>NZ_CM149663.1:0-27500 GCF_056173225.1 Peribacillus sp. QJM3NY_7
TTGGATAACATCGATAGCCTCTGGAACCAGGCGCTCGGAAAAATCGAAAAGAAAATCAGTAAACCAAGCTTTGAAACTTGGCTTAAATCAACCAAGGCTTATTTACTGCAAGGTGATACATTAACAGTCACCGCTCCCAATGAATTTGCCAGGGATTGGCTTGAAGAACGCTATTCCCATCTTATTTCCGATGTATTGTTTGAACTTACCGGTGAGGAATTGGAAGCAAAATTCATCATTCCCCCCAATCAAGAAGATGATGATTTTGCCGTACCTGTTCAGCCTAAAAAGATAAAAAAACAGGATAAAGAGCATGCTGCATTTCCACAGCATATGCTTAATGCGAAAAATACATTCGATACATTTGTCATCGGCTCCGGCAATCGTTTTGCCCATGCCGCGTCTCTCGCTGTCGCAGAAGCTCCGGCCAAAGCCTATAATCCCTTATTCATATACGGGGGCGTCGGCCTTGGAAAAACTCATTTAATGCATGCAATCGGGCATTATGTTCTAGAGCATAATCCGAATGCGAAGGTCGTTTATTTATCGTCTGAAAAGTTCACGAATGAATTCATCAACTCGATCCGGGACAATAAAGCTGGGGAATTCCGTGATAGATACCGAAGCGTGGATGTTTTATTAATTGATGATATTCAATTTCTTGCGGGAAAAGAACAAACTCAAGAAGAGTTTTTCCATACATTCAATGCGCTGCATGAAGAAAGCAAACAGATCGTCATCTCGAGTGACCGCCCGCCAAAAGAGATACCTACACTAGAGGATCGTCTCCGTTCAAGGTTTGAGTGGGGCTTGATCACGGATATCACGCCACCTGATCTGGAAACACGGATTGCCATATTACGTAAAAAGGCAAAAGCTGAGGGTCTTGATATCCCGAACGAAGTCATGCTCTATATAGCCAACCAAATCGATTCCAATATTCGTGAGCTTGAGGGTGCACTTATTCGTGTCGTCGCTTATTCTTCATTGATCAATAAAGATATAAATGCCGATTTGGCAGCTGAAGCATTAAAAGACATCATTCCTAGCTCAAAACCTAAAATAATCACCATCTTGGAAATCCAGAAGACGGTCGGTGAACATTATAGTGTCAAACTTGAGGATTTCAAGGCGAAAAAACGGACTAAATCCGTGGCCTTTCCAAGACAGATTGCCATGTATCTTTCCAGGGAATTGACGGACTCATCCCTGCCCAAGATAGGCGATGAATTTGGAGGCCGCGATCATACGACCGTCATCCATGCGCATGAAAAAATCTCCAAACTCATGCAAACGGACACCCAGCTTCAACGTCAGGTTAAAGAAATCCAGGACCAGCTGAGGGTATAATGGATTCTGGATAATGTGAATAACTGGTGACTACTTACACACAGTCTGTCCACATGTGGATAGACTGTTTTTCCTTAGGTTGAGTGGACTTATCCACATATCAACAGGGCCTACTACTATTACTACTATCTTTTTTAATAAAAATTATTAATAAATATGCCTATTCGGCAATAAAAAATTGGAGGATGAAACATGAGATTTATAATCCAAAGAGATCGATTAGTTCATAGTGTCCAAGAAGTAATGAAAGCAGTCACATCAAGAACGACGATTCCGATCCTAACAGGGATAAAGATAAGCGTTACTAGTGAGGGGGTCACTTTAACAGGTAGTGATTCAGATATTTCCATCCAATCATTCATTCCCGCTGAGGTTGACGGAGATGAGATAGTTGAAGTTAAAAGCAGCGGCGGTATAGTCCTGAATGCCCGTTTTTTCAGTGAAATTGTCAAAAAGCTGCCGATGGATACTGTAGAAATTGAAGTGGAGAATAACTTTCAAACGATTATTCGCTCGGGAAAAGCTGAATTTAATCTAAATGGACTGGATCCTGAGGAATATCCTCATCTTCCGATCATTGCAGAAGAAAATATTTTCAAACTTCCAACGGACCTTTTAAAGACCCTTATCCGCCAAACTGGCTTTGCAGTGTCCACATCAGAAACACGCCCCATCTTAACAGGTGTAAACTTGAAGGTTCAAGATGACGAATTGACCTGTATTGCAACAGATAGCCATAGGCTTGCAATGAGAACAGCCAAAATAGAAAATAAAATTAACGGGACCTATAGCGTTGTCATCCCAGGTAAAAGTCTGAATGAGTTAAGTAAAATCCTTGATGATACAAACGAACTCATTGAAATCGTCATTACCGAAAACCAAGTACTTTTCAAAGCTGAAAATTTATTATTCTTCTCAAGACTTCTTGAAGGGAATTATCCCGATACATCACGCTTGATTCCATCAGATAGCAAAACCGATGTGACTGTTCATACCAAGGATTTCCTTCAAGCGATCGACAGGGCTTCTTTATTGGCGAGAGAAGGAAGAAATAATGTCGTTAAATTGACAACTCTGGAAGGCCGTATAATCGAAGTCTCTTCCAATACTCCTGAAATTGGTAAAGTAATTGAGGAAGTTCAGGCAGAAGCCATTGAAGGCGAAGACCTGAAGATCTCATTCAGTGCCAAATTCGTAATGGATGCTCTAAAGGCATTGGAAGGATCCGATATAAAAATTAATTTCACAGGTGCAATGCGTCCGTTTGTCATTCGTCCGCTACATGACGATTCCATGCTGCAATTAATTCTCCCGGTAAGGACTTATTAAGCTAAAATAATATTTCAAAAAAATTAAAGGCTTGTATAGCAGGTCTTTAATTTTTTTATATTTAAACACAGGTTTCCAAAGGGGTTTTGGCGTTTTTTCAATGCTGTACGAGACTCTCAATCGCTAAAAACAAGAACTGAAAAAGCTATACTTTGTCTTAATGGGATTAATTTAGTAAAATGAAATATTAAAGACTACTTAGAAATGAGTGAAGCATGAATGGACTCCATAAAAATCAATACTGAATATATTACGCTTGGACAATTCCTGAAATTGGCCGATTTGATCCAAAGCGGCGGAATGGCGAAATGGTTCTTAAGTGAATACGAGGTTTACATTAATGGCGAATTAGACGTGAGAAGAGGCAGAAAATTAAGATCAGGTGATAAAATAGAGATTCCTGGATTTGGCACCTACACAATTACAAGCTAAAACATAAGGGAAGAGCGGAATATGTATATTGAAAATATAAGTTTGAAAAATTACCGCAACTATACCGAATTGAATCTGGCTTTTGAGAATAAAGTCAATGTAATCCTCGGCGAAAATGCTCAAGGAAAAACAAATGTCATGGAATCCATTTTCGTTTTAGCAATGGCAAAATCCCATCGGACCTCAAATGATAAAGAACTTATTCGCTGGGATGAAGAGTATGCTAAAATAGAAGGAAGAGTTAGAAAGAGAAATACCTCAATACCACTTGAGCTGACCATTTCAAAAAAAGGGAAAAAGGCGAAGTGCAACCATATTGAACAAAGAAAGTTGAGTCAATATGTCGGAAATATGAATGTGGTCATGTTTGCGCCTGAGGATCTTAACCTTGTAAAGGGAAGTCCTCTAGTCAGACGCCGTTTTATAGATATGGAAATTGGCCAGGTTTCTCCCGTATACCTTCATGATATGAGCCAATATCATAAAATACTTCAACAAAGAAATCATTACTTAAAGCTTCTGCAGACCCGGAAACAAACGGATACGACGATGCTTGACGTGCTGACCGATCAATTTATTCAGTATGCAGCGAAAATTGTCGAAAGAAGGTACGAGTTTCTTTTAAAGCTCCAGCAATGGGCAGAACCTATTCATTCGGGGATCTCCAGAAATCTAGAAGTATTGAAAATCCAATATAAACCGTCGCTTGATGTATCAGAATCTATGGATTTGACGAAAATGATAGAAGTATACACAGAAAAATTTGATAAAATAAAAACAAGGGAAATTGAACGGGGTGTTACACTGGTAGGTCCTCATCGTGACGACCTGGTTTTTTTTGTGAATGACCGTGATGTCCAGACATATGGTTCACAAGGACAACAGCGTACGACTGCCTTGTCTTTGAAACTTGCCGAAATTGAGCTGATCCATGAGGAAATCGGCGAGTATCCCATTTTATTATTGGATGATGTGTTATCGGAACTCGACGATTTCCGTCAATCCCATTTACTGAATACGATACAGGGGAAAGTGCAAACATTTGTGACGACACCCTCCGTTGATGGAATCGATCATCAAACCCTACGAGAAGCGTCCACCTTTTATGTTAGTCAAGGAAGTATAAAAAAGGTTAAATGATGAGGTGAATGTATGTATCTCCACATTGGTGAAGACATTCTTGTGAAAACGGACGATGTCATAGCCATTTTAGATAAGAAGCTGCTTCAGGCCTCTCCAATCATGAGTGAATTTTTGGAGAAAAAGTCCGATGTAACTTCCCATTTAGCAAAAAACTCGGTTAAATCGATTGTAGTGACGGACAAACAGGTTTATTATTCACCGCTCGCGTCGTCCACCTTGAAAAAGCGTTCACTGCAGCCATCGCTCTTAATCGATGATATAGATATTCTTTGAATTGTAGCTAAACGTTATAATTACTCCTGAAAATTGATAAATGCCAAAAGAAAAGTGTAGGTGATACGTATGACAATGGAACAAAAAGAAGTACAAGCTCAGGCATACGATGAGAATCAGATACAGGTTTTAGAAGGCTTAGAAGCAGTTCGTAAACGTCCGGGGATGTATATCGGCACTACCTCTGCAAAAGGACTTCACCATCTTGTTTGGGAAATTGTCGATAATAGTATTGATGAGGCACTGGCTGGTTTCTGTACGGAAATCAAAGTGACGATCGAAGAAGATAATAGCATAACCGTAGTCGATAATGGTCGGGGAATTCCAGTGGGGATCCATGAAAAAATGGGACGCCCGGCTGTAGAAGTAATCATGACGGTCCTTCATGCGGGCGGTAAATTTGGCGGCGGAGGTTATAAGGTCTCCGGCGGTCTGCATGGTGTGGGGGCATCAGTAGTTAATGCCTTATCCACGGTATTGGAAGTTTACGTTCATCGTGAAGGTAAAATCCATTATCAGCAATTTAACCGCGGTATCCCAAAAGAAGATTTGAAAATCATCGGGGAAACCGATCATACCGGAACGACTGTACACTTCATTCCTGATGGTGAAATCTTCACGGATACCTTGGAATATGATTTCGATACATTAGCCACAAGAATCCGTGAGCTTGCATTCTTGAATAAAGGCTTGAAACTGATCATTGAAGATAAACGTGAAGAAGAAGAAAAAATCAGGGAGTTCCACTATGAGGGCGGTATCAAATCTTATGTTGAGCATTTGAACCGTTCTAAAGAGGTATTGCATGAGGAACCGATTTTCATGGAAGGCGAGAAAGATGGGATTTCTGTTGAATTAGCTTTGCAATATAATGACAGCTATATCAGTAATGTCTTTTCTTTTGCCAATAATATTCATACCTATGAAGGCGGTACACATGAATCGGGATTCAAGACTGCTTTGACCCGTGTCATCAATGATTATGCACGGAAAAATGGTCTTTTAAAAGAAGCGGATGCCAATTTCTCAGGTGAAGATGTCCGGGAAGGTTTAACGGCAATCATTTCGATTAAGCATCCTGATCCGCAATTTGAAGGTCAGACGAAAACCAAGCTCGGAAACTCTGAGGTGAGAACGGTTACTGATTCCATTCTTTCGGAAAGACTTGATGCCTTCTTATACGAAAATCCTGCCGTGGCCCGGAAAATTGTAGATAAAGGGCAAATGGCAGCGAGAGCCCGTATGGCAGCGAAGAAAGCACGTGAATTGACCCGAAGGAAAAGTGCTTTGGAAGTATCCAATCTACCGGGTAAATTAGCAGATTGTTCCTCTAAGGACCCGAGTATCAGCGAATTGTACATCGTTGAAGGAAACTCGGCGGGAGGTTCGGCAAAACAAGGACGGGACCGCCATTTCCAAGCCATTTTGCCGCTAAGGGGTAAAATCCTGAATGTTGAAAAAGCACGATTGGACAGAATCCTGCACAATGAAGAAATAGGTACGATCATCACAGCACTTGGAACAGGCATTGGTGATGAATTCAATACTGAAAAGGCTAGATACCATAAAATTGTTATCATGACCGATGCGGATGTCGATGGTGCCCATATCAGAACGCTGATGTTGACATTCTTCTACCGGTATATGCGAAAAATTATCGAGTATGGATATATATATATTGCTCAGCCGCCACTTTTCAAGATTCAGCAAGGGAAAAAAGTGGATTATGCTTATAATGACCGCCAGCTTGAAGAAATCATGGCGAGTTTGCCAAGTACTCCTAAGCCTAACCTGCAGCGTTATAAAGGGCTGGGGGAAATGAATCCAGAGCAATTGTGGGAAACGACCATGAACCCTGAGACGAGAACGCTGCTTCAAGTCAGTTTGAAAGATGCTGCCGAGGCAGATGAAACTTTCGAGATGTTGATGGGCGACAAGGTCGAACCGCGACGTAACTTCATTGAAGAAAATGCAATTTATGTAAAAAATCTTGATATCTGATTTTTTGACAGGATGCTTTTTACATCCTGTTCTTTACATAGTGTACAAACAGTTAAATTTAAAAGAGAGTATAAGCTTTTAATAGGAGGTTGGCTCCATGTCAGAAAATGAAAGATCAGGTGTAAAAGAAATAAATATAAGTACCGAGATGCGGACATCGTTTTTGGATTATGCGATGAGTGTTATCGTGTCGCGGGCTTTGCCTGATGTAAGGGACGGTTTAAAACCGGTACACCGAAGAATTCTTTATGCAATGAACGATCTTGGAATGACTTCGGATAAACCATTTAAGAAATCAGCCCGTATTGTCGGGGAAGTCATCGGTAAATATCACCCGCATGGTGATTCGGCTGTATATGAAACGATGGTACGGATGGCGCAACCTTTTAACTATCGCTATATGCTTGTAGATGGTCATGGGAATTTCGGTTCAGTCGATGGTGACCAAGCTGCCGCAATGAGGTACACAGAAGCGAGAATGTCGAAAATCTCGATGGAGTTGCTTCGCGATTTAAATAAAGATACGGTCAATTTCCAAGATAACTACGATGGTTCAGAAAGAGAACCAGCCGTCATGCCTGCCCGTTTCCCGAACTTATTGGTGAATGGTTCATCAGGAATAGCGGTAGGAATGGCAACCAATATTCCGCCCCATCAATTAGGTGAGGTAATTGACGGCGTATTGGCTTTAAGCAAGAATCCTGAAATAACAATTCCAGAGTTGATGGAATATATCCCCGGGCCGGACTTTCCGACAGCCGGTTTGATTTTAGGACGAAGTGGAATCAGAAAGGCCTATGAAACCGGAAAAGGGTCAATCATTCAACGGGCGAAAGTCGAGATTGAAGAGAAACCGAATGGTAAACAGGTAATCCTTGTTAAGGAAATCCCTTATCAAGTGAATAAAGCAAGATTGATTGAAAAAATTGCAGAACTCGCTCGAGATAAGAAAATCGAAGGCATTACCGACTTACGGGATGAATCGGATCGCAATGGTATGCGTATTGTCATGGAGCTTCGAAAGGATGTTAACGCGAATGTCCTTTTAAACAACCTGTATAAGCATACCGCGATGCAGACCACCTTCGGAATCAATCTGCTTGCTTTGGTGGACGGTCAGCCTAAAGTGCTGAATTTAAAACAATGCCTGCACTACTACTTGGAACATCAGCAGGTAGTCATTCGGCGCAGGACTGAATTTGAATTACGGAAAGCGGAAGCTCGCGCCCATATTTTAGAAGGTTTGCGCATTGCACTTGATAATTTGGACGCAGTCATTTCGTTAATCCGCGGTTCCCAAACGACAGAAATTGCCCGTGAAGGCTTAATGACACAATTCTCACTTTCCGAAAAACAGGCGCAAGCTATCTTGGATATGCGCTTACAGCGCTTGACAGGTCTGGAACGTGAAAAAATTGAAGATGAATATCAGGCATTAATGGCTATAATTGCAGAATATAAAGCGATTCTTGCTGATGAGGAAAAGGTTCTTGAAATTATTCGTGAAGAGCTTCTTGAAATTAAAGAACGTTTTGATGATAAACGGAGAACTGAAATCACATTAGCCGGCTTTGAAAGCCTGGAAGATGAGGATTTAATTCCAGAGGAAAATATAATCGTGACACTTACGCATAACGGTTATATTAAACGCTTGCCTGCGACCACGTACCGCAGTCAAAAGCGCGGGGGCCGAGGAATACAGGGTATGGGCACGAATACAGATGACTTTGTCGGTCACTTGTTAACCACTTCGACTCATGACACTCTATTATTCTTCACCAACAAAGGGAAAGTCTATCGTTCCAAAGGTTATGAAATACCTGAATATGGAAGAACGGCAAAAGGATTGCCGCTTATCAACTTGTTGGAAGTCGATAAAGGCGAGTGGGTCAATGCAATCATACCGGTGAAGGAATTTGCTGACGATTGGTATTTATTCTTCACGACCAGACATGGGATATCGAAGCGTACACCTTTGTCATCTTTTGCAAATATCCGTAATAATGGTTTAATTGCCCTAGGTTTACGTGAAGATGATGAATTGATTTCTGTCCGGCTTACGAATGGAGAGAAACAAATCATAATTGGGACGAAAGCCGGGATGATGATTCGTTTCCCTGAGACGGATGTACGGACAATGGGACGTACTGCAGCGGGAGTGAAAGGGATTTCCTTAGGGGCGAATGATGAAGTGGTCGGAATGGAAATTCTTGAAGATGATGAAGAAGTCCTGATCGTTACGAAAAACGGCTATGGAAAACGGACCTCTGCGGAAGAATACCGTATTCAAAGCCGTGGAGGCAAGGGAATAAAAACATGTAATGTCACTGAGAAAAATGGCGAACTCATAGCTGTGAAAACAGTTACGGGTGTAGAGGAAGATTTGATGCTGATTACAGCAGCTGGTGTATTGATCCGAATGGAAGTCGAAGGCATTTCTAAAACGGGCCGTAATACACAGGGTGTTAAGCTCATCCGACTCGAATCCGCAGATAATGAATATGTTTCTACGGTGGCCATCGTAGGAAGGGAAGAAGAAGAAGAAAAAGACATGGATATAGAGGCGGTAACAAATCTAGATCCGGATTCTGATCCTGAACCTGAACCTACTGTAAATGAAGAAAATGAAGAAACTGAAAAAGATACGGAAGAATAATCTTTTCCTAAAAAAGGGGTTCGGAATTAAAATTCCGAACCCCTTTTGAAATTTCCTTTGATTATTTTAAAACAAAACAATGAGAAAGCGGGAGTATCTGTAAGTAACGCTCAAATTGTATAAACCGTAAAAAATTGTAGACCCAGCAATAAAGCTGGGTCTTTTTTGCATTAGCACGGTATCAAATGATATCAGAGTGTTCGGGTTTGGGTAAAGACTCGTTGGTTTCAAGTTACTTTCCAAATAAGCTTCGCTAATTTTTCCATGGGAAGCCGGGTCAAACTGAACAATGGATTCATCGCTGAAATCATTTTTATTGATGCTGGCTCGCAAACATGACCGGTCATAAAGGTGATGGATAGTGGGCAAATTATCAATTTAGGGATTAATCGTGAATTATATATAAAAGAAGTACTATAATGTTTAAAGAAAAAATTCACTCTTGAAATCTAAGCTTCTTCTTCTTGATCAGGGGTAAAGTCATAGTATTTGAAATCTATGAATGGATGAATATTATTTATTTTAAAATAACTATTGCTTTTATTCCTGATACTAGATATAATAACTAAGTCGACAGCGAAAGAATAAAGTTGTTGACAAGGGATAATATAAATGATATATTATTAAAGTCGCTTACGAAGTAACGACGATAAATCGCTCTTTGAAAACTGAACAGAACAAAGCGCCAACGTTAAATTTTAAGTGAGCACACACTATCAAAAAAGCAAATGAGCAAGTCAAACATTTCTTCGGAGAGTTTGATCCTGGCTCAGGACGAACGCTGGCGGCGTGCCTAATACATGCAAGTCGAGCGAATCGATGGGAGCTTGCTCCCTGAGATTAGCGGCGGACGGGTGAGTAACACGTGGGCAACCTGCCTATAAGACTGGGATAACTTCGGGAAACCGGAGCTAATACCGGATACGTTCTTTTCTCGCATGAGAGAAGATGGAAAGACGGTTTACGCTGTCACTTATAGATGGGCCCGCGGCGCATTAGCTAGTTGGTGAGGTAATGGCTCACCAAGGCGACGATGCGTAGCCGACCTGAGAGGGTGATCGGCCACACTGGGACTGAGACACGGCCCAGACTCCTACGGGAGGCAGCAGTAGGGAATCTTCCGCAATGGACGAAAGTCTGACGGAGCAACGCCGCGTGAACGAAGAAGGCCTTCGGGTCGTAAAGTTCTGTTGTTAGGGAAGAACAAGTACCAGAGTAACTGCTGGTACCTTGACGGTACCTAACCAGAAAGCCACGGCTAACTACGTGCCAGCAGCCGCGGTAATACGTAGGTGGCAAGCGTTGTCCGGAATTATTGGGCGTAAAGCGCGCGCAGGTGGTTCCTTAAGTCTGATGTGAAAGCCCACGGCTCAACCGTGGAGGGTCATTGGAAACTGGGGAACTTGAGTGCAGAAGAGGAAAGTGGAATTCCAAGTGTAGCGGTGAAATGCGTAGAGATTTGGAGGAACACCAGTGGCGAAGGCGACTTTCTGGTCTGTAACTGACACTGAGGCGCGAAAGCGTGGGGAGCAAACAGGATTAGATACCCTGGTAGTCCACGCCGTAAACGATGAGTGCTAAGTGTTAGAGGGTTTCCGCCCTTTAGTGCTGCAGCTAACGCATTAAGCACTCCGCCTGGGGAGTACGGCCGCAAGGCTGAAACTCAAAGGAATTGACGGGGGCCCGCACAAGCGGTGGAGCATGTGGTTTAATTCGAAGCAACGCGAAGAACCTTACCAGGTCTTGACATCCTCTGACAACCCTAGAGATAGGGCTTTCCCCTTCGGGGGACAGAGTGACAGGTGGTGCATGGTTGTCGTCAGCTCGTGTCGTGAGATGTTGGGTTAAGTCCCGCAACGAGCGCAACCCTTGATCTTAGTTGCCAGCATTCAGTTGGGCACTCTAAGGTGACTGCCGGTGACAAACCGGAGGAAGGTGGGGATGACGTCAAATCATCATGCCCCTTATGACCTGGGCTACACACGTGCTACAATGGATGGTACAAAGGGCTGCAAACCTGCGAAGGTAAGCGAATCCCATAAAGCCATTCTCAGTTCGGATTGCAGGCTGCAACTCGCCTGCATGAAGCCGGAATCGCTAGTAATCGCGGATCAGCATGCCGCGGTGAATACGTTCCCGGGCCTTGTACACACCGCCCGTCACACCACGAGAGTTTGTAACACCCGAAGTCGGTGAGGTAACCTTCATGGAGCCAGCCGCCTAAGGTGGGACAGATGATTGGGGTGAAGTCGTAACAAGGTAGCCGTATCGGAAGGTGCGGCTGGATCACCTCCTTTCTAAGGATAATTACGAGAGCGCTTTTGTTTTGTTCAGTTTTGAATGAGTGATTCATTCAATTAAATAGCAATCCCGCGATAAGCTTGGGAAGCAGAAGCTTATTATTTATGTGAATGGGCCTATAGCTCAGCTGGTTAGAGCGCACGCCTGATAAGCGTGAGGTCGATGGTTCGAGTCCATTTAGGCCCACCATTCCATTTCCCAAAACGGGGCCTTAGCTCAGCTGGGAGAGCGCCTGCCTTGCACGCAGGAGGTCAGCGGTTCGATCCCGCTAGGCTCCACCAATGAAACAATCACGTTGTGATTGGGACAGCTTGTTCCTTGAAAACTAGATAATAGATAGAAGGCAATTAATTTTTTTCAAAGCATCTGTAAGATCTTTTTTAACGGTTAAGTTAGAAAGGGCGCACGGTGGATGCCTTGGCACTAGGAGCCGATGAAGGACGGGACTAACACCGATATGCTTCGGGGAGCTGTAAGTAAGCTTTGATCCGGAGATTTCCGAATGGGGAAACCCACTGTTCGTAATGGAACAGTATCTTTACCTGAATACATAGGGTACTGAAGGCAGACCCGGGGAACTGAAACATCTAAGTACCCGGAGGAAGAGAAAGCAAACGCGATTTCCTGAGTAGCGGCGAGCGAAACGGAATTAGCCCAAACCAAGAGGCTTGCCTCTTGGGGTTGTAGGACACTCAACATGGAGTTACAAAGGAACGGGGTAAATGAAGCGACCTGGAAAGGTCCGTCGAAGAAGGTAAAAACCCTGTAGTTGAAACTTCGTTCCCTCCTGAGTGGATCCTGAGTACGGCGGGACACGAGAAATCCCGTCGGAAGCAGGGAGGACCATCTCCCAAGGCTAAATACTCCCTAGTGACCGATAGTGAACCAGTACCGTGAGGGAAAGGTGAAAAGCACCCCGGAAGGGGAGTGAAATAGATCCTGAAACCGTGTGCCTACAAGTAGTCAAAGCCCGTTAATGGGTAATGGCGTGCCTTTTGTAGAATGAACCGGCGAGTTACGATTTCATGCGAGGTTAAGTTGATGAGACGGAGCCGCAGCGAAAGCGAGTCTGAATAGGGCGAATGAGTATGAGGTCGTAGACCCGAAACCAGGTGATCTACCCATGTCCAGGGTGAAGTTCAGGTAACACTGAATGGAGGCCCGAACCCACGCACGTTGAAAAGTGCGGGGATGAGGTGTGGGTAGCGGAGAAATTCCAATCGAACCTGGAGATAGCTGGTTCTCTCCGAAATAGCTTTAGGGCTAGCCTCAAGATGAGAGTATTGGAGGTAGAGCACTGATTGGACTAGGGGCCCCCAACGGGTTACCGAATTCAGTCAAACTCCGAATGCCAAATACTTATTCTTGGGAGTCAGACTGCGAGTGATAAGATCCGTAGTCGAAAGGGAAACAGCCCAGACCACCAGCTAAGGTCCCAAAGTATACGTTAAGTGGAAAAGGATGTGGAGTTGCTTAGACAACCAGGATGTTGGCTTAGAAGCAGCCACCATTTAAAGAGTGCGTAATAGCTCACTGGTCGAGTGACTCCGCGCCGAAAATGTACCGGGGCTAAACGTATCACCGAAGCTGTGGATTGACACCGTATGGTGTCGATGGTAGGAGAGCGTTCTAAGGGCGTTGAAGTCAGACCGGAAGGACTGGTGGAGCGCTTAGAAGTGAGAATGCCGGTATGAGTAGCGAAAGAAGGGTGAGAATCCCTTCCACCGAATGCCTAAGGTTTCCTGAGGAAGGCTCGTCCGCTCAGGGTTAGTCGGGACCTAAGCCGAGGCCGAAAGGCGTAGGCGATGGACAACAGGTTGATATTCCTGTACCACCTATACATCGTTTGAACGATGGGGGGACGCAGAAGGATAGGGTAAGCGCGCTGTTGGATATGCGCGTCCAAGCAGTTAGGCCGGAAACGAGGCAAATCCCGTTTCCATTAAGGCGGAGCTGTGATGGCGAGGGAAATATAGTACCGAAGTTCCTGATTCCACGCTGCCAAGAAAAGCCTCTAGTGAGATGTAAGGTGCCCGTACCGCAAACCGACACAGGTAGGCGAGGAGAGAATCCTAAGGTGTGCGAGAGAACTCTCGTTAAGGAACTCGGCAAAATGACCCCGTAACTTCGGGAGAAGGGGTGCTTTTTAGGGTGAATAGCCCAGAAAAGCCGCAGTGAATAGGCCCAGGCGACTGTTTAGCAAAAACACAGGTCTCTGCGAAGCCGCAAGGCGAAGTATAGGGGCTGACACCTGCCCGGTGCTGGAAGGTTAAGGGGAGAGGTTAGCGCAAGCGAAGCTTTGAACCGAAGCCCCAGTAAACGGCGGCCGTAACTATAACGGTCCTAAGGTAGCGAAATTCCTTGTCGGGTAAGTTCCGACCCGCACGAAAGGTGTAACGATCTGGGCACTGTCTCAACGAGAGACTCGGTGAAATTATAGTACCTGTGAAGATGCAGGTTACCCGCGACAGGACGGAAAGACCCCGTGGAGCTTTACTGCAGCCTGATATTGAATTTTGGTACAGCTTGTACAGGATAGGTAGGAGCCTGAGAAGCCGGAGCGCCAGCTTCGGTGGAGGCGTTGGTGGGATACTACCCTGGCTGTATTGAAATTCTAACCCGCGCCCCTTATCGGGGTGGGAGACAGTGTCAGGTGGGCAGTTTGACTGGGGCGGTCGCCTCCTAAAGAGTAACGGAGGCGCCCAAAGGTTCCCTCAGAATGGTTGGAAATCATTCGTAGAGTGTAAAGGCACAAGGGAGCTTGACTGCGAGACCTACAAGTCGAGCAGGGACGAAAGTCGGGCTTAGTGATCCGGTGGTTCCGCATGGAAGGGCCATCGCTCAACGGATAAAAGCTACCCCGGGGATAACAGGCTTATCTCCCCCAAGAGTCCACATCGACGGGGAGGTTTGGCACCTCGATGTCGGCTCATCGCATCCTGGGGCTGTAGTCGGTCCCAAGGGTTGGGCTGTTCGCCCATTAAAGCGGTACGCGAGCTGGGTTCAGAACGTCGTGAGACAGTTCGGTCCCTATCCGTCGCGGGCGCAGGAAATTTGAGAGGAGCTGTCCTTAGTACGAGAGGACCGGGATGGACGCACCGCTGGTGTACCAGTTGTCTTGCCAAAGGCATAGCTGGGTAGCTACGTGCGGACGGGATAAGTGCTGAAAGCATCTAAGCATGAAGCCCCCCTCAAGATGAGATTTCCCATGGCGCAAGCTAGTAAGATCCCTGAAAGATGATCAGGTTGATAGGTCAGAGGTGGAAGCATGGTGACATGTGGAGCTGACTGATACTAATAGATCGAGGACTTAACCAACGCTTTTTAAAAAAATGAAATACCTTCTTATTATCTAGTTTTGAAGGAACAACGTTCCTTTTATGTTTGGTGGCGATAGCGAAGAGGTCACACCCGTTCCCATTCCGAACACGGCAGTTAAGCTCTTCAGCGCCGATGGTAGTTGGGGGTTTCCCCCTGTGAGAGTAGGACGCCGCCAAGCCATTTAAAAAGATCAGCCATCCGGCTGGTCTTTTTTTGTCGTTTCAGGTCAGATCATTTCACCAATAGGGTGTTGGAAGGATCAGATGTGGAACCTTTCCGACTTAATCCATTCAAATATTAAAAATGGCACCTTAGCTTGGCTTATTTTAAGGAATTGCACAATGCAAGGGTAATCGTCATTAGGCATGGTTTTCATCAGCTCTGCCCACCATTCTGTTTCATAACGAGCTATTATGCTAAGGTTATAAGAAATCAAATAATGAATCAAAAGTTCAGGTAATGAAAAAGCGGACGAATCTTTATTCAGAGATAGCATGAATTGTCCTTCTTCCAAATTATACCGTATTGGAGATGTGGCATTATGAATGGGAACACCCTCTGTTTTTAAATGCAGTGTTCCGGCAGCTTCCGAAATACTGTAAATTTGATTTGTTTTAGCTTTCAAAAATTCTTCCAATCGACTGCTGGACATTTGATAGCTATCCAATATGGTTGAAGGCAATTGAAAACCATTGGGAGAGGGTAGCAGGGCGACGAAATTTTTCTTGGAAATGGACCATGTAAAGTTTTGCATATCCGGGATTTCCTTCATAAGTGTACCCATGGAAAACTTTTCACCTTCCAGATGCTTGATATGAAATAATTTCTCGGCGATGCAGGTGAAAAGTCCATTTTTTTGCGTTTTTACTTCATCCTTCAGAAATTCATATTGTTGCTTTTTCTTTTTCCTCGTAGTTACCCCATGGGCAAGCATCGAAGTCGATTCCGGATAGTTAGGATCAATCGTGAGCAGACAAGCCTTTAATAATTGGGCGAATCCATAAAATGTAAGGATTGGTTGAATGGAAAGTGGTGCAATGGCTGCCTGATTATAATAAGTTTTGGCATGTTCAAGATGGTAAATAAATGGATAACAATTATCATAACTTTTTATTTCCGCTTCTGCTATTTTTTCTTGTGTGTAACATTTTTGTAAAAAAAGTTGAGAGGAAGATGCGGAAAAAAAAGGTGTATATTTATCGAAATTATCATTGTTTTCAGGCATTGCAGCTGTCCTCCGAATTAATAGAATAATCAAACATTTATTTCTCTTCTTGACAGTAGTATGTCCTATTGATAACCTACAAATAATATTTTTAAGCAGGAGGGGAAAATAATGTGGGAAAATAAATTTGCAAAAGAAGGTTTAACCTTTGATGATGTCCTATTAATTCCAGCGAAATCAGAGGTTTTGCCGAAAGATGTCAACCTTCAAGTCAACTTAGCTGAAAACTTAAAGCTCAACCTTCCTATCATCAGTGCAGGAATGGATACCGTGACAGAAGCAGAGATGGCGATTGCCATGGCTCGTCAAGGCGGATTGGGTATCATTCATAAAAATATGTCCATTGAAGCACAAGCTGAACTGGTGGATAAAGTAAAACGTTCAGAAAGCGGTGTAATTACCGATCCATTTTTCTTGACGCCAGATCACCAGGTATTCGATGCAGAGCATTTAATGGGTAAATATCGCATTTCGGGTGTTCCTGTAGTCAACAATATTGAGGATCAAAAACTTGTGGGTATCATTACAAACCGTGATTTGCGATTTATTTCCGATTTTTCCTTGAAGATTTCCAGTGTCATGACTGTTGAGAATCTCGTCACAGCACCAGTAGGAACTAACTTGGAACAAGCAGAGAAGATTCTTCAAAAGTATAAAATCGAAAAGCTTCCTCTTGTAGACGATAATGGAGTTCTTAAAGGACTTATTACGATCAAGGATATCGAGAAAGTCATTGAGTTCCCGAATTCGGCGAAAGATAAGCAAGGGAGATTGCTTGCAGGTGCTGCAGTCGGAGTCACTAAGGATACAATGAAGCGTGTTGAAATGCTTGTTAAGTCCCATGTCGATGCAATTGTACTTGATACAGCTCATGGTCATTCAGAAGGCGTCCTTGAAATGGTGAAGGAAATCCGCGCGACTTATCCTGAATTGACGATCATTGCCGGTAATGTTGCAACAGCTGAAGGGACGAAAGCATTGATTGAAGCGGGAGCCGATGTAGTGAAAGTGGGAATCGGACCAGGGTCAATCTGTACGACAAGGGTTGTAGCCGGTGTAGGTGTTCCACAAATCACGGCAGTCTTCGATTGTGCAACAGAAGCAAGAAAGCATGGTAAAACGATTATCGCTGATGGCGGAATTAAATATTCAGGAGATATCGTTAAAGCCCTGGCTGCAGGCGGACATGCAGTAATGCTTGGCAGTATGCTTGCAGGTGTAACTGAAAGCCCTGGCGAAACGGAAATTTTCCAAGGTCGCCGTTTTAAAGTGTATCGGGGTATGGGATCTGTTGCTGCAATGGAAAAAGGATCTAAAGATCGTTACTTCCAGGAAGATAACAAGAAATTCGTTCCGGAAGGCATCGAAGGGCGCCTTCCATACAAAGGACCTCTATCAGATACCATTTTCCAACTGATTGGCGGCATTCGTTCAGGTATGGGATATTGCGGTACAGCCACATTGGAAGAGTTGAGAGAAAACTCTCAATTTGTCAAAATGACCGGTGCAGGATTAAGGGAGAGCCATCCTCATGATGTCCAAATCACTAAAGAAGCACCGAACTACTCAATGTAATGAATTTAACATATAATCGTCATTAAAATTTATTATTAAAATAGACAGAGTCTGCGATTACTCTGTCTATTTTTTTTATTTTTTCTGTGATAAACTAGACAAGGTGTCAAGGGATTTACATAAAGTTTCTTCTTTGTTATAGAGATTAGCTTAAAAGTTGGAGGTATTGGAAATTGAAAAAAATCAGCAAGATGACCCTCATTTTCACTTTTGTTTTTGTTCTTGTTATGTCGCAATTTGCCTATCAACCGGGGGAAGCTGTTGCTGAATCTGATAATTTAGGTTTAAAAGCAGAGGCAGCCATCATAATCGATGGTGAAACGGGACAAATCGTGTATGAAAAAAATG
Organism: Peribacillus sp. QJM3NY_7; assembly: GCF_056173225.1. Classification (NCBI taxonomy): domain Bacteria; kingdom Bacillati; phylum Bacillota; class Bacilli; order Caryophanales; family Bacillaceae; genus Peribacillus; species Peribacillus sp. QJM3NY_7. The sequence goes on from NZ_CM149663.1 coordinate 17,955, forward strand.
CCGATAAAGTATTAGGGATTGCATCCATGTCTAAAATGATGACCGAGTACATCATAATGGAGTCAATTGAAAATGGGAAAATCAGTTGGGATCAAAAAGTAAAAATAAATAAATATGTACATGACCTTTCAAAAGCACCCAATTTGTCGAATGTTGGGTTAACGGAAGGTGAAGATTATACAGTTAAGGAACTATATCAAGCTATGGCCGTCTATTCAGGAAATGCGGCAACAGTAGCTTTAGCACAGCTAGTTTCCGGAAGTGAAAAGAGCTTCGTTAAGTTAATGAACGAAAAAGCAAAGGAATTAGGCTTGAAACATCATAAATTCGTTAACGCCAGCGGGTTGAATAACTCCGATTTATTAGGGCAATATCCTTCAGGTGATGAAGATGATGAAAATATCATGACAGCAAAAGATACTGCACTTCTTGCTTATCGTTTAATAAATGATTATCCGGAAGTTTTAAAAATCGCCAGCATTCCTAAATTGAAGTTCCGTGATGGAAAAGAATATCCAAACTTCAACTGGATGCTGCCTGGCCTGATTTTTGAATATAAAGGCGTAGACGGACTAAAGACGGGATCTACCGACTTTGCCGGTTATGGTCATACAGGGACGGTTATCCGGGACGGTCAGCGCTATATCACGGTGGTCATGAAGTCCACTAATAAAAACGAACGTTTTGCAGATAGCACTAAGCTTATGAACTATGCTTATGCAACATTTAAAAAGGAAAAAGTCCTTCCAGCCAACTACCAGGTGAAAGGGAAAGAAACACTTTCAGTAGTGAAAGGCAAGGAAAAAGACGTTAAGATTCAATCTGAAAAAGCAATCGAGCTACTTGTTGAAAATGGTGGGAAAGACAACTATAAAACAGACTTAGTGATCGATAAAAACAAATTGAATGATGATGGTAAGCTGACTGCACCAATCAAAAAAGGTGAAAAGCTAGGCTACATCACAGTCACTCCTAAAAAAGGAGAAGATTACGGGTACATCAACGGCGATCCAGTTAAGGTTAACGTCGTAGCTGCCGAATCCGTTGAAAAGGCAAACTGGTTCGTATTATCAATGCGGGCGGTTGGCGGATTCTTTGGAGACGTTTGGAGCAGTGTAGCTTCCACTGTTAAAGGATGGTTTTAAGTTTACTGTATAAAACGGTTGCGTAATGTATAAAATTATAGTACATTATGGAAAACAATCTGATTATATAAGAAAGCAATGACAGGAAATAGTAACAAGTATTTCTTTCTATAGAGAGCCGATGGCTGGTGGAAATCGGTGTGAGAGTTTTGTGAATCCCTCCTGGAGCAGAGTATGGAAAGCCTTTTGGGCCAGTAAATACTTTCGGTTAAAAGCCGTTATCGTGATAAGTGGTAGGCGTTTTTCATAGGCCTTCAACTAGGGTGGCAACGCGGGTTAACTCTCGTCCCTTCTTCAGGGGACGGGAGTTTTTTGCGTTCTTTGATAAATCATCAAAAATATTAAGGAGGAACTGAAATGTTGGATTTGAAATATGTAAGAAATAATTTTGAAGAAGTGAAGCGTGTATTGCAATTCAGAGGGGAAGATTTAACTGATTTAGGGAAATTCGAGGAACTGGATGTAAAGCGCCGGACCTTGATTGCTGAAACGGAAAAGTTGAAAAGCCAAAGAAATGAAGTTTCACAGCAAGTGGCCATATTGAAACGGGAGAAAAAAGATGCAGATCAGTTGATTGCGGAAATGCGTGAAGTCGGTGACCGTATAAAAGGTTTCGATGATGAGCTTCGTGAAGTTGAAGCACAATTAGAAACATTACTTCTTTCCATTCCTAATATACCGCATGAAAGCGTGCCTGTTGGTGAGACGGAAGACGATAATGTCGAAATCCGTAAATGGGGGGAGTTACCTGAATTCAAGTTTGAACCGAAACCACACTGGGATGTAGCTGGAGATCTAGGCATCCTGGATTTTGAAAGGGCAGCAAAAGTGACCGGAAGCCGATTTGTATTTTATCGCGGTCTTGGTGCCCGATTAGAGCGTGCACTAATTAGCTTTATGTTAGACCTTCATGTTGAGGAACACGGATATGAAGAAATGCTGCCGCCATATATGGTGAACCGTGCAAGCATGACTGGGACAGGTCAATTGCCAAAATTCGAAGAGGATGCTTTCCGTATTGAAAGTGATGATTACTTCTTGATTCCTACAGCTGAAGTGCCGGTGACAAATTTCCATCGTGATGAAATCATGAGCACGGACGATCTGCCGATTAGCTATGCGGCATACAGTGCTTCATTCCGTTCAGAGGCAGGATCTGCGGGCCGTGATACGCGAGGGCTAATTCGTCAGCACCAGTTCAATAAAGTTGAACTAGTGAAGTTCGTGAAGCCGGAAGATTCCTATGCAGAGTTGGAAAACCTTACAGGTCATGCCGAAAAGGTCCTCCAATTGCTGGGTCTTCCATACCGAGTGCTAAGCATGTGTACAGGTGATCTTGGTTTCACAGCTGCTAAAAAGTATGATATCGAGGTTTGGATCCCGAGCTATGGAACGTACCGCGAAATTTCTTCTTGCAGTAACTTTGAAGCATTCCAGGCTAGACGGGCCAATATTCGCTTCAGACGTGATGCAAAAGGCAAACCGGAACACGTCCATACCCTAAATGGATCAGGTTTGGCAATCGGCCGTACAGTCGCTGCCCTTTTGGAGAATTACCAGCAGGAAGATGGCAGTGTTATCATTCCTGAAGTATTACGTCCATATATGCGTGGTGCGGAAGTCATTAAACCGTAAGTCAAAGGGAATCAGCTTCTGGTTAAAGAGGCTGATTCCCCTTTTTATTAAAGTTTGAAAATTATTTTAAAAAAACTTTATAGAGGGCTTGACTTTGATTTTGATTCCATGTAATATAATAAATGTTGATACGGAGGTATACCCAAGTCCGGCTGAAGGGATCGGTCTTGAAAACCGACAGGGGAGTCAAATCCCGCGGGGGTTCGAATCCCTCTACCTCCTCCATAACTTATTAATAACCACAGCGCATAAATTGGATATCGATGAATTCCGTTACAGTTATGTAACGGAATTTTTGTTTTCTAATATATTAAAAAACCACCGGATAACCGGTGGTTTTTCTGTTTTACACATTTCGCAACAACTTGGTTTGCTCCATATATTCGGCAATCCGTTTTATAAGAGGTTCGATACTTGCCTCATCCTGCATAAGATCATATTCGTTTATATTTAATCGAAGGACAGGGCAGGCGTTGAATTGATCAATCCATTCTTCGTAACGGCCGTGCATTTCCTGCCAATATTCAATTGGGGTATGCTGTTCCATTGGACGGCCGCGCTCTTGGATCCGGTTGAGGATATCATCGAGCGAACCTTCGAGATAGATAAGTAAATCAGGGTGCGGGAAGTATGGCGTCATTACCATGGCATTGAAAAGGCTTGTATACGTTTCGTAGTCCACGTCATTCATCGTGCCTTTTTCATAATGCATTTTTGCAAATATCCCGGTGTCTTCATAAATGGAACGGTCTTGGATAAAACCGCCGCCATATTCGAAGATTTTTTTTTGCTCTTTAAAACGTTCAGCGAGGAAATAGATTTGCAGGTGGAAACTCCAACGATTAAAATCATCGTAAAACTTATCCAGGTAGGGGTTCGTATCAACCTTCTCAAATGATGTCCTGAATTGAAGGGCATCGGCTAACGCATTGGTCATGGTCGATTTTCCTACGCCAACCGTCCCTGCTATCGTAATGACGGCGTTGTTTGGAATATTATATTTCTTTCGTAAGTTCATTTGACTTTACTCCTTTGTGCAGGGCATTCTCTATTTGGCTGATTATCGTTTTCAAATCATCCTTGTTCCCGACAAAATCCAGCTCATCTCCGTTGAATGTAAGAACAGGGATGTCAGGGTGCTGTTTCTCGAATGTTTCCATGAATGTTCGATAATCCGCGGATAACTGCTCTAAATAAATGGAGGATATATTTTCTTCGATTTCCCGGCCTCTTTTACCGATTCGGGAGAGAAGAGTATCAAGGCTTGCGTTTAAATAAATCACCATATTAGGTTCAGGTATATCCCGTGTTAAAATATTGAATATCTCAAGGTATTTATTGTATTGTTCGTTCTTTAACGTTCTTTCAGCAAATATCAAGTTCTTGAATATATGATAATCAGCCACTACGGCTTGGTCATTAGTAAGATACTTTTTTTCGATATCTTCCAATTGTTTATAACGGTTACACAGAAAAAACATTTCTGTTTGAAAGCTCCACTCATCAATATCTTTATAGAATTTCCCGAGAAATGGATTTTCATCGACAATTTCCCTTAATAATGAAATTTGAAAATGATCTGCGATAACTTTTGCGAGTGATGTTTTTCCCACGCCGATTGGACCTTCGACAGTGATAAATGGGGTGGATTTCATCCAATCTGTCCTCCTTCATGAGGTATCAAGCTAAAATTCCCGGTCATAGGATTTTCGCCAAGAGATATTGTATCACAGACTTGGGACTTTAGTGACATTTTTGTCAGGTTGATAAAGAAAGAGAATGAAAGAGTGTTAATTGCGGAGGTATGTAGATTAATGCCTTGTTCGATTGAATGCTTACATGTCTTCACCTTGTTTTATGGATGCCTTGAGAACATGGTTCATCATTTTTAATGCATAATGATTATCTTCCTTTGATGCAGAAGCAATGCAATCCTTCGGAATCCATAATTTATATTCCCGCATATAGGCATCATTGGCCGTGAATAGCACACAGATGTTGCCAGCTATGCCAGTAATGATCAGGGTATCCACGTTTAATTGTTTAAGCAGTGTATTGAGTGCCGTCCCATAAAATGCTGAATGCTTCGGCTTGATGAGAAAAAATTCGTCCTGTTGCGGTTTTATTCTTTCGATTAATGAGGCATTACCTTCATTTTTACATTTATCAATGATTTTATCGAAGTCAGCCTGCCATAAATCATAATGATCATTGATATAAATGATTGGAAAACCTTTTTCTTTCATTTGCTTCTTTAATTTCAAGATCGGATCGACGATAAGTTTCGTATGTGCAAGGAGCATATTCCCGTATTTGAAGTCAAAGTCATTGATCATATCAATGATAAGCAATGCAAAGGAAGGCGATTCAGGTCGATTCATGGTATATCCTCCTGTATTGTGAGAATTTACTTGCAGCACATATGCCGAATGCGTTACTATTCATTAGAATAAGTAGTATGACCTTTATTTTGTCTTATATTTGTCTGTTTACTCCTATTTAATATGAGGGGGTTTTTTTTTGAAGGATGATGTTCATTACATGAATTTAGCCTTAGAGGAAGCAAAAAAGGCGCGGCAATTGAATGAAGTGCCGATTGGCGCTTTAATCGTAATAGATGATCAAGTTATTTCGACGGGGCATAACCTGAGGGAAACGGAACAGAATGCGACGGCACACGCGGAGCTCCTTGCAATCAATGAGGCTTGCAAGGAACTTGGCAGTTGGCGTCTTGAAGATGCGACATTATATGTAACGCTGGAACCTTGCCCGATGTGTGCCGGTGCCATCTTGCAATCAAGGGTGAAAAGGGTTGTTTTCGGAGCGCATGATCCAAAGGCTGGCTGTGCAGGCACATTCATGGATTTACTTCGAGATGAACGCTTTAACCATCAATGTGATGTAACCAGCGGTGTATTGGGGGAAGAGTGCGGCTGGATTTTGACTTCTTTTTTTAAAGAGCTTAGGGATAGAAAGAAAACGTTGAAAAGAGAGCAGGCACTCAAGCTTGTTGAAGAAAATAAATAAGTGAAAAACGAATGTTGAAGATGAATCTTTGCTTCATTTGATAAATTTGGAATTGAACTGTCCAAGAACAACACTTGCGTTTTTTTTGTTACCTTAGTATAATGAATTATGCGTCGTAATGACGCTTTGAAATTGGTATTACTTTTGCCGTGCTAGACGGGGAGGTAGCGGTGCCCTGTACTCGCAATCCGCTCTAGCGAGGTTGAATCCCTTCTCGAGGTTAGCATTCTGTAGGGCCTGCCTTAAGTAAGTGGCGTTGACGCCCGGGTCCTGCGCAATGGGACTCCATGAACCATGTCAGGTCCGGAAGGAAGCAGCATTAAGTGGAAGTTCTCATGTGCCGCAGGGTTGCCTGGGCCGAGCTAACTGCTTAAGTAACGCTTATGGTTGCTAATCGACAGAAGGTGCACGGCAGTTATTTTACATAAACAAAAAACTCATTCGTATCGGGTGGGTTTTTTTTTATGCCAAGAAGGTAAAGTGCTTGGTATTTTTGAAAAAAAAGAGGCAATGATGAAATTTCATTTTTAGACTTTGATATTAAGGAAATCAGTAATGTATAATAAACAAGATGGAGAAAAGAAGGAGGGATTTCCGTGGGGTATCAAGCATTATACCGGGTATGGCGGCCGCAACAATTCATTGATGTAGTTGGGCAGGAACATGTGACGAAAACGTTGCAGAATGCTTTGGTCGGGCAAAAGGTTTCACATGCCTATTTATTTTCCGGTCCACGTGGAACAGGGAAAACAAGTGCTGCCAAAATTCTAGCAAAAGCAGTGAATTGTGAGCATTCACCGACAAGTGAGCCCTGTAACGAATGTGCTACCTGCCGCGGAATCACCGATGGCTCCATATCAGATGTTATAGAAATTGATGCAGCATCCAATAATGGTGTCGAGGAAATCCGTGACATTCGTGATAAGGTCAAATATGCACCTAACGCGGTTACATATAAAGTTTATATCATTGATGAGGTACATATGCTTTCACAAGGGGCGTTCAATGCGCTTTTAAAGACATTGGAAGAACCTCCGAAGCACGTGATTTTCATATTGGCGACGACTGAGCCTCATAAGATTCCACTAACGATCATTTCCCGTTGCCAAAGGTTTGATTTTAAACGGATCCAGCCTCAAGATATAGTTGGCCGGATGTCACAAATCATTGCAGAAACAGGTGTTTCTTGTGATGAACAAGCCCTGCATATCATTGCGAGGGCAGCCGAAGGCGGGATGCGGGATGCACTAAGCCTTCTTGATCAAGCGATATCCTTCAGTTCGGAGACGGTTTCAGTGGAAGATGCATTGACTGTCACCGGATCTGTTTCGCAAGCGTTTTTAAGCCGGCTGGCAAAAGCTATATATGATAAAGAAGTAGCGGTGGCACTTGAAGTCCTTGAAGAATTGCTGGCCATGGGAAAAGACCCGGCTAGGTTCATAGAAGACATGATTTATTATTTCCGTGACATGCTTTTGTTTCAAACGGCACCGGCACTGGCAGAATCCTTCGAGCGTGTTTTGATAGATCCCCAATTCAAGGAATTGGCAGAAGTGATCTCTTCTGAATCGATTTACTCCATAATTGAAAGCTTCAATCAAACACAGCAGGACATGAAATGGACAAATCATCCAAGGATTTTCCTTGAGGTGGCACTTGTCAAGTTATGTAATGAGCAAAGGCCAAATCAAATTGATAACGGGCAGCTTCAACAGCTGCAGCAGAAAATAGAAGATTTAGAGAAGAAAATACTCGAAATGCAGAAAAATGGCATTCCGGCAGCCATGGCAGAAAAACCTGCAGAGCAGGCTAAGGCGCAAAGGGCCGTTAAAAAGTCATATAAAGCACCTGCGGGAAAGATCAATCAAGTTTTGAAACAAGCTACAAAGCCAGGTCTTAATGCTGTGAAAAGTAAGTGGGGGGAAGTGCTTGAACAGTTAGGTCTGCAAAACCAAAAGTCATTGGCAGCTTTATTAACGGAGGCAGAACCTGTTGCTGCGTCAACTGAAGCTTTTGTGGTAAAATTCAAATATGATATTCATTGTCAAATGGCAATGGAAAATAACCGTTTCGTGGAAGTGATAGCCTCGATCATGCAGCAATTGACCGGACACCGAATGGAGATAGCTGGAGTTCCGGAAAGCCAGTGGCAAAAGTTGCGGGAGGACTTCATCTCAACACAGCAGTTCGACGGTCCAGAAGAAACGGAATCAAAAGAAGAAGACCCTTTTATAGCAGAGGCTAGAAAATTAGTCGGCGATGATTTACTTGAAATTAAAGAATAATTGGAGGTAAGGAAAATGGGTATGCGCGGCGGTAATATGCAGAACATGATGAAACAAATGCAAAAGATGCAAAAGAAGATGGCAGAGGCACAAGAAGAATTAGGTGAAAAAAGGGTTGAAGGAACTGCCGGCGGCGGAATGGTAACGGTCATCGTGACTGGACATAAAGAAATAGTCGATGTAGTCATCAAACCGGAAGTTGTCGATCCGGATGATATCGATATGCTTCAGGATTTAGTGTTGGCTGCCACTAACGATGCTTTGAAAAAGGCGGAAGAAATGACAAACCAAACGATGGGACAATTCACTAAGGGAATGAACCTTCCGGGGATGTTTTAAGCAAGTTCAAAAGAAACTTCCTTTCAGGGGGTTTCTTTTGAAATTTTTAGGAGGAATTCGATGCATTATCCAGAACCAATTTCCAAGCTCATTGACAGTTTTATGAAATTGCCGGGGATTGGTCCTAAAACGGCTGCTCGATTAGCCTTTCATGTATTAAGCATGAAGGAAGATACTGTTTTGGATTTTGCAAAAGCACTTGTTAATGCTAAGCGGAATCTTATGTATTGCTCAGTCTGTGGTCATATTACAGATCAAGATCCCTGCTATATTTGCGAAGATCAAAAGAGGGACAGAAGTTTGATCTGTGTGGTTCAGGACCCGAAAGATGTTATAGCTATGGAAAAGATGAGAGAGTTCAATGGTTTATACCATGTACTGCATGGCAGTATTTCCCCGATGGACGGAATCGGTCCGGAAGATATAAATATTCCTGATTTATTAAAGCGCCTGCAAGATGAAACAGTGCTGGAGGTAATTTTGGCCACTAATCCTAACATTGAAGGTGAAGCGACAGCCATGTATATTTCCCGGTTGCTTAGACCATCAGGCATCAAAGTGACCCGAATTGCCCACGGACTTCCTGTTGGCGGAGATTTGGAGTATGCGGATGAAGTGACGCTATCAAAAGCAATAGAAGGAAGAAGAGAAATATAAGATAGCTGGGAGGACTTCACTTGTTCTTTCGTAAAAAAAAGAAACTTCGGAATGCATTCAATGATTCATTAATCGAAGAGCTTGAACAATTGAAATGGAATTGGCATAATCAAAAATCATTACTTGAAAAAAGCGTTGATCCATCTGAGGAAGTAATCGCCCAAACGAGACTGGCGGAAGTGAAATACTTCTACTTATTCAGGGAAGTTAAAAGAAGGAATGTTCGCTTAAAAAGATGATAAGGAAATGGCTGTGAAGGATTGTTTGTTCCTCATGGCCATTTTTTTCGGTTCTTAATCCAGCGTTTCCTTCATATAAGTTTAGTACAAGCTTGCGGGGAGGAATGAGTTTGGAACCAGTTGTCTTTGTCGCCATAGTTGGCGGCTTGATTTTAATGCTCCTCATTATCGGAGCCCCATTAAGACCTGTCCGGTTCATAGGGCAGGGCATTATAAAGG
>NZ_CM149663.1:32500-95000 GCF_056173225.1 Peribacillus sp. QJM3NY_7
TGTAGTCGGTCCCAAGGGTTGGGCTGTTCGCCCATTAAAGCGGTACGCGAGCTGGGTTCAGAACGTCGTGAGACAGTTCGGTCCCTATCCGTCGCGGGCGCAGGAAATTTGAGAGGAGCTGTCCTTAGTACGAGAGGACCGGGATGGACGCACCGCTGGTGTACCAGTTGTCTTGCCAAAGGCATAGCTGGGTAGCTACGTGCGGACGGGATAAGTGCTGAAAGCATCTAAGCATGAAGCCCCCCTCAAGATGAGATTTCCCATGGCGCAAGCTAGTAAGATCCCTGAAAGATGATCAGGTTGATAGGTCAGAGGTGGAAGCATGGTGACATGTGGAGCTGACTGATACTAATAGATCGAGGACTTAACCAACGCTTTTTAAAAAATGAAATACCTTCTTATTATCTAGTTTTGAAGGAACAACGTTCCTTTTATGTTTGGTGGCGATAGCGAAGAGGTCACACCCGTTCCCATTCCGAACACGGCAGTTAAGCTCTTCAGCGCCGATGGTAGTTGGGGGTTTCCCCCTGTGAGAGTAGGACGCCGCCAAGCCATTTAAAAAGATCAGCCATCCGGCTGGTCTTTTTTTTGCTTAATGCAAAGAAAAATCATTGGATATAAAGGGATTATCAATTATGGAAACTTTTATGAAGACATACACGTATTGAAATTCTTCATCATACATTGTTAAAAGCATCCCCGGGTTCTCTTAAACTATTTAAATCAATGTATGCGAACAATGGTTTTTGGGGAGAATGCAGGTATGGAGGTGGAGATGTTGGGGACAACAACAACCAAAACAACGGCAGGGGAAACGTGCGCGGTTTGTGAACAAGTAAAAGGGATGGGTATACATCTATATACGACTTTTATTTGTGAGGAATGCGAAAGGGATATGATCGGGACGGATACGAACGATCCCAAGTACCAATATTACTTAAAGAAATTAAGAAAAGTCACTAATCCTGAAATATTATCATGAAAAAATAGTTTGTGGAAAGTTAAAGAATCAGAGATAAAAGAAATGTGTGTTTCTTTAGTCTCTGATTCTTTTTTTGGTACTTTAGAAGAATGCTTGGCAACATGCTCCCATGTTTCTGTAAGTTCCCTCCAAACAGACTGTTCAGAGATGCATAATTACCTTTCTGTCGACGCAATATGAGATAAAATTATACTTATTTGATAAAATGAAAAAATACTATGATATGAGGGAAGAGAAAAATGAATCAATCACAGACACCATTGTTCGATGCAATGAGTGCTTTTCATAAAAAAAGCTCCATATCCCTGCATGTCCCAGGGCATAAAAATGGACGGGTGTTTAATAAAAAGGGCCAAGCCTTATACAACCCCCTGCTTGGTATTGATGCCACGGAAATAAGCGGCTTAGATGACCTGCATGCTCCAGAGGGGGCCATTCTAAAGTCCGAGCAACTACTCGCTGATCTATATGGGGTAAAGCGGAGTTATTTTCTCGTTAATGGGTCCACAGTAGGCAACATTGCCATGATTCTTGCTGCTTGCCGGGAAGGTGATAAAGTCCTTGTCCAAAGAAACTGCCATAAATCAATTTTACATGGATTGATGTTAGCGAATGTACAACCCATTTTTTTGCAACCGGATTATTATGAGAAATGGGGCATTGCCGGCGGTGTGGGATCAAATTTAATTGAAGAAGCCTTGAGTGTACATCCAGATGCAAAAGCCATCATTATTACCTATCCTAATTATTATGGAATTGGTGAAGACTTGACGGAAATGGTAAGACTCGCACATCAAAGGGGGATCCCAGTGCTGGTGGACGAGGCACATGGCGCTCATTTTCAGTTAGGAAGTCCGTTTCCCAAGTCGGCTATTTTGGCAGGGGCAGACGCCGTTGTCCATTCAGCGCATAAAACACTGCCGGCCATGACGATGGGGTCATTTCTTCATGTGAATTCATCCTTAATTGATGTTGACCAAGCATCATTCTATTTACAAATGCTTCAGTCCAGCAGTCCATCTTACCCAATTATGGGTTCGCTCGACTTGGCCAGGGCCTATTTAGCCGCTTATACATCAGAAGATAAAAAATTCCTTATTGAAAAGATATCGGACTTCAGAGGAAAACTGGGTGCCCTGCAGACAGTAAGGGTGTTGGAGACGCCGCCAGGCACCTTGGCAGACCCGCTAAAAGTAGTCATTCAATCAACAAATGGTTTAAGTGGATTTGAGTTACAGCAGCTATGTGAAGCCAAAGGCATTTTTACGGAGTTGGCTGATCCTGATAATTTATTAATGATTTTACCCTTATTAAAAAGGGGTACCGATTTTCCTTTTCATGAAATCATACAAACTATAAAAAGTGCCACTCAAGACAGAATTGGAAACAAGGAAGCAGTTCTTCGGGTCCTCTGGCCTGATGGAAGGTCAATGGCAGGGCTTGAAATGCCCTACTCCGTCATGAAGCATCGCAAAGCAAGACCTGTCGCATTACGGAAAGCAGTCGGAGAGGTATCCGCCGAGATGGTCATTCCTTATCCGCCGGGCATCCCTTTAATTATGTCCGGGGAAATGATTACTCCTGAACATATATCCAATTTGCGAAGACTGCTGGAAATGGGATCAAGGTTTCATGGTGGTTCCTCCCTTTCAAATGGAGAATTAATCGTTTATGAAAGCGGGCAGACGGGTTAAAATGATATACTACATACAAAGAACCTTGGAGGTACATCGATGAAACGTGGTATTTTTATAACAATGGAAGGGCCAGAGGGTGCCGGGAAAACAACCATTACCCAAATGCTTGGCAAGGCTCTGCAGCAAGAAGGCTATCAAGTTCTATTAACCCGTGAGCCAGGGGGAGTTCCCATTTCGGAGCAAATTAGGGAAGTGATCCTTAATAAAGATAATACAGCCATGGACTCGAGGACAGAGGCTTTATTATACGCAGCAGCAAGGCGTCAGCATTTAGTGGAAGTGGTCATGCCTGAGCTGGAACGAGGGGGAATTGTCCTCTGTGACCGGTTTATAGATAGCTCGTTAGCCTATCAGGGTCATGCAAGAGGTTTGGATATAGAAGAAGTTTACAATATCAATAAATTTGCAATTGGAGATATGATGCCAGATGCCACGCTCTTTTTTGATATCGACCCAGAAGAGGGATTGAGACGCATCCAGTCCAATGGGGAACGGGAAGTGAACCGGCTGGATCTTGAAGCCCTCGATTTTCATAAAAAAGTTTGTGAAGGGTATCAGTTCATTATAAATAGATGGAAAGAACGTTTCATTATCGTGGATGCAGGCCGGTCAATAGATGAAGTCTTTGAGGAAACGAAAGCCGGCCTATTGGATTTTTTAGCGAAGGCGGGAAACTGATTATATAGGTTTCCATATTATTCAACCAATACTATTTGATATAATGTAGTTAGTAAAAATTCAGAGTAACCGGAGGATGATGAGAATGAAAATGATCATTGCTGTCGTTCAAGACAAGGATAGTCATCGCCTGCTGAATCAATTAGTGGAAAATAATTTCGGAACGACCAAGCTAGCCAGCACTGGCGGGTTTTTAAAATCAGGTAATACGACTTTTATGATTGGAACAGAGGACGAACGGGTTGACCAAGCCATCCAGATAATCAAACAGAATTGTCAGTCACGATCCCAATTAGTTTCACCGGTTTCACCGATGGGCGGGAATGCCGAGTCATATGTACCTTACCCAGTGGAGATTCAAGTGGGCGGTGCGACCATTTTTGTTCTGCCGGTTGAAAACTTTTTACAATTTTAACGGTTAGTTTCAGGGAGGTTCATTATGAAAATCAACCATGATATCCCTATTAAGCCGGATAAATCGCGTCAGGATGCCAAACAATTTCAAACCGGAAATGGAAGGTTTCAACAAATGGTCCAGACACAGGATCAAAAGATGCAAATCCAAACATTAAACCGTTTGATAGGTGATATTGAAGGGGCGGGTCAGCGTTTAGTAAGGTCACGTACTTTTAGGGAACTGGCAAAATATAAAGCATTGGTGAAACGATTTGTTAAAGAAGCGGTTGAATATGGACTGGAACTGAAGCAATCAACGAGCTGGAATGAATATGGACAGAGCCGGCCATTGAAAACCGTGGAAACGATAGATGCAAAATTAGTTGAGTTAAGCGAGGAAATTCTTAATAAAGAGAAAAGTTCGCTTGAAATATTGGAAATGATTGGTGAGATTAAAGGTCTTCTGATTAATTTATATACCTAAGTGAGTTGATGGTTTTGGAGAAAACATGGCAGGACATGAGTGAAATTCAGCCACAGGTAATGACGATGCTGCAAAATAGCATAACGAAGAACAGGGTGGCTCATGCGTATTTATTTGAAGGAGAAAAAGGGACAGGCAAGCAAGAGATAAGCTATGCCTTTGCCAAAAGCTTACTATGTGAAGCCCCGACAGCAGGTTATGAGCCATGCGAACTTTGTCGGAATTGCAAACGGATTTCAAGTGGGAATCATCCAGATGTCCATTTGATAGAAAAAGACGGTCTCTCAATAAAGAAAGAGCAAATCAAGGGGCTTCAGGAAGAATTTTCAAAAAAGAGCGTAGAGGCAGATCGGAAGGTTTATATGATTGCCGATGCTGACAAAATGTCGGTGGGGGCAGCCAACAGTCTATTGAAATTTTTAGAAGAACCTTCGGCTGATACTGTAGCAATATTGATGACCGAACAGCTTCAGAGGATTCTGCCGACTATTTTATCAAGGTGCCAAGTGATTTCGTTCAAGCCATTATCTCCGGAGAATGTGAAACGGAAGCTGATAGAACAGGAGTTAGAACCACAGCTGGCCTCAGTTATTGCCCACATCACACAGAATGTGGAAGCTGGAATCGAGCTTAGCCATGATGAATGGTTTGTACAAGCTCAAAAAATAGTGGTAAAATTATATGAAGTGTTAAAACTTAATTCCTTGAAGGCAATGCTGTACCTTCAGACGGATTGGTTCACACACTTTAAAGAAAGAGAACAGGTTGACAGAGGTCTTGATTTGTTACTTCTTATATATAAGGATTTATTATACATTCAGTTGGACAAAAAGGACTTCGTTGTGTTCCAAAATAAACTGAAGGAATTTGAAACTCACGCTCTTCATCTTTCCCCAAGACGCCTTGCTGAACATATGGGTTGCATTTTGGAAGCAAAAAGGAAGCTGATGTCCAACACGAATCCACAGCTGTTGATGGAACAGCTTGTGCTGAATTTGCAGGAGGGATCATGATTTGTATGATGTTGTAGGTGTCCGTTTTAAAAAGGCGGGCAAAATATACTACTTCGATCCGGGTGAATTCGCAATTCCTAAGGACGATTTTGTAATAGTGGAGACTGTCCGCGGTGTTGAATTCGGTAAAGTCGTTACAGCCCGTAAACAAGTAGATGAAAACGATGTTGTCCTGCCATTGAAAAAAGTACTTCGGGTCGCTGATGCAAAAGATAAGCTGATTGTAGACGAGAATAAGGCGGCTGCAGAAGAGGCTTACACTATATGTTGTCAAAAGGTTGTGGAACATAAGCTGGATATGAAGCTGGTTGATGTGTCATATACTTTCGACAGAAATAAAGTCGTATTTTATTTTACAGCGGATGGTCGCGTGGATTTCCGTGATTTAGTCAAAGATTTAGCTGCCATATTCAGAACTCGCATAGAACTGCGCCAAATCGGGGTAAGGGATGAGGCAAAGATGCTTGGTGGCATCGGACCTTGTGGCAGAATGCTTTGTTGCTCCACATTTCTTGGAGATTTTGAACCGGTTTCCATCAAAATGGCGAAGGATCAGAATTTATCATTAAACCCTACAAAAATCTCAGGTTTATGCGGTCGATTGATGTGCTGTCTGAAATATGAAAATGATGAGTATGAAAGTGCGAAGGAAATGCTTCCTGATTTAGGTGAAATGATTAATACGCCTGGTGGCAAAGGCAAGGTAGTGGGGCTTAATATTCTAGAACGCGTACTTCAGATTGAACTAATCGGGCAAGAAAGAGTATTAGAGTATACTCTAGATGAGATTCTAAAAGAGGGAGCCGTTTCTATTCAAGCCACAGATTATTAAGGTGGTGGGAGAGCGTGGATAAGAAAAATATTTTTGATTCGGTGACCAATATGGAAACCCAGATAGGCCAATTATATAAGCAGCTTGGTGAATTGAAGCAGAACTTAGCTGAAATCCTTGAGGAAAATCAGTCGGTCAAGCTGGAAAACGAGCATTTGCGCCATCGGTTGGGCCTTGTGGAAGTCGAAAGTGCGCCTGCTGCAGTTAAGGTCAAACAAAAAGTGAAAAACCGTACTCCAAGTGCGGAAAAGGTTATGGATATCGGGGAAGGCTATGATAACTTAGCCCGTATCTATCAAGAAGGCTTTCATATTTGCAATCTGCATTTTGGCAGTTTACGAAAAGAAGGGGATTGCCTGTTCTGTTTATCTTTTTTAAACAAGAAGTGATAATGGATAATATAAAAGATGTTCCATCTCTTTTACGTGATAGATAGACCGTTTACAATATATAGTGATTCGGGGTCTGACGCATACTATGAGTCAGGCCCCTTTTTGTACGACAGTAACTTAGAAGCATGGTCCCTAAACATGCTTTTTCCATACATGATTAGGAGGGTAACAGCAATGGTAGAACTTAATGGAGATGAGCGCCTGGATTATCTTTTGGCTGAGAATTTAAGGATCATCCAGAGCCCATCGGTGTTCTCTTTTTCATTAGATGCCGTTTTATTATCAAGGTTCGTGAATGTACCGATTCAAAAAGGGAAAATCGTCGATCTTTGCTCAGGCAATGGGGTCATACCTTTGCTGCTGAGTACAAGAACAAAAGGGACAATTACCGGTGTTGAAATTCAAGAGCGGTTATATGACATGGCCCAGAGGAGCATGGACTATAATGGCGTGACCTCCCAAATCGAGATGATTCATGGAGATATAAAAGAAATTCCAAAGCAGATAGGGTATAGCAAATATGATGTCGTTACTTGCAATCCACCCTATTTCCCGACGCCATCCATCGAGGAAATTAACAAAAATGAGCACTTTGCAATTGCCCGACATGAAATCATGTGTAATCTTGAGGATGTCATGCGGGTTTCAAGCCAATTGCTGCGTCAAGGTGGGAAAGCCGCATTCGTTCATAGACCGGGCCGTCTTATGGATATCCTGCATTTCATGAGGATGTACAGAATTGAACCGAAGCGACTGCAATTCGTTTATCCTAAGAGTTCAAAAGAAGCGAATACGATACTTATAGAAGGGATAAAGGACGGCAACCCTGATTTGAAGATTCTTCCCCCGCTTGTTGTATATAATGATCAAAATGAGTATAATCCCGAAATCAGAAGGATTCTATATGGAGAGGAATAAGCATTATTTTTATGTTTTAAAGTGCAGGGACGGCAGTTATTATGCTGGGTATACCAATGATTTGAACCGCAGGATTGATGTTCATAATCAAGGCAGGGGCGCTAAGTATACACGAGGCCGGACACCGGTTGAACTGATTTATCATGAAATATTCGAAACACGGACATTGGCCATGCAAGCTGAATATAAATTTAAGCAATTAACAAGAAAACAAAAGGAAAAGTGGATGGCAAAGGAGGATACATGATATGTGGCAGCAAAAGAGTTTTGAAAAAGAAGGATTGGAGCCGGCTCTATATCTGGTTCCTACACCGATAGGAAACCTTGAGGATATGAGTTTCCGGGCTTTAAGAATCTTAAAGGAAGCGGATGTCATTGCTGCTGAGGACACGCGAAATACGAAGAAATTATGCAACTACTTTGAAATTTCGACACCTGTCGTCAGCTACCATGAACATAATAAGGAATATAGCGGGAAGCAAATGCTTGAGAGGCTTCGATCTGGAGAGGTCATCGCATTAGTAAGTGATGCTGGCTTGCCTACGATATCCGACCCGGGATATGAACTCGTCAAAGATGCCATTGCCGAGCAGTTTAAAGTCATTCCGTTGCCGGGGGCAAATGCTGCATTAACTGCATTGATCGCATCTGGACTGGTTCCCCAGCCTTTTTACTTCTATGGATTTTTACAAAGGGGAGCAAAAGAAAAAAAGCAGGAACTGGAAAAATTAAAAAAATTGGAATCAACTTGGATCGTTTATGAATCGCCACATCGATTGAAAGAAACATTGAAACATATGCATGAAATTTTAGGTGACCGTCGTATAGTATTATGCCGGGAGTTAACCAAGAAATTTGAAGAGTTCATTCGAGGGACTGTGAGTGAGGCCTTGACATGGGCGGTGGAGTCCGAAATTCGCGGTGAGTTCTGTCTAATAATAGAAGGCGGGCAATGGTCGGAG
The DNA here is from genome assembly GCF_056173225.1 of Peribacillus sp. QJM3NY_7. Lineage (NCBI taxonomy): Bacteria > Bacillati > Bacillota > Bacilli > Caryophanales > Bacillaceae > Peribacillus > Peribacillus sp. QJM3NY_7. The sequence continues at coordinate 40,855 of NZ_CM149663.1, forward strand.
GATGAATCGGAAGAAGCTTGGTGGATGGCCCTAGATATCGTCGGTCATGTTAATCATTATATAGAATCCAAGCAGTTCACTTCAAAGGACGCAATCAAGCAGGTCGCAAAAGATCGCAATATGCAAAAACGCGATGTATATCAAGCGTTTCACATTGATATACAATAATAATAAGCATAAAAAAACTTCCGAAGAACGGAAGTTTTTTTATCATTTATTTAGAAGCAGTGAAGCTTTGTTGAATTTCTTGAATAAGTAATTCTGCACCTTCACGACTAAGAATCAATTTACCATTAGCAAGTGTAAGGTTGTTATCGGAAACTTCACCTGTAACTTGGCAAGTCATGTTTGGTTTGTATTTTTTCAAGATGATGCGCTCATCATCCACATAGATTTCAAGAGCGTCCTTCTCAGCGATACCCAATGTACGACGAAGTTCGATTGGAATAACCACCCGGCCTAACTCATCAACTTTACGAACAATACCTGTAGATTTCATTTAAAAAATTCTCCTCTCAGTTACAATCTAGTACCCTATTTCTATTTTTTTCGCCATTATTCGACAAATTTTTTTATAAATTTATAATACCAGCCATTCCCAAATTCGTCAATGATTTATTTTCATTTTTTTGTAAGAAATAGCAGGGGCCATTTCGTGTGACAAAATGGCTTTTAAAGAGAAAAAACCGGTTATGCCTTTAAAGTAAAGAAATGCAGGATACAAAGAACTGCTCCCTTCACCACATTTCGACAAAGTATGCATATGAAAAACATACTTCCCTATTATATGATTAAATATATTTTAGTTTCAAAACAAAAGTTCTGAATTAAGGATAATTTTCTGAAAAAGTTTGCGAATATGTGAGTTGTTGCACAAAAAAAGAAATTTAGGTATATTTTGTTAAGGTAAGAGGTAATGCTGACAGAAGGGAAGTATCCTTATTTTTAAGTTGAGTCTACTTATTATTTTTTTATTCTATTAACATGATGATTAGATTAGTGATTATTGTCGCACAGAATTGTATATAGCGTTAAAATAGAGATAATAGCTTAAATATATTCTTATGGCTTGGGCCAGTCCCATAGCCGGTTTTTCAAATGATGAGGAGGGAACGAAGTGCAAGATAAATTAAAAACATTCTATATCACGACACCCATATATTATCCGAGTGGCAATTTACATATAGGGCACGCGTATACGACAGTGGCAGGGGATGCCATGGCTCGTTATAAAAGGATGCGTGGGTTCGATGTCATGTATTTAACAGGAACTGATGAACATGGTCAAAAAATCCAGCGTAAAGCGGCTGAGGAAGGAATCACTCCACAGCAATATGTAGATAATATCGTTTCAGGGATCAAAGAACTCTGGGAAAAGCTTGATATTTCATATGATGATTTCATCAGGACGACGGAAGATCGCCATAAAGAGGTCGTAGCCAAGATTTTCAAAAGGTTATTGGACCAGGGTGATATATATTTAGACCAATATGAAGGATTATATTGTACACCTTGCGAATCTTTCTTCACGGAACGTCAAGTCGAAGAGAGCAATGGAAACTGTCCTGATTGCGGCAGGCCTGTTGAAAAGGTGAAAGAGGAATCTTATTTCTTTAAGATGAGTAAATATGCGGATCGGTTACTTAAGTTTTATGAGGAAAACCCGGATTTCATTCAGCCGGAATCCCGCAAAAACGAAATGATCAATAACTTCATCAAGCCTGGATTGGAAGATCTGGCCGTTTCACGTACTACTTTCGATTGGGGCATCAAGGTGCCGGGAGATCCAAAGCATGTCATTTATGTATGGATTGATGCTTTGACCAATTATATAACGGCATTAGGGTATGGAACGGACAATGACTCTAAATACTTGAATTATTGGCCGGCAGATGTACATCTGGTCGGAAAGGAAATCGTTCGTTTCCATACAATTTATTGGCCGATCATGTTAATGGCTCTTGACGTGCCGCTTCCAAAGAAAGTCTTCGCCCACGGATGGCTTCTCATGAAAGATGGTAAAATGTCCAAATCAAAAGGAAATGTAGTGGATCCCGTTACATTGATCGATCGTTACGGTTTGGATTCTTTACGCTACTATTTATTGCGTGAAGTACCATTTGGTTCCGATGGGGTATTTACACCGGAAGGGTTTGTGGAACGGATCAATTTTGACCTGGCCAATGATTTAGGGAATTTATTAAATCGAACAGTTGCAATGGTCAATAAATATTTTGATGGTGTGATTCCAAATTACGAAGGATCCAATGGCGAATTCGAAAAAACTTTGCTTGAAATGAACCAAGAAACGGTTGGCAAGTATGAGGAAGCAATGGAAAACATGGAATTTTCAGTTGCACTGACATCCATTTGGCAACTCGTGAGCAGAACAAATAAATTCATTGATGAGACCCAGCCATGGACTCTTGCTAAAGATGAATCAAAGAAACAAGACCTTGCCAGTGTCATGGTTCATTTGGCGGAATCATTACGCAGGACGGCAATCCTTTTGAAACCATTCTTGACGCAAACACCGGAAAAGATCTTTGCTCAGCTTAGCATCAAAGATGATGTGTTGAAATCCTGGGACAGTTTAGCAGAGTTCGGTCAAATTCCTGCTGAAACAAAAGTCTTGAAGGGAGACCCGATCTTCCCTCGTTTGGATATGGAAGAGGAAGTTTTATATATTAAAGAACAAATGCAGGGGAATGCCCCTAAGGCCGAGGAAAAAGTGGAAGAGACGATTCCCGAGGTTGATGAAATCACTATTGATGACTTTACAAAAGTGGAGCTGCGTGTTGCTGAGGTAATGGCAGTTGAGCCTGTAAAGAAGGCGGATAAGCTTCTTAAACTTCAGCTTGATTTGGGTTATGAGAAACGGCAAGTCGTATCAGGCATTGCACAGCACTATAAACCAGAAGATTTAGTAGGCAAAAAAGTGATATGTGTCACGAATTTGAAACCTGTTAAACTTCGTGGCGAGCTCTCTCAAGGAATGATTTTGGCGGGAAGCCAGGATGATGTGCTCTCAGTCGCTACAATAGATTCATCGATTCCAAATGGTTCAAAGGTGAAATAAACGGATGAAAACATAAAGGTGTTTCATATGAAACATTTTTATGTTTTTTTCTTTATGCTTTTGGAAAAAGTAACGTAATATAGGTTCAGTTTTTGGTTCTACATTTATTAATTGGGCATACTGCCTCTTTTGTAATCTGTTTGTTACCTAAATGTGAAACATAAAACTTTCATTTTTTTATAAAATAGTGCTAGAAAGGAAGAAAAATAATGTTATTTGACACACATGTACATGTTAATGCGGAACAATTCAACGAGGATCTCGAAGACGTAATAGAAAGAGCTAAGGAAGCAGGGGTCGATAATATGGTAGTCGTTGGTTTTGACCGGCCTACCATTATAAGGGCAATGGAATTAATAGAAACTTATGATTTCATGTATGCCGCAGTCGGATGGCATCCTGTGGATGCTATAGATATGACAGAAGACGACTTACAATGGATCGAGGAATTATCCAATCATCCAAAGGTTGTAGCCATTGGGGAGATGGGCCTGGATTATCATTGGGATAAATCTCCGAAAGATGTTCAAATGGAGGTGTTCAGGAAGCAGATTCGATTGGCCAAAAAGGTGGGGCTGCCCATTATCATCCATAATCGGGAAGCGACCGCGGATATCGTGAACATACTGAAGGAAGAAGAGGCATCAAGGGTTGGGGGCATCATGCATTGCTTTAGCGGAAGTGCAGAAACGGCTTTGGAGTGCATCAATATGAATTTTTATATTTCATTGGGAGGCCCTGTGACCTTCAAGAATGCAAAAAAACCTAAGGAAGTGGCAGCAGCAGTACCTTTAGACCGTTTACTGATTGAGACCGATTGTCCATACTTGGCTCCACATCCATATAGAGGGAAGCGTAATGAACCATCATATGTGAAACTTGTCGCTGAACAAATTGCAGAAATCAAACAACTTACAATAGAGGAAGTTTCCCAGGCAACAACGGAAAATGCCAAGAAATTATTCGGCATTAACTGACATTTTTTTTTACAATATCTCCCGGGGTTTGCTAGCTAAAATCGATTTTTTTAAGGTTTCAACAAATTTCACTCCAACTATAGGCTTATTATGTCGAGAAGTCGCCCTTTCCTTTTCAATATGGAATATGCATAATAGGTAGTAATTTCCTGAATGAGAAGTGAATGGGTTGACAGCTTGATAACTAAGTCTATATAATCACCGGGAGGAAGGAGGAGTTTTTCATTCTATTAAAAACTATGAAAAACCTTATTCCCAAACCTTTTGGGAAGAAGAGAATGGCAATGGCCATTTGCAGTGCTATTCTTGTTTCTACAGCATTGGGAATACTTATATATCAAGGAACAAAGGATACAGTAACAATCATGCTAGATGGAAAAAAAGAGGTAGTGCGTACACACGCGGCTACTGTAAATGATATGTTGGAAGATTTAGAGATTAAGGTTCAAGCCGCAGATTATGTCCACCCATCAAGAGCCACAAAGGTTGATGATGATTTGGCGGTGGTTTGGAAGCCTGCACAAAAAATCGTCATGGTACAGGATGGTAAGAAGAAGGAAGTCTGGTCCACCGCAGATACGGTAGATGAACTTTTAAAAGACCAAAATTTAAGTGTGAAGGAACAGGATAAGATCACCCCTTCAAAAAGTACGAAGCTGAAAGCGAATATGGAAGTTGCCATAGACAAAGCCTTTTCACTGAAATTAGTGGTGGGTGGAGACGAAAAGCAGGTATGGTCAACTTCGACTACTGTCGCTGACTTTTTAAAGCAACAAGGAGTAAAACTCAATGATTTGGATCGAGTTGAGCCAGAATTAACCGAAAAAGTTAAAGCTGAGAATACGGTAAACGTAGTTCGAATTGAAAAAGTCACCGATGTAGTGGAAGAACCAGTTGACTTTGCTGTCATAACTAAAAAAGATGACTCTTTATCAAAAGGGAAAGAGAAAATTGTAAAAGAAGGAAAAGATGGACTCGTTTCCAAGAAATATGAAGTTGTTAAAGAAAATGGCAAAGAGGTCAAAAGAGAATTACTTTCAGAAAAAGTAGTTAATAAAAAGCAGGATAAAGTTGTAACGGTCGGAACTCGAACGACGGTTGCGCAGGCATCACGGGGAGTAACTAACGTTAGTTCTTCAAGTGGAAAAGAAATATACGTATCTTCAACAGCTTATACTGCCAGTTGTAAGGGCTGTTCCGGAGTCACGTCTACAGGAGTAGATCTAAAGAGTAATCCTGGTGCGAAAATCATTGCTGTCGATCCAAGCGTAATTCCCATGGGGTCGAAAGTATATGTAGAGGGATATGGTTATGCTGTAGCAGCTGATAAAGGCGGAGCAATAAAGGGAAATAGGATTGACGTCTTCTTTTCTTCAAAAAATGATGCCTATCGCTGGGGTGTAAAGAGAGTAAAGATTCGCGTATTGGACTAATAAGGTTTCTCTCGCAGGAGATGAATTCGTCTCCTGTTTTTTGCGTTTTATTTTCCATTTGTTGAAAAACCCCATGTAAAACTGTTTTAATAAGATAGACGTCTCACCATTCCATAAGATTTCAATATATGCGTGTAAACTTTCATAAATGATCTTCTCTACCCAAAAAAGCTTTTTACGGGGGACCGGTTACGTTTATCCAAGAGCTAATCAAAGCGCTTGCGCTTTTCTGTATGGAGGAAACCATGAAAAAGATTAAAGAAATTATTATTGTAGAAGGAAAAGACGATACGGTGGCGATAAAAAGGGCTGTTAATGCTGATACAATAGAAACCAACGGATCAGCGGTGAATGAGTCCTGTATTGAACAGGTGAGGCTTGCACAAAAGACACGTGGAGCCATCATTTTCACTGACCCTGATTTTCCTGGTCAAAAAATCAGGAATATCATTTCAGAACAAGTAAAAGGGTGTAAACACGCCTTTTTAACGAAGAAGGAAGCCCTTCCTAAGTCAGGTAGAGGAATTGGTGTGGAACATGCTTCTCCTGAGGCAATTCGTAATGCTTTAAAGGATGCCCAAATAATGGATGAAGAGGCTTCAGAAGAGATTTCACAGCAGGATTTAATAGATGCAGGTTTAATCGGGGGATCCGGTGCCAAGGAACGAAGGGAAAAACTTGGATCTATATTAAAAATCGGGTTTACCAATGGTAAACAGTTATATAAGAGACTAAAAATGTTCCAAATATCAACTGAGGCTTTTGAAAAAGCGATGGTACAGATAATTCAGGAGGAAAAAAATGAATAAGGATATTGCAACCCCTGTCAGAACGAAAGAAATATTAAAGAAGTACGGATTCTCCTTTAAAAAAAGCTTAGGCCAAAACTTTTTAATCGATACGAATATCTTGAAACGTATTGTCGAACATGCCAATTTGACAGAGGAAAGCGGCGCCATCGAAATTGGGCCGGGAATCGGGGCATTGACGGAACAACTGGCGAAAAGCAGCAAAAAGGTTGCGGCCTTTGAGATTGATCAGCGTCTACTGCCCATTTTATCGGATACACTGTCTCCCTATAACAATGTAAACATCATTCACGGGGATGTTCTTAAGGCTGATGTCAAGAAGGTCATCGAGGATGAATTTGCTGGATTCTCGGACTTGATGGTTGTTGCAAACCTGCCATACTATGTCACGACACCGATCATTTTAAAGCTATTGTCCGAGGACTTGCCCATTAGAGGCATCGTGTGCATGCTGCAAAAAGAAGTGGCTGACCGAATTGCCGCAAAACCTGGGACAAAGGAATATGGTTCTTTATCCATTGCCATTCAATATTATACAGAAGCCGAAACAGTGATGATCGTACCAAAAACGGTATTCATGCCTCAGCCTAATGTTGATTCAGCTGTAATCCGCCTTACTAGGCGTGTGAAGCCAATCGTCGAGGTCCTGGATGAGGATTTCTTATTCACTGTGACCCGGGCGTGCTTTGCACAGCGTCGGAAAACGATTTTAAATAACTTGACCAGTCAGATGCCAGATGGTAAATCAAAAAAGGAACACATACTTGCCGCTCTCGAAGCCGCGGAAGTGGATCCTTCCAGACGGGGCGAAACATTGAGCATCAAAGAATTTGGCCGCTTAAGTGATGCGTTATTGCCGAACTTCAAATAAAGAAAATGTGAAAGATTCAAGTCGGAATGGGGTCACGCCCAGCTTCCGGCTTTTTTTGTTTTGAAATTGCTCCATCATGATGGAACATACCCGAAAATGTAACCAATCTCCACCTTTCACCATTCAAGATTGATTCGCATAACTTAAGAATGAAAATAAACTAGGGCGGGCTGAAAATAAGTCTTCTCATGGGGTGGGGCCATGAATATTCAAATAAACGATATTGTTGGTCGGGTTTCTTATAAATGCGACGTGTTGTTCCGGGTAATTGATATCCGTGATATTGACGGAAGGCGTGAAGCTATTCTTTATGGGGAAGATATCCGACTGATTGCAGATGCACCTTTTCAAGATTTAATGATTATTAATGATAATGAAAGAAATGATCGACAAAGGTCGAATGAGGTACTACAAGAACAATCTGACCGCTTATTAACGCAAGATCTAGAGCTGCAACAACAAAAAAACGGCTATCAATCCAGTAATGGCTATCGGTATAGCGGTGAATATTTCCAAATACCAGGGAGGGTGCTCCATGTTGATGGGGATGCATCTTACTTAAGGAAATGCATGGATCTATATCAGAAATTCGGTATTCCGGTCAATGGCATCTATTGCAATGAAAAGGAAATGCCCCAAAGGATCGGGGGGTTGCTGGATCATTATCGGCCGGACATTCTTGTTGTCACCGGTCATGATGCCTATTCAAAATCAAAAGGACCGATGTCCGATATTAATGCCTACCGTCACTCAAAGGATTTTGTACAGACAGTTAGAGAAGCGAGAAGGAGGGTTTCTCATTTAGACCAACTGATTATATTTGCCGGGGCTTGTCAGTTGCATTTTGAATCGCTGATCCAAGCGGGTGCAAATTTCGCAAGTTCTCCTTCCCGTGTTAATATACATGCTCTCGATCCGGTATATATCGTCGGAAAGATAAGCTTTACGTCTTTTTCCGATCATATTCATGTATGGGATGTCCTTCGGAATACATTAACGGGAGAGAAGGGGCTGGGGGGAATTGAGACAAAAGGGGTGTTACGGACCGGGTTGCCTTTCAAGCCATTTCAGGAAGAATGAACGAGCTGCATTTTGAAAGAATGCAGCTTGCTTTTGGTAGGGGGAGAATTCGGATATCCTCACGAAAAAATGGGTTATTTGTGGAGCGATGTTCGTAGGCAATGATTTAATTACGAAAATTCGGCTTAATAAATAATGGAATAGTTCGTTTACATAATTTTTCATTTCCCAGGATATAATAAAATTGTTCGCGATTTTGCCGAATTTCGGATAAAAATATATTGACTACATTTTTAAGTGCTGATATAATTTATTATTTTGTTTGCGTATATTTCTAAATTGTGATATACTTAACTTAGTGAGGTGGACCGAAAATGCCAAAAACTCTAGCTGATATTAAAACTGCACTTGATTCAAACCTGGGTAAAAGATTGCTCTTAAAAGCAAACGGTGGAAGAAGAAAGACTGTAGAACGATTTGGAACTTTGGCGGAAACTTATCCGGCTGTTTTTGTAATTGAGCTCGACCAAGATGAAAATGCGTTTGAAAGAGTATCTTACAGCTATGCGGATGTTTTAACGGAAACCGTAGAACTAACATTTTTAAACAAACAACAAGAGATGTAACTTAGACGAGGCAGCTAACAATTTTGTTTGCTGCTTTTTGTTTTGTATAAAATATCCTGTGAGTCCCAATAAAGGCTTAAAAAGGATGTAATGAAATAGAGTATGTTGCAAACACTAGGCATGTGACGGCATGTGAAAGGGGTTGCTTCGCTTGAGCAGGAAAAAAGGGATTATGTCAAATGATCTTAAAGAGGAATTGGCTAAGGAACTTGGATTTTACGATGTTGTCCAGAAAGAAGGCTGGGGAGGAATCCGGGCCAGGGATGCAGGAAACATGGTAAAACTTGCGATCGAAAAAGCACAACGTCAATTGGTGAACAAAGAGTAAGATAAAACACTTAATTGTATCATGCCGTCATGTTGATGGAAGCCGGACTCTTTATACAATGTATAGCTCTATTCATTTTTGCTTACATTGTAGTTAAGGAGTCTGGTTTTTTTATGTATCGGTGAATGCCATATGGATATGTAGCAAGTCTTTTGGGATGCAGGAAGTGGCTGCTCCCCAATGTGCCTACATGTGTCTATTCTCCTCTAAGGGCCAATCTTAGTTTCAATACATTGAAATTACGATGAAAAAACCTTTAGAATATAAACAAATATGATAGAATAGGACAAGAACTTTTAAGAACGTTAAAGTAGGTGGACATATTGAAGCTTATGGAAAAAGCCCCGGCTAAAATTAATTTGGCTTTGGATGTGCTTTTCAAACGGCCTGATGGGTATCATGAGGTGGAAATGATCATGACGACAGTCGACCTTGCCGATAGAATTGAACTAAAGGAAATAACGGGAAATCATATTCAAATTCTATCCCATAATCGATTTGTTCCGGATGATCATCGGAATTTGGCTTATCAAGCTGCATTTATTCTAAAGGAACGTTTTGGGATCAGTAAAGGTGTTTCCATAACTATAGAGAAAAATATACCTGTAGCCGCAGGACTTGCTGGTGGCAGCAGTGATGCCGCAGCAACCTTAAGAGGCTTAAATAGACTGTGGAAGCTTGGTCTTTCCATGGATGAACTTGCGGAAATCGGAGCTGAAATTGGCTCTGATGTTTCATTTTGTGTATATGGAGGTACGGCATTGGCCAGAGGGCGCGGGGAAAAAATCACGCATCTTCCTGCACCGCCAAAGTGCTGGGTCATCTTGGCAAAACCGACGATCGGCGTTTCGACTGCCGATATATACAAAAGGCTCCAAACTTCAAGAATGGAGCATCCGGATGTACCTGGAATGATTTCGGCTATTATGGAAAACAATTATCACGATGTATGTGAAGGGTTGGGGAATGTTCTTGAACAAGTGACATTGCAGTTATACCCGGAGGTTGCGAACATTAAAGATCAAATGAAGACATTTGGAGCAGATTCGGTCTTGATGAGCGGAAGCGGTCCGACCGTTTTTGGTTTGGTGGAACATGATTCGCGAATGCAGAGGATTTACAATGGTCTTCGCGGATTTTGTGATCAAGTCTATGCGGTCCGTTTGTTAGGTGATCGAAACAATCTTGAATAGAAACGTACATTAATGGTATAGTTGCTATATAATATTCGGAATTCACAAAGGGGGTGTCTCAATGAAATTTCGTCGCAGCGAGAGGCTAGTCGATATGACCAATTATTTATTAGAACATCCAGGGGAACTTGTTTCGCTGACTTATTTTGCGGAAAGATATAGTTCGGCAAAGTCCTCGATCAGTGAAGATTTGACAATCATCAAAGATACCTTTGAACAACGCGGTATAGGTTCTTTGACAACCGTTCCAGGTGCGGCCGGTGGAGTGAAATATATTGTCTCCATCAAGGAAGAAGAAGTCAATGCCTTCATTGACGGATTATGCGATACGATCGCTAGTCCCGAAAGGCTACTTCCTGGCGGTTATCTATATATGACAGACATCTTAGGACATCCGCAAACCGTGAATAAGGTTGGAAGGATAATCGCCTCAATGTATGCCAAGAAAAATGTCTCAGTCATCATGACAATGGCAACCAAAGGGATATCATTGGCATACGCCGTGGCAAATTATTTGAATGTTCCAGTTGTCATTGTAAGCAGGAATAATAAAGTAACGGAAGGTTCTACAGTGAGCATCAATTATGTTTCAGGCTCTTCAAAGAGGATCCAGACTATGGTACTCTCTAAGAGAAGCTTGGTTGAGGGTTCGAATGTATTGATTGTAGACGATTTCATGAAGGCTGGGGGTACCATTAACGGTATGGTCAGTCTATTGGATGAATTCAAGGCAACAGTTGCCGGAATTGCGGTGCTGGTCGAATCCGAACATACGGAGGAGTGCCTTGTCGAGGACTATGTTTCTTTAATCAAGTTGACACAGGTGGTCGAAAGAGACAAGGAAATCAAGGTCAGCCGTGGGAATTATTTTACGAAAAAGGAATAGGGGGAATCATTTCATGAAAACGATACATACGGATGAAGCACCGGCAGCGATCGGACCATATTCACAAGGCGTGATCGTGGATACGTTATTTTTCAGTTCGGGACAGATCCCGCTTACTGCTTCTGGTGAGATGGTGACAGGGGATGTCAAGGAACAAACACACCAGGTCTTTAAGAATCTCCAAGCTGTATTGAAAGAAGCCGGGGCTTCATTGGAAACTGTCATTAAGGCTACAGTATTCATTAAAAGTATGGACGATTTCGGTTCGATTAATGAAATATACGGAGAATACTTTTCTGCTCACAAACCTGCCCGCTCTTGTGTTGAGGTTGCTCGCCTTCCTAAAGATGCACTAGTGGAAATAGAAGTGGTAGCGCTCGTTAAATAAACGGGCGTTTTTTTTATTTTTCAGGGCATTCGTAATGGGTAATTATCCTGCAATATATGGGTGATTTTTAATATTTTTAAAAACTAGGCTGAATTTTCTAAAAAAATTACAGATAATAGAAGGAGTTCACGTTTTTTTGTTGAATATGTACTTTAAGTTTTAACAACAACAAAAAGGGATGGTGAGCTTAAATGGAAGTAACTGACGTAAGATTACGCCGTGTGAATACGGATGGTCGTATGAGAGCTATCGCATCAATTACACTGGATAATGAATTTGTGGTTCATGATATTCGTGTGATCGACGGAAACAATGGTTTATTTGTAGCAATGCCAAGTAAACGAACTCCAGATGGAGAATTCCGGGATATCGCTCATCCAATCAATTCCTCGACACGCGGGAAAATTCAAGAAGCTGTCTTGACAGAATATCATCGATTGGGAGAACTTGAAACTGAATTAGAGGAAGCTGGAGCAGGTGCTTCTTAAAATAACCTTACTTTTAAACTTTAAATTTATAAGTCGTGCATCTAGAGCCTACTTCATAAGTAGTGCTCTTTTTTATTTATTCAAAAACAGATAAGTTTAGAACTTATCCGCTCATCATGCACATTTGCTTAAATGGATTGTAAAACTTACGTGTTATCTAAAGTTTAAGTACCCATCCTTTTTATTTTTAAAACCTTTTTGTTCAACGGAAATTGAAATTCCTGTAAGGGGATCTCTCTAATGACCTGAATCGGTAACTTGATATCGGAATGGGAGTAGATAACGGGTGCAGTGCTGCCAGATGGCTTGTACATAGGCATGGCGCGGTCGTGGCGGTATTTTGGGATAAAGGGGAGGAAACATGTTTCTGTACATTGACCGGGCATATATCATTCATTTCATGATGCCAAATAATGCCCCAAGGTCCAATGCTGGCATTTGTAAGCTGTCGGATAACGGAAATTTTTCACCCGATTGGTTGACAATTATATGTACTTTTAATTGTTACCTTGAAAAGAATCACTATTTGAGATAATATTTTTAGTGGATAAAAAGGTGAAAATGGAGGCCTGTTATGAGTAATCGCTATGCAATAATATTGGCCGCTGGGCAAGGTACTAGGATGAAATCTAAGCTTTATAAGGTTTTGCACCCTGTTTGCGGGAAACCAATGGTACAACATGTTATCGATCAAGTCAATCAACTTCAAATAGAAGATATTGTAACAGTCATCGGCCATGGTGCTGAAAAGGTTCAAGAGCAACTTGGTGATTCATGCAAGTATGCCTTACAAGAACAGCAATTAGGTACGGCACATGCTGTAATGCAAGCGGAAAGCGTTTTATCCGCAAGAAGTGGCACGACCCTTGTTATTTGCGGTGATACGCCTCTGATTAAAGCGGAAACAATGAAAGAGCTTATAGCCTTGCATGAGCAAAGTCAGGCGAAAGCAACAATCTTAACAGCATATGCAGATAACCCTGCTGGCTATGGAAGGGTCCTTCGCGGTGAAGGCGGACTTGTAGAAAAGATCGTCGAGCATAAGGATGCTTCGGAAGAAGAAAGATATGTTAAGGAAATAAATACCGGTACATATTGCTTCGACAACCAAGCATTATTCAGCGCGCTGAAAAAGGTTTCGAATGAAAATGTCCAGGGAGAATATTACTTGCCGGATGTTATTGAAATCTTAAAAGAAGAAGGCGAAGTGGTGACGGCTTTCCAATCCAGTGAATTCGAGGAGACATTGGGTGTGAATGATCGCGTGGCTTTATCGCAGGCTGAGCAAATTTTACGGAAACGCATCAATGAAAAGCATATGAGGAACGGTGTAACGATCATCGACCCGCTTACAACTTTCATTGAAGCGGATGTGCAAATCGGACAGGATACAGTCATTAACCCTGGGTCATTCATTAAAGGAAAAAGTATCATCGGGCAGGACTGCTTGATTGGCCCGAATACGGAAATCAGTGATTGTGAAATTGGTGATGGAACGGAAGTCCTCCAATCGGTTGTGCATGAAAGCAGTATTGGAAGTTTTGTTAAAATCGGTCCATTCGCACATGTTAGACCTCAATCAGATATTAAGGATTCCGTTAAGATCGGTAATTTTGTCGAAATCAAAAAAACCGTTTTTGGCAAAGGAAGCAAGGCCTCACATTTGAGTTATATTGGTGATGCAGAGGTTGGGGAGAATGTTAATATAGGCTGTGGATCTATTACCGTGAATTACGACGGGAAAAATAAATATTTGACGAAGATTGAAGACAATGTCTTCATAGGCTGCAATTCTAATCTGGTTGCACCTGTGACAGTAGGAGAAGGGGCATATGTAGCTGCTGGTTCAACCATCACGCAAGATGTACCGCAGCAAGCCCTATCCGTTGCCCGGGCTCGTCAAGTTAACAAAGAAGATTATGTCAAGAATTTGAAATTTAATAAATAACCGACGGAGGTCATCATGTCAAATCAGTATTTAGATCCTAATTTAAAAGTATTCTCTTTAAATTCAAACTTCGATTTAGCTCAGGAAATTGCTGCAGCAATCGGTGTTGAACTTGGAAAATGTAGTGTAACAAGTTTCAGTGACGGTGAAGTTCAAATTAATATTGAAGAAAGTATCCGTGGCTGTGATGTATTCGTAATCCAATCAACAAGCCAACCAGTCAATGAAAATTTAATGGAACTTTTAATTATGATCGATGCTCTTAAACGTGCTTCAGCTAAAACGATCAATATTGTAATGCCATATTACGGTTATGCCCGCCAAGATCGTAAAGCGCGTGCGCGTGAACCAATTACAGCTAAACTTGTCGCAAATCTTTTAGAAACGGCTGGTGCCCACCGTGTAATCACATTAGATCTTCATGCACCTCAAATTCAAGGTTTCTTCGATATTCTGATCGATCACCTTGTTGCCGTTCCGATTTTAGCTGATTTCTTCAAGGAAAAAGATTTAAGTGATATCGTCATCGTTTCCCCGGATCATGGTGGTGTAACACGTGCCCGTAAAATGGCCGATCGCCTAAAAGCACCGATCGCCATTATCGATAAACGCCGCCCAAGACCGAACGTGGCTGAAGTCATGAACATCATTGGTAATATTGAAGGGAAGACAGCAATACTGATTGATGACATCATCGATACTGCAGGAACGATTACATTAGCGGCCAATGCCCTTGTGGAGAATGGTGCTAAAGCAGTGTACGCTTGTTGTACACACCCAGTCCTTTCAGGTCCTGCCATCGAAAGGATTCAAAATTCAACGATCAAGGAATTGGTCGTGACTAACTCGATTGCCCTATCTGAAGATAAGAAAATCGATAAAATTGTCGGTCTTTCTGTAGCACCTTTGATTGCAGAGGCAATCATTCGTGTGCATGAGGAACAATCAGTCAGTACATTATTCGATTGATAACCAAATAAAAAAATGAAACACGGCGGGCCTTTCGGGCTCGCCGTGTTTTCGTTTAAAAGTTTCAGAAAATATTTAATTCTTAGTTGACAGATGAGAATAGTAATAATAAAATAACCATACAAAATACAATTCATCTTCATGGAATGAAAAACTGTACTATGCAAGTGCATACTGGTTAATGCCGATCGGACTACCGAAGGCTCCTTTTCACTTACCATTGAACATTAGGCATCATTTTGCCCTATTGTCCAATTGGTGAAGGAAAGGAGCCTTTTATTTTTATATAAAAAGTTTAAGAAGGGTGTGCAGAATATGAAGAAAAAACGAAAGATATGGCTGCTGTCCATCTTCAGCATCTTCATGCTGATAGTGAGTGCATGTGGGCAGGAAAAGAACAGCTCCACAGGTGCTGACGCAAAAGAATCAGAGAAAACCATCCAAATCGGTTATCAAAAATTCGGGACATTAAATATTTTAAAATCAAAAGGGAATCTGGAAACACGGTTAAAAGAAGTGGGATATACCGTCGATTGGACTGAATTCCCTGCAGGACCTCAGCTGCTTGAAGCCTTGAATGTCGGCAGCATTGATTTTGGGCACACAGGGGAGGCGCCGCCGATATTTGCACAAGCAGCCAAGGCACCGCTTGTCTATATTGCCAATCAACCGTCAAACCCATCAGGAGAGGCTATAGTCGTACAAAAGGATTCACCCATTAAAAATGTGAAAGAGTTAAAGGGAAAGAAGGTTGGCTTGAATAAAGGTTCAAATGTTCATTACCTATTGGTCAAAGCGTTAGAGGAAGCAGGTCTTACTCTTGATGACATTCAGCCCGTCTACTTGCCACCGGCTGATGCGAGGGCTGCTTTTGAAGGAAACCAAATCGATGCCTGGGTAATATGGGATCCATTTTTATCAGCGGCGGAATTGGAGCTTGAAACGAAAACGATCCGGGATGGAGAAGGACTGGTTGCGAATCGGGAATTCTTCTTGGCAACTGATTCATTTGCCGGGAATGAAGAGGCGTTGAAGATCATCAAAGAAGAACTGATAAAAGTTGATAAATGGATTGAAGAAAACCCAAGCGATGTCGCTGAGTTTTTATCTCCGGAAATTGGAATGAGTGTGGAGGCATTGGAAAAAACATTAAATAGAAAAGAATACGGACTTGAGGAGATTTCCAGTACGGTTTTGGATGATCAACAAAAGATTGCCGATACATTTTACAATCTTAAATTAATTCCAAGCAAAATTAATGTTCTAGATGCATCTGCAGATGTTAATAAAAATTAAGGGGGAAATAAAATGAAAGTATTTTGGTTTTTGCCATCACATGGGGAAAGTCGCTATTTAGGATCGACAAAGGGAGGGAGAGCGATTACACTTCCTTATTTAAAACAAATTGCACAGGCGGTTGATCATTTGGGATTTGAAGGGGCTTTGCTTCCAACGGGACGATCCTGTGAGGATGCTTGGGTAGTTGGTTCTTCATTGATTTCTGCAACGGAAAGAATGAAATTTTTAGTTGCTATCCGTCCAGGTTTAATGTCGCCAACCTTGGCTGCGCGTATGGCTTCAAGCTTCGACAGGTTGTCGAATGGCCGTCTTTTGATCAATGTTGTAACTGGGGGGGACCCGGTCGAATTGGCAGGTGATGGCGTATTTCTGAATCATAAGGAACGGTATGGGCAAACAGATGAATTCCTTGATATCTGGAGAAAGGAAATGTCCGGGGATAAAGTGGACTTTGAAGGGAAGCACCTAAAGGTTGAGGGCGGGAATATCCTGTTGCCGCCTGTACAAAAACCGTATCCACCACTCTATTTCGGAGGTTCTTCCGACCCGGCCATTGATATATCAGGAAAGCATATTGATGTGTACTTGACTTGGGGTGAGCCCGTGGTGCAAGTGGCTGAGAAAATTGAAAAGGTGCGTAAAAAGGCAGCAGAATATGGACGTGAGGTCAGATTTGGCATACGAATGCATGTCATTGTAAGAGAAACGGAAGAAGAAGCTTGGCAGGCAGCGGACGAACTCATTAAATATGTGGATGATGAAATGATTGAAAATTCACAAAAGATTTTTGAACGATTTGATTCAGTGGGTCAGAAGAGGATGTCGCAACTTCATAAAGGAAGCAGGGATTCACTCGAAATCAGTCCAAACTTATGGGCGGGTGTTGGTCTAGTGCGCGGGGGCGCCGGTACGGCACTAGTAGGGAGTGCAGAAAATGTTGCTGCCAGAATGAAGGAATATGAAAAAATCGGAATAGAATCCTTTGTTTTATCTGGATACCCTCATCTTGAAGAAGCGTATAGAGTTGCGGAATTATTATTCCCCTTACTCCCTGTTGAAAGGCTGCAAGGACCCGTTTCAAAAGCTACGAGCCCATTCGGGGAAATATTGGCTAATGACCACTACCCTACAAAAGGAAGTGAAATTGAAGATGAAGTTAAACAAAAAGTTCAATAGTTTGTACCTCATATCATGGATTGTGCCCATTCTCCTTTTGGTAACTTGGCAGCTGCTGTCCTTGTGGGGAATTTTATCGGATCGGATATTGCCTGCCCCGACTGAAGTGTTTCAAGCAGGTGTCGCTTTATTGGGGACGGGGGAACTTATTGATTATATCGGTATCAGTGCTCAGCGAGCCTTCATCGGCTTTTTAATAGGTGGAATCATTGGTTTTGTACTAGGTTTATTAAATGGATTATCATCCATTGCTGAAACCTTATTCGATACCTCGCTTCAGATGTTGCGTAATATTCCGCATTTAGCTTTAATACCGCTTGTGATTCTATGGTTTGGTATAGAAGAAGAAGCGAAAATCTTCCTTGTCGCTTTAGGGGTTCTATTTCCTATCTATTTAAATACATTTCATGGTGTGAAATCGGTGGATAAGGGATTAATCGAAGCGGCGAGGGTTTATGGGTTAAGTGGTTTTTCTTTATTCTGGAATGTGATTCTCCCTGCGGCCTTTCCATCCATTTTGGTGGGTATCCGCTTCTCCCTTGGAATCATGTGGGTCACATTAATCGTCGCAGAAACAATATCCGCTAATTCCGGAATTGGATATATGGCTATGAATGCCCGTGAATTCATGAGGATGGATATTGTTGTTCTTAGTATTCTCTTATATGCCTTATTAGGCAAAATATCGGACGTTGCGGCCAAATTAATTGAAAAAAGATGCTTAAAATGGCATCCGTCATACCAATGAGGAGGTCATTAACATGAAAAATGGAAATTCGTTGGAGTTGCAGGGTGTAAGAAAGGATTTTGGGGAGTTTGAAGTATTAAAGGGGCTGGACCTGACATTTAAAAAGGGAGAATTCATAGCCATTGTCGGTAAGAGTGGATGTGGAAAGAGCACCTTGCTTCGTCTTGTGGCAGGACTGGAAAGGCCGACGGGCGGGCAGATACTGGTGAATGGAAAACCATTGAATGGGCTAAATAAATCATCACGTACGATGTTTCAGGATGGCAGGCTTTTTCCTTGGAAAAAAATCCTTCAAAATATTGGCGTAGGCTTGAAAGGGGATTGGAAATCAAACGCTATGGAATTACTGGAGCAAGTGGGCCTTGCAGATCGAGCAAATGATTGGCCGTCCGTTTTATCTGGGGGGCAAAAACAAAGGGTTGCATTAGCGAGGGCATTGGTGAACCAACCTGACATTCTCCTCTTGGATGAGCCGCTAGGGGCATTGGATGCTTTAACGAGGATTGGCATGCAAAGGCTGATTGAAGAACTATGGAGAAAAAGGGGCTTTACTGCCTTACTCGTTACACATGATGTTGAAGAAGCTGTAATGCTTGCCGACCGTGTCATATTAATCGAAGAAGGCAAAGTCGTCATGAATAAGGAAATCAATCTGCCGAGACCACGGAAAAAGGATAGTATTCAATACTCATCACTAGCAGCCCAAATCCTTGACCGAGTGATGCAAGTTGAGGGGGAAATGGAAAAAAAAGCGATTCACGCTTGAATTAGAGAAAAAGAATGAAAAAAGATTTTACAGGGAATTCCTAAGTTTACCATATGTTTATCGCCTTCTTGCTCCCGTCGGATTTTACCTTTCATGTTTAATGATTCACCATTTAGGGAAATGTTAAATATAGAGAAACTTGTAATTCATATTAGGAAGGCGGAGGATGTATGAGTAATATATTAGCTGCAAAAGAACGTACGGATTCAAAACACTCTAATTTAAGGAATTTGAGGGAAAGCGGCGAAATCCCAGCGATAGTATATGGCAATAAAAATGACAGTACGGCCATTTCCGTCAATAATATCGAGCTTCAAAAGACAATCAAGGAAATAGGCCGTAATGGGATCATTTCTTTGGACTTGGAAGGTAAGAGTTATGAAGTCATGCTCTCCGATTATCAAAAGGATCCACTAAAAAACTCCATTTATCATGCAGACTTTTTAATTGTGGATATGTCCGCTCAATTACAGGCACAAGTTCGCATCAATCTTGTCGGTGTGTGTAAAGGCGTGAAAGACGGTGGGGTCCTCCAGCAGTCTCTTCATGAAGTGACGGTCACGGCTAAACCTAATGACATTCCTGACTCCATCGATGTTGACGTTACCGAACTTCAGGTAGGGGATACAATCTACATATCGGATATCCAAACGAATAAGCAAGTTACAATCGGCAACGATGGTGAAGAAGTTGTTGCATCTGTTTTGGCTCCTCGCCAGGAAGAGGAAATAAGTACAGGTGAACAGCAGGATGGCGGTATCCCTGAAAATGAAGAAGGCAGGGAAACCAAGGCATCACCAGAGTCATGATGCCGGGATTAAACAAGTGAATCGTGTTATAATAGGCGTAGCTCTTAACGAGTTACGTCTTTTCAATCTCTGGATGCATCCATTTAAATCGGACAGATTTTTTTCGAAATGGAATCCTTTAATTTGGATTTTACCTAATTAGTTCTCCGGTCGCTTGCAGTCCAGCTTGAAATTAGGGTACTATTTTTCTAAGGTCAATGGATCTTGGAAAAACTTCGTCCCAGTGTAACTCCTTAAATAACCGTAATGACGGAGTGTGAATCATGAAAATTATTGTAGGGTTAGGGAACCCCGGTAAACAATATGAAAAAACCCGGCATAACGTCGGTTTTGAAGTAATAGATGAGTTATCCAGGAGATGGTCGATCCCTCTTGATCAAGCAAAACATAAGGGGATATATGGTTCAGGAATGGTAAAGGGAGAAAAAGTTTTATTGCTTAAACCTTTAACCTATATGAATTTGTCAGGAGAATCCATTTCGGCTGTCATGCATTTCTTTAAGGTGGATATCGCGGATGTGGTCATAATATATGATGACCTTGATTTGCCTCCAGGAAAGCTTCGCCTTCGTCAAAAAGGAAGTGCAGGCGGTCATAACGGGATAAAATCTTCAATTGCCCATTTGGGTACACAGGAATTCAATCGAATCAGAATAGGCATTGGCCGCCCGATTGGCCGCATTCCGGTATCTGACTATGTATTAGGGCGTTTTTCGCCTGAAGAATGGGATCATGTCGGAGCAACGATCGAAAAAAGCGCAGCATCATGTGAAGCCTGGTTGGAAAAACCATTTATACAGGTCATGAACGAATATAACCAATAAGCAGAGAGTAGATATAAGTAAAGAATAATATCTTCCTGTTTCGCTGAATAAAAACCCTCTACTTTTGTACATACTAACACTATTACAAAAATAGGGGGTTACCAAATGGCTCTCCATTATCGATGCCGACATTGCGGAACTAAGCTGGGCTCAATCGAGGCACACTCACTGAGTACGGAGCAGTTAGGTTTTAATCAACTTACCGATGAAGAGCGACAAGAGATGATCGTTTATGATTCTGAAGGGGATATGCATGTAAGGGCGATATGTGAAGATTGCCATGAATCGCTGCAAAGAAACCCTGATTTATATGAAAACGATTATATTATTCATTAGCGGAAGAGGGCTTTGGACAAAATCCAAAGCATTTTTCCGTTTGTCTGGAATACCAGGGCACATAAAAGTTGCCGTTAATAAAGAGGATCTTGGTGATGGCCAAGTTCAAATACAGCAAATGGTTTTTCGCACGTTAAAGAGAGGGGGGAAAGAAAATGAATGGATTGCAGAACTTGTTCTCCAAACAAGATGATGTTCATTCGTTAATAGCCGGCATCGATGAAGGGCTTAAGGAGCAAATCGTCTCTGGTCTCACAGGTTCCTCGAGATCGCTACTGCTGGCTTCCGTATATGAAAAGACGAATAGGCCTATTTTATTAGTTACCCATAATTTATTGCAAGCACAAAAATTCCATGAGGACTTATCCAGTTTCATTCCCGAAGAAGAATTATATATATATCCAGCCAATGAATTGATTGCGGCTGATTTGAGTGTTGCCAGCCCGGAATTAAGGGCTCAACGTGTTGAGGCATTGAACTTTTGGGCAGACGGAAAGAAAGGGATTGTCATTGCCCCGATTCCTGGGGTGCGTCGTGTGCTTCCTCCAAAGGATATTTGGAAGAGACATCAGCTAGCGTTTAATCTAGGGGAAGACATCGAGCTTGAACCAACGCTTAATAAATTCATTGCCATGGGTTATAACCGGTCTGAAATGGTCGCTTCTCCAGGTGAATTCAGTATCAGGGGCGGTATCATCGATATTTACCCGATCACCGAACCTAATCCAATACGAATTGAATTATTCGATACAGAAATAGATTCAATAAGGACTTTTTCAAGTGAAGATCAGCGCTCCATCGAAAAACTCAAGAAAGTGACGATTGGTCCCGTCAGTGAGGCTTTGCTAGAGACGGAGCATATCGAAAGAATCATAACTAAGCTCGAGAGCGGATTAAGTAAAAGCTTGAAGAAACTTAAAGACGAGAAAACCAAGGAACAGATGGTCCAAACGATCAGTTATGAACTTGAACAGCTTAAAATGGGAAATATACCCGACAAAATCTTTAAATACTTAAGTTTAGCGTATGAAGATCCAGCTAGTTTAATAGATTATTTACCGGTAAATGGTTTGGTTTTCTTAGATGAAATCAGTAGAATCCAGGAAATCAATGATTCTTTGGAAAAGGAAGAGGCTGGTTGGTACACGGACCTTTTAAGTCAGGGACAAATTATCCATGATATAAAATTGGCTCATCCCATGCAGGAATTAATAATGAAATCCAGCAGGCCGTTTGTATACCTTTCATTGTTTTTACGGCATGTACCGCATACGAATCCTCAGAATATCCTGAATTTTGCCAGTAAACAAATGCAAAATTTCCATGGACAGATGAATGTGTTCAAAGCTGAACTGGAACGTTGGAAAAAGGGCAAATACACAGTCGTCATACTTGGACAGGATGAAGAACGGGTAAAAAAGCTGCATTCGGTTTTAGCCGATTATGATATAGAGGCAGCAGAACTGTTTAATGCTGACAGCATCCTTCCAGGTAAAGTACAGATTTTACGCGGCAGTCTGAATAGCGGCTTTGAATTGCCTATGCAAAAATTCAGTATCATCACGGAAACGGAATTGTTTAATAAGAAGTCAAAGAAATCGGTACGGAGACAGAAACTATCGAATGCTGAACGAATCAAGAGTTATTCCGAACTGAAGATCGGTGACTATGTCGTTCATGTTAACCACGGTATCGGTAAATACTTGGGTATTGAAACCCTTACAATAAATGGGGTCCATAAAGATTACCTGAATATTCGTTATCAAGCGGATGACAAATTGTATGTTCCTGTCGACCAAATTGATCTTGTCCAAAAATATGTCGGTTCTGAAGGAAAAGAGCCGAAGCTTTATAAGCTAGGCGGTACGGAATGGAAACGTGTCAAAAGCAAGGTTCAATCATCCGTTGAGAACATTGCCGATGATTTAATCAAGTTATACGCAGAAAGAGAAGCGGCAAAGGGCTATGCCTTTTCACCTGATGGTGATATGCAGAGAGAATTCGAAACATCATTCGCTTATAACGAAACGGAAGATCAATTACGTTCCATAGTCGAAATCAAAAAGGATATGGAACGGGAACGGCCGATGGATCGTTTATTATGCGGCGATGTTGGATATGGGAAGACAGAGGTGGCCATCCGGGCCGCTTTTAAAGCCATAATGGATGGGAAGCAGGTTGCGTTTCTAGTTCCGACCACAATCCTTGCCCAACAGCATTATGAAACATTAAGGGAGCGTTTTCAGGATTATCCGATTTCGATTGGCCATATGAGCCGCTTCCGGACTAAAAAGCAGCAAACCGAGACGATTAAAGGATTGAAGGCCGGCACGGTGGATATCGTGGTTGGCACGCATAGGATTTTATCCAAAGATATGGTGTACCGCGATTTGGGATTGCTAATCATTGATGAAGAACAGCGCTTTGGCGTTACACATAAGGAAAAGATCAAACGGTTAAAAACCAATGTGGATGTACTGACTTTGACTGCGACGCCGATTCCAAGAACCCTTCATATGTCCATGTTGGGCGTGAGGGATTTGTCTGTCATCGAAACACCGCCTGAGAACCGGTTTCCGATCCAAACTTATGTCATGGAGTATAATGGCTCATTGGTAACGGAAGCGATAGAACGGGAATTGGCCAGGGGCGGTCAGGTTTATTTCCTTTACAATCGGGTAGAGGATATAGCAAGAAAAGCAGAAGAAATTTCCATGCTTGTGCCCGATGCCCGTGTTACCTATGCTCATGGGCAAATGACAGAGCAAGAATTGGAAGCCGTCATGTTCGGCTTTTTGGAAGGCGAATATGATGTTTTAGTAAGTACAACCATTATAGAAACGGGTGTTGATATCCCGAATGTAAATACGCTTATCGTGAATGAAGCGGATAGAATGGGACTTTCACAGCTCTATCAGCTGCGTGGCCGTGTAGGTCGATCCAATCGGGTGGCATATGCATTCTTCACTTATAGGAAAGATAAAGTGTTGACGGAAGTGGCAGAAAAGCGTCTTCAATCCATTAAGGAGTTTACAGAATTGGGTTCAGGGTTCAAAATCGCGATGCGTGATTTATCCATCAGGGGAGCTGGAAACATTCTAGGGGCTCAACAACATGGCTTCATCGATTCGGTTGGTTTTGATCTGTATTCACAAATGCTGAAAGAAGCGGTGGATGCGAAACGTAATGACCAACCAGCTGAAGAAAAGAACACACTGGAAATTGACGTTGAAGTGGATGCTTATATCCCTGATGCCTACATAATGGATGGACATCAGAAAATAGAAATGTATAAAAGGTTCAGAGGTGTCGCTTCACTTGAAGAAGTGGAAGAATTACAGGATGAAATGATCGATCGTTTCGGAGAGTATCCAGAAGAGGTTTCCTACTTATTCATGATTGCCGAAATGAAGGTATATGCTGAAAAGGCCGGAATTGAAAGCATTAAACAATTAAAGCAGGAAATCAGCATTCTCCTTAGGGAAAAGGTCAGCAGCGATGTGGATGGACAAAAAGTGTTCGAGCTGGGATCGAAGTATGGCCGTATGGTGGGCTTCGGCATGGACGGCAATCGAATGAAGCTGGTCCTGCACATAAAAGGCGTGGAACAAAGCAAATGGCTCAATATCTTATTTGAGATGGCCAAGGGGTTACAGTATGTAAAAAAAGAGACGCAAGCCACTAAAAACTAGAATTGATGATTGTCCTCTTGAAGAAATTTTTTTAGGTACCATGGTAAAAAAATGCAACAAAAAGAAAAATTTTTTCAAAGTGCATAGAACTTACCATTAGAAAAATACTAAGTACAATAGCTGGTGATGATTTTGCTACAAAATGAGGATTTATCAAATCAATTAGATGAAAGTGAGGCAACATTAGATGAAAGCAACTGGTATCGTTCGCCGAATTGATGATTTAGGAAGAGTCGTCATCCCGAAGGAAATTCGCAGGACACTCCGTATTCGTGAAGGAGATCCACTGGAAATATTCGTGGATAGAGATGGTGAAGTCATCCTAAAGAAATACTCTCCAATTAGTGAATTAGGCGATTTTGCAAGGGAATATGCAGAAGCGCTATATGATAGCCTTGGAAACCCAGTTATGATTTGTGACAGGGATACTTACATTGCGGTGGCAGGCGGCTCCAAAAAAGAATACTTAAACAAAAGTGTTAGTGAACTAGTGGAAAAAATCATGGAAGAAAGAAATCCTGTTTTGGAGTCTCCGAACGGACAAGTCTCATTCGTTGATTCCAACGATGAAGAGGTCCAATCTTATACTGCAGCTCCGATCATTGCGAGTGGCGACCCGATTGGTGCCGTCTTGATTTTCTCTAAAGACAGCACCATTGGTGAAGTGGAACAGAAATCGGTTGAAACAGCAGCAAGCTTCCTAGCTAGACAAATGGAACAGTAACCTTGGACATGCATTTATATCTTAAAAGATGGAAAGGGCAGCATTCGCGCTGTCCTTTTTGCACTTTCTAAAAAAGAAACGGAAATGGAAAATAATTAACAGTATGGATGGGATTGAAAAATAACCATTAGAATTATGCTATAATAACTACCACATATGAGTGAAAAGGGGAAAAAGAATGGCTGAAAAGCCTAATAAAACATCAAATGAACTTTTTCGAGGTGCGCTGATTTTGAGCGTTGCAGCGATTATCGTAAAAGTTTTGAGCGCGGCCTATCGCATACCATATCAAAACATTGCGGGTGACATCGGGTTTTATATCTATCAACAGGTTTATCCCTTCTACGGTGTTGCTTTTACATTATCGACAATCGGCTTTCCGGTAGTCATATCCAAACTTATTGCAGAACGGGAGTCTTCCAAAAATAACTTTGCGGTCAAGGATATATTGGTGACATCATTCGTCGTCTTAAGTTCGATAAGTGTCATGATGTTTGCTGTACTATTCCTAGGCGCCGATTGGATTGCAGGCTGGATGAAGGATCCGCATTTAGCCGGTCTGCTGAGAATCGTTGCCTATTCCTATTTATTAATGCCCATTTCTTCTCTATTAAGAGGTTATTTTCAAGGAATAAACGATATGTTACCGTCGGCAAGTTCGCAGGTAGCTGAGCAATGCATCCGGGTATTGACGATACTGGTCCTTTCCACAATATTCGTGCATCAGGGCTACTCTGATTATATTGTCGGCAAGGGGGCGGTCCTCGGTTCGATAACAGGCGGCATAACTGGCCTGGTACTGCTTATTGCTTTCGTTATTTTAAGAGAAGAATGGAAGCTTTTTTTACGAATGAGAATCAAACCGTTGAATTTCATCAAAATTTCCAAAGCCCTGGTTTTCCAAGGGTTGGCCTTTTGCATTACGGGTTTGATCCTTATCTTGTTTCAGTTTGTCGATTCACTGCACCTGTACTCCCTGCTAAGGGAAACGGGGATGGGGGAAAGGGAAGCCAAAGAATGGAAAGGGGTATATGATCGAGGACAGCCATTGCTTCAGCTAGGTACAGTCGTGGCTAATTCTTTTGCATTGGCGCTGGTACCTGTCATATCCGGATTCGTTCAGAGTAAAAGTCAATTTGAATTATTGAATAAGATCAAATTGGCGCTTCGTGTAAGTGCGACGATCGGGGTCGCTGCTGCGATCGGGCTGGTGGTGACGATGAAGCCTGTCAATCATATGCTGTTCACTGATGTTAAAGGGACGATTACTTTAGCAATTTTCTCTTTATCGATTTTATTCACATCCCTCATAATGGCGGAAGCGGCAGTGATTCAAAGTTTAGGCCATTCGTTCGTGCCGGTGATCATCACGATTGTGGGGGTGGGCAGCAAGTGGGCTTTTAACCTTGTCCTGGTGCCGCATTACAAAATCGCGGGGGCAGCCTCGGCAACAGTACTTGCGTATATGATCATGACGGTATTATTTTATGTGGTATTGAGAGTACATATCAAAAAGACATTAATTGAAAAGCGACATGTGCTAATAATCTTGAAGAGTACGGTGTACATGGGTACGGCGGTTGTTTTATTCAATTGTTTATTCGAATGGATGACCTCAGGCGAGAGCCGGTTGTTAGCTACGGTCCAAGCTTTGACCGGTGTAGGGATCGGTGCAGCCGTGTTTGTGATGACCGCCATTCGTGCAGGCTTATTTGGTGAAGAAGAACTTTCACTTATACCTGCAGGTTCAAAACTTAAACGATTAATAATAACGAATAGGAGTATACGAAATCATGAATGAGATTACGATAATAGGCCTTGGTGCTGGGGATTTAGAGCAGCTTCCACTAGGGATTTATAAAAAATTGATTCAAACGGGACAATGCTATGTCAGAACGGCTGATCATCCGGTAATCGGGGATTTGAAAAGGGAAGGAATAAATTTCACGGCGTTTGACGGGATATATGAAAAGCACGACCAATTTGAAGACGTATATGAAGAAATTGCCGAAACATTATTAGACGAGGCCTCGAACCGTTCCGTTTTATACGCAGTTCCGGGGCATCCGATGGTTGCGGAAAAAACGGTACAGCTTTTGCTTGAAAAGGGTCCGGCTCTTGGAATAGCCATTAAGCTCGAAGGCGGGCAAAGTTTCCTTGACCCATTGTTTCAGGCTGTTAGGATCGATCCGATTGAAGGGTTTCAGCTATTGGATGGAACAGATCTTTCACCGGATGATTTACACATTACCCAGCATATGATAATCGGTCAGGTGTATGACGCATTCAGTGCATCCGATGTGAAGCTGACTTTGATGGAAAAGCTACCGGATGACTACGAGGTATATATCGTAACTGCGGCAGGCAGCAGTCAGGAAAAAGTGACAAAATGCGCCCTCTTCGAACTCGACCGTCAGATGGAGTTAAGTAACTTGACGAGTGTTTATGTTCCGCCCGTTAAAGATGAAGCTTTACGGTATAGGGAGTTTTCTAAGCTGCGGCAGGTCATCGCAGAACTTAGAGGTCCTGACGGATGTCCGTGGGATAAGAAACAAACTCATGAAAGCTTGAAGAAATATCTAATAGAAGAAGCATATGAGCTGATTGATTCCATCGATGAAGGTGACGATGAGGGTATGGTTGGTGAACTTGGGGATGTCCTGCTTCAGGTGATGCTTCATTCACAAATCGGTGAAGATGAGGGCATGTTCACGATAGATGATGTGATTGAAGGCATTACGGCAAAAATGATTCGGCGCCACCCTCATGTATTCGGAGATGTTGAAGTGAACGGTGAGGAAGATGTATTGGTGAACTGGCAAAAAATCAAAGAAGGTGAAAAGGGGGGCGAATCAAAAGCTCTGAAATCCATACTGGATGGTATTGAGAAATCGCTGCCAAACTTACTTCGGGCCGAAGAGTATCAAAAAAGGGCTGCGAAGGTTGGATTTGATTGGGATGAGGTTTCCGAAGCCTGGAAGAAGGTCAGGGAAGAAGTGCAGGAATTGGAAGAGGAAATATTAAGTCCGAACAGGGATGCCGAAAGAATAAAATCAGAGCTGGGCGACCTCTTTTTTGCGCTTGTCAACATTTCACGTTATTATGACATACAAGCGGAAGAAGCCGTCTACAAAGCAAACCAGAAATTCCACCAGCGTTTTACATATATAGAAGAGTGCATTCAAAGGGCAGACAAAAAATTTGAGGATTATACATTGGAAGAATTGGATTCATATTGGGATGAAGCAAAAGCAAAAGGACTTTAATTAAGGGAGAGATTTGAATGTCGATGAGATTGGATAAATTCCTAAAGGTTTCAAGATTGATCAAGCGCCGCACACTTGCTAAAGAAGTTGCGGATAAAGGGAGAATCACGATTAACGGACAACAGGCCAAAGCAAGTTCGAATGTGAAAGATGGCGATGAGCTGACAGTAAGATTCGGTCAAAAGCTTGTTACGGTACGTGTCGATAAAATTCAAGAAACGACGAAAAAGGAAGCGGCTGCAGATATGTATACCATCGTAAAGGAAGAAAAGCTAGCGGAGGAGTAAGGACAGGCTTGGTTCTAATTCCACTCTTACGGACATACACTTGTACAAAATCAGTGGTACTGTGAGGGATGATAAAATGAGCCAATATATTGATCCGAATGCTGGTTACACAAAGGGAACGACCCAAGAGCATGATGTAACGATGAAAGGCCGCCGTTTACTTGATATTACTGGTGTCAAACAAGTCGAAAGCTTTGATAATGAAGAGTTTCTGCTCGAAACGTCAATGGGATTCTTATCTATCCGGGGCCAAAACTTGCAAATGAAGAATTTGGATGTTGATAAAGGCATCGTTTCCATTAAGGGAAAGATTTTCGACCTTGTTTATTTAGATGAGCAATCAGGGGAGAAAGCTAAAGGATTCTTTGGCAAGTTGTTCAAATGAGCTTAACGATCCAATTTTATACGTTGCTTGCGATGATAGGCATGGGCAGTGGCTTTGGAGCTGCCCTGGATACGTATAGCCGGTTCCTGAATCGTTCAGAAAGGAAAAGGTGGATTGTATTCATCCATGACTTCCTTTTCTGGATCATTCAGGGTCTCCTTATTTTTTATGTTTTGTTTTTAGTGAATGAGGGAGAGTTTCGCCTCTATTTATTTTTGGCCTTATTATGCGGTTTTTCAGCTTATCAAGCACTTTTCAAAGGATTCTATCAACGTTTTTTGGAGTTTTTGATAATACTTGTGATAAAGTTGGCGAGATTTATAGCGAATTCGGTTCACATGCTGATATTTCTACCGATAAAATGGGTAATAGTATCCATATTGGCCATCATCATCGGGATAGGTAAGTTCGTTTTGTCCTTATTAAAATGGGCGGGGAAAATACTTCTCTTTATTTTGAATATATTCTGGAGACCATTAAAATGGATTCTGACTTATATATGGAATTTATTGCCGGTTTTTGTTACGAAAAACGTCGGGAAGTTTTATAATAAAGGAAAAGGGATTTTATTGAAAATAAAGAATTCTATATTTAGAACGCTAAATGGATGGAGAAATAAAAAGAAATGAGGAGCGATAAAAAATGAGTAGCCTGCGTAAAAGGAAAGTGGCAAAAATAGAAAATCCCTACGTCGCTCAACAAGAGAAAAAAGTACAAACCGTAGAAAAAAAGAAGCGTGGTCTAATGCGTAGATTAACCCTTTACTCAGTTTTCGCCGCTGTCTTTTTGATTTTTGCCGTTTCCACCCTCATAACGCAAAATGTTGCACTGGATGAGAAAGTTCAGCAAAAGCAAGAATTGAAGGGAAAGTTAGCTGAATTGAAAAAAGACGAGACCCTTCTTAAAGAAGAAATCGTAAAGCTTAATGATGACGACTATATAGCAAAAATAGCAAGACGGGATTATTTCTTGTCTGAAAAAGGTGAAATCATTTTTACCCTTCCAAAAGGGAAGGAAGATAGTGACTAATATTGACACTGTTTTTTTACTTTCGTTATAATATAGGGTGAAGAGATTTTTTTAACATTTCTAAGGAGGAACATTTTTTTTATGTCAATCGAAGTAGGCAGCAAGTTACAAGGTAAAGTAACAGGCATAACTAATTTTGGTGCATTTGTAGAGCTACCTCAAGGTTCAACCGGTCTTGTCCATATCAGTGAAGTGGCTGATAACTATGTCAAGGATATCAATGATCATTTAAAAGTGGGCGATACAGTTGAGGTGAAAGTCATCAACGTTAAAGATGGCAAGATTGGCTTGTCCATAAAAAAAGCGATAGACCGTCCTGAAGTTGAGCAAAAACCTGCATACACACCACGTCCGCGCCAAGGTAGAGGGAATGACAGCCGTTCCAAAGACTTCCGCTCGAAAGGCAATGGTTTCCAACCGAAAGAAAACTTTGAGCAAAAAATGGCTAAATTCTTAAAAGATAGCGAAGACCGCTTAACGACCCTAAAACGTAGCACCGAAACGAAACGGGGAGGTCGAGGAGGAAGACGCGGATAAAACTGCTGCTGAAAAATAATAGTTTAGCAACTTTTCCTGTGAAATTATTCATAGTGTAGATAAAGGCAAGCTTGCCGGCTTGTCTTCTTTTATTATAGTACGACATGAAAAAAGCGCCTCTGTACACTTACTGATATAAGTGTGCAGAGGCGCTTTTGGTATTTGATGACCCGTACGGGATTCGAACCCGTGTTACCGCCGTGAAAGGGCGGTGTCTTAACCGCTTGACCAACGGGCCAAAAGTTTCATGATAAAAGATAGCGGCAGAGGGGATCGAACCCCCGACCTCACGGGTATGAACCGTACGCTCTAGCCAGCTGAGCTACGCCGCCATAATGGTAAGTGCTACTGAAGCACAAGTTATATCTTACATTCGTGAAGAAAAAATGTCAATAAAAATATTAAAGTTTGTCGGTTTCCATTTCCTGATTATTTATTCGGGTTATTTTCCGCAAAAATAACCTAAAAACTTTGCTTTTCTTCAAAAAAAAAAGAACACCCGTTTCTGTATTGGGAAAAACGGCACAAAAACCTGTATACAAATGATTATTCAAGAAGAATTTCGTCGAACGTTTTTCTTATCCGCTTATAAAATTCTGACAAAAAAATAGACAAGCCCTCTTTATAATAAAAATCACTAATACGAATGGGGTGTTGAAATGGAAAAAGTGGAAAGACCTATGATGGAACCTCTTGGAGATGTTCAGTTAAAAGAAGCGAAGGCAGGGGCCATCAATTGGATCCAACAACTGCAAATGAAGAGTGAAGACATATTCATAAAAAAAGGTATCTCTTTAGCAATCATCGGTTTTTTATTAGGAAGGGCTTTAATACTTTCGCAGCTGGCACCGTTTGGACTTCCGTTTTTCGCAGCCGTTTTTCTCATGAGACGTGATAGGGCTCCACTGGCTTTATTCGGATTGATTGCAGGTGGGCTGACCGTTCACTATTCGAATAGTTTAGTCATCTTTGCATCGGCGTTCCTGCTCCTGTTATTTCATAAGATCAAGAAGCCCGCCGTGGAAGGACAATTCAAGACGATGTCGATGTACGTCTTCGCTTCACTATTCCTGGTCAACCTGGCCGAGCAATATCTGGTATTTCGAACGATTCAGCTGTACGACTTGATGATGATAGGAGTAGAGGCGGGACTCGCGATGATTTTAACTTTAATCTTCATACAGTCCATCCCGATGCTGACCGTTAGGACAAAGTCCCAGTCATTAAAGACGGAGGAAATTGTCAGCATCATCATCTTGCTTGCTTCGGTGATGACCGGAACCATCGGCTGGATGATATACGATTTATCACTCGACCATATATTCTCGCGATACCTGGTCCTCCTCTTCGGGCTGGCGGGAGGGGCCGCCATAGGCTCCACTGTAGGTGTAGTTACTGGATTGATATTCAGCTTGGCGAGTATTGCCAGTCTATATCAGATGAGCCTTCTCGCATTTTCAGGGCTTCTGGGCGGACTGTTGAAGGAGGGAAGGAAGATAGGGGTTGCTAGCGGCCTCTTGATTGCTACATTACTGATAGGTTTATATGGTGAGGGCACCAATAATATTATGGTGACCCTTTATGAATCACTTATAGCTGTGGCCCTATTTATATTGACACCGTCATCCATCATCAACAAAATAGCGAAACATATACCGGGAACAGTCGAGAATTCTGATGAACAGCAGCAGTATGCCCGAAAAGTGAGGGATGTCACCGCTCAAAGGGTGGAGCAATTCTCACATGTATTTGAGGCGCTCTCTAATAGCTTTTCCCAAGTGGATGAAAGGGGAAGATTGGAGGAAGATGAGAAAGAATTCGACTACTTCTTAAGTAATGTAACGGAAAAGACGTGCCAGCTTTGTTTTAAAAAGGAACAATGCTGGTCCAAGAACTTTAATACAACCTATGACGGCATGCAGGAAATTATGCTTCAATTAAGTGAAAATAATGGTCAGCTCCCCCAAAAAACTTCGAAAGAATGGGGGAAATATTGCAGTCGCGGGCCTCAGGTGATTGGGGCGATATCACAGGAGCTCACTTATTTTGAAGCTAACCAAAAATTAAAAAGGCAGGTGAAGGAAAGTCGGAAGCTAGTGGCGGATCAACTGCGGGGCGTTTCGGCAGTAATGGATGATTTTGCAAAAGAAATTCAAAGGGAAAGGAAGAATCATCATGTACATGAAGAATCCATTTTGGAAGCCATCCAGGATTTTGGCCTGCACATAGGCCATGTGGAAATATACAGTCTAGAACAGGGAAATGTTGATATAGAGATGAGTGTCCCATACTGCCAGGGCAGAGGGGAATGTGAAAAGTTGATTGCACCTATGCTGTCAGACATTTTAGGGGAAACGATAGTCGTACATTCAGAAGAGTGTGCAACGTATCCAAGCGGGCAATGTGAGGTGATATTTAGGTCAGCAAAAAAATTCACGGTCGAAACGGGTGTGGCTCATGCTGCCAAGGGGGGAGGGCTTGTATCAGGAGATAGTTTTACGACCATGGAAATTGGCTGCGGCAAATTCGCGATAGCCATTAGTGATGGAATGGGAAATGGGGAAAGGGCCCATTTTGAAAGTACAGAAACATTGAAGCTGCTACAAAAATTTTTACAATCGGGAATAGAAGAAAAAATAGCCATTAAATCCGTAAACTCCGTATTATCTCTACGCACTACCGATGAAATATTTTCGACTCTTGATTTGGCAATGATTGATCTTCAGGACGCAAGGGCTAAGTTTTTAAAAATCTGTTCGATACCGAGTTTCATTAAAAGGGGGGATAGGATAATAAAAATTGAATCAAGTAACCTCCCCATGGGGATCATCCAGGATTTCGATGTTGATGTAGTATCAGAAGAGCTGAAGGCAGGGGATATATTAATCATGATGAGCGATGGAGTGTTCGATGGCCCTTCACATGTCGAAAATATCGAGTTCTGGCTAAAACGAAAAATCAAGGAAATGGAAACTGACGATCCGCAGGAAATCTCTGATTTAATATTGGAAGAGGTCATCCGAACGAAAGGCATCATAGATGATGACATGACAGTGGTGACATCGAAAATTAAGCATAACACACCGAAATGGGCATCCATTCCCGTTTCCCCAAAACGCAAAAAGGCCCAGTAGGGGCCGTTTATATATAAAATAAATAAAACCCAAAATGAGGTGGTGTAAATGGAAGAAGGATAAAAGGTAAAGGGATGAACTCTTTTCAATCATTCCGCTCCATGATATGACTTGATGTAATGTCTTTTGCGTATAATTTCCCCTTTTTTAGTCAATTATGGTAACAAATTGATAGGAAGGGAGAGCAAAACATGAAAGCAGGAACATTAAGACAGATTTTGCTTATAACCGACGGATGTTCAAATCATGGTGAGGAGCCGTCTGCCATGGCTGAATTAGCAAGGGAGCAAGGCATAACCATCAATGTCATAGGTGTAATGGAAAATGATGTGATAGATGAAAAGGGACTTAAGGAAATCGAGAAGATTGCTGGTTCAGGAGGTGGCGTAAGTCAAGTAGTCTATTCGCAGCAGTTGTCCCAAACCGTCCAGATGGTGACACAAAAGGCGATGACTCAAACGATACAGGGAGTTATCAATCGTGAACTTCAACAAATACTCGGAGATTCAAAAACGATGGAGGATCTTCCGCCGGATAAACGGGGAGAAGTGATGGAGGTGGTCGATGAGCTTGGGGAAACAAGCAAGCTCGAAGTACTGATTCTTGTTGATACCAGTGCAAGCATGAAACATAAACTGCCTACAGTAAAAGATTCCTTATTAGATCTTTCCCTTAGTATGAATGCAAGGATGGGTGACAGCCGTTTTTCCGTATTCGTATTTCCTGGGAAAAGAAATGACGTTGAAAAGTTACTGGATTGGACCCCGAACCTCGAAGCCTTGACGGCAACTTTTCCTAAGCTCAGTACAGGGGGACTCACTCCGACAGGTCCAGCCATTCGTGAAGCTTTAACTCATTTCAATAAAAAACGTTCATTGAGGGGATTGTTATCACATGATGATGAACAATACTTTGAGGAATCAATGTAAACTTCTGCCTGGCAGTTTGGTCACTGGAAAATGGAATAAAAACCAGTACAAAATAATTAAGGAATTGGGGTGTGGAGCGAACGGGATCGTTTATTTGGTTGAAAGCGGAAATCGTCATTATGCTTTAAAGCTCAGTGATAATGGGACGTCCATTATTTCGGAGATGAATATTCTAAAATCCTTTTCAAAGGTCCAGGGGTCTACCCTTGGACCTTCCTTTTTGGAAGCGGATGATTTCATGAAAACAGGAAAGCAGCTCCCTTTTTATGTCATGGAATATATCCATGGACACGATTTTTTGCGTTTCATTGATAAGAAAGGGTCGTCATGGATTGGAGTCTTGATGCTTCAGCTCTTAACAAGCTTGTCTTCCTTACATTCAAATGGCTGGGTGTTCGGTGATTTGAAACCCGAGAATTTGATCGTGACATCACCAGCCTATAAGGTACGGTGCGTGGATGTTGGCGGAACCACCTTGATCGGGCGGTCTGTTAAAGAATTCACCGAGTTTTTTGACAGGGGGTACTGGGGACTTGGATCAAGAAAGGCCGAACCGCAATATGACTTGTTCGCTGTAGCAATGATTATAATCAATTCTGCCTATCCCGGACGTTTCCAGAAGAAAGGGGAGGGGTATAAACAGCTTAACGACTTAATTAAGCAGAAAAAGGAATTGCATCCATACAGGAAGATGTTGGATAAGGCGCTCCGCGGACAGTATGACTCAGCCATCCAAATGCGGGAGGATCTGGTAACGGTGCTAAGTAAGCAAAATCATTCGATGAAAAAGGGCCCGAACCAGACAGCGACGGGTCAGCAGCAAACCGTGCAGCCTTCAACAAGACAAGCAAGAAGGTCCCAAAACCAATCAAAAAAGAAAAGCGGCGGTTTTTTTGAAACGTTTTTGCTGGTTGCCATCATATCGATGCTCTATGTTCTTTACATATATGAACAGTTGTTATGATATAGTTATTAGGTGAATGCCATGAAATGGTTGAAACCATTTCAGGATTCAATCGTATAAAACTAATGCCTGTCCATAAAGAAGGAAGATTGTATGTTAAAGGAAAAAGTTCTGAGCACCATTTATAGAAACGAATTGATTAAGGAAAACTCGAAGTTGCTAATAGGCGTTTCCGGAGGACCGGACTCGCTGGTGCTTCTCCATATCCTTAAGGAAATTCAACCTCTTTTTCATTACGAGATGATCGTAGCAAGTGTTGACCATATGTTTCGTGGTGAAGAATCCTATGGGGATTATAAATATGTCGAGCATATTTGTGAACGGTGGGGCATTACATTTGAAGGAAAAAGGATCGATGTTCCTGCCCGGATGGAACAGACGGGGGAAAGTTCACAAATAACGTCAAGAAAGCTGCGTTTTGCTTTCTATGAGGAAGTGATGGATAAGCATCAAGCCTCCACGCTTGTCCTGGGGCATCATGGAGATGATCAAATAGAAACGATGCTCATGCGTTTAACAAGAGGGGCGACAGGCAAGGCAAGAGCGGGTATTCCTATAAAGAGACGTTTTCATACAGGGGATCTGATCAGGCCTTTTCTTGAAATCACGAAAAGCCAAATAATCGAATATGCGGGCCTTCATGATATTGAACCAAGGTTTGATCCGAGCAATGAAACGGGTGTCTATGCAAGAAATCGTTTTAGACATGAAGTTCTTCCGTTTTTAAAGAAAGAAAATAGAAAAGTTCATGAGCATTTTCAACGATTCAGTGAAGAGCTATATGAAGATGAAGAGTTTTTTTTGAACCTGGTTTCAAGCAAAATGTCCGAGGTTTGGATCCAGCAGGATAAAGATCAAGCGGTTATTCAGATTGATAAGGTTCTCGCGATGCCTAAACCTTTACAAAGAAGGGCGATTCAACTAATATTAAACTATCTTTATTTGGAGAGACCTTCATCGCTTTCGGCATTACATATTGACCAACTTTTAGTTTTGTTTTTGAATCCTCAACCATCTGCAGAATTGCATCTTCCGGAGGGCCTTATTGCGGAAAAATCATATCAAACTTGCACGTTTAGATTTTTTCGGCAAAAAAGCCGTGAATATTCCCTAAAATTACAAATTCCCGGTGAGACTATTCTTCCGAATGGATATAAGATTAAAGCGCACTATATAAAAGAAGAAATTCCGGTACTTAGGGGAAATCATTCTTTTATTCTTCCCGAATCAGCTGTTCAGTTTCCGCTTACTGTCCGAACCAGGAATGAAGGCGAACGGATGGCCGTCAAGGGATTAGGTGGAACTAAAAAGTTAAAGGATATTTTTATTAATGAAAAGATCCCGATGCTAGAAAGAAATGTATGGCCGGTCATCATCGATCAAACGGGTACGGCGATTTGGCTGCCCGGTTTAAAGAAGTCGAATGTTGAGCCGGATATAATTTCTGATGAAAAATCTTTAATTTACTTAGAATATAAAAAAGCTTAATTCTTCATGGGGGGCAATTAATTACAATGACCATGCAAAACGACATTGAAAAGGTTTTAATAACAGAGGAAGAACTTCAATTGAAAATCAGGGAATTGGGTGCGCAGATTGAAGCTGATTACCAAGGTAAGTTCCCATTGGCCATCGGAGTGCTGAAAGGCGCCATGCCATTTATGTCAGATTTACTTAAACGTGTGGATACACATCTTGAAATGGACTTTATGGATGTTTCGAGCTATGGTAACTCCACTGTATCTTCCGGTGAAGTGAAAATCATCAAGGATCTTGATACATCAGTTGAAGGCCGGGATATTTTAATCATCGAAGATATTATCGACAGCGGTTTGACTCTAAGCTATCTTGCGGAACTTTTCCGTTATCGAAAAGCAAAATCAATTAAAATCGTTACCTTATTGGATAAACCAACAGGCAGGAAAGCGGATATCACTCCGGACTATGCCGGGTTCATCGTTCCGGATGCATTTGTTGTCGGATATGGTCTTGATTTTGCGGAAAAGTATCGTAATCTCCCGTATATTGGCATATTGAAGCCTGAAATTTACTCGAATTAATCGTACCTGTTTGAAAGGGAAGACCAGATAAAAACAGCGGTGTTAAATTATTGTAATTCATTAATTTTGTATGATAGTATTTACTATAGTTTGTTTACCCGTGGGAGGAGGTAAGGGATGAATCGGATCTTCCGTAATACGATATTTTATTTACTGATCTTTTTGGTCATCATTGGGATTGTAAGCATTTTTAATAATAACAATGAACCAACGGAGAAAATGACCCAAGATGAATTCTATACGCATTTGGAGAATGGGGACGTTACTGCACTGACGATGCAGCCCGAAAGCAGTGTTTTTGAAATCACAGGAAAGCTCAAAGGTTATGAGGAAAACAAATTCTTTGTGACGTACGTGCCTTTCAGTGAATATTCGCAAAGTCGGA
Source organism: Peribacillus sp. QJM3NY_7 (assembly GCF_056173225.1). Taxonomy (NCBI): domain Bacteria; kingdom Bacillati; phylum Bacillota; class Bacilli; order Caryophanales; family Bacillaceae; genus Peribacillus; species Peribacillus sp. QJM3NY_7. The sequence continues at coordinate 79,220 of NZ_CM149663.1, forward strand.
TAAATGATGCCGTAACCAAGTTGGATAAGGACATCATCACTGTGGAACCTCCAGAAAAAACAAGTGGCTGGGTGACATTTTTCACTTCCATCATTCCATTTGTAATCATTTTTATCCTCTTCTTCTTTTTACTTAACCAAGCTCAGGGCGGCGGTGGTGGCCGCGTCATGAACTTCGGGAAAAGTAAGGCGAAATTGTATAATGATGATAAGAAAAAAGTTCGCTTCAATGATGTTGCCGGAGCGGACGAAGAAAAGCAGGAACTTGTCGAGGTCGTTGAATTCTTGAAAGATCCTCGCAAATATGCCGAGCTTGGAGCCCGTATTCCTAAAGGGGTACTTTTAGTCGGTCCTCCTGGTACAGGTAAAACTTTACTTGCACGAGCAGTAGCTGGTGAAGCCGGAACTCCTTTCTTCTCAATCAGTGGTTCTGATTTTGTTGAAATGTTTGTGGGTGTCGGTGCATCCCGTGTTCGTGATTTGTTTGAAAATGCTAAGAAGAATGCACCTTGTATCATCTTCATCGATGAAATTGATGCAGTCGGTCGTCAACGTGGCGCAGGTCTTGGTGGCGGTCACGATGAACGTGAACAGACATTGAACCAACTACTGGTGGAAATGGATGGTTTCGGCGGTAATGAAGGAATCATAATCATCGCTGCGACTAACCGTGCTGATGTATTGGATCCGGCATTATTGCGTCCGGGACGTTTTGACCGTCAAATAACGGTAGGCCGCCCTGATGTCAAGGGCCGTGAAGAAGTGCTGAAAGTACATGCACGCAATAAACCATTAGCAGAAACCGTCGATTTGAAAGCGATCGCTCAGCGTACTCCAGGATTTTCTGGTGCAGATCTTGAAAACTTACTGAATGAAGCGGCGCTTGTTGCTGCCCGTCAAGATAAGAAGAAGATCGACATGTCCGATTTGGATGAAGCTTCGGATCGTGTTATCGCCGGACCTGCCAAGAAAAACCGTGTCATTTCCAAAAAGGAAAGAAATATCGTAGCGTGGCATGAAGCGGGCCATACCATTATTGGATTGGTTCTGGATGATGCCGAGGTCGTTCATAAAGTAACGATTGTCCCTCGTGGTCAAGCTGGCGGTTATGCAGTTATGCTGCCGAAAGAAGATCGTTTCTTCATGACGGAACCTGAGCTTAAAGATAAAATCGTAGGACTACTGGGTGGCCGTGTTGCCGAAGAAGTTACATTCGGAGAAGCGAGTACCGGTGCGCATAACGACTTCCAGCGTGCAACGGGCATAGCTCGGAGCATGGTTATGGAATATGGTATGAGTAAGCTTGGACCGCTTCAATTCGGTAATTCTCAAGGTCAGGTCTTCCTAGGCCGCGATTTCAACAATGATCAAAACTATTCAGATGCAATAGCATATGAAATCGATCTTGAAATTCAACGTATCATCAAGGAAGCTTACGAAAGATGTAAGAAGATCCTTACTGAAAATCGTGAAAAACTTGATTTGGTTGCAAAAACCCTGCTTGAAGTGGAAACACTTGATGCGGAACAAATCAAAAGTTTATTCCAAAATGGTAAATTGCCAGAACGTGATTATACGGCACTGAATGGGAATTTAACCACTGATGAGAATGTCAAGGTGAACATCAATAAGAAGAAGGAAGAAAAAGAGGCCCTATTAGATCCATTGGATAAAAGAGGACCTGAGGACCTTGAAATAACGGAGGAAGGTTTGAATACTCCTCCAATCAAAGAAGGTGCACCTCAAGATCAGCCGCTTTCCTTCCCGAACGAAGACGACAATAAAAAGTCTTAATCGACTAAATTCAAAAGGGTATTTCCGCCTCGGAAATACCCTTTTCTTAACTCTTAAATTAATTATGATAAAGTTCCTGGGATACCTTCCGAAAAGTGCGACTAATAGCGTGGGAAATAACAGTGTGGTATGATGTTGGAGAATAATTTACCGGAGTGATGAAACGATGATTTTTGTATTGGATGTTGGGAATACGAATACCGTATTAGGCGTATACGATCAAGATATTTTAAAATATCATTGGCGAATTGAGACTAACCGTCACAAGACAGAAGATGAGTATGGAATGATCATAAAGTCTTTGCTGCAGCATGAAAGTCTTGCGTTTGATCAATTTGATGGAATCATTATTTCTTCGGTAGTTCCGCCAATTATGTTTGCGCTTGAACGCATGTGCAAAAAATACTTTGGAATTAAACCGGTTATAGTTGGGCCTGGAATAAAAACTGGATTGAATATTAAATACGAAAATCCCCGTGAGGTGGGAGCGGACCGAATCGTTAATGCTGTTGCTGGCATTCAGGAATATGGAAGCCCTCTCATTATCGTGGATTTTGGTACGGCAACTACATATTGCTACATAAATGAGGATAAACAATACATGGGCGGAGCCATTGCCCCGGGTATAAATATTTCTACCGAGGCACTTTATTCAAAGGCAGCCAAACTTCCGAGAATAGAAATCAGCCGTCCGGAAGGGATTATTGGGAAAAATACGGTGTCCGCCATGCAGGCTGGCATTTTGTATGGGTATGTTGGGCAGGTAGAAGGAATCGTTAATCGAATTAAAGCGCAAAGTAATCTAGAACCAACGGTAATAGCGACAGGCGGACTGGCTACCTTAATTGCTAATGAGTCTACAGTTATTGACGTTGTGGAGCCATTTTTGACCTTGAAGGGTTTGCAGCTGATTTATAAACGTAATCGTGAGCAAGTGAAGAAGTAACACAAAGCATGAAAGGAGCAATATAAATGAAGGATTATCTAATAAAGGCATTAGGTTATGAAGGACAGGTTCGTGCATATGCTGTTTCAACAACAGACACCGTAGGAGAAGCTCAGCGACGCCATTATACATGGCCCACTGCTTCGGCTGCCCTTGGACGGGCTATGACGGCAGGCGTTATGATGGGTGGAATGTTAAAAGGTGAAGAAAAGCTGACGATTAAAATCGAGGGCGGTGGTCCGATTGGGTCCATCCTGGTCGACAGCAATGCAAAGGGGGAAGTCCGCGGATATGTCACTCATCCGCAAACCCATTTTGATTTGAATGAGCAAGGTAAGCTGGATGTCAGGAAAGCGGTGGGTACCGATGGTTTGTTGACTGTTGTGAAAGATATTGGTCTTCGTGATTACTTTTCAGGGCAAGTACCGCTTGTATCGGGAGAACTGGGTGAAGATTTCACTTATTACTTTGTTACTTCCGAACAGGTGCCTTCATCAGTGGGGGTTGGGGTCCTGGTGAATCCGGATAATTCAATCCTTGCAGCGGGCGGATTTATCATTCAGTTGATGCCGGGTACATCCGAAGATACGATTTCGAAAATCGAAAAAAGACTAAGCACGATTACTCCTGTTTCCAAGATGATTCAAAACGGCATGACTCCTGAAGAAATCCTAACCGAAATTTTAGGTGAGGGCAATGTGAATATATTAGAAAAAATGGATGTCCAATTCTCCTGTCAATGTTCAAGGGAAAGAATTGCGACTGCATTGATCAGCCTGGGGCAGGCTGAGATTCGGGATATTATTGATACAGACGGACAAGCGGAGGCGCATTGTCATTTTTGTAATCAGACCTACCAATTCTCTAAGGAAGAACTTGAGGAACTGGAAGCGGAAACCAAAAAATAATGTACGGGGGATAAGGGTTTGCCAAAACACAAGCTTCGGGCGATTATTGCTGGCCTTGCCTTGTTGAACCTATTGACTATCATTATCTTTGTCATAAAACCACTAATCATTTCAAAAACCGTCATTGGGGAAGAAACGGCCGCGAAGGTCGGGTCGAAGGATATTTCCCGGGACGCATGGATGAATGAGCTCGAAAAAAGATATGGGGAAGATGTACTTGAGGAAATGGTCGATAAAGAGGTAGTGAAACAGGCAGCTGAAAAATACAAAGTGAAAATTTCGGATGAAGAGCTAGATCGTGAACTTAAAATGATGAAAACGATGTATGGGACTGCAGGTCAGAACCTTAATAAAAGTAACGATCAATTGAGGCAGGAAATTCAGTCGAGTCTCCTCCTCGAGAAGCTCCTCACCAAGGACGTTTCGGTTTCCAAAACGGCAATGCGGAATTATTATGATAATAATAAGGATATCTATAGAATCCCTACTGCTTTCCATATTTCCCATATTACCACGTCTACAAAAAAGCAGGCAGACCAAGTCATACGTGAACTGGAGAAAGGTGTCTCCTTTGAAGTCTTGGCGATGGAAAAGTCCCTTGATGAATTTACTGCCAATCAAGGGGGCGACATGGGTTATATATCACAGGATAACGAGCAAGTATCCAAGGAATACATTACCGCTGCCGAGAAATTAAAGGTTAAAAAGTGGAGTGATGCAATCCAAACGGAGGATGGCTGGGCCGTTCTCTACCTGCATGAAAGAATAGAGGGCAAGCAATATGAATATGACGAAGTTAAAGACAAGATTCGCCGCCAAATAGCTCTTGAACAGATTCAGGCACCGGTCTCAGGGAAAATTTTCTGGGACGAATTTGATGTAGAATGGTTTTATGGATTGAAGGAAGAAAAGTAGGTCAATGGTTGTGTGAGAAAATTTAGAATATAGTATATAATCATTGACAATGAACTATTAAAACTGGTAACTTTAAAATTATAAAACCAATAAACATACTCGGCATTGAAATGATAAGGGAGTGGAGAAAATGGCACGTATAGCTAATTCTGTAATCGATTTAATTGGACAAACACCTATTGTTAAGTTAAACAAGCTTCAAAATGAAAACAGTGCAGATATTTATTTGAAACTTGAGTATTTTAACCCAGGCAGCAGTGTAAAAGACCGTATCGCCCTTGCGATGATCGAAGCGGCAGAAAAAAATGGTACCCTTAAGCCAGGTGATACGATCATTGAACCTACAAGCGGAAATACTGGAATAGGCCTGGCGATGGTAGCTGCGGCAAAGGGCTATAAATCAATTCTGGTTATGCCGGAGACGATGAGCTTGGAACGCCGTAACTTGCTTCGTGCTTATGGCGCAGAATTAGTTCTTACTCCTGGGCCTGAAGGAATGAAGGGTGCAATTGCAAAGGCGACTGAGCTTTCTAAAGAAAAAGGTTACTTCATTCCACAGCAGTTTGAAAACGAAGCCAACCCTGAAGTACATCGGAACACTACAGGCCCTGAAATCGTGGAAGCCTTTGAAGATGAAGGCCTGGATGCATTCGTTGCCGGAATCGGTACTGGCGGAACCATTACAGGTGCCGGTGAAGTCCTGCGTGAGAAATTCCCTGACATTAAAATTTATGCTGTTGAACCTGCGGATTCCCCAGTATTATCGGGAGGGACTCCGGGACCTCATAAAATCCAAGGAATCGGAGCAGGCTTCATTCCAACTATATTGAATACAGATCTCTATGACGAAATCATTCAAGTCAATACAGAGGAATCCTTTGATTATGCACGCCGCGCAGCAAAAGAAGAAGGAATCCTTGGCGGAATTTCTTCTGGAGGTGCAATCGCAGCTGCCGTCAAAGTGGCTGACAAACTGGGAAAAGGCAAAAAGGTACTTGCCATCATACCAAGTAATGGTGAACGGTACTTAAGTACGCCATTATATAACTTTGAGTAAGACAAGACGCTAAAAATGAGAAGCGAAGTTCCTTAGGGGCTTTGCTTTTCTTTTTGCAGTAATGTTTGCAGAAGTGTTCCGAATCTTCAGGAGCTTGCACTATGCCTGTGTAAATGGGTAAACTCGTATATATAGATTTCTTTAAGTGAAGGAGAACGTTGGATGTCATTAGCTGGAGCGTCAAAAATAAAATGCGGTTCATTTGATTTGGATTACAGCAATAAAACCTTAATTATGGGGATTTTGAATGTTACGCCGGACTCCTTTTCGGATGGCGGGAAATATAATCGGATAGATGCTGCTTTGAAGCATGCCGAACGGATGGTCAACGATGGAGCGGATATATTGGATGTAGGCGGAGAGTCCACCCGACCTAATTATGAGAGGATATCGGAGGAAGAGGAAATAGAGAGAGTCGCCCCGATTATAGAGGCCATATCCCGTAATATTGAGGTTCCAATATCGGTCGATACGTATAAATCAAGAGTGGCGGAAGCGGCGGTAAAAGCAGGAGCCCATATATTAAATGACATTTGGGGAGGTAAAGCCGATTCATTGATGTCGAAGGTTGCTGCGGAATATAAGGTGCCGATCATCTTGATGCATAACAGGGGGAATATGGAATATGGACATTTTGTTCGGGATGTACTTCAAGATTTATTCGAAAGCATCATGTTGGTGAAGGATGCAGGTGTCAAGGATGAAAACATCATACTCGATCCAGGAATTGGCTTTGCGAAAGATTTAAAGTTAAATTTAGAAATGATGAGGAATCTTGATAAGCTGGTATCGTTAGGTTATCCAGTTCTGTTAGCCACATCAAGAAAGTCCATGATTGGACATGTTCTGGACCTGCCGCCTAGTGAGCGAATGGAAGGAACGGCCGCCACAATCTGTCATGGCATTCAACAAGGCTGTCAAATGGTTCGCGTACATGATGTGAAGGAAATGGCACGGACTGCAAAGATGATGGATGCTCTATTAGGAAAAGGTGAATGATATGGATAAGATATATGTGAATAAAATGGAGTTTTACGGTTATCATGGAGTTTTTCCGGAAGAAACGAAGCTTGGTCAGCGATTTAAAGTGGATTTAATCGTCCAGACTGATTTAGCCAAGGCAGGAAAGAGTGACAAACTTGAAGATTCAATCAACTATGGCGAGTTATATGAAGTGTGTAAAAATGTTGTTGAGGGAGAACCTTTTAAGTTAGTGGAAGCTGTTGCTGAAAAAATCGCCTCTGAATTGCTTAATAAATATTCTTCCATCGAGACATGCACCGTCAAGGTTTATAAACCAGATCCTCCAATAGCAGGTCACTATGATTCGGTTGCTATAGAGATTGTAAGGGGACGCTGATTGTGAGAAATATTGCTTACCTTTCAATAGGGTCGAACTTAGGTGATCGCCTTGAAACATTCCGAAAGGCTTTCCAATTATTGTCTGAAAGTCCGCATATCAAATTGGTGTCATGCTCCTCTTTATATGAAACGGACCCGATAGGATATGAAGACCAGGACTGTTTTTTAAATGCTGTCCTTAAAGTGAAAACCGATTTAGAACCCGAACAATTACTTCACGCTTGTATGAAAATTGAACAGGATTTAGGGAGAAAAAGGGAAATCAGGTGGGGTCCTCGTACTTTAGACCTTGACATTTTGTTATATAATCATGAAAATATTGAGACAGAGATTCTTTCAGTCCCGCACCCTCGTATGCGCGAGAGGGCTTTTGTTATCGTGCCTTTAATGGAAGTGGACCCAGATATATCACTTCCGCAAATGCGTGCACCTTTGAGCGACCTGCTTGGACAGATTTCGGATAAAGAAGGAGTTCGATTATGGAAGGTGAAAAATGGGGAAGGCGTATTCGCGCTTTTCGAAAGTTAAAGGGTTATACCCAGGAAGGGTTTGCGAGGGAGATAGGTGTTTCCGTTTCCTTGCTGGGAGAAGTTGAACGAGGGAACCGTAACCCTTCAGAAGCATTTTTACTGGAAGTGGCGGAAATTCTTCATATTTCCATTGAGGAGCTTCAGCCACCTGAGGATAAATGAAAGAATGTTATAGGGGGGCACAACGTGTTAAGAATAGGCGATATAGAAATGAAGAACCAGGTAGTGCTGGCCCCGATGGCGGGAGTCTGTAACTCGGCATTCCGCTTGACCGTCAAGGAATTTGGTGCTGGTCTTGTTTGTGCGGAGATGGTCAGTGACAAGGGAATCGTTCTTAAAAATGCTAGAACGATGAATATGCTTTATATAGATGAAAGAGAAAAGCCGTTAAGTTTGCAAATCTTTGGCGGTGAGAAGAAATCTTTGGTTGAAGCTGCGCAATTTGTAGATAAAAATACAACTGCTGACATCATTGATATCAACATGGGCTGCCCTGTCCCTAAAATCACTAAATGTGATGCGGGTGCGAAGTGGCTTCTCGATCCAAACAAAATTTATGAGATGGTTTCAGCGGTGGTTGATGCTGTTGAAAAGCCGGTAACGGTAAAAATGCGCATAGGCTGGGATGATGAACACGTTTTTGCGATTCAAAATGCTCAGGCTGTTGAACGCGCAGGTGGTAAAGCTGTTTCCATGCATGGCAGAACACGTGTTCAAATGTATGAAGGAAAAGCTAACTGGGACATCATCCGTGAAGTGAAGAAATCAATTAATATTCCCCTTATCGGTAACGGTGATGTGGAAACTCCACAGGATGCGGAAAGAATGCTGAAGGAAACGGGTGTTGATGGAGTCATGATCGGCCGTGCAGCTCTAGGTAACCCGTGGATGATTTACCGGACTGTAAAATATCTTGAAACCGGTCAACTGATGGATGAGCCTTCAGTTCGTGAAAAGATGGATGTTTGCGTGCTTCATATGGATCGTCTGATTGCGTTGAAAAATGAAAATGTCGCCGTTCGTGAAATGCGTAAGCATGCTTCTTGGTATTTAAAGGGTGTTAAAGGGAATGCTACGGCACGCAAAGGAATTAATGATTGTGAAACAAGGGAAGATGTTGTGAAGCTTCTCTATGGACTTGTTGATGATATTGAAGCGAAGCAACAAAATATCCAAATGGTCTGATGTTTGACATTACCTTCCTATTTTCCTATAATACGCTTATCTTAAACTGCCAGTAATCCTGGCAGTTTTTATATGTACATAAACAATGTTTTATGATAAAAAGCTGTTGAATTCCTTTACTTTATGTAAGAATAAATATGTATGCAAAAGAATTTCTGATTAATTATATAAGGCATTTATTAATAAAGATGGAGATGATTTTCGTGAGTCATGAAGAATTGAATGACCAACTGCAGGTAAGACGCGATAAAATGCAAGCGATGATGGATAATGGACTAGACCCTTTCGGGAGCAGATTCGAGCGCACACATAACACGCAAGAGTTAATCAGTGCTTATGGTGAATTAGAAAAAGAAGATCTTGAAGAAAAAGAAATTGAAGTTACGATCGCTGGCCGTGTCATGACGAAGCGCGGAAAAGGAAAAGCGGGATTTGCCCATATCCAGGATATTAGCGGCCAAATCCAAATCTACGTCCGTTTGGATAACATAGGGGAAGATTCTTACCAAATTTTCAACCAAACGGATCTTGGTGATCTTGTAGGGGTAACTGGCGTTATCTTCAAAACGAAAGTCGGGGAACTTTCCATTAAAGCTAAAGAATATGTGTTCCTTGCTAAAGCGCTTCGCCCGTTGCCTGATAAATTTCATGGCTTGAAGGATGTTGAAGAGCGTTACAGGAAACGCTATGTCGATTTAATTACAAATGAAGAAAGCAAAAATACGTTGATCATGCGCAGTCGCATTGTACAAGCCATGAGAAGGTATTTGGATGATCATGGATACCTTGAAGTGGAGACGCCGCTATTGCACTCTGTTGCTGGTGGAGCAGCTGCTCGACCTTTCCTTACTCACCATAATGCTTTGGATATGCCTTTGAATTTAAGGATTGCCATTGAACTTCATCTAAAACGCTTGATCGTTGGCGGATTGGAGAAAGTTTATGAAATTGGCCGGGTTTTCAGAAATGAAGGGGTGTCCACAAGGCATAATCCTGAATTCACATTGATCGAATTGTATGAAGCTTATGCGGATTACCAAGATATCATGAGCTTAACGGAAAACTTGATTGCCCATATAGCTCAAGAAGTTCTTGGGACGACTACCATCCAGTATGGGGAGTATGAGATAGAGTTAAAACCGGAATGGAAACGACTTCACATGGTTGACGCTGTAAAAGAATATACCGGTGTGGATTTCTGGACTGAAATGAGTAAAGAAGAAGCCCAGCAGCTTGCTAAAGAAAATGGGATTGAAGTTAAGGAATCCATGGAGTTCGGCCATATCGTAAATGAATTCTTTGAACAAAAGGTCGAAGATAAGTTAATTCAACCTACATTCATCTATGGGCATCCAGTGGAAATCTCTCCTTTAGCAAAGAAAAATCCGGAAGATTCCCGTTTCACAGATCGTTTTGAGTTATTCATAGTAGGTAGGGAGCACGCAAATGCCTTCACTGAACTTAATGATCCTATTGATCAACGTCAACGCTTTGAAGCTCAATTGAAAGAACGAGAGCAAGGTAATGATGAAGCTCATGAAATGGATGAAGATTTCTTGGAGGCGTTAGAATACGGAATGCCGCCGACTGGCGGACTTGGAATTGGTGTTGACCGTTTGGTTATGCTATTGACCAATTCTCCTTCCATACGTGACGTCCTGTTATTCCCTTTAATGAGACATCGCTAAATATAAGCAAAATGAGTTTTGATTGCAGGGCCGAATTCGGATGGCTGGGATCATGGGCGTAGCTCCTGATCCTGGTGAGTCCAATTCGGTTTTTGTTTTTTAATTATAATTTCATGCCTTTCAATAGAGTGGATTCTAGGGTTTAAAAGAAAAACAACATTATCTCAAAAAAACTTTATAAAAGGTATTGCACAGTTAACGTAATGGTGTTATATTTATATCTGTCGTTACGAACGAGTTGCAAACAGATTACAAACTTTAAAAAGTTTTAAAAAAGTTGTTGACTTGCAGTAATGAAAATGTTATTATAAATAAGCTGTTCCGAAAGACATTGCTCTTTGAAAACTGAACAAAACAAAGCGCCAACGTTAAATTTTAAGTGAGCACACACTATCAAAAAAGCAAATGAGCAAGTCAAACATTTCTTCGGAGAGTTTGATCCTGGCTCAGGACGAACGCTGGCGGCGTGCCTAATACATGCAAGTCGAGCGAATCGATGGGAGCTTGCTCCCTGAGATTAGCGGCGGACGGGTGAGTAACACGTGGGCAACCTGCCTATAAGACTGGGATAACTTCGGGAAACCGGAGCTAATACCGGATACGTTCTTTTCTCGCATGAGAGAAGATGGAAAGACGGTTTACGCTGTCACTTATAGATGGGCCCGCGGCGCATTAGCTAGTTGGTGAGGTAATGGCTCACCAAGGCGACGATGCGTAGCCGACCTGAGAGGGTGATCGGCCACACTGGGACTGAGACACGGCCCAGACTCCTACGGGAGGCAGCAGTAGGGAATCTTCCGCAATGGACGAAAGTCTGACGGAGCAACGCCGCGTGAACGAAGAAGGCCTTCGGGTCGTAAAGTTCTGTTGTTAGGGAAGAACAAGTACCAGAGTAACTGCTGGTACCTTGACGGTACCTAACCAGAAAGCCACGGCTAACTACGTGCCAGCAGCCGCGGTAATACGTAGGTGGCAAGCGTTGTCCGGAATTATTGGGCGTAAAGCGCGCGCAGGTGGTTCCTTAAGTCTGATGTGAAAGCCCACGGCTCAACCGTGGAGGGTCATTGGAAACTGGGGAACTTGAGTGCAGAAGAGGAAAGTGGAATTCCAAGTGTAGCGGTGAAATGCGTAGAGATTTGGAGGAACACCAGTGGCGAAGGCGACTTTCTGGTCTGTAACTGACACTGAGGCGCGAAAGCGTGGGGAGCAAACAGGATTAGATACCCTGGTAGTCCACGCCGTAAACGATGAGTGCTAAGTGTTAGAGGGTTTCCGCCCTTTAGTGCTGCAGCTAACGCATTAAGCACTCCGCCTGGGGAGTACGGCCGCAAGGCTGAAACTCAAAGGAATTGACGGGGGCCCGCACAAGCGGTGGAGCATGTGGTTTAATTCGAAGCAACGCGAAGAACCTTACCAGGTCTTGACATCCTCTGACAACCCTAGAGATAGGGCTTTCCCCTTCGGGGGACAGAGTGACAGGTGGTGCATGGTTGTCGTCAGCTCGTGTCGTGAGATGTTGGGTTAAGTCCCGCAACGAGCGCAACCCTTGATCTTAGTTGCCAGCATTCAGTTGGGCACTCTAAGGTGACTGCCGGTGACAAACCGGAGGAAGGTGGGGATGACGTCAAATCATCATGCCCCTTATGACCTGGGCTACACACGTGCTACAATGGATGGTACAAAGGGCTGCAAACCTGCGAAGGTAAGCGAATCCCATAAAGCCATTCTCAGTTCGGATTGCAGGCTGCAACTCGCCTGCATGAAGCCGGAATCGCTAGTAATCGCGGATCAGCATGCCGCGGTGAATACGTTCCCGGGCCTTGTACACACCGCCCGTCACACCACGAGAGTTTGTAACACCCGAAGTCGGTGAGGTAACCTTCATGGAGCCAGCCGCCTAAGGTGGGACAGATGATTGGGGTGAAGTCGTAACAAGGTAGCCGTATCGGAAGGTGCGGCTGGATCACCTCCTTTCTAAGGATAATTACGAGAGCGCTTTTGTTTTGTTCAGTTTTGAATGAGTAATTCATTCAAATAGGAAAGACGAACATCACGATGTGATGGATTCTTTCTGCTTTGTTCCTTGAAAACTAGATAATAGATAGAAGGCAATTAATTTTTTTCAAAGCATCTGTAAGATCTTTTTTAACGGTTAAGTTAGAAAGGGCGCACGGTGGATGCCTTGGCACTAGGAGCCGATGAAGGACGGGACTAACACCGATATGCTTCGGGGAGCTGTAAGTAAGCTTTGATCCGGAGATTTCCGAATGGGGAAACCCACTGTTCGTAATGGAACAGTATCTTTACCTGAATACATAGGGTACTGAAGGCAGACCCGGGGAACTGAAACATCTAAGTACCCGGAGGAAGAGAAAGCAAACGCGATTTCCTGAGTAGCGGCGAGCGAAACGGAATTAGCCCAAACCAAGAGGCTTGCCTCTTGGGGTTGTAGGACACTCAACATGGAGTTACAAAGGAACGGGGTAAATGAAGCGACCTGGAAAGGTCCGTCGAAGAAGGTAAAAACCCTGTAGTTGAAACTTCGTTCCCTCCTGAGTGGATCCTGAGTACGGCGGGACACGAGAAATCCCGTCGGAAGCAGGGAGGACCATCTCCCAAGGCTAAATACTCCCTAGTGACCGATAGTGAACCAGTACCGTGAGGGAAAGGTGAAAAGCACCCCGGAAGGGGAGTGAAATAGATCCTGAAACCGTGTGCCTACAAGTAGTCAAAGCCCGTTAATGGGTAATGGCGTGCCTTTTGTAGAATGAACCGGCGAGTTACGATTTCATGCGAGGTTAAGTTGATGAGACGGAGCCGCAGCGAAAGCGAGTCTGAATAGGGCGAATGAGTATGAGGTCGTAGACCCGAAACCAGGTGATCTACCCATGTCCAGGGTGAAGTTCAGGTAACACTGAATGGAGGCCCGAACCCACGCACGTTGAAAAGTGCGGGGATGAGGTGTGGGTAGCGGAGAAATTCCAATCGAACCTGGAGATAGCTGGTTCTCTCCGAAATAGCTTTAGGGCTAGCCTCAAGATGAGAGTATTGGAGGTAGAGCACTGATTGGACTAGGGGCCCCCAACGGGTTACCGAATTCAGTCAAACTCCGAATGCCAAATACTTATTCTTGGGAGTCAGACTGCGAGTGATAAGATCCGTAGTCGAAAGGGAAACAGCCCAGACCACCAGCTAAGGTCCCAAAGTATACGTTAAGTGGAAAAGGATGTGGAGTTGCTTAGACAACCAGGATGTTGGCTTAGAAGCAGCCACCATTTAAAGAGTGCGTAATAGCTCACTGGTCGAGTGACTCCGCGCCGAAAATGTACCGGGGCTAAACGTATCACCGAAGCTGTGGATTGACACCGTATGGTGTCGATGGTAGGAGAGCGTTCTAAGGGCGTTGAAGTCAGACCGGAAGGACTGGTGGAGCGCTTAGAAGTGAGAATGCCGGTATGAGTAGCGAAAGAAGGGTGAGAATCCCTTCCACCGAATGCCTAAGGTTTCCTGAGGAAGGCTCGTCCGCTCAGGGTTAGTCGGGACCTAAGCCGAGGCCGAAAGGCGTAGGCGATGGACAACAGGTTGATATTCCTGTACCACCTATACATCGTTTGAACGATGGGGGGACGCAGAAGGATAGGGTAAGCGCGCTGTTGGATATGCGCGTCCAAGCAGTTAGGCCGGAAACGAGGCAAATCCCGTTTCCATTAAGGCGGAGCTGTGATGGCGAGGGAAATATAGTACCGAAGTTCCTGATTCCACGCTGCCAAGAAAAGCCTCTAGTGAGATGTAAGGTGCCCGTACCGCAAACCGACACAGGTAGGCGAGGAGAGAATCCTAAGGTGTGCGAGAGAACTCTCGTTAAGGAACTCGGCAAAATGACCCCGTAACTTCGGGAGAAGGGGTGCTTTTTAGGGTGAATAGCCCAGAAAAGCCGCAGTGAATAGGCCCAGGCGACTGTTTAGCAAAAACACAGGTCTCTGCGAAGCCGCAAGGCGAAGTATAGGGGCTGACACCTGCCCGGTGCTGGAAGGTTAAGGGGAGAGGTTAGCGCAAGCGAAGCTTTGAACCGAAGCCCCAGTAAACGGCGGCCGTAACTATAACGGTCCTAAGGTAGCGAAATTCCTTGTCGGGTAAGTTCCGACCCGCACGAAAGGTGTAACGATCTGGGCACTGTCTCAACGAGAGACTCGGTGAAATTATAGTACCTGTGAAGATGCAGGTTACCCGCGACAGGACGGAAAGACCCCGTGGAGCTTTACTGCAGCCTGATATTGAATTTTGGTACAGCTTGTACAGGATAGGTAGGAGCCTGAGAAGCCGGAGCGCCAGCTTCGGTGGAGGCGTTGGTGGGATACTACCCTGGCTGTATTGAAATTCTAACCCGCGCCCCTTATCGGGGTGGGAGACAGTGTCAGGTGGGCAGTTTGACTGGGGCGGTCGCCTCCTAAAGAGTAACGGAGGCGCCCAAAGGTTCCCTCAGAATGGTTGGAAATCATTCGTAGAGTGTAAAGGCACAAGGGAGCTTGACTGCGAGACCTACAAGTCGAGCAGGGACGAAAGTCGGGCTTAGTGATCCGGTGGTTCCGCATGGAAGGGCCATCGCTCAACGGATAAAAGCTACCCCGGGGATAACAGGCTTATCTCCCCCAAGAGTCCACATCGACGGGGAGGTTTGGCACCTCGATGTCGGCTCATCGCATCCTGGGGCTGTAGTCGGTCCCAAGGGTTGGGCTGTTCGCCCATTAAAGCGGTACGCGAGCTGGGTTCAGAACGTCGTGAGACAGTTCGGTCCCTATCCGTCGCGGGCGCAGGAAATTTGAGAGGAGCTGTCCTTAGTACGAGAGGACCGGGATGGACGCACCGCTGGTGTACCAGTTGTCTTGCCAAAGGCATAGCTGGGTAGCTACGTGCGGACGGGATAAGTGCTGAAAGCATCTAAGCATGAAGCCCCCCTCAAGATGAGATTTCCCATGGCGCAAGCTAGTAAGATCCCTGAAAGATGATCAGGTTGATAGGTCAGAGGTGGAAGCATGGTGACATGTGGAGCTGACTGATACTAATAGATCGAGGACTTAACCAACGCTTTTTAAAAAATGAAATACCTTCTTATTATCTAGTTTTGAAGGAACAACGTTCCTTTTATGTTTGGTGGCGATAGCGAAGAGGTCACACCCGTTCCCATTCCGAACACGGCAGTTAAGCTCTTCAGCGCCGATGGTAGTTGGGGGTTTCCCCCTGTGAGAGTAGGACGCCGCCAAGCAGTTATATATGGAGGATTAGCTCAGCTGGGAGAGCATCTGCCTTACAAGCAGAGGGTCGGCGGTTCGATCCCGTCATCCTCCACCATTTTTACACTTGCCGGTGTAGCTCAACTGGTAGAGCAACTGACTTGTA
>NZ_CM149663.1:100000-162500 GCF_056173225.1 Peribacillus sp. QJM3NY_7
GGTGGTTCCGCATGGAAGGGCCATCGCTCAACGGATAAAAGCTACCCCGGGGATAACAGGCTTATCTCCCCCAAGAGTCCACATCGACGGGGAGGTTTGGCACCTCGATGTCGGCTCATCGCATCCTGGGGCTGTAGTCGGTCCCAAGGGTTGGGCTGTTCGCCCATTAAAGCGGTACGCGAGCTGGGTTCAGAACGTCGTGAGACAGTTCGGTCCCTATCCGTCGCGGGCGCAGGAAATTTGAGAGGAGCTGTCCTTAGTACGAGAGGACCGGGATGGACGCACCGCTGGTGTACCAGTTGTCTTGCCAAAGGCATAGCTGGGTAGCTACGTGCGGACGGGATAAGTGCTGAAAGCATCTAAGCATGAAGCCCCCCTCAAGATGAGATTTCCCATGGCGCAAGCTAGTAAGATCCCTGAAAGATGATCAGGTTGATAGGTCAGAGGTGGAAGCATGGTGACATGTGGAGCTGACTGATACTAATAGATCGAGGACTTAACCAACGCTTTTTAAAAAATGAAATACCTTCTTATTATCTAGTTTTGAAGGAACAACGTTCCTTTTATGTTTGGTGGCGATAGCGAAGAGGTCACACCCGTTCCCATTCCGAACACGGCAGTTAAGCTCTTCAGCGCCGATGGTAGTTGGGGGTTTCCCCCTGTGAGAGTAGGACGCCGCCAAGCCATTTAAAAAGATCAGCCATCCGGCTGGTCTTTTTTTTTGTTTGTAATTAAAAAAATTTTCCGTTTTCAGGGACAGTCCGGGCTGGCCTTATTTGAATTGGTTGCCTTATCATGAGGAGGAATGGATGAGCTGGGGAAATGGGGCAGAATTCTTAAGGAGAAGAAAAATTTCAGGTTTTACATCCATTTATATAGGGTATTTATATAAGATATTTCAACTTTAATGTTCAATGGGGTATGTAACTACATATAATTTGGAGAAAATGGATATTACAGAAAGAAAATGCGTTTAAGTTGCAAAATGCATTATTCCTTGTATAATAATAGTCAAATATAGTCAAAGTCAGAATGGAGGAGGCTGAGTGAGAAACATATCTGATGTTATCGAAACTTATTTGAAGCAAGTACTTGAAATAAGTCAAAAAGATATCTTGGAGATAAAAAGAAGTGAAATAGCGGATAAATTTCAGTGTGTTCCTTCTCAAATCAATTACGTAATAAATACCAGGTTTACCATCGAGAGAGGTTATGTTGTAGAGAGTAAGCGTGGAGGCGGCGGTTATATACGCATCATGAAAGTGGAATCACAGGATTCCGTGCAACTTATCAACCACTTATTATCGCTTATTGGTTCCAGGGTAACTCAATCGATGGCTGAAGGAGTAATTTCACGGCTGATGAATGAAGACGTCATTAATGAAAGAGAAGCAAAGATTATGATGAGCGTCATAGATAGATCGGTGATTTATATCGACCTTCCTGACCGCGATGAGCTTAGGGCAAGAATTTTAACAGCGATGCTTACTACTTTAAAATATAAATGAAACTGGCAGAGGTGATGAACGTTGATTTGCCAAGAATGTCATCAAAGGCCTGCTACCCTGCACTTCACCAAAATCATCAATGGAAAAAAGACTGAAGTCATGATTTGTGAGAAATGTGCTCAGGAAAAAGGTGAAATGTTCATGGAGGCAGGTGGACCTGGTTTTTCAATAAATAATTTATTAGCAGGATTGTTAAATATGGAGTCGAATATTCAACAGACAAAGGCAAATGCATTTCCGAAAACGGAAGAGAGGCGCTGCCCGCATTGTCATCGATCTTATAAAGAATTTGTCCATATTGGCAAGTTTGGCTGTGCCGAATGTTATAAAACGTTCAATGAACAGTTAAATCCAATTTTAAAGCGGGTTCATAGCGGCAATACAGCACACATAGGGAAAATTCCAAAAAGGATTGGCGGCGCCATATATCTTCGAAAGCAAATTTTGGATTTGAAAGAAGTTTTAAAGGTCCACATTGATCAAGAGGAGTTTGAGAAGGCGGCAGAAGTAAGAGATAAGGTTCGTTCCCTTGAAAAAAGGTATGAAGCACAAGAGGGAGGCGAGGAATTATGAGCTTGGAAAAGTTTGTAGAAAACGCCTTGAGTTCCTGGATGAGTGCCGAAGGTCCGGAAATCGATATTGTATTGAGTTCGCGGATTCGGCTGGCCAGGAATTTCAAAGACTTTACCTTCCCAACCTCCTTTTCGAACGAAGAAGCTAATAAAATCATTGAATTGATTAAAAAAAGAATCGAAGAGGAAGTAACCCCAGAGATTGGGAAATTGGAGCTATTAGAGATTGACCAATTGCAGCCACTGGAAAAGCGCGTTCTGGTTGAAAAACATTTAATCAGTCCTCATTTAGTTGAAGATTCAGCGAAAAGCGCGTGTCTCCTTTCGGAAAATGAAGAAATAAGTATCATGATAAACGAAGAGGACCATCTTCGTATTCAATGTTTAATGTCGGGGTTGCAGCTAAAGGAAACCTTAAAGATTGCAAATGTTCTTGACGATTGGATTGAAGAATCCATAGACTATGCATATGATGAAGAAAGAGGATACCTGACTAGTTGTCCGACTAATGTGGGAACAGGGTTAAGGGCTTCAGTCATGATGCATCTGCCGGGTCTGGTCCTTACACAGCAGATGAATAATATCATACCGGCTATCAACCAATTGGGGTTGGTGGTTCGAGGGATTTATGGAGAGGGCAGTCAAGCGTTGGGGAATATTTTTCAAATTTCCAATCAAATCACTCTTGGAAAATCGGAAAGGGATATCGTTGAAGATCTAACGAGTGTAGTGCAACAAATCATAGCCCAGGAACGGTCAGCGAGGGATGCATTAGCGAGGACTTCCCACATACAATTAGAAGATAGAATTTTCCGTTCATATGGGGTTTTGTCCAATGCTCGAATAATCGAGACAAAGGAAGCAGCTACATGTATCTCAGATGTTAGATTAGGGATAGATCTTGGGTATATAAAGAGTATTTCCAAAAGCATTCTAAATGAATTGATGATTTTGACGCAGTCGGGATTTTTACAAAAGTACGCAGGCGGCCCTTTAAGACCCCATGAAAGGGATATCCGTAGAGCAGCACTCATCCGGGAACGCTTGAATTTCACGGAATCTTCCTCCTCATAGAGGTTATTGACCCCTTTAGGGAGAATTAAATTTCATGTAATAGATATGGAGCAAGAATAAGCTTCTGCCATTACTTAGAGAATTGCCAGCAATTTTATTCAAAACGAAAATTCTTAAGGAGGAATTCCCTATGATGTTTGGTCGTTTTACTGAAAGAGCCCAGAAAGTATTAGCATTAGCCCAAGAAGAAGCAATCCGTTTAGGTCATAATAATATTGGCACGGAACATATTTTACTAGGCCTGGTCCGAGAGGGTGATGGTATTGCAGCCAAAGCGTTATATGCTCTTGGATTGGGTCCGGAGAAGATTCAGAAAGAAGTGGAAAATTTAATTGGCCGTGGACAGGATACGGCTCAAACGATACATTATACCCCAAGAGCCAAGAAGGTCATTGAGCTTTCCATGGATGAAGCAAGAAAATTAGGTCACTCATATGTTGGGACAGAGCATGTCCTTCTAGGTCTTATACGAGAAGGGGAAGGTGTCGCTGCCCGCGTATTGAATAATCTGGGAGTAAGTTTAAATAAAGCCCGACAACAAGTATTACAACTTTTGGGCAGCAATGAATCAGGTGGTCATCAAGGTTCAGCCGCTGCAAATGCAAGCACGCCGACACTGGATGGCCTTGCCCGTGATTTAACGGCGATTGCAAGGGAAGGAAGCTTGGATCCGGTTATCGGAAGAAGTAAGGAAATACAGCGTGTCATTGAGGTATTAAGCCGTCGTACAAAAAATAACCCAGTATTGATCGGTGAACCTGGCGTTGGTAAAACAGCCATTGCTGAAGGGCTTGCCCAACAGATTATCAATAACGAGGTACCTGAGATTTTACGTGATAAACGCGTCATGACACTTGATATGGGTACTGTTGTGGCTGGCACTAAATACCGGGGTGAATTTGAGGACCGGTTGAAGAAAGTCATGGATGAAATACGTCAGGCGGGTAATATCATCCTATTCATCGATGAATTGCATACATTGATTGGTGCAGGTGGTGCAGAAGGTGCCATCGATGCCTCCAATATCCTTAAACCATCATTGGCCCGTGGTGAATTACAATGTATCGGTGCTACAACTTTGGATGAGTACCGTAAGTATATTGAAAAGGATGCTGCCCTTGAACGTCGCTTCCAGCCAATCCAAGTCGATGAGCCGACAATGGAGGAATCCATCCAAATTCTCAAAGGTCTTCGTGACCGTTATGAGGCACATCACCGCGTATCGATCACTGACGAAGCGATTGATGCTGCAGTCAAATTATCAGACCGTTATATTTCCGATCGCTTTTTACCTGATAAAGCGATTGACTTGATTGATGAAGCTGGTTCCAAAGTTAGGCTGCGCTCATACACAACGCCACCTAACCTAAAGGAACTTGAAGTGAAACTAGATGATGTTCGCAAGGAAAAGGATGCTTCCGTTCAGAGTCAGGAATTTGAAAAAGCTGCTTCGCTTCGCGATACAGAACAACGCTTAAGAGAACAATTGGAAGAAACGAAAAAAACTTGGAAAGAAAAACAAGGGCAGGAAAACAGTGAAGTGACTGTGGATGACATTGCACACGTCGTATCCAGCTGGACGGGAGTGCCGGTCACTAAATTGGCGCAAACGGAGTCAGACAAACTGCTTAATATGGAGTCAATCCTCCATGATCGTGTAATTGGGCAGGAAGAGGCCGTCATTGCGGTTTCTAAAGCAGTACGGCGTGCAAGGGCAGGTTTGAAAGACCCTAAGCGTCCAATTGGTTCATTCATCTTCCTGGGACCTACAGGGGTCGGTAAAACCGAGCTAGCCCGTGCTTTGGCTGAATCCATTTTTGGTGATGAAGATGCCATGATCCGCATCGATATGTCCGAATATATGGAGAAACACTCGACTTCACGTCTTGTTGGATCACCTCCAGGATATGTTGGGTACGAAGAAGGCGGTCAGTTAACGGAAAAAGTGCGGAGGAAACCATACTCCGTCGTTCTGCTTGATGAAATAGAAAAGGCGCATCCGGATGTCTTCAATATTCTTCTTCAAGTGTTGGAAGACGGAAGACTGACAGATTCCAAGGGGCGTACTGTCGATTTCAGGAATACCATTCTGATCATGACATCGAATGTAGGGGCGTCTGCCTTAAAAACTGATAAGTATGTCGGCTTTAACATCCAGGATACTGGGCAGGACTATAAAAATATGAAAGGGAAAGTGATGGAAGAACTCAAACGTGCATTCCGTCCTGAATTCCTGAATCGTATTGATGAAACTATCGTGTTCCACTCATTAGAGAAGGATCATTTGAAACAAATCGTTACATTAATGTCAAATCAGCTTACGACCCGTTTGAAAGAACAGGAGATATACTTGGAGCTGACAGATGCGGCTAGAGAAAAAATTGCCACGGAAGGTTTTGATCCGGAATATGGGGCAAGGCCAATCCGCAGGGCGCTTCAGAAGCATGTAGAGGATTATCTATCCGAAGAGTTGCTTAAAGGCAACGTGAAAAAAGGGCAAACGGTCGTAATGGATGTCGTGAATAATGAGTTTGCAATCCGACAAGGCGAGCCTGTTAAAGTAAGTGAATAACCTGATCCTAAACTTCGAGGTACACGCAGATTCTTTTGCAGTGTACCTCTGTTTTTTATCTATAGGTAGATATGAGTATAAACGGGACAAGCAAAGTGAATATTTTTTTAAAAAAACTTAGCCTTAAGAAGGTTTAAATAAAACAGAGATATAATATCCTTAATATAGATATTTTTTCCAAAGGAAGAGGAGTAATTTATGGCTGTAAAAAAGAAAACAAAATTTATCTGTCAGTCTTGTGGATATGAGTCCGCGAAATGGATGGGGAAATGCCCAGGCTGCGGTGAATGGAACAAAATGGTCGAGGAAACCGAAATCGTTAAACCTGCAAGAAAAGGCGCTTTTACCCATTCAGAGGTTAGAGGTTCCGGAGAACGGGAGAAGGCAGCACCCATAACGACCATTCAGTCAGAAAAAGAACCACGCATTAAGACGGATCTAATGGAATTGAATCGTGCTCTTGGGGGCGGGATCGTACAGGGATCACTTGTATTGATCGGAGGGGACCCGGGTATCGGTAAGTCCACCCTGCTTTTACAGGTATCATCCCAATTGGCGCATAAACAGAAAAAAGTGCTTTATATATCAGGTGAAGAATCAGTCAAGCAGACCAAATTGAGAGCGGACCGGCTTGGGACCATGTCGGAAAATCTATTCGTTTATTCTGAAACCGATATGGACTATATCCAACAGGCAATTACAGATGTAAAACCGGATTTGGTCATTATTGACTCGATTCAAACGGTTTACCATTCGGAGGTTACATCTGCCCCGGGAAGCGTTTCACAAGTGAGGGAATGCACAGCCTCACTCATGCGCATTGCTAAAACGAATGGGATCGCGATTTTTATCGTCGGTCACGTTACAAAAGAAGGGGCCATTGCGGGACCACGGCTGCTTGAGCACATGGTTGACACCGTATTATATTTTGAAGGGGAAAGACACCATACATATCGAATTATACGTGCGGTTAAAAATCGCTTTGGTTCGACGAATGAGATGGGTATTTTTGAAATGAAAGAACATGGATTGGAAGAGGTGGCGAATCCATCGGAAATTTTCCTTGAAGAACGGTCGCAAGGAGCTTCGGGGTCCACAGTCGTCGCATCCATGGAGGGCACAAGGCCGGTGCTTGTTGAAATTCAAGCATTGATTTCTCCTACGAGTTTTGGCAATCCTAGGCGGATGGCCACAGGAATTGACCACAATCGAGTTTCGCTTTTAATGGCTGTCCTGGAAAAGAGAGTGGGCTTGCTGCTCCAAAACCAAGATGCGTATTTAAAGGTTGCTGGCGGTGTCAAGCTGGATGAACCGGCAATTGACCTCGCTGTCGCAATAAGCATTGCATCAAGCTTCCGTGATAAACCAACAAACCCTGCCGATTGCATCATTGGTGAAGTGGGGCTGACTGGTGAAGTGAGAAGGGTGTCACGAATTGAACAAAGGGTGCAGGAAGCAGCGAAATTAGGGTTTGAGCGGGTTATTATACCGGCTAATAATATAGGAGGGTGGACCGCGCCGAAAGGTATTAAGATCATTGGTGTTTCATCGGTTTCGGAGGCTCTTAAACAATCGTTAGGGGGTTAAGCATGACAGATAAAAAAGGGTATGAGAAAACAAAATTGGAAATTCTGCAAATCGTAGCACCGGGTACCCCGCTTCGGGAGGGTATTGAAAATGTCCTGAGGGCAAACACGGGCGGTTTGATAGTGGCCGGATATAATGAGAAGGTGCGAACGATCGTGGATGGCGGCTTCGAAATCAACTGCAGCTGTACCCCCAGCACATTATATGAGTTGGCGAAGATGGACGGGGCCATCATTTTAAATGAAACCGCCGATAAGATCATTTTCGCAAATGCCCAATTAGTGCCTGATAACAGTACACCTTCCACTGAAACGGGAATGAGGCATAGGACAGCGGAACGGGTGGCAAGGGAGACCAAGTCGTTGGTCATCGCAATCTCACAGCGCCGGAATGTCATCACTTTATATCAGGGCAATTTCCGGTATGCCCTTAAAGATATAGGAGTCATACTTGCCAAGGCTAATTTAGCCATCCAGACCTTGGAAAAATACAAGGTGGTCCTGCAGCAGAGCATATCGGTTTTAGGAGCGCTCGAGTTTGAGGAAATCGTGACCTATGCCGATCTTTTGCAGGTATTTCACCGTTATGTGATGGTGCTCAGGATCAAGGCGGAGCTGCTGACGTACCTTAATGAGCTGGGCACGGAAGGAAGGCTGATCCGTTTGCAAATGAATGAAATCCTGGCAGATATTGAAACGGAAGGGAAATGGCTTATCAAGGATTATACCTCCAGTAATGATGAAAATCCCGAGGAAATCATTTTTAGGCTTCAAGAGTTGGCCATGCAGGAAAAACTGGATGAAAGCATTCTTCTTAAGGTGCTGGGCTATCATGGATACATTCATCTTGATGAGTCAGTACATCCCCGTGGTTACCGTATTCTTCATAAAATCCCACGCTTGCCGGGTTTGATCATCGAAAATTTAGTGAAACAGTTCGGAAGCTTTAGTGAAGTCAATAAAGCTACGGTTGAAAACCTTGACGATGTGGAGGGCATAGGTGAAGTCCGGGCAAATAAAATTAAAGAAGGACTCCGAATTTTGAAAAATCAGCTGGTCACAAATAGAAGGATGTAAGGTGCAGCCGGCTTTTAAAAAAACTCCTGAACGGGCTTGAAATTGATTGGTGTTTATTTTTGACACTCAAAACTCGGGGTGCTAGGCTAATATTACGAAAAAGAGAAGAATTCATATTTGTAAATCCATTATCCTTAAATGAATTTAATGTATATAGTGAAAACGAATTTTCAAGGTTTCATTTTATTTTATTGGTCAATAATGAGTAGAAGGAGGTGAAAGGGATGTTAAAACGCATTATACAAGCATGCTTCTTAATAGTCGGCGGAACACTTGGTATGTTGCTTATTCCGGAATTATTAACTGTTTTACATGCAGACGATATTGCTTTATTAAACAATCCTTATGTAAGTGTACTGTTGGGTGCCATTATCTTTTATCTTATAACTTTTTGGGCAGTAGATCACGTGATCTATTTTATGAAATGGCTGGAGGAACAGCTTGTAAAGATACCGATTACGGATATAATCTTTGGCAGCGTAGGTCTTTTAGTTGGATTGCTGGCAGCGTTCTTGGTTGGATCCGCATTCAGTGCCATCAAGGTTCCCATTTTGAATACAGTGGTTCCTATCATCCTTACGCTTTTATTTGGATATCTTGGTTTTCAGGTGGGCTTTAAAAAACGTGATGAGCTATTGAGTTTATTCACGAAAAGCAATAAGAAAAAGAACTCGGATGGTGAAGCAAGCGAAGAGGATGAAGAGGGGGATAGCAAGCGCCTGAAGATTCTCGATACAAGCGTCATCATTGATGGCAGAATTGCGGATATTTGTCAGACGGGCTTTCTCGAGGGTACCATCGTCATTCCTCAATTCGTATTAAACGAATTGCAGCATATTGCCGATTCATCTGATGCATTGAAAAGGAATCGTGGAAGGCGCGGTTTGGATATCCTGAATCGGATTCAAAAAGACCTGCCGATTAAAGTGGAGATGTACGAGGGGGATTTTGAAGACATTCAGGAAGTGGACAGTAAACTGGTGAAGCTTGCCAAAATATCGGGCGGAATGGTCGTTACCAATGATTTCAATTTAAACAAAGTATGCGAGTTTCAAAATGTGGCGGTACTTAATATCAATGACCTGGCCAATGCCGTAAAACCAGTTGTACTTCCTGGGGAAGAGATGAACGTTCAGGTCATAAAGGACGGGAAAGAGCAGAACCAGGGCATCGCTTATTTGGACGATGGAACCATGATCGTTGTCGAGGGTGGCCGTGACCATATCGGGAAACGGATCGATGTACTTGTCACAAGTGTATTGCAAACCTCTGCAGGCCGGATGATATTCGCTAAACCGAAACTATTAGAAAAAGCATTATAAAGAAGAGTAGGAGAAACCGTTATGTTTTATGAAGTAGTGATACCTGCAGCTGGACAAGGCAAAAGAATGAAAGCGGGCAAGAATAAACTTTTTATTGAACTATCGGGTATCCCGATCATTGTTTATACACTGCGTGTCTTCGAAGAAGATCCTGACTGTCGGGGGATTATCCTTTCGATAAACCCGGCAGAAAAGGATTATTTCAATCAATTGATAGCAGCGAATGAGCTTAAAAAGGTCAAGAAACTGGTCATGGGTGGCAAGGAGCGCCAACAAAGCGTTTATAATGGACTGCAACATGCAGAAGAAGACATCGTCCTGGTCCATGACGGTGCCCGCCCTTTTATTACCCTAGGGCAAATCAGTGAATTGACTACTGCTGCCTCCCTTCATGGAGGTGCCGTAATTGCAGTGCCCGTTAAGGATACGATTAAAAAAGCGGCAAACAAAAAGGTATTGGAAACAGTGGAACGATCAAGCTTGTGGGCGGTGCAAACTCCACAAGCTTTTCGTGTATCCATATTAAAAAGGGCGTATGAACAGGCAGAAGCTGAAGAATTTTTAGGGACGGACGATGCAAGTTTACTAGAGCGGATCAATGAACAGGTAGTTATTATTGAGGGCAATTATGATAATATTAAGATTACGACTCAGGAAGACCTTTATTTTGCAGAAGCGATTTTACATAAACAACAACATGGAAAACGATGATTGGGGAGAATGATATGTTTAGAATAGGACAAGGATATGACGTTCATCAGCTTGTGGAAGGCAGGCCTTTGATAATTGGCGGGATTACGATTCCGTATGAGAAAGGACTGCTGGGTCATTCGGATGCGGATGTCCTTCTGCATACTGTTGCTGATGCCTGCTTGGGGGCAATTGGTGCAGGGGATATCGGTAAGCATTTTCCGGATACCGACCCTGAATTTAAAGATGCGGATTCGGCAAAACTGCTGCAATATATATGGGCGATCGTAAAAAAAGAGGGATATTCCCTAGGCAATGCGGATTGTACAATCATTGCACAAAGCCCGAAAATGGCACCGTATATCGAGGAAATGCGAGGCAGGATTGCAGAACTTTTAGATGCCTCGATAGACAGGATTAATGTAAAGGCGACCACAACGGAGAAACTTGGATTTACAGGCAGGGGCGAAGGAATCGCGGCACAGGCCGTTGTCTTATTGGTCAAATCAAACTAAATCGTTTTTAGAGTGGATGCCTTTATCCCAATGTATTTAAATGATAATATAAACAATAGAATAGAACGACTGGGAGGTCTATATATATCATGAGCAGCGATATTCGAGTTCGCTATGCACCGAGTCCGACTGGACATTTACATATTGGTAATGCACGGACTGCTTTATTTAATTATTTATACGCACGAAATAAAGGCGGGAAATTCATCATCCGTATTGAAGATACCGACCAGAAGAGAAATATTGAAGGCGGAGAGGAAAGTCAGCTTAAATATTTGAAATGGCTTGGCATGGATTGGGATGAAGGTGTTGATGTTGGCGGTGAATACGGTCCATATCGTCAATCCGAAAGGAACGGCCTTTATCAGGAATTGTATCAAGAGCTTTTGGATAAGGGTTTAGCATATAAATGCTATTGTACGGAAGAAGAGCTTGAAGCAGAGCGTGAAGGACAGGTCGAACGCAATGAAACGCCAAAATATTCCGGGAAGTGCAAGCATTTAACTGAGGAAGAGCAAGCGGAACTAGTGGCACAAGGAAGAAAACCGAGCATTCGCTTTGCCGTTCCAGCTGGGAAGGTCCTTACTTTCAAAGATATGGTCAAGGATGAGGTTTCATTTGAAACAGATGGCTTTGGTGATTTTGTCATCGTTAAAAAGGATGGCATTCCAACGTATAACTTTGCAGTGGCCGTCGATGATCACTTGATGAAGATTTCCCATGTCCTTCGCGGTGATGATCATATCTCCAATACTCCAAAACAATTGATGATTTATGAAGCTTTCGGCTGGGAACCGCCGGTATTCGGACATATGACGCTGATTGTAAACGAAAGCAGGAAGAAACTGAGTAAACGTGATGAGTCGATCATTCAATTCATTGAGCAATATGAAGAGCTTGGTTATGTACCTGAAGCTTTATTCAATTTCATTACATTACTAGGATGGTCTCCGGTCGGGGAGGAAGAGATATTCACGAAGGAAGAATTCATTAATCTTTTCGATGCTGACCGCCTGTCTAAATCACCTGCACTTTTCGATAAGCAAAAGCTTACATGGATGAATAACCAATATGTGAAGCAATTGGACGTCAATCGTGCAGTGGAATTGTCATTGCCTCACTTAATTAAAGCCGGGAAGGTTTCAGAGACACTGACCGCCGAAGAAGAAGAGTGGGTACATGGGCTTGTTTCACTTTTTCAAGAGCAGATGAGCTATGGAGCGGAAATAGTCGAGCTTTCTGAACTGTTTTTCAAGGATGAGGTCGAGTTCGAGCAAGAAGCTAAGGAAGTGCTGGTTGAAGAACAGGTACCTGAAGTCATGAAAGCTTTCCTTCAGGAGATCGAAGGGCTTGAAGAATTTAATGCGGATGAAATCAAGAAGTCGGTTAAAGCCGTACAAAAAAGCACAGGGCATAAAGGGAAAAAATTATTCATGCCGATAAGGGCTGCCGTCACGGGTCAAACACATGGTCCTGACTTGCCTAAGGCAATTTCATTACTGGGCAAAGAAAAAATTAAACAGCGTATTCAGAGTATTTTATATTAACAATTTGTCGAAAATGTAATATAGTATTTAATAATCTTACAAAAGAACGCGTAGATGGGGAGAAGTAAGTAAACGAAGCTTTTTAGAGAGAACCATAACCTGCTGAAAGTGGTTCAGGCCTCTCGTTTTCTGAAATGCACCCTTGAGTCCTTTGCTGAACTAACCTATAGTAGGCACAGGCGGAATGTCCTCCGTTACAGGGATTAAAGTTGGGGATGAAGAAACAGGAAAAAGCTTTACCTGGTTCGTACATTCCAAACAGAGTGGAACCGCGCTTCAAGCGTCTCTGTCTATTTGGACAGAGACGCTTTTTTATATGCTTTAAAAGCTTCAAAAGGGGATGTTGGAAAAGGACGGAACATAGGGGGGAATCATTTTGTTAAAGATGTTTAAAGAAGATATCGAAGTGGTTTTTGATCAAGATCCTGCTGCGCGCAGCTATTTGGAAGTCATATTGACGTACGCGGGTTTACATGCGATTTGGAGTCATAGGATGGCTCACGCACTATTTAAGAGGAAATTCTTTTTCCTGGCGAGAAGCATATCTCAAATCAGCCGGTTTTTTACCGGAATCGAAATTCATCCAGGGGCTACGATTGGCCGTCGTTTCTTCATTGACCATGGAATGGGGATCGTCATTGGCGAAACTTGTGAAATTGGCGACAATGTATCTGTCTTTCAAGGTGTAACTCTTGGGGGGACCGGAAAAGAAAAGGGAAAACGTCATCCTACGATAAAGGATAATGTTTTGATAGCTACAGGAGCAAAAGTGCTGGGTTCCATCACTGTTGGGGAAAACTCGAAAATCGGTGCGGGTTCGGTCGTTCTAAAGGAAGTGCCACCTAATTCTACAGTGGTGGGCATTCCAGGTAAAGTGGTCATTCAAGATGGCATCAAAATCAATAAAGACCTAAATCATTGTGATCTTCCTGATCCAATCGCTGATCGCTTTAAGGAATTGGATAGTGAAATCAGAGCCTTAAGAGCAAGGTTGGCCGAACAGAAGCAGGAAGAAAGGAGTTTATAATATGGCGATTAAAATATATAACACAGCAACAAGAAAAAAGGAAACCTTCGTCCCGATTGAAGAGGGAAAGGTGAAGATGTATGTATGCGGACCCACTGTCTATAATTACATTCATATTGGCAATGCAAGACCGGCAATCGTATTCGATACCGTTCGTAGGTATTTGGATTACCGTGGATATGATGTGCAATTCGTTTCGAACTTCACGGATGTGGATGATAAGCTGATTCGCGCGGCAAAAGAATTGGGGGAAGATGTTCCGACCATATCGGAGCGTTTCATCAAGGCGTATTTTGAAGACGTGTCGGCATTGGGCTGCAAAAAAGCGGATGCTCACCCGACCGTAATGGAGAACATGGATGCAATCATTGAATTCATCTCGGCGCTAATCGAGAAAGGATTCGCTTATGAATCGGAAGGGGATGTGTACTACCGCACTCGTAAGTTTGAGGGATATGGCAAGCTTTCACATCAGTCCATCGATGAGCTTCGAGTGGGGGCACGTATTGAAATAGGGGAGAAAAAACAAGATGCCCTTGATTTTGCCCTTTGGAAAGCGGCTAAGGATGATGAAATATCATGGGAGAGCCCATGGGGTAAGGGGCGTCCTGGCTGGCATATCGAATGCTCCGCAATGGTCAAAAAGTATTTGGGGGATACCATCGATATTCATGCAGGAGGTCAAGATCTGGCATTCCCGCATCATGAAAATGAAATTGCACAATCCGAAGCATTGACGGGTAAGACCTTTGCGAATTATTGGATGCATAATGGGTATATAAATATTGAGAATGAAAAAATGTCTAAGTCCTTAGGCAATTTCGTCCTTGTGCATGACATCATTCAGAAGCATGATCCACAAGTATTACGCTTCTTCATGTTATCAGTACATTACCGTCATCCGATCAATTATAGTGAAGAAGTGCTTGAAAATGTAAAAGCGTCCCTTGAACGCTTAAGGACATCATATCAAAATTTAAAGCATCGCCTTCAAGTAAGTGACGGATTGACTGAGAATAATGATGTTTGGTTGGAGAAGCTGAATGATTTACATGAACAATTCATTAAGGAAATGGACGATGATTTTAACACAGCTAATGCAATATCCATGCTTTTTGAACTTTCCAAACAGGCAAATTATTACTTGATGGAGAAAAACACAGACAAGGAAGTAATTGATGCTTTCCTTGATAAATTCAACACCTTATTTTCTGTCCTCGGTTTGTCCCTTGAAGAAGAGGGGCTTCTGGATGAAGAAATTGAAGGGTTGATACAGCAAAGGATTCAAGCGCGGAAAGACCGCAATTTTGGATTATCTGATGAAATTCGCGATCGCTTGAAAAACATGAATATTATATTAGAGGATACCCCTCAAGGTACAAGATGGAAAAGAGGGTAATTAATGCTTCATTACGATAGTAAGGTAGATGCAAAAATGCTGAACAGTCTTGCTTTAGCATATATAGGTGATGCTGTATACGAAACGTATATACGGCATCACCTCATTCAAAAAGGGGCGGTCAAGCCCAATCTACTTCACAAAAAAGCTACATCTTTTGTAGCTGCTAAAGCGCAAAATAAAATCATCCACTTCTTTCTGGAGTCAGATTGGCTATCGGAAGAGGAATCCGCTGTCGTTCGGCGCGGCCGAAATGCGAAATCCGGTACGGTACCGAAGAATACAGATGTGCAAACGTATCGCTACAGTACAGCCTTCGAGGCTCTTATGGGATTTTTGTATTTATCCGGTCGAATAGAAAGAATGGAAGAACTCATCAAAAAATCCATTGAATACATTGAAGAAGAAAAGGGGAGTAACCCATGAGCGAAGAATATATCATTGGCAGAAACCCCGTATTGGAAGCACTTCGCTCCGAACGGGAAGTTAATAAAATTTGGATAGCCGAGGGCTCGCAAAAAGGCTCGATGCAACCACTTATCGGTCTCGCGAAGGAAAAGAAGGTTCTCGTGCAAATCGTACCGAAGAAAAAAATTGACCAAATGGTAGAAGGCATCCATCAAGGCGTTATCGCACAAGTGGCTGCATATGAATATGTGGAGCTGGATGACTTATTCGCTAAAGCGGCTGAACGGGACGAAGCACCTTTTTTCATGATCCTTGATGAGGTTGAAGATCCGCATAATTTAGGTTCGATCATGAGGACGGCCGATGCAGTCGGGGCACATGGAATCATCATACCAAAAAGAAGAGCGGTGGGCTTGACGGCAACCGTGGCTAAAGCTTCGACTGGTGCAATCGAATATATTCCTGTAGCTCGCGTTACAAATTTGGCAAGAGCGGTGGAAGAATTGAAAGAGCGAGGGGTATGGATAGTCGGTACCGATGCGAAAGGCAGCGATGATTACCGTAACATGGACGGAAAGATGCCTATCGGACTTGTTATCGGCAGCGAAGGAAAAGGCATGGCCCGGTTAATGAAGGAGAAATGTGATTTTCTCATCCGTCTTCCAATGGCAGGAAAAGTAACTTCGTTAAATGCATCGGTAGCAGCCGGTTTATTGATGTATGAGGTTTATAGAAAAAGAAATCCCCTAGGACAATGACGAAATGAATATTCTGTTGGTGGACGGTTATAACATTATTGGAGCTTGGCCGGAACTGAGAGAATTAAAAGAACGGGATCTTGCTGCTGCAAGGGACCGATTGATAGAAATGATGGCGGAATATCAAGCATTTACCGGATATCGTGTAATTGTCGTATTTGATGCTCAATATGTTCAGGGAATTGCCCGCATATTCAAAAATCACAAGGTTGACGTAATTTTTACAAAAGAAAATGAAACTGCGGATGAAAGAATAGAAAAGATGGCCATCGAACTGAATAATGTCAAAACGCAAATTCAAGTGGCAACCTCTGACTTCACGGAACAGTGGGTGATCTTTGGCCAAGGGGCCCTAAGGAAATCCGCTCGTGAACTGCTAATTGAAATGGAAGAAATTCAAGGCGAAATCAAGAAAGATGTAAGAAAAACAACAACGATAAGACCCGTTGCTAAAATTCCTTTAAGTGAAGAAGTGGCAGAAATTTTCGAAAAATGGCGCCGGGGGAAAATTTGAACCATTGACGGGTAAAATTTACCTGCTGTATAATATTTCTATCTGAGTCAGGTCAGGGGGATATAATGTGGGTCTCAAATTCGGAATGAAGCTGAACGAAAAGTATCTTCAGTTTGAGGATGATGAATTGATAGGGTTGGTGCACACTGGAGACAGTGAAGCGCTTGATTATTTGATCCAAAAGTATCGTAATTTTGTAAGAGCGAAGGCAAGGACTTATTTCTTGATTGGTGCCGATAAGGAAGACATCGTGCAAGAAGGTATGATTGGTTTATATAAAGCCGTCCGTGATTTTAAAGGGGATAAGTTATCTTCTTTTAAAGCATTTGCAGAACTATGCATTACGAGGCAGATCATTACAGCTATCAAAACAGCAACACGTCAAAAACATATTCCGCTCAATTCCTATGTTTCCCTGGACAAGCCAATTTATGATGAGGAATCGGACCGAACTCTAATGGATATCATATCGGGTACGAAGGTTTTGGACCCGGAAGAACTGATCATCAACCAGGAAGAGTTTGACGATATCGAATTAAAGATGGCCGAGCTCCTGAGTGATCTTGAGAGAAAAGTGTTAGCTCTTTACCTGGATGGACAAACCTACCAAGAAATTTCGGAAGAGTTGAACCGGCATGTTAAGTCAATCGACAACGCCCTTCAGCGGGTGAAAAGAAAGCTCGAGCGCTATCTGGAAGTAAGGGAAATCAGTTTATAATCCCTCCGCTTTTTCCGCTTAATTTCATCTGTCCCTTCTCCACATGGAAGTTTTTTATTCACTAAGATTTTTAGATGCAAGCCGATGTTTTGATTTACGTTGTCCATAATGGGTGGAACCCGCTTTGATATTGACAATAAAAAACAGTCGTGATAAGGTTTTATGGATATAGTAGATAGGATAGGTGTATCTAATGCGAAAAAAAATAGTTCTTGCCTGCAACGATTGCGGTTCAAGAAATTATAGTTATGAGAGCAAACAATCGACAAGCGGCGAACGGCTGGAAATCAAGAAATTTTGCAGTACGTGCAACTCACACTCGATTCACAAAGAAACGAAATAACCGTTTTATAAATAGATTGACAGAAGCTTCTAATGCTTGGAGGTACATTCATGAAACGTTTTACCGAATTTTTCAGCGGAGTCGCTCGCGAAATGCAAAAGGTAAGCTGGCCGAAACGCAAGGAGCTTACCAAATATACAATCGTGGTGGTAACGACTGTAGTATTTATGGCTTTATTCTTTACAGTGGTCGATTTGGGTATTTCCGAATTAATTCGCTTAGTTATTGAATAAGAGATTCGAAAATAAGGTATAATAGTGATAGAATAATATGTGTCAGCAGAAAAGCCCGGAAACGGGTTTTTTAATTTGTCTTTTTTAATAAGTGAAGAAGTTCAAAAACGAGTGCTGCTGTAATACGAATCATCACAATATATTCTAGTTAAGTTCGGGATGACGCCTGTATGGTTTTTTGGCTAAAACGTTCAAAGATAAAGATTAATAAAGAAAATGATCGATTGCAGGGAGGGAAGGACGTTAAAGTCCTAACACATGGAAAAGAATTGGTATGTAGTTCACACCTATTCAGGTTATGAGAACAAGGTTAAAGCTAACTTGGAAAAACGTGTTGAAACTATGGGGATGGAAGACAAGATCTTTCGCGTTGTAGTTCCAGAAGAAGAAGAAACAGAAGTGAAAGATGGCAAAAAGAAAGTGACCAAAAAGAAAGTGTTTCCAGGTTATGTGTTGGTTGAGATCATCATGACGGATGATTCATGGTATGTTGTCCGTAATACGCCTGGGGTAACAGGTTTCGTGGGTTCATCTGGAGCTGGGTCAAAACCGACTGCATTGCTTCCGGAGGAAATTGAAGTCGTTCTTAAACGTATGGGCGTAGATGAAAGCAAAATCGAAGTTGATTTTGAAATCGGTGATACGGTTCAAGTTAAAGAAGGACCATTTGCAACTTTTGCAGGACCGATTGAAGAACTTGATAAAGACAAAGGGAAAGTAAGGGTCCTAGTCAATATGTTCGGCCGTGATACACCGGTAGAACTTGATTTTAATCAAGTGGAAAAATTATAAACGGAAAAAAACTTGAAATTACCTTTTGAAAGTGGTAAAATTTCAAAGGTCAGTATGTTTCAATTTTTAGGCCTCAACGATACAAGCATTCTTTATTAATAGATAAAGAATTCAAGATGAGTGGGAGGGTATTACCCTATTACCACATCACGGACTTATAAGGAGGTGTGTCTCGTGGCTAAAAAAGTAATTAAAATGGTTAAATTGCAAATTCCTGCTGGTAAAGCGAATCCGGCACCGCCAGTCGGTCCTGCATTAGGTCAAGCTGGTGTAAACATCATGGGATTCTGTAAGGAGTTCAACGCTCGTACAGCAGATCAAGCTGGTCTAATTATTCCTGTTGAAATCACGGTATTTGAAGACCGTTCATTTACATTCATTACAAAAACTCCACCGGCTGCAGTATTGCTTAAGAAAGTAGCTGGTATCGAGTCTGGTTCTGGTGAACCTAACCGTAATAAAGTTGCTACAGTCAAGCGTGATCAAGTGCGCGAGATTGCTGAAACTAAAATGCCTGACCTAAACGCTGCAAGCGTTGAAGCTGCAATGCGTATGGTTGAAGGTACTGCTCGCAGCATGGGTATTGTCATCGAAGACTAATCCATGTAATTGCTATTTGTTTCTACGGGGTTGCGATTGATACTCGCAACCTTTATTCGTGGGAGGTCATTCCGTTAAAACCACAATTTAGGAGGATTTATATCATGGCGAAAAAAGGTAAAAAGTATCTTGAAGCAGCTAAGCTTGTAGAAGTTTCTAAGGCTTATGCTGTAACTGAAGCAATCGAAGTTGCTAAAAAAGCAAACTTCGCAAAATTCGATGCGACTGTTGAAGTTGCTTTCCGTTTAGGCGTAGACCCTAAGAAAGCTGACCAACAAATTCGTGGAGCTGTTGTTCTTCCGAATGGTACTGGTAAAACTCAACGCGTATTAGTATTCGCGAAAGGCGAAAAAGCAAAAGAAGCGGAAGCTGCTGGTGCTGACTACGTTGGCGAATCTGACTACATCAACAAAATCCAACAAGGATGGTTCGAATTCGATGTAATCGTTGCGACTCCAGACATGATGGGTGAAGTTGGTAAACTTGGCCGTGTATTAGGACCTAAAGGTTTAATGCCTAACCCTAAAACTGGCACAGTAACTTTCGATGTAACGAAAGCTGTTAATGAAATCAAAGCTGGTAAAGTTGAATACCGCGTAGATAAAGCTGGTAACATCCATGCTCCAATCGGTAAAGTATCTTTCGAAGATGCTAAACTAGTGGAAAACTTCACTACTATCTATGATACATTATTGAAAGTTAAACCTGCGGCTGCTAAAGGAACTTACATGAAAAATGTTTCTGTAACAACTACAATGGGCCCTGGCGTGAAAGTTGATCCTTCTTCTTTCAATAAATAATTGACATACCAAAACTATTATTGTTATAATAAGTTTTGTTGTGAATAAATGAATACTATTTGTACCGTAGACAGTAGGTGCTCATTACGAGCTTAATTCCCTGCCGAGGTAATTCGATAATAATAGTCCTGGACTATGACTTTTGAAATTACTGCCTTCATGTCTGCAATAGAGATGAAGGCTTTTTCTTTGATACGGTATAAATGTTTTCAAGCAAATCTACAGGAGGTGTAAGGATGAACGCAATTATTGAACAAAAGCAAAAAATCGTTGCTGAGATTACTGATAAATTAACTGCAAGCCAATCAACAGTAGTTGTTGACTACCGTGGATTGACTGTTGCTGAAGTTACAGAACTTCGTAAGCAACTTCGTGAAGCTGGCGTTGAGTTTAAAGTTTACAAAAACTCTATGACTCGCCGTGCTGCGGAAAGTGCTGAACTTAGCGCTTTGAACGAATCATTAACAGGACCAAACGCAATTGCATTCTCAACTGAAGATGTTATTGCGCCAGCAAAAATCCTTAACGATTTTGCGAAAAAACATGAAGCTTTAGAAATCAAAGCTGGAGTTATCGAAGGAAATGTTGCAACTGCTGAAGAAATTAAAGCTCTTGCAGAACTACCTTCACGCGAAGGCCTACTTTCAATGCTACTCAGCGTGCTACAAGCACCTATGCGCGGACTTGCTCTTGCTACAAAAGCAGTTGCAGATCAAAAAGAAGAACAAGGCGCGTAAGCTAACCGCTTATTTAGCCAATTGATTCAAAAAAAACCAACCATTTCGAGGAGGAAATAAAAATGACTAAAGATCAAATCTTAGAAGCAGTTAAAAACATGACTGTTTTAGAATTAAACGACCTTGTAAAAGCAATCGAAGAAGAATTTGGCGTAACTGCTGCTGCACCTGTAGCTGTAGCTGCTGCTGGTGGCGCTGCTGCTGAAGAGCAAACTGAGTTTGATGTAATCCTTACATCTGCTGGAGATCAAAAAATCAAAGTTATCAAAGCTGTACGTGAAGTAACAGGTCTTGGACTTAAAGAAGCAAAAGAACTTGTTGACAACACTCCAAAAGCAATCAAAGAAGGCGCTTCTAAAGAAGAAGCTGAAGAAGTTAAAGCTAAACTTGAAGAAGTTGGAGCTGGCGTTGAAGTTAAGTAATCTTGCATAAACAAAAAGCTCGCTATCACTGGCGGGCTTTTTTTCTTCATTTTTAAAGAAATGATGAAAACTGGCCGTTAATGATTTAATAACGAGGATTTCGTTATTCTGACATTCCGGCGTGCAAGCATCCATTCTTCAATTCTCTTCTCTCATTAAATCTTCAATATTCCTTTCTGATAGGGGGAGATGACTCTGACAGAGCATTACTACTCACAAAAACCGGATGTCGTAAGCAATCCGAAATTTTGGGATTTCACATTAAAGGGACGTACCTTTCGCTTCAAAAGTGATAATGGTGTTTTTTCGAAAAAGGAAGTTGATTTCGGATCGCGTCTTTTGGTTGAGAGTTTCAACCTTAGTGAGGCTGTGGAAGGAAATATTCTCGATGTTGGTTGCGGGTATGGACCGATCGGAATATCGATTGCGGCAGCTTATCCCGATAGAACGATAGAAATGATTGATATAAATAGCCGGGCAGTTGAATTGTCAAAAGAGAATGCTGCTTCTAATGGGATCGCGAATGTGAAGATTTACGAAAGCGATCGTTTTGACAAAGTTGCCTCCAATCAATTCGCTGCGATTCTTACGAACCCTCCCATTCGCGCAGGTAAAAGTGTAGTCCACGAAATTTTAGAAGAAAGCTATCGCAGTTTGGTAGCTGGTGGAGAATTATGGGTTGTCATTCAAAAAAAACAAGGGGCTCCATCCGCAATGGATAAAATGGAGCAATTATTTGGAAATGTTGAAGTGCCTGTTAAGAAAAAAGGTTACTATATACTATTATCCAAAAAGGTTTGACTCTAAATTTTCGCTATGTTAGTATTATAAAATGCATATATATAATTCCGTAACTATGCAATTTTTATACCATTGGTGTATAATCAATGGATAATATGGGAAAAATATATAAATAATAGTTCGTTTTATGAGAAATAGTGGTTTTTAAAATAAAAACCATTTTCTTTTTGTCTATGGAAATGATTCCTTTTCCGAGGCAAATGGATCCTTATAACGCTTGATTTAAGGGGTGAATCAGTTGACAGGTCAACTTGTTCAGTATGGACGACACCGCCAACGTAGAAGTTATGCAAGAATCAGTGAGGTTTTGGACCTTCCGAATCTGATTGAAATTCAAACAGCTTCTTATCAATGGTTTCTAGATGTAGGTTTAAAGGAAATGTTCCAGGATATTTCTCCTATTGAGGATTTTACAGGTAATTTATCGTTAGAATTCATCGATTACAGCTTAGCTGAGCCGAAGTATTCTGTGGAAGAAACAAAAGAACGCGATGTTACGTATTCTGCACCACTTCGTGTGAAAGTGCGCCTTGTTAACAAAGAAACAGGGGAAGTAAAAGACCAAGATGTATTTATGGGCGACTTCCCGCTGATGACTGAAACAGGTACATTTGTCATCAATGGTGCTGAACGGGTAATTGTATCCCAATTAGTGCGCTCACCGAGTGTTTACTACAATGGGAAAATGGATAAAAACGGTAAGCTTGGGTTCTCTGCGACCGTTATTCCTAACCGTGGCGCATGGCTCGAATACGAAACAGACGCCAAGGATGTTGTGTATGTTCGAATCGACCGCACCAGGAAATTACCGATAACGGTATTGATGCGTGCCCTTGGATTCGGAACAGATCAAGAAATCATCGATTTGATCGGTGACAACGAATACCTTCGCAACACTCTTGAAAAGGATAACACCGAGAGTGTGGAAAAAGCATTACTGGAAATCTATGAGCGTCTACGCCCAGGTGAACCGCCTACTGTCGAAAACGCGAAAAGTCTTTTAGTATCACGCTTTTTTGATCCGAAACGTTATGATTTAGCTAATGTAGGCCGTTATAAAATAAACAAAAAACTGCATATTAAGAACCGTTTATTCGGACAACGTATTGCAGAGACTTTGATTGATCCTGAAACGGGAGAAATCATTGTTGAAAAAGGTACAATGCTTGATCGCCGGACTCTTGATAGGATTCTGCCTCATATCGAAGGTGGAATAGGGTTCAAAACATTCCATCCATCAGGTGGTGTAGTAGAGGAAGAAACTCTTCTTCAACCTATTAAAGTGTTTGCACCAAACGATGCTGAAGGCGAAAAAGTGATCAATATCATCGGTAATGCTTATGTGACCGACCAGGTCAAAAACATTACACCGGCTGATATCATTTCTTCCATCAGTTATTTCTTTAATTTACTGCATGGTGTGGGAATCACGGATGACATTGACCATTTAGGTAACCGTCGTCTGCGTTCCGTTGGTGAATTGCTGCAAAACCAATTCAGAATTGGTTTATCCCGTATGGAGCGTGTTGTTCGTGAAAGAATGTCCATTCAGGATACGAACACAATCACTCCACAGCAACTAATCAACATTCGCCCGGTCATTGCATCCATTAAAGAGTTCTTTGGAAGCTCACAGCTTTCACAGTTCATGGATCAAACGAATCCGTTGGCTGAATTGACGCATAAACGTCGTCTATCTGCATTGGGACCTGGTGGTCTGACACGTGAGCGTGCTGGCTTTGAAGTACGTGACGTTCATTATTCCCACTATGGCCGCATGTGTCCGATTGAAACGCCTGAGGGACCGAATATTGGTTTGATTAACTCGTTATCCAGTTTTGCAAAGGTTAACCCATATGGCTTCATTGAAACACCATACCGCCGTGTGGACCCTGAAACAGGTAAAATTACAAGCCAAATCGATTACTTAACAGCTGATGAGGAAGATAACTATGTAGTTGCCCAAGCGAATGTACGACTGTCGGATGACGGCTCATTCCTTGATAATGATGTTGTTGCACGTTTCCGCGGTGAAAATACCGTTGTTCCGCGTGACCGCGTAGATTACATGGATGTATCTCCTAAACAGGTTGTATCTGCTGCGACTGCATGTATTCCTTTCTTGGAAAACGATGACTCCAACCGTGCCCTTATGGGAGCGAACATGCAACGTCAAGCAGTTCCTTTGCTTCAACCGGAAGCCCCTCGAGTAGGAACGGGTATGGAGTATGTTTCAGCGAAAGACTCCGGTGCTGCAGTAATCTGTAAACACCCTGGTATCGTAGAGCACGTTGAATCACGTGAAGTATGGGTACGTAGGGTAAGTGAAGTAGACGGGCAGCAAGTAAAAGGAAATCTTGATAAATATCGTCTATTGAAATTCATTCGTTCCAACCAAGGAACGTGCTATAATCAACGCCCT
Organism: Peribacillus sp. QJM3NY_7; assembly: GCF_056173225.1. Lineage (NCBI taxonomy): Bacteria > Bacillati > Bacillota > Bacilli > Caryophanales > Bacillaceae > Peribacillus > Peribacillus sp. QJM3NY_7. The sequence continues at coordinate 124,438 of NZ_CM149663.1, forward strand.
ATCGTAAGTGTTGGCGACAACGTTGTAAAAGGTGAAATTCTTGCTGATGGTCCTTCAATGGAAAAAGGTGAGTTGGCACTTGGACGTAACGTATTGGTAGCCTTCATGACATGGGATGGATATAACTATGAAGATGCCATCATCATGAGTGAACGATTAGTTAAAGATGATGTGTACACTTCCATTCATATTGAAGAATATGAATCTGAATCACGCGATACAAAATTAGGGCCTGAAGAAATCACTCGTGATATCCCTAACGTAGGGGAAGATGCGCTTCGTAATCTTGATGAGCGCGGAATTATCCGTGTGGGTGCTGAAGTGAAAGACGGAGACCTTCTCGTTGGTAAAGTCACGCCTAAAGGTGTAACGGAACTGACTGCTGAGGAACGTCTATTACATGCAATCTTCGGTGAAAAAGCACGTGAAGTAAGGGATACATCACTTCGTGTACCTCACGGCGGCGGAGGAATCGTTCTTGATGTTAAAGTATTTAACAGAGAAGACGGTGATGAACTGCCTCCTGGTGTAAACCAACTCGCACGTGTATATATCGTTCAAAAACGTAAAATCCATGAAGGCGATAAAATGGCCGGACGACATGGTAACAAAGGGGTAATCTCCAGGATTCTTCCTGAAGAAGATATGCCTTATTTACCGGACGGCACTCCAGTCGACATCATGTTAAACCCATTGGGTGTACCTTCACGTATGAACATCGGTCAGGTGTTGGAGCTACACTTGGGTATGGCTGCACGCGCACTTGGCATTCATGTAGCATCTCCTGTATTCGATGGTGCCACTGAGGAAGACGTTTGGGGTACGATTGAAGAAGCCGGGATGTCCCGTGATGCAAAAACTGTCCTTTATGATGGCCGTTCAGGTGAAGCATTCGATAACCGTGTATCAGTTGGTGTCATGTACATGATCAAACTGGCGCATATGGTCGATGATAAACTTCATGCACGTTCAACTGGACCTTACTCCCTTGTTACGCAGCAACCGCTTGGTGGTAAAGCGCAATTTGGTGGACAGCGTTTCGGTGAGATGGAAGTATGGGCACTTGAAGCTTATGGTGCCGCTTATACATTACAAGAAATCCTAACCGTTAAATCAGATGATGTCGTAGGTCGTGTTAAAACGTACGAAGCGATTGTCAAAGGTGAAAATGTCCCTGAACCAGGCGTTCCTGAGTCATTCAAAGTATTGATTAAGGAGCTTCAAAGTTTAGGATTGGATGTTAAAATCCTCAATGCCGAAGATCGTGAAATCGAAATGCGTGATTTGGAAGATGAAGATGAAGCCAACCAAGCAGACAAATTAAGCCTTGATTCAGAAACCAAAGATATGGTTGCTTCCGAAGTAGGAGCACCTGTCAAAGAATAAAATTAAATATAAACATTCAGTTATATATTACCTGCTCTGACTGGCAGCGAGATGTTCATTAGAAAATCATGCTGCCTTGTTAGAGCCTTATTGATTCAATCAACCATCATCCGGTGTAAGATTGCCTCATAACGTGACGGCAATCAAGGGTTAAACCTGGAGATTAAAAGGGAGGTAGGCCCCTTGTTAGACGTTAATAATTTTGAGTATATGAAAATTGGTCTTGCTTCACCAGACAAGATTCGTTCTTGGTCCCATGGAGAAGTTAAAAAACCAGAAACAATCAACTATCGTACGTTAAAGCCAGAAAAAGACGGTTTATTCTGTGAGAGAATTTTTGGACCTCAAAAGGACTGGGAATGTCATTGCGGAAAATATAAACGTGTTCGTTATAAAGGCGTAGTCTGTGACCGTTGTGGCGTTGAAGTCACCCGTGCTAAGGTGCGTCGTGAGCGTATGGGTCATATTGAACTGGCAGCACCAGTTTCACACATATGGTATTTTAAAGGAATTCCTAGCCGTATGGGACTTGTTCTTGATATGTCTCCACGGGCTTTGGAAGAAGTTATTTACTTTGCATCTTACGTAGTAACTGAAACGGGCGATACAACTTTAGAAAAGAAACAGCTTCTTTCTGAAAAGGAATATCGTACATACCGTGAAAAATACGGTAAGAAATTCCAAGCTGCCATGGGTGCGGAAGCTATTAAAAAACTTCTACAAGATATTGATACGGAAAAGGAAGTAGAGTCGTTGAAAGAGGAGCTTAAAACAGCCCAAGGACAACGCAGAACCCGTGCAATCAAACGCTTGGAAGTGCTTGAAGCATTCCGTAACTCCGGAAATGAGCCTTCATGGATGATCCTTGACGTGCTTCCGGTCATTCCACCGGAGCTTCGTCCTATGGTTCAACTTGATGGAGGACGTTTTGCCACATCTGATTTAAATGATTTATATCGCCGTGTTATCAACCGTAATAATCGGTTGAAAAGATTACTGGACCTTGGAGCACCAAGCATTATCGTTCAAAATGAGAAGCGTATGCTGCAAGAAGCTGTCGATGCTCTTATCGATAATGGCCGTCGTGGCCGTCCGGTAACTGGACCAGGTAACCGTCCGTTAAAATCTTTATCTCACATGTTAAAAGGAAAACAAGGCCGTTTCCGTCAAAACCTTCTTGGTAAACGTGTTGATTACTCTGGCCGTTCCGTTATCGTAGTCGGACCAAACTTAAAGATGTACCAATGTGGTCTTCCGAAAGAAATGGCGATTGAATTATTCAAACCATTCGTAATGAAGGAGCTTGTTCAAAGAGGTCTGGCGCATAACATCAAATCCGCTAAGCGCAAAATTGAACGTTTATCTCCTGAAATATGGGATGTCCTAGAAGAAGTTATTAGAGAACACCCAGTACTATTGAACCGTGCACCGACTCTTCATAGACTTGGTATCCAAGCATTTGAACCAACGTTGGTTGAAGGTCGCGCAATTCGTTTGCATCCGCTCGTATGTACAGCTTACAACGCTGACTTTGACGGTGACCAAATGGCGGTCCACGTTCCTCTATCTTCTGAAGCACAAGCCGAAGCACGCATGCTTATGCTTGCAGCACAGAACATTTTGAACCCTAAAGATGGTAAACCTGTCGTTACACCTTCTCAAGATATGGTATTAGGTAACTATTACTTAACGCTGGAAAGAGAAGGCGCTATCGGTGAGGGTATGATCTTTAAAGATACAAGTGAAGCATTACTTGCATACCAAAACGGATATGTACACTTACATTCCCGTTGTGCCGTACATGCATCGTCACTAAATAATGAAACATTCACTGAAGAACAAAACGGCCAACTTCTAATTACGACTGTTGGAAAATTGATCTTCAATGAAATTTTACCTAAATCATTCCCGTATATTAACGAACCGACACGTTATAATCTGGAAACCAAAACTCCAGAGAAATATTTTGTGGAAAAGGGCGCTAATATCCCTGAATTGATTAAGTCCCAACCTGCTATCGATCCTTTCAAGAAGAAAATTCTTGGAAATATCATTGCGGAAGTCTTTAAACGCTTTAAAATTACCGAAACATCCAAAATGCTTGACCGGATGAAAGATCTTGGATTCAAATATTCGACAAAAGCTGGTATTACCGTTGGTGTGGCTGATATTGTCGTTTTAAAAGAAAAACAAGGAATCATTACTGAGGCTCAAACCAAAGTGGATAATGTCTTGAAACAATTCAGACGTGGTCTTATTACTGAGGATGAGCGTTATGATCGCGTCATTTCGATTTGGAGTGCTGCCAAGGATACCATTCAGTCCAAACTTATGGACTCCCTGGACCGACGCAACCCAATCTTCATGATGAGTGACTCCGGTGCCCGTGGTAATGCTTCCAACTTTACGCAGCTTGCGGGTATGCGTGGTTTGATGGCCAACCCGGCTGGACGTATCATTGAATTACCGATCAAATCAAGTTTCCGTGAAGGTTTAACAGTGTTGGAGTACTTCATCTCTACACATGGTGCGCGTAAAGGTCTTGCCGATACAGCACTTAAAACAGCCGATTCCGGTTACCTTACCCGTCGACTTGTTGATGTTGCCCAAGATGTCATCATCCGTGATGACGATTGTGGAACCGACCGCGGCTTGAAAATTTCAGCCTTGAGAGAGGGCACTGAAATAATTGAGCATCTTGAAGAGCGCCTAATTGGCCGTTATGCAAGAAAAGCGATCAGACATCCAGAAACAAATGAAGTAATCGTGGCTGAAAACGACCTTATTACTGAAGATCTTGCGAACTATATTGAATCACTTGGAATTGAAACAGCATGGATCCGTTCCGCCTTTACATGTAATACCAGCCATGGTGTATGTAAAAAATGTTATGGACGCAACTTGGCTACCGGTCAAGAAGTTGAAGTGGGCGAAGCAGTCGGTATTATTGCCGCTCAATCAATCGGAGAACCTGGTACACAGTTGACGATGCGTACATTCCATACAGGTGGGGTTGCCGGGGACGATATCACTCAAGGTCTTCCTCGTATCCAAGAAATATTTGAAGCAAGGAATCCTAAAGGTCAAGCTGTCATTTCCGAAATTGAAGGAACGATTGTTTCCATCAATGAAATTCGGGATAAACAACAGGAAATCGTTGTTCAAGGTGCAGTTGAATCACGCACATATACTGCGCCATACACTGCGCGTTTAAGAGTAACTGTTGATACTCCTGTCCGTCGTGGTGAAGAGTTAACAGAGGGTTCCATCGATCCGAAAGAATTGCTGAAGGTTACAGACGTGCTTACTGTTCAGGAATACCTGCTTCATGAAGTTCAAAAAGTATACCGTATGCAAGGTGTTGAGATCGGTGATAAACATATCGAGGTAATGGTTAGACAAATGATGCGTAAAGTCCGTGTGCTTGATGCAGGCGAAACTGAAGTGCTTCCAGGAACATTGTTGGATGTTAACCAGTTCACTACTGCAAACACAGATGCATTGCTGACTAACAAATTACCGGCTACGGGCCGCCCTGTATTGCTAGGTATCACAAAAGCATCTCTAGAAACGGATTCCTTCTTGTCCGCCGCGTCATTCCAAGAAACAACTAGAGTCTTGACTGATGCAGCAATAAAAGGAAAACGTGATGAATTGCTTGGACTTAAAGAAAATGTCATCATCGGTAAACTTGTCCCTGCAGGAACGGGGATGCTTAGGTACAGAAAAGCAAACCCTGTCGTTGTTGACGAAAGTGCCGATACAGTAACAGTGGATTAATGGAAAAAGGACCAGCTCAATAATTTAAACTGAAAACCACACTCCCGTTCCTATTGAAGGAGATGAAGGATCAGAATATATTGAGCTGGTCTCTCTTATTACTCATGGCCGGCTGAAAAGCCTATGAGAATTTGATAATTTCCGTTTGGGCAAATTGAAAATCTTAATAGAATTATGTAAGGAAAACCTTTTGCTTGAATTATTTTTTTGAAAGAAGTTGACAGTATCCGACTTATAATGATACTATAGCAAAGGTGCTCCTATGTTACCCTGTAACTTTGGAGGATATGGACCATGTCTTATGAAAAAGTAATACAGGCAAAGTCAGTGATTATAGGGACGAAGCAAGCAGTTAGAGCTCTTAAAAACAATTTAATTCAAGAAGTTATCATCGCTGATGATGCAGATATATACTTGACTGGGCGTGTCGTTGAGACCGCCAAAGAATTGGATGTTCCTATCACATATGTTGATTCGATGAGAATGCTTGGCAAAGCATGTGGTATTGATGTCGGAGCAGCAACTGTTGCCATTAAAAAGTAAAAATGTTTTTGCAATAATATTTGCAAAGACTTTGTTTTTACCCATTTATGAACCACCTGGATGTGTGGTACTAGAAATGAAAACGTGAAGGGAGGAAAAATGTAATGCCTACTATTAATCAATTAGTGCGTAAAGGACGCGAGTCTAAAGAGGTTAATTCAAAATCTCCAGCACTTAACAAAGGCTACAACAGCTTTAAAAAAGCACAAACTAACGTATCATCTCCGCAAAAACGTGGTGTTTGCACTCGTGTGGGTACTATGACACCGAAAAAACCAAACTCCGCGTTACGTAAATATGCGCGTGTACGTCTAACAAACGGTATCGAGGTAACAGCTTATATCCCAGGTATCGGTCACAACCTACAAGAACACAGCGTGGTTCTTATCCGTGGCGGACGTGTAAAAGATTTACCAGGGGTACGTTACCATATCGTACGTGGTGCTCTTGATACAGCTGGAGTTAACAATCGTATGCAAGGCCGTTCTAAATACGGTACTAAGCGTCCGAAAGCAGCAAAAAAATAAACTAAAACCAAAATTGAACTTTCTTGAAAGGAGGAAATATAATGCCTCGTAAAGGACCTGTAACGAAAAGAGACGTATTACCAGATCCAATATATAATTCAAAACTTGTGACTCGCTTAATCAACAAATTAATGGTTGATGGACAAAGAGGTAAATCACAAAAAATTCTTTACTCTGCATTTGATTTAATCAAAGAACGTACTGGCAATGAGCCGATCGAAGTTTTCGATCAAGCACTTAAAAACATCATGCCTGTACTAGAAGTAAAAGCACGCCGTGTGGGTGGAGCTAACTACCAAGTACCAGTTGAGGTGCGTCCAGACCGTAAATCGACTCTAGGACTTCGTTGGTTAGTAAACTACTCTCGCCTTCGTGGAGAAAAAACGATGGAAGAGCGTTTAGCTTATGAAATCATGGATGCTGCCAACAATACTGGAGCAGCAGTTAAGAAACGTGAAGATACACACAAAATGGCTGAAGCCAACAAAGCTTTCGCACATTATCGCTGGTAAGATTAAACACTATAAAATCCTTATAGAAGGAAGGAGAAAGACAAATGGCAAGAGAGTTCTCCTTAGCAAACACTCGTAATATCGGTATCATGGCTCACATCGATGCTGGTAAAACGACAACAACAGAACGTGTTCTTTATTACACTGGTAAAATTCACAAAATCGGTGAAACGCACGAAGGTGCTTCACAAATGGACTGGATGGAACAGGAACAAGAACGCGGAATCACGATCACTTCCGCTGCAACAACTGCGCAGTGGAAAGGTCACCGTGTAAACATCATCGATACACCGGGACACGTAGATTTCACAGTTGAAGTTGAACGTTCTTTGCGTGTACTTGATGGAGCTGTAGCTGTACTTGATGCCCAATCAGGTGTTGAGCCTCAAACTGAAACAGTTTGGCGCCAAGCTACAACTTATGGTGTACCACGTGTCGTATTCGTAAATAAAATGGACAAAATCGGTGCGGATTTCCTATATTCAGTTGGAACAATCCACGATCGTCTACAAGCTAATGCTCACCCGGTTCAGTTACCAATCGGTGCTGAAGATCAATTCTCTGCAATCATTGACCTTATTGAAATGAAAGCTCATTTCTATGCTAATGATCTAGGAACTGATATCACTGTTGGTGAAATTCCTGAAGAACATAGGGAATTAGCTGAAGAATACCGTGAAAAGTTAATTGAAGCAGTAGCAGAAGTTAATGAAGACTTAATGGAAAAATACCTTGGCGGCGAAGAAATCAGCATTGCTGAATTAAAAGCAGCTATTCGTACAGCAACCGTTAATGTTGAATTCTTCCCAGTTATCTGCGGATCGGCTTTCAAAAACAAAGGTGTTCAATTAATGCTTGATAACGTTATCGACTTCCTTCCATCTCCATTAGACGTGCCGGCTATTAAAGGTACTCTACCGGATACAGAAGATGAAGTGGAACGCCATTCAGATGATTCTGAACCGTTCTCCGCTTTAGCGTTTAAAGTTATGACTGACCCTTACGTTGGTAAACTTACATTCTTCCGCGTGTACTCAGGTACATTAGAATCAGGATCTTATGTAATCAACTCAACAAAAGGTAAGCGTGAACGTATTGGACGTATCCTTCAAATGCATGCAAACAGCCGTGAAGAAATTTCTACTGTATATGCAGGAGATATCGCAGCAGCCGTTGGTTTGAAAGATACTACAACTGGAGATACTCTATGTGATGACAAGAACCAAGTAATTCTTGAGTCCATGGTATTCCCAGAGCCAGTTATCTCTCTATCAGTTGAGCCGAAATCAAAAGCAGACCAAGACAAAATGGGTCAAGCTTTACAAAAGCTACAAGATGAAGATCCAACATTCCGTGCGCATACTGACCAAGAAACTGGTCAAACGATTATCGCTGGTATGGGTGAACTTCACTTGGACATCCTTGTTGACCGTATGCGTCGCGAATTCAAAGTGGAAGCTAACGTTGGTGCTCCTCAAGTAGCATACCGTGAAACTTTCCGTGGTTCAGCTAAAGTTGAAGGTAAATTCGTTCGCCAATCAGGTGGTCGTGGACAATTCGGACACGTATGGATCGAATTTGGTCCAAACGAAGAAGGTAAAGGATTCGAATTTGAAAATGCTATCGTCGGTGGTGTAGTACCACGTGAATACATCCCTGCTGTACAAGCTGGATTAGTTGATTCACTTGACCGTGGTGTACTTGCTGGTTACCCGCTAGTCGACATCAAAGCTAAATTATTCGACGGTTCTTACCATGACGTTGACTCCAACGAAATGGCATTTAAAATTGCTGCATCAATGGCACTTAAAAATGCTGCATCTAAATGTAAGCCGGTTATCCTTGAACCAATCATGAAAGTGGAAGTAGTAATTCCAGAAGATTACCTAGGCGACATCATGGGAGATATCACATCTCGTCGTGGTCGTGTAGAAGGTATGGAAGCTCGCGGTAACACACAAATGGTTAAAGCGATGGTTCCACTATCTGAAATGTTCGGATATGCTACATCTCTACGTTCTAACACACAAGGACGCGGAACATTCTCTATGCACTTCGATCATTATGAAGAAGTACCTAAGAGCATTTCTGAAGAAATCATCAAAAAAAATAAAGGTGAATAATTGATTTTCATCTCTTATTAAAGTATAACTATCTTATGTAAGCTGTGATGGAAGAATTAGTCTTCTTTCACAGCCCCTATATACTTAATTTTTTTATTTATAATTTTAAGGAGGAATTCCTAATGGGAAAAGCTAAATTTGATCGTTCAAAACCGCACGTTAACGTTGGAACAATTGGTCACGTTGACCATGGTAAAACAACTCTAACTGCTGCAATCACAACTGTACTTGCTAAATCTGGTGGAGCTGAAGCTCGCGCTTATGACCAAATCGATGGTGCTCCAGAAGAAAGAGAACGTGGTATCACAATCTCTACTGCACACGTTGAGTACGAAACAGCTACTCGTCACTATGCACACGTTGACTGCCCAGGACATGCTGACTATGTTAAAAACATGATCACAGGTGCTGCACAAATGGACGGCGGAATCCTAGTAGTATCTGCTGCTGATGGCCCAATGCCACAAACTCGTGAGCACATCCTTCTTTCTCGTCAAGTAGGTGTACCATACCTAGTAGTATTCATGAACAAATGCGACATGGTAGATGACGAAGAACTTCTTGAATTAGTAGAAATGGAAATCCGTGATCTACTATCTGAATACGAATTCCCTGGCGATGACATTCCAGTTATCAAAGGATCTGCCCTAAAAGCTCTTCAAGGAGACGCTGCTTGGGAAGAAAAAATTCATGAATTAATGACAGCTGTTGACGAGTACATCCCAGAACCAACTCGTGACACTGACAAGCCATTCATGATGCCAGTTGAGGATGTATTCTCAATCACTGGTCGTGGAACAGTTGCAACTGGTCGTGTTGAGCGTGGACAAGTTAAAGTCGGTGACGTTGTTGACATCATCGGTTTCAACGAAGAGTCTAAACCAACAACTGTAACTGGTGTTGAAATGTTCCGTAAACTTCTTGACTATGCTGAAGCTGGTGACAACATCGGTGCACTTCTTCGTGGTGTATCCCGTGAAGATATCCAACGTGGACAAGTTCTTGCTAAACCAAGCACTATCACTCCACACACAAAGTTCAAAGCTGAAGTTTATGTTCTTTCTAAAGAAGAAGGTGGACGTCACACTCCATTCTTTACAAACTACCGTCCTCAGTTCTACTTCCGTACAACTGACGTAACTGGTATTTGTAACCTTCCTGAAGGCGTAGAAATGGTTATGCCTGGAGATAACATCGAAATGACTGTAGAACTTATCGCTCCAATCGCTATCGAAGAAGGTACTAAATTCTCTATCCGTGAGGGTGGACGTACTGTAGGCGCTGGCGTAGTTGCTACAATCCAAGAATAATTGATTGATAAAACAATATTGGAAGGGACGCCTTCCGGAAGAAGCAGATGGGACGCCATCTGCTTCTTTTCTATTTGTAAAGAATATTCATTCTTCCCTCTATAATAACTGGAGTTTTACTTAATGGGTTTCTTGATAATTTCAAATGAAGAAAATGGATACGAAAGACCACGTAGAATGTACTTGTAAATACTTGTGATAGTATGTATAATAATAAAAGTGTGTTGCACAAGAAAAAATCTAAGTTTGACTTGCATTTCACTTGTGTTATATGTATAATAGACAATGTTGGTCTTTGACTGCGATGATATGGAAGGTTGCTGACACACCCGGCCGCTTTGCCATGGCGAGTGTGTGGGAAATTTCCATTGAGAAGGTCTATTTTAAAATAGGCGAAAAGGAGGGAAAATTATGGCAAAACAAAAAATTCGTATCCGTTTAAAAGCATATGATCACAGAATCCTTGATCAATCTGCTGAGAAAATTGTTGAAACTGCAAAACGTTCTGGTGCGGCTGTATCTGGTCCGATTCCATTACCTACTGAAAGATCGGTATACACGATCCTACGTGCGGTTCATAAATACAAAGATTCTCGTGAACAATTCGAAATGCGTACGCATAAACGTCTAATCGACATCGTTAACCCAACTCCACAAACAGTTGACTCATTGATGCGTTTAGATTTACCATCAGGCGTTGACATTGAAATCAAATTATAATTCATATAAATATGAACAATTACTCTAGGAGGTGTGACTTATGACCAAAGGAATCTTAGGAAGAAAAATCGGTATGACTCAAGTTTTTGCTGAAAACGGTGAACTTATTCCGGTAACAGTTATCGAAGCTGCTAATAACGTGGTTCTTCAAAAGAAAACTGTTGAAACTGATGGCTATGAAGCAGTTCAAGTTGGTTTTGAAAACAAACGTGAAAAGCTTTCTAACAAACCTGAAAAGGGCCATGTTGAAAAAGCAAATACTACTCCTAAGCGCTTCATTCGCGAATTCCGCGGAACGGATCTTACTGAATATGAGATCGGTCAAGAAGTCAATGTTAGTATTTTCGCTGAAGGCGATTTAGTAGATGTATCAGGAGTTTCAAAAGGTAAAGGATTCCAAGGCTCTATCAAACGTCATGGACAATCTCGCGGACCTATGTCTCATGGTTCTCGTTACCACCGTCGCCCAGGTTCAATGGGTCCTGTAGCTCCAAACCGCGTATTCAAAGGTAAACTATTACCAGGACGTATGGGCGGAGAACAAATTACTGTTCAAAACTTAGCTATCGTTAAAGTTGATGTTGAACGCAACCTACTATTGATCAAAGGTAATGTACCTGGTGCTAGAAAAGCATTGATCAAAGTTAAAACTGCTGTTAAAGCAAAGTAATTTCTGAGAAAGGAGGAGCAATAGAATGCCAAAAGTTACATTGTTCAACCAAACAGGTTCACAAGTTGGAGACATCGAACTAAATGAATCCATCTTTGGTATCGAACCTAATAATCATGTATTATTTGAAGCAATCATCATGCAACGAGCTTCCTTACGTCAAGGAACTCATAAAGTTAAAAACCGTTCTGAAGTTGCAGGCGGTGGACGTAAACCTTGGAAACAAAAAGGAACTGGACGTGCGCGTCAAGGTTCTATCCGTTCTCCACAATGGCGTGGCGGTGGCGTTGTTTTTGGACCTACTCCAAGATCTTACGCTTACAAGCTACCTAAAAAGGTACGTCGTTTAGCTATTAAATCTGCATTGTCTGCAAAGGCATTGGAAGAGAACATTTTGGTACTTGAAAGCTTGTCTTTCGAAGCTCCAAAAACAAAAGAGTTTGTAGCGGTACTTAAAAACCTTTCTGTTGATACTAAAACGTTAGTCGTTACTGACGGTTTAGATGAGAAAGTTGCTCTTTCTGCACGTAACATCCCTGGTGTTACTGTAGTTGAAGCTGATGGTCTTAACGTTCTTGATGTTGTTTCACACAACAAATTGATCTTGACTAAATCAGCTGTCGAAAAAGTAGAGGAGGTGCTTGCATAATGGATGCACGCGATATCATTAAGCGCCCCGTAATCACTGAACGCTCTTCAGACGTAATGGCTGAAAAGAAATATACTTTTGAAGTTGATGTTAGAGCTAATAAAACTCAAGTTAAAGATGCTGTTCAAGAAATTTTCGGCGTTAAAGTTGAGAAAGTAAACATCATGAACTACAAAGGTAAATTCAAACGCATGGGCAAACATGCAGGCTATACTAACAAGCGCCGTAAAGCTATTGTTAAATTAACTGCTGACAGCAAAGAAATCGAGCTATTCGAAGCTTAATTCATTAGAGAAGGAGGGAAATACAAATGGCGATTAAGAAGTATAAACCTACCTCTAACGGTCGACGTAATATGACAACTTCGGATTTTGCTGAGATCACTACAGACAAACCGGAAAAATCATTACTTGCTCCTTTACACAGCAAAGGCGGCCGTAATAACCAAGGTAAGTTAACAGTTCGTCATCAAGGTGGCGGCCACAAGCGTCAATACCGTATCATCGATTTCAAACGGAATAAAGATGGTATACCAGGACGCGTTGCTACTATTGAGTACGATCCAAATCGTTCTGCAAACATTGCATTAATTAATTACGTTGATGGAGAAAAACGTTATATCCTAGCTCCGAAAAACCTAGAAGTAGGTTTGGAAGTTATGTCAGGTCCAGAAGCTGACATTAAAGTGGGTAACGCTCTTCCTCTTATTAACATCCCAGTTGGTACAGTAATTCATAACATCGAACTTAAACCAGGAAAAGGTGGACAATTAGTCCGTTCAGCAGGAACATCTGCTCAAGTACTTGGTAAAGAAGGTCGTTATGTACTTGTACGTTTAAACTCAGGTGAGGTTCGTATGATTCTTGCTACTTGCCGTGCTTCAATCGGTCAAGTTGGTAATGAACAACATGAACTTATCAACATTGGTAAAGCTGGCCGTAACCGTTGGTTAGGTAAACGCCCAACAGTTCGTGGATCTGTAATGAACCCGAATGATCACCCACACGGTGGTGGTGAAGGTAAAGCGCCAATCGGACGTAAATCACCAATGTCTCCATGGGGTAAACCTACTCTTGGATTCAAAACTCGTAAGAAGAAAAATAAATCCGATAAATTTATCGTACGTCGTCGTAAAAAATAACGGGATTGAGCTACGGTTCATATATAGAACCGTAGAACAGTCACGAAGGGAGGTACTCGCATGGGTCGTAGCTTAAAAAAAGGGCCTTTTGTTGATGATCATTTATTGGTAAAAGTTGAAAAATTAAATGAAGCTGACAAGAAACAGGTAGTAAAAACTTGGTCTCGTCGCTCAACAATCTTCCCGCAATTCATCGGACACACAATCGCCGTTTATGACGGTCGTAAGCATGTGCCGGTTTATGTAACAGAAGATATGGTAGGTCACAAACTAGGCGAATTCGCGCCTACACGCACTTATAAAGGTCACGCAAGTGATGACAAGAAAACAAGACGTTAATGAGAGGAGGGCATCTCATGCAAGCTAAAGCTGTCGCTAAAACAGTTCGTATTGCTCCTCGTAAAGTGCGTTTAGTCGCAGATTTAATTCGAGGAAAACAAGTAGGTGAAGCAGTAGCGATTCTTCGCTTAACACCAAAATCTGCTTCTCCAGTCGTAGAAAAAATTCTGAAATCTGCTATCGCAAATGCAGAACACAACTACGAAATGGATATCAATAACCTAGTCGTTTCAGAGGCATACGTTAACGAAGGACCAACATTAAAACGTTTCCGTCCTCGCGCTCAAGGTCGTGCGAGTGCAATAAACAAACGTACTAGTCATATTACAATCGTTGTATCAGAAAAGAAGGAGGGGTAATCTGTGGGTCAAAAGGTAAATCCTATCGGTATGCGTATCGGGATCATCCGTGATTGGGAATCCAAATGGTACGCTGATAAAGACTACGCTACTCTTTTGCATGAAGACATTAAAGTTCGTGAATATATTGCGAAACGCTTAAATGATGCTTCTGTATCCAAGGTTGAAATCGAACGTGCAGCTAACCGTATCAATGTATCTGTCCACACTGCTAAACCAGGAATGGTTATCGGTAAAGGTGGTACTGAAGTCGAAGCACTTCGTAAAGCTTTGAACCAACTGACTGGCAAAAGAGTTCATATCAATATCATTGAAATTAAAAGAGCAGATCTTGATGCAAAATTGGTTGCTGAAAACATCGCTCGTCAATTAGAAAACCGGGTTTCATTCCGACGCGCTCAAAAGCAAGCTATCCAACGTACTATGCGTTCTGGAGCAAAAGGAATCAAAACTCAAGTTTCTGGTCGTCTTGGCGGTGCTGATATTGCTCGTGCTGAACATTACAGCGAAGGAACAGTTCCACTTCACACACTTCGTGCTGACATAGATTATGCTCATGCTGAAGCAGATACTACTTACGGTAAGCTAGGCGTGAAAGTTTGGATCTACCGTGGAGAAGTTCTTCCTACTAAGAAGAAATCTGAGGAAGGAGGAAAATAATATGTTATTGCCAAAACGCGTAAAATACCGTCGTGAACACCGCGGTAAGATGAGAGGGATGGCTAAGGGCGGCACTGAAGTTCATTTCGGAGAATTTGGACTTCAAGCTCAAGAAGCTTCCTGGATCACGAACCGTCAAATCGAAGCAGCTCGTATTGCGATGACTCGTTATATGAAACGTGGAGGGAAAGTTTGGATCAAAATCTTCCCAAGCAAACCTTACACAGCTAAGCCGCTTGAAGTACGGATGGGTTCCGGTAAAGGTGCTCCTGAAGGTTGGGTAGCAGTAGTTAAACCGGGCAAAGTTATGTTTGAAATCTCTGGTGTATCTGAAGAGGTGGCAAGAGAAGCATTGCGCCTTGCAGCACACAAACTTCCAATCAAATGCAAGTTTGTAAAAAGAGAGGAAATTGGTGGTGAAACAAATGAAAGCTAATGAAATCAAAGATCTAACCACTGCTGAAATTGAACAAAAACTAAAATCTCTTAAAGAAGAACTATTTAATCTTCGTTTCCAGTTAGCTACTGGACAACTTGAAAATACAGCTCGCATCCGTGAAGTTCGCAAATCGATTGCTCGTATGAAAACAGTTGTTCGTCAAAGAGAGATCGGTGTCACTAATCGATAATGAATGGAGGTTTGCAGAATGAGCGAACGCAACCAACGCAAAATCTACACTGGACGCGTAGTATCCGACAAAATGGATAAAACAGTTACAGTAGTTGTAGAAACCTATAAAAAGCATTCTTTATACGGTAAACGCGTGAAATACTCTAAAAAGTTAAAAGCTCATGACGAGCTAAACGAAGCTAAAGCAGGCGACGTAGTACGTATCATGGAAACTCGTCCACTTTCAGCTACAAAACGCTTCCGTCTTGTAGAAGTAGTAGAAAAAGCAGTAATCATTTAATCTAGTTCGGATTAAGCTAATTCCGAAGGGAGGTACCGTACATGATTCAACAAGAATCTCGTTTAAAAGTCGCTGACAATTCAGGTGCTCGTGAAGTGCTAACAATTAAAGTCCTAGGTGGTTCAGGCCGTAAGACTGCAAACATCGGTGATATCATCGTTTGTACAGTTAAACAGGCAACACCAGGAGGCGTTGTTAAAAAAGGTGAAGTCGTTAAGGCTGTTGTTGTCCGTACAAAACGTGGTATGCGTCGTCCTGACGGTTCTTACATTCGTTTCGATGAAAACGCATGTGTAATTATCCGTGACGATAAGAGCCCACGTGGAACTCGTATTTTTGGACCTGTTGCTCGTGAATTACGTGACAATAGTTTCATGAAGATCGTTTCTCTTGCTCCAGAAGTTCTATAATATGTAAAATTTGTATAAAGCCTTTCAAGGAGGTGCCAAGCTAATGCATGTTAAAAAAGGTGACAAAGTCGTAGTCATCTCTGGTAAGGACAAAGGCAAACAAGGAACAATTCTTTCTGCATATCCGAAACAAAATCGTGTGCTTGTTGAAGGAATTAACATCGTGAAAAAGCATTCCAAGCCATCTCAACTTAATCCACAAGGTGGAATTATCAGTAAAGAAGCTGCTATTCACGTATCCAATGTAATGCCACTTGATCCTAAATCAGGTAAACCGACTCGTGTTGGATATAAGATCGAAAATGGTAAAAAAGTACGCGTAGCTAAAATTTCAGGTGAATCTTTAGATAAATAAGTCATAAATGAAGGGAGGTACACTAAGCAATGAGCCGCCTTAAAGAAAAATTAAAAAGTGAAATTACACCGTCATTGATGGGTAAATTCAACTATCAATCAGTAATGCAAGTACCAAACATTGAGAAAATCGTTATTAACATGGGTGTGGGTGACGCAGTTTCTAACTCGAAAGCTTTAGATACAGCTGTTGAAGAACTTACATTGATCACTGGTCAAAAACCAGTTATAACAAAAGCAAAAAAATCAATCGCAGGTTTCCGTTTGCGTGAAGGTATGCCTATCGGAGCGAAAGTTACATTACGTGGAGAGCGTATGTATCAATTCCTTGATAAGCTAGTATCTGTATCTTTACCGCGTGTACGTGATTTCCGCGGCGTTTCAAAGAAATCCTTTGACGGACGTGGGAACTATACATTAGGCGTTAAAGAACAACTTATCTTCCCTGAGATTGATTACGATAAAGTGAGCAAAGTTCGTGGTATGGACATCGTTATCGTAACGACTGCCAACACTGACGAAGAAGCTCGTGAACTACTTACTCAAGTTGGAATGCCGTTCCAAAAGTAATCTCTAAATAAAGGGAGGCGAAATCGTGGCTAAAAAGTCTATGATCGTAAAGCAAAAACGCGAACAGAAGTTTAAAGTACAAGAATATACACGTTGCGAACGTTGCGGACGTCCACATTCAGTACTACGTAAATTTAAACTTTGTCGTATTTGTTTCCGCGAACTTGCATATAAAGGACAAATTCCTGGCGTTAAAAAAGCTAGCTGGTAAAACCCGAGTTTGGGAAGGAGGTAAAATATAATGGTCATGACAGATCCTATTGCAGATATGCTTACTCGCATCCGTAATGCGAATATGGTTCGTCACGAAAAACTGGAAGTTCCTGCTTCAAAGATCAAAAAGGAAATTGCTGAGATCTTAAAAAGTGAAGGCTTCGTACGTGACTTTGAATTAATCGAAGACAACAAACAAGGTATCATCCGTATCTTCTTAAAATACGGTGCAAACAACGAACGTGTTATCACTGGTCTAAAACGTATCAGCAAACCTGGTTTGCGTGTATATGCAAAAACTGGAGAGGTACCACGCGTTCTTAACGGTTTAGGTATCGCAATTGTTTCTACTTCTCACGGAGTTTTAACAGACAAGGAAGCTCGCTCTAAACAAGTTGGCGGAGAAGTTTTAGCATACGTTTGGTAATACATTTTCACAAGAATGGAGGTGCACATTATGTCTCGTATAGGTAAAAAACCTATTGAAATCCCTGCAGGCGTAACAGTTACTGTTACTGGAAGTGAAGTAACTGTTAAAGGACCTAAAGGTGAATTATCTAGATCATTCAGTCCTGACCTTTCGATCGTTGTTGAAGAGAACGTGTTAACTGTAACACGCCCGTCTGACGAGAAGACTCACCGTTCTTTACACGGTACTACTCGCGCGCTTATCTCTAACATGATTGAAGGTGTATCAACAGGTTTCGTAAAATCACTTGAACTTATTGGGGTTGGGTACCGTGCACAAAAGCAAGGTAACAAGCTTATCCTTAACGTAGGATATTCCCACCCTGTAGAAATAGAACCAGAAGCTGGCGTTGAAGTCGAAGTTCCTTCTAATACAAAAGTAATCGTAAAAGGTGCAAGCAAAGAACGTGTAGGAGCTCTAGCAGCTAATATCCGTGATGTTCGCCCGCCTGAACCGTATAAAGGTAAAGGTATCCGTTACGAAGGCGAATTCGTTCGTCGTAAAGAAGGTAAAACAGGTAAGTAATGCCGCATAAGTAAACGAAAGGAGTGACGTAAATGATTACGAAGCTTGATAAAAATGCTACTCGTCAGAAAAGACATGCGCGTGTACGTGCTAAGCTTTCTGGAACAGAAGCTCGTCCTCGTTTAAATGTGTTTCGTTCAAACAAACACATTTACGCACAATTAATTGACGATGCAAAAGGCGTAACATTGGCAAGTGCTTCAACTCTTGATAAAGAGATCGGTATCGAAGCAGGTAGCAATGCTGAAGCAGCTCAAAAAGTTGGCGAACTTATTGCGAAACGTGCTGTTGAAAAAGGTTTCAAAGCTGTGGTTTTTGACCGCGGTGGTTACCTCTTCCATGGTCGTGTTAAAGCATTGGCTGACGCTGCTCGTGAAAACGGCTTAGAATTTTAATGGATAAGGAGGGACATAACAGATGCGTAGCATTGATCCTAATAAATTAGAACTTGAAGAACGCGTAGTTACAGTAAATCGTGTAGCTAAAGTTGTTAAAGGCGGACGTCGTTTCCGTTTCACTGCACTAGTTGTTGTTGGTGATAAAAATGGTCATGTTGGATTTGGTACTGGTAAAGCTCAAGAAGTTCCGGATGCTATCCGTAAAGCTATTGAGGATGCTAAGAAAAATCTAATTACTGTACCAATGGTTGGTACTACTATTCCTCACCTTGTGAACGGTCGCTATGGCGCAGGTCACATTCTATTGAAACCAGCTTCTGAAGGTACAGGAGTAATTGCTGGTGGTCCTGTTCGTGCGGTACTTGAATTAGGCGGAGTTAGCGATATCTTGTCTAAATCACTAGGTACTAATACACCTATTAATATGGTTCGCGCAACAATTGAAGGATTGAAGCAATTGAAACGTGCTGAAGACGTAGCTAAGTTACGTGGAAAATCAGTACAAGAACTGTTAGGATAAGGAGGGAAATCGAATTATGGCTAATAAATTAGAAATCACCCTCACTCGCAGCTTGATTGGTCGTCCTGAAGATCAACGTGTTACAGTTAACACTTTGGGTTTACGCAAAATGCATCAAACGGTTGTTCAAGAAGATAACCCTGCGATTCGCGGTATGATTACCAAAGTTGCTCATCTTGTTACTGTAAAAGAACAATAAAATAATTTTTAACTTAACAAGGAGGTGCCAACATGAAACTTCATGAGTTAAAAGCTGCAGAAGGTTCTCGTAAAGAACGTAAACGTAAAGGTCGCGGTATTGGATCTGGTAACGGTAAAACAGCAGGTAAAGGACACAAAGGACAAAACGCTCGCTCCGGCGGCGGTGTGCGTCTTGGATTTGAAGGGGGTCAAACTCCTCTATTCAGACGTTTACCTAAACGTGGATTTACCAACATCAACCGTAAAGACTATGCTATCGTGAACCTTGATACGTTAAATCTTTTCGAAGACGGTACTGAAGTAACACCAGCTCTTCTACTTGAGACTGGCGTTGTAAGTAAAGAAAAAGCAGGAATCAAGATTCTTGCCAAAGGAAGCATTGAGAAAAAGCTTACTGTTAAAGCTCACAAATTCTCGTCTACTGCTAAAGAAGCTATCGAAGCTGCTGGCGGTAATACAGAGGTGATCTAATGTTTCGCACGATCTCCAATTTTATGCGCGTGGGTGAAATAAGGAATAAGATTATTTTTACCCTGCTAATGTTAATCGTCTATCGCATCGGTACATTTATACCTGTACCGCATGTGAATGCCGATTTTCTCGCTGAACAGGACCAGCTTAGCGTCATCGGGCTTTTAAATACCTTTGGCGGCGGGGCACTGCAAAACTTTTCCATTTTAGCGATGGGTATCATGCCGTACATCACGGCATCCATTATCGTTCAGCTGCTACAGATGGATGTTGTTCCTAAGTTCACTGAATGGTCTAAACAAGGGGAAGCAGGGCGCCGTAAATTAGCGCAATTCACTCGTTACTTCACTATTATCCTAGGATTTATCCAAGCAGTTGGAATGTCCTATGGGTTCAATAATATGTCAGGTGGACAGTTGATTGAAAATCCTGGAATTGCAACATACTTGCTTATTGCGACTGTCTTAACGGCAGGAACAGCTTTTCTTTTGTGGTTAGGGGAGCTGATCACTGCTAAGGGTGTGGGTAATGGGATTTCCATCATTATCTTTGCTGGTATCGTTGCTAGTTTGCCAAATACGGCAAATCAGATTTACGCACAGCAATTTGAAAATGCCGGTGATCAATTATTCTTACGAATCATAACGATTATCCTCATAGTTTTAGCAGTATTAGCAATCGTGGTTGCTGTTATCTTCATTCAGCAGGCATTACGTAAAATTCCTATTCAGTATGCGAAACGTGCTGCGGTAGGTCGTACGCAAATGGGTGGCCAGTCTACTCATTTACCATTGAAAGTAAATGCTGCGGGGGTTATTCCGGTAATCTTTGCAATGGCATTTATTATTACTCCCACTACAATCGCTTCTTTCTTTGGAAAGAACAGCGTGACTAGCTGGATATCAACAAATCTTGATTACACCAAACCAATTGGTATGATCATATATGTTGCTCTTATCATTGCTTTTGCGTATTTTTATGCTTTCATTCAGGTTAATCCTGAACAAATGGCTGAGAATTTGAAAAAGCAAGGTGGCTATGTGCCGGGGATTCGTCCAGGTAAGAGTACACAAGAATATTTAACACGTGTTTTATACCGTTTGACGTTTGTAGGCTCGATATTCCTGGCCATCATTGCCGTTTTACCGGTATTTTTCATTAAGCTTGCTGATCTACCTCAATCTGCACAGATTGGTGGTACCAGTTTGCTGATCGTAGTCGGGGTTGCCCTTGATACGATGAAGCAGCTGGAATCACAACTTGTGAAGAGACACTATAAAGGCTTTATAAAGTAATGAGTTTTGGGAACGGCTTGTTCCCTTTACCCATTATAGAGTTTGAGGGGGAAGAAAATTGAATCTAGTGTTAATGGGTCTGCCGGGTGCTGGTAAAGGCACTCAAGCTGAACAAATCGTAGAAAAATATAATATCCCTCATATCTCTACTGGAGATATGTTCCGAACAGCTATCAAAGATGGAACAGACCTAGGTCTAAAGGCGAAATCATTCATGGACAAAGGCGAATTGGTACCTGATGAAGTTACCATTGGCATCGTACGTGAGCGTTTAAGCAAGGAAGACTGCCTAAGAGGATTTTTGCTTGATGGATTTCCACGTACTGTGGCACAGGCAGAGGCACTTGAAAGCATTCTAACTGATTTAGATCGCAATATGAATTTTGTCATTAATATCGATGTTGATAAAAGCATCTTAATGGAAAGATTGACAGGACGTCGTATTTGCAAATCATGTGGTGCGACATACCATCTTGTATTCAATCCTCCTGCTAAAGATGATGTATGCGACCGCTGCGGCGGAGAATTATATCAACGTGCCGACGATAATGCTGAAACGGTTCAAAATCGCTTAGATGTGAATTTGAAACAAACCAAGCCACTTCTTGATTTCTACGGAGACAAAGGTTACTTGGTCAACATTAACGGACAGCAAGATATTAATAAGGTATTTGAAGATATCGATGTGTTGCTTGGTGCTTTACAAAATTAATCATATGTATTGATTTATGAAATTCATACCATTTTTATAACTTACTAGTTAAACTTGGTGCATTCCTATAATACAAAGGGTATAATGGATTTCGCGAGAGCATTCGCACATTTATTAATCAGGTTCTTGTACTTGGTATTCCCTGAATTGGGCGATTACTTTTTAAGTGATCTTCATGGACATATCCGGTCGGCAAAATTGATGAAGAAATGCAGTGACTCTATTGGGATTCCTAAAGAGTCGTGATATAGAGGGTTGAAAGAAGCTATGTCAGGCGTGCGCCTTTCAAACATCTCCCATGCTATTCAAACCTATGTCGAGACTAATTGCTTCTCTATTTCGAGAGTATGTCGGTCACGGAATCGGTCAAGACTTACATGAGGACCCATAAAATCCTCATTTCGGTCCAACTGATAAAGGTCCTCAGTTAAAGCCTGGTTCTACAAAATGGTGAATACTTGATGCAGAATTGTAAGACTTATGAGGATAATTGGACTGTAGTAATGTTGACGGAAAGATGTGCACCTTTAATAGGTTCACGCATAGAGAAGGGAGAATCACTTTAATGGCGAAAGATGATGTAATTGAAGTAGAAGGCACAGTACAAGAGACTTTGCCAAATGCAATGTTTAAGGTAGAATTAGAAAATGGTCATACTGTTTTAGCTCATGTATCCGGTAAAATTCGTATGCACTTTATTCGCATTTTGCCTGGAGATAAAGTTACGGTTGAGCTTTCCCCGTATGATCTAACTCGCGGCAGAATCACATACCGGTTCAAATAATCCGGTTACGCTCCGATCTGTATAAGGAGGTTAGATAGCAATGAAAGTCAGACCATCAGTCAAACCAATCTGCGAAAAGTGTAAAGTTATCCGCAGAAAAGGTAAAGTAATGGTTATTTGCGAAAACCCTAAACATAAACAAAAACAAGGCTAAATAGAAGGAGGTGCACTCAAGCATGGCACGTATTGCTGGAGTAGATATTCCCCGTGACAAACGTATTGTTATCTCATTAACATATATATATGGTATTGGAAAACAAACAGCGATCAAGATTCTTGCAGAAGCAGGCGTTTCTGAAGAAACTCGCGTTCGTGACTTAACGGAAGACGAATTGAACAAAATTCGTGATATCATTGACAAGCTTAAAGTAGAAGGCGACCTTCGTCGTGAAATCTCCCTAAACATCAAACGTTTAATGGAAATCGGTTCTTACCGTGGTTTACGTCACCGTCGTGGTCTTCCTGTTCGCGGTCAAAATACAAAAAACAATGCTCGTACGCGTAAAGGACCTCGTCGTACTGTAGCTAACAAGAAAAAATAATTAGTAAAGGAGGTTACTTTTCATGGCACGTAAAACTAATACACGTAAACGTCGTGTGAAAAAGAATATAGAAACTGGTATTGCACATATTCGTTCAACATTCAATAACACTATCGTTACGATCACTGACTCTCATGGTAATGCTATTTCTTGGTCAAGTGCTGGAGCTCTAGGATTCCGTGGATCTCGTAAATCCACTCCATTTGCTGCACAAATGGCTGCTGAAACAGCTGCTAAAACATCAATTGAACATGGTATGAAAACTCTTGAAGTTACAGTTAAAGGACCTGGTGCTGGACGTGAGGCTGCCATTCGTGCACTTCAAGCTGCTGGCCTAGAAGTAACTGCAATTAAAGATGTAACTCCAGTTCCACATAACGGATGCCGTCCACCAAAACGTCGCCGTGTTTAATTTTTCTGTATAGATTTTGTATTCCTGTCAATAATGGGATATAATACTGAGTTTGCGTTCTTACAGAGGATTAATTTTCAGTTGTTGCGCACAGCGGGAACGTATACATGGGGAATTTCGGTTTAAGTGACTTTGTTTACTTGCCGGGGTTTTGACGTTTTGAAGGAGGGTTTATTGATGATCGAAATAGAAAAACCAAAAATCGAAACGGTTGAAATCAACGACGATACCAAGTATGGTAAATTCGTCGTAGAGCCACTAGAGCGTGGGTATGGTACTACATTGGGTAACTCCTTACGTCGTATTCTTTTATCCTCACTCCCAGGTGCTGCTGTCACAGCTATACAAATTGATGGAGTGCTACATGAGTTCTCAACAATTGAAGGCGTCGTGGAAGATGTAACATCTATCATTCTTAATGTGAAAAAACTAGCTCTTAAGATTTACTCTGATGAAGAGAAGACGCTGGAAATTGACGTTCAGGGTGACGGAGTCATCACGGCTGCTGATATCACTCATGATAGTGATGTAGAAATTCTTAATCCGGATTTATATATTGCTACAATTGGTAAAAACGGTCATATGCGTATGCGTTTATCTGCACGTCGCGGCCGCGGCTACACTCCTGCTGTTCAAAACAAGAGAGAAGACCAGCCAATTGGTGTAATTCCAATCGATGCTCTTTACACTCCGGTTTCACGCGTATCTTTCCAAGTTGAAAATACACGTGTTGGACAGTTGTCTAACTTTGACAAGTTAACGTTTGATGTTTGGACTGATGGCAGTACTGGTCCGCAAGAAGCGGTAGCACTTGGAGCTAAGATTTTAACAGAGCATTTAAATATCTTTGTTGGTTTAACCGATGAAGCTCAAAATGCTGAAATCATGGTTGAAAAAGAAGAAGATCAAAAAGAAAAAGTTCTTGAGATGACGATCGAAGAATTAGACCTTTCTGTTCGTTCTTACAACTGCTTGAAACGTGCTGGAATCAATACCGTTCAAGAGCTAGCTCATAAAACGGAAGAAGATATGATGAAAGTACGTAATCTAGGTCGTAAATCACTTGAAGAAGTGAAAGCGAAACTAGAAGAATTAGGCTTAGGTCTTCGTAAAGACGACTGATAACATGGCGGAATCAATCCATTATGTTGTGAGCCTTGTTATTGACACACAATATAGAACTTCAACAAAGGAGGGAATCTCTAATGGGTTACAGAAAGTTAGGACGCACTAGCGCACAACGTAAAGCATTACTTCGTGATTTAGCTACGGATCTTATTATCCATGAGCGCATTGAAACTACTGAAGCACGTGCAAAAGAATTACGTTCTGTAGTAGATAAAATGATCACTCTTGGTAAACGTGGTGACTTGCATGCACGCCGTCAAGCTGCATCTTTCATCCGTAACGAAATCGCTGACGCTGAGAATGGCACAGATGCCCTTCAAAAACTATTCAGTGACGTGGCTCCACGTTATGAAGAACGTCAAGGTGGATACACTCGTATCATGAAAGTTGGTCCACGCCGCGGTGACGGTGCACCAGTCGTGGTTATTGAATTAGTTTAATAACAACGATGAAAAAGGGCGGGACAAATGAATATACTCACTTGTTCTATGCCCTTTTTCTTTTTTTTAATAGAAATTCTGTACTTTAGAAATTCGCATTGAGTGTTACGATGGCTGGCGGAACCTGTACATACGGGGAGCCTTCACGTCTAGCTCAAGCATCCCTTCCCGCTTTTGATAAGCGATTATAAGATAACCTGTTTTTCGTAACAGGTCCGCTGTTAGCTGCTCTTAATTTACCGAAAATTCTTTCGGTGGAAGGGGTGCAGCGTTTTTTTATATTTTCAGAAGGAAAAACGACTATATTTATATTGAGTGAGCAGAGCATAGTTTAGGCGAGTGCAGTCGAGGATGAGGAGGGCCACATGGTGAAGAAGCTGGTTTCTTTAAATAATATTGTTTTTAAATATGAGGGTCAGTCTCGAAACGCCTTGGATGATGTTTCTTTTGATATTCATCAAGGGGAGTGGCTAGCGATTGTCGGACATAATGGTTCTGGCAAGTCGACATTAGCGAAGTTATTGAATGGCCTTCAGTTCGCTAACTCAGGTACCATTACGATTAATGATCAACTTTTGACAGAAGAATCCGTTTGGGATGTACGCCAGAAAATTGGCATGGTTTTTCAAAACCCAGATAATCAATTTGTAGGCACTACAGTTCAGGATGATGTGGCTTTTGGTTTAGAAAACGCCGGTGTTTCTCAGCAGGTTATGGTGGAGCGTGTTCATGGTGCGTTAAATAAGGTTAAGATGAATGCCTTTCTTAATCAAGAGCCGCACCATCTATCCGGCGGTCAAAAGCAAAGAGTGGCCATTGCAGGTGTAATAGCCTTGCAGCCAGACATAATCATCTTAGATGAAGCAACCTCCATGCTTGACCCAAGAGGCCGTGAAGAAGTGCTTGAAACAGTTAGGGAATTAAAACAGGAAAACGAGATCACTGTCATATCAATCACCCATGATCTTGAGGAAGCTGCGAAAGCTGATCGAATGATAGTCATGAACCAAGGTCGGTTATATCGTGAAGGTTCGCCTCAGGATATTTTTGAGTTAGAGGAAGAATTGATTGCTCTTGGACTTGATATTCCCTTTTCAGTGAAACTAACCAAGGAGTTACAAAAAAATGGTGTTCGTGTAGTTGATGGGCATTTGACAGAGGAAGAGTTGGTGAAGGATTTATGCGAATTACACTCGATGATGTAGAATACCGCTATCAGGTGAATACTCCTTTTGAACATCTAGCCCTTCATGATGTCAATATTTCAATGGAGCCGGGAACCTATACCGCAATCATCGGGCATACAGGGTCCGGGAAATCCACGCTACTGCAGCATTTGAATGCTCTTTTAAAACCGACGAAGGGTCGGGTTTTCATTGGGGATCGGACGATTGAAGCAGGAAGAAAAGAAAAGGCTTTGCGGCCAATAAGGCAAAAGGTCGGAATTGTTTTTCAGTTTCCGGAACATCAGTTATTTGATGAAACGGTTGAAAAGGATATATGTTTCGGTCCTATGAATTTTGGCGTTTCTGAAATCGATGCAAAGAAACTGGCCAGGAAAGCCATCGCGCAAGTCGGATTGAATGAGGAAGTTCTTGAAAAGTCTCCATTCGACTTATCCGGCGGACAGATGCGACGGGTGGCCATCGCTGGGGTACTTGCCATGGAACCGGAAGTATTGGTCCTTGATGAGCCCACAGCGGGATTGGATCCGCGAGGACGCAAAGAAATCATGGATATGTTTTATGATCTGCATAAAGCAAGGGGCATTTCAACAATTCTGGTGACCCATAGCATGGAGGATGCAGCCAAGTACGCGGATGACATCATCATCATGCATAAGGGTACGGTGTTCAAAAAAGGAACCCCCCAGGAAATTTTCTCAGAGCCGGAACAATTAATGGAGCTAGGCCTGGATGTTCCTGATACGGTCCGCTTTCAGCTAAAGCTCCAGAAGGAACTTGGTGTTCGATTTGATCATCCATGTCTTAATATCGGTGATTTAGCGATAGAAATAGATAAAGCCATGAAACGGGGGAACCGCTGATGCTGGATAAAATGATTATCGGGCGTTATGTCCCTGCAAATTCATTGATGCACAAGATGGACCCAAGGGCTAAACTGCTCCTCGTGTTCCTGTTTGTTTGTGTCGTCTTTTTGGCGAATAATGTCGTTTCTTACGGTTTGCTTGCTGTATTCACCATCCTTATGATCAGTCTTTCCAAAATACCGCTTCGCTATCTTTATAATGGGTTGAAGCCAATCTTTTTCTTGATCGTATTTACATTCCTTCTCCATATATTGTTTACGAAGGAAGGGGAATTGCTTTTTGAATACGGTTGGTTTGAAATCTATGAAGGCGGTTTGATTCAAGGTTTTTTCATATCCATTAGATTTACTTTACTAATCCTTGTTACGTCACTTTTAACTTTGACGACATCCCCGATATCCATTACAGACGGGATGGAAGAGCTGTTGGGACCTTTGAAAAAGTGGAAGATGCCTGTACATGAACTGGCATTGATGATGTCCATTGCCCTTCGATTCATCCCGACGCTAATGGAGGAAACGGAAAAAATCATGAAGGCCCAAACTGCAAGGGGCGTTGACTTTTCATCTGGCCCGATAAAGGACAGGGTTAAATCGATTGTACCTCTGTTGGTTCCTTTATTTGTCAGTTCGTTCAAACGGGCCGAGGAATTGGCAACTGCCATGGAATCAAGAGGATACCGTGGCGGGGAAGGCCGCACGAAATATCGCCAATTGAACTGGAAGACGAGTGATAGTCTTTTGATGGTCTCAATTGGTGTTCTAACGATCATGTTATTTTTATTACGTTCATAATAAGGAAGAGAACTATGCCAAAATATAAATGTGTGATCGCTTATGACGGCACGGATTTTGCTGGCTATCAGGTGCAGCCTGAGAAACGCACCATACAAAGTGAATTCGAGGCAGTCTTGGCCCAAATGCATAAAGGCACAATTATAAAAGTGACTGCTTCAGGCAGGACAGACTCTGGGGTCCATGCAAAGGGGCAGGTACTTCACTTTGAGTCTCCCCTTACATTCCCTACTGAAAATTGGATAAAGGCGTTCAGCGCGCTTCTCCCGACCGATATCATCGCTCTGGAAGTCGATATCGTGCCTGACGATTTTCATGCGAGGTTCCATACTACTGGGAAAGAGTACCGTTATATCGTAGCCCGTTCGAAACTGCGGGATCCGTTTAAGCGGAATTACGCCTATCATTATCCATACCCTTTAAATGTGGAGGCGATGAGGGAAGCAATCTCCTATTTGATAGGGACACATGACTTTACAAGTTTTTGTTCGGCAAAAACGGAAGTGGTCGATAAAATTCGAACCATAAAAGAAATGGATTTTGAAGAGAGCGATGATTTCCTGGTTTTCCGCTTCGTTGGCGAAGGCTTTTTATATAATATGGTGCGTATCTTGGTTGGGACGCTCCTGGATGTCGGCAGCGGCAAGATGTCACCCCATGATATGAGCGGGATTTTGGACAAGAAGGACCGCAGCTTTGCAGGGAAAACAGCACCAGCCCAAGGCCTATATTTATGGAAAGTATTTTACAAATAAAATTATTTTCGAAGTGATACCAGTTTTTTTACAACTGGAAAACGAGATGAACTCAGTAATGGAGCGGTTTGATGCGATACTGACCTTTTCCTGGAGTTGCAGAAAGGGTTTTATAGACAACTTATCCTAGTGTAACATTCCCTTGACAATGAATATGGGAGAAGTTAATATAATATGGTATGTATTTTAATCCCACGATAAGCCCCGGAAGTTTATTGTGATTGAAAATAAATATAAAAAATTAAAAAGTTTTTTAGGAGGTTAACCATGCGTACGACATTTATGGCGAAAGCTAATGAAGTAGAACGTAAATGGTATGTGATTGACGCTGAAGGCAAAACTTTGGGTCGCCTTTCTACTGAAGTAGCATCCATCTTACGTGGTAAACATAAACCAACTTTTACACCGAACATTGACACTGGTGATCATGTAATTCTTATCAATGTTGAAAAAATCCATTTGACTGGTAAAAAATTGACTGACAAAATTTATTACCGTCACACTATGCATCCAGGCGGCCTTAAAACTAGAACTGCTCTTGAAATGCGTACAAACTACCCTGAGAGAATGCTTGAACTTGCTATCAAAGGTATGCTTCCAAAGAATTCTCTTGGTCGTCAAATCTACAAAAAATTACACGTATACGCTGGAGCTGAGCACCCACACGCTGCTCAACAACCGGAAGTATACGAATTACGCGGATAATTACTAAGGAGGTTACTATCTTGGCACAAGTTCAATATTATGGTACTGGTCGCCGTAAGAGCTCAGTAGCTCGTGTACGTTTAGTACCAGGCGAAGGTCGCATCGTTATTAACGGTCGTGACATCAATGAATATATTCCTTTTGCAGCATTACGTGAAGTTGTTAACCAACCACTAGTTGCAACAGAAACTACTGGAAATTACGACATTCTAGTAAACGTTAGCGGTGGTGGATATACTGGTCAAGCTGGAGCAATCCGTCACGGTATCGCTCGTGCATTGCTACAAGTTGATCCAGAATACCGTCCATCTCTTAAAACTGCTGGTTTACTAACTCGTGACCCACGTATGAAAGAACGTAAAAAATACGGTCTTAAAGGCGCACGTCGTGCACCTCAGTTCTCAAAACGTTAATTCTATTACCGTTTCGAAAGGCTCTCAACCATATTGGTTGGGGGTCTTTTTTTTGACCGGAAATATTAATAAAGCATATCCGTGATCTCCCGGATATGCTTTATTTTAAATACTTCAGTTAACAATCTTAGTTTTGAGATTCATCTTCACTTTTTTTGATTGCAGCCTTTTTCGGCATGAAGCATGCTATTATTAACGCCACAAAAGATAAGGCTAGCATGAAAACATAGGCATCACTTGAGCCAAGGATGGAAGCTGATGCCTCGAGTTGTATAGCTGTAATGTTTTCATTTTCCATTGATAGCTCAGAGGCATGTGATGTTGCCTGCATTGTATATACCGTGATGACAACTGCTGTTCCAATGGCACCTGACAATTGGCGAATGGTATTATTTACAGCTGAACCATGGGAACCCAATTCTCTTGGTAAAGCATTCAACCCTGCTGTATTTAATGGCATGGTAATGAAGCTCAAACCAATTCGTAATATTATGGTACGAATCATGATATAGATATACGTCGTTGATTCGCTTATATCTATGACTCCCCACATCGAAACAATGATGAATACCAAACCTGTAATAAAGAGTGGTTTAGCACCGTATTTATCAAACATTTTACCTGTGACAGGGGATAAGAAGGCATTAATCACAGCTCCGGGTAATAGCAGTAAACCTGCTTCAAATGCTGTAAAACCTCGTCCATTTTGCAAGTAGATTGGTAAAAGGATTAAATCCGCATACATGATCATCGTAATTAGTACATTGATGAAGGATGTAAGCGTGAAAACTTTATACTTGAATACAGTTAAATTTAATAGTGGATCGCTCGATTTCATTTGACGTAAACAGAATAGAGTCGACACGATCATTCCGACGACTATTGCAGTAATGACAACGGGATCATCCCATCCCTTGCTTCCTGCGCTACTAAATCCAAATAATATACAGCCGAAACCAATCGTTGATAAAATGACACTTGTGATATCCAATCTTGCTTTTGTTGTCTCTGTAACATTCATTAAATATTTGAACGCTAGAACGATGACGATTATTAAGAATGGGATTAACCCAATGAATAGCCATCTCCATGAAACATATTCCATGGTAAAACCAGATAAGGTCGGGGCTATGGCCGGGGCAAAAATTATCGCAAAGCCGATTGTCCCCATGATGCTTCCGCGCTTTTCGCTAGGGTATAAATATAAAATAACCGTCATCATTAGAGGTATAATAATCCCGGCACCGATTGCTTGAATCATTCTGCCCGTTAACAGCACGCCAAAACTCCCCGCACATGCGCAAAGTACAGAACCGATGAACAAAAAGAACATCGAGCTAATAAAAAGCTGCCTTGTTGTAAACCGTTGCATTAAAAAGGCAGTGATTGGCACTAAAACACCGTTCACTAGCATAAACCCTGTAGATAACCATTGTACAGTTGCAGCCGTTACATCAAATACTTCCATTAATCCACTCAATGCAACATTTAATAAAGTCTGATTTAATGTTGATAAAAAACAACCGGCAATCAGTACAATTAATAAAACTTTTTTATTTCTTTCAGTAATGTCCATCGTAAACCCCTTCACTTTTGACTTGCATTCTCAACACCGTGTCGATAAAATCGATGGTAACAAAAATATATGTTACTTACCATGAACAGTTTTCTTGAAAATGTTCACTAATCGACATAGAAATATATGCTGTTGAGAAAGTTAAAGAAAATCTATAAAGGAGATTAAAATGTCCATACCTAAAAAAGAAGATCCCCGTACAATTCGCTCAAGGGAAATGTTTAAAGACGCTGTCATTGCTCTCTTGTGCGAGGACCCCATTATTTCGAATTTAACGGTCCGGGAAATCGCAGCCAAAGCAGGGCTGAATCGGACAACATTTTACCTGCATTATCAGGATATTCAAGATTTACTAACACAAATCACCGATGAGATTCTGAATGAGCTATCGGAGAAAATTCTTGCTTTAATACATGCAAAAGACTTATCGGAAAAACAACAGCTGACACAATTGCTTGATTATTTATATATCCATCGAAATTATTTACTTATTTTATTTAAAACGAATCAGTTTGAAGAACAATTGTTTTCATTATTAAAGCAATTAGTAGAAATAAGAAGGAAGAATACCAAGAAGGATTTACCTGCTGATTATGTTGATATTGACATTAAAACGGCCTCATTGGTAGGCATTATAATATGGTGGTTAAGAAAGGGGCTTCATTTTAGTTCGGATTATATTGCCATTCAAATTTATTTAATGTACAGAGTGCAATGATTCTTAATCCGTTAGAATGAATTTGAATTTCATTAAGTCCTTTTAATGACCGGGATAATATGACCCACATCACGCTCCATGAACCCTTCTGCGTCATGATATAAATCCTTCCCAGCCTCCAAGCCACAAAGCGATTTAACGCCGTGGGGAGGGTGCTTCGGATGTTGGGGATGGTAGGTCCCATTTGTTTACACATGAGTTTATTTGTGGAATACAGAATTATTTGTAAAATCGATATTTATTAAGTCTCTGTTTAGGAGTATGATAATACTTAAAAAAAGAAAGAGGACTTCATATGAATTCAACATACTCACCGATTGAAACAACTAAAACAAAAGCCTTGGTCATCAATGCACTATTCATTGCGTTAACCCTTGTAGCGACAATGTTCATCAACATCAAGCTCCCAATAATGGGTAACGGAGGCCTGGTCCATTTGGGCAACGTTCCCCTTTTTATAGCAGCCTTGGTATATGGAAAAAAAACAGGGGCGATAGCAGGCGCCTTCGGTATGGCCTTCTTCGATTTATTCTCTGGTTGGGCAGCATGGGCACCGTTTACATTCGTCATCGTCGGAGCAATGGGCTTTCTAGCCGGCCTTATATCTGAAAAGGTACCGGGCAAAAGAGAACTTGTATACACTTTGGCCGTTTCCGTTGCCTTGATCATAAAAATCGTGGGCTATTATTTTACTGAAGTTATCCTTTACGGTAACTGGATCCAGCCATTCGGCTCCATCCCCGGAAACGTAATGCAGGTCGTAATAGCCGGAATAATCGTCGTGCCTCTAGCTGGCCGATTAAAGAAGAGGGCTGGACAGATATAAAGTGAAATGAATATAGGAAGCCATTCAAACTTTGTGTAGTACCGGCGACTGGATATACTGTGCTTTATGAACCTCTGGCAGTTCATCCTGCTAAGTAGGTATGTATTTAAATAAATTCGCTATTATAAAATGTAATATCATGTTAGAAAAGGACATCCGTTTACCACGGATGTCCTTTTTATCGATAGATCACAAAGCTTGCTTGAATTTAAGGAAGAACACGACATGAATAATCAGGTGTGATCACTGTAAGGCATGCGCAGTGAGCTGCCCAAGTCGCAAGGTCCGCCTCGGGTAGCATCCTAAATTAACGGGTTACGGGTGATAGTATCAATTTTTTCTGCGAGTAATTATCATCCGAAATGTTTGGGCTGTCCTTTTAAGCTTCTTATGGAAGATAGCATATGAAGGCATTTCAATTACCTGTTGAACCTATCCTCGTTATTTTTTGCCAATGGAATAAATGAATGGTTCAAAATAGAACGCTAAAACTAAATTATGTCTTGGGAAATAATTTTGGGAAATGGGGAATTGCCCCGGAGGTGAATTATGGCTGTGATATTAGGTTTACAGGAGATGCAAAGGGAAAGGCAATTGAAGTTCGAACGCAGGTTGCTCAGGGAACTTTCTATCGAGGATATGAAGGGGAGGATTCAGCGTTACTTTGGACAGGATTTGATGGATGTTTTGGAGGAAGGCTACTTCGATGTTGCCATCGAAGCTTATTTATTAGGAGCGAACTATAGTAAGTTTGGCTATTATGGGGAGTCGGAAGATGATGTAAGGTCCA
Source organism: Peribacillus sp. QJM3NY_7 (assembly GCF_056173225.1). Lineage (NCBI taxonomy): Bacteria > Bacillati > Bacillota > Bacilli > Caryophanales > Bacillaceae > Peribacillus > Peribacillus sp. QJM3NY_7. The sequence continues at coordinate 158,139 of NZ_CM149663.1, forward strand.
GGTGCTGGAAGGAAGAGAAGTTTTTGGTCGATACTCTTTTTAACTTTATTTTGTATTGGCGGGAAGTTACAGCGAATAACGCTTTCGATGAAGGATTGTTTTATTGTTGTGAAGGATTTGTAGGGGATTGGTGGCTGGACGGTTTTAAGACTGGAGAGAAACGATATAAAATGAAACTGCATTAAGAAGGCAAAATCCCATTCCTTGTTCTAATTCCATGGTTTGTCCCATACTTTTTAGTAGAGAGATCATGGAAGGGGAACGGTCATGCGCAGAAAGCTGAAATATACAGGAATCGCAATGGGATTGTTTGTCCTTTTTTTAATTGTGACTTTTAAATTCGTTGAAGATGATTCTTGGGACTCCTGGAACCTTCCGTTGGCAGGGAAGGTCATCATTCTTGATGCAGGTCACGGGGGAATGGACGGCGGGGCCAATGTACAAGAGATAATGGAAAAGGAAATTGCCCTTTCCGTTTCATTAAAGGTCAGGGACTATTTGCAGGAACAAGGTGCACTTGTCATCATGACCCGTGAGAAGGATGAGGATCTGGCACAGGGTAATACAAAGGGGATCCGCCAGCGAAAACAGGAGGACTTACGGAATCGGGTTAAAATGATCAATGATTCGGAAGCGGACTTATTCTTAAGCATTCATCTGAACTCTTTTCCATCGGCGTCATCGAAAGGTGCCCAAACCTTTTATACAAGCAGGTTTGAGGAAAATGAACAGGTGGCTAAATTCATTCAGACTGAAATCATCAGAAACCTGGAAAATACAAAGCGTGATGCAAGAACGATCAATCATGTGTATTTGATGAATTATGCTAAGAAACCAGGAGCGCTTGTGGAAATTGGCTTTCTTTCCAATTCTGAGGAAAGGGAACGGCTTATCAGTGATAAATACCAGGAAAAGATTGCCAGTTCAATTTATATGGGGATTTTACGGTACTTCACAGAAGAAAAACTATCGGATGACGAGTGATGTCGGGGTCTTGTAAGGTACAAGGCCTTTTTATCATGGGGAAATAATCTGGCCCAGCATACAAGGCAGATAATAAGTTTTCTTTCGGTAATATGTTATACTGAAAAATGGGAAAATAAAATTCAAAGGGGTGCTCGACTTGTTAACAGAAGAGAAAGTACTGAATTTATTAAAGGATCTTAAAGACCCTTTTCTACATAAAAACCTTGAAGAGACAAATGGAATTATAGAAATCAAAATAAAACCTGAAAAGAATCATGTAAGCGTTAAACTTGCGATTGCGAAAACGGGGACTGCCGAGCAAATGCAAATGCAATCCGAAGTTGTGGACTTGCTGAAAACGAACGGAGCAGAATCGGTAGGCATCCGTTTCACGGAACTTTCAGAAGAGGAATTAGCCAAGCATCGTGAAAGCATTCCCCAGGGTGAGGCGGACCAAGGTTTGCTTGGTCCTAACAGTAAGACTCAATTCATCGCGATCGCCAGTGGTAAAGGCGGAGTAGGAAAATCTACGATCTCAGTGAATTTTGCCACTTCACTTGCTCGTCTAGGCAAAAAGGTCGGACTGGTTGATGCCGATATTTACGGATTCAGCGTACCTGATATGATGGGGATAACAAAACGACCGGTTGTTCGCGGGGAAAAAATCATTCCTGTAGAACGGTTTGGCGTTCAAGTTATCTCAATGGGCTTTTTTGTAGAGGATAACGCGCCGATCATCTGGAGAGGGCCGATGCTGGGTAAAATGCTTAACAGTTTCTTTAATGAAGTGGAATGGGGAGATTTGGACTATTTGGTCCTTGACTTACCGCCGGGTACAGGCGATGTTGCATTGGACGTGCATACGATGCTCCCTTCATGTAAAGAAATCATTGTTACGACACCGCATCCGACTGCAGCCTTCGTTGCTGCAAGAGCTGGTGCCATGGCCATCAAGACAGAACACGAAGTCATTGGTGTCATAGAGAATATGTCATTTTTCGAAAGTAAAACGACCGGTGAAAAGGAATATGTATTCGGAAAAGGCGGCGGAAAGAAGCTTGCAGAAGAGCTTCGTACAGAAGTTTTAGGTCAACTTCCCCTGCAACAGCCAGATTGGAACGAAGAGGACTTTGCTCCATCCATTTACGCAGCGGACCATAGGCTTGGCAGGATTTACGAAGATATTGCTAAAAAGGTCATTGAAAAACTGCAATAAAAAGAAGGCTGATTCCGATTGGGAATCAGCCTTTTTTCATTCTTTTTACTTTTTCTCCTTCTCGGCCGCCTTTGTGGCTGCTTTATCCAATTTCTCTTGCATTTTCGCTTGGACGAGAGGACTTTCCATTGTCTCGATGATCAGCTCTTTATAGACCGATCGCATTTCCTTGGTTTTTAATAATTTATTCATTTCTTTTTCCATATCCGGTTCTTTCATTATTTCCATGAGCATTCCACGATACTGAGGATCAGCAGTTAAGTCCTTCAATACCTTTTTATGTTCGTCTTCTAATGCTTTAGCATAAGCGGAAGCAAATTCAGGATCATTGAATGTCTTTTTCCAAAATTCCTTCCCTTTATCTGAAGTGACCATATCTTCAATGGATTTCTTAATGGCATCCGAATCCATAATGAGTTCAGCTTTCGTTTTATCATCAGTAATGATATCCTGGATGGCCTTTTTTCCATCATCTGTCTTCAAGATATCGACGACCATTTTCTTTGTCTCTTCGTACTCCATTTTTTCTCCGCCTGCCCCATTTTGAGCACAACCGGAACAAACGAGTAAGAATGACGTGAAAAGCAAAGCAACTCCCACTCTCATACGCAGGGCCCCTTTCATCCTTCTTACTGTTAATATGGTTCCAATCGGCGATATTATTCCTTGGTGGAATAAGTGGATTTTTCCAAATTTGGTTGGTACAATTAAGGATATGAAATAGAAATGTATGGAGGAAAACAATGAACAGCCGTAATTTAGTTAAATTGTTTTTAACAACATTGCTTATAGGTGGCGTAACTGGCGGAGTTGTAGGGTTCTTGGCTCGATGGAGTGAGTTTAAGCCTTATTTTTCTTCTTTTGAAGTCAGTGCCATCCTATCAACTTTTATTTGGTTATTCGGTGTTGGATTGATTTTCAGTGTCATAAGCCAAGCCGGCTTTTTTGCCTATTTAACAATACATCGTTTTGGTCTGGGGATATTTAAAAGCGCTTCCTTATGGAATGCCGTTCAACTTGTACTCATTCTTTTTGTTGTATTCGATCTTGTTTACCTGCGATATCTTAGCTTTGGTTCAGGCGAGGGAATCAGTTCGTATATCGTGTTAGCATTGGTTGTATTGGCCGCAGGGCTTATTACAGCTTATTTCAAAATGAAACAAACGAATAAACAGTCCTTCATACCGGCCTTGTTTTTCATGGTCGTGGTCACGGTATTGGAGTGGGTACCTGTCCTGAAAACCAATGATGAAGGCTGGCTTTACTTCATGCTGTTTCCATTGCTAGTCTGCAATGCTTATCAATTATTGGTCCTTGGCAAATTGATTGAAATTTCACAAAAGGAATTGGCCGATAGAAGAGAGCGTAAGCAAACTCCAGCAAAGGGAAAGATGAAAGCCGGTCAATTAGGTAAAGGCAGCTAACCAATATTTTGGCCGGACTTTACATAAAGAAGTCAAAACAGAAAAACTGCGTACTAAAGGTTCATGGAGACCATTAGTACGCAGTTTTTTAAGTTAGCGGACTTCCTCACTGCTTGCCGAGGAATTGGAAATCATCTCTGAAACGTTAACGAAGTTTAAATTTTTTGATCGAAGTTCACTTAATAACTCCGGTAATGCTTTATTCGTTTGTTTTGCTGAGTCTGAAGCATGTAATAAAATGATATCACCTTTTTGGGCCTTGGTGATGTTCTGTATGATCCGATCCACACCTGGATTGGTCCAATCCTTCGAATCGATGCTCCAATGGACAACGGTATATCCGAATTTCTCACTGATCTTCAAGAGTCGTTTATCAAAGTGGCCGGTGGGAGCGCGTAAAAGTTCTATATTCTTTACATTAAGTTTTTTAAATGCTTCCTGGGCTTTAGAAATATCCCGGATGATTTCTTGATCTTCCATTTCGGTATAATCCTTATAATCATAACCAAGCATGCCGATTTCATATCCTTCTTTCACAATTTCAGCTACTATGTCAGGGTGGCGTTCTGCCCAGGATCCCGAAAGGAAAAAAGTGGCCGATTTAATCTTTTCTCTTTTTAATGTCTCTATTATCGGAGCGGCTTTCTCATCACCCCAGCCAATATTGAACGTGATCGCAACATTCTTTTCCCCTTTATAAACCGCTTTCGGCCCATCTTCCGTTGAAAAAACGGGGGCATGAAGAATGTTTTGTAC
>NZ_CM149663.1:167500-415000 GCF_056173225.1 Peribacillus sp. QJM3NY_7
TGTCGGCTCATCGCATCCTGGGGCTGTAGTCGGTCCCAAGGGTTGGGCTGTTCGCCCATTAAAGCGGTACGCGAGCTGGGTTCAGAACGTCGTGAGACAGTTCGGTCCCTATCCGTCGCGGGCGCAGGAAATTTGAGAGGAGCTGTCCTTAGTACGAGAGGACCGGGATGGACGCACCGCTGGTGTACCAGTTGTCTTGCCAAAGGCATAGCTGGGTAGCTACGTGCGGACGGGATAAGTGCTGAAAGCATCTAAGCATGAAGCCCCCCTCAAGATGAGATTTCCCATGGCGCAAGCTAGTAAGATCCCTGAAAGATGATCAGGTTGATAGGTCAGAGGTGGAAGCATGGTGACATGTGGAGCTGACTGATACTAATAGATCGAGGACTTAACCAACGCTTTTTAAAAAATGAAATACCTTCTTATTATCTAGTTTTGAAGGAACAACGTTCCTTTTATGTTTGGTGGCGATAGCGAAGAGGTCACACCCGTTCCCATTCCGAACACGGCAGTTAAGCTCTTCAGCGCCGATGGTAGTTGGGGGTTTCCCCCTGTGAGAGTAGGACGCCGCCAAGCTGTTCATTTAAATCTTTAATGGGTTTTAGGAAACATTATATTATTCCGCAGTAGCTCAGTGGTAGAGCATTCGGCTGTTAACCGAACGGTCGTAGGTTCGAGTCCTACCTGCGGAGCCATATGCTTCCATAGCTCAGTAGGTAGAGCACTTCCATGGTAAGGAAGAGGTCAGCGGTTCGAATCCGCTTGGGAGCTTCCCAATCTATCTATGAACAAAAAAACAGTTCGGCCCGTTGGTCAAGCGGTTAAGACACCGCCCTTTCACGGCGGTAACACGGGTTCGAATCCCGTACGGGTCACCATTTTAAATCATTAATCCGGAGGATTAGCTCAGCTGGGAGAGCATCTGCCTTACAAGCAGAGGGTCGGCGGTTCGATCCCGTCATCCTCCACCATTTTATTCTTTACTTGCCGGTGTAGCTCAACTGGTAGAGCAACTGACTTGTAATCAGTAGGTTGGGGGTTCAAGTCCTCTTGCCGGCACCATTTACAACCATATATTGCGGAGGGGTAGCGAAGTGGCTAAACGCGGCGGACTGTAAATCCGCTCCTTCGGGTTCGGCAGTTCGAATCTGCCCCCCTCCACCATTTTAATAAAATCCTGTGGATCAGTTATATATTCTCTGTATTGGGGAAATATATGATTACCACCTTTTTATTTTGTTGTACATTAATCATTCATATCATATATTGGGCTATAGCCAAGCGGTAAGGCAACGGATTTTGATTCCGTCATGCGAAGGTTCGATCCCTTCTAGCCCAGCCATTTGCGGAAGTAGTTCAGTGGTAGAATACAACCTTGCCAAGGTTGGGGTCGCGGGTTCGAATCCCGTCTTCCGCTTAATATATTTTAAATTCCTTAGGGGCCTTAGCTCAGCTGGGAGAGCGCCTGCCTTGCACGCAGGAGGTCAGCGGTTCGATCCCGCTAGGCTCCACCATCAACTACATACACCAAAACTTACGTCTTAAGCCAAAAATGGTTTAAGACTTTTTTTTGTTTAAGGCATAGTTGGGTAAACTAATCCCCAGAAAGATATTTTTTCACAAAAAACATATGTTATCGGAAAACGTGCATCTTTATACATGGAAATGTCGAGTTGAACCAATTGGCATATACGATATAAAATGGTGGAAAGGGGGAATTGTATGTCTATTCAGAAAATTTCCGTCATCGGATTGCCCATGGACCTTGGTCAAGCAAGGCGAGGGGTGGATATGGGACCTAGTGCCATCCGCTGCGCAGAGATTGTCGAGCGTCTTGAAAAGTTGAATATAGAAGTAGAGGATTTAGGGGATATAATTGTAGGGCGTCCTGAAAATGCAGATGAGCCCGGGACAAATTTAAAAAACTTACAGCTTGTAGCAAAAGGTAATACCCAGTTAGCTACAAGAGTTGATGAAATAATAGAAGAAGGTTCCTTTCCGCTTGTATTGGGAGGAGACCATTCAATAGCGATAGGCACACTGGCAGGAGTCGCAAAGCACTATGAGAATCTAGGTGTGATTTGGTACGATGCACATGGCGATTTAAATACGGAAGATACTTCACCATCAGGAAATATACACGGGATGCCCTTGGCTGTCAGTATTGGGATTGGCCATCCGGACCTGATCAATATACATGGTTTTGCTCCAAAAGTGAAACCGAAAAACATCGTAATCATTGGAGCGAGGTCATTGGATGAAGGGGAAAAGGAACTTATCCGTGAGAAAGGGATTAAAGTATTCACGATGCATGAGATCGACCGGTTGGGAATGACACGGGTCATGGAAGAATGCATTGATTATTTAAGGGAAAGAACGGATGGCGTCCACCTTTCACTGGATTTGGATGGAGTGGACCCAGCAGATGCACCCGGAGTCGGGACCCCGGTGATTGGTGGTATAAGTTATCGGGAAAGTCATTTGGCCATGGAAATGCTTGCGGAATCCAACTTGATTACATCCGCTGAATTCGTTGAAGTGAATCCCATTTTAGATGAGCGAAATAAAACGGCAATCGTTGCCGTGGCCTTACTGGGTTCGCTATTTGGTGAAAAATTATTATAACTAATAATTAAAAGAAACAGTAACCGGCTTGTAATGGGTTACTGTTTTTTATATGCTAGAAGACGTAGGTTTATTTACCAGGGTGTATGTAACAGAAACATATCTATAGATAAATGGTTGCAATTTTCTATCCATGCTCACTTGAGAGCACGTCTGTCCATGAGATTTTCATTTTTAGTTAAATGGATGTATTGAATGATTAAAGAATCCAGTTTGCTGCTAACTTCAATAACTTCATTATCCACCATGGAAGAACGGGAAGCCAAAAACATCATTTTCTGTCTGCATTGTTCAATATGGTCTAAAATTTGTTCAGTACTCATATAGAGAATCACTCCTTTGAATTTTACAATTTCTTACTATATAGCCCTGTTTTTTTTTTCTTAAACATAAAATGTAAAACTTTGTTAAAATTAATGTATTAAATTTTTGAAACCTTTCAGCTTACGATTCGTAGTAATCGTATAGCCGCATGAGCGGGGGTAATACCGGAAAATGGATGCACTCATTAAAGAGAGAATTAATCAAGTATTAAAAGGAGACCATAATGCCTTTGGTGAAATTGTCGAAATTTACAAGGACAAAGTTTTCCAAATATGTTTCAGGATGCTCGGAAACAGGCAAGAAGCAGAAGATTTGGCTCAAGAGGCCTTTGTAAGGGCCTACGTGAACATTCGAAGTTTCAATATAACAATGAAATTTTCTACATGGTTATATCGGATTGCGACCAATCTTTGTATTGACCGGCTTCGCAAGAAAAAACCGGACTACTATCTGGATGCAGAGGTGGCAGGAACAGAGGGATTGAATATGTATTCCCAAATTGCATCGGATATGGCGAAACCCGAGGAAGAGGTTGAATCATTAGAACTGCAGGAAACCATTCAAGTGGAAATAATGAAATTGCCCGAGAAATACCGATCGGTAATCGTATTGAAGTATATTGAAGAGTTATCTCTAAAGGAAATCAGTGAGATACTCGATTTGCCGGTCGGTACGGTTAAGACGAGGATACATCGCGGTCGCGAAGCCTTGCGTAAACAACTACGCCATTTATAAAAAGAAGGTGAGAAAAATGAACTGCCATGAGGAAATCATTGAATATATGCATGATTATTTAGATGAGGACATCAAACCGGAGCATAAAGAAGTTTTACGGGAGCACTTGCATGACTGTGCTGAATGCCGGGATTACTTTCATGAAATGAAAAAGGCGGTCGCTCTTGTACAAAGCACTTCCCATATAAAGGCCCCGGATGATTTTACAGCGAAGGTTATGGCTCAATTGCCAAAGGAAACGAAAACAACAGGTGCCAAACGTTGGTTCAAAAGCCATCCTTTCATGACAGCGGCAGCGATGTTCATCATATTGATGACAGGATCTGTTTTTTCCACTTATAATCAGGACGAACATTTTTCAGTTTCAAAGCAGCCTAACTTAGTGGTCGAAGGTGAAACGGTTATTGTGCCTGAGGGTGAGACAATCAAGGGAAATGTGGTAGTTCAAAATGGTAATATTCAAATAGATGGTGAAGTAGAGGGAGATGTGACAGTCATAAATGGGCATAAGTATATGTCTAAAGCAGGTAATGTGACCGGAAGCATCTATGTTATTGACCAAGCTTTTGAGTGGATGTGGTATAAAGTGAAGGACACTGCAACCTCGTTGGTTCCTGCCAAAGAGGAGAAAAAGGAATAAGGAATAGAAGCTGGGCAGGGGCATCGTTTTTGATTTACGATGACTTCGCCCAGCTTTATTTTTTAAAGGAAGGGGAACCGTTTTTAATGGTTCTTTTTTCCTGTGTAAATTTCTCACACTAGTTTTTAGATGAATCATTTAAAAAATGGTATACTATTAAGGTTATTGTAAATAAAGATTGTTATTGGTATTTGGAGTAATACTGACTGGAGGAAACAACATGTCTTTAACCAATTTGACTGTTTGGGACTATGTAGTAAATTTCATTGATATTCTCCTTGTATGGTTTGTGATATATAAATTGTTAACTATTATTCGAGGCACGAAGGCTATTCAGCTGCTAAAAGGAATTTTTGTAATTGTCATTGTAAAAAGCTTAAGCAACCTGTTTGGTTTCAATACACTCGGATGGTTAATGGCACAAGTCATGAATTGGGGAGTATTGGCAATTCTCGTCATTTTTCAACCTGAACTGAGAAGGGCACTTGAACAATTAGGACGCGGGAAGCTCTTTGCAAGGGGCACCGTTCCAGAAGAGAATCAGCAAGAGCGTTTAGTCGAGGAAATCCTAAAGGCGTCCACCTATATGGCAAAAAGGCGGATTGGTGCCTTGATTACGATAGAAAAAGGTACGGAGCTGGGAGATTATGTTGAAACGGGGATACCCCTGAAATCCTATATTTCTTCAGAACTGCTCATTAATATCTTCATCCCTAATACGCCGCTCCATGATGGTGCAGTTATTTTACAAAATAACCAGGTGGCAGCTGCCGCTTGCTATTTGCCATTATCAGAGAGTCCATTCATATCAAAGGAACTTGGCACACGGCATAGGGCAGCCATAGGCATGAGTGAAGTTACGGATAGTCTGACGATTGTCGTATCAGAAGAAACGGGAGGAATATCCGTCACTAAAAACGGGGAACTTTACCGGGATTTGAATCAAGAATCATTTAGGGCCATGCTTACAAGTGAACTGGTAGTGGAAAATATCAAATCAACTTCCTCAAGCATCTTTAACTGGAGGGGGAAAAAGAATGGATAAATTCACCAATAGCGCTTGGTTTATGAGAATCGTAGCTTTTGCCTTGGCAGCACTTTTGTTCATTTCCATTAACTTTGAGATGGAGTCGGATAAAAAATCCCTTGGTTTATCGACTGCCCCTGAAATCAGTACGGAGACCATCGAAAATGTACCGGTTGAAGTGTACTATGACCGTGAGAATCTAGTGGTGAGCGGGGTGCCTGAAACAGTTGATGTTACTCTAAAGGGAGCAAAAAGCCTATTGATTAATGCGAAAAACCAAAGGGATTTTAAAGTGTATGTTGACCTTTCTGATCCTGCAATCTCAATGGGGGACAGAACTGTCACATTTAAAATAAGTGATTTGAATGAAAAGTTAGTGGCGACGATCGATCCGGAATATGCGGAAGTCAACGTTCAGGAACGGGTGACGAAGGAATTCTCCGTTGAGGCCGAGTATAACAGCTCTTTACTTGAAGAGGGGTATACAGCTGGTCAGCCAACAGTCAGCCCGAAAACTGTTAAAATAACGGGTGCTAAAGATGCAATTGAACAAATTTCCTATGTAAAGGCAAACCTTGAAATAAGTAAGGGACTTAACGAAACGGTGAACAGCAAGGCAACCGTTAAAGCCTTGGACAGGGATTTGAATAAGCTGGATGTGACGATTGAGCCATCTTCTGTTGCCGTTTCCTTAAAAGTGAGCATTCCTTCCAAGACGGTGTCGATAGCACCGAAGCAAACCGGCAAGGCAAAGGATGGAATCAGGATCACGAGTATAAGTGTCGATCCAAAAGAGGTCACCTTATTTGGTTCGGAAACGAGCCTGGAGAAAATAGATGAAATAAATCTTCCTGTAAATATCTCGAAAATTGATGGTGATACAGAACTGGAACTCGATCTTAATAAACCGGATAGTGTACAAAAAATGTCCTTGGGTAAGGCGCAGGTCAAGATTCGTACAGAAAAAGTTGATGTAGATGAAGAGAATGCAGAGCCAGTCGTGGAAGAGGAAGAACCAGAAACCGAACAAAAACAAGAAGAACAAGTAGTCGAAGAAAAACCAGAACCAGAAGAAGAAGATGAACCGGCTGCCATTGAGTCCAAAACTTTCAATAATATACAAATAGTTCCTGTGGGCATACGGGATGACCAAGATGCCGAATTGGAATCCGATGTAACCAGCATCACTTTGCTTGGTGAGGCGGATGATTTGAAGAAAATAACTAAAGACGACATTAATCTTACAGTAGATGTGAGTAATTTAGATGAAGGTACGCATGATGTGGATCTGGCGGTAACAGTGCCTGAGGGAGTGGAATGGGAACTGGATTCTAAAACGGTTTCGGTCACCATCACTCAAAAAGAAGAAGAGACATGACCTTCCTTTAACATCATCATTAATTTCAGTAACGATTCGAAGAAGGAGCGATAAAGATGGGTAAATATTTTGGAACAGACGGAGTAAGGGGTATAGCGAATAGCGAGTTAACACCGGAGTTGGCATTTAAACTAGGCCGTTTTGGTGGCTACGTTCTTACTAGAAATACAGAAAAACCCAAAGTGCTTATAGGGCGCGATACTCGTATTTCAGGTGAAATGCTGGAAGGTGCGCTTGTTGCAGGTCTTTTATCCATTGGGGCTGAAGTGATGCGCCTGGGTGTCATTTCGACACCGGGAGTAGCCTATTTAACAAAGGCCTTAAGTGCTGAAGCAGGTGTCATGATCTCCGCTTCGCATAATCCGGTAGCGGATAATGGCATTAAATTCTTTGGACCGGATGGATTTAAGTTATCCGATGATCAAGAAGCGGAAATTGAAGCACTATTAGATAAGGAAAAGGATGAGCTTCCACGCCCGGTTGGCGGAGATTTAGGCCATTTGAACGATTATTTCGAAGGAGGGCAAAAGTATCTCCAGTATTTGAAACAATCAGTGGATGAAGATTTTACAGGCATTCATGTTGCTCTTGATTGTGCACATGGGGCTACATCTGCCTTGGCCATGCATTTGTTTGCAGATCTTGATGCAGACATCTCTACAATGGGGGCATCGCCCAATGGCTTGAACATTAATGATAAGGTAGGTTCCACCCACCCTGAGGCACTTGCTGAATTCTTAAAAGAAAAAGGTGCGGATGTTGGGCTTGCATTTGATGGCGACGGAGACCGCGTCATTGCAATAGATGAAAAAGGAAATATAGTGGACGGCGACCAAATCATGTATATCTGTGCGAAATACTTGAAAGATAATAACCGTTTGAAACAGGGAACAGTGGTTTCTACGATCATGAGCAACCTTGGTTTTTATAAGGGTCTTGAAGAGCATGGTATACAAAGCGCCCAGACGGCAGTGGGGGATCGCTATGTGGTCGAGGAGATGCGTAAAGGCGGCTATAACCTTGGCGGAGAGCAATCCGGACATATCATCTTCCTGGACTATAACACGACAGGAGATGGCTTATTGACGGGCTTGCAGCTTGTGAACATCATGAGCGACACCCAAAAAACCTTATCCGAGCTCGCTGGCGAGATGAAGAAATATCCACAAACGCTGATCAATGTCAGAGTTACCGATAAACACGCTGTAACAGATAATGAAAAGGTACAGGAAGTCATCAAGGCAGTCGAAGGGGAAATGAACGGAAACGGCCGCATTTTGGTGAGACCATCCGGTACTGAACCTCTAGTCCGTGTTATGGCTGAAGCACCGACAGCTGAGGAATGCACTAATTATGTAGAGCGCATCGTCGCAGTTGTAAGAGCGGAAATGGGAATGAACGAATAACTAATCCTATGCATAAAAGGAACGAAATTTCCTTTTATGCATATTTTTATAAAGAAGTCTTTTTTGTTGGTAAGGTAATTAAGAATTGACCTATGTCCCTTGTTTAAGGTATGATTATCCTGATTTACAACTCACTTTCTAAAAATGGTTGTTTTAAAAAGGAGGGTAGGCAAGGAGAGAATGGATTCACAAAAGCGCCTGAACTAAGTCTGGACGAGAAATGACTTAGTTGACGAGGAGGAGGTTTATCGAATGATCGGCGGATACCTCCCGGCTGAAGTGCACAGCCGCAATAATTCCAATCTTAAAACAGTAGGGCAACTTACTGCACAAAGGGTCGGAAATGCACAATGGGAAAAAGTGCTTTAGGGCATTTCCTTTATAAAAATATATATCAGAGATGAGGGGGCAGGGATGCCCCCGTGCATTCCTGTTCCCTCAAATCGGTTGGAGGAACAGAAATTATGTGTGGAATTGTTGGATATATTGGACTTAACGATGCAAAGGAAATTTTATTAAAAGGTCTTGAAAAACTTGAATACCGCGGTTATGACTCTTCAGGGATTGCTGTGAGAAATGAAGCAGGAGTGACAATCTTTAAGGAAAAGGGAAGAATAGCGGACTTACGAGCAGCCGTGGATGAAAATACTATGGCGCATACCGGAATAGGACATACGCGCTGGGCTACACATGGTGTGCCAAGCCGTGAAAATGCCCATCCTCACCAAAGTAATTCAGGTCGATTGACTTTAGTTCATAATGGTGTCATTGAAAACTATGCGATTCTAAAACGTGAATATTTGAAGGATGTTGCCTTTAAAAGTGAAACGGATACGGAAGTCATCGTTCAACTCATAGAGAAGTTCGTGAACGAGGGTATGGAAGTGGAAGAGGCGTTCCGTCAAACACTCACTCTATTAGAGGGTTCATATGCCATTGCCCTATTGGATGCTGAAAATGATGAAACCATCTTAGTCGCCAAAAATAAAAGCCCGCTGCTGATCGGTGTCGGAAAAGACTTTAACGTTGTGGCTTCGGATGCAATGGCGATGCTGCAAGTCACAGATCAATTCCTTGAACTGATGGATAAGGAAATGGTTATCGTGACAAATGAAAAGGTAACGATCAAGAACCTTTCCAACGAAGAAGTCATGCGTGCTCCTTACACGGCTGAACTGGATGCAAGTGATATTGAAAAAGGTACGTATCCTCACTATATGCTCAAGGAAGTCGACGAGCAGCCAGCCGTAATACGTAAAATCATTCAAGCATACCAAAATGAAGAAGGTAAACTTGCAATCGACTATAACATTACTGAAGCCGTAAGTGAGGCTGACCGTATTTATATCATCGCTTGCGGAACCAGCTATCATGCAGGGTTGATTGGTAAGCAATTCATCGAAAAAATGACTGAAATTCCGGTTGAGGTCCATGTGGCATCGGAATTCACTTACAATATGCCGTTATTATCGAAAAAACCGCTATTCATCTTCATTTCACAAAGTGGTGAAACTGCAGATAGCCGTGCCGTGTTAGTGTCCATCAAAGCGCTTGGTCATAAAGCCCTGACCATCACGAACGTACCTGGCTCTACATTGTCACGTGAAGCGGATTATACGCTCTTGCTGCATGCTGGTCCTGAAATTGCCGTAGCCTCTACAAAGGCCTACACAGCCCAAGTGGCAGTCTTATCCATCTTGGCGAATGTAACTGGCCAATTCCGTAACATGGAGTACGGTTTCGACCTTGTAAAAGAGCTTGGAATCGTTGCGACGGCTATGGAAGCACTATGTGATTCGAAAGAAGAGATGGAAGACATCGCCCGTGAATATTTGTCCGTTACGAGAAACTGCTTCTTTATCGGCCGTTCCCTTGACTACTATGTTGTACTTGAAGGGGCACTTAAGCTGAAGGAGATTTCTTACATCCAGGCGGAAGGCTTTGCTGGCGGAGAGCTTAAACATGGAACGATTGCCTTGATTGAAGAAGGTACACCTGTCATAGCCCTTGCTACTCAAGCAGGCGTCAACTTAAGCATCCGTGGTAATGTGAAGGAAGTGGTTGCCCGTGGCGCCAACCCTTGCATCATTTCCATGAAGGGTCTGGAAGAAGAGGATGACCGTTTCGTCATCCCGGAAGTGAATGAACTATTAACACCCCTTATCTCTGTTATCCCGCTGCAGCTCATTGCCTACTACGCAGCCTTGCACCGCGAATGTGACGTGGATAAACCGCGTAATCTCGCGAAAAGTGTAACGGTTGAGTAAGTTGGAATGAATGCAATGTAGATTATAAAAAGTTGCGAAGCTTTACCCCTTTGGCTATGATTAGCCAAAGGGGTATTTCTTATGTTTAAAACAACGAGAACCTCTCAAGTTGACAAGTTGATTAGAAGACCGAGGTAATATGAATCGGTGTGCAGTGTAATGCAATCTATCAAATCCATCAGTAGGTAGTCATGGCATCCATTAGAGGAATGTAATGATATTCCTATGGTGCATGTTGAAAGAGACGCATATTGGCATTAAATTTAGGTAATGTTGAAAATGAAGTCTTCATAAAATTTTTTTATTTAGGAGAGAATAGCATGGAAGTCTTTGCAGAATTTTTAGCGAATATTGATAACCCGCAACATAGGGAACGAACGGAAGAAGTCCTGGCTTGGGTAACTAAGAAATTTCCAAATCTAATGCCGAAGATTGCGTGGAATCAGCCTATGTTTACCGATCATGACACATATATTATTGGCTTTAGCGTAGCCAAACATCATTTGGCTGTTGCTCCTGAAAAGGCAGGGATCGATCACTTCTCTGATGAAATCGTGCAGGCTGGCTATGATCATACCAAGCAGTTAGTACGTGTCAAGTGGGACAGTCCGGTTAATTACTCATTACTTGAGAAAATGATAGAGTATAATATTTTTGATAAAGCAGACTGTTCAACTTTTTGGCGGAAATAAAAAAATGATTATTAAGGGGTGAAACTTTATACTAAACAATAATGGTATGTAATATTGAAAATATCCCTTTAGATAATATTCTCTATAGGGATATTTTTATGTCTAAAAAGAATGTCTACGGGAGAGAAATGAATTAAAGATAACCACGCATTTGAACAGTTGTGGACTAGAACAATGGGTGAAAAAGCTTTATTAAGTCAAAAGAGAAATTATTCGTCTAAAGGGTTTATAGAAGGAGCGTGCGTTGAAAAAATGTTCAAAACACGCTCCTAATAGATAAATTAACATTTTAATAAACAAGTTTTTTCATTTCTATTCCATTATAGCACCTGATTTTTGAAGATATGTCCTACAACGGGAACAGTGCAGATTAATAGCCATGCTTGAATATTATAAACCGCGTTTTTTATCCGTTATAGTAGAATACATACCCAGATAAAGTGGAATTTTTAGTATGACGAATTAAATTTCTATCTATCATATACGACGCTTGTCCCTTGATTACCTGTACCTTTTTAATTGCCCCTTCAGTTACGTAATCTAAGATACTCCATCCTTTCCAGTGCGGACTACCTTCGCAAATAAATCGTTCTCCACAAGCACATTTATACCAACCACCTAATTTTTTAATTAATGCTTGGGTTTTGTGGTCCCTTGTTACAGCAAAACCCTTACTATACATTCTGTGAACTGACCCGTACTTTTCACAAATTTTAATTGCCATATGTTTTCCTCCTTCTCTAAATTTGCCGGCATTCATATAGAAGAGAGGTAAATAGGGAGAAATTATCAATCAAAGTGATTATTCCTATTATTGCCCTCACAGAAATATATCCAATTTCAATAAAAAATAAATGATATAATTTAATTACTTCCAGAATAAATAGAGCTTGATAAAAAAGTGAAATGGAGGGTGAATATGAATAAAATACTTAGAATGATTATAATATTCATGTTTTTTGGTGTAGTTGCTTGTAACAAGAATGTGGCCAAAGATAAAGATGAACCTGTTAAAGAAGATGTAATTAAAGTAGAGGATGCAGAAGAATTATTTAAAGGGTATTATACAGAACTATATACCATTAAAGATCCATCCAATCCTCCAACTTTTGATGAAATATCAGATAATATTAAAGGTTATATATCCGAAGATCAATATAAAGCTCAAATCGCTGACCGTAAATATCAAATTCCAGAATTGGTGGCAAAAGAACTAAAAAAAAGCATTGAAGTACTAGATGTGAATCTTGAAGAACAAAGTATAAATGAGAATGGAACAAGAGATTACACATACAAAACTGTATTAAAGGTGTATGATGAGAATTCCTCTGAAATTTATGAAAAAGAAGGAGAGCTCACAATAGCCAACATAAATAATGAATTGAAAATAATTCGTGAATGGAGTAGAGGGGTAAAAATTGATGGTTTAAAGGGTTTTCTTTAATGAAATAGATATTAAAAAGGAGCATTTACACTGAAATGCTCCTTTTTAATATTAAATAAACAATGAGGTTCAAGTATCACCTTGTTTGGACACTTCGATGAACTTGTTAATTGCTTCTGTTAAAAGATCTATTTTTCTTTCGAATCTCATAAGTAAATATAACGTAATAACTACAGGAAACCCCAAGTTACTAATAGTTGATAGCCAAATATCAAGTTGATGATCCATAGAACTCCCCTCCTCATAAACTATTACAAAAAGAGCAAGAATTAGTTTAAAATCAATTGTTTACGTTGAATTATGTAAAAACATGCTAAAATTTAGACAATCAACGCTCTTTAACGGTTGATTATTTTATCATTTATTCCTCTCTTTTTATTAAAGGAAAATTTATAATTTAAATAGGAAGGAGGTGAAAAAATGTGAATCCTAAACAAAAGGTAGAACTATACTTTCGTAAATCTCAAAAAGCATTTAGTCATCCAATAATTAAAGAGTTTTTTAAAAATGAAAAAAACAAGCAATTACTTGAAGAAGTAATAGCAAACCCTACAAATGAAAATACATGTTCACTAGATAATCGGTTCAAGTCTTATTATCAAAGAGCAAGGATTGTTAAGTATGTGAGTACCTTAATTCACAATTATTCAATTGAATATGACAAAAAAGACAGAAAAAGACGAAAACGCTACCAATTGATTTTAGATAACACTAATTTTATGGAACGTAATAATGAATCCGTTTATAATCATGAATTTCAATCTCTCTATAGTTCTTTACCAGATCAGATTGAAAACGAAATTTTATATAACGCTTTAAACAAACTGTCTAAAAAGCAATTGAAAATACTTGAACTTATTTATATTTACAATTTTTCTAATAAAGAAGTGGCAAACTGCTTTAATGAATCTGCACAAAATATATCTAGTCTTCACAAAAAATCATTGAAAAGGTTAAAATTAATCATTTCAAATTAAGAAACCAAATAATAAGGGAGGGACATGTTATATGGAATGTAGAATTAAAAATCAAATATTGGAAGAAAAGAATATTGAGGAGCTATTAGATGAATTTCAATTAAAAATAAAAAAAAGCCTTAGTAATACATCTCCCCAAGAGAGGGAAGATCTTGAACAACAGGTGAAAATGAAAATTATAGAAAAACTCCCTCACATTAGCAATACTAGCACAGGCTTTTGGGATTTTCTAAAAGATGTCTGAGCGTTGCTAATTTTATAACCCTTAATATAATTTCGCATGGAAATACTCCTAACTTGTCCTGCTTGCAAATTTTAGATTGTTTTATTATCTAAAACTTCTTTCACTTTACATTCTCCTTTTAAACAGGATGCTTTAGTTTTTAGGTTGGCATCCAATAAGCTGAAATATTAAAACTTGATGATGTAGGTTGTAATGTTTCAGCCTATATTCCAAGAATACATTCATTACAAGTAGCTATCCTTGGCCGCTAGTTTGAGTAGTTCCTTTACGAAATAGGAAGCAGAATGGTGAAGGTCGTTCCCTTTTCGAGTTCGCTTTTCACGGATATGTTCCCTTCATGCATCTCTATAATCTTTTTCACGATGGATAGTCCTAAACCGCTGCCGCTTTTTGAGCGTTCCCTTGCAAGGTCGGCTTTATAGAATCGCTCGAATATATGGAACTGGTCGGTTTCGGAAATGCCGATTCCATTGTCGGATATCGTTATGGATGCCTGGCTATCAATCTGTTGTAATCGAATCGTGATCTTTCCGCGATGGCGGGTGAATTTGATGCTATTGTGTATTAAATTTGTCCATACTTGGCTCATCAAATCCTGGTCTGCCACTATTGGAATCTTTTCCAAGGCTATGTCCAATTCGAGTTCTTTTTCCAACCAAGCGGGTTCACAAGCCAAAATAATGGTCCGTATTTGCTGATCCAGCCGGAAATCCGTCCTTTCAAAAGGATGATGCTCGGATTCAAGGGATGTAAGCTTTAGAAGGTTATCACTTAATTTGGATAATCTCCTGCTCTCTGTCTCTATTATATTAAGATAATGATTTCGTTCTTCGATTGTCAGCTTATTAAATTGAAGTGCTTGGGCAAATCCTACAATGGAGGTAAGGGGCGACTGTATTTCATGTGAGACGTTAGAGATGAACTCCTGCCGCATTTCTTCCATTTGCTTCAATTGTTTGGCCATGTGATTGAAATGGTTAATGATATCGGTCATTTCGTTTCTCTTGTCCATATTAAAATCCAGTTGTACATTATAATCGCCATTTGCTATTTTCCTTAAGGCATCTATGATTTCGAGGTAAATATTTACCCGTTTATTATGATGGATAGCATGGATAAGGTGACCAATTAATATCATGATTGCGATGCTTGTCACGATTGTAGCCAGATACCGAACATAATTGGTTAACCTTAAGGGCAAAAGCTCAATGATATAGTACCCGGCGGAAAAGGAAATTGAAATAAACGTT
The DNA here is from genome assembly GCF_056173225.1 of Peribacillus sp. QJM3NY_7. Taxonomy (NCBI): domain Bacteria; kingdom Bacillati; phylum Bacillota; class Bacilli; order Caryophanales; family Bacillaceae; genus Peribacillus; species Peribacillus sp. QJM3NY_7. The sequence goes on from NZ_CM149663.1 coordinate 182,510, forward strand.
ACAAAAAACAGCATGCCAAGCATTTGTTTGAAAAATCGATTGCCTCTCATCTCGTTATCTCCAAACGGTAGCCCAATCCCCAAATCGTTTTAATCCGGAAGGGGAATTCCGATTCAGGAAACCGTTCCCTCACTCTTTTTATATGAACATCGACAGTTCGTTCATCCCCTTCATAGTCATAGCCCCAAATGTCTTCGATAAGATCTTCCCTGGAAAAAGTTTTTCCGGGATAGCTTGCTAATTTAAACAGCAATTCGAATTCTTTTAATGGAATCGTATATTCCTGTTCTTTGAATGACATTTCATGCGTGTTACGATTCATCTTTAATTCGCCGATATTTAATGTTTGTGAAATAGTGATTTTATACCGTTTTAATAATGCCTTTATTCTAACAACCAATTCGATCGGTTCAAATGGCTTTACAAGATAATCATCTGCCCCAAGCCCGAATCCTTTTACTTTTTGCGTTGTTTCCCCTTTTGCAGTCAGCATTAAAATGGGGATATCACTAAATTCCCGTAACTCTTTGCATAATTGCCATCCATCCATGTTAGGCATCATAATATCGATGACTGCCAAATCGATTTTCACTTTTTCCATTACTTTCAATGCTTGCATTCCATCTGACGCTTCATATAGATCAAAGCCTTCTTTTCTTAACAACAGATTTATAAGTTCGCGAATATGTGCATCATCATCGACTATCAATATTTTTGTCATCCTTCTTCTTTCCTTTCGGCGAATTAGGCCAGTTCAAGCTTGTGCAACTGCTGTTGGGCAAATTCGCGATATAATGAGTGCGTATTATATAGCTCTTTATGTGTTCCGCTGCCTGTTATTTTCCCTTTTTCAAGGAAGATGATTTGATCCGAACCGATAACGGTCGATAGGCGGTGGGCGATGACTATTGTTGTTCTTCCTTTCATTAAGTGATTTAATGCCTGTTGAACCACTTTTTCTGATTTGCTGTCCAGGCTGGAGGTAGCCTCATCCAGCATTAATATTTTCGGGTTTCTTAAAAATGCACGGGCGATTGCAATTCTTTGTCTTTGACCGCCTGATAATTTCATGCCCCTTTCACCGACCTCTGTATCATATCCGTTCGGAAGCTCAGAAATGAATTGATCCGCATACGCCATTTTAGCCACTTGATTTAATTCATCATCTGTTATATCCCGATTGATGCCATAACAAATATTATCTCGAATTGTACCGGATACAATCGGGCTTTCTTGTGAAACATATCCAATCTGGCTTCTCCATGAAAGCAGTGTGAAATCATTTATGGATGTCCCGCCTATGGATATGGATCCTTCCTGTGGTTTGTAGAAACGCTCGAATAATGAAAAAAGGGTCGTTTTCCCGCTGCCGCTTGGGCCGACTATTGCAGTGACCTTACCGGCCTCAACGTTAAAGCTTATATCTTTAAGTACCTGTTCTCCATTATTGTAACTATAGTTCAGGTGATCCACGCTGATGGATTGACCCATATTTTGAACGGGCCGCTTCGCATCTTCTTCCTCCACAGAATCCAGAATGGAAATGATGCGCTCTGTTGCACCCGTTGCTTTTTGGAATTGTGTAAAGAAACTGGCCAATTGAGCCATTGGCATGATTATTTGGAAAAGATACATGATGAAAGCAACTAAAGCCCCAGCAGTCAGTGCTCCTGAAGAAACACGCATTCCCCCATAACCTAAAATCAGGACGAGTAATGCCATCATGACAAAACTCATTAGCGGCGCAATCAACGCTTGGATTTTTGCCTCTTTCAATCCGAATTGAAATAATTTCTGGATTCCTTTTTGGCCATTTTGATATTCCAAAGCTTCTGCATTTGATGCTTTAACAAGACGTATTTCCATTAGAACCTGCTGAAGGACTGCAGTGAAGCTTGCTGTCTCGTCCTGCATCCCTTTTGATATTTTGTGCATTTTTTTCCCTAGCGGCATTAATATTAAAACAGAGAGCGGAATTGCAGTGAACATCAATAATGTCATTTTCCAATCCAGTACGAATAACACGATCATGGAACCTACGATGGAAATGATTCCTGTAACGAAATTAGAGAGATGTTCAGAGATTAATCCCTTCACTACAGTTGTATCATTTGTCATTCGGCTGACTGTTTCCCCCGATGGATGATCATCAAAATAACTCACGGGTAATACAAGTAATTTTTTCCATAGTTGATCGCGGATACCTGCCACTACGGATTGACCGATCCGATTTAATAAATAGATGGAAAATCCACTGGCCAATGCTTGAACAATGATGGCAACAACGAGAAGTGTGATTCTTTCAGCGTTTAGTGAACTGACTGAAAAATCATTGATTAGATTTTTTGTGAATAATGGGACTAATAAAGCTACACCTGTTGTGCCTAGGCTTAATGCTAATGCAATCCCTATCATTAGTTTGGAAGGCTTCGTTTGTTGAACCAATCGAATGAACTGGCGCCATCCTTTTTGTTTTTTTGCTTCTGACATATGTAAATACATCCTTTCTCGATTTTCATTACAGAGAAGTATATAAAGAAGTTATGAATTGAATATGAACGAGTCTTAGTTATTCCACGAAAATTTTGGTGAACCTTTTCTGAATGATAAATTTGCAAAAATATGGCAGACACTTAAAATAGTGTTTGCTTTTTTTCATGAAGATACAAGGAAATTAAATATTCGATGGTTAACGGTAAGGAATATGTGTAAGGATCTCAAGTTTATGACTGATAGGTAAAAAGATATAGTGATATCTTGATTTTAAATAATAAATACCTATATAAGCTAAAAACTTACCGGTTTTAACCGATTAAATATGGAGATACAAAAAACAGTACAAGTTAGGTGGAAAAAATGATTATTTTGAATGAGTCGATTGTGTCGCCAATTCTTCTAAAGGTGTTGGAGGAACAGCAAATTCCAGTATTGGAACAAGGTCAGTGGGGAGACACATTAACATCAGAAAAGCTAAACATTCAAAAGGATACAGAATTTTTCAAGTCCATGGAAAAGGACAAAAGAATTCTTACAAACTCTGAAAATGGCATAACACTACTAGGGCATTTTCAACCGGATAGCAATGAATACATTTGGTCAAAGTTATTGAAGGATAAGAGCCAGGTGCGAAATTTGACGAAATCTTTATATCCTGATTTCTATTTCCAAGATATCGATTTATCCATGATAAGTGAGCTGGATATAAATCAAATACCGTTTCCGGTAGTTATCAAACCCAATATTGGCTATTCCAGTGTAGGTGTGCACAAAGTCAAGAATGAACAGGATTGGTATATAGCCGTGAACCAGCTTAAAGCCGATTTACTTCATTCGGGTGGATTATATGATTCAGAAGTGGTCGGATCCCAGACCGTTTTGATAGAAGAGTGGATTCAGGGTGAAGAATATGCCATTGATGGTTATTACAATCAAGATGGTGAACCGGTCATTTTGAATGTGTTCAAACGATCATTCAAGGATGATTACGATACTTCCGATCGAATTTATTATACTTCGAAGTTGGCCATTGATGAAATCTATCATGATGCATTGAAGTTCATGAAGAATATCCAAACGGTCCTTCCGCTTAGGAATTATCCTGTACACTTTGAAATCCGCAAAAAGGGAAGCCGGGTGATACCCATCGAAATCAATCCCCTGCGTTTTGCTGGGGCGGGTACAACGGATCTAGGTTACCATGCCTATGGAATGAATATGTATGAACATTATTTTTCAGGAACGAAACCCGATTGGAATCGGATAATGGAAGAGATGGACGATCGAATATATAGCTTTTTCTTTGCAGAGGTTCCGCTTGAAATAAATCTGGAAGATGTTGCACGTATTGATCATGATGGACTTCTTCATGAATTCGATCATGTTTTGGAATATAGGCAGCTTCCTTTTCAAAATGACCGGAGCATGGCCATCATCTTTTATAGAAGTGAGGATTTGAATGAAAATCTCCAATTGCTTCATTTGGATTTAATACCATATTTGACTATAAAACACCTGGTTTTCAACTAAGGGGGGCATGGAAATGAGATTTTCAAAGCTGAATCCTAAAAAATCTCTATTGGCAAAACTATTCTTGTTTTATATTATTCCTTTCGTGATTTTCGCAGGGGCCATGGGCCTTTGCTTTTCCTATATTACAAATAAAATGATCAATGAGAATGTCCTTCCGCAATTCGATGATCGCCTTTCTGAAAATGCCCACAGTTTAGCAGCGAGCCTCAATCCCACTTTGATAAACAAACCTTCCGAACGGGGCGAAGAGATTAAGCGGAAACTGGATGCCTTTGTTGTAGATAAAAAGGGAATTGAATATGTTTATGTTTTGAAGCGGGAGAATGATGCCGACATGATTGTAGCCTTGAGCGGCAGCGATGACTATATGGTGGAATCCCCCTTCACACCGGAACAGGCAAAATCGATAAATGGAAGCGAAGACGTCTTGAGTGAAATATATAAAGATAAGTGGGGAACACATAAGTCGTACTTTACGCCAATCGAAGGAACGGACGCGATTGTCGGAATCGATATGGATGCAAGCTTCATTGATGAATTGAAAAGTACAATGATATTCTATAATATCCTATTTCTTGCAAGTGCCGTTATATTGGGTGTGCTATGCGCCGTTGTCATCGGGAAAAAGATCTCGGGACCCGTCAATGAACTTGTTGGTTACACGAATGAAATGGCTAAAGGGGACTTAAGTAATTCGATTCCCGTTGGCAGAGAGGATGAGATTGGCGATCTGTCAAATGGATTCGAAGATATGAGATTAAGTTTGTCCCATATTATCCAGAATGTCCGTGAACATGCCCAAACGATGAATCAAACGACAGTTTCCATTCAGCAATCCTTTGAAGAGATGGTGGAATCCTATGGCCAGATAGTGACGGGGACAACGGAAGAAGCAAAGGCTTCGGAAGAACGTGCCCATCATATTGACCGGATTTCCAATATGATCAGTGACTTAACGGATACGATCCGTTTAATGAACGAGCAAACGAATGAAATGAATGAATTTACGATGCATGCAAATACACTTGCTGAGCAAGGGAGTAAACAAGTGCAAGATGTAACGAGCCAGATGGATAAAATCATGGAAAACGGCCAAGCGAATAAAGCTAATTTGGTGAGCCTGGAAGAGGATGTAGTGAAGATAAATGAAGTGATTGGCTTAATAAGGGTGATTGCTTCCCAAACGAACCTGCTGTCCCTGAATGCGTCCATTGAAGCGGCACGGGCGGGTGATGCTGGCAGAGGCTTTGCCGTAGTCGCTCAAGAGGTGCAAAAATTGGCCGTGCAAACCGATGAATCCATCGATATCATTTCAGAATCGATTATGCGGATTAATGAACAAACAGCCAAAGTCATCCAAAATAATGATGAGAGTTTTCAGGATATACTAAATGGTGTTTCCTTAGTGGAAAACAATGGCGAGATTTTCAATAAGATATTCGAATCCGTAGAGAAATTGCTGAAAGGCACAGAACAATTGGCCGCCCATTCGAAAAAAATCAGTGAGTCTTCGGATGAAAGCCTGGCATCCATACAGGAAATTGCAGCGATTTCCGAAGAAGGAGTCGCAACAACGGAGCAAATCTCGGCAGCTGCCATTCAACAAAGTACCATAATGGCTGGATTGAAGGAACAAAATGAAGATTTAGCAAAAGAATCGGCGATTTTAGAAGAAATGGTAGAAAAGTTCATTACGGAGAAATAAATATTTGATGTAAACATCTATAAAAACCTTTCTTAATTTTGTTTACGGGAGGTTTTTGGAGACAAAATGGGTTCTATCTGAATTTTTAAACATAGTTGATTGAAGCGGGTGTTCGAGACTTCTGCGGGAAAGCGCGCCGAGGGAGGACCGCCCGGAGAGGAAATCAACGTTCCGTTTTACACTCCCTCAAAAAAATGTAGAAAATATCGAGTTTATCTACACTATGAAACCTCTTTAAATTAGTAAACGAGAGGTTTTTGTTTGGATGAATGTATGTATGTAAGAGTTCATGTGTAATAGATAGAGTCACTTTCATTACTGCTTTTTTTTATAGAATTTAGAGAGTATTAAAAATTGCTGGAAAAAAGTTTCCCCAAACTATTTGCAATCGCTACCATTTAATGTTATGCTTAGTCTTAATTATTTTTGTTCGGTACTAAGGATACTAAAAGTACTACTTTTCGTTTTCGATGATGACTTAGAGCAAGGATAGTAATACATTGTGCTTAGATGCACTAGGAGGCAACAACAATGGAACAAGGTAAAGTAAAATGGTTTAACGCAGAAAAAGGTTTTGGATTCATCGAACGCGAAAACGGAGACGACGTATTCGTACATTTCTCAGCTATCCAAAGCGAAGGTTTCAAATCTTTAGACGAAGGCCAAGAAGTTACTTTTGAAGTAGAACAAGGTCAACGCGGACCTCAAGCTTCTAACGTTCAAAAAGCATAATTTCGATAACAAAAAAAGACGGATCCTTTTTAAAGGGTCCGTCTTTTTTTGTTTTGTGAAAATACATAACAAAAAACCCTGCTAAACGATAAGCAGGGTAAATAGTACAAGTAAAGTAAAACGCTTAAAAAGGTTTGACTAAGTATATCATAGTTTTTCTATAAAATACTAAATTAAATATATTATACGTATCAAGGTAACGATAGGTAATTACTGAAATCATTGATTGAAGGGGCGTAAAGGAATTTGTCCCTTCTTTTTTTTGCTTGAAGATCAGGGAAGAGGGCAGCATGACCTTTTTGTTAGCAAAAGGGGAAACAAAAAAACGATGGCCCACATATAAAAACATATGGACACTTTCATTAATTTCTTTGGGAAGGGGAAAAGATTCTTATACATTCAAATATTCAGGGAATTGTGTTATATTATAATCAAACGAAGATTTGAATGAGAGGTGTGAGAAGATGACGGAACTGAAAGATATATGTGATGTTCACCTGCATGATGAAGTGAAGGTCAATCGCATTCAAAGGGAAATGACCCAGGTGGATATATCCAGCATGTCGAAGCTGTTTAAGGTTATAGGCGATGAAAATAGGGCGAAGATAGCTTATGCGCTCTGTACGGACGAGGAATTGTGTGTGTGCGATCTGGCCAATATCATTGGTGCTTCGATGGCGACGACGTCACATCATCTTCGTACCCTTTATAAACATGCAATCGTAAAATATCGAAAAGAAGGCAAGTTGGCTTTTTATTCTTTGGATGATCACCATATTAAGCAATTGATTCTCATTGCATTAGAACATCAGCAGGAGGTAAGGGTCGATGGCTGAATCCCCAATGAAAACATATCGTATCCAGGGTCTATCCTGCACGAATTGTGCGGCTAAATTCGAGAACAATGTCCGTGAACTAGAGGGTGTGAAGGATGCCAAAATCAACTTTGGCGCCTCGAAGATATCGGTACAGGGCAGCACGACCATTGAACAGATTGAAAAGGCGGGAGCTTTCGATAACCTGAAGATCCGCGGTGAACAGGAACAGGCAACTCAAAAGGAACCATTTTGGAAGCAAAAAGAAAATATTAAAGTGGTGTTTTCGGTTTTCTTATTGCTGGTCAGCTGGATATTTGATAAGCGGTATGCTGATGGAAGCATCATGCCGGTAATCGGTTATGCGGCTGCAATCATAGTTGGAGGATATTCATTATTTGTCAATGGTTTGAAAAACCTTGTAAGGCTTCGCTTTGATATGCACACCCTTATGACGGTTGCCATCATCGGGGCGGCCGTGCTTGGTGAATGGGGCGAGGGCGCGACCGTCGTCATTCTATTTGCGATAAGTGAAGCATTGGAAAAATATTCGATGGATAAGGCGCGTAATTCCATCGAATCATTAATGAACATCGCACCTAAAGAAGCTTTGATCCTTAGAGGGCATCATGAAATGATGGTTGCTGTTGATGAGGTTGAAGTGGGCGACATCATGATCGTTAAACCTGGTCAAAAGCTTGCAATGGATGGCCGGATCATGAAGGGCGCCTCGACACTTAATCAAGCAGCCATTACTGGTGAATCCGAGCCGGTTTTTAAAACGGTTGAGGGTGAAGTATTTGCCGGAACCCTAAATGGTGAAGGACTGCTCGAAGTGGAGGTCACGAAGCGGGTCGAGGATACGACGATTGCAAAAATCATCCACCTTGTTGAAGAAGCACAGGCCGAAAAGGCTCCTTCCCAAGCCTTCGTGGATAAATTCGCAAAATTTTATACGCCGGCCATCATGCTTATTGCCCTGGGCATTGCGGTATTACCCCCGATCGTGATTAACGGGGATTGGAGTGAATGGATTTATCGGGGATTGGCTGTACTGGTTGTCGGCTGTCCTTGTGCTTTGGTCATTTCTACGCCCATCGCCATCGTGACAGCAATCGGAAATGCTGCGAAACATGGTGTGCTGATTAAAGGCGGGGTCCATTTGGAGGAAGCGGGAGCCTTAAAGGCAATCGCGTTTGATAAAACGGGTACTTTAACAAAGGGCGTACCTGAGGTGACCGATTTCAAAATGTTATCTGATGTGTTGAATGAACAGGACGTGCTGGCCATCGCCGCTGCTTTAGAAAGCAGATCACAGCATCCCCTTGCCACGGCCATTCTTCAAAAGGCGGAAACCTACGATGTGGACTATCATTCTTTATTGGTAGAGGATTTTACTGCAATTACAGGTAAAGGGATAAAAGGAAAAATCAATCAAGAAATCTATTACATTGGTAAACCCCACCTTTTTGTGGAAGAGGCAGGTTTCGTTTTCTCTGATGATGTGCTTAAATTAATCAGCGGCTATCAAAATACAGGGAAAACGGTGATGGTGCTTGGCGATCAAGTGAAGCTCCTTGCACTCATCGCGGTGTCTGATGAAATAAGGGAAAGCAGTAAGGAAGCCATTCGGAAACTGCATGCTTTGGGCATTGAAAAAACGATCATGCTGACTGGCGATAATATCGGAACGGCAAAAGCGATTGGAGCGGCAGCTGGCGTTCATGAGATTGAGGCGGAGCTATTGCCGCAGGATAAATTGACCATCATCAAACGATGGAAACAAAAATACGATCGAGTGGCCATGGTAGGCGATGGTGTCAATGATGCTCCGGCCTTGGCAGCTTCCACGGTAGGAATCGCAATGGGAGGGGCGGGCACGGATACAGCCCTTGAAACAGCCGATATTGCCTTAATGGGTGATGACTTATCGAAGCTGCCTTATACAATCCGCTTAAGCCGCAAAACATTAAAAATCATTAAGCAGAACATCACGTTTTCATTGGTGATTAAAGTCCTGGCCTTATTATTGATAGCGCCGGGCTGGTTAACACTTTGGATGGCGATTTTTGCCGACATGGGTGCGACGCTATTAGTTACATTGAACAGTCTTAGGTTATTGAGAATAAAAGAATAGAATAATATGGGCTCCCTGGTGCATCTTAAGGTGCACCAGGGAGCTTTTATTTTGAGCTTTCCAATTGTTTCATGTGAAACTTTGAAAAAAATAGTCGGTCGTCATATTTTTTGTTGAAAGTAAAAGGAAGTCAAATAATAACACTTTGCTAAGGGCAGCAACCTTTATGCAAGCGATGCCTGGTATGCTACAATGTGGCTCGCTTTTAGGCAGCATGACAGTTTGTTTAAGTATAATATAGGGAGTAAGGTATGTACGGAAGGGATTTGAAATGATGGAATTACAGCAGAGGGCAATTTTGGTTGGAGTCAATCTCAACGGTTCAAAGGATTTTGAGTATTCGATGGAGGAATTGGCCAATTTAACGGAAGCATGTGAGGTAGAGGTTGCAGGGACCATCACACAAAATTTGCATCGGGTGAACTCATCACATTTTATCGGTACCGGGAAGATCGAGGAAGTGAAAAATCTCGTTGAGCATAAAGAAGCTAATGTCGTCATTTTTAATGACCAGCTCTCCCCTTCGCAACTTCGTAATCTGGAGAGGGACATGGATTGCAAGGTGATTGACCGGACAATCTTGATTCTGGATATTTTTGCGCATCGGGCGAAAACGAAGGAAGCACAGCTTCAGGTAGAAGTGGCAAAGCTGCAGTATATGCTCCCGCGTCTCGTTGGTTTAAGGGAGTCACTAGGGCGTCAGAGCGGCGGGGTCGGTACAAACAAAGGAGCAGGTGAAAAGCAGTTAGAGCTTGACCGCAGGAGGATCGAGGAAAATATAAGTGTTTTGAATAAAGAACTGGAAGACCTTGTTGCACACAGGCAAACGCAGAGGAAACAGCGGAAAAAGAATGCCATCCCTGTCGTATCCTTAGTCGGTTATACCAATGCAGGTAAATCTTCGATCATGAATGCACTGATTGAGATGTTCCATCCAACTGCCGAAAAGCAGGTGTTGGAGAAGGATATGCTGTTCGCTACGCTTGAGACGTCCGTTCGAAACATTCCGCTGCCGGATAAAAAGGAATTCTTATTGACGGATACGGTGGGATTTGTGTCTAAATTGCCGCATCATCTAGTGAAGGCATTCCGATCCACATTGGAAGAAGTGGTAGAAGCGGATCTGTTGATCCATGTTGTCGATTTTTCCAATCCTAATCATGAGCAGCAAATAGAGATAACGGAAAAGACTTTAAACGATATAGGCATTAAAGGGATTCCGACGATCTTTGCGTATAATAAAGCGGACCTTACCGATTTGGATATCCCTCAGGTGAATCGTGGCTCTGTATATATGTCAGCAAAAAACAAAGTTGGCATCGAGGAATTGATAAATCAAATTCGCAAGCATATTTTTGTCGACTATACTCACTGTGAAATGCTGATTCCATTTGACCAAGGGCAGCTGGTTTCTTATTTCAATGAAAATGGTCACATAACGGAAACGGAATATGAGGCAATCGGTTATCGAATAAAGCTTGAGTGCAAGAAAACGGATTATGAGAAATATAAACGATACGTTATACATCCGGAATGAACCTGCTTGTTGATAAATTTTTAATGGGTTGTTGATAAGTGGAAAAGTCGATTCGTTAATGTGGATAACTTTTGGTGAAGTGCCTCTGTTCTGCAAAAACAAAGAGAATAACACCATATAATATGTGAATAAGTTGTGGATAAATGTGAAAAGACCCAGGAAACCAAGAATTTTCGTTTCTGGGCTTTTTTTTATGTGGACAAAGTGTTGATAAGCAGGTAATCGGAACAAATCAGCCAAAAATATCAGTAAGTATGATGAAAAGTAAGTATGGATGTAGAAAAATGACGAGGCTTATCACTTATTGTTAGGAAAAATAACATGAATATTACATATTGCAAATTTAGTGCCTGGAAATACTTTACACTTTGTATAATGTAACTTGCTTTTCAACATTATAGAATAAAGAATACTCAATTCTCTGATTTATCATCAGGATTTGAGTTTTTAAGATTAGTAGGGGGGGCTTTTTAAAGGAAACAGGGACCGGGGCGTGGCCAGTGAGTGAATGAGAGAGAAAATAATAAACAAAATGAGAGATTCTTGGCTGGGAAATCGCCATGACTTGTTAGGTGATTAAATGGATGGAAACCATGTTGGCAATGCTTTCAATCGTTTAAATATGAGGACAGTAGAGAATGCACGCAATTCCTCCCGTTTTATTTTTCAAAAATAAATGTTTGGAAGGAGAAATAGTGGATGAGTATGACGAGCCCGTTAAAAGGTGGTCTAGAGATTAACTTTCAGGAAGCGGAGAGGGGATTATCCCCAAGGGAAGCTTTGGAAGAATCGAATCGATGTTTATACTGCTATGATGCCCCATGTATCCAAGCCTGTCCGACCGGAATAGATATTCCCGGTTTTATCAAGAAGATAGCATCAGGTAATTTTAAAGGGTCGGCCAAGACAATCATGACGGCCAATCCTGTCGGTGCCAGCTGTGCGCGGGTATGTCCGACTGAAGAGTTATGTGAGGGGGCATGTGTCCTGAACCATTCTACAAAGCCGATCATGATCGGCAATCTCCAGCGTTATTCCACAGATTGGGCCATCCAAAATAAACAAGCCCTATTCAAGGCCGGGAAGAAGAATGGCAAAAAAGTTGCCATTGTAGGAAGCGGTCCCGCGGGTTTGTCTGCAGCAAGGGAGTTAGCCTTGCTTGGCTACAGTGTAACCATTTTCGAAGCTGAAAAGAATCCAGGCGGATTAAATACTTACGGAATTGTATCGTTCCGTTTACCTCAGAGCATTTCTTATTGGGAAGTCGAACAAGTAAAGAGTTTGGATGTTGATATTAAAACGAATACACGGGTCGGGGTGGATGTTTCCGCAAATCAGCTGACTGCCGACCATGATGCGGTCATTTTAGCGATAGGCATGTCCGATGTCCCTAAGCTTGGAATTGAAGGGGAGGATTTGGCTGAAGTTTATGATGCAATCGATTTCGTAAAGTCAACGAAAACAGGGACAATCACTGATAAATTCATTGGGAAGAAGATGGCGGTGATTGGGGCTGGAAACACGGCGATCGATGCCGCGACCTGTTCTATTCGCCTGGGCGCCGAACAGGTGAGCATTATTTATCGTCGTACCCAAAAGGAAATGACTGCCTATGATTTTGAGTATGAGTTTGCCAAACAAGAAGGTGTCGGTTTTCACTGGCTGACTGCCCCCTCCAGGATCCTATCGGATGAAAGCGGTCAGGTAACGGGTATCGAGTGCGTAAAAATGGTGCTTAGCGAGGCAGGTGAAGATGGCCGGCGCCGTCCAGTCCAAATTTCCGGATCAGAGTTCGTCATTCCGGTCGATGGCGTCATTCGTGCCATAGGCCAATCCAGGTATGTAGGATTGATTGAACAGTTCGGCATTCAACATGATGATGGCGTCGTGACATTGGAGGGTGATTCCTACAGGACATCGAATGAAAAGATCTTTGCGTGCGGTGACGTGATCTTCGGAAAAGGCCAAGGTGAGGCAATGGTTGTTTCAGCTGCCCAGCAAGGGAAAAAGACAGCCTATGAAATTGATTCGATTTTGATGGGCGGAGCGGTGGATATTGCTTAAATAACTATGAAAAATAGGAGGCTTATCATGGCTGATTTATCAATTGATCTTGCAGGTATTAAATCTCCCAATCCTTTTTGGCTTGCTTCAGCACCACCTACTAATTCGGGTTATCAAGTTCAGCGTGCATTTGAAGCTGGCTGGGGAGGAGCTGTTTGGAAGACATTGGGTGACCCCATCCTGAATGTCTCATCACGTTTTGCAGCGGTCAGTTTTAATGGACAAAGAGTTGCCGGGTTTAACAATATAGAATTGATAACGGACCGTCCGCTGGAAGTGAATCTGAAGGAAATATATGAAACGAAGAAGAGGTTCCCTGATCATGCGATCATTGCATCGGTGATGGTGGAGCCACAACAGGAAAAGTGGCATGAGATCATCAAGCGCATAGAAGATGTAGGGGTCGATGGTTACGAGTTGAACTTTGGCTGCCCGCACGGTATGGCTGAGCGTGGGATGGGAGCTGCTTCGGGACAGGTTCCAGAACTGGTTGAAAAGCAAACATACTGGGCGAAGGAAGCTGCATCCAAGCCCGTCATCGTCAAGCTTACACCCAATATAACCGACATTACGGTTACGGCTGAAGCGGCGGTGCGCGGCGGTGCGGATGCAATAAGCATGATCAATACGATCAACAGCTTGGCAGGAGTGGATATCCATTCATGGAATACGATTCCCCATGTAGGCGGCAAGGGTGCTCACGGAGGGTATTGCGGTCCAGCTGTGAAGCCGATTGCTTTGAATATGGTGGCAGAGTGTGCAAGGAATAAAATGATCAATGTTCCCATTTCGGGAATTGGCGGCATTTCAAATTGGCAGGATACGGTGGAATTTTTGCTGATGGGTTCGACTGGAGTGCAAATTTGCACAGCTGCCATGCATCACGGTTTTAGAATAGTTGAAGACTTGATCGATGGACTGTCCAATTATCTTGATGAAAAAGGGATATCCTCCGTGATGGATATTGTCGGTAAGTCCGTACCGCGCTATTCCGACTGGGGGAACTTAGATCTTAATTATAAGGTCGTTGCGCGCATTAATAATGATGTGTGCATTAACTGCAATAAATGCCATATTGCGTGTGAAGATACATCGCATCAATGTATAGATATGTTAAAGGACACGTCAGGCAGCTCATTCTTGAGAGTGCGCGAAGAGGATTGCGTAGGCTGTAATCTTTGCTCGATCGTCTGTCCGGCCGATGGGGCGATCGATATGATCGAATTGACAAATGAATTGCCGCCAATGACGTGGAATGAACGCCAATCGTTCCTTGGGGGCATAAGCAGTGAAAGTGTTGATTTCGTAAAATGATGGAGGGGTCGAATATGAAGAAAATCATTAAAAATGGAACGATTGCAACGGCTGCAGATACGTATCAAGCGGATATATTGATTGAAAATGAGAAGATTGCAATGATTGGCAAGGATCTGTCGGCTGAGGGGGCTGAAATCATTGATGCAAAAGGCGCATATATTTTTCCGGGGGGCATAGATCCGCATACCCATCTCGATATGCCGTTTGGCGGGACAACGACAAAGGATGATTATGAAACAGGTACAATCGCTGCTGCATATGGAGGCACGACAACGATCATCGATTTTTGCCTGACCGAAAAAGGGGTGCCTTTAAAGAAAGCAATTGAAACATGGCATGAAAAGGCCAATGGAAAGGCGGCCATAGATTATGGTTTTCATTTAATGATCAGTGAGATTAATGATGAAGTATTGGCTGAGTTGCCAAGTATCATCGATAATGAAGGGATTTCGTCCTTTAAAGTATTCATGGCTTACAAGAATGTTTTTCAAGCTGATGATGCCACGCTATACCGCACTTTGTTGCAAGCAAAGGAACTTGGCGCACTTGTCATGGTTCATGCTGAAAATGGTGATGTCATCGATTATCTTACAAAGCAGGCGCTTGCCGAAGGGAACACCGATCCAATTTACCATGCATTAACAAGGCCTCCGGAGCTTGAAGGGGAAGCAACTGGACGTGCAGCTAAACTGACGGAAATGGCAAATGGCCAGCTCTATGTCGTTCATGTCACCTGTGAAGATGCGGTTGAAAAGATCACTGAGGCAAGGAATAAAGGGGTGGATATTTGGGGTGAGACTTGTCCGCAATATTTGGTTCTTGACCAGTCTTATCTTGAAAAGCCCCATTTTGAAGGTTCTAAGTATGTATGGTCCCCGCCGTTAAGGGAGAAGAAAAACCAGGAAGTGCTATGGAATGCTTTGAAAACGGGGCAGCTGCAAACGATCGGCTCCGATCAATGCTCTTTTGACTTTAAGGGACAGAAGGAACTTGGACGTGAAGATTTCACGAAAATACCGAACGGCGGCCCAACGATAGAGGACCGCATGAGTATCCTCTTTTCTGAAGGGGTCATGAAAGAGCGCATTACCTTGAATCAATTCGTCGACATGACCTCTACACGTGCTGCCAAACTATTTGGATTATTCCCTAAGAAAGGGACGATTGCCGTAGGCTCGGATGCTGATATTGTCATTTTTGACCCGAAGGTTGAAAGGGCCATTTCTGCAGATACTCATCACATGGCGGTGGATTATAATGCGTTTGAGGGTATGGAAATTACGGGTGAGCCGGTTTCCGTTTTATCGAGAGGTCAATTCGTCATTAAAGACAAACAATTTGTGGGCGAAGCTGGAAAAGGACAATTCTTGAAACGGGCAAAATATAATTCGGCGTTGAAGCCGGATACCGGGAAAAAGCTTACAGTCTAACTTCGGTAAGGAATCTTGCAAATTAAATTAGGGGGATTTTTATGAGTGAGAAGAAAGATTATTTAAAGTCTCCCGATTTGCTGCCTATACCTCATAGTGAGAAAAACATAAGTGCAGCCGGATTTGGTTTCATTTGGGTGGGCATGGCTGTAGTATTGGCTGCCTTCGCGATCGGTGGGAACGGTGTTCAAAGTTTATCCTTAGGCTGGGTCGTTCTTGCAACGGTCATTGCTTGTGTGGTTCTCGGCTTTTTGATGACAATGACAGGAGATATCGGTGTTGAACATGGAATATCATTTCCAGTCTATATGAGGGCGCCGTTCGGTACGATTGGCACCCACATCCCTTCGGTTGTGCGCGGTTTTGTAGCGTCATGCTGGTTCGGCCTCAATACTTACTTTGGAGCCACTGCAATGAACGCTATCTTTACAACCCTTTTTGACTTTGATAATTGGTTTATCTGCTTCCTCATTTTTGCCGTTTTACAATTAGTCAACACGGCAATGGGAATAAAGTCGATTGAACGATTCGCCGACTTGGCGGCGCCCGTCATCATTCTAATTTCTGGATGGATGTATTTCACCCTATCCGATCAGGCTGTTGCCCAAGGAAGGGAGGTATGGTCCTGGATTGAAAGTCCGGTCACTGGCGGGGCCGCCGCAACGGCTTTCATGGTCGTCATTATGGCAAATATGGGATTTTGGGGCACATTGACTGCAGATATGCCGACGCTTTCCCGCTATATAAAGGCACCAAAAAATGAAAAAAATTGGTTCAAGCGCAATAAGGGGCAAATAATTGGGAATATTATCACCTATCCCATCACCCAGACGTTCATGGTGATTATCGGAGCGGTTTCTTATATGGCTGTTTCCAATTATGACCCTGTAGTTGCCATACAGGGATCAGCAAGTGGAATTGCCCTCGGCGTCCTTTTGATCATGATCGTATTTGCTCAATGGTCGACGAATACTACGGCCAATGTCATTCCCGCAGCTACCATTTTCTCCAATGTCATGGGTCCTAAAATGCCATTTTGGGCGGGAGTCGTTGTAGCGGGGGTTATTGGGATAGTAGTTCAGCCATGGAGCCTGTTCGGCATCATCATAGAAGTTTTATTAATAATTGGTGGAATCCTGGCATCCATTGTCGGCATCCTGGTAGCGGATTACTATTTCCTTCGTAAACGGAGAGTGAATGTACAAGAACTCTATGAAAGTGAAGGCCAGTATAAGTACTTGAATGGAGTGAATTGGGCAGGAATCATTTCTTGGGTGATTGGAGGAATCGGTGCCACGATTTTTTCAAATTATTCGTTTATTATCGGTTTCCTTCTCGGCGGTGCAAGTTATTTTATATTAGCTAAGTATTGGTGGTTCAAGCGATATGAACAAGCTGAAATCATCGATCCGAGCGATGAGAAATATTTAGGCATTTCAGTTGGAAGGGATTGGATAATCGGGGAAGGTCCAGAACTTGAGGAAAAGTTGGTTTTTACGGCTTCGACCGGCAAGGAGAACGTTTGAAAAAGGGGGAATGGAAATGTCCGAATATCAAGAGTATCGCTTAGAAAGGGAACAAATCGATTTTTTGCTTGAAAGAGGATATCGAATCACCCGGGTTTCTGAAAGTTTAAGTGGAGCCTTTCTCGATTTTGAACTGATTGAAGGAACGAAGCAGGAATGGAAGCAATTGAACATCAAAACCCCGGAAGGAAGGAAATACTTCTCTACATTGCTTTTCAAAAAAAAATTGAATTGAATAAGTTACGGACCGGGCCTATTCCTCACGAATGGGTCCTTTTTGTTCGAGTTTTTTGTAGAATTTTGACGTTAGATTTTCTGACAAGTGTCTGGAGATTTAAGGGGTGTCCGTTTATAATAGATTTTAAAGCAGTTTTATAAAAGGATGTGGCTGGATGAATACATCGATTACAATCGAGGAAATTCTAACACGCAAGCATTTTAATCTGACGGATATAATTGCAGGCAGCAGTGGGATAAAGCGCCAAGTGAAGTGGGTCCACTGCATGGAGGTCACGCAAATCAGCCATTTGTTAAATGGAAACGAACTGATACTGACTACCGGTTTAGGGTGGAAAGACTGCGATGACACATTCCTATCCTACTTAAGACAATTAATAGAATGCGATGCAGCTGGACTCTGTATAGAGATTGGCGCCAACACCATGGCAGTGCCGCAATGTGCCATCGATCTCGCTAATGAACGGCAATTCCCTATCATCCTATTTCATGAAGAAGTCCCTTTCGTGGAAATCACGCAGGATATACATTCCCTTATCATCAATAAACAATATCAGATGATCTCCAACTTAGAAAACTACTCACAGCAATTAAATAAAAATCTCCTCGAAATTGACCATTATGAACCAATTCTAAAATTTCTCCACAGCTATTTACATGTACAGGTTATTCTTATCTTTAATGAAAATGATATAGCCAGCATTCCAAAAATAAAGAAAAAAACAACCTATCAAATGGTAGCGGACATATATGAAGAGAAGCGGAAATTGGATAAAACCGTTCTTGGACAGCCGATACAAGTGCTTGGCGAAAATTATGCGGAACTGCTCATCAGCAGCAACGGCAGGGAGTTGACTGATTTTGATTCATTGATCTTGGATCGAACGGCTACCGCATTGGCACAGCATCTATTAAGGGAGTTATATATAGAAGAAAAGAAAATGTCGGAAGAAAGTATATGGCTTACAAATTGGATTGAAGGTGAATATAGTGACGAAGCGATCCGGGAAAGGCTTTCCTATATTGATCCGAAAATGCAGTTGGATGGCGGAATTGTTTGCATTTGCAAACAACACCCAAAGTATAATAAAAATTCCGCAAAATTAGATGGAACCTATTTTAAGATAATGTTTAGAACTGTTTTTGAACAGTACGGCTTTCAGATATTTTCCATGGAAATACATCAGCATCTTGTTTTTATTTTAGGTGATAATCGTTCATCCGAAGATTGGAAATCAAGGGTTACAAACGCGCTGGATCGAATCATGAAAATGGATGTAAGCGGGCGTAATCGTATGGGGCTGCTTTCGATTGGTTTTGGTAAGCATGTTCAAAGGTTAAGTGAGATTTACAAAAGTTATGAAACGGCCCGTGAGACGTTGCTGCTTCAGGATACATTGCCAGAGGATGACAGGAGCTTCTTTTATCAGGACTTACATATGCATCGCATGATTTCACTCATAAATAAACATGGCAATCTGGAGGAAACGGTATATGAATATTTAGGTCCTGTCATTGAATACGACAAGCAAAACAATGGAGAGCTAATGCCTACCCTGAAGACATACCTTGCCTGTAACGGTTCTAAACAGGAAACATCAAAACAATTATTCATTGTCCGGCAAACGTTATATCATAGGCTTGAAAAATTGGAGAAACTGCTAGGTTCTGATTTTATGCGCTCCGATAAGCGTCTGGGCCTTGAATTCATGATTTTTGCATTGGACTTCTTACAATACAGCAGCAGGAAGATCAGCGGGAAGTATGTAGATAAATATATTGGGAGATGAAAAGATAGTAAGACTGAAGGGTGTCCAGGGGACATCCTTTTTTGAATGCAAGGAAAGGGAGGCAGATAACAAGGTTAATGCTGACATCAAAATGGCCTATATAGCACCTTGATGTCAGCATCTTTTATTAATATTCATCTTTTTTGGAAAGGCAGCGGTCACATTCCAAGAGGTAGGATTCAGCTTGTTCAATGATATGGGTCCCGCATTCCGAACATTGTTTAGGCGGCAGTGTCCTGAAGAATCCCAATGGGTTTTTGGTTTGCATGGTGATTCCTCCTTATGATTTGGTTTAATCAGTCTTCGTGTTTGGAGAGGCAGCGGTCACATTCCAAGAGATAGGATTCAGCTTGTTCAATAATATGGGTCCCGCATTCCGAACATTGTTTAGGCGGCAGTGTCCTGAAGAATTCCAGTGGGTTTTTGGTTTGCATGATGATTCCTCCTTATGATTTGGTTTTAATCAGTGTTCGCGTTTGGAAAGGCAGTGGTCACATTCCATCAAGTAAGATTCAGCTTGTTCAGTGATATGGGTTCCGCACTCCGAACATTGTTTAGGCGGCAGTGTCCTGAAGAATTCCAGTGGATTTATAGTTTGCATGATGGTTCCTCCTTTTTGATTCGGTTTAATCAGTCTTCGCGTCTGGAAAGGCAGCGGTCACATTCCATTAAGTAGGATTCAGCATGCTCGATAATATGGTCACCGCACTCAGGGCAATGTTTAGCAGGGATATTGTTAAAAAACTCAATGGATTTTTTCATTTGCATGATGATTTCCTCCTTTTAATGTTAGATATATTTTCCGGCCGCTTTATTCTTCACGTTTGGAAAGGCAGCGATCGCATTCCATCAGATAGGAATTTGAATGGTCCACATGTGTTTCACCACATTCCGGGCAATGTTTAAATGAATCGATTATGAGTAAATCTGATTGATTTGCTTGCATGTCTCGCTCCCCCTCTTTATAGTACAGTTTTTGTTATTTGCTTGTTGTTATAATACAGTATATACCCGAATCTGGAAAATGTATAGGTATTTTACAGAAAATTTGAAATTTTTTTCACCCATAGTGTAAAAACCCTATTGGAAAGGGATTTATCATCTGTATATTTTTTTATTTTTTCCACGGCAAGTAGGAAATGAAAGAAATAATGCTTTTTATAAAACGAAAAAACAATCAGGGAGTGAAACGGACAAACAATTTTCAATGTGTTGAGTGGGGCATTAATATAACAGATGGGAAACAGGAGGTTGGGTGATCATTGAATGCCTGTTTTACAGTCGATGTAACATAAAAGAACTTGTTCTAAAATGTCAGCAATATCCAAACGGCAGCGATTTATATGTAAGTTCCTGTCTGGATGGTTTTAATACTTCAGTAAAGAGGTAACTTGCTAGTAGAAGTACAATAATGGGAGGTAGCATATGTCGAAAGCGATGATTATCGTCAATCCATCTTCAGGCAAGGAAAAGGCAGGGAAGATTTTGCCGAAAGCGGAAAAGGCACTTGGCGAAATTTTTGATGAGGTATGCGTTCGTAAAACGGAAGGAGAGGGGGATGGGACGGGTTTTGCAAAGGAGGCCTGTGCAGAAAGATTCGATGCTGTCATTTCCATGGGTGGTGATGGAACGGTGAACGAGATAGTGAATGGCTTGGGCGAGCAGCAGCATCGGCCTACCTTCGGGATCATTCCACTAGGAACCATCAATGATTTCGCCAGGTCTTTGGGAATACCACTGAATCCCAATGCAGCCATCGAGACATTGAAGGATATGCATATTAAGGAATCGGACATAGGGAAGATCAATGACCGATACTTCATGAATGTGTTGGCGGTAGGGGCAATCGCGGAGGCCACCTATAATGTTTCCGTTGAACAAAAAACCCGTCTTGGGTCTTTTGCCTATTTCATTGAAGGAGCAAAGGCGATCATTAAAAAGACTCCGTTTCCTTTAACGGTTGAACATGATCACGGGAAGTGGATGGGGGAGGCTCATTTACTGATTGCAACCATGACTAACTCTGTCGGCGGTTTTGAACAACTTGCACCAGAGGCGGAAGTGAATGATGGAAAGCTGCACACATTCATCATTAAGGATTTATCTCTTCCTCTCATCGTCAAGATCATTCCCAGTTTGATCAGGGGGGAGATCATGGGGAATGACGAAGTCGAATATATTAAAACATCCAAGCTCCATTTAACCACGTCAGAGGAACTTGCAGTCAATATCGATGGCGATGAAGGCATTCTTCTTCCTTTCCAGGCAAATGTACTGCATAAACATCTTCGTCTATTCGTCCCGGGAACTAAATGAGTCGTTTAGTTCCCATTTCTTTCAACATGTGGGGAAAGCTGATCATGGTTTAGCCAATCAGCTTTTTTCTTTGCGGGTGTTCATCGTACACAACGTAAGCTCCTTCGCTTTTGATAAAAGGTATCATTATTCAGAAGGATTCCAGGTTAGAATAGTTAATGCATGATTGACTGGGTATAAATATGTTACGCTTATATTTATGATTATAGATGAGAGAGGAAGTTTGATGTTCGTATGGAGTTTTTTCTTGTTATATTAGCCCTTCTTATATTGATAGGAGTGTCTAATGTAATTAACCATTTTATACCCTTTATACCTGTACCATTAATACAAATAGCACTCGGTGTCATATTGGCACTTTTACCCCTGGGCATGCATGTTGAGATGGAGACGGAATTATTTTTGCTATTATTCATCGCACCCCTATTGTTCAATGATGGAAAAAATGTACCCCGAACAGCACTATGGAAGTTGAGAGCACCCATTCTGATGCTTGCACTGGGCCTCGTATTCATAACGGTTTGGGCAGGCGGGTATTTAATTAATTGGATGATCCCTTCGATACCATTGCCTGCAGCATTCGCTTTGGCGGCCATTCTGTCACCTACGGATGTAGTGGCAGTAAGCGCTTTGGCGAGTCGTGTCAAATTGCCGAAGAGCATCATGCACCTTCTCGAAGGCGAAGGGCTGATGAATGATGCCTCAGGTTTAGTTGCCTTTAAATTTGCCGTTGCAGCTACAGTCACTGGTGTTTTCTCCTTAGTCGACGCAACCTTCAGTTTCATATGGATTGCAATTGGTGGGTTTGTAGGTGGAGCGATACTAGCTTTCATCATTATCAGGCTTCGTGTATTTCTTCGCCGTTTAGGGATGGAAGATGTCACGATGCATATGCTTATCCAAATCCTGACTCCTTTTATTATTTTCCTCGCTGTGGAACATTTCCACCTTTCTGGGATTTTGGCAGTCGTGGCTGGGGGAATTGTCCATGCCATTGAACGAGATCGGGAAATTTCACCAACAGTGGAACTTCAAGTCGTTTCAAAGAGTACCTGGTCCGTCATTTTATATGTATTGAATGGTCTTGTATTCGTTTTGCTTGGCTTGCAAATCCCAAGCGTTGCGAAAACGATCTTTCAAGATCCAGCCTTCAATAATGGACAAGTGATCCTTTATATCGTGATCATTACACTTTTCCTTTTCGCTTTACGATTCATTTGGCTAACGGCTGCCTGGTCGATTGGCTGGATGACGAAAAAAGCGGGAGCCCAAAAACCGGACTTCAAAGCGGCCGGGATCATTACCATTTCCGGAGTTCGCGGAGCTGTAACGTTAGCGGGTTCGTTCTCGATTCCATATGTGTTGGCAGATGGAAGTCCTTTTCCTGAGCGTTCATTAATCATTTTCATTGCAGCAGGTGTCATATTGCTGACACTGATTGTTGCGAGTGTATTTCTGCCAATCGTGGCACGGTCGGAAGAAGAGGAAGTGGTGGATAAGCAGGCTGACAAAACGAAAGCTGCTGCCATCCACTCACATCAAGCCGCTATACGGGTGATTGAGTCCCAAATGACAGATGAAAACCGGGAAGCGGCTTTGTCGATCATTTCCAGGTATTGTACCAAGATTAATGAACTGTCCTATGTAGAACAGGAGAAAGAACCGGCCGCATTAAGGGAAGAAGAGAAGGATCTTCGCTTCAAGGCCCTTGAAGCAGAGCAAAGATTCCTTGATAAACTCATTAAGGATGAAAAGGTGGACCGGGAGACGGCGTATATATGCAAGGAATATATCCAGCGTATGGAAGGTGCCGTAACAAATCGACTGAAGTTCCGTTTTTTTAGGTCAGTAACGCTGTTCAGGAGAAGTATGCTGAGGGTTTTAAAATTATTTTTCCCAAATAAAAGTGAAATAAGAAAAATCAATCTTAAGAGATTGGAAAAGGTCAGGGATCTTAAAATCAGGATGTATAAAGCCGCCATCCAAGAGATACAGGCCGGAATTACAGCCGATAATCATAAGACATCCTCGATGATCATAGACGAGTATAAAGTGTTGATTTTAAAATGCAAACGTGAGAACAGAGGCAGTACCCCGAGTAAAATGGTTGAGTATGAAAGGGAGCTGTTCTATAAAGCGATCCAGGCAGAACGGGACGAAGTGCAGGATATGTTTGAAAAACGACAAATCTCCCGTGATGTTGCCAACATACTCCGCCAGCAAATCAATTTACGGGAAGCACTCACTATCAATGAAAATACACATTGATTATACAGAAGGAGCACTGTCGAATATATCGACAGTGCTCCTTCCGGTTTGTGAAGGGAATATCGGACAGGGCATCGAATCATTATTGTATTCAATAATTGATGAAAGAGAGTGTGCATAATGGAAAAGGAAATCGAGACCATAACTTTAACGCCTTATATACCGGAACACCTTCACCAGCTTTCCCAGTTTTATTTACCGAATACACAAACTCCTTTTTCAGCTCTGCCGGAAGAGTCACTGAAATATTGTCGGGAAGATTGCGACAGGCACCCTTTCGTAATATTGGCCGATGGTATCCCAGTTGGCTTTTTCGTTTTACACATTGGCGAAAACACCGACCCTTTCACCAGCGATAAAAAAGCGATTTTACTCCGGGGATTCCTTGTTGATCAAAAACATCAGGGAAAAGGGATTGGAAAGAAAGCCTTGCAAATCCTTCCGGAATTCGCAAAAGGGATTTTTCCAAACAAGGATTCGATCATTCTGGCAGTGGACGTGATGAACGTGAACGCAAAAACGCTTTATGCGAAATCGGGGTTTCAGGATACAGGCATTCAGAAGGAAGGCAGAAGCGGGTTGATGGAGATAATGGAATATAGATTGGATATGGGGAACAAGGATATCGAATAAGGGAGGAATAACAAATGAAATTGGCTAATGGACTTTTCCAAAAGGGGAAGTCTTTTTTGTCCAATTTGTTACAGGTTTCGTTATGTAACCGAAGATTTTAAAAGGGCTGCTTTTAATAATGCCGCTGCCTTATGGTACACTTTACTTATTGCAAAATCTTAATCGAGGTGTAGTCCTAATGAAAACAGTCGTAGTCGTAGGTGGAGGCATTACCGGTTTATCAACCATGTATTATTTACAAAAGACAGTTAAAGCGAGGAGTCTCTCCGTACGATTAATATTAATAGAAGGAAATGAGGAACTAGGCGGTAAAATAAGGACTGTGCACGATGGTCCTTTTAAAATTGAAGCGGGTGCCGATTCGATCGTCGCCAGGAAACAGAATATACAGCCATTTCTTAAAGAATTGAACCTGGAGGACCAAGTCGTCTATAATGCGACTGGAAAATCATTCATTCATACAGATGGGATGCTGAAGGGAATCCCCGAAGATGCCCTATTCGGAATACCAATGAGCCTGGAGTCACTGGCCAAAAGTGATCTGGTTTCCGCCCAAGGTAAGGTCGACGCCTTAAAGGATTTCTACACAAAAAATGAGACATTTACGAAGAATGACTCCATCGGTTTATTTCTTGAAAGTTTCTTAGGAAAGGAATTGGTGCAAAAGCAGATATCTCCTGTCCTATCAGGTGTTTACTCAGGAAAATTAAATGAATTGACCATTGCCAAAACACTGCCAGAGATGCTGGATTATAAAAATGAATATGGCAGTATAATAAGAGGTCTATCGGAAAATAAGCAGAAATACAAAAGCAAGGGAAATAAGAAGTTCCTTTCGTTTAAAAATGGCTTATCAACATTGGTAGAAAGAATAGAGGAAAGCCTCGATATGGTCGAGATATTAAAAGGGGTCAGTGTAGATAAAATCAGAAGAAATGATGAGGCGTACATCATTACATTGGCAAACGGTGAAACGCTGGAAGCGGACTTTATCGTATTGAGTACACCGCATACAATTGCCCAGAAATTATTGGGGGATCGGGAGTTGGATGAGGATTTCAACGGCTTGATCAATAGTTCGATGATTAGCGTTTATCTTGGATTCGATATCCCGGACAGCATGCTTCCTAAAGACGGGACAGGTTTCATTGCAGGCGATAATAGTGATTTGATCTGTAATGCATGCACCTGGACAAGCCGGAAATGGGAGCATACTTCTGAAAACAGTCAGCTTTTGGTAAGGCTTTTTTATAAAAGCTCTAGTCCGGACTATGAACGATTACAGTCCCTTACAAAACAGGAATTGATCTCTGTGGCTTTACAAGACATTATGAACAGTCTAAGCATTTCTGGGAATCCAATTACGAGTGAAGTGACGAAATGGCATGAAAATATGCCGAACTACCATATTAAACATCCTCAAATCGTTCAATCACTGGAGGCGAAAATCTCCGAGAATTATCCGAATGTTTTACTTGCGGGCTGTTCATACAATGGAGTCGGAATCCCGGATTGTATTGCTGATGGGGAAAAGAAAGCGGAAGAGATATGTCTGAAGTTGTAAAAGGGGGACTGCCAGGCGGCAGTCCTTTTTTAATGAATGCCGGAAATTCCGTTTGAAGTTTCTGGCATTTCCTGTATAATGATATTCGTAAAATTAAACTGAAAGTTTACTTATATAAAACTTTATCTACTGTGTGTTTACTATAAGTAAACCGATTGAGGGTTATGGAATGCGAATTGGAAAAAAAATAAAGAACCTTCGCTTGAAAAAAGGATTGACCCAGGAAGAATTGGGCGAAAGAACGGATTTAAGCAAAGGATATATCTCACAGTTGGAAAGGGATCTTAGTTCCCCTTCGATTGAAACTCTTTTCAATATTTTAGAAGTACTCGGATGCAAGCCGAAACAGTTCTTCGATGATGAGGATCAAGTCCAAAAAGTAGTGTATGAAGAAGAAGCACAAACATTTTTCATCGATGAAGAACGGGGATACCAAATTCAGTGGCTCGTGCCTGAATCGAATGAAAAGGAAATGGAACCTATTCGCCTGACTCTCCAGGAAAAAGGGGAGTTCAAACAATTTGAACCATCCTTGTCGGAAACATTCGGTTATGTATTAAGCGGAAGAGTCATTGTAAAGCTGGGTACACATACGTATTTCGTCAAGGCAGGGGAATCGATTTATTTTCATGCTTCAGATGAACATCAAATCATCAATGATTTTGAAGGTCCGTCCGAGTTATTACTCGTGGTGACGGAATCATACTTATAGAATTCAAAAAAATGCAATCGTTGAAGATTGATGAGTAAGGGAATGGAGAGAGGGAAGAAGCTATGGCAAATGGGAATATAATACGCTTCGATCAAGTTACGAAGCAATTTGATGATGAAACGGTGGTTCTCGATAATGTTAGTTTTGAAATCGAGAGAGGGAAGTTCTATACGCTATTGGGTCCTTCCGGGTGTGGGAAGACCACGATCCTTCGTTTGATTGCCGGATTTACGGAAGCTTCCAAAGGTGATATTTACTTTGAAGGGAAAAAGATCAATGATGTGCCAGCCAATAAAAGGCAAGTGAATACGGTATTTCAAGATTATGCACTGTTTCCGCATTTAAATGTGTTTGAAAATGTAGCATTTGGTCTTCGGATCAAAAAAATGAAGAATTCGGAAGTGGAAATCAAGGTGAAGGAAGCCCTCAGCTTTGTTAATTTGGAGGGGTATGAAAAACGGGAGATCAGGGAAATGTCCGGCGGTCAGCGGCAACGGGTAGCGATTGCGAGGGCTATTGTTAATGAACCTGAAGTCATTCTCTTGGATGAACCGCTATCTGCCCTCGATTTGAAATTGCGAACAGAAATGCAATATGAATTGCGGGAGCTGCAACAGAGGCTGGGAATCACGTTTATCTTCGTCACTCATGACCAAGAGGAAGCATTAGCGATGTCAGATGAGATTTTTGTCCTTAACAAAGGGAAAATCCAGCAAAGCGGGACCCCTACGGATATTTATGATGAACCGCTGAATCGATTCGTTGCCGATTTCATCGGTGAGTCCAATATTGTAAAAGGAAAAATGATTGAAGATTACCTCGTGGAGTTCGTCGGCAGACAGTTCGAATGTGTTGACCAAGGATTGAACAGTAATGAAGCTGTCGATATTGTCATCCGCCCGGAAGATTTAGAGATTACTTCCGTCGATCGCGGAAAACTGCGAGTTCGGGTGGACTCCCAGCTATTTCGCGGTGTTCATTATGAAATCAGCTGTTATGACCATGATGGAAATGAATGGCTTGTCCAATCAACGAAAAAAGTGGCAGTCGGAGATGAAATAGGTCTTTATTTCGAACCGGAATCGATCCATGTCATGCGATTGGGTGAAACTGAAGAAGAATTCGATAAGCGTCTGGAAGCGTATCATGATGGGGAAAGTCATGAAGAATAAAATATCCCGTAATATTTACTTCATACCCTATGTCTTATGGATTGCTTTATTCGTGATCGCACCCATTTTGTTAATCCTTTACTATTCCTTCTTTGACATTGAAGGCAATTTATCATTGATTAACTATCAAAAGTTCTTTACGCCAGTATATTTAAAAATGACATTGAGCTCATTTTGGTATGCATTCCTGATTACGGGAATATCCCTTTTAGTCGCTTACCCGACAGCCTATTTGTTAACGAAAACCAAGCATAAGCAGTTGTGGCTTTTGCTGATTATCGTGCCTTCCTGGATTAATTTACTTTTGAAAGCTTATGCCTTCATTGGAATTTTTGGCACGTATGGTGTGGCGAATGGATTTCTGGAGGCGGTAGGAATCGGAAAGCAGCAGATTCTCTTTACGGATTTCAGCTTCATATTCGTTTCGGTTTATATTTTCATCCCGTTTATGATTTTACCGATATTCAATGCGCTTGATGAAATGAATCCCACCCTTTTGGATGCGGCCAATGATTTGGGAGCGTCCCGATGGATGACATTCCGCCGTGTCATTTTTCCATTGACGTTAGATGGGGTAAAGACGGGATGCCAAGTAGTCTTCATCCCGGCACTTTCATTGTTCATGCTTACAAGATTGATTGCCGGTAACCGAGTCATTACGCTTGGTACGGCTATCGAGCAGCATTTCCTTGTAACACAGGATTGGGGAATGGGTTCCACGATCGCGGTATTTTTGATTATTATAATGTTCCTGATTATGTTTGTAACGGGTAACCGAAAGCAGGGTGTGTAAATTGGGCAATAAATTATCACCAATATCAAAAACGTTTCTCGTTTTGATTTTTCTCATTCTCTATGCACCGATTTTCTTTTTAGTCTTTTACTCTTTTAACAGCGGTGGAACGATGTATGACTTTAAAGGGTTCACGATGGAGTGGTACAAGGAGCTGTTCCAAGATACGAGGCTGTTGATCATTGTATTGAATACACTTGTGATAGCTTTATTATCTGCACTGATCGCAACGATCATCGGGGTGATAGGGGCAATTGGAATTCGCTCCTTTACGAGCAGTAAAGCTAAGAATACGGTATTGTCATTGAATAATGTATTGATCGTCAGTCCCGATGTGATCATCGGTGCTTCCTTCCTGATTTTATTCACAATGGCCGGGATCAAGCTTGGATTCTACTCGGTACTGTTGTCACATATCGCCTTCAGTATCCCAATCGTTGTGCTGCTGGTCCTTCCGAAACTTCAGGAAATGAGCCCTACTTTAATTGATGCCGCCCGGGATTTAGGGGCCAGCCGGTGGGATGTATTGACGAAAGTCATCCTTCCATACATCTTGCCAGGTATCTTTGCTGGTTTTTTTATGGCATTGACTTATTCACTTGATGATTTTGCGGTAACGTTCTTTGTGACCGGTAATGGTTTCTCCACTCTTTCCGTGGAAATCTATTCATTGGCCCGCCGTGGAATTTCATTGAATATCAATGCACTATCGACACTGCTGTTCGTCGTGACACTGCTGTTGGTTGTCGTCTATTACTTTATAACTCAACGTGTTAGGCAAACGGGAATGGGGGGGAAACGATGAAAAGGCTACTGCAAATGTTTTTGCTCATTTCCCTCGTATCCGCTTTGCTGCTATATGCGATTTCAAGATTGAATTCAGCGCAGGGATTTACGAGCAGCAATACGCTTACCATCTATAATTGGGGCGATTACATCGATACGGATCTAATCGAACGTTTTGAAGAAGAAACAGGTATAAAGGTCATTTATGAGACGTTCGATTCGAATGAGGCCATGATGACTAAAATTGAACAGGGCGGTACCACTTATGATATTGCCATTCCGTCTGAGTATATGATCGATAAGATGAGGCAAGAAGACTTACTGGTTCCCTTGGATCATTCCAAGCTTCCGAATTTGAAAAATATCGATGAGCGATTCATCGATCTGCCATTCGATCCGGAGAATAAATATTCCGTCCCGTACTTCTGGGGAACGGTTGGAATTGTTTACAACTCCAAGATGCTCGGTGGCAAAGAAATAACGGCCTGGGCGGATTTATGGGATAAAGATTTAAAAAATGAAATCCTTTTGACGGATGGCGCTAGAGAAGTGATGGGCATGGGTCTGAACTCTTTGAATTATTCATTGAATGATACAGATGAAGAACACCTTCAAGAGGCAAAAACCAAACTTGATGCCCTCACCCCGAATATTAAAGCGATAGTGGGAGATGAAAGCCGCATGCTATTGGAAGCCCAGGAGGCGGCGATTGGCCTTGTTTGGTCGGGAGTTGCTTCTGAAATCATGGCTGAAAATGAAGATCTCGAATACGTTGTTCCAAAAGAGGGGTCCAATTTATGGTTTGATAATATGGTCATCCCGAAAACAACGAAAAATGTCGATGCGGCCCACCAGTTCATCAACTTCATGCTGGACCCGAAAGTTGCAGCTCAAAATGCTGAATATGTAAGTTACTCGACACCTAATAAAGAAGCACTTAAATATATGCCTGAAGAAGTGGTTAAGGATGAACGTTTCTATCCATCACCTGAACTGACGAAGAAACTGGAAGTGTACGAAAACCTTGGGAAGAAAAACTTGGCCCGTTACAATGAACTCTTCCTTGAATTCAAGATGCATCGTAAATAACAAAATAAATAAAGCATGGTGTAGGAATTCCCTCCGTACACCATGCTTTTTCGTTTGCTTGAAACTTACGAGTAAAAGCTCGAAATTCACGAGTGAAAGCCGGAAACTCACGAGTATTGCTCGAAACTTACGAGTGAAAGCCGAATTACACTCTGTTACCTATATATCAAGAGTTGATATAACGGTATAATACCGTTTTTTGTTATAATCATCCAAAATTTAATTTAAATCCATAACAGAATGAAATGCTCTAAAATATCTGCAGAGATATAAGTATGTTAGTATAATGATAGAGTTCATACATATTGAAGGTTAAGTTAAAGTCTTAAGGATTAATTAATATTTACAAGCTATCATAATAGTAATAGAAAACTTAAGGGAGACTATTCATGAATCTATTAAAAAGCACGAAGGCATATATTTGGGCAGGGAGCATTTTAATCATTGCCGGGATCATGGCATTTGCGATGATTTCGTCCATGGATAAGACAATTGCGAGTATCGATGGCGAGAAAATCAATGAGGATGAGCTGTATGACGCGCTTGTTGCAGGGTACGGAGCAGATACTTTAGACCTGCTAATTACGAATAAATTGGTGGAATTGGAAGCGGAAAAAGCAGGAATCAAAATTAAGGATGAAGAAATCCAGAAAGAAATCGATGTTATGGTGGAGTCCTATGGTGATGAAAAGTCGTTAAAAGAACAATTGGAAGCAAGCGGTTCTTCAATGGATGCTTTAAAAAAGGACATCGTGGTTTACCTGCAAACGAAAAAATTGGTCGAACCGAGAATTACTGTAACGGACGATGAAATCAGTACGTATTTTGAAGATAATAAAGATACATTTGCTCAAGCGGAACAAGTGGAAGCTAGTCATATTTTAGTCGAAGACGAAAAAACGGCTAAAAAGGTTGCGAAAGAACTTGCGGCAGGCGGTGATTTCGCTAAGTTGGCAGCTGAATATTCCACTGATGCTGAAACGGCGGATAACGGTGGAAGTCTGGGGTATTTTGGAAAAGGCGATATGGTGGAAGAGTTTGAAGATGTTGCCTTTGATCTTGATATAAATAAAGTCAGTGATCCAGTCAAAACCGAATATGGGTACCATATCATAAAAGTAACCGGTAAGAAGGAAGCAAAAAAAGCTAATTTAGAAGACAGTAAAGAAGTAATTAAAGAAACGCTTCTTTCTGAAAGATTACAAGAGGAATATCCAGTTTGGTTAGCCGAAGTGAAAAAAGACCATGATATAACGAATAAATTGGAGGGCTCTAACTAAGGTATCAAGTGAAGGATATACCGAAACAAAGAAGCTGAGGCAAAATGCCTCAGCTTTTATTATGGCTTGTACGATTTGGATGTTGATTTCCGCTTCAGGCACTCGCTTTCCGCGGGCGGTCGTGGAGCCTCCTCGGCATGCGCCTGAGGGGTCTCCCCTAGACGCGCTTTTCTAAGCAGGAGTCTCGTACCTTTCACTCCAATCAACTCTGTTTTTAAATTAGATAAAACCATCCCTATATAGTTGAAGGTGTTGTTTTGGTTGTTCGGGAACTTCATTTGATGAAACGCACATTTTCCGGGCACATTTTCTCTACAAAAAAAGCTGAGGCATAATGCCTCAGCTTTTTTATATATTAGAAGTTGGATGAGATGGATTTTTGATTGGATAATCCTGATTTTTTAACGATTTCATCACTCTCTTTTTCACCTTTATCATTATTGGATTTCAATGATTGTGCTGGCGTTTCTTTCAGCTGTTTACCGGCAACGACCACTTTTGAACTGATGTCTTTTAATTCACTTGTTGCGTCCTTCGCTGTACCAAGGGCATCAGTGGAGATATCCTTTACTTCGGATACTTTACCCACCACGTCTTCATTGACGGTTTCATATAGTGTTTCAACGTCATTGATTGCCTCTTTAATCGTCTCCGTTGCCCCTTTGACTCCTGATACCATCTGTTCCTTCATTTCGCCGGGATTTTCCTTGACCTGTTCAATCATATTCATGGAGTTGTCTTTTAAAAGGATGGCAGATCGTTTTACTTTATTTCTCGTATTGGAGTCGAGCAAGGTCAATGCACCGCCGACAAGCCCCCCGATTAGAATCCCTTTTAAAAGTTTGCTATTCGTTTGAGTTTCGATAGTTGTTTGAGTCATTTATATTTCCTCCTTTAGAATAGTAGATTGTTTGCTTATTTTGGGTTTTCCCTTATTTACCATAAGTTAAACTGGAAATAATAAACTATCATGGGATTGACATGATAAATAAAACAATAGTACTCTACATATAGTTAAATGACTGAACTACTTTTTGAGAGGTGCAACGATGACGAATGAAAAAGTTTCTGGATTGATTGATCGATATATGAAGGTTTCTTTCTATGTCAATAAGATGGGGGAGCTTTTAATAAAAGATCAGATTTGTGATGTGCTGACGAACGAACAATACTATACTTTACGGTTCATTCAACAACAGCGGTTGTGTACATCGACGGAAATCAGTGATGCCTTTTATATTAATAAGAGTGCCGTCACGTCCAACATCAACAGGCTGGAAGGCAAAGGATTGATAGAACGGGAACAGGACCAGGTTGACCGAAGGGTCTTCCATTTGAAGCTTTCCAAAGAGGGGGAAGCGTTGTTACAGGAAACGGAAAATAAGATTCATAAATTGGTAGAGAGCATCATGACGAAATTCGATTATGAAGAGATTGTTAAATTCCTTGATACATATGAGAAGCTTTCACAAATTTTCATTCAAATGAAGAATGAGGAATGGGAGGAATATAAATGAGGGGGATCATAAAGGGAAGATGGCTGGTCATTATCGTATGGGTTGCCATTACGGCAAGTTTATTGTTTGCGGCACCGAATATGGCTGAGCTTGTCCGGAATAAGGGCCAGCTGGATGTACCGGCAGAGTATTCCTCTGGGATGGCCAATGAGCTAATGAAAGAGATCCAGGATAAGGATGAGTCACAAGTGGCTCTCGTATTTCATGGTGATAAGAAGCTGTCTTCCCCGGAATTGAAAGAGATCGAGGTAGCGATCCAAAAGCTTGAAAAGAATAAAGCG
The DNA here is from genome assembly GCF_056173225.1 of Peribacillus sp. QJM3NY_7. Lineage (NCBI taxonomy): Bacteria > Bacillati > Bacillota > Bacilli > Caryophanales > Bacillaceae > Peribacillus > Peribacillus sp. QJM3NY_7. Next base: position 216,240 of record NZ_CM149663.1, read on the forward strand.
GAGCTTGGCATCAAAGAGGTCATGACCCATTTTAAAGAGCCCTCGCTAAAAGGTCAGTTGGTCTCGGAGAACGAAACAACGGTTTTGACATCCATCACGATGGTCAAGGGGGACCGAGAAGCTAAGGAAGTGATCGATGCCCTTTATAAAGAGCTGGAGCAAGTGGATGTCGAGCATTATTACACAAGCAGCTGGATGATCGATGAAGATCTTAATGCCAATTCCCAAGAAGGGCTGAGGAAAACTGAAGGCATCACGGTTGTCTTCATTCTGGCTGTATTGCTGATAGTCTTCCGTTCAGTGGTGGCACCGATCATTCCGTTAGTGACAGTCGGTTTCACTTATTTATGCTCACAATCCATCGTCTCATTCCTGGTGGATAAATGGGACTTTCCGATTTCGTCTTACACCCAAATATTCCTGGTAGGTATTCTATTTGGAATCGGGACTGATTATTGCATCCTGCTGCTTAGTTGTTTCAAGGAAGAGCTATCGTCACAGGAGTCCTTGCCTGAAGCGATCGTTGGGACGTACCGAACTGCCGGTAAGACTATCTTCTTCAGCGGGCTGACCGTAATGATTGGCTTTGCGGCAATTGGTTTTTCTACTTTTAAGCTCTATCAATCTGCGGCGGCCGTTGCCATAGGGGTCTTCATTTTAATGATCGCCCTTTATACGATCGTTCCATTTTTCATGGCGGTTCTTGGCAAAAAGCTATTCTGGCCAGCAAAAGGGAAACTTGAGCATAGTGAAAGTAAACTATGGGGAATTCTCGGTAACTTCTCCTTGAACCGCCCATTATTGGCGCTTATGATCGTCGCAATCGTCTGTGTTCCCTTTTTGTTTATGTATGATGGGAAGATTTCATATAACTCCCTTGAAGAAGCGGGTGATGATGTTCCTTCCATCATGGCATTTAATATCATTTCCGATGAATTCGGACCAGGACAATCGATGCCAACACAGATTGTCATAAAGAATGACGAACGCATGGATTCGGAAGAGTACGTCGCACTTGCTGAAAAAATCAGCCAGGAAGTAGTCAAGGTGGATGAAGTCGATGTAGTTCGATCCATGACCCGCCCGACAGGTGAACCGATTAAGGATTTATTTGTAGCGAACCAGGCCGAAACCTTGGAAAAGGGAATCGGGGAAGGAAATGAAGGAATTAAACAAATCAGCGATGGATTGAAAACGGCAGGCAGTGAGCTTTCCGATTCAGGACCGCGATTGAAGCAAGCGACGGACGGAATAGGGGGGCTCATATCCGGGACCAATGAATTAAAGAGCGGCGTAGGTCAGGTGGAGAAGGCGTTAACAAGCATTGAAGCAGGCATTCGTGATGGGTCTTCAGGAACCGGGGACATAAAAAACGGATTGAATGAGGTCAAGGCAAACTTGGATAAGCTCGCCACCGGAAGCGGACAGCTTCTCGAAGGCTATAAACAATCAGCTAATGGGTTAAGTGAGCTCACAGGTTGATATAAAGAAATCCAAACTAACCTTACGGGTGTATCACAAAGCCTTGCCGGTTTAAATCCTTCTTTTGAGCAAATGGAAGCCACTCATCCAGAATTACAGGCTGATCAGTCCTATCAAACGATCAAGCAAACAGTGCAAGGGGCACAGGGTGGCTTGGAGCCCATGGCAGCAGGCCTTTCAGAGCTCAATAGGAATCTTGGTTCAGTGTCCGGCGGTTTGAATACGGCGAATGAAAATATGGAAGAAATCGTAAAGGGTCAAAATTCTCTTGGGGAGGGCCTGAGCCAATTGATTTCAGGCGTTGACAATTTACAAAAGGGTCTAAGCACCATGGCTAATGGTCAGGGGGAAGTCATAAATAATCTGTCAGGATTTAAAGGAGGCCTTACTAGCTTAAGTAATGGGCAGCAAGAACTCCTAAATGGTTTTTCAAGCCTGGGCGGGCAGCTTACTGATTTGACTGATGGCTTAAATGAAAGTGCGGATGGTCTGAATGAAGTCCATGATGGACTATCGTCCGCACAGGGTTATTTATCAGGGCTGGCAAAAACGGATAAAACGGTAACAGGCATGTACATTCCCAAAGAAGTAGTGGAAAGCGAAGAATTCGGGGAAGCATTGAACGCGTATTTATCTGAAGATGGTAAAACCATGACCATGGATGTGGTATTCAAAGCGAATCCTTATTCCAATGATGCAATCGAGCAAATTGATTCGATTGAGGCAACCGTTGAAAGAGTAACGAAAGATACAAAGCTTGAAAACGCGCAGGTGGCGATAGGGGGAATCACAAGTACACATCATGACTTGGGCATGATGTCTGGGGAGGATTTCTCAAGGACGGTCGTTTTGATGCTGTCGGGTATTGCAATCATTCTCTTTTTCATGCTGCGATCCTTGATCATGCCTGTCTATTTGATAGTGTCGCTCGTTTTGACTTATTATACAGCGGCAGCCATTACAGAGTTGATTTTTGTTAATATTCTCGGTTATGCCGGCATTGGCTGGGCAGTTCCTTTCTTTGCCTTCGTCATCTTGATTGCTCTTGGCATTGACTATAGCATTTTCTTGATGGATCGCTTTAACGAGTGGAAAGATAAGCCGGTCAAGGAAGCGATGTTGCTGTCCATGAGAAAAATGGGAACGGTGATCATCTCGGCGGCTGTCATTCTGGGCGGAACCTTTGCTGCCATGATGCCAGCAGGAGTTTTATCGCTCTTGGAGATAGCCACATTAATATTGGTGGGGCTTGCTTTATATGCGTTTGTCATCTTGCCATTGTTTATTCCGGTGATGGTTGCAACGTTTGGAAACGCGAATTGGTGGCCGTATTTAAAAAATAAGGAATAAAAGGGAATATAAAATAAAGAAGGCCTCCATTCGGATGCCTCCAGACTGTAGACAAAAGGGTTTCGGAATGCTCCTATTCCGAAACCCTTTTTTCGCCCGTGGAGGAAGAAATAACAATCATAAGTTCCATCATACACATAATCAGGCGTACTGGTTTTGTCAGCTGCATCTTCAACAGCTTCAGGTTTAACAATTTTCTCAATCGGTGTTACTATCGTCTACAACACAAATCTGTTATGGTCTGTTGGTGCATGAAACGAATGTGTGGAATCAACAAATACATGCCCTGCACTCATTCGTTAAATGAAACTTTTAGTTAAGAGGGGATGGAAAAGCGTTTCAATAAAAGTTGCAGAAAGACTGTTGGCCCATGGAGTTCTGTCTAATTACTAAAACTCTGTTGACTGGAACGGAAGGTGCGAGACTCCTGCGGGAATACGAGTGCAGGGGAGACACCGCAGGCAGGCGCAAACGCCGAGGAGGCTCCCCGGACCCCGGACCGCCTGCAGTGAAGGTCAACGCTCAACTTCCAAACTCTCAAAAAACTGTAGACCAACTCGATGGAGTTTGCCTACAGTAAGAAATAAACAACCGAAACAAAAAAATATGTATTCCATTTTATAATTGGGGGATTCTTGTTTTATATTTCGCGATGATCTTTTGATTGTGTTCATCTGCCCCTTCGATATTACTGCTTAGGAATACGGGAGGGGTTTCCCCTGATTCAATAATCGTTTGGATGACTTGCGTGAAAACCATATTGAGGAGAACGGCCCCGACCACGGTCGATCCGGAACCAAAAGGTATATTATTTGATTTCAGTAATGTGTCACCTTTGGCAATATGATTGTCTATGACCAAATCAACGACATCGTGGAGATAATGCTTCTGTTTATGCCGTGAAGAACAACTTTTTGCATACTCCGGTGATGTTAGTCCAATAACGAATGCCCCTTTTTCTTTTGCGATAGTGGCTACATCTATCGGAACGGGATTTACGCCGGATGACGAAATGACAATACAAACATCACCAGGACGGATATCTTCATCATTCATGAATTTCTCTGATAGGTCATTTTGGCGTTCAAGTTGGGATGATCTTGAAGCTCCTTTAAAAAGCATGAGATCTTCAACGAAAATTGGACGAATTGCGGCTAACCCACCAGCTCGGTAGAATACCTCTTCGGTCAAAATGTGGGAGTGTCCGCTTCCGAATAAATGGATGATCCCATCCGACATGACTGCTTTTGAGATATGTTTCACAGATTCCTTAATTGATTGCTTTTCCTGTTCTCCCACAATTGTGAGTAAAGCCTGCACTTCTTCAAAGTATGAGTTCATATATGTGACACCCTCCGATTACCTTTGGCAATTAAAAGACTATAGTGATGAAAATATTCCATTTTATCTGCTTATGTTGATAGTGAACTTATACCTGTCCGCACGATAAGCCGATTTAACATATTCAAGGGGAGTTCCGTCTATTAAGAACGTATTCCTTTGAATGAATAATATGGGTGAGTGCTTTGGAATTGCTAAATGGGTCACTTCCAATTCAGAAGCAATCGATGATTCCAACGTTTGTGAAGCATAGTCTATCTTTAGTTTGACGTAGTTCTCCACATATTGGTAAAGGGAAAGGTTAATGATTTCTTCCGTTAATCCTTTAATTAAATTGGCAGACATGTACACGGTCTCGAGCGCCATTGGAACATCATCAGCCAACCGAATGCGTTTTATTTCATAAACGGGAGCATAAAGGGAAATGTGCAATTCACTTGCAATCTTCTTATCAGCCGGAATGATTTCAAAGCTCAGCAGCTTGCTGCTTGGGTTTAATCCCCTGGCCTTCATGTCCTCGGTAAAACTGGTCAGCCCATTGAGCTGCTGCTCCAATTTCTTATCGGCGACAAAGGTTCCCCTTCCTTTCTGACGGTATAAGTATCCGTCATTCACCAAATTATTTATGGCTTGGCGGACGGTCATCCGGCTAATTTTGAATTGCTCGGCATATTCACGTTCAGATGGAAGGGCATCGTGCGCTTGGAACTCACCGTTTTCTATTTTTCTTTTTATTTGTTCTTCGATTTGAAAATAAATCGGAAGAGGTGAGTTTTTATCAATCATCGACTTTCGCTCCTTTAGGGTATTATCACTCCGGATAACGCTTTTTGGTCTGCGATAATTGTAACACTATTATGTTTTTTTAGGATAGATGCAGGAAATTCCTCTGAAATGTCACCGTGTATCAATTTCTTCAGTGTTTCGGCTTTTTCTTCACCAGAAATCAGCAGCAGAATTTCTTTGCTTTTCATGATTGTTGAAATGCCCATCGTAACGGCATGTGTCGGAACTTCGTCTATGGAGTCGAAATAACGTGCATTCGCTTGGCGCGTCGAATCTTCAAGTGTCACGACATGTGTACCGGATGTGAAGGAAGTTCCAGGTTCATTAAAACCAATATGGCCATTTTGGCCAATGCCAAGTATCTGAAGATCGATCCCGCCCACGGAATCAATCATTTCGTCATACCGTTGACATTCTCCATTCGTGTCATCGGCTGTGCCATTAGGCAGGTGAGTACGCTCTTTATTTATATTGATGTGAGTGAATAAGGAATCATCCATATAAAAATGGTAACTGTTTGGATCATTTGGTTTTAAGCCGATATACTCGTCAAGGTTAAAAGACGTTACATGTTCATATGAAGTATGATTGCGCACGTGGTCTTCAATCAAATTATCGTACATTCCTTTAGGGGTGCCGCCTGTTGCAAGGCCCAATTTGATATTCGGATTTCCTTTGACTTTTCCGATTACTATTTCTGCGGCTGTCCGGCTCATTTCCGTGTAGTCCTGCACTTGTATGATATTCATTATACATTCTCCTTTTTAAAAGCTAAATTTCCTCTGCAGAAAGTCATTTCAACGTCCAAGCGGTCATTCAATATTACAAGATCTGCGTCTTTGCCGACTTGGATGCTTCCTTTTCTGTCAAAAATCCGAAGTTGTTTGGCAGGGTTTTCCGCCGTCATTTTTATAATGTCAGTCATGGAACAACCGGTATATTTCATTGTGTTCTTGATGGCATCGTTCATTTTCAATATACTGCCGGCTAGTGTGCCGTCTGAAAGCGTTGCTTTCGTTTCGTCAACATTAACAGGCTGACCACCTAAATCATAGGTTCCCTTTTCAAGCCATTTGGCACGAAGTGAGTCCGTTATCAGTATCATTCGTTCGCTGGTAATTTGGTTATATGCGAGCTTGATCATTTCCGGCCTGCAGTGAATGCCGTCAGCAATAAGTTCAACATATAGCTCATCTCGAAGATAAGCAGCTCCCAAAACGCCAGGTTCGCGGTGATGGAGTCCACGCATCCCATTATAAAGATGTGTAACGTGGGTAGTCCCTGCCTGGATTGCTTCATCTATTTGGTCATATGTTGCATCTGAATGGCCGATGGAGGCGACGACGCCAGTTCCCCTTAAGTGGGCGGCAAGATCTAATCCGTTCGGTTGTTCAGGAGCAAGCGTTACAAGCTTGATTAGATTTTCGGCCATTTCCTGCCATCTTTTAAATAGAGTGACATCAGGATCAACGATATAATCCTCAGGCTGTGCTCCTTTACGGGCCGGTGAAATGAAAGGACCTTCTAAATGTACTCCAACTATTTCAGCATTTTCCTGAGTTTGATTTTCGATATATTTACCAGCATTAAGAAGTGCTGATTCAATGGCTTGGGTGGATTGGGTCATTGTAGTGGCCAGAAAGCTGGTGGTTCCTTCTTTAGGAAGGGTCTTTGCCATTGTGGATAATGCGTCATGTGTGGCATCCATTACATCGGAATTGGATGCCCCGTGAATATGAATGTCGATGGCACCGGGAATTACCTGATAATCCGGTGAAAGAGTGATCACCTTGGCATCATCGTCCTGTTTGTATTGGCTGGCTGGACCAACATCGGCAATTTTTCCATCCACGACTTTAATGTACCCATTTTTGTATGTTTCCTTTTCGCTGTGAACCATCAGATTATTAATAATGAATGTTTTCATACATAATCTCCTTTATGAAAGTAAAACTTAATGAATGAGTCATGAAATGGTCTCATATATTTTGCCCTCATTTTATCGTTTTTATTAAAAGTTGTCTAGACCAGTTAAGGAGTATCAAGAACAAAAATGATATTTTTACTATGTTTTCGAAGAATATAGTATATTTACAAGTAAATTGGTATAGACATCTATATATTTTCTGTGCTAGTATAATCCCAAAGAAAAGTTATTATATTGATAAAATGAAAACGCTTAATACATCTTGTTGTTGATCAAAGAAGTTAGGTACAAGGGAGATGAGTTCGATGTTAAATTTTTTACAAAAGATTGGGAAAGCTTTAATGTTACCGATTGCCGTTTTACCAGCAGCCGCGTTATTGCTTCGTTTAGGGCAACCGGATTTACTTGATATTGCCTTTATTGCCGCAGCTGGAAAGGCGATATTCGATAACCTTGCGATATTGTTCGCTTTGGGAATAGCGATTGGATTATCCAAAGATGGAAGTGGCGCTGCGGCATTATCAGGCCTTGTTGGATACTTTGTATTAACGAATGGTACACAAGCGATTGATAAAGAAATCAACATGGCTGTTTTAGGCGGTATTATATCGGGGATAGTTGCCGCTCTTCTATATAATAGATACTCCGACATAAGACTCCCTGAATGGCTTGGATTCTTTTCAGGGAAACGATTCGTCCCGATCATCACTTCGCTTGCGATGATCATACTTGCGGGAATATTCGGTTTCGTGTGGCCTCCGATTCAAGATGTAATAAATAGTGTCGGTGACTGGATTACAGGTGCAGGGGCATTGGGTGCTGGCGTATTCGGCGTATTGAATCGCTTATTGCTTCCAGTAGGATTGCATCATGTCTTGAATAGTATGGTTTGGTTCGTCTTTGGTGAGTACAATGGAGCGACAGGTGATATAAATCGTTTCTTCGCAGGGGACCCGTCTGCTGGGCCCTTCATGACCGGCTTTTTCCCGATCATGATGTTCGGTCTTCCAGCTGCGGCATTAGCAATGATTGCAGCTGCTAAGAAAGAGAAACGTAAATTGGTGACGGGGATGCTTGTTGGGTTGGCTTTCACTTCTTTCCTTACAGGAATCACTGAACCGATTGAATTTCTTTTCATGTTCATCGCACCGGTGTTATATGTAATACATGCCCTTTTAACCGGGGTTTCTCTGGCACTTGCTGTTATATTGGATATCCATCATGGGTTTGGATTCTCTGCAGGAGCCATTGATTATTTCTTGAACTTTGGTATTGCGCAAAAACCGCTATGGTTAATCCCGATTGGATTGGTATACGCGGCAGTTTACTTCGTGATTTTCTATTTTGTCATCAAGATCATGGATTTAAAAACACCTGGCCGTGAAGACGATGAGGAAGAAGTGGAAGAAGAAACTATTGTGAAAACAGGGGATAAATATACCGATATGGGATCGCTTTTCATTCAAGATCTTGGCGGTAAAGAGAATATAAAGCTAATTGATAACTGTGCAACACGCTTGCGTTTACAAGTGGCCGATTCAGGAAATGTGAATGAAGCAGCCTTAAAACGGCATGGTGCCCGCGGTGTCATGAAGTTGAATAAATCGAGTGTACAGGTCATTGTAGGAACGAACGTTGAATTCGTTGCAAATGCAATGAAACAGCTTGTCAAGGATGGAGTCGACCCAAGCCAAGTGAAAACAAGTCCATCTGCACAAGTGGCAGAGGATATAGTAGAGGAAAACCAAGCTTTGGGTGCAAATGACTTTGTCCTTCCAATTGAAGGAACCATTTTACCGATAGAACAAGTTCCCGATCAAGTGTTTGCCATGAAAATGATGGGGGATGGCTTTGCTATCGAGCCAGTCAACGGAAAACTAGTATCCCCAATCGATGGGGAAGTTCTAAGTATCTTCCCGACAAATCATGCACTGGGCTTGAAAATGGATAATGGTCTGGAAATTCTGATCCATGTTGGTTTGGATACAGTTAAATTAAATGGAGAAGGGTTCACAGCTCTTGTTCAAGAAGGCCAAAGAATAACAAAGGGAACACCTCTTTTGGAAATTGATTTAGATTTCATTAAACGGAATGCACCATCAACGGTCACTCCTATTATATTCACTAACTTACCTGAAGGAACGGCAGTGAAGTTGCAAAAGTCAGGGATCCAGAAACAAAATACACCAGATATCATCCAGTTGGAAAAACTATAAAACGGTTAAAAAAGAGGTGTCGTCTTGTCGACATCCCTTTAGACTTTAGACTGTAGACAAACTCAAAGAAAAGTGAGTTTGCCTGCAGTTTTTTTATGGCTTGTACAATTTGGATGCTGATTTCCAAATCCAGGCACTCGCTTTCCGCGGGCGGTCAGGGAGCCTCCTCGGCTTGCACCTAAGGGTCTCCCCAAGACGCGCTTTTCTAAGCAGGAGTCTCGAACACCCGCTCCAATCAACTATGTTATAAAATTCAGATGGAAACCATGCCCGAGGAGTCGGAGGTGTTGGTTTGAATCAGTTGATTCGGGAATATCATTTGATGAATTATACGTTTTACGAACCACACCTTTCAATTGGATAAGACGGCTTCTTTATATACTTCTTGATGTGATAAATTGTCTTCTTTATTAAGCTTTTCAACTATTTGCAAAACCTCTAGTTGATGGAGGAGGAGAAGTTCCTTTCCCAATTGAATCAAGGAAAGGATGGTGATATTTCCTTTTTGCTTGGCGTGGGGGAGCTGGAAGGCAACCATAAAAGCGGCACGAATGAAAATGCTTTGGAATTATCAAAACGATTATCCTTGAAGGATAGCAGAGTGAATGTTCAATTCAACGAGTCTGAAGGGGAAGGGCATCTTTCAGTTTTACCGCTTTGATTAACAGGGCTTTGCGTTTTGCTTTGAAGAGAAATGTGACTGGTAAGAAATAGGACTTTCTCAGTAAATCCACGGAAGGCACTTGACCAGTAAGTTATAAATATATATCATTACCTGTAGATTATGATTGATAATGATTATCATTATTGGTTGTCTAGGAGATAGCTAACAAACATTCTCTATCGAGAATTTGAAAAAATTATGAAGGAGGACAATGACTGATGACTAAACGTTTCGTGAATGAAAATGGGATCTACAATGAATTTATAATTGAAGAAGGTCGAAATTCCCTTTGGCCCGCCTTTTTGGTTGTTCCGGAAGGCTGGTCATTGATATATCGAAAGGACTGCTGGAAATACATAAAACTAGTTGCTAGCATTGATGGAACAAAATGAAAGTTAGGATGCAAATGGACCCTAAAATAGTAGTTAGCATCGTTTATGTCATAGCGATGTTCATGGTTTCGATGGACGGGACGATTGTCAATGTGATCCTTCCAACGATCAGTAGTGAATTTAACCTTGATCCCTCTTCAGCCAGTGGCATTAATGTTGGATATTTAGTAAGCCTGGCTGTATTCCTTCCGGTAGCTGGGTGGCTTGGGGATCGTTTTGGAACCAAGAAAATCTTCTTGATGGCATTGGGTGTCTTTACGGCAGCCTCCTTTTTATGCGGATTCGCTAATAATCTTCAAACCTTGAATTTGTTTAGGGTTTTGCAGGGGGCAGGAGGCGGGATCCTTACACCAATTGGAATGGCCATATTATTTAGAACGTTCTCTGTTGAAGAACGCCCAAAGGTGTCCCGTTCCCTTGTGCTTCCCATAGCATTCGCACCAGCTGTTGGTCCGATTGTTGGCGGATTCCTTGCGGAGCAGCTGTCTTGGCGTTGGGCATTTTATATAAATGTCCCTTTCGGAATTATGGTCCTGATATTCGGTGTATGGTTTTTAAAAGAAAATAAAGAATCAACTGCTGGCAGATTGGACATTCCAGGATTCTTATTGTCAGCTGCAGGCTTTTCCATGCTGATGTATGCAATGAGCTTAGGGCCATCTAAAGGATGGGGTTCCCCCGTTATCATGTATACAGGAATTATCGGTGCAGTTCTTGTTCTCTCATTTATTCTATTGGAGCTGCGTGTGAACGAACCGATGCTTGATTTGCGTTTATTATCCGATCGATTGTTTCGGACATTGGGCATCATTTCATTATTTTCAATGGCGGGCTTATTGGGGATGCTCTTCGTGTTCCCGTTAATGTATCAAAGTTCGCTTCATGCTTCAGCTTTAGAAAGCGGGCTGACCACTTTCCCGGAAGCTATAGGTTTGATGGTGGCCTCCCGGATGATGCCTTGGACTACGAAGAAACTGGGCATACATCAGGTGATCCGGATAGGGCTGCTTGGTACAATCATCATTTATACATTGATCAGCATTGTCGGGCCGACAGCCAACCCCTGGTTCCTTCGTACCTTATTATTTAGCGTCGGTATCTGTTTGGGACATACTGTTGTGGCCGTACAGTTTTCCACTTTCACCAATATCAACTCTGCTTCGATGGGAATGGCGGCCACATTGTTCAATGTCCAAAACCGGATTGGCTCGGCCATTGGTGTAGCCATCCTAGCCAGCATTCTGGGGGAAGTGGGCACTAGCTCGATAGGAACGAATGGGGAGCACCATGTTAATTTAATATCCTATCAATTTGCTCTCTTAGGTTCTGTGGCTTTGCTCGTCATAGCCCTATTATTTGCGATGCGTTTGAAAAAGGATGATTTTAAGGCCAAGATACCGAAACAACATATGGCTAAATCCCTTGGTGTAAAACAGGTCAGAAGCGGTTAAGTAACAGGAAGGCCACTGTGATTTTGCCAGTGACCTCCCTTTCATTTTGCTAGCGGCACAGGGACTGCCTACATAAAATATTAATTAAAGATTGGCTTTGCGGCTGAAAAAAAGAGCCTGTTTTATTGCAAACAGGCTCTGGAAATTAGTTCTTAAGACTTAGTGGAGAAGAGTATTATGCATTCGAGCATATACCGGTTATTTCCGAAGCGTCAACGATACGCTGAACTTCAGATCCCTCAAGTGTCTCTTTTTTCAATAACTCTTCAACGAGTTCTTCATACTGTAGGCGATTCGAGTCAATCAACATTTCCGTTTCCTGAATCGCTTTCGTGAATAATTCCTGCATCTTTTGCTCCTTCTCACCTTTATTGAAGGTGAGGGTGAATCCATCTTGAAGCATTCCGGTATCGACCATTTGTTCCAGCAGATGTTTCGCCTGCTGTACATCTCCGCCTACACCTATGCTATGTTCCCCTAGATACATTCTTTCCGCCACGCCGCCTGCCAAAATCATTTTGACTTGATCGAGCAATTCACTGGCTGTTGCCAGATGGAGCTCTTTTGGTATCGGCGCTACATATCCAAGGGCTTCCCCACGCGGAATGATGGTCGCCTTTCTAACGGAGCCAGGCTTTGTCAAAGCAGCAATCAGGGCATGTCCACTTTCATGAATGGCCACACGCCGCTTCGTATCCGCATCATTCAAAGTACGTGATGTCGCTCCAAGTATCGTACGGTCAATCGCGTAATCAAGATCCTGTTTACGAATCATATCCTGTTCATTCCTCAGGGCATGACGTGAGGCAGTATCGAACAGGGAGCTTAAGTCAGCGCCGGAGAAACCGGATGTACTTTCAGCCAACTCATCCAGGGAAGCCAGGACATCTGTCGCTAGACGCTTTCCCTTCGTATGGATATCGATGATTTCCCTTCTTCCTTGTGTATCCGGAAGTGGGACTTGGAAAGAGAAATCGATCCTGCCCGGACGTAGAAATGCCTCATCGAGCATATCTTTCCGGTTGGTCGCTGCAATGAATAAAATGCCTTCATTTGGATGGCCCCCATCCAATTGGACAAGCAGTTCGGTTAACGTTTTTTCGCCTTCTTCCCCGCCGTGGGGTTTCCTTTTACCAGCCAATGCATCCACTTCATCGATGAAAATGACAGCTGGCGATTGTTTACGTGCATTTTGGAAAAGGCTGCGGACACGGGCTGCACCGACTCCAACAAACATTTCGTTGAAGGCTGAACCGCTCGTTGAGAAGAAGTTTGCACCAAGCTCTTTTGCAATTGCCTGTGCAAGCAGCGTTTTCCCCGTTCCAGGAGGGCCGTATAATAAAATGCCTTGAGGCGGCTTAATTCCAATTTTAGCTGAACGTTCAGGTTCCTTTAGTGTAGTAAGTGTCTGAAGGATCTCCTGTTTGATTTCGGATTGCAAACCGCCTACATCATCCAAAGTTATCTCTGGCAGGGGTTTTGGGGTGGAAAGGCTTTGTTTTTTGCTGCCGATCCGCAATCCGCCCTTTGATTTTTTCTGTATAATGACACCGGTTGTGACGAGGGCCGCCATTAACCCGCCTAAAATCCATAATGCTGATTTATTAGTTGATGAAAAAGAATATTGAACGTTATAAGTTTCGACAAGTTTATTGATCATTTGACTGTTGGGAGGAATACTTGAAACGTATTCTCCATCTGGTGTGGAAATGTGAAGAGTGCCATTTCTTTTTTCTTCAATGGTGACAGGAGCTCCATTTTGGGCTTTAATCGTTTTTTCCACCGATGAAAAAGGAATGACCATATCCTTTGACTGAGTAACAGCATACCAACTGATTCCAGCAATTATCACAATGAGAGCCGTAAGGAACGGCAGCAATTTCGAAACTAATTTAGAGTTCGAGTTCAATTTTTCATCTCCTTTAAGTATATATATTCAGTATAAAATTTTTAAACATGTAATCTATAGGTCTTTGTACCTTAAATTAAAGGTAAATAATGTTAAAGGAAAGAAGTAACACTTATGTATGAGAGTTTAAAGAGTCCGGAATTTAGAAATATTTAATCTATCCGGGATATTAGACTTTTTAAATGCGAAATGCTAAAGTGAAATGGTCTAAGTCATGAAAAAATAAAATGGTAGAAGAGTGTGAAGTTCTATGAGTAAATTTATAAAAGACTATATGATTACGATGAAGGATATCGTTAGAGAAGGGGATCCCATTCTGCGTCAGGTAACGGATGAAGTTAGCCTGCCGATTTCGGATGAAGATCGTGAAACGCTGGAATGCATGATGCAATACCTGAAAAACAGTCAGGATCCAAAACTCCAAAAGAAGTTCAACTTGCGTGAAGGAGTTGGGTTGTCTGCCAATCAGATAGGCTTGAATAAACGCATGTTCGTCATGTATTTCCCAGACGAAAAGGGGAAGCTGTTTGAATATGCCCTTGTGAATCCGAAAATCATCAGCCACTCGGCCACAATGATCTATTTACCGCAAAGTGAAGGCTGCCTTTCTGTCGACCGTGATATTAAAGGATATGTACCTCGTTATGAACGGGTTAAAATCAAAGCTTTTGACGGTAATGGTGAGGAAATAGAGATGCGGCTGAAGGGCTTTGCTGCAATCGTGTTTCAACATGAGCTAGATCATTTGAACGGGATGATGTTTTATGACCGGATCAATACCGAAAACCCTTTCAAGCTTCCGGAAAACGTGGAAGTGAAAAGTCTGTAAAACCCAAAAAGGCAAAGCGCCATGCTTTGCCTTTTTACCGTTTTATGGCTTTAGGAAACATATCTTCTTCCATATGCTTCAGCAAATCACTGAAAATGGCCAGGCTCATTTGCTGGTATCCTTCTGAAGTGAGGTGGATGCCATCATCGCTAATCAAGGGACCCAAGTCACCGGAGGATTTAATATGGGAACGGACGTCGATCAAAGGCACCTTTAGTTCCTCTGCAAGGCTTTTCAATTGGCGATTATACATCCCATGCCAATGTTCAATACCGCCGACATGGGAAACGAAATGGCCGATTGAATGACCGAACTTATCGGCGATGGATCTGTAATATCTGGCAGGATCCAGTGGCGGAAGAGTTAAAAGGAAAGGGGTTATATGCTTGTCCTGAACCTGCTTGACAAGTTTTGTGACATTTTCCAGGTAGCGTTCGATTGGAACGATGGGCTCATGGTCAGCTTCTGGATTCTTGGCTACTTCGTCCCAATGGAAGTTACAGTCATTTCCACCTACCTCTATTAATACGATATCGGGATTTTCCGACATGACGTCTTTCTCGATCCGGCTAACCAACAGGTCGGAGTTATCATTGAAAACCCCTTTATTCAAAACTTCGACGAATGGCAAAGATTCTGTTAGCTTAGCTAAAGAGTTTGGATAATTTTCTTTAATGATGCGAAGGCGCCCCCTAACATAAGAGATGCCTCTGGTTAAACTGTCTCCAAAACATACGATCTTCAAACTTCTCACCTCGGTATGTGAATGTGTTACTTATATTTTAGTAGTGGAATGATATTTCGGCAATCTTCACCTCCTTTATAGAAGGGAGATGAAAATACAAAAAGCGCTGGGAGTGCAGCGCTTTTTGTTTATTGTAAGGATTCCTTTTTTGAAGGTGTTTCCACCCTTGTTTTTCCCATGAAGAACACAGTGATTGCAGCAAGACCGATCGGAATGAGGGCCAAGGTGAAGATGAATGAAATCGAATCGGACATCGCATGAACGATTTTATCCAGGATAAAATCCGGAATCTCCGCACGTGCTTCCGATTGGAAGAGCTGACGTGGGTCCTCCATCAATCCGGCTGTATCCGGACTTCCTTGCATTCCTTTAAATGCATCCGTCATTTTACTTTGGAATACATTGGTCTGAATCGCTCCATAAATCGTTACACCGAGTGTCATCCCAAATGACCGGAGGAAGGAGTTTGTTGAATTGGCCGACCCCCTGAATCTAGGTTCCAAGTTGTGAATGGACGCAATAGGCAAAAGGGAGAAAGAAAAGCCCATGCCAAATCCAGTCAGAATCATGTACAAAGTTAATAAAGTCCTGCTGGTATCAGGGGTGATGGTCCCTAATAGAAGCATACCTGCAAAATAACAGATGACGGAAATCGTCATTAAGTTGCGAAAACTTGTCTTTGTATTGAATATCCCGCCAATTGCACTGCCGAATACAGAACCAAGCATCATGGGAGTTAGGATCAGTCCGGCATTTGTTGCGGAACCACCGTAAACTGCCTGCACGAAAATCGGGATATAGACGGTTAAAATAATGAATGTGCCGCCATAAAGAATGGCTAAAATCTGAGAAGTGGCAAATAATCGCCTTTTAAACAGCCATAATGAAATGATGGGATCTTTTGCTCTTTTTTCGAAAAAGAAAAATGAAACGAAGAAAACCACAAAACTGGCAAACAGGCCTATGATGGGAGAGGAACTCCAGCCATACTCCCCGCCTAGTTCAAGAGCGAACATTAAGCTAATAACAGCTATGACGAGAGTTGCTGCGCCACCCCAATCAATTTTTTGTTCCTGGGTGTTGGGTGACTCCTTGTAATAATTCCAGATGAAAAATAAAGAAATGATTCCAATCGGAACATTGACGTAGAAAATCCAGTGCCAGCTGGAGTATTCAGTAATATAAGCACCTAAAAGTGGTCCCAATACGCTTGATGCCCCAAATACAGCACCGAAAAGGCCAGTTAATTTTCCCCGTTTTTCAGGTGGGAAAATATCAAAAATAATCGTAAAGGCTATAGGCATCAAGGCGCCTCCGCCGATCCCTTGGATTGCACGGAAGATACTTAACTGCACTATGCTCTGAGCCATGCCGCATAATGCGGAACCAATCAAAAAGACTATAAGTCCGAAAATAAAAAACCTCTTTCTTCCATACATGTCCGAAAGCTTACCGAATATCGGCATACTTGCCATCGTGGCGACCATATAGGCAGATGTCACCCATACAAACTTATCAAATCCGCCTAAATCAGAAACGATCGTTCCCATCGCAGTTGCAACAATCGTATTATCCATTGCTGACATCAGGATACCCAGTAGTAAACCGGCAACAATGAATTTTTGTTTTTTTTGAACGTTCATTTATTTTCCTCCTTCATATCAACCAGCTCATGAATTTTCCTTTACATGGTTGAAGGGTAAACGTTAAGATGAAACAAAACATTTATCTTGATAATCAAGATAAATTCAAGTGTAAAAGGGGTGGCATTTTATGTCAAGCGATAATAGGTTGAATTCAGCTCTGTTAGAGAGTTTAACACACAGATTGCAGCGGTATGGAATGAGATCCGTTTTATTTCAACAAAATATGGCCCAGAAAATAGGGGTGTCCCATACGGACTTAAAGAGTGCTGAAATATTGAATGAAACAGGACCGATTACCGCTGGTGAATTATCCAAAATTACAGGATTGAGCACGGGTTCGGTTACGGCACTGATCAATCGCCTTGAGAAATCGGGTTATGTTAAAAGGGAACGAGATCAATTGGACGGAAGAAAGGTCATGATTATGCCGATACCGGAAAGGCAGGAACAGATTAAATCGCACTATCAATCGCTCTCCATTGCCACAAAAGAATTATGCTCAGCTTATAATGAGCAAGAGCTAATATTGATCAATCAATTTGTTGAGGAAATCACAAAAATCATGGATAAAGAAAATGACAAGTTAATGAGTGAGCGTGAAAGGTAGCTGATATGTAGGCTGCCTTTTTTATTTTTAGCCAGCTGGGAGCTACTTATCCTGCGTAAGGGATAGAGTTGAATATTTTGGAAGAGAATGAACAATGTCTGTTTCCATTAAAATATATATTGATAATGAATTTCATTATCTGCTAATATGAATCTACAAATCATTTCAAAGGGAGAATACAATATGAAGAAAGCAAAGGCGTCATTAGCAGTCTTACTATCAACCAGTCTATTATTTGGCTGTGCGCAGGAAAAGGAAGGAACTGAACAGGCAGATGATAATGCTAAAGAAGTGAGTGCGAGTAAGCTTGATGGTGTATCTAGCGAGTACCGGGAATATGCCATTGGTGAAATAGAAGAGTTCGTAAACGCTACAGAAGAATTCACCACGGCCGTATCTGCCGGTGATATTGAAAAGGCGAAGGAATTATACGCACCAGCACGGATGCATTATGAAAGAGCGGAACCCATCGCTGAAGTTTTTGGCGATCTTGATCCCAAAATAGATGCGCGTAAAGGGGATGTCAAAGATGAAGAATGGGGCGGTTACCATAGGATTGAAATGGGGTTATGGCAAGAAAATACAACGAAAGGATACGAAAAGTTTGCAGATCAATTAATGAGTGATGTCAATTTGCTTCGTGCCAAAGTTGAAACGGTTGAGGTAACACCCGATTTGTTGATCACGGGTGCGGTGGATTTATTGAATGAAGTTTCAACAAGTAAAGTGACAGGAGAAGAGGACCGATACTCCCATACCGATTTATATGATTTCGTGGCTAATGTTGAAGGTGCAGAGAAGATCTATGAACTGCTTACTCCAGCGCTGAAAGAAAAGGATGCGAAGCTTGCTGCGGAAATCCAACAACGTTTTGACGATGTATACGACTTGCTTGAAAAGCATAAAGAAGGGGATGGATACATCTCATATACGGATTTAAAGGAATCTGAAGTCAAAGAGTTAAGTCAAGCAATTGATGCATTGGCTGAACCACTTTCGCAAATAGGGATTGTAACGGAGGAATCTTAATTGAAAGAACATACGCCGAAAGATGAAACCGGACTTTTTACAAAAAAGGTGAGTCGTCGTAACATGCTGAAAACGGCAGGAGTGGGTGGAATCGGAGTCGTGATAGGAGCATCCGGATTTGGTGGGCTGCTGACACTTTCTGAACAAAAGGCGAAGGGACAAACTAAGGATATTGTACCTTTTTATGGAGCGCATCAAGCTGGTATCACCACTGAAGCGCAAGATAACCTTTACTTCGCGTCATTGGAAGTAACCACGGATAAAAGATCAGACTTAATCCAGTTATTCAAGGATTGGACAGAGGCTGCGGCTCAGATGACAGCGGGGGATTTGATTGGTGATACATCCCTTAATACGAATATGCCCCCAAAGGATACGGGGGAAGCGAAAGAATTATCACCTTCCAATTTAACGATCACTTTTGGAGTGGGTCCGACCCTGTTTTCGAAGGATGGCAAAGATCGATTTGGTTTGAAATCAAAAAGACCTGCTGAATTAAAGGACCTGCCCCAATTCCCTTTAGATGCTTTAGAAGAAGAATGGAGCGGTGGGGATATTTGTATTCAAGCATGTGCAGATGATCTTCAAGTGGCTTTCCATGCCGTCCGGAACTTAGTGAGGATCGGCAGAGGGAAAGCGATCATTCATTGGGCACAAACAGGTTTTCAACGGACTAAGCAAGCCGATTCACAAAAAACGACGCCACGTAACCTTTTCGGGTTTAAGGATGGGACCGTCAATCCGGATACGAATGATAATAATGAAATGAATGAGCATGTTTGGGTGAAGGGCGAGGACGGTCCTGACTGGCTTGTTGGAGGCAGTTATATGGTGGTGCGGCGAATCCAGATGTACATTGAAGTTTGGGACCGGACTATTTTGAAAGAACAAGAAAATACGTTTGGCCGTCATCGCGACAGTGGAGCTCCACTAGGAATGAAAAATGAGTTCGATACCGTGGATCTCGAAGCTAAAGACCCAAATGGAAACCGGATCATTCCAGAAGATTCACATGTAAGTCTCTCCAGAGGGGACGGAAAAGCAAAGATATTGCGGCGTCCATATTCATATGCAGATGGAATGGATCCCAAAACAGGGAGCTTCAATGCAGGCTTGCTATTCATTTGTTTTCAGCGAAACCCAAGTAAACAATTCATACCGATACAAGAGCGACTGGCAAAGAATGATAAGCTCAACGAATATATCGTTCACAGGGGCAGTGCCATGTTCGCTTGTTTACCAGGTGTGAAAAAGGGTGGCTATATCGGGGATTCCCTTTTTGGATAAATATCATTTCAAATAAGGATGAAAATCGCCAGCATGGATATTATCCAGTTGGCGATTTTAGTTCATGAATAAGGAGGGACCACTATGACCGTTTCTAGATGGAAGAGTGGAATATTTGTTTTAGTCGTCAGTCTTTTATTTCTTTCGACTGATATTAAGATGGTTTCGGCGGGTGAAAACCATGATCAGCTCTTTGTTTATATTGGCGATAGTTTAATGAAGGTGAAATCAGGCGACCTTGAGGAAGTATCGAAAAATATCGAGCGATTCGAGCAAGATTGGAAAACGATAAAAACGGACAGCGAAAGTGCGAGGAAAGTCGACGAGAAGCTATCCGCAGTAAAACGTGCTGTGAGCGACCGAGCCTCCACAGATGAAATCAAAAAGCGATTATCGGCATTATCAAGTACGCTTGTTATTTATGATACAAACGAAAACCCTGTTGACAAGACTGACTATAAAGAACGGTTACAAGCGATACTTCCATTAATAGATAAGTTGGAGGCTTTGATAACTGAAGGTGACTTTGATCAAGCTAAAGTTCAATATACCAATCTCTTGAATCAATGGACCGATGCAGAGGTCATTGTCAGGGAGAAAAGTGTTGCTACATATGGTGAGTTCGAAACGAAAATGGCCTTTGTGCGGATAGCGATTACCCAAGATCCACCTGATCCGGAAAAAGCCCAAAAAAATCTAACTGAATTGCAGGGTTTAATCGAGGATTTCCTTGCTGGTAAAGTTGAAGTAGGAAGCCAGAAAAACACCTATTCACTTGGGGATGTAACACAACTTTTACAAGGAAGTGCAACGGATATTGAAAAGGATGAAATTGATTCTGCCGTTGATAAGCTAAATGAAATCTTAACAATTTGGCCTAATGTAGAAGGGGAGGTTTCCACAAGGGACAGCAAACTTTACAGCGATATGGAAACGAAGGTCCCGACCGCAATCAGCCTATTGCAATCGAAAAATGTAAAGGCGGATGAAGCAAAGGGAATCGTAACCGATTTAAACACAAGGTTACTCCCTTTAATTGAGGATACGGGTTATACAACATGGGATGCAGCTCTGATCCTTTTACGGGAAGGATTGGAAGCACTCTTGATTGTAGCTACATTGCTGTCTTTCCTAAAGAAAATCGGGCAAGCGGACAAACAAAAATGGATTTGGACAGGAGTTGGTGCGGGGTTAGTTGCCAGTTCCATATTGGCGGTCATAATCAATATCGTTTTCTCTCAGATCACGGCTGCTTCAAGCCGGGAATATATTGAGGGAATCACTGGGATAATAGCCGTATTGATGATGTTGACAATTGGTCTTTGGCTTCATAGTAAATCGAACGTCCATGCATGGAACCGATATATCAGCAAGCAAATGAACCAAGCCATTGCGACGGGGAGCATCATCTCTTTCGCTTTAATCAGTTTTCTATCCATCTTCCGTGAAGGTGCCGAGACGATTATCTTTTATGCTGGAATGGCTCCTTATATGGAATTAAAGCAGCTGCTGAGCGGGATTTTCCTTGCCTTCCTCATTTTAGTGGTAATTGGTTTCATCATGCTGCGGTACAGTGTGAAATTACCGATGACCCTATTCTTTAAAGTGGCAACGATACTCATATATGCCTTGGCTTTCAAGATTCTTGGAGTCTCCATCCACTCACTTCAGGTTTCTCAAGTGATACAGACAAATACGATCAGCTCCTTCCCATTTGCAGAAACGATAGGTCTTTATCCAACAATGGAAACGCTGGTGCCGCAAGCTGTATTATTATTGCTGATTGCATTGGCCGCCATTTGGGTCAAAAAGAGTAATTCCTTACGTGCAACCGAATAATAAAATGGGACTGACGAATGTCAGTCCCATTTATGTGTGCTATTAGCGTAGTGATCGGCGATAGGAATATTGCTTCCATTGATAAAGGATGAAGCAGCCGATGCAGAATCCAAGAATGGCTATGAGTGAAGCCACTCCGACCATCAAGGTAAATATATAACCGGTAACATTCCAACCAAGCAAAAAAGAAGTGAATCCAAGTCCTAAGCAAACGACTGCTATTGCCTGGTTGAATTGTTGCTGTGAATGATCTTCAGGAATATAATCGGACGGTTTCTTTTTAAGAAAGAGCTTTGCCAGACGCATCACTGGATTGAAATTAAAGAGAAGACCCAAAAGCCCCGCTGTTAAAGGAATGGCTAATATCCATATTTGTCCCGTCAATAAGGCGGTAGCTACGCTTAACAAAATGACCCATTGATTCGTACGTACTAAGGGACGGGGAATGGAACGAATTTCACTCGTCATACAATACCAACCTTCCTTATGTGTTTTATTATATTTTATCCTTATTTTAATCACTTGTGAAGAGAAAGGTTAATAAAACAAAAGGTGATCTTATTTATAATTATTTTAATTTAGTATTGATTATCATTATAAAAGTAGTATAATATATTTATCATGAAACAAAAGTTAGGAGGACAGTATAAATGGTAGCAAAAGTTTGTGAAACATGTGGAACACCAATAAAAAAGCTAAAGCATTCTTCCCTATGCCAGTGCGGTCCTAAGATACTGAGCAATCAACTCTCAGATAAAACAAAAAAATAAACTCCACTGGAATAGATCATAAACTAAACCATTAATCGGTTTGAGTTTGTATATAAAAAGGGTTCCATCTTAATTTTTAAACAAAGTTGATTGGAGCGGTTGTTCGAGGCTCCCGGACCGACCGCGGAAAACAAGTGCCTTACGTTCCAATCAGCGTTCATATTTTATACACTCTCAAAAAATGAACCGATTATTCAATTAATCGGTTTTTATTTTTCCAATAAGGGGTAAAGAGCATAATAAATATTTTTCATTTCAATTAAAATAATGTACGATTATAGAATAGAATAAAACGTCATGAAGATTTGTCTAAACCATAACGTGACGGTTAGGAGGGGCTATGTTGGGAACGAGACTTTAAAAATTGGTGAGTTGGCGGAAATGGCGAATGTTACGAAACGAACCGTAGATTATTATACGAATCTTGGTTTGCTTAAAGCAGAACGTTCCGCCTCTAATTACCGTTATTATTCAGTCGGTGAACTTGAAAGGCTCCGCCGTATCGAAGGATACAAAAGAGAAAACCTTTCATTGGAAGATATTAAAGAAATACTTAAAAAGGATAAGGAAGCCGCATCAGCAATTGAGGCAAAAGGTCTTCAGCTCAAGAATAAAATGGATGGCCTGAACGAAGAACTTCAGGAATTCATCAGCTTGATTGAAAAGGACGGAAAAAGTGAGCTTCTTCTAAAAAAACAGATATCCCGTGAAAGCATGGCCTTGATCCAATCATTACTAGTGTTGCTCGTATGATTAAAATTTATCTCTATAGTTTTATGCACAAAGGTGCATAGTAACGATATAGGCTAAATGGTTTTGGTTCATGTTATAAGGCAAAAATGCTTATTAAACGAAAATAACCATTTATACAGGAGGTGCTTGGGATTAAGCCATATATGTCTAATCCGAAGAACAGTAGGATTGGAACTATATGGAGAACCCGCACATATTGGAGATTTTTATAAAATTATTCGCAGTAGCTGCATTGATAGCATTAACCGCATTTTTCGTTGCATCGGAATTTGCAATCGTGAAAGTCAGAAGTTCCCGGATCAATCAATTAATTGAAGAAGGGCATAGAAATGCCCTCGCAGCCAAGAAAGTGACATCGCATATCGATGAGTACTTATCTGCCTGTCAATTGGGGATTACAGTAACAGCCTTAGGTTTAGGGGTGTTGGGTGAACCGACGGTCGAGGCAATCTTAAAACCATTGTTCACTAAATGGGGATTAGAGGAATCTGTAAGTCACATCATCTCGTTCCTGATCGCGTTCGGTTCCGTGACATTCCTTCATGTTGTAGTCGGCGAACTCGCACCGAAAACAGTTGCGATTCAAAAGGCAGAAGAGGTGACCTTGCTATTTGCAAAGCCATTAATTCTCTTTTACCGCATTTTGTACCCATTCATTTGGGTACTGAATGGTTCTGCACGTCTCCTGACGGGCATGTTCGGATTAAAGCCTGCTTCCGAGTCCGAAATGGCCCATTCCGAAGAAGAGCTGCGCATCATCTTATCGGAAAGCTATAAAAGCGGTGAGATCAACCAATCGGAATACAAATATGTCAATCAGATATTTGAATTTGATGAGCGCATTGCCAATGAAATCATGGTTCCGCGTACGGAAATGACCGTTATCGAAAAAGGCATGCCATTATTGGAAGTTGTTGAACTGATTCAGGAAGAACAGTACACAAGGTATCCGGTCATAGACGGTGATAAAGATAATGTCGTGGGAATGGTCAATATCAAACGCCTTTATACAGCGACGATTACAGAAGATAATGTAACGGCTTTAACGGTGGATTCCTTTGTAACACCCATCATCCGTGTTCTTGAAACGATCGCCATTCATGATCTGCTGCTAAAAATGCAGAAGGAAAGGATCCATATGGCAGTTTTGACCGATGAATATGGCGGAACAGCTGGTCTTGTAACGGTTGAAGACATCCTTGAAGAAATCGTCGGGGAAATCCGTGATGAATTTGATCAGGATGAACGTCCGCTCATTCAAAAAATTGATGAAGGGCATTATGTATTCGATGCTAAAACATTGGTTGAAGATGTCAATGATACCCTTGCGATCGATTTGCCGGAGGAAGATATCGATACATTGGGTGGATGGTTCCTGACAGGCAGATTTGAAATTGCTGTCGGGGATAGAATTGAATACGCCGGATATGAATTTACTGTAAAGGAAATGGACGGCCACCATGTTTTATATGTTGAAGTGAAGAAGATTAAATAAACAGGATCACACCAAAAGCCGAAAGTGAAAACTTTCGGCTTTTATTTTGTACGAACCATTCATTTGGGTGTTTACGACAATGGTAAGGCAGACTGTTACTTAATTGGAAAAGGAATTCATGTAAAATGATAGTGGAGGTAACCATTTAAGATTGGAAAATGTTAAAATTGATTTTGAACAATGAAACTATCTATATATCATTTCAAAGAATATAAGGTGAGTTCTAGTATTTTGCAATGCCGCTATTTCGGGCTGGTATAAATAAGTATTGAAGGTGGGCGGGAAAATGGGTTTTAAGAAAAAGCAAATGTTGGGATTTGGTTTGATCTTGCTTTTCTTGGCTATTTTACTTTCATTCATGATGTTTACGCTAAACAATTTAAAGAGCAGCATGACTGAAATAGTTGAGAATCGCTATGATAAGGTTCAAGCTTCGATGGAAATCCGTCAGCTTTTTTCTAGATCGGACCGTGAGATTTTGTTTGCAGCTAATGATGCAAATAAAGAAGAAAGAGCAGAGAGCCTCGAAATCATCAATGAAAATCATAGTTTGATTGAATCAAAAATTGCCGGGTTATCAGGTTCGTTAAATAAGGCGAAAGCGAAGCAGCTATTGAAGGAGTTCGAGACCCAATATGCTTCTTACTCCATAACGGAGGCTGAGCTCATCCAAAAGATAAAATCGGGAAACTCTTCTGATAATCTTTCAAGCCTGATGGATGACCAAAGGGAAAAACGAAAGAAAGTCATCAGTACGATGGATGAATTTAAGGATTACCAAGAAGGTGTCATGAAAGATACCTTAAGTAATTCGAAACAAACCTATGAAGATATGATCGGTTTTGTAATTTTTGCGGTTATTCTCAGCATTTTGGTCATTTCCGTAACGGTTGTTTGGATGATTCGGAGCACATCGAAAGATCTGCAATCGATTACGAAGGTCATCAAAAATATCGATTTTAAAAATTTGTCGGTCATACCAAGAATTCCGGTTCGGACCACTGATGAAATTGGGGATATAGCGAAATCGTTCAATGATATGGCGGAATCGCTTGAAATCTATAACCAAAAAGAAAAAGATTTCACTGAAAAGATCAGTGAACAGAACTGGATTCAGACCCGTGTTGCAGATATAGCTACCATGTATCAGCGCATTGTTGATGTGGAAGTCCTAGCTGACCGGTTCATTACAAGACTTGCACCGATGATGGGAGCTTCAATTGGAGCTTTTTACGTCAAACGGGGTGAGGGTGTGGATATGCGCTTTGTGAAGCTTGCCAGCTTTGCTGGAGATGGCGAAGATTCGGGCAGGCGTGAATTCCGTTTTGGCGAAGGTTTGATCGGTCAATGCGCCCTTGAAAAGAAATCCAAAGTCATCGAAGATATCCCTGAGGATTTCCAATTGGTTACGACAGGATTGGGGGAAGTCAACCCGAAAAGCATTGTCATTGCGCCAGTCATTTTTGAGGATGAAGTGGTGGCGATGGTTGAACTGGCGAGTTTGGAGGCCTTTACGAAGCTGCAAAAAACGTTCCTGAACCAGGTTCTTGATACTCTGGGCATCACGATCAATAATGTTGAGGGCCGGATGGAAATAGAGCGTTTATTGAAAGAATCACAGGCACAGACTGAAGAGTTACAGGCTCAATCGGAAGAGTTGCAATCACAGTCAGAGGAGATGCAAGCCCAATCAGAGGAACTGCAAACACAGGCTGAAGAGTTGCGAATGATCAATGAACAATTGGAAGAGAGAAATCGTGAAACGGAAGAAAAATCGAAAGAGCTTCAAGTCGCTAAACTGAATCTTGAAAAACAAGCGGAAGAATTGAAGTTAAGTTCAAAATATAAATCGGAATTCATGGCAAATATGTCCCATGAATTGCGGACACCGCTCAATAGTATCCTGATTTTATCGGAAATGCTTTCAGATCCTAATGATAGTAAATTGAATGAAGAGCAACAGGAGTTCGCTCGTGTCATTAATTCATCAGGTCAAGACTTATTAACGTTGATCAATGACATTTTGGATTTATCAAAAGTTGAAGTCGGAAAGCTTGAAGTGGTCTTTGATGAAATGAATCTGAGTGAGCTTCCTGAGTTATTGCACCGTAACTTCGATCATGTAGCGAAGAAAAAGAACATTGACTTTATAATCGAAAAAAGTAAAAACGTTCCGGATATTTTCTTTACGGATGAACAGCGCTTCCAGCAAATTTTGAAAAACCTGCTATCCAATGCATTTAAATTCACGGAAAAAGGTTCTGTGTCTGTCCAAATCAAAAAAGCTGATGAAGAAAATGTAGCACAATGGATACAGACAAAAGGAGCGAGCAATTGGGTTGAAATTAAGGTGACGGATACTGGCATCGGAATATCAAAAGAGAAGCAAAAGCTTATCTTTGAAGCATTCCAGCAAGGTGACGGAGCTACAATGAGAAAATATGGCGGTACAGGACTTGGGCTATCAATTTGCCGGGAGTTTGCCAAACTTCTGGGAGGCTGGGTCATTGTAGATAGTGAAGAAGGGCAAGGCAGTACCTTTACTTTCTTTATTCCAAGCATGCCAGAGGGCTTCAAAAATGTCGACGAAGCAATAGCTGCTTCTCCGGAAGTGGCAGCAGCTAACAACGATGATTCTGCCTCGCCTTTTGGCGAGCAGGGAGAATCGGATGCAGGTATGATGGATGAAGAAGATCAGGATAAGGCCAAACCTTTCTGCAATAAAACAGTACTGGTAGTCGATGATGATCACCGCAATATATTTGCCCTGAAAAATGCGCTGAAGCATGAGGGGATGGAAATCCTTACAGCTGAAAACGGCTTTGAATGTTTGGAACTCCTTGAAAAAGGTAACAATATAGATGTTATATTGATGGATATCATGATGCCGGGTATGGACGGTTACGAAACGATGACCAGAATTCGCGAGCAAAGTAAATTCGAGGATCTTCCAATCATCGCGTTAACTGCAAAAGCGATGAAAGGCGATAGGGAAAAATGCCTGAAGGCCGGCGCTTCTGATTATGTCAGCAAACCATTAAAATTGGATCAGCTGCTATCAGTCCTAAGAGTATGGCTGACTAATTGATTGATAGTATGGATGAGGAAGGATTTTCATGAAGGATACTTTAACGATTGAAGAAAGAGAAGATTTAGAAATCGAATTATTGCTAGAGGCCATTTATTCCGTTTCTGGCTATGACTTTCGTAAATATATGCGTTCTTCAATAAAAAGAAGAGTTGAAAATAGAATGAGGCTGGACCATGTTCGCAGGATCAGCGGAATGATTGAAATGGTTTTATATGAAAAAGGGTATGTCGAGAAGCTATTGAGAGATTTTTCAATAAATGTCACTGAAATGTTTCGCGATCCGGATTTCTTTAAAGCCTTTCGTTTAAATATTGTACCGCTCCTGAAAAAACTTCCTGAAATCAGAATTTGGCATGCGGGATGTTCAACCGGTGAAGAAGCCTTTTCCATGGCGATCATCCTCAAGGAGGAGGGACTTTATGATAAGGCGAGGATTTATGCCACTGATATGAATGATGAAGTCCTCCGTCATGCGGAAAAAGGGATATTACCTTTAAATAGAATGCAGTCTTATACGAAAAACTATCTGCAAGCTGGAGGTAACCAGGAATTTTCGGAGTATTATACAACCGATTATCAAAATGCTTATCTTGATTCGGGTCTCCTTAAAAACATTGTGTTTTTCCAGCATAATTTAGTTACTGATGGTTCGTTCAATGAGTTCCATATCATCATGTGCCGGAATGTGATGATTTATTTTACCGGTGAATTACAGACCTATGTTAATCAGTTGTTTTATGACAGTCTTTGTAAAGATGGCTTCCTTGCAGTCGGCAGCAAGGAAACTCTTCGTACATCATCCTTTTCGGAGGATTATGAGGACTTTGATTCAAAGGAACGGATTTATCGGAAACTGTAAAAAAGAAAGAGTTCGCATTTATGCGGACTCTTTCTTTTTTGATTAATTATTTTTCATTTTTTTTGCTTCACTATGTTTAAGGAATCATACGAAGGGGTATATAAAATGAGTTGGTCTCCATGCAGAATCTCGACTGCAGTTTATTATTATTAAAAGAGACTGAACTTCGTTATAATATAATGGAAAAATCCCTGTTAAGGGAGCTTTATATAAGTACTGTTCCATATAAAAAAGACAAATGTTGCCGCTCGATATAAGCCAAAAGGGGAATGAAAGAATGACGATTTTAATCGTAGATGATAACCAGGTTAACCTTTTCGTTATAGAGAAAATTCTAAAACGAGCTGGCTATACGGATTTTCTATCATTAACTTCAGCTGTTGAGATGTTTGAATATTTACAGGTGGATAGTCCGCAACCTAAAGAGACTTCAGTTGATATCATTCTGCTTGATATCATGATGCCGGAGATCGATGGGATAGAGGCGTGCAGGAGACTTCAAAGTATTCCTCACCTTAGAGATATTCCCGTCATTTTTGTGACCGCCCTTGAAGATTCAAACAAGGTGGCCGAGGCACTTGATGTTGGCGGAATTGATTATATAATGAAGCCCATCAATAAAATAGATTTACTTGCGAGGATTCGCGTGGGGTTAAGACTTAAATATGAAAAAGATTGGCATAAAATGCAGGATGAAAAAATACGCAATGAATTAGATCTTTCCATGCAGGTTCAAAGCAGCTTATTAAGTGAACCCATTATAAATGACCACTTAACTATAAGGGCATCATACTTACCTGCGAATAAATTAGCAGGGGATATGTACTATTGGCACCGCATTGATGAAAATCGGTATGGGATCATCCTGTTGGATATGATGGGGCATGGCATATCCGCCTCACTTGTGTGTATGTTCATATCCTCCGTATTGAGGGATGCCATCAGGACCCATTCGGACCCAGTGTCAGTAATAAATGAAATGAATCGCTGGATGAGTACCCTTAATAAAGATGATAATCAAGTGCATTATTATTTTACCGCTATTTATATGATCATTGATACAGAGCAAAAGACAGTGGAATATGTAAATGCCGGACATCCTCCTGGATTTGCTTTAATGGACGATGGAAAAGTGGTCTCCCTTTTGAAAGGGACATGTCCTGTTGGTTTCTTCACCGAGATGAAAATAGAGAAATCCGTCATTCATTATGAAGAGAAGATTCAGCTTATGCTATTTACGGATGGAGTCATGGAAGCAATAGATCGAGAAGGGACGGAAGGGCTCGACCAAATAAAAGAAGCGGTCTCGACAAGATGGTTTGATTGCAAAGAATCTCCCCCTATCGATTTGTTGATGTCACCTGAAATGCAGCAAGATCAGCCTGATGATATGTGTGTTGTGGTTATTCAAGCGAATTGAAGAAGGAAGAGGCGGCAGATCATCTGCCGCCTCTTCTCTATAAAAGGGGGGTCACTTTTATATGAAATGAGAATGTTCGTTAAGAGAGTGAATCCTGTATTCGGCTATTTGCAATTAACGGTCATTTTTCAATTTACTAATGCCATCTTGGAGATTGCCTTTTAATTTATCGGCTTTACCTTCTGCTTGTAAGTGAGGATCATTTTTCGCGTTTCCGACTTGGTCTTTCGTTTCACCTTTAACTTTATTTACAGCACTCTTTACTTTGTCTGATAAACCGCTCATTATGTTACCTCCTTTTTCTTTATATACTGTATTTACCCATGAAGTGTATGGGTAAACCTGATTTATGGAGAAAGGAGTTTTAAGAAGCGATTATTTCCCTTTTACTTAACCTTTGAATGAACTGATAGGAATGTTCAATGATATGATCTTTGTCATGATCCAACGACGCCACATGATATGAATTTTCAAGGCGCACCATCTCTTTATCACCGGACATGACAGTATCGTAAATCTGATAGGAACACGAGTCCGGTACAACGTGGTCTTCTGGTGAATGGAAGATAAGAATCGGGCACGAAACGTCTATTAGTTTTTGGCTGGTATGTTCCATTATATCAAGCAATTGATTAATCGCTTTTGATGGAACTTGGTCATATGTGATTTCTTTAGGTATATCGTCTTTTATGTCAGGCTTGCCTTCGGGAATGAAGCGTGGAACCGATTGGTTACGATATCTTTCATATTCAGGAACTTGGAGAGCGGCGTTGATAGTAAGAATTCCATCACAAGCCAATTTTGTCGCTAAATCGAGAACAAGGGCGCCTCCCATTGATTGTCCGATGGCGAAAACATGGGTGCAGGTTCGCTTTAATTTTGCATAAGCCGTTTCAACATCTTGTATCCATTCCTGATAATGACTTGTTTCCATTTCATATTCATCCGTTCCGTGGCCTGCCAGTCGAGGAGCGAAGACAGTAAAGCCTTTGGCGGCAAATTTTCCACCTAAATACCTTACGCTTTGTGGCGTTCCGTTAAAACCATGGCAAATAAGGATGCCGATAGAATTGCCGGGTAAGAAAAAAGATTCCGCACCTGGTATTACCATTGCTGCTGTCATATTCCCATCTCCTTTGATTTAGCTAAGTTTTGTTAATAGAAGGTTTTAATAAAATTAACTATTCCGATTATTTTACTTGGTTATATAATAGCATAATGAAAATTATGAAGTCAACTTGGTTATGTTCCAAAACTTCACTATTATTAAGAAGCATCAAAAGGATATAAAGATAATTATCAGGTCATTTTCGTCTTTCTATTATATAAGTGCTGTCTTGGAATTGTTGATAAACTGAAGATGCTAATCACCGGTAATATATAAATGTAAGAAATGGAGAAAAAGCATTGACTTTAAAGTGAAATGGGATTAATATAAATAAGCACCAACTAAGACATGCAAAAAACTTCATCGCTTTTGGCAGGTTGCTGAAAGAAATAATAACTATTGACTTCTTACTATGAAAATGATAAGATGAAATGGTCGCTGAAAAACACAGCGATTTAAAATAAGTAAAAAACTTCGCAGAAGTTGACAACTAATCAATAAGATGTTATGATGAATAAACAGCCGTTCGAAAGAACGATTGTGGAAATTGCTCTTTGAAAACTGAACAAAACAAAGCGCCAACGTTAAATTTTAAGTGAGCACACACTATCAAAAAAGCAAATGAGCAAGTCAAACATTTCTTCGGAGAGTTTGATCCTGGCTCAGGACGAACGCTGGCGGCGTGCCTAATACATGCAAGTCGAGCGAATCGACGGGAGCTTGCTCCCTGAGATTAGCGGCGGACGGGTGAGTAACACGTGGGCAACCTGCCTATAAGACTGGGATAACTTCGGGAAACCGGAGCTAATACCGGATACGTTCTTTTCTCGCATGAGAGAAGATGGAAAGACGGTTTACGCTGTCACTTATAGATGGGCCCGCGGCGCATTAGCTAGTTGGTGAGGTAATGGCTCACCAAGGCGACGATGCGTAGCCGACCTGAGAGGGTGATCGGCCACACTGGGACTGAGACACGGCCCAGACTCCTACGGGAGGCAGCAGTAGGGAATCTTCCGCAATGGACGAAAGTCTGACGGAGCAACGCCGCGTGAACGAAGAAGGCCTTCGGGTCGTAAAGTTCTGTTGTTAGGGAAGAACAAGTACCAGAGTAACTGCTGGTACCTTGACGGTACCTAACCAGAAAGCCACGGCTAACTACGTGCCAGCAGCCGCGGTAATACGTAGGTGGCAAGCGTTGTCCGGAATTATTGGGCGTAAAGCGCGCGCAGGTGGTTCCTTAAGTCTGATGTGAAAGCCCACGGCTCAACCGTGGAGGGTCATTGGAAACTGGGGAACTTGAGTGCAGAAGAGGAAAGTGGAATTCCAAGTGTAGCGGTGAAATGCGTAGAGATTTGGAGGAACACCAGTGGCGAAGGCGACTTTCTGGTCTGTAACTGACACTGAGGCGCGAAAGCGTGGGGAGCAAACAGGATTAGATACCCTGGTAGTCCACGCCGTAAACGATGAGTGCTAAGTGTTAGAGGGTTTCCGCCCTTTAGTGCTGCAGCTAACGCATTAAGCACTCCGCCTGGGGAGTACGGCCGCAAGGCTGAAACTCAAAGGAATTGACGGGGGCCCGCACAAGCGGTGGAGCATGTGGTTTAATTCGAAGCAACGCGAAGAACCTTACCAGGTCTTGACATCCTCTGACAACCCTAGAGATAGGGCTTTCCCCTTCGGGGGACAGAGTGACAGGTGGTGCATGGTTGTCGTCAGCTCGTGTCGTGAGATGTTGGGTTAAGTCCCGCAACGAGCGCAACCCTTGATCTTAGTTGCCAGCATTCAGTTGGGCACTCTAAGGTGACTGCCGGTGACAAACCGGAGGAAGGTGGGGATGACGTCAAATCATCATGCCCCTTATGACCTGGGCTACACACGTGCTACAATGGATGGTACAAAGGGCTGCAAACCTGCGAAGGTAAGCGAATCCCATAAAGCCATTCTCAGTTCGGATTGCAGGCTGCAACTCGCCTGCATGAAGCCGGAATCGCTAGTAATCGCGGATCAGCATGCCGCGGTGAATACGTTCCCGGGCCTTGTACACACCGCCCGTCACACCACGAGAGTTTGTAACACCCGAAGTCGGTGAGGTAACCTTCATGGAGCCAGCCGCCTAAGGTGGGACAGATGATTGGGGTGAAGTCGTAACAAGGTAGCCGTATCGGAAGGTGCGGCTGGATCACCTCCTTTCTAAGGATAATTACGAGAGCGCTTTTGTTTTGTTCAGTTTTGAATGAGTAATTCATTCAAATAGGAAAGACGAACATCACGATGTGATGGATTCTTTCTGCTTTGTTCCTTGAAAACTAGATAATAGATAGAAGGCAATTAATTTTTTTCAAAGCATCTGTAAGATCTTTTTTAACGGTTAAGTTAGAAAGGGCGCACGGTGGATGCCTTGGCACTAGGAGCCGATGAAGGACGGGACTAACACCGATATGCTTCGGGGAGCTGTAAGTAAGCTTTGATCCGGAGATTTCCGAATGGGGAAACCCACTGTTCGTAATGGAACAGTATCTTTACCTGAATACATAGGGTACTGAAGGCAGACCCGGGGAACTGAAACATCTAAGTACCCGGAGGAAGAGAAAGCAAACGCGATTTCCTGAGTAGCGGCGAGCGAAACGGAATTAGCCCAAACCAAGAGGCTTGCCTCTTGGGGTTGTAGGACACTCAACATGGAGTTACAAAGGAACGGGGTAAATGAAGCGACCTGGAAAGGTCCGTCGAAGAAGGTAAAAACCCTGTAGTTGAAACTTCGTTCCCTCCTGAGTGGATCCTGAGTACGGCGGGACACGAGAAATCCCGTCGGAAGCAGGGAGGACCATCTCCCAAGGCTAAATACTCCCTAGTGACCGATAGTGAACCAGTACCGTGAGGGAAAGGTGAAAAGCACCCCGGAAGGGGAGTGAAATAGATCCTGAAACCGTGTGCCTACAAGTAGTCAAAGCCCGTTAATGGGTAATGGCGTGCCTTTTGTAGAATGAACCGGCGAGTTACGATTTCATGCGAGGTTAAGTTGATGAGACGGAGCCGCAGCGAAAGCGAGTCTGAATAGGGCGAATGAGTATGAGGTTGTAGACCCGAAACCAGGTGATCTACCCATGTCCAGGGTGAAGTTCAGGTAACACTGAATGGAGGCCCGAACCCACGCACGTTGAAAAGTGCGGGGATGAGGTGTGGGTAGCGGAGAAATTCCAATCGAACCTGGAGATAGCTGGTTCTCTCCGAAATAGCTTTAGGGCTAGCCTCAAGATGAGAGTATTGGAGGTAGAGCACTGATTGGACTAGGGGCCCCCAACGGGTTACCGAATTCAGTCAAACTCCGAATGCCAAATACTTATTCTTGGGAGTCAGACTGCGAGTGATAAGATCCGTAGTCGAAAGGGAAACAGCCCAGACCACCAGCTAAGGTCCCAAAGTATACGTTAAGTGGAAAAGGATGTGGAGTTGCTTAGACAACCAGGATGTTGGCTTAGAAGCAGCCACCATTTAAAGAGTGCGTAATAGCTCACTGGTCGAGTGACTCCGCGCCGAAAATGTACCGGGGCTAAACGTATCACCGAAGCTGTGGATTGACACCGTATGGTGTCAATGGTAGGAGAGCGTTCTAAGGGCGTTGAAGTCAGACCGGAAGGACTGGTGGAGCGCTTAGAAGTGAGAATGCCGGTATGAGTAGCGAAAGAAGGGTGAGAATCCCTTCCACCGAATGCCTAAGGTTTCCTGAGGAAGGCTCGTCCGCTCAGGGTTAGTCGGGACCTAAGCCGAGGCCGAAAGGCGTAGGCGATGGACAACAGGTTGATATTCCTGTACCACCTATACATCGTTTGAACGATGGGGGGACGCAGAAGGATAGGGTAAGCGCGCTGTTGGATATGCGCGTCCAAGCAGTTAGGCCGGAAACGAGGCAAATCCCGTTTCCATTAAGGCGGAGCTGTGATGGCGAGGGAAATATAGTACCGAAGTTCCTGATTCCACGCTGCCAAGAAAAGCCTCTAGTGAGATGTAAGGTGCCCGTACCGCAAACCGACACAGGTAGGCGAGGAGAGAATCCTAAGGTGTGCGAGAGAACTCTCGTTAAGGAACTCGGCAAAATGACCCCGTAACTTCGGGAGAAGGGGTGCTTTTTAGGGTGAATAGCCCAGAAAAGCCGCAGTGAATAGGCCCAGGCGACTGTTTAGCAAAAACACAGGTCTCTGCGAAGCCGCAAGGCGAAGTATAGGGGCTGACACCTGCCCGGTGCTGGAAGGTTAAGGGGAGAGGTTAGCGCAAGCGAAGCTTTGAACCGAAGCCCCAGTAAACGGCGGCCGTAACTATAACGGTCCTAAGGTAGCGAAATTCCTTGTCGGGTAAGTTCCGACCCGCACGAAAGGTGTAACGATCTGGGCACTGTCTCAACGAGAGACTCGGTGAAATTATAGTACCTGTGAAGATGCAGGTTACCCGCGACAGGACGGAAAGACCCCGTGGAGCTTTACTGCAGCCTGATATTGAATTTTGGTACAGCTTGTACAGGATAGGTAGGAGCCTGAGAAGCCGGAGCGCCAGCTTCGGTGGAGGCGTTGGTGGGATACTACCCTGGCTGTATTGAAATTCTAACCCGCGCCCCTTATCGGGGTGGGAGACAGTGTCAGGTGGGCAGTTTGACTGGGGCGGTCGCCTCCTAAAGAGTAACGGAGGCGCCCAAAGGTTCCCTCAGAATGGTTGGAAATCATTCGTAGAGTGTAAAGGCACAAGGGAGCTTGACTGCGAGACCTACAAGTCGAGCAGGGACGAAAGTCGGGCTTAGTGATCCGGTGGTTCCGCATGGAAGGGCCATCGCTCAACGGATAAAAGCTACCCCGGGGATAACAGGCTTATCTCCCCCAAGAGTCCACATCGACGGGGAGGTTTGGCACCTCGATGTCGGCTCATCGCATCCTGGGGCTGTAGTCGGTCCCAAGGGTTGGGCTGTTCGCCCATTAAAGCGGTACGCGAGCTGGGTTCAGAACGTCGTGAGACAGTTCGGTCCCTATCCGTCGCGGGCGCAGGAAATTTGAGAGGAGCTGTCCTTAGTACGAGAGGACCGGGATGGACGCACCGCTGGTGTACCAGTTGTCTTGCCAAAGGCATAGCTGGGTAGCTACGTGCGGACGGGATAAGTGCTGAAAGCATCTAAGCATGAAGCCCCCCTCAAGATGAGATTTCCCATGGCGCAAGCTAGTAAGATCCCTGAAAGATGATCAGGTTGATAGGTCAGAGGTGGAAGCATGGTGACATGTGGAGCTGACTGATACTAATAGATCGAGGACTTAACCAACGCTTTTTAAAAAATGAAATACCTTCTTATTATCTAGTTTTGAAGGAACAACGTTCCTTTTATGTTTGGTGGCGATAGCGAAGAGGTCACACCCGTTCCCATTCCGAACACGGCAGTTAAGCTCTTCAGCGCCAATGGTAGTTGGGGGTTTCCCCCTGTGAGAGTAGGACGCCGCCAAGCCATTTAAAAAGATCAGCCATCGGCTGGTCTTTTTTTGTGTTCATAAGGTCATGGAAACAGCCATCATTTTTCGCATACAGTGTCGCTTTCTTGCACACATAATTAAATGCTGTTTAAATGGTCTTGTTGTTATTTGATTTCTCTTCATATTGTATGTGATGATTTGTAGTATCCTGTAACGGTTTTATATGTCATCTTTATTTTCCTTTGTGATGTCATCATAAGGTGTGTATCTATTTGAAGGTGCTGATTTCTTTTTAATCAGCCGATAACAAACAAAGCATATTACAGTAATAACAAATGGACTATAAGCATATGCCATTTAATCACTCCTTAAAAAGATTGCTTACTATTTCATCACACTATATCCCTACTATCCCTTTGTTCAAAACAACGCGAAAACAGCGCAAAAAAATACAGGGATAGCTTCAGATCTGTCCAACTAGTAAAAAGGATCTTGAAGCATTCTTCACCTAACTTTAAGAAAAAGAATTATTTATTGTGAAATGTGTTGACTTAATGGTGGGAAAGGATTAATATAAATAAGCACCAACTAAGACAAACGCAAAAACATCATCGCTTTTGGCTGATTGCTGAAAGAAATAATAACTATTGACTTCTTACTATGAAAATGATAAGATGAAATGGTCGCTGAAAAACACAGCGATTTAAAATAAGTTAAAAACTTCGCAGAAGTTGACAACTAATCAATAAGATGTTATGATGAATAAACAGCCGTTCGAAAGAACGATTGTGGAAATTGCTCTTTGAAAACTGAACAAAACAAAGCGCCAACGTTAAATTTTAAGTGAGCACACACTATCAAAAAAGCAAATGAGCAAGTCAAACATTTCTTCGGAGAGTTTGATCCTGGCTCAGGACGAACGCTGGCGGCGTGCCTAATACATGCAAGTCGAGCGAATCGACGGGAGCTTGCTCCCTGAGATTAGCGGCGGACGGGTGAGTAACACGTGGGCAACCTGCCTATAAGACTGGGATAACTTCGGGAAACCGGAGCTAATACCGGATACGTTCTTTTCTCGCATGAGAGAAGATGGAAAGACGGTTTACGCTGTCACTTATAGATGGGCCCGCGGCGCATTAGCTAGTTGGTGAGGTAATGGCTCACCAAGGCGACGATGCGTAGCCGACCTGAGAGGGTGATCGGCCACACTGGGACTGAGACACGGCCCAGACTCCTACGGGAGGCAGCAGTAGGGAATCTTCCGCAATGGACGAAAGTCTGACGGAGCAACGCCGCGTGAACGAAGAAGGCCTTCGGGTCGTAAAGTTCTGTTGTTAGGGAAGAACAAGTACCAGAGTAACTGCTGGTACCTTGACGGTACCTAACCAGAAAGCCACGGCTAACTACGTGCCAGCAGCCGCGGTAATACGTAGGTGGCAAGCGTTGTCCGGAATTATTGGGCGTAAAGCGCGCGCAGGTGGTTCCTTAAGTCTGATGTGAAAGCCCACGGCTCAACCGTGGAGGGTCATTGGAAACTGGGGAACTTGAGTGCAGAAGAGGAAAGTGGAATTCCAAGTGTAGCGGTGAAATGCGTAGAGATTTGGAGGAACACCAGTGGCGAAGGCGACTTTCTGGTCTGTAACTGACACTGAGGCGCGAAAGCGTGGGGAGCAAACAGGATTAGATACCCTGGTAGTCCACGCCGTAAACGATGAGTGCTAAGTGTTAGAGGGTTTCCGCCCTTTAGTGCTGCAGCTAACGCATTAAGCACTCCGCCTGGGGAGTACGGCCGCAAGGCTGAAACTCAAAGGAATTGACGGGGGCCCGCACAAGCGGTGGAGCATGTGGTTTAATTCGAAGCAACGCGAAGAACCTTACCAGGTCTTGACATCCTCTGACAACCCTAGAGATAGGGCTTTCCCCTTCGGGGGACAGAGTGACAGGTGGTGCATGGTTGTCGTCAGCTCGTGTCGTGAGATGTTGGGTTAAGTCCCGCAACGAGCGCAACCCTTGATCTTAGTTGCCAGCATTCAGTTGGGCACTCTAAGGTGACTGCCGGTGACAAACCGGAGGAAGGTGGGGATGACGTCAAATCATCATGCCCCTTATGACCTGGGCTACACACGTGCTACAATGGATGGTACAAAGGGCTGCAAACCTGCGAAGGTAAGCGAATCCCATAAAGCCATTCTCAGTTCGGATTGCAGGCTGCAACTCGCCTGCATGAAGCCGGAATCGCTAGTAATCGCGGATCAGCATGCCGCGGTGAATACGTTCCCGGGCCTTGTACACACCGCCCGTCACACCACGAGAGTTTGTAACACCCGAAGTCGGTGAGGTAACCTTCATGGAGCCAGCCGCCTAAGGTGGGA
The DNA here is from genome assembly GCF_056173225.1 of Peribacillus sp. QJM3NY_7. Lineage (NCBI taxonomy): Bacteria > Bacillati > Bacillota > Bacilli > Caryophanales > Bacillaceae > Peribacillus > Peribacillus sp. QJM3NY_7. Next base: position 255,052 of record NZ_CM149663.1, read on the forward strand.
CAGATGATTGGGGTGAAGTCGTAACAAGGTAGCCGTATCGGAAGGTGCGGCTGGATCACCTCCTTTCTAAGGATAATTACGAGAGCGCTTTTGTTTTGTTCAGTTTTGAATGAGTAATTCATTCAAATAGGAAAGACGAACATCACGATGTGATGGATTCTTTCTGCTTTGTTCCTTGAAAACTAGATAATAGATAGAAGGCAATTAATTTTTTTCAAAGCATCTGTAAGATCTTTTTTAACGGTTAAGTTAGAAAGGGCGCACGGTGGATGCCTTGGCACTAGGAGCCGATGAAGGACGGGACTAACACCGATATGCTTCGGGGAGCTGTAAGTAAGCTTTGATCCGGAGATTTCCGAATGGGGAAACCCACTGTTCGTAATGGAACAGTATCTTTACCTGAATACATAGGGTACTGAAGGCAGACCCGGGGAACTGAAACATCTAAGTACCCGGAGGAAGAGAAAGCAAACGCGATTTCCTGAGTAGCGGCGAGCGAAACGGAATTAGCCCAAACCAAGAGGCTTGCCTCTTGGGGTTGTAGGACACTCAACATGGAGTTACAAAGGAACGGGGTAAATGAAGCGACCTGGAAAGGTCCGTCGAAGAAGGTAAAAACCCTGTAGTTGAAACTTCGTTCCCTCCTGAGTGGATCCTGAGTACGGCGGGACACGAGAAATCCCGTCGGAAGCAGGGAGGACCATCTCCCAAGGCTAAATACTCCCTAGTGACCGATAGTGAACCAGTACCGTGAGGGAAAGGTGAAAAGCACCCCGGAAGGGGAGTGAAATAGATCCTGAAACCGTGTGCCTACAAGTAGTCAAAGCCCGTTAATGGGTAATGGCGTGCCTTTTGTAGAATGAACCGGCGAGTTACGATTTCATGCGAGGTTAAGTTGATGAGACGGAGCCGCAGCGAAAGCGAGTCTGAATAGGGCGAATGAGTATGAGGTCGTAGACCCGAAACCAGGTGATCTACCCATGTCCAGGGTGAAGTTCAGGTAACACTGAATGGAGGCCCGAACCCACGCACGTTGAAAAGTGCGGGGATGAGGTGTGGGTAGCGGAGAAATTCCAATCGAACCTGGAGATAGCTGGTTCTCTCCGAAATAGCTTTAGGGCTAGCCTCAAGATGAGAGTATTGGAGGTAGAGCACTGATTGGACTAGGGGCCCCCAACGGGTTACCGAATTCAGTCAAACTCCGAATGCCAAATACTTATTCTTGGGAGTCAGACTGCGAGTGATAAGATCCGTAGTCGAAAGGGAAACAGCCCAGACCACCAGCTAAGGTCCCAAAGTATACGTTAAGTGGAAAAGGATGTGGAGTTGCTTAGACAACCAGGATGTTGGCTTAGAAGCAGCCACCATTTAAAGAGTGCGTAATAGCTCACTGGTCGAGTGACTCCGCGCCGAAAATGTACCGGGGCTAAACGTATCACCGAAGCTGTGGATTGACACCGTATGGTGTCGATGGTAGGAGAGCGTTCTAAGGGCGTTGAAGTCAGACCGGAAGGACTGGTGGAGCGCTTAGAAGTGAGAATGCCGGTATGAGTAGCGAAAGAAGGGTGAGAATCCCTTCCACCGAATGCCTAAGGTTTCCTGAGGAAGGCTCGTCCGCTCAGGGTTAGTCGGGACCTAAGCCGAGGCCGAAAGGCGTAGGCGATGGACAACAGGTTGATATTCCTGTACCACCTATACATCGTTTGAACGATGGGGGGACGCAGAAGGATAGGGTAAGCGCGCTGTTGGATATGCGCGTCCAAGCAGTTAGGCCGGAAACGAGGCAAATCCCGTTTCCATTAAGGCGGAGCTGTGATGGCGAGGGAAATATAGTACCGAAGTTCCTGATTCCACGCTGCCAAGAAAAGCCTCTAGTGAGATGTAAGGTGCCCGTACCGCAAACCGACACAGGTAGGCGAGGAGAGAATCCTAAGGTGTGCGAGAGAACTCTCGTTAAGGAACTCGGCAAAATGACCCCGTAACTTCGGGAGAAGGGGTGCTTTTTAGGGTGAATAGCCCAGAAAAGCCGCAGTGAATAGGCCCAGGCGACTGTTTAGCAAAAACACAGGTCTCTGCGAAGCCGCAAGGCGAAGTATAGGGGCTGACACCTGCCCGGTGCTGGAAGGTTAAGGGGAGAGGTTAGCGCAAGCGAAGCTTTGAACCGAAGCCCCAGTAAACGGCGGCCGTAACTATAACGGTCCTAAGGTAGCGAAATTCCTTGTCGGGTAAGTTCCGACCCGCACGAAAGGTGTAACGATCTGGGCACTGTCTCAACGAGAGACTCGGTGAAATTATAGTACCTGTGAAGATGCAGGTTACCCGCGACAGGACGGAAAGACCCCGTGGAGCTTTACTGCAGCCTGATATTGAATTTTGGTACAGCTTGTACAGGATAGGTAGGAGCCTGAGAAGCCGGAGCGCCAGCTTCGGTGGAGGCGTTGGTGGGATACTACCCTGGCTGTATTGAAATTCTAACCCGCGCCCCTTATCGGGGTGGGAGACAGTGTCAGGTGGGCAGTTTGACTGGGGCGGTCGCCTCCTAAAGAGTAACGGAGGCGCCCAAAGGTTCCCTCAGAATGGTTGGAAATCATTCGTAGAGTGTAAAGGCACAAGGGAGCTTGACTGCGAGACCTACAAGTCGAGCAGGGACGAAAGTCGGGCTTAGTGATCCGGTGGTTCCGCATGGAAGGGCCATCGCTCAACGGATAAAAGCTACCCCGGGGATAACAGGCTTATCTCCCCCAAGAGTCCACATCGACGGGGAGGTTTGGCACCTCGATGTCGGCTCATCGCATCCTGGGGCTGTAGTCGGTCCCAAGGGTTGGGCTGTTCGCCCATTAAAGCGGTACGCGAGCTGGGTTCAGAACGTCGTGAGACAGTTCGGTCCCTATCCGTCGCGGGCGCAGGAAATTTGAGAGGAGCTGTCCTTAGTACGAGAGGACCGGGATGGACGCACCGCTGGTGTACCAGTTGTCTTGCCAAAGGCATAGCTGGGTAGCTACGTGCGGACGGGATAAGTGCTGAAAGCATCTAAGCATGAAGCCCCCCTCAAGATGAGATTTCCCATGGCGCAAGCTAGTAAGATCCCTGAAAGATGATCAGGTTGATAGGTCAGAGGTGGAAGCATGGTGACATGTGGAGCTGACTGATACTAATAGATCGAGGACTTAACCAACGCTTTTTAAAAAAATGAAATACCTTCTTATTATCTAGTTTTGAAGGAACAACGTTCCTTTTATGTTTGGTGGCGATAGCGAAGAGGTCACACCCGTTCCCATTCCGAACACGGCAGTTAAGCTCTTCAGCGCCGATGGTAGTTGGGGGTCTCCCCCTGTGAGAGTAGGACGCCGCCAAGCCATTTGAAAAGACCAGCCATCCGGCTGGTCTTTTTTGAGGTCGTTATCTTCAGTACTTATTATTTAAACCTGTTATAGACCATAAAGAAAGTTATATACAGGATAAATGGTGGGACATACTATTAATGCATCTGAATTTCTATAGCTATCTGTCTTATCCATATCAGTTTAAGACAAAGGGACAGAATTCTTCGTTTCTGTAGGGATATATGTTAAACTTAACATAGTTCTGAAACTGTCATTGGGGGAATAGCCGATGGATACCTCTGCTAAAGATGAAATGATTTTTTCGTTTGCTGAATGGTTGAGAGACCAAGGCAAATCAGCTAATACGATCAAAACGTATACTGGTGTCCTTTCACAGTTTTGTGACCAGACACAAAAGATATTGATGGAGATCCATTCTGAAGATGTTCAGGGTTATCTTGATAATTTAGAAAATTGCAAGAAAAGCCCAGGGACAATCGAAAAACACTATATCGCATTAAATGTCTTCTTTAAATTTTTAGGTAAACCGCAAGTGATGCTTTCTGTGGAACGTAAAGTTAAGGAGCACAAGCTTGAGGTACCTGAAACTTTAAGCCTCAATGAGCAGCAGATACTGTTAAGAGATATAGAAGCAGAAGGGAATCTGAGGAACATTGCCATCGTCTACCTTTTGTTACATACTGGAATTCGTGTCTCCGAATTATGTGACTTAAATGGCCGTGACGTCATCATGGAAACAGAGCGGAATTATATACTTGTCAGGAACGCAAAAGGTGAAATCGACAGATCCGTACCCCTTACGATATCGGCCATTCAACATGTGCAAAATTATCTTTTTTCTTTAAAAGAAAAAGCAGATCCGTTATTCATCTCAAGCTATAATCAAAGGATCACTCCGAGGTCAGTTCAATATATATTGAAAAAATACAATGTGCATCCGCATAAACTGCGACATACTTTTTGTCAAAGGTTAGTGGATAATGGAATAGATATACAAACGATATCAAAGCTTGCCGGTCATAAAGATTTAAACGTAACGAAGCGTTATCTAAAAGAAAAATCTCTGGATCTGGCAAATGCGATAGATCAAACTTTCACGAAACACTAATATAAAGAAATGAAAAGGGGAAGAGAGATCTTTCCTTTTTTTGTTTAAACAAACAGATTCCTTGGAAATGACGAATAGGACGTTTTGTCTTAAGAGATGGGACGGGTTGAAAGAAGAGGAATATGGTTCAGTCAAAAGGACCGAACATATTGATGAATTGTTGAATCAAAAAAGAGGGGATTCCTGAAATAAGGAATCCCCTCTTCTTTTTCTTCGTTACTTAACTGTTTTTTTCTTCTTTTTACCTATTTTCATTATAAATTCATATACTACCGGCACTATTACAAGTGTTAGCAATGTAGAACTCACCAGTCCGCCGATAACGGTAATGCCCAAACCTTGTGATATTAATCCACTGCCTTCCGCACCGATTGCCAGAGGTATTAAAGCGCCGATTGTGGCAAGGGCAGTCATCAGGATAGGGCGTAGACGGGTGGATCCTGCCTCGAGTAAAGATTCCCTGGTAGATAGCCCGGATTCTTCATTCTTGATAACACGGTCGACTAATACGATGGCATTGGTCACGACGATACCTATAAGCATCAGGACACCCATCATTGCCGAAACGCTGATGGTCTCACCTGCAATGAATAGCCCTGCCAATGCCCCGATTACCGTAAATGGTAAGGAGAAGAGAATGGCTATTGGTGCTAAACCACCATGGAAAGTAACCACTAGGACAAAGTATACGATAGCAACTGCCGCTAACATAGCGATACCAAGTTGAGTGAATGATTCTTGGATATCTTCCGTCACTCCGCCGTAGTCTATAGAGACGCTTGCAGGAAGGTCTAATTTATCAACTTCTTTCTGTACATCAGCTGTCACTGCGGCCACATCATCCGATTTGATTGTTGCAGACACGTCGGCATAAATTTTTCCATCGCGGCGGCTGATTGTATCGGAAGCTTTGCCTTCTTCGATTTTTACAAGCTCTTTCAATGGGATTTCCATTCCCATTGGAGAAGAAATTTTCGTATTCTCTAGATCTTTTTTGTCTTCGAATGTCGTTTCTTTTGTCTCGACATATACTTTGACTTCTTCTCCATCTTTCTTAATGGTAGTTAAAGCATCATCCTTATTCGTATTGGCGATGGACATTCCAATTTGTGCAGCTGTCAGTCCAAGGTCGCTTAGCTTTTCTTGGTCTGCAACTAAAGTGTATTGCTCATAAGCATCTAAAAGACTTGTATCAACATCTTTTAAATCTTTATTTTTCTTCATGATATTTTGAATATCATCAATTACCGGTTCAATATCTTTTTGTGTATTTCCGTAAACAAACAGAGTGGTCTCGTTGCTTGATGTTGATGTGAAATCTTGTTGTTTCCATGTTCCAGGTGAATCAAGTTCAGTTAATTCTTTTATGACAGTTTCTTTTTTGTCCCCGAAATTTTCGGTGTCTTCGTCATAGAGTACATAGAAGAGAGCCGAGTTACTCGAGCCGCCCATCATGCCTCCGCCCATCATGCTTTCACCAAGTGTGTATTGAACGGTCTTCACATCGTCTTTATCCATGAAGTATTTTTCCACTTTTTCCGTTTGCTTTTCAATATCCGCTTTTAACTCTCCAGGTGCGGGAGTGTAAGTGACGATGATCGTTTTTTCTTCATCTGCAGGCATGAAGCTTACACCGATGCTTGGGATTAGGAATAAACTGCCAACTAATAATACAATGGCTGTGCCAAAAGTGATTAGTTTATGGTTTAATGACCAATCCAGTGATTTTCGATAGAATGCTGATAGTTTGCTTGGTTTTTCTTCATGTGATTTTAATTCTTTTTTAGATAGTCCCTTTTTAAATAAAGAGTCTGCCATTGCCGGAACAAGTGTGATGGCGATTATTAATGAAGCGACTAATGCAAACACCATTGTTAAGGCGAATGGCGTGAATAGTTCCCCGACAGGTCCTGTAACGCTTGCTAAAGGCAAGTATACGGCTACAGTAACGATTGTCGATGAAAGGATGGGGATGAACATTTCCTTAGTGGCAGATCGTATTAATTCGCGGCCTTTTAATTGTTCGCCTTTTAAAGCCATTCTTCTATAAATATTTTCTATGACGACAATGGAGTCATCGACGACTCGGCCAATCGCAACGGTCATGGCACCAAGTGTCATGACATTCAATGAAATATCCATTTGTTTGAGCACCAAAAGGGCTGCTAACAGGGATAATGGAATCGAAATGACGGAAATGAGAGTCGTTTTAAAGTTCCTAAGGAACAGCATGATAACAATAACGGCAAACAGACAGCCGAAGAGTGCCTTGCTGATCATGGTTTCAACGGAATCTTTAATCGGTTTAGCTTGATCGAGAGTAGTGTGTACACTTACCCCATTAAACTCTTCTTTGAAATTCGATGCTTCTTCATTTACTTCGTCGACGATTGCAACTGTATCGGCATCAGGTGATCTTGTAACCTGGATTCCAATCGATTCGCTACCGTTTGTTCTTGAAATCGATTCAGCCTTACCGGTAATTTTAACATCGGCAATATCTGATAATTTCACATTTTGCAGTTGGGCAGGACCTGTTTCCATTTCAGGAGATAATTGATTGGTTTCCTGTCCAGTTTGTGCTGGCGCTTCTGTTTTCGGGCTGCCGGTTAAAGGTATCTTTATATTTTTCAGGTCCTTTAATGTGGAAATGTTTCCATCCACAACGATCGTTTTCTCTTTATCATCAAAGTTATATATGCCAAGCGGCATACTGACGTTTGCAGCCTGGATAACCTTCTTTACGGTTTCTTCATCGAGCCCGTATTGAGCCATCTTGTCCTGGTCGAATACAAGGCTTCCTTCATTTACTTGCTGTCCGGAAATGGATACGGATGTCACGCCGTCAATTCCTTCAAGTTTAGGTACTAACACCTCTTCGACATTTTTTGTAAGGGCTGGTAAATCAGAAGCCTTATCTGTTACACTGAGTGCGACGACAGGAAAAGCGTTTAATTCTAATTTAGATACGCTCGGGTCATCTACTCCCTCTGGCAGTTCCAATTTCTCTAAAGCTTCTTTCACTTCTTTTACTGCATCATCCATATCCGTATCATAATCATATTGTAATTGGATGGAAGAGGCATTGGCCATGGACGAAGAACTGACTAATTCGACTCCTGGCAAATTTGTTACTTTTAGCTCAATCTGGTCTGTGAGCTTATCTGCTACTTCTTCAGGTGCAGCTCCAGGATAAACAGTGGAGATGCTTATTAAAGGAGTGGAGATGCTTGGTATGGTTTCTTGTTTCATGTTTAAACCGGAGTATAAACCAGCTGCAACGATGATGATGGTAAGCAACCAGATTGCCAATTTATTCTTTAATGAAAATTTAATTATTGAATTCAAGCTTGTACCCTCCATACATAAAATTGTGACCAGCCGGTCACAAACTCAAATATATAGTATATGGATTATGATTGCAATAGATAATATCCGTTAGTGCTAACGTTGTGATTTCAAGGGTTTTGGGATACAATTTGGAAGATATGACCCATTGGTCACCGGTGGACAATTTTAAGAGATAGGATGAATTTGATGAAAGAAAAAAATAAGATGATCATAGATAAGTCTGTGGAGCTTTTCGCGGAGAAAGGCTATCATGCAACTTCGGTTCAGGAAATTGTTGAAAAATGCGGGATAGCAAAAGGGTCCTTTTATAATTATTTTAAATCGAAGGAGGAATTACTAGTCTCCATTTTTAAATTTTATTATGAAGCGTTGACAGACTCATTACTTGATCTTGAACTGGATGCTTCATTGTCCAGTAAAGACAAATTCATGAGGCAGATCACTGTTCACATTGAGCATATGACGGGAAATACCAACTTGATTCAAATGATGATGCAGGAACAAATGGTTCATATCAGCAAGGAACTAGATGGATTTTTACATTATATCCATGAAGAGGGCTTGATTTGGTTCAAGCGTAAAATCATTGAGTTATACCCGGGACTTTCATCTGATCTTCTGCCCGATTGCACCATTATTTTAGATTCGCTTTTCAAAGGCTATATCGGAATATTGATCAGGAAACAAAATGCTTTCGATGTAGAATTGTTACCTAGCTTCATATTGAACCTTATGGATTCCATTGTCGCAAGTCTGGAGAACATGGAAGATCCATTATTGAAACAATTTCCCCTACCAGGTTGCTCGATGCGGGATATGAGCCCAAAAGAAGAAATCCATTCGATTATCGCCAGGATGCTGGAAGTGGAAACACGTAAAGAAGAGGGAATGGAGACACGTAAAATTACGGAAGCCTTAAAGGCACTCCAGGAAGAATTTTCAAAAGTTAGGCCAAGCTCAATCATCTTGGAAAGCCTTTTGTTATTTTTGGAAAAAAATGAAAAAAGGAGCCCCTTGTGTTCAAAGCTTATCTTATTGATGAAGGATTATTTGCTGAATATATGAAGGCTTTACTGAAAGGGGCGAAAGCCTCTTTTTCATTTAAATTTTTAATGAGATTTAAAAACGGAGATTTAGGGAAAAGTAAAAAGTGATGGGAAGAAGACAATTCTTTCAATAATATGGGGGCTAGAATCATGCGATGGAAAAAGGGAATGCTGATTTATAATAAAAATGCAGGGAATGATAAACTCGAAAGGAATCTAGGAGGGTGTCTTCCGGTATTAGCTCCACATATTGATGAGTTTCTCATTCTACAAACAAAGCAAAAAGGCGATGCATGCCGTTATTGTTTGGAATATGGTGAAGAAATGGATGTAGTTTTCGTATTGGGAGGAGATGGAACGGTACATGAGTGTGTAAATGGCCTTTCACCCCTTCAGAGGCGGCCGTTGTTTGGGATTTTACCTGGAGGGACTTGCAATGACTTCTCCAGGACATTAAAGATTCCTCAAAATGTTCGTCAAGCTGCGGAAGCATTAGTAAACGGCAAGGTTCGTCCAATTGATATTGGTAAGTCCAATAACGATTATTTTTCCAATTTCTGGGGAGTTGGGCTTATTTCAGATGCTTCAAATAATATTGATGAGCAGGAAAAAAGCAGGTTCGGAAAGATAGGATATTTATTAAGCGCTGTAAGGACGATTGGTGAGAATGCTCCCTTTCCCTATAAAGTGGAATATGATGGGAATTTCATTGAAGGGGAAGCAGTTATGATTTTGGTCTTGAATGGTTGTTTTATCGGCACTAATTTATTGCCCTTTCCCATGATTAGACCAGACGATGGGCTCTTTGGCGTTGCCATCTTGGAAAATGCAAACCTTGGTGCATTTTTAGAAATAATAGCGATGAAACGTTCATGGACTCAAAATATGAGTTCTGACTCTGGGGTGACTTATTTACAAGCTGGTACCTTGACTATTGAATCCAAGAGGCCGCTTGATGTGGATATGGATGGAGAGAACTATAGGCAAACTCCTTCACGCATTAAAGTCCTTGCCCACCATTTGTCGGTATTAAAACCAAATTAGTATGGGGATTCTATTTAAAAGGAAAGGCTTATGTGTTTTTTTTGTATATTCATTCCTTATTTCTGCAATTGTTTCCAAAATAGGATAAAATGTATGATGATATATCATTTTTTGCAGGAGGACCAATTATGGTGTACCAGGTCGGATTGTTAAAGGGCATTTTACAGCCTTATCGGAGTCGTTATCAGCTGCAAAGTGCAGAGGCAGTCACAAAGTTTGGATTGAAATTAATATTTATATATTTTCTTAGTCTTATAGTATTCGCCGTTGGGGGATATTTTGGGATTGGTTCAGAATCATTTTCCAAAGAAATCACGAAGATGAGCGCCAATGAATTTGAAGCAGCAAAGTTGCTGATTTTGAGCGGCAATATAATAACAGGAATAATCCACCCTTCCATATACATATTTTTAGCAGCTCTATTCTTTTGGATCGTTACTGATATCCCCTATATAAAATTAGTTATCGTTCAAATGATTCTTTTTGGCCTGCAATTAGTGGAAAAAATATTATTGATTCCCTTATTCGTTTTAATGGATATAGGCAGCGATGCCAATCCTTTTTCTTTGGGGATCATCAGTCAGTATTTTCTCAGAAGCGATTATTTCATTCACTTTTTCAGTGAAATTACCATTTTTCAATTTCTCATTATTGCTCTGCAATATTTTTATTTAAAGGAATTTACAGAACGTAATAATTATTTGGTCCTTTTAATGATTGTTCTATTCTATTTGGCCACATGGTTTGTTAAAGCCTTTTTAGGATACATCCAAGTAGGCGTATTTGTATAAAGCGGGTGAAATGAATGAGCGGTAACTGGAAAATAGCGGCGGTCTCCGTTGCGTCGATAGTGTTAATAACCGTTAACTTATACCTTATTGAAAAAAAGGAAAGCAAAGTGGAACGGACGGTTTTCGTTGAAAACTGGACTAAGGTAAAAAAAGATACAATTACGGATACTATTCAAACAAATGGGGTAATTAAACCAGTAGAAGAGTATGATATCTATTTTGATGCCAAGAAAAATGATTTTAAGAAATTCCTTGTAAAAGAAGGCGATTCGATTACGGCTGGCTCCTCGTTGTTTGAGTATAAGGCGACCGAACTTGATGCGCTTAAAGTGAGTTTGGAAGCGGAGAAAACGGCAGCTGAGGGGGAAAGGGCAGGGATTGAGGAATACATAGGGGAATTGAGGTCTTATCAGGGGACCGTGAACAGTGAACCTGAAGCGGCAATTGATGAATCGGTGGAAAAAAACTTGAATATTGATATAACGACAAGCACTTCAGACCTTATTAAAAGTAACATTGAGCAAGAAATGTACAAGCAGGAACTAGAAAAAAACAGGTTGGATGAAAAAGTGAAAATGCTTGACGTTCAATTAAGTTCGATTGAGGAGCAGTCCAGTGCAATTGTGACGACGAGCGAGGCTGATGGTGTCGTTAAAAAAATCAATAAAAACCTTGATAATCCCATTATATCCATCGTTTCGACAAATATGGCAATTGAAGGGTATTTCTCCGGGGAGGAAATGAAAAAGGCTGAAGTGGGCATGACTATAAAAGCAAGTTCCTCTGATTCAAAAAAGGCATTGAAAGGGACGATAGGCCGTATCCATTCCTATCCCGCTGAAGAGCCATCATTAAAAAAAGATAACAGATTTCCATTTCAGGCTTTAATCGAACCGGAAGGCGAAGAAACGGAAACGGAACCTCTGTTGGTGGGATCGAAAGTGAATCTTACTGTAATAACCAATGAGAAAGCCGGTGTACCCTCCATACCGATAGAGGCGGTACAATACCAAAAGCATCCTTATATTTACAAGTTGACGAATAAAGGCCATGTGGATAAACATTACATTACAAAAGGTCTTAAGGCTGAAGGAAAGCAGGAAATCATAAAGGGACCGTCGGTAGGTGACGTCATCCTGCTGAAGCCGAATGTGGCCGTGAAGAACCATTCTGATTTTATTACTCCGATTCAATTTGAAAAAGTGAAAGTTGCAACTTATAAAAAATTCACCTCTAGGGAAAAAGTAAGATACCTGTTACTTGGCATTTTGGAAAAATAACCATTCCTTCAACAAGAGAGGTGATGTCAAATTATTTATTAATTATATCAATATAACTTATTTGATTAAAAATCAGGAAGAGTAATTATAGATAGAATAGCTAATAATACAGAATATTCAGACATATTTAAAGACCTTTTTCTAGAACGGATGCGAATAAATATTTACAGATTATCATTTTTAGTATAATATTTTATTATAAGTTAACTCGCTTAATCTTATTCCAAGAACGGGGGACCCATTTTTGTGGATTTTATCCGCTAGGGGTGAATTCAGAAATGAAAGGGCTTTTTGTGTTTCCAATCCTAACCCGACAGCTAACCTCGTCAGCGTCTTCAAGGGAACATGTGTGAATATTCACGCCTATAAGAAATCGACACATGAAGTGTCTTTTTTTTCGGCGTAAAGACAGAGTTTTTCAAAAAAGAAAAATTACTTTCTTTTATTAGTATCTTGTTTCCCTTACCGAGACAAAAATGTTTTTGCATCAAAGACTTTATGGAAGGTGAGGAAAGTAAATGAAGAAATTCAAATTAAGTTTAGCTAGCCAAATTTTCATTGGTTTAATTTTAGGGATTATCGTTGGTGCCATTTTTTATGGTAATGAGACGGCCCAAAACTTTTTACAGCCATTCGGAGACATTTTCCTACGAATGATTAAAATGATTGTAGTGCCGATCATCGTTTCAAGCCTTATCGTTGCAGTTGCTGGTGTAGGCGATTTGAAAGCGGTAGGTAAGCTAGGTGCTAAATCATTATCATACTTTGTAGTGGTAACTATGATAGCGATTGCTGTTGGTTTAATTTCAGCGAATATCATCCAGCCTGGTGCTGGTGTGAATATGGATAAGCTGGAACAAACTGATATTTCCACATATGTGGATACAGCAGAAACTAAGCAGCATGAATCGTTTGTAGATACACTCGTTCACATTGTACCATCCAATCCAGTTCAAGCTATGGTACAAGGCGATATGCTAGCGATCATTTTCTTCTCCGTGTTGTTTGGGCTTAGTATTGCAGCCATCGGTGAAAAGGGTAAACCAGTATTCCGCTTCTTCCAAGGTACAGCTGAAGGAATGTTCTACCTAACAAACATGGTCATGAAATTCGCTCCTATCGGTGTATTTGCACTAATCGGTGTGACGATCTCCAAGTTCGGTTTGGAATCTTTAATTCCGCTAGGGAAGTTAGCGCTTTCTGTATACGGAACAATGATTTTCTTTGTAATAGTCATTCTTGGTCTTATTGCGAAATTTGTCGGATTCAATATCTTTACGCTGATTAAACTTCTAAAAGAAGAATTGATTCTTGCTTTCTCTACTGCAAGTTCAGAAGCGGTTCTTCCGAAACTCATGGAAAAAATGGAGAAAGCGGGATGTCCAAAACATATTGCTACATTTGTTATTCCGACTGGATACTCCTTTAACCTTGATGGTTCTACATTATACCAAGCGTTAGCAGCTATCTTCATCGCTCAAATGTACGGAATCGATTTAAGCGCGTATGAGCAAATTACGCTGATGCTAGTGTTAATGATCACGTCCAAGGGAATTGCGGGTGTACCGGGTGTATCTTTCGTAGTTCTTTTAGCGACATTGGGAACTGTCGGTATTCCTATTGAAGGTCTAGCATTTATTGCCGGTATCGACCGTATTCTTGATATGGGACGTACAGTGGTAAACGTTATCGGTAATTCACTTGCGGCAATCGTCATCTCTAAATGGGAAGGTCAATTCAACCCTCCTTCCAAAAAAGAGTTAGAGCAAGTTTCTTAATATAAAAAATCCAGAGTGAAATGTCACTCTGGATTTTTTTATTGAATGAAAAAGCGCTTCCTTAATTTTTCTAGTTGACTGTAAACTCTGCTTCCTTCAGATACTCAAGCACTTCAAGTTGAATTGTTTTATGGAGGAAACTACCTTCTTGACGCGTCTTCCCGGATGTCAAAATACCCCCAAATTCATAAAGCCTTTCATCTTGTTTACCCCAAAACCAAATCATTTCCTCTCGGCCCAGAAGGTCATGTGTTGTGAAATGAAACTACCTTCCGGCTTTAAAATACGGTTGATTTGTTTTCAAAAGCTAATGTCGGTCATTTTGAGTTGGGGAAGCATCAGCAAAAAGGGAAGTGGCCCTATATTTTTTCCTATTGGTTAATATGGATTTTGATTCATGTTATTTACCTGATGCAGATGATGATGATTAATATTGGGGTTATATAACTTACGTGAAACTCCAAAAGTTTGATAAAATAACATTATTGATTGAGAGCTCGGAGGGGGTCAGGTTATGAAGAATGAAAGTAATGATATCTTATACATGTATATGCAGGCTTCCGAACGGTTTGTCCTTTTTAATGGACTCAATTTTCGTGAATTCGTCAATTCGCTTCCGTATACCTTGGATTCGATCTTATTATTGAAACATCAATTCGATGGTGGGGAATACAATTTGAATGTCCTGCTTGAGAGCGCTTCATCTGAAGCTATTGCGAAGCTCGTTAAAGAAAATGTCCGGACATATGGAGATTTCTGTTGGATCGATTTTGAAGAAGCGGAAGGGCTGGATGAATTGGATGGAAGGGAAATAGCGGAACTTTTATATTTAGGACACGCTAAAACCCATCTGGATCCCCCGTTTTTCCGTAAATTGAATAACCAATATGTGTACCTTGCCCAGGATGATGGCTGGTTCAATAAAATTTATTTTCGTTCTCTTTCGACATATTATATGATGTTAGGAAGGCTGATTCCGCTAAAGCTGGAGCCGTTAAAAGTAGAGAGGACGTGGCTTGGAATCAGAAAGAAAAAAGAGCTGACGGCGATTCCTGCAGAAATCATCGTTTCCTTGGCTCATATTCTGGCAGAGGGGCTCGTTTTTTCCTTTCGGGATGTTAAGTATACTAGAACGAAAATTGAGATACCGGCATGGGTCGTAGGGGATTATTTAAACATGGATGAAATGCATGATTCCTTTTTGGATAGAGATAGTAAGGAGCCCGATGCATTTATTATTTTCAATCGAAAAGAGAAGATTTGGGAAAGCGTTATTAGAAATACACCATCCTCCTGATTTTATTTGAAGTCTTTGAACTTTTTAGGTGTAAGACTTACCGTCTCATGCATAAAAGATAAGAGAGGGAAACGTAGAGGTGTTCACAGGATGTGGCGGTTTTATTCTGTGTTCTGCAAATAGTAATCATTGGAAAAGCCTCAATGATGGAAGTTTCGCTTTATCCCGCATTAACAGGCTGTAAGGAAGCCTGATGATAAATGTAATGAAAAAGAAATGTGGTGAGCCAACAGCCTGTAAATGCCCGATTGCGACGCACAGGATGTGCTAGCAAAGGAGTTGCCACAGGATGTGGCGGTTTTATTCTGTGTTCTGCAAAATAGTAATCATTGGAAAAGCCTCAATGATGGAAGTTTCGCTTTACCCCGCATTAACAGGCTGTAAGCGAGGCCTGATGATAAATGTAATGAAAAAGAAATGTGGTGAGCCAACAGCCTGTAAATGCCCGATTGCGACGCACAGGACGTGCTAGCACAGGAGTTGCCACAGGATGTGGCGGTTTTATTCTGTGTTCTGCAAAATAGTAATCATTGGAAAAGCCTCAATGATGGAAGTTTCGCTTTATCCGTTTTAGTGTAAAGTGATACAATGAACATGGTTAAAAGAATATTGGAGGGTAATAACTCATGAAAACTAAACTTGGTTTGCTTTATGGTGGAAAATCTGCGGAGCATGAGGTTTCTATGCAGACGGCTTTAGCGGTCATTAAAGCTCTCGATTTAGCAAAGTTTGATATATATCCGATTTACATAACAAAAGATGGTTCATGGATTAATGGACCAAAGTTAACAGGTCCTGCCGAGAACGTGGAGGCTTTGACATTTTCACCGGAAAAATCTAGCTCGCCTCTTGCCCTGCAAGCACATTCAACTGATGAAGATAGTGAATCAACAGGGTATGACGTAATTTTCCCATTGCTTCACGGACCGAATGGAGAAGATGGAACCGTACAAGGGATGCTGGAACTGTTGAACCTTCCTTATGTAGGGAATGGCGTTTTAGCTTCTTCAGCAGGAATGGATAAGGTCATCATGAAAAACATTTTTGCCCAGGCAGGACTACCTCAAGTGAAATACACTTGGTTCATTCGTTCCGAATGGGAGAAGAATACTGAAAGTGCCATCAAAAAGGTAGCGGATGAATTGGGGTACCCTTGTTTTGTCAAACCTGCCAATTTAGGTTCAAGTGTCGGTATCAGCAAATGTAATGATGCTGATGAACTGGAAAAAGCGGTAGCGGAAGCTTTTCAATTCGATCGGAAGATCATCATTGAAGAAGGGGTCATTGCTCGTGAACTCGAGTTTGGTATTCTTGGTAATGATGAACCGTCTTGTTCAGTGGCAGGCGAGATCATCCCTAAGAAAGATTTTGCCTTCTATGATTATTCAGCAAAATATGTAGACGGTAATTCAGCGATGGTCATTCCGGCGGAGATAACGGAAAGCGAGTATGCAGCTTTATCCGAAATGGCCATTACTGCCTTTAAGTCATTGGATTGCTCTGGATTGGTCCGCGCAGATTTCTTCTTGACGCATGAGGGGCAAATCTATATTAATGAAGTGAATACAATGCCTGGCTTTACTCCTTTCAGCATGTTTCCGTTATTGTGGAAGCACACAGGTGTCGACTATCCAGCGTTAATTGAAACACTCGTGAAACTTGCCTTGGAACGTCATCAGGAAAAACAACAAATCAAATATACAGTTTGATCATGCAGGTAAAGTATCAGTAAACTCCCAATCCATCATGCCTTGATTTGATGGATTCCAATCAGCAGGAACCGGTGCGATTTAAACTGGTTTCTGCTTCGTTTGGTTAACGGAGAGCGATTAACGGTTCGATGAATGTAGGAGGAACAAAATGATAAAGAGAACGTTAAAACAAGTACATGAAATGGCAGAGGGATTGAATGATATCAGTCCATTCCAGTCCAAAGGAATTAATGGGGTTACCATCGATTCAAGAACGGTTAAGGAAGGATGTTTGTTCATTCCGCTTAAGGGAGAGAAGGTTGACGGCCATGAGTATGTCAAGCAGGCTTTAGCGCAAGGGGCTGCAGCTTCCTTTTGGCAAAGGGATGTTCCGAATCCTCCTGATGATTTACCGATAATCATTGTCGAAAACACTGAGAAAGCACTTCAGCAATTGGCGCGTTCTTACCGCCAGGAGTTGAATATAAAAGTCATTGGGATAACAGGGAGCAATGGTAAGACCACTACGAAAGATATGACCGCTGCGCTGCTGGCCACTGCCTATAAGGTTCATAAAACCAATGGAAACTTCAATAATCATTTAGGTTTGCCGCTAACGATACTTTCTATGGCACAGGATACGGAAGCGGCTGTTTTGGAAATGGGGATGAGCAGCCGCGGTGAAATCGAGTTCTTATCCAAAATGGCAAAGCCTGATGTAGCGATCATTACCAATATCGGTGAATCACACTTATTGGATTTAGGATCACGCGAGGAAATCGCGAATGCGAAGTTGGAAATTGTCGAAGGTTTGGCGAAAGATGGAACGCTGATATATCATGGTGATGAACCATTGCTTCGCAATCGGATCAAAAAGGATTTTCCTGATTTAAACGTAATATCTTTTGGACGTACGGAAGAAAATGATTTATATCCACAGGCCATTAGCCAAGGGGCGGACAGTACCGCGTTTACAATCGCAAGCGGTGATAAGGAGATCGGTTATGAGCTACCTGTGTTAGGTCATCATAATGTTCTTAATGCGTTGGCGGCCATCTTGGTTGCTAAAGAATTCAATGTGGATGATTCTTCGATCCGTAAAGGCCTATCGACCATTCAGTTGACTAATATGAGGATGGAATTGGTTGAAGGCGCAAAAGGGCAGAAAATCATCAATGATGCATATAATGCCAGTCCAACTTCAGTCAAGGCGGCAGTGGAGTTGGTTGAGGGCTTATCTGGATTCGAGAATAAGATCCTTGTATTGGGAGATATGTTGGAGTTAGGGCCGCAGGAAAAAGACTTTCATACGAAAATTGGTGAATTGATTTCCAATGAGCGGATTGATAAGATTTTCACATATGGTCCTTTAGCCGAGTTTATTGCCAAGGGAGCGAGCAAGTCCTTTTCATCGGAGCAGGTTCGCCCTTTTCAAGATAAGCAGGAGCTTATAGAGGAACTTAAGTCGTTCACACAGGAAAATGACATCATACTTGTTAAAGCTTCCAGGGGCATGAAGCTGGAGGAAGTCGTTCAAGCTCTACAAAAATAAAAAATAAAGAAAAGGCCGTTTCTTTTTTGAAACGGCCTTTTTTATTGTCTTTAAAACAGTGTCCCGGCTATAATGCAGATGTCATCGTTAATCACTGAATGCCTCATCCTTGAGACCAATAGCTCCTGAAGAAGGTCATTTGTATCGAGATGGACATTTTCAATGAATTCCCTCTCGATATTGTCAGTTCGGTCAATGGCGGAAGGTGTGGGCGTTTTAGACAGTCCGTCTGTATAGATGATGAAACGGCTTCCTGGTTCATAATGAAAGACTATTTTTTTTATGGGCAATTCGGGGATCAGTCCGCTTGGGGTGGCCCCTTCGTTTAAGTTGAGAATTTGATTGGTGCATGGGGAATACAAAAAGGCCGAAGGAAGTCCGTAGTTCACATATTCGATGAGTCGATCCTTTGTATTCACGTATGCGATGAAGGCTGTAATACGAGCATGTTTTTTGTTTTCCCGATTAACTCCTTGAAATAGGTCCTGAATATGTTTGCCCAGTTCCTCTGTTATGTAAATGGGGTCTTTTACCCGTTTGATAAGGTCGGGCATCAAAGTCCTTATGGACATGTTTATAAGTGCTGTGTGGATGCCTTTTCCAAATACATCGATCATGATGAAGCCGTATATCCTGTCGCCGACCTCGGCCCAGTAAAATAAATCCCCAGAAAGCTCACTCGAAGGCTGAAAAAGGCCTTTGACCTCTATATCTTCATTATTGATCGACAAAGGTAAACTTGAAAGTTGAATCCCCTTTGCAATTCGCAGGCTCCTTGCTGATTTTTGGTGTATCTTTTCAAGCTCTTGCCCCTTCATTTTTGCCGAAAACAATTGCATGCTGATGTTTTTGAGTGACTTTAATTTAATCCGGACTTCTACTGAATCGGCAGGGACTGCCATGGTTTCATAAAAGGTCTTTTCCGGTAAGGCCTGAGGGGGCTCCATTCCTAAAGCGCGTTTGTAAATGAATAAGATAGGGATTTCGTGAGATTCAGCTAAGGCAAATAAAGAAGTTTGCTGCCAAGAATCTGTTGATATGTGCAAAGGCAAAATAAATAATGATTTCATTAAGTCCGATGAATCTTCGAATAGATGACTTTGATTGAGTGGATCCTCCAAAAAAGTGACTTTCTTGTTCATTTTCTTTAAGATTCGACCAAAATCCTTACATAAAGGAACATCTATTGTGAATATGTTCATATAACCCCCCGTTGATTTGTTGATAGGTCAATCATACTGCATTTAGACTAATTTACTATAATTTTTATACAAAAAGATGAAATTTTCGAAAAATGAATGATCCCATATACCTGGAAATTCATTCATGATAAGCCCTTTCCTCCAACGGGGGTAATCGTTAGATTTAATCCTTCTTGAAAAAGGTTTGTTGAAACTATTTGATTTAAACTCATATCATATATAAATGGGGATGTTCGTTTTGTGAAAAATTCACATGAATATAGTTAGTGGTTTGGAGTGGTCTATCCTGAATCGTTATTTTAAAACAGGAATAGGTTACTGAAATCCTTCCAACTGGATTCCTTAAGCCAACTGTCGTTTGCAGTCTGAATCCACTTACGCATGATAGGTTATAGTAACTGAGGTAATTCTGTTGAATAAATCAGCTGCACAATTATCAGGTGGAGATATCCAATTTAACCGTTTTTAAAACGATCTAAAGTTTTAGTAACTCTGAATGGGGCGATATCCTTTATTGCATTAACAGTTTGAAAATGGTAATATGAGTATGAGTTTAAATGTCTTATCATTGATGATTATTTAAATTAATCAGGTTGAGGCAACAAAATTGTATGTTCTTACATGTTTCATGAGTTCATTCTTGAGATTATTTTAGATTAAATAGGCCGCGCGTCTGGTCATATATAAAAGCTGCATCTCTTGGCGGCTTTAGTAGCTATTAGGGAATCAAGCCGCATTTAAGCGCTTTTCCACTTCTGCAAATCCTCAACGCACCGGGCCTGTTTTGTATAAGAATCTTGGCTCTCGTCAAGTTTTGTTCATACAGCCTTTTTAAGTCTGATGAATAATAGGTGCAGCAGCCCTCACCTGAATAAAACGGTGAAACACCCGTTTATGCTACTTTTAATTTTCCATATTGAATTTAATTTTGGTTACATGTACTTTTAAAAAGATGAGCGTATGTAAATGATAAGTCTACACGTGCGCGAAGTTAAAAATGCCGGTGAATGTCCGTACTGGTATATTTCCTTTTTAAAAAATCATATTGAGTTCATTTGAACTAAAAGGCAGACATACTTTTAGGTGATAATGATAAACTTTTTATAAGAGATAAAGAAGAACATCCGTCATGATGATGAGGATTTGAACTAAAACATCTGTGCATGATATGCACGTGTAAATTTACGATATAAAAGGAGTACGAAAACATTGACATTGTTTAGCGAATTAGGATTAGATAGAACGTCCATGAAATCAATTGAAAAAATGGGATTTGAGGAAGCGAGCCCGATTCAAGCCCAAACGATACCTCTAGCACTTGAAGGTAAAGATATAATCGGTCAAGCGCAAACAGGAACAGGTAAAACAGCAGCATTCGGTATTCCATTGATGGAAAACATCGATATTAATAACGAAAACGTACAAGGGATCGTCATCGCACCTACACGTGAGCTTGCGATTCAAGTTTCAGAGGAACTTTTCAAGCTTGGTTACGGAAAACGTGCTCGTGTACTTGCAGTTTATGGTGGACAAGACATCGACCGTCAAATCCGTGCTTTAAAGAAAAAACCACATATTATCGTTGGTACGCCTGGTCGTTTTTTAGACCATATCAAACGTAAAAATATTAAATTAGGCGGAGTTCACACTGTAGTTCTAGATGAAGCGGATGAAATGCTTAACATGGGATTCATTGAGGATATCGAATTGATCCTTTCAACGGTTCCTGACGAAAGGCAAACATTGCTTTTCTCAGCTACAATGCCTGATCCGATCCGTAAAATTGCTGAAAGATTCATGCAGGAACCCGTTCTTGTACGTGTAAAAGCAAAAGAAATGACAGTGGATCGTATCGAACAATATTACTTGGAGTTAAAAGAAAGTGAAAAATTCGATACACTTGCACGCCTTTTCGATATTCAAACACCGGATCTTGCCATCGTCTTCGGACGTACGAAACGCCGTGTGGATGAATTGGCATCTGCATTGAATATCCGCGGCTATATGGCTGAAGGCATTCATGGTGACCTTAGTCAGGCAAAACGTCTATCCGTTTTGAAAAAATTCAAAGATGGAAACATCGACGTACTTGTCGCTACTGACGTTGCTGCACGTGGACTTGATATTTCCGGCGTTACTCACGTATACAACTTTGATATCCCTCAAGATCCGGAAAGCTACGTTCACCGTATTGGACGTACAGGACGTGCGGGTAAACATGGTATAGCCATTACGTTTGTAACACCAAGAGAAAGAGGCCAACTGCATGCAGTTGAACATACAACGAAAAAACGTATGGAGAAACTTAAGACTCCTACGTTAACTGAAGCGTTGGAAGGTCAACAAAAAGCAGTAACGGAAAAAATTCTTAATACAATCGAGAATGAGGATTTAACATTATACCTTGGTCAAGCGGAAGAATTATTACAAAAACATAGTGCAGCGGATTTAGTTGCAGCCATGCTTAAATCAATGACAAAAGAACCGGATCAAACGCCTATCAAGTTAACGGAAGAATCTCCATCTCCAATGCGTCGCAATCGCGGTGGCAGCAGTTCTTCTGGCAACAGACAGCGCAATGGCCGCAGTTCTTCAGGCAGAAAAGATTACGGCAGCGGATCAAGTAAACGCCCAAGCACGAACCGTAAATCGAATGGTTACGGAAACCGCAGCACGAGCCAAAAAAGAGAAAAAACAAATAAGATTTAATTGAATTGGAAATGCCGCTCATTTGAGCGGCATTTTTTTATGTGCATCTCCAACTTCTTCATGTAAGGTATCCGCGGTTTTTGGATGGAATGCCCACAGCCTTTGTTTGAAAAGGGGTTAATTTCCAGTATTTAATTATAGTATAATGGATGAAAGCAAGGATGGATGATGAAGATTCAATTAGCATTACCTGTCCGGAAGAGGAGAAGCACATGGAACCTGAAAATCGCATATCGAATAAGGCCTTGACCGTATGGAAAATCAGTGGTCTTATAAGCTGTTCAATAACCTGGATTATAAGCATCGCCGTACTCGTGCTTACAATCATTTTTGATTGGACATATTGGGTGTTTGGCGCGTTGCTCCTAATTTCAATAATCCAATCCTATCTGGCCATCTTTCTGATTCCGTCGGTGAAATGGAAGAGGTGGCGTTACGAAGTAAGAAATACTGAAATTGATATCCAAAGTGGTATTTTCATCATTAAAAGAACACTCATACCCATGATAAGGGTTCAGCATGTTGAAACGAAGCAAGGGCCATTATTAAGAAAATACGATTTAGCCTCCGTTGAAATTTCCACTGCAGCGACCCTTCATGTTATCCCTGCATTGGACCTTGCAGAGGCAGATGAATTGCGGCATTATATTTCGAGAATGGCAAGTGTGGAGGAAGAAGATGTCTGAACCTAAAAGGCTTCACCCCATAGCTGTATTGCTCAACATCATTAAATCGATTAAGGAGTTAGTCATCCCTTTTTTATTAGTTGTCGTCATTCCTGGGAAGAATGAAGGAATTCCTGGATGGATACAACCGCTAGTCATTGCCATTATTATACTTTTGATTATAGGGAATGCATTCCTTCAATGGTTACGCTTTACATATCGGATAGAAGAGGGAGAATTCAGAATTGAGTCCGGGGTATTCGTAAGGAAGAAACGGTATATAAAGTTTGATCGGATTCATAGCATAGATATATCAGAGGGCATCATCCAGAGGGTATTCAGCCTGGTGAAGCTGAATATTGAAACGGCAGGCGGGTCTCAGGCGGATGCCATATTATCAGCCATAAGGAAAAGTGATGCTGATCGACTCAATGCTTATATAAGTGAGGAAAAAAATGCGAATAACCCATCTGATAAAGATGAAGTCGCGGATAATGAAATTGTTGCAAAATCATCTTCCGTTTTTAAGCAGACGCTGCCGCAGTTATTCGCTATGGCTGCCACTTCGGGAGCAGTAGGTGTCTTCCTATCCGGGGCAGTCGCTTTTATTTCACAGTTCGATGAAATGATACCTTTTCAGAGAATATTTAAGGATTATGAAGATTTTATTGAAATGGGGACCTTCATTCTGACCTTGTTTGCCCTTGTGGCTTTATTGGCGGTTTATGTGCTGGCCACATTAAGTATGGTAATTAAATACGCTTCCTTTACCGTGATAAAAACGGATGAGGAGATCGTTATTTCCAGGGGGCTTCTCGAGAAAAGACGGCTGACAATCCCTATCCATAAAATTCAAGGTATCCGGATCATGGAGAATTTAATTCGAAAGCCATTGGGATTGGCGACGGTTTATATTGAATATGCGGGAGGGAGCATGGAAGATAAAGAAAGTCTTTCCATCATGCTGTTCCCTTTAATCAGAAAGAAGCATTTACAGGGAAAAATCCTGGAAATTTTACCGGTTTATGAAACGGATACGAAGATGAAACCAATACCCAAGCGTGCACTTTCCAGGTATGTGTTTCGAAAGTTTCTATACCTTATCCCGATCATCGGTGCCTTGGTATGGTTTTTCAGACCTTGGGGTTATCTTTCCATCATGCTTGTACCGTTGGCGGTTTTTTGGGCATACATGCAATATAGAGATGCAGGTTGGAGCATAGAAGGGAATTTATTGCTATTGAGCAGCCGTTTTTTCTCGAAGCAAACATTGATCATGCAGAGAAGCAGAATTCAATCAATCACATATAAAAAAAGCTGGTTTCAAAATCGAAAAGAATTAGCCACCATTACAGCATCGATTAAATCAGGAATTACCTCCCGGGTCGGTATGGTTGCTGATGTGGAAGAAAAGGATTGCCTAATAATTAAATCATGGTATTCACCTAAAAAAGCAGTCGACTCCCAATGATTGAAGGGAAGAGTCGGCTGTTTGGCCTACCATTTTTTTCTTAAGAATAATGGAGCTGTTAAAAAGCCGTTTGCCATTCCAGCCAAATGACCGACAACGTTGATATGCGGTTGGATGAAAGTCATGATAATGGCAATTCCGGTCAATGTATATACTGTATTTCTTTCGTTGTTCGTAAAATTGGTTTTATTGAACAGTACAAGATATAGAAAGAATCCGAGTAAACCAAAAATTGCTCCGCTGGCACCTACGTGGTTATATGTCAGTGGGTTAATCAGGAAGGTTGCGATATTGGCAAGGATCCCTGTCGATAAAAAGAAAATTGAAAACTTGAAGGCTCCAAGTAACTTCTCCAGGAATGGACCAAAGATGGCAAGTGAGAATCCATTAAACAGTAAATGTGTAAACGTGCTATGTAGAAAGATGGGGGTGATCAAACGCCACCATTGTCCATCAGCGATGTATAAATTCACACCTGTGCCATAATAAAAGAGTACATTGCCGGGAAGTACGGGGAAAAGGACGATAACGAATACAAGCATCATAATGAGTATGAGCACAGTTACAGCTCGATAAGAATTTGCATATTCGCGGAAGCTTTCTGTTCTTGTAAACATAAATTCCTCCTTATATCGTTTTTAATTGGATACAATATTATCATTTTCATGTAAAAGAGTCCTCCTAATGATATGCAACTTATTAAATTAATAGAAGAGGTGTCAAAGTGATTAAAGGTATAGGCGTGGACATTACTGAGTTGGATAGAATGGAAACATTGATTAATCGGCAACCCCGTTTAAAGGAGCGTATATTGACGGAAAGTGAAATCTTGATTTTCGAAAAGTTAAATGGAAGAAGAAAGGTCGAGTATTTTGCTGGCCGTTTTGCAGCTAAGGAGGCATTTTCAAAAGCGAACGGTACAGGGATCGGTAAGCACTTATCCTTTTTGGATATTGAAATCATCTCGGATGATAAAGGAAAGCCGGTGATTTCAAAGCCGTTTTCTGAAGGGGTCCATCTTTCGATTAGCCATAGCAGGGATTATGCGGTTGCTCAAGTCGTAATTGAAGGGTGAGTGGAGTTTTGTCCAATCGGGTCATAAACCTTAAGGTTGTCTCATATACATTTAGTGCTATAGGGAGACAAGGCCCGGTAAAAGGTACATGGCAGAGTAGGTGCTCTCGAAAAGTTTTTAGCCGGATCGAGAAATGGTCCTGTCTAAAATACTGAGGAATTTAAGACATCAGTCGAGCCAATGTCCGGATCCTGCCTTTTCCTCTCCCTTTTACGTTCAAATGACAAAAAGGGGTTGAAAAGATGAAGAAGATGGTAATGCTTTTTGCAGGGATCATGCTCTTGCTTGCTCTTTCTGCTTGCGGCCAAAAATCGCAGAGTGACGTAGTTAGTGAATTGAATGAGAAGCTTGGTGAAATGAAAGGATATAAAGCTAACGCGAAGATGACATTAAAGATGGGGACGGAACCTCAAGTGTATAATGTGGAGATTTGGCATAAGGACCCTTCTTTTTACCGCGTGAATCTGAAAAATGAAGAGAAAGATCAAAGCCAGATGATTTTGAAAAATGATGATGGTGTATACGTTTTGACGCCTGCTTTGAATAAAAGTTTTAAATTTCAAAGCGAGTGGCCGGAGAACAGCAGTCAGGCCTATTTGTTCGAGTCGTTGGTGAAAGACATTACGGAAGATAAAAGTGCAACATATAAAGAAACGGATAAACACTATGTCTTTGAAACGAAAACGCGCTACCAAAACAATAAAATGTTGCCATATCAAGAGATTACTATAAACAAAAAGGATTTATCCCCAGTCAGTGTAAAAGTCATGGACCCTGATAGGACCGCTTTGGTTCTTGTTGAATTCTCAAAAGTAAAATTCGATACGAGTTTTGATAAAGATTCATTTGACATGAAGAAAAACATGACAAGTGCACAACTTGAAGCTCCCGTTATGGCAGAAGTCCAAAATGAGGGGTTTGCAGTGAAATACCCTGAAAATATTGGCGATATGAATTTAACGGAAGAAAAAGAAATTACGACGGAAAAGGGAGAACGTGTCGTTTTGACCTATGAGGGTACAAAAAGTTTTACATTAGTTCAGGAAAAAGCTGAGGTAGTCCAAACTTCCGTTTCGACGAATGTGAATGGAGAACCTGTTGATTTGGGTTATACTGTCGGGGCAATGACGGGAAATACGATTGCATGGACTTTTGAAGGTGTCGATTACATGCTAGCATCAAAGGATTTGTCACAGGAAGAGATGATAGAAGTCGCCCGTTCGGTTGGGGAAGATCCAGTCAAATAGGATTACATAACAAGCTGATGTTTCCCGTCTCCTTACGAAGGTTTTCTTCTGGGAAGGATAGGCGGGAAAGCGGCTTGTTGACCTTTTTAACCCATTATTCGATTTAGGCTGGCAGCCGGGAAATGAGGATCAAGGTGAAAAAGCACTTTATCTTTCTAGCGGTTGGTTATAGAATGGTCCTATAATGAAACGAAAACTTCTCTACTGGGAAGAATCTTATGGTGAGTATAGGAAAGAAGGAAAAGGTCTTGGAAACGAAAGTATTTCATCGAGATACGTGGGCAGAAGTAAATTTGGATAATATTTTTGAAAATATCTCTTCAATGAAAAAAAGTCTGAAAAAGGGCGTTAGTCTTTTCGCTGTCGTCAAAGCCAATGCTTATGGCCACGGGGACTATGAAGTGGCTAAAACGGCGCTTGATGCGGGGGCGGATTTTTTAAGTGTAGCTTTTTTGGATGAAGCTCTTGCCTTACGGAATAAAGGTATATTGGCTCCGATTCTTGTCCTTGGGGCTTCTAGGCCTGAAAGTGCAGCGCTTGCTGCCGAGCATGGTATTTCCGTGACGGTTTTCGATGAAGCATGGTTGGAGAAGGCGAAGGATTTGTTGAAACCGGGACAAGTTTTGCAAATCCATGTAAAAGTGGATAGCGGCATGGGGAGAATCGGCATTCGAGATAAAGGTCAACTCATGAAAGTGGAAAGTTTGCTTAAGAGGGAAACTTGTTTCAATTTCCAAGGGATATTCACTCATTTCGCGACTGCGGATGAAATGAAGACGGACTTATATGAAAAGCAGCTTGCCTTTTTTAAAGGGATGCTTTCCGAATTGACGGGAAAGCCGGAATATGTTCATGCAGCCAATAGTGCAGCTTCTCTAAGGTTCACCGATTCAGAATGGAATGCAGTAAGAATGGGGATTTCCATGTATGGTTTGAGTCCTTCCATGGAGATGAAGCCGATATTGCCATTTCCATTAAAACAGGCTATATCATTGAGAACGGAGATGGTCGCGGTTAAACAGCTTGCTAAGGGTGAAAGCGTTAGCTATGGAGCGACTTATACGGCTGAAGGTGATGAATGGATTGGAACTTTGCCAATCGGATATGCTGACGGCTGGATCCGTAAGCTGCAAGGTCAGGAAGTTCTTGTGGATGGAAAAAGAGTGCCCATAGTCGGAAGGATTTGCATGGATCAATGCATGATCAAGCTGCCTGGACCATCCCCTGTAGGAACTGTGGTCACATTAATCGGGAATGATGGGGATGAATCGATTACTGTCGATGAGATAGCGGCAAAACTGGAAACGATCAACTATGAGGTGACATGCATGATAGGAGCAAGAGTGCCCCGCATATATTTGAAAGACAATCAGGTGAATCATGTACGCAACTCCATTTTGGAATGAGCGGATTGTAAAAAAATCCTAAGATTGTGAATAAGATTTCCTTTATTATGCTGATAATAGGATTGAGAATAGAATATACTCTTTGCAGATAGGCATTTTAATGGTAATATTGAAAAGGATATATAATAAAGGTGTGTAGTGATGGTGGAGGTGTATGTTTGTGTCTGAATCCAGCGCAACAAGAGAGATATTAATTCGATTACCTCAAAATTTTTTAACAGAGTTAGACGGGTATGCGAGTGAGGAAAATGTGAATCGCAGTGAATTTATTTATCGTGCCACAAAAATGTATCTTCGCGAACGTAAAAAGAAAGAGTTTCGTGAATCGATGAAACGCGGTTATATTGAAATGGCGGCCATTAATTTAACGATTGCTTCTGAAGCCTTCCAGGCTGAATTCGAGGCTGGTCATTGCGTTGAACGATTAGTTAGCGGAGGCTGAGCCATTGATTGTTGTTAAGCGTGGTGACGTATACTTCGCAGACCTTTCCCCGGTAGTCGGTTCAGAGCAGGGTGGAACCCGTCCGGTGCTAATTTTACAAAACGATATTGGTAATCGCTTTAGTCCGACTGTGATCGTGGCAGCCATTACAGCTCAAATTCAAAAAGCGAAATTGCCTACACATGTTGAGATTAATGCAAAAAAGTACGGATTCGAACGGGATTCCGTCATTTTATTAGAACAGATCCGGACAATCGATAAGCAGCGTTTAACTGATAAAATTACGCATCTTGACGAACCGATGATGCAAAAAGTCAATGAAGCTTTGCAAATAAGTTTAGGCCTCATTGAGTTTTAAAGAAAATTTTTCCCGTTAAACCGGGCGTTATTATAATACAAATCATTCTTGATGTTATTTAGATGGCACGATTCCTGCAACTGTGGGGATCGTGTTTTTTTTGTCAAATAACATAAACATATCCAAAAAGTATACAGCAGGAAATATGAAAAATTTGACGAATAAAAACAGTATACAATAAGATATTTGAAAGTTTTTTATAGTATCCTCCAAACTTTTCTTGGAATGATGTTTTTCTTACCTGAATTTCGGGTATGTAGTTATGTTGTAAATACCTAAAAAAAGCAAAAGTGCAGTGGAGAAACTCGAAGGAAATCCAAATGGAAATAACATTACAGTTAGTTAACATCCTTGTGACGTGGACAGGGAAACATAGCAATTGTGTTAGAATGGGAGGATATTATGAATCAATTGGTTTACGATTTTATTAAGCAAAATCAAGATTACATCCTTACTGAGTGGATGGGCATCATGAAGGAAAGTACGGACGAAAGATTAATTAAAGTTGTCTCAGATCGAATGTTCACGCAAACGAGCAGTGAATTTATAGATATGATCATCACGAACGTTGATAGTAAAAACAAGGAATTCACATTGAAGCTTTCAGATTTTGCCGAGAAAGTCGTCCAATTGGGATGGCCTCTTACTTTCGTCAATGAAGGACTTCATAAGTTCACGTTAATTGTCATTAATGGGATGGTGGAAAAGGGTCTCGTTACTCCTGATAATCAAGTCAATCTCGTTAACCATTTGGATAAATGGTCGACACCGATAAATAATGAAATAGTCAATATATATACTCAAACTTGGGAAAGAACCGTTTCCATGCAAAAAATAGCGTTGCAAGAACTTTCGGCACCGCTCATTCCTGTATTGGAAGGAATTACGGTAATGCCGCTGATTGGTACGATTGATACGGAACGTGCCAAACAGATAATGGAAAACCTGTTGACTGGCGTGGTTAAGCATAGATCTGAAGTCGTTCTTATTGATATTACGGGCGTGCCGGTCGTGGATACCATGGTTGCCCACCATATCATTCAAGCAGCGGAAGCAGTCCGATTAGTGGGCGCCAAATGTATACTATGCGGCATCCGCCCTGAAATAGCTCAAACCATCGTTAATCTTGGCATTAATTTAAATGAAGTGATTACAAAAAATACGTTGAAAAAAGGGATAGAAGTTGCGTTGGAATTAACGAGCCGTAAGATCGTAAAGGTGGAGGGATAAGTATGAGGATTCCGATATTAAAGCTTTATGACTGCTTGTTAGTCTCTATACAGTGGGAATTGGATGATGTGACAGCTCTTCAATTTCAAGAGGATTTACTGCATAAGATTCATGAAACAAGCGCGAATGGCGTTGTTATAGATATTACCTCAATAGATTTTATTGATTCTTTTATCGCAAAGGTATTAGGCGATGTCTTTAGCATGTCTAAGCTTATGGGGGCCAAAGTTGTAATTACGGGAATCCAGCCTGCTGTTGCAATAACATTGATTGAACTAGGAATTAGTCTCGATGATGTTCTGACAGCATTAGACTTAGAGAAAGGCCTGGAGAAATTACAACAGGAATTGGGGGATTAAAGAATGGAGTTCCAATCCTGCGTAAAAATCATAAATGAATGGGACATTGTAGCTGCAAGGCAGCTCGGAAGAAATGTCGCTAAAGAGTTGGGGTTCGGTACTGTAGACCAGGCCAGAATCACAACGGCCATTAGCGAATTGGCCCGAAACATATACCTATATGCTGGACAAGGCAGTGTTAGCATAGAAAAGCTAAATATAAATGGGAAGTCAGGATTGAAAATCATTGCAGAAGACCAAGGGCCGGGAATTGAGGATATCCGCAGAGTCATGGAAGATGGATATACCACCTCAGGGGGGCTGGGGGCAGGCCTTCCTGGAGCAAAACGTTTAATGGATGACTTTGATATTGAATCGATACCGGGTGAAGGGACTAAGATTATCGCGACGAAATGGCTCCGTTAGGGGGGGACTATGGATATTAGGGAGAACATGGAGAAAAAGTATCATGAGGCGCTTTCTACTTATCTTAAAGACCAAAATGAGCAGGCACTCTATCAAGGGCAGAAGATTAGCCGCCTACATATCAAATACAATATATCTCCAGAAGAAATCATAAGTATGCATAAAAATAACTTAATGGAACTTTACCCGGAATTACCGGGAAAAGTATTGGATTCTTTCGATTTTCTGCTAGAAGTCATGATGGGCTACGGCATTGCATACCGTGAGCATCAAAGCCTCAGACATCAACAGCAGGAATTGAAAACGGAAATCGAGATAGCGGCAAACGTTCAACATACTCTTTTGGAAACGGAGATACCTGATATCAAAGCTCTTGAAATTGGGGCGATCAGTGTTCCTGCGAGGCAGATGAATGGGGATTACTATCACTTCGTCCAGGATGAAAATGAGCGTATAGGTGTTGGGATAGCCGATGTCATAGGAAAAGGGATCCCTGCTGCGCTGTGCATGTCGATGATCAAATATGCGATGGACAGTCTTCCGGAGCATCGTCATGAACCGAAAAGTGTACTTGAGAGTTTGAACCGGGTTGTGGAGCATAATGTTGATCCAAGCATGTTCATAACCATGTTCTATGGTTTATATGATCCGCATGACAGGCAATTTTCCTATGCTTCAGCCGGACATGAACCTGGATTTTACTATGACGCAGCTACAGGTACTTTTAGCGATTTGGATGCAAAGGGCTTGTTGCTTGGCGTTGATAAAAAAACAAGGTATCGCCAATATGAAAAAACGGTGAATCGTGGCGATATGATCATTCTATTATCTGACGGAGTAACGGAGTGCCGCACGAATGATGGGTTCATAGAAAGGGAAACGCTTATTGGTTTGATTAAAAAAAATATGCATTTGCAAGCCCAGGAAATGGTGAATAATATATATAAACAATTGGAGAAAATGCAGAACTTCCAACTGAGGGATGATTTTACATTAATAATTTTAAAATCAAATGTTTAGCATTGTTACTGCTGGGTATAGATATAGGAATGAAGAGGATTTGAAGAGGTGGGTCAAGGATGAATATAACAGTAGATGTTAATGAATTGAATACTGAATTTAATGTAAAACTAAAAGGTGAAATCGATGCTTATACTGCGCCGAAACTAAGAGAATCACTATTTCCAATTTCAGAGCAGGAAAATGTTTCGATTACTATTGATTTAACTGAAGTTTCGTATATGGATAGTACGGGACTTGGGGTATTTGTCGGTGCTTTTAAAAGTGTTAGGGCACATAATGGCGAGTTCACGTTAGTTGGATTATCGGAAAGGTTACGACGTTTATTTGATATAACAGGTCTTGCAGATATCATTGATATAAAAAGTGGTACAGAGGGTGGGTTAGAATGAGTCAAGTATATGATTACATCGAAATGAAAATACCTGCAAAACCAGAATTCATCGGTGTCATTCGTTTAACGCTTTCTGGAATTGGAAGCCGGATGGGATTTGCGTATGATGAAATAGAGGATTTGAAAATCGCTACCAGTGAGGCTTGTACAAATGCGGTACAGCATGCATACAAGGATTCTGAAAAAGGTGAAGTGAAAGTAAGTTTCGGCCTTTATCCTGACCGTTTGGAGGTCATGGTTTCCGATAGTGGCAAGAGCTGTAATTTCGAGGAGGTTCGTCAAGGGCTAGGTCCATACGAAAATGGACAAAAAGTCGAACTTTTGAGAGAAGGAGGCTTGGGTCTTTACCTTATTGAAACTCTGATGGATGATGTAAAAATTCATCAGCATGATGGGGTTACTGTATTTATGACTAAGTTTTTAGAAGGAGAGCAGGTGGAGATGGATGCAAAAACAGTCTCAACCTAATCAGGCACAAAGAGAACAGGTAAATGAATGGATCAGAGCTTACCAGCAGAATCAAGATGAAGAAGCGCAGAGTAATCTCGTCATCCATTATAAAAGTTTGGTTGAAACAATCTCCCGTAAGTATGCGAAAGGGAAATCATTTCAGGAGGATATCTCCCAAGTCGGCATGATTGGTCTATTAGGTGCCATTCGACGATATGATGAATCTTTCGGTAAGAGCTTTGAGGCATTTGCCGTCCCTACTATTATCGGGGAAATCAAAAGGTTCCTTCGTGACAAAACATGGAGTGTCCATGTGCCAAGGAGAATTAAGGAACTAGGTCCGAAAATCAGGGTGACTGTCGAGGAGTTAACGACAACTCTGCACCGTTCACCAAGAATAGATGAAATAGCCGATAGTATTGGCGTGACCGAGGAAGAAGTTTTAGAGGCGATGGAAATGGGAAAAAGCTATCAAGCTTTATCCGTGGATCATTCTATTGAGGCGGATTCTGATGGCGGAACTGTCACATTGCTTGATATATTCGGAAATGTCGATGAAGGTTTTGAAAAGGTCAATCAGCGTCTTGTGCTTGAAAAGGTGCTTCATGTGCTGAGTGACCGTGAAAAGATGATCATTCAACATACTTATTTAGAGAATTTAAGCCAGAAAGAAGCTGGCGATAAGCTTGGGATTTCCCAAATGCATGTGTCAAGGCTCCAACGCCGCGCGATCAAGAAACTTCAAGAAGCCATTAATGCTGAAAACTCGGAGTTAATTCAGTGATCAAAGATATTCTAAGGGGAGAAAAAATAGAAGTCCTTGTCTCACAATCGTCTAAAAACGGGATGGTTTACTGTGGTGAT
The DNA here is from genome assembly GCF_056173225.1 of Peribacillus sp. QJM3NY_7. Classification (NCBI taxonomy): domain Bacteria; kingdom Bacillati; phylum Bacillota; class Bacilli; order Caryophanales; family Bacillaceae; genus Peribacillus; species Peribacillus sp. QJM3NY_7. Next base: position 288,631 of record NZ_CM149663.1, read on the forward strand.
GATTACTTTTTTCTTCATACGGATGAATACTTTGTATGTGTCCTGGCAGATGGGCTAGGCAGCGGGAAAAATGCATACGATTCCTCCCATGCCGTCATCGAGGAAGTTAAACGTAATCATGAGTTGGATGTGGAAGCACTAATGGCAGTGTGCAATCAAGTTTTAGTCGATAAACGGGGGGCAGCCGTTTCCATTTTGAAAATCTTTTATGATAAGAATGAATTTGTATACAGTTCAGTGGGTAACATCCGCTTTTTCCTGTATAATCCAAACGACGATAAACTCGTTTACCCTCTACCTGTTACAGGGTATTTATCCGGCAGGAAACAAAAATACAGGACGCAAAGATACAAATATGAACCAAATGCTAAATTCATTCTTCATTCCGATGGTTTGGAACTTAAGGGAGCTAAGTCTTTTTTAAAAAGGCTGGTCCCTATCGATAAGAACGCCCAATGCATATTAAAAAGCAGTCCATTAACTGCAGATGATACAACTTTCATTTTAGGAAGCTTACTTTCGCCATAATTCGGAAGTGAGCTTTTTTGTATGGAATTCGCAACTTCATCGCTCATTTGCTAGACTATATATATTAGAGCAAAAGGTTGGAGGTAAACAAAATGATCGTTGTAGAAGATACATTAAAAGAATTGATAAAACAAATATCCAATGAGCTGACTTTGAAAAATCATCAAGTTCAAAATGTCATACAGATGCTGCAAGAGGGGAATACTGTCCCTTTTATTGCACGGTACAGAAAAGAAATGACGGGTTCACTTGATGAAGTGCAGATTCGTTCCATTATGGAAAGATGGAACTATCTAGAAAACCTTGGCCAGAGGAAAGCGGAAGTTACTCGTTCAATTGGTGAACAGGGGAAATTGACGGAAGAATTAACAAAACAAATCGAAAAGGCAACAAAACTGCAGGAAGTCGAGGATTTATATAGGCCATTCAAACAAAAAAGGAGAACGAAAGCGACAGTTGCTAAAGAAAAGGGGCTTGAACCACTGGCCAATTGGCTTTTGGAATGTCAAATGCATCCTCGAGTCAGCGAAAAAGCAGCCGAATTCATATCGGCAGAAAAAGAAGTTCCTTCTATTGAAGAGGCTATTGCAGGTGCGCAGGATATCATAGCTGAACATATTTCCGATGATGCAGAATTAAGGAAGTGGATAAGGGCCGAAATTTTCAAAGCTGGAAAAGTGATTTCAACTGTGAAAAATGAAGAGAAGGACGAGAAAAAAATCTTCGAAATGTACTATGAGTATGAGGAGCCGGTTCAAAGAATCGTACCTCATCGGGTGTTGGCGCTGAATAGAGGTGAAAAGGAAGAGGTTTTGCGAATCTCCATTCAGCCCCGGACTGAAGTCATCGTTGGTCATCTGGAACGTAAAATCATTAAAAATAACAAATCTGAAGCCCAAGGTGTTCTTAAATCTGCGATAGAGGATGGACTTAAGCGTTTGATCATGCCTTCTGTAGAGCGGGAGATCAGAAAAGAGCTGACGGAAAAAGCGGAGGATCAAGCTATCCACATTTTCTCTGAAAACCTCCGGAACCTGCTCTTGCAGCCTCCGCTTAAAGGAAAAGTGGTCCTCGCCTTGGATCCGGCATATAGGACTGGCTGTAAGCTCGCTGTCATTGATGAAACCGGAAAGGTACTTGATATCAGTGTAATCTATCCGCATCCTCCTGCTGCGAAACTTCATGCTGCGCGTGAAAAAACGATCGATATACTTCAGCGGTTCTCGGTTGAGATCGTGGCGATCGGCAATGGAACGGCGTCACGTGAATCAGAGCAATTCATTGCAGATATTTTAAAAGAAGTGAAAGGGAACATTTCATATATCATTGTTAATGAAGCGGGAGCCAGTGTGTATTCAGCTTCGGATATAGCACGTGAAGAGTTTCCGGATCTTCAAGTTGAACAGAGAAGCGCAGTTTCGATAGGCAGAAGGCTTCAAGATCCCCTTGCTGAACTTGTTAAAATTGATCCGCAATCTGTGGGGGTAGGCCAGTATCAACATGATGTGTCTCAGAAAAAGTTAACGGAATCCCTCACCTTTGTAGTGGAAACAGCTGTTAACCAGGTGGGTGTTAATGTCAATACCGCTTCATCGTCTCTCTTACAATATGTAGCTGGTTTATCAAAATCGGTTGCCCAAAATATCGTGAAGAAAAGGGAAGTGGAAGGGAAGTTTTCAAGCAGGAAGGAATTAAAGAAGATTCCCCGGCTTGGTGCCAAAACATATGAACAATGTATAGGGTTCTTACGTATCATTAATGGAGAGGAACCTTTAGATCAAACCGCGATACATCCTGAGAACTACAGTGCCGTGAATAAATTATTGAAGAAAATGGGATTCACATCTGAGGATTTAGGCAGTGATGCACTGAATGAAGAGTTAGGTAAGCTAAATCCTGCTGATTTGGTCAATGAATTGGAAATTGGGGAAATTACGATCAAAGATATCATCGATGATTTGATGAAACCGGGAAGAGATCCTCGGGATGAGTTATCAAAACCGCTGCTTAAGCAGGATGTACTAAAAATGGAGGATCTGCAAACTGGGATGGAGTTACAAGGTACAGTGAGGAATGTTGTGGATTTTGGTGCGTTTGTGGACATCGGTGTTAAACAGGATGGACTGGTGCATATTTCTAAACTGAGCAACCGGTTTGTAAAGCACCCATTGGATGTAGTTGCCGTTGGGGATGTTGTCACAGTCTGGGTCGAACTAGTTGACTCCCAAAAGCAAAGGGTATCTTTAACGATGCTCGAGCCAAAGGATCAAAACTAGCCTAAGGTAAGCTCCTTCTATATTAGAAGGGGTTTTTTTGAAATGATGTATTTATTTTTGGAACAATGTCGAATCTATAATCTGAGACTTTCTTTCTTTTGATAAAAAAACCAACATTGATTCAACATCTTCACTTGATAATAATCCTTTTCATAAAAGGCTTTGCGGATTTGATTCTGGAACCAATTAGGCATAGCTTTTCCTCCCTTAGTTTCCTATTGTATTATTAGTCTATGTTATAATGGGTTGTCATGTTACCAAGGAAAGGGAGGGGGAAATGGATAATCGTCAATTGCAAAAACTAGTAGAAGAAATTTCGTTGAAAGACTTTAAAAAGGCCTTTAGACATCAAGCGAGTTTTAATCCGCGTCTCCGGACAACAGGAGGACGATACTTGCTCCGTTCACACAATATAGAAATAAATAAGAAGTATCTTGATGAACGCGGTGTGGAAGAAATGATTGGAATCATTAAGCATGAATTGTGCCATTACCATCTGCACATCGAGAAGAAGGGGTACCAGCATCGTGATGCGGACTTTAAGCATTTACTCAAAAAAGTGGGGGCACCGAGATTTTGCGAGCCGCTGCCATCTAACCAATTAAAGAAAAAGATGAATACAATTCAATATAAATGTGAAGACTGTCAGCAGGTATATATAAGAAAAAAACGAATCGACACTACCCGTTTCGTTTGTGGTAAATGTCGTGGAACACTGATTTACCAAGGGTTTAAGGAGAAAAAAACAAAAAAATAAAAAAACACAAAAGAACTCTTGACTTTAGGTTGCAACCTCTTTATAATCATAAGAGTCGACAAGATAACAACTTGTCCTTAACGAAAAACACTAAGGTCCTTGAGCGTGAAAAAGGAACCCAATTTTCATTATTCCGCAGTAGCTCAGTGGTAGAGCATTCGGCTGTTAACCGAACGGTCGTAGGTTCGAGTCCTACCTGCGGAGCCATTTTTTTGGGGAAGTACTCAAGAGGCTGAAGAGGCGCCCCTGCTAAGGGTGTAGGTCGCGTAAGCGGCGCGAGGGTTCAAATCCCTCCTTCTCCGCCAGTTACATATTTTTATATCAAGGCCCATTGGTCAAGCGGTTAAGACACCGCCCTTTCACGGCGGTAACACGGGTTCGAATCCCGTATGGGTCACTTTCTTATGCACAATCAAATACTGGTCCCGTGGTGTAGCGGTTAACATGCCTGCCTGTCACGCAGGAGATCGCGGGTTCGATTCCCGTCGGGACCGCCATTTTTTTAAAAAAACACTTGCCAAATAAATATTATCGTGATATAATATTATCCTGGCTGTTAATTAGCATTTAATTATTGGGCTATAGCCAAGCGGTAAGGCAACGGATTTTGATTCCGTCATGCGAAGGTTCGATCCCTTCTAGCCCAGCCATTTTTATTTAGAGCCATTAGCTCAGTTGGTAGAGCATCTGACTTTTAATCAGAGGGTCGAAGGTTCGAATCCTTCATGGCTCACCATTTATTTTCGCGGGTGTGGCGGAATTGGCAGACGCACCAGACTTAGGATCTGGCGCCGCAAGGCGTGGGGGTTCAAGTCCCTTCACCCGCACTGATATTTTTCTTCTTGACATCAAGTTGAAAAGGTGTTAAACTTACAAAGTCGCTTTCGCGGTCGTGGCGGAATGGCAGACGCGCTAGGTTGAGGGCCTAGTGGGGGAAACCCCGTGGAGGTTCGACTCCTCTCGGCCGCACCAATAACATCATAGAAATTAGCGCCCGTAGCTCAATTGGATAGAGCATCTGACTACGAATCAGAAGGTTGTAGGTTCGACTCCCGCCGGGCGCACCATATTTTACGGGAAGTAGCTCAGCTTGGTAGAGCACTTGGTTTGGGACCAAGGGGTCGCAGGTTCGAATCCTGTCTTCCCGACCATTCTTTCTTTCTGAAAATACTTTAAAATTAAATGCGGGTGTAGTTTAGTGGTAAAACCTCAGCCTTCCAAGCTGATGATGAGAGTTCGATTCTCTTCACCCGCTCCATTATTGCTCTTTGAAAACTGAACAAAACAAAGCGCCAACGTTAAATTTTAAGTGAGCACACACTATCAAAAAAGCAAATGAGCAAGTCAAACATTTCTTCGGAGAGTTTGATCCTGGCTCAGGACGAACGCTGGCGGCGTGCCTAATACATGCAAGTCGAGCGAATCGATGGGAGCTTGCTCCCTGAGATTAGCGGCGGACGGGTGAGTAACACGTGGGCAACCTGCCTATAAGACTGGGATAACTTCGGGAAACCGGAGCTAATACCGGATACGTTCTTTTCTCGCATGAGAGAAGATGGAAAGACGGTTTACGCTGTCACTTATAGATGGGCCCGCGGCGCATTAGCTAGTTGGTGAGGTAATGGCTCACCAAGGCGACGATGCGTAGCCGACCTGAGAGGGTGATCGGCCACACTGGGACTGAGACACGGCCCAGACTCCTACGGGAGGCAGCAGTAGGGAATCTTCCGCAATGGACGAAAGTCTGACGGAGCAACGCCGCGTGAACGAAGAAGGCCTTCGGGTCGTAAAGTTCTGTTGTTAGGGAAGAACAAGTACCAGAGTAACTGCTGGTACCTTGACGGTACCTAACCAGAAAGCCACGGCTAACTACGTGCCAGCAGCCGCGGTAATACGTAGGTGGCAAGCGTTGTCCGGAATTATTGGGCGTAAAGCGCGCGCAGGTGGTTCCTTAAGTCTGATGTGAAAGCCCACGGCTCAACCGTGGAGGGTCATTGGAAACTGGGGAACTTGAGTGCAGAAGAGGAAAGTGGAATTCCAAGTGTAGCGGTGAAATGCGTAGAGATTTGGAGGAACACCAGTGGCGAAGGCGACTTTCTGGTCTGTAACTGACACTGAGGCGCGAAAGCGTGGGGAGCAAACAGGATTAGATACCCTGGTAGTCCACGCCGTAAACGATGAGTGCTAAGTGTTAGAGGGTTTCCGCCCTTTAGTGCTGCAGCTAACGCATTAAGCACTCCGCCTGGGGAGTACGGCCGCAAGGCTGAAACTCAAAGGAATTGACGGGGGCCCGCACAAGCGGTGGAGCATGTGGTTTAATTCGAAGCAACGCGAAGAACCTTACCAGGTCTTGACATCCTCTGACAACCCTAGAGATAGGGCTTTCCCCTTCGGGGGACAGAGTGACAGGTGGTGCATGGTTGTCGTCAGCTCGTGTCGTGAGATGTTGGGTTAAGTCCCGCAACGAGCGCAACCCTTGATCTTAGTTGCCAGCATTCAGTTGGGCACTCTAAGGTGACTGCCGGTGACAAACCGGAGGAAGGTGGGGATGACGTCAAATCATCATGCCCCTTATGACCTGGGCTACACACGTGCTACAATGGATGGTACAAAGGGCTGCAAACCTGCGAAGGTAAGCGAATCCCATAAAGCCATTCTCAGTTCGGATTGCAGGCTGCAACTCGCCTGCATGAAGCCGGAATCGCTAGTAATCGCGGATCAGCATGCCGCGGTGAATACGTTCCCGGGCCTTGTACACACCGCCCGTCACACCACGAGAGTTTGTAACACCCGAAGTCGGTGAGGTAACCTTCATGGAGCCAGCCGCCTAAGGTGGGACAGATGATTGGGGTGAAGTCGTAACAAGGTAGCCGTATCGGAAGGTGCGGCTGGATCACCTCCTTTCTAAGGATAATTACGAGAGCGCTTTTGTTTTGTTCAGTTTTGAATGAGTAATTCATTCAAATAGGAAAGACGAACATCACGATGTGATGGATTCTTTCTGCTTTGTTCCTTGAAAACTAGATAATAGATAGAAGGCAATTAATTTTTTTCAAAGCATCTGTAAGATCTTTTTTAACGGTTAAGTTAGAAAGGGCGCACGGTGGATGCCTTGGCACTAGGAGCCGATGAAGGACGGGACTAACACCGATATGCTTCGGGGAGCTGTAAGTAAGCTTTGATCCGGAGATTTCCGAATGGGGAAACCCACTGTTCGTAATGGAACAGTATCTTTACCTGAATACATAGGGTACTGAAGGCAGACCCGGGGAACTGAAACATCTAAGTACCCGGAGGAAGAGAAAGCAAACGCGATTTCCTGAGTAGCGGCGAGCGAAACGGAATTAGCCCAAACCAAGAGGCTTGCCTCTTGGGGTTGTAGGACACTCAACATGGAGTTACAAAGGAACGGGGTAAATGAAGCGACCTGGAAAGGTCCGTCGAAGAAGGTAAAAACCCTGTAGTTGAAACTTCGTTCCCTCCTGAGTGGATCCTGAGTACGGCGGGACACGAGAAATCCCGTCGGAAGCAGGGAGGACCATCTCCCAAGGCTAAATACTCCCTAGTGACCGATAGTGAACCAGTACCGTGAGGGAAAGGTGAAAAGCACCCCGGAAGGGGAGTGAAATAGATCCTGAAACCGTGTGCCTACAAGTAGTCAAAGCCCGTTAATGGGTAATGGCGTGCCTTTTGTAGAATGAACCGGCGAGTTACGATTTCATGCGAGGTTAAGTTGATGAGACGGAGCCGCAGCGAAAGCGAGTCTGAATAGGGCGAATGAGTATGAGGTCGTAGACCCGAAACCAGGTGATCTACCCATGTCCAGGGTGAAGTTCAGGTAACACTGAATGGAGGCCCGAACCCACGCACGTTGAAAAGTGCGGGGATGAGGTGTGGGTAGCGGAGAAATTCCAATCGAACCTGGAGATAGCTGGTTCTCTCCGAAATAGCTTTAGGGCTAGCCTCAAGATGAGAGTATTGGAGGTAGAGCACTGATTGGACTAGGGGCCCCCAACGGGTTACCGAATTCAGTCAAACTCCGAATGCCAAATACTTATTCTTGGGAGTCAGACTGCGAGTGATAAGATCCGTAGTCGAAAGGGAAACAGCCCAGACCACCAGCTAAGGTCCCAAAGTATACGTTAAGTGGAAAAGGATGTGGAGTTGCTTAGACAACCAGGATGTTGGCTTAGAAGCAGCCACCATTTAAAGAGTGCGTAATAGCTCACTGGTCGAGTGACTCCGCGCCGAAAATGTACCGGGGCTAAACGTATCACCGAAGCTGTGGATTGACACCGTATGGTGTCGATGGTAGGAGAGCGTTCTAAGGGCGTTGAAGTCAGACCGGAAGGACTGGTGGAGCGCTTAGAAGTGAGAATGCCGGTATGAGTAGCGAAAGAAGGGTGAGAATCCCTTCCACCGAATGCCTAAGGTTTCCTGAGGAAGGCTCGTCCGCTCAGGGTTAGTCGGGACCTAAGCCGAGGCCGAAAGGCGTAGGCGATGGACAACAGGTTGATATTCCTGTACCACCTATACATCGTTTGAACGATGGGGGGACGCAGAAGGATAGGGTAAGCGCGCTGTTGGATATGCGCGTCCAAGCAGTTAGGCCGGAAACGAGGCAAATCCCGTTTCCATTAAGGCGGAGCTGTGATGGCGAGGGAAATATAGTACCGAAGTTCCTGATTCCACGCTGCCAAGAAAAGCCTCTAGTGAGATGTAAGGTGCCCGTACCGCAAACCGACACAGGTAGGCGAGGAGAGAATCCTAAGGTGTGCGAGAGAACTCTCGTTAAGGAACTCGGCAAAATGACCCCGTAACTTCGGGAGAAGGGGTGCTTTTTAGGGTGAATAGCCCAGAAAAGCCGCAGTGAATAGGCCCAGGCAACTGTTTAGCAAAAACACAGGTCTCTGCGAAGCCGCAAGGCGAAGTATAGGGGCTGACACCTGCCCGGTGCTGGAAGGTTAAGGGGAGAGGTTAGCGCAAGCGAAGCTTTGAACCGAAGCCCCAGTAAACGGCGGCCGTAACTATAACGGTCCTAAGGTAGCGAAATTCCTTGTCGGGTAAGTTCCGACCCGCACGAAAGGTGTAACGATCTGGGCACTGTCTCAACGAGAGACTCGGTGAAATTATAGTACCTGTGAAGATGCAGGTTACCCGCGACAGGACGGAAAGACCCCGTGGAGCTTTACTGCAGCCTGATATTGAATTTTGGTACAGCTTGTACAGGATAGGTAGGAGCCTGAGAAGCCGGAGCGCCAGCTTCGGTGGAGGCGTTGGTGGGATACTACCCTGGCTGTATTGAAATTCTAACCCGCGCCCCTTATCGGGGTGGGAGACAGTGTCAGGTGGGCAGTTTGACTGGGGCGGTCGCCTCCTAAAGAGTAACGGAGGCGCCCAAAGGTTCCCTCAGAATGGTTGGAAATCATTCGTAGAGTGTAAAGGCACAAGGGAGCTTGACTGCGAGACCTACAAGTCGAGCAGGGACGAAAGTCGGGCTTAGTGATCCGGTGGTTCCGCATGGAAGGGCCATCGCTCAACGGATAAAAGCTACCCCGGGGATAACAGGCTTATCTCCCCCAAGAGTCCACATCGACGGGGAGGTTTGGCACCTCGATGTCGGCTCATCGCATCCTGGGGCTGTAGTCGGTCCCAAGGGTTGGGCTGTTCGCCCATTAAAGCGGTACGCGAGCTGGGTTCAGAACGTCGTGAGACAGTTCGGTCCCTATCCGTCGCGGGCGCAGGAAATTTGAGAGGAGCTGTCCTTAGTACGAGAGGACCGGGATGGACGCACCGCTGGTGTACCAGTTGTCTTGCCAAAGGCATAGCTGGGTAGCTACGTGCGGACGGGATAAGTGCTGAAAGCATCTAAGCATGAAGCCCCCCTCAAGATGAGATTTCCCATGGCGCAAGCTAGTAAGATCCCTGAAAGATGATCAGGTTGATAGGTCAGAGGTGGAAGCATGGTGACATGTGGAGCTGACTGATACTAATAGATCGAGGACTTAACCAACGCTTTTTAAAAAATGAAATACCTTCTTATTATCTAGTTTTGAAGGAATGAAAATTTCTTCTTGCATTTTGACTTCATACATGTTATGATAATAAGTGTGCTAAAAGATTAAATGTTTGGTGGCGATAGCGAAGAGGTCACACCCGTTCCCATTCCGAACACGGCAGTTAAGCTCTTCAGCGCCAATGGTAGTTGGGGGTTTCCCCCTGTGAGAGTAGGACGCCGCCAAGCTATAATCTTTGTATTCTTTTTGAATAAACGGGAATACTACAATTATAAAAGAAACATTTATACCGTCGCGGGGTGGAGCAGTCCGGTAGCTCGTCGGGCTCATAACCCGAAGGTCGCAGGTTCAAATCCTGTCCCCGCAATCATGAAAAAAACGAAACTTAGGTTTCGTTTTTTTGTTTTATCTGTTATTCGAATAATATGTCCTTAACTTATTTGTTTCTTCTTTTGAAACAAGGTAAACTACATATAGAATGGTTTTTGTTCCATAATATTGCGTTTATGGTTCTCGACATGAACTATAGGACGGACGTTTTCCTAATAATGATAAAGGTGATTGATATATGCAACATGTTGAATGGATTTCTCGGAATGAGGAAGAAACAGCGCAATTTGCGCACAAATTGGCACAAAAGCTTTCCAGTGGAGATGTGCTGGCTCTAGAAGGTGACTTGGGTGCAGGGAAGACGGCATTCACAAAAGGGCTGGCTAAAGGATTGGGTGTTACCAGAATGGTGAATAGCCCTACCTTTACGATAATAAAGGAGTACATGGGTCGCTTACCTTTGTATCATATGGATGTCTATCGGGTAAGTGAATCGGAAGAAGATTTAGGCTTTGATGAATATTTTGATGGTGATGGTGTGACTGTCGTTGAATGGGCCCATTTAATAAAGGATCACCTCCCAGAGGAGATCTTGACCATTTATATCTATCGTTTGGGCGATACAAGACGGCGTATTGTTTTGGAAGCCAAAGGCGAACGATATGTAAAGTTATGTAAGGAGATTATTTGATGAAGGTTTTAGCTATAGATACATCGAATTTCACATTAGGGATTGCACTTGTAAACGGGAATCAAGTAATTGGTGAGTATACGACGAACCTAAAGAAAAATCATTCAGTGCGGGTAATGCCAGCAATTGAAACACTGCTGAGGGACTGTGATACTAAACCGAAGGAATTGACTAAGATAGTGGTCGCTCAAGGTCCAGGCTCCTATACAGGGGTCAGGATTGGAGTGACGATAGCGAAAAGCTTGGCCTGGACGCTTCAGATTCCGTTATCAGGTGTTTCCAGCTTAGAGGTTTTAGCAGCTAATGGACGTTATTTTAACGGGTTGATATCTCCCTTGTTCGATGCAAGAAGAGGGCAGATTTATACTGGATTATATGAAATGGAAAAGGATTCTTTAAAGACAGTCATTGAAGATTGTAATATTCTATCCTCTGAGTGGGCGAATCAATTGAAGGAATTAAATCGTCCTGTTTTATTTGTTGGTCAAGATGTTGACATCCATCGGGTTGCAATTACCGATGCATTAGGTGAATTAGCGGTATTTGCTCCAGTACAGTCATATAATTCAAGGCCAAGCGAACTGGCCTTCATTGGTCTTGATAAGGCTGAAGTGGATGTTCACCAGTTTGTACCGAATTATATCCGCATGGCTGAAGCAGAAGCTAAGTGGCTTGAACAGCAGGGGAAATAAACAAGAAAGCGACGATCATTATGAGTAAAACATTGACGTTCCGAAAGATGAATACGGCAGATATCGACCAAGTGCTTAACGTGGAAAAGCAGTCCTTTACTTTGCCTTGGAGCCGGGAAGCTTTTTTTAATGAATTGAATCATAATCAATATGCTGTATACATGGTGATAGAGGATGAAGGGAAAATTGCCGGTTATTGCGGTGCCTGGATCGTCATTGATGAATCGCACATCACCAATATTGCGATATTACCAGAATACCGAGGGCAAAAGCTTGGAGAAGCTTTGCTCAGGAAGATGATTGAAATCTCCATTTCAATGGGTGTGGTGAGGATGACACTTGAGGTCCGTGTCAGTAATGCCGTAGCCATTTCGCTTTATGAAAAACTTGGTTTCCAAAAGGGCGGAATCCGAAAGAATTATTATACAGACAATCAAGAGGATGCTTATGTTATGTGGGTGAATTTTTCATGAAAAAAGATCAAATTATATTAGGAATTGAAACAAGCTGTGATGAAACTGCGGCAGCCGTCATAAAAAATGGAACGGAAATACTGAGTAATGTCGTGGCTTCACAAATAGAAAGTCATAAACGTTTTGGCGGTGTCGTCCCGGAAATAGCTTCCCGTCATCATGTAGAACAAATTACTATTGTTCTTGAAGAAGCACTGCTGGAAGCGGGTGTGACATATGAAGACTTGGATGCCATTGCCGTTACAGAAGGTCCCGGCCTTGTAGGGGCACTATTAATAGGTGTGAATGCGGCGAAGGCTGTAGCTTTCGCACATGGAATACCAATTGTCGGTACGCATCATATCGCTGGTCATATCTATGCAAATCGGCTTATTCAGGAGATTGAATATCCTGCGCTTTCTTTAGTCGTTTCGGGAGGTCATACGGAATTGGTGCTTTTAGAAGAACCGGGTTCTTTCAAGGTGATCGGGGAGACGCGGGATGATGCAGCAGGGGAGGCGTATGATAAAGTGGCTCGAACCTTGGGGCTCCCTTATCCTGGCGGGCCTCATATCGACAGGCTTGCGCAAGAAGGCTCACCATCTTTGAAACTGCCTAGGGCATGGTTGGATGGCAGCTATGACTTTTCTTTCAGCGGGTTGAAATCAGCGGTAATCAACACTTTGCATAATGCAGAACAGCGCGGGGAAAAAATTGAACCTAAAGATTTAGCGGCAAGTTTCCAAGCAAGCGTGATAGAAGTGCTTGTAATGAAAGCTGTGAAGGCTGCAAAGGAATATAATGTGAAACAGGTATTGCTTGCTGGAGGAGTTGCGGCAAATAAAGGCCTTAGGGAAGCATTAACGGAAGCTTTTAAGGATTTACCTATGGATATATCCATTCCGCCCCTCTATCTTTGTACCGACAATGCTGCCATGATTGGTGCTGCTGGCAGTGTCATGTTTGAAAAGGGAAAGCGATCCGGTTTGGATTTGAACGGAAATCCTGGATTGGATATAGAAGCATTTTAATGGACGAGAAGACAGGATCCGTCACTTTGGCATCCTGTCTTTTTATCGTGTTAATAAAATAATAGAATATTCTGTGGATAAAGTTTTTTTGATAATCATCCTGCATGTGTATAAAGGGGTATTTTTGTGGATAAGTGGATATGTTTCTGTGGATAATGTGTATAAATCAAATTAATGGCTAATGAGCGGTAAGTGGTTTGTTAACAAGTTTGTGGATAACTTTCAATCGACACTTTGGTGGAAAAAAAAAAGACCGAGTCATGAAGTGAACCCAAAAAGTTAGACACTTTATTTACTTAGGCAGCCTTGAGGGCATGAACCCGGTAATCTACTGGGCTCATGCCTTTTAATTTTACCTTAATTCGTTGATGATTGTAGTAATAGATATATTCTTCTAGTTCTTGTTTGAAATGCTCCATGCTTTCAAATTCATGAAGATAGAGTAATTCGGATTTTAATAAGCCAAAGAAGTTTTCAATGACCGCATTATCAAGACAATTTCCCTTGCGGGACATGCTTTGTATAATATTATGTCTTTTCAAATCATGTGAGTATTGTTTCATCTGGTAATGCCAGCCCTGATCTGAATGGAGAACGGGGGAATCTTTCGGTTCCAATCGTATAAAGGCTTGGTCAAGCATCTTGGAGACTAAGGGATAAACAGGACGTGATTCGATATTGTAAGCAATGATCTCTCCATTATATAAGTCTAGAATGGGCGATAAATACAATTTCTCACCGTGTAAATGAAATTCAGTTACGTCCGTAACCCATTTTTGATTTGGCTTTGTTGCCTTAAAATTACGATTGAGGATATTAGGCGCAACCTTTCCAATCTTGCCTTTGTATGAACGGTATTTCTTCATACGGACCAGACACTTTAGTCCCAACTCCTTCATCAATCGAAGGACCGTTTTATGGTTCAATGAAATCCCTCTATTACGTAATTCCAATGTAATGCGACGATACCCGTATCTCCCTTTATTCGTATGAAATATCTCCTGGATAACTGGCTTTATTTCTTCGTATTTATCCTGACGCCCGAAGGCGTTTATCCAATAATAATAGGTACTCCTTGAGAGATTTGCGACTGACAGAAGTAGCTTTAAATTAAAATCTCCCCTTAGTTCATGTACTACTTTTGCTTTTTGCGTTCGGACGCTTCGCTTTCTTGAACTAAGGCTCTCAACTTTTTTAAATATGCATTCTCTGCACGTAATCTTTCATTTTCAGCCTGTAATGCCTCTAATGACCCTTCTACTGGTTTTTTCTTCGTTTCTTTTTTCATGGATGGACGCCCCTTTTTCTTCGTTTCAAGAGCGTCAACTCCGTACTCCTCCAATTGCTTTAGCCAATTAGTAATAGTAGAAGGAGAAGCAATGTTATACACAGCAGCTGCATGGGTACTAGACACTCCAAAATCGTTCATATAGTTTAGTACATCCATCTTAAAGCTAATATCATAATTTGTATAGGTGGACATTAGCCCTTCTATCCCATGTTCTTTATAATGCGCCACCCATTGCTTTAAAGGAGTCAAACTGATATTAAATTGATTGGCTACAGTTCTGAATGAGTCCATTCCTTCTAAATAAGCAAGGACAGCTTTTAATTTCAACTCTAATGAATATTTTGTCATAAAAAAAGCACCTCCAATTGTTAGATGGTGTCTAACAATTGGGGTGCAGTTCAGTCAATTGACTCGGTCTTTTTCATTCTTCCAGTTCAGCCCATTCTTCGAGAAGCTGATCCAAACTTTCTTGTGCATGATCAAGTTTTGTTTGGACTTCCATTACCTTTTCGTGGTCCTGAAAAACATTTGGATCACATAGGAGGTCATTATATTCGTTTATTTCGGTTTCAAGAAGCTCCATGGCTGCCTCGATTTCCTCAATGCGCCGTTTTCGCTGGCGTTCAGCTTTTTTTGCTTCTTTATCAATTTTGTAATTTGTTTTTTCTACAGCCGCATCTAAAGATTTAGCCTGATCCTGCTGTTCAAGTGCTTGGATTTCCGCTTGCTCCTGTTTCTTCTCTATATAGTAATCATAATCACCGAGGAATTCTTCGTTGCCGTCTTTGGAGAGCTCTATCACTTTCGTTGCTATCCGATTTATGAAATAACGGTCATGTGAGACGAATAGAATAGTTCCCGGATAATCAATTAATGCATTTTCAAGCACCAATTTACTATCGAGGTCCAAATGGTTCGTTGGTTCATCAAGAATTAAAAAATTGCCTTTTTGCATCATCATTTTGGCTAGAGCAAGCCGGGCCTTTTCGCCCCCGCTTAGTGTGGAAACGGTTTTCAAAACATCATCCCCGCTAAATAGGAAATTACCGAGTACGGTGCGAATGTCCTTTTCCGGTTTAAGGGGATAGTCGTCCCATAATTCATTGAGTACGCGTTTATTGGAAACAAGGTTAGCCTGTTCTTGATCGTAGTAGCTGACTTCTACGTTCGTTCCAAAACGGAAATCCCCAGAAAGGGCAGGCAGCTTGGAAATGATCGTTTTCAATAAAGTTGATTTTCCAACTCCATTTGGGCCGACAAGAGCTATGCTCTCTCCTTTTGTCATCCGGGAATTAATATTCTTTGATACCGTTTCCCCTTCGTATCCGATAGCCAGGTCCTGGAGGTGGAGTACTTCATTTCCGCTTTGCCTTTCAATCTGGAAAGAAAAATTCGCGGATTTTTCATCACCTTGCGGCTTGTCCAGTACATCCATCTTTTCGAGCTGTTTACGTCTGCTTTGTGCTCTTTTCGTTGTGGAAGCCCTCGTGATATTACGTTGGACAAAATCGCGAAACTTTTCGATTTCCCCTTGCTGTTTCTCGAACAGTTTCATGTCCCGCTCATAATCTTCCGCTTTTCCCTCTAGGTAAGAACTATAATTACCATGGTATTTTTTCATGTTATTCCGGGAAATTTCATATACCAGGTTTACTACTTTATCTAAAAAATAGCGGTCATGGGAAACAATGAGGACAGCTCCCTGGTAGCCTTGTAAATATTGTTCAAGCCAAGAGAGGGTTTCGATATCCAAATGGTTCGTCGGCTCATCCAGAATCAATATATCCGGTTTCCTTAAAAGCAGCTTACCTAAGGCAAGCCTTGTTTTTTGACCGCCGCTTAAAGTGGAAATTGGGGTAGAATAGTCAAAGTCGGCAAACTGAAGACCATGCAATACGGAACGGATATCCGCTTCATATTGATAACCGCCTTTCTCTTTGAATGCCACCATCAAAGTGTCGTATTCATTCAGCACTTTTTGGTAAACCGTTTCGTTTTCAAAGATGTCAGGTCTGGCCATATCAGCCTCAAGGCGACGCAGTTCCTTTTCCTGCTCTATAAGGTCAGTGAATACAGTAAGCATTTCATCCCAAATGGTCAATGCGGATTCCAATCCAGTATCCTGGGCCATATAGCCGATGGTGACGCCTTTTGGTTTGATTATTTCACCGCCATCATGGGAAAGCTGCCCGGCAATGATTTTTAGCAGAGTGGATTTGCCGGCGCCATTTCGGCCGACAAGGGCAATTCGATCTTTATTTTGAACTTCGAGCTTCATATTTGATAAAATAAGTTCAGCTCCATAATATTTCGATAGTTGATTGATTTGTAATAAAATCATAGATTTCACCTCAATTGATTACTGTTAGTTTAACGTATTTTAGTTATTATCGGCAACAGCTTGGTTCCAAGCTGAAAGAAAAGCTGTTACATAAAGTGGAATAATAGTGTATGATTTAGGAGGGGTTACTTAAATGGGAGACTTAACGCATTTTAATGAACAGGGCAGGGCCAAAATGGTCGATGTGAGTGCTAAGCCTGAAACAACCCGGACGGCAGTGGCTCAGTCGAGCATTTTATTGAATGATGAAATATATGAATTGGTCACGAACCATAAAATGAAAAAAGGTGATGTACTGGCTGTTGCACAAGTTGCAGGAATCATGGCCAGCAAAAATACATCCAATATAATTCCGATGTGCCATCCCATTGCTCTGCAAGGGGTCAATATAGCCTTTGATTGGGAAAAAGAAGAACAAGGATATAGGCTTAGGATTGAAACGGAAGCTAAGACAAAAGGGAGTACAGGTGTGGAAATGGAAGCGTTAACAGCTGCATCCGTGACTGCCTTGACTGTTTATGACATGTGTAAGGCCATTGATAAGGGAATGGTGATCGGGCCTACATTCTTAGTGGAGAAAACAGGCGGAGTGTCTAGTAGCGATTATAAAAGGCAAGTAAAACGAACAGATAGAGATTAAGTTGAAAAGCATGTGTGAAGGCGGGGAAGAACAATGAACCATGACCCAAAGATACCGCAGGCAACAGCCAAAAGGTTGCCATTGTATTATCGATTTTTAAAGAACTTACATTCCTCAGGCAAACAAAGAGTTTCCTCGGCTGAGCTAAGTGAAGCCGTAAAAGTGGATTCTGCTACCATTCGCCGTGATTTTTCCTACTTTGGCGCGCTTGGGAAAAAAGGCTACGGTTACAATGTCAATTATTTATTATCCTTCTTCAGAAAAACACTTGATCAAGATGAATTGACCAAAGTCGCTTTAATCGGAGTGGGAAATTTAGGAACCGCTTTTTTAAATTACAATTTCATGAAAAATAATAATACAAAAATTGAAATGGCTTTCGAAGTATCTGAAGAAAAGGTCGGCAAGCGAATAGCTGATGTGCCCATCTACCATATGGATCAAATCGATACACTATTGCAGGAAAATAATATTACTGCAGCGATATTGACAGTGCCTGCACAGGTAGCCCAGACGATAACCGATCGTCTAGTCAAAGCTGACATAAAAGGAATATTGAATTTCACACCTGCACGGCTGACCGTGCCGCCATCCATAAGGGTCCACCACATTGACCTGGCCGTGGAACTTCAGTCGCTCATCTACTTCCTGAAACATTATCCGGTAGTGGAAGAAGCGGCTTTGGAGGAATGAAAAAACGCTGCATTTATGCAGCGTTTTTTTATTTTTTCTTATTTTTTTGTGCGGCTTTAATCTTAAAGTGCAGCATGATCATGCGTAATCCCGATCCAAAATCAAGAGTTGCAATAAGGACAAGTATGTAGGCAAAGAGTCCCCATCCAGAAGAATTGACGGTTTGAATTGCGATAGCGGTAAAAAGAGCCCCTAAGCCTGCATAAATGATGCCCATGAATAATGGTGATTGACGTTTCATAATAAACCTCCGATGAAGGCCTGTGCAGTATCTAGCATCTTCTCAATATCCTCCCGATATACCACTTGAAGGATGATAACAAGCGTGTTCATCGCAATATGAGCGCTCATGGAAACGAGAATGCGGCCTGTTTTCGCATAAAGGAAAGCAAAAGTGAAGCCCATTGCCGTATATAAAAGAAGATGTTCAAATTCACCATGCGCCAAGCCGAAAATAACTGAGCTGATTAAAGCTGAAATAAAGAAGTTAAAGCGTTTATGAAGTGATCCGAAAATAATTTTACGGAAAATTAATTCTTCCAATATAGGTCCAATTACTGAAGTGACGAAAATGACCATGGGGACTTTGTAAATGAGTGAAATGAGTTGCTGCGTATTTTCAGATTCAGACTCCACCCCAAGCATTTGTTCAATGCTTCCGGCAATGCTCTGCGCAAAAAGAGCCATGAACACTCCTGCAATTGCCCATAATATGGACATGGATACGGAAGTTTGGTTTCTCGTGTCCAGCTTTTCCCTCATATCTTTTCTCATTAAAAAAAGAATCAAGAATAAAGCAGCGAGAAAACTGAAAACTATCCAGTATGCTGCAGATTTCACTTCGAGTTCATCAGCCGGCATTCCGGTATAAGACCCGATCAGCATGAAAATGGGTACCCCGACAATACTGGATAATTGCATGGCAATATAAGTGATGATGACGAACCAATATTCTTTTTTCAAAAATGAAAACTCCTTTTATAGTCACCCATCCGCTTGGAACGTTACTAACATGGGGACAATCTATAAACGCATACTACAAAATGGTATCAAAAATTGGGGCAGAACACCACTTAAAGGTACCCCTAACATGACATTTCAATGACTAAGTTTAGGAAATCATTATGCTAAAGTAGTTTACCCGTAATTTATCAGAAATTAATAAAAAATTTTCAATAAGATACTTGCAAAAAAGGCTCGGTTTATTTAATATTATAAATGTGTTAGCACTCGATGATGATGAGTGCTAATAATCATGAAACAAATTATCAAGAGAATATGAGGAGGTTGTTTCACTTGTTAAAACCATTAGGTGATCGCGTTATTATTGAACTAGTTCAAACTGAAGAAAAAACTGCAAGCGGTATTGTTCTTCCTGATACTGCTAAAGAAAAGCCACAAGAAGGTAAGGTAGTAGCAGTTGGTACTGGCCGTGTCCTTGAAAATGGCGAACGTGTTGCTTTAGAGGTTGCCCAAGGCGATCTAATTATCTTCTCAAAATATGCAGGTACTGAAGTTAAATACGAAGACACTGAATACTTAATTTTACGTGAAAGCAACATTCTAGCTGTAATCGGCTAATTATACATCATACTTAACTGAACGAAAATTTTCTTAAATTTTAGGGAGGTACTTATAAATGGCTAAAGAAATTAAATTTAGTGAAGAAGCTCGCCGCTCCATGCTTCGCGGTGTGGACGCACTTGCAGATGCAGTTAAAGTAACGCTTGGACCAAAAGGTCGTAACGTGGTTCTTGAGAAAAAATTCGGTTCGCCGCTTATCACAAATGACGGTGTGACGATCGCTAAAGAAATCGAATTGGAAGATGCATTCGAAAACATGGGTGCGAAATTGGTTGCTGAAGTAGCAAGCAAAACAAACGACGTAGCTGGTGACGGTACAACTACTGCAACGGTTCTTGCGCAAGCGATGATCCGTGAAGGTCTTAAAAACGTAACAGCTGGTGCGAACCCAATGGGTATCCGTAAAGGAATCGAGAAAGCAGTCAATACTGCAATCGCAGAATTGAAAGCCATTTCCCAACCTGTTGAAAACAAAGAATCTATCGCTCAAGTTGCTGCCATCTCTTCAGCTGATGAAGAAGTGGGCCAACTGATTGCTGAAGCAATGGAGCGCGTTGGTAACGACGGCGTCATCACAATCGAAGAGTCTAAAGGTTTCACAACTGAGTTGGACGTAGTGGAAGGTATGCAATTCGATCGCGGATATGCATCTCCATACATGGTAACTGATTCAGATAAAATGGAAGCTGTCCTTGAGAATCCATATATCTTGATCACTGATAAAAAAATCACGAATATCCAAGAAATCCTTCCTGTACTTGAGCAAGTTGTACAACAAGGAAAACCGCTATTATTGATTGCTGAAGATGTAGAAGGCGAAGCGCTTGCAACTCTTGTTGTGAACAAACTTCGTGGAACATTCAACGCTGTTGCGGTTAAAGCTCCTGGATTCGGTGACCGTCGTAAAGCAATGCTTGAAGACATCGCAGCTCTTACAGGCGGCGAAGTAATCACTGAAGAAATCGGACTTGATCTTAAATCTGCAACAATCGATTCATTAGGCCGTGCGTCTAAAGTGGTTGTTACGAAAGAAAATACAACGATCGTTGAAGGATCTGGGGATACAGCTCAAATCCAAGCTCGTGTAAACCAAATCCGTGTTCAATTAGAAGAAACAACTTCTGAATTCGACCGTGAAAAATTACAAGAACGCCTTGCTAAATTAGCTGGTGGTGTAGCGGTAATCAAAGTCGGTGCAGCTACTGAAACAGAATTGAAAGAACGTAAACTTCGTATTGAAGATGCATTGAACTCCACTCGTGCCGCTGTTGAAGAAGGTATCGTAGCCGGTGGTGGTACAGCACTTCTTAACGTATACAATAAAATCGCTGAAATCCAAGCGGAAGGCGACGTAGCAACAGGCGTGAAAATCGTTCTTCGTGCCATCGAAGAGCCTGTTCGTCAAATCGCTCACAACGCTGGACTTGAAGGCTCTGTAATCGTAGAGCGCCTTAAAGGCGAAGCAGTAGGCACTGGCTTCAACGCAGCTACTGGACAATGGGTGAACATGATCGAATCAGGTATCGTCGATCCTACAAAAGTAACTCGTTCAGCTCTACAAAATGCTGGTTCTGTAGCAGCTATGTTCTTAACTACAGAAGCTGTCGTTGCTGACAAACCAGAACCTGCAGGCGCTGGCGGCATGGGCATGCCTGACATGGGCGGCATGGGCGGAATGGGCGGCATGATGTAATCATTCGCTAAATCCCTTAATAGAGGGGTTTAACGAGGATTTAGAATGAGCTCACCTAACATGTGAATATCAATTTTAAAGAAAAGGCCTCTCACAGTTTACTGTGGGAGGCCTTTTCTTCGATGTTGAAAGGGAAACTTCATACATCCAATTTCAACGAAAGACATACATATAGTTCTTGGCGATGGGGGAACAACAAATACTAGAGTCAGTCCTTTAGAGTAAAAGGAACTGTTGAAAGTTGGATTGAAAATGTTTTTAACTTAGTGAAGGATCATCCAAAGGCTGTTTTCCCTTTACTAGCATCTTTTGCTTCGGTTATTTTACATGAGTTTGATATGAAGCCCATAGTTGTTGATGTATCAGGAGAATCCAGTAGTGGCAAAAGTGGTTTACTTCTACTCTGTTCATCGGTATTGGGGAGTCCTAAAGAATAAAAGTAAAAGCGGGAAACCATGAATTATCAATGTTTTTCCCGCTTTTTATCATTTTATATTTGAGTTACATATAATCATAAACAGAGTCATCAAAATAGAGCCAGTGATAATATTCAATCTGTGAATCTGTCATCTTGGAAATGTCTTTCTCATTGAATTTTTGTTGCTCAATTAATTTCTGCACTTTAGATTTTCTTTCTACTTGGCTCATCTTAAATCCTCCTTATAGTATGAGAAGTAACGAAGTATTTAAATATTGAAAACGCTTTCTTTTTTCTTGTTTTTATTATATATCTCATTGTGAGATTAAACAAATATCAAATATAGATGATTTTTAAGGAAATAATATAGAAATGTTATTTATCTATTTTCTTTGAAGCAGTTAAAGAGGCAAGGTCGAATTCCCAAAGCCTGAGTTTTGTTAAAATAACAAGCCCAAGTTTCTAGAAAAGGGAGTTAATTCCTTTTACAGGAAATAACTCCGATGGCTTTTGGTTTTCACTTTTAATAAGGAAAAGCTAAATTTCACTTGTAGTTTACACATCAAAAAAACTATTTTTGTCTGTAAGTTATTGGTCCACTAGTGAACATGGTCATTCTTCTTTAGGGTTAGCTGTCTTCTCATTTGCTATATAATCTCCCGCAGGGCCTTATGTCAAAGAAACAAATCCAGGAAATGCAGCCAATACTGCCTGAAAACACACTCGGGCTTACTATCTGATTATCATCTTCTGAGAGATCGATAAAATCTAGTTTCTTTTTTATTTCACCATCTTGATAAAAAGAAAATGTTAACGAATTTTGTTTTAGGCCAAGGTTTGAAGTATCTTCTTTAGCATGATAAATATTTAAATCAATGTTTTTTACTTTAGCTACACGTTTCAATTTCCTTATAATGCAGTTTGAATTCGATTTAAGGATTTTTTCATTTTCATGATAATCTTTTCTCCTTCCGATATATTATAGGATTAGGTTTATGCTTACTCTTGTAATAGGAGGTCCTTCATACCAGTTATTTATAAGAATATAATTGAAAATGCTCACCTATTTGCTCACCTGACATTGAAATATCATGACACTAAGTGAAGTTATTTTAGGTGGCTTTGACCAAAAGTGTTGATATTATTACCTTGTTACTTCCTATTAAATTATTAATTGAATGGGCGGGCATGATGCATCGCTTAAATCCCTTAATATAGGGGGTAACGGGAGATTCAGTCATGAATGCTCACACCAAACATGTGAATATTTTTAAAGTTGAAGGCCTCCCACAGTTTACTGTGGGAGGCCTTTTCTTTGATAGTTAAATTCGTTATGTCCTAATCGTTGTTGGATTTTTTAATTCCTACTACAGCTTCAATCAATAGGGAAGTGTAGGTATGCCTAAATAAGTGTGGAGTAATGTTCTTTTCCATTCCTGCTTTTTTCGGAAGCCGTTTAAGCTGGGGGTCAAATATTCGGAGCTTCTATGACATGTTAATAGCATTTCATCTATCTTAATCGTACGTAAAGAACCCTTTTTTTTTGGTGTTAAAAGTTGCCCATTTTAAGGGAATTGATCACCGATTCTTAAACCGGTATAGGGAATACACGATTTCTACTAGGGAAGCATCGCTGGAAAATAAGGGAATTATGAAATGTGAATTATATCGTTTCATTTTTGGAACGAGGGGATTTACTAAATATATTAGTATAAAGATAGAAGTGCGGAAACACTTACCCTAACCCCATTGTTAAAAGGAGTTTGACCAATATGAAAATTATTAGAGTTAGAGAAATTGGTGTTAAGAGAATTATAGTTCCAGCTGTTGCAAGTGCTTTTCTATTTTCAGCTTTTGCTCCATTTTCAAAAGCTTCTGCTTCTGAACTAAATGAATCAACAATTCGAACAAATACTGAAATTGGTTCTATAATAGTAACCGAGCAAACCAAAATTAGCCTAGAAGAAATAGAAAGTGTCATTGCTGACCAATCGACTCCTTCAAGTTTGTTAATGCAACAGGCCAACCCCGTCAACCCTTATGATGGTACTCAAATGTCATCTGAAATTATTCAACAATTAGAAAATGAGTCCAAAAAAAGGGGATTTAAAAAGACAGTTGTAGTGTATGCACTAAAGTATGGTGGTACAGCAATGGGCAAAAATTGTTGGTAGTTTATCACCTGCCAATGGTAAGCTTTTGAAAAAACATGCTTTTGAAATTGGTGATGCATTAGACAGAATGTCTAATAAAATTGAAGCAAGATTAGTTGATTTCATGATACATGAATTAGGCTTTGCACCAAGTGCTGCTAGATCTATTGCTTGGGCAATTGCACTTTGGGTATTATAATAGTAGGAGTTGAATTTAATGGATGAGTTAATAGATGAATTTAAAAAGATGAAATATCATCAAAAGTTATTACTTACAATTGCTTTGGATAAAAATCCTGAACAATATACTTTTTTTCATTTCATTTTGAATAATGACCTGAGTGAAAAGGATTCAAAGGTAATTTTTGATATACTTCATGCTTTAGAAGATAAAAAAGAAGGTACTTACCAAAAGGGTAAATATGAAGCAGCCATTGCATCATTATTAGGAGATAATCCTTTAGTGTCCATGGATACCTTTGAAAAGGCATTGTTACATGTAAATATTGATGTGAACCCTATTTATCTAATTAAATCCTTGAGAAATCAATATTTTCAAGTTGATTTATGTAATTACCTCTTGGAACAATAAAGTATAATCTCAAAAAGCATCAGTATATAATATTATTTCGGCAAACTAACTAAATATGCAAAAGCGAGATAATCCTTTTTTTATAATTGCACTGACCTGAAAAATGAGAAAAGTAAAAACACCTTTCGTTGAAAAGTAGGTATTAAATATCAACCAATCAATATGGAGGTGTTTTTTTCTATGGAAAAAAATGCAGTGTAGTTAAATAACTCTATAAGGATAATTTTTTGTCTATAGGGTAGCTCATCCACGTACCCATTTTTTATAATTTTCATAATAATGATGAATTGCGTATAATGAGGATATGGAAGGGTATACATACATTTAAATCAATACGAAATGAAAGAATGGTTATCATTCTATTCTATAAGCAAATAATCGATTAAAGGTGAAATGATTATGATAGCTAGTTTTATGAGGTCTTGGACAATATGGATAAAAATTGGAGTAATTTTATTCGGGGTATTTTTACTGTCGTGGTTGGGTCCTGACGAAATTGGCCTTACTGATTTGCTTATTTCTTTAAGAGAAGGTGAAGAAACGGGAAATAAGCTAATGCTTGCCGTTTTTTTGTTAATTTCTTTAAATACAGTTTTAGCTTTGTTTCATTATATTGGTGCACTGCTGTTGGGAGACGAAATCGGTGCTCGTTTAAATCGTCCATGGTTAAAAATCGTCATTCCTCTTATTGTTATTCCTCTCGATTATATCGTGATAAATGCTTATTATTCTTTAACATACTCATTTAGCGCATATGCGTTGTTATTGTTGTTAGCCATCTTATTATTGCAAGCCTTTGAAAAGGATAGACTAAAGCCCATTATTAAAACGATTATTTGTTCTCAATTAATCTTTGGGATTGAATGGCTGAATGAGATTCCTTCTTTATCCCAATATGGATTTGGCCAAGGATCGATTTCAAAGGAATTAAAAGATATAGCGGTTCAAATTGGATTTGAGCAATCTTTAACATTGTACAGTTTAACTTTGTGTTTGATTTTTGTTATTAATGCTGTTATTTTAGCTGTGTATTTTTCTTTATCTGAACAAAGATGGCGGATAAAGCAAGAGCTTCATTATGCGCAGTTAGAAGCAATGCAGTCAAGATCAGGACGAGAAGCACTATATCTGGTCCATGATTTAAAAACGCCTCTCACAGCAATTGAGGGGCTGAATTCTTTAATTAGTTTGAAAGTGGACGATTCTAAAATTAAGGAATATTGTCAAAGGATTTCAGCATCGATTCATTCCGTTAGCGACATGATTTCCGAGATTTTATATGATGATAAAAAACATTGGTGCCGTATAAAAGATTTAGTTGAATATGTCGAAGCAAGCAGACTGAGCGGGACAAATCTTAATCTGAAGGTAGACTTTCAAACAGATCCTGAAATTGAAATTTTCATTAATAAAATCCGAATGACAAGGGCATTGGTGAATTTAATTGACAATGCTCATGATGCAGTGAATGGAGTGGAAGATGGAAAGATTTTGCTTAAGGTGAAAACCTATGAAAATGAACTTTGGTTGGGCGTATCAGATAACGGGAAAGGGATTTCACCTAGAGAGCAGGTGGAAATATGGAAAGCTGGGTTCAGTACGAAATCGCATCCAGGGATGGGATTAGCTTTCGTACGACAAGTTGCTGAAGGACATGGTGCATCTGTGGAAATTGACAGCAAGCTTGGGCTCGGGACAATAATTTGGATTAAACTTGCTGAGGGGAGTGTGTCAAGATGAACATTTTAGTCATTGATGATGATGCATCAATTCAATATATGCTAAGTGAAATTTGTGAATTTGCCGGCTGGAATGCAGATACGGCTAACAACGGAAAAGAAGGGTTGAATGTGTTTGTAGAAAAAGGAGCGGATGTTGTTTTAGTTGATTATCATATGCCGGAAATGGACGGAATAAAAACAGTGGGTGAGCTTCGTAAACTTAATGCCGATGTTCCAATTCTTGTATTAACAGTCGATGAACGACAGGAAATTGCTGATCGCTTTCTTGAAGCAGGCGCAACGGATTTTGCGTTAAAGCCTGTAAAAGCGCCTGATTTGATTTCAAGAATTCAACTGCATGCCCGCCTAGCAAAATTAACCCAATCAGCTCCGCAGCAAAAATCCAGTGAAGAGAAGGATATATTTGTAACAAAGGGAATTAGTAAGAGAACACTTCGTCACGTTAGTGATTTTCTACATTCTAATCGTGAGCCTTTTTCCGTTGATACAATTTCTAAAGAAGTTGGATTGGCTTATCCGACCGTCTATCGCTATATTATGCATTTACTTGATGAAGGAAAAGTGGAAACTATTGTGAGTTATCAAAAAATAGGAAGACCCAAAAATTTATATCAATGGATTGTTGACTAAGAAACTGCCTTAATACAAGGCAATTTGAGTTTGAACAAAAGGGGTTCCAATTGAAATTTTAACAAAGTTGATTGGAACGGAAGGTACGAGACTCCTGCGGTGAAAGCACGTCCAAGGGAGACCCCACAGGCGCCAAGAGCGCCGAGGAGGCTCCCGGACCGCCCGCGGAAAGCGAGTGCCCTACGTTCCAATCAACGTTCATATTTTAAACTCCCTTTTTAAAAAAATGTCTTAACTAAAATCGAGTTTGTCAACAGTCTGAAACTGCCTTAATACAAGGCAGTTTTTTTATTATGATGGGGACCTCTGTTGCGGCACAGACCATTAATACAATAAGACTTTTTTTCTTTTTTTTCTGTATTTTTATATTTTCTGATAATATAAAATTATTTTACAACACTAAAGATTCTTTAAAATATAAATGCCTTCATTGAATGTCTTCAAGTTAAATGAATGAATTTATAAGTTAATGCTCATGTAGATTTTGCTATCAGATTCTTTTTACAGCAGGGCGAAGATAAAAAATGTAAACGCTTACTGATGGTGAGTTGGATGGAATGAGTGGCCATCATCGTACCAATCAATTGTCTATTTAAATAAAGACCATGCAATTATTTTGTGAATGTAACGATTGGTGGTTAACCATATTGAGGAGGACTTTATTATGCAAGCACTATTAAAAGAAGAAGTTCAGCAGCCAAACCAGTCCAGGAAAAAGCATCCTCCAGGACTGTATATGCTGTTCGCTACTGAGGCATGGGAGCGCTTCAGCTATTACGGAATGAGGGCAATCCTTGTTCTTTACTTAACGGCAACGGTTGTAAACGGCGGGCTTGGAGTCGACAAATCTGCGGCTATGGGCATATACGGATTCTTTACTGGTGCCGTTTATATTACGCCAATGATTGGCGGATACTTGACTGACCGTTTCATAGGCAGAAGATTGGCGATCACGATTGGCGGTATTTTAATGGCGCTGGGTAACTTTTCGCTATTCGCAAGTCAGAGTTTAACAGCGCTTTACATTGGTCTTGGTTTATTGATTATCGGTAATGGTTTCTTCAAGCCAAACATCTCGACAATTGTCGGTGATCTTTATGAAGACAATGATCCGCGTCGTGATGGGGCTTTCACCATCTTCTATATGGGTATTAACGTTGGGGCTTTCTTCGCACCGTTAGTGGTCGGGCTTATGAGCTATAAATATGGGTTCTTGACAGCAGCAATTGGCATGATTGTAGGACAGTTAGTTTTCAACTTATTAGGCAATCGCTATTTAGGTGATATGGGTAAAGAACCTACTGGCAAACCGGAAGTTACAGCTGGTAAAAAATCAGCTGCACAGTTAACGAAAAGAGAACAAAAACGTACAGCGGCTATCGTTATTTTGGCAGTCTTCGTCATTGCGTTCTGGGCCGCTTTCGAGCAGGCAGGAAGTTCTTTGACATTGTATGCCAATGACCAAATTGATCGGAATGTATTTGGCTTTGAGGTTCCAACTGCCTGGTTCCAATCATTGAACCCATTATTCATCGTGATTTTAGCGCCAATTATGTCTGCTTTATGGTACAAGCTTGGCAGCTCAAAACGCGGTGACTTAAAAACCCCAACGAAGATGGCTCTTGGTTTAGTCACTGTTGGTTTAGGTTTCTTAGTACTGCTTCCTGCCGTTATGTACACAGGAAACGATACAGCGCTGAAAGTGAACATCCTGTTCATGATTGTAACGTATTTCCTTCATACATTAGCCGAACTAATGATTTCACCAGTTGGTTTGTCAATGGTAAGCAAAATTGCTCCAATCAAGCTAGCCTCTCTTCTAATGGGAGTATGGCTGGCAAGTTCCGCAGTGGCCAATATGGTAGCCGGACAATTAGCTGCATATACGCAGTCTTTAGGTTACCTGGAAATCTTTAGTGTGATTGGTTTTGTAACAATTGGTTTAGGTATTGTATTGTTGTTTCTTTCGAAGCCAGTCGCAAAGCTGATGAAATAATGAAAAAATGAGCTGACCCAAAAGGCATATAATGTGCCATTTGGGTCGAGCTTTTTTTAGTGGGAAAATAATAGAATCGGTCCAAACTGGTGTAGCGGGGTCTCCACAACGACCCATACCAGAAAGGAACGATTTTCTGAAGTTTTATTTCTGTTTGCTTAATCTTATTGTGTTTCAGCATTTTCACGAGTCTTTCATCAATTTGAATGGTACGGAACATAAGTAAACAAAAGCAAATCAATGGGAAGTTCTTATAAAACAAGTCAAAGCTATATTAGATGAGAAACAATAATAAACACTTAGGTGGATTAATAAACTTGGTTTCAATAATCGACCAGCCACTTTTAGTAGAAAAGCACTCAGAGCTGGTTATGTAAAAGAGCCTATGAATTAGGATGTAATTCACTCTACTTAAGTGATTATATGAAATTTGTACGAGTGGTAACTTGCAACAAAAAAAGGGGAATCTTGAGGATAAGGCTGGCCAGTTTTCCAAAGGCACGGGACCAGGCGCCAGGCCCAACCAGATGTAACATCCGCAATTATAAGGGGAGATGGAGGCTATGCAAGAGAAGGAAGGTAAGTGAATAGGTGATCTAATCCTATATGGAAACAGAAGAAAGGAAAAGGGAATCTTATCGCTATCCCTAACGACTTCTGGATAGGCTATACTTATCTAGACAGAAAATTTAAGGTCGGGTAGACTACAGATACAACTAGTTATAGAAAAGAGGTCCGATATGCGACGCGATATACAAATGAATGAACGAGCTTTCTCTTCCAAGGAAGTGGCAGAAGAAGTGGGGATTGCAACTCCCACTGTTCGAAAGTATGGTCAAATCTTAGAGCGGAATGGATATGAGTTTTTGAAAGATGGAGATCGGCGTATCTTTGTTAAATCTGACATCGTAGCGCTTATAGCGCTACGCGATACGGACAAGCCCCTAGACGATACAGCTAAAGACCTTGTGTATCAACAAAAAGAAAGATTAGAAGGATCCAATGAAACACACATAGCGATACCCGATACATATGAAAATTCACCCCACGACCCCAATCAATTAAACGAGGTCTTAATGTTTTTAGTCAATGAACTCGCAGCCACACGTGAAATGAATGCCCAACTGACAAACGATATGTCACAGCTTAAAACAAAGGTTTCCCGGCTCCAGCAAGATCATCATGTTATAAGTTCTAGTATTGGAAATTCAGCGCAAAGAACTAATACTAAAATTGAACAATTAACTGAACAACAAAATACCCATTACGAAACATTGCTGGAACAAGAAAAACAAAAAAGTGAACTCTTACAAAAAGAAATACAAAATATGCGGGACGAACAGAAAAAAGAATGGAGTTCACAAAATGAATTTAATAAACGTTTAGAAGAGACTATACAAAAACGTTCCGAAAAATGGCGGGGACTTTTCTCCATATTCAGAAAGTAAGGGATGACTGTTAAGGTTTTTTGCCTATGCGAATCCAAGAAACTTTAAAAAAATTCATAGTGCCATATATGATTCGCGTAGCTGAAAAACAGAATGAAGAAAGAATATTTCAACTTTACAGGTTTGGCACCTGTTTTGTAAAAACTCGGCGATACCAATGTATCGGACGTTCTACCAAAGGCAAGCGAAGGCTCAATTGAAATTTCATTGGAGATTTGTTTAAGCGATATGCATCTAAAACAAAATGCACAATTTGAAGCAAGCAAAAAAGGCAGTTTAATGAAATGAGAGTTGAGACTGTTGAGAACTTGCATTCAAAAACAAGAGTCATCCTTAATAGAGGTGCTCCAGACAGGGATTGATCGGCTCTTTTTTGTGGGTTGCGTATCGCTGGGCGATATAACTTGCAAATAAATTCGAATCTTTAGGTTTAATAGAAAAGTGACGTTTGATGCAAACATGATATACATCCGAATGAACGAGTATTCTTTTCTAAGGAAGTGGCAGAAGAAGTGGGGATGCACACCCACTGTTCAAAAGTATGGTCAAAACTTAGAACGAAACGGATATGAGTTTTTAAGATGGTGGTTACCTTTCTTTATTCAATCTGACATCGAAGCGCACATAGCGTTATACGATACGTGATAAGGGCATGTCCCTGGAGGGTATAGCTAGAGATCTTATGTATCTATAAAAAGATAGATTAGAAGTAACCGATGAAACAGAGATAGCGATACCCGGTATAAAGACAACTTACCCCATAATTCCAAACAAATAAATGAGATTTTAAATGTTTTAACCAATGAACAACTCGCAGCTACGCTTGAAATGAACAATCCACTGACAAGGATATGGCTCAGCTTAAAACAACGGTTTCCCAGCTCCAGCAAGATCCATGGCCTCAATAGTGTTCCTCGAGAAAGGGGCTTATCGGTTCTTTTTATGTTTCGTATCGGTGTGCGATATAACATGAAAATAAGTCCACAGATTCTTCATCTTTAAATAGAAAGGGAAGTTCGATATGAAACAGGATTTACTTCTGAATGAATGAGCATCCTCTTCAAAGAAAGTGGAAATGCAATATCAATGCTCGAAAGTATGTCTAAAACTTAGAGCGAAATGAATAACCATTATTAAAATGTGGGAATTTACACACCTTCTTTCAATCCGACATCGAAACGCTTAAAGCGATACGCTATACGGGGAACTCCCTAAACGATAGAGCTAAAGGCGCTTGTATCAAGAAAAAGAAAGATTAGGAGGAGCCAATGAAACAGAGATAGCGATACCCGATACATATGACAATTTAACCCATGTTCTCATTCAATTAAAAGAGAGCTTAATTTTTAACCAATAAACTCGCAGCTATGGGTGAAATGAACATTTAACTGACAAACGATATGTCATAGCTTAAAACTGAACAACAAAAAACCATTAAGAAACATTACTTCAATAAGAAAAAGGTTTCATTACTTTTTTTTAGTCTCTTTGACTATATTGAGATGTTAAATAACAGTTTAAACCGAGGCAATCAAATCAATAGTAGAAATTCCTTTGTTCCAACTATTCAGAATCACTATTTTTCAAATTTCAACAATTTCCCGAGAAATAACTACAAATTCTGAGTAGATATCGACAAAATTAGAAGGTTCTAAAAGATGTAGTAAAACATTGGTGAAAATTATGACCAATTGAGTTTTTTAACAAGGAAATCAGATAGGAAGGGTGGCTGATTGAGTTAAAAACTTGATTGAAAACGTTTATGGGTATTGAGTGTGGGGAAGTAGACGAACTATATCTCTTTTGAATGAAAGCGTATGTGTCTGAGAAGAACACACCTTTCAGGACTAAAGAAATTTTCAACCAATACACTCGCAGTAAGCATGAGGTGAACATTTAACTGACAAACGATATGTCATAACTTAAAACTGAACAAAAAAAACCATTAAGAAACATTTCTTCAAAATAAGAAAAAGGTTTCTTAATGGTTTTTTTAGAGTCTTTTACGATATTGAGGTATTAATAACAATTTAAACCGAGGCAATCAAATCAATAGTAGTAATTCTTTTGTTCTAACTATTTAGAATCACTATTTTCAAATTTCAACAATTTCCCGAGAAATAACTACAAATTCTGAGTAAATATCGACAAAATTAGAAGGTTCTAAAAGATGTAGTGAAACATTGGTGGACATTATGACTAATTGAGTTTTTTTAACAAGGAAATCAGATAGGAAGCTTGGTTGATTGAGTTAAAAACTGATTGAAACGTTTATGGGGTATTGAGTATGGAGAAGTAGACGAATTATCTCCCTTTGAATGAAAGCGTATGAACTTGGGAAGAACACACCTTTCAGGATTAAAGAAATATAAAGGGGTGAATGAGGGACAACCTACGATAGTATTGAAGGCAGCTAAATTGCCGCGAGTAGCAACCTGTGCTATCTCAAACACCACAAAAAGACCTAAAAGCAAGTCAAAGAGAACAAGGCTAATGCCGAAGACAAAAGGAGGTCCCAAGGCAAGGGATACAAATGTCCCGTAGCGAAGCCAAGACAAAGCAGGTAAACAATGATAGCGTTTTTTATAGGTAAATGGGAGCCATCAAACTAAAATAAGGAAGGCAGCTAGATCCCCGCGAGTAGCAACCTATGCTAGTTGACAAGTACTATGCAATCTCTAATTGGTTTAGAAAATCAACTAGATAAAAACGTTACAAGCATAGCACCTTAAACAGGTGCTTTTTTATGTTCATACTTAATAAACACTCCTTTTAAAAGGAGTGCCTTCTTGTTATACAATTTCAGAGTGATAACTATCGGGTAATTTACTAAAATCTACATACTAAAGCTATCTAAACCTTGTTGGGTCAAAGTAAAAGAAACAATTGCCCAATTTTGAAGCTTTTTCGAAGTGGACAAGCAATAACTTAATTGTTTTCCTTGTCCTCGGGTTTGTCCTCTTATTTGTTATTTACATTATTCCAAAACAATTGGAGTTAACCGCAGAAAAAAACTCACCCCCGAAACTTGTGTCTGGAGGTGAATTTTAAGGATTTAGAAAATATATTTGAAACTATTTGGAATTTTGGTATTGAAATCTAAAAC
Source organism: Peribacillus sp. QJM3NY_7 (assembly GCF_056173225.1). NCBI lineage: Bacteria > Bacillati > Bacillota > Bacilli > Caryophanales > Bacillaceae > Peribacillus > Peribacillus sp. QJM3NY_7. The sequence goes on from NZ_CM149663.1 coordinate 321,732, forward strand.
TTAGTCTACTGTGAAATTATTTTTTATAGGTTCAATTATTAAGGGACTGAATTGTTCCTTTCTATTTTTGTATTGTTCGATTATCTTTTCATTATTTAGTTCAATTTCCCGGATCCCTTCCATAATATCGAGAGCTAGTGTATCGGAATCGGTTGAAACGACTAAATTCTCCAGCCCAAGGGACTGAAACAAATCAAATACTTTAAATCTGTATCCGAGGGCGATACAGGGGACATTTCCTGCTAAGGAAAGGATATTGGCGTGAAGTTTAAAGTTAATGCTCAAACTGCAGACAGAGAGTTTTTCAATAAGCTCTTCCTCTGAGTATAGTGATGGATCATAAGTCACATTCAACGGGTCATTCAATTTATCGTAAAGTCGTTTGGAGGCCTCTCGGTCACTGCCCCAGACAACGTACAATAAAATTTTATAACCCGACTTTATTAATTTTTTGGATACTTGAAGAAGCGCATTTTCAATAGCAGCTTCATCCTGGCCGTACAATCGGTTGAATGTTGTACCCCAGTTTATTGCTGCTATTTTTTCCTTTTTCCTAATCACGGCGGGCGGGTTAAGCAAGATCCCGGGATCTCCAATCAGTTTAATTTTGTCACTGTTGATTCCAAATGTCTCTAGAACCTTCTTGGTAATAGGTCCCCTTACACCAACAAATGCTGCTTTTTCAAGGGTCTCACGAAACAAGATTCTATCTTTTTCTGTAAAAGTCTTTTCTAATGATAGTGATTGTCCTGAGTTTATAATGTCCAGCTGTTCTTTAGTTATCCAGTCAAGGCCGCTACCCCATATAAAAACGTCTTTTCCAAGGTCTATTGCCTGTTTTAGTGCTGCCATATAACCGGGGAGTAATAGGGAACCGCCACCTAAGATAACTGTGTCATATTCTTCCGTATGATTGATATCCACGCCAGGCAGGGAAGGAACAATCTCAATCTTGGTAGAGTAATTATAGTGCTTGTTTAACTCTTTAAACACATTCCATAATAACTCGTCCCCCAAGTTACCAAAACCAATCCAGCCAATATATAATACTTTCTTCAATACACTCATCCCTTAATTAGAGTTTTATAACACTCGAGCAGATTGGCTACACTGAATTTAATATTAAACTTTTTTAACATCCATTCACGCGAAGCCGACCCTGCCTTTAATAGACGGTCAGATGGAGATAGTGAAGACCGAATGTCATTTGCCATTGTAAAGCGGCTGCAGGGTTTATGAGAGCCATGGTCCCCAAAATAACAATGCCAAGCATCTTCAAAATTATGTTCTTCCACTAGACCGAAATATCCATGGCTTCCAGCCGCGATAACAGGTTTGCCGCAGGCCATAGCCTCCAGGGCGACCCTGCCCGTTCCAACCACACAGTCAGCCAATGAGTAATAATGCTGTAAATCAAGTCTTTCACCCACTAAATTGATGAAGTTATCTGTTGATGAGCGATGTATTGTATCCGTTATGTCTTTTATTTCTTTAAATCGAGGGCCGTCACCAACAACTACAACATATAAATTGGGAATGTCCGAAAGTTTTAAGTCTTTACAGGCTCTCAGAAAAATCATGCAGATGTTTGCCTTTGTCCATGCTATTCGGCTGCTGTATAAAAGAACAAATGAATCCTTTGGGATCCCAAGCTGGACTTTTAGATCGGAGGAGTCTGATGGGGAATATCGAGTGGTATCTATTCCGTTAGGGATGACAATCGTCGGTTGATCTGTAAGCTTCTGTATGAATTGCTGGATTGGCGGGCTTACACAGATGATTTTATTTGCCAGGGGCAGTACCCGCAATAGTTCGGATTTTGGATAATAAGTTCCATGCACTGTAAATATTGAAGGAATACCAAGCTCTTTTGCTGCTTGGAAGGTTAAGAAAGCTGAAGGAGTTTGATGGCTATGAATAAGTGTTATTTTTTCAGTCATGATAATTTGTTTGATTTCTTTACATAACTTCTCCTGTAAATCCGCTGGAATTGGAAGAGAGTAGGGGAATGGGACTTGGTAGATGGGACATTGTAATCGCCTGAAGGATTGTAATAATGAACCACCCCTGCTTATGATGACAATCCCTATGCCTTTATTTATCATTTCCTCAGCCAGACTTAAAACATGTGTCTCAGTACCGCCCACATCAATTCCATCAAGTGTCATAAGAACACGCATGGTAGATTCACTCATATCTCTTTACTGCCTTCCCCAAAAAATTCGCGGGAACGCTGCATAGGATGGAGACGATAATAATAGAGTGCTTCTTTTAAATTTTCGATCTGGTAATTGGAGTTCAGACATTTTGCAATAAATTCATAGTCTTCAGCACCCTTTATCCTTCTGGTAGGGCCACCTAACTCATCAAATATCACACCGCGGAATAAAATCGTTCCATGACAAATACAATGCCCTCCATTCCAATACACTTCCTTTATATCCTGACCGTACTTAAGCCAGTGTACATTATTCTGGTTTTCAAATTCACCATCTGTAAAGACTTTATAGTTTGTCCCAATCAACACATGGTCTGGATTCGTTTTTAAGAAGTTCACTTGTTTTTCAAACCGGTTTGGATGAGATAGGTCATCACCATCCTGTACAGCAATATACTCACCAGAAGATAAATAATAACCAGTATTCAATGCCCCTGAAAAACCAACATTCCTGGGTAGGTCCACCACTACAACTGAGAATGAAGGATTGGATTTTTTGATCCAGTTATCAATCATTTCAGCAGTGTGATCAGTAGAATAATCATTTACTATAATAAGTTCTATATTCTTATAAGTTTGGTTAAGTATACTATTTAAACAGTCTTCAACATATGGGGCTACATTATGACAAGTCATGACCACACTTACTAACCCGGGAAATCTTTCGTATAACATTTTTCATCACCTCGGACATACTATATGTGAAATTGGTATCAAAGGTGAAACTTATCAAGCAAAATAATTAAATTGGTAGTTCTACCTTTCTTCAAAATATTCTATTTAGTTGTGTCAATAACTTGTCTACTGCATATCCTTTAGAGTGCAAGAAAAGTTTAAGAATATGGAAAGGATGAAAAGCGTGCTATATACAGATTTAATCTTAGGGCATTTTCGGTCATTAAAAGAGTCCCTTAAAGGTTTGGTCAATAGAAATATTATCATCACAACACATTTCTCGGGAGTAACAGGACAATTGATTAAAGTAAAGGATGACTATGCCGTATTGCGGGAAACGGGCAATAGCTTAGTATACATCCCGATTAGAAGTATAGAACTGGTAACACTCGTTGAGGAGGAAGAAATATAATGTATGAAGTGCTGAACAATCTAATCACTCACAATATACAAGTGGCGACAGACACTACTATAGTGGAAGGTCTATTGGTGAAGAGCCAATCTGGTTTGATTGAAATCGTTGAATCGATAACAGGGTATGAAAATCAAACAAGGCTTGTCATTATACCGATAGTTTCCATTAATTTTGTGAGAGTTGAAGCTTAGAATAAAAGATATGCCTTCTATAAGCTTTCCTACTTTCCCACATAAACCTCAATGTGTATATAAGATAAAAACCTGGTCCTAACTTTACTAGTGGTGGGTTTCATATAAGATTCACCTTGCATTTTTCAGATGAAACCGAAGGGGAATTTGATTGTGAAAAGGAAGGTGATGAAGGACTGGGAATGTGTCACTGACATTTTCAAATTTTTTTGTATATCGCTATTGTTGATTTGGCGATCCAGACGAGGGGGAGTGTGGACTGTTTGCAGCTGCACTCCGTTTTCCATTACTGGGGACACATTTAATACCTTGTTACTTCCTATTAAGTTATCAATTGAATGGATGGCATGAAGTAATCATCGCTTGAATCCGTAAAATAGGGGTTTGTAAGATGGAGATTAGTGAAATGCTAACTTTCAGTTTTTGAATCAATCCTATTTCACCATGGAGGAGACCTTTCGTAAGTTCATTGAACTTATGGGAGGTCTTTTCTTCGATATTTTTTGTTCAAACGTAATACTTTATGGACCTAATTTCTAATTTACATATCTAAAACAGCTGGAAAACAGGGAAAAGGAATATGGATGGTTCCCAGGAATTAATGATTTATTGATGAATATAATCGGGTCATAACTTTGTTTTTAATAAACCGCTGGCGAAAGTCCAGGAACGCGATGGAGTATCGTAATAATCATTCAAGAATTTAAAGGAAAAAACCCATATAACACCATATATGTTCGGCATTCTCAGCAAGAGCGTTTGGTACATTCACAAATCTATACTAGGATTATATGTCCGCCTTCCGATGTCTTCTACGTATAAATAATTATATTAGAATAATATTATTGGCTTTATCCTCTTATAAGGTTAAGAGGATTGGAACTGATGATTGTGTTATCAAAAAACAGGTGAATGATAATTATTTCTTCTAGACGAAATGTAATTCATTTTGGTCAAGTTCCAAACTTTCACAAACAATACCGGTTTTAAAAGGGGGCGAACGTGTAAATATTCGGAGTAGCATCATCATTCATGGCTGAAAAGGATATTGGGGGTCTACGTATCTACATATGATTTCTAATAAACATATTTATATTTTTCGAGAGTTTCGACATTATATTGACAATAATATAGTTACTCATTACAATTGAAAATAATTCTCAATATGGCACAGGGGGCACCAATGGTTATGTCAAAACGAAGAAACAGCAAAAAAGTGTTATTTATATCGGCAATCGTTTTAATTCTATCAACGCTTTTACTTGGATGTACAAATGAATCAAAAGAAAATTCAACTTCAAACAAAGACAGTAAAGACATGCTTACTTTGGCTTGGCCGAGGGATATAGGTGAAATGAATCCGCATGTCTATAATCCTTCTCAATTATTCGCTACATCAATGATATATGAACCTTTGGTCAGCTACCAAGATGGAGGTAAGCTGAAACCGCATTTAGCTGAATCTTGGGAAATTTCCAAGGATGGGAAGGAATATACGTTCCACCTCCGTCAAGATGTGAAATTTTCTGACGGTACAAGTTTTAATGCTGAAATTGTGAAAAAGAACTTTGATACTATATTGAAAAATGTTGATTTACATAGTTGGTTGGGCTTTATTACGAAAGTGGATCAAACGGAAGTAATTGACCAAAACACATTTAAACTAACATTAAAGGAGCCATATTATCCTACTATTCAAGAGTTAGCCGTTGTTCGTCCAGTCCGATTCTTAGGTGATGCTGGATTCCCTAAAGATGGTGACACTTCTAAAGGTGTTACAAAACCAGTCGGTACAGGCCCATGGGTTTTGGAAGAATATAAAGCAGATGAATATGCTATTTTCAAACGCAATGAAAATTATTGGGGTGAACTACCTAAAGTTAAGAAAATCAAAGTCAAGGTCATTCCTGATGCGGAAACCCGTGTTCTTGCTTTTGAAAAAGGTGACCTGGACCTAATTTATGGTGAAGGTGCTATCAGTCTGGATGCTTTCAAACAATTAGAAACAACAGGTAACTATGAGACTAGTATTTCTGATCCGGTTGCGACAAGACAACTAGTTATGAATACGAAGAAAGAACAACTTTCAGATTTACGTGTTCGTCAAGCGTTACAATATGGATTTAATAAAAAAGCAATGGTTGACGGAGTTACTTCAGGTTTGGAAGAGAAGGCAGATTTCATTTTACCGACAAACTTCCCGTATACTTCAGACATTGATGTAACACCGATTGATTATAATGTCGAAAAAGCAAAAGCTTTATTAGATGAAGCGGGATGGAAGCTTCCAAAAGGAAAAAACGTTCGTGAGAAAGACGGAAAGCCGCTTGAAATCGAGTTAATGTACGACTCTGCAGAATCAATTCAAAAAGCAATGGCCGAAACATTACAATCTGAGTGGGCGGCACTAGGTGTTAAATTGAATATCGTTGGAGTTGAGCTTACGGTACAAATTGAAAGATTCAAAGCTAATGATTTTGAATTGAATTTCTTTAGTAACTATGGCGCTCCATATGATCCACATACTTTCGTAAATGTCGTTGGTTCAGAAGGATTTGGTTTTAACGAAGCCATTTCATCTTATCCGAACAGAGATGAGTTGTTAAAACAAATTGCAGATGTTCCTGGAACAACAGATGAAAAAGAACGTCAAGAACTTTACTCAACCATTTTGGAATCACTGCAAGACCAAGGAGCGATTGTGCCCATTTCTTATATTAAGAAAATAGCTGTTTACCAAAAAGATGTATCTAATTTTACATTCCCTGCTAACCGGGATGAACATCCATTCACAGGAATTAGCATCGAGAAGTAAGTTACAGGAGGGTTTTCATGGGCACGTATATCTTGAAACGAATTATGGCCATTATTCCCATCTTTCTCTTGGCCACTCTTCTTACGTTTGGAATGATTCACCTTTCACCAGTGGACCCAGCTGAGGCATATTTATCTGCAGCACATATCCAATCTACAGATGAGATATTGGCTCAGAAAAGACATGAGTTTGGCTTAGATCAACCCCTCCATGTTCAATATGTAAATTCTATTATTAAGATATGCCAATTTGATTTTGGCATATCTTATCTTTCGAATAAACCTGTTTGGGAAGAGGTAACCTATCGAATGCCAGCGACCATTCAGTTAGCTTTAGGTAGCATCATATTAGCTATCCTGGTCAGTGTCCCTCTTGGATTTTTGGCAGGCATAAAGAAAAACAGTGGTATTGACCATTTTAGTCGCCTTCTCTCTTTTTTCGGGGCGTCCATCCCTTCTTTTTGGCTTGGTTATTTATTGATTTTTTTCTTTTCTGTTAAACTCGACCTATTTCCTGTCGAAGGAATCGGGACTTGGCAACATCTGGTTCTTCCTTCCGTTACTTTAGCTTTGCCATTAATAGCTTTGTATACTCGACTATTACGTGCTAGCGTTCTTGAAAATTTACAGGAACCTTATGTCCTTTTTGCTCGCACAAGAGGGATTCATGAAAAAGTCATTATGGGAAAACATGTATTGAGAATAGCCATATCCCCCATGATTACTGGACTGGGGATGAATTTAGGAAAGCTGCTGACCGGAACCATTATCGTCGAAGCGGTCTTTTCTTGGCCAGGATTCGGTCGTTATTTCATTGAAGCTATTTTTAATCGCGATGTTCCTGTCATTCAATGCTATGTGCTTTTAGCTGCGGGACTATTCATTTTTAGCAATTTGATTGTTGACCTAATCCAAATGTGTATCGACCCACGCATCTCCAGAAAAGGGGGGCAACGTCAATGATAACAAGTCTTCGTATTATGATGAGAAGTCATAAAGTGATTGTCCTTTGTTCAATAATATTAAGCTTCCTATTTATCATCACCATCTTGGCTCCTTGGATTGCACCTAATGATCCTATTGCTGTCAATTTAGCTAATAAACTACAGCCATCTTCCTTTGAGTATCCATTGGGAACGGATCATTTAGGAAGATGTACGTTATCACGCATCTTATATGGAGCTCGCATTTCGTTAGGATTTGCTACATTAATCTTTATTTCATCTTTAGGGATCGGTTTGATTGTCGGAACCATTGCTGGTTATAAAGGCGGATGGGTGGACCAGGTGCTAATGAGACTGTGTGATGGTGTTATGGCATTTCCGAACCTTTTGCTCATTCTTGGACTTGTTGGTATATTGGGACCTGGCCTTAAACAGGTCATCATAGCATTGATGCTTGTGCAATGGGTGTATTATGCGAGAATTTTCCGAGGAATGGTACTTAGTCTAAAAGAACAAAACTATATAGCGGCAGCTAAAATAAGCGGTTCTTCTCAATGGAAGATAATAAAGAAACATATTATTCCAAATGTTCTTCCTCCGCTCGCTGTTATGGGTACATTAGAAATGGGTTGGGCCATCATGGATATATCGGCCATGTCGTTTCTAGGGTTGGGCGTGCAACCTCCTACACCAGAATGGGGAGCAATGATTCATGAAGGGAAATCCTATATTCGGACGAATCCAGAATTAATGCTATATCCAGGTTTGATGATTATGCTTGTTGTCGTCACCTTCAATTTATTAGGCGAAGCGCTATCAGAACGTTTTGGAGTCAAACGTCGTTAATAAAAAGGAATGAGAAGATTGAGAACAGAACGGTCGAATGTATTAACAGTGAGCGATCTACATGTAAAAGTACAAACAAAGGAAGGTGCATCCACCCTCGTTCAGGACATTAATTTCGAACTGGAAAAAGGGAAGGTATTGGGCCTTGTTGGGGAAAGCGGAAGTGGCAAAACCGTTACGAGTATGTCCATTCTACAGCTTCTTGATCGGAAAACAACTACAATTGAAGGGAGCATTACCCTTCAAGGACGAGAATTAAATGGTTTGAACGATAAAGAAATTCGTGGAATTCGCGGCAAGGATATTGCCTTTATTATGCAAAATCCGATGAATTCATTTACGCCTGTTTTTACGATTGGCAATCAATTTGTCGAAACGATTAGGTCTCATACCGCATTGAATAAAAAACAAGCAAAAGAGCTTGCCATCGAAGCGATGCAAAATGTAAACCTGCCAAATCCCGCGAAACTATTAAAAAGCTATCCTTTTCAACTGAGTGGAGGTATGCTTCAACGCGTGATGATTGCGATGGCTGCATGTTTACAGCCTTCCGTTATTATTGCTGATGAGCCGACGACTGCACTCGACGTACATAACCAATTACAGGTACTTCGCCACTTGGATAAAATCCGTTCTGAATATGGAACATCCATTTTACTCATTTCTCATGATCTTGGCGTCATTTCTGAAATGGCAGATGATGTAGTCGTTATGCAACATGGCAGAATTGTAGAAACAGCAAATGTGTATGAACTATTTGATAATCCGCAGCATGAATATACAAAGAAACTGCTAAATGCCCGCCTTAGCATTAAATATGAAGAGCCTATCACCCATATGTTGTGATATATGGACTGCATTTTTTTGAGGGGTGAACAAATGAGTTTATTACAAGTAAAAGCAGTAACTCATAGCTATAATTCTCATACGTTTTTAAAATGGAAAGAGCCTTCTAAAAAAGTACTCACTGACATTTCCCTCTCCATTGACGAAGGAACATGTTTAGGGCTGCTTGGTACGAGTGGAGCTGGAAAAAGTACATTAGGAAAAGTGATCCTTGGCTTAGAACGTCCACAGCAAGGACAGGTTCTGTTTCAAGGGCATGATATCTATACTGCTGATAAGCTTACTCGACAAAAGATACGCCGAGATCTACAGGTCGTCTTTCAGGATTCATATTCAGCTGTCAATCCACGAATGACCGCCGAAAGTATTATAGGCGAGCCATTAGAAAACTATGAAAAATTAACCGTAACCGAACAAAAAAGAACGGTTATTGAGTTATTGGAAAGAGTGGGCCTAAGTGAAAAGGATTTAAAAAAATACCCACACCAATTTAGCGGTGGACAATTGCAAAGAATTAATATTGCTAGAGCAATTTCTCTTAAGCCACTGTTAATCGTCTTGGATGAATCCGTAAGCAGTCTGGATATGGTTAATCAAACACTGATTTTAGAATTATTAAGTGAGTTGAAGAAAGACTTCAGCTTATCTTATCTTTTTATTACACATGATATTAAAGCGGCTTATTCAATCTCAGATACTTTGGGTGTACTGGAAAAAGGGGAATTAATCGAGCATTACAATTCAAAAGATCAGTTTTTTTCGTCAGAACATCCTGTCGTTAAACAGATGAGAAGTTCTATACTCGCTGAGCATCCGCGTTTTCGTTCTCTTCCAATGAGGATTAACAAGTCCTAGTTTAGAATATATCTTTGCCGGTTTCCGTTTGAAAATCGAGGCCCTTTATCTCATATTTGAGGAGTTGCAATAGCATACTTTATACTGGTTATTCGTTTTTTCCGAATTAGCGATGTGGGCGTTTCGTTATTATGACTAACGTTGAATATCCGGCCGCCATCAATGGGGAAGTTGGTTGCACAAGCTATCGAGCATTTCTCTGTAATGGGGAATGCTTTTTATTTTTGTCTTATAAATGTATAAACAATAATAATGTAATTAAATTCAATAATATTTTATTGTGAAACAATAAAAAACGTGTTAAATTCAAATTGACAATAAATAAATGAGGTGCTTTTCATGAAACGAAGTTCAACACTCTTCTTAAAGGTAGCTGTCATTTTTATCGGCATTCCGGTTCTTGCTTTGTGTCTATTTTTGTTGCCTCAGATAGCGAATGAAGCAAATGAAGCAGCAGAAAGAGGTTCAGATTTGGCTTATATGGTATATGGCCTATTAATGGTTATGTATGTGTCGGCAATCCCCTTTTACTTCGCTTTGTATCAATCGTTTAACCTATTAAGCTATATTGACAAGAATCAAGCTTTCTCGGAATTATCAGTAAGAGCTCTAAAGAAAATCAAAAAATGTGCCATCATAATCAGTGGCTTGTATGTGGTGGCCCTGCCATTCGTCTATATCATGGCGGAGGTAGATGACGCACCGGGTCTCGTACTAATCGGAATGGTCATGATTTTTGCCCCCATGGTGATTGCTGTCTTTGCGGCAGTCCTTCAAAGACTTTTACAAGAAGCCATCGATATAAAATCAGAGAATGACTTAATAGTCTGAGGTGAATAACATGGCAATAATAATCAATATTGATGTGATGCTGGCTAAAAGGAAAATGAGCGTAACGGAACTTTCGGAAAGGGTTGGAATAACGATGGCTAACCTTTCTATATTGAAAAATGGAAAGGCAAAAGCGATTCGACTATCCACGTTAGAAGCGATTTGTAAGGCTTTGGACTGTCAGCCGGGAGATCTTTTGGAATACAAAAGTGAAGAGCGCACTCAAGGAGAATAAATCATTTAGGTAGGCTGCTGCTTCTTATGGAACTGACGGAGTGGAATAGTTGAATAGTGCTCTTTCTTCAACTATTGGGCCTGATTTTTTTTTCTGTTTTTAGAGAAATGGAATTTAAAAAAGCCATCCAAAATAGGTGGCTTGTTATATTTGTCATTCTTGTTTTATAAATGAAGAACCTGCTGTATCAAGTCATTGATGATGTACCCTCTGTTAATTTTCATGAAACAGCAATTCTCCAATTACTTAGGAAACTTTATAAATAATAACACCACTAATTCTGAGATATATTAATAACAGCAATAATGCAACAATGCATATCGTTCCGATTGAAGCTAAAACATTAAGGATTATAGTAGCTTTAGTACTGAACAGCTTACAAAATACAATATAAACTCCAACTCCAATAATTCCACCTAATGTATTTCCCATAAAGTCAGTTATATCGCTAGCTCCTATAGCAAAGATGAATTGCAATCCTTCAAATAGCAAACTAACTCCTGCTATTACTGTAATCCTTTTCAAGAAAGACCAATTTGATTTTAGCATACTGATATAAATTCCAAATGGGATAAATGCAAGTACATTATAGTTTATTTCATTAAAATCTATTTGGTTATTAACATTAGCTGAACCAGCAAAAGGGATTAAGTTGATTTCCCTAAAATCCGGCAAGCCTTGGAATGAAAATTGCATTTTAAAGACTATAATCCATGTTAATGCAAATAAATATACGGCCAACAAGCCAGCAGTTATTCTTTTTTGAGTGTTTTTTGATTTTTCCATATAAATCCTCAATTCCTAATTCATTTTCATAACCTATGCTTTAACCTACTTTACACTATGCTATCATCACCGAAAATTTTTCAGATTTGATCTTCTACTTTATCTTGGGATACCGATATATCTTAATATTAAAGGCTAATGCAAAAACCAATAAAATCCCCACTTTTTCATTTTTATTCTCCTCCATAAAGTAACTTGTATATAGGATAGGAAAAACATCTAAAATAAAAAGTGGGGTAAATATTAAATTTTTCTTAAATTTTCACTTGGAATTTATTATTAATATTCTTAGGAATCCGCCATTGGTAATTATGTCTTTAAAATAAAATTACGATGTTTGAAGATAGATGCGAGGTTTTGTATAAAGTTGTGATACTTTATCTTTTCAATCAAAGATTTCTAAATGAGTTTTGATTAAACTTTTTTATACAATGGAGAGTCCATTTAAAAGGAAAGGAAACCATTTTGATTTCTTTTATTAGCCATAGCTTGGGGCTTACAGAATTGGTTCGTAGTATTTTTGATATAGCATTTATATGGTGGTTCAGAACATTTTTTATGGAACTAACAGGTTCATTAGCTCAAGATCGGAGCTGTCTTTAAGGCAGCTTTTCTTATGGAACTATCGGGGCAGGTTAGCATTCCTGTAGTTCGTTATTTTTGAACTTTGATAAAAATAGGGCTCCTCAGTAAGATATGAGTAAGACGCGACTCTAACTCAAAACCTTAGGAGGAACCCATACTATGAAGTTTAAAATGCAGGACAAACAAAATCAACTAATAGAAAGAATTACTGATAAGCATCTCGTTGTTGGGGTGGATATTGCACAACAATTTCACGTTGCTCGAGCCGTAAATTATCGAGGGATCGTAGTAGGTGAGCCTCTTACCTTTGAAAATAACGAAGAAGGCTTTAACAGATTTCTAGAATGGATCAATAAACTAAAAGGTAAAAACAGCTTAGACACAACTATAGTCGGTATGGAACCTACAGGTCATTACTGGATTAATCTATCGAAATGGTTATCTAACGAAAAGATTGATGTCGTAACAGTCAATCCTCACCTTGTAAAAAGAAATAAAGAAAATCGAGATAACACTCAGTCCAAAAGTGATAAAAAAGACGCTCTCGTGATTGCGGATATGGTGAAGAATGGATACTATGCCTTTGTTCGTTCAACTCCAGAGTCTTTCGAAAAACTTCGAGTCCTTATGTCTAACCGTGACGTAATCGTTAAACGTCTCGTTAGTTCTATTAACCAATTAAATCGTTGGGTAGATGTTGTTTTTCCTGAGCTACGGCAATTGTTTAAAGATGTGAAAGGCAAAGGGGCTATCGCAACTCTACGATTATTTCCGACACCAATCGAGTTACGTTCGATGGAACCTCAAGATATTGTGGCCAAATGGAAATCCGTAATGAAGCGTCAGCCTGGGCTGAAAAAAGCTTATCAACTTATAGATTTAGCTAAGCGTTCTATCGGATCGCACCAAGCACATGATGCTTACAAGCTACATTTAGAACAACTACTGGAAGAGTATGATCTAGCTACAAAGCAACTCGAAAGAGTGGAACAAGAAGTCACTAACGTGCTTCAACGAATTCCTTTCGCAAAGAAACTGCTCGCTATAAAAGGGATCAGTGAAATCTCTTTAGCTGGCATTTTAGGGGAAGCTGGAGATTTAAGTGGATTCGACCACGGTAATTCTCTACTTCGACATGCAGGGTTACATCTTTCCGAGGCGAGCTCTGGTAAATGGAAAGGACAAATTGTCATTTCTAAACGAGGGAGATCCAGACTGCGGCGTTTCTTATACTTAGCGACGATGAGCCTTGTCATGAATAACCCTGAGTTTAAAGCGTTGCACGCCAATAATGTTAAGGTGAAAAATATAAAGAAAATGAAATCAATTATGAAATTGGTTGGTAAACTGGCTCGAGTATTTGTAGGCATAGCCAAACGAAATGAATCGTATTCTCCAGAAAAATTACAACTTTTTTCAGCTCTGGCAGCGTAGTTTTTATTGAATAAATGATGCTTTTCAGGTTCTCGAAGGGAACCACTTAAAAATCATTAACATGATTTTCAGCTTATCTTTTGTCGAATGTTTTCTTATTCGTAGGATTTTAAAGATGCACGGAGTACCAGATTTATTGAACAAAAGGGCACTGACCCATTAGGTTAGCATAACTGGCCTCCACCCCTTGGATAGGCATGACGAAGGAATGAGAGGGCATATTTTTTTATGACCCGTTGAGACATGGGAGGGAAAGCCTCCAGGGGCGGCGTGGAGATTACGTGCATTATATGGTAAAATATGGAGTTATTTATTACTCCTTTATTTAACTATGTCTCCACGAAGTCATAATAATCTAAGCTCAATGCTTTTAACCGTTAATGTATTTTCAAGGGTTATGAAATCCTGCGAATAAGTGAGCATTCGAGAGATATAGCTATCATACTGAGGGAGTTGAATAACGAAAAAAGCCCAATTTCTCAATTTTAATGCTGAGAAATTGGGCTTTTTAATATCGAAATTTCCTTAACGTTGTAAATCTGCATTTTCCTGACGCTACCCCTTATAGAACGAACAGGTGCCGTTCGATTAAAATGTCAACAAATAGAAAAAAAGGGTTGACATTTTTAAGAAATTTTTTTTCTTTTAACTATTCTAGTTGGATGATTAAGACCGAATTTCACTCGTATTATGCTACTGCTAAACCCTATAAATCCTCCAACAATTGCTGGGATAATCCACCCTAGTCCTACATCATACAGAGGAAGAATTTCATGAAAGAAATTATTAATGGATGAAAAGCGTATACCAGCTCGGTTTAAACCATCAAATAAACTAATGATAAATGTTAAAAGTAAGCTTCCTTGATACACTTCAGCTTTCCCTTTAAATAAAGAATGAAAAAACGTTAAGAAAATTAATACAATAGCTAATGGATAAATAGCTGTTAGGAGAGGAATTGAAACTGCAATTAACTGTGTTAGCCCAATATTGGCAACTATTGCACTAAAAATAGATAAACTAATAGCAATTGTTTTGTAAGATACCTTTGGAAATAGTTTATGGAAGAATGAAGAACAAGATGTAACAAGTCCTACGCTTGTTGTTAAACAAGCTACTGTAATCATTAACCCTAATAATATCCCGCCATAAGCTCCAAAATAATAATCCGAGACTTTTGCTAAGATGGTACCTCCATTTTCCAGGTGTCCAAGTTTTTCTACACTTGAAGCACCCATATAAGAAAGAGCTGAATACATGGTTGCTAGGAAAAAGGCAGCAATTCCAGTTGCTTTTGCACAAACAACCATAATTTGTTTTTTTGTTTTTGCACCTTTTTCTTTAATGGCATTAATGATGATGATGCCAAAAACAAAAGATGCAAGCGTATCCATTGTTAAATAACCTTCTCTAAACCCATTAAAAAAAGGTTGAACTGAATAATTCTTAATAGGTGCTTGAAAATCTCCGATTGGATGTTTAAAAGCAACTACTACTAGGATTCCAATGAACGTTATCTTGATTGGTGTTAGTATTTTCCCGACAATTCCGACAACTCTCGCGGGATTGATCGAAAAAAGGCACGTAATGCTAAAAAAGATGAGTGTAAAAATAAGTAAAGGTGTAGAGCCTGAATTTTCGGACAAAAAAGGTTTTACACCGATTTCAAAAGAAACGTTTCCTGATCTAGGCAAAGCAAATAAAGGACCAATGGCTAAATAAAGAACGGTTGTGAATACAATACCAAATACAGGATGTACCCGACCTGCTAACGACTGTAAATCATCGTTCCCCGAAAAACCAAGTGCTAACACACCAAGTAACGGTAGGCCGACTCCTGTTATTAAAAACCCTGCATTTGCTGACCAGATATTTATTCCTGCTGATTGACCAAGCATTGGTGGAAAAATTAAATTTCCTGCCCCAAAAAATAGAGCAAATAACATTAAACCAATAACTACTATAAATGAAAATGGTACTTTAGTAGGCAAATTAAACCCTCCATAAAATAACTGAATTTCACTTTTTGAAAAAAGTAATTTTCAAAAAAATTATTCACAAACTAAATACATAAGATTTTATCGTATTATGACTAGATAAAATTAATTTCAATGTAAATTTTAAGTTTCTCCTTTTGGGTGGCCTTATTTAATATGCAATAGGTTCTTTAAAATTTTAACGACAAGCAGAACTATTACTACCATGATAACGATTAAATGATAATCGGTGTGAATTACAGGGAATTCCCCTTAGCTCCCTATTAGTGATGTGTAATTATTAACTGAAATACCATTTTATTGATATTAATATATTGTAATATATACTGCTTACTCTTTAAAGGATAAAAAGGAGGAAAAAACAAGAAATAAAGTTGTCATTAGGAGGTATAAAGTGGATTATGGACTATGGCAGGTTAGTTGCAGAAAGGCTATTCTATTTTCAAATAAGGGACATAAAATAAATAGAACCCGACACAATAAAAATGAACTATATAAGGGAAGGTTTTATATCGGTGTTGAAGGTAACCTTGAAAAGTACTTTTTTTATTTTCAATGTATCTAACTTTATCCAAAGTGTTCAAACGGAAGAAAATTATAAAACAGAAGGGAAAGTAGTTTATCAAATCCACTATGATTATAAATCAAAAGCACTTTATGTTAATTATAACAATGAAATGAATACCATTTGGCGATGAATTATTTTACTAAGTTTTTAATGTTTTTACTGATATATGCAAAGTTAGCGGTACACTAAAAAAGTAATAAGGTTTACTTCAGTAAAATAAGGTATATTATATTGGTTGAATAGATTCTCTTTAAAGACAAGAAAAGTAGGTGAACAAAGTGGGAAAATATCAATTGGATACCAAAGGTAAGGTAGCTGTGACAAAGTTTCATGAAAAACATATGCCTGCCAAATTTGATAAAAAGCAGCAACTTGAAAAAATCCGTGCGGAGTATTTGAAAAAGAAGCAAAAACAAACAGATAAATAATATGATTTAAAACATAGGAAGACTAAAATCTCCCTATGTTTTTTTTATTCGAAGTTCTTTTTTCAATGGATGACACAGTTTATTATTATTCCATAAATTTCAGATTAGGTGACAAAAAACTCGTCATCAGATATCCATTCTCACTGAAAATTCAATAGAGCAGCCGTTATTTTGGATACACCAGTAATCTCCAGCAGAAATTTTAAAAACATTTGGATACTCACTAGGCTTAGGATGCTTCTTAAATCTTTGTATTCTTATGGAATTTAGAGGTTAAGTTAGGTGGGGTTAATAGAGTGGACAAAGACTTTTTTTGGTCTATATTTACAACGATATTTGGCATTATCGCAACCTGGACTGGTTTGATTTATACGACTCGTTTTCGGTTTGATAATAGCAAATTTTTTGAACACATCAAATATATAAGCCCTTACCACAAACAGTTAATTATTGGTTTCTTAAAGTTTTATTTATTTTCGGAGGATTAATGTGTGTTGTTTTGGGTCTATACGGAATTCTTTAAGGTATTCCTTATAGAACTAACGGAGCAAGATTGGATTTGAGTCAATATTTTGGACACTAAAAAGTTAAATCTTAAGCTGTATTCCTAATTCGATCTTCAATGGCTTGAGGGGTTTGATAACCCAAGCTGCTGTGAATTCTTTTTCGGTTATACCAACCTTCAATAAATTGGAACATCGCTAATTTAGCTGTTTCATAGTCTAGATATTGTACGTGGTTGACTTCTTCCTTCTTTAATAGGGCATGAAAGGATTCAATACAGGCATTATCGTACGGGCAACCTTTCTGACTAAAGGATTGCTTAATATGATGGTTTTGGATATGTTGAGTAAACTCACTGCTTGTATATTGTGAGCCAAGATCGGTATGAAGAACTAAGCCCTCCGAGGGCTTTTGTGATAGGTGTGCGTTATTGAAAGCTTTTATGACCAGTTCTGTCGTCATTGAACGAGAAAATGAATATCCTACTATTTTCTTAGAATGAAGGTCCAATACCGAAGCTAAATAACACCATCCGTCTTTTAACGTGTGGATATACGTAATATCTGCTACCCATTTCTCATTAATGGTCTGAGTAGTGAAGTCTCGTTTTAGCAAATTATCCAATTGAATAACCTTTTCTTTAGATGGATAGGGACGGTATTTTTTCTTAGTAATAGAACGAATTCTCGCCTTGCTCATTAAGCGTTGAACACGCTTTAGACTTAGGGAAAACCCTTTGGTTAATAAGCTTTCATGAATCTTTGGAGCCCCATATCGTCCCTTGCTTTCCAGGTAAATGAGATGAATTTCCTTCGTGAGTTCTTGGTTTTCCTGTTCACGATTTGATACGACTATTTGAAGGGACTGATAATGGCTGCTTCTTGGGATTTCTAGTATTTCACACATCTTCTGTACGGGATATTGTTTCTTGTGTTCCTCAATAAATTCGGTAAGATCTGTTTCGGTTACTTTTTCGCGAATATGGCCATAGCCTTTTTTAAGATTTCAACTTCTTGCTTTAACCGAAGGTTTTCCTTCTGAATGGCGGCTAATTCCTTTGGAGTCATGGACTCTTCCCCTAAACCGATTGGAGTAAATTCTTTAACCCATTTATAAATGGTGACTTCTGATACGCCATATTCGCCGCTTAATTCTTTGACCGAATTACCCGAGTGATAAAGATCTACAATAGTCTTCTTGAATTCATTATTATATTTTTCACCTGTATTTTTACGTTCCAAGACGGACACATCCTCTCAAAAATCATTGTAAGGACTTAACTAAAATGTGTCCATGAAACTATACTAACTCCAGATAGTTCCATAAGGAATACTGTTAAGTGAAATTAAGGTCGGTTAAAAACGCTTGTCCTGTTATTCCATTAAAGGGCCGGATTTTGTAGGATTGGAAAATTTTGATTCTACAAATAATTGGAGGATTAGAAGAAGGAAAGCTATGATAATTAGAGATGTAAGTTTATGCTTTTTTATGTAATAATTATTTTGTAGAAATGAAAAGTTACAATTCATACATAGTGAAGGTGGGGATCTTAGTGGCAATGGGAACGCATACTGTAGTAGTTCCAGTGGATGTACAAGCAGTTTGGGATTATGTCAGTGATCTCGAAAAATGGGCAACGACAGTACCAGCCTATAAAGAACATGAAATCATAAATGACAAGCAATCTATTTGGACATTTGAAGGTAGTGTGAAAGGTATTAAAAAAACAATACAAGCGCAGGTAGATATTACCGAATGGAATGAACCTTCAAACATTAAGTTTGAACTAAAAGGTTTATCAGATAATTTTACAGGAAGCGGTCACTTTACTGCAGAAGATGTTAATGGTAAAACAATAATGACTTGTACGGTGGAAATCCATGCAGGCGGATTATCCGGTGCGGTGTTAACACCAATTATTAAATGGGCTGTTCCAAAAGTAGCATCTCGTTTAACGGAATCTATCGCACGTAAAATTGCAGTATTCTCATAGTATTCAAAGATTAAAAGCCAATTTATTTTGGAGATACCTTCTCTGAAGTATAGATGGTAACATTCTGAAGTAACCAATATAATGATGAGCTCTACTAGAAATTTTATAATTAGCGGAAATGGGGCTGTCCAAAAGGAGGGCCTCCTTTTTTCAACATTCCAGAATCGCTCTTCTTAATGAACCAACAGGTGCGTTAGTTGAATTACAGGGCGAAAACTGGCTTCTTAAAACCCCGGAGGATATTGTGCAGTTAAATACTATAAAAGGACAAAATCCTTATGGGATGCTAACTCTATTATTAGGTCTAGCATCCTTTATTTTTGGGCCACAGTATATAATTATTCCTATCGTATCTTTGTTATTGGGTTTTATTACTTACCGGTCCTTTGATTCTGATACAGAGAAAAATCCTTCCAAAGGGTTTTGGAGGGGTATTTGGCATGGCCAGAAATAGTATATCATAAGGGAAATGGAAATTTCAGAGAAAGATATTGACATCCTGTTAGCTGGTTTACTTCAAAAAATAGGGTTGATGCTGCAGTCTTTTTTATGGAACTAAAGGGGGGATCTATCTTAGGTGTAGAGTGACAATTTTGTTCATTAATACAACTTATATTCATTTAAATTTCAGAAGCTTCTGGTTGGAAACCTCCTATATTTCTATCTTCGACTACCATGCGCAATCCACGCTTCGGTCTGAGTGTAATAGACGGAAGTGGCTTTACTTCATGATGGTCAGGCGCCAGCCTTATCCGATATCGTTGAGCAATGCATGCTAGGACAAGCACAGCTTCCATCACTGCAAAATGATTACCGATACAAACTCTCGGACCTCCGCCAAATGGAAAGTAAGCGAACGGAGGTAGGGTTTTCATAAAGTTGTTTTCAAATCGCTCAGGTTTAAAGGAATCGGGATTATCAAAATACTCAGGCTTGTGGTGCATCACATACTGACTCAACAGGATCATATCGCCTTTTTTAAAAAGATACCCTCCAATTACCACATCCTCCGCCACTTCCCGTTGTATGATATAGGCAGGCGGGTATATGCGCATTGATTCATAGATAACATTTTGTGTGAATGTTAATTTCATAAAATCGCCAGTTGTTAGATTACGGTTGCCGATTACGCTATCTATTTCATTGAAAAGTTTAGTTTCCACATCAGGGTGTTGGGAAAGCAAGTATAAGGTCCAGGAAAGCACATTTGCTGTTGTTTCGTGACCGGCAAGGAAAATGGTCATTAACTCATCACGTAACTGCTTGTCTGTCATAGCTAAGCCATCCTCATCATCTCGAGCATCCATTAGAATCCCAAGCATATCCTCATGTCTCTCTGCCTCTGTTCTACGTTTTTCAATAAAGCTATAAATCACCTTATCAAGTCTCTGTTTCGCAATGTTATATTCACGGTTGTTTTTAGTTGGAACCCATAGTGGCATTTGAAGTGTTCGCATTCTTTTAACGGCAATTCTCATGAAGGCCTCTATAGGTTCCCCGAGCATGCCATATCCTTCTTTGAGGTTCATGCTGAACATGGTCTTGCTGATAATACCCAGTGCAAGGCTCATCATATCCTCCGTAATAATCCTTTCTTCTCTGTTTTTCCAAGTGGAAATATAGTCCATTGTTATATCAATCATATCCTGACCATAATTGCTAATATGAGACTTTTTGAAAGAGGGTTGAATAAGCCTTCTTTGGCGCATGTGAATTTCTTTTTCACTTGTAAGAAGGCCTTCTCCGAGTACTGGTTTTAAAGCAGAGAAGTCCTTTGATTTCAAGAAGGATTTTTGTTTTGTTACAAGTACCTGCTTAATTAAATCTGAATTTGAAATAAGGTAAACATTATGGAAAGGTCCAAAACGAATTTTAGCCACTTCTCCATATTCTTTTGCTAAACGGGTAAGAAAGCCAAGTGTATCTGAAATAAACTCCTTTGAATGGCCAGTAATTAATTTTCCTTTTGGGCCTGGAGAATCATTTGAAAAATTTGTGTCACTCATGGGTTTGTTTCCTCCATTTCGGTATAATTACTTGTATTCATTCTATGAGGAAAGTATTGATTGGTTTGGACAAGTTGTTAATAAGAAAACTTATTCGTAGGATTTCAAATATGTACGGAGTACCATATTTCTTCAACAAAAGGGCACTGACCCATCAGGTTAGCATAACTGGCCTCCACCCCTTGGATAGGCATGACGAAGGAATGATAGGGCAATTGACCCGTTGAGATATGGGAGGGAAAGCCTCCAGGGACGGTGTGGAGAATGTATCATTATATGGTAAAATGTGGAGTCTCGTACAATTCCTTTATTTAACTATGCCTTCACGAAATCTTCATCTCCTGAAATCACTCCATTTAACCGTGACCTTACAATCAAGGGTTATGAAATCCTGCGAATAAGTGAGCATTCGAGAGATATTCGCATCAAACTGAGGGAGTTGAAGAAGGATTTGAATCCGAAGTTAAAGAATTACTATTTGTTATGCGATCTTCATAAATTTCCACTAAATAAGCCCCTCTCTAATTAGTGATTGTGTTGTTTTCATCTACAACTAAATGGACAGGATAATTATATAAAGATTTAAAAGGGGTAAAATATGCTTTTTCATATCATTGTTGGTTTTATACTTCCTTGGGTCCTAGGGGTTTATTTGTTTAGAAATCAGACAAGGCTTTTTATTACTTTTTTTCCTATTGGTGTGGCTGTAGCCACTTTAATAAATGATATTGGATTTAACTATTTTTGGGAGATGGATAAAAATTTTAAAGATTTATCGTTACCCTCAATTCCCTATAATCTAGGTCTTTATCCTATACTGTGCTGTTTATTTATTTGTAGCATTCATTATAAAAAAATTTCTACTCTAATTACTTTTTTAGTCTTTACCTTAGGTACAAGCTTTTTGGAAAGTTTAATTGTATTATTAGGTAAATTAGAATACCGGAATGAATGGAATATATATTGGTCTTCGGTCAGTTATCTGATGGTATATTTAATATTTTATGGTTATTACAAATTAGTCCGAAAATTGATTTTATTTAAATAAAGGGTCCTTTAATTCTACATAAAAGCATTATCCTACTTTAGAAAAAAATACCCTTGTGGAACACTAACGGGTGCTTTCCTTCATTAAGGAAGGTTGCTGAGGCAGCCTTTTTCTTATGGCACTAACGGGGCAGTCTAGTTGCATAAGGAACGTGATAGCTATAAAAAAGCAAACTCGCCAAAACTGCGGCGAGTTTGCTTTTTTATTTGAAAATAACGAAGTCAAATAAGTGACTTTTTTTATTCTACTCTTTATGTCTCCTTTTTAAAATTTTTCTAACGAAATAAATCTAAAAGATCGTTAATCATCATATGCAGAAGAATTAAAACTTCTTGACTTAGAGCATACTCTAAGTATTAAACTTTCCTTGTGTTTCAAACTAAATTAGAAGAATCGGTAATCAGTAATTATTGGAGGCAAATAAAATGACATATTCTGTTAGTGAATTTTCTGAAATCATTGGAGTAAGTGCACATACATTGAGGTTTTATGAAAGAGAAGGGCTAATTAAGGTTAATAGAGACGTTAACAACGTAAGAATATACTCAGATGAAAATAAAGCATGGATGGAATCTTTGCTCCACTTAAAAAACACGGGAATGTCTCTGAAAGATATGAAAAAATTTGCCATGTGGGGCCACCTTGGGGAAGAAACAATGGGAGATAGGTTAGACCTACTTAAAAATCATCGTAAAAAAGTAATGGAAGAATTGGAGAAACTTCATCATAGTTTAGAGCATTTGGATAATAAAATACAGTTTTATGAAAATGAATTAGGTGACTGTTTCGAGCAAAAATAACTAGCCAGTTGTTCTTTGTTTTGCATATCTTTAATCTGCTTTAGAATACTACTTCTATTATCGTTTTATATTACTGGGGAAAATTAAAATAAAAAATGCTTGCTTTTGAGTGTACTCAAAGGAGTAAACTATTTTTTACAACATTAAGTATAAAAAGGTTGTAATTATCCTTTTATAGATTGGTGCAAGAAATAACTAGAAAAATATTTCTAAATATGTATAAAGAGGTGATAAAAATGAACCCTAAATACACCAACTTATTGGCGTCTTTCACTTTTAAAAATGGCATTACCCTTAATAATAGAGTAGTTATGGCACCAATGACAACTTGGTCCAGTAATGATGATTACACCATTTCAGATGAAGAAGTAGAATATTATAAAAGAAGAGTTAATGGAGTAGGACTTGTTATATCTGGATGTACTCATGTGCAACCAAACGGTATTGGTTTCACTCATGAATTCGCAGCTTATGACGATAAATTCATTCCAAGTCTTCGGAAATTGGCTGATGCCGCCAAAAGCGGGGGAGCTCCTGCAATACTCCAAATTTTCCATGCAGGAAACAAAGCACTTCCTACTCTAACTCCAGATGGTGAAGTGGTAAGTTCCAGTGCTGTAGAGACTGAAACAACTGCATTTGCTCCTTCCGTATTACCTAGAGAACTTTCACATGAAGAAATAATGGAAGTGATTTATGCATTTGGAGAAACAACAAGGCGAGCCATTGAAGCTGGATTTGATGGTGTTGAAATTCATGGCGCACACGGATTTTTACTTCAAAACTTCTTCTCTCCTTTCTTCAATAGACGTGAGGATGAATGGGGTGGAACTTTAGAAAATCGTTTACGTTTCCCATTGGCAGTCATTCAGGAAATGAAAAATGTGATTAAGAATCGTGCGAAAAGCCCGTTTATTTTTGGTTACAGAATATCACCTGAAGAACAAGGTGGTTATGGAATGGAAGATACGTATGAATTAATTGACCGTCTGGTTGAACAGGATTTGGATTATATTCATGCTTCGCTTGATGATGTATCTTCAAAACCACGAGGTATTGAAGATGGAAAAACACGACTTGAATTAATTGTTGAACATGTAAACGGCAGAGTTCCTGTAATGGCCGCAGGCTCGATGGTAACTGCTGATGAAGTTGCATCTGCATTAGATAAGGGTCTATCTCTAGCAGCAGTTGGTCATACGTTAATCATGAATCCAGACTGGGTAGAAAAGGTTCAGAATGGAAAAGAAACTGAAATTAAGACAACCATTAAGACTTCACAAGTGGACGATCTTATGCTTCCAGAAAAACTTTGGGGCATAATTCAAGCTTCAGGTCCATGGTTTAATATCGAAGATTAAAATCGAAAAGAAAAGTTACTGTCTTTATTACGTATAGAAAGGAATTAATTATATGTCAAATATCCAAGATAAGGTTGTCATTATAACGGGTGCCTCTAGTGGGATTGGAGAAGCTACTGCTAGAGAACTTGCATCTAAAGGAGCGAAGCTGGTTCTGGCAGCTCGTAGACAAGAACGTTTAAAGAAATTACAAGAAGAAATTCATCAGAATGGCGGTCAAGTTATTTTTAAGGTGACTGACGTTGCTTCACATGAACAAATGGAAGAGTTAGCTGAATTTGCTCTTAAAGAGTTTGGGAAAATTGATGTAATAGTCAATAATGCTGGTGTTATGCCTCTATCACCTGTTCATCAGAAAAAAATCAATGAATGGAATACGATGATTGATGTGAACATAAAGGGTGTACTTTATGGTATTGCTGCTGTGCTTCCGTCAATGAGAGAAAGAAAAGAAGGGCATATTATTAACGTTTCCTCTATCGCTGGTCATTTAGTCTTCCCTGCGAGCTCAGTTTATAGCGGTACAAAGTTTGCTGTACGTGCTATCACTGAAGGTCTCCGTATAGAAGAGGCTAGCAACAATATTCGTACAACGATTATTTCGCCTGGAACTATTACTACTGAATTGCTTGAAACTATTTCAGATCCAGAATTGAAATCTGCCATTGTGGAAGATACTAAAATTGGAATCGAACCTGCAAGCATTGCTCGTGCCATTGGATTTGCAATCGAACAACCATCAGATGTAGCGATTAATGAGATGATTGTTCGTCCAACCATTCAAGAACTCTAAAAGAAACTTTTGTAATGAGGCAGCCCCACTTTTTTGGGGCTGCTTGTTTATTACCTTATACTTTGCAAATAATGAAAGGTTGAGAAAATGCTATATTCAGATACATTTGCAATAGGACTTATTCCCATTGTACGTGATTAGATAATATACTTTTATTTGAACGTTTAATGTTTAAATGGAAATTAATTCATTAATAAAATTAAAAAATAGATTAAATTTTAAGTTTGTGAAGCATTGTACTTAAACTAACGGTTGCGTTAGTTCACTAAAAGAAAAAAGGAGAGTACATATTAGACATGGCTAATATGTACTCTCTTTTATTTATTAAGGTTTTTTATAATTAGGTCTAGATAATTTTGAAAAACTAACAAACATTAAAGGACCGTCAATAGACCTGTTTTTTGTACGAAAGAAGGATGGCCACCAAGTTTCGACGAATATATTAATATACTTTTTGGAGGTGTTGGATATGGGGATTTGTTGTGGAGAGTGTCACGTTGAATTAAAGAGTGATGATTATGTCACATTGGATGAATTTAGCACGCTGAGGCACACATATTGCGGTTATGATCTTATTGCCGAGCTGATCAAGGACATCGGGACTTATCGAAATATCAAAACAAAGTATTGGTTTTCCCGTGAGCGTACTAAATGAAAATCGGTAAAATCTTGGAGTTATGCACCAGCGAATAAGGAACATAAATATGTTCAATCTTTATTATAAAAGAAGAATCCAATTAAATAGTATAAGGGCATGTTTTGATTAATCTTTTTCAAAACATGCCCTTTCTATTTATTCATTTATCAAGGTTGCTTGTATTAAAAAAATACCCTCGTGTCGTTTTGAAATAAAGTTGCGACGTGTTAAAAAATAAAGAAAAGACACCCTAAGGTGCTTTTTCCCTCTCTAGAAGCCTCAACTCGAAAATAACGAACCGACAACCAAAGACAACGTTTGCTCGTAAACGGCATGTGCGGTCTGCACATCACCAAAATGTCCGCACATGTAAAGATGGATAACACCGTGAAGCGACGCCCAGAAGATACGGACGACGGTTTCCGTGTCATACGGACCGGTAATCAGTCCCTGCTCTTGCGCATTACCAATTACCGTCAACAATTGCCGCATGGCTGTTACGGTGCCGTGTATGCTCTCCTCGTCTGGTTTGAAATCCGCGAAGGCTCCTCCGAACATCAGCTTGTAATAACCGGAATATCGCTGTCCGAATTGCCAGAAGGTTTCGCCTAAATTAAACAGCTGCTGCATCGGATCGTCAGCGCGCGGCGTTCTCTCGAATTCGTTGGCGAGAAGCTTGCAGCCGTCGAGATAAAGCTGCTGAGCCAGTCCATCTTTATTGACAAACAGGTTGTATATGATTTTGGTTGAGCAATTCATCTTCTGCGCAACTTTACGCACCGTCACAGCTTCAGGACCCTCATCGTACAAAATCGTTGCCGCAGCATCGACGACGAGCTTTCGAAGATTTTCAATATTTTTCAAGCGAGCCTCCTGATACGTTTCCAACTTTTTCGTATTTGCATCGAAGGAATTATTTTGGTCTGTCATCGCTATCATCCTCAATTAATACATTTTTAATAAGAAACAATGTTTCCAGCTCTTAACAGGAATTTTAATATAATTGTCGGAGCGTTGTCAATGTTGCAAGGGATGCCAAAAACCAACGATTCAAAAAACGATGTTGACTTTCTTAAAAAGCTTAGTTACAATGATTTCAATTGGAAACAGTGTTACCAGAATACATCATAATTCTTGACTCTTATGAGAGTCAGGAATTATTTTTAAGGGAAAGGTAACACTGTTTCCTAATTATAAAAAAGTGGATAGGAGAGTTGCACAATGAACATAAAAGGAAATTGGGCGCTTGTCACGGGAGCTTCATCCGGCATCGGAGAGCAATTCGCCCGACAATTGGCCAAAGAGGGTGGCGACCTTGTACTCGTAGCCCGATCGAAAAACAAGCTGGAGAGCCTGGCATCGGAGCTTAGAAAGAAATACGGCGTCAAGGTCGAGGTGATTCCTACCGATCTTGGCAAAGAGGGCGCGCCAGGCGAGTTATATCGGCAATGTCAACTTCTGAATTTAGAGATCGAATTGCTAGTCAACAACGCCGGCTTTGCCACGCACGGTTTGTTTGAACAAGTGTCAGGCGTGCGCCAGCATGAGGAAGTCATGCTCAATGTTGCCGCTGTTGTAGATATGACGCACTTGTTCTTGCCGGATATGTTGTGTAGAAACTCCGGGGCCGTTATCAATGTCGCATCGACCGCCGGATTTCAGCCCCTTCCCTATATGGCCGTATACGGAGCAACGAAAGCCTTCGTCTTGTCGTTTACCCAAGCCTTGTGGTGGGAAAACCGCAACAGTGGCGTCCAATTTTTCACGCTTTGTCCCGGAGCGACGGACACCGGCTTCTTCAACGTCGTAGGCGCGGAAGAAGCCGCCGTCGGAAAGAAAGACACACCGGAGCGGGTAGTGGAAGTTGCGCTTCGGGCATTGAAGGACGGGAAACTGTATGTCGTTCCGGGTACACAGAATTATATAGGTACGCAGATCGGACGATTCATGACGAGGAAACAGGGACTTCGTCTCGTTGGCGGCATGCTTCGTCCACGCGACGGCTCCGCCAACAATAAGAAGTCGGCCGGTCCGTCCGATCTTGCAGGATGGATGATCGAGGAGGTGCACTGATGGCTAAATCGGCAAATATTTCAGCTAATGCTTCTGTCCATCAACCCATCCGGGAAAGTCATGGAAAGCTGGCACATTCAATTCGAGAAGGCAGAATAAACTTTAGATACACTGAAATTGATTAAAATATTTTATAAAAATTGAACTGGAATATTCTGAATAGTAATCTATTTTGATCAATCTTTTTTCAAAATAGATTCTTTTTATTTATCGTAAAATGTGGGTTTGCGAGATATCTTTGATTAAACTTTATTTAAAAGCTACACCTCGAAAGAGGGTGGAGTTTGATTGAATTACTAGTAGGATAAAGAGGTGGAAGTACATCGAGTAACCAATTGTACGAACGGGGCAGGATAGTTAGAGAGTCCTGTTTAACCTCTGTTCAGCAATTGGGTCAGATAATTGAGCAATAAAATAAGTTATTAGATTGTCTTTCAAACTCTATCACTCTTACAGCGATTTCATAAATTCTAACATTGTGTAATGAAACTTATGTTACTTTATTAATGGAGGTGACATTTATGAAAAACAAACCGATCTATGTGGAAATTCCAATTCAGGCAACTATAGACGAAGTATGGCGTATGACTCAAAAGCCTGAACTACATGAACAATGGGATTTGCGTTTTTCTTCTATTACCTATTTACCGAAAAAATCAGAAGATGATCCGCAATCCTTTTTATATGAAACGAAATTGGGATGTTGGGTAAAAGTCGCTGGCTGGGGTAAAAGCATCGGTACGCATAATAAGAAGGATGGTTCAAAGACATCTTCTCTTCACTTTGGTACCGATCAAAAAATTTCGCCAATTTGTGAAGGTAAAGGATATTGGCAGTATATTCCGACAGATAACGGAACCACATTTCTCACCCAATATGACTATGATGTACGTTATGGGTTCTTTGGACGGCTTTTAGACATCTTTTTTCGGCCAATCATGGGGTGGGCAACAGCTCTAAGCTTTGATGTGCTAAAACGCTGGATCGAAAAGGGGGAATCGCCACGATCACAGTATGTACGTTTCATTATTAACACTATAGTAACAATGCTCTTTTTCTTTGTTTGGCTTTATCATGGGCTAATACCGAAGATTATTGCCAAACATCCTGAGGAAGTATCGATGCTATCTAGTTTAACTTCCTTGGAGGGGACTGCTGCTGTAAAGGGTGTAGGGATAATAGGCGTTCTCGAGATTTTATTTGCAGTGGTATGGCTTCTTTATCGTAAGAAAAGACATTTACTTGTTCTGCAGATGATTGCTTTTCCAGTATTGACCATTAGTGCCTTGATCGCTAGTCCTTCATTCTCATTACACCCGTTTAACCCTCTTACATTTAATGCTAGTCTGTGGGTTCTTTCCATTATTAGCTTCTTACTCGCAACTGATTTGCCATCGGCAACAAGTTGCAAGCGTACGAGAAAGGGTGAATCATAATGACAATCTACCAAGACCTCTTAGGTGAGGATTTTCAAAGACTTCATCCTAAGCTGCAAGAGCGTTATGCCCTACCAATTGATAAACCGTTTAATGGGGTCGGAATGATGTCAAAAATTGAAACGGGGGCTTTCTGGCTAAAACCCTTTTTTAAATTAGCAACACGCTGGAAATTTCTTTTTCCCGAAAACGGGAAGGATGTACCGTTTTCAATCAAAAATACCTGTAGATCATTGCCGACTGGTGAGGCAGAAATATATTGGGAGCGTACTTTTTATTTTAAAGAGATTACTCGGCATTTTAATGCGTTTATGACGGTTGATACAAAGCGTGGTGTTGTGAAGGATTATTTAGGGGAGCCGGGCTTATTTTATTCGGATTTAAAGTTTACGGTGACACCTGAAGGGCGCATAAACATTCGCTCTGGGCCTCAACGTATCGTTATAGGTAACCTAGAGTTTCCAATTCTTCGGTTATTAGAAGGAGTTGTGAACGTTGAGGAAGGGTACGATGATGCCCGAGAAGTATTTACGATTCAAGTCGATATACGAAACCGAATCGTAGGAAGGTTGATGGCTTATGAAGGCGAATTTAAGGAGCAGACTGTTTAGTTCAATCACCATTGCAGGTGTGTTCTTTTTCATAGCAAGCAGCATTTTGACATCTGAACCCTATTTGTTAATGCTGACAGCTGCACAGTTGATTTTCGTGCCACTTATGCTCCAGCTACTATTAGAAACAAAGAGGAAACATATTATTTTCAATTGTATTGCTATGCTCTCCATCTTTTTATTGCAAGTTATCCCATCAAGTACAGGACAGATGGTACTCGCTTTCATTTATATGATTTTAACCTTTTTTGTGGCATGTCATGGGCTAAAACGGTTTTTTCAGCGTGGTTTTACAAACTGGGCAGAAATATCGATTGATATCGGGATGATGTATTTATTTGTAGGCGGACTATGGTTCTTTGCTTATATTGCGGGAATTGATACAGGTTTTAGTCCACTAATCACTTGGTTAACAGCTATTCATTTTCATTACTCTGCCTTCTTATTGCCCATATCTCTTGGGTTTTTTGGACGCTTACACGATTCAACATGGTATCGATTAATTGTGCCAATTATTTTATCGGGTCCCATACTCGTCGCCATTGGCATTTCATTTTCGCCGTTACTGGAATTCATCTCTGTGTTGCTTTACATATTTGCCATTTACACCTTAATCGTACTTGCATACCGAACACGCTTCCTTTCACACTTGCAGACGATATTAATACGGCTATCATTCAGTGCACTAGGCATCACAATCTTATTTTCATTGCTTTATGCGACAAATAATTCGTTTGGACTTTGGTTTGTTAGTATTGATTTTATGCTGAAATTTCATGGCTTATTTAACTGTTTAATTTTTGGTATGTTAGGCGTACTCGGTTGGGTGCTTGTCCCTCCTAAAACGAAGCAGGATGTCTGGAATTTCCCAGTGAGCCGAATTCGAGGTGCGTTAAAAGGAGCAGGCAAGCAACACCCAGGACTAGTGGATGAACTAAGTGATTTTGTTGATATCAAAACTTTACCAAAAACAATCGTCCAGTTTTATGAGAACACAGATCAGTATCGGTTATTTGCTTCTGTAAAATGGGCCACTTGGTTTATACCGTTTGCGGTGTGCTATAAATTGATAAGTACAAAACTACAGCAGTTGAACCTGCCCATCTCAAGTAAACGTACTGAAATGACATATAAAATACGTGCTGTTGATCAAACGCTAGATGGGAGGGAAAATCCACGCGCATGGATTCGCCAGGTGAAGGAGAATACCGTATTTGTGGCCATTTATTCTCAGCATAAAACGGAGGGCAGGACGTATATGAATATAGCACTTCCTCTTCCTTATTCGTCAATGATTGGTATTTTACAGCTTGACGCTATCGATGGCTCTCTTATTCTTTCGAGCGAGGGAGAAAGTGACTCTGGTATTTATTTAGCAGCTGGCAAAGCGCTTTTCAAGCTTCCATTATCCGAGCACTTTTTAATTAATGAAACAATTGCGGGAATACTCACAGCCCATCACAAAATGCGAATCTTTGGCATGCCTTTCTTACATATTGATTACACCATAAATCAAAAATGATGGTGTTTAATGCTTATTGGGGGATTTAAAGACCTGAAATTCAATAATTGGAGGACAATAGTTTTTCTAATTATTTATACAATCATTGATACGACTTATTCCATTATAGGGAGCGATTCTTTAATAGGGATCGCCCCTTGAGACCTAAGGGGTTTTACATATATTTTTTAAAAGTACACATTTTCAGACAAAGTACGTGAACTGACTCCCCAATTAAAACAGTTTATTTTATATACCTATCTATTTAGAGCGAATCTACAATAATTTTCTATTCGTCTTTGCATTTGCACAAAATCGGTTTTGACACCTCAAAACCCATCATATAAATACAATAAATTAAGTCGTTCCACCTTCTAAAAGTTTAACAGGCAGATATGTCTCTAACGGAAAATTGTTAAATTCACCTTCAATTTGTTTTAATAAAATATCAATTGCTGACTTGGCAATTAAATCAATTGGTTGTTGTATGGTTGTCAATTCTGGCAGTAAAACTTGAACTGCTTCTGTTCCATCATAACCGACAACTTTTAATTGCGTTGGTATCTCTTTTCCGCGTTTTTTAGATTCAGCTATAACAGACGCCGCGATTAAATCATCACTTGCAAAGATCCCATCTACTTCTGGATGTTCATCAAAAAGCTTAGAGATTACTTCTTTATGACTTTGAAGAGGTGAAACTTCATATGTAATTGGAAGTCTACCCTGTTCCTTCATAACATCCTCATACGCTTTTCTTCTTAAGTTTGCTGGTGTTTGCAGCTCAATTGGTCCATTTATATGAACGATATACTGACAGCCTTTCAATATTAATAATTCTGTAGCTTCTTTCCCTCCGCTATAATTGTCAGAGCCAACAACAGGGATGTTTTTCGATAAGTAGTGGTCAATTGCCACGACAGAAAGATTCTGCTTCTCATAATTTAGTATACCTCGGTTATATGTCACAACGACTACTCCATCTACTTGATTACGTATGAGCATCTCTAAATATTTTTCTTCTTTATCTATGCGGTTTAAGCTGTTACAAAGTAACAATTTATAGCCTAATGAAGCACAGATACTTTCAATATGAAAGGTAAGTTCACCGTAAAATGGGTTACTTGAGTTTGGGATAATTAGTCCTATTAAATTAGTTCGTTTATTAAATAAAGAACGGGCTAAATCGTTTGGAAAATAATTAATCTCTTCCATCGCTTTATAAACTTTTTCTTTTGTTTTTTCACTTATGTAACCGCGGTTATTTAATACACGGGAAACTGTTGTTGATGAAACACCTGCTATTTTTGCCACATCGTGAATGTTAGGCTTCATTTCATGTCCTCCTACCTCATTAAGAAACATCCATTATTATTTAAAATGAAGTTTCATGTTTTTGTCCATTGACTGGAAACTGAGACTTTTTGAGTTGGTTCACAGAGTTATTAAACATTGGCATCAATATTTTATAAAGAGCGAAGGTTATAAAAATGAAAATCCATAATTAACTGTTTAATAGCATATCATAAACTGTCACCTACTAGGAAAACCCTATAATAAAATAATTTCAGATTAGTCTGATCACGCACCTATTTTAGAGAAAAGCACTACTAGGTGCAAGAGTTAGAGACTTACATGAATTTAATGTCTGACTTTTCAAAAAAATGACTGTCAACCGGTTGACATATGTAACCGGTTGACATAAACTACTGTTGAAAGCGCTTTTATAAGTTTTTTAAAAGATATGAGGAGGGAGTGAAAGGTATGAAGAAATGGCTACTTGTAAGTATATCTTTATTACTGATGTTTGCTGCGGTGGGCTGCAGCAAAAGCGAAAGCGTAAATAGTGATGGTAAAAAGACGGTTACGATGTGGGTGCACATATCTGATGAAAATGAAGAAGGAAAAGTGTATAAAAAACGGGTAGAAGCCTTCAATAAGAATTATGCTCCTGACAATATCAAAGCTAAAATTGAATTTATTCCACGTAGCGGAAATGGCGGTGGTTATGAAGACAAAGTAAACGCGGCCCTTACAACCAGCACGTTGCCGGATGTTATTACTTTGGATGGCCCCAATACAGCTGCTTACGCGAAATCTGGTGTCATTGCACCATTGGATGAGTATGTAAAAGATCAAGAGGATTTGCTGCCAAGTATTAAGCAACAAGGAACTTATAAAGACAAGCTGTATGCAATTGGTGTTAGTGAATCATCTGTTGGGATTTACTACAATAAAAGGATGTTACAAGAAGCGGGCGTCGATTTGAATACGCTGCCAACAGTTGATAATCCATGGACATGGGACCAATTCCTTGCTCTTTGTAAAACGTTGAAAGATAAATACGACAAACCAGCTATTGATATGCAATTACAGTCTAAAGACGAAATGTTGACGTATGCGCTAACTCCGTTTGTCTGGTCAGCTGATGGGGATATCATCTCGAAAGATGGAAAGAAGGCAGAAGGTGTCTTCAATAAAAAACCTACTGTTGAAGCGTTGACATTTATTCAAACTATGTTGAAAGAAGGTTATACGACACGAACACCAGTCAAACAAGCGTTTGAAACGGAAAAATATCCAATGAAGTTTAGTGGAGTATGGACTGTAACTGATATGAAAACAAACTACCAAAAGGTAGATTATGGCGTTATCCCATATCCTGTATCACCAAAAACAAAGAAACTAGTTTCTCCTTCAGGTAGTTGGCAATTTGCGATGACACAAACGTCCGAAAATAAAGAATGGGCTGCAAAATTAGTCGATTGGATGACAAACAAAGATTCGAATGTGGAACTGAGCCGTACGATTGCAGCACTGCCAGTCCGATATTCTTCTGAAAAAGTGATGGCAAAAGAGTTCTCAGATCAAATGAATGTCTTCTTGAAACAATTGAAAGAAACAGGACACGCACGACCCGTTACACCGGCTTATCCGCAAGTAACGCGTGCTTTCCAACAAACAATCGATGACATCAGCTTCTATGATCAAAATAAAGATATCCAAAAAGTATTGGATACACATGCGAAAGAAATGCAATCAGCTATCGATAAGGCCAATTAGAAGGAGGAGCTATGAGTAAAATTGGATGGAAAGAAAATAGGAGTGTCTATACATTTCTGAGACCAGAGGAAAGAACCAAGAATAAAACTCGGTGGAAAGAAAATGTAGTAGCATATACGTTTTTGGGACCGGCGTTGTTACTTTTATCGATGTTCCTTGTTATTCCGTCTATTATGTCAGTCTATTATTCGTTTACGGATTACTATTTATTGACACCAGATATGCGTAAATTTGTCGGATTGGACAATTTCATCAATCTATTCCAAGACCCAATTTTTCTGAAAAGCTTGGTGAACACACTGGAATTTGTCGTTTGGGTGATTCCGTTACAGATAGGGGCAGCTCTTGGGCTTGCCCTCCTGTTAAATAAACAACGTAAAGCAAACACGTTTTTTAAAGTAGCTTACTTTAGTCCAGTTGTCATGTCACTTGTCGTTATCTCTGTTCTATGGTTGTATTTGTTGAATCCAAATGAAGGGATTATTAATAACGTACTCACATACTTCGGCATTTCAGCGCAACCGTTTTTGACAAGTCCCAAGCAGGCGATATTTACAATTGTTGTGGTTTCAGCTTGGCAAGGAGCCGGCTTTCAGATGCTGATTTTTCTAGCAGGACTGCAGAATATTCCCGGTGATGTTTATGAGGCGGCACAGTTAGACGGAATAAATAAATGGCAACGTTTCATGTACATTACGTTACCTTTGTTGAAACCAACTTCAATTTTTATATTTATTACCACATTAATTGGCGCATTCAAGCTGTTGGTTCAACCAATGGTTATGACGCAAGGCGGACCAGTGAATTCCACCATGACGGTTGTCTATTATATTTATCAAACTGGTTTTACGGACCGTATGGTTGGTTATGCCAGTTCAATTGCTCTCTTGTTTGGGACGATTATCGGATTGGTTACGATTACGCAGCGTAAACTGGTGAAGGAGGATGAAGATTGATGAGACGGAAATTCGGGCCTCTAACAATTTTAGAATACATATGCCTGGTTTTGCTCGCGGTGCTATTTATTTTTCCGCTGTTTTGGATGGTCGCATCCTCGATGAAACCAGAAGCGGAAATTTATAACGATATGAGTAACATTAAGGCTTTTCTGCCATCATTTCATCCATCAGACTGGTTTGTATCCTATAAGCAAGTTCTGTTACGGTTTCATTTACTAGGTTATATAGGCAACAGTTTGTTTTATGGTTTGTGTGTAGCAGTTGGTTCCATAATTATCAATGGGATGGCGGGCTATGCATTTGCTAAACTTAATTTTAGTGGAAAAAAAGTGCTGTTTGGACTTTTATTGGCTATTTTGATTGTGCCATTTGAAACCATCTTAATCTCTCAATTTACCATTATTCATAGCATTGGATTAGTGGATACACGTCTTGCGGTTATTTTGCCAGCGTTGGCAGGGGCATTCAATATCTATTTGTTCCGGAACTTTTTTATGGCTATTCCAAAAGAGATTATTGAATCGGCTAAATTGGATGGGGCAAATACATGGCAAGTGTTCTGGCGGATCATGCTGCCGATGTCCAAACCGGCCGTTGCCACTGTTGGGACATTGGCTTTTATCGGAAGTTGGAATGACTACATCTGGCCTCTGATGGTCTTGACAGACAAGTCGAAATTTCCAATCCAGGTAGCGATTACAGCAATTAATAGTACAGATCCGGTTTATACTAACCAAGTCATGGCTGTTCTGACGATATCCACCGTTCCATTGATTATTATCTATATTGTGGCTCAACGTTATATTTTAGAGGGGATTGGTGGTTCAGGTACAGGCATTAAATAGAGAGTGTATCATCATTAACAACCATGTATGGACTTAAATTCACATTTCTGATTCTTCTTTTTCATATCGTTAACTAGTGATTCATTTCTTTTCACATGTCTAGTAAAAGGAGCAATTAAATTGGAAGTTTCAAAAATTCTGTATTGGAAGTTAAGTGCGTATTTTTTCTTTTTCTTTTTTACTTGGTCTTCAAGTTACTCTTTATTTTCCATTTGGTTAGGACAAGAAATAAATTTAAGTGGGGCAGCTACAGGTATTATCTTTTCTGTAAACGCTATCTTCGCCTTATGTATGCAGCCACTATATGGTTATATATCTGACAAAATAGGTTTAAAGAAAAAAATATTATCTTTCATTAGTTTGCTACTCGTATTTGTAGGACCATTTTATATTTTCATCTATGGACCATTATTAAAACACAATGTCTTTTGGGGCGCGATTGTTGGAGGAATCTATTTAGCCGTAGCTTTTCTAGCTGGTATTGGAGCGATTGAATCATATATTGAGAAGATTAGCCGTAAATATGATTTCGAATATGGAAAATCGAGAATGTGGGGATCTCTAGGGTGGGCGGCAGCTACATTTTTTGCAGGACAGCTGTTTAATATTAATCCAAATATCAATTTCTGGGTTGCATCTGTTTCAGCGATCATATTAGTGGCCATTATTATGTCTGTGAAAATAGAAATGACGGATCAAGAGATGAATAGAGCCGATTCTATTAAATTAAGAGACGTTGGACAACTTTTTTTATTAAAAGATTTCTGGTTTTTCATGATGTACATTATTGGGGTGACATGCGTCTACAGTGTTTATGATCAGCAATTCCCTCTTTATTACGCCTCATTATTTCCGACTGAATCGTTAGGCAATCAAGTATTCGGATATCTAAACTCGTTCCAAGTATTTTTAGAGGCCGGAATGATGTTTCTTGCTCCGTTTATCGTAAATAAGTTTGGTGTAAAGAATAGTTTAATTCTAGCAGGATTTTTAATGGCCTTCCGAATCATCGGTTCTGGAATTGTTGTTGGACCAATCGGAATTTCTTCGATGAAATTAATTCATGCCCTTGAATTGCCTATTATGCTAATTGCTATTTTTAAATATTTAGCAGCGAATTTCGATACCCGTCTATCTTCTGTGCTTTATCTAGTTGGTTTCCAATTTGCATCTCAGGTTGGTGCATCCATTCTTTCACCACTTGCAGGTGGATTATATGACAGTGTAGGATTTCGTAAAACCTATCTCATCATGGGAATCATGGTGTTTTGTTTTACCATTATTTCTATCTTTACTTTAAAAGGTTCTAAAAAAAGAAAAGGCTTAAATGGCAATCTGGAAAGGTTACGAAAGATAATATAGGAGGATGTTACGATGTTAACAATTAATAGAATTAAACAGGCTGAAGAGGCACTGAAGAATAACAAGAAAAAAATAAATGATCGTTATCGATTAGGTTACCATATCATGGCTCCAGCTAACTGGATGAATGACCCGAACGGTTTCGTGAAGTATAAAGGGGAATATCATGCATTTTATCAATGCCATCCATATGATGCAAATTGGGGACCTATGCATTGGGGCCATGTAAAAAGTAAAGATCTCGTTCATTGGGAACATTTGCCTGTTGCTTTAGCTCCCGGGGATGCTTGTGATACAGATGGATGTTTCTCAGGAAGTGCCGTTGATAATGATGGTGAGCTAACCCTGATCTATACAGGACATCACTATACAGACAAGGAAAAAGATCTCTTCTATCAAAATCAAAATATTGCGGTCAGTACGGATGGAATATCATTTGAGAAGGTTGGGGAAAATCCGGTTATTGCTAAACCACCAGTAGATAGTGCACATCACTTCCGTGATCCAAAGGTGTGGAGGCACAATGATACCTGGTACATGGTTTTAGGAAATTCGACGAAGGATAATGTCGGAAGAGTTATTTTATACCGTTCTTCAGATCTACTGAATTGGGAATACATTGGCGTTCTTGCACAAAGTGATGGATCCCTTGGATATATGTGGGAATGCCCGGACTTCTTTGAATTAGATGGAAAATATATTTTAATGATCTCTCCTCAAGGTATTAAATCAAATGGAGATTTATATAATAATCTATTCCAAACAGGTTATTTGGTTGGAGATTATAATTACGAAACAAACGAGTTTGTTCATGGATCATTTACTGAACTGGATAATGGACATGATTTTTATGCAGTTCAAACACTGTTAGATGATAAGGGGCGTCGAATTGCGATTGGTTGGATGGATATGTGGGAGTCAAACATGCCAACTAAAGCAGATGGATGGTGTGGAGCCTTAACATTGCCACGCGAAATAACGTTAGGGGATCATAACAAGATTTTAATGAATCCTGTTGAGGAATTAATCTTATTACGGGATTCTGAACACATTGAGTGTACAAATCAATCCATTTCTGAAAGCTATTTGATAGAAACGAAAGAGGATTTACTTGAAGTGAAAGCAGTGTTTGATTTAATTAATTGTAGCGCTCAATCTGTAGGTCTAAAGATTCGTGGAGTTAACCAAGAAGAAACAGTATTAACGTATCACTTAGATAAACAACAACTAACACTTGATTGCTCCAAGTCAGGAAAAGTGGAAGATGGTGTTAGAAGCACAATGCTTGAGACAAATAAAGAGCTTTCCCTGCGTGTATTTATTGATCGATCTTCCATTGAAATCTTTGCGAACGATGGACAAACGACCATGACAAGTCGAATCTATCCGAATGAAGATAGACTAGGAATTGAGTTATTTGCTGAGAAGGGTGATGTACAAGTCAAGGAAATAACCTATTGGAACCTGCAAGATATCTGGAAATAAAATAACAAGGAACAAGTGTCTACACACTTGTTCCTTGTTTAGGGGTGAAAACATTGAAAAAGGTTTTTTGTATTGGTGAGACATTAATCGATTTTATTCCGATTCAAAAAGAAAAATCTTTAAAAGAGGTTACTGGTTTTGAACGTGTTGCCGGTGGAGCTCCTATGAACGTTGCGATTGCAATTGCAAAATACGGTGGGAATTCCGTCATGCTGACCAAGATAGCTAATGATAATTTTGGTGATTATTTAGAGGGCATGCTTCGAGGAAATGATGTAGACACTTCCTATATTATTCGAAGTGATGAAGGTGAAACTGGATTAGCATTTGTATCTGTAGATAATTTCGGAGAAAGAAGTTTTAATTTTTACCGAAAGAATGCAGCTGATTTATTACTTTCACCAGATGAGGTGAAGTCAGAGTGGTTTAATCAAGGAGATCTTCTTCACTTTTGCTCAGTGGATTTAGTTGAAAGTCCAATGAAACAAACCCATATAAAAGTGATAGACAGATTTAATAAAATGGGTGGAATTGTAAGTTTTGACCCTAATGTCAGGCTTCCTTTATGGCCAGATGAAGAAAGCTGTCGGAGTACCATACTAAACTTCTTGCCTCTAGCGGATATTGTAAAAGTATCTGATGAAGAATTATATTTTATAACAAATATTCATACGGAAAAAGAAGCGATTGAATCCCTTTTTGTCGGTAACGTGAAAGTAGTCGTATATACAAAAGGAAGCGATGGCGCAAATATTTATTTGAAAAATGGAAAGGTATATGAAGACAAAGGATTTAAAGTAATTGTTTCGGATACAACAGGGGCAGGTGATGCATTTATCGGAGGTTTCTTATCCGAACTAGTGTCACTTGAAGTAACTAATGAAAATCTATGTGAAAGAGTGAGTGAAAATCATCAACGATTACTTACTTTTGCAAATGCAAGTGGAGCACTGACTGCTTCCGTAAAAGGGGCTATTCAGGAAGCACCCGGAAAACGCCATGTATTAAATTTTATTTCTACTCAACGGGAAACAACAAAGAGGGGGGAGAAAGAAATTTTGTAAAAAGTTTTAAAATCCCTTACTGTGTTCATTATTTATAAGGACAATCAATCTCTTATATAATTAAGATATGTGGAGACGTGGTGCGAGGAAGTTGCTTTTTCTCAGGAGAGGTTTGATTCGTCCCAGTATGATTATTGGAACTTTATAAAAGTCTTGGAAAATCGAGTGGATCTAAAAAAGTAGCTATCTGTGAGCATTATGAGATTGATGCATTAGCAGGTGTGGCCTCGTTTGTAGCGATCATTAACCGGCATTCCATCATTTTTTGTAACGATGAAGTTGATAAAGAAATATTGGATTACTTTTTATGACGATAGCTGGTGGTACAATTATTTCCAGTTTAGCTAGCGGAATGGTACTTAAACGGTTTGGAACTGGCAATGTCACATTTGTCAGTTGCTTACTGACTGCTGGTGCTTTGTTGGGATTTCATTTTGCTCCATCGCTTGTGTGGTTAATTGTATGTGCCATACCACTTGGATTAGGTGCAGGATCTGTTGATGCAGGATTAAACGATTATGTTGCTACACAGTATAAGGCACACCATATGAGTTGGTTACATTGTTTTTGGGGAGTCGGAGCCACTTTTGGTCCTATCATTATGGCTCAGTTTATCTCAGAACAAAATTCTTGGAGAAATGGATATCTTGCAATCTCTGTAATTCAGTTCACGTTAACTGTAATCCTTCTCTTCACTTTGCCCTTATGGAATAGAGTGAAAAAGAAAAGCAATATAACAATAAATGAAGAGCAGGAAGATTCAAAAGGTGTATTTTATAATGAAGATGCTAAACATGTAAAACCTTTACAAATTAAAGGAGTTAAACTGGCTCTGATCTCCTTCTTGTTTTATTGTGGGGTTGAATCAACAGTGGGTCTTTGGGGAAGTAGCTTTCTGGTAAATGTCAAGGAGTTACCCGTATCGGTTGCTGCACAATGGGTTTCCTTATATTACGCAGGGATAACAATGGGTAGATTTATTACAGGCTTCATTACCTTTAAAATGAGTAACCGTACTCTCATTCGGATGGGGCAAATAATAGCATTAGCTGGTGCCACACTTCTATTCCTACCATTGCCTTCCACTTTTTCGCTTGTAGGTTTTATTATGGTTGGACTGGGATTAGCACCGATATTTCCGTGTATGTTGCATGAAACTCCAACACGTTTTGGGAAGAAGCATTCCCAGACAATTATGGGTTATCAAATGGCTGTTGCTTATACAGGTAGTACTTTCATACCACCTCTTCTTGGCTTCATTGCATCTCATTCAACAATAGGAATCTTTCCATTGTGTATTGCTGTTTTTGTTGCAGCAATGCTCCTAAGTTCAGAAAAATTAAATACCTTACTGACAAAGAATGATTTATTAACGAGGAAAGATAAAAGCTCAAAAGCATTTTAAGCATCCTCGAAATCAATCATCTTACATCGATTACCACCGAAGTAGTAGAAGCTGCACGAAATAGCTTAGTGCTTGGACGTATATAATAAAGAAACCCAGCTATTCTACTCATGTGAAGATAGCTAGGTTTTTAAAGAGGATAATGGACTTGATTTAGGTTTATTAATGGAATTATTATTCACTAACACGATATCGGCCTTTTTTGCAGTTGATTTTTAATCTCATGTGCTGTTTTCTTGGTATTTATAAATATGGATTTGTCTTTTATCTCATATTACCGTTGGATTATCTTTAGCTCTACCTTTATTTTTGTTTTTTTGACATTCCTATATTAATAGAAAGATGGAGTATGAATTAGAAACTAAACATGTTACAGCTAAGATAAGTAAAAAGTTTATTCAAGTATTTGGTGCGATTCTGTATTGCGTTAGCTGATGATTGAAGCAGTCTTTAAGGCAGCATTTTTTATGCAACTATCGGGGCAGTAAGTTGAAAAAAAGACGCGATTTTGCTGGTGGTTACCCCTAATCCACATGTCGGTGGCTCTTTAAACAAACATTCTGCCGCCGTACGAGCATATCGCCAGGCTCTCCGGCTCACTACCCTATTTTTAGTCCGCCCATTCAACATCGGTCGTGAACACAATTGTTAACCATCGATCAGTACTTTCCTCGCCGATGGCATTACCGATTTCATCACGGATTGCGTCCCACTCTTCAAGGCATTTAGCCGGCCACCCGCCAGGCACAATAAAGTATAGTTCAATTTGTTTTCCCCGGCCAACCTTTGCGACGTAAGCTCGGTAAGAAACGAAGCCGTAGCGCTTCACAAAGTGCTGTGCGACCTCGTCCACATGCTGCTTGAGTGATTGAGGGGTGATCAGCAGGACATCCGCCAAGGCCCGCTTTACCGTTGAAATCGGCAGCGGAATAATTACCAAACAGATCAGTACAAGTACTGCAGGATCAATATAGGGTGTAAGCCATTCCAAATTCGTTCCTTCAAAAGCGTATCCGATGCAAAACGCGATCAAGAGCGCAGCGGTTATGCCACCGGTCATCATCCAGGCCTTAGCGTCAAGGGCAACAAAATCCGAGCTAAGTGTCTTGTTTAAGCGTGTTTCGAAAATCGCCATGGAACAGCATGCGATCATCGTCACAACGGCATAGACGATGGCGAACCCGAACTCGAGATTGCGGCCGCCCGTCATAAGACTACCAATTGCATTAATCAATGCATAAACGGCCGCCCCCATGAGCATGACACCGTTGAGACCAAGGACGATTGGCTCCAAGTGCCAAAATCCCATTGTGAAGCGTTCACTCAATTTACCATTCTGCCTATTCGGTGCAGTGGACGAGGTAATCAACTTTGAGACAATGAGCGCCAAGACGCTCATGATTGCATCGGTCAGAGAATAGAACCCATCAAAGGTGATAGAGAACGAACCTGATAGCAGGCCGAAAATGATCCCAAAGCAAGCAACGAAGATAGTAACGCCAATGGAGACTCGAAGTATTCTTTGTTCGGTATTCAATTTTTTTCCCCCTAGGATTGCAGCCAGAATAGCCGTAGTAGCGTTTCCTCTACTGGACGCCTACTTAAAGTGAAAACATCACCATTATCTGCTCTTTAATATAATCTCCCAACCTTTCAAGTATCATTTTTGTCTTAAGGTTCAGAGTTTATACACCCTAAAACTTTCGTGTTCTTGACTGGTTTTTGGTTTATAAAAATCGATTAGTCTAATTTGCCTCGAACAGAGATAACTTAAAACTACTTTAAATTTGATAAACGATGTGCAACCATTGATTTAACAGTGATGGTTAATTTTTCATACACAAATTATTACATAAGTGGACATAGAGTGGAAGAGTTGGTTGACTAAAAGGTACATGGTATGCAAAAAGTTCCTTGGAGCATTGAATTAGCTGAGCCTATGAAATTAAAAGACGAATTAATAAAAGGAGTTAAGGTATCATGAATGGAGTTTGATTTAACTCAAACTCCAGTTAAGGATCGTCAAGATTGCAATCTTGAAGTTGGCAATGAAATTTAAATACATTTAACTAAAACTAAGTAGGCGGGTGTGTCCTTTATTCTTTAGGTAAAAAGCTTCATATTACTAACTGTTCAAATTAGCGGTGCTCTACATTAATAACAGAGGTTGCATATGCAGCCTTTTTTTTCATATGGCAATAACGAGGCAGGTTCAAACAAGAGATTGAATCATTGTGAATAACTATGTGGGAGTGGATGCA
Organism: Peribacillus sp. QJM3NY_7; assembly: GCF_056173225.1. Taxonomy (NCBI): domain Bacteria; kingdom Bacillati; phylum Bacillota; class Bacilli; order Caryophanales; family Bacillaceae; genus Peribacillus; species Peribacillus sp. QJM3NY_7. The sequence goes on from NZ_CM149663.1 coordinate 365,604, forward strand.
AAGAGTATATTCTGAGTATCAGGTTACATTTACCTGGGCAATTTTGACGATAATGCTGAAGTGATCGGTGTATTCTGCATTGTTATGAATGCTAAATTGGATTAATGCTGTGGTACAAGAGTGATTTTTCTTTTTATTTGCTATCGTTATCGGTTGGAAGGCTATGTTAATTTTTCTATTCTCCTATGTAAAACGTCCTTTTAATCGGAATAAGAGGTGACAGGCATGGGGCCATCAGAAAGTAGAATGACCATATAGATAATTAATGGCGTTGTTCTGTATAATGCTGGCGGTACATCATGTAGGATATTTACCTGAGGTCACCCTCAAATAAAAATAGAATTACTTTGAGTAAGTTTTTGGGAGGATAAAATAGAATGGACACCACCTGGTTAAGGAAAAGTGGTGCTTTTTTTTGTAATAGGGGGTTAATCTCTGTCTTGTTTAGTTCAGTTCAATAGTGGATTAAAAGTACACGTTTATGAACGGGGATTTTTATAATGAAAAAGGTTTTATTTCAACGTTCGCTAAAGTCAAATACTTCTAAAACGTTCGACTTTGATTATATTGGCGAAAATCCGGTTGAATTCAAAAAGCTTGCATTATTTATTATTATTATTATAAAATACTTGTATACAAGTGTACTTGAACTCTATAAGAAGGTGAATTTATGGCTGAATCAAAGGAATTTCTTTATCCTGTAAAATGGCTTTCAAAAGCTTCAGCTGGCGATCGCGTTACATCCGAGCTTAGAATGCGTATTATTTCGGGGATGATTGAAAGCGGTGCCATCCTTTCTGAAAATAAATTAGCTGCTGATTTCGGTGTAAGCCGCTCACCCGTTCGTGAAGCGTTAAAAATACTGGCCTCTGAAAATATCATCCGATTAGAAAGAATGGGTGCGGTTGTCATTGGTTTAACAGAAAAAAAGTATGCAGAAATTTATGATGTACGTATTCTCATCGAAACGTTTGTATTTGAACGTCTAGTGAGGATGAACACGAATGAATTAGTAATGGAACTTAGTAAAATATTGGAAATGATGAAAGTGTCCATAAAATACCTGGATGCGGATGAGTTTTCCTATCAGGATGTTCTATTCCACGAAACGATCATTCGCTCCATCGATCATTCCTACATCCTGATGATCTGGGATAATTTAAAACCTGTAATGGAAAGTTTGATTCTTCTATCCATGCGCAGCCGTTTTAAAGAAAAGTATGAAGACTTTACACGGATCATAAATAATCATCAGCTGTATATTGATGCGATCAAAACAAAAGATCGAGACATCATGATTAAGTCGTTACATGAAAACTTTGATGATGTTCAAGGAAAAGTTGAAGACTTATGGATGGCTCAACAGATGCTTTCAAAAGGAGTCGAACAAGAAAATGACTAGCTATATGTTAGGAGTAGACATCGGTACAACAAGTACAAAAGCTGTATTATTCACGAAAAAAGGCGATGTCATCCAGCAAGAGAATATTGGCTATCCTCTTTACACACCGGATATGACAACGGCGGAACAAGACCCTGAGGAGATTTTCCAGGCTGTTCTGAAAGCCTTTTCAAATATAACGAAGCAGCATCCAGATAAAAAACCATCATTTATTTCATTTAGCAGTGCGATGCATAGTGTTATAGCTATGGATGAAAACGACCAGCCGCTAACCGCTTGCATCACTTGGGCAGATAATCGCAGTGAAGCTTGGGCCCATAAAATAAAGGATGAATTAGATGGGCATGAAGTTTACAAGCGAACCGGAACACCGATTCACCCGATGTCACCATTATCCAAGATTACCTGGATCGTGAATGATCACCCGGAGATCGCAACCAATGTTAAAAAGTATATCGGGATTAAAGAATATATCTTTAAAAAGTTCTTTGATCAATACGTTGTCGATTATTCCCTTGCTTCATCCATGGGCATGTTGAATCTCAAAAACTTGGATTGGGATGAGGAAGCCCTAAGAATTGCTGGAGTAACGCGTGATCAATTATCTGAACTCGTACCAACAACAAAGACCTTTAACAACTGTGACGCGGATTTAGCCAAACAGATCGGGATTGACCCAAAAACGCCATTTGTCATTGGGGCAAGTGATGGTGTCCTTTCAAATCTAGGTGTAAACGCTATCCGGAAAGGTGAAATCGCTGTCACGATCGGGACAAGCGGTGCGATTCGGACAATTATTGACGAACCGAAAACAGACGAAAAAGGAAGAATCTTTTGCTATGCCTTAACGGAAAAGCATTGGGTGATTGGCGGGCCGGTAAACAATGGGGGGATGGTCCTTCGCTGGATTCGCGATGAATTTGCTTCTTCCGAGGTGGAAACAGCTAAAAGACTCGGAATCGACGCTTATGAAGTCTTGACCAAGATTGCCGAACGGGTAAGACCGGGCGCTGATGGATTGTTATTCCATCCATATCTTGCAGGTGAACGTGCACCATTATGGAATCCGGACGTAAGGGGTTCATTTTTCGGATTAACGCTGTCGCATAAGAAAGAACATATGATTCGAGCGGCTCTAGAGGGAGTCATTTACAATTTATACACCGTATTTTTGGCCTTAACCGAATGCATGGACGGTCCCGTGACCCGAATTCAAGCTACGGGAGGCTTCGCAAGGTCGGCTGTTTGGCGGCAAATGATGTCCGATATCTTCGAATCGGAAGTCGTGGTTCCAGAAAGCTACGAAAGTTCGTGCCTGGGTGCTTGTATATTAGGGTTATATGCAACTGGGGAAATTGATTCCTTCGAAGTGGTTTCTGAAATGATAGGCAATACCCACAAGCACACACCGAAAGCCGATTCTGTAAATGAATACAGGCAGCTGCTGCCGATTTTCATTAACCTATCAAGGGTATTGGAAAACGAATATACACAGATTGCGAATTATCAAAGAAACTTAATAAATGCTGCAAAGTAAAGACATGGGGGGATTACAATGCCATTAGTCATTGTCGCTTTAGGAATTGTCGCATTATTAATTTTAATAATGGGCTTAAAATTAAACACCTTTATTTCCTTGATCATTGTATCGTTTGGAGTGGCTTTAGCACTTGGGATGCCGCTTGACGGAATTGTCAAAACCATTGAAGCTGGATTAGGCGGAACACTCGGCCACTTAGCGTTAATCTTTGGACTTGGGGCGATGTTAGGTAAGTTGATCGCAGATTCGGGCGGAGCGCAGCGCATTGCCATGACCCTTGTTAAGAAATTCGGTGAAAAGAATATTCAATGGGCAGTCGTGGTAGCATCATTCATTATCGGTATCGCATTATTTTTTGAAGTGGGATTAGTATTATTGATTCCAATCGTATTTGCGATTTCAAGAGAATTAAAAGTTTCGATATTGTATCTTGGCATTCCAATGGTGGCGGCATTATCCGTAACACACGGTTTCTTACCGCCGCACCCAGGACCAACCGTCATCGCTGGTGAATATGGCGCAGACATTGGTCAGGTTTTACTTTACGGCTTCATCATTGCGGTTCCAACCGTTATTTTAGCTGGACCGATATTTACGAAGATAGCTAAAAGATTAGTACCTGAATCATTTACGAAAACAGGCAGCATTGCCTCATTAGGGGAACAAAAATCTTTTAAACTTGAAGAAACACCTGGATTTGGAATCAGTGTATTTACTGCATTACTTCCGGTTATATTAATGTCAATTGCTACAATCATCACTTTGATGCAAAAAACGATGGGATTTGAAGATAATGGTTTACTGGCCGCTATCCGTTTTATTGGTGAAGCCGGTACTTCCATGTTGCTTTCCTTATTATTTGCGGTCTATTCAATGGGAGTGGCAAGAAAGATTCCAATGAAGGATATTATGGAATCTTGTACATCAGCGATCCTGAATATCGGAATGATGCTCTTGATCATTGGTGGCGGCGGAGCCTTCAAACAAGTATTGATCGATGGCGGTGTAGGTGACTATGTAGCTGAATTATTCAAAGGAACATCATTATCACCAATCCTGCTTGCCTGGATCATCGCGGCAATCCTGCGTATTTCATTGGGATCTGCTACAGTTGCTGCCTTGACGACAGCTGGTTTGGTTATTCCGATGTTAGGTCAGACGGACGTTAACCTTGCTCTGGTCGTACTTGCTACAGGAGCGGGAAGTTTAATCGCTTCACACGTTAACGATGCTGGTTTCTGGATGTTTAAAGAGTATTTTGGCTTAAGCATGAAAGAAACATTCGCAACATGGACTTTGCTTGAGACGATCATATCAGTGGCTGGATTAGGATTCATTCTATTACTAAGCTTATTTGTATAGGCTTTCCCGGCAGTAAATCCCCGACTTATGGCAGGGATTTACTGCCTATTATTCTTACATAAGAAGGAGCAGAAATAATGTTCAATACAATTGGTGTCATTGGTTTAGGGGTAATGGGCAGTAATATCGCGTTAAATATGGCTAATAAAGGGGAAAAAGTAGCTGTCTATAATTACACAAGAGATTTAACGGATCAGCTTGTTGCTGAATTGGACGGTCAGTCAATCCATCCGTATTACGAAATCCAAGATTTCGTTCAGTCACTGGAAACGCCAAGAAAGATTTTTCTGATGGTGACTGCGGGTAAAGCGATCGACTCGGTGATCACTTCATTACTTCCTCATCTTGAATCGGGCGATATTATCATGGACGGCGGTAACTCTCATTACGAAGATACTGAACGCAGATATGATGAATTGAAATCTAAAGGATTCAGTTATGTAGGAATTGGTATTTCCGGTGGGGAAGTCGGTGCGTTAAAAGGACCTTCAATCATGCCAGGAGGAGATAAGGACGCCTATGAAAAAGTGGCTCCAATCCTGACAAAAATCGCAGCCAAAGTAAATGATGCTCCTTGCTGTACCTATATCGGTCCAAAAGGGGCAGGTCATTTTGTGAAAATGGTACATAACGGGATTGAGTATGCAGATATGCAATTAATCGCCGAAGCATATACATTTTTAAGAGAAAAATTGCATTTAGAGGTTAATGAAATTGCTGACATCTTTGAAACATGGAATCAAGGCGAACTGAAAAGTTATTTAATCGAAATCACGGCCGAAATCTTAAGGAAAAAAGATGAAGTAACGGGCTTACCATTGATCGATGTGATTCTCGATAAAGCAGGACAAAAAGGCACAGGAAAATGGACCAGCATGCAAGCGATTGATAACGGAATACCAGCATCGATCATTACAGAGTCTTTGTTTGCGCGCTACATTTCCGCTCTAAAAGAAGAACGGGTTCATGCGGAAAACATTCTAACAGGGCCTGAGAACGTTCAGCAAAAATTAGATAAAAATGAGTGGATTGACTATATTAGGCAAGCATTATATATGGGAAAGGTTTGTGCATACGCGCAAGGTTTCACTCAATATAAAATGAGTTCTGAACTTAACGGCTGGGATTTGCCTTTGAAGGATATTGCGCTTATTTTCCGCGGCGGCTGCATCATTAGGGCAGAATTTTTAAACGTCATTAGCGAAGCCTATCAAGAGCAGCCAAATCTGGCCAATCTATTGATTTCACCATATTTCGCTGAAAAGGTTGCAAAGTACCAGGTGGGATTGCGAAAGGTAGTCTGTGAGGGGATAAATTCCGGCATCTCGTTTCCATGTTTAGGCTCTTCACTTACTTATTACGATAGTTATCGAACAGGCATCTCAAATGCTAACCTTTTGCAAGCACAACGTGATTATTTTGGTGCGCATACCTATGAACGACGTGATTTAGCAGGGGTTTTCCACACGAACTGGCAGTGATGGAAAGTGACAAAAGAAATAGTCATTTGTAATACCGTTCATGAAGTTGAAACAGGTATTTTACTTCAAAAAAGAGTTGCTTTGGCAGCTCTTTTTTTTGTATGTAACAAAAGGTGCAGCTAGTGGATAAAGGAATTTTAGTGAGGGAAAAAAGATTGATTGCGTTATTTCGAACCATAGGTGAACTTCAAAATGGAAAAAGTCTTGGTGGAAAAGATTGAGGGGCAACGAATAATATTTTTGGGGGAGGTTGTTTAATACTCAGGCTAAGTGGTATATAAATGATATCGGTTTATAGCATTTAATTTCCTTTATACCTTAATTTTACAGTCGGAGTTCGCAAACGTTTCTTGAATAATGTCGGCAAGTGGCACATATTCTTCTTTTGGATATTATCAAATTATTTCCGCGTGGAAAAGGAGTGATATATCATGAGGCAAATGTGTATTTACTGTTTTAAATGGGCTGACATAGATACGATGACACCAATTTTTGAACAAGGTAGAGAGTTCGTCAATTATTATTGTGAAGATTGTGTTAATGCTGTTATGGATAATTTGTTTAAGCTCCCATACAAACATGCATGCGAACCATCAAGAATCCACTAGCATCAAGATGTGCGATTTAATAGTTAAGCGAGTGTGCTGGAACAGCATAACGAAAGGCCATCTCAAACGAGAAGGGCTTTTTTGTTCGGGTTTTTATTGAAAGATGAATGGGGAGCATATGTAATCATTTCAAGTTGATCTCGTTGAATAGAATGATGTTTCGAAAGCATCCTCATCACCTCAAGTTTTAATAGATCTATTTTAAGACAAAAAAGACTGTAGGCAAAAGGAGTTCTATCCAAATTTTTAAACATAGTTGATTGGAGCGGGTGCGAGACTCCTGCGGGAATAGCGAGTCCATGGGAGACCCCACAGGCGCAAGTGCCTGAAGTGGAAATCAACGTCTAAATTTGTACAAGCAAAAAAACTGTAGACAAACTCGATTTTCATCGAGTTTGTCTACAGTCTGAGGACTCCCACAGTTTACTGAGGGGAGGCCTTTTCTTATCAAGTAATCCAGGGGTTTAACCCTAGTCATTTCAACCCACTTAAACAACATAATCATACCGAATATTATTAAGTGGTACTCATAAGGTAGTATATCGGATTGAGGAAAAATATGAATTCGGATTAGATATAAACAATAAAAACAGTTAAAGAAACTAAGCATTTAAGGGGAAGATTAACCTGTTAAAGGAATTCTATGTTTGTTATACTCTTGACGCTGATGTTAAGTGGGAGAAAATAAAAAAAGGATTGAGTAGTAAAAAAGAGGATGTTTTACAAGAGGTCTTAAAAAGGATGGAACACTGTGAGTATTTAATAGTGAAAAGTGAAAGTAAGCATCATATTATTCATACATCTTTAATACGTTATATACGTATTTTTGATAAGAAATAAGTAATCTCACTACTGATATCTTGGAATATAAGTTATGGTTGTATTCTCCTAACAGTCTATCTGGGAGGGGATTTTTCTATGGCGAAAAAAGGAAAACATTTTCATACATATACAGAGCGAGTATGGTTGGTTAACACTTTTGAAAGGAGTGTAAAGATGAATAAGGAATGGGATGATGGTTTTATTGAGGCATTAATGGTTTCCCTACAAGACGAAAGAGTCATTGAAAAGATACAAGCAATAGCAGAAGCGCGCTCGTATAGTCAATTGGGGGAGCATAAGGAGCTGCTGAAAGAAAAAGAAAATGAAATAGCAAAACTTCAACAAGAGCTTGCCTCGAAAAAAGCAGAAATTAGTGAGTACCAAATAATGATCCACCATCTGAATGAGAAAATGGAATCCTATTATAATGAATTGCAAAAGAGAAGAGCGGACTATCGGGAAGCAGAAGAACTTTACGAAGCTGTTCAACAATTATCCGAAACCACTAAAAGTTCCTTGAAAGGAATCTTCAAGGGTGGTTCCGTGCAGGAATTTATAGTCTGTGGCGTGCAATATGAAAACATTTCATCTTTGTGGGATTTTATCAAAAACGAGATTATGGAAGGACGGGAGCAGGAAAGAGAGACTTTGCTCGCCCTTTTTCTGTATTTCTTTCAAGAGTACAGTAAAACATACGATACCCCTTTATATAAAATACAGGAAGTAAAAATGAATGAGGTCTTCAGGGAGGACTTGTACATAAGGGCCCTCAATAGCAAAATATCCGGGAACATCATGGAAGTCCTGCTGCCAGGATATATAAGCATTAATGGTAAAACCATTAAAAAATCTGTTGTGAGAATCTAGCAGGCGAAAAAGTGAATGATAGTAAAGGAGAAATACAATGACATCGATTATTATCCCAGAGATTGAAGAAGGCATTGAAAAGATCCTTCTTGTGCAATGGTATAAACAGCCAGGCGATTATATTACGGTGGGCGAAAGCTTAGCCAAATTCAGCTGTGAGGGCATCGAATTTGACCTCTTTTCAGAAAAAGAAGGTACCCTTAAAGAATTGAACGTAGCGGAGGACACTATAGTCAAGATTGGTGACCTGATATGTTATTTGGATTCTGGTGATGCAATTTCTGAAGAATTATTAAAAGAAGTTGAAAAACAAGAAACGATGGAAGATGAAGAGCCGATTGAGAACGTAACAAGCTTAGCCGAAAAAAATAACATAGACAGTTCCATATACTTAATGAATAAGAACGAAGAGCAGGTTCTACTCTCAACTGATTCCCAAACCGTTCCGGTCTCTGCCATTTCAATGACTTATAAAGAAGTGAGATCGTTAATCAGCCATTTATATCAGAGTGCAGAAGAAACCTTCTTCAAGGATGAGGCGAGCTTCTTTCAAGACATTAAAAAAATGCTCCGTTCCAGATGGGTTTACATGAATAATGGGAATATTATATATGATCACAACATCGCAGCGGTATTTCCTTATAGAAAATACTATGAATTAATGGACGAGGATTTTGACTACAAAAAGCATCTGGACGTTTCCGGTTTTAAAGGTGATGTCATGACACGGGAAGAGGCTGCGAAAAGTTTCAATACAACCGATCACCCTGTATATAAGAGAATACTATCTTTAGACGATTACTCCGCGAATAAAAATCCTTCCATTTCAAGGATATTTGCCAATCAAACGGCTAACTCTTCTAAATCGATAGCGTTTAAATCCAACGGGTACGACATTCAAAGCTACGATGTAGTAAATCAAAAAAACAATTTGCTGGGAAAAGGATTTTTCGTTCCCGTCTTCCGTTTAAATGGGGAAAATGCTTTTGAAATCAATGACCGAAAGGCTCTCCATCTTTGGCTGGAAAACCGGTTAGTTCCAAGCGGATTAAGTGCAGAACGCCAGAAGGAGTATGATTATTTGCTGGAATTGTATCAATTAAAGGAATTAGATCATGAAAGTTTTCTTAAAGAATTGCCATCGATCGCTATCGATTCCAACACGTTTTATGAGAAGCTTTTAAACTCTGAAAAAGTAAGAGCTGATATTGATACATATGATGAAAAGATGTTAACAGATCCAAACCGGGGACATTGGGATTTATGGCCTGTCACCTCTGATGAAAAACCTTTAACGATAAAACTGAACGAAGAAATAATGGCCAGAAACCCTAAAATGGATATTAGGGAGGACGGCATAGTCGGCATTGATTTTGGAACGAAAAGTACAGTTGTCGTCCATCAAGAAGAAAGTGATGTTACTCTTCCCATGCGTATTGGGGTTGGCTACCTAAACACGGAAGTACAAGACTGGCATTATGAAAATCCAACCGTGATTGAATTTATTGATTTAGAACATTTCCTGGAGCTTTATCAAGAAAAAGAAGGAAGACCAGATACAAGGTGGCAGGATGTGACGGTTTCCCACAATGCTCTTAACAACTTGATGAATGGAAAGAGTGACCATTATTATTCCATATTGAATAATCTAAAGCAGTGGGCTGGAGAAAAGAATAACAAACTCCGATTAAAAGACAAGAGGGGATATGCCGTTGTACTGCGTTCCTTTTTGGACTTAACCGATCAGGAAATCAACCCAATCGAGTTATACGCCTACTACCTCGGTTTGTACATCAATAACCAGAACAATGGGATTTACCTCGATTACACCCTTTCTTTCCCGGTGACGTATGAAAAAGAGGTAAGGGAAAAAATTCTAACGTGTTTTGAACGCGGTTTAAAAAAGACACTTCCTATGCCGATTCTACAGGATGAAGAATTAATGAAAAAGTTTCGTGTCACTGCTGGGGCGAGTGAACCTGCTGCCTATGCCGTTTGTGCGTTACAGGAATACGGATTTGAACCGGAAGAGGATGAAAAAACGTACTACGGTGTGTTTGATTTTGGTGGAGGAACGACAGATTTTGATTTTGGGATTTGGCGTGAAGCGGGCTTGAAAGAAAGCAGATATGATTATGTCATTGAACATTTTGCAGCGGGCGGGGACCGGTATTTAGGCGGTGAGAACATGCTGGAGCTTTTGGCGTTCCAAGTGTTTAAAAACAACCAAAGAACAATGCGTGAGTTAAACATTCCTTTTACCCTCCCAGCGGAATGTGTGAAATTTCCCGGAAGTGAAACATTGATTAATGAGTCACAAGAATCCTATTTAAATACGAAACAATTGGTGGAAAAATTAAGGCCGCTTTGGGAAAGACATGAACGGTATGAAGAACAGTTTGGAAAAGGCATGATCCGGGCAGATTTATTTGACAAAGCCGGCCGCGCAAAACTCAATGTGGAACTATTGATCGATCAAGATGAAATGGAACAGTTGATTGAGGAAAGAATCGACAAAGGCATTAAAAATTTCTTTGAGTCTCTACGGCGCGCTTTTGCCCGGTCAGAACACAGCAAAATTAATAAAGTGAATATACTGCTTGCGGGTAATTCAAGTAAATCCCCGGTCGTCATGAATCTATTTAATAAATGGATTGAAAGGGAAGTGCAGAACACTCAAAACTGGGGAGAAGTGTCTAGTGCCCTTTTTGAGATTCTCCCGCCACTGGGGACAGAAGGCGCTTATTTAAAGCAAGAAGAGAGAAACAGAGTGGTTAACCGGGATATAATAACAGCCCCTACAGGAAAAACAGGCGTTGCCTTTGGGCTTGTACAAAGCAGAAAAGGCGGAAGTATAAAAGTTATTGACCGCGATATGGTGGATGGGGAATCAAAGTTCAAGTATTTTCTTGGCATCGGGAGAAAAGGGAAATTAAAAACAATGATTGATCAAGAAGAAGAGTATAACAAATGGCATCTTTTCATTGATGCATCAGAAGAAGATTTTGAAATTTATTACACAAGCCTGCCGGAAGCTAGTACCAACCAGCTTGATATTAAGCAGGCACAGAGGAAAAAGCTTCGAATTGAGCATGTAGATGATTCAGCTTTTGTTTATATTCGGACCATAAGCCCGACTGTCATTGAATATGTTGTTGCAGATGAAGGCTCGATTATAAGTGGGAATTATTTAAGTGAAATTACTAAAGTGGAATTAAGCTGATCTTTCGATGGAAAAATTTTTGAAAAGGTCTCTCACAGTATTCTGTGGGAGTCCTTTTCATGCTCATCGTTATTCACAGCTAGTGTTCAACCTGTGGATTCACTTCTTTGATCCATCTGATGCTCCATAATCATTAATAGTTAGTTTTACATCGTAGTTGATCGGAGTTTCACTAAATGTTTGGTCCCAATCCTTTTTGACCTTCTTCCATACTTTTGGGTGCTCAATTCTCAATCGATTTCCGAAGCCAGCAACGTCCACTTGGTATTCTTTTTGCATTTTTTCTACTACATTTCTCACCAAGCGTTTCACTTCTTTTTCAGAGGATTTTTCTGCTTTTTTTAGAAATTCATTTTTAAAAGTATCTCCTGAAACTACCCAGTTTTCAGACAGTCTACCCACTGATTCAATGTTTACATCAAAAGAGATGTTGTCTCCTTTAACTCGAGGTACGATACTGCTTTTCATGGATTCTATCTCATACACAATCAGCTGACCGGTTTCTTTATCAAAGCTTTTCACTACACCGCCTTTCCCCTTACCTGTTATCCATGTTACGCCCTCCAGTTCTTCCTCATTCAAAAAACCAGTCATTTTGTGTGTCTTTCCATCGATCACGGCAGCACCCGCAAATTTGACTTGCCCATCTGCTGATAGAACTTTTTGGATTAGAAAACTAGATCCTGATTTGATCTTGCTTTCTACTTTAATATGCGACATGGGAGGTAAAATCCTCGTTGTTCGATAGGCATTTTCTACAATGCCAGCCAGACGAAACGCTGGAATTTCTCCATCTTTCTTTGTTTCCAGTGTGTTGCTTGCTCTTCCTTTACTGATGAGCACAAGACAGCTTGGTCTAACCTCACTTTCTCGAAAATTTTGATTAAGTAATTGTTCCAACTTATACGATTTTGCAAGATCTTCACCTATAACAACCACTTTCATATGGTGAGCGGTTACGGGTTGTTCACTTCTCAATGATAATTCACGAACCATTTGGTGGAAGGAATCACCAGTTTCGGAAACGTTAAGATAAGATTTTTGTTCTGGTCCTGCTTGTTTCGTTGTTGAACTTGCTACTTGTGGAGTGATAAATTGATAGGTTGCAGTAATCCGGTCCTTTTTTGAATAACCACCCCCTTGTTCGTTTAATTTTTTCTCGATGGAGGACGGCTTGGCTTTATCGAATGCCAAACCTATACCTAGACTTTGCTCTTCGATTTCATGACTGCTCCAACATCCTGTAAGGGATAAGAACAAAAGAACGGAGAGGGAAATGAAGAGGGGGCGTATATTGTTATGTGATTGTTTCATATTTTCCTCCCTTTATTCTTGAGATAATAAGCAGAAGAAGCGGAAGTAAACCAAATAAAAACAGTGCGATATTGCCGACGAAATCTCCTTGTTTAAATAGGTCATTCATATTTTTCGGAATCATGGCAATGATGTATAGAATCGGAAGCAAGCCAAACATAAATGGGTGAATGCTCTTTTTCGTAAGTTGAGCCAGCCCTAAAGCAGCTGCAAAGTATGTGATGGTAAATGTAGCAAATATTTGCATGATCCAAACCACGAGCAAAAAAGATTCAAACCGTTCAAAGATCAAACCGGAGATTTCAAAACTGCGTATCAGATCCAGAGTCGGCCATGTTCTCGTGACCACTCCATCAACAGATAATGCCCCGATAACCATTACGACCGTTATTACATAAAAAATCAATGGAATGGAAACTCCAACAAGCAGGGCTTTTACTGCTTTTTTTGGCTGATTCATAAACGGAATAAGCAGTAACATGATTTCAGGCCCTGAAAAAGCGAGAGCCGTTGTTTTTACCCCTTTTAGTACAGGAGTGATTCCTTCTCCTAATACCGGACGCAGATTATCAATCTCAAATATTTTGATGCTCATAAAGGTAACTACCAAAAAAAGGATAACTGTCAAAGGTAATATAATTTCAAATAGACGGGCTATCGGGTTAATGCCACCGATGATGAGATAAAGACCTACCCATATGAAAATCATAATAATTGCCCATGTAGGGGTACCCTCCAGAAGTAAATACCTTACAACTTCAGCCATTGAACGGAGCTGAAATCCGGAAGTCATAAGAAAATAACATATAATAACTAAACTAAGAAAACTCCCCACCCATTTTCCTACAATTTCATTGATGTATTGATAAACGGTTTTTTCGGGAAACTGTTGGCTTAATTTGACCATGATCACCCCCGCGATAATGGCAATAACCCCGCCTAAAATAACGGTAATCCATACATCTGGTGTATGTACCTTCTCCGTCGATGATCTGGGTAGGGTGAGTAATCCTGTACCGAGTATAAAGTTGATGATAATGACAGCTGTTTGAGGAGTCGTGATTCGGTCTTTCGGATTGAGAATCATTCTTTAACCACCCTTTCACCGATAGGTTATCCTTTACGTATGGGATTTTTTGTATGCATCATCTTTGGACGGCGCTTCATCATCATAAGCGGCATGCGAACCATCAGGTCTTTCCATTCACTTAAGCGATAAGGAACGGCTGGACTCATATAAGGTACACCAAAGCTTTTTAATTTCACTAAATGGCTGGTCATTAAAAGAAAAAAGAGAATGACCCCGTATAATCCAAATGTGGCAGCACAAATCATAGCTGGAAAACGCAGAATCCGTAATGTAATCCCAATACTATAGTGCGGAATGGAGAATGATGATATAGCAGTTAACGCTACTACAATCACCAAAACAGGGCTAACGATCCCTGCCTGTACAGCAGCTTCCCCAATGATTAAACCGCCGACGATACCCATTGCCGGACCAATTGGCTTAGGCAATCGCAGTCCTGCTTCCCTCAGAATTTCGATGGATATTTCCATGAATAATGCTTCGATAAGTGCCGGAAACGGAACACCGGATCTGGTTCCTATAATGGAGATGGCCAGTTTGGTCGGAATCAACCCTGAATGAAATGAGATGAAAGCTATATATAAAGACGGTGTAAAAAGAGCCAAAACAACTGTGAGATAACGGAGTAAACGTATGAATGTGCCAGGAATCCATCTTTCATAATAATCTTCTGGTGATTGTAACATCATGCTTAATGTAACTGGAACGATCAAAGCGAATGGCGTCCCATCCAATAAGATGGCCACCCGGCCTTCCATCAAAGCAGCAATCACGCGATCAGGACGCTCTGTATTCTGTACCTGAGGAAAAGGACTAAGGTAATTATCCTCGATGAGTTGCTCTACATAACCTGATTCCGGCACATTATCAATATCAATTTTCTTAATTCGATTTTCTACCTCTTGAACTAATTCGGGATCAACAATATCTTTAATGTAAGCGACAACTAAGTCTTTTCTTGACTGCTTACCTACTTGGAATTGTACTAACGATAAATTTTCAATTTCACCACTACTTCTTAAAAAAGACGTATTATCAACTAAAGATTCAGTGAAACCGATCCGTGGACCTCTGACTAATGCCTCTGATACCGGCTCTTCAACAGTCCTTGTTTTTATTTTTGTTGTACCAAGGATTAGGGCATCCACTAATCCATCAATTAAAAGCGCGGTAGAACCTGTTAATACTTTTGATGCTAACTCTTTAATGGAACCAACTTCTTCTACCTCACTGATAGATAACACTTCATTTTTTATGAATTCTTTTGAAATGCTTCCTTTGATGTAAGGAAGGTCT
The DNA here is from genome assembly GCF_056173225.1 of Peribacillus sp. QJM3NY_7. Classification (NCBI taxonomy): domain Bacteria; kingdom Bacillati; phylum Bacillota; class Bacilli; order Caryophanales; family Bacillaceae; genus Peribacillus; species Peribacillus sp. QJM3NY_7. Next base: position 380,609 of record NZ_CM149663.1, read on the forward strand.
TGTTTATATTCTGCTGAAAAGTCAACCATCAATGATGTCATGATATGTTTATCAATGATGTCTTTATCTGATAATCCATCCGCATAAATGATAATTGACCGAATACCGGTACGGCCGATATTAAATTCTCGAAAATGAACATCCCAATTATGTCCAATTTCTTGCTTAACCATTTCTAGATTTAAATTAAAATTATCTGTAAACTGATCAGTTGAATCTTGGGAGGTATTTGCTTCTTGTTTGTCTTTATCGGTACCTTTTCCTTTTTTACCGATCTTTGATATCCACTCTTTCATTTTCATCACTCATCCTTTGAGTTGCGAAGCCGATTAAACAATTTGGAGATTAAATACGGAATAACAAACACAATAAAAGCTTGTATAAAAACCTGCCATTCTGGAAGGTAGGAAACAATAGTTTTCCACATTTTCATCACCCTATACTTGTTTCAAGTAGCCGCTAAAATTCCTTTAATTCTCAAATAGTATTAATATCTTCTACGTTTCTTATGCAATGAAGTTAAAAGCAATTAGCCGTATTTACATACTTTATACTTGAGTATGTACTATGTGGAAAAATTGATTTTGAATATAATTGAGGAGAAGGAAGAGGCCAAATCGATGTCTGGGACTTACCCGAATGACTCATTGATTATAGTAGTGAGCTTTAATGAACATAGGCTTTACTTCTTAGAACGGGGGATGACTTAAGCTCAAGATTTGAAATATAATTTTAAAAATATCAAGATCAAATTGAAATGATGTTCGAAATAACATATACTGAAAATTGAGAATTATTTGTAAAAATCACCCGATTTTGGGAAATTTCTGAATTAATCAACTTGAAATAAGAGTTAAATCACAACCCGGAACATATTATCAAATTGTAAAGCCTGGTGTAAAAAGAACGGAATGAATATTATCTTTCGGTTAAGTTGTTCTTTATTTTTAAAAGTGATTTCAAAGGAGTGGAAAATGATGAATATATGGACAAGCTGCACACTGAGTTCAATTCTGGCACTTTCCTTATTAGCACCTTCCGTGTCTTTTGCTAATGAAAACTCAAATCATGAAGCCGCTGTGAGTAAGGAGACTGTCAGTCAGTATCCAATATTAAAGAAAGTAAATAAACCGGATGAAGCGGGATTTTCGTCTGAGAAGCTGGAAAAAGTGGATCAGCTCATTGAAATGGAAGTGACAGCCGGTTTCCCAGGTGCTGCCTTGATTGTCATAAAGGACGGAAAGATCGTTAAAAATGAAAGCTACGGGTACAAACAGAAGTTTAATGAACATACACCTCTTAAGAAGTTTCAAAAAATGGGAAATGACACGTTATTTGACCTTGCTTCAAACACGAAGATGTATGCAACCAATTTTGCCATTCAGAAATTAGTCAGCGAAGGCAAGCTGAATATCCAGGCAAGAGTGCAGCAATACATTCCTGAATTCAAAGACACGGAGGAGGATGTGATCAAAGGGAAGGACAATCTGAGGGTTATTGATGTTCTACATCATACTGCAGGGTTTAGACCCGATCCGCAATACCATAATCCAAAGGTTTCGAAAGAACTTTATTCCCAGGAGCGGGATAAAACCATCGAGTTCATTTCCAAGACACCGCTCACATATGTACCTGGAACACAGAATGTCTACAGTGATGTGGATTATATGCTGCTTGGTGCCATTGTTGAAGAAATAACGGGTCAGCAGCTTGATGTCTATGTTGAAAATGAATTGTACAAGCCGCTTGGGTTGAAAAACACTAAGTTCAATCCTCTGCGAAAGGGCTTTAAGCCAAGGGATTTTGCCGCAACCGAATTGCTTGGCAACACCCGGGATGGCGTGATAGATTTCCCTAACATTCGTTCATACACACTTCAAGGGGAAGTGCATGATGAAAAAGCCTTTTATTCGATGGGGGGCGTTTCAGGGCATGCCGGCCTTTTCTCCAATACGAAAGATATGGCCGTCCTTCTGCAGGTGATGCTGAATGGCGGGGGATACGGTAAACATACGTTGTTTGATCAAGAAACAATCGATGAATTCGTCGCACCTTCCGAGATGAATCCTACATATGGTCTTGGTTGGAGACGAAATGGCGATGCTAGCATGGAGTGGATGTTCAGTCCTCTCGCAAGCGACAGTGCCTATGGTCATACTGGATGGACCGGGACGGTCACGATCATTGATCCGGAAATAGATTTAGGGATCGTTTTACTAACTAATAAAAAGCACTCTCCGCTCGTCAATCCTGTAGCCAATTCCAATCAGTTTTTTGGCGACCTCTTCAAAACAGGAAGCTATGGAAGTGTTGTAACTGCGATTTATGAAGCATTGGAAACGAATGAATAAACGGATATACGGATATCTCCATAAAGTTTAAGACCTCCCATTAATGTCGGGAGGCCTTTTTTCTTGTTCTATCAGAATGTCTGGAAGCTTTATTCCATACAGTTTGGGCAAGGATCAGGTTTTTATATGCTCCGTCTTGATGGAGCAAATTATCATGGGCACCTTGTTCGATGATTTCCCTATTTTGTACAACGATGATGCGATCGGCATGTTTAATTGTCACTAATTCTTGGAACCGAACAATTTCATGAAGGCATTAATCAAGTTATCCGGGACGATCTGGGGGACGAATTGGACCTTTGTATGGGCGTTATTGCCATGGTTGTTCGACTGCTTTCGGGAGTGATGAATTATCCCCCTAAAAGAACTATTTTAAAAAATATATTGACCGAACAGCCTGTATCCGCTTACAATAATATTTAGTTATTAGTGTATTTAGAAAATTGTAAAAGAGGTACCTGCATGACAAAGGAATTCGACAGAAGAATTGGGCGCCATGCAATCATGTACGCATTTGCGGACGAAGAGGAAGAAGTCATATTGACGAATGAACTTAAGCGGATGGATTGGCTTTATGGAAAAGGTAAAGTCGGTTCAATGGAGCTGCAGAAAATAGTTGCGGCCATTGAGACATCTGCGAAAAGACTTGGATTGGTCAATCCCGATATGTATCGTGATATGCATGCGCTGTATCATGCGATCATCGAAGCACTCCAAGGAGTGACACGCGGGCAAGTTGAGCTTGGCGGTCTTTTGAGGACTGCGGGCCTTCGGTTTGCAATCGTTCGGGGCAGGCCGTTTAAAAACGGGGCCGAAGGTGAATGGATTGCTGTCGCCGTGTATGGAACGATTGGAGCACCGGTTCGGGGATTTGAACATGAAGCCGTCGGTTTGGGAATTAACCACATTTAAATAATTAAAAGCCTATAGTTATTTAGTGAAATAGGGGGCTGTATTGATAGACTGGATAAGTCTGTCAATATGGCCTCCTTTTGTTTGTTTAAAAAAAGAATAGGGGTGCAGGAAATGATTATGTTAACGGGCCAAACTTTAACGATTGAAGAAGCGAAAAAAGTATTGTATGGAGAAGCATTTGTCTCTGCTTCAGCCGAGAGTGTAAAGAAAGTGGAAAAAAGCCGCGAAGCGGTTGAAAATATCGTGAAACAAAAGAAAGTCGTCTATGGAATCACAACAGGTTTTGGAAAGTTCAGCGATGTTTTGATTGATGCAGAGGACGCTGAGCAGCTACAGTGGAATTTGATTCATTCCCATGCGTGCGGAGTCGGGGAACCATTTCCAGAGGTGGTTTCGAGAGCTATGGTCCTTCTCCGGGCCAACGCGCTATTAAAAGGGTTCTCCGGCGTCCGTCCTATCGTCATTGAACGTTTGATCGATCTTTTGAATGCACATATCCACCCGGTCATCCCTCAGCAAGGTTCTCTTGGGGCAAGCGGGGACTTGGCGCCGCTTTCGCATTTGGCGCTAGTATTGATGGGAGAAGGGGAAGTGTTTTATAAAGGAGAGCGAATGGAGGCCATCGCAGCTTTATCGAAAGAAGGCATTCTTCCAGTGACACTTAAAGCAAAAGAAGGTCTTGCATTAATTAACGGAACACAGGCCATGACGGGGATGGGCCTCGTAAATTACATTGAAGCCGAACAGCTGGCCCATCAAACTGAAGCGATTGCTTCACTGACTTTAGAGGGATTACGCGGCATTGAAGATGCCTTTGATCCGGATGTTCATCTAGCACGCGGTTACCGTCAGCAAACAGAGGTCGCTGAACGGATTAGCCGCATGATCAGCGGCAGCCAGCTCATCACCAAGCAAGGAGAACTGCGGGTTCAGGATGCTTATTCCCTTCGCTGCATCCCGCAAGTGCATGGGGCATCTTGGCAAACTCTTGATTATGTAAAAGAAAAATTGGAAATTGAAATGAATGCAGCGACGGATAATCCGCTTATTTTTGACGATGGGGAAAAGGTTATTTCAGGAGGGAACTTCCATGGACAGCCGATTGCATTTGCGATGGACTTCATGAAAATCGCTGTTGCCGAGCTTGCGAATATTTCAGAGCGCCGGATTGAGCGACTCGTCAATCCTCAGCTGAATGATTTACCGCCATTCTTGAGTCCGTCACCTGGCTTGCAGTCTGGAGCGATGATCATGCAATATTGTGCAGCTTCCCTAGTCTCTGAGAATAAAACACTCGCACATCCTGCAAGTGTTGATTCCATTCCATCTTCAGCGAACCAGGAAGACCATGTAAGTATGGGAACGATTGGGTCACGGCACGCACATCAAATCATCCAAAACGTTCGCCGTGTTTTGGCGATTGAGCTCATTTGTGCCTTACAAGCGGTTGAATACCGTGGAATAGAGAAGATGGCCCCGTTTACAAAAGAGTTTTATACGGAAGCAAGAAAGCTCATTCCAAGCATTACACAAGATCGTATCTTTTCAAAGGATATTGAAGCAACGGCAAGCTGGTTACTGCAAATTGACTGGAATTCATTTATTCATAGGAGTTTACCTACAACATAATATGAAGCTCGGAATATCCGAATGAACGCTAGGCTTATAGCCCTTTGACTTGGGCTTTAAGCCTAACACCCTTATGTAAATGCTACAAAGATCCCAGAAATCCAAAAAAGGTCTAAGCATTAGAGAAAATGACCTTGAAATAGTAATAAATGCAGGAAATGACTATTGATGGAATGATCGACTTTACCTATTCGTGCTAGATTAAACATGCATTTTTGGAGGGGAATCTAATTTGGAAAATCGGCAATTGCAACCACCTGTCATAAATGAAAAAAACCAGCCGTCAAATACTTTACAAAGGAAGCTAAAAGCACGCCACCTTACGATGATTTCGCTGGGCGGTGCAATTGGAACAGGGCTGTTTCTCGGAAGCGGGCCAGCCATTCACTCTGCGGGGCCTGGCGGTGCTTTGGTCGCTTACACCGTAATTGGCATAATGGTTTATTTTATTATGACAAGCCTTGGAGAACTGGCGTCATTTATGCCGGTCAGCGGCGCTTTCAGTACCTATGCTTCGCGTTTCATCGACCCAGCATTAGGGTTTGCGCTTGGTTGGAACTATTGGTTCACTTGGGCAATGACTCTTGCTGCGGAACTATCTGCCGCAACGATGGTTATGAAGTTTTGGTTTCCTGACAGCTCGTCTTTTTTATGGAGTTCATTGTTTTTAGTTTTGATATTCTTATTGAATTACGTATCCGTTAAAGGGTATGGCGAAGGGGAGTATTGGTTCTCCCTCATCAAAGTGGCGACCATCATCATTTTCATAGTTGTCGGAATATTGATGATATTCGGGATCATGAACGGAGAGGCGATTGGTTTTAAAAACTTCACAGTTGGTGACGCTCCGTTTGCCGGTGGTTTTTTGGCAACATTGGGTATTTTCATTGCTGCTGGATTTTCTTTTCAAGGTACAGAAATAGTCGGTGTTGCAGCCGGTGAAAGTGAAGACCCGGCAAAAAATGTACCACGTGCAGTTCGCAGTATTTTTTGGAGAATCTTCCTCTTTTATATCCTGGCCATATTGGTTATCGGATTGATCGTTCCTTATACGAATGGCAGTCTACAGGGACACACGATCATGGTTAGTCCATTTACGATGGTGTTTGAAAAAGTGGGACTGGCATTCGCTGCTTCCGTGATGAATGCCATCATTTTGACAGCCGTATTATCTGCAGGTAATTCGAGTCTTTACGTGACTAGCCGAATGTTATACTCCATGGCAAAAGAAGGGCTGGCACCGCGTATTTTTGGCAAACTTAACAAACGCGGCATTCCCATTTGGGGATTGGTTGTCACTTCACTTGTAGGGATGTTGGCCTTTTTTGCTTCCATTTTCGGTGATGGAGTCATTTATATTTGGCTTATGAATGCGGTTGGAGTCACTGGATTTATATTTTGGCTCGGTATAGCGGCAAGCCATTACCGCTTTAGAAAAGCTTATATTGCTCAAGGGTATTCACTGGACGATCTCCCCTATAAATCCAAATGGTTTCCTTTCGGCCCGATATTTTCCTTTGCTCTTTGTTTCTTCGTATTATTGGCGCAAAACTATCAAGCCTTTATTGGCGATGACATTAACTGGGCCAGTGTGTTCGCTTCCTATCTTGGCATCCCATTCTTCCTGGTGATGTGGCTTGGTTATAAGTTCATAAAGAAAACGAAAGTAACTCCGCTAGAGGAATGCCAAATTGATTTTGATGAACATAGGAATGCTAAATAGTTTGTATCGATAATATGCATGAACCTTGAAATGAAATGGTTGTTTCAAGGTTTTTCTCTGTATATATGACACATTTCCTTATATGGCTGCATAAAACATAACCATTAAAAAAAGATGTGTGAAAACCCAATCTTGCCATGTGATTTTTAAGCGGAAAATCACCTTTCCTACTTTTTGGATGATTTTAGAATTAAAAAAACTGAAAAAAAATTGTGGCCGATGTTGGGAGTTTATGATTATAGGAAGCCGAAGTGTTGGTATATCAAGGTTTTTGGTGTCTTCCGTAACCTTTAGAATCGATGGCGTAAATGGGCTTTTTAGGCAAGAATTCCGTCCCGCATCATTTGAACTTATATTCATTCTTTGTTAAGGTAATGAGGTACTTTAGGGAAACAGGTTCATTCCAAGTGTTGGGACTGAACAAAACCCTAAAATAAAAAACCATAATATTTCAGTTGGTATATGCTGTGTGCCTGTTAGTTTCCTCAGTTGTATTGCACCTCTTTTCCCTGCAAAGCTTTAAAATAGACTATTGGGAATCCCATAATCATATTTCTATGCGTTTTGGTGTTATACTGCACTGCAAGTATCATTCCACCTGGTAAAGGAAATGAAGTACTTTAGAGGGTAGTCGTAAGTCCATCATCAGGACAAAACTCTAAGTGGAAATCGTTTATATTACAGTTGGTATATGTTGTGCCTGCTAGTTTCCTCAGTTGTGATTGCACCTCTTTTTTTCTACTTGAAATGCTCAATTTATCACACAAAATATAATCCAAGTAAAGAATTGCTTCTTGGAAATAATAAATATAGATTATTTTTCTATACACGTACACCCTGTGCCACTAAATAAGTGTCACTTCCGCTTTTTTGAAGGGGTAGAATTTCGGTTATTTCAAGATACTTGTGCATTAATAATCATCACTCGCATAAAACGGGGGAATTCAGCAAAACTGAATATCATATGGGCAACTATTAGAATGAGGTGACTTGATGAAGCCGTATGTAGAAGTCAGAAATGTCTCGAAAATTTTTGGCAAATCTCCAAAAGCAGCAACAGACTTATTGAAGCAAGGCAAATCGAAAAAGGAAATCTTAAAAGAAACGGGACAAACGGTCGGAGTGAATAATGTTAATTTCGAGATTTATCCTGGCGAGATTTTTGTCATCATGGGCCTATCCGGAAGCGGGAAATCAACTTTGATCCGCATGTTCAATCGTTTGATCGATCCCACTTTGGGTGAAATCTTAATTGATGACGAAGATATCGTGAAGATGAACGCTGCCCGGTTAAGGGAAGTCAGACAAAAGAAAATAAGCATGGTATTTCAGAACTTTGCTTTATTCCCGCATAAAACGATATTGGAAAACGCTGAATTTGGGCTCGAAATTCAAAAAGTAGATCCAGCAAAACGTCATGAAAATGCGATGAAGGCTCTTGAGGCCGTTGGATTGAAAGGCTACGAAAATCAGCTGCCATCACAGCTTAGCGGCGGTATGCAGCAGAGGGTTGGGTTAGCCCGGGCACTCGCCAGTGATACGGATATCCTGCTGATGGATGAAGCCTTCAGTGCCCTTGATCCATTGATTCGTAAGGATATGCAGGATGAACTGATTCAAATCCAAGATCAGTACAAAAAAACGATCATTTTCATTACCCATGATCTTGATGAAGCATTAAGAATCGGGGATAGAATTGCCCTTATGAAAGATGGAAGCGTCATTCAATTGGGTACCCCTGAACAAATCATGATGAATCCAGCCAATGAATTCGTCGAGAAGTTTGTGGAAGATGTTGATCTGTCAAAAGTATTGACAGCGTCTCATGTGATGATACGCCCAGAGAAGATTGCGGTGGACAGAGGCCCGAGGGTTGCCTTGGAAATCATGCGCAAACAAGGGTATTCCAGCATTTTCGTTGTGGATAGGAAGCAGAAGTTATTGGGGGCCGTGACTGCTGAACAGGCACGTCAGGCAATGAGCAATGATCAATCGATTTCTGAAGTGATGACAACTGATATCCCAACTGTAAAAGAGGATGAATTACTTGGAAACCTCATGGATGTGATGGCGACTTCAAGCTTGCCGATCTCGGTCATCGATGATCAGAACAGAATTAAAGGAATTCTTCTTCGCGGTGCCGTCATCGGTGCTTTGGCCGGAAATAAAGATTCCTTGAATGAAATGGAGAGTGAATAATTCAATGAATATGCCGAAAATCCCACTAGGGGCATGGGTCGATTCTTTAGTGGATTGGATTACCATTGTATTTGCTGGATTATTTACACTTATTACGAATGTGATCGAGGGACTACTGGATATCCTGGTCGATGTAATGAGTGCAGGACCTTCGATCATTTTAATCATCGTCCTGACCCTTCTGGTTACCTATACAAGCAAATGGACATTGGGATTATTTACATTAATCAGCTTACTATTAATTGATAATCTTGGTTATTGGGAATCAAGCATCCAAACACTGGCGATCGTTATTTTGTCAGGCTTCCTCACCATATTGATCGGGATACCAATCGGAATATGGTGTGCCCAAAATAAAACCGTGCGCAATATCGTTACCCCGATCTTGGATTTCATGCAAACGATGCCTGCCTTCGTTTATTTGATTCCTTCGATTTTATTCTTTGGAATAGGGGTAGTGCCTGGAATCATCGCGTCATTCATTTTCGCGATTGCACCGACAATCCGTATGACCAATCTTGGGATTCAGGAAGTGCCTAATGATTTGATCGAAGCATCGGATGCTTTTGGTTCAACCACCAGCCAAAAGTTATTCAAGGTACAAATACCGTTGGCTACTCCAACGATTATGGCAGGAGTCAACCAAAGCATCATGCTGGCACTATCCATGGTAGTTACAGCTTCATTGGTTGGAGCACCCGGACTTGGGGCGGATGTCTACAGGGCAGTCAGCCAAATTAATGTAGGGCAAGGATTTGAAGCAGGATTATCCATCGTAATCATTGCAATCATACTTGATCGTATCACGCAAAACCTTCGTAAACCAGCTTACGAGCATATTGTTAGCAGGAAAATCATTTTTACAATATTGGCCTTACTAGTTGTGGGTACTGCGCTATTCGGTACTTTTACAAAAGATACGGCTGTGAACGGGGATAAAAATAGTTTTGCTGCCAAAACCGATTATGAAATCATCGGAATTGAACCTGGAGCAGGATTGATGAAGTTGACTAAAACGGCTATAGATGATTATAAGCTGGATGATTGGAAGTTGGTTGAAGGGTCTTCTGCGGCAATGGTTGCTGAGTTGAAAAAAGCAATCGATAAAAAAGAACCAATCGTCGTTACAGGATGGTCACCGCATTGGATGTTCTCGAAATATGACTTGAAATATCTCGAAGATCCGAATGAATCCTTTGGCGGGGCTGAAAATATTAATTCGATTGCCAGAAAAGGACTTGAACAGGATGCACCCGGTGCATATAAAATCCTTGATCAATTCTTCTGGGATACTAAAGATATGGAAGATGTAATGGTCCAAGTTTCTGATGGGATGTCTCCTTCAGAAGCAGCAGAAAAATGGATAAAGGAAAATCAGGACAAAGTATCCAAATGGACCCAAGGTGCACAATCAGGAAATGGTGAAAAAATCAAACTGGTTTATGTTGCTTGGGACACTGAAATTGCCAGCACAAATGTGATTGGCAAGGTTCTGGAGCAGAATGGTTATGATGTAACATTAAGTCAAGTTGAAGTGGGACCAATGTTTGCCGGCGTTGCCAACGGAAGTGCGGACGCCATGGTGGCTGCATGGCTCCCGGGAACACATCTTGAATACTATAATAAGTATAAAGATGACATGGTTGACCTAGGACCAAACTTAAAAGGAACAAAGAATGGTCTGGTCGTACCGGATTACGTCGATATTGATTCAATTGAAGACTTAAAATAATAAGAAAAACGAGGGAATTTCAGAAATGAAATTCCCTCGTTTTTTAATTTGATGGGGTGCTGAGCTTTTAAATACTAAACATCAATGGATGGTAACGAATTTACTCCTCAATTCCTCTTCCGTTACTACGATCTTTCCTTTTAAATCTTCTGCCAGTAATACATAACTTTTCACGCCAATGAATTCAGAATGCGATATTAAAAAGAATTTTGTTCCTTTTTTATACGCAGATGGAACATCTTCAATCAACTTAAACATTTTCATCCTTTTTCCACCTTGGATATCATAAATTCGTAACGCATGTATTCATAACTAGTTCGTGGCACAACATCTTCTTTTCACTTTTTATATCATTGATATTTATGGACGGTCAACTATTTTTACTGGTAGATACAAGTACCGACTGTACTTGTCATTTGTTTGTGAATTATGAGTATTCCTAAATTTCAGTGGAACTGGGCTATTGTTGAATGTTAAAATTCAGTGGATAACAGTGTTTCTTTATACATAAGGAAGAGATAAGAGAAGCAATGATTTGATAAAGCAAAAAGTGATTTTGGAAGGTGTGGAAATATTGAAACCAATCATATTTGATGTAGATACGGGGATAGATGATGCCATGGCGATGGCATATGCTTTAAATTCCCCTGAATTGGAAGTGCTCGGATTCACCACTTGCTTTGGTAACGTGCCCGTTGTTGATTCGACCCGTAATACACTTGCCGTCTTGGAGAAATTAAATAGGCGCATACCGGTATATGAAGGTGCTGACCAAACTTTGGTGCGCGGAAGGAAGAAGCGGTATCCCAAGCATGTTCATGGGGAAGACGGGTTAGGAAATACCCTTCGGTTTAAACCAACCATCAAAGCATCACAAGGAAATGCAGCAGATTTCATTATCGATCAAGTGCAAAGCCGACCGCATGAAATTACGATCATTGCAGTTGGACCACTGACTAACATCGCATTGGCGATCAATAAAGCGCCGATGATCATGTCGCTTGTAAAAGAGGTCGTAATTATGGGCGGTGCCGTAAATGTACCAGGAAATGTAACCCCTTATGCTGAAGCGAACATAATATCAGATCCTGAAGCGGCACATCAGGTATTGACTTCAGGACTGCCGATCACCCTAGTGGGGCTTGATGTGACGCTGCAAACATACCTACTGAAATCGAAGCTTGATGATTGGCGTGCCACTGGTAAGGAAAGCGCCGAATTTTTAGCGGAAATAACCGATTATTATATGAAAGCATATGAAAACTCCCATCCAGGTTTGGGTGGCTGCGCCCTTCATGATCCACTTGCAGTCGGGGTTGCGATTGATTCAAGTTTTGTCAGGACAGAATGGATGAACGTCAAGGTGGTGACCGAGGGTGAAGAAGCAGGCAGGACAATCGGTCAAAAGGATGGCGAACCTAGAATCCGTGTCTGTACGAATGTGGAAAGTGAGCGGTTTTTGAAACACTTTTTGGAACGGGTTATATGATTAAGTAACGTAATTGAATCATGAATGTAACATGAAGGATATTCCAAAAAAATCATTGGCAAGAGCTGGCCTGTTTCTGTTGGATATATCGATTCTCGCTATATGACAAGGATACCTGTCAAAATAAAGTTGAAAGTAGCATGGTAAAAAAGGTCCTCCATTCATTATGTTTTGTAAATGGTTTATATTCAATCAATCATAAAAATTGCTTTTCAGACTTTAATCAAACGTTTGATTAATTTCGTAGAAAAGAAAGTCGAAAGTCACTAATATCATGGTGAAAACCATATTAATGGATAATGGTTCAGAAATATTGGGTATAAGGTACTTTTTTTACCATAAAAAAGTAAAATATTAAAAAATAATTAAAAAATGGGTTTAAAGGTTTGGGAAAACAGGTACATAGACTTTCATAATGCCATATTTAGGTTTTTTTGCATAATTATAATTTACCATTTTTCGACTTTGCGCTTATTTATATGGCAGAAAATGTATGGTTCCATTAAAATGTACTATATAAGATAAAAGGAGGGTTTTTTCTATGTCACAAATTCGCGTAACACCTTCGGAACTGAAAGATGTAGCTAGACAATATGATAATGAGAGCCAACAAGTAACTGATATGATTGGTCGTTTAGATAGAATGAGAGATCATTTAACTGGTATTTGGGAAGGTTCTTCCAGTGAGGCTTTCGTAGGTCAGTACGAAGAATTAAAGCCTTCATTCATGGATATGGCTCGCTTGTTGAATGAAGTTTCTCAACAATTGAATAAATCAGCTCAAATCCTTGAAGACACAGATAATCAGATTGCTAGTCAAATTCGCGGATAATCATTAGGTAAATGAGAAAAAGAATTTCTAGGAAAAAGCGCCGCGACTCTTTTTGAAGAATCGTGGTGCTTTTTTGCTTTAAAAGAGGTGGATTCCATATATATTCAACTAACGATCGATTTAAACAGGTATACAGGGGAAGTATTTGATTTGCAAGTGTCAAATTACCGCTCCATCAAGAAGGTTGTGGAGATAATATGGCAGGTAAAAGATATTGCCAGTGCACCTAAAGAAGGCTATTGGGTGCGGGTCCAGAATAAAGAGTTCGTATGTTCAGGTTATGAAACCCTGCTTGATAGCGGAATTACGACGGGGGACCGCCTTGAGATCCTCTAATGGATAGGTGTGGACTCTTTATAGGAAAAAAGTCTAAAGCCCTTTAGCAGGGGTAAAGGAGTTACATAAAATGGATGAGAAACCATATCTGGAGAAAAAAACAGAAGCTGCAATAATGAAGGATGATAAGGGGCATTCGTTCGTTTTCCAACGGGCAAAACTACCGATGCAGGACCCACTGGAATTACAGCTTATTCATGAAGCGGATGATGCTCTCCAGAAACATATAGAAGTGACAGAGGACGAGGTGAAGATCAGAGTAAATCCACCAGCCTCTTTTTTTGTTTTTTCCAAAGCTAAAGATAAAAATCCATTGAGTAAATGGTTATCGTCTTATCAGATCCAAAAGAAAATAAGGAATCATGAATTGAATCGCCTGCAACTAGTCGTTTGTCCGGAAAATATCGTTTTCGATTCAAGCTTTACCCCATATTTCCTGCATTATGGGGTAAAAGACAGTTTGCCTCCTTATGAGCATAATCAAGATGAGTTATTTAAAGAAACGAAGGCAACGATTTCGGCGCTTGTGGATGGGCAGCATACATTCGAAGAGTATCTGCTTTACCATAAAACACTGAAACTATCGAACGAATCACAAAGTATATTGTCATCAGGGACTTGGGATGAACTTTCCACGGTCATTCAAAACCGGATAGAAGCTTTAGAGAAGGAAGAAAAAGCATTTGTACATATTCCTGAAAAGAAATGGAAAACGGGCCGTTATACACTTTGGGGTACGGTGATCGTTCTAGTGCCACTGCTATTGTTTGCGATTTACACACTATTCTTCTCCCAACCTAAGCAGGATGCATATGTAGAAAGCGGTGAAAGCTTCTTAAAACAAAAATACAGTGAAGTCATTGACCGTTTGGAAAACTACGATCCGAAAAAGATGCCATATGTCGTTCAATATGAACTGGCGAAGTCCTACGTCACTTATGAACCGTTGGAGGGGGTAGCTAGGAAAAATGTGGAAAATGCAATCTCGTTGCAAACGGATAGTCAGTATCTCCTATATTGGATTTATATAGGCAGGGGCATGAGCGAGGAAGCGATCGATTTGGCGAGAATCATGGAGGATCGCGAATTGATTATGTACGGGCTGGTAAACCAGAAAGAACAGATTAAGTTGGACGATAGCCTATCTGGGGAAGAAAAGGAAACGCAAATTAAAGAAGTCGATACCGAGCTATCCCAATATGAAAAGGAAAAAAAGGAATTGGATAAGCAAATGGAGGAACAGCAAGATCAGAACCCTGCTGCAACAGACTCGAATATAGAGGATAAAGGCGCAGAGGAAGCAAAACCTGCTGTAAAAGAAGAAGCGGAAAATGAACCTGCTTCTGGGGGAAAAGAAGAAAGTAAGGATTCCTCCAAAAAATTAACTGAAGAAAAAGAGAAAAGCAAAGAGTGAGCAATGGGCCTTTTGCGGAGGTGAGATTTAATGAGTTTATTATGGATTTATTCTAGTGGGACCTACCAATCCTTTACGATCAAGGATAATCATAACGGTCCAATTTCGATTGGGCCATCAAAACAGGATACGATCACCGTTTATTCCATTCCTTTTGAACAAGGTCCTATCAAGCTGAAAAAAAATGAGGGACTTGATGAATATGAGGTGTTTAGAGAGGACAAGAAGCTTGGCGATGTAAAGCCATTCCATAGCTTCACCTTTCAAGAAGGAGAAGAAACGGTCGAGATTTTTTATACGTCAGGGGAATTGGAAGAAAGCCTCTATTATATAGGCAACTTGAAAGAAATCACTTTATCGGCCAAGGAGGGAGCGACTATCCGTAAAGAAGGACCCGTTTCCGGCAATGACTTTTCCCTTGTGCTGCATAAAGGGCAGTGGCACCTTATGCCAGTGGGAAATAGCAGGATATTCCTGAACGGTGAAAGGGTAACGAAGCCTGTTCCCATTCAAAATGGTGATCTGGTTTGCTGGCCGCATATGGTGCTGAGGTTGATTGAAGGCGACTTATTGATGATTCATAGCGCCGAGAGCTATGAAACATCTTTAGCTAAAATGAAGAAGCCAATCTCTGAAATGAAAAAAAACTATCCACAGTATCGCCGGACACCAAGGATGATCTACGAATTGCCGGATGAGAAAGTGACGATTTCTTTTCCGAGCCAAGAGGCGGAAGATAATAATAGAGGGTTATGGTTAATCCTTATGCCGCCTTTAATGATGCTGATCGTCATGGGGGTCATCACGGTCATTCAGCCGCGGGGCATTTTCATCATCATATCGATTGTGATGTTCACGACGACTTTAGTTACCTCGACGGTACAATACTTTAAAGACAAAAAGAAGCAAAAATTCAGAGAAGAAAAACGCCAACGTGTATATACCAGGTATCTAGAGCAGAAGAGGGAAGAACTGCAAGAGCTGTCTGAAAAACAAAAGAATGTGCTGTTCTATCATTACCCCTCCTTTGAAAGGATGAAGCTTCTAACTGATAGTATTAGCGATCGTATATGGGAACGAACTCTGGAAAGTGAAGATGCCCTGCACTTTAAAATCGGAACGGCGACCATACCCTCAAGTTATCAAGTGTCGGTAAATAGCAGCGATATGTCCAATCGGGATATAGATGATTTACTTGAGCAGTCGCAGGAACTTGTGGATGTATACAAAAACCTGGAAGATCTTCCGTTATCGATCGATTTATCAAGCGGATCGATGGGCCTGGTCGGAAAGGAATCGATTGTTAAACGAGAGCTGCAGCAATTGATTGGGCAACTGGCCTTTTTTCATAGTTATCATGATGTTCGATTTGTCGCCATCTTTCCGGAAAAGGATTATCAGGAATGGGAATGGATGAAATGGCTCCCTCATTTTCAATTGCCGCATGCCTACGCAAAAGGATTTATATATAATGAGCAATCACGTGACCAGCTCCTGACCTCGATTTATCAGCTATTGAGGGAAAGAGATTTGGATGAGAACAAAGGGAAAGTGCGATTCACTCCCCACTTTGTCTTTATTGTCACGGATCGTAATTTAATAGCTGAACATGTCATATTGGAATATTTAGAAGGTAAAACGGACGATTTAGGTATCTCGACGATTTTTGCAGCGGATGCAAAAGAAAGTTTGACGGAAAATGTCCATACGCTTGTGAAGTACATCAATGATTTTGAGGGTGAGATTCTCATCCAGCAAACGAAGGCCGTTCATACTCCATTTAAACTTGATGCACATTCAAAAGAAGGAAATGAGCGTTATGCACGTACGCTCCGTTCATTAGACCATCAAAAAGGCATGAACAACTCCATACCAGAAACGGTTTCATTCCTTGAATTATTGAAAGCTCGTGAAGTGGAAGAGCTGCCTATCAGCCAAAACTGGCGGACCAATCAGTCTTCCAAATCCTTGGCAGTTCCGATTGGATTGAAAGGGAAAACGGATAGGGTTGAATTGAACTTGCATGAAAAGGCGCATGGCCCCCATGGATTGGTTGCCGGAACGACAGGATCGGGGAAAAGTGAATTACTGCAAACCTACATCCTATCATTAGCCGTTCATTATCATCCGCATGAAGTTGCCTTTTTGCTTATAGATTATAAAGGCGGGGGAATGGCACAGCCATTCAGGCAGATTCCGCATCTGCTGGGAGTCATTACGAATATTGAGGGCAGCAAGAACTTCAGTGCCAGGGCACTAGCATCCATCAATAGTGAATTGAAGAAGCGCCAGCGCATGTTTGATCGATACGAAGTCAATCATATCAACGATTACACGGACTTATACAAAGAAGGCAAAGCGGATGAACCGTTACCGCACCTATTTTTGATATCAGATGAGTTTGCGGAACTTAAAAATGAAGAACCCGATTTCATCCGCGAATTAGTTAGTACGGCGCGAATTGGACGAAGCTTGGGAGTTCATTTAATTCTTGCTACACAAAAGCCGGGCGGTGTAATTGATAACCAGATTTGGAGCAATGCCCGTTTTAAAATTTCCTTGAAAGTGCAGGATGCCAGTGATAGTAAGGAAATTCTTAAAAATAGCGATGCAGCAAATATTACTGTCACTGGACGGGGATATTTGCAGGTTGGAAATAACGAGGTTTATGAATTGTTCCAGTCTGCATGGAGCGGTGCCCCATATTTAGAGGATACGGTTGGATCTGAGGATGAAGTGGCACTTGTCACAGACCTCGGTCTTGTTCAAATCTCAAATGTATCGGAACAGGTCACTAATAAGAGGAAAGAAAAGATTAGTGAAATTGAAGCCGTGGCGGATCGAATTGTGGCGATACAGGAAGAAATGGAGATTAAGAAGTTGGCAAGCCCATGGCTGCCGCCTCTTTCAGATCGTTTATCAAGAAACCCTGAAAGAAGCCTGACGATGAATCAATTCCACCTGGGAATGAAGGATGAGCCCGAATTGCAAAGCCAGACCAATTATGTCTATAACTGGATTGATGATGGGAATATAGGGATTTTTGGTTCTTCCGGGTACGGCAAGTCAACCACCGTTTTGACACTTCTCTTTAATTTTGCAGATCAATTAAGTCCTGAAGAACTGCATTATTATATTTTCGACTTCGGGAATAGCGCTTTACTCCCAATGCGCCAGCTGCCTCATACTGGGGAATACTTTAGGTTTGATGAATTAAGGAAAATCGAAAAATTCATGTTATTCATGAAGGCGGAAATGGAAAGGCGTAAAGAGCTTTTTTCAGAAAAGGAGCTTAGTAACATAAAGCTTTATAATGCATTGGTGGAAGATAAATTGCCGATTATTTATATCGTGGTCGACAATTTTGACATAGTGAAGGATGAGATGCAGGATCAGGAAGCCCAATTCGTTCAGTTTGCACGTGATGGACAATCACTTGGAATCTTCATGATTTTAACGGCAACGAGAATCAATGCGATTCGCCAGCCGTTAATGAATAGCCTTAAGACGAAGGTCGTCCATTACTTAATGGACAGTTCGGAAAAATATTCAGTTTTGGGGAGAACCCCTTATGAAAATGAACCTGTTCCTGGCAGGGCGTTGGTGAAAAAGGACCAAACCTATCTCACCCAGATTTACTTACCAGCCGATGGAGCGGATGATATAGCCGTTTTGGAAGAAATGAAACAAGCTGTGGCAGAACATAAGGTTAAATATAAGGAAATGGACAAACCGCCGGCGATTCGGATGTTACCGGCACGTCTTGATTCCAGCAGCTTCAAGAGTTACTGCTCACAAACCATTAAGAAGGATGCCATTCCAATCGGGCTTTCAGAGGAAAGCGTTACACCTGTATTCGTGGAGTTGAATGCCAATCCATTCCTGCTTGTCGTAGGACAGTCACGTAAAGGGAAAACGAATGTCCTTAAAGTGCTGCTGGAAACGTTGCTTACACAGGCGGTCGGCGAAATTGGATTGTTTGACGGAGTGGATCGCGGCCTATCTTCTTATGCTTTTGAGGAGAAGGTGAGCTATGTGGAAACAAAAGAGCGGATAACCGAATGGCTTGATCATATCACTGGAATATTTGAAGAACGTGAGCGAAGTTATCTTGCGGCATTGGAATTGAAACCGATGAAGCAACTGGAATTCCCACCGGTCATATTTGTCATAGATAGCATTTCAAGGATCCAGCAAACGATAGACGGCAGGATTCAGGATAGGATCAGCAGTTTGATGAAACAATACAGCCATCTCGGGTTTAGTCTGATTGTCGCTGGAAATGCCAACGACTTCACGAAGGGGTATGATTCGTTGACAACCGAACTGAAACAAGTCAGACAGGCTGTTTTGCTTCTTAAAAAATCGGACCAAAGCTTGTACACCCTCTCCTATTCCAGAAAAGAAGAAGAAATACAGCCGGGTTACGGATACTTTGTGCTGAATGGCCAGGAGAGTAAAATCCAAATTCCGCTAAGTGAAGAAAGAAGGAGAGTGCAAGAAAGTGTCTGAAAAAATAAAACCGATGCTGTTAATCGGTAAAATACTGGTGATCTTAGCGCTGCCAATCTTGTTTTTTTCTTATATTGGCCAAAATCCAATGAAAATGACAGAAACGGCTTCTCGTGAAATCGCCATTGTTAATGAAGATAATGGGACAGAATTTAACAATAACCCTATTTACATGGGCTCAGAGCTTGTTACTACACTGGACAAGGATTCTGAATATGAGTGGTTTGTGGTAAATAGAAGTACGGCGGAAAGTGGACTTGCAAATGAAAAGTACGATGCAGTCATATATTTCCCATCCGATTTTTCAGAGAATATTTATACGTTCGATGATGAACAGCCTGTCAAGGCGGGGATAAAGTACAAGGTACAACCCAGTTTGAATGCAGAGAACATGGAAAAGGTACAAAAGGAATTAGAGAAAACAAAGAGCAAAATGAATAAGCATATTTCAACACAGTATTGGAGCTATGTTTCCCAATCGGTCGAGGACATCCGTAAGAAGTTCGATAATGTCCTTGCTAAAGAAATCGCTTTTCAAAACACGATGTATGAGTTCTATACTCCAAGCTCGGAAAGTCTTGCAGGCGAAATCAAGCAGCATAAGGACATGCTTGAAGGAGTTTTTGCCGAGACGAAAGATGCTGGCAAAACAAGTACTGAAACAATGGATGAAATAGGGAACACGAAGACTCAAATGGCTTCATTTGTGAAAGATGTTGTTTCTTTTGAGGAATATCAAAAAGCTCAAAGTATCCTTTTTGAGAAGGCCTCTGCGCAAAATCAGCAGCTTGTCATGGAGAGTGTGCAGTCATACGACAAGGTGCTGAATGAGGGGAATCAATCTATACCAGAGATTCAGCAAGGGATGAATACGAAATACAGCCTTAATGATCAAGGCATTAGAGAAAATGTTGGAATCATGCAGCAGAAACTTGATTCCAGCAGTAATGAATTGGAACAATTTTCAACAAGCATGAAAGACAAACAAGTAGAACAAATTACGAAAATCACCCAAGATCAACAAAGCTCGATTGAACAATTGAAACAATCGGAAGAGGCGGGTCTTGATAACCTTCAGTCAACCCTGCTTATGCAAAGAGGAAATCTTGCAAGCAGCTCTGGTGATGGGGAGGATATAGGTGAAGGAACGACGCCTATAGATGATATTGAAACGGAAACGGGAAAAGGTGAATCAGCTGCTGCACCTGACAAGAAGGACCCGATTGATGAACTGTCTCTCCAGGTACTGCTGGATCAAATCAATGGGATCAACACGGCACTTGAAAGTTTGGTGCCGGCAGAAGGAAGTGAAGGAGCTGCTGAACAAGTCAACACTCTCACAGCGGAACTCCAAACGGAAATCAATAATCTCAGCGGAACGGTAAGCGGCAGAACGGGGAATTATAACCAAGTGATAATGGAGTTTAATACACTGGTAGATTCATATAATGACCTGCTGGCGCAGTTTACTGAATTACAAGCTGATTATAATGAACTCGGCACGAATTATAAGGATTTAGGTGACCAATGGAAAAAGTCACAGGAAGATATTCAAAAATTACAGGACATCCAGAGTATGACAATCGAAGAGGCCATCACAGAAATCAAGACTCTCGAACAGTCACTTCTAGAAAAAGTGGGGGGTGAAAGGCGAGCGGTGCTTGTGAAGGCCTTCGAGAATCCTATCACCAATCGGGATTCAACTACCCTCCTTGCCTATTACGGTTCACTCTCATCTTATGGTGAATTGGCTGAAAGAGTCACCGAAGCAAATGTAGATAAGATATTTGCAGCCAATATAAAAGAATTGGAAAACTTGAAAAATGGGGTTTCCGGAAATGTAGATGAAGAAGCGAAACTCGTTAAAGCCAGTTTAGCAGGAGTCAATGAGAACTTCGGGATGTTCTCGGAATCCATTATGGGGTATATGAAAGAATATGATGCTAACGTCGAAACGGGGCAGAAAGCCACTTTAGCTGAATTGGCGGCAATTACAGGCAAGGCTCAAGAAGTTTCTGCCAATTTGTTGGATGATATGGAAGTTCCTGAGATGGAGGCAGAACCGCCCGTTAACCTTGATGGAGAAATGTTTGTATCACTTCAAGACAATACGGCAACAACTGTCGGCTTCATTTCCGAGCTTGTCAATTCTGTAGCGGAAAGACAGGAAACGGTCACGAAGGATACAGCAGACCTGCAAGCGAAAGTGGGGTCCGTACAGGAAAGGGCCGATCAGCTTAATGATAATTGGTCCCAAAATGTAGACTCAACAGAAAAAATCAAGACGGACGTATATAGCGTCTTGAACAACACTCTAGTCGATGATCAGGAGAACGGGTATGTGTACGAATATTTAGCGAATCCCGTACAAATCAGCGGGGAAGTCCTTCAACAGGAAAAGGTTAATATCCCACCGATCGTCATGTTGGTGATCATACTCATTTCTGGGATATTGATCGGTTTCTTCCTGCATCATTATGAAGCCATTCCAATGATGGTCCATGCGGCCTTGTTTACCTTATTGAATCTGATCGTAGGTTTAATCATCAGCATGTATGGCTTGAAGATCTATCCACTGGGAGATATGCAGGAGATTAAATGGACCGTCTTCACCGTCCTGCTTCTATTCTTCTGTTCAGCGTTTACCAGACTTGCCTTCTCGATTGGGCCGTTTGTCGGTGCTATCCTGGTGATTGGTTTGATCAGTTTCTTTACCATTCCATTATTGGATTTAATCATGCCTAATTTCAATATAGACCACCCTGTTGCGGACGTATACATGTCCATTCAATTCGGTAATCAGTCGGCATTCATTCCGGCTAGTATCATCTTGATTGTACTGACGCTTATCGCAACGGTCATTCCATATATAGTGAAGCGTCTTGCAGAAAGAAGAGCAATGGCCCATGAAGTGGAATAAATACGTAATGCCTGTCTTGCTCATCCTGTTTTTTAGCCATGCACCTCATGGTGGGGCGGAAGAGGAACCGATGGTGGAGCCCAATGAATATCAAGAAAACGATATTGATATTCAAACGGAGTATTTTCATGAAGAAGGATTGTTGGAACAGAAGCGGAAACTGCCTGAAGAACAAAAGGACCTCACTTTTGAAAGAGGGAAATATGATGCCATTGACTCGGTGAAGGACTCACTGTTTCAGTCTCCTGTAATGGAGAATCAAAATAATACCATCGCTTCAAAATCAGAACAGCTTGGATTATTCTCGGAGGTCCGCATTCCAACGAGAAACGAAGAAGAAACAGAGCCTTCGCTTAATTTTGACCTGACGATATTGCTCGGCATCGTTTTGGCACTTTTGGTCGTTTGTTTGTTTTTTATCCTTATCCCGAAAATGGGGAAGCTGAATGGAGAGGTTAAACGAAAATGAAAACAGCCCGATTCCCCTCAGGAATCGGGCTGTTTTCACTACATATCCATAACGGTTTTAATAAGCCCTAAAAGAAGGGCGGCTGCGAAGATCAAAATGAAGAATTTTTTATACATGATCAGTACCTCTAATATCTTAGGAGTGGATTGCATTCATTTTAGCATAAACAAGAAAAAAAGAAGTTTACTAAGAATATACAGATCGGAAGGGCGTGGCTTCATTGCCCTGATGACAGGAGCGTGAAATTATGAAAAGGTGGACGATTTATTGGAATTCGCCTGCCGTTTATTTATGGCTTGTACAATTTGGACGTTGATCTCCGCTTCAGGCACTCGCTTTCCGCGGGCGGTCCGCCCTCGGCTTGCGCCTGCGGGGTCTTCCTAAACGCGCTTTTCCCGGCTCAATTCTATTAACTGCCAAAATTGGAATTCCGAAACCCTTTTGTCTACAAACTGCGATGTGCCGATTTATTGGCGCTTCCTATCGTTTATTGAACAAGTCAGGATGAACAGTCTGCGAGTTCAACAGCTTCCCTAATCCTTGATCCATGGCGTGACAGGACGTTTTCATTAAACAAATGGACGTCATCATTGGTATATTCACTTAGTAAACAGTTAACCCTGCCTTTTTCAGTAAGCCACTATAATATTTTTAGAACAAATTCGTTTATGGTTTTCCGGTTATCTAGTAAACTTACAATGTAAGGTTCAATTGGGTCTTAATGTAAAATGCGTGATATAGAGAAGACATGAAATAATAGTGATAATGTGAATCCCGGGAGGTAGAGAATGATTTATAAGCAGGTCAATCAAAAACTGGAAATGGTTCTAGGGAATATCGAAAAGGTGATTATCGGAAAACGGGATATAGCAGAACTAAGCATCGTAGCACTCCTTTCCGGAGGACATGTCTTATTGGAGGATGTTCCGGGTGTGGGAAAGACAGTCATGGTAAGGGCATTGGCAAAATCAATAGGTGCAAGCTTCAAGCGAATTCAATTCACGCCAGATTTACTTCCTTCGGATGTTACTGGCGTTTCGATCTTCAATCCTAAGGAACAAGAATTCATCTTTAGGCCAGGTCCGATAATGGGCCATATTATTTTAGCCGATGAAATAAACCGGACCTCGCCGAAGACCCAGTCTGCATTGCTTGAAGCGATGGAAGAGGCAAGTGTGACGATTGATGGTGTCACAAGAGGATTGGAGAAGCCCTTTTTCGTAATGGCTACACAAAATCCAATCGAGTACGAGGGAACATATCCGCTGCCGGAGGCTCAATTGGATAGATTCCTATTAAAAATGAAAATGGGCTATCCAGGTATGGAAGAAGAGATAGAGGTTCTTCATAGGGCTCAATACACGGCACCGCTAGAGGAATTGGAATCCGTCATCACCTTGGATGAATTGATAGAATTACAGGCTGAGGTAAAAGCGGTGATAGTGGATGACACAATAAAACGATACATTGTTGAATTGGCGAATCAAACACGTTCACATGAAGGGGTCTACTTAGGGGTGAGCCCTCGTGGATCGATAGCATTGATGAAGGCAGCCCAGGCTTACGCGCTGATCCAGGGCAGGGACTATGTCCTGCCTGACGATGTTCAATATTTAGTGCCATTCGTATTTTCCCATCGGCTTATTTTGAAGCCGGAAGCGAATTATGAGGGCTTCGATGCTGGAATGGTGATACATGAAATTGTCGCGACAACAAAAGTGCCTGTGAAGCGGGCTGTAACCTAATGCGAAGATTCATCAACATTCTAAGGGGAAATATGAGTGTGATCGGACTTGCATTACTCATGACCGTTTCCTTTTGCTATGCAATGTTTCAAGGCGGTTTTGTCAGTTGGTTCATTTTTTATTCATTTTTGCCGTTTTCTGTGTACGCTTTGATCCTGCTGTTTTATCCGCTGCATGATTTTACCGTTGAGAGAAAGGTCAATAAAAGGGAATGCCAGGCTGGTGAATCCGTTGAGATAGCATTGACATTTACGCGTAAAAACCGGCTCCCCCTATTATTTATGGTGGTAGAGGAGGAATTGCCTCAGGAGATGGAAGATAGGGGACTACAAAGGAAAATAATTATCTTTCCGGGATTCAAGCGTACCTTCAGCATGTCATATACCTTGGAAAACTTGCAGCGGGGAGAGCATTCGTTTCAATCGATCCGCTTTTGGATTGGGGACTTTATCGGGCTGGTCGAAAAAGAAGCGATATATAGTTCACCTTTGAAAATAACCGTTTTTCCTCGTTATCACGAGCTTGCCTACAGTGATCTTGATCGAGTGTTCAATCAGGGGGCAGTGGTCTCAACAAAGAAAACACAACGGGAACATTCAGTGGTCTCCGGTGTAAGGGAATATCAGCCAGGCGATCAATTGTCTTGGATTAACTGGAAGGCGACTGCCAGGACGAGTGAAATCATGACGAAGGAATTCGAGGTGCAGAAAAACCGGGATGTATTCATCATGCTTGATGAAAAGCCGTCGGATTTATTCGAAGAATCCATTGAAATGGCGGCTTCCCTTGCCCAAGCCATATTAAAGAAGGGCATGGAAGTTGGGTATGTGAGTAGGGGCTCGAGGTTAATCGTACCGGCAGCTGCAGGCAACAAACAGAAACGAAAGATTTTTTACCAGCTTGCTAAGGAAAAGCCGGGTGTTGTAAACGCATTGAACGAAAATTTCAGGAAGGGAATTCTTCCGGCAAACGCTGCTGTGATATTCATCGTTTCAGACTTAACCTTAGAAAAGGTGGACATATTGAGTGCTTTCCGGCCTAATCAGGGATTGATGTTATGCGTGAAGAAACAGGAAGATCTTACTGATGAAGAAAGGCTGTCAAGCTCTGCGGCTGTTTCGAGGGGGATAAAGGTTAGCTTTTTTGAACATGGCCAACTAAAGTTTGGCAGATCGGAGGTGATGGCGAAATGAATGTCACTACCGAAAAATTGGAAAAGTTCATGCACGTCCTCATGTATGTATTTGGTCTGTTGTTGATTACAGAATGGTTGAGGCCTGTCGATAGACTCACAGATACAGGTAATCTCATCATTTTTATCTTATTTTTGCTCTACTCCCTGCTGCTGCATTATTTCCGCATACATTGGTCGATCCGATTTATTCTCATTAGTGCATATATAATGATTTCATTACAGTTCCTCCATTCAAAAGAGGCTTTATACCAATTGTCATGGCTGAAAGGGTTTCTAGCGGATTTTAAGGGCAATCTTGGTTTTATATATGATGGAAATTGGGAGTTGATCACAAATCCATTTCGAACGTTTCTATTTTTTATCCTTCTTTGGCTTGTGACATATTTGATCCATTACTGGGTGATGGTGAGGCAAAGCATCTTTTTCTTTTTTATGTTAACGGTGATTTTTATATCTGTACTCGACACATTCACTCCTTATGCGGGGGATAGTGCAATGATAAGAATCATCATCATCGGGTTTTTGATGCTCGGCTTGCTTTCCCTGCTGCGGCTAACGATACAGGAGAGGATTAATTTTCCGATGGCTTCCATCAATAAGTGGATCTTGATGCTGACCGGCATGATATTGGTAAGTGTCCTTGTCGGTTTCGCCGCCCCAAAGCTCTCCCCGCAGTGGACGGACCCGGTGCCTTATATTACTTCCTATTCTGATAAAGCTGTGAAAGAAGACGGTGATTCGAAGCGTAAAGGTGTCGGATATGATGAAGACGATTCGGATCTTGGCGGTTCGATAGAGCCGGATAGTTCCATCGTTTTTTATAATAATGCTCCTGCAGGACATTACTGGAAAGTCGAGAACAAGAATATTTATACCGGTAAAGGGTGGGTTACCATACCGGAAACGGAATTTCACACTTTTTCCAACGGGCAGGATATGGCAACGTTAGATATTTACGACGTTCCTGAATTGGTGAGGACTGAAGAAATGACCGCAAAAGTATCCATGACGGAATCATATTCACATATCCTTCATCCGCAGTCCGGGTATGTAAAAAAGATCGAGGGCAAAAACGGGCAGGATTTCAAATATTATCAGGAGATGGACAAATTTATTTCCGAACAGGGTAATGGCGAACGACTTTCCATGAATGAGTATGAACTGGTTTATGATATGCCAAGTTTTGATATAGCTGAGTTAAGGAAGGTGACGGAACCCGACGATTCCATGGATTTATTAATGGAAAAAAACACTCAGCTTCCAGAGGGATTGCCAAACCGGATATTTGAATTGGCCTCCCGGCTTACAAGCAATAAAACGAATTGGTACGATAAAGCAAAAGCCATTGAGGATTATTTTGACGGAGTTGAATTCATTTATTCCAAGGACGATATTCCGTATCCAGAGAGCAATCAAGATTATGTCGATCAATTTTTATTCGAGACACAGATAGGGTATTGCGATAATTTTTCAACTGCCATGGTCGTATTACTAAGGGCCGCCAATATACCTGCAAGATGGGTAAAGGGCTATACCGAAGGGGAAAAATCAATCCTTGATGGCGAATCCGTTTATAAGGTGACCAATAATAATGCACATTCCTGGGTCGAGGTTTATTTTTCAGGGATAGGCTGGATTCCCTTCGAGCCGACAAAGGGTTTCAATGGGGAAGTTGAATTTTACGATTCGGAATTGAAACAGGAAGCAATCAAGAACCCTGAAGAAACCCCGACTAATGATGAGCAAACAAAGAAAGAGGCCAGGGAACGCCAGGATACACCAGATAGGGAAACTCAATCCTCCGTGAAAACGGGTTTTGGGAACATGGTAGGGTTCTTAAAATGGTCTGCAATCACATTATCAGGTGGATTGATTTTTGCTTCTATCGGTTATTTCCTCAGAAGGAAGTGGATTCCTCTTCTGCAGATTCTTCGTTATAGAAAGAAAACCGATGCTCATTTCTCGACAGCTTATTTAATATTATTGAAACAATTAAAACGGGCTGGTATAGTTCGGCCGGAGGGGCAAACCTTAAGGGAGTACGCCGCCTATGTGGATGCAGTGTACGCTACAGATGAGATGAGTGAATTGACGGCTGGATACGAGTTAATGATATATCGTGGAGACGCGGAAGATGGGGAATGGAAACACTTTCAAAAGGGTTGGGAAAGCTTAATGAGAAAAACTAGCTCTTGACCAGGTTTTTATTATATTGATACAATAACAAAAACTAACTTAAACTAATATATCCTTCATATATCCTCGATAATATGGATCGAAAGTTTCTACCGAATCACCGTAAATGATTTGACTATGAAGGCGGATTTTAACAGGAAAGCTGAAAATCTGCCTTCGTCTGTACTTTTTCTGTATTTTTGAGGGTGGGTTTTTAGTTTTTCTTTTTTTATGATAATATTTTTTATAAGAATTATCACTCGATTTTATGAGTGAATTACATTGATAGAGGTGACGTTTGTGCCGGGGAAAACAGAATTGCAAAAAAACCAGGAAATGATCGTAGTACTTGATTTCGGAAGCCAATATAATCAATTGATCACTCGTCGTATCCGTGAATTTGGTGTGTACAGTGAGCTTCATCCTCATACAATTACTGTAGAAGAAATTGAGAAAATGAACCCGACGGGAATCATCTTCTCAGGGGGCCCGAACAGTGTTTATGATGCAAATGCATTTGGTTGTGATGAACGCATATTCGAAATGGGTCTTCCGATTTTCGGTATTTGTTATGGCATGCAGCTTATGACCAAACATTTTGGCGGTAAGGTGGAACCAGCGAAGAACCGTGAATACGGAAAAGCGACACTTGCCATCCAAAACGAGTCGAAGTTATTCAGCGACCTGCCAAAAGAACAAATCGTCTGGATGAGCCATGGTGATTTAGTGGTGGAAACGCCTGAAGGTTTCCAAATTGACGGGACGAATCCGTCTTGCCCAATTTCGGCTATGAGTGACGAGTCACGTAAATTGTATGCCGTGCAATTCCATCCAGAAGTCCGTCATTCCGTATACGGTAATGACATTCTGAAAAATTTCGTATTCGGCGTTTGTGGCTGTAAAGGTGACTGGTCAATGGAGAACTTCATTGAAATCGAGATGGAGAAAATCCGCCAAACGGTCGGAGATAAAAAAGTGTTATGCGCATTGAGCGGTGGGGTGGATTCATCCGTTGTTGCTGTATTGATCCATAAAGCGATTGGCGATCAGCTGACATGTATTTTCGTTGATCATGGATTACTTCGTAAAGGGGAAGCCGAAGGTGTAATGGAAACATTCAGGGAAGGTTTCAATATGAACGTAATCAAGGTCGATGCAAAAGAACGTTTCCTATCGAAGCTTGCTGGCGTTTCAGATCCGGAACAAAAACGGAAAATCATCGGTAACGAGTTCATCTACGTATTCGATGACGAAGCAACGAAGCTCGAAGGAATTGATTTCCTTGCACAGGGTACACTTTACACAGACATTATTGAAAGTGGTACGGCCACTGCACAAACAATTAAATCGCATCACAATGTTGGCGGTCTGCCGGAAGATATGCAATTTAAATTGATTGAGCCTTTGAACACTCTATTCAAGGATGAAGTGCGTGCACTTGGAAGTGAAATGGGCATTCCGGACGAAATCGTTTGGCGTCAACCATTCCCTGGTCCAGGTTTAGGTATTCGTGTATTAGGCGAAATTTCAGATGAAAAACTTGAAATCGTTCGTGAGTCTGACCATATTTTACGTGAAGAAATTAGAAAAAATGGTTTGGAACGCGAAATTTGGCAGTACTTTACGGTGCTTCCTAACATTCGTAGCGTAGGGGTAATGGGCGATGCACGTACGTATGACTATACAATTGGAATCCGTGCGGTTACGTCCATTGACGGAATGACATCCGATTGGGCAAGAATCCCATGGGATGTACTTGAAATCATCTCAACGAGAATCGTTAATGAAGTAAACCATGTAAACCGCGTCGTTTATGACATTACGTCTAAGCCGCCTGCAACGATCGAGTGGGAATAGTAGATTGAAACCATCCAATCAGTGAAGGAATTAACCTTCACTGATTTTTTTTGTTGAAATAGTATTTGAATATGTAGATTACTTACATTTTACGTATGTTGGCGAAGATATAGCCATGATAATTAAGGAATAAATAGCGAAACGCGAACATTGCCTAAAATTACATAAAAAATATTCGTTTGGTATATTGACGATTATTTTAGTGACTGATACACTATACCTATAATAATAAAAAAACATAATTGTCGTATAATATTGGGGATATGGCCCAAAAGTTTCTACCAAGCTGCCGTGAACGGCTTGACTACGATGTGGAAGGATTGGCGTGTATAAATAAACCGCCACTTCTTTACATGACCGCAGTCAAGCCCCGTTCATAAACGAATGGGGCATTTTCTGTTGGCACGATTTTATGATGGGGGAGACTCATAATGAAAAATTATTTTCGGTTTAACGAGCTGGGAACTAATTATCGCCGTGAAATACTTGGTGGACTAACTACTTTCCTTTCAATGGCATATATCCTGGTTGTAAACCCTGTAATGCTGACTTTACAAAGCATCGAGGACTATCCGGATGAATTAAGAATGGACTACGGAGCGGTTTTTGCCGCAACCGCATTGTCAGCCGCAATCGGCTCGATATTAATGGGACTCATAGCCAGATATCCAATCTCGCTCGCGCCGGGTATGGGGTTGAATGCTTTCTTCGCTTTTACCGTTGTGCTTGGCTTTGGAATTCCTTGGCAGACGGCTTTAACAGGAGTATTGATTTCAGGTATTATCTTCGTTTTACTTTCCCTATCGGGAATACGTGAAAAAATCATTAATGCAATTCCAGTCGAATTGAAATACGCAGTTGGAGCCGGTATCGGTTTATTCATTACTTTTGTAGGGTTTCAGAATGCTGGTATCATCACGAATGATGACAGCGTTCTTGTCGGACTGGGCGATTTGACATCAGGAAATACTTTATTGGCTGTGTTTGGAATTGTCGTAACCGTCATTTTGATGACGAGAGGCGTCAAAAGCGGCGTGTTCATAGGAATGGTCATTACAGCCATTGCAGGAATGATCTTTGGACAAGTTCCGGTGCCGGACAAAATAATCGGTGCCGTTCCTAGCATAGCGCCTACATTCGGGGTTGCGTTCGATGCCTTTGGAAATCCCGGTGATCTCTTCACTGGTCAAATGTTAATCGTGATACTGACCTTCTTGTTCGTAGCATTCTTTGATACAGCCGGTACGCTGGTGGCTGTCGCACAACAAGCTGGATTGATGAAGGATAATGTTCTTCCTAGAGTGGGTAAAGGGTTGCTTGCTGATTCATTATCCATCGTTTCAGGTGCAATTCTTGGTACATCCACCACGACATCTTATGTAGAGTCCACATCGGGTGTTGCCGCTGGTGCACGAAGTGGATTTGCGGCTGTAGTGACAGGGTTGCTGTTTGTCCTATCCCTTTTCTTCTTCCCGCTTCTATCAGTGGTGACATCTGCTGTGACTGCGCCGGCATTGGTTATAGTCGGAGTATTAATGGCATCATCACTTAAAAATATTGACTGGCAAAAGTTCGAAATTGCGGTTCCGGCCTTCTTTACGGTCATCATGATGCCTATGACATATTCAATTGCGACAGGTATCGCTTGCGGATTCATCTTCTATCCAATCACTATGTCGATGAAAGGAAGAGCAAAAGAGGTTCATCCGATCATGTGGGGGCTTGGAGTCGTCTTCCTGCTATATTTCATTTTCTTGAAGTAATAATGCAAGTAAGTAAGGAGAGTCCTGATTTCGGGGCTCTTCTTTCATGTTGTAAGAGAAAGCTCATATCGTGTATAGTAAAAGTACTAAGTACTAAGTACTTTATCCTGTATGGGGCATAGGGATGACTTTGAGAAAAAAAGAGGGAGAAAAATGAATGGTTTTATCGTTGAAAAGGTTTTGAACAATAATGTGGTGATTGCCACGCATCCGTCGTATGGAGAAGTCGTTACTATTGGAAAGGGCTTAGGCTTCAACCGAAAGAAAGGCGAAGAGTTGAGTCCGGAACTAGCGGAGAAAACATTTGTCCTGAAAAATGTTAAGGAACAGGAAAGTTACAAAAAACTCTTGCCGCAAATCGATCAAAATCTTCAAGCAGCCATTATAGAATCCATTCATCTCATTAATGACCGGGTTACTGGAAAGTTAAATGAACATATACATGTCGGTTTAACAGATCATTTATTGTTCGCCCTTCAGCGTGTTTCACAAGGAATGACTATCAAAAACCCATTCTTGAAAGAAACGATAACCCTTTATCCTTTTGAACATGATATTGCTGTCGATGTAGTAGAATTAATTCAAGATAAGACAGGCATAGGCCTGCCCCAAGGGGAAATCGGTTTTATTACGCTTCATATTCATAGCGCAATATCAAATAAAGACTTATCGGAAGTCAATCAGCATTCGCAGTTAATCTATCACCTTATCCAAGTTGTTGAAGAACAGCTCAATGTGAAAATTAATAAGGATAGCATAGACTATTCACGTTTGGTCCGTCATTTAAGATTCATGATAGACAGGGTGCTTGCTGGGGAAAAAGTAGAGGAACCTGAAAAAATAGCAATGCTATTGAAAGAAGAATATCCTTTGTGTTACAATATCTCTTGGAAGCTAATAAAAATTATGCAGCAGAAATTAGGCAAACCGGTTTGTGATGCGGAAGCTGTCTATCTAACGATGCATATCCAACGATTACAAAAGAAAATTAAATAAACATACATTAACTTACGTGTTACTGATTCGATCAGGCATAAGTGAGGAGAATGATTGTTATGAAAGAGGGTATTATATACCTGAATTTTCATTTCAATCCTATCTTTGCTTATGCCTTTTTTGTATTTGAATTCTGATGCGTGGGAAGATGAATACCATCGTAAATGTAACCGTTTTATTAGCATGGAAAAACAGTAAAGAGGAGGAAAACCTATGTTTAAGAAGTTGTTTGGTGTTTTGCAAAAAATCGGTAAAGCTTTGATGCTTCCTGTAGCCATTTTACCAGCGGCCGGAATTTTGCTTGCGTTTGGTAATGCATTGCAAAACGAAACTTTATTGGATATCGCCCCGTTTCTTGCGAGTGGCGGAGTGGAAATGGTCGCATCGGTAATGGAGAATGCCGGAAATATTATTTTTGGGAATCTTCCCTTGTTGTTTGCTGTGGGGGTCGCAATTGGGTTAGCTGGTGGAGATGGTGTTGCCGGCCTTGCGGCGATTATCGGTTTCTTGATTATGAATGTAACGATGGGAACTGTTCTTGGCATTGACGCTGCCGACATTGAGAACAATAGTGCGGTGTATACCAATGTTCTGGGAATCCCGACGTTGGGAACAGGTGTGTTCGGCGGTATTATCGTCGGTGTCATGGCTGCTGTTATGTATAATAAGTTTTATGAAATTGAACTGCCTTCTTATTTAGGATTCTTTGCAGGTAAACGTTTTGTACCCATTGTAACAGCTGCAAGCGCAGTTATTCTTGGGTTGCTGATGATTTTGATTTGGCCGACGATTCAATCGGGGTTAAATTCATTTTCCGAAAATATGTTGGGTGCTAACCTGACACTTGGAGCTTTCGTGTTTGGGGTTGTAGAACGTGCGCTGATTCCTTTTGGATTGCACCATATCTTCTATTCTCCATTCTGGTTTGAATTTGGCAGCTATATCCCTCAAGGTGGGGGAACGCCAGTCAGAGGAGACCAGGCCATCTTCATGGCACAAATTAAAGATGGCGTACAGAATTTAACGGCCGGTACCTTCATGACTGGTAAATATCCATTCATGATGTTCGGGTTACCAGCTGCAGCTTTGGCCATTTATCATGAAGCAAGACCGGAAAGAAAGAAAATAGTCGGGGGATTGATGGCTTCTGCAGCACTTACATCATTCTTGACCGGGATTACTGAGCCACTTGAATTTGCATTCTTATTTGTTGCACCGGTACTTTTCGGGATTCACTGTCTGTTTGCCGGTCTATCATTCATGACCATGCATTTACTGGACGTGAAAATCGGGATGACGTTCTCGGGTGGTTTGATCGATTACGTACTGTTTGGTTTAATCAATCCGCAAACCAATGCATGGATTGTTATTCCGGTTGGTTTAGTCCTTGCGGTTATCTATTACTTTGGATTCCGATTTGCGATAAGGAAGTTTAACCTTAAAACTCCTGGTCGTGAAGTGGATGAGGATGAGGAAGCGGAAGGATCTGCAAGTACAGCTGGAAGTCTTCCAGGGGATATTTTGGATGCCATGGGCGGAAAAGAAAATATTTCTCACTTGGATGCTTGCATTACCCGTCTTCGTGTATCGGTCAATGACATCGGTAACGTTGATAAAAATAGGCTGAAGAAACTTGGTGCCGCTGGAGTTCTGGAAGTGGGCAATAACATCCAGGCTATCTTCGGACCTCGTTCAGAAACGATCAAGGGGCAAATGAAAGATATCATTGATGGAAAAAGGCCTCGTAAAGTAGAAACGTCTCCTGAAGTAGGTGTGGAAAAGCAAATCGAGGATGTCGTCCCGAAACCTTTACGGACGGATGAAGTTTCCGAGCGCTTTGTTTCTCCTATTAAAGGGGAATTAAAACCGATCACGGAAGTGCCTGATGCAGTTTTTGCTGAAAAAATGATGGGCGATGGATTTGCAATTGTACCCGAGGAAGGGTTGGTTGTTTCTCCTGTGGACGGTACGATCGTTAATTTATTCCCGACTAAACATGCAATAGGTATCGTTTCCGAAGCTGGACGTGAAATCTTGATTCATGTCGGGATCGATACAGTTAAGTTGGAAGGCAAAGGTTTCGAAGCACTTGTCGCTCAAGGAGATAAAGTGACAAGCGGGCAGCCATTGCTTAAAGTTG
>NZ_CM149663.1:420000-2102500 GCF_056173225.1 Peribacillus sp. QJM3NY_7
GTGCGGACGGGATAAGTGCTGAAAGCATCTAAGCATGAAGCCCCCCTCAAGATGAGATTTCCCATGGCGCAAGCTAGTAAGATCCCTGAAAGATGATCAGGTTGATAGGTCAGAGGTGGAAGCATGGTGACATGTGGAGCTGACTGATACTAATAGATCGAGGACTTAACCAACGCTTTTTAAAAAATGAAATACCTTCTTATTATCTAGTTTTGAAGGAACAACGTTCCTTTTATGTTTGGTGGCGATAGCGAAGAGGTCACACCCGTTCCCATTCCGAACACGGCAGTTAAGCTCTTCAGCGCCGATGGTAGTTGGGGGTCTCCCCCTGTGAGAGTAGGACGCCGCCAAGCCATTTGAAAAGATCAGCCATCCGGCTGGTCTTTTTTTGTGTTCATAAGGTCATGGAAACAGCATCTTTTTTCGCATACAGTGTCGCTTTATTGCACACATAATTAAAGGCTGTTTAAATGGTCTTGTCGTTATTTGATTTCTCTTCATATTGAATGTGATGATTTGTAGTATCCTGTAACGGTTTTATATGTCATCTTTAATTTCCATTGATGTCATCATAAGGTGTGTATCTATTTGAAGGTACTGGTTTCTTTTTAATCAGCCGATAACAAACAAAGCATATTACAGTAATAACAAATGGACTATAAGCATATACCATTTAATCACTCCTTAAAAAGATTGCTTACTACTTCATCTCACTATATCGCCTACTATCCCTTTGTTCAAAACAACAATCTTTCGAAAACAACGCAAAAAATAAAAATCATTAAGGTTTTGCAGGGATAGCTTCAGATCTGTCCAACTAGTAAAAAGGATCTTGAAGCATTCTTCACCTAACTTTAAGAAAAAGAATTATTTATTGTTAAATGTGTTGACTTAATGGTGGGAAAGGATTAATATAAATAAGCACCAACTAAGACATGCAAAAAACTTCATCGCTTTTGGCAGGTTGCTGAAAGAAAAAATAACTATTGACTTCTTACTATGAAAATGATAAGATGAAATGGTCGCTGAAAAACACAGCGATTTAAAATAAGTTAAAAACTTCGTAGAAGTTGACAACTAATCAATAAGATGTTATGATGAATAAACAGCCGTTCGAAAGAACGATTGTGGAGATTGCTCTTTGAAAACTGAACAAAACAAAGCGCCAACGTTAAATTTTAAGTGAGCACACACTATCAAAAAAGCAAATGAGCAAGTCAAACATTTCTTCGGAGAGTTTGATCCTGGCTCAGGACGAACGCTGGCGGCGTGCCTAATACATGCAAGTCGAGCGAATCGACGGGAGCTTGCTCCCTGAGATTAGCGGCGGACGGGTGAGTAACACGTGGGCAACCTGCCTATAAGACTGGGATAACTTCGGGAAACCGGAGCTAATACCGGATACGTTCTTTTCTCGCATGAGAGAAGATGGAAAGACGGTTTACGCTGTCACTTATAGATGGGCCCGCGGCGCATTAGCTAGTTGGTGAGGTAATGGCTCACCAAGGCGACGATGCGTAGCCGACCTGAGAGGGTGATCGGCCACACTGGGACTGAGACACGGCCCAGACTCCTACGGGAGGCAGCAGTAGGGAATCTTCCGCAATGGACGAAAGTCTGACGGAGCAACGCCGCGTGAACGAAGAAGGCCTTCGGGTCGTAAAGTTCTGTTGTTAGGGAAGAACAAGTACCAGAGTAACTGCTGGTACCTTGACGGTACCTAACCAGAAAGCCACGGCTAACTACGTGCCAGCAGCCGCGGTAATACGTAGGTGGCAAGCGTTGTCCGGAATTATTGGGCGTAAAGCGCGCGCAGGTGGTTCCTTAAGTCTGATGTGAAAGCCCACGGCTCAACCGTGGAGGGTCATTGGAAACTGGGGAACTTGAGTGCAGAAGAGGAAAGTGGAATTCCAAGTGTAGCGGTGAAATGCGTAGAGATTTGGAGGAACACCAGTGGCGAAGGCGACTTTCTGGTCTGTAACTGACACTGAGGCGCGAAAGCGTGGGGAGCAAACAGGATTAGATACCCTGGTAGTCCACGCCGTAAACGATGAGTGCTAAGTGTTAGAGGGTTTCCGCCCTTTAGTGCTGCAGCTAACGCATTAAGCACTCCGCCTGGGGAGTACGGCCGCAAGGCTGAAACTCAAAGGAATTGACGGGGGCCCGCACAAGCGGTGGAGCATGTGGTTTAATTCGAAGCAACGCGAAGAACCTTACCAGGTCTTGACATCCTCTGACAACCCTAGAGATAGGGCTTTCCCCTTCGGGGGACAGAGTGACAGGTGGTGCATGGTTGTCGTCAGCTCGTGTCGTGAGATGTTGGGTTAAGTCCCGCAACGAGCGCAACCCTTGATCTTAGTTGCCAGCATTCAGTTGGGCACTCTAAGGTGACTGCCGGTGACAAACCGGAGGAAGGTGGGGATGACGTCAAATCATCATGCCCCTTATGACCTGGGCTACACACGTGCTACAATGGATGGTACAAAGGGCTGCAAACCTGCGAAGGTAAGCGAATCCCATAAAGCCATTCTCAGTTCGGATTGCAGGCTGCAACTCGCCTGCATGAAGCCGGAATCGCTAGTAATCGCGGATCAGCATGCCGCGGTGAATACGTTCCCGGGCCTTGTACACACCGCCCGTCACACCACGAGAGTTTGTAACACCCGAAGTCGGTGAGGTAACCTTCATGGAGCCAGCCGCCTAAGGTGGGACAGATGATTGGGGTGAAGTCGTAACA
Organism: Peribacillus sp. QJM3NY_7; assembly: GCF_056173225.1. Taxonomy (NCBI): domain Bacteria; kingdom Bacillati; phylum Bacillota; class Bacilli; order Caryophanales; family Bacillaceae; genus Peribacillus; species Peribacillus sp. QJM3NY_7. The sequence continues at coordinate 422,738 of NZ_CM149663.1, forward strand.
AGGTAGCCGTATCGGAAGGTGCGGCTGGATCACCTCCTTTCTAAGGATAATTACGAGAGCGCTTTTGTTTTGTTCAGTTTTGAATGAGTAATTCATTCAAATAGGAAAGACGAACATCACGATGTGATGGATTCTTTCTGCTTTGTTCCTTGAAAACTAGATAATAGATAGAAGGCAATTAATTTTTTTTAAAGCATCTGTAAGATCTTTTTTAACGGTTAAGTTAGAAAGGGCGCACGGTGGATGCCTTGGCACTAGGAGCCGATGAAGGACGGGACTAACACCGATATGCTTCGGGGAGCTGTAAGTAAGCTTTGATCCGGAGATTTCCGAATGGGGAAACCCACTGTTCGTAATGGAACAGTATCTTTACCTGAATACATAGGGTACTGAAGGCAGACCCGGGGAACTGAAACATCTAAGTACCCGGAGGAAGAGAAAGCAAACGCGATTTCCTGAGTAGCGGCGAGCGAAACGGAATTAGCCCAAACCAAGAGGCTTGCCTCTTGGGGTTGTAGGACACTCAACATGGAGTTACAAAGGAACGGGGTAAATGAAGCGACCTGGAAAGGTCCGTCGAAGAAGGTAAAAACCCTGTAGTTGAAACTTCGTTCCCTCCTGAGTGGATCCTGAGTACGGCGGGACACGAGAAATCCCGTCGGAAGCAGGGAGGACCATCTCCCAAGGCTAAATACTCCCTAGTGACCGATAGTGAACCAGTACCGTGAGGGAAAGGTGAAAAGCACCCCGGAAGGGGAGTGAAATAGATCCTGAAACCGTGTGCCTACAAGTAGTCAAAGCCCGTTAATGGGTAATGGCGTGCCTTTTGTAGAATGAACCGGCGAGTTACGATTTCATGCGAGGTTAAGTTGATGAGACGGAGCCGCAGCGAAAGCGAGTCTGAATAGGGCGAATGAGTATGAGGTCGTAGACCCGAAACCAGGTGATCTACCCATGTCCAGGGTGAAGTTCAGGTAACACTGAATGGAGGCCCGAACCCACGCACGTTGAAAAGTGCGGGGATGAGGTGTGGGTAGCGGAGAAATTCCAATCGAACCTGGAGATAGCTGGTTCTCTCCGAAATAGCTTTAGGGCTAGCCTCAAGATGAGAGTATTGGAGGTAGAGCACTGATTGGACTAGGGGCCCCCAACGGGTTACCGAATTCAGTCAAACTCCGAATGCCAAATACTTATTCTTGGGAGTCAGACTGCGAGTGATAAGATCCGTAGTCGAAAGGGAAACAGCCCAGACCACCAGCTAAGGTCCCAAAGTATACGTTAAGTGGAAAAGGATGTGGAGTTGCTTAGACAACCAGGATGTTGGCTTAGAAGCAGCCACCATTTAAAGAGTGCGTAATAGCTCACTGGTCGAGTGACTCCGCGCCGAAAATGTACCGGGGCTAAACGTATCACCGAAGCTGTGGATTGACACCGTATGGTGTCGATGGTAGGAGAGCGTTCTAAGGGCGTTGAAGTCAGACCGGAAGGACTGGTGGAGCGCTTAGAAGTGAGAATGCCGGTATGAGTAGCGAAAGAAGGGTGAGAATCCCTTCCACCGAATGCCTAAGGTTTCCTGAGGAAGGCTCGTCCGCTCAGGGTTAGTCGGGACCTAAGCCGAGGCCGAAAGGCGTAGGCGATGGACAACAGGTTGATATTCCTGTACCACCTATACATCGTTTGAACGATGGGGGGACGCAGAAGGATAGGGTAAGCGCGCTGTTGGATATGCGCGTCCAAGCAGTTAGGCCGGAAACGAGGCAAATCCCGTTTCCGTTAAGGCGGAGCTGTGATGGCGAGGGAAATATAGTACCGAAGTTCCTGATTCCACGCTGCCAAGAAAAGCCTCTAGTGAGATGTAAGGTGCCCGTACCGCAAACCGACACAGGTAGGCGAGGAGAGAATCCTAAGGTGTGCGAGAGAACTCTCGTTAAGGAACTCGGCAAAATGACCCCGTAACTTCGGGAGAAGGGGTGCTTTTTAGGGTGAATAGCCCAGAAAAGCCGCAGTGAATAGGCCCAGGCGACTGTTTAGCAAAAACACAGGTCTCTGCGAAGCCGCAAGGCGAAGTATAGGGGCTGACACCTGCCCGGTGCTGGAAGGTTAAGGGGAGAGGTTAGCGCAAGCGAAGCTTTGAACCGAAGCCCCAGTAAACGGCGGCCGTAACTATAACGGTCCTAAGGTAGCGAAATTCCTTGTCGGGTAAGTTCCGACCCGCACGAAAGGTGTAACGATCTGGGCACTGTCTCAACGAGAGACTCGGTGAAATTATAGTACCTGTGAAGATGCAGGTTACCCGCGACAGGACGGAAAGACCCCGTGGAGCTTTACTGCAGCCTGATATTGAATTTTGGTACAGCTTGTACAGGATAGGTAGGAGCCTGAGAAGCCGGAGCGCCAGCTTCGGTGGAGGCGTTGGTGGGATACTACCCTGGCTGTATTGAAATTCTAACCCGCGCCCCTTATCGGGGTGGGAGACAGTGTCAGGTGGGCAGTTTGACTGGGGCGGTCGCCTCCTAAAGAGTAACGGAGGCGCCCAAAGGTTCCCTCAGAATGGTTGGAAATCATTCGTAGAGTGTAAAGGCACAAGGGAGCTTGACTGCGAGACCTACAAGTCGAGCAGGGACGAAAGTCGGGCTTAGTGATCCGGTGGTTCCGCATGGAAGGGCCATCGCTCAACGGATAAAAGCTACCCCGGGGATAACAGGCTTATCTCCCCCAAGAGTCCACATCGACGGGGAGGTTTGGCACCTCGATGTCGGCTCATCGCATCCTGGGGCTGTAGTCGGTCCCAAGGGTTGGGCTGTTCGCCCATTAAAGCGGTACGCGAGCTGGGTTCAGAACGTCGTGAGACAGTTCGGTCCCTATCCGTCGCGGGCGCAGGAAATTTGAGAGGAGCTGTCCTTAGTACGAGAGGACCGGGATGGACGCACCGCTGGTGTACCAGTTGTCTTGCCAAAGGCATAGCTGGGTAGCTACGTGCGGACGGGATAAGTGCTGAAAGCATCTAAGCATGAAGCCCCCCTCAAGATGAGATTTCCCATGGCGCAAGCTAGTAAGATCCCTGAAAGATGATCAGGTTGATAGGTCAGAGGTGGAAGCATGGTGACATGTGGAGCTGACTGATACTAATAGATCGAGGACTTAACCAACGCTTTTTAAAAAATGAAATACCTTCTTATTATCTAGTTTTGAAGGAACAACGTTCCTTTTATGTTTGGTGGCGATAGCGAAGAGGTCACACCCGTTCCCATTCCGAACACGGCAGTTAAGCTCTTCAGCGCCGATGGTAGTTGGGGGTCTCCCCCTGTGAGAGTAGGACGCCGCCAAGCCATTTAAAAAGATCAGCCATCCGGCTGGTCTTTTTTTGCGTTAAGAACCAATTATGGAGCCCTGTTATATATATAGAAGCTGTTACATCACCATTGAAAGGGGCTGAAATCGAAAATTGTTCATCCTTTTAAATATAAACCGTTTCGACTATCGTAACTTAGGATATAAGATATTAGTACTGCCTGCTTAAACAATGGGTTATTAAAATCGATTGCAAATAACTGGATAATTGATATAAATAAGCAGCAGTACATATATTTTAGCTAAAAAGAAATTAATTCAGAAACTGGTAACTAAAAATGTGGGGAATATCAAAATAGAAGGAAGCCCTCATAAAGGATAAAATAATAGGTGCCTCTGCAAATAAAAGGTATTCTTCCAACTTGTATGAACACTAACAAATACAAGGCAGGGCTGAACTTTTAAGGTAAATGATATTCAAAGTGAGACCTTCGGAATTTAAAAATAATGAGTATGAGGAAATGCTCTATGGTCATTAAGGACTGCTTCATGAGTTTGACACAATTAAATTAGCGCAGTATAATAATCCAGTAGAACGATATACTAAATAAATTTAACTAATTTACGGTAGCATAAATGTTTTTTCAATACTTTTCTAATCGCTTGAATTTAGTAGAAACAACAAGCACGATTAGTAGAACGATATACTAGTAATGCAAAGTTAGTAGAACGATGTACTAACTAGCCGGTTAGTCTATGATGTTTATTGTTTTATTTAGTACGTAATTATTTTTCTTGAATTTATGGTATGGGGCAAGGGGGCAACATCTGAAAGACTTAAGAATCAAATTGCATTTCGATAACTTTTTAAATAGGGGTGTGTTTCATGAAAAATCCATTTATAAAAATGGCCACAGGTTTATATATTAGCTATTTTATTTTAGGCATGATCAATATTATCATTGGATCAAATATGGAAAATTTGTCAAATCAATTAAATACAAGTGCATCAGGGATAAGTTACTTGGTCTCTGCCATAGGAATCGGTAAGTTAGTTTCTTTATTTTTCGCCGGTAGACTGTCGGATAAATTAGGAAGGAAACCATTTGTTGTTTCAGCATCTTTTATCTACCTGATCTTCCTTATAGGCATACCTTTGGCTCCTAACTATACATTGGCATTTATATTTGCTGTATGTGCTGGTATTGCCAATTCATTTTTGGATGCAGGTACGTATCCAGCACTTATTGAGGCTTTTCAAAAGAAAGCTGGTTCCGCTACCGTATTAGTAAAAGCGTTCGTTTCAATCGGTGCGGCACTTCTTCCATTTATCATGGCGTTCTTTATAGCTAGAGATATGTTTTACGGGTATACATTCTTCTTAATGGCTGCTGTATATCTTGTTAATGGGTTTTTCCTGCTTAAGGTTTCATTCCCGGATCATAAAGCCCAAAGCCAAACTCGGAATGATGAACAAGCTGTGCCGGTTCAACAGCAATTCCTCTCAAAACCGAAGTTTGCTCAGGAAGGTTTGGCCGTCATACTATTAGGCTTCACATCAACTGCTTTATTCATGTTGGTTCAAGTCTGGCTTCCGAACTTCGGACAAGATGTATTGGGGCTAACCCAAGCTAAGGCTGTTCAATTGCTTAGTTACTATAGTATTGGCTCCCTTATTTCTGTCATTTTACTAGCTGTTCTATTGAATAAAGTAATTAAGCCCATTACCGTCATGATTATCTATCCGGTCATTGCAGCATTATCTTTATTGTCACTCATCTACATCCAGCAACCATTTATAACCGTTTTGAGCGCTTTCTTCATAGGGCTTTCAACTGCAGGGGTATTCCAATTGGCCATGACAATAATCACAGAATTCTTCCCTGCCAATAAAGGTACAATCACTTCATATGTAAACATTGCAGGTAGTTCAGCCTTTATCATCATACCTTTCATTACAGGTATCATTTCCAAGAATGCTGGGTTAACTGCGGTCTTCTTGTTTGATGTGGCAATTGCGGCAATTAGTATTTTGTTGGCCGTTTTCGTTGCCTATCGATACAGGAAGGTAATTAAAGTTTCCAATTAAACGGTCTAACCGAACATCAGTGGGGCATGAACCCTACTGATGATATTGATAAAAGGGGGAAACATCATGCAAACAATCACGATCAAAGACGTAACGATCGGAGAAGGGGTTCCAAAAATCATCGTTCCACTAATGGGGACAACGGAAGAAGAACTGCTTAAAGAAGTTGAAACGGTAAATGCGCTACGGCCGGATATCATTGAATGGCGAGTAGATGTCTTTGAACAAGTCGAAAGCTTAGAAGCCGTTTCGGATATGATTTCAAAACTTAGAAGTGCTGTTCCTAGTACTTTGCTGCTTTTCACTTTTAGAAGCCATAAAGAAGGCGGAAACAAGCAAATCAGCGATGATTATTATTTCGAACTTCTTCATACAGCAATTAAAACGAAGAATATTGATCTTGTCGATGTGGAGTTGTTTTTTGAGGAATCACCAGTGAAGGAGACTGTGAAGGTAGCTGAGGAAAATGGCGTATACGTAGTGATGTGTAACCATGATTTCGATAAGACACCAGCAAAAGAAGAAATCATTTACCGATTGCGTAAGATGCAGGAATTTGGCGCCCATATCCCCAAAATCGCTGTAATGCCCCAAACAATTGGTGACTTACTCGTATTATTAGATGCAACTTACACAATGAAAACAGAGTATGCCGATCGCCCATTCATTACGATGTCAATGTCGGGTACAGGCCTGGTCAGTCGATTATCAGGTGCGGTGTTTGGATCTGCTTGTACATTCGGTGCCGGAAAAGAAGCATCTGCACCAGGGCAAATTCCTGTTACTCAATTAAGAAATGTATTGGAAATCATTGATCAAAATATTTAACTCATAAATCCTTCCAAGAAGGAATTTATATAAAGTTTAAAAAATCAGGGGGAATAGAACATGGAAAATCTAGGACGAATTAATGGGAAAACAGAATTAGTAGGATTGCTTGCAACACCTATCGGACATTCATTATCACCTGCCATGCATAATTTAGCTTTCGATAAATTAGGCTTGAATTGCGCCTATTTAGCATTTGAGGTTGGAAATGAAGAGCTTGAAGATGCAGTCAAAGGGATGCGTGCATTAAATGTAAAAGGATTTAATGTATCCATGCCTAATAAAATGAAGATCCTTCCATATCTTGATGAATTGGCGGACAGTGCTAAATTTTCAGGAGCCGTTAATACTGTTGTCAATGTCGATGGAAAGTTCGTAGGGCACAGCACTGATGGAATGGGATATACCCGGAACCTAAAAGAACATGGTATTGATATTAAAGGCAAGAAAATGACTCTTATCGGTTCTGGTGGGGCTGCTACTCCAATTGCCATTCAATCTGCGCTGGAAGGTGTGGCGGAAATCAGCATTTTTGCTCGTGATGATGCATTCTTCCCGCAAGCAGAAGAGAATGTACGAATCATCAATGAGGATATGAAGCATTTAAATGTGAAAGCCAATGTATACCCTCTTGAAAATGTTGAACAATTAAAGGCTGAAATCGCAACTAGTGATATTTTGGCAAATGGAACCGGCGTTGGCATGAAACCACTTGAAGGCTTAAGTGTCATTCAAGACGAATCAATGCTGCGTCCAGATTTAATCGTAACCGATGTTGTTTACATCCCACGAAAATCTAAACTAATGGAACAAGCTGAAGCTGTAGGTGCTACAGCTATTAATGGTCTTGGGATGATGCTTTGGCAAGGTGCACTAGCCTTTGAATTATGGACAGGCCAACAAATGCCTGTTGATTTCATCAAAGAGCAATTGTTTGCAGAATAAAATGATTCCACTCTGGAGATTGCTCTCCAAATAGAGGTTTTTTCATACTCGATGTGCATCTTGTTAAATGATTAAAAAAACCTCGGAGCTAAGAAATGCAGGGCGTGAGATCCCTTGTTTTTCTTAGCGTTTTTTTTTGAAAAGTGGTTTTCATGTAAATGGATAACATAAAGGGGAGACTTCAATGTAATTACATTATGCATGAAGGTGTTATATGGGAGAAACACAACGTGATTTATTATAGGGGTGTAATAATGAAAAATCAGTATTTTAAAGCGGCATCTGGCATGTATATTAACTATTTTCTGCTGGGGATGGTTAATATAATTCTCGCCTCCAACATGCCCTCTTTAACAGAACAATGGGATACGGACTCTACTGGCATTAGTTATCTTATTGCAGCAATAGGAATAGGCAGATTACTCACGTATGGTCTCTCGGGAGTATTATCAGATAAATTTGGAAGAAAACCATTAATCATGGTCTCTTCGGTTATAATGGGCGTTTTTTTAATTGGGATTCCATTTTCTCCCTCATATGAAATGGCCTTTGTATTTGCCTTACTTGCGGGAATTTCCAACTCAGCCATGGATGCTGGTACATATCCGGCGCTAACTGAAATGTTTCCTGAATCTGCTGGTTCCGCGAGTGTTATGGTTAAGGCTTTTGGTTCGCTTGGTGCTACAATCCTGCCATTCATCATCTTGTTTCTTACTACGAACCAATTATTTTACGGGTTTGCATTTTTCGTACCGGCTGTCATCTATTTCATGAATATGTTTTTGGTGATGTCCGCTTCATTTCCAAGCAAATCCGAAGCTGTCAGTAAAGAAGAGGATTTGCATAGTAACAGGTTCATAACGGAACCTAAATTTTGGAGCGAAGGAGTCGCACTAATCATAATTGGGTTTACATCAACTGCGTTATTTACAGTTTCGCAAATCTGGTTACCGAGTTTCGGGCAGGAAGTCGCAGGGATGCAATCTTCAAGTGCAATTAAATTATTGAGCTATTATAGTGTGGGGTCACTTATTTCCGTCCTGCTATTATCCATCTTATTAAACAAATGGATTAAGCCCGTGACGGTGATATTGCTTTATCCAATGATTACTTTACTTACGGTAATCATCATATTAACGATTCATTCACCTATTGTCTTAAGTATTAGCTCCTTTTTCCTTGGAGCCTCGACAGCTGGGATCTTTCAATTAACCATTGCAATAATGACTGAACTTTTCTGGAGAAAAAAAGGAACTGTAACAGGGATCGTTGCGACGGCATCCAGTTTGGCGAGCGTCATTTTACCAATTGCAACGGGCTTGATCGCTAAGAGTGGGGATATATCGCATATATTTCTTTTTGATTGCTTTATTGCTACTATAGGAATCCTGGCTGCAGCTTTTGTATATTACCGGTATAAGAAATTGACACAGCAGCAGACCATATTTAACCATGGCTAAAAATATTGAAGGATTTACTTAAAACTCCATCTTCCGGAACTAGGATGGCGTTTTTTTTGGACTAATGAATAGTGGATATAGATGTTTTGGCGTGATTAATGATCGTTGAGATTCCCATGTTCCAAAAGCAAGGGTGTAATAATGACAGTAACTATATTATTATTATAGTAAGAACATGATAATAATAAGTACATCAAAATACATTCAAGATGGTGATTGAACTATGAAACAATCCAAAAAAGGGCGGGTCACGCTGCAACAGGTAGCAAAACATGCTGGGGTATCTACATCCACTGCTTCCCTTATCGTTCGCAATAACCCTCGAATATCGGAAGCGACGCGAAAAAAGGTGCTAAAATCCATGCATGAATTGGGTTATGTTTACGATAGAATTGCAGCAAACCTAAGGTCGCAGAGTTCTGATACTGTAGGAATCATTATTACCGACATATCAAATACCTTTTTTTCTGAATTCCTGATAGGTGTTCACGATGCATTGGATGAGGTCGGGTATACAGTGTTGCTGGGGACTACATTTGACTCGGTTGCCAAGCAAGATCATCTCCTTTCAACCATGATGGAACACAGGGTGGGTGGCCTGATTCTTTGTCCTGTCTCTGAAAGCTCACAAGATACAATCGAACGGTTAAATGAAATTGACACGCCGATGGTGCTTGCTGTCAGGGAACTGCCTGGAGTGAATAGCGACTATGTAGGCATAGACTATCCAGAAGGAGCCAGGATCGCCGTTGATCATCTCCTTGGAAAGGGGCATAAAAGAATTGCGCTCCTTGGTGGCATTAAGGAGTCTTCTACTTGGATCGAGAGAATGGAGGGATACCGTGAAGCTCTTTCAAGAGCGGGATTGGAAGTGGATGAATCGTTGGTGATAGATAGTGCCCCTACACGGGAGGGAGGGTTTGAGGCTGTTTTGAAAGTACTTGAGAATCCTAATCCGCCTACCGCAATTTTTTGCTTTAGCGACTTAATTGCCTTTGGTGTTATGCAAGGGTTAATGATGAAAGGAATTACTCCTGGAAAAGATATAGATATCGTTGGGTTCGATAACGTTCCAGTCGCAGAAATCTATCATCCTCCGCTAACGACCATTTCCTCATTCCCTAGACGTATTGGGAAAGAGGCAGCGAATCTCTTGTATCAGCAAATGGAGAAAATAGAACGGGAACAACAGCGAATCATATTGAATCCAGAACTGATTATTAGAGAGTCTTCCTAAAAAAGAAAAATAAAAAGGTGATTAGTTTACAGAGGTTAGGTACCGCTGTGCCCTTTTCATCTTTTCTATTATTCTTTTATTGGGAACATTGATTACATATCAAAAAGGTTTGCCTTACTTAAGGGGTTCATAAATATCCCAGGCCACTTTCAATGAATCGACTATAAAGTCTGCCACTTCATCAACATCTAGATCATTGGTATTCACTTTTGAATGATGATAGGAGTATATTTCCTGTCTCGTGTAAAAGAGTTCTTCGATTTCCTCAAGGGACCGGCTTTGTAAAACAGGTCTACTATCAATAAGCAAGCCTATTCTCTCTTTCCAGTATTCCCAAGATAAGTCCAGGTAAAAGACGATGCAGTTGGTTAAACAGATATTCCGTATATCCTCTTGTAAAAATGCCCCGCCTCCAACTGAAATGATTTTCAATTGTTGTTGACTAAGGCTTTCAATCACACTTTTTTCTTTTTCGCGAAAAGCTTTTTCCCCAAACTTCTTGAAGATTTCCGTAGTGGGCATATTGAATTCCTTTTCAATTTCTTGATCTATATCAATAAAGTCCCTATATAATTTCCTGGCTACCTTCTGTCCGATCGTCGTCTTTCCTACCCCCATAAAGCCAATAAAAACGATACTTTGCATCCTCAAAGATGTGTTTTTATTAATCATTTATAAATCCCTCTCCCAACTATTTTTTATAATGATTAAAAGTCTCTCCTGAAATTTTTAAAATATATTTATTATAGTATAAGTAAGTAAAATTGTAAAAAAATTTTTTAATATTTGGACAATGGAACCCTGTGTTTTAGCGGTTTAATGTTTAATAACTCTACCTGGAAGGAGCAATCCGTTTTCAGTATTCGATTGATGCAACTAATTATTCGTTTTCTCATCTATTTAAATTGTTATTGTCATAACCTATCACTTGCATGGTTTATGGATTTTGCCAAAGGCATTACTTAGTTGAAGGGGAAGCGGTAGTTCAAATGGTTGGGATAAATGATTTTCCTGGATTATATGTTTTAAGAGGAAGACAAGGTGTGACAGGCACATTTATTCCTTCATATAAGTGATTAATTCATTTGAAAAGAAAATGTATGAAATGGGTTGACTTAATGGTGGGAAAGGATTAATATAAATAAGCACCAACTAAGACAAACGCAAAACTTCATCGCTTTTGGCAGGTTGCTGAAAGAAATAATAACTATTGACTTCTTACTGTGAAAATGATAAGATGAAATGGTCGCTGAAAAACACAGCGATTTAAAATAAGTTAAAAACTTCGTAGAAGTTGACAACTAATCAATAAGATGTTATGATGAATAAACAGCCGTTCGGAAGAACGATTGTGGAGATTGCTCTTTGAAAACTGAACAAAACAAAGCGCCAACGTTAAATTTTAAGTGAGCACACACTATCAAAAAAGCAAATGAGCAAGTCAAACATTTCTTCGGAGAGTTTGATCCTGGCTCAGGACGAACGCTGGCGGCGTGCCTAATACATGCAAGTCGAGCGAATCGACGGGAGCTTGCTCCCTGAGATTAGCGGCGGACGGGTGAGTAACACGTGGGCAACCTGCCTATAAGACTGGGATAACTTCGGGAAACCGGAGCTAATACCGGATACGTTCTTTTCTCGCATGAGAGAAGATGGAAAGACGGTTTACGCTGTCACTTATAGATGGGCCCGCGGCGCATTAGCTAGTTGGTGAGGTAATGGCTCACCAAGGCGACGATGCGTAGCCGACCTGAGAGGGTGATCGGCCACACTGGGACTGAGACACGGCCCAGACTCCTACGGGAGGCAGCAGTAGGGAATCTTCCGCAATGGACGAAAGTCTGACGGAGCAACGCCGCGTGAACGAAGAAGGCCTTCGGGTCGTAAAGTTCTGTTGTTAGGGAAGAACAAGTACCAGAGTAACTGCTGGTACCTTGACGGTACCTAACCAGAAAGCCACGGCTAACTACGTGCCAGCAGCCGCGGTAATACGTAGGTGGCAAGCGTTGTCCGGAATTATTGGGCGTAAAGCGCGCGCAGGTGGTTCCTTAAGTCTGATGTGAAAGCCCACGGCTCAACCGTGGAGGGTCATTGGAAACTGGGGAACTTGAGTGCAGAAGAGGAAAGTGGAATTCCAAGTGTAGCGGTGAAATGCGTAGAGATTTGGAGGAACACCAGTGGCGAAGGCGACTTTCTGGTCTGTAACTGACACTGAGGCGCGAAAGCGTGGGGAGCAAACAGGATTAGATACCCTGGTAGTCCACGCCGTAAACGATGAGTGCTAAGTGTTAGAGGGTTTCCGCCCTTTAGTGCTGCAGCTAACGCATTAAGCACTCCGCCTGGGGAGTACGGCCGCAAGGCTGAAACTCAAAGGAATTGACGGGGGCCCGCACAAGCGGTGGAGCATGTGGTTTAATTCGAAGCAACGCGAAGAACCTTACCAGGTCTTGACATCCTCTGACAACCCTAGAGATAGGGCTTTCCCCTTCGGGGGACAGAGTGACAGGTGGTGCATGGTTGTCGTCAGCTCGTGTCGTGAGATGTTGGGTTAAGTCCCGCAACGAGCGCAACCCTTGATCTTAGTTGCCAGCATTCAGTTGGGCACTCTAAGGTGACTGCCGGTGACAAACCGGAGGAAGGTGGGGATGACGTCAAATCATCATGCCCCTTATGACCTGGGCTACACACGTGCTACAATGGATGGTACAAAGGGCTGCAAACCTGCGAAGGTAAGCGAATCCCATAAAGCCATTCTCAGTTCGGATTGCAGGCTGCAACTCGCCTGCATGAAGCCGGAATCGCTAGTAATCGCGGATCAGCATGCCGCGGTGAATACGTTCCCGGGCCTTGTACACACCGCCCGTCACACCACGAGAGTTTGTAACACCCGAAGTCGGTGAGGTAACCTTCATGGAGCCAGCCGCCTAAGGTGGGACAGATGATTGGGGTGAAGTCGTAACAAGGTAGCCGTATCGGAAGGTGCGGCTGGATCACCTCCTTTCTAAGGATAATTACGAGAGCGCTTTTGTTTTGTTCAGTTTTGAATGAGTAATTCATTCAAATAGGAAAGACAAACATCACGATGTGATGGATTCTTTCTGCTTTGTTCCTTGAAAACTAGATAATAGATAGAAGGCAATTAATTTTTTTCAAAGCATCTGTAAGATCTTTTTTAACGGTTAAGTTAGAAAGGGCGCACGGTGGATGCCTTGGCACTAGGAGCCGATGAAGGACGGGACTAACACCGATATGCTTCGGGGAGCTGTAAGTAAGCTTTGATCCGGAGATTTCCGAATGGGGAAACCCACTGTTCGTAATGGAACAGTATCTTTACCTGAATACATAGGGTACTGAAGGCAGACCCGGGGAACTGAAACATCTAAGTACCCGGAGGAAGAGAAAGCAAACGCGATTTCCTGAGTAGCGGCGAGCGAAACGGAATTAGCCCAAACCAAGAGGCTTGCCTCTTGGGGTTGTAGGACACTCAACATGGAGTTACAAAGGAACGGGGTAAATGAAGCGACCTGGAAAGGTCCGTCGAAGAAGGTAAAAACCCTGTAGTTGAAACTTCGTTCCCTCCTGAGTGGATCCTGAGTACGGCGGGACACGAGAAATCCCGTCGGAAGCAGGGAGGACCATCTCCCAAGGCTAAATACTCCCTAGTGACCGATAGTGAACCAGTACCGTGAGGGAAAGGTGAAAAGCACCCCGGAAGGGGAGTGAAATAGATCCTGAAACCGTGTGCCTACAAGTAGTCAAAGCCCGTTAATGGGTAATGGCGTGCCTTTTGTAGAATGAACCGGCGAGTTACGATTTCATGCGAGGTTAAGTTGATGAGACGGAGCCGCAGCGAAAGCGAGTCTGAATAGGGCGAATGAGTATGAGGTCGTAGACCCGAAACCAGGTGATCTACCCATGTCCAGGGTGAAGTTCAGGTAACACTGAATGGAGGCCCGAACCCACGCACGTTGAAAAGTGCGGGGATGAGGTGTGGGTAGCGGAGAAATTCCAATCGAACCTGGAGATAGCTGGTTCTCTCCGAAATAGCTTTAGGGCTAGCCTCAAGATGAGAGTATTGGAGGTAGAGCACTGATTGGACTAGGGGCCCCCAACGGGTTACCGAATTCAGTCAAACTCCGAATGCCAAATACTTATTCTTGGGAGTCAGACTGCGAGTGATAAGATCCGTAGTCGAAAGGGAAACAGCCCAGACCACCAGCTAAGGTCCCAAAGTATACGTTAAGTGGAAAAGGATGTGGAGTTGCTTAGACAACCAGGATGTTGGCTTAGAAGCAGCCACCATTTAAAGAGTGCGTAATAGCTCACTGGTCGAGTGACTCCGCGCCGAAAATGTACCGGGGCTAAACGTATCACCGAAGCTGTGGATTGACACCGTATGGTGTCGATGGTAGGAGAGCGTTCTAAGGGCGTTGAAGTCAGACCGGAAGGACTGGTGGAGCGCTTAGAAGTGAGAATGCCGGTATGAGTAGCGAAAGAAGGGTGAGAATCCCTTCCACCGAATGCCTAAGGTTTCCTGAGGAAGGCTCGTCCGCTCAGGGTTAGTCGGGACCTAAGCCGAGGCCGAAAGGCGTAGGCGATGGACAACAGGTTGATATTCCTGTACCACCTATACATCGTTTGAACGATGGGGGGACGCAGAAGGATAGGGTAAGCGCGCTGTTGGATATGCGCGTCCAAGCAGTTAGGCCGGAAACGAGGCAAATCCCGTTTCCATTAAGGCGGAGCTGTGATGGCGAGGGAAATATAGTACCGAAGTTCCTGATTCCACGCTGCCAAGAAAAGCCTCTAGTGAGATGTAAGGTGCCCGTACCGCAAACCGACACAGGTAGGCGAGGAGAGAATCCTAAGGTGTGCGAGAGAACTCTCGTTAAGGAACTCGGCAAAATGACCCCGTAACTTCGGGAGAAGGGGTGCTTTTTAGGGTGAATAGCCCAGAAAAGCCGCAGTGAATAGGCCCAGGCGACTGTTTAGCAAAAACACAGGTCTCTGCGAAGCCGCAAGGCGAAGTATAGGGGCTGACACCTGCCCGGTGCTGGAAGGTTAAGGGGAGAGGTTAGCGCAAGCGAAGCTTTGAACCGAAGCCCCAGTAAACGGCGGCCGTAACTATAACGGTCCTAAGGTAGCGAAATTCCTTGTCGGGTAAGTTCCGACCCGCACGAAAGGTGTAACGATCTGGGCACTGTCTCAACGAGAGACTCGGTGAAATTATAGTACCTGTGAAGATGCAGGTTACCCGCGACAGGACGGAAAGACCCCGTGGAGCTTTACTGCAGCCTGATATTGAATTTTGGTACAGCTTGTACAGGATAGGTAGGAGCCTGAGAAGCCGGAGCGCTAGCTTCGGTGGAGGCGTTGGTGGGATACTACCCTGGCTGTATTGAAATTCTAACCCGCGCCCCTTATCGGGGTGGGAGACAGTGTCAGGTGGGCAGTTTGACTGGGGCGGTCGCCTCCTAAAGAGTAACGGAGGCGCCCAAAGGTTCCCTCAGAATGGTTGGAAATCATTCGTAGAGTGTAAAGGCACAAGGGAGCTTGACTGCGAGACCTACAAGTCGAGCAGGGACGAAAGTCGGGCTTAGTGATCCGGTGGTTCCGCATGGAAGGGCCATCGCTCAACGGATAAAAGCTACCCCGGGGATAACAGGCTTATCTCCCCCAAGAGTCCACATCGACGGGGAGGTTTGGCACCTCGATGTCGGCTCATCGCATCCTGGGGCTGTAGTCGGTCCCAAGGGTTGGGCTGTTCGCCCATTAAAGCGGTACGCGAGCTGGGTTCAGAACGTCGTGAGACAGTTCGGTCCCTATCCGTCGCGGGCGCAGGAAATTTGAGAGGAGCTGTCCTTAGTACGAGAGGACCGGGATGGACGCACCGCTGGTGTACCAGTTGTCTTGCCAAAGGCATAGCTGGGTAGCTACGTGCGGACGGGATAAGTGCTGAAAGCATCTAAGCATGAAGCCCCCCTCAAGATGAGATTTCCCATGGCGCAAGCTAGTAAGATCCCTGAAAGATGATCAGGTTGATAGGTCAGAGGTGGAAGCATGGTGACATGTGGAGCTGACTGATACTAATAGATCGAGGACTTAACCAACGCTTTTTAAAAAATGAAATACCTTCTTATTATCTAGTTTTGAAGGAACAACGTTCCTTTTATGTTTGGTGGCGATAGCGAAGAGGTCACACCCGTTCCCATTCCGAACACGGCAGTTAAGCTCTTCAGCGCCGATGGTAGTTGGGGGTTTCCCCCTGTGAGAGTAGGACGCCGCCAAGCCATTTAAAAAGATCAGCCATCCGGCTGGTCTTTTTTGTATTGTGATATTTTTCAGTTTCAGGGAGGAGTGACGTGAATTAACAGATAAATCAACCTGCAGGCTAATTAATTCCAACAGCTGGCTTATTTATTCGGCCTAAACTTGAATTGAAATAATTCATGGGAGCAAGATACGAATATGTATCATGGAGCAGAGGGAATTTCATGAATCAAGCGATTGTAATTCAGGGGGGGAGAAGGGCCGGATATTGTAGGAGATGTACAGTATATGAGTGTTGATGTTTTTACGGAAGACAGGGGCATCATATTCTGAGGTATTATGGAATTACCATTATAAAGTAATCGATTTTATTTACATGCATTCTTGTCTTTACTTATTCTTTTCATTATACTAGGAAGAATTTAATTGATAATATGCAAGTTGGATGGGTAAGGAAGAAGGCTGACAAATATAGAACCATGAAGGGATCGGTATTGTGAGTAAGAAGAGTAAGGAAAAGTTTGAAGTTATCGAGGGCGAGACGATCGATGCATGTTTAGATCGAATTAAAGCGGCAGGTTACTTTCCCGTAAGGCGAACGGAAGAGCCTATCTTTGCCGAGAGAATTGAGAATGGCAAAGTCCATTATGTGCCAGTTAATCGAAAAATTGTATTCGAAGCAAAGTTAATTGAGTAAAACACGAACGATTAATTAATATCATGTAAAAATATTCGATTTTAACTTGACATTAAAATGGCCGGAAGGTAAGATGAAGTTACATTAATACATCTCATATAATCATGGGGATATGGCCCAAAAGTTTCTACCTGATGACCGTAAATCATCGGACTATGAGAAAAGCATCTGACTATTTCGGAAACTAGCCAAGTCTTTTTGTATTCCAAAAGGGCTTTCTTTTCCGGACAGGTTGCTTTCTCTATGAGGAAGCAACCTGTCCGGTTTTTTAATTTACAATGAATTATAGATAAATGATAAGCGTCTGTCTGCATACTCGGGACGCCATAATATGAGTGTTGGAGGGAAAGATGATATGAAACCGCAAGTTGGGGTTATTATGGGTAGTGTCTCGGATTGGGAAACGATGAAGTACGCTTGTGAATCATTGGAACAGCTTGAGATCCCCTATGAAAAAAGAGTCGTTTCCGCCCACCGGACGCCGGATTTATTATTTGAATATGCAGAGAGTGCAAAAGATAGAGATATTAAAGTGATTATTGCCGGAGCAGGCGGGGCTGCACATCTACCAGGTATGACCGCCGCTAAAACGATTGTCCCTGTGATTGGCGTGCCAATACAGTCGAAGGCATTAAATGGGATGGATTCGTTATTATCGATTGTTCAAATGCCTGGTGGCGTACCGGTTGCAACGGTTGCGATCGGAAAAGCCGGCGCAGTCAATGCCGGTTTGTTAGCGGCTCAAATGTTAGCGGCTTTTGATTCTGACATTGCTGATAGGCTAGAGGCTTTACGAGACGAAACCAGAGAAAAGGTGTTACAGAGCAGTGAACAACTTAAATAATACAATCATATTACCGGGACAGACCATTGGAATTATCGGCGGTGGGCAATTGGGCAGGATGATGGCCTTGTCAGCTAAGGCATCGGGCTTTAAGATAGCGGTCCTTGAGCCGACTGCAGAAGGCCCATGTGCTCAAGTGGCGGATATTGAAATCATTGGTGCTTATGATGATATCGAAGCATTGAAAAGGTTAGCTGACGTCAGTGATGTCATAACATACGAGTTTGAAAATATCAGTTCGGAAGCCTTGGATTGGTTAAAGCAACATGCATTTCTTCCACAGGGCTCAGAATTATTAAAGTTGACACAGGATAGATTGACAGAAAAAAAAGCCATATCCGATGCAGGAGCTTCCGTTGCTCCATATCAGGAAATACAGGATATTTCAGAAATTTACCTTCATATAGAGAAATTAGGGTACCCTAGTGTGTTAAAAACGACGCGGGGCGGTTATGATGGAAAAGGGCAGTTGGTCATTAAGGAAGAAGCCGATATCAAAAAGGCTGAATCCCTGCTCAAAACAGGTATATGTGTGCTGGAAGCCTGGATTCCTTTCGTAAAAGAAATATCCATCATCGTGACGCGTAAGGCTGATGGCGAGATAAGTCATTTTCCGATTGCGGAAAACATTCATATTGAAAACATTCTTCATAAAAGCATTGTTCCGGCCCGTATCAGTATCCAAGCTGAACGGAAAGCTATTGATGAAGCTTTGCAGCTTGCAGAGAAACTTGATTTGGTGGGGACATTGGCAGTCGAGATGTTTTTAACCGCTCAGGATGATATCATCATTAATGAATTAGCGCCAAGACCACATAACTCAGGCCATTATACAATGGAGGCATGTGAGACTTCACAGTTTGAACAGCATATAAGGGCTGTCTGCAATTGGCCTCTCGGAAATACGGCGTTATTGAAGCCCGTGGTAATGATAAACATCCTTGGTGAGCATATCGAACCCTTGTTGGATGAAATTCCGACGCTTTCAGATTGGAAGGTTCACCTTTACGGTAAGAAAGAAGCCAAGCTTAAGCGGAAAATGGGTCATGTGAATATTTTACGTCCAACGATTGAGGAAGCTCTTTTGGAAAGTGATCGAAGCAAAATATGGAATCAACAGGTTGAAACGGAGGAAGTAAAATGATTGAACGTTATACCCGCCCAGAGATGGGAAACATTTGGACAGAAAAGAACCGCTTTAATGCGTGGTTGGAAGTTGAAATCTTAGCTTGTGAAGCATGGTCAGAGCTAGGTGTCATTCCAAAAGAAGATGTGAAGCTTCTTCGCGAAAATGCTACATTCGATGTCGACCGTATCAATGAAATCGAAAAAGATACACGCCATGATGTTGTTGCTTTTACACGTGCGGTTTCCGAAACGTTGGGTGAAGAACGGAAATGGGTCCATTACGGACTGACTTCCACTGATGTGGTGGATACAGCTCTTTCATATGTGATAAAGCAGGCGAATGAGATCCTTGCCAAGGATTTAAATAACTTCGTGGAGATCCTGAAAAACAAAGCGAAAGAACATAAATACACGGTTCAAATGGGACGTACACATGGAGTTCATGCGGAACCGACCACATTTGGGTTGAAACTGGCACTTTGGTATCAAGAAATGAAACGCAATGTCGAACGTTTTGAAGAAGCAAGAAAGAACATAGAGGTTGGGAAAATCTCTGGGGCTGTCGGAACTTACGCAAACATCGACCCGTTCGTTGAAAAATTCGTTTGTGAAAAGCTTGGCCTTGAAGCAGCGCCAATCTCAACACAAACATTGCAACGCGATCGCCATGCACATTATATGAGTACATTGGCTTTAATTGCGACATCTATTGAAAAGTTTGCAGTGGAAATTCGCGGCTTGCAAAAAAGTGAAACACGCGAAGTGGAAGAATTCTTTGCAAAAGGACAAAAAGGATCTTCTGCAATGCCTCATAAACGGAATCCAATCGGTTCTGAAAATATGACGGGTATGGCTCGTGTAATCCGCGGTTACATGATGACAGCATATGAGAATGTGCCATTATGGCATGAGCGTGACATTTCGCATTCTTCTGCTGAGCGCATCATCTTGCCGGATGCAACGATCGCATTAAACTATATGCTGAACCGTTTCAGCAACATAGTGAAGAACTTGACCGTTTATCCAGAAAATATGAAACGCAATATGGACCGTACGCTGGGATTGATTTTCTCACAACGTGTGCTGCTATCCCTTATCGATAAAGGACTTGTCCGTGAAGAAGCTTATGATACGGTTCAGCCGAAAGCGATGGAAGCATGGGAGCTTCAGGTTCCATTCAGAAGCCTGATCGAAAAGGATGATAAAATCACAAGCTTGCTTACGAAAGAAGAACTTGATGATTGTTTCGATCCTACACATCACCTGAAAAATGTTGATGTAATCTTTGATCGTTTAGGTTTATAAAAGTGAAGGCGGCAAACATGGCACCTTTAATGGTGATATTGTTTGCCAAGCCTGATCAATGGCAGGAAGATTCATAATATTCACAATGTGGGGGTCTGGACAGATGGAAAAACGAGAATTGTTGTATGAAGGAAAAGCGAAACAGATTTTTGCAACGGACAACAGTGAAATAGTATGGGTGGAATACAAGGATTCGGCAACGGCATTCAATGGTGAGAAGAAGTCAGAGATTGTCGGAAAAGGCAAGTTGAATAATCAAATTACTAGCTTACTATTTTCAAAGCTTGCCCAAGAGAATATCCCGTCCCATTTTATTGAAATGCTTTCCGAACGGGAGCAGCTAGTCAAAAGGGTATCCATCATTCCGCTAGAAGTCGTTGTCAGAAATACGGCTGCCGGCAGTTTTTCTAAAAGGACTGGCATTGAAGAAGGCCAGCCGCTCAAGAAAACGCTGATTGAGTTTTACTATAAAGACGACGAGCTCGGCGATCCTCTGTTAACGGAAGACCATATTGAAGAATTGGAACTTGCAAGCAAGGAAGATGTAGCGATTTTAAAAGAAAAGGCACAAGAAATCAGTATCGTCTTAACGTCTTTCTTTAAAGAATTGGACATTAAATTGATTGATTTTAAATTAGAGTTCGGCAAAACCCCGAATGGAGACATTCTGCTGGCAGATGAAATTTCACCTGATACCTGCCGATTATGGGATATTAACACGAACGAAAAATTAGACAAAGATGTATTCCGCCGTGATTTAGGAAGTTTAACAGATGCTTACGAAAAAATACTAGCAAAGTTGGAGGGCACTCAACATGTATAAGGTTAAGGTATATATCACACTACGCGAAAGTGTATTAGATCCACAGGGAGCAGCAGTGCAACAATCACTTCATAGCTTGACATATAACGAAGTTAGTGATGTTCGAGTGGGGAAATACATTGAACTTACAATTAAGGATACGGATCGTGATTTAGATCAACTTGTGAAGGAAATGTGTGAAAAACTATTGGCCAATACGGTAATTGAAGCTTACCGTTATGATGTTGAGGAGGTTATCACCCAATGAAATTTGCTGTCATAGTTTTCCCTGGCTCCAATTGTGATGTCGATATGTACCATGCGATAAAGGATGCACTGGGGGAAGAAGTGGAGTATGTTTGGCACTCTACAGACAATCTAGATCAGTATGATGGGATTCTCCTTCCTGGAGGTTTCTCTTATGGAGACTATTTACGCTCTGGAGCAATTGCACGCTTTTCGAATGTAATGGCTGAAGTCGTAAAAGCGGCACAAGCAGGAAAGCCTGTCTTGGGTGTCTGCAATGGTTTTCAGATTTTACTTGAAGCAGGACTTTTACCTGGAGCGATGCGCCGTAATGAAGGCTTGAAATTCATTTGCCGCAATGTAGGACTGAAGGTTGAAAATAACCAATCGATGTTCACGACAGGATATGAATTAAATGAAACGATTACGATCCCTGTGGCACATGGTGAAGGGAATTACTACTGCGATGATGAAACATTGGCTGAATTAAAACAAAATAACCGCATCTTGTTCACGTATGATGGTGAAAATCCAAACGGAAGCTTGGAGCAAATAGCGGGAATTACAAATGAACAAGGAAATGTCCTCGGAATGATGCCTCATCCCGAACGTGCTGTTGATTCGCTGCTTGGCAGTAAAGACGGCTTAAAGATTTTTCAATCCATCGTAAAAAACTGGAGGGAATCACATGTTATTACAGCTTGAACCAAGTCCGGAAAAAATTAAATCGGATCGATTGTACGCAACAATGGGACTATCCGATGATGAATTTGCAATGGTGGAGAAAATCTTAGGCAGACTGCCGAATTATACGGAAACTGGTTTGTTTTCGGTTATGTGGTCAGAGCATTGTTCCTACAAAAATTCAAAACCCATCTTAAGGAAATTCCCGATTACAGGGGAGAAAGTGCTGCAAGGTCCTGGTGAAGGAGCAGGTATCGTTGATATCGGTGACGATCAGGCTGTCGTTTTTAAAATTGAAAGTCATAACCACCCTTCGGCAATAGAGCCTTATCAAGGTGCTGCTACCGGTGTCGGCGGAATTATCCGTGATGTTTTCTCCATGGGAGCCCGTCCAATCGCGATGTTGAACTCACTTCGCTTCGGTGAGCTAGACAATGATCGCGTGAAATATTTATTTAAAGAAGTGGTTGCAGGGATTGCAGGATACGGGAATTGTATCGGAATTCCAACTGTCGGCGGAGAAATTCAATTTGATCCATCGTATGAAGGAAATCCTCTTGTCAATGCAATGTGTGTCGGTTTGATCGATCATAAGGACATTAAAAAAGGCCAAGCGCATGGAGTGGGCAACACAGTGATGTATGTGGGTGCCAAAACTGGACGTGATGGCATTCATGGAGCAACATTTGCATCTGAAGAGCTATCAGAGTCTTCGGAAGAGAAACGGCCTGCCGTACAAGTAGGCGATCCATTCATGGAGAAACTGCTTTTGGAAGCATGCCTTGAATTGATTCAAAATGATGCCCTTGTTGGCATTCAGGATATGGGAGCAGCAGGTCTTACAAGCTCATCTGCCGAG
This sequence comes from Peribacillus sp. QJM3NY_7, assembly GCF_056173225.1. Taxonomy (NCBI): domain Bacteria; kingdom Bacillati; phylum Bacillota; class Bacilli; order Caryophanales; family Bacillaceae; genus Peribacillus; species Peribacillus sp. QJM3NY_7. The sequence goes on from NZ_CM149663.1 coordinate 445,423, forward strand.
ATGGCTAGTAAAGCTGGCTCAGGAATAAAAATGAACCTGGATTTGGTACCGCAGCGTGAAACGGGAATGACAGCATATGAAATGATGCTTTCTGAATCACAAGAGCGGATGCTGATCGTTGTCACTAAAGGACGCGAACAGGAAATCGTCGACTTGTTTACGAAATATGACCTAGAAGCGGTTGCTGTTGGTGAAGTAACGGATGATAAAAATCTAACACTTTCCCATCAAGGTGAAATCGTTGCCGAGGTTCCGGTTGATGCATTGGCTGAAGAAGCTCCTATTTATCACAAGCCATCTGCAGAGCCGCAATATTTCCGTGACTTCCAAAGCATGACGGCAGAAGTGCCAGTCATTGAAGATTATAAAGAAACATTGGTATCCCTATTGAAGCAACCGACAATTTCGAGTAAGGAATGGGTCTACGACCAGTATGATTACATGGTCCGCACGAATACAGTCGTCTCACCTGGATCGGATGCAGCGGTAGTGCGTGTACGTGGTACGAATAAAGCCCTTGCCATGACGACGGATTGTAACTCCCGCTTTATTTATTTAGATCCTGAAACAGGCGGTAAAATCGCTGTGGCTGAAGCAGCCCGTAACATCATTTGCTCAGGTGCGGAACCTTTAGCGATTACGGATTGCTTGAATTTTGGGAATCCAGAAAAACCAGAAATATTCTGGCAACTGGAAAAAGCGGCAGACGGTATGAGTGAAGCTTGCAGAAGCTTAAGTACTCCTGTAATCGGCGGAAATGTTTCCCTTTATAATGAAACGAATGGTGAAGCGATTTATCCGACGCCTGTAGTTGGAATGGTTGGTCTAGTCAATGACCTTAAGCACATCACAACACAAACATTTAAAAATGAATCCGATTTGATTTACGTGGTTGGCGAAGCGAAAGTGGAATTCGGAGGCAGTGAATTACAGAAAATGCTCGAGGGTAAAATCTTTGGACGCGCTCCAGAACTTGATTTGGACCTTGAACAAAAACGTCAGCAGCAAATTCTGACAGCAATCCAAAAAGGACTTGTTGCATCAGCCCATGACCTTTCGGAAGGCGGTTTGGCAGTGGCTTTATCTGAATCTTTATTCGGGGCAAGCAAACTAGGGGCAAAAGTGAAAATATCCGGGGAACCTGTATCTGAATTATTCAGTGAAACGCAATCACGATTCTTACTGTCCATCAATCCTGAAAATCAAGCGTCATTTGAAGCTCTTGTTGAAGATGCGATTTGCATAGGCTCAGTAACGGCTGATAATAAATTAGTCGTGGCAACAAGTGATAGCAAAGTATTGGAAGCGGACGTTGAAGATTTACAAACAGCTTGGAAGGGAGCCATACCATGCTTGCTGAAATAAGAAGCCTAAACGAAGAGTGTGGTGTTGTTGGAGTCTGGGGACATCCCGATGCAGCGCAGCTTGCTTACTACGGTTTGCATAGCTTGCAACATCGTGGTCAAGAGGGAGCGGGCATCGTCGTGACGGATGGTGAGCAGATGTCCATCTCTAAGGGCGAAGGACTTGTCACAGAGATATTCACTGCGGAAAAAATGCAGGCACTTTCCGGTAGCGGTAAAGCGGCAATAGGCCATGTCCGTTATACAACGGCAGGCGGCGGCGGGTATCAAAATGTTCAGCCTTTCCTGTTCAATTCTCATACAGGAGGGCTGGCCCTTGCTCATAATGGGAATATCGTCAATGCCCATCAATTAAAAGCACAGCTTGAAGGACAAGGAAGCATTTTTCAAACGACCTCTGATACGGAAGTTCTGGCCCATCTGATTAAACGCTCCGGCTACTCAGATGTAAGAGATTCTGTGAAGAACAGTTTAAGTATGCTGAAGGGAGCCTATGCCTTTGTCATCATGACCGAAACCCAAATGATCATGGCAAGAGATCCGCATGGCTTCCGTCCACTTTCCTTGGGGAAAATAGGCGATGCATATTTCGCTGCATCTGAAACATGTGCACTTGATATTGTAGGTGCAGAATTCATCCGGGATATTGAGCCGGGTGAACTCGTTGTCATTAATGATGAGGGAATCACATCCGAATACTTTTCGCTTTCCAGCCAACAGGCAATGTGCACGATGGAGTACGTGTATTTTTCCCGTCCGGATAGCAACATTGATGGTATCAATGTTCATACGGCACGGAAAAACCTTGGTAAGCAAATGGCACTCGAAACCAAAATTGAAGCAGACGTAGTTACAGGTGTACCTGATTCCAGCATCTCGGCAGCGATTGGCTATGCTGAAGCTGCGGGCATTCCTTATGAAATGGGCTTAATAAAGAATCGTTATGTTGGACGGACTTTCATTCAGCCATCACAAAGTCTGCGTGAACAAGGCGTAAAGATGAAACTATCACCTGTAAGAGGGGTAGTGGAAGGCAAGCGGGTCATAATGGTTGATGATTCAATCGTCCGCGGGACAACGAGCAGAAGGATTGTCCGCATGTTAAAAGATGCCGGAGCGAAAGAAGTGCATGTAGTAATCAGCTCACCACCGATCAAGAATCCATGTTTTTATGGCATAGACACGTCTAAAAAGGAAGAACTGATTGCAAGCTCAAAATCTGTGGAGGAAATAAGGGAAATCATTGAAGCTGATTCCTTAACTTTTCTAAGTGTCGAAGGTATGGTCGAAGCAATTGGACGACCGTTTCCTGGAGAAACGCGCGGTTCATGCCTAGCTTGTTTCACCGGAAATTATCCGACTGAAATTTTTGAATACGAACGAGAAAAAACAAAATGTTAATCAAGTCGGCAATGATGATTGATTTTCGGAGGAGGATTTCAAATGGCTAATGCATATAAACAGGCTGGTGTGGATATTGAGGCTGGTTATGAAGCGGTAAATCGAATGAAAAAACATGTAAAGCGCACATTTCGTCCAGAAGTAATGAATGGTCTGGGCGGTTTCGGCGGCATGTTTGATTTATCTTCCTTGAACCTTAAAGAACCTGTGCTCATTTCTGGTACGGATGGAGTGGGAACAAAACTTTTGTTAGCGTTCATGATGGATAAACACGATACAATTGGAGTGGATTGTGTAGCTATGTGCGTCAATGATGTTGTCGTTCAAGGTGCTGCACCTTTATACTTTTTAGATTATATTGCCTGCGGTAAAGCAGATCCTGAACGAATTGAAATGATCGTCAAAGGGATTGCAGATGGCTGTGAGCAGGCGGGCTGTGCTTTAATCGGCGGAGAAACGGCAGAAATGCCGGGCATGTATGAGACGGAAGAATACGATGTGGCAGGTTTTACTGTAGGTGCCGTTGAAAAATCACGTCTGATTACTGGTGAAGCGATTTCGGCTGGTGATGTCGTTATTGGACTCGCTTCAAGCGGCATCCACAGTAATGGGTATTCACTTGTTCGTAAAATCCTTCTTGAAGACTCAGGCATGGGGCTTCATGACTTCGTACCGGAACTGGATTGCAAGTTGGGTGAGGAATTATTAAAACCGACGAAAATCTATGTGAAGTCCGTTTTATCGACGTTGGAAAAATTTGAGGTTAATGGTCTTGCCCATATCACCGGTGGAGGATTCATCGAGAATATTCCGCGTATCCTTCCTGAAGGATGCGGTGTTGAAATCGAGCTTGGAAGCTGGGAAATTCCAACTATATTTTCATTCCTTGAAGAAAAAGGGAACCTTGTAAAAGCGGAAATGTTCAATATCTTCAATATGGGTATTGGGATGACGGCTGTCGTCAAAAAAGAAGTGGCATCGGATGTGCTAGCCCATCTAAAGTCTTGCGGTGAAGAAGCCTCAATTATTGGAACGATCGTGGATGGAAATGGAGTGTCGTTTAAATAATGAGACGCCTTGCTGTCTTTGCATCAGGTAACGGTAGTAATTTTCAATCAATTGCTGAAGCAATAAAAAGTGGGAAATTGGAGGCGGAAATCTGTCTTGTCGTATGCGATCGTGAAGACGCATATGTGCTTGAGAGAGCAAAGCTTGAGAATATTGACTCTTTCTCCTTTTCAGCAAAGAATTACTCCAACAAGACTGAATATGAATCGGAAATCCTGGAAAAACTTCGTCAGTATGAGATAGAGTTCATCATTCTTGCTGGTTATATGCGTTTGATCGGTCCGACATTATTACAAAAGTATTCACAGAGGATTGTGAACATCCACCCTTCACTTCTGCCGAGTTTTCCAGGCAAGGATGCAATTGGCCAGGCTTTTGATGCCGGAGTGAAGGAAACGGGGGTAACCGTTCATTATGTTGATGATGGAATGGACACAGGACCGGTCATTGCCCAAAAAACAGTGCCGATTCTTGAAGGGGATTCGAGAGACATCCTTCAAAAAAGGATACAGGAAATGGAGCATGACCTGTATCCATCAGTTTTGCAGGAGCTATGCCACAAGAAACTTACTTAATGGAGGGACCAACATAACATGAAGAAACGCGCATTAATTAGTGTATCGGATAAAACAGGTATCGTAGAATTTGCTCAAGGTTTAATTGAAGCAGGTTTTGAAATCATTTCTACAGGCGGTACCAAAAAAACGCTTCAGGAAAATGGTATTGAGGTAATTGGAATCAGTGACGTCACCGGTTTCCCGGAAATTTTGGATGGACGTGTTAAAACGCTTCACCCGAATGTCCATGGAGCAGTGTTGGCAAAACATGATGACAAAGGTCACGCAGCACAGCTTGCTGAGCATAACATTGAACCCATTCAACTTGTCTGTGTAAACCTATATCCATTCCAAGCGACTATTTCCAAACCGGAAGTCACTGTGGAAGATGCTATTGAAAACATCGATATCGGTGGACCGACAATGCTTCGTTCTTCTGCTAAAAACCACGAATATGTGACTGTTATCGTTGATTCCAATGATTATCCTACCGTGTTGGCTGAGCTGAAACAAAACGGCGGGGTAACAAAAACCACGAATCGCCGCCTGGCTGCAAAAGTTTTCCGTCATACAGCAGCATATGATGCAGTTATTTCAGAGTATATGACAGAGCTTGCCGATGAAGAAAATCCTGAATCATTGACTGTTACCTATGAATTGAAACAGTCGCTTCGTTATGGGGAAAATCCACATCAAAAAGCCGCATTCTATAAAAAACCGCTTGGTTCCGTTTTCTCAATTGCAGAAGCGAAGCAATTACATGGAAAAGAACTATCATACAACAACATCAATGATGCTGATGCAGCACTTCAAATCGTAAAAGAATTCAATGAGCCTGCTGCAGTTGCAGTCAAACATATGAATCCTTGCGGCGTCGGCGTCGGTGCGACTATTTTGGAAGCATATGAAAAAGCTTATGAGGCAGATGCCACTTCCATTTTCGGTGGGATCATCGCTTTGAACCGTGAAGTCGATAAAGCGACTGCGGAAAAGCTTCATGAAATTTTCCTTGAAATCATCATTGCCCCTGGGTTTACACAAGAGGCAGTGGAAGTATTGACAAGCAAGAAAAACCTACGTTTATTAACGATCGATTTTGACGCTGTTAAAAAGCCTGAACGTAAATTGACATCCATTGAAGGCGGATTGCTTATTCAAGATCGGGACGCACATAGCTTAAAGGATGCAGAGGTAAAAGTGGCAACGAAACGTGAGCCTACACCTGAAGAGTGGAAAGCCATGGAACTTGGCTGGAAAATCGTGAAACATGTCAAGTCGAATGCAATAGTGGTTTGTAACGATCAAATGACATTAGGTGTTGGCGCAGGTCAAATGAACCGTGTGGGAGCTGCAAAAATTGCTCTGGAACAAGCTGGGCAAAGAGCGACAGGAAGTGCATTGGCATCAGATGCATTCTTCCCAATGGATGATACTGTAGAAGCGGCAGCAAAAGCGGGCGTCACGGCAATCATTCAGCCTGGTGGATCTGTTAAAGATGAGGATTCGATCAAGAAAGCTGATGAATATGGGATTACAATGGTGTTTACAGGAATTCGTCACTTTAAACATTAATCAAAAACGAGGTGCGATAATGAATGTACTAGTAATTGGCCGGGGCGGCAGGGAGCATGCCATAGCCCGCAAACTATTTGAAAGTAAACGGGTTGGGACCGTTTTTGCAGCACCGGGAAATCCAGGGATGACCGATGTAGCGACTCTTGTCCCAATTGATGAAAACAATCACAGGGAATTGGTTGCCTTTGCCAAGAATAATGCAGTTGAATTAACGGTGATCGGGCCCGAAACACCATTGTTGAATGGACTTGCAGATGATTTTGCGGAGGCAGGATTACAGGTATTTGGCCCTAATGGCCGTGCTGCTGTCATCGAGGGAAGTAAATCCTTTGCTAAGGATTTAATGAAGAACTATAGCATTCCGACAGCGGAATATGAAACATTCTCTGATTATGATTCAGCAAAAGCATATATCGAAAAAATGGGTGCCCCCATTGTCATAAAAGCGGATGGTTTGGCAGCAGGAAAAGGTGTCGTAGTTGCTATGACGATGGAAGAGGCGTTAGACGCCATCCATGATATGCTAGTGGGAGCAAAGTTCGGGGAAGCATCTGCCAAAGTCGTTATTGAGGAATTCCTTGATGGCGAAGAATTTTCATTGATGGCATTCGTTAATGGGGAAAAAGTGTATCCGATGGTCATTGCTCAAGATCACAAGCGGGTTTTTGATGGAGATCAGGGTCCGAACACAGGTGGAATGGGTGCATATTCACCGGTACCGCAAATATCCGATGAAATGATCCAGACTGCAGTCGAAACGATTCTTAAACCCACGGTAAATGCGATGATTTCTGAGAATCGGAGTTTTACAGGAATATTATATGCCGGGTTGATCGCCACTGAAAAGGGCACAAAAGTCATTGAGTTCAATGCCCGTTTTGGCGATCCGGAAACGCAAGTCGTTTTACCTCGTCTAAAGACAGACTTCGTAGATACGCTTGAAGCGGTTCTTTCTGGAGAGGATTTACAACTTGACTGGCATGAAGAGGCCGTGCTCGGAGTGGTCGTCGCAGCTGATGGATATCCAGGGGAATATAAAAAGGGATCTATCATTAAAGGCTTGGAAAAGATTGATCCGAAAGCCCATGTTTATCATGCTGGAACGGCTCTCAATAATGAAGGGAACTTCATCTCGAATGGCGGACGTGTACTTCTGGTTGCTGCAAAAGGGAAAGATTTGGCCTCTGCGCAAGCTGAAGTATATAAAGAGTTAGGGCATATTGAGAAAGACGGTTTATTTTGGCGAACGGATATTGGCTACCGAGCAATAAAATACAATTTTTCATCATAATATAAAGAAGCTGACTCTAAGCGGAGTCAGCTTCTTCTATAAGACTTAATATGAATCAGATTGATTCGATTCATTTTCCTGTTTTGGTTCTTTTGTCATCAAGTTTTGTCCGTTGTCCATCGCATCGACGACAGGACAATAACGGAGGATCCCTTCACCTATTTTCATGGCGGAAAGCATGGCCACGATTATATAAGATTGGTTTTTCCATGGTTTTTTCACCATTTTAGCCGTAGCCCATGTTAGAAATGTAAAACCACAAGTAATTCGCATTAAAGCATTTATTATACTGATATTTTGTTTAAACTTCATATAAAATCCATCCCTTCACAAAAATTTAACAATAATCTGGATAACATTACTGTTCTAATGGGGCAAGTATGTTACTATGAAATAAAATTGGATTGAAAATGGTTTTTTTCATACACTGTTTCTAATAACTTATGGGGGAATGTTTATGCTTGAACAGCGCTATAGATGGAAAAATAAACATCTAAGAGAACATATAGATGTGCTGGATGGCAATAGGGCACCACACATTCTGCTAAAAAATACGACTTATTTAAATCAGGCTTTACGAAAATGGGTAAAAGCGAATATATGGATATATGAAGATCGCATCATATATGTTGGCGATAAGCTTCCTGATAATATAGACCGCTGTGAAATGGTCGACTGTACAAACCAGTACTTGGTTCCGGGTTATATTGAGCCGCATTCACACCCTTCTCAATTATATAATCCCCTTTCTTTTTCACGTTATGCATCTCATTTTGGCACAACGACATTGATCAATGATAACTTGCCGTTTCTATTGCAGTTAGATAAAAAGAAAGCGTTTTCTCTTTTGAAAGAATTACGTAACATTCCTGTAACAATGTATTGGTGGAGCCGTTTTGACGGACAAACGGAATTGATCGATGAAGATATGGTCTTTTCCCATGGAGCCGTCAAATCATGGCTGGAGCATGACGCCATATTACAGGGCGGGGAACTAACTGGATGGCCGAAGCTTCTCGATGGGGATGACATGATGTTGCACTGGATTCAGGAAGCCAAGCGAATGAGGAAGAAAATAGAAGGGCACTTTCCGGGTGCTTCAGAGGAGACTTTAGCAAAAATGACCTTGTTCGGCGCCGATTGTGATCATGAGGCAATGACAGGTGATGAAGTCATGTCACGCTTGCTGCAGGGCTATTATGTATCGTTAAGACATTCTTCGATCCGTCCGGATTTACCAAAGCTGATACAGGAAATCCATGAACTGGGCATTGATCATTATGACAAATTCTTTTATACGACAGATGGATCACCGCCGTCCTTTTATGAAGGTGGTTTCATAGACTGCTTGATCAAAATAGCGATAGAGCATGGCGTTCCGGTCATCGATGCCTACAATATGGCGACCATCAACATCGCACGATATTATAACATTGAATACCTTCATGGCAATATTGCCACAGGGAGGGTGGCGAACATCAACTTCCTGACCGATGTAAAGGAACCCGCACCGGTTTCGGTAATGGCGAAAGGGAAATGGGTGAAAAGGGATGGTGAGATCATTCGGGATAAACAGGAAATCGAATGGAGTGATTTCGATTTTAAACCGCTCGATCTTGATTGGGATCTCAGTTTAAAGGAAGATTTTGAATTTTCCATGCCGTTCGGGATAGAACTGGTTAATAATGTAATTACGAAACCATACTCCCTTGCCAATGATGTTGGGCATGAAGAACTGAACTTTGAGGATGATGAATGCTTTTTCATGCTAATCGACCGGGAAGGGAAATGGCGCATCAATACGATATTAAAAGGGTTTGCGGACAAATTGTGTGGCTTTGCTGGCTCTTATACAAATACAGGTGATATCATACTGATCGGTAAAAGGAAAAAGGATATGCATTTGGCATTTAACCGGCTGAAGGAAATTGGCGGTGGAATCATTTTGACGGAACAAGGCAAGGTGATTCATGAACTTCCTCTGAAATTAAAGGGAGTCATGTCGACCAAGGAGGTTCCTGAATTGATAAAAGAAGAAAATGAATTGAAACATTTGCTGCGGGAAAGAGGTTATCGCTTCGCCGATCCTGTGTATACCCTTTCATTCTTTTCGACAACCCATCTGCCATATATAAGGCTGACCCAGCGAGGAGTATATGATGTAATGAATAAAACTATACTCTTTCCCACTATAATGCGTTAAAATATAAGAGAAGAAATGGCTAATAAATCAGAGGAGTGGAAAGATGAATTTTAAGAGAGTTCTTTTCATCGTTATTGCTATTTTACTGCTGGCAGGCTGTTCGACGAAAGAGGATCCTGCATCGGATGACAGTAAGCCGAAAGATCAAGCTGTCATCAAAAATACAGATGTGAAAAATGAACCTTCCAATGAGTTTCCACTTACAGGTATGGCCACCGAAGCAGGCAGTGAGCGAAGGGCTGCAGCAGTGATGATTAATAATCATCCGGAAGCACGCCCACAATCGGGCCTCTCAGAAGCCGATATGGTTTACGAAATGCTCGCAGAAGGTGACATAACCAGATTTTTAGCTATCTTCCAAAGTGAAATGCCTAGTCAAATCGGTCCGATTCGGAGTGCAAGGGACTATTATATCGAATTGGCTAAAGGCCTTGATTGCATCTATGTCTGTCATGGGTATAGCCCCGAGGCAAAGACCATGCTGGACAGAGGGTATATTGATAACTTGAACGGATTATATTATGATGGTACTTTGTTTCAACGTTCGGCAGATCGAAAAGCACCGCATAATTCCTACACCTCCTTTGAGGATATCGAAAAAGGTGCAAAGGAAAAGGGTTATGAGTTGAATGGTGCACCGAAGCCTTATGCTTTCCTTACAGAGGAAGAGGCAGCTGGACTTCAAGGGGAACCGGCATTGAAAACCGAGGTTTCCTACGGATCAGACGAGTATGATGTACAGTATGAATACGAAGCCACGGAAGAGAAATATAAACGTTATTCGAATGGAGAGCAAACAGTCGAGCATAAATCGAATAAACCTATTTTACTGGATAATATATTGATCATTGAGGCTGCTCATCAAGTGATCGACGACAAAGGGCGTCGAAAAATCGACTTGAAAAGTGGCGGAAATGGTTATTTACTTCAAAAAGGAAAAGCGAATGAAGTAGAATGGGTGAATAAGGATGGTCGTATTACACCAGTGAAAAACGATAAAGAGGTAGGGTTGGTTCCAGGGAAAACTTGGATCAATATTATTCCGGATGAACCTGGTTTAGTAGGAGACGTCTCATTTTGATACCCATGAAATTGAGGGGGAGTAACATGCAAATTGATAAGTTAAGAGGAAAAGAAACGGATCAGCTGTTCAAGTCGATCCTTTCCTTGCGTGATTTGGACGAATGCTATCGATTTTTTGATGATCTATGCACAGTTAATGAAATTTCATCATTGGCACAGCGTCTTGAAGTAGCCCGCATGCTTGAAGAAGGAAAAACCTATCATAAAATCGAAACGGAAACAGGTGCAAGCACAGCTACGATTTCCAGGGTCAAACGCTGCTTGAACTACGGAAATGATGCTTATTCCATGGCTCTGAACCGTATTAAGGATAACGTAGAGGAAACAACTGAATCATAATTCTTTCGATTATAATAAAAAGCTGGGGAATTCATTTTCCCGGCTTTTTATTTTGTGTCCAGCACGCTCATTGCCGGCTGTCTTTCAGCCGTATCCATGTTATATTGGATTTTAGATTAAAAGGTTCCATTTGGTAATAACATTTTATCGATACTTCTCTTTTTTAATGAAAAATCTTAATGCTATAATGGTGTAATGGGAAGTGTGAATGGAGGATTATAATGTACGATTTTCGCGAGTGGAAACATGTTTTCAAACTCGATCCAAATAAAGAAATAAGTGATGAGGCACTTGAGAAAGTCTGTGAATCCGGTACTGATGCAATCATGGTCGGGGGAACGGATGGTATCACGCTTGAGAATGTGCTTCATTTAATGGCACGTGTCAGGCGATATACGGTCCCATGTGTGATGGAAATTTCTTCAGTTGAAACGGTGACGCCAGGGTTTGATTTATATTTCATTCCGAGTGTCCTGAATAGCGCCAACCCGGATTGGATGATGAAATTGCATCAGCAAGCAGTCAAGGAATACGGATACCTTTTGAATTGGGATGAAATTTTCGTTGAAGGGTACTGTATCCTGAACCCTGGGTGCAAGGCGGCCCAATTGACAAAAGCCAATACTGATTTGGATATGGATGATGTGGGTGCATACGCGATGATGGCGGAAAAGATGTTCAACCTGCCGATCTTTTATTTGGAATACAGCGGTGATTATGGCGATGTCCAGATGGTGGAAGCGGCCAAAGAGAGTTTGGAAGATACCATACTATTCTATGGCGGTGGGATAAAATCGGTTGAACAGGCCAAAGAGATGTCCAAGATTGCGGATGTCATCGTTGTCGGCAATGTGATTTATGAAGATTTGAAAGTGGCCCTTGCAACAGTTACGGCAGTTAAATGAAAACATGTAAGAAATATAGTATACTAAAATAGAAACGAATGTTCGTATAGGTGGTGTGATAATGCAATATTTAGCGGAAAAATTATTAATTGGTTTGAATGAACAGCAACAAAAAGCAGTGAAAGCAACAGATGGTCCACTTTTAATCATGGCTGGGGCAGGAAGTGGAAAGACGCGTGTGCTGACTCACCGAATAGCTTACTTGATGGTCGAGAAGGAAATAGCGCCTTGGAACATCCTTGCAATCACGTTCACCAACAAAGCGGCACGTGAGATGAAGGAGAGGATCCGTGCCATACTTGGCGGTGCATCCGAAGATATCTGGATTTCGACTTTCCACTCGATGTGTGTCCGTATTCTACGAAGAGATATCGACCGTATCGGATTTAATAGGAACTTCTCGATATTGGATACGACGGATCAGCAATCGGTCATAAAACAAATCATGAAAGACCGTAATATGGATACAAAGAAATATGATTATCGTGCCATTTTGGGCAGCATCAGTTCAGCGAAAAATGAATTGGTCGGGCCGGAAGAGTACCTGAAGACGGCGTCTGATTACTTCACTAAAGTAACGGCCGATGTTTATACGGAATATCAAAAACGGCTGCGCAAAAATTCAGCGCTCGATTTCGATGATTTGATCATGATGACGATTCAATTGTTCCAGCTCGTACCTGAGGTGCTTGAATATTATCAGCGTAAATTTCAATACATTCATGTTGATGAGTACCAAGATACGAACAGGGCTCAATACATGCTTGTTAAATTATTGGCTTCACGCTTCCGTAATCTCTGTGTTGTCGGGGATTCCGATCAATCGATCTATCGTTGGCGCGGTGCGGATATTGCGAATATCCTTTCATTTGAAAAAGATTATCCGAATGCCAACATGATTTTCCTTGAACAGAATTACCGCTCGACGAAAAAGATCCTTGCAGCTGCGAATAAGGTCATCGATAACAATCAAAACCGTAAGCCGAAAAATCTTTGGACCGAGAATGCAGATGGCAATAAGATATTCTATTACCGTGCGGACAATGAACAAGGGGAAGCGCAATTCGTAGCCGGAAAGATAAATGAGTTAGTTCAGGACGGCAGCAGGAAGTATTCAGATATAGCAATACTTTACAGAACGAATGCACAATCACGTGTCATGGAGGAAGTTCTGCTTAAATCCAATATTAATTATGCAATAGTCGGGGGCACTAAGTTCTATGACCGTAAAGAGATTAAGGATTTACTTGCCTATCTTCGACTTATTGCGAACCCTGATGATGACATCAGCCTTCGCCGTGTAATCAATGTGCCAAAACGCGGAATTGGTGCAACTTCGATGGACAAAGTGGCAGATTATGCAGATCAATATGATGTTTCCATATATAAAGCACTGGAGTCTGTGGAAATGGCAGGGATAAGCGGGAAGGCCACCAAAGCGGCAAGGGAATTCCATACGCTGATCACTAATTATACAAATCAGCAGGAGTACTTATCCGTGACGGAACTTGTGGAGGAAGTCATCGAGAAAACCGGTTACCGTGAGATGCTGCAGGCAGAAAAAACGATTGAATCACAAAGCCGGCTTGAAAATATAGATGAGTTTTTATCTGTTACGAAAGCATTCGAAGATAACAGCGAGGACAAATCATTGGTGGGCTTTTTGACTGACCTGGCGTTGGTGGCCGATATAGACCAACTTGACGAGAATACCGAAGAAGCTACAAATACGGTAACGTTGATGACATTGCATTCAGCGAAGGGACTTGAATATCCGGTAGTCTTTCTATTGGGCCTTGAAGAGGGGGTTTTCCCTCACAGCCGCTCTCTCATGGATGAAGAGGAGATGGAAGAAGAACGCCGCCTGGCTTATGTGGGAATTACAAGGGCCGAAAATGAACTATTCATAAGCAATGCCCAAATGCGGACATTGTATGGACGGACGAGCATGAATCCCGTTTCACGTTTCATCAGTGAAATACCAGAGGAACTTCTAGAAGACCTAAAACCGAAACCTGCTCCTAGGGCTAGGCAAACGCCTTTCAGCTCTTCGAGGACCGGGTCTCCTTCAACGGCTTCAACAAGAAAAGTGCCTGCCTTTGGAAAAGCTGTTTCTGCACCATCCGCAACGGGCGGTGAAGAAATTGGCTGGGCTGTCGGTGACCGTGCCTCCCATAAAAAATGGGGTATAGGAACCGTGGTGAGCGTAAAAGGGGAAGGCGAAGGAAAGGAATTGGATATTGCCTTTCCAAGTCCAATCGGCATCAAACGCCTATTGGCGAAATTTGCACCAGTTGAAAAAGCATAAGCTATTAATATGCTCCTGCTGGTAAAGAATAGGGATATCTGACTTTAGACACCGCTCTTCTATCAGAAGTGCGGTGGAGTCTTCTTTAGAAAGGATTGAACGTATGGACATACAAGCTGCAGAGAAGAAAGTTCTGGAACTGCAAACGTTATTGAACCAATACAGCTATGAATATTATGTGATGGACCAGCCATCAGTACCTGATGCTGAATATGATCGGCTGCTACGTGAACTTATTGGGTATGAGGAGAAATTTCCGGAACTGCAAACGGCGGACTCGCCGACACAACGGGTCGGTGGCGCCATTTTGGATATGTTTGAAAAGGTGGAGCATACCACACCGATGCTTAGTTTAGGCAATGCCTTCAACGAAAGTGACTTGCGGGATTTCGACAGAAAGGTCAGACAATCTGTAGGTGACGATTTTTCCTATGTATGTGAATTGAAAATTGACGGACTTGCCGTCACACTTCAATATGAGAATGGATATTTCGTAAGAGGGGCAACCCGTGGAGACGGAACGATCGGTGAAGATATTACCGCCAATTTGAAAACGATCAAGTCGATCCCATTGAAGCTGCGGGAGCCAGTTGCCATAGAAGTGCGCGGTGAGGCATTCATGCCAAAAAAATCATTCGAATCATTAAACAAGGCTAAGGAAGAACGCGGTGAGGAACCATTTGCCAACCCGCGAAATGCCGCTGCCGGCTCGTTAAGGCAGCTTGATCCGAAACTTGCTGCGAAACGGAACTTGGATATTTTCCTTTATGCGATTGCCGATTTGGGGGAAACGGGGGTCCGTTCCCATAGCGAGGGTCTGGATTTATTGGATAGACTCGGGTTTAAGACGAACCGGGAAAGAAAAACATGCTCGAATATAGAGGAAGTACTGGCCTATATAGTAGAATGGACGGAACAACGTCCAAACTTAGCCTATGATATTGATGGAATTGTCGTAAAGGTGGATTCCCTTGAACAGCAGGATGAATTAGGTTTTACTGCAAAAAGTCCACGATGGGCCATTGCTTATAAATTCCCAGCTGAAGAAGTCATTACAACCCTAAGGGATATCGAGCTGAATGTGGGCCGTACGGGTGTATTGACCCCGACTGCCGTTTTGGATCCCGTCCGGGTAGCAGGTACGACTGTGCAGCGAGCTTCACTTCACAATGAAGACTTAATCCGTGAAAAGGACATCAGAATCGGAGATCAAGTGGTTGTGAAAAAAGCGGGTGATATCATTCCAGAGGTAGTCAATGTACTGGCAGAGCGCCGTACAGGGGAAGAAGTCGAGTTTCAGATGCCGACTGAGTGCCCTGAGTGCAGCAGTGAACTTGTCCGGCTGGACGGGGAGGTTGCTTTACGCTGCATCAACCCGAAGTGTCCTGCACAAATACGGGAAGGTTTGATTCACTTTGTTTCCCGTACAGCTATGAATATAGACAGTCTTGGTGAAAAAGTGATTAGCTTGTTATTTAAAGAAGAACTCATACAAGATGTGGCTGATATTTATAAGCTTACATACGATCAACTGATTGCTTTGGAAAGGATGGGGGATAAATCCGTCACTAAACTTCTTCAAGCAATCGAAGCTTCGAAGACCAACTCGTTGGAAAAATTACTATTCGGGCTGGGCATTCGCCATGTTGGTTCCAAAGCTGCCAAGACGCTTGCGAGGGAATTCGGGACGATGGAAGCCTTAAGCAAGGCGAGCCGTGAAGAACTAACGGCCATTAATGAAATAGGCGATAAGATGGCTGATTCCATCGTAGCTTATTTTGAATTGGAAGAAGTCCATGCATTATTGAATGAGCTGGATGCAGCCGGTGTGAATCTTTCTTTCAAAGGGCAAAGAGCTGTTGCTTTAGAAGATATCGACTCTTTTTTTGCCGGTAAAACAGTCGTTTTAACGGGAAAACTGCATCAGTTAACACGTAACGAAGCTAAAGAGAAATTAGAGGCGCTAGGAGCTAACGTTGCTGGAAGTGTCAGCAAGAAAACCGATTTGGTCGTAGCTGGTGAAGATGCCGGTTCCAAACTGGAAAAAGCTGAAAGCTTAGGCGTCATGGTATGGGATGAAGAGAGACTGATTGAGGAACTAAATAAATAAGAGGTGTAGCTATGAGGAAACACTCCATTTTGGGGATGATTCTTATACTGCTTCTTGCTGGATGTGCGCCTAGTTTCGAGGATAAGCAAGAGGTAGTTCAAGACTCCAAAGACAAAAAAGAAACGGCAATTATTCCGAAGTATAAAATTTCGGAAGAATATTATCAAACAATCCTACCGTTTGAACCATCAAAGGCACGCGGTTTGGTCGTATCCAATCTAAATACCAGATACGACATTGAAGAGTTCGAAAATGGATTGATGCGGTTGGCCCAAACCCAATTCGACCCGGAAGATTACCTTTTTCAAGAGGGGCAAATGCTAGATAGTTCCAAGATATCTTCCTGGCTGAACAGAAAATATACCGATAGTCAGTTGAAAGAAAAGAAGATGAAGGCCTCAGAGAACCTTGGCTTGAATCCGGTTGATCCGGGCAAGGGTGACATTGATAAGCGGAATGAAGAAAATCCGATCTATCTTGCCCATATTTTAGAACATAATTACTTGGTCAAAACAAAAGATAATTCAGTAAGCCTTGGCGGAGTTGTAATCGGTCTTGCGTTGAATTCAGTGCATTACTATCAAAAAGAGGCATTCGGTGCCACCTATGAAAAAAAAATCGATAGTAAAAAGCTAAAGCAAGAAGGGGAAAAAATTGCTGCAGAAGTTTTAAAAAGGCTGCGTAAAATGGACAAGCTGAAAAATGTTCCGATTACGATTGCCTTATTCGAGCAAAATGAAAAATCTTCAGTAGTCCCTGGGAATTTCATTTCCTATACAAATATCGATAAAAACTCGAACAATATTGGGAAATGGACGAACTTGGACGAAGAGTATTTCCTATTTCCTTCTGCTGCTGCTGAAAAGAAATACCGTGATGACGTCAATACTTTTACGAACTTTAAAGAAGATGTCGAAGAATACTTCCCTAACTTTAACGGAGTCATCGGCAGGGCGTTCTATATGGATGATCAATTGCAAAGCCTGAACATCGATATCCCCATTCAATTTTATGGGAACTCGGAAGCGATAGGCTTTACCCAATATGTTGCTGGGCTCATAATGGAACGTTTCCCGAACTATATTGCCGTACAGGTATCCATTACGTCTGTAAATGGACCTGAAGCGCTCATAGTCCGTGAAGCGAATCAGGACGAACCAACCGTTCATATATACGAATGAAAAAAGGATGAAGCTTAGCGGCTTCATCCTTTTTTTCGACTGGAATCTATTTCTAGTGAATGTCAATATAATCTTTAACAATGAACAAAGATATATAATGGAAAGTAAACCCTTCCATCTTAGGGAACAAGTGCTTTAAAAAGGCAACATTTGTCGAATTTTAAAAGCCTTATTGTCATTTCCCCGGAAATTCCGGCAACTTTCCCATATTTCCCGGAAAATATCTCTTTTTCCTTATGAAATAATTGAATTTCGACATTGTATCTCTTGTTGCTTTACTGTGCAATAGTTTGATATGATTTAAACGATGATTATATGGAGAAAAGCGACGAAATTCAGTCGATTTGGATATTTTTTCGGAGGTGAAGAGAATGTCACGTATTTCTATGGAACAAGTTAAACACGTTGCCCATTTGGCCCGATTGGCCATTACGGAAGAAGAAGCAAAACAGTTTCAGCATCAGCTTGACCAAATGATTTCATTCGCGGAGCAGTTGAATGAGCTTGATACGGATCAAGTAAACCCGACTTCTCACGTTTTGGATATGAAGAATGTTATGCGCGAAGATGTCGCAAAACCAGGATTGCCAGTGGAAGAAGTAGTTAAAAATGCACCGGATAGCAAAGAAGGATATATCCGTGTACCATCAATAATTGAATAAGGAGGGACAATGATGTCGTTGTTCGAACAAAAGGTTTCTGAGCTTCATGAACGATTACATAAGAAAGAGATAAGTGTCACTGATCTTGTGGAAGAATCGTATAAGCGAATCGGACAGGTAGAGGACAAGGTGAAGGCATTTTTGACACTTGATGAAGAAAACGCCCGCAATCAAGCAAAACGTTTGGATGATCAATTGGTAAAAGGCGAGAACGAAGGCGCTTTATTTGGTATGCCAATCGGAGTGAAGGATAATATTGTCACTAAAAATTTACGTACGACTTGCGCGAGCAAAATTTTGGAGAACTTTGATCCAATCTATGATGCAACCGTTGTTCAAAAGCTACAGAAGGCAGAAACGGTTACGATCGGTAAATTGAATATGGATGAGTTTGCGATGGGTTCTTCCAATGAGAACTCCGCATTTCAAGCAACACGCAACCCTTGGAATACGGAATATGTGCCAGGCGGTTCTTCGGGTGGTTCAGCTGCATCTGTCGCTTCCGGTGAAGTCCTATTCTCTTTAGGTTCCGATACGGGTGGATCGATCCGCCAACCAGCGGCATATTGTGGAGTCGTCGGCTTAAAACCTACATATGGACGGGTTTCCCGATTCGGCCTTGTAGCATTTGCGTCTTCATTGGACCAAATCGGACCTGTTACAAGAACTGTTGAAGATAACGCTTATTTGCTTGAAGCGATCTCCGGAGTAGATCCAATGGATTCGACCTCTGCTAATGTTGACGTGCCGAATTTTGTGAATTCATTAACAGGCGATGTTAGAGGATTGAAAATAGCTGTGCCTAAAGAATACCTTGGTGAAGGCGTTGGTGAAGAAGCACGTAATTCCGTACTTGAAGCGTTAAAAGTACTAGAGGGTCTTGGAGCTCAATGGGAAGAGGTTTCCTTGCCGCATTCCAAATATGCTTTAGCTGCCTATTATCTGCTATCTTCATCGGAAGCCTCGGCTAACCTTTCACGTTTTGACGGTGTTCGTTACGGACATCGGACAGATAATGCAGAAACTCTTATAGAAATGTATAAGCAAACCCGTGCAGAAGGATTCGGTGACGAAGTGAAACGCCGTATCATGCTTGGAACGTTCTCCTTAAGTTCCGGTTATTATGATGCTTATTATAAAAAGGCTCAAAAAGTACGTACATTAATCAAAAAAGACTTTGAAGATGTCTTTGAAAAATATGATGTGATCGTTGGGCCGACTACACCTACGCCTGCATTTAAAATTGGTGAAAAAGTCGACGATCCATTAACGATGTATGCGAATGATATCCTGACGATTCCAGTCAATCTTGCTGGCGTACCGGGTATATCCGTGCCATGTGGATTCGCAGCGAATGGTCTTCCGCTTGGACTGCAAATGATTGGGAAGCATTTTGATGAAAGCACGATTTACCGCGCGGCTCACGCATTTGAGCAAGCAACAGATTTTCATAAACAATTTCCTAAGCTGTAAGGGGTGAAAATAATGGACTTTGAAACGGTGATTGGTCTAGAAGTACACGTAGAATTAAAAACGGATTCTAAAATTTTCTCAGCGAGCCCAAATCATTTTGGCGCCGCTCCAAATAGTAACACGACTGTAATTGACCTAGGCTACCCAGGTGTATTGCCTGTCGTCAATAAAAAGGCTGTTGATTTTGCAATGAAGGCTGCAATTGCCCTGAATTGCGAAGTGGCGGAAGTTACGAAATTCGACCGGAAAAACTATTTTTACCCGGACAATCCTAAAGCATACCAAATTTCACAGTTCGATCAACCGATCGGTGAACATGGTTGGATTGAAATCGAAGTGGGCGGCAAGAAAAAGAAAATTGGCATTACCCGCATTCATATGGAAGAGGATGCTGGAAAGCTAACACATAAAGGGAACTATTCGCTTTGCGATTATAACCGCCAAGGTACGCCTCTTGTTGAAATCGTATCCGAACCGGATATCACTTCCCCAGAAGAAGCGTATGCTTATTTGGAAAAGCTGAAATCCATCATTCAATACACGGGCGTTTCCGATTGTAAAATGGAAGAAGGCTCACTCCGTTGTGATGCTAACATTTCCTTGAAACCTGTTGGTCAAAAGGAGTTCGGTACGAAAACCGAATTGAAAAACTTGAATTCATTCAACTTCGTTCGCAAAGGGTTGGAGCATGAAGAAATCCGCCAAGCGGAAATCTTGAATGAAGGCGGCATAATCGAACAGGAAACTCGCCGGTTCGACGAAGCTACAGGCAGAACCGTACTAATGCGAATTAAGGAAGGCTCCGATGATTACCGTTATTTCCCGGAACCGGACTTATTGACGATCCATATTGATGAAGAATGGAAAGCTCGTATCGCTGCCGAAATTCCGGAACTTCCGGATGCCCGGAAAAAACGCTATGTCGAAGAATTTGGCTTACCTGAATATGATGCAGCCGTTTTAACGGTAACGAAAGAAAGTGCGGATTTCTTTGAAGCGACAGTTGCTTCAGGTGCCGATGCAAAACTAGCATCTAACTGGATCATGGGTGAGGTTTCCGCTTTCTTGAATGCAGAAGGCAAAGAGCTGCATGATGTCAAATTGACTGCTGAATCATTGGCTGGAATGATCAAGCTGATTGAAGATGGCACGATTTCGTCTAAAATCGCTAAAAAGGTTTTCAAAGAATTGATTGAAAACGGCGGGGATGCTGAAACGATCGTCAAGGAGAAGGGACTAGTCCAAATTTCCGACGAAGGCGCATTGCGTACAGCCGTTGAAGAAGCATTGAATAATAACCCGCAATCCATTGAAGATTTTAAAGCTGGTAAACAAAAGGCAATCGGCTTCCTTGTCGGGCAGATTATGAAAGCGACAAAAGGACAAGCCAATCCACAACTTGTTAATAAAATTTTGGTGGAAGAAATCAATAAACGTTAATGTTGACCGTATCACTTTTAAAGTGGTACGGTTTTCTCTTGATTAAGGCTGAGAAAAATAATAAGCGGAAAAATAATTTTGAGTTATCTGTAGGGGTAACTCCTTTTTGTGTCGTCTATTACATGAATGTTTATCAGGAAAGGGGGAAGAGAAGTGTCCGATGAGTTAGTTGAGAAGGTAAGGGCTGGGAATGATCATGCATTCCGAATGTTGATTGAAAATTATAAACAGACGATTTATAGAACCGTCTATTCCGTCTTGCGGAATCAAAAGGATGCAGAAGATGTTACCCAGGAAGTCTTTATCAAAATCTAAACTTCTCTTCCTCAATATAAGAACCAAGGCTTCAAAACTTGGATTACCCGAATTGCCGTCAATCATGCAATCGATCTAAAGAGAAAGAGGGAACGCCAAAAGGAAGAATTACAGGACGAACATTCATCGGAAGTTAATTTGGGCTTAACGGATGATGTCGAGGCAGTATTTTTTCGGAATGAAAGGCGAAAGCAAGTATTACGGAAGCTGAATGACCTTCCAGAGGGATATCGAGACGTTGTATATGGCTATTACATAAAGGAAAAGACATTCAAGCAAATTGCAGAGGAACAGCAGATTCAAGTGAAATCTGTGGAAGTAAAGCTATACCGGGCAAGAAATTGGATGAGAAAACATTGGAAAGAGGAGGATTTTTCATGAATCATGTTTCAGAGGCACAATGGGTTGCATATTTGGAAGATGAAATACCAGAGGCTTTAAAAATTGAATATGAAAATCACCTATACTCCTGTGACAAGTGTTTGTCCGTCTATATGGAAGCGATGGAAAAAGAAGAAACAAGTCTTGACCTTGAAGGATTTGATATTGCAGGTCCAGTCATGGACTCTATTAGCCGATTGAAAGGCGGCTCTGTTGAAGAGTCTTGGCCACATCGAAAAGAGAAGTCACTTCGGACAATCACAAGACATTACCTGATTGCGGCAGGATTTACGATTTTATTAATGGCAGGCGGGGTATTTCAATCATTGACAGAATACGTGGATTCTGTGGAATCAAGCAGTGAAAAGAAAACGCAGTCCTTGACCGAGGACCTTATTGATAAAACATTTACTTGGATGGATACAATCGAAAAGAAAAATAAGGAGGGGTTTAGAAATGAATAAAAGTCCGGTATTAGCTTTTTTATTATCCTTTCTGCCAGGTTTCGGACATTTTTACCTAGGAAGGCAATATAAAGGGCTATTTTATTTTCTTGCCACAGCTGGATTGGGGCTTGGAGGTTTTTTTCTTTCGTTAATCAGTCAATCGGATGCGTTTCTGGCATTTTCCGTTATTGGAATGGTGTTTTATTTCATCAGTATATTTGATTTGGTGGTCACCTCACTGAGGAATCCTAAAAGTGAAGAGGATGTGGAGGGAATGGCAAATCCGCCGGAAGCGGAAAGGTTTTATGTAATCATCCTTTCATTCGTTCCTGGGTTAGGGCATTTTCAGCTAGGCCTCATGAACCGTGGGCTCATTTTTCTCATCAGCTTTTTAGGCTTTGGCATCATGGTGATATTTATCAGTGTGATGACACAAATGGAAGGCCTGTTAATATTCATGGCACTATTGCCTGTTATCTGGATTTACAGCTTTTTTGATTCTATTCAACAGCTGAATAAAAAGCAAAGAGGTGAGGAGCTTATCGATCGGACCGTTTTGGAAGATTTCGAGGAGAGACGGGAATCCGGGAAGAAGAGTAAAGCGGTCGCGACTTTATTCGCTATTTTCCCTGGTGCAGGTCACTTATATTTGGGGCTGCAAAAACGCGGGATACAATTGATGGCCGGCTTTTTATTCGCCATTTACATACTGGATTTACTCCGGTTGGGTTTCTTCTTCTTCCTTATTCCGATTATCTGGTTTTATAGTTTTTTTGATGGATTGCAAAAAGCTTCGAAAATGGAAGAGGGTCCAGTAGAAGATACGCCCATCATTTCGGGAATGGTCAATCATCAAAAATGGTTAGGATTGGGTCTGGTGGGAATTGGAATCTATTTCTTGGCCAGTAATATGATCGTTCCGGCCATCGCTCCCCATTTAGATGAATGGATTGGAAGCAACTTGGAATATTGGTTTAGGGATTATTTTCAAAAAGGCCTTGTATGCATCCTTCTAATAGGCGGAGGAATCAAATTGCTGTCGGGAAGTAAAAAAGGGAGCTTCAAGGAGGAGAGTAAATGAGAACATGGAGAGTCGGAACGATTTCAATGGGGATCTCCCTGGTTGGTTTGGGTTTAGTTTTACTCGTTTCCCAAATTTCGGATATGAATTTGACGACGATTCTGCAATCATGGTGGCCGTTGCTGTTCATGATCTTGGGTACAGAGATTCTCTTCTATATTTATTTTTCCAGAAAAGAAAGTTCTTTTGTAAAATATGATATTCTTAGCATTCTTTTCGTTGGATTGCTTGGAACGACGGGAATAGTTTTAATTCTGCTTACATCCAGCGGATTGTTGGATCAAGTTAGGGCTGCCGTTAATAGTGAAGAGAAAACGGTCAATTTGCCTGGTTTCAATCAAAAGGCAGGAAAGGGCATACAGAGAGTTGTCCTGGACACTGGTTCATACCCATTGACAATTGAAAGTGGTAAGGACGAAGAAGTTTCCGTTTTTGGAACATATGGTGAGCGGCTAATGGAAGATGATGATTCATTGTTGAACAATGCGGAAGATTATTTACTTGTTGAAAGAAATGGTGATACTCTTTATATTAGCTTCAAGGATTTACTGAGTCAAAATGGACTTTTGGACAGTGGTACTAGGAATCTTAAGGCAACCCTTATAATCCCTGCTGAGTTGGCAGTGGAGATAGACGGTCAAAGTACCGATCTTGTCTTGAAGCCTAGAAAGCTCTTGAATGACTGGAGTGTAAAGGACAGCGGAAATCTAAGTGTAGTCCTTCAGGATAATAGTGATATCAAGATAGATGCTAGAGGGGTCGAGGAACTTGAAGGCCCCGAGAGTGGCTGGAAGATGACTGAAGTGAAAAAAGGAACAAGTGATGAAGGCATTGTAAAAAAGAATGGGATATTCAATAATGGTGATGGGAAACATACTTTAACGGTTACCGATACATTTAACGTGAGCGTTCAATATCCATGATTGAAATCATTTACTAGAATAAAATTGTAAAAAGCATTATAATTTTCCCTGATAAGATTTCTAGTAAAATGTAAAAGATACGGACCGAAATACGGTCCTCTTTTTTTCGAATATTGCTTTTCATGTAATGAAGGATTAAGATGTAAATTATGGAATCAATATGTATAAGGATGATGGGAAATGAAAAGAGCAAGGTTGATTTACAACCCGACTTCGGGCCGGGAAGCCATTAAGAAGAGCCTGCCAGGTGTACTAGCGAAGCTTGAAGAAGCTGGTTATGAAGCTTCTGCACATGCGACGACTGGTGCTGGGGATGCGACGAAAGCGGCAAAGATAGCGATTGAACGCGGCTATGAGGTAGTTATTGCAGCAGGGGGCGACGGTACGATTTATGAGGTTGTTAATGGACTGGCCACTGCAGAGAAACGTCCGAAACTAGGAATCATCCCGACGGGAACGACCAATGATTTCGCCCGGGCGCTGCATTTACCGAAGTCGATCGAAGGGGCAGCCGAAATTATTGCCGGCGGGCATACGATGCCGATCGATATCGGGAAAATGAACGATAAGTATTTTATCAATATTGCTGGCGGGGGCAGATTGACCGAATTGACCTACGACGTGCCGATCAAGCTGAAAACGATGCTCGGTCAGCTAGCGTACTATATTAAAGGAATTGAAATGCTTCCTTCAATTAAGCCGACGGAAGTTTCTATTGAATATGATGGAAAGCTTTTTGAAGGGGAGATCATGCTTTTCTTGGTGGCTAACACGAATTCGGTCGGGGGCTTCGAGAAACTGGCCCCTGACGCCTCTTTGAATGATGGTATGTTCACGTTGCTTATTTTAAAAAAGGCAAACCTGGCTGATATTGTCCGTGTCGCAACATTGGCAATGCGCGGTGAGCATATCCATGATAAAAATGTCATTTATGAAAAAGCCAATCGAATTAAAGTACAGGCCAAAAAGGATATGATGCTTAATTTGGATGGGGAATTTGGCGGGATGGCCCCAGCTGAATTCGTCAATCAGTACCGCCATTTTGATGTATTCATCCCGCAAGGACTACTGCCGGATGATCCGGCAAATAAATAAGGTGAAAAGGCCACTGAATCTGGTGGCCTTTTCAGTTTAATGAAGCAAGGAGAATTGCAACATGTATATCAGGAAAGCGACACCGGAGGATGCGGACAAGGCAGCCATATTGACCCGGTTAGCGATTAAGGAAATTGCAGAGGTTTTGACAGGGGAAACGGAAGAAGAAAGAATACTTTCCGTTCTTGCCGATTTGTTCAGGAAAAGTGGGAATCGGGTCAGCTATGAAAATACGCTTGTCAGTGAACATGATGGACAAGTATCTGGATTGATCATTGCTTACCATGGCAAGGATGCCGAAAGCTTGGATGAACCGATAGTGAAACAATTAAGGATGAAAATGAAAGACCCAAGCGTTACGCTCGATAAGGAAGCGGAAATGAGAGACTTTTATTTGGATACCGTGTCCGTCGACCCGAATTTTCAAGGAAGAGGAATTGGCAGTGCACTGATTCAATATGTGGAGGAATACGCTAAAAATAAGGGGTATCCAAGAATTTCTTTAGTCGTTGAAAATGAAAATGTAGCGGCGAATCGTCTCTATGGCAGATTAGGATATATAGAAATGAAAACCATTTCGATTAGCGGCCATGAATTTCGCTATATGGTAAAGGAAATAGAAGAACCTCCTGTTTAACAGGGGGTCCCAGTTTGTAGACAAAAGGGGTTCGGAATTAAAAAATTCCGAACCCCTTTTGAAATTCCCTTTGAATTTTCGCCTAAAGTTTAGAGATTGGGGCTCTACGAGCCCACTATGTTAGGCTATTTTTGGACCTCGCCATGTCCAATTGGCCATCTTCTTTAAATTAATGGCAGCGAAAGTAAGCATCGCCTGCATCGACAATTTTTTAAGTCCCCTTAAAGTAGTCCAACGCATACCATGATTTTCTTTTGCATCTGCGAATACACGCTCAATCGTTTCTTTACGTTTAGCATATATAGGTTTTACATCTTGATGATGACGCAGATGATCTGCTTCTTCCACATGTGTTTGCCAGATATGCCGTGTCACCACTTTTTGACAGTCTTTGCTTTCTGTACACCGAGATAAAAGTGAGCATGTTGTACAAATTTGTTTTGGCGATTTGTACTCGCGATAGCCCTCTTTATTTGTTGTTGAGTACTTTAAAGTTTCGCCCGAAGGGCAAAGGTAACAATCAAAATATTCATCGTATACATAGTCCTGTTTGCGGAAAAATCCTTCTTTGGTGCGAGGACGTGTATAAGGTAAAGCCGGTATGATTTCTTTGTTAAATAGGTAGCTTGTAATCGCTGGTGTTTTATAAGCTGCATCTGCGGCAACGGCTTCCGGTTTTCCAACTTTCTCAATCACTTGTTCAACTAGTGGCTCTAAGATCTGACTGTCATGTGTATTTCCAGGTGTTACAATCGTTCCCAATACAAAACCGTTGCGGTCTGCGGCCGCGTGGAATGAATAGGCAAACTGTTTTGTTCGTTCATCTTTCACATAGTAGCCACTCTCAGAATCCGTTGTACTTTCTTTAATCTCTTTGGTCTCTTCTTTATCAAATTTATCTGGTGGAAAAGGCTTTTTTCCATGGTTTTCACGATCTTGATTGATTTCTTCTTGAAGACGTCCTTGATACGCTCGTGTTTCTTTACGAACGATTTTCTTTTCAAATTTCCGTTTATTCGCACTGGCTTTCACATGTGTGGAATCCACGAAAACGTGTTCAGCACTTATTAACTTTTTATTAGCAGCTGTCATTAAAATGCGATAGAAAATCTGTTCAAACAGGTCTGTATCTTTAAAGCGTCGCTCATAATTTTTCCCGAACGTAGAAAAATGAGGTACTTTATCATGGAAACCATAGCCTAAGAACCAACGGTAAGCCATATTGGTTTCAACTTCTTCAATCGTTTTACGCATGGAACGAATACCGAAGGTATATTGAATGAAAGTCAGTTTAACTAAAATAACTGGATCAATACTTGGGCGTCCTACCTCTGAATACATATCTTTCACCAAGTCATAAATGAAAGTAAAGTCAATGGCAGCCTCCATTTTACGAACCAAATGGTTCAGTGGCACCAGTTGATCTAAAGTAATCATTTCAAGTTGATCTCGCTGAATAGAATCATGTTTAGAAAGCATCCTCATCACCTCAAGTTTTAATACTTCTATTTTAAAACAAAAATGACCCCAGGCAAAAGTGTTCTATCTAAAAAGTAAGACAAAGTTGATTGGAACGGAAGGTACGAGACTCCTGCGGGAAAAGCGCGTCTAGGGGAGACCCCGCAGGCGAAAGCCGAGGAGGCTCCCCGACCGCCCGCGGAAAGCGAGTGCCTGGAGTGGAAATCAACGTCCAAATTGTACAAGCCATAAAAATAGACAAACTCGATTTTCATCGAGTTTGTCTACAGTCTGGAACCTCCTGTTTAACAGGGGGTCCTTTTTAGTTCTTTGAAGTTTGGCATTGTATGCGATTACATTTGCTGCCCATTCATGGCTGCCCAATCAGCGTAAGCTCCGGTGCCATTACAGCCGGGACAGTCGTGTATATCGGAAAAATGATATTCCGTAGGTACGAAGGAGCTGTATCCACGTCCGTAACAATCCGGACAGAGGCCTTTTTCCTCCATACTCGCTCGATGTTTTTCTATCCTTGTAGCATTCCAGGCCGATATAGAGTTAAATAAACCCATTTCCTCACCTCTTTTGTTTTTCCTTATTTTTCTTTTTTTATTGAACTTTTATTCATGGAACTATGAAAAATCCGTAATTCCTTCCACTATATTTTTATGAAAACCAGGGTAAATTGGTGAGTGGTTTTGTGGCAAGGCCTCTATTGTGGTAAAATACAGGCTAGCATAAAAAAGAAAAGAGAAGATGATATGAAAAAAACAGCACCAGTTGCTAAAAATGATATAGTAGAGGTTTTATTTGAAGATTTAACACATGAAGGAGCTGGCGTCGCTAAAGTCGATGGCTACCCGATCTTTGTTCAGGGCGCCCTTCCAGGTGAAAAAGCAAAAATCAAAGTGATGAAGGCTAATAAGGGTTATGGCTTCGGGCGCTTGATGGAGATTATCGAAAACAGTCCATACCGGGTTGAGGTCACGACTGAAGACTACCATAAGTACGGTGGTTGTCAGCTGCAGCATATGAGCTATGAAGGACAGTTGGAATTCAAGGAAAAGCAAGTACGTGAAGTGATGACACGCATTGGGAAACTTGAGGATGTGAAGGTTCATCCGATCATCGGGATGGAGAATCCAACCCATTATCGCAATAAAGCTCAAGTGCCTGTTGGTGAAAAGGATGGCAAGCTAATAGCAGGGTTCTTCAAACCGCGGACACATGAAATCGTTGAAACGAAAGAAAGCATTATCCAAAATGAAGTGATTAATGAAGCCGTTCAAGTCGTTAAAGAGATTTTCAGTAAACTTGGTATCCCCGCTTACAATGAAGAGGCACATAAAGGTGTATTGCGGCACATCATGGCCCGTTATGGCAAGCAAACAGGGGAATTAATGATTGTTCTTGTTACTAGAACGAAAAGTATCCCTTTCATCGAAACCATCGTGAAGGAAATCGTTGAACGTCTTCCACAAGTTAAATCCATCGTTCAAAACGTGAATTCCAAGAAAACGAATGTTATCTTAGGCGATAAAATGACTGTGCTATGGGGCGACGAAGTGATCCATGATATGATCGGTGATGTGAAATTTGCGATATCAGCAAAATCTTTCTACCAAATCAATCCAGATCAAACGAAAGTCCTTTATGATAAAGCTCTTGACTATGCAGGGCTGACTGGTGAAGAAACGGTGATAGATGCCTATTGCGGCATTGGGACCATCTCTTTATTTTTAGCTAAAAAAGCGAAAAAAGTAATTGGTGTCGAAGTGGTCGAAGAAGCGATCGAAGACGCACGGCGCAACGCTGAATTGAATGAAATCTCAAATGCAGAATTCATGGTCGGCGATGCAGGTAACGTTATTGCTGAATGGTATCAAAAGGGCAACACTGCTGATGTCATCGTGGTGGATCCGCCACGCAAAGGTTGTGAAGAATCCCTTCTGAATACGATCATCGAGATGAAGCCTAATAAAGTCGTATACGTATCATGCAACCCAGGCACTCTAGCGCGTGATCTTCATATCTTGGAAGAAGGCGGATATAAAGCAGTTGATATCCAGCCTGTCGATATGTTCCCAATGACGACACATGTTGAAAATGTAGTGTTATTAGAGTTGAAATGATTGAATGTGGGCCCGGTCTAATTGACTGGGCCCGCATTTTTTATATTTGTACAATATGGATTGACTTCCGATCCACACACTTGCTCTCTGCGGGCGGTCAACCCTCGGCATGCGCCTGAGGGGTTTCACTAGGCGCGCTTTTCCGCAGGAGTCTCTCCAAATCAACTTAGTTACAACAGTTAGAAAGGAGACCATGCCTAAAGGAGTTGCAGGGCTGCTTTGGGTCAGGTTGTTTCGGGAGAATATTTGAAGAAAGATAGGTTCCCGAACCCCTTTGTCAACGAACTGTTGGTCCCGGTCTAAATGACCGGGACCTTTTTCACGTAGTTAAATTGAAGAAAAGGGAGGGGGATTTTTTTTTTTGCGTGATTATTCTTGACGCTCTGACTTGGACATATATTAAGAAATATATGGATTGGGAGGCAAGGTGATTTTATTAATTTTCAAAAAGCGGTGGCTGTCATTGTTGGTAGCTTTTTGGTGGGCATTGGAATAAATGGATTTTTGGTTCCTCATCATTTAATAGATGGCGGCGTAATTGGGATTGCACTCATCCTTCATTATTTCTTTAGTTTTCAAACGGGACTATCCATGTTGGTCCTTAGCATTCCTATATTTTTATATGCCTGGTATTATGAACGCCCTTTTTTCTATAGCAGCGTTCACGGATTGCTTTTGACATCCCTTTTTATGGATTGGCTTAATCCATTGAAAAAGGTTTTTTCCATTTCAATACTGGCAAGCTCCTTGATTGGCGGTGTCATCATAGGGATGGGCATAGGACTCATGCTTCGATATGAGACAAGCAGCGGGGGGACGGATATGCTAGCAAAAATCATCTCAAAATCCACCTCCATGGATATTGCTTTGGCGATTATCGTCATAGATACATTAATCATTTCAGCTGCAGCATTCACCTTAGGTATCGAAATTTTTCTTTTTTCATGTGTGACGATCATCATCATTGGACTGATCACTTCGCTTATGAAAGTGAGGAATTGAATATCTAATCAGTTCCTTAAGATATGGGCCACTTCATCTATTGCCCTTTGCAGCTTTTCGCTATTTTTGCTAAACATCTCTTTAGCTTCCTTTGATTCAGTTCCTAGTGCAAACAACTCTAAGTCTGCTTGGCATTTTTTCAAGGTCGCGAGCATAAGAGGTTTTTCTTGAGGAGAAGGAACTTTAAGTTTATCATCAAAAAGGTCCACAGTTAATTCCCCGTTGGAATTAGCTTGAGCAAGAAACACATTATCAAGGATTACACCCAACTTATCCAGTTCAGTAAGAAGCCAATTTCGGTTCAGTCCAATCGTGGAAAGCGGTTCATCAAGTATGCTGCCGTCCATAATGATAGTTTGTGGCTCCTTTACTGCAGCCACTGCCAGATTAAGGTCCTTAGGTGTTATAGGTTGATTTTGCTTCTTTAACATTACGGAAAAATCCCCGTCGGCTTCCAATAAGGCAAACTCAACTTCAGAAATATCAAAGACATCCTTTTTCCGGAGCAATCCTAACAATTCATCGATGGTATATTTCTCTTTTTTTAAATTATCTTCCATGATTTTCCCATCTTTGATGAAAACCGATGCTTTTCCTTCCACAAGATCACGGAAAGTTTTACTTTTTAGGGATATTAATCCTGCAATGAAGGGTGCTATGGCAAAAACAAGAATGGATAGTACACCATGTATAATACTGCCCTCCACTTTCGTAGCTAATTCTGCCCCAACATTACCGATGGTTATGCCCGTTACATATTCAAAAAAGGAGAGCTGGGACAATTGTTTTTTTCCTAACACTTTAGTGATTAAAAAAAGAACAATTAAAAAGAAAAATGAACGCAAAACAATTTCTAACCACCCCGGCATTACCAAACACCTCCTGCTTGATCATTAAAAACCTTTATATTGTGGTTCTTCCCGTTCTAACTCGCCCACGCGCTTCTGTACATCCTTCCTAACTTCATTAACCACCAGCATCGTTTCATGCAAAATCCGTTTAGATTCATCATCTTGAGTCCTGAGTGCTAAGCTGGATAAGCCTGCTTCAATTCCTTTTAGGCTGGAGACACATTGTTTGACATTGGAAGCTATCGTCATGCAGCAACCTCCTTATCTTTTTAGGTCTATAATAATGACTCGGAACCATGAGCAGCTGTTATCCAGGCAATGGTTGCTTCCAGCATGCCAGCGGCAACAACCGATCAATCAATTCTTTTTCACACATCCGCTAACGCTACAGAAAAAATCTCCGCAGCCAAGAATATCCATCCAATATGAGCAGGTGTATGTTCAAACATCAACCCTTAGTTTTGTGCTTCTCCGTCATATTCAATCGATACGGCATGGGCGATGCATGGAATCGTCTCACTTTGTTGAAAGGATAGGGGAGATAGCAAGGCACCGGTAGCCACGACGAGCAATCGTTTAATTTCTCCTTTTTTCATGCGATTTAATAAATGACCATAAACGACGGTTGCGGAACATCCAGGGCCACTTGCCCCGGCGAGGACCGGTTGACCATCCCTGTATATCATTAAACCGCAATCTTTATATTGCTCTTCTTTAATCGGCGTGCCATGTTTTTTAAATATTGCCAAAGAAACTTCATGTCCAATCTTTCCTAAATCCCCAGTCACTATCAAATCATAATAGGATGGGTCGAGGTTTCTTTCTCTGAGATGTGCTTCAATCGTATCTACAGCGGCCGGAGCCATGGCACCTCCCATATTGAAAGGATCGGTCAATCCCATGTCGATGACACGGCCTATCGTAGCTGAAGTGACCCTTGGGCCTTCCCCGGCACTGCTTAATAAAGCCACTCCTGCCCCCGTAACGGTCCATTGGGCTGTCGGGGGTTTTTGCCCTCCGTATTCAGTTGGATAGCGAAATTGCTTTTCCACTGCAGCGTTATGGCTTGATGCTCCTGTCAATAAGTACTTTGCCCCTTTGGTGTTGACAAGGTATGCACCAAGAGCCAGTCCCTCCATGGAGGTGGAGCAGGCACCAAATAAGCCGAGATAAGGTGTTCCTAGTGTTCGACAGGCAAAACTGGTAGGGGTTATTTGATTGATTAGGTCGCCTCCTAGGAAAAATTGTATCTGTTCCTTTTGTAGACCCGCCTTCTCAATTGCTTTTGTACTCGCTTCCTCCAATAAGACTTTATGTGCTTTTTCATAGGTATCTTGGTTGATCCATAAATCGGAATGGAGAAGATCGAAATCATCTGCAAGCAAACCGTCTGCTTCAAATGGACCGCCAACGGTTCCTGTGGAGACGATGACAGGCTTTTGATCAAACACCCATGTGCGATGCCCTGTAAGCATTATTAAACCACCCCATTGTATGAGTATTGTCAGTAAGATTAAACAAAGGAATAACATAAAAATCCTTCAGTCGATTTGAATATAGTACAGCCATTACCTAAAGGAAACCTTTGGCTCGGTGTTCAATGGTCACCGCAACCTGAAAGTAACAAAGCGGCCAATTCGATCAAACAAAATCCGGAGATAAAGCAGTCTGCTTTTACTTTTTATCATTTAACATCCTTGTATCACATCATTCGGCGTTAAAAGTCTTTCTGAAGTTCAGGACAATCGTAATTCTCAAAACGATCTTCTACGATGATTCTGAAGTTGTAGTCGATCATAATTTAAGAATTACAGCTCTTTCCGCAGTTCAAGTCAGGTATGTAACCCTTTGGTAGTTTGTGATTGGCTTAAAGATTTTGTTCTTGGTTATGGAAAGATATAAAAAAGGCTGGTTGCTTTAACCAACCTTTTTTATATGGATGATCATTGTTTATATTGAGGTTCCTCGTTTTGAATCTCTTCTATGCGAGGAGTGATGCTGTCGACAATCGTTTGTGTTTGTTGGGCAGCTTGTTGGTACAATTGTTTGGCTTGCTCATTATCTGTTGAAAGGGCGAAAGTTTCAAAGCTCGCTTGAGCGCTTTTTAACCCTGCTATAGTTGTTTTGACATCGTTTATAACTGTCATATATGAACCCCCTAGTTTTTAACTGCCTTATTAGAGTGAGGAAAAATTGAATATACATACCTTCTAAATATATCCATGATTGAAATCACTTAGCTTCTTCCATTAATCAAACGTTTGATTAATGGAATGGAAACAGGCAGAATTCATTGTTTTAATCCTCCTTTTTCGTTGTGCGACTCGTTTTTATTGTTTAATCATTGACCGAATTCAGAATTTTAAATATAATTGTAGAAAACATAACGTTGTTACGTGAGGTGATATGACATTTATATTATGGACGATTTATATAGTAGGGTTGTTATTGAAATTTCATCTGAAGAAGTGATGAAAGGACTGCTATTCCACAAAAGCAAACAGGAGTCGGAAATTGAATCGATCAAAGGTAAAATTCATAAATATGAGCAAAAACGACGAGCTGAGGAAGCTTGGTATCAATCACTGTCACCATTTAAACGTTTTTTTACAGGGCGTGCCCCAAGTCATCACCAGGCGGTTGAACATTTGGTGAATGTGAAAGATAGATATAAACAAATCGAGAAAATAAAACAGCGGGTCGCTTTTTTAGATGAGGTGATCGGTTTACTTGAGGCTGAACCAGAAAAAAGGGAAATGAATTTACCATCAGACATCATTAAAGAAATAATGGCCTGGCAGAAAGCGGAGGGAACGCCGAGATGACTCTAGAAACGTTAAACGCAGGCTTGGATACGATTTGGGTGGTTCTTACAGCAGCCATGATACTATTGATGGAGGGCGGGTTTGCCTTATTGGAGGCAGGGTTCGTCCGTACGAAAAATAATGTGAACATCATCATGAAGGTTTTTGCCGATATTACGATCGGAACGCTTTGCTATTTCGTCGTTGGTTTTGGCTTAATGTATGGAAAGGATGTATTTGGAATCATCGGGGCAAGTGGCTTTCTGCTGAAAGGTGATTTGTCGCACATCGACCTTACGATTTCCATGGATGCATATTGGTTATTTCAAGGGGCATTCGTCATCGCCGTCATTTCCATCGTTTCGGGAGCAGTTGCGGAAAGGATCAATTTTCGGGCGTATCTTATTTTTGTCGTAATGATGACAGCATTCATCTATCCGATTGCCGGTCACTGGGTATGGGGTGGCGGATGGTTAAGTAGGATGGGCATGCAGGACTTCGCAGGGTCTGCTGTCATTCATGCACTAGGCGGTTTTTCAGCACTTGCGGCTGCCATTGTTATCGGGCCGAGAGCAGGTAAATTCACTTCAAGGGGGACCAGCTCCATTTCGCTGCCGAGTAATCTCCCCTTGGCATCTGTCGGGGCATTCCTTTTATGGTTTGGCTGGTTTGGATTTAATGCAGGAAGCACCTTGCAAGCTACAGATGTCCGAATTGGACATATTGCCATTGTCACGATGCTCTCAGCTGCATCAGGGGGAGCGGTTACCCTGCTTTATACACTGTTTAGATATGGACGCTCGGATGCACCTTCCGTCATCAATGGCTCACTTGCTGGTCTTGTCGGGATTACAGCTGGATGTGCATTCGTTAGTGATCTGGCGGCGTTGCTGATTGGAGCAGTTTCTGGAATGTTGATGTTAGCTGCAACAAATTGGTTGGAAGCCCGGAAAATCGATGATCCGGTCGGTGCCTTTCCTGTTCATGCGGCATCAGGAATGTGGGGGACGCTAGCGGTAGGGCTTTTCTCCACTGAAAATGGATTGTTTGCCGGCGGGGGATGGCATTTGCTCGGAGTTCAAATATTAGGATTAGTGGTGTTATGCATCTGGGGCTTTTCAGTGACTTGGCTTGTTTTTAAAGTTATAAATGTATGGCTGCCGATAAGATCGACTGAAGAAGAAGAAGAACTTGGGTTGGATATCAGTTATCATGGCATCATGGCCACACATACCTCGCCGGAGTTCATCAAGTTGGAAGATTACTATAAGCAGGATGAAGAATTGACAAGGTAATATCTATAATACAATGGTAAAATCAAGTAAGAGGTGAATTTTTAAATGGGTGTATGCAATCTTAATCATTCGCAGCAAGATGTCAGGGTGAAATTTGAGAGCCAAAAGGAATTTTTACCAACACAATTGAGTCAAACATTAGATCGATATCTTGAAAAAGGGAATTCGCAGGAAACATTGAATGAACTTTTTCATCTATTGAAGAAGTATGACTTGTCTACCCAGGTGGAACAGGAATCTAGAAACGAAAAGTTGAAACGGATCATGTTGTAAATTAGAAAGAGCAGGAGTGTAAATATGACTCCTGCTCTTTTATTTTCTTGGCTCTTTTCGTAAAGGTTGTTGTTTTTAAAACGAAACTATCTAAGGTTGTTTGGAGCGGAAGTGCGAGACTCCTGCGGGAGCGGCGGGACAGGTGAGACCCCACAGGCGTTTACGCCCGCGGAAAGCGAGCATTTGGAGGGGAAATAAACCACACCTCACTACTTAGTAAATAGTAATAAAGTATGTAAAAACATCCATTTTATTATAAATAACTTGATGAATTCCGCGGGAATATGGCAGATTCCTATTTTTTATTCTGCAGATCAGTATTGTGTAACTACTTTTTTAAAGCAAGTAGCAGGATTCATATTTAAGGCGGCGAAAACAATTGTGTATATGACAAATAGTGAAAATCGTAAAGCTATGTAACCCTGGACAAGGGTTTGGTGAACCTTTAAAGATTAATCAATCGTTTGATTAAATCTCAAAGCAAAAAGCGGGAGCTCACAATGAGCTCCTGCTATTTCCTTCATTAAAAACCATCATCTGTTGCGGTGAAGGGGATGTTAAGGTTTCTTTCCACGGCCCGAAGTCTTTGATTCAGTCTGTTTAACCTATTCGTATGTCGCTGGTCCGCTTGACTTAGCCTGGTGATTTCCTGGTTAATGCGGTTCACTTCACGATTTATCCGCGTGATTTCTTGGTTCTGCCGATTGAGTTCCCTCGTTTGACGCTCGTTTTGACGCTCAAGTTCCCGGATTCTTCTTTCAAGTTGTTGAGGCTGCCTTTCAATATCGAATTGGTCTGGCACCTGGCTATATGGATTTTCTTGTACCTGCTGAAAGTTCCAATCTTGCTGTGGCATATAATCAAATCGTTCAGGCTGTTGGAAGTATGGGTTAAAATTTGGTTCAAAGTACTGATGATTTCCGTTTTGTTGTGGATAAGGATAAAATCCGTATGAATTCATGGTCAACTCTCCTTTTTAAAATCAGGATGGATACCCTATAACTTATGTCAGTTCCGGTGAAGTGACTAGGCGTTAGCCCATATGAATGGGAAGAAGAGGGAATTCACAGAAATAATTTCAATAAATTTGCAGAAACCATCCGGTTCCTATATCGTTTAGGTTAGGAGAAATTCTTTTTTTCATCTTGAAACCAATTCCAAGGATAATCCGTATATAAAGAAAAGAGTGTAAGTCAGGAGTGTAATGATAATGAATCGATTTATTGCTGATTTTGTTCCGATATTGATTGCATTTCCAATGGTTTTGCCGGTTTGGATGATTAGCTATTTCGTATTGAATCAACCGTTTGCCCTGTCCGTTGTCATATCTTTAGCAGGAGGGGTACTTGCATACTGGCTGAGTTCCGTATATTTTTCATCAAGATACCTAAAAAAACATGAATTGACGAGAAAAGAATATCAATATATAAAGAAAAATTTAATTGAAGCAAAACCGAAGATATGGAGGGTGCAAAAAGCACTAATCTCGGTCAGGCATATCTCTTCTTTTAAACAGAGGAAAGAGATGATTAAAATGATCAGGAAAATATACAGTCTGACAAAAAAAGAACCGAAGCGGTTTTATCAAGCGGAACAGTTTTATTACTCGCATCTGGATTCTGCCATGGAGCTTGCGGAGAAATATGTTTTTCTAGCACAGCAGCCAAAAAAGAATAGGGAACTTGAACTTTCCTTAACGGAGACTCGTAAAACTTTAAAGGAACTTACTAATACGATAGAAAAGGATTTATATAAAGTGATTGCCGATGATATCGATGACCTTAACTTCGAATTGGATGTTGCTAAGCAATCCATTAAAACTAGAAAAGAGTCACAAGTAATTGATGAAAGCAGGAGGTTAAAATGAATAACAATGATCCAAACCTGTTGAATAAAACGAATAACGCCAGTTTGATCGATGATCTTTTAGCCAATCCATTTGATGGGGTGCAGGAGCTTGAGAAAGTATCTTCCCAGGAAGCGAAACCGGTTAAACTGATTGATGTCATTCCTGAAGAGAACAGGGCCAAAGCTTATCAGCTTGCCGAACAAATCGACCCAACGAATCATC
The DNA here is from genome assembly GCF_056173225.1 of Peribacillus sp. QJM3NY_7. NCBI lineage: Bacteria > Bacillati > Bacillota > Bacilli > Caryophanales > Bacillaceae > Peribacillus > Peribacillus sp. QJM3NY_7. The sequence goes on from NZ_CM149663.1 coordinate 483,147, forward strand.
AGGCAATGATATCCTATGGTACACCCGCCCAATCAAAGCTCCTGACCTTTTCTAATTCCATGCTTGAGCATGTCCAGAAAAAAGATGTGGGTGAAGTGGGGAGCATTATCAATGATTTAATGAAAAAGTTAAACGAACTCAGCCCGGATGAGTTAAAACCGGATAAGCCCTCATTTTTTGCGCGTATGTTCGGGAAGCTCTCGGGATCTGTACAGGAGGTGCTATCCAAGTATCAAAAAACCGGTGCCCAAATCGACCGAATCAGCGTAAAACTCGATCGGAGCAAGAATATCCTGTTATCGGATATCGTAATTCTCGAAAAGCTATATGAAACGAATAAGGAATATTTCCAGGCATTGAATGTCTATATTGCAGCTGGGGAAATCAAGCTCGAAGAAATCCATGAGAAAACGATTCCGGAGCTAAGGAAGTCCGCTGAATCAAGTAATGATCAAATGAAGTTTCAAGAAGTAAATGATATGCTGCAATTTGCTGAACGGTTGGATAAAAGGCTTCATGATTTGAAGTTGAGCCGTGAAATCACGATTCAAAGCGCACCGCAGATCAGGCTGATCCAAAACACGAATCAGGCACTAGTCGAAAAAATCCAATCTTCGATCATGACAGCCATCCCACTTTGGAAAAACCAGGTTGCGATTGCACTGACCCTAATCAGGCAAAGGCATGCTGTAGAAGCCCAAAAACAGGTTTCCAAGACTACAAATGACTTGTTATTGAAGAACTCCGAGATGCTGAAAACGAATACCATTGAAACCGCAAAAGAAAATGAGCGCGGACTTGTCGATATTGAAACATTAAAGAAAACTCAAGCTAACTTGATATCCACGCTTGAGGAGACCATGCGGATTCAAGAAGAAGGCAGGCATAAACGCCGTCAAGCTGAACAGGAATTGGCGTCAATGGAAAATGAACTGAAACAGAAACTATTAGAGATAAAGGGATAAGGGGAGATAACATGGAGACTATCGAGGCTATAAAAACGAGAAGAAGCATTGGAATCGTTAAGCAAGATCCGGTTCCTAAAGAAATGATCGAGCAAATCATTGAAGCCGGAACATATGCACCTAATCATCATCGGACGGAGCCTTGGCGTTTTTTTGTTTTGACAGGGGAAGGAAGAAATAAACTTGGGCAGGTATTCGAAGAAATAACAAGAATCGAAAATGCTGATGATACCCCTGAAAGTTTAATCAGCAAGCTCGAAAGGCAAAAAAAGAATCCATTAAGGGCTCCAGTCATCATCGCAGTGGGCATGGAGCCTAGTGATAAGAATAATGTCCTCGTTGCAGAAGAATATGCGGCTGTGAACAGTGCCATCCAAAATATGCTTCTTGCAGCACATTCTCTAGGTTTGGGAGCAGTATGGAGAACGGGGAAAATAACTTATCATGACAAAGTCCGTGAATTTTTCAATTTATCCTCTAAGGGAGAGGTATTGGCTTTCATATACTTGGGTTATCCTGACATGGAGCCGAAACCTGCTAAGAAAACACCGATTGACGAATTGACCACATGGATCGGATGAGGATTAGGATTAGGGGCTGCATCAGTTTATAGACACTGATGCAGCTTTTTTTATTGCCTTCAATAAGGCTTCTTTAATTATGCTTTTACTGAAAGGGATTTAACTTTGGCAGGCTTCGTTTCAAGTGACGATTGGTGAATTAGGTTGTACAATACAAAGGAAGAATAAATTTTGATGAATTAGGATGTGTCTATAGATGAGAACGATTGATCCATTTGAGATACTCGATGGAAAAGCGATAAAATATTTGGATGTATTTGGCGTTGAGGATGGCATTGCTTTAAAAAGTAAATACGAAGATAAATCGTATTGGATATATGATTATTATTGCATGCATCAGACTTGTGATTGCCAGGAAGTATACCTTGAATTCGTTGAGGAGCTTAAAGGCAATAAACAGGCGGGACAGCATTTTGGAGTGAGGGTTTCTTTCGGGGATAATCAATTCGTCCTGGAGGATTATAATATTTCAAAGCAAAAGGCGATGGATATCGCGGAAGATACGCTGAAGTACAGTAAAGATGTAATGGAGTTATTTAAACAGCGGTATCAGCAAATGAAGGAAAAAGGCACGCAAATTATCACGGAAAGTGCAAAGGCAGCTAAAATGCCGCATGTTCATGCAGAACCGGTCATTGGCAGAAATGAGCCTTGTCCTTGCGGAAGCGGGAAAAAATACAAAAAATGCTGCGGTGCAGCTTAACATCTTGGAAGCTGACTCGATTCGGAGTCGCTTCTTTTTTATTGGAAAAGTGCGTGCTTGGGAAAAAAATGAGAAAAAAGTGTAGCATAAAACGAACACTTGTTCTATAATAAGAGTACCAGATAATAACACAAAAAGAAATAAAAACTAGTTATTTAGACGGAATTTTCCGAAAACTTCTTTTTTATTTTCATAAATCTGGTATATATAAGAGAGAAGAGTTTTTTGATCTCATCTCTTTCAACGGTAGACGGCAACCAGACGGGATGAAAATCCCTACACTGATGGCAGTTTAACTTATTGAACGAAGGAAGGGGTAATCAAATGACAAGAGAAAAAAGATTAATACCTTACAAAGTTCTTGAAGTGATGGAAACGGTGAAAGAGAAGATTCCTGAGGGGGTCGAACTTGTGAAAGCACCGGCAATTTGGGAAAAAAGCAGTTATGGTGAGGGCGTGGTAGTTGCCGTCATTGATACAGGCATAGACAAGGGACATCCAGACCTCAAGGAAAGAATCATTGGCGGGAAGGATTTTACCAATACCGGGGATTATCAAGATGATAACGGACATGGGACACATGTTAGCGGTACGGTTGTTGCTGCCATTAATAATGCTGGTGTAGTGGGAGTGGCTCCGAAGGCAAGCATATTAGCGTTAAAGGCCCTGAATGGTCAAGGACAAGGCGACATTGATTGGATTAATGGTGCTCTAGAGTATGCCATCAATTGGAGGGGGCCAAATGAAGAAAAGGTTTCGGTTATTTCACTTTCGCTTGGCGGACCTCCCGATGAGACTGAACACAAACTCATTCAAAAGGCCCTTCAGAACGATATCCTTGTTGTTTGTGCAGCTGGAAATAGCGGTGATGGGCGTCATGAAACGGATGAATTGGATTATCCAGGAGCATATCCCGAGGTAGTGGAAGTGGGGGCTGTGGATTTAAGCAGAAATTTAGCGGATTTTTCAAATACGAATGATGAAATTGACTTGGTGGCGCCAGGGGTTGATATTCTCTCTACGTATCCAGGAAATAAATATGCCAGGTTGAGCGGAACTTCAATGGCTACGCCTCATGTAAGCGGTGCGGCAGCTCTTTTGAAAGTGATTGCTGAAAAAGAATTTGAGCGCAATTTAACTGAAGCGGAATTATATGCACAGCTGGTGAAAAGTACGGAAGATCTGGGAATAAGCAAAAAAGCGCAGGGAAATGGACTGCTTAACTTAACGATTACGGAACAAAGAGCTGAAAAATCGATTGAGATTACGATAGAATCAGAAAATCTAAAGTTACCGAGTAAATCGGTGGTCATGGAATAGTAGAGAAAAAGGTGCCCCAGGAAATTTTTGGGGCACCTTCCATAATGATTATTTTTTATTTTTCCTTAGAGCTGCAAAAAGGGCTACAATGGAAAGAATTAATGATATGACAGCCAGGGTAATGATCAGCGTTTGGTTGCCATCACCTTCTGTTGTTGCTGCATCCTTTGAATTGTCAGGTGTCGTGGAATCATTAGTGTCAGCTTCATCTTCGTGACCATGGTCCGCAGGTTCAGCATCAGCCTTGGGTGCAACCGTGATTTCCGTTACAGAATGCGGTAGGTCTGAGCCTTCTTCACCGCTCCATTCAACAATTTCACCATCTTCGTAATATTGAAATGCATCCCAGGCAACTTTCGTTTCTTCTTTAGGATTTTGTGCTACGAAAGAGAATTGCTGGAATTGTCCAGCAGCTATTCCTTTGTCAGTTGCTGCCCAAGTTACCGTTTTTACATGCCCATCTTTGTCACCTTCTGTCGTTACTTTCCATCCCGGTACAGGCTGATAGCTTTCAAAAGTAACCCCTTCAGGTACTTTTAAAGTCACCTTTGTAGTGGCAGTTTCTTTTTCTACGGGTACTTTAATTGTATAAGTTTCCCACGCCTCAGGTGCAGATGAACTAGGCTTGACCGTAACGTGAGCATATGCTGAACCGGAAAAAATGAATAATGCAGCAAATGTAAAAATAAGTAGCTTTGAAATGTTTTTCATTTTTATAAATCCCTCCTATTATGAATTCCCTATGAAAATTATAAAATCAGCATTGATTGAATCCAGGCTTTCAGTCAATCCATGAACATGGATATTCCACTTTCCTGGCATGGTTAATATAGACTTTGATGTAAATGTCCCTGTGTTTTTCTCCTTCATTTGCAGCTTTATTTCACCGCGTGGCGTATCCAATGGCTGCATCGTGATCGTAAGCTGCTCTATTTCAGCAATTGGCTTGCCTTCATTGGATAGATTTACTTGAATCATGTTATCCCCGACTTCATTGGGCGTCACCATTAATGTAACCTCGTTATTTTCATCAGTCCGTAACGTTTTTTCAATGGGGCCGGGAGAAGACATGGCAGTTTGGACATTTGTTAATAAAGCTGCAACGAGAAGGATGACGATTCCTAAACCAAACTCCATTCCCACACTATAACCAAGTTTTTTCGTTTGCTTTTTCCCTCTGAGAAAATGAAAGCCGCCTAAAACGATCATGATTAACATGAGACCGATTTTCGCTAGTAACAATTGGCCATATGTTGTGTTAAACATTGAATGGATAGTTGGCACATGCTGTAAACTGCTATATATTCCGCTAATAATCAGGATGATTACAAACAGAAATGCCCATTTGGAAAACCTTTGAATGATCGACCAGTAAAAGGTTTTCTTATCTTGTTGGACTGCCTGCCGATCTGCAAGCCCAGGCAAAATCACCAATAAGGCCATAAGGCCGCCGAGCCATAAAGCCATGGACAATAAATGAAGGAAATCCATCAAAACGGCCAGAGCCTGATTGGGAACGGCTGCTGTATGTCCGGTGAATGCCTTACAAATCATCAAGCTGGCAATTATGATGAATGAAATGAAAGGTAGTGATTTATTCAATGAGTTCTCGAGCATGAAATAAATTACTAAAAATAGAAGGAGCAATATTAGAATTTCCATGATCCAGATCGTCCCAAAGTTTGTAGCATTCAATACTTCCTTTATATAACTAACATTAAATGCATCGGTCCAACCTACGCCAGCATCGATCGTAACTCTTAAAGGCAGGCTGCAGAAGATGGAAAATGCTAAACCAGCATATGAAAGCCAAAGGTATAGACGGGTTCTTCTGCTGGCTTCAAAAAGTCGGGAATCCTTCATTAGCGATAATCTGAAAAAAAGGATTCCGGTAAGGGCAGCGAAGCATATGTATTGTAGACTTAGCAGAAAAACGTTGATGGAATTCGGAAAACTTTCATTCACTTCGGATTTATTTTGATCTGATAGGCCTGCCGAATCTCCGAATTGAAAGGGGATAGTTCCTTCAATAGGATGGCCATCACTCGAAACCACTCTCCATTTAATATAGTAAATCCCTTCACCGATCGTGCCCTTCCACTTAGCTTCCAGTATTTTTCCACTCTGTTCAGAGATTGTACTGTCTTGAGTTTGAATTTTGTCTCCATCTTGGCTGAATACCTCAAGCGAATGAAAAGCTGGTTGTATATTCTCGCTGAATTGAATGGTGATCTTTTCAGGAAGAGTATCCATCGCTTCATTCGGGCTAGGATTAGAGCTGATTACTGTAGCATGCCCAGAAGCCATTGCCGGGTATAAAAGCAAACTGAATAGGCTGACTAACAGCCATAAATATTTTTTCATCTTGGTGTGCCATCATCCTTTCATCCGATTATGTAAGCCCATTATAAAAGGAAAATGTGAAAAAACAGTGAAAATAATTTAGTTATCTAAAGGCAGTTTAAGAGGTTCGCTAGAAAATGAGAACAATAAGTTTTAGTTTTGCCTTCCATTCCAGTATAGCCATAAATAAGTGGTGGGAATTCCACTTTGCATAAAGTTTATACCAAATAGACATCCTCCTTTTGATATAAACTCCATTAAGAAATAATTAAGGTTCCTTTAGTAATCTGAGCCTATCATGTTTAAGGAATTTGGAGGGATAGGTTTTGATGAAGAAGGGATTAAAAGAAACAAGTGTGAAGGTGATCTTGGTTGGTTCCCTTGTGGGGATCGGAACATCCACTTATATGCCAGCGACAGAAGCTGCGGAAGGCACTTCTGTCATTTTGGAAGAGGCACAAACGGTAAATAGTCTTTCAAAGCTAGAGATAGAGGGTATAGCACTGGATCAAAAGTTTACAGAAGATGTACACGACTATAGTTCAACAGTGGGGAATGATGTGGAAAAGATCACCTTGCTTGCAGCAAGCCCTAACGAGGATGCAGCCATATATGTGAATGGTGTCAAAATGACGGATGGTACATTGAAGGATTTAACTCTTCAAACTGGCATGAATACGTTTGTAATCACCGTCAGCGATGGGGAAAATGAAACCGTTACCTATACTCTCAAGGTCGAAAAACATGAAAGTGATGATAACCTTTTAACATCGATTGGATTATCAAAAGGCTCATTAACATTCGATTCTAAGGTGACAGCTTATCATGCTTCAGTTGAAAATGAAGTCCAGTCGGTTACGGTAACTCCGACATTGAGTGACAGTAAGGCAATTGTAAAGGTAAATGGAAAGGATGCAACCAGTGCAGGTGTAAAGGTTACCCTTCCAGTCGGTAAGACAACGGTGAAGATAACCGTTACAGCGGAAAATGGTGATGAAAAAACATATACACTCACGATTACACGGGCTGCAGCCGTAGCAAAGGAAACGGAATCGAAAGCTGCTCCAAAAGAGGATGAAGTTCAAAAGGCCCCCTCAACAGGAACGAGTAAAGCCCAACCTTCCTCGGATAAGGGGAATAAATCTTCTTTATCATCAGCAGAATCCTCGGATAAGGGGAGTAAAACATCTTTAACATCAGCGGAATCCTCTAATAATCAAAAGCCAAGCAGTGGTGTCAGTGAAGTAACGAATGCACAGCAAATTGAAAGTATTTCAGCACAAAAAGTGAAAACGGATTCTATTGAGAAAGTAACGTCCGCAGATTCTTTAGGCGAGGAAGGCAATAATGGACCAGTGTTGAACAGCCTGACGGTATCATCCGGCGTATGGAACAAATCTTTTGAATCTAATGAGCATACCTATCATATAGAGGTGGATAATGATATTTCTTCAGTCAAATTGAATGCAACGACAAATGCCAGCGGAGCAACGATTGAATATGACGGTGCGAGCAGTGCGAAAGTGAAGATCAAGGATAAAGCAAAAACGGCCATTTCCGTTACCGTTTCAAAGGATGGGGAGCGTCGTACTTACGTCCTTGTTTTCGAAAAGGACATGGATGTTGAAATGGATAAGGAAGAAACCGTGGATGATGTCAAAACAAAAGAGGTGGAAGTTGAGGCAGCGCAAACGAGTACAGCTGGTATGACGGAGAGCGAAACATCCAATGATCCAGGAGGCCAGACTAATGGGAAACAACCTGTTGAGACGGTTTCATTCTTTGGGAATATAAAGGAATTCTTCACTCTCTGGTAAAATAGGATGGTTTTGAATCCTGCAAAAAAAGGACAAGGTTCAGGCTTGTCCTCGAAGTTCATATTTATATGGGCAAAATGATTTGGACCTCGGTTCCTTGGTTCAGTTCACTGTTAAACCGGACCTTTCCCCGATGCGCCTCAATGATTCGGCAACTGACTGTCAGTCCTAATCCGGTTCCTTTTTCTTTTGAAGAATAGAAAGGCTCTCCAAGATGTTTTATGCGTTTTTTTTCTATTCCGCTACCGTTATCTTTGATGGTGATGGAAAGGTTATTGTTCATTCGTTCAAAATCAATCCAAATGTGGTCGGCGGATGCCTCCATGGAATTCTTGAGCATGTTTATGAAAACTTGTTTTAATTGATTTCCCTCACATAATAGAAGAGGTATTTCATTTTTGACAGATATTGATATTTTGGTGGGGTACGAGTCCGCCTCTGGTTTCAACAAGGTTTTGACATCATTCATCAGGTCGATGATTTGATGTTTGCTGAATGGAAGTTCCTGTGGTTTTGCCAGAACGAGTAACTCGCTTACAATAAGATTGATCCGGTCCAATTCACTTAACATGATCGTGTAGTATTGTTCAAAGGGATGGTCGCTCTTTTTAAGCAGTTGGACGAAACCTTTTAAAGAAGTCAGCGGATTTCGTACCTCGTGGGCTACACTTGCGGCAAGTTCGCCGACTATCGATAATTTTTCGGTTCTTCTTAAGCGTGCTTCGGTTTCTCGAATTTGAGTGACTTCTTTAGCATAAGTAATGATTCCGACTAAATCCTCGCCAACCATCATCGGGACAAACGTACAAGAAAGTAAGATGGACTTCCCGTACTTTGTCAGGAATTCAATATCTTTCCCTTTTTTGATCCCCTTTTGGTTTTCCATGACATATTGGCATGATGTGCGGATCAATTCCGCGTCTTCTGCTGAAAAATTCAAATTAATGAATGAGGCGCCATGTATTTCTTCCTGTTGAAAGCCTGTTACCGTTTCAAACCTTGGATTCACGGTCGTGATCATTCCATTTAAATCAAGCATCAGCATCGGATAAGGGTTGTGCTCAAACAATGATTTATAGCGTTGTTCGCTATCGAATAATTGATTCTCCGCGACAACTCTTTCAGATATATCCCTGCCAATGACGACTAAGCCCTTACGTGAACCATCTTCATTGAACAGGGGAACTTTAATCGTATCAAAGGTCTTGTGATTGCCATCGGGAAGAGGGATGATTTCCTCGCACCTAGTAATTTCCCCCTTTACCCACGTTTCTTCATCGGAAACTTCACAGTAGATCAGCGATTCTTTATAAAATTCGGAGTATTCCGCGAGCTCACTGTCTCTTTTTCCCTTATAATCTACATGCTCCAATTGAAATAATTGCAGCCCGAAGGTATTGGATTCAAGCCATCGGCCATCCCCATCCTTGAAATTGACGAAATCCACCATTGAATTGATGAGTGTGCGCCGACGTTGTTCCGCCTCTTTTAATCGTTTGAATTCTTCCTTTTTAGCTAAATAAAGATATAGAATTAAGCCTATTGATAAAAGGAAAACAATGCCTTCCGCCCTTTGGAGTTGAATGAAGACCTCTTTATTATGGATATTTGTAGTTAAAAAATAGTCGAATACGACTAATGTAAGAATCCCGGATAGGATATATATTGCTAAGATGGAGCGTTTGGACATGGAGATTCTCCCTGATTTTAAGACATTTCAAAGGTAAAATTACATACACATTTTAACAAACTATCGGAAAAAAATATATGCAGAATCTCTAAATAAAAAAACAGGGGCCAATGTGGTCACCTGTTTTTTCTGAAGAAAGTTAGTTTCTTCTTCTTTTTTGCACGCTTATAGATCATGAAGAATAGTAAGAAAAGGAGGGCAAGAGCAGCTAGCGTATATTGGTTCATTTCAACAGATAGCAGTCCATAGGGAATCAGTGCTAGGAAGAAAAAGTATATAAGGTTGCCAAGTGCCGTTGCCAATAAAAAGTCTTTGAAAGTGACGGTGCTGACTCCGGCTGCCAAGTTAATTAAGCTTGTTGGGATAAGCGGGAAAATCCTGCCTGTAAACACGTACATGAAGCCATGCTCCACTACAGACTCTTGCCACTTTTCACCAATCTTCTTTAAAAGAAGCTCCTGAAGCCAGTTTCTTGCTGCATAAAAAATGAATCCTGAGGCAACAACACTTGTAAACCAACTCCATAGATAGCCATATATGAATCCGAATATCGTGACATTGATGGTTAGGAGCAAAATTAAGGGGATGATTGTAAAAGAATTTTGTACAAACATCAATACGAATGTCACAATAAATGTAAGCAAAAGATTTTCCTTCAATATGCCAATAACAGAATCCAAATCACTTTTCCAAACCAAAGTGAACAGTTCTGCATTAGAGTATATAAAAATTGCGATTACAAGTAGACCGATTATGGTCAGGACTTTTTTCAAAGGGCCACCACCATTCTTACTAATAGTTTATCATTTTCAAGTTCGATGGTGAAAAAAAAGAGCTGCCGCATCATGCAGACAGCTCTTTTCCATTATAGTGGCTTAACGGCGCGAAGATTCCTTTTAAAGCCACTTTTCAAACTGAATTCTTTTGTTCATTCCATAAATGATTGGCGCTCCAATCAAAAGGACAACGAACTCACCGACAGCTGTAGTCATCCAGGTTAGCCAGAATGGCAAGCCAAAGGCAAGGTTCAGTTCAATTGCAATTAAAAACATTGTGAACGTGAAAAAGATAATCGTAGCGACCATACGTCCTTTAATGCCTTTTATGAAACGAGAAACATAAATGACAAGCAATAAGGCGAGCAGGGATTGGCCCACCCCAAAAATCAAATCATATGGCACCATCGGCGAAAAGAGCAGATTCGATATGAAGACTCCTCCAACGATACCGTAGATATACTTTTTATTGAATACAATCAGATGATTCAACATTTCCGGTACACGGAATTGGAACATCTCAAAAGCTATTGGTTTAAACACCAATGAGACCGCCACATACAAGGCAGCCAATAACCCGTTTATCACGAGTGTACGAACATTCATTTTACTCTCTCCCTAGTTTTTTATCGTGGGATGGTTACGAACCACGTGCAGGCGTTTACCCGATGATTAATAGTAGCCCATGTAAACTTGTTTCGTCAATTTGTAAAGAATGGTTTTAATTTATAGGTTTCCAATCAGATGAAGCAGCACAATTGGATTTTGAATTATTGCAATGAAGGATGATATTATTTCAATATGTACATAAAAAGGAGTGAATATTAATATGTCGATCGAAAGTGTCAAAAGCCATTTTAAACAATGGAATCGGGAAGGTGACGTAAAGGAGTTCGAAACATCTAGTGCCACGGTGATTGAGGCAGCGGAAACCATCGGTGTTATCCCAGCGCGGATTGCCAAGACCCTTTCCTTTAAAGGGGAAGGTGAACACGCGATTTTGGTCGTTGCCGCAGGGGACGCGAAAGTGGATAATAAGAAATTTCGTCAGACGTTCGGTTTCAAGGCACGAATGCTTTCACCTGATGAAGTGCTTGCACAGACCGGCCATGCAATCGGAGGCGTTTGCCCGTTTGGCCTGGCAAACGATTTAGCTGTTTTTCTTGATGTATCGATGAAGCGCTTCGAGTCATTGTTTCCGGCTTGCGGCAGTTCAAACTCTGCAATAGAACTTACACTCGCTGAATTATTTGAATATTCAGGTGCCAAGGATTGGGTGGATGTTTGTAAGGGGTGGGAAGAAAAGGGGAATGTGGAAACGGCGGCAGGAAATGCAGTTGATGGCATTTGATGAATGGGATGGAGTCCACTAAAGTGAACTTTATTTGGGGCCGCATTCATTTCTTTATTAAAGCGGAAAACGGGCAGAAAGTGTTCCAGATCGGAGGTTGAAAGATGTTAAATGGAAGCGAAAGAAAAAGCAATAGCAGCTATCTGAGTCTTAAAACTCTTTATGAAGAAAATATAACGGTTAAGAGCATTGCCCAGGAACTTGAGTTTTGCCATAAAAACGATCTGGCGCTGGATATCCAGAAAGCAATGAAAAAAAAGAATTTTGATATATTGGCAGTCCAAGATCAAGGGGAAATCATCGGATATATAGAAAGGCAAGAACTAGGTGAGGGAAGTATTTCTGAATATATGAGAAACTTCTCACCAAGGGAAATGGTTTCGAATTCAACCCCTTTGATCCAGCTTCTCCATATTTTTAAGAATAAGACAAGGGTGTTCGTATTAGAGAATAATTCAATTAAAATGTTGATTACCCATGCCGACCTCCAAAAGCCTCCGATCAGGATGCTGATATTTGGATATATTACCTTATTGGAAATGAGGATGAGCGATATCATCCTGGATAGATTCGGCGATGTCAGCTGGTATCCAATGATCAGCGAAGACCGTTTAGAAAAGGCAACCGAATTATATAAAAGGAGAATCGATAAAAATGAGGATATCAATATAATAGAGTGCCTGCAAATCAGTGATAAATTCGATATTATACATAAAGATAAAGAATTGAGGCACTTCTTCCAAATCCCTTCGAAAAGTAAAGGGAAGAAGGATGCGAATGCCATCCGAAAATTACGGGATAAGATTTCCCATGCTAATGAACTGGGTCTGGACATGTCATGGATGGAAATCATCGAGGTTGTCGAGTCCTGCGGCCGACTGCTCGAAATCTCTGAATCCTATCCTTATGAAAAATAAGATCCGGCTAATCATGCTGGTTCTTTTTTTTGCGCATCCAGATAGAAAAAAACTGCCCGTATCAGGCAGTCTCCCCGAAAAATTCAAAACTCCGGCAGTTGATCCAGGTTATTTTCTTTTATCCCATCGGGCTCACTCCGTAATATGTCACGTCCATATTTATGAAAGACGTCAACGTTGGCCAGGTTGCCAGCTTTGGCTTCCGCAAGGGCTGAGGGGTAGTCGAGTTCGCGGCCGGAGTTCGTCTTGATGGCGATAATATTGTCCTCTTCATTTTTCCTTACGGCGATGATTTCTTCTTTTCCTGCTGCTGAATCACTTTGGTTTGCTTGCGGTGTTCCCTGCTGTTTATATGACTCATAGGCTTCTTCAAATTGGTCCATGGTTTAGGCACCTCCTATTTATAGGGTGAACCATTTTTCTTGCAATATACAAACCGGATTTCGTCCAACTTGAGCCGTTAATTCGTCCAAATGGGCCGATCTTTCGGCACTTTTTTTTGTGAATGCTGTCGTCTTGGCCTTTTTGCAGTGGCATGGCACTTGCATCTTGTATAAGTAGTAGCAAGAAATAATATCCACTAGATTAAGGGAGGAATAGTAATCATGAATGTAAAACAAGGGGCAAGCACTGTAAATGCAAAACAACAGGTCAAGACAATGAAAGCGGCGGTCGTCAATGAATTTAACCAAAAACTTGAGATTAAGGAAGTACCGATTCCGGAATTGGAATATGGTGAGATATTAGTGAAAATTAAAGCCTGTGGCGTGTGTCATACCGATTTACATGCTGCACATGGTGATTGGCCAGTAAAACCCAAGCTTCCGCTTATCCCGGGACATGAGGGTGTGGGCATTATAGAAAAGGTGGCGGAAGGCGTAACTTCCTTGAAAGTGGGTGACCGTGTTGGGATCCCTTGGCTTTATTCGGCCTGCGGCGATTGTGAATATTGTCTGACCGGCAGGGAAACGCTTTGCCTGGATCAATTGAATGCAGGCTATTCCGTGGACGGCGGGTATGCGGAGTATTGTAAAGCACCAGCCAAGTATGTGGTGAAGGTTCCTGAAGGGCTTGACTTTGCGGAGGTATCACCGATTTTCTGTGCAGGTGTAACGACTTATAAGGCGCTTAAGGTATCAGAAGCAAAACCTGGCGATTGGGTAGCGATTTATGGAATTGGCGGATTGGGACATGTTGCCCTGCAATACGCAAAAGCGATGGGCTTTAATGTCATTGCTGTCGATATTCAAGATGATAAGCTTGATCTGGCAACGGAACTTGGGGCGGATTACACGGTTAATGGGCTTAAGACCGATCCTGTACAGGCCATTAAGGATAAGGTTGGCGGCGTGCAGGCATCCATTTCTGTGGCGGTTACGAAAAAAGCATTCGAACAGGCTTACAGTTCAGTCAAGAGAGGCGGCACACTTGTCGTAGTCGGATTGCCGAATGATGAACTTCCAATCCCGATTTTTGATACAGTGTTAAATGGGGTGACTGTAAAAGGGTCCATCGTCGGGACGAGAAAAGATTTACAGGAAGCTGTTCAATTTGCGGCTGAGGGTAAAGTCAGAACGAATATTGAAACAAGAAAGCTTGATGAAATCAATGACGTGTTTTCAATGATGGAAAACGGAGAAATCAACGGCCGCATCGTATTGACGCTAGAATAGGAACAGAGGAGGAAGCCCTGGAACGGGGCATCCTCCTTTTTATTATGTCTGGCTCTTCTCATTTAATATATAGCGCAATTTCCTTATGGATATTTGCAAGCGTTTGGCAGCTTCATTCCGGTTGCCGTAGGTTTTTTGCAGTGCCTGCATGACGAGCTCCTTTCCAATTGTTGATTGAAGCTGTTTGATTTCCGTAAGGATTTCTTCAAGCATCAGTTCATCCTTCTCATTAAAATCAGCCACCAGCCTTTTTCGCCACTCTTCAAGAAGGTTTTCTGTTGACTGTATCTCTGGTGACACATTTTTGTCAGGTGTGATCTGGCTGTTGGATAGTGAGATATCATTGGCTGTTATTACTGACTTATTGTCTGCAAGAGTTAGCGTGCGCAAGACCACATTAGATAGTTCGCGTATGTTGCCTGGCCAGTTGTATTGCTGTAATTTTTCAATGGCTTCATTGGAAAATGAGATATCTCCATGACCATTTCTCTCAACCAAGTGTCGGACAAGCAACGGAATATCCTCTTTTCGGCTCCTTAATGGCGGGATATCCAGAGTCACGACGTTCAGTCGGTAAAATAGGTCTTCCCGAAATTTATTCTTGTCCACTGCCTTTTGCAGGTTTTCATTGGAGGCCGCCACTAACCGGGCGTTCGTCCGTAATGTCACGCTGCTGCCAACCCGCATGAATTCCCGCGTTTCCAAAACCCGAAGCAATTTGACTTGAATGGCCGGACTTGCATCCGCAATTTCATCAAGGAAAAGCGTCCCGTTCCCAGCAATTTCGAAAAAACCCTTTCGCAGCTGGGTCGCTCCGGTGAAAGCGCCCTTTTCATGACCGAATAATTCGCTTTCAAGCAGGGATTCAGAGATCGCTCCGCAATTGATGCCGATAAAAGGTTCATGGTTTCGTGGGCTGGCTATGTGGATGAAGCGTGAAAGCACTTCTTTCCCGCTTCCGGTTTCTCCTTCGATTAATACATTGACGGATTTTTGGGCAACCTTGAAGGCCGTTTCAATCAAATTCTTCATTAAAGGACTTTCACCGACAATGAGTCCTGAATCCTCGGCAAGCTTATGGATGAAATGCTGGTTCAAAGCTTCATTTTCATTCAATAGGTTGTCAATCTGCCTTTCCAGTACTTCAATATCCACGAAGGGTTTTTCCATGTAATCACTCGCGCCGAGTTTCATGGCATCAACAGCGGTCTTGACGGTGCTGTATCCGGTCATGATCAGTACCTTGCAACGCGGCTGAAGTTGTTTTAGATGCTGCAGGAGGGAAAGCCCATCGCAATCCGGAAGCTTCAAATCTATCATTGCGACATCAAAACGCTGCTGATTCCAGTCGATTTCATGAAACTCCTTCCCGCTATTCACAACTTGTACGAGGTAACCTTTCATCGTAAAAAGGCGGGATAGAAAAGTCCCAACCTCTTTCTCATCGTCTACCACAAGTAAATGAATCACCTTATCATCCCCTTTCCTCTCCTTGTATAGGAAGCCTCAGAAAAAAAGTGCTTCCATGTCCTGGTGTGCTCAAAACATCGATCTTTCCGCCATGGTCCTTGGCGATGCCAAGGCTTACAGACAGCCCCAAACCTGTTCCCTTTTCACGGTCTTTAGTCGTATGAAAGGGATGGAATATGAAGGGAAGGCGTTCTTGTTCAATCCCCGTTCCGTTATCAGTCACCTGAACCACCATGAACTTGTTTTCTGAATAGGTAGCGATCGAAATCGATTTTTCCGTTTGCGCAGACTCATCCAATGCGTCCTTGGCATTCAATAGCAAGTTGATGATGATCTGTTCGATCTGCGGCTGGCTGCCCTTTATGAAAGGAAGGTCTTCCTGAAGGCTAAGATGGAGGGAGATTTGCTTCTTCCCAAGTTGGAACTTCAATAGGTTCAGAACCTGGTGAATGGCCTCGTTAATAGAGTAATAGTGGAACCTATACTCATCCTGCCTAGAAAAGGTAAGCAGGCTTTTCACGATTTGCCTGCATCGGTCCCCGCAAATCTTAATGTCGTCCAATAGCATATAATCCGGATTGTCCTGTGGGGTTTTCCGTAATAAAATTTGCGAGTTACCAAGAATGGCCGTTAATGGGCTGTTCAACTCATGGGCAATCCCAGCTGCCATTTCACCAATCGCCCCAAGTTTACCGGCATGTAATAGCTGGACTTCCATCTGTCTTCTTTCGGTGACATTTTTATAATAAGCAATGACCCCATATACTTGATGCTCCTTATTCTGAATCGGGTAAGCATGCATTTCCAAGATGGTATCATGCTGAAGGAGTATTTCCTGAAACCCTGGCTTATTAAATGAAAAGGTATCTTGAATCAGATTTTGAGATTTTTCAATTAAAGGAACCAAGTTGGAAAAGCCCCTGGCTGAATCATTGGATTGATAGACCGTTCCTTTGTGATCGAAGACGATGATCATATCTTCAACTGCCTTGAATGTATCCTCCCACTCCTGTTTGGAATGAAGAACTTCCTTATAAAGCTGGGCATTCTCCAAAGTTAACGCAAGCTGATTGGATAGTTGCTCAAGAAATTCGAGTTCATCTTCCTGCCATGTTTTCTTTTTCTTCCTGCCGAAAGTCCAAATTCCGATTTTTTTACTTTTTCCGTATAAAGGGACTAATAGAAGTGATTCGATCTCAAGGGATAATAGACGATCCTTTTCTGGGAAGTCCGGTAACTGGTTAACTTCCACCTGAATCGGCTGCTTTTCTTTCAAGGCCGATGAGAATTCCTGAAAAGGGTGTAACAGGTTTTTGGGATCCATTTCAAGATCGCAGTGACCATTAGGGCAGATGTGAAGCAGGGCAGGTTCTTCCTCATACAATATGACAAAATGACTGTCATCGAAGGTAATGAGCTGCTTAAGTTTTTCAATAACATTTCGGAGAATCTCTTGGATGTCGATTTCCATATTCATATTTTTTGTGATGTCATTCATGATTTCAAGCTGCACATTCTTCTTCTTCAGCTGATCCACGGTTTTCTTAAGTTCCGTGTAATACGTTTTTTTTGAAGATTTAACGCCTGTCATTAAATCTATCAATTCATGTTTGTTCATGCTTTTCACCTCTTATAGGGCTGTAAGAAGCAGCTGATTAATCTGTTCTAATGACATATCACGGGGGTTTGTGATCATACAGGCATCCTCAAGAGCGGTCATCCCTATGGGATCTATCATTTCTTTCGTAATGCCTACATCACTTAAACTCTTGGGAGCCCCTATATCCCGGGATAATTCCCTTACGAAGTGAATGGCAGCCATTCCTGCTTGCTGCTCCGTCAATGCCCGTGTATCGACGCCCATGATGTCTGCAATCTCGCTGAATCGCCTTGGTGAGGCAATTCGATTGAAATCCATGACATGGGGAAGGAGTATCGCATTGATTTCACCATGCGGAAGGAGGTACTTGCCGCCTATGGCATGTGAAATGGCATGGGCAGCACCCAAAATGGCATTGGAAAAAGCCAGTCCAGCCTGCAGGCTCGCCATCGCCATCGCTTTTTTTGCTTCCTCATTATGCCTGGATGCAACAGAGGGGCGTAAGTGGCGAGAAACGATGGAAAGCGCGTTTTTAGCTTGTACATCGGTCAAAGGTGTCGCAGCGATTGAAACATAGGATTCAATGGCGTGGGTTAAAACATCCATTCCGGTAGCTGCGGTCAAATCCGGTCCCAAGGTGGTTAAGGTAGCAGGATCGACTATTGCAATATCGGGAACGAGTGATTTTGAAATGATCGTCATTTTTTTCTCGCGGAATGAATCGACGATCACCGAAAACTGGGATACTTCCGAACCAGATCCTGCAGTGGTCATGATCATCACCATGGGTGGGAGGGGAGAGTGGACTTTATCAACACCTTCATAATCACTGATGATGCCGCCATTCGTTACTAAAAGGGCTACCCCTTTGGCAACATCCAAAGCACTGCCTCCGCCCAAGCCGATGATGGCATCACATTCTTGTTCTTTAAATGTCAAACAGCCAGCTTCGATCTCCCTGTCCTTCGGATTGGTCGTCATTTCAATGAAGGTAGCAAAAGCAAGGCCTGCATCTTGGCAGGATTCAATGACTTTATCCAACCAGCCAGCATTGGCCACCCCGGAGTCGCTTACGATCAGCGCCTTTTTGGCACCCAGCCGCAAGCAGGCCTCGCCAGCTTGTTCAATCGAACCTTTACCGAAAATCACTTCCGGCATCACGAATTTAGTTATCGACATCTTTGCGCCTTCTCCCTGTAAAAATTCAATATCTTCTGTATTATTTTCCCGAAAAAGTGCGAAAATCCTGTTTGGATTACAGGTATTTTTATATAATATGACAAAATATCGAATGGATAATGACTTTTGATGTAGGTTAAAACACCTGATAATTTCTTGTATTTGTAAATTCGGTACTTTAGACATGCATGAATAGGGATAAACCTACCTAGTTAGTATTTTCTATATATTGTAAAATCATGGTAGAAACTATTAAACTGGGAGGCAATCTATGAAAAAACAATTTCTGTCATTAACATTAATCACAGCATTGACACTCGGGACAGCCGGGACAACCACCGCTTTAGCAGCGCCGCATTCATCGCCGGTGATATCTGAGCCATCCACGGACAAGCAAGTCATTAAAAGAATCGATGCCGATAAAATCTACAAGAATATTGAATACCTCTCACAAACACCTCGGGTGGCCGGTACGGAATCTGAGTATAAAGCCGTCCAATTCATCAAAAAGCAATTCCAATCTTATGGCTATAAAGCCGATATCGAAGAGTTCAGTTTTTTATCTTATACAGACCCAAATCTGGTCGAGCTATCCGTTGCCGGATTTGATGGGGAAATCCAAGCGAATCATTTAACCTATTCAGTTAATGGGGACCTGTCCGGTGAAGTGGTATATGCCGGTTTAGGAACAAAAGAAGAGCTTGAGCAAACCGATGTTGCAGGGAAGATTGCCCTTATACAAAGAGGGAACCTCACTTTTGCAGAGAAAGTATTGAATGCAGCGGAAAAAGGGGCAACGGGAGTCATCCTATTCAATAATGCAGATGGGGAATTAAACGGGACACTCGGAGAGGATAATGACAAGTTTATACCATCCGTCACGATCACCAAAAAGGATGGAGAAGCCCTTTTGGAAAAATTGAATGAAGGAGTCAAATTGACAGCATCATTAAAAATTGAAGGTGCCCATTCCGGAGAAAAAACCTCTTATAATGTAGTGGCAACGAAAAAAGCAACAAAGAACAATAAAGCAAAAAAGAGCGATATCATTTATATTACCGGACATCATGATTCCGTCGCGGGGGCACCCGGAGCGAACGATGATGCATCTGGAACATCCGTCACCCTCGAACTTGCCCGTGTTCTGAAGAATCTTCCTACAGATACGGAAATTCGCTTCGTCACCTTTGGGGCAGAGGAAAATGGATTGTTGGGTTCGCAGCATTATGTGGACAATCTCCCTGATGATGATATCAAGCGGACCATTTCCAATTTCAATCTCGATATGGTAGGAAGCAAGGATGCCGGAGATTTGGTCATTTTGACTAATGATGGAGAAACGAACCTTGTAACCGAGCTGGCCCAGTCATCAAGTACAAGACTGAATGGTGAGCCGACTCCATATGGACAAGGCGGCAGAAGTGACCATGTGTCATTTGCTGAGGCTGGAATACCCGCTGCTTTATTCATCCACAGTCCATCAGAACCTTGGTATCATACTCCTGATGATACCATTGATAAAATCTCAAAAGAAAAGCTTCAAGATGTTGCTGGAATTGTCGGCACAGCTGTCTATGACCAAGCAAAAATCGAAGCTAAAAAACCTGATTTCAATCATAAAAAAGGGAAAAAGGTGAAAGTTCCGCATTTATTTGGCGAAAAGGAATTCAAATAATGCAGTAAATATTCAGAGGGTGCAGCCTGCACCCTTTCTTTATGTTTAAAAATGGAAATGCGAGGGTAAAAAGTCTAATTTGGAATTGGAGCGTGCGGGCTGAATTTCCTAATTTCGTAGCATAAATAGCTTATTTATCCCTATTTAACTCTAAGACTATAATCCTTATAATAAAAATTATGAAAAATATGACAGTCTACATAATGAGAATAGTATGTTTGAGGTGATTTTTTAGGTGTATGCAAATTCATTGAGTGAAATTCACTCTGCCCTCTCTAGTAAAACTTCCGATGTGAATGAAAAAATCAATCGTTTGGAGCAGGCAAAAAGACAAATCAAAGAAGAACAGAATGCTTGTCTTGGGGAAATAGCTAAAATTAAAAACCCGGACTTGGCAAAAAGCTGGACGGGAAACCGGGCAGAAGACTTTCAAGATGCCCGCAGTGATGCATACAAGGCAATGTCAACGATCATTCATGATGATTATGATGACTATCAAGAGAAAATCGACGGTAAAATCATGATGCTTAATATAGAGAAAAAGGCTCTGAGTGCAGCAGGTACGATAGCACATGAAGCGGATGTTCTTTTAGGCAAAGGAGAAGCCGTCATAGATCAATTGGAAAGCAAAATATCATATTTAAAAGGGTGGTTGTTTTAATGACGACAATCAAACTGAATCATCCTGCCGTAACGAAGCAAGTCGATCAAGTGAAGACGGCACTTGGTACAGTCGCGCTTGGAAATTTGCCGGCAGGCGAGCTTGGCAACAATAAATTGGAATTCACCTCGAAATGGATCGATCGCGAAACGAACCTGGAGAAGGTCTTTGAGCAATATATCAAAATCGTCCAGAAAAATGTGGAAGATACCCGTGCCAACATTGACTTATTAAAAGAACAGGATGAAGCCATCGCCCATACGTCTTCACATGGGTATCAGCGATGAAGATATTTGAAGCCGAGACATTGACGGCCGCAACCAAGTCGCGCGCCAAGCAATATGAAGAACTAAAGAAGGAAGTCACAGCCCTGAAAAAGGAATTTCAGGGCATTGTCGGCATGGATGACGAGTTCCAGGGAGCCGGTGCTACCGCCATCAAAAGCTTCTATGAAGCACAAATCGAGGTGGCGGACGCCTGGATGGAATTATTCACAACCCAGATCAGTTTTTTGGAAGGCATACCGGCCAATCTGGAAGAAGCGGACCTCTCCGGAAATACGGTGGTCGAGGTCCCCTTTTTAGATGGCGAAGTCTCAAACGGCATCAACCAAGCGAAGTCGCTTGTTGATCAACAAGCGAACGACCTTCAAAGGATCCTGAATAGCATTGACGATATCCTGCCTCTTGATATGTTCAACCAAAAGGACTTTAATGAAAAAATCACGCTGGCCGGACACAGGCTGGATGACACCGTGACAAAGGTCGAGAATGTCGACCGGCAATTGGTCGAGGAATATGATGTGTCCATCGGACAGGAAAACGTCGCCGTTGGCCTCTTCCGTGCCTTGCTTGATGCCACCAAGCAGGACGGCAACATCTCGCCGATGACATTCAACCAATCGGCATTCAAGAGCAGTGACGTCTATCAAGTAAAGGATGAAGTCGCCGGTCAGATGAAAGACTATCAGTCCTTCAAAAAGGAACAAGCAGAAGCCCGGAAAATCGAACAGGAAATGGAAGAACTCGAAAATCGTCCATGGTACGAAAAGGCCTGGGATACGACAAAAACCTTTACAGGGGAATTCACGGGATATTATGATTCAATCAGGGCCTCGACCGGAGTCGATCCAGTAACGGGCCGCAAGCTGTCCGATGCCGAACGAATCGCCGCCGGTGCCATGGCCGCCGCTGGATTCATCCCCGTCGTCGGCTGGGCCGGACGGGCCATCAAAGGCGGCAACGCCATCTACAAAACGGCCAAAGGACTCAATGCAGCGAACCACGCGCTCGATGCCTATAAAACGACAAAAGGCTTTAGCCTCCTCCAGAAAGCCGAATACGGGATATACGGGCTCCTCGCAGCCAACGGCCTCGGTGAAGCAGCCACAGGCAAAGACATGTTCGGCAACCAGCTAACCGAGGAACAGCGCCAGAACGGCCTGTTGATGGCACTCGGAATCGGCGGTGTGGCAGGTGCGGCGAAGGTCGCTGATAAAGTAGCGAGTAGTACAAAGTTCATCCCTTACAGCAAGGAATTTGCGCAAAAGCAGGTTCAGAAGGTTCAAGCCATCATCAGCGGTATGGGCAAAGCCACATATGAAAATGTGATAAAGGTGGGCAAAGCCACCGGGCAGGTTGCTAAAACAACCGGCCGCTTCATTGCTAATGAAACAAAAAACTTTAAGGAAATTGCCGTATCTCATGGGAAAGCCGCTGGCCGGGCTATTGGTGAAATCAAAATGCCTGTTCTCAGACAATCCCTTCAACCTGCTGGGCATAATATGGTTGGACTTGAAACCGATTCAGTAAAAGTGAAGGAGCTCGTGCAGAAATTTAGTGTTAGAGGTGGGGCCAGTGAAGCACCCCCTAAATTTAGTAATATACCCGAAGCTCATGAATGGGGAGAAGCGTACTACTCTAAGTGGTTAGATTCCTTGACCGAAAGAGAAAAGGCAGCTATTAAACAATACACAGGAAATGATTACCAATATATTAATAAATATTTGAGAGGAATTGATAATTCTTTATATGGAATAGATAAGCAGGTTATTAATGATATTAAAATTGGCCTGAATAAAGCAGCAGTTCCACATGATATGCAGGTCTTTAGAGGAACTGACCTCACGCCATTAGAAAGTATTTTAAAAATAGACGACCATGGTAATATAGATTTGGGTTCATTAATAGGAAAGACTTTTAAGGATGAAGCATTTGTGAGTACTGCGATTGTAAAAGAGTCATCATTTGATTATAAACAGGTTTCTTGGACTATAAATGTTCCAAAAGGAGCGAACGCTGCTTATGTTGGGAAAATTAGTGAATTTCCTGATGAGGCCGAGTTGCTTTTAAATGCTGGTCAAGAATTACTTATCAAAGAAGCCAATGAGGATGCGTATGGTAAGCTGCATCTTGTATTAGACTTAAATAAAAAGTAGGTGTAAAGAATGACAGGCAGAAGAATGGTAGACAGATGGGAAGACGATAACAAGATTTTTATGAGTTTAGCCATTAAGAAAAGATTATTACCGAGTATGTATGGCAGTATTATCGGAGACATGCTGGGTGTTCCTGTTGAATTTAAAAAAAGAGGGACTTTCACTATTAATGATATATCGGGATATGGAACCTATAATCAGCCGCCAGGCACCTGGTCGGATGATACTTCGTTAACGTTATGTTTAATTGAAAACTTAATTGAAAAAGGCGATTCAGCGGAGCTCATGCAAAAATTCGTTCAGTATATGGAATCTGGCTATTGGACACCACATCATGAAATGTTCGATATTGGCAGAACGACCAGTGAAGCCATAATTAAGTTTAAAAATGGAGCCCCAGCTCCAGAATGTGGCGGAAATGCCATGTTTGATAATGGAAATGGGGCGTTGATGAGGGTCGCTCCAGTAGCATTTATCCTTATTAATAACTTTAATTTCATTGAAAAAATCCAAACCATTAAAAAGTATACGGAAGTAACACATGCACATCCGCGTTCTGTGGTAGGTTCCATTATTTATGTCGAGTTTTTACTTAGACTTTATTATAATAATTCTCCTGAAGATGCAATAAGACAAACAAAAAAACTTTTTGATGAGAATTTTGATAAAGATCATATATACCAAAAAGAGCTGCAATCCTATTCAAGGATTTTTGAGGAAGATTTCTTTTCATTACCACAAGAAGAAATTCAGTCAGATGGTTATGTCGTTCATACGTTGGAAGCAGCCATTTGGTGTTTAGGAAATTCAAATTCGTTTAGCGATGCCGTTTTAACAGCAGTGAATCTAGGGGATGATACGGATACAGTAGGTGCCATTACAGGGACAATGGCAGGTATGTACTATAAAATGGACGACATTCCTAAAGAATGGCTTGAGAAAATCATCAGAAAAGAAGATATTGATGAATTAATCAACCAATTCCATAGTTTTTGTGCAGATAAAGCCATTAAAGAAAAGTATGGGGCTTGATGTAAATCCCCAATATGAACAAAAAAACTCCTGTGAAATTCCTTTATAGGAGTTTTTTTTATGTCCAGAGTCCAGTTTATGCGATGTTAAACGGAAAGCAAGCAGTTTGAATTGGGTGATGGGAAATTAAATAATGGAGTGAGTGGGAAAATGCTAAGAAAAGGTGAGTATACGATCTATAATGGCAGAGAGTATAGATTCATAGAATCTGATAAAGTGGAAGCTATTGAATTAATTAGGGCGAGCAGATAGGAAGATGAAATTAATGGATAAGAAAAAGCAGTTAATCGATCAAATAAAAGTTGTGATAAATAATCTTGAAAATGATTATTATAATGAAATTACAAGGGGCGTGTTACAACTTATATATAAAAGATATAAGGACGCATTGGATGTATTGGAAAATAATGAAGATATAAGAGAATTAAATATTATTGGCGGCGTAAGGGCTTATATGGATAGTTATAAAGACTATCTAAATCCGTTATTAGGAGAATTACATAAAGCTGAAAAATTAAATAGAGAATTATGATAAAAATAGTTGTTATAAAAAATTAACTAGAGTTAGCTTTATGCCTTAACCTAGACCTTGATTGTCTTATATGTCTTTCAAGTTTTTTATGTTTTATACAATTAATGTTTAATAAGTCTCATATTTGAATCAATAGCTCATGTTGTTAAGATGACGTAAGAGATTTGTTGCAGTAACATTTAAATAATTCTAAATGCAAATATAAGTCCAGTAGTAAAAAAAGGAAAACAGTTTTTTGTGTCTGGATGATAGAAAGTTAAGTACTGGAGTGGAGAATGATAAGAAAAGGCGAGCATACTATCTATAATGGGAAAGAGTATAGGTTTATTGAACTGAAAGCGAGGGCTTTATAGTACTAAAAAGCAATAATAAGGAAGACATGAATTATGGATTTACCCATTATAAAGATAATATTTATACAAAAGTTATTTCCTTAAATGAAGTAGAAAAACTATTTTTAATTCATTCTTTTGCAAAATATAAAGGAGAGTTGTTTGGAGCTTCTAATGGCGAGAATGGAATAATTCTTCTAGCAACTCCTCATTTAAAACTCGCCGAAAAGTATGGATTTGAACGTACAGATAAATATCTTTATTCTAAAAATGTAAATTTAGATGAAGTTGAAATAATAGAAGAACGAAAACCGTTTTCGTTAGATTAGATTATATATAAATCAATAAAACATA
This sequence comes from Peribacillus sp. QJM3NY_7, assembly GCF_056173225.1. Classification (NCBI taxonomy): domain Bacteria; kingdom Bacillati; phylum Bacillota; class Bacilli; order Caryophanales; family Bacillaceae; genus Peribacillus; species Peribacillus sp. QJM3NY_7. Next base: position 508,555 of record NZ_CM149663.1, read on the forward strand.
TATAGAGAAAAAAGAGGCTCCTAGTGTTACTAAACAATTTCAAATTAACTAAAGCTGAACATATTGAAGCGTTAGGAAATGTTGATTTATTTTTGAGATGGGGATTCGATAATGAATAACTTGAATAATGGAATATTGACAATAGAGGGAATTGAAGTAAAACAAGATACAAATTTGGATTTTTTGGAGAAGTCATTTGTAACAAATCCTAATTTTGAGGTTAGGAAAAGGCAGTCTGATGAAGCAGCAACAGTTGGATCTTTAAGGCCTATACAATTGGGAAGCAAAAAATTTTCTGTTAGAATTTCTTTCGAAAAAAACATAATACAAGGAATACGCTTAAAAGTTAGTGATCCATCCATTAACCAATGGGACTATGAAGAAAAACTTTCGCAGCATGGCGAATGGCTTACAGAGCAAATTGGGTATCCAGAAGGTATATTGTCTGAAAATCTATTTGAATGGGGTAAGATTACGCAATGGTATGATCCAAGGTCATGTGATGCAGGAATAAGCATATTATATTTTAAAAGATAAAAAGAAAAAGGTGTATATCTGAATCGTGTAAGAAGATAACTCGGATTATATATTTCTTGAGGTTAAGTATATAAAAGAAAATGTACATAATTAGACGGGAAGGGAATTAATTTGAAAAAGTTGGAATTGGAGAAATTATTAATTAAAGATAATGTTCCAAAAAATCTATATAGCCTTAATGGTGGACTACCTAATGAGGTACTTTGCTTAAATAAAAGAGATAATATTTTGGAAGTCTATTATAGTGAACGTGGGTTGAAATCAAATTTAAAGAAATTTGATACAGAAGATGATGCATGTGAATATTTTTATAAAACAGTTTTGGAACTTCTGAATTAATATTCATTCTTCAATACAAGTGACATTATAAAATATTAAATAAGATCAAGTTAGACGAGGTGAAGCTAAAGGTGAAATATGCCATATATAATCATAAGGATTACCTCTTGAATATCCGTAACGACAGGTTAAGACTAAGAACCCATGAACCTGAACAAGGATTTCGTGAACTTGTTGATCAAACAGGGAATATGACAAATCTGTTTATCAAGGATGTGACTAAAGAGGAAGTTGATTTAGTTTATGAACTAAAGTTTTTGGTAGCTTACAAAGGTAAAGAGTTTGAGCCATATTCATTGGGCAGGCATATCTTGGATGAAAATGAGATTTCGTTATTTAGTATGGATAGTAATGATGTAGACTGCTATGGATTCGAAAAGCAAGAGCAATTTGTTTTTAAAAAGGACGTGCCTCTTGACGACATAGAAGCGATTATTGAGATGAAAAAACCAATATTAATATTTGAAGATTTACCTGAAAGTAGGAAGGTTATACCAAGGGGAGAAACTAGAGACTTTATAATGAAGCTGGATAGTTTATACAATGGAAATTCCTAAAGAACTAATATAAATAAGGGTCTAGCGGGCTTATCAAGCTGGAATCTATTCAGGTGGAGAGAATCAAATTTTTGTGTCGGAACCTTGGGAAGTAAGTATTTAAAAGTGGTGGATGAAGTTCCAATAAAATGACTGTATTATGGGGGATAAACTTGGAGCAAACATTATTAGTTATTAAAGATGCTTATGTTCGTTTGGTGAAAATATTAACAAAAGAAAAAAAGATTTAGAACATATAATACGATAAGCTAAAGCCTCAATTGAGTTGATTGAAATATGCTTATTGGATTGTGAATCAGCAGAGCAATATCGTAAAACTATGATGGAATTGAGTAGCATCTATCGTGAGATAGATAAACCTAGAGTGGGTTTATCTGATTATTTTATTTGGGATGATAACTATGACAAGAGAATCGTTGCTAATAACGAATTAGATGGAATAAAAGATATTTTATTAAAAGAATTTAAAAGGGACATTTAATTTTATCATGAGTATTTCCCGCTAATAAAAGACTTTAACATAAGTTGAAATGATTGTTTCCAGATGAATGAATGCAATCTAATTTTGATGATAAATACTTATCTGGAGGAACCTATGATAAGAAAAGGAAAGTATGCAATACATAATGGTAGCGATTATAGTTTAAGTCTACTGGAAGATAAGTCTATAAGGTTAATTCGTAATAAATATGTTGATCTAACTCAAGGTTTCAAACATTTAGATGAAAATATCTATATAAAAAATGTTTCTGTAGAAGAGGTAGATTTATTTAAGATAAATTCAAAGGCAATATATAAGGGAGGTGTTTCCAGCATCTGAAGAAAGAAGAACTGGAAAAGTATTGTTGGATACAACAAACACTGAACTTGCTAAAAGGATGGGTTTTGAACGGACAGATAAATATATGTACTCTAAATCTGTAAAATGGGATGAAGTGGAGATATTCGAGGAGAGGAAACCCTATACATTAGATTAATTTCCTGATTTAAAGTGCCTACATAAAGTAAAAACGGATATTTCTTCAAAAAGTGGGTATTAAGAATTAAGCGGTCTTTCATTTAATATCTAGCACTAAGTTTTCTTTATGTTGAATAAGGAGAATTTGGTGGGAGGTGATTAAATGAGGAAAGCCTATGGTATAAAAAGTTTGATGATTTACCTTGAGTCGGTAAATTATCCAATTACCGAAGAGGAAATCGATGATCTAATATTGAATAAAAAGATCCCTCATCTCAGACCCATCGATAATTTGTTGATTTTTAATTTAGATCATATTGATGGCTGGCTTAGTGGTAAGCAATCCACCCCTTAGTTAATTGAAGCCTTGCTTTAAGTGGAGCTTTGATTTATATGTGTACCTGTAATCTAAGTCTATTGTGCAAACATGTTAATATGAAAAAGGAAAAGCTAGCCGAGGTGTTTCATGAAAACCTTGGCTGGCTTTTTATTTATCTCTTCATTTTCAGAAAAACGAATCAGTCCCAGTTGATTTGGTAGCGACAGTATTCTGCCGTTATGCCTGGATTATAATAGCCTAAGCAGAGCCTGTGCACCTGTTAGGATAAGCCCTATGATAAAACCGCAGACCGCCCCGTTCACCCGAATCCACTGCAAGTCTTTTCCTACACCGTTTTCCATCATATCAATCAGCGTTTCGTTGTCTAGCTTATCTAAATTTTCTTGTACAAGATTGCCGATTTGCGTATGATTTTTTTCAATGAGAACAGTAATTTGTTTCTGTATCCATTGATCGATGCGGGTGCTATTTTCCTTAATATTGTCCAGTATATGATGAATCATTGGAGTCAGGTAAGTATCCATGAAATGTTCATCTTCGACGAAATCCAATGCTTCTTGTTGAATTTGTTTTAGGCTTCCCTTTATTGTCGCCTCAGGCTCCCATTTTGTCAGAAGTTGATTTTTCCATTTCTCAACTCCTTCTAACAGTTCCCGGTTATGGTTAATGCCTTGTATCTCTTTCCTGATATATAAGATTAAAGCCTCTCTATTTGGTTCTTTCTCGTTTTGTAAATTATTTACGACACTTAATAGCAGGTTTTGGATGATATTCCCAAGTTTCTCTTCGTTAAGTAGACTTTGAATGGACTTAACGGCGAACTGAAGCATACCTTCCAGTTCAATCTTGCTGAGTACATCCATGGAAACAGTGCCAAGTCGGTGACTGGTTTCTTTTTTTCCTAACCAATCTTCAGCTTTTTTCAAAACATGATCCAAAGCCTTCTTATCAAACTCTTCGTTAAGTAACTCCGAACTTACTAAATGTAGAATCTTGCTCATGTCTATGCCAGAAAGTGATGTTTTAATTTTTTTTGCAACGAAAGGCGTAATCTTTTCTATATCTATATAACCAATCATTTGCTTGATTAGTTTAATCAGGACTTTTCTAAAGGTATCACTTTGAATCTCTTTTCCTAAAATAGGGATCAATTTTTCAGTAAAAGGAATATGTTTTACTTTGTCCTGAATGCTTTCCTTAGAAAGCCAGTCGTTTTTTAGCATCGAAACAAGTGCATTTGTCATTCTTTTACGATTGTTGGGCAAAAGGGCTGTATGGGGGATTGGTAATCCAAGCGGATGGCGGAATAATGCAGTGACTGCAAACCAATCTGCCAATCCGCCGACTAAACCAGCCTCAAACCCTCCATGTAATAAATCTAAAGGCAATGTACCTTGAAATGGAGTGGTTGCAATATAACCCGCCCCCATGATAATTAGTGAATATCTAGCTATTTTTCTTGAAGATTTTATTTTTGGTGACATTATATTCCCTCATCCTTAAAATGATAGTCAATTACTATAACCCGAATCATTAGCAAATTTTATAACTTACTTTCATCTAGTAGTATAGCAGGTAGTACAAAAAAATAACCACAACAAGGCAGTAAGTTCATTATTTTTGGGCATTGAATATTGTCATTTTCCCTTGAATGTTCAATATTCTGATGGTTAATTCACAAAAAAAAACCGATCTATTCAATCGGCTTTTTTTATTGATTCATCTCCAACTTATTATGATGCGTCTGTTTTTATCGAATTATTTTTATCGGTGCCTACATTTTTTTTATCTTTCATGAGACTGAAGATATAGGCCAGAACGGAACCTGATATGTTATGCCAAACACTGAAAATGGCACTAGGAACAGCGGCCAAAGGCGAGAAGTGGGCTGTTGCTATGGCTACACCTAAACCAGAGTTCTGCATACCGACCTCCATTGCAACAGCTTTCTGTTTAGCTAAATCCATCCCGCATAAACGAGCAAAGAAGAAGCCGAGTAAAAAACCAAGAACATTATGAAGAACGACTACTGCAAAAATCAGCAAACCTGTTTTAGCCAGCTGATCTTGGCTGCCAGCTACTACGGCAGATACGATCAGAACGATGGAAATGACAGATACTAGAGGTAAAGCCTTTGCACCGGCCTCTGCCTGTTTTCCGAAAAACTTTTTAACAAGAAATCCTAGTATCAGTGGGATAATCACCACTTGAATGATCGAAATGAATAATGACCCGATACTGATGTTGACCCATTTACTTGCCAAGAGCAGAATAAGCAGGGGCGTTACGATAGGCGCTAGAATAGTGGAAACAGAAGCAATGGCAACTGCAAGCGCAACATTTCCTCTCGCAAGAAACACCATGACATTTGAAGCCGTTCCACTAGGGCAACATCCTACCAAAATAACACCAACAGCGACTTCTTTGGGCAAATCGAACCCTATTGCTAATCCGAATGCCAATAAGGGCATAATGATAAAATGACCTGCTACCCCTAGTGCGACCTCTTTCGGCCGTCGAAATACTTCTTTAAAATCCGCTGCTGATAATGTAAGTCCCATGCCAAACATGACAATTCCTAGTAATGGAACAATATAGTCTCCAATCCATATAAACTGATTAGGTAAGATATACGCAATAACTGCAAATAAAATGACCCATAAGGTAAACGTTTTACCAGCAAATCCGCTGATTTTCTCTACTACTCCCATAGTGACCTCCTAGATGTTTTAAAATAAAACAATTATAATTTATATTCAGAATATTTAAAACCCTTTTAGGCAATAAAAATATCAATAGGGCTGAACTAGTGTGAATATGACGGTTCACTATAGGAAAAAAGCGGACAGGGTTTTAAGATTCTGTTCGTTTTTTTACTTATCTTTTAATAAAAATAAGAGAGTGCTGTATATTAGTGGCAAACTAGTTTATAAGGAACCGGAAATTGAATTAGTATTTGTTGTTTTACAGGTTTAATTATTGCTATTGTATGTTTAGCCAGGGCTATAAAAGAAGTGGAGATGTGGTTTCTTTGATACATATATTAATTGCGGATGATGATCGGCATATTCGGGAGTTGCTTAAATTTCACTTGGAAAAGGAAGGGTACATGGTATCGGAAGCGAAGGACGGTAATGAAGCTTCCTTATTACTGGAGAAGGAACGGATACATCTGGCTGTTGTCGATATAATGATGCCGTATAAAAACGGACTGGATCTTTGTAAGGAAATCCGGGATCAATATGATCTGCCCGTCATTTTATTGACAGCTAAAGATCAACTTATCGATAAGGAAAAGGGGTACTTTGCGGGTACGGATGATTACCTCGTGAAGCCATTTGAGCCAAGGGAACTTCTATTTCGGATAAAAGCGCTATTGCGAAGATACCGTATGGTGAATTCTGAATCCATCTCATTGAATCAAACGGTGATTGACCGTAAAAGTTACGAAGTGCGAATAAAGGGGAATACGCTGCTCCTGCCGCTTAAGGAATTTGAGCTGCTGGCTCAGCTGGGAAGTTTTCCTGATCAGGTCTTTACGCGTGAGCAGCTTATCGAACTGGTTTGGGGTGCTGATTTTGCAGGGGATGATCGCACGGTTGATGTCCATATTAAACGGTTGAGGGAACGTTTTGCAGGCCGGACCGATGACTTTGTCATAACGACTGTCCGTGGCTTAGGTTATAAAGTGGAGGTCAACAAGAAGTGAAAACACTTTATTTCAGGATAGTTATTCAAACCATTTTGATCATGGTGCTTGCCAGTGTCATCGCTTTTTTAATTTCCAATGTCTATTATCATCAGGTTCAAAAACCCAACAATGGTGAGAAGATAAGCAAAGTCGCAAGTGAGATCGTCTCCTTATATGAGGAGAATCCTGATCAGGATATTGATGCGTATTTAACCCATATTGCAGGATTGCACTATCAAATGTATCTATTTAATGAGCAGGGTGAAGGAACTTTATATGGTGAGCCGTTTCGTGAAACGAATTTGGACCGCGACATGATTTCCGAAGTTTTGAATGGGAATACCTATCAAGGGATCGCCAATTATAATAATGGGTTATTTATTACGGGTTTTTTTGAAGATGTATTAATTAATAGCATTGGGGTCCCGATGAACGTGAATGGTGAAAAGCATGCATTGTTTGTAAGGCCCAATATAGAGCTGCAATTTGGTGAATTTCGCTTTTTCCTTGCAGTTTTGCTCGTACTGACGCTCCTACTTAGTTTTTTATTTGTGATCATTAATACGCGTTTCATCGTTAAGCCGATTACGAAATTAACGGAAGCTACAAAAAGAATCGCCGATGGGGATTATAGTAGTGAATTGAATGTCACCCGAAGCGATGAAATAGGGGACTTGGCACAGCACTTCTCGAAAATGACTCAAAGCATACAGCGGTTGGATGATATGAGGCAGGAATTCGTATCGAATGTATCTCATGAAATTCAATCTCCGCTTGCATCCATCCAAGGTTTTTCTCAAACCCTTCAATCGGAGGAATTAACAAAAGAACAAAGAAATCAGTACTTATCCATCATTGAAAAAGAAAGCAGGCGCATGTCGTCGTTAAGCAAACAGCTGCTCATGCTTGCTTCGTTGGATAAAGAAGAAGATCCGCTGCAAAGGTCAAATTTTGATTTAGCGCAGCAAATCCGGCAGGTGTTGTTCATGCTGGAATGGAATTGGCGGGAAAAGGATATGGTGATCGAAATGGATTTGCCGTCCACCGCCATTTCTGCAGATGAGAAACTTTTAAATCAAGTTTGGACGAATTTGATAACCAATAGCATTAAATACTCGGAAACCGGCAGTTCAATCCATATTCGGATTAAAAGTATAGGCAGTACTGTTGAAGTGATGATCGCGGATACGGGCATTGGAATTCCAGAAGAAGACCTCCCTTATATCCTTGATCGCTTTTATAAAGTCGACAAAGTGAGGAACAGAAGTGAAACAGGCAGCGGATTAGGACTTTCGATCACGAAGAAGACGGTTGAACTTCATGGAGGAACGATTGAAGTCCAAAGTGAACTTGGTAAAGGGACCACTTTTTATATACGGCTGCCCCTTATGTAATCAGTTGTTCATCTTCCATTCATATTGAGTGTTTACAATCGAGTCATACCGATTGAAGCAGGACTTGATTGGTAAACAAAAGAAAAGGGAGATGAAATGATGTTTTTGGCAATGCGTGAACTAAAGCATTCAAAGTTACGTTATCTGCTGATTGGACTGATCATGGTATTGGTCGCTTTGCTTGTTTTTATCATTTCAGGATTAGCTAATGGACTTTCATCAGATAATGCTTCATCCATACAAAACATGAAAGCCGACTATTTCGTCATGGAGCATGACTCTAAAAATAAATTGAATCGATCGATCATATCGATGGAAAAGCTTGATGAAATCCGGGCTATATCGGATGTTAAAGCAGCCGAAGGGCTGGGGCAAATGATGATCACATTGAATAAAATCGGATCATCGGAGAAAACGGATGCCACGATTTTTGCGACCGATGCCAGTGGGATTTTAGCACCAAAGGTCATAGAAGGAACGAGCTATGACAATAAGAAACAAGGTGAAGTCGTTGCAGATCGTTCTTTAAAAGAAGTCGGTTATAAATTGGGTGATTCACTTAAAGATGACCTATCAGGTAAGGTTTTCACCATTGTTGGTTTTACTGAAAAGCAGTCTTACAGCCATACACCGGCAGTTTACATGAATGTTAAGGGGTGGCAGGAGATTAATCCTGGATTGAAAAATCAAGGTAAAGACTCAATCAGCGCAATAGCCGTGCAAATGGATTCGAAGTCAGAAGAGAATGTACGTGAATCATTGCCTGAAGGTGTAACGCTCATTTCGAAAGAAGAATCACTTCAGAGTATACCAGGGTTCAAAGAGGAACAGGGGACATTGACGATGATGATTGCCTTTTTGTTTGTCATTGCAGCTTTCGTTTTGGCCGTATTCTTTTATGTGATTACTTTGCAGAAGACGAATCAATTTGGAGTCCTTAAAGCACTGGGGGCCAATACGGGCTACCTGGCAAAAAGCATCGTTGGTCAAGTAATGCTGCTTGCCGTGACATGCATAGCCATCAGTGTTGCCCTGACATTCGGCGTCACTTTAATCATGCCAGAAGGAATGCCATTTGAATTGAGTGCCGATTTGGTCATTAAATATTCCGTATTACTTTTGGCTGTATCCGTATTGGGTTCGCTGCTATCCCTATACCGAGTAGCGAAGATAGACGCGATCGAAGCAATAGGGAGGGTATCATGATGGGGGATAAACTATTATTTGAAAACGTCAGTAAGGTTTATGGGGAAGGCGATAATAAGGTGAAAGCCCTTGATGATATTTCCCTGAATGTGAGAGCGGGGGAATTCGTCGCCATCGTCGGTCCTTCAGGTTCAGGAAAAAGTACTTTTCTTTCGATAGCAGGTGCGTTACTATCCCCGAGCAAAGGCCGCTTACTGCTGAATGGTGAGGATATTACAACACTATCCCCAAAAGAATTGACTCGGGTGCGCCTTGAAAAGATCGGGTTTGTATTCCAATCGTCGAATCTTGTGCCATATCTCTCCGTACGAGATCAGCTTCTGCTGCTGTCCGAATTGATCGGCAAGCGAGATAAAACAACTGTGAAAAAAGCGGACGAATTGCTTAGCCACCTTGGACTTGGACATCGGACAAATCACCTGCCAGAAGCACTGTCGGGCGGTGAGCGGCAGCGTGTAGCCATCGCCCGTTCGCTGATGAATGATCCAGAAATCATTTTAGCGGATGAACCAACCGCAAGTCTTGATTCCAAAAGAGGCAGGGATGTTGTTGAAATGCTTGCACATGAGGTGAAATCAAGAAATAAAGCGGCCATCATGGTAACGCATGATGAAAGAATGTTGGATTTATGTGATCGAGTGGTCAATATTACGGATGGCAAGGTATTTGGATGAAGTTATACGTAAAAAGTCCGCCGCCTCTCCAAAGGAATTAGGAGTGGCGGCGGACTGAATTGCTTGAAGGGGATGGTTAACCGACAGTAAGCGGATGGAATACAAGTCGTTACTTTATATAAACGATTTGCGATTATGTATAATACTTTGCTTCTATCCCAGTTGGTTATCTTCGGATCATTCATGTTTTTTTATTTTAAAGAACAAGCAGTGATAGGTTGCTTTCACACCTGAATCATTTCGGAATTCTGTGTCGTATATGTTGATTAACTCTCGAAAAAAGGAAGGGCGCTGGCAGTAGTTTTCTTTGTTGCTGTTAGCAGCGCCAATCTTTTTGATTGAAGTGAAAAATTCACGAACTGTCTGAAAGTACTCCAGTTCAAGCTTTTCTATTTTTGTAATCTCGATTGGAGCTGCTGCTGAATAGGGGATTGCTGCTTCGCAAACTTGGGATAATTCTTCCAGAGTGTAAAACGTTTGACCTGGTGAACTATCCATGGAAAGTTGAAGCTTCTCTTTCGCTTGTTCATATGAACTATGAAGCTCTTGAAAGGTATCTATTCCAAACGTTGAAAATATCAGGCTTCCTTCCACCGTCAATCGTGTAAAAAGTTTTTCAAAGGTTGCAGGAAGATCATTCAGCCATTGAAACGTTGCATTGGAAATAATCAAGTCGTAATTTTCATTTAGCGCCATTTCTTCGATGTCCGTACATAAAAATGTAACACGGTCTTCCTTTGTTAATTCTTTTGCCACTTCAACCATACCGGGTGCCAAATCAACAGCCGTAATGGCGGCATTAGGGAATGTTTTGACGAGTAACCTGGTTAAGTAACCGGTGCCGCAGCCGATTTCAAGAATATTGATTTTATGATTGGTGTTTTTTTGAGGAAGCAAATCCACTAATTGCTTTGCCATGTTTTTTTGAACATTGGCATACGCATCATATGTTTGCGCGTGTTCACTGAATCGCTTGCTTAACAATCGTTTATCTATCATGAACGTACTCCTTTTGAATAAATGTTTTTATATGCTCCATACATTCCTCTGGTTTTGTGAAAAATGGAATATGACCAGTACCTTCGATAATACGAACCTCGGCTTTCCCACCCAAATTCTCTTTAATGAAAGATGAAGCTTCAAGTGGACAAATTTTGTCTTCCCTCCCATGAAGCATTAAAAAGGGGACTTCAATCCGGTCGAGTCTTGCTCGAGCATCTTTCTGAAGTAAATAATCCAATCCAATCAGAAGCGAAAACACATCATCTCCATGAAACTCGCTTTGAATGATCTTGGTGAATTGATGATAAAAACCTGCTTCTTTTTCAGCATCGGAAAACATCGCTTCATAGAAGGAAGTCAAAGTCTTATCTTTATTGCGCGGCAGTTGTTTCTTCATGCGCTCGACCATTCGCGGATCCCAGCCAACTGAATAATTTTCCCCTGTAGTGAACCGACTTGTTGCGCCAAAAAGGATAAAACCTTTTATTCTTTCTCGAAAAGAACTTGAGAGTTCAAGTGATACTAGTGATCCTAATGACCAGCCCAATAAATAAACAGGACCATCGATGGAAGCGATTGTGTTTATGACCCGTTCTTCAAAGTCATTTAGTGCCTTCATATCTCTCCAATTTATAAATGAAAGGTGAAATAGTTCTGACAGCGGTTTGATTAACGGTTGAAACGCCTCTTTTTCCATTCCCCAGCCAGGAAGCACGACTAAATTCGGCTGCTTCATTCAACAACACCCATTTCTTTTCCAATGATCGAAACTTTTTGAACTGCCCAATCAAGATCTTTTTTATCGTGGAGAGCCGTTACGGTAAACCGGATTCTCGCTTCATTTTCAGGAACGGTCGGCGGCCTGACAGCAATAGCGGCAATTCCTTCTTTTTGCAAACGTGCAGCAAATTCCATCGCTTTTTCGTTTTCCCCGATGACGATAGGAACAATTTGTGATCGGCTTCCGCAAATGTTAAACCCGTAATTTGTGAGTTCTTTTCTAAAGTATTCTGAATGTGTTTGGAGCAGTGAGCGGCGTTCTGGTTCTTGCTGTACAAGTTCAATCGCTGTTTTTATAGCACCGAGTATGGCAGGGGGAAGTGCAGTTGAATAGATGAATCCGCGCATGCGATTTTTTAAATAGTCGATGAGCCATTCTTTCCCGACAACATAGGCCCCGAATGAACCAAGCGCTTTACTGAATGTTCCCATATGGATATCTATTTTATTTTGAAGATGGAGATGACCGGCATAGCCTTCACCGTTTTTACCGTAAATGCCGCTTCCATGTGCTTCATCTGTCATTAACATTGCGTTATAACGTTCCTTTAATCGAACTAGGTCTTCTAGGTAAGCGAAGTCACCATCCATGCTGAAGACCGTATCCGTCACGATTAATTTACGTGCTTCAATCGGTGATTTTTTCAAAAATGCTTCTAAATGATCTAAATCATTATGACGATAGCGTACATGCTTTGCTTTGCTTAAAAGAGCTCCATCGACAATGCTTGCATGATTCAATTTATCGCTATAAATAATATCGTTACGGGACAGCAGGGTGGAGATTATTCCAAGGTTCGCGTTATAACCACTGTTGATGATGAGTCCTGCTTCGGCCTTCTTCCAATTGACAAGAGCTTGTTCCGCCTGCTCGTAAAGAGGATGATTGCCAACAATTAAACGTGAAGCCGTTGCTCCTGCACCATATGTATGTACGGCATCAACCATAGCCGTTTTCAGCCGCTCATCTCCTGCATATCCCAAATAGTTATTGGAAGCTAGATTAAGCATCCTGCACCCGTTGATCGTAAGCCAAGGCTGCTCGGCACATACGGTAGATATGAGTTCGCGCTTTTGCGAAATCTCTTCTAAATGAGCCAGTTCTTTTTTTATTTTTTCTTCCCAACAAAGTAAACGTTTTTCACTGTGCATGGCCATTCTCCTTTTTATATGTCAACTAAAATTAATATAGGTTAACACATAAAATATTCTAATCATGACTCAATGAAACTGTCAAGCTTTGAAAACGAGCATGAGAATAAAGTAATGATCCATTAATCTGGGAGAATTCAAGGGTCGGAAAAGGCTGGTAGATTATTTAGGTCCCAGCCAGGAACATGAATCTAACCAGAAAAATCAGTTTAAGGAGAATCGGGCAGCGGTGGTTTTGTTGAGCTAATGTATAAAAATATGTATTAAGCTCGTTCATTGAAGATAATCTAACTTCCAAGGTAGTCTTTTTGTTAAACCTTCAAATCTTTGAAGGATTAAATGGAATTCCATGTTACTATAGAGCAGTGAAATTTAACAGAATTCACATTAACCATTACATAAAGGAAGGGTATAAATATGAAAAAGATTTCTTTAGATGTTTTCTTTATATTAATAGGAGCTTTTATTTTCGCTTTGGCAATAAATCTTTTCGTCATTCCCAATGAGCTTGGTGAGGGAGGGGTCACAGGGATAACCATCATACTGTTTTATCTTTTTGAATGGTCACCAGGGCTGTTAAGTTTGATCATTAACGCTTTCCTGCTCATTGTCGGTTATAAATTTTTGTCGAAAATGACAACGGTATATACAATCGTAGCCGTTGCCTTTAATTCACTTTTCCTTCATTTAACTGAAAGCTGGACGATTTCTTCAGATGAATTGGTCATCAATGCGATATTTGGCGGGGTTTTTGCCGGTGCAGGTATTGGCATGATCATTCGTGTTGGAGGCACTACTGCCGGTACGACGATCCTTGCCCGAATTACGAATAAGTATTTGGGATGGAGCTTAAGCTACGGACTTCTGTTTTTCGATTTAATCGTTGCGTTCTCATCTTATTTCATAATTGGCGCTGAAGGTCTGATGCTCACTATACTAATGCTTTATATTGGAACAAAAACGATGGAATTCATCATTGAGGGATTGAACCCGAAAAAAGCGATCACCATCATTTCAAAAGAAGCGGACCAGATTGCAAAACAAGTAACCGAATTGATGGACCGGGGGGTCACTGTTTTTAGCGGTCATGGATACTATACAAAAGAATCCAAGGATATTTTATATATCGTTATAAGTAAGCAAGAGGTACTGAAGTTAAAGAGAATAGTGCAGTCAACGGATAGCAATGCTTTTATAGCCATACATGATGTTCGGGACGTATTCGGTGAAGGTTTCCTGGATATATCGAAGTCCTGATGGTAATTATGTATAAGCGAAATGAAAAGGCCTAATTAGGCTTTTTTATTTTGTATGGCGAAAAGTCTATAAATTCTGAATAATTTGTTATATTATGTAAGTAAGAAACCACACACCCTGAGGAGTGCAGCCATTAAATGTGGAGGTGTCCAAGATGATCCTTTTAAAAGTGGATGACAGAAAGTTTGGGAAAAGCAATATCAAGTACAGTGTCGTTGATAAGGAAACGAATGAATTGATCATTAGCGGTGTGTTTAAGGAATTTGGACAAGCAAGCGATAAATATTATGAATTGAAGGATGAATACGGTCCTTCCAATGTGAAGATGATATTGAAGTGAAAAGAGGGGGACCGACGGGTTTCCCTTTTTCGTATAATGCCGGGAATGAAAATGCCCGTACAATTAATAATTGGATAAAGGAATAATCAAAGGTTTCTGAATCATATAATTAGATTAAGAGAGATCTTAACATCCTTTTTTTACAATATACTACAATTTTATTGTAAAGTATGGAATTTGGTGGTAATATAAAGCGCATAAATGTAAACGTTTGCAATGTTTTTGTGAGGGGGTGATGTAAAAGAAGTACGATAGACTATGAATTTTATAGAATGAATGGCTTTTATTTTACTAATTTTATGCAAACGTTTTCTTAAAATTGCATGAATATTATGAGAAAAAGGGAGAGTGGGTAGGCATGAAGCGTAAAAAATGGTACGGGGGAATTCTTACTGTTTTATTGATTTTTAGTGTGATTTTGGCTGGATGCTCTTCTTCAACAGGCGGAAACAGCGACTCAAAGGACGTCGTGACGCTGGATATATTTCAATTCAAGGTAGAATTCAAGTCGCAATTCGAGACATTGGCAAAACAATATGAAAAAGAAAATCCAAATGTGAAAATCAAGGTATCGACAGTCGGCGGCGGAAATGATTATAAATCAGCCATTACGGCAAAGTTCGCTTCAGGTGAGGAGCCAGCGGTGTTTAACATTGGCGGACCGGTAGATGTCGCACAATATAAAGATAGATTAACAGATTTAAAGGACACGAAGGCTGCTGCTGCAGCGCTTGACGGTACTTTGGATGGCGTGGAAGAGGACGGGCAAGTCCTTGGACTTCCATTTAACCAGGAAGGATACGGCTTGATTTATAACAAACGGATATTTAAAGAAGCCGGAATTAATCCTGATGACATTACAAGTTATGAAACATTAGAGGCGGCAGTTAAGAAAATCGATTCACAAAAAGACAAATTGAAAATCGATGCAGTTTTCGCTTATCCGGTCAAAGAGAAGTGGGTGACAGGAAACCATTTATCCAATGTATTCTTATCACCGGAGTTTGATGGGAATGTGTTAGAAGCAAGTAAGGCACCAACGGTTAAATTCACGGATGGTGACAAGTTTAAACAATTGGTCGATATCCAAAATGAGTATTCCGTCCAGCCGACTGCAAGTCTTGATTACTCCCAACAAGTGGAGGAGCTGTTCTCGCTTGAAAAGGTTGCGATCATTCAGCAAGGTAACTGGGTGTATAACACAGTCTATGATATGGATCCTGAGTTAGCTGAAAAGGGAATTGGCATCATCCCGATTCCAAATGGAGACAATGCAGGCATGCCGGTCGGTGTACCGAACTATTGGGCAGTGAACAAGAAATCGGATGAAAAGGTACAGGAAGCAGCCAAGAAGTTCCTAGACTGGATGTATACATCCGAAGCAGGGAAAAAAGCTGTTTTGGAAGATTTTAAATTCATTCCTGCTTATGAAGGATATGATGTAGAAAAAATTGCCGATCCAATTTCAAAAGAAATTTATAAATACTCTCAAGAAGGAAATACGATTGGGTGGGTATTTAATGGATATCCGGTCGGTTGGAATGATGATCTTGGTGCAAGTGTCCAAAAATACGTAACTGGTAAATTGACTTGGGAGGAACTTGTCCAACAGAACATTGAAAATTGGGAGAAGATTCATAGCAAATAAGAGTTGGGAAATGCAAGTGACCAATCGGCAAGAAAAACGTGTCGATTGGTTGTTCCTTCTTATAGAAAAGTCGCAAAGGGATTCATCAAATAACCCAGTCATGATCTAACCCATTAACTATTAAATTATTTCAAGGAGGTCGGTTTCGTTGAGAAATCGGGATGCCGCATATTGGCTGTTTTTAACACCTGTTCTTGCTGCACTCATTTTGGTTGTGATCGTGCCACTTATCTACGGATTTTATTATTCCTTTACGAATTGGAACGGTTTAGGGACACCGGATTTCATCGGTTTTAAGAATTATATAGACTTGTTTACGGATAAAGGGTTCCTTGATACATTTTGGTTCACGATTAAATTTTCCGTAGCGGCAATTGTGGTAATCAATATCATCGGATTAAGTTTGGCTCTCATCGTGACTTCGAAAATTAAATCAAGCAACATATTGCGGACAGTTTTCTTTATGCCCAATTTAATTGGCGGCTTGATACTCGGCTTTATTTGGCAGTTCATTTTTATTAAGGTCTTCGGTGCGATTGGTGATTTGACGGGGATCGAAGCATTTAATGGGTGGTTATCGACGACTGATACCGGATTTTGGGGATTGATCATTTTAACGTCCTGGCAAATGGCCGGATATATCATGATCATTTATATCGCCTATCTTCAGGCAGTTCCTGAAGACTTGATCGAAGCGGCAAAAATTGACGGAGCGAACAGCTTCCAGCGTTTTCGCCATATAACTTTTCCGCTAGTGGCACCTGCTTTTACCGTCAGTTTGTTTTTGACGCTTTCCCACTCGTTCAAGATCTATGATCAAAACCTTTCTTTGACGAATGGAGCTCCCTATAATTCAACTGAAATGGTTGCGATGAACATTGTAAAATCCGCCTTCACCGAAAACGATATGGCATATGCACAGGCAAAAGCCGTTATCTTTTTCGTAATCGTGGCGGTCGTTTCGCTGACACAAGTCTATTTCAATAAAAAACGGGAGGTTGAGCTGTAATGAGGGGAAAATGGAAATTGTGGCTGATTGGATTCATCGGATTCATTTTGGCCATATTATGGCTCACTCCGTTTTATTTAATGCTTGTCAATGCTTTTAAAATGAAACGGGATATATTTGCCGATACATTGGGACTGCCTGAAACCTGGACATTGGAAAACTTCACTCAAGCTTTCGAGCAATTGGATTTCCTCCGGACTTTATTCAATTCTTTATTGATATCGGGCGTCAGTGTAGTCATCATCATCATCTTTTCTGCGATGGCAGCATACGCTCTTTCCCGAAACAAAAGTAAAATAAGTTCCCTGCTTTTCTTTGTGTTTGTAGCAGCCATGCTGATCCCATTTCAGTCTGTGATGATACCGCTCGTTGCCCAATTCGGACAGCTTGGGATGCTGAACAAGGCTGGACTGATTTTCATGTATTTAGGTTTTGGCTGCAGTCTATCCATATTCCTATATCATGGTACCTTAAAAGGGATTCCCCTCTCACTAGATGAGGCAGCAAAGATTGATGGTGCAAACCGATTTCAAGTATTTTGGTATATCATATTTCCACTATTAAAGCCGATGTCCATTACAGTTGGGATCTTGAATGTCATTTGGATATGGAACGACTATTTGCTGCCATCCCTTGTTATTGGCGGCGCGGGATCGGAGACCATTCCACTTAAATTATTCTTCTTCTTCGGACAATATACGAAGCAATGGCATCTCGCCTTGGCTGGACTTACTTTATCCATCATTCCAGTCATCATTGCGTACTTTTTTGCTCAGAGGCAAATTATTAAAGGAATTGCAGATGGAGCCGTTAAATAACTATTTAAATATAGGGAATATTAAACCATGTGCGGTGAACGGGGAGTGTTGATGAATTTGTCTGTTACTATAAAAGACGTTGCCAAAAAAGCAAATGTCGCTCCATCAACGGTATCGCGTGTAATCCATAACAGCCCGACAATCAGTGAAAAGACCAAGCGCAAGGTACGTAAGGTATTAAAGGAAATGGGCTATCATATGAATGAAAATGCCCGGAACTTAGTCACGAAGTCAACTAAGGCCATTGGGATCGTCATGAAAAGTTCGGCAAGGGAATCACTTTATAATCCCTTTTTTCCCGAAGTGATCCGGGGCATCGGAGATTTCTGTAATAAAGAAGGGTACAGTCTTTCTCTGACTACCGGCGAGACGGAGGATTCCATCTTTGAGGATGTCGTGAAAATGGTCCAGGGCAGAAGAGTGGATGGCATGATTGTTTTGTACTCTAAAAAGGACGATCAAGTGGTGCCGTATTTATTGAAGCAGGGCTTCCCGTTCGTTTTGATCGGGAAGCCAAGTACGAACATGAGCGGTATCACATTCATTGATAACGATAATGTTCAAGCGGCCAGGGAAGTATCGGAGTTTGTAATCAATCTTGGACATGAGCGAATCGCCTTTTTAGGAGGCAGCCCCGAGTTTGAAGTGATCCAGGACCGCTTGACAGGCTTTCAACAAGCGATGGAACAGGCCGGGGTGGATGTGCGACAGGAATATATCAAATTGATTCCTTTAAATCGAACGGATGGAATAAAGGCGATTGACGAATTGCTGGAATTGAAGGAGGCACCAACCGCTTTTTTGGTTATGGATCTTTTATTGGGTGTGCTCTTACTTGGAGTGTTAGCCGAAAAGAACTTGAAAGTGCCGCAGCAAATAAGCGTCGTCTGTTTTAACCACTCAGAATTCATAGAATTTTTAAGTACCCCGCTGACAACGGTTGATATCCATACGTATCAGTTAGGGTATGAAGCCGCAAAATGCGTGTTCGATCTTATTGCGAATCCGGAAATGATGGAAAAGAGCATCAGCATTCCTACCAAAATCATAAAGCGGGAGTCACATTTTGTTGCTGAAAAGGAAATTAAATGAAAATTGTAGAAAAGTTTTACCAATTAAAGCTTGATTTTTGCTAACATAAATTTACAATATAGATTATCACTATTATTTTTGAAAATTCATACTTTCTAAGTCAATAAGTATGTTCTTATATTTTGATCATCCCTAACGCAAACGTTTGCGTTTTGAACTAAAGAGGTAATAGTTAAACATCAAAACAAGTTGCCGTGAAATGATTCTTGAATGGAGGAGGTTGTTCATGAGAGTCCTTGTATGGAATGAGTTTCGCCACGAGAAAACAAAGCCTGAAGTAGCAAAAGTATATCCGGATGGCATCCATGGTGCAATTGCCGGCTTTTTACAAAGTGAACAGGTCGAAGTGAGGACCGCTACTCTCGATGAAGAAGAGCACGGATTAACCGAGGAAGTACTGGAACGAACCGATGTACTGCTTTGGTGGGGGCATGTTGCACATGATGAAGTTCAGGATGAAATCATTGCAAGGGTTCACAAGCGAGTACTTGAGGGAATGGGTCTCATCGTCCTCCATTCTGGTCATTTTTCAAAGATCTTCAAACGATTGATGGGAACGACTTGTGATTTGAAATGGCGGGTGGCGGATGAAAGGGAACGGCTTTGGGTAGTCGATCCGAGTCACCCTATCGTTGATGGAATCGGAGAATATATCGAGCTTGAAAAGGAAGAGATGTACGGGGAACATTTTGATATTCCTGCACCAGATCAATTAATATTCGTCAGTTGGTTTGAAGGCGGGGAGATATTCAGAAGCGGTTGCACGTATCAGCGGGGTAAAGGGAGGATTTTCTATTTCCGTCCAGGACATGAAACATATCCTACCTACCATAATCCGGAGATTCAACGTGTGATTAAAAATGCCGTTGATTGGGTCAAGCCGGAATTCGGAATCGCAACGAACTATGGTAAAGCCGAACCGTTGGAATCCATCTCATCCAAAGAGATGAAGTGAAGGAGAGAACAAAATGGGCATAGTGAAGGTAGGAGTCATTGGATGCGGGAGTATCGCAAAAAACAGGCATTTTCCGGAGTATGAATCACATCAGGAAACGGAGATCATTGCCGTTTGTGATATTGTGCCGGACCGGGCGAATGCAGCAGCACAAAGGTATGGAGCGCAAGCATATACTGATTATATAGAACTTTTGAAGAATGAGGAGATTGAAGCGATCAGTGTATGTACACCGAATTACCTGCATGCGCGCATCACGGTTGCGGCCTTGGAAGCGGGTAAGCATGTCCTATGTGAGAAACCAATGGCTACTTCTTTAGCAGACGCTGAAAAAATGAATGAAGCAGCAGCGAAAAGCGGCAAAATACTAATGATTGGCCATAATCAGCGATTTGTTCCCTCTCATCAAAAAGCGAAACAGCTTATTGAGAGCGGAGAGCTAGGGAAGATCTATAGCTTCCGGACGGCTTTTGGACATTCCGGGCCGGAAACCTGGAGCGTGGACGGACTGGAAAGCTGGTTTTTTAAAAAGGATCAGGCGGTCATTGGGGCAATGGGCGATTTAGGCGTTCATAAAGCTGATTTATTACGGTATATCCTTGGAGAAGAATTTGTTGAAGTGGGAGCCTTTGTGGAAACGACTGCCAAGAAAAACACGGACGTTGATGACAGTGCGGCCTGTATCCTCCGGACGGAGAACGGTATCATCGGAACTCTTACCGCCAGCTGGTCTTATGCAAAAGAAGACAATGCTACGGTCATTTATGCGGAAAAAGCGGTATTGCGCCTTGAAGACGATCCGAAATACTCACTGATCATCCATCATGATAATGGAAAGACAGAAACCATCCAATTAGGAAGCATCCAGACTAATGACTCAGAAGGACAGCATGATTCCGAAGTGATCAGCCACTTTGTAAAATGTGTGGTGGACAATGAGGAGCCTCTTGTCTCAGGAGTTGAAGGATTAAAGTCATTAAAAGTTATTCTTGGCGCGATGGAATCAAATGCATCCCGAAAAATCATCCGCTTATAAAGGGGTTAAAAGTCATCATGTACAAATTAAAAATGGGTATTATCGGTGCTGGCGGAATTGCCCAAAAAAGGCATATCCCAGCTTTTCAAAAATTTCAAGATAAAGTGGTTTTATACGCCATTCAGGATATAGATGAAATGAAGGCGCGGGAAGTGGCACGGGAATTTCATATCGAAAAGGTTTTCACGAATTATGAAGAAATGTTTGCTGAAGTGGATGCTGTTACAATCGCAACGCCAAACAAGTTTCACGCTGAGATTTCCATTGCTGCCCTGCAAGCGGGTGTACATGTGTTATGCGAAAAGCCGATGGCCATTACAACCGAGGAATGTTTAGCGATAACCGAGGCTGCAAACATATCCGGTAAAGTGTTATCGACTGCCTATCATTACCGCTTCATGAAGGAAGCCCAGGCTGCAAAGAAAATGATTCAGGCCGGAGAAATCGGTGAACCGTATGTAGCGCGTGTACAGGCAATCAGGCGGCGCAAAGTCCCTGGATGGGGAGTTTTTACAAGCAAGGAATTGCAAGGCGGGGGAAGCGTGATCGATTACGGCTGCCATTTGCTCGATTTGGCATTATGGCTGATGGATGACCCAGAACCGATTGAAATCGTAGGTTCGACATATAATTATGTCAGTAAGGGTGTCGATCAGGTCAATTTATGGGGCAATTTCGATGCCTCGGTATTTGAAGTGGATGACCATGCCACGGCATATATCAAATTTGCCAACGGAGCATCTCTATTATTCGAAACATCTTGGGCCGCGAATATCCGTGAAGAAGCAACTGTTTTGAGTTTATCCGGAACGCAGGGCGGACTTGATGTATTTCCGCTGGTCTTGAATCAGGCTAAGCACGGCATGCTTTTAAACAGTGAGGCAGTATGGATGCCAGGAGAGGATACACCAGACCTGCAACAGGCAGAGAACTTTATCAACAGCTGCCTGGGGTTAGCGGAACCATTGGTAAAACCATCGGAAGCCATGAAAGTTTCGAAAATAATCGAAGCGATTTATCAAAGCTCGGCAAGTGGGAAGGTCATGAGCATAAATTAATGAAAAGGTGAGGTGGGGCATGTGAAATTAGGGATCTTTACAGTGCTATTTGCTCAAAAACCATTCGAGGATATGCTTGATTATGTCGCGGATTCCGGATTAAAAACAGTTGAAATCGGTACAGGCGGGTATCCAGGGAATATCCATTGTCCACTCGATGAACTGCTCGAAAGTGAAGAAAAGCGCCAAGAATACCTCGAAGCCGTTCAAACAAGAGGGTTAACGATCAGTGCATTCAGCTGCCATGGCAATCCAATCTCTCCTGATGAAACCTTCGCTAAAGAAAGTGATGAAACACTGATCAAAACAATCAAACTTGCATCCTTACTGAACGTCCCGGTCGTCAATACCTTTTCTGGTACAGCGGGTGATCACGAAGGAGCTAAATATCCAAACTGGCCCGTAGCCCCATGGCCGAATGAGTATACAGATGTGCTGAAATGGCAATGGGAAGAAAAATTGATCCCCTATTGGAAGAAAGTGGCCGCCATTGCCGATGAACACAATATAAAAATCGGCCTTGAACTGCATGGGGGCTTTCTCGTCCACACACCCTACACCTTATTAAAACTGCGGGAAGCTACATCTGATGCAATAGGCGCCAACCTTGATCCAAGCCATCTTTGGTGGCAGGGCATCGAACCAGTCGGAGCCATCAAAATCCTAGGGAAAGCGGGAGCAATCTACCACTTCCACGCAAAAGACACATACCTGGATCAGGATAACATCAATATGTATGGATTGACCGACATGCAGCCTTATGGCAATATCCAGAGCCGTGCCTGGAACTTCCGCTCTGTAGGATGCGGCCACAGCCTGCAAGAGTGGTCCGACATCATGAGCGCCCTTCGCACATACGGTTACGATTACGTCGTCAGCATCGAACACGAAGATCCGCTGATGTCAGTTGAAGAAGGATTCCAACGGGCCGTAACCAATCTGAAAACTGTACTCATCAACGAAAGTCCAACTGATTTATGGTGGGTATAATTTAGAGCCGAAAAGAGCAGCCTAATGCAGGTTGCTTTTTATTTTCGCCCTCACTCGTGCAAAAGTGGATAAGTGAAATTTACGAGTAAAAGCGTGAAACTCACGAGTAAAACAGTATAATTCACGAGTAAAACAGCATAATTCACGAGTAAAAGTGCGAAACTCACGAGTAAAAGCATAAAATTCACGAGTAAAAGCGTGAAACTCACGGATAAAACGAGTAAAACAGCATAATTTACGTCTGCTGTATCGAGAGAGCTAGTTTTTTTAAAAAATCACAGTCACCCTACTGCGTGTTACAGCATACCTTGTAGTAAGTAACGCAAGATACCAATATCACCGAGTAGTGAAGTTGCAGAAATATTTTTAAGAAAGAAAGTTGACACCTCTGCTACTCGGTGTTACAGTTTAGTTGTAATAAGTAATACTAAATAGCGTGATTTCCCAAAAGCTATTCAGTATAAAAATTCCCCGCGGATCTACGTTTTAATATAAGTCACAAAATAGAGGAGGCTGAGCATGGAAAATTTAACTGAAATGCTGAAGGGTTCGCTGGAAGGCTGCGTGCTGGAAATCATCAGCCGCCATGAAACCTATGGCTACGAGATTACCCGCCGCCTGAACGAGCTTGGGTTTACTGAAGTCGTGGAAGGGACGGTCTACACCATCCTCGTGCGATTAGAAAAGAAAAAACTGGTGAACATAGAGAAGAAACCGTCAGATATGGGGCCGCCCCGCAAGTTTTACTCACTTAATGAGGCTGGACGCCAGGAACTTGAATTGTTTTGGAAAAAATGGGATTTTGTATCATCAAAAATCAATGTCTTAAAGTCAATCTAGCTTCATAAGATATTCCGTACGCTATTTTTGGAGTGTCTTGTTTATAAAAAAGGAGGATAAATAACATGATGGAATTATTCAAAAAAGTGATTGGTGATAAAAAAGAGTATAAAATGATGATGGCACGGGTTGAAGCTCTGCCAGAGGACTACCAATTTGTATTTAAGAAAATTCAAAACTATATGTGGAATTTCTCAGCGGGCAACGGGATGGATATGCTGCACATGCAGTATGAATTAATCGAGTTGTTCGAAGCCGGTGCTGCGGAAGGCAGGCAAGTGCTAGAAATCACTGGGGACGATGTGGCGTCCTTTGCCGACGAACTAGTGGCAAATGCTAGAACCTATTTCGCCAAGTATCGTGAGGATTTGAATGACAGTATCATGAAGCGATTGGGAAAAAATAAATTCAATAAATAATTCCGACTGAATAGCTGGTTACAAATGTGAAATGCCACCTTCGCTATTCAGTTATATTTTTAACCTGGTAGTAAGTTATACAGATTATCAGTCAGACTAAATAGAGGAGAATGGGCAACCTAGTCCGCTGGGCGCTCGGAAGGATAAATTCGAAATCTTACAAGCGGCATTACTGCTTAATTAAAAGGAGGAAAAAAAGTATGAGCCATGCAGTGATTACTGTAAAAGGGTTAAAAAAATCCTTTAAAGACAATGAAGTTTTAAAGGGGGTGGATTTTGAGGTGCGGCGTGGCGAAATTTTTGCCCTGCTGGGCTCAAATGGAGCGGGCAAGACGACGACGGTCAACATCCTCTCGACGCTGATGAAGTCCGATGGCGGCGAAGTAGGTATTTGCGGCTTTGACGTTCAGCGTGAACCGGATCATGTTCGCCAGAGCATCAGCCTGACAGGACAGTTTGCAGCTTTGGACGGCATGCTCACCGGGCGGGAAAACCTGCTGATGATCGCCAAATTGCGGGGAGTTTCCAATCCCGCTCAAGTCGCCGACAATCTGCTTGCGAGATTCAGCCTGACCGATGCGGCCAACCGCCGGGCGGATAAATATTCCGGCGGGATGAAGCGCCGGCTTGACATCGCCATGAGCCTGATCGGGACGCCAGCAGTCATTTTTCTCGACGAACCGACGACAGGGCTTGACCCCGAAGCCCGGATTGAAGTCTGGGATACGGTCAAGGAGCTAGCTGGCGGAGGCACGACAATTCTGCTGACGACCCAGTACCTGGAGGAAGCCGAACAACTGGCGGACCGTATCGCCATCCTGCATGGCGGAAAAATCATCTCGACCGGGACCCTTACCGAACTCAAGGAGATGTTCCCGCCAGCGAAAGTAGAGTACATCGAGAAGCAGCCGACATTGGAGGGAATTTTCCTCGCAATCATCGGCAAAAAGGAGGAGATGTAAATGAATAGCAAAACAGGGGTATTACTAGGGCGTTTAATGCGCAACATCATGCGCAGCCCGGATACGATTATCACGGTGGCGATTACGCCAATTATGATGATGTTGCTGTTTGTCTACGTATTTGGCGGCGCCATAGAGGCAGGCACGGACAACTATGTCAATTATTTATTGC
Organism: Peribacillus sp. QJM3NY_7; assembly: GCF_056173225.1. Classification (NCBI taxonomy): domain Bacteria; kingdom Bacillati; phylum Bacillota; class Bacilli; order Caryophanales; family Bacillaceae; genus Peribacillus; species Peribacillus sp. QJM3NY_7. Next base: position 533,781 of record NZ_CM149663.1, read on the forward strand.
CGGGAATCTTGCTGATGGCTATCGCATCCGGCGTCGCTTACACTTCAGTAAGGCTGTTTTCGGATGTAAAGAGCGGGTTGATGGCGCGTTTCATTACCATGCCCATCAAGCGCTCGTCGGTATTGTGGGCTCACGTGTTGACCTCGCTAATATCCAATTTGCTTACTGTCGTCGTGGTTATCCTCGTCGCACTCTTGATGGGCTTCCGTTCCAGCGCTGATATCCTGGCTTGGCTAGCGGTAGCTGGGATAATCGTGCTGTTTACGCTGGCGCTGACATGGCTGGCGGTCATTCCTGGATTGACAGCGGGGTCTTTGGAAGGGGCGACAGCCTACTCGTACCCGCTGATTTTCCTGCCGTTTATCAGTTCGGCCTTTGTCCCCACCGAAACCATGCCTAAAGTTGTCCGTGCGTTCGCCGAGAACCAGCCAGTGACTTCAATCGTGAATGCGATTCGTGCCCTTTTGTATGAAGGGTCTGTTGGGAACGATATCTGGATTTCGCTTGCCTGGTGTGTCGGCATCATGGTCATCGCTTACTTCTTCGCCAGTAAAGTATTTAAACGCCAGTTCGGGTAAGTACACCATTATCGGATTGGTCATTTCATAGTCAGCCGATGCGATGAATGCATCACTTGAAAGTCTGTTTAAATGCCGGGGCAACCATCGATGAAATCATGGAAACCTTCTAAATTGGTGTGATTGGTGGCGGCCAATTATCCCATCATGGGATTTGCCATACTTGCTTTAGAAGAATTTACAGCAAAAGGGTAGTGGTCATTCGGAAAGGGGAAATGAAAAGAATAAAGCCCATAGTAATTGACAGGAAAAGAGTAGATTCAGAAACAAAACCGCTTTGGTAATCAATGTCTTTAAAAATAGATTCCTTTCATTATCATAAAATGCGTGGAGCTCCCCGCGGAATTCACGAGTAAAAGTGCAAAACTCACGAGTAAATCTGCAAAACTACGAATAAAAGCAAAATGATTGCTGAAAATAATCCTGAAATTAAAAAAGCGATGCCCCCGGAATTCTGGGGGCATCTTCATTATCATCTTTTCCTAGGGGAATAATCCAATTCCTTAAATAGTTCCGTCAATTCATCCTCGGTCAGGTCGCGCCATTGTCCGATCGCCAGTCCGTCCAGATGGATGTTCATGATCCGGATTCGATGTAAATCACGGACTTCATAACCTAGTGCGGAGCACATACGGCGGATTTGTCTGTTCAGTCCTTGCATTAAAGTGATGTTAAATGTGTATTTGGTCAACTGCTCAACTTTACAAGGAAGTGTTTTTGTATCCAAAATCTCCACTCCGGATGACATATCTTTGATGAAGGAAGCGGTAAGTGGCTTATCCACGGTTACGATGTATTCTTTTTCATGCTTGTTTTCTGCACGAAGGATTTCATTAACGATATCTCCGTCATTTGTAAGAAGGATCAGACCGCTTGAGTCTTTGTCCAGCCGTCCGATATGAAAAATGCGAAGCGGATGATTTACAAAATCAACGATGTTCCCTTTTATGTGTTTTTCGGTCGTACTTGTAATCCCTATCGGTTTATTCAGTGCAATATAGACATTTTGCTGTTCGACTTTTATCGGCTTGCCGTCCACCCGGACATCATCGCCGGATTCAGCTTGACTGCCGAGCTCAGCTACAGTGCCATTAATCGTCACACGGCCCTCGGCTATCCATTTGTCTGCGCCTCGTCGCGAGGTAATTCCGGATTCACTGATAAATTTATTGATCCTCAACTAAAGCACACCTTTACATTCAGATTTTCTTCTTTAAAGGATAACGTAAATCATGGTGCATAGACAAGGGGAAAAGATAAGAAAGCGTTCGTTGATGTGTATCACAGGATGCCCTTTACATGTTCTTCGTGACAGCTGACGGATCTGCTTTTTTCTTTTTGCTTGTCAGGTAGACGCCGAGGAAAACAAGGAGGCCACCGAGGGTTTGGATGGTCGTAATCGCATGACCCAAAATAAGGCTAAGAATGGCGGTAAATACAGCAATCAGATTTAGATAAATCCCAGCCTGGCCGGCATTGATATGGCGAAGGGAAATATTCCAGAAAATAAATGAGCCGACAGAAGGGAAAATCCCGATATATAAAAGACCGGTGATGGCTTTACTGCTTAAATCAAGGTTCATTCCCGAGCCAATGGCAAATGGAGCAATGAGAAACAAACCGAGAAATACGGAAACGGCAGTAGCTGAGATGATCGGAATGTTTTTCAGTTTTTTACCGATTATAGAATAGAAGGTCCAAACGAGAATCGCCAGGATCATCAATAGGTCGCCTTTATTATAATTGAGCTGGAATATATCCAGAAGGTGTCCTTTTGTCAAGACCAATAAAACGCCGAATAAAGATATGATAAGTCCAAGTGCATGTAGGGATGAAATTTTCTCCTTTAACAGCAAAGCGGAAAAAAGAACAATTAATGCAGGGTTCATGGAATTGACAAGAGCTGCATTCATGGAAGTTGTATAGGTCAGAGCCCAATAAAGGAAAAAATTATAACTGATGATTCCGAGTACACCCATGACTAATAGTAATTTCCAGGCTTTCCATACACTCTTCCAGTCTGGTTTTTCAATCCATTGCGCTAATGGAAACAATAAGAAAACGGCGATTAGCCATCGCGCAAAGGTTAGTTGGATCGGGGAAAGTTCGGTCACAACGTACTTTCCGAATATATAATTACCGGCCCAGAACAAATTTGCCAAGATAAGAAATAAAATAACAATAGATTTTTTCATCAGACTGCCTCTCCCTAAATTTATGGAATATTCACTAAATATAGCAAAATAGGGGTACCTAAGCAATATAGGGGGCCTTATCAGTCAATTTTGGACAGGATAAAAAGGCCGTTCAACTTTAGCTGAACAGCCTTTTCACACATCTATATTAAGCGAAAATGGCACTGATTTCGGCGATTTCATCCATGGTTAAATCGACGTCCAATGCTTGTAGGTTGCGTGTGACCTGTTCTGGTTTTTTCGCTCCGGGAATCAGTACATCTATCGAGTGCCTGGTTAAATACCAAGCTAGTACGACATCGGCGACATCGGTATGCTTCCTGTTGGCAATCGCCCGTACTTCTTCCACTTTTTGCAGGTTGCTTACAAAGGCTTGTCCTTGGAAAAGCGGACTTTTTGCCCGGCCGTCATCGAATGTTGAATCCTGATTGTATTTGCCGCCGAGCAAACCGGAAGCAAGGGGGAAATAAGGAATGAAGGAAATATCATTTTCGGCTGTATAGGGAAGCAGGTCTTGTTCTGCCTCCCGTTTGAATAGATTGTACTCGGATTGCAGGACATCGACATAGCCGTCTTTATTCGCTTCCTTCAATTGTTCAAACGAAAAGTTAGAGACGCCGATTGACTTTATCTTGCCTGCATCCTTCAATTCCTTTAAGGCACCTACTGCTTCATCTTTAGGGGTATCACCATCAGGGAAATGGATATAGAATAAGTCGATGTAGTCTGTTTGGAGCCTTTTTAGACTCGAGTCCACGGCATTTTTCAGAAAAGCGGGAGAGTTATCAAAAACGATGCTGCCATCGACAAATTTGTGTGCCCCTTTAGTGGCAAGGACTATGTCTTCGCGTTTGCGGCTCTCTTTAAGGATTTCACCGATAAGTTCTTCTGAACGTTCAGGACCGTAAATGTAAGCTGTATCCCAAAAGTTGATTCCTTCTTCCAATGCCGTTCTCAAAACATCCCTTCCTGTATCCTCACTTAGATTAGGGAAAAGGTTATGTCCGCCAATTGCATTCGTGCCAAGGCCAATCGGGTTTACATACAGATCTGTTTTACCAATACGGGTTTGCTTAGACATATTACTTATCATCTCCTTTGACACCATCATAACAAAAAGCCGTTGCTGATTTCCAAAATAAAGCAATGAAGGTGTGTACAAAATAAGCAGATGACCGGAAAGATCACCTGCTTACTTCATTATTATAGTGTTTCGACTTCCAACTCCTCAGCGGAAGCTGTTTGTCCGATTTGACTTAGCAGAATGCCAAGGGCTGTACCGACGAGAGCAGGGATGACCCATTCCATGCCGTAAGCGGAAAGGGGAAGGACATCAGTCAAGGTTTGTACGGGTCCTAATTGTAAGCCAAAAGCATTCAGCCCATCCATCAAGGCGAAGACTCCTGTGAAAGTCATTGCACTGCGATAAACCTTCTTCGGATTTTTGAAATGACGGCTGAAGAATGTCAGGACAATCAGGACGATCGTTAGCGGATAAGCCATCACAAGGAATGGTACCGATACTTTCAGAATTTGATTCAGACCCATATTTGAAAGGATGAAACCGACGATTGTTACAATCAGAATGACGGTTTTATAGTTCAGCTTGGGGAAAAGGTTCGAGAAATACTGTCCGCAAGCAGTCGTCAACCCGACAACGGTGGTGAAGCATGCCAAAGTGAAAATGATGCCAAGAAGGGCCTTCCCGCCGGTTCCTAGTAAAAGAGTGGAAGCGACAGTGAGGATATCCGTTCCGTTTTCGAATGACCCACCGGCCGCCATGCGTGCTCCCATTACACCTAAGGAGATATAAACTAAAGAAAGCAAAACGCCAGCGATGAGACCCGCTTTTACTGTATATCTCGTCAATTGTTTTCGTTCGGAAATCCCCCTTTGCTGGATTGAAGTAAGGATGACGATCCCAAAGGCCAAGGCAGCTAAAGCATCCATCGTATTGTAGCCTTCGATGAACCCTTTCGAAAAGGCTCCTGAAGCATATGCTTCGGTTGGAGCTTGGAAAGGAGCATCAAGCTTTACGAACCCAACGACACAGAGAATGACCATGGACAAAAGTAGAACGGGCGTGATCCAGCGTCCCATGAAGGTTTCCATTTTTTCTGGATTCAATGAAATAGCATAAACGATGATGAAAAATATGGTTGTGAACATGAATAGAAATAGTGGTTGATCCACAGAGTCGCCAAGATACGGCTTGAAGCCCATTTCATAGGCAACATTCGCATTCCGCGGAATGGCCAGAAACGGCCCGATGCTTAAATAGATTACGACCATGAACAACGTGCTGAATAGGGGATGTACTCGGGCACCGATGGTTTGTGCGCCGCCTTTAACAAGTGAGACTGCAAGAAGCACCAAAATTGGCAGGCCGACTCCGGTGGCGACAAAACCGGCGATGGCTGGCCAGAAAGAAGTTCCAGAAGATGCTCCTAAAAATGGAGGGAATATGAGATTCCCGGCTCCGAAAAACATTGAGAAAAGCATAAGGCCGATAAATAATGTGTCTGTTTTTTTCATGGTGATTTCTCCTTTTTTTAAAATGATAACTCCCGCCGACTGGCCTGAAAAAGGCTAATTAAAGTGTTTTGTGCAAATAAAAAACTCGCCCCTGAAAAATCAGGGGCGAGTTTGTGCTCGCGTTACCACCCATATTCCGCACTTCAAAGAAGCTGCGGCACTCAGTCAACGTACGAATTCATACGTGATCCATTGTAACGGCGGAAACCCGTCAAAGCCTACTGCATTTTCAGCTTTGCATCTCAGAGATGATTTTCGGATAGGCCTTGGACATCGACTTCCACCACATGTCGACTCTCTGTGGAACAGGGTTCTCATCTTACTCTTTCTCTTCATAGATTTTATAATATAAAGATAATTTAGCAAATTCTGATTATGAAGTCAACATAATTTATCATTAATCCTTTCAAAGGAGCAGGAAATTAGTCCCCATTTGGCGAAACCAACTTTATCAAGAGTGTTTTTCGAAGAAGAATAGGATATTACTCCCTATTATCTTTCTAATCGCAACTATATTATAATAGAAGGCAGAACACTAAAGGAGACAACAACATGTCTGAAAATAAAAAATTAAGCCTGGCGGATGCAGTCAAACAAAAACTGGCTCAAAAGCAAGCAGGATCAAGTAAAGATAAACTGGAAACAGGCGTTGTGAAGAAAACGAAACAGCTAAAAAGCCAGTTGACCAAAAAGCCGAATAACCAACGTAAGCGTACAGGGGTATAATCCTAATTCGTCAAAGGACAAGTACTGTTCGGAGCTTATCAGTGAGCAGTTACCTTTTATGAATGAGGGTACTGCTTTTTTATATGATACAAAAATGGGGATTAAGTAATGGACGAGCCAGAGTGACTTTGTTTTTTACCGTTTATAGGTAAGTTGAAGGGCTGGGCTTCTGGTCATTTAGAGGGATGGAGAATGGTTCGCTCACTTCTAGCTGATATGTGGTAAAACTAGAAAAACATATTTTCTCGAAAATGGAAATGACATCTCTGTATCGGTTTATTAAAAACATTACAGTTCTAGTTGGTTCTGTTTTAAAATTGTAAGAGTGGTGACATGTTGTTACCATATTGTTTTGTTAAAATAACATTTTAAGGTTTTGTAAATGATTTTTTAACTAAAGGAACCTATAAATTGAATATTAGGTCTGCTATGAGTCTTATAGAATCAGTGATTATCCTTTAATTGAAAATATGAAATATATCGGGGGAATAAAGATGGACGAACGTCTGATCGGAAAAAAATATTATGAAACGATGCTTGAGGATACAAGGAAGCATCCCATTCAAGCTTTGGGTGAAATGTTCCTCGTGGAACAAAAAAAGGAAAGATCCGATTTAACCGCAATTAGATTTGCACAAGGAGAGGTATATTTTCAGCACCATGACTATGAAGCAGCCATTTTTAAATGGGAAAACATAGAAGGGGAACTTGGTTCATGGGCGAAGAAAAACATCGCTGATGCGTATTTTGAATTGGATATGTATTCAACCGCAGAGGATATCTATAAATCCGTCGATACGGATGAATCTGTCTTGAAAACAGAAGTTCTTTTGCAGCTGTTTTCCCTGTACATAGTGGAATCGAGAAATGATTTGGCTTCCAAAGTCGTGAAAGAAGCAGTCGAGTTTCAACCAGACTACCCGAATGTCACTGAAATTGCACGCGCCTTTTTTGAAGAACAAAAGGATTGGAACAGTGCGGTGGTATTAGCGGCGAATGAAAGTATCCGTACAGAGTCAATGGGCTGGTTCGATGTGCTGAAAACGTATATCCAGCAGGGTGTTGCCCAATCGATGGAGCCGGATTATTTCTCAACTGTCCTTGGTTCGCTATACACACTCGACCAGGAACGTTTCGAGAAAATGACGGTTGCCCTTTGGAAAAATTATAAATATACGGATGCTTATTTCGAATGGTTAAGAGTGATTAATAATTTGATAGATACCATCGAATTGAACCATGCGGATGTATGGGATGAGCTTTCCGTCTATTACAGGGATGCATATGCAGGTTTGTTAGAAGGAACGCATCTAATCAAAGAATTAGGTCCTGTCGTGCCAAGGTTGCTGGAAAACTGGCTCAAAATCGCAGACGGGGAGCTTTCGCTGTTTGCGGCGGCATCCACGTTGTCCTGGAATGAAATCTTCCCGGATACGATTAATGCGCTGGTCATTCAGGATGCGGAGAGCCTGCTTTCGAAATCGCCTAAATTGGGAGGCGGACTGGAAGCGGGAGAGAAACTGTTCAATTCCATTATCCAGTGGGCTGAAGATAATGATTTAAGGGTTGGAAATAAGCTTAAATGGATGGTGGAGGGGCTTAAAGATACCAGCAATTTCAATCTCCTTCTTGCAGGAAGTACAGGAAATGGCAAGACATCCTTTATTCAGTCAATCGTTGGAGAGAGCATTGCTGCTGAGGACCATTCTTCCCTAGTCAGTGTCAAAGACGGGGATGATTTGGAAATCCTTGAAATTACCGATACAGATAGCAAAGTTGTCGAGGAGCTAACTGATTTGGATGAAACACGCCGTCAGCGCGGGACTATAGTCGATGTGACAATCATCAGTGACTACCTAAGAAATAATCATTTGCGATTATTGGATACACCGGGTTTCAATGGGGAACAAAGCGTGGAATCCGATTTCCAAGGCTATTTACATGGCAGTGATGGCCTGATGTTCGTTCTTGACGCCCGGGCTCCTTTCACCGGCAGCGAAAGGGATCTGTTATTGGAAATTCAAATGATGGCACCTAAACTGCCGATCCATTTCCTATTAAATAAAATGGATACGATATACAGTGATCAGGTCGCAGTCCGGATGGAAGACGAAACATGGGATAAAGTGAATGCATATTTCCCGAATGCGAAAGTGTTCGCTTTCTCCAAACATTATGACAGCAGGCAGCAATTGAAGGACCTTTCAGCCTTCCTTCAATCGAATTATCAAGATGATAATTGGAAGGAAAGAAGATCTGAAAAAATCCTGGCATTCATTCGTAAAACTTTATCTTATCTATTAGAAAAACGGACAGCCAATGAGCGGAAATGCGAGCATTCCATCTCTTGGAATGAGCAGATGGAAGTGAAACTGAATGGAGCGGTCAATCAACTGGCTGATCTGGAAAAAGAAAAAAGTGAAAATATCATAAGGTCGTATCGTTCGCTTAAGGACGAAGTGAAAAGTCAGCTTTATTCAAAAATTCCTGAATTACTGAGGGATTGCTCTAAATCGTTAACGGAAAGCAGTGATTTCAGTCAGGTCCATGTACAGTTAAACCAGGAAATGAATGAGCGGATTCAAAACTTCATTTCTGACAAGATCATGCCTCAATATTACCGTTCTCTTCAAGACTGGATTGCCAGTTCCCAAATGGAGTTCTCACAAAGCCAGCAGTTCATGGATGAGATGAGTGCCGGATTCAATGAATTATACAAAGAAGAACGGATTACACTGGCAGGTGACTTCAGGGTATTGGATGACTGGCGCCGTGATGCCGACCGGATGACAAGCAGTATCCGCATCGAAAACGTTAATATCCTTTTGCGCAGGACTCCATCACAATTGCTGCTCAAAGGAGCAGGTAAGCTATTTGGGGCGATACCGCAAAATAAGGCCAATATGTACAATCGTTACAAGAAATACCTGGAAAGTGAAGATTACCTGGATGTTGCCGAAATGATCACGGAACGTTTCCTAACCCAATTTGGATTGTTTGAAAAATCATTGGATCGGGACATCTCACTTTTCTATCGCAGTTCATTTGCCTTACTTCAAAAAACGATAGAGCAGACGCAGACTGAAATAAAAGACCACCAGGCTGCATTGGAGCATATGAAAGAAAATCCTGAGGTTTACCGTGATCCGATCACGTTGTTCGAAGTGAAATTAAGGCAGTTGGAGAGGCTTGAAAAAATCGAGAAAAAGCGTCTAGCCCAGCTCCAAAGAAAATAAAAATAACAGGAAACATTTCAAATATTCAAAAATCTATTGACTTTACGACTATATCCCTATAAAGTGATAATTACGAAAACGTAACACAATATATCTCTTATCAAGAGTGGCGGAGGGACTGGCCCTAAGATGCCCAGCAACCGTTCCATTAGGAATTGGTGCTAAATCCTGCAAAACAGAAATGTTTTGACAGATAAGAGAGGGACAAGTCTGCAAAACAGCCGATTAAACCTCTCTATATTAGAGAGGTTTTTATTTTGGGATTTACACCGACTTAACTGATAAGACTAATTAGAAAACATGGAGGGGAACAAGATGAGAAGGTCTATTAAAGGGATATTCATTTCTGCCATCGCTTCGGCTTTGCTTTTAACGGGTTGCTCTGCAGGGCAGAGTTCCACAGAATCGAAGAAAGAAGAAAAAGTATCATTTGAAAATGTCCCGGAGAGATTTGCTGATGGCGATGGAGCCAAAATCAAAGTGATCCGTAAAATTGGCGGTGATGATCATACTGCCCAATACCTGGCGGGGGCGAAAGAAGAAGGAGAAGCACTGGGGTTTCAGGTCGATACGTACACAGCCAATGGTGATACGGCTAAATACCATGATGCGATAGCACAGGCTTTGGAAGAAGATTACGACGGCTATATCATTTCACATGGTGATGATGCCGCAACTGTAAATGACGTTCAGAAGTTGGTTGATGCAGGTAAAAGCGTTGTCACATTCGATTCAATAAGCGATCTATCTAAAATAGAGGGCGTGACATTAACTTCACAAGATGATGAAGCGCTGGCAACATTGGCTTTCGATAAACTGATAAAAGAACAGAAAGGTGAAGCGGCAATTGCATATCTTTGGGTGGATGGTTTTCCTCCAATGGTAAGAAGAAATGCAGTCTATCAGGAAAAACTAAAAGAAAATCCCGGGATTAAAGAAGTCGAAAGATTCGGAGTGGCATCCGCAGATACTTCGGTTCAGACACAAAATGCTGTAGCCGCAATGCTGAATAAATACCCTAAAGGTAAATTGGATGCCATTTTCGCAACATGGGATGCCTTTGCTATCGGTGCAGCCCGGGCGATTAAAGAAGCGGGCCGCGATGAAGTGAAGATATATGGAATTGATGTTTCGAATGCAGATCTCCAGGAAATCCAATCGGCTGATAGCTCTTGGTCCTACACGGCAGCAGTCGATCCCAAGTTGATCGGTGCAGTGAATATGAGGATATTGGCTAAAAAATTAGCGGGTGAAGAAACACCGCAAACATATGATTTGGAGGCATCACTCATTTCGCAAAAGCAAATCCAAGCTTCAAAAGAAGCGGTAAACATGGCAAACCTGTCTGATATTGTCGATGGCTGGGGTGTATCGACGGAATTTGAAGAAGATTGGATGAAGGTTTTGAAAGATCATTATAAAAAATAAAAAGAGACACTCTCTTTCCAGCGAAGGGAGTGTCTGTTCTATAAGGGGGAATGGACATGGGCAAGCAACTAGAAATGAAGATGATTTCGATTGAATTTCCGGGGGTGAAGGCGCTAAGTGATGTTGATTTTTCCGTACAATCAGGAACAGCCCACGCATTGGTCGGTGCAAACGGAGCAGGGAAATCGACGTTAATGAAAGTTTTATCGGGAGCCCATGTTCATTATTCAGGTGACATTTTTATTGATGGGATGAAGCGGGATATCCGCTCGCCAAAAGCTGCTCAGGCACAGGGCATTCAAATAGTTCATCAGGAAGTGGATACCGCCCTTATCCCTTATTTAACAGTTGGGGAAAATGTAATGTTGAATGATATGGTCCAAAACATGGGAAAAAAACAAAGGGTACATTGGAAAGAACTGCACAACAAAGCCACTTCTATTCTTGAAGATATGAAAATTCATGTCCCTTCGAAAAAGTTGGTTAGAGACCTGACCTTGGCTGAAAAACAGATGGTCCTGATAGCAAGAGCCGTTTCGACAGAATGCAAATTCCTGATTCTCGACGAGCCAACTGCTCCGTTAAGTCATACGGAGACGACAGAACTTTTTCGAATTGTAAATGAATTAAAGCAAAAAGGCGTGGCAATCATTTTCATTTCACATCGTCTGCCTGAGATTTTTGAAATCTGTGAGGAAATTACGATCATGAGGAATGGGGAGCGTGTCACTTGTCGAAAAATCGAGGACATAACCCGTACCGAAGTGGTAGAGAACATGCTCGGGAAAACCATGGATGAACAGTTTCCTGAAGTGAATGCTTCGATTGGAGACGTAATTCTGGAAGTGAACGGATTGTCAGATGCCGAGAAAGTTAAGAATGTCAGTCTGAATATTAAAGCAGGCGAGATAATCGGCTTGGCTGGGCTGGTCGGGGCTGGGAAAACGGAGCTGTGTAAAACCCTTTTTGGTCATACGTCCATCACAGCGGGTGAAGTCATCCTGAATGGTCGAAAGCTTTCTCTGAAATCACCGCATGAAGCAGTAAAAAGCGGGCTGGCACTTGTACCTGAGGAACGCAGGAAAGAAGGGGTCCTTGTACAGGAATCAGTCTCGGCAAACTTGACTGCAGCCAGTCTCGGCAAATTCTGCAAAACATTCAGTGTCGTCGATCGTAAGGCGGAAAAGGAAAAGGCGAAGGAAATGATCGCAAGTCTCGGCATTAAAACACCTTCAGGGGAAGTGAAGGTCGAAAACCTATCCGGTGGTAACCAGCAAAAAGTTGCGATTGGAAAATGGCTTATGGCAGATGCGGATGTATACATATTCGATGAACCAACGAAAGGGGTCGATGTCGGAGCCAAGAAGGATATATTCGAATTGATTGCAAAGCTTGCAAGGAATGGAAAAGCGATCATTTATGCATCCTCCGAGCTTACCGAAATCATTGGCCTTACCAACCGGACCTATGTGTTATATGACGGGAGCACTGTCATCGAATTAGAAACAAGCAAAACGAATGAAGAAGAACTACTATTCTATTCAACAGGAGGTAAATAGGATGAGCATACCCATTCCTGTTACACAGACAGCGAAAGCGAAGAAAAAGGTGGAACTATTCGACTTTTTCTATAAATACGGCACAATATTGACGATTATCATTCTGATTGGAATTTTCGCCGTATCCAATCCATCTTTCATCCAAACGTCTAACCTGATAAACATCCTGCGTTCCATTTCAATCGTGACCATCATTGCGATCGGCATTACGATATCACTGACCGTGGATGGCTTCGACCTTTCCGTCGGCTCCGTCGCATCATTGGCCAATGCCATCGTCATCTCGATGTTTGTCTGGTTTTCCCAGGATACATTCATCGCCATATTAGCTGCGGTCGGTGCCTCACTTTTCGTAGGGGCTTTGAATTCATTCATGATCGTTAAATTGAGAATTCCCGACATGCTGATGACTTTGGCTACCATGTTCATTATCCAGGGAATTGCCCTTACCTATACAAAAGGGGCTACGGTTTCGCAAAATATGGTCATGCCAGACGGGACGTTCGCAACAGGACTGATCAGCCCGTTTTTCGCCAAAATTGGCCAGGTACCGTGGATAATCCTGATCATGGCCGTCATTGTGATAGCGACCCATATCTTTTTGACTTATACGAAGCACGGTCGTTATATGTACATTATTGGGGGGAATAAGGAAGCGGCGAGACTTTCCGGGATATCGGTTAATAAATACAAAATCCTTGCCTATCTGCTTTCGGCTCTATTTGCTGCAATCGGGGGGATTGTCCTTGCTTCAAGGGTCATGACATCGGAAATCAATTCAGGGTCACCCTATTTAATGGATGCCGTCGCGGCAGCCTTCATTGGTTCCTCCGTTTTGGGAGCGGGAAAACCGAATGCGTTTGGAACCTTTGTCGGAGCAGTCCTGATCGGAATCCTACAAAATGGGCTGATCATGATGTCCGTTCCGTATTATGCGATGGATATCGTCAAAGGAACAGTGCTGGCCCTTGCACTCGCTGTAACCTATTATAAGCAAAAACATTAAAGTTTTACGAAAGATTAAGAAGAAAGAGGAAGAGGGTTCTTTTTAGCCCTCTTTCCAATACACTCACTATATTTTGTTTTTATAAATGACTTTGCTAACGTCGTGTCTTACTGTTTTGTGACCTTCTTTCATTCCTTTCCCCATGGCAATAAGCATAACATCTAAATACCTATCGGAAATGTTTAAGGCTGACTTTAATTGTTCGGAATCATACCCGGACATTGTAATGGTTTCAAGACCTGCCTCGTTCGCCAATAAAACTAATGACATTGACGCCAGGCTTGCGTCTCTTATTAATTCAACCTTTAAATCTTCTTTTGATTTATTTAGATAATAATTGATCGCCGCGTTTGTTAGATAATCCCTTACTGATGCGTCAAAATAACCTTTTTGGAACTCATCCTCATGTATCATTATGATATTTTCCTTTTCGAATGCTTGATAATCACCTAGTATAAAAATCAGTACTGAGGCTTCAATTACCTGTTGTTGATTAAAAGCGATGGGCAGTAACAAATTCTTTAAATATGGTTCATCTATAACCAGGTATCGTGTTGCTTGAATATTGTTTCCGTTAGGCGATTTACTGGCTCCTTCAATAAGTGCCGCCAACGTTTCTGGACTAATTTTATAATGGGGATCATACTGCCTTACGGAACGTCTTTTTTCTATAGTCTCTCTTACACTCATCATGTTCACTCCCAATGTTATATTTGCTTTATAATCAGAGTATAATGGACCCATGATGTAGAAGAAAATAACGCACAATAAAGTGGCATAGCCACCTTTATGTGCCTATTCAGGAGGAATGAGGAGTGAAGAGTCTAAATACGGGAATAAATATTTTCATGAATACTGTAGGAGGAAAGTGGAAATGCTTAATCCTCTTTTTTCTGAGTCAAAAACCAATGAGGACAAAAGAGTTTTATATTCTAATACCGGCCATAACCCAGAAAGTCTTAACCGACCAATTAAAGCAGCTGGAAAGAGATGGGCTTGTCCGAAGAGAAGTATATAAAGTAGTACCACCAAAAGTAGAATATAGTTTAACTGAGTTAGGTCAATCATTTGTACCTGTATTAAATACAATGTGTGAATGGGGCACTACATATGCAGTCGAACAAAACCTCGAAAGGCAAGATCAAATCTGTCGTCATCATAAATAAGATCTGCATCAACTAGTAGTATGGACTTTTTTGATAAGTTCAGTAAGGCAAGCAGAATTTAATATTATTAGAGGAAATGTCTTGAAGATGACTTTTGGCATTCTCTCTAAAGATTGTATTGAACTAACAGGTGCTTTCCTTTAAAGTTGCTTTGCCCCGCCCGCTCTTTTTTTAATGTAACGGTTAGTTGCATAAGATTTTTTTTGCTTTATAATTAGTACCAGGTGTTAATATCAAGTTATAAAATGATGCAATTCATACACACGAGGTGGCTATTCTATGTTCAAATCCAAAGCACGTATTACTGCGATAGGTTCGTATGTTCCTGAAAAAAGGTTAACAAATAAAGACTTAGAAAAAATGGTTGAAACCAATGATGAATGGATTGTTAAACGTACCGGTATTAAAGAACGAAGAATTGCACATGAAGAGGAGTTTACTAGTGATATAGGTTATAAAGCTGTAAAGGATTTAATGGAACGGTATGATAAATCTGTCGAAGATGTTGATATGATCATTGTCTGTACCTTTACTTCTGATTTCAACACTCCAAGTGTAGCATCTTTAGTCCAAGCAAAGCTAGGCATTAAGAATACTGGAGCTATTGATTTAAACGCTGCCTGTGCAGGATTTACTTATGGGCTCCATGTAGCTAATGGATTAGTAACATCGGGATTAAATAAGAAAATCCTAGTTATTGGAGCGGATACTTTATCAAAACTTATGGACTATGAAGATCGAGCCACTTGTATTTTATTTGGAGATGGCGGAGGAGCAGTTCTTGTAGAATATGATGAAAAACAGCCAAGTTTTCTTTCTTCACATTTATATTCGGAGGGTGAAGGCGGAAAACATTTATATAGTACAAACCTGTCGACACGCATAAATGGGGAAGACTTAAATGATAGCGGCAACCTTGTACAAAACGGACGTGAGGTTTATAAATGGGCTGTCACGACCGTTCCAAAAGGAATGCAAACTGTGGTGAAAAATGCAGAATATCAATTGAATGATGTTGATTGGTTCGTACCGCATAGTGCAAATTTAAGAATGATCGAGTCAATATGTGAAAGAAGCGGCTTTCCAATCGAACGAACTTTATATAGCTTAGTGGAGTATGGAAATACTTCTTCAGCAACAATTCCCTTATCTTTGGAAATAGGGATAAAAGAAGGGAAGCTCCGTGGTGGTGAGAAGGTTCTATTATATGGTTTCGGCGGTGGATTAGCTCAAGCTGGATTGCTTATCGATTGGACCCTATAAAGCTATTTTCTACAACTAATAATAGAGTTTGTTCCAGAAGAAGGCCTCTCATCGGGGGCCTTCTTAACGTATGATCCTTTGCAGAATTATATATTCAAGGTAAGGTAAAAACTATCTTTAAAACGATGCAGGAACATGACCTTCATTTGAACTGCAAATAATGAGGAAAAGATATCTATAAAGAACAGTTTCCGTTAAGTTTTTTTACTAACGGAATCATACTGAAGAATTGGGAATTGCAAAAGCCACAAAAAATGATTCGTGAAATTAGGAAGCGATCTTACAAGGTTTTTTTCTGCCACTTTCTTGTTAACGGCTGCTATTTTTTTAAATTTTTTCTTTCTGCAGCAGTTCCATAAAGTTAAACGGATACCCTTGATATATCAAGGTTTTCCTCGGTGTCACTCATAGGTTGCATAGTATTGCGCTTATTACTATCTTTACTTTGCACGATTCATCTCACAATACTAGGCGTAGGAAAGGCGATGAACTCATTATGATTTTTAGCGAACGTTTAAAAAAAGAACGGGAAAAAAGAAATTGGTCACAAAATGATCTTGCAGAGAAGATTCATGTGAGTCGCCAATCTGTGTCCAAATGGGAAACGGGAAAAAATTATCCAAGTATTGAAGTACTCATTAATCTGAGTGATTTATTTCAGATTACGGTAGATGAATTATTAAGGAGTGACGAGGAATTGAAAGAAAAAATAATACGGGAAAGTAAGCAGTTAGCATTTCCAAATTGGAAAATGTTTTTTGATATCTTGTTACTAATAGGAGCATTTTTGTTAGTGTCTAAATTAATTATTTTTGGTCTTAACAAATTTGCTGGCACGGATATTACCATTTTAAAGAGCATGCCAGTTTTAGCGAGTTTTTTACCATTTGCTTTGATGGTTATTGGCGGTATCGGTTCGGATTATTTGAAGGATAAATATGTAGATTAAAAATACTTTCCTCAAAAAATGCATAGTGATTCACAAGGGAATGAAAACCTTTTGGAAAACTGATCATAAAAGAACAGAACCTTTGAATTTCAGGTTCTGTTCTATTTTTTATTTGAAATTTTGCACTTCTTCATTTCCCTCGAATTTGTTATCTTTCAATATGCCAATTTCTTCAATATGATTTCGTGCCGTTTCATCCCCTAATTTATAAATTAAGGCATAAAGCCTTTTCATGGCTGCATCGTATTTATCATTTGCCCGGTCATGATGATAGAGAAGGTAGGGCACATGTGATCGGGCATATGCCTCCAGGTCATCTTTTCGGTGTTCCTCCAAGCATTGTTTCAATTCTGCAAGTTCCTCATCAGTTGCGTGCACCGTAAAGCTCGGATTCTCTTCAAGTTTTTGTCCGAGTACGTCACCGCTGACCAAATCGACATGGTAGGTATGTTTTTCCTGTATCATTCTGCACATCACCCTTTCCGGCATTTATCTATTCTGTACCACTATTTGTAAAAAGTTAATCATGAAGTAAACATTTCCTTAATGAAAAAGATAGGAAATAAAGGTATCGGACTCCTTATCAAATGGTTTAAGATGGATTTACAGAATAATATGGTAAATGGAGTGGTGATATAGTGAAGAGGTCAATCATGGTTGTTTTTTTTGTGTTGATTGCTTCAGGCTGCGTAACAAGGAATTATGATTCCAATATGGATTTAGGGAAAAGTCAGTTGAATGAGGAAAATTATTTAGAAGCCCACGAGGCATTTGAATTAGCTTATAAAGAAGCAAAAACACCTAAATCAAGGGAGTTAATGGATCTTTCAGGTTTGCTGGCGAGTGGAATGAAGAAATACGACGAACAGGATTTTGAATCGGCCAAAAAAGATTTTGAAGAAGCAACCGCATATAAAGCAAAATACCGGGAAGGTAAGCAAATGGTTTCAAAGGCGGCGGAAATGCACCCGGTATCAGACTCCGCCACGATAGAAGCAGTAGTGGGCAATGATGAAGTGAAGTCCACGGAGGAAACAACCGAGGAAGAATCCAAAGCAGAAGATAAGGCGGCAACGGATACAAAAGGCAAAGAAGGAAGCAAGGATTCGGATCGTTCATTAAGTAAATCTCAGGCGGAGAAGCTTGTGAGGGATTACGTGGATATGGAAAACTTTTCGCAATTGCAAATCGAATATGATCATGATGCCGAAAAGGGAGATTATATTTTTCATGTTTTCGAGGTAGATGAACCTAGTCAGAAAAGCGGACACAAAACCACTTGGGGCTGGTATGGTGTGAATAAGGAGACCAAAGAAGTTTATGAAGTCATGTAAGGATAAATGAATGGTCGAATGGGGGGCCCCTGTTGTGGCCATTTTATTTTGTTGTACGGCAACATACAGGATTCGATAAAATTTTATGATTTTTGTTAAAGGATAGCCGAATTCTTTATTTTCTTAAGGATTTTTTAATAATTCCTGTTTATGATTGAGGCAAGTAAAAAAGGACAATCATAGGAGGGATAAAGATGGAGAATTATAATGGTGAGGAGCAAGTCAGAATCAAGGCAGAACGGAAAAAGGGTAAGTCTCTCTGGATAACTAGCCTTGTTTCCGGAACGGTTGCTTCTATGGTTACATCATCTGTATTTCTATTTGGCGGAGACTTTATAGATCAAGGGAAAAGTTCAGTGAATGAGTCAACCGAAACGGCAGGTGTACAGCAAACGGACAGTGTTGAAAAGGATAAAAATGTCACGGCGGAAAAGTTATCGACAAGTACGGATTCAAATGATAGGGCAGAGATGGTCGAATCAGCATCCAAATCGATTGTAGGGGTCGTGAATTTACAGGAGATGCAAAGCCAGAACCCGTACCAGCGGCAAAGCACGGAGAGCGAAACGGTTGAGAGCGGAACTGGCTCAGGGGTCATTTATAAAAAAGCTGATGGGAAAGCCTATATCATCACGAACAATCATGTTATTGAAGGAGCTAAGGAAGTCGAAATTTCATTGTATGACGGACAAAAGGCAACGGCAGCTGTTGTCGGGGCCGATGCTTTGACGGATTTAGCGGTTTTGACAATTGATGCCTCGAAAGCACCAGAGGGAATTAAATTCGGGAATTCTGATAGCATGCGTCCAGGTGAAGAAGTATTGGCAATTGGCAACCCACTTGGACTTGATTTTTCAAGATCGGTTACACAAGGAATCGTCAGTGCCAACGGACGCACCATTTCAGTCGATACCTCGGACGGGGAGTGGGCACTTGATGTCCTTCAAACCGATGCAGCGATCAACCCTGGCAATAGCGGCGGTGCATTGATCAACACCGCTGGGGAAGTGATCGGCATAAACAGTCTGAAGATTTCTGAAAACGGTGTGGAAGGCTTAGGGTTTGCCATACCAAGTAATGATGTGATTCCGATTGTTACGGAACTGATTGAAAATGGAAAAATCACACGTCCATATTTAGGAGTCAGCTTGGCCAGTATGGAAGAACTGCCGCAATATTACATTCAAAATGTTCCTGAAGCCGTAAAGTCCGGTGTAATGGTGACGAGTATAGAAGCGGGATCGGCTGCGGCGAATGGAGGGCTAAAGCAACAGGATATCATTGTTGAGATTGATGGAACGAAAATAAATACTTCCGCAGCATTAAGGAAATACTTATATACAGATAAGAAAATCGGCGATAAAGTAAAAATTAAAGTATACCGAGGTACTGAAGAGAAAACGGTAACGATAACCTTGCAAAAACCATAGAAAGAGGTAAGGCCCCTGATCATTCATCAGGGGCCTTTTATTTAGAAGTTTTTAATAGTAAACACAAGGTTAATATCGGAAAAATAGATAGTGTATTTGCACTGTTTTTTAGATTCTTCATATAGTCTTTAATACCTAAAAGCTAATAGTAGCGTGTTCTATTTGTCAAGGTTTCCATTGTGAATATGTTAAAATATAGAAAAGATTTGACAAATTTGTGAAATGTCATAAAATAGAAAGAAAGGGGATGAAATTATGGAAGCTAATCAGAAGATGTTAGATGCAGTGAAATGGGTATCGGGCACAGGTTGTGTAATCGGAATTATTATTTTTGCTTTAAGTTTCATTGTAAGCGATTACAATAAAGATTATATATTTACCTCCGTTGGAATCGCCATCACACTAAGCGCAGCTGCAATTTTTCTAGTTGGTATATTTTTTGTCCTGACAGAAGAAATGGTAATGAAAACACATAAAGGTGAAAGAATTGTACCGGAAACAACTAAAATCATAAAAATGAAATCAAAGGCTAACACTCAAACAAAAAGAAGTACAGAATTCAGTAACTAAAACGAGGAATATAGCATAATGAGCATTCTATCATCAGATTTACTAACATGGATGAACGCCTGTCTAAAGAATTTGAGTCAAAGTGATCCGAATGATTGAATGCGCTTTCATTATGTGGAGGACTTGGATTAATTATCAGTTGGCTACTTTTTAATTCAATACAATATACTGCACTCGTTATGTATCAAAAATATGACCAACCCTTTCATTTAATGGAATACACACGATGTGCTCGGATATCCAAACCGAACTGCCCGAACGCAGGAAGTTCTAACTTTAAACTTTGAACTATATCCACGAGAAAAGGACATTTTTTAAAAGTCCTTTTCTCGTGGTTTTTTTTGCATTTTTACTTGAAGTTTCATTCAATGAGGAAGTGTGGGTTACAAAGGCGAAGTTTAATGAACAACCAAATGTCCTTTTCTGTAATTCAGACCTGTCCTGCTGACCGATAAACATCACTAGTTGCAACAAGTTTGGCCGACCCATGAATTATGACTACTGGTAAACGGCTCGTTAGGAATACTGAAAGGGCAATAAGTATTGCAAGGAGAAAGAGCCCAATTTACCCACTCGTTGTTTCCTTATATACATATAATATTGACCAGTGTTGGATCAATAGAGTTTGGAAGCATGGATTCAACATCATATCCAATGCGGCTACCATTTACCAACTTCCCTGGCCGAGTGTAAAAAATCCGTTTTAAATCATGTTTTCCAACGATAAATACCTACTTGACAGGATAGGTAATATCATTCATATTCTTGAGGGAGGTTGAGGCAATAAACACGGAGAATATAATGTGAAATTTTCATTTCATTATATTAGAGTAATAATAAATGGATAGTGGACCGGTAATATATGCAATCCTGGAATGATAAGTGAATTCCATAGGTATGTTATTAAACAATTATTATATTTCATTTGCTGAAGATTTTCGAACATTTCCGTTCATTTACCATCTTCTTACTGCTCTTTATTGAACTTTATGTGACAGATGTCACTTTGTATTGTCTTTTTTTAGACTTGGGATTAATATTGGTATGTCGGGGTTTGTGAACATGGTAACACTTTGTCCGAATAATTACCAATTGGAATTTTATTATGTAAGAAAGGGGTAGTACTATGAAAATAAAATGGGCTCTATTAACTATACTTTTTACTATTGCCACTGTGCTAACCGGTTGCGATAACCCATTAATGGTCTTGGACCCTAAAGGGCCAGTAGCTGCAACACAAGCAGATGTTATTATGATTTCGATATGGACAATGGCCTTTGTCGTCCTTGTCGTTATGGTACTGTATATCTTCATGATAATGAAATATCGTGCTTCCAAACAACGTGATGATTATGAACCGCCTCATATTGAAGGAAGTAAGGTTCTTGAAATAATTTGGGTTGCGATCCCAATTATAATCGTCGCTTTCCTATCCGTTGTTACTGTTAAAACAACAAATGAAGTTGAGGCAACACCTAAAGGATACGGAGATCAAGAACCTTTAGTTATTTACGCTTCATCTTCCAACTGGAAGTGGCATTTTAGTTATCCGGAAGAAGATATCGAAACGGTCAACTATCTGTTTATACCGACTAACCGACCAATCGAATTTAAACTTTACTCATTCGGTCCAATCTCAAGTTTCTGGATTCCGCAACTTGGAGGACAAAAATACGCGATGTCGGACATGGTTAATACGTTGCACTTAGCAGCTGATGTACCAGGTGAGTATATGGGTCGAAATTCAAACTTCAGTGGTTCAGGTTTTGCTCAGCAAACGTTCAACGTTAATGCATTGTCAGCAAAAGATTACGATAAGTGGGTAGATGAAATTAAAGCTACTGCTAAACCGATTACTGAGGAAAAATTCAATGAATTATTAAAACCTGGTCATGTGGGACAATCCACATACACTGGAACTCACTTAGAGTTTTCACCAGCTCCTGAAGGGGAAAATGCTGGTCATGACCACGGATCTTCTGATACTGAAGAACATGATTCCAAGGATTCACACGAGGAACATTCAGAACACAGCAACATGAATCACTAAGAATTAATTTCGTTCGATAAAACAACTAGGTTTACAAGATAAGGAATATTTTCCTGAAAGGAGTCACAAAAGTATGGATTACTTTGATCGATTTGCCGTACCTCATCCAAGTCCTGCGATTTATGCATCCATGGTTGCCATTGGTTTAACCATGATTGCGGTTGTTGCCGGAATTACCTATTTTAAAAAATGGGGTTACTTATGGCGTGAGTGGTTAACAACTGTTGACCATAAACGTATTGGTATCATGTACATCTTGGCAGCACTGCTTATGCTTTTCCGCGGTGGCGTCGATGCTCTTATGATGCGTGCTCAAACGGCTATTCCAGATAACGGTCTTTTGGATGGACAGCATTATAATGAGGTATTTACAACACACGGGGTCGTCATGATCCTGTTCATGGCTATGCCATTTATCATTGGGTTAATGAACATTGTTACACCATTACAAATTGGAGCGCGTGACGTAGCATTCCCACGTCTGAACGCAGTAAGCTTCTGGTTATTCTTCATGGGGGCAATGCTATTTAACATTTCTTTCGTAGTCGGTGGTTCTCCTGATGCAGGTTGGACATCTTACTTCCCGCTGGCAAGTAACGATTTCAGTGAATCAGTCGGTTCGAACTATTACGCGATTTCACTTCAGATCGCAGGTATTGGTACATTAATGACTGGTATCAACTTTATCGTGACCATCTTGAAAATGAGAGCACCTGGCCTGAACTTAATGAAAATGCCAATGTTCACATGGTCTATCTTGATTACAAACTTCATTATCGTTTTCGCTTTCCCTGTATTGACAGTGGCACTTGCGTTGATGACAATGGATCGTCTATTCGGAACTCAATTCTTTACGATGGCCAATGGCGGTAGCGATATGCTTTGGGCAAACTTGTTCTGGGTTTGGGGACATCCTGAAGTTTATATAGTTATTCTTCCAGCTTTCGGTATTTACAGTGAAATCATATCGACATTTGCACGTCGTAACCTGTACGGGTATAATTCGATGGTTATCTCCATGGTAGCTATTTCTACACTATCTTTCATTGTATGGGCTCACCATTTCTATACAATGGGCCACGGTGCAATGGTTAATGGAATCTTCTCGATTACCACGATGGCAATTGCCGTGCCGACTGGTGTTAAGATCTTCAACTGGTTGTTCACACTTTGGAAAGGTAAAATCGTGTTTACCGTTCCAATGCTATACTCTTTAGCTTTCATTCCGATTTTCACGCTCGGTGGGGTAACAGGGGTTATGCTTGCCATGGCAAGTGCTGACTACCAATACCATAATACAATGTTCTTAGTAGCTCACTTCCATTACGTTTTAATCCCTGGTACTGTATTTGCCGTACTTGCCGGTTTCACGTACTGGTGGCCAAAAATGTTTGGTTTCATGTTGAGCGAAAAAATTGGAAAATGGTCGTTCTGGTTCATTATAGTCGGCTTTAATGTAACATTCTTCCCGATGTTCATCACTGGTTTAGATGGGCAGGCACGTCGTATGTATACGTACTCTGAATCAACAGGATATGGTCCATTGAATATGCTCTCTTTCGTTGGAGCGATTGGTTTAGCAATAGGTTTTGCACTTATTGTGTACAATATCTATTGGAGTACTCGTTATGCATCAAGAAATATCTCAAACGATCCATGGGATGCACGTTCTCTAGAGTGGGCTACACATACACCAATCCCTGAATATAACTTTGCAATTGTGCCAACAGTTGCTTCTACAGAAGCATTCTGGGATGCAAAGAAAAAAGGCTTTAAATTATTTGGCGGTAAAGTAGAAAAGATTCATATGCCAAATAACAGTGGCGTGCCGTTTATCATGAGCTGTATCTTCTTCGTTTGGGGCTTTGCATTGGTATTCAGCATGTGGATCATTGCAATCATTGCAACGATCGGTATCTTTGCTTGTATGATTCACCGTTCATTCGAAAAAGATCACGGACGTTATATCTCTGTTGAAGAGATCGAAGAAACTGAAAATAAATTGCGAGGTGCTAAGTAATGAAAATAGATAACTCGCTGCCACTTGAATATAGCACGGAAGAAAATCGCTTAAAGATTTTTGGATTCTGGATTTTCCTAGGAGCAGAAATAGCTCTTTTCGCTACACTGTTCGCCACTTATTTTGTCTTAGTTGGTGGTACTGGAAATGGTCCAACAGGGGAACATCTTTTTAAAGTCCCAACACTAATGTTTCAAACAATCTTTCTTTTAACTAGTAGTTTTACCATAGGTCTTGGAATCAATGCGATGAGACTTGGCAGGCAGAAAGCGACGATTGGTTTCTTCATTATCACCCTTATTCTTGGTTTAGGCTTTTTAGGAGTCGAAATTTATGAATTCGTGGAATATGTACATGAAGGAGCAACGATTCAAACAAGTGCTTTCTTATCTAGTTTGTTCACACTACTAGGTACGCATGGAGCTCACGTTACACTTGGTTTATTCTGGGGAACCTTCATCACCATGCAGATTAAAAAACGAGGTATGACTCCACAGACAACAAACAAGGCTTTCATCTTTTCACTTTACTGGCATTTCTTGGACGTTGTCTGGATTTTCATCTTCAGTTTCGTCTACCTGAAAGGAATGATGTAATATGAAAGAATTATTCCCACGGGGCCAAGTTATGGGATTTGCTTTTTCGCTAGTTCTGACTTTGGTCGCATTATCAGTTATTGTGTTTGATCTCTCACTTAAAATGGCTGTGATCATCCTACTTGTTACAGCTTTCATGCAAGCAGCACTTCAATTTGTTATGTTCATGCATGCAGGAGAGTCTGAAGATAAAGCATCGATTTACACAAACGTTTATTACGGATTGTTCGTTGCATTGGTTACAATTTTCGGTACAATGCTAACAATGATTTGGGGATACCAATAATCGATTCTGGAAAAGCTGGGCGTCTTGATGACGTCCAGTTTTTTTTGTATGTTAATTCTTATACCGGCCTATCCATTTCATTCATGGAAGTTTGTGTAACAAGGATGTGGCTGAATCCATTTGTTTAGTATAACCATTTCACAACATTATATTTATAAATGGGGATTTTCACTTTTGAAGCATTCCCGTGTGTTTAAGTGCAATGTGTTACTGGGGTAAAACGCTAATAGAACGGACACATCAACTAAGAAAACGATCAGCCACTTTTGATATAATAAGTTATATAAGAATTAATTAATAAATGTAGCGGAGATGATGAATTGACATTGCCGGTTTTGATTGTGACAATCATCTTAAGTTTGTTAAAAATATTGGTTTCCTGTCTTCCAACAGATGCAGTTAATTGGATTATCAGTAAATTTAAAATACATTCAGAAATTAGTGGCGGGAATGCGATCGTAACCTTTGACGGAAAACGTTTGGAAGGTGAAGAAAAAATTCAAGTTATTAATTATTTTAATAGCGCTAAATTTTTGAAGAAAAATCATATATTCCCGGGGAATGAGGAATTGTTTTTACATCCAGAAAATAGTGGGACTCCATTGGTCATTGATACTAAAAGAGGCAAAAAGGATGTTAGGTTATTTGTATATATTTACAGCGACCGCGTGGATGTAGTTAAACAGTACAAGAAGAAGCTCATTTCTTATAGTCTGTTTTCCGATAGCCTCCAAGAACGTTCCATGCCATTAATAAGAAATTTAGTTTAATAGAACATTAAAAAGACGGTCCTTAAAAGACCGTCTTTGAGTTTGTAAACAAAAGGGTTAAAACATAGTTGATTGGAGCGGGTGTGCGAGACTCCTGCGGGAAAAGCGTCCAAGGGAGACACCGCGGGCGCAAAGGCACCGGGGAGGCTCCCGGACCGCCCGCGGAAAGCGAGTGCCTGGAGTGGAAATTAACGGTTAAATTGTCTACAGCAGAGACGCGCCTAAAAAATACCTTCTTTTTTATAAGGCTTTTAATATAACTCCATTTCAAAGATATTTTTTCATTATAAAAATTCTGGTACACAAACTGGCATCTTGATTTTAGTGACTTTTGAAAAAAACAATTAAAAGTGTTATTAAGTAGGAGGGGATTGCAAGAGGGTCGTTAATCGTGCATATGAAAAGTATTTGGGATAGTATTTAAGGGAATAAAAAAGCAGGTATCTATTGCGATGCCTGCTTTTTTATGCTTTCCATTGTTTTTCAACTTGATGGAGGGCTTGTTGTAAAATTACTTCATGATCAGTACCCGGTTTAGCAAGGACGTTAGTTTGATAAGATTTTCCTTGGAAATCAACTGTTACTGTAACTTTTACCATTATGCATCTTTCCTTTCCTAATTCAGAATTAAATGAGGTGGTTGTACCTATTTCTTTTATACCCGTAGCAGAAGGATAATCAAACATTTCAAAAGCTAAAATCGTGAGAGTTAATATTCAAAATTATCTGATATTTTATGTGAAGTGTCAACACTTTTTTTTGACATGCCCCATTTTCAGGTTTTTTAAAAAACGACCTGGCTTGTATACATGACAGCCAGGTTGTTTTTTTAAAACGAACTATATTCATATTTTAGTTAAAATAATACCGATTAATGCTGCAAGGACACCAGCAATTTGATAGTTTTTTAGTTTTTCCTTGAATATATAACATCCAGCGAATACGACAACCAAACAGTTCAGGCTGACGACTGGGAAAATGATGCTTGCTATGCCAGTGTTCAACGCAAAGAAATAACATCCATAGCCTATCATGCTTAAAAAGCCTACTAAGGAACCGATTTTGACTTCCTTTAGCTTGATTTTTTCTTTTTTAAAGGCTAGAGCCGAAAGAAGATAAAGCATTCCGCCTCCATACATTGATACAAGGATATCAAGGGAGTTTAATTGAAGACGTGTTGATGTCGTCATAAGAATGCCGAGCACACCAAAAGATAAGATGGAGAGTAATGTGTGCATCATCCATGGGACATATTGATGATTACCTTTTGCATTAGGTGTATATTGGATGACTAATGTAGCGATAAACATGCAGGCGATTCCACTCCACTGCAAGGAAGAAATATGTTCGTGAAAAATTAAAGCTGCACAGAGAATGGGGAATATGGCATTCGCTGCGATTAATGGAGATGTCAAGCTTGCCGGACCTTTTTCAAAGGCGCTTGCCATCTGGATGTTACCATTGGCGTTCAGTACACCAATTGCTGCACCAAGCATGATGGACAGCCAGTTCAGCTGCAAACCATCCATTAATACTCCATAAACAATGGACAAAATAAAAGCTGAAAAATAAAAGAAAAATTGGATATGTATCTTGGAATACCCTTTTCCGCTGCTCCATTTAAAAATGCTGTTATTGATTCCGAAACATAAACTCGTGATGAGTGCTGCAAAAATCCACATTGACTTAATCTCTTCCTTCATGTAGGATAAACTTCTTCTACATTTTAAGCTGAATGCCCTTAGGAATCAAACCAAATTTAAAATGTATGATTGACAGATTAGATATTTTTTTCTATATTTACTATGACAATTTTAAAATATTTCCCGATAAACGGGAGAGGTTCATAGCATCACCCTCTTAAAAAAACTATGGCTTTGATATTTTTTGCGAATCAACCATATCTTTGAGGAGATATGGTTTTTGTTATATAGAGGCCCATTTTATGAATCTCCCTGAAATGTGGGATTAGGAGGACTTTTCATGTCTGGAAGAAAAGAAGAAGAATTAAAAAAAGATATCACACTGCTTGGGAATCAAGGAACAAAATATACATTCGACTATGCTCCTGAAATCCTTGAGTCATTCGATAACAAGCATCCGAACCGGGACTATTTCGTCAAATTCAATTGCCCGGAATTCACTAGTTTATGTCCAATCACGGGCCAGCCGGACTTTGCTACCATTTACATCAGCTATATTCCAAGTGTGAAAATGGTGGAAAGTAAGTCTTTGAAACTCTACTTATTCAGCTTCCGCAATCATGGTGATTTCCATGAAGACTGCATGAACATCATCATGAATGATTTAATCGAATTGATGGACCCTAAATATATTGAAGTCTGGGGCAAGTTTACACCTAGGGGCGGAATTTCCATCGACCCTTACACGAATTATGGGAAACCAGGTACGAAGTATGAGGAAATGGCGAATTACCGCTTGATGAATCATGACTTATACCCGGAAACCGTGGATAATCGCTAAAGAATAGGAGGGACAATGGGCATATGCCTGTTGTCTTTTTTTAGTTTATAGCTAATTTCGATCAGTGGTCCTGTCATTCTGTCCTTTTTAAAAGTACAAATGTCCTCCTATAATGGAATTTGCACTTGATTGTTTCGAGAAAAAGCGTAATAATAGGGAGTGTTAATTTTGACAGAATATTTACGAAAATAGGGGATGTCGAGATGAAAGTTGCAAAGTTTGGTGGAAGTTCACTTGCGTCAGGTGATCAGTTGAGGAAGGTATTCGAAATTGTTGTTTCTGATCCAGAGAGGAAGATTGTGGTCGTTTCCGCTCCAGGTAAACGCAATTCCGATGATATAAAGGTGACGGATTTATTGATTGAAGCTGCGGAACAGCAGCTGCGCGGGGATAACGGAGAGCATTTGATAGAAGATGTTGTATCCCGCTATGCGAGCATTGCGGAAGAGTTGGATATATCCGAGAGTGTCATCACAGGGATTCATGAAAATTTAATGGCGCTGCTGCATGCAGATCAAACTAACCCAAAGCGCTATCTGGATGCCTTGAAGGCAGGTGGCGAGGATAATAATGCGAAGCTGGTCGCAGGTTATTTCCAAAGCCTTGGAGTGGAGGCACAGTATATCAATCCGAAGAAGGCAGGCTTGATCGTAACGGATGAAGGTGGATTCACCAGGGTGCTGCCAGAGTCTTATGATCGGTTATATGCTCTGCGTGATGAGCCGGGAATCGTTGTATTCCCAGGATTCTTCGGATATACGTTAGATGGTGATGTGTTAACCTTCTCAAGAAGCGGTTCCGATATTACGGGTTCGATTCTTGCTAATGGGGTCAAAGCTGATTTGTATGAGAACTTTACGGACGTGGATGCCGTTTATGCGGTGAATCCAAATGTGGTTTCCAATCCGAAGGGAATCCGGGAACTAACCTATCGTGAGATGCGTGAGCTTTCTTATGCAGGTTTCTCGGTATTTCATGATGAGGCGCTGATTCCTGCATTCCGGGCGGGAATACCTGTCCATATCCAGAATACGAACAATCCGGCGGCACAAGGGACCCGCATTGTGAATACACGGGATAATACGAACGGGCCAGTTATTGGGATTGCAAGTGATAAAGGATTTTGCAGTATTTACATTAGCAAATATTTGATGAACCGGGAAGTTGGTTTTGGCCGGAAACTGCTGCACATCCTCGAGGATTATGGAGTTTCATATGAGCATATTCCATCAGGCATCGATGATGTGACGCTTATTCTAAGGCAGGACCAGATGAAAGGGGATGCCGAAAAGAAAATCATTTCCCGAATCAAGAAAGAGCTTCATGCCGATGAAGTGAATGTGGAACATGATCTTGCCTTGATCATGGTTGTAGGGGAAGGAATGCGCCATAATGTCGGTACAACGGCAAGAGCGTCAAAAGCCTTGGCTGAAGCAAAGGTGAATATTGAGATGATCAATCAAGGCTCTTCGGAGGTAAGCATGATGTTCGGTGTGAAAGGGCACAACGAAGAGACGGCAATTCAGGCATTATATCACGAGTTCTTTTGAGTATGAGCGTTTAGGGACCTCCTTTTAGAAGGGGGTTTTTTGTGATTGATCTTTTAATCACTATACATACGCTGGATTTTTTTCATCTGGTTCTTTATGGTAGTGGCAATGACCGTGGGGATAATCATTCCAAGCTAACAGACGCGCTGTAGGGTTCAGAGCGTTTGTTTTCAGGTGGCTAAAGCAATTGGAGGAGAACGGAGTTGACGCTCTTGAAACGGATAAAAAGGGACGTTCAACCTCATACATATCTTGCACCAAATAATGGCACATCAAGTTTACGAGCTAAATGATTCACTGGCACCAATTGATTTAAGTAATTACTTCGAGTTGATCTTGCTGAATAGAATCATGTTTAAAAAGCATCCTTATTAC
This sequence comes from Peribacillus sp. QJM3NY_7, assembly GCF_056173225.1. Lineage (NCBI taxonomy): Bacteria > Bacillati > Bacillota > Bacilli > Caryophanales > Bacillaceae > Peribacillus > Peribacillus sp. QJM3NY_7. The sequence goes on from NZ_CM149663.1 coordinate 563,887, forward strand.
CTGGTTAAATACTTCTATATAATACAAAAAAATGTAGGAATAAGTTATATCTATATGTGATTGGAGTGTAAGGCACGAGACTCCTGCGGGAAAAGCGCGTGCCTGGAGCGGAAATCGACGTTCAAAAAAGCCATAAAAAAACTGTAGAAAACCCGGTTTTCATCGAGTTTGTCTACAGTCTGAGCCTCCAACTGGAAGATTGGAGGCCTTCCTTTTATGTTAGTCCATGACGGTCAGGAGTTGATCGATCGCGTTCCTTGGACGAGGGGCAGGAATCATATCGGGATAGCCAACGTGAAGGCTGCCGACAATCTTCTCGCCTGGTTTCACGCCCAAAGCTTCACGAAACTCCATGCTGTGTATCATGCCGTATGTTTCCCATATCATCCCGATTCCCTGTTCCCAGGCAAGCAGGCTGAAATTCTGGATCAAGGCACTTGTAGCCGCATAATCTTCTTCACGTGTCATGGGATTCGGATTCTCTTCCATGATCACTGCGACAAACATCGGTACACCTATGAGTTTATTATATCCTCGCTGTCCGGCTGCTTTTTTCTTTTCAGGGTCCTTCTCTTTGCCTTCCATGAATGCACGTGTTGCTTCTGCGAGTTTTAAACGGCTATCACCATGCACCACGACGAAGCGCCATGGCTGGGTCATTTTATGGTTCGGTGCCCATGTTGAAGTTTCCAATAATGATTGGATGGTATCAATAGGAACAGGAATGTCCTTAAATCGTTTGATGCTGCGCCGTTCTTTAATGATATCTTCTAGTTTCATGATCATCCTGCTCCTTTAATCATATATGTAAGTTTAATAGTTGAAAAAAATAATCCCCGGCTGCCTAATATGCTTCCAATGTGAATAAATTACTTGAATAAAGAGGGGGCAATATTCTAGTGACTTGCATTCGCTAATGAGCATATAATTTTACTAGGCACAGAGAAGCCGGGGCGACATTGTATCTATGTACAATATCAAAAGGGTACGATAAGAGAATATCGTAATTGCTTATCAAATTTCAGAGATCGATAATGAAATTGAAAATCATTATCAATTAGAATTTTCGCTTATTTCCTGTTATTTGTCAAGGGTATTTACAAAAAAAATCAAGATATTTACCAGTGCTTTAAAACAGTTAAAATCTTTTAAAAAATCTGTATAAAAATGTATAATGAGAGGATGAAAAGATGCTATTTACATACGGAGAATCGAAGGTGCCATAGATGAAAAAATTGTCCTCATTTCTTAAGCCATACTGGCTTTTGATCATTCTTGCTTTATCCTTAATGATTGTCGAGCTCGGGGTAGAGCTATTACAACCTCTATTTATAGCAAAAATCATTGATGATGGCATTTTGCAGAAAGATTTATCGGTGGTGATTAAATGGGGAAGTGTCATGGTTGGACTTTCCGTTTTTTCATTTCTTGGCGGGATCGTTAATTCATTTACGGCATCACATGTAAGTCAAAGCTTTGGACATGATGTCAGGACAAGCCTTTTTGGTAAAATACAGGCGTTTTCTTTTGCGAACTTGAATAATATCCCGACTTCCTCGTTGATCACAAGGATGACGAATGATGTGACCCAACTTCAAAATACGGTTTTTATGGGCTTGCGTATCATGGCAAGGGCGCCGTTGATCGTAATCGGCGGAGCGATCATGGCTATTGCGGTCGATTTGAAATTATCCCTCGTATTGGTCATTTCAATTCCGGTTCTTGTTTTCTTCTTGGGATGGGTTATGAAACGGGCGGCTAAGCTGTTTAAGCTCGTCCAGAAAAAACTCGATAATGTCAATGGAGTCATGAGGGAAAACCTGATAGGCATGCGCTTGATCAAGGCTTTTCTTCGTAAGGAGCATGAAATCGGCCGATTTGACGATGCGAATGAAGAGTTGAAAAGAAAGACTGTGTCTTCCCTTCGTTTAATTGAAACGACGATGCCTGTGCTGATGCTTGTCATGAATGTGGCGATTCTGATCATTCTCTGGCTTGGAAGTGAATTTATAACAACGGGAGATATACAGGTAGGGGAAGTTGTGGCGATTGTCAACTATGCCACGAGGATTGCGGCATCCCTTTCCGTTTTTTCATGGCTGATCATGGTCATTTCCCGTGCAAAGGCTTCAGCGGAACGTGTGACGGAAATATTTGAAACCCCGATAGATATTGATGAAGGTAAGGCGGAAAGCAAGAGTGGGGCCGTCAATGGGGGAGGCATTAAGTTTCTGGATGTATCTTTCCGCTATCCTGGAACCGAAACCCCGATATTGAAAAACCTGACCTTCTCCATCGATCCAGGAGAATCGCTTGCCATCATAGGAGCGACAGGATCAGGGAAGACATCACTGTTTCAGCTGATTCCGAGATTATATGAAGTTGAAAGCGGCTCCATTCAAATTGATGGCCAAGATCTGAAAGATATTCCCTTGAATTCGCTGCGGAACAGGATTGGCTATGTACCGCAAGAGGCCCTGCTTTTTTCGGGGACCATAAAAAATAATGTCGCTTGGGGAAAAGAGGGTGCCTCGATGGAGGAAATCATGGCTGCGGCCATGCATGCTCAGGTCCATGAGACCGTAATGAAACTTCCGAAGCAATATGAAACCCAGTTAGGGCAAAAAGGAGTGAATCTGTCTGGAGGGCAAAAACAGCGCTTATCGATTGCAAGAGCATTGGTGCGCAAACCGAAGATTCTCCTTCTGGATGATAGTACAAGTGCGCTGGATTTGAAGACGGAAAGTAAATTGCTTGCCGCTTTAAAGGACTATACATGCACAACGCTCATCATTACACAAAAAATCAGTACAGCCATGGAGGCTGACAAAATCTTGTTGCTGGAAAGCGGTCAAGTCCTTGCGCTGGGGAAACATCAGGATTTGATGCAAACAAGCGATCTTTATCGAAAAATCGTTCGCTCACAGTTTGGGGAGGAGGAGATTTCGCTTGAGTCGAAGAATATCTCCCGATAAGGCAAAGTCTAAACCGGTCAACTCCTGGAATACGGTAAAAAGGATCATTCCCTACTTGGCAACGAATAAAAGCCTGCTATTATGTGTCCTTTTCATGGTACTGATAAGCTCGGTTTTGGGATTGCTTGGCCCCTTTCTTGTTGGGATGGCCATTGATGATTATATTGTCACAAGAGATAGCGGGGGGCTGATCAGCCTTCTTTTAGGGCTTCTCGGAGTCTACATATTTTATTCCCTATCCATGTGGCTTCAGAATTATTGGATGATTGGAATTGCACAGGATACGGTTTATGCGATGCGCAATCAACTATTCAAAAAGCTTCACCAGTTGTCCATTCCCTTTTTTGATCGGCGTCAGCACGGGGAGTTGATGAGCAGGGTCACGAATGATATTGAAAATGTCAGTTCCACTTTGAATAGTTCCGTCATCCAGATCTTTTCAAGTGTGCTGACACTTGTCGGGACGATCGGAGTCATGCTGTATTTGAGCCCTTTATTAACTATTCTAACCTTATTCATCGTTCCTCTCATGTTCTTCGGTCTGAGGTGGATAACGAACAGGACGGGAAAGCTGTTTAAAGCACAGCAGAAGAACCTTGGAGAACTGAATGGGTTTATAGAAGAAACGATTTCCGGACAACGGATCGTAAAGGCTTTTTCACAGGAAGATAAAGTGATCCGTGATTTTATCATCCGGAGTGAAAATTTAAAGAAAGCCGGATTCCTATCACAATCATACTCAGGGCTGATTCCAAAACTGATGAATTTACTGAACAACTTAAGTTTCACGGTAATAGCCGCTGTCGGAGGGTTTTTGGCGCTGAATGGCATAGGTACGGTTTCCATCGGGGTCATTGTCATTTTCACCGAGTACTCAAGGCAATTCACCCGTCCGCTCAATGACCTGGCTAACCAATTCAATACACTCCTCTCAGCTGTTGCCGGTGCTGAACGGGTTTTCGCCATACTTGATGAAAAAGAAGAAGAAGTGGATGAGAAACAGGCTTCTGAACTTCGTGAAGTCCGCGGTGAGGTGGACTTTGAGGGTGTTTCCTTTTCGTATAATGATGAAGAGCAAACGATATATGATGTTAGTTTCCATGCAAAAAAAGGGGAGACCATCGCGCTTGTAGGTCCCACGGGGGCAGGTAAGACCACGATCATTAATCTTCTTGCCCGTTTTTACGAGCCGAACAGCGGCCGGATATTGATTGACGGCCAGGATATCCAACAGGTGACGAGGTCCAGTCTCCGTAAGCATATGGGCTTCGTTTTACAGGATTCCTTCTTGTTTCAAGGTACGATTCGTGAAAATATCCGCTACGGCCGGCTGGAGGCAGAAGATGGAGAAGTGGTGAATGCAGCCAAGCTTGCCAATGCCCATTCCTTTATCATGAAACTGCCAGATCGATACGATACCATCTTGAATCAAGATGGCAGTGGAATAAGTCAGGGGCAGCGCCAGCTATTATCAATTGCCAGGGCTATTTTAGCGGATCCCGTTTTATTGATTTTGGATGAAGCGACAAGTAGCATAGATACGATAACCGAGCTTAAAATTCAGGAAGCATTACACCGCTTGATGGAGGGAAGGACAAGTTTTGTCATTGCCCACAGATTGAATACAATTCAGCAAAGTGATCAAATCCTCGTACTTGATGAAGGAAGGATCATTGAAAAAGGATCCCATGATGAATTGTTGCGGCAGAGGGGTTTTTATTACGATCTAAACCGCAGCTCATTAAGGGAAAATCAGATAGGATAAAGAAAAAATGTGTGCCATCCGGCGCACATTTTTTGTGTTGGTCCCATAATGAGCATCATAAACGGATCGCATCCCGTTCATTTAATGATGAACCTTCTAAAAATGCGTTCACACAATACGATTTTTATAAAGCATGAAAATCATTGATTCCACCAAAGTGGGAAAAGAGGGAATTATCGACAAAATAATGGAAAATACTTTACAAATTGACTAAATTGCTATTGCTAAAAAACCTTACGGTAACATATAATTCAGAATATATATAAAATTCTTTAAATTTAATGGGTACGGGGAGAAATACAGCCCTGGCCCCTAATAAATGAAGGTTTTTTATAGTTGTACACTAGATCGATAGAGAGGAGATGGAAAAAAATGAAAGCGCTTAAGTCTATTATTCTTTGGGGGATCATATCTGCATTGGGTGCGGTGAGTTTTGGTTTCGTTGCGCTAAACCGGGGGGAAAGCATCAATGCCATGTGGATTGTTACTGCGGCACTCTGTGTTTATTCAATTGCATACCGCTTTTATAGTAAATTCATTGCACGGAAAGTGTTTGAGCTAGATGACAATCGCCAGACTCCATCGGAAGCGAATAATGATGGGAAAGATTATGTACCTACAAACAAATGGGTGTTGTTTGGCCACCACTTTGCAGCAATTGCCGGAGCCGGACCTCTCGTAGGCCCCATCCTTGCAGCTCAGATGGGATATTTGCCAGGGACGCTATGGCTTGTAGTCGGAGTTGTTTTGGCTGGTGCCGTACAGGATTTCATCATTCTTTTCGGTTCGATGCGCCGTAACGGCAAATCTTTGGGAGAAATGATCAAAGAGGAGATTGGACCGATTACAGGCTTGATAGCGATGGTCGGTATCCTCGGTATCATGATCATTTTACTGGCGGTACTTGCCCTGGTTGTCGTAAAAGCGCTGGTGGGCAGTCCGTGGGGAATGTTCACGATTGCCTCGACCATACCGATTGCAGTCCTTATGGGCATTTACATGCGTTATATAAGGCCGGGACGGGTTGGTGAAGGGTCGATTATCGGAATCATACTTTTGATGCTCGCGTTATATTTCGGCCGCTTTGTAGCCGAGAGCGCAACATTGGCGCCGATGTTCACTTTCGACGGGGAAACGATTGCCATCATGTTGATTGTCTATGGTTTCGTTGCCTCCGTTTTGCCAGTATGGATGTTATTGGCACCGCGTGATTATTTAAGTACATTCTTGAAAATCGGTACGATCATCGGACTTGCACTTGGTATCTTTATTGTCATGCCGAGCCTTGAAATGCCTGCCGTCACTCAATTCATCGATGGAACGGGACCTGTATTTTCCGGAAATTTATTCCCGTTCCTATTCATTACGATCGCTTGTGGAGCGGTATCGGGATTCCATGCACTCGTTTCCTCAGGTACGACTCCTAAAATGATTGAACGTGAATCGCATGCACGTCCAATCGGATACGGGGCGATGTTGACTGAATCCTTTGTAGCCATCATGGCGATGATTGCCGCCTGTGTATTGACGCCAGGTATCTATTTTGCCATTAACAGCCCGGGGGCCGTTGTGGGAACGGAACCAGCGCAAGTGGCTGCTACGATATCTGATTGGGGTTTCCTTGTGACACCTGAGATGATTACCGGCCTTGCGGACGATGTTGGGGAAGAGACCATTATATCCCGTACTGGAGGAGCTCCAACATTTGCAATCGGCATGGCCCATATCTTCTCGCAAGTGATTGGGGGGGCGTCCCTGATGGCGTTCTGGTATCATTTCGCGATACTGTTCGAGGCATTGTTCATATTGACCACCATTGATGCAGGAACCAGGGTGGGACGTTTTATGATACAGGATATCATCGGCACCTTTTACAAACCATTTGCCGAAACGAATAGATGGCTGCCTAATATAATTGCGACTGCCATTTGTGTAATCGGTTGGGGCTACTTCCTTTATCAAGGGGTCATTGATCCTCTTGGCGGAATCAATACCCTTTGGCCATTGTTTGGAATCGCGAATCAGATGCTTTCCGCCATTGCGTTGCTGCTTGGGACGACGGTCCTTTTCAAAATGGGCAAAAAAGCGTACACATGGGTCACTCTTGTGCCCACTACATTCTTGTTGATAGTGACCATGACGGCAGGGTGGCAAAAGCTGTTCCACGAAAACCCGGCAATTGGCTTTTTAGCACATAAGGATAAATTTAAAGCGGCTTATGATAGTGGGGAAGTTCTTGCTCCGGCAGCCAATCTGGCCGAGATGAAGCGGGTTATCGTCAATGATTATGTGGATGCTGCCCTATGTGCCATCTTCATGATCGTGGTGATCACGGTCCTGATTTCTGCCATTAGGTTATGGATAAAAGTCTTGAAGAACCAGAAAATAGATTTACATGAAGCGCCTTATGTATCAAGGTCGTCATAAGGGAGGGAAAGCGATGTTGAAAAGAATAATTACAATTCTCAGCTACAGAAAGCAATTCGTCAGTTTGCTCGTCGGCGTGCCAAGTTATGATACGTATGTGGCACATATGAAAAAGCATCATCCTGAAGATCCCGTGAAAACCAGGAAAGAATTTTTCTGCGAAGCCCAGGATGAACGGTATAACGCAAAGGGTGGGAAAGTGTCTCGTTGCTGTTAATGAATATTTATTGAAGGGTCCTCAATAGGAGGGCCCTTTTTTTAATGATTTTTTCGAGGGTGAAGTGGAGGGTAAAATGTGACAGACGTGGAGTCGTGAAGATGCGGAAAAGTAACTATTAAACCAATAAAATCAAATTTGCCGATCCTTTATTCTTATTGATGTTATTTAATCTAACATTTATTCTGAAAAACACAAAAATTAAGTTGAATTATTAGAAAATTAAGTATATGATAAAAAATATAACATAATAGTGTTAATAAACATAACATATATAAAAAGGGGGAAAAACAGTATGCAAATGGCAGATTCGGTATTCATGTTTTTGGCGACGATGATGGTTTGGCTAATGACACCAGGGATTGCCCTATTTTATGGAGGGATGGTAAAAAGTAAAAATGTCTTGAATACGGCAATGCATAGTTATATGCCTCTGGCTGTCATTTCTATTCTTTGGGTGCTGATTGGGTATTCATTATCATTTTCACCTGGTAATTCACTTCTGGGCGGTCTGGACTGGGTTGGTTTAAAGGATGTGGGTTTTGCACCTGGACCTTACAGCGAAACAATTCCCCATAGTTTGTTCATGTTATTCCAAATGACTTTTGCCGTTTTAACGGTCTCTATCATAGCTGGTGGCATTGCCGAACGGATGAGGTTTTCAGCATTCCTGATTTTTACGATCCTATGGTCTTTATTCGTATATGCTCCCGTTGCACACTGGGTATGGGGTGGAGGCTGGTTAGCGGAACTGGGTACACTTGACTTTGCAGGTGGCAACGTTGTTCATATATCTTCAGGGGTTGCAGGTTTGGTATTGGCAATCATGTTAGGTAAAAGGAAAGAGTCGGGGGACAGTGCGCCGCATAATCTTCCTTTAACATTTCTTGGAGGATCATTAATTTGGTTCGGTTGGTACGGCTTCAACGTCGGAAGCGCACTGACAATCAATGGAGTGGCGATGAATGTATTCGTTAATACAGCTGTTGCAGCAGCTGCTGGTATCATTGGATGGCTGATCGTCGAGTATATGGCTAATAAAAAGGCAACATTGCTGGGGGCAGTATCCGGAGCCATTTCTGGTTTGGTGGCCATTACACCCGCTTGCGGATTCGTAACGCCCGCATCATCAATCATCATCGGTGTCATCGGCGGTGCCGTTTGTTTCTGGGGCGTATTCTTCCTGAAGAATAAACTGGGTTACGACGATGCGCTTGATGCTTTCGGATTACATGGGATCGGCGGGACTTGGGGTGGCATCGCTACAGGTTTGTTCGCGACAACTTCCGTAAACGAAAGCGGTGCAAATGGTTTATTCTATGGAGATTTCAACTTGTTGTGGAAGCAGCTTGTAGCGATCATTGCGACCTATATCTTCGTTGCCGTAGTCACTTATATCGTTGCTAAAGCCATTAACCTTTTCGTACCGTTGCGTGTCAGTGAAGAAGATGAGTCAATGGGGCTTGATCTTACACTTCATGGAGAAAAAGCTTATCACGAATCAATCTAAAAGGGGGTGCCCATATGTCCGAGATTTTAACGAAAATAGAAATCATTACACGTCCTATCCAATTTGAACAATTCAAAGCGGAACTTGCGAAAATAGGGGTAAGTGGAATGACAGTATCGGAAGTAAAAGGAACGGGTCTTCAGAAAAGTTATGTGGAAACATATAGAGGCAGAAATCGTGAAATGTCATTGCATGATCGAATGAAAATCGAGATCGTCGTGTGTGAAGTGCCAGTTCAGGATGTTGTGGATGTAGCAAGGAAATTCTTGAGTACCGGTAAACCGGGTGACGGTAAAATCTTTATATATGAATTGGCGAATGTTGTGAATATCCGTACCGGTAAAGAAGGTCATGATGCGCTAAAGAATGACATCTGATGCTGTGATCAATTCCGCCGGATACAGAAGATTAAAGAAAGGGAGCTGAAAATGGGGAGACTGGTCCGAATTGTTAATGCAAAAAAACAGAAGATCGTTAATACGCTCATTTCAGAGGATGTATATCAACCTGATGACCGACCCTTTTTATTGGAATTGCCACTGAAAAACTTAGAAGAGATGTTATCACTCCGATTAAATTCCCCGTTTCAAAATCCCCCTTCAAAAAAATGACCTTTCAGCCGTTATCCTAGGGGAGAGCGGCTTTTTTGTTTGATGTCCGCTGGATTTTGATATTTAAATGTTTGTATAATAAGGAAACTTTTTTCTTGAATCCCCCATGGAAATCGGGGAGCATTCCAACTATAATGAATAAGGACATAAATTTAAATACGATTTTTTTGCTTTTTTCGACGCTTTTTGCTTAGTTACTTCAATTTTTCTTTAATTTTCCGAAAAGTGAATTCAAAAAAATGTAAGTTTACCAAAAAACTATGAATTACTTCATGAATGCCCTGCTTAAAAATAGGGGAATTATTAATATGTTCTTTTAAGGGGTGAAAGGAAATGGATCAATTTACGGTCGAATCCGTTTTAAATATCATCAGGGAGTTTGTACCGAAGGATGCTTCAATTTCTGTGGCTGATTCCGAAAAATACATTTATTATCAACCGAGCAAACAAGTGGACTTAAGAATAAAACCAGGTGATTTAATCAGTGAAAATACGGCGACATATAAAGCGCTGAGCATCCGTAAAAAAATAGGGGTGCAAGTTGAAAGTAATGTATTTGGCGTACCTTACTATGGGCTGAGTGTTCCTATCATGGACGAGGGCAACCCTTTAGGGGCGGTAACGGCCATCTTGCCGTCAAAGCCATTGATTTTACCGACATCATTCCTGACCATTAAAACAGATGATCGCTGGATACCGCTTCCATATGATGAAATTATGTATTTGGAAGCTCAAAATAGGAAAACTAAAATTCAGTCCGAACGTGTGAGTGGATTTCATAAAATGAATTTAAGTGAATTGGAATTCATTTTACCTAGTGATTTATTCATTCGTGTGCACCGTTCGTACATCGTCAATATCAACTATATACAAGAGATCCTCCCTGATTTCCATTCTACATTTTTATTGATAATGAAAGACAACTCAAAAATCCAGGTCAGTCAAACATATGCAAGTCAATTCAGGAGGGCTTTGGGGTTTTAGTGATTCTCCTTTGTGTGAAAGAAATGCTGGTTTATGCCCAATTTAAGGCTTTTCATTCGAAAATGAATGTGACGATTACACATGATTGGTAAAATTAAGTGTAAGAAAAGCGAAAAATGGGGGTCTTTTGTATGAACGAAAGCGTTTTCAAAAAAATTCGCAACGAACAATTTAAGGGGAAAGTAGTTACAGCGGAAGAAGCAGCATCATGGATTAAAAGTGGGATGAAACTCGGTATGAGTGGATTTACCCGTGCTGGTGATGCTAAAGTTATTCCGATGGCTCTAGTTGAAAGAGCTAAAACTGAAAAATTCAAAGTTGACGTTTATACTGGTGCCTCATTAGGACCGGAAGTCGACCAACATATGGCGGAAGCGGGTATCATAAATAAACGTTTGCCGTTCCAAGCGGATAAAGGCATTCGTAATAAAATCAATGCTGATGAAGTAACTTATGTGGATCAGCATTTGTCTCATACGGCTGAACAAGTTCGTCAAGGCATTGTCGGACCAATCGATTTTGCAATCATCGAAGCATTGGCGATTACGGAAGATGGATTGATCATCCCGACAACTTCTGTAGGCAACTCAGCCATATTCGTTCAAGAAGCTAAACATGTGATCATTGAATTGAACGTATCCCATCCAGAAGGATTGGAAGGGATGCATGATATATATACACCGGCTAAACAAGGGGAACGCGAACCGATTCCTATGACTAAAGCAAGTGATCGCCTAGGATCGATCGGCATTGCGGTTGATCCCGAAAAAGTAATGGGAATCGTCGTTTCTACAGATCTTGATGCACCTTCCACAATCGTGCCGCCGGATGAAGAAACTGCAACAATCGCCAACCACCTCATTAACTTCCTTCGTGGAGAAATAAAGGCTGGCCGTTTAACTGAAAGCCTTGCTCCGCTTCAGTCGGGTGTAGGTTCAGTGGCAAATGCAGTATTCGCTGGCTTCCTTGATTCTGAATTCAAAGATTTGGAAGTTTATTCAGAAGTGCTGCAAGATGCGGTATTTGATCTGATTGATGCTGGAAAGGTTAAATTCGCTTCAGGGTGTTCGATTACATTAGCTGAAGAAAAAGGGAAACAAGTTTACGGTGAGCTTGAAAAATACCGTGATAAGCTAGTTCTTCGTCCACAAGAAATATCTAATCATCCTGAAATCATCCGTCGTTTGGGCTTGATTTCAATCAATACAGCGTTAGAGTGTGATATCTATGGTAACGTAAACTCGACACATGTTTCTGGGACAAGAATGATGAATGGAATTGGCGGATCAGGAGATTTTGCCCGTAATTCACGCCTAGGAATTTTCGTAACGAAATCATATGCAAAAGGCGGCAAAATTTCCAGTATCGTTCCTTTCGTTTCTCATGTGGATCATACTGAACATGATGTGGACGTATTAGTGACAGAGCAAGGGATCGCTGATTTACGTGGCTTGGCACCAAAAGAGCGCGTAGAGTTAATCATAGAAAACTGTGCTCATCCTGATTACCGACCACAGCTACGTGCATACTTCACTGAAGCTGTTGCGCAAACGGGCGGGCATCAAACTCCGCACATTCTTGAAAAAGCATTTTCATGGCATACGAACCTAGCTAAAAACGGTACGATGCTTGAAGCGGTTCTTCAAGATCAAAAATAAGACTCAAAACCCCGCCAATAAAAAGCGGGGTTTTTTTATTGGGTCCGTGTCCGGAATAGGTGAAAACCAATGAATCTTTCGTCATCAATGGAATATTGAAAAGTAAATAGATTATTTCTCCTAAGTAATTTGTATGGTGTTTCCTATTGATTCTTTTTCCTGCGACAAATAACAGATTTAAAGTGTAAAATGATGCTTAACCATCAAAAAGTTAGGGAACTGTATCTTTAGGCTTTTTTCTATTATTTTTATATATAATTATTCATCCAAGTTATAGAAATATGGTAAACTGCTAACAATGAATGATTATCATACATAGGATTTTTCGCATTTATGATGTTGTTTCCTTAGAAATAGGGAGTTAAATAGAATTGCTTATAGTGGAGGAGATAATTTGTTCAAGCAAAAACTGCATTTTTGGACGTTAGAGTTATTACTATTGTCTTTACTTTTTTATGTTGGTACAAAGATTTCTTTTCTTTTTGAACCAATAGTCATTTTTACATCTACATTGTTCTTTCCAATCTTGATTTCGGGTTTTCTCTACTTCCTGTTCAATCCCACTGTTGATTTCCTCGTTAAAAGAAGAGTGCCAAGGGGATTGGCGATTTTATTGCTTTACGTATTTTTCCTTGGGTTGATTAGTTTACTGGTCGGTCTGGTTGGCCCGTCACTTTCCAAACAGGTTACGGATTTACTCAATAACCTTCCGGATTATTTCAATCAAACAAGGAAGTTCATTGAAGACTCAGCGGAGTCAAAATGGTTTTTATGGACGGTGGAACAAGATTATGTACCTCTGCAAGAAGTAGGGGATTCGCTGCAAAAATATTTGACGAACTTACCTAGTAATATAACGAACAGTTTAACTTCCGTTTTCAGCGTGGTGACGAATATCACTTTAGTTGTCGTAACGGTTCCTTTCATCCTGTTTTATATGTTGAAGGATGGGGATAAGCTTCCGGCCGCCATTATGAAATTCGTACCGGTTCGCTATAGAAAACCAGCTTTAACAGTACTTCAGGAAACTGGCGGGACGCTTACTACATACATACAAGGGCAGATGCTTGTTTGCATGTTTGTCGGGATCGGAACGTTCATCGGATATCTAATCATTGGGTTGCCTTATGCGTTCTTATTCGCGCTGATTGGCGCTGTAACCAATATCATTCCATATGTAGGTCCGTTTATCGGAGCCGCTCCTGCCGTCATTGTGGCGTTGATCCATTCACCGACAGAGGCATTATTGGTCATTCTGGTTGTAACGGTCATTCAGCAATTGGATGGTAATTTCATTTCACCGTTAGTCATCGGGAAGAAATTGAACACACATCCGCTTACCATCATCATCCTATTGCTTGTCGCCGGAAACATTGCCGGTATCATCGGCATGATTTTGGCGGTTCCTACTTACTCTGTTGTTAAAACGATTGTATTGAATATCGTAAAATTCATCAGGATCCGAAAAGAGGAAAAGCTTGAAGAAGATATATTGGAATGAAAAAACGGGTCAGACTCAATTGAGTCGGGCCCGTTTTCTTATTGGGGTAAATAGGTCACAAACCTAAGGAAATATATTTTACTTCCAGGAATTCTTCGATGCCCTGGTGTCCGCCTTCACGGCCGAGTCCGCTTTGCTTGAATCCGCCGAATGGAGCTTGCGGAACGGAAGGAAGTCCATCGTTCAAGCCAACAATACCGAATTCAAGTGCCTCGGTGAATTTGATGCCCTTTGTGATGTTTTCAGTGAAGACGTAAGCTGCCAAACCGAAGATGGAGTCATTTGCCCTCTTGATTGCCTCTTCATCAGTCTTAAAGGAGGCAATGGGAGCTAGTGGACCAAATGTTTCTTCCTTCATGCAGAGCATGCTGTCATCAATGTTGGACAATACAGTCGGTTCAAGAAAAAGGCCGCTTATTGATTTACCGCCAGCTTCGAGCTTAGCGCCGCTGCTGATTGCTTCATCAATTTGTTTTTGAACCTTATCCACTGCATTTTGATCGATAAGCGGACCGATATCGACGCCATCTTCCAGTCCATTTCCTACCTTTAGTTCCTTGACCTTGGCAACGAGCTTTTCGATGAAGGCCTCTTGAATGGCTTCGTGGACATAAATGCGATTTGAACAGACGCATGTTTGTCCTGCGTTACGGAACTTTGAACTGATGATGCCATCAACCGCTTTATTAAGGTCGGCATCCTCAAGAACGATTGCTGGTGCGTGACCTCCGAGTTCTAGCGAGATTTTCTTTACCGTGTCTGCGGAGCCCCTCATCAGGGTTTTGCCGACATCTGTAGAACCGGTAAACGTCAATTTACGAACCCTCGTATCTTGAAGCCAAGTTTCGCCGATTTCTGAGGATTTTCCTGTCACGACGTTGATGACCCCTTTTGGAATGCCAGCTTTTTCGGCTAATTCAGCCATTTTTAAAGCTGTTATGGGAGTCAGGTTTGCCGGTTTAATGACGACTGTACAGCCGACGGCAAGCGCTGGTGCCACTTTTCTTGTAATCATGGCTGCAGGAAAGTTCCAAGGCGTAATGACAGCTACAACTCCGACAGGCTGTTTAGTAACGAAAAGCCGCTTATTGGACACGGAAGCAGGAATCGTTTCGCCGTACACCCTTTTTCCTTCTTCGGCAAACCAAGATAAAAAGCCATTGGCATATGTCATTTCACCAAGAGCTTCTTTAAGGGGCTTTCCTTGCTCTTCAGTCATGATTTTTGCCAGTTCTTCTTTATGATCATCAATCAATCGATGCCATTTCCAAATTAGTTCAGCACGTTCGTAGACTGAGAGTGCAGCCCAGCCCGTAAAGGCTTCATATGCGGCATCTGCAGCCTTCGCCGCTTCAATTGCACCGCCTTTAGGAACGGTGGCAACTACTTCATCCGTTGCCGGGTTTCTCACTTCAATTTTATCCAATCCAAAATCCGACCACTCACCGTTAATAAATAATCCGTAATCCTTCATGATAAAACCTCCTAATTTGGTTAAATCCATCAAACTACTAAACTTCTAACTTTATACTTTTACCTGTTACATAAAAGTATAAACACTTTTCAGTGATTCTGAAATTTATTTGTTTGGCTATTTATAGAAAATTGGCTATTCGTTGCTAGAAAGGGAGGAATACACAAAAAAAAGAGGTGCAAGCTGCACACCTCTTCATTCAAGGTTCGATTATTTTTCCGATGAAACAGCCACTTCATTCATATCATCTGAGATGGCTTGGTTTGGATTGAATTCACCTTCTGATTTAGAAATGACCACCGTAGCGACACTGTTACCGATTAGATTTGTGATGGCGCGTGCTTCTGACATGAAGCGGTCGACTCCAAGCAGTAATGCCATTCCTTCAACTGGAATCATTGGGAAGGCAGCTAATGTTGCAGCAAGTGTGATGAAACCGGATCCCGTTACACCGGCAGCACCTTTGGATGTTAACATCAAGATCCCTAGAAGGGTCAATTCCTGCCAGATGCTTAAATCGACACCATAGGCTTGGGCGATGAAAATCGCAGCCATGGATAAGTAGATGGAAGTGCCATCAAGGTTGAAAGAATAACCGGTTGGGACAACCAAACCGACTACCGATTTTGAGCAACCGTATTTTTCGAGTTTTTTCATCACGCTTGGCAGGGCGGATTCCGATGAGGAGGTTCCTAAAACTAAGAGGATCTCTTCTTTTATATAGGCAATGAACTTGAAAATATTAAAGCCATACATTTTTGCAATTGAGCCAAGGATAAGAACGATGAAAAGTGCCATTGTGATATAAACACTGCCCATTAATTGTCCTAACGAGGATAAAGAACCAAGGCCAAACTTACCGATTGTATAAGCCATTGCTCCAAATGCGGCTAATGGAGAAACTTTCATGATCATACCGACGATGCCGAAGAAAATGTCGGCAATATGCTGAAAGAAAGAAACGACTGGCTGCACTCTCGGTCCCATTGCTGCCATCGATAATCCGAATAATACGGCAAAGAATAGAATAGGTAGTAAGTCTCCGCCAGCCAGTGCGGCAACGGCATTATCAGGAATGATATTAGAAATGAAAGCAACGGCGCCATGTTCCGTTTCGGAAGCGGCTGTCGTATATTGTGATACATCTCCGCCCTCGACTGAATCGATGTTAAAGCCTTTACCAGGTCCCAGCAGATTGACCACGATGATTCCGATGGCAAGTGCGAAAGTGGTAACGATTTCAAAATAAAGCAGGGCCTTTCCGCCGATGCGGCCAACCTTTTTCATATCACCCATACCGCCGATTCCGATTACGACGGTTAAGAAGATGATTGGTGCGATGACCATTTTAATCATTTTAATAAATAAATCAGCCAATATCTTTAGTTGTTCACCGAAAGCAGGGAAGAAGAAACCGACTGTTATACCCAGAATGATACCGATGATGACCTGAACTGTTAAATTTTTTAATATTTTCAAGGGGCATTCTCCTTTGTTATATGATAACGCTTTCTTAACTTGATAATAGTGTAACAGAAGAAAGAATCAGAATATTCTTTTGGTGATATTGTTTTCTTTTTGTTCTTTTTGGTCTTGGGGATTTTGAATAACTGAAGAGGAATTAAAAGTGAAGATTAGGATATAAAGAGATTACTAAGCCGTAAAAAAAAATACCGGTGGAGAACCGGTATTGGCGAAAATCAATTTTCAAATGGTTTTATTAGTGCATATAGGGTTCCGATCACAGGAAGTTTCAAACCGACCTTGTCGGCTAGGCGCAGTGCACCGCCCTGTAAATGTTCCACTTCGAGGGTTAGGCCCTTCCGGCGGTCCTGGTGCATCGAAGAGGTGGATTCATCAGGTAAGCCTGCCATGTTTTCCAACGCTTGAGCAATATTCTCCACAGTAATTCCGACGTCATAAGCATTTGCAAGCTCCTTCATTTCAACAAGGACCTTTTCTAGCAATCCATTGGTTTCCGGGTATCTCCGTATCGTGCCGATAGGGAGGTTCGATGCTGTTGTCACACCGGAAAACGCGGTGATGAACATGTATTTGATCCACATCCTGATCAATATGTTTTCCGTTCTGCTTACCTTCATGATAGCTGATCCCGCCGCCTGTCCGAATTCATCACATATCTTTTTTTGTGACGGATGAAGCGGGCCATAGATTAAATCGTGATTTTCATTGGAGTGAATGACATGCCCTTTTTCATTAAGGGTGGCGATGATGAAGGCACTTCCTCCTAAGACGGCTTCATCGCCCAGCGCCTCCTGTAAAATGGATATATGCTCCAATCCATTCAAAAGCGGGAGAACCTTTGCGCCCTTTTCAACAAGCACCTTTAAATCTGTAAGGGTGCCTTGCAGATGCTGGCCTTTTACGGCGAGAATCACGAGGTCGACCTTTTCGATGTCATTTACATTCTCTGTGATATGAAGGTCGTTGAATTGGTAGTTTCCATGTGGGCTGGTTATGCTGATCCCGTTTTCCTTCAATTGTTTGGCGCGGTTTTTTCGGACAAGGTATTGAACATCCTGTCCGGTCTGCTGCAACCTGCCCCCAAAGTAGGAGCCCAGTGCCCCGGCCCCTATAATGACAATATTCAAAGCGTACACCTCTCTTTTGATTAAGATGTACTAATCATAACATTGACTGAAATTTCAGTAAATATTTCCGTTTGAAGGTCAACTGGTTGTTTAGATGTTTGTAAGAATGGGAAAAACAAAAGACCAGCCTGAAAGGTTTCAGGCTGGTGCTTATCATTATTTATAGATTTTTACTTTAACGGTTTTTCTGCCCCAATTGATAGCTTTTGAGTGAGAAGAGTAGAAGACGTCAATTTTATTCCCTTTGATTGCGCCGCCTTTATCTGCCGCAATGGCATCCCCGTATCCTTCTACATGAACTTTTGTTCCTAGTGGAATGACCTTAGGGTCGACCGAGATGGCTTTTACGTTAGGGTTTTTCTTTAAGTTAAGACCAGATGCTGTAATCCCGCTGCAGCCTTTGCAGTTCGCAGTGTAAGCTGTTGCCTTCACCGTGATCGTTTTATATTTCTTGGATGATGATGATGTTTTTGCTTTAGCTTTAGGTTTAGCAGAGGTCGATGTTTTCTTGACCTTTAAAACTTGTTTTGGATGGATGTTATCTTTTTTCAGGTTGTTCCAACTTTTGAGTTGATTGACTGTTATATTATGTTTATTGGCGATACCCCATAGTGTGTCGCCGCTTTTAACTTTGTATGTAGTAGTAGCAGCCGATGAAACTCCGGAAAAACTAAATACCAAAAAGAAAGCAGTGAATAGTGGAAGTAGTATTTTTTTCAAAATGAATAGTCTCCTTTGTTTTAAATCGTAGATTTAGAATAACAGGTCTTTATGACAATAATGTTTCGGTGGAATAGTAATTGTGTTACAAAAAGGTTTCCCTTGATAAATAAATGTAATATAAACTAGGTCAAAAGTACTTATCTGTTAAATGTAAATATATTATTTATTATGTCAGTATAAGCGTATTTTTGTTAAACAGTGTTGATGTAATGGCGTATCCTGTTTAATTAGGTAATATATGGATGTGAAATCCCTGGTTTTAAAGTCCTGTATATTTTGTAAAAAAACAACGTAATATTAGACGATTGAATGCTGTTTATTTTAGTAGGAGAGGATATGCGGAACATGGAAAAAGCCGACATCTATGTGATGTCGGCTCAAACCTGTAGACAAAATCGATGAAAATCGAGTTTGTCTAAGTTGAGAGCTTGTTAAAATTCGAACATTGATTTCCACTCCAGGCACTCTCTTTCCTCGGGCGGTCCGGGAGCCTCCTCGGCGCCTTTGCGGCTGTGGGGTCTTCCTTGGACGCGCTTTTCCCGCAGGAGTCTCGCACCTTTTGTTTCAATCAACTTTGTTTTTAAAATGTAGATAGACTTCTTTTTGTCTATATGCAGGCTTTTTTCATGATTTGGCTTAATGTAAAACAAATTCAGAAGCGAAATCGACCAGCATTTTTTGATAGACTGCTACTGATTCAAGATTGACGCATTCCCTATCTCCATGCCAGTTCTCGCCTTTTGGTCCGAATTCAATCGCTGGGATATCATATGCCGCAAAAAAGACGGTATCTGCGGAGCCATGTTGTCCGAAAATGACAGCGTCTTGCTTGGTGTTTCTTTCGATAATCGGTCGGAGCAAAGTGATGAATGGGTCTGATTCTTCGGTTTTTACAGGTTTACTGTACATATTAAGGTGAACATTTTTTCCTGTCACACTTTCGATCTGAGCAATGATATCTTCCATTGTTTGCGTAGGAAGATAACGAATATCAAGACTTAGCAAACAAGCATCCGGTACCTTATTATAGACATCCCCGCCTTTTATTTTTGCTAGGTTAAGTGAAGGGGAAGAGTAAAGGGGAGTATGATCCCGGGTGAATGGAAGTTCCTTTATTTTTTGATAGAGATCATAGGCCTTTTCAATTGCATTCACGCCTTCCCATGGACGGCTTCCATGTGCAGATTTGCCGGATACTTCAATATCGAGACGAAGGGCACCCTTTGCCTGGAGTCCGATTCCCAATTGCGTCGGTTCAGCACAAATTACAAAGTCCCCCCGATAACCATGTTTCGCTAAATATCCGGAACAGTTCAACCCGCCAATCTCTTCATCCGATACGATCTGTAGCTGGATTTTTAAACCTAAGTCCTTATCTTTCAGTTCGGTAAATGCACACATCATCCCTGCAACCCCAGCTTTCATATCGGCTGTTCCGCGTCCATATAAATTTCCTTCATGAACCTCAGGGAAAAATTGATCCGGCGTACCGCTGACAACATCGACATGGCCATTCCAAATTAGGGTTTTATCTCCGCTGCCAATCTCGCTAACAAGCATTTTATAACCGTTATTTACGATCACATTCACGGTAAGTCCTTGATCTTTAAGCCAGTCCGCACAGTAATCTACCGCTTGGTTGGCTCCTTCTTTCGATGAACTGTCGATGGATACTAAATCTTTAAGTAACTCGATGAGCAAAAAGAAAACCTCCTAAAATATGCATACTACTATTATATATACCCTTTCTGAGTAAGGGTTAACTCGAAAATATTTTCCTGTTAAATAACGTTTAGCATTTTCATCCCCTGGGGTATGTAAAGGGGGAGCGACAATTTACATTCTTTAAGGAGGATGATAGATATGGATAAACGTATAATTGGTGTATATGAAACTGGAGAAGAAGCCATAAAGGCTGTTGAGTCATTACAGGCCCAAGGGTATAATCGTGAAGATATTTCAGTGGTAGCTAAAGATAAAGAAGAATTAAATGCAGTGAATGAAGAAACGGGTACAAAAGTTGAAGAGGGGCTCGCAGCTGGTGCGGCGACTGGAGGCATTTTGGGCGGTGCTGCCGGATTATTGGCAGGTGTGGGTGCGTTGGCGATTCCGGGAATCGGGCCGGTACTGGCTGCTGGACCGCTTGCTGCAACATTAGCCGGAGCGGCTGTAGGCGCTGGAACAGGAGGATTGGCCGGTACATTAATCGGAATGGGCATACCTGAAGACGAAGCGAATCGTTATGAAGCGGATGTAAAGAGCGGCAAATTGCTTGTGTTAGTCGATTCGGATGCTAGAAAATCCAGTTCTTCTTACTCGGGAATAACCGAAACCGATGAAACGCTGACGAATGGCAGAAGAACTCTATAAGTCGTACTTTTAAAAAGGACGGTTCCCTTAGGGGGCCGTCCTTTTTTTGATTAGAATGTGAATTTCTTTATTTCTTTGTGCATTTCCTGGGATAGGGCATCCAATTCACTAGCCAGGGCATTTAATTGTTCCATGGAAGCATTCGTTTGTTCTGCGGAAGCTGATACTTCTTCAGTTCCTGCCGCAGTTTCCTGACTGATTGAATTTAATTTTTCTGCATTGCCCGCCATCCGTGTGACCTCGTTTACCATATCGTTCATCATCTCTTTTATTTCGTCAAAATTGCTGAATGTGGTCGTGATGATGGATGCAATGTGACTGAAAGCATTTTCCGTATCCGTTACAGAAGTATCCTGAAGATGGATTTTTTGATTGACTTGACCAATCAAATGAACGGTATTGGTTGTATCTGTTTGCATGGTTTGAATGATTTCAGAGATTTCTTTCAGTGATTTTTCCGTTTGTTCGGCCAATTTCTTCACTTCATCTGCAACAACAGCAAACCCTTTTCCGTGTTCACCAGCCCTCGCTGCTTCGATGGCAGCATTCAGGGCGAGTAAATTCGTTTGTCCTGCAATCCCGCTTATGGTTTTTACGATCGCACTGATATCATTGGATCGTGCATCCAATGATTTGACTGCCGTGCTCATCTTATTGGATATCTGGGACGTTTCATTGAATTGTTGTTTCAGGCCTTGTACTTGAGTGATTCCGTTTTCGGAAGCCTTGAACATATTTTCGGATTCCGTGGCCATTTTTCCCGTTTGCGCCTCAAGATCATTGATTTTGTCAGCCAATAGCTTTACGGCCATTTCGTTATTCTGCCCGACTTCGATTTGATCTATGGCACCGGCTGCTATTTGTTCCATCGTCATGGCCACTTCGTTAGCTGCCGCTGAATTTTCATCGGCGCTGGCCACTAGCGTCATGGAGGAATCCGATACTTTATCGGAAAGGTTGTTGACAACCCCTAACATATGACTCATATTCCTGGTCATTAAGCTGATGTCTTCTGCAAGTTGGCCAAGCTCATCTTTTCTGGAAATGGAATTCCAGGAGGTGAAATCGCCGTCAGCCATTTTCCGTATGGATTCCTGCAGCTTTTTAATGGGATTCGTTAAAGAACGGGTGATGAAGATGGCAGATAGTGCAGTGACGGTAAAGACAATCAACAGTGTGATGACATTTTCGACTATCATCGGGCTTGCCCGGACTTTCACTTCATTTTCCTCCATTACCCCTGCTATTCTCCATCCGGTGGTAGGATTTGTGGCGTATCCGACGATCCGGCTCTTCCCTTCAAATTCCTCGATCATTGATCCGGATTCACCTTTCATTTTTTTGAAAATATTTTCCTTTGATATATCCTGTTGAATTTTTTCCTTGTCTGGATGTGTAACGAATGACCCTTTCTGATTAAGCAAAACCGTATAGCCCGTTTCGCCGAATTTCGTTTGATTGACCATCGAGATCAATGTATCGATTGAGATGTCGACACCTAGCACGCCTATTAATTCATCACGATCATCATATATGGCCTTTGCTGCCGTAATGACAAGTTCATTCGTAGCCTGATCAGTATAAGGTTCCGTCCAAATGGTCTTGTTTTTTTGTTTTAATGCGGATTGATACCAATCCCTTTGTCTCGGATCGAAGTCAGCCGGCAAATCCGCTTTAGGGAATATTAATGTTTTTCCATCTTTCTCGGTGCCAAGGTATAGACCATTTATTTCAGAACTGCTTGACTGTGTATGGGAAAACTCATCCATTATGGATTTGGGGTTCTTATCATAAGTACTCAGGATAGGATACTTACTGATCCTATCCAATTGATTTTCCGTTTTTTGAAAGAAGGTCTCGAAAGAATCGTTTATTGACTTGACTTGCTCTTCCGTCGATCCGGTAATTTCCTGGGTCGTCAACTCGATACTATTTTTATAGCTCATGTAGGAAATGGCCATTCCGCTTATCATGATCAAAGCTAAAAAGGGAATCAATATTTGTTTTTTTAGCGAATTAAAATACCAGTCTGTCAGTCTTATCATCTGTAAAATTCTCCTTATATACTTCTAATTAATTTTGACTTCTATTTGATATTTCGGTCTTCTTTCGCTTTTTTTGAAGGGACAAGTTAGAAAATTCCAATATTAATTTTGTCGTGAAGTGCAAAGGTGGGAAGGGGGTGGAATATAGTGGATTAAAAAAGAGCTGACTGCCATTGTCAACTCTTTCATTCATTGAATACTATTCGAATTGGATATTTTTTGTCCTGTTCATATACCATGTGTAAAACTCGTCTGCATATTCAACGGATACATCTTGGAGCTTTGTATGGTGTACAGGCTTGGAGCGGTTGATCGTTTCAATTGTGGCAAGCCCGAAAAACTTTTGCAGCTTCGAACGTTCCACCTCAATTTGAATGACCTTGCTTCTTTTGGTAATGAATAGTGATGTTTCCAAACTTCCGGATTTGAACTGAATGAACTCATCATTTAACAAGTAACGGCTATTTTTGTAATCCATTATTCTCAATGTATAAATGAGGACGAGTAGAATCAGCGAGATATACCATAGGGAGGGTTTGAAATAATAAATCGCCAATGTTGTGAGAATCCAGAAAAAGCTAGGTCGCAGCATTCGGATTTTGAAGGCCTGTTTCGATAGTGACCTCATTGATCGTTCCACTTTGTAAGCGGGTAAAATCTCTTCTACCATCCCATATGCCCGTTCAATTGATAAAAAGGGATAGAGGGTGTTCGTTTCCAGCTCTTCATCACCGGTGCTTCCTGCACTGATCAGTTTCACTTCTGCCAACCCCAGCACTCTTTTAATGATTGATTGGGTGATTTCGACTGCTTGTACTTTTTCTTTCCGAATGGAAAAAGCGGATTCGTCCAGTACACCTTTCTTGATATATATGCGCTCGTGATCGGATGAAATTTCATATTTTCCATATTTAACGAATGTGGAAACGATTCCGAAGGCAACGGCGACACATATGAGGCCTGCAATAACGATGGTAATGATCCACCATGTATCCAATAACTTGGCAAGAAACCCTTCGGTGTTCTCCAAATCAATAAAATCATCGAGTGTATTATATAACGTAGCCAATATCGGGATAAGAGCCAGGAAACTGAGTGATGTAAAGGAAGCTTTCAGCACATCATGTTTGCTAGGAGTGAAATGGATCGTTTTTTCAATGGCTGGTTCCATATCCTCAGCAATTCGTTCTTCGGAAATATCAATAACCGGAAGTTCCTGTTTTGAGGCATATTCCCCCTCAAGCCGTTCGGCTTCTTTTCGGGAAATCATCTCGAAAGGTACGCTACCCTGATCACCAGTCATCCCCGTTTCGAATGTTAAAGAGGTCAATCTGAAAATCTTATGAAATAACGTCGTGCGTTGCTGGACATTCTGAACCTTATGAAGCGGGACAGTTCGATACGATTTCGAGACAAGCCCTGAAGTGATGTATAAGGTACCTTCTTTGATTTGGTATTTGTATGTATACCATCTAAGGATGACAGAAATGACTTTCCAAACCAAATAAACTAGAAAGCCGATTTGGAGTACCTTCATATACATCTTTTCAGAACCGAAATTCAGGACATAAAGCATGATTATGAAAAATACATTTCCTTTCAGCAATTTCCAAAATTCGAAAGGGATTTTGAAAGGGTGTAATCGTTTTGCGTGTTCTTCCATCATTAATCCACTTCCTTAATTTTTGCGAAATGGGCAATTTTATCTCGTAATTCATACGCCTCTTTCTCGGGGATGGCCGGTATGTCATGAGAGTCGCCCATTGTTCCGATGCTTAGGGAATAAAGGTTGTATTTTCGCAAAAACGGTCCTTGGTTCAATTTGACGGATTGAACCTTCGTCATCGGAATGAGTTCATGCGTTTCATTCCAGGCTCCACGTTTTGTTTGAATGAATTCTTCGTTCACGTCGTATCGCCAATACTTTTGCAAAAGTATCGGTTCAATGAAGATGGACCAGATAGCATGGAAAAAAGATAATACGATAAGTCCGTTTAAAATCCATCCAATCCATTCTTTCCAAGTGAAATAATCATCAACAAATAATAGGAGGCCAAGGACGGCGAGGATAATGAGATTGGTAATGGCTTCAGTTATCCGCCACACCTTCACTGATTCTTTGGATATTTTCTTCGTTGGTGGCTGTATCTTGGAATACATATATTCACTCCTTACTATGTCTTTATACTTATACGGATTATCTTGCAAAAAAGTTCCCTATTAAAGGTATATGTATAGAAACTATGCAGCCGCATACCGTGGAGTGGCGGGCGAATAATCCTGCAGTTTCCCGAGTATGTATAAATAAGGAGTTTTCTAGTGGATCTTTTCTTTTTATATGACCGAATAATGGACAAGATAGAAGTGGTTAGTTTCTAGAGTGGGAGTGATAGGTTTGACGTATAAAAGGAAGTTGAGTTTTATATTCTTCCTGTTTTTGATTTGTTTTTTTAATGGAGAATCGATGCAGGCTGCAAATGATGATGGAAACCTAGGGCAGGAAATTCAACGAACATTGGAGCAATCGCCAGGATTGGCTGGGGCGTTGACGGGAATTTCCATCCGTTCAGCTGAAACGGGGGAAATGATTTATGAACGGGGATCGCAAACGAGATTGCGGCCTGCTTCGAATCTTAAGCTTTTGACAGCAGCAGCCGCGCTTGAAACTTTAGGGGAAGATCATACTTTTCAAACGGAACTATACATAAAAGGAGTGCAGGTTGGCCATGTTCTGCAGGGGAATGTATACCTGAAGGGAAAAGGGGATCCCACATTATTGGAAAAGGATTTTGATGAGCTGGCAGCTTCACTGAAGCAAAGGCAAGTCAAGTTCGTTCACGGGGATCTTATAGGGGACGATTCTTGGTATGATGATGTTCGTTATTCTCAAGACTTAGTTTGGGGCGATGAACAGGAATATTACGGTGCAGCCGTTTCGGCTTTAACTGCTTCCCCGAATGAAGATTACGATACCGGTACCATCATCGTGGAGTTAGCTCCTGGGGAAAAGGCTGGAAAGAGGGCAACGGTAAAGCTGGAGCCTGAAACCGATTACGTGAAGGCCATCAACAAAACGAAAACTGTATCGGCAGATGCTAATAATAAGATTGAAATCGAACGGTCTCATGGCACACAAGTCATTACGGTGACCGGGACCATTCCGGAAGATGCCGGGGTGACCAAAGAGTGGGTCTCGGTGGAAGATCCCACAGAATATGCCTTGAGCCTATTTGAAAAATCAATGAAGAAATATGGAATTAAAGTGTTGGGAAAAAGGAAAAAAGGGAAAACGCCAGTAGGAGCGCATATGATTGCCACTCATCAGTCCATGAAGCTTTCACAGCTGCTTATTCCTTTCATGAAATTGAGCAATAACAGCCATGCCGAGGTTTTGGTGAAGGAAATGGGCAAAGAGGCAGATGGGGAGGGAAGCTGGAAGGATGGTTTGAAGGTTGCTCGAAATCAGCTGAAGAGTATGGGTCTCGATATGCAAACGATCATGATGCGTGATGGGTCTGGAATTTCCCAAGTCAATATGATTCCAGCGAATGAAATAACGAAGCTGCTGTATGCCATTCAGGAAAAATCGTGGTTTCCTGCTTACTTGAATGCTTTACCGATTGCAGGCAACGAAAATCGGATGGTGGGCGGTACTCTTAGAAAGAGGATGAAAGGGACACTTGCAGCCGGGAATGTCCGCGCGAAAACAGGGACAATTTCAGGTACGAGCTCCTTATCAGGTTATGTGACGACCAAAAGAGGGGAAAAAATCATATTTTCAATCATTTTGAATAATTTTGTAGAAGAAAAAGGCATTACGGCAATCCAGGATAAGATAGCCGTAATGCTCGCAGAACAGGAAAACCTATTGGGAAGCGGCCATTAGTATCCATGGAGGCTAAGTTGAAGTTCAGGATCTGCGAGAAAGAGGTCGGTATCAGCCAAATCATTTTCTTCGGCAAGTCCCCAATTGGCAGCATAATGCCGCTAAGCCGTTTTATTTGCTGATCTGATCAGGTTTCAATCGCAGATCCGAATGGCGTATTCAAATCGATGGTCATTATATGACATTGCATCAAGTCGGCATTCGAACATTCGAAGGCCTTTCTCCGATATATATGTCTATAACAAGAAGTTTTCAAGTCCATTACATGGAAAGTCTAGCCGTTTGATCGTAGACAGTTTCTCCATGAAGAGGAGGGAAAGGGGCCCTTTTCCTCCTCTGTTTCTTTAATCAGACATGAAGCTGGGGGCAAATTGGTTTTTATTCAATATCAGCACCTTCTTCTTATTTTTTTAAATTATCCCCCTCAAGGAAGGAGTTTAAGGGAGGATTAATAGAAATAAGTATATAGGGGGGAATGCTTATGAACTTTCCAACACTTAATGGACAGTATACGATCAGCAGTCTTATAGCTGAAATTCACGAAATTTCCAAAAAACGCTCACTCTATATATTGGCTATAGATGGCCGGGGTGGATCTGGAAAAAGTACACTCGCTGCCCGTATCCAAGCAGAATGTCCAGGTAGCGTGGCCGTTCATATGGATGATTTTTATTTGCCGTCATCGGAAAGGGCTCAACTGCCTCCATCCCAAAAGCCTATCGGGGCGGATTATGATTGGGAACGGGTTTGTAACCAAATCCTAAAACCGCTTACAAAGGGGAAGGAAGCAAGATATCAAAGGTATGATTGGGAAACGGACACTATGGCCGAATGGCATGAAGTTCCTGCTGGGGGCCTTGTGATTATAGAAGGAACGTATTCCATCCGTAAAGAATTGGCAGGGTACCATGATTTCACGATTTGGGTGGAATGTCCCCGTGATCAGCGTTTGAAACGTGGCCTTGAGCGGGATGGTGAAGATGCGCGTCAAATGTGGGAGGATAATTGGATGGTTCATGAAGATCTCTATGTGGGTGTGCAAAGGCCTCAAGAAAGAGCGGATCTTGTTGTGGACGGAATGAGCTGAGCCAGCGGATATTTTAATTGTAAGGGTTTACCTATAAAATATATTGTATGTTTAGATAAATTTCCGGGGAGCCGGAAACAGGGGGGAAACTATGTTTACTAATGAAGAACAAGCTGCCGTATATAAAGCCATTTATAACCGTAGGGATATCAGGAGTTTTTTGCCAAAGCCCATTTCAAAGGATATACTCCGCAGAATTTTGGATGCTGCACATCATGCGCCGTCTGTAGGATTCATGCAGCCTTGGAGTTTCATCGTGATTTCGTCTCAGGAAACCAAGAACAGTTTGGCATGGGCAGCGGATAAAGAAAGAAGGGCCCTAGCCATTCATTATGAAGGAGGTAAAGAAAATAAGTTTCTTAGTTTGAAAGTGGAAGGGTTAAAAGAAGCACCGTATACAATTTGTGTTACATGCGACCCGACACGGGGGGGCTCCCATGTTTTAGGGAGGAACTCCATTCCGGAAACCGATATCCTATCCACTGCCTGCGCCATTCAAAATATGTGGCTGGCTGCCTATGCGGAAGGATTGGCAATGGGATGGGTAAGCTTTTATAAGAAAAATGATATTCGTGATATTTTGGAGATTCCGCCGCATATAGAACCTGTTGCACTCCTGTCGATTGGCTATACGGATCAATATCCGGATAAACCCATTCTTGAACTTGCTAATTGGGAAAAAAGAAGGCTGATGGATGAACTTATTTTCGAGGATAAATGGGGGAATAAATAAACCGATATATTATGATTCCAAAACTGTTTATTAAGCCCCTGGTTCAGGGGTGGAAAATATAGAAGACTCTTACAATAGATTCTCATTTGTAAGAGTCTTCTTAAAAATTCGGTTTGATTTTAAAATCTGCGCCGTTTTGAAGATCCCGGTATACCGAGGTCTTCACGGTATTTTGCAATAGTGCGGCGGGAAATCTTCGTCCCTTCATTTTCGAATATTTGACAAAGTTTCTGATCTGAAAAAGGCTTTATTTTATCTTCATCGGCAATCAGGACCTTTATTTTTTCTTTGATGGTGGCCGTTGATTCGGTTGATGGGCTGTTCACGCGGTGTAACCCTCTAGTAAAGAAGTTCCTTAGTTTAAAGAGGCCATGCGGCGTCTGGATATATTTATTGCTCGTCGCCCTGCTGATCGTTGATTCATGAAGCTGAAGTTTTTCCGAAATATCCTTCAGTGTCATAGGTTTTAATCCTGTAATTCCCTTCATGAAAAACTCATGCTGCTCCTCCACGATTGACGCGGTCACTTTGTAAAGCGTCATTTGCCTTTGTTCGAGCCCTTTTAACAGTAATTGGGCATCATTTATGTGCCCTTTTATATAATCTTTAGCTGGATTAACGGAATTGATGGCGACGTGGTTCTTGTAGTAAGGATTGATGGAAAGTTTAGGTGTACAGCTATCGTTGACCGTTATCAGAAAACCTTCTTTATCTTTTTCCACGTAAACGTCCGGAACGATGTAATGAGTCATATCATCGGAAAAGTGACTGACAGGACGCGGGTTTAACGTACGGATGAAATCCGAGGCCTCTTGTACTTCCTGAACGGTCACTTGGTGAAGGGCGGCAATTTTCCTGTAGCGTTTTTCTGCTAAATCTTCTAAGTGCTTTTTAACGATCTTATACGCCAATTCATTGTGATTCTCATGCTCACGCAGCTGAATGAGTAAACAATCGGCCAGATCTTTAGCACCGACTCCAATAGGGTCAAGGGATTGCAATATTTGAATCATATTTTCGATTTCTTCCACGGGTACGGAAAAATGCGAAGCAGTCCAATGGACATCCAATTCTAGAAATCCATAATCATTTAAGTTTCCAATCAAAAATTGGAGAATCTTCTTTTCAAATGCATTCAATGAACTTAGTAAACTCAATTGTTCCAGTAAATGCCTTTCAAGTGTTTCTGTGCTGACTGAATGATTGTTGATAGGGTTGTAATCATTGTCTCCGTTGAAACCTTTACTTTTAGAGGAAGAACTGCGTATCTGAGAATTTATTTTATTTGTACGAATACTGTGCGATGAGGGGGGTTCTTTAAAGCTAATTTCGAGAACGGGATTTTCGTAAGCCTGTCGGTTCAGGAAATCTATCAGTTCATGGGTGGAATATTGAAGGATATTGATCGATTGCTGTAATTCAGGGGTTAATGACAACTTCAAGGTTTGTTTTTGATACAGTTCAAATCCTACCTGCATATATATCAACTTCTTTCATTTAGATTAACATAGCGGCTCAAAAGGAATGAAAAAATATTAACATGATAATAATACAAATCTTCCGAAAATTCAACATTGTGTGTCAGGTTTTGTAACATCAATTAGAAATAAAGAGGGGGATTCGAAAAAATGCTTGTCATTCAGTAGTTAATCAAATAAATGTGAGTTGATTGATTCGAATGTGAATCAAATGATTTATATGTGAATCAACACATGCTCCTATTGATTTATATATGAATCGTTTTAACTTGAATACCTTTAATATCAGGCCCATATAATTTGGCATGCATCTTGCTACATCTATAAATATAAAAATAAACTAGCTTGAAAAAATCCATTACATGAGAAGGGTGTTTTTTACATGATTAAAGAGACTACGAGTATTCAGGAATTAATCGATTTGGATAAAAAGCATTTTATTCATCCGACCACGGCAATCGAACAGCAGCAGGCAGATGGTCCAAGTTTCATCTTTAAGGAAGGGAAGGGAATATATCTTACGGATGTCACGGGCAGGACTGTCATTGATGGCATGGCTTCACTTTGGAATGTGAATATTGGACATGGACAAGAAGAGATGGCTGAAGTCGCGAAGGAACAAATGGCCAAATTAGCTTTCACCTCAAGTTTCGCCACTTTCAGCAATGAGCCGGCAATCCGTTTGGCGGCCAAAATCGCATCCATCGCGCCTGGGGATTTGAATGCAGTTTTCTTCACTTCAGGTGGATCGGAGTCGAATGATACGGCGATCAAACTTGCTCGTCATTACTGGCTTTTGAAAGGGCAGCCTAATCGTCAAAAAATAATTTCCCGCTCGAAATCCTATCATGGAGTGGCAATGGGAGCTACAAGTGCGACTGGCCTGAAGCCGTTCAGGGATTTCACGAATTCAATCGCACCTGATTTTTATCATGTGGACGGTTCCTCCATTGAGGAGTTGCGTAAGGTCATAGAACAGGAAGGACCGGAAACGATTGCGGCATTTATCGCTGAACCGATTCAAGGGGCCGGTGGCGTGAACCTTCCTCCTGAAGGCTATTTTAAGGAAGTAAGGGAAATTTGTGATGAATACGGCATTTTGATGGTGACGGATGAAGTCATTACAGGTTTCGGAAGAACAGGGACTTATTTTGGGATTGAACACTTTGGTGTTGTGCCTGATATGATGTGCTTTGCAAAAGGTGTGACGAGCGGATATGCACAGTTAGGCGGGGTCGTCCTGAATGATAAGATGCATCAGGATTTCATTGCCCTTTCAAAAGGTACGCTTTTACACGGCTACACATACAGTGGCCATCCGATGGCATGTGCGGTTGCTTTGAAAAATATTGAAATAATTGAACGTGAAAACCTTATAGAAAACTCGAAACAGCGTGGTGAAGAGTTGCTTGCCGGCTTTAAGAAGCTCCAAAGCAAACATCCGATTGTTGGTGATGTGAGGGCACTTGGACTAATTGGGGGCATCTCCATCGTAAAGGACAAACAAACAGGTGAAGGCTTTGAGACACAGCTTGCTCCAAGACTTGTTGCTGAAGCTGCGAAGAATGGTTTGATTTGCCGTTCAGTTACGTTTGATCAAGATACACTCGTATTCGCACCGCCTTTAATCATTACTAAAGCAGAAGTCGAAAGAATGATTGAAATCCTTGATGAGACATTTACTGCAGTCGAAAAAGAAATTTTATAAGAGGTGAAAGTGATGGTCATGACGGAAACGCTGAAAAAGAAATTATACATTAATGGTAAATGGCAAGAAGCTGAAAAGTTCACGACACTAAAGTCCCCTTATAGCGGGGAGGTCCTAGCGGAGATTCCCTCGGCAAGCCTTGAAGATGTCGAGTTGGCCATAGAATCAGCCTATCAAGCTAGAAAAACGATGGCAGCTTTACCTAGTCATAAACGCGCTGCCATACTTGAAAAGCTTGCGAGCCTTTTGGAAAGCCGCAAAGATGAGGCAGCTGAAATTATTGCAAAAGAGGCAGCGAAACCGATTAAAACGGCAATGGTTGAAGTATCCCGGACGATTGCCACATATAAATTTGCAGCAGAGGAAGCAAAAAGGATTCATGGAGAAACATTGACGATGGATGCCACAGCTGACGGAGAAGGAAGGATAGGATACACGGTCCGTGAGCCTCTAGGCGTTGTGGGTGCGATTACGCCATTTAATTTTCCGATGAACCTGGTTGCCCATAAAGTGGGCCCGGCCATTGCTGCCGGAAATACACTCGTCCTGAAACCTGCGAGCCAAACACCGCTATCTTCACTATTTCTTGCTGAATTATTGGCCGAAACGGATTTGCCGGCAGGTGCGTTTAATTTAGTTACTGGAAGCGGTTCGGTAATCGGTGATAAATTAGTCACCGATTCACGGGTGAAGAGCATCTCATTTACAGGAAGTCCGGCTGTAGGAATCGGGATCCGTAATAAGGCCGGGTTAAAGAAAGTGAGTCTTGAACTAGGTTCGAATGCGGCTGTCATCGTGGATAAAGGGATCGATATTGATAAAATCATCCAACGCTGTGTATCGGCAGCATTCGCTTTTCAAGGGCAGGTCTGCATTTCCTTACAGCGCGCTTATGTTCATGAAGAGGTGTATGATGAGTTCGTCAAAAAATTCACGGAAGCAACGAATGGCTTGAAACTGGGAGATTCTTTGGACCCGTCTGTGGATATTTCAGCATTGATCAGCGCCGGGGATGTACAGAGAAGCCTGGATTGGATCGGTGAAGCTAAACAACACGGGGCGATAGTTGCAGCAGGAGGTAAATCTGAAGGTAATATCCTGCATCCCACTGTGTTGCTGGAAGTGGATGCCATGCTTAAGGTATCTTGCCAGGAGGTCTTCGCTCCAATAGTTTTGATCAATAAGGTTTCTTCCGTGGAGGAAGCGATTGACTTTGTCAATGATTCCGAATTCGGATTGCAGGCCGGGATTTACACAGAAAATATCAATCTAGCTCTTTCTGCCGCAGAAAAATTGGAAGTCGGCGGTGTCATTATTAATGATATCCCAACTTACCGTGTTGACAACATGCCATATGGCGGAGTCAAAAAAAGCGGGACTGGGCGCGAAGGATTGAAATATGCCATTGAAGAAATGACGGAAATGAAATTGGTCATTATTAATCGGAATTAATCAGAAGAGAGGTGAGCAGCTGCTCATCTCTTTTTTTCTGTGAAAATTGGAAGAAGTTTTGCCTATGGGTTATGCAAAAATGAATAGGTAATTCACGACTGAATTTAAATATGACAGGAAAGGGCAAAAAAACGTGAGTTACCTAAAATTTCAAACTGGCATGAATCTTGCTCATATTTATATATAGGTAGATAACTTAAAACAGAGGAGGAAATTACATGCAGGAAACTTTGCAAAATAATACGAAAAAAGAAGGAACGGGAGCATTGGACTTAAAGATGTTCATCAATGGGGAATGGGTGAATTCGACTTCGGGTGAGAAGAGGGATGTATTGAATCCGGCCACGGGGGAAGTTATTGCCAAAGCAGCGGAAGGAACACAGGAAGATGTGGATGCAGCGGTCGAGGCAGCAAAATATGCTTTCTATGAAGGTGGTTGGTGGGGAACTCCTGCCGTCGAAAGAGCTCGCATTTTATTCAAAATAGCCGACAAAATAGAAGAAAAAGCTGAAGAACTAGCTGCGTTGGAAACATTGGATAATGGGAAACCATTGCGTGAGGCTCGTTTTGATATAGCTGATTCGGCAGCATGTTTTAGATATTATGCAGGATTGGCCACAAAACCGACAGGTCAGACTTTTGAAGTTCCTGACGGCCAGCAAGCGATGGTCGTAAGGGAACCGATCGGTGTATGCGGGCAGATCGTTCCTTGGAATTTCCCACTAATGATGTCAGCCTGGAAACTTGCTCCGGCGCTTGCTGCAGGAAATTCCGTTGTGTTCAAACCATCTGAGGTCACTCCGGTGACGGCGGTCAAACTATTTGAAATCATGGATGAGGTAGGATTGCCAAAAGGTGTCGCGAATCTTGTGTTAGGAGCGGGGCCAGTTGTCGGACAAGCCATTGCAGAGCATGAGGAAATCGATAAAGTAGCCTTTACAGGAGGTACGGCAACAGGACGTAAGATCATGGAGGCTTCGCTGGGTAACCTAAAGAAAGTCACATTGGAGCTCGGCGGCAAATCGCCTAATATCGTATTTGCGGATTCTGACTTTGAGACTGCAGTTGATTATGCTCTATACGGGATTTTCTGTAATCAAGGACAAGTGTGCTCAGCAGGCTCCCGTTTACTATTGGAAGAGTCCATTTACGATCAGTTCATTGCAAGTCTTACTGCGAAGGCGAAAAAAATCAAAGTAGGTTCAGGTTCTGATGAAAACAGCCAGATGGGACCTATCGTTTCAGAAGCCCATATGAACAAAATATTATCATATATCCAAATCGGAAAAGAAGAAGGTGCCAAATTAATCGTCGGTGGAAATCGAATTAAAGAAGAAGGCATGGATAAAGGTTACTTTGTCGAACCTACTATTTTTGTTGATACGACACCGGATATGCGGATTGTGCAGGAAGAAATTTTTGGACCGGTGCTTGTCGTTCAAAAGTTCAAGGATGAAGCGGAAGCTCTTCGACTTGCCAATGATACGAAATATGGTTTAGCGGGAGCGGTGTTCACGAATGATATCTCAAAAGCGTACCGTGTCATTAAAAAAGTGCGTGCCGGCATCACGTGGATAAACTCATATCATCCGACTTATAACGAAGCTCCTTGGGGAGGGTTCAAGCAAAGTGGAAATGGACGCGAACTGGGAACTTTCGGTTACGAAGCTTACACTGAAGTGAAGCAAATCAATAATAACTTGGATATCCAGCCAACAGGCTGGTTTGATGGAGAGTAAATAGCTTGACGAAAAAAGGCTGTTCCTTGGGGAACAGCCTTTTTTCTATGGAATCGGAGATATAATCCGAGAATCGGAGATAAAAATCCGAAATCGGAGATATAATCCGAGAATCGGAGATAAAATCCGAGAACCGCAGATAAAAATCCGAAATCGGAGATATAATCCGAGAACCGCAGATAAAAAGCCGAAATCGGAGATATAATCCGAGAATCGGAGATATATCATCCGAAAATCACAGATATAATTCTAGAACCGCAGTTATATAATCCGGAATCGGAGATAAAATCCTGGAATCGCAGATATATAATCCGGAATCGGAGATAAAAATCCGAAAATCGGAGATATAATCCGAGAATCGCAGATATAGTTATAGATTGCTAAACATTTCTTTACTATTGTTGGACTTTTTCAAGATCAACCCGTCCTGAAAAGAAAACGGCGCCATTACCCATATCCGCGAGGCGATCTGGGGTAAGGGAATTGATGTGTTGCTTTGTTTCGGGCGTATTCTGCCACAAGCCTTGGCTGACAAGAACGCCTGGTAACACATTTTCACCGGGAGCAGCGGTAAGCAAGCATTCACCGCGACCGTTCCAGATTCTAACCATATCTCCGGCGGCTATCCCCATTGTTTTGGCATCAGCGGCATTCATGTGCAGTTTCGGTTCCTTTTCCATGGAGATATGTTTGGCATTATTAGAAAAGGTTGAATTCAAGAAATTGTGATTAGGTGCCGGAATGAATAAAAATGGCAGGTCGCTGTCTTTTATGATAGGCGTATATGTGGGCAATGGCTCGAATCCATCCCGCTTCATCCGTTCGGAATAAAGTTCGATTTTACCGCTTGGTGTCGGGAGTTTGCCTGGGAACATCGGCTGCATTTTGGCTTTGACAAATTGATTCCTTGAAAGGGAGTCATAGGTGATGCCTTCCAAATGCGGGTTGTCGGGAAAATCCAGAGCCTGCCGTATCATATCTTCCTCTGAATCTCCAAATGCTTGTTCCCCAAATCCCATTCCAGCAGCCAACAGTTTGAACAATTCAACATTCGATTTCGATTCGCCATATTTTTCGACTACAGGTTTTTGTATTTGGACGTAATTATGCCAATATGAATTATAAAAATCCTCCGTTTCATAAGATGACGTGGCAGGAAGGACGAGGTCGGCAAACATGGCCGTTTCGGTTAAGAATAGATCATGTACCACTGTGAATAGATCTTCCCGCATTAGACCTTCCTGCACCTTATTTGCATTCGGAGCGACAAGTGCTGGGTTGGAGCCGTATACAAACATAGAGCGAATCGGGTTTTCTTTTTCCATAAGAGCTTGGCCGATTTGGTTCATATTAATGGTCCGGGTAGCTTTATTTCGCAATAAATCAGGACGTCTTAAGGCATTTATATTAAAGGCCAGATATCCTGAATTCCCTTTGATGGCTCCGCCGCCTTCCTCCATCCATTGGCCGGTAAGGGCAGGCAGGCAGGCAATGGTACGTACCGCCATGCCTCCATTGTCATGGTGCTGCAGGCCATTGCCTATCCGAACGAATGATGGGCTTGTGGTGCCATACATCCTGGCAAGTTCATATAAGTCATCAATGGGAACGCCAGTTATCGCGGAGACGGTCGCAGGGTCATATTGGCGGACATGTTCGCGCAATTCAGCAGCACCCACTGTGTATTCATCGAGAAAGGGCTGGTCGACTAGATTCTCGGCATAAAGAATATGCATTAATCCGAGGGCAAGTGCACTATCGGTGCCGGGCAGAATCGGAATGAACCAATCTGCCCACTTGCCGGTTTGGTTTTTATGAACGTCAATGACAACTACTTTGGCCCCGTTTTTTCGGGCTTGCTGGGCAAGCGTCACTTGGTGCATATTTGTGCTCACAGCGTTGATGCCCCACATGATGAAAAGCTTCGTATGAATCGTTTCTTCTGGATCGATGCCGAATGAACCACCCATTGTATAGCTGTATCCGACTGAGCCTGCCGCATTACAAATGGAACGCTCGAGCATGCTTGCGCCGAGTTTGTGGAAAAAGCGGCGATCCATCCCCTCGGCGCTGAGGTTGCCCATGTTTCCGTAAAAGCTATAAGGAAGTATGCTTTCCGGTCCATGCATTTCAATCAAGTCTTTCCATTTGGAAGTGATTGTATCAATGGCCTCTTCCCAGCTGATTGGAGCGAAATTCCCTTTTCCTTTCGGACCGATGCGCTTTAATGGCTGTTTTAAGCGATTGGGGTCATATAGGCGGGCAGTCATGTTGCGGACTTTGTTGCAAATATTCCCTTTTGTGACTGGATGATCAGGATCTCCTTGAACTTTAATGATTTTCCCATCTTTTTTGTGCAGCAGTAAACCGCATTGATCAGGACAGTCAAGAGAACAAACAGAGGGAAAGACTCCATCTGGCTGATTGATATAGGATTGCATGGCGTATTCCTCCTAAATGATTTATTCTAATAAAATGAATTTTCTTACTTATATTGAAAGTGAAATCGTTGAAAGGTGCAAGAACTTCTTAACATATGTTTTTTTTTCTGATAAGCTTACAAGATGAAAATTAACCTATAAATAGGAGGATTCATTTTTGGAATATGGAATTATAATATCAATTGCAATATACATGGCAGGTATGCTTTTAATTGGTTATTTGGCCTATCGGAAAACGGCTAACTTAACCGATTACATGCTTGGCGGCCGGAACTTGGGGCCGGCTGTAACGGCATTGAGTGCAGGGGCTTCCGATATGAGTGGCTGGCTGTTGATGGGTCTTCCTGGTGCGATGTACATAAGCGGGTTGAGTGCTGGCTGGATTGTCATCGGCCTGTGT
Organism: Peribacillus sp. QJM3NY_7; assembly: GCF_056173225.1. Classification (NCBI taxonomy): domain Bacteria; kingdom Bacillati; phylum Bacillota; class Bacilli; order Caryophanales; family Bacillaceae; genus Peribacillus; species Peribacillus sp. QJM3NY_7. The sequence continues at coordinate 601,683 of NZ_CM149663.1, forward strand.
GCAGGCTCTTATTTAAACTGGTTATTCGTGGCACCAAGGCTTCGGACATATACGGAAATTGCCGGCAATTCGATTACGATTCCCGACTTTTTGGGAAATCGGTTTAAAGATGGCTCCCGCGTCTTAAAAGTGGTATCAGCATCGGTCATTTTAATTTTCTTCACCTTTTATACCTCTTCAGGCATGGTGGCAGGCGGTGAGCTTTTCCGTACGGCTTTCAATTTAGATTACCGGTGGGGTATCTGGCTGACGGCAAGCGTTGTTATTCTTTATACATTATTTGGCGGATTCCTGGCTGTCAGCTGGACGGACTTTGTACAAGGTACAATCATGTTCATTGCCTTAATTCTAGTACCAGTTGTCACGATTGTAAATATTGGGGGCTGGGATCCCACCTTCAATGAAATAAAATCGATTAACCCGAATTTATTGCATGTTTTTGAAGGAACATCAACCATTGGCATCATATCTCTTCTGGCATGGGGGCTTGGTTATTTCGGGCAGCCTCATATAATCGTCCGCTTCATGGCGGTCTCATCTGTTAAAGAATTGAAAAGTGCACGGCGAATCGGCATGGGATGGATGATTTTTGCTATTGTTGGAGCGATGTTCACCGGATTGGTGGGGATAGCATATTTTAACCTGACAAATAGTCCTTTAGGGGATAGGAATGCTGAGTCCGTCTTCATCATATTAGCTAAAGAACTGTTTCCATCTTTAATTACAGGCTTCTTGTTGGCTGCGATTTTAGCAGCGGTCATGAGTACGATTGCATCACAGCTGTTAGTATCGGCAAGTGCTCTGACAGATGATTTCTATAAGCAGTTCATTCGGCCGAACGCATCTGATAAAGAATTAGTGCTGGTAGGTTGGTTTGGCGTATTGGCGATATCTGCCATTGCCCTATTATTGGCTTTTAATCCAAGCGGTACGATCCTTAAATTGGTTGGTTATGCATGGGCTGGTTTTGGAGCGGCATTCGGTCCTGTCATTTTGTTAAGCCTGTACTGGAAACGGATGACGAAATGGGGAGCCTTGGCGGGAATGATTGTCGGTACGGCAACCGTGATCGTCTGGGATATGATCGATAGGTTTGCTGAAATATACGAAATCATTCCTGGTTTCATCGCTGGTTCAATAGCGGTGGTCGTTTTCAGCTTACTATCGGCCAAGCCTACAAAAGATATCGAAGAAGAATTCAATCAAGCCATTAAAGACCTCTCTTGATTTATTGAAAATCCAGTAGTAATGCTGCTGGATTTTTTAACGATATAAAACAATGATTACTATATATATGTTACAATATCGATAGAGTCCTTATGTTGAAAACATGAGGGCTTTTTTTGAGTGATTTGGGAATAATAAACCAAAAAACAATACAAAGGAAAAAATATGAACCAATCTCATAAAATTGCATGTAAAGTGGCTTTTATATATATATTCATTGGGGTCTTATGGATTATCATTACGGATTACATCTCTATGACGCAGGCAAGGTCAGATGTTCAGATATATGCAATGTTTCAACATTCCAAAGGGTGGATGTTCATATTCATAACCGGACTTTTCCTGTACTTCATAATCAGGTATTGGACGGGGAAAATGCTGAGGTCCCAACAGGAATTCATTCTGAAGGATGAACAGTATCGGTCGCTGTTCAAGCATAACCCGGATTGTGTCCTTGAGCTGAATCTCGAAGGAAATGTCGTTTCGATAAACCCGGAAGCAGAAAAACTGTTAGGTCATCATAGTGAAAATTTGAAAGGCAAGAATGCGAATCATCTCATCAACTGGAATGAAAGTGATAAAGTAGCTAAATTCTTTCAACAGTCCCTTCAAGGGGAGGCTGTAAAATTCGAAACGACCATACAGAATAGCAGTGATGAACAACGGATAATCCGTGTAACTTTTTTACCGATCATCGTCCACTCGGAAATGCTTGGAGTATATGCCATCGTAAGGGATATCACCGAATTGCGGCGCGAAGAGGAATTGATGATCATGTCTGAAAAGCTATCTGTTATCGGACATCTGGCTGCAGCCGTCGCACATGAGATAAGGAATCCGCTGACATCTTTAAAAGGATTCGTACAGTTAATGGATATGACCCAGGAAGTGAACCCGCTGCATTCTGATATCATGTTGAAGGAAATTGACCGAATCAATATTATTTCAAGTGAACTTTTGGTTCTCGGGAAGAAACAGGATGTCGCATTCTGCAGGATCGATCTTGCCGACAGTTTACAACAGGTATTCACGTTGATGAAAGCAGAAACGAATTTGAATAATATCGAAATGGGGCTAAGGATTAAAACCGCCGAACCGATTTATATTATGGCTGATTCAATTGAACTTAAACAGTTGGTAATCAATATCGTCAAGAATAGCATTGAAGCGATCGAAGATAATGGGGAAATTGATATATCGCTGCAAATCATCGATGGACATGCTGTAGTCAGCGTAAGTGACAATGGCATGGGAATGGGACCCGAGCGCCTTGAACGGATTGGTGAGCCTTTTTACTCGACGAAGGAAAAAGGTTCAGGGATCGGGCTTGCAATTTGCCGGAAAATCGTTCATCGCCTTCACGGGGAAATGGATTTTGAAAGTGAGATAAACAAAGGGACGACGGTTACAATTCGTATTCCGTTGGCTACTGGACAAGAATAAATGGTACTATGAAAGATAGAAAAAGTTTTATATTAAAGGAGAACAATATGAGCGAATTACCTGCATTAATAAACGATAGAAAACCATATATACAAGAAGCCTGGAAAAAGTCCGGATTCGGACAACTTACCCCGATACAAACGAAAGCGATCCCCGTGATTGTCGAGGGAATGGATATCATGGCCGAATCACCGACAGGTACAGGAAAAACATTGGCATATTTACTGCCATTGCTGGAAAAGATTGATCCTGAAAAAAAATCGCCCCAAGCTTTGATTCTGGCATCATCACGGGAACTGGTCATGCAGATCAATGAAGAAATTCGCATTTGGTCAGAGGGAAGCGGCATAATGGGTGCAGCATTCATCGGCGGTGCTAATGTGAAAAGGCAGTTGGACAAACTGAAGAAGCGTCCACAGGTGATTGCTGGAACACCGGGGCGGATTTACGAATTGATTGCCCAAAAGAAACTGAAGATGCATGAAGTTAAGACGATAGTACTTGATGAAGGTGACCAATTGATCATTCCAGAGCATATGGGAACGATCAATAATATTATCAAAACAACACTAAAAGATCGGCAAATCATGGTGTTTTCAGCAACCCTGCCAGAGGAAACGGAAAAAGCGGCCAGGGGATTCATGAATGAACCCGAAATGATCAAGGTCGATAAAAATGAAAAAATGGAATCCAAGGTGGACCATCTTTACTTTGTTGTTGAGAGACGGGAGAAGTCCAAGATTCTCGAGAAAATCACAAGACTTAAAGATGTGAAGGCACTTGCCTTCCTGAATGATATTGCGGAGCTTAGCGTCTTACATGAAAAGCTGAGTTATAAAGGTATTGAAATGGGCGTGCTTCACGGTGAATCCAATAAAGTCGACAGGGAGAAAGCACTGCGTAAGCTTCGTTCCGGAAAATCCCCGATGCTGATAGCAACGGATGTAGCTGCCAGGGGGCTCGATATTAAAGGCCTTACTGCGGTCGTTCATATTGATATGGCTGACAATATCGAACAATATATCCATAGATCCGGGAGAACTGGGCGTGCAGGTGCAGATGGCACGGTCATTTCAATCGTAACGGAAAGAGAAGAGCGAGAGTTGAAAAAAATGGCTCGTGAACTGGAGTTACCATTAACGAGAGTAACCTTCTATGGTGGAAACATCGTAGTCGATGAATGATTCGCAAAAAAGGGACGGCCATGGCGGCTGTCCCTTTTTTTTGGAATTCACGTAAGAATTAAAAATTAAAAGAGGTGCTCAATTTGCAGGATCCAACTGAACAGAATGAAGCTTATTTTTACTAAATTCAGTGTTCATTTATGGGTGATAATCATGAATGAAAACGCTTCCTTAATATGGGTTTTTGACATATGATAGCAATAGACATAGGTTAGGGGGAAACGGTATGACAAGAAAGTATAAACAATTTGAAACGGCAGTCATCCATGAAGGATATGACTCGAAGAAGCATTTGGGAAGCTTGGCAACACCTTTATTCCAAACCTCAACATTCACTTTCGAAAATGCCGAGCAAGGGGAGAGGCGTTTTGCCGGTATCGAAGATGGATATATTTATTCTCGCCTTGGAAATCCAACGGTACAAGTGCTTGAAGAAAAGATTGCCGCACTGGAAGGCGGGGAAGCTGGCCTTGCTTTCGGTTCAGGCATGGCTGCCGTTTCAGCAGTACTTTTTGCGTTAACTAAAACAGATGATCACATCCTCTGCTCACAGGGGGTATATGGTTGTACATTTGGCCTTCTGCAGCTAATGAAAAATAAATACCGGATCACTCATGATTTTTGTGAAATGGATACTGAAGAACAGCTTAGGAAAATGATCCGGCCGGAAACGACCTGCATCTATGTAGAAACCCCGATCAATCCGACGATGAAAATGATTGACTTACAGATGGTGGTGAAAGTTGCGAAGGAATATAATGTGACGGTCGTAGTCGATAATACATTTTCGACGCCCTACCTACAGAGACCGCTTGAGTATGGCTGTGATATCGTCCTTCATAGCGCTACGAAATATCTTTGCGGGCATGGGGATGTCGTTGCGGGACTTGTCGTCGGTAAAAAGGAATTCATGAATCATATGGCTGGGACTACACAGAAAGATATCGGTGGAATCATTTCACCATTCGACGCCTGGCTACTATTGCGGGGGTTAAAGACCTTGCCCGTCAGGATGGACCGTCATTCGGCCAATGCAATGGCAATCTTTCATGAACTTAAGAACCATCCAAAGGTGAAAAAGGTATATTATCCAGGTGATGAAACTTCCCCGGATCATTATATCATGCAAAAACAGATGAAACATGGCGGCGGCCTTATCTCTTTCGAATTGCATGGCACAAAACAGGATGCACAGGAATTTCTCAATAAATTGAATCTAATTAAAATTGCCGTAAGTCTTGGGGATGCCGAAACATTGATCCAGCATCCCGCTACCATGACGCACTCTGCCGTTCCTGAAGATTCACGGGAACAAATGGGCATCAGTGACCAGCTGGTCCGTCTCTCAGTTGGCCTAGAAGCTTGGCAGGATGTATGGCAAGATCTTCAGCAAGCATTTTAGGCTACCATATTCCTTCTACTTTTTATGAATATGGTTATGGATATGATAAAAGTGATGGCAGCAAGGATATAAGAAATGTCCGTGATTACAGGATAGGCGGAGCTATTTCGTATCCCGATGCCTATGAACGCCCAAACGAATACGAGAGGATAGCACCAATCCCGGTTTTTACCTGCGAAGACAAAGGCCAGGATTGTTGCTGCAATCAGCAGGACGATCGTCCAGGTTAAACTGGAAACCCCAAAACCGTCCCATTTGATATAGGTTAGGTAATAAGAAATGTCAGCGATCGTTGCAACACTTACCCAGCCTGTATAGACGGAAAACGGAAATAGGTCGAAAGTAGTGTGTCCCACTTTTTTTATGCTTGTATAAATGACTATTAAAGTAGCCAAAAGAGCAATGATGATGAATACGGATAACAAATAGTGTTCATAGTGCCAAGCTAAAAGCCAAGCGCCATTCAGGACACAGCTTAAAGTGAACCAAGGGAAGGATGCCTTATAAGCAGGGCTGTTTTGATGTTTACTTAAAAACTGCCTGAATACCCAGATGGCGAGAAGGAAATAGATCAAGCCCCATATGGAAAATACATATCCGGCAGGAGTGAAAACGACATGAAGTTTATCGGAAATCTCTCCTGATGTCTGGCCGTTCAATGGCAGGAAATTGGCTAAAAAATTCATCGTGACGACGAACAGATAGAAAATCAGGTTGATGATGGAAATAAGCATTAAGCTTCCTCCTTATATGAAGTTTGATTCTCTAATCCTATTCCACATATTTAGCCTGCCTAACCTTTTTGGAGCACATCGGGGTTAATGGGGATCATTTTTACATAAAGTTAGGAAGTTCCTGTAACAATTGAACCATTTAAGGTTAGAAATTTTACATCTTCACTTTATGGTGATAAAATATTCAAAGATTCATATTATTTTAGTCCTTCGGGGTCGGGTGAAAATCCCAACCGGCGGTGATGAAGAAATTCTAAGCCCGCGAGCCTGTTAAAAGGCAGGATTTGGTGAGATTCCAAAGCCGACAGTACAGTCTGGATGGGAGAAGGACGTGTGGAACCCAAGTGTATACGTACGCCTAATTTTTCGAAAATGAAAATATTAGGCTTTTTAGGTATACAATTTTTTTCACTCATTTCTCCTGCTAACCCCTTAGGCCATCCTAAGGGGTTTTTTATATTTTATAAAAGGGGGAAAAACATGTTTACGGGAATCATTGAGGATATCGGTACCGTACATTCCTTGAAAAAAGGAAAAAGCAGTATGGAGTTATCGATTCGTTCTGAAAAAATCCTTGAAGATGTGCATCTGGGGGATAGTATTTCAGTCAACGGGGTCTGCTTAACGGTAACGTCCTTCACGAAAAGTTTATTTACGGTCGACGTGATGCCGGAAACGGTCAAAGCTTCCTCGATCCGGACGTTAAAATTGGGATCACCTGTTAATCTCGAACGAGCCATGAGTGCACAGGGAAGATTTGGCGGTCATTTTGTTTCAGGTCATATCGACGGAACCGGAACGATCATAAAAAAAGAACGGAAAGAAAATGCCGTATATTATGTAATCCAACTGGAAGAAGGGCTTAGTGCCTTTTGCATTCCAAAAGGTTCCGTGGCCATTGATGGAACAAGCTTGACGATATTTGGGATCGAAAGGAACCTTTTGACGGTATCATTGATTCCATTGACTCATCAGGACACCATATTGGGACAAAAAGCGGCTGGCGATATCGTTAACATCGAAAACGACATGATTGGGAAATATATAATACATCAAATGAAAAATGGCAATCCAAAACCAGGACTGAATTTAGAGTTTTTGGCAGAGCATGGATTCTAATAAAAGGGCGGTGTAATGATGTTCCATACAATAGAAGAAGCAATAGAAGATTTGAAGGCTGGCAAGGTAGTAATCGTGTCCGATGATGAAGACCGTGAAAATGAAGGGGATTTTGTAGTGTTGGCCGAAAAGGCGACACCGGAAGCGATTAATTTCATGGCGACTCATGGACGTGGTTTGATTTGTACGACCATCACTGAACAACTGGCGGCAAAATTGAAACTGCATCCTATGGTAGGCGAAAATACCGATCATCATTGCACTGCTTTTACGGTAAGTGTCGATCATAAAAGCACCTCTACAGGAATCAGTGCTTTTGAACGGTCCTTGACCATCCTTGAGCTTCTTAATGAAGATTCGGTCGCAGAAGATTTCCAAAGGCCTGGTCACACTTTTCCGATAGTCGCTAAAGAAGGCGGCGTATTAAGAAGGGCAGGACATACGGAGGCATCGGTGGACTTGGCGAAGTTATGCGGTGCCGCTCCAGCCGGTGTAATTTGTGAGATCATGAATGAAGATGGATCGATGGCCCGCGTATCCGATTTAGAAGTCATCGCTGATAAATTTAACCTGAAGTTCATTACGATAGCCGATTTGGTTCGGTATCTTCAACATAATGATCCAATCGGGAAACAGGAACTTGAAATGAACATCCCGAAAGCTTGAAAGATTTTTAAGGAATGAAATCTTAACATGAAAAAATTATTGTTTTTAAAAATTAGGAGGAATTAGACATGGGGAAAACTATTGAAGCACAATTAATCGGATCAGGATTGAAAGTAGGAATCGTGGTAGGAAGATTTAATGAGTTTATCACAAGCAAGCTTTTAGGAGGGGCAATGGATGGCCTTAAGCGTCATGGCGTTGATGAGAATGATGTTGACATCGCGTGGGTCCCGGGTGCTTTTGAACTTCCGTTAATTGCTAAGAAACTTGTGAATACAGGTAAATATGATGCGGTAATCGGTCTTGGAACGGTAATCAGGGGTGCTACTTCACATTATGATTATGTCTGCAATGAAGCAGCTAAAGGCATGGCTTCCGTTTCTTTGGAAACAGGTGTACCGGTTATCTTCGGTTTGCTGACAACTGAGAATATTGAACAAGCCATTGAACGTGCTGGAACAAAATCAGGTAACAAAGGCTATGAAGCGGCCGTTAGTGCAATTGAAATGGCCAACCTTGGAAAATTGATTGAACAGTGATTTCACATAAGGAAGCCGCAGGGAATGACATTCCTGCGGCTTTTTTTTGATGTGCCGGATCGTGGTCTGATTGAGTCAACTTTCTTCAACCATCTGGCAATTCTTTAAAGTTCGTAAAGTTAGCCATTGATCGATTAGCTAATGCTGCTCTTCGACACTCACCGAAACTCCTTCACTGGAAATACCCCGATTTCAAAGTAATGTGTTTTTTCATTATTTATTATTATAAATTATGGGGAATTAGGAATCATTAGGAAATTCATCGAAAAAAAAACGAACAAAAGCGTCACGTAATGGAAGCATGATAAAATATGCAGATATGATTATGCTACAATTGTAAAGATTGCAATTGAAATTCATGTCTTTAGGGAAAAGTAAATTTATTAGTTATTAGGAGGGGTTTGTGTGTACCATCTCTTTACACATAATGATTTGGATGGAGTCGGGTGCGGCATTGTAGCAAAGCTGGCATTCGGAGATGAAGTAGTGGTTAGTTATAATTCAATTGGTCGCCTTAATCAGAATGTAGGTGCATTTCTTGAGCAGGCCAAGATTGAAGATACATTGATCGTTACTGATCTATCGGTTGATGAAGATAATGAAAAAATGATTACTCAGTTTGTGGAAGATGGAGGCAAGGCGCTGCTGATCGATCATCATAAGTCAGCACTGCATTTGAACGAACATGATTGGGCATCTGTAACTGTCGAACAGGAAGATGGTAAACAGACGGCAGCCACATCATTATTCTATCAGTATGCAGTTGAAAATAAATTGCTGGAACCTTCAAGCATTGTCGCTGAATTCGTTGAATTGGTCCGTCAATATGATACTTGGGAATGGGAAGTCAATAAAAATACAACGGCAAAGCGATTGAATGACCTGTTTTTCATGATTCCGATAGAGGAATTCGAAATGAAAATCGCAAATAAGCTGTCCACGGCTGAAAGTTTCACTTTTGACGAAGTGGAGCAAACGCTTCTGAATGTTGAAGAGAGTCGAGTGGATCGGTACATAAACAGGAAAAAAAGAGAAGTTTATCAAGCTACGGTCGGTCCCCATACAGCTGGTGTTGTCCATGCAGAGTCATACCACTCGGAATTGGGAAATGAACTGTCGAAAGAGTTCTCACATCTGGATTATATAGCCATCTTGATGGTAGGAAGCAAAAGAATCAGCTTCCGGACAATCCACGATGATATAGATGTTTCTGAGGTTGCTGGCAAGTACGATGGTGGCGGCCACCAAAAAGCCGCCGGTTGTACGATGTCCGAAAAGGCATATAGCCAATATGTTGAAAAGACCTTCTATGCCGAGCCCCTTAAACGAGACGCACATAAGAATCAATTGAATGTAAAAGGATCCCCAGAGGGTTGCCTATATTCAACAAGAGACAAACAGGATATATTCATCTATGAAGATGAAGAAGAGGAATGGATTGTTGAAATCAACGGAAAACAACAGAAAAAAACATTCGATACATTTGCGGAAGCGGAAAAATACATGAAGCGGAAATACGCTGCATGGCTGGCCCATGATGAAAGATATGAAGAGTTTGTCAATAAGGGTTAATTAGAAAGGCGGCTGTCCGAATGGGACAGCCGCTTTTCAATCTTGATTTTATCTTTTAAGCGGGACAGGATGAACGATCGTGCGTGACTGTTTTTTTGGAATGGAATTTTGGCGATGAAGAATTGCATTGATTTCTCCGCCGATCACAAAAATCAGACCACTCAAATACAGCCATAGCATCAAGATGATGACGCCTCCTAAACTGCCGTAAGTGGAAGAGTAGTTGGCAAAGTTACTGACATAGAATGAAAATCCAAGTGATATTCCAAGCCAAAGTACAGTTGCGGTAACTGCGCCAGGGATGACATGTTTAATGGGGAAACTTTTATTCGGTGCAAAGCGATATAAAAAGGCCAGGACAAGTGAGATGACCACAACCGCGATGACCCACCGTAATAAGCTGAATAAGATTTGCGTTTCTTCTGGGATCGGAATGACCTGCTGTAATAATTCGATGATGACCTTTCCAAAGACGGGGAGACCTAACATGACGATGAATGCTACAACCAGGCCTAATGTCAGTATAATGGAAATGAAGCGGGCTTTAATGAAATTCCTTGTTTCTTCCACATCATAGGCGATATTCATGGAATGGATGAACGCGTTCATTCCGTTGGATGCGGACCATATCGTTCCAAGGATACCAAAGGTCAGTAAGCCGCCGTTCCGTTCAGATAATATGTTGATGATATTTTTCTCGATGACTTCCATCGTTTCCGCAGGCATGAAGGTTTTGATTGTGTCGAGGGCTGTCTGAATATCGATGTTCAGATAAGGTAATATGGACAGCAGTAATATGAGCAAAGGGAATAGTGCCAGTAAATAGTAATAAGCTTGTTCTGCTGCCAGCCCGGTCACACGATCTTCCTTTATTTCTTTAATAAGTTTCTTTGAAAATTGGATCGACTTATTCATCTGGGCATCACTCCTGAATAGTTACTTAGGTTATCTGCTTCTATTCCCTTTGTTCATGTAAGTTAATCCTCAAAAGAAAAGAAATTGAAACCTCTAATCCGGGCACTTGTAGAAGCTTGTGACAATGACATAGCCCGTAAAATTGGAGAGAGGCAAGTTTTAAATCCTCAGTAAAGAAATATCCCTCAATCTCGAAAGTTTCTAGAATAACTGTGAATAGGTGCTGTTGAAACTTCAAGTACGGCACCAATACTACTACTAGGTATGATTTTATGCCCGCTTTCTTACAAGTATTATCATGTTAGTGAGTTATGAAAGGTAAGCAGAAAAAAGGCCAGAAAGCAATTTTGAACTGCACCCCAATTGTTAGACACATCTAACAATTGGAGGTGCTTTTTTTATGACAAAATATTCATTAGAGTTGAAATTAAAAGCGGTCCTTGCTTATTTAGAAGGAATGGACTCATTCAGAACTGTAGCCAATCAATTTAATATCAGTTTAACTCCTTTAAAGCAATGGGTGGCGCATTATAAAGAACATGGGTTAGAAGGGCTAATGTCCACCTATACAAATTATGATATTAGCTTTAAGATGGATGTACTAAACTATATGAACGATTTTGGAGTGTCTAGTACCCATGCAGCTGCTGTGTATAACATTGCTTCTCCTTCTACTATTACTAATTGGCTAAAGCAATTGGAGGAGTACGGAGTTGACGCTCTTGAAACGAAGAAAAAGGGGCGTCCATCCATGAAAAAAGAAACGAAGAAAAAACCAGTAGAAGGGTCATTAGAGGCATTACAGGCTGAAAATGAAAGATTACGTGCAGAGAATGCATATTTAAAAAAGTTGAGAGCCTTAGTTCAAGAAAGCAAAGCGTCCGAACGCAAAAAGCGAAAGTAGTACATGAACTAAGGGGAGATTTTAATTTAAAGCTACTTCTGTCCATCGCAAATCTCTCAAGGAGTACCTATTACTATTGGATAAACGCCTTCGGGCGTCAGGATAAATACGAAGAAGTAAAGCCAGTTATCCAGGAGATATTTCATACGAATAAAGGGAGATATGGGTATCGTCGCATTACATTGGAATTACGTAATAGAGGGATTTCATTGAACCATAAAACGGTCCTTCGATTGATGAAGGAGTTGGGACTAAAGTGTCTGGTCCGTATGAAGAAATACCGTTCATACAAAGGCAAGATTGGAAAGGTTGCGCCTAATATCCTCAATCGTAATTTTAAGGCAACAAAGCCAAATCAAAAATGGGTTACGGACGTAACTGAATTTCATTTACACGGTGAGAAATTGTATTTATCGCCCATTCTAGACTTATTTAATGGAGAGATTATTGCTTACAATATCGAATCACGTCCTGTTTATCCCTTAGTCTCCAAGATGCTTGACCAAGCCTTTATGCGATTGGAATCGAAAGATTCCCCCGTTCTCCATTCAGATCAGGGCTGGCATTACCAGATGAAACAATACTCACATGATTTGAAAAGACATAACATTATACAAAGCATGTCCCGCAAAGGAAATTGTCTCGATAATGCGATTATTGAAAACTTCTTTGGCTTATTAAAATCCGAATTACTCTATCTTCAAGAATTTGAAAGCATGGAGCATTTCAAACAAGAACTGGAAGAATATATCCATTACTACAATCATCAACGAATCAAGGTAAAATTAAAAGGCATGAGCCCAGTAGATTACCGGGTTCATGCCCTCAAGGCTGCCTAAGTAAATATAGTGTCTAACTTTTTGGGTTCACTTCACCTTTTTCTTCTATTGGACTTCTTTTTCCTGTTTCTTTTGAACCTTCGGAGGGGTCCATTTGAATACTTTATTTAGGATATTATAGATGTGTTTGGATTCTTTTGTAAGGATGGGCCCAAGAATCGCTAAGGTTAAAACATAAAGTGCTGCAAACGGGGTTAGTATAGGCATTAAACCTCCTGCAATGCCTAAGTTGGCTAAAATGATGGAGAATTCGCCGCGTGAAACGATCGTTAAACCGATGTTTGCGGAAGCTCTGTGAGATAAACCGGATTTGCGTCCGGCAATCATACCAGCTGCAAAGTTACCGATTATGGTGATGATGACGGCACCAAGAACCATCCAGACAGCTCCGCCAAGGGTCGTCGGATCGATACTCAAGCCAAAGCTGAAGAAAAATATGGCCCCGAAGAAGTCTCTGAAGGGAATGACAAGTTTCTCGATCCTGTCGCTATGCTCCGTTTCAGAAAAGACCAGGCCGAGAAGTAATGCACCAATGGCTTCCGCAACATGAATCGTTTCCGAGAAACCGGCGATGAAGAATAGTAATGCGAACACGACGATGATAAAAATCTCATCGGAGGTTATATTGAATAATTTGTTAAGGACCCCAGATGCTTTCCGGGCGATAACGAAAAATATCAGCATATACCCAATCGCGATAAATGTAGAAAGTAATGTTCCCCAAACGGAACCAGAAGAGCTTAATACCAATCCAGATACGACTGATAAATAAACAGCGAGGAAGATATCTTCAAACATGATGATGCCAAGGATTAACTCCGTTTCATTGTTACCGGTCCTTTTAAGGTCCACAAGTACCTTTGCCACGATGGCGCTTGAAGAAAAACTGATGATCCCGGTTAATATCAGGACCTCTTTTAATGGAAGACCTAGCAGGAAGCCATACAGCAAGGCCATTCCCACGTTGATTAAAATGTAATAGGTTCCGCCTGTCACGATACTTTTCCCTGACTTCATAAGCTTTTTGACGGAAAATTCAAGCCCAAGGTAAAACAGAAGGAATAAAATACCGACACGACCGAGGAATGCTATGATTTCATCACTTTCAATGAAACGCAGGTCAATTAATCCGAAGTGCGGGGCATGGGGTCCAACGAGCATCCCGATGATAATTAATAACGGAACATTTGATATTTTGAATTTACCTGCAACGAGAGCGGCTAATGCCACTAGAAGTAGGGCAGTTCCCACTTCAAAGACTAAATGATCCATATGAGCTTAGTCACTCCTTTCGTCGGTCAATAATTCTCTTATCAGGTTACGAATATCTTTTCTTTCACCGGATATTACAAGGGTGTCGCCTGTTTCGATGATGGAGTCTGGACCAGGATTATTCAGTTGTTTTTTGCCTTTTTTAGAATGGGCGATGACGGTCACGTTATAATTGCTCCTGATATCAATCGAACCGATCGTTTGATTGATGGCCTTTGAACCGGGTTCGACTTTGAACCATTCGATCACCAAGTCACCCAAGGACATTTCAATTGTTTCAAGTGCTTGTGGTTTATAGACCATGCCGCCTATGATGGAAGCCAGTTGCCGGGATTCCTGATCATTAAGGGTGATGCTCGATATGACGTCCTCATGTTCATTATCAAAATGGTATAATTCCCGACGGCCATCATCGTGAATGACGATTACTAACTTTTCATCATTTCTCGTTATGATTTCGAATTTTTGGCCAATGCCAGGAAGTTCACTTTCTCTAATTTTCACTGGAATTCCTCCTTAAAATGTTGGTTAGAGTTAATAGAAGATAGCAGAATGTTTATAAGTTAACGTCAATATTCGTCTTGAATTTCTTCTCCTTGGATAAACCGATGTATTTTAATGTCTCCGATGGACTGGAATGATGGTAATGCTTCTGTATCAAGGCCAGAGACACGCCTTGTTTATAGGCATGGTAGCCAAAAGTCTTACGCATCGAACTTGCTCCGAATTTGCCTGTAAGCCCTGCACCTTCCACAGCATCATGGATGATTCGGTGCGCCTGTTGACGTGTAATCGGCTTTTTTGTCTTAGGGGAAAGAAATAAAAACTGACCTTCGATAACCTTCGAGCCTTTAAGGTATTCTTGTAGGGCGGTACGGACTTTCAGGTTCAAATAAATTTGGTTGACTTCGTCAGTTTCCGTCCGTTGCTCATAGAACTCCTTGATTTTGCCCGTTTCATCCAGAACGCTGGCGACGGTGATTTCGAGCATTTCATTTATCTTCATACCTGTATTGATGCCGAGTACAAACAATAAATAATCCCGACTGGAGTGAGCGCGTAAGTATGTTTTTATTTTGCTGATTTGATTGATATCCTTAAAGGCTTCTACATATTCCATAGATCTTCTCCTCTTACCAATGTAACATAATTATATTATAACACAAGTTATGTAACATTGCATGCAATTAGTTCTGCACGTGATGCCTACCCAATCAGTAATGCTTGCTTTCGAACGTAAAAAATCCTTTTCCTTATTCTCTGCTCAAACGAGGTAAAATATTTTCGGGAAGTTATTTAATGTGGAGATTGTGTTTGCATCATGGGGGGGGAATCGGTCTGGAATGATAAAAAAAGAAACCCCAAGTTGGGGTTTCCTAATCTTTTTAGTACACGGCTTTTTGTAATTTGTGAATGACCTCAAGTGAAAGCCCGGTTCCGATGGCAACTGATTCAAGCGGGTTATCCGCAAGTTTGACAGGGACGACGATTTCATTCGTCAGCCATTCCTGTACCCCGTTGAGAAGTGCACCCCCGCCGGATAAGATGACTCCTTGATCGACGATATCGCCGCTCAATTCAGGAGGACAATCTTCCAAAGTGGCCCTTATTGCTTCCAGTATATGAAGAAGCGATTCCTGGATGGCTTCCTGGACGTCAGTGGATGATATTGTAATCGGTTTTGGTAGCCCTGTTACAAGATCGCGGCCCCTGACTTCCATGGTGATCACGGAATGTTCAACGAGTGCGTAGCCGATTTCTTTTTTTATTTCCTCGGCTGTTCTTTCCCCAATCAGCACATTATGTTTTTTCCTGACATATTGGCTGATATCTTCATCCAATTGATCTCCGCCAATTCTGATTGAATTGCAGGAAACGACGCCGCCATAAGAAATGATTGCGACTTCAGTCGTTCCGCCGCCGATATCAACGATGACATTGGCAACGGGCTCTTCGACAGGCAGGCCCGCACCTATTGCTGCCGCTACCGGTTCCTCGATAAGGTGGACCTGTTTCGCTCCGCAGCTTTTGACTGCATCCTGAATGGCCCTTCTCTCAACCGAAGTGGAACCTGATGGTGTACAGACCACTACACTAGGTTTGCGAATCGATAAACCTAGGGCCTTGCTTGCTTTTTTCATGATTTCCTTAAGCATTTGCGCGGTCACATTAAAATCCGCAATGACACCATCCTTAAGCGGACGGATTGCCACGATATTGCCGGGTGTTTTCCCGATCATGTTTTTTGCATCAACACCGACTGCCAATACTTTATTAGTCTCTATATCAATGGCCACCACAGATGGCTCATTAAATACGATTCCTTTATTTTTACTGTAAACTAGCGTATTTGCAGTTCCTAAGTCAATGCCTATTTCTGTATTTGATAACATCTAGTCACCCCTCCATAAGAGTTTGACCCCCTATATATATTATTCTACCTTTTATTGCGAGTTTGTGGGGGTGGGAAATCTAGTAAATGGTGGAAGTGCCATGCTGTTTCTTTTCATGGAGCGAAAACATGATTAAATATAAAAATTGCACTGGAGAAGGTATCACTGCTGCGCTCCTCGCTTCAGTCGAAAACAAGCGTGGATGACAGCTTTGAACCAACTTATTTTATGTTAAGATATAGATGAAAAAACCGCTTAGATAAAGAAGGTAATTTTGTGAGTGTAAATTTAATCGAGAGTAAGAGTTTTAGAATCATTTTTACAGCTTTTCTAGCATTCCTGGGTGGTTACGCGTTTAATAGCCATGGCATATACCTGCCATGGATGCTAGGACCATTATTCGTCGTGATGATTGCGAAAGTGAAGTTAAGGAAGTACTTATATTGGTCCAAAACCTTTAGAAGTACTGGATTGGTCATTCTAGGTTTACAATTGGGCAGTTCATTCACGAAACAATCGTTAAATGAGATGATTGAATATCTGCCTGTAATGCTTTTTACGACAATCGCAATCATTTCATTTACAGTGTTGACTGGCTGGTTTATCGGAAAACGAATGAACTTATCCTTGGGCACATCCATGCTTGGCAGTTTCCCGGGAGGTCTTTCCCAGATGGTGGTCTTAAGTGAGGAAATGAAGGATAGTGATGAAACGGTTGTAGGTTTCATGCAAACACTGCGGGTCATCCTGGTAATTTCCATTGTCCCTTGGATTGTGACTCATGTAATGTCAGTTGAACCAGGTGCGGTAATGGCCGTAACGGAGCGGCCGTTTTTCTTTTTTGAATATGATGGGAAATTAGCAATCATGATGTTGTTAACCTTGATAGTGTTCATTTTCATCACAAAGAAAGCCAATTTTCCGCTGCCTTTTTTGCTAGGACCTCTCATGGCCGCAGCACTATTCAATTTAGCAGGCCCAGGTGCCCCGCAGATTCCTGACTTTTGGTTGAATCTGTCGCAATTGTTGATCGGCGCACATTTAGGCTACACACTGAAGGTAGATAATCCCCGACTTTTCAGAAAGATGTTCGGAGCCGTATTCGTCAGTAATGTCCTATTGATTGGATTTTGCTATTATCTTTCCATTCAGTTTGCCCCGACCCTATCTTTACAGGCAAATGAACTTTTTTTGAGCATGGCCCCAGGCGGCGTCGCCGAAATGGCAGTCACAGCCATGTCTGTGCATGTGGATTTATCCGTTGTCACAAGCTTTCATTTATTCAGGATCTTATTCATTTTATTTTTTCTGTCCCCCATCATAAAATGGCTGGCCGGAAGAAATCATGGAAAACAAGAACAGGGACAAAGCTGACAGGCTTTGTCCTTTTCTTTCGGAAAAACTGAAGAGTGAGAAAAAATGTCAGGCGATATACGGAATTCACGAGTAAAAGCACGAAACTCACGAGTAAAAGCATGAAACCCACGAGTAAAAGTGTGAAACTCACGAATAAATGCGTGAAAACAACGAGTAAATGAGTATATTCCAGATGTTATGAGAAAATCATGTACGGAACATGCTTGAGGTTCCATTCTTGAAGGAATATTTGTGCTGTTGATAAGCTCATGCAGGCAATAAGGTGGGAAGATTTTGTGATGATTTAATGAAAATTGAAACTGAATAGTAAAATAATCCTCACTTTTTTTGAACTTCATCCGATATAAGGAGGAGACGAGACTTTAAATGAATGGGTGAGTATTATGGATATAACATCAGTTTTGGGCGTAGTTCTTGGTATTGTGGCCATCTTAGTCGGAATGGTGTTGAAAGGTGTTAGTGTAACGGCGCTGATTAATCCGGCGGCTATTTTGATCATCATTGTAGGGACGATAGCTGCTGTCGTAACGGCTTTCCCTTTGTCGGAATTAAAAAGACTGCCAAAAATATTCAAGATTTTATTCTTTGAACAAAAATTGACAAAGCCGGAAGATTTAATAAAGAACTTTTCGGAATGGGCGGTCATTGCCAGGAAGCAAGGCTTATTGGCCTTGGAAAGCATTTCGGATCAGGTGGATAATGCCTTTTTGAAAAATGGCTTGAACCTTGCAGTCGAAGGTCAGAGTGCCGATTATATTCGTGATATTTTAGCAGAGGAAATAGACGCGATGGAAGAACGTCATTTAAGTGCGGCGGCGATTTTCAGTCAAGCCGGTACATACGCACCGACGCTTGGCGTATTGGGTGCCGTAATCGGGCTGATTGCTGCATTGGGGAATATGGCTGACACAGAGGCATTGGGACATGCCATATCTGCAGCGTTCGTCGCGACCTTGATGGGGATTTACACGGGGTATGTGTTATGGCATCCATTTGCCAATAAGCTCAAACGGAAATCGCAGCAGGAAGTCAGGATCAAAGAAATGATGATTGAAGGGATTTTATCGATCATCGAAGGGGAAGCGCCGAGAACGATCGAACAGAAATTAACATCATATTTGCCTGCTGGAGATCGTAAAAAGTGGTTGGAAGGCGATGTGAGAGATAATGGCTAGGCGCAAAAAGAAACAAAGGCATGAAGAGCATATCGATGAATCATGGCTGGTTCCCTATGCCGATATCTTAACATTGCTTCTTGCGCTTTTTATCGTCTTGTTCGCTTCAAGTTCGGTTGATGCAGTAAGGTTCCAGCAGTTGTCCAATGTATTTAACCAGGTTTTTACAAGCGGAACGGGTTTTATGGATTTTCCTAGTGATTCCCCCAGCAATGAGCCGACGTCGCCCGAACAAAGAACAGGTGCAGAAGATCTTGAGAAGCTAGGGAAAAACGAGCAGGAAGAACTTACGGAAGTTCAGGAGCGCGTAAATGCCTATATCGAAAAAAATGATTTAACGGATAAATTGGGAACGAACCTTACGGATGAAGGTATGTTGATTTCAATTAGGGAAAACGTGCTGTTCGAATCGGGTGTGGCCGAGGTGAGGAGTGAAAACCGTAAAATGGCTAAAGAAATCTCGGGGTTACTGGTCATGGACTTACCCAGAAACATCATCGTAAGCGGACATACCGATAATATTCCTATTAAAAATTCCAAGTATGAATCCAACTGGGACCTGAGTGTGATGCGATCCGTGAATTTTATGAAACTTCTCCTCGAAAATAAGGATTTGGATCCCGAAATGTTCAGTGCTAAAGGACATGGGGAATTCAAGCCGGTTGCTTCCAATGAAACGAAAAAAGGAAGGGCGAAAAACCGGAGAGTTGAAATCCTAATTGTTCCACGGACAGCGATAAATGAGTGAAAACCTGTCAGGAATGGATGGGTTTTTCTTTTTGAAGGAGAATATATGGAAAGAGAATACACAAATGTGATGGAAGAAATCGTTGTGACATGGGTGCAGGTTTTAATGTCAGGTATAGAATACCAAACATTTTGTTCGTGCAGGAAATGTAAAAATGACATCATCACATTATCATTGAATAACCTGCCTAATTACTATGTAACCACGGAAGTAGGTCGGATTAGGATATTTGGGAATTTGAATACAGAAGAAAACAGGAAATGGATCAATAAAAGAATCATCAATGCGATACACGTTGTTGGCCAGTATCCTAAACATTGATTCGCGGTATTTTACTCATGGACAGAGGGTCAACTATTAATTATGTGTTTTATTTATCGTGTCAGAGGGAACATAAATAAAGTGCAGAGTAGGTTCATTCGACCAAAAATTGAGGAGATGAATGATTATGGGTAAAAAAATCGCATGTGTAGTAACGAATATGTTTGAGGACTCGGAGTATAGTGAACCGGCAAAAGCATTTGAAGAAGCTGGCCATAAGGTAACGACGATTGAAATGGTGAAAGGGAAAACGGTTAAAGGGAAACAAGGGGAGGTGGAAGTCGAGATTGATGAAAGCATCGACTCGGTGAAACCGGAAAGTTTCGATGCGTTATTCATCCCCGGTGGGTTCTCGCCTGATCAACTGCGTGCTGACGAACGCTTCGTATCTTTCGCAAAATCGTTCATGGATGATAAAAAGCCTGTATTTGCGATCTGTCATGGACCGCAGTTGCTGATTACGGCCAAAACACTTGAAGGACGCCACGCAACAGGGTATACATCCATTAAAGTCGATATGGAGTATGCAGGTGCCACATATTTGGACAAAGAGGTTGTGGTTTGCGGCAACCAGCTTGTAACCAGCAGGACTCCTGAAGATCTACCGGCATTTAACCGGGAATCGCTCAATCTATTGAAATAATGAAAAATCCCGGCGGCTGCCGGGATTTTTCATTTTAAAGGATTCATATACTTCAATCTTTGCAGTAAAATAAAAGGAGAGACGAATAAAAAAGGAAGTGTCACGATTGATCGTATTAAAATCTGCACGTGAAATTCAAGCGATGCATGAATCGGGTAAAATTTTGGCAGCTTGTCATAGGGAGATTGCAAAGTTGATTGTTCCTGGTGTGACAACATGGGAAATAGAAGAATTTGTTGAAGGATTCTTAAAAAAACATGGTGCGAAGCCGGAACAAAAGGGTTACAAAGGGTATGAGTATGCGACATGTGCCAGCATAAATGAAGAAATCTGTCATGGTTTCCCTCGTAAGACCCCTTTGAAAAACGGAGATATCGTAACGATTGATATGGTCGTCAATTATAATGGGGCCCTTGCTGACTCTGCTTGGACGTATACGGTCGGTAAGGTTTCAAAGGAAACCGAACATTTAGTGAATGTGACGAAGGAATCTTTATATAAGGCAATTGAAGTATGTGTGGAAGGCAATCGGATTGGAGATATAGGTCATGCCATACAAACATATGTCGAAGCGGAAGGCTTCTCTGTCGTTCGTGATTTCATCGGACACGGGATAGGGAATGTCATTCATGAAGAGCCTCAGGTTCCGCATTATGGACTGCCGAATAAAGGTCCGCGTCTTAAGGAAGGAATGGTATTCACCATCGAGCCAATGGTAAACGTAGGTACATATAAAGCAAGCCGGAATCCGAATGGATGGACGGCATCCACAGCAGATGGGAAATACTCGGCTCAATATGAGCATACGATTGCCATAACGAAAAACGGTCCGTTGATTCTAACCGAACAATGAACATTAAAAAACAGCATCGTTTATGATGCTGTTTTTCATTTTAATCAATGGGGCGTTCCAATGAGTACAAATCCTCTTCGATATTTCCTAATCTGTCCTCCATGACTTTTTTAGCATCTTTGATCCCTTCATTGTAAATAAAGGGAGCGATATTTTCGAAAATGAACTGCAAGTGATTTTCAGCAGCAATTTCACCGATTTCCTTCCCATGTTCCTGATAAACATATTCTTGGATACTTTCGATCATTTTACGGCGTTTTTCTATGGGGAATTGAATGAACATTGTCCCACTCCTTCATATTTGTTCTAAAAACCATGTAATGAATTGATCCGAATCCAAAGGGAAGACAGGTACTGAAGCATGATTCCTGGTTCGCTCAAGACATTCGGGCCAAGCCACCGCTGCCTTGACATTGGTAAGCCGTTCCAATAACGGGAGGTCACTTTCTTCCTTGATTAAAATGACCTTGGGAAAATCCTCTTGCTTATACCCTTCAATTAAAATCACATCAGGGAGAAATAGACAAAGTAATTGAATCAGCTCAGTGATAGGGGCGCTCCCCCTGAATTTGCCGAGCAGCTCGATTGTTCCATCTCCTTCAACAAGTGAAGCGGCCGCCCCGGCAAGAAAGTGTTTATTGGAATCCTTCGTGCCTGTAACATCTGGTTTTCCGCCATGTCCATGATGTTTTAAAACGGCTGTCTCTAATTTTGCTTCGCGCAGCTTTTTGATTAAATTCGTTATGAAGGTCGTTTTTCCTCTATTTTGGTAGCCAACCACCTGAAAAATAAAGGGCTTCACCAAGGCCATTTGGAACCTTCCTGATCATCGAGGAGAAGGATGTCCACGAAGTCTCCCGTTTGGAAACCACGTGTCCCCCCAGGTAAGACGGTCAGTGAATTGGCACCTGCCAAGCTTGTTGTAATATTCGATTTATCCACACCGCTTGGAATTACCTTCAACTGGCCGGATTCGTAAAATAATCGGGTGCGAAGCAGACGTGAGAATGGATTGGGTTTTAAGAAGTCCTCTGCCAATTGGGCCGTCTCTTTTCTTAAATGCGGATATTCCGAGAACAGCATGGTGCGGATGATCGGTCTTGCAAATAGTTCAAAGCCGACATAACTGGCGGATGGATTGCCGGATAAACCGAATAAAAATTTGTCATTATATACCGCTACGGTCGTCACGCTGCCGGGACGCATGGCCACTTTGTTGAATAATACATCGGCGCCAATCTTTTGATAAATATCCGGGAGAAGGTCAAAATCACCGACAGAAACTCCTCCTGTTGTAATGAGCAAATCCACTTCCTCCAACGCAGTTGAAATGGCCTCGTAGCTTAATTCGAATTCGTCCTTAAGCTTTCCATAAAAACGGACTTCCCCCCCGGCCCTCCGAATTTGGGCGGAGATGGCATGTGAGTTGCTGTTGCGGATTTTCCCAGGCTGCAACGGTTCATGAACATCAAGCAGTTCCGATCCCGTAGCGAATAATCCGACGACAGGCTTCCTGGCAACTGGCACTTCGTCATAACCGAATGTTGCCAGCAAGCCGATGATCCCTGGATTGATCGCTGTTCCTTTTTTTACAAGAACATCGCCTTTCTTTGCATCCTCGCCCTGAAAAGAAACGTTTTCGCCTTCCTTAAGTGAGCGTTTAAATGATATGTACTTCTTTCCGTCCTTTTCGAATTCCTTCGTAAGTTCAAGCATGATTACGGCATCACACTCAGCTGGCATTTGGGCTCCAGTCATGATTCTTGCCACTTGATTTTTTTGAACGGGAATAGTCGATACCATACCCGCAGCCAACTCTTCCACCACTTCGAACTCGAGGGGGTTATTTATGGAACCTTCAGAAGTATCCTTGGACCTGAGGGCGAATCCATCATATGGGGAGCGGTTAAAATGCGGAACATCATTTGTAGCTACAATATCCTGAGCTAAAAAGCGGTCTTGGCTGTCCTCGAGGGGAATCAGTTCCACATGTCCTGTTAATTTATGCTTCATCACTTTTTCCACTGCTTCTGCGATGCTGATGGGCGTTCTTCTTTCTACCATGCCTACAACTCCTGTCCGTTTTCAATTTCTATATCAAATGTAGCAGAATTTTTTTGAAAATGAAAAAAATCCTCACCGGTATGGGAGGATTTGAATGTTACTTATTACGCAGTCTTCCAAGTTCTTCAGCGATCGCTTCCATTTCACGGACACTGAAATTCGTTTTTTTCATCACCATTGTATAAATATCGTGCAGTTCTTCGTACATTTCAATATCAAAATGAGTTGATTTGATTGCACCGAAGTTCATTACTTTTAATTTATCCTTGATTGCCTCGATCATAAATTCGACACTTTCGGCTGTGTTTTGTGTTAAATCCATTTCCTTCATCCTTTCATACGTTCCTAAATTATTTTCATCTTTGCATGATTACCGCTGGAAGTCAATGAGTATTCGGGTGGGATATGAAGATTGACCCCCGATAATCTTGGTGATCTTTGCGTTTTAAAGTGAGAGAGTTTGGGAAAAGATAGGAAAAAACTTTTTTAAACATTGTATAATGGAGAGAGCTACCATTATCCATCAACTAATATATGACGAGGAGGAGAATATATGAGCAACATTCGAGAAGAATATAAGTGTGCCAAGAAAAGTAAGTTTATGCAAGCGGTCTTTATTGGGGCGTTAGCTGGGGCGGCAATAAGCCTTTTTGACAAGCAAACGCGTTATTCTGTATTGGAAAACAGCAAAAGCTGCATGAGTAATATGAAGGAATTCGTGAAGAATCCCAATGGGGTGCTTACACAAGTACGTGAAACATCATCCAAGGTCCGTTCCACTGTTGAAAAAATTTCCGAAGATGTATCCTTCATTTCCCAAAAGGTTGAGGAAATGAAAGATATTCCATCACAAGTTGCCCAAGTGGTGATGGAGACGAAGGAAGTTTTTACTGCAGAGGAAGAAGAGCCGTCTTCTAGAAACCACGAACGAATTTCCTTAAATTAGAAAATGGGGTGGGGGTATGGCCAATAAAAAAGAATGGCTGAAAGGCTCATTCTTCAAGACTTTGGTAAAACGGTTACAGGTCGATGATGTGTCGGGGCTTGCCGCACAGCTGTCTTATTTCTTCTTACTTTCCCTGTTTCCGTTGCTTATTTTTTTATTCACTTTATTGGCCTATCTGCCATTTTCACAAGAAGATATATTAAATACCGTCCGTACATATGCACCTGACGATTCGATGAAAATTATTGAAGCTAACCTATCGGAAGTGTTGGAAGCGAATGGGACATTATTGTCGTTTGGTGTCATAGGAACGATATGGTCGGCATCGAATGGGATGAATGCAATCATCAAAGCATTTAACCATGCATATGGTGTAAAAGAAAGTCGAACTTTCTTTATTTCCCGGGGAATGTCGATTCTTCTCACTTTAGCGATGATTTTTGTTTTTATTGTCGTTTTATTGCTGCCGGTATTCGGAAAACAGATTGGAGTGTTCCTATTTGCCGAAATTGGACAATCCGATGAGTTTCTTACGATTTGGAACCAACTTCGCTGGGTGGTCAGTACGCTTGTATTTTTAATTGTGTTCACCATCCTTTATTGGATTGCGCCCAACATTAAGCTAAAGTGCATAACCGTACTGCCTGGTGCAATCTTTGCAACGGCAGGATGGAGCCTGGCTTCTTTTTTGTTTTCATTTTATGTGGAGAACTTCGCTAATTATTCCGCAACATATGGAAGTCTTGGAGGGATAATCGTATTAATGGTCTGGTTTTATTTATCGGGCCTTATCATCATACTGGGCGGGGAAATAAATGCGCTCATTAGTGAAAGGAAAAAGCCAGAATGTGCATGAGCTTCCTGGAGTTTCCGTAATAGCGGATTATCATCCTGCGGATACTATTCAAGAAATGACAACTTTTAAAGAGGAGGAGTTCTTTCATGAGTAAAAAGGATGGCGGCACAAAACAAAAAGGAAAAAATAAAGGTTCGAACCATAAAACATCAGGTTCTGCAAACGGTAAGAACGGATATCATTAAATGAACATAAAAAAAGGGAGCCTTGGATGGCTCCTTTTTCATGGTTTAGTTTCTCAAAAGTCTTAAGCTGTTCAGTATAACGAGGATTGTGCTTCCTTCATGGCCAATGACGCCATATGGGAGGTCCAGGAATTGAAGGAAATTGGATGCTATCAGGATCATGATGACCGAAATGGAAAAGATGACGTTTTGTTTGATGATCCGATTCATCTTCTTGGATAATTTGACTGCTTCCGCGATGCGCGGCAGGTCATTCTTCATCAGAACGACATCCGCTGTTTCCAAGGCAACATCCGTTCCTTCACCCATTGCAATTCCAACAGATGCTGTTGCCAGAGCAGGTGCGTCATTGATGCCATCCCCAACCATCGCTACAGTGCCAAAATGTTCTTTAAGCTTTTTCACTTCAGTCACTTTCGTTTCTGGCAGGCATTCGGCAATATATGCATCAATATGGCTCTCCGAGGCAATCGCTTTAGCCGTTTTTTCACCATCGCCTGTCAGCATGACGGTATGGATGCCCTCATTCCTCAAAGCTTCGATGGCTGTCACGGTTTCATCACGCACGACATCTTTCAAAGTGATTATACCGGCAATTCCGTGATCATCTTTAGCATACACAATTGTCTTACCTTGTTCAGCCAATGTCTGCGAAATGCCATTTTGGAATCGTTCTGCTTCACTGCGACCGACAAAATCAGCTTTTCCGACTTGCCAAAGCACGCCATTGATGTATGCTTGAACCCCATTACCGGAGATATCTTCCATGTTAACCGGTTTAATGATATCTCTTTGCATTTTCGTTTTGGCATAACGAACGATCGAAGTTGCCAAAGGGTGGTTCGAATAATTTTCAACAGATGCAATGTGAAATAAGAAATCTTCTTCGTTTAAACCTTCGCGGATAATGACATCCGTTACCTCTGGTTTTCCTTTTGTCAATGTACCGGTTTTATCCAAAGCAATTGCCTGCAGGTTACCTAGATTCTCAAGATGGATGCCGCCTTTAAACAAAATGCCATGACGAGCACCATTTGAAATGGCTGAAAGTGTAGCAGGCATAATAGAGGCCACAAGGGCGCAAGGAGAAGCGACAACGAGCAGGATCATCGCTCTGTAGAATGTTTCGGTCCAGCTCCACTCCAATAGGAAATGGGGTACGAACATCATCAAACCGACGACCGTCAATACCACTTTTACATAAGTTCCTTCAAACCGTTCAATGAACAGCTGGGAAGGCGACTTTTCACTTTGTGCGGATTGAACGAGAGTGATTATTTTTTGAAATAAAGTTTCACTTGCCGGTTTGGTGATTTCCACGGTAATCGTACCACGGAGATTAACCGTTCCAGCGAAAACTTCATCATCCAATGATTTACTGACTGGTATGGATTCGCCTGTAATGGCGGCTTCATCGATATTGGTACGTCCGTCCGTGATTTTTCCATCTGAAGGAACTCTTTCTCCTGGTTTCACTAAAATCAGATCCCCGACATGCAGTTGGGAAACGGACACGGTTTCTTCATATCCGTTAGTTACGCGCAGTGCTTCTTCAGGCTGTAAGTCCATAAGTGCCGAAATTTCTTTATGGCTCTTATTCATCGTGTATGTCTCAAGGGCGCCGCTTAAAGCGAAGATGAAAATCAATATGGCACCTTCCGTCCAATATCCGATGACCGCAGAACCGATGGCCGCAAAAATCATCAGCATCTCAACATTCAACTCCCGGTCGGCAATCGTATCTTCTATGCCTTCTTTTGCCTTGGCATATCCGCCAATCAAGAAAGAGGCTAAGTAAATGACGATGGAAGCGGACTCCATTCCGTTCTTTGAAAGGGCCCAGCCCAAAACTATTAATAAACCGCTGAATAATGCAGCAATAAGTTCTAAATGAGGTTTTGCTTTTTCCAACCAAGTGGTTTTGCATGTAGCCAATTGGGTTAAATGTTTAGTATCTGTAGTCATAAGATTCCCTCCCAAATTCTTCTCTATTTGTGTAAATGATATAGATTATCATTTACTTTATATCTAATTGAGAAAGATAATCAACGTCATTTCTCTGGATAAAATATGAAAGCTGCCACCGTAATTGCGATGACAGCAATGTTTTCAAAGGTTTATTAAGGTGATTTCCCTTTTGTTAATATTATATTACCACATATCCTATTCAGAAATAAAGAAGAATGATTCTAATCTAGTAAAAAATATAAAGTATCGAATCTCCATTATACAGGCACTTTTGATAAATCCGTTCAAATTGAATAATAAAAGAAGTAGTCCAGATAATAAACTATATTACATAACTGAAGCAGGCATTTTCTCCTTAAACATGGCCAATGAAATGAAGACAAGGATAAGCATGATGCTGATCATGTAGAAAAAATTCCCGCCTTTGATATGTTCAATGACCAGGCCGCCAAAAAATGGACCGCCGATGCTGCCGAGACTAAAGAAAATACTGCATAATAAATTTCCTGCAGGTAATAGGTTTCGAGGCAAAAGATCTGCCATATAACTGATTCCCAGCGAGAAAGTCGAACCAACCATCATTCCGCCAAACATAAAGCAGATGAATAGACCAAGCACTGAATCGGAATAAATCCCTGCAAGCGTGAATATCGCAAACCCTGAAAAAAGGATCGTCAGCAAGGTCTTTCGCCGGCCAAAACGATCACTGATCATCCCTAAGGGAATCTGGGTAAGCAGGGTCCCTGCGGAAAATGCCGGAATGATGATGGAAACTGCCGTTAAATCGATTCCGGAGCGCAGGGCGAATACAGGGAAATTGCTATTCAATGATGCCTCAAGCACGCCAAATGTGAACGGAAGTAAAAATGCGACCCAAGCTATGCGGCTTACTTTCGTAAACCTTTGGAGTGTGCCCAGGAATGATGTGCTTTCAGAATCATCCTGTTCAGGAAGTTCATTTCTAATAAGGAAAACAGCAGACCAGGCGAGAAGGCTAAGTATGGATGTGATGATGAAAGGCAAAGACTGATTAATCTCGAGAAGCTTCGTCATCAGCGGGCCTACCATGAAGCCAAGACTGAAGAAAAGTCCATAAATGGCAAGATTCCTTCCGCGCTTCTTTATTGGTGAAATGGCAGTGATCCATGTCTGGGTAGCAAAGTGAAGTGTATGATCCCCGATACCAATGAAGAAACGAAGGACAAACCAAAACCAGAATGATTTCCAAACAGGAAATAAGGCAAGCGATAGAATGACCGTTATCCCGCCAAATATGATCAATGGCTTATAGCCGTATTTGCGGAGCGGTGCTTCCATAAAAGGGGAAATCAACAGAATTCCAATATAAAGCGAGGCTGCATGAAACCCGTTCAGTGATGAGCTAATTCCGTCATTTTCAAAAATGATGGCAATGATCGGCAGAAGCATCCCTTGAGAAAACCCCGAAATGCCGACAATTAAGATTAAAACGCTAAAAAGCAATTTGTTATTCATAAAATCATGTCTCCTAAGAAATGTATACCTTCTTGATGTTACATCTTAGGAAGAGGATTAAGCAATAGAAATTTGGGTAAATATTGACAAGAAGAGAGAAGATGATAAATTTTTCCTTTGTCATCGCCCGAAGATTTTGTATGATAGTTTTTGTTACATAAAAAGAACTATAGATTGTGAGGAGAAGTATCGTGAATAAAATATTTTTGGGCCTTGTCCTGCTGGGCGTCCCTATATCAGTCATCGGGTCATTATTGCATTGGCCGAGTGTGATCATGTTCATCGTATATTGCTTAACAATCGTCGCGCTTGCAGGCTTCATGGGCCGGGCGACTGAAAGCTTAGCGATCGTCATGGGACCAAGGATTGGCGGTCTTTTGAATGCAACCTTTGGGAATGCGGTGGAATTGATCATATCCATCTTTTCATTAAAGGCGGGGCTTGTTGGGGTCGTGTTGGCTTCTTTGACTGGTTCGGTATTAGGGAACTTATTGTTGGTGGCAGGTCTTTCATTCTTTGTCGGAGGGACTAAATACAAACGGCAGAAGTTTAATGTATTCGATGCGAGGCATAATGCCGGTCTATTGATTTTTGCGGTTATTGTAGCCTTTGTCATACCGGAAGTATTCACACAAGACATGAGTGAATCAAGCACGATGTCGTTAAGTGTAGGAATTTCCATTATATTGATCTTATTATACCTTGCTGCATTATTCTTTAAGTTGGTTACTCACCGCGGGGTATATCAGCATACGGAGAAACCCGAGGAACATGAAAAGGAGGTACCGGAGTGGAGCAGGAAAAAGGCAATTATAATACTTGCTGCCGCTACATTGGCCGTTGCGTACGTATCGGAAAAACTCGTCCATACGTTCAGCGAAGTGGGGGAAACCTTCGGATGGTCGGAGTTATTCATCGGTGTCATTATCGTTGCAATCGTAGGTAACGCGGCAGAACATGCGTCCGCCGTCATGATGGCCTATAAAAACAAAATGGATGTCGCAGTGGAGATAGCCGTCGGTTCCACGCTTCAAGTAGCGATGTTCGTAGCTCCTGTACTCGTACTTATTTCGTTAATGTACCCAACGCATATGCCGCTCGTCTTCACACTGCCGGAACTGATTTCCATGGTTACAGCAGTCTTCTTGATGATCATGATTTCCAATGACGGGGAAACGAACTGGTTTGAAGGCCTTACCTTATTGGCCGCTTACTTCATTATGGGAATTGGATTTTATTTATTATAAGAATGCAGGCCTTCCGATGTGGAAGGTCTTTCTTTTAATAAAATAAAAATGACTCTGCTCAGGTTAGATTTAGCAGAGTCATTTCTATATTAGTAAATTACCATTCATAAGTCATTCCAAAATTTTTCATCATGCTTTTGTAAAAGTTGA
Source organism: Peribacillus sp. QJM3NY_7 (assembly GCF_056173225.1). Classification (NCBI taxonomy): domain Bacteria; kingdom Bacillati; phylum Bacillota; class Bacilli; order Caryophanales; family Bacillaceae; genus Peribacillus; species Peribacillus sp. QJM3NY_7. Next base: position 631,919 of record NZ_CM149663.1, read on the forward strand.
GAAAATATTCTAGAGTGTCACACCATCCTTTTACATCAGATTTAAGTATTGGCGAATTCGTTTTCTGTCATCCTTTAAAAGGGTGTCATGGATTGTTCGATAAGCATACCTCCTGAAGTTTTAATAGGTATGAACGATTTCGCCTCCTTTTTATAATGTAAATTAAGTATAACCGATTTGAAAAGAAAAGTAAATATTCTGAACTTTACAAATTCATTACAAAGTTGAAATCTGAATGAAATGTATAGAATGTTGGCTAAAAACAAAATCTATAAACAAATGATTGAACCCCTCAAAAGGAGTGCGACAGCATGAGAAGAACTATTCTTATTACGATGATTGCCCTAATTGCCTTCATACAGGCGAATGTAAGTTTTGCAGCAGATATACCAGAAGTCAAAGCAAATCCGAATAAGGTGAATATCCCTCCTTCCGTATTGAATATTGCAAAGGAGAATACGTATCCGAACCCGACCCAGGATCTTCCGATGCTGCAGCCAAGTAATCTTGCCGAACAATTGATCGAATCGTCGGATATCAAGATTGAAAATCCAGAACTCATCCAAATGTTGAATGAATCCGCAATTGCAAAGGCCCCGCTTGCTTTTGGATACAGGGCGACCATTTACCTTGGTCATTGGGCCTTGAATTATGAGTCTTCGGAAACGGCACCAAACTGGGAATACCAAAAAATCAATACGAATTACTATGATAATCGCGGCGGTGAAGTTCCATATAAGATCCGTTATGTCCAGGAAAGTCAGAAGGCAGTGAGTGGCGGTCTTACGGCGAAAATTCCAAAGGCTGAGGATGTTCAAAAGATGATGCTGTTAAAAGCCACCGAGAAAACGAATTTGCCTTTGGCTTTTGAAACGATCATTGGAGCTGGTACGAAAAAAGATCAAGTATACAATGTTGCGTCAAATAGGATTGGTTACTTATCCAGTTTTGCTTCCGCCGTAAATGAAAAAGGCAAGGTCACATATGGGGAAGTGTATTTGAACCTAAAAGGAAATAAAAGAACCATTACGATAAAGAACATCACTTCCCAAGGCATCGGTGCATGGATACCGGTTCAGGACCATGTTTCCTTCAGTTTTACAGTCTCACAGCAACCCAGGTAAATTGAAAAACTCGCCGGATTGGCGAGTTTTTCTTCATATGGTTGACTTTCTGATCCTGAAGTCCTCTTTCGGGTAGTATGCATTTTTGACGAGTACATTCGGGCCTAGACATTTGACTGCCGGGCAGTGGCAATTCAATTCATTGGCCAGTTTCGAATTCATCCATGTTTCATAGGATTCGGTCAAGGGCTGATCTTTGATATTCCCTAATGTAGGCGCGTCCCCAAAATCGGTCACGATCACTTCCCCGGTGAAAATATTGATGTTCAACCGTGATCGTCCATCAGGATCATTTCTTACGGTCACTTTATGTGAACCATAAAGGCGTTGAAGCAGCTTAATATCCTCTATACTATTATTGCAAGGATAAAATGGCAGGGTACCGAAAAGCATCCAAACATTTTCATCTCGGATATCAAGCAAATGATGAATCGCTTCACGCATTTTGTCCAGTGATAAAGTTTCAAGTGCCGAAGCGAAATCGCTTGGATACATCGGATGAATTTCATGCCTTTGACATCCCATTTCATCGACGATCTGCCTGTGTATATGCTCAAGATGAGGCAATGTACGTTTATTAAGCATCGTTTCCGCAGATACCAGTACACCAGCCTTTGTCAGGGCACGGGAATTTTCGATCATTTTATCAAATAATTTCTTTCGCTGTTCCCGGGATGGTTTTCGGTCCATCATGGCAAAGCCGATATCAATGAATTCATCGATCGTTCCCCAATTATGGGAAATGTGGAGAACATCCAAATAAGGAATGATTTCCTCATACCGTTCCAAGTCAAGGGTCAAATTGGAATTGATTTGTGTCCGGACCCCGCGACTACGGGCATATTTCAATAGAGGCAAAACATAATTCTTCACTTGTTTTCTTGAAAGCATCGGTTCCCCGCCAGTAATGCTGAGCGAGCGAAGCAAAGGGATCTCATCAAGACGCTGGAACAGTAATTCAAGAGGCAGTGCATCCGGGTCCTTGGGCTGGAGTGTGTAACCGACGGCACAATGCTCACAACGCATATTGCAAAGGGTGGTGGTGGTGAACTCCACATTGGTAAGGCTGAGTTTTCCATATTGTTCAACGTCCATATATGCTTCCCAAGGATCATACTTGGGTGTAATTGGTGTTAAAAGATCTTGCTTGATTATTGACATATTTAAAACTCCTTACGTAATAATGCACTAACCCATTATGAACAATGGGGACAAAAATTGTCAAATGGCGGAGAGCTGCATTTATAGCTTGCCATTGCACTTTCAAGCAGATTTCGTTACGATGAAAGAAGAACGGAAGGAGAGTGCCTCATGGGAAAATCCATTACAGGTAAAAACGAACAATTAACATACTTAAAAGAACGCCTCACGATGTTCATGGAAGTTCTTGATCATATTGAACCGGAAAATACGGAGTTGGAAGATATAGACCGTTTAATCGGCATGATAGATGATTTGGAAGGCAAAGTGGAACAATTCAAAACCCGCGAAGACTAATATCTGTTTCGATAGTATGATTTTTTCAATGTTAATATTCATGAAGGGATGACGAGAAACTTCGTCGTCCTTTTTTGATGGAAATGTTTGGTGATGAAATTTAACATATGGGCTATTTCTGGCGCTTTACTCATTTCTCTCTAAATTGCTGTTCATTAAGAAAAATAATTACTTGTTTTCGAAAGATTATGTTAGATGTATAATAAAACGGGTGTGAATCATTCACTATTTATAGAGAAGCAGGGAAATGATTAAATCTAATCTAGGGGAAATAAGAGGGGGAAGAGAAATTTGGATATTCAAAAATTCCAAGAAAGTATGTACAGTCTTATCGTTGAAACTTCAACGAATCTTCCAAAGGATGTTCGTCGTGCGGTCAAAAGTGCAAAACAACGTGAAAATGCAGGTACTCGTTCTGCATTGAGCCTGACCACCATCACGAATAATATTACAATGGCTGACGACAATGTATCACCGATTTGCCAGGATACTGGTCTGCCGACTTTCAAAATAAAAACTCCAGTTGGCGTGAACCAACTTGAAATAAAAAAAGCAATTCGAAATGCAATCATTTTAGCGACAAAAGGCGGAAAACTTCGTCCAAACGCAGTTGATTCTTTATCGGGTGAAAATAGCGGGGATAACCTTGGGGAAGGTCTTCCTGTCATTAAATTCGATCAATGGGAAAAAGACTATATTGATGTTCGTCTCATCTTAAAAGGCGGCGGCTGTGAAAATAAAAACATCCAATACAGTCTGCCTATGGAACTTGAAGGATTGGGAAAAGCGGGCCGTGATTTGGACGGAATCCGTAAATGTATCCTTCACTCTGTCTACCAAGCACAAGGACAAGGCTGCAGTGCCGGCTTCATCGGCGTGGGTATCGGAGGGGACCGTTCATCCGGATATGATCTGGCTAAGGCTCAACTTTTCCGCAGTAATGAAGATGTGAATCCGAATGAAGATCTTCGTCAACTTGAAGATTACATCATGAAGACTGCTAATGAATTGGGCATCGGCACGATGGGCTTTGGCGGCGAAACTACACTGCTTGGATGTAAAATCGGTGTCATGCACCGTATTCCGGCAAGCTTTTTCGTATCCGTTGCTTACAACTGCTGGGCGTTCCGCCGTTTAGGAGTGAAAGTCAATCCTGAAACAGGCGAAATCAATGAGTGGTTGTATCAAGAAGGTGAGAAAATCGACTTTGCTCTGGAAGCAGAAAAAGCAGCGAAGGATGAAGTGGCAGCCGCTGCAGAATCGGACGTTGAAGCTTCCCGTGAAATCACCCTGCAAGCACCAATCACGGAAGAACAAATCCGTGAATTAAAAGTGGGTGACGTAGTTCATATTAACGGCAGAATGTATACAGGCCGTGACGCCATCCATAAGCACTTATCTGAAAATCCTGCACCAATCGACCTGGATGGACAAATCATCTATCACTGTGGACCAGTTATGCTGAAGGATGAAGAGGGCAAATGGCATGTGAAGGCCGCCGGACCAACAACAAGTATTCGTGAAGAACCATACCAAGGCGATATCATGAAGCGATTCGGCATCCGTGCAGTTATCGGTAAAGGCGGAATGGGACCAAAAACACTAGAAGCATTAAGTGAACACGGCGGCGTTTATCTAAATGCAATCGGCGGGGCTGCTCAATATTATGCAGACTGCATCAAATCCGTCGAGGGTGTGAACTTCACTGAATTTGGTATTCCAGAAGCAATGTGGCATCTGAATGTTGAAGGATTCACTGCAGTAGTTACCATGGATTCACATGGAAACAGCCTGCATAAAGACGTTCAGCAATCTTCATTGGAAAAATTGGCACAATTCAAAGAACCGGTATTTAAATAAATGTTTGGCAAAAGACGCTCACCAAAAGGTTGAGCGTCTTTTGCATATCTTACTCTTTGATTTCCGGCAGTGGATCGATCCTTGATGAATCCTCCAAATTCAATCCGCTTTTCACAAAATGAACAAACACTCCACCACTTAAACCAAGACAACCAACAAAGCCAAGAGTGATAACCCATTCCAGCATTACATTCCCCTCTTGGTACATGTATATGAAAAAAAAGGCGAAAATTACCTCAGAAAAGTACAATCTTTTGGAATGGTCGCACATACATTAGAAGAGAAAGGAGGGATTTTCATGCAGAATAACTACATCTTATTCTTTTTCGCCATGATAACTGGTTTTGCTTTCATCCAACTTCCTGTGGCAAACACGATTTTCTCCGGTCTTGAAACATTCCTTGACGTAGTCGGAATTGTAATCGTTCTCATTTTCGCTATCGCCATTATTTGGAAGGCGGCACAAGCGTTATTTAAAGGATAATCAGAACATGGAGGCCTATCCTTTTCGGAGGAAGGGCCTTTTTTTGTTTTGCGGAAGGAATTCGACCTTCACAATATCATGCATATAAATCTCCATGTTCCAAACAATAAGAAAAAAGACATGGGGGATGTTCCAATGAAAAAAATGGTGATTTTATCCGCTTTTATATGCTTGATATGCTCTTTGGCCAGTCCAGCTTTTGCAGAATCCTATAATTGGGGATTCAATAAAGGGAAAAATGGTGCACCTGCCGATGCCGGAAAAAAATTCAATGAAATGCTGCCTGAATATGAAGCGATTTATAAGGGGGATACAAAGAAAAAAGTCGTTTATTTAACCTTTGATAACGGTTATGAAAATGGCTATACGGCCCAGATTTTAGATGTTCTGAAGAAACATGGTGCTCCTGGAGCTTTTTTTGTCACGGGTCATTACTTAAAAACGGCACCTGAGCTTGTTGTCCGTATGGCCAATGAGGGGCATATCGTAGGAAACCATTCATGGAACCATCCGGATATGACCAGCGTGACGGACGATGTGATCCGCACCGAACTTGAGCGGGTAAAAGAAGCAACGGAAAAATTAACGGGGCAAAAGGGAATGAACTATTTAAGGCCGCCTCGTGGCGTATTTAATGAGAGAACAATGAGGGTCGCAAAAAAAGAAGGGTATTACCACATCTTCTGGTCACTGGCATATAGGGACTGGATTGTAGATCAACAAAAGGGTGCCGCTTTTGCACATGATGAAGTGCTTAAGCAGATTCATCCCGGCGCGATTTTATTATTGCATACCGTATCGAAGGATAATGCGGAAGCATTGGAGTCAATTCTGACGGATCTTGAAAAACAGGGGTACACCTTTGGTAGCCTTGATGAATTAATGATTGAGAAACAGTTGCCGAACCGAATGCTTTATTAAAGTGAGAAGCGGGTCCTGTCGTAATATTTCAGGTCCCGCTTTTATCCATTCTTCTCAATTTCAAGTAATATTTCAGGAAACATGCTATAATACGTGGAAAACTGCTAAAGGATGGATCGCTTGTGTGGACAGAAAAATTACAGGTTCAAGGACCCTATAATTTCGATCTTGTTCTCGAACGATTATCGTTAGACCCACTTCAGGTAGTTGATTTTACTAACAGGACGGTAAAAGTTCCGCTATATATAGAAAAAGAACCGATCGTTTTGCAGGTTCAGGCAATAGGAAATATCGATGAACCATCTTTTATCATCAAAGGTCAATCAGAGGTGTACAAGTCAAAAGCAATCGAACGGTTAAAAAAGGTTTTTCATTGGCATGAGCCATTGGAAGGCGTTTCCCGGCACTTCCGGGAATCCGATTTGCGGGAAATCTTCGAAGAGCACCGCGGTACTGCCATCGTCTTGGACTTCGATTACTACAGTTGCCTCGTGAAATGCATCATACATCAGCAATTGAACTTATCTTTTGCCCATACGCTCACGGAACGATTCGTTAAAACCTTCGGCTTCCAGATGGAAGGCGCCTGGTTTTATCCGACACCGGAAACAACCGCCCAACTACAAATCGAGCAATTAAGAGCCATTCAATTCAGTGGCCGGAAAGCGGAATACGTCATCGGACTTTCCGAGCAGATCATTCAGGGCCATCTCAACCTTGATATAATGGAAAAGCTATCCGATCAAGAGGTTATGGATACACTAATAAAAATACGCGGTATCGGTAGATGGACGGCTGAAAACTTCCTGCTTTTTGGACTTGGCCGGCCGAACCTATTTCCTAAAGCCGACATTGGCATTCAAAATGCCTTGAAAATATTATATGGCTTACCGCAAAAGCCAACCCAAGAAGAAATGGAGTCCTATAGTGTGAAATGGGCTCCATATCTAAGCTACGCTTCCCTCTATTTGTGGAGAAGCATTGAAAAACGGAGTGAAAAGAAATGACAAACATTCAAGATACAAAACTAGAAGTGAATCAAACCCTTCCCCTTACGATTAAACGGCTGGGAATTAACGGAGAGGGAGTCGGTTATTTCAAAAAGAAAGTCGTCTTCGTCCCAGGAGCATTACCTGGTGAGGAAATTGTAGCTTTGGTTACAAAGGTTCAGCCAAACTTCACCGAGGCGAAAATAAAAACCATCCGTAAAGAATCACCGCATCGCATTGCTGCGCCATGTCCGGTTTACGCTGAATGCGGCGGTTGTCAGTTGCAGCATTTGAGCTATGACCAGCAGCTTGTTGAAAAACGTGATATCGTCATTCAAGCGATGGAACGTCATTCAAAATTCCCAGTTTCTTCATTAAATATAAAAGAAACGATCGGCATGGAAGATCCTTGGAATTATCGCAATAAAAGTCAATACCAAGTCGGCCAAAAAGATGGCAAGTTGATTGCAGGCCTTTATGGCATGAATTCCCATACACTGATCGATATCCCGAATTGCCTTGTACAGCATAAGGCAACGAATAAGGTAACACGTACAGTAAAAAAGATACTGAAGAACCTGAACATCTCGATTTATAACGAAAGAAAAAGAAAAGGTGTCATCCGTACTGTCATTACACGGGTAGGATTTGAAACAGGTGAAGTCCAGGTTGTCCTTGTTACGGGAGCGGAGGAAATTCCACAAAAAGATCAGTTGCTAAAACAAATTCGTGACCAATTGCCAGAAGTGAAATCGGTCGTACAAAACATCAACAACCGGGACACATCACTGATCTTTGGCGAAAAAACGATTCACCTGGCAGGCGAAAAAGTCATCAACGAAACATTGGGTGACCTATCATACGAACTATCGGCCCGTACATTCTTCCAGCTTAACCCGGTTCAAACTGTTCGCTTATATGATGAAGTGAAAAAAGCAGCAGCCTTAACCGGCACGGAAAAAGTGGTTGACGCTTATTGCGGTGTTGGAACCATTGGGCTATGGCTATCTGAAAACGCCAAGGAAGTCAGAGGAATGGATGTCATCAAAGAATCCATTGAGGACGCCAAGAAAAATGCAAAAAAACATAAACGCAACAATGTATACTATGAAACAGGCAAAGCCGAGAATATCCTTCCACGCTGGACCAAAGAAGGCTGGAAACCGGACGTACTGGTCGTCGACCCGCCAAGATCCGGCTGTGACCAATCTTTACTGCAGACAATCTTGAAAGTTAAACCGAAAACCATAGTGTACGTATCATGCAACCCGTCCACATTGGCGAAGGACTTACAAGAACTGGGCTCATCATATCGAGTGGAGGCCATGCAGCCCGTGGACATGTTCCCGCAAACGAGCCATGTGGAAGTAGTAACGTCATTGAAGCTGATTAAAGAATAAGCAGAGTGATCCGGGAATCTGTAAAAGGTTCTCGGATTTTAATCTGCGTTTATTTCCAACCATTTGTGAAATAATGAAAGTACTGTGAAAATCGAGAAATACATAGGAGGGTTTTGGATGCATAATCATGATATATTAATTCGATTAAGATATGCGTTGGATATTAAAAATAAAGATATGGTTGAGATATTTAAACTTGGGGAGATCGAAGTGACAATGGAAGAAGTCATGCAGATGCTCACAAAACCAAAAGATGATTATTATGATGAATATGAAGAATATGATGATTTGGATGAAGCCGATGATGGGGTAAACTGCAATAACATGATGCTAGAGTCCTTTTTAAATGGTTTGATCATTTTTAAAAGAGGGAGACAAGAGCCAAAACCTGGTCAGCCTCAAAGTCAGGCACCGGCTGTAAAGCAAAAGGAAAGTGTAAATAATATCCTTCTGAAGAAACTGAAAATAGCATTATCATTAACCAGTGAGGATATGATTGATATTTTGGAAGAAGCAGGAGTCATGATAACCAAAGGGGAATTAAGCGCTATATTAAGAAAAGTGGGTCATAGGAATTATAAAGAGTGCGGAGATCGATACGCCAGGAATTTCTTAAAAGGATTAACTTTGAGATATAGGGGATAAGGGTTCGGTACTGTTTTTATCGTGCACATCATGATATTTAGGCCTTGATTTCGTGAAAAGTACTTTTCCGATTTCAGGGTCTTTTTCTATACCGATTTTAACAACAGGGCAGCTGAGGAAAAATGGAAATGGTACGATGGCGAAAAGAATTTTACAAGAGCAGAGGATATGAAAAAGCAAGAAAAGGGATTAAAAAACCAATTCGATCCGGAAGATATGATAGAAAAGATGATCGAAATCATCCCTGCTGACCACCATAAATTCCGTACTGTTCATCCCGAGAAAACGGAAAAACAGATGAAGGAGACCGAAAAGGAACGGTGGGACATGGAAATCTGATTTATGGGAGCATTATTGTCATAGGATTAGTGCAGTAGAGGAGTAATTTTGTTAGTTGTGCATGGATTGTGGACAAGGAAGAGAAATAGGGAAAATCCTTATTCTTAGCGCCTTTATCCCATTCTTTTGCATGACTTTTTTTGTTTTTTTGTACATGAGATTCAATTAAATATCCGAGCTATCATCAGCTCATTTTGTATTGTTGTAATGGACTTAAGCGTCCATTAGTACAATGTAAAAAAGACAAAAAAGAGGATAATTAATCCCCTTGCTGACTATGGAAGAATTGGAAGAACTCGGGTTTGCCTGCAGTTTTTATCTTTAAAAAACAATCCAGTTGATTGGAGCGGGTGAACGGGACTCCTGCTTAAAAAAGCGACCCCTCAGGCGCAAAGCCCCCCGAGGAAAGCGATTGCCTGGAGAGGGAAATAAGCCCCAAAAACAGTTCAAGATCAGGAATGAACCATTCTGAACTTCCTTTTGTCAACAAACTGAAAGAGGATTTCTCCCCTTGGTTTACTTGTCTTCATTTGTTTGTTCATCAGGTTTTTGGATGATTTCTTTTAATTCTCCAATGTCACCTTTTGCATTGATAATCTCAAAAATCTCATTTAGGCCTTCTGAGGTTTTTTCATCTTCCGTTTTCACTATACCCCTCCTTAATTAGGTTAATGGTTAAGGTCTCCAAAAAAACAGTAGATATAACATCGTTTGCCTTGGAAAATTGATGAAATTCTCTTCGTGTTTTCATTGATATAAACGCATTTTAGGCGGATGTTGATTGTAAGAACTACAAAAATTCAATTTTTTTGTCCACACAATATGGACAACATTAAAATTATCCATTATTATGAGTGGTATAACACTTAGTATAAAGGGATTTTCGCTAATGCTGTGTGTGTTTTTGGAGAAGACACGTGTATTTTTGGAAAAAAGGGAAAAAATACAATATTTTTAAAATAGGTGTAAAACATAAAAAAATCCTGCATTTATTCCAACCATCAATAAGGGGGTATATTAAATGTCAAGTGAAATATTAAATGAATTTTTGAAAGAAAATTTGGAAGATTTAAAAGAAAAGGGACTTTACAACGTTATTGATCCAGTGGAAGGTGCTAATGGTCCGGTTATCACGATTGCGGGCAGGGAGCTAATTAATTTATCATCCAATAATTATTTAGGTTTAGCAACAGATGGACGATTAATAGAGGCTTGCATAGAAGCGACGAAAACATATGGTGTCGGTGCAGGTGCCGTTCGTACGATCAACGGAACGTTAGATATTCATGTCAAATTGGAAGAAAAGCTCGCCGAGTTTAAGCATACAGAAGCAGCCATTGCTTATCAATCTGGATTTAACTGTAATATGGCAGCGATTTCAGGAGTGATGGATAAAAATGATGCCATTCTTTCAGATGAACTGAATCATGCTTCAATCATTGATGGATGCCGACTATCCAAGGCGAAAATCATTCCCTTTATCCATTCCGACATGGATGATTTACGGACAAAAGCACGTCAAGCAAAGGAGTCCGGATTGTATAACAAGATCATGATCATTACCGACGGAGTGTTCTCGATGGATGGGGATATAGCCAAACTTCCTGAAATTGTGAAGATTGCCGAAGAGTTCGACTTAATTACGTATGTTGATGATGCGCATGGTTCGGGTGTATTAGGTAATGGTGCAGGAACGGTTAAGCATTTTGGGTTATCTGATAAAGTGGATTTCCAAATTGGAACATTATCCAAAGCCATTGGTGTTGTGGGGGGCTATGTAGCAGGAAAGAAAGATTTGATTGATTGGTTAAAGGTGAGAAGCCGTCCATTTTTATTTTCAACGGCTGCCACACCGGGAGCAGTTGCAGCTAGCATAGAAGCCATCAATATTTTGATGAATAGCTCAGAACTTCAAAATAAGCTTTGGGAAAATAGCGATTACTTGAAAAAAGGCCTAAAAGAAATAGGGTTTGATATCGGGGAGAGCGAAACACCGATCACGCCTTGCATTATAGGTGATGAAGCAAAAACGCAGCAATTCAGCAAGAGGCTGAATGAAGAAGGTGTGTATGCTAAATCCATCGTATTCCCTACCGTTCCAAAAGGTACAGGAAGAGTAAGGAATATGCCTACTGCGGCTCATACAAAAGAGATGTTGGATAGCGCATTGGCCATTTATGAAAAAGTAGGAAAAGAGATGTCGATCATATAAGTAGATTGCTTATTTCAGAGTTTAAAACATGGGGAGGGATTTATGATGAAAAAGGTCTTGGTAACGGGAGCTTTAGGTCAAATTGGTTCAGAACTGACGCTAAAAATGAGAGAGGTTTATGGAGCTGACAATATCATTGCCACAGATATCCGAAAAACGGACAGCGATGTTGCTCAATCAGGTCCATTTGAAGTTTTGGATGTTACGGATGAAAATGCGATGTTTAACATGGCAAAAAAACATGAAGTGGATACGATTATACATTTGGCCGCTTTATTGTCGGCAACAGCTGAAAAGAAGCCGCTTTTAGCTTGGCACTTAAACATGGGCGGATTGGTCAATGCTTTGGAAACGGCACGAGAACTCGATTGCCAATTATTCACACCTAGTTCCATTGGTGCGTTTGGTCCAACCACTCCTAAAGATTGGACACCGCAAGACATCATTCAACGGCCGAATACGATGTACGGCGTGAATAAAGTATCCGGAGAGTTATTATGTGATTATTATCATCATAAATTTGGGGTTGATACGAGGGGGCTTCGATTCCCGGGACTGATTTCGTATGTCACGCCTCCTGGCGGCGGAACTACCGACTATGCAGTTGAAATTTACTATGAAGCGATTAAAAACAAGCGATATACTTCTTACATTGATAAGGGAACGTATATGGACATGATGTATATGCCGGACGCTTTAGCTGCCATCATTGCTTTAATGGAGGCAGATGCTTCAAAGTTGAAACATCGGAATTCTTTCAATGTTTCTGCCATGAGCTTTGATCCGGAGCAAATTGCAGCCGAAATTAAAAAGCATATACCGGAATTTGTCATGAATTATGAAGTCGATCCTGTAAGACAATCCATTGCAGACAGTTGGCCAAATACAATTGATTCAACATGTGCAAAGGAAGAGTGGGGATTCAAGGCGGAATATGATTTGGAGAAAATGACCAATGATATGTTGTTAAAGCTGAGATTAAAGTCCCTTTTGGTAACAGCGTAATAAACCTGCCAGCCGAATAAAAGAGTTGCAAAACTCTTTTATTCGAGTTATTTTATACAGGGGAATTTTTACGTTTAAGGGGTGAACTTGTTATAACCGGTAAAAAGTAAGCGCTTTCTATGGCGCCTCGGACAGAATAAAGAATTAACATGAAAATGGATAGTAATCTTTCCAACTGTCAGGAATGCTTAAAAGTGAAGAGTGATTTTATGAGGCGGCTTTAAGAAAGATTAAATAAAGTGGTGCCTGCTATATCATTTCTATACTAAATAGGGAGTGTAATAAGCATCTTGCATAAAATTTCGACTATTAGTAGTGTAGGGGGAAATGGAATGGCAAACAAAGATTTGAATAGGGACTTGAAAGGTCGTCATATTCAGATGATCGCTTTGGGCGGAACGATTGGTGTCGGTTTATTCATGGGTTCAGCCAGCACGATTCAATGGACAGGTCCGTCTGTAATGTTAGCTTATGCGATCTCTGGTTTATTTATATTCTTGATCATGCGCGCAATGGGGGAAATGTTGTACTTAGAGCCAAGTACAGGTTCATTTGCAACATTTGGTTATAAGTACATTCATCCATTGGCAGGGTATATGACAGCTTGGAGTAACTGGTTCCAGTGGGTTATCGTCGGGATGGCAGAAATTATTGCAGTGGGGACGTACATGCAGTATTGGTACCCTGATCTCCCTGCTTGGATTCCAGGTTTAATTGCAATGGTGATTCTTGGAGCAGCGAACTTAATTTCCGTTAAATCCTTTGGGGAAATTGAATTTTGGTTTGCACTGATTAAAATCGTAACGATTATTTTAATGATCGTTGCAGGGTTTGGACTGATTTTCTTTGGAATCGGTAACGGAGGGGAAGCATTAGGGTTATCGAATCTTTGGGAGCATGGCGGTATATTTACAGGCGGCTGGAAGGGCTTTTTCTTTGCTCTCTCACTGGTGGTTGCCGCTTATCAAGGTGTAGAATTAATCGGGATTACGGCTGGTGAAGCAAAAGATCCGCAAAAAACGATAACCAAAGCGATTCAAAGTACCATTTGGCGTATTTTAATCTTCTATATCGGTGCGATCTTCATTATTGTAACCGTTTACCCTTGGGATCAATTAAGTTCGATTGGCAGTCCGTTTGTTGCGACCTTTGCGAAGGTTGGTATCACGGCAGCAGCCGGAATCATTAATTTTGTCGTAATCACGGCTGCAATGTCTGGCTGTAATAGTGGTATTTACAGTGCAGGACGCATGCTTTACACATTAGGGATGAATGGACAAGCGCCAAAGTTCTTTGCAAAAGTATCTAATAGCGGTGTCCCTTTATTCGGTACGTTCGGAGTGATCGTCGGTTTAGCGATTGGGGTTGTTTTAAGTTATATTGCACCAGAAAATTTATTTGTGCATGTATACAGTGCGAGTGTACTTCCCGGAATGATTCCATGGTTTGTCATTCTGATCAGTCAAATTAAATTCAGGAAGGTCAAAAAAGCTGAAATGCACAATCATCCATTCAAGATGCCGTTTGCACCTGTTACAAACTACCTGACCATCGCTTTCTTGATCATGGTATTGATCGGTATGTGGTTTAATGACGACACACGTATATCTCTTATGGTTGGAATAGGTTTTCTGGCTATCGTAGCAATCAGTTATTTCGCTTTTGGAATAGACAAGCGTGTACAAGCAAATGTTCAAACAGAGGCTAAGAAGGAGGACAAAGTGGGTTAATCCATCATTCACTTTGCGTTTTGAAAAGGGTTGCTGCGGCAGCCCTTTTCCAATGAAATTAATGATAAAATGGATTAAAATGATTGCTTCATTGTGAAGGGTGAACTTTTATGTTTGGACTTAAAATTCAGAAGAAATGGAGAAATTGGCAATGACCACTTCAAAGAAGAATTTGAGGACTTGCGAAAAGGGACACAAATACTATAAATCCAGCGACTGTCCGACCTGCCCTGTATGTGAGCAGGAACGAAAACCTGATACAGGATTCCTTTCAGTGCTCTCGGCACCTGCCAGACGTGCATTGGAAAGCAATGGGGTAACCACTTTACAACAGCTATCAGCATATAGTGAAAAAGAGATTTTGAAATTCCACGGTATGGGACCAGCTTCTTTACCGAAACTTAGGGAAGCTTTGGAGACAGGTGGGTTATCATTCAAAGCTTAATCAATTTAGTGAATAAGGGATCAGGAACATCTTTTTTATGGACATCATCCTTGTTAAACTGATAGTAACTCTAAAAAGTGAGGTAACGAAAAATCATGAGTTCCTATACTCCCTATTTTGAATTCAATCGAAAAAAGTGGGCATCTTTGCGAAACCATACCCCTCTTCCTTTAACTGAAGAAGAATTGGATAACTTAAAAGGAATAAATGAAGAAATATCCATTCAGGAAGTGGAAGAGGTTTATTTGCCCTTGACCCGTTTGATCAATTTACATGTTGAGGCATCTCAGCAGCTTAACACAGCCACTTCTTCATTTCTAAAAACTGATGCTAAAAAAGTACCTTATATCATTGGGATTGCAGGGAGTGTTGCTGTAGGAAAGAGTACGACTGCAAGGTTACTTCAGACTTTATTATCCAGGTGGGATAATCACAGAAACGTAGGTCTTGTCACTACCGACGGTTTTTTGTACCCAAATGATCTTTTAGAAGAAAAAGGATGGATGAAAAGAAAAGGGTTTCCTGAAAGTTATGATACCCAAAAATTAATCAATCTTATCGGAGATGTAAAAGCGGGAAAAAATAAAGTGGAAGTTCCAATCTACTCACATTTGAAGTATGACATTTTGCCAAATGAAGTGCAGACGATCTGTAATCCGGATATTTTAATAGTGGAAGGTGTTAATGTTCTTCAAGTTGACAAGGAAAATCAAGTATTCGTCAGTGACTTTTTTGATTTCTCACTCTATGTAGATGCAGATGTTAACGACATAGAGCGGTGGTATGTCGAAAGGTTCCTTTTACTTCAAAAGACTGCATTTCAAAGTCCCGAATCCTATTTCCATCGTTATATTGACTTTTCTAAAGAACAGGCCATAAAAAAAGCGACTCAAATTTGGGAAGAAATTAATTTAAAAAATTTACATGAAAATATACTGCCGACAAAAGGACGGGCAAAACTCGTCTTGAAAAAAGGGTCGGAACACAAAGTTGAAAATATCTTTTTGCGAAAATAAGAGAAATAATGTTTTTTTGTAATAGCAATAAGTTAAGAAATTATATTAATGAGGGACTATGAGATAAGTCTTAAAATTAAGAATATTATCGGTGATATTACCTTATATTGGTTTAGTTTTCAGTAATTATTGGTATTGTTATAATATCTAATAATTGGGTGGAATTTATGATACTAGTTAAAAAGTTAAGAGTTTAGCAATTTTAGGAAGGCCCTTGTTTTTTAGGGAAATGGTTACAGAAAGTTCTAATTTTCCTTCCGTTTTTGTAAATAAATGTGTATTTTTCTGGCTTTTTCGAATCTGTCAATATTATTTCACTAACAGTTTCTTCCTTCAATGATGGGGAGTTGCTGAAGAAATCTTTTAATGCGACTATCGAGGCGGATAAGTTTAAGCCAATTTCTTTTCAAAATCAACATTTTAACAAAAAAAGTAATAGTAGAATATTTTAATCTATGAAATAATAATAATAGATTATGATATAGTTATAAGGAGACAGAAAAGGTGTGTTCCTAGTTCGTGCCGGGCTTTTTTTAACACCTAAGCAGGAGCGCCTACATCTTTTTTGCAAATATAGGGGATAAGGAAGGTTATAATGAGCAACATACAGAAACAAACAGACGTTATCTTAATTGGCGGCGGAGTCATGAGCGCGACTTTGGGATCATTACTGAAACAGTTAGCACCGGAATGGGAAATCAAAGTATTTGAGAAGCTTGCAAACGCAGGAGAAGAAAGCTCTAACGAATGGAATAATGCGGGTACGGGACATTCTGCACTGTGCGAGCTTAACTATACATCCGAAAAAGCTGATGGATCTATAGATATTAGCAAAGCAATTAAAATAAATGAACAGTTCCAAGTTTCATTGCAGTTTTGGTCGTATCTTGTAAACTGTAAGCTGATTGATAATCCGCAAGACTTTATCATGCCATTGCCTCATATGAGTATGGTGCAAGGGAATAACAATGTAGCGTTCTTAAAGAAACGCTTTGAAGCACTGTCAAAAAATCCTTTGTTCCAAGGTATGGAGTATTCCGATGACCCAGCAAAACTGATGGAATGGATACCACTTATTATGCAAGACCGTCCATCGAATGAATCGATAGCGGCAACAAAAATTGATTACGGTACAGACGTTAACTTCGGTGCTCTGACACGCATGTTGTTTGACCACTTAAAGGCTCAAAACGTCGATATCAAATATAAACATAGTGTTGATAATGTTAAACGTGCCAGTGATGGCTCATGGGAATTAAAGGTGCGTAATGTCGATACCGGTAGCGTAGAACGTCATAATGCTAAATTCGTCTTTATCGGAGGCGGGGGCGGAAGCTTGCATTTACTGCAAAAATCCGGCATTCCTGAAGGGAAACATATCGGAGGATTCCCGGTAAGTGGATACTTCATGGTATGTAATAATCCGGAAGTTGTTGCACAGCATCATGGGAAAGTATACGGAAAAGCTAAAGTTGGTGCACCACCAATGTCTGTTCCGCATCTTGATACACGTTTTATCGACAATAAAAAATCGTTGCTATTTGGACCATTTGCGGGCTTCTCACCGAAGTTCTTAAAAACAGGTTCAATGTTCGATTTAATAACTTCCGTAAAACCGAATAATGTGTTAACGATGTTGGCGGCAGGCGCAAAAGAGATGCCATTGACAAAATACTTGATCCAGCAAGTTATGTTATCGAAAGAACAGCGCATGGAAGAGTTACGAGAGTTCATCCCGAACGCTAAGAGCGAGGATTGGGATTTAGTAGTAGCTGGCCAACGTGTACAAGTTATCAAAGATACTGCTGAAGGCGGCAAAGGTACACTTCAATTTGGTACGGAAGTTGTAAGTGCATCCGATGGCTCAATTGCAGCATTGCTAGGTGCTTCTCCAGGGGCTTCTACTGCTGTTCACGTTATGCTTGAGGTAATTAATAAATGCTTCCCGCAACGCATGAAAGAGTGGGAACCGAAAATTAAAGAAATGATTCCTTCTTATGGAGAGTCACTAATGGAAAATACAGAGCTTTTGCACGAAATTCAAACTTCAACATCAGAGACGCTTGGTCTGAGCAAAAAAAAAGAGCTAGTTTATAGTTAATTTTTGGATATCGAAGCATCATTGAAATTGAAAACAACAGAACCTTTAATCGATCTTTGATTGAAGGTTCTTTTTTGTTTTAAAGCTTATTCAATTTAGGATGCATATTTGCAGGCAAGTTGATTGGGAACGAGATGCACTCGCTTTTCTAAGCAGGAGGCCCGAACACCCGCTCCAATCAACTTAGTTTTAACTTAAATAAAAACCCTTTTGCCTACAAACTGAGGGATGCTATTATAGCATCCCTAAAGATTCCTGATTCTAATGTATTTTTGAATTTATTTTGGAAATGGTCTCTTTATCGCAAATAATGAAAAGCTGTGCATCATCAGGAATTCGTGCATCTAATTTTTGGTTTATGTTAAGATCACCAAGATCTGCTACCAGTGTGGCCCCTTTATTAAGAAGGTCCATGAATGCATCACGATAGGTTCGCCATTCATCTTGTTTAGAAATCTCATACATCGCCTCTTCATACTTTGAGCTCATGAGTTCTGAATACATGTGAGTGACTCCATGAGAAAATAATGATCGTACTGCTGCGTGGGAGATCATTTCTTGTGTAGGAATAAACTCATCCACCTTTACACGCTCAAATAAACGAATATGCTTTTGATTGATTACCTCAGCGGTGACGTGTATTGGCGTATTGGTTTTTTCTTCAATGGACGTTATGGCAGTGGCAACTAATAATGTCTTTCCATCGACAAGTAACGGATCCTTTGTAGCATAATTATCTTGTGTTATTTGGTCAGCAAAAATGATAACGCCTTTTGCTTTAGGCAGATTTGCACGGAGTAATGTTTCTTCATCGGTGGCATCCCCGCGAACATAAAACAGACGCTCCTCCATCATGGGTGATTTTTCCAGGCTATCAATGATAACAATATCAATGGTTTCATCAGATTTAAAAATTTCTTGAATTGCTGATTTTGACTTTTCACTCCATCCAATCAGAATGATATGATTTTTACCTGTATATTTCATTTTTCCACCAACTTTACGTTTTTCGATAAGATATACAGATTTAATGATTTTTCCAATAAAAAGACTAACAAGCCCAATACCCGTTATGTATAGACCGATGGTAAATGCTTTTCCAAGATCGGTGACCGGTGCATAGTCACCAAAACCAACCGTAGCAAGCGTTGTAAGAACCCAGTAAACTGAAGTTAAATATGATTCGAACGTCTGTGGCTCTATAGAAAAAGCAATATATGCTGCAACTAATATGTATAAAATGGCAAATGGTATAAAGATTTTCCCTCTTAATTTAATCAGGTAATATATTATTTTTTTTACCTTAATTCTCATCATACCCATCCTAGTTATAAAGTCATCGTCGATTGAATTATATTTCCCCAATTTAACAGATAATTAAACGTAAGTGTATGAACTATTTATTCCCAAGTTGGGAGCAAAAAAGCATATAAAAGAAAGTTTGGTTGGATGTGTGACGTTTAGCTCTGTTTCTTATGCACAAAAGGGGCAGGAACACTCCTGCTAAATCAGCAACCATATCAACAGCTGAACGCCCCGGCGTTTTAAATATCGGCCTCATGATCGGCTGCATCAGTACACCTAAAATTCGAGAAGCCCGTATCCAATGAGCAGCGCCAAAAGGAACGACAAGACCTACAGGTATAAGCTATTCCATTGGTATGCTTATTACGAATCGACTATATAAAGAAGGAAAATACACCCTTGAAGAAGCAGCTATTATTGTAACTGCCTTTTCAACGGTTTCAGCAACGTCGTTTATGATCGTTGTAGCAAAAAACCCTCAGGCTTATGGACCTATGGTCGCTTTTCTTTTGGGTTTCTTTAGCGATCACGTACCTTGCCATTACCGTACGTTTTTGTCCAATAAATAAAATGAGCGACGAATATTATTCGGATAATGCGGACCCAGAAGAAGTTTTCAAACAAGGAATTTTCCGAAGTGTCTGGAACAGTGCGATGGTAGGAGCAAATAATTAAGTAAGTCTTGGCAGAAATTTATGGAAAAACTTAAAGGACGGTTTTCTTATGACAATGAGCATTCTGCCGTCCATTTTATCCGTTGGTCTCATCAGCCTTGTATTAGCGGAGTACACTTCAGTATTTAATTTACTTGGCTATCTTTTTTACCCATTTACCTGGGCATTGCAAATACCTGAACCATTTTTGGCTGCAAAAGCTTCAGCTATAGGAATTGCAGAAATGTTCCTGCCGGCGCTTTTTGTAGTTGATGCACCACTGGTAACTAAGTTCATCATTGCCGTGGTTTCTGTTTCATCCATATTGTTCTTTTCAGCGGCGATACCTTGTATCCTATCAACCGAAATCCCGATCAGCATTACGAAGTTGATTGTTATCTGGTTTGAACGGACACTCATCACGTTAATTATTACGGCACCCATCGCAATATTGCTGCTAGTGCAAATCAATGAATCTTAATTCGATCACAAATCGAACGGATGCGTTCGTATTATAAGGTCGACCAGTAAAAATTACTGGTTGGCCTTTTTGATAGAAGTAGACATGGTAGGACTCACGGTTGCGCGGGACATTTGAATCAGGGGGAGTGGAGGCTGAAAAACAATTCCTATATTCTAGTTTAAAAGCATCCAAATGTTAATTGATTTAGTTTTTTTCTTATCCAACTAATGGGGCATCTCCTATTAGGGATGACCAAAGGAACCCTTGTGAATACCACCCTCCAATGGTCTTGTTTTACAGGTATTGATGACATGATCGGCTATTTTTATCGAGAAGGATCCCATAGCCTTTTTGTGTTTTCCAACACTGTAACAATATTAGGAAAAACGTCCATAAAAATTATTTAAAGAAAATAATATTTATTCTAAAAATTCATATTATAATACTTTATTCTTATGCTATATTATAGGGAGAATTATTTATTATCACGTATAATTAAGAATTGGAGTGATTTAAATGAAGAAACTTGGTTTATTGAGTATGTTTTTGATTTTAACTATCTTTATCTCGGCTTGTGGAACCAATGAAGGAAAAAATGCAGGTGAGGAAAAGAAACCTGAAAAGGTATATAAAGTTGGTGTGGATACGACTTATCCTCCTTTTGAATTTAAAGAGGGGAACGACTATAAAGGTATCGATATCGAATTGATCAATGCAATCGCGAAAGACCAGGATTTCAAAATCAAATTGTCTCCAATGGATTTCGGTGGAATCATTCCGGCTATGCAAGCCAATCAGCTTGATGTGGCCATTGCAGGAATGAGCATTACAGAGGAAAGAAAAAAGGTAGTGGATTTCTCAACACCGTATTTTGATGCAGGGTTAACAATAGTTGTTAAGAAAGATAATACAAGCACTAAAACCGTTAAGGATCTTAAAGGAAAAACCATAGCAGTGAAAAAAGGAACAACAGGTGCTAAATATGCACAGGATAATGCTACGAAACTAGGAATCAAGGTTGTTCAATTCAATGATAGTCCAGCGATGTTCCAGGAAGTGGCCAACGGTAATGCGGATGCCCTTATAGAAGATTACCCAGTCATCTCATATGCAATCGCCCAAAAAGATCTTGGGTTGAAAATCGTAGGTGAACGTTTGAATGGTGACCAATATGGAATTGCTGTATTGAAAGGGCAAAACGGGGATTTATTGAAAAAAATAAATGATGGTCTTGCCAATCTTAAAAAAGACGGCACATATGATGAAATTATAAAAACGTATCTTGCTGAATAAGGTTAATAAACAATAGATTAAAGCTCATTAGGCGCGCTTATGGCGCGCTTTCTTTTTCAAAGGGGTGAAAGAAATGGATATAATTGTTGCGGCGTTGCCACTTTTATTAAAAGGACTTCAGGTGACACTTTATATCTTTGTGATTGCCATTATCCTAGGTTTTTTGATTGGTCTACTTGTCGCTTTGCTGCGACTTGCCCCCATCAAAATCTTGAACTGGATTGCAAAGGTTTATGTGGATGCAATACGAGGGACACCGTTCATCGTTCAGTTATTTTTTATCTATTTTGGTGTGAATTCATTGAATTTGATTTCTTTGGACAGTACAACAGCTGGAATAATTACCGTTGCAATCAATGCAGGGGCATATTTTGCTGAAATAATAAGGGCTGGTATACAATCAATCGATAAAGGGCAAACGGAGGCGGCAAGATCCATCGGGTTCACTGGAGCTCAAACAATGAGATATGTCGTGCTTCCGCAAGCCTTTAGAAGGATGCTCCCTACCATTACGAATCAATCGATCATCAGCTTGAAGGACACTTCTCTATTATCCGTAATTGGTATAGCCGATTTAACCCAGCAAGGTCAGATTCAAGCTTCGGCAACCTTTGAAGCATTCAAGGTTTGGCTGGCCGTGGGTGTAATTTACTTTATCATCATCTATTTGTTAACCCTAATTGCTAATTTCATAGAAAGGAGGGTACAAGTTCGATGAGCATCATTACAGTAAAAAACCTAAGAAAATCATTTGGAAGTGTCGAGGTTTTAAAAGATATAAATGCAGAAGTGCGGGAAAAGGAAGTAATTTGCGTAATAGGCCCTTCTGGATCTGGAAAGAGTACATTCCTGCGTTGCCTGAACCTCCTTGAGGAAGTTACGGGCGGCGAAGTGGTCATTAATGGACATGATATTACCGATCCTAAAAGGAAAATCAATATAAACAAAGTCCGGCAAGAAGTTGGAATGGTTTTTCAACATTTCAATCTATTTCCACATAAGACCGTTTTGGAGAACATAACCTTGGGCCCTATTAAAATTCGTGCCACCGATAAAGCGGAAGCAGGAAGATTAGCGCTTGAGTTATTGGATAAGGTTGGTCTAAAGGAAAAAGCAAATAGCTATCCAGGGGAACTTTCCGGCGGACAAAAACAGCGGGTCGCCATCGCAAGGGCATTGGCGATGAATCCGAAGATCATGCTATTTGATGAACCGACTTCTGCCCTTGACCCTGAAATGGTCGGTGATGTTTTGGAGGTAATGAAACAACTTGCTAAAGAAGGAATGACAATGGTCGTCGTTACGCATGAAATGGGCTTTGCCCGGGAAGTCGGGGACCGGGTGATATTCATGGATGGAGGGTATATCGTGGAAGAAAATGAGCCGAATGAATTATTCGGTAACCCTCAGCACGAAAGAACCAAAGCATTCTTGAGCAAAGTGCTTTAACGGGATGCTTTTAAGATCGTAAATCATGAATGAAGTTGTGCATAAAGTGTGGACAAAGCAATGCGGGAAATGAGGGGAAACCCCAAACGCATGAGCCTTTCCCTCATCTTTGTGCATAACTTTTTTTGTTTTTAGAGCAGGAACCTATCAGTCAGGAGATGTTTTTATTCATATCAGCTTCAATCGGGCAAACGTCACAGAAAAGAAACCTATGCATTTAACACATGCATAGGTTTCTTTTTATTTATTTGGCACGGTAACTAATCAAGTTCGTCATGATTCGATATCCGCCTGGAACCTGGCCTTGAATTTGCCTGTATAGGACAAGGTTGGTATAGAGGTAGGTGCCATTACCGTATTTAGCCATAAGGATACCGCCATCAAATGGTTCTTCATTCGGATCAGCCATGGAAATGAATGTTTCATACCGTTCATCCCATTCCATTGGGAAATACAATCCTCTTTCTTGGACCCAATTGCTCCAGTCATCACTTGTTATTTTATTTGGATAGGTAAAAAGCGCCGATTCTGGTTTCGACACGTTTACTGTGGCTCTTTCATCGGTTACCCGCCAGCGAATCGAAGGATTCCCGAGGGTAAGAGGATATGGAGCCGTCTTTAATGCATCCCATCCATCACCCGGTTTATGGTATTGCACGACGAGATGTCCGCCGTTTTCCACATACTCAAGTAAGCGCGCGTTATTTGCCTTTAAATCTTCCCTTGATAGATAGGCACGGATGCCTGTAACGATCGTGTCATATTGACTTAAATCACCTTCAGCTAAATCAGCTTCAGTTAACTTCGTAATGTCCAGCCCTGCATTGCTTAAATAATCTGCCACTTTATCGAATCCGCTTTCAATGTACCCCACTTTTAATGAAGCTGGCTTCAAAAGCTCAAATGCAACGGTATTGATAGCTGCTGGGTATTGGTAATAGAATGTTCCGATATGGTCATAGGAAATCTCCTGAATGGTCGAATCAAAGGTTTTCCCATTGACAGTGGCAGCAGCCTTCACCTGATATTCGCCTTTTTGGATGGCCTTCGGCGGTCTGAGGGTGAACTTCACTTGTTTTTCTTCTGATTTTTCATTAAATGATACAGTGGCATTTTGGGGATGGACTCCCCAATTTTCAGGGACTTTTAAAGCTACCTTTGCAGATGCTTTTCCTTCTGTATAGTTTTTCAAGGTCACCGCCACTGGGATTTCCTCTTTTACATCTGCTGTATTTACGACGATATCTTCAGGAGATAAGGTAAGGGCAACGTCGGGAAGGACGGCGATCGTTCCATCCAATTCTTCTTTGATGGAAGTTTTTGTGCTCCCGTATTTATAAGAAATGCTTGTCGTAATGGTTGATTCATCATAGGCATGGTAATAAGCTGCATCTTCAGGGACTTCAACCAGGTAGGTCATTGTCGCAGATTTATTAGGTGCCAGATTGACATCTTTTGATTTTATTTTTGTCTTCCATCCTTTAGGCACGTTCAATGCAGCAGCGACTTTTTTCAATGTTTGTTTCCCGTTATTCTTCATGGTTATGGTTACGTACGTATTTTGACCTTTAGTAAGAATCTTTGAAGCTGCTTCAGCTTGAACCTCGAGCCCTGAGGAGACATAACTGACGTTTTGCAATTGCTCTTCTTTTAATGAGAGCTTATGAATCAAGTCGTTTTTGATGGCAGGGCTTAGCTTTGCCTTTTTGACTTGCGCAGTCATTGAACGAACATTGGAAAGAGCTTTTTGGGATGTTGAAAAAACACGTTTAGCATGGGGATAAGACTCAATAACAGCGTCCAGATTCCGTTGCAGGTACCTAAATTCACCTTTTAATTTTGAAGCTGAGCGAGGGAGTTTTTCAGCCCATTCAGTAAAATTGTAAGGTACACCTGCAAAAAGGTCCGACTCGCTTTTTGTATCAACCGCGCTTTGCTTCAAATCCAAATGGATCTGGCGCGGTGCTGCAGGGATATCAGAACCCATGCCTTGGCTTTTGTGCAGATAGCGGGATTGTTCTCCAAGCTGTGGGTAAGTCATTTTGTATATTGGGTCATATTTACCGATTTCTATCGAAGTGGTTGCTTGATCTGCCGAGGAAACGGGCAAATATAACTTTTTCACTTGCCATACCGATAGACCTTGTTCCAATTGTTGTGGAAACACAGTTGGGTCGGCGGCATCCGTAAAGGCACGTTCACTTAGGATTGTCATTGTTCGATGATGTCCATGCTGGGTATCATCATTTTGAAAGGATGGCATCAATATATCTGGCTGATACGTCCGAATAAAGCGGATAAGCCGTTCATATGTGAGTTCCTCGCCCCATTTTTGTAATGTTTCCTCTGGTGTTTTAGAGAAACCGAAATCATAAATGGGATCAGAGGTGGTTTCGCTTAGATGATAGGCTTTAACCCCGGTGATTTTTGCAGCTTCTATCATTTCCCTCGAACGGATGATTCCAAGAGCGTTGTCCAGTTCATCCCCAATTTCATTTTGTCCTCCCTCACCACGGTTTGCAATCAGGCTGGATGTTTTCACCCCTAACCCTCTCGATAGATAAGCGAGAAAGTCACTGCGTTCATCATCGGGATGGGCACCGCTGTTCAAGAATGTCACAGTCGTTTCGAGCGGCTTGACTGCATTCCATAATTCGACGTTGGTATCATCAGGATTTGCAGCGCTGCCTCCAAGCGGCAATGATGCAAGAACCAACAAAAGGGAAAACAACGATAACAAAGCTTTTTTCATTCTTCTTTTAACCCCCTTCAACTTTTATAAAAAAAATGTAGGTTAGTAATGTTTTCTAACTAACCAGATAAAAAACCTATCTAATAAATAGCACTAGTGGTTATAAATGTAAATAATTCGAAGTAACTATTAAAAATCGAACATTTTAAATGTTCCGAAAAAACTTGTGCGTTGAAATTATTTAAGTTATATTTTTACTTAATTAGGAAGATTTACTAACTAAATAATGTAAGGCCGTGATGTGATGAGTTTTAAAAGGACACCCAGTCATCAAAAATATGTAAATAAAAAAAGAATCATTCAATGCATCCAAGAATGTTCACCCATTTCAAGAGCTGAAATCGCCGTTAAGCTTCAGCTAAGTAAACCAACTGTTTCTCAGGCTGTGGATGAACTTATACAGGAGAAATGGGTATTCGAGAAAGGAATAGGAGTATCCTCATCTCAAGGCGGGAGGAGGCCCATCCAGCTCTTTTTTAATGAAAAGGCTGCCTATATCATCGGTGTCGATATAGGCGGGA
The DNA here is from genome assembly GCF_056173225.1 of Peribacillus sp. QJM3NY_7. NCBI lineage: Bacteria > Bacillati > Bacillota > Bacilli > Caryophanales > Bacillaceae > Peribacillus > Peribacillus sp. QJM3NY_7. The sequence goes on from NZ_CM149663.1 coordinate 658,123, forward strand.
CGAAAGTGAAAATCGTTTTAAGCGATTTAAGCGGCAACATCCTTGCTGACACTAGTTTTTCAACAAACACTTATTTAAATTCAGGGCTGCTTAAACAAATGGCGATTGAAACGGAGCGGTTAATTGCAAAGAATCAGATTGCGAAGGAAAGGATATTGGGGATGGGAGTCGGGATCCCTGGCATTACGCAAACGGCAAGCGGATTAGTAATAGAGGCACCGAGTTTAGGCTGGGTACAATATCCATTTATAGCAGAAGCGAAGCGTTATTTTGATTTCCCCATCTTTCTGGACAATGATGTAAACGCGGCTGCACTAGGTGAACAGTGGCTGGGTAATGCACAAAATAAGCGGAATTTACTGTTCATTGCGGTTGGCACGGGAATCGGAAGCGGCATCATCTTGAATAACCAGTTATACAGAGGAGCTTCCAGTGCCGCTGGGGAAATGGGATATATGGTGACGGACAAAGAGGATATAAAACGTGAATTCAAGCCGATTTTCCATAGATACGGCTATTTGGAAAGTGTCGCAGGAGGCAAGTCGATTGGCGGTCACTTCACCAGGGAGGTCCTCAAGGATCCTCACCATTTTTTATTCGAACGGGCCAAATCTTCCGAACTATCGGGGGAGGATGCTTTTTTGGCAGCAAAAAAAGGAGATACTGCAGCTATGGCCATCATAAATGAAGCCATCGAACATTTAGCCTGCGGAATTGTCAATGCGGCTAGTTTGCTAAATCCGGAAGTGATCATTTTAGGAGGTGGTGTATTAAATTCTGCTGAATACATTTTACCTAGAATTCGGGAGGTCGTTGATCGATATCTTCCAAGTTTAGTAGAAATGAAAACTTCACAACTGGGAGAAGACGCAGGGGTGCTTGGAGCGGTTTCCCTATTTTTAAGGGAACATGATGGCATTTTGAATTTTCGCGATGAGGGGGAATATTAATGAAAAATAGGAAAAAGTCGCTTGTTTCAGTACTGACCTTATCGGCAGCACTATTAATTTCGGGATGTAACGGTACAGATACGAAAACGAATTCGGATGATGGCGAAAAGGGTGAGCTCGAAGATAAAATCGTTGTTTATTCACCGCATGGCAAAGATATTTTATCAAAATTCGAAAAGCAGTTCGAAGATAAGTATGGTATTGATGTTGAGTGGCTTGATATGGGGTCTCAGGAAATCCTTGACCGTGTTCGTTCAGAGAAAAGTAATCCGCAGGCAGACGTTTGGTGGGGTGCACCTTCCACGAACTTCAATCAAGCAAAGGATGATGGGCTGCTGGCCGCTTATAAGCCTAGCTATTCCGATAGTCTCGATGAAGGATTCCGCGATCCGGAATGGTATTGGACAGGAACGAGCCAGACACCGGAAGTCATCATGTATAACAGCAAAGAATTATCAAAAGACGAGGTACCGAAAGATTGGGATGAGCTGCTTGATCCGAAATGGAAAGACGAAATCATCATCCGCTATCCGTTAGCCTCCGGAACGATGAGGACAATTTTTTCTGCGATGATCTATCGTACGTATAAGGATACAAATGATCCGAAAGAAGGGTATGACTGGCTAAAGAAGCTCGACCAAAACACGAAGGAATATTCAGCGAATCCGGAAATGATGTATAACAAGGTAGCAAAAGGAGAGGGCTCACTTTCCGTTTGGGCAATGCCGGATGTCGTCATGCTGAAAGAAAATAAAAATTATCCATTTGAGTTCGTCATTCCAGAAAGCGGAACGCCAGTATTGACAGAAGGTATCGCCATCGTTGAAGGTGCCAAGCATCCAAAAGCGGCTGAAGCCTTTTATGAGTTCGTGAATTCACAAGAAGCCGCAAAAACTTTGGCAGAAGAATTTTACAGGATTCCGACCAGAAGTGATGTGAAGGGTTTACCTGAATGGATCACGGAAACGGAAATTAAAGCGATGGATATTGATTGGAATGCATTCCAGGAAAAAGGTGACGAGTGGATGAAATACTGGGACGAAAATATTAAAAGCGGAGATAAAGAAATTAAAGAATAAGGAAGTGTCGTTTGGATGGCGTCAATAAAAATAGAGAATGTCCAAAAAGCCTTCGGGAAAACGATAGCTGTTGACCATTTAAATCTGGACATCAAAGAAGGTGAGTTTTTTACCTTTCTTGGTCCAAGCGGCTGCGGTAAAACGACAACACTTCGGATGATTGCCGGTTTTTATTATCCAACTAAAGGTGTCGTCCGATTTGGCGACAAAGATATGACGCGTGTACCTCCGGAAAAAAGAAATACAGGCATGGTTTTTCAAAACTATGCCCTCTTTCCCCATATGACTGTTTTTGAAAATGTAGCGTTTGGCTTGCGTGTGAGAAAGGTTTCTTCTGCTGAATTAAAGAAGAGAGTGCTGGATGCCCTCCAAAAGGTCAGGCTGGAGAGCTACTCGGATCGTCAAGTGAGCCAGTTAAGCGGAGGGCAGCAGCAGCGGGTGGCCCTGGCGAGAGCACTGGTCATTGAACCGGAAATATTACTGCTGGATGAACCATTAAGTAATCTGGATGCCAAGCTTCGTGATGAAATGAGAGTGGAAATCTTAAGGCTGCAGCGTGATTATAAGATTACCACCATTTATGTCACTCATGATCAGGCTGAGGCATTATCCATGAGTGATCGAATCGCTGTGTTCAATTATGGTGTATGTCACCAGGTCGGGACGCCAACAGAAATTTATAATCGGCCGGCCAATGATTTTGTGGCGAGTTTTATAGGCGAGATTAATCTTTTGCCCGTTCAAGTTGAAAAAGTTCAACAAGATAATATAGAGATTGTCCTTAAGAATAGTGAAAAACCGATTAAATTGAAGGTGGAAAATCAAGCTAGGGACGGAATTTCAATCATACAGAGTGATGCTGACCTTGCTGTTTCGATTCGTCCTGAAGCAATCAGGATTCTGGATGTGACCGAAGAAGGAACGAATATCTTTAAAGGTAAAATAAATTCCGTCCAATTCTTTGGGTCTGTTGTGAATGTCATGGTGGATGTTCAAGACGTGTTACTAAGGGTCGACGTATTTAACACCCATGATTTTGGATACTTTTATCAAGGAAAGGAAGTGTATGTCCAGCTTCCCGAGAAACAGCTGCGTCTTATCCCTGTCATAAGCGGTGATGCGCCATGATTAAAAATCGTGATACGAGATTGACGGTTTGGCTCCTTATACCAGTTGTATTGGTGCTCATAGCATATGTACTCTACCCGTCATTGAGGACCTTTATTGAAAGTCTGCAAAAAGACGGAACGATATCCCTTGGAAATTATCAGGACTTCTTCGTACAGGAATCGAAAACGAACTTAGAGGCTCTTTGGAATTCTGTTTATATATCCTTTTTGAGTGTATTGGTCAGTGCCTTGATTGGCATTCCGCTCGCATTCATTTTTAACCGTTACGATTTTCCCGGCAGAAGCTTCTTTTCATCAGCAGCGATTTTGCCGATTGTCCTTCCATCATTGGTAGGGGTAATGGCCTTTATGTTTTTATATGGAGAATCGGGATTGATTCCAAATGCCATCAAGGACCTGTTCGGTCTCGATAAGGTTCCATTCAAGATTGGCGGGGTACCGGGAATTCTTATCGTGCATGCCTATACGATGTATGTTTATTTTTATATGACCGTATCCGCTGCAATCAATAAAATAGATCCATCACTTGAAGAAGCCGCTTATAACTTAGGAGCAAATAAATTAAAGGTTTTTTGGAAGGTGACATTTCCATTATTGACACCTGCAATCGTTGCCGCCTCTTTACTTGTTTTCATGATATCGATGGCTTCTTTCAGTGCCCCGTTTTTATTAGCTGGCGGATACAGGGTGTTAAGCCTGCAAATTTATTTTTCAAAAATCAATGGTGATATGGAAATTGCCGCTACCCAATCGGTCATTCTATCCATCGTTTCGATTTCATTTCTATTATTCATGCGTTGGTATCAGAATAGGAAGGATTATCGAATGGTCTCGAAAGGGATTGGGGCACACAGGAGTGAAGTGAAGAACCCGGTTATGAAATGGGTGATGGTCGTAACGGGGGTCATCGGCGTAATTATTCTGCTTTTACCGCACTTTACGATTCTTTTACTTTCACTTGTGCCGGATGGAACCTGGACATTTCAAACGTATCCCACAGTATTTAATGTTGAAAATTACAGGCTTTTGTTTGAAGACCCTAATATCTTCAAGCCGTTAAGAAATAGTTTACTGATGGCGTTTATTGCTACGTTGGCAAATCTGGTGTTTGGGGTCATAGCGTCCTATGTACTTGTCAAACGGAAATTCGTCGGGAAAAGCTTTGTCGATATTCTAGTCATGATTCCTTGGGCGTTGCCTGCAACGGTCATAGGGATGAACTTGATATTCGCATTCAATGAACCTAGTGTTTTTTCTTTCGGTCAAATCTTGGTAGGCACATTTTGGATTTTGCCGCTTGCCTATTTCATCAGGCATATTCCACTCGTTGTCCGGTCGACTAATGCCGTTCTGGAGCAGCTGGATGATTCGATTGAGGAAGCAGCCAGAAACTTGGGGGCTAAGTGGTTTTATACCTTCAGAAGGGTAATATTTCCGATTATTATGCCTGGTGTTTTATCAGGGACATTATTGGCATTTATCGAATCTGTGGGGGAATTCCCGACCTCGGTCCTGTTGTACACGATTTCAAACAGGCCCATATCCATTGAAATCATGAATCAGCTTCGGATGTTCAATATGGGGCAGGCCGCTGCCTATGGGATGATTCAAATCACGCTGATTGTAATCGTTCTCTTTATTTCGAACAAGTTTTTTGGAATCAAAGCGGAAAAAGCTTTATAAATCGGAGGTTCAAAGATGAGCAGGCTTGAACAATTTATCAAAAATGAAGGTAGTGTCTTTCCCGGAAAAACCTATGTTAGAGAGCTTCTGATGCCTGTTTTTAATGATCAAAGAGATTACTTATTTGATGCAATGTTCGATATTCATCGGGCACATGTCATCATGCTTTCGGAACAAAAGATCATTAAAGATGAAGAGGCGAAAACCATGCTTGATGGGATTCGGAAAGTGGCCCAAACAGATCTCGCGCAGTTGACCTATCAGCCCCAATTCGAAGACCTATTCTTCATGATGGAGGCAAAGATCGGTGAGGAAATCGGCCATGAACTTGCAGGGAAGATTCATATCGGCCGCAGTCGTAATGATATGGGGGTTGCGATGTACCGGCTTGTTTTGAGAGGTCATCTGCTCCAATTGGTTGGCTATGCAAACCAATTGAGTGAAGCATTCTTGGTGCAGGCTGAAAAACATACAGAAACCTATATTACAGGTTACACACATACCCAACCGGCTCAGCCGACTACAATAGGACATTACTTTTTAGCCATTTATGATGTGCTTCAAAGGGATATTGGCCGGTTATGGGCAGCCTATGAAACGGTTAACCAATCCCCTTTGGGTGCAGCCGCGTTAACGACCACCGGTTTTCCGATCAGTCGGAACCGTACGGCTGAACTGCTTGGGTTTGATTCTGTGATTGAAAATTCCTATGACTCGATTGGCGGGGCAGATTATTTATTGGAAACCGCAACTGCCATCATGACGTGCATGGTCAATACCGGAAGGTGGATCCAAGATTTCCTGCAGCATGTGACAAGGGAGTTTGGTACATTTCACGTGGCGGACCCTTATGTTCAAGTGAGCAGCATCATGCCGCAAAAAAGGAATCCTGTCTCCATTGAACATTCCCGTTCGATTGCAAGCAGTGCGTATGGTGATGCACTTGCTGCAATGAATATGATTCACAATACACCATTTGGTGATATCGTCGATACGGAAGATGATTTACAGCCACATTTATATCGGGCTTTTTCGAATGCAGGCCGTGTCATGAAACTAATGTATGCCGTCATGTCGACTTTGAAAGTAAATGAAGAACATACAAAGAAAATGGCCGCAAAATCCAGTATAACGATTACTGAATTAGCGGATACCCTTTCAAGAGATTACGACATATCCTTTAGAAAAGCCCATTCCATAGCCAGTCATATTGCAAAAAAGTCGATTAGTGAAGGGAAAGAGCTATATGATTGGGACACACAAGAAATCAACAAGATCATCAATGAATTCGTATCAGTGAACATAGCAGAAGATGAATGGAAAAAAATAATCTCTCCCGAATATTTTGTGGAAATCAGAAGCATTCAAGGCGGGCCCTCCCCGAAAGAGGTTACGAGAATGATTTTAAATAGAAAACAAAAACTGGAACAAGAGTTGCAGGAATATAAGAAAGTGGTCAAAGAATTGAATGATGGCAGGAAGGCTTTAGTGGATTACTGAAATGAGCTTTAACGGGCATGAAACTCACGAGTATTTGCTTCATGGACACGAGTAAAAGCATGAAATTCACGAGTATTTGCTCCAAACTCACGAGTAAAAGCCCGAACCTTCTGAAAAGAGTATTTTTTGTTGGCTCGGAAGCAATACGATGCATTTCACTAAGAAAGCTTCATATTTTATGATATATAGTCATTCTTTATCAGGGTGGCTATTTATTTTGGATTTTTAATGCAACTGAGTCATCCCCAGTGACCATGAATATAGATTATTCCTAAAAGCAATTCTATTATTTGGAGAATATATAATGTGAGGCGGAATGTTAATGTCAAATAGATCTCAGTTCGGTGTTATCCTGATTTTAATAGCTTTCGTAATATCGATTACTTTTTGTTTGAACCCGGAAGTCTTATTAAGAGGTGGATATGATTTAGCTATGGATGGCCTGGTAGTATCCAGAACCTTGATGATTATTTTTTCGTTGTATTTATTAGTTAAAATAGGGGATTTGTTTATAAACAGAAAAGATTAATAGTCTAAAATGAGGTTTCCCATCAACAATATTGAGATAAAGGACACTATGCTTGGAAGCCGAGAATAAGAAAGGCTCAGTCTTTTGACTGAGCCTCCAATGTTTATTGATCCATAACCAGTTTCAAAATTTGCTTCATATATCGTTAACGGATTTAGGTTCCAACTGAACCGCGTGCTTTCTGAAAGCAATACTCACCGTGATCATCACAATGAAATTGACTGCCAATGCAATGATTCCCACATTCAAATCTTTTGCTGCTTGCGGCAAGGATGGAAACAAGGTCCCTATTGTCGATTGACTGAGTGTAATGCAGATTACGATGGCCAATCCGGTAATGATGCCGGCGATTGCGCCAAATTTATTGATCGGATTATTCCTTTTCAGACTAAAGAGAAGGGATGGGAAGAGCTGTGTGATGAGACTGTATCCCATAAGAATTAATGCCGACATCGTTTCGCCGCCGTTTAAGGTGAAGTAGACGGCTATAAGGGCAATGATTGGCACAAGGAACTTTGCCAATCGTACAATATGGCGATCGGATACGTTAGGTGCAAATTCCTTATAAACGTTTTTCGCGAGCAGTGTAGCGACGCTCATCAAAAGCATGGATCCCGGCACCAATGCGGTCAACAATCCAGCGCCGCCGATTATGCCTATAAACCATGGATCAAAGGTCTCGATCGAAAGGCGCAGCAATGAGAGGTCCGCATCTGCCCCAACGAGTCCGGGCACTTTCAATATAGCTGTAAACCCAACGAAAAAGACGAATAACAGCATGAGTGTATATAAAGGACTGATGATGGCGTTCTTTCGAAATACCTTGCCGCTGCGTGCTGAATAAACAGCGCTGAAAACTTGCGGCCACATATAGAAACCGAATACGAGCAATATTACCGTGGAGATGAACCATGATACGCTAAGCCCCTGATCAGGGAACTTTAGAAAACCAGGCTTGGCGGCATCAACCGCTTCAAACATCGGCTGAAATCCGCCAAAGTAATGTATCGGCAGATAAATCCCCAAAAATCCTATTATGGCGACCATCATGATATCTTTAATGACCGCGGTCCAAACTGAACCGTGTATACCGGAGATCATCACATAAATGGTAAGGCTGATCGCCCCCATCCAAACTGCCTCAGACATTGAGATGGCACCATAAGATGCTTCTGAGACAATGATCCCCAATCCTTTCAGCTGCACGACGATCACTGGGATCATCGACACCACACCGACAAGTGCAGCCAAAATTCCTAAACTGGGACTCTTATATTTGCTTACAAAGAAATCGGATTGAGACATCAGTTTATTTTCTTTGGCATATCTCCATATTTCCGGCAGGAGCCAATAGGATAATACGTAAGACAAAGTAATGTAAATTAGAACATATAGAGCGGGTGCGCCCTTGCCATAAGCCCAGCCGCTGCCGCCAAGGAAGGAGAAGGTCGTATAGATTTCCCCGGCCATCAGCAGAAAGACGAATATCGCACCAAAACCGCGTCCGCCCACCGTCCATTGTTCCAAGTCCATATCTTTTCCTTTTGAAGAGCGTATTCCTAAAAATATCGATAGAAGTAAAAATGCTAAAATGATTAAGAGAGCAATATTCATTCCTGGTCACCTTCCCGATTCCTGGGATCCAGCTTATACATGATGCCGAGTATGGCAGAGGTAAGGACCACCCACATAGCCATCCAGAACATATTGAAAGGCATCCCTAATACATATGGTTCTATTTTATTAACAAAAGGTAGAAATCCCAGTATGCCTATAAAAGGAACTAGTGTAAGAATATATATAATCTTCATTAAACAACCCCTCCGTTTTAAATAAAGTGAAACGCCCACCAATGGGGGTTTATTCTTCAATGCCACTGATGGATGGGTGAACCAAACCGGATGGAAAATTCATACATGACGGAAAAGGTCCGATAATATATACTAGCTTACACTATTTTGATATAAAATTTAATGCAGTTGCCTGATATATTTTAGCAAAAGTGTGCAGAAAGCCGAAGGCCTAATATGTTCATATGCAGATAAAGCCTTGAATTCATATTGAGTTTAAGGCTTTATTTCCTTTAGCTATCTTTTTTTTCGATAATTATATAGTATCACCAAGAGGATGAACCAGATTGGGGTCAAGAGCAGTGATAGCCGTGTAGCTTCAGCGAATAGCATAACAATAAGGATGAACAGGAATAAGCCTAAAATGACGTAATTGACAAAAGGTGTAAAAGGAGCCTTGAAAGTCGATTCGGCTCTTAGGTCAGGCCTTGTTTTCGAATATTTGATATGGGAGATCAAGATAATGCTCCATACCCATATGAAACAGATGGCACTGATGGTAGTCACGACAGTAAATGCCTGTTCCGGTATCAGCTTGCTTAATAATGCCCCTATTGATACAACGATTGTGGATGTGAATAAGGCATTGCCCGGGACAGCCTGTTTATTTAATTTTTCCAGTTTAGCAGGGGCTTCGCCATTCCTGCTTAACGTATAAAGTATTCGGCTCGTTGAAAATAAACCGCTGTTGCATGCAGAAGCAGCGGATGTCAAAACGACGAAGTTGATGATCCCTGCAGCGACTGGAATGCCGATTAACGCAAAGACCTCTACAAATGGACTGCTTGTGGCATCCAGTTGTGTCCATGGGTTGACGCAGAGAATGACGAATAGTGCACCAACGTAGAAAAGCAAAATCCGGACAGGGATTTTATTGATGGCAGATGGAATGTTCTTTCGCGGGTTCGCCGTTTCTGCTGCAGAAACCCCGACCAATTCGACACCGACAAATGAGAAGACGACCAACTGTAAAGATAACAGGAATCCGGAAATGCCATTGGGGAACATGCCGCCATGATTCCAAAGGTTCGTTAGGGAAACCGTTCCGGTATTGGTATTGAAGCCGATGATCAGAAGGAAAACTCCTACGATGATCAAGGCGATGATCGTGATTACTTTAATGATGGCAAACCAGAATTCCAATTCGCCAAAGATCTTAACGGTCAATAGGTTCAATCCTAACAGAATGACCAGACAAAGCAGAGCCGGAATCCATTGAGGGACATCAAACCAATATTGCATATAAACACCGACAGCTATGATATCGGCCATTGCGGTCATGATCCAACAAAACCAATATGTCCAACCGGTCACGAAGCCGGCCCATGGACCGACATATTCAGTTGCGAATTCAGTGAATGATGTGTACCCTGCATTGGATAAAAGCAATTCCCCCAGGGCCCTCATCACAAAAAACAAGGCAATCCCTATTATCATATAAGAGAATAATATGGAAGGACCTGCTAATTGTATGGCTTTTCCGGAACCTAAAAATAAACCGGTGCCAATGGTTCCTCCTATTGCAATCAGTTGTACATGTCGATTTTTTAAATCTCTTTTTAATTCTTGTTTAGCCAATTCGTACGCCCCCGTTTTTATAGTCTTGGTAGTGAATGTTTACCTGCATGGTCTTGGAGAGAGGGACGTGATTGTCGTCCAGCTTGCCTTTCCCATTTGTTGTTTTAGTCCAATCACAAAATGGACATTAAAAAAAGAGATTGGATAATACCAATCTCTTAAAGGGCTCAGAATAACAATATATCATTCGTTACTCTTCTGTCCTTTTGCCTGAGATTGTGAATCCTTCGGCGCTGCATCTTGTACAGTCTCTCCAGAAGCTGCTCCTGCTATAGTGTCATCCATAGCATTCATCGCTTGCTTGTATGCGGTTGTGAAGAAATGTCAGTCAGTGATAATTTTCCACTGCTTGATCATTTCATTATGCTTATAAAATAATATTGGAATTCTATCATCTATTTTTCGGTAGGTCAACAAATTTTTTGAAATGAAACAGGCATTATCTGTAGTTTAATAGTGGTCTGAATTTAACTTAAGGTCTAAGCAGAAGTGATTGTTTTCTACTCATTATGAACGATCACTATAATAAAATACTGAACATCATTTTTTTAAAATGATATTTTCTGATTAGAAAAATCAACAAGATATTATTGGCAACTGTTTATTTCAAAAATACAATTGTATTTTTACAGAATATTTACTATTATAAGATAAGAAAACATAAATGAAGTGTTATTGGTATTTTTTCGATAGAGCATTTCTAACTGCAATAATTAATAAGTTCATGGTAAGGATAGAAAAGCATTACCGATATTGCATCTGGAGGAGTTAATCATGTCGAACAAGGAATTAAAGAGAGGGCTGGAAGCACGTCACATTCAAATGATAGCTTTGGGCGGAACCATCGGAGTCGGGTTATTCATGGGATCTGCGAGCACGATCAAATGGACCGGGCCCTCTGTAATGCTTGCTTATGCCATTGCAGGTATTTTTATATTTTTCATCATGCGTTCCATGGGTGAGATGCTTTATTTAGAACCGACTACAGGTTCTTTTGCAACCTTTGCGAGTAGCTATATACATCCTTTGGCAGGTTATATGACTGCTTGGAGCAATTGGTTTCAATGGGTAATCGTCGGAATGTCCGAAATCATTGCGGTTGGCTTGTATATGCAATATTGGTTCCCGGAGTTACCGGCCTGGATACCAGGTGTGGTCGCCATGATCATCTTGGGAGCGGCCAACCTCATTTCCGTTAAATCATTCGGGGAATTTGAATTCTGGTTTGCACTTATAAAAATCATAACGATTATATTGATGATCGTTGCCGGCCTGGGCCTTATCTTCTTTGGAATAGGCAATGGCGGGGATGCGATTGGATTATCGAATCTTTGGGAAAATGGCGGCTTCTTTACGGGAGGCTGGACAGGATTCTTCTTTGCGCTTTCACTTGTCGTGGCTTCCTATCAAGGCGTTGAGCTTATCGGCATCACAGCAGGGGAAGCGAAAGACCCAACGAAGACCGTAACAAAAGCGATTCAATCAATTATATGGCGCATTTTAATTTTCTACATTGGTGCCATTTTCGTCATCGTGACAGTATTCCCTTGGGATCAACTGGATGACTTAGGCAGTCCGTTTGTTTCGACCTTTGCCAAAATAGGTATCACTGCAGCGGCAGGCATCATTAATTTTGTGGTCATCACTGCGGCGATGTCTGGATGCAACAGTGGGATTTTCAGTGCAGGTCGTATGCTTTACACACTGGCATTGAATGGCCAAGCTCCGAAAGTCTTTGCTAAAGTATCTAAAAATGGAGTTCCGGCATATTGCACGATCGCTGTACTATTAGGGTTGGGCATCGGGGTTATCCTGAATTACCTTGCACCGCCGCAAGTATTCCTTTATGTGTACAGTGCGAGTGTTTTGCCTGGGATGATTCCATGGTTTGTCTTACTTATCAGTGAGCTTAAGTTCAGAAAGGTAAATGCCGCTGAAATGGAGAAACATCCGTTCAAAATGCCGTTGGCCCCTTACAGTAACTATGCGACAATAGCCTTTTTACTGATGGTGCTGGTAGGTATGTGGATCAATCCTAGTACAAGGATTTCCTTGGTTGTCGGAATCGTTTTCCTAGCCTTGGTAATAGCAAGTTATTACATGCTGAAAATGGATAAACGAACACCATTGGATGTTAAATCCGATGATGAGATTTCAGGATAAGAAATTCTAGTAAAAAGCCCTTCTCTAATTCGAGAAGGGCCTTTTTTTCCTTGTAGATCAATTGTGGAATTCACGAGTAAAACGGCGAAACTCACGAGTAAAGTCGTTGAATTCACGAGTAAAACAGCGGAATTCACGAGTAAAGTCGTCGAATTCACGAGTAAAATAGCGAAATTCACGAGAAGTTGTTGAATTCACGAGTAAAACGGCGAAACTCACGAGTGTAGCTAATTTGACCTCGTAACAAGGGAGGGACAGCAAGGGGAATGATTAGGATTTGTTGGTTCCAATGCAGAAATCGCAAATAGGACAACCAATCCGAGTAAAAAGACCGCAAGTAAAGGAAGTATTATTTTTCTTCAGCTTGTACAACATCCTTGTCCAGGGGCATGAAAAGAACCACCCCATGTTTGTGATGGAGTGGTTCTTTTCATACGTTAAGTTCAGCCTTTTCCTGCTTGGAAACCTGGATATTTGGTCATTCCGCCATCAGCATATAAGGTCAAGCCCGTTACATAGCTCGATTCAGCGGAAGCGAGCCAAGCGGCACAAGCGGCAATTTGTTCCGGTTTTCCGATGTATCCCATCGGTATCAGGTTGATGACTTCTTGTTTAGCTTTCGGGTCATCGAATTTTTCGGCATTGATGGGTGTGTCGATTGCACCAGGTGAAATATTATTAATGCGAATCCCTTTAGGAGCATATTCAAGTGCAAGGGTTTCTGTCATCATCTTGACTCCGCCCTTACTTGCTGCATAGTGGACAAAATGAGGCCAAGGTATCCGGTCATGAACGGAAGACATATTAATGATATTGCCCTTAATGCCATGATCGAGCATATAACTGATTGCTTCCCTGCTTGCCAGGAACATCCCCGTTAGATTTACATCGATGACTTTCTGCCAATCTTCAAGAGTCAATTTTTCGCTGGGCACTTCATTTTCAATACCAGCATTGTTGATCATGATGTCGATTGTACCAAAGGTGTCCACAGCGAAAGAAAGCAATTTCTTCACATCAGCTTCCTTTGAAACGTCACCTTGAATGGCTGCGGCTTTCCCGCCTGCAGCTTCAATCGTTTTGATGATTTCCTTATGGTCTCCATTTTCAGTGTGATAATTTAATACGACATGTGCTTTTTCTTTACCGAACCTTTCGGCCATGGCTTTTCCTAATCCTTTTGCCGCGCCAGTGATCACGACGACTTTTTTCTCTAAATCTTCATACATCGTTCAGCTCTCCTTTGACTATTCTTTTGTAAAGCCAATCATGATTCCGCCAGCAATTACGAGTACACACCCGATGATGACAAAGGCCATTTGCTTTTTGGATTTTTTCTCTCCTAAAAGAAAGATGCCGCCTAAAGTGGAAATGACGATTCCCATTTGGGAAAATGAGAATGCGATGGCCACGCCCACTTTGGGATTAGCGAGCAGGAGACCGATATTGCCGACAGCCCACATCATTCCGGTAAGGATATTCCGTCCGGCATACTTATTAAACGGTTTATGTTTGATGGAAAGGAGCAAGGCAGCCAGGAACATGCCAATTGCTTGCGGCAGGATCGCCGACCATCCGTCAACCTCATTCCATCTGACGACGATGACATATGTAACATAACCCACCGTAGAAATGGCAAGGTAAAAAACCCCTTTTTTCATGCTTCCTTCTTTTTTGTTATCACCATCGCCATAGCTTGTCAGCAAGACACCTGTAATCAAACAGATGATTGCAACAATGCCGATGATGATTGTCATCTTGTCATTCCATTCCCTGAAAATGATGACCGCAAAAAATGTATTTCCTAGAATTTGCAGTCCTGTTGAGATTGGAACGGTTTTCGATACCCCGATTTCCTTGACGCTATTGAATTGAAATAACTGCCCGAATGCCCAGCCTATCCCGGAAATGATGCCGACAATCCACACTAGACTGCTCCATTCCGGCGGATTGATGAAAGACATCATGATGGCGAACAGTAATGAACCGATTGTAATGCCAAGTGTTTGATTATAAGAGTTGCCTCCGAGTTTTTCGGAAACAAGCACTAAGCTGCCCCATGTCAATGCAGGGAGTAGCGCAAAGAGAAAGCCTTCCACAAAATTTCATCTCCTAAACTAGAAAACAATGTTTTTATCAATATAAAATAGTTAGTAAGCTATTGAATGTATGTATAGTTTTCCCTTTACACGGGAAAGAAAACATGGATTTAATTTACCAATTTGTCATTTTATTTTTCGGGATGGAAACAATGAAATAATAAGTGGTTTATGGTACTTTTAATTTAAAGAATAGTTAGGAGAAATACGATGACGACACTGAATGAATGGTTTGAAAAGGGGATTCCTGCTCAAGAATTTGTATCTTCGATGAAAGTACATAAAGAAAACTTACAATCGATCCAGCAAGGTTTTTCCACTTCTGCAGAGGACCAAGACTTTTTTGATGCATTAAAGAAGAAGGAACTTCGAGTTATTGTCATTACTGAAGACTGGTGCGGGGACGCGATGATGAATATTCCTATTCTGCTGAATATATCTGAAGCGGCAAATATCGAAACTCGCATGATTTTACGAGATCAAAATCTTGAACTGATGGATCAATATTTAACGAATGGAACAGCGCGTTCGATTCCCATTTTTATATTCATTGATAAGGATGGTGAAGAAAAAGCTGTTTGGGGACCTCGTGCACCAAAGGTACAAGAGTTCGTAATGGAGTTAAGGTCTGACCTGCCTGCCAAGGATGATGAACGTTTCGAGGCAGAGCAAAAAGCAGTTATTAAAAAGATAACTGCGGCTTTTGCTGAAGAAAAACACCTGTGGGACGAAGTATACAGCAGTATCAAGGAAACATTGGGGAGTTGCTGATTGCGGGTGCCTCACTTTTAGTCATGTCCCATAACGGGTGGTAAGCCATTATGGAATTTATTGGGCTGTTTCAAAACATGGACTGCAACCTGACTGGTTGGTGAATATATAGATATGTTTCCTAACGGTTTTTTCTATAATATTCGTTTTTGAGTCCAAGGTTTTGGAACAGCCTTTTCATTTTTTTATGATTCTGGAATAATTGTAACGCCGATTGTTCGAATAGGAGAGTCTTGTTTGGCACTTTGATTCGTTGCTTTGTAGTATTTTAACATTAAATCGTTCAATTCATTTTGGAAGTTAAGGAAGCTTTCATCATCAAGCTTTAGTTCTAAAAGGGAAAAGGTTGAACCATCTTCTGCGCAGTCTCTTTCTTCCAATTTAGTAAGATAGTTTTGATATTGGGTCATAAGGGATAATTGATAATAAGAAAAATAGTTCACCTTTTTTTCATTAGAGGATTTTTTCCATTCTTCCCCGCTAAGTCGTGCTTCTTCTTCATTTAAAACGTAGTATTTTTCGGAAACGGATCTCACTTTTTTCTCTTTTACTATGCGAATGACCCCTGAATCCAAAAGGACCTGTATATGTCTATATAATGTTGCTTGGGGTACATCTTTAATGATTTTTAACATTTCTAATGGTGTTAAACCATTTTCCCTATTTCTCATTAAAGCTTGGGTAATCTTTATTCTTACTGGGTGCATTAAAATTTCAGCTTTATTAATCATCTTATTCTCCTCACATTGGAAATTATAACTGGATAATTTTTAGTGAACTTTCCTGTTGGTCATGAATAATACGTTTAATTCTTCATATATTGTAATGTTTGAATCATTGTCATTTACATGAAAATGACACGGTTCGAAAAATAATAGTACCGAAATATTTTTTCTAAGTAAATAATAAGTATTTTTTAATTATTTTAATTTTTAAAAAAATGTCTACATTTAATGAAAATTAATAAATATCGCTATATTTTTATTATTATTCATTATGATAATATTATCATTATAAATAACAATAAAAACTAAAACAATATTTTGTTAAGAAAAAATAGGTGCAAAATTCCAAATTAGATGTTATCATTATCGATAATGATAATAATATTTCGTTACCAAAGGAGTGGTATATATGGAATTGCATTATGGATGGAACGAATTGAAAGATATTGATTTCATGTCTATTCTGCCGATCATTTTACCGGTAATTGCAATTGGAATGATTTTAGTGCTTATAGCATTAATTGATTTATACAGAAATCGAAAGACGAGGAAAAATGTTTTATTGTGGACACTCATCATTATTTTTGCAAATACTATCGGTCCAATTCTGTACTTCGTTATCGGTAGAAAGGACAGTGAAAGAATATGAAATTAGAAATTAAAAATGTTACAAAAAAATTCAAAGAAAAAACAGCGGTCGATAATTTTTCAATGGAATTGCAATCAGGGGAATGTGTTGGATTGATTGGGCCAAATGGGGCTGGTAAATCGACACTGATAAAAGTGATTGCAGATATTATAGATCCAAGTACGGGAGAAGTATTGCTTGATGGTAAGAAAATTTCAAAAATGAAAAAGGAAATAGGCTACTTACCACAATACCCTAACTTCTTTCAATGGATGACAGCCAAAGAAACCCTTACTTTCATGGGGCAGCTTTCGGGTATCAAGAGGGAAGAATTATTAAACGGCATCCCAGAGATATTGTCGAAAGTTGGGTTGAGCGGGGAAGAGAATTCAAAGGTGCGGACTTTTTCGGGCGGAATGAAACAAAGGCTTGGTATTGCACAGGCGCTGTTACATAAACCGGCATTGATTGTCATGGATGAACCGGTTTCGGCATTAGATCCCATCGGCCGGAGAGAAGTGTTGAATATCATAAAAGAGATAAAGAAAGATACGACAATTTTATTATCGACGCATATATTAAGCGATGCAGAAGAAATATGTGAGAGGTTTGTCATTATAAAAAGCGGTAAAAAAATTGAGGACACAACGATGTCAGAATTATTGAACAGGAATAGCGGAAATAAAATCAATGTCGACATAACCTCTAAAAGTCAAAAATGGATTGAAAACGTTAAAAGCTTGAATTTCGTCAAAGGTGTAGAGGTAATGGGGAACAAATTGAAGATAGAAGTGGAAGATATTGAGTCAAACAAGAATATGTTACTGGCGAATGCTTTGGAGCATAATGTTGATCTTGTCAGGTTCGAAATAGATAACGATACATTGGAAGAGATATTCTTAAAATTGGTGGTGGAAAAATGAATAACTTTGCCGTTTTAGCTAAAAAGGAATTTATTCAGATGGTACGTGAATTTAAAGTGATTTGGCTGCCGCTCGTATTTATATTTTTAGGAATAACTCAACCAGTTGTAAGCTATTATTTACCTTCAATATTAGAGGCACTGGGCGGGGGCCAAGGGATCACCATTGATCCAAGCATGGCTGCCCAAAAAGGCGGCGAAGTTCTTGCCAGTACTTTAGGGTCTCAATTTGATCAGTTAGGGGTCATGATCATCATCGTTTCCATGATGGGAGTCGTTCAATCCGATAAAGCAAATGGGATGCTTGCTTTCATACTTACAAGGCCTGTGACGGTTGGATCTTATATAAGCGGGAAAATCATTTCCAATTACCTGTTTGTTGCCTGCAGTGTGGCATCGGGATATTTGGTTTCATATCTTTATGTAGTTTTTTTGTTTACGAGTGTTGATTTTGGGGATTTAATAGTGGCTTTACTGTTCTATCTGCTGTGGATCCTATTCATCGTTTCATTCACGACGATGATCAGTACCATTTTTAATAGCCAGGGTATCATTGCATTAATTTCGATAGTATTTCTCCTCGGCTGCAGAATCATAGTTGGATTAAGTCCGGTAATAGACAATGTGAATCCGGCAAGCATGAGTAAGCATGCCATGGAAGTACTGATTTTAGGCACAGTCAATTCACAAGCGGTTTGGGGTGCATTAGCTGCACTTGGATGGACGGCAGTAACGATATTGATAACGAACATATGGATTTCTAAAAAGAAATTCAATAATGAATAAGTTGAGGATGGAAATGTGTTAATCATGAAGTGATGGGAGGATGATAACTTTGTTAAGCATCACAGATTTGGAGAAAAGCTACTCGGCCAAGAAGATTTTGAATGGTGTAAATCTAGAAATCAAAAAAGGGGAAACCTTAGGTTTTATAGGAGCAAATGGTGCAGGGAAAACCACGACGCTGAACATCATTACAGGCATTTTAGATTCAGAAAATGGAAAGGTTGAAATAAATGGCCTGACCAAAGAAGACGGCATAGAATATAAAAAACAATTTTTCTTCATTCCTGATACTATCAATGTGTTTAACAATGTTTCGGGATTTGATTGGATTCGTTTCTTGATGAACCTATATGGAAATGATGATAAAGAACGGTTGGGGAAATATATCAATCGGTTTGGGATGCAGGAGTCCATTAAAAAGCCAATGGGAAGTTATTCTTATGGAATGATGCATAAGATATCCCTGATAGCGGCTTTTACCATTAATCCCCCGATCATCATTATGGATGAACCATTGAACGGATTAGATCCAAACGCTGTTTTAGTTTTTAAGGGGTTAATCAAACAATATGTTGAAATGGGCGGTACAGTGTTTTTCTCGACGCATCTGCTGGATGTGGCAGAGAAAATTTGTAATACAGTGGCTATTTTAAAAGAGGGAAAAATCATCCTGCATGATGAGATACAAAATATAATAGGTGAAAGTTCATTAGAATCTACCTTTATGGAGGCTCAGGTATATGAAGGAAAAACTTCAGTTAACTAGATTTTTCGTTTCTTCCTTCTATAAAATGCCCAAGCAGACAATGTTGCAGGCTGTCCTGATAATAGCCGTTTTTTATATGTTTTTGCAGCTGACTGTCGTTAACGCCTTTGTTTATTTTCTTGGAGATACCCAGGTCTTCCTGTTTTATAATTTAACGATTTCCAGCATTCTGGTCTTTGCGTTGGTTTGCTATTTGTCCACATCACAAATATTTTCTTATGATGAATTTAAAGTATTGGCACCTCTGCCACTCACCTATAAGGAAATATCAAGGGCCAAAGTGTTAAGTAGCTTATGGATCCCGATCATCTTATCAATGATGATCCAAGTGCCAACATTAGGCTTCTTGATAGTCGATCTAAAGTTTATCGAAGCGATTAAATTAATCACGTTTTTACCAATTGTCAATGGTTTAACGGCCTTGTTCCTGCTTTTTATCCTATCGTGCATGAATAGGCATTATTATAGATTCAAAAGTAAAGTAGCATACTTAATGGTTAACATTGCTATCATCCTAACGCTTATGATTATTTCCATTGTATATTTTGCAGGAAAATCATCAGTTGCCATTTCAAAGGTCATCTCGGAAATAGATTTGAATTCTTTTGAAGGGCTAAAAAACTCGTTGGAATTGTTGATGAGACATATATTTGAAACCGCAAATATGATTCCAGTGATCAAATGGATATTGGATGCTTTTGTATCAAATGAAATAACCGTTCAATTTTTCATTATTTATATTTCGATAATGGTAATAGGTTTCCTTTTGTATTCAATGATTATAGAGAACATTTCTGTTCATTACTTTAAAAATGGGATATTGGGAAACAACAAAACGAATATGAAAAACTCAAAGGTTAATATATCAAAAAATCAATGGAGTAACTATTTACAAAGAGAGATATGGATCATTAAGTCTGAAGCATATTTTAAGATGCAAATCGCTTTAGGTCTTCTTTTGCCTCCGATCTTTTCACTTGTCATGTTATTGCTGATTCAGAATGAAGTATTCCCGAATAATTTGAATATAACGAAAGAGGGAGTCTTCGATAAATACTTTTCCTATTCGGTCCTTTTCTTATGTTGTATAAATAATATAAGCGGAACCCCATATTCAAGAGAAGGTAAATACCATTATTTACTGAAAAGCGTACCGTTTGATGAAAAATATGTTTATTTTTCTAAAGTGATATTTTCATCAATCATCAGTATTATAGCCGTGGTGATCAGCTTTTTGATATTTGCCCTATTTGGCTATTGGGAAATGGAAAATGCAGTCATGTTATTAATCACTTCTTGTTTAGTGGTTTGCTATAATCTTCTAACACCATTATATGATATGAAAAATCCTAGTATTGAATGGGAGAACCCATCTGCTGCAATTAAATCCAACCCCAATGTATTAATAAGCCTGCTTTATGGATTGCCATTATTGATCTTGGTAACAGCGATTCATTTTGGCTTGGTTTGGTTCAGTGTCCAACCCCTGATTGGAGCGCTAATGATTTTAGTGATCGCAATAGCGATCAATTCCATATTGATTAATAGATTGAAATTAAATTTATGAAAGTCTTTATATTAGAAAAACATTTTCGTTTGATAAAGGAAGTACAGAAAATCGGCACTAAATAAATTTAAAAAAGGAGTGTCTTATTATGGGGAAGCACCATGATAAAGATTTTAAAATTTATGCTGCGCGATTAGTATTGGAAGAAGGCAGAAAGCCTAGAGAATTGGCCGAAGAACTTAATATATCCATACCTACATTAAGAAATTGGATCAATATCTATAAAGAAACAAATGAAGTTGGCTCGGCGGACTCCAGTAATGGTTTTTCAGGGCTCAGTATGAAAGAGGAAAAGGATAAAATAATTAAAGATCTACAAGAAGAGAATGAGATATTAAAAAAGGCCATGCACATTTTCATTAAACAACCAAAATGATTGAACAGTATTAAAGCCATATTTTATTTTTCACAAATTATAGTGAAAAATAAAATATGGCTTTTTTAATTAGAAAATTTCAAGTTGATTTTTTCATTCTAAATTTAACACGATAAGTCCTATGAAAATACTACTAAAGTAGAAAAATAATGAAAAATGGTAAAGTTATTATGTAATGTAGATAATTTACAAATTTTTAATGGACTCGGCAAAATTGTTGTGATAAAGTGTTATCGATAATGATAATAGGTAATATTTAACCCAGAAAATGAAATAATTGTTTAAAAAAAGAAATTTTAGAGGAAAAAAATGGAGAAAAAATACGGGATTTCTAGAAAAAAGAGGGGGGGGAAATTATAAATGATTGAATACTTTATGAATAAGGAAAAAATTTATAAATCTTATATCAAGTATTATGAAGCGGATTCAGTCAATTTGGACTATATTGATGATATTTTTAACGAAAAAGAATGGAATTATTTAAATTTGCAAAATGGTCCCAAAAGATCCATTGAAGCAAAGAAAAGTTTGTACTTTGGAAAAAAAGCAATTATGGATTTTTTTGGTATTGGTTTGGATGAAATAAAGAATGTATCCCTGTTGAAAGGAGTCTTTGGACAGCCGGTCATTGTTACAAGCTTGTTCTTTTTAATGAACATAGGTATATCCATCACACATACGGATAAAACATTCGGAATATTGCTTTTTGATCAACTGCATCCAATGGGAATCGATATTGAGACTAAAACGAAATCCGATTCTGAATTTTTAGAAACCTACTTAACGGAATCCGAGAAAAAAATGATCAAGGAAAGCGATGGTGTTTTAAGTAAAGAAGTTTTCTTTAGTGCAAAAGAAAGTCTATCAAAGATACTAAAAACAGGATTGACCTCTCCACTTGAAATCTATGAAATTTCCAAGGTTGACATGGATCATGATAACATCTCACTTTTCTATAAAAATTTCACCCAATATAAATCAACGGTTGTACTCGTGAATGATGAAATAAGAAGTGTTACCTTTCCGATAAATTCTACGAAAATAATTGAGGGGGAATACCAATGGAATTAAAAATGGCAGCAAATGCTGAATTAAAAAACAAAAACAAATTAGTACAATATCTTTTTAAAAAAGAGGATAGAGTTCACAAGTTAATCATTTCGTTATTGATACTTAGTTTAATAGCAGGTATCGAAACGACGCTTTTGTTATATTCTGCAGATCAAAAAGGGATGAACGTATTAAATGGCATGTCCATTTCAGAGATCGGAGCCCTTAGTTTTGCCATTAACACAATTGTAATGGGAGCTCTTGGATTATTGGTTACATTCATCATTCAAATATTAATTGTGTGCCTATTATTTTTAGTTTTAAAAGAAAGACCGGTAAATATAAAAGGGGTTTGCCAAGCTGTCATAAATGCAGGGGTATGCATCGTGATTGGATCCGGAGTTAATGCGATCATCGCATTATTGGTTAAGAGCAAGGAAACGACATTCACTAGTTTATCCTTACTGGTGCATGATAAAAGCTCCATCCTTCACACATTCATGGCTGAGTTTGAGTTGTTTTACATTGTCAGTTTAATTCTATTCAGCTATAGTCTGGAAAAATTGGCGCTCATTAAGAGAAGAAATGCATGGGTCATAACGATTGTAATCGCTTTGGTTTCTTTGGTTTTTCATATGTTGACAGTTGCATCAGGCACATATTTAAAATAATGGGGGAAAATGATGAATATGAATTCTTTAGCGAATTTATTTGAAGAAAGTGTCAGGCAATATGGAGACAATATTGCAGTAAGAAATAAGGATATGCAATTTACATATAAAGAAACGAATATCTTGGCAAATAAAATGGCAATGTACATAAAGGACAAAGGGATAAATAAAGGAGACAATGTCGGAATCTATATTGAAAAATCCGAGCAGGTTTTATTTTTGATCATAGCCCTGCTTAAATCGGGTGTTACTTATGTACCTATCGACCCTAAAAGTCCTGATGAAAGAGTAAAGCATATAATCAAGAATTCAGAATTGAAGTTATTAATTGGGGATAAAAGCAGGATTAGCGACATTGGTTGTAATTATGTATCCATTGATGAAGTGATGGATAAATCAAAAGGTATGACAGGTGAGAATGTACATACTTTAATTGAACCAGAAGATCCAGCCTATATCATTTTTACATCGGGCTCAACAGGAAAGCCTAAAGGAGTTTGTGTTTCACATGAAAACGTCATGAACTTGTTTTATGGCTGCGACGATTTGTTCGAGTTTACTAATAAAGATAAATGGACATTTTTCCATTCCTACGCATTTGATTTCTCCGTATGGGAGATGTGGGGGGCTTGGATATATGGCGGAGAAGTTGTTGTGGTTTCATTTGAAGAAAGCAGAAATCCAATATCCTTTGTTGAATTATTGATAAATACACAAACAACCGTTTTTAATTGTACGCCAAGCGCTTTCTTCGAAGTGAGTGGTGAGCTCATAAATCGTCAAAATGAATTAAGTTTAAAATACATTATTTTTGGAGGGGAAGCATTAAACTTCAAGAAATTGGCGCAGTGGTTTTCACCCGGAAATGGCAGGCTGCCAAAGCTAATAAATATGTATGGAATAACTGAAACCACCGTTCATGTAACCTACAAAGAAATCGCTAAGGGTGATGTTGAAAAAGGAATGACCAATATCGGAAAAGTCCTGCCTCATCTTGGGTTCAAAGTGATGAATCAAAATGGAGAAGAAGTAACTGGAGATGAAGAGGGCGAGTTATACGTTTCAGGAAAAGGTGTATCGCTTGGCTACTATAAAAACCCGATGATGAATGAGATGAAATTTACGGATATCGATAATGTCCGCTACTATAAGTCAGGGGATATAGTGAAACTGTTGGATGATGGTGATCTGCAATATATCTCCAGGAATGATGAGCAAGTGCAGCTAAGAGGTTTCAGGATTGAATTAGGGGAAATTGAGAGCGCGTATAATGAATTGCAAAACATCAAGAACGCAGTTGTTACGATGGATAAAGCGTTTAATGATGATATGCATTTATTTTTATACTATGTTGCTGATGAAGAATTAGCTGCTGATTATTTGAGGGAAAGTGTAAAAAGCTCATTGCCAGCGTATATGATACCAAGCTTTTTTATCAAGGTAGACAACATCCCCCTAACTGTAAATGGAAAACTGGATAAATCTTTATTACCAAAATTCATAATAAAAGACCGTGAAACTACACCGAAATTCAAGAATCCAGCAGATGAAACAATAAGTGAAAAAGTAAGGGAATTAGTGGTTAGCATCATAGGCAATGGGGTTATAAAAAATAATCAGTCGCTACTTGAAAGTGGAATGAACTCATTATCGATAATGAGATTGATTGTCAATATTAAAAATCAATTTCATATTGAAATTGCTCCTTCCGTTTTATTGGAAAACGATACGATTATGAAATTATCCGAAGTCATAGAAGCTCGTCAAAAAGAAGAGGTAAAGCAAGATTATACACCTATCCATATCAATGCCAGAAATACATATCCTTTAACATATGAGCAAGAAAGTTTGTGGTTCATTCATCAAACCAATGTAGACAAATCATTATATAACATCGTTTTTTCGTATGAAATAGCAGGTGAAGTGAATGAAGGAAACCTGGAATTATCGTTAGATAAGCTAAGCAATAAACATCAAATCTTAAAAAGTGTCATTAGGGAAGAAGCTGGAGCGGGCATCTTGGTTTTCGATGAGTCGATTCATCATGATATTAATTATTTCGATGTTTCGGATCTTCCTTTAGACATGCAGGAAGAAAAAATGAATCACTTTGTGAAGGAAGAAACGGAACGGCAATTTGATTTAGTAAATGGTCCCCTGCTATCAATGACGTTAGTGAAGAGGAATGAAAGTGAATCTCAATTATTATGTAACATCCACCATATTATTTTTGATGGTTGGTCGATTCCATTATTGATCAATGATTGGTTTGCCATTTATGAGGAAATCGAGAATGGCGACCGAAATGATAGAGATAACCAATCAATCCAATATGGAGATTATGCTTTATGGCAAAAAAACTCACCAAATTATGTAACAGATAAAGATAATGAGTTCTGGAGTAATGAAATAACGGCATTACGGCAAAAGTCTTTTTTACAATATGATCATCAAAAAACCGGAGAAGGTAAAAGCACGTCCGATATTATCAGCTTTTTGTTACCTAAAGAAATTCAAGACAACCTTAAAAGTCTTCATAAAAAAACGAAATCGACTTTGTTCATGAGTTTACTTACTGCCTATCAAACCTTTTTATCAGTTTACTTTGATGAAGAGGAAGTTGTCGTCGGCAGCCCTTTGGCGAAGAGAAACCATGTGGATACTGAACAATTGATAGGATATTTCGTCAACACCTTGCCCTTTAAATTACATGTAACCCAGGAAGATTCATTTGAAGGGATTTTGCGAAAAAACATAAAAAATATTGCAGGTGTTTTTGACCATCAAAATTTACCTACTAAGGAAATTTTGAAATATTTATCGGCAGAAAGAACCATGGAAAATACGCCATTGTTCGATACAGTATTCGTCCTGCAAAATAACCAAAAAGAAAAGCTGGCATATAGGAATTTCAAGTTAAAACCGAAAAAAATCAATACCTTTAAAGCTAAATTTGATTTGGTTGTTCAGGCAGAAGAAATGGATGAGGATGAATTACTCATTTCGTTTGAATATAACAAAGCATTATTCAATAAAACGACGATTCAAAGAATGGCTAGTAATTTTCAGCATTGGCTGTTAGAGATTACAACCAAGGAAAGCAAGCGGATAAAGGACATTACCTACTTAGAGCCTGCACAGTTGCGATCATTAATCGAAATGGGGACAGGCAATGTAACTCAAGAAGTGGAAGATCATCGTTTTGCAGATGTAATAACCAGGTTTGAGAATAAAGTGAGTACAAATTTCAATGATGTTGCCATTGTCCATGGTGATGATCAAGTGACGTATAGCGAATTAAATGTCCGGGCAAATCAGGTGGCACAACGCTTATTCCTAAATCATGTAGGTGTAGAGGATAGAATTGGGATTTTTATGGATCGATCGATCAATATGGTTACGGCCATTTTAGCCATTATGAAAGTTGGGGCGGCATATGTGCCTTTGGACCCTTCACAGCCAGTGTCACGGTTGAAACATATGATTGAGGATTCTCAAATCACATATTGTTTAAGCAATGAAGAAGGACTTCCAAAGTATCACGGTGATGAAGGAAAACTTTTATGTATCGAAAACATACTAAAAGAACCAGAAATTGAATGCACAGTATTCGATTCAACAAAGATATCGGAAAGTGATCTGGCCTATATCATCTACACTTCAGGAACAACGGGAAAACCTAAAGGGGTCATGATTGAACATGGAGGGTTGGCCAACCTTTGTAATTGGCATATCAATTATTATTCAGTAGATGGAAAGGATGCAGCAGTACTGGTTTCGAATACATCTTTTGATGCTTCCGTTTGGGAGATATTCCCTTATCTGACGAATGGGAATAAACTCCTGATACTGGATTACTATGATTTATTGGATGTAGAGATCCTTTCGGAGAAGATGGAAAAGGAGAAGGTCACACTCGCGTTTTTTTCAACGGGGCTGCTCGAGCAATTATTTATTAACGATATGAAATTTCCAGAATCAATCAGAGCTATTTTGACAGGGGGAGATCGTTTAAAAACGATACCCGATCGTTTGAGCTTTGATTTATATAATAATTATGGTCCAACGGAGGGCACTGTCGTTGCAACAGCATATAAGGTACTTCCAAGTGATGATACAGTGATTCCGATCGGAAAGCCAATCTTAAATGCAGAAGCATACGTGTTCAATTCCAGGATGAAGCCTGTTCCTAAAGGTCAAATAGGCGAGCTGTATATCGGCGGGAAAGGCATTGCAAGGGGATATATAAATAATCCGGGGAAAAACGATGAAAGCTTCATTCAAAATCCGTTCAATCCCTCAAGGAAACTATATAAAACTGGAGATTTGGTTAAGTATGCCGAGGATGGAAATCTACTTTTTGCAGGCAGGGCTGATGACCAAGTGAAAATACGCGGATATCGTATCGAACTTGGGGAGGTCAGTGCAGTTCTAAATAAATGCCCTGGTATAAAGGATTGCTTTATAGCGATAAAAGATGAATCTAAATCGAAGAAATTCATCATAGCCTATTATATCTCCGACAATGACCTTGAAGAAAATTATATCCGGGATTATATGAAGAATCATCTTCCCCATTATATGATTCCTTCTTATTTCATTAAAATGGAGTCTTTTCCGCTAACCGTTAACGGCAAAGTGGATGCGAAGAGCTTGCCGGATACAAAAATGAACCCGGAAGGAACTAACAGTAAAAGTGTCATGAATGGAACGGAACAAAAATTGTTAAAGATATGGAAAGAGGTACTGAATAATCAGGAAATAACCATCTTTGATAACTTTTTCGAATGTGGAGGAGATTCCATCCTAAGCATTCAAATTTGTTCACTTGCCAAGAAAGAAAATCTTCTCATCACATCAAAAAACATCTTTGAAAAACAAAGTATCGAAGAGCTGGCAAAGGTTGTGGAATTGACGGGCGATGTAACGATAAATCAGTCTGATGTTTTTGGAAAGGCACCATTTACACCTATTCAAAGTTGGTTTTTTACTCAACAAATAAATAATTTTAATCATTGGAATCAATCTGTAACGTTAAAGGGCTACCCGCAATTGAATGAGAAACGGCTGCAAAGAATCATGGCCCATATCGTCAGACATCATGATGGGCTCAGATCACGGTTCGATAGAGAAGAATCATTTTCGCAGGTGGAAAAGCATATCGGCCCGTCTGAAAATTGGACTTTGAATTACGTGAATCTACCAAACCTGAATAAGGACCAGCAGGGACGGGAAATAGCTAGACTCGGGATTGGTGCACAACAGGGCATCAACATTTCAAACGGACCACTAATGAAAATAGTATGCATCAATACTGGGCAAAACGAGCATGTAATCATTTGGATCATTCATCATTTACTTGTTGATGGGGTTTCCTGGAGAATCTTGATCGAAGATTTTGACCGGCTATATTTTCAAGATATAAACAATCAGGAACTAAAACTGGATAATAAAACGACATCATATAAGGAATGGGCGAATAACCTCAATGAATATAAAAATCGCATTCCTTTAGGCATTAAAGAGTACTGGCTGAATGAACATGAAACGGTATATGAAAACGCCCTGGTCAAAACAGGAAATGTTTACGATGGAAAATCATTTGAAATGAAGCTGAATAAAGAGATTACAAGCAAAATCTATAATGATATGACAAAAACGTATAAAGCATCTATCGATGAAATATACTTATCCATTTTCGCAGCGCTAATCGGGAAATATTTCAATAAAAAAGATATTCATTTTACTTTGGAGGGACATGGCCGCGAAGAGTTATTTGCAGGTGTCGATCTGTCCAGGACAGTAGGCTGGTTTACGACCATGTGCCCGGTTTATATAGAAAATAAAGAATCGATTTCGAACACGATTCAAGGTACAAAGAAAAAGTTGAGGACCCTGCCTAATAAAGGGATTGAGTATGGGATCATAACCGAATTATGCAACGAGACACATATGAAACAAAATAAGCCGATCATCAGTTTCAATAATCTAGGTAGATTTCACCAAAACAATGAATGGGCTGCAAAAGAGGTCACCTTTTTTAGTGAACAAGATATTCAACATAATTCCTATACCGAACATGAAGTCGATATCGAATTGCTTGTAGTGAATGAGGAGCAAACCATAAAAATAAACTATAACAGACATTTCGTAAGAGAAGATTTTGAGCAATATATGCAACTCAATATGCAGGAATTGTTACGGACATTGGAAGAAGAAACAAGGGGAAAACAGATGTACCGTCCGGAAGACTTTCCATTGGTGGATATGCCCGAAGAGGAACTTAACCAGCTATTGCACAATGAAACAGGCATTATTGATATTTATGAATTGACGGCTTTGCAAAAAGGGATGTTGTACCATAGCTTGTTTGATAGTGAAAGCAGCCAGTATAAAGTGCAGCTCATTTTTGATATTAAAGGTTTTCTGGACGTAGAAAAATTAATCAATGCCATTGTGACAACTGCAGGGAAACATGACATTTTTAAAACCAAATTGTATTCAAGCAGAAAAGGGGTATTCTACCAACTGTTAATGAGTTCCATGGATACCGAGATTGAATATGAAGAAATGATCGATCATCAAGAGAAGTTGGAAAAGCTGTTAGCAGATCAATATAAGATCATAGATATCGAGAATAATAAGCTGAATCGCTTCATGATCGTTAAGCTTGCGGAAAATCAATACCAATTAATATGGACATTCCATCATATTATTATGGATGGCTGGAGTTACTCGATGGTGATTAATGACATTTTTGCTGCTTATCATTCAATAACACCAACATCATCCGTGAGTCCTTCATTTAAAAAGTATGTTGAATATATGAAAGATTATACAAGTAATAAGGAACTGCGGGACTATTGGGCAGGAAAGTTGGAAGGTGCTCGAAATTCCGGATCCAGTTTAATGGGAGTGCAAGAAGGCGAAGGGTACATTGAGAATAGCTATTTGAAAGTATTGGATGAGGAATTAAGTGATTCCATTCAACGATTCTGTCAGGAATACAAGATTACCATGAATACTTTCTTTCTAACCGTTTGGCTAGCTACTTTGAAAGAAGTAAAAGGTACGGAAAATGTATGCTGCGGCGTAGTGACATCCGGCAGGAATATTCCTATCCAAAATATTGAGGCAATGGTTGGTCCATTTATCAACACTGTGCCGTTCATCAAGCATATCAGCCACGAAAAGACCTACATGGAAATACTGGATGAGGTTCAAAATGAATTTTTGGAATTAAGTGCCTATGAGAATACACCTTTATCAGAGATTTATGGGTGGGCTAATTTGGAAAACCAACTATTTGAATCATTATATGCTTTTGAAAACTATCCGATGAAACTAGCTAATAATGATGAAATCAATGTGAGTTTGAAAGAAGGACGGGAAACGACCCATTATCCAATCGTCATCATCATCATCCCTGGTTCAAGTGTTCAAATTAAATTTAATGAGGCAGCGGTCAATCCAAAGTTAAGGTCATCCGTACTTTCTATATTTAATCAAATCTTAAGTGAAATGCTGGAAAAATCGAAAGTGAAATGAGGGGAAATATATGGAGACAACAATTGCGGTGAAGGAAAGGTTAATTGAGGAAAAACTTATCGGATTTTGGAAAGAAATTTTAGAACAAGAGACAATAGATACAGATTCCAACTTCTTTGACTTAGGTGGGAATTCCCTTTTAGCGATGCAATTTATTCAAATGGTGAAGAATAACCTGGGAGTGAGATTACCAATCAAGGTGATGTTCGAACAATCCACCATAAAGGAACTATCAGTACTCATCAAACAATTGGACGATATGCATAAGTTAAGTTGAATGGAAAAGAATTGAGGTGTTTTTCTATGAACAGGATGATCAGTGAAACGGAAAATAGGCTATTAAACTTGATTTCAATTGTTATTGAACCTTTAAAACTATCACTAGTAGAGGACATGAATGAATCACTAAGCACAAATGAAAAAAAAGATGAGTTTTTGTCTTCGATAAAACAGGAGTTTGGTATTCAATTAACACCGGAAATCATTTCAAGTCAATGGAATATAGAAAAACTGGCAAGTTTTCTGGACATGCTCCTCGACATGAGGGAAGACGAGGTAAATAAGCCTTATAAACGTGGGAAAAGTGAAGGAATGCTTTCTCATAATCAAGATAGAATGTATCTGTTCGACAGCCTGGATGAAAGGAAAATGCTCTATAATATGCCATTTAAATTCATTTTAAATGGCGTTGTGGACATTGATGACCTGCAACAGGCATTAGATTTCATGATTGAACGCCATGAAACTTTGCGAACTAATTTCAAAGGGGAAGAACATCAAATCCTTCAATTCTTATCAAAAAAAAGCCGAAACATGATTGCCTATGAAGACTGTCGGGGATTAGGTCCAGAAGTCAGCGATATAATGGTCACCTCCCATCTTACTGAAGAAATGGAAAGATGCTTCGACCTGGAAAATGATCATTTATTTAATATGAAACTATTTCGAGTTGATGAAGAAAAACATTATTTGGTAAGCAATTTTCACCATATCATTTTTGATGGAGTATCGTTTGTCACCTTTTTCGAAGAGTTATTGGAGGTTTATGAAAGAATTCAAACAGGCAGGGTTGGGGATATTCCCCCTCTGGACATGCAATATTTAGATTATGCTGTCTGGCATAAGGAGTGGGTCAAGGAAAGTACGCCAAGCCAAAGGAGGTTTTGGGAAAGTTATTTAGATCAAGAGGAAGAAGCATTAGAACTTCCGTTTGACTTTCAACGTCCAAAATCACCTTCTTACTCAGGCGAAAGACTGGAAATGGCCATAACGAATGAACTTCGTTTATTGATTGACAGGGTTTTAAAGGAGAATGGTACGACTTTATATGCTTTTATGATGACTGCCTATCAAGTGTTTTTAAGTCGGTATACCGGGAGGAATCAAATCATTGTCGGGAGTACCGTGGCAAACCGTGGCCAAGAAGAATTTGCCCGGACAGTTGGATGCTTTGTCAATACGCTGCCATTGAAGCTGACCGTTGATCCATCAGAATCATTTCATGAAATATTGAACCGGAATCGTAAAGTGATTTTGGATGTATTGGAACATCAGGCTTTTCCATTTGAAAAAATCGTTGAAATCATTAATCCAGACAGGGATCTCAGTCATTCCCCATTGTTCCAAACAGCCTTGGCAATGGAAGAAAGCTTTGATGGGAACTTTAGCAACGCATTCTTCACTCTTGAACAAGACAAATTCGAAATTCCTTATTCAAATTATGACCTGACTATAAAGGTGAAGGGTTCTCATGACTTAATCCTGGAATTCGAGTATTCCGATGAACTTTTCAGGCGGGAAACAATTGAAAGACTCATGCTGAGTTTCAAAAAATGGTTATTCCAAATTTGCAGAAATGCGGATAAACCTATCTGTCATTTGGAGTATTTAGATGACAATCAAATGAATCAATTGTTATTTGAGTGGCAAGGTGAGGCTTCGGATGCGCATCAAAATGAGACGATCACCTCCATATTCAAAAGAATCGTCAAGAAGCATTCAAACAAATTAGCCGTAGCTGATAATGGTCAGGCCATTACTTATTCGGAATTAGATCAAAGATCGAATGTGATTGCGAAATTGGTCAGAAATCATACCGAAAACGGTTCTAATAAGGTTGGCCTGCATGTAAACAGATCAATTGATATGGTAATCGGCATGTTGGGAATCATTAAAGCCGGGTGTGCATACGTTCCGCTTGATCCTATGATGCCAGCTGAAAGATTGGAATATATCGTCAATGATTCGAAAATGGATATATGCATTACGAATCAAATTGAGGCTCCTGCCATTAAAAAAATAGCAAAGGTGATTGATCTTGAATCCGTACATTACGTGGCTACCAAGTGCTGTAACGAATCTATTGCACCTTCCGATCTAGCTTACATAATCTATACTTCGGGAACGACAGGAAAACCAAAAGGTGTCATGTTATCCCATAGAGGCGTAGTGAATTTAATAATAAGCCAAAACAAGTATTTACAACTTGATGAGACCTCAAAGGTATTACAATTTGCCACTTTTAATTTTGACGCTTCTATATATGAGATTTTTGGAAGCTTATTAAATGGTGCAGAGCTGCATATCGGGAATAATAAGGAGGAAATGTTTGATTTATACGCATTGGAAAATCAAATCAAAAGTGAAAAATTAACACATCTAGTATTGCCGCCTGCAGTATTGCAAGAGCTCAATATAGAGGGATCCCATGTTAAATTCGTCGGTTCAGCCGGGTCTGAATGTCCAATAGCCTTGCTGGATCGCTATCAAAATATAAATTTTTATAATGCCTACGGTCCAACGGAATATTCAGTATGGACCACGATTGAAATGTTTAAAGCGTATGAAAATAATGGGACTACCAATAATAAAGTCTCGATAGGCAAACCCATCCTGAATACTGACGTCTATTTATTGAGTCCTGAGCAAAGACTCGTACCAATCGGTGCTGCAGGGGAAATATATATTGGTGGTGATGGGTTAGCTGTTGGATATGTGAATAATGATGATTTAACAAAAGAAAAGTTCATTGAACATCCTTTTAAAGCTGGAAAGCATTTGTATCGCAGCGGTGACCTAGCAAAATTCAAGAGCGATGGTGAGTTGATTTTTCTGGGGCGTAAAGATAATCAAGTGAAAATCAGAGGTTTCCGTGTCGAAGTGGATGAGATTTCGGTCAACCTCAATGCGTATCCGCAAGTAAGTGACTCATTCATTAAGGTTCAGGATCAGCCAAACTTAAATAAACAAATAATCGCTTATTTCACATCCAAACAACAAGTTGATTACGATCACTTAAAAGCATTTTTAAAAGAGAGATTACCAAGTTACATGATTCCTTCATTCTTTATGCAAGTGGACAAATTTCCGTTAAATGCAAATGGGAAAATTGATTCAGCACTTCTTCCGGTACCCGTAACCAGAAGCAATACATTGGAAGAACCTGAGACGTTCAATGAGAAAGTGCTTCTTCAAATATTCAAAAGTGTCTTAGGGTTGGATGACATCAGTATCCGGGATAACTTTTTTGAACTTGGCGGCGATTCCATTCAGAGCATTCAAATATGTTCACTAGCAAGGCAGGAAAGTATAATCATCAGTCCAAAATCAATTTTTGAAAATCAAACGGTAGCAGAGCTGGCAGCGATAGCGAAAACTGAAAACAAGGTCATGATTCAACCTATAGCCACTAGAGGGAATGTGGAACTGACCCCCATCCAAGAATGGTTCTTTGCGGAGCACACTGCTTCCATCAATCATTGGAACCAGTCCATTGTTTTTAGTAAAGATTCCTGTGCTCAAATGGAGGACATTGAAAAAATTCTATCACATATCGTGGAACATCATGATGGATTGTTAACCCTATTTGAAAAACGTGACGATAAATATATCGGGAATATAGATTCCGAACACAAAACATGGGAGTTAGTCTATAAGGATATACATCATTTGGATGAGGAAACGCGAATAAGGGTGAGAGATGAATGGGAAAGTAACGCTCAAGGTTCATTGGACATAAGTAATGGACCGATCATGAAAATGCTTGTTTTAAAAGAACAGCCGAACAAGTATCGCTTCTTTTGGGTAATCCACCATTTATTGATTGATGCCGTTTCTTGGAGGATTTTACTTGAGGATTTCAATACCCTCCATGATCTCGCATTAAACAATCAAACAGGAAGGCTTGCTCATAAAACGTCATCATTCAAAGACTGGTCAAACTTCTTGAAGAAATACAATGAATCGTTGATGGACCCTGAAACACTCCGTTATTGGGAACAAAAAACAAAAAGTGAAATAACGGATTTTAAGATAGCGGAAGACTTTATAGCTAAAGAAGAAAGAACGATGGAGAAATCATTCAGTGAGGAAGAAACTGAATTCTTGATCCAGGAATTATCAAGGCAATCGAAAGCGACTGTGGAAGAAGTATTGTTGTCATTAATCGCAAAGGGTTTGAAACAATCTTTTGAAGTGAAGAACTTCTGGTTGGAAGCAGAAGGACATGGCAGGGAAATGGTGGATGAAACAATCGATGTTACTAGGACCGTTGGCTGGTTTACTGCGATGTATCCAATATTGCTGCATTCAGATGGGACGTTTGACGATACTTTGAAAAACACGAAGAATGCTATAAGGGAAATCCCAAATAAAGGTTTTGATTATGGCGTCATCAAGTATTTACGGCCTGGGGTCATTCAGGAGCCGGATATCTACGTTACTTTTAATTACTTAGGAAGATTGGATTCTCAATTTGAATCATCCAATAGCAGGGACTTTGGTGAGTTTGAAAATAAACCAAAACTGCATTTCCTGTCATTTATCCAGGATGGAAAACTAATCATAAAAATAATTTCAAAATTAGCCGAAGAAAAGATGAATCTAATAATGGAAGCTATTGGTGATGTTGTCATGGAAATCAAGGGAACTGAATTTGACCAAGGTTCTTTAATAGAAAGTGATTTCCCGGATGCGATGCTCACTGAGGAAGATTTGTTTCATATATTGAATTCTAATAAATAAGGTGATTACTGGTTTAATAGAATGATTGTGGTCAGCGGGTATGGATGACACGAAGATAATGGATCGGGAGGCGCAAAATTGGAGAAATCTATTCAGAATATCTACTCATTAACTCCGCTTCAAGAAGGAATCCTTTATGAACTGGAAATGAACAATTCAACAGAGAACCTTTACATTTCTCAAATGCGAATCAGGATAACGGGCGCTCTTGAAGTAGATGCATTGTTCGAGGCGTGGAGTCAGGTTGTAGAACGACATGAAGCATTAAGAATGAAGGTCATCTCTAAAAATATTGAAAATAATGTTCAGGTTGTCTTCAATACAATGGAATATCAACCAGAATTGATCGATATGACAGAGTTGAGTGAGCATGAACAATTAATGGAAATTAAAAGAGTGACTTCCGAATCCCAGGAGATGGATGTTAATAACTCCAATTTGATGAAACTCCAGTTAGTGAAAATTGAAGAAAATCAGTTTAACTTGATTTGGACTCATCACCATATAATTTTGGATGGCTGGAGTACCAGCATAGTCATCGATGAACTCTTTGTTATTTACAGCCGAATTGTAGGAAAAGACTCCAAAGAACTTATTGAAAAGCCAAAGCAATATGGAGATTTTATCCGGTATATGAATAAAACAGATGCGGAAGATTTAAATCGTTTTTGGAAAGAGCTTGCAAAGGATATTGAGCAGCCGACGATCACATTTCCCGTCTTGAAACATGTGAAGGATAACCACCAGGACAATGATCTCTTCTGGGAGCTGGATAAAACACAAAGTAAGCTTTTAAGAGAGTTTGCCGCTAAAAACCATGTAACGCTTAATGTATTACTGCAATTAATTTGGTCAATCGTCCTAAAGGAAATGTCCAATCAAAATCGAATCGTCTTTGGAATCGTCAGCTCTGGCAGGTCGAATAACTTATTCAAATCGGAAGAAATCGTTGGGATGCTCATTAATACGATTCCTATGATAGCTGAAATAAACGATACAGACAGCATTACCGATTTACTGAAACGATTCCAGGAAACATTGAACAATATGCTGGATTACTCCCAAATTTCTTTAGTCGATATCAAAAGGCATACGAAATTAAAGAAGGAAGATCCGATTTTCGAAACTTTATTTGTTTATGAAAATTATCCGGAAGCGAAAGATGAAGGCTTTAGCATTAACTGGGAGGTCGAAGGCGGAAAAGAGTCACATAGCTTTCCGTTATCGTTACAAGCCCAGGATAATAAAGAAACGATTACATGCAAATTGTACTTTAATACCTGCTTCTTACAGCGTTCACTAGTATATGATATCCAATCAGCCTTCATGCAGATTGCCCATCAAATTACTGAAGCTCAGCAAATTGATGAAATATATGTGGATATTGACTTTTCAAAACTAAAAAATAATGTGAGTAAAAACGATCAAGCAACGGATGCCCATTCGATCACATCCACATCCGTTAATCAAGGACTTAAAGAAATTTGGCAAGAGTTTTTCTTGAACAGCGATATTAATGGTGATTCTGATTTCTTTCAATTGGGCGGGCATTCGATAACAGCCATGAAAATGGTGTCTAAAATAAATAAAAGACTTGATGCGAATATGAAATTAGCTGATTTGTTTGAAAATCCTACATTGAAATTGCTAAATCATAAGATCTTTACGGAAATGAGTACACCTCCAAGAAATGAAACGCAGGTCGTTTCATCTTTCGTGGAAAAGACATTTTTGGAAGTCTTATCAACAAGTCAAATCGATAAAGATGCAGATTTTTTTGAAATGGGCGGACACTCGATTTTAGCCATGAAGTTATTGACCAAATTAAACAAAGAATACAATCAAATTCTAACTTTGAAAAATATTTTTCAAAATTCAACAATCGATTCGTTGACAGACTTCATCATTAATGAAATTTCAGATCATGACAAAGAGCACATAGAAGCGCAACAAGAAAATCATGTTTTATCCAGTAACCAAGAGGCTTTATGGTTCAACGAAAAACTCAACGGTAAGACAGCCAATTATAATATCCCTCAGAAATATAAAATTACTGGAAGAGTGGATACTTCAATGCTGGAAAAAGCCTTAAATCATGTCGTTACTAGACATGAGATTTTGAGGACCACCGTCCGTGAAAAAGCCGGTAAAGGCTATCAGGAAATCAGGGAAGATTTGTACATAAAAATAGATGAAATCGATCTCTCTGCGTTAAAGCCCGAACAGCAAAAGACTCGTATGCTGCAAATTGAAGACGATGTCCAATCGGAAATCTTTGAAATTGAAAAAGGTCCTCTCCTGACAGTGAAACTTGTTAAATTGAGTGAAAAGGATTTTGTTTTATTTGTGAATCTCCACCATTTCGTTTTTGACGGATGGTCAGTGAGTATATTTTTAGATGAATGGTTATCGTTTTATGACAGTGAAGTGAATGAAAAGGAACTTATCCTTGGAAATGACTTTAAACAATATAAGGATTTTGCATTAGAGCAGAAAAACTGGTTGGAAAATAACATGAAAGAAGAATCGCAATTTTGGGAAACAAACTTATCTGGGGAATTACCTAAATTGGAGCTTCCTTTAGATACGGTTCGTACAAAAGAAAATCGCAACGATGGCAGTAGTTTTATAGTAGAACTATCAAGGGAAGAGCTCCAGGGTTTAAAGCGGATGTCCCTGGAAAAAAACTCGACATTATTCATGACACTGCTAACGATGTACCAGTCTTTCCTAGCAAAATATACAGGTCAAAACGATATCATCGTTGGTAGTCCTTTGGCGAATAGAATGATTGAAGGGACAGAAAAATCGATAGGTTATTTTGTCAATACACTGCCCTTTAGATTAAAGCTGGGACATGAGGAAACATTTGAAGAGATACTTCAAAGAAATACAGGCCATATCATCGAAATCTATGATCATCAGCAAATGACATTGGAGAAGATCGTTGAAGTCATTAACCCTGAAAGAAATTTAGCAAGCACTTCTTTATTTCAAACCGTCTTCATTTTACAAAATAATGCCAAAGCTGCATTGGAAAGTGAATACATAAAGATAACGCCTGAAGTATTAAAATCAAAGGCAGCAAAATTCGATTTGAGTTTAGCTGCAGAAGAATATGAAGATAAGCTATTATTCGCCTTCGAGTATAATTCAGGGATCTTCAATGAACAAACCATTCAATCATTAGCTGAAAATTTCCTGGAGTGGATCAGGAAGATTACTTATCGGCCTGAACAATCCATTGACAAGGTATCCGTCGTGAGTAAGAA
This sequence comes from Peribacillus sp. QJM3NY_7, assembly GCF_056173225.1. NCBI lineage: Bacteria > Bacillati > Bacillota > Bacilli > Caryophanales > Bacillaceae > Peribacillus > Peribacillus sp. QJM3NY_7. The sequence goes on from NZ_CM149663.1 coordinate 696,788, forward strand.
GCAGGAGAAAGTATTATTGGAAGAATGGCAGGGAGAAACCATTCGCTTTGAGGGGATCAATGACACAATCCCACAAGCCTTCCATAAAGTTGTTGAGCGATTTCCTGAAAAGATAGCCATTGTTGATGGTTCCAAAACCATTACATATCACGAATTGAATGATAAGAGCAATCGGCTTTCACACTATTTACTAAGCAAAGGGATTTCTAAAGAAGAAAGAATCGGAATTTATGTGAATCGATCAATTGATATGGTGATAGGGATGTTGGCAGTAATTAAAGCAGGTGCTGCGTATGTTCCATTGGATCCTCATTATCCTAATGAACGATTAAGCTACATGGTTGAAGATTCGTCCATTTCCTATTGCTTGAGTCACAAAGAACTCGGAAAGAATGCTTTGATTGACCCATCCAAAATAATATATTTTGAAAATATTGAAAATGAACCGGATTTGTCAATGACAGAGAATCTTCACATTGCGGATCAGAGGGACTTAGCATATGTCATTTATACCTCTGGAACAACAGGCAGGCCAAAAGGAGTCATGTTGGAACATAGAGGAATCATTAACTTGGTTCATAACCAAAATAAAATGATGTGTTTAGATACATCAGCTAAAGTGCTGCAATTCGCTACGTTTAATTTTGATTCATCCGTCATAGAGATTTTCAGCACACTATTGTTCGGTGCCGAGCTGCATATAAGCGTAGATAAAGAAAATCGATTTGACATGAGTAAACTTGTTGAACAAATTAAGCGTGAAGGAATTTCTCATATCATTTTACCGCCTGCTGTGTTGAAGGAACTGCCAATCAATGATTTGAGCACGCTTAAAGTGTTGGGATCTGCAGGTTCTGAATGTCCAGTCGAGCTCGTTTCGAAGTTTAAGCATATATCGTTTTTCAATGGCTACGGGCCTACTGAATATTCGGTGTGTACAAGTTTTAAAATGTTTCCCCCGAATGAGGATGCTACAGATGAATTCGTTGTTTCAATTGGGAAGCCACTGACTAACACGGTTGCACTTGTGCTGGATGAAAACCGGAAACTAGTGCCGGCAGGAGCGGTTGGTGAACTTTATGTCGGAGGAATTGGGTTAGCGAGGGGATATCTGAATAATGAGAGCCTGACAAATGAAAGATTCATATCCAATCCATTCAATCCTGCTGAAAAAGTATACAGAACCGGGGATTTAGTTAAGCATAATAAAGCTGGGGAATTAGTTTATATAGGCAGAGCGGACGACCAAGTGAAAATAAGAGGATACCGTGTTGAACTATCGGAGGTTAATGTTTCATTACGAAAACTAGCAGAAATCAAAGATAGTTATGTAACGGCAATGGAAGATGGATTTGAGAATAAAAGGCTAATTGCTTATTATACGGTGAATGATGAGGTTTCGGTGGATTCAATCAGAAGAAGACTGAAAGAAACACTGCCTGCTTTCATGATTCCTGCTCATTTTATGCAACTGGATAAATTCCCTTTGACGCCGAATGGAAAAGTTGATCGGAAATCCCTGCCGAAATGGACGGAACAGTTGGATGAGAGGAAGAAAAAAGTGCCGGATGTGCAAGAGCTGTCCAAAACTGAAACAGAGCTTCTGACAATATGGAGAGATGTATTAAACGATCCCGCTATAGGACCGGAAGATAACTTCTTTGAATGTGGCGGTGATTCAATCATCAGCATTCAAATATGCTCGGCTGCAAAAGAAAAAGATCTATTTATAACGCCTAAAGATTTATTTGAATACCAAACGGTCCGTGAGCTAGGGAATATTGTAAATGAGCTGGAACAAAAACAAGTGGTCCAAGAAAAAATATCAGGTTATGTTCCGTTGACGCCTATTCAATCTTGGTTTTTTAATGAAAATCACGACAATATCCATCATTGGAATCAGTCAGTCGTTTTGATGAAAGATCATGCATTGGCGACCGAACAATATAAACAAATCATCATGAAATTAATTGATCAGCACGACATATTAAGGACATTATTTGAAAAACATGGTGATTCTTATATTGGCAATATATCAAATGCTGATACGGCATGCGGTTTTCATGAGTATCATGTTTCCAGTTTTACAGATGAAAATAGTCTGAAAGTAATTAAGGAGCTAGAAGAAAACGCCCAACAAAGTTTAAACATACACAACGGTCCCATGATGAAGTTCCTTCTATTCAGGGATCAAAAGGACGTAAGGATTTTTTGGGTGATTCATCACCTTGTGGTTGATGGTGTTTCGTGGAGGATACTTCTTGACCATTTCGAAAGATGCTATCAACAGATAAAGAATGGACAAGAACCATCACTGCCTTTAAAAACGACTTCTTATAAACAATGGTCCGAGAAACTGAACGAGTATCAGAACACTGGCCTCCCGGAAGATGCCGTTCAATATTGGGAAAAGGAAATGAATATTCCAGTTTCTCCGCTGACGCATAGCTTAGGAGAAACATGTGATTTTGAAAACATGTACAAAATACAAGTGGATGAGGACCAAACGCAAAACCTCATTAAAAACACTTTAAGAAAACATAAAACGACGATTGATGAGGTTTTATTATCCGTTATTGCCCATTCAGTTTCCAATATAATGGGAATTGATGAATTTTGGCTTGATTTAGAAGGTCATGGCAGAGAGGATATTGAAGATGATATTGATCTATCAAGGACAGTAGGATGGTTCACCTCCATTTATCCAGTAAGGATTAAAGGAATGCCGTCTTTGGGCTCAACCTTGAGAAATACAAAAAACAGATTAAGAAGTGTGCCAAACAAAGGGTTTGACTTTGGAATCCTAAAGTATATTTCCACTCGGAATCATAACTATCCAGACAGCCTTGTGAGTTACAACTATCTAGGTCAATTTAATAACACTGGTGATATGGAACAAACAAATAGCAGCAATATCGATTTGAACTATACATTTCCATATAAGCTCAATTTTGTCGCCAGCATCGTAAACAATAGGCTCATGCTGAATATTATTGGCGATAGCAACAATGAAAACTACCAAATGATATGTAAAGAAGTTGAAGTACACTTAAACAATATTTTAAGTGGAAGCGCAGATTTGAATGACTCCATTGTCGAAACGGATTTTCAAGCTGAGAAGATAGTCGATGGAAGTACGATCACCCATTTCATTAATAAGTTTAATAACATTGAAGAGATTTACCCAGTGACATCACTTCAAGAAGGGATGTTATTCCATAGTGAAGTAACTCAAAGTCCTGAATATATTTCACAGCTATCCATTGATTTAATAGGTGATCTGGACTTGGACAAATTGGAAGAAGCATGGAATGAAACCTGTAGAAAATACGACGTTCTTAGATCCGTTTTCAGGCGCAATCAATTGGGGGACCGTTACCAAATCATCCTTAATGACATTTATTATGTGTTTAATCATGTGGATCTAACGATGTTTAGTGAGGACGAATCGGCATCCAAGATAAAAAATCTTTTAGAGCATAGCAAAAACAGACAAATGGATTTAGAGAATGGTCCGCTCATGAACATCACCTTGATCCAGCTATCGGATCATCGCTATAAATTCATATGGACACATCATCATGCTTTAATGGATGGCTGGAGCCTGCAAATCGTCATTAATCATTTTTTGGATAATTATCGAAATCCATCCAATATGGTAAAAGACAGTGATGAACATAAGATTGCCTATAAGCAAGTCATGAATCATGTCAGGAATATGAATAAACAGGATGAAGCAGCTTTTTGGAATGAAGAATTGAGGGATTTTGAACAAGTAAAAGCACTAGTAGGTAAGAAAACGGATAAGGTAGCTTTTACAGCGGATAAAGTTATTGAATATAGTCTGCCTGAAGAGCTTACCGAAAGATTAATAGAATTATCCAAGCGGCATAGAAAGACGATCAATACCGTTGTTCAAGGAGTTTGGAGCATCGTTCTATCGTGCCTCAGTGAGAGCGACTCAGTATGCTATGGGGTGACAAGCTCAGGAAGGAACCTCAGCATTCCGCATATTGAAACAGCTGTAGGCTTATTGATCAATACTCTGCCATTCTCGTTGAAAATCGATTGGGAAGATGATTTGCAATCCTATCTTACTGCGATACAAAACAAGCAATTACAAATGAGAGAGTATGAGTTCAGTTCACTTACGGATATAAAGCGATACACTGAAATTCCATGGGATAAGGAATTATTCCAACATATATTTGTATTCGAAAATTATCCGAGCACAGAACTGGCAGAGGATTCGCGAATCATGATTGAAAATTCAGTCGGAAGTGAATCGACCAATTTTGATCTTACATTTTCTGCGGCTGTAATGCAATCCAAGCTGCATTATAAGATCATTTATAAAGACAGTAAATTCTCCGAAAATGAAATTTTACGTTTTATGGATTCCATGCAGGAAATATTCTTAAAACTAACAGAAAATGAAACACTGCCACCTATTGGAAAATTAATAAATCACTTGAAAGTTGGGGCCCGATGATAAGTAAATCGATGACGACGAATAAATTGATGTCAATAACTGAAGCTTTTAAAAAAATCGCGGAAGATAATCAATCAAAAGCGGCACTTTGCGAAAATGAACGTCAAATTACTTATAAAGAATTAGACATTCTTTCAGATAAGCTTGCCAAAAGGATCATAGATCTGGGGATTCAAGAAGAATCAATGATCGGTATTCCAAGCAAAAGGTCCATCGAACTGATCATAGGGATGCTTGCCATAATAAAGTCAGGCTGTTGCTATGTTCCAATCGACGAAAAGTACCCATTAAAAAGATTGGAATATATGCTTGCAGATACGGATATGAAGTTCTTTTTATCGTTTAATGGTCAAGAAGGGAAGCTACGGGAATTGAATATTGAACCAATTCCATTTGAGATGATTGAACTAAGCAGGGACGGGCATATTCCCGTGAACCGTTCCTCGGAGAAGGGTCTCGCATACGTCATCTATACATCAGGAACAACCGGAAAGCCAAAAGGTGTAATGATAGAGCATAAAAGTGTAGTCAATTTAGTACTGAACTCTGAAATACTAGAAATTAACGAAAATAATAGAGTGGCCCAATTTTCCAACCCCTGCTTTGACGCCGCAACCTTTGAGATATGGGGAGCTTTATTGAATGGAGCGACTTTATTCCTGATGCCGAATGAGTTCACTTCTTTTGATGATTGGAAAGAAGCGATATCGATTGGAAAGGTGGATGTAGCTTTTTTTACGACAGGTCTTTTCAATGCAATGGTAGATGAGGATCCATTAATTTTTGAAGGATTAAAGAAAATTGTGGTTGGCGGAGATAAAATCTCGGTTTCCCATGTGAGAAGATTGAAGCAAACAATCGGTCACTTCTCCTTGATTAATGGGTATGGACCAACTGAATGCACGACTTTTGCCATTTGTCATGGGGTCGAAGACAAAGATGCAGATGTTATTCCCATTGGAAAGCCATTGAGCAATGTAGAAATCAAGATTCTATCTGAAGGACTAGTCGAGGTAGCAGATGGGGAAATAGGCGAAATCTACATTGGCGGTCAAGGGGTCATGAGAGGCTATTTAAATCAGCCGCAATTAACGGAACAAGCGTTGATCAAGGATGATTTGAATCAGAAGAAGTGGTATAAAACAGGTGATCATGGCATCCGGTTACAAAATGGTGAGATTCTGTATAAAGGTCGGAAAGACAGTCAAGTGAAAATTCGAGGTTTTAGAATTGAACTGAATGAAATTCAAGACAAGCTTGATAAATACATGAAGATTGAAAGTTCAGTCGTTGCTGTTAAAAACATCAATGATGAAAATTATGTGATCGCTTATTACAAACATGAAGGTGAAAAAGCGGAAAACGCTGAAAAGGATATTAAAGATTATCTGAACAATGAATTGCCGAAATATATGATTCCCCACTTTTTTGTCAGGGTGGATGATTTCCCGCTTAATGCCAACGGTAAAGTCGATAAAGAGAAATTATTGGAATTGGAGATCGTGCAAAATAAAACTTCCTTAGCCAATCAAGAAACTGGAAAGAAAAAAGAAGTATTGGAGATTTGGAGAAATGTATTGGGAAATCAAAGTCTAGGATTGGACGACAACTTCTTTGAACATGGAGGCCATTCCATTTTAGCTACCAAACTGGTCTATGTAATGAAGGAAACGGTACTTCCTGAAGCCACTTTACAAATCTTATTGGAAAATAATACAGTGAATAAATTTGTTGAGGCACTTGAAGTCGACTATTCTTGCAGCATGGAAGCAGTGATGGAGAAGGATTCCGTGCTCGAGCGAGAATTGATGGAGAAAATAAGGGAAATATCCGCTAAACCCGTTCAAATTGAAAAAAATATGATGATTACAGGTGGAACAGGTTTTTTGGGAGCACACCTATTAAACAAATTATTACTGGAATTGGAAGATGTCAAAATCTATTGTTTGGTTAGATTTCCTTCGAGAAATAGATTGAAAGATACTTTAATGAAATATGGTCTTTGGCAGGATGAATTCGTAAGTCGAATCGTTGTCATTGAAGGGGATCTTAGTAAACATCATTTCGGTCTGGATGATGTGACATATGAGAAATTAAGCAATGATGTTTCTCATGTGTATCATGTCGGTGCTGAAACGAATTTCTTCGAGCCGTATAGCAAATCAAAAATATCGAATGTGGATGGTGTAGTTGAAGTCATTAAGTTTGCTTCATCATGCAATCGGAAAAACATTTATTATGCATCAACGCTTTCTGTCTTGACCGGAGAAAGGAAATGGGACGAGGAAGACGAATTGGTTTATTCCCCCGATTTAATGATTGGATACAGCCAGTCCAAATGGGTTGCCGAGAAATTGCTTCTTCAAGCAAGGGAACTCGGACTGACAATCGATATTTTCCGATTAGGCAGGATTTCATCTAATTCAAATGGGGTTTGGAACGAGAAGGATATGTTGTACAAGGTTTTTGAATCATTTATTGAACAAAGGATATTGCCATTTAAAGAGGAAATTCATTTCGAATTGATGCCAGTCGATTTTGTAAGTGAGTTTATTTACAAAATATCAAGATTGAAAGAGAATCAGAAGCTCGGGATCTATCATATGTTCAATGATCAGAGGGTTTCAAGTGAATTCGTGACCTCCTTCTTCGAAAAGAATGAAATACCTTACTCCAATATGGATTTGGAAGAGTGGTTACAATCTTTAAAAGATAAGACACAATCTAACGAGATTCATTCATTAAGTGCTTTGTCCCAGTTAATAGATGAATCAACAAAATTAAAAGAGTCGGAAATCCTGCAAGGAAAAACCAAGAAGGAAATGCAACTGCTATCAATGAAAATGCCAGAAATCGATTCAAGGTATGTTGAAAGCTTTATGAAGTACATGTTGAAATAATGGATCATAAGAGAAGGGGATGGAAGGACTGAAGAAAACACTTTTTTGTTTCCCTTATGCTGGGGGAAGTGCATCTTTTTATAGAGAGTGGAAATTTGAGGATGACGTGATAGAGGTAATCCCGCTGGAATACCCTGGACATGGCAGTAAATATAGTGAACCATTATGTGAACATATGACGGATTTGACGGATATATTATTGAAGGAAATGGAAACGAAACATCAAATGAATTCACTGGAAAACATCTCTTTGTTTGGACATAGCATGGGTGCGATCGTAGCCTATGAAATTGCGGCAAAATTAGAAGAGAGAGATGATAATAAAGTTGAACATTTATTCATTTCAAGTAAGTCATCCCCAGAATATAAAGTAGACCAAATCGATTGCTCTAATACAAAACATTTAAAACAATCGCTTGAAAAAATCGGGGGAACAAACAAGGAACTCCTGGAAACGGAAGATTTCATGAATATATTCCTTCCGATAATCCAGTCCGACTTGAATGTATTATCCAACTATCACCATGAAAAAAAACGCGATAAAAAGGTGGGAAACAAAGCCGTTTTGCTATTGGGATCGAATGATACCGTGACGAAGGAAAGTATCGAAAGCTGGAATGAATATATTGAACATATTGAAGGCTTGCATATATTAAAGGGTGATCATTTCTATATAAAGCAAAACCAGGATATCGTTTTAAAAATCATTCAAGAGTATGTACTAAATAGTCGTTGTGGAGTCTTGATTTAAGAGAGCGGACTGACTTGACCAAAACTTACTCTAATGTAAGCATCCGTTTGGATACCAATGAAACCCATTCTTCATCTAAAAAAGGACTGATTTATTTCAGTCCTTTTTACTGTAGACAAATTTAAAAAGCTCCAGTTATTTTCAGAAATCCACTCCCATACGGCCGACGTCTGCTAAGCCTCCTCGACGGAAGCGCCTGTGGGGTCCCGGCTAGTCAGTTATTCGGCAGGAATGTGCTAATTTCTTCAATCAATGAGGGTCAATCCTTATAAAAAAGTAAAAACCAATCGAACCTTCTTTTAAAAATGGAACGGAAATGGAGATCCGTTCCGTGTTTTAGAGTCCACACAAATCGGCGCAATTCGATTAAATGAGAAACATCGCGACTATTGTAGTCACTGCTAAACCAATGGTTACCGGAAGCAGATTCCGGCGGGCAAGTTCAAAGGGACTGACATTACATATGGCAGCTGCCGGAATCAGTGCCCATGGAATGAGGGTACCTCCGCCAACCCAAATCGCTGTTATTTGCCCGAGTGCAGTCAAGGTGGCGGTTCCTCCTCCGATTGCCGTGCCAAAGAGTTTAGCGACAGATCCCGCTAAAGAAATGCCTGAGAAGCCCGATCCATCCAAGCCGGTGATGGCACCGATGCCGGTTAATGTGACGGCGGCTATTTCTTTCGTTAAAGGAACGGAGGCCGCCAATGCGGCACCGAGGTCATTGACGATGCCGAGGGATGTTTTCGGTAAGTAGTCACCGATGATCTGATTGAATCCAGAATCACCTAAATAGAAGAATGCGGCGATCGGAATGACGGGTCCGAATACTTTGAAGCCAAATTGAAAACCTTGGATCAAATAGGCCGTTGATTTTTCAAGCCCTTGCTGTTTATGTGCGACAAGGGATAAAATCAGCAAAATGAAAACGGCTGTACCGCCAACCAACGCGGTGGCATCTCCGCCTTGCAACTTCAAAATCGACAATGCCACAACATCCAACAGAAAGGCGATCGGAATGAAGACGGCAAAAAACTTCTTTTGTCCCAGTGTAAGCAGATTTTCACTGATTGTTTGATCTTGGACAAATCCCACATTATCCGCCTTGATTCTTCCAAGCTTCATATCCCGCTTTAAAAGGATAAAGGCGGAGAGGGTGGTGACAACCCCCATTGTAATGACAAGGGGTATGCTCGCAGCGATGACATCACCGACTGGTATCGAAGCCGCATCACCCGTAAGTTTAGGGGCAGCCTGAATGATGAAATCCCCTGATAATGCGATTCCATGACCAAAAAGGTTCATCGCCATCGCCACCCCAAGTGCAGGTAAACCAGCCCGTAAGGCAACTGGGAGCAGGACTGCACCAAGTAAGGCAACGGCAGGTGATGGCCAGAAAAACCAGGATATCACCATCATGACGATTCCAATTACCCAAAAGGCGAGTGTAGGGTTCTTAATGAATTTCGCAAATGGTGCAATCATGACATCATTAATGCCCGACTTCGTCAAAACCGTACTCATGGCAACGATGATGGAAATGATTAATATCGTGGACATTAATTCCGTGATTGCGAAAATGAAGCTGTTGAATATCCCGCTTATGGAAGAGGCTAAACTGCCTGTAGCCACTAAGGCCAAAAGGAAAATACCAATTATGCAGATGAGGGTAGTATCACGACGTTTTACCATAAACCCGATTATCAATGCAATAAATACAACATAAATCCAATGGAGTACCGTTAATTCCATCTCCATGATCCGTCCCCCTCATAAATGTGCCTAGTTACAGATTATGAAGGAGGTATGGGGTGGTGAGTTGTTTCATAAATTTTAAAGGCTTATCTTAATTACTACTTATGAGGTGAATATCGAATTTAAGAGGAGATTACATGGTTAGCGTATTTATTTGGTTTATCATGTGTGGTGAGCAACTTATTCTCTCCACATCTAATTAACTTCAATTCCTTGTCTGTTTGCTTTATGCATTATAGGATTAATTTGTATCCAAGGATGTTATTTTACTAAATTTAACCATTGGTATAATTACTTTTATTTACTTATATAGTAAAATATCGAACGAAGGGGAGGCTATTATATTGAAGTTGAAAAGGTCATTATTACAGCATGAGGTTTATCAATACTAGGTTCTGCTACAGGGGCAAGTGCAGCTGAAACTGAAGGTCTGGTAAATTCACAAGAAACATCCTTTACTCAAGAACCAGATGGTACAGGTAGTACCATCCTAGGCAAAGAATAAAGTTCTTATGAGTTTAAGTACATACAACCCAATTTTATCGACTAATTATGCAGTCGCTAAATCATCTTCTGATAAGATATAGGACTATATTTACGCACGAGCTAAAACCTTTAATGGTGATGGTTCTTTATTCAAACTAAATCGGCAAGTTCTACAAAGACGGACTATATTGGAGTTAAAATATTGAACGATTCAATATACTTCAGGAATGATTTTGCTATTGGGACTCATACTTTTAAAGGGTATAAAACTGTTAATGGTCAAAAAAGGCCTATTGGTAATTGGTAGTAGAAAAATAATGAAGAGATATGCTTATTGCATATCGGGGAAGATTGGTTTTATGAAAAAATACTACATAGCTGCATTAGCTGTTTTGATATTGCTTGGGGTTTTTTACTGGTTTTATGCTTCATCTCCACCTAAAGAATTAAGATTAAGCACGTCTAATAATGATGATAATGAAAAAGAAAGCAAAGAAACGAATGCGGCTGAGTATGGTTCTGAGTATGGTTCGGTTGGGTATGGTTTGAAAGATTTGAATGGTAAACTTATCGATGAAGGAAGTGCACTTAATAGTAAAAACAATGAAGTGACAGTTGTTGCCTCAGTAGACAATGACATTGATGAGGACAGAAAGTATGCTTTACTTATTTTTGAAGATTATAAACAAGTAAATTTCAAAGCTGAAAATAAGGGGCAGGAAGTAAATAAATTTTTCTTTGATGCGAAACCTAACACCTCCATAAACTTCAAAGTTTCTGTTCCCATTCGTTCAGATTCCAGTGAATTGACTTTTTTAATCGTTCAAAAGCCAGAGTATAAATTGAAGGAGCTCGACCTAAATAGGGCAGGGATTTTAGAACAAGTTTTAAGTATGCGGTATTCCATCAACAAAGCTGACAGCGGGAAAGATGCAAAAAAAGTAAAGCAAGTAAAACCTGATGCTATTGTAAAGGATGGATTCAATGAAAATATATCTATCACAAATAGTCAGGAAAAGCTGCAATCAATTATGACTGAAAAAGAAGGCAAGGAACTTAAGTTCTCTGCCGGAAATGAGACAAATGCTGAGATCAGATATGCAATCATAGCTTTAAAAGATTGGGAACAAGTTGCAGTTAGAGATAACACAGACGTCTTATATACCACTGTTCCACCAGAAACTAGACATCTTTTTGATTTTAATCTACCCGACGTTGAAGGAGAAAATAATTTCCAGCTCATCGCCTTCCCATTTCCTTATGAAGTAAATGCTGATAATTATGAGAGTCAACAAACTTTTGGTTCCTTTAGAGTTGTTATTCAAGATAGAGAATAAGATTATCTACAGAGTCGATAGAATTAGAAAATTAAAGTAAAAAGGAACTTATTCAATGCGCACGAAAACAATTATCCACCGTGTATAGCATCATTCATTAACAAAGAAGAATTTAGTATGGATAAAACAGTTAAATATACTGGATTAGCAGTCGTATACACATATACCGATGCGTATGTACAAGTTGCTACTAAAACTAAAACTGGTACATTTAATAAATACGCATTTTAAGGAGTGGAAGACATTGCACAGTATTAATATAGTAAATGGTATAATTGATATCATTATTCTTGTTGTAGTGGTATTTATTATTGTGAAGATCGTAAAAACAGTCAGTAGAAAATTAAAGAAGAAAAAGTAGATTGAAAGGTGAACTGAAAAGTTCGCCTTTTTTATTTATACGTTTTCAATAGTCTGAGCCCTTACTCATCTAGAGTAGGGGCTAAATTATAACAAATTAAATAAATTTAGTTTATTCCGTAAGTAAGAAGTTTGTTGTGAGGAATTGACTATCAGTGTACAGAAATACTCAGATGGTTTAAACAGGGTGGGGAGATATCCCCCAATTGTATAAGGTGGGGCATGATTTTTATATTTTTTCATTTGGATTTTTAATATATTGTATTAATGATGAAAGTAATATAAAAATGGCAACGATACTAACTATTATATGTACAAGTATAAATTCCCTTGTTGGATAGTAATTGTCAAAATTAGAAAAAGACCAAAATAAAAGGCTAATTGATAAAAGTATTGTTCCAATGAGTACCTTCAAAGTAAGACCCTCCTTTAATTCAAAAATTTAAATTATAACTAATATAGCACGAAAAAACCGCTTATTTTCCTAATTTATGAAGATGCTTTTTACCGTTACACTGCCTTTATTCGTGTCTCCATCAATAGTAAGATAACGGGAAAATACTTCTCAACTAATGACATGATTCAAGGTTCAAGGCTTATCTTCTTTATTTTCAACAATAGTTCAAGTATCCTTAATTTGAATAGCAACTACTGTAAATGAGGGATAAGCCGTGAAGCAAATATATAGTGATGTCATACAATTTCGGGGTACACATTATGAGTTTGGATACATGCAAGGGGAGGAATTAAAAGATTCACTAACGGTAAAGAACCGTGAAGATCAGTGGAAGATCAGGCAGCCGAGGTTTACGGTTGAAGAAGAAGAGGTCAAGAGAGCCATTACACAATTCGCCCCTGGAGTTTGGGAAGAATTACTCGGATTGCAAGAAGCGTTGAAATGGCCAATGGACCGCGTGCTGCAAGAGTTCGGTGGATACCGATTGGATTATGTCCGGTCGGGCTGTTCAATCATGACAGGCAATGATTATCTCATTCGCAATTATGATTACCACCCGAAGACTTATGAAGGACGCTATGTCTTATTCCAGCCAACCGATCAAGGGTATTCAAGTATCGGCCCTAGTCAGCGAGGGACTGGCCGAATGGATGGAATGAACGAAAAAGGGTTGGTGATAGGCTATAACTTCATGAATCGCAAGAACCCTGGTGATGGTTTCATCTGCTGCATGATTGGAAGACTGATTGTTGAATCTTGTGCGGACGTTCAGGAAGCGGTGGCGATGCTGAAGGAAATCCCGCATCGTCATTCTTTCACTTACGTCGTCTATGATAAAAGCGGAAGTACCTATATTGTGGAGACCTCCCCAAGAAATGTAGAGGTGCGCACGTCAAATGCCTGTACCAATCACTTTGAAATCATGAAAAATGAAAACCGTAACCATCTTATCGATTCGAAACGCCGATTGGAGATCATCCAAGATCATGAAGGGAAACTTTCTTCAGCCTACGATGCTTATCGGTTGTTTAATGATACCAATCAAGGTGTCTTCTCGGATTTATATAGCAGCTGGGCGGGAACGATTCATACATCCGCTTATTTACCTAAAGAGATGAAAGCTTGGATTGCCTTGGGAGGGAACCAAGAGCCGACTTCCGTAGATTTTGCGAAATGGCTCGAAGGGGAAGATGTTGATTTAGAACGAATCAAAGGTGTAATTGATACGGATATTCCCTTCGTGCACATGGATGAGGGAGCGAATTGGTTTCGGAATTGAGCGTCTTAGGAAAACCATAATTAGGATGTTGGAATAACCACGCGTTTTATTAATGAAGTACATTTAAATGGCCAAGGAATCAGTTGGTGAATAATTGTAAAGGGGGAGCATTTAATGGATGATAATGAAAGATTGAAAGGGTCAAGAACTGTTCAACGGTCAATTAATATAATGAACTGTTTCACTATAGAAGAGTCAGAATTATCCTTAACGGAAATCTCGAATAAGATAAATTTGGCGAAATCAACAACTTCCAGACTATTAGAAACACTAGTACAAAACGGTCTTCTGCAAAAAAACTTCTCCAATTCAAAGTATCATTTTGGCTATAAAATGTATCAGTTTGGTCGTATTGCGGAAAATACCATTTCTTTTGAAATAATGGAACTTGCAAAACCGTTTATGAAGAAACTAAGAAATGAAATTGGAGAATCAGTGAGTTTATATATGCTTGAAAATAAAGAACGAAGGTGTATTGCACGATACGGCAGTAATCAATCTATTCGTCATGTAGTAAGTATCGGAGAGGCACTTCCATTGGAGAAGGGTTCAGGCGGGAAAGCATTATTGGCTTTTCAGTCTCCGGCGTTTGTTGAATCAATTCTAAAAAACCTAGATTCCGAAGCATTACGATTCAGTCTATCAAACGAATTACCAATCATTCAAAAAGAATCTATTGCTATCAGTTTAGACGAAAGAGGAGCCGGAGTTAATTCAGTCGCATCACCTATTTTCGGGCTGGATCAAGAAGTGAATTTTTGTCTGTGCGTTTCTGGTCCAAGTACAAGATTTACTCAAGTATTAATGGATTCAATAAAAAATGAAGTGAAAATGAATGCTTTAAGGATTTCGGAAAGTTTTAATGACCCAAAAGAATAGCCACATTTTGGACAAGATTTTACAGCGCCTTTTTACTGGGCGCTTTTTTTATTTTAATTATAAAAAACAGAATTTTTCAACTTTTATAGTGACAGATAAAAGTGGCTTTGTTATAATTCATTCATAAAGTTCCGTTTAATGAAATTTTATATTCCGCTAGATGGAACAAAAAAAGTATGGCGATTTATATAAATGTTCTCATTTCAATTTTTTTAGCAAAAATACCAGACTCATAACTTCAAGGAGGAAGTAAATAATTATGGATAATCCAACAAATGGACCTTTGACTGGAATTCGTGTTATCGATGCATCGACTGTGATTGCTGCTCCGTTTGCAGCTACCTTATTAGCGGACTTGGGAGCTGAAGTGTTAAAAGTGGAACTTCCGGATAAAGGGGATCCTTTAAGGGGCCTTGGACCATGGAAGGGTTCCGAACCATTGAGGTGGCCGGGTCTTGCACGTAATAAGCAGTCTATAACTTTGGATATTCGCACTACTGATGGGAGGGAGTTATTTAAAAAATTAATTAGCACCGCAGATGTGTTGATAGAAAATTTCAGGCCTGGAACAATGGAAAAATGGGGATTAGGCTATGAAGAGCTGAGGGAAGTGAATCCCCGTCTCATTATGACTAGGCAATCGGGTTACGGGCAAACGGGGCCATATGCAGAAAAGGCAGGGTTTGGAACGCCTAGTACCGCTTTTTCTGGATATACCTATTTACAAGGATTTCAAGACCGCCACCCAGTAAGTCCTTCATTTTCACTACTCGATTATATTTCAGGCATTTATATTGCTTTTGGAACTGTAAGCGCTCTCTTTCATCGTGAAACTTCTAACGCAGACAAAGGTCAAATCGTTGAGATGGGACTATATGAAGGAATGTTCAGGATGATGGATTTCCTAATTGCTGAACATGACCAGCTCGGTAAAGTACGTGAGAGAGCACCTATGCTTCATGGTCATTCAAGTCCTTCCGGTACTTACCAAACAAAAGACGGACATTGGGTTGTTATGGTATGCAGTACACAAAAAACATGGGAACGTCTGGCTCAAGCTATGGGGCGTTCGGATTTGATAGAAAATCCTGATTATCTAACAAATAAAGAACGAATGAATAACGATAGCTTACTTCAAGAACTTGTTATGTCCTTTATGAATTCTCTTAATAAACAAGAACTTGTGAAGAAAATGGATGAGTTTGGTGTTCCCATTTCACCTATATTGAACATAAAAGATATTTTTGAAGACCCTCATTATCAAGCAAGGGAAAATATTTTGGAAGTTGATCATCCCCGGTTAGGAAAAATTAAAGTTCCCGGTATTGTTCCGAAGTTTTCAGAAACACCGGGGCGTATCCGTCATCGTGCACCAGAGCTGGGAGAGCATAACAAACAGATTTATGGCGAAGAACTTGGTTTATCTGAAGAGGCATTAACGAATCTAAAAGCCAAAGGGGTCATCTAACATGAAAAATGAACAAATGATCGTACCTAATAAAGTGAATATATGGGAAGTTCTCCCGCGAGATGGTTTTCAAATGGAAGATAGATGGATACCTACAGAAGAAAAGATTCGCATTATCCGTGGTCTGGCAAGTACAGGGATCAAACACATTGAAGTTACGTCTTTTGTACATCCTCGAGCAATACCTCAATTAAAAGATGCTGAAGAGGTGGTAAAGGGGGTTCAGGACTTGGATGGAGTAAAATTCCGAGCGCTGGTTCCAAACTTGCGTGGCGCGGAACGTGCAATTAATGCGGGAATGAAAAAAATAAAGATATTACTATCGGCAACAGATTCACATAGCCTATCCAATTCCAACTGTATAGTTAAAGAAGCACAATTGGATCACCTGCCAATAGTGGAACTAGCTGGAAAATATGGTGTAGAAGTGGGAGGCTCAATTGCGGTAGCATTTGGCTGTCCATTTGAAGGGACGGTACCTCTGGAAAAGATAGTATCCATTCTTGAAGGATACAAGGCTATGGGCGTAAACGAAGTTTCTTTGGCAGATACGGCTGGAATGGGAAACCCAAAGCAAGTATCCGAAATGTTAGGGATCATTAGAGGATTATTCCCAAGTTTCAAGTTCACTTTACATTTGCACAATACAAGGGGAATGGCATTTGCAAATGCGGTAGCTGCCTTGCAGCAAGGGGTCACTGATTTTGATAGTTCCACGACCGGGTTGGGTGGATGCCCCTATGCACCTAATGCTGCTGGAAATATTCCCACAGAAGATATAGTACATGGCTTTCATGAAATGGGAATTCAGACTGACATTAATCTTGTCTCATTACTCGATATCGCCAGTAGTATCAAAAGTACAATTGGGCACGATGGTGGAAGCTATATTCTAAAGGCAGGGCCGAACAACAGGCTGCATTCTAAACCCAAAGGTCAAAAAAAGCTAGGTTGATAACTAAAAGGGATTCAGGTGAATCCCTTAAAAGTAATTCTGAATGAAAACGGATACAAAATAAGGGGGGTATATATGTTATCCATTTTAGGATTCATGATGATTGTTGTTTTTATGTATTTAATTATGAGTAAGAGATTAAGTGCCCTTAATGCCCTGATTATCATTCCTGTAATTTTTGCTCTGATAGGCGGATTCACGGATTTAGGACCTATGATGATGAGTGGAATCGAAACAATAGCACCAACTGCAATCATGGTGATATTTGCCATTTTATATTTTGGGATACTAATAGACGCAGGCATGTTTGATCCTTTGGTCACAAGAATGGTGAAGATATCAAAAGGGGATCCATTAAAGATTTCCGTTACTACTGCAGTATTGTCTTTATTGGTAGGCTTGGACGGGGATGGAACGATTACTTATCTTATTGTCGTGACAGCATTATTACCATTATACGAGAAGTTAGGGATGAACAAGTTAATATTGGCTTGTCTCCCAGCAATGTCGATGGGAATCATGAATGTTCTTCCTTGGGGAGGACCAACTGCAAGGGTAATGTCCATCTTTGGATACGACGCCATGGAACTCCTAGGACCAATTATCCCATCTATAATTGCTGGGGCATTATATATCATTGGACTAGGCGTATTTTTTGGTTTAAGAGAACGGAAAAGATTAGGTGTATATGGTCATTATACAGAAACCGAAGATGAAATAGCCGTATCATTTGAGGGCACTTCCGACCTATCATTAAAAAGGCCTAAGTTGTATTGGTTCAACATCGTTCTTACACTATTATTGATTTTTGCCCTAGTTAAAGCCATTTTGCCATTACCCGCTCTATTTATGATTGCATTTGTCATAGTCATGGTTGTAAACTACCCGAATTTAAAAGAGCAACAGAGAAGAGTCGAAGCGCATGCAGGAAACATTCTAACTGTCACTTCCCTGATCTTTGCTGCAGGTATTTTCGCAGGGATTTTAGAGGGAACAGAAATGGTTGATGCCATGGCTTCAACATTAGTGCATATCATACCTGACTTCCTAGGTCCACAATTGCCTGTAATTGTGGGACTGACCAGTATGCCATTTACGTTTGTAATGGCAAATGACCCTTATTATTTCGGTATTATTCCAATCATTGCTGAAACTGCTTCGGGGTTCGGTATCGATAAACTGGAGATAGCACAAGCCTCTCTATTAGGACAGCCATTACATTTATTAAGTCCATTGGTCGGGTCGGTATACGTATTGATTGGACTTGTCGGCATAGAGTTTAGGGAGCATATAAAATTTTCACTAAAATACGCTGTCGGAACAGCATTGGTTATGATAATTACAGCTATCCTTTTCGGTGCATTATCAATTTAGCCATATTATCCATGCAGAATTGAAACGATCAATAAAAAATAAAAAGAGGTGTTTTCAATTGAATAGATTAAAACCAAAGCCTCCTTTAATATCCAAGTCCATCATTGAGAGAGCGAAAAAATTAAATACGACCCTTATAGCAGATGCTTTGCATGATTCTAATACTGGTGTAATGGATTATAAGATAAAGCCTGTGTCATCCGGAATGAAAGTGATAGCAACAGCCATGACAGTTGATATGAGGGCGGGAGATAATTTAATTCTTCATCAAGCCATCTATGGTGGAAGTGAAGGCTATGTGTTAATTGCGGATGGGAAAGGTCACAAAGAAAACGCCTACCTAGGAGAGTTAATGGCTGGAGCTGCGCACGCAGTAGGACTTGAGGGGATTATCATAGACGGGTTTGTTCGTGACAAAGAGGCTCTTTGTGAATTGGGATTTCCGATTTTTGCAAAGGGATTCACGCCAAAGGGACCGTGTAAAGAGCGACCGGGAGAAGTTAATACGACGATCACATGTGGCGGTGTGACTGTTAACCCTGGTGATTTAGTCATAGGAGATGAGGATGGGGTAGTAGTTGTTTCACAGATTAAAATTGAAGATGTATTTTCCAAAGCGGAGAAAAAGTTAGCTTATGAACAAAAGCGTCTCGAAGAAATAGCGGAATATGGAAGTGAACGTAAAAAAGGTGTTACGACAGGAAATATTGAACCTTCCTGGTTAAAAAATAAAATAGGGAAATTCAATATGTGACGTAATAAGCTATTGTGCTAACTTCCGCTCCTTGGTAGGCGGTCATTGGAAAAAGAGTCACTTTTTAAATTCAGGCCCAATCCTTTGATTGGGCTTCTTTTGTTGTTCTACTTTTAGGAAAACCTGGTACTATTTATTAGTGGGTGTCACCGTAATATTATATGATAGAGTAACGGGCTTTGGATTGGGACAGGAAGCTGGATTTGTATGCCATACTTGTACAATAAGGGGATGAGAGAATGTTTTCGACAGCTATTGGATGGTTTCGGTTTATTACAATAATTGAGGGAATCTCATATGTTTTATTGCTTGCCATTGGTATGCCCATTAAGTACATATTGGATATTGGGGAAGCAACACTCATTTTAGGCAGCATCCATGGTTTCCTGTTTGTCGTGTTTGGGCTTTTATTACTTTATGTGAGCATCATATCAAAATGGTCCTTTTTAAAAATGGCGATGATTTTCATCGTTTCATTCATTCCATTTGGTAATTTTGTTATCGACCGCAGGCTTCTGAAGCAAAGTTAAATACTTTTACTTTAACGTCTTCCATAAGTGGAAGGCGTTTTTTTGATGGATTTAAGCTTGCTGTAAGGTTGGCACAAAGATGCTGTAAGAATGAGCATGTAAGATAAATGTATCAACCATACTGAAGAGGTGAAACAAATGGAACCATTATTAAAAGTGGAAAATATAAAAAAAACATATGGTAAATCAAGCGCTGCCTATACGGCGTTGGAAAATATATCTTTTGACATTCATGCAGGGGAGTTTGTAGGAATCATGGGACCTTCTGGAGCGGGGAAATCGACTTTGCTCAATATGTTGGCAACTATCGACTCGCCGACTGAGGGGAAAATTTATATGAATGATACGAGCATTCACGATATGAAAGGGGCGGACTTAACGGATTTCAGACGTGAAAATCTGGGTTTCATCTTCCAGGACTACAATTTGCTAGACTCATTGACTGTGAAGGAAAATATATTATTGCCACTGGCGATTTCGAAAATTCCAGCGAAAGAAATTACTGCATTGGTGAATCGTATTGCTAAAGTATTTGGGATTGAAGATTTATTAGCTAAATATCCATACCAAATCTCCGGTGGGCAAAAGCAAAGAACAGCTGCAGCCAGAGCGCTTGTGACAGAGCCGGCATTGATCCTGGCAGATGAGCCAACAGGTGCACTTGATTCAAAATCTGCAACAGGTCTGCTGGAAAGCTTAAGTGAACTAAATGAAAATAATAATTCCACCATCATGATGGTGACACATGATGCATATGCCGCAAGCTTCTGCCGGCGGATCATTTTCATCAAGGATGGTACACTTTCAACAGAAATTTATCGTCGTGGCCAATCACGTAAAGCTTTCTTCCAAGAAATCATGGATGTCCTTGCAACAATTGGAGGTGAGGTAGATGACGTTATTTAGTCTGGCGAGAAAAAATATTGCCCGGAACCTTTCCCAATATTTTTTATATATCGCATCCATGGTATTTAGCATTATCATCTACTTCACATTTGTAACATTGAAGTATAGTGATGCAGTTGCAGAACAAACGGCTTCATCACAGAAATTAGGTTCATTAATGAGTGGTGCGGCCGTCATCCTGATTTTTTTCGTTGCCATTTTTATTGCCTATTCCAATTCATTTTTCATGAAAAAGCGTAAAAAAGAAGTGGCATTATATGCATTGCTTGGCGTACGTAATCGCCAGATTGGCTTTATGCTCTTCTTTGAAAATCTATTGCTAGGCTTGGTTTCATTAGTTGTAGGGATTTTACTTGGATTTCTATGTTCAAAAGGGTTCATGACGATCTTGATCTATTTAATGGGCTATGATGTCATCGCACCTTTTACATTTTCAGGATCTGCAGCTTTGAACACCTCTATCGTATTTCTTATTATTTTCTTGGTGACATCATTCCAGGGCTATCGTTTAATTTACCAATTTAAACTAATTGATCTTTTCCATGCATCGAAAAAGGGGGAAGCGGCTCCGAAGCCATCTATGATTGTAGCCTTTCTGGGAATTTTTCTGATTGTCATCGGATATTGGTTGGCGATGCAAGATCTTTTTACTTCTAAAGTGTGGGAAAAGATTGGCTTTTTGATGACGGCACTCATTATTTTGACAACTGTTATTGCCGGTACATTTTTATTGTTTCATAGCGTGACAGGCTTTGTGTTAGCCGTGATCAAGAAAAATGAAAAATGGCTATGGAAAGGCCTGCATCTGATGACGGTCTCGCAATTGCTTTATCGCATTCGGGGGAATGCAAGGACATTGACCGTAATTGCGGTGTTAAGTGCTACAACGGTAACGGCTGGAGGTGCGGTCTATGGTCTTTATTACAACGCGAATGACCAAGTTATGACCGTTGATCCGAATACCTTCATGTATCAGCAAACGGATGTAAAAAGCGATCATCAAGTCACCGCCATATTGCCAGATACAAAGTATGATGAAAATGTTGAAGCACTATCTATCACATTTAATACGAAAGAACTAAGCGAGGAATCAGCATTCGATAACTCGGATAAAAGGATTTACACGGTAATCGATGAAAGAACATATAACAAATTGGCAGATGTACAAGGTAAGGAAGCATTGCATGTGAATCATGGAAAAGCAGTCATTTTAGATATTGGATATGACAAAAGATTCTCACCTGAATACAAGGACAAGACGATAAAGACAGAAGACAACACGGCGATAACATTCCAAAGTTTTAAAACACAAACGGTTTTAAATGCCAAAACAGCAGGCATTGCAGTGGTTGTATCGAATGATCAATTTAAATCATTGCAAAAAGAAGGGGAAGCCCTGAACTATCGTGCTATCGGTGTTGATCAAGCCTCCGTGGATTTATCTGAAAAAATATCAAAACAAATACCTGAAGAAGCTCTATTTTCCAGTGCGCCTCAAGATTTTCAAGCAAGCATTGAAAGTGTAGGATCATTGCTCTTTATCGGCAGTTTTCTTGGTCTGGTTTTTTTAGCGGCAACAGGCAGTATCATTTACTTTAAAGTTCTAACGGAAGCTGAGGAAGATAAATCACAATACAATATGCTTCATAAAATGGGCGTTAACGCAAAAGAAATGCGGAAATCCATTGCATCCCAAGTGTTTGTAATCTTTTTCGTCCCGCTGGCAGTCGGGCTATTGCACAGTGCGGTTGCGTTAAAAGCCTTCTCGGGGTTATTGATGATGAATTTGGCAAAACCTGTATTAATCTGGATGATCGCTTATACGATTATTTACGGTCTGTATTATATCTTAACGGTAGCTTCTTATAATCGTATTATCACACAAAATAATAAAACAGAAGGATGATCTAAATGAAGAAATTTTTTATGGTAGTTGGCATATTGTTCATACTTGGAGCGGCAGGAGTATTCGCGCTTACTAAAATTGACTTTAATCGCATGAATGCCGATAATTATTATTTGCAAATTACAGAGGATGGGGTCCAGCATGAAACCAAACTGGATGATGGTACAGTGATGACTTCCTATTCTTATAAACTTGACGCCAAAAATGCAGATGGTGAAACGATACCGCTTGAATTCACGGCACAAAAAAATCTTCGAAAAGATGCTTACTTAAAGATGTACGTGAAAAATGGTGATGAAGTTTCGTCATATGATGAAGTGAAGTTTGAAGATATTCCAAAAAAGGCACAACCAAAATAAATAGGAAAGAAGGGCTGTCTGTTATGGACAGCCCTTTCTCTGCAGGAAAAATAAATTATATAAGTATCGTGATGGTTGTTCCCTTATTTTCAATGCTAGTCAAATCCAGTTTACCTTTATGAGCCAGGATAATGTCCCTTGCAATGGCCATTCCTAAGCCGGTCCCATGTTTACTGGCAGTATTCGTACCTCGATAGTAGCGTTCAAAAACCTGATCCAAATCTTTGGAGGGAATACCGCGGCCATTATCGGCAATGGTAATCTGGGTATGATGTTCTGATTGTAGATGAATATCATCAATTTGTATTTTCACGACGACATTTTCATCATTATGTACGAGCGCATTGTAGATAAAGTTAAAAATTGCCCGTTTCAGTAAATTTTTATCGACTTTATTCATTGCTTTATCCACATTTGCCTCGAATTCGACCTGTCGATCACCAAATTGTGAATCATTTAAGAGCTCTATCGTCATTTCTCTTATAAACCCAACGATATCTACATCTTCAAATTGCAAGGGAAGTCGTTGGTTGCGTAAACGCATCGTTAAATTGAGATCATCCAACAGATTTTTCATATATACGGACTGTCTATTAATAATGGATGTAAACTCATACAATTCTTGTGGTGTTAATTCAGTGGCATTGTCTTTCATCAATTCTGTATAACCATGGATGGATGCAAGCGGTGTCTTCATGTCATGAGAAACATTGCTAATCCATTCCTCACGCATTTGGTCGAGTTGATCACGTTCTTTTTCATACTGATCTAACTTTACCGATAGTTCATTCATATTGTGAAATACATCTTCATAGACGCCTTTTGGTATACTCATCTTTTTAAAACGTCTTTCACGAAGCTGCTGAATTCCCTCAATTAAAGTGTTAAGTGGTGTCGTTAATCTTTTACCAAATAATAGTCCAATGACTAGGGCAATAATGATATCCACCGTTAAAAACAGTAAAAGTATGATGTTGAAGTACTTTAAAATGTGAACATAATTATAGGACAGTACATATCGGCCTATTCCTCGATCTTTAACCCCTACAAAATAGCTGAAATCACGAGCTTCGCCGGCAAAAACAGTCGTCTCTGCATCAATTTCTTTATACTTATACATTTGGACGATTTCAACTGGAGAATATACGGTTTGCAATTTTTGAGGTGTGTAATAGGCTGCTACTTGTTCACCCTTATCATTCAAAAATTGTATCCAGGCGTTCGTGTTCCGCAGTTTTTCCAGTCCTTCTTCATTTACCTTTGGTTTGTCATCTATTAGTTCAACATATTGTGAAAAAGATCGGCTAAAGTTCTCCGCAGATTCCTCTTCCGTATCGAAATGAACAAAGAGTAAGCATAAAAGTAAAATTGTATTTACGATTCCTACGATTACAACAATTGTCACAACGGATCCTAAAAAGCGCCGTGTCAATTTCCACTTCATCTTGTTTCACCCTTGGTCTGTAATTTGTAACCAAGCCCTTTAACGGTTATTAGAAAAGATGGCTTTGAAGGATCTGCTTCGATTTTTTCGCGTAAACGGCGAATATGGACCATCACTGTATTATCAGAGCCAAAGAAATCATCGCCCCACACATGTTCAAACAAAGTTTCCTTGCTCAAGATCTGATTCGGATGATGCATAAAACAGCTCATCAGACCGATTTCTTTAGCTGTCAGCTCAAGGGTTTTGCCATCCTTTTTCACTTCATTTTCATTTGAACTAAGCTCAAATGGACCAATTTGCAATTTTTTCGGTGATGTTTTCTCCTCTGTATAGCCCGCCCGCCTAAGCTGCGCCTTTACTCGATAGGCAACTTCTTTCGGACTGAATGGTTTGGTAATATAATCATCCCCGCCAATCGCCAACCCCAAAAGCTTATCAATTTCCTCATCCTTTGCCGACAAAAATAAAATCGGCACATTCGACACTTCACGAATTTGCTTGCATAAGTCATAGCCTTCACCATCTGGCAGCATGATATCCAGCAAGACTAGTGATGGATCGAACTTCTGAAACTTTGCCCACCCATCCGCAATCGTCCCCGCCGTAATAATATTGGGGATACCTTCTTTATGTAAAACTGTCTCCATGAGACGTGCCAAATCTTCTTCATCGTCAATAATTAAAATCCACTGATCATTAGACATTCTTCTACCTCCCAAACATCAATCATACCCTACAGTATAGAGTACCCCTTAAGAAAAAATAAGGGGAGGAAAAGATTTTTAACGAACTCATGCCATTGATTTCACGAAACACAGTGAAAATAACGAAGTGCCATTACAGGAGAAATGACTGTAGAGTTGAGGATATTTATGCTGGTTCTTATTTATTTAAGGGAGTTTCCGAAAGAAGATCGTGCTTCATACTGATTTGGTAAAGGTTGTATGATAAACTGTTTAAAGAATTGCTAGGAAGATTATGCTAAGTAATGGGATTTTCGGAATTCGTTCCAATGTACGTAGCGAATGTGGAAGAATAAAAGGAGAAATATATAATGGAAACAAAAAAGGTGTTACCCGTACTTTTTTTAGTGATGTTTTTAGTCATGGTCGGATTTGGGATCATCATTCCCGTCATTCCGTTCCTTGCTGAAAAGGTTGGTGGCAGTCCTACAGAGCTAGGCCTTTTAATGGCTGTTTATTCACTGATGCAATTATTTTTTGCCCCGATATGGGGACGTATATCTGACCGGATAGGGCGTAAGCCTGTCATGATTATCGGGATTGCTGGACTGGCCCTTTCGTTTTTCATCCAGGCTTCGGCAGATTCCTTATGGGTATTATTTGCAGCCAGAATCATTGGCGGGATTTTGTCATCGGCAAACATGCCAACCGCAATGGCATATGTGGCTGACATCACGACGCCGGAAGATCGGGGAAAAGGGATGGGAATCATCGGGGCCGCCACAGGGCTTGGATTCATCTTTGGACCGGCGATTGGCGGGGTATTCTCCAAATCAAGTTTGAACTTGCCGTTTTACATTGCTGGAATATCCTCTTTGATTACTTTATTCTTAGTGATTGCAATACTGAAGGAATCACATACAGTAGAGAAGAGGGCCCAACAGTCAAAAAATAAAGAGTCCATGTGGAAAGCCTTTAGAGGGCCTCTTAAAACCATGTTCTTTTTGCAAATGATCGTCACCCTTTCAATGGCAGGACTAGAAACGACTTTCGCCTATTTTGCAGCCAAAAAGGCTGATATAAGTCTTGTGCAATTAGGCTATATCTTTATGATCATGGGGTTTGGGAGTGCGATCGTTCAAGGTGGATTAGTGGGCAGGATGACAAAGAAATATGGGGAAGGTTCGGTCATACGAATGGGAATCATCGTCTCGGGAGTCGGTTTCATTCTCATCTTGTTTTCTTCCGGCTTCTGGACATCGGCGGTCTTCCTGACGATTTTCGGAGTGGGTAATGGGTTCATCCGGCCTGCCATTTCGGCACTGCTTACCAAAAGTTCCATGTCGGGCCATGGCAGTGTCACGGGATTGCTATCTTCCTTCGACTCGTTCGGCAGGATTGCCGGTCCTCCGATCGGCGGTTGGTTATTTTCGATTTCGATTGATTTACCATTTATATCGGGTGCCATCCTTTCCGTTTTTGCTTTGATTCTTTTTCAGCTATACCATGCACGGACACAGACTAAACAGGTCCAAGCATCTCATTGATATAATGATGGGCAAAACCCCCCATTTCTAAAAATGGGGGGTTTTGCGAGCGGTGCTTGAATAGCACCGTTTTTTTATTGAATCATATTGAGGAATTTTCGTGTACGTGCTTCTTTAGGGTTTGTAAAAATCTGCTCGGGTGTTCCCCGCTCCATTATTTTTCCTTCATCCATGAAAATGACTTCATCGGCGACTTCGCGGGCGAAACGCATTTCATGGGTTACCACGATCATTGTCATGCCTTCATCTTTCGCCAGGTCTTTCATGACCTGCAGGACGTCTCCCACTAGTTCGGGATCCAAAGCGGAAGTGGGTTCATCGAATAGCATCACCTTAGGCTCCATGGCCAGGGCCCTTGCAATTCCGACCCGTTGCTGCTGACCGCCGGACAATTGAAACGGATAAAAATCGATTTTTTCACCTAAGCCCACCTTTGTAAGCAGGGCAGCCGCCGTTTCTTTCGCGTGATTTTTGGCGATGTTTTTTACAATGATGGGGCCTTCCATTACATTTTCCAAAGCTGTTTTGTGGGGGAAGAGGTTATAGCTTTGGAAAACCATCCCTGTCAAACTGCGAAAAGATGTAATCGAATTTTTTCTAACGGGTTTTTTGAAGTCCATTACCGTTTCATCGATTTCAATCGTCCCGTCCGTGGGCACCTCAAGGAGATTCAAACACCGAAGAAAGGTCGTTTTACCTGAACCGGAAGGACCGATCAATACAATGACTTTGCCTTGCTCCACTTCCAAATCGATGCCCTTTAATACTTCAAGGTCACCAAACGATTTATGAAGATTCTTAATGTTGATCATTTTAAAATCTCCTTTAACTACTGCGGTTCTTATTTTGCTACATAACGATTAAGTCTCTCCTCTAAACTTCCTTGAATGAAAGATAGAATCGTACACAAAATCCAATATAAAGCAGCTGCTTCCATGTAAAGTAGTAAAAATTCATAGTTTTTTGCAGCGATTTCCTGGGCTTTACGGAATAATTCCGTTACAAGAATGAGTGATGCAAGCGATGTATCTTTTAATAGGCTAATGAACGTATTGGATAATGGGGGAATGGATACCCTGGCTGCTTGAGGCAAAATGATGCGCTTTAACGCTTGGGTATATGTCATCCCGATTGAATAGCCTGCTTCCCATTGCCCTTTTGGTATCGATAAAATGGCTGCTCGTATAATTTCCGAAGCATATGCTCCTACATTTAAAGAGAATCCTATAATAGCCGAAATGAAAGGATCGATAGTTACACCTAAATTTGGAAGTCCATAGAAAATGATAAATAATTGCACAAGTAATGGTGTCCCGCGGATGATTGACACATATACACGCGCAATTATTTGAAGAATTCTCATGGAAGATAATCTAGCCAATGCTGTGAGTACAGCGAGAATAAGGCCGAGAACGAATGTGATCAATGTTAGTGGAATCGTATATTGAATAGCTCCCTCTATCATCGGATAGAGGGAGGTTTGAGCGATGGAAACAAGCTGGTTCATACGCTCGGGGTCGGTGAAAATATTACTTAGGAGAAACATCTTCACCAAACCATTTATCCGAGATTTTCGCGTACGTGCCGTCGTCTTTCATTGCTTTAAGTGCTTTGTTTACTTCTTCCACTAATTTGCCGCTGTCTTTTCTGAACATTAAACCACTTGCGACACCGCTTTCTTCCTCATCAGCGACTTTGATAGGTGCATCCGGGTGTTGCTTTTTATAATCAAGGTAAGATAATTTGTCATTGATCGTTGCATCTACACGTTTAGAACCAATAAGCTGTACGGATTGAGAAAATCCTTCAATGCCTGTAACTTCAGCACCATGAGATTTGGCTAGATCATTGTAATTACTCGTTAAAGATTGTGCAGAGGTCTTGCCTTTCAAATCATCGAAGGATTTAATATCCGAATTATCTTTGTGTACAAGCAATACGGCCCCTGATTGAATATATGGGTCAGAGAAATCATATTTCTTTTGACGGTCTTCATCGATGCCCACTTGGTTTGCGATCATATCAAAACGTTTAGCATCCAAGCCTGCAAACATGCCGTCCCATTGTGTTTCCTTGAATTCAGCTTTCACTCCAAGGCGTTTTGCCACTTCTTTAGCAATTTCAACATCAAACCCCGTTAGTTTATCTGAATCATCGTGGAATGTGAAAGGAGGATATGTACCTTCAGTTCCAACAGTTAATACGCCATCTTTTTTGACTTTATCATAAAGACTTTCTTGTGATGAAGATTTATTGTCGGTATCGTTTGCCTCATTTTTGGTATTGGTACCACAAGCGGTTAGTACGACCGTGAAAGCTAACAATAGCGATAAAAGTGCAACCATTTTTTTCATTTGGGTAAACCTCCTAGTAATCTGATAGGGATTGATACTCTGTGATACTATACAAGAAAAGGAAAAAAGTCAATGAAAATAACTTATATCATTAGTGTTAATGAAACTTGGTGAATTATACGGTTTTTCATGCAAGGAAGTGAAATAAAACGAAAGGGAAGGGAAGTGTACATTAAAATTCTAAGGGGCAAAAAGCCCCTCTTCCGCTAATTGGGAGAGGGACTTTTTGGTCCAGAACTATTGCAGTATTCTTTTTAACTTAGTGTTTACCATGATTATTTATCCTCTACGCTGACGAATATAGGGTTTGAATAGAACCAAAGGTCTTTATAGTTACGATTGTTTATTTCTGAAAAACGCATTTCGTTATCCTCGATTTCAGTCTTTTTATCGATCAGCGGTTCACCGTCCATCGTTTCTCCAGAGACATTTTCCCCTAGATTCGTGCCGCGCAAACGGAAATATTGATCCTTCTCGGCTTTGACTTTGTAAGTGATGGCATGAAAACCATCGCAATCGGTTTTCCAGTCTTTACTTGCAAAGCGTTTAACCACTTTTGTCGTATCATTGGTGGCTTTATTATAAGCAGGTGTTCCAGGCTCTGCTTTCCCGGTTACTTCACCGGAAATCAGATCCACGTGATCTACCTTGACGGGGTCCCCGTTATTGTTTTTTTCGGGGCTCTTAAATCGGACGTTTGGGGTAAGTATGGTTTATGTAAATGAAATGACCGTTTTGCTTCCATTATCTGATTTTGGCAGTACACGGCTTTGAAGTTGAAAGGGAAAGAAGGGGAGGGGCTTGAAACAAAAAAGGTTGCAGAGATACTTTTCATTCTCTGCAACCTTCGACAACCATTTTATTGTACATTTTATTTAGCTTCGAGTAGATTGATATGATCTACAGTTTGATTTTCACCGACAATGAATTGAAGTTCATAATTCCCTGTCTTGTAAATGTAGTTGATTTCATTCGTACTGGAAATATGGCGTATTTCGTCAGCACTGCCGAGTTGATTTCCTAATACTTTAGGTGTGATGCTTCCTAGATTATGGTCCCGTTCCACATTTGTCCCGAAATATCGGATTTGTGAGATGGTCTTGTCGGCGTTATAGGCAAATGCAAAACCTGGATGCCCCATTTCTGCATGGTAATAGTCAAAAGTTTCATCTGTGTTACCTGGTTCTGGGGGAGAACCAAATGTCTCATATACTTCTTTTTGGGTATTTTCATTAATTTTCAAACCCATGGCAGTATAAGGCATTTCTCCTGAAAAAGCTTTGTTGTAGATTTCATGTAAGGTGGTAAGAGCGTGATCCTTAGCTATGGCAGAAGCGGAATCCATTGTGGATGCAGCCTCAACAGGTTCTGTTGAAAACGATGCACCTGCCCCTAAAAGAGAACCGGTCAGAATAAAGGCGCTGACCATTCTGGCCGCCGGTTTTTTTGATAACATTTCTTATCCCTCCTATATCATTACCTTTCCACAATTTTCTTGCATGAAACATTTTCTTGAAGATAATTGGATTGTTTGATTATGGTGGAGCATCATGAGATGTATAAGCTGCATCTGCGGCAACAGTTGATTTAAAGTAAACATATCAAGTTGATCTCTAGTATCATGCTTAGCAAGCATCCTCATCACCACAAGTTTAAATACTTCCATTTAAAACAATAAAGAGTGCCTGAAGCGGAAATCACCATCCAAATCGTACCAGCAAAAAAACTGCAGGCCATGCAGACCGGTCCCCGCAGCTTGTAGGCGGAAAACATATCTTTGATCAAATGATGTTCTCAAACCAACCTTCAACTCCCGGGTATGGTTTCTAACTAAATGCTAATACAAAGTTGCTTGGTGCGGAAGGTACGAGACTCCTGCGGGAAAAGCGTGTCTGGGGGAGACCCCGCAGGCTTAAGCCGAGGGCCGACCGCCCGCGGAAAGCGAGTGCCTGAAGCAGAA
Organism: Peribacillus sp. QJM3NY_7; assembly: GCF_056173225.1. Taxonomy (NCBI): domain Bacteria; kingdom Bacillati; phylum Bacillota; class Bacilli; order Caryophanales; family Bacillaceae; genus Peribacillus; species Peribacillus sp. QJM3NY_7. Next base: position 727,724 of record NZ_CM149663.1, read on the forward strand.
ATCAACATCCAAATCGTACAAGCAATAAAAAAACTGCAGACAAACACGATTTTCATCGAGTTGCCTACAGTGTGGTGCTTCAGGATGATGAAACACCTTTGAAAATGATTTGATTAATCCCAAACGCTTATTCTAGGGACTCCAGCAGTTCTTAAATAGTCCAATAATTGACCAGTATGTACAGACTCATGATAAGCGATTCTTAGCAACATGTCTCCTAAATCCCTGATATATCCTACATCAGATCGATCAATTTTAATAGTAGATAAGTCGTCTTCGCTGAAGGACATGATTGTTTCCAAAAAATCACGCCTGTATGGTTCAGCAAAGTTTAATTCCGCTTCCACGGAGATAAGCGGCTGTTTTTCATATGGTGATTCATAAACTGGTAAGCTGCCTTGATTTTTAATGGATAAATGATAATAATGCTCACTATCAAGGACATGTCTAACCATTTCTAAACAGCTCATTGCCTTGTCGTCCGGTTTCCAATGGAGTGTGCCTTTAGGTATTGAAGTCCATAGTTTAATGTTTCTTCTTCTAACCTCTTCCAGATTTAAGATGATTAGTTCTATCGATTTCATTATATCTCCCCTTTTAGAAGGTATACACTCACTATACAGGAATGGGTTTATTTTGAAAATATAGAAAAATATTATGACTAGGGTAATGAATTATGGCGATTCCTTCCAATATAGTTCCGCTCCAGTTTTATTCAAAAAGATAAACATATGATAGGTTCACTAGTGTTTACTGGTTGACCTTTTTAATGGGAACTCTACGATCAAGCCTAGGAATGACAAACGTTGCAAACTGTTTTTTTTAATAGAATTGCCTTGAATATATGAAATGTTGCATGAAAAAGAAGCATCGGAGAGTGAAGTTAGATTATAAGTAATGTTGAAGAGACTACAGGGAAAATGCCTATGAATCCGTGTAGAATTTACAGGCTTTCCTTCCCTAGTTATTCATTGCATGGAGGAACAGGGAATTCATATATCCCTATAATCCTATTCCCGCTTATTTGTATTGGTATCAGGAATGAAATTCCAGTTAATAGGGGGTGAAACAGAATGTATTTTGATCGATCTTTCTTCTAATTTACGCTATAAGCTTCAAGAGAACCTTCTTAAATCAGTGATTCAATTAGAATGTCATCATGATAAATAAAAATCGGTTTAAAACCAAGGGCTCTAAACTTTTGCAATGCCTCATGGTTATTTTTGTTCACGAAACCGGACACTACAAGGATTCCTTTATTTCTCACATATTCTACCAATTCGGGTAAAAGGGCTTGCAGAATTCCCTTTCCTCTATATTTTTTGTCAATGACTACATAATTAATATGAGCCACTTTATATAAATAAAGATTATAACAAATGAATCCCACTACTTTACCTTTATCATTACAAATTACAAGTACCTTGTGTGACTTTTGCAGAATTTCATTCACTTTATCGGAAGAGACCCGAAAATTTTTTACGGTGATATCCGTTAATTTCTTTATATCCTTTTTAGGTTTCCAGTCTCGAAAAAAATACATCATAACTTCTCCTTTATCTCTATTAGATATATAACAGTTATTCACTAGACATATATAGCTGGTACATGTAAATACATAACACGGAATCCCTTTAGATAGTCCAAAGGGATTCCATGTTAATCTCAAAAAAGCAACCTTCTAATTTTCAAATTCCTTGACAGAAGTGGGTTGCTTGATGGAAGTAGGTTCCTTAATTGAAGTACCTCTATTATTGTTTAATAAATTTTGTAAGACTCTTCTCAAGGCAGACCTAAGGCTGCTATTGCCAGTTCCGGAATTACCAGTTCCAGAATTAACAGCTCTTCTTAGCTTTTTGTTTGACACTGAAATCATCCCCTTTGTTTTATAAATTTCCACATTACTAATTTATGTGTAATTTTCCCTTTTGCTTGGACAAGTTCACCATTTATTGCACAGCGGCAGGAGTTGCTACCATTTAATGTAATAACATGGTATGATTTATGTGAATTACTTCACATAGAAGGCGCTCATTATTATTCATACTATTAACTCATAAACGAAAGTGGTTGGTTATATGCGAGATGGGGGAGTGATGACCCCATATAGGAATTTGGTTAAGGCCATAAAGGTCAGGAAATCAGAAATTCAGTGGTCCATTTTCTAAGAAAGAATCAGGAGCTGAGCGGGGTGTTCAACTGTTCATCGCTGCATCCAGTTACAAATCGTGAATTGATGGCTCATTTGAGAAAGCTCATGAATATTCGAATAGACTTCCCTGTCCAACTCCCATGCTTGAAATCGGGGCTTTCCTTATGGGAACGAAACGGAATTGATATTAAAAAGCCGGTGGGTCATACCTGAGAGATTGGAAAAGGCGGGGTATGCATTTAAATTCGATCATCTTGATGAGGCTCTCGAACAGATACTGATGAAGTCTTAAAATACTCGTGAAAGATTGCTATAATGATAGATAGAAAATCATTAATGGAGGGGAAAGACAGAATGAATATGACTCCATCTGAAAAAGTCGGAAGATTCACAACAGGGATATTTTCAGAGTTGGCGGCCCGCAAGCAGGATGCAATGAAACGGGGGCTGGATGTTATCGATTTGAGTGTTGGAAGTCCGGATCTACCACCGCCTGACTTTGTAGTGGATACGCTTGTGAAGTATACGCAGGATCGCAATTCCTACGGGTATACGTTAAAAGGCACGCCTGAATTCCATGAGGCAGTCCGTTATTTTTATCGGATGCGCTATGGAGTGGAGCTGGATGCAGAAAGGGAAGTCCTCCAACTGATGGGGTCACAGGATGGCCTTGCACACTTGGCAACGGCGATGATAAACCCTGGAGATTATGTGCTGGTGCCAGATCCGGGATATCCAATTTATGAAGCGAGTGTGGAACTTGCCGGCGGAATCATTCATCCGATGCCGCTTACTGCCGAAAATGGATTCCTGCCGCAGCTCAACGAAATTCCGGATGAAATACTGAAAAAGACGAAAATGATGATCATCAGTTATCCAGGAAATCCTGTCACGGCCCTTGCTGATGAGACTTTCTTTTCGGACGTTATATCGTTTGCGAAAAAGAATGAAATAATGGTGGTTCACGATTTTGCTTATTCGGAATTGATTTTTGATGATCATCCGCAAATTAGTTTTATGTCCATTCCTGGTGCAAAGGAAGTGGGGATTGAATTTAACTCGCTTTCCAAAACTTTTAATATGGCCGGCTGTCGCATTGGGTATGCAGTGGGCAATCAAGAGGCGCTGAACATCCTGGGAACGCTGAAATCACACATCGATTATGGGGTTTTTTATCCTATTCAAAAAGCTGCCGAAATGGCGCTAACTTCCAATCTTTCGCTGCTATCCGAACAGGTTAAGGAATACCAGTCCCGACGTGATGCCTTGATTTCAGGTCTTGCGGAAGGGGGATGGCATGTACCGAAAACATCAGCTACGATGTTTATTTGGGCTCAAATTCCTGCTGGCTGGAAATCACGGGATTTTGCCTATGCATTGATTGAAAAAGCAGGGGTAACGGTCGTTCCAGGCGATGCTTTTGGGAAGCAGGGTGAAGGGTATGTCCGGATGGCCTTGGTCCAGCCGGCCGAGAGATTGACTGAAGCTGCCGAACGGATCAGAGTGTTTTTGCAGGAAAAAATGGAGTGTGAAAAATCTAGCATTTAATATATTCAGATTTTAAGAACGTTCGATCACGAGCACACCGAGGAGTATATAGAGCTCGAGGAAGCTGTTACTTACTTGTTAAAGTGAGGCGCTCTCTAGTGTTTTTAAGAACTACTTTGAAGGTCCATCCTCTGATGGGCTTTTTTTATGTTTATGGGAAACTAGCGTGATAGATTATGAATGGAATTTCCGAACGTAAGAAGGACAAGCCGCATAAAATATAGCAGGTCCGCGACAATCTTCATGAAGCGGACTTAATAGGATAGAGAGGGGGAAAAGCAATGATCAACTGGAAAGTGCGTCTTAAGAACCCTACGTTTATATTCACTGTACTCCTTCCTGGGCTTTTAATATTGGCGCAGATGGTTGCCGCGTTCATAAACAATTTCATTACTCCTATAGGCTTTACCATTACTGATGATGCATTGAACGGCGCTTTAGGCATCATTAACTTCATAGCGCTTACATTCTTTGGGGTCGGCGGTGTGGTCGATCATACAACTAAAGGTTTAAGTGACAGTGAAAATGCACGACAATACAAGGAACCTAAGTAATGGACACTATTCTTTCAGCTACTGAAAAGTAGAGTATACCAGATAGCACCGTATTAGCTAGACAACGGCGTTATCTGGTTATTTTTTTTGCAGGGATGACGGTCGCCGAAAATGATTTGGTCTAAAAACCGAAATGTAACATACATTTAAAATTGTGGTTCATTTTCAGTTTGGGGAGGAAAAAGGATGAGTTATCGTTTACCAGTTTCAAAATGGTTTGCAGCCATAGTTTTAGTAGGGGCATTATTGACGGCATTCATATTCAGTCCGGCTAATGCTTCAGCCTCTATCAATTATGGTGATGAAGTTGCCGCTTTGGCAAAGAAGCAGGTGGGAAGCAAATATAAATATGGGGGGACGACCCCTAAAGGGTTTGATGCTAGCGGTCTTACCCAATATGTATATAAAAATGCCGCCACAGAAATGAAGATTCCAAGAACGAGTGCGGACCAGTATAAAACCGGAAAGGCCGTGAAGCAAAAAGATTTGAAAGCGGGCGATTTGGTCTTCTATGCGACAGGTAAGAAAGGGCAGGTCTCTTTTGTAGGAATCTATTATGGAAATGGCACATTTGTCGGGACCACCACCAAAGGGGTCAAAGTGGTCAAAATGAGTGATGAATATTGGAAAGAAAAATATATAGGGGCAAAACGGGTCATTAAGTAACAATCTGAATTCCACATGATAATAGTCCAGAAAACAAAAGAGCATCGAAAAACCGATGCTCTTTTTGCTAGTCATATCCGGGGGCCATTCATTCAATGATGATATCGGTTAAAACAACATGGCCATTACGAACTTTTACGACGGCCACTGAAGGATTGGCCAATGCTTCCTTCTCCATTTCCTTTGCCTTTTCTTCGGATGCGAAATAATTGTCCAGACCGTATCTGATCTGAATGGTTTTAGCATTTTGCAGGTCATAAGGGACTTCCAGTTCCCCTTTTAGGTACACGCCTTCGCCGGGTTTTTCTTTCGTTACGTAATCGACAACATATAGTCCATCCTTATTTTGTTTTAAACGTACATATACCTTTTTATAATCACCCATATTCCTTATATTGAACTCGGTTTTAATCGAGTCATCGACTTGCGACGGCTTTACTGATTCAATTTCGTATTTCAAAGCCACATAGCTTCCCCTAAACAAATCAGTCGGGTCGACCGGGGCTGTTTTGATTTTGATTACATCTCCTGTCATTGTTGTCCAGACCGCAGGAAATGCCAAGATTAACAAAATCAAGACTGGAATGGAAAATACGATGAGTGGCCGGAATGATGGATTACTCATTGAGTTCCCCTCCTTTTTTTCGTTGGTTTTCAAAGAAGAAGCCAAAACCGATGAGCATGATTCCACCGATGATGAATGTAAGCGATTTTGGCAGGAAGTCAAAGGAGTAGATGTAATATCTGAAAATCAGTGCACATATTATTACGATGCTGGTCAAACTGCCTTTTAGAATCAGATAAAGCAGAAAAACGAAATAAGCTATAGGAAACCAGATTGAAAAATCAAAGGTAAGGAAGAGTGCGGTTAAACCATGTAAGATATGCCCTTGTATGTGTGTGATGTTTTGTAATTTGGCTCTTACCGGAATATAGGCAAGCACGATACCCAGTACAAACAAGATGGAAAGGACAATCGTATTCGAATTTTCAAACCCTAGTTTCGGCACGAATTCCATAAGAAATAAGGCAATTGTATTGATGGCTAAAGCGTTAATGAAAAAGGTCAGATAATTAGGGTAATCGAATTTCTTTAACAGAATGTATAAAGCCGGTAGAAACACAAGAATGGCAAGCGGATAAGATGTTTCATCAACGAATATACTTCCGTTCAAATAAATGAAAAGCAGGAAAGATGTAAAAAGGAGGATGAAAACATCCTTCAAATAGTATCCAATGAATACCGTTCCAATCGCCCATAATAAAAAGGAATTGTTGAAATTGATGCTAATGTTAAACATCTGCTCGACTAGAAATATCCCTGCACCAAAGATCAGGATACCTGCATAATGCAGACTTCGTGACGTTTTGGGAAAGCGAGCCTGCACCTTCACGCCAGCAAAGTTCACTCCGAGTAGGCATGCAATGATAAGCAGGAATTTAACCGCTTTACTTAAATAGATCCAGTTGCTGGCTACGAAGGTCAATACGCCTAAACCTAAAAGAAGTGCCCCAATGGATAATAGAATCGTGATGAAGTTCAAATTGCCTTTTACATCATAGGAACCTAACATCCTCACTTTCTCTTGCCGGGAGATGACTCCTTCCTTTTCAAGGTAATTAAATTCATGTTCAAGAAAATCGAATTGCTTCTTTGTTATTGCTTTGTTGGCCAAAGTAACTCCTCCTTCCACATTTTACTATTATACATCGTATTCTCTTGCAGCTTTGAATATAATGCTGATTTTCTTCTACCTTTATTGGAATGCGTGTAAGACATAAAAATATTTATAGTACCTTGCAATGAACAGTACCATGTGGTAAATTATTCACATAAGATGTATTGTTCTGTGTTCAGTACTGTTTATTGAACTATACTGAAAAACTTTTGAAAGGAGTGAAGGTGCTATGAATGTACAATTTAAGAAAGGTGTCCTGGAACTGTGTGTTCTGGTGTTACTGGATAAGCAGGATCGCTATGGGTATGAACTTGTACAGAAGATTTCGGATCAAATTGAAATATCGGAAGGGTCGGTATATCCACTTTTAAGACGATTGACGAAGGAAGAGTATTTTACGACATATTTGCAAGAATCAACAGAAGGGCCTCCGCGCAAATATTATACATTAACCGAAAAAGGACGGAGATACCTTCAAGAACTGCTGATGGAATGGAATGAATTTTCCAATGGGGTCAACCAATTAATCAAGGAAGGTGTGAACCAATGAATAAAGAACAATTTTTAAAACAATTGAATGCCTCTTTAACCAGACTTTCCTTAGAGGAACGGGAAGATATCCTTCAAGATTACGAAGAGTATTTCGAAATTGGAATGGAAGAAGGGAAGTCAGAGCAGGAAATCTCCAAATCCCTTGGGAATCCTAAACAGATTTCCAAGGAACTGATGGCAACCTATCATCTTGGTCTGGTAGAACAAACGACTTCTGCAGGTAATGTTATGCGGGCAGTTTGGGCAGTCATTGGTTTGGGATTCTTTAATTTGGTAATCGTTTTGGGACCATTTATAGCCTTGATCGGAGTTGTCATTGCAGGGTGGGTTTCGGCGATAGCGTTCATTCTTGCTCCGCTGGGCGCTCTGTTTAACCTTGTGTTAGGTAACTTTCAATTATTCGATCTTTTCTTCGCATTGGGACTATGCGGGATTGGCATTTTCATTGCCATGGGAATGTTTGTCGCTACGAGTGCTTTAACTAAAGGATTCATTCGCTATTTAAAATTTAACGCTTCCCTTGTGAAAGGCGGTTTGAAAAATGATTAATGTAAAAAAATTATCGATCATTGCACTTGTATTGTTATTGATCGGGGTAATAGGAAGTCTGTTTACGTTTTCCCAAATGACGAATAAGGAAACGACTACAGAGGAAAAAACGATTTCGGAAATCGTGACGGACATTCAGATCGACGCTGACAATGCAGCTGTAGAGATCGTGCCAACGAAGGATAAGGAGACCAGGATAGAGTTGGTTTCAAAAGGGATGGATGTTTCCAAGTTGGATTTCACTGCAGATGTGGAAGGGAAGAAGCTTTCGGTACAATTAAAGGATCGACGTACGTTTAGCTTTGGTTTTCATATTCAATCCTTACATTTAAAGGTGTATGTGCCTGATGAATCTTATAAATCCTTTGTCGCCGAATCCGATAATGGAAAATTGCAAATAACAGGATTGAAAAGTGAAAATCTAAATGTGAAATCTCAAAATGGCCGGGTAGAATTAAATGATATAATAACCGAAAAAGTTGAAGTGAAATCTGCTAATGGAAAAGTAGAGCTTAATAATGTGGAAGGAAAACTAGTTGGTTCATCGAATAACGGTAAAATCACATTAGTCACGAAAGACTTGGATAGGGAGATCGAACTCGAAAGTAATAATGGTAAAATCATGATCAAAACGGAGAATGAACCGACGAATACAACTTTCGATGTACATGTTGACAATGGGAGAGTGGATATCCTTGGTAAGTATGAGGGCGATACTGTCATTGGCAAAGGTGAAAATCTAGTTAAATTGGAAACGAATAATGGGAAAATCGAGATAACGAAATAGTCGTGAAGCATGAAAAGCCGATCCAATTGGGATCGGCTTTTTTCAGTTATGCATCCCCTTTTCTTAAGGAGATAAGGAAAAACATTTAAAGTTTTTCCTTTTAGATGTTTTTGGAATTTAATAAGATAGGGTGTAGAACCATCCTTCACTTGCAGAATGGTTGTTTCAGGGGATGTTTTATGAAAATTTGAATGTAAGGAAAATCCATTATGCTGGAGGGATGCGTTTCAGCTAAGAGCCGTTACGGATGAATAGAGGCAATGGTTTAATGCATTACAGCATGGAGAATCTAAATTATTGGTTCGCATACGGAAGGTAAGTGGACGGAAATGATCATGAATGTTAAAGGGGGAGCCCTATGTCATATTGGGCTTTTATTTATATATATATATTTAGGTACACGAAATAAATCATTCGCTTATTTTAACCAATTTTAGTAAACTGGCAATGACTATTATAATTAGAAGGTGAAGGAATATGAGGGAAACCTTAGCGGATGAACGGGTAAGAGGGACTGATAAAATCTGGACACGTGATTTCATCATGATCTGTTTGGCAAATATGTGCATCTTCATGGGTTTTCAAATGACGATGCCGACCCTCCCGTTGTTTGTGGAACAGCTTGGCGGTGATGATCGTCTTGTGGGGGCTGTCCTTGGAATCTTCACTTTTTCGGCCTTGCTTGTCCGGCCAATTGCCGGAAGATTATTGGAGACGAAAGGAAGGCGCATCGTTTTTCTTGCTGGGTTAGCCATTTTTGCATTGTCAGTGGGTTCCTTCGGTTTCATGGGGAGCATCGGCTTGTTATTCATGATGCGGATTGTACAGGGCGTCGGCTGGGGATTTTCTTCAACGGCTTCAGGAACGATTGCTTCCGATATAATCCCTGCGAAACGGCGGGGTGAGGGGATGGGGTATTACGGATTATCGGGTAACTTAGCACTGGCATTCGGGCCATCATTGGGTCTTTTCCTAGTTACGGTACTTCCGTTCCAAGAGTTGTTTTTAATCTGCTCTTTATTAGGATTGCTTGCCATCATTGCAGCATCACTTATTCGGTATCAAAAAGTGGAAAGTGATCCTTCGGCGGCTGTCAGAGCCAAAAGGTTTGATATTTATGAAAAAAGTGCCCTTCAGCCATCTTTGCTCATTTTCTTCATCTCCGTTACATTTGGTGGAATTGCAACCTTCCTTCCTCTGTATACAGCGGAAAAAGGTGTAGCTGGAATTCAGTGGTACTTTTTAGTATATGCAATGGCCCTTATGGTCACGAGATTATTCGCGGGCCGACTATATGACAGAAGGGGACATCGAGCCGTATTCGTGCCTTCAACGGTACTCATCATGGCTGGAATGCTGCTGCTTGCATGGATGCCGAGTGAAGCAGTACTTTACATTGCGGCAGTGCTTTATGGATTTGGATTCGGTTCTGTTCAGCCGGCACTGCAGGCATGGTCGATTGAAAAGACGGCACCCAATCGGAAGGCGATGGCGAATGCCACATACTTTTCATTTTTCGATCTTGGAGTGGGCATAGGTGCCATCGTGTTCGGGCAGATTGGCTTCCTCTTCGGATATAGGAGCATCTATATCACGGCGGCCGCCTCGATTTTCATTTCGATGATCGTTTATTTATTCATCATCAGGAGCGAGGATAAAGGAAAATCAATATAAGGATGTTGAATGGCTTCAATGGAAGTCATTCTTTTTTTTGAGTCAGCAGGAACACCCTTGGTGCATTATCCTAAATATTTTAAAAATGGAAAAACTTTGTTATTATCGAAAAGAGATTATACATAAGATGATAGAAGGTCTATTTGAAGGAAGGGGAAGCTTGGAATGAATGACTCTTCAAACGAAGAAATGACATTAGAAAGAAGGAAGCGTATTTTCCAAGAAGAGCTGGATGTTTTATGGGAAAGGCGGCTCATCCCTAAATCAGAATATATCCGGATTAGCAGGGCTTACAATCGGCATTTCCAATTAGCCCTCCATAAAAAAAAGCGCTTAGAGCAAGAAAAGAAGAAATCCATCCATGGAACTGAAACGATAATCGGTGAAAGTGCCGATAAGAGGATTCAGGATAGCCTGATCGAAGAATCTTCATTCCAATTACGGGAATCCAGTGGATTGAATGAAGCGCCTACTGAATCTGGTTTCGAGGAGAGACTTGAACCTGTCAAGGAGATCAATGATAGGAAACCGGTTATTCAAAAGCAGGCCATCAAGCGGGAGAAACCGGTAAAACCGGTAAAACCGGCAAAGCCGAAGAAAACACCTGAACAAATCAGGGAACGGAATATTTCTGTCATCCTGCTCACTGGGGTCATATTGCTTCTGTTTGGCGGGTTGATTTTAGCAACCACTTCATGGGGGGATCTGAATGCGGTCTTGAAAGTTCTCTTCATTGGAATGGTTTCCGTCACTTTTGCAGGGATGGCCTTCATCGCGTCAAAACTGAAAATTAAACAAACCGCTTTTGCATTCCTGACGCTAGCGGGGCTGTTCATTCCGATTACGATATTATCAGCTTCATATTATCGGATTTTTGGAGAGTACCTTTCACTTAATGGTGATGGGCGGGGGCTTCTGGGGTTTCTTGGGGGATTACTTTGCTTAGCCATTTATTGTAAGATTGCTGACTACTTCAAGTCAAAAACATTCATTTTCATTTCAATATTCACTTTTGCCATTACCTGCTATTTCGGGGTGGCTTTTGTGACGCCAACTATCGAGTGGATGTTTTTGGCGATTGGCATTCTTAATTTAATACTAGTATGGAATATGGAGCAATTGAAAAATCAAAAAGCCTTAACGCTATTCAAACCATTCATTTTTCAATTCATCCAGTTTAAGCTCATCGTGGAAGCCTTTGTGATCCTGACGTTATTTTCAAGCAACTTGGTGTATTCACTAACGTTGATGGTCTTTTCTGTTTTGTTTTTGATTTTTTCGGTCAAATTCCAAAAAAAATATTATGAAATGGCTTTTAGCGCCGTTTTCACGTATGGATATATCCATCTTGTTTATAACTCGTTTTTAAGTGAGTACATGACCATTGCATTTGCATTTGTACCAATCATTTTTACTATGCTATCGAAATATCTGGCTAAAGCCAAAAGGACTAACCTTTCGAAGAACTTCATGATTACCAGTTTGATTGAGAGCGGGATCGTTTTCTTATATAGTAACGCGATGGTGTACCAGGATAACTATGCGCAAATATTCATCGCGCTCATGTTAGTATCCGCCCAGCTTGCTTATGTTTCCCTTCATTCGGGAAATTCAAGCTTCACGTACCCGGCTGTTGTTGTTTTCGACTTAGCGTTCCTATATCTTTTCTTTGCCTTGCCAATCTCTTTTTCTACCATTTTAAATCTGTTATTTGTTGTTCAGGTCATTCAATATCTTGGAGTATATCTATATAACCGTCACCCAAGGTACAGCCTATTTAAGAAGAGTATCTTACTTATCTCCCCAATGATCATGCTAGTGATACTGACCAGTAAATTTAGCGAAATGGCTTGGCTTGCTGTTAGTGCAGAGCTCGCCATGATTTCTGGGCTTTTCTTCATCACCTATATAAAAGACGAATCAAAGCATATGAAGGAAAACGCCATATACGGATTTCCGATCACTTTCATACTGGCTTTGGTTGCTTTCTATCCATATTTGCTGGAAAGCGGAGGTTGGGTCCAATCAAATATCCCGCTCAGCGTCTATTTAATGGGTGTTTCACTGATTTCCATCGGTGCAGCTTACACATTTAAAAAGGGATACCATAAATTGTTTCCAGTTTTTGCGTATAACGGACAGATTCTTTCCTTCCTTTCCTTGATTTCGATTCCCTTCGATTCAATGAATCCTTTGGAGGCAAGCGGAGTGATTGCCGTAGCTACTGCAATAAACAGCTGGTCCGTCCATATACATCGGAAGCAAATATTCTGGGTGCCTGTCGTGATTACAAGTGCCAGCCTATATGCCTCACTCTACGATGTTTTTGATTTTGCTTCAATGGAGCTGAGGATTGCGTTCGTGTTGCTCGGCCCCATTATCTTTTTCCTATTAGGAGAATGGCTTGGGAAATATTCAAAAAATGGGAAATTGTACTTCCAATATACGAGTCACCTTGCCAATTTACTGGCGATTCCCGTTGGCTATTTGCTCATCATCCATACGGAAAGTTCTCCGTTCCTATATGTTGCACAACTCTTGATTTATATTTTGAGTGCTTTAAGGGCACATGTGAAATGGGAAAAATACGTTTTTACTTACCTAGGGTTTTCGACCCTTTTCCTACAGGTCCATTTATTTGTGGTAAACTTCGAGCAAATAGTATTCATTACATCAATATGCATGATGATTACAGCAGGACTCATAACCATTCTATGGGGGTTATCCAATAAGAATTGGAAAGGCATCATGGAGTATTACCTTATTCCATTCATTCATTTAGGGATAAGCATATCCATTTTGGAAACGGCGATCCGGGACTTTCCACTTAACCGCGAGTTAGTCTGGGTAGGAGTGATGACTGTACAGCTCTTGTTTGCCTGGTATCTGCTCATGCAAAGGAATTGGCGGAACTATGTTGCCGCTCCTCTAAGCCTGGCGTTCATCTTCTATAATTTGTATGTAAATACATTGTCTCTGGTTATGGCGTTTATCGTATTGCTTGTATGTATGGTTGTGATGATGATGGCTAGCAGACGCCTTTTCAAAGGATTGCTCAACCAAGAGGGAACGAAGAGAGTCATTGATTATTATCGGATTTTTGGCTTGCTATATCTATGTACTCTGAATCTGGAAGTGTTTACGAGTGACTCAGATTCTGTGATTTTGGGGATTTTTGTTTCCCTGCTGTTGCCTAGCTACTTCATCCTGATAGGAAGATTCACAATCTATAAGAAAGAAAAAAGCATTTACTTGGGAATAGCTGCAATCATCGGCCTTTTCCCGTTCATCAATATCATAGATTATGCCCATACACTCCCAATCGTCATGAGTTTGGCTGTTCTTTTTGGCTGTATGGCAGGAATGTTGTTGTTAAGCAGGCTGTATTCCAGCGGATTACTCAAGAAAAGCGGATCAGGCATCATCAGCTTTGATCCTTTCAGGATTTATGGTTTATTCTTTTTGATCGATATGAATGCAGAAATTTTTAATGATACTAAACATCAGTTACTCCAAGTCTTTGTATCGCTGCTGTTAACCGCTTATTTCATTTTCCTGAGAAGCTTGACAGCGGAAAAGCTAGAAAGGAAGATCTATTCCAATATTGCTGCACTAGTCAGTCTGTATCCCTTCCTGATCATAGTTGGCTATGCCGACAGCTTATCTGTTGTAATGGGCTTGCTATTCTTTTTTGGCTGTATGTCAGGGATGCTGCTTTTAAGCTGGCGTTATTTCGATGGTTTAATCAAAAAGGAAGAAACAGGAATTACCTTCGATGCATACAGGATATATGGCCTGCTGTTTTTACTGGCCATGAATAGGGGAATCCTAGCAACTGAAACATCAAGCCAGTTACTTCAGGTTTTCGTCTCGCTCTTGATTACGGTTTACTTCATCTTGATTGGAAGTTTCTCAAAGGATGTAAAAGAAAAGGGCATCTACGTTTGGCTGACGGGAGTTCTCAGTTTGTATCCGTATTGGATCATCATCATTTACGCGGACACATTACAGCCTTTCGTTGGAACGGCAGTCCTTCTTGGATGTACGGCCATAATGGTCTTGCTAAGCAAGAAATACTTTAAAGGCTTGCTTGATAAAGGCGGGGCAGGACTTCAATTGGATTTTTACAGAGTCTATGGTCTGCTGTTTCTTATTGCCATGAACATGGATGTTTTGACGGGGGGACCGACACATTTCATTTTGGAAATCATCGCGGCACTTCTGATTCCGGCCTATTTCATTTTGATGAGAAGCACGACGACAGGCATGTTGGAAAGAAAATTCCAGATGGCAGCAGCGATTTTGTTCAGCCTATATCCGTATTGGGTCATTGTCGATCAGCTCACGATCCCTCCTGTATTTGAGGAGGAGGTGAATATTCTGCCGCTGTTCATTGTCAGCACCACTCTGCTGAGGAAAATATTTGTTAAAGGCAAAATCACACAATATATCGAAAGCGGCATTGTTTTCCTATTGTTTTTAGCCCTGATCATTGATGCAATGGCAGGAAACACCTTATATGATGCCCTCATTATCGGAACCGTGTCATTGGCAGCAATGCTCTTTGGATTCATGATGAAATACAAATCCTATTTCATCGCTGGAACTGGGACGATTTTATTCAATGTCTATATGAATACCAATTCGATGTGGAGCGAGATGCCATGGTGGCTGTATTTAATCATCGGCGGAGGGCTGCTTATCGGAATTGCATCTTTCTTTGAATGGAAAAAACAAAAAGACAACCGGACATCGAAGGAGGTTCTTGAGAAAAATAAACAAAGGATCAAGAATTGGTTCAATCGGTGGAATTAATGAAGAAGGAAATGGATTGCGTCAGATACCCAAGCTCAAAACCTTGGACGAAAATTCAAAGGGGTTCGGAATTTATAAATTCCGAACCCCTTTTGCCTGTAAACCGAGAGCACTTAAAAGCTCTCTTTCTCTGCTTCTATTTTATTAATTTCTTCTTGCCAATCATGAATTTCTATTTCCCACTGATCTAAATTAGTTTGCAAAACATTAATTAAAAATGGTGATAGGACATTTCTGTATTTTTCCAGTTCTTGAATCAATTTCACTCGATCTTCAGTTAAACCTTGTACTAATTTTTTTTTGCTTTCCAAATTTGCATATACAAAAACTGGCCTGAATTTTCGTATCTCATTATCATGCATATCAGTTGTAACTCCTTTTAAAATTGAGTGAAAAACTAAGCACAATCAATCAGTTCATCTAATGCTAGTGTATACAAAAACGCTTGGATTTCTCCAAGCGAAAAGCTCAAGATGAACAAGAACTGCATGAAGAACAGCTGGAAGAGGAATCAGAACTGCTGTCATGGGAACCGGTATGGCCACCATGATCGGCATGGCCGGATCCGGAGGAAACTGTGTTCGGTTCATTCCCGAATATATCTTTAAATTCGCTGTCAAAATCATCGGTGCTTGCATAAGTGAAATAGGCAGGAGCTGCGTAGTCAGTCTGATCGTACGTTTTCCGCCAATTCAATTCTGTCATGGTGCGATTTTCTTTAAATTGTGAAGTGAAGGCTTCAAAGGTCCGTTCCGCCTGTAAACTGGTCGGTTTCCTCATATATTTCTCTTTTAACTGCTCCAGCTCCAACGTTTCAAAATCACGGAGAAGTGTTAGCCCTTTATCATGTTTGAAAAATTTGCCCCATTTTTGAATGGAATGGGAGTCCACCGTAAATAGCTGTACATAGTAAAAATCAAAAAGAGTGCGCTCATCGGGTTTGAAAACAGGTTTTGAATGAGGATGGTGCTGAATGGTCCTACCGATGAAAACCTGGCAAAACTCATCATATTCCTGACTATAGTTCAGCATGATATGCCATAACTCATCGATGACTGAATTAAACATTTCAACTTTTCCAAACACTGCAGCCATAATCAAATAGCGTTTCAATTCACGCCAGGCCTGATTGACCTTTAACTGTGAGTACCGTGGATGCTTCAGGCGGAATTCAGTATTGACCTTTTCCATATAATCGAAATCCAGTGCTTTATTAAGCTTTTCTATCAATGCTTCTGAAACGACTTCAGTTGCATGAAGATCTAAAGTTTCTTCACGGTATTTACGGAATTCATTTTGATAGCGTTCCATTTTAGCCGGTTCACTTAGCCCTTTAACGAAATTGACAAGTAAAACAGCAAAAATTGCCGCAAGAATGACATAAAAGAAGGTCATTTTTGTCCACTCCTCTTAATCTATGGATATATTACTTTAACATTATTTTACATGTTAATGGAAGGGATTGTGAGTTATTTTATCTAAAATGTTCCATTGGCGGAAATTGATTAATATCGTGAGGTTGCAGGACAATACCCTGAATCGGGTATCGTCCTTTCCTTGGCATGTAAGGGATTTTCATTTAAAAATCAAGCGCTTCAAATAATGCCTCATATCTAGTATAGTTAGAGGGGAAAAGGGGTGAAGGCATGTACTTGACAGTAAAAGAGACTGCGGAATATCTATCGATGCCGGAATCTTATATAGAAGGTTTGATCATTCAAAATAAAATTCGCACCGTTCATGATGGTGAGCAGCATTTGATTTTTAAAGATCAGTTTAATATGCATCTTGAACAGATGGAGAAATATAAGAAGGATTTAGCGGATTATTATAACGAACCCATCCCCGAAGATATCGATGTGAAGGATGAAGATTAGCATCTGTCCATTTAGCAGATGCTGAGTTTCAAAAAGGAGGAAGGTACGAGAATCCTGCTTAGAAAAGCGCGTCTAGGGGAAGATACCGCAGGCGCAAGCCGGGGAGGCTCCGCGACCGCTCATGGAAAGTGTGTGCCTGGAGCGGAAATCAACGCCCAAATTGTACAGCCATAACAAAGCTGAGGCCATAGCCTCAGCTTTTGTTTGTAGATAGAAGGGGGCCCGGAAAACATATCTTTCATTGAAGTTCCCGAACCAATTGACCCAAAGTAACACCTTCAATTCCATAGGTATGGTTCTATCTAAATTTTATTCAGAGTTGATTGGAGCAAAAGGTACGAGAATCCTGCTTAGAAAAGCGCGTCTAGGGGAAGACCCCGCAGGCGCAAGCCGAGGAGGCTCCGCGACCGCCCGCAGCGAGTGCCAGCATAAATCAACGTTCGAATCGTACAAGCCAAAGCGGAGGCAAATGGGGGTCGGAAAACATAACGTACTTTCATCAAAAGAAGTTCCCGAATCATTTGCCCCAAAACAACACCTTCAACTCCATAGGTAGGTTCTTTCTAAATTTAAGAACAGAGTTGATTGAAGTGAAAGGTACGAGAATCCTGCTTAGAAAAGCGTGTCTAGGGGAGACCCCACAGGCGCAAGCCGAGGAGGCTCCCCGACCGCCCGCGGAAAGCGAGTGCCTGGAGCGGAAATCAACGTCCAAATAGTACAAACCAATAAAAAACCTTAGACATACTCGATTTTCATTGAGTTTGTCCAAGGTCAGGCATCTGCCGATTTGTCAGATGTTTTTTCATGCAGAAATGGCTGTGAAAGTAATGGTCGAATTTCCGAAAAAGGTCTTTAAATACGTCTGCATCATGGGCCTTACTGATCATTCAAATAATTTTGTTGTCAATGGAAGGTAATTGTAGTAGAATTCCTCAATTACGTGTAAAATGAAAGGTAAAGGAATTATCACGGCAGAATGGTAGTTAGGAGATAGGTAAGTGGTAAAAGAGTATTTGCAAAGCGAAGGTTTTTCAAGGTTAATTACATTAATTGTGTTAGTCCTCTTTTTAATTAGCATCGGAAGTATGGTTAATATCGTGTTATTCACATTTGTTTTCACTTTCTTGATGGGAAGGCTGGAGCAAATTATCATGATTCGGCTGAATAAAGTGATGCATATCAACTCCAAGGTTGTTATAAGCTTTTTATATGCAGTCGTCATTTCTTGTTTAGCCATCGTTCTTTATAAATATTTACCGGTCATTACGCTGCAATTCACGGAATTAGTGACACAGATCGTTTTCTTCTTTCAACATCCACCAGATAGCAGGGTCATTCAATATGCCATTAATGTAATGAACGAGCTGAAGTCTCCGCTCGATCTTCAAACACAGATGAATACACTCTATCTTTATATATCCGATTTCGGTAAACTGGCATTTCAAATTTTCATTTCCATGTTGCTCAGTCTATTTTTCTTATTGGAAAAAGATAAGATCATTCGCTTCACTTCTAAATTCAAGCGTGCCAAATTCAAGTCTTTTTTTATAAACTTAAGCCACTTTGGCGTCAAATTCATCAATTCATTCGGAAAGGTGATCGAGGTCCAGTTCTTGATAGCCATTACGAATGCTGTCCTATCTGTAACTTTCTTATGGATTCTTGGCTTCCCGCAGTTACTCGGCCTAGGGATCATGATTTTCTTCCTTGGTTTGATCCCGGTTGCAGGGGTCATCATCTCCCTCATCCCGCTTAGCATGATTGCCTATAGTATCGGCGGCATGCCCAAAGTGATTGCTGTATTAATCATGGTTGTTGTGATCCATTCAATTGAAAGCTATATTTTAAATCCGAAATTCATGTCGGCAAAAACGAATCTTCCAACATTTTTCACCTTCATCATTCTATTGTTTTCCGAGCATTTCCTTGGGATATGGGGATTGATCATCGGAATACCGATCTTCATCTTCCTGTTGGATATGTTGGATATTGAAGAGGGGAACACGGAAGTACCATAATAATCATTTGAGCAGCGGCCGCTAATATGGCCGCTGCTTATTTTTGTTCCTTAAACCTTTTGAACGGTGGCACTATCTGATTTCAATATAATATCCATTAATTCGAGTGAAGGGGAGAAAGTTGCCTTTTTCCCCATTAGAGCACCGTTGCGTTTTTAATTTACCGAGTTAATTGATTAAAATTTTATTTTACTAAAGTTATTTATCGACTTTTTATTGCATAAAAAAACAAATAAACGTATAATATTCTTAAAAGAATATACTGAAAGTTCTCTAAAGTTAGATTTATCTGTTTTTTTAAAAAAAAGAGAGTTTACGAGAGAGAAGAGGGGATTATTTTGAAAAAGGTTTCTTTTTTAGTGTTTGCCATGGTTGCTTCTTTGTTACTAGTCATGACAGGATGCGGGAAGGATAAGGAAGTCTCGACAACTGGTAAAGAAGAAGAGTCTAATGGGAAAACACTCAGGATCGTGACTGACGCCAACTATGCTCCATTTGAATATCTTGAAGGCGATAAGATTGTAGGATTCGATGTTGATTTCATCAATGCCGTTGCAAAAGAAGCGGGATATGAAGTTAAATTGGAAAGTGTTGGCTGGGATCCGATTTTTGTTGAAATCGAAGGTAAGAGAGCGGATGTCGCCATATCTGCGATTACAGTGAATGACGAAAGAAAACAATCTTATGACTTCTCGGTTCCGTATTTCTTATCCACAAACAAAATTCTCGTTCCTGAGGATAGTGATATAAAATCTGGAGATGAATTGAAAGGAAAAGTCATTGCCGTTCAGACCGGTACTACTGGACAGGAAGCGGTAGAGAAACTCCTTGGAAAGAATCACAAGGATATTAAAAAATTCGAAAATAATAACCTGGCCATTCAGGAATTACTGAAAGGCGGAGCATCGGCTGTCGTAGCTGATAATACGGTTGTTGAAGAATATGTGAAAAATAACCCCGATCAAAAACTGAAAGTCGTTGAAGACAGCAAAAGTTTCAATGAGGAGTTTTATGGTCTTATGTTCCCAAAAGGCAGTGAATTGAAATCGGAGTTCGATAAAGCCGTTAATGCAATTTATGAAAATGGGAAATATGCAGAAATTTATAAAGAGTGGTTTGGTACTGAACCAGATATTGAAACGTTGAAAGCACAACAATAAAACAAATGGATAGTAAAAGATTGCGTAACTTTACGTGTGAAGTTACGCAGTTTTTTTGGCCTTTAGGAGGGGAACGAAATGAGTTTTCGCTGGGATATTATTTTTGAGTATGCTCCTTTCTTATTAAAAGGGACATTGCTTACTATTGGGCTTTCGGTTTCCTCCATCCTGATCGGAACCTTTTTGGGGTTATTGATCGGTTTAGGGAAAATCATGAAAAACAAGGTGCTTGCCTTTCCATTTTACGGTTATGTCACGGTTTTTCGCGGAACACCGCTTTTAGTTCAAATCTTTTTAATCCATTTTGGAATCGTGCCCTTTTTTACCGGGGAAACGAATGCAGTAACCGCCGGTGTCATTGCTTTATCGTTAAATGCAGCCGCGTATATCGCAGAAATATTCCGGGCGGGCATTCAATCCATCGATAAAGGGCAAATGGAAGGGGCGCGTTCATTAGGGATGACCCATGCCCAAACAATGATACATGTTGTATTGCCACAAGCTTTCAAACGAATGATTCCACCGTTAGGAAATGAATTCATCGTATTATTGAAGGATTCATCCCTGCTTTGTGTCATTGCTGCCCCGGAATTAATGTACTGGGGGAAAGCGATGGGGAGTCAGTACTTTAAAGTGTGGGAGCCATACTTGGCTTGTGCCTTCATCTATCTATTCCTGACCCTCATTTTAAGTTTCGTATTAAATAGACTCGAAAGAAGGTTGAAAACAGAATGATAAAGGTGGAGAATCTAAAGAAGTCATTTGGCGAAAATGATGTATTGAAAAATATCAATGCAATCGTTTCCCCTCGGGAAGTAGTCGTGGTAATTGGTCCTTCTGGATCGGGTAAATCCACTTTTCTCAGATGCATCAATCAACTTGAAACGATTACGGGAGGCCATATTTTCATTGAAGGGCTTGATACGACAGACAAGAAGGTCAATATCAATAAAGTCCGGACGGAAGTTGGCATGGTATTTCAGCATTTTAACTTATTTCCGCATAAGACTGTTCTTGAGAATATAATGCTGGCGCCTATAAAGGTCCGTAAGATATCCAAAGAGCAGGCTTCCCAAAGAGGGATGGAACTGCTTAAGAAAGTGGGACTTGCAGAGAAAGCGAACGCATATCCGGATTCATTATCAGGTGGACAAAAGCAACGCGTCGCAATTGCCAGGGCGTTGGCGATGGAACCCAAAATCATGCTATTCGACGAGCCCACTTCCGCCCTGGATCCGGAAATGGTCGGTGAAGTCCTTGAGGTCATGAAGCAACTGGCCAAGGAAGGCATGACCATGGTAGTTGTGACCCATGAGATGGGATTTGCAAAAGAAGTTGGAGATCGCGTGATCTTCATGGACGAAGGTTATATTATTGAAGAAAATATTCCTAGTGAGATTTTTAATAATCCCCAGCAGGAAAGAACTAAAGCCTTTTTGAGTAAAGTCCTTTAATTACACGTAAAGAAAAAAACCTTCCATATGGGAGGTTTTTTTTCGGGGCATATCAGGGGGCTTCATTTTATGCATGAAGCTCCTAAAAGCGATTCAGGGCTTTTACCGAGCACAAGCATACTGATTTTTGCATATCCAATATTTTTACTTTGGGAGAAGGTCTGAAGTAATACCTGGATATTCGGATCATCCTTTAACTTTTGAACTTCCTCAATATATAATTCGATAACGGAGGGCATAACGAATTCAGGGGTGTATTCGTTAGGGTTTTCATCCATGATTAATGTGCCCATAAATTGATATTTAAATTGGAGAGCCCGTGTTAAGGCAACGACATGGAGCAGTTTATTAAATAATTCGGGGTATGAATATTTAATTTTCTCCAGAGCTGCTTCTGATGCCTGTAACTCATCGACATTAGATAAAGTGATCATGAATATCTCCTTTTTAGAACATATGGAATCCATCAGCATTCAACGTGCTTTTTACTCATACTAGTCTACCCCCGCCGTAACTCATTGTAAAATGGTTAGATGTTATCGCGTGCATAACCCAAATCTATGATAGTGCTTTCATCAATCTTGCTTGATAATCCACTACTTATGGGACAATGCTTCCCTAGTATATTTCAGCCATTCTTTTGCAGCGTATGAAAGGTAATGGTCCTTACTCCATATAAATCCTAAATTCCAGCTAATGGAGGGGTTTCTAACCTTGATTGTCTTTACGCGTTCATCATGACGGCATAAGCTTTCCGGTAACAGAGCAACGCCAAGTTTACAGTAAACCATTTCCTCAATAAAGTCCCAGCGTGAGCTTTCAGTTACGATATGTGGAGTAAAACCAGCTTCATTACAGGATGAAACGATGAGATCTCGAAGGACGTAATCTTTATTAAATAAGATGAAAGATTCATTTTCCAAGTCGGCCAAATCAATTTCTTCCCCACAAGCATGGGGATGGGAGGGATGAACTATCAAGTTGATGTCTTCTTCCAAAAAAGCAAAATGGTGAAAAAGCGCGTTGTTGGTTGGCAGGACTATTACGCCTATATCGATTAAATCATTTTGGACGGATTCTTCTATTTTCTTTGAACCATCCTCCACTAATTGAAAGGTGATATTGGGATAGTCCTGGTGAAAACGGCTAAGAATTCGGGGGAAGAAAGAAGCGTCGATGATCGGCGGCAGCCCGATGCGTATATGTCCCTTTTTTAAACCTAATAAATTGTCCATTTCCGTTTCTAAATTGTGAAAGGCCTTATCGATCAATTTTGCCTGGTCTAAGACAACCCTGCCTGCATCGGTCAAGATCAGTTGCTTACGTGAACGATCAAAAAGCTCAACACCTAGCTCGGTTTCCAGGTTTTTAATCATCTTGCTGATGGTCGGCTGTGTAATGAATAAATGATCGGCAGCCCGAGTGAAGCTATTGAAATTGGCAACCTCTATAAAGTATTGCAAATGTTTAATATCCATTGCGTCACCTGTTATCCTCGTTTGAAATTAGTTTCATTTTACCCGTAAACGGAAGTGTTTGTAAAACATGATAAGTTTGGAGTTCATGCACGCATAAATAAGCTGGATTCCAAAGGGGAACCCAGCCTATGAAGGGGCTGGCCATATCTGCCGTAAATTTCATTTGACCAACAAGACAGGAACTGGAGAATGTTGAACGATATAGTGGCTCACGCTGCCCAGGAATTCCTTGAAGCCGCTCAATCCGCGGCTGCCCATGATAATAAGGTCACAATTCTCGGATTTTGCATGTTCCAATAAAGTCGTGATGGCTGAACCTTCTACGACAAATGGTTGGGATGCATTCGGGATTTCGGATAAAAGGGCTTCCGCTTTTTTAATCACTTCCTTGCCATGCTTAAGCATGGATTCTTCAATTTCCTGAAAAGCACTGCCATATATATTTGGCTTGATTGGCAGTGTAACAGCGTGAAGCACCTGGATTTCGATAGCGGGATCCAGTTTTGCTAATTCAATCGCTTTTTCTAAAGACTTTAGTGCCAACTCAGATTCATCATAAGCAACTAATATTTTTGAACATAGCATTGATCGATCATTCCCTTCTATAAAAAGAATATACCCGTAGTATATCAATATAAATCTTCCATGCAGATTCATATATTATAAATTTTGTGAATATTTCATTGAAGTTTACGTTAACGTTAATGTTAGAATAAAGGTAAATAATCCCTTTGCAAAGTGTGGTTTTAACATGTACACCATTTCTGAGTTAGCAAAAGAATTCGAATTGACGACAAGGACCCTCCGTTATTATGAGGAACTGGGTATGCTTAGGCCAATGCGTACCGAAACGGGAAAAAGAGTTTATGGAAAGAAAGAATATGCACAGCTCAAAATCATAATGCGCGGTAAGAAGTATGGTTTTTCGTTAGTGGAAATAAAGGATATAGTCCTTTTATTCGATAAGGATAGGACAGGCATTAAGCAATTGGAAAAAACGATTGAAACTGCAGGACAGAAGTTAAACGAACTTAATGAACGAATTAAAGAGCTGGATGGGTTGAAGCAGGATTTTGAACAGGTAATCAAAGGCTTTACCGAAACCCTTCTTGAGTTGAAAATGAACGATAAAACAGGCAAGCGGTGAAATTAATCTTGAAAATAGGTTTTGATGATAGTGAAAGATGAATATATATTCTAGAAACAGATGGGGTGAGAATTTGGAAATTCAAGAAACCATTGCAGTTGTGACAGGCGGGGCTTCAGGTCTGGGAGCGGCGACAGTAAGAAACATCAATAAAAAAGGTGGAAAAGCGGTCATATTCGACCTCTCGGAAGAAAATGGCGATAAAATGGCTCAGGAGTTGGGCGATTCGGTCCTGTTTATTAAAACGGATGTAACTAGTGAAGATAGCGTATCTGTAGCATTGGATGAAGGATTAAAAAAATTCGGCAGCATCAATACTGTCATCAACTGTGCAGGCATTGCCATTGCAGAGAAGGTCATAGGCAGGAAAGGCATACATGAATTGAAAGCGTTCTCAAAAGTCGTGCAAATCAATTTGGTCGGTACATTTAACGTAATCCGGCTTGCGGCTGAAAAAATGGTCGAAAATGAACCGAATCAAGAGGGGGAGCGTGGAGTCATCATCAATACAGCTTCGGTCGCTGCCTTTGAAGGACAAATCGGACAAGCCGCATATAGTGCCTCCAAGGGAGGGATTGTCGGTATGACTCTGCCAATCGCAAGGGAGCTTGCCATCAAAGGGATACGTGTCGTATCGATTGCACCGGGTCTATTCCATACACCGATGTTCGATTCATTACCTGAAGAAGCCAGGACGTCATTAGGGAAAACCGTGCCATTCCCATCAAGGCTCGGGTATCCAGAAGAGTACGCTAAACTAACGGAAAGCATCATAACGAATCCAATGCTGAATGGGGAAACAATCAGACTGGATGGGGCCATTAGAATGTCACCAAGGTAAGTTGTCAATCAAACCATTGTAAATCTAGAAAAAGAGCCTCCGACAAAGGAATGGAGAGGAGATAAAACAGATGAAGCATCCGTACCTAAGTGAAGAACATGAAATTTTCCGTATGTCCTTCCGAAAGTTTTTAGAGAAAGAAGCAGTTCCCCACTATGAACGTTGGGAAGAAGAGAGGATCATTCCCCGGTCTTTTTGGGTGAAAATGGGGGAACAGGGTTTTTTATGTCCGGACCTTGAAGAAGATTATGGGGGTTCCGGGGTAGATTGGGGCTTTGCCGTTATCATTAATGAAGAATTGGAAAGAGTTGGTTCTGGGTTCATTGGTTTCGGACTTCACAGTGATATCACCGTACCGTATATTTCCGCCTACGGAAATGAGTCGCAGAAACAGCGCTGGCTTCGAAAATGTACGACAGGGGAAATCATTACTGCCATTGCCATGACAGAGCCTGGTACAGGTTCGGATTTGGCCAATATTAAAACGACTGCCATTTTGGATGGAGATCATTACATATTAAATGGTCAAAAGACATTCATCACAAATGGCATTCATTCGGATTTGATCATTGTTGCCTGTAAAACGGATCCCAGCGCCGTTCCGAAACATAAAGGCGTTAGCTTAGTCGTGGTCGAAAGGGATACACCCGGATTTTCCAGGGGGAGAAAACTGAAGAAACTTGGCTTGCACAGTCAGGATACAGCAGAACTAATCTTCGAGGATTGCCGTGTTCCAAAGGAAAACCTGCTTGGTGAAGAAGGCAAGGGGTTTATTTATTTAATGGAAAAACTGCAGCAGGAACGCCTTGTGGTGGCAATTTGTGCTCAAACCGCGTCTGAGGATATGCTGGCCGATACGATTGAGTATGTGAAGGGCAGGGAAGCGTTCGGAAAGTCTGTAAGTCAGTTTCAAAATACTCAATTCAAAATCGCGGAAATGGCTACGGAGATAAAAATGGGGCGTGCTTTTCTAGATCAATTGATCACCAAACATATGGCTGGTGAACAGGTTGTAACGGAAGTTTCGATGGCGAAATGGCGTTTGACGGAGACTGCCAGAAAAATATCCATTGAATGCATGCAGCTCCATGGCGGCTATGGATATATGGAGGAATACAAAATTGCCAGAAGGTATCGGGATGTTCCGGTAGCAAGCATCTATGCCGGCACAAATGAAATCATGAAGAAAATCATCGCTAAGAATCTGGGCCTATAGTAAAGATGAGAAGGGAAGAGAGTATATGCGGGAAGTGGTTATCGTTGAAGGAATTCGCACGCCGGTAGGCAGAAGGAACGGTGTCTTGAAAGACGTTCGCCCTGATGATCTGGCAGGAGAAGTATTGAAGAAGCTGATTGAAAAGGCGGGCATCGATCCTGCTATTGTCGATGATGTCATTTTAGGTTGTGTTTCACAGTCGGGCGAACAGGCCGGTGATATAGCAAGGGTTGCCGCACTGATAGCCGGATTTCCGATTGAAGTGCCGGGAACGACGATTGACCGTCAATGCGGATCAAGTCAGCAGGCAGTCCATTTTGCTTCCCAGGCTATCCTGTCGGGTGATATGGATGTGGTAGTGGCAGGTGGAGTGGAAAACATGTCACGAGTTCCCATGGGGTCAAATCTTCAAGGTGCTGTAACAAGCCAAAAGTATATGGACCTTTACGAGGTGATCAACCAAGGTTTATCAGCTGAAAGAATCGCAGACAAGTGGGGAATAACACGTGAAGATTGTGATCGGTTTTCCGTTGAAAGTCATGCCAAGGCAATACGTGCTCAAAAAGAAGGACATTTTAACCGTGAACTGATATCAGTAATGGGTACTGATAAAGAAGGAAATCAAATCGAAGTTACGGAAGATCAAGGCCCAAGGGGCGGAACTACGCTTGAAGTGCTGGCTGGATTGAAACCGGCATTTCAAGAAGGCGGTTTAATCCATGCAGGGAATTCTAGTCAGATCAGTGACGGTGCTGCCGCTTTATTATTGATGGAACGCAGTAAAGCAGAAGAACTTGGATTGAAACCGCGCTTTAAAGTGCATACACGGGTTGTTGTCGGGTCGGATCCCACCCTGATGCTAACGGGACCGATTCCCGCCACCCAAAAAGCTTTGGAAAAAGCGGGTCTTACAATTGATGATATCGATATCTTTGAAGTGAACGAGGCTTTCGCTCCTGTACCGATTGCATGGATAAAAGAAACGGGGGCAGACCCAAAGAAGCTGAATCCAAATGGCGGGGCGATTGCATTGGGGCATCCTCTTGGCGGCAGCGGGGCCCGTTTGATGGTGTCCATGATCCATGAATTAGAAAGGACGGGCGGCCGTTATGGGCTGCAAACGATGTGTGAAGGCCACGGCATGGCGAATGCCACCATCATTGAAAGAATGGACTGAAGCTGGACTATCCATTTATGAATATTCGTAATTCGCACGAAAGTAAAAGCTGAAAAAGGGATGAAGTCGACCATCGGCAGGCTTTGCTGAATTCTTCCTGTTGATGGTGGTTACTTGAGGAGGAGAATGATTTGTCAGTAACGATTAAAAATATCTTTGATCAGACGGTTCAGAAATTCCCCATTAAAGAAGCTATCTACGACGTGAGAAGAAATATCCGCTATACGTACATCCAATGGAATGAACAGGTGAATAGGTTGGCGGCGGCCCTTCAAGCGGAAGGGGTGCGAAAAGGGGACAGGGTATCTACTTACCTTTACAACAATGAAGAGCTTGCAACAGCGTTCTTTGCCTGTGCAAAAATCGGTGCAATCTTCAATCCGATCAACTTCCGTTTAATGCCGGAAGAGTTGGCCTTCATTTTGAACGACGCTGCTCCAAAGGTCGTTCTATTCGAACGCGAATTGGAAACGAACGTCGCCGCGGTTGAAAAGCGATTTCCGGAAACGGCCTTCTGGTATATAGATGAGGATGTGCCTGGGTATGCCAAAGGTTACCGCCAAAAATTGGCCAGTATCTCCTCAAAGCCAGATGAAGTTGAAGTTCACGAAGATGACATTTATGCCATCATGTATACGAGCGGAACTACCGGACGTCCCAAAGGTGTCATTCACCTTCATAAAGACATGGTCAAACAAGCCGAGATTTTAATAGAGGCCATGAAGTATGAACGCTCTGATATCGGTTTGATTACTGCACCGATGTTTCATTGTGCTGAATTGCACTGCTCTTTTTTACCTCGTGTACAGGTCGGTGCAGCTAATGTCATATTACATCAGTTTCATCCCAAAAAGGTCATGGAACTGATTGAATCCGAGGGGGTCACCAAGTTTTTTGCTGCACCTACGATGTGGAACATGCTCATTCAGGAAAAATTGGAGGAGTATAAATTCCAGAGCTTGAAGTTAGGGCTTTATGGAGCAGCCCCGATGGCTCCATCCCTTGTACGTGCCTGTCAGGAGAAACTCGGCATCCAGTTCATCCAGGCCTATGGAATGACTGAAATGGGGCCGGCCATAACTCTCCTATTGGAGGAAGATCAAATTAGGAAAGCGGGTTCTGCCGGCAAGGGATGTTCCGAACATGAAATCATCATTGCCCGTCCGAATGACGATGGGCCATCAGATCCCGAGGATATGCTGGAACCTGGGGAAACAGGGGAAATCCTTGTAAAGGGTCCGTGTATCATGCAGGGTTACTTTCAAAAAGATAGAGAGACCGAAAAGGCGCTTTACAAAGGCTGGTACCATTCCGGTGACATCGGTTTCCTAGATGAAGATGGATATCTGTGGGTCAAGGACCGTGTGGACGACATGATTATTTCTGGAGGGGAAAATATTTATCCGCGTGAAGTGGAAGATACACTATATGAGAATCAAGGAGTCCTCGACTGTGCGGTACTTGGTCAGCCAGATGATCAATGGGGGGAAACGGTAACGGCATTCATCGTAGCCAAAGACCCAATGCTTGCCGAAAGCGATTTAGAAACTTGGTGTAAGAACAGTAATAGTTTGGCGAACTATAAACGTCCAAGGAGATATATCTTCTGTAATGAGCTGCCTCGGAACGCAAGTGGGAAGATACAAAAGTTCTTGCTTCGTAAACAGTTGGAAGAAAATGTTGATGGCAAAGGTTTGGGGAACCTTCTTTAAATGCCGGGGGCAGCAGCCGATGAAATACCAAGATAGGGTTTAGAATTGCTGGAAAAAGATTTGGATAAATTATTTTATAAATAATAACCTTGTGGAACAAATGAAGGAGAGAGAATAGTTATCCACAACGAAAATGCAGCGTGGTTAGCCCAATCTCTCCTTTATCCACATAATCCACAGGGTTATCCAGAAATAACATTATTTTCATGTTGATAAGGTGAGTTAATGGACTTGTTTTTTGTCAGTATTTTCAGAATATATCCACAATATACACAGGGTTGTGGATAAGCTATGTAAATAAAGAGGACCAAGGGGCGAACTTACAGCCCCTTGGGTTGGTTTATTCTGCTTATCGGCGATTATGAGCACGGCGGTCAGCCGCATTTGCACGGGCTTGTGCCTCGATATCTTCCTGGTCAGCCAGTTCGGAAGAATATTCAACGTCAAGTCCGTCACTTTTCAGGTTTTTGGGAACCTGAGGAAGTTTCTGTGTGTTCTTATCTCGATTATGGTGTATGTTATTTCGTCCCATGTTATCGCCCCCTGGAATATAAATAAGCTGGAGATGAATTTCACTAATCATCTCCAGCTTATTTTGTGTTGAGTGGCTGTTCAAAATGTAAGGGAAAAAACTCCAAACCTAACGACGGGATTTCTTCTCGGTATATCCACCAGCTCGATCTGCTTTTTTAAATTCGCGAGCATAAAGAATCGCTTGTGTACTAGTTAAGTTACTTTTTTCTTTATCGTGTTTTTTGAGCAATTAGATCATCTCCATTCACTTAATATCCCTATTTTTTCCTAAAATGACCCTTTCATACGTGGGAATCTTCTTTTAAGATATTTTGTAAGGCTTCTTTAAGGGTTGGAAAGGAGAAGGTGAATCCTTCTTCTTTAAGTTTAGTGGGAAGGACATTTTGCCCTTCAAGTACAAGGATGCTCATTTCCCCCAACAATTTCTTGAGGAAGAAAGGGGGGACAGTTAACCAATGGGGCCGGTGCAGGACAGTTCCTATCGTTTTACCGAATGTATCCATCTGGACGGGGTTCGGTGCCGTAAAATTGACTGGACCTTCTATCCTAGCATCATTCATGCTAAAGATGATTGCACGGACCGCGTCATGGATATGAATCCAGGAAAGCCACTGATTCCCTTTGCCAATCTTTCCTCCGCCAAATAGTTTATAGGGGAAGGCCATCATTGGCAGTGCTCCGTCTTTTTCTCCAAGGATCACCCCGAATCTTGTTAAGATTAACCTTTTACTGTAAGAGCGTGATTTAGCCGCTTCCTTTTCCCATAGTTGAACTGTACGGGCCAAGAAATCATCACCAATGGATTCAGAGGTTTCGGTAAAGGTCTCATCGTCCGAAATACCATAATATCCGATTGCACTTGCATTAATGATGACGGACACTTTGGAGGGCAGTATGGAAATGATCCGGTTCATCTCTTTGGAAGCCTCGATCCTGCTTTCGACAATCCTGCGCTTTCGTTCAGGTGTCCAACGGCCGCTGTTCAGAGATTCACCAGCAAGGTTAATGAACACATCGAGCCCCTCCAAGTGCATTTCCGGCGTTGCCTCCTCGGTCAACCAGCCGATATATGTCAAATTAGTCTGTTTCTTAAATTTTTCGGGATGACGGGTCAAAATATATATATCATGATTTTCTTTTGATAATTCATCAATTAGGGCTGTGCCGATAAAACCGCTTCCACCAGCAATGGCTATTTTCATGAAAACCACTTCCTTTCCCTGTCTTTCCTTCACTTTAACATGCCCATGTTCTTTTTTCATTTTTAGGCATGCTATATATAGAAATGATAAACGTAAAGGGGTAAAGTAGGTGTGGGGGGTGGATTTATGCCAAACATAACAAAAATAACAACCCAAAAGAAACGTAAAGATCGTTATAACATCTTCGTTGACGAAAAATATGCCTTCAGTGTAGACGAAGAAGTACTATTGAAATTTCAGTTGAAAAAGGGTATGGAACTTGATGACCTGCTTTTGGCCGAAATACAATTCCATGATGAAATCCAAAAAGCATTTACCGATGCACTTAATTATTTATCATACCGGATGCGCTCGGAATCGGAAATTCGCCTTTATTTAAAAAAGAAGGAAACGGAAGAGCCGATCATTAAGGAAGCGATACATAAACTATACAGTTTTAACTATTTAGACGACCTTGAATTTTCCAAGGCTTACGTGCGGACCCATGTGAATGGAGGGAATAAAGGGCCCACTACCCTTAAGCTTGAGCTTAAGGAAAAAGGGGTGCAAGATAAGTTGATTGTCGAGGCATTGAAGGAATACCCTTATGACATTCAAATTGAACATGCAAGGAATCTGGCTGGAAAAGCGGTCAAAAAGGAAAAAAACATTTCCGAACGAGCTTTAAGGCTGAAGGTTGAACAAACCTTGTTACGGAAAGGTTTCCCAAGAGATATCATCCATGAAGCACTTGAAGATGTGACGGTGGAAAAGGATGAGGATGAACAATGGGATTCCCTTTGCCACCATGCCGAAAAAATGCAACGCCGATATAAAAACCATGAAGGCTTCGAATATGAACAAAAAATGAAGCAGGCATTATACCGAAAAGGTTTTCCAATAGAATTGATTGAGCGTTATCTTTCCAATCCTGATGGTGATTAAGTGCATCAATAGCCAAATCACAAAATTTTGTTTAATATATAAGTAAATTAATTATTTCATTTGAGGAGTCATATATATGAGCGACGTAAGATACAGCAAGCTGTCTGCCTATGAACTGCAACAGGAAATCGCAGCGTTGACTGAAAAAGCGAGAAAAGCAGAGCAATTGGGAATGGTTAATGAATATTCAGTATTGGAACGAAAAGTGACGATGGCCAAGGCCTATTTGTTAAATCCTGATGATTTCAAAAAAGGTGAAATATATCAAATTGACGGAGATCCCGGTGTCTATTTCAAAATTGATTATATGAACGGCGTATTCGCTTGGGGTTACCGCTTGGGCGGTAGCGGTAAGGAAGAAGCACTCCCGATTTCAATGCTGAAATAAAAAGGAACCGGGGAAGTACCCGGTTCCTTCTGATGTACCTTTTAATTCGATCGCTCGTTTGAAGCTTTCATTCTTTCTTGAGGGTGTGTATTAATACTTCCATCTGCACGCTTTGAAGCATATCTTGCCTTTGCACGAGGCTCGCCTTGGAATTTGTTATTGTTTTGGTTGGGGAATCCTTTTTGTTTATTTCGCAAATTTTTTCTCCTCCAAGCATCAGATTAAGAAAGAAGCGTTTCCGCTTACAACTAGTATGGGTATGGGACAGTATAGTTCATTCTGTAAAAATATTGGCAATGAGGTGGTTCTAATGAATGATTACCATGAAAGATTAACCAAGATACTGCTTGAGAAAAATGAACACATCACGTATGAGCAAGCTTTGACTTGGGTGGAATTATTATGGGAAGATTTCGAAGCGACCTATGCAAAGGCTGGGCATGAATATGCCGGTGAAGAAATGACATCGCGCGTTGTAAGGACCTGGATTGATAACTACGGTGAGCAATTCCACGAATTCATTGCAAAGAACCCTAAATATCAGCAGTTATTAAATCAGCAGAATCGACTGCATTAAAAAAGCTGATTCCAGAGGAGTTCCCTGGAATCAGCTCTTTTTCAATATACTATAAAATAATATTCAATTTCTTCTGCAGCTTCGCTTCACTAAAGATCCAGCCGGTATAAGAATTCAAGATATTCAATTCGCTGTCTAAATGGACCACTGCCACAAACGGGTAATATCCATTGCTGCGATATCTTAGATCGATAAAACGGACTTCGTAATATTCTTTTATCTGTTCGATTTCGAATCGGTAAACCGGAGAAAAGGACAGAAAGGCTGCCAAGTTGATATCCTTCTTGGCGGCTTCGAGAATTTCACTTTCAGGCAATGGCACCCGATCGAACGTATCAAGAATCTTCACATATCCATTATCGGCTCGTGCCACATAATAATTCTTTTCGGTAATCACCGCAATTTTCCAGCGGTGAAAACGCATCGTCGGTGATAAAAGAATTTTCCTTGCTCCAGGAATTTGCTGTTTGACCACTTTTTTTATAAAAGCCTGTTCCCTGAACCTGGAAATGTAATAAATGATGAGTATCCCGTAAATGGAAAGAAATAAATAGCCTGGAGGAAATCCGAAGCCCCATAATATCAGGCCTGCAACATGTATTCCAAAAATGAATGGATCGAATGTATTGATGACCCCTAAAGCTACCCATTTTGACGAAATCGGCCTAAGAGCCTGGGTCCCATAAGCATTGAATATATCCACGAATACGTGAAGGAATACGGCTAAAAAGGTCCAAAGCCAAAGATGAAGGTAATTTGCTTCAGGTATGATGGCGAAAATTGCTCCGCTGATAATCAAGGGCCAAAGTAAAACAGCGGGAATGGAATGCGTGATTCCACGGTGGTTACGTATATATACAGCGTTATTCCTTAATTTTAAAACGGTGTCAATGTCCGGGGCTTGTGATCCCAATATCGTACCTGCTATGACTGCACTTGCAGTAACTGGGCTCTGCGCAATGACGGGATCTAATGTGGCAAGACCTCCAAGAGCAATTCCCATGACAAAGTGAGTACCTGTATCCAAAAAACTAACCTCCCTGCCACAATTTGAAAAAATGGTCTTCTTTCATCATACCGTATTTATATATTAACCATCAAATGAATATAATTTTGATTTATTTCAAGTGACCCGTTACAAATAAATGGATATGAACATGATATTAAAAAAAGAATGGCCTACTATAGGTATTCCCAATTTTGATTAGAGTGTAACATCTTTGGAGGAACTGATGTGAAAGAAATAACGATCCCGACAATAGAAAAAATAAAAATCGATGAATTTCAAAAAGATTTGGTTTCCTGGTTTCTCGAAGAACAAAGAGAATTGCCATGGAGGGAAAATAAGGACCCTTACCGCGTTTGGGTTTCTGAAATAATGCTGCAGCAAACGAGAGTGGATACGGTGATTCCTTATTTCAACCGGTTCATCGAATGGTTCCCGACACTCGAGGACTTTGCCAATGCAGATGAAGAGAAGGTCCTGAAAGCTTGGGAAGGGCTGGGATATTACTCGCGTGTAAGGAATCTGCATAGTGCCGTTCAGGAAGTGAAGGCATCCTACAATGGGATTGTACCGGATGATCCCGAGGAAATCTCCAAATTGAAAGGTGTAGGCCCATATACTGCCGGTGCGATTCTAAGTATCGCATACGGCAAGCCGGAGCCAGCCGTTGATGGAAACGTCATGCGTGTTTTATCAAGGATATTAATGATATATGAAGACATAGCAAAGCCAAAGACAAGAAAAACATTCGAAGCTGCCGTCAGGAAGCTGATCGATCATGAACATACCTCTGCCTTCAATCAAGCCTTGATGGAACTTGGAGCATTAATCTGCACACCTGGTAAGCCTGCCTGCCTATTATGCCCCGTTCAAAGTCATTGTCTAGCATTTGAAGCAGGGGTTCAGTCGGAATTGCCGGTAAAAATCCAAAAGAAAAAAACAAGGGATGTACCAATTGTAGCCGCCGTTTTAACGAATGAAAAAGGTGAATTTTTAATTCACAAGAGAGCGTCAGAAGGATTGCTAGCTAATCTTTGGGAATATCCGAATTTCGAAAACCATACATCCCTCTTGCATAAGAGGGAATTCTTCGAGAGTCGGTTTAAGGAAATGTATGGCGTCAAACCGGAAATCACTGAATCACTTGTGAGAATTGAACATGTTTTCTCTCATCTCGTTTGGAAAGTGGACACGTATATCGGTGTGATCAAAGAGGACATCGGTGAAGAGACGCTAAAAGAACAGCAACTTAAGTGGGTGAGTGAAGCAGAGATGGAGGAGTTGGCATTTCCGGTCTCCCACCAAAAAATGATGAAGGCGTATAAAGAAAAAGAGTACATTGAATAAGCGAATGAAATCAGATATATGCATAAAAGAGGATATCCGATAAGATATCCTTTCAGTTTGTAGACAAAAGGGGTTCGGAATTAAAAAATTCCGAACCCCTTTTGAAATTCCCTTTGAATTTTCGCCTAAAGTTTAGAGATTGGGGCTCTACGAGCCCACTATGTTAGGCTATTTTTGGACCTCGCCATGTCCAATTGGCCATCTTCTTTAAATTAATGGCAGCGAAAGTAAGCATCGCCTGCATCGACAATTTTTTAAGTCCCCTTAAAGTAGTCCAACGCATACCATGCTTTTCTTTTGCATCTGCGAATACACGCTCAATCGTTTCTTTACGTTTAGCATATATAGGTTTTACATCTTGATGATGACGCAGATGATCTGCTTCTTCCACATGTGTTTGCCAGATATGCCGTGTCACCACTTTTTGACAGTCTTTGCTTTCTGTACACCGAGATAAAAGTGAGCATGTTGTACAAATTTGTTTTGGCGATTTGTACTCGCGATAGCCCTCTTTATTTGTTGTTGAGTACTTTAAAGTTTCGCCCGAAGGGCAAAGGTAACAATCAAAATATTCATCGTATACATAGTCCTGTTTGCGGAAAAATCCTTCCTTGGTGCGAGGACGTGTATAAGGTAAAGCCGGTATGATTTCTTTGTTAAATAGGTAGCTTGTAATCGCTGGTGTTTTATAAGCTGCATCTGCGGCAACGGCTTCCGGTTTTCCAACTTTCTCAATCACTTGTTCAACTAGTGGCTCTAAGATCTGACTGTCATGTGTATTTCCAGGTGTTACAATCGTTCCCAATACAAAACCGTTGCGGTCTGCGGCCGCGTGGAATGAATAGGCAAACTGTTTTGTTCGTTCATCTTTCACATAGTAGCCACTCTCAGAATCCGTTGTACTTTCTTTAATCTCTTTGGTCTCTTCTTTATCAAATTTATCTGGTGGAAAAGGCTTTTTTCCATGGTTTTCACGATCTTGATTGATTTCTTCTTGAAGACGTCCTTGATACGCTCGTGTTTCTTTACGAACGATTTTCTTTTCAAATTTCCGTTTATTCGCACTGGCTTTCACATGTGTGGAATCCACGAAAACGTGTTCAGCACTTATTAACTTTTTATTAGCAGCTGTCATTAAAATGCGATAGAAAATCTGTTCAAACAGGTCTGTATCTTTAAAGCGTCGCTCATAATTTTTCCCGAACGTAGAAAAATGAGGTACTTTATCATGGAAACCATAGCCTAAGAACCAACGGTAAGCCATATTGGTTTCAACTTCTTCAATCGTTTTACGCATGGAACGAATACCGAAGGTATATTGAATGAAAGTCAGTTTAACTAAAATAACTGGATCAATACTTGGGCGTCCTACCTCTGAATACATATCTTTCACCAAGTCATAAATGAAAGTAAAGTCAATGGCAGCCTCCATTTTACGAACCAAATGGTTCAGTGGCACCAGTTGATCTAAAGTAATCATTTCAAGTTGATCTCGCTGAATAGAATCATGTTTAGAAAGCATCCTCATCACCTCAAGTTTTAATACTTCTATTTTAAAACAAAAATGACCCCAGGCAAAAGTGTTCTATCTAAAAAGTAAGACAAAGTTGATTGGAACGGAAGGTACGAGACTCCTGCGGGAAAAGCGCGTCTAGGGGAGACCCCGCAGGCGAAAGCCGAGGAGGCTCCCCGACCGCCCGCGGAAAGCGAGTGCCTGGAGTGGAAATCAACGTCCAAATTGTACAAGCCATAAAAATAGACAAACTCGATTTTCATCGAGTTTGTCTACAGTCTGAGAGGATATCCGATAAGATATCCTCTTCCTTTTGTTGATTTTCAAAGCAATATCCGTATAAAATCATTCGTAACTGGTTTTCGTTCCATGAGTATAATCGGCTTCTTGCCTGTTAAGTCCGCCTCTATTTTCAACTTCTTTGACGATTTCGCTATGGATACTCTGTCCTTCTTGGTTTAAATAAGGTACCATTTGTTGAAGGGAGTGATGAAAATAGGCAAGTTCACTATTTTCCCAATCCGATTTTTTCATCATCGACAACTCAGTCATATCACGTCCAACATACATAACAGTAACACTCCTTAAAAAAGATTTTTATTACTCGGTGTTTACTCAGAAAGGATGAATAAACGAATGGAACAAAAAGTGGCACTCGTTACAGGTAGCAGTAAAGGTTTAGGCAGAAGCACGGCAATAAGGCTTGCAGAGGAGGGTTACGACCTCGTTATTAATTATGCCCGGAGCAAGTCGAAAGCATTAGAAGTGGCAGCCGAAATTGAAGCGTTGGGGCGAAAAGCCCTTGTAGTCAAGGCAAATGTCGGTGATGTTGCGAAAGTGAAAAGCATGTTCGAGGAAATCGATGCTTATTACGGACGTTTGGATATTTTCATCAATAATGCGGCCTCTGGCGTGCAGCGCCCATTGATGGAGCTGGAGGAATCCCATTGGAACTGGACCATGGATATCAATACAAAAGCCCTCCTTTTCTGCGCACAGGAAGCGGCGAAATTAATGGAGAGGAACGGCGGAGGGAAAATCGTCAGCATCAGTTCACTAGGATCCATTCGCTATTTGAAAAATTATACAGCTGTTGGAGTTTCCAAAGCTGCGCTTGAAGCCCTGACAAGATATTTAGCGGTCGAACTGGCTGCTAAAAATATTTGTGTCAATGCCGTTTCAGGCGGTGTGATCGATACGGATGCCCTGAAGTCTTTCCCGAATCGGGATGAAATGCTTGCTGAGGCGGCAGAACAGACTCCCGCTGGACGGATGGTCGAGGTGGAAGATATGGTGAATACCATCCTGTTTTTAATTTCCGATGGAGCCAGGATGATACGTGGACAAACCGTAATAGTCGATGGGGGCATTTCATTGCTTGTTTAATGTAACTGGAAAAATTTAAATGATTTTTGTTGGATAGCACTCCTGGATAATGGTTATCTTATTATTTGTGGAGGTGATATCAATGGCTAAAAACAACATGAATAAATCACAAGCAGGTACTGACGTTCAACAAGTGAGACAACAAAACGCGCAATCTCAACAAGGTCAAGGCCAATTCGGTACAGAATTTGCTTCTGAAACTAACGTTCAAGAAGTGAGACAACAAAACGCGCAATCTCAACAGAAAAAAGGCCAAGGTCAAGCACAAGGCCAATTCGGTACAGAGTTTGCTTCTGAAACTAACGTTCAAGAAGTGAAACAACAAAACCAAAAATCTCAAAGCAACAAAAACCAAGGCTAATTGC
Source organism: Peribacillus sp. QJM3NY_7 (assembly GCF_056173225.1). Taxonomy (NCBI): domain Bacteria; kingdom Bacillati; phylum Bacillota; class Bacilli; order Caryophanales; family Bacillaceae; genus Peribacillus; species Peribacillus sp. QJM3NY_7. The sequence continues at coordinate 766,022 of NZ_CM149663.1, forward strand.
CGATGAAAAAGCATCCTTCTTATGAAGGGTGCTTTTTTTTGCCTTTCATTGGATTCGACAAATGTTTCGTCGTGTTTACATTTTATGTCAAAGGAGAAAGCTGATAAAAATAGAATATACATACTATAGAAAAAATACAGATTAGGAAGGTGCATTCATGGAGGAATTTAACCGGCTTATAAACAACCAGTTGAAAACGATGGATAAGCTTTTACTTTTACAATCCGAAATCGAAAGATGCCAAGATATAGAGAAGCAACTCCTTGCCCTTGAAGAGGAGAGTGAAGCGGTCACCATTCAGGAAGAGATTCAACTTAAAAAGCAGGAATTGAAAAGTATCCATGAAATGTTCGAAAAGCAAACGGAAGAAGTAATCCGTTATTTTCAGCAAGGACAGGCAGCCATACGATAAATAACCGGCTAATTTCTTAGATGAAATGGGTGGATGGTCAGACTTTTTCGACTTATTTACACATTTTCACTGGGAGATTAGCCACTTTTGTTTTAAATTTATGAATAAATCGCTATAATATAGGAATATAGGGTAAATGGAAAAAAGTATATATTTTAAATACACAAAACAACTGCAAACGGAATAGGGCACAGTACGCTGTCAGGGTGTCTATAGAAAGTAGGGAGAGATAAATGGGGATTGTTCCTGCCGAAGGAGGAAAAATCCAAATCCATAGCTATAAACATAATGGACATATCCATCGTATCTGGGAAGAGACAACCGTTTTAAAAGGGACCCAAAATCTGGTGATAGCAGCGAATGACCGTACTATGGTAACGGAATCAGATGGAAGGACCTGGATTACGAGAGAGCCGGCGATTTGCTATTTTCATTCAAAGTATTGGTTTAATGTTATTGGTATGTTGAGAGAGGACGGGGTTTATTATTATTGCAATATCAGTTCGCCGTTCACATACGATTCGGGAGCATTGAAATACATTGATTATGACCTGGACATTAAAGTATTCCCAGATATGACGTTTAATTTGCTGGATGAGGATGAATATGAAAGGCATCGGAAAGAAATGAATTACCCGGATGCCATCGATTCAATATTGAAACAGAACGTAGACTATTTGATTTATATGATACGCCAGCGAAAAGGACCATTCTCCGCAGAGTTTATTGATAGTTGGTATGAACGCTTTTTAACCTATCGATGATAGAAAAGGCCTGCTGCATAATTGGCAGGCTTTTTCATTGTGTATCTTACCTACACATCTATTCACTCTTTCAATACGCAGGAACCATTAAACCTCCTATAAATGTTTATGAAAGTGATCCTTTTGATAGTTAATTACCGAAAAGGAAAATATAATTGAATAGTGCATATAAGATTCCCAAATGACCGTTATGGGCTTTTTTAGCATTTGGATTTATTGATTAAGAAAAGGAGGAATTCCGTGGGGAGCATTAAGAGATATTTGCAATTCGTCAAACCATATAAATGGCAGATAATCGGAACGGTACTGATTGGATTGCTAAAGTTCGCGATTCCGCTTTTGCTTCCATTACTCAGTAAGTATATAGTGGATGACATCATCGGAAACGGTGATCTGTCCAAAGCCGTGAAGTCCGAACGCCTTATATGGGCGATGGCCATCATGATATTCATTTTTGTTGCAGTTAGACCGCCGATTGAGTATTACAGACAATATTTCGCTCAATGGACCGGAACGAAAATCTTATATGATATTCGTAATGATTTATTTACCCATATACAGAAACTGAGTTTTAAATATTATTCCAATACAAGGGTGGGCGAGGTCATTTCAAGGATGATCACGGACGTGGAACAAACGAAGAACTTTGTCATCACGGGTTTAATGAACCTTTGGCTCGATATCGCAACGATCATCATAGTGATAGTCATCATGTTTACGATGGATGTGAAATTAACCATTGTATCCATCATCATGCTTCCATTTTACGCATTTTCGATTAAGCATTTCTTTGGCAAGCTGAGAACGTATACAAGGATTCGGTCCCAAGCCTTAGCGGATGTACAGAGTCACCTTCATGAACGGGTTTCAGGGATGTCAGTCATCAAAAGCTTTGCGATAGAAGACAGGGAACAGGAATTGTTTGCGAAGCAGAACAAGAATTTCCTCGATAAGGCCCTAAAGCATACGAGCTGGAATGCCAAGTCATTTGCTGTCGTGAATACGATCACGGATATTGCCCCCTTGCTCGTGATAGGATTTGCCGGTTATCAGGTCATTCATGAACAATTGTCACTGGGTACCATGGTTGCTTTCGTCGGTTTCATTGACCGGCTATATAATCCCCTCAGACGTTTAGTTAACTCTTCGACGACAATGACCCAGACATTGGCGTCCATGGACAGGGTTTTTGAGTTTGTGGATGAGAAGTATGATATCGATGATGAACCAGGGGCGAAAGAGCTGAAGCATGTAGATGGCCGAATAACCTTTCAGGATGTATCGTTTGCTTATGACGAGAAAGAGGCACCCGTTTTGAAACATATAAACTTGGATGTTAAACCAGGGGAAACCATTGCACTTGTCGGTATGAGCGGCGGCGGGAAATCCTCGATCGTCAGTTTGATTTCCCGTTTCTATGATGTGACGGAGGGAAGGGTATTATTGGATGGGACGGATATCCGTAAATATCAAGTCCGCAGCCTAAGAGATAAAATAGGAATGGTTCTACAGGATAATATCTTATTTAGTGAATCGGTTAAGGCCAACATCCTTATGGGACGACCTGATGCAAGTGATGAAGAAGTATTTGAAGCGGCAAAGGCGGCGAATGCCCATGACTTCATCATGGGTCTAAAAGAAGGATATGAAACGAAAGTCGGGGAGCGGGGAGTTAAATTATCCGGGGGCCAAAAGCAACGGGTGGCCATTGCGAGGGTATTTTTGAAAAACCCGCCAATCCTTGTTCTCGACGAAGCCACCTCCGCATTGGATTTGGAAAGTGAACACTTTATCCAGGAGGCGCTGGATATTTTGGCGAAAAACCGGACTACGATTATCGTCGCCCATCGGTTATCAACCATCACCCATGCCGATCGGATCATTCATATCGATAATGGGGAAATTACGGAAATGGGAACACACGAAGAACTTATGAAAAAGCAAGGGAATTACTACAACCTATTTCAAGTACAACAATTGGATTCTTAAGGATACAAGATAAAAAAGAAGACCATTCCGCTAAAGGAATGGCCTTCTTTTTTATTCTGATACGAACTTGTGCATGCACGTTATGAAATCCTTTTTTCATGCAGCGTTTTTTTTCCAGGAAGGAAATGCGGCAGATGCTTTATTCCCTCAGGCAAGGCGATGCCGACGATGATCAAGCACATCCCGAACCATTGTAGTGACGTTACCTGTTCATTCAAGAAGATGACGGAAACGACCATCGCTGAAGGCAGTTCCGCGGCACAAAGAATCGTTCCAAGCCCGACCCCCACTTTCGGTAAACTGACAGCAAAGAAAAAGAAAGGAACTAAAACACCCAATGTGCCGAGCAGCAGACCGTAGTACCATAGGTTCGTTTGGACAAGATTCGTTACAAGTGTGACGGGGTTAGTTGTGAATACAGCAGTCAGCATACCACCCGTTGCAATGAAAAACAGCCGTTTCATGGAAGATTCCCCAACAGCGAATTGAGAGTTGCAGTACATATACAGCGCAAAAAGCAATGCAGACAATAGTCCGAACAATACGCCTTTTAGGCTTAGGCCAGATAGAGGCTGACCGAAGATTGCCCCTGCCAATAATGTACCGATGAAAAGAACGAAAATGGCAATGAGTTTATTTTTATCCGGGCGTCTTTTATTTAAGAAGCTTTCAATAAGGACGCCTATCCAGGTAAATTGAAATAAAAAGACTACGGCAATCGAAGCGGGAAGCTCGGATACGGAAACGGCATATGCCTTTCCGACGAAAGTGGACATCATGCCCGTGATTAAAAGTAATCCGGCACTCTTCCATGAAACTTTATATTTAAACGAAAAGAGAAATATAACGGAGACAATCAGCCAACCGACAAGATATTGACTGCCGACCAGTTCTCCAGAAGAATGGCCATCCATGAATCCAAACTTCATCATGGTGGATAAAGTGCCATATGAAATCGAACCGATTAAGACCATTATGGAATACTTCAAAAGTTGCATATTTTTCACCCCTACAAAAATAAAAATCGCCACCTGCCAAAAAGGCAAGTGACGAACGAAAAAAGGAAATCCTTTTAAAATTCCGTCTCTCAACAAAAGCTGAGTTTAACAAATTGTATGCGTTGCATTACCTTAGCTTAAAGTCTTTGTGAATATTTGTCAACCAGAAAATAAAGTTAAAGACTGCACGTCGATCACTAAGTTGAAGGTGGCCGCAGAGGTAGGAGAAGATCCATTCAATGGCATATAAAACAAAACCCCCAAATGGCAAATTAGCCTAATGGGGGGGTGTTTTAATCGCCATTCTGTCGGAAGTCCTCCAATGTACCACGGTATTCCTTGTCTTTCATTTTGCGAATATCAGGCTTTTTTTCTGCAGTTGGCTCATCATTTGGTTTTTGTTTATGAAGCTTGGAAAGAGCCAAACGATAATCCTGATCTTTCATTTTCAATTCATCATTGTCTGTGGGGGAGATGATTTCGGTAATGGAATCATCTGCAGTCGGGATAGCGGACTCTTCCGACGAATTCTCTTCCTCGACTGCAGTCGGCTTACCTTCAGGTGATAAGGCTTTGATATTGAATGTGATCAAGCCCGTAACCGCTAATATGGCAACGATGATAATTAGAATTATGCCCATTGAATCAAGCCTCCTAGAGCCCGTTTATGAATGAACGGGTGACATGGGCTACCCGTTTTCCTAATGCTTCTCCAAGCTTCAAGTCATTTTTGGTGATATTGTCATCCACACCGGGCGGACAGCTTATCCCTACTCCATAGTAGGAGCCATATAAGGCATTTTCCGGGACAGTGCCGGGCAAGCCGACAATGATCATGCCTTGATGAAGCATAGGGGTGATTAAGTTCAGCATGGTAGCCTCGAGTCCGCCATGTACGGTGGCCGTGGTACAGAACACAGCACCCACTTTATTGATCAGCGCACCTTCCGCCCAAAGATACCCAAGTTTATCGATCCATGTTTTCAAACTCGAACTGATGGTTCCGAAATGACCGGGACAGCCCCAAATGATCGCATCCATTTCCTGAAGCTTATAAACATCCGCCTCGTTTACATGGTCAATGAGAACCTCAGCCCCAGGAACCGCAGCGGCTCCTTGAGCTATTGATTCGGCAAGTGCTTTCGTATGGTTACCTTCACTGTCGTAAACAACATAGATCTTCATTTTAATTCCTCCATTTAATTAAACCGATTTTTTTACTGGCGAAGGAAGCAAAGGTACATCCAAAGGTTCTTGTTTAGCTTGTTTCATTGCTTTATCCTTCCGAACGTCGCGCAAAAATAGTGAGAGAACGATGCCTGCAATTGCGAAGCCTGTTGCCCAAAAGAATGCATCATTGATTCCCATCACATTTGCTTGACCCTGGATTTGAGAAGAAATCAGCGACATGGCAGTTTCCTGTGCCTGTTCACTAGTTTGATTCATCGAAGTCATGATGGATTGAACGATAGTTTGGAAATTCTGAACAAAACCGGGATCACTCGTACTCATTTCCGTTCCTAAAGCAGTTCCATGGAAAGAAGCACGGGTTGTATAAATGGTCGTCACGAAGCTCGTACCAATGGCTCCGGTCACTTGTTTCAGCGTATTGCTCATTGCCGTACCATGTGTATTCAAATGCTTAGGTAGCTGATTCATCCCAGCAGTCATGATCGGCATCATCAGTAAAGACATTCCAAGTGCGCGGATGGCATAGATGATGACCAAAGTCGAATAGGTTGTTTCCGTAGTCAATTTAGCGAATTCGAAGGTTGTGACGGCAGTGATCGCCAACCCAATTAGTGCTAATGGACGAGGTCCGATTTTGTCAAATAATGCTCCTGAAATGGGTGACATCACCATCATCACAAGGGCTCCGGGTAGCATTAACAGGCCGGATTGAACTGGTGTGAAGCCTCTTAAAGTCTGCAAATATATAGGCAATAAGAATATCCCGGTAAACATGGCCACTGTGACGATTGCAGAAATGATATTGGATAATACGAACATGTCATACTTAAATACACGGAAGTCGAGCATAGGTGTTTCCGATTTTAGCTGTTGAACAACAAAAAGCGTCAAAAGGATCAGCCCAATGATGATCGTTCCCAGAACAATTGGATCCGTCCAGCTTTTGGAACCTGCTTCACTGACACCGTATAGTAATGATGCAACACCTAGCAAGGATAGAGAGGCACCCAGCAAATCCAATTTGATTTTCCTTGGTTCCGCTACATTACGCATACTTAAAAAGGCGAGTGTCATGACGATCATGCCTAATGGCACCATTGCGTAGAACATGACCCGCCAGCTATATTCCTGAATGACCCAACCTGATAAAGTCGGGCCGATTGCAGGGGCAAACATAATGGCAAGTCCAAAGATCCCCATCCCTTTCCCGCGCATTTCCGGAGGGAAGATGAAAAGAATGATCGTCATGACCAAAGGCTGCAGGATTCCGCCGCCAGCGGCCTGAATCAGCCGGCCTGTAAGGATGACGGGGAAATTTGGTGCGATGCCGCAGATGAATGTCCCGACGGTGAATAGAAACATGGCAGCCATGAATAAAATGCGCGTGCCAAACCGTTCTATTAAAAAAGCGGAAAGTGGGATCAAGGCTCCATTCACGAGCATGAATCCAGTTGATAACCATTGAATCGTAGTCGCAGCTACATTGAATTCTGCCATCATCCTTGGCATGGCGACACTAAGCAGGGTTTGATTCAAAATGACCATGAACAAACCTAGCATTAGGATAATTAACATGGGGGCAAACTGTTTCATTCCCTTGTTTTCATTTACTGTGATGGTTTGAGAAGCCATGTAAAGAAAAGCCTCCTTTCTGTATAACTGTGTAGCCGGTTTATTTAGTCGAAATTTTCACTTCTGCGTTCATTCCAGGCAGAACTTTATCGGATGGTGCTTTGATGGAAATTTTCACTGGTACTTTTTGAGTGACTTTCGTATAGTTCCCGCTGCTGTTTTGATTGCCCATCACTGAAAAGACAGACGTTGTAGCATAACCGATCTGTTCCAATGTACCTTCGAAGACCGTATCGGGGTCCCCATCGATGATAATATCGACGCTGTCACCTTTTTCGATATCCTTCAATTTATTTTCTTCAATATTAGCCGTTATGGATAGGTCCTCCATATTGATGGTTTGAGCTAGCGTTTGACCTGCTTGAACAAGCTGCTCATCATGCACTTGTGTTTTAACGATCGTACCTTGTGCTGCGGTTTTTACCGCTTCTTTACCGTCTAGGGTGGTTACATTGGCAACTTTGTCATCCTTACTTACACTGTCTCCTTCGTGTAAGTCCCAATCTGCTAGTTTACCGGCAGCGGGGGCAACGATGGTATATAGCTCACCTGACACTTTCGCTTCATCCGTTTTAATGAAATTCGTGCTTTCATAATAGTAATAAGCCCCACCGGCCAATGCCGCTATTATAATAACCAAACCAATGACATTGATTAAAACTAAACGTCCTCTATTCACTTGTTTCGCCTCCGAAAATATATTGATGATGTGTTCCTTTTTTTATTTACGTTCATTAGCTAGAAATGAAATAACCTCCTATTCTAATGTTTATTTATTAATTTTAATAAATATTAATTTTTATAAGTATTAATATTATTAAGTAAAGAGTTTACCAGTTTAATTATTTTTTGTCATGTAATTTATTCGGAAAAATGGTGGGAAATAAATACAGTGAAATAGTAAAAATTTGAATTTTTTTTTAGTTTTAAGGATATATGGAAAGTAAAGTTGACATTGGAATGCCATTTAATTAAATTTAAGAGGTAGGATTGTCCTATATAAGGAGTGAGAAGGCTGGAATTTAAATGGGAAGTAACTAATAGTATAGAGATGCAGATTTTTCGGATTAGGAAGAAGCTTAGGGCCATCGTAGCAAAAAATCTTCAGCCTTATGGATTAACATCGCCCCAGTTTTTCATTTTATTGATATTGAAAAAAGAGGGGTCGATTAAATCGACCCAGCTGGCTGACTTCTTAACCGTAAAGCCAAGTGCGATTACAGTATTTGTAGATAAGCTGGTCGAAATGGATTATGTGAAACGGCAGCCCTCTGATAAGGATCGCAGGGTCATCAACCTTGAATTGAAAGAAGCTGGGGAAGCGATTTTGGGGAGAGTCCTTGCGGATCATAACAAATTGATGGGCAAGAACTTCAATTCATTCTCGGAAGATGAGCTGCAGGATCTTTTGAAGAAATTGGATACGATTGAAAAGGCTGCTGATAAGAACCTTTTGGATGATTGAATGAGGGCATGCTCTAAATAGAGACGAAAAAAAGACGGTTCCCGGGAACCGTCTTTTTTAATCTTCTTCGTACTGGACAGATATTTCGTTATCTTCCTTATGGAACGACTGGAAGCTGACGATCAGCTTTTCAAGGTGTTCCAATTGTTCGTCATATTCTATGACTGCAGAAATCAATGGTACAAGGCGGGCAGAGAGGTGGCCTAGGTTATCATGCATTTCGTCCACTTGATTCTGCTGTTCGAAAAAATGGGCGAGCAGCTCTTTACGACTTAAACAATCCTGGTCCCAATCTTCGATCTCCTCGATTGACTTGATTTTTTCGATATGCAGTAATATCAACTGCTCATGCTTGCGGATCAATGAATCAAGCTGCTGTAAGATGCTCCGTTGGAAATCTTCAGGCATTTGATATACTTCATTCTCGAATTTATGGATTCTCTTCAAGGTTTCAAACGCTTTTTTCGTCGTTATGATCATTTGCCGATAAACGACAAGCTTTCGTGCTTTAGCAACACTGTTTTTCTTGAAATATTCCCGTTCCTCTTTGTACATGGAATAGATATGTTCCAAATCGAGTAACTCCGCCTTCAACCGGCTGATGTCCTTTTTCAATAAAGTGTGTTCTGTAGCATGTCTTGTGCTGATTCTGATCCATTTCAAGATGTCTTCCGTTACATCTGTAATGCGTGTATAAAGCTTTGCTTCGTACTTTGGAGGAATGAAAACAAGATTCACGATAAACGAAGAAACGATTCCAAGCAAAACGGATGAGAGACGAATAAAGGCAAAATTAAGGAAGTCCCCGTCCTGGCTTTCCATGATGGCAATGACCGTCACGATGGAAAGGACAATCGTTTTATCCATTTTCAGTTTTAAATTGATGGTTATGACAACCATTACGGCAAGACCGATAATAAAAATATCATTTCCGAACAACAAAACGAAGGAGACAGCAACCAATGCGCCAATGATATTTCCTTGAATTTGCTCCAATACCGTTTGATATGAACGGTAAATGGTCGGCTGTATTGCAAAAATTGCAGCAATCCCAGAAAGGACAGGAGCAGGAAGGTTAAGCATTTCCGATAGGTAAAGCGCTAAAACAATTGCTATTCCTGTTTTGAGAATGCGGGCACCAAACTTCATATATGGGTTAATCCTTTCTTTGTGTTGTAATGGGTCTGGCAAGAAAAGGCTCTATTAATATATAGGCCTTTGCTTAAAGTTGTATTCTAACTTATTTGTTAGTACTTTACACTAAAATAAGATGATGTAAACAAAAAGTAATATACAGGATTTTCCTAAGAGATACAATAGTTAAAATCAAGTTTAATATATAAAGAAACGTTAGGCAATTTCTTGATTGCTTTCAGCATTGTTTTTCAATCGTTTGAAGACGATCCCAGAGGTATATGACGGGAAAAGGCTGATGCTCGAAATGAAGAGCATCAGCCTTTTTTAATATACATTTTCGGCATCACTCCGTGGATACAGCAGGATCCGCCTGTTCTTTAACTGGAACGACCTGAAGGAAATGCTCTCCAGGATTCTGAAGCAGTGTCTCTAAAGAGGCCGCTTCTTCGGTTTGGCCATGGTCTTTCAAGAGGGCCGTGTATTTGCCAAGGAGTTCAACCACATCCTGCAGGCCTTTTGCAGATAGGGACTCAATGGAAATCTTTGCCCCTTTCGCAACGCGTTTCTTAATGACCTCTTTGGTTAATCCAGATTCAGGCTGTTGCCGTAAATAAACGACACCCCCTGTCATCCCTGCGCAAATCCATGGACCGGGATCACCTAGAACCAAACCTCTTCCATTTGTCATGTATTCAAAAGCGAATCCCTTAATATTGGATGTTACCGCTATATTCCCGTGTTCCTTTTTAGGAAGCGGTTGTTTCAATAATCCGCCAATGATCATATCCGCTCCGGAAAGCCGGATTCCCGCCCTGGCATCGGCATCACCCTGGGCAATTAGGAGACCATGCTGTGCACCGTAACCAAAGCCCTTACCGACAGAGCCATTGTAGAACTTCCCATCTTTTCCTGGAGATTTAAAGATGGCAATGTTACCGCCAATCGATGTTTTACCGATACCATCCTGGGCACCGCCATTCACGCTGATTGAAATTCCTTCTGTATTGTATGCCCCAAGTCCATTACCCGGAATGGAACCATCCTGGTAGGATAGGTGAACGGGAGGAAGTTTTTTGTATGACCCATCCAATCTGCCCCTAACGCGGTGACAGGAGACCCTGCTGCCGAGTACACGCTGCTCGGATGTAATCGAGCTATAGCTGCGGGATTGCTGCAGTTCATCTACATGCGAATCAAGATATTCTGCGCCAACGGCTACCTGCATGGAGCCTTCATTCAAATATGCCGCCGCTTCCTTATGCGAGAACGGTGTTATATCCAGATTTTTTAATAAATAGGTTAAATCCAATGATTGTTGACCTTTAACTTGCTGCAGCAAATCAGAACGCCCGACGATATCCTGAAGATTCTTCACCCCAAGTGATCCGGTCAAAGATTTGAGTTCTTTTGCAAATGCACTGAACATATTCGTTAACCCCTGTACGGCTAAATCAAATTTACGTGGAACAAAACGGCGCAGCCCGTGTTCTTTCGCCTGAGCTTCCGATTCAATTTGGGTGGCGATGCCCACATGGCAGGTATCAAGGTGACATCCGCGGCACGTTGTGCAGCCTACTGCAATCATCGAAAGGGTCCCAAAGCCTACACGATTTGCCCCAAGCAGCATTACCTTCAAAACATCCATCGAGCTTTTTAACCCACCGTCAGCCCAAATTTCAACGTTCTGCCGGATACCTGATTCAAGCAGTGCATTATGGGCCGCTTTCACACCTATCTCAACTGGCAGGCCGACATGTGAGAGTGCATGGATTCTGGCAGCACCCGTTCCGCCATCAAAACCAGAAAGCGTTATGATATCGGCCCCTGCTTTTGCGACGCCGACAGCAATCGTACCGATGTTTGGAACGACTGGTACTTTGACGGCAACTTTTGCCTTGTCATTTGCCGTTTTTAGCTCATGGATCATCTGGGCCAAATCTTCAATTGAGTATATATCATGGTTATTGGAAGGGGAGATCAAGTCGGAACCGATTGTAGCATTTCGGGCTTCTGCGATTTTCGCTGTGACCTTGGAACCGGGAAGGTGACCGCCTTCACCGGGTTTTGCCCCTTGACCAATTTTAATTTCCAATAGATTTGAAGAGTTCAGGAGTTCTGCATTGACACCGAAACGTCCGGAAGCGATTTGCTGTCCGCGGGATTTCGGGTACTTGCCCAGCATATCCTTTATTTCCCCGCCTTCGCCATTCATGCTGATCATGCCTAGCCTCTCGGCAGCTTCTGCATAGGCCCGGAAAGCAATCTCATTTTGTGATCCAAAGGACATGGAGGCTATGACGAACGGCAATTCCTGTTCACCGACCGAAAGGCTGACTTCTTCAGAAGGGACGGAAGCATCTGAAGTTTTTAATGATGTCAAGTGGCGGATCGTCGTCGGATTGGATTCTTCCTGTTCAGTGATCTTTTCGCGATAAGCATCATAGTCCCCGGTTGAAGCAACTTCCCCGATAGATTTCCAGATTCTAGGGAATAGATGGAAGGTCTTCCCCATCCGTTCTTTTTCATTGCCGTAATCCTCTGCACGCTGGATGGCATCTGCCTTGATTTTATCAAAATTATAGTCAAGATCATTGGATCCGAAGAAATTAGCCACATTTAGATATTTCGCGATTTCCTCATGTAAACCGATGCTTGAGAAAAGTCTTCCATAGCCGCGCAGTTCATGAATGCCAATGGTGGAGATGACCTTCTCAAGCCCTTTCGTCAAGGAGTTATATAGATTGGTAACCCCCTTATGGTCATCTGAAGATAAGGAAAGGAACATATAATAGGGGCTGATTAAGTTGGCCCCAAGACCATAAGAAACGATGATATCATGCAGTGACCTTAGCGATGCTGAACGTAAAAGGATGGAACAATCACGACGCTTGCCTGTACGGACCAAGGCTTGGTCGACGGCTGAAGTGACCAGGTGTGGATCAAGCCAAAGGTTGCCGTTTTGATGGGCAAGGGCATCATCCAGAACGAGCAGCGTTTTTCCTTCATCCACAGCATTGACACTTTCATCCGTAATCCTGGTCAGGGCATCCGTGATGTTTTCATCCTCTTTGAATGTGCTTGAAATGATGTGCACGAGTTTTTGATCTTGGTTATATTTAATGAACTGGTCATAGCTTGGCTGCGATACGATGGATGAGCACTCATAACCCGTTGATCCTTCGATCAATAAGGGAGTCAGCAGCTCCGTCACCTTTCCTGCCTTATTCGCTTCGAATAGGGAAGGGCGCTTTCCTATGATCGTCCTTGTTGAGAAGTGCTCGGTTTCCCGGTCCCGGTCGATCGCCGGGTTGGTTACAACGGCCACGCTTTCCTTGATGAAATCAGCAATGTTGGTCCGTTGGGGATTAAGTGCTGCCAGCGGCGCATCATGACCAAGTGAACGAATTGGCTCAGCGCCTTTTTCGGCCATCTGTTCCACTAATTGGACATGCTCCCTTTCCCACCCAAAGGCTTTATACTGACCATTATGAATGGCTTGCGTGTTTGTCATGGAGACAACCTTTTCAAAAACCTGTGGCTGTAAGCGGACTCGGTCATTGGAAAGGACGAAACGATCATTGAATAGTTCAAACACTTTATCCTGGTAATCCTTGTATGTGTACAATTCAATTCGGTCGCCGTTCCATTTCAATCCGATTTTTTCCCCTGGACCCATCGGTTTCGGATCTCCGGTATATTCACTGGAAGGGATGATTCCTGGTTCGGAAGTGAACATATAGGATGTTTCCGTTTCAATATTCCAAAGCGGGCGCAGGCCTAGAGAGTCGACAGAGAATACGGCTTCATCGCCGAAACGGGAGATGATGCCTGCCGGACCTTGTGCAAAATGACCCCATGCTTCCCTTAAATACGTATATAAGTCTTGTAAGTGCTCGGGATATTCCTTGATTTCATTGATGATTGGCGGAAACATAAGATCGACAGCTTCGAATAAAGAGTAGCCATGACGGCAGATGAAAGTTTCGATCGTCTTGTTTAAATCCTGAGAGTCGCTTCCATCTTTAGCGATGGGAACTCCGATCATTTTCGCTTCATCACGCAATTTGGCGATGGTATTGATTTCGCCATTATGACCAAGCACGCTGAAAGGCTGGACCCGGAAGAAGCTTGATAGAGTATTGGTTGAAAAACGATTATGTCCCAGTGTCATGGTGGAGGCAGCCAAAGGATCGGCAAGATCAAGATAATAGGCAGGGAGCGTATCCCCCGCACCCATCACTTTGTATACCGCATGATGCTGGCTTAAAGAGGCAACATGGATGAAATCGCTTTTTTCGATGTCGGAAGTCAGCTCAAAAAGAACATTTGAAAGCTCCTGGTTGTTATTGATGGTTGAGGAACAGGCAAATTGCCAGAACACTGGGTCTTCTTGAATGGCAATCGGTCCCAATGCCTCGGAACGGTAGGCTTTATCCGTTTCGAATATCAATGAGAGACCATGTTGGAGCAGTTTCTCCTTAACTTCGACCTTTAAGTCGTTCGCTTCTGTTTTTTTGCTTAGAAATAAGTGGCCGACTATGAAGGTATCTTGATCGACGATGCCTGAATCGACATTTGCCGCTTCAAGTTTCTTTTTCCAAAGAGCCCGGGGAATATCGATATGGATGCCGGCGCCATCGCCCTCACCATTGATGAAGCCGCAGCGATGGTTCATTTTAACCAGGGCGTCGATACAGGCAAAGATGTTTTCGTTAGTAGGGATCTTCTTTTTTTCGATGCAGGAAACGATTCCGCAGGCATCATGCTCTTCCTTGTGAAATTCTTTGAATGTAGCAGGTGTCCATTGTTGGGCCATATTTGTGGCTTGAATAAGGTTACCCTTATTCTCTGCCTTTCACCTCCTGTAGCATATGTTTAATGGGGGAAATATTAGTAAACCCGAACAATAGTCCAAGTTTTGATAGATTGAAAGAAAGTGTATAAATGTATATAAATGTATCCATATCATATCATTTAAATATTCAGAAATCAATTTTTTATACAATGAGGTGGATGCTGTGATTGATGGGATTTTTGTGAGGATTGGCTTCAAATGCTAATATTAAAGATTTATTACAGGGAAATAAGAAACCCTCAAGATAGATGTACATCCTGAGGGTGTATAAAAAATGCATAATTATGCTGATTCGATTTATTATATTAGGTTTTTGAATGCATGTTCAACCGCTTTTAGAGTATAAGCGATATCATCATCCGTGTGAGCGATTGTCAAGAACCAGGCTTCGTATTTGGACGGTGCCAAATTGATTCCCTGATTGAGCATGAGTTTGAAGAACTTGGCGAACATTTCGCCATCCGTATTTTCCGCCTGCTCATAGTTTTCAATTTTTTCAGTCGTGAAATAAATCGTCAATGCCCCTTTAAGGCGGTTGATGGTGATCGGAACATTATATTGGCCAGCCGCTTTCAGGATACCTTCTTCAAGGATTTTCCCCAGGCGGTCAAGTTCTTCGTAAAGCCCCTCTTCTTTAAGTACTTCTAAGCAAGCTATCCCGGAAAGCATGGAAGCCGGATTTCCTGCCATCGTACCAGCTTGGTAGGCTGGTCCCAGAGGTGCGACAGAATCCATGATCTCTTTTTTACCGCCATAAGCACCAATGGGAAGCCCGCCCCCGATGATTTTTCCAAGCGCGGTCAAATCGGGTTGAATCCCCAAGTAGTCTTGTGCCCCTCCATACATGAATCGGAACGCTGTGATGACCTCGTCGAAAATGACGAGTGATCCGGCTTCATGAGATAATGAAATGACTTCTTCCAGGAAGCCAGGACTTGGTTCCACGATTCCAAAGTTGCCGACGATCGGTTCTACCAACACGCCTGCAATTTCATTGCCCCATTTATCAAGTGCTTCTTTAAATGAACCGATATCATTGAAAGGTACCGTTATGACTTCTTGTGCAATGCTTTTTGGAACGCCTGCAGAGTCCGGTGTACCTAGAGTGGACGGGCCGGAGCCTGCAGCGACGAGAACAAGGTCAGAGTGTCCATGGTAACAGCCTGCAAACTTGATGATCTTATCGCGCCCTGTGTAAGCGCGGGCAACACGGATGGTGGACATGACTGATTCGGTGCCTGAATTGGTGAAGCGGACTTTATCCATGGATGGTATGGCTTCTTTCAGCATTTTGGCAAATTTGACTTCATGTTTTGTCGGAGTGCCGTATAAAACGCCGGATTCCGCTGCTTTAACGATAGCCTCCGTAATATGTGGATGCGCATGCCCAGTGATGATCGGGCCATATGCAGCTAAATAATCGATATATTTATTGCCATCAACATCCCAGAAATAAGCCCCTTTGGCATGATCCATCGCAACTGGCGAACCGCCGCCTACAGCTTTGTAAGAACGGGATGGGCTGTTAACCCCGCCAACGATATGTTCCAATGCCTCTTTATGTAAAAGCTCCGAATTTCTAAAATCCAATCTTAAAACCTCCTATAAATATAAACATATTTCCCCTTAATCATAGCACTTTTCTCTCTGGAAATCTGGGGTGGAAGGCTAGGAAATGTGATTCGTACCCTGGTGGAAACGCAGCACCCCCAGAAGAATCAGGATTCCGGGCCAACATTTTTTGGGGGGGATCCCAAAACTCCTGTTATGAAAGTAAGGATGGCCAAGATGGTGTCAGGATTTTCGATGTCGAAGGATTGGCGGTTCATTTCGCCCTGGGCTTGGTAATAGATCAGCTGCCCGGTTCCTTTCTCTTCATTAATGCGAAGGTGGAAACTGATGGGTGTGCTTTCGATCGACCCGCTGGAATCCCTTTGGATGACCTGGCATAATAATTCACCGTACTCATCTTCATAAAGGAAGTCATATCGAAGGTCGAAAACGACCTTTTCAATTTGGGATAGTAATAATTTTTTGATATTCATAGCATACTCGTCTCCTTTATATATGTATCTGGTACAACGGCCATTCCCTCCCTGAAAATGGTAGATGACATCCAAGCATTTTTATTGTCTAAAAAGGTTGGTTTGGATAAACTAATTCATTAGGACAAGAGATTACGGAGGATGTAACAGGATGAGTGATGCAATTCAAGTGAAACAGCTTCGGAAGGAATTTAAGTCGGCATCAAGCCGTTCAGGGCTAAAGGGTGCCTTCCGGGATTTACTTACCAGAAATTATAAGGTCGTCCCTGCCGTCAATGATATCAATTTTACTGTAAAAAAGGGTGAGATGGTAGCTTATATCGGGGAAAATGGTGCAGGGAAATCGACCACGATCAAAATGCTGACAGGTATTTTGGAACCGACAGCAGGCGAAATCACGGTCAATGGCATGAATCCACATAAAGAGAGGGAAAAGTTCACTCAGACTATCGGAGTCGTATTCGGTCAGCGCTCACAGCTTTGGTGGGATATTGCGGTTCAAGAATCGTTTAGGCTGTTAAAAAAGGTCTATAAGGTAACGGATGAACAATATAACGATCATATGGAACATGTCATCAAGACGCTTGATATCGGTCCTTTGCTGGACAAACCAGTGCGTAAACTCTCGCTTGGTCAGCGAATGCGCTGCGAGCTTGCGGCAGCCTTGATCCACAATCCGCCTTTGCTGTTCCTGGATGAGCCGACAATTGGACTTGATGTGCTCGTGAAAATGAAGATTCGTGAGTTCCTGAAAGAAATCAATGAGAAATATAATACAACAATCCTTTTGACCACCCATGATTTAGGGGACATTGAAGCATTATGTGAGCGTGTAATCATGCTGGATGAAGGGCAAATCATCTATGATGGGGAATTGCAGAGTTTGAAAGATAACTGGGCTGAGGAAAAACAGATCCATTTTCAATTCATCGAGCCGATCGCATTGAAGGAATTGCAATCATTAGCGCTCCCATTTACCGCTAACTGGGTTCATGATGAGAAAAATCAAACATACATTGCCTTGTTGAAAGAAGAAAGTGATCATATTTCACAGCTTGTTTCAGCTGTCGTATCTCATTTTAAAATAAAGGACATCAAAATTCATGAAACGTCCATTGAAGAAATTGTTCGCAACATTTACGAAGAAGGCACTGTCTGACTCTCTTATCATTAAGAAACAACGTGTCTATCAAGAAGGGGGAGGGCCATGGGGAAGTATCTTGCCATGATCCGCATGCGTTTTTTGATGATGCTTGCGTATCGAACGGATTATTATACCGGCATTTTAATTTATAGCATTAATATCGGTGCTTATTATTTCTTATGGAATGCGATATATGGAGAAAAAAGCTCCATCGAAGGACTTTCGAGCATGCAGATGACAACCTATGTTGCGGTTGCATGGATGGCGCGCGCTTTTTATTTCAATAATATTGACCGCGAAATCGCCACTGAGATTAAAGACGGCAAGGTTGCCATTGAGATGATCCGGCCTTATAACTATTTAGGCATGAAAACGATGCAAGGACTTGGGGAAGGGATATTCCGTTTTTTCTTCTTCTCGATTCCAGGAATGCTGCTGGTAGCTTTCATTTTTCCTATTGAATTGCCGCGCGATCCGGCTGTATGGGGGATCTTCGGCATTTCCTTGCTGTTCAGTTTCATCATCAATACACAAATTAATTTATTGACGGGAATCACTACCTTTTTCTTATATAATAATGCCGGATTAATCCGCGCTAAAAGGGTTATCATTGATTTATTTTCCGGTCTGCTGCTGCCCATCAGTTTCTATCCTATATGGGCGCAGGAAGTGATGAAATATTTACCCTTTCAAGGGATCAGCTATGTACCAAGCATGATTTTTACGAACGGTTACAGTTCAGGCGAAATTGGCATGGCGCTTTTACAGCAGTTAATTTGGTGCATCATTCTCATAATACCGATTCAGCTTTTATGGATAGTCGCAAAAAAACAGCTGATTATTCAAGGAGGTTGACGGGATGTTTTATGTATCGATGTTTTTTCAATATGTGAGTCAATATATGAAGACAAGACTGCAATATAGAGCCGATTTCTTCATGGAAATCCTATCAGATCTGCTGAATCAGGTCGTGAATCTGGTATTTATCTTGGTCGTTTTCGGACATACGCAATTTTTAAGCGGCTGGAGCCGTGAAGAAATCATATTCATTTATGGATTCTTCCTTATCCCTTTCGCCCTTTTTTCGGCCTTTTTCAACATCTGGGATTTTAATGACCGCTATATCGTCAAAGGTGAAATGGACCGGATATTAACAAGACCGATACATAGCCTGTTTCAAGTCATTTTAGAAAGAATCGAGCTTGAAGCGTTATTTGGTGTTGTGACCGGTTTGATCATTATATTCTATTCGGCGATTTCATTGGATCTTCAGCTTGCGTGGTATGACCCGATTCTTTTCATCATTTTTGCAATAGGCGGGGCACTTGCCTATGCAGCCATATTCGTTGCGATAGCAAGCATTGGGTTCTGGTCGGATGCGAAAACATCCATCATGCCAATGATGTACAATATCGGGAACTACGGGCGCTATCCTGTTGATATTTATAATAAGGTCATCCGTTTTGTCCTTACATGGGTGCTGCCATTCGCGTTTGTCGGTGTCTATCCGGCATCTTATTTCCTAAGAAAAGAAGAGTGGTATGCATATGCATTTGCCACACCTGTCATTGGAGTTGCCTTTTTCGTGATATCCGTTTTCATATGGAATCAGGGAGTGAAGAGGTACCGCGGGGCAGGGAACTGAAAGAACCCCTTCAACAGCATTCATGTTGAAGGGGTTTTTGTTTAGTTCCGTTTTTTCTTTCTTTGGATATATCTTGCTTGGGCTTGAACATATAGCTGTTTTTCCTCTTCCGTCTCCGGAATGACCTGAGGTACGTTTGTCGGCTTACCGTCTTCATCAATGGCAAGCATCGTTAAAAAAGCGCGTGCCGTAAGCTGTTTTTCCCCTGTTAATAGGTTCTCTCGCTCCACTTTCACGTATACCTCCATTGATGTGCGATGAGCACAGGTGACATAAGCTTCAAGGTTGATCGCGTCCCCTGTTTTGATGGGGGCCAAAAAATCAAAAGAGTCGCTTGAAGCAGTCACAACGGGTTTTCGACAATGTCGCATAGCGGAAATGCAAGCTATTTTATCAACATAGGCCATTACTTTTCCGCCAAAGATGGTATTATGATGATTTGTATCCGGTGGAAAAACAAGGTCGGTTAAAAAAGTCCGTGACTGCTGTGTTGGATGGGCAGCGTTCTTTTCAATCATTTGCCTGGTTTACTAAAAGGTTTTTACGGACGACTTTTGCTGCTTCGACCATGTTTTTCAGGGAAGCGACGGTTTCCGGGATACCCCTTGTTTTCAGGCCGCAGTCGGGATTGATCCAAAACTGGTCTTTATCCAATACCTTGATGCCCCGTTCAATCATATCGACCATTTCTTCCACTGCCGGCACACGCGGGCTGTGAATATCATACACCCCCAGGCCAATGCCTTTTTCATATGTTTTTTCCTCGAATGCGGAAGCGAGCTCCCCATGACTGCGGGATGTTTCGATGGAAATTACATCGGCATCGAGGGAGGAGATGACATCCATGAAACTGTTGAAGTCGCAATAGCACATATGCGTGTGAATTTGGGTTGTATCCTCCACGCTAGATGTGGATATCAAGAATGAATTCACTGCCCAGTTCAAATACTCGTCGCGATCGCTTTTTTTCAATGGCAGACCTTCTCTAAGTGCAGGCTCATCAACCTGAATCATTTTAATTCCAGCAGATTCCAAGGCAATGACTTCTTTTTCTAAAGCGAGCGCCAGCTGATAGCAAACATTCTCCCTGGAAATATCATCACGGACGAAAGACCAGTTCAAAATCGTAACAGGACCTGTCAGCATTCCCTTCACCGTCTTCTTCGTCAGTGATTGTGCGTATACACTTTCCTTGACTGTCATCGGTTCGATGAAATGGATGTCGCCGTAGATGACTGGCGGTTTCACGCAGCGGGATCCATAGGACTGTACCCAACCCTTTTCTAAAAAGACGAATCCGCCTAATTTATGACCGAAGTATTCAACCATATCCGTCCGTTCGAATTCCCCATGAACGAGAACATCCAAACCGATTTCTTCTTGGATTTCGATCCACCTGCCGATTTCTTCGTTAACGAATGTTTCATATTGCTTGGCTGTCCATTCTCCTCTATTGAATTTCCCGCGTGCTTGTTTAACTTCAAATGTCTGCGGAAAGCTGCCGATCGTAGTCGAAGGGAGAAAAGGCAATTTGAAGAATTCCTGTTGTTTTTGGTAACGGTCTTTAAATGGAAGCTGACGGCCGGCGGTCCTGTTTTTAACCTTTTCGACATTGGATTGTACAGACCCGTGATTTCGGACATTTGAATTGGCTAACGTTTGAATCGTAAATTTATTGGCATCGACTTTTTCGGCGATTGCTTCAATGCCTTGATTATTCCCTTTGACCAAAAGTGTGATTTCCTCAAGTTTCTCATCAGCGAAAGCAAGGGCCTCTTTCACTTCTTTTGAAAGGGCGGTTTCATTACGAACGGTCACCGGGACATGAAGCAGGGAACAAGAGGGCTGTAGCCAGATTTGGTCCTCGGCTACCTGTTTCTTAAGTGTCTCGATCAATTCGATTTTTTTGGATAAATCAGATAGCCAAATGTTTTTTCCGTCAATCACACCCGCTGCAAGCACTTTGTCCTTCGGGAAACCGAATGCCTCAAGATTACTTAAATTCCTCCCTTTATCATGTACAAAATCAAGACCGATCCCTTGGACTTGTAATTCGATGACTTCTTGGTAATGTTCCACGGCATCAAAGTATGTTTGTAGCATGATGTTCAGGTTTGGTGCTGCTTCATTCAGTTTTTCATAGAGGTAAGTAACGGTTTGCATATCATCTTTGGAAATGGATGAAACAAGGGAAGGCTCGTCCATTTGAACCCACTTCACGCCTTCTTGCTCCAACTCCCGCAGGATTTGCGTGTATAGGGGAAGCAGTCTCAGGATGATGCCAGGGATCTCTTGTTTATTGAAGCCTTTTGAAAGAGAGAGGAAAGTATAAGGTCCGATCAAAACGGGCTTCGTTTCGATCCCTAGCTTTTCCTTGGCTTCCCGATATGCTGTAAGTGGTTTATTTTCTGTTAAAGTAAGCTGTGCCAGTTTTAATTCAGGGACAATATAGTGATAGTTCGTATTGAACCATTTCGTCATTTCGGAAGCGACTTCATCATTGTTTCCGCGGGCCATTGAATAATAAACGGAAAGGGGGACTCTTCCTCCTTCATAAGCTGAATAACGTTCAGGAACAAGACCGAACATGACGGACATATCCAGCATTTGATCATAGAAAGTGAAGTCGTTGACAGGGATGATATCAATGCCCCGTTGCTTCTGTTTTTGTAAGTTGCCTAAACGGATTGCCTTTAGTTGTGCCGTAAATTCCGCTTCATCGATTTTACCTGACCAGTATGCTTCCAATGTACGTTTCCATTCACGATCTTCCCCGATTCGAGGGTAACCCAAACTGCTGCTCTTCAAAATTCCCATCCTCCTACATTCAATTGATCGAACAAAAAAAAGCATTCCTAACCGTCAAAAAAGAAAGTTAGAAATGCTTAAAATAAAGAGGCATGCAAAATGCCGCTTACAATTATAAGGTCCCTAACACCTCCCTATCTCCCGTAGGTTAAAACAGTGTTGTCGAAATAGGCAGGTCTCCTGACTTAGGGAATATCATTAGCGACTGGCCTTCCCGATCCGTTGATCAGTGGCATATTGATTGACGCTAACATTCCCATTACAGTGGCGGGACCGTGCCGGAATTACACCGGACTTCCCTTTTAATCCTAATGAAAATTAGGAACCTATTTCCACATATGAAATTTTGCAAAACCTGCCTTGTTAACTGTTCGCAGGTCAAAGATTTATAAAATAAAAACTATTATAAAAATTTAGACAATCTTAACATATCCGACCAAAAGGGTCAACATGGAAAAAAGATTAGGGAAAGTTTCCGTTTAATACGTTTGTCGGTGATAAGGCTGATTCCTAAAAAGAATATATTGTTTGGACAGGGAGTATGTATAGAGGGAGTGGCGTTTTGAAATGGGGCGTGGGGGATGACTTTCTACATCTTGATTGCAGGGATCATTTTTTGCATGGTGATGAGCATTCGTACGTTATTTCTTGTTGAGTCGGGAGGAAAGAAGTTTTCTCTTGAGGATATGCTGTGGCTTGGCAATTTATATGCGACGATATTAGTTGGATTTGCACTGATATATTTATTATACGAGCTTCAGAATCATTCGGTGATTCTTGATATGGGCAATCGGTTGGATGGGACTTTCTATGAACAATTGAAAACTTCTTTTTATTTTAGTGCGATGACGATGTTTTCTGTAGGATATGGAGATATAGCCCCGATTGGCATGGGCAGGATGATAGCTACCATTCAGGCCTTCATTGGGTATACACTGCCGGCAGCGTTCGTGATTCGTACGGTGATCGATCTGGAGCAGAAAGATAGGAAGGATAAATGAAAGTTGTGTTTCTTTCGATTATTGGGTACTCTTACCATAATGAAAGAAATGGAGGGTTCAATATGACTGTTAAAATTGGCGAAAAAGCACCTGATTTCAAACTCCCTGCAAACAATGGTGAAATGGTTTCCCTATCGGATTTTAAGGGGAAAAACATTGTATTATATTTTTACCCAAAAGACATGACGCCAGGTTGCACGACGGAGGCCTGTGATTTCCGGGACCATAATGAGCAATTCGAGGAATTGAACGCGGTCATCCTCGGTATCAGCCCAGATCCAGCGGCACGTCATGAAAAATTCATCGAAAAACATGGATTGCCTTTTCTGCTGCTGGCTGACGAAAATCATGAAGCGGCTAAAATCTTTGATGTTTGGCAATTGAAAAAGAACTTCGGCAAGGAGTATATGGGCATTGAACGTTCAACTTTCCTGATTGATAAGGCTGGAAATGTAGTCAAAGAATGGCGTAAAGTAAAGGTTAAAGGCCACGTCGAAGAAGCGCTTGAAACTCTTCGCGAACTCGAAAAATAAGGGATAGGCAGATGAAGGATGAGAGGATAACGAAGCTTGCAGCCAGGCTGGTTCATCATTCGATACAATTACAGCCTAAAGAGAGAATCCTCATACGGGGGCATATCAACACGAAACCATTATTGAAAGAGTTGATTGATGAAATATACAGAGTTGGTGCTTATCCATATGTGGAACTCGAGGACGATGAGATAAGCCGCCACCTGTTACTAGGGAATGTGAAGGAGCAGCTTGATACAGCTTCACAATGGGCCTTGAAGAAATACACGGATATCGATGCGGTCATCATCATCACTGGGGAAGAAAACAATGCGGAAATGACTGATGTTCCCATCGAGAGGCACCGTCTCCAAGGGGAGGCCATGAATTCCCCTACACTTTTTTATGTAAACAACCGACGTTGGGTCTTACTTAATTATCCCACCAAGGCAGCAGCGCAAAAAGCCGGCATGACCTTCAATAAATACGAAGACTTTCTTTTGAACGTATGCACAATGGATTACGGGAAAATGGAGGCGGCTTTGAAGCCGTTAAAACATTTGATGCAACGTACTGACAAAGTCAGGATCGTTTCACCAAGGACAGATTTGACCTTTTCCATCAAAGGTATGCCGGCCGTCATATGTGCCGGAAAAAAGAATTTACCGGATGGGGAAGTATTTACGGCACCCATAAAAGATAGTCTCAATGGAAGGATATCCTTCAACACACCCACAACCTATGAAGGAATTACCTTTAGTGATATAGAATTAAACTTGAAAAAGGGGAAAATCATTAAAGCGACTTCCAATCGTGATCTTGAAATGAACCAAATTCTGAATATTGATGAAGGGTCCCGGTTTATAGGGGAGTTCGCTATTGGAATCAATCCATACATATTGGAACCTATGGACGATGTTTTGTTCGATGAGAAAATAAGCGGGAGTCTGCACTTGGCTCTTGGGCTTGCCTATGATGAAGCGGATAATGGAAACCGGTCATCGATACATTGGGATATGGTCTTGATCCAGCGTCCGGAATATGGGGGCGGTGACATCTATTTCGACGACGTCCTGATCAGAAGGGATGGCTTTTTTGTTTTGCCGGAATTACATGCATTAAACCCAAATTCTTTAAAATAAAGCCTTTTTTAATAAGGATGAGGCTTTTGTCCAACTCAAAAAGGGGACACCCGAATATGCTTTATTAAGGGAATACCTCCTCAGAGAAAGTTGCGCGGGACACATAGAGCCCGTGTTTTTTTATGTTAATAAAAGGGGGAGATAAACATGTTAATACTTTCGACTGTCATTCCGAATGAAGGTATCCAAATGAAAATGATGAAAGCTTTTCCTGATTTGAACTTCATTTATCAAAAAGAATGGAAAGATGGGCCGCTTCGTGAAGCGGAAATCTTAATTACATATGGTGAAGATTTAACTGAAGAAATCATTGAGAAAGCAGCGAACTTGAAATGGATCATGGTCATGAGTGCAGGGATGGAACTAATGCCATTTAAAGCCATCGAGGAACGAGGCATTATGGTGACCAACGCAAGAGGCATACATAAAATCCCGATGGCCGAGTATACGATAGGGATGCTTTTGCAATATGAAAAGAAATTGAAGCTGCTTATGAAGAATGAAAAGGAAGAATTGTGGGATAGAAAGATTGAAGTAGGGGAATTGAATGGCAAGACCATGCTCGTATTGGGTGTGGGTGCAATAGGTGGGGAAGTGGCTCGTCTTGGGAAAGCCTTTGGGATGAAGACGATAGGAGTGAACCGGAGCGGGAAAACTGTGGAATCCATTGATCACCTTTATGACCTGGATCATTTATTGGAAGCCATACCGGGAGCCGATTATATTGTATCCGTCCTGCCAAGTACGGATGAAACGAAGGGCCTTCTGCAAAAAGAACACTTCAAAGCCATGAAAGAATCTGCAGTATTCGTGAATATTGGCCGCGGTGACCTGATTAAAGATGAAGTGCTGATCGAAGCCCTGGATGCCGGGGAATTGTCTCATGCCATCTTGGATGTATTTGATCCGGAGCCTTTAGGAAAAGGGCATCCGTTTTGGAGGATGGAGAATGTTACAGTCACACCGCATCTTTCAAGTAAAAGCGGAGAATATTTACCAAGGACCTTTGCTATATTCGAAAAAAATATGCGTGAATACCTGAAAGCTGGAAAAGACTTCACCAACGTAATCGACTTATCTAGGGGATACTAAGTTCAATGCAAAAATGGGAAAGAATCAAGTCTTCATGAATAAACTAAAAAAGAATGGTTAAGCCATTGAATTATTGACAAATTCAACGTATAAAAGGTACACTATTTATAAACATTATAATTTAAGAATGCATACTTAATAAGAAAAAGAGGTGGATGACGGTGTCTGAAGTTCAGTTAAAAGAAGCGTTGGATTCCTTAAAAGATACCGGTGTAAGAATAACTCCTCAACGCCATGCAATACTTGAGTATTTGATAAGCTGCATGTCCCACCCTACCGCTGATGATATATATAAAGCGCTGGAAGGCAAGTTTCCGAATATGAGTGTGGCAACGGTTTATAACAACCTGCGTGTGTTCCGTGAGGTAGGTTTGGTAAAAGAACTTACGTATGGGGATTCTTCGGCAAGGTTTGATTTTGTGACGACGAATCATTATCATGTAATTTGCCAAACTTGCGGGAAAATTGTGGACTTCGATTATCCTGCATTGGATGAAGTCGAGCATTTCGCAGCACAAGTCACTGGTTTCAATGTTAGTCACCATCGGATGGAAATCTACGGCGACTGTATGGATTGTGCGAAAAAAGAATCGCATTAAAAAAAGTTCCTCCACTTGGTTGGAACTTTTTTTCATGTTTATGAAGAAATGATACAATTGTTAAAGCCTTCGTGAAAGGGAATTCAGCTAATCGACTTAATCATGCAGGCTTTTCCGGTTATATTTTTCATTGAATTCTTCGCCTTCCAACTTTTTGTCAAGTGTCAATGGTTCTTCACAATGCATGCAAATGTCTACACGTCCTAGTATTTTTGTAGGTTTGCTGCAGTTAGGGCAGACAACCTGGATCGATTTTGTAGAAAGCATTCCAATCCAGAAATAAACCCCTGTGCTTGCGATTATGAATAAAAGGCCCAGCCCCATGAAAATCGTCATGACAACAGGATGTGTTTTGAAGAAAAGCCCAAGGTACATTACGATAAAGCCAATGAAAATCAAACTCAAAGCAAAAGTGCGTATTTTATTGATTTTGCTAGAATATTTAGCCATGGATTGTCCCTCCTAAAATATAACTTTAACTATAACATAAACAATGGATGGAACAAAAAAGAAATAAAGGATACATATTACTTTTGAATTGAAATGGTTTGGGGTAAGGGAACTAAGCAGGAATTTGAAGAGTTTTGCCGAAAATCTAAAAAAAAGGTTTTGGAGGAATTTATGATGGAAGATATCCTTCGCCCGATTTATCAAGAGCGAGCAAGTTTAAAATCTACACTTGGAATCTTGTTAGTAGAAAAAAGAGATGATAATAGCCCGATTACCGATACGTTTGACTACATCCTTTTTGTAATTGCAGACGAAGCAGAAGAGGCCGTGTTTTTAAAACACTACACATACCAGGATAAAAAGGCGGCCCTGCATATCGTAAAGGAAGACCAATTAAAAGAATGGCTCCTATTAGGCACGAACCGTAAAGTGGTTGACTGGATATATAATGGGAAGGTCCTTTTTGACCGGAACGAATATCTGGACCGTTTGAAAACCGAAATCCGGGAGTTCCCCTTCTATGGAAGGAAGTTAAAGATGGGGATGGAGTTCGCGAAGTTAATTCGCAGGTACATGGATGGGAAAAGCTTCTTTGAAAAAGGCCATCATCTTGAGGCATACAATCATATCGTTCATTCCCTGCATCATTTGGCCCGTTTGGAGATAATAGAACAGGGCTTTTATCCGGAGGTTACTGTCTGGAACCAAGTGAAGCATATGGAACCTGAAATTTACAAGCTGTATAAAGAATTGATCAGCAGTGAGGAAACGCTCGAAAAAAGATTGGAGCTTTTATTCCTTGCGAGCGAATTTCTTATATATTCGAGGACGAATGCAGGTTCACAGCATTTGGTCGAAATAATGGGAATGAAAGAAGATCCGTGGACGATTGCAGAGCTTATGGATCATCCGGAAGTTAAGTTTTATTCAGTAGACCTAGGCGTTTTATTGGAATATTTGATAGAGAAGAAGGTAATCGATGTCATCAAAGTGGAGACAAAAGGGCACGAGGTATATCATCGGTTTTATCGTGTATCAAAAAACTTTTAAAAAAATGCATTTTTATTGTTGACCAATAATAATATAGGTGTTATATTAATACATGTCGCTGCGGGACATCAGCTTTCGCAGCTTCATCAAAACAAAAAAATAAAAAAACATGTTGACAACAGAGTTGAAAACATGATAAGATGTAAAAGTCGCTTACGAAGTAGACGACATCGAAATTGCTCTTTGAAAACTGAACAAAACAAAGCGCCAACGTTAAATTTTAAGTGAGCACACACTATCAAAAAAGCAAATGAGCAAGTCAAACATTTCTTCGGAGAGTTTGATCCTGGCTCAGGACGAACGCTGGCGGCGTGCCTAATACATGCAAGTCGAGCGAATCGATGGGAGCTTGCTCCCTGAGATTAGCGGCGGACGGGTGAGTAACACGTGGGCAACCTGCCTATAAGACTGGGATAACTTCGGGAAACCGGAGCTAATACCGGATACGTTCTTTTCTCGCATGAGAGAAGATGGAAAGACGGTTTACGCTGTCACTTATAGATGGGCCCGCGGCGCATTAGCTAGTTGGTGAGGTAATGGCTCACCAAGGCGACGATGCGTAGCCGACCTGAGAGGGTGATCGGCCACACTGGGACTGAGACACGGCCCAGACTCCTACGGGAGGCAGCAGTAGGGAATCTTCCGCAATGGACGAAAGTCTGACGGAGCAACGCCGCGTGAACGAAGAAGGCCTTCGGGTCGTAAAGTTCTGTTGTTAGGGAAGAACAAGTACCAGAGTAACTGCTGGTACCTTGACGGTACCTAACCAGAAAGCCACGGCTAACTACGTGCCAGCAGCCGCGGTAATACGTAGGTGGCAAGCGTTGTCCGGAATTATTGGGCGTAAAGCGCGCGCAGGTGGTTCCTTAAGTCTGATGTGAAAGCCCACGGCTCAACCGTGGAGGGTCATTGGAAACTGGGGAACTTGAGTGCAGAAGAGGAAAGTGGAATTCCAAGTGTAGCGGTGAAATGCGTAGAGATTTGGAGGAACACCAGTGGCGAAGGCGACTTTCTGGTCTGTAACTGACACTGAGGCGCGAAAGCGTGGGGAGCAAACAGGATTAGATACCCTGGTAGTCCACGCCGTAAACGATGAGTGCTAAGTGTTAGAGGGTTTCCGCCCTTTAGTGCTGCAGCTAACGCATTAAGCACTCCGCCTGGGGAGTACGGCCGCAAGGCTGAAACTCAAAGGAATTGACGGGGGCCCGCACAAGCGGTGGAGCATGTGGTTTAATTCGAAGCAACGCGAAGAACCTTACCAGGTCTTGACATCCTCTGACAACCCTAGAGATAGGGCTTTCCCCTTCGGGGGACAGAGTGACAGGTGGTGCATGGTTGTCGTCAGCTCGTGTCGTGAGATGTTGGGTTAAGTCCCGCAACGAGCGCAACCCTTGATCTTAGTTGCCAGCATTCAGTTGGGCACTCTAAGGTGACTGCCGGTGACAAACCGGAGGAAGGTGGGGATGACGTCAAATCATCATGCCCCTTATGACCTGGGCTACACACGTGCTACAATGGATGGTACAAAGGGCTGCAAACCTGCGAAGGTAAGCGAATCCCATAAAGCCATTCTCAGTTCGGATTGCAGGCTGCAACTCGCCTGCATGAAGCCGGAATCGCTAGTAATCGCGGATCAGCATGCCGCGGTGAATACGTTCCCGGGCCTTGTACACACCGCCCGTCACACCACGAGAGTTTGTAACACCCGAAGTCGGTGAGGTAACCTTCATGGAGCCAGCCGCCTAAGGTGGGACAGATGATTGGGGTGAAGTCGTAACAAGGTAGCCGTATCGGAAGGTGCGGCTGGATCACCTCCTTTCTAAGGATAATTACGAGAGCGCTTTTGTTTTGTTCAGTTTTGAATGAGTAATTCATTCAAATAGGAAAGACAAACATCACGATGTGATGGATTCTTTCTGCTTTGTTCCTTGAAAACTAGATAATAGATAGAAGGCAATTAATTTTTTTCAAAGCATCTGTAAGATCTTTTTTAACGGTTAAGTTAGAAAGGGCGCACGGTGGATGCCTTGGCACTAGGAGCCGATGAAGGACGGGACTAACACCGATATGCTTCGGGGAGCTGTAAGTAAGCTTTGATCCGGAGATTTCCGAATGGGGAAACCCACTGTTCGTAATGGAACAGTATCTTTACCTGAATACATAGGGTACTGAAGGCAGACCCGGGGAACTGAAACATCTAAGTACCCGGAGGAAGAGAAAGCAAACGCGATTTCCTGAGTAGCGGCGAGCGAAACGGAATTAGCCCAAACCAAGAGGCTTGCCTCTTGGGGTTGTAGGACACTCAACATGGAGTTACAAAGGAACGGGGTAAATGAAGCGACCTGGAAAGGTCCGTCGAAGAAGGTAAAAACCCTGTAGTTGAAACTTCGTTCCCTCCTGAGTGGATCCTGAGTACGGCGGGACACGAGAAATCCCGTCGGAAGCAGGGAGGACCATCTCCCAAGGCTAAATACTCCCTAGTGACCGATAGTGAACCAGTACCGTGAGGGAAAGGTGAAAAGCACCCCGGAAGGGGAGTGAAATAGATCCTGAAACCGTGTGCCTACAAGTAGTCAAAGCCCGTTAATGGGTAATGGCGTGCCTTTTGTAGAATGAACCGGCGAGTTACGATTTCATGCGAGGTTAAGTTGATGAGACGGAGCCGCAGCGAAAGCGAGTCTGAATAGGGCGAATGAGTATGAGGTCGTAGACCCGAAACCAGGTGATCTACCCATGTCCAGGGTGAAGTTCAGGTAACACTGAATGGAGGCCCGAACCCACGCACGTTGAAAAGTGCGGGGATGAGGTGTGGGTAGCGGAGAAATTCCAATCGAACCTGGAGATAGCTGGTTCTCTCCGAAATAGCTTTAGGGCTAGCCTCAAGATGAGAGTATTGGAGGTAGAGCACTGATTGGACTAGGGGCCCCCAACGGGTTACCGAATTCAGTCAAACTCCGAATGCCAAATACTTATTCTTGGGAGTCAGACTGCGAGTGATAAGATCCGTAGTCGAAAGGGAAACAGCCCAGACCACCAGCTAAGGTCCCAAAGTATACGTTAAGTGGAAAAGGATGTGGAGTTGCTTAGACAACCAGGATGTTGGCTTAGAAGCAGCCACCATTTAAAGAGTGCGTAATAGCTCACTGGTCGAGTGACTCCGCGCCGAAAATGTACCGGGGCTAAACGTATCACCGAAGCTGTGGATTGACACCGTATGGTGTCAATGGTAGGAGAGCGTTCTAAGGGCGTTGAAGTCAGACCGGAAGGACTGGTGGAGCGCTTAGAAGTGAGAATGCCGGTATGAGTAGCGAAAGAAGGGTGAGAATCCCTTCCACCGAATGCCTAAGGTTTCCTGAGGAAGGCTCGTCCGCTCAGGGTTAGTCGGGACCTAAGCCGAGGCCGAAAGGCGTAGGCGATGGACAACAGGTTGATATTCCTGTACCACCTATACATCGTTTGAACGATGGGGGGACGCAGAAGGATAGGGTAAGCGCGCTGTTGGATATGCGCGTCCAAGCAGTTAGGCCGGAAACGAGGCAAATCCCGTTTCCATTAAGGCGGAGCTGTGATGGCGAGGGAAATTTAGTACCGAAGTTCCTGATTCCACGCTGCCAAGAAAAGCCTCTAGTGAGATGTAAGGTGCCCGTACCGCAAACCGACACAGGTAGGCGAGGAGAGAATCCTAAGGTGTGCGAGAGAACTCTCGTTAAGGAACTCGGCAAAATGACCCCGTAACTTCGGGAGAAGGGGTGCTTTTTAGGGTGAATAGCCCAGAAAAGCCGCAGTGAATAGGCCCAGGCGACTGTTTAGCAAAAACACAGGTCTCTGCGAAGCCGCAAGGCGAAGTATAGGGGCTGACACCTGCCCGGTGCTGGAAGGTTAAGGGGAGAGGTTAGCGCAAGCGAAGCTTTGAACCGAAGCCCCAGTAAACGGCGGCCGTAACTATAACGGTCCTAAGGTAGCGAAATTCCTTGTCGGGTAAGTTCCGACCCGCACGAAAGGTGTAACGATCTGGGCACTGTCTCAACGAGAGACTCGGTGAAATTATAGTACCTGTGAAGATGCAGGTTACCCGCGACAGGACGGAAAGACCCCGTGGAGCTTTACTGCAGCCTGATATTGAATTTTGGTACAGCTTGTACAGGATAGGTAGGAGCCTGAGAAGCCGGAGCGCCAGCTTCGGTGGAGGCGTTGGTGGGATACTACCCTGGCTGTATTGAAATTCTAACCCGCGCCCCTTATCGGGGTGGGAGACAGTGTCAGGTGGGCAGTTTGACTGGGGCGGTCGCCTCCTAAAGAGTAACGGAGGCGCCCAAAGGTTCCCTCAGAATGGTTGGAAATCATTCGTAGAGTGTAAAGGCACAAGGGAGCTTGACTGCGAGACCTACAAGTCGAGCAGGGACGAAAGTCGGGCTTAGTGATCCGGTGGTTCCGCATGGAAGGGCCATCGCTCAACGGATAAAAGCTACCCCGGGGATAACAGGCTTATCTCCCCCAAGAGTCCACATCGACGGGGAGGTTTGGCACCTCGATGTCGGCTCATCGCATCCTGGGGCTGTAGTCGGTCCCAAGGGTTGGGCTGTTCGCCCATTAAAGCGGTACGCGAGCTGGGTTCAGAACGTCGTGAGACAGTTCGGTCCCTATCCGTCGCGGGCGCAGGAAATTTGAGAGGAGCTGTCCTTAGTACGAGAGGACCGGGATGGACGCACCGCTGGTGTACCAGTTGTCTTGCCAAAGGCATAGCTGGGTAGCTACGTGCGGACGGGATAAGTGCTGAAAGCATCTAAGCATGAAGCCCCCCTCAAGATGAGATTTCCCATGGCGCAAGCTAGTAAGATCCCTGAAAGATGATCAGGTTGATAGGTCAGAGGTGGAAGCATGGTGACATGTGGAGCTGACTGATACTAATAGATCGAGGACTTAACCAACGCTTTTAAAAAAATGAAATACCTTCTTATTATCTAGTTTTGAAGGAATGAAAATTTCTTCTTGCATTTTCTCAAAAAGACGTTATAATAATATATGTCTTGAAAAAATGTTAACATTGTTTGGTGACGATAGCGAAGAGGTCACACCCGTTCCCATTCCGAACACGGCAGTTAAGCTCTTCAGCGCCGATGGTAGTTGGGGGTTTCCCCCTGTGAGAGTAGGACGTCGCCAAGCTTATATTGTTCCGCAGTAGCTCAGTGGTAGAGCATTCGGCTGTTAACCGAACGGTCGTAGGTTCGAGTCCTACCTGCGGAGCCATTATTGGAGAGCTGTCCGAGTGGCCGAAGGAGCACGATTGGAAATCGTGTAGACGGGTAACCCTGTCTCAAGGGTTCAAATCCCTTGCTCTCCGCCATTTATACCTGGCCCGTTGGTCAAGCGGTTAAGACACCGCCCTTTCACGGCGGTAACACGGGTTCGAATCCCGTACGGGTCACCATTTAGACAACATTTTGGAGGATTAGCTCAGCTGGGAGAGCATCTGCCTTACAAGCAGAGGGTCGGCGGTTCGATCCCGTCATCCTCCACCATTTTCAATAAGATCAGGTTGTTTCTGCATAAAGGATTGATTATTCAGCCCATTGAAACGCTTAACACGAAAACTTGATGTATAATAGCAACATTATTACCGTCGCGGGGTGGAGCAGTCCGGTAGCTCGTCGGGCTCATAACCCGAAGGTCGCAGGTTCAAATCCTGTCCCCGCAATCTATGGTCCCGTGGTGTAGCGGTTAACATGCCTGCCTGTCACGCAGGAGATCGCGGGTTCGATTCCCGTCGGGACCGCCATTTTTATTGTTTGGCTCAGTAGCTCAGTCGGTAGAGCAAAGGACTGAAAATCCTTGTGTCGGCGGTTCGATTCCGTCCTGAGCCACCATAGTAGTGCCGGTGTAGCTCAACTGGTAGAGCAACTGACTTGTAATCAGTAGGTTGGGGGTTCAAGTCCTCTTGCCGGCACCATGTTTCATCTATATGCGGAGGGGTAGCGAAGTGGCTAAACGCGGCGGACTGTAAATCCGCTCCTTCGGGTTCGGCAGTTCGAATCTGCCCCCCTCCACCATTTTTATTACAGGGGTATAGTTTAAAGGTAGAACAGAGGTCTCCAAAACCTCCAGTGTGGGTTCGAGTCCTACTACCCCTGCCAATTTAAATTCTATAATGGCGATTGTGGCGAAGTGGTTAACGCACCTGATTGTGGTTCAGGCATTCGTGGGTTCGATTCCCATCAGTCGCCCCATTTTAAAAAATATGATATAATGATTACAACGTTAATGGGCTATAGCCAAGCGGTAAGGCAACGGATTTTGATTCCGTCATGCGAAGGTTCGATCCCTTCTAGCCCAGCCATATGCGAAAGTAGTTCAGTGGTAGAATACAACCTTGCCAAGGTTGGGGTCGCGGGTTCGAATCCCGTCTTTCGCTCCAAAAAACGTTGGCGGCATAGCCAAGCGGTAAGGCAGAGGTCTGCAAAACCTTTACCACCGGTTCGATTCCGGTTGCCGCCTCCAACATACATGCCGGTGTGGCGGAATTGGCAGACGCGCACGACTCAAAATCGTGTTCCTCTGGAGTGCCGGTTCGACCCCGGCCACCGGTATCAAAAATGCTTATAGAATCAAGGTCTCAACTTAAATGTTGGGGCCTTTTTTCTTTGTCTTTAATACGACAAAAATAATCCAGAATCGTGTGCGGCGAATCGTGTGCGTAGGAGGTCGTAATGAGAAGACGTAAAGAATTAACAGAAGATGAACTAAGAATTATTAAGAAGAAGATTTCAGATGAAGAAGCATATGAAGCCTTTTTTAAGGACTGCTATTTAAGAAACTTAAGACCAGCGACGATTGAATACTACAAAAATGAATTTCATGGAGCAAAGAAGATTATTAATAAGCAGCTCGTTGAATGGGTAGAAAAGGACGTAGAAAGCTTAATTCTCAAGAGTAAGGAACTAATGAAAGTTACTACTATTAATACCCGATTGAGAGCTCTAAGAGCATTCTATAACTTTTTATGTAAGAACAAACTTATCGATAAGAGCCCAATGAAAAACATCAAGTTATTAAGGGATAGACAAAAGACAATTGAAACTTTAGACAATAAAGAAATTGAGAAACTTATAAGGACAATTAGAAAAGAAAAAACGTTTATATCCTTTAGAGATGAAGTAATCATACTTGTTTTCCTAGATACTGGAGTCAGATTGTCTGAACTTGTAGGCATTGAAGTAGATGATGTTAGAGGGAACATTATCATTATTAGAAGAACAAAGAATCTCTTTGAAAGAACGGTTTACTTATCTGAAACGACACAAGAGCAGCTAAGCAGATATATAAAGATAAGAGGAGACGTTGAGACGACCAAACTGTTTATAAGCCAGGATAATAAAGAATTAAATCGACATAGCATTCAAACTAGGCTTACTAAGTATGGGAAGGAAGCAATGATAAATAAGCGAGTTAGTCCTCATACATTTAGACATACGATGGCTAAGAGGATGATTGTTTCAGGTGTGGATGCATTCTCTTTAATGCATTTACTTGGTCATACAGATATCACTGTTACTAAACGGTATGTGAATTTATGGGGACAGGATCTGGAGCAAAAGCATAAGTTGCACGGAGCGTTAAAAGGATTAAAAATATAGGTAATATATCCCAACTTATATTTTACGAACTGGTGTTCGGTATATTATAATAATAAAAGAGATGGCGAATGAGTTTGGCGGCTCTACCATCTCTACACAAAAAACAGAAGAATTAACTTCTAATTAAATTTTAGCAAGTTTCTTTTTCTGTGTCAAAAGGGGAAAAAAACATGAATTTATTATCCATACTTGGTGGCAATGCGTTTGTTATGTTCAATAAAGAACTAGCTCATGAAGTATCTGTGAACGGTGCAATTATATTTGGTCAGTTATGCTCCAGTTACGAAAGCTTTGGAAGTAAAAATATGCTGTCTACATACAAAGGAGAGAATTACTTTTATTTAACGAGTGATACTATACAGGAAGAGACAGCTCTATCTTATAAGCAGCAAGTAAAAGCTATTAAGGACTTAGAAGAAGCTAGTTACATTAAAACTGTAATTATGGGATCTCCAGCAAGGAAATACTTCCATATTACTAATAAAATAATGGAACAGTTTAAAGATGTGAGTTCTGACAAAAGGGAAAAGCTGAATAAAGAAAATATACAGGAAACCATTGATCTAGGGGCTCCCAAGGATAAATTTAGGATTGACAAAAGGGAAAAGCAAGCAAGTACCAAAGGGCAAAGCAAGCCTTTACCTTTTAGCCAGGCATATAAAGATATAAATAAAAAAGAACAAGATAAAGAAATAAATTATAATTTCAATTGTAATTACAAGGAACCTTTAAGACCTGAACTATTTAGAGCTGTATTAACGAATTCCTGTAATGAGTTCTATACAAAATTTTCAGTTGGAAGATATTCGAAAAAGCAATGGAATACCTTAATTGAAAAATTTGTTAATGATACAATAGAAAGTGGACGATACGTAAATGTTTCAGAACACAAGATAAAAGGATTTGCATACAAATGTTTGGAAAGAATTATTGACCATAATGATTATAAACATTCTGAGGAATTTTCCGATTATCAAGAAGTCATGAGAGAGCTTAATAGTAATCATAATATGAGTATTCCAAATCCTCTCTTATATAATTGGCTAGAATAAGCCCTCAGAAGCCCGTAATTAACCCGTATTGAATTTTAAAATTTTAATTAATATATTTATATATAACCATGAATAAAATTCGTACGGGGAAAATATAGGGAGGAAAGCCATATGAATGCTGAACAAATATTAAAGTTGATCGAGAACATGGAAGATACAGAAAGATGGAAGCTTCTTAATGAAATGTATGACTTCTACTACAACAAAGGAATTCAGGAGAATGTCGAAATTGATTATTGAAGCTCTGAACGAACTCCGAGAAGAAATGAATAACAGGTTCGATAAGTTAGAAGAAAAAATTGACTAGGTAGAAATAAATTTAGATATGACATTAAATAGACTTAAAAGTGATTAAATCAGTGTTTGTGAGGAGCCCGTGAAGGCAAATTACTTTGTCGAGTAAGAGGTTTATATTACTCAGTGCAACGTAGGCCCATACAGTTTCATCTTTTTTTAAAAATTATTTTTCATTTTTGGTTTACACTTCGTCCAACTCCAGATATAAGCTTAGTATCAAATACGAGGTGATTAAAATGACAAACAAAAAAGCAAACTT
This sequence comes from Peribacillus sp. QJM3NY_7, assembly GCF_056173225.1. Lineage (NCBI taxonomy): Bacteria > Bacillati > Bacillota > Bacilli > Caryophanales > Bacillaceae > Peribacillus > Peribacillus sp. QJM3NY_7. The sequence continues at coordinate 803,192 of NZ_CM149663.1, forward strand.
AGAACTAGCACAATTATGTGCTGAGATACAATGGGAAGAACATCCTGAAACTCATTGTATATTTGAAAATAAAGAACATTACATGAAAACAATGATGAGAAGAGCAAAACGAACTGATTGGATATCGGAAAAAGACGCAGAATTAGCATTAAAAAGAAGAGCCGTTACACCATTTACAGCATTTGAAAAATCTCTATCAAAAGAAGAACATAAAATAATGAACAGGTCTATCGAAAATTTTAGGAAGGACCTTATTGAAGAAGGATATGATTCTAACTTCCTTACAAAAATGGAACTACTTGCTGCTGTCACAATTAGAGATGCAAGGGTACCTTTCTTAGAATTGAAAAAACAACTTAAGAATCATGCTTCATCGCATAGGCTACCGAATTTTAAGCAGTATATAATATTGGGAGCAACTACTCAAAGTAATATATCAACAATTGTGTTTGATAAAGCTGTTGATTCCGTAAAAGAAAAAGGGATTTTTGGAAAACTGAATTTTGTAACTGGATTAACGGGTGAGCTTAAATTTGATATGGTTTAATTATAAGTCTTATTCACTATATGAATAAACATACAGTAACCACTTTACATAAATACAGTTCCGGGAAGTTGATAAGCTTTAACCATCAATAGGTCAGTCTTTTGAGACTGCCCTATTTTAATGGATATACAGGATTTTGTGCATCGCTGATTTTACAGGATTTCTAGGAGTCTGTCTTTTTTATTCCACGCAATTCTTGCATAAAAAATATAATAAAATCAATATTTTATTAAACAAAAGAAAAGGACCACCTAGGTCCTTTTTCAGTTTATTCAATTAGCGCCCCTATAGTTGAAGTTGTTAGAATCTGGTTGCTCTTTTTATAACAAATGGTAGAATGAACATACGTTAGAATATTTAGGAAAATATTATTTAGGAGGGAAACGTATGCCTTTCGATTATCCACATGTACAACGCTATGAAGTAGATTTTGATGATCTTCACCTTTATCTAAATCAAAATTATAAACTTAACTTCGAATACTTTGAAAAATGGTTAGATGGGTGGATCAGAGTATTAAAAAATGCTGAAGTTGATACTCAAAAACAAATAGATAATTTATTAGAAAAAGGGATATATGCTTTTGAAGTATTTCAACAAGATTTACATTTCGGCAATATCACGTTTAAATTCAATTTTATTATTAATATTGCTGACGACTTTGTTGATAGAAAGAAGCCAAAAACGTCAAAGTTCAAATACAAAGATTTTCGCGAGGAAATTGCATGGACGCAAACAACGGATTCCCCTACCAAACCATTAACCCAGCCGATTTATTTAGTGTGGTATCCAATGGAAAATTCCAACTATCTTGTCATTGACGGAAATCATCGTTTATCACAACTATTAGCAAAAAAACAAAAAGAAATCCAAGGTATATTAATTGAACCGAATCATGTTATTGATGAAAACATTTTATTGTTCTCAGTTGAAAAAGCAATGTATACTTTTCTTGTTGAAGCAAACTTCATGAGAATTGAAATTAAAAAAGGGCAACATCCACACAAACTGTTATTTGATTCCTCGTTTATTAATAGTGCATTTAAAGTTTTTAATAAATAACGAGGTTAAATGTTAACTTTATATAAAGTCTACCGTTTTAAACCGACACTAAGACTTAGTATCGGTTTTTTGAATTATGAAAAGCAGTTTCAACGAAAATAAGAGTGAGGCTATTCTGTATTACAAAATGCCTTGTTCAAGTTAAATAAAATTCTCATTTTATATATCTTTAGTCAATCCTCATACCTATCCTCAGAAGCTCCAGATTGACCCGTGTTGAATCTAAAATATCAATATGGAGTTATATATTAATCCACTCCAAAAGGTCTCAGAATTCATTCTTTAACTATCTATTCTTATTATTTATATGATGGTCAAAGGCGGAGCCTTTGCCATGCGACAAGCGAAGCTTGATCGCAATAAAAGTTCTAAATTCTTAAGCTAGTGAATGTGAAAATAAACCAGCGTTGATATTGTATATTAATAAATAGTATCAAGTGTGGTTTATTTTAAATGGTTTAATTTCTTGGTTTACGTTTTAAATCGAGCAGATAGAATACTTTTGTGAGTAAAAACAACGGAGGTATTTTATTATGATAGAACTAAAAACTTACACGGACAATGAACTTATTGAAGCTTTAGGAATAAGCCCTAACACTTTGAAAAAGAAACGGAAAGTTACAGAGCAACGTCTCTTAAAAGATTATGAATGGTCAAGAGAGAAAAAAACAAAACTGTATACTGTTCATTCTTATAAAGCTCAGAAGATTGGAAAAGTTTTATGTGATACCTTTGAAACTATGATTTCTGAGTTCAGTTCAAAGAATGTCGCAATGAAAAACACGGAAAAAGCGTTGAGGATATTGGTAGCATTGTACTTTACTAAAGAAAACAAACCATCTAGGCTTTCTGAGATTACTAATGAAACAACTTTAGAAATATCAAGATACGTAAAGAAGTTGCAATCTTTAGACATTTTAGTCTCCGAAGAATATGACTACTACTTGGTAGATAAAAAGACATTGGTCTGGAAATTGATTGATGATGCTGAACGGGAAAGCGTTAAAAAGTTCTGGACTCGAGAATTCTTCAGCTGGATCGATAAATTAAATGTTGAAGCAATCAACTCTGATATGGATAAAGTAAGAACTTGTAAGCAGAAAGCAAGCTTTGAGACTGTCAATGCTTTTGGCTTTTTAAGAAAAGTTAGCAAGAAAGATATGACTGATGAAGCAAGAGAATATTTTGGTCCATTCTTAAGATACTCAAATGAGCAGTTAAATATGATGTTCGAGGAAGAAATGGTTGTAAGAGTAGATTGATTTTAAACCATACCTGATACTATACCAAAAGTAATTCGAGACTTTATATATCAAAAGAATAGTTATGCATTAGAGCTATCATTAAAGTCTATAAGTGGAAAGAAGCAACAAGTATGACAGTTCAATAAGATTTAAGGCATCGAAAGATGTCTTGTTTTTTTGAGGGATTTTCAAATATCATTTACGTTTTATAATGAAAAACTTTTAGAAAAAGTGTCTAGTAACTAGCATTCGTATATATATGAATTAGGGAGATAAAAAAATGCTTTAAAAGCAATTAATTTCCAAATATACGTACACTACTCGGTTGATTTATATATTTATCCATATAGAGGTGTTTCTCCTGCACCTCTTCTCTTTCTTCAATTTCTTTGATTTGTCCTCATCGGACAAATGTTTTCTGTAAGGCTTTTAGATTCAAAAAGATTCAAAGCTGAATGTTTAGTTAACTCCTTTTCCGCAAGGTTAATTATTCATTCAGCCTCCTACTTTAATTTGATTCTTATAATAAACAACATAGGTTTTATTGCCATGATTAGTTCCTCCGAATTTAATTTAAGTTGATTACCTATGGTGTTTATTATGCGAATCAAAAAATATGCGCCCGAAAGGGTCATATATATACAGCTAAGGTGTTTTGTACGAACGCCAGGCCTAACCTTCTACTCTTGCCATGACGGTCCTTGCCTAATCCGAGCGAGAAGAAAATCAGTAGTCATACCTTTACAGGTATGGCTATTTTTTTACGTTTTTTTTAAGTTTGCTTTCAAAGCAAAATATCAATTCGAAGGAGACATATCATGTCGAACTTAAACAACGATGAAAATGCATATAGATGGGTTAAAAACGAACGGATATATACCTTAGAAAATTCAGAAGGAAAAGTTTTTCGTACAGCAGAAGACCGAACTTGCTATGGGAACTTTATCACAGATTCCATACTAGAAGATTTAGCTTCTGAATGCTTTGAGAACTAGAAGGGAAGTAGAAAATATGAAAATGGAACTGCGTGTTCAAGATTCCGAACTACGTTCTAATGAAGACGGAAACTTAACGGTCTCCGGTTATGTAAATAAGACTGGTCAACTGAGCAATGTCTTGGGAGTTACTAAAAGGTTCGTTGAAAAGATTGAGAAAGGTGCTTTTTCTAGTGCAATTCAATCTGCCACGAAAGACATAGAATTCCTTGCGGAACATAACAGCAAATTGATCCTGGCATCCACTCGCAATGACTCTTTGAAACTTACTGAAGACGAGCAAGGGTTGTATATGGAAGCAACAATCACCCCTACATCATGGGGAAAAGATTATTACGAATTGATCAATTCTGGTATCCATCGGAACATGTCATTTGGATTCCGAACTATTAAGGACAGCTGGAAATTAATTGAGACTAACCTTTATGAGCGAACAATAACTCAGCTTGAACTTTTTGAAGTAAGCGTGGTTAAAGACCCTGCTTATTCTCAATCAACAATTGCTGCCCGTGGTATTGACCTCATAGAAGAAGTTGAAATGCCAGAAATTGAAGAAAAACAAGAAGTTCGAGAAGTAAAAAGAAATTTACCCATCGAAATTGCGAAACAATCGAGACACATCGAAGCGTTACGTTCCATGAAGAAAAACGGTGCCAACATATCTGACAACAGGATTAATATGGCAGAAAATACACTAGAGGAATTAATGGAGGAATCACGGATGATAAACGAATTGAAGAAAGAAATTGAAGAGCTACGTACACTACAAGGAAGTGATAACCAATCGGCAATTGGACAGGCAGTATCTCCAATTACGGAACTAATGGAAGCGACTTCATCAGTAGTAGCTAAAGCTCGTAAAGTTGAAATGAAAGCCGGCAAAATGAAACTTCCATATCAAACAGCTTTAGAAGATGCAAAATTTGTTGTTGAAGGCGAAGACATTCCTGAGATCGCTCTAAATCTTACAAGTCATGACTTAGAGTCAGCTAAACGAGTTGGTATTTCTCAATCATTCTCGAAACAAGTTATCAATGAAGCTGATGGACTTGACCAACATTCAAAAGACATGTTAGTTAAGCGAGTTGCTAAAAAAATTGAAGAAGAAGTATTAGCTGGTGATGGAGTAAAAGGTCTAAAAGGTATTTCTGGAGATGTTTTAGTTCCATCCAAAAATGTTGCAGTAGCTCCAACAAGTGCTTCACTTCGAGCTTTATATTTAGCGGTTCATTCTGACTATCGTCCAAATGCTCAATGGTATGTTTCAGAAGGATTCTTCGAGAAAATCGCATTACTAACCGAGGCTGACGGTTCATACTTAGTGAAGTCAGAACGAATTGATGGAAAAGTTTTTTCAACACTTTGGGGACATCAAGTTGAAGTTTCGAATGGACTTCAACTTGGCGATACAATTGGACAAGTTCCCGTAATTTTTGCTGATGTTGCAAATTGCTATACTCTAGCAATCAGTAAAGATGTTGAAGTAAAAAATCTTGTTGATACGAAAAATGTTCTTCGTGGTTCAGTAGCATTTACAGCCGAAATGTACTGCAATGGTGGAGTTCATAACTACCAAGCTGTTGCTAAAGGAACAATTGTTGCATAATTATTTATGTGAAATATTTCACAAACTAAGAGACCAGATTAACTTCTGGCTCTTATAAAATTTTCAGGAGGTACTTAAAATGGAAGTACAAGGAAAAAGTAATATTCAAGTAACTGGTGGAAGATTTGTAATTTTTAATGGTGTTATTGAAAAAATCGAATTACCACTTAGTGATATCGATAATTCAGTATTGGATGAAGTAGCAGGAAATATAACTGTTAACTTTAAATCTGGCTCTCAGTTTAAGTTTGTTGGAGACAACAGCAAATTAGAAGAGATCCATAACCTGCTAGCGAAGTAAAGATTATAAGTTGTTGAAGTCAGATTAATTCTGGCTTCTTTTTATTTTTTATAATTGAAAGAAGGTAAATAAAGAATGGCAAAAAAATCAGGAATAAAATGCAAAGTCTACATCCATAAAGCAGGAACAAATATAGCATTAGCTGCCCAACGAAATGCTACTTTAAGTCATTCAGTAGAAGGCACTGATACAGAAGTATTCTCAATAGCCTGTAATAAAGCATTCATTACTGATGATGAGGCATATGCAACATTAAGAGAAGAGTACGTTCAAGGAAATAACGTTGATGTATATATCGACCTACCATCTGCAGAGAAGCACTTTGGTAACTGCACAATAACTACCTTCGACAATGATATTCCATATGAGGAGTTAAGCACTTGGTCCATATCATTACAAGGTTTAAGCACTCAATTAACAACAGTTAAGTAAGAGAGGATAGTGTATCAAATGAAAGAGAAACTAAATCATTTACAAATAGTCCGAGGAATCATAGATGAAGATAAGTTTAGGTTTGCAGCTGCAACAATCTTAATTGATTACTACTTAGATGAGATAAAGAACAAAGGTAAGGGTATGACACGAACGAACCTGTTGGATCGTGTTAATTTATCCTTAAGATCAATGGGTAATGGAGAAGTCTCTTATGGATTCATTAGAAGATGGTTTGAATGAAAAATTTATGTAGGATGAGAAGTACCGCCTACCCTCCAGAATAAAAACAGTAATATACGTTTAATAACGAGGTGAGTGTCACTTTTACTGCCAGTACCAAATGACCAAAACTCCGTTGAAGGTCCTAAACTTTAGTTTTTAAGTTTTTCTATAATAAAATAGGGAAAATAACGGAAATTGTAGTAATATGGAACCAAAGATGTAAATACTTTGGGGGGGCACAATGGATATTACCTTAAAAGTTGATAAATTAGTTACTTGGTTATTGTCTAATAGGAATGAAAATGAAAGTTTAAAATATAATCATTTAAAATTAACTGAAGTTGTAGATCTAAGAGCTGAAATTATCTCAAGTTTGCAAGAAATAATTGATAAAGCTCATGAAGATTATAAAAGACATAAGAGGTCAGTCTTGGTTAAGTCTTTAGACCCCAGTTTGGAAATTAACTTTGATAGCCTTGGGGAAAGTGATCCAGCATATGGTTATCCAAGCGAACTAAATTTAACAACATTAAAAGGATATTTTGGTGAAATTTTTGCTGGGATAATAGCCGAAAATTTTTCACCATTTGGTATTAATGACTGGAAAGTACCTGTTTTTAGTTTTCGGTATCATGAGACAGCATTCGATCAATTAGAAACATTCAAAAGAACGGGTATGAAAAAGAAAGCAACTATCGGAAGGCCAGGTGATGACTGCGTAGCCTTTGTTTTAGACAACGAAAAAAACGAAATAGTAAAAACCTTGTTTTGCGAAGCCAAATGTACTAATGATCATGATAGTTCATTAATAAATAAAGCACATAGTCAAATAAGTGATTTAAATCCAGTACCAGTAGAATTATTAAGGATTTTAGAAATACTAAATGACTATGACACCGAGTATGCAACAAAGTGGGCAAAGGCAATTTCAACTCTTTATGTAAATAATTATCAGACAGAGCGTTATGATCTAGTTAGTTATGTCTGTGGTAGAGCTCCAATAAATAGTGAGTCATGGATAGATTGTAAAAAACCTCACAAAACATACACTGGTGATCGTAACTTAGAGTCTGTTGAAGTACATCTTTCTAATGTTAACGAACTTGTAGAAAACCTCTACAGGAAGGAAATGACTAATATTGGATAATAATGAAGAGAAAATGGATGTAGATGATATAGTTGAAATGTATAAACAGGAATTCTCCTCGAGGAAATTCCCGCCTACCCTAGCCAAACTATATAGTCAATATACAAAAATCAATTTACAACAAGAGGGGTTAAAAAGTTGGAGTGAGAATAACTTTCATAGTCTTTTAAATGAATCTATAAGGTTTATTTACCTTGGATTTGAATTAAAAGAAAGTGAAAAGACGGGTTGGGACGAGTTTTTTCGTAAAGCAGGAGAAATCCTTGAATGGCTTTCTCATCCTAAAATAAATGTTTACGAATATCCATTACATCTCCTTGCTGCAGCTTCCTATCAGATTGCAGGGTACCCTGCACTTGCTTATGGTTTATTAAGTGAAAGACTCTTTACCACATATGAATCTGAAATTTTAAGATTATTTGTCAAAAATGATTTTATTAATTTATTACCGATATTAAAAGATTATTGGAATACGAACGATATTAAAAGTGGGAATACTGATAAAGAATTTTATGAAAATGATTTCAATGAATATATTGTACGTGAAATTGTTAGTATTATAGGAATTGTAATAAACTACCTGATAGGAGATTCTAAGGAAAGAGTACAGTTGGCATCTAGTAAGTTTTACGATATATCGAAATTACTTCTTCATGACAGCCAATCATTCAATTGGATTCTTTCTAAGTTATATGCAGAAATTACTAGAGGTTATATAAATAATTCTCTAAGGTTTGTTTTGGAAGATTTAAAAGACAAAGACAATGAAGATTTGAATGTTGCATTAGAATCCTATATTAAGAATCGTTTTCTAGAGAATAAAGTTTTATTATGGCCATCTCAACTTAGAGGTATAAAAAAACTTAAAGAAGAAAAGTCATTTGTTTTATGCACTCCGACTGGATCGGGAAAAACTACTATTGCTGAGTTGGCAATAATAAAAAATATCTATGTAAAATTAAATAATACTATTCAAGCTGATACTGTAGTTGATCGATTACCTATAATGGAATCACTGGCACCAAGTGAACCTATAATTCTATATTTGGTACCCTCTAGGGCATTAGCAACTGAGGCAGAATGGAAAATAAGTAATGTATTAAAGGGGATTAGTGATACAAATATAAAGGTTACTGGTTTATATGGTGGAAATGATTGGGGTCCAACTGACGCATGGATAAATCAAGACGAAAAGACTGTTTTAATTTGTACATATGAAAAAGGTGAAGCGTTATTAAGATTTCTAGGGCCACTATTTTTACATCGTTTATCATTAGTAATTATTGATGAAGCCCATTCAGTACAATATGACAACAACATTGACTCGTTAGTTTCAGGAGACAATCGTTCATTAAGATTAGAATCTTTAAGTAACCGTTTAATAGATTTTTTACATAACAATAATAGAGCAGTAATAGGACTATCAGCTGTAATTGGTAATAACGCTGAAAATTTGTCTAATTGGATTACAAATAATCAATCGGAAGCTGAACAGACTCCATATAGAAGTACAAGACAATTAGTCGGAAGATTAGAGTTTCTTAACACAGGGGACTTTAGTATTCGTTATGATTTACTAAATGGAGCAATAATTAGATTTAGTGAACACGAGGAGGGAGAGAATAGTCCTTTTATTCCTAAGCCCTTTCCTTCTAGCCCAATAGAAATGAAAGATTTACCCAAAAAGTATACTGGAAAGAATAATGGATTTCCAAAATTCTCGAGACCATTTCTGTTCTGGGCTGCCATGCAACTAGCTAAAGAAAAACCATATGAGAAACAAAATACCATTCTTATTTCAATTATGCAGCATGTTAATGGGTATGCGAACGATTTACTTGACGTGCTACAAAACGTATACGAGGAAGATGCTTTACCAACATTTTTTAGAATACCAACACAAGGCGCAAATAAAGAACTTTGGGATAAATGTTTAAAATCATGCAAAGATTATTATGGTGAACAATCAGTCGAATATAAACTATTACACAAAGGAATTGTGGTTCACTATGGGAAAATGCCAGGTCTTCTTTCTAGACTCCTAATAGAAGTTATTTCAAAAAGAATTGTTCATGTAGTATTGGCCTCCTCCACACTATCAGAGGGAGTAAATTTACCATTTGATATAGTAATAATTCCGGTTGTTAGCAGAAGTGGAAAGACAATTTCAGTTAGTGAATTTAGTAATCTAGTAGGAAGAGCTGGTAGACCAGGTAACGGAACCGAAGGAAGGAGTTTAATTTTTTTAGAAGGAATGTCTCCTGCTATTAATTATAGTTCAAAATATGCACGAAAAAACTATAAGGAAATATTATCCGGAGTATTGGCTAATAATAAAGAAGAAATAATTGATGAGAAGACAGATATTTCAAGTCCAGTGGCAAAATTAATTATATATATAAAAGATCAATGGCAAACTATTACTGATTCAACTTCTTCTAAGGAATTTACTAAATGGCTAGAAACGTGTGCTCCGAGTGAAAATGGCGACATTTTTGAAAATGACTCGAAATTTGAGGCAGAAAAAGCCCTGGATACATTTGATACTATTCTTATTTCTTCAATAGCAGAATATGAAAATATAAGGAATCAGGATATCTCAAAAGTTGAACTAGAAAAGTTACTAAAAGATACTTGGAGAAAGACATATGCTTATTTTACAACGAAAAAAGAAGAATTAGAGGATATATATATTAATAGGGGTACAGCTATCGTTGAAAATATTTACCCCAAAAAATCTGAAAGACGTAAAATATATAAGACGGGCTTGCAACCAAGATTTGCTTCACAACTATTTCAAATGCACGATAATATAGTAACACAATTAAAAACGGGAGTTGACTATAAAAATTGGTCTATTGAAAAGAAAATTAAATATATTATTTCTTGTGTAAATGAAATTTCTAATTTAAAAAAATTCGAAATGAAAAATAAGGTTGGTAAAGGAAAAAATGCTACGGATTGGGAAGATGTTTTATTCTGGTGGCTTTCGCATAATCAGAGCACAAAAAAGCCTGATAGTAAAAACATCCCTACATGGATAAAATTTGTATATGATAATTTTAACTATAAGTTTAATTGGGGTTTAGGAACAGTTATTTCATTGCAAATGGAGAAAGTAGAGGAGGATGACGGATTAAAGTTTATATCATTGGATGACTGGCCAGATACTGGACTTCCATGGATTGTTTTTTGGATTAAAGAATTAATTACTTGGGGAACTTATGATCCTGTAGTAGCTTTCCTTCTTTCTAGTGGTATTTCAATTACTCGAGAGGAAGCAAGTATTCTTGCACAAGAATATTATAATGAAGTAGATTTTGAGGAAGATATATTTAATGCAAAACTCATAAGAAATTGGATTAAGGAAACTTTCTCAAATTTAAATGATAAACTTAAACTGAAGAATGATGAAATCAGTATTGAGGTTAAAACTACTAGAAAAGTAGATATAAATTCCAAAAATATTTGGAGGGTATTCCCAATTATTAGGGATGATAAGATCTATTGGTTGGAATATGGGGGATATTTAATGGCTGAATCGAATATTGTTGCTAATCAATTAGATTTGTTAGACAGAAGAAATGAATTTATATTGGATGAAAGCATTTCTAAGGTTTTAGCCAAACGATAATTATATTTAGTTTTAGATAATTCTAGATTTTTAAATAACATTCTATTTTATAAAATATCAATTTTATATATGGTTACTCGAAAAGTATTATGTAGTAGTTGAGTTAATCAATATTATATATTTGTCCTGTACTTACTCTGATTAGTACAGGATTTTTTTATTCACTTGGAAATAGACCTTTAGAAAGATTAAACTCCCCGATTTCTCTTTTAATTCGATTTAAGTACAAATTATGAACTCCAATAGTCTTTGAAAGGTATTCAATATCTTGTTTTACTTTCATAAATTCTTCAAGAAGTTCAATTAAAAATTCACTTTCATTTTCTTCAGGATCTTCGGTAAATTTAATTACATCTTTTACAAGCTTGTATCGGTCCTCTGACCCCATACTTTTAATAATCTCCATAACTTGTTCGTACGACTCCATTTAACAATTCCTCCATTCATTTAGTTTGATCAAAATAGTATGTCCTCAATTACTTACTGAAAATTCATCATCAGCAGTTTCATCCTGATCAACTCCTTTCTAAAAAAATTGTAACATCTTTCGTTTACAAATTAAATTCTCAAGATAGAAATAATATGAGGTGATTACTTATGCTGCCAACTATAGAAGAACTAGAAAGGCACCTTATAGAAAAAATGACAAATGAGGACATAGCAAAACTTTATAGAGTTTCGTACCAAAAAATAATTCAACTTATTAAGAAATACAATCTTAACCCTAGTAAGCTTCGGAAAGTAGACACGTTCATCGTTTATGAACATTGGATTGATGGGGAAGTTGTTTATGTAGGTAGCGGGCAATGGTACAGATGCAGGAGATATACTAATAGAAGAAACTCGGAACATAAGCAGCTAATGGCGGAAGGTAAAGTAACTTATAAAATTGTAGACGAGTTTAGGAAAGTTGGAAAGGCAAGAGAATATGAAGCGAAGCTAATAAAATATTATAAGCTGCTTGGGCAAGCAAAGTTTAATAAGAAGGTAAATTACACTTGACGTTTTTGAAGACCACAGGCATAATTGTCAGTAGTCGTGTTAACACAAATAATACCATAGTTCGACATTGGTTGGGGCTGTAGGTTTAATAAGCATTTTAATTTTTTACGGGACTCAAAATCGTTTTCCTCTGGAGTGCCGGTTCGACCCCGGCCACCGGTATCACCAATAGCGAAGGATTGCTATTACAAAAAGCTTCACACTTAATTGTGTGAAGCTTTTTTGTGTTCATGACACTACAAGATCAAATAATTTTCCATCACTCAAGAATGAAGGAAAAGTGAAACGAAGGAGCAAACAAACATCATGGGAGTGATTAAGGGTATTAGGATATCATGTGATACACTGTGACAGACGCCTATTGAAGCTACAAAACGATACATGAATTCTCCATTAAAGAGCACGTTTGTTACTACGATTAAAAATAAAAACGAATGGTCAAAGAGTATTAACTCTGCCATTCGTTTCGTTAACTTTGATAAATGATTTAGAATTCAATATTCATAGCATTCAAGTCTGCTTCGGTATAGCCAGAAGCGGAGAGTGCGATTTCAATTTTTTCAGCAGCCTTATAATCAAATAATTTGAATTTAGACATTAATGCGAAAGCATTTTGATTTTCGATCGCCAAGGCAACAGCCTCCACGTCTTGCAGTAACTTCAGGTCTTCAATGTAGAATTGAGCGGTTCTCATAGCTAAATACTCATTCGTTGTAGTCGAACTGTAGAAAAGCCTTGTTAAAGTGGCGATTGCGTTAGGAACGAAAATCTTATTCATAATTACCCCTCCACTATTCATAATATTCTGTCACCTGAGTCACTACTAGTATGAGTCACTCTAAAAATGTTGTCAATCTTTATCTTTTGAGCATTTTTACTCACCAGTTGAAAGTAGGTATATATTGAAATTGAGTAATAAAATATCTGAGACTTTTCCAAAGGCAAAAATCATTGCACCGGGTGCACGACGTAGGCGAAAGAATGAAGTTTGTTTACGAAACGAACCAAATTATATGTACCATGTTGATTCAAGCTCGATCGTTAGGTCTCAGGCTCGATCATAACCAGTTGGATTATATACTTCTTCTATTTACTTTATTCAACGCCATTTTTTTAGAAATTCTTTCAATGATGAGACCGTTTCTGTGTTCGGAAATTTTAAAGGGCTTATGAATCACAGATCCTTATAAACTGTAAAGAAGGCGGGCTCCCACATTACGCAGCTCTCCAGATGAAACACTATCAGCCACAATTATTTGCATGGTTCTCGTAGCTGTCATTCGTTTGTCTGGATATTTCATTTGTAGCTGCTGTTGTATCGCTCGGAAAAGTTCATTATTTTCTGGACGGTTGGCGTTATAGATTTCTTGTAAACTTTTTGATTTTCCCATGACCTTTCCTACTTTCCATCAAGTGTGAGATACATATGAAAGCTTCTTATGCGATAATATTCGTATGTTCTATATTTCCGTCTGATCGCTTCTAATTCCTTCTTTTTTCAATTAAATCTTTAAAGAACAGAGAAGGTTGCCCCTGTTTTTTTACAAGGCGTTAGCCCACCTGTCTTACAGCTTGACCTTTGTTATATATGTTGTTTTTCTTTATTCTTTAAAAAAGAACCTGTGCATTAAACAGGAGGGAGGTACAGCAAGACCTTATAAAGGGTGAATTAAAATCAGTAAATAATAAATGGAGGAGCATTTAAAAATTTCTTTAAAGAATGATTATTTAGGAAATCCAAGACCAGGAAAGTAGCCGCTTCGCAGTATTTTTAATAATATCGATGGAATATGGTAATAAATAAAAAAACACTATCTAGGAACACTTCACAAAACAAATTTTCTAAGGGGCGGAAAATTGTGAAAAATATGGGATGTCAATGCAGGTCCAATCAAGAATTACAGCAACTGGTTGATGAGGCAAAAAAATATACGAGTAACGGAACAGTGGCAAACTATATACCGGCTCTTGAAAAGGCGAATCCTGAGGATTTGTCTGTTGCTATTTATTATCCTGACGGGAAAGGATATTGTGCGGGGAATGTAAGCGGTAAAATGACCCTTCAAAGCATATCAAAAGTTTTGACACTTGCTCTTGTATTAATGGAAAAAGGGGAGGATCATGTTTTTTCCTATGTAGGAAAGGAACCCACTGGGGATCCTTTTAATTCGATTGCCAAGCTAGAGACAAACAAGCCATCCAAGCCGTTAAACCCCATGATTAATGCAGGAGCATTGACTGTGACCCACATGATAGAGGGTGCCAGTGTAACCGAGCGATTTCAGCGTATTTTACATTTTATCCGGGAGTTGACGCAAAATCCGAATATCGGCTTTAATGAAGATGTTGCCCGGTCAGAATATAATACAGCAGACTTGAATAGGTCGTTAAGCTATTTTTTAAAGCAGCATCATGTAATAAATGAGGATGTGGAGGATTTAATCGAATTGTATTCGAAGCAGTGTGCCATTGAAATGGACAGTCAGGATTTAGCGAGGATAGGCTGTGTGCTTGCCATGAATGGGAAAGATTTACTGACGGGAAAGCAAATCATCCCAGGGGACATTGCCCGTATTTGCAAGACATTCATGGTTACCTGCGGCATGTATAACGCATCAGGTGAATTTGCCATAAATGTTGGCATACCGGCTAAAAGCGGTGTGTCAGGGGGAATCATGGGAGCCGTCCCCGGAAAATGCGGGATTGGAATTTATGGTGCAGCGCTGGATGAGAAGGGGAACAGCGTTGCCGGGATAAAAATCTTGGAAATGATGGCGAAAAAGTATTCCTTAAGTATGTTTAATTTGTAAACATGGAAACCAGTACCGAGTCAGTCGGATGTTAATTGAGTTCAGTGTAAAGCCTTAAGGAAACAAGTTTTACTTTCAAGGCAAAAAAAAGACCTCTGCACATAAGGGCAAGGTCTTAGGACTATTTCATAACAAGTTGGAGAAAAGAGATACTTTTTTATATAAAGCATTTACCTCTTTATTTCGATGTTCCCCGATTTCATTTTTTAGCTGGCCTTCCATATCGGTCATTAGATCAGCTAACTTCAATGCCTTTTGCCTGTCGGAAATATTGCTGCGAATGATAGATTCATATTTTGCATTGTATTCAGTCAGTGACATTTCTTCCGTCCTCCCATAGTGTAAAGTCATATAAGCTGCCCTCTGTTCCTTCATCAGCAACCCCAATGTACTTAAGTGTAATTACAGGGTGTGAATGGTTAAGGATCATTTGTAACTCAGCGAGGTTCTTACTTCGTTTATAGTGCCAGTACCCGAATGTTTTCCGCATGGTATGTGTACCGACGCCCTCGATGTCCACCATGTCAGCTGCTTTATTAAGCTGTCTGTAAGCTTGTATCATACTTATTGGCTTATCGCCCTTGCGTGAGGGGAATAGCCATTCACCATCAATGGTGGCTATATAGGCGGCCAATTCATTACATATAGTATTAAGCTGTATCATTCTTGGCTTTTTTGTTTTCCCTTCCTTGATGATGACCTCCATCTTGCCTTCAATGTCCTTTATCTTCAGCGATAATAGATCAGTCACCCGTAAGCCGGTATTGATGCCTAACAAGAACAATATGTAGTCTCTCTCGCTGCAATGTCTTTTCAATGACCATTTCATATCATCTAATTTTTCCGATGATCTGATTGGTTGAACGTCTATTAAATGTTCTTTTGGCAAAAGTGATCACCCTTATTTCACGCCAATGGAATCAGTATTTTGAATGTATACTTTTAAGAGTAACACTGAAAAAGGAGGGAAGTCAATTTGAGGGGTGTATTGATATTTTTTGGACTGTCCATTTTATAGGGTTCGGAGTATTTTTTAGTTGTTTATTGAATAATGGCAATAAAAACTTCTGGAACTTGATATAATGAAAATAGTAATATTTTTCTAAACTAGTGTTATTGATGGATATTTAATAGATGAATTAATTCATTCTGAATGTAATATGCTTTAGCAGGATTGGGGAAACCACCATGAAGAGAGTTTTGGCTATATTGAAAAAATCACACCCTATAATGTCAAGGTTGATTAACATGGCAATTATGGTTTTGGTTTTTTACTGCATGTTCATGTTCGCAGACCTGGATAATGAAAAGTCAGACAGCGAGCGTCATAACGAGCGGTCGGTGAATTTTGAAGAGATGAGCGATCAAGAGTCTGAAGAAAAGCCAGCAGGATCTATGGTGAACTATTGTAAAGATAGCGCTAATGAGAGTCGCTCCTCTAGTTGGTTTGGTATGGAAGTAAACGAAATGGAACCTAGCGAATACACGGTCGAATGCATTGAACACATAGAATAGCAGCAGATTTCCTATGGATCGAATTCAGGATTCACACAAAGGCATCAGATACGTTACATCCAAGCGTCTGGCTGGCTTATTGGAATGGAGCGGAATGCACGGGAGTAATGGTCTACACTGAAATGATTGGTGACAAACCGGGTACACCGGGGGGAGGCCTATTTTAGCCTGTTTGGATCTTAACCAAACAGGTTTTTAGTATGAAAGGAAATCCAATGGAAAAAATGGAATAGAATATAATGAAGCATGAAGGAAAATTTTTCGCCCCCATATCTTTTTCTCTTTCTGAAACGTTTAGAGGATAGAGGGTGTTGAAGGAGTGAGAAAAATGATAAATAAATTGAGGGAAGATATTTCTGAAGAAAAGGATAACGGTACAATTTTGCGTGAAGTTTATCCTGAATTGATTCGGTTTTGCCGATTTCTGACCCAAAATAATTGGGATGGGGATGATTTGGCTCAGGAAACGATATTGAAGGCAATGCAGGGCTATGGAAAAAAAACGGTGATAACCACAGCTTTATTGAAGACGATAGCCCGACATTCCTGGATTGATACGATACGAAAAAGGAAAAAAGAATCTTTAGACGATCTGTTGGATACCGAACAACTGGGGGCAGTTGGGGGAAATGTCTTTGAAACGGTTGAATATATAATAAAATCCCTTACCCCGAAACAAGCGGTAGTGTTCATATTAAAAGAAGGATTCCTCTACCGGTCAAAAGAAATCTCAGATTACTTGAACACCACGGAAACGGCTGTAAAGGCAATCTTGAACCGTGTGAAGAAGCGTTTTGAGAATGACGTTGAAGATCGTAGGTTGTCTTGCGTGGAAGTTTGGCAGGATGAGGAGGAGCAGCGTCTCATGTCCCTGATGACACAGGCTTTAAAAGCCCAAAATCCTGATATCCTCATTAAAAGCATCCCATCTTTCAAATCCCTGAACAGTGAGTCGGTGATTCCTAAACTGATGAATCGTTCGAATCTTTCCAAATCAAGCTTCACTCCTTCAAACACACTCTCAATGGCTGCATAGCCAATATTATTGTTAGGAGGAAGAAGAGATATGACCACCATTCCATATGTAATTGAGCAATCCAGCAAGGGTGAGCGCTCGTACGATATTTATTCCAGACTTCTAAAAGACCGTATCATCATGATTGGGGAAGAAATCACCGATCATTTAGCCAATAGTGTGGTTGCCCAATTGTTATTCTTGGCAGCAGATGCACCTGATAAAGAAATTACCATCTTCATAAACAGTCCCGGGGGATCGACCAGTGCAGGTTTCGCCATTTATGATACGATGCAATATATTAAGCCTGATATCCGGACTGTATGTACGGGGATGGCCGCATCATTCGGTGCCATGCTTTTATTGGCGGGTACGAAAGGGAAAAGGTGCGCTTTGCCAAATAGTGAAATCATGCTTCATCAACCGCTTGGTGGGGCGAGGGGGCAAGCAACGGAAATCGAAATTTCTGCCCGAAGGATTTTGAAGCTAAAGGATCATATCAATCAAATCATCTCCGAAAGGACCGGTCAGCCTATCGAAAAGGTGGCGAAGGACACAGATCGCGATTACTTCTTAAGTGCAAATGAGGCGAAGGATTACGGTATAATCGATGAAATAATCGTTCAGGATAATTAATTCTGATAAAGACGCTGGCTGTACTAATACGAAAAGAAACTGCCGATATTAGATTGGCAGTTTTTTTACCTTTTTACATTACTCCATCTATTTATCCACAAAACCCCATACCTTGTTTCAATACTATTCCAAATCCACTACCTTAGCTTCACAATGCCCGGCACCCGGTATTATCAATTTGTCTTTGTATACTGTTGCTGCATTATATGTGTCATCCAGTATGCAATAAGTGACGAATGAATCTTCTGGAAAAAATGGAATGGTATGTTGGGTAATTATCGATATCTGGGTTTGGATGTCTTCCTTTTCTGGATAGTCCATCCATTTAATATGTTAAAATAAATAGTATCTGACATTATTAATCTTGGAGGAAGTTTTTATGAAGAAACCGCAAAAGGTTTTACTTATTAGTGGAATCTCTGCTGTTGCATTATTCGGGGTGGGGGTTGCTTCCTTTAAAATCATGGAGAACTCCAATGAGTACGAAAAAGCTCAACTCGTAATGGAGGCCAGGGAAGCCAAAGAACAAATTGAAAGAGAAAGAGAAGATGAAAAAATCGAAGCCAAAAGGGAAGCGAAAGCTAAAGCTGCGGAACTTGAAGCGAAAACGGCGATATATGATGGGATTGAATTTGAAACGGGACTTGATGAGAGCTCAACCGAAACGGAAGTCATGGACGTCATGCATAAAATGACTCATCAAAAGGTTCGCTCGCAAGATAAATGGGGATCTATACCGATGTCCCCTAAGATTATAGAAGAAGTTTATAAAATAGTGGATTCAAGTGATTTTCAGCATAGAGATAGATTGCTGTCCATCGCTGCCCGGTGGCGAGCCTTTGATTTTAGCACGATCGTTCAGGACCATAACTTCTTTTGGGAAGATAAAGAAGGCACCGTTGGAAAAGCCCATGGAACATTAAGTCGGGCAGAAGAGGTTGAATTCATTGAAGTTAATTTTAAATGAGGGGACAAAGTACTGAAAATGCCAAAGGGCGAGTTGGCTAGTCCTGTCAATAAAGAAAACACTCAAACTTCCTGCAATAAGGCCGTTTGAATGTTTTCATTCGCTTATAGGGCAGTCAGTAAAGGAAGCTTACCTTCGATACAGGAGTTTTATTTCTTAACAATTAGTCTGCTGGACTCGTTCTCCTTGTTTACGGGAACGTCTTTTCCTACTGTGACCCTGCGAACGACGCGGTGTTGGTTCCCGTAATCGGCAATAGCGTAATGCTGCGTGGCTAGGTTATCCCAAATGGCCACGTCGCCTTCACTCCATTGCCAACGCACGGTATTTTCTAAGCGAGTGACGTATGAATCGAAGATGCTTAATAATCTTTCGGATTCACTTGTTGTATAGCCTTCCACTCTACCAGCAAAGCCACCTAATAACAAATGCCTTTTTCCGGTTTCGGCGTGTACGTGAACGACTGGGTGCCTTGTTTTATAAATGGTCGATTCGAATATATCACGATATTTCTTTTTAACCTCATCATCAATGTTTTCGGCTGGTTTGAATTGAGCATAATCATATTCATTTGTATGGATTGCCCATAGTCCGTCCGCTAATTTCTTCAATCCATCCGGCAGGTCCTCATATGCTTCATTCGTATTGGCCCAAACTGTATCTCCGCCAACATCAGGGATGGTTACCCCTCTTAAAACAGAGTATTTAGGAACCTCTGGAACGAAAGTGACATCAGTGTGCCAATGGTTTGCTTTAGCACCGCGTTCGGAGTCAAGCTCGAAAATATAGTTAGTATTATCTTTGACCGGTACTGTAGGATGTGCATAAGGTTCACCCAATAGTTTGGCAAATGCTTCTTGGCTGGCATCGTCCAAATGATTTTGACCTTTGAAGAATATGACTTTATGATCGTTTAACGCTTGTTTGATTTCATTGAAAATAGTTAAATCCAAGTCTCCGTTTAATTGCACTCCTTGAATTTCCGCTCCAATCCTTCCAGCTACCGGTACCACTTTCAATTGTTGTGTTTTAGTTTCCGTCATAATCAATCTCCTCCTGTAAGGTTAGTTTTTTATTTTTTAAAGGCTTCATCAATGTATTCATTGTTGATGTGATTTTTAAAATTAAATGATTTCTTGATATAACCCACACCAGCTAAAGTATCGATGGATTCTTGTTGTGCTTTGATGGCATCTTCGGTAAAGAAGATATTTGGTTCTTCGGCCGTTATTATTGTCTTGACCGTACCGACTGGCAATTTAGTTTCTTTGGAATAAATTTCAGATGCTTCATCTGGATTTTCAATTTGCCAGTCGGCTGCTTTTTTATAAACCTTTAAATAGGCCTCGACAATTTCAGGATGCTCTTCGGCAAAGCCGTTACGTGCAATGATTGCACCAGGAGCTAATATTTTTCCTTTTACTTTAAGTGCGACAGCATTCCCTTTTTCAATATTATTAAGGTAATAGGGGTTCCATATTGCCCAGGCGTCCAATTTTTTGGTTTCAAAAGCCGCTTGAGCATCATCTGGTTGCAAATTGATGAGTTTAATGTCATCAGTCGTTAAGCCATGGGCTTTCAATGCCTTGATTAAATACACATGACCCGTTGTCCCCGAGGCAACACCGACCGTTTTTCCTTTTAAGTCTTCAATCTGCTTTATATTACCTTCCGCTTGAGCCAGGATCCGGACAGATGACTCACCCCGGCCTGTTTGTGCAATCACTTCGAATGGCAGATTCTTATCAATGCCGGCAATCAGTGCACCATCCCCTAAAAAGGACAGGTCAACCCGATTGGAAGCAAGGGATTCCAAAAGCGGGGGACCACTCTGGAATTCACTCCATTCGATTTGGGCATCCAATTTAGAAAACTCTTCGTTGAACAATCCCTTTTCCTTTGCAATGACCAATGGTCCCATCTTGCCATTTAAGGCAATATGAACTTTCAGTGGATCACTTTTCCCGGAAGCTTTGCCGGCATCGGAATTACAGCCTGCCAATACAGCGATGCTAATGATGGCAAGTAGTACTGCGGTTAGATGTTTACGATATTCCTTCATGAATTCCCTCCTTTTTTACAGCTATACACATCTGGATAGTCAGACTAATGACAAAAAAGAGATTCAACGAAGAGTTTGCTTGGTTACTCTTCATTGAATCTCCGGTAGTCCAGTTGATTCACATGACCTTTATTTAATTGGCTCCAGTGTGAAGCGGATTTGTGTATGAATGCATCTTAACAGCTGTTAGAATTATCTGTCAATTATTTTTTAACGATTAATCCGATAAAATAAATTGGTATTAGGTGTTGATTATAAATAATCGATAAGTTAATATAAAATGAAATATTGAATCGACTAGTTAACTAGAGATTCAGCAAAAGGACAATTTGTGCCTTATTGCTGGATCTCTTTTTTTTTTATTTGAGAAAGGGTGAGGGGATTGGTTGCGACATTAGAAATTAATCAGGTAAGCAAAACATTTAAGAATGAGAATGAAAGTGTCCATGTTTTGGATCATTTAAATCTAACCGTCAACAATGGTGAGTTCGTAACCATCATTGGTCCGAGCGGCTGCGGGAAAAGCACATTATTAAAGTTGATTGCAGGACTTGATTCAGACTTTGATGGCACGATCATGGCAGGGAATCTTAAGGTTAGCGCCCCATCTAAAGACCGTGGTTTCATTTTTCAAGAGCACCGATTATTTCCATGGCTAAACGTGGAGAAGAATATTGCAGGTAACCTTCCATTAAAGAAACCGGACATTCGAAAAAGGGTGGATGATTTGATATCACTTGTTAAACTAAAAGGTTTTGAGAAGGTGTATCCACGCCAATTATCCGGAGGAATGTCGCAGCGTGTTGCCATTGCCAGGGCCTTATTGCGTAATCCTGAAGTTTTATTGCTGGATGAGCCATTCGGTGCATTGGATGCATTCACGCGAACGCATCTTCAAGAGGCTTTACTGGAAATATGGGAGAGGAATAAGACAACGATGGTGCTTGTCACCCATGATATTGATGAATCCATCTTTTTATCGAGGAAGGTGGTCGTCATGGATGCAAAGCCTGGACGGATTAAAGCTATCGTTCCGATTGATTTGCCATACCCAAGAACCCGAACAAGCAAAGCGTTCCAGGAATTCAGGTCCATCATATTAACACAACTTGAACATCATCCAGCAGAGGTGGAAGATTGGAGCATTTAATTGAATTTTTGAAAAAGGAAGGATGAAAATTATGTCTACACAGACCGTTGCACAAAACAAGCACCTTGTCATAAGGGAAACGACAAAACAATCCAAACTTGCCAAATCGGCATTGCGGGGTTCGGTACTTCCCGTTGTCGTGTTGATTGCATGGCAAGCATTAGGTTCGGTTGGCATCCTGCCTGCCCAATTGTTCTCATCCCCTTTATTGATCGTCATGACGTTCATTGATCTCGTCCAGTCGGGGGAAATGGGCGTGCATTTACAGATCAGTTTAACGCGGGCTTTTCTTGGCTTTGCCTTAGGTGGGTTTTTAGGCTTATTGTTTGGTGTCATCGTTGGGATGCAAAAAAAATCCGAAGAGTATCTTAACCCAAGCATTCAAATGTTACGAACGGTTCCTTTACTCGCGATCACGCCTTTATTCATTATGTGGTTCGGGTTTGGTGAACTATCAAAAGTGCTGCTTATTGCTTTAGGTGCTTTTTTTCCTCTATATCTACAAACTTTTTTGGGTCTTCGGAATGTGGATAAAAAACTCTACGATGTTGCCCTAATCTTGGAGTTTAGCCGTCGGGAACAAATAACGAAGCTCATGATTCCGGCAGCATTGCCTAACATATTACTTGGTATCCGTTTAGCCTTAAGTGCGGCTTGGATGTGCCTGGTCGTCGCTGAATTGCTTGGTGCGGATAGAGGGGTCGGCTTCATGATCCAGGATGCCCGTTCATTCATGCAAACGGACGTCGTATTCGTAGGCATCATCATATTTGCCCTCGCTGGTAAAATCTCAGACTCGTTTGTCCGCCTTTTAGAAAATCATTTGCTGAAATGGCAAGATAGCTTTAAAGCGTAATTGAAAAAGGATGACCGCCCGGTGATGGGGGGGCATCCTTTTTCTTATTAGGTATGTATGTTTAATCTATTTCTTTATATAAGGGCAAATAAATGGTGAACGATGTTCCTTTGTTCACTTCGCTCTGTACCACGATTTTCCCTTTGTATTTTTGAACGATGGAATAACAAACGGTCAGACCGATACCGGTTCCCCTATCTTTAAGCGAGTAAAATGGGGTGCCAAGTATTTCAAGCTGTTCTTTTGATAGGCCTATTCCTGTATCCGTTATTCGTATTTTTGCCATAGTGCGTTCCTGCTCTGTTTCCACCTTGATGAATCCGGGTTTGTTCATTGACTCAATTCCATTTTTCATGATATTGACCAGTATCTGTTTAAGCTCGATGGGATTCATGTTAATGTGCAGGTCGTCACGGAAATCGAGAAGAAAGCCGATGTTGCGATTATTGGCAAAACTGGTTAATAGGTCGGAAATCTTTTGGATTTCATCATTTAAAGGAATGACCTGTACATTATCCGTTTGCGGTTTTGCTAAAGACAAATAGTCATTGATAATCACTTGTGTATATTCAAGTTCCGTAAGCATGGTCTGTACATAAAATTTTTCCGTTTCATTCAGTTCCTTCTCTTGATCTAATAGCTGGGCAAACCCTTTAACGACTGTAATCGGATTACGTATCTCATGTGCAATAGTGGCAGCTAGCTGTCCGACTGAGTTCAATTGCTTGGCCTGCTGTATTTCCTTATGAAATGCATTATTGGATTCCATCCTATTATTGGTTCCTATGAATACGAATACCAATATGATTTGTATAGCGATGAAATTAAGCGTGTTGCCGAAACTATCCAAAGCGACATATTCATAAGTGTGTTGAAGATCCGTTTTTGAAATGATCAAGATGGAAGCGGGACCTAATAAGATATTTAAACTGGCCACAATATAAAACCCGATCTTATCAAAGAGAAAAATGGGAAACAAGGGTGCTATAGCAAATAAGGCCAGCATGATGGCAGTATCCGGGAATATCCAAAATTTGCTATAAAAATAAACAGTAATTAAAAAAATGAATAGGGTTTTATAAAAATTGACTTCTGTTTTTAAGAAAAATAACAGAGAAATTATCATCCCCGATATTAAAATGACCTGTAATGTCATCTCGTAGGGATTATCTTTCCAACTTATAGGTGATACAGAAATCCCAACTAATAGTAAAAAGGATATCATTGCCATGAAAACCTTCAGTATAAATCGGTGTTTGTTTTGATAATATTGATAATTTTTTAACATAATTCCCCTTAGTATTAATATTCTGTTTGCTTAATAGTAATATGATACTAGTTTTTTGTAAATCAGAAAAAGATAGATTTTGTCATCGATAACCTTTATATCTATATTTTGGAAAGGTAAAGGATTTAAGGAAAACATCCTGTCCGGGCCACAAAGGTGTGTCAACATCGGTACATCCTATCTAATATCTGGAATTTAGCGCCTATAAGTTTGGTTTTATTATAGGTATGGAAGACTTAAATTGTTTGAATAAGAAGCATGCCTTGCATAAAAGCGGAGTAAGGAGTTAAGAAATGCGGAGGGTTTGGAAATATTTAGTTATAATCATTTGGACGAACGTTTTTTTCTACCATTTCAATATGTACATGCCAAGAAACATTTTATATTTTTTTAGAAAAAGAGGCTTTTAGGAGGCTTCTTATCATTAATCAAACAATAAAGTTTTCATTTAACTTTTTGGTTAGGTAGAAAGAACTGCATGAATGCCCTGTTTTTGATAGGTTATTTTAACCATTTTAACTACTATATTATTTCTTTACATTATATTCGCTGTAGATTCACATTCCCCTTTTAAAATAATGGTAATAATAGGAGGGAGAGAGGGAAATGAAAACGAATCTAAAGAAATTCGGTTTTTGTATGATGAGTGCGGCCTTTATATTGCAGGCTACTTCAATGGGGGCCTCCGCTGCAAATGGAAATCATTCCAATTCATCTATTCATGAGAAGAAAATTGTGAATGTCGCACATAGGGGAGCTTCTGGTTATGCACCTGAACATACCATTCCCGCTTATCAAATGGGAGAACAAATGAAAGGCGACTACATAGAAATCGATCTTCAAATGACCAAGGATGGTAGATTGGTAGCAATGCATGATGAAAAAGTGGATCGTACAACGAATGGTACTGGACTTGTGAAGGATTTAACGCTGGCAGAAATCAAGAAACTGGACGCCGGTACTTGGTTCAATGAAAAATATCCACAATTGGCAAAAGAGGGATATGAAGGGTTAAAGGTCCCTACTCTTGAAGAAGTCTTTAAGAAGTTTGGAAAGAAGGCCAATTACTATATCGAAACAAAGTCCCCTGATGTGTATCCAGGGATGGAAGAAGAACTTCTGCAGGTTCTGGAAGAATATAAAATGGTGGATTCGAAGGGCCGTACAAACAATGTATTAATACAATCGTTCAGTAAAGAAAGCCTTATGAAGGTTCATGACTTGAATCCAAAGTTACCTCTTGTGCAACTTTTTTCATACAAGACCCAAGCAACCATTTCCGATGAAGAATTGGAATCCATAAAGGAATATGCAGTTGGCGTTGGCCCGAACTTCAGTAAAGTTGACGGACAATATGTGAAGATGGTTCGAAACCATGACCTCCAATTCCATCCATATACAGTAAATGAAAGAGCCGATATGAAAAAGGCGCTTGAGTGGGGTGCAACGGGGCTGTTTACGAATTATCCCGATGTGTTCAACGAGGTACTAAGTGAGTATAAACACAAAGATAATGGAAATAAAGTTACTAAATAAATGGATTCAAATGTGAGTTCCGGTTTCCGGAGCTTTTTTTTGTATCCAGGTGCAGCATAATGGGCGATTAATTCTTGGGGAAATTAGATGTCCATAGGCTTAGTAGTCTTTCGGACGGGTATATAAAATAAATCAAGAAAATTTTAGGAGGTTGATTATGAAGGCTGTAACTTTTCAAGGAGCAAAAGATATACAGGTAAAACAGGTTGAAGATCCGAAACTTCAGGAAAAGGATGATATTATCGTCCGAGTGACTTCAACAGCTATATGCGGGTCCGACCTCCATATATATCAGGGGGCTTTGCCGACGCATAAAGATTATGTCATTGGCCATGAACCGATGGGCATCGTCGAAGAAGTGGGTCCGGAAGTGACAAAGGTGAAAAAAGGGGATAGGGTTGTCCTGCCTTTCAACATTTCTTGCGGGCACTGTTATTATTGTGAACATGATATGGAGAGTCAATGTGATAATTCCAACCCTAATGAAGCGGTGGATACAGGCGGGTACTTTGGTTTTACGGAACGATATGGGAACTATCCAGGCGGGCAGGCAGAATATTTAAGGGTACCATATGGAAACTTCATGCCGTTTGTCATCCCAGAGTCATGCGAACTAGAAGATGAGTCGCTTTTGTTCATGTCCGATGTGCTGCCAACCGCATATTGGAGTGTAGAGAACGCTGGCGTCAATAAAGATGATACGGTAGCGATATTGGGCTGTGGACCGATTGGCTTGATGGCTCAGAAGTTCGCTTGGATGAAAGGAGCAAAAAGGGTCATTGCCATCGACAATCTACCTTATAGACTCAATAAGGCTAAACGGATGAATAAGGTAGAGGCGTATAACTTCGATGAATATAACGATATGGGCAGCTACATTAAGGAAATCACTTCAGGCGGGGCCGATGTAGTTATAGATTGTGTGGGAATGGATGGGAAGAAATCGACGATAGAGGCGATTGAGCAAAAGCTGAAACTTCAGGGTGGAACGTTAAGTGCGATCGAGATTGCCCTTAACGCCGTACGTAAATTCGGCACGATTCAACTGACTGGCGTATACGGTTCGAAATATAATATGTTCCCATTAGGCAATATATTTGAGCGAAACATTAACCTGAAAATGGGACAAGCACCAGTCATTCACTACATGCCAAAGCTTTTTGATGAAATCACGGCTGGAAAGTTCGACCCCACGGAAATCATATCCCATAAAGTCCCTCTCGAAAAAGCGAGTGAGGCTTATCAAATCTTTAACGATCATGAAGATGAATGTATTAAAGTGGTGCTAAAGCCGTAATCTGAAGCTCATAAAAAGTCCAATGCATGGAGTTGCATTGGACTTTTTGGTTATGTTCATAAATAGTTAATGGTTTATTATGGATAAACGTATAAAAGAGGTTTGAAATATGAATGATAGTTATGCCTTTGAACCGAAGAAATCAGGTTTACACTGATTTTTTTACTATAATGGGTGGATTCGTTTCAGGGGAATCCGGAAATGTGACGACTGACCCTTCAATTGATGAAGGAGAATATGCCAAGTGAACTTGAATAAGGGTTTTTGGTAATGAAATGGAGTATTTATATTATATAATGATAGTGACAAAAGGAGGATGTTCAGATGGTATATAACTCGGCAGCAGAACTTTGTGAAGGGTTTGGTTATCCGCCCGTTCACGTTAAATTGACGATAGAGATCATCGATAAGAGATTGGGACCTGTAAAGGCAGAAGCGGAGATTGCCATCAAGCCTGTTAAGGCAAAGGGATATCTGGAAGTACTGGTGGAAGAATTGGAATCGGAGCATATCTTTGCCGATGAAAATGGCAGTATCTATGGCAGCTTCGGCATCGATCAAAGCATCCAGATATATGATGAGGTCCTGACTACCATTCCGTTCGAAGAGATAATGGGAAATGAAAATTGGAAAGAGACAGTTGAGGAATCCATCACGGCGGATAAACTAAAGGAACAACTGGGGAAATCCCTAAATGATTATCAATTCAGTGATTTGAGCGGGAAATATAAATTCAGGAAAAGATGTAAGATAACAGAACTCCAATTCATAGATTAAACGAAAGGAGAAGGCGATATGCTTTCTCTTTTTTACATATGGCCATAATATTTTTCCTTATGATAATTAAATGCTTGCAGTGACACAATCTGTGAGAACCTTTAACCATACACAAGGGGCGCTCAGTAGGTTTTTAATGGTTTCAACTTGCATTTATTATATTGCTTTACATAGGTTAATATATTGTTAAGGGCTTTTATAAGAAATAGAAACGAATATTTTAAAAGATATAAAGGAGAATATATGAAAATTGGTTTGGTACGGCATTTTAAGGTGGCACATGAATTTCCTACTGGGAAATCTGTGACGGCGGATGATATGAAGCAATGGTTTGTGGACTATGATGCAGCGGATATTATTTATGGAACGACTTTATTTGGCTTGGAGGAATGGCAGGAATGTTATTGCAGTGATATGTCGAGAGCCGTCAAGACAGCGGAACACATCTTTCCAGGCACGGTTCATCGGATGGAGGAGCTGCGGGAAATACCTTCTCCCCCTCTGAGAGGAAGGATTAAGCTGCCGTTCATCCTTTGGGCCATCTGGATTCGCTGCTGCTCGGTGATCAACAAGCAGACAAGGGCGGAAATTAAGTTTGCTGAGCAAAGAATCAAAAAAGTATTGGATGAAATCTTTGCAAAGGGGGAAAGGAATGTTCTGATCGTGAGTCATGCCGCCCTCATGGTATATATGAGGAAAGAGCTGATCCGACGGGGGTTCACCGGTCCAAAGTTCAAGATTGCCAGTAATGGAAAATTGTATGTATTTGAAAGCGGAAAAGGGAAATGAATATATGGTTCCCCCGGGAAAAGGTAAGCCATTTTGCGAAGAAAGAGGCATGCATTTTCCGAATAGTTATTCTTTTTTTATTGGTTGTGGTTTATTATTGTAATAGTGTAATTTTTACGAATTCAATATTGGGGAAAGAGGGGTGGACATTTTGCTGAAGGCAGTTTTTTTTGATTTAGATGATACATTACTATGGGATCAGAAAAGTGTAAAAGAGGCTTTTGTGGCCACATGCGAAGTTGCCAAGGAGAAATATGGTCTGAATGTCGACGAGTTTGAAGAAGCGGTGCGGAAGGAAGCGCGTGATCTTTATTCTTCTTACGATACATATGCATTCACTCAAATGATCGGAATCAACCCATTTGAGGGACTATGGGGGAATTTTCAGGATGATCATGATGAATTCCGGAAGATGGCCGGGATTGTACCGGCTTATCGGAAAGAAGCGTGGACGAGGGGCTTGAAGGCATTAGGGATCGATGACCCGGAATTTGGGCTTGAACTGGCAGAACGTTTTCCGGCCGAAAGACGCAAAAAGCCATTTATCTATGAAGAAACATTCCGTGTTCTGGATGAATTAAAAGGGAAGTACAAATTGCTATTGCTTACGAACGGATCTCCTGAGCTGCAAAATACCAAACTTGAAATAACGCCTGAACTGGTTCCTTATTTCGACCAAATCGTAATTTCAGGCGCATTTGGACGAGGTAAACCGGATGCCTCCATTTTTGAGCATGCTTTGGAAATCATGGAGCTAGATAAGGATGAAGTATTGATGGTCGGCGATAATTTAATGACCGATATCCTTGGAGCATCACGGGTAGGCATAAAGTCGGTTTGGATAAATCGCCATGATAAGGAACGGAATGAAGTGATTCCAACCTACGAAATCACGCATTTAGAGGAGCTTTTCCCTATCCTTGGGAGCCTGGGGAATTAATTGGCGGTCCTCCTCCAAATAACAAATTTTAGATGATTGCAGAGAAAATACTAGGTCTTTTAAATTATTTACAGAATGAAAAGGGTGAGATATAGTTACCCTGTAATCAATTAAATTATTCAGACTAGGGGTGTCCAATAAAAGTTGGGCTGAGAGAGAAGCGCTTAAGCTTCTTAACCCTCAGGACCTGATCTGGTTCATACCAGCGTGGGGAAGTTAGAATCTACTTAACGATGACCTTTCAACTGGTCATTTCTGTAGTCATACTAACGTTAGCCGGGTCTTAAATATGAGACCTGGCTTTTTCGTGCGAAATGGATTGGATTTTGTCCTTTTTAAATGAACTTAAAAAGGAGAAATGAAATCATGAAGAGTAATTCAGTAAATGACATGAACGTTTCAATTATGTCCAGTTTTGCCGGGAGTAAAAAAGTGTATGTTGAGGGATCTAGACCCGATATTAAAGTACCTATGCGTGAAATTGAGCTAAGTCCGACGACAGGGGCATTCGGCGAAGAGGAGAATCCGCCTTTACGTGTATATGATACAAGCGGCTTCTATACGGATTCAGAATATCCGATTGATATTCATAAAGGCCTTGCCCCGATTAGACGCAGCTGGGTTCTGGAACGGGAAGATGTTGAAGAGTATGAAGGGCGTGAAATAAAGCCGGAAGATAACGGATATAGAAAAGTGGAGTCACAATCCAATGCCGAAGTTTTTCCGGGATTGAAAAGAAAACCATTGCGTGCGGTGAAAGGGAAAAACGTAACCCAGCTCCATTATGCCCGCAAAGGGATCATTACTCCAGAAATGGAGTTCATTTCGATCAGGGAAAATGTAGCCCCTGAGTTTGTAAGGGAAGAGGTAGCTAGCGGGCGGGCAATCATTCCGGCAAATATTAACCATCCTGAAAGTGAGCCCATGATCATCGGACGTAATTTTCACGTGAAGATAAATGCGAATATTGGAAATTCAGCTGTCAGTTCATCGATCGAAGCTGAAGTGGAGAAAATGACTTGGGCTACACGATGGGGTGCAGACAACATAATGGATCTTTCCACAGGAAAGAATATTCACACGACGCGGGAATGGATTATCAGGAATTCACCTGTGCCTGTTGGGACGGTTCCGATATATCAAGCATTGGAAAAAGTGAATGGGGTCGCGGAAGATTTAAATTGGGAAGTATTCCGGGATACATTAATCGAGCAGGCTGAGCAAGGTGTCGATTACTTCACCATACACGCTGGTGTGCTTTTGCGATACATCCCAATGACAGCAAAGCGAGTTACGGGTATTGTTTCCCGGGGAGGCTCCATCATGGCACAATGGTGCTTGGCTCACCACCAAGAAAGCTTTCTCTATACACACTTTGAAGAGATTTGTGAAATCATGAAGACGTATGATGTTTCTTTCTCATTAGGTGACGGTCTCCGTCCGGGATCCATTGCAGATGCAAACGATGAGGCACAATTTGCGGAATTGGAAACACTTGGGGAATTGACGAAGATTGCTTGGAAGCACGATGTTCAAGTCATGGTGGAGGGACCCGGTCACGTACCGATGCATTTGATTAAAGAAAATATGGATAAACAGCTGGAAGTCTGTCAAGAAGCACCATTCTATACCCTGGGACCATTGACGACGGACATAGCTCCTGGATACGACCATATCACTTCTGCGATTGGTGCTGCCATGATTGGATGGTTTGGAACGGCCATGCTTTGCTATGTGACACCGAAAGAGCATTTGGGACTTCCGAATAAAGAGGATGTTCGGGTAGGGGTCATTACTTATAAAATTGCAGCACACGCAGCTGATCTTGCAAAAGGCCATCCGCAGGCAAGAAAACGGGATGATGCCCTTTCGAAGGCTAGATTCGAATTTCGTTGGAGAGATCAATTCAATCTTTCCCTTGATCCTGAAAGGGCGGTTGAATATCACGATGAAACTCTTCCGGCAGAAGGTGCCAAAACAGCCCATTTCTGTTCAATGTGCGGACCGAAATTCTGCAGTATGAGAATCTCTCAGGACATCCGTGATTTGGCGAAGGAAAAGGGTCTGGGCTTTGAGTCGGTAATCGATGAAGGGCTTAAAGAAAAAGCGAATGAATTTAGGAAAACGGATGGAAAAATCTATCAATGATTCCGACGAGAGGGAGAATTCGATGAATCGGGTAATCCAGATAAAAGTTGAAATGAAACAGTTGGAAACTCAATTGGAGCAGCTGAAAAGGGAGCTGAATATTTTTCGGGAGAATTGCAACCATGAATTTGTGAAAAATGATTATAGTCAACAATGTACAAAGTGCCACTTGATCGAAAGTCTTCAATGGTAATGATTCCTTAATCGTCCTTATGGAATGAATCCCTTAATCATGTTGATTCGATTACAAAACATGATTAAGGGGATCTATCATTACTTATTATTTACATACTTGTTTTATTGATATGAAGGGGAGGAGGGACAAGCCATCCTTTTTCCTTATTCAATCTTAGGAAGTCAGCACCCAATGCAGCTTTGTTGGTATGGAATTGCGCAAACATCTGTGCAATATCTTCGCGGATGCATTGACCCATCATTTGGCTGCAAGCAACTAATCCTGCATTAATATCGATTGATACTGAAGCGGAGATTTCAGGATCTTGAAGACGTGCCCCGACGGGAATATCCTCCAAATTAGCTTTAGGCCTTTCAGGTGGTGAGGGAGGCAGTCCTACGTTATTTTCTTTTAATAATGATTCAAGTTGGTCATGTTCCTGTTTCCCTTGATCGATCACTTCAACAAGCAATTTATGCAGGTCTTTGTCGCCAGTATGATTAAGCATGGTTTGATGACAGGCAATCAACCCTTTTGTAGTTGTTAGAAATGCCCATGTTCCAAAAACCTCTCCGTAATGCATAGGCTCATCTTTCGGATTTCCGCTTAAAATTCCCATAACCATCCTCCTTGAAATTCATTAACGAATTTAAGTTACCCTGAATTCATCCAAGCATGCATCGTTGGTGTTTGGGAAATGTTAGAGGGCTTTTAATGCTTACCCTTTTATTCCTTGCAGCCATTCTTGATAACATTCATCACACAGCATTTCATTTCTATCCGTGTCAGTAATTTGAAATGTTACTATATGGATTTTTTTTTCTTCCGTGACATCACTACAATAGAAGCATTGATGTGTCATTAGAAATCCTCCCATGTATATAAAGTGTTTATAGTTTAAAGCGCCACGGTTTTTTTATACAGAAAAAATGATGCAGCAGTTTATTGGTCTTCTTGGAAGAGTTTAGATTGAATAATCTTGTTGGGGTTTAACATACTAAACGTGTTCGCTTGATTGATAAAATGAGGAGGGAAATACAATGCAAAACCAATATCAACAAGGTCAAGTACACCAGAACATGCAAACGGGTGCCATCCCCCCACAATTGAATCACGGTGGTCACGAAGTATTCGATGTACATGAAGTGCTGTCGGGAGCGATCGGTACTTTAAACACGTATACTCTTTTGCGTCAGCATGTCCAAGATCAGGAATTACTCGACATTCTGGATCGTCAATATCAGTTCATCCAAGATGAATATAATATTTCATTGGAGTGCTTCCAAACGGGCCAGGATCCTTCTAAACCAACTCAGAGCTACAAAATGAATCAAGGTAACGATTTTATATATGGATTGACACCAACTCAGCCCAAAAAACCTTTGCAATCCGTATCGGAAATTACGGATGAATGCATTTCAGGCTTGATGCTTGCGGCTGTTAAGTCTGCGGCATCCATGAAGGCGATGGCAGCGCTTGAAATAACGAATCCGGTGGTTCGCCGCGTATTTGCAGATTCCGTTCCGAACTGCATTGAAATGGCCTATGAGATTTCGATATATCAAAACAAACATCATTATTACCAAGTTCCGCAGCTTGCACAGCAGGATATGCAACAAATGATGAATTCGTATGCCCCCGCACAAGGAAATAACAACAACATGAGTCATTAAAAGCAGTTATTAA
Source organism: Peribacillus sp. QJM3NY_7 (assembly GCF_056173225.1). Classification (NCBI taxonomy): domain Bacteria; kingdom Bacillati; phylum Bacillota; class Bacilli; order Caryophanales; family Bacillaceae; genus Peribacillus; species Peribacillus sp. QJM3NY_7. The sequence continues at coordinate 837,034 of NZ_CM149663.1, forward strand.
TAACATAAAGAAGGGATAGGACTGATTCTCCTATCCCTTCTTTATCATTGTTTCATCTGATTTATTTCCTGAATGCATTCCTGGATGAGGGTAACAGCCTGACTCATGGTTGCTCCTCCTCCAAATGCCGCGGTCACACCAATGGCTTCAAGAATTTCTTGTTCGGAACAGCCTTGATCAAGACATCCTTTTGTATGATAGATAATACAGTATTCATCTTGTGAATATAAGCTTATTCCTAGTGCGATAAGCTGTTTTTCTTTCTTGGACAATTGACCTTCTTTAAAGCACTCTTCCGTAAATGAATTGAATTTCTCAGCAAGATCTGGCATTTTATGCGTAAAGACACCGATTCCAGCTTTATAATCACGAAGAGCATTTTCAGTAGAATTGTTCGCTTCATATTCCATTTTTCATTCAGCTCCATCCAAAATTTTTTCATCAAAAATTAGTATGAGCTAAATGTTGGACGATTAAACAGAAACGCAGGAGTTTACCGAAGTAATCATGGAACCGCCTTCCTACAAGGCAAGTGACCCCTTGGGCCGGGTGGCTTTGAACCATTGATAGCAAAGGATGCATATAAGTGCAACGTCAATCGCATCACCAGCATAGTACATTAACATTCCGCCATTTTCCGCTTGTACCTTGGTGACTCCGCTTGGCGGGTGGGCAAAAATATATTTAGAAAGGATATCATGGCCGGCCAGTGAAATTGTAAATACGATAGCTCGAAACATGAAGCTGAACCTGTGGGGTGCAGGGTCCATATAAATCATAGACGCAGTGAATAGATAGCCCGCTATGAACACGTGAAAATGCACTAATGCATGCAGAAGGGCATTCTGATGCATCAACCGGTACAGACCAGTCGTATAAAGGATCCAAAGCCCTCCAATATTAAGCGCAGAGGCAGTGATTGGATTGCTTAAAAATCGCAGCGGCCAACTTTTCAACACCTTTGAAAGGCGTCTTGCTGATTGTACATCAAGTGTTCGCAGTGCAAGCGTAATGGGTGCAGCAAGCACGAGCAGGATGGGTGCAATCATTCCAAGCAGTAAATGACCAACCATATGCGCCGTGAAGTCCATATGCGCACGATTGGCTATTGGGCCTATGATTGCAGAGGCTGCACAGAGAGTGCCAAGAATCCAAAAGAAGGTACGGTATAATGGCCATTTTTTATAGCGGCGGTTCGAAACGATGACAGCTGCGATATAAATCACTAAACCCGGCATGAGTAGCATCAATAAAATCGGTTCAAAACCAGTTCCGTTATCATGAATATGTCCATTACTGTGCATTGCTGGCGTCTTCTTTCATTTTAAGTAAGCTGCGCCTTGTTTGAATGACGAGGGTAATGCCGATCAAGATCATGATTGTAGCGGCAATGTTCCAAGTCAAGTCGTATGGGAAAATATCGACATTATAACGGATTTGATGGAGGCGCATGAGCTTGTGCTGGATGATTCCGTCATATAACTGGAAAGAACCAGCCCCGAGCAAAACTCCCCCTATCCACCTTTTCAGCCATAACCCCTTTCGACGGCGAAGGTCAGCGAACATGAATAACGACCCGACCGTTGCGAACCAGCTTAGGGCATGAAATAAACCATCCGAGATAAGCCCGATACTGGTTGTGGATTTGTCATAGAAATGATGCCAATGTAATAGTTGATGAAAGATGGCTTCATCGATGAATGCAACCAATCCGATCCCGAATAGAAAACCGGACCATAGGTTACGAGCGGAATAAGTATAACGTAATTCTGAAATGGATTGATCTCTTTGATTTCGGGGCTTGAAATCCATTTTTCATCCTCCTTTTTCCTATGGTTCTTTCTACTTTACCCTGTATTTTAAAGTTATAGACAGGTAGATGGACCTTTTATATATCTTATTTATTGAGCGATTCATAGCACAAAGAAAATCCTTGGCTTATTAGTTCAGTTATCAATGTTAATGGTATGTAAATTTCTTCTAATTATTGTTCATTATAACTGAATTATGGTTTTAAGCATGTACAGGCGGGTAATAAAAAACCGTACATCATCTAAAAAAGGAGGAGTTAATATGTTTCGCCATCAAAAAGAATTGCAATTTGAAGTTAAGGTAGATCGACCAGATCCGATGCTTGCCCGTCAAATTCAGGAAGTGTTAGGTGGACAGTTTGGGGAAATGACTGTCATGATGCAATATCTTTTTCAGGGATTTAACTGCCGTGGAGAAGAAAAATACAAAGATATGCTGATGGATATCGGTACAGAGGAAATTGGACATGTAGAGATGCTTTGTTCACTCATTAGTCAATTGCTTGATGGCGCTTCTCCGGAAGATCAAGCAGAAGCCGCAAAAGATCCTGCTACAGCAGCGATCATGGGTGGTATCAATCCCCAGCATTTGCTCGTAAGCGGTCTTGGCGGACTGCCAACCAACTCGAATGGGGTGCCTTGGAACGGATCTTATATCGTAGCCAGCGGAAATTTATTAGCGGACATGCGATCCAATCTGCATGCTGAAAGTCAAGGACGCCTTCAAGTGGCCCGTTTATATCATATGACAAAAGATGAAGGGGTACGTGCTACCTTCCGTAAAATGTTAGCCCGTGATCGTTACCACCAATATCAATGGATGGCGGCCATTGCAGAACTTGAAGAAAAAAATGGCGTGGTTGTTCCCGCAACATTCCCACCGGAAGCGGAAATGGAATCTCAACCGGAAGCGTACGAATTCTGGAACTTGTCGGAAGGTAATGAATCGGCAGATGGCCTGTGGGCAACAGGAAGCGCCCCAGATGGTACGGGAGATTTTGTTTATGTAGCTGAACCAGTCGCAAAAGGACAGATTCCTAACCCTAAGGTTCCGGCAGCACAATTGCATCATGACCTGGATAGAAGTCAATCGTTTAATAAAAGATAATATAAACTTTTCAAAAAAAGCTCGATGGCCCCGAAAGGGACATCGACTTTTTTTATTCTATCTTGTTTGCCAAAACCTAATTATTTGCTTGTGGATATTTTTTGGAGTAGGATAGTTTCCATCTTCAAGACAAACCATTTTAAAAGGATGGTCACTAATTTAATGGTAAGGAGTGGGGTAAATGAAAGCAGTAGTGGTTAAAGAACCGGGTGGTGCAGAACAATTACTATTTAAAGATTTTTCAAAGCCCGTGCCCGGTAAAGGGGAAATATTAATAAAGGTTAAAGCGTCTGCGATAAATAGAACGGATATTGTTTCCCGGGAAGGGAAATCCGGTTATATGGCCAATCCAATATTGGGGATTGAAGTTTCCGGGGAAGTGGTGGAAACAGGGGAAGGAGCAAATATACAATCGGGGACGAGGGTGATGGGCCTTGTAAACGGCGGCGGTTATGCTCAATATGCCTTGATGCCGGCTGATCGTGCAATGAAGATACCGGATAACCTGTCATTTGAAGAAGCGGCAGCGATTCCTGAAGTATTCTTGACTGCGTACCAAACCTTGTTTTGGTTAGGTGAATTGACGGATCAAGAAACGGTATTGATTCATGCTGGCGGAAGCGGTGTAGGCACTGCAGCTATCCAACTGGCAAAAAAACTGACAAAAGCGAAAATCATCACTACAGCAGGCTCAAAGGAAAAATTGGATTTCTGTCACTCACTAGGAGCGGATATCTGTATCAACTATAAAGAACAAGCTTTTGATGAGGAAATCCTGAAAGCTACAAATAATCAAGGAGTGGATGTTATCCTGGATTTCATCGGTGCTTCTTACTGGGAGAAAAACCTTAAAAGCATAAAAACTGATGGACGATGGGTACTGATAGGCATTCTAGGCGGAACTGTAGTCGAGAAGGTGAACCTGATGGAACTTCTCTTAAAAAGAGTTCAATTAAAAGGCACTCTACTAACTCCCCGGAGTGATGAATATAAAAAAGAGTTAACGGAAGAATTCGCTAAAAAGGCAATGCCGTTGTTCCGCAAAAATGAAATCAAGGCAATCGTGGACCATGTCTTCCCTTTTGAAGAGGTACAAAGGGCGCATGAACATATGGAAGCCAATAAGAATGTAGGTAAAATCATCTTACAGGTAAATGAATGATTAAAGAAAAACTGCCTCGGTGCATGAATGGGGGAGGTTGCCCAGGATTAAGACATGATTGGGCGACCTCTTTTTAGGTGATAAGCAAAAGGTGGAGCTGATGGCAGATTGATTGAAGGATGAAATATGGACAAAGTATAATGAATATATACAAGTCAAGATACGCTTCGCCGGTATCTGTCTAAGGGGGGAATCTTAATGAATGAACTGAATGCATTATTCAGGAAAAGAATAGGGCTCCAGGAAGATGTGAAACTGACATTTGAGAAATTAGACGAAATTCTCGATAAGACAGCGAAAACCATTCCTTTTGAAAACTTATCAATCATGGCATCCCATCTGAGTGATATCAATAAAGCGAATATCATGAACAAAGTCCTCCTGAGGAATGAGGGGGGATTATGCTATGAATTGAATTCAGCCCTTTATTTTTTCCTGTTGGAAAATGACTTTGATGTATCTTTGGTTCGTGGTGTCATCTATAATCAGGGGTGGATGACCATAGGAAGGACACATGTCACCATTCTATTGAACCATGAGGGCCAAACCTATTTGATCGATACGGGTTTTGGCGGGAATCTGCCATTAAAACCAGTTCCGTTGAACGGGCAAACGGTCGTTTCCCGAAATGGCGAATTCAGGATAAAAAAAAGAAAGTACCGATCATGGAGATCATATCCTTGAATTAAAACTGAAACATAAAGATCGCGATTGGAGAATAGGCTATGCTTTCGATTCTTCACAACCCGTGGGAAATGTAACGGAACTTAATGAGGTCCAAACGATCATCAGGGAAAATCCCCAATCGCCATTCAATAAACATCCATTAATCACCCGGTTGACAAACAGCGGGAACATCACTTTAACCGATACTTCCTTTACACAGTGGGAAAATGGAAAAGTGACGAAAGAAGAAATAGATGGAACACGATTTAAAGAGTTAATGAAACAGCACTTCGATAGATAGTATAAAAAAATCTGAATATCAAAGGCATCCTTATCGAAAGATTTTCCATTCTAGACAGTTTTTTATAGAATGGTCTTTCCATAGGATGTCATGGATATGCAAGACTTAGAAAACTATTACTATATTAATGTGCGACACTCCTGCTGAATAGTTGGCCGGTAGAGAACCCGCTGAATGCTTTATGGCGGAAAAGTAGCGAATTTCTGAGAACACTTGAAAACTGTAGGCAAACTGTCTTACTACGAATTTGTCTACAGTCTGAAACATCCATTATGGATGTTTTACTATTTATTCAATACATTCGAATTCAGTGGGGTGAGAAGGATATGGAGAAGAAGAACCGATTGGTTTTTACTAGATCGAATGCAGCTGCTAAACGAAAATTCGATGAAGCCATCACCATTTTGGAATATAGTGTAATGCTTGTTGAATTCTTTGGATTACAAGAATTCAACAATATAATTGCCGGGCAGTTAAGGCTGATTCTTTGTGAAACGAAAAATACGCGCATAAAGCGGGAAAAGGTCACAATTGACCAATCCTTAATAAAGAAAATCAATCCTAACCCGAAATTGTATCCCATTAAAGACTCCAATCAAATGAGCAATGATCATGATCATATTACGGAAGAACTCTTCGATTATACTAAACAAAGGATTGAGCTAAAGCTTTGGAGAAATCAAATCATCTATAAAATCGACATCGAAGGAAAAACCCAGGAAATTAAAGTCATTGATTTTATTAAGGAAACAGCTAATAAAATTGGCGGTGCACATGCTGAATCAAGTTTCCCTAATAAGTCCATTATTTCTGATGGACATACGAAAATCATGTTAATAGGTATAGCGAAAGGGTTATTCAAATCCATAGGCAGGGATTATAAAAAACATGCCTCCCTGAACCTTTCACATATCATGCAAAAAATCGAACAATCAACTTTGGAAGACTAGACAGAGGAAGGACTTTTGACCAAGTCCTTCTTGCTTGATTTCCAAGCACGATCCGGCAGGATTGTATACCTCAAATACACTCTATCACTAAACCATTCTTTTTCCTCGTTAAACCACGCTCGATGGCATGCTGTTCACTTTTATCCAGACCTTTAATATGATCGCCATCAGGTTACATTCAGTCACGAGTGTACTCCATATTTTCTGCATATTTAATTGGTAAGATGGATGTAATCATAAAGGAGGTTTTATTCAATATGAAAATAAGAACAAAATTGCCTATCATCTCATCATTATTTGCAGCCCTGTTTTTAGTCCTTGGAGCATGTTCCAACAGCGATGATAAAAACAAAGAAGAGAAAGAAGTAAAGGAACATAGTGAAATGGACATGAACCATTCTAGCTCGGATGATGTTCCGGAGGGATTAAAACCGGCAGAAAATCCAACCTATGAAGTTGGAAGTCAAGCGATTATCGAATCAGGTCATATGGAAAGCATGAAAGGGGCGGAAGCAACAATAGTGGGTGCCTTTGATACGACTGCTTATGCAATTTCGTATACCCCTGCAACTGGAGGAGAAAAAGTGGAAAATCATAAATGGATCATTCACGAAGAAATCAAAGATGCAGGTGAAGTGACGTATGAACCCGGAGCGGAGGTCACAGTAAATGCTTCTCATATGGAAGGGATGAAAGGGGCAGTCGCTGAAGTTGAATCTGCCGAAAAAACGACTGTTTATATGGTCGATTTCACACCGACTACGGGAGGAGAAAAAGTGAAGAACCATAAATGGGTAACCGAAAGCGAATTATCTGCGTCTAAATGATTTAACATCATGAGTTCAAAAACAGGAGAAAAAAGGATTGGAAACTCCTTCTGTTTGTGACAAAAGTGGATTCGGAATAGTCTCATCCCGAACTATGATTTGTAAAACAAGACTAGATGACCATTGATGTTCTTTTACTGTAAGCCTCATTGGATTGAAGAGATTTGCGACATTCCAGCCCAATAACTGGCTAGCCGAGATCCCGCAGGCGCTTCTGCCTATGAGGCTTGGCAGAAAGTCGGCGGAAAGGGAGCGGATTTCCGAAAGGGGGTATGTGTAATGATTTCCACTCCAGGCACTCGCTTTCCGCGGGCGGTCCGGGAGCCTACTCGGCGTTCGCCTGCGTGGTCTCCCTGGCCACGCTTTTCCCGCAGGAGTTTCGTACCTTCCGTTCCAATCAACTGGAATTTTATAAAAGTAATATTGTAGGGAAACTGGCTCTTTTCCAATTCGTCTACAGTCTGGCTGTTCCATAAATTTTTTGACAAAAGGGAGTTCGAATTGGTCCCACCCCGAACCATGAAATTAAAACAAGATTAGATTATCCTTATGTTTTTTTCTATAATCCTTATGGGATTGAAGAAATTGCGACTGCCGAATAACTGGCTAGCCGAGACCCCACAGGCGCTTCTGCCTAGGAGGCTTGGCAGAAAGTCGGCGGAAAGGGAGCGGATTCCCGAAACGGGGTATGTGTAATAATTTCCACTCCAGGCACTCGCTTTCCGCGGGCGGTCCGGGAGCCTACTCGGCGTTCGCCTGCGTGGTCTCCCTGGCCACGCTTTTCCCGCAGGAGTCTCGTACCTTCCGTTCCAATCAACTGGAATTTTATAAAAGTAATATTGTAGGGAAACTGGCTCTTTTCCAATTCGTCTACAGTCTGGCTGTTCCATAAATTTTTTGACAAAAGGGAGTTCGAATTGGTCCCACCCCGAACCATGAAATTAAAACAAGATTAGATTATCCTTATGTTTTTTTCTATAATCCTTATGGGATTGAAGAAATTGCGACTGCCGAATAACTGGCTAGCCGAGACCCCACAGGCGCTTCTGCCTAGGAGGCTTGGCAGAAAGTCGGCGGAAAGGGAGTGAATCTCTAAAATCAACTGAACCATTCAAATAAAAATGCAGGCAAACTTGATTTTCATTGAGTTTGTCCACAGTCTGAAGGAATGGTAAACAAAACCATTCCTTTTTTGTGTGAATGAATTTTCTTGAAAATTACTTTACTTGGAGTGTAAAACATTAGTTTCTGTTAATATGGCTTTATCTGAAATATGAAAATGGGGTGCAAGTATGATGGCTGGATTAATTATTAGACCTTTTATGGAAACTGACCTTGAGGCGCTGAGCAATTATTGTTTACCTATAGAACAAGCAATCTATACTTCTATACCTTTAAAAGTTATCGAAGACTTCAGGAAGGATAAATATAACCTCCCCATGGTCATTTATTTAGATGAGGATTTGATTGGTTGTTTTGCCTTATATACGGATAAAGCGGGAAATCAATATACAAATAATGAGAATGCGATCCTTCTTAAATCATTCTCCTTGGATTTGCGCCATCAAAAAAAGGGGCTAGCTTTTAAGGCGTTAAAAGTGCTGCCTGATATGATCAAACTAAGTCATCCAGATAAAGATGAGATTATTCTAACGGTGCATCATTCGAATGTCCCAGCGATAAATTTGTATAAGAAAATTGGATTCATTGACAAAGGATACAGATTTAACGGGGAAGAAGGGGAGGAATTCATTTTCCACTTTGCTTTGGATTAAGGGGAATTTAGCTAACTTCTGGAATGCTTTGTCCCAATAGGAAAAGCATGTAATTAAACGACAGTATACAGTCAGCTTAAATATGATGAAGTGGTTAAACGTAAAAATAAGCATCAAAACGATGCTTATTTTTTTTGGAAATATTCCAAACGATATGATTAAGAATTCATGGAATCCATCCTATAATTTCTAAAATCGTCAGAAGAATCTCAAAGACAATGAGAATTACAATGATCCATTCAACGAATAGTCCCCTGATTGAATGGCTGATGTTAGAAAATCCATCCATGATGTTATATAAAATTTCGGTTTTACTTTTCAGGATTTTGTACCGATCATTCAATTCGAAAAATTCAAGCATTCTATCATAAAATTCGCCGGCAATGCTGCTTGTCCATGTAATATCAGGTTTATCCAGAATCATGATATATGCCAGGGTATTGTACTCGTGACGTACGATTTTTGCCGTAGTCCTCGCTAGTTCCTTGTTACCGATTCTGAGCTTGCCTTTTTCCAGTCGGTCAATCATGGCTTCAAGCTTGTCGTGGATTTTTCCTAGTTGCTCCTCCGTCTTTTCAAGTGCCACCGATTTTGCGAGAATGGTGGAAATTAATTCAGGGTAGAAAAATTCATATTTAGGAACAACTACATATTCGTCTGTCAAATTGATGTTTTCAGTTTCACTGAAGTGAAGGCTGTAATCATCCGTATATCTATCTACATTGACGAGATCAATGTCGGGCTCGAATGAATGGATAAAGGAGGAAAATGCCTTGATCTCATCCTCATGTGAGTAATTGATGAAAACGATGCTGCCAAAGGAAAAAACCAGCACCTGCTGCGATTCGTCCACATTTTTATAAAGGATGGAACGTAGAATATCGCCTTTAAGAATTAAAGGCTCTTCCCAGGTGAATTTTTTGGGGATGCCGCAATGAATGGCGATTTTGTTCAAATCGATTTCATTAGTGATTGCACATGCTTTAAAGGTAATTGCCTCCATCTATATCACTCTCTTCAGCAAATTGGTCTTTTTTCGATTTTATTCTATTCTTACAAAAACATGCTTGAATAATTCTGGAAGTAGAAAAAAGTCAACTGACTGGTAACTAAACCAATAACCCCATTATGGATATAAAAATAATCAAGTCTAACCTTTGGGGAAATATATAAGATGGCGCTTCCGGTAACTGGATCGTCCTTCTTTATTTTGCTTGTTTATACTTACTTAAACTTTACAAAAACATATAAAAGTTCATGAAAACTTTACTTTTATTTACAGAATTCTCACATTGATGTCAATATTCAGTAATACATGTTTGTTATAATCGATTGACGGTTTTAAAAGTGGTTGGAAAAGGGTCTTTTAAAAATCCTTCATTTACAGATAAGTAGCAGGCTGATTGAAGATGACTGAACAGTAGGAGTGAACAAAAATGGAGGAATCTATAAACCTATATGAGCTTACATTTAGTGAAAAAGATAGATATGTGATCATTACGAATGCTTATCCACACGAAGATCAGTTATATCGGAATGGGTTTATCCACCGAAGAGTCAAGGCTTATCTGGATGAGGGTTTGAAGGTGGATGTCTTTGTTTTGCATCCTGCCTATAAAAAAGCGGAAAAGTATACGTATGAAGATGTGCCTGTTTATCGAGGAACTGAACAGCATTTGCGCATTTTCTTAAATCATAAAATACATAAAAAAGCGCTCATTCATTTTGTTAATCCAAAAATGGTGCAAGCGATAAAAGAAACGAACACGGATTTACCGATTATCACCTGGATACATGGATTTGAAACGGAGGCATGGCATAGAAGATGGTTTAATTTTCTTGAAAGCCCTGAAAGCTTGAGGAAGATACTTGAAATGTCGGACGATTATTATGTATCACAGCTTTCTTTTATGAATTGGTTTTATCAAACGACTGAATTGGATACAACCTTTGTTCATATATCCAAATGGTTCAAAGAGCATATAGCGGAATGTGATGCAAGAGCAGAATCGAAAAATTCAATAATCATTCCTAATGTCATAGATGACAATCTGTTTACCTTTATTGAAAAGCCAGCTGAAATGCGGACAAAAGTCCTTTCAATCAGGCCATACGCTTCACGAAAATACGCCAATGACCTATCGGTGAAAGCAGTGCTGGAACTATCGAAGAGACCATACTTCGATAAGTTGGAATTTGCATTTTATGGCGATGGAAAATTGTTCGATCAAACCGTTGAGCCAATCCGGGATTTTGAGAATGTAACGATTCATAAAGGTTTCCTTTCTCAGGAGAAAATCGCTGCATTACATAAGAAGTATGGAATTTTCCTTTGCCCGACCCGTTTGGATTCTCAAGGGGTTTCCATGTGTGAGGCAATGTCGAGCGGACTAGTGCCAATTTCAACAGATATTACGGCAATCCCGGAATTCGTTAAACATGACGTTTCTGGCCTTCTAACAAAACCTGAGTCTCCTACCGATATTGCCGATGCAATAGAGCGCTTATATTACAACTCGGACGTATTTTTAAGAGTGTCAAAACAAGCTTCTCAGTCGATTCGGGAAAAATGCGCTGTAGATGTTGTTATAAAAAGAGAATTGGAGATCATCAAAGGTTAATGGAGGGGAGTTTTTTCAATATGGACGAGCGAAACGAATATTGGAAAACGATGTATGAGGAACTCGAATTACAAATGAAAGACATGATGTCCATGACATTGGAGCTCATAGAGAGCAACGGCATGGAAAAACAAAAAACCATTGAGAAAGTTACAAAAGAAAATAATAGGCTGCGAGAAGAATTAGAAAAAAGTAAGATGGCCCAAATGGAAAATATTAAGCTTAACAAAGAAATACGAAGACTTAAGTTGTTAGAACATAAATTCAACGTTACGTATGCAGGGAAATTCACATTAAAATATCTTGCGCTTAAATCATCTATTAAAGAACAAATAAAGAAATAAAAATTCATATCAGATTTCAGTCATTGGAGTGAAAACTTTGAATTCTCATGAACTAGTTGAAAACAGAAAAATGAAGGTACTTCTATTTGGCTTTATTGACATGAATTCAATGGATGGATCTGCAGTATTTTTATCTTCCTTAGCATCGACCATTGCGTTAGATTCCAACATCGAAGTTGACTTACTTTTAGCTAGTCCGGTCAAACGTGATATCTTAATTCAGCCACTTGAGAAATTTGATAATATAACCATTCTCAATCCTTTTGTAGATCCTTTTTTTAATGCCGCCGGTGATGAATGGGTAAAAAAAGGTGTCATTGATTTCGATATAGCTGAAATGCTTATTTCTCATTATTGGAGTCAAAAGGAATATGATTGGCTATTTGTCAGAAGCATTGAGACTGTTGAAAAAATCGCAAAGCATAAGCAGATCATAAAGAATACATTAGTTTATGCTACAGGATTGACTCACATAGGTCAGGATGTTAATGAAGAGAAATTCGAGAGCATCAAAAATATATATGATCAGTGTGCGTATTTCTTATGTCAAACAGAAGAGATGTGCGAATTTGTCATCGAAATTCTTAATTTGAATAAAGAAAAAAACAAAGTGTCCCTGCTTACCCCGATGATACCAAACGTTGAATCAGCGGAAGGGCAGACCTGGTTAAAAAACAAGCTTGTATATACAGGGAAATTCGACCCGGATTGGAAGACCATTCCCATTATTACTGCTTTTAAAGAATTAAAACGTGAGATCCCGAATCTATCACTTGATGTGGCGGGGGATAAATTCAAATGGGTTAAAGATGATTCTCAGTTTAAGGAAGAGGCGGCATACCTCCTTAAAAATACGGATGGGCTTACATGGTACGGTGCTTTGACAAGGGAGAATGCCCAACAATTAATCGTCAATAGTGATATTGGGATAACCTGGAGAAGTGAGGAAATGGACAGCAGTCTGGAACTGTCTACAAAGCTATTGGAGTATGGGATTTTAAGGAAGGCTGTAATAATGAATCCAACCAAAATGCATATGAAGCTTTTTGGCGAAGATTACCCGTTATATGCTGTTACAGAGAAGGATTTCCGTGACGCTGTCAAATTAGCATTATGTAATAAGGATATATATGAGTTTGCGGCCCAACGAATGTATCAAGTTAGCAGGCAGTTTTTATTTTCGGAAGCAATAAAAAAACTGCAAGGACCATTATGGAGCAAGCGCATTACCGATTATGTGAATGAAAGTGCGAATATGTTTTATATTGATGAAGATGACTTTGATGAACTGATTAGGCATACATCATTAAAAAAAGTGAAAATATTGCCTGCGGAGTTTAATGTTGACGAAGTTTTCACTTATATTGTCAAAAACATACCTGAAGAAATAAAACGAGTCGAAAAACTGTTTAAACTGTCTGGGTATGGTCAAATCATTTCAGCAGAAAAAGCTGGATGTTATACATTTCTCCAGATCCATAAAAGGTATGGAAACTTTGAACGAAATTTTCAAAATAACGTCCCTTATCTAAAAACGATAGGATTTGAAACCTTTGGCATTCCAAAGCTAAAACCAAAAGATGTGGAGATTTCAATCAAAGAACGCGCAGTTGTTGATAAAGAAAAATATGATATGAAAGGGAAAAATAAGGAATTAGCTAAAGAAGTAAAGCAATTAAAAAAACTGAACACAGTTCAACTTAAACAAATTACTAAGCTAGAAAAACAAAATCAAGCACTTGGACGTAAATATGATTCACTTTCAAAGTCGAAAATGGGTAAAATGACATTCAAGTATTGGGATTTAAGAAAAAGGCTTAACTTTTAATAAGAAGGTAAGCCTGCAATAGAATGGTAGACACTTCTTAACTCTATATCAGTCAAAGGAAAGCTCCTGAATGCTTCTGGCTTACAGGGGCCTTTGTCAATTATATCGAGTAAAAGGAGCAGGGATTCTTGCAAACTTTTTATGTGTGTTTTCGATTAAAGCTGCATCAGGTTATTATTCTATGAAAATTAAAACTTGGTAGTAAGCTCAATAAAGAATCATGGAATTTAAAAAAACTACCCTTTCAGCATGTATCCTAATAGACCCCTTATTCATTAATGGTGTTATAATATTCTGAAAAAGGGGGAGAGATGATGGAGGAGAATGTGCTAAAAGCGATTCAAGATGATTATCCAGATGCATTTGCATGGTGTTATGGATGCGGTCGCTTGAACAAAGATGGTCATCATTTTCGAACGGGTTGGCAAGACGAGCAAACAAGGACTATCTATACACCACGTCCAGAGCATATTGCAATTCCAGGATTTGTTTATGGCGGCTTGATTGCCTCTTTAATTGATTGTCACGGAACAGGTTCCGCTGCATTGGCTTTGCACCGTAAAAACGGTCATGAAGTTGGAGATGGAGTGGAACCACCCAGGTTCGTGACTGCGTCACTGAATGTGGAGTTCGTAAAGCCAACCCCAAATGATGTGCCATTAATGGCTGTTGGGACGATTCATGAAATTCATCCTAAGAAATGGAGAATCGAAACAGAGGTATTTGCACTCGATAAACTTTGCGCCCGTGGAGAGGTAATCGCTGTGGTGATGCCAAGTACTTTTACAAGTAAAGAGGGATCTTAATTTATGTAAACGCATCGAATCCGGAATTAGATGTACTATCAAAGGGCCGTCCAATTATTTGGACGGTTATTTAGTGTATCTGAGTATCCATTTCAAGCATGTTATCGTAATAAAGGGGCATATAGCTGGAAATTACAAGCCAAATATTAAGATATTAATATACTTACATTATAAGCAAAGGGAGGTTGCATGGATGAAAATAAACGTAGAGATAGATGAGGAGATCAAGGCGATAGAGGTGCTTATCCGCAATCATGAATGGAATGAGGAAGTGCAGGAATTGATGGAATGCTTGAAGGAGAGGAAAAGACCGTATTTTGTCGGCAGAAAAGGAGAAATGCAGCATGTTTTTCCGGGCAGAAGAAATCATCTGTTTGTTCACAGAGCAAGATTCGATAATGGTGCGGACGAAACAGGGATTTTCGAAATGAAAGAAAGGTTATATGAACTGGAAAGGGAACTTCCTGGTGCTTTTCTGGTGAGTTTGGGACAATTACTCGTGAGTTTGGTGTTTTTCTGGTGAGTTTGGAGTAATTACTCGAGAATTTGGAGCGAATACTCGTGAGTTTGGCGCTTTTACTCGTGAGTTTGGCGCTTTTACTCGTGAATTTGGTGATTTTACTCGTGAGTTTGGTGATTTTACTCGTGAGTTTGGAGCGAATACTCGTGAAACACAGAAACGAACATGCTTTTTTTCATTGTCATTACGATGCATCTTGAATTCAAAGAAGAGTTCGTTGTATTGACCTGCCAGCTTCATGATACTTTTATGAACTGATTTAGGTTCAATTGTAAAAGCTGCAAAACGGTGATTTAACTCCATTGTGAGGGCCATAAAGAATAATGGGAACAGATGCCATGAATCCTCTGGAATTTCGATGAAAGCCCTTATACCTGCTCGATCTACAGTCATATATTCATTTTATTTTTCCTGAGGTATTCATCCTTGCCTTGGAATGTAAATAAAGAGACACCGCTTCCTGTTGCATCGGAGTCTCTTAATATTTTATCAATTTTGTATCATTATCATTTCATCGTAGATTAAGTTTTGTCTAATCTCAGTTGCTGTTTGTATGGATATTTGCTCATCTTCAACCATTTGCGCAATGATATCACGTTCGATTTGCATCGCATTCAACTGAAATTGACTTACCATCTCTTCAAAGCGTTTTGCTTCTTTTTCACTTAATGTTCCGAACGGATTCAAATAACGATTATATCTTTGGATGACAAGCATGACTTCATGGCGGTTTTCAGGTGCAGTTTGTTGTTTGATCAATAAAATGGCTTCCTTTGAAGCTTCTTTTTGTGCTTTACGAAACTCCCTGATCAGGTCCGCATTTTTAACGATGGAGTCCTCTAATTTCGCTTCCCATTTCTTATCCCATTTGACATTGATCTTTTTCTTGAAAAGAATAGCCTGCAAATTGATCCAAGCCCTTTTCAGGGAGGATTTTTGCATATAATTCGAGGTTCTTGAAAGATACACTTTATATAGTTCAAAGGCTGTTTCAGATATAGTCCCTTTTTCGACTAATCCAGAAACGACTTCCAATTCCTTATTGGCTCCTAGCTCCACTAATTCGCGTATTGTCCGATCATCCGGTCGATTCGTTATTCCCCGTTCCAAATCTATCAGTTGTTCATTTAAATCTTCCATTACTTGATGGACCGCTTTCTGATTCTCGATGGTTGCTTCTTTGCTCAGTTGATGGATCGTTTTATTTAAAACAATTTTATAAGCCTCCTCAGAGGTTAGACGCTCATCTTTGAATTCAATCGGTGTCTTTACCAGTAATGGCAAGAGAACCGTAGCCAAGGTGACGCTTAACAATATAACGCAAGCTGCGATAAACAAGACTGTATTACGCATCGGGAATAAAGTGTCATCCCGCATGAAATATGGTATGGATAAAGCTGTAGCTAATGTAATGGTTCCATGAATGCCGCAAACGGATGTCAAAAATGCAAATCGGGATCTTGAAAAATTCTCCTCATCGGTGTCATTGCTATCTTCTGGATGAACCCTGGACATAATGAATTGCTCTAATGGATTCACTCTGTTTTTCGTAAAAGTATCATGCAGGATGTATACCCATATAAAACGGATCACCAATAATAAAAGAACGATCAAGACACTTATCCCAAAAAGAATGCCCCTATTTAAGTTGGACTCAATTTCCTGATAAACACTCGGCAACATAAATCCTAACAAAGCAAATACAAGTCCATTCAAGACATAACCTAATACAGACCATGTATTAGTTGATACAATTTGCAATTTAGTCGTGGAACTCTGAAGGCGATCCCGCTCGATGCCATGAATGACACCTGCAGCAACCACTGCCAAGATTCCGGAAACATGGAATTCTTCAGCTGCCATATAGATGGCAAAAGGCGTAATTAGTTCAATGACAATAGACATTGGGATTTCTTCAAGTCCATGAACCCGTAAAAATAATCGTAATTTAACGATTAAATAGCCCAATAGGATCCCTATAAAGATGCCGCCTAAAGCTACAAATATAAAATTAAGCGATGCATCTTTTATAGAAAACACTCCAGTTAAGGCAGCTGCCAGGGCAACTTTAAAAGCGACGATTCCGGCAGCATCATTGAAAAGTGATTCACCCTCAAGGATGGGCATCATGTTTCCAGGCAATTTCAATCCTTTTGTAATCGATTGTACTGCTACCGCATCCGTTGGAGTAATTGTTGCGGCTAAAGCAAAAGCCACAGCCATCGGCATATCAGGTATTAACCAGTGGATGAAAAAGCCTCCTGCAAAAACCGTCACAAATACTAACCCAAAGGCCAATAACAGAATTGGCTTACGCAATTCTAGCATTTCTTTACGAGACGTATTTTTTCCTTCTGTAAAAAGCAGCGGAGCAATGACACAGATCATAAATAATTCTGAATGAAAATCAAATGATAATTGAAATGGTAATAATGAGAACACTGCTCCCATGGATATTTGATATATCGGAAGTGGGATACGAGGCCATATAGCATTTAATATTGTAGCGATTATTGTGGACACCAATAATCCGAGCAATGTGATTAAGAATGACATAGAATCTCCCTTATCTTCTAATGTTTTAGTCTGATTGCCCATGCAATATAAAAAAGGTATTTAAAACAATATCCTTTCTTTAAAAAAGTAACCCCTACTTTATGGTCCTGTGTAGCTTATTCAAAAAACAATACTTCGCCAGAGACAGTATTTTCGACAATAGCCTCGGTTTTTGATATACCCCTTAGTTATTAATTACAAACAGGATATCACAAGAGTTTACGGTTTATTCAAAATCAACTTATGACATGGCTTTTCCATGAAAATTAGTTCATGCCGGAAACAGGATTTTCTGTATAAAATACCCTTAATGAAGAAACATAGAAAAATGGAGTTAGAGCGACCTGCAAAAAAATGGGGGGATTCAGCTTGATTCGTAATGTGGGCAAATTGTTAAGAAAAAAGAAAGAAAAAAAATCCCTGATGCAAAATGATTACCTGGATTCAAAGCCTTCAGATTCACTTGATGTGAATTTCAATCAAAATGTAGAAACACTTCGTTCTGTTTATGATAATTGCTCGGATGTCATGTTCCGCTCGTTCTTACTTTTCGGAAAGACGCGGGCGATGCTCATTTACATTGCGGGACTCTCAGACATCGAGGCGATTGAGCAATATGTGCTATCTCCACTCATGCAGGAGTCATCAAAAGAACCACAACCATTAAATGAGTTTATTGAACATAAAATGCCCGTTCCTAAAGTGGTAAAAGTGAATATGTTGGCGGATTGCATTGAATCGATTTCCTCTGGAAACCCAATCCTTCTATATGAAGGGGGAAGCGGTGGATTTTCTCTAGGATTGTCCAAATGGGAAAAGCGGGCGATTGAAGAACCTGTGGCAGAGGGGGGAGTTAGGGGGTCACGAGAGGGATTTATTGAATCTCTGGAAGTAAATACGTCCCAATTGCGACGTATTATTAAAAGTCCTGCCCTTAAAATACAATCAATGAAGATTGGAACTCTTACCAGGACGAATGTTTCAATTGCTTATATTGATGGCCTTGCGGATAAAACACTGATTGAAGAGATTACAACTCGGTTGGAACGAATTAAAATAGACGGAATTTTAGAAAGCGAGTACATCGAGGAAATGATTGAGGACAATCCGTTTTCACCTTTCCCTCAGATCATGTCGACAGAACGGCCGGATGTAGCCTGTGCCAGCTTGCTGGAGGGACGAGCTGTCATTCTTGTTGAAGGAACCCCTTTTACATTAATTGCACCAATAACCTTCTTTTCTTTGATTCAATCACAAGAGGATTATGCTCAACGTTTTTGGGCAGGCACTTTTATCCGTTGGTTACGATATTTTTTTATGGGATTATCCCTTTTGCTTCCATCACTTTATGTTGCTATTTTGACATTCCATCATGAGGCGGTCCCAACCGCACTCCTGTTAAGCGTAGCGGCATCCCGGGAATCGGTCCCTTTTCCTGCAATTGTAGAGGCATTGGCTATGGAAATTACGTTTGAAGCACTAAGAGAGGCAGGGGTTCGATTGCCGAAGCAGGTAGGTTCCGCTGTCAGCATTGTTGGAGCGCTAGTTATTGGTCAAGCTTCCGTACAAGCGGGATTGGTTTCAGCCCCAATGGTCATTGTGGTTGCAATTACGGGAATCGCTTCTTTTATGATGCCTCGCTATATTGCCGGAATTGCTTTCCGGATGCTGCGTTTCCCAATGATGCTGCTTGCCGGTACCTTAGGACTGCTTGGCATCATGATGGGAATCATTGCCATAGTCATTCACTTATGCAGCTTACGGTCCTTTGGCGTTCCATACTTAGCGCCACTGGCGCCGTTAAAAGGTAATGAGCTGAAAGATGTGCTGTGGAGAGCTCCTTGGTGGAGGATGGATACACGCCCGCGTCTCACAGGGGATTCTAATGTATACCGTCAAGCCCCGGAACAGAGTCCAAATCCAAAAAGGGGGAGTGAAACGGAGTGAATAATAACTGGAGGCGAAAAAGCATATTGGAGAAAGGGAAGAGGCGTCATTTCATGAAAAACGTCCTTCTTTTGCTCGTTATTTGTGGAACGACCCCTTTTCTAAGCGGTTGTTGGGATCGAATAGAAATCACTGATTTGGCGATTGTCACAGCAGCCGCCATCGATAAGAAGGGTAATAATCAAATCGAACTATCCGTCCAAGTCTTTATTCCAAGTTCAATAAGCAGTGGAGGCGGTCAAGGAGGGAGCAGTCAAGGGGGAGGTGGGGTTACGACAATGGTGAGAAATGAAAAAGGCTCCAATATTTCAGATGCATTGTCTAAGCTTCAAAGCAAGCTTCCGCGAAAAGTATTTTGGGGACATTGTAAAGTTTTTGTATTCGGTGAAAAGTTAGCGAAGGAAGGAATCCAAGAGCAGCTGGATTTTTTGCTGCGCCATCCTCAGCCAAGAGAGAAAGCAAATGTGTATGTCAGCAAAGGGGAAGCAAAGCCTATTCTTGAATCTTTGCCACCCCTGGAAAACTATTCAGGGGAAGTACTTAGAGAACTATCTGATTTACATATTGGGATGCTGGTCACACTGCAGGATTTAGATGAAATGTTAACCGGTAGGCCTCAGGCGGCCGCAATTCCAATCGTTAAAATATTGCCGCCAGCGAAAGGGCAAACGAAATTACAGGGAATTCCTTACATTTTCGGAACGGCCGTGTTCAAAAAAGATAAAATGACTGGAACGATGACTGAAAAGGAAACTAGAGGGCTATTGTGGTTAAGGGATGAAGTGGAATCATACACCGTGACCTTCCAACCCAAAGGGGTGAAAGGGAAGATATCTTTAAGTCCAGTGTCAGCCAAAGTCAAGATTATTCCGCAAATTACCAATGGTAAATGGAAATTGTTGGTGAAAATAAATACGGATGGAGCTGTTATACAAAATGGAACGAATTTAAACCTTTCAAATCCTAAGTCTCTAAAAGCAGCAGAACGAGCATATCAAACAGATATAGAAAATCGCATTAGGATGGCTTTTCTGCATATTCAGCATAAGAAATCGGACATTTTAGGATTGGGTAAAGATTTCTATCGGAAATATCCTAAACAGTTTAATAAGGTAGATAACCACTGGGATGAGATATTCGCGGAAATGGAAGTGGAAGTCGATGTTGCGGCCCATATTCGAAGACAGGGCTATATAAACAAACCGGCGGGGTTGTCTGAAAATGAGGTGAAGGACAAGTGAGATGGGGGGCTTTTATTTGTACAACCGTGATCGTAGCTTTAATCATATTGTATGAATGGCCGAAAATGAAACAAAATCCTAAAAAAGATAAAGTGGCATTTCTTACACTGCTCCTCACTGGCTTGGTTCTATCCATGTTCAATCTCCCACAGATGTCAGGGCCAACTCAATGGGTGGAAACTCTTTTCAGGCCATTTGGAGCGTTTATGGAAAAGTGAGTCTATTAGTGGGTGTTGCGGGATTAATTTCATTCTATTAAGAAAGGAGGAAGCAGATGGAGAAAGGGAAAATTTCATCTCTGCAGATGGCATTCATGTTGTATCCGGCGATTGTGGCAACGGCTATTCTCGGGGTTCCCAGCATCACAGCCAAATATGCCAAAACTGATTTATGGCTGTCCCCCATTTTTGCTGCGCTCATAGGATATCTGACGGTGTATATCGCTTATAAACTGCACCAACTTTATCCAAAACAAACGGTGATCCAATTCACTGAAAAGATCATTGGTCGGATTCCGGGGAAAATTTTCGGTTTTTTACTCTTGTTTTTTTATATCCAGAACACGGGGCTAATCGTTAGAGGCTACGCAGAATTTGTTGTGGGCTCTTTTCTGGTACGTACCCCGATTAGTGTGATCATGGTATCGATGGTGCTTCTATGTGCGTTCATCGTACGAGGGGGGATAGAAGTGTTGGGGAGGGCTGCCCAATTGTTTGTACCTGTTTTCATTTTTCCAATCTTTATCTTAATCATTTTACTGATTCCTGATCTTGAATTCAAGAATATATTCCCGGTATTGGCGGATGGTATAATGCCCCCTATCAAGGGTTCGATTGTACCGGGTGGCTGGTTCAGCGAGTTTTTCCTGATGATTTTTCTTCTTCCTTTTTTGGTAGATATGAAAAAAGGGATGAAGTCCGGTATGATGACTGTGTTTGCCGTGATGATGACGTTAATTGTGGTGAATCTTACGGTTCTTTTTGTACTTGGGTCAACAACATCCACAAAGCTTTACCCCTTGATGAATGCATCTCGATACATCAGTTTTGCCGACTTTTTTGAACATGTAGAATCCGTCGCCATGGCGGTATGGATAGTGGGGGCGTTTGTGAAAATTTCCGTTTTTTATTATGTATCTGCTTTAGGTACAGCGCAGTGGCTGAATCTCTCCGACTACCGGCCTGTTGTATGGCCGATAGGGATTTTGATTGTCATATTCAGTTTGTGGTCGCTGCCTAGCTCTGTGGATGTCAGTCGTAATGATATCAACGTCTTTCCGATACAAGGAATGTTGATGCAAACGATTATTCCTCTGTTATTGTTGTTGATTGCTGTTGTAAGGAAAAGAAATCGTAAAGGAACCGAAACCAGCCGAATGGATTGAAACTCTTTTTTAAGCCGATTGAAGAGTTTATGAAAAAGTAAAACGATCAGTGGGCTTGGTGATTTCAAATTTTCATACTATCACGGAAAGGAGGAAGATGATGGAGAAAGGAAAAATTTCATCTTTACAAATGGCATTCATGTTGTATCCAACGATTGTGGCAACGGCTGTTCTCGGTGTTCCAAGCATCACAGCGAAATATGCTAAAACTGATTTATGGCTTTCCCCCATTTTGGCGTCCCTCATCGGGTATGCGACGGTGTATATCACTTATAAACTTCACAAACTTTATCCGAAACAAACGGTTATCCAATTCAGTGAACAGATAATTGGTCGGATTCCGGGGAAAATTCTCGGTTTTTTATTCTTGTTTTTTTATATCCCGATCACAGGGCAGATCCTAAGAAGTTACGGGGAATTCATTGTCGACTCTTTTCTGGTCAAAACCCCGATTAGCGTGATCATGGCATTGATGGTACTCCTTTGTGCCTTTATCGTACGCGGAGGGATAGAGGTGATGGGGAGAGCTGCCCAATTGTTGGTTCCCGTTTTTATCTTTCCAATCCTAATTTTAATCGTCCTCCTGGGCCCTGATCTTGAATTTAAGAATATATTCCCGATATTGGGGAATGGAATTATGCCTCCAATCAAGGGCTCGATTGTACCGGGTGGATGGTTCAGCGAGTTTTTTCTGATGATTTTTCTCCTCCCTTTTTTAACCGATATGAAAAAAGGGATGAAATCCGGGATGATGTCTGTTTTTGCCGTGATGATGACGTTAATTGTGGTGAATCTTATGGTTCTTTTTATACTCGGGTCAACAACATCAACAAAGAATTATCCCGTGATGAATGTATCTCGGTACATCAGTTTGGCCGACTTTTTTGAACATTTGGAGTCCGCCATCATGGCCGTATGGATAGTAGGAGCGTTTGTGAAAATTTCCGTGTTTTATTATGCGGCTGCTTTAGGTACCGCGCAATGGCTGAATCTCTCCGACTATCGTTCTGTTGTATGGCCGATAGGGATTTTGATTGTAGAATTCAGCTTTTGGTCGTATCCCAGCTCCATGGATGTCAGTCGATATGATATCGTCGCCTTCCCTTTTCATGGAATTTTGATGCAAACGATTATTCCTCTGTTATTGTTAGTGATTGCTATGATCAGTAAAAGAATTAGACAGAGTAAGGGAAGCAAATCAAGCTAACCTTTTCTGCCGATTTTTTGATATTTAATTTAAAAGGAGCTCTATCTTAATGTTAAAACAAAGTTGATTGAAAGGTATGAGACCCCTGCTTAGAATAGCGCTTCCATGGGAGAACCCGCAGACGCAATGGCGCCGAGGGCCCTACGTTCCAATCAACGGCCAAATTTAAAAACTTATAAAATGTAGAAAGACTCAATTATTTTGGAGTTTGTCTACAGTCTGCAACCATTCCGTTTCCGAATGGTTTTTTTGCTGCGGGTTGAAAACTGGAAATCATCAGATATACTTTGCAAAAGTTTAAAAAAATTAACAATTTTTTTCAAACCGTTTGGAAGTTTGTCCCGTTACCTATAGTACAAAGGCTTTTTAGAAGGGGGAGAAGAAAGACTTGAAAAAGGTCATTTTTGTAGGGTGGATATCATTGATGCTAGTACTGTTAGGATTTTCACCGGAAATGGGTTCGAATCGGGGGCAAGCTGTCAACGATGTCGTAAAAGTATATGGACCAGGAGGACCTTTTGGGCCTATCAAGGAAGTGGCGGAACGATTCACCCAAGAAACGGGGATAAAAGTTGAAGTAACGGCGGGACCCGAAGAAAAATGGATTGATCAAGCCAAACAGGATGCGGATATTATTTACGGAGGGTCCGAGTATATGCTAACAGAATTCATGCATGATCATCCGGAGGTCCTTGATGGAAAAAACCGTACAGAATTGTATGCACGGTCAGCTGGAATCCTGGTTAGAAAAGGAAACCCAAAGAATATCAGGTCATTGGAGGATTTAACGAAGAAGGGCGTAAAGATTGTAGATGTTAATGGAGCCGGGCAACTGGGGCTATGGGAAGATTTGGCTGGAAGAAAAGGATTGATCCCTGGAATTAGCAGGAATATTGACATTTCAGTGAAGTCCAGTGCAGAAGCTATCGATCTATGGAAGGCAAATTCTGAATTGGACGCCTGGATTACTTATGAATCCTGGCATTACCGTCTGGCGGATGTGACGGACCTGGTTCAGCTCCCTGAGGAAGACAAGCTCTATAGAGGAACACCGATAAGCATAACAAGTAAGAGTGGAAACAAGAAAAAGGCAAAACAATTCATTGATTATCTTAAAACGGAAGAATCCCATCAAGTATTTCAAAAATGGGGATGGAAGTAAAATTCATGAGGAGTGAGAGTATATGAAAAAGTGGATGGTATTTTCAGTTTTTATGATGGTCTTAGTATTGGCGGCATGTGGAAATGAAGCGAAGGATTCACCCGAAAAGGATCAAGCTGTTAGTGGTACTGCCGATGAAAAAGCGGTAACCCTAAAATTATTGGAAAGTGAACCATTAGGCGAATACCTGGCTGATTCCAAGGGAATGGCACTTTACTATTTCAAGAATGATAAATCAGGAAAAAGCAATTGCATGGGTGATTGTCTCAAAAAATGGCCGCCGTTCATGGAAAGGGATTTTGCTGTCCCTAAGGGATTTGAGGAAAATGACTTTGGAACCATTCAAAGGGAAGATACAGGGGAAGAGCAGGTGACGTACAAAGGATTTCCACTCTACTATTTTACGAATGATAAGGCAGCGGGAGATGTCAATGGTGAAGGTGTGAAAAATGTTTGGTATATTGTGAATAATAAGACTATTTTTCCAAAATAAGAAAAAGGGGCGATCAGTGATGGTCGTTCCTGTTACACATTTTTTCCAAATTTACTTGTGAGGAGTTGCAGGTGCGATTGAAAGAAAAACTTGATAAGGAATTGATGGCATTAGTCATGAAAAAGCATCGTCCTGCTCTGGAAGAACTTTATGACCGCTATATTAAATTAATCTATGGTTATATTTTTAAGTTCACAAATGGAAATGCTGAAAAAACAAAGGAGATTGTGCAGTTGGTCTTTTTAAAGCTCTGGACCACAAAAAGCAGTTACAATTCCGAAAAGGGACACTTTGTAAGCTGGCTTTTGACCGTTACACGAAATGTGTGTGTGGATTATGTCCGTAAAGACAGCGTTCATATCCGGAATAACAAACACATGGACATGAGTCATCCAATAGACATAGAAGATCCTAATAATGATATAGAAAATGGGCTATTGCACAGTGAAATTGCCAAGGCAAAAAATAAGTTAAGCAAGCCGCAAAAAAGGCTGATTGATTTACTGTATTGGAAAGGGTACTCGTTAACGGAAATTGCCAAAATTGAAAATGAACCGGTTGGTACCATCAAGAGCAGACTTCACCAGTCGCTTAAATTGTTGAAAAAGCATTTGGAAGTAGGTGGTTTGTAAATGAATACAGAGTGCGCTAACCTGCTTTCATTTTTATCGGGTGAACTGGGAGAAAAAGAAAAAAAGGCATTCACGGAACACTTAATGCACTGCTCTGAATGCACTAGGGAGTATGAACAAATGACAGAAGCCTGGAATTCATTGAAATGGGATTTTGAAGAAATGGAACCTTCATCTTCCCTGAAATCAGAGGTTATGGATTTTGTCTTTGAGACTGACGATGAAGTTCCGGTGAGAAGGGAAAAGAATTGGAGTGTTTTTTTCTTTAAGCAGTTTACACCAGTCACTTCAGGTCTCTTGCTGGCTGCACTGGTTTTGGCGTTTGTGCTGTTATATTCCAATATTCAACTGAAAAAAGAACTTGCAGCTATCAATCTGCCAATGGAGGTTAAAACGTCGATATCTTTGCAGCCTGCTGATAAGACCGCTGTAAATATGAATACGGACGGTGCTGCATACATTTTGCAGCAAGGTGACGAAAGAAGGTTAATCGTTCAGATTCAGAATTTGCCTAGCCTTCAAGAGTCCGAAGTGTATCATGTGTGGTTGCTGAAAGATGGAAAACGGACAAATGCAGGAACTTTCAAGCCTGATGAAACAGGTACAGGATCATTGACATACAAACTGTCCATAGATGATAAATTCAATCAAATTGGCATCACAAAAGAACCGGATGCAAATAGTACAAAGCCGAGAGGCGAAAAAATAGTAGGATCTTCTTAAAAATAAGAGACTTTCCCGCAAAGGGGAAGTCCCTTATTTTCTGTTCGTACCTGAATTTAATAGCTAAGTGATTTAAACAAGAAGAAGTCGCCGCGATTAACAATGGGAGCTCATTTGAATTGGAATATAAGTGTTTACCATTCACCATGATCACTAGCAACGAATAACCAGCATGTCGGGTGGGGGAAAATGGACTTGTTTAAAGTTAAACAAGCATTGTCATTTCCATGATACCTATTTATTCATTAAGTCCCCACAGTACTCCCGGATCAACGCTGAGGCTTTCGTTTGGCTGATAGAGAGGTCCTTCGCGACTTTCCTTGATGATTTATAT
Organism: Peribacillus sp. QJM3NY_7; assembly: GCF_056173225.1. Taxonomy (NCBI): domain Bacteria; kingdom Bacillati; phylum Bacillota; class Bacilli; order Caryophanales; family Bacillaceae; genus Peribacillus; species Peribacillus sp. QJM3NY_7. Next base: position 863,432 of record NZ_CM149663.1, read on the forward strand.
GTTTGGTAAGATTTCCTGATCAATATCCGTTTCGTTTCATCAAGTGCTTTACCGAGAGTAGTGGGGAGATCAATCTGTGTGACCTGTTCAACGTTCTCGGTTATCATTTCAGGCAAGTCGGACATCAGGATAACGGAGTCACTTATTAAGACCAACCTTTCAATCAAGTTTTCAAGCTGGCGTACATTGCCTGGCCATGAATAATGAATTAATAGGTTCAAGCATTCTTCCGAAATGACTTTATTTTCATGATACCTTTCATTGAACTTATTTAAAAAATTGTACGTAAGGGGAATGATATCTTCTTTACGTTCCCGCAATTTTTCCAAGCTTGCAGTATGTATTTACCATGAATTTGCATAATTAATACGTAATGAAAGGAAATGTGTTAAGTTGGACTAAAATGATTATGGAGGCAGCGATGAAATACGAAATTATATTATTTGATGTTGATGATACTTTGCTAGACTTTGGAATATCGGAAAAGAATGCGCTGCATGAAGCCTTTTTAGAGTTCGGTTTGCCAACAGGGGCGGAGGATTATGCGCGATGCTACCAAGAAATCAGTAAGGTATTATGGAGGAATTTGGAACAGGGGCATATAGATTTAACCATTCTGGGAGTGGAAAGGTTCAAGCGGTTGTTCCTGAAGCATGGGATTGATATGGATGCGGATGCGTTCAGCCGTGCGTACCTGGGACATTTGGGAAAGGAAATACATCTTCTGCCCGGGGCTATAGAGGTTTGCGAGAAGCTTGGAGGATGCCGGCTTGCTATTATAACAAATGGCTTTACGGCAGTGCAGACAGCAAGGATCGGCGGGTCAGCCCTTTGCAACACCTTTGAGACCTTGATAGTTTCCCAAGAGGCTGGGTTTCAGAAGCCTGATAGAGGGATTTTTGATTATGCATTTTCCAAGTTAAAGATCACAGATAAATCGAAAGCGTTGATAGTGGGTGACTCCTTGACTTCAGATATACAGGGCGGCTTGAATTATGGAATGGATACATGCTGGTACAATCCCCATCAAAAGGATAATGATCTGGGAATCAAGCCCACCTATGAAATCCGGACGCTCACTGATCTTTTGGAGATTGTAGGAAGTAAACAAGTATAGGGTGGTATTTGCATTGTAAAAAAACAGAGGCCGCTTGTCCGAGTGATAGGACGTGCAGCCTCTGTAATTACTCATGCAAGAGATATTAGAATCAGTTCAAATCCAGCTTATGTGGTTTGAGTGTTTGATCCTTTTCTTTTCTTCTGCTGAAATGCGGGGATAATATACAAAGCGCCAGGGAAATCGCGAGACCTGCCATCATGAATCCGCCAAATACCAAAGGGGATGGGCCATATGATTCCGCCATGGCGGTCCATATGAGCGGACCGAAACCTGCAATGGCTGCCGCGACCTGATAACCGACGGATAATCCAGTATAACGGACCTTGGCTGGAAAGAGCTCCGAGAATAATGTTCCTTGTGTGGAAAAAATGGCTCCCCAGATGACGCCGAGTACAACTGCCTGCATCATGTAGAACCAGCCAACCCCACGCCCAATCATTGTGAAATATGGGATGGCCAAGACGAAAAGGAGAGTCAGGCCCCCAAAATAGATGATTTTTCGATCAATGAAATCTGAAATGTAACCAATGACAGGAATGGTAATCAGCATTGTAGCGCAGCCAATCGTTAAACCGGTAAGAGCTGAATCTTGGGAATAACCAAAATACAGCGTAGTAAAGACGAGAACATAGGACATGATGAATACATTGAAGAAGCCGTCCCCAATTTTTAGTCCGATCACTTGCAGCACACTTCTCCAATCGTGTTTCAACGTTTCAATAATGGGAACTTTCGCAAGATCGCCGCTATCTTTCTGCGCTTTAAATTCCGGCGTTTCTTCAATGCCACTCCTTACCCAAATTGCCAACCCGATCAGTACACCGCTTAAAAGGAAGGGAATCCTCCAACCCCAAGATAAAAATTGGGCATCGGTTGTCAAGGAGCTGATGAGGGTTAGGCTGAACGAGCCGGCAACCAAGCCGATGGGGACCCCTAGTTGGGGAATGGATCCATATAACCCACGGACACCTTTAGGAGCAGATTCCGTTGCCAATAGGATGGCCCCGCCCCATTCACCTCCCAAGGAAATTCCTTGAATCAACCTCAGCACCACCAAGATGGCGGGGGCGGCCAACCCAACCTGGGCATAAGTGGGCAGAACACCGATTAGCATTGAACTTCCTCCCATACCAATAAGGGTGAACATGAGTGCTGCCTTCCGTCCGATGCGATCACCCATATGACCGAACAGGATGCTGCCGATCGGACGGGCCGCATAGCCAGCCCCGAATGTGACAAAGGCGAGAAGAAGTGAAATCGCTGGATCATGATTGGGAAAGAATAGCGTCGTGAAAACCAGGCCCGTTGCTGTCCCGTACAAATAGAAATCGTACCACTCAATAACGGAACCCGCTAAACTTGCGAAAAGAACTCGACTTTTTTTCATGATAAATGCTCCTTTAATGCTAAGTTTTTCATCAAATTGTTTTAACGATAAATAAAGCCGAAATGAACAAAAATGATGGTAAATGAATATAAGTAAAAAACTGGATTGTTCAGATTATTTTAGAGGACCTATCCATACCGGTCAATGTATTTCTGACTTTTCTGAAAAAATGAAGCGAATAACTTAGCTCCATTCACCTGTAATGGCATATAATTAATTCTAAAGTAATGGAAATAAACGTCCGATCTTCCCGGGTAAAATGACTAAGTGGATAAAAAGAAAATATGTTACCGATTAGAAATCCGAATATTTAGAAATTTTTTGTATAGAAGAGTGGCAAAGTGGAAATCATGTGGATAAGGAAATGAAAAATGAAAAAGAGGAAAGGATAAGATTTTAATAAATAATAATAATCTCCAAGTTATTTAGTATAATAGAAAAAAGGTTAAGGAGTTGGTTTCGTATGGAGAAGCAATTGCCAGGAACATCGCTTGAACCTGAAGAGATGGCTGAAATGGTTTTAAAAAAGGCCCTTAGTGATTACCGGAAAGCACAAATTGAAAAAGAAATCGATGACTCATTAAGAAATCGTGATAAGGAAGAGTTCCTACGTTTAACTGAAATATTGAAGGGCATTTCCTGAAATTTTATTCTCTGTGAACAAGACAAGTAGTTAGGATATGTAATGTACACTGAAAAGCCAGCACAGCTGATAACCATAAATATGCCGATGAAAAACTTCATTTACCTGGAACATACTAATTAAATAGCAATCTATACAATTATAATATTTTACATTGTAAGCGCTTTCTTGTATAATCAAATAAAGAAACGATGGAGAGAAGTGTAAGTGCGCTAATGGCGGGATTTAGTTGCTGATAAGTTCATGCACCGGGGATAAAAACTTAAAGGGGGAAAAGTTATGAAAAAGAATGGAGTGTCTTTAGTTGAATTTGTTCAGGAGGATCGATTCGAACTCAGCTCCTACATTACTTCTTTATTTAACAAACTGAATGACTATGTTCCCAAAAGTCTTAAAGATAAAAGGTGAGTGACAATAAAAAATGGATCAGGAAGATATGCAAGACTTCCTGATCCATTTTTATTTTGTTTTTGGGAATCAGGGTCTTAAGTAGTGTACTTAAGTAAAAGTCTCATTAATTGACAATGAGAATCGTTATCGAATAAAATGATTAAAATACAAGTATATCGATTGGAGTTGTTCATATTGTTCGTTCAAATGAGAAAAATGGTGGTAAAGGAAGGTAATGCAGAACAAGTAGTAAAACGGTTCAGCGGGGAAGGGATCATAGAAAAGCAGGAAGGGTTCATCGATTTAAGTGTAATGGTGAAAAAAGTGCGACGCGGGGATGAAGAGGTCATCATTATGATCAATTGGGAGTCGGAGGCGCATTGGAAGCAGTGGGAAAAGAGTGAAGCCCATATCGCAGGCCATAAAGCAAACCTAGGGAAACCAAAGCCTGAATATATCGTCAGTTCGGAAGGATCATTATATGAAGTGAAGGCTATTAAAAAGGCAGTGAAATAACTGCCCTTAAACTAGCCTGTTTTAAATTCCGTACAAATAAATAACTGGGTGGAATATCCCATTTCTCAATCATCTTGTTAGGATAAGGATACGGAATGGTTACCATTCACATATAATAGCTTACCTTCACTAAAATTCAGGCTCCCATTATGGGTGCCTCTTTTTGTTGATGAAATCTCGGGATAGGTTATGTAACTCCAAGTCTGTTGATATAGTACAATATCATTTATTTTCATTGAAATGGAGACATTCATGGAAATGTAAAGAAAAGGGGAGCAGGAAGGTAGTCTGAAAAGTTTACATATGAAAAACTAGGGATATTATTGTTAGCTGGAATCCCTATGATAAAGTCAATTGAGTTTAGGAATATTAATATATCAAAATACCACTACCGATATCAATAAAGTATTGGTCAGTTTTTAAAACCGCTGAAGATGTTTTTTTATTAAATAATTCCGCACATTTCAATATTTTTCAATGTTTTGAAATGTGGAGAAGAGAGAATATTTCAAAAAATACAAAAAAAGTGTTTACAGGGAAAATTTTTCATTGTAGTATTTCCTTATAAAGTAAATGAAATCGATTTCATCCCGAATCAAGGTTATGTACAGGCTATAAATTAAGGGGGAGTGGTTTGGTCCTTACTTTTAAGGTAGACCCCTGATATCAAATGAAATCGATTTCATTCGCAGAATATATTCTTGAATATTAGGATTGAGCTAGAAAATTTATTGATTAATCCTAAAAAAACATGGAAGGATTTCTTCTATAGTCAAATGAAATCGATTTCATTGAAGGCGATGGTTATACTGGCTTGATAATCTAACAAAATACTTTATTTTAAGGAGGAAAAAACATGTCTTCAGTAACACATGAGGTGAAAAAATTAAAAAACTATATAAATGGTAAGTGGATTGAATCCACTTCAAAGGAAACGGAAATTGTATTCAACCCTGCAACTGGTGAGGCAATTGCCGAGGTGCCACTTTCAACTAGGGAAGATGTGAATCGTGCGGTTCAAGTGGCGGATGAGGCTTTTAAAAAGTGGTCGCAGGTCGCTGTCCCGAAACGGGCTCGAATATTGTTCAAATATCAGCAGCTCCTTGTGGAAAATTGGGAAGAACTTGCTAAGCTGGTCACTATCGAAAATGGTAAAAGCCTTTCGGAATCGATGGGTGAAGTACTGCGGGGCATCGAGTGTGTCGAGTTTGCGGCGGGGGCACCTACGCTGATGATGGGCAAGCAGCTTCCGGATATCGCGACAAACATTGAATCGGGTATGTACCGTTACCCAATCGGTGTAATCGGCGGCATCACCCCATTTAACTTTCCAATGATGGTCCCTTGCTGGATGTTCCCGCTTGCGATCGCATGTGGCAATACATTCGTGTTAAAGCCATCTGAACGTACACCATTGCTTGCAGCACGCATTGTTGAACTGTTTGAGGAAGCAGGTCTTCCTAAAGGAGTACTGAACATTGTCAATGGAGCACATGATGTGGTTAATGGGCTTCTGGAGCATGAAGATGTGAAAGCCATCTCCTTCGTCGGTTCACAGCCAGTTGCAGAATATGTGTATAAAACAGGCACGGCTAACTTGAAGCGCGTCCAGGCTCTTGCGGGAGCGAAGAATCACTCGGTTGTCTTGAAAGATGCAAATCTTGATATGACAGCCAAGGAAATAACAAGTGCGGCTTTTGGCTCTGCCGGTGAGCGTTGCATGGCCGCTGCGGTTGTTGTCGTAGAAGAAAGTGTAGCGGACGAGCTAGTTGGAAAATTGAAACAGGCAGCTGATGCCATTACGATCGGGAATGGTCTGGATGACGGCGTTTTTCTAGGACCCGTGATCCGGGAAGGAGCTAAGAAGAGGACCATCGATTACATCGAATCAGGTATAGCTCAGGGCGCGACCCTAGTACGTGATGGCCGTAAAGATAAGGCAGCAAGCGGTAATGGATATTACCTAGGGGCTACGATTTTTGATCATGTGACACAGGAAATGAAAATCTGGCAAGATGAAATTTTTGCACCAGTGCTCTCCGTTGTCCGTGCCAAAGATTTAACGGAAGCCGTTGAGATAGCCAATGCTTCAGCACTGGCTAACGGGGCTTGCCTTTATACGGATAGTGCTGCTGATGTACGCCAGTTCCGTGAAACGATACATGCCGGGATGTTGGGCATTAACGTGGGTGTTCCAGCACCCATGGCATTCTTCCCATTCTCTGGATATAAAGGTTCATTCTATGGTGATCTTCATGCAAATGGAACCGACGGTGTGGAGTTCTATACACGTAAAAAAATGGTGACTGCACGCTACGTGAAATAAGTGAAACGAAAAAGTCTTGCAAGATGGCCCGTTTGGATACGGGCCGGATTTTTTGAAAACTAAGGAGGTACATATGAGTAAACTGCTTCAAAAACCGGTAAAAAAAGAGGTCGCTGAAGGTGTTACAGTCGTTCAAGCAGTAACGAAAGGAAATTCCCCTTTAGAATTTGTTGAATTCAAAATAGTTGAGTTGGCTCCTTGTGCTGAGTATACGGAATTGTTGAATAAAACGGAATGCTGCATTGTCGCTCTTACGGGAAAAATCAATGTGGCTGTTGGTGAAAATGTATACCATGATTTAGGCACACGCGATAGTGTATTTGATAAAGTGCCGACTGATAGCATTTACGTGTCAAATGATAGAGGCTTTAAATTGGAAGCGATAACCAAGGCCAGAGTGGCGCTGTGTTATTCGCCTTCTGATAAGCAACTTCCGACTAAATGGATTAAAGCGGGGGATGTTGACGTGGAACATAGGGGCATTTTGAGCAATAAGCGGATGGTGCATAATATATTACCGGATTCAGCTCAGTATGCGAATAGCCTTCTGGTGGTTGAAGTATATACAGAAAGCGGAAACTGGTCGAGCTATCCTCCGCATAAACATGATCAGGATAACTTACCAAATGAGTCGTTATTGGAAGAGTCCTATTATCATGAAATGAACCCGCCTCAAGGATTCGTTTTTCAGCGAGTATATACAGATGACCGTTCGATTGATGAGACCATGTCGGTTGAAAGCGGCGATGTCGTACTTGTACCGGCTGGTTATCATCCGGTAGGCGTACCTGACGGTTATGAATCCTATTATTTGAACGTTATGGCCGGTCCGACAAGGACATGGAAATTTTTCAATGATCCCGATCACGAGTGGATCCTGAATCGTTAAAGGAAAAGGAGCTGTTAACCGGATGAACTATACATTTAATATCGATAAGGAATTTGACTTGATTGCCATTGGCCGTGCCTGCATCGACTTGAATGCCAATGAATATAACCGTCCGATGGAAGAGACCATGACATTCACAAAATACGTGGGCGGTTCACCTGCCAATGTTGCCATCGGAAGTGCAAAATTAGGCTTGAAAGTCGGATTCATCGGTAAGCTTGCGGATGATCAGCACGGCCGTTTCATCGAGAGTTATATGCGTGGGGCAGGTGTTGATACATCGAATATGGTAATCGATCAAGAAGGGCATAAAACGGGACTGGCCTTCACGGAAATTAAAAGTCCTGAAGAATGCAGTATCCTGATGTATCGGGATGATGTAGCCGACCTTCATTTAGCACCTTCGGAAGTGCATGAAGAATATATCAAAAAATCAAAGATTCTATTGGTTTCAGGAACGGCTTTAGCAAAAAGTCCATCACGTGAGGCGGTTTTAAAAGCCGTCAGCCTTGCGAAAAGAAATGATGTAAAAGTCATATTTGAATTGGATTACCGTCCCTATACATGGAATTCCATTGAAGAAACCTCCGTTTACTATTCGTTAGTCGCAGAGCAATCAGACATTTTGATTGGCACACGTGATGAATATGATGTAATGGAAAATACCGAAAAAGGTACGAATGAAAGGACCGTCCGTTACTTGTTTGAACATTCCGCAGACCTGGCCGTCATCAAACACGGCGTCGAGGGTTCATATGCCTATGCCAAATCAGGCGAAGTATTTAAAGCGAAGTCCTATAAGACGAAAGTATTGAAAACATTCGGCGCAGGGGATTCATATGCTTCCGCTTTCTTATATGCGTTAGTGCGCGGCAAAGGGATTGAAAGCGCTTTGAAGTTTGGCAGTGCTTCCGCTTCCATAGTTGTAAGCAAGCACAGTTCATCTGAGGCGATGCCTGTTGCAGAAGAAATAGAGGATTTAATTGCCGAACGCGTGTAAGGAATTTATCTACATAGAGGGGTGAACAGAAGATGGGAACAGTGAGGTTGACTACAGCCCAGGCTTTGATCAAGTTTTTAAATCAGCAGTACATTCATGTTGATGGTGAAGAGTCTCCGTTTGTAGAAGGGATATTTAATGTATTCGGCCATGGGAATGTCGTTGGAATTGGTCAGGCACTCGAACAGGACGCTGGCCACTTGAAAGTGATTCAAGGAAAGAATGAGCAAGGGATGGCACACGCTGCAATCGCCTACAGCCGGGAAATGCTAAGAAGGAAAATTTATGCCGTCACTACATCTGCCGGGCCAGGCTCGGCAAACTTGATAGCGGCAGCGGGGACGGCACTCGCCAACAATATTCCTGTCCTCTTACTTCCTGCTGATACATTTGCGACACGTCAGCCGGATCCGGTTCTTCAGCAACTTGAGCATGAGCATAGTACGGCGATCACAACTAATGACGCTTTTCTGGCAGTATCAAGATATTGGGATCGCGTCACTCGCCCTGAGCAGCTCATGTCCAGTCTGATCCGGGCCTTCGAGGTGATGACCGATCCCGGGAAAGCCGGGCCAGCGACGATATGCATCTCACAGGACGTAGAAGGGGAAGCATTCGATTTCGATGAACATTTTTTTGAAAAACGCGTCCATTATTTAGATCGGAAAGTTCCGGTAGAACGTGAACTGCAAGGAGCTGCCGAGAGAATTAGAGCAAGTAAGAAGCCGATCATCATCGTCGGTGGCGGAGCAAGATATTCCGGGGCTCGGGATATTTTGATGAAGCTGGCAGAAAAGCATAACATTCCACTTGTGGAAACACAGGCAGGTAAATCGACTGTGGAATCAACTTTTCCTAAGAATTTGGGCGGTGTCGGCATTCTCGGTACGATGGCTGCCAATAAGGCTGCCCGCCAGGCAGATCTCGTAATTGGTGTCGGGACCCGCTATACGGACTTTACGACGTCTTCCAAAACTGCATTTGATTTTGAAAGGACAAAGTTTTTGAACATTAACGTCAGCCGCCTTCAAACCTATAAATTAGATGGATTTCAGGTCGTCGCCGATGCAAAAGTGGCGCTTGAGAACCTTGAAGCGTTACTAGTAGGCTATGAAACCGAATATGGGGAGATGCTTGGAGATTGGAGGGAGGAGTGGCTTTCCGAACGGACCCGTTTAAGTCAAGTCACTTTCAGCCGTGAAAATTTCACGCCTGAAATCAAAAGCCAGTTTTCGCAGCAAGTCTTGAATGAATACTCGGATGCATTAAAAACTGAATTGGCCCAATCCACTGCGATGATCGCAATAAACGATACGGTCGATCAGGAAAGTGTGGTGGTCGGTTCTGCCGGATCACTTCCGGGTGACTTGCAGCGCCTCTGGCATTCAAGCGTGCCAAACACGTACCATCTTGAATATGGATTCTCCTGCATGGGGTACGAAATTGCAGGAACTTTAGGAGCTAAGCTTGCCCATCCAGACCGGGAAGTCTATGCAATGGTAGGGGACGGCAGTTTTCTGATGCTGCATTCGGAATTGATCACAGCCATCCAATATAATCATAAAATCAATATTTTGTTGTTTGATAATTCTGGCTTTGGCTGCATCAACAATCTGCAAATGGAGAATGGCAGCGGAACATATTGCTGTGAGTTCAGAACACATGATAACCAAATCATGAATATTGATTACGCAAAAGTGGCGGAAGGGTACGGAGCCAAAACTTATCGGGCCAATACTGTCGATGAGCTGAAAGCTGCATTGGAGGATGCAAAGAAACAGTCGGCATCTACATTAATAGAAATGAAGGTTCTGCCGAAAACGATGACGGATGGTTATGACTCCTGGTGGAATGTTGGCGTGGCAGAGGTCTCTGAACGAGAAAGTATACAAAGGGCATATGAAGCGAGACAAGAGAAATTAAAAATGGCCAAACAATATTAAAAGGGGGAAGTCGGAAAATGCAGGAGATTTCGTGGGGGATTGCCCCAATTGGCTGGCGTAATGATGACATACCGGAAATCGGAGCTGAAAACACCTTATCCCACCTTTTAAGCGATATTGTCGTGGCAGGCTTTCAGGGGACCGAAGTAGGAGGTTTCTTTCCGGAACCAGCGGTCCTGAATAAAGAGCTGCAGCTTCGGAACTTAAAAATAGCCGGTCAGTGGTTCAGCAGTTTCATCATCCGTGATGGCATCGACAAAGCAGAACAGGATTTCCATGAACACTGCAAATATTTACAGGCTGTCGATGGAGATGTAGCGGTAGTATCCGAACAGACTTACAGCATCCAAGGCGAAAGGTACGATGTATTTAAGGAAAAGCCCCGCTTTACTGATGAAGAATGGGGAATGTTGTGTTCGGGCCTGAATCGGTTAGGGGATATTGCAGGACATTACAACTTAAAACTGGTGTATCACCACCACATGGGGACGGGCGTCCAGACATTGAGTGAAATTGACCGCCTTATGGAAAATACCGAAAAGAAAGTGCAACTGTTATATGATACTGGACATATTTATGTATCGGATAGCGATTGCATGTCACTTCTGCAAAAGCATATCGACCGCATTGGGCACGTTCATTTCAAGGATGTGAGAAATAACGTGCTGGAGCAGTGCCGAAAAGTTGGAAAATCATTTCAAGAATCTTTTTTAACCGGCATGTTCACGGTGCCTGGTGACGGCTGCATTGACTTTGTGGAAGCTTACCATACATTACTGGAAAATCATTATAAAGGCTGGATTGTAGTAGAAGCGGAACAAGATCCGTCGGTTGCCCATCCATTGGAATACGCATTAATCGCTCGCAAGTATATAAATGACAGGCTGCTCCTAGTTCAAGATTAAAAACGGGAAAGAAGTGATTAATTTGAATAATGATGGAAATCAAATGGCATTCTTACGCAAGATTATTATTATCTCGACGTTAGGCGGTCTTTTGTTCGGATATGATACAGGTGTCATTAATGGTGCCTTGCCGTTCATGTCCGAAGCGGATCAACTTAACCTCAATTCACTTACGCAAGGACTTGTTGCCAGTTCACTTCTTTTAGGCGCGGCACTTGGAGCTTTTCTGGGAGGCAGGCTTTCAGATTATGCGGGCCGCCGAAAAAACATTCTTTTTCTTTCGGTACTTTTTTTCTTTTCAACTGTTGGATGTACGTTTGCACCGAGTGTTACGGTCATGATTGCCTGCCGTTTTCTACTCGGGCTTGCGGTAGGCGGTGCGTCAGTAACCGTTCCTACTTATTTGGCGGAAATGTCTCCAGCTGAACGACGCGGCCGGATCGTCACCCAAAATGAATTAATGATTGTTAGCGGACAGCTGCTTGCATTCATCTTCAATGCCATTCTTGGGACAACGATGGGTGACAGTTCACATGTTTGGCGTTACATGCTGGCAATAGCATCACTTCCAGCCATACTTCTTTTCTTTGGCATGATCAGGTTGCCTGAAAGTCCAAGGTGGCTTGTGTCCAAGAACAAAAGTGAAGAGGCTCTGAAGGTTTTGAAAAGAATACGTAAAATGGATGAGGCTGAATCGGAATTTCAGGGAATCAAAGCGGCATTCGATGAGGAGAACCATGTTAAAAAGGCTACATATAAAGATTTGACCGTCCCATGGATACGGAGAATTGTTTTTCTTGGAATCGGAATTGCCATCGTTCAGCAAATAACGGGCGTAAATTCCATCATGTACTATGGTACCCAAATTTTAAAAGATGCAGGGTTTGAGACAAAAGCTGCTTTGATCGGGAATATTGCAAACGGTATCATTTCTGTTTTGGCAACGTTTTTAGGTATTTGGCTGCTTGGTAAAATCGGGCGCCGTCCAATGCTCTTAACCGGTTTGATCGGGACTACGACCACATTGCTATTGATTGGCGTCTTATCTTCCCTTCTTGAAGGGACAGCTGCCCTTCCCTATCTCATTTTGACCTTGACTGTCACTTTCCTTGCCTTTCAGCAGGGTGCAATTTCACCGGTTACCTGGTTGATGCTTTCAGAGATCTTCCCGCTTCAAATACGTGGGCTCGGTATGGGTGTCACCGTATTTTTCCTTTGGGTCGTGAACTTTCTTATCGGCTTAACATTCCCGATTTTACTAGATAAAGTCGGATTGTCTACCACATTCTATATCTTTTTCGCTCTAGGCATTATGGCTATCACCTTCGTGAAAAAATGTTTACCGGAAACGAGAGGACTTACACTTGAACAGCTTGAACAAAACTTCCGCAATCATGGAAAAGAACCTGAAAAGGAAATGACAAAAATAATTTAAGAGTTATAGAGTAATGAACCAGATATGTATAAAAGGAGGAAAATGATCATGACATTAAATTTTGGTGTAATAGGAACGGGTGCGATCGGCCGGGAGCATATTAAAAGAATTACAGACAAATTATCCGGAGGGAAAATTGTGGCTGTAACCGATGTGAATGAAGAGGCGGCAAAGCAGGTCGTGAAACAATATGGACTTGAGGCACTTGTATATCCGGATGACCAATCACTGGTAAACTCGGAAAATGTCGATGCTGTGCTTGTTACAAGTTGGGGCCCTGCACATGAGCAAAACGTATTGAATGCGATTGAAGCTGGCAAATATGTATTCTGTGAAAAGCCACTGGCAACAACGGCAGAAGGCTGCAGGAGAATTGCCGAGGCGGAAATGAAACACGGGAAGCGTTTGGTGCAAGTTGGCTTTATGCGACGTTATGATAGCGGTTACGTACAACTGAAAGAAGCCATTGATAGAAATGAAATTGGCGAGCCGCTCATGGTCCGCTGTGTGCACCGCAACCCAGAAGTGGATGAAAAATATACGACGGAAATGGCGGTCGTTGATACATTGATTCATGAGATTGATGTATTGCATTGGTTAATCAGCGATGATTACAAATCAGTTCAAGTCATTTACCCGAAAAAAGCAAGCCGCGCGCATGCTAACTTAAAAGATCCCCAACTCATCATAATGGAAACGAAGAGCGGGATTGTCATTCAAGCTGAAGTATTCGTGAATTGTAAATATGGCTATGATATCCAATGTGAAGTCATTGGTGAGGAAGGTGTTGCATATCTTCCTGAACCAGCGAGCATCGTGACAAGGAAAGGCGCAAAACGGAGCACGAATATCTTGGTAGATTGGAAAGATCGTTTTATGGATGCATATGACATAGAAATACAGGATTTCATAGATTCCATTATAAAGACAGGTCAGCCGAATGGTCCGACTTCATGGGACGGATACATTGCTGCCGCAACAGCTGATGCTTGTGTAAAAGCACAAGAATCCGGACAGAAAGAATCCGTTGACCTTGAAGAGAAGCCGGCTTTTTATACGGGGAAAATCACTGTACAGTGAACGTAACCATGCATTGAAACGAAAAATAATTTATAGGGGGAAAGACCAATGAAACTAGCTTTGGATCCTACGATGTATGCCAATTTATCATTAAAAGAAATGGTCGATAAAACAGCGGAATTAGGCTATGAATATATCGAACTGTCACCGAGGGAAGATTTTTGTCCATTCTATAAATATCCTAAAGTGGATAAGGAACAGATTAAGAATTTGAAACGCTGGTGCAGCGACGCAGGTGTGAAGATATCATCCTTGCTTCCGCTTTACTACTGGGCCGGTCCTGATGAGGAACGGCGCCAGGCCGCGGTCCGTAATTGGAAACGCGCCATTGAAGTGGCAGTGGAATTGGATGTTGACTTGATGAATAGTGAATTTAACGGATCTAAATTCAATGAAGTTATCTGTGAAGAGAAATTCATTAAATCGATGGATGAACTCCTTCCGGTATTTGAAAGGGAAGGCGTTAAACTGAATTTGCAGGCACACCCATTCGATTTCATCGAAACGCATGAGGGAGCGATGGATATGATCCGTGCCCTTGACCGTCCGTGGATCAACCTTGTGTATTCAACAGCACATACATTTTTCTATGATGATGGCAAAGGCGATATTGCCCCTATGTTCGATTCTGCCGGGGATCGGCTGCAACATGTCTTGTTTGCTGATACATTCAATCATAAAGCGTCCAACGGACTCCGTTATATCGTCAATCCTCCAGGTGTCGAGGCAACCGTCCACCAGCATTTGAACATCGGCGAAGCCGAAGTTGACTTTGATACGATCTTCAAAAAACTGAAAGAAATGAATTTTGACGGCATCGCGACAAATGCAGTATTTGCTTGGATCGACAAAGCAGACTGGTCAAGTAAGCTTATGCTTGAAAAAATGAAAGACGGATTGGGTTTAGCAGAAAGAATTGGAGGCTGACAAAATGAAACTTTGTTTCAATCAAGCGACAACACTTGAAAATTCCAACTTGGTCAAAGATCTTAAACACTGTGAAAAACATGGTTACGATTATATCGAAATCCGTACCATGGATAAACTGCCTGAGTATTTGGAAAAACACACAATTGAAGAACTGGCCGAATTTTTTAACGAAAATCATATTAAACCGCTTGCCTTCAATGCGCTTGTATTCTTTAATAACCGAGATGAAGACGGCCATAAGGCGATAATAACCGAATTTAAAAACATGATGATCATGGCGGAGAAATTGGGTGTGAAATATGTGGTGGCGGTTCCGCTTGTAACGGAAGCGAAAATATTGAAAGAAAATATTAAAAACAGCTGTGTGGAAGTATTGACTGAGCTTTCCGAGATCGCTGAACCGTTTGGCATCAAAATTGCAGTGGAATTTGTCGGGCATCCGCAATGTACTGTGAATACATTCGGTCAGGCATACGATATCGTTGAAACAGTCAACCGTGATAATGTTGGGTTGGTGCTGGACTGTTTTCACTTCCATGCCATGGGTTCCAGTTTGGAAGACTTGAAGAAAGCGGATGGGCAGAAAATCTTCATTTTACATATTGATGATACAGAGGATTTTCCGATCGGCTTTTTGACGGATGAAGACCGGGTATGGCCTGGGCATGGTGCCATAGATTTAGACAGCATATTAACCATCTTGAAGGGAATTGGTTATTCCGACGTCGCCTCCGTGGAATTGTTCCGTCCGGAATATTATGAACTCGATGCTGAAGAAGCCATTAAGACAGCAAAAGAAACGACAATTCAAGTTATTTCGAAACACTTTGCACTACAGAATGTATGAGTGAATCTAAATAAACTCGGGAATAAGGGGGTGATGGAATAATGCCTTTAGTAGCAATGAGTGAGATGCTTTTAAAAGCAAAAGCAGAAAGGTATGCTGTGGGTCAATATAATATTAATGGTCTGGAATTCGCCCAGTCGTTTTTACAAGCTGCCAATGAGGAACGAGCGCCGATCATACTTGCAGCATCGGACAGGCTTGTTGATTATCTTGGCGGATTTAAAACGATTGCGGCCATGGTAAAAAGCCTTATGGAAGAAATGGACATTACGGTTCCGGTTGCCCTTCATCTTGATCATGGAATGGATGTGGAACGATGCAGAAAAGCGATCGATGCGGGTTTCACATCGGTCATGATCGATGGCTCCCATCATCCAATAGATGTAAATATTGAAATCACCAAAATGGTTGTCGACTATGCCAAAAAGAACGGCGTTTCCGTTGAGGCGGAAGTGGGGACAGTCGGTGGGACGGAAGATGGACTCGTTGGCGGTATTCAATATGCAGATCCCCATGAATGCACGCGGATTGTAAAAGAAACAGAAATTGATGCACTAGCTGCTGCTTTGGGTTCCGTTCATGGCCCGTATCAAGGAGAACCTAAACTCGGTTTTGAGGAAATGGAATTAATTTCGAACATGACGAATGTACCTCTTGTCTTACATGGAGGCTCAGGTATTCCGCTGCACCAAATTAAAAAAGCCATTGAACTTGGGCACGCCAAAATAAATGTTAATACCGAAAGCATACAAGTGTGGGCAAAAACCATTCGGGAAGTATTGGCCGTTGAAGGAAAAGGATATGAGCCGCGCGGCATTATCACACCAGCGAAAGAAGCTATCATCTCCGTCGTGAAGAGAAAAATGGCAGAGTTCGATACAAGTGGAAAGGCTTAAGAATGAAAAGGTGTTCCCGATTACGCTGCGGGCACCTTTTTGTACATTCACTTTTTTTCATGAGATGCCATTGCTGAAAGATAGTTCGCTGGTTAGGGGAAGTGTTGCAATGACTTTGTTACATAACGCACGTAATAGATTTTTATTTTTAGTGCTCTCATTTATTTTTTGGTTTTCAAATTTCATTTATATTCCCATTTTGTCTCCTTACCTTGAGACGATTGGAGGGGATTATACATTTATCGGCATGGTATTAGGCAGCTATGGGCTGATGCAATTTCTCTTCAGGCTTCCGTTCGGAATTCTATCCGACCTAATAAAAGTAAGAAAACCTTTTATTATATTTGGAATGGTCGTAAGTACATTGAGCTGCGTGACATTCGCATGGGCCGATAGTTTAGGCTGGATCCTTTTGGCCCGCTCGTTAGCTGGAATTGCCGCCGCCACCTGGGTAGCCTTCACCATTTTATATTCCAGCTATTTTTCAGAACGTGATCTTCACCGAGCGATGGGAAGTATCTCGTTAGCTGTGGTTCTGGCACAGCTGCTTGGAATGGTGGTAAGCGGGTACATTGTCGATCAATGGGGATGGCAAGCACCTTTTTGGATGGGAGGAATTATCGGTCTCATTGGTATCGTCCTTTCACTTTTTATTTACGAATCGAACGAAGATTTTCCGAAAGAGCCCATTCAATTGAAAGAACTCGTATCAGTCATGGTTGAACCGGCGCTTTTAAAAGTATCATTTCTATCCATTCTCGCACATGGCATCATCTTCACGACAATGTTCGGGTTCACCCCGACATTTGCTTTAAAGCTTGGTCTCCAGACTGATGAGATCAGCATGGTCATCTTTTCATTCATGATTCCTCATGCTATTGCCACCATGCTTAGCGGGAAATTATTCGTACCATTATTCGGACAATGGAAGTTACTGAAACTAGCTTTTGCTCTAACGGCCATATTTACAGCATGTACGCCATTAGCAGAAACAAAAGGGCTGCTTTTTCTGATTCAAGGATTGAATGGATTCTCATTAGGCATTCTTTTTCCCTTGTTTTTAGGAATGGCGGTAGAGACGATTTCCCTTGAAAAAAGGGCAACGGCCATGGGGGCGTATCAAGCAATCTACGCGATTGGTATGTTCGCTGGACCTTTCATTGCAGGAATATTGATTTCTCATTTAGGTATTTCTTCAGGATTTTATTTCGCGGGGTCATTAGGTTTAACTGCTGTATTCTTTATGACTGTATGGAGTCACCTTGAAAGGAAAGCAACAAAACATAATTTGAAATTGAACTAAGCGATGTGAAAGGGATGCTAGTTTAATAGAGGAGGAGCACTTATGAAGGTTGGTTTAGTTACTGATATTTTAGGTTACATGCCATTTGAAGAGATGCTGGATACGTGTGTGGACCAGGGAATAGAGACACTGGAGCTAGGATGCGGTAATTGGTCGAAGGCTCCACATCTCGATCTCGATGGACTTCTTGGCAATGCAGCAAAACGAAAGCAATTATTAAATGAATTGAATGTAAGGGGGATTAGCATTGCAGCGTTGAATTGTTCCGGCAATCAGCTTGACCCATCAGATGAAGGAGCCATGCATAAAGCCGTTGTTAATAAGACCTTTCAGCTAGCTGGGCTTTTAGGTGTTGAAACGGTTGTCATGATGTCGGGGTGTCCTGGCGGCGGACCA
Source organism: Peribacillus sp. QJM3NY_7 (assembly GCF_056173225.1). Lineage (NCBI taxonomy): Bacteria > Bacillati > Bacillota > Bacilli > Caryophanales > Bacillaceae > Peribacillus > Peribacillus sp. QJM3NY_7. Next base: position 881,438 of record NZ_CM149663.1, read on the forward strand.
AGTGACAGGACACCAAATTGGCTGACACATCCCATTTTGCCCACACACTTTGAGATGCTTGATTGGCAGTGGAATGAAGTGGCATTCCCTTATTGGGAAAAAGCTGTGACAACGGCAAAACAAAACGGGGTTAGAAAGGTTGCCATCGAAAATCTAGGCTGCAATTTAGTTTACAATCCCGAAACACTCTTTAAATTGAGGCATGAAGTCGGTGATACGGTCGGAATGAATTTTGATCCGAGTCATTTATTTTGGATGGGCGGCGACCCTATTGCGGCTTTAAGGGCTTTAGGAAGCGCAGTTTATCATATTCATGCAAAGGATGTCCGCTTGGAAAGAGGGATATATGACGTCCAGGGATTGATTGATGTGAAACCAATGAACCAATATGCAGGTAGATCATGGAATTATGTTGCACTCGGGTATGGGCACGACAGTGGCTGGTGGAAGGAGTTTTTTACTATTGTTAAAATGATTGGTTATGAAGGGCCCATCGTTCTCGAAATGGAAGATTTGACAATGGAACCACTAACGGGCGTGAAAAAATCCATGAATGTTTTGAAAGAAACATTGCCTAGGGAATTCGATGTTTTAACATGAAGTCTAAATTACTTTATAATGGACTTAATGACAATAAAAAAAAGAAATTGGCAGGTGGAGATAATAGTATGAAAATGAGCGATGTGGCGAAATTGGCAAACGTATCCCCTGCAACCGTTTCAAGAGTGCTCAGACAGCCGGATTTAGTCAGCGAGGAAACTAAACAAAAGGTGCTGCAGGTGATTGAAGAGATGAATTACAAGCCTCACATGATTGCCAGTCAGTTCAGGACTAAAGAGACAAAGATCATTCTGGTCGTCGTTCCGGATATCACAAGGCCCTTTTTTTCCGAAGTGCTTCGGGGCATTGAGCATACAGCTGTAGAAAATGGCTATCAGGTTATATTGGGAGATACGGAGAACGATATTGAACGGGAAAAGGAATATATCGATTTGCTTTACAAAAAGCAGGCAGATGGAGCGTTACTCCTTACTGCTAGAATGAATAGGGAAAGCCTGGAAAAACTATCAAATCAATTTCCGATTGTATTGGCATGTGAATACGTGGACGGACTGGACATTCCAACTGTTTCGATCGACAATGTAAGCAGTGCCAGAAAAGTAACGGAGCATTTAATCAAGCTTGGTTATAGACGGATTGCCCATATAACAGCGCCTATGAACATCATTCTTAGCCGGGATCGCCTAGGGGGGTTCCAGCAGGCAATGAAGAAGCATCACTTGAAGGTCAACCCGGAATACATCCAGGAAGGGGATTATGGCATTGACTCAGGTTATGACCAGATGGTGAAATTATTATCGCTTGAAAACAAGCCTGAAGCAGTGTTCGTTTTTAATGATGAAATGGCGCTGGGTGCTGTAAAGGCAATCCAGGATCATGGGTTGAGCGTTCCCGAGGATATTGCTGTCGTAGGTTTTGATAATTTGAAAATAGCATCGATTTTTAATCCGCATATGACGACCATTGACCAGCCTAAGTACGAAATAGGGAAAAAGGCAACGAACTTATTGCTGACCTTAATGAAAGGCGGAACCATTGAAAAGAAAAAATTCGTTCTGAAAGATGAGTTGATTATCCGCGAATCTTGCGGTTCCAAATTGGAAAAAAGCTTGAATGCATAAAAAGGTTTGGCAAGATTGTTAGGTTAGTAAATGAATGGCTTCCTTTTATGGGAGCTTTCTTACATTTCGACCAAAGAAGAAGTGAAAAAACCACATTAGGGGAGTTTGAAACATACTAAGAGGGTTTTTCAATGATGAAATTGTACATTTATCAACAGGGGATATAATATCCCTTAAGCTATTTGGTTTAGTGGCTATCGTTGTCTTAACAGGTGGGGGGATCTGCAGGAGCTTCACGGAGATCATCCGTTTGAAAAAATGTAAGCTGTAACATTAAAATATGGAAACGTGATATTGTGAATCCCATTCAACTTGAATGTGGATTTTTTTGATGTCCTTTATATGAAATAATGGCCGATAATCTTCATACGTTTCACTTCGAATTGCCGGCAAATATTAAAAAGCGCCCTTAGCTTGAACAGCATCTATGGCTAAAGGCCAAGGACCATTCATGGATTACGGGGGATTTCAGTCCAGATTACAAATACTGTTTGTATTTCTTTAATTTATAGATGACTGTTGGCTGGCTGACGCCTAAATGTTCTGCCATTTCGTATGTGGTTTTACATTTTTTCCATGCTTTTGCAATTAGTTGCCTTTCAACCTTTTCCAGTGTCTTTTTTAAATCGAAATTCTCTTCACAATCCTGTTCGATTGCAAGGAAGTTGGAGTCTTCAGGCTGTTCAATTTGCCCTGTGATGGATTGCGGAAGGTGTTCGGGAAATATAATTGGCTCTTCGATGGTCAGGATTAACCGTTCAATTAAGTTTTCTAATTCCCGTATATTTCCGGGCCAATGGTAATGGGTTAAAACTTCATATGTCGATGGATGGATTTTTTTGTATTTCTGGTATTTATCATTGGTTTTTTCTAAGTAATGCTGAATTAGGAGAGGGATATCTTCTTTACGTTCATGCAATGCCGGAATTTGGATGGGAATCACATTCAAACGATAAAATAAGTCCAATCTAAACTTACCTTGACTTACCATCTCCTTCAAATCTTGATTAGTTGCTGCAACTAGGCGGAAGTTAATATGGTTTTCTTTTTTTCCACCGATGCGCTTTATCTTTTTCTCCTGTAGTACTTTCAGTAATTTAGCTTGCATGGCAAGTGGGAGTTCCCCAATTTCATCCAAGAAAAGAGTACCGCTGTCAGCCTGCTCGATCAGGCCTTGCCTCCCTTGCTTATTTGCCCCTGTAAATGATCCCGGCTCATAGCCGAATATTTCTGATTCAAACAAACTTTCAGGTATCGTGCTGCAATTCACTTCGATAAAGGGTTCTTTCTTTCGGTTGCTTTGGTCATGAACAGCACGGGCAAAAGTGCTTTTCCCTACGCCGGAAGGTCCTAATAAGAGAATCGTGGCATCGGTTTTTGAAACATTATGGATCGTTTTTAAAATATGCTTCGTTTCATTACTTCTGGCAATCAGATAATGGTTATCCAGTTCTTTTTCTCTTAAATCCTCGACTTCCGTTTGATAGCCTTTAACTTTTCGTTGTAATTGTTCAAATTGATCCTGCAATTGCAGGATCTCGGTTTGATCCTGACCATAGCTGATTACCCTAACGAGGTGTCCTTCCTTATTAAAAATGGGATAGCCAGTCGACATGACAACATGACCCGTTTTTGTTTCTTGCATTATGCGTTTCGCTTTCTTTTCCTTTAAAACAATCGCATTGATGGAAGGTGCAAGAAGGCCCTCGCTTTCTAATTGATAGACGGAGGTACCGATATAAGAGTCACTTTTCATACCATAAATCTCCCAAAGCTTTGGGTTGGAATATAAAATGATTCCATCTTGATCGGTAATGAGAATGTTATTATTCGATGTTTCAATAATTTTATTTAGTTCTTCCTCCAGCATATCATCGTACATACGTTTCGCTCCTTTGGGTTTTGGGATGCTGCTTAATTAAAATATAAATCAAAAAGTCTAAATAATCAAAATTTAAATCAAGAAACGAGAAAATGATTAAGTTTTTAATCATTTGATGAAACAAAATAATGAAAAGCCTTATATACCGCAGCGAAATAGTTGGCCTGAATCTTGCTTATGTAAAAGGTAAGAAGAGAATTTCCAAACAAGGGTGTTATGAATATCCATTCTATTAGAAAAGATGGAAGTTTGTATGACATCTGCAATTGCAATGGAGTGAAAAAAATAATAGTAGAATTAGAATTTAGGAGGATGTTACATGACGAAGTATCAACCGAAAGACTCATTCAAATCACCCCGTTTTTGTGGAGTGCGTACGTTTATGCGGCTCCCATTTGTTGAACAGATAGATGAAAATATGGATTTTGTCATTACGGGAATTCCATTTGATTCCGGGCAATCATTTAGGACGGGTGCGAGATTCGGTCCAGAAGCCATTCGCGATTTTTCAATCCTTTTACGTCCTTATAATCCAGAACAAGATATTAATATTTTTGACTATATATCAGGAATTGATTATGGCGATGTTCCGATCATCCCGGGGTATATTTCGGAAACATATAAAAAGATCGAAGAAGAGCTTACTCCCGTCATTGAAAAAGGGATCATTCCCATTTCATTGGGAGGCGATCATTCCATTACACTAGGGGAGTTACGTGCAATCGTAAAAAAACATGGACCCGTTGCCCTGCTTCAGTTCGATGCCCACTCTGACACTTGGGATAGTTATTTTGATCAAAAGTATAATCACGGAACCGTTTTTCGCCGTGCAATAGAAGAGGGGCTCATCGATGTATCGCGATCTCTTCAAATTGGTATGAGGGGCGGTCTGTACGGACCCGAAGACCTTCAGGATGCCCGGGATTTAGGTTTGGGAGTTTACACGACAAACGATTATAAGCGTATCGGGGTCGAAAAGATGTTAAGGGTCATTCATGAGCGTGTTGCGAATGGTCCGGTGTTTTTATCTTTCGACATTGATTTTTTAGATCCGGTTTATGCTCCGGGTACGGGGACTCCAGAAGTTTCCGGTGCCAGCATTGATGATGCTTTAGCCTTGGTGAGAGGATTGACGAATATAGATTTTGTTGGATTCGATCTTGTCGAGGTTTTACCCTCATACGATCACGGACAAATCACGGCTGCCGCAGCCGCTAATATTGTCTATGAATTCATCACACTCATCGCACTCGCAAAAAAAGGGAAAATGGAGAAGAAAAAGAGAGTAGGAGATTTTGAAACGCAGCTTAATATTTAGTTTCCTCATTTAACTGTAGAGAAGGAAGGAAGCTGTAAGTCCTTTCTTCCCTTTTTACAAAGCGATAAGAACAATACAAGCCCAAAAGGAGATGTGTACATGCATATTTTGGATATATCGATCATGATTCTATATTTTTCTGTTTTGATCATTGTGGGAGTAATCGGATCCAAACGGGCAAAAACAGCAGATGATTTCATTGTGGCAGGACGCAATCTTGGTCATTTTATGTATTTATCCTGTTTAGCTGCTGTGATATTAGGGGGGGCCTCCACTCTAGGAACAGCAAAGTTAGGTTATCAGTTTGGGATATCCGGTATTTGGCTAGTGGTGATGATCGGGCTCGGCATTATCGCTATTGGGCTGTTTTTAACAAATAAGATATTTAATTTGAAAGTATTGACGATCAGTGAAATGCTTGAGAAACGCTACAACTCTCAGACAAGATTGATCAGTGCCCTTGTCTCTGTTATCTATACATTCATGCTGACTGTAACGCAAGTGATTGGGATGGGGACAATTTTACATGTTTTGGCTGGCTGGAATTTAACGGTTTCCATGATAGTCGGGGGCGGGATCGTTTTATTTTATACAATATTAGGAGGTATGTGGTCAGTCACAATGACTGATGTCGTGCAATTCGTCATCATGACGATCGGTATTTTCTTTATCATGCTTCCGATGAGCATATCTAAGGCAGGAGGGTGGGGCTCGCTTAAAGAAAATCTCCCAGCATCACATTTCGAGTTAGGGAACATTGGCGGAGAGACGATTTTTCAATATTTCCTATTATTTACCCTCGGGGTAGTTGTTGGCCAAGATATTTGGCAGCGTCTATTCACCGCACGAACCAAAGCTGTTTCTCGTGGCGGAACGATTGGAGCGGGGTTATATAGTGTTTTTTATGCGATTGCAATAAGTATCATTGGAATGTGCGCTTTTATTATCCTTCCTGATTTAGGCGATCCCCAAAATGCATTTACCAGTATAGCAATGGTAACTTTACCTGCTGGTCTGTTAGGGGTTGTCATTGCGAGTGTGGTATCAGCCCTAATGTCCACTGCTTCAGGTACTTTGCTTGCTTCGTCCACTTTAGTTGTTAATGACATCATTAAAAAATATATTGGTCCAAAAATGAGTGAACGACAATTTTTAAAAACATCCCGAATTACAACTTTAACGATTGGTGTATTGACCATAATCGTTTCGATTTGGATTCAAGATATTTTAGTTGCATTGGATGTAGCTTACGCCATTTTATCCGGAGCTGTGTTCTTTCCGATCATCCTTGGTTTCTTTTGGAAAAGGGTCACGGCTACAGCGGCATTTTACTCGATTCTCGCCAGCATGATCGTTATCATTGTCGGATTGGTGATTAATGGACCTTCCTCCACTCAACCAATTCTGTACGGGCTCGCTACTAGTTTTGTCGTCATTACTACGATCACTCTCCTAAGTTCCAATAATGATCATAAAAATGAAAGTGAAGTAAAGCAAGATATAAAGGGTAAAGCTGATATGGATACCATGGCTAATTAATGTTTCAGCAAAAAAACGGAAAAAGATTCGAGGAGGAACGAAATATGACAAAGACAATTTCCTTGCAACCTGCAACATTCAATACAATGGAAGAAGAACGCAATCACAGGAAGGAACGCTTGGCAGCTTCATTCCGCCTTTTTTCAAAGTTTGGTTTCGATGAAGGGATAGCAGGCCATATTACGGTCCGTGATCCTAAATATACAGACCATTTCTGGGTCAATCCGTTTGGGATGCATTTTAGTCAAATTTCCGTTTCGGATCTTATATTGGTTAATCATAAAGGTGATATTGTAGAGGGTGAACATTCTATTAATGGTGCTGCCTTTGCCATTCATTCTGAAATTCATAAAGCACGGCCGGATGCGATTGCAGCGGCACATGCTCATTCGGTCTATGGAAAGACATGGTCTTCCTTAGGGAGACTGTTAGATCCGATTACACAAGATGCCTGCCAATTTTACAATGATCATGCATTATTTGATGATTTTACTGGTGTCGTTTATGCATCCGAAGAAGGTAGGCGCATTGCTAAGGCTTTAGGTCAATACAAAGCTGTCATCCTCCGCAATCATGGGTTGCTAACGGTCGGCCAATCTGTAGATTCAGCTGCTTGGTGGTTCATAACGATGGAACGTTCATGTCAAGCGCAGATAATGGCTGAATCTGTAGGTAAGCCGATTTTTATAGAAGAAGAGTATGCAAAATTGACTGCAGAACAAACGGGAACGGAATATGAGGGATGGCTGAGTTTCCAGCCTCTGTGGGAAAGGATCAGAAAAGAGCAACCAGATTTCTTGAAGTGACCATGAAGCACGGCATGGTATAATCCCAACGGATTGCCTTCCCGTAAAAGAGGGAAAAAGGAATCGTATGTTCTTGAGGAGGTTTTATAATGTCCGCTTCTAAGAAAGCAGCACCTTCACTTTATATCAGGGTCGATATACCGGAAAAATACATCAATCAGTTTAAGGAGATTTGTGCGGAAGTTGTTGTCGAGCCATGGGAATTCGGCGAACCCGAACCACAGCCAACAGTTGATTTAACAAAGTTTGATGTCCTATATACGCTGGGGCTTCATGATAATCTTAACATTATAAAAAAAGCTCCAAAGATTAAATGGGTCCATTCAGACAGTGCTGGAGTGGAGGCCATGCTGAATGAAGATATACAAAACAGCGATGTCATCATCACCAATGTCAAAGGCTGCACATCAGTCCCGATAGCCGAGCATACAATTGCGATGCTATCTTCGTTAGCAAGAGGCGTACCGACAATGATCAGGAATCAAATAAACAAAACGTGGGTTGAAATTCCAGTGAAAGATCTTGAAAATGCGACAGTGGGGATAATTGGGTATGGTGATATTGGCCATGAGATAGCCAAGAGATGTAAAGCGCTGGGTATGACCGTTATTGGGTGCCGCCGGAACCCCTCCAAGAGGAACACGGAATATGAACCTGCTGATTTGATAATGGGAATGGATCAAGTGGATGAGGTCCTTTCCATGTCCGACTTTGTCGTCTTGGCCCTTCCGTTTACAAAAGATACTTCATACTTTTTCAATAAAGAACGCTTAAATAAAATGAAAAAAGGCAGTTATGTAATTAATGTCGGCCGAGGTAATACGATTGTCGATGAAGATTTAATTCATTCCTTGAGCAATGGGCACATAGCAGGAGCGGCTCTGGATGTGTTTGAAGTAGAACCTTTACCTAAGGACCACCCTTTTTGGCAGCTGGAAAACGTCATGGTATCCCCACATAATGCTTACAACTCTTCCAAGCACCTAGATCGTGTGATGGAATTATTCCTTAGAAATTTAAAGCTTTTTTCTGACGGTAAACCCCTAATGAACGTTGTAGAAAAAAAACTTGGTTATTAACAGCGATCGGTCTTTTGAAAAGAAATTCGAATGGAGTACAAGGGCAGACCCTGAAGAGGGTTTGCTTATTTTTGTTTAAAAGCCGCTGCTTCATCTTTTTCTTGTATAGGACAATCTCTGATTAGGAAAAGCTGGATATAAGGAGGCGATGTATGAATGGGTACTTTCGAAGTTATTTCCCTGATGCTAAGCTTTGGCATGTTTGTAATTGCTATTCTTGATTTCAAAAATCATGACAAAAATCCTTGAAGATATTGAGGCAGGCCGATGTGTTTGATTAATAATGGAAGCGTTTTAAAAAATTCCGGGTTATTTAAAGAAGGTATTGATTTTCTCGATTTTTTAAACTTGCAGAGAACACCATTATAAGGTGTTCTTTTTTGTTTCCAATGAGTTTCAATCGCATATCGATGCATACATAAGTATCATCTTTGACAAAACAATGATATACAAGTATAGTATCTAATAGACCGGTTGTTATAATTTCAAGGAGTGATCCAGCTATGGCAGAAAAACGAAACTCGAAAGACATTCTTATTGAAGCTGCTTCCAGACTTTTTCGTATACGTGGATATTACGGTGTCGGGCTTAAGGACATTATTGAGGAAAGTGGTATCCCAAAAGGTTCGCTGTATCATTATTTTCCGAAAGGCAAAGAAGAATTGGCGATTGAGGCGATTAATCATACAAAGGAATTCGTGATAGATGAAATTAAACGGGGATTTGATGAAATAGAAGACCCTATCAAGGCCATTCAGTCTCATATTTATCATTTATCCGAGGTTTTTGGTCATAGTGAAAATCTATTAGGACTGCCAATCGGGACGATTGCGGCGGAAACATATACGACGAGCGAGCAGATAAGAATGGCCTGTCAAGAAGCGATGGAAGATTGGCAATCCATTTATGTGAAGAAATTACTCGAAGCGGACTTCAGTGAGAAACGGGCAAAAGAATTGAGTATCGTAATTAATGCTTTGATTGAAGGCGGTATCCTTTTATCCTTAACGGCGAAAAACGGGGAACCTCTCCAAGCCATTGCGGAACAGATACCATTATTGCTGATAAATAAATAAGTCATGCGGAAAAATTATTTTAAGCTTAGGTCGAACAGTTAGTAATTGGAGGAATTATTTTATGTCAGCAGATGCAACACAGCAACAAAACCCAGTCATTAGGACGACCCCTATATTAATTGCATTTTTAATTGCAGGGTTCATTGGGTTATTCAGCGAGACGGCATTAAACATGGCGCTGGGGGATCTAATTCAAGAATTCAATGTCAGTCCTTCAACCGTGCAATGGCTAACAACGGGTTACCTATTGACATTGGGGATATTGGTTCCCGTTTCGGGACTCTTGATTCAGTGGTTCAATACTCGTCAATTATTCATTGCCTCAATGGTGTTCTCCATCATTGGTACGCTCATTGCAGCCATTGCACCCGGGTTCGGCATCTTGATGCTAGCCCGTGTCATCCAGGCAATCGGAACGGGTCTTTTATTGCCTCTCATGTTCAATACCATTTTATTGATTTTTCCTATTCATAAAAGGGGAGCGACGATGGGATTGATGGGGCTGGTGATCATGTTTGCCCCGGCCATCGGACCGACAGTTTCAGGCTTGATTATTGAAAATCTAAAATGGAACTACATTTTCTGGGTGTCTTTGCCGTTCTTTGTGATCGCTTTACTATTCGGTCTGAAGTATATGCAAAACGTTTCAATAATCACCAAACCTAAAATCGATGTACCATCCATTGTTTTATCGACCATTGGTTTTGGGGGAATTGTTTATGGCTTTAGTATTGTCGGAGAGCAAGGATGGAGCAATGCGATCGTTTTATCCTCGATCATTGTTGGACTTATAGCGTTATTCCTGTTTGCTGTGAGGCAATTCAATATGGATAAACCAATGATTGACTTGCGCGTTTTTAAATACCCGATGTTCACGTTAGGGTTAATAACCGTCTTCATCACCTTCATGATCATCATGTCATCCATGATTCTCTTACCGCTATACCTGCAAACCGGGCTTGCATTAGCTGCGTTTTCTGCTGGGCTGGTACTATTGCCGGGTGGAGTGCTTAATGGTATCATGTCTCCGGTTACGGGGCGCATTTTTGATAAGTTCGGTCCAAGAGGGTTAGTGGTTCCAGGCTTCATTATCATGATTGTCATGTTATGGACTTTGACGAACGTAACGACTGAAACGACGATCATAATGGTAATCGTCATGCACTCCCTCCTTATGATTGGTGTTTCGATGGTCATGATGCCGGCCCAGACAAATGGGCTGAATCAACTGCCAAAAAATCTTTATCCGGATGGAACGGCTCTAATGAATACATTGCAACAAGTATCGGGGGCCATCGGTACAACCGTTGCCATTACGATCATGTCAGCATCCCAAAAAAATTATATGGCAAATGCAGAAGATCCGTTCGATCCGTCTGCCATTAGCGGTTCATTGACTGCAGGTGTTCAAGATGCCTTTATTTTCGGCCTTGTCCTTGCAATCATTGGTTTGATCGTATCGTTTTTTATCAGAACAGCACGAGACCAATAAGATAAATTAGCCAGCAGGGAATGGAGTTTCTCTGTCTGGCTTTTTTTACTGGTCTTTATTACCATATTTCATCAAAAACGAAAAAATCAGAGTGGATTATTTGAAAACTAACCACTTATCGGATAATCTTACACAATGAAAGTTACTAAAATTCAGCTCAGGTAAAGCGGTTAACAGGAGGAACTCAAATGAAAACAATAAAAACCAAAATGTTTGAACCTGTAACAATAGGTGCATGGAACTTAAAAACAAGAACGGCAATGGCTCCTATGACTCGGTCGTTTGCCGATAACGAAACTGGTGTTGTGAATGACCTGACCGTAGAATATTACCGAAAACGGGCTCAAGATGGAATCGGACTTATCATTACTGAAGGTGTAGTGATTTCACCAAGAGCAAAGGGCAATCCTGGAGTTCCCGGTATATATACTCAAGAGCAAATCGACGGGTGGAAAAAAGTAACGGAAGCAGTACATGCTGAAGGCGGAACGATTATTGCGCAAATCTGGCATGTGGGCCGTGCAAGCCACCATGAAATTGCAGGAGGACTTCCTCCGCAGGCTCCGTCACCTATCGCTGCAGAAGGTAAGGTTTCACGATTCGGCAAACCTTTTGACACTCCTGAAGAAATGACAGAGACGGATATTGCAGAAGTTGTGAACCAATATAAACAAGCTGCAAAGAATGCAATGATTGCTGGTTTTGACGGCGTTGAAATTCATGGTGCACATGGCTACTTAATAGACCAGTTCAATTCTAACACCTCCAATAAAAGGACCGATCGGTACGGTGGTGATTTAAAACAGCGTCTGACATTTATGAAGGAAGTGCTAAAAGCAGTTATTGATGCGGTAGGAGCGGAACGTACCCTTATTCGTTTCTCGGCTTTGAAAATTGACCAGCCGTCTTATATGTGGGAAGACCCTGAAAAAGCGATCCAAACATTTATTGAAGCGTTCAATGAAACAGGAGTCAAAATGATTCACCCATCCACGATGGAATTTACCAAACCGATTGCAAGAGGATTGACCATGCATGAATTGGTACGCAGCCATTGGGATGGAATCATAGTCGGTGTGGGCGGGCTTGATCCCGAAACAGCGGAAGCAGCACTGGAAAAAGGCATCATTGACGTTGCGGCGATTGGCCGTCCGCTTATCGCCAACCCGGATTATCTGGCACGAATTAAGAAAGATGAAAAACTTGTTGATTACGAGGTAAAGAAACATTTAGGGCATCTGATTTAATAGAGATAAAATGTAAGGCTGGCTTGTTCTTTGACAGGACAATGCAGCAACCATACTTCATTTTCTAAAACTGATGCGATTCTTCTTCAAGAAGGGTCGCCTTTTCTTATGAACATAAAAGGGGAGAGTGGATGGTATATCGATGGAACGTATCATGGTTATCGGAGTGTCCGCGGGTGTCGGGAAATCTACTTTTGCAAGAAGGCTTGGAGATCATTTGAATATCGAGGTATATCATTTGGATACATTCTACTGGAGGCCTGGCTGGGTGGAGGCTCCTTTAGAGGATTTTATTTCTGCTCAAAAGGAAGTAGTGAGTTATGACAAGTGGATCATGGAAGGCAATTATAGTCATTCTTTTAACCTGCGTTCGGAGCTAGCCGATACGATTATTTATTTAGAACTTCCTCTCGGTGTTTGCCTTTACCGGGTGATAAAACGCTGGTTGTCTAATCTAGGTAAAACAAGGCCTGATATGGCTAAAGGCTGCAATGAAAAACTAGACTGGGAGTTTATCAAATTTATCATATCCACTTACTTTCCTCGCAGGAAAGAAATGAAAATCAAATTGGCAGATCTTCAAAAGAGTGACCCTGAAAAGGTGATAGTTATGTTAAAAAGTAAGCCCGATATTGAAGGATATTTGTTGAATATGAAGGGATAAGCTCCTTACCATTAATCTTTATGAATCTTAGAGATTTTCGAAACTGGGTCTTTCCTGATCTTAACAGCGAGCTCATAAGCACAAATGGAAAAGGGATCTTCCAATCGAAGATCCCTGAGACTTTAGACAAATTCGAAGAAATCGAGTTTACCACAGTTTTTTTATGGCTTGTACAATTGGACGTAGATTTCCGCTCCAGGCACTCGCTTTCCGCGGGCGGTCCGCGAGCCTCCTCGGCTTGCGCCTTCGGGGTCTCCCTAGACGCGCTTTTCCCGCAGGAGTCTCGCACCTTTCTCTCCAATCAACTTTGTTCAAACATATAGATAGAAACCATACTTGAGGAATTGAAGGTGTTGGTTTGGGAACATATTTTGATGAAAGATATGTTTTCCGAACCCCTTTTTATACATCATAAGTTTCATGAACTAAATTACCATATAGCTACGGACAATTAACGATTAAGGCAACCCACTAACAACTAGTCTATCATCTTTTAACTAAAGGCTTTACATCTTGCGGGATAGGGGAGTTATAGCTTTTTCCTTGTAATCGTTCTTTTAGTTCCGTTTTTGCCTTTTCAATTAATTCCGGATTTTGAAGTACTTCTACTGCAGTTGCCGCAATAACCTTGCCAGCATGAAGCATTCCTTTATGGGCAATGGATGTTGATCCCAGTGTAACCCACTGCCAGCTATGCAAAGGTGACCCAAGAACAAAACAAGCCGTTGTGCATTGGGCAGTAGGAACAATCCAGCTAACATCTCCCACATCCGATGAACCTGTTAATGGCGCTTGGAGGCCCTCAATGGGTTCTAACCAATTTGCCAGTGCATCATCTTGATTATCTTTAAATGGATTGATTGTACGGTTCCTTTCTTGTTCGGTTAAGGTGGAGCGGATTTCTTTGGCAAGCTGTTTTTCATCATCATCGTGTTGTGGAATGCCTAATTCTTGAAAATTCTTATACATGACGGAATCTAACACAGTGTTTTGGATAACATTGGAACAGGCTTTGTCAAAAACGATTTCCAATTCAGTTCCTGTCATCAGGGCAGCGCCTTTAGCAATATTACAAACTCTTAAGTAAATATCTTGAACTTGTGAAACTTCTGGAGCTCGTAATAAATAAAGAACTTCAGCATCTTGTTGGACAACATTAGGCGATAATCCACCTGAATTCGTTATTGCATAATGGACTCTTGCTTCCTGGATAATATGCTCTCTTAAATAGTTCACGCCAACATTCATAAGTTCTACGGCATCTAAAGCACTCCGTCCCAAATGTGGTGATGCTGCTGCATGGGAGCTTTTGCCTTTAAACTTATAATACACTTGGAAATTGGAAAGTGAATCCATCGACATGACGCCGTTAACATCCAGTGGATGCCAACAAAATGCAAAATCAACGTCATCGAACAAACCTTCTCTGACCATGAAGGTTTTGCCTGATCCGCCTTCTTCTCCAGGACATCCATAATAACGAACTGTCCCATTTATATGATTCTCTTCCATATAATCCTTCACTGCAACAGCTGCAGCTAAAGATCCCGTACCAAGTAAATTGTGACCGCAGCCATGGCCATTTTCACCTTGTACTAGTGGCTCCTGTTTAGCCGTAGCCGCTTTTTGACTCATACCTGACAATGCATCGAACTCTCCCATGATTGCCACAATAGGTTTACCGGTTCCAAAGCTGCCGATGAATGCCGTTTCTATGTTTCCAACACCTTTTTCAACAGAAAATCCTTCGCTTTCTAATGTTTTGCATAGCAATTCAGCAGATTGATATTCTTCAAAACGTGTTTCTGCAAAATTCCATATACAGTCACTGACTTCAATGAATTTTTCTTTTTTTTGTTCAATGATTTCCGATAGTCTATTTACATATGTCATTTTTTACTCTTTCCTTCCTATATATATATTTATTTATACTGAAAAACTATTTTAAAAGCCGTCTAGCAATAAGATTCAAAAGTTCTACACTCCTTGGTAATACCTCTTCTTGAATATCAAATTTAGGGTGGTGATGTGGTGCAGGAATATCAGTCCCAATAATCATATATGTCCCTTTCCCGCCATTATCCTGTACTCTTCGAATCATGAAACTTGCATCTTCGCTTCCAGCAGAACCGGATTTCCTGCATGCTTCGATTGTTGAAAAACCATCTACATTCCTGGCTTCTTCCATGGCCAGTTCGACAAGTTCTTGATCACAGCGAATCGTAATTGCTTGTCCTATAATTTCAATTTCATGTTCAAGCTCATGCATACCTGCACTATGAGCCACGATATTTCGAACACGTTTCTCCATTTCAGCATTTGCTTCTTCGGTTACAGATCGGGTTTCAATGATCATTTTTGCATGCGCTGGAATAATATTAGCGGCTGTTCCTCCATTAAGAACACCTACGTTCACACGGGTCGAGCCTGAACTGAATCTAGGAATGGCATGAATATTTAACAATGCGGTGGCTGCTCCCAATAATGCATTTTTACCTTTTTCAGGAGAAGCACCTGCATGTGAAGATACCCCATGAAAATGTGCAGCCATTTTCGTACTTGCTAAAAATCCGGAAGACCCACCGTGAAATTCTCCTAGAGGGACATCTGTGCCAAGGTGCAGACAATATATATGATCCACATCATCCAAAATTCCTTTTTGTACAATTGAATAGGCACCGCGTACGCCCTCTTCAGCTGGTTGAAAAATAAGCTTTACAGTTCCTGCGAAATTGCCATCCGCTAATTTTTCAGCAAGTCCTAAGCCAATGGCTGTATGGCCATCGTGTGCACAGGCATGCATATTCCCTTCATATTTTGAACGAAAACCGTTTATTTGCGGGAAGTGGTCAGAATCAGTACTTTCCGTAACAGGCAATGCATCCATATCAAAGCGGAAAGCTACGGTTGGTCCAGCCATTTTTCCTTTTAATACACCAATGACGGCAGTATATCCACCCTCCATTTCTTGGAGGATCTTTGGATTGGCACCATCTTGTAATGCTCTATTAAATGTTTCCTCTAATACTTCGATAGGGGGGACTCCACGGCGAGAATCACCATCTAAAGCATCTTTTCCAAATATCACGTTATACTTCAGGGAAGTTAGTGCTTCCACTACCTTTGAAGCAGTACGAAATTCCGTAAAGCCAACTTCCGGGTGTTGATGAAGATCACGTCTTAAAGAAATAATATCCAATTCGTTTCACTCCTAATTTTATTTGATGATAATTCGTATCATACGATTTAGTGTCTATATCAAGCTGCCCAGCCCCTCAAGTCGCTTAAGGGACATACGGGGCGCTTGGGACTTTTCAAATTACGGTAATTTCGGATATACTCCGGGACCAATTGGGAGGCCAAGGAAATACCAAACCACAACCAATAATGTCCAAATGATGAAGATGATAATCGGATAAGGCAAAATAAGAGAATAATAAGTTCCTAGTTTTGCATCTTTTCGATACTCTTGTAAGAAACTTAAGAATAGTGGGACAAATGGAGATACAGGTGCCAATGGCAGTACAGATGAATCTGCTACCCTGAACAACATTTGGGCGAAGGCAGGATGATAGCCTAATACCATGAACATTGGGACAAAAACGGGTGCCAATATAGACCATATTGCCGATCCGCTGGCAATGAACATGGAAAGAAGTCCAGATAAGAACATTAGCCCTATTAGGACAGGTGCACCTTCTATGTTTAGCTGTTCCAACAGATCTGTGATGGATAAAGCCAAAAACTTACCCATATTACTCCAGTTAAAGCAAGCGACAAACTGGGAAAGCGGGAAAACCATAATAATGAATCCGGCCATGCCTTTAATTGGGTCTACCAATAATTCCGGAATGTCATTTTGTTTCTTGATTGCTCCCACCTTAACTCCATAAGTAATGGAAACTGTAAAAAAGAAGAGTAAGATGATTGCGACAATTCCGGACATGAATGGAGAAGGAAGGATGGCTCCGGTTTCTGGATTTCGTAATAAAGCTCCTTCTGGAACGACTAGAATGGCCATAACAGCTATAAAAATCAATGCTGAAATACCTGTAGCCAGGAGTGCTTTGTTTTGTTGCTTCGTTAATTGCTCCAATTTTTTATGTTTACCGCCACCTTCATACTTTCCTAAACGCGGCTCAACAAATTTATCTGTAATCAAGGATATAACTACCGTGAGTACGAGAACGGAAGTCGCCATAAAGAACCAGTTATCCGTAACATTAACGGTCAAATTTGCATTCATGCCTTTCGCTACTTCCGAACTGATTCCTGAAAGCAAGACATCTGTTGTGACGATTAATAAGTTGGCAGTGAAACCTGAACCAACCCCAGCAATGGCAGCGAGCAACCCTGCAACAGGGTGCCGTCCCACAGCAAGGAAAATCAAAGCTCCAAGGGGAGGCATGATGACAAGCGCAGCATCAGAAGAAACATGACTGAAGAAGGCAACAAATACAACTAAATAACTTGCGTATTTCCCTGAGACCTTTAACGACATTTTCCGAATCAAAACTTCTAACAATCCGACCTTTTCAGCGAGTCCCACTCCCAGCATTAGGGCTAAAATAGATCCCAATGGTAAAAACCCTGAAAAGTTTTTAATCATATTCGGCAAAATCCATTGGATGCCTTCACGGCTTAAAAGGTTTTGAACTTCCACTTTCTCTCCACTAATGGGGTCCGATGCCGAAACATGGAAAACGGATAAGAGAGCGGTTACAACAAATAAAAAGGCAATCATATAAATAAATAAGATAAAGGGGTGGGGGATTTTGTTTCCTATTCGCTCTACTCTATTGAAAAAACCACCCGTTTTCTGATTTTGAAGATTAGTTGTATCTTTGATTACTTTTTGTTCCATTACATTCTCCTCCTAAACCTTCTTCCATTTGTAGTTTTGCGTTTTGTAGCATTCCCTTTATAAACTTTTTCTCTAAACCTGCCTTAAACTCAAATTAGCCTCTATCATCCTTTGTGAACTTCATTAATCTCTTCCAAGTATACTGATTTTATTTAACGAATACTTAACGTTATTTTCGTTAAATGTATTATATAATTAAGAATAATCTATTTCAATAAAATTTTCTGAATAAAGGGAAAATATTTTCTGGTAATTGTTGTAAAGTAAACAATGGAATGCGAAATCATTGAATGATTAAATCCTGCCATTCTTGAACTTACGATAGATAAGTAAACCATATTAAGGAGCACCGTTTATTCATGTCAAACGGTTCTTACCATGCTTGTATATTTGGATATCATTTTTATTCCCTGTTAGGGTTGGTTATTTTGATATAATAAAACGAATAGTATGATGTAGGGGTGAAATAAACTTGTATAAAATTGGGGTTGTTGGTCCACTTTCATCTTTAAAGAAAATTCGGGATGTCACTAATGAATTTGAACATGAAATAGATTTTATTGATTTTTCATATGAAGATGCACGTGAGGTGACGGACATAATAAAAAAACATCAAAGTACAGTAAATGGTTGGTTTTTCTCTGGACCGGTACCTTATAGAATAGCAAAAGGAATGTTGGATTCAGAGGCTAATTTTACATATTGTCCCCCTGTAGGATCTAGTTTATATCGATGTTTATTACAAATGTCTGCAGATCAAAAACATTTTTTCGATAAGTTGTCCATCGATATGATTCGATTGGAAGACTTTTTTCTTCATGAGTCGCTGCAAGAGCTGGGGATTTCCACTGAACATATTTATGTAAAAACATTTGATGAACAATATGATTATCAAGAAATTGTCCAATTTCATCTTCAGTTGTGGAGGGAAGGGGAGGTACATGGTGTCCTTACCGTTTTACAATCTGTTTATGAGGCCTTGAAGAAGGAAAGTGTTCCTGTCTACAAAATTAATATGACCAAAATGGAAATTCGGCAAGCGGTCAAGATTTTAATTGAAAAGGCAAAAAGTACTTATTTCAAGGATAGCCAGATAGGTGTCGAAATCATTGAAATTGATCAGTTTGATCAATTTGTTGACGAGGTTAATATTCGTTACCATCTGCAGCATTTGGAGCTTAAGATTAAACAAACATTGCTTACATTTTGCGAAAAATTAGATGGATCCCTCATCGAAAATGGAAACGGACGCTATCAAATATTTAGTTCACGAAAGGCCATTGAACGGGAAATTGGCAGCCTGCGAAGTACTGTTCAACAACTGGCCCTTGAGATGGATGTTTCTGTTGCAGTCGGCATTGGTTTTGGTGAAACGGCAGCATCGGCAGAAATCAATGCCCGCAAGGCGATCCGTCATTCAAAAAAGAAAGAAAGTTCTGGAATTGTTGTTATCCAGGAAGATGGTGTAATGATTGAATCCGTAGGTCAAGAAGAACAATTGGCATACACCTTCCGTTCTAATGATAAAGAACTGCTGGATAAATTGAATCAGGCCAACATTAGTGTAAAAACGTATAAAAAGATTGAAGCATTGATCGATCGTATGGGCTGGGACGGCTTCACTTCCTCGGACTTAGCTTCCCATTTAACCATGACCGTTCGAAATGCCCAGAGAATCATGAGTGGTTTGAGTGAAAGCGGTTTAGTGGAGTACAAAGGAGAAGAACTTCAATCACCTCGGGGAAGACCTCGTAAAATTTATATGTTAAAAAAGTAACACCTCAGCGTTCTTAGTATTCACGTAAATGAAATTCGGTTCCGGTGAGATTATTGTGCCAATATCCCAATTAGAACATAAAGTAAAGGAACCCATTTAATTAATTTCTCCTTAAAACAAAGAAGGAGATGTTTCTATTGTCAAATTGTGGTCATCAATCAAATTGTGATTCTGATAACGGTGTTGGTGGATTTGGTGGAGGTTTTGCTTTTATAGTCGTATTGTTTATACTCTTAATCATTGTTGGAGCTACTTGTTATGGTAGCGGTAATGGGGCGGTCCAAGAATATGGCGGTTTCTGCTAAAAGCTCACCCGCTGTAACGAACAGAGTAAATAAGGCTAGTTTAAGGAGGATGATCTTTGTTTAAAAGGGGTCATTCTTTTTAATTCCATTGATATCTGTATTGATTGTGGTATATTTTCACGTTTTAGATCCCCAGTGGCGAAGAAACTTCGTGATTCTTTTGGTTGATTTACAAACTCGCAGGTGCATAACAGGATCGATAGGTATTATCCTTAGTTTCTAACACGCGAAATATCTATTTCTATACCAAGGCAAAGACTAAAAAATTCTATCGTCTGTACTGCAGGAAAGGGATGGATACCTGAATGATAGCCCTTTCGCCACCCATCTTCCTGCATAAAATAATTAAGCCCGATAGATTGTGAGGGAGGTAATTGCTTGGGTGAAAAAAAAGGCTCAAACGCCTCTTCCAATATCCATTCTCACTGTTTTGAACCATTTATAAGCCCCACCCCCATTACTTCATTAAATCCTGTTCAATGCTTTCCTAAAATTGATAAAACAGCATTTGTCAGTCAGTTTTCCAGTGTCATAGGTGATGTTACCATTCGTAACAATGTCTATGTAGCGCCGCCTAATGTAAGTATACGTGCGGATGAAGGAACTCCTTTTTATATAGGATCCAATTCAAATATACAGGACGGAGTAATTTTACATGGGTTATTCAATAAAAGGATTTCAGTTGGGACAAATGGCTATTCAATATTCATTGGAAATGAAGTGACCATTGCTCATGGTGCGATTGTCCATGGGCCTTGTTATATTGCAGATAAGGTATTTGTTAGTTTTAAATCCATTGGGCAATTGTAGGAAGTTATTTCTTATAATGCAGTAGTAACGAATGGCGTTCGAATACCGCCTGGTAGGTTTGTACCGCCAGGAGCTAATATTGATTCACAAAAAGCGGATGCACTTTCAACAGTGCCTAAAGATAGTAAGGAATTTGCACTTGAAGTTCAACGGGTCAATCATGAATTCCCCGCATCTTATCACCTGTTATTTGGGAAAAAACGTTGCTCCTGTGGATTTGCCTATGACCAGTAATAAGTATGGCTGGATCGGGTCATTCGTAGAGGATTCCAGAAATGCGAAGCTGTCATTGAGGCAGCTTTTTTATTGTTATGGGCGGACATTATAATCGTACCTAAGAGGAGATGTTCCGAATAAAAGTTGTTAACAAAATAATAAACTTAAAGAGATGATGTGACTGGAAGGCGGCCCTATCCCCTTCTTTGTTTTGCATTCATATTAGGGGCTTATATAACTCCCCCTAGCCTAAAGTATATTATGCTATTTAATGAGTTTGATTGGGCACCCTAGAGAAGCGTCTATAAAATAAAGCAACAATATTTCTTCAAAACACCTATTTTAAAAAACATAATTAAACTATTAAATAACTTTTATATCCCACTTTAAGGTACATACATTAACTATATTTATCCGTGCAGTGATTATAGATGAATAACGAATACAACGTATTTTTCCTTCATGTTGCATGATAAAATGAGACATAAGAGAAAAAAATTTGGCGTGGGTATGAATGCAACTATATATTAAAGCCTTGGCTACACATTTTTCTTTTTGCTGCTGATATGATCAAGAGGTAACAAAAAAATAAAAACAAGGGCTCATACAAATTGAAACAATAGTTAGACAGCAGAAGAATTAGGATTACATATCATGACTTGGATTAAACCAGGATATTCTACAAATAACAATGAATCTATTACAGATGGTAAAGGAAGTCGATTACTGGATGTATAAAATCGGACTTGTCGGTCTAAAAACTTCTATAGAACAAATTTTAGCCGCGGCAGAAGAATATAAACATGAGTTGGAATTCATCTCTTTGCCCTATGTAAGGACCGAAGAGGTAGAGAATATTGTAAAGGAACATGATTCACATGTACATGCATGGCTTTTTTCTGGTCCACTTCCCTATGAAATTGCGGGAAAAACCCTATGTACAGATAAAATAATGGTCCATGTCCCAGCTACGGAATCTGGTTTTTATAAATCCTTTTTAGAGATGATCTATGAACAAGGGAAAATCATTGAGCATCTAAGTATCGATACTATGTCCTCAAATAATATTAGCGAAGAAGCTTTGTCACAGTTGAATATAAAAACCCAAAAGATTTATACGAAAGTGTTTGAGACAGATGTTGATACGGATGAATTGGTACATTTTCACTTGGATTTATGGAATACGGGAAAGACAGAAGGCGCTTTTTCTTGTTTTCCTTCCGTGTGTGAAGCTTTAAGGGAATTGGGCATTCCAGCCTACCGTATGTCGATGAGTAAGATGGAAGTGAGGCAAACTCTTCGAATTCTTTCTGAAAAAGTAAAGGCATCCTACTTTAAGGATACACAAATCGGAGTCGAAATCATTGAAGTCGAATATTTTAATAAAGTGGCAGAGGAAATGAAAACTCCATATCATTTACAGTACTTGGAGCTTCGGCTAAAAGAAATGTTGATTCAACTTGGTGAAAAAATAAATGGTTCCTTTTCAGAGAAAGGGAATGGAAGATACATGATTTTTAGTTCTCGCGGCGCAATTGAACGAGAAATCATTACGCTCGAAGAAACGATTGAAAAATTGGCTTTTGAAGCAGATACAACCGTTGCAGTTGGAATTGGCTTCGGCGAGACTGCCTATTCGGCGGAAATCAATGCTTTTCGTGCTATTCAACATTCAAAAGAGATGAAAAAGCGAGAAATTGTGATTATTCAAGATGATGGCAAAATAATCGAATCACCAGGCAAAAAGAAAGAACTGCAATATGATACCCGTACCCATAATAAACCCCTTATAGAAAAGTTGAAAAACGGAAATATCAGTGTTAAAACGTATAAGAAGATATCGGCGCTTGTTCAAAGAATGGGCTGGAGTGATTTTACTACAAAGGACTTAGCGACACATCTAGAGATGACAGAGCGCAATGTACGGCGAATTGTTGCGGATATGTGCGAAGTTGATTTGGCACAATGCGTTGGTGAAGAGGCTAATGCCACCCGAGGAAGGCCGAGTAAGATTTATCAATTATTATGAATTACAGGCACCCATAATTTGGGTGCTTTTTTAGTGTGGGAAAAACGGTTTTGAATTTTCGAAAAATATTGTAATGAAGACTGTATGAGATTATACTCTATTTAAGGAATTTTTTCCTTAAACTAACCTAAATTAAGAGTTGCTGTTTAAAATCAAACGAAAAGGGGTTGTAGCGTATGTCTCAAACCATAATGATTCATGATTTGATCGAGGCCGTTAAAGATGAAGTGATTGCTTGGAGAAGATATTTACATAAGTATCCGGAGCTGTCTTTTCAGGAGGAAAAAACAGCACAATTTGTTTATGAAAAGCTGCAAACTTTTGGTGAATTGGAAATTTCACGTCCGACAAAAACGAGTATAATGGCTCGTTTGATCGGTCAGCATCCTGGGAAGGTCATTGCACTTCGGGCAGATATGGATGCGCTTCCAATTGAAGAAGAAAACGATTTTGACTTTGTGTCACAGAATTCAGGAGTCATGCATGCTTGCGGACATGATGGGCATACGGCGATGCTGCTCGGAACAGCAAAAATCTTTACACAGATAAAGGAGCAAATTAAAGGGGAGGTGCGTTTTTTATTTCAACATGCTGAGGAACTGCCGCCAGGTGGAGCTCAAGAAATGGTGAGGGCTGGTGCGCTTGATGGGGTTGATATGATCATTGGCACCCATCTCTTGTCGACTCTTCCTTTTGGGAAAATTGGTTTGGGTTACGGTCCGATAATGGCTGGGGCCGATACTTTTAACATCACCTTGGTGGGTAAAGGGGGGCACGCCTCACAACCTGAACTTACCGTCGATCCAATTGCAATTGGAACACAGGTGGTATCGAATCTCCAGCACATTGTTTCGCGGTATCGTGATGCCCAGGATGCTCTGGTGATTTCAGTGACCCAGTTCCATGGGGGAAGTGCGATTAATGTTATTCCAAGTAAGGTAAGCATTGGTGGATCAGTTCGAAGCTTTAATCCACAGCTGCAGGTAGAAATCCGGAATTTTATCGAACGGATAGTAAAAGGGATTACTGAAGCACATGGAGCTACATATGAATTCGATTATCAGTTTGGTTATGCTCCTACCATTAATGATGAAGAAGTTACCCGATTGATGGACGAAACGGTTTGTGAAATATTTGGTGAAGAAAGTCGAGAGATTTTAAAGCCAATTATGGGAAGTGAAGACTTCTCTGCTTTTCAAGAAGTAGTTCCAGGAACTTATATTGGAATAGGGGCTCGTAATGAAGAAAAAGGGATTATATATCCTCACCATCATCCTAAATTTACAGTCGATGAACAGGCTTTACAAAATGGGGTGAAGTTATATGTTCATGGGACTTTAAAAATGTTAAATCTAACATACTAGGGGGCTAAGAGAATGAAAAAAATATATTGGCTCGGAATTATCCCGTTTCTTGGTTTTATCGTAGGCGCCTTGTTTACAAATAAAGTGACTCCCTATGTTCTGGGTATGCCATTTTTTCATTTTTGGATTGTGCTCTGGTCTGTGCTAACCACAGGTATAATGTGGGTTATTTATCTACTGGATCCTGCTGATCAGAAGGGAGATTCAAGATGAATATTGCCGTTCTTTTCATCCTGTTTTTTTTCGTCATTTCCGTTTTGATCGGTATCCAGGCTAAAAAAGGGAAAGAAATGAATTTGGAACAATGGTCGGTTGGAGGCCGCGGAATGGGAGCCCTTTTGATTTTCCTTTTATCCGCAGGTGAAATGTATACTACCTTTACCTTTTTAGGTGCAAGTGGCTCAGCTTATGGGGAAGGTGGTTCCATCTTTAGTATTGTCACATATGGCTGTCTGGCTACAGTCATCTCCTATTGGACATTTCCGGCAATCTGGAGGTATGCAAAGAAGCATCAATTAGTTTCCCAATCTGATTTTTTTGTAAAAAAATATCAAAGTCCCTATCTTGGTGTACTTGTTGCGGTTATAGGTGTTATAGCTTGTACTTGCTACTTGGTCCTGCAATTGAAGGGATTAGGATATATCGTGTTTGCAACATCATATGGGGCAATCTCTTCTACAGCTGCCATTTGGGTTGGAGCAATAGGTGTTACCATTTTTGTAATGGTTTCCGGTATTCATGGCTCAGCCAGGACAGCTATTTTGAAGGATATTCTCATTCTGGGCATTATCGTATTTCTAGGGGTTTATTTCCCCATGCATTATTATGGCGGGCTTCAGCCTATGTATGAGGCCATTGAACAGGCAAAGCCGAACTTTACCATACTCCCAGATCAAGGAATGAGCGTATCGTGGTATATATCGACCGTTATATTAAGCTCTATTGGATTTTATATGTGGCCGCATGGGTTTTCTCCTATTTATGCTGCCTCTAGCGAGAAAGCCTTAAGAAAAAATGCAATCCTAATGCCATTGTACCAATTGATTTTATTGTTTGCCTTTTTTGTTGGATTCGCCGCTATCTTACAGACACCAGGATTAAAAGGAAGCGACGCCGATCTAATCTTGCTGCAGTTTTCTAAACAGGATTTTGATCCATGGTTTGTGGGCTTAATCGGTGGTACAGGCGTGTTAGCCGCTCTAGTTCCATGTTCCATGCTGTTGATGTCTATATCAACGTTGCTTTCGAAAAATGTATATAGCGTATTCACTCCATCAGCAACGGAAAAACAGATTGCAAAACTGGTAAAATACATGGTTCCGCTTATTTCTCTTTTAGGAATATACTTGACCTTTCAGGGTGGAAATACCCTCTTTAGTCTCGCGTTAATCGCCTATAATTTCATCACACAACTAGCTCCTGCCTTTTTCGCCAGTTTGATGAGAAATAATTTTGTAACCAAACATGGAGCATTTGCCGGGATTATAACAGGAGGAGTGCTAGTTTCCATCATGGAACTGGGGAATATAAAAATTGGTCAACTGTTTCCTTATCTTCCTCAGGCAATAAAAGACCTGAATGTGGGTATTATCGCCCTATTTGTTAACATTGTTGTTTTAGTGGTGGTCAGTTTGATGACAAAAAACTTTACTTATACTCATCAAGATACTGATGATTTGGAGACATCAGCACTAGAGCAGAAGATCTAATGCAAAAAGAATCAAATAGCTAACTCAACATGATTTTTCACATTCACATCCGGTTTAAATATGTAAAACGAATTCCTTCCAATTAAAACTTTCCTGGGGTCGGTTTTTGCAGCACTCCATTTACAGTTTGGAACGCTTTTAATGAATTGGGCTTTTTGGAATCAAAGTTGGTCCAGTGTACACAGGATAATTCAATGATCGCTAGAAGGGGATCTTTTGAGAATTGTTCTTTTTAACAATGAATAGTGCCTGCAATGAAACAAACCGGTCTGAATATGACCGGTTTGTTTCATTAGTTACTCTGATTTAGAGCTCTGATCTTTATTTCTTTTATTTCCTTTGCTGTTGTCCCCACTAACAGGGGTTTGTCCGTGTAATTGCGGCGAATTTTGGTTACCGCTGCCTTTATTGAATTTTTTTGTCATGTCTCACATCTCCTTTCTTTTTTCAAATACAGTTTGTCCTTTTTTGGAGAACTTATGTTTCTCACTTGTAAGGAACAACTTTGTAATATTTTTCATTCACGGCTAGTAAGGTAGCTCAGTAGGGAGGATAGGTAGAATAATCATTACCTGTTGAAAAAAGCTCAGCCCTATGGAGTTACAGAGGACTGAGTTAATGTCTTAAAACGCTTGTCGGGCATCCAGTTTATCAATCTGGAACCGTAAGGGGAATTGCCATTTCGCCTTTGAGGGATCTTGCACAGACAAGACGTACAAATTGGCTGTTATGACGGTTGAAAGTGCTAATAATGAAGATAAATAATCGTAAGGGAATGTTCGTAGGATCTTTTAACATAGTTCATTCAAGAGGTTTTAATTACATGATTCTTACTTTATTTTTAAAAAGCTTGCGGTAGTGGTTTGTAGCTCTGAAAAAAAGAACAGTATATACAGATAACTGATTTCAAGGGTACATGTGGCATTCTTTTTTAAAGCATGCATGAGTGATCTTTCCTTCCTTATTGTAATTTCATCAATTATACTAATGAATTTATACAAAATCTTCCTCTTTGTTAGATTACCTGCCATTGTTTTTCTGGATGTACGATTTTGTTGAAACAGGATCGTTCACCATGGCCAACTGATGCCATGTATATGGAGGAGGGCTATTTTACGTGGCTCAATAAACACTTGCTATTTTGGTAAGGGGCATAATTCTTTAACCCGAAGTACGGAATATGACATAGGTGATTACTTTTATCCACTCAAAATTACAGTCCATAAGTTCCTGTTCCATTTACGGTGATCAAATTAGGTAGGAAGTCGCAACGTTGCTTTTCTGATCTCAGGGTTTTAGGATCATTACTCGATCAGTTCAATAGAGGAATGCTACTTACTCTTCATTACTTACATATATTCAAAAAATGAAGAAAAATTCGATGCCCGGTTGATTTAGATGCCCTGACTTAATGACATATAGGCTCAGGCATTTTCTTGTATTTCTCAAGATTTAACTGTTATCAACGAGGCGGTCCATCACCATAAATCAGGTTATAAAACACCAAAATCCTCCTTTTGATCTCATGTAACACTGCCATGCCAGGTGTTCAGAAAGTGACGAATCATGACATTGCCATATTAAGAATGAAAGCTCTAATGTGAGTGGTAATGAGCAAGAAGTTGTATTTTTTTAACATTCGTTGAATTCTGAAAACTATCGTGTTAAAATTTGGTAGCACCAGCAATCATATTACGTATTTACATATTAATAGGGCCCTATTATTCAGAAGATTGCTAGATTTTTTCACATCTAGACTTTAGTGATTTACTGCGTAAAAATAAAATCAATAGAATTGGAGCTAAGTTAATGGGTGTAGATACTAATGCAAGTACGAAGAATAAATTAAAAGTTGATTATGTGTTTACAGATGCAGAGAATCAACTTCTTACAAATAAATTTTTGGAGTTAAAATGTAATCCTTATGAAGATTACACTTCCTTTCGTTCAGAAATTGAAAACATTGTCGAAAACGATGTTGAAATAAAAGATATTGTGGAAAAAATAAAAGCTGCCGGTAATAGGATTTGGAAGGAAGAACCTTACTTATACCTACAAAACTGCCCTATAGATAAAGATGTTCCTATTTTTGACCATGAATCACCAGTTCAATCAAAAAGGGAGCTTAAAAAAACATATGTTGGGGAAGGTTTTCTTCAATTCTATGCTCAAGTCATGGAAATGCCAGCTATTGGATATATAAATGTAAATGATGGCGATGTCTTTCAAGATATCTATCCCATGAAATCTTTATCAGAAACACAATCACAAAAAGCACTGGTGGCTTTAGGATTCCATAAAGATTTAGCAAATCATTTCGTTCGGCCTGATTTTGTGAATATGTTATCAATGAGGGCCTATGAAGGAAATCAAATCTTTACAACATTCGTCAAAAATATTGATTTAATTCAGAAACTTGATCCTTCTGATTTAAATTTGATGCGTCAAGAACTCTTCTATACACCTTTTGATGATTTATCGACATATGGTAATCGTACTGAATTAGGGCGTGCAAAAAATCACGCCATCCTATTGAATGAAGAAGAATTTGATATTGCATATTTTGAAAATCGGACAGTGGGTCTTACGGAAGAAGCCCAGGGAGTTGTAGATAAAATAAAAGTTTTACTACATGAATTAAAGGCTCCGCACCTACTAAAGGCGGGTGAATTCATTTCCTTGTCAAACAATCATTCAATTCATGGTAAGGATGTTGAAGAAATCACGGATGTGGAAAAGCAAAGAACTCGTTGGATAATGAAAACCGTTAATTTGTGGAGTTTAGAAGAACATAAAGAGCATTATGTAGATGGTACAGATTGCATTGTAAACGGATAAATAATAAATCTGTCGGGAGTTAGCTCCCGACAGGTTTGTTTCCTCTAATAGTTTTGAATTTTATAATACATACTAAGTTGCCCAAAGGAGGACAGCGTTATTGATTTGCCAATACGCTAAATTATTATGAATAATAGGTTTCTTCAAAATGCTTTTGAACTTATGGTAACTATATATCCCAATAGCATTGCAATAAAAGATAAAGATATGGTTATAACATATAAGGAATTGGATACTTGGGCAAATGCTCTCGCCCATTTGCTTGCAAAAAAGGGTATTAACGAAGGAGACCGGGTCGCCATTGCAGCAGAAAGATCCATTTCATTAATAGCTGCCATGCTTGCAACGCTAAAAGCGGGTGCTGCTTACGTACCACTTGACCCTTCTTATCCATTAGACAGATTAAGGTATTGTATTGAAAAAGCAGAAGTCAATGTATTAATGACTGACGGTTCCGTTAAGGATTTAGCCTTTAATCGGAATTCAATAGATTTAAGGGAGCATTCTAAAATTAGGGCGGAAGATCCTCCAATGGTTCTGATAAATAATGAAACACCTGCCTATATCATTTTCACATCGGGCTCTACAGGACGACCAAAAGGTGTAGTTATTCCGCATCGTGCCATTGTCAATCATATGCAATGGATGCAAAAAGAATTTTCTTGGACTGAAGATGATGTATTTTTACAAAAAACTGCATCGGGATTCGATGCTTCTGTTTGGGAGATATTTGCACCACTATCGTCTGGTGGTACTATGATTATCGGTTCATCCAACCCATTTGATATTGCAACTGATATCAAAAGGCATAAAGTAACAGTTGTACAGTTTGTACCAACTGTACTTAAATTACTGTCAGAACAGGAGTCATTATCCAATTTCACATCCTTGCGCCTATTGTTTTGCGGTGGTGAGTCATTGCAAACATCATTAGTAAATAAAATCCAAACGAATTTACCAATACCGATTATAAATCTATATGGTCCTACTGAAGCAGCTATTGATACTACTTATAGAGTTTGTTTGCCAGGTGAAAATCACCTTTATAGCGAAATCGATTTGGGACAGCCAATCGATAATGCTTCAGTACATGTTGTGGATGAAGAGTTGAATTTATTAGGTACTGGATGCGAAGGGGAACTACTGATTTCCGGTGAGGGTCTAGCCTTGGGTTATTTTGGTCTTCCCGATGCTACAAAAGAAAAGTTTGTTATATGTCCTTCTACAGGTCAATTGTCTTACCTCTCTGGAGATCTTGTTCATATTAGAGAAGATGGTCATTACGAATTTCGAGGTCGTAAAGATTTACAAATAAAGTTAAGAGGACTTCGTATTGAACTTGGTGAAATTGAAGAAACCATACGAGAAGTATCTTTCGTTAAAGACATAGTTGTAGAGGTTCGTGAAGAAGTCGAAGAACAATGGCTTGTAGCTTATATACGTTGTGATACTGAGTCTTGGGATGAGATTGGGTTGAGAAGCTATATTGAAAAACGTTTGCCTTCTTATATGATTCCTAATTTTTTTGTCCAGATGGATCGTTTCCCTTATTTAGAGAATGGGAAAATGAATCGACGGCAATTATCTTTAGTACCTTTTAGGAGTAATAATGATTTTGGCGGAATTCATGATAAATGGGAGCAAGTCATTGCGAATATTTGGGAAGATGTCTTAGGAGAAAAAGTTCATTCTGCTACAACTGCATTTGCCTCAGCGGGAGGGCATTCTTTACTGGCAATTCGACTCGCAAACCTTCTTTCCGCTGAGTTTCAACTTTCGTTAACACATGGATTTGTCTTCTTGTATCCAACAATTCGAAAACAAGCAGATTATCTGAAAAAGAATATTTCAAAGAATGGCAAGAATACTGTAGAACCTAAGAAATTGGAAAAGATAAACCAAAAATTTGATGCTAATCTTGAAGCTCCATTATCGTTGGGACAACAGGGAATACTATTCTTTGAACAAGAAAAAGGAGCATCTCAATATCATATAGCGTTTCTGTTAAACTTTGAAAAAGGTAAAACTACAAAAATAAAAAAAGCAATTTCCTATTTACGAAGAAGACATCCGATTTTATCATCACGAATTATATTAACTAACAATGGTGAATATATACAGAAATATGACAGTACGCTGAATTCCGAAATAAGTGAACGTTCAGTTGAGGAAACGGGCTTAAGAGAAGAAATTCAAACTGAAGCAGAAAGGAAGTTTGAATTAAATAAGGGAGGATTTCGTGCCTCATTATTTAGTACTGACAAGGCGGAATATTTATTATTAACTTTCCATCATCTAATAGTTGATGGTTGGTCCTCTCAGTTATTTGTAGATGAGTTGCATGAACTTATTGGAACCGATCTAGTGGAAAATACGGAAATGAATGCTGCATTCTTCCAATTTGCACATCATCAAAACTCAATGGATTTTAGTGAGGGTCTTAAATTTTGGAAGGAGTATCTAGAACAGATTCCAAATCAATCAAGATTCTCAACAAGTATGATGAAGGGGAGTACCCAAACAATAAATGGTAATCATATAAAGTTTTCGCTGCCAAAAGAACTAGAGCAAAAGATAC
The DNA here is from genome assembly GCF_056173225.1 of Peribacillus sp. QJM3NY_7. Lineage (NCBI taxonomy): Bacteria > Bacillati > Bacillota > Bacilli > Caryophanales > Bacillaceae > Peribacillus > Peribacillus sp. QJM3NY_7. Next base: position 912,713 of record NZ_CM149663.1, read on the forward strand.
TTTCTTTTTGTCAGAATACATCAATTACAGAATTCTCCATTCATCTAGCAATGGCAGCTTATGTCCTTGCCAGAATGAGTGGTCAACGGGATATTTGCATGGGGGTACCAGTAGCAAATAGAACCTACGAACAGGATTTTGAAGCGATTGGGAATTATGTTAATGTTGTTCCGTTTAGAATAAACTTTACTGAGGATGCTACATTAAAAAGTATTTCCGAAAAAATTGCACAGGATTATGCCGAGATAATAAAGTACGAGCATATTCCCATTGAAAAAATTATTCCTGCTGTTCTGAAGAGTAGAAGTAGTGACTATCGGCCCCTATTTCAAGTTATGTTTGTATATAATAGATTTTTGAAAAAACAACCCTATACTCAATTTAAGATGGAATCGGTTTTAAGTGATACTTCCAAATGCGATCTTAGTTTCATCATAGAACATGATGGAGAGAATTCAACATTCACAATAGAATATTGTAACGATTTGTTTACGGATCATGTAATCTCGGAAGTGAAGCAAGAATGGATCTCTCAAATGCAAAGAATAGCTGATGAAACCACTAAATTTGAAATCCAGGAAAATAGTATTGAAGCTACAACATTGAAAAATGACAAAAACTATCATGCGGATAAAGAAACATTGATGAAAGTTCAGAACATATGGAAGGATATCTTCAGAAACTCAGACGACAATATAAATAGTAACTTTTTTGAAATAGGTGGACATTCGTTATTGGCCATGAAATTTATTGCTCTACTAAATAAACAATTCGAGCTAACTTTGCCAGTATCAATTGTATTTGATTATCCCACTATACAAGGAATAGCTCATGTTATAACAAATTCCATTAAACCTAATGGCGTAGTACACGTCTCACCAGCTGAGAACCGTCAAAAAATATGGTTTATTCACCCAGCTGGCGGAGCACTTTGGTGTTATAAAGAAATGGCTGCGGAATTAAATGAAATGTTTGACGTCTGGGGAATTGAAAGTGCGGAGATTCCTGAAAGTGATAAATATGAAGATGATTTATTAAATATGGCTAAACGATATGCTTCTTATATTCTATCTGTTCAAGATGAAGGGCCATATTATATTACAGGTTATTCGTTCGGTGGTAATGTGGCTTATGAAATAGCTCGTTCCTTTGAGGCTGAAGGAAGAGACGTTGGTTTATTAACATTATTAGACTGTCATTTCAGTAAAGCCCGTGATTTCGACAAAATGGAGTTTGTTAAATCATATGCATTAAAGTTTACAAATGGAGCTAATGATAAGTTTAATCCGGATGAGTTAACCCATATGGACAAAGGGGAACTATTGGAATTCCTTTTAAACTTAGGAAAAGATGGCGGTCATCTCCATATGGACGCAGAAGTTGAGGATGTTAAGAGCGGCTTGGGAATTTGGGAAGCAAATAATGTCGCTATTCATCGTTACAATATATCAGGAGCTTTTTATGGAAAAGTTCTGTTTATACGAGCTGAAGAAAATGAGCAGGATACCACTGTGGGTTGGGAAAATTACTTGGCTGGGGAACTAACAGTGCGTTCAGTTCCAGCTCAACATTTTACGATCTATAAATCTCCAAATGCTGAAAATGTTGCTAAGATTATTATGGAACAAGTTGCATCTATAAGGTATGTATAAATCTAAGGAAAAAGGGTTTTTAGTATGAAAAAAAATCATATGCGTTGGAGATTTTTTGCTGAGGGTATTCAAAACACTTTATTTTATATGCTATTTCCATTTATTGTTTTATATTTAAACGATGCCTGGAACCCTTACCTAGCATCTTTTGCTTTAGCCATAATTTCAGTATTGGGTGTAATATCAGGTATTTGGGGTGGAATCTTTGCAGATAGGATAGGAAGAAAACCTATGATGATATCTTCAAGTATAGGTTTTCTGGTTGCGACTATATTATTTATCATTGGAAGAATAGCTGGAAGCAATATAATGGTGTTTGGCAGCTTCGGTTTAATGAGTATAGCTTATTCTTCATATATACCCGCAGGAAGAGCTTATATATCTGATTGGCTCGATGAAAAGGAACAAAAAAAAGCTTATGTATTCACCTACCAGATATTTAATGTTGCGGTGACGCTTGGTCCACTTATAGGAAGTTTTATATTTGATTCCATGCCTATTTGGTTTATTGGAACATCCTTGGTATCTGTACTGACTTTAGTATATATATCACTATGGAAAACTCCGGAATTTCAGGATGATAGAAAATTAGGTAATGAAGAAAGAATGAATGCAAATGGTAAGTTTACAAAAGCAGTAGTGCTTATAGGAAAAGATAAACGTCTTTTAATTTTTGTTGTTGCCAGTGTATTTGCAGCTCAAGCTTTCATGCAGTTAGAAATATTGCTTCCGTCAACTTTACTAGATCGTTTATCTGAAAGTACATCAATATTCGGTTTTACGATTAATGCTTCTCAAAACTATGCTTCTTTGTTAATGACGAATGGGATTTTGGTCATTATTTTAGGCAGCATGGCGGCTAGGCTTTCTTCAAAGTATAGCACCCGTTTTGGGTTTGTAGGTTCCAGTATTTTGTATGCTTTCTCCATGGTTATCTTTGGTTTTTCACAAAACTATATAGGTTTTTTTATAGGAGTCTTAATCCTTACAATAGCTGAATTACTTGTTGTTAGTACACAGGATTCTTACATTGCTGGCATTGCGCCTGCTAACCAAAAAGCACAGTACTTTGCTGCGGCAAATATACGCTATTCAATAAGTCGAATATTTGCTCCACAGTTACTAGCATTTGTACCATTGATTCGGCATGAGGGAGCTTTTCTGGTCGCTGCTTTTTCTTCCTTAATAAGCGCTTTCCTATTTTTCATGCTCTTTCAAAAAAGTATATTAGCTTATAATTCAAAAGTTGGACAGAGTATATCGGAGAAAATATAAAAAAAGGCAGAAACATTCTGCCTCGGGATGTAGACAAACTCGATGGAATTTGAGTTTGTCTACATTTTTTTCGGTTGCACATTTTGAACTTTGATTTCCACGCCAGGCACTCGCTTTTCCTGCAGGCGTCTCGCACCTTACGTTCCACTCAACATTGTTTTGCCATTTAGATAAAATTGCCTAAAGTCTTCATTTTTTTAAAATAGAATGAATAAAGCTTGAGGTGATGACGATGCTTTATTAATATGATTCCATTCAGCGAGGCGAAAACAATTGAAGAAGTTGAAAACAAATAGGGCTTACCGTTTGTTCTTCGGCAATGGTTTCCATGATAAAGTGCCCATTTCCCGGCTTCAGGGAAAATCATGAACGACGCTTTAAAACTTCTAAATATTTAAAGTTATTTAAAGTGCTTTCAACTCATTCATTAAACTATTCAATTCTATAATATCGATATTATCAGGGAATTCGAAATGATTTTCATTTCCGTTATTAATACAAACACTTATGGGATACCCAGGCCCAAGATGATACAACTTAAAACGATAGTTAGACGTATTTCCAATTTTTAAACCTAGTGTTTTTAGTTTTGAAAATTCCTCAGTTGGTATTTCTAAACTATAACGATTCCTTCTTTTCAAGATTGAAAAAGTATTTGGGGGAACCAAAAAACCTGAACCTATACATTTTAACCAGCTTTCCTTCAGCGTCCACATTTTAAAGAAAATTTCGATTTGATTAGCTTTGGGTGATTTAATTAAATACATTAGTTCTTCACTGCTAAAAGTACTTTTGGCAATTTCATAGATGTTGAAATCTTTGACCTCTTCTATATCAACGCCGATGGAATCATTATGAATGCCAACAACAACCCAATCACCTGAATGGGAAATATTAAAGTGAATTCTTCCTCCTGCTAGATGGGGTTTCCCATTTTCACCTAAGACAAATTGGATATTTTGAAACGAATCTTTTAAACTGTCACTTATGCACCACTTGGCTAATAGCTCCCCAAATAAAGAACGGTATTTATCCTTTATCTTTTGTAATTTGTGTATGCTCAATTGTCTTTGTCGAGGACACAAATTGAGCATTTCTTCATAAGTATTTTCATTCAAATCAATTGGTAATTTTAAAGCGATAATTTTCAATTTTGATCTCCTTATTTACCTTAATATTGTAGGCGCGAGAATCATTTGAGTGATCTTTGCAAACCCGGGGGAGACACAATTCTCAATTTCTGGTGATGTCATTTTTGTTTAAAAATTCAATGATTCCACTCACCAATCCAGAGGATAATGGCAGTTCAGGATTTGTATAGGTTGCTAAATTTCCTGCTCGATCTGCAGGGGCTTCTTTCAATACATGATTCATCTTTTCGATTATAAGTAATTCTGAATCGCCTTTTTCCTCATGTAACGCTTTTGCATTAGTTGCCGGCACTTGAATGTCTCTATTGCCGTTTACGATTAGAACAGGGATATACAGTTCCTTTACTGATTCTAGCGGGTTATATTGAATCCAAGAAATCATGTAAGGCTGAACAGAGGGGCGGAATACACTTTGCAGATCAGCACTGACAGTCTCGACTTGTTTTCCTTGTTTTAGCTTTGCCAGAATATCTTTGGATTCCGTTAATAACGCCGGTGCAAGCTGCTCTTCAAGCTGTTTGATGAGAACTTGGTCAATAGGTTCACCTGCACCCGCCAATGAAATGAATATGTCTGTTTCTGTTTTCTTTGCGGCTGCCATTCCAATTAACGAGCCTTCGCTATGGCCGATGATGCCGACTTTGGAAAAACGGCCATCCTTTTTGGCAAATTGGACCCAGGCAGCTGCATCATCAATATACTGTTCAAATCTCAGGTTCTTTTCTTTTCCTGCCAATTTCATATTTTCACCAATTCCGCGCTTATCATACCTGATGCTTGCAATCCCTTTTTCAGCAAGACTTTCGGCTAACATTTTCAAACTATTATTTTTTCCGGGATTTGCAATGGTGTTACCATCTTTATCGGTCGGCCCGGAACCCGCAATTATAATCATCACAGGAAAAGGCCCTTCATGTTTTGGTGTTTCTAAAAGGCCTTTAATGGTTCCGTTCTTTAAGTCGGCCTGCACGATTTCACCTGATTCTTTTTCTTCAACTGCCTGATCGGATTTCTTGAGCAATTCAAAGGGGAAGGCTTGCCCTTTTTGAACGAATGTTCCTGAAATCTTATCCTGATTTACTTTCCCATCAAACGTAATTTGCTGGTTTTGGATTTTCATATCAAAAAACAAGTCTGATTCACTTAACCTTACACTTGTTAAGGGGAATTCATTCAACCCTTGTACAGGAATACTTATCGTTCCATCTTTCTTCGTAAAATGAACAATGATTGGAAGCGGTTGATTTGGGATTTTAATATCTCCTTCCCATCTGCCTTCAATAGCGTTCAATGAGCTCACTTCCTTCGATTTCTCTTCCACCTGTACCTCGTCCTTGGTTCTGCAACCAGCCATTAATAAAGCAGCACTTATGATAATACATATAATCGACAAATTTTTTTTCATTTGAGCCAGTTCCTTTCTTAAAATAATTAGACTCAGTCATTGGATATCCGTCTTCATTATAAGTAAGTTTCAATATGTAATTCCAATATTTTCCCTTGTAGTTGCATGTATTTCTCCGTTGTATCCTTTTAAATAGGGTGGCAATTGTGGCTGTTAAGAGGAATTCTTAAAAAATATCGAAGGGACATTCAATCAGGCATAATAACCGGGAGAGCAAAAGTCGGTGTTTTTTTCAGGTAACTTTTTTGGGGATGGATATCAGGTCAAAATTAGAATTATTTGAATTAACCATTGACATCTAAATGAAACTCTTTTAGAGTGGATGTGTAAATTAAATATCCTCGTTAGGTGAGGCTCCTGTGTAGGAGATACGCTACTGCCCAAAAATGTCGAAAGACGCCAATGGGTCAACAGAAACCATCGACATAAGGTGGTTTTTAATGTAGCTGGCTTTGTCCTATGCCACACAGTGCTAAAGCTCTACGAATGGAGGAACTGGATTTATGCTTGTATTTGTCATTCAGTCATATACGGCTGTTTGTATTTGTCATCCAGACAATGTACGCATATATACCGTATTTAACACCTTCATTTGTAATGGAGGTGTTTTTATTTTTTTCCTGGAGGTGAGGGATTTGGATAACTATTCACGACGACATACTCGTGAATGGAAACAAGATTTTGGAAGGGGAATAATAATATTTTTTACTTTTAATATTTAAGGGAAATATTTTTTGGCTCCCCTAAAAAGGAGTGAGAGACAAGATGATAAAAGTCCTGACGGAAGATCAATTGACTTTACAGATCATAAAGGTATTAAAAGAAGGAAAAAAGAAAGAATTTCAAGCGATATTGGATGAACTCCAACCATATGACATTGCGCGTATTTTTGAGGGGCTCCCAGAAAAACATCATACACGCTTCTTGTTGTTACTCGATTCAGAACAAATCGCTGAACTGATTCAAGAAGTTGAGAAAGTCCATCAATTAAAAATCCTTAGTAAATTGGGAATAGAAAAATCCGGCCATGTAATGGATTTAATGGATAATGATGATCTAGCTTCATTGTTAGAGGACCTATCCCCTGGAAAAATCGAAGAACTTCTTTCTGGCATGAAACAAGAAGAATCAAAAATCGTTAAAAATATCATGAATTATCCCCCTGAAACGGCAGGGAGAATCATGACAAACCGTTTTGTATGGATCCCCCAACATTATTCGGTGCGTGAATCAGTTGAAAAACTGAAAATCTTTGCGGAGTTTTCGGAAACGATCAACTATCTTTATGTAATAGATAATGATAAAAAATTAGTAGGTGTTGTCTCATATCGGGATTTAATAATAAATGATGAATCTGAAAAAATTCAAGATATTATGTACAGCCGGGTTATCTCCGTATCTGCAGATGAAGACCAAGAAGAGGTGGCTCGTGTTATCGAGCGGTATGATTTTTTAGCAATTCCAGTAGTTGAAAAAAATAATGAGTTATTAGGAATTGTAACCGTCGATGATATTATTGATGTTGTCATTAAGGAAGCGAATGAAGATATTGAAAAATTATCGGCATCCGGTAAAGCTATAGACTTTGACACGAAGGCGCATGTGGCCGCATATCGTCGGCTGCCCTGGCTTATTTTACTTTTATTCATCGGATTAGTGTCCGGAACCATTATAAGCAGTTTTGAAGAAACCTTGTCCAAAGTTGTTGCACTTGCCTTCTTTATGCCGATGATCGCAGGGATGACTGGAAATACAGGCACTCAATCTTTAGCTGTTGTTGTAAGAGGCCTAATCACTAGTGATACGGATAAAGGAGCCGTGACCAGGCTCATTATACGGGAACTGAAAGTTGGCTTGATAATAGGCATCACCTGCGGAATATTAATTTCCATCATAGCTTATGTTTGGCAGGGAAATCCCGTTTTGGGATTAGTGGTTGGAAGTTCATTGGTGATGACCCTGATTATCGGGACTTTAGCTGGGACCATTATTCCTTTGATATTATATAAATTCAACATCGATCCCGCAGTTGCGTCTGGTCCGCTAATTACAACACTGAATGATATACTTTCGTTACTAATTTACTTTGGAATTGCAACGATGTTCATTTCAAAATTGATGTAGACTATCCATGAATTAGTTCATAAGAAGAAGGGGCAGTAGCCCTGTAAAGCGGAAAATAAAAAAAGAGTATTTCAAGCTGCGGCCTTTTCCCGGTATCCAATCGGGGAAAGGCCGTTAAATTTTTCTGGTGAGCGAAACGTTTATTAAAATGAAAAACATGGGACATAATAGGCTGTAGCAAGTTTGAGGTTTTCAGGAAAGGATACATAAATAGTGTTATGGAAGCAATAGCCAATCATAATCTTTGACCTATGAACTTCATCAGTGATACGCTTCTTTTCGAAATTACGTATTCAAACCAAGGAGGAACAATGATGACACAAACCAAACAACAAATAATCACCCTGGCAAATCGCCCGAAAGGTATGCCTTCTAAAGGGGATTTTAACTTTGTTGAGAGTGAAGTTCCCACACCGAAGGATAATGAGATTTTAGTACGTACACTATATTTATCTGTCGATCCATACATGCGTGGCAGAATGCAAGATACCAAATCATATATAGCTCCATTTGAATTGAATAAGGTCATCACGGGCGGCGTTGTTGCTGAAGTTGTTGAGTCGAAATCGAATTCCTTCAAACAAGGGGATGTCGTTGTTGGGAATATCGACTGGGCAGAATACACAGTTGTCACTGAAAAGGAAATCCGTGTGATTGATCCCAAGGTGGCTCCGGTCACAACTCATTTGGGGATTCTTGGAATGACCGGTTTAACTGCTTATTTTGGTTTGCTTGATATTGGTAAACCTCAAGAGGGTGAAACGGTAGTCGTTTCAGGAGCGGCTGGAGCAGTTGGTTCAGTAGTCGGACAAATTGCTAAGATTAAAGGTGCGAAGGTTGTTGGCATCGCTGGTTCGGATGAAAAACTTGAGTACTTAACGAAAGAGCTCGGGTTTGATGGAGCCGTAAATTATAAAAGTGATAGTTTTGCGACAGATTTAGCCAATGCTGTTCCTGATGGAGTCGATGTTTATTTCGATAATGTGGGCGGCGAGGTGTCCGATGCTGTTTTTACACTTTTGAATGCGAATGCCCGAATTCCATTATGCGGGGCGATTTCCTCATATAACGCGGAAGGAAAAGATCTAGGACCGCGTCTGCAATCGGCAATGATCAAAACCAGTGCACTAATGAAAGGTTTCACAGTTGGAAATTATGCTGCTAGATTCCAGGAGGGTGCTACGGAATTAGGTAAGTGGCTTCAAGAAGGAAAGCTGAAGTATGAAGAAACGATTATTGAAGGGTTCGAAAACACACCGGATGCATTTTTAGGTCTGTTTAAAGGAACGAACCTCGGAAAACAGCTTGTAAAAGTTGCGGAACCCGAATTCGCTCAACTATAAGTTTTATGGAAATATAGCTGAGGAAGGTTCTTCGATGTGACTTTTAAGCAGCTATAACAAAAGCGGCCTTTTTTCGATATTCAATCGGGAAAAGGCCGTTTTCCTTTCAAGTAAAATATATTAGTGGTATCTCTTAAACCATTTGAAGGATAAGCCATCGATAGCGGCAGATAAAGGTCGACTACTTACGAATAAAGAAGTTCCTGACATGGAAGGATACTCAAAAATCCGCCAGGTAATTTTGGACCTGCAAGTAGCGCTTCAGTTTTGCGGAGAAGCAACTGGATAATCAATCCAGGAAGGGAGTTCATATATGACTCCCTTCCTTTTAAGGTCGCCCCTGTTAATAGGAGGAAATTGGCAGGATAATAGAAAAGTCTGTAAAAATGCTTGTTTTCATTATAAAATGGACTTATAAACAGAAAGGTGATGAACCATGTCAAACGTTGCTAAATTTCGTGATTTTTTAACTAGTGAGAAAATCTATATGAATGAGTTGAATGAAGATGGCACCACCTTTTTTAGAGCCGAGCAAAAGTTAAAGGACGGGTGGAAGGTCCTTTTAGTATTTGCTTTCAATCAAGATGAAAATGTGGCGGACTTATTTTGCTTTAATGTCGCCGAGTTGAAGAACCCTGAAAAGAAACAGGATGTACATACACTGTTGAATGAATTTAATGCTAATTTCAGGTATTCCAAGCTGTATGAAGAAAATGGGACCATTTCGATTCGTTATTCATACTCCATTGAGGGGGATATCGTACCGGATCTGGCGTTCAGGAAGTTAATCATGCTGCTAGAAACGGCACAGCAGGTTTATCCGCGTTTAATGGAAGTCATTTGGTCTTAAATCATCATATAGGATGAAAAAAGTTCTCTGAATCAGAGGACTTTTTAACATACTTACTAGAGTGAATGAATATATTAACGTTACAATACGCTAATTATTAATTTTTTTTAAAAGAACTATTGCATTTTTTCACATTAAACTATATAATTAATTTTGTTGATTGGTAATTCGACAAACTTCTACAAGAATATGCGGGTGTAGTTTAGTGGTAAAACCTCAGCCTTCCAAGCTGATGATGAGGGTTCGATTCCCTTCACCCGCTCCAATACATACTCATAACGTAGGGTTTCGTTACCTGGAGAACGAAGCTTTGCGTTTAAATATTATTACAAGAATTCTACTGTTTACAGTGGGATTTTTTTATTGTCCAAATTGCCTGCATTTCATCGAAGCGGTAATACAGTATGTCATACCCGAAAAATTTTGATTATCCTTCATCCGGGAATTTCGATGCAGCACAAACTTAGTCAATATGATTAACTACGTTAGTAGAATCAGTTTGACTAAGTTTGTGCTTTTTTGTTAATGGGGAAGAGAAAGGCGTGCCAGGCTTATGTAGCATCGATGATTATCAATCGAAAGGCAGAAAGTAACCATTGTAAATCGGCTAGCCGGGACCCCGGAGACGTTTGCTTTGATGAGGCTTCGCAGACAGTCGGAGGGAAGGGAACGGGTTTCTGGGGTAAAACGGAAAGTGTTTTTGAGGGTTAGCAAATCTGATCGTTGATTTCCACTACAGGCACTCGCTTTCCGCGGGCGGTCCGGGAGCCTCCTTGTCCACGCTTTTCCGCAGGAGTCTCGTACCTTACGTTCCAATCAACTGGAATGTTCTTTTAAATAAAAACCGCAGGCTAGACTCATCTTGAACCAAGTTTATGACGAGGTGATCCTTGAGGTTTTTTTACAGTAACCCATAAAGGATGTAAAAAATTTGCGACACTCCTGCCAAGTAACTGGCTAGCCGAGATCCCGGAGACGTTTACGTAGAGGAGACTTGGCAGACAGACGGCGGAAAGGGAGTGGATTTCTGGAATCGACTGGAATGAAATATTAAGAAAAAACCGTAGGCTGGACATCCCGAACCAAATTTACGAGGTGATCCTTGAGGTTTTTTACATTAATCCTTAAAAGATGGAAGAAATATGCGACACTCCTGCCGAGTAACTGGCTAGCTGAGACCCCGGAAACGTTTACGTCGAGGAGGCTTTACAGACAGTCGGCTGAAAGGGAGCGGATTTCTGGGATCGACTGGAATGAAATATTAAGAAAAAACCGTAGGCTGGACATCCCGAACCAAGTTTAAGACGAGGTGATCCTTGAGGTTTTTTACATTAATCCTTAAAGGATGGAAGAAATATGCGACACTCCTGCCGAGTAACTGGCTAGCCGAGACCCCGGAGACGTTTACGTCGAGGAGGCTTGGCAGACAGTCGGTGGAAAGGGAGCGGATTTCTGGAATCGACTGAAAAGAAATTTTTAAGGTATGGATCGATCGGTTAAATAAAAGGATACCGCGGACTGGTTTTATTAAGTGGAACAATAATGAAAAAACCCCTTCCGATTGTGGAAAGGGTTTATTTCCGTTCAATTTTAATTATCCTTCCATAATCGAGTAAGTCCCTTCACCACCGTGGATTTCAAGGAACATGTCCATCAAGGATTTCGTTAGCTGATTTGCTTCCGTGGTTGAAGTATTGGGTTGTAAATAAATGATTTGGATGGCTTTTTTCGTTTCCTCAGTGACTTTCGTGCGTTCTGAATCAACGTAGGGACTTCCGAATGCGCCAGCATGATCGGCTGAGGTAATCATATTTTCCATGGAATTGAAGCGGCCGTTCAAACCGTCATACCCATCTGCCCCCTCGCCAATCTTAATCGAGATGTCTCCCGTTAATTTTTCAGCATCATAAATGCCGATCGGAACTTCATATAACAGTGAAAAGAAGTTATTCAAATCGATGGCCGAATGGATGGGTGTCAAGTAATTCTGTTTTTTCACGCGGCGGTATAGGGCTTCCACGGATGGACGATACCGTGACGGGTTTGTTCCTGTAGCCTTGAAAATTTCCCGCCACACTTTAATGCCGGAAAAGTCGGTCAATTCCTTTTCTTCAAGGTCGAAGAAAAGAGCTTCCTGAAATAGTTGAAGTCTTCCTTTCACCATTTGCGGGGAGGGACCGACTTCGATGTTTTCATATGTAATGACCCCGACTTTGAATTCAGGGATTTTACTGCTAAGATTAGCTGATACGGTAATTTCCAACCGTTTCACCTCCAAAAATGATTGCAATTAGTTTATCATAGATAGCAATGGTTTGAAATGGATTCAAGCTTCAATGGGAATACTGAATGAACGTAGGTGATTAATATGGATATGAACTCATTCAAGCAAGAAGTGATTTTATATAGTAAGGAAATCGGCATCGATAAAATCGGCTTTACTTCGGCTACGGCTTTCACCGAACTGAAAGGTCGGCTGATACGTCAACAGGAACTGGATTACCAGTCAGGGTTTGAAGAAGCCGATATAGAAAAAAGGGTAAGGCCTGAATTGATATTCGATAAACCGCAATCCATCATTTCGATTGCGCTTGCTTATCCTTCGAAATTGAAGGATGCTCCGCAAAGTACAAAAAGTGAACGCCGCGGGATCTTTTGCCGGGCGTCTTGGGGAACGGATTATCATACCGTTCTCCGTAATAAATTGCAGTTACTTGAGAATTTCATTAAAGATAAAGTGCCCGGGGCAATGATGAAGTCCATGGTTGATACGGGTGAGTTATCAGATAGGGCAGTGGCTGAGCGTGCAGGTATTGGCTGGAGTGCAAAAAACAGTATGATCATCACACCGGAGTTCGGGTCTTATGTATACTTGGGTGATATGATCACCAACCTGCCATTTGAACCGGATCAACCGATGGAAGATCAATGCGGGACATGCAATAAATGTGTCGATGTTTGCCCGACTGGAGCCCTCGTTCAGGGCGGACAGCTAAATTCCAAGCGTTGCATTGCGTTCTTGACACAGACAAAAGGTTTCCTTCCGGATGAGTTCAGGACGAAAATAGGCAATCGTTTGTATGGATGTGATACATGCCAGACCGTTTGTCCGAAAAACAAAGGAATGGATTTTCATTTTCATGAAGAAATGGAACCCGATCCCGAGCTGGCGAAACCGCTGTTAAAACCCCTGCTTACGATTTCAAATCGGGACTTCAAAGAGACATACGGCCATGTATCTGGCTCTTGGCGCGGTAAAAAACCAATCCAACGAAATGCCATTTTAGCATTGGCCCATTTCAAAGATGAAACGGCATTGCCTCTATTGATACAGGTCATGAAGAATGATCCGCGACCTGTCATCAGGGGGACGGCGGCCTGGGCAGTTGGGAAAATTGGCCGGGAGAAGGCTGTTTCCGCATTGGAAGAAGCACGAATGAAGGAAAAGGATGAAGAGGTATTGGTGGAAATTGAGAAAGGACTGCAGTTTACCTTGGAAACAAAATAATATTTAAAATGCAGCCGCCTCGTAAATATAACGGGGCGGCTTTTTGCTTAAGATATTTCGGAAGCTTCAAGGAAAATCTTTATAAAAAGTTTCATTATGGAGGATTGAAACTCCCACATTTATGAAGTTGTGTTTTTGTCCATGCCCTCGTACATACACATTAGCATAGATGGTAAGAAGGAGGGCATGAACTTGAGGGAACAATTGCAACGCCTTTTACAAGAAAGAGTGGAGTTTTATACTACAGATGATCTGGAACGGGGTGAAAGGAAGTTACATTTGAAGAAGAAAATGTTGAGGAACCGCGCCGCCGAAATTGTTCGGGTGAATGCGGCAGGCAAGGTACATTCGAAAAGAAAGGAAGACAATGATACAGTCCTGACCTATCATGTCCATCTGCAATATTTATTGAAACAGGAAGATTCATTTTATATAGAAGAAGAAATGGAAGAAAGGGAGGCACGGTTTCGAAATGGGTATATAGTGGATGAAAATGAGTTGATTCCCAGCTTTGAAACCGAAGAGGCACCGCCAAAAAGTGATCCAGGCGCAGATCGTCTTGCATATAAGTATGATCGAATGAAGGCTGTTCAATATGCCGAGCGTTGGTGGAATGAATTCAATCCGGCTTATCATAAATTCACCGATGATTGTACGAATTACATTTCACAATGTTTACATGCAGGGGGAATACCGATGTGGGGGGCGCCAAATAAAAATAAGGGCTGGTGGATAAGGGGGAAAAGCTGGAGTTATACATGGACGACAGCCCATTCTTTATATCATCTGCTTAAAGCCGGGAATGCCATCAGGACAAAGCGGGTGGAGTCGGCCAAGGAATTGAATTTGGGCGATATCCTCTGCATAGATTTCGAAGGGGACGGACGGTTTGACCATAACTTGATTGTAACGGCGAAGGATCAGGACGGGATGCCGCTTGTGAATGCACATACGATGAACAGTCGTCACCGGTATTGGACGTATGAGGATTCAACCAGATATACACCGAACATCGTTTATAAATTCTTTGTGATTTTGGATGGAGGGTGATAGGTTTTTAGTCTTTTTTGTTTAATGCTATAATTAAGGTGAAGTTCAAACTAGAGGTGAAAATGAAGTGTCAATACATGTAGTTTTATATCAACCACAGATTCCAGCAAATACAGGAAATATCGCAAGAACATGTGCAGGGACGGATACGTCTTTACATCTCATTCGCCCGCTCGGTTTCTCGACGGATGACAAACAGCTCAAACGGGCCGGGCTCGATTACTGGGAGAATGTAAAGATCCATTATTATGATTCGTTAGAAGAGTTTTTTGAAAGAAACGCCGGCGGTGAATTTTATTACTTGACGAAATTCGGGGAGCAGCCGCATTCCAGCTTCGATTACAGTGATCAAGAAAGTGAGATATTCTTCATTTTTGGCCGTGAAACGACGGGTCTCCCGAAAGATCTGATCCAAGAAAATATGGATCGGTGCCTGCGGATTCCAATGACGGATAAAGTACGTTCCCTTAATCTGTCGAACACGGCAGCCATCTTGGTTTATGAAGCACTTAGACAGCAAAATTACCGTGAATTGGATTTGAAAACAAAAGGTTGAGTTTCATCAATACTGTCATCGGGGGCATTTCAGCCCCGATGATGGATACTTTACATATTCTTTAGGGGTGGGAGCATTGAATAACATTATTGAGAAAATTTTAGATCACCGTTCCATTCGTTCTTTTGAGGACAAGTTATTGTCTGGGGAGCAAATCAATACGATTGTGGAATGTGCCCAAGCTGCATCGACTTCAAGTTATATTCAAGCGTATTCAATCATAGGGGTAACCGACCCGGAAAAGAAAGCCAAGCTTGCCGAACTTGCCGGACCACAGTCATATGTAGAGAAGAATGGACATCTATTCGTCTTTTGCGCCGATTTATATCGTCAGGATATGGTTTCCGAAATGGAAAACACGGACCTGTCCGAATCGATTGAAAGTACCGAGAAATTCATGGTTGCCTGTATTGACGCGGCTCTAGCGGCCCAAAATGCAGCATTGGCGGCAGAATCGATGGATCTAGGCATTTGCTATATAGGCGGAATCCGCAATAATCTCCCGGAAGTGTCAGCGATTTTGAATATACCGCATCGTGTTATACCATTATTCGCTCTAGCGGTCGGATATCCGAAAAACCATTCGGATAAAAAGCCGCGTTTGCCAGTGTCCAACATTTATCATGAAAATGGATATCAGGGGGATAAGCAAGAGTTCATCGGACAACTTGAAGAGTATAATGAAACGATTTCCAGTTATTATGAGCTTCGGACTAAAGGTAAACGAAAAGAGACCTGGACCGGGCAAATGGCAGGAATGCTTGGAAAGAAAAGCAGGCTGTACATGAAGGATTATGTTGAGAAGCAAGGATTTAAGAAACATTGATTAATGAATACGGCCTATTAGGAATATTCTTGCCAAAGTGCTGAGTATGAGCCAAACAGTACAGATCCCGGGAACGTCTCCGGGATCTTTATTGTTTTCATTGTCAGTCGGTAATACGGACCGGCCCCAAAAATCCTGTCAGAAATTCTTCTTATATGACCATGAAATTACCATTGACAATATATTTAGATAGAATTATAGTAATTAAGTAGTGGATAATGATAATCATTTTCATTTGAGTTTTTACTTACCTATTTTTTTCAGTAAATGGAGGTTAAAAAATGGTTCGCCTATATACAGAGAATTTGAATATTGGTTATGGTGAACGTTTAATTGTAAAAGATCTCAGTGTGGAAATACCAGATAAAAAAATCACAACGATCATCGGTTCAAATGGATGTGGGAAATCGACACTTTTGAAAGCGATCACCAGAATCATTCCAAATCAATCAGGTACGGTTGTTTTAGATGGGGTTAATATCTCAAAAGAAAGCACTAAGATCCTTGCAAGAAAAATGGCCATACTTCCGCAGACACCCGAGAGTGCAAGCGGATTGACGGTTGGGGAGCTCGTATCATATGGGCGCTTTCCCTATCAAAAAGGTTTTGGGCGCCTGACCCAAAAAGACTATGATGTGATTGATTGGGCACTTGAAGTGACCGGCACGAAAGACTTCAAGTTCCGTCCCGTGGATGCTCTTTCAGGAGGTCAGCGCCAGCGTGTTTGGATTGCGATGGCTCTTGCCCAGGAAACGGAAATCATCTTCCTTGATGAGCCGACCACCTATTTGGATATGGCCCATCAGCTGGAGGTTCTGGAATTATTACAGAGGCTGAATGTAGAACAGGGACGTACAATTGTCATGGTTCTTCATGATTTAAACCAAGCTGCTCGCTTTGCCGACTATATCATTGCATTAAAGGACGGGGAAATAGTCAAAGCAGGAGATTGTGAAGAAGTCATCACTCATGAAGTTCTTAAGGAAGTATTCCATATTGATGCGGTAATCGGACGAGATCTACGAACGAACAAACCAATGTGCAGCACATACAACTTACTAAAAGGAGATTTGACAGCCAATGAAAAAGATAATGTTTCCGTTTATACTGCTGTTAGTGTTAATTATTAGCGCTTGTGGTAACGAGTCAGCCGAAAAAGAAAAAAGCTCCGCTTCCAAAAAAGAAAAATCAGGTACCATCACCTATCAATCTGAAAATGGTCCTGTTGAAGTTCCCGCAGATCCTCAGCGTGTTTTAGTACTATCATCTTTCGCAGGTAACGTAATGGCTTTGGATGTTAACCTTGTAGGGGTTGATTCCTGGTCTAAAATGAACCCGAATTTTAAAGAGTTAAAAGATGTGGAAGAAGTGACGGACGAAAACCTGGAAAAGATCATCGAGTTGAATCCGGATTTAATCATTGGTTTATCCACGATTAAAAATGTCGATAAATTAAAGGAAATTGCTCCAACCGTAACTTATACATACGGAAAAGTTGACTATTTAACACAACATGTAGAAATCGGTAAACTTTTGAATAAAGAAAAAGAAGCTCAAGCATGGGTGGATGATTTCAAAAAACGGGCAAAAACAACTGGTGATGAAATTAAAGCCAAGATTGGAGAAGATGCTACCGTTTCCGTTTTCGAAAAGTTTGACAAACAGTTCTATGTATACGGTGATAATTGGGGACGTGGAACGGAAATCCTTTATCAAGAAATGAAATTGGGTATGCCTGAAAAGGTAAAAGAAGTGGCGCTGAAAGATGGTTACTTTGCCTTATCATTAGAAGTCCTTAAAGACTATGCAGGTGATTATGTGATTTTGAGCAATAACAAAGATCAGGACAATTCATTCCAACAAAGTGACACGTTTAAAAGCATACCTGCCGTTAAAAACAATAAACTGTATGAAGCTGATGCAAAAAAATTCTACTTTAATGATCCAATCACATTAGATTACCAATTAGACTTCTTTTCCAAAAGTTTTCTTGGAAAATAATACAGCGAGGGAGAGGGATTCCAATTCCTCTCCTTTTATTCTATAAAAAAAGAAATGAGAGAGACAGATGACTAATGAAAATCAACGTTTCATCCCATTTATAAGTAAACTGATCATAGCGATCGTCGCCTTTATAGGCATGTTCATTATTTCAATGGCATTTGGTGCGGCTGATGTTACCGTTAAAGACGTCTGGCAAGCACTGAC
This sequence comes from Peribacillus sp. QJM3NY_7, assembly GCF_056173225.1. Taxonomy (NCBI): domain Bacteria; kingdom Bacillati; phylum Bacillota; class Bacilli; order Caryophanales; family Bacillaceae; genus Peribacillus; species Peribacillus sp. QJM3NY_7. Next base: position 930,661 of record NZ_CM149663.1, read on the forward strand.
ATCAAATGCTGTCGGTGAAAAGATTTCAATCATTCGGGAAATCCGCTTCCCTCGTGAAGTGGGGGCAATCTTTGTGGGTGCAGCCCTTGCCGTTTCTGGGGCCATCATGCAGGGAATGACAAGAAATCCACTTGCCGATCCCGGGTTGCTTGGATTGACGGCAGGAGCCAATGCAGGTCTCGCCATCACTTTGGCATTCATTCCAAATGCTAATAATTTAGGGATCATGATTGCGTGTTTTATAGGTTCCGCTGTCGGGGCAACCATGGTTTTCGGAATCGGTACGATGAAAAAGGGAGGATTTTCACCTTTGCGGATCGTTTTGGCTGGTGCTGCAGTCTCTGCATTCCTATTTGCCGTTTCGCAAGGGGTCGGCATATATTTCAAGGTATCAAAAGATGTATCGATGTGGACAGCTGGCGGGAATATCGGAACTTCATGGGAGCAGCTTCGTGTAATCGTTCCGTTCATTTTAATGGGCATCCTCATCTCCCTTATCTTTTCCAGACAGCTCACCATACTTAGTTTAAGTGAAGAAGTGGCCGTAGGCTTAGGGCAAAAGACAACACAGATAAAGGCGGTTCTCTTCGTGGTCATCATTCTCCTGGCAGGGGCTGCCGTTGCGCTTGTCGGAAATATGGTGTTCATCGGGTTAATGGTCCCACATATCGTTCGGGCTATCGTGGGTACGGATTATCGATTCATCCTCCCTATGTCTGCGATTTTGGGAGCCACTTTCATGCTGCTTGCCGATACGATCGGCCGTACGATCAATTCTCCATATGAAACACCTGTGGTAGCGGTTGTTGCGATGATAGGTTTACCTTTCTTCCTCCTAATCGTGCGTAAAGGAGGTAAAGCATTTTCATGATCCAGTCAGCTTTAGTCAAAAAACAGCGTTGGATAATAGGTGCATTGAGTGCACTCATCATCATTACGATCATTATAGGGACGTGTTCGGGCTATTCCAATCTTTCTATAGGACGACTGTTTCCAACGCTCTTCGGGCAAGGGACGTTTAAAGAGGAATTCATATTATTTTCCGTCCGCTTACCGCGTATCATCATCACCCTTTTAGCAGGCATGGCCCTTGCACTGTCGGGAGCCATTCTACAAGGGATCACACGTAATGATTTAGCCGATCCCGGAATCATCGGGATCAACTCAGGAGCAGGTGTTGCCATTGCCGCATTCTTTCTGTTTTTCCCGCTTGACGCTGGTTCTTTTGTTTATATGGTTCCGCTTGTTGGTTTTATCGGAGCGTTACTGACGGCCTGTTTAATATATATCCTCTCATACAAGAGGAAGAGTGGACTTGAACCCGTCCGGTTAGTGTTGATCGGCGTAGGTTTTTCAATGGCGCTTTCAGGCCTGATGATTGTCCTCATTTCGTCAGCGGAACGAGCGAAGGTCGATTTCATCGCAAAATGGCTGGCAGGAAATATATGGGGAACGGATTGGCCTTTCATTTGGGCAATCATTCCATGGTTAGTCATCCTTATTCCATTCACCTTATATAAAGCAAATCGTTTGAATCTGCTTGGTTTAAGTGAACCGGTCGCAATTGGGGTCGGTGTATCGATTGAAAAGGAGCGGATTGTACTGCTGATCACGGCTGTGGCACTGGCAGCGGCTGCCGTTTCTGTTACAGGCGGAATTGCATTCATTGGACTTATGTCCCCGCATATAGCAAAATCCTTGGTAGGACCTCGAAATCAACTATTCATTCCGGTTGCCATTTTAATCGGTGGATGGCTATTGCTGCTTGCCGATACGATAGGCCGAAATATAATTGAACCCGAGGGGATTCCCGCAGGTATCATGGTTGCATTGATCGGTGCACCTTATTTCATGTATTTATTGTTGAAAAAATAAGATATTGTTAAAATCCCTTGAAATCATTCAGGGGATTTTATGTTTTTTGGTTCTTCCGTAATTTTTCGTAATTAATCATGTATTATCTATATCTATTTATTTCATCAGGATTCAATCGTTTCGCTTCGAAATAAAATACTTGAATAAACTTTTTTGTATTTACCCGGGTAGGTGTAAGAACGATTTTTGAATCATTTTGCAGTTCTTTCATCTTTTGGCGAACGACTGTGAAATCAAAAAATTTGGAAGCGTAATTTTCAAACTTCGGATTCGAAAAATCCGTTAAACCTAGCGAAGCGAAATGATTTAACGAATGGTTAATCGTTCTGCGTATTCTCTGTTCGGCAGCTTTTATTTCACGATTGATATCAACCGGCAAAGCTGCTGTTCCGAGCTTTTTTTTGGTGATTTCTACAAAGATTTCTTTAAGGGTGGGGAATTGCTTTCCAAAAGTAAAAGTGCGTTCATACATAAATAAATACTGAAGCATTTCCATTAAATCTTTTGCACCATTTTCTCCAACGACCCCTAATTCCGATAAAAGGAATTCACCCACCTCTCTTATACTTTTTTCATTAAAACTATTGGAATTATCAACTTTTGGCTGTTCAAAGTTCAATACACTATTTAAAGAGGCTTGGATATTAGTGATCGATCTTTCTAAATGGATGCGTTCCATGACTTTTCGAATGACTGTCAATATCTCAATCCGATTGATTGGTTTAGTAATATAATAATCGATTCCGAGCGAGTAAGCCTCGCCAATCAACTCCTTGGATTCAACCTGCGAAATCATTATTATTTTCCCGTTAAATGTACTTTTTATATGACGAAGTGTCTCAATGCCATCCCGGATGGGCATTAATAAATCAATAAATAATATATCAATTTGTTTTAAATTCAAAATATGCCCTTCTAATAGACTGCCATCTTCCGCTTCCTCCACCACTTCACCTAAATCTTCGTTTTCTATAATTTGGCTTAAGTTTGAACGTATGGCACAATCATCATCTGTTATAAAAAAACGCATGGAATCACCCTTTCTGAATCAACTTCTGGATTGGTAACTTTATTGAAAAAACAGCGCCATTAAAACTATTCTCAAATAGGATATCCCCTCCCAGTTCTTTCACGACTTCTTTAACATATGAGAGTCCAATCCCTGTTGAAGGTGTCCCGAACTGATCATACTTTGATGTAAAACCAGGTTTGAATATGACAGTCTGATATTTTTGAGGAATTCCAGGTCCGGTATCAGCAACTTTAAATTCTACATTGTCACTAATTTCAAACAAACTTAAACGGACGATTCCCTTTTCTTTAATTGCTTCCACTGCATTGGCGACTAAATTATTGAAAAGAGATAACACAGTATATACATGATAGGGTGAATCGTTTTTTCCTTCCAATGAGTATTCAAATTGAATGTCCTTTCCTAATGATAAGGCATATTTTTCATTAATTCGGATAATTAAATAAAAAAGTTCAGCAGCATTCATATAATCTTTAAAACTCTCATTGGAGATCAATTTGGAGAGACCAGCAAAAATCCGTTGATTATCTTTCTTGACTTCATGCATTTCACCAGCGATGCGTAATGCTTTTTGACTATATGGCTCTGTAAGATCATGAAGTTGCTTTTCCCTTTTTTCCAATGCTTTTAATTCGCGATACAAATCATATGATTTCTTTGTAATATTCTCAGCATTTTTTAATGTTTTTTTTAAATGAATCGTTTCCTCGTATAAATTGGAAATGAGCATCAGCATATGTTCATTTTGTTTTCTGATTTGCCTCTCCCTTGATTGTGCTTCATAAAGTTTCATCATATTAAAAAAGCTCAAAACGATAAAACTGTGGCCGAATGCGATCACGATCATCTCATTTAGTGAACCAAACGTAATCGTTGTTTCCAACACAATATATTGAAAGATTAATTCTACGGAGTCGGACAATATTTCGATAATGAGACCAATAAATCCAATAATCAAAGTTCGGCTTTGAAAGCGGTTGATTTTCGCAAAATAGAATAGAACGGAATAGGTAAAATAAAAGAAAAAACTAGGATAATGAGCGTGAAATGCGGAAATCCAGGAGAAATTATCCTGCATGAAAAAGTCGATTAGAATGCGAAATATCACAACCATTGTTCCAGTCAAGATGCCCGAAAATATGGCAGGCGTTTTTTGTAATAATAGTAAAAAGAAGAAAAATGCAGGCACACCAAAACTTACCCGAAACGTTTCATTGAAAGGATAAAAACTCAATTCGCCTGCTAATGGCACAGTTAACAACATCAAAGCAAGGACATAGACCTCTTTTTTCATTAACGTACTGAGATACAAGTCGTCACCTCCTAATTTGTTTAAAAAATCAGTATACAGTTTCATCGGCTTCAATACAACGCTTACTTTTTCCTGAATAGAACGGCTTATAATCAATTATGGCAAAACCAAATTGTTTTTCTATCCACAAAAAATGGTAACGGGACATGTGAGATGATCACGTTTTTTTAGTGGATTTTTATTTTTTAGATTTTGTAGGTTTTTGTATGATTATGTAGTTCCCAATTTAAAATTAAGCAGAAAGAAATTTTTGAAAGCGCTTAACAATTTTTAGAATATTCATTATTTTTTCATCGAATCTAGTAATGGCATTCGGTAAAACGCTCATATTGAAAATATAATGATACAACAATTGAAGAGGTGGAAGAATGTGATTGAAGAATTGTCAAAAGAGTATGACATTCACGTTAATAGTCAAAGAAAATCCGACTTAGATGAATGGGTAGCATATTACAGATCCTTTGCTATTGAAGGACAAACCGCTAATTATATACCGGCATTGAGAAATGCACATTTATCGCAATTGGGCATTACCATACTGGAGCCGGGTGGAACAATGATCAAGTCAGGGGATTGGGAAGTTCCTTTCACGCTGCAAAGTATTTCAAAAGTGCTTAGCTTTATAGCCGCATGTATGGGTCGCGGCATTTCTTATGTGTTAGAGAGGGTCGATGTGGAACCGACTGGGGATGCTTTCAATTCAATTATTCGTTTAGAAATGCATAAGCCGGGAAAGCCGTTCAATCCTATGATAAATGCGGGGGCGATTACAGTAGCTTCGCTTCTCCCAGGGGATTCTTCACAAAATAAATTGGAATTTCTCTATGAGCTATTTGAAAATTTGTTAGGGAAGCGCCCGACAATCAATGAGGAAGTGTATCAATCTGAGTGGTTAACCTCTCATAGAAATAGAGCTTTGGCTCACTATTTGAAAGAGACGAATTATTTGGAATCGGAAGTAGAGGAAGCTTTAGAGGTTTACCTCATGCAATGTTCCATAGAAGTGACCACAGAAGACATAGCCCTCCTTGGACTGATTCTTGCTCAAGATGGTTACCATCCCGTTCGTAAAGAACAAGTAATCCCTAAAAAATTGGCTAAGCTTGCCAAAGCATTAATGCTTACTTGCGGTATGTACAATGCTTCGGGGAAATTTGCGGCTTTTATTGGGGTGCCGGCCAAAAGCGGAGTATCTGGCGGGATTATGGCACTAGTTCCTCCAAGTGCCAGAAGCGGAATGCCTTTTCAAGATGGATGTGGCATTGGTATTTATGGACCAGCCATCGATGAATATGGGAATAGCGTAGCAGGTAGTCTGTTATTGAAACAAATGGCACAAGAATGGGATTTAAGCATTTTCTGAAATGCAGAAAAATTTGGTTCCGGTGTAATTAATAGAAGCAATAAGGGGAGATCTTTAAGGTTTCCTCATCAATTTTCAAACTTTTACAAGAGGTGATGTAAATGCAGCAATTACTTTAAGATGTAATTGGGCGCACTACACGAATCATTAATCCAGTTACTTTTAAACGTAAAGAATAATTTTAGAAAGCATGGTGAAAAATGTATGAATAATATGCAGCGAAAGATGGGAACATTTTCGTTAATGATGGTGGGACTCGGGTCAATTATTGGCTCAGGTTGGTTATTCGGAGCTTGGAGAGCGGCACAGATTGCAGGACCCGCTGCCATTATCTCTTGGATTATCGGGATGGTTGTTATTTTATTTATCGCACTATCTTACAGTGAATTAGGGTCTATGTTTCCTGAAGCTGGGGGAATGGTAAAATACACGCAGTACTCTCATGGTTCTTTTTTAGGGTTTATTGCAGGCTGGGCAAACTGGATTGCAATCGTTTCCGTAATTCCAGTTGAAGCGATTGCTTCTGTTCAATATATGAGCTCATGGCCATGGGAATGGGCACGGTGGACACATGGTTTAGTAGAAAATGGAAGTCTTACTGGGGGAGGCTTGGCAATTGCCTCTGTATTGCTGATCGTCTACTTTTTATTAAATTACTGGACAGTCAGTTTGTTTTCGAAAGCTAATTCATTCATTACAGTCTTTAAGGTTATTATTCCTGGACTTACGATTGGCTCACTTTTATTTGCCGGGTTTCATGCATCCAATTTTACATCTGCAGGAAGTATCGCTCCTAATGGATGGGCAAGTGTACTTACTGCTGTAGCAACTTCTGGTATCATCTTTGCATTTAACGGTTTTCAAAGTCCAATTAACATGGCAGGTGAGGCAAAGAATCCTGGACGTTCGATCCCAATTGCAGTAATTGGCTCCATTTTAATTGCAACGGTCATCTACGTTCTATTACAGGTTGCATTTATTGGAGCCGTTGACCCGTCCATGATTGTGAATGGATGGCAACATTTGAATTTCAATTCACCGTTTGCTGACTTAGCAATTGTTTTAGGCATAAACTGGTTGGTTATTTTACTATACGTAGATGCTTTTATTTCTCCTTCGGGGACAGGAATAACATACACGGCGACAACGTCACGAATGCTTTATGGAATGGAAAAGAATAAATATTTACCAAGCGTGTTTGGAAAACTGCATCCTCTTTATGGTATCCCGCGTCAAGCCATGTTTTTTAATCTAGGCGTATCTTTCTTATTTTTATTCATGTTTAGAGGCTGGGGCGTATTGGCAGAGGTTATTTCAGTTGCGACTTTAGTCTCTTATATTACAGGTCCAGTTACTGTAATGACATTAAGACGCACAGGTCAGAACTTGTACAGACCATTACGTTTAAAAGGATTAAGCATCATTGCACCACTGGGCTTTGTTTTTGCTTCTTTGGTTCTATATTGGGCAAGATGGCCGCTTACAGGTCAAGTATTATTTATCATTATGGCTGGTCTTCCCGTTTATTTCTATTATCAATCAAAAATAAAATGGAAGGGATTCCGCCAAAACTTTTCAGCAGGGCTTTGGATGGTTGTTTACTTACTCTGTATGATGACCATTTCATACTTAGGCAGTGAAAAGTTTGGTGGACTAAATATAATCCCATTTGGTTTGGATATGGTCATCATTACATGTTTATCACTAATGTTTTATAGTTGGGCATTAAAGAGTGGTTTCCAAACGGAATATTTGGAACAAGGACAAAAAGTAAATGAAGACTTGAGATCGATGGAGAACAACGTTTCAGCTCAAACTGATAAAAAGAACGCTGTATAAATGATGAAGCCTATTCGTTTGGCATGCTCAATAAGCCATTCGTGAATGACTTCGAAAGTGCTTCTATATTTATATATAGATGAGGAATAAAAAAAGGGACGGCAAATTTAATTTGCTGTCCCTTTTTTTGGAGTTTTAGAAAAGGCTGTTATTTTTTATTTCACACCTGGTTTATCGTCATACCCGGCAGTGAAGATAGCGGCTAAAAATGTTAAAGCAACTGCAACGATAATAACTGTGCCCATGTTGTGACCTCCCTTTACCCATATTGTCCCACTTAAGTATAGGCTTAGTATACCCTAATTTTTAGCAGGAGTGCACACAAATTTTCTTGCCAGCATATTTGTCATCAATTCTCAATGATTAAGCCCTTTTCGATACATGGAGAGTCAAGGGGGATTCGAAACAATGCCCGTCCACTTTTTAAAGTCTGACATGTTTGTCAGACTTGGAGCATAGATTTAAGTATTCTCTGAAAGTGACAGGGGGAGGTTCCTTAATGGATATTTTAAAGAAAATCGAAAAATTTAGAGAAGATGAACAGAAGCTGAAGTGGGAAGGCACCTTCGCAGAGTACTTAGAAATATTGAAAGAAACGCCTTTAGTTGCTCAATCTGCTCATTCACGTGTATACAACATGATCAGAGATGCAGGGATAGAAGAAGTAAATGGGACAAAGAAATACAATTTTTTCAGCGGTCAGTTATTTGGCCTTGAAGATTCACTGGAAAGGCTCATCGAGGAATATTTCCATCCGGCAGCAAAACGGCTGGATGTCCGTAAGCGGATATTGCTTCTCATGGGTCCGGTGTCAGGTGGGAAGTCCACACTCGTTTCTTTACTGAAGCGTGGACTTGAAAATTATTCGTTAAAAGACTCTGGTGCGATTTATGCAATAAAAGGATGCCCGATGCATGAAGATCCACTGCATCTCATCCCGCAGTATTTACGGGATGATTTCTTTGAAGAATATGGCATCAGGATTGAAGGAAATCTTTCGCCGCTGAATGTAATGAGATTAGAACAGGAGTATGGAAGCAGGATTGAAGATGTTATGGTCGAACGTATTTTCCTTTCGGAGGATAAGCGTGTTGGAATTGGAACATTCAGTCCTTCTGACCCTAAGTCACAGGATATTGCTGATTTGACGGGCAGCATCGATTTTTCGACCATTGCCGAATACGGTTCTGAATCAGATCCGCGTGCCTATCGCTTTGATGGCGAGCTGAACAAGGCGAACCGCGGGATGATGGAGTTCCAGGAGATGCTGAAATGTGATGAGAAATTCTTATGGCATTTGCTATCATTAACACAAGAGGGGAATTTTAAAGCTGGCCGTTTTGCATTGATCAGTGCAGATGAACTCATTGTGGCTCATACGAATGAAACGGAGTATAAAGCGTTCATTTCCAACAAGAAAAATGAAGCATTGCATTCTCGTATCATTGTCATGCCTATTCCATATAACTTGAAGGTTACCGAGGAAGAGAAGATTTATGAAAAAATGATTCGTGAAAGTGATGTCTCGGATGTTCATATAGCCCCGCATACATTGAGGGTGGCGGCAATCTTCAGCATCATGACCCGCCTGAAAGATCCCAAAAAGGGCGATATCGATTTAGTGAAAAAGATGAGGCTTTATGATGGGGAAAATGTTGAAGGATTTAATTCCGCAGACATCAATGAATTGAAAAAAGAATATCAGGACGAAGGCATGAGCGGAATCGACCCGCGTTACGTAATTAACCGGATTTCCTCTACGATCATACGTAAGGAGAATCCGTCCATTAATGCATTGGATGTACTTATGTCATTAAAAGCAGGTCTTGACCAGCATCCGTCCATTACGAACGAACTCCGGGAGCGGTATTTAAATTTCATTTCACTGGCACGTAAAGAATACGATGCCATTGCAAAAAATGAAGTGCAAAAAGCTTTTGTATATTCATATGAAGAGTCGGCGAAAATCCTCATGGATAATTATCTGGATAATGTCGAAGCATACTGCAATAAATCAAGGCTGCGCGATCCATTGACTGGAGAAGAAATCAACCCAGATGAAAAATTGATGCGCTCGATAGAAGAGCAAATTGGAATTTCCGAGAATGCAAAAAAAGCATTCCGCGAAGAAATATTGATTCGAATTTCAGCATATGCCCGTAAAGGGAAGCGATTTGATTATAATTCCCACGATCGTTTACGGGAAGCGATCCAGAAAAAACTATTCGCTGATTTGAAGGATGTCGTTAAGATCACCACTTCAACGAAGACACCAGACGAAAGGCAACTGAAGAAAGTGAACGAGGTCATCACGAGACTTATAGACGAGCATGGATATAATTCGACTTCAGCCAATGATTTGCTGCGCTATGTGGGCAGCTTGTTAAATCGGTAATCCATGGTTTTTTTGCTCCTGCCCCCTCATCGGGCAGGGGTTTATTACCGTTTACGGTAGGTTGGATGGATGAAAGGTGGATTAGAGGAAATCCAGAATTTCTATTGAAATCATGAATCTTTTGAAAACGGTGATTATAGTAGGCATGGGAGATTATAACTCAACAAAGCATCGGGCCCTTCTGAATGAAGGAAACCCGGTGCTATTGATTTCTATTTAGTTACATTCAAGCCATACTGTTCAATAAGTGTAATAAGTTGATTCGGTGATAGTTTTTCTTCGCTATGGTCGATTTTAATTTCCCCATCATCAACATCGATGATCGCACGTTCCACACCTTCCGTTTTCAAAAGTATGGACTCCAGATTTAAAATTGGGCCTTCTGACGTTGCTTCCTTTACATAAAGGGTTGTTGTTTGCATAGATCTTGCACCTCCTTACATTTGCTCATAATGTTTTATCTATACCCCATATTTCCATTAGATATGTTACGTTTCGGATTTGGTAATATTGGGTATCAACAAGTAGAGGTGATGGCAAATGAGCAAAGAGGAACTGAAAAAAGAACATGTACCGGAAAATAGCTCCATGGCTAAGGATTATGAAGAGATGAAAGAACTTGGAAAGCAGATGGAAAATCAAAGGACGAATGAAGAATTGAAAGAGTGGGATAAACGCCCAGGTACAGTTCAACATGAAATAGAGGAAGAGAAGGATTGACGAATACCACAACCAGAATCATTCTATCTGTGTAAAAGGGGTGTCCAGAAAACTGCTGGGACACCCTTTTTGTTGTGTTCCATTGCTTTTTTAAATGTCCTTGGAAGTCTTTTGCTGCTCCATTACTTCTGGCTTAAAGCGATCCTATTACGAATGAATGAAAAAACGAACAGACCTGAAAATCATCAGGTCTGTTCGTTTTGTTATATTCCTTATTTAGAAATAACCTTAAAGGGCTTTAACACCCCTGTCAGGACTTGTCTAGTTCATGGGCAAACATCCATTATTAATTTTGTTGTAAATTATCCTGCGTCGCTGCATAAGATAGAGTAATACTTTTCTTTTCATCCGTTTTTTCGCACTGTATTTTTCAATGGAAAACCGGAATGATGTGGGCATTCCCACACTAACTTATTATATGAAGGAATGATGAAAAGCGTGCAAACATTTTTAAGGGGGGAAGAGAATGTCGGAAGAGAATAATCAACAGTATGTAATCTCACAGGAAAATTGGACCCTCCATCGGAAAGGCTATGATGATCAACAACGTCATCAGGAAAAGGTGCAGGAAGCGATCAAGAATAATTTGCCTGATCTAATTTCAGAAGAAAGCATCGTAATGTCCAATGGCCGGGATGTCATCAAGATCCCCATTCGCTCCTTGGATGAATACAAAATTCGTTATAACTATGATAAGAACAAACATGTAGGGCAAGGCGATGGAGACAGTAAAGTGGGGGATGTAGTCGCAAGGGATGGCTCACCGTCCGATGCCGGAGCCGGTAAGGGCCAAGGTGCAGGTGACAAGGCCGGCGAGGATTATTATGAAGCCGAAGTGTCGATGATGGAATTGGAGGAGGCCCTGTTCAGTCAACTGGAACTCCCTAATCTTCAGAAGAAAGAACATGCGGAGCACACTCTTGAACATATTGAATTCAACGACATCCGCAAGACAGGCCTAATGGGAAATATCGATAAAAAGAAAACGATGATATCCGCTTTCAAACGGAACGCCTTAAGAGGGCACCCCGGTTTTCACCCTATTTATAAGGAAGACTTTAAATTCAAAACCTGGAATGAGGTTCAGAAACCTGATTCCAAAGCAGTTGTACTGGCAATGATGGATACTTCCGGAAGTATGGGGTTATGGGAAAAATATATGGCTCGAAGCTTTTTCTTTTGGATGAACCGTTTCTTGCGGACAAAATATGAAACCGTGGAAATCGAGTTCATTGCCCATCATACAGAAGCGAAAGTCGTTCCGGAAGAGGATTTCTTTTCAAAAGGGGAAAGCGGCGGTACGATTTGTTCGTCCGTATACCGAAAAGCATTAGAACTTATTGATCATAAATATGACCCTGCGAAGTTTAATATCTATCCGTTTCACTTTTCCGATGGTGATAACCTAACATCCGATAACGTCCGATGCGTTAAGCTTGTTGAAGAACTCATGAAGGTTTCCAATATGTTCGGATACGGGGAAGTCAATCAATACAATCGCCATTCGACATTGATGACAGCTTATAAGAACATCGATAATGAAAAATTCAGGTACTATATCCTTAAGCAAAAGGCTGATGTTTTCCATGCAATGAAGAGCTTTTTTAAAGATGAGGAAAGTAAGAAGTATGCTTAAAATAGGAAGAGTGGAGAGTAATTTTTTTTTCAATTCAATATAGTTGAAGGTAAAAAGGCGGACGGTTCACATCGGACGCCCTTTTCGGAATATTCGGTTTTATTTCGTATTAAGGAAATACACAAAGGCCATTGCTCAACATTAAGCAATGGCTTTTTCGCATGCACATCATTCGGATATTGAGCGAGGGTCCAAAGAATGTAAATGAGTTATCGGAATCACTTTGTACTTTAACCCAATGATAATGAACCATAATATGCAGCAACCTCCTCTAAGTATAGGTCATTTCTTTTTCTCCAAATGGAGAAGGTGAAACTTTCTTATCTGACAGAGTTTGAGGTTGATAATTTTTACTAAAGATAAGGGAGCCGCGAAATGACCGAAACGAGAAGCGAGAACGCCATATATTCCTTCTCTATTTAAACCAAAGACCACTCTCTACTTATTCGAAATTAAAATCACGGAATGGGAACCTGTCGTACCGCTATCAGTGGCTGGTATGTAAATGGCCCCGGTACAATACCGGGGCCATTGCCGTTTAGAACCTTTTATACCTTTACTGGCTTTATTGAGTCGTTACATATTCATTTTTTCCTGCACGCATTCCAACAATGAAAATAAGTGCCGATATAGCGGCCAACATCAGTAAGGGAAGAGTCCAGCTGTGTGTAATGTCATGAAGCAATCCGAATAAAACCGGTCCAATGGCAGCTAAAAGGTACCCGAATGATTGTGCCATTCCTGATAATTCCGTCGCTTCATGGGTGCTTTGTGTTCGAAGACTAAAGAACATCATCGATAAACTGAATATGGTTCCGACTCCAATCCCAATCAATATCATGCATACTGGGATGAAGAGAGTGCTTCCGGATAATATTCCGAATATCCCTGATATAAGGAAGATGACAGGCGGGACCACTAACAGACGCTGACTTTGTAAGCGCCCAGCTAAAATTGGCACAAGGAATGTTATGGGAATGACTGCAAGCTGCATGATGGAAAGCATCCAGCCAGCTTCATCAGCATTCAGGCCTTTTTGCTCCAGGATTTCAGGCATCCAGGTAATTACTGTATAGAAAATAAACGATTGCAAACCCATGAAAAATGTAATTTGCCAGGCTAAACCAGAACGCCATAAGTTAATCTTTTTATCCTTTTGCGCCGTTTGTACATCCTTACCTGAGTTGAATGGCCGTCTTAATTGCGGCATCCATAAGAAAACTGTAATAAGTGATAAAATCCCCCAACATCCAAGGGCACCAGCCCATCCCAATCCGGATGAAGAAGCAAGGGGAATGCTGATCCCAGAACCTATTGCGCCGCATAAATTCATGGAAACAGCATAGGTTCCTGTCATCAAACCGATGTTCCTGGCAAAGTTATGTTTAATCAGACTGGGTAACAAAACATTGCCTATTGCAATGGCTAACCCGATTAAAATGGTCCCTATGAACAATGTCGGCACTCCGCCAACTGAGCGTATCCCAATTCCGATCGTTAATAATACCAAGGAAAGGAAAAGTGTGAGCTCCATTCCAAAACGCCGTGCTATCCTAGGAGCAAACGGTGATAATAAAGCGAAGGAAAGCAAAGGCAATGTCGTTAATGAACCTGATAATGTATTGGAAATCCCCAAGTTATCACGGATCGAAGTGACAAGGGGTCCAACCGATGTTAAGGGAGCCCTCAGATTTGCCCCAAGAAGAATGATTCCGATGATGAGCAGTCCTAATCTGGGTTTAATATCCACTTTTCTTTGTTCTAGTTGATTTGCCGCTTGATGAATGCCCATAATCTCCTCCTTACTTACTCTAAAGATTTTTTGAATTGTGCAATGTATTCATTAACTGTTTCGATTGCCCGGTTCACATCTTGTCCGATGATGGCATCCACAAGTTTGCAATGAATGTTCAAATGAAAGTTCACATCAGAACTCATCACCACTATCTGATGGATGGATTCATGCAGGGAGTGTTCCATATGTTCGTACAAATCAATCAATAAATCATTATGTGATGAAACCATAATCGATTTATGTAACTGTATATCCGCTTCTTCGTAGGCCTTGATATCCTTTGCTTCGGCAGCTCTACTGCAGGCTGATATATGAAACCGCAATTGTTCTATATCTTCTTGATTACGTCTTAATGCCGCCAACTGGGCTCCTTCTCTTTCAAGGGCATGACGGACCTCTAACGTTTCTAATATACTTGACTGCTGGATCCTTCTTTCAAATGCTGCCCCCAAGGCACTTGATGACCTTACGAATGTCCCCTTTCCTTGTTTCGTTACTAAAAGCCCTGCATAAACAAGTGATCGTACAGCTTCCCTTAATGTATTTCTGCTAACATCGAACTGTTGGATCAAATCCATTTCAGGTGGAATTTGATTTCCTATTTTCCATTCACCTGATTCGATTAACGATTCGATTTGGGAAACCACCTGCTCTACAAGTGATAAGCGATTTGTTTTGGATATGGTCAAGATACACACCTCGAATTTGTAGGATGATTGGTTCATTGGTTATTTTAACATATGTATGTTGAAAATGGGTGTAAGGAGTATTTTAAATCCAAATTTGTTTCCCTTTTATTCTTCAGAAAAAATTGCAGTTGATTTCAGAAATCCGCTCCCTTTCCATCGTCGGTGTTAGAGTGTTTCAGATTCTCCTTTATTATTAGTTTGTAGACAAAAGGTGTTATTTCTTTTAAAACAAAGTTGATTGGAGCGGGTGTTCGAGACTCCTGCGGGAAAAGCGTGTCTAGGGGAGACCCCGCAGGCGAAAGCCGAGGAGGCTCCCCGACCGCCCGCGGAATGTGAGTGCCCTACGTTCCAATCAACGTCCAAATTGTACAAGCCATAAAAATAGACAAACTCGATTTTCATCGAGTTTGTCTACAGTCTGAAACCGACCTATTAAAAGGTCGGTTTTTCTTTAATATAAGGTACGAAGCGGGAAACTATCCGTTCCCATTTGAAAAGGGGAGCGGCGCCTGTAGGTACTCGGTTTCTTGTTTCGGTTCAATTTCGCTTAAAAATTGCAGATAACCGGTATATACCTGTGAGGCCATTCCTAAATAGTGCAATTCAGTGTGGATGATTCCCTTTCGTGGTGAATGGAGCAAATACATTTTTTCATCCCTCCTTTTAAAAGGGTAGGCCAGTTAGTACAACGATATTTATTAGGGAAAAAACCCCTATTACTAAAAATTGGATGCGCCAGGTTCAAAGGCTTCTGCAGCTCTTTCTTCTAACACCATGCGCAGTCCATTCTTGGGTCTGAGTGTAAGGGAGGGAAGGGGAGTTACATCATGATGGTCAGGTGCAAGCTTTATCCTATATCTCTTTGCAATGCAGGCCAGGACAAACACTGCTTCCATCATGGCAAAGTGATTGCCAATACAAACCCGCGGCCCTCCGCCAAATGGAAAGTAAGCGAACGCAGGCAGGCTTTTCATAAAGTTATTTTCAAATCGCTCATGGATAAATGATTCCGGTTGATCAAAATACTCTGGATTATGCTGCATCACATAAGAACTTATTAGTATCATATCGCCTTTTTTAAAGCGATATCCTCCTATTGTGACATCCTCCGTCACATCACGGGATAAGATATACAGTGGCGGGTAAAAACGAAGTGTTTCATGAATGATATTTTGAGTGTATTGTAATTTCATGAAATCTTCAGGCTTGGGTGTCCGCTGACCGATTATGCTATTGACTTCATTGAAAAGCTTGGCTTGAATTTCCGGATGCTTCGAAATTGCATACAGTGCCCAGGAAAGAGCATTTGCTGTCGTTTCATGACCGGCAAGAAAAATAGTCATTAATTCATCACGGACCTGATGGCTTGACATGCCTAACCCGTCGTCGGCATCACGGGCGTCCATCAAGATCCCTAGCATGTCTTCATGTTTTACTGTGTCGTTCTTCCGTTTTTCAATAATGCCGTAAATCACTTTATCAAGCCTTTGTATCGCCTTTTTATATTCACGGTTGGTACCCATAATGGCATACGGAAAATCTTTCTCATCCTTTTGACTGTTATTCTCAATGCAGTTTCCAGAGGTTTCCCAACGATTTCATATCCATCCTTGAATTCCATGCTGAACATGGTCTTGCTTATTATCCCGAGAGTGATGTTCATCATATCCTTCGTTATACTCCGTTCATCATCATGTTGCCAAGTTGATATATAATCCATTGTGACATCAATCATATCCTTGGCATATTGGCTAATATGAGTCTTTTTGAAAGAGGGTTGGATAAGCCTTCTCTGTCGCATATGAAAGTCTTTTTCGCTTGTAAGCAGACCTTCACCGATAAGCGGTTTTAAAAGATTGAAGTCACTGGATTTGACGAAAGATTGTTGTTTTGTTACAAGTATTTGTTTGATTAAATCAGGATTTAAAACGTGATAAACAGTTTGGAATGGTCCTAAACGGAATTTAGCAACTTCCCCATATTCCTTGGACAATCGGGTCAGGAACCCAATGGGATCTGTTGGAACTCTTTTGTATGTCCGGAAACCAGCCTGCCTTTTGGAACCATTTGAGAAGTGCGGAAGACATCATCAGCGTGGCTCAATGAAGTTTTTCCCCTTTCTTTAAAATACTTACATGTAATCATTGTATGAGGATAAGCTAAATTGGTTTGGACAAGTCGTTAAAGAAAGGACTGATAATTCTATTGAAGAAATAAAGTTACAGCGAAAAAACCCTGGATGAATATAGCCAGAGTTTTTCATGAGATCTTTAGATTAATGAAGGGGGATTCAATTCAACTTCTTTCATCATCGCCCCTATGTTGGAAACGATCATTTTTTTCATTGATGGGCCCGCCAAATTGTGCATTGATCTCCTTAACCACTTTTTCTAAAAATTCATCAGATATTATTGGATTATTTGCTTTATTGTGCATGTGTTTCTCTACAATCCTTTCTGGATATCGTGTGTTTGGAACAATCATGAAGGATATATTATCAACATAACCTCACTTATAGAAAACTATTCTTTCTCTGTTCAACTTTTTCTGCTGTAACATTTTACGGAAGTATAAACAGTTATATTTTACTTGGTGGATTATGGTAAGTGGATCATTTTACAACCAAAGGGGTCAATCCGATGTGGAAATGGCCCAATCACCTCTTTTTGGTAATTGGGCATGGTCTATATTAACTTCATTAAGGAAACAACTGCCTTAAATATTTTATTAGCTGATCACGAAGTTCAGGTCGTTTCATGGCGAAATCTATTGAAGCTTGAAGGAAGCCGAATTTATCGCCGACGTCATAACGATTTCCCTCGATGATATACGAATATAATGGTTCCTTTTCTAACAAAAGGTCTAAAGCTTCGGTAAGCTGGATCTCCCCCTTACGATCGGGCTGTACGTTTTCAAGGATTTCAAAAATCGCAGGTGATAAAATATATCGGCCAATTATCGCCTGTGTTGATGGTGCATCCTCCACTTTTGGCTTTTCCACCAAGTTTCTTACCAGAAATAAATCCTCATATCGTTCTTGGAAGTTTACGATCCCATACTTGGAGACATCGGCTGGTGATACTTCCTTACATCCGATAATGCTCGCTCGAACCTTGTTATACCGTTCCATTAACTGCTTCAAGGCTGGAACCTGGCTATCCACGATATCATCCCCTAACAGGACGGCAAAAGGTTCGTCTCCGATAAAAGTTTTGGCACATAAAACTGCATGACCCAGACCTAAAGGTTCCTTTTGCCTTACATAGTGGATATCGACCATGTTGGAAATGTTCTCCACGATCTTAAGCAGATCATTTTGACCTTTCATTTGCAGAAGCATTTCAAGCTCAATCGATTTATCGAAATGATCTTCGATGGCACGTTTGTTTTTACCCGTAACGATGATAATATCCGTAATCCCTGATTGTACCGCTTCTTCGATAATATATTGAATGGTCGGCTTATCGACAATCGGCAGCATTTCCTTTGGTTGAGCTTTCGTAGCAGGCAAAAATCGTGTTCCTAAACCGGCTGCTGGAATCACCGCTTTCCTTATCATAGCCCAGCCCCTTTTTAAGGTTCTTTTATATGCTTATTGCATTTTATGTGGTCATTGGTTGACCTATATCAAAATAGGTTAAAATAAATCCCTTAAAAAGAATAGATTTACCTCCGAAGCCAAATATTATGGATATATGAATTTAATCAAGAGGTGGATATTTTGCCAATTGAAAATAAAGAGAGAAAACAAATCCTTTTTGCCTTACTCGTCATTGTTTTATATCTTTCGCCCTTAATCATCCTTGGAGAAAATGCGCATATTCGCGTACATGATAATTTGGATTCCAACCTTGCCTGGTATAAAGTCCTTTCAGAAAGCGGTGAGTTATTCGGTGCAATTGACGCCAGAATTCCTCAGATTATGAATGGGCTGCCCCGTAATGCTTTTGGCAGTGAGTTCAGTATTATCGTGTGGCTTCATGCTCTTTTTCCAACAATGGTCGCATATGCAATAAGCCAGGCATTAACAAGGTTTATTGCATTCTTTGGTATGTATATCTTATTGAAGGAACATTTGGTTACAGGAAGACAATCAGGTTGGATTAGGGTTGGAACATCCTTAGCCTTTGCCCTTACCCCATTTTGGCCATCGGGAATGCTCAGTACACTTGGGATGCCTTTAGCCCTTTGGGCTTTTTTGAATATCCGCAGCAAGGATCATTCTTGGAAGAATTATTTGGTCCTTACACTTTTACCGCTTTATTCAAGCATCGTGCTTGGCTTTTTCTTTTTCCTTGTTGCAATGGGCTTTCTTTGGCTAACGGATGTAATCAGGGGAAAAGGATGGAATATAACGTTTCTTCTTTCGATCGTTTATATGACCGTCATTTTTGGTTTGGTGGAGTATCGTTTGGTCGCTTCATTCATTTTTGATTCGGAGCCAAACAGCAGAGATGAATATTTTCACGCAAGGCTGCCGCTCGATTGGGTCATTAAGCTTACTTTCAAAAATTTCGTTCTTGGACATACGCATGTCATGACTGTACATGCGCTTATCATCCTGCCGATTACAGTCTTTGCCCTTTATATTATTCTGACAAAAAAATTGTGGAGACAGGAAAAGGTATATGTTTTTTTATTCGGCTTGAATTTCATGCTCTCTGCGTGGTACGCATTTTGGTTTTATAAAGGCTGGCTTCCTTTAACGGAAAGGTTTCACACCCTGGATACTTTTAACTTTGCCAGATTTCACTTTTTAAGGCCGATGATCATTTACTTGGGGTTTGCCCTTGCGATAAAAATCATTTGGGAATACAGCGACTATGCTAAGAAAACCCTTTCTATTTTCATCGCCGTTCAAATACTGATTTTAATCGGTTTCAATGAGGAAATCAGCCACAATAAAAAGCCAACTTTTAAAGAGTTCTATTCAGAAAGCCTTTTTCAGGAAATAAAAGATCATATTGACCGTCCACAAGAAGAATATCGTGTTGCCAGCATTGGGCTGCATCCCGCAATCGCTCAATATAATGGATTTTACACGCTCGATAGCTATAACAATTTTTATCCGCTTTCTTACAAACATCAATTTCGTCAAATAATTGAAAACGAATTGGCTAAGAATAAAAACATCAGAATCTATTTTGATGAATGGGGAGGACGTTGTTACCTATTTACCGATGAGCTTGGGAAGCATTATATGTTCAAGAAAGGCTCGAAGAAAGAGCTGGAAAATTTGGACCTCAACATGGATGCGTTTAAAGGATTAGGCGGAACGTATATATTTTCTGCCATCCCAATCAACAACGCGAAGGAAAACGGATTGGTGCTGGATAGGGTTTTCACGAAAAAAGGAAGCGTATGGAAAATTCATTTATACAGAGTCATGTGAAAAGGGGGGAATAGAATGAATTCACCGATTGTAACGATTGTTGTACCTTGTTATAACGAAGAAAGCGTTTTGCAGGAAACCATTTCGCAGCTTTGTGGATTGATGAGGGGGTTGGTCGATGAAAACGTTGTTTCCGGTCAAAGTAAAATTTTGTTTGTCGATGATGGGAGCAAGGATCAAACTTGGAGGATCATTTACAAAGAAACGATTAATAATGAATATGTTCGCGGGCTAAAGCTTTCCCGGAATGCTGGACATCAAAATGCACTTCTGGCTGGGTTGTTTACAGCCAAGGAAGCCTCAGATTGTGTGATTTCCATTGATGCAGATTTACAGGATGATATTCAAGTCATCCCGGAATTCATTCGTAAATTCAATGAAGGATGTGAAATCGTATATGGTGTCCGCCAGAAAAGGGACCTTGATTCATTCTTTAAACGAACATCTGCAACAGGTTTTTATAAATTGATGAACAAGATGGGGGTTAACCTTGTCTATAATCATGCCGATTTCCGGCTAATGAGCAAAAGGGCGATCATGGAGTTGGAACGCTTTGATGAAACGAATCTTTTTTTACGGGGGATTGTACCGCTCATTGGGTTTAAGACGGACTCTGTTTATTATGACCGTAAAGAAAGATTGGCCGGGGAAACGAAATATCCATTTAAGAAGATGGTTGCTTTTGCACTTGATGGCATTACTTCCTTTTCAGTTACACCGATCCGGCTTGTATTATGGATAGGATGTCTTTCCTTTTTCATTAGCTTACTCTTTGGGTCTTACTTTTTATGGTTGAAATTTTATGGGCAGACCGAAACTGGCTGGACCTCATTGATCACCTCCATATGGTTGATCGGTGGACTACAGTTGATTGCTGTAGGGTTGATTGGGGAGTATATCGGAAAAATCTATAATGAATCCAAACGCCGGCCTAAATATATTGTTGATCTTGATCTATTTAATCCGCTCGATTTTAAAAAACGGGAGCAATTAGAAAATGAACGGAACAGTATTGAAAAACTATCTAAAACAAACTAACTCCTTTATCCGCTTTTTATTGGTTGGAATAGTCAATACAGCGGTTGGACTTACCATCATGCTTTTTCTCATGAATGCTCTTGAATTATCTTACTGGATCTCCACCTTTATCGGCAATGGTACGGGAGCTGTGACGAGTTTTCTTTTGAACAGGACTTTTACCTTTAAAAGCGATATAGAATGGCGGCGAGGAGTTGCCCGTTTCTTTTGCGTCATCCTGATTTGTTATTCCGCCGCTTATTCTATAGGCCAAGCCATTGCAGAATCACTGGAAGGAACCGTTCATTTATCCATACAACAAAATTTGGCTGTTCTGATAGGAACAATCTTTTATACAGTGCTTAACTATCTTGGCCAGAAATACTTTGTCTTTAAAAAAAGCAATTTGAGGCCAATTCAAGAAGGAAGGAACTAAATAGCATAGATCAGTGGAATAATGCCCCCGAAAGGAAGGGAATTAAAAATGGAATCGGAAAGCGAAATTCTGATTTTATGACTATCCAAGCTGGGGCAGATCTGTTTTACTTAATCCATCACGTTACTTCATTTTTCCTTTTGGGGAATCTATCTTTTGTTCATTGTCTTCTTGAATATCTTCCTTTCAGACGTTTACTTTCCTCCTTTCCTACCATCGAATCATGTGTTTGCATGACTTTTGTTATATAAGTCAAGAATAAAACCTCGCTTATAAATAATAATTCTATTTCTGTGCAAAATTTTCATTTACTTTTCCATTTCACGGGAGTATGATAATCAACAGTTTCATATTTCTAAATCGCTTAAACCTTATGGTGCGGGGGACCCGTTATTGGGATTGTCTTTAACAATCCAAGGGGTGAATCCTTTAAAAGGTAGGGCTACTCTTAGGTCCGAATCCGACAGCTAACCTCGTAAGCGTTATATGAGAAGGAAGGTGGAGCTTGTTAGACAAAAAAAATTGATGTCTACAGGTCTATTTAGCTATGACTTGTAGGCATTTTTGTGTTTCGTCTCGTTTTTTTGCGACAGCTGGGAAACATAAACTTATAAATTACATGGTGGTGAATTCTTGATGTTATCTTCTATAAAGAGGTTCTTGATCGGGAGACCTTTAAAATCAAATGCACTTGGTGAACAAAAGCTTAACAAAACAAAGGCGTTGGCGATATTATCTTCAGATGCATTGTCTTCGGTTGCATATGGGCCGGAGCAAATATTGATTGTCCTGATCACGGTCGGTGCTGCGGCATTCTGGTATTCAATCCCTATCGCGATTGGAGTATTGATCCTGTTAACCGCTTTAATTTTGTCCTACAGACAAATCATTTTCGCTTATCCACATGGCGGGGGAGCCTATGTGGTTTCAAAAAACAATTTAGGTGTCAACCCAGGGTTGATAGCTGGAGGATCCTTATTGGTCGATTATATATTAACTGTCGCGGTAAGTGTATCCGCTGGTACGGATGCCATCACGTCCGCTTTTCCCGGCCTGCATGATTATAATGTCCTCATAGCCATTATTTTCGTCATCCTACTTACTATCTTGAACCTTAGGGGGGTTACGGAATCGGCATCTGTCTTGGCCTATCCGGTGTACCTATTCGTTTTAGCCTTGTTCATCTTGATTGGGGTTGGGATTTACAAGATTCTGACAGGAGGAGTCTCACCGGAATTGCATGCGTCAATCGGTACTCCGGTAGCCGGCATCAGTTTATTTATACTGCTAAGAGCATTTGCATCAGGAAGCTCCGCATTGACAGGAGTCGAAGCGATTTCCAATGCAATCCCGAACTTTAAAGATCCAGCACCGAATAATGCTGCGAAAACATTAATAGCGATGGGTTCCTTACTAGCTGTTTTGTTTTCGGGAATCGTATACTTAGCCTATTATTTAAGCATTGTTCCTAGCGCAGAGGTAACGGTCGTCTCCCAGATTGCTGAAGAGATCTTTGGACGGAATTTCATGTATTTCTTCATTCAAGGTACAACTGCATTGATCTTGATACTTGCGGCAAATACTGGATATTCGGCTTTCCCTTTGCTTGCGGTAAATCTGGCGAAGGATAAATTCATACCAAGGGCGTTTACGATAAGAGGGGACCGTTTAGGGTATTCCAATGGAATTATCATACTTGGACTTGCATCCATCATCTTGATAGTCGCAGTTGAAGGACATACGGAAAATCTCATTCCGCTTTATGCGGTTGGTGTATTCATCCCATTTACGTTATCCCAGACCGGGATGATTGTTAAATGGATTCGCGAAAAGCCAAAAGGCTGGATGATGAAATTAACCATTAATTCAATTGGTGCCATAATTAGCTTTATCGTCACGATGATATTCTTTTTAACCAAATTTATTCAGGTTTGGCCTGTTTTGATTTTTTTACCTATCATCATTTTAATTTTTCATCGAATTAGAAAGCATTATGAAGCAGTTGGAGACCAACTAAGGATTACAACATGTGAGCCGATCTTACCAATCGAAGGAAATATCATCATTGTACCTGTTGCGGGTATAACTCATGTGGTTGAGAACTCTTTAAATTATGCAAAATCTCTATCTGCACATCAGGTCATTGCCGTTTATGTCGCTTTTGAAAGAGAAGATGAAAAGAAATTCGAAGAAAAATGGAAAAAATGGCAGCCGGATGTAAGGCTCGTTACACTGAATTCGTATTACAGAAGTATCATTCAGCCACTAACTAAATTTGTGGATACAGTAGAACATAAGGCTAGTGAATCCAACTATAAAGTTACGGTGATCATCCCCCAATTCATTCCGAAGAAGGGCTGGCACAATATACTTCATAACCAATCAAGTTTACTGATTAAGGCCTACTTGCTTTATAGAAGAAATGTGGTTGTTGCGACAGTGCCATATCATTTAAAGAAGTAAGTTCCATATCTAAGAAAAGAAGCAGACCTACATAAGGTTTGCTTTTTTTCTAATCTTTATAAAAAAGTCAGCAGTAACTTACGCTGCCGATATTGAGTATGAACATTCATTACCAGCTCATTAATTTACAGTAACTATGAAGCCCGCACGATAAAAAGGATTTGCAGTAAGATGTGGGGATACTTCCTCTTTTAAAGTTTTAATTAATGTTAATATAAACTTTCCCCATCTTCATTATCCGAACGACGGCTGTTTGGGAAAGTCATTATTTCAAAGTCGATGATGATTCGGAAATGGACATGCAACTCATCAAAATGGTGGCTAGCATCAATCAGTATCATTAAAAAGGGCTGAGTCTGCAGCCCTTTTTGTGTTGAACACTACTTTAGGGGAAACACTTCATAAAATTACCAAGGGTCAATTCAAATAATGCGAACATATTAAGAAGACAAAATGAAATTTCCTGCTTAATTTTGAACTTACATATATGGGGGTTGTAAATGGATATATTATTAGCTCTCTTGCCGGCATTATTCTGGGGAAGCATCGTTTTATTTAATGTGAAACTCGGGGGTGGACCCTATAGTCAAACACTAGGTACAACGATTGGCGCCTTGATTTTTTCAATTGGTGTTTATATTTTTGCCGATATTAAGCTGTCACTTTTGGTGTTTGGTGTCGGAGTCGTATCTGGATTGTTTTGGGCCGTTGGACAAGCTAATCAGCTTAAGAGCATTGATTTAATGGGAGTTTCTAAAACAATGCCGATTTCAACAGGATTGCAGCTCATTTCAACCACTTTATTCGGGGTCATCGTTTTTCATGAATGGTCTACAATGAAAGCAATCATTTTAGGCGTCTTGGCATTAGTTTTCATTATTATAGGAATCGTCTTGACCTCATTGGAAGATAAAGAATCGAAAGAGGGCAAATCGGGAAACTTGAAGAAAGGAATTGTTATTCTCCTCATCTCGACATTCGGTTATTTGGTTTATGTGGTCGTGGCCCGTCTTTTTGATGTTGATGGATGGTCAGCATTGTTCCCTCAAGCGATCGGGATGGTGATAGGCGGTCTGTTATTGACTTTTAAGCATAAACCGTTTAACAAATATACGATTCGTAATATCATTCCGGGATTGATATGGGCTGCAGGGAACATGTTTTTATTCATTTCCCAGCCACGTGTGGGAGTGGCCACTAGTTTTTCACTTTCGCAGATGGGCATAGTCATCTCAACCCTTGGCGGGATCTTCATTTTACGTGAAAAGAAAACGAAGCGCCAACTAATTGGAATAGTAATTGGGATTATCTTGATCATCATAGCTGGGATTATGCTGGGATTGGCAAAAAGTTAATTGGAGGGTGATTACATGTATACAGATTTAGAAGGTAAGGTCGTTGTCATAACCGGATCATCCACTGGTTTAGGAAAAGCGATGGCCATTCGCTTTGCTAAGGAAAAGGCAAAGGTCGTTGTTAATTATCGCACTAAATCAGAGGAAGCGGATAGTGTAATGGAAGAAATCAAAACAAATGGCGGGGAAGCCATTGCAGTAAAAGGCGATGTCACCGTTGAAGAAGATGTTATTAACCTTGTTCAATCAGCGATAAAGAATTTCGGGAAACTTGATATATTCATCAATAATGCAGGGATTGAAAATCCGGTTCCATCTCACGAGATGCCGTTAAGCGACTGGAATAGGGTAATCGATACTAACTTAACGGGGAATTTCTTAGGCTGCCGCGAAGCTATCAAGTATTTTGTCGAGAACGATATTAAAGGGAATGTAATTAACATGTCCAGTGTACATGAGATGATTCCCTGGCCTTTATTCGTTCACTATGCAGCTAGCAAGGGCGGGGTGAAGCTGCTTACGGAAACCCTGGCTCTTGAATATGCACCAAAAGGGATCCGCGTGAACAGCATTGGTCCCGGAGCCATCGCCACGCCAATAAATGTCGACAAGCTTGAAGACCCCGAAAAGAAAAAGGACCTTGAAAGCATGATTCCGATGGGTTATATCGGAAAGCCTGAAGAAATTGCCGCGGTTGCTGCATGGCTGGCATCTTCAGAGTCCAGTTATGTAACGGGCATCACTCTATTCGCTGACGGAGGAATGACAAAATACCCTTCATTCCAAGCGGGTAGAGGATGAGTTTTGTTTAATTCCTCTTTTATGATGCAACAAGAATCCCAGCAGGATCAAGCCTGCTGGGATTCTTGTGTAAAGCATTAACGGGTATGATGATTATACCAGCTAATGAAATTATCGACGACCGTATCGATAAACTGGACAGTCGGCTCATGTATAAGGCTGCCTTCGTTATCGATTTTGTCATGCACTGCACCAACATATACTTCATTCCCAGGAAGGAGTGGGGAGGAGATGCCTATTGCGAATAAAATTTCACGCAAATGCAATTGAGCTTTTACCGTCCCTAATTGCCCCATTGACGCACCCATGATCCATGATGGTTTGCCGATCAAGACTTTATCGACACGTGATAACCAATCAATTGCATTGCCCAATACACCTGGAATCGTCCCGTTGTATTCAGGTGTTACCCACAAGACTGCATCTGCTTCGGCCACTTTGCTTTTAAATTCCTTTACAACCAATGGAGGATCATTTTCAATATCTTGATCATAAAAAGGTAAATCCCGAATGTTCAAGATTTCGAGATCAAAACGATCTTGATATTTAGTTTGAATATATTTGGCTAGCTTAAGGTTGTATGACTCTTTACGGATACTTCCCACTATGGCAACAACTTTCATCTCCAATACCCCCAATGATTTTATAATGGATAATCATGTAAATATGTTCCACTTCCCTATTATAATTGGAATGTAATTGAAAGGGAAAAAGGATGCTTGGGAAATAATCATTCGGCGGATGGCCCTTCAATCACACCACGATGAAAATGTCTTTCCATGACATACCCAAAAAAGGAGGCAAGCATTTGTTGAAACAGCATGCCAAGTACAACGGGTACCGCAACGGCAGCAGGGAAATAGGTGGTTGCAAGAACGGCTCCAGCACTGATGTTTCGCATACCGCCTGTAAATGTCAAGGTGATGATATCCGCCTTTTCCCATCTTAAACATGCACCGACCATCCAAGAAAGGGCATAACCTGAAGCGGCTATGAAAAAAACCAAGAAGGCCATGATCATTATTTTCTTGTCGAAATGGGTTAAGAAAGGCGCTATTTTTGAACTGTTCAATATGACTACGATTCCAACGCTTATCTTTGAGAATGGAGCTAATCGTGGAGATAGTGTATTTTGTATCTTTCCTTTTGTGGCCTGATTCAAGAACATGGCAAGCATGGAGGGAAGAACGACCATTCCGATTAATCCTTTCACTATCGATTCCAAATCCATTTCGATCGAACCGCCTCCGAAAAAGGAAATGCTGTATGGGACGATGAATGGCGAGAGTAGGGTGTCGATTAAGATGATGGTTAGGGCAAGTATGGCATTACCCTTATAAATGGATACCCAGATCATACTGGTGACACCGGTTGGAATCACTACAGCGAGGACTAGGCCGGTAATTGTGAAAGCATCACCATGAAATACTAAATGACCGAGGCCAAAAGCCCAAATTGGCATAAGCATATGAAGGATGATCAATACGATGAAAACGGGTAAAGGGTGGGTGACTGCCTGTTGCAGAGATTTAAAGTTAGAGCCTAAACTCCCGGAAAATGTAATGAAGGCAAATATCCATGGAACAAGAAAGGTGTAATCCATTAGATGTTCGGACAATAATACCCCAATAATCACGCTTATCGGCGTGATGAGAGGCATGACTTTATCGAGTTGTTCATTTATTGTTTTCAGCATCATTCATCCACTTCCTCATCCATTCTATTAAGTAAGTTTACCATATTCCAAAACATATAATTTGTAAGACAAGAATTTTGTCAATTTATTTTTGAAGATGGTGAAATGCATTTAATGTAAGACTATATAAAATAGGCCAAGTGGGATGCTAATATATCCATTCTTTTTGTGTTCTCCATTACTTTCGCTGCTATGAAACAAAAAGGGCTGCAAGCTTTCCCTGATGGATGGTTTTATAAGGAGGTTTTTAGGCAGGATTGTTCGATGTAACGTTGTATATTCAATGAAAAATAGTTTAAAGTAGAGGAGAGAGGTGAAAGAAATGGCAGAAAAGGTTTCCAGTATAATGTGGTTTAGTCTTGCAGTACAAGCCCTGCTTGTTCTTGCTGATCATGATGGATTATGCAATAGTAATAAATTGGCCGTTAAGCTTGATTCGGAGTCAGGTTTTCTTAGAAAAATATTAAGTAATTTAGTGAAGGCAGGGCTGATTCAAGCGAAGGAAGGAAGAGATGGGGGATATTCACTTGCCAAAAATCCCGAACAAATCATCCTTGCAGATATATACTCTGCAATTAAATCCGAACCTTTTTCAAAAGGCTTTCTTGATGTGAATGCTAAAAAATGCTTTCAACCATCTTCCCGCGAAGCTTTATGTGGCTTGAAAAACGAGATGGAGAGCTGGATTATACAAGGCTTGGAACAAAAGACGATTGCTGATTTACTTTCAAAATCTTGATGTGAAAAACGAAACTG
Organism: Peribacillus sp. QJM3NY_7; assembly: GCF_056173225.1. Taxonomy (NCBI): domain Bacteria; kingdom Bacillati; phylum Bacillota; class Bacilli; order Caryophanales; family Bacillaceae; genus Peribacillus; species Peribacillus sp. QJM3NY_7. Next base: position 959,234 of record NZ_CM149663.1, read on the forward strand.
CCAGGGTTTCGTTTTTCTTAAACTGTATTTGACAAAAGAACAGTATGCATTATATACTGTTCCTATAATAATTACAGTTAAATGGGGGTCATTATCAATGACAAAAAATATAATGAGTAAAGAAGAGTACCTGAATAAAGCTAAAGAATTGAATGTACCGCTTGAAAAGCCGAAAGTCCTTAATGATACGGATTTCATTACGGTAGCAAAAGAACGGAGATCTGTTCGCCAGTACGATGCTGAATACGTGATGACTGAAGAGGAAATTCGTGAAATCCTGGAGATTGCGATTCAAGCTCCGTCTTCTTCCAACTTACAGCCATGGAGATTCCTTGTGATTCAAGATAAGCAAACCCAACAAGAATTGCTACCCATCGCAAATAACCAACAACAAATCGTCGATGCATCTGCTGTCATTGCCGTTTTAGCTGATATAGAAGGTTACAAAAGTGCAGAACGGATTTATGGTGAATTAGTCAATAAAGGGATCATGAAGAATGAAATCAAAGAGCCATATGTAGCCTCTATTCTGCATAATTACGGCAACTTTTCCGCTGAGAAGGCTTTAAGCGTAGCCATGATTGACGGTGGCTTGGTTTCCATGCAGATCATGTTGGCTGCAAAAGCAAAAGGATACGATACAGTCCCAATGGGAGGGTTCGATGAAGCCAAATTTGTGGATGCGTTCAATGTACCGGAAAACTTCAAACCTGTCATGTTGATTTCCCTTGGAAAAGGAACTAAAGCAGGCTTTGAAAAAGTCCGTTTGCCACTCGATACTATATTGACTTGGAATAAATTCTGAGGAACAAAACTAAGAAAAAGGATAGCTAAAATCGCTATCCTTTTTCTCATGGTTTGAGATTGGCTCTGAAAAATCATTTATTCTCGCGAGCAATAAATGAATGTGTTACAATTTTTCCAGATATTTCTTTGGAATGTCTCCTCTAAAAATCACCGACCGGCAAATTAAGCTAATGAATTCTTTTTGGCGCTGCTAGCCAAAATACAGCAATTATCGTGGGTTTAGCCGTTGACAATGGATGGGAGGGAGTCCGTGTGAAGAATATGAAAAGTGAAGTGTTCTCGTGGTTGAAAGCTATCTTATTCGCTTTAATGATCGTGTTCATTTGCCAACAGTTTTTATTTACGCCAGTCACGGTAAAAGGTGAATCGATGGAGCCGACTTATGAAAATGATGACCGGATCGTGGTAGCTAAAATCGGAAAGCCGGAGCGTTTCGATATGGTCGTATTTTATGCTCCGGACGCGGAAGAGAATTATATAAAAAGGGTGATCGGTTTACCAGGGGACAGCGTCGAAATGAAAGATGATGTCTTATATATCAATGGGAAAAAGTATACAGAACCATATTTGAATACAAAAAAAGGAGAAATTCCACCTGAAGAGAATCTGACGGAGAATTTCACCCTAAGTGATTTACTCGGGAAATCCAAGGTACCTGTCGGTCATTTATTTGTCATGGGGGATAATCGAAGGAATAGTTGGGATGGAAGAAGATTTGGTTTTATTTCTGAAAAATCACTTGTGGGCAAGGTGAAATTTCGCATCTACCCTTTAAATGAAATGGGAGTGCCGAAGTGAAACGACCACAGTGAATTCAAGTGAAAGCCTGGATGATAATGATATGGACTAAGTTGTATTTATAGCAGATGATGGATAAGAGCCTTTTCCTATGGTTAAGGTTTTTATTTTGGATTGTGGGGGATTAATATGAAGAATGGTTTATCTGCCATTTCCATCCCGATGCTGGATGAAGAAATGGGACGTCAGGTTAAAGGACATGTCGATTCGCTGACGGTTCCTCAGGGAAGCTTAGGACGGCTGGAAGAATGGATAATTGAACTGGCCAAGATGACAGGGGAGGCATTTCCGGACATTTCGAAACCGGGGGTGATCGTGTTTGCAGCCGACCATGGAATTACGGAAGAAGGGGTTTCCGCGTATCCAAAAGAAGTGACGGAACAAATGGCACTTAATTTCCTGAATGACGGTGCTGCTATCAATGTATTAAGCCGTGCGATAGATGCTTACTTGGACATTGTCGATATAGGGATCGATGCAGATATCGAAGCACCGGGGTTAACTTCCAGAAAAGTCCGTAATGGAACTAGAAACTTTTATAAGGAAGAGGCTATGACAAAGGAAGAAGTAAATCAAGCGCTTGACATTGGGTATGGCCGTGCAGAGAAAATGATTGCCCGTGGGGTGAACTGCCTGATTCTTGGTGAAATGGGAATCGGAAATACGACATCCAGTACCGCCATCATCTCCATCATAAGCGGGAAAAGCGTCGAATCACTAGTGGGGCAAGGAACAGGATTGAAGTCAGAAGGCATTTTACATAAGCGAAGAATAATTGAAGAAGCGATTTCATTAAGAAATCCTAATCCTGATGATCCAATCAACATTTTGATGAATATCGGTGGATTCGAAATTGCAGGTATGGCAGGGGCCATGCTTGCTGCAGCGAATAACCGTATACCCATTCTTGTTGATGGTTTCATTACAACAACGGCTGCTGTATTGGCAAACCTGATTTCCGGACGTGCAGCCGATTATATGTTTGTTGGACATCGATCTGCAGAACCTGGTCATAGAGCGGCCATAGAACTGCTTGGCAAGGAACCGATCCTCGACCTGGGAATGAGAATCGGGGAAGGAACAGGGGCTGCCCTGTCATACCCCATTCTCAAGGCAGCGACATTGGTCATTAAAGAAATGGCAACATTTGAATCTGCGGGCGTGTCAAATAAGTAAGAAAAAGGAGACCTCGATAACGCTGGTCTCCTTTTTATACAGGTAAAAAATTGGATACTGCATTGAAACATTCTTCTATTCCGCTGTTATTTAATAGGCAGATGATCTTTATATTTCTTCATTTTCCTGACGACGGAAGGCTGGCTGATACCTAAGAATTTAGCCATTTCATATGTGGACTTGCATTGTTTACTCGCTTTCATCAACATCCATTTTTCGACTTGTTCGAGAGCAGTATTGAGATCACTATCATCAACCATCATATTGTCGATCATTAGGGTATCATCTATTTTCTCCAAAGATTCTTGTCCATGGAAATTGGAGGGGAGAAAGCCTGGGAAAATGATGGAGTCTTCCGAGGTCAAAATGAGCCGTTCAATCAGGTTTTCCAATTCACGCACGTTTCCTGACCATTTATGCTGAATCAGTATTTCGTAAGTGGAAGGGTGCAATTTCTTATCCGACTTGTATTTCTTATTGATGATTTCGAGATTATGATTGATTAAGATGGCAATGTCTTCTTTTCTTTCTCGTAACGGCGGTATTTGGATGGGAATCACATTTAAGCGATAATACAAATCGAGCCTGAATGTTCCCTTCTCCACCATTTCCTCAAGGTTTTGATTGGTTGCCGTCACAAGCCGGAAATCAATTTTATGCTCTTTTTTTCCTCCCACTCTTTTAAAGGTCTTCTCTTGCAGGACATTTAATAACTTCACTTGCATATCGAGGGGAAGCTCCCCAATTTCATCCAGAAATAAGGTTCCGTTATCTGCTTGTTCGATCAGCCCTTGCTTCCCCTGCTTCTGCGCTCCGGTGAAGGATCCCGCTTCATATCCAAACATTTCGGATTCAAAGAGACTTTCTGGGATGGTACTGCAGTTGACTTCGATGAATGGCTCTTTGCTGCGGTAACTCTGATTGTGCAGCCGGCGGGCGAATACGCTCTTTCCCACACCGGATTCCCCAAGTAGCATGACTGTCGCATCCGTTTTGGAAACACGGTGTATCGTTTTGGCGATTTGCCGCATTTCCTTGCTGCGATAGATCAACTCCTCCTGTTCCCTTAGTTCCTCGACCTCCGATTGGTATTCTTGAATCTTTTTCTCCAATTGACCGTACTGATCCTGGAGGTTCCTGATTTCAGTTTGATCTTGGGCATAGCTGACGACACGAATCAATTCACCATCATCATCAAAGATGGGATAGGCAGTCGACATGACGATTTTTCCCGTCTTCGTTTGCTGCATGATCTGGATAGGCGTTTTCTCATTCAATACCATGGCGGAAATCGAAGGTGAAAGGATTCCTTCCGTTTCGAGCTGGTAAACGGATTTTCCAAGGTAATGTTCTGGTTCGATTCCATATATCCACCAATGGTTAGGATTCGTGAATAAAATGAATCCTTTTTCATCGGTCACGGTAATATTATTATTGGATGTGTTGATAATGCATTCCAAAACTCTTTTGACGTTGTTATCACTCATCATTTTCCCCCTTATCACTGTGCCGGTGATTCAAATATAAATCAAAAACAGAAGCGAAATCAAGAATTTTCAGTTATTTCGATTTGGAATTGAATCATTTTTTATAAGAATCATGCCTGAGATAGTCTCACTCACTTCATTCATCATGCTAAAACTAGAGTAATAGAGACGCCACCCACATTAAAGCAAATGGATACTTATACGGTTAACCTACTTATGTTTGGGTATAAATAAAGTAGAGAGTAATCGATTGAAGGAGTGATTGACTTGGCTGAAAATACAACCTTGGGACAATATTTATATGACTGCTTAAAAGCAGAAGGCATTACAGAGATTTTTGGTGTGCCTGGAGACTATAATTTCTCATTGCTAGATACTTTGGAAGATTACGATGGGATTGAGTTTATTAATGGACGAAATGAACTCAATGCTGGTTACGCAGCGGACGCATATGCCCGGGTGAAGGGCATGTCGGCACTGATAACCACCTTTGGTGTCGGTGAAATGAGCGCATGTAATGCAATCGCTGGAGCGTACAGTGAAAATGTGCCGCTCATCCATATTGTCGGCTCGCCAAAGACCATGATGCAGCAGGAAAAGGAGCTTGCCCACCATACGTTAATGGATGGAGATTTTGATGTTTTCCGTAAGGTTTATGAGCATATTACCGGTTATACAGCAATACTTACACCAGAAAACGCGGCTAGGGAGATACCGGCTGCAATCAAAATCGCGAAAGAAAAGAAAAAGCCCGTTTATTTGGTAGTGGCTATCGATCTCGTTGAAAAACCATTGCTTTCTCTCGGTAAGACATCAGAAAACATGACAAAAACGAATGTCGATGATTTGCAGTCAGCAGTGAAGCATATAAAAGGCATGTTAGAACATGTAAATAAAGCCGTTCTGCTTGTCGACGTGAAAACACTTCGTTATAACTTGCAGAAACCCGTACTGCAGCTCGCTGAGAGGTTAAATGTTCCAGTTGCTTCATTGATGCAGGGGAAAAGCGGGTTTGATGAGAGTCATCCCCAGTATATTGGTGTATACGGCGGAGCTTTCGGAAGTAAGGATGTAACTGAGACTGTTGAAGAAGCGGATTTGATCATAGCCGTTGGTACTGTTTGGTCAGACGTCAATACTTCCAAAGGTACAGCAAAGCTTAACCCGTTGAAAATGGTGGAAATTCAACCTGACACATTAAAAGTGGGGGAAGCCAGCTATATGAATGTCAAGGCGGAGGAAATACTAAATGCGCTCCAGGAAATTGGCTACCGTCAGAACGAATCTGTCGGAAACATCTCGTTTCCGTTTGACACAATGGTGGAAGACCCATCTGCACCACTGAAAGCGACTTCCTATTATCCTCGAATTCAGCAAATGTTGAAGGAAAATGACATTGTGGTCACGGAAACAGGAACATTCTCTTATGGCATGTCACAGGTCAGATTGCCGAAAGGGGCGACCTACATAGCCCAGGGAGGCTGGCAAAGCATTGGTTATGCGACGCCTGCAGCTTTCGGTGCTTGTATAGCGGATAGAAACCGGCGTGTCCTTTTGTTTACCGGGGACGGATCGATACAGCTGACAGCACAGGAAATAAGCTCGATGCTGGAGAACGGCTGTAAGCCCATCGTGTTCATCCTCAACAATAACGGCTATACGATAGAAAAATTCTTAAACGTAAAAGTCGATATAGAAAAACAGAAATACAACGAGATACCAGAGTGGAATTATACAAAACTGGCTGAAGCATTTGGTCAAGAGGCATTCACAGCAAGAGTCGAGACGAATGGTGAACTGGATGAAGCCATTACAAATGCCCAAGATATGAACGCCGATAAACTTTGCCTTATAGAACTGGTCGTGAAAGATCAGATGGATGCACCGGATTATTTGAAAAAAATAAGGCAGTACCTTGAAGAGCAAGAGAAACTAAAGTAATTCCATGTTCGAAATGCAATCACCCCTGATTAAACACTAGAATATAGTTTAATGTTTTGTTTATGAAACCTCATTAGATTGAAAAATTATGAAATACTCCTGCCGAATTACTGGCTAGCCGAGACACCACAGGCGTTTGCTTTGAGGAGGCTTGGCAGAAGGCCGGCGGAAAGGGAGCGGATTTCTGGAATCGACTAATTTAAGAAAAAAGCGAAGGCTGAACACACCCGAACCAAATTTAAGACGAGGTGATCCTTGAGTTTTTTTTACAGTAATCCATAAAGGATGGAAGAAATTTGCGACACTCCTGCCGAATAACTGGCTAACCGAGACCCCGGAGACGTTTACGTCGAGGAGGCTTGGCAGAAGGCCGGCGGAAAGGGAGCGGATTTCTGGAATCGACTGAAATGTAATTTAAGAAAAAAGCGAAGGCTGAACACACCCGAACCAAATTTAAGACGAGGTGATCCTTGAGTTTTTTTTACAGTAATCCATAAAGGATGGAAGAAATTTGCGACACTCCTGCCGAATAACTGGCTAACCGAGACCCCGGAGACGTTTACGTCGAGGAGGCTTGGCAGAAAGCCGGCGGAAAGGGAGCGGATTTCTGGAATCGACTGAAATCAAATTTAAGAAAAAACTGTAGGCTCGGACATATCCCGAAGCAAGCTTAAGATAGGGGATCCTTAATGTTTTTACAGTAATCCTAAAAGGATGGAAGAAATTTGCGAGACTCCTGCCGAATAACTGGCTAGCCGAGACCCCACAGGCGCTTGCGCCGAGGAGAATCGGCAGGCAGTCGGCGGAAAGGGAGCGGATTTTTGAAATCAACTGGAATGTAATTTCAAGAAAAAACTGAAGGCTCGGACACATCCCGAAGCAAGCATAAGATAGGGGATCTTCATAGTTTTTTACAGTAATCCTAAAAGGATGGAAGAAATTTGCGACACTCCTGCCGAGTAACTGGCTAGTCGAGACCCCGAAGGCGTTTACGTCAAGGAGGCTTGGCAGACAGTCGGTGGAAAGGGAGCGGATTTCTGGGATCGACTGGAATGAAATATTAAGAAAAAAACCGTAGGCTGGACATCCCGAACCAAGTTTAAGACGAGGTGATCCTTGAGTTTTTTTACATTAATCCTTAAAAGATGGAAGAAATATGTGACACTCCTGTCGAGTAACTGGCTAGCCGAAACCCCCGGAGACGTTTACGTCGAGGAGGCTTGGCAGACAGTCGGCGGAAAGGGAGCGGATTTCTGGAATCGACTGGAACTTTTTTGAAATAAAAAAGCTCAGGCAAACTTACTCTTCTTATTAGTATACTTTCTGAAAAGGTCTTCTGTGATGAAGGCCTTTTTTTGTTGGAAATGTAGATAATGTACTTACTTATATCTGTACGGCCCGATCAAGGACAAGAATGCAAGTTGAAAAAGTGAACAGGATATACCCAGAATGACAATACCAATATTGGTAACGGTCATTTCAAAATTGAAACCAAGAATTTTTAAACTAAGAGTATTATGAAAATATCATGAAGTAATAGGAAAAGTATTCTTCCTTAGCAGAGAAAACCATTCTTTTTCCTGCTAGCAATTTCTGTAGGGAAGGAGGTACAAAAAATGCGTAAAAATGTATCATTAGCGCGGTTAATAGAGTCTAATAAAGAAAATCTCAACAATAATCAGATGTTCATAGATCTTATAGAAGAAAAAGTCCATAGAAAGCAGGTTGAAATGCAGGAAAGACAAGGAAGGATGAAATAGGCCAACGAAAAGGAATTATTAAGCTTTGAAGGAGTCCGTATCAGTAATCAACTGAATTATGCGATTGTGGAAATGCAAGGTTAATGCGCCAGGTATGAGGAAAGAGAGGATAAAAAAGGTTAGCTTAACTTTATATTTTATTCTACCTATTGATAAAGAGTAAGTATTGGTATTATAAAATACTTTTAACGGGTGTGTTTATCATTGCTGCGAGTATCTATTATACATTTGGGTTTACTAGTGAAGGTTTAGTTTATTTTGTATATTTTAATGTGTTTTGAGTATTTTTAATCGTAAAATCAATTATAAAAAAAGACTTAATACTTTAACGAATTATAAGCATATATTAATGCGAGAGTTAGGATGGCTTCAAAAAGAAGGGGTATAAGCGATAACACCAGTTGGCGGCTAGTTAACATTATCATAAGCAAAAAAGCGTGTATGATCATTTATCGAAACACGCTTTTTTTGCTTTTTATCGTTTACTGCCACCATCATTTAGTTTAGGACTCGGACTGCCTTCACAAAGCTTGGTCCCCAGTAGGAATTGTTAATATTAGCGTAGGATACACCTTTAGATGTCGAAGCATTCAGCATTTGACCGTTACCGGCATAAATTCCTACATGATTGATTACTCCATCATTATTGGTATCGAAAAATACTAAATCCCCTTTTTGCAGGGCCTTTGAGGATACAGCTTTACCAACGTGTGATTGGGCCACTGAATTTCGAGGCAAGGAAATACCTGCACTTTGGAATGCTCTTAATGTGAATGAAGAGCAATCAAATACATCAGTGCGTGAAGTGCTCGCACCGTAAACATACTTGGCTCCCAAGTATTTAGCACCAGCTGCCAAAACTTGATCTGCCTTGTTGGATTTGGACGGTTTATTTATTGCAGATGCCGAGGCCTTCCCTGAAACCCGGATGGTTTGGCCGATTCGAATACGATCTGAATTGGAAATATTAGGGTTTATTTTAAGTAAGGCACTAAGGGAAAGGTTATATCTTTTAGCGATTGTTGATAAGGAATCCCCTAATTTAACGACATAAACGCCTGTTGTATTTTTACCTTTATCCGGATTGCTGGTAATGGCATTAACCTTCAAGACCTGACCTGGAAAAATGAGAGTGCTAGTCAAATGATTCATAGACTTTAATTGTTGGACAGTCATATTATTGACTCTGGCAATTTTGCCCAGTGTATCCCCGGATTTGACTTTATATGTAGCATTTGAACTATTTTTAGCCGAAGGGCTGGATCCGGAGGTTTGTCCGGAAACCCGGATGGTTTGGCCAATATATATTCGGTCCGAACTAGAAATATTAGGGTTTAATTTAAGCAGGGCACTAACGGATACATTATATTTATTGGCAATTTCAGATAAAGAATCCCCAAGTTTAACCACATATTTTTCGGTTTTATCTTTACTATTATCTGTATGGTTGTTAAGGGTATTAAATTTCAAGACTTGGCCGGGAAAAATAAGGTTACTAGTCAAATGGTTTTGAGATTTTAAGTGCTGGACAGTTGTATTATTGGCTTTAGAGATTTTATCTAGGGTGTCCCCTGATTTAACTTGATAAGAACCAGCATTAGCAGAAGTGCCGGCGATTAGGGTACCTATAATGGTCCCCGCAAGAATGAAAGAGTTTTTAGAATTGTTCATTTAGGAAAGTTCCTCCTGATGTGGTAAAAAAATATCTAGCATTTATATTATAAAGGTATGGAATATAAAAAACATGACCCATATAAATAAAATTCAACTTTTTCGTCATTTTTGAGTAATCTTGCTACAGGTAAATGGGTATTTATGGGGTTTGGATGGAGTGTAAGAGGGCCATACTGTAATTTCGCATAAATGGATAAAAAGAGCATTTCATAAAAATGGAGGTTTTAGGAGATTAAAAAGAAAGGTAAGGATGGCATATCCTTACCCATTTTTTTTAATATTGTCTATAAACGTAGGGATCATCCGGTTCAGCGATTTTACTATGTGATGATACTTTGAGCAGGGGAATGGTTTTCTTGAATGGCTGATAATAAATGGATTCCAATTCACCTGTCACGGAATACCACTCATCATTTTTAGGATGCATTCCTTCAGGAAATTCGATTAACATACCGAATACCCCAGAGTCAGCGACACAATGAATGACCCCAAAACGAAACAGAAATACCTGGTTTTTGGCTAGCTCATCTGAATTGTACGAAAATCCGGTTAACGTTATTTGCTTGCCAGTGAACTTTCCAGGAGAGTAATAGATGGCTTCTAAATCGTTTAGATAGTTTTCATCTGTTAATTGGAGACTATCACGATCAACCAGGCCTTTGAGAGAGTTATCCATTAAAGTTAAATAGTCATCCTTGCCATAATAAAGACTCGTATCCGGCTGCAGGAATTGATGCTGGCTATATTCATCCGAGTCTTCATATACAGGGAAATGAAAACCTTTTTTTTCTACAATATTGGAGTCCATAGTGGCAACAGGCAAAAAGAGACCGGTTAAAATGGGAATGAAGTATAGGAAGTAAGTAAGGTTCCTTTTCCATTTCTTATTTTCCCGGGAGTGATCATGTCCGCACTGACAATCAACACCTTCTTCTTGATTACCTTCCAAAAAATATAAGTAAGATCCCATTAAAGTGAATATTGCCAGTATATAGATAGCAATCTGTGAAACATATGAATATTCCATATTAATGTATTTCGATATATTCCCTGAGGCGTGTAAATGCATGAATAAAAAAGTAAGTCCAAGTAATATGAATAATCTTCCCATATAAAACACCCTCTTTAAGAAATAAACAATAAAGTTAGGCCTAAGACGGAAATAAATATATAGGCCATCAAACATAAAACGAATTTTGTTTTGAAGGTACCTAAAAGCATGATCGTATTTTTAATATCAAACATGGCCCCAAATACAAGAAAAGCAACTAGTGAAGAGGGAGAGAAGGTACTTCTAAAAGAACTTGCAACAAAGGCATCCGCTTGGGAACACAAGGACATGACATAGGATAAAGCCATCATGACTGCATTCCCTGATAGTTTTCCTTGACCGATTTCAAGCAATAGGGATGTTTTCAAAAAGGTTTGAATGGCAGCCGCCAGCAATGCACCAATGATTAAGTATTTTCCAACAGAAAAGAACTCTTCAATCGAATGTTTGAACATCCCCGTTATTTTGTCATTAAATGTAAGTTTATGGTGATGTATATGTTCGATATGTTCCTGTTTAAGCTGATTTGTCTTAAATTGAAAAGACAGGATGAATGCAATAATCAGGACGACCGCGAATGCAATTCCGCCACGATAGAAAACCATGCTCCAGCTATTGCCAAACGCTATATAGGTGGAAAACAGGACGATCGGATTGAGAATGGGTGCAGAAAGCATAAAGGCAATGGCCGCTGAAAGAGGAACCCCTTTAGCGATCAAACGGCGGGTGATCGGGACGATTCCGCACTCGCAGGCAAGAAAAAAGACTCCTGCACCTATTGCGGATAGAACAGATAAGATCGGATTTTTCGGAATGATTTTTGCAATCATCTCTTCCGACACAAAAATTTGGATGATTCCAGATATAAGGACTCCCAGTAAAATGAAGGGAAGGGATTCAATTAGGATACTAATAAAAATTGTATTCATTTGCAAAAGGGCCTGAACGTTCATCATAAACCACCTTCCATATTGCTGACTTAACTATATTAGGTTCGTAATGGAAGGAAGTCAATTTATTATTACTGGGGAAATAGGCTGGAAGATGAATGGGTAAGGAAATTTTGGAAATTGAATTATGGGATATTGAGGGGACTTGAATAATCTAATGTATAAGTTTGGCAGAAATTAAACTTCAATTAAAGTTTTGTTCCTTTTGAGGCTAGGGCTGTCATTAGCTTTATTCATAATACTTTCTATACGATACTTGATATGGATTTCGGGATGCTTACCGACAAAGCAAAATACCCTCTAAGTTGTGTAACATACACAGAATTACAATGTTCGCTTAGAGGGGAATAACATCATGGAGACTATTTTGGCCCCCTTTTATTAATTAAGTTCTTACGGGATATAAATGGATTGTCGGTAACCCAGAAACGCCAAGGGTAATCCTTTGCTTCCCCGGAGTTGTCGATTCCGACGCGGGGACCGCTGGATATGTGGCCAGGCTTTTTTCCGGCAGCTAGATATAGCGGGGGATCGGTAAAAGATCGGCCATAATCATCCATGGTGATGCCTAGTGCCTTTGTTAGCTTCCCTGGTCCATCGGTCCATTTACGAATATCGGCAATTCCGCGTCTGTCATGCATTAACTCGAGCCCTGAATACGGTTCAATCGCGCGAATTAAAATGGCTTCCGGATTTTCAGGTCCGCCGCTTACGACATTGACCAGTGTATGTGTGTGCATGACGTATGTATAGATCAAACCGGAATTTCCGAACATCACTTCCGTACGTTTTGTCCGTCTATTTCCAAAACTATGTGCGGCCCTGTCCCCAGGTCCCATGTAGGCCTCTGTTTCAACAATGAATCCAGAAGCGGTTCCTTCCGCTGTTTCTTTTACGATCAGGCAGCCAAGAAGGGATTTCGCCAGTTCAAGCGTGGGCTGCTGATAAAAATCAGCAAGCAAAATTGAATCGTTTATCTTGTCCATAGTATCACCCCATTTAGTCTCATATAGGTAAAATGCCCTTATCAATGAAAAAGAAACATAGGATTGAAGGGATGAAAAAGGCCGGCTGATTATATCAGCCGGTCCCGAGCCTGTTTTAGCCTAATTCTTTTTCCGTTTCTTGATCTCTTTTGATTCGGCCCGAACCCACGGAAAGTGCCACTAATATCCCTGCGGAAACGAAAAAGATACCGGTGATGAAAACACTGGAGAATGCATGGATCCAAGCATTTTCTATCGTTTTAACAAGGACATTGCTGACTTCTGCTGGCATTTTTAGGTTTTCGGGATAAAGCATGATGTTGAATAACGTATCCGTTTTATCGGCTAATGCTTTCAGTGCCTCATGCAATATAGGGTCTTTTTGACTTACGACCGCATCATCCATATTTTGCTGGAGATTGTGATTCATGACAGCATTCAAAATCGTGATGCCCATCGTTCCACCTATTGAGCGGAAGAAGGTTGAAGCCGCTGTAACCGACCCTAGCTGCGATTTTGGAAATTCGTTTTGAACGGCAATCATCAATGTCGGCATGACAAGCCCCATACCTATCCCAAGGATGGCCATGAATGAGTACGCAGTGAATATTGTCGTACTGCCGTCCATCATACTCATTAGGAAAAAGCCAAGCGTCGCAAAGGCCATTCCAAAGGTAAGCACGGTACGAAAACGGAATTTCAAAAGTAACCGCCCGCCAATGATGCTGGAAAGAATCATACCGATCATCATCGGAGTCATGGTCGATCCCGCTTTTGTTGGTGAAACTCCCAAAACGCCTTGCATGAACAGCGGGACGAACATGATTGCCCCAAACATGCCAAGGCCAAGCAGGAATCCTAAAATATTCGTGGTGGAAAAAACTCTATTTTTAAAAAGGGTTAAATCAAGGATCGGTTCGACCGCTCTTCTTTCAAAAATGATGAATTGGACAATGAAGACAATGGTGCTGCCGAAAATCAAGATAGATTCCAGTGATAACCATTCGAATTTATCACCACCGAAGGTCAAGCCAAGCAATAACAGGACAATACCAGGAATCAAAGTGAAGATTCCTAGATAATCGATATTCACTTTCTCAGTTTTCCTTATCGTTTCATGTTTCAATCCTACATAAATCAAAATGGCCGATAGTAAGCCTGTCGGTACATTGATCAAAAAAATCCAATGCCAGCTGATATGGTCAACGATCAGGCCGCCCAGAAAAGGGCCGATGACAGAACTTAATCCAAAAAGGGCTCCGAATACACCCTGCCATTTGGCTCTTTGTTCCGCAGAGAATATATCGCCGATGATTGTTTGGGACAAAGGCATGATCATTCCGCCGCCGATTCCCTGCAGACCTCTGTAGATGATCAATTGCTCCATCGAAGTGGCTGTGGCACATAAAAACGAACCGATCGTAAATATGATTGTGCCAAGCAGATAAAGGGAACGCCTGCCATATAAATCAGATAGCTTTCCAACAATGGGTACAACAGTCGTTGAGGCTATTAAATAGGCAGTCGTTACCCATGCAAAGATGGTGAAGCCATTCAATTCCCCGATAATTGTCGGCATGGCCGTACCGACGATCGTCTGTTCCAATGAACTGAAAAACATTCCTATGATCAATCCTGTTAAGACAAGCTTGGTATTGACCGCTTTTTTTTCCATTTGCATAGCATTTCTCCATTTCTATAACTGTATTTCTTATTCGTTTGTGACTAATAGGTCAAAATTATAAATCTCTAATGACCAATTAGTCAACATTTTTTTTTGCAAAAGAATTCAATTACTTGACTATAGTGGGTAAAGGTGAATATACAAATTCATCCATATCACTTTAAGTAATTCGACCAGAAACTACCAAATCCTTCCTGTTTAATATCTCCAACGTGTTTCCATTTATCATATCCGATATAATAAAGTGGGAACTTAGATGAACTTATGATTGGAAGTGTAAGATATGAATAAAAAAATCGGGTTTATTGGATGCGGCAAAATGGGTGAGGCAATGCTTGAGGGCATGCTGCATGCAGAGGTCATTTCACCTGAAGGAATCATGGTCAGTACTTCGAGTGCGGAGACCAAAACTAAAATCACCACGAAATATAACGTTAGAGGTACTTTGGATAATAAAGAGGTTGCCGGTTTTGCCGATTTTCTCTTTCTGGGGATCCAACCTGCCATGCATAAGCAAGTACTTGAAGAAGTGAAGAATCATGTTAAAGAAGACACCGTTATCATTACTATGGCAGCAGGGATCACTGTATCTCTAGTTGAGAACAGCTTCGAAAAAAGAGTGAAGGTAGTCCGGACGATGCCAAACACTCCTTCGCTTGTCGGTGAAGGCATGACTGCCATGTGCATCAATGATGAAATTACCGATGCTGATATAGAGGATGTGACTGCACTGCTGAATAGTTTCGGTAAAACGGAAATCCTTCATGAGGATTTGATGGACGCAGTTCCGGCCATCAGCGGTTCGTCGCCTGCTTATGTTTATATGTTCATCGAGGCGCTGGCTGATGGAGGGGTCCGTGATGGCATTCCACGAAAACAAGCATACCGAATGGCAGCACAAGCTGTAATGGGAGCTGCTAAAATGGTACTGGAAACGGAAAGACATCCTGCTGCTTTAAAGGATGATGTCTGCACGCCGGGCGGATCAACGATTTCTGCGGTAGCGGCTTTAGAAGAGAATCAGCTAAGATCCAGCATTCTGCAAGCAATGAAGGCCTGCACGGATAAAACGAAAGGTTTCAGTAAATGAAGAAAAGTTGGATTGCCTATTAGCGGGCAATCTCATTCGCGGTACATTTTCAGAATGTTCGGGGAAAAGAGGAGGCTGTAATAATGAAAGGTCATATAGAAGAATTAAGGAAGATACTTTCGGAAGAACAAGTAACGGTGAATGAAACTTTATTGGAACAGCACAGCCATGATGAATCATATCACACCCCGCATTTACCGGATATGGTCATATATCCAAGGGATTCTGCAGAAGTAAGCGCAGTGATGTGTTATGCGAATGAGCATGGAATACCAGTCATTCCTTTTGGGTTAGGAACAAGTTTGGAGGGGCATGTCGTTCCAGTCAATGGGGGTATTTCCCTGGATTTATCCTTGATGAATCAAATATTGGAAATCAGGGAAAATGATTTCCTTGTTAAGGTCCAACCGGGTGTGACAAGGACGCAACTTAATAAAGAATTAAAAAAGTACGGTTTGTTCTTTTCCGTCGATCCTGGCGCCGATGCTACATTGGGTGGGATGGCAGCTACGAATGCAAGTGGGACGACCTCGGTCAAATATGGGATAATGCGCGATCAAGTCAGGGATTTGGAAGTGGTTTTAGCAAACGGTGAAGTGATTCATTCCGGAAGCT
This sequence comes from Peribacillus sp. QJM3NY_7, assembly GCF_056173225.1. Classification (NCBI taxonomy): domain Bacteria; kingdom Bacillati; phylum Bacillota; class Bacilli; order Caryophanales; family Bacillaceae; genus Peribacillus; species Peribacillus sp. QJM3NY_7. The sequence goes on from NZ_CM149663.1 coordinate 975,253, forward strand.
TAGCGACAAAATCATCTTCAGGCATTCATTTGAATGGCTTGTTTGTCGGCTCTGAAGGTACGCTGGGTGTATTTACTGAACTGACATTGAAGGTATATGGCATCCCTGAAGTCACAATGGCCGGAAGAGCCTCATTTCCAACCGTCGAACAGGCAGTATCTGCGGTTAATGGAATCATGCTTGCTGGAATCCCGATTGCACGAATTGAATTGGTGGATGCCGAGTCCATAAAAAAAGTTAATCAATTCATGGACAAATCCTATGATGTCCAACCAACTCTATTCCTCGAGTTTCATGGGAATTTTGCCGGACTGGAACAGGACGTCAAATTTGCCAAGGAAATCGTAAGTGATTTTGGCTGTGGAGATATCCAGTTTGAAACCGATTCAAAAGCACGGAACGCCTTATGGGAAGCGCGCCATAATCTCGCGTACGCTTTCATTCATAGTGCACCCGGAAAAAAGCTGATGGTGACCGACGTAAGTGTGCCACTACATGAATTATCGAATGCCATACTGGATACAAGGAAGAAAGTCGAACAATCCAAAGTGGAGGGTGCGATTGTAGGACATGTAGGTGACGGGAATTATCACGTATTGTTCATGATTGATTTGAAAAATCCTGAAGAAGTTAAAGAAGCGAAGAGGTTAAATGAAGAAATCGTCGAATATGCATTAACAAAAGGCGGTACATGTACGGGTGAACATGGGGTAGGACTTGGAAAATCGAAGTATCAGCGAAGGGAGCATAGAGCTGCTTATGAAGTGATGAAAACGATCAAACAGGCTTTGGATCCGAAAGGAATAATGAACCCTGGAAAGATTTTTATAGATTAAGAGGAATATTCTATTTTGTATGATTAGTAAGAACCTCAACCGGGGAAAGGGCAGACTTGATCAAGAAGTGGCATATCTTATATCTCCGGAAAAATCGCCCGTCCGAGCAGATAATCCAACCATATGAGGATAATTCGACCCTTGTGCGGAATATCCCGGCCTGATCCAGATATCATACGAAGAAGCTCAGCTTCATCGAGGCCCTCGTCCAAAAAAAATAAGACTCCAGACAAGATTCCTGGAGTCTTATTTATATTAAGCGTTAATGTTATTCGGGTTTAAGGCGTTTTCAACACTTACGTAATTGTAGCCAAGGTCTGTGGCAACTGCTTCGAACGTGATTTCACCGTTGGCCACATTGACGCCTTTTGCAAGAGCATCATTTTCAAGGATCGCTTTGATGGCACCTTTATTTGCAATTTGAAGTGCAAATGGGACTGTTACGTTAGTTAAAGCTACTGTAGAAGTTTGAGGCACTGCCCCTGGCATATTCGCCACTGCATAATGAACTACTCCATGTTTAACATAAGTAGGGTTATCATGTGTTGTTATGTGGTCGACCGTTTCAAAGATACCGCCTTGGTCGATTGCAACATCGACAATGACTGAACCTGGAGACATCGTTTTAACCATTTCTTCAGTAACGAGCTTAGGAGCTTTAGCACCTGGAATCAATACGGCACCGATTACTAAATCGGCATCTTTGACTGCTTCTGCAATATTATAAGGGTTGGAGATGAGTGTAGTCAGTTCATTTCCGAAAATATCATCAAGCTGACGCAGGCGGTCAGGGCTTAAGTCAAGAATGGTAACATCTGCGCCTAAACCAATAGCGATTTTAGCAGCATTCGTTCCAACCATTCCTCCGCCGATTACAGCGACTTTACCGCGTTTAACTCCAGGAACTCCGCTTAAGAGTATTCCTTTACCGCCGTTATTTTTTTCAAGGAACTGAGCACCGATTTGTGCAGCCATGCGGCCTGCAACTTCACTCATTGGTGTCAATAATGGAAGTGTGCGGTTTACTGCAACCGTTTCATAAGCAATGGCCAAGACACCGCTTTCTTTTAGTGCCTGAGCTAGTGCCGGCTCTGCCGCAAGATGTAAATATGTGAAAAGGATTAAATCTTTTCTGAAATATTTATATTCAGATGAGATAGGTTCTTTTACTTTCATGATCATTTCTGTACTTGCCCAAACGCTAGCAGCGTCCTCGACTATAACAGCACCAGCTTCTTGATATGCTTCATTTGTGAAACTGCTTCCTAGACCTGCGTTCATTTCGATTAATACTTCATGTCCTGCATTGACTAATGCCACGACCCCAGCTGGAGTGATAGCTACACGATTTTCATTGTTTTTAATCTCTTTTGGAATTCCTATTCTCATCTTAATCCCTCCAATAATATGTTTTACTATTTGTATCACAAGTATAGTTGGAAAAAGAAACAGTTAGTATGTGGAAATCAGAAAAATGAAAAAGGTGTATTTGTGGAATTCCACAAACGCAGTTTCAAAAACCATGGACTTGCGAGGATCAAGACCTTTGTAAAGCTGAAGTCAATTCTTTGCAATAGGCTCTTGAATGCGCTCTAAAATCCTTCTTTTCTTGTAAAGCATGATTCCCGTATCGGCGATATCGGCAATCATTGAACGATTTGTAATGGCGCCAAATATTATTCCGGCAACAGGAACCATTTGCAAAAGCTTTTTCCAGCCAAACTGATCGCGGTATGTATAAACGACTTCTCGCCATCCCTGGAGTTCGGATGCTATTTCCCTTTTTGATTGGGAATCAGTCTGGTTCATTTTCGACAATTCATTTAATAGAGCCTTTTTGCCGACAACATCCGATGTTGTAAATTGCAGACATTTGACGATGAAAATACGTTCTTGGCGGTCCCTAGGATTGAAGCCATATGTGATGGCGATATCCTGAAGGGTTTTGATGGACATCCCGAGAAGAAGTGGGATGTCGATGGCCAAGGTGAAGATTCCGCCAATCCCGGTAGTGGCACCTTGAACCGTTGCCAATTTGCTGCCTGAAGTTTTAATATCCTGACTCACGCTATCCATGATATGGAGGGGGATTCTTGAAACATCTTCCAGGTCATTAATATTCAACTCGGGAACCTTGGCTTGCAGCTGACTTAGAATATGGGCTTCTTTCGTTAAATATTTTCCGCCATTCTGAATGTAGCTGCCGATTTCATCAAGCATGACACCCAATTTTTTTTGAATGAAATCCGGAGTCAACTTATCCAATAGCTTGAAGGGGATGCGCCCAATCCGTTCCCAAAACCATAGTCCTTTCTGATCTTTCTCCCATTTTTCAATGATTGTTAATTCTTTTTCAAGTTCTTCTTTTGTTTCTAATCATATGATCAACCTTTCCACACTTCTTTTACATTCCATATCTGGGAATTTATCATTAATTTTTTTTGGAAAATTCATCATATTGATTAAGTTTAATGTTAAGAAAGAGGGACATTTTTTGAATTGGATCCTTTAATCGAATATTTCCAACTTCAGAGATTCTTTTTAATCGGTAATTCAATGTATTTACATGGATATGAAGATTTTTTGAAGCTTCATTTGGGTTGCAGTCTTTCTCTAGATAGACGGTGAGTGTTTGCAGCAATTCCGTCTGGTTCTTCATATCGTATGCTTTTAGTTTAAGGATGGAAGGATGAACACGGCGCTGTTTGTTGCTTGCGAGTGATTCAATCATTTGAAACATGCCAAGTTCTTCATAATGTAAAATGAGTGCCATGTCATCAGGGAATATATTCTTCATTTTTAGGGTGTATAGAGCTTCTTCGTAACTTGATTTAACATCCATTAAGTTTTTATACATATTGCCAGCCGTTCCAAGGATATGCTCAACACCGAAACGCCGTTTCATCTCCAGAATGAAAAAGGGGATGAACTCATAAATCGATGAAGTGAAAGAAGGGCTGTTTTCCTGGTTGGCTCCCGCGAAAAGAATGAGCTTGTTATGGTCAATGGCAAATAAGGAACTGTTTATCTTTTGAGTGGTCGTTAACATGTATGAAATGTAGCGCTCCACTTCGCGATTTATCTCTTTAGGAAATTCGAATACCAATATGGAAAAAACCACTGGAACATGGATTGAGAATTTCTTGTAATTTTCAATCATTTCCGATTCTTCTTGGTAGTGCCCGGTCAACATGCGCCATAGGAACTCTTGATGACCTGCTTCTTTCCTTTTCTTTTTCAATTGCAATTGCTGTAACTGGTTCTTTGCCTCCTTGGCAGCGAATTGCAGAAATTTCATATCTTCTTCGGTGAAAGGTTCATTTACTTCCAAGGCCCAAATGAATCCAAGCACTTCATTATTTTTCCGGATGGAAACCGCAACCCTGTTACCAAGACCGACATCATTGATGGCCCCGATTTTAATGGGGGCATCTTCCTTCAATAACGCAGGGATGAAGCCATCTTTCCATAAACTGTTGATGACCTTTTCAGGGACACGTCTTCCGATTATGGTCATGATACGGGCCTGATCCGTAGTATCATCGTGAGTGCTATAGGCAAGTAAGCGGTGGTTACCGTCCTCGATTGTAATGGGGCAACCTAAAACAGAACTGATTCTATCGGCAAACTCCATCATATCTCCATAAAGGTCTTTAAAAATATCTCTATTTTTTTCGAATTCCTTCATTTTTATTTTGCCCCTCGCTAAAAAAAATTCCTTCTACTTGAATTTTAAACGATTTCCTATTGATAAGCATAGATAAATCCTTGTAAAACAGAAAATCCCTACCGATGGAAACCGGAAGGGATTTTATTTTAGAATAGGAAGTTAATTAAAAGATAAAGCAAACCAGCTAATGTTGCCGAGATGGGAATGGTAATGAACCAAGTGATGATCATTCTTTTTGCCGTTCCCCATTTTACTCCCTTGACACGATGCGCAGATCCAACACCAAGGATTGAAGACGAAATAACATGGGTTGTACTGACTGGCATGTGTATTACAGTCGCACCGAAAATGATGAAGGCTCCGGTTAAATCGGCAGCAACACCATTGACCGGGCGGATTTTCATGATTTTGCCGCCAACGGTTTTAATGATTTTCCATCCGCCGACGGAAGTTCCAAGTCCCATTGCGAGAGCACAGGAGAACTGAACCCATAAGGCGATATCGGTACTTGATGCATAACCATTTGCAATAAGGGCCATCGTGATGATACCCATCGCTTTTTGTGCGTCGTTCGTTCCGTGGGTATACGATTGAAGTGCTGCAGTAGCAATCTGTATAGTCCGGAATTTTTGGTTTGTTTTTGTCAGGTTATTGTTTTTAAAGACAACTTTAAAGATGCTGTATACGATAAACCCGATTACAAAAGCAATTAACGGGGAGAAGATCAAAGCTTGAAGAATTTTCATGAAACCTTCCCATTTAATTCCAGAGAACCCCGCTGCAGCAATGGCTGCACCAGCAATCGAACCGATCAATGCATGGGAGGAACTGCTTGGTATTCCGTAATACCAGGTTAGAAGGTTCCATATGATAGCGGCAAGCAGGGCAGCCATAATTACATATGAACCATTCGGAAGCGTGAACGGATCCACGATATCCTTCGTTATGGTCTTCGCCACTCCAGTAAATGTCATGGCACCGACGAAATTCATGACGGCTGCCATGATGATGGCATGCCTCGGCTTCAAGGCCTTTGTTGAAACGGCAGTCGCTATTGCATTGGCTGTATCATGAAAACCATTAATGAAGTCAAATGCTAAAGCAAAGAAAACGATTAATATTGTTATAATTAATAAAGTATCCATTTATTGGGGTACTCCTTAGGCGTTTTTCATTATGATTGTTTCAAGTGTATTGGCCACCGCTTGACAGTGATCGGCAATCTCTTCAAGGCTTTCGTAAATTTCTTTATATTGAATGATCCTGATTGGATCTTTTTCAACTGTAAACAAGTTTTTGATTGATTGACGTTGGATTCCGTCACAAACGGATTCAAGATCTTTAATTTTGATTGCATGTTCACGTATCAATGGCAATTTTTTAGTGGATAGTGTATCGACAGCATTTTCAATTTCATAAGTACACTGTTTGATTGCATCCACAAACTTAAGCATATACTCATCTGCATTTACAATTGAGTACATTTCGAATAATGCCGCACAGTGTTCCAAACCGTCTATGACATCATCCATTCTCATGGTTAATTCAAGGATATCCTCCCGTTCGATAGGAGTGATGAAAGCATTGTTCAGCTCTTTGATCACATTATGAACCATTGAATCGCCTTTATGCTCATAGTCTTTCATCGTATCTGAAAATACTTTTAGATCGGAGATATTTTTGAGTTTATAATCCGCGAAATAGTCAGCACCTTCTTTAAGGTTTTGAGCGATGTTAAAAAGCATTACAGCGAATTTGTCTTTTTTTGATTTAAAAGCCATGTTAAAGCCTCCCAATTAGTCATGCAAATTTACGCACTTTAGTCGTACGCTTAGTATTAACAAATTGATTGTAACGAATTCATGTAGGATCCGGGAAGGTTTTTCGACGAAAATTTACAAAATCTTAATAAAACTTTACATAAAAAAACAAGGAAAATTAAAAAAAGGGAAAAACCTGCATTTATAAGGGGGTATTTGTAAAAAAAAGCCTTTCCGATATGGAAAGGCAAAAGGTTCTATAAAAATAAAGCAATCAAGTAGTAAATGACTCCAGCTAAGGAAGCAGAAATTGGCAATGTAATGAACCAAGTGACCAACATGTTTTTTGCGGTTCCCCATTTTACCCCTTTGATGCGGTGCGCAGAACCGACCCCAAGTATTGAAGAAGAAATGACATGAGTCGTGCTGACCGGCATATGCAGGAAGGTTGCACCGAAAATGATCGCTGCTCCAGTTATATCGGCAGCCACACCATTAACCGGGCGGATTTTCATGATTTTACCGCCAACGGTTTTGATGATCTTCCAACCTCCGATCGATGTACCAAGCGCCATGGCTATTGCGCAAGATAATTGTACCCAGAAAGGAACTTCAGAGGTAGAGGCATATCCGTTAGCGATCAAAGCCATCGTGATGATACCCATGGATTTTTGAGCATCATTCGTCCCATGTGTATAAGACTGGATGGCCGCCGTGACAATTTGTATTCTCCTGAATCGTGTATTGGTTTTTCCTAAATTATTATTTTTGAATACTACCTTGAAGATACTGTAAACAATGAATCCAAGCGTAAAGGCAAGGATGGGAGATAGGATCAATGCTTGTACAATTTTAGTGAATCCACTCCATTTAATAGCATCGAATCCACTGGCCACGATGGCCGCTCCAGCTATTGAACCAATGATCGCATGGGAGGAACTGCTTGGAATGCCAAAATACCAAGTGATTAAATTCCATATTATTGCCGAAATTAGTGCAGCAAGGATAACATAAGAACCATTATTCAATGTGAAAGGATCGACGATATCCTTTGTAATGGTATGCGCTACACCGGTAAAGGTAAGTGCTCCCAATAAATTCATGACCGCAGCCATGATGATTGCATGACGTGGTTTAAGTGCCTTGGTTGATACGGCTGTAGCGATGGCGTTAGCCGTATCGTGGAAACCATTGATAAAGTCAAAGACCAAAGCAAAAACAATAATTAGCGCGGTTAAGATGAGAATGCTATTCATACATGGAGGACTCCCTTGATTTCAAGTATGTAAAGTGTATATAGATTATGGCCGATGAATGGGCACAGGACAGCTTGCACTCCTCAATATATAGCATGGGAGTTTTAGTTTTGATTATTCTTAAAAGATGGCACCTTCTTTTTTACATGGTTTAAAGTCGAACTATACTATTGTAACGAATTACATACCTATTAGGATAGATGTTTCGTCATTTTTTTACAAAATATTTAACTTAATGAATGATTAAAAGGTAAAAATGCATCCTTTAATACTTATAAATGGTATTTAAGTGTTGTTTTCGCGCTCAAGGACTTTATAAATCCCGATGCTTATGGTTAGAAATAGAAGGTGGAGGGATGTATAATTGGTAAATAAAAGTAAGGGGGAATGATGGAATGATTTCGAATATTGGGGAAACGATCACCTTACATAATGGAGTTAAAATGCCACAGTTGGGTTTCGGTGTATTTAAAGTGAAAAACGGCAATGAAACGGTTGAGTCCGTCAAAAAAGCGGTCGAAGTCGGTTATCGTGCGATTGATACAGCGGCCATTTATGAAAATGAAGAAGGTGTAGGCCAAGCGATTCGGGAATGCGGAGTGCCACGTGAAGAATTGTTCATAACTTCCAAAGTGTGGAATACCGAGCAAGGATATGATAAGACGCTCAAGGCATTTGAAGATAGTTTAAATCGACTTGGATTGGAATATTTGGATTTATACCTGATCCACTGGCCGGGAAAAGATAAATATCTGGAAACCTGGAGGGCCTTGGAGAAGCTTTATAAGGATGGAAAGGTGAAATCAATCGGTGTAAGTAATTTCCATATTCATCATTTGGAAAATTTACTTGCAAACAGTGAAGTGAAGCCGGTCGTCAATCAAATTGAATTGCATCCACTTTTGACTCAAGTCGAAATTCGTGATTACTGTGAAAAACATGAAATAAAGGTAGAATCTTGGAGCCCGCTAGGCAGAGGGAACCTTTTGGAAGAGCCGACAATTAATCATATAGCAAAGAAGCACGGGAAAAGTCCAGCACAAGTGTTGATTAGATGGCATTTGCAACATGATCTAGTTGTAATACCTAAATCGATTACGCCATCCCGTATCAAGGAAAATGCACAGGTATTTGATTTTTCATTGAGTTTAAATGAAATGAATCAAATAGATGCCTTGAACAAAAATGAACGTTTCGGCAGCAATCCCGATGAACTTTTGTTCTAAAAAGAATACTGCAAATGATAGGAGGGTGTCCCGATAATGGGGCATCCTTTTTCTTTTTGCTTTATGAACATAATTGAGACGAATGCTGCTTATACTAACTATGTGACAAAGTTAAGCCTATGGTATACCCGTTTAATATATCTGATAATCCTGTTTTTATTGCCAAATATTTTTTAAAAAAATTAGGTTTTAGATTAATTAAACGGGGAAAATAATGAGTACAGCAGCAAACAAAAAGAAAAAATTCACTAACACGAGGATTGTCCAATCAGTTACTCAAGGGCTATAGCTAGCTAACACTACCCAATAACTAAACATTCACATTCATTAGATATTGTGCGAATCGGCATCATACCATTTGAATGTAAAGGTTAAAAGTACTGAAAAAAAGCATGACAATATGGAAGTGATTTAATTTCTTGGAGTCTGCTGCAGAAAATCAAAAAATAACTAATTTGAAGGAGGAAATATATTATGGGATTTTTATGGTCATTAATTATCGGAGGTATCATCGGTTGGTTAGCAGGTATGATTGTTGGACGTGACGTACCATTTGGAATTATCGGTAACATTATCGCTGGTTTTGTTGGTGCATGGTTAGGTTCATTAATTCTTGGGAACTGGGGACCTTCAGTGGCAGATTTCGCTATAATTCCAGCATTGATTGGTGCAATCGTATTTGTCTTCATCTTAAGCCTTATCTTAAAAGGCATGAGAAAAGCTTCATAAATACAAAAATAAAGCTGGCCCAAGTGGCCAGCTATTTTTTTATGCCAAAATGAACGGATTTCGTCCCAATATGTGTATATTTCGGCCGTGTAGCGGAAAAACTCGACCCAACATGCAGAAAATCTGTCCGCTGAAAAAAAATACGAGCGACAATTGAGATAATATTAATGAAGAAATAAGAACACCGTCCGGTATGTTACGATGTTCAGAATGTCACAAATTCGAAATTAATTGAGTTTGCAAAAAAGTGTTGATCTCCACTTCAGGCATTCGCTATCCAAGGGCGGCCAGGGAAGCCTCCTCGGCGCACTTGCACCTGTGGGGTCTCTCCTGGACACGATTTCCCGCAGGAGTCTCGTACCATACGCTCCAATCAACTTTGTTTTACCTTTTAGATAGAGCTCCATTTGACTAAAACTCGATAATAATTGATTTTTCCTGAAGTATTTTTGAGTGTTTATAGAATTGAAATGTTGATTTCCTCTCCAGGCACTCGCTTTCCGCGGGCGGTCCGGGAAGCCTCCTCGGCACTTTGCGCCTGCGGTGTCTCCCCTGGACACGTATTCCCGCAGGAGTCTCGTACCTTACGCTCCAATCAACTTTGTTTTACCTTTTAGCTAGAGTTCCATTTGACTAAAACTCGATAATAATTGATTTTTCCTACAGCACATTTTTGAGTATTTATAGAATTGAAAGGTTGATTACCTCTCCAGGCACTTGCTTTCCGCGGGCGGTCCGGGAAGCCTCCTCGGTGCTTTGCGCCTGTGGGGTCTTCCTTGGACACATATTCCCGCAGGAGTCTCGTACCATACGCCCCAATCAACTTTGTTTTACCTTTTAGCTAGAGCCCCATTTGTCTACAAACTCGCTAATAATTGATTTCTCCTACAGTATTTTTGAGTGTTTATAGAATTGAAAGGTTGATTTCCTCTCCAGGCACTCGCTTTCCGCGGGCGGTCCGGGAAGCCTCCTCGGCGCCTCCCCTGGACACGTATTCCCGCAGGAGTCTCGTACCTTACGCTCCAATCAACTTTGTTTTACCTTTTAGATAGAGCTCCATTTGACTACAAACTCGCTAATAATTGATTTTTCCTACAGCACATTTTTGAGTATTTATAGAATTGAAATGTTGATTACCTCTCCAGGCACTTGCTTTCCGCGGGCGGTCCGGGAAGCCTCCTCGGTGCTTTGCGCCTGTGGGGTCTTCCTTGGACACATATTCCCGCAGGAGTCTCGTACCATACGCTCCAATCAACTTTGTTTTACCTTTTAGAAAGAGTTTCATTTGACTACAAACTCGATAATAATTGATTTTCCTACAGTATTTTTGAGTGTTTATAGAATTGAAATGTTGATTACCTCTCCGGGCATTCGCTTTCCGCGGGCGGTCCGGGAAGCCTCCTTGGCGCACTTGCGCCTGTGGGGTCTCCCCTGGACACGATTTCCCGCAGGAGTTCCGTACCATACTTTGTTTTGAAATTTAGCTAGATCTCTTTTGGACAAGCTCGAACACCGTCCGAAATGGCACGGTGTTTTTTATTTCTGTTTAAATGAGATCGAATATTTCGGGTCTATCAATGAAAGGAGCTTCAACGAACATTTTTTCTTCTGAAATGGGATGGATGAATTCGATTTTCCTTGCATGCAGGGCTTGACGTGGAAATGTCTTTTTTCCGCCATACAATGTATCTCCGGCCAAGGGATGGTTCAAATGACTGAAATGCACCCTGATCTGGTGGGTTCGGCCGCTTTCCAGGGTGCAGCTGACGAGGGTCAAGTTTTTCTTGGAATCACGGTTAAGCACCCGATAATGGGTGACTGCCGTCTGGCCAGTAGGGGAAACCCTTCGTCTAGTGGCATGGTGGCGGTCACGTCCAATTTTTTCTTTAATTTCTCCTTCATCCTTTTTAATGTTTCCTTCGACTAAAGCTAGGTAAGTCCGCTTGATTTCCCTTTCTTCCAACATTCTATCCAGCATGGACCCAATGAGGCGGTTTTTGGCAAAAAGGACCGCACCGGTGGTATCTTTATCAAGCCTATGAATATGCTTGATCATACAGGTCTGGCTGGTTTTTTGAAGATGGTGTGCAACTCCATTGAGGAGGGAGTGTGCGTCACCCGGTTGAGAAGGGTGGGTTTCCATTCCAGCCGGCTTATTGGCTATCAACAACACATCATCTTCATATAAGATGGTAATTCCTAAGTCTGCGGCTTGAACTGTTTCATTTTCAGCGTGATCCAATAAGGGGATGCTGATCGTATCTCCTTCATTGAGGATAGTTGACCAGGTGACGTAATTCCCGTTCATTGACACTTCTTTACTCATCCTCCATTCATGCACTAATTTTTTCGGGGCCTTCCAACGCTCCCTGAAAAGCTTTTCCAATGTTAATCCATTCCAACTTTGGAGAACATCAATTATTAAATGTTGGTTAGTTATTTTGAAATTTTCCAATTTAACTCCTACTTTCGACTCGTTTGGTTGTGCTTGAATGAAAAAAATCTATAATAATTATGGATATGGTATAAAAAAGTAACCTTGGGCCTATTGCTAAGATTTTCAGTGGTGGAAATTACCACATATTTTTTACAATATTTATGTTATTCTATGGGGAAAGAAATCCCTTGTCCTAGAATATACATATAATAGATAGGTCTAACGGATCTGAAAAAAGGTGGTTTTTTTAGTGAAGACGGTCTTTTCTTCAACGGAAGAACAAGAGCAAGAAATAGCGAGTCTCGTGTCTCGTTTCTACGAATCTGTATTTCCAAAGTACTTTACGGAAAGTGAAATCCTTCATTTTCGTGAGATTGGCGTTTTAGAGCCCAATCAAAGTTCTGTTACTTACTTGGCAACATTAAGAGACGCATTTCAAGTAATGACATGTCTTCAAGTCCTTATGTCGATATTAGACAAACAAAAGAGGGTGATGGAACCTAAGTCTGAAGAATTGTTCCAACATAACATCACTCTATTGAATGAATGCGGAATATTCTTCCCCTTTTATTATGACCATTTTTCAAGTATAAACCTTGAAGCGAATAATGAAATGCAGATGATGGACATCCAGGTGGCGAATCAATATTTAGTATAAGGCAAAAAAAATGAGCCGGCTATAACGGGAGAAGCATTTCCGTTAGGGCCGGCTCATTTTTTCATCCTTAATTAATATCGTGGTCCTCGAACCATTTCTCGAACGTTACTTCATCTTTAAATCCGACGATTCGTTCTTGTTCTTTGCCATTTTTATAATGAACGATGGTAGGAGTCTTTTTGATGGCATAGTCCCTCCATCCTTGTTCAAACTCCAAAAGATTGAATTGAACAAGATCAATACCCAATTTTTCTGCCAAAGGTGCCACGACTGGTGTGGTTTTTTGACTGATTGAGTTCGTAGGACTATAGAAATAAACGGTCACGTCTTTACTATCTTGGAGGTCCTGCTCCAACTCTACAGGAAGAATCAAATTTTGATAATTGGGGTCATCCAGCTGATCGACAGTAGCGGGTTTAAGCTTATCCTTGCCGTATGGATTTCCTTTTGATTTTTCTTCTTTTTTCAAGTTTGTAAAAACGCCCAGCAGGACAAAAAGGGCGACGATTATCACTAAAAATATAGCCATTTTCTTCATTAAGCTGCAACCTCCTTGGATCTTGTCCATACGATGTAAAAATAATGACGAATGCAGTCAAGGCTAGAACGTGATGGTGATAAAACCAATACGTTTATATATTATCCTGTACCTGGAACCCTTCTCATGCAAGGGTGTGGTCGGGAAAGAATGAATCCTTTTTTATCAAGTAATGGTACGTGGAAATGAATGCACCGATAGCGGACGATATCATGGTATAAAAACTGATCCAATAATCTTTTCGAATGATTGCAATTCCTGATATGACCGTAAAAGGATACATGATGATCCGCTGATACCAACAGAGTGCACAAGGTTCGTATTGCTTAATTTCAGAAAAATATAAGCTTCCAAACATCGCAATGATGGAAGCAGCCCAGGCTGCAAATAATAAGTTTTCCACACTGCGTTTTGTATTGTTCATGGTTCCTCTTCCCCATCTCTTTTTACTCTCATGAAAAGTATAGTATGTAAGGACCGCGTCTGTAAAATATATATTCTTTTAACGGACATTCAGAATGTTATTATTTGAAATCAATGGGTAGGTTCGGTTGTTTTAATTTTTGAATAAGGGGTATAATTCTTATGGAAGAGATTAAAGGAGTCTGAGGAAAATGCCTAATTTGGACCTGCATAAATATGAAAAAATAATGGAAATACGTAATACGAGGCTAGGAGACATAGATGAAATAATTGCTTTGCAGTCGAGTTGCTTTCCGGGAATGGTTCCCTGGAAGCGAGATCAGCTTGAGAGCCATCTGGCAATTTTTCCAGAAGGGCAGTTTGTGGCTGAATATGATGGAAAAGTGATTGGTTCATGTTCCAGCCTCATTATTAATTTTGACGAATATGATGACCGCCATACATGGGATGATGTAACCGATAATGGGTACATCACGAATCATAATCCGGACGGTTATAATTTATATGGAATCGAGGTCATGGTCCATCCTGAGTTCCGCAGGATGAAAATTGGTCAAAGACTATATGATTCAAGGAAAGAACTTGTTGCCCACTTGAATTTAAAAAGCATCATTATCGGGGGCAGGATTCCCAATTACCATAAACATGCGGAGGAACTCTTACCAAGGGAGTATGTAAAAGAAGTTCAATTGCACAAAATATATGATCCGGTTCTTTCGTTCCAGCTTTTAAATGGGTTCACGCTTATGAGGATCAATCCGAATTATTTGCCGGACGATCTGCAATCCAATAAGTATGCTACGCTCATGGAGTGGAATAACGTTGATTATCAGCCGAAAACAAAACGTTATTATAAAACATCGGAACCGGTTCGGATTTGCGTCGTGCAATACATGCTGCGTAAAATCGATTCATTCGATGACTTCGCTAACCAAGTCGAGTATTTCACCGACGTTGCTTCGGATGCCAATGCGGATTTCGCCGTGTTCCCGGAATTGTTCACGACCCAACTGATGTCTTTCTTGAATGAAAGATCACCAAGCTTGGCTGTCAGGAAACTGTCGGATTTCACGGAGCAGTACATTGAATTGTTTACCACTTTAGCTGTAAGGTATAACGTCAATATCATCGGCGGTTCCCATTTCGTTAAAGAAGATGATGATAATATCTATAATATCGCTTATTTATTCCGTCGCGATGGAACGATTGAAAAGCAATATAAAATTCATATTACACCGAATGAAAGAAAATGGTGGGGTATTAACGCAGGTGACCGCGTTCGTGTCTTTGATACGGATTGTGGTAAGATCGCCATACAAATTTGTTATGATATTGAGTTCCCTGAACTCGCCCGGATTGCTACCGACATGGGAGCCAAAATCATATTCACTCCCTTTTGTACTGAAGACAGGCAAGGCTACCTGCGAGTTCGCTATTGTGCCCAGGCCCGTGCCGTGGAAAACCAAATTTATACCGTCATTTCCGGAACGGTTGGAAATCTCCCGCAAACGGAAAATATGGATATCCAATATGCCCAATCGGGAATCTTCTCTCCTTCGGATTTCGAATTTGCACGTGACGGCATAGTTGGGGAAACCAGCCCGAACCTTGAGATGGTCCTGATTGGCGATGTCGATTTGGAAATCTTAAGGCGGGAGCGTCAGTCCGGTACTGTGAAGCAATTGAAAGATCGCCGTCATGATATTTACCATCTGCATTACAAAGATGGCGGGAAATAAATAGGAAGAAAACGGCTCGTGATGTGAAGAACACTGGGTTAGGTTCTTTTCATTACGAGCCTTTACTTCATTTATTGGAATAAATATGATAATTTTGTATATGTAAGACAGATACATAATAATTACAAATAAGGCGTTTGGGAGGAGATGTTGGAGATGGATTGGAAATCTTTATACACTACTTGGGCAGGGTACCAGAATTTAAATGGGGAATTACGTGTCCTCCTTGAGGAAATGCAGCGGGATGAAGCACAACTCGAAGATGCCTTTTACAAAAATTTAGAGTTTGGAACAGGCGGAATGCGTGGGGAAATCGGAGCGGGAACGAACCGGATGAATCTTTATACTGTAAGGAAGGCAACGGTTGGGTTGGCTCAATATATCTCTTCGTTTGGGGAAGAAGCAAAAGGAAGAGGGGCTGTGATCGCTTATGATTCGAGACATAAGTCCCCGGAATTTGCACTCGAAGCGGCTAAGACCTTGGCTACATTTGGGGTGAAGGCTTATTTATTCGATGAATTGCGTCCAACTCCAGAATTGTCATTTGCGGTTCGCGAGCTGAATGCTTTTGCTGGAATCGTCATCACGGCGAGCCACAATCCGCCTGAATATAATGGTTACAAGGTTTATGGGTCAGATGGAGCACAATTGCCGCCGGAAGCAGCGGATCAGGTGATCGGCTATGTGAATGCCATTGAAAGTGAGCTTGAAATTCAGGTTGAAGAAGCTGAAGTCCTTAAAGGGCAGGGCCTCATCGAAATGATTGGGGAGGAACTGGACGCTGCCTATAATCGTGAGCTGCTGACGGTTCCTGAGAATCCGCAGCTTGCCGAGGAAATAGATGTGTCAATCGTCTTTACGCCGCTTCATGGAACGGCAAATAAATCCGTCAGGCGGGCACTGCAAAGCTTAGGGTATCAAAATTTGAATATCGTTAAGGAGCAGGAATTGCCGGATCCGGATTTTTCGACAGTTCAGTCTCCAAATCCAGAGGAACCAGCTGCATTTGAAATGGCCATCGAGCTTGGAAACAAGGTGGAGGCAGACTTATTGATAGCAACGGACCCAGATGCCGATCGGCTTGGAATTGCCGTTAAAAACGAGATGGGTCAATATGTTGTCCTGACTGGAAATCAAACAGGTGCACTTTTCCTGGACTATTTACTGTCCCAGAAAAAAGAGAAAGGAAAGATTCCCCAAAATGGAGTCGTCTTAAAAACCATCGTCACTTCGGAAATCGGTCGGACGATTGCCGAGTCTTATGGCTTGAAGACGGTTGATGTACTTACCGGGTTCAAGTTCATCGCCGAGAAAATAAATCAGTATCATGAAAGCGGGGAAAGTAGCTTCTTGTTCGGATATGAAGAAAGCTACGGTTATCTGATTAAAGACTTTGCACGTGATAAGGATGCCATTCAAGCTGCAGTGCTTGCTGTCGAGGTCTGTGCCCATTATAAAAAGCAGGGATTGACACTATATGAAGGGTTGCTGAATGTGTTTGAAAAGTACGGCTTTTACTTGGAAGGTTTGCGTTCATTGACTTTAAAGGGCATTGAGGGAGCGAAACAGATTCAAGGAATATTGAATCAATTCCGTCAAAATCCTCCTTCCCGAATAGCTGGCATTCCGGTAGTCATTGAAGAAGATTACCAAAGCAGCAAGAAGCGGACATTACTTTCAAATGATGAAGAATTGATCGAGCTTCCGAAATCAAATGTATTAAAGTATTTCCTTGAGGATGGTACATGGGTTTGCCTGCGTCCTTCAGGCACCGAACCGAAAATTAAATTCTATTTCGGTGTCCAAGGCAAATCAATGCAAGAAGCTGAGTCCAAGTTATCGGGAGTCATGGAAGATTTCATGAGCAAGATTGAAGCATTGGTTTAAATGTATGAAAGCTAAACGAAAGACTTCCTCGGTCTTTCGTTTTTTTTGATTTTTAGTTGAATGAAAAATCAAAATTCTAGGAAATTCCGTTTCGGTTTTGGTATACTGTATTGGCGACTGATCTCGGAAACATCGGGAATAATGGAGGTTTAATTCATGAAATTAGTAATCATTAATGGTTCACCACGTAAACAAGGGCGTACAGGGATTGCCTCACGCTACATATCCAAGAAATACGGAGCGGAACTTATTGATTTAAGCAATAGCGAAATCCCTTTATATTCAGGTGAAGGTGAGCAATATCAATTGGAAGTGATTCAAGGGCTCAGGAAAAGCATCGAGGAAGCTGATGGCGTAATTCTGACCTCTCCGGAATATCATGGTTCCATGAGCGGAGCCTTGAAAAATGCCTTGGATTTTTTAAGCAGTGAACAATTCACGCATAAACCTGTCGCCCTATTGGCTGTCTCCGGGGGAGGAAAAGGCGGGATCAATGCCTTGAATTCCATGAGGACAGTGGGTCGAAGCCTTTATGCAAATGTGATCGCCAAACAATTGGTTCTGGATCCGCATTGCTTCGATTACGAAAATGATGGTTTATTTGAAGAGTCTGCGGTACTTGTTGAAGGTATGATCGAAGAGCTTAAAATGTATTCAACTGCATATGCTACAATGAAAAAATGATGAAATGAGGGTCAGGTATTCAATACCTGACCCTTCCTTGTTTTTATAGGGTTTCACCAGCCAAAGTTATATCCCCGATAATTAATCCTCTTGTATAAATTTTCCCGATTTGCAAAAACTATAGTTGATTTTAGCTTGGAAGTTCACTTAAATAATCACTTGTTTTTTCTGCCGCATGATCCAGATAACGAAGCAGTGCATACAGCTGGGATTGAACGATTTGATAATCATGCTCAAACCTGTAAGCGTGCAAGAAATGTTCTATTTTTTTCGAAAGAAAGTGATCTTTCGTCCGAACCATCAATACTAACAAGCTGTCCCAATCAGAACGGTGTGTGTGAAACAATGCCTGATCATAATCCGCAATCCTCATGTTCTCTCCCCCTTAATAAGGAGCTATTTGTATTTTGTTCAGATCTGACAGAACATTTCCTTACAATAAGTGGCGATGTAATTGGACCGCGGTTGTTGCTTTTTACCTGAATAAAAATAAAAGGTGAGTACATGAGAAAAATAATGGTAATTGGAATATTGGTGCTTCTTTTTTTCCCTGAACCATCGCTGGCAGCAGAAGTGTATTCCCCTGAACAGATGGAAATGGATTTGCAAGAAATCCAAAAGCAGTATGAATTGGACGTTCGAATAATCGGACAAACTGAAAAGGGGAAAAATATAAAGGCAGTCAAGTTAGGGAAAGGAAAAAAATCGATTTTGCTGGTGGGATCACATCATGGACGGGAATGGCTCAGTTCCATACTTTTAATGCGTATGCTTGAAGGGTATGCAGCCGCCTATCGAGCGGGCAAACCTATTGGAGAATTTCCGTCGGAATCATTGGATGAAGTGAGCATCTGGTTCATCCCGATGCTTAATCCAGATGGAGTGAGCATCCAGCAAGGAGATTTATCCAATTTAAATGTTCTTGAAAAGGCTGCAGTATGGAAAATGAACCGATATAGCAGGAATTGGTCCAGGTGGAAAGCCAACGCTAAAGGCATTGATTTGAATAGGCAATATCCGGCTGGATGGAAAGAAGTAATGAATCGTGAAACAAAACCGACGTATCAATTTTATAAAGGCGGACAACCACTGGAAGCAGCCGAAGTAAAAGCGCTTACGGATTTCACGAAGGAGGTCGATCCCCTTATTGCTGTTTCCTATCATACTTCAGGAAGGGAAATCTTTTGGCATTACAAAAATAAACGGAAAAATATGGTGAGGGATTATGGGATTGCCAAAAAGACTGCCGAAATGACGGGGTATGAACTGACCTTTCCGGAGAAAGAAGCGGTAGGAAGCGGATTTACTGATTGGTTCATAACTGAATTCAGCCGCCCGGGAATGACGATCGAACTTAGTTATTTAGTGGATGAAACCAATCCGCCGTTGACTGTGTTTCCTGAGGAATGGAAGAGGAATCGATTAGTTGGCATCATGCTTGTAAAAGAAGCGGGGCAGCTGCATAACAACTGAACATTTTTACATAATAATACTAAGCGGAAAGTATGAGGAGGAAAAGATTTTGAAAAAAATCATCGTGATGCTAATGGGGATTTTTTTGATCATACAAGCAGGATCCATTTCAGCACAGGCCCAAAAACCCGATTACGAAAAATACGGAAAGATTGCGATTACGGTAGTGCAGGCAGATTATCCTGAAGTTGAGATTACTGACTACGAATATAAAGGCAGAAAAACTGTAGCGAAAAATCTCGTCGAAGACGATTTCAGATTTTTGGTCGAGGATAAAGGTCAGGACTTCAATGTCATCGTGACCGTACAACATGATTTGAAAAATGAAAAATTACTTAGTTTGAAGGTTACGGAGCAAAAAGGAAAGTGAGATCAGGACAAACCGAAATTCCAGGTAGGCATCTTACCGAACATCTTCACCTCGAGAAGATGTTTTTTTCTGATTTCTTTTAAAAGTAGTCCGGAAAAGGGGGATATCGGATTCGTTGTTATTCCAATACGGTCAGCTGTCATGAAGTTTTCATTGCATTTATGGGCAGCTAACCAGTATAGTTAGTATCAGATTGAAACAATAAGCTTGATTGTAGGGGTATTAGAAAATGAGAAAGTTTAAGAAAGTTTATGTGGAAATTACGAATATATGTAATTTGAAGTGTAATTTTTGCCCAAGTTCCAGCTTGCAAAGGACCCTTAAATTCATGGATCCCGAAGGGTTTACGGATGTTATCAAGAAAATCAAACCACACACCGATCATATTTATTTTCATCTGATGGGTGAACCGTTTTTAAATAAAAATTTGGGTACATTCCTGGATATCAGTGCTGAAAATGACCTGAAGGTTAATATTACAACGAACGGTACTTTGATTCAAAAGGTCAAAGACAAGCTGCTCTCCAAAAAAGCCCTCCGGCAGGTGAATATTTCACTTCATAGCTTTGAGGCAAACGATACGACCAATAGTCTTGACTCTTATGTCAGTAATATTGCCGATTTTATAAATGAAGCAAATGAAAAAAGTGAAGTGATCTGTGCCATTCGTTTATGGAATATGGATACGGCTGAATTAAAAGCGAGTAATGGCCTGAACGATGATATTCTAAGCATGCTGGAGGAGAAGCTTTCATTGGACATTCGCTTAAGTGAAGCTCTTCAGCAAAAGAATAATATTAAGTTAAGGGACCGGGTTTATATAAATATGGCCGAAAAATTCGAGTGGCCGGAATTGGACCGTGACATTATTGATGAAAATATTTTCTGCTATGCTCTTAGAGATCAGTTAGGTATCTTGGTGGATGGTACAGTCGTACCTTGTTGTTTGGATAGTGAAGGGAAAATACCGCTTGGAAATATATTCGAAACATCACTTGAAGACATTTTAAATGGTGAACGGGCTAAAAATATGTATGATGGTTTCTCAAGAAGATGTGCAGTTGAAGAATTATGTAAACGATGTGGCTACGCAAAGCGTCATAAAAAATAAATGAAGGAAAATTACGGAGTTCACCTTCGTGGTTTCAGACTGTAGACAAACTTGATGAAAAATCAGTTTGCCTGCAGTTGTTTTATTTAAAAGTGCAGTTGATTTCAGAAATCCGCTCCCTTTCTGCCGACTGTCTGCCAAGCCTCCTCAGCGCAAGCGCTTGTGGGGTCTCGGCTAGCCAGTAATTCAGCAGGAGTGTCGCAAATTTTTTCAATCCAATGAGAATTACAGTAAAAAACCATCCTCACTATTCGGTTCGAACCCCATTTTGTCGCCAAACCTCAGGCATGGAGTCCATCTCCATGCCTGAAGTTTTATATTTAAAAGGTTCAGAAATCCGCTCCCTTTCCGCCGATTGTCTGCCAAGCCGCATCAAAGCAAGCGTCTGTGGGGTCTCGGCTAGCCGGTAAATTCGGCAGGAGCGTCGCAAATTTCTTCAATCCAACGAGATTAGGCAGTAAAAAAACATGAAAGATAATCAAGTTTATTTTTAAAACCTTGGTTCAGGGCGAGACAATCCGAACTCCTTTTGTCGAAAAATTGATGGAACCTCCAGACTGTAGAATTGGAGAAGAGCCAGTTTCCCTACAATATTCTTTTGAAAAAAGTTCCAGTTGATTGGAGCGGGTGTTCGAGACTCCTGCGGGAAAAGCGTGTCGAGGGAGACCCCACAGTCGCAAGGAGCGCTGAGGTGGCTCCCGGACCGCCCGCGGAAAGCGAGTGCCTGGAGTGGAAATCATTACACATACCCCTTTCGGAAATCCGCTCCCTTTTCCGCCGATTGTCTGCCAAGCCGCATCAAAGCAAGCGTCTGTGGGGTCTCGGCTAGCCGGTAAATTCGGCAGGAGCGTCGCAAATTTCTTCGATCCAACGAGATTAGGCAGTAAAAAAACATGAAAGAAAATCAAGTTTATTTTTAAAACCTTGGTTCAGGGCGAGACAATCCGAACTCCTTTTGTCGAAAAGTTGATGGAACCCCCAAACTGTAGACGAATTAGAGAAGAGCCAGTTTCCCTACAATATTCTTTTGAAAAAAGTTCCAGTTGATTGGAGCGGGTGGACTCCTGCGGGAAAAGCGTGTCGAGGGAGACCCCACAGTCGCAAGGAGCGCTGAGGTGGCTCCCGGACCGCCCGCGGAAAGCGAGTGACTGGAGTGGAAATCATTAAACATACCCTCTTTCAGAAATCCGCTCCCTTTTCGCCGATTGAAAAACCATCCTCGTACTCCGAACCCCATCTTATTTCGCCAAACTGAAACCATGGAGTCCATCTCTGTTTTTATGGTGCTTGAAGGACATTGCCACCATCTTATTATAAAAATTCAGAATATTATTGTTTTATTAAAAGTCCCGTGATAAAATACTCACTATTATTAATGAAGTTTATACTTCATATTGTCATATAAAAAGTATTGGATTCATATCTTGCTTCAGAGGGGATGTTTTATGGATTTACAGCAAAAAGTTAAAGAAGTATTCCCTGGTTTATCTACTGGTCAAAAAAAGGTAGCAAAATACTTGTTGGTGCATTCACATACATTTGCAGTGACTTCAGCTCAAAGGCTCGGAAAAGACATTGGTGTGAGTGAAACGACCATCATCCGCTTTTGCTATTCATTGGGGTTAAGCGGATATGCAGAGCTTCAAAACCTTATTCGAAATCAGTTGATATACGAGAGCAGCAGTTTGAATGAATATCATTCTTCAAAACTTGAAGCCGCGAGTCAGCCAAACTTCATGGCTCAGGTGATGGGGCAGGATATCATCAGCATCGAAAAGACCATGAAAAATTTATCAACCGAAGATTTCGCCAAAACAGTCGATAAATTGGCGGCAGCTGACAATGTTTTGATTTCCGGACACCGTTTATCATTTTCGGCAGCACATTGGTTAACCTTTACGCTTAGGCTTGTTAGGGAAGAGGTTCATTTATATCGGCCTGATACTGATGATATATTTTTAATGTTGAATAAAATGACTGAAAATTCCGTTTTTGTAGCCATTTCATTTCACCGCTATGTTAAAGAGACTGTGAAAATAACCGAAATGGCCAAAAAAGCGGGTGCATTTGTAATTGGGGTTACGGATTCCGAACTGGCTCCGATTGCGGAATACACTGACATTTTATTGCCTATTTCAACACCAAGGACTTCCACGATCGATACGGCACCAGTGTTATTCTCTTTATTGAATAGTTTAGTAGCTGGTGTAACGATTAAGGATGAACAAGGGTTCAAAGAAAGAAAAGCTATATATGATGGGTTCAATCAAGACGATTATTTCTTTTGAGATAAAACATCCATCAGTTGGTGAACATGCCCATTAAACCGGTAAGGGGGAGACAGAAATGGATATCACACAAACTATCGAACAATTAAGACCGCGTATACTCGATATTTTTGACCATTTACACGCAAATCCAGAAACGAGTTGGAATGAGGTGAATACGACAGCTTTCATTTCAAGTATTTTAACGGGGAATCAGTGTACGGTGAAAACATTCGAGGACTGTACAGGTGTGGTAGGCGAAATCGGGGATGGGGATTTCACGGTCGGATTACGATCGGATATCGATGCACTTTGGCAGGAGGTGCAAGGGACGTTTCAAGCCAATCATTCCTGTGGACACGATGGTCATATGACCTTGGCACTGGGAGTATTCCTTGTATTGAAGGAAATGGGCTTTCGTCCAAGAGGCAAGCTGAAATTCATTTTCCAACCTGCTGAAGAAAAAGGTACGGGCGCCTTGAAGATGATTGAAGAAAAAGTATTGGATAATGTCGATTTCCTTTATGGAGTGCACCTAAGACCGGTTGAGGAAGTGAAAGATGGGCAAGCGGCGCCAGCCATTGTGCATGGAGCCGCTCAGTTCATTAAAGGTGAAATAGCGGGAACTGATGCGCATGGGGCAAGACCGCATCAAGGGCAGAATGCCATCGAGATAGGAGCGGCATTCATCACTTTGTTAAATGGAATCCATCTCAATCCGTCCATCCCTTATTCTGTAAAAATGACGCAGTTTTTTGCTGGCGGCGAAAGTTCCAATATCATCCCAGGGAGAGCCACTTTTTCATTGGATTTACGGGCACAGGATAATGCAGTGATGAAAGAGCTCACCAAAAAGGTGGAAAAGGTTGCAGAATCTTTGGCCATTGTCCATGGAGTCGAAGTGAAACTCGAACCGGGAACCTGTGTTGCTGCAGCAACCGTGAACGATCAAGCCCAGGAAATAATGTCTGAAGCGATAGCCGATACACTTGGAGAAGAAAATTTGGTAGCGCCTGTCATTACAACAGGAGGAGAGGATTTTCATTTTTATACGTTGAAAAGACCTGAACTCAAAGCGACGATGCTTGGATTGGGCTGTGATTTGGCACCAGGGCTCCATCATCCGAACATGACATTCAATAAAGAAGCTTTATTATCGGGAATTGAAATCCTGGCCAAAGCCATCATACTCACTTTTGAGAAATATGGAGGGGAGGGCCACTTACATGACTGAAGAATTTATCATAAAATCCCTATCCGGACTAGAGGATCTACAAGAAGTGCAGCGGCTTGAAGCCCTTGTATGGGGCATGGATTGCGTTCCCATCCATCAGACGATTACGGCTGTCAAAAACGGCGGGCTTGTATTAGGCGGCTATATCAATGGCCAGTTAGTCGGGTTTCAATACAGTTTCCCGGGATTCAAGGACGGAAGGGGATATCTTTGTTCACATATGTTAGCCATCCATCCGGCCCATCAAAAGAAGGGCTACGGCAGATTACTTAAACTTGCACAAAAAGAAGAAGCACTTAAAAAGGGCTACGACTTGATCACATGGACATATGATCCATTGGAAAGTGTGAATGCAAACTTGAATATCGGTAAGCTAAAAGCTGTTTGCTCTACATATATGGAAGATTGTTATGGAAATATGAAGGATACCCTCAATGAAGGACTTTCCACTGATCGATTCATGGTGGAATGGAATATACGGCAGGAAGCAAAGGAAGAGACTCCGCTTCCTGATAAAGCCATACACATCGTAACGACAGGAATGAATGACCAAGGCTTTCCTTACATCAAGGATTATCATTTCGAAACCAATGCCGAGGTGATCGCAATCCCCATTCCGACGGATATTCAACAAATCAAAAAATCTGATCTTCGCCTTGCGATTGATTGGCGGTTAAAAACCGGTGAATTATTCAAAGCTCTTTTTGCCAAAGGATATGTTGCAGCCGGGATCGAACGGGAACAAGGTGAAAACATTCAAAACTATTTATTAAAAAAACAAGAATAAGAGGGGAATCGGGATGAAAATAACGGAAGTGCGTTTACGTCATTTAAATATGGATTTGGTAGCTCCCTTTACAACAAGCTTTGGAACGTTTTTGGATAAGGAGTTCATTCTTGTGGAAGTGAAAAATGGAGAGGGACTTTCAGGCTGGGCTGAATCTGTGGCATTTTCAGCACCTTGGTATAACGAAGAAACGATAAAAACCAATTGGACCATGCTGGAGGATTTCCTGATTCCGCTTGTATTGGATAAAGAAATAGAGCATCCTCGTGATGTATCGGATATGTTCTCGCATATCCGTAAAAATAATATGGCAAAATCGGCTATCGAGGGAGCCATCTGGGATTTATACGCAAAAGAAAAGAATATCCCTTTAAGTATGGCTTTAGGCGGGGAGCTGGAAAAGATCGATGTTGGAATCAGTATCGGCATCCAAAAAACGGTACCTGAATTACTGGCAAAGATAAAAGCTGGATTGAAGGATGGATATAAAAGAATCAAAATGAAAATTCAACCAGGTTGGGATGTAGACGTAATCAAGGAAGTGCGCAATCGATATCCCGATATCCCGATCATGGCAGATGCAAACTCCGCTTACCGGCTGAAAGACATTGAATTACTCAAACAACTTGATCAATTTGATTTAATGATGATCGAGCAGCCTTTGTCATCGGATGATATTGTCGATCATGCCACATTACAAGCGGAAATCAAAACACCGATTTGCTTGGATGAAAGTATACATTCCGTCGAAGATGCTAGAAAAGCCCTTGAATTGGGAAGCTGTAAAATCATTAATATTAAGATTGGCAGGGTTGGCGGTTTAACGGAAGCAATGAAAATACATGAATTATGTAAAGAAAGGAATGTACCGGTTTGGTGCGGTGGCATGTTGGAATCTGGTGTGGGTCGTGCCCATAATATCGCATTGACAACACTTGATAACTTCACGATGCCTGGTGATACGGCAGCATCCGCGAATTATTGGCATAAAGACATCATCCAACCAGAGGTTACAGTGAATGATGGGGTCATAACCGTTCCAAAAGCGGCAGGCATTGGCTATGAAGTCGATTACACAGCGGTCGATGAATTCACTTCCTATAGTAAAAGATATACAAATAAATAAGAGTTGGAATTAAAGGACCTTCCGGCTTCATGGGCAATTGCCCATGAAGCCGGAAGGATAATGAAGAAAGGAAAGATATTCTCATAACTTAAATTGTCAGAATAATCATATAATTAAGGTGGTATTTGATATGAAAAACAGTATAAATCTTGCGGGAGCATATATTGGAATCATCATTGGAGCAGGTTTTGCTTCAGGACAAGAAGTGTTACAGTTCTTCACGAGTTTTGGAATCTACAGTGTATTGGGAATTGTGGTGGCGACAGTTTTATTCGCGTTTTTGGGCATGCAAGTTACCCAGTTGGGGAGCACTCTCCAGACACGTTCCCACAAAAGCATCATCGATCATATTTGCGGCCGCTTTATAGGCAGGGTGGTCGATATTATCATCACGTTTTTCTTGTTTGGCGTTACGGTCATCATGATTGCCGGCTCCGGAACGATTTTTGAGGAACAATTCGGGATTCCAAGCATGGTCGGTGCAATCGTCATGACGGTGCTCACGATTGGTACGCTTTTACTTAATGTTAATAAAATAATGTCCATCATTAGTGCCGTCACACCGTTTTTATTCGTTATCATGATCATTATTTCAGGTTATTCATTTTTCACATCCAATCTAAGTTTCAATCAAATCATTTCATCTTCAAGTAAAGGAACGGCTGCTACCGGAAATTGGTTGATGGGTTCATTACTTTATGTTTCATATAATATGACTGCCGGAATTGCCATGCTGGCCGTAATGGGCGGGACCTTCAAGAATAAGAAACAGGCTGGAATGGGAGGAATCCTGGGGGGGATCGGATTGGGGATCCTGTTATTTTTGATCAATTTGGGGATGATGTCCGACTTGAAGGGCATAGAAGGCTCTGGTATGCCTACCCTTCATTTAGCGAATCAGGTTTCTCCATGGTTGGGATATATCCTATCAATCATCCTTTTAGGAATGATTTATAATACAGCTGTCGGGATGCTGTATGCATTCACCGCCAGGCTGGTGCCTGCGGAAACGAAACGATTTAAATTATCCGTGATTATAGTCGGGATTCTTGCCTTCCTTGCAAGTTTCGTTGGCTTTATTAAATTGGTTGGGACGGTATACCCAATCACAGGATACTTAGGTTTTGTCATCATTGCAGCGCTCATCATTTCCTGGATCCGTTCAAAAATGAAAAAAGAGGCTGTGAATCCGGAATTAGCAAAATTTTAATATCAAAGGGATTGAGTGCAGAACTGCATGAAACATTTGGCCTGACATCTTCTTCATGGAGGTGTTTTTTTTTCTGTTATCGAGGACCTTTACTCATGATCACGGCATTTTTCCTCCTTTTTTTCATACATTAGTTTAAAGGCGGAAGACAAGGGGGATATCGGATGAATGAAGCGGAGCAAAAGGCTCTGGAATATGCCATTAGTGAAATTACAGAAATAGCAACGGGGTTCGGGTTGGATTTTTACCCGATGCGCTATGAAATTTGCCCTTCAGAAATCATTTATACATTTGGTGCCTACGGGATGCCGACCCGTTTTTCTCATTGGAGCTTTGGAAAACAATTTCATAAAATGAAGCTGCAGTACGACTTTGGATTAAGTAAAATCTATGAACTGGTCATTAACTCTGATCCTTGTTACGCTTTTCTGCTGGACTCCAATTCACTTGTACAAAATAAATTGATTGTTGCCCACGTTTTGGCGCATTGTGACTTCTTTAAGAATAATGTACGTTTCAATAATACCAAGAGGGATATGGTAGAAAGTATGTCGGCAACGGCAGAAAGAATCCGTGAATATGAAATCCTTCATGGCAAAAAGGAAGTGGAAACCTTCCTGGATGCACTTTTAGCCATTGAAGAACATATCGATCCGTCGCTGATGAGACCGAAGCTTGCCTGGACGATGGAAGATGAGGAAGAAGAAGAGGAAATAAAACCGACAGCCACACAATACGATGATTTATGGAATCTTGATAATAAGGATAAACCGCAGAAATCCAACATTAAAAAAAGAAAGAAATTCCCGCCAAGGCCAGAAAAGGATATTATGCTTTTCATAGAACAGTACAGCAGGGATTTAGCCGATTGGCAGCGGGATATCATGACGATGATCAGGGAAGAGATGCTGTATTTCTGGCCGCAGCTGGAAACGAAAATCATGAACGAAGGCTGGGCATCCTACTGGCATCAGCGCATTATCCGTGAATTGGATCTATCCTCAGGGGAAGCCATTGAATTCGCGAAACTGAACGCAGGTGTCGTGCAGCCTTCACGGACCAGCATCAATCCTTATTATCTTGGATTGAAAGTGCTTGAAGATATTGAAGAACGCTATGATAATCCGACCGAAGAAATGATCAGGCTCGGCGTCAAGCCAGGATCTGGCCGGGAAAAGATGTTCGAGGTCAGGGAAATCGAATCGGATATTTCCTTTCTCCGCAATTATTTGACGAAGGACCTGGTCATGCGGGAGGATATGTACCTATTCCAAAAGCAGGGCAAGGATTATAAAATCGTCGATAAGGCATGGGAACATGTTCGTGATCAACTCGTGAGCATGAGGGTTAACGGAGGTTTCCCTTATATCACAGTTAACGATGGGGACTTCATGCGTAATGGGGAACTTTATCTAAAACATTGGTATGAAGATATTGAGCTGGATCTGAAATATCTCGAAAAAGTCATGCCATATATCCATCAGCTTTGGGGCCGCTCCGTGCATATGGAATCAGTCATAGAAGGAAAAGAAGTCCTGTTTTCCTATGATGGAAAAGGCATTCACCGTAAATATTTATAAAGCTGATAAAACTGCCGGTCATTCGGCAGTTTTCTTGTTTCAAGCACTTTTATTCGTATAGTGATCCTTTCAAAAGAAGTACACTTGGAACTGTCTGAAACAGGAGTTTGCAGTGTGAATCTTGCATCTAATTCCTGCGATTCTGATATTCCTGCAACTGAAACAAACGATCGTTCTTGCTGTGGCAGCCCCGTTCTAGCGAGATTGGAAATGAAAAATAATTCCTGTTGTGAATGAAATAGAAAGACCAGTCTGAAACCAGGCTGGTCTTTTATAATTTCTTTGAAGTGCTATTAAGAATATTAAAGTAAGGAAATTATAATGCGGAATATTTTATGCTTGATTAAATAAGAATATGCTTATACAATGATGTTTGATAATTACATAAGCATATACTTATTTACTTTGAGCCAGGAGGGATGAAAGGCAATGAATGAGGCTTTGGATATAGAAACCACGGCAAACATTCTTAAATTATTAGGCGATAAAACCCGTTTGACCATGATTAAGATCATGTCTGAGCATGAATGCTGTGTCTGTGAATTTGTGGATCTATTCGAGATGAGCCAGCCGGCTATAAGCCAACATTTACGAAAGTTGAAAGATAGCGGAATTGTGAATGAAGCGAGAAGGGGACAATGGATATTCTACTCGTTAAACCAATCATCCTCGTATTACTCATTTATTCAAACGGTCATCAAGGACTTGCCGAGTCAAAACTTTAAATTAGAAGAATTAACAGCACAAGGAAAACGGATTTGTTGTGATTAACGAGGAGGATAACATAAGTGGGTACAGTTATATTAGCTAGTATCATCTTTTTGCTGACGTTGACATTCGTCATCTGGCAACCTAAGGGATTGTCAATCGGCTGGTCAGCATGCGGGGGGGCGGTACTTGCCTTACTATTTGGGGTTGTTGACCTCAACGATGTAATTACTGTTACAGGTATTGTATGGAACGCGACGTTGGCGTTCATTGCTATTATCATTATTTCTTTGATTTTAGATGAAATTGGTTTCTTTGAATGGGCAGCCCTGCATATGGCTAGAGCGGCTAAGGGAAATGGAGTAAGGATGTTTGTGTATGTGAGCATTCTCGGTGCTCTGGTCGCTGCGTTCTTTGCAAATGACGGAGCCGCTCTCATTTTAACTCCGATTGTATTGGCGATGGTTCGAAACTTGAAGTTAGAAGAGAGAATGATCTTCCCATTTATCATCGCGAGTGGGTTTATTGCAGACACTACATCCTTACCGCTTGTGGTAAGTAATCTGGTCAACATTGTTTCTGCTGACTTTTTTGATATCGGGTTTATTAAATTCGCATCTAGAATGATCGTTCCCAACCTGTTTTCATTAGCAGCAAGCATCCTGGTATTATATTTGTACTTCAGAAAGAGCATTCCGAAGAATTATGATATGGCTCAATTGAAGAAGCCAGTCGATGCCATTCGGGATGTGAAAATGTTTCGCCTGTCTGGGATTGTTTTAGGCATTCTGTTGGTAGGCTACTTTATCAGTGAATTTTTGAACATTCCTGTATCCATCATTGCAGGTGTTATCGCCATATTCTTCTTGTTTATGGCAAGACGAAGTCCAGCTGTAAATACCAAGACCGTTGTAAAGGGCGCACCATGGGCGATTGTGTTTTTCTCCATTGGAATGTATGTCGTGGTGTATGGATTGAGAAACGTTGGATTGACGAACATTTTAGCTGACCTTATACAAGTGACGGCTGATCAAGGATTATTCGCTGCTACTGTCGGGATGGGCTTCATAGCAGCCATTCTGTCATCACTTATGAATAACATGCCGACGGTCATGATAGACGCTCTTGCCATTTCCGACACCCATACAACTGGAGCAATCAGGGAGGCACTTATTTATGCAAATGTCATCGGTTCGGACTTGGGCCCGAAAATCACACCGATTGGTTCTTTGGCTACGTTATTGTGGCTGCATGTCCTTTCATTAAAAGGCGTGAAAATCTCATGGGGAACTTACTTTAAAACGGGAATCATCTTAACCATCCCAACATTGTTCATCACATTGGCCGGCTTATATATATGGCTGCAAATTATTCATTAAACCTTACTTTACAAACAAAGGAGAGAAACCGCATGGCTAAGAAAACGCTATACTTTTTATGTACTGGCAATTCTTGCAGAAGCCAAATGGCAGAAGCATGGGGGAAGAAATATTTAGGTGACGAATGGCAAGTGCTTAGTGCAGGAATCGAGGCCCATGGGTTAAATCCCAAAGCAGTAAAAGCAATGAATGAAGTTGGATTGGACATCTCCAATCAAACATCGGATATCATTGACCCGGATATATTGAATAATGCTGATTTTGTCGTTACATTATGTGGCGATGCGGCTGACAAATGTCCTATGACACCACCGCATGTTAAACGTGAACATTGGGGCTTTGATGACCCGGCAAAAGCGGAAGGAACAGATGAAGAGAAATGGGCAACCTTCCAACGTGTTCGTGATGAAATAGGTGAAAGAATTGCACGTTTCTCTAGACCCGGTGAATAAATGAAAATTGAAAAGCCGTGGGTGTTAGCAGGCGGACCAAAGACCATAAAGAAAGAGCTGCCAA
This sequence comes from Peribacillus sp. QJM3NY_7, assembly GCF_056173225.1. Lineage (NCBI taxonomy): Bacteria > Bacillati > Bacillota > Bacilli > Caryophanales > Bacillaceae > Peribacillus > Peribacillus sp. QJM3NY_7. The sequence goes on from NZ_CM149663.1 coordinate 1,006,857, forward strand.
ATTCGGCAGCTCTTTTCATCATTAAATCTTAATATCGACCTTAGCATTTTTCTGAAGTTCTTCGACATGCTTCACAAGCTTTTCTTGTTTCTTTTGCTGCTCTAGTTGTTCCTTGATTTGCGGCTTCATTTCTTCGAGTTTCTGTACCTTCTGTCCGCTTGTTTTAGCTTGCTCCGCAACCTGATCGTAATACTTTTGGATTTCTTCATCAGTTGCTTCTTCTACTTTAATCTCTTTTTCAACGTACTTCGTATATGGGATGTTCTCTGCGATCTGGGCATTCAGCATTTCCGAATTCAGACCTGCTTGTTTCAATGCCGCCTTGAATTTCTCTTCACTCTCATATTGCTTCTTGATTTCGGCAAGTTGCTTTTCAATTTCAGCCTTGGAAGCGGTGTAGCCCTTTTTATCAGCTGCTTGAAGCAGCAATTTTTGCCCCACTAAAGAGTTGAGCGTTTGCTCTTTAATTTGTTTGGCGCCCTCCTTGGTTGTTGGGTCTTGTCCGAATTGCTGCATCTGCATTTGTGTGGTGGATAACACGGTATTATATTCCGCACCTGAAATTTTTTCGTCATTGACGATGGCTACCGTTTTCTTTTCATCCACCTTTTGCTTGTCCAGTTTCTTCTTCATTTCTTCCATCTGTTTTTGCTGTTCCTCAGTTGCTTTAGCCGTTTCTTTCTCAGTTGTTTTAGTCTCTTTCTCGTCATTTTTCTTATCAGCTTCATCGTTCGAACCACAAGCCGTTAGAACAACTGCCAATAATCCAATGATGATTGGGTACAATAGTTTCTTCATATTTCAGTCTCCTCTCGAATTCAATGCTAAAAAATCATCTAATGCGCATTATAAAGGAATTTCCCATTAAAACACAATAAATTCATTCTTTTTTCCAGAAAACAGGAAGATAGTATAGGCATCATCTCATTATATAAGTGTAACATTCGCGGAAATGAACCCATTTACCCTTCGTCATGCAATATGCTTAAAAGGACCTGGTACAGTCAGAAACTTGTCATCTATCTCTTATTCACAAAAAGATGCTTAGTAACTTTTGTATATAAAACTTGTATGGCATTATATACCTTATCATCCGGATATAGTTCATTTAACCTATCTTTCAATCATGAACGGAGTGAGCCGTGACAATGAGAATAGTGACTAAGAGACAGAGTTGGAAATCCAGCAAATTACTGGAGGTATGGATTTTGAAAGGGAAATCAAGGCTGTCATGCGATTTGGAAGGGTATTCCAGGAACAGCATCATTGGGTTCAAAGTGAAGCGCATTTATTGAGGTCAAAACCTGACCAAGCAGCTTGTTATCGTTCATAATCGAAGATGCCAGCTGGAACTATCTAAAAGCTATATAAATCATATCGTCCATTCAAGTATTCTGCATGATATCAGGAAAGCGGAGATTCCTGAAGGGATTTTATACAAACCTGGCCCGTTATCCCCATATGAACGAAAAATCATCCGAGATGCATCCGTTAATTGGATCCGATATTTTGAATAACATTTCAAGGGAAATAAACAATGATGTGATCAGCAGCCTGGAAGTGGCTGAAACCATCATCCCCCATCATCATGAAAAATGGGATGGAACGGGATATCCCCACCGTTTGAAAGGGGAGGAAATCCCATTGGAAGCTTGAATCGTAGCCATTGTGGATGTGTTTGATGCATTGACCAGCAGAAGGCCGTATAAAGACTCCTGGTCAGTGGAGCGGGCATTATCTTTCATAAACGAAAAAAAAGGAAATCATTTCGTCCCATACATCGTGATGTCTTTCTTTTGCCATTTTGATGAAAAGGCGGCGCAGAAAAAAGGCTGCGATACCATTCGCAGCACAGGGATATAGTAAACATCGCGCCTTCTGGATCTGGTCGTTAACCCTTGGAGATAAAGGGTTAACGATAAATGGTAAATGAATCGCTTCAATTTACCAAAAAAATAGTGAAGATTTTTACTCCCTTCCTTTTTTCTTATTTCTATTAAGATAATAAACGACTGAGATTACGAGAATCAACAGTATCAAAACAATCCTTAAATCGTCCGATGCCTTCAATACCTGTGTTACCGAATAGGCCTCGACAAGGAGGGCGGGCAGTTTTCCGATGGAAGTCGCGAGGAAGAAAATCATCATTCCCGTCTTGCTTAATGCTGCTGTAAGGTTGATTGCGCCGGATGGTATAAAGGGAAGGAGCCTAAGCATCAGGATCACCCAAAATGCATGAAACCCTTGTGACTTTTGCAGCTTCTTGACCCACCGGTTCTTCATGAACTTGGGTTTGAATGTTTGAAAGCCCTTTCGATATAACCGAAAGCTGATCACTGCACCGGCAATTTCCCCTATGTAAGAAAGGATCAATCCCTTTTCAAATCCAAATACGCTGATATTGGCGGCCGTGATGAATACACTGGGAATAAATCCAAGCACGCTGATCAAAATATTGAATACTAAACTTACAGCAATGGAGAAAGGGCCGCTGGATAGTAATGCCTCAGAAATGAAATCCATATCAATCCCCAGAACTCCATTTATACCCGATGCCCCAGACCGTTTTCAAATGTTGATCTGCTGGAAAACCGGCATGACGCAATTTCTCTCTTATATTTCGAATATGGGAATCGATTGTCCGATCTTCGGTATCCGTTTTAAATCCCCATATGGTCGAAAGCAGGTGGTCTCTGGAATACACTTGATCTGGGGATTTTAAAAACAAGCACAGCAGTGAGAACTCTTTCGGTGTAAATGGAATTGTTTTGGTATCATAATGTGCTTCATAAGCGGATTCATTTAATTTTAGCCCCCTAAAGGTCAAAGAATCATCCTGATTATGCACCCGCCGCGTCACTGCTTCGATTCTGGCAAGTAAAACATCTTCATGAAAGGGTTTCGTAATATAATCATCTGCACCCTTTTTCAACCCTTTCACCATATCTTGTGCAGCATCCCGCGCGGTGAGCATGATTATGGGAATGCTGGAGAACGCACGGATCCTTTCGCATGTTTCCCACCCATCAATCTCAGGCATCATTACATCAAGAAGTACTATGTCCGCATGTTCATGCGCTAAGAACTGTAAGGCTTCATGTCCAGATTTCATCTTCAGGCATGTATATCCGTGAGGTTTAATGTATAGCTCTAATAGATCAAGCATTCTCTGTTCATCATCAACCAGAACTACTGTCTTCATTTGTTATCTCCTTAAATGTGATAGTGAAGCACGTTCCTTGCTCCATGTTGCTTTTAACCGAAATGGTTCCACCTTGTATCTCCACTAATTGCTTGACGATGGAGAGCCCCAATCCGAAACCGCCGGTATCTCTGGCGCGTGATTTCTCGACACGATATAAACGATCAAAGATATGGGGGACATCTTCAGGTGGAATGCCAACCCCTTGATCGATTATGGAGATGGAAATCCAGCCATTGCATTCAGTGGCTTTGATAGTAGTGACTGTATATTCGTTCGAGTACTTCAGCGCATTATCCAACAGGTTAAGAATGACTTGCTCAAACCGTGAGGGATCTATAGCTATAAATAAATCATCCTTGCATTCCAGATTCAATTGAATTCTTTCATTTGCAAAAGCCGGTAACACTTTTTCATGAATGTTTTGCAGGAATGAAGAGAGCTGGACGATTTCTTTTGATATGGTGAATGTATTTACATCCATTCTAGCCATATTGAATAGTTCGTCCAATAATCTGTTTAATCGTTCCGATTCATCATGGATGATCTCCAAGTATCTTGTTCGTTCGGATGCATCCAAATCTTTCCGGCGGGTTATATCAGCGTATCCCTTGATATAAGTTAGCGGCGTGCGCAGTTCATGGGAGATACTTGCCAAAAATTCATTGCGTTCCTTCTTTAAATAGTTCAATTCATTAGCCAAGCTTTGAATGGATTGGGCAAGCTCCCCGAGTTCATCATGAGATCTTACCGGCACAGCCACTGAAAAATTCCCTTTGCTAAGCTTGGTTGTTGCTTCCTTCATCGAAATAAGCGGTCTAGTCAAAGCCTTTGATAGAAAATAGATGGTGATAAGCATGAATAAAAGGAGCAATGCAGTCGCAAAAAGGAAATGCCTATTCAATTGTGCGATTAAATCCTCAACATCTCTAGTATCTTTGAACATATAAACATAGCCTTTCTTTTCTTTATCACTGATAAATGGCGTGACGGTGGCTATATATCTTTCATCCTTCCAACTTGATTGGAGGACCATACCTTTTCGGGGTACTTGGGAGATGTTTTTTGCCAAGATTTTGTTCATTCCCCCATTTACCTTTGCGGAAGATATCAGAATTTCTCCTCTTGTATTCGTAATCACGACATCTGTATCGGTATGGTATCCCATCAAGCCGATATGCTTAAGGGTAGAGTCGGAATACGTGATTTCCAACACATCACGATGACTATTGCCACGGGCCATCAGTGATTCCAATTCTTGATTGATACGGGAATGGATCACTTTATTATGCAAGTAAATCATGGAGACGGTTTCCATCAAAAAAATGCAAATAAATATAGATAGTCCGAGTTTAAAGGAGATTTTCAGGATTATTCACCTTCTTATTGAATAAAGTCAGTTTAGCGAAAAAGTATGAAGAAAGTATGCAGATTTTTTCAATTTCTTCGCATCTATTAAACAACGATAATCCGAATGATGACTTGTTGCAAGAGAGGCAATAGGTTTAATGGGCCAAAACTGTCACTTTTTTAAGTCCTGTGCAGGGGGGAATCAGGAAGTATTTAGCAACTCCTCTCAAAACATATACGTAGGATTGCTATGCGGCAACCGTGGAAAAACATAATTTTCACGCGAAACCATTAAACATAACACTTTTCGAAGTTGTTACTAATTATTCATATAGAACTTATTTTAAGTACACCTCTAAGCGTGAAATGGACCGTTTCTTTATTTAGTTTATACAAAATGTTTTGTATTAAGGAAACATTTTGTCGTCAATGAATACTATGTAAAAAAGGAGCTGATCCATATGAATTGTACAAACCGTACGCAGAAAAAAATAATGGCATATTCCGCATTATTCAAAAAAATGGGCATTCTCAATGATGAGGAATACAAAAATATCGCAAAGACCTTTCAACCAAAGGGTTGAGGAAGTGTCCCTTGGTTATTCATAAACTTTTATCATGCAGTATACGGTCTGTAAAACCCCCGCCTTTCAATCTTAAAGGAGGGGGACTGCAGACTATTAGAATATCAAGGAAGTGTGGGCGATGTTGTCAATTTGTCCGGTTCTAAGTCTAATCGATCTTTTTGGCGGCTGCACCCAGCTGGTTGAATTGATGCACCTTAAGTTTGAAAATTACATAAACGATGGACATTTCTTGGCAAGGAGGAGGGAGTTCATTGAAAAGGGATACGAAAAAATTTCTTGCGTTGTGAGAAGTGAAAAGGAAGATTGTTGTGATCCGATGGTGTTCTCTGCGATAATGGAGTAAAGAAATTGAAAAGGAGTTACGTAAGATGGCGGAGGACTTTAAGATTCCCAGCTTGAAAGTTGATGAGATCGATAAGAAAATCATATCGGTTTTACATGAAGATGCACGAATTTCATATACCGACTTAGCGAAGAAAGTGGAGCTTTCCAGAGTTGCGGTTCAGATGAGGATTAATCATCTAGTTGAAAACGGTGTGATCGAGAGGTTCACTGCGGTCATAAATCCAGCTAAGGTCGGCATCCATGTTTCGGCATTCTTTAACGTGGAGGTTGAGCCAAAATATCTGGAATCGGTCGCGCAGCAATTAGAAAGTGAACCGGCTGTTACGAGTTTATATCATATGACCGGTCCGAGTAAACTCCATATGCACGGAATCTTTACTGATAATCAAGAGATGGAACGCTTTCTTAATGAGAAACTGTATGCGGTCGTCGGTGTTGTCAGCGTTGATTGCCAAATTCTCATTAAACGTTATAAAAGCCGGATGGGCATGAAGCTTTAATAAAAAAATCCCCCTAAATAGGCGGATTTTTTTATTTATGTGAGCGGGATGATAAAGCCGCCATACGCAAAGGCAAGAATGATTACGAATGCAGGGTGGATCTTGAATTTACCTAAAGCCAAGAAGGCCAATCCAGCGATGAAGATTGAATGGATGTAGCCGATGGACCCGACCGCGTCCGCGGCCATATTCCAGGTGAGCAATAACATCATGATCGCGATCACGGGCTGTACAAGTAGTGACATGCCTTTAACGATAGGAGAATGCTTGTATCTTCGCAGGATTTTTAATAGATATATCAAAGCCACGGCTGATGGGATGATCGTGCCTGCCAATGCAGCTAGAAATCCTGGCCAGCCATATACATCATATCCGACATATGCGGCTATTTTCGTGGCGATGGGTCCAGGGAGTGAATTTCCTAACGCGAGCATTTGTGAGAACTCGGTATTATCTAGCCAGCCAAAACGGGTGACGATTTGATCATACATAAGCGGAATCGAAGCTGGACCTCCGCCGTAACCAAGAATATTGGCAATGAAAAACGCTAGAAAAACAGTAACTCCTATTGGGATAATAATACCCATTAAGCGGATTCCTCCTTCCTATCAGTCTTTTTATTTTTCATTCTATCCTTTAATTTATAATGAAACGCCCCATATAAAAGAAACATCATAATGACGATACCCGGATGCAGGGAAATGACCTGCAGAAGCAAAAAGGAAATCGCAAAAAAGGTGATTCCGAGCACCTTTCCTAACCCTTTTACCGCCTTTTCGCCAAACTCATAAGCCATTTGACCAAGCATGACAGCGACAACCGGCATGACAGCAGCGATCATATTACTGATCATTGCCGAATTACTTAGAACATTAATGAACGCAATCAAGAAAACCATCGCAATGCATGAAGGTAACACGTGAGCCGCCACACTTACGATGGCTCCCGGCCAGCCTTTTAATTTATAACCAAGATATGCTGCCATCTTCGTGGCAATCGGTCCAGGGAGTGTATTGGCAATCGCCAATGTGTCCCCGAATTCATCATCGTCAAGCCAGTGATAACGGGAAACTGCTTCGTGGCGGATGAGCGGGATGACAGATGGCCCGCCGCCGAATCCTAATATCCCCGTTCTCATCATTCCAATCGTCAATTCCGTATATGGATTTTTCAAAAACGATTCCTCCTTTGTTATAAAATTCAGCATTCATTTCCAAGATTATGAATTAATGATAACAAAAATCCTTTCAAAATGTACATGAAATTATGATAATAATTACGTAATGAATGTATTTTAGGGGATTTACGATATAATGGGTTGAAATAAACAAAAGAAAGTATCTTTTTGCCTTGAGGAAGGAAGTTTGGATTACATTAGACAAACAAGCTAGTATAATGCTATTCACTCTAGTGCGATGGGTTATTGGATTCCGCCTTATTAAAGGGGGATAAGAAGGAGAAATTATAAACAAAAAAACAACTTTTCTGCAAGCCCCCTTTTTTAAACCTAAAAAAGTACCCTATAGGCAGCCTGTTTCAGAGTGACTGCTCTATAAGGTGCATTTTTTAATATATAATTCTAATAAACTTAATCTGGGTCATTCTTCCCGAATGACTAATAGCACACCGGTAAAAATTAAGATTGTACCGATCCAAAAGGACAAGCCGATTTGTTCACCTAGTATTAACCAACCTAAAAAAGTACCGACTATAGGCTGTAAAAAGAAAAATAGTCCGCCACTTGAAGCGGTAAGCATTTGCAGTCCGCGATTCCACAGTAAAAAGGCACATGCTGTTGAAATAACGCCCAAGTATAGAAGGCCGCCCCATATGGATGGATGCATGATGGCTTGAAAGTCAAGCTCATCCAATCGACTAATCGTAAAAGGGGTTAAAAGGACAATTGCCACAAGCACGGCATAGGTCGTTAAAACAATTTGTGAATATTGCCCAGGTACACGTTTGATTAGAACAGACATAAGGGCCCAAGTTAACGCAGCAATAAGCAGTGATACGCCCCCAAGTTGGTGAGATGAGCCAATATGGGCATTTCCGACAATGATACCGACACCGATTGTCGCTAAAATAACAGAAATTGATTTTTTAAAAGTGATCTTTTCTTTTAAAATGATCCGTGCAAATATCACCATGAACGCAGGTGTTGTTGAAGTAATGATGGCTCCCATTTGCGCAGAAGAAAGTAGCGTGCCAACTTCCTGGGTTACGATGGAAATGGTGTTTCCAACAAGTCCTATAATGAAAACCAAAAGCCAGTCCCGTTTGTCGATCCGCCAAGATTGTTTTGTTATAAAACCAATTGTCAGCAATGCTAAAATCGCAATTATATATCGTAAAAATACTAATTCAAGTGGCGGAACAACGTCTACCACAACTTTTACCACAACATACATCCCGCCCCAAATGCTGGCAGCGAGTGATAAATATAAAGAACCTAATATAGTGTTTTTCATTTTTGTACCCTCCGTTTTAACTAAACATTCCAGTCCCTAACGGAGATGCAAGTTTTCTGCCGTTAAGGAAGAATAACTGCAGGTACATCATTTTCGAATAGTGGTGACCACAACATCAGCTTTCAGCTCACTTTCAAAAAATATTTATTTTCAATGATTTTAGCTAATTAAAAAGCTATTCGGAGCTACTACCGATCATTCGTTTCAAACGTCAGCAAGTTATAAAACATACTCATTTAAATATACAAGATTTTAGATTAATAAAACAACAAATTATAGTAATTAACCTAGCGTACCATTAAGATCATTCGCAATATAAACTTAAAACACAGGAAAAACCCCAACCTTAAAAACTGGTCGGGTTTCTATTTGGTTCATGGATTCTAGTTGGAATAGAAAGAGGGATTTATAGGGAAGGGAAACAAATGGTACAGTAATAATGCTGGTCAAATTGCCGGCAGCGGTAATGATGTAAATAAAAAAGCTGGAAAGAAAAAGTGGATTAGGATTAATAGGCTCCCTTAAAGAGTTTAATCCTAATCCACCGCTAAGGTGAATTTAGTGCATGTCCTTTCCGGAAGCATCACTATCCGTTATATTTTCTTTCGATTTTCCTGAACTCATCTGATAGTTCAAATAACGTGTGTAAGACGGCTGTTTGAATATATAGATTCATATAATTATCATTGCTTTTCTTTTGAAAAGATAAATCATGTTTTTCATTGATTTTCCGAGTTATACATTCATTAATTTCGCTCCACATTTCTTTCGTTCCTACTTTAAGTTTAGTCTCCATAATCTCCCACTCCTTTTTTATTAGTTTATCCAATCTATTACATTCTTATACTTATTTTTTGGCCAAACTGGTAACTTTTTTATCTTAAAATTAATGTCTTCAGTTTTTTTGGATATCCTTCTTTTTGAGTGCAAAATCGAAAAATAGGAGAAGGCATTACCCATTAGTGGTTATTTAATTGCTGAAAAAATATTGTCGGCTAACTCGTTTCAAAGTTAAAACAAAGCTGATTGGTACGGATGGCGGACCGCCCGCGGAAAGCGAGTGCCTGGAGGCAACGTTCAAATTATACATTCCCTAAGAGGGGGGCAGGGTGTCACTATCGCATTCCTTCTCTATTGTTACTTTAATTGAGCCATATTCTTGAGTGATGTATTGTACAAATGACAGGAGTTTGGAATAATTAGCATAATGATATTACATGTAAACTTTTATCGATTCATGAGCAGATTTTCAACGAAAACCATTCGAGTAATCTGGCTTTCTTTCATACCTAGCTGCAAGTAGAGTCCAAATTCCATCTTCTAATCCAATTCCAGTAATTTTACGCCTTAAGGGGACAGGTTAGTTGCAAGGGTACTAGAGCAGAAGGAGATATTATTGAAAGATAAGGAATAAAATCAAATTTTCTACAAAGAATACTTCTATTAATTACAAATTAGGAGTGTGGATATGGAACAAACACTTTATGAAAAAGTCGGCGGAGAAGAAGCGATAGCAAAAGTTGTGGACTATTTTTACTCCGAATTGGTCCTTAAAGATGAGACAGTTAATCATTTTTTTGAAAAAACGGATATGGAAAAGCAACGAAGTCATCAGACAAAATTTATTAGTTTTGCATTAGGCGGCCCAAAACAATATTCTGGACAATCCATGGCAAAGGCGCACCAAGGATTGAATCTACAACCTGCCCATTTTAATGCCATTGTCAAACATCTTAATGATGCGCTTGCTCACTTTGGGGTGAATGAAGCTGACAGAGATACAGCTTTGTCTAAAGTTGCTTCACTAAAAGATGATATTTTGAATAAATGAATATTAGTTAACAGATGCATTACAAGGAGTTGCTTTGGCAACTCCTTTTTGTATGAAAATATATTCGTGAAAGGCCATACAAAATAAGCCCACCATATTCTAATTTTTTGAAGGACGTAAATGTACCATGTCGTTATTTTAATGGTTATGCAGTTTGTTGTTCAGATGGAGCGATTGTATAGCCTTTCTTTTTTAGGTATTCGATCATTTTTAATTCTTTGTTCATTTGTTTTTCTTCAAGGTAATTTGAACCTAGTTCATGATAGGGTTCTCCTGTTTTTAAGATGTTGTAAGCAATCGTTAATAGTAAATGGGCAGAAGCGATTCGTCCCTTCATTTTTCCCTGCCGTTTGGTAATCCTTTTTCGATGTGAAGCAATTCGGTTATTTTGCCTTGATGTCGCTAATACACACTCTACGGCCATCGTTTTTAATGCTTTATTTCCTTGTGTGGTTTTACTCGTTTTTTTTTTACCAGCACTTTCGTAATTTCCGGGACTCACACCAGCCCAAGATGCAAGATGTTTAGCCGACTTAAATACGGACATATCAACGCCCATCTCCGCAATAAAAGTAGCTGCGGCAGCTTTGTTCACACCAGGTATACCATCCAATAATTCTACTTCCTTACGATAGGGGGACAGGAGTTGATCGATTTGTTTTTCCAATTCTTCTATGGCTTTTTCTAAATAACTCATATGATCCCAATGGTAACGCAACATATCACGGTGATGACGGCGAATACGACCATTAATTGCATGGGCAATGTCAGTAATACTTGCTTTTGTTCGCCAATCCACCATTTTTCGAAGACCATCGGTCTCTATTTTTTCACCGTTTAGAATCGCTTCAAGGATACGGCGTCCCGATACACCAAAAATGTCTGATAGCACGGATGTTAGCTTGATATTAGCATCTTGAAGAATTTTGTGAATGCGATTCTGCTCTGAGGTGCGATGATGAATCAATTTTTTTCGATAACGAGTAAGATCTCGTAAATCACGAATATCCTCTGGTGGGACAAAATTGCTTTCAATAAGTCCGCATCTTAGAAGCTTGGCAAGCCATTCGGCATCTTTCACATCAGTTTTACGCCCTGGAACATTTTTGACATGCCTGGCATTGGCAAGAACAAGGTGAAAAGATCCTTCGAGTATATTCCATACTGGTTTCCAGTAGACTCCAGTACTTTCCATCACAACATCGGATACCTGAAGGGTAGCGAGCCAATCACTTAAAGCCAAGAGTCCCGTTGTTGTAGTTGAAAAAGTTTCAATAGAGGTTTTTGGCTTTTTATCTAATGGACCAAATAACACACAGGCTACTACTGTTTCTTGGTGTACATCTAAGCCAGCACACCGTTCAATCATTGCTTCCATAGGAGAATCACCTCAAAAAAAGATTAACAATACATATGACAGGAGATTTGTTACAAAAATTTTTGTATACGTACTAGTAGCACACTAAATGGTTCTTCCATCCTGTCACAACCAGTTTCTTATACAGGGTATCTTCCTTAAGATCCACCAAAAAAAGCTCAGCCTGGTTGTATTGTTATCATCCATTATCGTCAAGGGGTTAATGGGTTAGACTCTATTTTTGAGTTTGGATTTTCGTAGTAGATGGTGGCGGCGAGGTTGGCCGCCATAGAAGTTTCTTATGCAACTAAAGAGGGTTTTTGAAGAAAAATCAAGAAGGTTTATGTAAAAGAATATGAAGGGATGGTACGTTCTTAAATGAATGATGTAATCGATTTGATTGACACAAGAAAACCTGGAGTTACGGATTTAGATATAAAATCAGCAGAAGAACAATTAGGCGTTATTTTTCCTAAACAATACAAAGAACTTTTTAAACTATCTAACAATGCTCAGATTGATGAATGGACTCTGTTTCCTATTAAAGAATCCAAAAGTTTAAAGAGAACCTGGGATGATATTGTAAGACAAAATCAAGATGTGAGGGATGAAGGAATGGCAGAGGACCTAATATCTATTGGTGAAGATGGTACAGGGGACAAATTATGTTTTCGGATTGTTGATACGGTAATGGATGGTAAAATTTATATTTGGTATCATGAAACCGAGGAATTAGAAGAGTTAGCTTCTAACTTAAAAGAATTTATTGTATCGAATTCTGAATTTGAAGATGAGATTGATGAGGATGAATAATTAATAAGCTAATCTTGTTGAACTAATGGGTGCAATAGCTTAAGATCGTAGCTGTCATTAAGACGGCTTTTTCTTATAGAACTAAACGGGCAGTTTAGTTCCATAAGAAATTATCTAAATATATCCTTATCTGAATTTTCCATGTTAAACTTATGCTTTGTTATACAAAAAGAATTTAAACAGAAAAGCTACTCCAGATTGTATCTCTGGAGTAGCTTCTACTTTATAACTTTCTATACTTTTCAGGTACTCTGGAATCGAATATGGGAACGTCTTTTCTTATTTGAGGTACTTTTTCTAATTCTAAAGTTGCCTTTAATTCACCAACTTCTTGGTCTAATTTTTGAACAATATCTCCCCATGGATCTACAATTTGTGAGCAGCCTGCGAATTCCACCCCTAACTTTGTTCCCGTTACATTTGATGCAACAACATACATTTGGTTCTCAATTGCGCGCGCACGAAGTAACGTATTCCAATGTTTCTCCCTTGCGAGTGGCCATTCTGCTACGATATGTAACACTTGAATACCTTGTAATGCTAAGTCACGAATAATTTCAGGGAATCGTAAATCGTAACAAATAATAATCCCCATTTTCACACCTTCAAGTTCAAATACTTCCACTTGATTATGACCGCCTGTTAAAAACTTGGGTTCATCTAACATCGGAACAAGGTGCATCTTGTCATATGTATGAACAATCTCACCCATTCGATTTACAATAACTGCACGATTAAAGATATCTTGACCTTCTAGTACGGCAATTGAGCCACCCACCAAGTTTACAGTAAACTTCTTAGCTAGTGATTGTAGAAATTCAATTGATTGATTACCATCCACTTTGCAGATTTCTTTCAATTCTTCTAACGCATAACCCGTAGACCACATTTCAGGAAATACTGCAACGTCTAAATCATCACTGTAGTTAGCTTCTAACCAACGTTCAATGATTTTCCTATTCTCTTCTGGATTCCCAACTTCTAAATCCATTTGAAATACCAAATAATTCACATTATTCACTCCTCAATATTATTTAGTAATGAAGTATCCGGTTTTACAAACAACAATATAGCTACAGGGATTACAGTTACTCCGAGTGTGATATTCCATCCGAAATTTTCTGCTAACCATCCACATAATAACGGTGATACAAATGCGCCTAGATTTCCCCACAAGTTCATCCAACCTGAAACGGAACCTGAATAGTTTCTGCCTAAGTCTGTAGCAGAAGCCCATGAACACACTACTATGAATCCTATGCTAACCAAGGGAGCTTGCAGAAAACCCCATTTTACTTAATGAGAATCCTCTATCTTCCAGTAGATAGGTAGGTAACCAAACTAAAAAGAAAGTAATAAGATATAAAACAACAAAATATTGCAATCCTAACGACCAAAATCTATAGATTTTCAGAAAAGTATTTCATGGTGCTCTAACTTTGGCAGTATCAACAATTTCTCTGTCTTCAAGTATATATTCTTTTTCTTGATTATTCACTAATTTGTGAATTTCAGAATAGTCTCGGGTAAAAACATACCATACACCCGCAATGAATATTCCTATTAATCCAAAAATATAAAATGCAGCTTGCCAACCAAAATATTGATATATATAAACCGTAACGATTGGGGCTGTAACTGGTCCAACATATGAACCTGCCAATAAAGAATAAAGCACTAGATACTCTGGCCTTTTCATCTCTTCTTGACCATTTTGTGTTAAATATGGCGTCAGCTGGAAACGTCGGGCCTTCACCTAAAGTGAAGAATTAGATTTCTACAAAATTGAAATCGATAAAATTAACTTGAATTAGTGAACAAGAATTTTCTTATAGAGCTAATGTGGCATTTAGTCCGATTCTTTAGTGTTTTAAGAAATTTGTTTTTCATTTGGGATTATCAAAATCACCATTGATCAATGGGAGATAGAATCAAATATGGGAGAAATCATAATAGAACTATGCTTTTGAGGCACCATAAAATGAAAAGAAATAAAAAGGATGCAAAGCGAGGAATTTTATGAAAAAGGTTGTAATGTTTTTCTTATGTCTTCTTATCTTAATTCTTCCATCACAAGTTTTTGCTCAACGAAAAGTACCAATTTTAATTTATCACTCGATTGACGAGTTTACTGGGCAGGGTTCTAAGGAGCTATATGTAACTCCTGATAATTTCCAGAAACAAATGATTTATTTAAAAGACCATGGCTACACATTATTAACTTTTGATCGTTGGCAAGACATTTATAAAGAAAATAAACCCATTTTCATTACCTTTGATGACGGATACAAAAACAATCTGAATGCATTTGCTATCTTTCAAAAACTTGAAAACGAACGTTTTAAACCAAGTGGTACCATTTTTGTTATTTCTGAATTTATCGGTCGTTCAAACCGATTATCGAAATCGGATTTAAAAATGATGGCTGATTCGGGTATAATCTCAATCCAGTCTCATACGGCTACACATCCTGATTTGACGGAAATAAAAAATTATGAATATGAACTGAAAGGGTCCAAAGATAAAATTCAAAAAATAACAGGCAAACCAGTTAATGCTCTTGCGTATCCATACGGAAATTTCAATGACAAAGTCGTAGAAGAAACGAAGAAATATTATTTGTTTGGACTTACGACAACTCCTGAACTATTTTCTGAGAAGGGCATTAAAGACGAACTTTATCTTTTACCACGAATTTATATCAAGTATTCAACTACTCTTGATGACTTTGCAAAGATAGTTGAAGGCGGTTCCTATACCAGGTAATCGCTTTTTCTTTTAGAACCAAGGGAAAAGTACTTAATATTGTGTATATAAGTAAATGGGTACGGAAAAGGAAAACATTAATTATAACTCAAAAGTTAAAGGGATTGAAGTTCTTTAAAAACAATGGAGTTGATGAATACCCCTTCGTGTGTCACCAAGTAACAAGCAAGCAATTGTTTTTTTAAAAAAGCAATGCTAGAACTTAAATCTGAGTTAGGTGTGAAAGTAATTAGAATGAAAGGTACAATTTAACTTTTAAATGACTTTATTGTTGCTGACTTTGATAAGTTAAACACCGTCCGTTAATAGGACGGTGTTATGTGTGCATTTTGATTCCTTCATCAACTTTTTCCCTGAATCCTTAATGCAGCGAGGGCATTAGTAAAATAATAAACGGCCCAGCTATTTTTTTTCTCTTAATATATGACTTAATGAATAGATATTTTTTACATATACGATAGTGAGCGCCGAGGACGGCTAGCTGAATTAGAAAAATTATTGAAAAATGAGTTCCCATAACATGTTCCTGAAGACTGATTATGCAATATTAAATAATTGATGTAGAATTGCATAAACCTTTTAATTCATCGAATAATCTGTATATTGAAATTGCAGGAAAAATACCAATAATCCCCACTTGGTATGGTATTTGCATATAAGTTAATTAATCACGAATAAGGGTGGAGTGATACATGGAGAATGCAAAGTTAAAACGTTCGTTAACAGTATTTCCTTTAGTGCTATTTGGATTGGCCTATATGGCACCTACAACAGTTTTTTCTACTTATGGAGTTGTTGCGGAAATAACGAAAGGGATGGTGCCGGCTGCTTATATCGTAGCTTTGGTTGGTATGTTGTTTACAGCCTATAGTTATGGTCAAATGGTCAAGGCCTACCCTGTTGCCGGTTCTGCTTATACATTTACTCAAAAGGCCCTTAATCCTCACCTTGGATTCTTAGTGGGATGGGTCATCCTATTGGACTATTTATTTTTGCCAATGATCAATGGATTATTGATCGCCATTTACTTAAACGCGTATTTTCCATCCGTTCCCTTTTCCGTCTGGTTAATTGCCTTTGTCATTTTAATCACCGCTGTAAATATAATTGGAGTGAAAATAGCAACAAAAATAAATCTATTATTAGTTGCCTTTCAATTTTTAATAATCGTTATATTTACATTCCTCTCGATTAAAGGGGTACTTAACGGAATGGGTTCAGAAACATTATTCATGAGTTCTCCATTCGTGAATGGCGATATACCGCTATCTTTAGTATTGGCAGGATCCTCCATTTTATGTTTATCTTTTTTAGGATTTGACGCTGTTACCACATTTTCGGAGGAGACCATTAATCCGAAAAAAATGATACCAAAGGCCATTTTCCTCGTCGCATTAATAGGAGGAGGTCTGTTTGTCGCCATCTCATACATCAGTCACCTTGTTTACCCGAATTTCCAAGCCTTTAAAGACCCAGATTCCGCATCCTTGGAAATTGCCATGTACATCGGGGGTCATTTATTTCAATCTATTTTTCTAGCAGGATACATTACCGGTGGGCTGGCTTCCGGTTTATCAGCTCATGCAAGTGTTTCGCGGCTTTTGTATGCGATGGGAAGAGATGGAGTTCTTCCAAAGAAAATATTTGGTCATATTCATCCGAAATTTCAAACTCCAACACACAACATCATCTTAGTGGGTATTTTTGCTTTATCTGCTTTATTTGTTGATTTAGTGACAGCCTCATCCTTTATTAACTTTGGGGCGCTTGTTGCATTTACTTTTGTCAATCTTTCGGTTATTTCCCATTATTTTATTAGAGAAAAACAGCGAAACGGAATTAATGCACTGAAATACCTAATATTGCCGCTGATTGGTACGAGTTTCACAATTTGGTTATGGACCAGTCTTGATTCAAAGGCACTCTTACTCGGACTAGGATGGTTCGGAATAGGTGTCATCATGCTGCTTTCAAATACGAAAATGTTTAGTAAGCGGCCGCCAGAGCTTTCTATTGATAGTGCGATTGAAAAAGAAATTCAAGCATAAAAGCTTTATGCATCAAGGAGGATAATAATAATGGTAAATGCAGACATCATTCTTTCTGGTCAACATGTTTTTACTGGATTACAAGATGAGCCTATACAGGCAGCTATCGCTATTAAAGATAATAAAATGATTAAAATCGGTTCTAAAGAAGATATAATGTCATTCCTTGGAGATCAAACAAAGGTGTATGACTTCGAAGAGGGGCTGATCATTCCGGGATTTCATGATTTTCATATGCACATTATGATGGGAAGCATTTTACAGAAGGATAGTGCCAAATTATATGATGCAGCTTCAGAAGAAGATGCAGCCAAAATAGTAGCCGAATTTGCAGAAACGAGACCAAATGATGAGTGGATATTCGGTGTTGGCTGGGATCATACCAATTGGAAGAATAAAGTGCTGCCACATAGAACGACACTGGATAAATATATTTGTGATCGTCCCGTTTTATTATTCAATGCAGAAGTGCATTACGCATGGATCAATAGTAAAGCAATGGAAATGATCCAATTAACGGAGGATACCCCAGATCCGGAGTATGGAGAAATTGGAAAAGATGAAAATGGGGAACTGACAGGCCTCCTATTTGAACAGGCAATTGGGTATGCATCAGAACATGCATACAAATTACCGAAAGAAAAACGTGTAAACCTATTCCAAGGTTTTCTTAATGAAACAAAAAGGTTGGGAATCACATCCGTTAATGATTTATACGGAGCTAAAATTGCTCCGAATCCATTAGACGACCTTGAAATTTTTAAGGAATTTGAGAGAGAAGGGTTACTAACAACCAGAATTCACTTTTCGCCGGAGTTAAAAATGGATGTAGCTGCCGCCAAGGAATTACAAAAAAATTATCAGTCAGACAAGCTTACCTTTTCTGGATTAAAACAATTTATAGATGGCGTCGTGACAAGCCATACTGCTTTTTTATTGGATCATTACAAAGACCGTCCTGAAACAAAAGGCGGGACCACCTATCCAGCTGAAACAATTAAACAATTAGTAAAACAGGCAGATAAGGAAAAATTTCAAATTCGTTTCCATGCTATTGGTAACGGTGCTGTCCGCTTAGCATTGGATGCATTTGAAGAAGCGAGAAACGTAAATGGGGAAAGGGATGCCAGACATGTCATTGAACATGTGGAGGTATTGCATCCTGACGATGTTCATCGCTTTAAGGAATTAAATGTAATCGCCTCATTTCAACCTAAACATATTGAATTAATGGAAAGTGAGGCATATACGGCCAGAATCAGTGAAAAACAACAACCACTTTATTATCCTATCAAAACACTCATGGATACTGGTGCAAAAATTGCCTTTGGTACAGATTTTCCTGTAGTGCCCTTAAATCCCATGATGGGCATTTATCAGGCAATCACGAGAAAAGATTTAACCGGGAAGGCGTGGCAAGAGTCGGAAGGAGTAACATTAGCAGAAGCGTTAAAGTATTACACGGCTACACCGGCATTCGGGTCTTTCAGAGAAAAGGAATTAGGCACATTGGAAGCAGGGAAGATAGCGGATATCGCAGTATTAAATAAAAATTTATTTAGCATATCAACAGAGGAAATTCTTGAAACAGAAGTAAAGATGACGATCATGGATGGAAAGATCGTATATGAAAACCAGGTCGTCACAACCGTATAAGATAAAAAATGATAAAAGGTAGGTAGTGAGAAAATGTCAAAAGTGAAAGTTGGGCTTATTCAAATTCATTGCGGGGAATTCATTGCGGAAAATATTCAAAAAACGATAGGGAAAATAAAAGAAACAGTAAATAAAGGCGCACAAATCGTTTGCTTGCAGGAATTATTTTCTTCGCAATATTTTCCGCAAACGGTTAGTGTGAAAAATTATGATTTAGCAGAAGATGTAGATAGCGGTACATTGGCCGCAATGGGTGAATTGGCTAAGGAATTGGCCATTGTCTTGATTGTCCCTTTTTACGAAAGAGCAGGTGCTGGCATTTATTTTAATAGTGCAGCTGTATTTGATGCTGATGGGGAATGTTTAGGGATTACAAGAAAAAATCATATTCCGGATGGTCCCCAGTATCATGAAAAATATTATTTCGTTCCAGGCAATACTGGATATCCTGTCTATGAAACGGCTTATGGAAAAATAGGAGTCGGGATTTGCTGGGATGAGTGGTATCCAGAAGTTGCCCGAATTTTGAGCTTACAAGGTGCAGAAATATTATTCTATCCTTCTGCTATTGGTTCAGAGCCAGATCATCCCGAGATATCAACAAGATCATCCTGGGAAAAGGCAATTTCCGCTCATGGCATTTCTAATGGTGTATTCGTTGCTGCGACAAATCGAGTGGGCCAGGAAAAGGACATGAATTTTTACGGCGGTTCATTCATTAGCGATACATTCGGGAATATTTTAGCTTCACTTGATGAGGAAGAAGGAATTATTGTCCAAGAAATTGATTTAAAAGAAATAGAAGAGACTAGAAAAATTCTGCAATTCTTTAGAGACCGTCGTGTCGATACATACAGCCCTATATTACAAAAAGAAATACTCCCGACCCCATCCCCTTCAAAAAAGGGAACAAACAAAGCGCTGTTTAGTTGATATGTAAGAAATAGCAGGCCGGAGTACCTGCTCAGACTGTAGGCAAACCTGATAATGATCGAGTTTGCCGAAATCAATTTATTTTCCACTCTAGACACTCGTTTTCCGCGGGCGGTCCGGGAGCCTTCTAGGCACGGCGCCTGTGGAGTCTCCCTTGGACAGGCTAAATTTTAGGCGAAGCTATTAGTGGCAGAACTAAATACACTGGTGTGCTTGCAGCAGTTACAACTAATGACTGACTGCATTGTTTGGATAATCTATCGTTGAAATGATAAAAACCAACTTTCCTATATGGAGAGTTGTTTTTTTACGTTATTCATTCGCCGTTAATGTAACAGGCATTCTATTTCTTGCTTTATGATCGGAGCTATCGCTAAGGCGGCTTTTTCTTATAAGACGGTTAGCTAAGAACAATAAGGGAAATACTAAGAGAATGAAATTCTTACCGAATTTTCAGAAAAATACATTGACGGGAAAACAAGGTTGTTATATATTATTATTAAGTTAAATTTATTGTTATATAACAGAAGGGGGAATCTAGATGATGAACATTTATGACAAAGCTTATGAAAGTTATTTAAAGATTTGTGAAAGGTATGAAATCGAGTCGATAAACATTGACCATTTCATCAAAAATTTAACTAAAGATCAGTTGGATGAATACAGTAAATTAGCCGTTTAAACGAAAGGACGTGATTGCAAAGATGGACCTCCCGGTTGATGTAGATGTAGAAGCCAGTTAGAAACCCCACCAGTTGCTATGGGAACAGGTGGGGTTTTGTCATATGTTTTAAGCGCTGATTTTTAATAGGATAACTTGGCATGTTGCACAGATGTTGTTGGCGATTTATTCTCGCGATGGCCCTCTTTATTTGTTGTTGAGCACTTTAATAGCTCGCCCGAAGACAAAGGTAACTATCAATATGTTCATCGTATTCATGGTCATGTTTGCGAAAGAACCTTCTTTTGTTCGAGGACTGTATAGGGTAAAGCCGGTATGATTCCTTTGTTAAATAGGCAGCTTGTAATTGCTGGTGTTTTATAAGTTCATCTGAAATTAAAGCAATAAAATATCAATGACTATTACATTACTAGTAAAAGAGAAAGGCTGTGTCATAAACTTTAGTGGGTAAGAACAAAAAATTCAGAATTTTCTTGAAAGTGGTTCATGCTCATGTTAGAATTCATTTCAGGTAAGAATATTAGAAATAAGATGATTTTGATTTTTTGTTGAAACTATGTTTCCCAATAAGCAACGAAAACCGATAATGAAGGGACTAAAGAATCTATCTAGGAAATAAAGTCTATGGCGACGCCTTCTTGCCTAGTACCTTAAAACAAAAAATCAGTACAATGATTGTTATACAGTTCGACATAACTAATCATTCTTTTTATACAAAATTTTTTGGTTATGGAAAGGAACGGTGTTGCTTATTAGGGAACTGGAAGTGTTGATTAAACATCTTCAGTTTTAATATTCTTCAAATCTATTTATAAGGGGGGAGAAAGATGATTTGAAGTCCTTCATTGGACCGGAAATAATAGGTAATAAAATTAGTTTAGCACCGGTAAAAGTTATGGCGATGTATGTTAATGATTTATTTTGTGGAATGGATGAAATGTAAGCGCTTGTATAAAGGTTATCAGTTGGTAATGTACCGTGTTTTTACTGTAACACCGTAACTAGTTTAGAAAAGGCACAACTTTACATGATGGAAATGAAATCATTCAGGAGGTTTTTGTTTAATGAACAAACAACTGCAGCTGAAAAAGAAATCTAAATGGAAAGTTCGTTATACTGTCTTATTCGTATTATGGTTATGTTGGCTGTTTTCTTTCCTGGACCGAATGGTAATCACTATTGCATTGCCATATATTGGTGAAGATCTTAATCTTACGGCAACAGCTCAAGGGTTACTGTTAAGTATTTTCTTTGCGGGGTATGCACTGTTCCAAATTCCGGGCGGGATGTTATCAGATAAATTTGGCTTTCGTCGTGTGATGAGCATTGCGATTGTTTGGTGGTCAATTTTCACATCATTGACTGGTTTTATTTTTTCTTATCCACTTATGTTACTTATTCGATTCGTATTCGGTTTAGGTGAGGCATGTTTACCAGGTGCTGCTTACAAAGGGATAGCTAATTACTTTCCTAGTAAGCAACGAGGAACAGCTACAGGAATTCAGTCAACGGTTAATACGTTGGGACCGGCTATTGCTGTTATTGCTGCTGCAGCAATTATTGGGGCATTTGGATGGCGTACAGTTTTTATCGTAATGGGTATTCCGGGCATTATACTCGGTCTGTATATCTGGTTTAAATTCAAAGATAATCCGAAAGATCATCCTAAAATGACGAAAGAAGAGCTAGCAGAATTAGAAGAAGACATTGATACTGAAAAATCGAAAGAAGAAAAGAAATCAGGAGTTTCCTTTAAGGAACTTTTAAGAAAACCAATTTTATGGCAAATGGCGCTTATTTGGTTCTTCTTTGATATTACTTTCTGGGGCTTCACTTCTTGGCTCCCATCTTATCTGATAAATGTTAGAGGACTTTCTTTAATGAATACTGGCATTTTCAGTGCCTTACCGTATTTAGTAGGTACAGTCTCCATCATTCTTGGTGGGTACTTGTCAGATAAAGTAAAAGGAAAGAGGAAATGGGTGTTCATTCCTAATGCTGTAATTGGTGGGTTGGCATTATTATTAATGCTTCAAGCTTCTTCAACTGCAATGGTCATTACGTATCAATGTGTTGCAGCATTCTTCATGTTCTTGGCTCAAGGAGCATTCTGGGGTCTGGTAGTTGACACACTGCCTGCGAAAATAATGGCTGCAGGTTCATCTACTGTTAACTGTTTCGGATCAATTGCAGGATTTATCGCCCCGTTTTTAATGGGATATATGATTGAAAGCAGCGGTGGTTCTTACAATTCATCTTTCATATTAATGATTGCAGCCATCATTGTAGCAGCAATCATCGCCCTTACGATTGGCAATGATACCGAAAAAGAAGATTCATTAAAGTCAGAAACAATAGTGGAAGCCTAATTTGAATTGCCAATTTAGTAAGTAAATGGTTTCGTTTATCTTTGTTGAGAATGTTTTTTACGTGGTAATAGCGTTATATTTAGAAAACCCTTGTTGAAAAGAGGCTGTCAGATGCCGAATCCTCGTACATTGAAATACAGACGCTTTTTTTCAGATAGTGGGTAAGAAAGAGGGGGAAATGTTGGATTTTCAGAAAAGTATTTAAAATTAAAAGGGAACACTGTTGCTTATTAGGTAACTTAAAGGGCGTGAATGAACGAAATAAGTTAAATCATTTTTAAGGGAGTTTGAATGAATGAAAGTAAATTTAAAACCAAACAATGTTAGTTCATTAACAAAGGTACTTGCAGTAGCTACGCAAAATCAATTTGCTGTCGGTTCGTTTACCCCTAGAGCTACAAAGATGGTAGCTCCTATACTTAGAGCGGCCCAAGAAAAGAAATCTGCGGTTATTGTTCAAACTTCTGAGAGGGAGCAGGAACGATATGGAATTAATTTAGCGGAATTTAGCCGAGAGTTTTATCGTGTGATCCAAGAGGAGAATATTACGATCCCTGCTGTGTTACATTTAGACCATACGAAGGATTTCAATGTAATTGCAGAAGCCATCGAAGTTGGTTTTACATCCGTTATGATTGATGCATCAGAGCAACCATTCTATAAAAATATTGAGATAACAAAAAAGGTTGTTGAGTATGCACATTCAAAAGGCGTAACTGTAGAAGCTGAATTAGGCAAGATAGGGACAACCGACTTTATTGAAACCGACGTTGATGAAGAGCTATTTACAGAGCCTGAAGAAGCAAAACAGTTTGTTGAAGAGACCTGTATTGATGCATTAGCGATTTCTATCGGAACTTCACATGGGGTTTATCTCGTTAAAGATCCAAAAATTGATATTGATCGTTTAATGGAAATTCGTGCATTAACATCTGTACCTTTAGTGTTACATGGCGGTTCAGGCACTCCTTCAGAGATGATAAAGAATGCAATTCAAATTCCTAATGGTGGAATCAGTAAAGTGAATATTGCAACAGATTTAGAACATATGATGATAAAAACTCTTAATCGAGAAATTCATGTTACAGAAAAAGAGTGGTCGGAACTACCGACTGAAACATTGACTTTAGTCCAAAACGCAGTTCAGAACGTAGTAAAAGAAAAAATTGAAAACTTTTTAATAAGTAGTGATAGTGCTTCTTACTATGATTAAGGAGTAATATGATACGAACCTTTGAACAGTACCCCATATATTAGACACATGGATAAACCCTTTAACCACATAATTTATGGCTATACTACTTATCGTTGAAGATAACTTTTTTTAGAAGAATTGCTAAGGTAATAGGAGGAAAAATAATATGTCTATAGAAAGATCAAGTATAGTAACATTTGCTGGAAATCCAGTTACGTTGATTGGGAGTGAAATTCGTGTTGGGGATAAAGCGCCAAATTTTGAAGTGTTAGCAAACGATCTCTCAAAAGTTACACTTGAAGATTCAAAAGGGAAAGTCCGCCTTATCTCATGTGTTCCCTCTCTTGATACAGGAGTATGCGACGCACAAACACGGCAATTTAACCAATCAGCTAGCAATCTAGGAAATGATGTAGAAGTGTTAACAATTAGTGTAGATCTTCCATTTGCACAAAAAAGATGGTGTGGAGCAGCAGGAATAGAAGAAGTCCAAACCCTTTCAGATCATTTTAAGATGTCATTTGGAACAGCTTATGGCACATATATAAAGGAACATCGTTTAGAATGCCGTGCAGTATTCGTTGTGGATGAAAATGATATCGTACAGTATGTTGAATACGTTCCGGAAATTACGGAACATCCGAACTATGAAGCAGCTATAAAAGCAATTAAATCATTTATAAAAGTTAAAAAGTGATAAAAGTAAGCAATATACACCTTGTTTAAAGATCCTAAGAAGTAAAATGTTACTGCATTAAAATCTTTTTTCTCAGCAGATAGGCTGCCTTTCAAGGTCAGCCTCTTCTCCTATATGGTTATTAATAATGGGGTGGTGAGGTGCAAAAGTTGTTATTACCTTAAAGGAATAGGCTTAAGTTAAAAAATTGCATCCTGCTATAATAGTATTTATTTTATGTTAATAAGGAGTAAGGAATATTCTGAATTTTACAATTTTTTGTTGAAAAACTAAATTAGTGGTGATAGTATAAAAATGTAAAATATAGAATAAAATGCTACATTTTACTCACTTATTGAAACAATGTTGCTTATTGAGGGACAGGAAGGGCGGCTAGATCTTTTGAGATTTGGCAATGTTCCTTGAAAACAGACAGATTGAAGCATTTTAAACAACTTAATTTAAATGATCAATCATATAAAATTTAGTACAATAATCCAGTTCAAATTTTTTTACCCAGTATTGTATACAATACTGCATTCAATTTTGATTTCTTCATTGAGGGGAGGTATAAAGGGTTGAATAGTTTAGAAATGGATATCTATAAAAAAATCAAGCAAGCAATTATCCAGCAAAAGCTTCGGCCAAATATGCAACTCATAGAAAAGGATCTTGCTGAATCGTTTGGCGTAAGCCGTACCCCTGTTCGAAATGTTCTGCGCAGATTGGAATATGAAAAATTAGTGAAAATTAAAGAGCATAAAGGTACCTTTGTCTCCTGTTCAACAATTGAAGAAGCAAAAGAAGTATTTGAAATGAGGAGAATCTTAGAAGGGGAAGCAGTGCGAAGAGCATGCAGACTCTATAATGAGGAACAATTAAAAGAACTAGAGACTCTGGTAGAAGAAGAACGACATATTTATGGTAGTCTGGATTTTTATGAATCTTTAAAAGTCTCTGGGGATTTTCATTTGAAAATAGCTGAAATCGCAGGGAATTCGTATTTTTATCAATATCTGGAAGACTTGATTTCCCTAACTTATGTGATTATAGCAATCTATGGAAGAGGTAAAATGGAAACATGTGGTTCTCACGATCATTTGCAAATTTTTAATGCCATTAAGCAAAGGGACGGTGATCTTGCAGAACGCTTATCTCTCATCCATCTTAGTGAAATTGAGTCGAATCTTCATTTTAATGAGGAATTACAGATCTCTTCCTCCTTGTCAGATATATTTCTTTAATTGTAATTTGATATACAGTTAATGAAAGCGCTTACCATTAGGGTTTTTAAGGAGGTGATACAGCCCTTCGAAAGCATTTTCAGATTTAAAGTGTTGTCATGTGGTTTTTTTTTGCAAATTCAAAGAAACGACGTTGCTTAATACGCGACAATACATCGAGTGATGGAAAATAGTACTTTTAACAAAACAAATTCGCATTTTAATTCCTGTGAATGATGAACGGAAAAGACCACTTAGAAGGAAGTTTGTAACATATCATAGCCTTGGCAAACATCTAAGACCTAACTTGTTAACCAATGCATTAAAATGCGGCAAACAATAAAAAAGGGGTTGGATGTATCATGTCTACAAATTTAGAAAGTTACGTTCCACAAGAAACGCAGATTCAACATGATACGGGTGTGGATGAATCACTTAATCCGAAAACCGAGGAAGGTAGGACGGTAAGTCCGGTAGACTATATTTTCATGTGGGTTGGTGACGGTGTTAATCTAGGTAATATGACGCTTGGAGCGAGTATGATTGTAGCGGGAATCGCTACGTTAAACATCTTTCAGACATTTGCCGCAGCTATCATGGCAATTGGTATCATTTCAACTGTTTTTGCTTTAAATGATAGGCTCGGATACAGAACGGGTATCCCCTATGTTGTACAGCTTAGAATGTCCTTTGGCCTGAAAGGTTCCGTAATATCATCACTGATGCGCGGTATTCCCGCCATCGTTTGGTACGGTTTTCAAAGTTGGATTGGCGGTACTGCCTTAAATGAAATTGCGAAGATTGTGACGGGTGGAGCCTTTGATAATGTTGCCATTTGCTTTGTCGTGCTGCAGTTAGTGCAAATTGGACTTTCGCTGTATGGATTCCATGCCATTAAATGGGTGGAAACGCTTGCCTCTATTGTTATTGTACTTGCGCTTCTCTATGTATTTGGCGTTCTACTAACCTCCTATAGCGATGTTATTGCAGAAAAATGGGTTCATGCAGAAGGATCATGGGGCTTACCTTTCTTTGCATTGATCATGATGTTTATGGGGAATTATGCGGCTATCTTTTTAAGTGCAGCGGACTATTCAAGAGAGCTAAAAACCGGTATTAGCGACAAAAAACGCGGGTTTTTGTACTTTCTTCCTATTTTAACAGCGTACGGCTTGACACTTACAATCGGTGGAATGCTTGCTTCCGCAACCGGCATCAACAATCCTGTAAAAGCATTTGCGGTCGTGGTGGATAACTCGTATATTACCCTCTTTGTATCCGCATTTATTGTTTTGGGTGCGGTGGCAGTAAACATGGTTGCCAATATCATTCCGCCAACCTATGTTATTACATTGCTTACAAAAATGAAATATAAACCTGCAGTTACCATAACCGGACTGCTTGCATTTTGTTCATTCCCTTGGGTTCTTGTGCAGGATTCTTCGGCAAAGGGTCTTGGAATCTTCATTCTTATATATTCCGCATTTTTAGGACCGATTGTTTCTATATTATTAGTCGAATATTATATATTAAGAAAGCAGAAGGTGAATGTTGCAGATTTGTATAAGGAAGACGGTCCATTTGCCGGGTATAATCCAGCAGCGGTGCTTGCATTGCTAATCGGCGCCGGTGCAGCCTGTTTGAAAGTGGAGCTGGCATGGATTATCGGCGTTGTTGTGGGAGGCAGTGCATATTTGCTTTTGATGAAATTTGCATTTAAAGATTCAAAATTCAAAAAGGGTACAATTTTTGAAAAGTAGACTTGTATTTCTATGTTTCCGGGGGCTATTCTCTCTGTCTATTTATAATGGATTGATGCAATCTGAGGAGGAAATGAACAAGGCAATTGAACAATGTTAATATACTGAAAATTGCAAAAAAGGGGTTGGGAGAATGAAGTTTGATTTAGTTATAAAGAACGGAAATGTAGTAATTGAGGATACAGTGGAACAACTAGATATCGGTATACTTCACGGTAAGATTGCAGAAATTTCAAAAGAAATAACCGGAGAATCTGCTGAAATCATTGATGCTGCTCATCAATATGTCATGCCTGGGATGATAGATGCCCATGTCCATATTTGCGAACCAGGCAGAACGGAGTGGGAAGGGTTTGTAACAGGAACTCAAGCACTGGCTGCAGGAGGGACAACATCATTTGTAGATATGCCATTAAACGCTTTGCCGGCAACGACTACAAAGAGTTCACTGCATTTAAAATTAAGATCTGCTGAAAATAAGGCGTATGTTGATTATGCTTTGTATGGTGGATTAGTTCCTGATAATCTCCAAGATTTAGAGGACCTTTCTAACGAAGGTGTTGTTGCTTTCAAATGTTTTATGGCAACATGTGGCAGTGAGGAAATTGGAGATTTTAAAAATGTTGATGATTTTACTCTATATCAAGGTATGAAAAAACTATCGGAATTGGGGCATATTTTATCTATACATGCTGAGAATGCAGAGCTTACCGATAAACTGGCAATTGAAAAGAAAAAACAAGGGAAGACAACAGCAAGAGATTATGTAGAGTCCCGCCCCATTTTTACTGAGGTTGATGCTGTAAAACGTGCTTTGTTATTGGGTAAAGAGACTGGATGCAAATTGCATTTTGTTCATATTAGCAGTGAAGAGGCTGTGGAAGAAATCCTTAAAGCACGTAAACTAGGCCAAGAGGTTACGATAGAATCGTGTCCTCACTATTTCACGTTGGATATGGAAACTTTTGAAAGGATAGGACCTGTTGCGAAATGCGCCCCGCCGCTTCGTACTAAAACAGAACAAGATAAATTATGGGAAGCACTTAAGGAAGGGAAAATTGATATCCTGGCCTCAGACCATTCCCCATGTCCTCCAGAAATGAAGCAGAGCAACACCAATAATATGTTTGAAGTGTGGGGAGGGATTAGTGGCTGCCAAAATAATGTTGATTTAATGTTTGACGAGACTGTTAAGAAACGTGGGGTTTCTGTAAGTGATTTTTCAAAGATGATTGCGACAAAACCTGCAGAAATATTTAACTTAAGAAATAAAGGAAGCATTAAAGTTTCCTATGACGCTGATATCATTCTTCTTGATCCAAATAAATCATACACCATTCAGCCAGAAGATTTGTATTACCGTCATCAACAAAGCCCTTATGTTGGAAGAAAGATTAACTGTCGAGTGACGAAAACGTTTGTAAGAGGACAACTAGTATTTGATTTTGAGAAAGGGATTGTAAGTCATCCAATTGGGAAGTTCATTTCGGCAAAAAATAGTATCGTACAAGCATAAAGTTATGTAAAGAAGGTTGACCCAAAAGGGCACTTGAGTTGCCCTTAATGGCGTCATACCTTCTTTTTTGGTTTATTTTTTGACTGGTATTATGTCTGGGTATTGCTCTTGTGGTAAGATAAAGAAACAGGATCAGTAATATAGGATTTAATCGGAGGTTAATATAAATGGTTAAGTCAGTAGATAGGGCATTAACAATTATTTCATTAGTGAGCAAGCGTAAAGAAGGGATTGGGGTTACTGAGCTGGCCTCCAACCTAGATTTAAATAAAAGCTCTATATTCAGACTATTAAGTACTCTTGTAGATCATGGATTCATCGAACAAAATCCTGAAACTAAAAAATATAGATTAGGCTATAAATATTTAGAATTAAGTTCGATGCTGCTTGAATCTATTGACTTGAGAACTCAAGCTAAACCATTTCTGGAAGAGTTAGAATCACATATTAATGAAGTGATCCACTTGACCGTATATGATCAAGGAGAGGTAGTCTATATTGAAAAACTTGAGGGAAGTGAAACCCTTAGAACACATTCACAAGTAGGGAGACGAGCCCCAATGCATTGTACGGCAGTTGGGAAGGTAATCTTGGCCCATCTGCCATTAAATGAGATCGTAGATATAATTGACAAGCATGGTTTACCAAAACATACTGAACAAACGATTACCGATAAAGAATCCTTTTTTAAAGAATTGGGAAAAATAAGGAATGAAGGTATTGGTAGGGAAATTGAAGAAAATGAACAAGGAATCACCTGTATTGCAGCGCCAATTTTTGATAATCGTAAGAAAATTACAGCTGCTGTTAGTATATCAGGACCAAGCATCCGAATGACTGAAGAAAGATTAACTGAAATTAAACCAATTATAATGGATATTGGTAAAAAGATTTCCAAGAGGCTTGGTTACACGGATAATTAAATAATGTGAAAAAGAATTGGTATAATGCCAATTCTTTTTTTGTGTACAAAAGGGGTTCGGGATTTTTCCTTCCTTATCAAATTTATCAGGTGGAAAAGGCTTCTTTCCATGGTTTGTCCAATCCTTGATTTAATTCATTTGAAGGCATCCTACCTCTTAATACAAACCTTTCACCAAGTCATAAATGAAAGTGAAATCAATGGCAGCCTCCATTTTACGACTAATGGTTCGGTGGCACCAGTTGATCTAAATAATCATTTCAAGTTGATCTCGCTGAATGGAATCATGTTTCGAAAGCATCCTCATCACCTCAAGTATTAATACTTCTATTTTAAAACAAATATGACTCTAGGCAAAAGTGTTCTATCTAAAAGGTAAGACAAAGTTGATTGGAGCGGGTGTTCGAGACTCCTGCTTAGAAAAGCGCGTCTAGGGGAGACACCAAAGGCGAAAGCCGAGGAGGCTCCCCGACCGCCCGCGGAAAGCGAGTGCCTTACGTTCCAATATACGTCAAATTGTACAAGCCAAAAAAATAGACAAACTCGATTTTCATCGAGTTTGTCTACAGTCTGAAAGAATTGGTTTAAGATCAATTCTTTTTTTTGTAGACAAAAGGGGTTCTAAAAAGTTAAAACAAAGTTGATTGGAACGGAGGGTGCGATACTTCTGCTGGAAAAGCGAGTGCCCGGAGAGGAGAACGTTCAAATTGTCTACAGTCTGAAAGAATGTTTAAGACCAATTCTTTTTTTGTGGAAATTTATTGAATCAAGTTTATCTTTGAATAGGAACTTTGGTGTTTTGCCCTACGAAAATTTTTATAAAAAATTTAATGGTAAAATACTTGAAATATTCAAAAAACGGTGATAATATCAAAATAAGAAACAAGGTTAGTTAATAAGCAACAGATTACTTATTTTTATTTTTTAACCATTTAATGAAACAGCGTTGCTTATTGTGCGACTAAAAGGAGGAGTAAATAGTGGATTTTTCTAAAGAGAAAGGCGAATTTTATAATAATCTAACGAAAACGATTCGCCGGCACATAGTTAAAATGACGAACCATGCTGGAAGTGGTCATCCTGGTGGTTCTTTATCGGCAACTGAATTAATGTCCGTCCTATTTTTTGAACACATGAATGTTGATCCTGACAACCCAAATTGGCAAGACCGAGATTGTTTCTTCTTATCTAAGGGGCATTGTACACCTGTATTTTATTCAGTATTAGCTGAAAAAGGTTTCTTCCCGGTTGAAGAATTAATGACATTCAGGGATGTTGACGGTAGGTTACATGGACATCCATGTGGAGAGCATATTCCAGGTGTAGACATATCTTCAGGATCACTTGGTCAAGGATTATCGGTAGCTAATGGTGTTGGATTAATTGCAAAACTGGATGGCAGCAATAGAAGATCATATTGCATGATAGGTGATGGTGAATTACAAGAAGGTCAAGTTTGGGAAGCGGCAATGACAACTGCACATTACAATCTTGATAACGTTTGTGCGATTATCGACTGGAACAAAATTCAACTTGATGATTTTGTTGAAAATGTAAAAGGTTTAAAAAATCTTGGTGATAAATTTAGGGCTTTCGGTTGGCACGTCGTTGAAATTGATGGTCATGATATTCATGCAGTTAATGAAGCGTATAAAGAAGCTAAACGCACTAAAGGCAGACCTACTGCAATTCTAGCTCATACGGTTAAAGGCAAGGGAGTTTCATTTATGGAAGATACCCATGAATGGCATGGAATGGCTCCGAATGATGAGCAATTAGAAATCGCTTTAAAGGAGTTGGCTTAAGATGGCAAATCAAGAAGCACCACGTAAAGGTTTTGCTGATGCACTAATTAGACTTGGAGAAAAACATGACAATTTAGTGGTACTTGACGCGGACTGCGCAAAATCGAATATGACAAATCTATATAAAAATAGATTTCCAGAACGCTTTTTCAACATTGGTATTTCTGAATGTGATTTAGTAGGTACCGCAGCCGGTATGGCAGTGGCGGGTAAAGTACCATTTGCCAATGCTTATGCAAACTTCCTTACTGGGCGCGCATTTGATCAAATGAGAATTTCGGTATGTTATTCAAATAACAATGTGAAAATTGTCGGTCATAACGCTGGTACATCAGCTGCTCAAGAAGGTGCAACACATTTACCGCTTGAAGATATTTCTTTAATGCGCTCACTTCCACGTATGACGGTAATTGTTCCAGCTGATGCGGTTGAAATGGAAAAAGCAGTAGAAGCTGCTTATTACCATGAAGGACCAATTTACCTCCGTGTTGGCAAATTACCAGTACCGATCGTTACCAAAAAAGAAGAACCATTCAAAATAGGTAAAGCAATTAAATATCGTGAAGGATCAGATATAACAATCATCAGTACTGGGATAATGCTTGATGAATCACTAAAAGCAGCAGGTGAATTGGAAAAGCAAGGTGTAAGCGCCGAACTTTTACACATCCATACAATTAAACCTATTGATAAAGAAGCCATTATTGCATCTGCTGCGAAAACAAAACATGTCATCACAGTTGAAGAGCATTCAATTATAGGTGGATTAGGTAGTGCTGTTGCTGAAGTATTATCGGAAAACCGACCAGCTAAATTAAGAAGAATCGGTACAAATGACCGTTTTGGGGTTTCTGGAAAAATGGATGAATTACTTGATTTATTTGAATTAAGAGCACACCGAATTATTTCTACTGCAAATGAATTATTAGGGCATAGAGTAACTAGCTAATCACATTTTTAGATAATGAAAGGGGGAGGGTTTTTGTCAAACGCAACCCAATATCTAAGTTTAAAGGATACTTTAGACCTCTTCTCTAAATCGGATGACAGCCTTCGTGCTGAAATCAAAGCTCATTTAAATCAAACAAAACATAAGTTTATCGTTTTAGATGATGATCCAACCGGTGTCCAAACGGTACATGATATTTTTGTCATCACGGACTGGGGAAAAGACTGGATTAAAAAAGGATTATCTGATGAGAGAAGTGTACTTTATATTTTAACAAACACAAGAAGTTATAATGCAGAAAAGACGGAAAACATCAATAGGGAGATTGTCCAAAACATTGTTGACGTTACTAAGGAAATGGGAATCAATTATTCAATTATCAGTAGAAGTGACTCAACATTAAGAGGGCATTATCCACTTGAAATTAATGTGCTCCAAGATGAATTATTAAAAACTGCTGATGTACAAATTTCAGGTCATTTAATCATTCCGGCTTTTTTTGAAGCACATCGTTACACCATAGATAATATTCATTATTTAGGTGTGGACGGCCAGCTTGTCCCAGTAAATGAAACAGAATTTGCGAATGATTCCGTTTTCGGTTTCAAAACCGCTAATTTGCCAAAATGGATTGAAGAAAAGACAAATGGAAGCGTAGCTTCAGAGTCAGCATTGATCATTTCACTGGAAGATATTCATGATGGCGGCATTGATAGAGTTTATGAGATATTACGATCTGCTAACAATAATGCTCCTATTATAGTAAATGCTAAATCTTATTATGATTTGGACATCGTATCATTAGCTGTCCTTAAAGCAATTGATTCTGGCAAGCAATTCTTGTTTAGAACTGCAGCATCTATTGTAAAATCGATTGCGGGAATTCATGATCGTCCATATTTATCAGCTAATGAGATTGTTTCAAATGATGAAAGCCAAAACAATGGTGGCTTTATTATAGTAGGTTCTCACACGAATAAAACTACGGAACAAATTAAGGAACTAATGAGTAAATACCCGATTGAACAAATCGAAATGAGTGTTGTGAAAGTTCTAAATAAAGAAACAAGAATTGAAGAGCTAACACGAGTATGTCAATTAGTAGATCAAAATATTTCTTCTAATCGCGATACGCTTGTATATACGAGTAGAGATTTAATTAGTGCGGAAGATAAGGAAGAAAATTTAAAGATTAGTCAAACTGTTTCAAGTTCTTTAGTTAAAGTTATTCGCTCACTAAAAGTAAAGCCGAAATTCATCATTGCAAAAGGTGGCATAACTTCGAGTGATGTGGCAACTGACGGCTTAGATATTAAATATGCAAAAATTTTAGGGCAAGCGATCGCCGGTGTTCCAGTATGGTTAACCGGAAGTGAAGCTAAGTTCAAAGATACACCTTATATCGTATTTCCGGGCAACGTTGGGGATAAAGATTCAATTGCTCAAATCTTTGAAAATATAAAAAAGGATCAAAAGGGAGAGATATAAATGGCTAAACAAAAAATGACAGCTGCTGAGTTAATTGCCTTGTATTTAGAAAAAAGAGGGGTAAAACATGTTTATGGTGTACCGGGAGCTGCGATTTTACCATTCTATGATGCAGTAAAAGAATTAACTAAAATTGAATCATATATTGTTCGTCACGAACAAACGGGTGCCTTCATGGCTGATGGTTATTCAAGAGCAACTGGTGAAGTAGGCGTATGTGCTGCCACATCAGGGCCTGGCGGAACTAACTTCTTAACTGGCCTTTACGGTGCATGGATGGATTCCATTCCAATGATAGCCATTACCGGTCAACAAAAAAATAGTTTAATTGGAACCATGCAATTCCAAGAAGCGCCTATCGTTGAAATGGCAAAGCCTGTAACGAAAGCTGCATACCGTTTAACTGACGGTTCGAAAGCTGCTGAATTTATCCATGAAGCATGGGTAACAGCTACTACTGGCAGAAAGGGTCCAGTTCTTCTTGATTTACCAGTTGATCAACAAAAAGTTGAAATAGAAGTCGACTTAGATGTACTTATCGGTTCTACTCCAGTCGATAACTTACCACAAGCTTCTGACGCTGATATAGAGAAAACATTGGAATTATTAAAAGATGCTAAAAGACCGGTCTTACTATCTGGTGGAGGGGTCAACATTGCTAACGCTACCATTGAATTGAAAGCGTTAGCTGAAGAACTGCAAATCCCTGTAGTAACTTCTGGCATGGGGATGGATACCTTCCCTAACGATCACCCTTTATTCGCTGGACGTATGGGAACGATGCTTGATACTCCATTCGGTAACAAAACAATTGTTGAAGCTGACTTAGTAATCAACCTTGCCGGACGTTTCGCTGACCGTTCAACTGGTAATGTTTCTGTATTCACACAAAACGGTAAGAAAATTATCCACGTAAATCTTGATAATAAGGAAATTGGTAAAGTTGTACCAACGATTTTAGGTATCGTTTCTGATGTTAAAACATTCATGGTTAAACTTGCAGAAGCCCATAAAGCACTTGGTGCTCAAGTAGCTGCAACTGCCGAAGTAGGTACTAGAGTCAACTTAACTGAAGAGCGTAAGAAATGGGCACGAAAAACGGATTACACAACACTTCCAATCAGACAAGAACGTGCATTGCGAGAACTTCGTGAATTCTTAGATCGAGATGCCTTCGTATCTCATGACTGCGGTATTAGCCAAATCTGGTCTTCTCAATTATTTGAAACGTATGTACCAAGAACTTACTTATTAACTGGTGGTGCGGGGACAATGGGTTGGGGCCTTGGTGCAGCAATGGCAGCGAAACTTGCATTTCCTGAAAGACAAAGTGTAAACATCCTTGGTGATGGAAGCTTGGGGATGTCATTACAAGATATTGCTACAGCTGCAAAGCATGATATTCCGGTCATTATTTTCTGTATGAATAACTCATTAATGGGATTAATTCGTCAACAACAAAACTGGTTCTATAATGGACGTCAAATTTCTACGGACTTAATTTTCAAAAATGAATTATGTGATAATGAAGAGCGCGGAATCGACTTTGTTAAAACGGCTGAAGGTATGGGTGTTCGTGGTGAGCTTGTTACACATTATGATGATATCAAACCAGCTCTGCAACGTGCAGTTGACTCAGGTAAACCATATTTAATCGAAGTTATAGTTGATCCAGATCCTAAGAACGCATGCGAATTCTCTAATAACGGTGCACTTAACGGCTTCAAATACTCAGAAAAGATTGATTATTCTAAATAATCATCACTCTTGATGGAAGTGTTTTTTGAAGCAATGGGATATAACCTATTGCTTCAAAAAACATATTAGTAATGAAAAGCAGTCTTGACTGTACTTAAATAATGGGTTCATTAAAGGAGGGAAGCCGAAAAATCGGCGAAACAATGTCAGCAAATCTTCATAATTCTATGAAAGTCGGAATTGTTCACTTCATGGCTTATCCGGAAACAATGGGTGGAGATGGCCCAGCTGTTGAAACAATTAAGAAAATTGTACAAGATGATTTTTTCTCTGGAATTGAAATTACATCTATTAACAATCCTGAAGAACGTAAAGAGGCTGCTCAAATTTTACAATCCGGTGGAATGAATGTAGGATTTGGTGCACAACCGATTCTATTAAGAAACAAAGGAAACCTTAATTCTTTTGATGAAGCTGAGCGTAGAAGGGCTATCGATTTAGTAAAAGGCGGAATTGACCAGGCTTACGAAGTAAATGCTGCTAAACTTGGTTTCTTAAGTGGGGCTAAACCAGATACTCAACAAGATGTTGCCTTACAATTACTAACGAATTCAATCAAAGAATTATGCGATTATGCAAAATCTAAAGGTGATTTAGTACTCTCACTTGAAACATTTGATGATGAGACTGATAAGAAATGTTTAATCGGTTCGAATAAACTTGCTGTTGAAGTTGCAAAAGAAGTTCGTAAAGTAGATCCCACTTTCGGTTTAATGCTTGATTTAAGTCATTTACCAATGCAGCGAGAAACGTCTCATGATGCATTAACGTTAGCTCGTGATTATATTAACCATGCCCATATCGGAAATTGCTATATTAAAGATACTTCTGATCCTGCTTACGGCGATCAGCATCCGCGTTTCGGATATCCAGGAAGTGAAGTTGATGTTCCTGAATTAGCGGAGTATTTACGATCTCTATTAGAAATTGGTTACATCGGTGAAGGTATAAAGAATATAGTCGCTTTTGAAGTAAAACCTGTCGGTACAGAATCATCTGATATTGTAATTGCACAGTCAAAACGTACTCTCGTTGATGCATGGTCATTATTACATTCAAAAAAAGGGCGTTTAGTTAGTTAGCCTATATATATGTACGATATGTATTAAACGGTGACAAGTGCTTTTGCTTGTCACCGTTTAATCTAACTTTTAATTAGCTTATCATGCAGAATTCCTATTGAGCAAAGACTAAATAAAGTGTTAATATGACTTTGCATATTAAGTAACTGGATTTAAATAACAAAAATTTCACTTAGAGATTAAATTGGCAGGGAAGTGATCGATTGGTTAAACTTCAGAAGGATGTTGATGCTATAAGAATCAACACTAGAACCGAAGAACTTGCTGCTTGTTCATCCACAACTGTTGGTGTCACTAGACTACCTTTCACAGTGGAAAGTTTAAAAGCAGAAAGTCTAGTTGAAGAGTGGATGAAAGCAGCTGGGATGACGGTAAGAAAAGATGCTCTTAATAATATAATCGGACGTTATGAAGGGAAAGATCCAACAGCTCCAGTCTTAATGATTGGTTCACATTTAGATAGCGTGATTGAAGCAGGTAAATATGATGGGATTCTAGGAGTTATAACTGGAATAGAAGTTGTTCAAACTCTTAAGGATAATGGCATTATATTATACAATCCAATCGAAGTGGTAGGTTTTTGTGATGAGGAAGGAGTAAGGTTTCACTCAACTTTCCTTGGTAGTAAAGCGATTGCAGGAACTTTTACTGCTGAAGATTTAGAAAGAGCAGATGAACAAGGAATAACAATTGCTGAAGCGTTAAAAGGAATTGGTATTGCTGACCCATATGCTTATAAAGACGCTAGTCGTACTCCAGAAGAACTTCTCGCTTATTTGGAACTTCATATCGAACAGGGGCCTGTGCTTGAGAAGGAGAATGAACCTGTCGGTATAGTTCGTGGGATTGCTGGTGCTACAAGATTTTATTTTGAAATTATCGGGAAACCTGGACATGCAGGGACAGTTCCTGTTGCCCTTAGACAAGATGCGCTTTTAGGAGCTAGTGATCTCATTTCCTACATTGAGAACATCGCTATCCAAAATGAACCATTAGTGGCGACCGTCGGAAAACTTACTGTAAGTCCGGGTGCTAGTAATGTAATACCAGGCCTTGTAACAGGAACGCTGGATATCCGTGATTTAAATGTGGATCGTAAGAAAAAAGCCATTGATGCCATATTAACTGAAGGTGAAAGAGTAGCAAAAGCTAGAGGACTCCAAATTCATTTTGAACAGGTCATGGAAGCTGATCCTGTATACTGTGATGAACAATTGATTAAAGTAATCGAGGAGTCCATTAGCGAATTGGATGGCAGTCCTATCAGTCTTGTAAGCGGTGCTGGTCACGATGCGATGGCTATGGCGGAGGTAACGAATGTTGCAATGATTTTCGTTCGTTGTAAAGATGGTCTCAGTCATCACCCAGATGAATTCGTGACTGTAGAAGATATGGGTACAGGAGCTAGAGTCCTTTACTCTACAGTGATTAAGATAGCCACAAAACAATATTGAGGAACTTATAAGTTTTAGCTATCAACTAAAAGAGAACTTACAAAAAAACTCGTGATCCGACTGTATCGGAACACGAGTTTTTTCAAAATGAATACATTTCAATTATAGGACAAAGATCCTTCATTCGATGAAACAGTCATGCGTATCGACAATGATCCAATGTAATAAAAGGAGTTCTGTATGTTCATAAAAAAGCCACTGAAATTCCTGGATTCCTCCATAATCCAAGACACTTCCAGAAAAAAAGGTCGAGATTTACTCTTTATATTGATCTCTGTCTGCGTGGAGCAGTTTACCTTCAGTCAATATCTGCTTTAGTAGTGATTACAATAACTTATTAATCACTATTACCCCTGAAAATTGAACTCATGAGTAAAGCTATACGTAAATGAAGTGAGTTTTTTGCATCATGAACGGAATAATTCAACATGTCCTCACATTTGGCAATTCGGTATTTAACGGTATTACGGTGAACAAACAGTTTCCTGGATGTAATTGCAAGTTCACAATTATTATCCAAATATACCAATAAGGTATTAACTAAGTCTTTTTCATCTTTATTTTTCGGGTAGGATAAAGAACGTAAAGTATTTTCATAAAATTTTTTTAAATCTTTTTCGGGAATTAACCGAATCAGTTCGATTAATTGCTTGGTCTCGTAAAAGTTGATAAATTTATTTTGAAACAGTTCAGCCCCATTTGTCCATGCTTCCACTGCCTCTTCGTATGTAAGGTGGATATAGGTAAGGTCATTAGAAAAGTTTCCAACTCCAAACGACAACGAAATTTTTAGATTTGAATAAGCCTCATTCTGGAACTCCTTCAGCCTTTCTTCTATTATGCTTTTAATCGAATCATTAATATTCAGAGGAGCTTGCATCAAAATAACAAAATATCCATCTTTCATAAAAACGATGTTGTTAGTATCTATTTTTAAAAATGATTTATGTAAAAATTTATATAAATAGTCGTATAATCTATTCATTATGTCTGAACTTTTTTGTAAAGCGTTTTGTTTATCATCATCAATCTTACATACAATGCATACATATTTCATATTGTCGATTAAGCCATGCTGTTTTCCCCTATGAATAATTTCTTGTTTGTTAGAAATCTTTCCATCAACAAGGGAAGCAAAAAAGTTATTTTCTAACAAACGACTGTTTTCTCTAATAGCCTCGTTTTTAAGCAGCGTGAATGAAATGACTGTTGATGCTTGTTCTATAGCTAATTGTGAAGATGGGTATGAAAGCTTCTCAGGATGAAGAATTAATAGAAAATAGGGATAGGGACGCATTGTTTTCACCCGAAACATTTTTATAGAAATGTCCGTATTTTGGATGTCGATAGTAAGCTGGTTTTTCTCTAGGTATGTTTCTATATCACGTTTAATTTGTTCTTGAACATTTTTCATAACGATTTTCATATTTCCTGTACGAAAATGATGAGAAAAGGATGTCACATCACCAATAGGATCAAGTAGGAGAACAGGACATTTTAATAGGGAGCCAAGATTTTCAATTAAAGAATTCAGACTGTAGCCTTTTATCATCATATTGGTAAATTCCTTGTGAATATGCATCGCATAGAATAACTCTTCAATTTGGTTATCCCATATAAAGCTTAATAATTGATGAGCAACCGCACCTAATGTTAATGTCTCTGGAATTTGAATAATTGGAAATTCTAATGATTCGGCCAATTCGATTACATCCTGCGGGATCTCATCAATGAATCTTTTAAGTTTAATGGCAATCCCTGCACATGGAAGTTCATTAATTTGGGAAATGAGATTGCATAATGCATGGGGGTCGTTTTTAAAAGCGTATCCTGTTGTCAATAATAGGGAGTTCTTAGCTAAAAAATTGATGGCATCTGGTGTTTCTGAAATCTCAATTGATTCTACTTTCCTTTTAAGTCCAGCATGTCCAGCAATAATTTTGGCTTCTTGAAACACATCAACGATAAATAAATCTTCTACCTTTTTCATCATACACCTTCTAATTCTACATTTTGTCAGTTTTTATTACTAGAAAGGGAAGCAAACGAATCTTGTTAAATTTGGACAAAAATTTAAATGGAAATTGTTTACATCGCATAATGATTTTGTGAATGAATCCGCTTATAATCAATTGTATAGAGGATTGAAGGTTAATGAAACTGTTTTCAAGATTTTTTTTTACATTCCATAAATCCCAAGTTCTTATTATATTTAGAAACTATATTTATATTTTGAAGCGTATACAATCCGCCAGTTCTCTATCATTTTTCTTTGGTAGGATGCTCGCATTCGTTCATCTATATTGTTTTTGTTTAAGGCTGTTTTCGCATACTTTGTTGCTATTTACGAAGTGGTGCAGTGTGGTTGATTTCCCCTCCAGGTGCTCGCTTTCCGCGGGGCGGGCGGTGAGCCTCCTCGGCGTAGACGCCTGTGGGGTCTCACCTGTCCCGCTGCTCCCGCAGGAGTCTCGCACTTCCGCTCCAATCAACCTAAAATAGTTTCGTTTTAAAAACAACAATCTTTACGAAAAGAGCCTTGTTTAAAAAGCGCAACAGGAACGAGAGGATGTGGTTAAAGGGGCTTAATTGATGGAAACGTGAAATAGTCAGGGAAAGAGTCCCAATATTAAAAAAAAGGATCAGTGTTGACGGCCTTGGTGAGGGTGCCGTACAAAACCAGATAACAGCCAAGGCTGCGCATCTCGCTTCCTGTCTTCATAAAGGTGGATGCGATTAAGTTGGGGAAATGGATTGTACGTTTCATTCCAAAATTGCTTGATAGAAGTTTTAGCGGAATCTACTAAATCTCAAAACGATGTTCAGAAAGTAATAGTTGTATTTAATTCGGAATATATACGATTTCAGTTGTAGAAAGCAAGATGTTCGTTTCTTCATTATGCAACTTGTAAAAGAGGATTCTCCTTAAAGGTTTTTATAAAATTTGATTTCCCACAGAAAGGAATGAACCTATGGCTACATATGATTTAATCATTAGAAATGGAAATCTTGTAATGTTTGATTCAATTGTTCAAGGAGATATTGCAATTAAGGAAGGGAAAATTAAAGAAGTGACTATTGGCAAAAATATTGATGCTTTAGCAACAAGAGAAATTAATGCTGAGGGGCAGCACATACTCCCAGGATTAATTGATACTCATGTTCATTTCAACGAGCCAGGCAGAACTGAGTGGGAAGGTGTTCAAACTGGCAGCAGAAGTTTAGCGGCAGGTGGGGTGACAACCTATTTTGATATGCCATTGAACAGTACACCACCAACAATCAATAAAGAATATTTGGCATTAAAGAGAGCTTGCTCCGAAGAAAAGTCGGTAGTCAATTGCCGCTTTTGGGGTGGACTTATACCGGAAAATATTGAGAATATTAAGGAACTTGATGAAAATGGAGTAATTGGATTTAAAGCTTTTATGTCACCGAGCGGAATTGTCGATTTCAATCATGTCGATGATATTACGATTTTTAAAGGGATGAGAGAAATTGCCTCTGTAGGTTCACTTTTAGCCGTTCATGCTGAAAGTACAGTGATTTGTGATCAGCTTGCACAAGAAAAACAAAGACAAAAAAAGACGACTGCAAAAGACTTCGTCGAATCTAGACCGATAATTTCCGAAATTGAAGCGGTAAGAAGAATCATTTCATATGCAGAAGCCACAGGGTGTAAACTGCACATTGTTCATGCGAGCAGCCGCAAAGTAGTGGAAGTCATCAATCAGGCAAAGCAAAGAGGCCTGGATATTACGGTAGAAACATGCCCTCATTATTTATCTTTGACATTAAAAGACTTAGAGGAAAAAGGCGGTTTGGCAAAATGCTGCCCTCCACTGCGTGATGATGAAGAAGTAGAACAATTATGGGAAGCTGTAGCAAACGGTGAAATTGACGTAATAGCATCCGACCATTCACCAGCACCTGCCT
The DNA here is from genome assembly GCF_056173225.1 of Peribacillus sp. QJM3NY_7. Classification (NCBI taxonomy): domain Bacteria; kingdom Bacillati; phylum Bacillota; class Bacilli; order Caryophanales; family Bacillaceae; genus Peribacillus; species Peribacillus sp. QJM3NY_7. Next base: position 1,049,528 of record NZ_CM149663.1, read on the forward strand.
CTATGAAAGAAGTAATAAATGATGACTTTTTCAGTGCCTGGGGCGGGATTTCCGGTGCCCAATCTACGCTCAATATTATGTTGACAGAGGGGCATTTCAACCGTAATCTTCCTCTGGGGAAAATTGTTGAATTAACATCAACGAATCCAGCTAAGTTATTTGGCCTTTATCCCCATAAAGGGATAATAGCCGTTGATAGCGACGCTGATCTGGCGATAGTTAATCTGAACAAAAGCTTCGAACTTAAAAAGGAAGATTTGTTCTACCGCCATCAGCAGTCGCCTTATGTTGGCAGGACATTCAAAGGGCAAGTAACAACAACGATCGTCAATGGGGATATTGTTTTTGAAAATGGAAGTATTGCCACTGTGGAAAAAATTAAAATCTAGGATTGTTAAGCATAAAGGACTGGAGAAAATCTTTTTATCTATAATGAACAAAAATATAAAACGTTTTTATCGATTAGGCATAAAGACTAATTAAATGAAAGCAGTTAATATTTATATAAGGGACTTAATTGTTTCTAACACAAGCTAATAATATATGAAAAGAAGCTACAATTATAAGTTGATTAATAGCGGGAAATGGGCACACCATGAGTCACATATTTCAAATAAAATACGATTAAAAGGAGAGTTTAAAAGATGGGTTATCCTAAAGATTTATTAGCAAGCAGATCAATAATTGAGCACGGTAAATATGCGTTAATTGCACCTGAAGGATTGGTTAATAATGTTATTCCGGGATTTGAGAATTGTATCATTTCCATTTTGGGTTCTCCCAAGCTTGGAGCAAGCTTTGTCGATTACATTGTGACAATGCAAAAGGATGGAAAGAACAGCGAGGGGTTTGGTGGACAAGAAGATGTTGAGACATTTGTCTATGTTATTGAAGGGAAAATAAAAGCTGCTGCAGGTGAACAGGAGTTTGTCCTCGATGAAAGCGGTTATTTATATTGTCCGCCCGGAACAAAGATGTATTTAGAAAACCAATCGGATGGAGATTCTAAACTATTCCTATATAAGCAAAAGTATCGTCCGCTTGAAGGACGGAGGCCATGGGTTCATTCAAACCATGCGAACAACATTGAATTCAGGATTTATGATGATATGCATAATGTCCATCTTAAGGATCTTTTGCCTGCTGATATAGATTTTGATATGAATTTTCACATTCTTTCCTTTGATCCCGCTGCATCTCATCCGTTCATCGAAACACATGTGCAAGAACATGGAGCCTACTTACTCTCGGGAGAAGGGATGTATAACCTGGATAATCAGTGGGTTCCTGTAAAGAAAGGGGATTACATTTTTATGGGTCCATATGTACATCAAGCAGCCTATGCGGTAGGCAGAGAAAGTTTAACATATGTTTACTCTAAAGATTGTAATCGTGATGCATCCTTGTAAAAGGTCACATCATATAGAAGAAATGAGTAGATGACAACTTCAAGAGATTTAATGCGGGCAGAATTGTATTTTAGGGAGATGACCATTAAATATAAAAGAGGTGCTGAGGTATGGACCAGAATGTAATTTTGAACAAAAAGTCGATAATAGAGGAAAGAGTTTTTGAAATCGATAAAATAGCAAAATTCGATTCTAATGCACCACAAAAAAATTATTTCTATGAAACGGATAAAACTGTTGGGGCAGTTTGGTGTCTTGAACCTGAGCAGGAAGTATATTTACATTCCCATTCGAATGTTGATGATATTTGGGTCTGCATTGAGGGGGAAGGAACATACTTCCCTGACCTAGAGAATGAGATCACGATCAGGAAAGGAATGGTAGTATTAGCCAAGCCTAATCAAATTCATGGAATGCGAAATACAGGAAACAGCCGATTCATGTTTGTAGGCTTTGCTGCAGGGGCATTGCCTATGGATATAACAAGATATTAAAAAAATGCTAAGTTTATTAAACATTACAAAATAATTTAAGTTTCTTCTTTTAAAAAACAAAAAAGTGATTAAGGCGAAGCGATTGTAGTGAAGACAGCGCTTCGCTTATATTTTTATTGTTTTGTAATTTCTACGATTGGCTTCCTTAAAAACTAGAAAACAGATTTTATAAAAATCCAGAAATCGGAAATGGTGATGATTAAGATGAAACAGCAAGGAGTTACTGTAACATTATTCTCCTCTTTACAGTGGCTTTTTTTTATTTTTGCCAATACGGTTGTCGTACCAATTTCTGTAGGAGCAGCATTCCAGCTTCCTACAGAAACAATTGAAATGACGATAAGGTGCTCCTTTATCTTTACCGGAATATCCTGTATTCTGCAGGCATGGGTTGGGCATCGTTATCCATTATTGGACAGCCATTCAGGGCTAATGTGGGGTCTGATGATAAATATGGGCATCTCTGCATCTGCACTCGGATTGGATTTTGCAACCGTAGGGGGAGGAATTGCAACAGGTATTTTGCTGGCTGGAGCTGTAACCGTACTGCTTGCGGCATTTAACCTGATTTATATCATACAAAAAGTAATTAAGCCGATGGTGATAAGTGTTTATATATTTTTACTGACCTTTCAGCTCATCTTTATTTTCTTCAAAGGTATGTTTAAAATAACCGAAAGTGGAACAATTGATCTCCCTGTCAGTTTGTTTTCAATCTTGATTGTCATCTTCGTTGGCTTTTTAAGGATTAAAGGAGGGAAAATACTAGGCAATTTCTCAATCCTGATCGGAATTATCGTAGGGTGGTCATTATATCGAATTATTTTCCCTTCAGATCTTCCGACGGCTAGCTCTTCAGGTATGGCATTCACTTTCTTTCCCCTTGGAACTCCAAACTTGAATATTGGTATTATTTTTGTTTCCTTTTTTGCTGTCCTTTTGAATTTAACGAATTCTTTCGCTTCTATTCAAGCTGTTGCAGATGTTTACAAGGAAAAGGTGGAACATAGTCAATACAGGAGATCTATTTTTGTAACAGGTATTTTTGCGTTTATCACTTCGATTTTTGGCTTGGTCCCTTTTACACCATTTACATCTACGATAGGTTTTTTACAAAGTACCAAGTTATTCAAACGAAAGCCATTCATTATAAGCGGATTTTTGTTTACTCTCCTTGGAGTTATTCCTCCATTAGGGAGATTCTTAGGAACAATACCATTAACAATAGGTAACGCTGTTTTATTTGTCGCATACCTTCAATTGTTCGGGACCGCATTAAACAGTCTGAAAGGTACGTTATTCAACTCTGAAACGATACTCCGTTTAGCAGGGCCGGTCCTAGTTGGAGTTAGCATTATGAACATCCCGCCAGCATTATTCGGCAGTGTACCTGTCCTCTTGCAGCCTTTCATTACAAATGGTCTCATTATGGGTGTCATTATATCGATCTTTTTGGAGAAATTCATTAATTGGAATAAATTAATGAATAAGTTGGAGGTCGGGCAGTAACCGATCTATCTACCTGGAAATGGAAACACAAAGTGATTATTTTTTAAAAAATGGGCTTTCATTTTGCGAGTGAAGAAAAAAAGGTGTTCATACCATACTGACTATATTTGACATCTCTAACGATAAACTTGAAATTGATTATAAGAAAACAAAACAATAAATTTGAGAACTTGAAATCGAAAACAAACTAAGTATTGAACCCGTTCAAAGGGAGGAGAGATCACCTGGTTTAAGAAAATTATCTCGGCGTATGCCGGGAGTCAAACTAATTTTTAGAGGAGGAATACATCATGGGAGAATATGTGAAAGTAGGTAATCTTCAAGTGGCTTCGGTACTTTTTGAATTTATCAATAAAGATGGGCTGCCTGGAAGCGGACTGAATCAGGAACAATTTTGGGTTGATTTTGAAAAATTGGTACATGACATGTCTCCAAAAAACAAAAAATTATTGGCTCGTCGTGATGAAATTCAAACCAATATCAATACATGGCACAGGGAAAATAAAGAGATGGACTTTGCTGAATATAAAACATTTTTACAAGAAATTGGCTATCTCGAACCTGAAGGAGAAGACTTTCATATTACCACAGAAGGGGTAGATGATGAAATTGCCTTCCAAGCCGGTCCGCAGCTAGTTGTCCCGGTTGATAATGCTCGTTATGCTATTAACGCTTCAAATGCAAGGTGGGGAAGCCTTTATAATGCCCTATATGGTACAGATGTTATTAGCGAAAAAGAAGGAGCCTACCGAGAAGGGAGCTACAATGAAGTACGCGGTGGAGAAGTCATTTCATTTGCAAAGGATTTTCTTGATCAAGTAACTCCTTTAAAGGATCATTCACATAAAGACGCCGTGAAATATACAGTAGTAGATGGGAAATTAGCTGTTACACTCAGAAATGGAGAAATTACGAGTTTAGTAGAGGAATCTAAGCTAGTTGGCAATCAAGGTGAATACGGAAATCCATCGGCGATTTTATTAAAAAATAATGGGTTGCATTTTGAAATTCAGATTGATAGAAGTCACCCGATCGGTAAAAAAGATAAAGCAGGCGTTAAGGACGTTCTAATGGAATCTACCCTTACGACCATTATGGATTGTGAGGATTCTGTTGCGGCAGTGGATGCTGATGATAAAGTCCTGGTCTATCGAAATTGGTTAGGTCTTATGAGGGGGGATCTGGCTGTAACTTTCAAAAAGGATAATAAAATGATGACACGTACAATGAACCCGGATCGTTTATACAGGGCACCAAATGGAGAAGAATTCTCTTTACCTGGCCGTTCACTTATGTTTGTCCGTAACGTGGGACATTTAATGACCACAAACGCAGTCCTGGATGCAAATGGTGAGGAGATTCCTGAAGGGATTATGGATACAGTCATGACTAGTTTACTTGCCAAACATTCCTTGTTGGGGAATGGTAAATATCAAAATTCATCTAAAGGATCAGTTTATATCGTTAAGCCAAAAATGCATGGATCCGAAGAGGTGGCTTTTGCCAATGAGCTCTTTGATCGTGTGGAAGACATGCTTGGTCTACAGCGAAATACACTGAAAATTGGTGTTATGGACGAAGAACGCCGAACTTCATTGAACTTGAAAGCTTGTATCCGCCAAGTTAAAGAAAGGGTGGCATTTATTAATACAGGGTTCTTAGATCGAACGGGAGACGAAATTCATACTTCTATGGAAGCCGGACCTATGATCCTCAAAAATAACATGAAAGGATCAAAATGGCTACAAGGTTATGAAAAATCGAATGTCAATGTAGGTCTAGCAACCGGTTTTCAAGGTCGAGCTCAAATTGGTAAGGGAATGTGGGCAATACCTGACATGATGGCGGAAATGCTAACGCAAAAGATTGGCCATCTGAAAGCGGGGGCGAATACAGCATGGGTGCCTTCACCGACTGCAGCGACATTGCATGCTCTTCATTATCATCAAGTGGATGTAAAAAAGGTGCAAGATGAGTTGAAAAAGAATCCAGTAAATTTACGTGATGATATTTTGGAAATCCCGGTGGCTCAAAACCCCGAATGGAGTCCGGAAGAAATTCAGCAAGAGCTGGATAACAATGCCCAAGGTATCCTCGGTTATGTTGTACGTTGGGTAGAACAAGGAATTGGTTGTTCCAAAGTACCAGATATCAACAATGTAGGGTTGATGGAAGACCGTGCCACACTAAGAATTTCGAGTCAGCATATCGCTAACTGGCTTCACCACGGAATTTGTACAAAAGGACAGGTTTTGGAGACTTTACAACGAATGGCTAAAGTAGTGGATGAACAAAACAGTGGAGATTCAGCCTATCAATGTATCGCGGATAATTACGACAGCTCAGTGGCGTTTCAAGCGGCATGCGACCTAGTGTTTCAAGGCTATAACCAACCAAGTGGGTATACTGAGCCTATCCTGCATCGACGACGCATTGAAGCGAAGAAAAATAAGTGTAAACATTAAGTGATTTCTGGGTCTTCAGACCAACCAGGATGCAATGTTATTAAATTCATGAGGCTCAACATAGTGTCATATCTTAACTTCTACCAGTGATTCATACGGGGCTTCGGATTAAAATAAGTGATTAATCGATAAAATGGGGAACAAGTGATCACGATTACTTGTTCCCCATTTTGGTCTAATTCTTTATAAATAGAAAAAAAGCAAATAAAACATATGTGAATTAGATGTAACAAGATTAGACATCATCTTTTTAGGTTCGCAGTCCATCAAAAGTTAATTTGGCCGGCATAAGTAGAACTAGTATCTTAATTTATCAAAAAACACCAGTGAAATATGATAAGGCGCTGATATAACAAAAGTTCTTTTGATCATAGAAATCTGTATATATATATACATTATTGGTTGTCTTTCAGTTGGTTATTTTGCACAAAAAAACACCAAAATACTAACAGAATTGTCAATGAAGTTAAAGGCGAAAGCAAGTAAAATAATAGATGACATAAATTTTGTGAATGTTCATGACATCAAAGGCTATTGCGAAGGGAAGCGATAAGATGGGCAATCAAAACGAAATATTAATAGATGAAAAGGATGATGTTGCGTTCGATGATAGAATGGTTAGCATTTTTCGGGGCAACAGAGAGTAATGGAGTGACCCGGATATTATATTCCAAGGAAAGGATGAGCACTCAGCAGGCAATGAAAGCTGAGGATGGGAAAAAACTTACTACATATTTTGATAGTGTATGGGGCGTCCCTCCGGTGGAATCATTCCGACCAGTTCCCATATGGAAACGGACAAGGATGGGGCGTCACCGCCTTTATACGGTGAAAATCATTTAAGAGCGATCATGCGGGCACCACTCCCATTCATAAAGGAAGGATGCTGTCGTCTGGCTTCGGGATTCAATGTTCCGGATGGCATCGGAGAGGAAGAGGTTTTTGAAAGGTTTTGTAAGGACATTTTCGACTCTCGATTCCCTGGCAAAGAAAGCGGAAATGAAGCTGGGGTTTCACAATGGATGGATGTCAAACCTGTTGCGATGGATATGGATTTTTGATTGAAATACTTTATAAAATAGCCTATTGAAGGAGTTGGTAAAAATGGCATATTCAGAATTGAATGCACCGATGAGAACGATCATGACACCAGGACCGGTCGAAGTTGACCCGCGTGTTTTAAGGGCGATGAGCACACCGATATTAGGGCAATTCGATCCTGCATTCACCACTATCATGAATGAAGTGATGGAAATGCTGCGTTTGGTTTTTCAAACGAAAAATAAATGGGCGTTCCCGATAGATGGCACCTCAAGATCCGGTAATGAAGCGATTCTATGCAGCATCATTGAGCCGGGGGATAAAGTCCTGATTCCTATATTCGGAAGGTTCGGTCACTTATTGGTGGAAATCTGTGAGCGATACGGAGCTGAAGTCCATACGATGGAATGTCCTTGGGGTGAAGTGTTCGAACCGCAAGCAGTCATTGCGGAAATCAAGAAAGTCTCCCCAAAAATAACAGCAATCGTGCATGGGGAAACCTCCACTGGTTGTATGCAGCCTTTGAAGGAAATCGGGCGGGCCTGCCGTGAATGGGGTGTCCTGCTTGTTGTGGATGCGGTGGCCTCCATAGGGGGCACTGATGTTAAGGTGGATGAATGGTGTATTGATGGATTGATAGGAGGGACACAAAAATGCTTGTCGGTTCCTTCCGGTATGGCACCGATTACGTATAATGAGCGAATAGAAGAAATCATCCAGTCCCGCAAAAAGGTGGAACGTGGTATTGCCACAGATGAAGACAACCAACAGGTTTCGCTCAGCCGTCCGATCGCCAGTAATTATTTCGATTTAAGCATGCTGCAGGATTATTGGGGACCGCGTCGTTTGAATCATCATACAGAAGCAACTTCCATGATTTATGCGTTACGTGAAGGATTGCGTCTTGTGCTCGAAGAAGGTCTGGAAACGCGCTTTGCCCGTCATGAACTCCACGAAGCAGCTCTCGTTGAAGGGATCAAGGCAATGGGACTAATGTTATTCGGGGATGGGAAAAACAAACTTCCGTGTGTAACTTGCATTGAAATTCCAAAAGGAATCGATGGTGAAGCTGTAAGAGTCATGCTGTTGAATGAATTTGGCATCGAAATCGCTTCCTCATTTGGTCCGCTTCACGGGAAAATCTGGAGAATCGGGACTATGGGATTCAGTTGCAGGAAAGAAAACATCCTGTTTGTATTGGCCTCCTTGGAAGCTGTCCTTTTGCGCCAAGGGTTCCAAGTTAATCGGGGAGAGGCTTTGCAGGCTGCGCTTGATGTATATGTAGGAAAGAAGGAGGAAATGGTAGCATCACAACGGTCTCTTTGATTAATGGATGTACATGTGCATTTCAGTAACCTGGCCATGGTCATTGGGAAGGCATAGAGGGAAAATCGCTTATCAGACGGATGGGATAAGTGAACGTGAGTGCGGGGAGTCGTTAATAGTGATAGATTCCAGTATTGCGGTCAATAACTAAAAGAAGGGTTATAATAGGGGAGGGGGATTCCAATCGGGAATCCCCCTTTTTTTTCGTACGTATCCTTGGAAAATCAAGGGAGAGGAAACCGGACTTATGGATTGCATGTCCGCTTTCAAACGTTACTTATTCAACTTGGTCGACGAAATATTGATTTTTCCTGAATACCATCGCTTCCATGGTTGCAATCAATTCCCTTTCATTTAACACGTCTATTTTATACCAGGCCAGTTTATGGTTTTTCTTGATCTCTTCCGCTCTGGCAGTTAAAATCTCACCCCGTTTGCCAGCTGATAAGAAATTGATGTTGTTTGAAACGCCAACCGCTACTTTGCCATATGAATTGCTGGCTGCTGCGAACACGTAATCTGCAAGTGAAAAGATAATGGCACCATGAACCGTTCCGTGGCTATTTAACATGTGGTCACTTGGAATCAATTCTGCTTCCGCTGTGCCGGGACCGAGTTTCGTCAATCTTATCCCTAGAAAAGAAGCATATGGTTCGTCGACCAGTACTTGTTTGATTTGATCGTAATGCAATTCGTGAATATCCTTATCTAAATGTGCGGTCATGGAAATCCCCCTTTTTAATGGTCTTTTGCTGAACTTATCCCATATCCGGTGTTTGATTTGAACAGTACTTCAGCAAACCTGTTTTCCTCATCTTTTGCCTTTGACAAGATTGTGCCTAAATAAGCTCCAATAAAGCCGAGCGGCACGGTGAAAATGGTCGGGTTGCTCATCGTGAAGAGGGGATCGCCTGTAAAAATCCCCATTCCAGGTTCCGGATTCCATACATTGGGGCTAAGCATGACCAGTATGATGGAGCTGAGTAAACCGAATGACATTCCTGTGATCGCTCCGGTAGAGTTGAAGCGTTTCCAATATATTGTGCAAAGGATGATCGGTAAATTGGCACTGGCAGCAATCCCAAGCGCGAGGACTGAAAGAAAAGCGACATTCATTGATTGTGCGAATAAAGCAAGTAGAATCGAAATGACCGCTACGCCGACAGAAGCCAATCGGGCAACGAGTACTTGCTGTTTTCCCGTAATATTTCCATCCTTGATGATTTCACCATATATATCATGTGCAAAAGCGGATGCCGACGTTAAAACAAGGCCTGATACAACCGCTAAAATCGTGGCAAATGCTACAGCAGAAACGAATGCGAATAAAAATTCACCGCCTATGGTTAATGCAAGTAGTGGAGCGGCCATGTTTCCAGCTGGGTTTGCATCGACGATCCGCTCAAACCCGACGAAAGATGCAGCCCCGAAACCAAGGAAAATCGTCATGATGAAAAATACCCCTATAAACCATGTGGAATATACGACGGATTTCCTTGCAGTAGCTGCGTCCTTTACTGTAAAGAAGCGGACGAGTAAATGCGGAAGGCCGGCTGCTCCAAGGACAAGCGACATATTGAATGAAATCATGTCGAGTCCATCGGTGTATTTATTTCCTGGATCCAAAAAATCCTTTCCGAGCGGTGTTGCAGTTTGGACATGATGAAACATCTCTGAAATGTTGAAATTAAAACGCGAAAAAACGATGAACGTCAACACGCTAGAACCGCCTAGCAAGAGCACTGCTTTGGTGATCTGCACCCAGCTTGTCGCTGTCATCCCTCCGAAAATCACATAAATCGTCATCAGTACACCGACAAGCAGAACGGATAGCCAATAATCGATGCCGAGCAAGAGTTTAATTAATCCTCCTGCACCGACAAGTTGGGCAATCATGTAAAAGATTGAAATGACAAGTGTGTTAGCTGCAGCTATCCCTCGCACTTTTTTTGATTTGAAGCGTGCTGAAATCATATCTGCCAGCGTAAACTTATCTAGATTGCGTAGTGGTTCCGACACTAGATACAATAAGACAAGAAAGGCAACAAGGTTCCCGATGCTCATGTAAAAGCCATCAAAACCAATCAGTGCGATTGCCCCCGTAATTCCGAGGAAAGATGCGGCTGACATAAAGTCACCTGCCACGGCCAATCCATTCTGCCATGCTGTCAATCCGCCGCCGGCCGTATAAAAATCACTGGCATTTTTCGTCTTCTTAGAAGAGTAATAAGTTATAGTAAGCGTTAACAAGATGATGCCCAAAAAAAGCGTGAGGGATAAAATGCTCATTCGCCAAGCTCCTTCTCATATTTATTCAAGATTTGTTTCGACATCTTGTCGTACTTTGCTGCTTTTTTTATATAGACGATTCCCCCTATCCATACGACGGCAAATTGGAGGAGTGCGTATACCCAAGCCCAAGTAATATGGAAGAAGGCTTCGCCTTTCAACACTTCGCTATAAGCAGCCAAAATTGGCAGAACAAAATAAAAAGCAAGAAAGAAGAGAGTGACAGGTACGATGAAAGCTTTTTTTCTTTGGATTAGTTCCTTGAATTCTTCCGTTTCAATTAATTTACGATACTTATTTCCTCTGTCATGTCCTGATGGTGAATGCCCAGTTTTAGCCTGTGATTCCATAGTAAGCCCCCTTTTAATGTAGTACGTTTTTAAAACGAGTGTTTGATAAAATGATATATCATTGTTAAAATTAACATAGTCTGAAAATTTAGTAAATTAGTATTTTGTCTATTCAGTCATTTTGTCTGAATTATAAAAACATGATTGACAACGTAGAAATGACGTATTAATCTTGAACTAAATCATAACGATAATTTATTCTCCGTTTTATTACTGTTATGAATGTCGGTGGGACAATAGTAAAATTGAGGGGGACTGAAAAAATGTACAATCCGGAAGTTGAAACGGCTTCGCGTGCTGAAATGGAAAGTTTACAAATGGCACGCCTTAAAAAAACGATTAGCCATGTTTATGAAAATGTACCTTATTACAGAGAAAAGTTTAGGGAGATGGGCCTGGAACCAGAAGATATTCAAACTCTAAACGATGTGATAAAGCTTCCCTTTACAAAAAAACAGACGCTTCGTGATCAGTATCCATTCGGTTTATTTGCCGTTCCGATGGAGGATGTAACACGCATTCATGGTTCATCCGGAACGAGCGGAAAGCCTACAATTGTCGGGTATACGAAAAATGATTTGGAAATCTGGGCAACAATCGTCGCACGTGGAATTGTAGCTGCAGGAGGCCGCAAGTCAGATATTTTCCATAACGCATATGGATATGGTCTGTTTACAGGGGGCCTGGGCTTGCATTGTGGAGCAGAAAAGCTAGGAGTTGCGACAGTACCCATTTCAGGGGGGAATACCGATAGGCAGATTACGATCATCAATGACTTTAAACCGCGAGGCATTTGCGGAACCCCTACTTATATTTTGAATATCGCTGAAAAGATGGAAGAGATGGGAATTGATCCTGCTGATAATGGGCTTGAGTACGGAATTTTCGGAGCTGAGCCATGGTCGGAGGCAATGAGGGCAACACTTGAGAGGAAACTGAAATTGAAAGCCATCGATATTTACGGATTGAGTGAAATCATGGGGCCGGGAGTTGCGATTGAATGTCATGAAGCACAGGATGGACTCCATATCGCAGAAGACCATTTTCTTGTCGAGGTCATTAACCCGGACACGCTTGAACCGGTTGAGGACGGCGAAGATGGGGAACTTGTATTCACCAGCCTTACAAAGGAAGCGCTTCCAATCATTCGTTACCGTACAGGGGACATCGCCTCAATTACACATGAACCGTGTAAATGCGGGCGTACGACAACTAGAATGTCCCGTGTTAAGGGCAGAACGGATGATATGATCATAGTCAGGGGAGTGAATGTATTTCCATCTGAAATAGAGCGTGTGTTATTCCAAATGGAGGGAATTGTGCCGCACTATCAGATTCATCTCGTTAAGAAGGGAAATATGGATGGTGTTGAACTGCACATTGAAATTGAAAGCGGTTTCTACAAAGAGATTGAAGAAGACTTAACGCATGGGAATGTAGAGATATTAAGGAAAACGATTCAGCATCATTTGAAATCCGCATGTCTTGTCACGATGGATATTGTTGTCAACATCCCAAATAGCATTCCCCGTTCAGAAGGAAAAGCGATTCGTGTCGTTGATAAGCGGAAGGATGAAGTCATTCGTTTGTAAATTCCATGCTCATGAATATGGATGTGGAAACCGGACGATTCTGTCGTTCAGTTCTTTCCAGCTGAAGTATTGATTGGAGTAAGTGGAGCTGAAGAAATCGAACAAGTAAACGACATACATAAAGCGGATGCAATCGTGATTAAATATGGGTTTATCTCTTAATAGAAGAGAAGATTGAGCCAATCATGAAATGGAGAAGGGGGAGGGCCTCTTGTCAAAATATACAGTTGTGGATCAAGAAACCTGCATTGCATGCGGTGCCGCTGCACCTGAAATCTTTGATTACAATGATGAGGGAGTGGCATTTGTCATCCTGGATGAAAATGAAGGAACTGCAGAGGTCCCGGAAGGTTTCTTTGATGATCTGGATGATGCGGTGGAGGGTTGTCCGACAGAGTCTATCAAAGTGGAAACTTCGCCCTTTAAAGTTTTAGTGGATTAAAAGATTCAAAGAAACCCAGAAAATTTCCTTTTATTTTTAAAAAAGACAGAATAGCCTTGCATAAAGTATAACAGTAAAATATAATAACGTTATATAAACGTTACATTTGAAAAAAGAGGTGATTTGGATGAACGTTCTTTTAAATGATATGGCAGGGGAAGAAAAGCTAAATCAATTCATTGCCAGAATCGAAGCGGGAGAAAAGATAGAGGCGGATGATTGGATGCCGGAAGAATACCGGGGCACTTTAATCAAATTAATATCGATGCATGGAATCAGTGAAATCATGGGGGCGCTTCCAGAAAAGGAATGGGTACCTAAAGCCCCGACCTTAAATAGGAAACTTGGAATCATGGCAAAGGTGCAGGATGAAATGGGGCATGGGCAGTTATTGCTTCGCGTCGCCGAGGATTTGCTAAAGCCTTACAGCAAAAAACGGGATGACCTCATGCAAGATTTGTTTAAAGGAGATTTAAAGTTTCATAATGTTTTCCATATGGAAGCCAAATCCTGGGGCGATGCTGGATTGATTGGCTGGCTGGTTGATGGTGCAGCCATCATTTCCCAGACGAACATGCTTGGCGCCTCATACGGGCCTTATGCCCGGGCATTACAGAGGATTTGCGCGGAAGAAGTTTTTCACGCGCAGCATGGTGAAGCGATAATCATGGCTTTGGCTGAAGGGACGGAAGAACAAAGGAAATTGGTTCAAGACTCCATCAATTATTGGTGGGAATCTTTATTACTTTTCTTTGGACCTCCCAGTAAGAATGAAGTGGGCACATCCAAACAGGATATAACGATTAAGTACAAAATCAGAACAAGTACGAATGAAGAACTTCGACAAGCTTTTTTTTCCAAATATGTGAAGCGGATCCTTTCACTTGGCTTCAGCATTCCAGATGAATCGCTTAGGTTTGACAAAGAGTCTGAAACCTGGATTTACCAACAACCCGATTGGGGGAAATTGAAAGTGTACGCAAGGAATGAAGGTCCCCGTTCGCAGGATCGCTTAAGTCTTCGAAGAAATTCTTATGAAAAAAATAAATGGGTACGAGAGGCATTGGCGCCAAAGGTCATTTAAGGGAGGGGGAGGACGATATGGAAACTAGACAAGGAAATTACTTTGAAGAATTTGAAGTATTCAGCCGTAAAACGCAATCATCACCCGTTCAATACCACTTCAGCCTGCTCGCCCCGAATGAGGATATCGCCATCATGATGGCACAAGAAAACTTCATGAGACGTGAAGCGGTTGATGATATCTGGGTCGTGAAAAGACGGAATATACGGAAAATGACGGCCGAGGAAAAGAAAACGCTTCAACGTATCGATAATAAAGACTACAGGACCACAAAAGGGTACGGGTATTTAAAGAAAAAATGGCGGAAGTATGAGCAGGGAATGCTCGATGAAAAAGAGATAATGTCTTGGGCTGGAGGTGTGAAAAATGAGGAATGAATCATTGAAGGACATCACAATCAAGGAATTGCTGCTTCAACTGGCGGACGATGACTTCATCCATTCATACCGTGGTGCAGAATGGTTGGGACTCGCACCGCATATCGAAGAAGATGTTGCATCCGCCTCGATATCCCAAGACACGATGGGGCATGCAGCCATTTATTATAAGTTACTTGATGAACTCGGTGAAGGGGATGCGGATAAGCTGGCTCATGACCGTCCCGCCAAGGAACGGCGCAATGCGATCATTCTCGAATTGGTCAATGGTCCTGGTCACTATATGAAAGACCCGGATTATGATTGGGCGTTTGCGGTAGTGCGGAATTATTTTTATACCCAAGCCAAAGCAATTAAGGTTCAATCCCTTCATTCATGTTCATATGAACCGCTTGCTGAAGTGGCACAAAAGGTACAGATGGAACTTTACTATCATTTGATGCACTGGAAAACCTGGTTCGTCCAATTGCTGGGATCGGGTCACTTGGAAGCGGTTTCGAGAATGAAAGCGGCGATCGGTAAAACAATGCCCGATTTTGCTGGCGTATTTTCACTTGGACAATATGGGGAGGAAATGGTGGAGCTCGGCTTGATAGAGGGCGAAGCTGTTTTACAGAAAAAATGGATCGAGGCCATCACACCAATTTTTGAAAGTGTCGGCTTGGCAGCAACGATTCAAATAGGGATGGCAAGAGGCGATGGCCGCAATGGCCAGCATACGGAAGATTTGGAAAAGGCGCTAGAAACGTTAAGCGAAGTATACGCAAGCGATAAAGCAGCTTCATGGTGAATCAATAAAAAGGGGAGGGGTACCATGGCGACCGTACAGTTAAACACAGAAGAAATATATAGGCTCCTGGAAGACGTTAAAGATCCCGAAATCGATACAGTAAGTATTCTGGATTTAGGGATGGTCCAAGATGTGACTGTTTCGGGCCAGGACGTTTCGGTAAAAATGCTGCCAACTTTTCTTGGGTGCCCGGCATTGTCGATCATTCAAAAAAATGTGGAAACAGCCCTTAAACAGCTGCCTGCCGTAAAAAATGCAAGTGTGGAATTTTTACGTTCCCCTTCCTGGACATCCGATCGAATTACGGAAAAGGGGAAAGCTGGATTGAAGGTTTTCGGAATCTCCCCTCCTCCTCGACAAATGAAAAGTGATGGATCATGGCATGTGGATTGCCCATATTGTGAATCGACATATGTCACGATGGAAAATATCTTCGGTCCAACGGCCTGCCGCAGCATTTTATATTGTAAAGCATGCAAAAATCCGTTCGAAGCGATGAAACCGATGATAAAAATAATCTAATAAAATGGAGGTTTTCTAAAATGGTAAAACTAATCGCCCTTTATAAACAACCTGAAAACAAGGAAGAATTCGATGAGCACTACTTCAATGTACATGGTCCGATAACGGAAAAAATTCCTGGTCTTCAAAAAATGGAGGTTACTAAAATTGTAGGGACCCCAATGGGCAAAGACTCTGAGTACTACATTCTTTGTGAAATGTATTATGAAGACCATGATGCATTGCAACAAGGAATGCGTTCCCCGGAAGGAAAAGCATCAGGGAAAGACCTAATGGGCTTTGCCGGGAAACTTGTAACGATGATGATTGGTGAAGAAATAAAATGAATGCGCTTCAATTCATCGAAACGTCAATCTCGGATGGAATTGGTTATATCTCTTTAAATCGGCCTAAGCAACTTAATGCCCTTAACAGGATAATGGTTAGGGAAATAGTTTCAACCATGGAAGAATTCGACCGGGACCCGCAAGTGAAGGTGATTTTGCTATCGGGCAATGGAAAAGCATTTTCCGCTGGAGCTGATATTGACGAGATGGTGAACGATGATCCAATCAGTATGGAGTTAACGAACCAATTTGCCGATTGGGACCGAATAACCCTAGTCAAGAAGCCTGTGATTGGTGCGGTGAAAAGTTTTGTATTCGGCGGTGGTTTTGAACTTGCTTTATCCTGTGATTTCCTGATTGCCGCTAGCGATACCCAGTTTTCCTTTCCTGAAGTGACACTAGGGGTCATGCCTGGTGCAGGAGGAACCCAAAGATTGACGAAATTGGTAGGCAAGACGAAGGCACTTGAATGGATTTTGACGGCTGAAAGGATAAAGGCAAAGACAGCCCTGCAATATGGTTTCATTAATAAGATCGTGGCACCTGAATTGTTAATGGAAGAATCGGTTGATTTTGCTAGAAAGATAGCAAAGCAACCCCCGTTAGCTGTAAGGCTGATCAAAGAATCCATCAATAAGGCCGTTGATTATCCCTTAAATGAGGGCATGCAATTTGAACGTAAGAATTTCTATATCCTTTTCGCATCAGAGGACCAAAAAGAAGGAATGAAAGCATTTGTTGAAAAAAGGGAGCCAAAATTCAAAGGCGGATAAGGGGTGCTCTATGTACGAAACAATCAAATATAGTGTTGAAAATGGAGTGGCTTGGCTTACTTTGAACCGTCCTGATAAACTAAATGCCTTTACGTCCCAAATGAATAAGGAAATACAAAAAGCGATCAAAATATCCGCAGGGGCAGATGAAGTCCGGGCCATTATCATTACTGGGGCAGGCAGGGCATTTTGTTCGGGGCAGGATTTATCGGATGTTGATGAGGGCATGAATTTAGGCCAGAAGCTGCGTGAGGATTACGGTCCGATGATGGAGCAAATAGCAAACTGTGAAAAACCGATCATTGCAGGAGTCAATGGAGTGGCTGCAGGTGCTGGCTTCAGCCTGGCGCTGGCATGCGATTTTCGGCTTGTTTCTGAAAAAGCCAGTTTTTTAAATGCCTTTGTCAATATCGGATTGATTCCTGATTCGGGGAATCTGTATTACCTTTCGCGAATCGTTGGTCATGCGAAAGCCCTGGAATTATCTTTATTGGGCGAAAAGGTTACGGCTGGCGAGGCGAAAAATATCGGGCTCGCTACAAAAGTGATCGGTGTGGAGGAGTGGAACGAGGAATTGAAAGCCTTTGCAGAAAATATCGCAAACAAACCAACGAAGGCAATCGGATTAATCAAAAGATACTTAGAGGCGTCCTATCATCTTTCATTGGAAGAATACTTAAAAGAAGAAGCGGAGGGTCAGCGCATTGCTGGCTTAACGAAGGATTATGCAGAAGGTGTGGCAGCATTCACTGAAAAAAGGAAAGCTCAATTCATAGGCAAGTAATAAAGAAAAGGGAGTGGGATTACATGGTTAGAGTACAAGAGGCGGCATTTGAAAAAGCGGAAATGAAGCGTGATTATTATCATCTGATCATTAATGGGGAAAGAGTCGAAAGCTCTGATGGTTCCACAATTGATGCGTACAATCCTGCGACTGGTGAAATCATTGCCAAGGTTGCAAAGGCGACCAAGGAAGATGCAGAAAAAGCTGCTCAAGCTGCACGTGAAGCATTTGATAATGGGAAATGGAAGAGGACTCCGATTAACAAACGGTCTCGTGTTTTGAACAAAATTGCAGCGATCATGCGTTCACGCTTTAATGAATTGGTTGAATTGGAAGTCCTGAACAGCGGCAAATCCATTTCTGCAGCGCAAGGCCAAGTCATGCAGGCAATTGAAGATTTCGAGTTTTATGCAGGAGCGTTAGTTGCACACCGCGGCTCTGTGAATAATGTGCCTGGTCAATTCCATAACTATACGGAAAAAGAGCCAGTAGGCGTTTGTGCCCAAATCATCCCATGGAATTACCCTATGATGATGGCTGCGTGGAAAATTGCACCTGCAATCGCGGTTGGCTGTTCAGTGATCGTTAAGCCAGCCTCGTTAACGCCGCTGACGGCCATTGTTTTAGGGGAAATCTGTTTAGAAGCAGGTGTTCCTTCAGGCGTGGTCAATATCATTCCAGGTCCTGGATCGGACGTAGGGAATTACCTTGTTCAGCATCCGAAAGTGAATAAGGTGGCCTTCACGGGTTCTACGCCAATCGGCAGAGATCTTATGGGCAAGGCTTCACAGACATTAAAAAGGGTCACATTGGAGCTTGGCGGCAAGTCCCCTAATATTGTTTTTGAAGATGCAAACCTTGAGGCAGCCATCGATGGATCATTATATGGAATTTTCTATAATACTGGACAGTCTTGCGAAGCTAGATCCCGTTTATACGTTCACGAAGACATATACGATGAGTTCGTTGCCAGATTCGTAGAAAAGACGAAAAAATTGAAATTGGGCAATCCGCTCGACAAAGAAACACACATCGGTGCAGTCATAGATCAAGGGCAATTGGATGTCATCGACAATTATGTCCAATCTGCCATTACTGATGGAGCGAAGATCCTGACGGGAGGAAAGCCAGCGGTCATTGAAGGTTTCGAAAACGGTTATTGGTATGAGCCGACGGTCATAGCGAATGTCAATCATGAAATGGATGTAGTGAAAGAGGAAATATTCGGGCCGGTCGTTGTCATAATGAAATTCAAAGATGAAAAAGAAGCTGTGAGGCTCGCGAATGATACGGAATTCGGTTTGGGTTCAGCCCTTTGGACAAAAGATGGCGGGCGTGCGACTAGAGTGGCGAATCAAATAGAAGCGGGAATCGTCATGGTGAATTGCCCATTCTCCGCATTTCCTGGAACACCTTTCGGAGGGTATAAACAGTCAGGATTCGGCCGGGAACTTTGCATTGAGACACTTGATCTTTATACAGAAACGAAGAGCATCATTTCCTATCATGGAAGCCGTCCGTTAAATCCATTTGGAATTCAATAAAACAAAAAAATAGACGGCTGGCTGAACGGTATGTCGGAAAAGTAATTCAGGTATGGTTGAATGCTTATCTGATTCACCCACAGCCAGCCCTATTTATTTTTGAAGGAGGAATGAACGAATGATTAGTAATCTAGTGGTCGTCGGATCTGGTGTCATGGGCAGGGGAATAGCTTATGTAGGAGCAATAGGGGGCTTTAATGTAATATTGGTGGATGTGAATCAGGATGCTTTGGAAAGTGCTAGAAACGAAATCCATTCCATTTTTGAAAAGGGTTTGCGCTACCAAAAGATTACCGAGGAAGAAGCGGCAGCTGCAAAAAGCAGATTTACCTATTCTGCCAATCTGAAAGAATCAGCAGCATATGCCGACTTGATTATAGAGGCAGTTCCGGAAAAGGCGGAAATCAAGAGGGCAGTCTTCGAAACGATTGAAATCCATGCAAAAGTAGATTGTTACTTTGCAACCAATACTTCCACGATGAGTCCGACGGAAATTGGTTCTTATGGAAAGCGTCCCGAAAAAACGATTGCCATGCATTTTTTCAATCCTGTACAAAAAATGCCGCTCGTTGAAATTGTACGTGGTCTTGAAACAAGCGATGAAACGGCAGCCATAATAAAAGAGGTAGCCGAAAAAATGGGGAAAGAGACCGTGGTCATAAATGAATTCCCTGGGTTTGTTACAAGCAGGATCAGCTGTTTGGTAGGTAATGAAGCGTTCTTTATGCTTCAAGAAGGCTTAGGAACACCAGAAGAAATCGATAAGGCAATAAAGTTAGGGCTGAATTACCCAATGGGACCATTTGAGCTAGGTGATTTGGTGGGATTGGATGCCCGCTTGAATAATTTAAAATATTTACATAGTAAACTGGGTGAGAAATACCGCCCGGCTCCCCTCCTTGAACAGTATGTTAAAGCTGGCAGGCTCGGCCGTAAGTCTGGTAAAGGTGTGTACGATTATACAAAAGACGGCGAGCTGGTGAGGAAATGAAGGATGTTGTGATCATTGATGCTGTGAGAACACCTATCGGAAGATATAAAGGCGCATTGAAAAGCGTTCGCCCGGATGACCTCGGCGCAATTGTAATCAAGGCGCTGATAGATCGCAATCCAGAGCTGCCGCCTGATCAAATTGAGGATGTCATCTTCGGGAATGCAAATCAAGCGGGAGAGGATAATCGCGACGTGGCCCGGATGTCCGCCCTCTTAGCTGGTCTTCCGGTAAATGTAGCTGGAACGACAATAAATCGTTTATGTGGATCCGGATTGGATGCCGTCATGTATGCTGCACGCTCCATTGCAGTCGGTGAAGGCGATATTTATATCGCAGGGGGTACTGAAAGCATGACAAGGGCGCCGTACGTCATGGCCAAACCTGAGAGTGAATTTCCGCGGGGTTCAATGGAGCTTCAGGATACAACGATCGGATGGCGTTTCACGAATGAGAAACTTAAAGAAATGTATGGTGCGGATTCCATGCCTCAAACGGCTGAAAACGTCGCCCTGCGTTTTTCTGTTTCAAGGGAGGACCAAGATCAATTCGCTTATCAAAGCCAGAAAAGGGCGAAAAACGCAGTGGAAAATGAGCGTTTCATTAATGAAATCGTACCTGTTCGATATACGGATCGAAAAGGGAATGAGGTCATTATCGAGAAGGATGAACACCCTCGTCCTGACACGACCATCGAAAAGCTGGAAAAACTCAAACCGATCTTTAAAGGCGGCACTGTAACCGCCGGTAATGCTTCAGGTGTAAATGATGGAGCCTCGGCACTGCTTTTGATGAGTGCAGAAAAAGCACGGGAGCTTGGATTGAAGCCTCTGGCCAAATATATTGTAGGGGCGGTAGCGGGCTTGGAACCGTCCATTATGGGCCTTGGCCCGATTCATGCCACTAAAAAAGCATTGGAGAGGGCAAGTTTGACGATTGAAGACATCGGGCTGGTGGAATTGAATGAAGCATTCGCTTCCCAATCCTTGGAGTGCATCCGCCAATTGAAATTGGATCAGGAGAAAGTGAATGTCAACGGCGGGGCAATAGCTTTTGGCCATCCGCTCGGTGCAAGCGGGGCGCGTATTTTAACAACACTCGTCCACGAAATGAAAAAACGGAAAGTACGCTATGGCCTTGCGACGATGTGTGTAGGCGTCGGCCAAGGCATATCCGCCATTATAGAAAATATCGATAAAGAATGATTAAGCGTATGGCCCTTATTAACTTTATCTGCATAAGGGTCATTTTTTCAAAAAGGGGAGGAGACTCATGTCCAAGGTTATTTATAAAGTGATAAATCAAATCGGCTATATAACAGTGAATCGGCCCGACGTATTGAACTGCTTCGACTATGAGACACTTTGTGAACTGCAGCAAGTCATCGATGCCGTTTATTATGACGGCGATATCCGTGTCGTCATTTTCACCGGTGCAGGGGAAAAAGCATTCAGCGCGGGAGCGGATTTGAAAGAAAGGAAGTCTTTGAATGATGCCGAAGTAAGAAGGAACGTTAAAGCGATTCGCGATGTTTTTAATAGTATCGCAGGGCTTCCGCAGCCGACAATGGCTGCCGTCAATGGATATGCATTGGGGGGAGGATTTGAATGGCTGCTTTCATGTGACTTTGCAATTGCTGCGGAAGGTGTTTCTTTGGGGCTCACTGAAACTAGCTGGGCCATTATTCCGGGAGCAGGCGGTACACAGCGGCTGCCGAGATTGATTGGGGAAATGAAGGCCAAGGAATTGATCTTCACCGCTAAAAAATTAACTGCGGAAGAAGCATGTCAATTAGGAATCCTTTTGAAGGTCGTACCAAGGGATCGTCTAATGTCAGCCTGTGAGGAATTGGCAGCCAATATCATGAAGAATGGGCCGATTGCAGTCAAACAAGCCAAATATGCGATTGACCAAGGAATGAATACGGACTTGCAAACGGGAATGGCCATAGAAGGAAAAGCCTATGAATTGACCATTCCGACTCAAGATAGATTGGAAGCGCTCCAGGCATTTAGTGAACGGAGAAAAGCGCGATTTACTGGCGAATAATATTGCGCTTTCATTTTAAATAGATATAATAATTATTATGTCTTCCGTGTGAAAATAGTAACAATGTTAGGACGAGGTGAGAAAGATAGGTACTAATACACAATCCATGATTTTTACGATATACGGCGATTATATCCGTAACTATGGAAGTAAAATCTGGATAGGCAGTTTAATTCGTTTGTTAAAGGAATTCGGCCATAATGAGCAGGGCGTTCGTGTAGCCGTTTCACGAATGGTCAAGCAAGGGTGGATTCAGTCAGAGAAGCAGGGAAATAAAAGCTATTATTTTTTGACTGATCGCGGTGTGCAGAGAATGGATGAAGCGGCCAATCGCATATATAAGATGAAACCGAATGAATGGGATGGTAAATGGCGCATCTTAATGTACACGATCCCTGAAGATAAGCGGCAATTACGGGATGATCTCCGCAAAGAATTATTATGGAGCGGGTTTGGCAGTTTTTCAAGTGGTTGCTGGATTTCCCCCAATGATTTGGAGAAGCAAATCAATCGCTTGATCGAGAAATATGACATAGATGAATATGTTGATTTTTTCATCTCGGAGTACAAAGGTCCAAAAGAAAACCAATCGCTTGTAGAGAAGAGCTGGCAATTAGAAGAGATTGAAAATAAATATGAAGAATTCATCGAGAAATACAGTAAACAATTCATCGTTCATCAAAGCATCATTAGCAGGGGCGAAATGTCCGATGCAGATTGTTTTGTGGAACGAACGAACTTGGTGCATGAATACCGTAAATTTTTATTCATCGATCCGGGCCTGCCAAAGGAACTTCTGCCTTCTAAGTGGAATGGGAATCATGCTGCTCTTTTATTTAGCCAATATTATCAAGTCTTGGCTGAACCAGCAAGCCGTTTCTTTGAAAGCGTATTTCAGGAAAACAATGATTTATGCCGGAAAGATGAAACCTATGATGCCAAGGACCATCCACTCATCATTAAGTGAAAAAGAGCTTCAGCCAGCCGTTAACGACGACTGGCCGGAGCTCTTTTCAAATTCCTTGCAATAATTAATCGAGTATCCCTTTGAAGTCTTTCCCTTTTTGAACATATGTATCGATGGAAAGTTGGATCAATTCAAGATCTTTATCATTCAATCGGCGAACCACTTTCCCCGGGGAACCAATGACCAGTGAACGTGGAGGTATGATTTTGCCAGAGGAAATCAGTGTGTTCGCTCCGACGATGCATTCTTCGCCAATCTCTACATTATCCAATATCGTTGAACCCATACCGATAATGGAGCGTTTGCCTATTTTACAGCCATGCAGGATGACATTGTGACCGACCGTCACTTCATCTTCAATGACAACCGGGCATCCTTCAAATAAATGAATGGTGGAATTATCCTGAATACTGCATTTTTCTCCTATTGTAATTGAATCTTCATCACCGCGCAGTACGGAATTAAACCAAATGGTCGAGTCTTTCCCAATCGAAACATCACCGATTAAATGAGCGCCGGGTGCCACGAAAACGGTATCATCAATGGATGGTTTTTTATTATTGTACGGAATAATCATAGTCTCGCTCCTTTTTTTAAAAAGTCAGAATTGTTTTTCTAATGAATATAGTATAACATTAAATTGACTGGGAGGGATGAAAGTGAAATATATTTGTGAACTTTTTGAGATAAAATATCCAATTATTCAAGGCGGCATGGGGAATATAAGCAATGCAAGTCTTGCGGCTGCAGTATCCAATGCAGGGGGCCTGGGAACAATAGGGTGCGGTACCATGACTCCTGAACAGGTAGAAGCCATCATTCTCGAAACCAAAGATAAAACCAATAACAATTTTGCGTTGAACATTCCAATAAACGTTAGTCCATATACAGATGAATTAGTGAATCTTGTCCTGAAGCATGATATACCTGTAGTTTCCTTATCTGCAGGGAATCCTGCCCCTTTCATTCCACTATTGCAAAAAAAGAATATAAAAGTGATTGCCATCGTTGCGTCGGTCAAGCACGCACAAAAAGCGCAAGAAGCAGGGGCAGATGTGCTGGTCGCGGAAGGGTTTGAAGCCGCCGGCATCAACTCGAACCTGGAAATGACGACGTTTTCACTCATTCCGCAAATCAGCAAGCATGTGACGCTTCCCGTTCTGGCCGCTGGAGGAATAGGCAATGGGCAGGGGCTGGCAGCTGCATTGATGCTGGGAGCTTCAGGCGTCCAATTGGGAACCAGGCTGATTGCTACACAAGAAGCACCGTTCCATCCGTCATATAAGCAGAAACTAATCGAAGCGATGGGCAATGATACAGTAATTTTGGGCAGATCATTTGGACAGGTCAGAAGGGTATTGAAGGACCCATATACCGAGAAAGTGCTGGATCTGGAGAAGCAGGGTCTGTCTCCTGTGAATTATCGTGAAATGACCTCTGAAGTCCATCATATTAATGGAGCGATGAATGGGGATGTTACCAATGGTTTTATGAACAGCGGCCAGGTTGCCGGATTGATTGACGATATACCCACGGTAAAGGAATTACTTGATGGCATGATGAAAGATGCCAAAAAACAAATGGAGGATGGATTGAGAAGGCTCTCTGCCCCTTTTATGATTTGAGAACTAAGGGTACCGATCTTGTTATGTGTACATATCTACCTATTTAGGGGCTATTCACTTGGTTAACTATATCGAATGCTTGAGGTCAATTCGTCCTCAAGTTTTTTTCGTTTCGGGGCCATCTGATATTCTATTATCGTTCTTCATACAAGCATAGTTCTGTAGTAAATAGCCCGATAACAAAACATGGACTCCATAAGAACATTGTTTTAGGATAACATTATGGGAAAATTGCGGGTTAACTTGTGATACAATGTAAAATGTCCTTTTTGACATCATGGGTGCCCGGATTCATTTTGGTGCACTCCTTTTTATATGTAATAAAAGTTAGAAAAGGGGAAACCTCAATGGAAACTTTAATAATGGATATGATTGAAGCGTTTAAATCTTTATCTTATTTCGGTGTTTTACTAGCTTTGACTTTTGAATTCATTCCTGCTGAAATAGTTTTGCCACTGGCAGGATACTGGGTTTACCAAGGTGATTTGAATTTATACTTGACTATCCTTGCCGGTTCGCTTGGTGGGGTAACGGGACCATTGACGCTTTATGCCTTAGGCAAGTATGGCGGGAGGCCGCTTGTATTAAAGTTCGGAAAATACTTTTTAATCAAAGATGAGCAGTTGAACAAAGCTGACCGCTTCTTTGAAAGGTATGGTGGGGGAATTGCCTTCTTTGGACGGTTTGTACCAGGTATTCGTACCGCCGTGTCGCTGCCATGTGGAATATTGAAAATGAATATTTGGAAATTCATCTTATATACCTATATGGCGATGCTTCCTGTTACAAGCGTTTATGTTTATTTAGGGTTTAAGTTAGGACCTAGATGGGAGCAGGCGGGAGCCATCTTTTCACAATATGCGAATTTCTTGCTTATCCCCATTGTACTTATAGTCATTTGGTTCATTATGAAGACTCGAAAACAAAAGCAAAGAGAAAAAATAAAAGTCAATCCATAACAAAAAAGGCGCCATGAACAGGCGCCTTTTTGATTTATGCCATTATTAGCAGCCGCCGCCGAATCCGCCGCCGAATCCGCCGCCGAATCCCCAACTGCATCCAATGATGATCAGCAAGATGAATAATACGATCAGCAATGCGAATCCGTTATCGAAACCGCCGCCACAACATTCGTTACCATTTCCACCCATTTGATTTCCTCCTCATATATATTATGAATTACATACCTAGCAAAACATCTTTACCGGGAATACTTCATACTATGTATTCTAGGCCGAAGTGTTTGCTTATTCATAAAAAATGGGCGTGGGCAAACCAAGGGATTAAGCCCGAATATTTTTTTGATTTCGTTTTGAATGTTATAATATACCATGTGGATTGTGGAGGAAGGGAGCTGAATTAAGTCATGAAATTTGCCATTATAACGGATGTGCATGGTAATGCTTCAGCGTTAAAAGCCGTCCTTAGGGATATTGATCAAAGGGAAGAAATAGATCGTCTCTATTGTTTGGGAGATATGGTTGGGATTGGCCCGGATACAAATGAAGTCCTTGAACTATTATTTTCAAGAAATGATTTATCGATGATAACTGGAAATCATGATGAAGCTGTCCTGGCCATCATTAACGGGGAGCCGCATCCGGACGGACATATTCATGTTAAGGAGCATCATGAATGGATAGCTGAAAGGATGCAGCGGAAATTCATAAATGAATTGGAAAAATTGCCTCGAACCATACATCATATCATTAATGATCACTCCGTTTACTTCACCCATTATCACATGGAACCGAAGAAATTGGATGAGCACATAAGCCAAAATCCATATAGTAAAATCGTTGAACCGAGTTTAAATAACTTGGAAATGCTTTTCAAAGATCAGCATCACGATTTAATAGGTTTCGGACATCATCATCCTATCCACCTTTATAAAAATGACCGAACGATATTCCTGAACCCTGGTTCTCTTGGCTGTAATGGCGAACCAGTCGCTCCTTATGCCATTGTTTCAATTGAAAATGCGGGTATTCAGGTAAAGCTTGAAAAAGTGGCCTATGATAATACATCGTTCCTGTCATCGTACCAAAGCTTACAAGTTCCAGAGCATGAATTCATTATAAAAGCCTTCCATGGCGGGCAGCAGGCCTAAGACGTTTATAAAAGATGAAGGTTGGGGAAATGTTGAGCATAAAGGTACATGCCTGCGGATACGCTAATAGGCAAACAATATGAAGCTGGAGGTAGGTCATGAAGGAAAATGAACAGGTAATTCAAGAGCAGGAAGAGATGGAACGGCATAGTCTTGTCTGTAATGATGAATTGTTTAATAAGGATCTGTATGCCATTGTCGATGATACGATGCAAGAGGAAAAATAAACGGGGAAAACGCTGCAGGAAATGTCTGTAGCGTTTATTTTTACTTTGAATTGGTTGAAGTCCGATTTTTATTTTTAGTAAAAAATCACTTCCTGCCCGTTTGATCGCTCTTTTTGCAGCCAGTGAATCCCTGAAGTGAATCATTTGAAACCATTCTGAATTTATCCCATACTATATATAAGTTTCAAATCGAGAGGAGGGATGGCATGGGACATCATCATGGTCACTCCCATGATCATGGGCACGGACACCACCATTCTAACAATAAAAAAGCATTGTTGGCATCTTTCTTATTAATCTCCACATTTATGATAGTAGAGGTCATTGGGGGATTCTTGACAAATAGTCTGGCTTTACTGTCGGATGCAGGTCACATGCTTAGCGATGCGGCAGCTTTAGGGCTTAGTTATACAGCGATAAGGTTGGGGGAAAGGAAAGCGACATCGTCCAAATCGTTTGGGTATAAACGGTTTGAGATCATTGCTGCTTGCTTGAATGGATTGACATTGATCATCATATCTGTATTCATTTTTTTTGAGGCAATTAAGAGGTTCCTGGATCCTCCTGAGGTTCAAAGCATGGGAATGCTAATGATTTCAATTATCGGCTTACTTGTTAATGTCATTGCCGCCTGGATTTTAATGAGCGGAGATAAGGAAGACAATCTGAATGTGCGAAGTGCTTTTTTACATGTCATTGGTGATATGCTTGGATCTGTGGGTGCCATTGCGGCCGCACTCTTGATTTATTTTTTCGATTGGGGAATTGCAGATCCGATTGCGAGCGTCATAGTCGCGATTTTAATTATTATCAGCGGTTTTAGGGTAGTGAGGGATTCTTTCCATATCTTGATGGAGGGTACACCAGATCAAGTCGATATGGATGAAGTGAAAGCATCCTTGGTAAAATTGGATGGTGTATCCGATGTCCATGATCTCCATATCTGGACGATCACTTCTGGTTTTTTGACAATGAGCTGCCATGTTGTCATAGATGAGAACGGTAATCACGATTCAGTTTTAGAAGAAGCGCAAAAACTACTTCATGATCAGTTTGGAATTGAACATAGTACGATCCAAGTGGAAAGGCAGGAAGCGGGCTGTCCCAATCCACATGAGACATGTAATTGAAAAGGCTGGCTCAGTTTAGAGCCAGCCTCTTTAGAGTGTAATGAGGAGCTTATGGTTTTTCTGTATGATTTTTACGATCACATAGCGGCATTCCTGTTAAAATGAATCGAGATCACTTACACAAAGTTACGAAGTGAAAATACCGGTTAATTTTACTGAGAACATAATCCTGACACATAAAAAGGGTAAAATTGAGAGAAAAGGCTTGGTGTTTTTTTATAGTTAGCATATACAAAATAATTCCACTATAATTCAGGAAGGAGGAATCCATATATGAAAAAAATTCTTGTAGTAGAAGATGAAATTGCCATATCGATGGTATTGAAAGCATATTTGGAGCGGGAAGGTTTTGATGTAGTCCAAGTTTACGATGGGCTAAAGGCCATTCCAGTGTTTGAAGAAACGAAGCCAGACCTTGTCCTGCTGGATGTCATGCTGCCGGGTAAGGAAGGCTGGGATATATTGAAGGAAATTCGGGAGGGCGATACATGTCCGGTTATCATGTTGACTGCACTGACAGATGTCGATTACAGATTATCGGGATTTAAGTCAGGTGCGGATGATTACATCTCCAAACCCTTCGTTGCTGAAGAAGTCGTGGCCCGGGTGCATGCCGTTTTAAGAAGATCATCATCGGTTGTTACGGAAGATGGTCATGTACACGAGTTTGGGAGTTTAATCATCGATGATCTGTCATATATGGTGCATTTGAATGGGGAAGAGATAAACTTGACGCCGCGTGATTTGTCTCTTCTCGTTTTTTTCGCTAAGCACCCTAATCAAATTTTCACGAGGGAACAGCTGCTCGACCAGGTGTGGGGCATGGATTATGACGGCAGTGACCGTGCGGTGGACCTGGCGATCAAACGTATCAGGAAGGCGATAGATGCATGGCCGGTAACTGAGGGGGAAATAAAAACATTGCGTGGATTGGGGTATCAATTGAGTGTCTATGAAAACTAAAAAAAGAACCACTTTACAACGCTATTGGACAAAGAGATACGTATTGACCTTGATTTCCGGTTTGATATTATTATCTGTTTTTTCCTTATGGTGGATGGAAAAAACGGCTTTGGAATATAGGCTCAGCCTTCTAAAGTACTTAGCGGATGAAACATCCGATCGGGCGATAAAGGAAAATGGCCAGATTGTCGTTGGTCCGATCCTTTCGGAAATTGTTGAGGAACGGGAGAAAATCCTCCATCTGAATCAACAGCCAATCATCTATATCGTCGATCCCGATGCCACCATCATATATACGATGCCGCAGTTGTATATCGATCCGGATGAAAATAAACTCCCGGACGTCATCATGAAAAATACGGAGTTGGTCCAGAAGGTCAAGATTTCCGACAACAAAGTATATGTCGTCAAATCCCCCATTACGTTCAATGATGAGACGAGAGGCTGGGTGGTCATTGCCCAGGAGGAAGGGGCATTGAAGGAAATCAACCAAGATCATGGTTTGTTGGCGATAATGATTGGAGGACTTCTGATTCTCGGAACGGGCGTCATTTATTTTCTTTCCAGGCAGATTTCGCGCCCCATCCAAGACGTAGCTAACGCCGCGGTCCAGGTTCGTGAAGGCAACTATGATATCCATTTCAAAGAGGAAGAGGAAATCAAGGAAGAAGAAATCTATGAACTGATAGAATCATTTAAGGAAATGACCAATCGATTGAAGGTCATGGAGAAGTTGCGGGCGGAATTGCTCGCGGGCGTAACCCATGATTTGAAAACGCCAGTCACTTCCATTAGCGGACTGATACAAGCGGTGAAAGATGATGTCGTCAAGGGAGAGCAAAGTAAGGAATTCCTCGATATTTCATTAAAGGAAACTCAGCGTTTACAAGGTATGATAGAGGATTTACTCAATTATAATGCCATATCGGCAGGCGCTTTTAAAATCCGGGTGCAAAAAGAGAATATCAATATATTCATCAAGGAAATCGCTTATCGCTGGCAGGTGACCCAAGATGATGATCAAGCGTTCGCTTTGGAGATAAGCGTTCCTGATGAACCGGTCTTTGGTCAAATTGATTCTTTGCGGATGCAGCAAATCGTCATTAACCTTTTGAATAATGCCAGACATGCACTTGACGGCAAAGGCAAAATAGCGATTCATCTTTATGAAAAGGATGAAGAAAGAATCTGCATTGATGTTCTGGACAGCGGGCGGGGGATTCCAAAGCATGAGCAACAATATGTGTTCGAACCATTTTATCGAGGCGAAAACAAAAAGTTGAAGGTACGCGGTTTAGGTTTGGGACTGCCATTCAGTAAGATGCTCGCAAAAGCGCAAAAGGGAGATCTTGTGCTTAAGGATAGCAATGAACAAGGCACCATCTTCACGATTGTCATAGAAAAAGCGGATCAAATATAAAAAAGGGTTGTCCTGGTAATGGACAACCCTCTTATTATGCAGAATGCTAACTAATTAAGCTAATTGGCTGATTGCCCGCCATAATTGTACATGACGGACCTTCCTTGGAAGGAAGCGTCCCATTTCCTCTTCATTATATCCTGCATGCAAGTTCTTATGGTCGAAAATGATCGGCCGGCGAAGTAAATCCGGGTTATCTTGAATAAGCTTGCAAAGATCATTAAGCGGTGTATTATTTATATCGATATTCAGGCTTTTGAATTTTTTGGAACGGGTTGAGATGATTTCATCTGTCCCGCCTTCCGTTTTACGTAAAATCTCTTTTATTTCCTCTATAGAAAGAGGCTGGGAATATAGGTTACGTTCATTAAAGGAAATTTCGTTCTTCTTAAGCCAAGCTTTTGCTTTACGACAGGCTAAACTGCTTGGAGTAGTATAAATTGTTACCATTAAAATCGACTCCTTCAAAGTTTTCAAGTTTATTGGAATGAAATTATTTTTATATTTGTGATACTCTTACTTTAACGTTTCTTTGTGTCAGCAAGATGTCAAGAAAAATAAACTTAAATGTTATTTTAAAAGGAAAGGGAGAAAATGAAATGAAATCTGCCTTTAATGAAAAAGAAACGGTTTGGGTAATGAAACCGAATAAGGACCTGCATATGACGATATTTAATAGTGGTGTGAGAGAAGTATCATGACAGGGGATTTTTGGTCACCAGTCAGGCTATCGATACAAGTTGCGGGACTGGCGGGTATCCTTGTTTTCATTTTAGGAATTTTCCTGGCACGAATGATGGCTAAAAAGCAATTCAGGGGAAGAGTCCTGTTGGAAACAGCGTTTTTATTGCCGCTTGTTTTGCCGCCGTCCGTCGTTGGTTTTTTATTGATCGTGATTTTTGGCAAGAATGGAATGCCGGGACAATTCATTGAAAGGGTTTTTGACCAGCCCCTGATGTTCACATGGTGGGCTGCGGTCATTGCATCTACAGTGGTAGCTTTTCCGCTAATGTACCAATCCGCTAAAACGGGCTTTGAAGGTATAGATGAAGAAATTGAAAATGCAGCAAGGGTTGACGGGGCCGGGGAGTGGAGGTTATTCCTGTTTGTAACCCTCCCATTGGCGGTCAAATCGATCGTCACAGGTGCCATCCTAAGTTCAGCGCGTGCGTTGGGGGAATTCGGGGCCACACTCATGTTTGCCGGAAACATTCCCGGACAGACACAAACCATACCGACCGCGATTTATATCGCCATGGACTCCGGGAATATGACATTGGCCTGGCTATGGGTTGCCGTAATCATTGTCATTTCATTCATTATGCTTTTTATCGTGACATACATAAAATGAATGCTGTTTTTCGTATATGCTTATGAATAAGCGAGGTGCGGCTTCTACGTCCTCTTTATGGGTGAATCCGTTTTTTTCGTAAAGATTTCGTGCGGGAATGTTCATTTTACCGGTCGAAACGGATATCTTTTCCAAGTCGACGTGTAGTAATTGGAGAGCATGTAACAATGCGTCCGCAATACCCTGCCGAAAATAATCAGGATGGACAACCATTCGGCAAATCAGCAATTGGCCATTCTCTTTTGTATAAGATATGGCACCAGCTAAGGCATCACCCTTTAAATAGCATAAAAACGTTTCATGGCAATGTATGAATTGGTCATATGTTTCCAATAGAGGAGGTATATCGGCAAAACCGATCATTTCCGCTTCCACCTTATAGGATTCTTTCTGCAGTTTAAATAGCTGCTGGCCATAGTCTGATTCCAGGTCCCGAATTCTCATGATCAAATCCTATCACTCCTTTTCATTACATTATAATGGAAGAGGGGGATTATTGTTTCTAATCAGTCTGTGTTATAATCGACAAACAATATGAACTAATGAAATGAGGAAGAAATTTGTTAACATTTGAAGAAAAATTGAGCATCATTGAAACTTTTCCGGAATTACAGCGAAAAGACGTTTCATTGGGACGTGTGAACTTCCATTATCCAGATAGCGTCCAGGAGAAAAAGATCGTCGTTCAGCACTTGCATCCCAATGGAAATGGGTTCGTTTACGCAGGGCATATGAGAAAAAAAGACACTGACCGTAAAGGATTTATCAATATACGTGACTATAATGAAGCGGAATTAAAAGAATTGATTCAAAAAAGCATGGATTATCTTTCTGAACCTCCTGTTGAAATCGAAGAAGAGGAAAACGAGTTCGCTAGGTTGGAAGGAACATGGATTGGCCGTGAAAAGCAAGAGCTTTCACTTGAAAGGGAAGATCAGCTTTGGAACGTGTATTCAGGCTCGAATCTTGAGGAGTGTTTCGAGAGTCCAGTAGAGGCGGAGCGCTACTTATTGGACGAAGGTTTCCGTCAAAGCAAGAAGAGGAATATGTAGAATTTTAGGATAATTTGTCGGTGGAATTACTGCGATAATCTTGTTTTTTTTGGATTTTCCATGATATAATATGAGTAATTATTTTTGTTCGGAATAAGTTTGATAGAAGGATTTACTGTTATAGGATTCCTCTTGAAACATTATCCAGAACCAAAAATAGTAATAAAATGGATTTTTCCAAACACAGGAGGAACTATCATGGTACAAGGTAAAGTAAAATGGTTTAACGCAGAAAAAGGTTTCGGTTTCATCGAAGTTGAAGGCCAAGACGATGTATTCGTACATTTCTCAGCTATCCAAGGCGAAGGCTTCAAAACGCTTGAAGAAGGCCAAGAAGTTTCTTTCGAAATCGAGCAAGGCGCTCGTGGACCACAAGCAGCTAACGTTCAAAAATAATTGAACGCATATAAAAAAAGACTCCGATACTGGAGTCTTTTTATTTTCCCCTGTAAGGGAAACCACGTTTATTCTTCTTTTTTTTCGGCCATTTCCCTTAATACTTTGTCCAATTTTTCCTCAATCCGTTTAGAACGATTAAAATGCCCTGCCAGGTAAAAAACGATGAATATAACGAATACGACAAGCACTAGCATAAACAGGATAGGCAGGAACTGGGTTAAATTTTCAGTCATTGGATATTATCCCCTTTTTATTCCATTATACTTCATGCTTACCGCTGCTATGATATAGGGAGACAAATTTTTAAAAAAATACTAAAAGGTGATATGCGAAAACGCATATCACCTTTTAGTCAGTTCTGGAATAGCGAGGCGAACTTGTGAAGTCTGGGCAAGTCTGATTCTTGATACATCTGTTCTATCTTCAATGTCACCAATAACTGGCTTTTGGCAAATAACATATCCCGGAAATGATCGACCGCCCCACAAAAATGATTATAATTGGTTTCGCCAGTGCCGAAGACTCCCGTTTTCAGGCGAGCAATAGGCAACTGTTCCAGTTCTTTATAAAAGGCTGCTGATTTAGCGGGAAGCTCCCCATTGCCCCATGTATAGGTGCCGACGATCAAGGCATCGTAATCCGGCAATGTACGTAAATCGAATTCATTCATTCGATATAGGAAAGCCTCAGGTAAAAGGGCAGCGAGGGCTTCGGCAAGCGCTTTTGTATTGCCGCCGGCAGAATGATAGACAATGGCGATTTTACAGCTCATCGAACCCATTGCTGGCATTTACTTGACTGTAAGTCCTTGACTTCTGTTCGAAGAAATCGGTTTTGGTAAGGCCGATGGATTCATCATCGAACGTTTTGATCCAAGGCATCGGGTTTTCACTATACTCTTTATACAAGTTTTCAAGGCCTAGCATGCGAAGCCGTTTGTTGGCGATATATTCGATGTATTCGTTGAACTCTTCCAAATCGAGATCGGCTTTGGTTTGGATATCTTCAAGCATATATTCAGACCATTCCTTTTCGAGTTCGACGGCTTTTTCAATCGTTTTATAGATGAATTTCGTGTTTTCTTCATTATTTAACTCTGGATATTCATACATCAAGATTTGAACGAGCATGCCAATGAAATCGAAATGGACCATTTCATCGCGATGGATATAGGATATCATCGTAGCCGAGCCGGTCATAAGGTTCTGGCGTCCTAAATTATAATAGAAGGCGAAAGCCAGGTAGAAATAAATCCCTTCGAGGTTCGTTGAATGGATCAGTGCCTCGAATAAATGCTGAGGGCTTGGATCATCCACGAACTTTTGATAGGCATCTACGATCGGTTGATTACGCTTAATCACTTCCGGATGTTCTTTAATGCGGTCGAAAAGCTGTTTTTGCTTGCCTACCGGTATCAGGGAAGCAAGGATATAGGAATAGGATTCATTATGGATGGATTCCTGCTGGGCCATGTTTGCCAGGATAGCTTTTGCCGCAGGATCCTTTATATACCGAAGGATTTCTACTAAAGTAGGCGTTTGTAGACTGTCCATTCCAGCAATCATCGTAAGGATATCAAGAAAAGCGTCCTGGATATCTTCGTCCAATTCTCCCCACTGCTTTTTATCCTGAATCATGTTCACGCTCGAAGGCTTCCAAAAGTTATTGATGAGCTGTGTATAGGTATCATAGAATTTCTCATACTGAATATCGTTCCAAAGGAGAAAGCCTGAAGCTTCTCCTTTGAAAACACCGGTTGCCTTTGTTGGATGCGTTGGTTCCAGCATCCGGATCTTTTTTATATGATTGGTCATTCGTGAAAACTCCTTTAAGAATAGATTACTAAGGGTTTGATCGTCGTTAACTAGAACAGCTTTCGCAGGCATTGTCATATTCGGAAGAAGTCGAACGAACATAATACGTTGATTTCAACCCAGATTCCCACGCCGTTAAATGGATATCCAATAGGACCTTCGCTTTGATTGTGTTGTGTACATACAGATTAAAGCTGATTGCTTGGTCAATATGGCGTTGGCGGGCTGCATTTTGCCTGATGCTTTCCAGTTGATCCAAATTGAATCGCGTCTTTTTATAATATTCATACGTATTTGGCGTCAAGCCTGGTGCGGTCACCTTGAATTTGAAGTTTTTCTTTTCTTCGTAAAATTCAATTTCATACAAAGGATCGATTCCATCCGTGGAATTACCGATTTTGGCTGTCGATGAATTGGGGGCAATCGCCATTAAATAGCCATTACGGGTTCCGTGCTCCTGCACGTCTGCTTTTAAATCCAGCCATTTTTGATCTGTATAGTCACGAAGCTCGAAATATTCCCCTGTATGCCAATCCGATCCTTCGAAATATGGGTATGATCCTTTTTCCTTGGCCAACTCGTTGGATGCTTTGATTGTTAAGTAAGCGATCTTTTCGTATAAAGCATCGGCATAGTGAACAGCCTCATCCGATTCCCAATAAATATTCTGAGTGGCAAGTAAATGATGCCATCCAAACGTTCCTAAACCAATTGCCCGGTACCGTTTGTTCGAGATGGATGCTTGTTTGACAGGAAGATTATTCACATCAATGACATTGTCCAGCATACGGATCTGAATGGGAATCAATCTTTCCAGAACATCGCTGCCCACCGCTCGGGGCAAGTTAATGGATGAAAGGTTGCAGACAACGAAATCGCCGCTTTTACGAACCACAACAACATCTCCATCTTCTGTTTCATATTCATCCGTGATCGTCGAAGGGCTTAGGTTTTGGGCAATTTCCGTGCAAAGGTTAGAACAATAAATCATACCTTTATGTTTATTCGGATTCTTCCGATTCACTTCATCGCGGTAGAACATATACGGTACGCCTTCTTCTAATTGAGAAATCATGATGCTTTTCATGATGTCCATCGCATTGATTTTTTCAAAGCTATAGTTTGGAAGCGTGCCATTTTCTGCGGCCTCGACAGCAAGTTCATAATGATTCCTGAAGCTTCCTTCGCCTTTCTTTTCGTCATAAAGATCTTCAAGTGAAAATCCAAGGGTTTGCTTAACGGTATGTGGATCGAAAAGATACCATTCTTTTCTGTCGCGTACAGCCTCCATGAATAAATCCGGTATGCATACACCTGTAAAAATATCATGTGCTTTTAATCGGTCATCCCCGTTTTGAGTCTTCAAATCGAGGAAGCTCATGATATCTTTATGCCAGGCATCCAAGTAAATCGCGATGGCACCTTTACGTTGCCCCAATTGATCGACACTTACAGCTGTCTGGTTGAATAGTCGAATCCAGGGCGTCGTGCCGGAACTGTTTCCAGAGAAACCGCGGATATCGGAACCAAGCGAGCGAACCTTACCGACGTAAAGACCAACACCGCCGCCGAATTTAGATACTTTTGCCGCATCGTAGTTTGATAGGTAAATTCCGTCGATGGAATCTTCAATTGCGTCGATAAAGCAGGAGCTTAACTGTCCATGTGTTTTACCTGCATTGGAGAGTGTAGGAGTCGCAACGGTCATATAAAGGTTGGACATGGCCCAGTATGCTTCTTTTATCAGTTGCAGGCGGTGCTCCGTTTTTTCCATTCGCATGATTTCCATCGCGATGATCATGAAACGTTCTTGCGGCAGTTCGAAGACCTTGTCCTTTTTTGGGCGGGCCAGATAACGGTCATTCAATAAGTAGATGCCTATGTAAGAGAATAATTTATCTTTTTCCGGGTCGATCACCGATCCCAATTCCTCAATTTCCGCTTTTGTATATGAAGATAGCAGTTCTGGTTTATAAATGGGATAACGCTGACCTTCCGATAGCTGGGAGAGTTCTGTGATCAGCTCATAGAACGGGCCATAACTCTTGCCTTCATAACCTCGATTGGCTTGTGCATCCCTATACATTGTATTCAACAGTTCTGCTGCAGCAACGAATGTCCAATCCGGGGCATCGATATCCACGCCTTCAAGAGCGAGCTGAATCAGTTTTTTTGAAGCCTGTTCTTCGGTTGAGTCACTTTTGCGATCAAGCCATTTTGTAAAACGCTTTTTGAACTTTTCCATATCGAGACGGCCTTCGAATTCCTTCGATAACATCTCAAGCTGGATGGATTTCGCTTCTGTGTCATTTTCACTTATGGTAGAGTTATATGTTTGAGTCATTAATAATCCTCCTTGTTAACTTCCGCTAAAATAAAAAAACCGCCCAAAGAATTGAGCGGATCAAACGATAGAATAAAAGAGGCATGAAAAAATAGCCGTTATACTATCGTTTCATCATCTCAATCCCCGAAGAATAAGAAACGTGAAAAATTCAAGGCAGGTCTCCTGACTCATGATCATCCTACTTTGAGTCCTTCCCGTATAGAGAGCTATACAGTGGTTTTCTCATTTCGTCACATTTACAGTTGCGGGGACAGTTCCGGGTTTACACCGGATTCCCTTTTCAGCCATCACTGGCACCTTGGATAATAAAAATTCTATATATAGTTATTGGAATTGTTTATGTAATCAATATCTAGTATTTCTGCTTATATTATCGTAAGCCATATACGATGATAATTCAACTAATATATTTGAAAAAAACCAACCCTTATCTATTGACAAAGTGATGGAAGAGGGTGGGGGAATGAAAGATTTTATGGGGGAATGGATAAATCAAGCGCTGATTTTACGGGATTTTGTGTTAAAATAAAGTGTCTAGTAAAGGTGGCTCTCCGTTATTGCACTGAGGGGATTCGCGGAAAAATATTTATGAAAAAGGGGATAAAATCTTGGAAAAAGTATTAGTTTTTGGACATAAAAACCCGGATACAGACACAATCTGTTCAGCAATCGCTTATGCAGATCTTAAAAAACAGCTAGGTATCAACGCTGAACCAGTTCGTCTGGGTGAAGTGAATGGTGAAACTCAATATGCATTGGACCAATTCAAATTCGATGCTCCCCGTCTTGTGGAAAAAGTTGCAGGGGAAGCTGATGGCGTAATCCTGGTCGATCATAACGAACGCCAGCAAAGCGCTGAAGATATTGACCAAGTCCGTGTGTTGGAAGTTATCGACCATCACCGTATCGCTAACTTTGAAACAAGCGATCCATTATATTACCGTGCGGAACCAGTTGGCTGTACGGCAACCATCTTAAATAAAATTTATAAAGAAAACGGCATTGAAGTCCCTAAAGCAATCGCAGGTCTTATGCTGTCTGCCATCATTTCCGATTCTTTATTGTTCAAATCGCCGACTTGCACAGAGCAGGACGTTGCAGCAGCAATGGAACTCGCTGCCATTGCTGGTGTCGACGCTGAAAAATATGGCTTGGAAATGTTGAAAGCGGGAGCTGACTTAAGCGACAAAACGATTGCCCAGCTCATCACTCTTGATGCCAAGGAATTCTCCATGGGAATGGCTAAGGTGGAAATAGCACAGGTCAATGCCGTTGATCCGAACGAAGTCCTTGCTAAGCAAGCAGAATTGGAAGCAGCGATTGAAGCGGTCATCGCAGTGAAGGAATTGGACTTGTTCCTATTCGTCGTTACGGATATCCTGACTAATGATTCCGTTGCCTTGGCCCTTGGTAAAGCGGCATATGCGGTTGAAAAGGCATATGACGTTTCATTAAACAATAACATCGCCGTCTTGGAAGGCGTTGTATCGCGTAAAAAACAAATCGTTCCGGTCTTAACCGACGTATTCAGCAAATAATTCAGGAAAAGGGTTGCTCATTAAAACTTGGGCAGCCTTTTTTTGTACATTCAAAAAAAGACTCAACCATCCCATTTAGGGTGTTTGAGTCTTTTTTCTTAATTTAAAGATTCCTTTTCTTTTTCATAGGCGATGACAATCAATTCTTTATTGGCTTCCTCGCCAAGTTTGCTTTCAAAGCTTTTCAGTTCATTCAATAAATCCGGTGACAGATTTGCTGCCGTATAATCCTGCTCGGGTGTCATGCTTTTCGCTCCTTTCAAAAGGAAATGATTCATGTTATCTATTTTGTCGGTTTGAAAAGTTTCTATTCAGCAGAATTTTACTTCTTTAAGATATTTTACTTTCTGAGGTGGCGAGTTTTTCAAGCAATGTCGAACTTTCTTCATCGAGTCCTTGGACTTGGACAGGTATTCCCAAGAGCTGATATTTAAGAATAACCGTATCGACAGCACCGACTGCTGAAGCATCCCAGATCTTGGAATGGGAGAAGTCAATGACGATTGCATCGGCTTTTTCCTTGAAGTCGAACTTTGAAACAAAGTCCTGGACAGAAGCGAAAAATATTTGTCCGCTGATACGATAAGTGATTTTCTTAGCCTGGATGTCTGCCGATTTCTCTACTGCCACTTTAGAAATTTTAGCCGAGAAGAAAATCATGCTCAAAAGCACTCCGGCAAATACGCCTTTTGATAAGTCATGTGTATAAAGGACAATGAGGACCGTCACAATCATCACGGCTGCATCCGACTTAGGAGCTCTAGTGAGCCTCTTTAGGGAAGACCAGTCAAATGTCCCGATTGAAACCATGATCATGACTGCGACAAGTGCAGCCATCGGTATTTTGATAAGGACATCATTCAATACCACGATTAATACCATAAGGAATGCGCCCGCTACAAATGTCGAAAGCCGGCCCCTTCCACCAGATTTAATGTTGATACCGGATTGGCCGATCATCGCACATCCTGCCATGCCGCCAAAACATCCGGCGATGATATTCGCAATCCCCTGGCCTTTGGCTTCCTTATTCTTATTACTGTCCGTGTCAGTCATCTCATCGACAATTTGAGCCGTCAATAACGATTCAAGCAGTCCAACAAACGCAAGGGCAATGGAATAAGGGAAAATGATCGCCAAAGTTTCGAAGGTCAAAGGGATGTCTGGAAGCATGAACATCGGAAGCGCTTCGGTCAATTGCCCCATATCTCCAACCGTCCGCACCGTAGCCCCCGTGGTAACTGCAACGATCGTCATGAATATGATGGCGACAAGTGGTGAAGGTATGACTTTCGTGATCAGCGGAAAAAGATAAATGATAGCTAATGAAACGGCTGTCATGACATACATGATCCATGTTTCGCCCACGAAATGGGTGAGCTGTGCCGTGAAAATCAAGATGGCTAAAGAATTCACAAAACCAGTCATGACTGGCTTCGGAATGAACTTCATTAATTTCCCGATTTTTAAAACCCCTAGTAAAATTTGCAGCAAACCAGTCAATATGGTTGCAGCAAGTAAATAGTTCAAGCCATGATCTTTAACAAGGTCGACCATGACGAGTGCCATTGCGCCAGTGGCAGCCGATATCATTCCCGGCCTTCCGCCGACAAATGAGATGACGATGGCAATGCAGAATGAGGCATATAGACCAACCATTGGGTCAACGCCAGCAATGATCGAAAAGGCAATCGCCTCTGGAATCAATGCCAAGGCAACGACAATACCCGAAAGAACATCTCCTCTAACGTTGCCGAACCATTCCTTTTTGTATGCAGATGTATTCAAAGAAACACTCCTTCTTTCTTTTATATATGTGTGTTCATTTCTTTTTTAACGCACTAAATTATAGCATGAGTCCTTTATTCTATCTATATGGATAATATAAACGACAAATCGAGGGCTATTCATTTCTTATCTTACGAAGGAAAATGCTTTAAGAGAGAAAAATATCATGTGAAGGAAGTCAATTATATCGAGGTAGGCGAATGCATACAGGTCAAGCTTGTAATAAAGTCAGTCGAATGGGATTTCCGTTAATGGCTTGGCCATTTTGACGTAAGGGGCCCCTATAGGCTTTTGTGAAATTCCCGCTAAGGGGGAGTGGAGTAAAACGGTAGAGATCTATTTCATAATTAAAAATCAAAAACATGGATTTCCCTTTCCTGCTAGCTTTACGCCACCGATTGGAACCGATTCATGACATTCTACGCTTACTTGATTTATATCTTATCGAGCCCTATAGGGTGACCGTACCTTTACCATTCATATAATGAAAAAAAGATCGTGCTCTAACTGTGTCAATATGTGGGCAGGAAGTAAGAGAGTTTTTTTAACGGAATGATATTTTCCCGTTTTACCATATATGGAAGTGGTGAGGATGAAAAGCCAGCGCTATCAAAGTTTGGGAGTATGAACCGTCCTTGTGTTAAGAGGCTATTCCTCATCAATGATACTGGATTTACATAAAGGACATGTTACTTCTTTATAATGCTTGAACCTGATCTTTCGAAGGTCGCTTCTGGATAACATTGCGAATGCATTATATCTTGTGCCGCATGCACAAGTATTTTTATCTTTAACTATGTGTCTTTCATCCGTAGTAGCTGAATAAATGGTTGGAAAGAACATATATAACCCTCCTTGTTTTAATTTTAGGCAAATTAAAAAGGGGCAAGAAAATTAATTATAAAGTGATCCATTCAAGAAAAATCTCGGCAACCCGGCTGCCGTGACAACTAAGTTGTTGGTTTAGGCCCTTGGCTTTGCGTCTTTTACTTTCATAAAATTTGCCTGAATTAATCTTAACATAAAGTTCGATGTGTTATGAAGTGCTGGAAAAATACTTATCAGTTTGTGGGTGTGTCATAAGGGTTGGTGGATTTTACGGATAGGCATGACTGACCCCTTCAAATCTCTTTTCCTTGATTTCTCTTCTATCATTCCCCATATAAAAAAGCTCCAGAAGTATCGAGCACTGCAGCTGTATGAGCATTAAACATGAGAAAGCCTGCTTCCAGATGGAAGCAGGCTTCCTTGCCAAAAATGTGATTAATGTGATCTGGCCAACTCCGGATTGCGGTGCATCGCGAAATAGAGGACAAGTCCGGCTATGAGGAGTAACGTGCTTGTCGTGATGAAGACGGCAGAGAATCCGTAGAAACCAGCAACCATTCCGCCCATTGCGGGTCCGATGATATTGCCTAAAAAGCGCAGGCTCGTATTGTACCCAAGCACTTCCCCCTGCATTGCGACAGGCGCTTCTTGGCGAATGTAGGCAATCCTTACAGGGATGATGCCGCCTATTGCCATGCCTAGTATGAAACGTACAAAGACAAGCTGCCAAAAATGATTGATGAAGGCACCGGGCAAGTAGACAAGAGCTGTCAGAAAAAGAAGCAGCACAAGTATCTTCACATGTCCATGCCGATCACCTATCTTGCCCCAGTGACGCGCCATCAATAAATTCCCCAGGCCTGCTGCAGAAAAGGCGATTCCTGAATAAAAACCAAGATTGGAAGTTCCATGCAGCTCACCAACGTATAAAGAAAGAATGGGCTGGATGCTGAAGTGGGCAACTTGGACAAGCGTGGAGATGAGCATGACATTCACCAGGATGGGATTCCTTAAGATATGTGAGAGAACCTCTCTGCTTGTATAGCTCGACTTCGTTCCCTCCTGCCGCTCCATTCGGTACTCCTTGGTTGCAAAAACAAGAAGACCAGAGATGAAAATGGTGATGGAGGTGAATTTAAAGGCGGTTGAATAGCCGAGTGTGTCTGCAAGGACGCCGCCAAGCAATGGTCCGAAAAGGGAACCGGTTATATTTCCCGTTTGTAAGGTTCCCAGTACACGTCCGGCAATTTCTTTTGGTGTTTGCGTTGATATGAAGGCCTGGGACATGGAAATGAAGCCAGTGAATATTCCTGTGAACATCCTTAGGACGAATAGCTGCCAAACATTTTCGACGAATCCCATCAGGAAGATGGACAGGCCCATCCCAAAGGCGCAGGCAATCAAGATTTTCTTTCTGCCATACCGGTCACCAATCCGTCCCCAAATGGGTGAAAATAAAAAGGCTGTCACGAAAGTGATTCCAAAAGTCCATCCGGACCAATGCTGGATATATTGAGTCGAATAATCTCCGAATGTACCAATGTATAAGGATATGAATGGGAGAACCATCGTCATGCTCCCGCCTATGAAGAAATTGGCGAACCACATGATGAAAAGGTTCCGTTTAGCTATTTTATGAGCGTTCATTTTACATACAACACTTCTTTCCTCCGAAAAAAACTTCGGGTTCCTAAATAATAGTATACAGAAATTAACTAATTTATTAAACGAATTTGTTTAACAGGTTTTTTAATGAATGGGCAAATGGTATAATGTGAAAATACTGATTTTTCAGAAAAGTCAAATAAACAAAAGGTATACATTTTCCAATTAAAGGAGTTTTAAACATGTTGACGATTTTAGGGTTTTGTATGATTTTAACGTTTCTGGTCTTGGTCATCACGAAGCGGTTATCAGTAGTTGTCGCTTTTATCTTCACGGCAATAGCTTTTGGTCTGATTGGTGGGTTTGCCTCGGAAATGGGAGATATGATGGTTGCGGGTATTTTAAAGGTGACACCGACAGCAGTCATGATCGTTTTTGCTATTCTATATTTTGGTTTAATGATTGACGTTGGTTTATTCGAGCCCATGATCGCTAAAATACTGAGTTTTGTAAAAGGAGATCCGCTAAAGGTTGTCATGGCAACCGCCATTATAACCATATTGGTAGGTTTGGACGGAGACGGTTCTTCTACATTCATGATCACTGTTTCGGCCATGCTGCCGCTTTATATCAAATTAGGGATGAACAGGCTCGTATTGGCCTGTGTCGTTGGTTTGGCCGCTGGCGTCATGAACATGATTCCATGGGGCGGTCCTTTGGTCAGGGCGGCCGCGAGCCTTCAGGTTGAAGTATCGGAGTTATTCATTCCTCTTATTCCGGTCATGGTTTGCGGTCTTTTATGGACGCTTTTTTCGGCATATGTACTTGGCAAAAAGGAAAGGGAGAGATTGGGAGTCGGCTCCTTGGAGACGAACATCCAACCTGGTATGGGCGAACAGGCTGCAGCTGTTGAATCCGCACCACAAGGAACATCCAGGCTTTTTTGGTTTAATTGGTTCTTGACGATTTTACTGATGGTATTACTGGTGATGGAAGTGCTGCCGATCCAAATCTTATTTGCCTCAGCTTTTGCGATTGCACTATTCGTTAACTTTCCGAACCCAAAAGAACAGCAGGAAAGGATTTTAAGTCATGCCAATAGTTTCGTGATGATTTGTACACTCATTTTCGCAGCTGGGATTTTTACGGGTGTATTCACGGAAACAAAGATGATGGACTCGATGGCTGCTTCAATCGTAACTGTCATTCCGGAGTGGCTCGGGGCACATTTGCCACTGGTGGTAGCGCTGACGAGCATACCGATGGGGTTCATTTTTTCACCTGATGCCTATTATTTTGGCATTCTGCCAATCATAAGTG
This sequence comes from Peribacillus sp. QJM3NY_7, assembly GCF_056173225.1. NCBI lineage: Bacteria > Bacillati > Bacillota > Bacilli > Caryophanales > Bacillaceae > Peribacillus > Peribacillus sp. QJM3NY_7. The sequence continues at coordinate 1,094,169 of NZ_CM149663.1, forward strand.
AAACGGCATCGAACTTCGGCATTGCCCCTGTAGAAATCGGAAGGGCGGCATTATTAGGTCATTCGACCGCAGGGTTCCCCTTATCGCCATTGGTGCCTGCAACATTCATATTGATTGGCCTTGTAGGCGTGGATTTTGGGGATCATCAAAAATTCCTGTTTAAATGGGCGTTTGGGACAACCATCATCATGACGATCGCAGCCATTACTTTCGGGGTCATCACTTTGTAAAAATGTGAGCCCATTAAGCTATAGTGTAATATCCTTGTCTGTGAATTTAGTAAGGTGTTCACTCTCATTGGTGTAATCTATTTTCCTATTTATGCCGCTATCTGTTTATTCTTCCATAATAGTGGAAAGTAATAAGAGGAAGATACATATAAGAGAGTGGAGGGAAGTTATCATGAACTATAAACAAAAGCTTATACTGCCTATGTGTGCTGCCTTTTTACTGTATGGATGCAATTCAGCGGATGATTCAAATCAGGCTGATAATAATGCCGAGGACATGACTACAGTGGGACAAGGAACGGATACAGAGGTTGATCCGCAGGTGAAAGCGGAAGTTAAAGATGTAGAAGGTAAAACACTTGGAACGGTGAACTTTACCGCTGAAGAGAATTCTGTAGTGATCGAGACCGCTTTGGAAGGTCTTGAGCCAGGCTACCATGGATTCCATGTTCACGAGAACGCAGCATGTGAGCCGGATGCCAAGGATGGCCCTTTCACTACAGCGGGAGGACACTTCAACCCAACTGATGAAACGCATTCTAAACACGCAGGTGATATGCCCCCTTTATATGTAAAAGAAGATGGGACAGCAAAATATACGGCAACATTGGATAACATGACAATAGACCAACTGAAGAAAGAAGAGCTGGCTGTAATCGTTCATGCTAACCCAGACAACTTTGCCAATATTCCTGACCGCTATGAAGCCAATGGAGAAAAAGGACCGGATGCAGATACTTTGAAAACTGGTGATGCAGGCGATAGACAAGCTTGCGGGATTGTTGTAAGTGCAGATGCAAAATAACATGAATGAAGAGCGATTCCCCTAAAAAGGAATCGCTCTTTTCATGCAGGTAAGACTGATGACCGCTAAAATCTAAAAGCGGAAACCATTCTTTTTACGTATTAAGAAGGTTTTTTCTATTGTAATATAGAAGTAAGAATGGAAGTAATATTGCAGTAAAAGCAGATGGCATTAAAGATCGAAGTTAATTCTTACAGTGGAATGAAATCCAAGGCATAAGTTTAATATAGAAAAATAAGATTTGGTTTAATCGATAAAAAACCCGAACAGGGATCATGTCCACTGATTCGGGTTTGCTAAAATCATTTTGCCATAATGGAATCTTCGATTAGCTGTAATCTCTCAGCCACTTCTTCTTCAGAAAGGTTATGCTCGACTACATAGCGATTACGCGGATGCACTCGGCATTCATGGGTACAGCTGCGCATATGTTTGTGTTCATTCTCTTCGCTGCAAAGGATTTTCTTGTTGCATTCAGGATTAGCGCAATTGACATAGCGTTCACAAGGTTCGCCGGAATAAATATCGCGTCCGACAATGACATGTTCCTTTTGATTGATAGGTACGGCAATCCTTTCATCGAAAACATACATTTGGCCATCCCATAGCTCACCTTGGACTTCGGGATCCTTCCCGTATGTTGCGATGCCGCCGTGCAGCTGGCTTACATCTTCAAAGCCTTCTTCGACAAGCCAGCCGGAGAATTTCTCACAGCGGATACCGCCAGTGCAATACGTTAGGATTTTTTTTCCTTCGAACATTTCTTTATTTTCCCGTACCCATTCCGGAAGTTCACGGAAATTCGTGATTTCTGGCTTGATTGCACCCCTGAAATGTCCTAAATCAAATTCATAGTCATTTCTGGCATCAAGGACGATGGTGTTTTCATCTTGCATTTGCTCGAAGAATTCCTTCGGGCTCAAGTATTTGCCTGTCGTCTGGTTCGGGTTGATGTCGTCTTCCAAGCGAAGCGTTACAAGTTCATGGCGTGGACGAACATGCATTTTTTTGAAAGCATGGCCTTCAGCTTCATCTATTTTAAACACGATATCGGCAAAGCGGGGATCGCTTTTCATCATGTCCATATATTTGTCGGTTTGTTCAATCGTACCTGAAACCGTTCCGTTGATACCTTCTGAAGCCACTAAGATACGGCCTTTCAATTCAAGGGCTTTACATGCCGCAAGATGTTCGGCTGCGAATACTTCGTGATTCTCGATAGGTACATACAAATAATAAAGTAATACTCTATATGGTTTTGTTTCCATTTTTTAGTTACCACCTATGTTTTATATTTGCAAGATATAAAGGGTGATCATTTAGACACTTTTCTCTTACAGATAATCATTATACCAAGAAAACGTAAAAATGATAAGGGCATGAAGAAAAATCAAGAGGAGTTGTATCGAATGTTGAAAGAGTTAATGAGATATCCAATCATTCAGGCACCGATGGCAGGAGGAGCTTCCACTCCAAAGCTTGCGGCTTCTGTATCCAATGCAGGAGGATTGGGCTTTCTCGCAGCTGGCTATAAGACTGCGGAAGAGATGATGGACGAGATAGGGCAGACCCGTCAGTTGACTGAACGCCCTTTTGGCGTGAATGTATTTGTGCCAGGCAACGAGCCGGCGGATGAAAATATATTATCTGGCTATCGTGAAAAGATCGAAAAAGAGGCCGAGAGCGTTGGGGCTGAGATTGGAAAAGCCGATAGTGATGACGATGATTGGGGAAATAAACTAGTTGTATTGAAGGAGACTGGGGTCGCGGTCGTCAGTTTTACGTTTGGATGTCCAACGGAAGATGTAATAAGGGAGCTCCAAGATGTCGGTTCCCTTATAGCAGTGACAGTAACCAACCTTCAGGAAGCAAAAAAGGCGGCGGGAGCAGGCGCGGACGTTCTATGTGTGCAGGGGTTTGAAGCAGGGGGGCACCGGGCCAGTTTTGATGACCGCACAGAAGATGATTACGGCCTTTTAGTATTGATTCGGATGATAGGGGCTGAGCTGGACTTACCGATCATTGCCGCGGGCGGACTGATGCATGGAAAGGATATCGCAGCCGTGCTCGAAGCGGGAGCAACAGCGGCGCAATTGGGTACCGCTTTCCTTCGCTGTCCCGAAAGCGGGGCAAGTCCGGTCCATAAGGCGGCGCTGGGAAATCCCCGATTTACTAAGACTGCTGTTACCCGAGCCTTCAGCGGCCGGAGGGCACGCGGGTTGGTGAATCACTTTTTAACGGAATATGATAGCGTTGCACCGGTCGGCTATCCTTATGTCCATCACATGACCAAACAAATGCGAAAAGCAGCCGGACAAAAGAACAATCCTGAATTGATGGCTTTGTGGGCAGGACAGGGTTATAAGTTGAGCAGGGAACTTCCTGCATCGGAATTGGTTGAACTGCTTGTGGATGAATTAAACTGAGGAGGGTTTGGATGCTGATGGAGATAAGGGAATTATTCTTGGATGAGCCACCCCCGATGCATTTATTGCTTTTGGCAGATCCTTCAAGGGAATTGGTCGAGGAATATTTGGGAAGCGGAACGTGCTTTGTTGCCATGGGTGATAACCGGATGATCGGCGTTTGTGTTTTACTGCAAAAAGGCCCGGAACTGATAGAGATAATGAACATCGCGGTCGATGAACAGTACCATGGAAGAGGAATCGGCAGGCAATTGATTGAACATGCGATAGGCCATGCAAGGGAACAGGGATATAAAATGATTGAAATCGGAACGGGGAATTCGGGGATAGGGCAGCTTGCCCTTTACCAAAAATGCGGTTTTAGAATGACTGGGGTCGATCGGGATTTTTTTACTAGAAACTATTCCGAGGCCATTTATGAAAATGGGATTCAGTGCCAGGATATGATCCGCTTGTCACAAAGCTTGGACTAAGCGGGGATCATCCAAGTCTGACGGAAAAGCTTTACAGACAAAAGTGTGCGTCGCATTGCTTAGGGGGTAATGAACTTGTTCTTTGGTGATATGATTTATCTTCTTTTTGCTTTACTAATGCCATTTTTATTTGCGATTGGTATTTTCAAATTCATTCGATCAACGAAAAGGCAAAAGGATTCTTTAACGGAAATTCGTAAAGACTCACATAAAAAATAGCAGCAAGAGAAAAGAGTGCAAAACAACGGCACTCTTTTTCTCATATTCACCTTTCTAAAAAAGCTTCCAAATTCCTTTTCACCCTGGGCCATTCATGCTCGAGAATACTATAGACCACCGTATTCCTAATCCTCCCATCTTGCAGCTTTTTCTCCATCCTCAAAATCCCTTCTTCAAGGGCGCCGAGCCTGGTTATTGCGGCACGTGATCTTTTGTTGCATTCGTCCGTCCTGAATTCAACCCGTTTCATTTGCCACTTTTCAAAAGCATGCTGCAATAACAAGTACTTACATTCGGTGTTAATGGCTGTTCGCCATTTGTCGGGATGATACCAAGTCGCGCCGATTTCCAGCGATTGATTATGAAAGTGAATATTCCTTAAGCTCGTGCTGCCAACTACCGAATCATCTGTCCGATCGATAACGACAAATGGATGATGAAGTTCCTGTTCCCTTGCTCGAATGCCTTCCTTTACATAGGAGATCGCCTCTTCATATGACAAAATCTTTGTTGCACTCCATTTCCATATTTCAGATGGCAGGGAAGCGGCGTAAAGCGGTTCGATATGATGTTCCATCATCGGGGTGAGTATCACGTGTTTACCGTATAATTTGAAATGCTCCATAGCTTCCTCCTCTTGATTGATATCTTCATTATAAAAATATTCTGGTTCTGCAATAAGGACCAATGCTGATATAATTTATGGAACCAGTTTGAAGGAGGACCAAATGTTTGAAATCACTCTAACCCTAGATAAAACGAACAAAGAATCTTTATATGTGCAATTGTATAAATACTTTATAAAGGAAATCCAGAATGGACAAATAAAGGCCGGAATGAAGCTGCCTTCTAAACGAAAACTGGCCTTGCATTTAGGGATAGGCCTGAATACAGTTGATACGGCTTATCAGCAGTTGATAGCAGAAGGATATGTGGAAAGTCAAGTAAGGAAAGGTTATTACGTAGCCGATTTAGAACCGATTTCAGCCTTGAATGAGCCGTTGCCTGTAACAGAAGGGATAATGGACCCTCTGAATGAAAGAAATGAGATAGATTACAATCATGGCCGGGTGGACGTGGATTCTTTCCCGCATGCCATATGGAAAAAATGCTTGAACAATACGTTGTATCTACAGGAAAGGGAAATGTTCATGAGCGGTGATCCACAAGGTGAATGGGGGCTTAGGGCTGAGATTTCATCCTATCTATTCCAATCAAGAGGAGTTCGCTGCGGGGCTGATCAAATCATCATTGGGGCAGGTACCCAGTATTTCATCCATCTTCTGCGGTTACTACTTGGAAATGAGCGGGTATTTGGGTTAGAAGATCCTGGCTTTCATCGGGTAAGGGAGGTACTGAGGCTGGAGGGGGCGGTTACGGAATTCATACCTTTGGATGAAAGTGGAATAAGTGTGGACTCCTTGAAAGAGAGTACAGCGGATGTAGCCTATGTCACACCTTCCCATCAATTTCCTTCCGGTATGATCATGCCGATAACTAGACGGGTGGAATTATTGAATTGGGCGGTGGAAAAAAAAGGTTATATTATTGAGGATGATTATGACGGGGAATTCCGACATGCAGGCAAACCGATTCCGTCGTTGCAGGGGTTGGACACAAATGGAAGGGTCGTCTACCTAGGCACGTTTTCAAAGTCGTTCATCCCATCGATCAGGGTGGGATTTATGGTGTTACCCATGGAGTTGTCTTGCCGATTTCAGCAGAAGTTAATCGGATATAAACAGACCGTTTCCAGGCTGATTCAGGAAACGCTCTGTCTTTTTATGAAAAATGGACATTGGGAACGCCATCTGAATAAAATGCGAACGATTTATCGTAAAAAGAATAAGGTGCTGCTGAACGCAATGGAAGCGAGCTTCCATGATCGTGTAGCCATAATCGGTGAAAAGTCAGGATTGCACGTTCTTTTAAACGTAAAAAACGGCAGCAGTGAGGCAGAGCTCATCCAAAGGGCTGCCAGTGTGGGGGTTAAAGTCCACCCAACATCGGTTTATCATTCAAAGAAAGTGAAAGATCCGACTATTTTGATTGGGTACGGTGGTTTAACCGAAAGGGAAATCGAAGCTGGAATCCGGCTTTTAAAAAAGGCATGGCTATAGTTTGGTGGGAAAGTAAGGAAATTCCTTGCTTCACACTTATTCTAAAAATGATACAAGCTACCCATTTTAGTTTCTTATATTATTGAGGATTTTAAGAACCGTCTGGAAAAATACTTCCTGTTCTTCTTCAGTGATGCCTTCCAAGGCCTTTCCTTCGATTTTTTCTGCAATCTTAAGACATTTTGTATGTACCTCTTTGCCCCGGGGGGTCAGTTCGATTCGTTTTTCCTGTTCATCTTTACCAGGAACTTGTTTAATCATATTATTCTGTTCCATGCTGTTGACCGAACGTGTGATGATCACACTGTCTACATCCAGGTAACTGCAAATATCGGGGATTGTGGAATAGCCACAGTTCTTTAAGTAATTCAGGATTGTCCACTGATTATGGTAAATTTCAAGGGCTGTAATTTGTTCATTCATTTTGCTGACTAATGATCTTGATACTTGTAAATATTGATGAAATAATTGAGTAGGGTTCGTCATATGATTCTCCTTTATAATGGTCGACCAGTCCATTATATTCTTTAATTCTTAAAAGTCTATTGTAAAGAATCATTTATTTCAGTCAATGTTTATTTTTGGAAGCAAAGCGGGGAAGGGTAAAATTCTGGCAATATGAATGAATTGAGGGAAAGCTCAGTCTTCCCAAATCTCAAACAACAAAGGGGGAAGCATCTGCACAATCACAAGAAGAGCATCAATCATGATGGAATATATTTCAGCCTGGAGACAAAGTCGAGAATTCATGTTTACCTACAGTTTTTTTGTGGTTTGTCCATTTGGGCGTTTATTTCCGTTCCAGGCACTCGCTTTCCGCGGGCGGTCGGCCCTCGGCGCTTTTGCACCTGAAGGGTCTCCATTGGACGCGCTTTTCCCGCAGGAGTCCCGAACACCCGCTCCAATCAACTTTGTTATAAGATTTAGTTAGAAACCATACCTGAGGAGTTGAAGGTGCTGCCGGTACATCAATTAAAGATAGATACACTTTCCGGACCCCTTTTAGTCTACTGCTTGTAATATATGATGGGAAGAAATATTACTCTTTGAAATGGTCCATAAGTGCCGACGAAATTGGTAAAAGTATAAAACGCGCTGAATGCAGTATATCCTGCAAACAAAAACCAGCCTCTAAAAAGTGGCTGGTTTTTGTTTAAAACTTCTCGCTGGTGGAGCGGTGCTTTGTTTCTTTTTTATTTCGTTCTTCTTGATGTTCATATTTAATTTCATCAATTGGTAAATCATCAATGGGCATGACCACTTGATCACGTTCCAGCTGTTTCTCCTGATTTTTCTTGAAGGCCTTGGATTTATCATTACGCTCCTCAAGATACTTTTCTTTATCTTTATTATCCAATGTGAATCCCTCCATCTCTTTGTATCTCTTTTTCCCCTTATTGAGAAAATAAAACGTATAAGCGAAATATATGTGTCCCCGTTTCATAAATATAAGGAGAACAGGAAGGTGCAAGGAGGGTTTGTTCAGTGAATGTCGCCGTCTTTTTTCGCTGGTTTTGGAGGGGAATACTCCTTCTAGTCATATTAATCGTCATTCCGTATTCATGGGCGTTGATTTTAGCGCTGCTCACCGCCGTTCTTTTGGATGGATTGGTCCGCATGATTGGTGAAACGGCAAAGCTGCATCGTTTTTGGGCAGTGTTAATTTCATTTGTTTTATATGTAGGCGGGCTTATGAGCATCACTTATTATTCTTTTTCGGTATTAATCAAGAAGGTCATTGTCTATTCGGAAGAATTTCCCGGTTTCATACGTGAAGTGTATTTGACGGCTATATTGCCAGTCATTAGGCAATGGGAACGGTATTCGCAAACTTTGCCGACAAACCTCATTCAATCGGTAGAACAGACGATGGAAAAGGGAGTCATGGCTCTGGAGGGGTTCACAGAGGGCTTTGTTCAGGATATGGTCCAGTTCGTGACACTCATTCCTGGATTTTTCATTGACTTTTTAATTTACTTAATCGCTTTATTCTTATTCAGTCTTGAATTGCCTAAATTAAGAAAAAAGGCAGTCCTTTATTTAAAGACATCCACCTATCAAAAAATTTCGCTAGTTTATCAAGATTTAAGTATGGCAGCCGTAGGCTTCATAAAGGCACAAATCCTGTTGAGTTTAATAACGTTCATCATGGCTTATGGAGGACTATGGTTGTTAAATGTGAAGTATATGATTCCATTGGCACTGTTAATAGTGGTGGTGGACATTCTTCCTATCCTGGGGACGGGATCTGTGCTGGTTCCTTGGGCAGCGATCGTTTGGGCTCAAGGAAATCATCATCTTGGTGTTGGCCTCATCATTCTATTCCTGGTCATTACCATCATAAGAAGGACCATCGAACCAAAAATCTATTCAGCAAATATGGGGTTGAGCCCATTGGCATCGTTGGTCAGTCTATATTTAGGGTTTAAGATGCTTGGTTTCCTTGGGCTTTTCCTTGGACCTTCGATACTGATTGTTTATGATACGCTAAAGAGGGCAGGTGTCATTAAAACCAACTTCAAAATATGAAAGATTATTAGATGTTTTTGGCTTGATTTCTTAAATTTGACATATCTTTTACCGCTTTACCTTGACCGTTGCAATGATTGCAGTCCCGGGAAAAGAATTGAAGATAACGGGTTTTCCCTTTCCCTTTGCAGTGCTGGCAAATGGTTATGAGTTTCATGATTCTTCACTCCTTCAAAAAGTATCGCTTTTTTAACAGTATGAAACAATAATGGTAGAACTATACTTCATGTAATCATCCAATGTTAAATGAAGCAGGTTTTATATAATATGTATTTATTTTATTTCATGTACCAGTTGAAAAAAAATAACCCCCGCTCCTATTGTATTAGGAACGGGGGTTATTATCATGAAACGATTTCGGTTTGTGATATGATCGGGAATTCTTTCACTTCGCTTACGACTTTTGCCTGTTTATATATTTCAATATAACGAATATGGTGATCTTCCATTTCCTTTATCCTGAAGTTATAGGGACCATAAGTCAGGATATCACCTTGTTTGGCCTCATAATCCTCTGTAAGGATCCATCCGCCCATCGTATCAATATCTTCATCATTGATATCCAATCCGAGTAAATCATTCACTTCACTTACTAATACCTTGGCATCGATGATGTAGTGATCTTCTTTTAATTTGCGGACATCGGGAACTTCATCCAGGTCGAATTCATCGCGGATATCGCCAACGATTTCTTCAAGGATATCTTCAACGGTAACCAAACCTGAGGTACCGCCGTATTCATCCATGAGGATGGCCATGTGGATCCGTTCCTTTTGCATTTTTAAAAGTAAATCGTGAATCGGGATACTGTCAATGACACGGATGATCGGACGGACATATCGGTCGATCGTTGACGCTGCCTGATTGTTTCTGTCTATCATTTCAGTGAATAGCTCTTTGATATTGACCATTCCGATAACATGATCCTTATCACCATCAATGACAGGATATCGTGTAAAATTCTCTTCCGCCATTACGGTGAAAAACTGCTGGATCGTATCATCTTTGGATACCGTTGCAATTTCTGTACGTGGAACCATGATTTCTTTTGCGATCCGATCATCGAATTCAAAAATCTTATTCACATATTTAAACTCTGATTGGTTAATTTCGCCACTTTTGTAGCTTTCGGAAACAATGATTCGAAGCTCTTCTTCTGTATGAGCCAAATCATGTTCGGAAACCGCTTTTAATCCTAGCATTCTTGTAAGCGTCCTTGCAGAGCCATTCAGTACCCAGATGAATGGATACATGACTTTGTTAAAGGCAATTAAAGGTTTCGAAACCAATAATGTTACTTGCTCCGCTTTTTGAATCGCCAATGTTTTCGGTGCCAATTCTCCAACAACGACATGTATGAACGTAATGAAAGAAAAGGCAATTGCAACCGAGAGTGCATGTGAAGCTGAATTTGGAAGATTCAATTGATTCAAGAGTGGGTGCAAAATGCTTTCAACTGTCGGTTCCCCAAGGAATCCAAGCCCTAGAGCTGTAACGGTAATTCCGAGCTGACAAGTTGAGAGGTATTCATCCAGGTTGGAGATGACCTTCTTTGCTGAAATGGCATTCCTCGTTCCTTCTTCAATTAATTGATCGACCCTCGTGCTTCTCACTTTAACAATCGCAAACTCCGTAGCTACAAAAAATGCTGTTAAAGCAATTAAAATGGCAATAAGAACCAAGTTTATTATGTCCAAATAGTCTCCCTTAACTCGCCTTCGAGACGAATAAGGAGTACACCTCCTACATTTTTAAAATATACAAGTATATTTTTTTTGCCGTGCTGAATATTTTCGGGATTGCTTCTGTGGCCATAGATGTGCAGCCGCTTGAACTCCCATTTCTTTTAGTGATGAAGAGAATAATAGTATATGCCGATTAGCGATGCGTAGACGGGAAATAGAAGAATTTCTGTCTGAAGGAGTGCAGCCATTTTCCAAAAGGACACATATCCGTTACGCAAAGCAGCGCCTGTCCGTCACAACGAACATTCTTTAATGCCCCATCAAATCACCTCAATCTAATTAATTTAAATACTTTCATTATAGAAAGAGTTAATCATTCAGTCAAACAGCTTACGGCACCTTAAATCCGGTAAATTGCTTGTAAAGGATCAGTTTGAGCTAATAATTAGCTGTTTTTGACTGTTTTCTCTACTTTATTGTAACATATTATAGAATATTCAGATAAATAAGGACCGTTTCATAAAAAATTGCTCAGTTTCATTATTTTTTTGATGGTACAAACATATTCTATAGAAACCAAGACAAGTTTTAAATGCAAGAATTAAAGGGGGTGGCAGCCATGAAAATCATGGAACGGATGGCAGCGATCATTGCCGGCAGCATGCTTGTAGGTGTGGGAATCAATTTTTTTCTGATACCTTATCATTTATTGGATGGCGGCATGATAGGGATTGGGCTGATTTTTCATTACTATATAGGACTTCCGACAGGACTGGGTGTGATATTGAGCAGCATTCCATTATATATATATGCTTGGTACTTTGAAAAAAAATTATTCCTGAACAGCTTGCATGGCTTGCTTTTTTCCTCTTTATGCATCGATATTTTTTCCGACGCTGTCACAGGATGGAACCTCCCCATTTATGTAAGTGCGATAATCGGGGGAGGGTTGATTGGACTTGGAATCGGTTTAATGCTTCGGTATGGGACCTCTACAGGCGGAACAGATATGTTGGCACAGATCCTTTCCAGGAAAAGTGGACTCAATGTAGGTCTGCTGATTTTTTTCATTGATGGGTGTGTACTGCTTTGCGGATTGAGCGTTGTGGGGACTTCAATCTTTTTATATTCATTTTTAACGATCATCGCGGTAGGCATGCTGACTTCAGTTACCGTAATGCGAACCATTTGATGTGAAATTATGTATAAAAATCTGAAAAAAGGAAAGGATGGGCAATATGAAGAGGACAGATTTTTAGTCTAATAAATAGTAAAGGGAAGTTCATATGAAAAAACTTTATATGTGTACTGCGTTGTTAGTTATGCTGGCAGGGTGTCAAGAGTCTGAAGTGCCAGAGGATAAGGAAGTGAACAGTGCTGTTCCAGTATCGATGGATGCATCAATTGTCATTAAAGGGAAAGTGGAGCCTGGAAAAGAAGTCATTCTTGAAACGGCAGTGAAACAGGGAAGCCAATTGGTGAATGAAGCTGATGAGGTGCTATTTGAAGTGAGAAAGTCCGGACAGGATAAACGGGAAATGCTTGAAGCAAAGAATACTGGAAGTGGCATGTATCAAGTGATGCATACTTTTGAGGAACAAGGCAAATATATTGTAGTGTCCCATGTAACGGCTAAAGGCCTTCATGTAATGCCTGAAAAGGAAGTTGTCGTTCCAGGACATGAAAGTGAAGGTGCATCGGTTCACCCTAGTACGGATGTATCTATCGGGTTTCAAAGTAACCCTGTAAAGGCAGGAAACAGTTCGAACTTTGAAGCGACGGTTGAATTGAATGGGAAGCCGCTGACAAATGCAGATGTGAATTTCGAGGTGTGGAAGGAAGGCAGCGAAGAGAGTCATTTCACCAAGGCTGAAGAAGATGGGAATGGAACATATCTAAATAAGGTATCTTTCGAAGAAGCGGGAACCTATAAGGTCCAGGTCCATGTTGAAAAAGACGAAGTGCATGAACACCAACTGCAAACCATTCATGTCAATTGATTGTTTTTTGGATCGAATCGTTTAAACAGGTTTTATTACTTCGTTAAATGGGAAGTTAAAGGATAACGGTACAGCAGAAAAGGAGGGTAAGCATGAATAATCAAATAATCAACAAGTATAAAGATCTCGGGATTCATATTGAAAAAACGAAATCACGGCAGGAGATTTTCACTAATGTTTCACAAAATGATTCATCCTTACTCACTACCGCTGTTTTTTCTCAAATTTCCCAAAAAGGGGAGCTAAAAGAATATTGATGTAAAGAGACCGGAGTACATAGCAGCTGGTCTTTTTTTGTGCAATCCTGAATGTGGTGCATTGTGAAACTGGATATGAAAAATCGAATAGAACGTTATGAGCTGAATAGGATAGAAGGACAAACAATTTGAAATTAGCGGTAAGGGGAGTCCGATAGCATGATATCACAGCTTATTATGACGATATTGAATTGGTTTGCGGAAATGGGCTATATGGGGATTTTATTGGGGCTGATGGTTGAAATCATCCCTAGTGAGCTTGTTCTTGGATACGGTGGTTATGTGGTAGGCCTAGGGAAAATGAATTTTTGGGGAGCTGTTCTTGCCGGTGTGGTAGGCGGGACGATGGCACAATTATTTCTCTATTGGGCGGGGTATTATGGAGGAAGGCCCTTTCTCTTGAAATATGGAAAATATATTCTAATTAAAGAAAATCATATTGTACATGCTGAAGAGTGGTTTAAGCGGTATGGCGTGGGCGTGGTTTTTACGGCTCGATTCATTCCGGTTGTTCGCCATGCCATTTCCATCCCTGCCGGAATTGCGAGGATGTCAGTATGGAAGTTTATATTTTATACGGTTGCGGCTGTCATACCTTGGACCATATTGTTCCTGACCTTAGGAAGGATCCTCGGCGAGAATTGGCAGCAAATCCGGGAAATAACTGAACCTTATCTAATACCGGCTGCTGGTTTTTCCTTTATCCTCATCATGCTGTATATCTTATGGAAAAAAAAGAGCACACCTCCAATCGTAACGGTCAAAAAAATGGGACGGTTTCCCGATAAATGAACAAATCGTTAAAAAACAGCCACGTAAAATAACCTTTTACGTGGCTGTTTTTTATCCATTAACCTTGGGTACCTTCAAGAGGAAGATGTACGACCTTTTTGGTGACCTCGATGGAACGGATGGCGTGATCTTCCATTTCAATCACTTTAAAGCAGAATCCGTCTTTTTCCATGATGTCCCCTACCTTCACATCATAGTTTTCAGTAAGGACCCATCCGCCTATAGTATCGACATCATCTTCTTCCAAGTGAATGCCAAGTAGATCATTCACTTCCTTTACAAGAAGTTTAGAGTCCAAAATATAATGTCCTTCTTTAATTTTCCTGATTGAGGCAACTTCATCGATATCGAATTCATCACGAATTTCCCCAACGATTTCCTCGAGGATATCCTCGACTGTGACAAGTCCGGAAGTTCCGCCGTATTCATCCATCAAAATAGCCATATGAATGCGTTCTTTTTGCATTTTTAACAGCAAATCGTGAATTGGTATATTTTCCATTACCCGAATGATCGGACGAGCGTAATTTTCAATCGCTTTGATATGGATTTCCCGGTTCTTGATAAGATCCGAGAAAACTTCCTTTAAGTTCACTAGGCCGATGACATGGTCTTTATCACCTTCGACAACAGGATATCTAGTGTATTTTTCCAATTTGGCCACATCGACGAATTCCTGTACCGTTTCATCCTTGGATATGGTCATGATTTCTGTCCGTGGAACCATGATTTCCTTGGCAACTCGATCATCGAATTCAAAGATGTTATTTACATATTTAAATTCCGACTGGTTAATCTCCCCGCTTTTATAGCTATCTGACAGGATGAAACGCAATTCTTCTTCCGTATGGGCTATTTCGCTTTCGGATGCTGGCTTAAAGCCAAATAATCCGACAACGAATCGGGAAGAATGATTCAAGGCCCAGATGAAGGGAAAGGCTATCTTATGGAAAAAAATCAGCGGACCGGCAATTGCCAAGGTCACTTGCTCAGCCTTTTGGATGGCAACCGTCTTTGGAGCCAATTCACCTACAACCACATTCAGGAACGTAATCAGGGAAAATGAAATGACAAATGTCAGAATGCTTGTAACTTCTTGTGGGATATTCAAAGCATTGAATAAGGGCCCAACCAATTTGAGGACGGTCGGTTGTCCTAGCCACCCCAGTCCAAGGGCAGTAACGGTAATTCCTAGCTGTGTAGCGGATAGGTATTCATCAAGATCGGATGTAACCTTCTTTACCGCAATGGCTTTTTTGTTTCCTTCTTCAATCAGTTGATCGATCCTGGAGCTGCGAACCCTTATGATCGAAAATTCCGAAGCTACAAAAAAGGCTGTTAAAGCAATTAAAATAATGACAAATAAAAAACTTAATATGTCCAATTAGTGTGGGACTTTATTGAATCGCCAGATGTGCCGAACGATTTAATTATCCCAGTCACCTCCCAAAACCAATAATGAATGAAATGATATTAGTATATAAAATGTTAGATGGAAAAATAATTCGCTATCTTGTATAAAATCTGGTTTTTATTTTCAATCTATAGGATCATTCACCTCGATCAGTAGTGGAACCTTCCTATTAGTATAAGTAACTGGACGTCAATCAGTCAAAAATTTCACACTAAAACCCTAAGGAAAAAAGGATATTTATCCATTATTTAGTTTTTAATTGTATGGAAAAGGTCGTTAGGAAGTCGGTAGAGTGACAGGATAATGTTCCTTGATGCTTTAAAACGATTTCTTTACAGACGAATAATCCCAATCCCGTTCCTCTTTTTTTTGTGGTGATGAATGGCTCAAAAATATTCGGCAGGACGTCGTCAGGTATCTTCGGCCCATTATTCGATATATTTAAAGTAAGAATGCCGGGTGGCGATTCAGAGCCTGAAATGTAAATGGATGGGGAAGGCATCCCTGCAACCACATCAAGAGCATTTAATATAATATTTAGTAAAACTTGACGGAATTCTTCTTTAGAACCCGAAATTACGGCATCCTCGGCAATATTGCATGTAATGGAAGCATTAACTTCCAAAATGCTGGGATATAAAAATTCGATCACCTCATTCACAAGCTGAGCAATGGAAAATAGATCAGGTTGTGTTGTTGAAGTCTCCTTTTTGGAAATATTAAGAAATTGCGTGATCCGGTAATTGAGCTGATCCAATTCCTTTGAAATGATATCAAGGTACTTTATCTCAGGTTGTTCTGCCTGTAATAATTGTATGAATCCCATGATGGAAGTCAGTGGATTTCTGAATTCATGGACAAAGCTTGAGGTCATTTGGCCAAGGAGCGTCAAACGGTCTTTATGGTTTGGGCTTATGAATTGATAGCGTTCTTCAAGTTCCATCGTTTTCAATTCGGTATAATGGGATAATGCAAAATGAATGAGTTTATCGAAGTAAACGTTTACCCGTTTTATTAGAGCCGATATTTCTTCTTTGTGTGCTCCGGAATTCAAAATGTGCTCTATGATGACGGATCTCCCGATGGTTGCAGTGAAAAAGAAATTTTCCATATCCAATTGCTTAGTAACGCGATCAGCCGCAATTTTTTCCCCTACGACCTTCAGTACATCGTCTATGTCAGTATCCGATTTTCCAACCTGCTCCATTAGCAAATTAAAAATATTTTCGACTTCTCCTTTGAAATACCCCAGATATCCGTCCGGTAAATGCAGCAACTCATCTTTCCATTTGGAAATGATACTGTTTTTTTGAGAAGATAAAAAGTGAATGGTCATTTCTCGATTAGATACCATTTTGCCCTCCATACTGTAGGAAAATGAATTTACTTTTGACCCAGAAAGTGCTCTATTTGAATAAAATCACAAAATATCAAAATAATTACAACTTGTTTTCATGATAACAGATTACTGTTCCTTTAACATGTGTCAATTGGATAAATATTCGGCAATCAATCAATAAATACCTTTTTTTGACACAGTTTTATTACAGTAATTACAGGAATAAATAACAAAAAAAGGTATCCGTAAAGTTAATGACGGTTACCTTTTTTATGAAATGCATATGGTTCGATGTGTACGATCACATGCTGGATATTATATTCCTTCAAAAGATTTTCTTCGATTCTAACTGTAATATCATGACCTTGAATGACGGTCAAAAGAGGGTTGACATGAACGGTAGTTTCGAGCAGGATTTCACTTCCGTGCATCCGTGCTTTAATTTCACTCATGTCTTTAACACCCTCTGTCAATATAATCGTTTGTCCGATCTTTTGCAGGAGCTGCTCGTCGAAACCATCGGTTAAAGAGATGGACGCATCACGAAAGATATCCCAGGCCGTTTTGCATATGATGACCCCAACGACTGCTGCAGCTATCGCATCCAGCCAAGGGATTCCCAACTTAGTACCGATGATTCCAATGAAAGCACCAACACTGACAAGGGCATCGGAACGATTATCCTGGGCAACGGCATAGATGGAAGAGCTGTTGATTTTTTTACTTAATGTAAGGTTATAACGGTAGATTCCGTACATGAAGATTGCAGAGAATAGAGCGACATAACCGGTCAGCATTCTGGGTACGGTTGTTGAATCTTGGTGAAAGAAGGATTCAATGGCACTGTAAACAACCTGAAGGCCCACAGTGATCATGATGAAGGCAGCTACCAATGACGCTACGGTTTCCGCCCGTAAATGACCATATGAATGATTATCATCAGGAGGTCTCTTTGAAATTTTCAAACCAATCAAAACGGCTATGGAAGCGATGATGTCGGTCGTATTATTTAAACCATCAGCCCAAAGCCCTTTAGAATCACCGAAATAACCAAATGACAATTTAAGAGCAGACAAGAATATGTAAGCGGCAATGCTTATGTAGGCGCCTTTTTCAGCTGATATCGAATGTTTATCCATGTCCATTCCCTCCCCAATGTAAATTAGGCTTAATGAAATCAAACCTTAGTGAGTCTATAGAAAAATTGTCGTATTCTAACTTGGTTATCGGCAGGTGTATTGAAAGTCTGTAAAGAAGTTGGATAAACGAAATGATATTTACATGAAATGGTAAAAAGGTGAGTTTCGATGACATGTACAGTTTTTCTTTAATTGGCATTTAAAGAAACTAATAGATATTCTAACCGATGATCGAAAATTAAATACTTCCACAAGGGGAGCCTAAAGGCTGGGAGTGAACGGTTCTGCTTCAGCCATTTTGAACCTGATAGTCAGCAGGATGTGGTTTTGGGCAGCAATTAGCAACCCGGTGTTTTTCGGCTGCTCCAAATGTAATACTGAAAAAATCCTATTAACAAAAAGGCTGGATTCTATATGAATCCGGCCTTTTTCGGAGAATGTATGACTCGAACCATTCAGGTAGAAACCGTTCATTCTTCATTTTGCAATGAATACCGAACATGGTGCGTTTTTCGCAATGGAACTACTTGTACTGCCAAGGAAGAATTTTTCCAAACCGCTTTTATCGCTATTGCCGACAACGATAAGATCAGCTGAAGTTCTCGCTGCAAAGTCACATACGCTATCTGGCGCATATCCTTCCAATATTTCGAATTTCCCCGTCACTTGACATTCACTTAACAATCTCAACGTATTACTTTCTGCGTTCTGAATACTATTCTCGAGGGCGGAGGGGGTGTCATTTACCTTTTGATTTCTTGGCTGGTCAACCTCAACAACAGGATGTGTCTGGACTGGATCTACATAAAATCCGGCAGAGGGCACGAACCCTGGCGCAGAGGCGTTACCCATGATACGCTGTTCAACCTTATCATTTAGGACATGAACGACGGTCAACTCAGCTTTTGGAAAGGCCTTTTTCAATGTTGCTCCATATTCGACGGCCCGTTTACTTTCTTCATTTCCATCAAAAGCGACGACAATATGTTTTAAGCCTTTCATTACTATCATCTCTCCCCTGTATAAGACCTTAATAGTGTTATACCCGCTTTTAAATGGCTTCACGCCTTTAATTGGTATATAGATTGCCTTTTACGGGTAAAGGATAGATACGAGCATAGTTAAAATGGTAGGATGAAAACTGGTCCTTCAGTTAATTGGCAGGAGGGATATCATCGGTAAGGATGCCATTCACGTGTAAAGTGTTACAAGAAAAGAGCGCCTTTTATTCAATCGACGAGTTTTCTTTAACAAAAAGGGTAAAATATTTTTAATGAAACATGTCGCAGATGGGAAATTGGGGGTACAAATGAGAGGGTTAGTGAAATTAGGTCTAATTATAATATTGGCGATTGCAGTTGTAGGCGCCGGTTCACTATTGTATTTCAGGCAGGGTGCTGATATAAGTCATCTTGAAAATAGTCTTCAGCAACCGACAGGGATCTATGATCTGGATGGGAATCTAGCCAGTACGATCACGGCAAATAAATCCGAGGGCGTCGCGATAGATGAAATACCGGAACATATGAAGCAAGCGGTGGTTTCCATTGAGGATCACCGTTTTTATGAACATCACGGCATAGATTATCAAGGGATCATGCGGGCTTTGGTTAAAAATGCGAAGGCTGGAAGTGTTGTTGAAGGCGGGAGCACGCTCACCCAGCAGCTTGTGAAAATCACGATGCTGGAATCGGAACGAACATTGAAGAGGAAGATAGAAGAGTTTTTTCTAGCCCAGGAAGTTGAAAATCAATATACAAAAGATGAAATCCTGGAAATGTACCTGAATCAAGTTTATTTTGGCCATGGGGCATGGGGAATCAAAAAGGCTGCAAATATTTATTTTTCCAAAGAGGTCTCTGAATTGACCGTTGCCGAGGCAGCTTTACTGGCGGGTGTCATTAACTTGCCATCCAAACTTGATCCATACAAGAATTTGGACGGTGCAGTGAAGCGGCGTGATTTGGTTCTTTCGCGAATGGCGGAACATGGTTATTTGACGAAAGATGAAGAAGCGGCCGCAAAAAAAGATTCGGTGACACTTCTTATGGGGGAGAAGGAAACCGATCCATTAAGAGGTAAGTATCCTTATTATGTCGATCATGTTTTATCGGAAGCATCGAGTAAATATGGAATTAAGCTTGAGGAGCTGCTTTCAAAGGGATATAAAATTTACACGTCCCTGGACCAGTCCATGCAGCAGGCTACAGAAAGCGTGTATGAGAATTCAGCCAATTTTCCGGTTGGAACGAGTACAGAGGAACTGGTTCAAAGCGGGTCTGTCCTTCTTGATCCTGAAACAGGCGGCATAAAAGCACTTGTCGGCGGGAGGGGTGAACACCAATTCATGGGATATAACCGGGCAACCCAACTGACAAGGTCTCCTGGTTCATCCATTAAACCGCTTGTCGTTTACACGCCGGCCGTTGAAGAGGGATATGATATCACTGACCCTTTAAAGGATGAAAAAATGAGCTTCGGTGAATATGAACCAACAAACCTGAGTGGTCAATATAAAGGAGAAGTCCCCATGTATGAAGCGGTGATGAATTCCTTGAATGTACCGACGGTTTGGCTATTGAATGAGATTGGCATCGATAGGGGGCTTGATTCACTTAAGCGGTTTGGGATTCCATATGACAAGGATGATCGAAACCTGTCTATCGCTTTAGGAGGGATGAAAAAAGGTGTGTCCCCGCTGCAGATGGCAGGAGCCTTTTCTGCTTTCGCCAACGAAGGGGAACGGATGGAAACCCACGCCATTTTAAGGATAGAAAATGCCGATGGAAAAGAGGTTGCCGCCTGGAAAGAGAAAAGCACCAAAGTGACCTCTGTAGCCGCCGTCGACAAAATGAATGCCATGCTGCTTGGAACAGTGGAATATGGCACAGCGAAAAACGCGGCTGTTTCCGGTTATGAAATAGCAGGTAAAACAGGATCTACACAAGTTCCCATCGAAGGAGTATCAGGGGTTAAAGATCAATGGTTCATCGGTTATTCACCTTCGCTGGTCGGTGCTGTTTGGGCGGGATATGATAAGACGGACGCAAAACATTATCTAACGACACACAGCAGTCAGGGAAGTGCACTCATCTTTCAAAAAATAATGTCGAAAGCCTTACAGAATCAAGCTGCTCAATCTTTTAAAGCTCAAGATATCGGTCCGCTTATAGCAGAACAACAGGCCCTTATAGCTGAGCAACAGGAGAAGGAAGAAGAGGAGAAGAGGAGACAATATTGGATTGACAAAGGAAATGAAATACGGGAAGGCTTGAATAAATGGAGGGACTGGGAGGTTCCGTGGTGATTCCCAGGTCCGGGAGCATGATCAAGCCTTTCTAAATCAAATCATCAAAAAAAAAGACTGTCAATCATTGACAGTCTTTCATCATTCTTAAAAAATGAGATTTGCTATTATGCCGATTACAACGATTGCGCCTATCACCATTAAAATGGTTCTCATATAAATACACCCTCTTCAAACGTAGTTGGAATCATTTAAATATTTACGGTTTGGTTCGATTGGAAACGAAATGCACTTTCATCATTTTCTTTACAAATAGCCTGTACTTTTTCAAGCATGGCGTGTACATTCTCGCCTTCAAGTATGACTTTCATCGTTGCACACTCTTGAAGAATGAGCACGAAGGATACGAAAGTCGAAAGTTTCTTGGCATCGACCAATTTATGGTTGCAGATAAAATATATATTCCCTTTAAATTCTTTTGTAACTTGATATAGGTTCATGATTTGTCGCATGGATAATCTTTTATTTGTTTGAATGTCAGAAGAAATCACTTTATTCATGTCGTTTACTCCTTTTGTTTTTATACTTTTGGAAAAGCATAATCAAGATGTCAATTCAGCTACAACGTTTAAAAATGAACAAGTATGTTTTGACTTTTTTTATGTAATTGTTAGCGGGTCATGTTGTATATTTACCCGCGTGAAAGATTTTGAAACCTATTTGAAAATTTCAATTTTTGGAGGGGGAATGAACAATGCTCACGCTTATTAAAAATGGGGAGCTTTATGGACCGGAATATATGGGTCAAAAAGATATCCTCTTGGTTGGAAAGCAAATTGGCTTCATTGAGGACCGGATTGATGTACCTGCCAATTTCGTTGAAATGAAAGTGATTGATGCGAGTGGTCAAATTGTGGCTCCGGGTTTTATAGATGCCCACGTACATATTATCGGCGGAGGCGGGGAAGGGGGTTTTAAAACGAGGACACCTGAAATCCAATTAACAGATGCCACTTTAGCCGGTATAACGACTTTGGTAGGGGTCATCGGCACAGATGGTACGACAAGGACGATGCCTGCACTGCTCGCTAAAGCGAGAGCGCTTGAAGAAGAAGGAATTAGCTGCTTCGTTCAGACTGGTTCGTATCAAGTTCCAGTCAAGACGTTAACCGGCAAGATCGAGGATGATTTGATTCTTGTGGATAAAATTATCGGTGTTGGCGAAATAGCCATTGCCGATCATCGTTCTTCGCAGCCGACTGCAGCCGAACTCGCTAAACTGGCCTCGCAGGCACGTAATGGAGGTCTGTTATCCGGGAAAAGCGGTATCGTCAATATTCATGTCGGCGACAGTCTAGATCATTTGCAAGTAATTGAAGAAGTTGTCGAGACAACGGAAATTCCGATCACTCAGTTCTACCCTACACATATAAACCGAAATCCGCATTTATTCAATGCAGGGGTGGAATATGCAAAAAAAGGGGGGTATATAGATTTTACGACAAGTACAATCCAGAAATTCCTTGAAGAAGGCGAGGTCAAAGCAAGTACAGCAATTAAAATGGCACTAGAAGAAGGCGTTGAAATCGGGCAGATCACCATAACTTCAGATGGGCAAGCCAGCCTGCCTGACTTCGATGGAAGCGGTAACCTGCGCGGTTTGAACATTGGTACATGCATGTCGTTATATGATTGTGTTGTCGATGCGGTCCTCGAGGATGGAGTGGCAATTGCCGATGCCCTACGAGTTGTGACGGAAAACCCGGCAAACATTTTAAAGCTTTCTGCAAAGGGAAAGCTTTCGGTAGGTAAGGACGCCGATATCATCCTGATGAATCAACGAACTTTAGAAATAAATAGTGTTATCGCAATGGGGCAGATGATGGTCAAAGATGGCCATGCTGTCGTTAAAGGAACATTTGAAAAATAGACCTTTTCTACCTTTGGGTGCAATTCCCGTTGCGGGTCCTACCCCATCCTGAAATGCAAAAAGGGTAACATTGATCTAATTTCGGATTTCTGAAAGAGGGTATGTGTAATGATTTCAACTTCATGCACTCGCTTTCCGGGGGCGGGCGGGAGCCTCCTCGGCGCGCCTGCGGGGTCTCCCATGCCACGCTTTTCCCGCATGAGTCTCGCGCCTTCCGTTCCAATCAACTTTGTGTTATTGAAAAAACTGCAGTTTCGTCTTATTCCGAACCCTATTTAAGACTAGTTTATCTTTCATGTTTTTCCCTGAACTCCTTAATGGATGGAAGAAATATGCGACACTCCTGCCGAAAAACTGGTTAGCCGAGACCCCACAGACGCTTGGCAGGCAGTCGGCTCAAAGGAATGCGGATTTCTGAAATCAACTGTCTGTTTAAAAAACGTAGGCAACTGATTTCTTGGAGTTTTTATACAGGCTAAGACCCATATATTAATATAATGGGTCTTTCAGTTTGTAGACAAAAGGGGTTCGGAATTAAAAAATTCCGAACCCCTTTTAGAGATTCCCTTTGAATTTTTTCCTGAAGTTAGGAGATTGGGGCTCTACGAGCCCACTATGTTAGGCCATTTTTGGACCTCGCCATGTCCAATTGGCCATCTTCTTTAAATTAATAGCAGCGAAAGTAAGCATCGCCTGCATCGACAATTTTTTAAGTCCCCTTAAAGTTGTCCAACTCATACCATGCTTTTCTTTTGCATCTGCGAATACACGCTCAATCGTTTCTTTACGTTTCGCATATATAGTTTTTACATCTTGATGATGACGCAGATGATCTGCTTCTTCCACATGTGTTTGCCAAATATGCCGTGTCACCACTTTTTGATGGTCTTTGCTTTCTGTACACTGAGATAAAAATGAGCATGTCGCACAAGTGTGTTTGGGTGATTTATACTCGCGGTAGCCTTCTTTATTGGTTGTTGAGTACTTTAATAGCTCTCCCGAAGGACAAAGGTAACAATCAAAATGTTCATCGTATACATAGTCCTGTTTGCGGAAAAATCCTTCTTTGGTGCGAGGACGTGTATAAGGTAAAGCCGGTATGATTTCTTTGTTAAATAGGTAGCTTGTAATCGCTGGTGTTTTATAAGCTGCATCTGCGGCAACGGCTTCCGGTTTTCCAACTTTCTCAATCACTTGTTCAACTAGTGGCTCTAAGATCTGACTGTCATGTATATTTCCAGGTGTTACAATCGTTCCCAATACAAAACCGTTGCGATCTGCAGCCGCGTGGAATGAATAGGCAAACTGTTTTGTTCGTTCATCTTTCACATAGTAGCCACTCTCAGAATCCGTTGTACTTTCTTTAATCTCTTTGGTCTCTTCTTTATCAAATTTATCTGATGGAAAAGGCTTCTTTCCATGGTTTTCACGATCTTGATTGATTTCTTCTTGAAGACGCCCTTGATACGCTCGTGTTTCTTTACGAACGATTTTCTTTTCAAATTTCCGTTTATTCGCACTGGCTTTCACATATGTGGAATCCACGAAAACGTGTTCAGCACTTATTAACTTTTTATTAGCAGCTGTCATTAAAATGCGATAGAAAATCTGTTCAAACAGGTCTGTATCTTTAAAGCGTCGCTCATAATTTTTCCCGAACGTAGAGAAATGAGGTACTTTATCATGGAAACCATAGCCTAAGAACCAACGGTAAGCCATATTGGTTTCAACTTCTTCAATCGTTTTACGCATGGAACGAATACCGAAGGTATATTGAATGAATGTCAGTTTAACTAAAATAACTGGATCAATACTTGGGCGTCCTACCTCTGAATACATCTCTTTCACCAAGTCATAAATGAAAGTGAAGTCAATGGCAGCCTCCATTTTACGAACCAAATGGTTCGGTGGCACCAGTTGATCTAACGTAATCATTTCAAGTTGATCTCGCTGAATAGAATCATGTTTAGAAAGCATCCTCATCACCTCAAGTTTTAATACTTCTATTTTAAAACAAAAATGACTCCAGGCAAAAGTGTTTATCTAAAAGGTAAGACAAAGTTGATTGGAACGGAAGGTACGAGACTCCTGCGGGAAAAGCGCGTCTAGGGGAGACCCCGCAGGCGAAAGCCGAGGAGGCTCCCCGACCGCCCGCGGAAAGCGAGTGCCTGGAGTGGAAAATCAACGGCCAATTGTACAACTCATAAAAAATAGACAAACTCGATTTTCATCGAGTTTGTCTACAGTCTGTAAGACCCATATATTAATATAATGGGTCTTTTTTGTGCTGGATTTTTTTTTGATGAAGGTTTTAAATCTGTCGGGAGCATATCACATTTTGAAGGGAATCATTATGAAATTTCCCATTAAAGGTTCTCGTTTTCAAAATGAAGGCGAAGTATCAGAAAACATCTTCTAAATAAAGGTAATATGTAAAAAATTCATTCTATTTAACATATTATTAAAAACATGGATGTATTATCCTTTTATATAAGGAAATGTAGTTTATGAAACAGCATTTAATCACAGACAGAAAGACCAATAAAAACATTTTGGGCTGTTATTTCATGACTGTTCAAAACCTAGGTAAGTTTGCGAAACAAATCTATCTTAAGGGGAGAAATGAAATGGAAAAGACGGGAAACCCAATAATGAAAGCGCATTCAAGCGGAGTTGAGCCGGAAATGTTTCGTGTATTGACTCCTGATGGGGAAATAATTGAAGTGATTGATGGAAAAATCGATAAATCACTTATGTTAAAGATGTATGAGAGCATGCTCCTGCTCAGAACATTTGACCGAAAATCAATAAATCTCCAGCGCCAAGGCAGGATTGGGACTTATGCACCTTTCGAAGGGCAGGAAGCGTCCCAAGCAGGAAGCGCTTTAGCATTGTCGGCAGGGGATTGGATGTTTCCCACATACCGTGATCATGGAGCGGCAATCATTCATGGACAGGAATTATACCGTGTTTTCCTATACTGGATGGCGCATTTTGATGGTTCGATTTGTCCAGAAGGAAAAAGGATATTGCCTCCAAGTGTTCCAATTGCCACTCAAATGGTTCATGCAGTTGGAACGGCTTGGGCAAGTAAGCTTAAAGGCGAAAAGAATGTTAGCATCGCCTATTTTGGCGATGGTGCGACTTCTGAAGGGGACTTTCATGAAGCACTGAATTTTGCCGGCGTTTATAAAACCCCGACAATCTTTTTCTGCCAAAATAATGGCTACGCAATCAGTGTCCCTTTTGAAAAGCAATCGGCATCAAAAACAATATCCCAGCGTGCTGCTGCTTATGACATCCATGGGGTGCGGGTGGATGGAAATGATATTTTTGCCGTATGGATGACTGTAAAGGAGGCTGTCGAAAGAGCGCTTAAAGGGGAAGGGCCTACATTAATCGAAGCCATTACCTTTCGCTATGGCGCCCATACTACTGCAGACAATCCGAACATATATCGCGATCAGGACGAAATTTCAACGTTCTGGAGGGAAAACCGCGATCCTATTACACGCCTTAGAAAGTATTTGAATAAAGAGGGTCATTGGAATGAAGAGCAGGAAGAATTGGTGTTAAAGCAATTCAACGAACTGATCGATACTCACCTTAAAAGGGCCGAAGCGTATCCGAAATCCGACCCGCTCGAAATGTTTAACCATGTATATGCTGAGGAGACATGGCATCTTAAGGAACAGAAGCAGGAATTGAACCAAATCTTAAGGAAAGGCGGGAGGAAATGATGGGCAAAAATTTAACGATGCTCCAGGCTATTACGGAAGCGCTGGACCAAATGCTGGATCATGATGATCGAGTGATGATCTTGGGTGAGGATATTGGTTTGAATGGCGGGGTTTTTCGAGCGACGGAAGGACTTTATGAGAAGTATGGAAAAGATCGAGTTGTGGATACGCCATTAGCTGAATCCGGAATCATCGGCTCTGCCATTGGTTTGGCTCTTAACGGAATGCTGCCCATAGTGGAGATCCAGTTTCTCGCCTTTATTTATCCGGGGTTCGAGCAGCTCATTTCCCATGCTGCCCGTATGAGGTATCGTACTCGTGGGCAATTTGGGGTGCCCCTCGTAATCCGTACGCCATATGGTGCCGGAATCAGGGGTCCTGAACTTCATTCCGAAAGTGTCGAAACCTTCTTTGCCCATACTCCGGGTTTAAAGGTGGTTGCACCCAGTAATCCATATGACGCAAAAGGGCTGCTCATTTCAGCGCTCGAAGATCCAGATCCAGTGATTTTTTTGGAACCGACTAAATTGTATCGGGCCTTCAAGGAAGAAGTTCCCGATGAAATGTACCGAATACCAATCGGTCAGGCAAAAGTGGTCCAGGAGGGAAGCGACCTGACCATTTTTGCATGGGGGGCCATGTTAAGGGAGGCAATGAATGCCGCGAAAAAGATTGAAGCAGAAAAAGGCTGGAAGTGTGAAGTGGTCGATCTTAGAACTTTATACCCTTTAGATAGGGATGCGATCGTGCAATCCATTAAAAAGACAGGTCGTGCATTGATCGTCCATGAAGCCCATAAGACGGCCGGATTAGGTGCGGAAATTATCTCCATCATTAATGATGAAGCTCTTATTTACCTGAAAGCGCCGATTAAGCGTGTAACAGGATTTGATGTACCGGTTCCGCCGTTTACAATAGAAGATCATTATTTACCGACTGTTGACCGTGTAAAACAAGGAATTGTCGAAACGTTATCATTTTAATTGATTTAGGGAGAAAGAGAAGGAGGATGACGCATGATGGAATTTAAACTTCCTGATGTAGGGGAAGGGATGCATGAAGGGGAAATTATCCAATGGCTCATCAAAGAAGGGGATGCGGTAAAACAGGACCAACCCATTGTTGAGGTGCAAACGGATAAAGTCAATGCGGAATTGACAGCCCCGGCAGCGGGAGTGGTCAAGAAAATATTTTTTTCCGTTGGGGATATCGTGGAAGTGGGAACCACTATATTCACAATTCAGGAAGAGAACGATGTGCCAGTTCCGGATACAAACATTAGTGAGGAAGAAAACCAAGTCGGGCAATCCGGTGATGTAAAAGTAAATGCGGAGCATATTACGACTAAACAGCACCATCAGGCAGTGCGTGCGTTGGCAACCCCATTCGTGCGTCAAATGGCCAGGGAAATGAAGATTGATATCGAGAAGGTTAAAGGTTCCGGTCCGGCTGGGCGAATTACCGAAAGTGACCTGAAGCAGTTTAAAGAAAATAATTCGATTACACGGGAAGATGCCAAACAGCATGATGACAAGACTGGTCAAGAGATGGCGCCGATGAAGGATGCCGTACTGGCAAATGGTTTGGGAAATGAGCGGGAAGAGCGGATTCCGCTTAAAGGCATTCGTAAAAAAATCGCTGAACATATGGTAAAGTCCGTTTCGACTATTCCTCATGTAACGCATGTAGATGAATTGGAAATGGACCGATTAAAGGAATTTAAAAGTCAATTAAAGGAGTACTCAGATGATAAGGATATAAAATTGACTTTTTTGCCGTTTTTCGTTAAAGCCATTGTCATCGCTTTAAAGGAGTTCAAAACATTAAATGCTTCAATTGATGAAAGAACCAATGAAATCATCCTGAAAAATTATTATCATATTGGGATTGCGACGAATACAAAAGAGGGTCTCATTGTTCCTGTGATCAAACATGCCGATCAAAAAACCATTTTCCAACTGGCTGATGAAATCAGGCAATTGGCAACCCAAGCCCGTGAAGGGAAGTTGAGTATAAACCAAATCACAGGCAGTACATTTACCATCAGCAATGTAGGACCGATCGGAGGGATGCACGCTACCCCGATCATTAACTATCCGGAAGCTGCCATATTAGCTTTGCATAAAATGGAACATCGCATGGTCGTTCGCGATTTGGAAGGTGTTATCCGTTTAATGATGAATATGTCTCTTTCTTTCGATCATCGTTTGATTGATGGGGTAACAGCGGTGCACTTTACCAATAAAATCAAGGAATTGCTGGAAAATCCAATTCGTTTAGTTGTGGAGATGAGATAAATGGTAGTAGGGGAAGTTGCTGTTGAGACGGATGTTGTCATCATGGGAGGAGGTCCGGGAGGATATGCTGCGGCTATCCGTCTCGGCCAGTTAGGTAAATCTGTCGTGCTGGTTGAAAAGGATAAGTTGGGCGGGGTCTGCCTTAATCGGGGCTGTATACCTTCAAAAGCATTGATTCACGCAGCTGATCAATACCATGGGCTTAACGATTTAGGGAAAATGGGAATCCGGCTGCCTCAGGAAAGAACCACTATGGACTTGGGGGGTTGGCAGGATTGGAAAGGGGGCATCATATCCCAGTTGGGGCATGGGATTGCCCATTTGTGTAAGGAAAACGGAGTGACGGTGGTTAAAGGCCAAGCAACTTTTTTATCTGATGACCGCATTGGAGTTGAAACCGGTGGCGATTTTGAAACCTACAAGTTTGAACAGGCAATTATTGCGACAGGGTCCAGGCCTTTCATTCCATCCTTCATAAAAGTCGATGGAGAATATATATTGGATTCAACATCATCTTTGCAGCTGAATGAAGTTCCAGCGAGCTTGTCGATCATTGGCGGAGGATATATCGGAATCGAGCTGGGTATGGCATTTGCAAAGTTAGGGACTAAAGTGACCATCATTGAGATGGCCAATCGCATACTCCCTCAAGTTGCTGAAAACCTGGTAAAGGACGTCACCCGGAATGCCAAGAAGCTCGGGATCAATATCAAAACATCCTCGAGGGTAGAGAAAGCGAGTGTAGTGGATGGTCAAGTGCATCTTCTTGTTTCCTCGGAAGAACAGGGTGCGGAAGCGGTCGTGAGCGAAAAGACCCTGGTTACAATTGGAAGGGTTCCTAACACGGAAGAAATTGGCCTGAATCGGGCTGGAGTGACGGTTGGTGAGAAAGGCCATATAGTAGTGGATATGGAATGCCGTACAAATGTGCCGCACATCTTTGCCATCGGTGATACTACGCCTGGTCCGGCACTTGCCCATCGAGCGTCCAAACAGGGAATCGTGGCAGCTGAAGTGATAGCGGGGCTGCCAAGTGCCGTTGACTCGCCTTATGTTCCCTATGTAATCTTCTCGGAACCACAAATAGCTGGTGTTGGTTTAACCCGTGAAGAAGCTGAACAACAGGGATACAGCGTAAAGGTTGGCAAATTTCCGTTCAGTGCCAACGGAAGGGCGCTTGCAATGAATGAAACGGAGGGGTTTGCAGAAGTCATCGTGGATGCCAATAGTCATATATTGCTTGGAATGCATATGGTAGGTGCTGATGCTTCCAACCTTATAGGTGAAGGGGTCCTTGCCCTTGAGCTGGCGGCTCGGGTCGAAGATATAGCCCTCAGCATGCATCCTCATCCGACCTTGACCGAGGGGTGGCTGGAAGCGGCTGAAGCAGTTTTGGGACATGCAATTCACATCGTAAATAAATAGGAAAAGGTAAATTCATGGGGATTACCAATGTAGTCCCCGATTAGAATGTTTTATCTTAATGGAGTCAAAGACCCGAAAGGAAAGGCTATCAGTAAATTCACTCCATTTGGAATTATGTCCCGGCGTTTGACCAAACAGGGGCCGTATTGGCCTGCAATGATTCCCTCTTGTAAAACCATCGGCATATTGATATCATTTTTACTTTGGGAAGTATAGAGTTTTCAATAAGCTTTGGATCCTTCCACTCCTAAACCATAACGGTTGATGAGATAACAAATCTATTTGCCATTCAACGATTAAATGGGTTTAATTTATACGAGAAAATTATGGAATGAAGGAGGCAAATGTAATGGAGTCAAATGGTGGGTCATTGCAAAAGAAATTATTGCCGAGGCATATTAGCATGATGGCAATGGGAGGGGCAATAGGTACTGGGATTTTTAAAGGAAGTGCCGAAACCATATCGTTAGCAGGGCCAGGAGTCATATTCACTTATATTTTTGCAGGATTGTTATTGCTAGTAGTCATGGGTGCCATAGCGGAAATGGCAATTGTCTATCCAAATACGAATATGAAAGGCTTCGTTCAGAAAGCATTCGGTAAGCGCCTTTCCTTCATCGTAGGCTGGATGTATTGTTTTATGTGGCTGTCCGTTTGTGTCATTGAGGTAGTGGTGGCAGGAAGCTTTTTGCAGTATTGGCTCCCGGCAATCCCGCTATGGATATTAAGTTTAGGGTGTGCGGCCTTCATCATTGGGATTAACATGATGAATGTCAAAAATTATGGTGAATTCGAATTTTGGTTTGCCGGCATTAAAATTACAATGATCATCTTATTCATCATATTGGGAGCCTGTATTTTATTTGGTGTGATCCCAAGCGGCGGATCTAATTATCTGCAAAACTTCACAGGGCATGGAGGATTTTTCCCGAATGGGTGGATGTCCATCTTTTCGGCATTACTGATCGTCATGTTCTCCTATGGCGGTTCCGAGTTAATAGGGGTGACGGTAACGGAAGCAAAGGATGCAGAACGCATTTTACCTAAGGTCATTAAAAACTATATTTGGAGAGTTGTATTATTCTTCACCTTACCGATACTTGTAATCTGCGGTTTGATTCCGTGGAATGAAATTGGCGACCAGGCAAGTCCGTTTGTACAGGTTTTGTCAATGTCAGGTTTTCAGGGATCTGCACATATCATGAATTTCATTTTGATTACGGCCGTCTTATCTGCCGCTAACTCTGGAATATATGGGTGTACCCGAATGTTGCATTCTTTAGCTGCAGAAGGGGAAGCTCCCAAGTCGTTCTCTTATGTATCAAAAAATGGCGTTCCCTTGTACAGTTTGCTATTAAGTGCAGTTGTATTGGTCGTCGGCTCCATGATTACTTTCGTTGCACAGGACAAGGCATTTACTCTATTAATGGCGTTTCCGGGTTTTGTAGTATCACTTGTATGGATCAGCATCTGTTTAGCGCAGCTTAAACTTCGCAATTCATATCCCAAAGCTCCCAGTTTTAAATTGTGGGGATTTCCATATATAACCTTGTTTACCGTAATCACGTTAAGCATCATTTGTGTCACATTCGTATTCAGTGATCAGAATCGAATCAGTATCATTACTTGCCTGATTGTGTTGGCTGCCTTAATCTTGATTTCAATTTTTAAATTTAAAAGAGTGGACAAACAGGAAACACCTATAATAGAAAAAAATATCGCTAAATAAATCCGCATAAAAGATACGACATGGCAAAGGCGTCCATGTCGTATCTTTCATTACTGATCACTGATATTCTGCAACTTCATTTCGATTGGTCATCTCCAGATGTTTTCTTGATTATATGTTGTAAGGAAGCTATGAATCTCTCGTTCTCAAGAGGAGTGCCGATTGTCACGCGGATGGTATTTTCATAGCCTAGCAAATGACCTGAACGGATGATGACACCCTGAATTAATAACTTCTCAAAAATGTCCTTGCCAGGCTGGTTCAATTTAACCATCAAGAAGTTGGCATGTGAAGGGAAGAATGTCAAACCCATCTTGCTTAGTTCATTTTCTAAATATCTTCTTCCTTCCTCATTCTTACGAACACAATTCTCAACAAATGGATGGTCGTCGAGGGAAGCGAATGCCGCAGCCTGTGCCAAACGATTAGTATTGAAGGGTTCCTTCACTTTAACTAGCTCTTGTATGATGGAAGCATCCATTAAACCGTATCCGATTCTTAAAGCAGCCAGTCCATAAATCTTTGAAAAAGTGCGTAAGATAACCAGATTTGAATGCATATTGAGAAGCGGTAAGGTTTCTAAATATTCTGCATCATCGACATATTCATAGTATGCTTCATCAACGATCAGTAAAATATGCTTCGGCACCTTCTCGATGAAGGAGCGTAACTTTTCTTTTTGAACGATCGTTCCTGTCGGATTATTGGGATTACAGACGAATATCATTCTCGTTTTTTCTGTTATGGCTTCATACATACCCTGAAGGTCATGTACACCATTGGTAAGAGGAATCTTTACAGGTGTGCCGCCGTCAATCAATACATTCGTTTCATAGCGTGGAAATGTCACATCAGCCATGATGACTTCATCATTTTGCTGGATATAGGTTCGTGTCAACAAACGTATCACTTCATCAGATCCATTGCCCAAAATGATATGATCTTTATTGATATTCAAGTTTCTTGCCAGTTTTTCAGCTAATGCAGGCGCCATGCCTTCAGGGTAAAA
Source organism: Peribacillus sp. QJM3NY_7 (assembly GCF_056173225.1). Classification (NCBI taxonomy): domain Bacteria; kingdom Bacillati; phylum Bacillota; class Bacilli; order Caryophanales; family Bacillaceae; genus Peribacillus; species Peribacillus sp. QJM3NY_7. Next base: position 1,126,974 of record NZ_CM149663.1, read on the forward strand.
GGAGGTTTGCTCCATTTCGTTAAGCATGGCTTCTTTTGCTAGAGGTGAGTAACCGAATGGGTTCTCATTGGATGCCAATTTAACGATCGTTTCAAGACCAAGTTCACGTTGCACTTCTTCAATTGGTTTGCCGGAAACATAGGGGCTAATGCTTTCGATGTTTTGTCGAACCGGGATTTTCGTAAAGGTCAATGCAGGTTCCTCCCTTTGGTAAAGTTCTGAATTTTCTTTTTCTATTTGATTATTTTAATGATAGAATATTAACTGTTAAAATTACATACAAAAAAGAACGTATTTTTCGCTATCCATACAACATTTTAAAGAAATATATGCTTATATTCCTTCATTATGAAAGGCGGTTGCTTCATGGATGAAATAGATGTCAGTTTACTGGAACTTTTACAAAAAGATGGACGCATTACGATTAGTGAACTATCGAAGAAATTGGCTCTCAGTCGACCTAGCATCTCTGAACGAATGTACCGACTTCAAGAAAAGGGGATCATTGAGGGGTTCAGCGCAAGGGTTTCCCCTTTGGCAATAGGAAGGGGTGTACTTGTGTTCATTCAGGTGAGTGAACTTAAGGTTCCTGTTTCCGATTTTGAGCAATTAGTGAAAAATGATTTAGACATTATCGAGTGCCACCGTGTAACAGGAACAGTTGGATATTTTTTGAAAGCGGCTTTAGCTGATATGGACAGCATGAGATTACTGATAGATCGATTAATACCCTATGGACATCTGAATACATCTGTGGTTTTGACATCCCCGGTACCTTCCCGCTCCATTCTTCCAAGGATCAATGAAATGGAGGATCATGGTGCGAAATCCTAGGCGGTCATTCAACTGATGCTGGTAAAGGGGTTCGGTATCGTTCAAACTAATGAAGGGTAGAATGTAGGTTTTTTACAGAAAGGAACGAGGCGGAAGGCCTGTTCCTTTTTTTGTGTTATTTTAAATCCATCAAAGCCCCGAAATATTGCTGGGCGGTTGTAAAACAAATGAATGCCAATAGTTCAGAAATTTCTTCATCACTGAACACTTCCTTCAATACTTGGAAAAACTTTTCCTCCGTTTTTTCACGTTGCAAGAGAAATACTTCCGCAAAGGCAATTGCATAGCTTTCTTTCATATCTTCCGGCTTTAGCGGAGTCCCTTTTGCCTGGCAGTATGAGCAGCCATTACCGTATGCCAGCACCCTTCTGACGTTTTCCTTCAATTTCTCCGAAAGTTTCCCATCTGCAGATATGCAATCTGAGAGGTCCGACCATTTATGCGAAATCTCTTCAGAATGAAATAATCTTTGAAATGGACTGGAGCCCTGTGATGATTTTTTTATTCTTGTCATGAACATCACTCCTTTGAGATAATCCTAATATAAAAATCCAGGAATTTTAATTCCATTTGTAAAGAAATATGGTTTAATAATGAACGAATGTAAAGGGAAAAAGGGGAATAATTTAAAAATGAAAATAGATGAGAAAGACCAGAGCATCCTTGCCGAATTAACGTTGAATAGCCGAATCTCCATGAGGGAATTGGCAAAGAAAGTAAACCTCTCGGCCCCCACCGTTGCCGATCGGGTTCGGCAAATGGAGTCGTTCGGGATCATTAAAGGGTATGTTGCCGAGATTGATCATAAAAAGATCGGTTTTCCAATTGAGTGTATCGTGGAAGCTACGATAAAAAATGGGGAATATGAGAAATTCAAAAAGTATATCTCCAAGGTGCCGAATGTTGACTTTTGTTATCGCATTGCCGGGCAGGCTTGCTTTATGCTGAAAATCCACACTCGGAGCCTTGAAGAAGTGGAGGGATTCATCAATCGGACCATTCCTTTTGCAGCAACGGTTACCCATGTGATCCTTTCACAGGTGGAGCCGGAACAGGAATGAGTATTTTTATAGTGGAAGTAAAAGAGATCTGTATATGCCGATCATTTTGAATGTTTCTAGAATTAAAGGATAAAATCACGTGTCCATAAAGATATGACATATGTTTGCAGCGTCAGGTGTTTTTTTGCAATCAATGCTTTCGGTGATTCAAGAAAGAATAAGCTAATGGAATATGGGGTACATGTAATAATGGATAATAATCTGAAAAGGTGGGGTGAGTATCATGGAAGGAACCGACGACTACAAACCTGAACTGGCCAGGGAAGCAGTAAATGTGATTGAAAATGTAGCAGGAACACATCCTGGTTATCGGCGTGTGCATGCAAGGGGATATGTTTATGAGGGGGTTTTTACCCCAAACGGAAAAGCGTCCCCATTAACGGTGGCTTCGCATCTACAGGATGAAGCCGTGCCGGTGATCATTCGGTTTTCAAATAGCTCACCGATTCCAAGCCATCCTGATGCCATTTCCCCTGTAAAGGGCATGGCAGTCAAGTTTCATTTGCCGAATGGAAAGGTGTCAGATCTTATTACTGTGACCATTCCGTTATTCTTTGCGAAAACACCGCAAGCGTTTGTTGATATTGCTGGCTTTTTCCAATCTGCAAAGGAAGGTTTCCCCAATTTGAAAGAGCTTGCAAAAATCCTGTGGAAATACCCTGAAAGCAAGGCAAGCCTGCAAATGCTTAAAGAAATGCGTTCTCCAGCCAGTTTTTCAACGTGCCAATATTACTCCATTCACGCATTCTATTTCATTAACAAGGAAGGAAGGCGGCAGGCAATCAAGTATGAGTGGGTGCCAGATGCCGGCCTTAGTATGTTAGAAAAAGGGGAGGTTGCCGAGCATTCGCCGGAGTATCTGGATGAAGAAATGGAAAAGAGGCTTAAAGAAGGACCGGTGGGCTTTAAATTGAACATCCAAATAGGAGGGGAAAATGACCCGACTGACGATCCGACTACAGCTTGGTCGGAAGATAAACAGGTAATCACGATAGGGCATTTAATGATCTCCAAAAAATCGGAAGTGTGTAAAGATACATTATTGTTTGATCCAACCAATATTCCTGAAGGAATCGAATGCTCGGAAGACCGGATCTTGCATTTTCGCCATAGTGCGTATGCCGTTTCATATGAACGTCGGATAAATAACCAATGAATCAAATCAAGAAAAACCCCCTATTCCAAAGGGGTTCCCTTGAATGTAGACAAACTCGATGAAAATCGAGTTTGTCTATTTTTATGGCTTGTACAATTTGGACGTTGATTGGAACGTAGGCACTCGCTTTCCGCGGGCGGTCGGGGAGCCTGCGGGGTTTCCCTAGACGCGCTTTTCTAAGCAGGAGTCTCATACACCCGCTCCAATTAACTGTGTCTTACCTTTTAGGTAGACCACTTTTGTCTAGAGTCATTTTTGTTTTAAAATAGAAGTATTAAAACCTTGATGAGGATGCTTTCTAAACATGATTCTATTCAGCGAGATCAACTTGAAATGATTACTCTAGATCAACTTGCCAGCGCAACTTAGTTCTTAAAATGGAGCCTGCCATTGACTTCTCTTTCATTTATGATTTGGAGGCATGTATTCAAAGGTAGAAGGCCCAAGTATTGATTCAGTTATATTAGTTAAACTGACTTTCATTCAATATGGCTTCGGAATTCGTTCAATGCATAAAACAATAGAAGATGTTGAAACAAATATGGCTTACCGTTGGTTCTTAGGCTATGGTTTCCAGTGCCCCCTACTCCACGTTCGGGATGAGACCAATCTGAATCCGGTTTTAAGTGAGTTACATTTTTCCGGATCTGAAAATAGTGTAGAGCATGAGTAAGAACATCAGGGTTGCAACGACAAAACCAATTTCGATAACCGGTATCTTCCAAAGGATCAAGGTTTCCCCGCCTATTGCAGAACCGATAATGAGACCGACCATGATTATGCTGAATGCAAGCAGGATGATACTGAACGACAGCCGGTTCGAGATTTGATCAAGCTTATGTAAAAAAACTTGAAGTTCGGGGATGTTGATATCGAGCCGCAATTTCCCTTTTTTAATGATACCTGTCACTTCCCTGATATCCTTGGGCAATTCGGCAATGGCTTCAGCAGACTCGATGAATTGATTCCAGGCGTTCTTCGCAATGTTTTTTGGGTTGTAGCGTTCTTTAAAAAGCCTTTCCCCAAAAGGTTCAGCTGCCTTCATGATGCTGAAATTCGGATCTAATCCTTCGACAATGGCTTCCATGGTAAGCAAAGCCTTGCCGAGCATCGTGAATTCGGGTGGGATTTGGACCTGGTGACGATTGGCAACCGTGAACAGGTCATTGACTGCTCCGCCTAAGCTGATTTGGCTCAATGGGATATCATAATATTTATTTCGCAGTTCATCAATATCCCCCCTTAATGGGGCCATATCGATTTCGTCCGTCAAGAGACCCATATCTGAAAGCGTCTTGATCAATCCATTGGTGCTTCCGCGTTTCAGATTGATGACAAGCGAGGCGAACTGATATTTCGTTTCTTCCTCAAGACGTCCCACCATCCCAAAATCCATGAGTGCGACGACATTCCCAGGCAATATGATGATATTGCCTGGGTGGGGATCACCGTGGTAAAAGCCATCGATCAATATTTGATGAAGCATGGAGTTCGCTAATCTTTCCGCGATTTGCCGGCGATCATAACCTTCATCATCAAGCTGTTTATAATGATTGATCTTAATTCCCTGAATGAAATCCATTGTCAGTACCCTTTTTGTGGAAAACTCCCAATGAATCCTTGGTACCTTAAACCCTTGATCATCGATGAATTGCTTGGCTATTCTTTCCCCGTTTCGACCCTCGGAGTTATAATCAAGTTCTGCGCGGAGTGATTTAGCGAATTCATCAATCATTTTTCTGATTTGGTAGCGTCTTGCCCAAGATATGCGTGCTTCCATAAGTCTTGCCAAATCATCGAGAATTTCCAAATCCGTTTCCACAGTCGGAAGAATATCTGGCCGCTGCACTTTGATTGCTACGACTTCCAGTGATGGAAGTCGAGCTGTATGGACCTGTCCAATCGAAGCGGTTGCCAGTGGGGTTTCATTAAATTCAAGGAAAATGTTTTCCAAAGAATCACCCAATTCGGCCTCGACAATTTTACGGACCCTATCAAATGGAAAGGGGGTGACCTGGTCCTGTAACTTTTCAAGCTCGCGGACGATTTCTTCAGGAACGAAATCACGCCTCGTACTTGCAATCTGCCCAAGCTTAATGAATGTAGGTCCCAAGCTTTGTAATATCGTATGCAGCCGCTCTCCGATTGAGCGGAGGTTCAGGTTTTCATCGGATTGGAGTTTCGATCCCGCTTTACTCTCGGATAATCCCAGGCGATAGATGAAGTAACCAAACCCATTTTTCAAAAAGGCATTAATGATTTCTTGGTAACGATGTGCGTGTTTCAGTCGCTTGCGAAACATTCAAGTACCTCCTGTCACGGTTGTAAGTTTTGGTTCTGTTTCTCCAAAATTACGATGCGGCGCTCCAATTCCTCGACTTCTTCTTTAGTTGCCAAGTTTAGGCCATTGAGCGCTTGATTGACTTTGGCCTTGACGGAATCGTCCAGCTGCTTTTGGGCTTGCTCCCCTTTTTCGACCCATTGCTTAATAAGGATCTTGGAGTCTTCTTTGCTGATATCGCCTTTTTTGACAAGAGAGTCCACCGCTTTTTCAATTTGCTCTTTTGTAGCAGCGGCTGCACCTAATCCTAAAGAAAACACATTTTTTAATAAGTCCATTTTTACATTCCTCCAATAAAAATTTTTACACTGTAAGAAAGATAATAGCGGATGCCTTTCACTCGGGTTCATTCTTGTTGTTACCATCTATCATACATCACTTTAGGGCAGCTACAAAAATATAAGGGTCCTGCGATTATTGATGGGAAGAAAAGGATTTTTAGATAGCTCAAAATTGTTTGAAGTGGAGCGGATTGGATATTATGATAGGGAAAAGCGGCTGTGAAAGTGAGGTTGGAATAATGGGTTTCAAAAATAAAACGGTGATTGTAACAGGTGCTTCGAATGGGATAGGGAGAGGCGTGGCAAAGGGATATGCAGAAAGCGGCGCTTCAGTCGTTCTCGCAGATTTGGACGAGCGGAAAGGGCTTCTGTGTGTGGAAGAGCTCAAAAGTAACGGTCATGAAGCCATGTTCGTTAAAACGGATGTACGCAAGGAAGCTGACATTCAACAATTGATGGATGTAACTCTAAAAACATATAAGACCATTGATATATTAATCAATAATGCAGGAAAGGCATTATTCAAATCGCTTTATGATCTGACGATAGAGGAATGGGACGATATGATGAATACGAATTTGCGCAGTGTTTTCCTTTGTTCCCGGGCCGCGGCAGAATCGATGCGGAAAAATGAAATGGGAGGTGCGATCATCAATATAGCATCAACCAGAGCGATGATGTCTGAGCCTGATTCGGAATCCTATGCAGCAACCAAAGGAGGGATCAAAGCACTGACACATGCACTTGCCGCTTCTTTGGGCAAAGAGAAAATTACGGTCAATTCGATTTCACCAGGGTGGATTGAAACGGGAGATTATGAATCGCTGAGGGATGAAGATCACCTGCAGCATTTTTCCAATCGGGTTGGCAAACCGGACGATATTGCAAGGGCCTGTCTTTATTTGACGGCAACGGAAAATAATTTCGTTACGGGTGAGGATCTTATCGTCGATGGAGGCATGACAAGAAAAATGATGTATGAGGAGTAACTCATTTTTTTCGGTAGAGATATTGCAGTTCAGTCCCGAGCTCACGGTTAAGCAGCTGTTCCATTTCTTCAAGCTCTTTTATGCCGATAGGGGCATCGGCAGCTGTCCAGTGAACGGTATAAACAAAATAGTAATCTCTTATTTTTCGGAAAATAACAGGCGAATTCGGGAATTGATCAAAAATTGCCCTGATATTATAGCGTCTCATGTAGGACCACTTAACAAGCTGCATGTAGCTACCCATCCTTTTCAAAAGAGATCAATGACTGCCAGGATGGCAGCCATTGGTCCGGTTCTTATTTATCGTTGAATAAATTGAATAAGCCTCTAGCTACGCTGCCTTCTTCGGATGATCCTCCATTTTGCGGCGCTGCAGCAAATACACGGCTGGCAAGCCGGCTGAATGGCAACGATTGCACCCAGACTGTTCCGGGTCCTTTTAATGTTGCAAAGAATAAACCTTCGCCGCCGAACAAAGCGGTTTTCACACCCTTTACAGTTTCAATATTATAATCTACCCCGCTAGTCATTGCCACTAAACACCCTGTATCGACGCGTAAAATCTCCCCTGCTGCCAATTCCTTTTTATGGATCGTGCCACCGGCATGAACGAAGGTCATTCCATCTCCTTCTAGTTTTTGCATGATGAAGCCTTCACCGCCAAAGAAGCCTGCCCCTATTTTTCTCTGAAACTCAATTCCGACCGAAACGCCTTTTGCGGCCGCCAGGAACGCGTCTTTTTGACATATGATTTTCCCGCCCAGCTCGCTTAAATCCATCGGGATGATTTTACCTGGATATGGCGATGCGAATGAAACGTGTTTTTTATCTCGTCCTTCATTCGTAAAAGCCGTCATGAAAAGACTCTCACCAGTAAGTAGCCGTTTCCCGGCCCCGAATAGCTTACCCATCATTCCGCTGTCACCATTTGAAGACCCATCACCAAAGATGGTTTCCATCTTGATTTGATCTTCCATCATCATTAAGCTTCCAGCCTCGGCAAACACCGTTTCCTGAGGGTCCAATTCCACTTCAACAAACTGCATGTCATCTCCATATACCTTAAAATCTATTTCATGATTATTCAATTTCCATTCCTCCTATCCGCTTATTTTCATTGTAAAAGATAAACTCTTAACCTGCCAATATTATTCAGTTTTCTGCTGTAGTTTATATATTTTTTGTTTTCACGGGTATATCTAGTAAAATGTAGAAAGAAAAAACAGCATGACACTTAAGCTGAAATGAACCTTTTCTTAAGTGCAGGAGGAGACAGCCGTGGAGACTTACATACTATCATTGGACCAGGGAACGACAAGTTCCCGGGCCATTTTATTTAATAAAAGCGGGGAAGTTTTGCATATTGCCCAAAAGGAATTCACCCAATACTTCCCGAATCCAGGATGGGTGGAGCATAATGCCAATGAAATTTGGGGCTCCATCTTATCGGTAATCGCTTCCTGTCTATCGGAAATGAATGTAAGGCCTGAACAGATCGCTGGAATTGGCATAACGAATCAACGGGAGACGACCGTGGTATGGGACAAGGAAACAGGTCAGCCGATTCATCATGCCATCGTCTGGCAATCCCGGCAGACAAGCGAAATTTGTACGCAATTGAAGGATGAAGGCCTCGATGGCTTATTCTTGCAGAAAACCGGATTGTTGATTGATGCATATTTTTCCGGTACAAAGGTGAAATGGATTCTCGACCATGTAGATGGGGCACGGGAGAAGGCTGAAAACGGAGACTTATTGTTTGGTACGATCGATACGTGGCTGATATGGAAACTTTCGGTTGGTAAATCACATGTAACAGACTATTCGAATGCTTCAAGGACGCTGATGTATAACATTCATGACCTGAAGTGGGACGAAGAGCTGCTGGAAATCCTGCAAGTGCCGCAATCGATGCTCCCTGACGTTTGTTCTTCATCGGAGATATACGGGAAAACAGCGCCACATCATTTCTTTGGGCATGAAATCCCGATTGCCGGAGCGGCGGGAGATCAACAGGCCGCATTGTTCGGCCAAGAATGCTTTGAAAAAGGAATGGCTAAGAATACTTATGGCACCGGATGCTTCATGCTGATGAACACAGGAGAAAAGGCAGTGAAATCAGAGCATGGCCTGTTGACCACGATTGCATGGGGGCTGAATGGAAAAGTCGAATATGCCTTGGAAGGAAGTATTTTTGTCGCAGGTTCGGCCATACAATGGTTAAGGGATGGACTGAAACTCTTGCATGATCCGAAAGAAAGTGAAAAGTATGCTTTGCGGGTCACTTCAGCCGATGGTGTCTATGTAGTTCCCGCATTTGTAGGATTAGGCACCCCTTATTGGGATAGTGATGTCAGGGGAGCTGTATTCGGACTGACAAGGGGGACATCGAGGGAGCATTTCGTCCGGGCAACATTAGAAGCATTGGCCTACCAGACAAAAGATGTCCTTAGCGCCATGGAGATTGATTCAGGGATTAACCTAAAGGCATTAAGGGTCGATGGCGGGGTTGTCAAAAACAACTTCTTGATGGAATTCCAAAGCGGCCTCCTGAATGTACCAGTCGAAAGACCCGTTATTAGTGAAACGACAGCGTTAGGAGCGGCGTATTTGGCTGGGCTCGCTGTCGGATATTGGGAAAGTCAGGAAGAGATTTCAAAGCTATGGGCGGTCGATAAGAAATTCGAACCCGAGATGGAAGAACAGGAACGGAAGGATTTATATAATGGCTGGAAAAAGGCAGTTCAGGCGGCAAGGGTTTTTAAATAGAGTAAGTAAGGGTATTAATAGGGAGAGATGAATACAGAACGTACAAACTTAAAAAGGGGTGGTATTATGTTAGTTAAGGATTTCATGATAAGGGAAGTCTTTGTAGCCCGTCCTGATTTTACATTAAAGGAAATTCTGCGGATCTTGATCGAAAATAAAGTGGGCGGGGTCCCCGTTGTGGATGAACAGGATAAGCTATTGGGAATGGTGACGGACGGGGATATCCTTCGTTACCTGACACCTGCAGAGGAAGCCATCATGGGGTATTTCACCTACATTACGGTTCTTCCCGGTGAAGAGTTGGATGAAAAGGTTACATCCAAAATGAATGATAAAGTCTCACAAATCATTAAAAATAAAAGGATTACAAAGCTATCTCCCGAAGATCCGCTAGATGAATTGATAAAGGTCCTTTCCAAGCATCATTTCAAGAAAATCCCCGTCGTGGACAAAAATGATAAAGTCGTCGGCATTATCAGCAGGGGAGATGCCCTTAGGGCCCTTTATAAGGAATTCGTTCAAAAGCTGGAATGAATGGGCATCATAAAAAGGCCTGCTCGATTACGAGCAGGCCTTTTTTGTATTCATCATTGAGTGCTTTCTACTGCTTTATCTGCATCAGATTCACCTTTTGCTCTTTTTTCCTTCAATTTAAAGTAGGCGTCCATTACGTCCCGCCCGATCCGTTTGTTTATATCATCAGAGGGCTTGCCTTGATACACCCATGGCACGACGACAGAAAATGCCACTTCCGGATTATTGTGAGGTGCATAACCTACAAGCGTCAAATTGATAGTCGGGACTGGAGCGCTATATTGATTCCTCCGCGGTCCGTCATAAAAGGCCTCGGCAGTACCCGTTTTTGCTGCCGCACGGTAAGACTTCCCGCCGAAATATTTATATGCTGTCCCGCCTGGCTCCTGTGCGACCTGCCTGAATCCTTCCTGGACACGCTGCATCCAAACGTCTTTTCCGCCTAAGTCGTTTAACACTTTAGGACTCATCGTTTTAAAGACGCTGCCCAATTCATTGTGTTCGTTGGATGGATTCCTGATTTCCCTGACCATATGGGGCTCAAGCCTTTTTCCGCCATTTGCAATCGTCGATACATACTGTGCCAATTGCATGGGGGTATATGTATCATACTGGCCAATCGATAAATCCAGCAGCAATCCGTCTGTTGACATATCGACTCCTTTAAACCCTACGGATTCATTTGGCAGGTCGATTCCTGTACGGACACCCAATCCAAATTGGGCATAATGATTCCGCATGATGGCATAAGCTTCCCGGTTGATTCCTAACGGCCGGTTAGGGATATAATGCCCGCCGGCAATTCTGATCGCCGTCATGAACATATAGACATTCGATGATTTCTTTAACGCAGAGACATCGGTTACATAACCCAAATCACTATAAGATCCTTTCGGAGGAGCTCCTGCTAAATGGAGTTTCCTGTCAAAGAAAGCTGACCCTGGTGCGATGGCTCCTGTCTGAAAGCCCGTATAGACAGTGGCCCCTTTGACAGATGACCCCATCGTATACGAGGTCGTTATGTTTCCAAGGGCAAAATCGTTCATTTCGGTCAACCCGGTTTTACTGTTGCGGCCGTATTGCCTGCCGGCCATCGTAAGCACCTCGCCTGTATTCGGGTCCATTAAAACGACGAAGGCACGATCCAAAAGGTAGGTATTTCCCTTAGCCTTGGTTTTGCGCAATTCGTTCTCGATGATTTTTTCAACCTGCTGCTGCAGCTCCATATCAATTGTAAGGACCAAGTCTTTTCCGCTTTGCCCTTCAGTGAGGGTATTCGTTTTGATGACTTCCCCTTTGCTTAGCACATTTTCAATCCGCGTCTTTTGACCGCGCAGGACATCTTCATACTGCTTTTCGATATAACTTTTTCCGACCCGGTCATTCCTGGTATAGTCGCGTGCCAGGTAATAGTCGATATTTTCACTGGGAATGCCTTCTTCGGAAGAAGAGACCTTGCCAAGAACCGAGCGGAGGGTCTCGTCATACTTATAGGTCCTCTCCCAATCCGTCGTTACATCCACGCCTGGCATTTCATCCAAATGTTCACTGACCCTGGCAAATTCCTTAGTGGTGACATCTTTATTCTTCACGATCGACGGTGCAAGGGCATAGCCGCTATTGAATTCCCGGAAGATGGCGATCACTTCCAATTCATCCTTGGAGAATTCCTTGATATTCTCATCGGTTACCCGCTCCATTTGAAGTTTGTATAAATCTTTTTGCTCCAGTTTTTTTTCGATTACTTTCTTCTTCTCGGCCTTGGTGATCAAGGCTTCGGCTTCTTTCGGATGTTTTAAAATCCAAAAATCCTTTTTATCCGGCAGGGTTACCTTTTTGGTGTCTTTTTCTATCAAGGTGGCAAGGACCTCTGCCGTCTTCACCATATCTGCCGTTTTCGTATTCGGGTATTTCGTATAGGTGATGGCATTACGCGGCTCATTATCAACGACCGGATTCAAGTTCCGGTCATACATCTTGCCACGGGGAACGGGGGTATTGGCCACATCGTTTTCCGTTCTGTCGACTTCGCGGAGGTAATCGTCCCCATACACGATTTGGACGATGCCAAGCCGGATTATTAAGCTTGAAAATAAAATGAATATTAAAAAGAACATAAAGTTCAGTCGGAAAGGAATTGGGGTTTTTTTCTTTTTTTCTTTGGCCATCATTAACATTCCTTTCTAGTAAAAGTAAAAAATAAGAAAATTCCTATCTCCAATGATATATAAAATTAACTTATTTTTCTATGCTTTATCCGTAAATTTATCTATATTTCCAAAAGAATGTTTTGTAGTTATATAATTCCTAGTAATCTTATAATTAGGAAAATTAATATAATAGATAAATAGAGGAAGAAGCGGTACAGCGGCAATCATTAGTAGGGATGCGTGGTTGGGGGGCTCCGTAAAAAAAGGGGAACATAAACCAAGGTACTTGGAAAGAACTCTTTTACATGAACGATTAATGACTATAACCCTAATTCACAACAGGGACTTAAGTACCATGATTTTATTTTGCTTCATGTTTCCTAACGGGAGTTTGAGTCGTGACAGTGATAATCCCATTGAAGTATCCGCATAGCTCAAGCCATTTTTCAGGATAAATATAGTTGAAACGTTCAATGGTTTCCAGGGAGTGAAGCACAAGGCAATCGATTTGCCCCGTTTTTTCACTTTGTAAATTGGATAGAAGCTCATGCGGGATGGTGTAATAAGGGTGGATTTGATACGGATTGAGTATGACCGGGGAAATATTATTCTCTTCCATATACTTGTCCGTCACGATCTTTTGGATTGCAAAGCTTTCCTCCGTATGTAAATCCCCGATTTTGTAATTTGGATTCAATAGTACAATGCCCCTCATTTGATTCACCCATTCTTTTTGCTAACCATTCTTGCCAAATGGGGGATGGGATATTCAAAGTAAGAGGCATCATGCTAGAAAATGGCTTTCATTCCGTTAAGGGTTTTGAGCTGCTTGACATTTTCGAGCACCTCGTTGGTCAGGTCCTCCTTTTTAATGATCGGTAAACTTCGTAAATCTTCCATGTAGCTTTCATTCGTGAACCAATCAAAGGAATGGGGAGGAAAGAATAGTTGATCTTTCCATGCATCATGAAGAGTGGGGCTGTAGATTTTATCATCTTTTGACGTGGATCCATCAGAGGTATATATGCTTGCCCAATAATCCTCTCTGGAACCCGTGTGGGGAATCTCTTTTGTAAAATGGCCGACTCCGCGAAAAACCACCGGATGCTGAAAAAGAAGCCCATATAATAATTTCCCCGTTTCAATGCGCTGTTTCGGGTCGGCAAAGCGTTCGACGGTAAGTCCTGTCAAGGAATGAAGTCCTTTTTGCTTGTTTGCATAAGGGAAAATCACTTTCATGAAGCCTAAGTATTCCTGAAGCTGAAAATCAAGCCTGCGGAGGATTTCACCATGACGGGTGCGTTTTAATATCCTTTCCTGAAGCATTCTTTGTTCATTAATGATAAGGGCCGTTGTCAAAAGGGGTGAATGGGGCTCTTCGATGAAAGATTCCCAAATCGGGGCCATGAATCTTGAAATGCGGAATACTGGTAAATACCTTCTTAGCGGAAGTTCTTTTTGTTTAGAATGTTCATATAAAAGAAGCTGGGGGAAGGCATCTGCAAATATGGCTGAATTGGCACGCTCAAGGAAAAGGAAAAATTTCTGCCGTTCCGCTCTGTCAAGTAGATGGGTCATGTTTGAACTTTTCAAGTCAGTCATATGGTATCCGCCATTCCTCGAAACCATATGTGCTAAAAAGGCCCAGTGAACCTCTGGATTGCGATTGTAAAAGGCAAGATAGGCTTGAGTTCTTGTGATATTGTTCCGGTTCAAGGCAGCCGTTTCGGTTCGAATGCTTTTTATCAGGGCGGCTTCCTCGGGGAAAAAAGCTTTTGACTCATCAACAGGCTGAAAGAGCTCTTTTTGTAAACGGGATTTTAGCGTGTCAAATCTTTCAGCATCGATGATCGGTTTTGTTTTGGCAGGGTGTTTACCCAACAGCTTTTGCAAATATTGGGAAAGCATACATTTCACCACGAATGTTTTTCGATCATTATATGCATAGCCATCAAGAAAGGGGCGTTGCATTTGCAACCCCCCCAAGGTGATGTCATCTTTTTTTCTTCTTTTCCCGGTACAATAAAATATAATAAACTATCCAGAAAAGAAACACAGGAATGAAGGATAAAAATCTATATTGGACCGGTACGGCAAATAAGATGAAAATGGCAGATAATAAAAAGGGAACCGCCAGGAGTATATATTTTCTCCATTGCATATGCTGAACCTCCTTAGGTTGCGTCATTCTTATTAGAATAAAGGATTATCCATCAATAATCTAGAAAAGTCACAATTGACAAAAATATGCAAACGTAGTAATCTTTAAAAATAAGTTAAAAATTACCATTAATCAATGGAAAAGGAGGCGAACGTCATGACTAAATCAGTTAAGCACAGTGATGTCACAATTGAATATCATACTTCCGCCTGCCCTGATACCTTGTCCTTCCAGACATAGGATTCCTCGCTTCCATTCATGATTTTAAAGCGCAGGTTGTGGAATTTTCGCGGCCTGCGCTTTTATATGTGTTATTACGCATCTAAAAAAGCTTCCGCTAATCGGCGGGGGCTTTTTGGCATTTTGGATCCAGGTGCATTAGCACCCTTTCCATATAAAGGATAGGAGGAACTATAAATGAGACAAAAGACATTGGAAATCTTATTGCAGCCGGGAGATCCAGAAAGCGGTTAGCGAGCGAAGGGTTTGAACAAAAGGGAGGGGAATTCATGTTTGCGATTTTTAAAAAGCTGTCCTGGTTCTTTAAAGAACAGTGGCAGCGTTACACCTTGGCGATTTTATTTCTATGTCTAGTGAATATCTTGGAGGTTATCCCGCCAAAACTTGTCGGGAATGCCATCGATGATATGAACAATGGCAGCATGACGCAGGAAGGGGTCATGAAATACGTTATTTATTTGCTAATGGTACTGATCGGCAGTTACCTATTTGGTTACTTATGGAGTTATCTGTTATTCGGCGGCGGAAACTTGGTCGAACGGAAACTAAGGTCAGGGTTTATGGGCCATTTGCTTAAAATGACGCCAAGTTTTTATGAAAAAAACCGTACAGGAGATTTAATGGCAAGGGCAACCAATGATTTAAAGGCAATATCCCTCACAGCTGGTTTCGGGATATTGACCCTCGTAGACGCGGTGCTGTTCACCATCACGGTAGTGGTCATGATGGGAGCCACGATCAGCTGGCAGTTGACGATTGCGGCGGTGCTGCCGCTTCCGATCATGGCAGTGCTGATGCAAATTTACGTGAAGAAAATTTACAAACGTTTTACGGATGCACAAGCAGCCTTTGGCACTTTAAATGACAAGGTCCTGGAATCCATTTCCGGTGTCCGTGTTATCCGGGCCTATGTCCAGGAACGGGAAGATGAAAAGCGATTTGAGGAAATGACCGAGGATGTATATGGCAAAAACCTAGCCGTGGCAAGAATCGACGCCCTCTTTGATCCGACAATCAGCATTATCATCGGCATCAGCTATTTAATCGGGTTGGGCTATGGGGCTTATCTTGTGTTTCAACAGGCCATAACGCTTGGCGGGCTTGTTTCGTTCAATGTGTACCTAGGCATGTTAATCTGGCCGATGATCGCGGTGGGTGAATTGATCAATGTCATGCAAAGGGGAAATGCTTCGCTAGACCGTGTTCAGGATACCCTTTCGTATGAAGCGGATGTGAAGAATTCAATGGGGATGGAGAGTATTACGAACCCGGGGAATATCCAATTCAATTCCGTGCATTTTACATACCCTTCCTCAACGGTTGTGAATCTATCCGATATTTCCGTTCAGCTTGAGCGCGGTCAAACATTGGGGATAGTGGGGAAAACAGGTAGTGGAAAAACGACATTCGTGAAGCAATTGCTGCGGGAATATCCTTTAGGAACAGGTGAAATCGCTTTTGCAGGCATGCCGCTGGAGCACCTGCACCTTGAAGATATCCGTAAATGGATCGGATATGTTCCACAGGACCATTTTTTATTCTCGAAGACTGTTAGGGAAAATATCTTATTCGGTAAAATGGATGCAACGGAAGGTGAACTGGCTAAAGCCATCCGGCTTGCGGATTTTGAGAAGGATTTAATGATGCTGCCAAACCGGCTAGAGACACTCGTCGGTGAGAAGGGTGTCGCTCTGTCCGGTGGGCAAAAGCAGAGGATCTCGATTGCCAGGGCATTGATCAAAAATCCGGAAATCCTTATATTGGATGATTCCTTATCCGCTGTCGATGCAAAAACGGAAACGACGATCATCGAAAATATCCAGAATGAACGGGCAGGGAAAACGACCATCATCACAACCCACCGCTTATCAGCCGTTCAGCACGCGGACAGGATTATCGTATTGGACAGCGGAAAGATCATCGAAGAGGGGACTCATGCGGATTTACTGCTGAATGATGGCTGGTATAGGGAGCAATATGAACGACAGCAGGTTGACGAAGGAACGGAGGTGAAGGCATGAAGGTCGTAAAGAAACTTTTTAATTATGCTGCCCTTTATAAAAAATTGATCATTGGCGCCCTGATCATGCTTGCTCTTTCGGTAGCGGCCGATTTAACGGGTCCTTTCGTTGCCAAGAAAATCATCGATTCACATATACTTGGTATCGAATCTTCCTGGCATGAAGCAGGTAAAGGAAAAGATGCAGTTAAGTATGATGGAAATTGGTATAAACGGGCTGATTACTTTTCAAAAGGTGAGAAGAAAGGCAGGGAAGTCCATGTTCTGCAGGTTGGCAATCAATTTGTCTTCGTAGATGAAGCTGTCCCTATCGATGGGCGCAGAACCTTGGAGAACCAATCATTGATCATCAAGAAAGACGGGAAAGAACAACGTGCGCAAGCAGTGAAATTGACGAGTCAGGAAGTGATGGGATTTTATCAACCGGAAATCCCGCGGATCATTAAGCTTGTGGCTTTTTATTTTAGCCTTGTCATCCTTTCCTCCATTTTTCAATATGGCCAGAGTTTTTATTTACAGAAAGCGGCGAACCGAATCATACAGAAGATGCGAAATGATATTTTTAGGCATATTTCCCGTCTGCCGATACGTTATTTTGATAATATGCCAGCGGGTAAAATTGTAGCCAGGGTCACTAATGATACGGAAGCGATCCGGGAATTATATGTAACCGTGCTCGCCAACTTCTTCTCGAGTACCATTAATATTTTCGGCGTTCTAATTGCTTTGTTTATTCTGGATCCACGAGTCGGTACCATTGGCCTTCTACTTATTCCGATCATCGTTATCTGGACGATGGTATACCGTAAATTCGCCTCGAAATATAATCACATCATTCGGGAACGGGTCAGCGATATTAATGGAATGATTAATGAATCCATTTCTGGTATGAGCATCATTCAGGCATTTGGACGTGAAAAGGAGACGAAGCAATCTTTTGAAAATCTGAACCGGGAGCATTTTTCCTATCAAAATAAAATGCTCCATTTGAATTCGTTGACGGGTGGAAACTTGATTGGCGTCATTAAGCTTTTGGCGCTGATGGCCTTCGTCTGGTATTTCGGCGGGATTTCCCTTACAGCGGGTTCGGCCATTTCCTTAGGGATGATGTATGCAATTGTTGATTTGATCAGCCGCCTGCTACATCCGCTTCACGGAATCGTCAATCAGTTCGCTAATCTTGAACAGGCGCTTGTTGCAGGGGAGAGGACGTTCAGCTTATTGGATGAGAAGGGATTGGCAGTCAGCGATGAAAACATATCCAGATACAAAGGAAACGTACAATTCGAAAATGTTTCTTTTGGTTATAAGGATAAAGAATATGTGTTAAGGGACATTTCCTTCTCCGCTAAACAGGGGGAAACGGTTGCTTTAGTTGGCCACACCGGTTCAGGAAAAAGCTCCATAATGAATTTATTATTCCGCTTTTATGACAGCAGTGAAGGTCAGATCAAAATCGATGGCAGAAATATATTGGATATCCCCCATCAGACGCTTAGGGAGCATATGGGGATCGTCCTTCAGGACCCCTATTTATTTACTGGCACCATCGCCTCCAATATCAGTCTCAATCATAAAGGCATCACAAGGGAAATGGTTGAAAAAGCATTAAGAGATGTCGGGGGGGACAAAGTGCTGAAGCATCTTCCTTTAGGGCTTGACGAGCCCGTGATCGAAAAAGGCGGAACGCTGTCTTCGGGACAGCGTCAGCTAATCTCTTTTGCCCGTGCCCTTGCATTCAATCCGGCCATATTGATCTTGGATGAAGCGACAGCAAGCATCGACACCGAAACCGAGGCAATTATCCAGGAGGGTATGGAAGTGCTGAAAAAAGGGAGAACGACCTTCATCATTGCACATAGGCTTTCCACGATAAAAAATGCCGACCAAATTCTTGTACTGGAAAAAGGGCGGATTGCAGAGCTTGGTACACATGAGGAATTAATGGAACTGAAAGGAAAGTACTATCAAATGTATGAACTGCAGGCAGGTCCGCATAAAGGTATGGCTGGCTGAATGGAATAGGGGTAGATCATCTAGATTAAACTATAATGAAGGTACCGACTTTTGGTACCTTCAAGCATAATGGTTGATAATAGTAATCATTACGTTTAAGATATACCTATACTGACGATGAGGTGATAATAGTGAAACAAGAAATTCATCCCGATTATCAACAAGTGGTATTCATGGATACCAACAGTGGGTATAAATTTTTGACAGGCTCCACTAAGACGTCCAATGAAACAATCGTTTGGGAAGACGGCCAAACATATCCTTTATTAAAAGTGGAAATCAGCTCGGATACGCACCCTTATTATACAGGAAAGCAGAAGTTTGCTGAAAAAGGCGGACGGGTGGATCGCTTCCTGGATAAATATAATATGAAGAAATGAGAGTTAGGCCATCGGGAAATCGATGGTCTTCTTTTATTGATGGAATAAAAAAGGTGCCCATAAAATATGAGGCACCCACTACTTTAATCATTTTGCAGCAATTGCTTCCTCTTTGGCAATATTGACGAGGGCAGCTTCGAAATCCTTGATTAAATCGTCCGGATTTTCCAGTCCGACAGAGAGGCGGAGCAAGCTATTCGTGATGCCTCGCTTTTCCCTTTCATCAGCAGGCATGGCCGCATGGGACATTTTGGCCGGGTAGGATAATATGGATTCTACCGCTCCCAGGCTTACGGCAAAAACAGGGAGCTCGACAGTGTTCACGAAGGAACGGAAGATTTCCTCACTTTCCAATTCAAATGAAAGGACCGCCCCTGCTCCGAGTGACTGGCCTTTCTGGATGGCGTGCTGTGGATGATCGGCTAGGCCGGGATAATACACTTTTTTCACCAAGGGCTGCTCCTTTAAGTAGGCTGCAATCTTTTCGGCCCCTTTTTGTGAATGTTCCATTCTAACTGACAAGGTTTTCAAGCCTCTCATTACGAGCCAGGCATCCTGAACACCAAGGACCGCTCCAAAGGAGTTTTGAAGCGAACCGAGTCTTGCCGCCAATTCCGGATCTTTCACGACCGCAAGCCCAGCTACCACATCACTATGTCCGGATAAAAACTTCGTCGCGCTATGAAGGACAACATCAGCGCCCAAATTCAGCGGTTTTTGCAATGCGGGCGTCAAGAATGTATTATCAACAAAACTTAAGGCACCGGCTTTTTTTGCGATATCACATACAGCTTGAATATCGGTCACTTTAAGTAAAGGATTTGAAGGCGTTTCAATGTATATGGCCCTGGTATTTGGCTGAACCGCCGCTTTGACACTTTCAAGGTCCGTCATGTCAACGAAGGTATGCTCAATATTGAAACGGTTCAAAACGCTTGTGACCATCCTGAACGTTCCGCCATACACATCTTCGGAAATGACGATATGATCCCCGGCAGACAATAGCAGGAAGGCTGTTGAAATGGCAGCCATACCTGATGAAAAGGCAAAGCCGTGAGTGCCTTCCTCAAGTTCGGCAATGATGTCTTCAAGTGCCTCGCGGGTTGGGTTCCCGCTTCTGCTGTAGTCATATTTGCCGAATTGATCGATATCGGATTGATGGAAAGTCGATGCATGCTGGATGGGGACGCTCACACCGCCCGTTGCCGGATCGAATTTATGTTGATTATGAAGTAATTTTGTTTCAAAGCTAAAATCATGATCTGTCATCGTAGTGCCTCCCTTTTTACATGTGCGAATGCTTGCTGCAAGTCACCAATCAAATCGTCGCTATCCTCGATGCCAACGGAGAAGCGGAGCAGTCGATTACAAACACCGTTTGCCGTTCTGACCTCAAGCGGTATATCGGCATGTGTTTGTGTGGCAGGATAGGTGATGAAGCTTTCAACCCCTCCCAGGCTTTCTGCAAAGGAAATTAATGAGAGCGATTGTAAAAATGGGTTGACCGCCGCTTCATCAATGATGCGGAAAGAAATCATGCCGCCTCGGCCTGGATACAATACGTCCGTAATACAATCATGCTCCGATAAGTAATCTACAAGTATCTTGGCATTCTTTTCATGACGCTCCATCCGCAATGCTAGGGTTTTCATTCCGCGCATCAACAGCCATGAATCAAATGGGCTCAAGACAGCTCCAGTGCCATTATGATGGAAGGCAAGTGCATCACATAATTCAGCGCCGCTAGCAACGATCAGTCCGGCGAGCACATCATTATGACCACCGAGATACTTGGTTGCACTGTGGATCACAATATCAGCTCCAAGTAAGATGGGTTGTTGAATAAGAGGCGTGTAAAAAGTGTTATCAACGATTAGCAATAAATTATATCGTTTAGCCAATGCGGCAACGGCGCTAATATCCGTTTGCTGCATAAGAGGGTTAGTGGGAGTTTCGATGAAGATGGCTTTCGTGTGAGGAGTGATGGCTTTTTCGATATCCTCCAAACAACAAGTGTTTACATAGTCACACTGCAATCCCCATTTTTTAAAACCTTGTTCTAACAGCCGATATGTACCGCCATAAAGATCTTCACTGACAATCCACGCATCCCCGGATTTAAAAAGGGCGAGTATAGTGGAGATGGCGGCCATTCCTGAACTGCAGGCATAGCCTTGGTCTCCTTTTTCCAGATCGGCGATGGATCGCTCCAATAGCTGGCGGGTAGGGTTACCTGTCCTTGTGTAGTCGAATCCCGTCGATTGACCGATTCCTTCGTGGCGAAAAGCTGTTGAAAAGTATACCGGCGGATTGACTGTTCCTGTCGCCGTTTCACTGCGATTTCCTAATTGAGCAAGATATGTTTCAGGTTTATACATGGTTTTCACTGCTCCTTTGAGTTAAATAAAATAAAAAAAAGTCTTCTTTAAGAAGAAGACTTTGATTAAGTAGGGACGAGTCATTCTTCTTATCTTCCAAGTTCATAAACTTGTGGAATTAGCACCTTTTCATTGGTTTGAAACAAATGAAGGTTGCTGAGGTGTCATCGGGCCATTCCCTCTACCTCTCTCGATAAGAGTTTAGATTATTCAATTTCTTTTGAATTTACTATATATACAAAACACTGTCAAGGACATTTTTGGGGTGATGATGTGTTGGTGTTCATGGCCAGGTCAATTGAAGCCTAGCGGTGCCTACACTTTATGTGTCAAAAAAGAATATCCAAATTTTCATCTAAATATGAATGGACTAGGATTTTTCAGATATATGGAAAGGGTCAGCGGGATATTTTTGCTTTAAAATAATAAAGTTTGTACAATGTATGGAGAGAAAGAATAATCCGACATTATTCATTTCATATGCAAAAATTCTTCAATGAATAGTGCAAACTTAGGAGGAGAACACATGGAATACAGAATCGAACGTGATACGATGGGTGAAGTGAAAGTTCCTGCTGATAAATATTGGGGAGCACAAACTGAGAGAAGCCGTAACAATTTCAAAATCGGTAACGAAAAAATGCCGATTGAATTGGTTCGTGCATTTGCATACGTTAAACAAGCTGCTGCAAAGGTGAACTATGATCTTGGCGATCTTTCCGAAGTTAAAAAGAACGCCATCGTCAAGATTTGCGACGAAATCCTTGAAGGTACGCTTGATGAACATTTCCCGCTTGTAGTTTGGCAAACGGGAAGCGGTACGCAAAGTAATATGAATGTGAATGAAGTGGTCGCTAACAAAGGGAATGAATGGTTAAAAGAAAATGGTGAATCGGAAATCCTTCACCCGAATGATGATGTTAACAAGGCACAAAGCTCAAATGATACTTTCCCGACTGCCATGCATATTGCAGCCTTTATGGAAGTTGCTGAAAAATTGGTTCCTGCCATCAAAGCACTTCGTGATACATTCGATATAAAAGAAAAAGAATTTTGGGATGTCGTGAAAATCGGCCGGACACATCTTCAAGATGCTACACCCTTAACATTAGGACAAGAAATTTCCGGTTGGAAAGCGATGCTCGATAAAGACTTGGCGATGATTGAGGAAAGCAGCCAAAAACTATTGAACCTTGCTCTAGGCGGAACGGCTGTAGGAACCGGAATCAATACAAAGAAAGAATTCCCGGGACTTTCTGCCAAACAAATTGCAGCGGATACAGGATATCCTTTTGTCACATCTGATAATAAGTTCCATGCATTGACTAGCCATAACGAAATCGTCTACGCACACGGTGCTTTGAAAGCATTGGCGGCAGATTTAATGAAAATTGCGAACGATGTCAGATGGCTTGCAAGTGGACCGAGAAGCGGAATCGGAGAAATTGCCATTCCGGAAAACGAGCCGGGCAGCTCCATCATGCCAGGTAAAGTCAATCCGACCCAAAGTGAAGCGCTTACCATGATTGCGACACAAATCGTGGGTAACGATGCTACAATTGGCTTTGCAGCAAGCCAAGGTAACTTTGAATTGAATGTATTCAAACCAGTCATCATCTATAACTTCCTGCAAACGGTCAAATTATTGACGGAAGGCATTCATTCCTTCAACGATAATTGTGCGGTTGGCATCACTGCAAATGAAGATAAGATCAAAGAAAATGTAGAGCGTTCCCTTATGCTGGTAACAGCATTGAACCCGCATATCGGTTATGAAAAAGCAGCCAAGATCGCCAAAACTGCCTTCAAGGACAACTCCACGTTAAAAGAAGCGGCATTGAAACTGGAGTTCCTGACGGAAGATGAATTCAAAGCATGGGTCGATCCTGCTAACATGGTTAATAAATAATTGGATGGAAGTACCCTCCCTCTAGCATTAGGGAGGGTGTTTCCATGTGTTAAAATACTGGAATCGACAAATACTGAAATCATAAGTATCTGGAACAGGAGGAAAAACAATGTCTATATGCCCGCTTTGCAACGGTCTAAGAAAAATTCATGTGGATTGCCCGGAATGCGGCAGTGAACTTGAGGATAAAGGGAAATTCATGGATTATGCTGATGATTACAGTGCTTATATGGATATCGACATACTTAAAGAAAACGACGGATACCCTCAATCCCTTCAAAAAGGGCAATGCCCCCATCTCATGAAATGCCCTGAATGCGGACATGATGAAGTGGTATTGGTCCAGGAATGAATCGCCCCTTATTTTAATAAACGTAAAAAGACCCATAATGAATGGGTCTTTTCATGTTTAATTGGCAGATAACTTCATGCTTTCCTGCATCTGTTCATCTTCTTCAACTAAAATGCGATGTTCGGTCCCTTTATCAAAAAAGTGCGCTTTATTCATGTCGAGGGCAAGTTCGATCTTTTCGCCTGCCTGGATAATGTTATTGGCATCGACCCTTGCAACGAAGTCCTGCCCCTCTAAAGTGGAGTAGAGCATGATCTCCGCGCCCATGAGTTCGGCTACATCAATTTGGGTCGTGAATGTAGTGTTAGGGGACTCCGTGAAATAAGCTCCTTCATTATGGAAATCTTCCGGACGGATTCCAAGGATTACATCTTTTCCGACATATCCTTGATCACGTAGCATTTTCATCTTAAATTCAGGTATTTCAAGCGTTTGTTCGCCTATTTTGATTGTGCCTTCTTTTAATGTTCCGGTAAAGAAGTTCATGGCAGGCGATCCGATAAAGCCGCCGACAAACACGTTTATTGGTTTCTCATAAACATCCTTTGGAGCACCGACCTGTTGGATGATACCATCTTTCATTACAACAAGACGTGTCGCCATGGTCATTGCCTCTGTTTGGTCATGTGTGACATATATCGTTGTGGTGTCGAGCCGTTTATGCAGTTTAGCTATTTCAGCGCGCATTTGAACCCGCAGTTTTGCGTCGAGATTGGATAATGGCTCATCCATCAAGAAAACTTTTGCGTCCCTTACAATTGCACGGCCAAGTGCAACACGCTGGCGCTGACCACCTGAAAGCGCTTTAGGTTTCCTGTTTAGCAGCTCTTCAAGTCCGAGAATCCTTGCCGCTTCATTTACTCTTTGCTTGATTTCAGCTTTTGGCGTTTTCCTGAGCTTTAATCCGAATGCCATATTGTCAAATACAGACATATGAGGATATAAGGCGTAGTTCTGGAAAACCATCGCAATATCGCGATCTTTAGGGGGGACATCATTGACCCGCTTGCCGTCTATGTATAAATCCCCTTGGGAAATGTCTTCCAGTCCGGCAATCATCCTTAATGTCGTTGATTTACCGCAACCTGAAGGTCCCACAAAAACGATGAATTCCTTATCGGCAACACGAAGGTTGAAGTCTTTAACAGCCGTCACCTTTTTATCATAAATCTTGAATATATGATCTAACACTAACTCTGCCATGAAAAATCCCCCTTTTAAACTCTTAGATTACTTGTACCAATTAGCTATAGTCTAAGCTATAGGTTTTGAAAAAAATATGGGCATATTGCACAAAAAAGTGTTTACATTGGAAATTAATCATTCAGTAAAAGTATCAAGTATGCAGTAAGGGCATGACGGAAGTTTCTAATATCGAGACCAGTTTTTTCAGAGAATCTATCGATTCGGTATTGTAAGCTGTTCCGATGTATATAAAGCTGTTTGGCGGCATATGTGGCATTGGAGTTACATTCGATATACGTTTTAACCGTTTTGATAAGCTCAGTATCCTGCTTGGTCTTCCCAAGAATTTCATTGATAAACCAATTTGCATTCTTAAAGGATGGATCATTTATTAATGAGTATGGGATGATGTCTGCCAAATCACTCACTTTTATATCCGGCAGATGCACCTGTGCCACTTCAAAACACTTTTTCTCCTGAGTCCAGTGATGGCGAAGGTCTTGATCTACAGGGTGAAATCGCCCGCTGAACATACGGGTCTTTACATAAAAGTCACTTTCAAGTGTGGAAGTAATGGCGATCAGTTCTTTATTTGATAATGGTTCATCCTTGTCCGGTTCAATTAAGACGCCTGCCGTTTCATTTTCCCAAATAATAGCTGCGTCAGATGGAACGAAAGCGAGGAAGGCCCCTTCAAAATCGGAGTTGGAAAAATCTGCATGAGTCAACCTGAAATGAAGGAATCGAACATTCTCCCAGCTCGTTAAAGGCAATGGTGCATTCGGTTCGGATAAAAAACTTTTCCATGATGAGCCTGGATGTGCATTGAGGTTATTTGGGTTTATGGAAGGAACAAAAAGCAGTTCCAATAAACGGATTTCTTCTGCTGTGATTTCTGAACGGGGAATACCAAGTATACTTCTGAAGTCTTCGAACCAAACATAATTAGAAATATCATCAGTATCCTTTTTATTGGTAAGAGCGTTCGGGAATTTTTGTTTAAGATTTTCAAGCATCGGTTCCACCTTCTTTCTCCCTTTCCATATCATTATAGCGAAAAAGAATAAAGTTCAAAAGATTAGGATATCTTTAGTTTTTCCGAGAAGGGAAAACCAAAGAAAAGTTGCAAGTATTATTAATTTCAGGAAAGGGTATTGCGTATGCTTTATGGAATATCGTTTAAGAGGAGGAGATCCATGAACATTTTAATATTGGGTGGTACACGGTTTTTAGGCCGATATATAGCAAAAGCTGCAATAGAGAAGGGGAATGAAGTCACCCTTTTTAATCGTGGAAATGATCCTTATGTTTTCCCCGAAATAGAACAGTTAAAAGGGGACCGCGACGGGGATCTTGAAATGCTGAAAGGGAGACAGTGGGATGCAGTAATTGATACATCAGGCTTTATCCCTCGAACTGTATCGAAATCTTGCCGGTTGCTTAATCAAGTTAAACATTATACATATATTTCAAGCATCTCGGTTTATAGTGATCCAACCGAACCAGGTATTGATGAAAATGGAGAGGTTCATGCACTAAATGATGATAAAGCAGAAGAAATAACCCGCGGAACGGCTGGACCGATATACGGTGAATATTATGGACCGTTAAAATCATTAAGCGAAAAAGCAGCTGAAAAAGAAATGCCGGGGAAAGTTTTGTCAATTCGTGCCGGGCAAATAGTAGGTCCATATGATTACACTGACCGAATGCCGTACTGGCTTAAAAGAATAGCGGAAGGGGGAGAAGTTTTAGCGCCTGGACGCCCTGGACGTCCAATCCAAATTATCGATGCAAGGGACTTGGCTCAATGGATCATCCAAATGATGGAAAAAGGCGTGACAGGTACGTATAATGCCGTTGGGCCAGAATACACACTGAATATGGGGCAAATACTAGAAGGCTGCAAAAAGGTAACAAGAAGTAATGCTGCCTTTACATGGGTCTCTGAAAAATTTTTAAATGACAATAAAGTAGAGCCGTGGGGAGAAATGCCTTTATGGATACCGGAAGAATTCCCTTTACCAGGAGGTAAGGAACCTTTGAATGGGTTTTTGGCTGTCGACAACGATAAAGCAATCAATAATGGACTAACATTCCGTCCCCTATCAGATACTCTCGAAGATATATGGAATTGGGAAAAGGGCCGTCCGGAATCCGCCGATAGAAAAGCAGGCATGCACAGACAACATGAAAGTGATCTTCTTGGATTATGGAAACAGACAATAGGTTGAGACCTTCTTTTATTATACTGAAGTATTAATGGAACATTATGTATGCTTGGTGGAAAGGATGATTTTATACAATGAGGAATCAAAAAAAACGATGGGGTCAAAACCCCATCGCTTTTTTAGGAAGGGCTTGCATGGTTTGTAAGGATTTCAAGGTTTTCCATGGCGGCTGTCACTTTTTCCTTGTTGATATCAGGGAAAAGAAGATGGATGTCTTCACCTTCTTTGACAGAGTGGGCTGCAATCTGTTGAAGTTCCGCCTTATGTTCAACAGTCAGGCCAATATCAAGCAATGTCATCGGCAATTTAAGCACCCGGTAGATGGGCAGCAATTGTTTGATTTCCGAGAATTTCCCTTCTAGCACAAGCTGGACTAAAATGCCATATGCCACTTTTTCCCCGTGAAGTAAATGATGCGCTTGGGTGATGGAAGTCATGCCATTATGAATGGAGTGGGCACCGGCAACGCACAAGTACTGGCCGCCAAATCCACCAACAAGACCACTTGTGATGATGTTCGTTTCAATTACACGCTGCAGCGCATCTGTCCATTACCCTTTTTCCAAATCAGCTAAGGCTTCCTCGCCATATGTCAATAAAACTTCCTGGCATTGCCTTGCGGCCAGATGGGCCAATTCAATACAAACGGACTTGGTGGCAAGCTTTTCGGCCAGTGCATTGCCCTCGTACCATTTCGCCAATGTATCGCCGATTCCAGCACGTAAATAGTTAATCGGCGAATTAAGAAGAATTCATGGTTCGATCATAACATCTAAGTGCTTTTTTCATGAATATCATAACGGACATATGAACCATTATCATCATAAATGACACTCAACGGTGTCCAGGCAGCGCAGGTGGAAGCCAAGGTTGGAATGAGGATGATTTCCTTTTGAAGCGAGATTCCGGCCGATTTGGTGAGGTCGAGCAATTTACCGCCGCCAATGCCAATTAAGGCATCTGCACCATGTTCAAGAGCTGCCTTCTTGACGCGTTCAATTTCCGGGTCACTGCATTCCCCGCCGTATGTGAAAAAGATCGTCTCAATATTTTCTAAGGAAGGAAGAAGGGTTCAGTAACTTCCCAGGATTTTTGTCCATGAATAACGAGCACTTTACGAATGTTCCCTCTACTCAGTTTCACTTCCAGGTTTTCAAGGACATTTGCTTTACAGGCGTAATAAGCGGGGCCGCTGCGGACCTCCAGTATGGTATTCATATTTTCTCTCCTTAATGAAAGGCCTGTTCCCGGTAAAGGGGAAGCAGGCCTTGATTATTTGATCAATTCATCCAGTCTGGTTTTCCGAATCCGGCAAATTTGTCATCGATCACTTTTTCAAACTGGTCGGATTCCACTACTGATTTAATATCCTTGGCAAATTGAGCGTCTA
This sequence comes from Peribacillus sp. QJM3NY_7, assembly GCF_056173225.1. NCBI lineage: Bacteria > Bacillati > Bacillota > Bacilli > Caryophanales > Bacillaceae > Peribacillus > Peribacillus sp. QJM3NY_7. The sequence goes on from NZ_CM149663.1 coordinate 1,155,351, forward strand.
CATCTTTTGTATTCACTGCAACAACGTTTCGATACATATCCGGCATGTTTTCTAAGACTAGGGCATCCTTGAGGTCCATTTTCGCTGCAAGAGCAAAGTTGCCAGGGACCGCCGATAGGTTGACGCTGTCTGTTGCGCGGGGCAACTGAGCGGATTCCAATGGTTTTAGCTGGATGTTTTTTGGATTTTTCGTTACATCCTTTTCAGATACTTTTAAAGGGTCGACATTTGGATCGACTTCAATCAACCCTTCATCCACCAGCACTTTTAGTGCACGTGCCAGGTTAACCGGATCATTGGGCACTGCAAGGGATGTACCGTCTTTCACTTCTTTCAATGAATTATACTTATTAGAATATATGCCCATTGGCGCTGTTGGAACTATGATAAGGTCGGAAAGCTTTAAATCATTTTCTTTAGCGAAGTTATCCATGTACACTTTATGCTGGAAAAGGTTGGCGTCGATCGAGTTGTTGCCAAGCGACTTATTCGGCTGGATATAGTCGGTGAATTCGACGATCTCTATTTTGTATCCGAGATCTTCCAGACCTGGTTTGATGGCCTCCTTAACCATATCGGCGTACGGCCCGGTAGTCGCCCCGATCTTCAATTCTTTTTTGTCTTCTGTATTTGGGGATGCATCATCGCTCCCGCAAGCTGCCAAGCCGAGTGCAAGTGCACAGACTGATAATAACGAAGCTATTTTCTTCATTTGAAATTCCTCCTGAGTAATGAAATGTATTGAGTCATTAAAAAAAGTGATTGAACCTATCGCTTGTTAACTATGTATGAAACTTTGTCACCAACCATTTGAATGAGTTGCACAAGGCAGATCAGCACGACGATCGTCGTGATCATGACTGTGTTGTCATATCGGTAATATCCGTACCGGATGGCCAGGTCGCCAATTCCGCCACCGCCGATTGTCCCAGCCATTGCTGAGTAACCGATTAGCGATATGGTCGTTAATGTCAGTCCTTGAATGATTCCCGGTTTTGCCTCTGGAAGAAGTACATCCTTAATGATCATCCATGGAGTGGCACCTACGGCAATTGCAGCTTCAATCACTCCTCTGTCTATTTCACGTAATGCCGTTTCAACAATCCTTGCAAAAAAAGGTATTGCGGATACGGACAGGGAAACAGAAGCTGCTCTTGGCCCTATCGTCGATCCTGTAAGTAGGTCCGTTAAAGGAAGGAGGGCGACCAAGAGAATGATGAACGGGATTGAACGGACAATATTGACTGCGAAACCGAGAGATCGATTCACGATGCCATTTTCAAAAAATAAATTCCTGGTTGTTGTAAATAGCAATACTCCAAGCGGTAAACCGATCAGCAGGGCTACTGCAAGAGAAACGCCGACCATATAAATCGTTTCAAGAAAGGCTTTATTAAGATCAGGTAAAATATTGACGATGGGATTAAGCAGTGACATGTTTTAACACCTCCACAGAACTGGAACGATTTTTTATATATTCCAATGCCGAATGAATTTGGACGGCATCGCCAATTAACTCGATGATTAAAATGCCTAAAGGAACATCCTGGATATACTCAATTTTACCGTGTAAAATATTTCCGTTTACTGCATGGGATTGGAGAGTATCCGAAAGAATCGATTCACCGGCGGTTTGCCCTTCGAATTGGATCTTAATAATCGTACCTTCACTTTCTTCAATCAAGTGCGAAGGGAGTTCGAAATCCAGTACACTGCTAATGAATTGCTTCGTTAACTCCTGTTTGGGCTGTGAAAATATTTCATAAACGGGTCCTTCTTCAATTACCCGGCCATCCTGCATCACGGCGACTCGGTGGCATAGTTCTTTGACCACTTCCATTTCATGTGTAATCAACACGATGGTGATACCAAGCTCACTGCTTATCTTTTTCAATAACTGTAAAATCGCTTTTGTAGTTGTTGGATCAAGGGCAGAAGTCGCTTCATCACATAATAGTACAGTGGGTTCATTTGCTAACGCACGAGCGATGCCGACCCGTTGCTTCTGTCCACCGCTAAGCTGTGCAGGATAGACATTTTTCTTATCGCTGAGCCCTACTATTTCCAACAATTCCAATACACGTAACTTAGTCGCGTCCTTCGATCGATGCGCGGCCCTTAAGGCGAAAGCGACATTTTCATAAACGGTTTTTGAACTGACCAGGGAAAAGTGCTGGAATATCATTCCGATTTTTTGGCGTTGTTTACGAAGCTCTTTGCTAGATAAAGAGGTTAAATCAATGCCGTCGATAATGATATTTCCACCTGTCGGACGTTCAAGCAAATTCAAGCAGCGGAGTAATGAGCTTTTTCCAGCTCCGCTGTAGCCGACAATTCCATATATTTCACCAGTTTGAATGGTTAAAGATACGTTATCCACTCCGATAACTCGGTTTTTCTTCGAGACGTATTCCTTTCGGACTGAACGGATTTCAATCATGAGCTTTCCCCCTTACACATTAAAAAAGCTGCCTCTATCATTCAGAAAGAGGCAGCGAAATCATATCTCGGCTTATCTTTCAGAATGCAATCATTCTGCAGGAATTGGCACCGTTCCCTAAGGGCGGTTGCCGGACATCACAGGGCCTGATCCCTCCGTCACTCTTGATAAGTAAATTATTATTTTAGAATATTTCAAGTTTTATAATATAATCTATATTATTTGTAAAATCCGGCAATGTCAATCGTTTCTTTGATTTTTTTGTCATTAAATCTGGTACAGTCCGTCAAAACGATTCATGGAAAATGGGCTATTATGCAATAATCCAGCATTTTCATCAATGTTAATTATTCCAATATTTCCTTGTCAAAAAGGTAAAGTGGTACTACATTTATTATAGTAAAGTTAAAAAAAGGAAGATGAAACTATATTTATACAATGATGGGGAGGAAACCGAATGATAGAGATCAAGACGATAAATGATGTGGTTTGCGTGCATGGGACTCCTGGCGGGAACAAGGCGGGGATGAGTGTGTATGTCTTTTTAACGGATGGCTTATTGATAGATACTGGCGCACAGATTTTATTGGAAGAGCTCATCCCATTCTATGAATCCGCAGACTTCGACTCAGTGGCCCTGACTCACTATCATGAAGACCATACGGGGGGCGCTGCCTGGATACAGGAACATAAAAAGGTCCCTCTTTTCATTAACCCGATGTCGGTTGAGGTTTGTTCAAAGGATGCTGAATATCCTGAATATCGCAAAAATTTCTGGGGAAAGAGAGACGCCTTTAAAGCTGAGCCTCTGGGGAAGGCCATTCATTCCCGTACCCAAACGTGGGAGCCGATTTTTACCCCAGGTCATGCAAAGGACCATATGGTGTATTTGAATCACAATAATGGCGTGCTCTTTTCAGGAGACCTTTTCGTAACCCCAAAAACAAAACTTGTCTTACGGGAAGAGTCCGTCCCGGTGATCATCGATTCCATAAAAAGATTGCTTCAATATGACTTCGGGGAAGTGTTTTGCTGTCATGCTGGGCATGTCCCTGATGGGAAGGAGATGTTTCGAAAAAAACTGGATTATCTGGAAAATCTCCAAGGGGAAATTTTACGCTTGCATTCTCAAGGGCTGACCGTTCATGAAATCCAGCAGGTTGTTTTACCGAATCGCTATCCCCTTATCGAGATATCTGGGCATGAATGGGATTCAGAGCATATCATTACATCGATATTAAACGAAAATATTTTAAGTGCGAGGGAGAATGGGACTATTTGATTGCTATCCGTTTAACGGTCTGACTGAAATAAAAGAGAGCTCTCCATAAGAGAGCCCACATTATTCATTTATTGACATTGGGATCTGTTTCATCATAAAAATCATGTGCTTCTTCAATGTTCTGAAGGTTAGCGACTTCATACACATTTCCGCCCGCCATTCCTTCATTGATGATACGGTCGATATCCAGGTAAACGGAGTCCTTGCCATCATATTCGGTATCCTTCAAAAATGTCATTTTTTCTTTATCCAATAGAAATCCCTCCTAGCCTTTTCTTTAGTTTAGGCAAAGGAGTTTTTTTTATTCTGTTTAGCGATTTCATGAATGTAAAGGGGTTTCATTCATAAACATGGAAGATCATTAAATCATGTATCATGCTTTTGAGTTTGGTTTCATCTGTTTCGGAAGGCGGATTGGCTGTCCACTCGATGGATCCATCTTTATGATACAAGGCTTTGACTGCCTGCTTGTTGAAATAAAAGGAAATTTTCCATCCTGGCAGATTCTTATGCAATGGCTCCCATTGAAAATGAGTGATCATATGTATTACCTCCATATATACTGTTTCTCATTCGATTATAATGGAAAACGGCAGCTGGAGGTGTTATTTTCTTTTCAGGTTGGGAAAAGTTAATTCAATGAAAAGATTTTTTAAATGCAAAAGCCTGTTTGTTTCAATTTCTTCTTCATCGAATTGCATCGGCTTTGAGTTCACTTCGTATATGAAAAGCGAGCCCGATTCGTCTTCCCCTATATCAATGGAAAACTCTCCGAGAAACCCGATCTTTTTTGAAAGTATCTCTCCGCATTTTTGGGCGACATTCGCTAATTTCAGATCCAGGTTTTTTGATTTAAGGTCCTGATAAGGAAAAAGCTTTCCGCCTCGGGGAGTGTGGGTGGTGATTTCCTGGGTTTGCGACATCCTTACCGCTTTGCCGGTCACTTTATAAAAACCTTTTTCATAATGGACGAGAATCCGGTAATCATAACGATGCCCAAAGAGTTTTTTTGGTATGATCGCCTGTTGAGCAAGATAGCTCCTTTTTAATAAATCCCTTTTTTTTGTATCCCAGAAGGAAGCAAAATCAGGGAAGGACTCACTATGCTTTAAGCTATTGAACAATAGGGTATCATCATCATTTTTGATAATGGTATAAATGCCCTTCCCTTGGCTTCCTTTGCATGGCTTAAGGTATATATGCCTGTATGTCTCCAGGAAAGAATCAAGGCAACCGCTGTTTCGTAAGACCATGGTGGGCGGAAGGTGGTTGGTGAGGGATCCATCTTCAGTTAATGCTTCGAACATCACATATTTATCTATAAAACAGGGGTTAAATAGAGTCATTCGGTTATCTTTAAAATGTGTGATAAGATGTTCGAATTCCTCTGACGCCTCATAGCTCCTCCAGGGGATACGGTTATAGACGATGTCAGGGAAGGGCACTTTACATTCAATCCACTTGTTTGAAATGGAGGAAAAAAGATACCCTTTCATCGACTCGGAATGAAGGGCATTTCCTGTGAATACATACGCCAATATTCCATGTTTCAATAAATATAATGATAAGTCCCGAAAAAGGGTCAGGTTTCCACCCAAACCTGATTCCTTTTTGGGATTGGAAACAGTTAAAATTCCGACGGTTAGCATCCGGTTACCCGGAAATGTTGTGATTGGAATTAGAGGTTGATTCGAATGGTTCTTTTTATAGCTGATTTCTTCTTCGGCAGAGCCGGCGAAAAGTTCCGCATTCTCATGAGTGTGGTGCCAATTTTCAGTGGGGATATCATAAAAAATGTTCATTGCGGCACTCTGATTGATTTTGTAATCGTCTGTTCCGTAAGATAAATGGCATAATCAAGGCTTAGCTTTCTGGTCAGCAATTCGAAATCCTTGAGTTTTGGATGGGAGAAGATGGAACGTCCAGGCTTGGAATTGGCTTCAAACATCCAAACCTGCCCTTTTTTATCCAATCCAAAATCGAATCCTATTTCTGCGATGATGCCGTCCAAGTTCTTTTCTATACTGTCACTTAAAATCAGTGCGGCTTCCGATAGCTTTCGTTCGACTTCTGTCGCCTCATCGTCATCTCCAAACAGTTCGGCAACCGTTTTGATGACACCCCCGCTTTTAATATGGGTCGTGACGCTGCCGGCGCCGGCGATTTTTGCGGCAATCGCGGTCACCTGCCATTTTCCATTACTGTCCTTGTTCGTATGGACCCGGAAATCCACTGGACGTTTTTCAGATCGAATTAATGGGATGCCCTGCTGCACGATCAGATTCTCGAGCGGGCGGTCGTGAAAAATGTGTTTAACGATGGATTCCAATGTCGAAAACCGTTGCAGTTTATTTTCTTTTGCTTCGTTTGTATAGCGGCAATAGTAAACATTCTCATGCTTATCATAAAGAATTTGGTGAATCCCTAGACCGAGGCTACCGTGAATGGGCTTTATATAAACTTGCCGGTAATGCGAAAGAAGGGTTTCCACCACGGATATGGATTGAAATGGATACGTTTCCGGCAAATAAGGCAGTGCCCGCTCATCTGCGCATAACCTTTCATTTACATCCCATTTATTGAAAAATCCGGGGTTATACCATGGTATGGTATATATTTTTTGGAATTTCTGCTTCACTTCTTTAGGTCCATCACGGTTTTCCGTCAACCGATTTGGTAGCCGGTCATAGATGACATTAGGAAAAGGAAATTCATAAATGTTCCAGTCATCTTTATCAAATACATAGCCTTTGATTGTCTCCTCATCCCAATTGATTACATTCTCTCCAAAAACAAAGGGAATACAGCCTGTGGTCTTGCTAAGCGAAAGGAGCTTTGCGAAAAATTCAGATCTCTCCCCTAAAGGTTTGTTTGAAAGGCCAGTGAAGCCTGAGGAAAAGATTCCGACAAGCGGTCCGATATGGATGCTCTTGCCGTATATGAATAAATGAAGGGGAATATCGGTATGATCGAATAGTAGAGATTCCGCAAGACTTTTCGATAGCACGATTGTTTGATTGACGGCCGGGTTTTGTTTGACGATGGCAGGACATGAATGCCGTCCGAAATAAATTAATTCAATCTCTGCCAAATCTCCAAGCTCTGAAGGGTAGTAGAGAACATTGCCAGGGATAGCGGCAATTTCGGCAGGATAAGTCTTTCTCACTTCCTATTCACCTGCTTTCTGAAGCTGTTCGGCTAAATACTGGCTATACTGAAACGGTGCTCGATGAATATCTTTCATGGTCTCCGGCTGTAGTGCCTGAATGATTTTCCTGCCAGGCTTCGAGTTAATGTCCATTATCCATATTTGGCCTTTTTTATCGATGCCTAGATCAATTCCCAACTCGAATAATCTTTCAAAGACTGCTTCGGTTTCAACGGGCAGGGTGCGAAGGATATGATGAATCTTTTGTTCGACAGCAATCGAAATCGTTTCCGGGTTTCTTTTGTTGAAGGTATCCAATGAAATGGCTTCCCCGCCTGTGGCAAGATTTGAAGTAATTCCGTCTTTTTGTCCCGTGCGAATTCCGCGGCCCCGTTCCATCCATTGATTCTTCTCGTTTTTTTGAAGTAAAATCCGTAAATCGAATGGCTCATTATTTTGGGTGCAAAGTTCCAAATATGGCTGGCAAAGATAACGGTATCGATTTAATAAATGCTGCAGCCATTTGTTAAGCTGAGATTTGGAGGAGAATGGGCGGTCATATTTGGTGCCCTTTTTCGTCATGGAAACCAAAGTCCCGTCTTCGGTTTTTGAAAGGAGATAGATTCCTGTACCGCCTGCACCGAATTCAGGTTTGATGATGATTTTATCCAGGCGTTCCAAATGTCCTATAATATCTTCAGGTGTCGTCACTTGTACGGTTTCTGGAAAAAATGCCTGTAGGTGTGGATGGTTTTTTAGGATTTGGTACACTTCCCACTTACCAGGAAGGCCCAGTCCTAAGAAATTCGTGTTATCTTTTAACCACTCGATTTTGTGTCGCGTTTCCGTTGACTCACGGACTAAACCGTGAAAACAGCGATCATATACAAAATCAGGTAAATCAAAAGATGTGGCAATCCAAGTTTCGTTCTCGGCATCAAAACGCTCGCCCCTCACTTTTTTCAGATCCATATCAATATTTTCCAGTGAGAATTTGCAAACTTTCATATTAAATGATTTAGCGGTTTTGGCTATTTCGGTGAAGTAGTTGTTTTCATGAGTATCCGACGCGGCCATTAATCCTATTAACACGTGCTAGCAACTCCTTTTATGGATGGTTTTCGCGGTTAAGGGCAAGCATGAAATCTATGATTGATTTTACTGATGGACGAAAGGTTTCATAGTTGCCTTGAAATTTTTTCGAAGGTTTTGAATTCACTTCGATGATCCATGGATGGGTATCGGTATCCAGTGCTAAATCGATCCCTAGCTCACCGAATGAATCGTCAAGGTTTTCGACTAAGGTCTCCGCAGTGTTTTTAGCCAGCCGGACGAGCTTTTGATATATGCGGCTGGCGTCCTGAAGTTCAAATGCTTCTTTTAAAAAATCCGGCCCATTTTTCATCAATCCGCCTTGTGCAAGATTGGAAACAATAGTACCAGGATCCCCAATCCGGGCAACCATTGATGTAACTTTCCATTCAAGCTGTTCGTTCCGGTGAAGCAGTATGCGGAAATCAACCTTTCTCTGATCGGTTTCGAATAGGGAAATCCCTTTTTGAAGAATGAAGGATCGTTTTCTGGAAAAATTTTTTAAGGTTTCAAACAACTTTTCATCCGTATCAGCAAAATGTACATTCTGGAGATGTCCGGATTGCTCGATTTTCCATTTTCCAGCTACTTGCGTTAATCTGCAAATATTCCTGCCTTGGCTGCCCGATGCGGGTTTAAAGTAGATTACCGAATGCTTTTCTATAAATGTCAAGAAAGGTTCCTTTTCGTTAAACAATATCGTCTCTGGCAAATTTGGCAATAGCTCATCCTCTAAAATCAGTAGTTCGTGTACATCATGTTTGGAGAGGAACCTTCCGTTGAACATCGGAATCGACCGTTCCTCCAGTTCAGTTTTAAACAGCTTGAAAGAAGGCGATTGCTCAAGTTTGCGCGAATGTATCCGGTTATAAAATACATCAGGGATGGGGAGGGGCAAGGCTTTCCAGCCACCTTGCCCTGGCAGGTAGCCTTCCACAACCCCATCTTGAAGAGACTGCAGTTTAACTAAATAGAAGGGGATGCCTTGCTGATTACAATATGATTTCATTTCCTGATAAAATTTTTCCATCTCGCCGAATGTCCCGTCTTGCAAGGGAGTCTGGTTCATGAGTGAAGCGAAGAATGGGCCTATTTTAATTGACCTTTCATCCGCATGGTATGAGACGGAGATTGGATCGGAAAAAACGGGTAAGGATAAAATTTGGTTCATATCATATGAAAGTTTCAATGTAGGCTGGGATGACGGGAATGGCTGGACAAGTACCGGGACGGAACGGCATCCAGCCATTATCGTTACGGGTTCTCCAAATTGAAGGTCCCATTCCTCAAATAATTTTTCTTCGATAAACAATAGCGCCTTCTTTCTAGTCTCTGCGGGATTTACCGTAATGTAAACTTTCTGATGGTCAAGGTTCATAATAATTCCCCGTTTGCACTAAGTTTGATATCCTTTAATAATTAAATGATGGGCAAATGTGGATAACACATTCTATGATTTTTTAATTAGAAGGTGTCATCAAGCCTTTATTTCAAGCAATAAAAGAAGAAATTTCATGGGTGAGTTTTGGGTAAAGATACTGTTTATGGTCGTCGTTGTTGCAGTAATAGGTGGCTTCACTAATTTATTGGCTATCAGAATGCTATTCAGACCGTATAAGCCAATCCATATTTTTGGGAAGCACCAGGGTTGATTCCGAAGCGGCAGGATGAGTTAGCTAAACAATTAGGCAAATTGGTGGTCGATCATTTAATCACACCAAGGAGCATTCAAAGTAAAGTCATCAATGATGCCTCTATACAGAATATGAAAATTTTCGTCCAGGCAGAAGTAAAGAAAGCATTGTCCACACAAAAAAGTACTGCTCAATTGCCTGATCAATTGGGAATGAAGAATTCTTCATTTAATGCTAGAACAGCGGTTACAAACATTCATTCTCGGTAAATATGAAATATGGTCGGAAGAGAACATGAGCAAGAGCTTGAAAGATATCGTCCCCCCGCACCTTCAGCCAAAAGCCCTCGACTCGATTCCTGCTTTGTCACATTTCATCGTGAAAAAGGAAAAAGAATGTTTTACAGTGCGGAAGGCAAACGCCATCTTGAAGACATGTTGGATGATTTTTTCAAGGAACGGGGCAAGCTGATCAATTTAATTCAGCTGTTCATTGGAAACGAAAAGTTAATTGATAAGATTCAGCCGGAAATCATTAAATTTTTTGAACAATCGAGAACGATTGATATATTGTCAGTGATGTTGGTGGAAGAGTGGGGAAATCTCGAGAAAAGGGATATAGAGAAATTCGAGGGAATGATCGGGAGAGAAACGATAAAACAATGGATTACCGAAAAAACGGCTGAAATGCTGCCTGTCGCTTCGATCATGAATAAGCCGGTTCGAGAATTGACTGCCGATTTCTCGGACATTATCGTGGAGAGGGCGTTCCGATTTTAGTGGAAAAAGTTGCCGAGTACGTAATCAATCATTTCCAGCCGCTTTTCCAAAAACTGCATTTGGACGATATCGTGGAAGAACAGGTTTCGTCCTTTTCGGTGTCCCGTCTAGAGGAAATGGTCGTTTCCATCACTAAGAAGGAATTGTCGATGATCACATACCTTGGGGCTTTGCTTGGTGGAATCATCGGTTTATTTCAAGGTTTTGTAACTGTTTTAATAGGATGACGTGTAATTCTCAATCGGATTTGTTATAGTGGAAAAGGTGTAGGAATACAATGATTACCGGGAGGGGAAATAAATGAGTAACGTATATGATGCAGCGTATGAAATGGAAAAGGCGATTAGGGCAAGTAATGAATATGCCGATTTGCAACGCTTATATGATCTTGTGAATTCTGATGAAGCTACAAAAGGAATGTTTGAAAACTTCCGTAATCTGCAAATGTCATTGCAGCAAAAGCAAATGATGGGACAGGAGATTGCACCGGAAGAGGTTGAGCAAGCACAAAAGACGGTACAGCTTGTCCAACAAAACCCAACCATTTCACAATTGATGGAAGCTGAACAACGGATGAGCATGGTCATCGCAGACCTCAATAAAATTATCATGAAGCCGCTTGAAGATTTATATGGCTTGCCTGAGCAACAGCAATAAGCAGTTGGAGACTCCCTACTTTAATGGTTGGGGGTTTTTTTGTTCCCTGAAAGCACAAGTACAAGGGTCGTGAACCACTATTTGTTCTATTCTCGAAATTTTAGTCATAAATTTTGAAAGAGGATACAACAGATGGGAGAGATCAGCATGGTATATCGACTACTTGCGGTCAATATCGACGGGACATTGCTCCAGTCGAATGGCCGTTTAAATAAATCGACTAAAGAAGCAATAGATTATGTTCACCAAAAAGGTGTCCATGTTGCACTTGTGACGTCAAGAAACTATCACTCAGCAAAAAAAGTGGCCAAAGCCCTCAAAATAAATCCGATGATCGTTGCTCAGCAAGGAGCCTTTGTCGGAGCTTCCATGGAAAAGCCGATAATGGTAAAAAGAATATCAGAAGAACTGACTGCAGAGCTCGTGCAAATGCTTGAAAAGACCACGTGCCAAATATTGCTCATTCATGAAAAATACTCGCTGGGCAATCGGGTGAACCTCCCGGAGAATTTGCTTGGTAAATCGGTTATGTATTTGAATGACCAAAATATTTATGCTCAAAATTATGTGGATGATATCAGTGAAGAGCTTATTGATCAGCCGATGGCCCCGACGAAGATGGACATTATATTTCCAGAAAAAAATGCTCGAAATGATATGTTGAAATTGATAAAGGAAATGTTCCCTGAGGTAGATGCAGTCTTACACCCAGGACATAAACTGACAATCGTTCCGAAGGGTGTATCTAAATGGAGTGGTGTATTGTATTTAGCGGACCATTTAAAGGTGAAAAGAACGGAGATCGTCTCGATTGGCGATGGATTGGATGATATGGAGATGATTGCCGGTTCTGGTCTGGGAGTTGCCATGGGCAATGCGGATGAGGAAGTACGGAAAGTGGCAAAATGGGTGACGCGCTCCAATGATCAAGATGGAGTTGCCTATATGCTTAGGGAGTTTTTCCGGAAACAGCATCCGATCGAATTTTTACAAAAAATGAATATGCTTAAGTGAATGGCGGGGTTCCTTCTGTTGAAGGGGCCCCATTCAGATAACGCCGCTTGCGAGGTCTGTCATCTTTCATAAATAATTATAAGTTTCTTTCCATAAACTAAAGGAAAATCAGTAATGGAAAGGAAGAATTCAATGGGTGTAATCAATGCAAAAGAAGTGCAGGTCGGTGACGAGGTTTTTGTGATTTATAATAATCCCCATGTCCCTACAGTTTCGAATATCAGGGCAGCGGAAATTGTTCCGCACCCCAAAGATCCCAATGCAGTTGCCTTGTTCCTGAATGATACATTTCATACGATCGAGGATGATGATGCTTTGTTCACTTCGGAAGCCTCAGCGGAAAAAGCATACAGTGATTATATGGAAAACCAGGACCAGATGACTTGAGAGGCGTTTACTCAGCTTTACGGGTGAACAGACGAAAGCCCACGCTATAAAAAGCGGGGGCTTTTTTAAATTTCATTCACGAGTAACGCTCGAATTTACGAGTATTTGCACCAAATTCACGAGTAAAAGCATAAAATTCACGAGTATTTGCACCAAATTCACGAGTAAAAGCATAAAATTCACGAGTATTTGCACTAAACTCACGAGTAAAAGATCGAAATTCACGAGTAACGCTCGAATTCACGAGTATTTGCACTAAACTCACGAGTAAAAGATCGAAAATCACGAGTAACGCTCGAATTCACGAGTATTTGCACCAAATTCACGAGTAAAAGCATAAAATTCACGAGTATTTGCACTAAACTCACGAGTATCGCTCCGAATTCACGAAATAAAGCTCCGAATTACCGAGTAACGCTAGAATTTTATGAGTAAAAGCCAAAAACTCACGAGTATATGCTCCAAACGTACGTGCAAACGCACCAAAACTGTAATTTTTCGTCCTAAATAAAAGAACTGCCACTCCCATTTCAAGAAAAACAGGATGACAGTTACTTACTCTTAGTTATTATTGGATTCTATGAATAGTTTCATTGCGTGAATTTGGCCTATATGATTGGTTTCGTGCAAGACTACAAAATTAATGAATTCTCCCACTGTTTCCATTCCGTTGAAAGGCTGCGCTGTTTTTTCGGTCAATCGTTCTTCCGGAATTTCAAGAAGTCGATCAAGTTGTTCTTGCAACTGTTGCTTTAATACTTCAACGGTAGGTACATCTCCGGTCCAGTCGGCAGGTTTTGAACCATATCCGAATAGCTGCCCGTAATTCTCTGGCAAATTGCTGCTGGAGTTCAATAAAAATTTTTCCGCTGCAGAAAGTACATGTCCCATGTGCCAATGGATTGTATTATTAAAACCTTCAGGCTGTACATCCATGAACTCTGGATTGATTCCCTCAATTTCTTTTAAAAGATTGCTGCGCATGGCTGTCAGTTGATTTTTAACATAATTCATTTTACATTCCCCTTTCAATCTTGTATTGCTTACCGCTACTCATGAAAATTATAGCAAGTATATTTCAATATTATCAAATTTTAGATAAGTCTTTTCAAAAGGGGAAGGCTTATCAATTTACAATTTATTTCATTTCAAGGGTTGTAATTGTCAGATAGTTTAATATAATTAAAATAATGTTAGGTAATCTTACACTAATATGTAAAGTAAAGGTGCGGAACGAGAAACAAGATGTCGGTGATTAAAGTAAGTATATGCATTTATAGCGAGGGAAGAGTGCAACCGATTTAATGGGGATACTTGGAATTGATTGGCGGGATAGTTTGGCAAAAGGAGAGAGGGTATGCGTTTAACAGCAAGGGAACAGGAAAAGTTAATGGTTGTAGTGGCGGCAGATTTGGCAAGAAGGCGAAAAGATCGCGGCTTGAAATTGAACTATCCGGAATCCATTGCCTTAATTACCTATGAAATAGTCGAAGGGGCCAGAGATGGGAAATCAGTATCGGAACTGATGCAATTTGGCAGGACTATTCTTTCAAGTGAAGATGTTATGGATGGAATTCCTGAGATTATTCATGATATTCAAGTTGAGGCAACGTTTCCGGACGGTACAAAGCTTGTGACTGTTCATAATCCGATTCAGTAAGGAGGAGGAGGCCATGATACCAGGTGAATATATCTTGAAAAAAGAACCGGTCGTATGTAACGAGGGAAAGATCTCAACGGTCATAACGGTCATCAACAGGGGAGACCGTCCTATACAGATTGGCTCACACTTTCACTTTTATGAAGTGAATCTTGGACTGGAGTTCATTCGTGAGAATGCTTTTGGGAAAAGGCTTAACATTCCTGCTGGTACAGCTGTCCGTTTTGAGCCGGGCGATGCGAAGGAAATCGAACTGGTCCCATTCAGCGGCAAGAGGGAAGTTTATGGATTAAGTAATAAAACGAATGGTCCGCTTGATAAGGAGTGAAAATATGAGTCATGAAATGTCACGTAAGCAATATGCCGACATGTTTGGTCCCACAACAGGGGATTTAATTAGATTGGCAGATACCGAGCTTTTCATAGAAGTGGAAAAGGATTTTACAAAGTATGGGGATGAAGTGAAATTTGGCGGTGGTAAAGTGATCCGGGATGGTATGGGGCAACATCCAACCGCTTCAAGAGATGAGGTGATGGATCTTGTTTTCACCAACGCAATCATCATCGATTATACAGGCATTTATAAAGCGGACGTTGGCGTGAAGGAAGGAAATATTGCAGCTATAGGAAAAGCGGGAAATCCCTTATTGATGGATGGGGTGACAATGGTGATAGGAGCAGCTACTGAAATAATTGCAGCTGAAGGAAAGATCGTTACAGCTGGTGGTATTGATGCTCACATCCATTTCATTGCCCCGCAGCAAATAGAGACTGCACTGTCAAGCGGGATCACGACAATGATCGGTGGGGGAACCGGACCTGCAACGGGAACGAACGCCACGACGTGTACTCCGGGAGCTTGGAATATACATAAAATGCTCGAAGCAGCAGATCATTTCCCCATGAATCTCGGTTTTTTGGGTAAAGGCAATTCCTCTGCCAAAGAACCACTTGCTGAGCAAATAGAGGCTGGTGCCATCGGGCTGAAGTTACATGAAGATTGGGGTACGACGGCTGCAGCCATCGATACTAGTTTAATGGTGGCTGACGAATACGATGTTCAAGTGGCGATTCATTCCGACACGCTTAATGAAGGTGGTTTCGTCGAGGATACGATCAGAGCGATAGACGGCCGTGTCATTCATACATATCATACCGAAGGAGCGGGTGGGGGGCATGCCCCTGATATCATCAAGGCGGCTAGTTATCCGAATATTCTCCCGTCCTCGACGAACCCTACCCGTCCATACACCATCAATACGTTGGAAGAGCATTTGGATATGCTGATGGTATGCCATCATTTGGATCCATCCGTTCCGGAAGATATCGCTTTTGCTGATTCCAGGATAAGAAAAGAGACCATTGCAGCTGAAGACATTCTTCATGACCTGGGCGTCTTTAGCATGATCAGCTCCGATTCCCAAGCGATGGGGCGTGTAGGAGAAGTTATTCTGCGAACATGGCAGACGGCCGATAAGATGAAAAAGCAGCGTGGCAAAATGCTGGAGGATACAGGGGAAGGAGACAATTTTCGCGTTAAGCGTTATATTGCCAAATATACGATAAATCCTGCAATTACACATGGGATTTCTGATGTCGTCGGATCTGTGGAAGAAGGGAAATTCGCTGACTTGGTGCTATGGGATCCTGCCTTTTTCGGGGTTAAACCGGACATGATTCTAAAAGGAGGCATGATCGCGCACAGTATGATGGGCGATCCGAATGCTTCGATTCCAACTCCTCAACCGGTGTTATACCGCCCGATGTTTGCAAGTTTTGGAAAGGCCGTTGAGAGTACGTCGATTACGTTCCTATCAAAAGCGTCATATGAAGCGGGAATTCATGATGACCTGGATTTGAAAAAAATAGTGAAGACTGTCTCGAATATTCGCAATCTTACAAAAAAAGATATGAAGTTAAACGGGGAGACCCCCGTCATAGAAGTTGATCCGCAAACATATGAAGTGACGGTGGATGGTGGTTTAATTACGTGTGAGCCAGCGGAAATCCTGCCGATGGCTCAACGATACTTTTTATTCTGAGGTGATGACATGATAGTTGAAGAAGTATTGGGAAATATAGAGTCTATTGAAAAAAAAGCGAAACATATGGAAAAGGTTTATCTGGAAAGCGATGCATTAAGAAAACGGATACTAAGGGTTAAAACGGATCATGGAAATGAAATTGGGATACGCCTTAAAGAAAACAAGGATTTGATGGATGGCGACATCCTTTATATGGATGAAAATAATATGATCGTGATCCATACGATAGATGATGATATTTTGACGATCTTGCCTACAACTCTAGGGCAGATGGGCGATATTGCGCATCAATTGGGAAATCGCCACTTACCTGCCCAGTTTGATGGGGATGAAATGCTTGTTCAATATGATTACCTGGTGGAAGAGCTTTTAATGGAACTTGATATACCGTTTCGTCGTGAAAAGAGGAAGGTGAAGCAGGCATTCCGTCATATCGGACATTCACATGATTGAACGTTTGTTTCCGTTGATCCAGCTTTGTGATTCCAATTTTCCTTCTGGTTCGTTCTCCCATTCATTCGGGATGGAGACTTACATTCAAGAAGGGAAGGTACATGATGCAACTTCTTTAAAGGCGTTTTTGAAGGTATACATTTCTAAATCTTTAACCTATACAGATGGACTGGGGTGCCGGCTTGCATATGAATTCGTAAGTAGTCAAAGGGTTGAAAAAATATGGGATCTGGATGAGTTGCTTTATGCCGCATGTTCCGCCCGGGAATCCAGGGAAGCCTCGAAAAGAATTGGACAGCAGATGGCTAAACTATGCTCGAACTTATATCCATCCGAAGAGTTATTGGCATACTTGAAGAAAATCCAAGGAAAACAATGCTATGGACATCCGGCCATTGTATTTGCGCTTGTGTGTACCAAACTGAACCTTACCGTAGAAATGGCCATTCATGCCTGTTTGTATGCAGCTGTGTCCTCGCTTATCCAAAATGCAGTAAGAGGAATCCCTTTGGGTCAGACAGCTGGACAATCCTTGTTATTGTGGTCACATGAGGTCATCCAGACAGCCGTTGCATTCATTAAAGCACTTCCGGAGGATGAACTCGGACGGACACTGCCGGGATTGGAAATCGCCCAAATGAGGCATGAGAATTTACATGTAAGACTATTTATGAGTTAACCAGAAAAGAGGTGACAGGTTTGCCTCATAGAGGTAAATCGATAATAGATGAAACAAGTAGTCAAAATAGGAGTAGGCGGCCCAGTTGGTGCCGGAAAAACAATGCTTGTCGAGAAGTTGACACGGGTAATGGAAAATGACTTCAGCATGGCAGTTGTAACGAATGATATATATACAAAAGAAGATGCGCTGTTTTTAATGAAAAATGGTGTACTTCCTGAAAATCGGATCATTGGTGTGGAAACCGGCGGCTGTCCTCATACAGCGATACGTGAGGACGCCTCGATGAATTTTGCAGCCATTGATGAGTTGATGGAACTCCATCCGGAACTGGATTTGATTTTTGTGGAGAGCGGCGGTGATAATTTAGCGGCGACCTTCAGCCCTGAACTCGTTGACTTTTCAATCTATATCATTGATGTCGCACAAGGGGAGAAAATCCCCCGGAAAGGTGGCCAGGGAATGATTAAATCGGATTTATTCATCATTAATAAAACGGACTTGGCCCCGTATGTAGGAGCAAGCCTGGAAGTGATGGAGAGGGATACATTAACGACCCGAGGGGATAAACCTTTCTTTTTTACTAACTTAAAAGAAGAAAAGGGTTTGACTGATGTCGTGAACTGGATAAAGTCAGAGGCGTTTCTAGTGGGTCTTGAGCAGTGAGTTGGACAGGCAGCATTCGCTTAAAGGCGGAACTGAAAAATGCTCGAACGATAGTGAGTGATACTTATTATGACGGGGCATTCAAATTGTCCCGTCCTGTGTTTTTTGATGAACTTTCACCTACCTATTTTCTCATTCATGTTGGAGGAGGCTATGTAGGTGGTGACAAGTACCATCAGCTTTTTTGTTTGGAAGAAGGGGCAACAATAACATTAACGACGCAGTCTGCGACAAAGATATACAAGACGATGGATGAGCCGGCAGTGCAGAAAACCGAGTTAGTACTAAAAAAGGAAAGTTTCCTTACCTATGTGCAGGACCCCGTAATTGCCTATGAATCTGCTCGATATATTCAGGATACGACGATACATATGGAAAGCGGAGCGGGATTGTTGATGACTGATATATTTACACCAGGATGGTCAGAGAGTAGGGGGGCATTCACATATGATTGGATCCGCTCCAAAACGAACGTGTTTCAAGATGGTAAAAGGCTGTTAATGGACCACTTGTTTCTGAATCCTTCAGACGAGATGGACTCTGTACTATTATTGGAAGGATATAGTCATTTTGGCTCGCTATTATTGATATATCATGAGGTGGATGGGGCATTCATTACCGAACTCGATGAAATGCTTTCCCCGTTAGGAAGCAAAGTTAGAATAGGTTTTTCCCGGCTGCCAATACGTGGTCTGATGCTGCGGGTATTGGCAAATCAAACTCAACATATAGAAAAGGTATTTTCAGTTTGTGAGGATCTCTTTCGAAGGAGGATCCTTCGGGAGGATCCGATTTTTTATCGTAAATATTAGTAAAGGGAAGGCGGTGTATTATGGAAATGAGTTTATTGCTTGTTTTAGCGATTGGATTTGTATTAGGCATCAAGCATGCTCTGGAACCCGATCATATCATTGCCGTTTCTACGATTGCGAGCCAAAGCAAGAAAATATGGAAATCTTCACTTGCAGGCGTATTTTGGGGAATCGGTCATACACTTACTCTTTTGGTGTTCGGTGTCATCCTAATCCTTTTGAAAAACGAAATTCCGGAAGCTTGGGCAATGTCATTGGAATTTCTTGTGGGAATCATGCTGGTGTATTTAGGTATCACGACGATTTTTTCTTGGAAGCAAACGAAGCGGCATGACCATACAGGCCGGGCTACATATCTGAAATCGATGTTAGTGGGAATTGTCCACGGACTTGCAGGCAGTGCTGCAATGGTCCTTCTTACTTTAAGTACGATAGATGCAGCGTGGCAGGGGGCAATCTACATTATCATATTTGGTGTAGGTACTTGTATGGGCATGCTTCTGTTCACTACGATTTTAAGCATCCCCTTTGTCACAAGCTCTTCCTCCAAAAAAGTCAATCACTCACTCATCCGATTGACAGGTGTGATAAGCACGCTTTTCGGAATCTATTATATGTACAATCTCGGCATCAACGAGGAACTATTTTCTGTATGGTTTGGTTGAATGCGAGACATATGCCCAAGGGATAAAGGTTAAAAAACCCTCAAGTTATAAACTTGAGGGTTTTTTACTGTTACTAAATAGACAAACAATCCTATTACTCTTTTGCGAGGACTAGTATAATGATAGGTATTGGATAATTAATCCATTTGGGTATGAGGAGATGACATGTAATGAAAAGGAAAGCGCCCCTGGTAGGACTTTGCTTAATATCAATAACGTTGGCTTCAGGTTGCACAACAAAGCAAGAACATATTTCCGTTCAAAAATATGAAGGTAAACACTACAAATTCGAAGCATATAAAGAAAAGATAGAATTGGGGAAAACAGAAAAAACCAAAGAAATAATAAAGAATGCCGATTGGGAAGAATTCGCGCTGGAGAAGGATCATCCTAAGGCGGACTTCATCTTTTATTTTAATGATCAGAAAAACGAAGGTGAAATTTCCGTATATTATGCCTGGGTTAATACGGATGAAAATATTGTAGAATTGACGAAGGACGAACATAGCCAGTATGTACAGTTAAATAGAAAGGATTCTGAAATTATATTAAGACTGCTTAATTGATGTATAGAGGAGATCCTTGCTTTCAAAAACTTCCGGACAAGCATTTTTTGAACTCTCATGTGCCCGACTATCATCAGAGTTATATAATGCAGCCAGCCTTTTTAAGGGGTGGTCGCAAATTCCATTGAAAATTAATGTTTGACAACAATAAGGTGAAAGAAACCGGACTTCCATAAAAGTCCGGTTTCTTCCATTCTGCTCAGGCTGAATCAGTCTTCTTTTTTGTTGTCCTCAATAGTGGCATGGTGCAACAACGGAAAGAGCCACCGGACTTGATGATTTCGCTTATATCGACTTCAATGACTTCATATCCGCGTTCACGAAGCTGACTATTTACCTGTTTATTACAGGGTAGACTGAATAATTTTTTATTCCCAATCGAAAGCACGTTGGTACCTAAAGTGAATTGTTCTTCTTTCGTCACTTCAATCATGTCATAACGTGAAGCTAATAAATCCATCTCTTTTTTTGTAAAGGACTCTGGAAAAATAAGCGCCTCTGTCGGTGATATGATATTGAAAACACAGTCTAAATGAAGGAATGTTTCAATGAAAGGAACCGCTATGACCTCGTATTCCGGTAATAAGGATTGAAGATGCTTGACGGATGTTTCATCCGTTCTTTCACTGATTCCAATATAAATGGTTTTTCCGTCAATAAGGACATCCCCGCCCTCAATATGATTTTTGAGGAGGTTGAAATATGAAATACCATTCGTTTCGAGCCAGGATTTCAATATTTGTTCTTCACCCTGCCTGATACCTGTTGCCAACTCAGCTACGTAAACGGTTTCGCCAAGAGTAAAACCGATATCTCTCGTAAAGACTTGTTCCGGATATGTAAATTGAGGCGGAAGTTTTATGACTTCAATCCCTTCATGTTCTAGAGCCTTTGTAAATTGTGCGTGCTGCTCCAAGGCAAGTGCTTGATCGATATTTTCTTCTTGAAACTCTTTTTGTGTTTCGTTAATGATCTCCCTGATCTCCATATAATGAGGTTCACAAACAATTACCCGTGATAGCTTTGAATATTCACTCGCACAATAAGCTTCTAGTTCTTCGTTTATTTTATTTACCATAAATGAGCTCCCTCTAAATATAATTGTATCTTTACTATTTCCTCTTTTTTCTAGAAAGAAACATAAAATATAAGTCGTGGTCTCTAGAATCTTCTTTAGAGTAGATTGCTTCTTATACTGAAATAATTAGGACTGATAATTCTGAAAAATATTTTTTTACATTTTTGTAAATGTAATTGAATAATGAAAATGTGTGAGTTACAATAGCGAAAAGGAAAGCGCTTTCCTAAAATATAGAGGAGTGTGAATGATGGGAAATATTCGTTGGGGAATCATGAGTGCTGCCAATATAGCCTTCGATGAATTTTTACCGGCCATAAGTCGTTCAAACCGTGCAGAGTTAGTAGCCGTAGCATCGAAAAGCTTAGAAAAGGCTAAGCGATTCAATTCGTCCAATATTTATGAAAAGTATGAACATCTTATTGAAGATTCATCTATTGACGCAGTCTATATCCCTTTACCTAACTCTCTTCATGCAGAATGGGCGGTGAAGGCCATGAAAAAGGGAAAACATGTTCTTCTTGAAAAACCAGCAGCTTTAACGGAAGCCGATATGCACGCTGTTAAAACAGCAGCCCGAGAAAATGATGTTGTCTTCATGGAAGCCTTCATGTATCAGTTTCATAGTCAACATAAACGAGTTAAGGAATTACTTGAATCTGACAAGATCGGGGAATACAACCATGTTAAAGCGCATTTTTCCTGGATGCTTGAAGACTCTGGGGATATTCGTTTGAAACAGGAACTAGGGGGAGGGGCCATGAGAGATGTCGGATGTTACGGCTTGCATGCAGTTACGCAAATCGTTGGCTTTAAACCTGTTCAAATCACAATGAGCGGCAAAATGAATCAAGGCAATGGTGTTGACATGACATCAACCTGTGTATTGTTGGATGCTAAGAAAAGGACTGCTGAAGTTACGGCTTCATTGGAACTTTCATTTATTAATCGTTATGAAATCTTTGGCCCTAAAGGATCCATTACAGTCGATTCCGCATTTCGACCCGACATATCGAATGATGAACACGGTAAAATAACAGTAAAAGATGATAATGGTAATGTAATCCTTTTTGAGAGATATAAAGATGATCAATATTTAAATCAGATTGAACATTTCCATGACTGTATTTTAGAAGGGAAGAACCCAGATTATAATGTCGATCATTCGCTTCAAATGGCCCGTTATCTTGAAAAAGGTTACCAATCATTGAACAGAGAGTCCGTGATGACGAAAGTTAACTAAAAGGAGAAAAAATAATATGTCAAAAAAAATTCGAGCAGCTGTACTTGGACTTGGAAGACTTGGCTATTGGCATGCAGTGAATGTAGTTACAAGAATTAGAAACGCGGAACTTGCGGCAATATGTGATGTCGATATAGAGACGGCAAAGCGTGTTGCAACTGAATTGGAAGTGCCATCTTTCACGACCGACCCAGAGGATATCCTTAAAGACGATTCTATCGGAGTAATAATCATAGCTTCTCCTACAAGCACACATTTTGATTTGTTGAAAAAAGCATCAGAAGCAGGCAAGTCCATATTTGTCGAAAAACCACTTACGATAGATTTAAGTGAAGCAAATGAAATTAAAAGAATAATAGAAAATAACAATACCATTTGCCAGGTGGGATTCATGCGCAGGTTCGATCCCGCTTATGTTGCAGCCAAAAATAGGATCAATGCCGGTGATATAGGTGATCCGATTTACTTCCGCGGTATTTCCCGTGATCCACATTCACCCCATGAAGCGTTTATCCAACATAGCGGCGGTATGTTTGTCGATGTATCCATTCATGATTTTGATATTGCCCGGTACTTAATGAATTCCGAAGTGACTTCAGTTCATGCGCATGGAAGAATCCTAAAATATCCATTCATGGAAAAGTACCAAGATGTTGATCAATCTCTTACCTATTTGGAGTTTTCATCTGGGGCTGCAGGGGATGCAGAGGCAAGTCGTAATGCCTATTATGGCTACGATATCCGTGGAGAGGTCATTGGGACGGAGGGGTCTATCTTTATAGGGAATCTTCGAAATCATGATATACAGATTTTAACGAAATCGGGTAACCTGCATGATATCTTATCCGATTTTCCAACTCGTTTTACCGATGCCTACCATTTGGAACTCGCGAGTTTTTTTCAGGTTGTTGAGGATAGAGGAATACCAAGTGTAACAGTGGACGATGGCATAAAGGCACTTGAAATAGCATTTGCAGCACGTGAATCCTATCAAACGGGAAAAAAGGTTGAGCTTAATTCATTATATCTGCGGTAATAATTCAGAAAATACAAAATATTCGATAAATGTATTGAAAAGTAAATATAAAAAAACTATACTTTAGTTAGGAAAGCGCTTTCTCTGATGGTAAATGACGAAAAGAGGTTTGCCCATGATTAATCATTCAGGAAATCTCCTTGAAATGAAAGGGATAAAAAAAAGTTTTGGTCAAAACCATGTTTTAAAAGGAATTGATTTAGATGTAATGGCAGGTGAAGTTCATGTATTGCTTGGGGAAAATGGTGCAGGGAAATCCACACTGATAAAAATTTTAACAGGAGCATATGAAAAAGATTCCGGAGAAATTTTTTGGGAAGGTAATTCTGTTCAACTTGATACACCACTTGATGCTATGAATCTAGGGATTGCGACTATTTATCAGGAATTGAATGTCATTCCAGAATTAAAGGTATATGAAAATATATTCCTTGGAAGGGAATTGAAACGCGGCGGAAAATTCTCATTACTTAATCAAAAGGAAATGCGTCAGGAAGCAAAACGCTGTTTAGAGATGCTTGGTCAGAGCCCTGATCTGGCAGATAAGCAATTAGGAGAGCTGGGAATCGGACAACAACAACTTGTGGAAATTGCGAAAGCGCTTACCCTTGATGTGAAGTTAATTATTATGGATGAGCCGACTTCCAGCCTTAGCGGAACGGAAGTGGAGCAGTTATATCGATGTGTAGAACAACTTACGCAAAAGGGCATTGCGATATTATTCATTTCCCATCGGTTAGATGAAATCAGGCAAATGGGTGATAGGCTTACCATCCTTCGAGACGGATTTAAAATTGAAACGCTGCCGGTCAAGACAACGGAAACCGATCATTGGATCGAATTGATGGTCGGCCGGGCGCTGGATGAAAAATATCCTAAGCAATCGTTTACGCTTGGCAGTGAAGGGTTCAAGGTCGAAAACATAGTAGTGGCCGGAACCAAAGAACCTGTAAGCTTTTCAATCCGGCACGGTGAGATCGTAGGAATCTCCGGACTCGTCGGAGCTGGACGGACAGAATTGGCAAGAGCCATTTTCAGTGCAGATGACAGGGGAAAAGGGAAGGTCTACATACATGGGGAGGAGGTTCGGATCAAATCACCCAGGGATGCAATTGATGCAGGCATTGCTTTTATTACGGAGGATAGGAAAAGCGAAGGTCTCTTATTGGATCAGCCGCTTGATTTCAATATTGCCATGGCAAATATGAATAAATTCACGAATAAATTCAGACTCATTGATTTGAAAGGTCTGCGTGAAGAAGCAAACAATTATATTAGGGAATTGAAGGTACGTCCAAATAATATTGATCTTCATGCCAGAAATCTAAGCGGGGGAAATCAGCAAAAAGTCGTTATTGCCAAGTGGTTATGCACAAAGGCAAAGGTTTATATTTTTGATGAACCTACAAGAGGGATTGATGTTGGTGCAAAGGTTGAGGTCTATCGCTTAATGAATCAGTTGGTTGAAGGCGGTGCCATTGTACTGATGATTTCTTCGGACCTCCCGGAAATCCTTGGTATATGTGATCGGGTCTTAGTTATGAGTGAGGGGCAAATGACCGCTGACCTGGAAATAGGAGAAGCCTCTCAAGAACGGATCATGAAAGCGGCAACAGGGGGATGAAATTATGAATGAAGCAGTCATGCAAAAACCAGAGAATGATTTACCAAAACAAAGTAGAACCATTAAGACTTACTTAAGTAAGTTCGGGCCATTAATCGGTCTTATCCTTTTAACGACGGTACTGACATTCTTGTCGGACAAGTTCATGACATTGAACAATATCATGAATATAGCCCGTCAGTCCTCCATAAATGCCATACTTGCAATCGGTATGCTTCTTCCGATTTTAACTGCCGGCATCGATTTATCTGTAGGTTCCATTCTTGCGGTCTCCATCATGGTAATGGGAATCGTTTCGGTCACGATGGGATTCAGTCCTATCTTGGGCCTGCTTGCTTGCCTGGTCGTAGGAGCTGGATTCGGTTTACTCAATGGTCTGCTATTAACGAAATTACGTTTGCCGCATCCGTTCATTTCGACACTGGGGACGATGAACATTGCACGTGGAATCGCGTTGATCATCACGGCTGCAGCCCCGATTGCCGGTTTTCCATATTTGATCCAATTTTTGGGACGTGAATTTGTAGGTCCCATTCCAGTTAGCTTCCTGTTAGTAATAGTGGTATATATCATCTTTCATATATTCCTGACAAGGACCCAGACAGGGCGTTATATATATGCGATCGGTGGTAATAAAGAAGCGGCCCGTCTCTCGGGTATCAATGTTGATCGTGTATTGATCATTGTATATACGATCAGTGGTTTAATGGCAGGTCTTGCAGGGCTTGTAATGGTCGGACGCGTCAATTCCGCTTTCCCTCTCGCAGGTCAATCGTATGAACTTGATGCAATAGCGGCAGTCATCATTGGAGGAGCAAGCTTCATGGGAGGGGTCGGAACTGTTTGGGGTACATTGATAGGTGCAATGATCATAGCTGTGCTTCGAAATGGATTAAACCTCCTGAACGTTCCTGCCGATTTCCAAATGGCAGTAATCGGTTTCGTCATCATCGCAGCTGTGTTTGTAGACGTACTCCGACAACGCAAAGGAAAAAAAAGGTGATTGTTAATTCATTTCAAATATGAAACTTGGAGGTAACAGAATGAATGGTAAACTAAAATGGTTTGGAGCGGCGTTAGTGATATCAAGTATTGCTTTAGTGACTGGCTGCGGTGATGGGGATAAAAAAGCGGGCGGCAGTGAAGAGGAAAGTGTCGCAGTCGTTTTAAAAACCTTATCAAGCCCTTATTGGAAATATGTTGAGGCAGGAGCCAAAGCTGCTGGTAAGGACCTTGGGGTTACGGTATCGGTGGTAGGTCCTTCTGCAGAGTCGGAAGTGATCCAGCAGGTTAATATGCTTGAGGATCAAATAAACCAGTCACCTGGGGCCATCGTCGTCGCACCTTCGCAACCGGATACGGTCGTTCCGGTATTAGAAACCGCAGCGCAAAATGTACCTGTACTACTTATAGATTCAGATGCTGATTTTGAAGGGAAAACGACCTTTATCGGTACTGAAAACAGAACTGCAGGTATGGAAGGCGGGAATTTGTTGGCTTCTATGCTTCAGAAGGGAGATGAAGTGGTCTTGATTTCGGGAGCACTTGGCAATCCGGCTACGGATGCGCGAATAAAAGGTGCTAAAGAAGCATTAGAAAAAGCGGGTCTGGAAGTTGTTGCAGAACAACCTGGTGATAGTGATAAAACGAAAGCGATGTCAGTAATGGAAAATATTCTGCAAAAAAATGGAGATGTTAAGGGGATTTTTGCAGCAAATGATGATATGGCATTGGGGGTTTTACGCGCAGTTGAAGCTAAAGGACTGGATATTAAAGTAATTGGCACTGATGGAACAGAGGAAGCGGTTGAATCAATTTTGGAAGGAAAGCTTGCTGGCACGATAGCCCAGAGTCCGTATAACATGGGTTATCAGGGTGTTGAAAATGCCTTGAAAGCTATAAATGGGGACAAGGTCAATGAGCGATTAGATAGCGGAATTGACATCATAACAATAAAAAATGCAGAAGAAAAATTGGAATTCTTAAAGAGTATATCAAAATAAGGAAATATAATAGTACCTGTTAAATTCCTTCATGCTAAAATAAAGTAAAGGATAATTTGGAGGAGTTTTTAAAAAAATGAAGCAGCCTACAATTTATGATGTAGCAGAAAAAGCCGGCGTTTCGATTGCCACGGTATCTAAGGTGGTAAATAATACTGGCCGAATTAGCGATAAAACGAGAAGTAAGGTAATGGAAATCATGCAAGAACTTGAATATCAGCCAAGCACCGTTGCAGCTGCGCTGACAGGTAAGAGAACATTCACTATCGGGGTGCTTGTCCCTGATATTTCAAATCCCTTTTTTGCTGAAGTTGCCAGGGCATTGGAAAACCATGCTCGTGAAATCGGGTATGCAATTATTTTATGCAGTACGGATTATCAACTGGAAAGGGAACATGACTATTTAGAGCTTCTTATAAAAAAACAGGTGGATGGAATCATAATCGCAACTGAACCGAAGGATCGAAAGGTTATCAAAAAGCTTCAAAGCAGGAATATTCCACTACTGATGTTTTCGGTAGATCACCCCTCTTTTGTTGCATCTGATGTTGTCACCACGGATGATGTTCGGGGCGGATATCTTGCCGGAAGGTATTTATTGGATAATGGGCATCAACATGTTGCAGTGATTGCCGAATTGAACAGGGCAAGCGGGCGCTTGCGTTTAGAGGGATTTAAACAGTCGTTGCTGGATGAGGGGATCAGTTTAAATGAAGAATATGTCATTCATTCTAAATCGAAAATAGAAGAAGCAAGAAAGGCAGCCAAGGAGATCTTGAAGTTAGAAGATAGACCCACTGCCATATTCGCTGCGACCGATTTAATAGCAGCAATTTTCATGAATGAGGCACGAAAGGAAAATGTAATCATTCCAAATGAAATATCGGTTATTGGCTTTGATAATACCATACACGCAGAATTAGCTGATCCAGGTTTAACGACAATAGCGCAGCCTATTGATGAATTGGCATGTTACGCAATTAACCAGCTGTTGATGTCGATTGAGCACCCGAACAGGTCTCGCCATAGAATCATGCTTGCGCCATTACTCATAGAACGTAATTCAGTAATAGACATAACAAAAAATAAATAGCACATGGAAAGAAATATTCAACCGGTTAGTCGATATGCATTTTTAAGTTAAGCGCTTAATCAGGAGGAGAGTCAATGACACTGACAGTTGGAATTATTGGTGCAGGACGCATAGGTAGATTACATGTAGATAATTTGAAGGGACTTCAGCATATCAGGATTAAAGGTGTTTCTGATGTTGCGGCTAAACATCTCGAACCATGGGCGATGGAGAAACGTATCGAAGTGTTCACAACAGATTACCATGAATTGCTGAATGACCCTGAAATCCAGGCGGTATTCATATGTTCGCCTACTAATACACATGCAACAATCATTAAAGAAGCGGCTGAAGCTGGAAAGCATATTTTCTGTGAAAAGCCAGTCAGCTTCTCAGTCGAAGAAACGGAAGAAGCACTAAATGCAGTAGAAAAAGCGGGTGTAAAGCTTCAAGTGGGTTTTAATCGTCGCTTTGATCCAAGTTTTCGAAAGGTTAGTAAACTTGTACAAGAAGGTGAAATTGGATTACCACATATACTGCGCATCACTTCCCGTGATCCTCAACCGCCAAGTGCGGATTATATTAAAACTTCAGGCGGCTTATTCATGGATATGACCATCCATGACTTTGATATGGCCCGGTACGTAATGGGAAGTGAAGTTGTTGAGGTATTCGCATATGGAGCTGTACTTGTGGATTCGGCCATAGGTGAAGCAGGTGATATTGACACCGCGGTCATTACTTTGAAATTTGCAAATGGCGCACTGGGTGTCATCGATAACAGTCGTCGTGCAGTCTATGGATATGATCAGCGCCTTGAGATTTTCGGGGAAAAGGGCTCTGCACAAGTTAATAACAGCAGGGAAACAACTGTTGAAATCTCTACAAATGATCACGTGAAGAAAGAAAAGCCGCTTCACTTTTTCCTTGAACGGTATACTCAGGCATATATGGATGAAGTGAAGGAGTTTGCTTCGGCATGCCTTGGAAATCATGAGGTTAGTTGTAATGGTTTTGATGGTTTACAAGCTGAGCGTATTGCTAGAGCGGCAAAACAATCGCTTGAAACAGGGGTACCAGTACATTTAAATCAGGCTGAACAACTTGGAACACGTATTGTTCGCTGAAAGTGAAATAAGCATTTTATCACCCATTAGAAAATGTAAAGAGTTCCATCAGAACAATTATTGTGTGTGTAAGGGATCCGGAATGTACTTACTAACGCATAAGGAGTAAATGATATGAAATTTTCAATATGCAGCTGGATTTTTGGAGATATGCCCATAGATAAGATCATGCGGTTCGTGTCAGGAGCCGGATATGATGCTATAGAAATACGGGCAGCCGTGAATGAATATGACTGGAAAGACATTTTACACCATTCCAGAGAATTGTCATTGGAAATTGGAGGATTGACAGGTGATTCAGCCTGGCCCAACCAAGCACATGACCTGGCTAATGGCCATATTGAAAATCGTCGAAAAGCCATAGACTATTTTAAAAGGCAGATTGAGGCTGTGAAGGAGGTAGAGGGGGAATATCTTGTTGTGTGCCCTTCCGCAGTAGGAAAGACTTCACTGATGGGGTTAAATGGTGAGGACTGGAAATGGGCCGTTGATTCCGTTCAGGAATTAGCCGGAAAGGCATGTGAATTAGATGTCACACTAGTGATTGAACCATTGAATAGATACGAAAGTTGTCTTGTGAACAGTGGGGAAGATGCCTTGCGATTCGTACAGGAAGTGGGAAGTCCAAAGGTGAGGATGCTATTGGATTCATATCATATGAATATGGAAGAAGAAGATTTGGAAACACCATTCCTAAATGCAAAAGAATATCTTGAAATCGTCCATGTAGCAGATAGCAATAGACAAGCTTTGGGTAGAGGTCATCTTGATTTTGGGAAAATCACATCCGGTATTAACCGATCTGGGTTCAATGGGCATATTGTAGTGGAATGCATGGCACAGGGCGCTGATCCTTTTAAAGCAAGTAAAGGATCTCCCGCAATGGATTTAATGTATATATTTGCAGACGAATCCTTGCTCTATTTAAAGGAGCTTACCCATACAAAGCTTCTAAAAAGGTAATTTTAAATTGATTGAAGTTAGGGTGAGTACAGAAAAATAATAATGGGGTATATTTTGTTTTTATAGGTAAGGACTAATGATGGTTTCAATTTCTAAGTCCAATTGACGAAAAAAGGGATCATACCATAAAAAGCGGGACATCGACTAGCCTCCGAAAGTCGTAGATTCTTAGAACGGCTTGCTGAACGATTAGAATATCAAAAAAGGATCTTGTTTAGATCCTTTTTTTATTTGAAAATATCATCAAAATAAAGACAGATTCAAAATAATATAAAAGGTACCTAGGGAAAAAGGATTATTTTTTTTCTGGTCGAATATATAATGAGCATGCTTTTAATATAAGGGGGAGATTGTAATGATGGATACTCCATTGATCATGACTCAAATCATTGAGAGAGCTGAAAAATATTTTCCGAAGAAAGAGGTAGTTTCGCGTACGGATGGTGGCATTCACACATTTACATATGCTGAGATTGCTGAGCGTACAAGAAGGCTGACCAGTAATCTTGAAAAATTCGGTATTCAAACAGGTGACCGTATTGGAACGCTTGCCTGGAATCATCATCGGCATTTAGAAGCTTATTTTGCGATTCCTTGTCATGGTGCTGTCTTACATACAATCAATATGCGTTTGTCCCCTCAACATGTTTCTTATATCGTCAATAGTGCGGAGGATCGATTATTATTGATAGATCCGGATGTCATCCCCCTTTTGGAAGCAATTAAAGATGAGTTAACGACAGTGGAAGGGTATATCATTATGACGGATAAAGATGAGCTGCCTGAAACGACCCTTTCACCTATTTATCATTATGAAAAATTATTAGCCGAAGGAAATCCGAAACAGCCATTCATCCAAACCTTGGATGAAAATGCACCTGCCGGCATATGTTATACGTCCGCCACGACCGGGAACCCCAAAGGTGTGGTTTATTCGCATCGCGGAATTTTACTGCATGCGATTGCACTGGGGCTTGCCGATTCTACAGCAATAAGCGAGCGTGATGTGGCCCTTCCTGTCGTGCCGATGTTTCACGTGAATGCCTGGGGCATGCCTTTTGCCAGTGTTTGGTTTGGAACGAAGATGGTTTTGCCAGGACCCTATTTCACCCCAAAGGTTTTGGCGGAGCTTATAGAGACGGAGAAGGTTACTATCGCAGCAGGGGTTCCGACGATATGGCTGGGCTTATTGAAGGAGCTGGAAGAAGGCAGCCATGATACGAGCAGTATTCGTGCCGTTTTATGCGGAGGGTCGGCTGCTCCGAAAAGCATGATTAAAACCTTTGAACAAAAGTATGGGATACCATTCCTGCATGCATATGGAATGACTGAAACAAGCCCGCTCGTATTTATATCGAAACCCAAAAGCTATCAGGAAGACCTCCCTGAAGAAGAACTTTATGAGTTGAAGGCCAAGCAGGGCCTTGTTTCGCCAATGATTGAAATTAAAGTGATCGGTAAGGATGGCGAAGTGAAGCCTGATGGAAAAGAAATGGGAGAATTGCTGATCAGGGGTCCTTGGATTGCCAATGAGTATTTTAAGGATGAGCGGTCAGGGGATACGTTTAAAGATGGCTGGCTTTATACAGGAGATGTAGTCACGCTTGATGGAGAAGGATTCGTGAAAATCGTTGACCGGACTAAAGATTTGATTAAAAGCGGCGGTGAATGGATATCTTCCGTTGATATAGAGAATGCCTTAATGGCCCATGAAGGAATCTTTGAGGCGGCGGTAATTGCAGTGCCTCACGAAAAGTGGCAGGAACGGCCGATCGCCTGTGTTGTTTTGAAGGAGGCATACAAGGGACAAGTGTCCCAGGAAGACATCATCGAATTTTTAAAACCGCAGTTTGCAAAATGGTGGCTGCCGGATGAAGTGGTCTTTTTGGATGAAATCCCAAAAACCGGCGTTGGGAAGTTTTTGAAAAGGGCATTGCGTGATCAGCTTCAGGATAAATATATCAATAAATAATGGCATATTTGTTTAATTATTACTTTTCACCCTATTCTGAAAATGGTTGATGAATATATAATAGATTCATAGAACGAAAGAGGAGGAAATAAATTGAGTATTGAATCGACATCACCTGCAGGCACGGTTTTAGTCACATATTCGGACAGGACGGCCACTGTTGCAATGAACCGTCCAGAGGCAATGAATTCTCTAAATCCGAAAATGCTGCATGATTTCATTAATGCCCTGAAGGAAGTGAGCGAGAATGATGAAGTGGACGTCGTCATTTTAAAAGGGAATGGGAAAGCGTTTTCCGCTGGTGGTGACATTAAGATGATGCTCTCGCCTGGAAAAGAAAACGCTTTCGATGAGCTGATGGATGGAATCAGTGAATTGGTGACCACCCTATACTTCATGCCTAAATTGACAATCAGTGCCATTCATGGTGCAGCTGCAGGGCTAGGGTTGAGTATTGCTCTTGCAACGGATCATCTTATTGCCGATTCGGAAAGTAAGGTTGCGATGAATTTCATCGGGATTGGATTAATCCCTGATGGCGGCGGACACTTCTTCCTTGAACGCCGTCTTGGTGAAGTGGGTGCGAAAGAATTGATCTGGGAAGGTAAAGTGCTTACAGCGCTTGAAGCAAAAGAAAAGGGCCTCATTCATGAAGTGGCAGACGGAACCTTGGAACATGCGGTAGAGAAAAAAGTGCAATCTTGGCTGCAAAGTCCGGTGCAGGCCATGATTAAAACGAAAAAGATTCTTAGTGAAAAAAATCGCCCGCTATTAATTAAGATGCTTGAGATCGAAAAAGCTGCTCAGATGAAAATGCGCCAAACAGCGGATCACCAAGAGGGAATAAAAGCGTTCGTGGAAAAAAGGAAACCGAACTTCATTGGAAAATGAATAAAAAGGCCGTCACTTTCCAGTGACGGCCTTTTTTATATAAGGAAAGTATGGAAAACTTGATCATATTTTTAGTGATTGCGCTTCCATTTTCAATCAGCGATGAAAAAGCAATAAAGCGCCTGAAGGCGATGTACAGCGATGTGTTTGATCTTGATAGTTTTTTTCCTTCAATAGATTTTGTCCCAATTCTTTTGCTTGTTCATCATTCTCGGCTGTAAATGATTCATCCAATAGTTTTTCCCCTGACGGTTCAAAAACGGTTAATTTGTATATTCTGCTCATTTTCAAAAACTCCCTTATCAAAAATGTTATCAACTGTTATAAAAATTTTATCATTATCTGTCAATTTTGACTATTGTTATGTGAGTGAATCTATTAAGACAAGGAATATTGATACATAGCTGAATATCTTGAAAAAGTTACTATATCGAACTAACTTCTCGTTTTTTTTCCTTTAAGCTTGGAAAGAATGAAAACAAAACCTATTTATACTAGAGGAATTCTCTCTTTAAAATGAAAAATCATAAATGATATAATAAACTTGAATAAAAGTGCATGTTGGAAGTGTATGGATCGAAGGGGGTTTTTTTGAATGACGGTAAAAATCGTTAATAATATCACTGAATTGATAGGAGATACACCTGTTGTTAGGATTAATCATTTAACAGCGGAGGATGACGCTGAGGTATTCGTGAAACTTGAGTATTTCAATCCGAGCCGCAGTGTAAAAGATCGGGCTGCCTTCAATTTAATTAGGCAGGCAGAATTGGATGGTATCATTCAAGCCGGGGCTACGATCATAGAACCAACATCAGGGAATACAGGTATTGGGCTTGCCATGAATGCCGCGGCTAAGGGATATCGGGCGATTATGGTCATGCCGGATAATATGTCGAAAGAAAGAATCAATATATTAAAGGCATACGGAGCGGAAGTTGTCCTCACCCCTGCATCAGAGCGGATGCCGGGAGCCATTCGTAAAGCCGAGGAGCTCGCAGCAGAGATTCCTAATAGCTTTATTCCGCAGCAATTCGAAAACCAAGCCAATCCTGATATTCACAGAGTGACGACAGCAGTCGAGATTCTGGATCAGATGGATGGAGACCTGGATGTTTTTGTCGCTACTGCCGGAACGGGAGGAACGATAACCGGTACAGGTGAAGCCTTGAAAGAACATCTGCCGGATTTAAGGGTTGTCGTTGTCGAGCCTAAGGGTTCCCCAGTCCTTTCCGGAGGAAAGCCTGGTCCCCACAAGTTAGTGGGTACGAGCCCTGGCTTTATCCCTAGCATCTTAAATACAGAGGTATTTGATGAAATCGTTCAAGCGGCTGATGAAGATGCGATTTCCACCATGAAGGATATGGCTTCGAAGGAAGGGATATTGATTGGGCCTTCAGGAGGTGCCTCTGTCTGGACTGCCCTGCAGGAAGCCCGTCGTCTTGGAAGCGGAAAACGAGTATTATGCATTGCACCGGATAATGGTGAACGCTATTTAAGTATGGATATCTTTAATTGATGAAAAAGACCGAATGCCGTGAATGAAACAATGTTCGCCATTCGGTCTTTTTCCTGTTGAATTTGCCCATACTGCATGATGACGTATTAAAATAATAATGTATGGGAAAGTATGTTCTGCTCATGTTAAAATTGAATAGGAAATATTGAAAGAAATCGAGGTGACACTTTTGAGCGGTGTGAAGTTCATTCATGCGGCAGATCTCCATCTGGATAGTCCCTTTTCAGGGTTGAAGGATATGCCGTCATCTATATTAAAGGAATTAAGGGAAAGTCCGTTTAAAGCTTTTCAAACTATCATTAATGAGGCAATTACCCGTCAGGTTGACTTTATCGTGTTATCGGGGGATCTATTTGATGGGGAAAACCGGAGTCTCCGAACACAGGTCCGCTTTCGGACCGAGATGGAAAAACTCCAGCAACATCTAATCCCTGCCTATATCATTCATGGTAACCATGATCACCTCAGCGGCTCATGGATTACTGTGGGGCTGCCGGATAATGTCCACGTATTTTCAGGGCAAACCGAAATGAAACGATTTGAAAAAATCGATGGGACGACTGTCCACCTTTATGGATTCAGTTATCCGCGCCGTCAAGTAAGGGAGAGAATGATCGAAACCTACATAAAAGCTGAAGGGGCCGATTATCATATAGGTCTGCTTCATGGGAATTTGGAAGGCAATTCCGAACATAGCCCGTACGCCCCTTTTTCATTGAAGGAACTTGCTGCCAAAGATTTCGATTACTGGGCATTAGGCCATATTCATAAACATCAGGTTGTTTCGGAAGATCCGCTTGTGATATATCCAGGAAATATTCAAGGCAGGAACAGAAAGGAGTCAGGCGTCAAAGGGTGCATGCTTATAGAATTCGATGGGGACATGAAGCGCCATTCTTTTATTGAAACCTCTGAGGTGATATGGGAAAGCGAAACAATTGAATTATCTGCAGAAGGTGGATTTGATGCCCTGTTCAAACAATGCAAGGAAGTAATTGAACAGAAGGGTATCGATGGGAGAAGCTTTCTTTTGGAGTTGAAACTTGATGCAAATGATGCAGCAGGAGCTTCCGGGGAATATCTTGAAGAATTGACCCGGATTTTGCAGGAAGGGGACCAAGGGGAATCATTTGTCTGGGTGTATAAAATCAAACTCATCCAGTCCATTCCTATGAATAGGTCAAATGAAAGTATATCGCCATTTCTGGCTGAGGTATCCAGGCTTGCTTCTGAATTTGATGATACGGAGGCTGCTCTTGCCCCGCTATACATTCATCAGGGAGCAAGAAGGTTTCTTGATTCAATAGAGCCGGATGAGCAGAGGGAACTGTTGGATGAAGCGGAAAGATGGCTTTTGCACGTTTTTGAAGCGAATAAATGAGTGTAGGGAGGAGCAACGGAATTGATTATTAAAGACCTCCATGTTTATGGTTACGGCAAACTGGAAAATCAGCGTTTTCCTGAACTGGGACAGCTGCAGATTTTCTTTGGGGAAAATGAATCGGGCAAGTCAACCCTCATGTCTTTCATTCATAGTATGCTGTTTGGTTTTCCGACAAAGGTTCAAATCGAACCGCGTTACGAGCCCAAAATGCATGCCAAATATGGGGGAAGGCTCAGCCTCATAACAAAAAAAGACGGGGAAATCGTTATTGAACGTGTGAAGGGAAAAGCTACTGGTGATGTGAAATTGACCTTCGAGGATGGAAGGGTCGGCGGCGAGGAAGAATTGAATGAGATTCTTCATGGCGTTGATAAAAACTATTACCAAGCCATTTTTTCTTTCGACCTTCAAGGTCTGCAGGGATTACATACACTAAGTGAAGGTACGATGAGTAAATATCTGCTTTCAGCCGGGCTGATCGGGAATGATAAACTACTTGAAGCCGAAACGAAATTGCAAAAAGAGCTCGATTCAAGGTTCAAGCCATCAGGCCAAAAACCTTTACTGAATGTGAAAATGAAAGAACTTAAGGAATTGCAGAAAAAGGTGAAAGCATCTGAAGAGGAACAGCAGTCATATACGGCATTACTTCAGGAAGAAGCAAAACTTAAGGAGGAGCTCTCTAAAGTCACGGGGGATATTCAAGAGATTGAAGAAAATCTTGTTAACGTAAGTGCTTTTTTGCGAATTAAACCCTTGGTTGAAGAACAGGGGGAACTAGAGGCTGAAATAAGTAAAATTCCGGATGTGAATTTTCCTGTTGATGGCTTAAAAAGACTTGAACAGCTACAGGCAGTTGGAATCCCCATGAAAGCCCAACTTGCTGCTTTGACTGAGAAAATGAACAAACTAGAGGGGAAACTCACGGAAATCAAAATCAATCCATTCATCAAGGAGCATAAAGAGCAAATTGAACATGCAATCGATCAAGGAACATTGTTGGAGAAGCTCGAGCTGGATATTAGAAAAGCGGAACACGAAAGGCTGTTGGAAGAAAAGAATATCGAAAAGGTGAAGCAGGAATTATTCTTGGATGTTTCTGATGAGGAAATAAGAAAACTGGATATCAGTACATTCATGAAGGAAAAGGTGAAAAGGGCCGAAAGGGAAAAGCATCAGCTCCAAAATGATAAAAAACAGCTCGATGAGAAATATGAACTTCAAAAGGGAAGTCTGGAAACGACAGAAGCCCGCTTGAAGGAGATTAAGGCCCAGTTACTGCCAGATGAAAAAAGAATCGAGCTGGAGTCCTTATACAACAAGCAGAATAACATCGAATTTGAAGCAGCACAATCCCTTATTCTTGATGAACAAATACTTGAACTTGAAAAGCAATTGGGATTACAGAGGAAGAAGGAAGCGGATAATCACAAACGTTCACATATCATGAATGGCAGTTTAATAGTGCTACTATGTTTAGGTGCAATCGGAAGTTATTTCAGTGAACAGATTTTGTTGGGGGTGATACTTCTAGCCGTAGCTGTTCTGTTTGCGGTTTCCAGGTATCTCTTTAAAGGTGATGATATATCGTCCGGGTATATCAGGCAATTGGATGAGATGAAAAGGAAAAGGGCTGCAATTGGGAGTGAAACCAATAAAGGGAGTGAAGGAGAGTCAATGGGGAGGCTGCTTGAATTGGACCAACGTCTCCAAAGGCGCTTTGAAAGTGAAAGTTTCAAATATGAAGAAAGGGAGGAAGCGTTTGAATCGACGATTCAGGAGTATGCCGATTGGGAAGCTAGCAGGGACCGGTTGGATAAAGAATTGAGGAACATCTTAAGCGGTTGGGGTCTGTCTTATCCTGGAATGGAAATCAATCTTGAATCTGTATTTGAACTGCTTGAGAAATGGAAGGAAGCCGTTGATAGGAAATATGAAACAATCAAGAGGCATGATTTTCTCCAGGCAGAATTTGAGGGTAAATCAAAGGCTTTATTTCATTTTGCAAATAGCCTTGATTTTGAAACATCCACATGGAGGGAAGCGATTGGCCAATTGAAACGGGAGTTGAATAAAGCGGTTGAATTCTCCGTTCAGTTAACGCAATGGATGCAGGAAAGAAGTCGTTTGACGAACGAAATCGAGCAGCTGACGATGGAAAATGGCTATCTTGATGCAGAAATGGAAATGCTTTTTAAGTTAGCGAAGGTCAAGGACGAGGAAGAATTCAGGCATGTCGCTGCATTGTCCGAAAAGAAAATCACCTTACAAAAGCAGCTTGATTTGATTACCATTCAAATTGGGCAATCCAGAATGCTGCCTGATCAAATCCAATCTTATTTAAAACAGGGGATCAATACTTATACATTTGAGAATTTAGAACAGCAACGGAAGGATTCCGTAAAGGTGAAATCCTTTTTGTTAGAGAAGCGGGCGGATGCGAAGCATAAGATAAAACAGCTTGAAGTTTCAGGGATTTATGATGATTTACTTCATCGTTTTCATGAAGAAAAAGCTGCTTTTAACGAAGAGGCGAAGGAATGGGCGAAATTGGCAATAGCCAAAAGCTTATTGAATAAAACATTGGACCGATATAAAAGGGAGCGCCTGCCGAAGGTGATCGCTGATGCCGAGCGGCATTTTTCCTTTTTAACGAATGGAAACTATCGGAAAATCATTCTTGATCAGTCGGGAGAAGGGATTTTGGTACAGCGCAGTGATGGTTTGAGTTTCAGGGTTGAAGAGGTCAGCCGCGGGACAGCTGAGCAAATTTATGTTTCCTTAAGGCTCGCACTTGCTGATCATACTTTTGAAAATGATTCATTCCCTCTCATCATTGATGATAGTTTCGTCAATTTTGATGCGGAAAGGACAAAACGGATGCTTGAGTTATTGAAAAAAGTTTCGGAAAAGCGGCAAATCTTATTTTTTACATGCCACCGATATATAATGGAGCACTTTAGTGAAAATCAAGTGATTCGTCTATCCAGCCCCGTATTGCGCCAAAATATGAATGATTTGATCATCCCCGAAATATAATGGGTCTTAAACTATAGATAAAGAGAGTGAAGTCATTGAATAGGAATGAGTTTGTAAGCCGCCATGATTCTTCTTTGGAGTTAATCATCGAAAAGGAGTTTCCTGGTAAACGATGTGTTGGGGGAAAATATTCTGCCATAGGTCATAGCATCACATTATATGAGAGAGATATTGAAATTCAGTGTGAACGCTCCCTAGGCTCGCTTGCAAGGCTTGAGGAATATACATGGGTGATTCTCACACATGAGATGGGGCACGCATTAGACCCCGATCTTGCTGTGCTTAGTGAGGAACTGCACCGTACAGGAAAATCAGAAATCCTTTATCAAATAGAGGTCAATGCATGGAATATTGCAGAAGGAATCATTCCTTTTATCGATCACGATTTATTTACCTTCATTAGGGATGAATCCCTGGAACATTGTACAAATCGCCTGCTTGTCGGATAAAAAGCTCTCCATATGGAGGGCTTTTTTTATTTTCCGCTAAATGGAGTTTGGAAATTCCGATAGTAATTCGCAGAGGGGGAGAATGGACTATCGTTCGGAAGCTACAGGCAGTGATGAATGAAAGTATAATGTGCTGTTTTTTTTAGATTAATGTTTCCAAAGGAAGCTTCATATCTTTAAAGGAGCATTCACTTTAATGAATCATTTAAGAGGAATGGGACATGGAGTTATGGTTTATATTCCTTTTTAAGATTGACAGTGAGAATCATTTTCATTAAAATGGTATTATTAGACTAAAAGGGGAGTATTTTAATGCGACCAGCTATTAACACTCAGTCTTTATCGCTCGGTTATGGTGATAAATTAATAATAAATGATATGAATATAGAAATACCCAAAGGGGAGATCACCGTATTCATCGGTGCTAATGGATGTGGAAAATCAACACTTCTAAGGTCTGTAGCCCGATTGTTAAAACCTCAATCCGGCTCGGTCTTGCTCGAAGGCAAAGCGATCTCAACCATGCCATCGAAGGATGTAGCGAGAAAGATGGCGATTCTTCCGCAATCCCCGGTTGCTCCTGAAGGGCTTACCGTCTATCAACTTGTTAAACAAGGAAGATATCCTTATCAAAGTTGGTTGAAACAGTGGAGTTCCGTGGATGAAGAAAAAGTTCAAAAGGCGATTGAAGCAACGAATCTGACCGATTTAAAGGATCAGGCAGTCGATGAATTATCGGGAGGGCAGAAGCAACGGGCATGGATAGCCATGACGCTTGCTCAGGATACTGATGTCATTTTGTTGGATGAACCGACTACATATCTTGATATGACCCATCAAATCGAGATTTTGGACTTATTGTTCGACTTGAATGAGTTTGAGAACCGAACGATCGTTATGGTGCTTCATGATTTGAATTTAGCTTGCCGTTATGCGGATAATCTGGTGGCACTTAAAAATGGGGCGATACATGCTCAAGGCCGGCCGGAGGATATCATCACGCCTGAATTGGTACAGCATGTATTCAGCATGGAATGTCAAATATCCTTTGATCCAATTTTCGGCAGTCCCATGTGCGTCCCGTTTGGTAAAGGGCGCTACGCACAAACTCAGATAAAAGCGCTGGCCAATGCATAACCTCACACCAGCCATTGAAAAAGAACTTCAGGGATACCGGATATCCTTTCGAGATGTAGCCAAAGTTTCCAAGACCTTCGATCATGCTGATGAGCTTATTCAGTATGCAAAAGCCCGGACTGGGGCGGAAACGTCAAGGATAGCCATTTCAATGTGGTTCAGACGCTATGCTTTTTTGTCACGGCACAATTGTACATGTTAAGCAAACATCGGCTTATCTGGGAAGGCACACTTCAGGACTTTGGTGTTTTGGATGATCCGGAAGGTGAGCATTGGCTCCCGAATTTTTTGCTGAAAACCAACAGGTGGAGAAATGTCACGGAAAAGGAAAGCCCTTCTGCCCTCCATTCCATATTGAACAGATTTGGTGCTGATGCCATTCGCTTCTTTTCCGGAACTTCTAAAATATCGAAACTAGTTCTCTGGGAAAATATTTGGAGCTATACGGTATGGATGTATAGTGAGTTATTGAAGCAAACTGATATAAAGACGCGAGTTGAAAAGGACATTGAAATGCTTCTTGAAGATGAGGTATGGCTGAATATTGAAACGCGTTCCCCCTTTAAACGATTCATTGGGGAAAAAAGTGTTCCGGAGTCCATGAACCCTTATAAACGGGTGACATGCTGTTTATATTACCGAATTGATGGCCAGGAGAAGTGCGCGTATTGTCCGAACAAAAACTGTTGAAATAGATTTGATTGGAGAGCCAGGCTTGGGGTCAAGCCTGGTTTTCTTGTGGAGTGATGAGACGGCAAAGCTTTGGCTTTTCCAGTCCAATGTCTATCACTTATTAACGAAAACTAAACGCACTAACGAGATTGGTATGTTATAATGTTGATATTTAATTGAACGGAGGCAGTCGCATGGGAAATGGGATCATACACTACGGAATTGGTGAAGTAGTAGATATATATATGTACATTAAAACGAGTACAAAAGCGGTGGCAAGTAATGGAAAGCCTTTTTTAACATTGATTTTGTGCGATAAAACCGGCGAGATAGAGGCAAAGCTATGGGATGTTTCCGAGGCTGATGAGAAAACATACTGTGCGGAAGCAACAGTGAAAGTTCAAGGGGAAGTCCAGAATTATCGAGGACGCAGCCAATTGAAAATCCGTAATATTAGAATTACTTCAGATACTGACGGGGTCACGAAAGCCGATTTAATTCAAACGGCTCCTTTAAGTCAGGAAGAAATGATGGAAACCATCACTCAATTTATTTTTGAAATGAGGAATCCGAATATCCAAAGGGTGACTAGGCATCTCATAAAAAAATATCAGAATGAATTCCTGACGTTCCCTGCTGCCACCAAGAACCATCATGAGTATATGTCGGGACTGGCCTATCACGTTGTATCGATGCTAGGGCTGGCTAAGGCCATTTCAACCCTATATCCTTCCCTCAATAAGGATCTTTTGTATGCAGGGGTCATTCTGCATGACCTTGGAAAGGTGCATGAGCTATCTGGACCTGTTTCGACTGTTTATACAGTGGAAGGGAACTTGTTGGGGCATATCACCATCATGGTGAATGAAGTCGGTAAAGCTGCAGAGGAATTGGGCATTGAAGCGGAAGAAATCATGATTCTCAAGCACCTGATATTAAGCCACCATGGTAAAGCTGAGTGGGGCAGTCCCAAGCCGCCGATGGTTAGG
The DNA here is from genome assembly GCF_056173225.1 of Peribacillus sp. QJM3NY_7. NCBI lineage: Bacteria > Bacillati > Bacillota > Bacilli > Caryophanales > Bacillaceae > Peribacillus > Peribacillus sp. QJM3NY_7. The sequence continues at coordinate 1,197,528 of NZ_CM149663.1, forward strand.
GAAGCGGAAGTGCTGCATTATATTGATAATATGGATGCCAAGATAAATATGATGGACCGCGCCTTGGAAAAAGTGAAGCCGGGTGAATTTACGGAAAGAGTCTTCGCGCTCGATAATCGTTCATTCTATAAACCGACATTTTAATGAAATATGCTTCTTTCTCGATGGAGAAAGAAGCATATTTTTTTTGTTCGAGCATATTCTCTAGTAAATGAATAGTAGATTTTTTGGGAGGGAATGGACATGCCAATTTGGATCTGGTTCGTGTTTATTGGAATAATTGTCAGTGCAGTCATGTCAATTTGGACAGCTAGGCAGGAACGCCTCATAGATGATGCTTGGATTGAAAAGGAAGGCCAGAAATACATTGACCGCATGGAAGAAGAGCGTGAGAGGCGTAAAAAGGATATAAATCAGGGAGCATAGCCCGAATGATGAAAAAAAAGCGACAGGTAAAGTCCTGTCGCTTTTTACTATTCAATTATTTTTCAGCTTTGGCTGCGTCACCAGAAGTGATGGCATCTTTTAAATCTTTATCTTTAATCTTCACGTCCGCTTTTTTGACTTCTGAATTCAGAATGTCCTGAACTTTAGTTTGGTCAATTTGAGCGACTTTCAAATCATATTCAAGATCTTTTTTCATATCTTTGTATGATTCTTTTTCTTTTGTATCAAGAAGTTGGATGATGTGGTAGCCATAATCGGATTTAATCGGCTTGCTGATTTCATCTTTCTTCATTTTGTAAGCTTGCTCTTCAAATGCAGGAACCATTTCACCTTGTCCGAACCAGCCTAGCTCCCCGCCTTTTTCAGCTGTGCCTGTGTCCGTTGAATATTCTTTGGCAAGTTTGGCGAAGTCTTCACCTTTGTCCAATTTAGCTTTAACTTCATTGGCCGTTTTTTCGTCTTCCACGAGAATATGTCTCGCTTTGATTTGTGGTTTATAGTCTTCATAAGCTTTTTTCACATCAGCTTCTTTAACTTTTATATCGGCAACGGCTGCTTTTTCTTGAAGCATGCCGATTTTAAGTGCACGTTTAAGATCAGCTTCGCTCTTATATCCGGAAGAGGCCAGGGCCGTTTCGAAATTTTCACCCATTTGCGCTTTAAGTTCGTCCGTTTTAGCTTTAACTTCTTTATCCGTTACTGTATATTTTTCAGAAAGAACTTTTTCATAAACAAGTTCTTGAAGAACGGTTTCACCATAACGGTCTTTCATTACATTGTAAAATTCTTCTTTGGTTATATCCCCCGCTTTAGTTTCCACGACTGCTTCCTTGTCGCTGTTGCATGCTGTAAGTCCGATCAGCCCTGCAGTAACAGCAATCGATAATGCCCACTTCTTCATAAAAACAACTCCTAGTTATAAGTTTCTGGTTTGCTATTTTTTCGTATTTCCACAAAATTAACTATAACATATTCTGGTTACTTTACAAAAAATAATATATTGGTGCATGAATAAGATTTTTTTGAAAAATGGGTATACGCCTACCCGGATATTAATCCATTACATATGATAAATCGAGGACAACAAAAGGGGGTAGCATAATGGGTAATGAATTTAACGGAGGCTTCGCTTTGTTAGTGGTGTTATTCATTTTATTAATAATTGTAGGAGCAGCCTTTTGCTAATCGGCTGCAAAATTACTAATGGAAAGAGCCCACTCCTTTTGCCATGGAGTTGAATAGGATAGGGTAGCCGCTCAACAAAAAAGATTTAAGTGATTTTCAAGCTATGAAAGGAATGGATTCCTTTTGGCGGATATAAGAGTGTGCATTAAATTATTATTACTTAAGAATGGAAGGGAGGAAGATCAATGTCTGGAGGAATAGGTGGAGGCTTTGCTCTAATTGTCGTTCTTTTCATCCTGTTAGTCATCATTGGAGCTTCTTGGTTATAAACTCATAAACAAAAGGCGAAGCTTTTGCTTCGCCCTTTTTCTTTATGTGGATAATGCTCCGGGTATCACCAATGTATGTAACAAATGATGGACATCATTTGTTGCTCATCTCTACGTATACAAAATTTCAATATAGGAGGATAATAACATAATAGTAATTAATACATTAATGGTCCTGAATACTTTAGGCTGCCGGTCTTCAGCAATTTCCTTTTGAATGCATAAAGAGTTTGTCATTCTATTAATATTATAAAGGATCAAAATAGCAAAAATAATAAACCAGAACGAGATCAAAACCTAAAATCCCTCCTTGCAAAACATCATGTATAAATACGATACCAAATTATAATGAAAAAAGATACCTAAAAATCTTAGCAGTCATCATTATGAATGAATAAGGAATCACTTTTGAATAAGTATATCGTATCCTTCGAGATGTTCCTCGATAAAAGAATGCCTTGGGGAACCAAAAAGGTTTTTTATATAAATAAAATCCGATACGCATAAGCCGGTGTGCAGGGATAATAAAATAGTGAAATAATGGATGTAATGCGGAAAACTAAGGGCACAACCAATCAAAGTGACAGACATAATGACGAAAGGCAACACAAGGGTCAAGAGATAAAGATGCTTTCGAATCGGATCATGCACATTGACTCTGCATGTCAACACCAGGTTCCACTTCAAGGACCATGAAGTTTTCACTTTTTTACATAATAATCGTAAAGGTAAATAGTGTAATAGTTTGTGAACAGGATATAATAAGAGCAATAGGCTAAAAAATACCATTGTTTGATCGCCATACAAAATAACATGGGTTGAAAAGACACTTAATAATGTATAGATCAGAACAAAAGACATTAATATAGTAAAAACTGAAAAAAAGAGCAGACGGCAATTCCCATATTGTTTTGCCACGTCAATTGTTTTCCACGAATTCATTTCGAAATCAGCCCTCCAAAGCTGTTGAATATACTTACATACATTACGATGAATGGGTGGAAAAAGCAATGGAATTCTTGGATTATGTTTAAGATGAAATCACTTTTGTGAGTAAGCATGCAATGGGCAGGTTTTGAAATGGGGATCAGGCGGATTACCGAGTGTGAAAAATCAAAAATTGGTTATAAGTCTTTTATGTTAAATTGAATGATTGAATGGGGATTAGTGATGTATGAAAAATATAAATGAAGAAATGGAAATACTCCGTTTTCATCAACGGCTTTTATTAAACCTTATACGCAATCCGGAGGCCAAGTTGGACTATCTATTTGTGGAAAAAAATTTCACGAAAAAGGAAGCGGAAGAATTATTGGAAACATGTGATATCTTGAGCAAACGCTATGAAATAGAAAAAGCGGAAGGGTATATGAACTTTCGACCGCTTTTTAATCAATTTGAAAGAAAGGTTAATCCAAAAATAACTACAAAGGAATGCATTGATGCATGCATCTCACAAGGTTTATATGTATCATTCATGAAGGAAATGGATAGAGTATGAGATTAAACTGGCTCAGTTTCTTTCTCTATCTTTTTTTTTGTGATTTTACCCTCCACGTCCGTAAACTCCTGATCGATGTTATCGAAGGAACGTTCAAAGATTTGCATGAAGTCTTCACCGTATATATTTCGGATGATGGCCATCATTTCAATCATATCCGGAAACTTGCCATAAAGCTCACGCAATGGAAGTGCACCCGAGAAAGCGGAGTTCTTACTTGGGTCGTATGTCTCCATTAAATCAAGGAGAATTTTTTCACCTTCCGCTGTGATCTCTATATACGTATTCCTTTTGTCATTTTCCTTTTTTGAAAATGTTAAGTATCCGCGTTCCTCTAATTTTTTTGAAAAGTTAAATGCGGTAGAAACATGCATGACCCCAAATTTTGCAACATCTGAAATGGAAGATCCATTAAGATGGTAAGCAATCCAAAGAATATGGTGCTCATTGATGTTTAAATCATAGGGCTTGATCCATTGCTGCCAATCTTTTTCAATCGATTTCCATAATGCTTTGCTTAATTGTGCAATTCGTTGACTAAAAATCATTGCTTCTTTCATAGAATAATTTTTATTCTGCATATTATGGGCTCACCTACTTATAAGATTCTATATATTTATTATGACAATAAAATAAAAATTAATAAAGAAAAATATTTGCAAAATTTTTAGAAAATTTTAGTTTTTTAATGAATTCTCCATTCTTATCCAATAAATCATGTAATTTATTGGGAAAAATGGAGAATCAAGCTTGTGTGACGATGTCAGCTATTTTTAGAAGTAGGGGCGGCCGCTTCCAATTCTTTCAATGAATTTTCAATTTCCTGAACGTTCTTCAATAATTCATTCTTATTGGGTTCGATTTCCCGCTTCCAGTTCTCGATGACGACCTGAACATCCGAAATGAATGTTTTTACCGTTTCTTTGCTGATTTGTGAAGCTTCCATCGTGTCATCTTTAATATTCTGCATTTTTACCTTTAATTCATCAATTGTAGTCTTAATTTCGTCGGTATTCGTCTTGATGCGGGTCCGTAGGTCTTTACCTGAACTTGGTGTCGAAAGTAAGGTTGCCGCACCAGCTACTACTGTTCCGGTCAAAAAGCCAATTAGTAATGATTTTGCTTTCATTAGGATCACCTCATTTTATAATATGTTTTCGCTTTCCATGGTCTTAATCCCTGCTGCATCAATTGGAAATTATGATAAATAGGGAGAGAAATACTATTGATATCAAAATACCATAATTTTCATCCTTATGGAAGAGAATCGACCATTTTATCTTTATATCACAAAAATATTTTTTTAAACTTAGAGAGTAAATATATAATATTTAAAAATAACTTGAAGCTTTAATAATAATGCTTCATATAAAGGGAAGAGCGGCATATAGATAATAAAAACAAGCTGTCGGAACTTGGATGGCACTGGTGGGTTAATAATGAAAATCATTTTTTTATTAGGCCTGGTATGCCTGTGCGGAATGGGGTATTTTCTAAGGCAAGCTAAATCTCCTGGCATCTATCCGCCTAGGAGGGTGCTCCAGGCTAGAGCCTTCGCTATGGGTCTCCCCGGGGTTTTACTGCTTTTCATTTGGTTTATGTGGATATTGATTCATTGACCATTGGAGGATGATTCTGACTAGAATTCCAGATTCATATGATTGGAAAAAAAAGCACCGGACTGTCCGGTGCTTTTTTAGGTATGATGATCCTGCTGCTTAAGCATTAATGGGTATATTTGATTTTCTTACGATGCCGTTCACAATTGGATAAATGATGACCATCGCAACTGTATTTAACAATACGGCAGGAAGCACAACAGCTCCGAAAAGTGCAACGAAAGGCCCTGGAAGGGAAACGATATAATAAGCCGAACCAAGGAAGACAGCGCCGGAAATCAATGTTCCAACGGCAGTCAAGATACTGACGGTGACAACGGATGTTGAAAACTTCTTTAGACTGATGAATAAAAGGTAAAACAGAAAGGCTGTTGCCAATTTGTCTATGATATTTGGGATCTGTCCTGCTGGAAATGTAGTTGTCATGGCAGAGATGGCTCCTGCTGCCAGGGCGACAATGAATACATTCTTCTTAGCGGGAAACAGGGTAATCGCCAAAAACATCATCAACAGCATCATATCCGGTTTCATTCCAAGGAAGAATCCAGGTATGATAAAATGCAGGGCAGCCCCAATCCCGATTAATAGGGACAGTGACACAAGGGTTTTCGTTTTCATTTACTCATCTCTCCTATTCTCATCTCAACTAACAGCTTTTCTTCAACAATGCACTATTGCTTGTTGCAAGAAGTTTAAAATAGTATATCATAAGACCTATTTTTTTAGAAGTTATATTTGTTTGAATTAAAGAGTTTGTGCTTCCTTCGCTTTATACGATTCCTGGAATTTCTTCATGAAATCAGCAAGGTCCTGGCAATGGGATAGAGGGACCGCATTATAGATGGATGCTCTGCAGCCGCCGATGGAACGGTGACCGTTCAGTCCTACGAATCCGGCTTCCTTCACGTCTTTAAGGAATTGCACTTCAGCTTCTTCAGACGGAAGCGTGAACGTTACGTTCATTAATGAACGGCTGTCCGGTAGGGCATGGCCTTTATAAAAACCATCACTGCCGTCGATGGCATCGTAAATGACTTTTGCTTTTTCTTCGTTGATTTCAGCAATCTTTTCCACTCCGCCCTGATCTTTTGCCCAATCCAGCACAAGGGACAATAAGTAAATGGCCAATGTCGGAGGAGTGTTGTATAAAGAATTATTTTTCGAATGGATCGAATAGTTCATCATGGATGGGATTTTGTCATTATCCGTTATTAAATCTTTACGGATTATAACGACAGTGATTCCCGACGGGCCTAGATTCTTTTGTGCACCAGCATAGATGATGCCGAATTTACTAATATCAATCTTTTTGCTGAGAATATCACTCGACATATCGGCTACTAGAGGAATGTTGCCTGTTTCTGGGAAATCCTTCCACTGTGTTCCATAAATCGTATTATTGCTTGTGATATGAAGATAGGCAGCATCGTCATTCAATTTGATATCTTCCACTTTAGGGATGAACGTATATTTTTCATCTTTGGATGAAGCGACTACGGCCGTTTCACCAACCTTTTTGGCTTCTTTCAATGCTTTTTCCGACCAAGAACCAGTGAGGACATAATCTGCCCTTTTTCCATCTTTCAAAATGTTCATGGGAATCATGGAAAATTGTAGACTTGCCCCTCCTTGCAGCAGGAGAACTTCATAATTTTCAGGAATTTCCATAAGTTCTTTTAATGATTGAATGGCATGGTTATGAATCTTTTCGAATTCGGAACTTCTATGGCTTAATTCCATGACAGACATACCGGAATCCTCAATATTCAACCATTCATTTTGGGCTCTTTGTAAAACTTCTAAAGGAAGGGCGGCTGGCCCAGCGTTAAAATTACGTGCACGTTTCAATTTTTTTCCTCCTATGCGACTATGTGATAAAGTATTTGAGACTATTCATATATCCTACCAGAAAACTAAATTCAATTGGAGGAAAATTTAGAATTTTAAATCCGTTTTTTAATGATAGACCAAAGTAAAAAGGTCCTGCACTTTAAAGTGAGGACCAACTCGGGATCATTTTTTCAAGCAACGAAAGGAGAAAGAAACCTTCTTAACAGGCTATTGCAGTCTCATTGTATATGCTGTGCAATGGAGTCAGCGATTTGTTTCAGGTCATCCGGTGTATAGTCGCTGGTATTTGTTTTCCAAACTGCACCAAAGCCGTCACCTTCCCCATGCCGAGGAATTAAATGCATATGAAAATGGAAAACGGATTGCCCTGCAGCTTCACCGTTATTATTTAAAAGGTTCAGGCCTACAGGTTGGAATTCCTGCTTCATGGCGCGGGCAATTTCCGGCACCACTTCAAAAAGGTTCTTGGCAATCTCTGGTGTCAACTCATAAAGATTTTCCTTATGTACTTTAGGTATTACCAGCGTATGGCCTTTCGTTACTTGACTGATATCGAGAAAGGCCAAAACATGTTCATTTTCGAAAACTTTACTACTTGGAATTTCCCCATCGATTATTTTGCAAAAAATGCAATCACTCATGAATAACGCTCCTTTAAAAGTTAATGTATTTGGTTAATCGTACCATAGCTTGAATCGTTGAGAAAAGGAAAAATATAAAAACAGGATGCAACATTAAGTTGCACCCTGCCTGTCGAAAAAGGGGGTTTTGCTTCAAAATTCGCATTAGCATAAATTCTCTGCGACAAACACCTCATCTACATTGTAGTAAAATATGGTTATTATCTAAATAGAGATTTTCCATTCAAAGCAACCATCTCCTATATCTTTAAAGTTTCATCAACTTTTAAAGCATAATTGATAATTATTGAATGATTTTTCTGCTTTTACGTGCAAGAGAACCATCTCCTTGCTCGAAACGATTTTTGTTATGAAGCTTCTGGTTTAATTCAGTTTATACGTCTTTAACTGACACCTCATTTACAATATGATGTAAATCATTTGTAATAAACCTAATGGGTATTTCAGTATAATACGTCTTTAACTGACACCTCATTTACAATATGATGTGAATCACACGTAATGACTAACCCCTTCTTCCTTAATTATGATGGCCATCAAGCAGGAAAAATATAATTAGTTATTTATGGAAATTTTGTTCCGGAACACTCGACTATATAAAAGCAGGAGAATTTGATAAAATGGAAATAAGAACCTCTATATAGAAAGGATCGTTTATATGTCCTTATTGGAAATAAAGCAGTTAGTGGGCGGATACACGAAAACGCCCGTTTTAAAAGGAATAAGTTTTGACATTCAGCCAAATGAGCTGGTTGGGTTAATTGGGCTTAACGGGGCTGGGAAAAGTACGACGATTAAACATATCATCGGACTAATGGAGCCGAAAGGCGGAAGCGTCTCGATTCATGGTAAAACACTAGCTCAGGACCCGGATACATATCGAAAACAATTCACTTATGTTCCAGAAACGCCCATTTTGTATGATGAGCTTACACTTGAGGAGCATTTAAAGCTTACAGCCATGGCACATGGTTTGGCGGAAGCCACATTTAAAGAAAGGATGGACGTTCTGTTAAAGGAATTCCATATGGAGAAAAGGCTTAAATGGTTCCCGGCCCATTTTTCAAAGGGAATGAAGCAAAAGGTCATGATAATGTGCGCCTTTTTAGTACAGCCGTCTTTATATATCGTCGATGAACCCTTCGTAGGTCTTGATCCACTAGGCATTCAATCCCTGCTTGATTTGATGAGGAAGATGAAAGAGAGCGGAGCGGGAATTTTAATGTCTACACACATTCTGGCGACAGCCGAGAGGTATTGTGATTCTTTCATCATACTGCATAATGGAGAGATTCGGGCGAAAGGCAATCTTGAGCAGCTTCGTGAACAATTTTCCATGCCAGGGGCAACTCTGGACGATTTATATATCCAATTGACGAAAGAAGAAATCGGTCATGAATAGTCAAAATCTCTGGAAGGAAAGATATTTAGGCTATATAAATGAAACGCAAAAATATCTTCGTTATATTTTTAATGGCCATCTTGTTTTTGTTATGGTTTTGGTTCTGGGTGGGTTGGCTTATTATTACAGTGATTGGGTGAAGACGTTAAACAGTGATTTTCCTGCTGCATTGATCATGGCCTTTGTTTTATCGATCATTGTAACCAGAAGCCCGATAAATACTTTCTTGAAAGAACCCGATACGGTATTCCTGCTTCCGCTTGAAACGAAGTTGAGAAGTTATTTCAAGAATACATTGATATTAAGCTGGGTCATGCAGGGCTTTATACTTCTGGTTGTCCTGATTGCATCGATACCGATGTATGCGAAGGTTACGGGTGCAGGAGGTAAGGACCTTGGAATCATCCTGGCCGTTTTGCTTATTTTGAAGTTTTTGAATTTGACCATGCGCTGGCTGGTATTGAAATATCAGGATACATCAGTGAGCCATTGGGACTCTCTCATCCGCTTTTTACTTAATGGCGTGATTCTTTATTTCATCTGTTCAAGGGCAAATATACTGTTTGCACTTATAACCTTCTTATTATTGTTAGCACTTTACATGTATTACCGAAGCGCGACTAAAGGTTTCGTGTTAAAGTGGGAACGGCTGGTGGAACTGGAAAACAAACGGATGAATTCCTTCTATCGAATAGCGAACATGTTTACTGATGTTCCTCATTTAAAAGGGAAGGTAGCGAGAAGGAAATGGATGGACTGGCTATTAGCACTCATTCCGTATGGTGATAAGTCAACTTATACCTATCTTTACGCCCGTACCCTTCTGCGATCCAATGATTATGTGGGACTTTGTTTTCGTTTAACGATCATGGGATCCGTGATTTTAAGTGTATTCACTAACATATTTGCACATTTGATTGTTACGTTCATGTTCTTATTCATGACAGCCCTGCAACTGCTGCCGGTTTGGAAGGCACATGAGTGGAAAGTATGGGTCTCATTGTATCCATTGCCAGCAAAAATGAGAGAATCTGCAGTAATAAAACTAATTTCCTATTTCCTATTATTTGAGGACCTTGTCTTCAGTTTGGTCCTGCTAGTCAAAGGGGAATGGATGTCCGCTTTAGCCGCCTTGGCAATGGGGCTTGTTTTCATATTCGGTTTTAAAATTTATGCAACAAAGAAAATAAAAAACTTTTAAGCAGAAGCTGATTTTTCATAAAATCAGCTTTTTCTTTATTAAGGTTTCAGTTGATTCCAGAAATCCGCTCCCTTTCCGCCGACGGTCTGCCAAGCCTCCTCGACGCAAGCGTCTGTGGGGTCCCGGCTAGCCAGTTTTTCGGCAGGGTGCCGCAAATTTCTTCCATCCGTTAAGGATGACAGTAAAAATATCAAGGATCACCTATTCTAAAATTTGGTTCGAAATGGACCAGTCTGGAGTGGAAAACAACATTGGATACTTTTACAACCCCCAAAAAACGTTTTAGTTATTTTATTCTTTTAAGAAGTGAAAATTGAAACTAAAAGCCTCATAGGGGGTATATACATATTTAACGGAGGTGTTGAATGATGGATGAATATGAACAAAAGGCATTATCTGAACTAGTATCATGGAAAAAGAAAGTAGCCAAGAAACCCGGCAGGCTTGAGCGGATGTCCAAAAAGGCGCAAATCAAATTGAATGGTTATATTCCAGACCGAGTGCACAAAGTAATTACTGATAGTATTAAAGGGATGATAGAGGCCGTATTATCAGGTTCTAAATATATGTCTAAAGAAAAAAATGTAGTGCTACTAACCTTGCAGCAAAAAGAAGAGTGGGTTGCGGAAACTGTAACGGCATATCGGAAAACGGCCGTTATAGAAGGTGTGGGAACCGGAGCGGCAGGGCTTTTAATTGGATTGGCTGATTTCCCATTACTGCTTAGCATCAAGATGAAATTATTATTCGAACTATCCCGTATATACGGTTTCGATCCAAATAAATATGAGGAACGTTTATTCATTCTCCATATCTTCCAGATGGCATTTTCAAGCGAGGAGAAGAAATTTGAAACATTACGGGTAATAGAGGAATGGGATTCAGGGAAATGGCCGGAAATAGACTGGCAAGAATTTCAGCAGGAATATCGCGATCACATAGATGTCATCAAAATGTTCCAGCTCGTTCCAGGTATTGGGGCAGCTGTCGGTGGATATGCCAACCATCATTTGTTGGAACATCTTGGGGAAACGGCTGTCCATTGTTACCGAATCAGACTTCTTAAACAGTAAGGGACGGGGATAACCCGTCCCTTCACTATTACCGCAATAAAGATTCATTAACCATTTGGGATGATTGTTTTTTATTGTGATAGGTCACCGCTGCAGTGCCTAATATTTTGGCTGCAATGAGCATCGCATTTTCATCAATGTCAAACAAAGGATGATGATGTGGATATGTATGTTCATTTTTCGGCCTGGCTCCCGTAAAGAAGAATGTACCTTTTACATTTTGTAAATAATAAGAAAAATCTTCACCTGTCATATCCGGGTCAATTTCCTCTGTAACCAAAACTTCCTTGACTGACTTAGTACTTTCGATGAGGAATTTAGTTTCCTCGACATGTGGAATAACTGCTGGATAGCCTTGAAAGTATTGATATTCATAGGTACAGTCCGCAGCTATGCAGGTTCCTTTAACAATCCGCTCCATTTCTTCGCTAATGAATGAACGGACATCTTCCTTGAATGTGCGGACGGTCCCGATTATTTTAGCCTTATCTGCAATGACGTTAAAGGCATTATCTGCTACAAAGGATCCGACGGTAATGACTGCCGAATCTATTGGGTTTAGGCGGCGGCTTACGATTTGCTGCAGGGCCATGACGAGCTGAGAGCCGACTAAGATTGCATCACGGGTTTTATGCGGCTGGGCTCCATGCCCGCCCTGCCCTTGAATGGTGATTTCAAAACGGTCAGCAGCGGCCATAAGGGGTCCATAAGCGTATTGGACTGTTCCGGTTGGGGCCGTTGCCCATAAATGGGTGCCGAAAATTACATCCACTCCATCAAGGCAGCCAGCCTCAATCATCGGTTTGGCACCCCCTGGAGCATATTCTTCAGCATGCTGGTGGATAAATATATATTCACCTTCGAGCTCATCCTTCAGTTCATTCAGGTTTTTAGCAAGGACAAGGAGTGTCGCTGTATGGCCATCGTGTCCACACGCATGCATGACCCCGGGTACGGAAGATTTATAGTGAACTTCTTTTTCATCTTGAATGGGTAAGGCGTCGAAATCAGCGCGCAATGCTACGGTTTTACCAGGCTTACTGCCTGTGACCTTGGCGATAACACCATTACCGCCTACATTCGTCCGGTGTTCGATTCCAAGTTTTTCATAATATCCAGCGATGAAGGCCGCCGTTTGGGTTTCTTGAAAAGAAAGCTCGGGGTGTTGATGAAGATAACGCCTGATGGAAACCATTTCTTCATATGAACCATCCAGAAGATCGTGTAATCGCTGTATCATTTTGCACCTCCCAATGATTGGATTAATTGTAAGTAGTATATCATATTCTGAATGATCCAAAGTGTATTAAATACCTTCAGGAGAGATATATAATGATTAAATATTTCTGGATTGCTTTGGTTTTGCTTTGCGTGTTGCTATTCTTTTTTTTGGTGCATGAAGTCCAAAGGGAGGAGGCTTTAGCGTTCGATACATATATTACGGAACTTTTTTCCGTAGGGGAAAATACTTTTTCGCTCACTTTCTTCAAGTCCATTACCTATCTTGGGAAATCCAAGTTCATTGGTTTTGGAAGCATATTATGTGTTCTATATTTGTGGATAATGAAGAAGGACTATTGGAACATGGCCGTCTTCTCTATCGGAATTGCTGAGGGTGATGTTAAACGGGTGGATAAAAAATCATGTTAAAAGAGTGCGCCCTGAAAATCATTTAATGGAGACCGCTGGCTTCAGTTTTCCAAGTGGCCACGCAATGTGGGCATTATTTTCTTCAGTATGGTAGCTTATATAATCATGAATGAAATTAAAGGAAACTCATTGAAATGGGCAATGGGAATTGGTTTCGTTTGTCTGGTCCTGCTGATCGGTGTCAGCAGGATCATTATGAAAGTTCACTTTCCAACTGATATCTTGGCAGGTTTTGCATTAGGGGCGGCATATAGTTTAATCTTGTTTAAATTGTATAAATTCCTGGGATCTAGATGCTTTGAATAAAGGATTCTGATGAAATATATGTAAATATCGGTTGCATTTCCCCGGAAATAAAGAAGGAATTTGTCGGATTGTTATAGGTTTTTATGACTTTTAGCGTCCAAATAACGTTCTGCATTACTATGAAGAGGCCCATCCTTTAGGATGGGCCTCTTATTGAGCAGGGATGGATTATTCTTCGGAATCCTTCACCAATGTATATTGGGTCACAAAGGCTTCACCTGAAAACATTTTCTGGCTGGAATTCGTAACAGGAGGTTTGGAGTCACTGTTATGCGCCTGCTGGAATGAACTGGATTTCTTCCAGTTCATAAAGTCCGATTGTTTTTCCCAAATCGTTAAGATTACATATGTTTCAGAGTTGATTGGACGCAGGATACGAAGGGCAACGAAGCCTGGTTCATTTTCAATGAATCCGGCCCTGTTTTTAAAACGGTGTTCAAATACCGTCCGTCCTTCCTCACTGACAGGGATATTGTTCATGACCACATATCCATGATCTTGAAGAGTTCCCTTCCCATCGACTACCTCATATTTTCGTGGCGAGCTGAAGAGCGTTTTACCTGTAGTTTCATGTAAAAGTACAGTGTTTTGAGCATTCTGCATAAGTAATATTTTTTCATTTGGGTGTTTATCTTTTTTTAATTTCAAAAAATCATAAGTACCTGATGTGATGAATACATTCATAAATTCCCCTCCAATTTCTATATAGTACCTGTATACCCATTTTACCCAATGAATAGTGCTTTTACCATTTCCAAACTAACCATTAAACTGGTAAACCGGTAAGATACATATATAAAAGTCGATTATTTGACAAATATATTATAGAAAAAGCTATAGTTTAAGGAGATTCGATTTGAAATTCAACATCCTTCTGATATTCTATGTAGGTAATGAATAAAAATAGAAACGTGATTGCTTGAAAGGTGGATATTAATGTCTAAGGAAATTACGAATGATACATTTTTAAAAGCTGCAAGAGGAGAGAAAACGGATCATGTGCCTGTTTGGTATATGCGTCAGGCTGGCCGTTCACAGCCGGAATACCGTAAGTTGAAAGAGAAGTACTCACTTTTTGAAATTACTCATCAGCCGGAATTATGCGCTTATGTAACTAGATTGCCAGTTGAGCAATATGATGTAGACGCTGCGATTTTATATAAAGATATAATGACACCGCTACCAGCGATTGGTGTCGATGTTGAGATTAAGTCCGGAATCGGTCCAGTCATAGCCAATCCGATCCAATCAGTGACAGATGTTGAAAAATTAGGTGAATTGAACCCAGAGAAAGACATCCCATATGTGTTGGACACGATTAAATTATTGACCACGGAGCAATTGTCCGTTCCTTTGATCGGTTTCTCCGGGGCTCCGTTCACCATTGCTTCATACATGATTGAAGGCGGCCCCTCCAAAAACTACAATAAGACGAAAGCTTTCATGTATTCCGAGCCAAAGGCCTGGTTTGCATTAATGGATAAGCTAGCGGATATGATCATCATCTATGTCAAGTCACAAATTAAAGCCGGCGTCAAAGCCGTCCAAATCTTTGATTCATGGGTGGGTGCTCTGAATGTTGAAGATTACCGCGTGTTCATCAAGCCGATCATGACTCGTATCTTTTCTTCATTGCGAGAAGAAAATGTACCGCTAATCATGTTCGGGGTCGGCGCAAGTCACTTGGCACTTGAGTGGAATGATCTTCCGATTGATGTAGTCGGACTTGATTGGAGACTGCCAATTACAGAAGCAAGACAAATGGGAATCCAGAAAACGGTACAAGGTAATCTTGATCCTGCCCTGCTATTATCATCATGGGATGTTATAGAAGAACGGACTAAAAGGATCTTGGATCAGGGCATGGAACAGGGCGGCTACATCTTTAATCTTGGTCATGGCGTTTTCCCATCCGTAAATCCGGAAACACTGAAGAGGCTGACCGCTTTCATTCACGAATATTCATCAAAAATGAAGTAATGTGAGCGAACCATTTGCTAAAACTCCTTAATTGAATGCACAATAAAAGAACGAAATCTTTAAAAGAGGTGTAATTTCATGTCAAGAAAAAAAATGGGCCTTTTAGTCATGGCTTATGGTACTCCATACACTGAAGAGGATATTGAAAGGTATTATACACATATTCGTCATGGAAGACGGCCAAGCGACGAATTGATTGCCGACCTTAAAGGCAGATATGAAGCGATAGGTGGATTATCCCCGCTTGCAAAAATAACGGCAGGACAAGCTGAAGCGCTTGAAAAAAAATTGAATTCCGTCCAGGAGGAAGTTGAATTCAAGGCATATCTTGGACTGAAACATATTGAACCTTTTGTTGAAGACGCAGTGAAACAAATGCATGAAGATGGAATCAAAGAAGCGGTCAGTATCGTATTGGCACCGCATTTTTCAACATTCAGCGTGAAGTCTTATAATGGACGTGCCCAGGATGAAGCCGCTAAATTGGGGGATCTGACCATCACTTCCGTTGAAAGCTGGTATGATGAGCCAAAATTCATCCAATATTGGGTAGACCAGGTAAAAGAAGTGATTGGGAAAATGACCTCGGAAGAACGCGATAATTTCGCTTTGATTGTGTCGGCACATAGCCTCCCGGAAAAAATCTTGCAATCGGGAGATCCGTATCCAAATCAACTGAAAGAAACGGCAGACATGATCGCTGAAGGCGCAGGGGTTACCAATTATGCAGTAGGCTGGCAAAGCGCTGGACAAACTCCTGAACCATGGTTGGGACCCGATGTACAGGATTTAACCAGAGATCTTCATCAAGCAAAAGGTTATAAAGCTTTCATATATATTCCTGTTGGCTTTGTTGCCGAGCACCTTGAAGTCCTCTATGATAACGATTATGAATGTAAGGTTGTGACGGAAGAGATTGGCGCAGGCTACTATAGGCCGGATATGCCCAATGTTAAACCTGAATTCATCGATGCTTTGGCCACGATCATTTTAAACAGATTACAGGAAAAATGATCAGTCCATAGGGGAAAATTAGTTTAACCATGCTTGCCATGTGCTCTGCATATTTTCATTTGAAGTTATGTTATTCACTGGGAAAGCGACGCTGCCTTTGGCCTTGCAGATTTAAATAAATATGTATTTTCGAAAAGTGGCTGTCCAGTAACGGGGATGGCCATTGTTTCTCTTGGGAATTGAAAATATAATTGAAAAAACTGAAAATTTTTGGTATGATATCGTTGAACATAATGACTGTTTTGTCCGTCTGGTCAGAATTGAGGTGGGAAATGTCTGTTGATCGTAAAAAATTAATTTTGGAAGCTGCGACCAAGTCGTTTTCACTTTTTGGCTATAAGGCAACGACGATGGATCAAGTCGCTAAAATTGCCAATGTGGGAAAAGGGACCATTTATACCTTTTATAAAAATAAAGAAGAGCTATTTAAAGAAATCGTTCAGCGGATGATAGAGGAAATGAAATATGAGGCGGAACAATCTTTGGATGACCAACTCTCCTTTTTTGAAAACCTGCATCGGGCCGTTTATCGAATTCTGGAGTTCAGGCAGGAACATCAATTATCATTAAAACTTCTTCAGGAAGAGCGGGAAATTGGTACGCCGGCCGTTCAGGAAATGGTTAATGAAATGGAAGAAGCCATTGTATCCTACATTAAGGAAAAACTAAAAATAGCGATTGATAAGGGCCATATACAACCTTGCGATCCGGAGATAACAGCTTTCCTGATGCTAAAGATGTACCTTGCCCTGATCTTTGATTGGGAAAGGAACCATGCCCCATTAGAGAAAGAGGAAATTGCTGAACTATTTAAAATATATTTGTTCAAAGGATTATCCGTTACGTGATCATTCTATTTTTTTGCTGAAAGGCAATGAACCCCAATAAAAGAAGAGATGCCGATGATCGGCATCTCTTCTTTTATTGGGGTTTTTTTCAGCTGCGAAACCGAAACATCTATGAATTCATCCTGCTATTTGGGATAGGATGGTGAAACATAAAGACTACTACTCTCCAGAAAGACAATGATCACAGTGGTTTCCATAACATTCGTGCTGTTCTTCAATTTTTTTTCCGCATTCCGTGCATTGTTTCGGTGGCAGATTTTTAAAGAACTCAACGCTACTTTGAATCATGAACATCATCTCCTGAATTTTTTATTATTCGCTTTTCTATGGTTTTATTGTATTATAACAGATTTGAGATGTCAATGAATGTTTTATAACATAAGTAAAAAAGGTGAAATAAGGGCAAGAATAGTTTATATTAATGGGGAAGTCATTGAGAGAAAAAAAGGAGTGCCTAAGAATGAAAATCACCGTAATTGGGTGCTGGGGCGGTTATCCAGCTAAAAATGAGGCAAGTTCCGGCTATTTGCTTGAATATGAAGATTTTCGCATTCTGCTTGATTGTGGCAGCGGTGTCCTATCACAGCTTCAAAACCATATGAAGCCGGAGGATCTTGGTGCAGTTGTATTATCCCACTATCATCCTGATCATGTAGCGGATATTGGTGTCCTGCAGCACGCTGCGTTCATACAGCAGATATTGGGCAGCGAAAAAAGGACGATTCCTATATATGGTCATGATTTGGACGAAGTCGAATTTGGTAAGTTAACATACAAAGACGTGACAAAGGGGATAGCCATCTCTGCTGATCACGCCTTAACCATTGGACCGTGTAAATTTACGTTCATGAAAACAAAACATCCAGTCCCTTGTTTTGCAATGAGGATCGAAGCTGAAAATCATTCGATAGTTTACACAGGTGACAGTTCATATATGGATGAGCTAGCAGATTTCGCTAAAGACGCAAATGTTTTATTATGTGAAAGTAACTTTTACAGTGATATGGATGGTTCAAAGGCGGGGCATATGACGGCAAGGGAAGCGGGCCTGCTGGCAGAAAAGGCTGACGTCCAGCTGTTGCTGTTAACTCACCTCCCTCATTATGGGAATCTCGATCAACTGAAAAAAGAAGCATCCGAGGTATTCAAAAGGGAAATAGCTGTAGCCAAAACCAATCTCGAGTTCCAACTATAAATGAAACATCAGTGATATAAAGTCTACAAGGAGGAACAACTGTGCTTTTTATTGATAATAAGGGAATTACAGATCCAAGAATTAACCTGGCCATCGAAGAATATGCGCTTAAACATTTAAACATAGATGAAGCATATCTTTTATTTTACATTAATCGACCTTCAATCATCATAGGCAGAAATCAAAATACGATCGAAGAAATCAATTCCGATTATGTAGATGAAAAGGGCATTACAGTTGTTCGCCGCCTTTCCGGGGGTGGAGCGGTTTATCATGACCTAGGGAATCTCAATTTCAGTTTCATTACGAAAGACGATGGGGACAGTTTCCATAACTTCAAGAAATTCACCCAGCCTGTCGTGGAAACGCTCGAGAAACTAGGAATACATGCTGAATTGAGCGGTCGTAACGATATTCTGGCTGAAGGAAAGAAAATTTCGGGAAACGCGATGTTTTCAACGAAGGGCAGAATGTTCAGTCATGGAACATTGCTGTTTCAATCAGAAATGGATCACATTGTATCCGCTTTAAAAGTGAAAAAAGATAAAATCGAGTCCAAAGGGATTAAATCAATAAGAAGCCGTGTCGGTAATATCGCCGATTTTCTAAAAGAACCGATGTCTGTTGAAGAATTCCGTTCATTTCTTCTGCAAAATATTTTCAAAGAAACCGGAAAGGTTACAGAGTATGTTTTAACAGAAACGGATTGGGAGAAAATTCACGAAATCTCGGAAGATAGGTATCAAAATTGGGAGTGGAATTACGGAAAATCACCTAAATTCAACTTGCAAAACTCACATAGATTTCCTGTGGGATCTGTTGATATCCGCCTTGAAGTGAACAGGGGAATCATTGAAAACTGCAAGATCTACGGTGATTTCTTCGGGGTTGGAGAGGTCGCGGATATTGAACGAAAGCTTACTGGAACACGCTATGAAAAGGAAGCAATCAGCAGAGTATTGGATGAGATCGATGTTCGTCATTATTTTGGCAATGTAACAAAAGAAGAAATATTGGCTTTAATATATTAAGCCTGAAAGCCGTCCCGACTTATTAGGACGGCTTTTGTGACTAATAATGACAGTAATTGCTTGAATATGGATAAAATGGTTGCTGTGATCGCATTCTTTTAATATAATAAAAATGTATTTAGTTCACCATAAAAATGAATGACCATTCATTCATGCTATTTGCAGGGGGGGAGAAAGATGAATTTATCTGAACAGCTTCATCAAATGGCTTTAAAAAAGGCGGATAAGCCAGCATATTACTTTTTGGATCAATCCACTACATATGGGGAATTGGATAAAGCCGTTACGAAGTTCGCGGACGAATTACATAGGCTTGGTGTTTCAAAAGGTGATAACATTGCGCTGTTATTAGGCAACTCTCCACATTTCATCATTTCATTGTATGGAGCTATGCGAGCAGGGGCGACCGTAATTCCCGTCAATCCAATATACACACCTGACGAGATTGGTTATATCCTGAATAATGGCGATGTAAAGGTTGTTGTGGCATTAGATAAGCTTTTACCCTTACTGGAGAAAATGAAACCTATCCTTTCAAGCGTAGAACAATATGTAATTTGTGAAACGCAGCTGCATAGTGGGGATAGTAGCGAATTTAACATCTGCAATAAAATGAAATCGTTTACAAAAATGGTCGAATCGGGGGATGAAGGCTTTAAAGGTCCTGAACTGGATCCTGAAGATACGGCAATCATACTTTATACTTCCGGGACAACGGGGAAACCAAAGGGGGCCATGCTCACACATACCAATATCTACTCCAATGCACATGATATTGGTGAATATTTAAATATCACGGAAAGTGACCGTGTCATTACGACATTGCCAATGTTCCATGTTTTCAGTTTAACGGTAGTTGTGAATGCCCCGTTGATAAGCGGAGGTACGCTTTTAATTGTCCCGCAATTCAGTCCAAAGGAAATATTCAGGCAAATCAAAAAGTATGATGCAACCGTTTTTGCTGGCGTGCCTACGATGTATAACTTTCTTTTTCAATATCCAGATGCGAAAGAGGATGCTTTGAAGTCTTTGCGGATATGCATATCGGGCGGATCCGCCATGCCAGTGTCCCTGCTTGAATCATTCGAGCGGAAATTTAATGTTAGGGTTTCAGAAGGATATGGCTTATCCGAAGCTTCCCCTGTTACCTGCTTCAATCCTTTGGACCGTCCAAGGAAGGCGGGTTCCATCGGAACATCCATCCTTAGGGTGGAAAACAAAGTGGTCAATGAGCTTGGAGAAGAAGTGCCGATCAATGGTGTAGGAGAATTGATTGTCAGGGGTCCGAATGTAATGAAAGGTTATTATAAAATGCCTGAAGAATCAGCCGCTGTCTTAAAAAATGGCTGGTTATATACAGGCGATTTAGCCAGGATGGATAATGAAGGCTACTTTTTCATTGTAGATCGTAAAAAGGAGCTTATCATCGTCGGTGGCTATAATGTCTATCCACGTGAAGTGGAGGAGGTTTTGTATGCCCATCCTGAAGTAGTTGAGGCAGCAGCCATTGGCGTTCCCGATCCCAATCAGGGGGAAGTGGTTAAATGCTTTGTGGTAAAGAAAAACAATGCATTGACCGAGGAAGAGCTGCTTGCCCATTGCATGGAACACTTGGCCAAATATAAGGTGCCGGCAAAAATTGAGTTTTTGGATGAACTTCCAAAAAACGCGACCGGTAAAATTTTACGACGTTCCTTGAAAAACCATGTACTGCAAAACTGAATTACATTGATCATGAGGAGATCATTGCCTATAACCGGCAATGGTCTTTTTTGTACAACCAAAGTGTATGAGGCTGCATAAAGTATATTGAAGAATCTTAAAACCTTGATTCTTGTTTCGAAAAGAGTTATGATTGTCATTAAAAATTTCCACAATATTGTAAGGAGGGGTTAGATGAGAGATGTAAAACTTTTGGATATTTTTACACATCCCATTGCTCAAAAATACTTGAACCGTTCAGGTCTGGCACATGCGATTGCGGTAGCATACCATGCGTTTCACTTAGCAAATGAATATAATGTCGACCCTGATATTGCCGCTAAAGCCGGGCTATTGCATGATATGGGTCATTTCACCTGGTATCGCAATGGTAAATGGGATTATGATCTTTATAAACAAAATGATATTCACCCCATCAAAGGTGCCGAACGAGCACATAAACTGTTAATCCGCTTGGGAGAAAACCCGATCAAGGCAAAGACCATTTCCCTCGCCATTTTATTTCATACCGATTCGTTCTTACCTTCGAATGATATTATTCGTACACCGCTTCAGCAAGTCGTCAAATGGGCCGACGAAAAAGATGAAGAAGAAGGCGGAAAACACCATTATCGCAAAATTGATTTTCCCCGTGCAAAGGAAAGCATCATGAAACTTGATACGCTCATAGATGAGGAACAAAGAAAAAGGCTATCATCCTGAAGTCAAACGGGTTGATAGCCTTTTTTATTGTCAGGAGGAACACAATTATTAAAAGTATTTTTACAGTTTAAATTTGTTAACAGGTGAATTAATGATGTGAAATATAGACCATTAGAACTGTTCCATGGCGAACAATTATAAAAAACTATCGGATTAATAACAAATAAAAAAAGTAACAGGTGAGGTTATGAAGTCGATTAAGCCAATGATATATGGTGGTCAGGGAGGAATTGAGGGAATCATCAAACAAGAAGGTGACATTAAGGTCATGGAGATGCTGGAAATGAAATGGACCTTCTTGATTCTGATCATACATCAGACATACCAGATGTCACTCTTATTGATGCCCGCTCATCAGGGAAGTATGGACAGGAAGTCATGCAGTCCTTAAGGAAAAACACCCATCCACTCCTTTTGTCGTTTTTACTGACTATTCAGAAAATCACTATCTTATCGAAGCAATAGGCCAGGGTGCAGCTGGTTATGTGTTACAGGATCGCGGAATGAAACAAGTGTTGTCGGCAATCCGTCAATGTGCCAACGGTCAGATCGTTTATCCTGCCTCATTCAAATCAATTTTAATGAAAAGGCTGGAGCGGGATGTTGAAAGATCACCAGTAACTTTGGAAAAGGCAATCGGAAAATTGGGGGCTTTTTCTAAACGCGAGCATGAACTGCTTATCCTGCTAACCCAAGGCAAAACGAATCAGCAAATTCCACAAAACTTTTTCTATCGATCGGCACGGTAAAAAACTATATAAGCCGTATTTACAAAAAACTGAATGTTAATAATCGACCGGAGCTTATGGCACTTTTGTATGGTTTGCAAAATAGCGGGATGAAGGGATGACCAATCATGCCAGCCGTTCCTTTAATCGGGCTCATTCATTACAAATCAAACTCCCTTTGATGAAACGATTTTCATCTTAGCAATTAGGCAAAGGAATAAGTTCGTCGTTGCCTTAAAACTCCCATCCCGGAAGTGCATGTTTGACTGATGGAGTATTCTGTGAAATATTCAACAAAATGATGGGAATTGTAAGAAGTGAATAATAAGGGAAATCCGGTTCTAACCTGTCCATTTTGGATTAAACTATTAAGAGGGAGATTCGTTTTAAGGAGGGGCATCATGGTTAGAAAATGGGCTGGAAGAGCGATTATATTATATATCCTTTATGCAGCAGCGATGTATTGGTATATTTTTTATGGAGCGGATACGACCATTCCCGAAGCTTTGCGTGGAACGGCAGCAGATCCTGCAACATTCCTGAATGCAAGGGAACTAAAGCTTAGTGAAGAGTATTCAGGACTGCGGAATTTTATTTTTTTCGTATCGACGCCATATGAATGGCTTCTGTATTTCTTCATATTATTATTCGGTTTTTCAAAGGCATTTGAAAAATCGTCAATGGCAGTCTCGAGACGGAAAGTGATCAGAACGGGCATTTACTTATTCTGGCTTTCCGTTATTTCATACCTGGCTCTATTTCCAATCAGTTTCATTGGATATCGGATGAGCAAGAGTTACCACATAAGTACACAAAGTTTCACCTCGTGGATGAAGGATGGAGTCATCGAATTTTGGGTGAATTTTGGGATGATGTTCATCATCGTTTCGGTTTTATATTGGTTAATGAAGAAAAGTGTGAAGAAGTGGTGGTTCTATGCTTGGATGTTGTCCATTCCTTTTTCCTTGTTCCTGATGTTCGTTCAGCCTGTATTGATTGATCCGCTGTACAATGAATTCTATCCTCTCAAAAATAAAGAGCTGGAAACGGAAATATTGGCACTAGCCTCACAGGCTGAGATCCCGGCTGAACACGTGTATGAAGTAAATATGGCGGAAAAGACAAATGCCTTGAATGCATATGTGACCGGCATAGGTTCCAACTCAAGAATAGTTCTTTGGGATACGACCCTGAACAAACTGAAGGAAGATGAAATCCTTTTTATCATGGCACATGAAATGGCTCATTATGTGGAAAAGCACATTTATATAGGGATTGCAGGTTATTTAGGACTGACATTAATCGGTTTGTGGCTGACTTCGAAAATCATGAACTTTATCATTGGTCGCTGGGGCCATCAGTTAAAGGTCCGTTCGGTTGACAGCATATCATCTCTTCCGTTATTTCTCTTGATAACGTCTGTGCTGCTCTTTGCTTCGAGTCCGCTGTCCAATTATGTTTCCAGATATCAGGAAACAAGGGCTGACCGTTATGCCATTGAAATGACCGGGGACAAAGAATCAGCAATCACGACTTTCCAGGAACTCACGAGGTCGGGTTTGAGTCAGGTCAACCCGCCATTCCTGGTTAAATGGCTGCGGTATTCCCATCCGACCATGCTCGAACGGATTTCAACGGTTGAAAATGCAGATACAAAGGGTGAGTGAAAGCCAGCTGAAAACCAGCTGGCTTTTTTTCTACGGAAATTGGAAGTTTGTAGTCGTTTTCAGAAAAAACTATTATTTTAAAAAATCTTAGGTTCTCTACTATAATAAATTAAATTCCCAGTTCGTTTTAAGGAGATCGGATATGTATAATGTACTTTTGATCACTGTAGGCTCAGTGCTTGTGGCAGTGGCCTACAACTTATTTTTGATACCACATTTAATTTTAAGCAGCGGACTTAGTGGACTTGCGATCATGTTCGGAATCATCACCCCAGTCAACACAGGGATATTGAATTTTCTGATGAACCTGCCATTGCTGATTCTTGGTTACCTGAAATTAGGGAGACGCTTTATCACCTATACGATATTATCAGTTGTCGTGATTTCCATCAGTTTATACCTCATTCCAGTTCACGGCATTTCCACTGAACCGATTTTGTCTTCTTTATTTGGCGGAATCATATCGGGAATCGGTATAGGCATCGTCTTTCGCGCTTCGGGGTCTTCTGGCGGCTTTGATATCATTGCCATGCTATTGGCTAAGAAGAGCGACTTTCCGCTTGGTACATTGCTTTCGGTGATGAATGCTGTTGTGGTGGTAATCTCAGGCTTCATCTTCGGTTGGGATGCCGCATTATATACGCTGATTTCCATTTATGCAGCAGGAAAGGTGATTGATACGATCCATTCCAATCACATTAAATTAACATTGATGATCGTTACCAAAAAGAGTGACGAAATGAAAACGAAGCTCCTGACCAACCTATATCGTGGAATTACTGTCATGGATGGTGAAGGTGCATATTCAGGAGAAAAGAGCAAAGTAATGATGACAGTCATTACACGTTATCAGTTAACCGATGTAAAAACGATGATAAAAGAAGTGGATCCGAATGCTTTTGTTAATATAACCGAAACTGCTGAGGTCATGGGTATGTTTCATAAAGAGTGATGATAATGAAAAAAAGCCTCCCGACATTATGGGAGGCTTTTTTGATCATGAATGTTAATTTCCAAATTGTTTTAGTAAAACGTTCATTTCAGAACTTAGTTTTAAGAATAAAGGTTTGTTTTTCATATCCAAGGCATCATCGATCTGTTTTGCAAGGAGATTCTTTTTGGTAGTAAGGACGGCTTCCTGAATAATCATATCAATTAACATTTCCTGAACCACGGCATCGTTTTTCATTTCGCTCATTGATAAGGACTTCACTGACTCTGAATAAGATTTTTCATTTTTCAAAGTTACCACCCCTGACCCTTTTTATTATTATATGGATTTGAGCGGATAAAATCAACTGAAAATTTAAAAAATTTAAATTATGATAGAGAATGTGTCGTTTAGATGACGAAAAAGCCACTATATAAAAGAATTTCAAATTTTTTGTGAACTTGCTTTATATGTTTAAGGTCTATGCTATTATAGTGAGTAATTTAACATACATTTACTATCCCCCTTCACTCTTCTTGGACAGGAATGGAAGGGTACAAGCAATTAAGAATATAAGCTTTGGAAAGTGATAGCGATGTTTAGCAATGAGGAAGAGGTGGATTAAAAATGAAGGAAAACAATCAGGGAATCATCGAGGAATATGAAATCACGCCACATACACTAATGGTTGCGCCAATTAATTACGGCAGTAAAATATATGCCCGTATCATTGAAATGGAGGACGAGTTCATCTCCCCGTTTAAACCTATGGAAATAATAAAGAAAAGCTGCGAGTTCTTCGGATCAAGTTATGAAGGACGCAAGCAAGGCACGAAACAGCTCATAAACATCACACATAAAGCACCGATCGCGATTGATCCGACCAGTTCGATATTCTTCTTTCCAACTACATCTCCGTTACGTCCTCAATGCATCTGGTTATCACATGAACATGTGGTATCCTATGAGCGCCTGGATTCCAAACATACAACCATCACATTCAGGAATAGACAAACCATCGATATAGCAGTGTCATGCAGCTCTTTCGAAAACCAGCTGCACCGGACCTCTTTTTTAAAAACGAAATTGATCCAGAGGATTGAGGAAACAAAGAGGAAATCCTTTTATCTGTTCACTGATGCTAATGGAGTCAAGGCTTCAGAGGTAATCTCAAAGTATATACCGCGATAAGAGGGGGTTCAGGGGAAAAATCAGAGAAGAATGCAAACGGGAATAATCAAATTTAAAGCAAGCCCTTCTTATTAAAGAAGGGCCCTGGAATCAATCTTCGAATAATTCATCCATTAAATCGTCAATTTCTTTTCTTAATTTTTCAGTTCCTTCTTTGGAAATGGTGATGGTATCACCATCGATAATCAGCATATCTCCTACTTTTGCTCCCTTGGGAAGAGCGCTTTTAGGGAAATCCTTCATGTCACCACCATCGATTTCAACGACAGCGATCTTTCCTTCGAAGCGATCAATAATTCCTTGTACCAATTATTTCACCGTCTTTACAGTAATTTTCTGACCTGTAGAAGTAAAAATAATGTTACCTGATTTATCTGTGCGATAAGTTTTGGCTTTCACTGAATTCAACCGTTGTATAACAGTGGAAGTAGGGTGCCCATAGCCATTTTTCCCTACACTGATTACAGCATATTTCGGTTTTGTTTTGTTAATGAAAGCTGAACTTGTCGATGTTTTTGCACCATGATGGCCTACTTTAAGTACATCCACACTTGGTACCAGTTTTTTAGCCAGCATATCCTTCTCTGCTTTTTCTTCGGCATCACCTGTAAACAAGAATGTTTTTTTGCCGTGTTTAAGCAACAGGACAGCACTCCAATTATTTAAGTCAGACTTAGCATAGTCCTTAACAGGTGCAATGAATTTAAGGGAATTATCCTTTGCTTTAGTGTTGATTTCCACGCCCGTCTTCGCTTTTTTTATTGTAAGCTTCTTCTTCTTGACAGCCGTTAAAAAGTCTTTGTATGCCTGGGTAGTATGTGAAACTTTAGGGGCATACACAGATTTTACATTAAGCGATTTAATCACATGAGCAAAACCGCCAACATGATCCGCATCTGGGTGAGTGGAAACTAATGCAGTAAGTGTTTTTACCTTTTGTTTTTTTAGGTAGGCAACAACCTCGTCGCCCTTTCCTTTACCGCCGCCATCGATTAAAACGTTTTCATTACCGGTTTGTATCAGGATTGAATCTCCTTGTCCAACGTTGATGAAATGTACCTTTACATTTGAGGCTGCCTCAGTTGTTTTAAGTCCAGTGAATAAAGACAAAACAAGAACAGCCATCAGTATAATATTTATTTTCTTCATTTTTCCCCTCCAGTTAATAATTTACCATGTGTAACCGGAAAAATGGGAATATTGACACGGTTTTTATTTTGGTAAAAAAAGGAAGGTGTTGTTTGGATTTATGGTTAGGGAAAATGACCCTGGGTATTTATGATTAATCTCTTGAATGAAAATGTAATGGCATTATTTTAAAGAATCAATCAATAAAAAATCTATTTCTCTCAGAAAAGAGTGTGAAGTTGGCATATATTAAAGGAGCAGGCTCCCGGAGAATGTTAGGATTACCAACAAAATATTTGTTAAAGAGATTGTTACTGTTTTTAGGAATTGTCCAATTTAAACGTTGATTTCCCCCAGGCACTCGCTTTCCCCGGGCGGTCCGTGTGCCTCCTTGGCGCGTTTGCACC
Organism: Peribacillus sp. QJM3NY_7; assembly: GCF_056173225.1. Classification (NCBI taxonomy): domain Bacteria; kingdom Bacillati; phylum Bacillota; class Bacilli; order Caryophanales; family Bacillaceae; genus Peribacillus; species Peribacillus sp. QJM3NY_7. The sequence continues at coordinate 1,225,217 of NZ_CM149663.1, forward strand.
TTTCGTTCCAACTAACTTTGGTTTAAAATTTAGATAGGAACCCTTTTGGCTACAAATTAAACCATGCAAATAAAACATTGAATGGTTATCATAAGACATTAGGGATGAGTATAAGTTTCCTTATGATTGGCTCCTTAATACATAATATAATAGACACCGATGATGTATCTTTTTGTTCAGTGTTTCACAAACGATTTTGTTTTACTGGGAATTCTTTTTGCTTTATCCATTTAATATAAAGAGGTTGTTACTAGTAGATAATACTAGGTATGGATATGCAATTAAACATCTTTCCTAATAACGTTGTACTGACACTAAAATGATAGTTTAGACGTATAGTTATAATAGATGAATGGAAATTAAATGTCGCTTAATAATGAACAAACGGGCCAGACCTTTTAATCGTTAAGGACAATTTCGTCGAAACTGTTGCCTTAATCAGTGAGCAGTAATTGTGCAAACGGCTTGTGTAACAAGAAGTGGAGAAGCGGCTATTGCAGTCCTCGGTTCCTTTAATAGGGAAGAGGGTAATATACCAGAAGGATGCAGCGTCGACATTCTGCCGTTTAATCACCAAGAACAAAGGCGATGCTATGCATACAGCAAACTTTTAATGAAGGATGCCATTACAAGGGAACTTGAAGTAACGCAGTTAAATGTAAAAGGTATTTTTGGAAGAAGATATTAACTATCTGAAATCCATGGCAGACATTTCATCCGACATGCGAGAGCTTGATCCAACAAAGGATAACAGGGGCTTTTTAAGCGACCCATCGTCCTAAAGGAATTTCCATTCTTTCGATGCAGGGAATGTTTGACGCAATCGATCAAGGCAAATCATGAATACGTGTTACATTCTGCGGCGGATCATGATATTGGTTACTTTTACATCGATTTGTCGAAGCTGACTCCTATCCTTTTCTTCAATATGATGAGTCGATCATAACGGGTGCCACTCCAACCTTTGTCATGGAGCATGTAATTAACTTTCATTTAAAGAGACTTAAAACTTAAATGTTAAAAGGATTTCAGTATGCACTTGATTACATAGGTTATGCCTTGGTTTGAACTAGCCAATTAAATTATGATGTTATGGAATATTCAAACAGGGGGAATGGAGGTAAGCGAGTCTAATCGATCTTGATCATGAAAGACTCCCTTACCTTTATGCCAGGAAAGATGCGATGCTTTTTTTATGGTCAACCTTTTTACATCCAAGGGAATTTGTATCCTTCCGGAAGGCTCCCTTTTAACCCGTTAATCCCTTGAGGGTTTTTTTTCGAAAAAGTAATAACATAACAAGTCTTCGGTTTTGTTGCGAAGGCGGGGATTGAAATAATTATGATGTTCCTCGTATCCTTTATATAAAAAACAATACATCGTGAAGGATTCATCGCGTTTGATTTCACTAACTTTAATATTCTCTTTGCGCAAATAGCGCCGTACCTCGGCAAGTTCGTCTTGAACCACTTTTAAAATATGTTCCACCAGCTCCGAATAGGGCCTTTTTAATTTAAACGGACTAATTTCGATGACCTTGAGATCCCGGTTTAAGACTGTAATAACCATAGGGAGGTAGATGGCTTTTTCAATCATATTTCGGTCACCTTCTGGAATGCGGGTCATCATGACCGCCCCTTTCTAAATAGCGCGTTTTTAATACTAATATGTATATCCTGCAAAAATAAGAACATTTGTTCTGTTTTTATCCTAATGTATTTTCAGTGGTTATGCAAGCAGTTTTGATAAATCTAGAAATATTCGTTAACAAGATTATGTTTTCCGGAGATAGGGAAAGTATGAAGATATATGGATAATAATTCTTGCAATTTCGGGGGAAAGTGATATATCTAAAATAAACGGTTTTTAATAAGTTTATGCTGCTTTGATGGCAGCATGTCGAGGGAGATAATTATGGATTTGGATACTATACGTGAGTGGTTTACACTTGATCATATATCGGCACTTATTCAGCAATATCGCTCATTCGGTCCAATTCCCGGAATCTTACTGCCGATGCTGGAAGCTTTTTTGCCTTTTTTGCCCTTAGTGGTGTTCGTGCTTGCCAATGCAACGGCATTTGGTCTCTGGTGGGGGTTTTTATTTTCTTGGATTGGTGCGGTAGCGGGGTCCTTTTTGATCTTTTGGATTATTAGAAGATATGGTCAAATGAGGTTTTTCCGATTTTTGCAAAGACATAAACAGGTGCAGAGGTTGATGGTATGGGTTGAGAGCCATGGATTCGGTCCTTTGTTCATATTGCTCTGCTTCCCTTTTACACCTTCGGCCATCGTTAATATCGTGGCAGGACTTTCAAAAGTCAGTACCCTGCAATATGGACTTGCAGTAGTTGGAGGGAAGGCGGTGATGATTTTTACGATCAGCTTCGTAGGTTACGATTTAGTATCATTGATTCATAAACCTGTGCGAACGATCATTATCGGAATCGTCATCTTTATCCTATGGTATGTGGGGAAAAGGCTGGAAGTCCGGTTAAATAAAAGCATGAAGAGAGAAGAAGGGCAATAAATTAATATATAAATGCAGTAGGGGTTGAACTAGATGGAAAAAACAAACAAGAATTCTTTATCCGATTGGATAAAACCAGCGATGATAGCTTTTGTTATTTACATCTTAATCCGTACATTTCTCTTTTCAAGCTATGATGTTGAAGGAAAGTCGATGCAGCCGACCCTTGAAGATGGAAATAAACTTGTCGTGAATAAAATCAATTACCAGATTCATGATATCAACCGTTTTGACATTATTGTTTTTCATGCGAATTCACAAGAAGATTATGTTAAGCGGGTTATAGGGGTTGCAGGTGACCGTATTCGTTATAAAGATGATTGGCTTTACGTAAATGGTAAGAAAGTGGATGAGCCTTATCTTGAGAAATTCAAGGAAGGTTTCCCAGGACAGGATTTTACAGGTGATTTTACATTAAAAGAATTGACGGATATGACCAAAGTTCCGGAGGGCAAACTTTTTGTCATGGGTGATAATCGTCTTGAAAGTGCTGACAGCCGTCACTTTGGTTATATACCGGTAGAAAATGTTGTCGGTAAAGTGGATGTTCGATATTGGCCGGTCAATGATTTCAATTTTAAGTTTACAGGTGAGTGATTGTGGAAGCCCGAGTAAGATGCGGGCTTTTTCTTTTGGGGGAAACGCGAACGTACGATTGGTGTTTTTTTAAGGGAAACGGTAAAATAATAGAAAGTAAATCTAATTGGAAACAGAAACCTAGTCATAAAGACGAAAGTATTTCTGGTATGATGGATCTAGATATTATGTTGTAAGGGGGAAAAGAGATGTCACTCCGTTTTTTACTGGGAAGATCGGGTACAGGGAAAACTTCGAATATATTGGACGAAATCCGCTCTAAATTGGCAGAAGATCCCGAAGGAAGTCCAATTATCTACCTCGTTCCTGATCAGATGACGTTTCTATCTGAATATAAATTAATTAAAACACCAGGACTTGCCGGAATGATCCGGACACAGGTTTTCAGTTTTAGCAGGCTTGCTTGGCGCGTTCTTCAGGAAACCGGGGGGATGAGCCGGCTGCATCTTGACAGTGTTGGCGTTAATATGCTGATACGGAAGATCATGGATGATAAAAAGGAAGAGTTAAAGATGTTCAGTCGATCTGCTGATAAGCAGGGGTTCATTGCACAGATGGAGCTAATGCTGGCTGAGTTCAAGCAGTATTGCATCCAACCTGATGACATTCAAAACTATTTGGCTGAAACCTCACAGGCCGGCAGCGGCATTCAGGATAAACTGCATGATCTTGAATTGGTCTATCAGGCTTTTGAGGATGAAATGGTCAATAAATATTTAGACTCCGAAGATTATTTCACTTTGCTGATCGAAAAAATGTCAGAGTCTTCATATATAAGGAATGCGGATATATATATCGATGGTTTTTATAGCTTGACTCCACAGGAATTATTGATTGTTGAAGAAATGATGAAGCTGTGCAGGAGTGTAACGATCTCGCTGACGTTAGATCAGCCCTACAGGCAATATGCTCCGGATGATTTGCAATTGTTCAGGCAAACGGGAAACCTTTATCATCACCTATATCAGGCTGGATTGAGGAATGGCATACCGATTTCAGAAGATCGAATCTTAAAAAGATCGGAAAGGTTTGGAAAGAGTCCGGGGCTGAATCATCTGGAAACTTATTTTTCCATTCGTCCTGCACGAACGTTTGAGCAGCAGTCACCTGATGTAACGATCGCCCAGGCAGTTAACCGCAGAGCTGAGATTGAAGGAGTTGCCCGGGATATCTTGTCGCTGGTCAGACAGAAACAGCACCGTTTCCGTGATATTGCGATTTTAGTCCGTAACGGGGAAGCATACGCAGATATTTTACAAACCGTTTTTCGGGATTATCAAATTCCCTTGTTCGTCGATTCCAAACGGACGATGCTGAATCATCCTCTGATTGAACTGATTCGTTCGACTTTGGAGATCATCAATGGCTATTGGCGTTATGAACCGGTATTTCGTGCAATCAAGACGGAGCTTCTATTTCCGTTGCAAAAAAACCACGACCGGATGCGTGAACAGGTAGATAAGCTGGAAAACTATGTGCTGGCCCGCGGCATTAAAGGAAGCGGGTGGACGTCCAAAGATCGTTGGACCTACCGGCGCTTCCGCGGTCTGGAACTCGAGGACCGGAACCAAACGGATAGGGAAATGATGCTTGAGCAAGAGTTGAATGAAATGAAGCAATTATTTACCGAGCCCATCTTGAGGCTCTCAAAACGGGCTAAAAAGGCTGCTAATGGCAGGGAATTGTGTGAAGCCCTTTATCTATATCTTGAAGAATTGCATATACCGGAAAAATTGGAAAAGCTGAAACTGGAGGCAGAAGAAGCAGGTGATTTGGTATCGGCAAGAGAGCATGAGCAAACATGGAATGCGGTTGTCGACCTATTGGACCAATTCGTTGAACTGCTGAGCGGGGAAGAGCTTTCCATGAAACAGTTTGCGGTAATCATTGAAGCTGGTTTGGAGTCTCTTGAATTTTCTTTGGTACCGCCGGCAATTGACCAAGTATTAGTCGCTAATCTAGATTTATCCCGCCTGGATGATGTGAAGACAGCTTTTGTTATCGGATTGAACGAAGGGGTTCTGCCGGGAAAAGCAGTATCTGACGGGATATTTTCAGATAGTGATCGTGATGTGCTGCTGGCTGGTGGACTTGATGTTGCCCCAAGTTCGAAAGTGCGCCTGCTGGATGAGGAGTTCACAGCGTACAAAGCATTCACTACGCCTGCCGAGGCCCTTTATTTATCATATCCGCTTGCCGATGAGGAAGGGAAGGCGCTTTTGCCTTCATCCTATTTGAAACGGGTAAGGGACGTATTGCCTAATGTTTCCGATGTGTATTATATGAACGATCCGTCCGATCTGTCTGCAGAGGAACAGGTGAAATATGCAGCGAATCATGATGTGGCCCTTTCGTACCTGGCTGCCCAATTGCAGCTGAAGAAAAGGAACTATCCAATCCATTCACTATGGTGGGATGTATATAATTCCATTATTGATGATGAAATGGCCGGTCCTTCAGCAACTAAGGTTTTATCGAGCCTTTTTTATCAAAATAGGACAAAGAAATTAACTGAGGAAACAAGTAAGCAATTATACGGTGAGAGCATTCTTACGAGTGTATCCAGGATGGAAATGTTCAATAGCTGCCCGTTTTCCCATTATGCGGCTCATGGCTTGAAATTGAGGGAAAGGCAGATTTTCCGTTTGGATGCCCCGGATATAGGCGAGATGTTCCATGGAGCGTTGAAAATGATTTCCGATTACTTGAAGGAACATGATATTCCTTGGTCTACATTGACCCCGGAACAATGCTTGGAGCTGGCCAGAATTGCTGTGGAGAGACTTGCTCCTAAACTCCAAAATCAGATTTTGTTAAGTACGAACCGCCATCACTATTTACGCAGGAAACTCGAACACGTGATTGGACGTGCCTCGATCGTATTAAGTGAACATGCAAAGGCGAGCGGTTTTGCTCCGATCGGATTAGAACTTGGATTCGGAAAAAATGGCGAGCTGCCGCCACTTTCTTTCACATTGAAAAACGGTACGAAGATGGAATTGATCGGGCGGATCGACCGCGTGGATAAAGCGGAAGAAGATGAGGGTGTCTATTTGCGTGTGCTCGATTATAAGTCGAGTGAAAAGGAACTGAACATGAGTGAAGTATATTATGGACTAGCGCTGCAAATGTTGACATACCTAGATATCGTTGTCACCCATTCCAAGTCGCTGATTGGAAAAGAAGCGATTCCAGCCGGAGTTTTGTATTTTCATGTGCATAATCCCGTTGTCAAATCAAAGGGAATGCTCAGTTTGGATAAAATTGAAGAAGAAATTTATAAAAGCTTTAAAATGAATGGACTTGTACTGGACCATTCAAATGTCATTCAGTTGATGGATACCTCGCTTGATATTGAAAATTCGGGTAAGTCGGATATCATTCCAGCTGGATTTAAAAAGGACGGATCGCTCCTGGCGGCTTCCAAAGTTGCCAGCATGGAGGAGTTTTCCCTTCTGAATCATCATGTGCGCCGTATTTATCAGGAGGCTGGAGATCGAATGGTCGATGGTGATGTGGATATTACTCCATACAAATTAAAGGAAAAAACGCCGTGTACCTTTTGTTCCTTTAAATCTGTATGCCAATTCGACCAGTCACTGGAGGAGAACCAATTCAGGAATTTGGCACAGAAGAAACAAAATGACGTTCTTGAGCTATTAAGGGGAGAGGGGGAGAGCGATGAGTAAAACGAAAATTCCTGCTCTGCCAGGAGACGTGACTTGGACGGAAGATCAATGGAAGGCAATATGGGCTAAAGATCAGGACATCCTGGTTGCGGCCGCTGCGGGTTCAGGGAAAACAGCGGTACTGGTCAATCGGATCATTCAAAAAGTCATTTCAGAAGAAGATCCAATCGATGTTGATGAACTGCTCGTGGTTACATTCACCAATGCCTCGGCTGCCGAAATGCGCCATCGGGTAAGTGAGGCATTAGAAAAAGCGATCGATGATAATCCGCATTCACAGCATTTACGTAAGCAGTTGAGCTTGATTAATCGTGCTTCGATTTCCACACTCCATTCGTTTTGTCTAGAGGTGATCAGGAAGTATTATTATCTGACGGATATCGACCCGGGCTTCCGGATTGCAGATTCAACGGAGATCCAGCTGCTCCGTGATGAAGTGTTGGAAGAGCTTTTCGAGGAGCAGTATGGCCAAAGTGATAACGAAGAGTTCTTTAATTTGGTCGATGCTTTCACAAGCGATCGAAATGATGATGCACTTCAGAATATCGTTCGGTCGCTGCATGATTTTTCGCAATCGAATCCAAACCCGGACCGATGGCTCGATGGTGCCGCCAGCATGTATGAGCTGGCAGATGATGATGAGATTGATGATCTTTCGTTTATCGATTCATTGAAGTTCGATATTGGTTTACAATTGGACACGGCCAGGGATTTATTGGAACGCTCGCTTGCGTTGACAAAAACCCCTGGGGGGCCGGCTCCAAGGGCTGAGAACTATCTAGCCGATCTTGCGCTGGTTGCTAAACTTTCGGAAGTGAAGGACCAATCCTGGAATGCACTTTATGAGGAAATCCAAAACGTGAAATTCGGGACGGCAAAACGCCTTACCGGTGCAGATTTTATCAAGGAAATGGCTGATGAGGCTACCAAGTACCGGGATAAGGCCAAGAAGATCATCAAATCGTTACAGGAAGAGTTATTTTCCCGGAAACCGGAAAGCTACCTGCGGGATATAAGGGAGCTTAAGGGTTATGTCGATACACTTGTAATGCTTGTTAAACGGTTTGACGAAAGATTCTTTGCTGCAAAAGCAGAAAAGAACTTGGTGGATTTTGCCGATTTGGAACATTATTGTCTTCAAATTTTGACAGGGGAAACGGTGGATGGTGAACGAAAACCTTCGGCGGCAGCCATCGAATACAGGAACCAGTTCAAAGAGGTACTAGTGGATGAATACCAGGACACGAACCTGGTTCAGGAATCGATCTTAAAATTGGTGACGGTTGACGGAGAATATGAGGGGAATCTTTTCATGGTAGGCGATGTCAAGCAGTCCATTTACCGGTTCAGGCTTGCAGAACCGAATCTCTTCCTTGGAAAATACACACGATTTACCCATGATGGTGTTGATTCCGGACTGAAAATTGATTTAAACCGCAATTTCCGGAGCCGAAAGGAAGTTCTTGATGGGACCAATTTCTTGTTTCAACAGTTGATGGGCATTACAGTCGGTGAGATTGATTATGATGAAGATGCCCAATTGAAAAAAGGTGCCCCATATCCCGAAGACGATCCATACCCGATCGAACTCCATTTAATTGATGGAGCAGCCGATCCTGAAGCTCATTCGGAAATGGAAGGATATGATGGCGGATTTGAGGCCGAGGAGCTTGAAAAAGCGCAGCTCGAAGCAAGGCAGATGGCCAAGCTCATTAAAAAGGCTATAAGCGAAAAGCATCGGATATATGATACGAAAACCAAAAGGTACCGATCTGCCACTTATCGGGACATGGTCATTCTTCTTCGTTCAATGCCATGGGCACCGCAAATCATGGAGGAATTTAAAAAGCAGGGAATTCCAGTATATGCTAATTTATCCACGGGGTATTTTGAAGCGACCGAAGTGGCCATCATGATTTCCTTATTGAAGGTGATTGATAATCCGCAACAGGATATCCCATTGGCTTCCGTTCTCCGTTCACCTATCGTCGGGTTGGATGAAGAAGAGATGTCAAAGGTGCGTTTATTCCATACAGGAAGCTATTACGAAGCACTAGCTGATTTTTACAGAAAGAGTGACCCTGAAGAACATCCGGGGCTTTATGAAAAAGCCTCTGCATTTTATAAAAAACTTGTGAAGTGGCGGAAGCTTGCCAGGCAGGAGGCATTATCAGATCTAATCTGGCTCCTATACCGCGAAACGCAGTTTTATGATTTTGCAGGTGGGATGCCGGGCGGCAAACAGCGTCAGGCCAATTTACGAGCGCTGTATGACAGGGCAAGGCAATATGAAGCAAGTTCTTTCCGCGGTCTGTTCCGTTTCTTGCGGTTCATAGAAAGGATGCAAGAACGTGGAGATGATTTAGGGGCAGCTCGGGCTTTAGGGGAACAGGAAGATGTAGTCCGGCTGATGACAATTCACTCGTCAAAGGGGCTTGAGTTCCCGATCGTGTTCATTGCCGGTCTTTCCAAGCAATTCAATATGATGGATTTACGAAAGTCCTATTTACTGGATAAAGATTATGGCTTTGCGGCAAAGTACGTGAATTCCGAATTACGGATAACTTATCCATCCCTCCCTCAATTGGCTTTTAAGAAAAAAAAGCAGCTTGAATTAATTGCCGAGGAGATGCGTGTCCTCTACGTGGCGCTAACAAGGGCTAAGGAAAAGCTTTATTTGATTGCCAGTATCAATGATGCAGAAAAAACGCAGCAGAACTGGGAAAGTAATGCGGCACATGGAGATTGGCTATTGAAGGACTATGTACGGGCAGGTGCAAAATGTTATCTTGATTGGATTGGTCCATCCCTTGTCCGACATCGGGATTCTCTTGGTGCTGCAGGTCTTGGCCTGGAAATGGAGTCGCATCCATCGAATTGGTCCATTTCCGTCATTCCAAGTGAAGAGCTTGCTGTTCTGGATGAGGAAGAGGCACTGGTTCAAGAGCAAATGCTTGAACATGTCCAGAAATCGGAGAAGGTCGGCATCGTTTCCGAGTTTTATGATGATATCAAGGAACAGCTGGAATGGGAGTACCCCGAGCATGAGGCGACGGTGTATCGTTCCAAGCAATCCGTTTCTGAATTAAAACGTCAATATGAACTCAAGGACGAGCAAAGCTCCACAGAGCTGTTGCGTAAATTTAAGCGGCCTATCACGAAGCGGCCGACTTTCATGCAAGAAAAGTCACTGACTCCTGCTGAAAGGGGTACGATTACACATTTAGTCATGCAGCATATTGATCTATCTAAAGAGATTACCATTCAATCGATTCAGCAACTGATCATTGATCTGATTCAACGTGAGCTGTTGACGGAGGAACAGAAAGAAGCTGTGGATCCGGAGACGATTGTCGATTTCTTCGATAGTGAAATCGGCCAAAGAATGCAGAGGGCCGAAAGCATTCGCCGTGAAGTGCCATTTACGATGTCGCTGCCTGCAAAGGAAGCTTACAGCGATTGGACAGCTGGAGATGAAGAAGTCCTTATCCAAGGGGTGATTGATTGTATCTTTGAGGATGAACAAGGTCTTGTGCTTCTCGACTATAAAACGGATACGATCACCGGCCGTTTTGCAAGCGGGTACGAAGGGGCTAAAGGGATTCTTGCCGATCGATACCAGATGCAGCTTCAGCTTTATACGAGGGCTGTTGAGGGAATAATGAATAAGAAGGTAACCGGCCGTTACTTGTTTTTCTTTGACGGCTCGCATTTATTGGAAGTATAAGAGAGAAGGAGTGTCCCATTGATGTGGGACGCTTCTTTTCGGTTGAATAAACAGAATAGTTTGAAAAGGTGTGAATGCTTACTATATACTAGTGGAGAAAAATACCTTTTTAAAGGAGTAGAGAAGAGTATGACGAGTGAGATCAAGAGCAAGGGATACTTTGGTGAGTTCGGTGGAAGCTTTATACCGGGTGAACTTCAGGAAGTTATGGATATTTTAGAAACGGAATTCCTGAAATATAAGGATGACCCGGAATTCATTGAGGAGTTCCGATATTATCTGAAAGAATATGTCGGACGCGAAAACCCGTTAACACTTGCAAAGAATTTAACGGAAAAGGTTGGCGGGGCAAAAATATACTTGAAGCGTGAAGATCTGAATCATACAGGTGCTCATAAAATTAATAATGCGATCGGACAAATCCTGCTCGCTAAACGAAGGGGTGCTAAACGCATCATCGCAGAAACAGGAGCAGGACAGCATGGTGTGGCGACTGCGACAGCATGTGCGATGTTTGGCATGGAGTGTGTGATCTATATGGGTAAGCTGGATACGGAGAGGCAGGCATTGAATGTCTTTCGGATGGAATTGCTGGGGGCAAAAGTCGTAGCTGTCGAAAAGGGACAGGGTCGATTGAAGGATGCTGTTGATGAGGCATTGAATGACTTGGTGCAAAACTATGAAAATACTTTTTACTTGCTTGGTTCAGCAGTGGGGCCACACCCATATCCAACGATCGTTAAACATTTCCAATCAATCATAAGTGAAGAATCAAAACGCCAAATCCTTGAAAAGGAAGGAAAACTGCCAACTGCCATCATTGCTTGTGCAGGAGGGGGAAGTAATGCGATCGGTGCTTTTGCTCATTATCTCGATGAAGAAAATGTCCGTTTAATTGGTGTAGAACCGATTGAAGCCCCAAGTATTTCGCAAGGTGTCCCGGCAGTATTGCATGGATTCAAAAGTTTGACGTTAGTCGATGAACAAGGAGAACCAAAACCGACATTCTCTATAGCTGCAGGTTTGGATTACCCGAGTGTGGGGCCCGAGCATAGTTTTTTGAAAGAAAGCGGACGAGCGGAGTATGTGACGGTAAAAGGGGGAGAAGCTCTTGAGGCTTTTCAGGTATTATCCAAAACAGAGGGAATCATTCCGGCTCTCGAAAGCTCACATGCCCTAGCTCACGCCATGAAGCTCGCTAAAGAGTTAACAAGGGATGATATACTGATCGTTAATTTATCAGGCAGGGGAGACAAAGATGTCGAGCAAGTATTCAACATGTTAGAAAAATAGGCCGAAATTAAAAGCCTCCCTGGAGATGGGAGGCTTTTTCTATGACTAATTATTCCCCGTAATGGGCTGGTCGACCCCATTGACATCAAGGACATTGCTACCGTTCAGGCCATTGGCCGTGAAGGTGATTGCAGCTGTGTTCCCTGATCCGGATCCGTAAACGGATTTGGAGGAAGACTTAGGGGAAATGACGGCGCAATCACCGAATAACAGGTTTCCTTGCGCGACATTAAATACTTGAACTGGGCCGATAATGGCGGGCATATGAACCCCTCCTTTAATAGTTTAAGTGTTGTTGGTTGAATCCTCGATTGGCGTCTCTTCGTTTTTTTTAGGAACCTCCCGAATATGTTTAACTCTTGATTCCATACGCGCATGGCCTACGTTCCCCACACCCACCACAGATGAGGATGATATCCCGATTATATTGATATTGCCGACCCGTATGAAGGGATTCGGATTTGAAAAACTCGATATTACGGGTTCATTCAATCTCGGGATATAAAGTGGTTTCTTAAAAATGTCATAGTCATTGAAATGAATATCGACTGAAGCAAAAGTTTCACTTTTCTTCTGAACGGCTATAGCAAGGGCATTTCCATCTATATATGAAGTATCCCCGATTTGCAGGGCGGAGCTGAATGATACCGTGTCGGATACTATAGATTTTACTTTTGATATTCTAGAAAACATGTTATTTATCCTTCTGGAGAAAGCGGCACGAATGGCCCGATGATCAGGGATTCCGGCGGGGTATCGAATGCAGAAGAAAGTTGGACCGTTTGGACATCCCCAATTAGAAATAAAGCAGAGCTTGCTACACCGGTAATTTTAATATCACCTACACAAAGCTGGTGATTGATTACATTAAACTCCATTTGGATTTCCTCCTGTCTCGGCTTGTGAATGGGTAATGAATTGGAATAATGCAGTTTGAATATCGGATTTTACCTTCTCCCTGATCTTTTCCTTGATATTCTCCCTTTGCTGCGGTGCACGTTCCGCATAAGAGAGATTATCGAAATACATATTGATACGTTGATGAAGCTGGCGTTCGACGTCCTGCTTAATGAAGTCATGATATGAGGGTTCCAATGATGTTTTCAGTTGGTTTTCAGCATCGTTGATCATATTTTCCAAGTCTGAAAGTATATCATTGTGAATTTCCTGGACGACGATTTCCCTGCCTGGAAATAGGTTTGGTGCAGGTTGAACGGGTTGGTTGTTGACGGCAAATTCATCAATGTTGTTAAGGTCATTGGGATTTAAACCGATATTCAATGTTCCATCTAAAGATTCGACCTTTAACTGATCGAATTTATATTCAATTTTATCTACATGGATTGGCGGTTTATTTTTCAGCTCGGCAAGTTCATCTGTCAGGCGTTTGAGTTCGTGTTCAAGTTTCATGATCCGTTTATCCTGGGCTTCAAGAAAACGCTGCATTTGTATGGAATACGAATATAAATCCTGATTCACGATTCAACACCTCACCTTCATAAAAAGATAAATTCATATATGACAGTATATGAAAAAGTTGGATATGGGTGAATGCCTAAGAAGGTGTAAATGGGACGAAACTGGTTAATGGGACTACATCAGCTTCGATTTCAGGAGCAGGCTCAGTGAATCCACCGGTATTGGCTAATGTGGAATATGGTTTAATCACCCCGGCACTTCCTATTTGAAAAACGGATGAATTGGAGATGCTTTCAATTTTTATCATATTGATTTGTATGGTCTGGTGAATATTGAAGATCATACTGACTCCTTTCTTAAAAACATTAGAGATTTAAGACCAGTGGCTGATCAACACCATCTGTATCATTTGTATTTGTGGTGCTATAGGCATTATAAAGGGATATGGATTCACCCGTATTAAACGAGCCAGCACCTGCAAACGTTTTTGAAGTGGCATATGGACTAATTTTAAAGACGTCGCCAATATGGACAATTCCACTGCTACCGACGTTGATGACTTGAACGACTCCTACGATGGCCGGCAAGAAAATCACCCTTTTTTTATTCTGGTTTTCCCCATGTATCTCAGGCAATGAGCCTATCACTGAAGGGAGTTTCACTGTATTGTATGTTGGCTCATGATTGATGTGATTCATCTGCCTATTAATATATTGTTATATAACAACGGCTGATATTATTGGAATGTTGGTAACAGATATGGTAATATAATGCTAATTCAGAATTTTCAAATAAAGATAGAGGTGAGGAAATGAATGTACCATTAGTATTATCGCATTTCTTAGATCGAGCAGCCTTACTATATGGAGATAAGAAAGCCATCATTGGAGATGACAAGGTTTTAACATACTTAGAGCTGAATGGCCGTGTAAACCAGCTTTCAAATGGTTTAAGGGATATCGGTGTCAAAAAGGGTGATAAGGTGGCATATTTGGCACCTAACTCAATTGAAATGCTTGAAGGCTTTTATGGGGTATTTCAACTTGGTGCTGTAATCGTACCCTTGAATATCCGCTTGAAGCCTGCCGATTATGTATTCATTTTAAACCATAGCGAGTCAAAGGTCCTTTTCGTGGATCAGGAATTGTATCATCTAATTTCCCCTGTCAAAGATGAACTTGAATCGGTGGAGCACATAATCGTTCATTATAAGGATGAAGAGATAAATGAAACCGATTACAGCCATTGGCTGGAACGTTATGATAACAAGTGTTTTAACCGGGAGTCAGTGGATGAAAATGATGTTTCGAGCCTTCTTTATACGAGCGGGACCACAGGAAATCCCAAAGGGGTGATGCTGACTCACCGCAACAACTATTTACATGCCCTGGGTGCGATGCATCATTTCAGGGTCAATGACCGCGATACATATTTGCACGTACTGCCGATGTTCCACGTGAATGGGTGGGGGGCGCCATTTTATTATACGGCAAATGGTGCCACTCAAGTTTGTTTGAGGAAAACCAGCCCAGAAATGATATTTGATGCACTGCAAAAGCATAAGGTTTCCATCATGCATATGGCACCGACGGTTCTGAATTCACTGTTCCAATATTATGAGCGGAATGTCCCGAATATCGAGCAGGATATCCGAATCGTCGTTGCAGGCTCCGCTCCGCCTCCTGCATTCGTTACAAGGGTGGAAAAAGAGTTAGGCTGGGAGTTCATTCAAATTTACGGAATGACAGAATCAACACCTGTCAGTCTGATATCGCTGATTCGTTCTGAATTCGATGATCTTCCGGAAAAAGAAAAATACAGAATGAAGGCGAAAGCCGGATATCCCATAATAGGCAGTGAGGTAAAGGTTATCCATGAAGATGGTGAGGAAGTGGCCCATGATGGCGTGGATATCGGGGAGCTCATCGTCCGCAGTCATGGAGTGATGTTAGGTTATTGGAAAAATGAAGAAGCGACCAGCCAGACACTGATAAATGGATGGCTGCATACAGGGGATATGGCCACAATCGATGAAAACGGGAATGTGGATATAGTAGATCGCAAAAAGGATATAATCATTAGTGGCGGAGAAAATATCTCTTCAATAGAAGTGGAAGGAGTACTCTACGAACATCCGGAAATTCTTGAAGCGGCAGTCATTGCCGTTCCGCATGAAAAGTGGGGAGAGACACCGCATGCCTTCATCGTGCCAAAAATGGGCGTGGAATTAACGGTGGATGATATAAAGGCCTTCACACGGGAAAAATTAGCTCATTTTAAATCAGTCACCAGTGTGTCGTTCGTCGATGAGCTTCCAAAAACGGCATCGGGGAAAATACAAAAAATCCATCTCCGTAATGATTATTGGGAATCTAAGGGGAAAACAGGCAGATTCGTTAATTGAAGCTCGCTAACGCTGTTCAGAAATGAACAGCATTTTTTTGTTGCCGTTTAAATTCGGTTTCATATGGAGCTATGCAGATATCGATCCTGATGAAAGGAGGATCGAGGTGGACACTGATATGTAAGCCGCTAATTCAAGCCATTGTTGGATAAGGGAAGGTCAATCAGGAACACTGGAATTTGTTTTGAAAAAAAGCTTCTTGTTTAACGATAAAGTGTTACTATTATAAAATATTTCAAATTATTATAATTTTTCTTTTTTCATTATGTTGATTTTAACAGTTTTGGATTGTGGGGGAGATCATTGAAACGTATTCATTATAGCTGGGTCATTTTAATCATAACATTCTTCTCGATTATTGTAGCCGGAATCGTTAGGTCATCATCGGGAGTATTCATCGTACCATTTGAAAATGAGTTCGGGTGGGACCGGTCCGTCATTTCTTTAGCCTTTGCCATAAGTCTTTTTCTTTATGGATTATCGGGTCCATTCATGGCCGCCCTAATTGAAGTGCTTGGATTGAAGAAAATGATGGTATCGGCCATGTCCACTTTATTGGCAGGGATACTCCTCACTTTTTTCATGCAGCATGAGTGGCAGCTCATTTTAATTTGGGGAATTATCATTGGATTGGGTTCTGGAGTGTTTTTAACGGTATTGAGCCCATATGTGGCAAATCGTTGGTTCGAGAAGAGGCGGGGGCTGGCGGTCGGGATACTGACGGCAAGTACGGCCACGGGCCAGCTCATTTTGCTTCCGGTTTTAGCCATCATCATTGAGAATTATTCATGGAGATGGGCGATTGGATTAATTTTGTTCCTTAGCTTGATCATGCTGGCAATCATCCTTTTATTCATGAAAAACAATCCGAAGGAAGTCGGGACTCTTCCATATGGATTGGAAGAGGAAAAGCAGGAGACTGTTACAGTCCAAAATAAGAATCCCATCGCCATGGCTTTTCAGTCGTTGATTGAAGCAGTGAGAGTGAAGGAATTCTGGTTATTGGCAGGTAGCTTTTTTATATGCGGACTTTCAACGAGCGGGTTGATCGGGACACATTTCATTTCTTACTGCATTAGTTTTGGTTTACCGGTTGTGACGGCAGCATCTCTGCTATCTTTCATGGGAATCTTTGATTTGATTGGTACGACTGTATCCGGATGGCTATCAGATCGTTTTGATAACCGTTGGCTGTTGTTTTGGTATTACGCTCTAAGGGGTGCTTCCCTCGTATTACTTCCTTTTGCATTAAATGAAGGTTCTATCGGTCTATTGATTATCTTTTCCGTTTTCTATGGCTTGGATTGGATAGCGACCGTTCCTCCGACCATAAGCATTTCAAGGCAAGTATTTGGCATGGAGAAAAGCGGGATCGTATACGGGTGGATATTCGCGGCCCATCAGGTGGGTGCAGCAGTGGCGGCGTACGGTGGAGGGCTTATCTTCAAAATATTCAACTCCTATACATGGGCATTCTTCCTTGCAGGAATCTTTTGCTTATTGGGCAGCTTGTTTGTCATACTGATAAAAAAGCACAAAGCGGTCACGAAAGTTAAAGGTGATGCAATGGAGATATAGAAAAGATGTTAAATCTGTATGAATGAAAGAGGGTGTACCTATGAAGGGCGCAATGGTACCATTGCAGGAAAGTAAACGGATCGTAAGCATCGATATTTTACGTGGATTAGCCATTTTAGGGATATTTTTAGTGAATATGCCTTCTTTCCACTCCCCGCTCTTGTACATAGATGGTGCCGAGCGGTGGGCAGGAGGATGGGATGGGATTTTGTACAGATTCAGTGATATAGTCGCACAGGCCAGCTTTTATCCGTTATTTGCCTTTCTGTTCGGTTTCGGGGCAATCATTTTGGCAGTAAGGAGTGAAGAAAAGGGTATTTCATTTCCGTTACTATATATGAAAAGGCTAAGTTTCCTGCTGATACTGGGCTGTATTCATGCTTTCTTCATCTGGCATGGGGACATCCTCATTAATTATGCTGTATTTGGGTTTGCACTTTTGTTTTTTTATAAGATGAAGGGCCGGAATTTAATTCTGCTTGGCTCGGTTTGTTATGTCCTGCCTTTTGCAATATTGGGTTCTCTATTTCTTATAATGGGCACTTTTGATAGTGAAGGGATGGCGATTACGACTGATTCGGCGATGATGAAACAGTCTTTGGAAGTTTATCAATCTGGTACATATACGGAACTGATGAGTCAAAGGGCGTTGGATTGGTATATGGTGAACAACCCATTAAATGCCATTATCCTTTTTTTATCGATTTTTCCGTTTTTTTTAATGGGAGCAGGCGTGGCAAAACAGGGCTTTCTCCAAAATCCAACCCAATATAAACGACAATTGAAAGCGATATCGATCGTAAGCTTGCTATTGGGCATGTCAATTAAGATGCTGCCATATGTGACGGTATACCATTTTGGAACGATATTCGTCCAGGATTATTTGGGAGGACCGTTACTTACGATTTTTTATATCACGGCAATCACGCTTTTGGCGGAACGGGCAGGGGCTTCCCGCCTGTTACATCCGCTATCGTATATCGGAAGGATGTCGATGAGCAATTACTTGTTCCAATCGATGGTATGTACGGGCATTTTTTATTCATATGGCCTTGGTTTATATGGATCAGTCTCATATACGACAGGATTTGTTTTTCTAATAGCCCTGTTTTGCCTGCAAATCCTGCTTTCCTTATTGTGGATGGGCCTTTATGAATACGGACCGGTTGAATATATATGGCGTTTTTTTACGTATGGTAAAAAGCCGGTCATGCGCAGGTAGGGACCAGTTAAGAAGAAATGTAAATGATGTTCATTAAATTGTTGGTTTTACCCATTCAGGTGGATACTTAGCTTTGTTTTTTTGTAAAAGCCTATGATATGATGAAATGGAAACTGAACGAGGGGGCAAAAAAATGACACATATGCATATTACAGCTTGGGTTATCGGAATCATTCTTTTCTTTGTCACATATTCGATGCTTAAAGGTGCAAACCCGAAAGCGAAAATGCTACATATGATAACACGGTTGTTCTATCTATTGATTTTCCTTACTGGCGGCATGCTGATCACTGATTTTGGTGCTTACGCAGTAAAAATGATTGTTGGAATCATCGTGATTGCGGCGATGGAAATGGTGCTGGTCCGTACGAAAAAAAGAAAAAGCACAGGTGCCATGTGGATATTGTTCATCGTAGCGCTTGTATTCGTCCTTTATTTAGGACTTTCACTGCCACAAGGAATGGACTTTTTTTAATACAGAATTAAAGACGGGTAAATGAGGAAATCTCATTTACCCGTTTTCTTTTACCCGTTATTGTGAATTCACTTTCTCAATGACGATCCTTTTTCCGGTGTTCAGGGTGAATTCAAAACGATCATGATCCTTTTTCCCGTAAGAAAAATGGTGCTGAACGAGACAAATTTGGCTCTCGTTATCAAAGGTGAAGAAATTCACGCCGGACTGGTTTGGGACGGCCCTTAAAAAAGTGAGCTGGTTATAGCTATATATACAATCATAAATAGAAAAATCAAGTGAATTCAATGTCGTTACAAATTGGAAAAAGGAATCATCGTTCAATTCTTCCAATAAACGTTCAAAAGAGTAGAGCAGTTTTTTGCGTATCCGAATGGGCTCATTTTCCCTTAAGAAGGTGATTTCCCGATGAAGCAGGATCTTTCCCTCTTCCTCAATTACTCCTTGCTGCCAGCGCCCGCCCCTGTACACTTCGATGATGCTGTCAACGTGGTCTTCAATGGAGCAGGCCTCATCTGTTTCATCATCGAAAAAAATCCATTGTTGATTGATATTTTCCACTGTTCCTTCGGTAAAAGCTCTTGTTTGCCTATTCATTAACTTAGTTCGTTGTTGCTGACTCATACATCTACCTCCAATAGTGGAATCCTCACCTACTTTTTAGTCAAAATCCAATGAAAATATAACTGTATATTTTAAAATATTATGGACAAATAACCATCTTTCCGTCTTTGCATAGGCTATGTTTAACACGGGATGCTTTGCTCAACAATTCATTAACGACGCCGGGCGTTGTTGGCAGGTGGCCCTACGGAATGATGCTGAGCGATACTTAGGGACTGTAAATCTTTTTAAGACAGGGAGCCAATATATTTTTGATAGTCCGGATAGAAAGGATGAAGTGTAAAATGTGTGGGATAACAGGCTGGGTGCATTTTCAAAAAGATTTACGGACAAAAACGAAAACGCTGGAAAACATGACAAAAACGTTGGCAAAGCGGGGGCCTGACGAAGATAATGTTTGGAGCGAAGCCCATGTTGCCTTTGGTCATAAACGGTTAACGGTTGTCGATGCGGAAGGCGGAAAACAGCCGATGACGAAAAATCATGAAAACGGCAGATATACGCTTTGTTATAATGGTGAGCTATATAACACCGAGGATATTCGTAAACAGCTATTATTAAAAGGATATTCCTTTAACGGTCATTCTGATACAGAAGTTTTGCTAACTTCTTATATAGAATGGAAAGAAAAATGCATTGACTTGTTCAATGGGATTTTTGCGTTTGCGATTTGGGATGAAAAGGAACAGAAATTATTCGTCGGAAGAGATCGAATGGGGGTAAAACCATTCTTTTATGCGGAAAGGGACGGCGGGTTCATTTTCGGATCGGAGCTGAAGGCGATTCTGGCCCATCCGGATGTTAAAACGGAGATTGACCGCGAAGGGTTGTCTGAAGTTTTTGGTGTTGGTCCATCCCGGAAGCCAGGTTCAGGCGTATTTCATGATATCCAGGAATTAAGGCCCGCCCATGCGCTTACTTTATCAAGGAAAGGCCTCCGGATTTGGAGATATTGGAATGTGAAAAGCGAAGAACATCGGGATACGCTTGATGAGACGGCCGAGAGGGTTCGCTTCCTTGTTGAAGATGCAGTGACGCGGCAACTTGTATCTGATGTTCCGCTTTGTACCTTCTTATCAGGAGGGCTTGACTCAAGCGCAATTACGGCCATTGCTGCAAATGCCTATCAAAAAGAAGGGAAAGGCCAGCTTCATACGTATTCCATTGATTATGAGGATAATGAGCGTTATTTCAAGGCAAATGATTTTCAGCCAAACTCCGATGGGTATTGGATTAAAAAGATGTCGGATAGTTTTAACACGGTTCACCATTCATCGGTCATCTCTCAAGAGCAGCTGACAAATTATTTAACGGAAGCTGTCCTTGTAAGGGACCTCCCAGGCATGGCGGATGTCGATTCTTCTTTACTTTGGTTTTGTAAGGAAATCAAGCGGGATTTTGTCGTAGGCCTGTCCGGCGAATGTGCGGACGAAATTTTTGGAGGTTATCCTTGGTTTCACCGTGAGGATGATTTGAATCGTGCTGGTTTTCCATGGATGAGATCTACGGATGAGCGGGTATCTTTATTGAAAACGGGATGGCGCGAGAAATTGAAGCTGGAGGAATATGCCCAGGAAGCTTATTTGGCCACCCTTGCCGAAACGCCTAAATTGGAAGGGGAAAGCGGTATAGCGGCAAAGCGGAGAGAGCTTTTCTATGTGAATTTATTATGGTTCATGACGACGCTCCTTGACCGGAAGGATCGGATGAGTATGGGGGCAAGTCTAGAGGTGCGCGTGCCATTTGCCGATCATCGCCTTGTTGAATATGCATGGAACATTCCTTGGGAAATGAAAATGGAAGGCAACCGTGAAAAGGGTATTCTTAGGAAGGCTTTGGAGGGGCTATTACCGGATGAAGTATTGTATCGTAAAAAAAGTCCATATCCCAAAACCCATAACCCTATATATACAGACCGGGTGCAGGCGTGGTTGAAAGACTTACTGACGGATAATAATTCGATCCTGCATGAATTTTTCGATAAACAGAAGCTAACCGATATAGTAGATTCCAAGGGTGCGGCTTTTAAAGTGCCATGGTTCGGCCAATTGATGTCAGGGCCACAATTGCTCGCGCATTTGGCACAGACCCATGTATGGTTCAAAGAATATGATATCCAAATAATCGAGTGAAAAAAAACGGGGCGGATGATTATCAACGCCCCGTTTCCATTTGCCTCAATGATTGATTGCGAGAATTTTATATTGATAACCATCCAATTCAAATTTGCCAACTTGTGTGGTTTCCTTCGTCCTTAAATCCGTTAGTGTACGTCCTTTCAAATCAACAGGAAGGGTAATGGATTGCTTGACATCGGTCGGATTGATGAGGATCACGACAGAACGTTTTTCATTATACTTTTGGTAAGCCACGATATTTTCGTTTCCGGCTGTATCAAGGAATTTGAACTCCCCGTCATTGGCAAGTAACCGTTCTTCTTTTCGCAAGTGGATCAATGCCTTAATTTCATTGAGTAGCTCGGTGTTTTGTTTTTCTTCTTCCCAGACCATGCATTTTCGGCATCCTGGATCCATGCCGCCGGTTAAGCCGATTTCATCTCCATAATAAATACAAGGGCTGCCATTGAATGTCAGCAGGATTGCGTGAATGAGCTTGGCCCTAGCTAGATCTTCCCCGCAATCCGTGAAAATCCGCGGTGTATCATGGCTTCCAAGAAGGTTGAATGTCACGTCAAAAACATTGGTTGGATAACTGTGATAGATGGCTGTCATTTCTTCAGTGAACTCGCGTGCATTGATGGTTTGTGAGGCGACCAGGCGAAAGACTTGGTTGGTGAAAGGGTAATTCATGACGGCATCGAACTGATCGCCGCGAAGCCATGGCATGGAGTCATGCCAAATTTCCCCAAGGATATAAAGGTCAGGCTTTATATTTTTCACCGTTGTTCGAAATTCACGCCAGAATGGCTGATCGACTTCATTTGCGACATCGAGCCGCCAGGCGTCTATATCGAACTCCTTGATCCAATAAGCCGAGACTTCGAGCAGATATTCTTTCACCTCCGGATTTGCCGTATTCAATTTTGGCATCGATTCAAAGAAACCGAATGTTTCATAATTGGGCCTTTCCCCTCCCTTAAGAGGGAAGCTGTGAGGGTGGAACCAATCCTTATATTTCGATTTCTCTCCTTTTTCGAGTAAATCCTGGAAAGGGGGGAAATAGTAGCCGCTATGGTTAAAAACGGCATCCAGCATGACCCGTATATTCCGTTTATGGCATTCGGCTATTAGTGTTTTCAATGTTTCCTTCGTTCCGAATTGCGGATCGATACTCCGATAATCAATCGTATCGTATTTATGATTGGAGTAGGCATGGAAGATTGGCGTGAAATAAATTCCGTTGATGCCGAGATTCTCAAGGTAATCCAAATGTTCAATGATTCCTTCGAAGTCCCCGCCAAAAAAATTATCCACCGCCGGTTCTTCACTTCCCCAGGGTTTCACACCTTCGGGGTCGTTGGCGGGGTTTCCATTCGCGAATCGTTCAGGAAAAATTTGGTACCAAATTGTATCTTTGACCCATTCCGGTGCCCCGAAAACTTCATTTTGATGGAGATAGGGAATCGCAAAATAGCATCCGGGATCTCGGGGAGGCTCTTTGAAGAAGCCCTTTTCCGTGTAAATGGAGCATTCTTCTTCTGCCGATACCTTGAACCCATATCGAATTCTTCGGTAAGGAGGCTTCACATAGATATGCCAATAATCATAACGGGTATCGCTGCCCGACAGACTCATGGGAAGTTCCTCGTACTGCCATTGACCATTATTTGAAATGTAAGGATCCCCAAAAATCAATCCAACTGAGGAGATATCTTGTTTTTTCGTACGTAAGCGGATATGTAGGGTTTCAGTGTTGATAGGATAGCCGTAATTGTCATTAGGTCTATGGTGTATGGATGAAAATTCCATGAAAACCACTCCGATTCTATAAGTTTTGGGACTGTGAAAAAGGAAACTTCCGGCTGTTACGAGGAGGGTCTCTATGAAGTGGTACTAAGCCAGGTAAAGTGCTTTTTCATTTTGGTTATATACCCAATTTCAATTGAAAGAAGCACTTATTAACTAAAAAATAACAAAAATTGTTCATCACTACAAGGAAATAAATACGCCAAGGAAAATGTTGTAAAAATCAAAGCCGTTCATATAATGATAACAATAGCTTTGGTATCGCTTTCATCAATTGGCTTTATTTGAAGTACTGAACTGAAAAACAGTATTATTTGGTGCTTTTGGACATGATAGAATAAACATTGCAAAAAGGAGAATGAAAGTGAAGAAGCTGATTTTTCATTTGTTCATGTCCATATTATTGATTGTTAGTGTAAGTGCTTGCGGATCCAGTTCAGATTTAGAAAATAAAAATAAAGCAGTGAAAGAAGATAAGAAAAAAGAAGACGAAGCCAGCAATGAAGCGAAGCCGGAAAAATTGATCATTTGGGAGGAAGAGGGTAAAGCGGAGGCCCTAAAGCCGGTGATTGAAGCCTTTGAAAAAGAATATGGAATCAAAGTTGAGCATGAAGAGGTTGAAATGACTACCGGGATGTATGAACGACTTCGTCGAGATGGGCCAATCGGAAATGGAAAGGCACCGGATGTCGTAACTTTTTCCCATGAAAAGGTCGGGCAAATCGTGAAGGAAGGCTTAATTCAGGAAGTGAAGGTGAAAGATGAGGTATTGAATGCATTCATTGAACCTTCAATTAGGGGGGAGATGTATCAAGATAAGGTTTTTGGATTGCCAAAGTCCGTAACCACCTCCGTCTTCATTTATAATAAAAAATTAATGGCTAAGGCTCCTGAGACGATGAATGACCTTTATAAAATGACGAAGGAATTAAGAAAGCGTAACTTGTATGGTTACTATGCCAAGTGGAATGATTTCCATGATTCGTATGGAGTAATGGCTGGAATGGGAGGTTATATATTTAAAGATAAGAATGGAAAGTTAGACCCTTCCGACATTGGTTTGAATAATAAGGGTTCCATAAAAGGGGCTGGGTACATCCAAAAATGGTATAGGGCGGGTTTGATTCCCAAAGGCGGCAAGGCAGGAATCGAGAAGTTGTTTTTACAAGGTAAATTGGCTTCTATCATGAGTGACGGGAACTCATTTACCGAGCAAAAGGATACAGGAATTGCCCCCATGCCAGAATTGCCAAATGGTCAGCCAATGAAAACGTTTATGGAAATCAAAGGCTGGCATGTAACAGCATTCACAAAACACCCTTATTGGTCTACGAAGTTAGTTGAATATTTGACTAATGATGATAATGCAATGAAGCGTTTTGATTTAACAGGGGAAATCCCACCTAATAAATCAATTAAACACAATGCCGCAATCAAAGAAAATGAAAGGGCACAAGCCTTAAGCATACAATTACAATACGCCGAACCCGTGCCGAATATTCCGGAAATGAATAAAGTATGGAGACCGATGAATTCAGCCATGGATGAAATGACCACTCAAAAAGCAAAACCAAAAAGGGCTTTGGATAAAGCGGTCAAGAAGATAAAAAAAGAACGTTAACCGTGTTCGGCTCTTTTCCAATTCAGTAACCATAACCAGTATCCCCAGTTTGTCCCTTAAGTGTAAAGTTTTTTATAAATTGGATTTGACGTTAAGGGGTCAAAAGGCTAATCTTAAAGGCGTAAAGAGATAGCTAGGAGGAGAACGGATATGAGAAAAAGAGCGTTATCACTCGCTTTAATTCCGCTGCTTCTTTTTTACGCCATTCCAGTAGGAGCAGCTGAAAAAGAACAACGAACTTGGAAGGATGAAATCGTATATTCATTATTGGTCGACAGATTTTTCGATGGGGATACCCAAAATAATGGAGATGCGAACGTGAATGATCCTTCCACGTTTAATGGCGGGGATTTCGAAGGTGTCACGAAGAAACTGAATTATTTAAAAGATATGGGTTATACCGCTATCATCCTTTCACCGATTTTCGCTAATGATGCAAATGGTTATCATGGCGATTGGGTGGCCGATTTTTATAAAACGGATAAACACTATGGGACAATGGAAGAGTTTAAAAAACTCGTGAATGAGGCACATAAACGCGATATGAAGGTGATCATTGATTTTCAAGCAAATAATGTGGGGCCTGAATCCGCGTGGCTGACCGATCCCAAAAAACAAGATTGGTTCCATGAAGAAAAAAAGATTTCCAAGGACGGTAGCCAAACGGATTTGGAAACAGGGTGGGTTGATGGTCTTCCCGATTTGAATCAAGATAATGAGGAAACAAGGAAATATTTACTTGATGCTGCCAAATGGTGGATAACGGAAACCGATATTGATGGATACCGTATCAATAAAGTCCAATACGTAGCAAAAGATTTTTGGAAGGAATTTGTGAATGCAGTCAAATCTGAAAAATCAAATTTCTATATAATAGGCGATGTTCAAGGTGATGCGAAATTGATCTCAAGCTACAAGGAGACGGGTATCGATGCTTTTATGGCTTATCCGCAGAATGCTGAGCTACGTGAAGCATTTGCTGCGCCCGATAAGGAATTGAAACCTGTTTTTAATGCGTTTGCAAAAAGCGAAGATGAATTAGGGGGCAATGCCCATCAGGCATTGTTCATGGACACACAGGAAATGCCCCGTTTTACAAAGGATGCAGCCGATCATAACGAAAATCCAGGCTCCAGATGGAGAATGGCTCTGTCGTATCTTTATACGATGCCAGGGGTGCCTATCGTATTTTATGGATCGGAAATTGCCTTAAATGGCGATATTGCCCCGGATAATCATAAGTTGATGAATTTTAAGACAGAACAGGAATTGGTGGAATATATAACGAAGCTTTCTGATCTCAGAGACATGTACCCAGCATTGGTAAAAGGGGATATGGAGCGTTTATATGAAGAAGGCGGAGCTTCGGTATTCAAGCGTGTGTATGGTGATGAAACGATCGTCGTCGCCATGAACAATACGACTGAAACTCAAACGATAAACCTTGCTGATAAGGAACTTGAAAGTAATAAAGAGTTGAGAGGTATGCTGAATGGGGATCTGGTCCGCAGTAAGGACAACAGCTACTCTATCGTAATCGACAGGGAGACGACAGAAGTCTATACGCTGTCACCTAAGTCGATTATTAATATTCCTTACCTGTTAGTCATAGGATTGGTTCTTCTCATTTTTGGTATATTCATTGCTTTGGTTATTAAACGTTCAAAACGGAATCAACCAAAATAATCATATACCTCTCGATTGTCGGTAACCGCCAAACATTGTCCCTAAGGCTTTGTGGAAAACAGGATCGGGAGGTTACAGCATGAATAAGACCTGGTGGAAAGAAGCGGTTTGCTATCAAATTTACCCGCGCAGTTTCATGGATAGTAATGGTGATGGGGTCGGAGACATAAAAGGTTTGATTTCAAAGCTCGACTATCTGCAGGAATTAGGGATAGATGTCATTTGGATTTGTCCTTTTTATAAATCGCCCAATGCAGATAATGGCTATGATATTAGTGATTATCAAGCAGTTTCCGATGAATTCGGTTCTATCGAAGATATTGATCTGTTATTGAAAGATGTTCATGGGCGTGGGATGAAGGTGATCCTCGACCTTGTTTTGAATCATACAAGTGATGAGCACCCCTGGTTCGTCGAATCAAGTTCTTCCCGCGATAATCCGAAACGGGATTGGTATATTTGGAGGGATGGTCAGGATGGCCGTGAGCCTAATAATTGGGAAAGCATCTTTTCCGGAAGTGCCTGGAAATTCGATGAAAGGACCAATCAATACTATTTACATCTATTTGCCGAAAAGCAGCCGGACTTAAACTGGAAAAACACTGATGTGCGAAAGGCATTATATGAAATGGTCAATTGGTGGCTCGATAAGGGAATCGATGGCTTCCGGATTGATGCGATCACGCATATTCATAAGCGTGAAGGCCTTCCTGATATGCCCAATCCTTATTGGCATCAGTATGTACCTGCTTTTGAAATGCATACGAATCAGGACGGGATTCTGGATTACCTTCAGGAGTTGAAAGAAGAGACTTTCTCTAAGTATGATATCATGACGGTCGGTGAGGCCAATGGCGTCAGGATAGAGCAGGCGGAAGAATGGGTCGGGGAATCGAATGGGAAGTTCAATATGATCTTTCAATTTGAACATCTTGGTCTATGGAATAGGGGACAGAATCACGCTGTTGATGTTCAAGGGTTAAAGCGAACGATGACGAAATGGCAAAAGGGGCTGAAAAACAAAGGATGGAATGCTTTGTTTTTTGAAAATCATGACCAGCCGAGAAGTGTATCCACCTGGGGAAATGATCATCAATATTGGTTGGAAAGCGCAAAAATGATTGGGGCCCTTTACTTTTTCATGCAAGGGACACCTTTTATTTATCAAGGTCAGGAAATTGGCATGACAAATGTCCAATTTGATTCGATTGATGATTATGATGATGTCGGAATGAAAAACTTTTATAGGATAGAGACCTCGAAGGGGCGGCCTCATGATGAGATCATGAACATTATATGGCATAGCGGCCGTGATAATTCACGAACACCGATGCAATGGAATGATCTTGAAAATGGCGGATTCACTCATGGAACCCCTTGGATGAGGGTTAATCCAAATTATCGCGCCATTAATGTAGAACAGCAGAAAAATGACCCGTCATCCATTTATCATTTTTATAAAAAGATGATTGAACTTCGAAAAAAACATCAGGTCCTTGTTTATGGGGAATATGAGTTATTATGGGAAGATCATCCTGAACTTTATATTTATACAAGAAATATGAATGAAAATTCAGTCATGGTAGTATGTAACTTTAGTATGAATCACCATCAAATCGACCTTTCTTATTGGGGGGAAATGGAACTCTTGCTGGCTAATTATGAGGATTGTCCTGAGGTGCCCCTTATTGATTTACGTCCATATGAAACGAGGATTTATCGTTATTGATTCTATGGACTTGATTGGAAATTAGCTTAAAACCTATGTAGTTAGTCGTCTGACTTCTTAATTTCCAATAGACTGTCGTTTTTCAAGAAGCTGATCATCCATCAGCTTCTTTTTGGATTTTAAACTTAGGTTAAAAAACGGAAAAGTGAGTATTTTCTGAAAAATTAAACAAACATTAAAAAAAGTATGGATATAACTATTGAACTGAGTGTATTATGAATACATACAAAATGTATAAATATAAAATTAATATTAGAGAAGTGTTTATTGGTATTCACCTTTTTTAAAAATGAAGTCAATAAAGGCTAAGAAAGGAGAGGGGAAATGCATGGCCATCACAATAAAAGATGTGGCACAGCTAGCGAATGTTGCTCCTTCAACAGTTTCTCGAGTGATTGCAAACAATCCTCGGATAAGTGAAAAAACAAAGGTACGGGTTCGTAAGGCGATGACTAAATTAGGATACCATCCAAACTTCATTGCACGTAGTCTTGCCAATCAATCGACCAGGATCATTGGCTTGGTAATGCCAAGTTCGTCAAATGATTATTATCAAAATCCCTTTTTTCCTACGATCCTCCAGGGTCTAAGTGAGGGAGCTCAGGAAAATCATTATTCCCTGTTGTTAAGTACGGGAAAAACAGAAAATGAAATCTACGAAGGAGTAGTGAATATGGTGCAGGGGGGGATGGTGGATGGAATAATCCTGATGTATTCAAGGATGAACGATCACATTCTGACCTATTTGAGGGAAAGGGATTTTCCATTTGTGATCATTGGGAAACCCTATGATTATATCGAGGAGATAACATATGTTGATAACGATAATGTCTTGGCTGCCGAACAGGCAACGGATTACCTCATAAAGCTAGGACATGAAAGGGTTGGATTCATCGGAGGTGATGAATCCCTCATGATGACCATTGATCGCTTATCAGGATATGAACGGGCATTGGAGAGGGCTGGAATCGATCGAAGGATGGAATATACCCTGCATGAAGATTTTTTGCATGATGGGGGACAAGCCGCTGCAAAAAGGTTACTATCCATCGATGAACCCCCTACCGCTTTGGTGGTCAGTGATGATCTCATGGCACTTGGCATCGTGCATTCACTTCGCGAAATGGGCGTGCGCACTCCTGAAGAAATGTCTATCGTCAGCTTCAATAACGTTCTTTTCTCTGAACTGTCATTACCAGCTCTGACCTCCGTAGATATTAATATTTTTGATTTGGGATATCAGGCCGCTAAGGGCATCATTCATATACTGCAGACTGGAGATGCTCCTGCCGGGACCATCATTCCACATCATTTCGTGGAAAGGCATTCCTGCAGATCGATCAAGCAAGGTGCAATGGCCATGACTTTTTGAACGAGAGGGCATTGCGTAAAAGCAATGCCTTTTTTATCTAGAAATGTAGGCTGAAACTTTTGAATGCATGTACACCCGTTCAGTGTCTGACCAAATGATTCTCTTTAAGATATTGAATGGCTGCAAGGACTTCTTCAAGGATCTTTGGTTCGAGGCCTAGTTGGTTGTGACCGCCATAGATTTTGGAGACTGCCTTGATCTTTGCGATTTTTTCTAACGAATTAACAAGGTCTTCAGGGCTTGTCGAGGGATAAAAGGCATAAACGGGAGTATCTGAATAAAGCAGGTCGCCAGTAAATAAATAACCTGTTTCATCATCCAAAATTGAAATGTGGCCAGGCGAATGACCAGGTGTATGATAAATGCTTAAACTTCGGTTTCCAAGATCAATCGTGTCCCCGTCCGATAAAAGTCTATCGGGGTACCCCTGGTATGGCTTGTATGTATCAGGATTGAATGAATCGGGTATGGGTAATGTGATATCCCGGGCCATGTTCTTTCTTATTTGTTCCAAGGGCAAACCTTCAATGCCGTTAATCAGCCAATTGGCATCATCACCATGAACATAAATCATTTCATAATCACCGTGACCGCCAATATGATCCGCATGAACGTGTGTGGTCAGGACGATGATCGGAAGATCGGTAAGCTGGTCTGTAATCCGCTTAATCGAATCGATGCCTAATCCTGTGTCGATTAACGCAGCCCGGGTCTCACCAAGTAATAAAAAGGAATGAACTTTCTCCCAATGACCATATTCACTGATTGCAAACGTTTTTGAGTCCAATCCCTGAACGGTGAACCATGGATCTACAATATTTTTCAAAAATGACTCCACTCCTTCCCAGTCATATATTCCGCGTTATCCGGAAATATCCTGCCTGAAAGAGTAAAAGCAGTGGATTTCAATTTTTATGAAATCCACTGCTTTTGGAAAAAAGGTAAGGCCTTATCCGTTAACAACGGTCCCGCCGTTTACATGGATGACTTGTCCGCTGACATAGGATGAATCATCACTTGCCAAATATACATAGGCTGGTGCCAATTCCTCAGGCTGACCTGCACGGCCCATTGGAGTATCCTGTCCGAATTTGGCAACATCCTCTTCGCCGAATGAGGCAGGAATCAGCGGTGTCCAAATCGGGCCTGGAGCCACACCGTTCACTCTGATGCCATCTTTTGAAATGGAGTTCGACAGGGCTCTTGTAAATGCAAGTATTGCACCTTTAGTTGAAGAGTAATCGATTAGTTTTGGGTTGCCCTGATAGGCTGTGATAGAGGTTGTATTAATGATGCTGCTTCCTTTTTTCAGGTGCTTCAATGCAGCTTTAGTTAAGTGGAACATCGAGAAAATATTCGTGCGGAACGTTTTTTCCAATTGTTCAGCTGAAATTTCCAGGATACTTGTCTGCACATGCTGTTCTCCGGCGTTGTTGACTAGAATGTCCAAACCGCCAAATTCATCAACCGTTTTTTTGACGACTTCCTGGCAGAAGGCTTCATCACCGATATCACCGGAAATGAGTAAACATTTCTGGCCTTCTTTTTCGATCAATTCTTTTGTCGCTTTGGCATCCTCGTGTTCATCCAAGTATGCAACTGTCACATTCGCTCCTTCTTTAGCGTAGTAAATGGCAACTGATTTTCCGATTCCGCTGTCCCCTCCCGTTATGATTGCCGTTTTACCTTTTAATTTGCCGCTTCCTTTGTAGGCAGCATTAATTGAATCAGGGTTCGGTTCCATTTTTGTTTCCAATCCAGGTTGATGCTGCTGATGTTGAGGTGGAAATCCTTGTTTGTTCTGATTTTGGTTTTGAGTAGTCAAGATATAAACGCCTCCCATTTAATGATCTACGCTTTTTCTATTCCTTCTTTTAGGAAAAAGAAAACATGGAAAAAATACCCACAAAAATTTGGTTTATGTGTTTTAACTGAAGGGAACATGACTAGTCTTTCCATGTTCCATGAAGGCGATTCATAAGAAACTCCTATGGCGGCGCTCTCGCCGCCACCATCTACTACGAAAATCTAAACTCAAAAATAGAGTCTAACCCATTAACCCCTTGACGATAATGGATGATAACAATACAACCAGGCTGAGCTTTTTTTGGTGGGTCTTAAGGAAGATACCCTGTATAAGAAACTGGTTGTGACAGGATTGAAGAACCATTTAGTGTACTACTAGTACGTATACAAAAATTTTTGTAACAAATCTCCTGTCATATGTATTGTTAATCTTTTTTGAGGTGATTCTCCTATGGAAGCAATGATTGAACGGTGTGCTGGCCTAGATGTACACCAAGAAACAGTAGTAGCCTGTGTGTTATTTGGTTCATTAGATAAAAAGCCAAAGACCTCTATTGAAACTTTTTCAACTACAACAACGGGACTCTTGGCTTTAAGTGATTGGCTCGCTACCCTTCAGGTATCCGATGTTGTGATGGAAAGTACTGGAGTCTACTGGAAACCAATATGGAATATACTCGAAGATTCTTTTCACCTTGTTCTGGCCAATGCCAGACATGTCAAAAATGTTCCAGGGCGTAAAACTGATGTGAAAGATGCCGAATGGCTTGCCAAGCTTTTAAGATGCGGACTTATTGAAAGCAATTTTGTTCCACCAGAAAATATTCGTGATTTACGAGATCTTACTCGTTATCGAAAAAAATTGATTCATCATCGCACTTCAGAGCAGAATCGAATTCACAAAATTCTTCAAGATGCTAATATCAAGCTAACATCCGTATTATCAGACATTTTTGGTGTATCGGGACGCCGTATCCTTGAAGCGATTCTAAACGGCGAAAAAATAGAGACCGATGGTCTCCGAAAAATGGTGGATTGGCGAACAAAAGCAAGTATTACTGACATTGCCCATGCAATTAATGGTCGTATTCGCCGTCATCACCGTGATATGTTGCGTTACCATTGGGATCATATGAGTTATTTAGAAAAAGCCATAGAAGAATTGGAAAAACAAATCGATCAACTCCTGTCCCCCTATCGTAAGGAAGTAGAATTATTGGATGGTATACCTGGTGTGAACAAAGCTGCCGCAGCTACTTTTATTGCGGAGATGGGCGTTGATATGTCCGTATTTAAGTCGGCTAAACATCTTGCATCTTGGGCTGGTGTGAGTCCCGGAAATTACGAAAGTGCTGGTAAAAAAAACGAGTAAAACCACACAAGGAAATAAAGCATTAAAAACGATGGCCGTAGAGTGTGTATTAGCGACATCAAGGCAAAATAACCGAATTGCTTCACATCGAAAAAGGATTACTAAACGACAGGGGAAAATGAAGGGACGAATCGCATCTGCCCATTTACTATTAACGATTGCTTACAACATCTTAAAAACAGGAGAACCTTATCATGAACTAGGCTCAAATTACCTTGAAGAAAAACAAATGAACAAAGAATTAAAAATGATCGAATACCTAAAAAAGAAAGGCTATACAATCGCTCCATCTGAACAACAAACTGCATAACCAGTTAAATAACGACATAGTACATTTACCCCCATCAAAAAAATGAGAATATGGAGGGTTTATTTTAGCATGGCTTTTTTACTATTGTGTTTTCATACAAAAAAGAGGAGGATGAGCGCTGATGGGGGCAGTTGAAACAAATGAAAAAAGGCCCACCCAAAGCAGGTGAGGCCTTCATAATTAGCGGTAATTTAAGAATTGTACATCAATGGACAGATCAGCGCCCCGAATCGCGGAAATGATTCCTTGTAAATCATCCCGGTTCTTACCGGTAACCCGGATTTGATCATCCTGGATCTGGCTTTTCACTTTAAGGCCGCTATTTTTAATGATGGTATTGATTTTTTTTGCTTGCTCCTTATCAATGCCTTGAATTAACTTGGTCCGTTGGCGAACGGTCCCGCCAGAAGCTCCTTCCAATTTTCCATAATCCAGGTTCTTGACGGGTACGTCACGTTTAATGAGTTTACTGATGAGAACATCCTTCAGCTGTTCGAGCTTATATTCATCGTCGGATACCAAAACCAAGTCTTCTTTATCAATGGTGATGCTGCTTATGCTTCCTTTAAAATCATAGCGTGTCTGTATTTCCTTCATAGCCATGGTAACTGCATTCGTTACCTCTGAAAAGTCTACTTTCGAAACAATATCAAATGAATTTTCCTTTGCCATCACTTACCTCCAGCAGGGTTTATTTCCTTTATTATAGAGAAAGTATGATAGGAAGACAACTATCTAAACGATAATTAAAAAAGCGAGGGGACAAGCCCCGCGCTTCATTTATGGTCCGTTTTCTTCGAATAGGAGTGCTTACCTGCAGTAAGGTTTTCCTGATAAGCGATATTTTTTTCAGCATTTCTCGCTTGGTTATCTTTTGGCCTTTTATTGTCATCGGTTGTTTTGGACATAGTGAAAACTCCCTTCCATTATCTGATCAATATATATTGTTCACAATTATGGAAGGGAGTATGTATGTTTATGATTTCTCAGGGGTATCGTTTAAGAAGAAGAGGGCAATTGTGCCAGGGCCGGCATGCGCGCCGATGACGGAGCCAATTGTATGGATCATGAAGTCGGTTGTCCCGAATTCATTTTGGATGGCTTCCTTCCATTCCAGGGCCGTTGCTTCATCATCACCATGACTGATGGCAATCGTTTGGGTAGTTAAGTTTTTGCCTCTTTCGTGCATTAATTCGATTACACGTTTGATCAATTTCTTTTTGCCGCGTATCTTTTCAAGCGGAACAAGCTTCCCATCTTCAACATGCAATAACGGTTTAATGTTTAATAAACCGCCAACAAGGGCAGATGTCTTGGAGATGCGGCCGCCACGGGCCAGATATTCAAGGTTGTCTACAGTGAATAGATGCTCCATATGCCGGGTTTGGAATTCTATGGCAGCCAGGATTTCTTCTTTAGTGGCACCGTTTGCTGCCAGATCGGCTGCTTTCTTTACAATTAAGCCGACGCCCATCGAAGCGCAATTCGTATTGACGATTTCAATGTCAACGTCAGGGTACTCTTCCTTCACCTGATTAAGAATCATGACTGCCGTTTGATATGTTCCTGATAACTCGGAGGAAAAGGCGATATATATCCCTTGTTTTTTCTCTTTGGCAAACTGTGTGAAAAGTTCTATAAAGTATTCTGGAGAAGCTTGCGATGTTTTCGGGGCTTTTCCTTCAAGCATCGCCTGATAGACTTCGTGAGAATTAATGGTAAGTAAATCTTCATAAGTTTCCCCGTCAAGATGGACTTGTAAAGGGATTAATGAAACATTGTTTTCCTTATAGAAAGACAACGGCAAATCACATGCACTATCTGCAAGAATTGTGATAGCCATAATACACCTGCTTTCTTTTTACAATTTTTAGAAAATGAGTGGTCACTCTACTTTTTAGTGTAGCACGTAACGGTAAAAATTCAATCTCTACGTAAATAGAATAAATCATTAAGGGTAAAAAGATAATAGAATAAGGGTGAAATGGAGGTTTTTAGGATGTACAGTGGTGAAATGAAGAAAATTATCATAGTTGTGGTCGGGGCATTGCTTAATGCCATCGCAATGAACTTTTTTCTAATACCGGCAAACGTATATGCAAGCGGATTTACCGGAGTGGCCCAGCTTCTATCGAGGATGATTGGATCTTTTGCTCCTATTAATGTATCGACAGGTATTCTATTGCTTTTATTGAACATTCCAGTAACGATCATTGCTTGGCGAAAGGTAGGAAAGTCTTTCACTTTTTATAGTTTCCTCAGCGTTGCCTTGATGTCCTTTTTTATGGAAATCATCCCGATTACACGCTGGTCACCTGACATATTATTGAATGCGGTATTTGGCGGAGTCATAGCTGCAGTTGGTGTGGGGATCACCTTGAAATACGGTGCATCGACTGGCGGAATGGATATTATCGCCATGCTTCTTTCGCGGAAGAAGGATAAACCTGTAGGGACTTATTTATTTCTGTTGAATGGCGTGATCATTGTAACGGCAGGTGCTGTTTATGGACCGGAAAAAGCTTTGTATACACTTGTTACCCTTTATACATCGACCCGTGTCGTGGACGCGATACATACACGTCATGAAAAGCTTACGGCAATGATCATTACAAAGAAAAGCGAAGAGCTTAAACAGGCAATCCATGCTAAATTAGTCCGCGGAATTACAAGGGTTCCCGCAAAAGGTGCATTCACTAACGAAACTAAGGAAATGTTATTGATTGTCATTACAAGGTATGAACTGTATGACCTTGAAAAGATCATCAAGGAAGTGGATCCACACGCATTCACAAACATCATAGAAACGTCAGGAATTGTAGGGACTTTCCGCAGGGAATGATATTAATGAAAAATCAAGGCCATTACACTTCTATTACAAAAGGAGGTATTTCGGCGTAATAAGTTTATTGCCTGTACAAAACGGCTAATTCTTATATTGTAGCGCCAATTTAAAATCTTATGAAGGAGTGATTAAAATGGCTAACGACGAAAAAATGAGCAGGCAGGAAGCAGGCCGTAAAGGCGGGGAAGCCACTTCTAAAAATCACGACAAGGATTTTTACCGGGAAATTGGGCAAAAGGGCGGAGAAGCCACTTCGGATAATCATGATAAGGAATTCTATCAGGAAATTGGACAAAAGGGCGGGGAAGCCACTGCTGATTCCCATGGTAAAGATTTTTATAAGGAGATCGGTGAAAAAGGCGGTAAGGCACGAAATAACAATTGATGAAAAACAAAGCGAAAGCCTCCAGGAATCCCTGGAGGCTTTCAAATTATTTAGAGTGATTTTCCAGCTCTTGCTGGAGTTCTCGCAATTGTTCTTTTTCAGCCTCGTTCGTATTGGCAAAGGCTGATGAAAGAGCGTTTTTAGCGATTTCCTCTGTCTTATGCTGGTCACCGTCATGCTCAGAGTGGAGAGCTCCTTCAACAAATTCCTCTGTCTTATGCTGGTCACCGTCATGCTCAGAGTGGAGAGCTTCTTCAACAAATTCCCTAGCCTTCTGGAATAATTTGTTTCCCATTAGAAGCCACCATAGCTTTGTTCAGACATAATTCTTAACCTGTCTTTTTCAGCTTCTTCAAACGTAGTGTGATAAGGGATTTTTTCGGCATGCTTGGCAACACTTTCTTTGCCCTGCTGTACAAATCGTTTAGATTTACTGCTTTTACCCATTCTTATCTCCTCCGATTCTGAGCGTTGTCGACAACGGAATAGATCTGTTGTCCATATTAGTTTGGCTTGAAAGTTGAATATTATGAAGGTAAAAAATGACGTATTAGGCTTTTATATTGAATTTTTCTTCGAGGAAGACGGCTATACCATCTTCTTCATTCGTCAATGTCGTCGTATTTGCTACCGTTTTTACTGGTGAGATCGCATTTCCCATGGCCACCCCGGTTCCCGCATATTCGAGCATTTCCAAATCATTATCTTCATCACCGAAAGCGATTATCCTGTTTTGAGGAATTTCCAGATAGTTGGATACGCGTTTTAGCCCTACAGCTTTACTTAACCCGCTTTTTATTATTTCGATGATATGAAAAGGCTCTGCCCAGCGGCGGTGATCGACCAATTCTGCATGGACATCGGATAGGTGCTGGCGAATCTGCCCTACGAATTCACTATCTGTGTGAATCAGCATCGAAG
Organism: Peribacillus sp. QJM3NY_7; assembly: GCF_056173225.1. Classification (NCBI taxonomy): domain Bacteria; kingdom Bacillati; phylum Bacillota; class Bacilli; order Caryophanales; family Bacillaceae; genus Peribacillus; species Peribacillus sp. QJM3NY_7. The sequence goes on from NZ_CM149663.1 coordinate 1,262,747, forward strand.
TTGGGGAATCCTGAAGGTAATTGCGCAAGTCACCTGTCTTCATGATCGGATTTCCTAGATTGAACATGTTCATCAACTTTTCATCATGATAATGGACATAAACTTCATCCCGCACTTCAGCGATGATGTTGTGATATTTAAACTGATCACACGCTTCGACAATATCTTTCGCAACATTAATATCCAGTGGAGAGTGGTATACCCCCCAGCTTGTATGTAATGGGTGATGGACGAAAGCGCCATTGAAATTAACGATTGGTGTAGTCAGCCCCAGTTCCCGGTAATAAAGTTCACTTGAGCGAAAGGGGCGCCCGGTAGCGATCATAACCTCGTGTCCATCTTCTTTAAGTTTTAGGAGTGTTTTTTTAGTCCTTGAAGAAATTGTTTTGTTATCTGTAAGTAAAGTGCCATCAAGATCCAATACGATTAAATGTTTCTCAGTCATGTACACACCTTCTGTTCTTTTTGATTTCATTATATGCAAATATTGTTAAGCCTATTTTAAAGTAAATGTAAATCTTTTTCATTCTTTATGCATTCCTGTATGATATTACTATATCCAGGAGTATGATAACTAAAGCGAAGCTTAGGTTTGAGGTAATTAATTCCATTTTGATGATGGATTGAAAAGACCGGAACAAATTATTCGGAGGGGTTAACTTGATAATAATTGAAAAAGAACGAATTGGACAAATTCCTGTCTTGCACTTAGGGAAACAAACCACTTTCAATCAGGAATTGCCGCTTATTATTTTTATACATGGTTTTCAAAGTGCAAAAGAACATAATCTGCACTATGCTTATTTATTGGCTGAAAAGGGGTTTCGTGTGCTTCTACCCGATGTGATTCATCATGGGGAAAGGGAAGCCGGTTTAAGTGATTCTCAAATGATGCCCCGTTTTTGGGAAATGGTTTTACAAACAATCCAGGATTTATCTTTGTTGAAGGATGATTTATTATCCCGAAAATTGATTGATCCCGACAGAATTGGCGTGGCAGGTACTTCAATGGGGGGAATAGTTACTAATGGGGCTCTGGCTGCATATGAATGGATTTCCGCCGGAGTCAGTTTAATGGGGAACCCATCATATGTCGGGTATGCAGAGCTCCAAATGGAGGAGATTAAGAAAAGGAAAGTTGATTTCCCAGTTACTGATGAGGAAGTTGCGAAGGTGATTGAACAGCTCAAGCCATTTGATTTGAGTTTAAATCAGGATAAGCTTTGCGACCGACCGCTTCTTTTTTGGCATGGTGCCAAAGATCCGGTTGTACCTTATCAGCATGCATACCGTTTTTATGAGGGGGTCAAAGCAGGGTATGGCAAGGCAGATGAAAAAATTGATTTTATCCTTGACCCTAAGGCTGGGCATAAGGTCAGCAGAGAAGGAGTGCTTAAGACAGCGGACTGGTTCGCGAAACATTTACTGTCTGCTGTGCAAAATGCTTAAGTACTCACTCGAAATCTGTTATGATGCTTATACGGACATAATGATGAAAGCGACAAACTAGAGATTTTCCATAAAAGGAGTGATTGAAGTGGATCAAGATACAAAAGACATTATTCTTGGAGCTTTGGAGCAGGTCATTGACCCTGAGCTTGGTATAGATATCGTTAATTTAGGCTTGGTATATGATGTGGATATGGATGAGGAAGGTCTGACCACCGTTACGATGACATTGACAGCAATGGGCTGTCCGATGGCTGGGACGATCGTCGATCAAGTTAAATTGGTTCTGGAAGATATCCCCGAGGTCAAGGAAACGGACGTGAAGATAGTCTGGAGTCCGCCATGGACGAAAGACAAAATGTCCAGATATGCTAAAATTGCATTAGGTATAAAATAATAACTCTGTAATAGAAATGAAAAGCCAGTCAAAAAAAGTGAACCCATTCAAGGAGCCACTTTTTATGGTCTGGTTTTTTTCTAATACTTTCGGCTAGGAGTGGTTAATTGAACAGTCAAATTAAAGATTCATTGGACAGGCCACTAAGGGATTTAAGGATTTCAGTCATAGATCGCTGTAACTTTCGCTGCCAGTATTGCATGCCTGCTGAAATTTTTCACGAGAATTTTCAGTTCCTGCCTAAAAGTGAGCTATTATCTTATGAGGAAATTGTAAGGCTTTCTAAAATCTTCGCAGGCTTAGGGGTAAAAAAACTAAGGTTGACTGGCGGGGAACCATTACTCCGAAGAGATCTTACCACTCTGATTTCAAATCTCGTTAAAATTGAAGGTATTGAAGATATTGGACTGACCACGAATGGGGTCTTCTTGAAAAAACATGCCGTAGATTTGAAGGAAGCTGGTTTGCAGAGGGTGAATATCAGCTTGGACAGCCTCGATGACGATCTTTTCAAGAAGATGAACGGCAGGGATATCGGCATAAAGCCCGTAATTGAAGGCATCGCTGCTGCTAAAGAAGCAGGGCTTGGCGTTAAAGTGAATATGGTAGTCAAAAAAGAAACCAATGAATCTCAAATCCTGCCGATGGCCCGATTTTGTAAAGATGAGGGCCTTCAATTACGCTATATAGAATTCATGGATGTTGGACATACAAATGGCTGGCAGTTAAAGAATGTCATTACGAAAAAAGAACTGCTTGCAATGCTCCAAACCGAATTCGATCTCGAACCAGTTGAAGAAGATTATTTTGGAGAGGTCGCAAAACGCTTCCGCTATAAGGGCACTACTGCAGAAGTAGGCTTCATTACCTCGGTTTCCGAGTCTTTTTGTTCAAGTTGTACACGTGCACGTCTTTCTGCTAATGGAAGTTTATATACATGCCTGTTTAATGGAAAGGGACATGACTTGAAGTCATTGCTTCGTTCCGACATGACCGATGAAGAATTGACAGGGTTCATCATTTCACTTTGGAACCGTAGGGACGACCGCTATTCGGATGAGCGTGCAGCGGGAACGGTGAAGAAACAGGAAAAAATCGAAATGTCATTCATTGGCGGATAATCCGTCCGAATGAAAAAAAAAGGGATGGCAGCTATGCCATCCCTTTTTTGTATAGTTGTCAGGACCTGATGCCGGTCAATGGCGAAATCCATGTTTATACTTTTTTTATGCATTTTTATTTAGGATACAGGTAATGAAAATGATTCAATGGTCCTAGGGATGGGTTAGTCTGAAATAAATTCCATTCATTATTAAGATCATTAAGGCTTTATGTATTGCTGCTTTTTATGGGAAAGGATTCAATCGATTGTACAGATTTCTATTGGACAGTTTTCACAGTCGATTTCCTGTTTCAAATAGTCAAAGTCAAGAATCGTAATGCGGCCCTTTTTAATGGAGATGACATTGTTTTTCCTTAATTGAGCGAGCATTCGATTGACTACTTCGCGGGAGGTGCCGCAAAAGTTGGCGAGTTCTTGGTTTGTAAAGGGAAGATTGATAACTTTGCCGTCTTCCGCTTCAGTGCCATAGCTATTTGATAAACGGATGAGGGTGGAGTAAAATGCACCTTTCTTACCGTGCAGGAGCATATCGCGGAATTTAGCCTGATTTTTACGGTTTTGAGCGGATAACCATGTCATCATCTCGACTGCGAGATGGCTATCGGAGGCGATTTTTTCTTCTAATGCTTCTTTGGAAATAACCGCGACAGTACCATCTTCCATCATTTTTGCATTCATCATATATTTAGGATTTTGAGAAAATAAGACTGTCTCCCCAACCAAATCATTCTCCGAACTAATGCGTATAGTTAATTCCCGACCGTCTGGGACAACCTTACTCACTTCTACTTTCCCATTTATAATGTAATACAAATCACTTGCTGGGGTGCTCTCATGAAAAAGGTAGCGCCCTTTTTCCATATGTTTAATTTGTTGTTTATTATCTAAAATTGCTTGCATCCGATTGGATAACGATAATTCATTCATGCATATGACCACCTTTCAGAAACCGTCATTACTCAATTACTACCTTTGATTTAAACGGAAAAAACCCTAGTAGTCAACAGGTTTGGATAATTCTAGGAATTTTGTTGGATAATATTTCATTTAAAATTTATGTTTATAATTTTATAAAAATACATTTGATTTTATTTTTATTCAGTCTTATAATAATAGAATCAAAGATTGACAGAGGGACCTGAAATTATAGGAGATGGTTTTATGAACGTATCAATAGTAGGTGCAACGGGTTATGGAGGAATGGAACTAATAAGGTTTTTGAATAATCATCCGCAATTTAAAATAAAATCATTGCATACTTCATCCCAATTTGGTCGAAATTTATATGAAGAAAATGCACATTTAATGCATATGAAAGATACATTAGAAGAAATCGACCCGGAAGCGATTGCAAAAAAATCAGATATTGTATTTCTTGCAACTCCTTCGGGCGTTTCATCGCAATTGATTTCGGAATTTTCTGACCTCAACATTAAAGTGATCGACCTATCAGGAGACCTTAGGCTTCAAACTCCAGGTGAATACGAAAACTGGTATAAAAAGCCGGCAGCGCCTCAGCATATTATTGAAGAAGCCGTATACGGATTGGCTGAATGGAATGCCGGAGCTATAAAAAAAGCGAAGATCATTGCAAATCCTGGGTGCTACCCAACCGCATCACTATTAGGTCTTGCCCCTTTATTCACTGAAGGATTGGCCGGAGCGGATGCCGATGTGATCATCGATGCAAAATCCGGGGTTTCAGGGGCGGGTAAATCACCTTCCGCAGTCACCCATTTTAGTGAAATGAATGAGAACTTTAAGATATATAAGGTGAATCAACATCAACACATACCGGAAATCGAGCAACAGCTTGGGCGATGGTCATCAGGTTTACAGCCCATTTCCTTCAATACCCATCTTGTCCCAATGACAAGAGGGATTATGGCAACGATGTATATAAAGGTAAATCGGGAAACCTCAAATGTTGAATTAAAGGATTTGTACGAAACGGTTTACGAGAGACACCCATTTGTCCGGGTACAGCCCCTTGATCGCTTTCCATCCACGAAACAAGTATACGGATCGAACTTTTGCGACATTGGCGTCGATTATGATGAAAGAACAGGTAAGGTAACGGTGGTTTCGGTTATTGATAATTTAGTGAAGGGTGCCGCAGGGCAGGCCATTCAAAATGCAAATATATTAATGGGACTAGAAGAAACGGCAGGACTATGGAACAGTCCGTTATATCCGTAAACTATGGAGGGAACCAATGAATACACTACAGCCAGTTGAAGAAATTAAACAAATTCAAAAAGGAAACATTTTAATGCCCCAAGGGTTCAAAGCGTCAGGTGTCCATGCAGGATTACGCTATTCTAAAAAGGACGTTGGCATCATTTTTACCGATGTCCCAGCATCAGCCGCGGCCGTTTATACACAAAATGTCGTTCAAGCCGCTCCAATCAATGTAACGAAAGACAGTATTGCCGTTACTGGAAAACTTCACGGCATTGTAGTGAATAGTGCTTGTGCGAATGCTTGTACAGGTGAACAAGGTTTAAAAGATGCAAATGAAATGAGGAAGCTTGCGGCTCAAAAGTTCGGTTTGGAGGACCATTCATTTGCAGTGGCTTCAACGGGAGTCATTGGGGAATTCATGGAAATGGAGAAAGTAAGAAACGGCATAGAGGCATTGCAGCCAGAAAATACACCTGAAGCTGCTGAAGCTTTCGGTACCGCCATTTTAACAACGGATATTGTAACGAAGAGTTGTGGTTATGAAACAATCATCGACGGTAAAACCGTGAAAATGGGCGGTGCTGCCAAGGGTTCGGGAATGATTCATCCGAACATGGCCACAATGCTAGGTTTCATTACGACGGATGCCGTCATTGAACCGCATGATTTACAGCAAGCATTATCCTCGATTACCAATGATACATTCAATCAAATCACGGTTGATGGCGACTGTTCAACGAACGACATGGTGTTAGTGCTCGCGAATGGAGAAGCGAACAATGAACCTTTGACACCTGACCATCCAGAATGGTCCATCTTCCTGGAATTATTAAAACAAACTTCCGAAAACCTCGCCAAACAAATTGCGAAAGACGGAGAAGGTGCGACTAAACTGATAGAAGTGAATGTTCATGGCATGCATACGAAACAAGATTCACAGATGATGGCGAAGACGATCGTCGGTTCAAATCTTGTGAAAACGGCAGCTTTTGGAGCGGATGCAAACTGGGGACGAATCATAGCTGCAATGGGAAGAAGCGGAGTGGGATTCAATCCGGATCAAACAACAATCGTTTTTGGTGATATCGTCGTACTTAAAGACGGTGAGCCGATTATGTTTTCTGAGGAAGAAGCCAAAGCATACTTGGAAAATGAAAGTATCATCATTCATGTTTATTTGAAAGATGGTAATGAATCAGGCACGGCATGGGGCTGCGATTTAACCTATGATTATGTGAAAATAAACGGAAGCTATCGTTCGTAAGAGGTGAAAAGTATGAACATATTAGTCATAAAGTGCGGCGGCAGCATCATCAATGAGTTATCGGAGTCGTTTTTCAATAGTATTAAAGAGTTACAAAACCGCGGATACCATATTGTCTTTGTGCATGGGGGCGGCCCTGATATAAATTCAATGCTTGAAAAATTTGAAATTGAACCAGTATTTGAAGATGGGTTAAGAAAAACGACCACAGAAGTGCTGGAAATTGTGGAACTTATGCTGGCAGGAAAATCGAACCGCAGCCTCGTTCATAAATTGGAAGCCCATGGCATCAAGGCAGTCGGTTTAAATGGCTCGGACGGCGGGATTCTCACAGGTGATTATATCGATGAACAGAAACTTGGGGCTGTTGGTGAAATAAAACAAGTCAATACGGAATTATTCGGACTTTTATTCGAAAATGGCTATTGTCCGGTATTGACGCCCATCTCATCTACCGAAGAGGGCAATAAACTAAATGTGAATGCCGATATGGCTGCCGGGTTTGTAGCTAAGGCACTATCGGCTGACATGTGTTTATTTGTGACCGATGTTCAAGGGGTCTTGAAGAATGGGCAGATCATTGAGAAATTGAATGAAACGGAAACGAAGAATTTGATCATGGATGGAAGTATCCATGGCGGAATGATCCCGAAAGTCAATACAGCCTTGTCGGTGCTGAATAAAGGGATTGAAGAAGTGATGATCGTTAGTGGGAAAGATCATTTTTATCAAGGCGGACAATTCATCGGTACAAAATTTCTTCAGGAAGAAGGGGTATTACAATGAGTTCTTTATTTCCTACATACGCTAGGTGGGACATTGAGCCAAGAAAAGCGTCAGGATTGAAGATTACGAGTGAAACAGGTAAAGAATATCTGGATTTCACATCCGGAATCGGGGTTTTGAATCTTGGACATTGTCATGAGTTGGTAAAAATGGCCGTGACGGAACAACTTAATAAATATTGGCATGTATCGAACATGTTTCAAAGTTCCATACAGGAACGGACAGCAAAAATGCTGGCTGATGCCTCTGGTTTAAGTCAGGTGTTCTTTGCCAACAGCGGTGCCGAGGCGAATGAGGCGGCCATCAAACTAGCACGTAAAGCTACCGGGAAAAGCAAGATTGTCACGTGTCAGCAGTCTTTCCATGGCCGTACGTTTGCAACGATGGCTGCAACGGGACAGGAAAAAATCAAGACTGGTTTCGGACCGATGCTAGCTTCGTTCGAATATGTCCCATTTAATGATCAAGATGCCATGAAAGCGGCCATCGATGAAAATACGGCAGCTGTAATGATTGAAATCGTTCAAGGAGAAGGCGGCATCCATGTTGTACAGCAATCATATCTGGACGCGATTCAAACTAAATGCCAAGAACACGGGGCTCTCCTTATCATAGATGAAATTCAGACTGGGATAGGACGTACAGGAAAGCCATTTGCATTCCAGCATTTCAATATCCTGCCGGACATCATCACTTCGGCAAAGGGCTTGGGAAATGGCCTGCCAATCGGGGCGATGATTGGGAAGGAAGAGTTATCTGTATTCTTTGACCCTGGAAGTCATGGATCCACTTTTGGAGGGAATCCAGTTAGTGTCTCAGCAGCCGAAGCTGTATTAAAGGAAATTTTTCAATCAGGGTTTTTAAAAGAAACCGTTAAAAAGGCGGAATACCTTGAGAGCGAATTGGCAAAAGCATTGAAAGGCATCGAAGAAGTGAAAGAGATTCGCGGTCTGGGAATGATGGTCGGAATTGAATGTAAACAAGATGTTCAAGTGTTTTTAATGGAATTGCAAGAAGAGGGCTTACTTGTATTGAGTGCAGGTCCTAAAGTACTTCGTTTACTTCCATCCTTGACTGTTTCCGAATCGGAGATCGATACGGCGATAAATAAAATTAAAAAAGTATTGGCAATAAAACAAACTGTCTAAATTAATTGAATTTTTATAGAATAAAATGAATAATTATGCTATTGTATATATAAATATACATCATCTAAAGAGGTGAAAATCATGAAAAGCTATCTACATTTAGAGAATGGTTCCGTCTTTGAAGGGGAACTGCTGACTACATCGACTGAAAAAACAATCGCTGGAGAGATTGTCTTTTTTACAGGAATGACCGGATATCAAGAAGTGTTGACAGATCCTTCATATAAGGACCAGATTGTCATCTTCACATACCCACTAATCGGAAATTACGGAATCAATGAACATGATTTTGAAAGTAAAAAGCCGCATGTTGCCGGTGTAATTGTATATGAAGGAAATATGAGCCATTCCCATTATCAGGCTAAATATTCAATTGGTGAATATTTAGACAAGTGGAACATTCCTCTTTTAAGCCATGTGGACACAAGAGCGGTCGTTAAGAATATAAGACAGGAAGGTTCCATGCAGGCAGTCATCACAGCTGATGAAAAATACACTGTCGTACCCAGCCTGAATGGTTTATCAGCACATGTAGCTGAGGTATCCACAAAGGTTGTCGAGAAATTTGGTGAAGGCGGCAAGCACGTTGTGATGATGGATTTCGGTTATAAAAAATCAATCTTGGATTCATTGGTCGCTCAAGGCTGCCGAGTCTCTGTCGTACCATTCGATACGGAATTCGAGCAAATCAAGGACTTGAAGCCAGATGGAATTTTGCTTTCAAATGGGCCTGGGGATCCAAAACAGCTTGAATACCTTTTAGGAAACATAAAAAAGATCATTACGAGTTTTCCAACGATGGGCATCTGCCTCGGTCATCAATTAACGGCCCTTGCCTTAGGTGGAAATACAAAAAAAATGCTGTTTGGACATCGTGGTGCGAATCAGCCCGTGGTCGATTTGAAAACGAAACAGGTGTATATGAGTTCGCAGAATCATAGTTATGAGGTTGATGAACCGAGCTTGCAAGGAACATCGCTTCAAGTGAGATTCAGAAACGTGAATGATAACACGGTTGAGGGACTCATGCATGAAGACTTGCCAATCTTCACTACCCAGTACCACCCAGAGGCAAATCCAGGACCTATCGAGAGTTCATTACTATTCAAAGACTTTTTACAAATGATAAATGATTATAGCGGGAGAGAAAAAGCTTATGCCTAAGGACGACACGATACAGACCATTTTAGTGATTGGTTCGGGGCCGATTGTCATCGGGCAGGCCGCCGAATTCGATTATGCAGGTACACAGGCCTGCCTCGCTTTAAAGGAAGAAGGGTATAAAGTCATACTGGTCAATAACAATCCGGCAACGATCATGACTGATGATATGAATGCGGATGCTGTTTATTTCGAACCTTTAACGGTTGATGTACTGGAAAAGATCATTTCCAAAGAAAAGCCGGATGGCCTGCTAGCTACATTAGGCGGTCAAACAGGATTGAACCTAGCTTATCAGTTGGATGATGCTGGAATACTTGAAAAATATAAGGTCAAATTATTGGGAACTCCGATCGACTCCATCAAAAAAGGGGAGGATCGTGAGCTGTTCCGTGAGTTGATGTTTGAAATAGGTGAACCCGTTCCCGACAGTACGATTGTCCATACTCTTGATGAAGCGCTGGCTTTTGCCGACAAAATCGGTTTCCCCATCATCGTTCGTCCCGCTTATACACTCGGCGGAACTGGCGGCGGTATTGCCGATTCACCGGAAACCTTTAAGGAACTTGTACGGGGCGGACTGCAAGAAAGTCCAATTACACAATGCTTGATTGAAAGAAGCATAGCTGGTTTTAAGGAAGTCGAATATGAGGTTATGCGAGATGGCAACAATACGTGCATCACTATCTGTAATATGGAAAATATCGATCCGGTAGGGATCCATACAGGTGATTCGATCGTCGTGGCACCATCACAGACTTTATCGGACGATGAGTTTCAGATGCTGCGTGCCGCATCCATTAAAATCATCTCTGCTTTAGGGATCATAGGCGGATGTAACATTCAATTTGCACTTGATCCGAATAGCAAGCAATATTATTTAATAGAAGTGAACCCGCGCGTCAGCCGTTCATCGGCACTAGCCTCAAAAGCAACAGGTTATCCCATAGCCCGCATAGCGGCAAAGCTCGCTGTCGGCTACGATTTATCGGAGCTCATCAATCCTGTAACGAAAAGCACATATTCAAGCTTCGAACCTGCGCTTGACTATGTAGCGGTGAAGTTCCCGAGGTGGCCATTCGATAAATTCACGACCGCCGACCGCAAATTGGGAACACAGATGAAGGCAACTGGTGAAGTCATGGCTTTACACCGCAGCTTTGAGGGGGGAGTCCAAAAGGCCGTCGATTCTTTGGAATTGAAAACGATTGGGCTGCAGCTATCATCACTGAAAAATAAAACCGTTCCTGAACTTTGGGGAAAGCTTGCCGAAAAATCGGATGAACGAATCTTTGTCATTTTTGAAATGCTTAGAAAAGGCGTGACGATTGAAGAAATTCATGAAGCGACAGCCATAGATTATTTCTTCCTTAAATCCTTTGCTTCATTGATTCAAAGCGAAATGGAGATTGAAGCTAAGGCAATCGATCATGTAACAAGGGAAGAACTTCAGTCATACAAGGAAAAGGGCTTTTCAGACCGCTATCTTGCTTCCGTATGGAAAGTAAATGAGATGGAAGTGAGAGCACACAGGAAATCACTAAGTGTTACGGCGGTCTACAAAACGGTTGATACATGTGCAGCCGAGTTCGAATCACATACAAACTATCACTATTCAACATATTTTGGTGAGAACGAACAGCAAAAAACGGATAAAAAGAAAGTCTTGATGATTGGCAGCGGCCCGATCCGCATCGGGCAGGGAATAGAGTTTGATTACTGTTCAGTTCACGGTGTTTATGCACTCCAGGATGAAAATGTTGAAACGATCATGATCAATAATAATCCGGAAACGGTAAGCACGGATTTTGCGACAGCAGATCGCCTTTATTTCGAACCGTTGACCCTTGAATATGTTCTTAATGTGATAGAAGCGGAAGACATAAAAGATGTTATCGTCCAATTTGGCGGGCAGACTGCGATAAACCTTGCTAAAGGCCTGGAAGAATACGGTGTCAATTTGTTGGGGACATCCTTCGATACACTTGATCAATTAGAAGATCGTGATCGTTTTTATCAGCTTCTTCAAAAACTGGATATCCCCCATGTACCAGGTTCAATGGCTAATGGAGAAGAACAATTAATTTCCCGGGCAGAGGCCATCGGCTTTCCGGTACTCTTACGCCCATCCTATGTAATTGGCGGCCAGGGAATGGAAATCATCGGCTCCAAAGAAAGCTTGTTGAATAGAATGGCTAATGGAACGGCACTAGTCTATCCCGTGTTGATCGATTCCTATATTCCAGGGAAGGAAGCCGAAATCGATTTGATTGCTGATGGAAATGATGTTTATATTCCCATCATTGCCGAACATATAGAAAAAGCAGGCGTCCATTCAGGAGATAGCATGGCCTTATTGCCAGCTCAATCCTTAACGGATGATATTAAAGATAAAATGACTCTTTATGCTAAAAAACTAGTTAGTGAACTTGGTTATAAAGGTCTTATGAACATCCAATTCGTGATCGAAGGAAATAGTGTATACGTATTGGAAGTGAATCCTCGTGCAAGTCGAACAATTCCAATCATCAGTAAAGTGACCGATGTAGCTTTGGTGCAAATAGCGACAAAAATATTGCTTGGGAAATATTCATTGTCGAATGCTTTCGAAAAAACGGGCTTAATGGATGAAATTCCATATGCAGTTGTCAAATATCCCGTATTCTCTACTTTTGCACTAAGCGGACTTGATTCGAAGGTAGGTCCGGAAATGAAATCAACAGGTGAAGGAATCGCCATCGGGGAAACGGTAAATGAAGCATTGACAAAAGTGTTCCATGCTCAAAAAGCTAATCATACCACAGGCGTTTATCAATCAGAATCAGTTCAATTAAGTGAAGACCTGTTAGTGCAAATCAAAGAAGCAGGTTTGACATTGGGGAATTCAGATTTTGATGAATGGTTAAATGAAGGAAATGCGGCGGTCGTTTTGGCATATGGAACAACGGAGGAAGATAAGCAGCTAAGGTTACTTGCAGCGAAATACCGACTGCTTGCTTTTACGGAAGAAGAGACGTTCAAGGCCTATCTGCAATCGGTGGAGAATGCCGATCCAGGGGTTACCTCGCTTCAGGAATGGCTTATACCATATTCGAAAGGAGTGTCACACGTATGAGTTCAATGACGGCACCGACACAAGCGAAGATTTTAAATGGAAAAGATTTTTTGACCATGAAAGAGTCCACACCAACGGCAATTGCAGATTTGTTAAAGCTAGCGCAGACCATTAAAGGCAAATTGCAAGCAGGTGAAGAATATACGCCTTTAAAAGGGAAAACGCTGGGGATGATCTTTGAAAAATCGTCTACCCGTACCCGTGTTTCTTTTGAAGTGGGCATGATGCAACTTGGCGGGCACGCTTTGTTCCTAAGTGGCAATGACTTGCAAATTGGACGTGGTGAAACGATTTCCGATACTGCAAAAGTTCTTTCTGAATACATTGATGGCATCATGATTCGTACCTTCGAGCATGAAAAAATCCTGGAATTGTCAGAAAATGCTTCTATCCCAGTCATCAATGGGTTAACAGATCTTGCACATCCTTGTCAGGTACTTGCAGACTTCTTGACGATCATCGAGATAAAAGGGCAGTTAAAAGGCTTGAAGATGAGTTATATCGGTGATGGCAATAATGTTGCAAATTCATTGATGGTAGGCTGTGCAAAAATGGGAATGGATTTTTCCATTGGGTGTCCTGACGCCTACAAACCTGATGAAAAGGTCGTCGCCTATGCTAAAAAAGTGGCAGAAGAGACTGGCAGTGAAATTTTGGTGACAACCTCAGCTTCGGAGGCCATAAAAGATGCGGATATCGTCTATTCGGATGTTTGGACTTCCATGGGGCAGGAAATCGAGAATGGTATTCGCTTAGAAGCTTTTAAAGATTATCAAATTAATGGTGAGCTAGTAAAATTTGCTAAAGAAGATTATTTATTCATGCATTGCCTGCCTGCACATCGGGAGGAAGAGGTTACGGCTGAAGTCATCGATGGTCCTAATTCCGTCGTTTTTCACCAAGCCGGAAATCGCCTTCATGCCCAAAAGGCGGTCCTGGTGGACTTAATGTCTTAACCAAAAAAGCTTACTTAAGAGAGCAGTCACTCAGTTTGTAGAAAAAAAGGTTTCGGAATGGTCTCATTCCGAAACCTTTTTGATTTTATTTGTAGCAGTTAGAGAATAATAACTGGATAAATACTTGGGCACCCTACCTCTAAAACATATCTCGATCAAGTTTAAATGAAAAAGACACTAATTGTTGCCTTCATTTTACGAAATAAATGGTTCTATGGTACCAGTTGATCTGAAGTAATCATTTCAAATTGATCTCGCTAAAATAGAACCATGGTTAGAAAAGCATCCCTATACCTCGAGTTTTAATCCATCTATATTAAAACAAAAAAGACTGCAGGTAAAAGGCTCTATCCTTAATGTTAAAACAAAGTTGATTGGAGCTGGTGTTCGAGATTCCTGCGGGAAAAGCGCGTCCAAGGGAGACCCCGCAGTCGCAATGGCGCCGAGGGCGGACCGCCCCGGAAAGCGAGTGCCCTACGTTCCAATCGGCGGTCAATTTTTAAAAACTTAAAAAGACGTCTGCTCAGAGAACAGACGCTTTTTAATTCAGCCGAATTTCCTGTATGTTCCAAATTTTTCTGACATGAAAGGTAGGAACCTGGTAATAATAACAGGGAAAGCATGTAAAGGGGTGAAATCTATGGGGCAAAATCGTCAATTTAAGCCAGGTCAGAAGGCACCGAATAATGGGACCTACGTAGAAATCGGTGAAACGGGCAGCACGGTAGTGAATCCGAAAATGGTAAAGCTGGATGCAGGGGATTCTTTTCCTGAAACATCCAATCATAATCGGATATGGACCTATAAGCGGAAGCCATGAAACATCAAAAAGCAGGAAAAAGGAATGGTCGCCATCCTTCTTCCTGCTTTTTTTCTATTCACCGGAATAACCGAATATATTCGAGATTTCCAAACAGCTTTTCCTTAAATAGACACTTAAAGGATCTTCATAATGATCAGGAATGTTTTCGGTGAACCCAACGGCAGTGATTGCTCCCAACAATTCCGAATTATAATTAAAAACCGGAATGGACATGGAGGAAACGGATGGTACAAGTGGCTCTTTGGCAAAAGCTATTTTGTATGTCCGAATTTCATCATATTCATTCGTTTCATTAAGGAACGAGCCCGTAACATTACGATCTTTTTCAATCCATTCCGCTGTCAAGGAAGGATCCTGAAATACAGTGAATACCTTTCCGGAAGAGGATGATGGCGGAAGTCGTGTACCTAACTGTGCCCCTATGTTTAAGTTTTGATTGGAATTCCATATTTTTGCCGTGATTGGTCCATCATATGTCCAAACGGAAAATAGGACCGTGCAGGAAGTATGGTGACTGATTTCCTGTAAATAAGGAGTTATTCTGCTCGTTATATCCTCATTTCCTATCGCTGCCATTCCGTATTGAATCAATTTGCTCCCAAGGTGATACATACCGGTTGTCTTATCGCGATATAGTAACTCAAGTTGAGTCAAAGTATTCAAATACTTATAGAGGTTACTTTTCGTTATCTCCGTTAATTCCTGAATATCAGAGAATCTTAAAGGAGTTCTGTGGGAAGCAAGTAAATCTATGATGCTCATCCCTATTTGTAATGATTGAATCGTCGAACCGGATTTTACGATTTCCATAAATCAATCTCCCTAATCTATTTTAATTTAGGTCTAGTATATCAGAATATGTAAAATATACATGAAAATCAATAGAAAAACCGCCGGATGCTTGAAGCTATCAATATACGTTCCTATTAAATGAATAACGAACTTTTTGATTCCGCAGTACTGATAATGGTGTAGATGATAACATTTGCACAAAAATTTGCAATACTTTCTTGACAGTATTCCGAAAATTAAGTTATCATTTATATAAATAGTGAACAATGTTATCTATAAGTGAAATAGATAAGGTGTACGCCATTCAAATTCTGGTTTGCGAAGCAAATCCAGCAGAATTAGGATGTTGGCATCAAAAAAGAGGTTTTAAAAAAATCCAGATTAATAAAGGAGAATGAATATGAAATTAGTAACGTTCAGCAGTCAAGGATTTAAACGCATCGGTGCAATTTACCCGGAAAATGTAGTCGTTGACTTGAACTATGCCTATCAAGCGCTTCTTGAAAGCGAAGGGAAACTTCGCAGTGAACAAATTGCTGACGCTTATGTCCCTACAACAATGGAGGAGTTTTTACAGGGAGGGAATGAAAGCCTTTCCATCGCGCAAAAGGCTGCGGACTACGCTATTAACAATCGTGATTCCTTCAGACATCAATTGGTACATGAAATTGAAAATATAAAGCTTGAGGCCCCTGTCCAAAAGCCAAGCAAAATTATTTGTGTCGGCCATAATTACCGTGAACACATTGCTGAAATGGGCCGTGAACTGCCGCCATTCCCTGTAGTATTCGCAAAGTTCGCCAATACAGTTATCGGTCCCCAGGATGATATACCGTTTTTCCCAATCTCGGAACAACTGGATTATGAAGCGGAATTCGCTTTTGTTGTCGGACAAAGGGCACGTAATGTTTCAAAAGAAGATGCTCTTGATTATGTAGCTGGTTATACAATTGCGAATGATGTCACTTACCGTGATATCCAACGGCGTACACTTGAGTGGCTACAAGGGAAAACGGTTGAAGGAAGTGCTCCGATGGGGCCTTGGTTAGTCACTTCCGATGAACTGTCCGATCCATCGGGCTTGAATGTCCGATTAACGGTAAATGGTGAAGAACGCCAAAAAACCAATACATCCAACTTCGTATTCGATGTGAAGTATCTAGTTGAATTCTTATCGAACTTAATGACTCTTGAACCAGGTGACATCGTACTAACAGGAACACCGGGTGGGGTAGGAGTAGCCCGTGATCCACAAGTGTTCTTGAAAGATGGTGACGTTGTCAAAATCGAAATCGACAAAATAGGTTATCTTGAAAACCGTGTGAGACGTGTCGGGGAGGGAGAATAAAATGGCTTATCAGGAAATCGGGACATCAATCCAATCAGTGCAACAATCCATCGACCATATTCTTGAGACAACGGCAAACCTACCGGAAGAAACGATCCGATTTAAACCGGCAGAGGATGAATGGTCGATCATGCAGATACTTTCCCATTTAGCTGAAGCCATTCCTTATTGGTTAGGTGAAGTGGAAACTGTAATAGCGA
The DNA here is from genome assembly GCF_056173225.1 of Peribacillus sp. QJM3NY_7. Taxonomy (NCBI): domain Bacteria; kingdom Bacillati; phylum Bacillota; class Bacilli; order Caryophanales; family Bacillaceae; genus Peribacillus; species Peribacillus sp. QJM3NY_7. The sequence continues at coordinate 1,279,493 of NZ_CM149663.1, forward strand.
TGCCTGGAGCCGAATGGGGGCGTGGATTGCAAGATCCAGCCCGATTGGCGGCGGTTACCGATACTGACAAACTTGCTGTGGATGATGTCATGAAGCAAGTGGAGGAGCTTAAATATAAAGTGGAGAGCGGTCTCGGGAATTTAGATGAAGAAACACTATCAAAAGAATCGCCACACCGGAATTTCGCTAAATTCGGAAATAAACCAGTTTCTTATATAGTCGATCACTTCATCGATGAGCATGTTTCAGGACACTATGATCAAATTAAGCGAAATCTTTCTAAAATCCAGTGAGGCAAGATAAAAAAGAAAGTAGGGATTAATATGGCTGAAAAATCGGAATACATGAATAGTACAATCGTAAAAGATTTTACAAAGGATATTCAGCAGTATAACCTTGGGCCGCTGTGGGAAGCCATTCCCGCTCTGATGGACCATGAACCTAAACCTCATGCGCATGCTTATTTATGGAAAGAAGAGCTTTTGACAAAAAAATTGATGGAAGCGGCTGAAATCTTCACACCTGACCGAGGCGGGGAGCGCAGGGCGATTTATTTTCAAAACCCTGGCCTTACTTATCGCCAGCCTTGGGGATGGGCTTCGACAACACAAACGCTTTATGCAGCGGTCCAGCTACTGTTGCCAGGTGAAGTGGCCCCTTCCCACCGTCATTCCCAAAGTGCACTTCGTTTCATTACGGATGGTGAAGGTGCCTACTCCATCGTGCAGGGAGAAAGGATCTTCATGGAAGAAGGCGATTTTTTGATCACGCCTAAAAACTTATGGCATGGTCATGGCCATGTTGGGGAAAAACCAATGATTTGGATGGATGCCCTTGATATCCCAACCATCTATTCCATAGGCGGCACTTTCTTTGAACCATATCCAGATCGGATTGAAACGCCTAAGCGGCCGGATAATTTTTCAGAGCTCCGTTATCAAGGCGGAATGGTTCGTCCAGTATCCGACCGTTATTCACAAGTGGCACCGCTTGCCAACTACAAGTGGAAAGGCACCAAAGCAGCGATAGAAGGATTGATGAATTTCGAACCGGATCCATATGAAGGTTTTGCCGTGGAATATATCAATCCATCAAATGGCCAGACGGCCAATCCGACGATGGGGGCATGGATGCAGAAACTTCCTAAAGGTTTCCATACGAAAGCCCATCGCCATACCCATTCCACGATTTATCAAGTGCACCAAGGATCAGGATATACGGTCATTAATGGAGTGCGTTTTGACTGGTCCAAGGGAGATTATTTCGTCGTTCCGAATTGGGCATGGCATGAGCACGTTGCAGAAGCTGATTCTTACTTATTCTCGGTAAACGACCTACCAATAATGGAAAGATTCGATTTGGAACAGCAACAAGCATTAGACACAAACAATGGGTACCAAAAGGTTGAAAGTGAATTCAAGCCTGTTTTGGTTTGAAAATAATCGGTTTGGAACCTTCAGCTGAGATACTAGTGAATAGATGAATGCCATTCGAATGAAAACGCTTACTGTGGTAGATCCGCAACTTTGGCTAAAAGCAACTAATATAGGGGGAATTGATGATGAACACAGAAAAAAAACCATTCATCGTTATCGGTGGGGGAATTGGCGGATTGGCAACTGCTTTAGGAATCGCAGAAACAAAACAGTATGTAAAAGTCCTGGAACAAGCTCCCGAATTTGGGGAAATTGGTGCAGGGATTCAGCTTGCAGCAAATGCCACCAACGTATTGCAGCGTTTAGGTGTCATGGATAAAATCAATGATATTGCAGTATTTCCAAAAAGATTGGTGCTGATGGACGCCTTTTCCGGAAAAGAGCTTTCCGCTTTGGATTTAGGTGATGTTTATAAAGAAAGATATGGAGCTCCGTATGTTGTTTTGCATCGTTCCGATTTGCATAAAGTATTGGCTGAAGCCTGTGAAAAGAACCCGTATATCGAACTGGTCACGAATCAAACCATTATTGAGACAGTAGAGTATGAAGGGGAAGTGACGGTTACTTCTGCCAACGGGTCCCAACATTCAGGAGCTGCTGTCATTGGAGCCGATGGATTATGGTCCAAGGCACGGAAACTTTTTGTGGAAGATCAGCCGGTCTGCTCTCAATATGTTGCATACAGGGGAGCGATCCCGATGGAGGAGGTTACGAGCCATGGGGATTTAGATGATGTATACATGTGGATTGGGCCAGACCTTCATCTTGTTCAATATCCGGTTAGAAGGGGAGAACTTTATAACCAAGTAGTGGTTTTCAAAAGTTCTCAATATACGGAAGAAAACGAAAAAACAGATCAATGGGGAACACCGGAAGAAATGGACCGTGTATTTGCCGGAACTTGTGAGCTTGTTCAGAATGCGATTTCATTCATTCAAAGACAACGCCGTTGGCCGATGTATGACCGTTTCCCAATTGATAATTGGACAAAAGGAAGAATTACGCTTATGGGCGATGCGGCACATCCGATGCTTCAATACTTGGCACAAGGCGCTTGCCAGGCTTTAGAAGATGCAGCTTATTTGTTTGATATGCTCCATAAGCATGGGAATGACATTGAACAGGCATTTTTGGAATACCAGGAGGAACGCATTCCACGTACGGCTAATGTTCAAACGAGTGCAAGAATGTGGGGGGAAATCATCCACAATACGACCGATGCAGGCATTCTGCTCCGAGATACGATCCTTGCAGGTCGGACGGATAGGGATTTCCAATTCGTCGATGGATTTCATGGTTACAATAAAACGGCCGTGAAAGCATAAACCATTTTGTTTCATCCATAAAGGAATGTATCCATGTTACAAATGGTTCTGCCTTTCTTCTATATGAAGAAAGGCTTTTTCCGTTTATTTTCCAAACTACTGCATTTCTTATAACTTTCCTTTACATGGGGAGAATTAGAAGTATAATGAAAATATAAAGGTCAAAATTGGTCAAACTCAGTGGGGATTCGTTCATGATATAGATGAATGGGAGGTTTCAAGATGGATATTAATAAAATGACGGAGAGAACCCAACAGGCATTCACTGGCGGTCAGGAGCTAGCCAATGAAAGAGGGAATCCCGAGCTGACGGAGCTTCATTTATTAAAGGCCTTAATGGAGCAGGATGAAAGTTTATTAATCAGGATTTTATCGGAATCTGGTAAATCGGTGAATCTATTTGATATAGAGCTGAATAAGGAATTGGATAGATTACCGGAAGTGAGCGGGGGTGTTTCCCAGGTTTACATGTCATCCTCCCTACAGCAAATTCTGACGGCTGCCGAAAAGGAAATGCAGAAGTGGGAGGATGAATACTTATCTGTCGAACATATACTGCTTGCGTCTTTGCAAGTCAATAGAACGAATGTAAACAGGCTATTTTCATCATATGGAATTGATTATGATAAAGCAAAACGGGTTATAAGCGATATAAGGGGGAATCAGCGAGTGACTAGTCAAAATCCTGAAAGCACTTATGAAGTACTGAAAAAATACGGCAGAGATCTCGTTGCTGAGGTTAAATCGGGTAAGGTCGATCCAGTAATCGGTCGAGATACGGAAATCCGTAACGTCATCCGGATCCTTTCACGGAAAACGAAAAATAATCCTGTATTAATAGGAGAACCTGGAGTAGGTAAAACAGCGATTGTCGAGGGGTTGGCTCAAAGGATCGTCAGGAAGGATGTGCCGGAAGGTTTAAAGGATAAGACCGTTTTTTCACTCGATATGAGTGCACTTGTCGCAGGGGCCAAATTCCGAGGTGAATTTGAGGAACGCTTAAAAGCGGTGTTGAATGAGATCAAGAAGAGTGATGGGAAAATTCTCTTATTCATTGATGAATTGCATACAATTGTCGGTGTAGGAAGAACGGATGGCGCCCTTGATGCCGGAAATATGTTAAAGCCGATGCTTGCGCGCGGTGAGCTGCATTGTATCGGTGCAACGACCCTTGATGAATATCGGCAATATATTGAAAAGGACCCGGCTTTGGAACGCCGTTTCCAACAGGTTCTGGTTCCTGAACCGGATGTTGAAGATACGATTTCAATTTTGCGGGGATTAAAGGAACGGTTTGAAATTCATCATGGCGTCAGGATACATGATCGGGCGATCGTTGCAGCCTCTGTCCTTTCGAACCGATATATAACGGAGCGATTTTTACCGGATAAAGCGATCGATCTAGTGGATGAAGCTTGTGCGATGATCCGCATGGAAATCGACTCCATGCCATCCGAGTTGGATGAAATCACGAGAAAAGTCATGCAACTTGAAATTGAAGAAGCGGCCCTGAAAAATGAAGACGACCCTCAAAGCAAAGCAAGGCTGGAAGGGCTTCAAAAAGAACTATCAGAACTTCAGGATCAAGCGAATAGCATGAAATCCAAGTGGCAAATGGAGAAATCAGCGCTTCAAAAGGTGCAGGACAAACGTGAAGAGCTTGAGAAACTGCGTCATGAACTGGAACAGGCAGAGAATGACTATGACCTTAACCGGGCAGCTGAACTTCGGCATGGAAGGATCCCGCAGCTTCAAAAAGAATTGGAAGCAATGGAAGACGAATTGGAAAAGGAAAAACAGGAATCACGATTGCTTCGCCAGGAAGTGACGGAGGAGGAAATTGCCTCGATTGTGGCAAGGTGGACAGGGATTCCGGTAAGCAAGCTGGTGGAAAGTGAAAGGGAGAAGCTGCTTCGCCTATCAGATATCCTGCATGAACGGGTAATCGGTCAAGGAGAAGCGGTGGAACTCGTATCCGATGCTGTTTTAAGAGCAAGGGCTGGAATAAAAGATCCAAACAGACCAATCGGATCATTCATTTTTCTTGGGCCGACTGGTGTCGGTAAAACCGAATTGGTAAAAGCTTTGGCAGAAACATTATTCGATAGTGAGGAACATATGATTCGAATTGATATGTCGGAATATATGGAGAAACATTCCGTGTCCCGACTTGTTGGTGCACCTCCCGGTTATGTTGGATTTGAGGAAGGTGGCCAGCTTACGGAGGCTGTTAGGAGAAACCCCTACTCAGTCATATTATTGGACGAAATTGAAAAGGCGCATCCGGAAGTCTTCAATATTTTACTGCAAATGTTGGATGATGGAAGAATAACAGACTCCCAAGGCAGAACAATCAACTGTAAAAATACGGTGATCATCATGACTTCCAATATCGGTTCCCATTTCTTATTGCAATCCAACCGGGTGGATGGTGGCATTGAAGAAGAAATAAAAGATCAGGTCTTTAAAGAATTAAGAGGGCATTTCCGTCCGGAATTTTTGAATCGAGTTGATGATATTGTTTTATTCAAACCTCTGACAAAACAAGAAATCGTTGAAATCGTAGATAAAATGGTTCATCAATTACAAGTGAGGTTAACTGAACAAAATATAGTCCTCAACGTCACAAAAGCGGCTAAAGAATTCATTGCGGACCAGGGATATGATCCGGTATATGGAGCAAGACCGCTGAAGCGATTCATCCAAAAGCATCTCGAAACGAAAATCGCCCGTAAAATCATAGCTGGGACTGTTGAGCTTAAAGAAGGAATCACGATTGATTATGATCATGATGAATTGGTCCTCATATAAAAACGTCGCCATGCAGTAAACCCGTAAGCAAAGTATGGTATAACAAAAAGGACATCCTAAAAAGGATGTCCTCTTTTGCTTCTTAATGTTGATGGGAGTCTTTAGCTGGCCCAGCAGGCAAGATAGCAGGGATGATAAGAATCAGGATAGCAGCAGCCAATCCTAAAATCGTTCCCTGCGCAGCATCGTATGAAACTCCGATCATGGAAGAAACAACATATACAGTCATATGCACTAATAAGAATGTCCAAAAAATTGTCCAAGCATAACGCATCGAATTTCACCTCATTCCACTACATTCATTTTTATCTTACCATAATTAATATACAGTTAAAACGTGTTTTTAATAATAACCTTTAAATTATTCAATACATTAAATCATAAGAGAATTTTTTTTGGCATACAAGTTGGTTCAAAACTTCAAAAAGGAAATTATAGGGGGAAATAAAAATAAAAATCGTCCCTGCTTGCTTAATTTAAGATAAGAAGTTAGGCGTTTCCACTGACCCTTTCTATTTTTCGTCATAAATTAATATAGTAGTAATATTCCATAAAGGAGTTAGAACGATGGAACAACGAACTTTTCAAATTGATGACCAGTGGAATATCATCTATTATCCAGAGCGGCCCAGTGGTTTTTCCGTAATGGTAATTGGAGACCGCAGTCATTTTGTCGAAAAAGACAGCAGCTTTTGGCTGCAGCATCCTGGGAGGCTGCAGATATTGGAATATTTAAAGGAATACGGATACACGCTGTTTTCATCCAATTTTCACGGAGCCAACTGGGGCAGTCCTAAAGCACTGGACCTTTCCCTTAACCTATATATTCTTTTCATGAAAAAAGAAATAGTCAATCAAAGGGTTCATATATTGGCAGAGGGGACAGGCGCACTACTTGCCCTAAAGCTAATGAATGAACTTGGAAATAAAATTCGGTCTGTCGTATTGATTGATCCGGTTTTTTCCTTGAAAGCACAATTGGAGAAAGAAAAGGAAAATAAGTTCTTCTATAAAAAGTGGCTGTCCGAGGTTGCTGCTGCATATGAGCTTGAGCCTGCGGAATGTGAGCAGCATATCCTGGACACTGAAGATTCAGTAATCGCAGAGAATATCCCCATGAAAGTGATTCAGGTTTTTGGAAGCTTACGGAAAGAGCAAGCCTCCCTTTATCGGCAAATCCAGCTGGCAAGAAAAGCAGACCTGCAGCTGACGTATATATTGCCCGAAAAACGTTATAAAATCCCCTATCAAATACAAAAGTTTTTCAATGAGAATGAAGAGATTTTATGAGAAGAGATATATTTTTACAATAGTTTGCATACGATACAGCATCTAAAAAAACTAGACGTGCCGGGAGAAGTGGGCTTTATGGCATACGAGGAGGCTGTATTTATGCAAACAAACATTGTCATTGGCACTTATCGATTTGTGGGATTCTATGTGACTCAATATTTTTTGAATCAAGGGAAAGAAGTAATTGGAATCGATTGGGATGATTCCGAAGCAAATCAATATATTATGGAAGAAAAAGAACTTGAAATAGGAAGGAATTCAAATTTTATATACTTTCCGATAAATAAACTTAAATTATTGGATATTTCACAGGAGGACACGGTGTTCATCTCTTGCTACGATATTCAAAGCGGCAAAATGGGGAAAATCGATTTTCTGATAGGCGAAATCGTCTCCTTCATTGAGAAATTCAAAAATGGCAAGAATGAAACGCCCAATTTCGTTCTTTTCATGCCCATTGAAAAAGATGTCAGTATTTTCCATTCCGTATTAACCTCGATTCGTGAAATCGATTCCGCAAAAATCATATTTTTACCGACGATTTATGGACCTTGGCAATCGGAAGGCATGAGCTTTGAAGCTGGAATCAATCAGCTTGGGCAGTCTGATATCAAAGCGGCAATTGCTGCCGAATATACCTTTGATGCTCTCTATATCACTGATTTTGTTAATGCTTTGGAAGCGGTGCTAACCTCAGGTTCCGATAGGGACATCCAATTGTGCAGCTCTATTGATGATCATTGGAATGAATGTGCCAAGCTAATATTTGATGAAAGCATGGATTCATTCACTCCCCAACAATCAACAACTAAAATCAATAAAGGAACAATATTTGAAGTGCAATGCAAAATGGAACCGGAAGAAGGCATTGCATTACAAAAAAAACATAATAAACGATTAAACTTACTTAAAAAGTGGAGAAAGCGTGATTAAAAAAAATATTTTCGTTATTTGAGAAGAACAAAACGGTATATTTGCCTCTAATCTATATGTCTTGTACTATAATGTACAAGGATAGGAAGAACATCAAAAGATATCCATGATTTTATATGTGCGCCCTTTACGAAAGGGTTCTGTGGAATTATGATATTATTGAGCTTTATTTAGGCATCACAAATCAATTGATGAATATTCAAAAGATAGGGGGAAACGCGAATGAGTTCAGATAAAACTCTTGAATTTATGGGAATCGCCATGAAATACTTCCCAGAGGCTAAAGCGAAGCTTGAGGCAAGCGGGATTCCATTTTCAATGGAGATGGCAGAGCCATTCATGGAGCTCTTTAAAAGCGTAATGCAAGAAGCTTATGAGCTTGGCAAACAAGATGCTCAGCGTTAATTAAAGGCAGGCTGTCCCGATAAAGGGCAGCCTTAATTTTTTTATTCTTTTTTCAAGAACTTGGCAATCAATGGATCCAGATTGATTTTATCAATGGTCGGTTTGTATTGACTGTACAAGCCCATCAATGTTTCAACGCTCGCCATCAATTGCAAGTAATCAACCTTCGATTCCTCTTGCTCCGGTTCGGGTTTCCTGCCAAACATCAAATTCGAAAAATGATCATCCGGGTTTCTTTCGCGGTTGCGATTGAAAATGTCCACAATGAGTCCTCCTTTACTCCTTTTATTTATAATGTATGTCCCTGAATTTCCCCTGGCATAGGCGCTTGACCGACTTCCGAAAGAGATTTCTTTAGCCTTTCAAATTGTTAACTCTTGCAAGGAAGTCTTTTTTTATATAAAATTAGTACCAGGTAATAATAGATGATTATAATAACTCATTAAAATATAAGGGGATGGCAAGATGAATGCTGGAATACTAGGGCTTGGCCGCTACTTACCCGACAAAATCGTTACAAATGCGGATTTAGAAAAAATTATGGACACTTCTGACGAGTGGATCCGGACCAGGACGGGTATCGAGGAAAGAAGAATTGCAAATGATGATATTGATACATCAGATATGGCTTATGAAGCCGCAAAGGCTGCATTGAAAAATGCGGAAATTTCGGCTGAAGAGATAGATATGATTCTTGTGGCTACCGTTACACCTGATCAGTCGTTTCCTTCTGTCGCTTGCATGATTCAAGAGAAATTGGGAGCGATGAAGGCAGCTGCAATGGATGTAAGTGCGGCATGTGCCGGATTTATGTATGCAATGATCACGGCACAGCAATTTATTAAGACAGGTGCATATAAGCATGTGTTGATTGTCGGTGTTGAAAAACTTTCGAAAGTAACCAATTGGGAAGACCGTAATACTGCTGTCCTTTTTGGTGACGGAGCGGGTGCAGCTGTACTTGGACCTGTCTCTGATGGCAAAGGGGTCCTTTCCTTTGAATTAGGCGCAGATGGAACTGGCGGGAAGCACTTATTACAGGAAGGAGATTTCATTCATATGAATGGACGTGAAGTATTTAAATTTGCTGTCCGTCAGATGGGGGAATCCAGCCTGGGTGTATTGGACAAAGCTGGTTTGACAAAGGAAGATGTGGATCTGCTTGTTCCGCATCAAGCAAATATACGCATAATGGAAGCCTCAAGGGAACGCCTGGGTCTCCCGCTTGAAAAAATGACAAAAACGGTTCATAAATATGGAAATACTTCATCAGCGTCCATTCCAATGGCCCTTGTGGAAGAAATGGAAGCGGGAAGAATCAAGGACAATGACTTAATCGTCATGGTCGGTTTTGGTGGTGGCCTTACATGGGGAGCGATCGCTCTTAGGTGGGGTAAATAAAAAGAAGAAACAAATCGTAAGAGCTTTAAAAATAGGAAGGAGCCATTTTCAATGACTAATCGTCGTGTAGTTGTAACAGGTATTGGAGCAATCTCTCCAGTTGGTAATGATGCAGAAACTGGATGGAAGAATATAATCGAGGGGAAATCGGGAATAGGGCCTTTAACTCGTTTGAATGCTGAAGAATATCCCGTTAAAGTGGCTGCTGAAATCAAGGACTTTGATATAGAAACATATATAAATCGTAAAGAAGCTCGCAAAATGGACCGTTTTACGCATTATGCAATTGCGGCTTCCGTTATGGCATATAATGATAGCAAGCTGGAAATAACCGATGAAAATGCTGCACGTGTCGGGGTCTGGATCGGTTCGGGTATCGGCGGGCTGGAGACACTTGAAACACAGCATGAAAACTTTTTAAACAGGGGATATAAACGGGTTAGCCCATTTTTTGTTCCAATGATGATACCGGACATGGCAGCCGGCCAGGTTTCTATCTTACTGGGTGCAAAAGGAATCAATTCATGTACGGTAACAGCCTGTGCAACAGGAACAAACTCAATTGGTGATGCGTTTAAAGCCATTCAACGGGGCGATGCCGATGTCATGATTACAGGCGGGGCAGAAGCGCCAATCACAAAAATGTCGGTTGCAGGCTTCTGTGCAAATACGGCTTTATCGACAAATCCTGATCCACAAACCGCTAGCCGTCCTTTCGATCTTAACCGTGATGGTTTCGTAATAGGTGAAGGAGCTGGAATCATCGTTCTGGAAGACCTTGAACATGCATTGAATAGAGGAGCCAATATTTATGCTGAAATAGCTGGTTATGGCTCAACTGGAGATGCCTTCCATATTACCGCTCCGGCACCAGGTGGAGAGGGCGGTGCAAGAGCCATGAAAATTGCAATTGAGGATGCAGGTTTGAATCCGGAAGACATCCAATATGTGAATGCCCATGGAACGAGTACGCCTTACAATGACAAATACGAAACGATGGCAGTCAAAGAAGTCTTTGGCGACCATGCTAATAAACTTGCGATAAGTTCCACTAAATCAATGACAGGCCATATGTTAGGTGCAGCAGGCGGTGTGGAAGCAATATTCACGATTCAGGCAATCAGGGACAGCATTTTGCCTCCAACCATCAATATTGAAACACCAGACCCTGAGTGTGATTTGGACTATGTCCCGAATCAAGCAAGGAAGGGCGAAATCAATGCAGCCATCAGCAATTCACTTGGATTCGGTGGACATAACGCAACGATTCTTTTCAAGAAATATCAATAAGTTTTGAAGGAAGAGCAGATCTTTTTGGGATCTGCTCTTTTTTAGGTTAAAGGGAAAAGGGATATATTGTGTCATCCGCCTTCATTAAATCATACGATAGTCAATAGAAGCGGAGGTGTTTGGGGAAATGGGAGTCATTTCAACCAATGAATGGATGAGGAAGGATTTCAACCGGCCGATCCAGATGATGGAAAGACTTAAAAGCAATTTCAACGATACCCTTGATGCTGAAATGATGTATCATCATTTATTGAAGCATGGCATGTATTCGCCGAATCAAAAAACAAAACTCACATGGGAAGACTTACAGGAAAACGATGTATGGGAAAAAACACAAAGCTTGTTTACAGCTTATAAGAAGCTATGGGGAGGGCCTGATGTTCCCATATATATTTTCCCGCTCATGTCTACAGGGATATGGAATAAAAAAGTTGAAACGAAGTCAGGGTTGGCCTTTAAAAATAAACTATTCCTTTTTTACGGAAAGGGGATAGCCGAAAAGGAAATGGAAGCCCTGTTGATTCATGAATACCATCATGTTTGCCGTCTGCATCATTTGAAAAAGGACCAAAAAGAATTCACTCTCCTTGATACGATGATCATGGAAGGACTGGCGGAAAGAACGGTGGGAAAATATTTAGGAACAAAATATTTAGCGAATTGGACTAAGTTATATCAGGAAGATAAACTACGAGAATATTGGAGAAAGCATTTAGAGGGAAAGCACACGATAAAACGTACAGATCCCCTTCATGATGTACTTCTGCTTGGGACAAAAGGATATCCATATATGCTTGGATACTGTAGTGGCTATTACCTGGTGAAAAATTTTGAAAAACTCTCCGTGAAAAGATCATTCATTATTCAATCTGAAGAATTCTTATCAAAATAGAGCTAAAATATACGTTCTTTTTTTCTTAATCTGTTTTCTAGAATAGGAATAAATTGTATGGTTCCTGCCTATACTGATTGACAAACAGAAATTTGTTTAAGTGAGGGATGAATGATGCTATATCTTCATGATGTATGGGTTAACTGGTTTGAAGGAGAAGAAAACGGCTATAATATTTGTCATTTTCATGAATGGAGGAAAGATGACGGGATCGAACTACTAGATCAAGTTCCTTTGTTGAAAGTGTCATCAACATTGTTCCACTACATAGAAAACGACTTGTCAGAATTACCTAAGCCATTGCTGAATGATGTTTATCAAAAAGCATATGCAAGGAAAAATCATGAGCGAATTCAGCTTGACTATTGTTTTATCGTGACTGACGGAAATGGAATTTTAGCTGTTGATACGATAGGTTATCATATTCCGATTAGGAAAAGCAGAATAATTCCCCGGCAGGAACAAATTGTTTATGACATGATAGAAAACCATGATGAGATGGATTACACCTTTACTGAAAAACCTACATCTGAGAAAGAATATCATATTTTGTCGCCGTCTCCCTTATTCATGAACGGTTTGACAAGAAAAGAAAGACAGCTTAAGCAATTGCTATTCATGGCCATGGACCAATTATTCACGGCGAAAAACACTGCTGAAATCCGCTATTGGTACACAGAATGGGCCCCTGAGAAATATGAAAGCATTCAAGAAATGGATTTTCAGATAGCTTGGCTTGAGTTATATGAGGAAATGAAGGAAGGCTGGTCAGAGAAGCACCTTCAACTTTGTGAAAACCTTGTGAAGGGGCAGCCTTTTTTTGAAAAGCTTTGGCAAGTGGAGGCTGGCGATAGCCCATCGATTTTATGAACAAAAAAGACGATCCGTTGAGGATAAGTCTCAGACTGTAGACAGACTTGAAAATCGAATCTTGAACTGCCCCGTAAATGTTAGACACCAAACTAACATTTACGGGGTGTTTTTTATGGCTAATTTTTCTGCCGAACAGAAAATATTCATTACACGACTTTACCTTGAAGGTGAGCACAGCTATATGGATCTTCAAAAAATATTTGAAGTTTCGTATCAAATAATTCAAGGATGGGTTCGTTTATACCAAATTCAAGGAGCCGATGGATTTAAGAAATCCTATACAAGTTATTCTACGGAGTTTAAAATGGATGTACTTAATTATATGAATGAAACGGGTATATCTTCTTACGACGCAGCCGCAAGGTTTAATATTTCATCTCCAGCGCTAATTCGGACGTGGAGAATAAATGTTAATGCCTATGGATTAGATGCCCTAATTTCTAAGAAAAAGGGGAGACCATCCATGAAAAAAGATATCAATCCATCCAAACAAATTGAAGGTTCGGTTAAAGATCTTGAAGAACGAATTAAACAACTAGAAATGGAGAATGCGTATTTAAAAAAGTTAAATACTTTAGTTCAAATGCAGGAAAAATTACAACCCAAATCAAAGCGCAAGTAATTTATGAACTAAAGTCCATTTATGAGGTTGTGGCCTTAATTAAAGTCGCTGATATTCCACGTAGCACGTACTATTATTGGGAAAAACGCTTGAATCGAGAAGATAAGTATTCGAAGGTAAAAGCCACTATTCAGTCTATCTATCATGAACATAAAGGACGTTACGGTTATCGTCGTATCACAAAAGAGTTAAAAAAATATGGGTTTTCTCACAATCCAAAGACCATCAACCGCCTCATGAATGAAATGGGCGTAAAATGTTTAGTCCGTATGAAAAAGTATCGTTCGTATAAGGGGCGAGTTGGTCGAATTGCCCCCCATATTTTACAACGTGATTTTCAAGCCGAGAAAATGAATCAAAAAGGGGTAACAGACGTAACGGAATTTCATTTATTTGGGGAGAAACGTTACCTATCCCCTATCCTTGATTTATGTAATGGTGAAATTATTGCCTACAAAGTGATGAAACGCCCTGTTTATAAACTTGTTGGAGATATGTTAGATGAGGCGATTAAACACCTAAAACCAGAAGATACGGTCATCCTCCATTCGGATCAAGGGTGGCATTATCAAATGAAGAATTATCAAAAAACCTTAAAAGATTCCCGCATTATACAAAGCATGTCCCGTAAGGGAAATTGTTTAGATAACGCAGTCATTGAAAATTTTTTTGGCTTGTTAAAGTCTGAATTGCTTTATCTCCAAGAGTTTGAAAGTATGGAGCACTTTGAAAAGGAATTAGATGATTATATACATTACTATAACCACAAACGAATGAAGGTAAAATTAAAAGACCTGAGTCCGATAGAATACCGAACTCAGGTCTTAGAAGCTGTTTAAATTATATGTCTAACTTTATTGGGTCAGATCAAGACTTGAAAATCTAATCTGTCTACAGTTTTTTATGTACAATTTGAAAATTTGCCTGTGCCCGCGGAGGAGTGACATATTTGGCAAGAATGTGAAAAGAATCACGAGAGGTCAACTTCTCCAAACAAACAAAAGGTTTCGGAATGATACCATTCCGAAACCTTTTGCTTACACACTGAGACGATTCGTTGAGAATCGTCTTCTTTTATCTCTTTCTGCCAAGTCCCATGCCATTATACATTTTTCTGATCATTTTATTGGCTTCAATATTCGCCTTTTCTGCACCGCGGTCCAGAATTTCATCCAATTCAGGTGAATCGATCAATGCATTATAGCGTTCTTGGATTGGTAGGATTTCTCCAAGAACCACCTCAGCCAAATCACTTTTAAAGTCACCATAGCCTTTGCCCTCATACATCTTTTCAATTTCTGAATAGGATTTTCCACTGAAAATGGAGTATATGGACATCAGGTTGGAAACACCTGCTTTGTTTTCCTTATCGTAACGGACAATTCCTTCCGAATCGGTAACTGCGCTCTTGATGTTTTTTTCGATTTGCTTCGGATCATCCAATAAGGCAATCGTCGCCTTTTTATTAGGATCGGATTTGCTCATTTTCTTGTTTGGTTCCTGAAGGGACATGATACGGGCCCCTTCTGTAGGGAGGCTGATTTCCGGGATTTTGAAGATGTCATTATGCTTTTTATTGAATCGTTCAGCCAAATCGCGTGTCAATTCTAGATGCTGTCTTTGATCTTCCCCGACAGGGACCACATCTGTACTATAAAGGAGAATATCGGCAGCCATCAACGGCGGGTAAGTGAGCAGTGCTGCGGATACCCCTTCTTTGCCAGCGGATTTGTCCTTGAATTGTGTCATTCTCTCAAGTTCCCCGATATAGGATATGCTCTGTAAAATCCAGCCTGCCTGTGCATGCGCTGGTACTTCTGATTGAATGAAGATAGTATTCTTTTCAGGATCCAGGCCAATGGCCAGATATAAAGCAGCCAATGTTTTAATGTTTTTCCTTAACTTGATGCGGTCTTGTGGAACTGTAATTGCATGTTGGTCAACAATACAAAAGAAACATTCATATTCATTTTGTAAGTTAACGAATTGTTTCATGGCTCCGATGTAATTTCCTAAAGTAACGGAACCGGATGGCTGAATGCCGGAGAAAATCCTTTTCAACTGCTAGTCACTCCTCTAAATACGTTTATTGATAAATGGATATTCGCTCTTCATTATTGTAAGGATAAATAGAAAATGAATCCACATTCTTGAAAGAAATGTGCATGTTCCTGTGTGGGAAAACGCTCATTTGAATCTTGTGGAGGGCCGTTTTGTCCTGTATCGATGCCATTCTGAGAATACGAAATGTCCACTATACTGTATTTTAGCATTTATTCATATTAAATGTATAATCGAAACGGAAATCAAGCCATTAGAAAGGATTTCCGTTTCTTTTTTTGACATGGAAAAAATGAAGGGTTCGAGGAAAATCAAACCGTTTAACATATACCACAATGAGCAGACCATTTTAGGGAAGGATACTCACAAGGGAATACAGGATTGTGAACGTATTCTTAAGCTGAAACTTTGTAAAGAAGTTTTTTTAATTATTTATCATATTTAGGAGTAAAGTTAATTGTTTGTGGTATTAAAGAAAGGGGTTTATTATATTTGTTGAATATTGATGACTGATGGCGAATGAGGTGGAGAAAATGAAACCAATGTGTAAATGGTTGATGACAGGTATGTGCATATTCCTGATTCAACAGCCAGTTCATGCGCAAGGCATGAACGAAACGAGGCAGGTAGCATTAGAAAATAAAGAATTGCCTGCGAGCGTACCGCGTTTTGTTTTTGATTCGGGGTTGAAATTCGACTATCCGGATGCTGTACGCGGAATATATGTGACAGGGCCTGCAGCGGGTGGCAATAAACTGAATGAACTTATCAAATATGTAGATGAAACCGATTTGAATGCGATGGTCATTGACATTAAGGATGACAAGGGGAACGTAACGTATAAAACGGAAGATCCCGACTCTCCATATGCTGGGATTGGTAAAGACTACATAAAAAACCCAAGGGCAATGCTGAAAAAATTTGAGGATAAACAGATTTATCCGATTGCAAGGGTTGTCGTCTTTAAAGACTCCCTTTTGGCCAAAGAGAAACCTGAGTTGTCTTTTTTAGATGGTGAAAAGGTATGGAAGAATGGTCGAGGGGAAGCCTTCGTTAACCCATTCTTAAAAGAAGTGTGGGATTATAATGTCGGTATTGCCATTGAAGCGGCAAAGATGGGTTTTAAAGAAATTCAATTTGACTATGTCCGTTTTCCCGAAGGATTCGAAAATAAAGAAGATGATTTGAAATATGATGTCGGTGAATATGATGAAGCGAAAATGAGTCATACAGCCAAAAGGGTTCAGGCAGTTACGGATTTCGTAAGTTATGCGAGGAAACAACTGGAACCATACGATGTCGAAGTGTCGGTGGATATTTTTGGATATGCGGCTACATTGCCTGAAGCTCCCGGAATTGGGCAAAACTTCACAAAAATCTCTGAGAATGTTGATGTTATTTCCTCGATGATCTATCCGAGCCACTGGACATCTTATTTTGGTATCGAAAAGCCTGATTTGGAGCCTTATAATCTCGTTAAGGAATATGCGAAATTGGAGAACGGGAAGCTGAAGGAATTAAAAACACCACCTACTTCAAGACCATGGCTCCAAGATTTTACTGCCTCATATTTAGGTGATGGTAATTACCAAAGGTATGGTAAGGAAGAAGTGGAAGCCCAAATAAAAGCATTGAATGATAATGGTATTGATGAATACCTATTGTGGAATGCAGCAAATCGATATACAAAGGGAGTAGACTATACCCCATGAAAAAAAGGATGACCTAGGAAGTTCCTTCCGGTCATCCAAAATTCTCTCTGAATTACCGCTTTTTATTCCCGCCAACTTGACTCCACCCTGACTGAATTCGTTTCGATTGATCGAAAATATGAGAGTGACGTTTCCCGCCAAACCATTTTTCGCCGATGCCATTCGTCACAACGCCATTCACAGCCGTAATGCCGATAACGCAAGCGGCGACTAAAAAAAAGTCCAAAAAGTAGCTGATCATCAAAACCCTCCTAATATTTTCAAGCTATTCAAGTTCCATTGTAGTGGATAAGAAAAAATCTGGAAAGTATAAACTAGCAAATGAGGAGATTAAATTATGAATTGGTATGAAAAGCTAAACCAGTATTTCCCTATTGAAGAAATGAAGTCAAAAGAACACATAGAAGTTCTTTTAGAAGATAAGCAGGAAATATATAAAAAGGATGAAGGTCCCGACCATGTTTTATTATATGTGGAAGGGGACGAGTTTATATTCGTTGATTACCTTTTTGTATCAAAAAAATCAAGGGGGCAGGGACTTGGAAGGAAATTAATTCAAAAGTTGCAAAAAAAGCAGAAAACGATCTTGCTGGAAGTAGAACCAGTACAAGAAAATGATGATGATACATTTAAAAGGCTGAAATTTTATAAAAGGGAAGGATTCAAGCACGCCTCTTCGATTTCCTACAGCAGAAAATCGCTTGCCACCAAGGAGAATACGCCTATGGAAATCTTGTATTGGCCGGCAAATCCATCTGTCGATGAAGAAGATGTATTTGATTTCATGAAAGAGATTTATTCTGAAATCCATACTTACAAAGATGATGATCTTTATGGTAAATCTTATCAAGATGTAGATGATGTACTTAGCTTGAATGCAGGTCAGGAAGCCGATATTTTTAAAGAGATGGAAGTTTGAGTAAAAAGGGCCGGTTGTTAACCTGCCCTTTTTAGTTTGTTGAGATCATGTTTTTTAAAAGGATAATTTGGTTAATATTCAATAAAGTCATATTGGATGTAACCTCCAATATATTGAGAAATTTGCGGCACTCCTGCCGAGATGCTGGCTAGCCGAGACCCCGCAGATGCTTGCGTCGAGGAGGCTTGGCAGACAGTCGGAGGAAAGGGAGCGGATTTCTGGAATCAACTGAATCGTTTTTTAGTCTGAAGACTAACTGTCTTTTATTGGCATATTCTGCAGGCAAATGAATATCCATAACTTCTTGGATGGTAGATTACTCCCTTATTGCGGATTCTTTCGAATTACCTTTTTTACTTTTGGAAATATATGTGCTAAAAGAATGGTTTTTCTTGTAAAAGGAGGAATTTGCTTTTTATTAAAGAAAATATATTAACATGATCTTGTTTATTGACAAGGATTGGGGGTAAATAAAAGTAACGAGATAATTAAATAATCATGAGGGCCGAATTGAGAGTTAAATGAGAATGGCAGGTATGTTTTTTCAATTAGAAAATGTGGTCTTAATGTATTACATAAAAAAATGAAATAGCTATAGTACAGCCTGAACAGGAAGTTTTAAAGGATTTTTTCAAATATCAAAAAGGGTATTCATTTTAAAAAAATTAGTGTATAATAAGGAACATGAAATACTTATTTAAAATTATTTCAAATTAGAGTGGTACTTATGAATACTAATAGTAGATTTCCCCTCATAGATCACCGATTCTATATTTAGGGAGTGTGAGTAAGCATGGTAACATTATATACATCACCTAGTTGTACTTCATGCAGAAAAGCAAAAGCATGGTTAGAGGAACATGAGATTGGATATAAAGAAAGAAACATTTTTTCAGAACCGTTAACGATTGATGAGATTAAAGAAATTCTTCGAATGACAGAAGATGGAACCGATGAAATCATTTCAACACGGTCAAAAACTTTCCAAAAGTTAAACGTAAATTTAGAGAGCCTGCCTCTTCAAGAATTATATAAATTGATCAAGGAGAATCCTGGACTGTTGAGACGTCCAATTATCCTTGACGAGAAACGGCTTCAAGTTGGTTATAATGAAGATGAGATAAGACGATTTTTACCACGTAAAGTTCGTACCTTCCAATTACGGGAAGCACAACGTATGGTCAACTAATAAGGTCTTTCAAGCTCTGCCAGGAAATGTGCAGGGCTTTTTCTTTATACATATCCGATTTTCCGCTGATTTTTTAACTTAATGACGGGGAACATAACAGGATTGATAGGCGACAGCGGTCGTTTCTTAGCTGCAACAGGTCCCTTGAACCGGTCATCATTTAAAGAAAAAATAAGAATGCAACTCATCATGCCATGTATATAATATGACATTGACGGCAGTAAGAGTGAAATTTAATAAAGCATTATGATAGTTGCATGCGGATGTATTTTTTTATAGAATGAATGGAATATTAGGCAAACAATTGTTTTTTAGATAAGTAATGTTTTTTATTTCCCTTCTTCAAGGTTTTGTCATAAAATGATGTAAAATAGTCTGTTTTAATGACTATCATGATTTACAGTATTCACTTACGGGTAAAGAGCTTTTAAGAGCAATTTTCGCTTGGGGGTTATTATCCCTTCAAAATGAGAAAGGAAGGGAGAGGGGAATCATGGAAATCGAACGCATTAATGACGATACAGTAAAATTTTATATTTCCTATATAGATATTGAGGAAAGAGGCTTTGATCGCGAAGAAATTTGGTACAGCCGCGAGCGAAGTGAGGAGCTTTTTTGGGAAATGATGGATGAAGTGCATCAGGAAGAAGAATTCATGATTGAAGGACCTTTATGGATTCAAGTTCAAGCCCTTGAAAAAGGCTTGGAAGTTTTGGTCACAAAAGCCCAGCTTGCCAAAGATGGTCAGAAACTCGAGCTGCCTCTTTCAGATGATAAGTTAAGGGATTTGAATGTATCAGACAAGATGGATACGCTTCTTGATCAACATTTTCATGGCAAAGATGAAGAAAGCGGTATGACATTCGAAGATGGTATGATTGAATTCATCACGACTTTCGAGGATTTCGAAGATGTCATTTCATTAAGCAAACGTCATGGCTTGGATGATTGGACGACTAAACTTTATGTTTATCAGAATAAATATTATCTTTATATCGAATTTTCCGAAGCGGAGATTGATGAGGAAGAAATCGATAATGTTCTAAGTCTTTTATTGGAATATAGCCAGGAGTCGCCTATAACGGTGCACATGCTTGAAGAGTACGGAAAGATAGTTATCGAAAATGATGTATTCACAACGGTCGATAAATATTTCGCATAGACTGTTGAGGCCGATTTCAGTAGAAATCGGTCTTTTCGTCTAAGGGGGTTTTTTTAGTGTTCCTGTGTTTGTTAATTGGAGGGAGTCTAGGTGAAGAATATAGTTGGCATCGGTCTGCTTATTCTCATGTTGGTCAGCACTTGGCATTTTCTATTAAATGACGTTGATGGCAGGCTGATTTTTTATTCTAGCCTTATTTTGACCATTTTCTTGGTGATAATTGGATTCAACATTTTCCTCGAAAATCGAGATCCCATCCAGACCATAACATGGCTTGTTATTTTTTGCGCTTTCCCATTCATCGGTTTCATTTTTTACTTTTTGTTTGGCCGTAATTTTCGGAAAGATAGGATATTTCGCAAGAAGTATTTTTTGGATAAACAGACTTTCGTGAAAATAAGCGGCGAAGCGGGATATAATGAACGAATTATGGAAATGGGCGAGCACCCTCAGCAGTTAATCACTCTTGCAAATAGGCTGGGGAATAGCCCTGTATCATTTACGACCGAAACCAGGGTTTTACGGAATGGTGAGGAGACATTTTCCAATATCATCGAAGAATTAAAAAAAGCAAGACATCATATTCATTTAGAATATTATATTGTTAGGGATGACCGCATTGGCGGACTGCTAAAAGACATCTTGATACAAAAAGTAAAAGAAGGGGTAAAGGTCCGTTTTCTCTATGATGCGGTTGGTTCCTGGAAGTTAGCCCGATCTTATATCGATGAACTGAAGAATGCGGGAGCCGAAATGGTTGCCTTTGGTCCGTTGCATCTCCCTTTATTAAATAATAAATTCAACTTTCGCAACCATCGTAAAATAATTGTGATAGATGGCTCTGTCGGTTTCATCGGCGGCCTCAATATAGGGGATGAATATTTGGGACAAGACCAGAAATTCGGTTCTTGGCGGGATACGCATCTCATCATAAAGGGGGAAGCTGTCAGGACGTTACAGCTCATATTTCTGCAGGATTGGTATTATAGCACCAACAATAGTTTTTTAAGCGATGAATACCTCATGACCGGAATGCCGAACCATCACGGATATGGCGGAGTTCAATTGATTGGCGGAGGGCCGGATAGTGAATGGACGATCATTAAAAGCATTTTTTTTAAGATGATCACTTCAGCAGAAAAGTCCGTCTGGATTGCCTCCCCGTATTTCGTTCCTGATGACAATATCTTACAAGCGTTAAAGGTGGCTGCTTTAAGTGGTTTGGATGTCAGGCTTCTCGTCCCGAAGAACCCCGATAAACGTATCGTATTTCATGCTTCGAGAACTTATTTTCCCGAATTGCTTGCTTCTGGAGTTCGTATATTTCAATATAATGAAGGCTTCATGCATAGTAAAATCATCATAGTGGATGACCAAATGGCATCAATTGGGACAACCAATATCGATATGAGAAGCTTTCACCTGAATTTCGAGGTCAATGCATTTCTTTACCGGACGGAAAGTGCTCAGCAGCTGGTGAATGATTACATGGAAGATATAAAGGTATCCAAGGAAGTGGAGATTGATGAGTTTTCCAAACGGAATTTTGGTTTGAAATTATTGGAGTCCACTTGCCGATTGCTTTCACCTCTTCTTTAGATAGTAACTCTCTTTTATGCCGTTCAGGCATTTTTTTTTCACATTAAAAGGAATCCTAAGCGAACCAGGCGAATGTAGTGGGTGAGGAGGAGATGTATGCTAACTGCGATAAATAAAGAAGGGACTTGGATTACCCTCCCTGAAAAGATACCGGCAAACATGATTGATGACTGGAGAAAGTCAGCAGATTATTACTGTCCATGCTGCAAGATGGAATTGACCATCAAAGCGGGCAGTGTAAGGGTTCCGCATTTCGCCCATAAAAATAGTTCTTCATGCCGTGCTTCTTCAGAACCGGAATCCGCTTATCATTTAATGGGAAAAAGAAAATTGTTTCAGTGGTTTTTATCACATGGTTATCAAGTGGATCTAGAAGCCTACCTTCCCGTAATTAAGAAAAGGACTGATATTTTAGTGAGGATAGGGGGTAATCGTTATGCGATAGAATTTCAATGCTCCGTTATCCCCGAGGCGGAATTCATGGAAAGGTCAAGAGCCTATCAAAGCATAGGCATTAAACCAATCTGGATCCTCGCTGCAAAAAGCTTAAAAAGGAAAAGCTTTTATGAATTCAGTATATCCCGCTTCCAATGGCTCTTCGTCACCGGCAGCTTCCATCATCCGTTTCTTTGGATGTATTGCCCGGAAACTGATCATTTATCAGTATTGAAGAACCTCACTCCTTTTACCCCTAGAACCGTCTTTGCCGAATTGACAACAGCTTCTCTAAAGCTCCTTCCCCCTAGTCGGGCAGTCCCCCAAAACTGCTTTCGTTTCCCTTTTCTGCCTGTATGGAGATATAAACGAAATGGCTGGTCGCTCCATCGAGTGAAAACAGCACGCAGATGCGATCCTTTTTTCGAAGCCCTATATTTACATCATATTTCACCTGCGACACTTCCAATTGAAGTGGGTGTTCCCGTCAGAGGGATGCTGTTGATCGAAACTGCCTCAATCGAATGGCAGGCATGGTTATACATGGATGCGATTCAAGAGAAAAGAACAGGGGAAAAGATTTATATGGCTGATATTATCCGCATTTTTAGAAAGCGTTCAAAAAAAGGGGAAATAAAGTTCAGACCGTTGCCATTGCTTCATGAAAAAACCATCGAGTATCCTATTGATCAATATATCATGCTTTTGGAACAATTGGGTTATCTATCAAAGCTGGAAGAAGGGGTTTTTAAAATTGAAAAGGAATTTACCCTTCCCTTCACCAGTGATCAAGCTCAAATTTTGGAAAAAGATTTCTATGATAAGCATAAATTGATGATGGAAAAGGGGAATATCCAGTATAATCAGTGATGACATCTCAATTTATCTTGAATTCAGATGAAATGGCAGGATTATTTTTGTAAATGGAGAAATAGTAATAAGAACTGTGAATTAAACAGAATGAAGCATGGCAGTGTTCAATCCGGTTTAATGAGTTAGCCCAATGGCAAGTTTCTATAGAATGGGGAGGAATTTTTATGGCACAGGAAACAAAAACGAATACATTACCTTCAAGAAGTGAAATAGCTCCTGAAGATACGTGGAGACTGGAAGATATCTTCGCAACCGAGGAAGATTGGGAAGCTGCCTTCAAAGCGGTAAAGGAAGACCTCAAGAAAGCGGAGGCGCATAAAGGGACGTTGGGAGAAAGCGCAGAAAAGCTATTTGCGGCCCTCCAACTTCAAGATGAGGTTTTCGAGAAGCTAGGGAAAGTTTATTCTTATTCACATATGCGCAATGATCAAGATACAACCAATCCATTTTATCAAGGGATGGAGGATCGGGCAAAAGCTTTATACGCACAGGCAGCGGCTGCGTTTTCATATATGGTTCCTGAACTATTGAGTATTGAAGAAAGTAAAGTGGAAGGGTTTTTGGAAGAAAAAGAAGAATTGAAATTATATAAACATTCTTTAGAGGAAATTAATCTTCAGAGACCCCATATCCTATCAGCAGAGCAGGAAGAACTATTGGCACAGGCATCAGAAGTACTCGATGCATCGGGTAATACTTTCGGTATGCTTAACAATGCCGATCTGAAATTCCCGACCATCAAGGATGAAGAGGGAAATGAAGTGGAAATTACTCACGGAAGGTATATCAGATTTCTTGAGAGTGAAGATCGCCGTGTACGTGAGGAGGCATTTAAAGGGGTATACAGCAAGTACGGGGAGTTCCGTAATACATTTGCTTCAACACTGTCAGGTGAGGTGAAAAACCACAACTTCAATGCCACGGTTCGAAAATATGATTCAGCACGCCAAGCGGCTTTAAGTAATAATAACATTCCGGAGACCGTATACGATAATCTCGTTAAAACGGTCAACGACAACTTGCCATTACTGCACCGTTATCTTGACTTACGTAAAAAGGTACTGGAATTAGATGAACTTCATATGTATGATTTATTCACTCCTCTTGTTAAAGAAGTGAAGATGGAAGTGACATATGACGAGGCCAAAGATTATGTCCTTAAAGGTCTTGCTCCGCTAGGGGAGGACTATTTGAATGTTTTGAAAGAGGGATTTGAAAACCGTTGGGTCGATGTGCATGAGAACAAAGGGAAACGAAGCGGTGCCTATTCTTCGGGGACATACGGGACGAACCCTTATATTCTAATGAACTGGCAAAATAACGTCAATAACTTATTCACGCTCGTTCATGAGTTTGGGCATTCGGTCCATAGCTACTATACACGTAAACATCAGCCATATCCATACGGGAATTATTCAATTTTTGTAGCGGAAGTTGCATCCACTTGTAATGAAAACCTGTTGAATGATTATTTACTGAATTCGATCGAAGATGAAAAGAAACGCATCTATTTACTGAACCATTACCTGGAAGGCTTCCGTGGCACATTGTTCCGACAAACGATGTTTGCTGAGTTTGAACATACCATTCATTTAAAAGCTCAAAATGGGGAAGCGTTGACGGCGGATATGCTTACTAAGGAATATTATGGGCTGAACAAGAAATACTTTGGCGAGAACGTGACCATTGATGAAGAAATCGGTTTGGAATGGGCTCGTATTCCACACTTCTACTATAATTACTATGTTTATCAATATGCAACTGGAATCAGTGCAGCAACAGCATTGAGCAAGCAAATCCTTGAAGAAGGAGAGCCTGCTGTCAAAAGGTATCTGGAGTTCCTGAAATCAGGAAGTTCCGATTATCCGATTGAAGTACTCAAAAAGGCCGGCGTCGATATGACAAAAGCCGAGCCTGTACAAGAAGCCATGAATGTATTCGAAGAAAAATTAAATGAGTTGGAAGAACTTTTGAATAAATAGGATGTGGATAGGACCCGAACACTTCGGGTCCTTTTCATCTTTATCTGGATGTCCGTCATAATCCTTTAAAACGATTTCTCTGATTTAAGCTATGAAGAATTATGAACAAAACAAAAAATAAAATAGGGGAGGTAAAATACAGAGGAATGAGGTCCATGATACCGAGTAGCTGGACAAATAGCGACCCCATCAAGAGTATGAGAAGAATAAAGCCTTTCAATTTGGTCACCTCCAACCTGGCAGCAGTAAAAACTCATCTGCTCATTATTAGATAGTATGTTTTAGAATAAGCAGTATTCTAAGAATATGACAATAATGTGAAGTCGCGCACAAAGTTCTTGCAAATAAGGTGTGTAATCTGCTATAGTACAGATATAGAAGTTATCACATCCCAAACATATACCCCTTTGTTTGTTCGTCGTGAAATTTCTCCTATCCCCTTAATCGTATAAATAGGTGAAAACCCCAGCAAATTTCGTGATTTGCCGGGGTTTTTCATGTCCATGAAATATAATGGTACCGGTAGTAATAAAAGTTGAACGTAAGCTGAATGAATAAAAAGAAATGTTTAGCCATTATTGTGATCAATTTCACAAATAGACTCAATTCCATACTAAATCAGCTATCAAAACACGTATGGCCTAAAAATTAAAACCGTCTCTTATTTTGGTATATATACTAGAAAGGATAATAAAAGACGAACAATATATATTGTGAACAATTTGTGAAAAGTTACACATACAGTTGAAACATAAATGGGTTATCTGTTATATTATATATTGTGAAGTGAATCACAAACAAACTTATACCCCTTTGTTTGATCGTGAAAAATTTCTCCCATCCCCTTATTTCTTATAATAAAAAACCATGCAATCTTTTGATTTGCATGGTTTTTCCTTTTTAATATATAACAAAGAAGCGTCAAATTCATGACTGTTTCTTTGTGTATCTCCAAAACGTTCCGTATTTAGCAGGAATTTTCTCTGCCAACTGTTTTAAAACAAGCTTTTTCATTTCCAACTCGACGGTATTCTTACTCATATTATAAACCGTTTCAATCTCCTTTGTGGCCACTAGTTTGAAACAGCTTAGAAATTCTTCGAGAGAGGGAGGGGGTGCGGGGGCTGGAAGACCATTCAGCATATCTTCTAAAATTTGAACATATACCTCGTAAGAATAGACACCTGAAACCTTTATTCCCTCTTCTTCTATATTTTGATTGAAAAAGACAAGGGAAGGTATTTCAGTCACTTCCATTTCACTTGTGATTTTCATGTCACATTGAAAGCCTTTTGCTGCACTGGAAGAATTGATGTCATAAAGGAATTCCTCCACATCCAAACCGACCATTTTGGCACATTCGATCAAGACCTCGATATTGGATATATCCTTTTTACCTATGAATACATATTCTTGAAGCTGCCTTAAAAAACGAATGGCCAATTTACGGCCCTGCAATTCCGCTGCCTTTATTGCGATGGAAGCTGTATATGGAGAAGAGATTGGGTTTTCAGACCAAAGGCTCCCGTCGCAGGACATTCCCGAGCGGCTGGCTGTCTTTTCCCAAACTTGAGCAAGGTTTTCATAATTTTTATTTTTCCCCATATTAAGAGAATCGATTTTACCGCTTAAAACATGGCGCAAACTGAACAGTTGGCCATATTCTATCTGTAATTTCCTAATAATTGGTTCTAAGCCCCAGCATTCGGGACAAAGCGGATCAACAAAAACATAAATTTCAATTGGCTTTTTTCCTATTTCATAGCAATGCTGCGTCTTGATCCAATCGGAAATATTGAAAACTGGTTTTTGTGCGCTCAACTGTCTTCTCCTTTCCCGTCAGTTCCGGATGTATTGATCATATGCTGTGCCGTCAAATAGAGGCGGTGATAGAAAAACTCCCTAATCTCACCTTCAAGGCCAACTTCGTCCATGGCTTGATACATGCATGAGAGCCATGCTTTCGCACGTTCTGGTGTAATTTCAAAAGGTATATGTCGAGCCCGCAACATAGGATGGCCATGCTCTTCGGTATATAAAGAGGGACCGCCTAAATATTGAGTCATAAATTGTTTTTGCTTACGGACCGTTTCAGTTAAATCGTCAGGGAATATTGGCTGCAGATCCGGGTGTTGACTAACGTTGGAGTAAAACACATCAATTAATTTGTGTAATTGCCCTTCTCCAATTAATTCATATGGTGTAGGGTTCCCTTGCATCATGTTGATTACTCCTTTTAAAGAAAGATGGTTGATATTTATTCATATTTTATCAATGACGTACTGATATAACAAATATATAGCTTAAAGAAAATTTTACATCTGTAGTATGACACAGGGAAATGATTGAAGATGACAGCATTTGAGGAGCTTTACCATTTGTTCAAGGTGCGTGGAAGAAGCATATATAGACATGAAAAAACTGACCCATCATAAAAAAAAGGGTCAGCTTGCTTTAGCTTGAAAATGTGCCATAAACTTTTTGGACATAGTTCTGAGTTTCTTTAAAAGGAGGGATGCCGTTATATTTATCGACATTTCCTGGCCCAGCATTATATGCAGCAAGGGCAACCTGAATGTCCCCGTCATAACGAGCCATCATTTGACTTAAATATTTACTCCCGCCCATGATGTTTTGTTCTGGATCGGTTGCATCATCCACCCCAAGGCTTTTTGCAGTTGCTGGCATTAACTGCATAAGGCCGGTTGCACCCGCATAACTGGTGGCTTCAGGGTTGAAGTTCGATTCTTGTTTAATGACAGACTTAATCAGTTTTTCCGGGAGATTATATAAACTTGCCGCCCAGCTGATGATATGATCATAGTTTGTTGCGTTTCCGCTGCTCTGATTGTTAGCATGGGCAGCGGAAATCGGGTTGATGTTCATGGATGTCAGGCCGATGGGTTGAAGAAAGGACTTCTTCGCTTCCGTTTCCACATTGGATAATAAGGAACCCAATGTCTGCGAAGTGCCTTCTAGAGCATCACCCGAAACCAATGCCGAGAGCATGTCCTGGAAAACGGATCGAGATGAATTTGTATTTTGGATGTTGCCGTTCGTGAATTGCTGGATTGCCTGCAATTCCATAAACGTTTTGAAATCTTGGATTTTCAAACTCTCCACCTCCGAATGGATTCAACAGGATTATTTTTGGAATTTGGCACGATAAAACCTCTTAACCTTATTTTCGGTTTCCCTTACCGGAATTTTAAGGGATTCAAGGAGGGTCAGGAAGTTTTTTTTCCCGGCTTTTGCATCCGACACTTCATATTCAAGCTCAAAGTCTTCCTGATTCAAATACGAACTATGGTCTAAAACGAGCAGACCCTCTTTGTAAGGAAATTCAAAACGGTCTGTCTGTAGTGTCCCAAAGCAGGTAAAGTCTTTTGGATCAATTCCGCACTCGAGGATAAGATGTCGGATCTCGCCATCAGGGAATATGTTATGTTTCAGGAAGCCATATGCGGTTTCTTCAGGAATATCTTGATTCGTTTCCAATAATCCTTCTTTAGCGGGCTGTTTTAAAGTCAGCTCGTATCGCCCATTTTTCTCCCTGATCCTAAGTGCAGAGTCTTGCTGTTTCAAAGAGAATCCAAGTGTATCGAAGTAATGGTTTTTCTGTGTTTTAAAGTTCGATGCCCCGACATGAAAGTATTCGATCAGTTGACGAAATTCTTTTTCGCTTAAGAGGTTTTTAAATTCAATTTCAATATGCTGGTTCATGTGTCCCATCCTTTCTCGCTGATTCTTAGGTTAATCATATAAGAACCATTCCAGCTGTCAAATTGAATTCAATAATTTTTTGCTATTGTACTTGAATTTTTAGGAATCAATTGCAGGATATGATAAAATATAAACGTTGAGCACGAGAATTGGTCAATCGTATATATAGAAATTTAATACATATTCTTTGCTAGAGAAAGATTTAATAGGAACCAGTGGTGAATTGGCATAAAGTCATTTGGCTGCTGGGTTTAGGAGAGCGTTCTGCCCATACCAGAGTTGAACAGGCGCTTTTTAGATAGATATAGGTGGTGTGGCAATGGAGAGTTGGGACGATTTCTTGGCGCCTTATACTCAGGCTGTCGAAGAATTGAAGGTTAAGCTAAAGGGTTTAAGGAAACAGTTTGAGAGAGAGAATATTCACTCACCGATCGAATTTGTAACAGGCAGGGTAAAGCCGATTGTCAGCATATTGGATAAGGCAAGCCTAAAGGACATTCCCATTGATAAATTGGGAACTGAGATCCAGGATATTGCAGGGCTTCGCATGATGTGCCAGTTCGTGGATGATATCGAACAGGTGGTTGAACTTTTACGAGGTCGAAATGACTTTGAGATAGTCGAGGAGAGGAATTATATTTCCCATAAAAAAGCTAGCGGCTATCGTTCTTATCATGTTGTAATCCGATATCCGGTCCAGACGATCCATGGCGAAAAGAATATCCTTGCCGAAATTCAAATCAGGACTCTTGCGATGAATTTTTGGGCGACGATTGAACATTCTTTAAATTATAAATATAAAGGCATTTTCCCGGAAGATATTCAACTGCGACTCAAACGTGCAGCTGAAGCTGCCTTCCTGCTTGATGCAGAGATGTCGCAAATCCGTACGGAAATCCAGGAAGCCCAGCGTCTTTTTTCCCGGAAGAAAGATTCTTGAACAAATAAATGGGTAAACGAGAAGAAATCTAAATTGAAGGTGGGATTACATGAAATTTGCGATTACGTCAAAAGGAGATGCGAAATCGAATACTTTAATGCAAAGGATGCGAACGTATCTTCAGGACTTTCATTTGGAATATGACGAAGATCAGCCGGATATTGTCATTTCTGTCGGTGGTGATGGCACTTTATTATATGCTTTTCACCGTTATAAGAATCGATTGGATAAAACTGCCTTTGTTGGAGTACATACAGGTCATCTTGGGTTTTATGCAGATTGGACCCCTGATGAAATTGAAAAATTGGTGATAGCTTTAGCCAAAACCCCATTTCAAATAGTGGAATATCCACTGCTCGAAACGATTGTCCGTTATCAGCATGGAGGACGGGAAAACAGATTTTTGGCTTTGAATGAATCGACAGTCAAAAGTGTTGAAGGGACGCTCGTAATGGACGTTGAAATACGCGGCCAGCATTTCGAGACGTTCCGTGGAGATGGTTTATGCATTGCGACCCCATCTGGAAGCACGGCGTATAATAAGGCGCTTGGCGGGGCCATCGTCCATCCATCAATCGATGCCATCCAGATTACCGAATTGGCATCCATTAATAACCGGGTGTTTAGAACGGTAGGATCTCCACTTCTGCTGCCGGCACATCATACATGTATGTTCAGGCCGGTCAATGCGGTCAATTTTCAAATTACGGTCGACCATTTGTCCTTGCTTCAGGAAAATGTAAAGTCGATACAGTGCCGGGTGGCAGATGAAAAGATCCGATTTGCCAGATTCCGCCCTTTTCCTTTCTGGAAAAGAGTGCATGATTCATTTATTGCTAATTAAGGAGATAGACTCACCTCATGTCAAATCAAAACTTTTCTTTGACCTGGTCGGTTTCTGAAGAGGATTCTGGCTCTTTATTGCGAGAGTTTCTCAGCAAATGCGATATTTCAAAACGAGCATTAACGGATATTAAGTTTAAAGGTGGATATATCCGGTTGAACGGTGAAGAAGTAACCGTAAGGGAACGGATTGAAACAGGTGACACCGTCACCGTCATATTCCCGCCGGAGCAGGCAAGCGAAGGCCTTTTACCGGAACCGATCCCCCTGGATGTCAGGTATGAAGATGAGTTTGTATTGGTGGTGGCCAAGCCCCCTTTCATGAATACCATTCCTTCCCGCGAGCATCCCAACGGCAGTCTGGCGAATGGCTTGGCGGGTTATTATAGGAAGACGGGAGTACAGGCGACGATCCATATAGTTACACGTCTTGACCGGGACACATCAGGTCTGGTTTTAATTGCCAAGCACCGGCATATCCATCACCTATTAAGTGAACAGCAAAAATCAGGACAGGTTAAACGGAGATACCAAGCCATAGCTGAGGGGATCGTTGAAGGACCTGTAGGAGAGATAGTGGCGCCAATCGGACGAAAATCGACCAGCATCATCGAACGGGAAGTTAGGGAGGATGGCCGGCATGCCTGTACCCTATTTAAGGTATTGGCACATACAGAGTCCCATACATTCCTTGATTTGGAACTCCAAACAGGGCGTACGCATCAAATCAGGGTCCATATGGCTCATATTGGTCACCCGCTGGCTGGTGATGATTTATATGGAGGGAACAGGAGAGGTATACCTCGCCAAGCCCTGCATTGTTTTGAGCTGAAATTTTTACATCCTTTCACAAAGAGGATGATGTTGTTTCAAGAAGAGTTGCCAGAAGATATGTCCCGTTTGCTCGATGGAAGTAAAGGATGGCATTCCTGATTTTATAACGGGGCACATTAAAACGAACGATTCAGGATTTTGAAAAAAATCATGGACGCAAAAAAACTCACCAAGATGGCGAGTTTTTTTGGTTAATCAAAAGATGTCCTGAATTTTTCCGCTATATATGGCATGGTTGAAGGCACTTCTTGAAGATCCATTTCGGGATAACGGACAGCCGTCAGTTTTCCACCGAAGACGCAGCCTGTATCAATATTGTATGTATGATTGACTTGTCTAGCTTCAGGGACAGGTGTGTGGCCATATACGATCCAAGATTCCCCTTTGTATGATTTGGCCCAGTCTTTCCTGACCGGAGACCCATCCGGATGTTTGGAGCCATTTATATCACCATAGAGGACAAAGGTTTTTACTTTACTGCTATATTGACCAATATAGTCACTGCGAATTCCTGCATGAGCAATGATCAATCGCCCTTCATCCATGATTTGATAAAGTGGGGAGCGTTCATATAGATCCATGAATTTTTTTCGGATTTTCTTCTGCTCCCGACTGTTCAGTGATTCATATTCAGCTACAGTAGTTTCTAAACCGTGTGATATTTGTACTTTATTGCCTGAAAAATAACGATACAATTTATTGCAGTGGTTACCTGGGGCATACCTTGCTATATTTTGGTTAATGACTAATTCATGGACAACCTCGATTACTTGAAGGGAATTGGGGCCGCGATCGGTTAAATCCCCTACAAAGCCGAGAATCCTTCCAGAGGGATGTACAGGAACCCCAGTCTCCCATGTATAGCCCATTTTTTCGGTCAGCTGCCTGAATTCAGCGAAACATCCATGAATGTCCCCTATGATATCGATGTTCATTTGACACATCCTTTGTTTGTTTTGTATATGTTTATGGTATTAGTATAGTATTATTTAAAAAATAAAATATAAACGAAGAAATGAAAAATTTGTTTTAGGAGGTGTATGGTTATGGAGGAGATGAAGGACCGGGAGAGGGAGCGGGAGAGTAGTCAAGTGAATAACGAGTTTTTGCTTGAAGCGCTTAAAACGGAAAATCTAGATCAGTTCCGTACGGAGTTCCTCGAAATGCATCCCTATGATCAGGCTCAATTTTATACAAGCTTGTCAGATGAATTCAGATCCGTCATTTACACATATTTGTCACCGGAAGAAATGGCGGACCTTTTTGAGAATATAGAAATAGATGAAGAGGATTATGAAAGCCTGTTGGCTGAAATGAATCCTTCTTACGCAGCCGATATGCTTTCCCATATGTATGCGGATGATGCTGCTGACGTCCTGAATGAAATCAATGATGAGCAGGCCGTCAGCTATTTGACCATCATGGATGATGAAGCGGCAAGCGAAATCCAGGAACTTCTGAATTACGAGGAATCTACGGCAGGAAGCATCATGACGACAGAGTTCATTGCCATTGAAGCAAATGAAACGGCTCGATCAGCCATGCAGATCTTAAAAAGGGAAGCTCCGAATGCGGAAACGATATATTATGTGTTCGTTACCGATCAGGATAAGAAGCTGCTTGGTGTTTTATCGCTCAGGACTTTGATCATTGCTGATGAAGATGCGTTAATTGGTGATTTAATGGATGACAGGGTAGTTTCCGTACCTGTATCTGAAGACCAGGAAGAGGTGGCAAGAAAAATAAGGGACTATAACTTCCTTGCCGTGCCGGTCGTCGATTTCCAGAACCATTTGTTAGGGATTATTACGGTTGATGATATCATTGATGTCATGGATGAAGAGGCATCCGATGATTATTCTAAACTCGCCGGTATATCTGATCTGGATCATGTTGATAAGAGTCCGTTTTCAGCTGCAAAAAAACGGCTTCCATGGTTGGTCATCCTCTTGTTCTTAGGCTTGCTGACTGCGAGTTTGATCGGGCGATTCGAAGAGACACTAAGCCAAAAAGCGATTCTGGCTGTATTTATTCCATTGATTGGCGGCATGGCTGGAAATACAGGAACACAAGCATTGGCAGTGGCGGTCAGAGGAATCGCAACAGGTGAATTAGAACAGGAAAGCAAGTGGAAACTAGTCCTTCGGGAGGCTGGAACTGGCCTTATTATTGGTCTGACATGCGGAATTGCCATCATTTTCATCGTCTATTTTTGGCAAAAAGATTTAATGCTGGGGTTATTGGTCGGTATTTCGATTTTCATAACTCTGATCGTTGCCACACTTGCCGGTTCAATCGTCCCGCTTCTCATGCATAAAATGAAAATCGATCCAGCAGTAGCTTCAGGTCCTTTCATCACAACTATAAATGACCTTATCAGTATTCTTATTTATTTCGGATTAGCGACATTATTAATGGGCTATTTACTATAAGTCAATGAAGGCCCTCCTGGAGGGTCATTCCCAGAGGACTTTAGAAAACGGTGTTTTTATCAAGGGAAATTTGATATACTGTCATTAGTAGCAGGTACTAATAACTTGTATTAAAAATAGGAGGTCACATACGATGACTTTTTCATTAGAGGGAAAAACGTTTGTCATAATGGGTGTTGCGAATAAAAGAAGTATTGCTTGGGGAGTTGCCCGTTCCTTACATAAAGCAGGTGCAAAGATGATTTTCACTTACGGAAAAGACCGTACGGAAAAAAGCGTTAGGGAACTATCTTCTACATTGGAAGGGGAGCCCTCCATCATTTTACAATGTGATGTAACGAAGGATGAAAGCATTGAAAAATGTTTTGCGACGATTAAGGAAGAAACAGGTATCATTCATGGCGTGGTACACAGTGTCGCATTCGCTAACAAGGAAGAACTGGACGGTGAGTTCGTCAATACGAGCCGTGAAGGGTTCTTGCTTGCCCATAATATCAGTTCATTTTCTTTAACGGCTGTAGCTAAAGCGGCGAAAGAAATCATGCCGGAAGGCGGCAGCATCGTCACAATGACGTATCTTGGCGGTGAACGGGTCATGCCTAATTATAATGTAATGGGAGTGGCTAAGGCTTCACTTGAAGCCAATGTCCGTTACCTTTCAAGTGATCTTGGCAAAGATAACATTCGAGTGAATGCTATTTCAGCGGGACCTATCCGTACCCTATCCGCAAAAGGTGTTCGCGACTTCAATACCATTTTAAAGAAGATTGAAGAAGAAGCACCGCTTCGTCGTACAACGACTCCAGAAGAAGTAGGGGATACGGCAGTATTTTTATTAAGTGACATGTCCCGCGGGATTACAGGGGAAAATATCCATGTGGATTCTGGTTACCATATAATCGGATGACAGTAAAAGAAGGGGACCGATATCGGTCCCCTTTTTATTGATTTTTCACTCCTTTGTCTTTCTGCCCTTCAAAGATAGGAGATAATTTTTGTTTACCGGTATCTTGAAGTTCTACCTCAACCCAAATTGATCTGAGCGTATCATCTTCCAAGGGGATCATTCCTTCGTTCTCAATTCTTTTCCAGGTATCATTTTCATTCCGATAGAGTATTTTAGAGAGTTTGAAGAGGTCGATATCTCTTTTTTGCGTATATTGATATGTCTTTTTTATCTCTTTCTTGATTGAGCGTTTTATTTCCGATTCATATTGTTTACGCGTTATATCATTTTTCATCAATTCCACACTTGCCCTTATTTTCAAGTCCACATCAAATCGGACTTTGCCGTTTTTCTCGATGATAGGAGTGATTTCTGTCTTTTTATCGTAAAGGACGACAGATGTATCCTTTTTTGTTCCGGGGAAAAGGGTTATGCTATCACGAACGAAATCTTTATTGACTAAACGCCCTCCATTCATGACATTATTCGGCAGAAATTCTTTTATTTTATTATTGGAAATGATAGTTACACTTTCCATTAATAATGACTTCTTATTTTTATCCTGACCGGTCCATTGCTCTGTTATTTTTAATTCTGGTATGGATACTTGATAAGCAGGTTCATCCAGTTGAATGATAATTTCTCTTAGATTAATGGGCGGGATGAAAGAACTTTGATGATAGTTATCATCCGGATCACTCAACTTTGAAAATGCCATGGAGATATTTTCAATGGGAGAAATGAGCATGGCATCTTTTATTGAATCTTTAGTCATGAAAAAGAATATCCGATAACGTGTTTCACGGTAACGGTCCAAAAAATCAACCGTATATTTGAGCCCGCCCATATTAAGCGCTTTTTCAGAAAAAATCACAAATGAGAGGTGTCCCCAATAAATACGCCGATCGGCCGTATGATATAAATTGAATAATGCTTCTTCCAAAGTGTTTCCAGTAGCTGTTCCAACATCAGCTGCGCTAAGTGAACTTGGGTCACCGCCGGATTCCGATTTGGCTAATCCTTTCATATTTATTATTTGAAGGTGAACGAGGACCTTTCCGTTTTTATAATCGATACCTAAACCATTTGCATACATAAGGCGTTCAGGTTCATTGGAATCCCAACAGCCAGCTAGAACGAAAACACTTAATAAAAGAATGAAAGTGCATTTCATTTTCATTTATGTCCTTCCTCACCTTTCTTGGTAGGATCTTTTGAAGAAAAGATGGATGGTCGTCTTTTATCAAATGAGGGAGGAATGCGAAAAAGTGTTTTGACTATGTTGGACATACTCAAATTAGCGGAAACTTCCATATAAGGAACTCCTAATATCCGGATATTACTTACATATGCACATAAAAATAGAGCTAGTAGCATAAATGCGAAAAGGCCCAAAAATGAAGCGGATATAATGGCCACGAGTCTTATTAAGCTGATGACGCCAATGATCGATTGATTGACGAGAGTGAAAGTGGCAACAGCCGAGCCGGCAATGACAACAAGCATGGCCGGACTGGTTAAACCGGAACGGATGGCGGCATCCCCTATGATCAAGGCTCCCAATACACTTAATGTAGATCCAATCGAAGTGGGGAGACGCATCCCTGCTTCTTTGAAGATTTCAAAGACGATCACCATGGTAATTGCCTCCAGTGCGGTTGGAAGTGGCAGGCCCCTTCTGGACTCCACTACCGTTGCCAGCAATATCAGCGGTAGCTGGTCTTGATGAAAGGTTGTTAATGCGACCCAAAAACCAGGTAATAAAGCCGCAATAAAAATACCGAATAATCGAAGGGTCCTTTCAAATGAAGCATAAATGGACGGATATTCATTATCTTCGGATGTTTTTAAGACAATGAAGAGGTTGATTGGTGTAATCATTGTGTAGGCAACACCATCAATTAAAATTAGGAGCCTTCCTTTTAACAGGCATTGTACGGCAAAATCCGGCTTTCCCGAATAGTCATGCCTAGGGAAAAGTATCGAAGGCTTTTCTTCAATCAATTCCATAAATTGATTACCGCCATATATCCCATCCACATCGATCGCTTCTATTTTTCGAGATATCTCCTGAACCATATCGGGATTGGAAATGTCCTCCATATATAAAACTGCGACTTTAGTCAAAGTTCGCTTGCCCACCTCGAAATATTTAACACTCAAGGAGTTTGTTCGCATTCGCTTACGGATTAAAGCGACGTTAATGGATAAATCTTCTATGAAATTATCTCTAGGGCCTTTAATCGTGACTTCGGCAGATGTTTCCTCAGGGTTGCGTTGGGGACGCTTAGAAATATTAGCGGATAATAAATATTCGAATCCCTCAATGAGAAGGATTAACTTCCCAGAGTAGATGTCTGCAAATAACTCTTCTTTTGTGTTAACTTCGGCGAGTTGAGGAAGGTAAAGGGAGTCCTTTAACTCCTCAATCGTCAATTTCCCCTTTGGGTACTTTTGAAAAAATAATGTTAATCTTTCAAAAACAAGATTATTTAACAGTTCGGTATCGATAAGTCCTTCACATCCTATTAATGTGACTTTAAGGGGAAACTCATTGCGATATAGACTGCTTTGGAAAAAAACATCTCCTGAATTTTGGAATATTTTTCTTAAATCGGATTCTTCCTTTATTTCAAGCTTTTCTATGTAATCCTTATTACTTTTCGGCTTGGACAGTTGCTTTTTGGTTTTCTTGAACATCGGATGTGGGCCTCCTTTTTCTACGATTGCTGGAGAAAACAAAAATACTTAAAAGGATGGAAACCGCTAAAAAGAACCAGAACGTAATCGGCATGACAAATGCTCCGATAATGTGATATAAAATTACATCACTGAAGCTGTATGCGTTGGCGACGATAAGTAAAATTGAATAGGCAAGTAGCAAAATCGTTTTGCTTCGCTTTTTTTTATGGATAGCACTTCCAGTGATAAGAATAAGAAAAACGATACTCTTATGAAGGCTCCGGTTAACCATTGGTAAATCGAGAGGAAATCAAGATGCTCAATGAATCTGCCTAAAGTCACCAGTCCCCATTGTTCAAAAGCCGGATACTTTTGTCTGGAAGCCTCCAGCGGACCGAACTCCGTAATGGAACCAATTAGGGGTCCAAGGATTAGCCAGGTGAGGATAATGGCATTTAATGTAAATGCCTTGAATTTTAATTGGCCATGGACTTTCTGCTGCATGAATAATATGACAATCAACTCAATGAGTCCGGACAAAGGATAAATCATCCCAGAAACAACTGGAGACCAACCATTTTCCATAATGGGCTTTAATAGTGAAAAATCCTTAAATTGAATATTTGCGATCGCCACAAATATTCCAAAAACGATTACCGCAGTCAGTACGAATGTGTTCGTGATAACAATCGTTTGAATGTTAGTGGAAGCAAGAAAAAAACATAATCCCGTAAAAAGGATTATTTCGAGAATTGGTGGCGTTATGGGCAAATAGGAAACTTTTGTCCACACAATCATCTCTTTCAACGACACTGCAGCTAATGAAGCGAAAAAGATACTCGTGGCAATGGATAAAATTTTGCCTGATGCCATTCCGATATTCGTTTCCACCCATACAAATATGTTGGTCTGTCCGGTGGATTTGTGTATGTAAAACAAAAGTAAACACCATATCAATATCAATCCTAGAGCAAGCAGTACGGAAATCCATCCATCCCGTTTTGCACTTGGCAGTAAATGAGGAAGGATCGTGACATGATTTTTTAAACCGACAGCCGTGATCACGATTAAAGATAGTTGTACAGTTGAAATTTTTCCGCTTTTTTTCATCTTCGGAGCTCCTCCTTTAACAGCCATTATTTATTAGTTTTCTCCACTAATGCCCAACATATCCAAGCTTGGTTGATGTCCTTTTTTGAAGGAGTGTCACATCTACAGCATAAAGAAGGGTGAGTTTCATATAAATGATACATAGAGCGGATATTCATTGTTTGCGAGAATCGGCATAAAGCTGCTTTCAACCCTATTCGAGAAAAAGAAGGAGGGGTATCATGGACGTGGGAAAAATTGGTGTGCCTTGTGCTGATGGAAAACAAACTATACAAAATACGCTGAAGAGACATATCAATTTACATGGAAAAAATATCAATACTTCATATACCGCCGAGGAATTGGTGGAGCTATTGTCCCGACTTCCAGCCTTTGCACCTAAGCCTGTTTGTAAGTTCATTATCAATGACCGTACACTATTCGGGAAATTGGAACAAAAAAAAGAATCCAGTTTGTTCATAAGGCATAAATTCGGGAAAAAAGTTGTCCAATACCAAATGGAACAGCTGCAGTCCGTGGATATTCTGAAATATTAAGGAGGGTTTTCATGTCAGGGAAAAATGGCGATAAGGAATCCAAACCACTTATATATGTCAATCAAGCAAAAATATCAGATCTGCGTGGAAATATGCAAAGTGATTTTCGAACGAAAAAGGCTAAACCTCAAGACAGCGCTGAGCCGGAACTTCAGGAAGAGGCCGAGCATAAAGAAGAAAAAATCGAACAGGTCAAACGCGAATTTGGCGTTTATGATGCCATGATGGAAATTGAAAAAGAGATTACGGGATTAAGGAAAATCACGGAAGAATATGTCCCTGAGCAAGCTCCGGTTGAAAAAATGGAACATCCTGAACAAATTGAACAGGAAAATGAAAAGCCAGTTAAGAGAAAAAGGAAAAAGGTGGAGAAGAAAGAATCTTCCCGTGACATCATCTCCCGCCTATCCAATCACCAAGGTTTTCCAAAACCATTATGTGAGGCTGTAATTAACGGAGAAAAGCTTCGGTTTCATGTGTTGGGCATGAGAGGGGAATCAGTGAAAATTAAAAGAGGGAACCATATCCGTTTCGTGGGTCTGCCGGATATCATCGATGCCAAAATAATTGAAGAATCCAAGTGAAGGAGCAATATTAAATGTTTCCCCCACAAAGTGAATTTACCTTATTTATCATATTAGGCTTGGCTTCCTTCAGGCTGACACGCTTGATCGTTTTCGATAAAATCATGGAGCCGCTGCGCAGCCCCTTTTTTAAAGAGATAGAGGAAAAAAATGAAGAAGGAATTGTGGAAATATTTTTAATGCCCAAGGAAAAGGGTCTGCTGGGGTGGATTGGTCAATTGCTAAGTTGCTTTTGGTGTGTGGGTGTCTGGGTCAGCCTTTTTCTGGTTTTCCTTTATATCCAACATTGGTTTATAGGCGACGTACTGATATTGATCCTTGCCGTTGCAGCAGTAGGAGCGATAATTGAGGTCATAATCAGCAAAATTATGGACATTTGATTGGAAACAACTTGTCTAATCATTCATATAGTAATGATATAGATCTTAAAGGAGGAGTCATGAATTGAATCAGAAACAGAATAATCCATGGGCATATGCAAAACCGATAAAAAAAGATCAGCCAATCAAAATCAAGAAAGATTGTGGCTGTAATAATAACAATAAAAATAAAGGCTATTGAGTGAAAAAACCTTTCCATTTTGGAAGGGTTTTTTATTTCCTAATCCTACCATTCATAAAAAAACCGTTAAACAAGAAAATAACAATAGAACGATAAATTAGGATGTGATTCTATGTTCAGACAAGGAAGATATTTTAAGGGAAGCTGGCTGATTTTTATAGTTGTTTTGTGTGTGCTTACGGCGTGCAGCAATCAGAATGATGGAAAAACGGAGAATTTCGCGATGATTAAACGTACGAATCCTGAACCGATGGATATCATTAATGGAATGGATGAGAAGGATGAAAAGGGACTGATCTCAAAGGTAAAGGAAACAGTTGCTAATGAAGACACAATCTATGACGTGATCGTCGTGAAAAACGGGAAAAAGAT
Source organism: Peribacillus sp. QJM3NY_7 (assembly GCF_056173225.1). Lineage (NCBI taxonomy): Bacteria > Bacillati > Bacillota > Bacilli > Caryophanales > Bacillaceae > Peribacillus > Peribacillus sp. QJM3NY_7. Next base: position 1,320,269 of record NZ_CM149663.1, read on the forward strand.
TATCGTCGCTTATAAAGTTAAGCACTTACAACGTTTTCATATGAAGAAAATCGAAAAGACTGTGACTGAAAATCTGGAAGAAAAGTTTCCCGAGAATGATTTTATTGTTTCAAGCGATTATAAAATCTTTTTGGAATCAGTAAGGTTGAACGAGTTACTCAAGGAAAAGGATGTTCCCGAGAAAAAGGCAAGGAAGAAGTTCAAGGAAATTGAAGAACTTCAAAAAGAATTAATTTAGAAGAGAGGTTCAACACATGAGCGGCAAGGATAAAACGACCCCAATACAGGATGCGTATCAAAAGCTTCAAGGGAAGCATGAAATTAAAAGACCAATAGTGAAGAATTGTTTGAAGGCCTTTTTAGTAGGTGGCATTTTCTGTATAGTGGGACAAGCCATTTCCTACTTCTATATTTATTTTTTCAACTTTACAGAGCAGACAGCTGGAGGTCCGACAACGGCTACCATGGTGTTTCTGGCCCTTTTGATGACCGGTTTCGGATTTTACGACCGCATTGGCCAGTTTGCTGGGGCAGGGAGTGCCGTCCCTGTCACTGGGTTCGGTAACGCAGTCATTTCTGCAGCAATCGAACATCGGACGGAAGGTTTTGTACTTGGAGTAGGATCCAATATGTTTAAATTGGCAGGATCGGTTATTTTATTCGGAGTATTTTCAGCCTTTGTCGTGGCGTTGATAAAAACGATTTACCTAATGAGTGGGGGCTAAGCGGTGTTAAAGGGAAAACAAACATGGATGTTCACCAATAAACCGGTCATCTTGGAAACAGGGGTAACAGGGGGGCCTTTTGAAGCTAATGGAGAAATCGCGGGTGATTTCGATATTCTATACGACGATTTATGGATGGAGCAGGATTCATATGAGAAGGCTCATCGCCATTTGATGGAGAAAGCGGTAGAGCTTGCATTGGAGAAAGGGGAGATTGATAAGGAGCAGGTACAGTTTTTCTTGGCTGGTGATTTAATCAATCAGGTTACACCGACAAGCTTTGCGGCAAGAACCAATGGAATTCCATATTTCGGCTTGTTTGGAGCCTGTTCCACATCGATGGAAGGTCTTGCTCTAGCTGCCTTCATCACTAATTATGGCGGGGCTAACTATGTGTTGACAGGTGCATCGAGCCACAATGCAGCTGTTGAAAAACAATTTCGCTATCCAACTGAATATGGCGGGCAAAAGCCACCTACAGCCCAATGGACGATAACAGGAGCAGGGGTGGCGCTGGTTGCTCCTAATGGAAGCAAGCAAGGGGAATATCCACATATTGTCTCGGCCACTATTGGTAAGGTCATTGACATGGGATTGAAAGATCCTTTCAACATGGGGGGAGCAATGGCCCCGGCCGCAGTCGATACGATACTTGCCCATTTCAAAGATACTGGTTTGACCCCGGATGATTATGATTTCATCATTACTGGGGATTTAGGTCAAATAGGGAGTGAGACAGCCCATGACTTATTGAAACAAAAGGGCTGTAATATCAATCAGGAAAAATTCAAGGATTGCGGATTGATGATTTTTAAAAAGGACCAGCCTGTTTTGGCTGGCGGGAGCGGTGCGGGATGTTCGGCAGTCGTTTTATACGGTCATATATTAAATGAAATGATTTCCGGTAAATATAAAAAAATCCTGCTTGTCGCAACAGGAGCGTTATTGTCGCCGCTTTCCGTCCAGCAAAAAGATACGATTCCGTGCATCGCCCATGCAGTGTCCATTGAGTATGGGATGAATTCATGAAAAAGGAGGGATTTCGATGTTAGCAATGTTTTTTTGGGCCTTTGTCATCGGTGGCTTGATTTGTGTAGTAGGCCAGCTGCTTTTCGATGTTGCTAAGCTGACCCCGGCACATACGTTAAGCTTATTCGTTGTAATAGGTGCTGTTCTTGGCGGATTTGATTTATATGAGCCGCTGGTGGACTTTGCCGGTGCAGGAGCAACCATACCGATCGTTTCGTTTGGGAACTCGCTGGTGAACGGGGCGATGATGGAATCGGAAAAACATGGGCTCGTTGGCGTACTGACAGGTATGTTTGAAATTACGAGTTCCGGTATCTCTGCAGCAATCATTTTTGGATTCATCGGAGCATTGGTTTTCAGGCCAAAAGGATAAAATTAGCGAAATAGGCAGCCTTGGAATGGGACATGGCCTATACATATTTGTCCAGACCTACATATGTTATCAGTAAGCTTTAGCGAGAGCGAGGTGATATGTATGTTTGGTTTTGGTGGCTACGGTTGTTGTGGCGGCGGCGGTTATGGATACGGCGGCGGATATGGCGGAGGATACGGCGGCGGTTCTACTTTCGCGATAATCGTTGTATTGTTCATCCTATTGATCATTGTAGGGGCTTCTTTCTGCTAAGGCGTAAAAGGAATAGGCAGAAGAAGCCTATTCCTTTTATTTTTTTGTATGGGCCTAGCACTTTTTTCTGATAATGCCATAGGATAGGTACAGAAAAGGGAGGGGCTTAAGTATGGATAATAACTTTTTTAAAAACATAGAAGGTAAAACCGGCGTAAATATGAAAGATGTATTAGAATTGGCAAACTCGCTGCAAGGAGCCAACTTCAAAGATGAAACAACTGTTAGAAACGTCATTAAGCGTGTTTCAAAAATAGCGAATAAACCGGTCAATAAGGAAACGGAAGATAAAATCGTTCATTCCATCGTAGCTGAAGGGAATAAACTTGATTTCGGGACGATATCCAATATGATAAATAAAAAATGAAAAAGGGCCTGCTATCATGCAGGCCTTCAGACTGCAGACAAACTTGAAAAAAAGCGAGTTTGCCTGCAGTTTTTTAAACTAAAAAAGTCCATTTGCAAGATTTATAGTATCGGCTTTTGGTCAAAGCTTCAGAAAACGTGATGGATGGGCAGTCCGTCCGCGTCTAGTTTGCAGGATGGAAAGGTAAAGGTCCTTTTTAGCCCTCGTTGCCGCTACATAGAGCAATCGTCTTTCCTCTTCAAGAGGGGATAGTTCCCCTTTTCGGTAAGATTCAAGTGCGAAATCATGAGGAATGCTGCCATCGACAGCAGCAAGGACATATACGGTTTGATATTCAAGCCCTTTGGAACGATGTATGGTGGTAAGCTGTATGGCGTCCTTAAAGTGTTTCGATAGCTGTTTAATCTCTTGGACCATCGCAGTCATATGATCCACATGTTCAATGAAAGCGGCGACGGTTGGAAAACGATTTGCCGCCACCTTTAAGTCACGGATGTCATCGGATCCTTTTTCCAGGTTCGCATCATTACCGCGTTTTTTTACATATTCCTGGTATCCTAAATCTTTCTCGATGATCTCTAACGCTACAAGTGGCGACATAATTTTTAAAGACCGAATCTGTTCAGGAATCTTTTTTAATTTTCGTTCTTGAAAAGCATGTCCAGTCTTAATAAAAGCAAATGCATCGATGAAGTCACAATCCTGCAATATTGTCATTGCTTTTAACTCTTGTAATATACTTTGCTTTAAGAATAGGGAGGAAAGGACATCAGATGCTGCCTTGCTGTCATGCGGGAACAAACTCAAGCGCATAAAGGCAAGCATGCCGCGAATGACCTTGCGCATATAAAACGAATCCGCATCCTTTTCAATGACGAATGGCAGATTGGAAGCGGCAAGCCGTTCAAAAATGGCCCTGGACATCGTGTGTGTCCTGTACAATACTGCAAAGTCCCCAGGGTTTGCTCCCTTGGATATTTTCTCTTGGATATCGGATACGATCATCGTCGCTTCCAATTCTTCATCATAAGGATAAAATAAAACAGGTGGATTTCCTGAATCATGCTGTGCCCTCATCTTTTTATCCATCCGGTTCTGGTTTCGCTTGATCAAGCGGTTCGCTGTAGCGACAATTTCATGGGAAGAGCGGTAATTCTCCGTCAGCTTCACCACTTGGGATCGAGGGAAGTCATGATTGAAATTCAAAATATACTTCGGATCGCTTCCACGGAATGAATAGATGGATTGGTCATCATCTCCAACCGCACATACATTTTTTGATTCAGCAGAGAGGAGTTTTATCAATTCATATTGAACTTTATTGATATCCTGAAACTCATCTACCAAAAAATAGTTAAACCTTTGCTGATATTTCTTTAAAAAATCTGGGTGATTTTTTAAAAATACATAACAGCCTACAAGCATATCATCAAAATCATACTTCCCTGTTTGCTGTTTATATTCTTCATATTTCTTATATAAAAATAAACACGATTTCTCCCAATCGTCCTTAGGGTGAATATCTTCTGGAAAGGCCAAAGAGTTTTTCCAAAGCCCGATTTGTTGAAGGGCCTGATCATATGCAAATTCCTTATCATCAAGTTCCAATTCCCTGCCAGCCTGCTTCAATACCTTTTCTTTTTCCCACTCCCACTTCAATAGGAAATCGCGCTGCCATTTGGCTGGTTCGTGGAAAATCAGGATTTTATAAAAGATGCTATGAAAGGTCCCGCTAACGATTTGAGAAACAAGGGAGGGCGTCATATAGGGATAACCGAGCAGACGCTGCTGCATTTCCTTTGCGGATTTCGCCGTAAATGTTACAAGCATGATACTTTTGGGATCAATCTTTTTCACTGTGAGCATATAGGCAGTGCGTACCGTCAATACGCGGGTTTTCCCGCTGCCTGCTCCTGAAAGGACAAGGATGGGTCCATCGATCGTCATTACCGCTTTGAGTTGCTCTGCATCGAGAACAACCCCTGAAGAGGATAATTCTTGAAAGTATGGTTCCTCTGATTGTGCCATGTCATATGGTTTATCTGAATATTTCGGATTGCCGGTTATGGGGCGGCTTTTAAGGAAAGGTTCGGTAATGGTTTTCGTTTCAGTAATGGTTCGTGATGTTGGAATCCTAAATCCATTCTGTTCCATATATTCTAAGGGCTTATCTTCATTTATGGATTCTGAAATTGGCATTTCACAGGGTCCCTGCGATGGGTCGCTATGATAAAAATAAGGTGTCTCATGGATTCCAATAAATAATTTCACTGGTTTATGACAAATGATACAAGAAAGCTGATCACGTTTTCCTTTTTCAAAAAGTGTCTGCAGCTCACCAGCTGAAACGGTATGTAAATGTACGATTTCATTGCCAGATTTTGCTTGATTCATATAAATGGATACCTCTAATCTATTAAAAATATCGGCAATACTCATCATACCAGAAGATTAGGAAAAAAGAATGTGGAAATCATGTTTAAATATTGTTCTGGCAGGGTAATTAAATGACATCATAACTAATTCGATATAAGGAGGGGTTACTATGGGATATATAGCACCTGTCACACAATTTGATTATATTCAATATGCCAACCGGACGGTCGAAGCTGCAGGGAAAGTAAGAATTGTTAAAGGAGCGGCACCCATTCAACCCATCCGTTTTGATCAGGTGTTGGAAAGGGAAAGGGAAAGCGTTGAAGGATTAAATCAAATTCAAGATAATGTTCGGGTAAGTGCATATGGAGCAGGCACATATCAACATGAAATGGGCAGGAGCGTCAGGAAAGATTTAACGGCTGGAATGACAGGAAAAGGCAGGATCATCAACGAAATTGTCTAGTTCCTCCAGAAAGACAAAAGAGGACACGTGAAGTGTCCTTTTTGTGCTGACTTCTTAAAGAATGTCTATTTCCACGATTAGGGCTAACAATAGTTGCAATAAAAGTTGGATGTTTAGAGCGATTTGTGCATCAGTTGTTGTAATGTCGATATCACGGCTGTTTTCAACAATTGTTTTTTGGCGCGTGATTTGTTTAACATTGGAAGATTGGATTAATTGTTGAGTGATCTTATCAGCATTATCAGCATCTGCAACGGAAATGCTTACGATGACCGCAATTGCAGCTTGTAGAGCAGCTTGTAGTGAGAGGGCCGCTTTAACATCCGTTGAAGTGATATTTACATTACAAGAATCTTTAATGTAAATAAGTTCTTCAGAAAGCTGAACTTGATTATTATCCTGTCTTGCATCTTGGTCAATCTTTGTGTCATCGTCGTTACAGAATCCTGAAAGGGGATGTCTGGAAGCGGAATCTAGAGCCGACCATGACCTTTCAGAGTCATCATGTGTGTTACAATTGCTACGATATACATTTTGGTTCATGTTGTTTTTTCCTCCTTAGGTTTTATTCCCTATTAAAATATGCTTTGATGGTTAATCGGGTTGGACGAATAAATCAGTTCATTCGTCTATTTTTTAAATACTTAGAGAAAGTATTAGTGTGTGGGGGATGAATAATAAAGAAGCTGGAGCTTTAGGAATGAAATGTAAGTGCTGCTATGTCTAGGTTTACTTATTTCTCGCCAGCAAGTAAGGTGATTAGGTGATATGGTGCGTCATTTATTTTTGGAATCCGTGAATTTGTTGTGAATGGAATTGGTAACTGGATTAACATCATGTTCCGTGATGTTCTTTTCTTGGTTTATGATTTTTAGTGATTGCTCTTGTAAATAACGAACGGTTTCTTTAAGGTTGTTTCTCTCTTTTTCAGTTAGATCGACCTTTTCCTTTTTGAAACCATGTTTTCTCAAAGTCCTCGAAACCAGCAGCTCCATCAGTCTTTTTTGAGACTCATCCAGGTTAAAATCATTGTTACCCATAAAATTTTCCCTCCTTCTTGCTTTCTATATATAGACTATGTATTTTTGATGAGTTTGCCATTGAACGGAAATGGTTTTTTTCATAAAACGATAATTTAAGTCCATGAACGAACAAAAAAAGCTGTCCAATCAGAAGACTGAAAGAACAGCTTTTTTATATCAAAAAATGGTTTTCTTCATCGTTTTATGAGGAATGCCAGCATCCATGAATTCGTCGGAAACGATCTCATAACCTAATTTAGAATAAAAAGGTATGGCATGCACTTGGGAATCAAGCTTTAATTGAGGCACTTCCTGCTGGATTGCGTATTCCTCAATAGCATTCATGATCATGGCGCCGGCACCATTCTTACGGCCCGATGACAGTACACAAATGCGCTGTACTTTACCGATGTTGTCAATGACCCTGAAGCGGCCGGCACCGATTGGCTGATGCTGCTCATCATATAAAACGAAATGTGTGGAATCTTTTTCATATTCATCAATCTCTTCTTCAAGAGGGACGTTTTGTTCTTGGACGAACACTTTTCTTCGAATCATATATGCGTTTTCAAGCTCTTGGCTGTTCTCTGCGATTTTTACAAACACGAAATCATTCAGCTCCTAATCTAAATGTTTCATAAACGGTCCATGCCCCATCTTCAAGTTGATACAGCAAGTGAACTCGTTTCACCTCTTCTTCATGGCTGATGTCAAGCATGCTTAATTGGCCTAAAACATCAGAATGCTCATTATCGGATAAATCTTGAGCGATTGTAATATGCGGGACAAATGCATGTTCACTTTCACTTTTTATGAAATCCTCATTGTTAAGCGCATCATGCAGCTCTTGAAGCCCTTCGGATAATTCTACTTTGAAATAAATCGTATTGCTTACGGGTTGGAAAGACTTCGTTTTGGTTACGCTCATCGTAAAAGGTCTGCACTTTTGAGCGATGCCTTTTAATTGTTCCGCGATTGTTGAAATTTCCATATCCGTCGCTTCGAACGTTGGTTTAAGCGTTAGATGCGGTGGTATGAAAGCATACTTCGTATCATACCGTTTGCGATAGGAGTTAGCTAAATCTTGAAGTTTTTTTGAAGGGAAAATTGCAACACCATATTTCATAAATAAAACCTCCTGATATTTTTTATTGTTGTATTATAGTTGGACATGTTTTTTTCTTGAAACCATCCCAAACAGATGATTTCGAGTAATTAGAACATTTCCAATAGTGCTCGTTTCAAATCTGCCTGCCAGTATTTCCAGGTATGATTACCTTCAAATTCTTCATAGAAGCAAGGAAATCCTTTTTGGTTTATTAATTTATGCAATTCCCTATTTGGTTCTATGAAGTTTGCCTTATTGCCATCCGTCGTCGGTACATCCGTTTCACCGGTCCCGATCACATGGTAAAGTTCGAGGAGATGCGGATCCTCAAAATTACGTACAGCATCCATTACTGCTTCATTGGCAAGCGGGGACTGCATGATGCATTTACCGAATGTATGCGGATACTGCAAAGCGGCCAATAAAGAAACTGTACCGCCAAGAGAGTCACCGATCAAAGTTCGACCATGTCCCATTTGATAGGTTGGGAATTCATCATCTAAAAACGGAACTAGTTCATGGGCAAGAAAACGTATGTATGCAATATGCTGTTCCCCGTCCGGATGATATTTGCGCCTGCGGTCAAAGCGGTCTTTATAAGGAATGCCGACAATGATGATATTCTCGATCTCATCGTTCCCTAACAGTTCATCTGCTACCCGACCGATTCGGCCCATTTGAAAATAATCACGGCCATCCTGAGCAATCACAAGCGAATATTTATACAATGGCGAATAATTAGCAGGCAAGTAGACAAGCAATTCCAATTCTTCTCCTAAAGCTTCGCTTTTAAACATGTACTCTTTAATTGTGCCTTTGCGTAAACTCATTCTCCCGCACCTCAATGATAATTAATAATGAAAAACAACTTACTTGATTATTTTAGCATAGCCTTGCAACTTTTTCCCGCGACAAGAATTTGGAATATAAAATTTTCGTTATATTTTCTAAAAATTTAAATTATAAGGTGCTATAATACAAGGATATAGAAAAATAATACAAAAAAAGGTGGCGAATAAAATGGCAGATGTACACGTGCACAGCAGGGAAGTGACAAAGGCGGCTAAACGAACATTATTGGAGCGTGGTGTCAGTGTGGAGGCAATTGCAAAAATCGTTTATGAATTGCAGTTCCCGTACAAGGCTGATCTTAAGCTGGAGGAATGCATCGACAGCGTTGAGCGTGTCCTGTTGAAAAGGGAAATTCAACATGCCATTTTAGTCGGTGTGGAGCTGGATAAACTGGCAGAGCAAAAAAAACTATCAGAACCCCTGCAATCGATTGTTGAATCGGATGAAGGGCTATTCGGAGTGGATGAAACGATTGCCTTTGGTGCAGTACTCGGTTATGGAAGCATTGCTGTAACAACCTTTGGCCATTTGGATAAAAATAAAATAGGCGTCATACACGAACTTGATAAGAAGCAAGAAGGAATCGTGCATACCTTCCTGGATGACATCGTTGCAAGCATTGCCGCGAGTGCCGCCTCAAGGTTAGCTCATCGTCTGAGAGATGAAGAGGAATCGTTAACTGAACAGGAAAAGGACATCCAGGAAGAAGAAGAGTTAATAGGTTGAACCTTGAAGAGCAATGTTCAGCCAGACCTGTAAAACCTGGCCTTAATGAGGCGGGCAGAAAGGATGTTGGCTACTTTAAATGTCCGTTTTGTCTGCCTTAGAAAACAGAATGCGTGAATATGGCCTGGATAAATTTCAAGCACCTGGATTTTCCGTTGTGTAATCTTACCTTGTTCGGAGAGATAAATTATTTCTAATGGAGCATTTTCTTCCATATGTTTACGAAGTATATATTTCATTCCCGGTCACTCCTTTGCTGACTTGCTTGCTATCATTATATGCGAACGTACGTTTTATATGCAAGTGAAAAGCGAATGTTCGTTCTGTCTTGTTGTGAGGGTAAATGGAATAATATTATATGTAGAGTTTTTAACAAAAAAACAAAAAATGATTTATGTACTCAATTTCTGACCTTTCTACTAACAGGTCTCTTTGAATCGCAGTAGCTAGGTTCTTCATCAACCAAAACTGAAGTGCGATTATACCTCACTTCATTTTCAGATTGAGAATAAAGAATCTGTTTCCCCGATTATATCCACAAAAATCCCTTCCTTATTGTTAACGACCACCTTCTTAATAAGATATATAATCCAGTAGATTTTTGCTGTTTGAGTTAGATTTATTTTCAAATTTGTAACATATGTACAAACATCTTTTCTTTTAATGAATAAAATAACCCGAAAATAAAAAAAGAAAAAGGTGATTATAATTAAAAATCATTATTCCATTTCACATTGTAATTCCTTTATAGACACCACATATCTTAATAAGAAATGTGTGCAAATGAAACCGGATGATTGTCATAGCTGCCATAAGAAACACAATGACTGTATATGTCACCAAAAGAAACCGGATGATTGTCATAGCTGCCATAAGAAACACAATGTCTGTATTTGCCACCAAAAGAAACCGGATGATTGTCATAGCTGTCATAAGAAACACAATGACTGTATTTGCCACCAAAAGAAACCGGATGATTGTCACTGTTGTCTTAAGAAACACAATGACTGTATTTGCCACCAAAAGAAACCGGATGATTGTCACTGCTGTCATAAGAAACACAATGACTGTATTTGTGAGCAAAAGAAAGATGATGACTGTCATTTGTGCCATAAGAAACATAATGACTGTATTTGTCATCAAAAGAAACCGGATGATTGTCATTGCTGTCATAAAAAACACAGTGACTGTATTTGTGAGCAAAAGAAAACCGATGACTGTCATTTATGCCATAAGAAACATAATGACTGTCACTGTGACAATAAGAAACATAATCTAGTAAGAGCATCTGCGTTCAGGGCTAATAAGAATACACCACAACTATACGAAGCAGCGTTAACTCCCTCTGTAAAAGTTTTATTCCAAACTGAACAGTTTGATTTAGCGGATGAATATAATCAGCACATATCAACATTTATTCCAACTAAGGATGGAATTTATGAGATAACAGCAAAAGTCTCGTTTTGTCCGTCAAAAAGTAAAAGCAATGATTCCTCAAAAAACAAAAAAGATAATTGCAAATGTGATTATTGCAGTAAAAATAGTTGCAACTGTGATTATTGCAGAAAACATCATTCTTCAAAAGACAAAAAAAGGAGTTCTTCAAAAGAAGGATATGTCGCATCCATTTCCATTAACGTAAACGGAGATAATTTAGATATTGTTAATGACTTCTTGGAGAAATCAAGACCTATTGGACTATCGGTTACTACAATCCTTCAGTTACAAGCAGGAGATCGGGTACAAGTATTATTTAGCGCAGATGCAAACGGAGAAATTTTAGCAGAAGCATCTTTAACAAACTTTCAGGCTGCTAGATTCCCTTCTCCAATGTAAAGATCTTTCTGCTTTAGTCTTAGATTGAGTAAATGGACATCATATTTGTTAATTAAAGTCGAGTAAACGTATGATTAGGAGCCTTGGATTCTCCTTGAAAAAGGTGAGGTAGATTCTATTCCGAGAAATTTTGGGGGTCAGATCGTACTTTCAGGGATTAACGCCTAAGACCACACTTTACGGAAAAAAAACTTTTTTAGCAAAACTACTTGTTTTATTTTGAATACCACTATATAATAAATCTTGTTCAGAAAAGAAGTCAGCAACTAAGTAAGTTTTAAACCAAGCTCTATAGAGCTTGATTACATACGACTTGTTAGCTCAGTGGGAGAGCACTTCCTTGACAGGGAAGGGGTCGTGGGTTCGAATCCCTCACAGGTCATCAACTAACAAAGGCTTAAATCCTTGATATAACAAGGATTTGGGCCTTTTTTTATTTTGTCTTACGGGATGCGTTTAGACCAATGATAGTGATTTGCTCACATTTTGCTAACGTGACTTCTGAATAGCATTGTGGAAAATATCAGCTACTTCATCATCTTGGTTTGGAATCAAATGGGCGTAATTCTTTAACGTGATTGTAGGATCCGAATGTCCTAAACGAGCCGCTACTCTGACGATATCTACCCCTTCAGAGATCAAGATGGATGCGTGTGTGTGCCTGATATCGTGAAACCGAATGGATGTCACGTTAGCCGCTTTACTGATACGCTTCATCACACGTAACACGTTCCTTGGATCTTGTAAGGTGCCGATCTCTGTACAAATGACTAAGTCTTGGTCTTGATAATGTTCACCAAGCCTTTTCCTCTGTGTTTCTTGACGTTCTTTATGAGCCTTTAATTCCTTGACAAGGGAATCAGGAATCGGGACTTGCCGTTTTGATTTTTTCGTTTTCGGTGTTGATAAAAGATATCCTTTATTAGGGATGTGAGAAAGGGAACGTTGTATACGGATAGATTTTTTTCCAAAGTCAATATCGCTCCATTTTAGCCCAAGGAGCTCACCTTTCCTCATTCCTGTATAAATGGCGAGTAAGAACGTTAGATAATGTCGTTCTCCCTTGCATTGATTAAGGAACGAATCAATCTCATCAAAAGACCATATCTTCATTTCTTCTTTTTTAACCGAGGGTGGATCAGCATTGATCACCGGATTGGAACTAATCTTTTTCCATTTTACTGCTTGACCGAATGCCTGATTTAACAACTGATGTAACTTTCTAATGGTACTCGTACTATACTCCTCATCTAATTTGAGGTTATAAAAAGCATCGATATCTTCGGTCGTAATTTTTGAAAGGGGTTTGTTGGCAAAAGGATTTTCCCTAATTAAGTGCTTATCCATCAAATACTTTCTGCTTGAGGCCGTTGTTTCTTTAATCCTTTTTTGATAATGTGACGTAAACCAAAAATCCATATAGGATGAAAATGATTCGTTGCTCGGTTCCAGATATCGATTTGCATCCAGCTCATTTAGAATCTTTCGAAGAGCAGCATCTGCATCTTTTTGACGAGGAAAACCACCCTTTGTTTTTTGTCTACGTTTACCTGTAATCGGGTCTCTTCCTATGTCTACAATATATGACCAAGTATTTCCCCTTTTTTTAACAGTGCCTTTCATATTGCTTGCCCCCATATCCTATTGTAGTTCGTGTTAGAACAATGGAAAGCAAGTGGTCTAGTATCAGTTTGACCACTTACTTTCGGTTCTATAAGCCACTCTTTTCCTCTAGTTTTCAGATAGCAGCTTGAATAGTGCTGCTTGTGCATCTTTTTGGCGTGTGAGTCTGCTTTATATTTTTTGTCTACATTCACCTGTTAGCGAATTTTTCTCAAAATCTACTATATGTTCAAGAGTTTTCGCTCTTTTTTGAGCTACCTCTCATTATGCTAACCTCCGTAAATGTTTGATAAAAATTATGTAAGGTAAGTAGGTAGCTGGTGATATGACCACTCCGTACTCACGGTTTATAAGCTGCTCACTTGTTGCTGCGTCAGCCAGTTAAAAAATTCATCACGGAGCACGCGTTTGCTGCGACCTAATTTAATAAGTGGAAAAGATTTTTGTTCCATTAACTCATAAGCAGTTGGCTTAGACACCATCAAAATTTCAGATAAGTGTACGGCTGTTAAAATCATTGGATAATCTTCGATGTTTTTTGGCATAATTTATTTCTCCTCTTAGTTCTAATTTATTAGTTTAATAGTAATTAATTTGAATTTACTTATTTAATTCGGAAACATTATATTTTTAAAAAACAATCGTTTTCAAGGGGGGACTCGAAAAAAAAAAACTGCCGGTTAGTGTCCCGGAATAAGATATTGGATAAGTGTAAGGCTGTTAAATCATTGGATAATCTTCGATGTTTTAGGCTAATTTATTTTTCTTCTTTGATCGAATTTATTAATTTAAATTAGCTTATTAATTTCGACACATTATATTTTTTTAATCCTATCGTTTTCAAGGAACAAGGGATAATGCATTTGAAATAGAATTTATATTGTACGTCAAATAAAGGAAAAGGTGGATTTTGATTAAGATTAATACAGTTTTTTCATATATTCTTCTCGGTGTGATAATTTTTTACGCCTTGGAGTGGGTAGCTGTTGGTTCAGGTTTTAAGGTACTTGTTGGCGGGGGTTTTGGTTTACTTTTATATATAGCTAATCATATTAGTAAGAATCAAAAAATAATGGGTGATCTGTAAAAACCTGATGACAAGCAATAAATATTATTTTAATAAGCTAACGGGTGCTTTACTTCAATAACAGGTAGTGATGAGGCAGCCTTTTTCTTATGTCACTCGGAGCATAGGTTAGTTGAATAGGGATACACACTTCGCTATAAAAGGATGAGTAGTTTTTATTGGAGAATAGGGAAATTTCAATATAAAAATAGAACCGGAAAGTAAGGTATCATTAAGAAAAAGGACTTACCTTATGGGGGATTAAGATGGAGTTTAAGGATTTTCTGATGAAGAAATATCGAATAGGTGAAAAGTCAGCTCGAGATTATGTAGGCCGTTTTAATGGAATCGTAGCAAGAGGAATTTATAAAGGAGAAAATGAGATTACTCCTAGTATGAAAGTTACTGTTGAAAGGGAATTTCCGAATTCAAAAATGCATTACCTTCTTACCCTTGAACGATATATTGAGTTCCAACAAAAAAAGGGATAAAAATAAAATTAAATGGAAAAGTACGCAAATGGGATAACCAAACGTGGTCTTTTTGTTTCAAAGACTATGAGACAGTCCACAAATTTTATTAAACTACCGGGCAGTTTAGTTGAATAATCGATTTTTCTTATTAAACTTGGGGGAAATTAACAAATGGATTTTTTCGATTTATTACGTAGAGAAGATATAGATGGTTTAAATGAATTTTTAAAAACACACAATCTTAATGAGGAACTTCAAGGTCAGAGCCTTTTATACTGGGCAGTTCATAGCAATAATTTAGTATTTACTAAACATCTGGTTCATCAAGGTGCGATTGTTAACAAAACTGACCGTCTAGGCAAGACACCATTATTAATTGCGTGTTATTTTGGCTTTGTTGATATTGCTTCATTTTTACTTAACACCGGAGCAGTTATAGATGGTTGTTTAGAACGAGCAACGCGTGGTTGGGATGGTCATACTCAAACAGAAATTATCGAATTACTAAAGAAATTCGAAAAGAAGTATTGAAATGCACTTTATTTTTTGCACCATTTTCATTTGAAGAAGAGGAACAAGAAGTACAACAGAAAAAGAAGTAGCTTTATTCGCCTAAATGATTTCCTATTTCGAGATTGAAGGTTGGCCCTCTTAATAGCCCCACCACTATTAAAATTACAGTTTCTGAAGTCTAACTCAAACATTAATAAAAAAGTATCCTAAATGAGTAATGAAATGACAAATTGCATCTTACAGATTAAGTCCAATTTTAAGTTGAAAGATAGATCTAAATTATTTATTTGCGTTATACATTATAAAAAAATGCCTATTCTTATTACATTTTTAGTTTTTACTTTAGTGACAACTTTGGAGAGTGCATACTGGTGTATCTAGATAAAATAGTATACAGAAATGAATGGAATATCATTTGGACTGGAGTTAGTTATTTATTGGCTTATTCAATTTTTTATGTTTATTACAAATTAGTTCGTAGGTTTATTTTATTAAATTAATGGGTGCTTTTCATTACTAGGAGCTGATCAGCAGCTCCTTTTCTTATGGAACTAAAGGGGCAGGATAGTTCCATAAGAAATTGACTATTGGTTAATTGTGGCATATAATTGCATTAAAAGGAACGTACGTTCTTTTTTGGTGGAGTAGCTTTTGATGTGGAAAAAATAAACTATGAAAATTATGATTGGAGTGTTAGTAGATGAAAATAAAAAAAGTTTATCTATATGTATTTAATACAATGTCAGACTGGGAATATGGATATTTAATTGCTGAACTAAATTCAGGAAGATATTTCAAAAAAGATTTAGCACCTTTAAAAGTAATTACAGTAGGAGCGAATAAAGAAATTATTACTACGATGGGGGGACTGAGTATAAAACCAGATATTTCTCTTGATGAATGTAACTTTGATAGTAAAGATCTTGTAATTCTACCTGGAGGGAATACTTGGGGAGAAGCTATTCATCAACCTATCTTGAAAAAAATTGGCGAGGCTTTAAAGCTTGGCACTATTGTTGCTGCTATTTGTGGTGCTACTGAGGGACTAGCGAATATGGGATATCTAGATTCTAGAAAGCATACAAGCAATAGCTTAGAGTATATTAAAATGGTCTGTCCTAATTATAAAGGAGAAAATTTTTATGAGATGGAACCTGTAGTAACGGGTGAAAATTTGGTTACTGCATCAGGAGTAGCTCCTTTGGAATTTGCGATGGAAGTACTGAAAAAATTAGATGTATTTGCACCAGATGCATTACACTCGTGGTATAACCTAAATAAGACTCACAAACCTGAATACTTCTTCCAACTAATGAACTCAATAAATAAGTGATTTTAAAAATCAACTTGGCAGTTTTATTTTACTTGAAATAACCTCTATACTTTATGCGATGCCAAAGTATAGTTTTAGTACATAACTTAAAAATTTTAGAGAAGTTAATAGAGATTGTGAATGATTGTACTTAAACTAAAGGGTGCGTTAGCTGAAGATTGGAGCTGTCTTTAAGGCAGCTTTTTCTTATGCAACTATCGGGGCAGTTTAGTTCATTAAGATGATATAATAAAATTACAGGGATTAAATGTAAGTACCTTGTTCCACTAACAGGTACAAGAGTTGAAGAATATATGAGTTAATTAAACTTTATCACTTTAGGAATTATAGTTGAGGTGTCCAAGAGTAAATGGAATTATATCCTAAACGAACTGAAAAATATAAAAGGAAACAGCCTCCAGGCATTTTATTTTTTTTGGAAGTGTTTATCTATTAACTGAATTACTTCCTATCCAATATAGGAACATATGGACAGCATTGGGTGTATCCTTGGGTATATCTCTTATTATTATTACTCTTTCTGTGGTTATTGATAGAATAAAGGGTTGGTATTATACAAAGTGGATTGTTTTTATTCTTATTTTTATATTGGGTGTAGGTTTATATATCTTCAATGACATAAATGGGAATTGAAATACCACTATTCTAATTTAACTAACGGGTGTGTTAGTTCTGGATCGGGAGCTACCAATACGGTAGCTTTTTTCTTAATGAGCTAACGGGGCAGGTTAGCTCCATAAGAAAAGTGGAATTTGTCGTTCCCTAATTCGAAGTATGGAATAAGATAATTAACAAGGGGACGGACAACCTCTTAAGAAAACTTTCTAAAAAAAATCCGAACATTAAAAAAGAAGGGGGTGGATATAAATGGCGATAATTAAACCTTTTATGGCTTCCAGAAAGTTTACTGCCACAATAGGAGATGGTACAGGTACTGGAGCGACATTTGCAATTGCAGCAACAACATTTTTAGATGATGCTGGTGCAGCTGCAACCGCATTTCCAGGTTCATTTGCTTATTATGTTTTATATATAAATGCTCAGATACAAACAGCTGATACCTCAACCCTTACTACTACTACTATAACTATTCCAGGTGGCGATGTACTTGATCCTTCAACTCCAATTGTAGTTGAAGTCGTAGTCAACTAATACTCTGATTTCCTAATGAATACAATGCCGGTAATCAATAGGGTAATTGTCCGGCATTGGTTCATTGGATACGTAAGAACTTTCCATTTTTCTTTATCCATAAATTATTACAAATTGAAGAATAATAGGGGACCCAGATAGGGGTAAATCGTTAGAGAATGTAAGTTTTCCCTGTTCTACGATGTAATTTATATTTGGCTGTAATATTCCATTTATAAATAAGTTTATATAAGATACGCTATTTGGATTAAGAATCCCAGAGCTTCCGTATTTTAATACTCTATCTTGATTGGTATAAATCCTTTTTATACCGTCAGAGATTGCAGTATATTGAAAAGTTTTTACCTTTAAAATGTTAATTGGATTTGGGTTTTCCCTCACTGGATAAATGTTTGGACAACCTCTTGGTGGACTTGGTGATAAACAACTATTTTTATTATACAGTCCTGTTTTCTTTTGTTGCTGGTACAGGTTATGATAACCGATTAATTTCTTAGTCATAACTAGCTATTAAACCCTCCTTTTTTGATAATGATGTTCCGAAAATCTCTGTTTTTGTTCTGTATCTCCCTTACACTTATATATTCATTTTTATTGATTCCAGTGTGGGTTCTACAGCCTCTATAATACTCCTGCCCCCGCCGACTGCTAAGCCGTGTATGTACAAAAGACCAAAACCTATATGGATTGAACAACTTATAAAATATGAGGTAGACGAAATTGTGAAGGATTGTACTTAAACTAACGGGTGCTTTAGCTGAAGATCAGAGCTGTCTTAAGGCAGCTCTTTCTTTATGCAAACTAACGAGGCAGGTTAGCATTCCTGTAGTTCGTTATTTTTCAGCTTTGAAAAAAATAGGGCTCCTCAGTAAGATATGAGTAAGACACCACTCTAACTCAAACCCTAAGGAGGAACCCTAATATGAAGTTTAAAATGCAAGATAAACAAAATCAACTAATAGAAAGAATTTCCGATAATCACCTTGTTGTTGGAGTGGATATTGCCCAACAATTACATGTGGCTAGAGCAGTGAATTTCCGTGGAATTGTAGTCGGAGATCCACTTGTATTTGAAAATAATGAAGATGGGTTTGCTAGTTTATTAAAATGGATGGATAAGCTTCAAAGATTAAATAAACTGGAGGTAGCCATCGTGGGAATGGAACCTACAGGACATTACTGGATTAATCTTTCAAAATGGCTATTTAAACAAGGAATCGAGGTAGTAACGGTAAACCCCCACTTAGTAAAAAGGAATAAAGAAAACCGTGATAATACTCAGTCCAAAAGTGATAGGAAAGATGCCCTGGTCATCGCTGATATGGTGAAAAACGGTTACTACACCTTTGTCAGGGACACTTCAGAATCATTTGAGATACTTAGGGTCCTTATGTCTAACCGTGATGTGGTAGTTAAACGACTCGTTAGCACGATTAATCAATTAAACCGTTGGGTGGATATTGTCTTTCCCGAACTCAGGCAAGTATTTAAAGACATCACTGCTAAAGGGGCTATTGCCACACTTCGTTTATTTCCATCTCCAATGGAACTGCGTTCCCTGAAACCTCATGATGTTGTTTCAGGATGGAAATCAATAATGAAGAGGCAGCCTGGATTAAAGAAAGCTCAATTACTTCTTCAGTTAGCTAAGAAATCTGTCGGCACAAGACAAGCACTTGAAGCGTATAAATTCCATTTGGAACAATTATTAGAGGAGTATGATCTCGCAGTCTTACAACTCGAAAGAGTGGAACAAGAGGTTAAGGATGTATTAAAACAAATACCTTTTGCCAAGAAGCTGCTTGCCATAAAGGGAATTAGTGAAATTTCTTTAGCCGGAATATTAGGTGAAGCAGGAGATCTAAGTGGTTTTTCACACGGTAATTCTTTACTTCGGCACGCTGGGTTGCATCTGGCTGAAGCAAGCTCTGGAAAGTGGAAAGGCCAAATTGTTATCTCTAAGCGAGGGCGATCCAGGCTAAGGCGTTTCCTTTACTTAGCCACCATGAGCCTTGTGATGAATAACACGGAATTTCAAGCCATTCACTCCCATAATGTTAAAGTGAAAAAAATGAAGAAAATGAAATCGATTATGAAATTGGTAGGTAAGCTAGCTAGGATATTTGTTGGAATAGCACGCAGAAACGAGTCTTATTGTGCAGATAAAGTTCAACCTATAACTGAACTGGTTGCGTAGTTAAAGGGGGATGTCTTAATAGGGTTCTCGAAGGGAACCTTTAAAAACTGATGTTCATAGTTTTCTTTTTACTAATGTTGGCTTATTCGTAGGATTTCAAATATGTACGGAGTACCAGATTTCTTGAACAAAAGGGCACCGACCCATCAGGTTAGCATAACTGGCCTCCACCCCTTGGATAGGCATGACGAAGGAATGATAGGGCAATTGACCCGTTGAGACATGGGAGGGAAAGCCTCCAGGGGCGGCGTGGAGAATGTACATTATATGGTAAAATATGGAGTGTTGTACAACTCCTTTATTTCCCTGTGCCTTCACGAAACATCCATGTCCTGAAATCACTCCGTTTAACCATGAACTAAAATTCAAGGGTGATGAAATCCTGCGAATAAGCGAGTATTTGTAAGAAAATCGGATTAAACTGAGGGAGTTCATTACGTTTATAATACAAGTAGACTTTGATTTAGATTGAGGAGATAAAATAATGCGTTCTTTTTTAAGAAAAGAATTTTGGGATGAAAGAAATAAACCTATTCTGTTTATACAGTGGGTATTAACAATCTTTGCAATAATATTATATTTCCAAACTAATGACAGTATAGATTATTTTTACTCTGGAATTATAAGACTAATTGCAGGGATAATCACCCTTCTAATAGGAATTGAAAACTACATTGTTAAAAAAAGAGAATATATATTTTGGTTCATCCTAACGATAATGTTTTGTGGAATGGGGATAGACATCCTATGGAACTAAAGGGGCAGCATAGTTCAATAAGAATTCTATGTTACTCAACCAACGTATCACGCGAAATTATCAAACTTAGCATTATCTTTTTGGGTTAATATTGAGATAAGATAAGGCTATTTTTTTATATATGGGGGATGTAAAATGAGCAATTATAAAGTTGGTTATCAATGTAAAAGTTGTGGAAACTATCACGATGAACTTCCCTTGAGTTATGGAAGTCCTGTTCCTGATTACTATGAAGAAGTACCATTCGAAGAACAAGAAAAACGAATTGAGATGAATGAAGATGTGTGTATTATTGATGATGAATATTTCTTTATTCGTGGCTATATTGAACTTCCAGTAATAGATGGGGAAGGTCCTTTTATTTGGGATGTTTGGGTTTCATTAAGTGAAACGAATTTTGATAAAATGATGGAGTATTGGGAAGTTGAAGGCAGAGAAAAGGATTTGAAACCAATGTTTGGTTGGCTGCAAACTTCTATTCCTTGTTATCCTGAAACATTAAACTTAAAAACAATGGTTCACACTCGTCCAATAGGTTTACGTCCTTCTATAGAATTAGAATCAACACAACACCCGTTATCCTTAGAGCAAAGAGAAGGACTTGGATTTAAAAGAATAAAGCAGATAGCAGAAGATTTGTGTAATGTAGAAGAAAAATAATAACTCTGCCTAATGAACTATCGGGTGTGTTAGCTGAAGGTCGGAGCTGTCTTTAAGGCAGCAACTAAAGGGGCACAGTTAGTTTTATAAGTTCAAATGATAAGAAAAAAAGAAATAATGGCGAATATAGGGGCGATTCAAAATGGATAACTGGAGAAATAATACGATTTGGTTTGAACAAATACCAGATAATCTTCAGTCTTACATAAACTTAAAAGAAGATAAGTTTAATGAGATGCAGCTTGAGAACATTGAGTATTTAACTCTTTGGCATCATAAAAAGAATAAGCAGGGAAACTTTGTGAGTATTCCTGAAAATCTCCTCTATCTAGAATTAAACAGGTCCAATATACAAGATTTCCTTTGGATAGAAAAAATGAATAAATTAAAGCGTATAGAATTACATTATTGTACTAACTTACAAAATGATTTTGGTTTGTCTGTATTAGCCAATACGTTAGAACATTTACATATTAATCAATCTAAGAAATTTGTACCAAATGAAGAATTATTCTCTTTGAAAAATCTTCGGGTTCTGTGCCTTAATTCTTGCGGTAATCTTGAGAATTTGAATTTTTTAAATCAGTTTCCTAACCTAATTGACTTTAGATTTGTTGATACTAATGTGTTAGATGGTGACTTATCACCAATTTTAGACCATCCAACAATCCGAAGTGTAGGCTTTCTGAATAAGAGACATTACAATATTAATGATGGTAAGATGGATGCTTTGTTAAAGGATAAAAATGGTGGAGAAGAATTTAAAACTGTTATCAAGTATGAAAAATATGAGACTTTTAGATATATTTATTAACTCAATTGTTAATGAACTAACAGGGTGCGTTAGCTGAAGATCAGAGCTGTCTTTAAGGCAGCTCTTTTCTTATGGAACTATAGGGGCAGTTTAGTTCCATAAGAGAAGGAACGCTTGATCTATTTATTGAACATATTGGTATGGTTATATATTTTTTATAGTAGAGGTGTTGTGGTTATGAAATAGTATGAAAAAATGTTAATTGCGATTAAAGATGCGAATTTGAATTGTTTTGCTAATAAGGGAGATTGGCTTTATATTGCTAATAATAAGGATACAAAAAAGGGGCTATTTAGATTACCTAACTATATATATTACTTTGTGTCTATAAATGATGAGCGTATGCCTTGTGAAATTGGAGTAGTAAAAAAAATTAATGGTCTTATCACTGCAAAAGAACTTGCTGAACTTGATTATAAAAGTAGAAAAAGAGATATTTCGCTTCTGACTGATGAAACTGTGAAAGAATATGAATGGTTTTTAGAAAAAGTTAATGCTCAGCCGGAACATACTCCTATGGCTGTAACTTGGTTTGAAAAGGTCTTACCTAAAAAAGAAAAAGAATTAAGAGTACATAAAAAGTTCTTCACGGGTCTATCAAAAGAAGAGAAAAAAGAATTGTTTGAAATCTAACTCTGAACAATTAACTAAGGGTGGCGTTAGCTTAAGATCGGAGCTGACTTTAAGTTAGCATATTCTTTATTTAACTATTAAGGCAGTTTAGTTGAAGAAGGAAAACACTAAAATCAAATTGTATAATCTAGACAAAGGGGTGATTGGGTTGAAAAGTGTTCCAAAGGTAAGGGAAATATTGCTTGACGAAGAAATAAATGAACAGGAGTTTGTTGGTATAATCAATGGCATTTATAAGCAAGACTGTTATATCTATGCCGTTATTCCTGAATGGGAAGAAGAACTATTTAACGAACTTTCAGATGATTTTATTATAATTAATAAATTTACGTTCCCTCTAACACGCATTTTTCCAAGAACAATGGGGTTCTTAGGATATGTAAAGGATAGTAAGAAACAATATATATACGAATTTTACTTACGGTCTACAACAATGGATTTGTTAGTGTTTTCAAAGACTGATATATCTCAACATTTAAATATATTAAACAAGAACATTGATATTTACAACGTATTTGAATCAAATAAAATCCCTCACATAACCATTGGTCCTGATGGTCAATGGTTAAATATAGTTGAGTATTGAATCATTCCTTAATGAACTAACGGGTGCGTTAGCTGAAGATCGGAGCTGTCTTGAAGGCAGTTTTTCCTATGGAACTAAAGGGGCAGGTTCACTAGAATTGAGGTTGGAAATTTACTGATTGAACAAGCACTAAATATAGAATTACTTTCCACACTTTTATCTTTTTCTGCTTCAAGTAAACCAAAGTATTCTGTACTTCTTATGTTACCACCATTAATTGCTGCAATGCTTAATCCAGATACATTATAATCTTCTATAATCTTTTGAATGTTGATATTTTGTGTTTTCGTACTAACAACCCCTAAATTAACTCCTATGTACAAACGTTTAAAATGCAACTCCATTAAACTGCCCGTTTGTTGAATACCATATATTGAAGGTTGTTGGTTTTTTATCCTGAGAGCAACAATCTTTTAGAAAAAAGCCTAACAAAAAAAGACTTTCTACATCGTTTAAATGTAGGAAGTCTTATCTATTAAAGTGATTTCAAATGTTCAATACGTTTTTCTAATGGTGGGTGTGTAGAAAACAGTCTGGAAAATTTCCCTTTGCCACTTATTTTAAAGGCAGCAATAGACTTTTGGCTGTCATCAACCAAGTTCGTGGTATGTCTTAATGATTCTAAAGCGTGAATCATATTTGCCTTTCCACCTAAATCGGCAGCTAATTTGTCCGCTTTAAATTCACGTTTTCTTGAATGCCAAAAGATAATGGGACTGCTTAAAATACCGAATAGAATCTCGAAAACTATAGAAGATACGAAGTAAACAATACCGGCAACTTCTTCTCTTACAAAACTTGAAACGATTTTTGAAGCAATACGGGAGAAGAAAATAACGAACGTGTTTATCATTCCTTGCAATAGTGTGGTTGTAACCATATCACCATTCTTAATGTGTGCTATTTCGTGTGCAATAACTCCACTAATCGCCTTTCGATCCATTCTTTCTAACATACCGCTTGAAACAGCTACTAAAGAACGTTTTTTGCTTGGTCCAGTAGCAAATGCGTTGACCTCTTGTGAATGATAAATACCAACTTGCGGCATACCTTTCAAACCAGCCGTATGTGCTAATCGGTAGGTTTCTTCCAATACAAAACGTTCGTGATCGCCACGCGGGGAATGTTCATCAATTAATTGAACACCCATAACCCATTTCGCCATTTTACGGGACATTAACAAAGAAATAAAGGAACCAGCAAAACCGGCGATGACGCTAAAGGCAAGTAGGGAACCGTAACCACCGCCACCAATATAACTTTCTACACCTAGTAACGTGGTGATCGTGGTAATGGTGATCAATACGAGAATATTAACGAAAATAAATAAGGAAATCCGTTTAAACAATTAAGCCCCTCCTAAAATATAATGAACCTTATCTTAATAAGGCGTTCATCAATAATGAAACAAACATTATAAAGCTATATACGAAAAAATTAAAAAAAAGTTTCAATAAAACTTCTCACCACTAAGAACAGAAAAAATTTTAGGCTATGTAACTTCATAGGGGAATTCAATTGCTATTCTTCGCCTTTTCTCTTCCTAATTCGCAGCGAGAACCTTAATCGTTTGGATTTTAATGTATTTTTATGTAAAAAAATATAAAAAAGAAACTTATGGAAATTCAGGTACTTATGTATTATTATAAGTGGAGTAAATAGTTCGTTATAACGAATTTAGGGGGACGTTTTGTGCGTAACAAAGGTATATTGTCATTGGTTTCTGTAGGTCTATTTGCTTCATCATTGTCTGTAGGTGTTGTTAAGGCAGAAGGAAACGATAACGGCTTGGCGAGGAAGGCCTTTGAAAGCCAAGTGGAAAAGCCTCTTGAAAAAGGTGTTATTGATTCTAAAATGTTTAATCAACTTGAAAAAAAAGTAAATGATTCTCAATCGGTTTCAGTTAAAGATTCTAACAAAATGGGTAGAATGAGTAGTTCTTCCAGTAGTAATTTTATTTTGGAAACTGAGCCCAATAACGACTTTGGTTCAGCAGATAATAGTTCTTATGAAAAATCATCTATTGGTCAGTTGCTTCCTATGAATGATTTGGATTTACATAAAGTGGTTGTTCCTAGTGATGGAGTTTTGTTAGTAGCAGGATTTACGGACTCATACTTTATTGATCTTGGGTTCGGGGCAGTTCAAAAAGATTTTGTTGAAAACAATAACTTAGAATATTTAGGCTATGAGGAAGATGAGGATGGAGTTGAAATACAAGCGTATCAAGCTAAGAAGGGCACATACTATGTGGGTGTCATAGACCTAGACAACGAATATATTGACGATAATACAACAGAAGACATATACGCTATCGGAACTGGATATGTAGACAATGTTAAACCATCTAAGCCAACAGTTTATAAGGTTGATAATAATGACAAAGTATTAACTGGAAAAGCAGAGGCCAGTTCTACTGTTACTGTTAAAAATGGAAGTAAGGTGCTAGGTTCAGCAAAAGCAACATCTAAAGGTACGTTCTCTATTAAAATACCTGTTCAAAAAGCAGGGACTAAATTGACAGTCACAGTTAAAGATAGTGCCGGCAATGTGAGTTCGAGTGTATCGGTAACTGTTGCTGATGTTGTTGCACCAAGCAAGCCAACAGTAAATAAAGTAGATGATAACGATAAAGTTATAAAAGGGAAAGCTGAAGCAAACTCAACTGTAACTGTTAAAGTAGGAAGTAAATCCATTGGTTCAGCAAAAGCTAGTTCTAAAGGTATCTACTCAGTTAACATTAAAGCACAGAAAAAAGGAACTACACTTTCTATAACTGCAAAAGATAAAGCAGGGAATACTAGTTCTAAGAGAACGATTACAGTGGTAAAACATTAAAGGTTAAAAGCATACACAAGTCGAGGTTAACTCCTCGGCTTTTTATATTGGTTTTGGAATAATTTTCGCCACGATGGCATCATAGAGGAGCTTAAGAAAAACCTTTATGAAGAAAGGAGAATGAATCTGGAAAACTTAATGCAAATAACTCCTTTAGTGTTTTGGGCAGTAATAATAATAGTGGGAATTTACTTATTAGCAAGGTATATAAAGAAATGAAAAATATTTTAATATTCTTAGGGATTGTGGCCGCTTTAATTATAGAGGGAAGTATTCTCTATTTTTCCACACAACCTACAAGTGCGGAATTAGAATACTCTTAACAATTAAAATGGGGTGTCAATAAATACTTAATTAATGAGAAGAACTATGTTGAAGACAACATAGAAGAAATTAAAGTGACTGATAACGCTAAGCTAAAAGGAAAGAAAAGATTTGAAATAGCTGTTGTATTTAAAGACGATAAAGACAGTGTATATTACTACCAGTATGATAAAAAATCCGGGAAAGTAGAACAATTTTGCAGTGACAGGTAAAAAACACGAGGAATAATAAAATAATTTACTTCAATAATGAAGATTGCTGCTGCGGCAACCTTTTTCTTACGAAACAAACGGGGCAGCTAGTTAAAATGTCAGTTTAAACTATATACCTCTTTCTAATTTAACCTCGGTCTGCTTTAATTTAGTATAAATCACAAATTAACCCAACCATTTTTTGGATATTTATGTTAATATCGACTTAAGTATCTAAACGATTGAAACATAGTAGTAAAAAGGTACGTAAATTCGTAAATTCAATGAAGTCGACAAATTTATAAAAGGGGTAAGTTATGAGTAAAAAAACTGAAGAACAAAGTAAAATACAAAAACCTTCCCTGGATAGAGCCGGTCAAAGAGCGTTTATGGGAAATCCTGAGGAATTTAAACTTTCTTTTTATGGGATCTTTATGGCTCTCATTCCCATTATCATATTAGGAATTATCGTTTGGTTAAATTGGTAATGAACCAACACTAATTTAATATGGTATTTGAATGGACGAAAGTTGAAAACACGTATAAAAAGCCCCGATTAGAGGCCTTTTTGTATACTCGCTAACAACGTACTCTTTGTTGAATAAGAAGAAAGTAGTGAGGTAAATCCTCCCTGATTAAAGCTATCTGCAAAATGGAGACGCAATTATCATTCCCATTTATTTATTGTAGGGGGTTAAATCAATTTCTTCAGCGATTCGTTTATAGAATACCGAATTCCCCTCGATATGATTCCACTGAAAAATACCAACAAATTGATACTTATTAGTTTTAAAAATGGGGTCCTTAACCTTCATAAATGTAATTCGATCTCTTGGTTTACCCACCGGGAGGTTGAGCGGAATATAATCCTTTTCCATTCTTTTTTCTTCAATTTCTGTCCAATTTTTGTTGAAAAGGTTAATCCATCCTCGAGTATTTGAGACATTTCCTTGTCCAATGTCTATAGATAACTGGGGGAACCACATCATATAGCGTTCATTAAACTTCCAATAAGATTTTTGAAGACTATCATAATTCTTTCCTAGACAACGCATCGCCTCTGAAATTGTACGAAACGTAAACTCATCATAAACGGATAATGTACCCTTCTTGACTGCTAACGCTGCATAATCTACGTCTTCAGACCAAGGTATTATCTTGCTGTTAGAAACCATTTTATTGATTAGTTGAACGATCTCTTCAATTTTAGTATGTATCTTTTCTATTGAGTTGGTGGCATCTATTCGTTCAATCTTAATTTCATTTTCCTTAACTGCTTGAAACATTTTTCCAATCTCTAATGTTCGAATTTCATCATTAAGTGCGTTACTTTTGTGATGCCCTTCGTCACATTCAATCCCTAAATGAATCTGCGGGAAATATAGATCAAGCAAGGCGTATTTACCATCCGCTCGTTTCACATATTGTTGAGTAACAGGTTTTAAATCTAACCGATTTAATCGATTCCAAATCCTGTTTAAAATATAATTCTCATAATCTTTCCTTTTAGTCCTGGAAAATGTTCGAACTAAATACTCTCTTTTCGCATCCATCTTTTCCCCGCCTTAATTAATCTAGCTTTTTGCTTCAAATATATTTATTCCATAAGAAAAAGAGTGGCTGATCAGCACTTATTAGTGAAGTCAGGTACCCAGCCATCTAACAAATTTCATATAGGACATATAATTCATATTATATCGGTCATTAAGAAAGAATACTGCCGGATAATCTTAGTAATAATGGACGTGGAACCAATGGTCAGAAATGCTACCAGATGGTGATGATCCGATTCTTTTAACGGTAGAACCGAAATTCAATTAATTCACCAAGGAAGAAAAAGATACCTTCTTTGATGTTCATTTTTCTTTATGTGGAGGTAAAAAAATGAGGAAACATCCGGTTTTATTTATACTAATAATTTGTTCCCTTTTAATAGGATGCAAAGAAACCGAAAGAATTAACCATCATTATAAGTTTTATGGTGAAGGAACGCATTGGAAGGCAACTTTAAATTTTAAAGGGAGGGGAAGCACATCTTCCCATTATGATGAACGCCAAAAAGATTTTGTACTTGTATACAAAGGGGAATATTCGGATATCTCCAATTCAATAGTAAACTATTCCTATAAGGCAAGCAGTGGAAACGAACGTGGGTCTGAAAGCCCTCCTGGCACAACGTATATTCGAACCAATGAAGAAGGTACTGGTGGTGATATACAAAGAAAAGATGAATTAATCAAGGTAATTGTTAAGTGGAATGGTAAAGAAGAAATTATCCCTATGAAAATTCAAGATGATAAGTAATTTAAATAACACATCATATACATAATTAGAATTAAATGTTTCTTGAAGGGAGGTAAAGTTATGAAGTGGATAAAACTAATGATTAAACAATTCCTAAAAGAGCCTTTGTGGTTTAAAGTTCTTATCTCTACAACTTTACTAATATCCATTATTTTTAGCAGTTCATTTTTTTCTAATAATGCTTATTTTCAAAGCGGCTCCAAAATAGCTGCGGCTATCTTTTTTTGCACTTATGGTATCAAAATGAGGAGAAATCTTACAACTTCTGTTATCTTGTTTACTTCAGCAATCATATGTGTTTATTTATCCATCTTGGCCATATTTGGTTTCTACTTTTAGTTTTGAATGTAAATTGCGAATAAGGGAGTTGCTTAGGGAGCTCACTTTCTAATAGTATTTTAGTTTAAAACTTAGTTTAAATGCACAATGACCGACATTTGCTTTCACAATACGCCTGTGACTGTATGGATATGTGTACTTAAACCTGGGAGCGTTAGCAAAAGAATGGAGTTGTCATTAAGACGGCTTTTTCTATATGCAACTATTGGGGCAGGTTAGTTGAATAAGGAAAATGGTTTTTCTTGTGGTAAAATCAACATAAAAAGGTAACCTTTACCTTTTAGTTCGTATTAAAAGTAGCAGGAAATAAAATTGTCCTTTGGGGGTGAAAAGGTGGATTATGGATTATTGGTTATTGGTATAGCTCTTTTACTTGTATCGTACTTAGTAGCTGTGAAAAAACAAACCTGGTTGTTAGCAGGATTTAATGAAAAAATGATAAAAAATAAGTCTTTATTAGGTACAGTGACAGGTGGAACTTTTTTTCTACCGTTAGGATTGTTAGTAGTTTTCAATAGTTTTATTGACTATCCTTATGAATTAACGGTTCTTATAATTGCTATGTTGCTTTTATTAACAATTGTATATGTTTTTATCAATAGAAGGTTACTTGACTAAAAGGTGCTATAGCTTTAATGAGCTGTGACGATCACGATCAGCTCTTTTTCTTATGGCACTAACGGGGCAGGATAGTTCCATAAAGGATAAAACTAAAATGAAATACGAACCTATATCATTATTTATTTGAAGTAAAGGAGGATAAGATGAATACATATTGTAATAGTGCATTGAATCAAATTAAAGTGGCTGTAAAGACAATTGTTGAGATGATGGAAAAGTTAGAAGAAAATGACTTACAAAAAAGACCTACACCCAATAAGCATTCCATAGGAGAGCTGTTAGAACACATTGCTATTATTTGTGAAGCTGATTCGCTTATATCGGACGGGGCATCCCAAGACAAGATGAATAAATTTTATTCAAGTGTTACATATAAAAGCTTATATGAGATGAAAGAAGCGTTGATAAAAAATCATCGATTTTTAGAAGATAAATTTATGAATTTTACAGAAGTCGAACTTCAAGAGGAAATTACTTCTTATTGGGGCGTTACTTACTCACGATATGAATGGTTGTTAGAGATTGTAGCTCACGTTTATCATCACAGAGGACAATTACACTCTATGCTTGTTCATTGTTATGGGAAAGACCCAAAAGTTCCATTATTTGAATAGACTTTACTAATCAACTAACGGGTGCGTTAGTTCCATAAGACACGAAAGAAGACCACAAATCGCGGTCTCTTTTATTTGTAAAAAATAAACAATGCCGTTTATAAATATTGTTCCTTTAGCCTGAACTTATTTAGGGAAAGAGGAATTTTTTTCTGCTTTTTATAAGAACTCTTGTTCGTGTATAATGGACAGAAAGGAGAGATCTTTCTGATGGGTACAATTCGTGATAGAGGGATTATTAAATGGCAAGCAGCATTGATGTTACCTGAACATAAGGCCTTGAATAAAAAAATGGGCGAGGAAGATAATTTCCTAAATAAAAAACCTGTCCTTGATGAATACCAGGTCGAAGAGTTTGAAAACAACATTCATTATGCAATGGAATATCATTTACCGATAAGTTTTACATTGCATAACGCGGGAAATCAACAAGAATTGCACGGGTATTGTGTGTACATACAACCTGTTACGAAAGAGTTACGTATTCAGAAGAAAGATAGTTCCTTTGAGTATATTCAGTTTGATGAGATTATTAGTGTGATTGTAGGAGATTAAGAGTAAATATTATTTAGTTTTAAATAAATAATAAAGCTCTTCAAAATTGAAGAGCTTTTTAATATAGATTTTTTATAATAAGATTAACAGAAGTCCTTACTTTTTGTTTCTAGCATAGATAATTTCAAAAGCTGAAGCCGGTAAGACAATCAAGTCTTTCATTTCATCTTTAGTATGCTTGCCTAAAATAATCAAATTCTTCAATAGCTTCTCTTTAGTGTCAATTTCTTTATCCATTTCCATATTGGAATCGTAATGGGCCATTTCAAAGCCGATGCCTTCTTTCCAATACTTCTCAGCCTCTTCTTTAGTCATACTTTTCCAAGTGTTTAGAACTTTAGACATAAGGCCATCACCTCCATTTTTAAGCAATTCAAGTGTTTTACTATATATTACCTCATTTACCTCTTCTTTATTCACGGGTTAAGAATAACCACCAAATGAATTTCATAGTCACTTTTGGTGAACGTAAAATCGAAAGATAAATCTTTCTTATTTAAATCAAAGACACCTAATCATATGATGGGTGTCTTGTTCTGTGTTTTATAGAATGAATAATTATTGTGTTTATCCTTTAACTTTCAATAGGCGTAGTGCATTTAAAATTACAATTATGGCAGCACCTGTATCACTAAGAACAGCGATCCATAATGTTAACCATCCTGGGAAGATCAAAGCTAGTGCAATAAACTTTACAATTAAAGAAAACCAAATGTTTTGTTTAATAATTTGTAAAGCCTTTCTACTGAGTTTGATTGTGTGAGGCAGCTTTTCAAGATTATCAGCCATTAAAACTATATCAGCTGTTTCCATTGCTGTATCTGTTCCGGCTCCACCCATTGCAATCCCCAAATCAGCTGTTGCAAGTGCTGGTGCATCATTTATGCCGTCACCAACCATTGCTACTTTATAACCTTCGTTTTGTAGTTGCTTAATAGAACTCACTTTATCTTCGGGCATTAATTCAGCAAAATAACGGTCAATAGGAGCTTCAGAGGCAATCATTTTAGCTGTGCCTTCATTATCACCAGTCAACATTACGGTTTGATTAATCCCGATTTGTTTTAAACCATTTAAGGCAGTAACAGTTGTCTTACGAATAATATCAGAGACAGCGATTATACCCATTATCTTTTGTTCCGTACCAATAATAACTACTGTTTTTCCTTGTCTTTGAAACTCTTCTACAGTTGTTTTTACATTGCCTAAGGTTACATTCATTTCTTCAAACAGTTTAAGATTGCCTGCATAATGAATAACTCCATCAATAGTAGCCTGAACTCCTTTACCAACAATGCTTTTAAACAACTGACCATTTTTTGATTGTATGCCCTTGTCTTTTGTATAGTTTACAATTGTTTTAGCAATTGGATGAGTTGAATAATCTTCTAATGTCAAAGCAACGGACAACAACTCGTCATCTGATGTGCCTAGAGCTTTTATTTCCGAAACTTTTGGCTTTCCTTC
Organism: Peribacillus sp. QJM3NY_7; assembly: GCF_056173225.1. Classification (NCBI taxonomy): domain Bacteria; kingdom Bacillati; phylum Bacillota; class Bacilli; order Caryophanales; family Bacillaceae; genus Peribacillus; species Peribacillus sp. QJM3NY_7. The sequence goes on from NZ_CM149663.1 coordinate 1,352,461, forward strand.
AGTCAATGTACCCGTTTTATCAAAAGCAATCGCATTAATAGATCCTGCTGTTTCTAAGAATGTTCCACCTTTAATTAAAACACCATTTTTAGCCGCATTTCCGATTGCAGAAACAATAGCTACAGGAGTCGATATAACCAATGCACAAGGACAGGCAACTACCAGTAATTCAAGTCCCTTATAAAACCATTCTCCCCAAGTTCCTAAGCCGAGAATAGGAGGTAGGATCATTACAACTAGGGCTAATACAAAGACAATGGGGGTATAGATAGTTGCAAATTTATCTACGAACGCTTGTGTAGGAGCTTTCTTTTCCTGTGCTTCTTCTACTAGGTGAATAATTTTTGAAATCGTTGTGTCCGCAACTAACTTGGTTACTTTAATTTCAAGGGAACCACTTTCATTTATAGTTCCTGCATAAACTGTATCACCCATTCCTTTATCAACTGGAATTGATTCTCCCGTAATTGGAGCTTGGTTTATACTGGATATACCCTGAATGATTTCTCCGTCTAATGGGATTTTGTCTCCGGGTTTAACTACAATAACTTGACCAATGGAAATCTCCTCAACCGGCTTTCTAACCAGTTCTGAGCCAGTAAGCACCCACGCTTCTGGCGGAGCTAAATCCATTAAATTCCGAATGGAATTTCTTGTTTTTTCTATAGAACGATTCTGCAAAGCTATCCCTACAGCAAATAACCAAACTACAGTTGCTCCTTCTAACCATTCACCAATCAAAGCAGCTCCAATTGCCGCAGCAGACATTAAGACATTCATATCAAGTGAAAGGCTTTTTAAAGCATAGTAAGCACTTTTGACAGGCTTATATCCACTCAATAAGATTGCTATTGCATATAAGATATTGCTCATTAAAGGCAAAACATCATTGTATGAACCGATAAACCCTAGAGCAATTAAAATCCCTGACAAGGTGATTAACCCTTTTCCATCTTTGTGTGTAGAAGTTTGGGTAGGTTTACTATTCCTCGAAACCAAAGACGATTTATAACCAATTTTAGCCACTTCAGACACGATATCTTCAACACTATTGTCGTGTTCAATCTTCATTTTCCCAGTAGAAAAATTCACACTAACATTTAGTACAGAAGGTAAAGTGTTTAAATGGTTTTCGATACTTTTCGCACAACTACCACAATCCATTCCTTCGACGTTGTACGTCCTCATATTTTGGTTTTGTTCTACTGATTCAAGCGTATAACCAAGGTTTTGAACGTGATTTTCAATTTGATCAAACGAACCACTGTCTCCAACGACTTGTAGTTTTGCTGTGCTGTAGTTCACAGTTACATCCCTGATCCCATTTAAAGCACTTAAACCTTTTTCTATGGTAACAGCACAAGCTGGGCAATCCATTCCGTGCACACGGTATACAACTTTTCCTTCAGAAGCGGAAGATGAAAGTGGGATGTCTGTTATTTGTCCTTCATCCTCAACTTTACTACTACAGCAAGAGCTTTTTGCCCCAATAGGCTTTTCTAAAGCGACAGTATTACTGCTACAGCAAGAGCTTTTTGCCTTATTAGGCTTTTCTATAGCGACAGAATCACTGCTACAGCAAGAGTTTTTTGCCTCATTAGGCTTTTCTAAAGCTGCAAAATCACTGCTACAGCAAGAGCTTTTTGCCTCATTAGGCTTTTCTAAAGCGGCAAAATCACTGCTACAGCAAGAGCTTCTTGCCTCATTAGGCTTTTCTATAACGACAGAATCACTGCTACAGCAAGAGCTTTTTGCCTCATTAGTCTTTTCTAAAGCGACAGAATCACTGCTACAGCAAGAGCTTTTTGCCTCATTAGTCTTTTCTAAAGCGGCAAAATCACTGCTACAGCAAGAACTCTTTGTTTCATTATCATTAGTTTTTTGTAATGGGTTTGAAGTACTGCTACAACAGCTTTTATTTTTGTCTTTATGATTATTTTCTTTTGAATTACAACATTCATCGGCCAATGGATTTCACCACCTTAATCAATATGATTTTCACAACAAGCAATATCAGTATGCACTTCTTCAAATACCATATCGAACATTGTGAGTAGATCTCTTACTTGTTGATTTCGCAGGCTATATCTAATGTATTTACCTTCCTGTCTACCCACAATGAGTCCACAGCCTTTTAAACAAGCTAAATGTTGAGATATGTTTGATTGTTTACCCTTTATATCCTCTACAATCTCTGAAACTGTTTTTTCTTGTTCTTTAATTGACTCAAGAATTTGAATCCTCGTTTTATCTGAAAAACCACGTAGGAATTTAACCTTCATATCTAAATCAGTCTTAACCATAATAAACTTTTCCTCCAATCATATTAGACAGTACTAATATGTTCTGATATTATCATATTAGCAAGCACTAATATATGTGTCAAATTTTATGAAAATTTCAAAAAATACTTTGCTTAATTGCAGAAGAGGAGAGGTAAGGGTGGAAAAAAGGAAAAATTCAAAAAGTAAACGATCACCATTTAAATTATTGGTGATTGCAACTTTGCTGATTTTTGCTGCATTAACTGCACTATTTGTTATAAACAATTCGAAGGATAAAGACGCTACATATGAGAAAATACCGCCAATTGAAGGGCAACCGACACTAGGTAAGTCAGATGCTCCTGTAACAGTAGTAGAGTTTGGAGACTTTAAGTGTCCTGCTTGTAAAGCGTGGGGAGAAAGCATTTATCCTCAGTTAGTAAAGGACTATGTTGATACGGGGCAGGTTAAATTTTCTTTTGTAAACGTGTTATTTCACGGAGAAGAATCAAAATTGGGTTCACTTGCAGCGGAGGCAGTTTATAAACAAAATCCTGATATGTATTGGGAATTTCATAAAGCGTTGTTTAAGGAACAGCCAAGAGAAAACCACGATGCATTATGGATAACAAGTGAGAAAATTAATGAAGTTGCTGCAACGATTCCCGACATTGACGTAAATAAATTACAAGAAGATATGAAGGATCAGTCAGTGGTCGAGGAAGTTAACACAGACGATAAGTTAGTCCAGGAGTTTAAGGTGGAAAAAACACCAAGCATAATGATAAACGGCACAATGCTTGGAGATCCTTTTAACTATGAGAAAATAAAAAATCTTTTAGATAAAGAGTTGAAAGGTATGGAGTAATGAGTGACTTAAATACTAAACAGATATACTTATATGGGGCTTGGTTAGTGTCAGTAATAGCCACTCTCGGAAGCCTATATTTTAGTGAATTACGTGGATTTATCCCCTGTGAACTTTGTTGGTATCAACGCATTCTAATGTACCCTCTTGCTTTAATACTAGGAATAGGAACATTTCAAAATGATCCATCGGTTAAAAGATTTGTACTACCAATGGCGATTATTGGATGGATTATTTCTTTTTATCATTATTTGTTGCAAAAAGCTCCGGGTTTTGCACCAATTAAACCTTGTGTCAATGGGGTTCCCTGCAATGCACAGTATATTAACTGGGCCGGTGTTGTTACTATTCCGTTTTTAGCTCTTACAGCCTTCACTTTAATAATAATCTTTATGTTTCTTTTAAGGTCTTCAAAGAATGAGAAAAAATAAGAATTACATATTTTAGTCTAATATATTACTAACGCTCTCGATTTTTTTTGAGGGCGTTTACTCTAAATGCTTTTGTGTGGTAAGTCATTACTAGTTTGCTAATTAGTCAAAACTTATTCAAATACCCTTTTGAAGCGTAATAACCAATTTGATTTAGATTTGAGCTACGATTTGGAGGATACATATGATTAAAAAAATATTGTTTATTACATTTTTCTTTTTTATAGGTTTTAACAACAACGCCTTGGCACATACAGGCTTAGAAAGTTCTTCTCCTCAAGATGGAGAAATTGTCAAAAAGGAAATTCAAGAGATTACATTATCTTTTGAAACAAAAATAGAACAGGGTAGTACATTTCATTTAACAGATTCAAATGGGAAATCAATACCTGTAGAAAATATCTTTATAAATGAAAACAAAATGGTTGGGGGTTTACTAACCCCATTAGGGAAAGGGACTTATCAAACAGTGTTTAAAATAATTGGTGCAGATGGTCACCAAATAGAAGGTCAGTATTCTTTCTCTGTTGATATCCCAAAAAACCTAACACAATCTGAGCAAGATCAAACCCAAAAAGAAGAACCTAAAGAGGAAGAAAACAAAAAAGCAATGGAGAACAAAGAAGATGAACAAAAAAAATTGCCATCGTATCTGATTCCTTCGGTTATTGCAGTTTTGATTATTATTGGATTGGGAAGTTTGTTGTTGTTAATGAGGAGGAAGGAATAACTAATGTTAATCGTCGGAATGATAGGTGAAGTATTATTATATCTTTGCTTTTCTCTTATAATAGGGAGCTTAATCCTACATCTTGTCCCAAATTCTAAACGTCCTGATATTTTTGTTCCTAAAGGAGCATTACTGACGGCTGTAGGGGGAATAGCTATCTTTTCATTTATTCCTGTCCTTCAATTGGTTTTACACCTCTATCAAGATATAGGTGTAGGACAAACGTTCCAATCAGTTCTATTTACCTTCGAAGTGGGGAAAGCGTGGATTTTCACCTATCTTGTTTCTAATTTATTATTCATTTTTATCGTTTGGTTTGATTATAAGAAGAAACCTCTATACGCAATTATAGGAATGCTTTTTAACTTGATTCTAATCTTAGCTTTAGGGTGGGCAAGTCACGCAAGTTCCCTTGAAGGGTGGAAAGGATCATTAACACATACTTCACATTTTATTGCAGTTACCGTTTGGGTAGGGATTTTACTTGTTGTAGGGTGGTTTTCAAAAGACCATTCCAATTGGCTGAACTTTTTAAGATGGTTTAGCCCTGTTGCGATTACTTGCTTAACAGTAACTATTATCACAGGAATAATACTAATGACATTTGTAGTTGATATAAAAGACTATGTAAATGCTTGGTTACTTTCTTATGGTCAAACTCTATTAATCAAGCATTTGTTAATAATCCCTTTATTAGCTTATGCAATAATCAATAGTATTCTAATTAGAAAGAAACTAAGAACTAATACGTCATTTAACCCAAAACCTTGGGCAAGAGTAGAAAGTATAGTAATCTTGCTTATCTTTTCTGCGACGGCAGCATTAGGACAGCAATCACCACCTCACGATATTGTTACAACTGTTAAAAGTGAAGGGGCTTCTAAACTATTTACAACACTATACCAAGGTTCCTTTAACCCTGATATGGTTGTGAATTTCAGTTTTAATGCAACAAGTGCAATCCTTATTGTTTTAGCCGTACTATTTTTAGTTTTAACAATATATTCATTTATCAAGAAAACATCTACATTGGTATCATTTTTTATGAGTATTCTATTCGTGTTCTCAAGCTATTTATCCTTGATATTAAGTATTAAGTGAGAACTGGGAAGGAAGGGGGAAGTTAAAATTATTAATGCCCCTTTCTACAGGCTGTTCCTCTACTGATCAATCCAAAGCGGAGTCTACAGATAAGGGACTATTCTCAACGACTGTTTCCGGGAGACCTGAACTCCGTTTCGATTCCTGGGGATGGGGACCCGATTATAGCACTGGTGTTATGAGGGGTGGAGGAGTGGATTTGAGCTCATTAATTATGGCAAAGAAGCAGTTGCTATAGATAGCGTGAAAGTTTATGATGCTCGTGGTTCTGTTCTCCAAACATACTCTCCAGATGACTTAGATGAGTTGGGCATTGTAACTAGCATTGGACCCTCATCTCATCCTCAATGAATATGAGAATCGACTTTGAAGACGGGAAAGGCCCGATTGTAAACGGCAGTAGGCTTTCTGTTTTTGCTACAAAACCAAACGGAAACACCTATGAATATTCAATAAAATTCAGAGAATAAATGTCAAAGCATTTCAACAAGAAGGAACAGCAGATTGTATATCTGTTGTTTTTCTTTCTGTATTGTTTGGACCTATTGCACATATAATGGTTATGCTACAACAAGAAGGTTAGTAGAGACCAGATTGTAATGAAAAACGAAGCAACGGACATTCCGTTGCTTTTTTGGTTTCGTTACAAGAAATACCGGGATAACCTATACTAATTCACTTAAGTCACTCCGGGATTGCTAAACTAAATTAAAACAGAAGAGAGTGAAGCACGACAATAAGGAGTTTATTACTGGTACGGATATGGAACATTTCAGGTTAAAGGAACTTAAAGTATCAAATGTTCCATTATAATTAAAGGGAGGATATAAAACTCTCATTTCGTTGTATATCTTTCGGTAATGTGAGCATAATGTTAAAAAGGATTTCGGTAAAGTGCTTATCTAGGGATCCCTCGATAAGCACTTTACCGAAAAAAAAGCCCACGAAAAGCTTGATATCAAAGGGTTTCTAGATCTTTCACAAAAAAATAACAAGGGTAATATAGAATGTTTCGGTAATATAAGCAGTATGGACGAAAACATTTCGGTAATGTAAGTAGTATATTTTTAAGGAGATTGCCCCATAAAAAAACTGTTGTTACAAACAACAGTTTAACTAGTCTTACGTTCTTTAATGGAATCCATTATCGATTCAATGTCAATATATGGGCTTAAACGATACTCAATAGCACAATGATCTCGTTTGAAATCACAAACGATTTTCTTTATAGCTAAAAGAATAATGGATCGTTTTTCTTCATTACTATATTGATACACATTTAGTGTATAACGGTCGATCAGCTCTAAAGTCATCTGATCTTCTAATAAACAATCAATTTGTATAAGGACCTTATTGTAAAGAAGTTTGTTTTCCTCTTTTAATTTAAGTTGTAATTTAAAAGCTTGCAGAAATTCTTCGTAATATTCCATCACTGGATTTAGTAATTGCATTTTATACCGGAGATTTTTAATATCATTTTTTAAAGATTGAACTTCTTTATTGCATAGTTTTTTCCAAGTTGCTGAGATCTCTTTAAACATAGTTTTATTCGCTTTTAATTCTCTGGACCAACGTAAGGTAAAATCATTAATTATTTTTTGGTGAAGGGCATCCTTTTGGATTTTACATTTACAATTAGGGCAAAAATAAATGGATCCATCTTTTTTTGATTTGGCGGATGTTTGATTTTTTGTATTTAATTCTTCCCCACAATCACTGCAAAATATAATATTTCTTAATATAAAGGGGCTATCCATTCGATCCTTATTCTTTGAATTTCTAAAGTTTTGAGTGATTTCCCAAAGTGCAGGACCTATTAAGGCTTGATGATGGTCTGAAAACAATGAGGCTTCTTCCAGAGGTTTTTTTTTGCTATCAGAGTAACTTGTACGGGCAAACCACACCAAATCTCCCTTATACCATAAATTGTTTAATAAATATCTAATAGTTGAATCATTCCAATGGCTATATCCAGATGGAGAAGGTACATTGGAGCTTTCAAGTAATTTAGCAATTTTCCTTTCGCTATATCCAAAACTATATAAATAGAAAATAAATTGGACAATGGAAGCAGCTTCATTCGGTATTAACTCATCTTCACCGTCTATTCCCGATTTGGAATATCCATATGGCATACGAGTTTTGGGGCGATTGGGCTTACCATTAACGGGTTTATTAATTACATTGACGTGATATTTGGCCGCAGTATAAGACTTTTTTTGGGATTCATCATAATCTAGTGAAAGTCGCATTTGAACTAAAGGATTATTTTCATCCCACTCAACCTCCATTTTTGTGGAAAATAACTTGAGTTCCGGCTTTTTTTGTCTAATTGGCAAAATAAAGTCTAAATAGAAATCTGCAATCAATCTAGTTACTCGTGATTCATCATAGAATATAACTGTATTTGCATTTGGATTTCCTAAAATGAATTCTTTCATTTCATTCATTTTTTCACGTTTATTAGCATTGTTATGAAAAGCAGAGGTTGCTGCCTCAACAAATATAACAACTACAGAAAACCCCAGTGATTTAGCTTTGATTGTTATTTCCCTTTCTTGTATAGAAAGAGAGAACCCTTTAGTTTGCTTTTCATCTGACCAACGTATGTATCCGGTAACTAGTTTTACAGGATCTTTATACATATGCCAAGGTAACTCTACTATTTCAAGTTCTGGTCTTTCTTCTTCAGTAACCAAATATATACCATTAACGTTATAAATATATTTATGCAGGAAACTCATCCATTTCATCCTTCCCCTCTATATATTTCCCAAATGTAGTGTGGTAAATCAGAGCATTAGAACTTACTTCTATTTTTGAAATGAGAAGATTTACTAAGTGGTTAATTTGATAGTTTTGCAACTCATTTGTAAGGCTATCTATTACAACTTCAACAAAAGAATTGATTCCGATCCTTGTATCTGTGATTTTGATTAATATCGTGTGAATTTTCTTCATTTCTTCTTTGAGAGATTTTGATTGCTGACCTAATTTTTTTAACTTTGATATTTGATGAGATCCAACTAACTTTGTAATTTCTTCGTGAACTGATATTAGAGTATTTTGCAATAAAGTAACTTCTTGCTTGTGATTTTTTTCTAAGTTGTATAAATGGGTGAATACGTCATTTTTAATTTCATTAACTGAAATTTTATTAAGGACATATTTAAGGTGTTCAGAGATTAATTGATCATACTGAGAGACCCCAATTTCAATTCTAGGATGTTTTTTGGAACAGACATAGTATCCGCTTTCCCCTAATTTGGTGGAGCGGAAATTCATAGGTGTTTTACAAATACTACATACCGGAACTTTCAATCCTTTATTATGAGAAAATGATAGGGCCGTTTGTACTTCCTGCTCACACTTCGATAAAACTTCCTCTACTTTTAAAAAAACTTCTAGAGAAATGATAGGGGAAACGTGCGGTAGAGCCACATATTCATTCTGAATCTTTATGTGACCCGAATAAAAAGGATTTTTTAGAAAGCTTAGTATTTTCTGATGGTCCTTAAAAAGCTTTTTATATTTGATGAATTCTTCCAGCAGCTCATCAGCAGAATTGATGTTTATCACAGAAAAAATAAAGGATTTTAATTCAGTTTCCACATTAGGGTTAGGTATATATTTCTTGTTGTATTTCTCCCCTATTATATTAAAACCGAATATTGAACCAGGATACTGTAATCTTGTTAGAGTGGTACGTTGAGAAATATTCCGGCCATCAAACTGGGGGAAAATACCGTATAGTGCTTCTATTGACAATACCTTTGAAAATTGTGCTTGACTATAATCTGTGAAAATGAGATTCACATTGTATCTATATAATATTTTTACAAGATCAACGTATTCATAGAAATTACGAGCCAAGCGGTCCCTATTTTGTACAAGGACTGTTTTTATCCTCCCTTTTTTAATTTCTATTAAAAGATTTTGAAATTGCGGCCGATTTTCAGAAGATAGTTTATTTGCAGATACATTATTATCGATAAACCTTAGTACCATTTCAGTATTAATATTATTACGAGATAGGTAAATATCAGCTAAACTTATCTGTTTTTCAATGTCTTGGCTTCCGGTTGAGACTCTGCAATATATACCGATATATTCTTGATATAATTCTTTAACATCTATGTACGACATATTTACCCCTTATCCATAAAATCCTTATTATTAAGTAGGAATGAGCCTTTCATAAAGGGTGTAAGTTCTAATTGGTCTATGACGATTTTTTCAACCAATCTTTTAAAAAAATAAATTGACTCTTCCTCATTATCTTCTTTAAAAGAAACCTTTACTACGGGTTTATGAGACATTGCTTTCATCCTTTCATCAAGTAATAATATAATCATTGACGAAAGGATAAAAACTTATACTATATCATTCCTCTTGTTCTTCTAAATCTAGCTCCAGTTGATAAACGCTTGAAATATTTGTATTTTTACCGTGTGGCCTTATAAAGATCTTTGGTTCACTTGCCGGTGTCTTCAATTCTTTCATTAACTGATATAAATCAGTCATCTATCACAACCCCTTCCTTAAGAAAATAATTTGAGAAACGCTCGATAATTTGTTTGGAGACTCCAACATTTTCACAGTTTTCATATATATAGTTGATCCATTCCGGTTCTTTACAATCCTTTTCCAATATTAAAATCCCTCATTACAACAGTTATTTTTATACGAAGTGATTATATTCTTTGTAGTTTCGAAAAAACAATATGAAAGAAAAGTTTTTTTCAATTGATATATATTTTTATATTTAAAGCAAAGGTATTAAAGCATATCTAAAAAATAAAGTTAATTATCACAAACGTTTGAAAGGTTTTATATACTATTTAAGTGGAGTAGAAATAGCATAACACGACCATTCCAGAGGACGTAGATGTCCCTTTTAGGGGCAAGGCGATGCTTAGAAGCAAATATAGATATGAATTAGTAAAAGTACCTGGATTTGAGGACTTGGAACATAGGCTGGTCATTAAGTGGGCGGGGGGGGCCAGGGATGGTGTGTCAAAATAGATACATTTGCTAATGAGGTTGTTCAATTACTGCCCAAAGGGTTTGTAAGAGATTTCCCTGGTTATTTGGATATCAATATATCTTTCCGTGAACTACAGGGCATAGTTAATGATCCTAACGCTAATGCGATTTGGCATAAAATGCTTTCTTCAGTTGGGGCTGTCTACCTGATTGTCGATACAAAAGAAGGGAAGCAATATGTTGGGTCCGCCTCCGGAAAAGAGGGTTTGCTCGGAAGGTGGAAAGAATACGCGATTAATGGTCACGGAAATAATACAAAATTAAAAGAGCTGATTGAAGCAGACCCGAAACGAATACATACATTCAAATATACGATACTTCAGACTTTACCAAGAACACTAACCCAAAATGAAGTTCTTAGAGAAGAAGGCAAATATAAAGATAAACTTGGAACAAGAGCTTATGGCTTAAACTTAAATTGAATAGAAAAAGCTGCCTGTTGAAAGTCAGCTTATTCTTAATGTGGCCGTTGAAAAATAATTAAAAAATTACCGCTAAAATAAACCAAACAATCATCAACAATTGATTGAATTAATACTTTGGCTAAACTGCCGCCTAAAAAACCGATGATAGTAGCAAACCCAACTTTAGTAGCCTTCATTATATCTTTTTGAATGATTAATTCCGTAACGAGGACTGATAAAAATGGTACAAGAATAATTCCAAAAGGAGGGAAGACAAATGAACCAACAATCGTGGCAATAGCTGCTATTGTCTCGGATGTTTTCGACCCCCCATACTTTTTAACAAAATAACTATTTGCGATGATGTCGGCCGCTATTAATACACCGCTCAACACAACCATACTGATCCAGAACCATAAGGATAACTCATCAGAATTAATGAGGAATTGATAAACTGCAAATCCTCCCAAAATGGCAACAACCGAGGGAATAATAGGATAGACAATTCCTATAAAACTTAATGCAAATAAGACGATCGTTAATCCCCACCATAAAATATCCAATAAAACTCCACCTTTTCATACTTACGTATCATTTATACCTTAATGGTTTGGCTTTTTTTATGGTCAAATTTTTAAAATAATATGGCTTAAGTTCATCAGGGTACATAGTTCCAATACATACCTATATCAGTTTTGTCTGTGCCATTATAGAGAGACTATAAAGTTATAACGGTATTGCGGATTGGTGAGTTGCAAATTAATTATGATATTTGATGGTGTTAAAGTATAATATTACCATCAACGAGTGGAAGAAAGGTGAGGGTAAAGTGGCAAGGGAGAAAAAATCTATAACGCACGATACAATAATGAAAGCATTAGATTGGTCATATGATAAAGCGGTTAACGGAGGTATCCCTGGAATGGATACAGCCATAGAGTTAGCAGATAATTACTTACAAAAGAGTGGAACATTAGATGAAAAAGTTAAAACTTTAATTCTTTGGCAAAATACAAAAAGTGCCACAAGTGGTTTTATAACAGGATTAGGTGGAATCATTACGTTACCAATTGCCATTCCAGCGAATATTGCTAGTGTAATCTTGGTACAAGTTAGAATGGTAGCGGCTATCGCTCATATGGGAGGGTATAATTTAAAAGATGATCAAGTAAAGTCTTTTGTTTATGCTTGTTTAGCAGGAAATGGGGCTAAAGATATTCTTAAAAATGCAGGAATCCAAATTGGGAAAAAGCTAGCATTCACTGGTATAAAAAGAATACCTTTTGAGGTTATAAAAAAGATAAACCAAACGGTAGGATTCCGTCTTTTGACGAAATTCGGAGAAAAGGGAGTTATTAATTTAGGGAAGATGGTACCTTTGGCAGGCGGGGTAATTGGTGGAACAGTTGATGCATTGTCTACTAATACCATCGGGAAAGTGGCTCATAAGCTTTTTATTTCAGAGTCATCTGCCAATGCTAAAGAAGAGCCGGTTATTATTAATATGAAGTAGCAACAATTAGGGTAATAGATTGAACTAAAAATAGTAGCTTATCTATAAAGATAAGCTTTTTTATGTAAATTATTATATTAAATTAACTCTGCAATTGTAAGTGTTCCATATAGATATTAAGAAAATAAATATAAGGGGAGAGAAATACTCATTTAAAATAGAATACTAACTTAAGACTTTCATTGAACAATCAAATCGTTAGTATGAAAGGGTTGGGGATATTTTGGGGAATAATTTACTTTTAACAAAAACAAAAATGTCTGAGATAGTTGGTTGGTCTGAAGCGAATGGTAGAAGATGGGTTAAACATTTTAATGATTATATACCTACAAATGTTAATGGAAATAAAGTTATGTACACGATGGAATCGTTAAGAATAATGAAATTTCTAAAAAAATTGAACGAAGCTGGTTTAACTATACCAGAAATTAAACTGATAATTAATAAAGAAGGAATGCCTAAATCTGAAAAAGAAGAGCAAATGCTAATAGGAAAGCACAAGATTAACCGAGTACATAAAGATTATGATGAAAATATTAAAAGTACTATCCCTTCTGCTGGAGAAATGATGATTCCTTATTTAGAAATGATAAAAGATGGAGAAGCATACTCAGCTAATCAAATTACAGAAAAATTAGTAAACTTCTATAAACTAACTGAAGAGCAGCGACTAATGAGGTATGAAAATAATTCGGACATAGTATTTCTTTCTAGAGTACGAAGTATCAGATATAGCTTAAAAAAAGAAAACTATATTGAGGAGATCAATAAGCTAACCTACCAAATTACAAATGATGGTCTTGAGCTACTTAATGAAGGCAAAGGTGAAATCGAAGAGGAAATTGAAGAGTTAGAGAAAGTAGTAGATCCTCTAACTGTCGTTAAACAAAAGTTAGAAGAATTAAATAATGAATTGGCAGATAATTTATTGAAGCAATTAAGAAATGTCCATTGGATGAAATTTGAAGATATAGTGGTTGAACTCTTGACTGTAATGGGGTATGGAGACGGTCAAGTTACAAAAAGAACTAATGACGAAGGGTTGGACGGAGTAATTAAAGAAGATAAATTAGGTCTAGATAATATATATGTTCAAGCTAAAAGGTATGCTGTAAATAATTCTGTTGGTCGTGATGTTGTTCAAAGCTTTTCTGGTGCTCTAGACGGAAAAGGTGCAAGGAAGGGTGTTTTTATTACAACTTCTCACTTTACGGATGGTGCTAGGAAATATGCCGAACGATTAGAATCGAAAAAAATTATTTTAATTGATGGTATTGAACTATCAAAACTAATGATCGCTCACAATGTTGGGGTGGATATCAACCACACTTTTGTGGTGAAAGCAATAGATTATGATTATTTTAAAGATGAATAGCTTAGAAATGAGGGCTTACTAAGGGCGTTTCATAAGAAACGACTAGGATAAATTGATAAATATGAGGCTTGTGGCTCTCATCAAGTCGAGAAATTACATTTAGCAATTCACTAACTGCATTTTACTTAGTATATAGTTCAACATCATTGATTTGATTAATAATTTTCAATACCATCTGTTTTAGCTCAGTAATTATTTTATTATAAAGAGTGAATTAAAAGACAACTAAAAACCTCCTTATTGTCAATATGGACAACAGGAGGAAATGATATGATTTTAGGACTTAAAAACAAGTGTATAAACCAAACATCATCAAGATTTCACTAGGATTTTCATTCTTCTATAAACTTTTCTATATCTTAACTCGCTATTCTTGATAAAGTTGACATATAAAAAGCCACCCCGCTTAGTAAGCAGATTTGGGTGGCTATTTCGGTTGGTGATTAAACACCAATGGATTTTCTAAGTCTATGTAAAAGGACAGATTATTATCAGAATTTTGTATGCGGAACTACGTGGCGGCTGGAAAAATTAAATAAGAAAGAATATCACTTTCTATACTCAAAAGTGATTTTTTTTATGATACGAAAATCAAAAAAGAAATCCGAAATTTACCAATCGTCCAGGTCTTTTTAGTTATGATGCAGTATGACTAATTGGCGGGCTTATAGCTTTTTTAAATTAAACTTTTGATAATAGGATAAAGTGGTTTTACATAAACAAGATGTTAATGTTTAGTCACCAAATTGGAAAATATCCTTGAATCGTTTCTTCGTAGTGCATTATTAGAATGAAAGACATAGCTGTAAGGGGAATTATTGATTTCATAATTCGTCTTTACCCGAGATTGAATATACTGTATCCCCAATCCGATGCATCCGCCAATAGCCGTCCCAATTAAAGGAGAAAAATCATTTTGTTTAGAGTACACATTGGCCAAAGTACCCAGTAAAGCAGGATTTTTTAAATGAATTAATGTATTAAGCGAATTTAAACGGAATGAAATTTTTCGTTCAGTTAAAAGCCGAGAAATATCGTATAACCCCAATTCTACTTCTTCTTTGAACTCTTGAATGTGATTAAAGATATCTTGTTCTGTTTCTGATTGGCTAATTTTCGTAGTGTAATTTCTTAAAATTGTTCTAAATCTATACAGCTCATTCTTCCGTTGCTTTTTAAAAGTAATGATAGATTCTAGAGAATTTTCAATAGTTGGCGTAGGCAAGGCTTCTATAAGTAAAAGTTCACCTGCCTGAATTTCATTCTCCTCGGAAATTGATTTATAAACTAAATCTTGATTACTTATCAGGTTTGTAGTTGGGATGTAATTTTTTTCTTGAGCCATATATTTAGCTAAAATACCCATATAAATTGTCCCTATATAATGAGGGAGCTCCGACCACATATCGTCAATGTCTTTTAAGAATGAGTGTTTACGAAGTGTATTCATTATTTGATAGGAAAACTTGGAATTATGAAATTCTGTAATTGCGTTCGTTGAGGGTTTCTTAGTAATTTCTTGATACATTTTTGAATTGAAATATTCAATTACCTCAGTCTCGAAGTCGCTAGATTTTTTAAAGTTTTCAAAAAAAGATTCGGGTGTAAGCATCTCAAATTCGTTCTCATCCTCTAAAAATTTAATTTGATCCTTAAGGGAACGTTGAATATCAGATGGAACAATAGATGCGATCTTGTCAGAGTATAGTAAAGTACTCCTTAGCCACATATCATTTGGTAGGGCCATTGATGGATAATATAGATATTTAAACATAAAGCCACCTCCTATTTTAAGTTCCACTAAAAAATAATAATATGTAGTAAAATTAGCAAGAAAAGAATACGAGCAATTAAGAAAAAGGCTGCCGCAGCAACCCTTGATATTGAATTAAAGCCAAGCACATATCTATAAAATTCCTCACTAAGTATTCACTAAGAGAAATATTAATGAATATTGATGTGGGAAAATTGAAAATTAAAAATGACGAACCTTTTTTTAATTGATACCGAAAAACCAATCAGTAACTTTTTTAATGATGGAAACTGTGCTTTCTCCTGTACTTTGAATCTTAGATAAATCACCTGATATTTTAGCAGTATTAGCAATTTTTTCGGTTATTGACAGCTTTTTCACTTCCGCAATCACTTGTTCTTCTGTAATACCGGCTAAACGTTTTTTTGCAGATTCCGCTTCAGACTTCCAATCTGCTAAATATTTAATGCCATCTAACGTGATAGTAGGGGATATACTAATACTAAATAGACGATGTTGAGCCTCTTTAGGGTACGGCTGAGGTTGGTATGAATCAGAAGTATTGATAAGCCCTTTATCTTTGAGTGCTATTAAAGCTTGATAAAAAGGGTACATAGTCACAGTATTTACCTCTGACAAAGGGAAAACATCTTTCGCATTGTTCAGGTCATCTAGAATAATTAAAATTGCATCTTCAACGGTAATACTCAAAAAGTTCAATCTACCACTCCTTAATTAGTAATGCATCAATCTATTATATATTTAATATGGGTATTTTTTCAATATTTAAACAAATTAAATAGTTTGCTCCAATTCAGTGATAAATATCCTTGTTTTTTTTGTTAATATGGTTTTCTTTTGATATTAACTTAACGTATGTAGTTTACTAAAAAAGTATTTAAAAGAAGGTTGGGGCTAGAAAATTACCAACGAAATTTAATAGGTTTATTTTATAAAATAAATGTTTTGGTCAATTTGTTTTATATTTTGATCATTTAAAACCAATAAATAAATTTCATCTGCCATAAACTCAATATTGAAAATTTCATTTTTCAACCTCTCAATAAATGATTCAGAACTATTCCAAAATGATTCAAAATAATCAGTTGTATCTACAACAAAGAGAATACTAGTTCCGTTGTAATTCTTGTTACTTTTCTTTTTAATATTACCAATTACTTTTTCTAAATAACCTAAAGCTCTACTTTCTAAATCTTTGGTATCCCTGAAACGAACGTCTCCAAATCCTCTCTTATTTAGTCTTTGAGCATCTTCAAATTCCCATCTGCCATCTAAATATGAAGTAATTTCAACTCTTATTTCCTTTCCGTCTGGTTGAATAATTAAGCCATCATAACCTTGATTACCAATTAAAACAGTTAATTTTGAGTTTTGATCACAATATTTTGATTGACTGAAACAATAAAGAGGGTAAAACTCTTCTAAAAACTTTTTAAATCGTCCAATTTTTAATCTGGCCAATTGAATATATTCCACATCAGTATTTATGATTTTTTTTTTATCTTCAAAGTATTTTTTCATCTCTTTAGGTGTTCTATATCCCTCAAGATCATCAAAAAAAGAATTAGCGTTCTTCAATCATTTACCTCCAAATCAGAAATATTAATTATTAATACAAGTATATAACAATTATAAACTTGTTAAAGAACTAAGTTTATTATCTCTATTTCAACTAAAGGTGAATCATTCAACAATATAAATAAAAAGTCACGGATATGGGTTGGGAAAATAAAAATTATAAATTTTCCCTGCTCAATTGTATATATATTAGGTAAATACCCTCAGAAAATAAAACGCTGCAAACAGGGAGGATTTATATTTGTAAAAAGAGGATGGCATATTGTTGTATCTTGGCAAGCCCGAAATAAAAATTCAGGAATTGATTTAAGATATGGGATGGGAAAAAAATTAATTGGTATGCTTCGTAATTTTTAATTCTATTTTAATTGTGACAGAAGTATTATAAATTATTAAGATTTCTAATATCTTTGGGACGTTAATTGTTAAATCTATTTATATTACAGTTAGGAGGACTCCCTTAAAGCGTTTGGCAATCTATAATAGAAATTTTCTTGTCTGTTCTACCTTACAAGATCACCAGTTAATATTCTTAAAGGGGTTGAGTATATTGGAAGGTGTTTTAAAAAAGTATTTTTCGGAGAGAGGTTTCGGATTTATTGAAGTAAATGGTAGTTCCGATGTCTACTTCCATATTAAAAAAAATAGAGAGTTAGATAAAGGCTCTATAAATGAAGGAGATATTATTAACTTTGAAATAATTAAAACAGAAAGAGGAAATGAAGCTCAAAACATAAGTAAAGAAAATAAATATAATAAAGATTTAAATAACAAGTGGAGTTTTAAAGATATTCAAAATAGTGACAATAATACAGGAAATGTATATCCTGGGAAGAATCCTAAATTAAAAACTCGTCATTTTAACGAAAAAGAATTGAAAATACTAAATATATTTGCCAAAGAATTTTATGTTACTAATGGCGGAGTAAAGATTGAACTTGGTGTGACCAGCCAGTATAAGTATTTTCTAATAAAACCAACAAAAAAATATCAAGAAATGTTTAACTTACAGCACGAAATTATCGTTCTTTTTAGTCACTACGACAAATTGGAATCCCGCACATTTGATGCTATAGATAAAATTATAAGCTTAAATCCAAGATCTAGAGTAGATAAGGTTTTTAGCATATTAATTAGTAGTGATTCAAATATTCTTTTAAATATAGATAAATTGATTTCACAAGACTCAGAAATGCAGGTTATTTGTCCTTTTACGTTTGATGAAGTAATTAATAACGAAGACAATGTTGAATATTTTTTTGTAAACAGAATAAAGGAGTATTTTTATGAGAGGGATCTCTTTGATTTTGAATCTCCATTAAAAAAAGAATTATACTTTTTTGGTAGAAAAGATTTGATTCTTTCACTTGTAAATCGGCACATAAGCGGAGAAAATTCAGGTGTTTTTGGTCTTCGAAAGTCAGGGAAAACGTCAATTTTAAATGGAATAGAAAGGACTATTGAGATATCTGAATATTCAAGTGTAATTATAGACTGTCAATTATTACAACTTAAAAGGTGGTATACAGCATTATTTTATATAGTAAATCTTTTAGCTGGCAAATACAAAATTAAAATAGAAAGTAAGGAATCAGACTATACAGAAACAAATTGTGCAGAAAAATTTGAAGAAGATATCAAATTTATTTTTGAGAAGGTAGGAAGAAAAAAAATATTGTTAATATTCGATGAAATTGAACACCTTTCATTTGAGATATCTAATAATGATTATTGGAAGGATGGAGGAGATTTTTTAAACTTTTGGTTTATTTTACGATCTATATATCAAAAGAATGACGATCTCTATTCTTATTTAGTTGCTGGAACAAATCCTAGAGTTTTTGAGGAAGTAAGAATAAAGGGGGTAGAGAATCCTATATTCAGTCAAATAAAACCTGGGAAAGTTGCTAATTATGTCCCATCATTTAATCATATGCAAACTTCTAATATGGTAAATACTCTAGGAAATTATATGGGATTGCATTTTGATGAAATTGTTTGTTCCAATCTTACACAGGATTATGGTGGGCATCCGTTTTTAATCAGGCAAGTATGTAGTCTAATAAATACTTATGTATCAAAAGAAATAAAAGTTGATAGACCTTTTACTGTGTCAAAGGTTATTTATGAAGTTGTCCGAGAAATGTTCGATAAAGATTATGGACACAAATATTCTGAAATGATTTTAGATGTTTTACAAAGTTTCTATAAAGAAGAATATCTTTTACTCGAGAAATTAGCTCTAGGTGATACAGAAATATTCAATGAAGTAGTTTCATCAAAGCCGGATAGTATTAACCATCTAATAGGTTATGGAATTATTGAAGAATCTGGTGGTAAATATGGTTTTAAAATTGATGTTATTAAAAGATACATTATTTCAAAATCAAAATATAAAAAATTAACACTAACTCAAAAAGAAATGAGACAAGAAATGTGGGAGAGAAGAGATAAAATTGAAATCAGATTACGGAAGATTATTGAAAACCAACTTAAGATACTTCATAATCCCCAAAAAGCTAAAGATAGAATGATAGAAAGATTTTCAAAAAAAGATCGACCAAAATATGAAAAACTCACTTATAAAGAGTTATTTGATACAAATAAAGTTCCATTATATTTCTCTGAATTAGTTGAGATAATGAAAAAAGATTGGGAAAATTGTTATAGGAATATATTCGAGATTGATTTAAAAAAATTCTCTGCTAAAATCGACCAACTTGGAATAAATAGAAATCAAGAATCTCACGCATCTACGGTTAGTGATTCGGAATTTATGTCCTTTAGGGGTGCAATGAGCTGGTTAGAAGAAAAAGTTGAAAGCTATTTTTCCTAATTTAATTGTTGTATTAAAGGTTAGAAAAAAGTAGAAAGGAGATACTTATTCCCTTTCTACTTCTTGCTTGTATTCTTACAAAGAATTTTGTAGTAAGACCAATATAGATTTCCAATAAAAAAATCAGTCTTTTTATATAGGACGGCTCTTTCTTGGGTATTTAAAGATCCTAGAAAAACAGGTGCAAAGAATTTCTTTCGGATTTACTCCTTTGTTTGTTATCAAACAATTAACCAAAAGTTTTTAACAATTACTCAAATATTGATTTTAAAGCGTCTCGTTTTGTATGCAAAATAGCAAAAGGACATTTATAAAAGACGTGAGAAATGTACACGTCATTTTCTTGTTTTATAAGGTTCCAACTTCTCGAGGGAGCTTCAACTTCTTTTTAAAACAATCCACCTCAAGAGTATTTTTGTTAGTACTATAAGCGGCATTTATTTTTTCTTTCTAACTCTATCCAAAATTTTCTCATCAATGTTGTGTTCTTTCAGAATGTTGTTCAAATCCTCTTCACTGAGAGGATAGTTCACAAAAAGAATTTCTAACACTACTTTCAAATTTTCAGGTGGTGTTTCTAGGAATGCTTGTTTATAAATTCGGATAGTTGAGTCTTTTTCTTTTTGTTCGAAATGTTCCCGAGCCAACTTCCCGAAAGTTCCGAATTGCTCGTCTTTTTTATGCTTCTCTTCTTGAACTATCTCTTTCCTAGAATCATTAAGTGTCTTCTCAAATTCGGTGAACAGTGAGTTATACCATTTAAACCCTATTTCTTCTCCTTCTTCCTCTGTGAACCCATCAAAGCAATAATACATTTCCTTTAATAACTCTTCCGTTAATCCTCTGGATAGCTTTGCATTTTTGGCAGCAAGAAGAAAGTAACCGGCTGCTTGTCTGTTATTCATCAACCTGGGCTTTTTGGAATCATTCATAATAACAGCCTCCTTAGGGTAATCTTCACGGATTGATTTTGGTGTAAAGCTGAACCCAATTTTAAGTACTTCAAAGTCAGTCCAGTTTTCATATGACAAAAATATGGAAGAAGACATTGGAACTACCATCTTCAATAAATTCGAAACAGTTGATAAAAGCTAAGTACACAAGAAAAGGCAGAACAAGTGTTATTTTTTATTATCTTAAACGTGAACCCATTCCGGTAAAAAAACTTAACTGTAATGTTACTCTTGTTTCTAACTGGTCAGTGGAAGAAAAATAAACGATTAGTCACAATGATAATTTTAGCAGACCACCTGCTCACACATTTGCTAACATAATTATTTTATTGAGCTTTATTTAATTTCCTGTGCTTATATAAAGACCTTACAAAACCCTGAGAATTCAACCTTTTTTACACTCATTTAATGGAGTTAAACCAGTTTGTATTTATGAAACAAAATTGACAGGGAAGGGGTCGTGGGTTCGAATCCCTCACAGGTCATCAACTGCCAAAGGCTCAAATCCTTGATATAACAAGGATTTGGGCCTTTTTTTGTTTTTAAAGATATAGTTCATTATGTATTATTTACTGAATTGGTGGCGGATAGAGCAACATTTAAACCTAATACAGGTCAATTATTTGTAATGATTAATATTTCAATGAACTGTAGGTAAAGCCTTTCGCTTATTCAGCTAACGATGGATGTTAAAAATAAGACCGTATTTTTGGCTTTTCTTTAAAAGGTACATAATCATATTCTTCGGTAAAATCCAGTTTACTATAATGTGTTGGATTACTCACTACTAAATACCATGCACGGGAATACTTCCTGGAAGCCCTGAACATGACGCATGAAGACTATGCAAAATATCAGCAAACGATGTTTCTTGGCTTGAAAAGTATAATACAATGACTTCACTTAAAATGATGGTAGAACAATATAAAGAAGAATTACAACCCTTACCCTCCACTTCAGTATTATATAGTAAATATTCCCTTTGTTTTTAACGGATGATTTTAATACCTCAACAGTTTATTATATTGATAAAGGATGAAGTATGAAGTATGAAGTATTTAATCTACTACTATAATTTGGTAAGTCTTTAAAAGGGAAGTGATTGTTAAATGCTTTATATAAGCGATATCGGAAAGATAATTAATAACACATTAAATGAGCACAATTTGGATATTATTTATGAATTTGACAATAACCTAAGTGCACCTATGAGTTATAACGTATCGACCAATACTATAAAATTCAATTACCTTCAAGTTAACGGTTATAAAGGGAAAATTAGAATTAAAGAGACAGAGGAAGACTTTGTTAAAATTATTCTTTATCGTATGATTGGTTATTATTTAGATTTTAAGAAAAACAAACATGATTTAAGGATTTTAATGTATGGTCACGAAGAAGAAAAAGAAAAGCTGAAATCTGAAATAGAAACTAATGCTTGGGATTATGGGAGAACATTAATACCGGAACACCTATTGGAGTCATATGATAAAGTTCGTGAATTGGATAAAATGTTAATAAATTAATGTACTCTAAGAAAATGGAGACTCGACTATAAACTAAAACAAGAAAAAGAAGCCTCCTTGGAGAATCTCTCTGGCTGAATTTTTGAGTGAGAAATTAAACTGATATCCAATAAGACAAGACCCAGAGAAAGAGGAGTTGTCTTAGAAAGATTGATGAATAAACAAAGAGAAAATCAAGTTCAAAGTTCGTGCTCGACTTTTAAGAGATATCGATTGCTTGACAAAAGAAATACACTGGACTGAACATACTTCTGAAGAGAGGTTTTAATGAACAACATATACTAGATAAAGAGGAAAGAGATTATTGGTCAAGCGGCTCCAGAGAACGATTGCGTAGATAAG
The DNA here is from genome assembly GCF_056173225.1 of Peribacillus sp. QJM3NY_7. Lineage (NCBI taxonomy): Bacteria > Bacillati > Bacillota > Bacilli > Caryophanales > Bacillaceae > Peribacillus > Peribacillus sp. QJM3NY_7. The sequence continues at coordinate 1,375,202 of NZ_CM149663.1, forward strand.
TATTATGACCTGCTCATCCAACGATTTGTTCATGGCAGTAATTTAGATACAGCAGACCATAATTACGATGTTTTTATCCAGCCAAACTTGAAGCAATTTAATCGAGACCAATTTCTTGCTATATAAGATGGTATTAACAGAACCTTCAATGTTATGGGCATAGATTTGGATGCTTAGTGCTATCATTGTAATTTCGGTTTTATTAATATTTCCTTTTGTATATTTGATTTTAGGAACTGAGATATTTGGTGTTTAAGTTTTTGATAATACTGATGGTCTTTCTTCGATTAACAGGAGCTTTAGTACTATAGGTTTAATAAAAGAGAGTACAAGATGGTATTATCCCCTTCAGGTAGACAGAGAAAAAAGAGAACATGATAAAATGTTCTTAACTGTCAATCTGGAGGGGATTTTTTGTATGGCAAAGAAGGGGCAAACGTTTCAAGCGTATACAGAAGAATTAAAGAGAGAAGTGGTTCGTCTGAAAGTGGAGGAAGGTTGGTCATATCGCCAGATTCGTGAGCGTTTTGGTATTAAAAGTGATGCACAGATAGCCAGTTGGGTGAAGAAAGTGCAGAATAACGAGTCTTTTGAAGATCAACGTGGTGTATGGAACCGTAAGAATTTTTCTAGTGTCGAAGAGGAAAATACCTATCTAAAAGCTCAGGTGGATTATTTAAAAAAGCGCAATCCAAATCTACATGGGAAGGAATGGTCCTGAAAGCCGAAAGGTTTCAAATAATCGATGGTTTGAGGAAAACGTACCCACTTTCGTGGCTATTAAAAATCGCTGAAGTTTCAAAGGCTGGATACTACAAATGGCGGAAGACACATTCTGCTCGTTCTTTGCGACTTGAGAAAAATTTATGGATAAAGGAACATATTTTAGCCATCCATAAGCTACACCCCTACTACGGATATAAACGGATGACTGGAGCTTTGTCCAGAGAAGGAATCGTTGTAAACCACAAGCGTGTTCGTCGATTAATGAGAGAGTTGGGGGTCCAATCAGTCATTCGGAAGAAACGCCCTTTCTACGGTCGAAGAAGGTCAGTTGTATTTCATAATGTCTTAAATCGTGAATTCTACGCAGAGATGAGGTTTCATAAGTTAGTAACAGATATAACCTATGTACGGATTGGAGACACGTTTGCCTACCTTTCCGCCGTTTTAGATTTGTATAATAATGAAATTGTTGCATGGGAAGTTTCTACACGAAATGATCTTGAATTGATTCATAATACGCTAAACCAGCTAAGGGACAAGCCGTTTAGCAAGGGGGCTCTCCTGCACTCAGATCAAGGATTCCAATATACGACGAAATCATATGAAAATCAGGTGAAGGAACTCGGCATTCGAGGAAGACACTCTCGTCGAGGCAATTGTCACGACAACGCGTGTATAGAAAGCTTCTTCTCACATTTAAAAACAGAAAAGTTATATTTAAAATGTCCAAAAACAGCAGAGCAAGCTTATCTAGCTATTCAAGAGTATATAGAGTTTTACAATACGGCTCGCTTTCAAGAGAAATTCAACGGCCTTTCCCCAATTGAATATCGAGAAAAGGCCGCAGCTTAAAAAATACTCTTTTTTTATTGTCTACTTGACAGGGTTATGTGCAAGAAGTAGTCCCTTTTATTTATACATAATTAACATTAATGTTTTACAAGCCTAAAAATGGACAGTCAAAGGGGACCTTCATAAATTGAGGTCCCTTTTTCATAATGTATTACGGTAATAAAGTTTTATATTGTTCCATTAAATCACCTGCATATAAGCTTGTTATCATTAAGAAAATGGCAAGCCCAATGTATAATGAGAACCAGATGACTTTTGTTTTGAGACTCGATGAGTAATAGGATTTCTCTTTATCCCTAATTTCAGTTTGTTCTTGCACTTCTTTAAAAAAGGTTGCTGCTATTCGTTCATATGTGCCTATATTTTCAAAATCGGTCGGTCCGTTCTGGTATTCATTCGAATTAGCAGCATCCATTAAGGATCTATACATATTTAATTTCACCTCGGTCAGCTGTTTTTCTTTTAGTTTATTATCATCAAATAGCGGGATATGCCAACTCTTCATGTTGTTAAACTTTTCATATTGTTGGCTCGATTCCATATTCCAAATATTAACCAGGCGAATTTTTTCTTCATCTGTTGCAGCTGCTGCATATTGTTCTAGTTGCCTTAATCCAAATTGATTCAATTCTATGATGATGTCTCTTTGATTTCTGGTTGTCTCGCTACGAATTTCTTTCCACCACTTAGAAATGCCCAATAATAAGAAAAGAATTAAGAATGGATTTGGATGGAGAAATAAATATACAACCATCCCGATAATCCCTACTACCCAAAGCTTTGTGGAGATGACTCCCACTATACGTCCTCCATCAAGAGGGTGCACAGGCATTAGATTAAATAGGTTAATCATGGCTCCAAGTGTAATAACTAAAAGCCAAAATGGATTTTCCGTCATCATAAATAAGGGGATGGCTGGTAGAAATGCTAATGTACCTAATAAAGGACCTCCGAAGGCAAGATAAGCTTCTTGGTTAGCATTCTTGGGTTCTTCCTTAAGGGCAATTAATGCTCCGACAAAAGGGATGAAAATGGCATTGGATGTTTTGATGCCTTTTCTCTTTGCAGCAAGTAAATGCCCCATTTCATGGATATAAATTAGATAGACTAGGGCTACGGCAAATTTCCAACCGTAAACCAAGGCATACGCTCCTAATGAAACGAAAATAGAAATCAGGGAACCTACTTTTGCTAATTTCAATAGCGCAAACAACCATTTCATTTTTCCAAGGAAAAATAACCCGATTGCCCCCAAACCTACCCATCCTTTTTTCGATTTAGATTCTTTCAAAATGTACCTCCTAGAGTAAATGGGAAAACAGATGACCCCAGTGACACTATGTCTATCTGAGCTCCTTCTTGATTTATCATCTTGCTAATATCCTTATTACATTGTATTGGATAATCCATTTATTGTCATCTAAGTGACTTTTTTCTAGAATATCAACTTTCAAGTATTACATTTTTTTATAATTAAGATAGAGGTCTGTCCTTAATATTTAGGGCCCTTACAGGTCATCAACTAACAAAGGCTCAAATCCTTGATGTCACAGCATATCCAAATAATCATTCCTGTGTGTTTTTATGCATTGCACAAAGTGGCACAGAAACTGTATGTGAAGGTGAATCGTTCGTTGCATGACGCTAGCCACTTTGGTACACTATGCAGAAGTGCATTTCAGCTAGGATTGACTATCGAATGATAGATAAGATGCTGTCACCTTTACATAATTCATGGTCTTTGTAAGCGGTGGGGTGCTCCCGAACGAAATATGGTACAAAACCTTAACAATATAAAAGTTTTTCTAAGAAGACCATCTGTTCCCTCATACAGCAGGAGTTGTATGGGGGCTTGTATTTTATTGAGAATTTTCTGTTTAGATGAAATAAGGAGGAAGCAATGAACAATTATAAATTGACCATTCAATATGATGGCGGGCGCTATAAAGGCTGGCAGCGACTTGGTAATAGTGATGATACGATCCAAGGGAAAATAGAAAATGTATTAACGGAAATGGCAGGGGGAAAAATCGAGATCATCGGATGCAGCAGAACGGATGCCGGTGTACACGCCCTTGCTCAAATCGCCAATTTTAAGATCGGTGAAAATCTGACTGAAGTTGAAATCATGGATTATTTGAATAGATATTTACCAAGAGATATCAGCATTGTCGAGGTTACGTTAGTCCCTGAACGTTTTCATGCACGTTATAATGCTAAGGATAAAACCTATTTGTATAAGATCTGGAACGAGCCATATACAAATCCTTTCATGCGAAAGTACAGTATGCATGTAGAGGAAAAGCTGGATATCACTAGAATGAAAAAAGCATGTCAACATTTTATAGGTGAACATGATTTCACTGCTTTTTCAAATGCAAAATCCAAGAAAAAATCCATGGTGCGTGAAATATATACCATTGATATAGAAGAGAATGCCGGCTTCATCGAAATTACGGTGCGAGGCGATGGATTTCTTTATAATATGGTTAGGAAGATTGTCGGGACGTTGATAGAAGTAGGGTTAAATGAAATAGATGCTGAAAATATACCAAGTATTATAGAGTCAAAAGAAAGAATCCAAACGGGCCGTATGGCGGAGGCAGCTGGGTTATACTTGGTAAAGGTTGATTTTTAGACCGGATATTGATGCATGTGTTAATGAATGTAATGTGTACAGGCAGTAGAAAAAGGGAAGTAATAGGGAAGAATGGTAAAGCGGAAAGTACGAAAGAAGGAGAGATTTTCATGAGATTAGCAGGAAAGAAAATAATCAGTCTTGTGCACCATGATTTTGAAGATTTAGAGCTTTGGTATCCGATTTTACGTTTAAAAGAAGAAGGGGCGATCGTTCACCTCGCTGGTGAAAAGGCGAATGAAACATACATTGGAAAATATGGTGTACCAGCCATTTCTGATTATGAGTATGGCAGTATTAACGCTAGAGAATATGATGCCATTCTTGTACCGGGCGGTTGGGCACCCGACAAAATTCGCCGGTTTCCTGAAGTGTTATCGCTCCTCCAAAGCATGGAAGAAAATAAAAAACCCATTGGGCAAATTTGTCACGCTGGTTGGGTGTTGATATCCGCGAAAATTTTACAGGGGAAGAATGTAACGAGTACACCTGGCATTAAAGATGATATGGAAAACGCAGGGGCAACTTGGATAGATGAGCCCGTCGTCGTAGATGGAAACCTTGTGTCAAGCAGGCGTCCGCCTGATCTGCCGGATTATTTAAGGGAATTGATAAACGTGATTGAAAAGGGTTAAATCCATAGTACGGTGAAAAAGTGTTTTTTCCTTCAGGAAAAAACACTTTTTTTATCCATACCCAAATTTATTTTAATAGTGATAGTGATTAAGATCATTCCCTTGATTGATCCTTAATCAAATCAATATATAAATTTCCTTTTGTCCCTACGACAGCATACGAGATATCAAAAACAACAAGGTTCCTTTTTTTGAGTTCAGCCATCAACCATCCTTCATTGTAGGTGTGTGTGGTTAGGTTATCATATAAGATTTTTCCGTTATAGACCAGTTCAATCGGTACAGAACCTGCTGGGGGCAGTATTGGTAAATCCTGCTTGGTGGCATTTTGGTATTGTTCTTTTTTTAATACAGAGAGTGAACCATTTATCTCTAAAATGGCACATTCAACTTCATCTATGTTGAAGATATCTTTTCCCCGCAAAGCCTGTTTAAGAGAATCCAGTGAATACCCTATCCGTTCCATTGACTCCTCAAGAATTCTTCCTTTTTGAATTAAAGTGGCAGGTTCTCCGGCAATCCATTTCCCGAAACGCGGATTTCGAACCGCTAGAAGATTGAGCATGAAAACGACGGTACCCATAATAATTATGGAAATGATGAAATACAGGAATTTAATTTTAATATTGAATGCTAGATTTCCTGCAATTGTCCCCATCGTAATGGAAGCGATATAAAGGTGATAGGTCTTCTGGGCAATTGTCTGTTTACCGAGAAGTTGGACAAATACCCATAATAAAATAAAAGAGGTAAAGGTTCGAAAGATGATTTCAACAGATTCCGACATGACGATTTCTCCCTTACAAAACTCCCGACAGTTCGTTTGAGATAGTATGTTCTTACACCTTGCCATTTATTCTGTAAAGGAAACAGACAAGAAACCGTCTTTGATTTGGGAACCCCTCTTGAATTAATAGATTTAAACGATTGGTGCGATACATAAAAAAATGAATTATGAAACAACATTCAATAAACCAGGCATTCATATTAGTGAAATATCAGAAGCAAGCCGCTCAATACTTGCTTCTTTTTTATTTGATGAATCCATGGATATGTTTACTTAGTATCGATTAAGAAATTTCTACGAATAATAGTATCAAAATACATTTGCACGGGGGTATGTTTTGAGAAATATTCAGGGAATTTTCATTGACGATTTAAAAAGCATTTATAAAAATTTCTTTGTTTGTATCGTAGTCGTCTTTCTCATGTTCATCCCTTCCATTTATGCGTGGTTTAATATTGTTGCATCATGGGACCCGTATGCAAACACGGAAGGAATTCTTGTCGGTGTTGCCAATAATGATAAAGGTGCGGAGTTAAATGGCAAAGCCGTGAACATAGGCAAGGAAGTAATGGAAGGGTTAAAGGATAATAAGGATCTGGGCTGGAGGTTCACATCGGAAAAAGAAGCGATAGAAAAGGTGGAAAAGGGTGATTATTATGCATCCATCATCATTCCGGAGAACTTTTCCGAACATATTGCGACGATCATGACCGATGACCCTAAGAAGGCGGGGATTGATTACTATGTTAATGAAAAAATCAATTCCATTGCTCCTAAAATTACGGCAGCGGGTGCCAACAGCATTGTGGACAATGTGAGCAAAACCTTTATCAAATCAGCCAGTGGGAGTATCCTTGCAATTTTTAATGAACTGGGAATCACCTTGCAAAACGAGTTGCCGACGATTCAAAAAATGAAGAATATGGTTTATTTATTAGAGGCTGAATTGCCTGAGCTTGAACAAAATATCAAAACCGTTCAAACACATGTCAAAAAGGCTGAAGATATCATTAAGAGGGTCAATGATGGCCTGAATTCGATAGAAGGAATAACATCACAGAAGGACAAATTGGTATCGGACGTTTCTAGTTATGTAGATTCAACAAGGCAGGCATTCGAAGGAATCAATCCCCTCTTGAAAAATGATATCGAGAACATAAGGAGCGATAATGAATCCATTTTAGTGCTGGCTAACCGGTTAACGGGTCAGGATTTACCTGACAATGAGTCGGGTCAGCTAGTGGAACAAGGTGTAACGAGGATAAATAAAGAGTTGTACCTTTTGGACAGTATGTATAATTTATTGGTGAGAGTCAATCAATTTAATGAGAAAAACGTGCTTCAGCCAGAAATACAGCTGGTTGATGAACTTAGGGATAATGCTTCGAACCAACTTCAAGCGCTGAATGACCGAGCATACGGCAATCTTATCGAACTTGGCAGGAACGATGATCAAGTCTTGGCAAGCTTCCAGGAGAGCTATTCAAAGGAAACGGGGCCAAAATTCAATGAAATCTGGAATGAGACAGAAGCAATATTGAATAATGTCCAGCTTACGCTGGAAGAGGGAACCAAGGTTCTTCCTGAGGTGAGGAAGCTGTTGAATGAGACCAATCGAACATTGGAAACACGTACAGCGGATATTGATAAGTTACAGAATAAGTTTCCGGAAATCGAAACGAAAATAAAGGCTCTGGCTTCTAAAATGAGGGAAATTGATAAGTCTTATAATATGGAAGAAGTGATCGATTTCCTAAGGAATGATATTGAACAAGAAAGTGAATTTTTTTCAGAACCAGTTCTGCTCAATAAACACAGTCTCTTTCCGATTCCGAACTATGGATCCGCCATGTCTCCTTTCTTTACGGCACTTTCCCTTTGGGTCGGCGGTACAATATTGATTTCCATGCTTAGCGTGGGTGTTTCTCAAAAGGTCTACAGCCCGTATCAAATTTATATCGGGCGGTATCTAATATTTTTCATCATTGGGGTGATGCAGGCCCTTAGTGTTTCTATTGGGAACATCTTCCTTATCGGTGTTTATGTAGCGGATAAATTTGAGTACATCCTGTTTTCCGTTCTGATAAGTACGGTATTTACACTCATTGTTTACACCTTCGTTTCCGTTCTTGGAAATATTGGAAAAGGGATAAGCGTCGTCTTGATGGTCCTTCAAATATCAAGTTCAGGAGGCACCTTCCCCATTCAAGTCACACCGCCTTTTTTTCAGCATATTAACCCTTTCTTGCCATTCACCTATGCTGTGGGTTTGCTTCGTGAATCTGTTGGGGGAATAACCTGGAGTGTAGCTGGCAGGGACATTTTTATCTTGATTCTCTTTTTAATAATCACGTTCATCTTAGGTGTCATTTTGAAAAAGCCTCTGCATGCAAGGACACAAAAGATGAAGGATAAATTGTATGGAAGCAGGATTTTTTAAGGTAATTGAAAGAGTGCTGTGACCGCGGTTAACTGAAGTTGAAAATTATGGTTATATTCAGCCTGAACCCTTAAAAGGGGCTCGGGTTTTTTTATTTGCTAAATGGTATTTATAGATATGTATTTTTATGTAGGTTTGGAATATTCATCAATACATTGACAGTTGAATAGAAAAATACCGATAAATTAGAATTTTTGCATTTTTATAGTTGACAAAAACCATTGGATTAATCATTATTAAGAAATAATGTTTAGTAAATCGATGCGATATAAAAGTGGGGTGACTTTATGTATTTAACAATAGATGGCATTGAAAAAAGTTTTAAGAATGAAAAGAAAGAAAGCATAAAGGTGCTCGATAAGATAAACATAGAGGTCGAGAAAGGAAGCTTCGTTTCGATCGTCGGCCCTTCAGGATGTGGTAAATCCACGCTTCTTTATCTGATTGCCGGCCTTGATAAAGCAGATGTGGGTGAAATACGTGTAGCTGGGAAAAAAGTGGTGAAGCCAGGTCCGGAACGGGTTGTCGTGTTTCAGGAGGCGGGTTTATTTCCTTGGCTGACAGTACTTGAAAATGTTACATACGGATTGAAGATAAAGAAAATGCCCAAAGAAGAGGCAAAAGCCAAGGCATTGGACATTTTAAAGATGGTTCACCTCAGCCGATATGTTGACTCTTATCCTCATCAACTCTCAGGAGGAATGAAACAGAGGGTAGCCATCGCAAGAGCGTTGGTGATGGAACCGGATATCCTGTTGATGGATGAGCCATTCTCCGCACTTGATGAGCAAACGAGGATGGTTTTGCATAAAGAGCTTCTCGAAATCTGGAGAAAAACTAAAGTGACGATTTTTTTCGTTACCCATAATATTCGCGAGGCTGTTCAGCTTTCCGAAAAAATTATCGTCTTTGCTACCCGTCCCGGGAAAATCAAAGAGACGATTTCCGTTCCTTCCATGAAAGATGGAGTTATGCCGGATAGTGTAACTTTGCATACAGAACAAAGGGTTCTATCGATTTTGCAGGAGGAAATTGAAAAAGTGCTGAAGGAGGAAATGGGGAATGATTACAGCTTTAAGACGAATCATATTCATCGCGATGATAGCGGGGATATGGGAAGTCACATCTAGACTTTCCAGTCTTCCGGATTTCATGTTCCCAAGCCTGACTCAGGTTTTGGAAACTCTGTTTAAGGGACTGATGAGCGGACAAATAACCGAAGCCATCGGAAAAAGCCTTGGCCGTATCCTGATCGGCTTTATGATTGCCATTATAGTAGGTCTGATATTAGGATATTTCATTTGGCGCTTTAAATTGGTAGAAGACACTTTAGGATTCGTCGTGACGGCTTTACAGTCCATTCCGAGTATCGTGTGGTTCCCTTTAGCGATCATTTGGTTTGGATTGAATGATTTTTCGATCCTTTTCATCGTCACCATCGGAGCAACTTGGACGATGACGGTTAATGCAACAAGTGGCTTCCGGAATGTACCCCAGTTGTATCAGCGGGTTGCCAAAACATATGGATCGACCGGATTTCATTTTCTTCGTACCGTGATTTTACCAGCATCCGTCCCGCAAATAATATCCGGTCTCCGAATTGCATGGGCCTTTTCCTGGCGTGCATTGATGGCAGGTGAATTACTTGGCGGGGGAGGCGGTCTTGGCCAATTGCTGGAAATGGGCAGATCACTTGGACAAATGGATTTGGTCATCTCCGTGATGATCATCATCGCAATCATCGGAACAATCGTGGATAATGTTGTCTTCTCCCGTCTTGAACGTAATGTTCAACTGAAATGGGGAGTGAAGTAACGGTAGTTTAATAAAATAATAGTTATAAAGGAGAGAAAAATATGCTGAAAAAATCATTCTTTGCCCTTATTCTGTCTGTTTTGTTAATCGGAATAGTAAGCGGATGCACTCAATCCAGCAGTAATGAAGAAGAAGGGAAAGGGTCCGGGGGGAAATCCGTGAAAATTGGTTATTTTCCTAACCTAACCCACAGTGCAACGATCATTGCACTTGAAAAAGGCTTTTTCGAAGAAGAGTTCGGTAAAGATGTCAAGATTGAAACCAAAACAGTGGCCAATGGAGGATTATTCATGGAAGCAATGGCCACAAACGCCATTGATGTCGGAACGGTCGGGCCTGGTCCATTGCTTAACTTTTACGTGAAAAACCCTGAATACCACCTGATCTCAGGGGCTGTTAATGGAGGTGCCGTACTTGTGGCTAGCGAAGGCAGCAAGGTTACGGATTTAAAAGATTTGGCCGGTAAAAAGGTAGCGATTCCCGTCATTGGAAGCACACAGGATGTCATGCTTAGGAAGGCCCTTCAAGATGTAGATTTAAAACCGACTACAAATGGGGGCACAGTTGAACTGTATGCGGCAGCACCTGCTGACACAACCGCCCTTTTTGTTCAAAAGTCTGTCGATGCAGCAGCGACCCAGGAACCATGGGGGTATGTATTGGAAAACCAGGCAAAAGGAAAGCTGGTGCTTGACTGGGATCAATTTGCATGGGGAAAAGATTCACCTAACACGGTAGTGGCTGCAAGCCAGAAGTTCTTGGATAAAAAGGGGCTCGCTGCTTCCTATTTGAAAGCGCATGAAAAAGCGGTGAAGTTCATACAGGAAAACCCTGAAGAAAGCCAAGAACTGGTTATTAAGCATTTGAAGGAACTGACTGGAAAAGAATTAAGCAAAGAAGAAGTGGCTTCAGCATTTTCACGCCTTGAAGTGACAACTGAAGTTAATGAGCAAGTCATTCAAGAAATGGCCGACATAAGCAAGGAAGCTGGTTATATCCCTAGCAGTGATATAAAAGGCATGATCGATTTATCAATTCTTGAAGAAGTGTCCAAATAACAAGCAAGCGCCTCAGCCATCTGGCTTTGGCGCTTTTTTTAAAAGGAGGGATTAATCCATTTTAATTAAGCGGGGAAATAATCCTGATATAAACACCTCAGGTCATGCCCCCCCCTTTTATGGACAGACTTGATCCAATGCTTGGATAACATGATCAACCTCTTCCCAGGAATGGATGGTAGCGCCTGAAGCCAGTGAATGTCCTCCACCATTGAATTGACGTGCGACTGATGCGATGGGAATATTCCGTGAACGGATCCTGACACGGATTTCAGAAGGGTATTCGATGAAGAAAGCCCAGATTTTATTGTCCCTGACACTTGATAGCGTATTGACTAAATTCGAAGCTTCGAGCCGATCCACCCCATACATATTTAAAATCTCGTCCGTAATAATGAAGTAAGCTACCCCTTTATCGGTTACCTTGAAGCTCATGAGAATGTCTTTTTGAAGTCGGGAAGCGTTTTTCGGCTTAACATTAAGGCTGTTATGGATTCTTTCTGGCTGAATATTATAGGCTCTTAAATGCGAAACCATTTTTAATGTCCTGGGAGTTGTATTCCCATTCGTGAAATTCCCTGTATCACTAAGTATTCCTGCATAAAAAGATTTAGCCGCTTCTTTATTCATGATGAAGCCTTCTGGAAATTCCAAGAATAAATCAACAAGCATTTCACTTGCAGAGCTATAAGAAGGGTCGACCCAAGAAATGTCACCGAATTGTTCGTATTCGGGGTGGTGGTCAATTTTGATCAGCATGTCTCCATGATCATATCGGGAATCACTGATCCGTGAAATGTTGGCAGTATCACAAACAATCACTAAGGCATCTTTGTATTTGTTATCGGAAATGACATCCATATCACCTATGAATAGAAGCTTATCCACTTCCTCGCCTACCGCATAGACTTCTTTAGAAGGGCAGGAATGTTTCAATAACTTCTTTAAACCGAGTTGTGATCCCAATGCATCCGGGTCCGGATTTACATGACGATGAATGATGATTGTGTGGTATTTCTTGATCGCTTCGATTATTTCCATTTTTTTATTGTCCATAGCGCCATCCCCTTTTTAACCTTTCCTTTTCTGCCGTGCGACGATTGATAATATGTAAAATTCATATATTGACAGTTATACCTATTCAATCATCACATGCCAAACGAATAAAGGCAATTCCGATTACTTTGGATGGGGGGAGTCCTGAGGCATACGGAAAGTATACGGAACAGATGTAATAAAACACTCAAACAAAATTATTGCAAAATTCAAAAAATGCAACTATACTTAATTTACCAAACCGATGACAACAAGTTACCTTGTTGCATGGCCGGCTTGACATAAAAAACTGGAATCCATAAAAATTGACTTGGTTCACTTGATCTTCCTTTGCAGGAAGACAGTTCGTGGATAAGGGTCAGTGAAACATTCAATGTAATGACATTGTTGGTTTTACTGGCTCTTTTTTGTGTATCCACGACAGTTTGAAAGGGGTGATGATATGAATGGAGCTTTGGAGGGAGTCAGGATTATCGATGTATCCCGTGTTTTGGCGGGGCCGTTTTGTTCAATGATTCTCGGCGATTTGGGTGCCGATGTCATTAAAATCGAGCATCATGAATCAGGGGATGAAACGAGAGGGTGGGGGCCGCCATTCGCCGAAGGAGAAAGCGCTTACTATTTATGTGCAAATCGAAATAAGCAAAGCATGACCTTGAATTTAAAATCTGAGGAAGGAAAAGAGATTTTCCGGAAGTTGGTGGCTTCAGGGAATATAGTGATTCAAAATTTCAAGACAGGCACATTGGGAAAACTGGGGTTGGGTTATGAGGATTTAAAGGAAATCAACCCCAAACTGATCATGGCTTCGATTACAGGATTTGGTTTAACCGGTCCTTATAAAGATCTGCCAGGCTATGATTATATCATTCAAGCGATGAGTGGTTTGATGAGCATCACCGGAGAGAAAAATGGGAGTCCCGTTAAGGTCGGAGTGGCCATAGCTGACATATTGACTGGCTTGTATACATGCATTGGCATTTTATCCGCTTTACATCATAGGGATAAATTGGGGGAAGGCCAGGAAATTGATATTTCATTGATGGATTGTCAGGTTTCTTCATTGGTGAATGTCGCCAGCAACTATTTATTCAGTGGCTTGACCCCTGAAAGAATGGGGAACCAACATCCAAATATCGTTCCATACCAGACGTTCGGGACAAGGGATGGAGAGCTTGTCGTGGCTGTGGGAAATGATGATCAGTTCAGGAGATTTTCAACCGTTATAGGCAGACCTGATTTAGCGGAAGAGGAACAGTTTAAACATAATGAAAAACGTTTGCAAAACAAGGAAGAATTAATACCGATAATAGAGGATTCGTTGAGAGGTAAGACAAAGAAGGAATGGAAAAGGCTGTTTGATGATGCAGGGATACCGAATGGTCCGATTAATGATATAGCAGAGATGTTCGAGGATCCGCAAATCATCGCAAGAGGCATGCTGGTGAGCATGGAACATCCCACAATCGAAGATCTTAAAGTGACGGGGTCTCCCCTGAACCTTTCAAAAACACCGGTTACAATGAGAAAGCATCCGCCGCTCTATGGTGAGCATACCGATTCCATTTTGGCTGAAATAGGATATAGTCCAGATCAAATAAGCAAATTCAAGGAAAATAAAATTATTTAGGAGGAATTTTAATGATGAATTTCGAATTAACAGAAGAGCAGCAAAGTGTGAAGAAAGTGGTAAGGAAATTTGTGGATAAGGAAATTATTCCATATATTCAAGAGTGGGATAGGCAAGGTCAATTCCAGCCGCATATTTTAAAAAGGTTAGCTGAATTGCAGTTGATGGGCGTGTGTATACCCGAAGAGTATGGAGGGGTCGGAATGGATTATAATACCCTAGCCATCGTTTGTGAAGAGCTGGAGCGAGGAGATACGGCTTACCGAACTGCAGTTTCTGTACATACAGGGTTGAATAGCATGACCCTGCTTCAATGGGGGACGGAAGAACAAAAACAGAAATATTTAGTACCCCAGGCAAAAGGAATCAAGATTGGTGCTTTTGGGCTTACTGAACCGAATGCAGGGTCTGATGTAGCGGCAATGAAATCAACGGCAAAACGTGTTGGGGACCATTATATCTTAAACGGGTCCAAAACATGGATTTCGCTCTGTGATTATGCAGATCATTTTCTCATTTTCGCCAAGACGGATCATGATGCCGGTTCAAGGGGAATCACTGCCTTTATCGTGGAACGGACTTTCGAGGGAGTGGAGTCGAAAGCCATTAAAGGAAAATTAGGAATTCGTGCCGGGAATACAGGCGAGATCTTTTTAACGGATGTAAAAGTTCCGGTGGAGAATAGGCTTGGTGAAGAAGGTGAGGGCTTTAAAATTTCCATGTCGGCATTGGACAGCGGCCGGTTTACAGTGGCCGCAGGTGCTGTAGGGTTAATAGAAGCAAGCCTGGAAGCAAGCTTGAAGTATTGCCATGAACGAAGCACATTCGGAAAAGAGATTGGCAGGCATCAGCTCGTTCAACAGATGATTGCCAAGATGACAGCAAATTTAGAGATTTCCAGATTGCTGGTCTTTAAAGCGGGCACCTTGAAAAATCAAGGAAAAAGGAATACGAAGGAAACATCACTTGCCAAGTGGATATCATGTAATGCTGCTAATGAGGCGGCCAATGATGCTGTTCAAATTCATGGTGCCTATGGCTACTCGGATGAATATCCGGTCGAACGTTTTCTGCGGAATTCAAAAGCTCCGGTCATTTACGAAGGAACCCGTGAGATTCATACTGTAATGCAGGGTGAATACGCACTTGGCTATAGACAAGATAAAGAGCTTCGCAAGCAATTGCCTGCATGGCCCTTCGAGCAAGTTTCCGTACATTAACTATAGATAGAGGAGATCAGATCAGATGATGAACACATACTTTATTGCAGGGCATGCAAAACTTCCTCAAGGGATGGCAGCGAGAAATATATATGATTCAATCACGATCACGGTGGAGCTTGACTTTAAATATGGAGTAATAGTCGAGGCTTCCTGTACGCTTGCTACAGAGCATGGCAGGGAATTCATCCGACAACTGCTGCGCGGTTATTGCCTGAAAGATGGTATCGAAGAATTGATTGATCGTGTGCAAAATCATTATCGTGGGAAGGCTGGTCAAGCCATTCAAGCAGGGCTGAAGGATGTGTATGCACAGTTCGAATTGGTCTCCGTTAAATAAGTGAAACCGAAAAGGGTCCTACCGTATGTAAGAGGGTAGGATCCTTTTTTATAGGTTCAGGTACATGGCAAATAAGTCCACTGTCATTATAAATGGCCGTGTTTTATCGTTTAAGGAACGGGACATTTGAATGGATATAACGATCGTGATAATTTTAAAAACACAAAACTCGCCCTTATAGGACGAGTTTTGTGTTTTTTTATAGAATTTGGACCTTAGAGTAAAGCTTAATATCCAGCAAAAAAATATTAGTTGTACATTAAAACGGTACCATGAAACTAGAAGCACCTTTTCCGTTTATTGCGAAAGTTATTGCCGCAAAGCCAACTGCAGTGGTTGGACGAACACCGGTTTCTGTTGGAGCGCCGTTGTCTGCTGCATATGGAACACCGGTTTCTGCTGGTGCGCCTTTGTGTGCTGCAAGTGGACCTCCTCCTGCTGGTGCGCCTTTGTGTGCTGCAAGTGGACCTCCTCCTGCTAGTGCGCCTTTGTGTGCTGCATGTAGATCTCCGTTTCCAGCAAGAGCGCCTTTGCGTGCCGGAAGTGGACCGATTCCTGCTCGTGCAACGTTTAGTGCTTCTGCGGGAAGTTCGCCTGTTATTGTTGTTTTTACGTGAAGAACGGCCTTTTGAACATGGGTCATTATGCATGAAATCGCTTAACCCGAAGGAATTAGCTCTATCCACCGCATTTTGTATATCACGATTGATGTCAGACATTTATATATCCCCCTTTCTATACGTTAAACTATGCGCTTGTACGTAATATGCCAGAGATAATAGCACATTTTTATTAAATATTTGTTTTTGGTGACACCCCTCGCTTTTTTTCCATAATTTAATAGGAAAGTGAAAGGGAAGGGTTAGGTTATATGAATGCTGACAAGAAGCTGCCTGTGTATCAGCTTTTTATTCCACCAGTTAATTTAATGGAGCTTCGCAGAGATATATGGTGCAATGATCCTTTACCTGCAAAGTTAACGATCAACAAAAAAAAACTTGATATTGATATTGCTTACCGTGGCTCACATATCCGAAGTTTTCGGAAAAAATCCTATAATGTAGTCTTTTATAAACCTAATACTTTTAAGAATGCCAAGGAAGTTCATTTAAATGCCGAATATAAAGATAAATCTTTACTAAGAAATAAATTATCTTTAGATTTTTTTGCAGATATAGGGACTTTATCACCGAAAGCCCAGTTCGTTTTCCTAAATCTAAACGGAAAGGACGAGGGAATATATCTGGAATTGGAATCAGTGGATGAATATTATTTGAAGAAAAGGGGGCTCCCCAATGGGTCCATTTTCTATGCAGTGGATGGCGATGCCAATTTCTCATTGATGAGCGATTTGGATAAAGGAATCAAAAAATCATTGGAGATGGGCTATCAAAAAAAATGCGGGACAGAAAAGGAGGAATTATATTTACAAGAGCTGATCCTCCAAATCAATACAATTTCAAGAGTGGATTTTGAAAAGGAAATCGTAAAATATGTCGATGTGGAAAAGTACCTGCGCTGGCTGGCCGGTGTCATATTCACGCAAAACTATGATGGGTTCGTTCATAACTACGCTTTGTATCGAAATGGAGATACCGGTCTATTTGAAATGATTCCATGGGATTATGATGCGACATGGGGCAGGGATGTTAACGGGAAAGTGATGGAAGAGGATTATGTGGGAATCGGGGGGTTCAATACATTGACTGCTAGAATCCTTGATGTAAGGGGATTTCGTGTCAGGTACCAAGAACTTCTTAAGGAGATTTTGAACAATCATTATACCGTGGCCTATATGAAACCTATCATTCAGGAAATGCATGATCAATTAAGACCTTATGTATCAAAAGATCCATATATCAAGGGGAATATTGAGAAATTTGATGATGAGCCCGAATTCATCCTGAAATTCATTGAGGCCCGTGCGAAGTATATAAATAGCCACCTGTATAAATTGGATTAATAATTCCTTTCGTTTAGAGATGGAACAATGAAAAATATAGTGGCAGGAATGCTGAATAAAAAGCATTCCTGCTTTTTTCTGCACGATTCCATTTGCTTTTCTATACTATTACAGCTATGTTTGATAGAAAGGTATAATCTAAAGTAATGAAGGATGGGAATGGATTGACTAATCATAGCCGCAAACCGGCATATATATATACATTTACATGCACCCCTGACGAACGCTCATTATCTAAAATGGAGATGCGTTCTTTCTTTGGCTTTGAGACTTCAGGGGATATTTTGAAAAGTGATATAGCCATTGAACCGAGCAGGAGCCCTTTTATAAAAGGGCGGGTCGACATCATGTTTGAAGGGGAAAGCATATCCGAAATCGTTGAGCAAGTTAAGGATATTCATTTGCCTGATTCGACGTTCAAAGTATTATTCGTGAAAATTAATGATTTGAATAAAGAAGAAAAAATAGATTATGATGGACAGCGTGAAATTGAACGGGAGATTGGCTGGCACATTCAGGGAAATGCCGATGTGCGTAACCCTGATCAGGTCTTTGGAATCGTGACGCTTGGCGGTCGTTGGTATTTTGGGAAGTATGTCAAACCTGAAGCGGTTTGGTTAAAACATATGAAGAAGCCCCGTGAATATTCAACAGCGCTTAGCACGAGAGTGGCGAGGGCCATTGCCAACATTGCCGTTCCACATCCGGATGGGGTGAAGGCAATTGATCCATGCTGCGGAATTGGAACGGTATTAGTGGAAGCCCTTTCGATGGGGATCAATATTGATGGCCGGGATATCAACCCGCTTGTTACCGACGGTTCAAGGGAGAACATTGCTTATTTCGGACTCGAAGGTGATGTAACTACAGGTCCGATTTCGGAGGTCACCAGTAAATATGATGTAGCGATTATCGATATGCCTTATAATCTATATACACATGCGACGCCGGAGGATCAGCTATCAATCCTTAAACACGCAAGGGACTTTGCTGATAAGGTCGTTGTCGTAACAATCGATACGATGGATCATATGATTGATGAAGCTGGATTTGAGATTGCTGATCGCTGTGTTGCCAGGAAAGGCCTTTTTTCCAGAGAGATTGTCTTGTGCGTGTAAGTATCTTCAGCAAGAAAAGGCTGAAATTTCAGTGTCAATTAGACAAATAAAAAGGGCTTTGCTGCCATCTGGCTTCGATATTCAACCGATGCCAGATGGCGGACAAGTCCCCTTTACAATTAAGTTTCAAAATTGACTAGATTCCGGGTGTAGATGAACTTTCAGGAATTTTTTCATAGTCTGATGGATTAAGATTATGAACCGATCCATCTGTTACGCCATTGATAATACCCATTAGCCCCGTTTCAACCGTTTTTACGAGCTGGCCATTCTTTTTTTGCCCAAAGTTTTGTGTTTGACCACTAACTTCAAATAGAACCGTCCCACTTCCGTTTAAAGCAAACGTCCCTAAAGCAGTTCCTGGCAGGTCAATGGATTGATCATATAATGAAATATTTGTGAAAACTGAATTTCCTTTTGCTTGCAGTGCATTATACGCAGTAAGTGTTAACTGACGAGAGAAATCATATTTGAAATCATCTGCATACTCTGCATATTTAGCACCTTCTGGAGTGCTTGGGTTAGGAACGAATTTACCTGATATTGACATAGTTGCACGCTCATCAGTTCCTTCGAGATATGGGAATCCTTGATGATGAAGATCGATAAAAACATCCACTTTTCCGAATTTCGATTTTAACCCTTTATATGTGTCACGGAGCGTTTGCGCTTCGGGGGTAATAAACCAGCCTGGCTTTTCAGATGCCCCCGGGAAGTCTTGAGGTTTTGGTACATAATTTAGGTCTGGATTGAAGTCACGATTAACATCAAATCCCGGTTTGCTAGCATAGTCGTCTCCTGATCTGGGAGTAGTGTAATAGTTCCAAGTAGGTTTTGCATTAGAAAGTTGGGGGAATTTACCTACAACTTCAGACCATTTCATCTCATTTCCACGACGATCAAGCTCTGAGCCGTCTACGTTCATCATTGGAATGGCAACAATTGTTAGTTCATCAAGAACTTTCTTTACCTCAGGCGAGTTACTTTGACCAAGGTTTTTAAGAATGTTCAATAACGCGACAGTTCCTGTTTTTTCATTTCCATGAATTTCACTTTGAATAAGAACGACTTTGTCACCATGACCGACAGTCACTTTTTGAATGGAACGGCCCTGATTCGTTTTTCCGGCCACTTCTACATTGACTATCCCTGCACTCGCTTGCTCAAGTTGATTTAATTCTTTTACAAGTTCGTCATAATTTAGGAATGCTTCGGTAGAAAGGTTCGTTCCACCTGTCGGATTTGGTCCTCTTTCAGCTAAGCTGACATTTGGGCCAAGTAATGTTGCGGCTACTACTGTTGAACTTAAAACCTTTAAAAATTTTCTTTTCACAGCAAATCCCCTATTCCGAAAATATTTAATATTCAAATAATAAATTCTTCACATTCTAATCGATTTCCTGTTAGATTCATTAAAACACCCAAAAAGGACTAGTACTTAAGATTCGATTATTTGGTACATTTTCCATGAAAAAGTCCCTGCTAAGTGGGGACTTTTTCAATTCAGCCTTTTTTGATGTCATTTAGCTTGATAATGAACTACATTTTCAACGAGTTGTTTCGTGACCTTCCCCTGATATTCCAAATAATCCAAATGGCCGATGATTTCTGACATGACGAGCGGGAATTCTGCTATATACTTTTGTTTGTAAAACTCCTTTGCCAGTTCATTGCCTGTAGAAATTCCGGATTCTATCAAGGCCAGGATCTTTTGTGATTTCCTCTCTATGCTGTTGAGTCTTTTTTCAATCAGATGACCGGGTTGTTCAATCACGTTACCATGACCAGGAAATAGGAGATTCACCTGTAATGCTGAACATCGTTTTAATGAATCGATATGATCTACAAGAGTCAGCATTCTATTACCGTTTTCATCAGGTTCGATCAAGGCATTGCTTGAGATATGTTCAATCAATAAATCACCTGCAAGAAGCCGTTTCCCTTCTCGGTCAAGGAAAGCAATTTGATCCGGGGCATGCCCGGGAAATTCGACCACTTCAAAATTCAGCCAGTGTTTTTCCGTGATTGCGATGATGTCACCATTCAGTTTTTGATCTTTATTATTATCGACCGCGTTGAATAGGTAAGCCACTTGTTTATCTCCAAGTTTACCACAGCCCATCTCAAGGTATAGCTGTTTATAAAATTCAATTCTCATACTTAAGAAATCAGGGTCCCTTTTTAAACGGGGAATGGATTTAGAATGGGCATAAACGGGAATCGGATGGAGTTCGGTAATCCGGTTGACCAAACCAACATGGTCTCCATGGTGATGGGTCAACAAAATTTCCGTGATGTCCCCAACTGTAAATCCATTTTCGTTTAATGTTTGCTGCAGTGCATTCCAGCAAACATCATCATTCATACCTGCATCGACTAATGTTAAAGATTCATCCTGTTTAACTAAATAAAAGTTTATACTTTTTAAAGATAAAGCGCTTGGAGCTATAATTGGATAAATTTTAAATGTTGTATTCGTTTTCATGAACGTCCCATATCCTCCTAAATCGAGATAAACTTCATCTGGAAAATTGCGATATTACTAATGACCGAATAGATGTAAATGGTTATTATTCCATGATTGGTTGAATGAATTGAAACTGTCAAGCGGAAGCTTCCAGGCAATCAAGAAATTTAATAGTAAGATTGATTGGAAATGGATGGTCTATTTATCTAGTTTATTTTAAAATTGAATAAACAAGCTAGTCATTTAGCCAATATTCTTTAAATTTAATTATTGTAATGAAAACTGAATGTGTTCCATGGAACGAAACGGTATAGGAGGTTTTGGTTTGAAGCCAAAAATTTATATTACAAGGAAATTGCCAGAACAAATCATCGAAGGTCTTAGTCGGAATTATGATGTCAGGATGTGGGATCAAGAGGATATACCGGTCCCTAGAAAAGTCCTTGTAGAAGAAATGAAAGAAGTCGAGGGGCTGCTTTGCTTATTGACGGAACAAATCGATGAGTCACTGATTGAACAGGCACCCAATCTGAAAATCATCGCGAATATGGCAGTGGGCCATAATAATATTGACGTTCAAAGTGCAACAAAACGGGGCATCATGGTAACGAACACACCGGGGGTTTTAACGGAAACGACAGCTGATTTAACCTTCGGCTTACTGCTTGCAACGGCAAGGAGGATGATGGAGGCAGAAGATTATTTAAGGAGTGGAAAGTGGGAAACATGGTCGCCGATGCAGCTGACAGGACAAGATGTACACGGTGCAACGCTGGGTATCATCGGGTTAGGCAGAATTGGGGAAGCTCTTGCAAAAAGAGCTAAGGGATTTGATATGAACTTAGTTTATTTTAATCGAAGCCGTAAATATGAACAGGAAAAAGAGTTAGGAATCGAATATCAGCCCCTTGAAAAATTGCTCCAAATCTCGGATTTCGTTTGTGTCATGCTGCCGCTCACAGCGGAAACGGCTTATATGATTGGCAAGGAGCAGCTGGAATTGATGAAAGGGACGGCTGTGCTCATTAATACCGCAAGAGGCGGAATTATCGATGAAAAAGCGTTGTACCAGGCGCTGGAAAATCGAGAGATTTGGGCGGCTGGATTGGATGTATTCGAAGAAGAGCCCGTCCCTCTGGACCACCCGCTGCTAACTTTGCCCAATGTGGTTACATTACCGCATATCGGGAGTGCTAGCATTGCCACAAGAATGAAAATGGCAAATCTTGCTGTACAAAACTTGGTGGACGGATTAACTGGTGATACTCCCCGTAATTTAGTATTGTTGAATAAATCAAAATGACGCTAAAATGGGGTTCGGATTGGTTTCATCCCGAACAAAGATTTTAAAACAAGAATAGACTATCCTTCATGTTTTTTTACTATAACCCTTATTGGATTGAAGAAATTTGCGACACTCCTGCCGAATAACTGGCTTGCCGAGACCCCACAGACGCTTGCGTCAAGGAGGCTTGGCAGACAGTCGGCGGAAAGGGAGCGGATTTCTGAAATCACCGGCAACCTTTTTTAAATAAAAAAACTGCAGGCAAGCTCTCTTCACTTCAAGTTGATCTCGCTGAATAGAATCATGTTTAGAAAGCATCCTCATCACCTCAAGTTTTAATACTTCTATTTTAAAACAAAAATGACTCCAGGCAAAAGTGTTCTAACTAAAAGGTAAGACAAAGTTGATTGGAGCGGGTGTTCGAGACTCCTGCGGGAAAAGCGCGTCTAGGGGAGACCCCGCAGGCGAAAGCCGAGGAGGCTCCCCGACCGCCCGCGGAAAGCGAGTGCCCTACGTTCCAATCAACGTCCAAATTGTACAAGCCATAAAAATAGACAAACTCGATTTTCATCGAGTTTGTCTACAATCTGAAATGACCCCAAAAATGGGGTCATTTTTTTATGAGGAATGTAATAGTGTTTCTTTGGTTCGTAGTATTCTCAAATGATATTTTCTGAAATATGATTTGTCCTTTTTAGAAGATTTCAGAGTTTTGATGCACCTGTGCTTACCTGAGTGCCGAAAGGAAGAATCCCATTCAAGTGGAGCATACTTATCGTAAATTGTGCCGATCTTTTGTAAAATAAAGAAAGTCGAGTTTATTAGGAAGAACAATTAGTTGAAAGGGATAGGGTTAATAATGATTGAAATGAAGGAAACGATATCATCAGGCAACGAAATGACTAAATCCAAAAGGCTGTTGATGGCTCTTATGCTAGGGTCTTTTGCAGCGATCGGACCACTGTCACTTGATATGTATTTACCGGGTCTCCCCACACTGGCAGAGGATCTGAAAAGCAGTACGTCTTTAGCGCAGCTAAGCTTGACTGCCTGCTTGTTAGGGTTGGCTTTGGGCCAAATTTATTTAGGGCCTCTAAGTGATGCAAAAGGAAGGCGTTCACCGTTAATCATATCTTTATCCATTTATTGCATTTCATCTCTGTTATGCGCTTTTGCTCCAACCATTGAATTGCTTTTATTATTACGTTTTATCCAAGGTATTGCGGGAGCGGGAGGCATTGTCATTTCAAGGGCCATAGTTCGTGACCTTTTTTCAGGAACGGATTTGACTAAGTTCTTCTCCATGTTAATGCTGGTGAATGGGGCGGCACCGATATTGGCTCCGGTTTTTGGCGGTCAACTTTTGCAGTTCACTTCTTGGCGGGGCGTTTTCATTGTCATTTCAGTATTAAGTATCATTATGGTTGCGGCTGCATTTTTTGGGATAAAGGAAACTTTATCGTCCAATCACAGGAGTGCTGGCGGGGTAAATGATACGATCAGGACTTTTGGGAACTTATTGAAGGATCGTGTGTTTATGGGCTATGCTTCTGCACAAGGATTCATAAGTGCTGCAATGTTCGCTTATATTTCCGGATCGCCTTTTGTTCTCCAGAACATTTATGGGGTTTCCCCACAGACCTTCAGCCTGATTTTTGCAATAAACGGGGTTGGGATCATCATCGCTTCACAAGTTGCCGGGAAGCTGGCTGGCAAGGTTAAAGAAGAAAGATTGCTTCAAATGGGGTTATGCCTAGCTTTGTTTGGGGGAATATTACTTCTGACCTCAGTCCTTCTCGAAATCGGCTTGGCCGGAATCTTGGCCGCTTTATTCCTCTCCGTCTCCAGCGTCGGTATTGTCGGTACAACGAGTTTTTCTTTAGCGATGCAAAATCAGAAAAAAACGGCAGGCAGTGCCTCGGCTTTAATTGGCTTGCTTCCCTTCATATTAGGATCACTAATGGCTCCCCTAGTGGGGTTAGGTTCAGGTGAGTCTCCCTTGCCGATGGGAATTGTGATGGTAAGTTGTCATGTCATCGCCATGTGCGCTTATTTACTCCTTGCCCGTCGCGGGTTAAGGCGAGTTGCTTAAAAAGAAAAGCTGAAATCCTGATGTGGATTTCAGCTTTTTGCCTTTTTAATTCATAATAGTGATTCCGCTCCATCGATATAAACTTCCGTGCCCGTAACATGGGAGGACATGTCTGATGCTAGGAACAATACGAGATCACCAGCTTGTTCGGCAGTCCCCGCTTTCCTTGCCAGGGGCTGGGAGCCTTCGGGATATTCAATGGGAATCCTGATTTTTTTAAGGTTTTCTTCTTCCGGGAATGTGTTATTGTCAATGTTCGTATCGATGGAACCGGGACAAATGGTATTTACCCTGATTTTATATCTTGCCAATTCGAGTGCGGCCATTTTACCGAAAGCGACTTGACCGGCTTTGGATGAACTATAAGCGGAAAAACCAAAATTCTTGAAATATCGGTTTCCGTTGATGGAGCTGTTGATCACGATGCTGCCACCCGTTTCCTTCATGTAAGGAATGGCGTATTTGATGGTGAGAAAGGTGCCTTTGAGGTTGATGGTATGTGTCTTATCCCAATCTTCTGGCTTTATGTCTTCTATAGGGGCAATCACTCCGTTGATGCCTGCGTTTGCAAATACAAAATCAATTTTCCCAAAATGTTCATGGGCTGTTTTGTAGGCAAGTTCAACTTGCTCAGCCTTGGAAACATCCGTTTTAATGATTAAAGCCTCTCGACCAAGGTTCTCGACTTCTTCCTTCACTTTTTCGGCATTTTCGACTGTACGGTCAAAAAAGATGATGTTCGCGCCGTTTTCAGCTAGTTTCAGTGCGGCACCCCGGCCAATTCCTGATCCCCCACCGGTAATGATGGCAACTTTGTTTTTCATTAATTCTGTCATACACTTCACACGCTCCTTTTAAGTTTTCTTTCCCATTTTGGGAGTATGTAGAAACATCATGGCAGTTGTAATATAGAAAAATTATAAACGAATATTGCCTAAAAAATCCAATTTAAGCAATTGCGAGTGTTCAATATACTTTGTTTTTCAGTGAAATGTCTGTATATTGAGGACATGATAAAGTTAGCTTGAAAGGGGATAGGATGTTGATAAGATTAGGGGTAATAGGTACAAATTGGATCACGGAACGATTTTTGGAGGCTGCAAAGCATGTAGAGGGTTTATCCTTAACTGCCGTGTATTCACGTACAGAGGAGAAAGCCAAGGAATTTGCCAATAAATACGAAGTACATACGACTTTTACGAATTTAGAAGCAATGGCCAGCAGCGATGAAATCGACGCTGTGTATATAGCAAGCCCTAACTCTCATCATTGCAGGCAAGCCGTGTTATTTTTACAAAATAAAAAACATGTATTATGTGAAAAACCAATGGCCTCGAATGCGGCTGAAGTAAGGGAAATGATTGAGGCTGCAAAACAAAATGATGTGCTATTGATGGAAGCGATGAAATCGACCATCATGCCGAATTTCGAAAGTATAAAAGGGAATCTGGATAAAATCGGGAAGATTAGGCGTTTCTCGGGAAGCTTTTGCCAATATTCATCACGCTATGATTCATATAAACAAGGAACTGTGCTGAATGCATTCAATCCGGAATTCTCCAGTGGCTCTTTAATGGATTTAGGCATTTACGTCCTCTATCCACTTGTTGTACTGTTCGGTAAACCGAATGAGGTGCAGGCATCAGGAACGATGCTTGAATCAGGAGTTGATGGGCAAGGTACGATTCTGCTTTCCTATGATGAAATGGAGGCAGTCGTCATGTTTTCCAAAATTACTGAATCCAATTTGCCATCGGAAATTCAAGGAGAACTTGGAAGCATCATCATTCAGAAAATTTCAGGACCGCAAGCGGTGGATATTCAGTATCGGAATGGAACCACTGAAAATATTTCCGTTAAACAGGATATGCCTACCATGTATTATGAAGCGAAGGAATTTGTTGATTTGATACAGCAGGGGAAAATGGAATCCGAAATAAATACATATTCGAATTCACTGTTGACTATGGAAATCATGGATGAAGCAAGAAGGCAAATCGGCATCGTCTTTCCTTCAGACCGCGGATAAGGCCAATCATGAAGGGGAAAAATGGATGTTACTGATAACCCTTAATTGGGTAGAACTCAGTACAGGGATAATTTTATTGTTGGAGGAATGGACATGAATTGCAAAATAAATCGCAATGCAGCAAAGGTCTTACAAAAAATGCTGAGCACTGAAGAAGCCGAAGGGAAAATGATTCGTGTATATATCACCCATATGCATGGCGATCATGCCCATTATGACATGAAGCTGGATACACCGGCAGAATATGATGAAATCGTAAAAACAGATAAAGATATCGATATTTTGCTTGATTCACGTGAAGAATTTCTGGATGGTGTCTGGATTAAATATTTTTATGTTCCAGAAGAAGGCTTTGAAATCACGAATCCTTCTAAAGAACCGCATGGACATCATCACCACTAATAGTAAAGGGGGAGGATTGGCATGAATCAAAAATACGAAAAGATTTTTCAACCATATATATTTCCATCAGGGGTAGAAGTGAAAAATCGTATCATGATGGCTCCTATGACCACTTATTCTTCGGATGACCAAGGGGTTGTAACCGATGATGAACTGGTCTATTACGCTGAGCGCTCGGCTGGTGTAGGTGCGGTTGTTACGGCATGTGCCTATGTATCTGCTGTAGGCAAGGGATTCCCAGGCCAACTAGGTGCAGATGACGATTCCTTTATCCCATCCTTGAGAAAACTAGCTGAAACGATTCAGTCCAACGGGGCAAAAGCGATCCTGCAAATATATCATGGAGGCCGTCAAAGTCCGCCCGAATTATTGCCTGATAACCAACCTGTTTCTGCAAGTGCCATTGCTTCCAGCGAGGAAGCACCTGTACCGCGGGAAATGAATGAAGATGAAATACAAGACGTTATTAAGGCATTTGGCGAAGCAACAAGAAGGGCCATCGAAGCAGGTTTCGATGGTGTGGAAATCCATGGTGCCAATACTTACTTGCTTCAACAATTCTTCTCGCCACACTCGAACCGCCGTACAGATAAATGGGGCGGAACATTGGGAAAACGATTGATTTTCCCGCTTACCATTGTGAATGAAGTCGAGAGAACGGTTGCCGAGCATGCAGAAAAGCCGTTTATAATTGGCTACCGCCTTTCTCCTGAAGAAGGCAGCAATCCTGGAATCACTTTAGATGATACGATCCAATTCGTTGATAGATTAGCGAATCAAAACCTGGATTATCTACATATATCGGTAGGTCACTTCTGGAATGGCTCATTCCGTGAGAGTGATAGGACAAAGTCGCGCATCGTTAAAATTTACGATAAAGTAGGTAATCGTATCCCGGTGGTCGGTGTAGGTTCACTGCATACACCCGATGAAGTTGCAGAAGCCATGGAAACGGGGGTCCCTTTTATCGCCTTAGGCCGTGAACTTCTTATGGAACCGCATTGGATTGAAAAAATCAGGTCTGGAAAAGAAGCGGAAATACGGACTACCCTCTCAAAAAAAGATCAGGATGAACTGGTCATTCCAGATCCGCTTTGGGAAAAGTTGATCGGGATAAAAGGTTGGCTCCCGGTTGTGGAATGATTGCTAAATCTTTAATATGTGTAACCCGTCCCCAAAAGGTGGACGGGTTTTTGTATGTTCATATGCTACTAAGTATCAATCATCTTTTGCTAGAAAAAGAGAGATTGATTCAACGGAATTCTGGATTTAATCATTCCGTGATAGTAAATACTATCTATAAGGCTTATGTTTTACGTGAACTAAAAATAATATTTGTACCAACGAATAAAATATATTATTATCAATTTAATAAGCAGGTATGAAAAGGGAGGGTTTTTAATGAAATTTCCACACGATTTTTTATTCGGAGCAGCTTCTGCTTCTTTTCAAATAGAAGGAGCATGGGATGAAGATGGTAAAGGCATAACGAATTGGGATGTTTTTTCAAAGATTCCGGGGAAAACATTTGAAGGTACAAATGGGGATGTAGCGATAGACCATTATCATCGTTACAAAGAAGATATTAAATTAATGGCAGAGATGGGACTTGAATCATATCGCTTCTCCATTTCATGGGCCCGTATTTTGCCAACAGGTGATGGGGAAGTCAATGAAAAAGGCTTGGAATTTTATAATAATGTGATTAATGAATGCTTAAAATATGGGATTGTCCCATTTGTTACGCTGTATCATTGGGATTTGCCTTTGACGCTTGAACAAGATGGGGGATGGACGAATAAGCGGACAGCTGAAGCATTCGTCAAGTATGCGGAGATTTGTTTTCGTGCATTCGGAGACCGCGTCAAACATTGGATCACGTTTAATGAAACGGTTATGTTTTGCGGTTTAGGGTATTTAAAAGGAGCGCACCCGCCTGGAGTCCAAAACGATGAAAATAAATACTTTCAAGCGACACATTATGTTTTTTATGCACATGCCAAAGCGGTAGAGGTATACAAGGCACTGAATCATTACGGTGAAATCGGGATTACCCATGTATTCCTGCCAGCTTATAGTATTGATGACGAACATGAGAATGTATTAGCCGCTCGGCATGCCAATGAATATGAAACCTTTTGGTATTATGACCCAATTTTAAAAGGTGAATATCCAGCTTATGTGGTTGAGCAATTAAAGGAGAGAGGCTGGACACCAAGTTGGACAGAAGAAGAACTGGATACGTTAAAAAGGAATGCGGAGAAAAATGATTTTATTGGACTCAATTATTACCAGCCCATTCGGGTGGAAAAAAACCTGGAAGCCGTTTCAAGCATGGAGCATTCAAGAGAAACATCTACTCTGGCTCCAGGGAACCCGTCTTTTGATGGCTTTTATCGGACCGTGAAAATGGAAGATAAAACCTATACAAAATGGGGCTGGGAAATCTCACCTGAAGGATTTTTAGATGGGCTGCATATGTTAAAAGAACGTTACGGCGATATTAAAATGTATGTTACAGAAAACGGACTTGGTGATGAGGATCCGATTATCGATGGTGAAGTAGTAGATGTTCCGCGCATTAAGTATATTGAGGAACACTTAAAAGTGATTAAACGTGCAATCAAAGAAGGTATCCATTTAAAAGGGTATTACGCATGGTCTGTCATTGACCTTTTAAGTTGGTTAAACGGGTATAAGAAGCAATACGGATTTATTTACGTGGATCATCATGATCAGTTAAAACGGAAAAAGAAGCTGTCGTTTCATTGGTATAAGCATATTATCGAGACGAGAGGAGAAGAGCTGTAAACTGAAAGTGTGTATTAGGGCAGAGCATGTTTTGAGCAATCTTTCTCAAAACATGCTTTTTTCCATTGTTCACTGATCAAGTTTCCGGTATGGGGAATTAGACCAAAGTTCAAACCTCCTGATTCGTAGTCTGAATCTCCGGCTTCAAATTAACTAGACTGGAAAAATGGTCCCGGATTGTAATATTAATGTAAAAATATTCAAAAAGTTGTAAACAAATGTTAACGTTTCTAACAATGTACAGTTTTACGTTTTACTGTATAATGTTGAAGCGTGGTCGAGACCATGTCAAATAACCTTACAAAAGGAGATTATATATGACGATTATTTCTTAGTTTTGAAAAGTCCCCCGCTTGGTTTGTCCCGTTGAAAAATGCCTACAATATAATTTGATTAATTTCAACAAGTAACTCCCTCTAAAATAAAAGAATGTCATTTTCATGATGATGCTAGATTCCAATCTTAAAAAACGATTAAGGATGTGAGTTTGAAAAAGATGATAAAAGATTCTAGATTTCAAGGATATAACATGAAGGGTTTTCAAAAAGACGTGACAGCAGGATTGGTCGTAGGGGTTGTAGCCATTCCTTTAGGACTGGCTTTTGCAATTGCTTCAGGCGTCGAACCGATATACGGGTTATATACGACCATCATCGCAGGAATCCTCATTTCGATTTTGGGTGGCTCCAAGTATCAAATTGGCGGGCCGACCGGGGCGTTCGTTCCTTTATTATTTGGAATCGTTATGCAATATGGGTATGAAAGCCTGCTTATTGCCGGGTTTTTAGCGGGGATAATGTTAGTCCTGATGGGTCTGCTTAAGTTAGGTAATTTGATGAAGTTCATTCCCCGTCCTGTCATCATTGGATTTACAACAGGAATTGCGATAATAATCTTTTCAGGGCAAATTGCTAACTTCTTTGGTATGAAAGTGGAAAAACATGAAGCTTTCATGGATAACATGAAGGAACTGGTGATTAAAGCAGACACGATCAATCTATATAGTGTGATTGTTGCGATTATATGTTTTGTCGTCATACTGCTGGCACCTAGACTTTTGCCACGAGTGCCAGGACCGCTTCTGGGTCTGCTGATTTCCACAATCGCAGCTTACTTTTTATTTCCCGATAAGGTGGCTACGATTGGTTCTACGTATGGAGCGATTCCGAAAGGTTTTCCGGAATTCCAAGTGCCGGAGCTATCAGTGGAAGTCATTATCACACTCCTTCCAGTTGCTTTTACGATTGCCTTGTTAGGCGGTGTCGAGTCATTGTTATCCGCTACCGTTGCGGATAACATGGGGGGTACCAAGCATGATAGTAATAAAGAGTTGGTTGGTCAAGGAATCGCGAACATCGCGACGCCATTCTTCGGCGGGATACCTGCAACAGGCGCAATAGCCAGGACAGCTACCAATATAAAAAGCGGGGCAGCCTCCCCGATGTCCGGAGTCATTCACGGAATTGTCGTTTTACTGGTTTTGCTGGTGCTTTCCCCATTTGCAGCGCATATACCTTTGGCTAGCATGGCACCCATATTGATGTTTGTTGCCTGGAATATGAGTGAAAGAAAGGAATTCGCTCATGTATTGAAAACGAAGACGGCTGATTCTGCGGTTTTGCTAGTCACCTTCCTCATCACTGTCTTCACTGATTTAATCATGGGAGTGGGAATCGGCTTATTGATTGCATTCATCACCTTCATTGCAAAAATGAGCCACACGTTAAAGGTTAGGGAAAGAAGTCATGAGATTACCGAGATTGTTCCAATTGATAATTCGGATTCGAAGATCAATGTGTATAACTTGGAAGGACCTCTTTTCTTTGGTTCGATAGACGTCCTGGAGTCATCGATATTGGAGAACTTGGATAATAAGACGAAAGTGTTGGTATTAAGCATGCGCCGGGTAACATATATGGACACTTCAGCAGAGGCAGCACTATTGGCGATCGTTAATCGCATCGGAAAATATAAGGGGAAATTGATCATTTCCGGAATTCAGCAGCAACCAAAGGAATTGTTACTCAGCACTGGATTGTATCATAAAATAGAAAAACAGCACTTTTTTAAATCGAAGGAAGATGCCCTGTATTTTGCCAAGAAGCAGCTGAAGGGCAATTCGGATAAAGTAGTCTAATAGTTTCATCTTGAAGTCACCTTTTCGGATAGATATGTTATAGTATCGTTAACAGTAGATTTTTTAAAGAAGGTGACTATCTGGATGAATGTATATCGGATTGGCCAGCTTGCTGAACTTGCGAATGTTTCGAGAAGAACCATTGACTATTACACACAATTAGGAATGCTGAACTATGAAAAAACGGGGTCAAGATATCGGTATTACACAGAAGATGCTTTAAATCGTCTTCAAATGATTAATCGGTTTAAAGAACAGAATATGCCTTTGACTGAAATCAAGGAACGGTTACAAGTCTTGTCTGAAACCACTGTTGATTCTGAGCAGGTGCTCTTGATGGTGGACAAGCTATCTACAGACCTTAGAGGACTGGAGAATGAATTGCTGGAATTAAAGCCTTTATTGGAACAGCTCGATGAACAGCAATTAACATATGCTGCACAGCAGCTTTCCGTTCGGGGCAGCTCTTTATTGAGTATCCTTGCCATGCTTGCCTAAGATTTTTGCCGAGTTCAACAAAAAAAGACCTGATTGGGTCTTTTTTTTGTTGAACGGGTCATTGAAAACCATTATTTATAATAACAATTCAAACTCCTGATTATAACCGGAGCTTTATATACGATGGCATTCCTTTATTTTGGCTGAACTGACAATATAGATCTTTTTTCGATAAAGATGAAGGATATAAGGGAATGGAAAAAGAAGAACTTACATATCTACTACTATATGAAGAGGTGATTGGGAATGATTGGATCAATAGTTACGACGGTAAAAGGACATCTTCAAGGTACTATGGAAAACGATATATGCGTTTGGCGTGGAGTCAGGTATGCGAAAGCGCCGATTGATGGACTGCGTTTCCGTTCTCCGGAGCCAGTTGATAATTGGAGCGGTGTCATGGATGCAGTGGATTTTGGTCCCGTTCCCCCGCAGCCGATGGATCGTGCGGTAAGAACAGGGATGAGCACAAATGAAAAAATGGATGAGGATTGCTTGTTCCTGAATGTTTGGTCGCCTAGAGCTGATGATAAAAAACGCCCGGTCATGGTATGGATTCCTGGGGGAGCATATATAACGGGAGCTGGATCCCTTGATATGTACAATGGACACTTACTTTCTAAAAATGGAGATGTAGTCGTGGTAAGCATCAACTATAGGCTGGGTGCACTGGGATATCTGGATTTTACCGAGTTGGCAGGTGAAGGGGAAATATTTGAAAACAATTTAGGTTTACGTGACCAAGTTGCTTCTTTGAAATGGGTTAAAGAAAATATAGAAGCTTTTGGCGGCGACCCTGATAATGTTACGATATTTGGTGAATCAGCTGGTGGTAATGCGGTGACGACTTTACTTACTGTACCTTCAGCAAGGGGTCTTTTTAAGCAGGCCATTGCAGAAAGTCCTGCTCCGACATCTGTTTACGGAAAAGGATTTGCGCGCCAATTGAGTGAAAAGTTCCTTGAGATATTGGGCATTGGAAAGGGTGAAAGCCACCGGCTAAAAACCCTTCCGGTTCAAGAGATTGTCGCTGCCTCCCACCAACTTTTACAGGAAAATTCACAGGAAATGCCGGGCTCCCTAGCATTTGGACCAGTCGTAGATGGTGACTTCCTGCCCGATTATCCACTAGATTCGATTCGATCGGGAAGAACAGGGGGTATACCCTTGCTTATAGGAACAAATAGGGACGAAGCGACATTATTCGATCAGATGCCCCCCCCTCTAATCCCAACTAATACGGCGATGATTCATAAAATGTTCGAAAATACTGATCCGAAGGCGAAAGAGCGAATTACGAACGCTTATACAAACTACCCAGAAAAGGAAGCTGTACTAGGCATTGGCCGTGATGCGACTTTCCATATTCCCTCGGTTTGGTATGCGGAGGCATACAGCCGCTTTGAAAAAACATGGATGTATCGTTTTGATTATAAAACGGCGGCCATGCGCATAAGTAAATTAGGGGCGACGCATGGTATGGAAATCCCTTTTGCTTTCCAGACCTTCGACTCGGCATTCGGGAAACGGATTGTTTCATATGGTTCAAGGTCAGCTGCCCTAAAGGTATCCCATAGAATGCAGGGCCATTGGGTCAACTTTGCGAAATATGGAAACCCCAACCCCCCGGAAGGTGAAATTTGGCCGAAATATGATGAAACCAACCACTACACAATGATTTTTGATAAAAAGGATTATATTGAAAAAGATCCTGACGGAATGATAAGGTTGGCATGGGAAGGGATAGGGATTTACAAATGAAAAAAAGTGGATTGAAGGAAGCGGGGAGAACATGGATATCATAATTTCATGTCAACGAAAGAGTATGCGAAAACGTTGGATCAGGAAGATCCATTAGTTTCTTACAGAGCGGAGTTCTATTTAACCCCCGGGATGATTTATATGGAGGGCAACTCATTGGGAGATTGGAAAAGTATGGGATCGGTGGCTGGACGGAGGGTGCCGAGCCCTGGTTTTACTTTTCTGAGAGATTGGGTGAATTGAGTGCCCCGTTGGTAGGAGCTTTAGAGGATGAAGTGATAATGGGAGGGTCGACTACGGCTAATCTACATCAGCTTGCAGCCACTTTTTTTGAAACGAGAGCTGGCAGGAATAAGATTTTGGCGGATGAACTAACCTTTCCAAGTGATATCTATGCACTTCAAAGCCAGCTACGATTACATGGGCTTGACCCCTCGGCACACTTGGTTCAGGTGAAAAGCCGAGATGAACGGGGAAATAGCGTTGATTGTACTTCCGACGGTTTTATATCGAAGCGGTCGGATCCTTGATATGGAAAGGTTAACGAAGGAAGCGCATACGCTTGGAATCACGATAGGGTTCGATGCCTGTCATTCTGTGGGTGCCATCACCTGTCGCTCTTTTTAACTCTTTTCAGGAAGTCTACGAAACTGTACAGGTACTAAAGAAGGTCATGGACGGCAATTTATATGAAGACTATGAAAATAAAAGGGGAATCATTGCCTAGAATGGGAGCAACATATGGAGAAAAATAAGCTTCAACGTGAATTATCATCGAATCAAATCACTATGATAGCCATGGGGTGTGCAATTGGCACCGGGTTATTTTTGGGCAGCGGCCTTGCGATTTCAACGGCTGGTCCAAGTGTACTTATCAGCTATGCAATAGGTGCATTCATTGTCCTTCTGCTGATGGGATGTTTGGCGGAAATGACGGTAGCCCATCCAACATCGGGATCCTTTGGAACCATTGCGGAAAAATATATAAGTCCATTTGCGGGTTTTGTTGTGAGGTATTCCTATTGGATAGCGAATGTTCTTGCCATTGGTGTCGAAGTGAGTGCCATCGCTGTTTATATGAAATATTGGTTTCCAACTGTGCCTGGGAGCATTTGGATTGTCCTTTTTGCTGCACTGCTAATCTATGTAAATGCGACGAGTGTCAATACATTCGGCAATTTTGAGTATGTATTTTCAATGATCAAGATAAGCGCCATTGTCATATTCGTTCTACTGGGTGCCTATGTGGTGATTGGCGCCGAACCTTCAAGCGGGATCGGTGTAGAGAACTATGCCAGTGATGGAGGTTTTATGCCTTTCGGATTTTGGGGGCTCTGGGTCGCCATATTCATTTCGCTCTTCAGCTTTTTAGGAACTGAGCTGATTGCGGTGACGGCGGGGGAAGCAAAGGACCCGGATATAGCCGTACCTAAAGCTTTGAAGGCAACTGTCTTCAGGCTTGCCACTTTTTATGTACTGACTATCGGGATCATGTTAATGATTGTTCCCTGGCAAGCTGCCGGTATTGATAAGAGCCCATTTGTCAAGGTAATGGAAATCCTGAATGTTCCCGGGGCATCTGGGATAATGAATTTCATTATTTTAACCGCTGCTTTATCTGCAATGAATAGTCAATTATATGCTTCCACCAGAATGATATTTTCATTATCCGAGCAACATCAGGCTCCAGCCCTATTTCAAAAAGTGAGCAGGAAAGGTGTCCCGCTAAGGGCCCTTCTCATATCCACTTTAGGAATATTTCTTGCTGCAGGAGTAAAAGTCCTGCTTCCGGATACTTCATATGCATTCATGATGGGGATATCGATGTTCGGAGCCATTCTAACCTGGTTCATGGTGTTCATTTCCCATTTGTATTTCAGGAAGAGGTGGGAGAAATCAGGGGGCCGCAAATTACCGGTTAAAATGTATGGATTTCCATATCTAACGATTCTGGGTGCATTTCTTTTGTTTGCTTTGACGGTATCCACCTGGTTCACTGGCCCATTTAAAATCGTGCTCCAGTTCGGGGTTCCTTGGCTGATCTTTCTTTGCATCGTTTACTTATTGATGTCGAAATTCAAAAGAAAGTAAAGGGAAAGAGGGATGGTATGGATAAGGATCCAAGAGATGAACATCGTTTGGAAGAAAGTATGGTAACAGATTTTGAAAAAGATATGTCCTATGGGGACTATCTGCATTTAAATCAAATTTTATCAAGTCAGCATCGGCTTTCCGGCCATCACGATGAAATGCTGTTCATCATCATTCATCAAACAAGTGAATTATGGATGAAATTGATCCTCCATGAATTGACTGCGGCAACTGATCATATTGTGGCAGGACATTTGGAGCCTTCCTTTAAGATGCTATCCAGAGTGGCCAGAATCCAACAGCAACTAGTTCAATCCTGGAATGTGCTTTCGACATTGACGCCAGCCGATTATATGGAATTCCGGGAGAAACTAGGAAACTCTTCAGGGTTTCAATCATTTCAGAACAGGTTGATAGAATTTGCGATGGGTCAAAAGAATTCGCAAATATTGGCCGTTTTCCGTCATCAGCCCGAGCTTTATGAGTCGATGATGGCAGCCTTGAATAAACCTAGTATTTATGATGCGGTTATAGGGGCTTTGGCTGCAAGGGGACTTCCCATTGATCAATCGGTATTGAATAGGGATTGGTCTGTCATTTATCAGGAAAATGCAAGTGTTGAAAGCGCGTGGCTGACCGTTTACCGTGATGTGCATAACTACTGGGATTTGTATGAGCTGGCCGAAAAACTCGTTGATATTGGAAGTCAACAACAATTCTGGAGATTCAATCATATGAGCACCGTAGAACGTATCATCGGCAATAAAAAGGGAACTGGCGGATCGTCCGGTGTAAGTTATCTGAAGAAAGTGGTCGAACAGCCATTTTTTCCTGAGCTATGGACATTAAGGACCAAACTGTAAGGGGGGTGAACACATGAATCAATGGTTAGATATTTCTCAGCGCCTCAATGAAAATACGCCATATTGGCCAGGAGATACGCAATATTCATATCGGCTGAATTCATCAATGGCTGAAGGGTCTTCCGTCAATGTAGGGGAAATCCGGATGAGTACACATTTAGGAACTCATATTGATGCTCCCTATCATTTTGATGAGAATGGAAAAAAAATCATCGAACTCGATCTTGATTTATATATTGGCACTGCTACCGTAGTAAAGGTGGATGCAGCTGAAAGCATTGGCATTAAAGCTTTTGAAGGCATCGAATTGACAGGGGTCCGGCGGTTGTTGGTGGCAACAGGTCAATGGAAGGACCTTAGCCGTTTTCCGGAATGGATTCCACCGGTTGAACCAGATTTAGCTCCCTTCCTTGCAAATAAAGGGGTTAGGCTCCTTGGGCTTGATTTACCTTCAGTCGACTGTCTCGACAGCAAAGAATTACCTGCCCACAATAAACTGTCAGGCTGTGGAATTCATATACTCGAAGGGCTGGTCCTTGATGGACTGGAGCCTGGGCTGTACGATTTGGCTGCATTGCCGCTGGCATTGGAAGCAGGGGACGGGAGCCCGGTCAGGGCCGTGGTGAAGAAGAAAGGCTGATGAGGGGGATAAAATGATGGGTAAAATTGGAGTTTACGGATCTTCCTTCGATCCGGTCACGAATGTGCATTTATGGACAGCATCCACCATTGCGCATCGTGCTAAGCTGGACAAGGTGATTTTTTTACCTTGCGCAAATGGCCGTATCGATAAACAGATGAAAACAAGCAATGAACACCGTTGGCAAATGCTCAAGCTGGCAATAGGGGGCAACCCGATATTCGAAGTAAGTGATTATGAAATTAA
Organism: Peribacillus sp. QJM3NY_7; assembly: GCF_056173225.1. NCBI lineage: Bacteria > Bacillati > Bacillota > Bacilli > Caryophanales > Bacillaceae > Peribacillus > Peribacillus sp. QJM3NY_7. Next base: position 1,412,802 of record NZ_CM149663.1, read on the forward strand.
TGAACGTGCCGGAACGAGTAAACAATATACTTGGTATACGATGGAATATTTTAAATCTCGATTTCCAAAAGACGAAGTTTACTTCATAATGGGTGCAGATTTACTTGAAGATATTGATAATCAGGAGCTGCCTGTACACTTACGATGGAAATTCAGGGAAAAATTGATTGCCAATCATAAATTCATCGTCATGGCCCGTGATGGAATCGATATGCTGAAAATCATATCCAAAAGTCCATTGCTAAGGAATTATGATGATGGCAATACATTTCACCTTATTGATAAAGGCCTTTCCATGGAAATCAGTTCTACATATATAAGGGATGAATTTGCAATGGGCGGGGAACCACGATATTTACTGCCCGATCAGTGTTATCAGTATATCGTGGAAAATAAGCTTTATCAAAAATCATCAAATTCATAATTATTGGCAAAGTATTAAAAAGGGCTCGATTTCCCGGTGGATCGAGCCCTTTTCGTTTAGGGAATTTTTCAACCTGCAAAATGTGAATGAATTTAATTAAAGGACATGCAATACCTAGTTGACAACTTGGTAAACTTTGCTTTATGGTAAGGATATACAAAAATCAAAATAATTGCTGATCAGAGAACTGAAGGCATACTATCTCCCGAAAAATAATTGAAGGGAAATAGAATGCCTTTTTTGCTGTAAAAAGAGGGGGAAGCTCATGAAAAAGTTGATGTTATTGACAAGTTTGATTTTAGCCTTCGGTGTACTTGCTGGATGCAACTCGGAAAAAACGAAAGGGGACGGAACATCGAAGTCAGTAGAACTTTTGAATGTGTCATATGATCCGACAAGGGAATTGTACCAGGAATTCAATGAAGCGTTCGTGAAGCACTGGAAAGAAGAATCAGGTCAGGATGTAACGATACAACAATCCCATGGCGGATCTGGTAAACAGGGCAGGGCTGTCATTGACGGATTGGAAGCGGATGTCGTTACATTGGCATTGGCTTATGATATTGATGCCATTTATGAAGCTAGTAACCTATTAGCGAAGGATTGGCAAAAACGTTTACCTGAGAACTCGACACCATATACATCAACGATTGTATTTTTGGTGAAAAAGGATAACCCTAAAGGCATTAAAGATTGGGATGATCTGACTAAAAAGAATGTATCCGTCATTACACCAAACCCAAAGACAAGCGGAGGGGCAAGGTGGAATTACCTGGCTGCCTGGGCTTATGCGGAGAAAAATTTCGATAATGACGAAACAAAAGTGAAGGATTTCATGAAAAAACTTTATCAGAATGTTGAAGTCCTGGATTCAGGGGCCCGCGGTGCAACGACCACTTTTGTGGAAAGGGGAATCGGTGACGTACTGATCGCTTGGGAGAATGAAGCCTATTTAACACTGGAAGAATTCGGTGATGACAAATATGAAATCGTCAACCCTTCAATCAGTATATTAGCAGAGCCACCGGTAGCTGTTATCGATGAAGTGGTTGAGAAAAAAGGAACAAAGGAAGTGGCCGAAGCCTACCTGAAATATCTGTATACGGATGCCGGTCAGGAAATTGCCGCGAAAAACTTCTATCGTCCAAGGGATGAGAAGGTCCTCGCTGAATATGGAGACCAATTTGCCAATATCGATATGGTGACTGTTGATGATACATTTGGCGGTTGGAAAAAAGCCCAGGAAACACATTTTAATGATGGCGGCACATTTGACGAGATTTACCAACAGCAGTAAGCATGAAGGAGAAGGTGTGGCTTTAACATCTTCTCCTTCATAAATCAGAAAAAGGGTTGAGGCGAAGCGATGAATATAGTGACTGAAGGTAAACAGACGAAAAAGAGGACCATACCCGGTTTTGGATTGACGATGGGTTTTACGCTGCTGTATCTCACCATCATCGTTTTGATCCCGTTATCAATGGTTTTTCTAAACACATTTTCAATGGGGTTCCAGGATTTTTGGGCGACCATAACTGAACCGAGGGTTCTCGCTTCTTATAAATTGAGTTTCTTGACAGCGTTAACTGCGGCCTTTGTTAACGCAGTTTTTGGTGTATTGATTGCCTGGGTGCTTACTCGTTATGAGTTTCCCGGCAAAAGGATCATCGATGGACTGGTTGATTTGCCTTTTGCCCTCCCGACTGCCGTTGCAGGAATCACGTTGACCACCTTGTATTCACCTAACGGATGGATCGGGCAATTTTTCAGCTTTAAAGTCGCTTTCACTCCCGCAGGGATCATCATCGCCCTTATATTTATCGGTCTGCCATTCGTGGTGCGGATGGTTCAACCGGTGCTTGAAAATATCGAAAAAGGGATGGAAGAAGCATCTGCCTCTTTAGGGGCGAATCGAATGCAGACATTCATTAAAATCATCTTCCCGGAATTGATCCCAGCTATATTGACGGGTTTTGCCCTTTCTTTTGCGAGGGCACTTGGAGAGTATGGATCCGTTGTCTTCATTGCCGGAAATATGCCATTTAAAACGGAAATTTCCCCGCTGATCATCATGACAAAACTTGAACAGTATGATTATGAAGGTGCAACTGCTGTTGCAGCCGTCATGCTCATTATTACATTTATAATTTTGTTCACCATCAATATCTTACAATGGTGGACCGGCAAAAGATATTCAGGGAAGTAGGGGGGATATGATGGAACATGATCATTCAGTCGTTGCAAAAGCGAATCACCCAGTCATTATTACGAGGAACGCAACTAAAGAGCCTAAATCCATACAGTGGATCCTCATTTCCATTGTATTGCTATTTCTCACTTTGTTTTTAGTTGTCCCATTAATCGCAATCTTTGTAAAAGCCTTTGAAAAAGGTGCCGAAGCGTATTTTGCGGCCATCGCCCATCCTGATGCCGTGGCTGCGATTAAGTTAACATTGATCGTTGTCCTCATCACCTTGCCGCTCAATGCCATATTTGGGGTGGTTGCCGCTTGGACGATAACAAAATATGATTTCAAGGGAAAAAACTTCTTAATTACATTGATAGATTTGCCTTTTTCCGTATCACCGGTCATTGCCGGGGTGATTTTTGTCCTTCTGTTCGGCTTACATGGAGCACTTGGTCCACTGCTGCAATCACTTGACATTAAAGTGATCTTTTCAATACCAGGGATTGTCATCGCCTCCATTTTCATTACCTTCCCATTCATTGCGCGCGAATTGATCCCGCTCATGCAAAGTCAGGGGACGTCTGAAGAAGAGGCCTCACTCACGCTGGGTGCGGGAGGGTTCAAGACATTTTGGTATGTGACGCTTCCTAATATAAAATGGGGACTTTTATATGGAATCATCCTTTGCAATGCCAGAATAATTGGGGAGTTTGGAGCTGTATCGGTCGTATCAGGCCATATACGGGGCATGACCAATACGATGCCGCTTCATATTGAAATCTTATACAATGAATATCAATTTTCGGCCGCTTTTGCGGTTGCATCCCTGATGTCCATCTTTGCAATCATAACGTTGATCATTAAAAGCTTCATAGAATGGAAAACGGACTTTAAATCGACCAAAGCAAGTTAGGAGGAATGAAATGAGTATCATCATAGAAAATGTTACAAAATATTACGGGTCCTATCAAGCACTCCAAAACATCGATCTGGAAATAAAGAGCGGTGAACTAGTAGCCCTGCTTGGCCCTTCCGGATCGGGAAAAACGTCATTACTGCGTATCATCGCAGGCCTTGAGCAGGCTGAGAACGGAAAAATCCTTTTTAATGAAGAGAATTACACGCATAAGCATGTAAAAGATCGAAATGTGGGTTTCGTCTTTCAGCATTATGCCCTTTTTCGTAATATGACGATTTTTGATAATATCGCCTATGGATTAAAGGTTCGCCCCAGAAAAACAAGGCCCAGTAAAGAAGTTATCGAACAAAAGGTTACCGAATTGCTTCAACTCGTCAAGTTGGAAGGATATAAAGATCGTTATCCATCGCAATTATCAGGCGGCCAGCGCCAGCGTGTCGCATTGGCAAGGGCACTTGCCGTTGAACCGAATATCCTCTTGCTTGATGAACCATTCGGGGCATTGGATGCCAAGGTGCGCAAAGAACTTCGTCGTTGGCTAAGAAGACTTCATGATGAATTCAATGTTACGAGTGTGTTCGTGACTCATGATCAAGAAGAGGCGATGGATGTTGCTGATCGGGTCGTAATCATGAATGAAGGGAAAATTGAACAGATTGGAACCCCGGAAGAAGTATATGATCACCCTGAAAATCCCTTTGTTTATGATTTTCTAGGCAGTGTCAATCATTTCAAGGGCAACGTGCATAAAGGGAAATTGGTTACTGGCAATGTAGAAATGAATGCCCCGGGCAGTGAAGATGGAGCGGGCACAGGTTATGTAAGGGCCCATAACTTTATCATAGAAAGAGAACCAGCGGAAAAGGATTCGATCGCATCCATAGTTGACCACATCCATACAATTGGCCCCATCGTCCGGATAGAAGTCATTCGTCAGGATACAAACGAACCGCTGGAAATCGAACTGACGAAAGAACAATATTTGAATCTGGAAATAAGCAAAGGGGAAAGGGTATTCGTCCGACCGAAAGAATTGAAAGTTTTTGTCGACTTTATGGCTGGAATTTAAGAGTGGGTCGAATCTTGACGAAAAAACCGCTGAAAGCGGTTTTTTTTAATAGACTGTCAGTAAACCTTCCTCCATGATTGGTAAATGAGCTGAAATCTGTTCCAAAAGGGCTACCGTGCCTTCACAGGTGGTGAGTTTTTGCCTGCCAATAGTCCATGGTCCCTTGGTGCTAAACACTAGATAGAAAGTCTTGCATCAAAATGCGAAGGTGATTATGTAAGATATTGGATGTTTTATCACGTGAAAAAGTCGAATCTTTATGTTTAATGTTAAAATTGAAATATAATTGTAATATTGTTATTACGTATTTGACAAAATCTGATGATATACTACGACTTAGGTGAAAACATAGTAGAGTTTAAGAAATGTATTTAATATTATCTCAACCTTAGAAGATTACATAAAGAGTAAAAAAAATAGAGAAGAGTTCCCAGCAAATTATTTTGACTAATCATTTTTCATAGAGAAAAAGAAGTGGGTCGATGGAAATGCAAGGGGAGGAAAGCAGGGGAAATGAGTTTGAAGAAAAAACTTATCGTATTGAACACGACAATTATGCTTGGATTAGGAAGCGCTTTTGCCATACCGTCTGTAAAAGCTGAATCTATCACGGATATTCAATCGCAACGTACTGGAATACAATCAGATATTTCAGAGGCAGAACAAGTTATTCAGCAATTGAAAAAAGAACAATCGAAAATGAATGCCCAAATTGCCCAGATCGAATCGGCAATGAAAGAAAATGACCAAAAAATCAAAGATACTAAACAAGAAATTAATGACACCGAAAAAGACATAGAATCTTTAAAGAAAGAAATTAAAGCGTTGGAAGAAAGAATCGCAAAACGCGAGGAAGTCTTGAAAGAGCGCGCACTTTCTTTCCAAGAGAGCGGCGGGGACGTTGAGTACCTGGAAGTTGTTTTAGGTTCTAAAAGCTTTGGTGAATTCGTTAATCGTGTTGGGGCGGTAGCCACTATCGTGGAAGCTGACCAACAGATTCTTAGCGAGCAGGAAGCGGATAAAGCTGACTTAGAGAAAAAACAAGCGACCGTTGAGAAGAAATTGCAAAGCCTTAAGGATATGGAAGTAGAGCTTAAAGGCATGCAATCTCAAATTGAAGATCAAAAAGCTGAAACTGTCAACATGAAGGCTAAGATCGAAAAGAAAGAATCGGAAACAGAAGCGCTTAAACAATCTTTAGAGAATAAAGATGCTGGTCTAGAAGCACAAATAGCTTCCATTCGTGAAAATATCAAAAAAGAGGAAGAACGTAAAGCATCGGAAAAAGCAGATCTTGACCGTGCTGCTGAAGAAGTGAATTCTTCAAACGCTTCCAGTGAAGAATCATCAAGTTCTTCTAGCGAAGAATCATCAAGTTCGTCTAAAGGAGAGGCTTCTGTAAAAAGTTCTTCTAAAGCTGAATCATCTTCAAATTCATCTAAAAACAGTTCTGCTGCCAAACCTGCAGCCAGTAAAACCGTAACATCTAGCAAGCCAAGCAGTGCAAATACAGGCTCTGCCATTACAGCAGGTTATAAATATATCGGTAACTCCACATATAAATTTGGTGGCGGAAGAACGGCATCCGATATTGCTAACGGTCTTTTCGATTGCTCAGCATTCGTTGCATGGGCTTATAAACAAGCTGGTGTGAACCTTCCAGCCAGTACGGATGCATTGAAAAATGCGGGACGTCAAGTATCTGATAGTCAAAAACAACCTGGAGATTTAGTATTTTTCAATACCTATAAAACTGATGGGCATGTCGGAATTTATGTCGGCGGCGGCAAGTTTATCGGTTCCCAAAGTTCAACAGGTGTTGCAATTGCCAATATGGATAGTGGATATTGGGCAGGAGTATACAACGGCCGTGTCGTTCGTGTAAACTAATAGTTCAATAATAAGCAGGGGAGAAAATGCCCCTGCTTATTTTTTTTGAAAAAAAGTCAAAAAAAATGAAACTTATTTTGATATTCAACGTAAATACTATAAGATAAAATAAGGATAGGTGATGTGGACTTTCAGTAATCTGGGTAAAGATATAATGAAACAACATTCCATACTATTAAACGGAGGCAAAAAACATGATGAAAAAATTTATGGCTGCATTACTTACAATTACACTAGCATTCTCGCCAGTCGGCACGTATGTATTCCAGGATCATTCGGAGTCAGTCGATGCAAGGGGTTACAAGTCCGGAAAAAGAAGCTTTAACAGCAACAACAATAATAATTCGAATTTCCAAAATAAACAAACGAAGAAATCCGATGCCACTACTGCCAATAAAGCCAAGAGTGGAAACACATTCGCAAAAGGCGGCTTAATGAAAGGACTTATGCTAGGAGGATTGGCAGGTTTACTTTTTGGTAGCCTATTTGCAAATATGGGAGCCCTTGGTTCTATACTTGGTCTATTAATCAACGTGATGGCGGTTGTAGTATTAATCGTTGTAATCCGTAAAATATTCACATATTTCAAAGATAAGAAGAAGAAAGAAGATCCAAACCCATGGAGAGGCTAAAGATTTCCGAACAAGATATCATCAATGCGGTTTGTGTTTACATTGCCCGTAAAAAGCAGGTACAGCCTAATGAGGTGGAAGTGGAGTTAATGTATGATGATGATTATGGCTTTTCGGCGGAAGCGTTTGTCGATGGCCGGAAACAAGTGTTAATCACCATCAACTTGATAGAAGCGCTTCGTTTATGGCTGGATGAATATATGAATAAAGATCCGTACTCAGGTATTGAACTTGTTTTGGATGATGATGAAGGTATAGTGGCTTTGGTAAGTGAAAGCAATAGATAAGTAAAAAAGGATGCCGTAACGGCATCCTTTTTTTATTTAAAAAGCTACAAGTCGTCCGGGAGAAGGAAAGGGAAAAAAAGAAAATAGAAAAATAGCAAAGAAAATTAAGCAAAATCCTCGATTATATATACTATTTCAAACTTAGAAAGAGTAAGGACGAAATATATTTTCCATTTGTTGCAATAAATGGTCCGTGGAAGTAGGATGGATATATGTTCAAGTCAAAGGAGGAGAAAAAGTGAAAGGGTATATAGATGATATCACTTTTTTAAATGAAAAGGCCATAAAGTTCGGCAATGAAAAAGTGGAAGCGATCCTTGTACCATCTTTAGGAAGCAATCTGCTTTCATTGAAATACAAGCATAAGGATATTGAGTTGCTGCGAACTCCGGATAGTGTGGAGGAGTATAAAAAAGCTTCCATTTTATACGGAATGCCAATCCTGTTTCCTCCTAATCGAATTGAAGATGGTCAATTTACATATAAGGGGACTTCGTATAAGTTTCCAATCAATGAAATGGAAAAATCCAATCATATTCATGGGTTTTTGCATGACATGCCGTGGCAAGTCCGCAAAAAGGAAGTGAACGGGAAGGAAATCGTCATTAATACCGAATTCTCAAGCAGTGATTTTGATCTAAAAGGTAGCTTTCCACAAGATATCACTGTGAATATGTCTTTATCTTTAAGGGATGGAACATTGGAAATACAATTGGAAATCACCAACAAGGGCATTGAACCATTTCCGTGGGGAGCAGGTTATCATACTGTATTCAATTTTCCATTTGGACCAGTGAGTAAATGGGAGGATTGCAGAATATCTCTTCCCGTCAATAAACATTGGGAGTTGAATGAAAGATCATTGCCCACAGGTGCAATACATGAAACGGCCAATACATTGGAAATCCAAAACGGTATTAGCTTGGAGGGTCGGCTGTTTGATGACCTATTTGGCTATGATAAGGAAAGAAATCCGGAAAACGAGTGCATTCTCACTGATCAAGAGGCTGGCATACAAGTCATCTATCAAGGCGATCAACATTTTAAGTTTTGGGTATTGTTCAATCAGGAAGGGTTCGTCTGTCCTGAACCATATACTTGGGTAACGAATGCTCCTAATTTGGATTTGCCCGCAAAATTGACTGGATTGAGGGAGTTATGCTCAGGGGAAACGGTACAGCTGAAAACCAGATTGATTGTGAAAGATATATAAAAAACACCTAGGCATTTAAAAATGCCTAGGTGTTTAAGGTTATGCTTTTTTTCTCATCCAGAGTGGGTATAGGACGATTCCGAATACATATAAGGCAATGCCTAGTATGAATGTATTCATATCGGCTGTACCTGTCTTGATGACCCAGATCGAGTAGATTAACGCCAAGATTGTAATAATGCCATCACGTACCCTTGAGCCTTTCATGATGTCATAGGTTTCCCCGGTCATCACAAGTTTCAATTGATACAGAACGGATGCAAGGTACGGGATCAAGTAAGCAAGTGTAGCGACGATCATCGAAAATTTATAAGCCTCCAAAATCGTACCTGAAATAGTGGAGAATAAGAATATCTGTGTCATGATATTTGTTATTGTCATAGAACGGACAGGTGTGCCATTTTTGTTTGCTTTCGCAAAATAGGCCGGGAACAAATCCGATTTCGCTGCCTGGTAAGGAACTTCCGAGGCAACTACAATCCATCCGATCGTCGATCCCAATAAGGAAATGACGGCAAGAGCAGCCATTATATACGTGCCGCTTGAACCAACTACTGCTTGTAGTGCGTCAACAAGCGGTTTTTGTGATATTTTCAACTCGTCTTGTGATATGGCACCCATCGTCAATAAAGTAATGCCGATATAAATGGCAACAGCGATAAGTAAACCAAGAATCGTCGCTTTCTTTACATCATTTTGTGACTTGGCACGGTTTGAAAGCATGACGGCAGCTTCGATACCGATGAAGGCCCATAATGTTGAAATGGCAGCAGCGTTCACTTGATCACCTAGGGAGATTGCAGTTCCCGCCTTATCATAAAATTCAGCTCCGTTTCCTAGATTGGAAGTATCGAAGATGAATATCGTGATAATGATGAAAAATAAGAATCCAAGCACTTTGGTAACTGTAGCAAAAAGATTCATTTTCCCGGCACTGTTAAAACTTCTTACCAAGATTGCCTGAATCCCCCAAAGGGCAACGGAACATACTGCAAACGTTAATGCTTTACCTAGTTCAAGTTGAAACGAACCCGCTGTATAAATCACTTTTGGACTATGCATCACAGGGAAAAACGTTGAAAGGTAACCAGCAAATGAAATGATGACAGAAGCTGTCGCAGCCCAATTTGCAGCCCAATACCCCCAAGCCATGCTATACCCTGAAACCCTTCCTTTAACAGGAGATTTAAATAATGACTGAGCATAACTTTGAGGTCCAGCCTTCAAATCAGGTTTCCGGACTGCCAGGTTACCAAACACCAAAGCTATTAGAAAAACTCCTAGTCCAGTAACGATCCATGCCAATGTGGACCCTAACGGACTGGATACCTGTGCTAATTGAGCAGGTAGCATGAAAATTCCGCCGCCGACCATATTTCCAATTACGAAAGTGGTCAAAATCAATAAACCCCATTTTTTATTTACCATTTATATCGAACCTTTCTTATATACAAAGTGTGTGTTTATACCGACAACTTATACTAAAATAGTATATCTCAAATAGTTTAGTTTGGTAAAGTGGTAAATAAGTAAAATGTAAAAGGCGGACTAATCAGAAAATTTAAACACAGGATTGACAATAGGATAAAATTGGATTATAGTAGTAAATACCAAGTTAGTTGGTAAGAATAATGTGGTTTGCCACATTAAATCGTATTTTTCTATAACATTTGCCATTCCCGAATATTGCCGATTAGTCAACTAAAGGCACCCTTACATCTAATCTGTTAGATGGCGGGTGCCTTTTATTTTTTATAGGGAAGGGAGGGAAAATGGAGTTCCTATTAACTGGTTATTCTTATACGGAAAGTTAAGTGATGAGGATATGATAGGTAAACCAAGTTCCCAAGAAAACATTGAAAGTGGGAAGCGCACATGTGCTTGTCGTGCGAACCTTTTTTACATTAGGTGAAAACGAAGCTTTATTACCAGTAGTGAAGGGGAGATATTATGGAAAAGAAAGAAGAATTGAAAATCAGGCATATCATTTCAAGCTTGGAGGATCTGCAATATGGATCGGTTTTAATTACCGTACATGATGGTGAAATCACACAAGTGGATACCACCGAGAAGAAACGATTCCCATTAGTGAAGGGCCGTGCCGTTAAAGCTAGATGAATGACAGGTATTAAGGGAGCCTTCAATATGAAGGCTCCTGTTTGTAGACTTATGGGGTTCGGAATCAGTTTAACTAAAATAACTGGATCAATACTTGGGCTTCCTACCTCTGAATACATATCTTTCACCAAATCATAAATGAAAGTGAAGTCAATGGAAGCCTCCATTTTACGAACCAAATGGTTCGCCGGCACCAGTTGATCTAAAGTAATCAATTCAAGTTGATCTCGTTGAATAGAATGATGTTTCGAAAGCATCCTCATCACCTCAAGTTTTAATAAATTTATTTTAAAACAAAAAAGATTGCAGGCAAAAGGAGTTCTATCTAAATTTTTTTAATAGTTGACTGGAGCGGGTGTGCGAGACCCCACAGGCGCAAGTGCGCCGAGGGCGGACCGTCCGCGGAAAGCGAGTGCCTACGTTCCAATCAACGTCCAAATTTGTACAAGCAAAAAAACTGTAGACTTCAAATATGAAGGCTATTTTTTTATACAAAAATTTATTCAATTTGGAATTTCTAATAAGATTGTACTGCTTTTAACATGGTAGAATAAGTTAGGGTATAAGGGAGTTTTTTATAGGGGTTTAAATGATATCTAAGGGAGGAACAGGGAGTAGATGACCTTACAAACTATAGAACATGATATCTTGGCATTAGTTGAAACATTTAATGGGAGAATCGCATATAAAATTGAAAATGGTCTTGGGGACACGATTGGATATCACGAGAATGAATCCTTTCAATCAGCGAGTTTGATCAAAATACCAATGATCATCGAAGGTTATCGTCAAAGTGAACAAAAGAAAATCTATTTGAACCAACCAGTGACCATCCCGCCTAGTGAAGTGACTGGGGGATCTGGGGTCCTGCATGTCTTATCGAATAAGGTATTTTTGACCGTAGAGGATTTACTGACATTGATGATAACTGTTTCCGACAATACATCCACGAATATGATGATGAACCTGTTGGGCTTTGAAGAAATCAATCAATGCATCAAGGAACTTGGTTTGAAAAATACTGTCCTTGAACGGAAAATGCAGGATTTTAAGGCATTAAAAGAAGGGCGCGACAATACCATTTCGGCAGAAGATACGATTACCTGCTTAAAAGCCATACATACAGGCAACTTTTTAACGAAAGAAAGCCGGGAAAAAATATTGCATGTATTTGACAATCAGCAATTAAGGGATAAACTTCCATCTCTGATGGGCAGAGGAGTCAAGGTCGCAAGCAAAACGGGCGGAATTCGGGGAGTTGCCCATGATTGTGCAATCATTCGGTCAGAAACACAAACTGTTTATGCTGCAGTTCTTACTGAAGATATGAAATCAGAGGAAGAAAGCCGTCAAGTAATCAGTAAAATTGGGAAAATGATATATGATGATATGGTCGCAGAATAAACTGTCGATTGAGAAGAGAGGGAAGTCTTTCATGATTTCCCTCTCTTCGATCTTAGTTATATAGGAGTTAATGGTAATGAAAGTTATATATGATAAGAAACTGAAGCGGGGAAAAATTTTGAAAAGGATGATGAAACTTTTTTATGTAATAAGTGTCATTGCGGTACTTGGGTATTTTGGATTTTTGCACATGAAAATTCAGGAAAGCATTTACCAGCAAATTCTGGAAAATGCCGATTAGCTCATGATTCTTGGAGCAAGGGTCAAAGGTTCGGTTCCATCATTATCCTTACAATACCGGATTGATAAAGCTGCAGAATATTTATCGGCGAATAAACATACAGTGGTCATTGTATCTGGCGGCAAAGGACCGGGAGAAGATATATTGGAAGCAAAAGCAATGCAACAGGGGCTAATCGCCCAAGGAATTGAAGAAGCACGCATCATGATGGAAGACAAATCTACAACAACTCAAGAAAATATCGTTTTCTCAAAAGAACTCATTCCTGATACAGCAGCTTCAGGGTTGATCGTTAGCAATGACTTTCATATCTACCGGGCAGTCGAAATAGCAAAAAAAGAAGGCTTGGACATGAAGGGATTGCCGGCAAAGACACCAAAAGTGTCACTGTTGAAATCATATACCCGTGAATATCTGGCAATTACCAAATACTATTTGACCGGGTGGATTGGGAGGTAACTTCGAATTCCCCTAAAAGGTGGGGTGATTTCATTATTCGACTTCCACGACAACATTAGGAACTTGCCAAAAATCTTTCTCTTGATATAGCTCCTTAAGTGTCTTATAAACGGGATAACCGGTATAGGAAATCTCGACTCGATCATCAGCATCCACTTCTTCCACATCTATATCATCAACAAAACCAAGTTGATCATCGATTTCCATTAAATAATACCCGAGTGCCTCATACCCGCTATAGGCTACAATGACCTTACTGTCAAAACCGCTATTAGAAACTTTGTAATATTTCATTGAGTGTCCTCCTTGTTGATAATTCTTTAAGTGAAAATCGTACTGTTTCTTATTACTCTGATATACCCATTAATTACTATCTGAATCATTAAATTGGATAAATAAAGAAAATAAGAAGGCAAAAAGAATGTGGCCATCTTTAAATTATCACTGGAAAATTTGCTATCTGCATCAATTCATGTTAATCTAATATAGAATTGTTTTTGGTTATGGAAGAGGATACTCGTTATTTTCCAAATGATTAAAAATAGTAATACAATGTGTGTTATGCACTAGGAGGCAACAACAATGGAACAAGGTACAGTTAAATGGTTTAATGCAGAAAAAGGTTTTGGATTTATCGAACGCGAAAACGGAGACGATGTATTCGTACATTTCTCAGCTATCCAAAGCGAAGGCTTCAAATCTTTAGACGAAGGTCAAAAAGTAACTTTCGAAGTTGAGCAAGGTGCACGTGGAGCTCAAGCTGCTAACGTTCAAAAAGCTTAATTTTAAAATTAAATCGTAACCTATATGAACAGACTTCCTCGATGGGAGTCTGTTCTTTATTGTGCTATAAAATGAAAGCAAAAAAAAATCCCACTCTGACTGAGTAGGTTTTTAGTGACTTGTCATTAAGCTTTTTTAAATTCTTCTTCAAAGAAAAAAGTAGTCGGATGTTCTTTAACAGTATAAGAATATCTCTTCATGTTTTTTACATATGCCCATTTATTAATGGTTACTGATTCATTAGTATCCTGAATGGTTACTGTTTCACCAGTATTATACTTATTGCTTTTCAATTTAGCCACCCTCTTTACTAATAGTATAACATATTTGGCCATGAAAGATGTGTTCAACATATTCCAATGATACATTGCGTATAAAAAACAGACTAAGCATATGGCAATGAGCCTAATAATTTTGAATGTTGTATAGAAAAAGTTAATGGGTCATGTTTTAGGATGAACAAGGAGTGGATGTCACAATATGGGATTAAGCGGGGGCAGGCCAAGTTATAGCGAATGAACTTACTCGAAAGCAAGGAGTCGATATTACTATGGGCTTGTCTCCCTTTTTGGGCATGAAAAAACAGCCACATGTTCCCAGGTACTGCAGAAATCACGTGGCTGAAGGTTTTCAAGTGATGGAAGGGGCTTAAAGCCGGTTAATTAAAACGCCCAATCCCCATTACGGAAGACAGGTTCTGAAGTGCCGTCCTGTTTGATGCCGTCGATGTTCATTTTCTCAGATCCAATCATGAAATCGACATGTGTAAGGCTTTCATTCAGTCCATTTTCTGCAAGTTCTTCTGGACCCATGTTTTTTCCGCCTTCAATACAGAAAGCATAGGAGCTGCCGATAGCGAGATGGTTTGATGCATTTTCATCAAATAATGTGTTGAAGAATAAAACATTCGATTGGGAAATCGGTGAGTTGAATGGAACAAGCGCGACTTCACCAAGGTAGTGTGAACCTTCATCCGTTTCAACCAATTGCTTTAGGATTTCTTCTCCTTCTTCTGCTTTTACTTCAATGATCCGTCCTTCTTTAAACGTCACGGAAAAATTATTGATGATGTTTCCGCCGTAACTAAGTGGTTTCGTACTGGAAACCGTACCGTTAACGCCTGTTTTCAATGGAACTGTAAACACTTCTTCGGTTGGCATATTAGCCATGAATTCATGCCCCTGTACGTTAACGCTTCCTGCCCCTACCCATAGATGTTTGTCGGGTAATTCGATTGTCAGGTCGGTTCCGGGAGCCGTATAATGCAATTTTTGGTAATGCTTATCATTTAAATAATCAACCTTTTCATGCAGGGTATCATCGTGTTTTTTCCAGGCTTCCACAGGATCTTTCACATCAACACGAACTGCTTTGAAAATGGCTTCCCATAGGAGGTCAACACGTTTTCCTTCTGCTTCTTCAGGGAATACTTTATCGGCCCAAGCCTTTGAAGGGACGGCAACTATGGACCAGCTCACTTTATCGGATTGCATATACTGACGCCACTTCTTCAGTGCTGTCCCGGATGCTTTTTGGTAGTTGGCAATCCTTTCAGGTTTTACACCTTTTAATAAGTCAGGGCTGGAGGAGATGACGGAAAGATAAGCAGCTCCGTTTTCTGCGAGTTCGATCGTTTCTTCTGCGCGCCACTTTGGATATTCGTGGAACACTTCATCTGGAGCCAATTCATATTTGGTACGTGAAACGATATCGTCATTCCAATTAACGATGACATTGCGCGCACCGTTCTCATATGCCTTTTTTACAATGAGACGCACAAGGTCAGCACCCTCTAATGTTGTGTTTACGACCAAGGTTTGATCTTGTTGGATGTTTACGCCGACTTTTACGGCAAGTTCTGCATATTTTTCTAAATTCGTTTGAAAATCACTCATCATTTAAAACTCCTCTTTTCCATTTTCTACATTTTTAATTGTACTTTTTGTCATATAAAAAAGAAACTTTTTACATCGTTTGTGAAAACTACTCGTATACGAAGGAGTTCATTATAACCGGCAGGGAGCTGCTCCAGCAGCTATTTTGTCTATCTTGCATTTTACCAAAACTAAAGAAGGAAAGACTATTGAAAAGGTTTGAATAGTTGAATAATTTGATGATTTGGTGCAGTGAATCAATGGACTGAAAGAAAGAGGGCCTCTTTGAGACCCTCTTTCTTAATAGTCAGTAAATCATTTACCCAAATTAATCCAGACACTTTTCACTTCAGAATAGTTGTCCAGTGCATAAGATCCCATTTCACGTCCGATTCCGGATTGTTTGTAGCCGCCGAACGGGGAAGCTGCGTCGAACGCGTTATAACAGTTCACCCATACGGTACCGGCACGGAGTTTTCCTGCAACATAATGGGCATTGGCTATATCGCTTGTCCATAAGCCGGCAGCCAAACCATATTCACTGGCATTTGCACGGTTAATGACATCATCTAAATCCTCGAATGGCATTGCCGCTATGACCGGTCCGAAAATCTCTTCTTTAGCAATCGTCATATCCTCTTCAACACCAGCGAATATAGTAGGAGAAACAAAGTAGCCCTGTTCACCCGGTTTATTTCCGCCGACAAGAACTTCCGCACCCTCGTTTTTCCCTTTTTCAATATAGCCCATTACCCGATTTTGCTGCTCCTCGGAAACAAGCGGCCCAATTTGGGTACTTGGATCTAGGCCTATCCCTTGTTTGATGTTTTTTGCATGGCTTGCCATATCGGCAACAACATTATCATAATGTTTCTTTTGGATATAAACCCTTGAACCGGCACAGCATACCTGGCCTTGGTTAAACATGACCCCATTCAAAGCTCCAGGGATGGCTTTTGAGAAATCCGCATCAGGCAGGATGATGTTTGGCGATTTCCCTCCAAGTTCCAATGTGACCCGTTTCAATGAATATGAAGCGGAACGCATGATCAATTTTCCAACTTCGGTCGAGCCGGTAAATGCTATTTTATTTACTTGCGGGTGGTCGACAAGCGCTTGTCCAGCCGTTTCACCAAAACCGGGAACGATATTGACGACCCCATCAGGGAAACCGGCTTCAGCCAATAATTCAGCCAGGTAAAGAGCGGAAAGCGGTGTTTGCTCAGCGGGCTTTAATATGACCGTACAACCTGTAGCAAGTGCCGCTCCCAGTTTCCACATCGCCATAAGAAGCGGAAAGTTCCATGGGATGATTTGGCCGACAACACCAACAGCCTCGTGTTTCGTGTAGTTAAAGTAATTTCCGCTTACCGGGATGGTCTGTCCAACAATCTTGGTGGACCAGCCAGCAAAATATCTCATATGTTCAATTGCTAAAGGAATGTCGGCATTTGTAGTTTCACTGATTGGTTTCCCATTATCCAACGTTTCCAATTGAGCAAGTTCAGTTTTATTTTCTTCCATTAAATCGGCTAGTTTATACATCAGTCTACTGCGTGCAGCTGCGCTCATTCTTGACCAAGGACCTTCATCGAATGCTTTGCGTGCAGCTTTGACGGCTAAGTCGATATCTTCTTTATCAGCTTCATAAACATCGGCAAGTTTTTGTCCTGTAGCAGGATTAGGAGTGGAGAAGGTTTTTTTTGAAGCACTTTCTACAAACTGACCATTAATATAGAGCTTTTTTGGTCCTGTTAAAAATTTTTGCAGCTTTCCACTTACTTCTAACGTTAGATTTGTCATTAATTACCCTCCTGAATAAAATGTTTATCTTGGGCAAAACATGATGACTTATTGTTAACGCTATGATTGCCAATTTTTATGATAAATGAAAAAAAGGGAATATTCAATCTATAACATTCGACAGAATATCCAAGATTTCTTCATCTATTAAAAAAATGTAGTATTATTTTGTCATGACATGTGTAATTACTATAGCAAAAATGAAAGTTAATAGTTAAAATGAAAAAGGATAAAATAACAAGAAGGTCTAAAGTTCTTCAGGAGGAATATATGGGAAATAATGCGAAAATGATATCGCAGCGTAAGTTACTTGGTGTTGCGGGTCTTGGATGGATGTTCGATGCACTTGATGTCGGTATGCTTTCTTTCATCATTGTTGCATTAAAGCAGGATTGGAACTTAACCAGTGAGCAGGTTGGCTGGATTGGGAGCATAAACTCCATAGGAATGGCTGTTGGCGCCGTTTTCTTTGGTGCGATGGCCGACAGGGTCGGACGAAAGAATGTCTTTATCATTACTTTATTATTGTTTTCGATCGCAAGTGGCCTGTCTGCAGCAGTCAGTACACTCAGCCTGTTCTTGATATTGCGTTTTTTGATTGGAATGGGACTTGGGGGAGAACTTCCGGTTGCCTCGACATTGGTCTCTGAAAGTGTTGAAGCGAGTAAAAGGGGAAGGGTTGTCGTCCTTCTTGAAAGCTTTTGGGCGGTTGGCTGGATTTTGGCAGCACTCATATCCTATTTCATCATACCGGCTTATGGTTGGCGGGTTGCATTATTATTGAGCGCAGTTCCAGCTTTATATGCGCTGTATCTACGCTTGAAACTGCCGGATTCACCAAAGTATACGGAACTTGAAAAAAAGCAAAGACCATCTGTATTAAGCAATATGAAAAGTGTCTGGAAAAAGGATTACTCCCGTCAGACCCTTGTATTGTGGATTCTATGGTTTTGCGTGGTCTTTTCCTATTATGGGATGTTTTTATGGCTGCCAAGTGTGATGGTCCTTAAAGGCTTCAGCATGATTCAAAGCTTTGAATATGTTTTGATCATGACGCTCGCACAGCTTCCGGGTTATTTTTCAGCTGCATGGCTGATAGAGAAGATGGGACGTAAATTCGTTTTGATCACATACTTAATTGGGACGGCCGTCAGTGCCTTTTTCTTTGGATCGGCAGAGGGGCTGGCACTGCTGATAGTTTCCGGAATGTTCCTCTCTTTCTTCAACCTGGGGGCATGGGGGGCACTTTATGCGTACACACCTGAACAGTATCCAACATCAGTTCGCGGTACAGGGGCTGGGTTAGCTGCAGGGATCGGGAGGATTGGCGGTGTTCTTGGACCTTTGCTTGTTGGGTATTTAGTTGCCGCAGACACCCCGATTTCTTCGATTTTCACCATTTTTACAATTGCTATTTTAGTGGGGGCAGTTGCCGTGGCTTTTGGGAAGGAAACAAAGAATACCGTTTTGACATAAACAAAGGATGGGGACTGCATGCAGTCCCCATCCTTTTGTTATTTAAAGTCTTTTATGATCTTTAAAAGGGATTCGGAGGCAGTCTTCGGATTATCTGCATTCATGATGGCCGATACGACTGCGGTACCTGATAGTCCGCTATCAGAAAGAGCGGAAATGTTATCGGCAGTGATACCCCCGATGGCTACTGCGGGAATGGATACGCCGCGGCAAATTTCCCCCAGATCCTCAAGTGCCATTAGGGTTGCATCTTGTTTGGTCTTGGTGGGGAAAACGGAACCGACTCCGATATAATCCGCTCCATTTCGTTCGGCTTCGAGTGCTTCTTCAAGAGTGGAGACAGATACACCGACAATCATATCTTCAGGAACCATTTTTTTGACGACAGGCAGTGGAAGGTCATCTTGCCCAATATGAATTCCGTCCGCTCCAACCGCAAGTGCTATATCCACCCGGTCATTGATGATAAGGGGAATGGAAAGCTCATTCAATAACTGTTTTAATGCAGATGCTTTTTCATAAAAGGAGAGGGAGGAATTGTTTTTCTCTCTAAGTTGTACGATCGAGACTCCTCCTGAAACAGATTCTGCAATGATTTTGGTCAATTCTTCTATTGCTATGGACTCTTCCGTAACTAAATACAGGCTTAAATCAATTTGGGACTTCTTCACTTATTTTCACCTCATGCATCCAGATTTCCTTATCCATTCTTGATATGGCATCGATTAATCGCACACGGAAAGTACCTGTTCCTTCATCCTTTTGAAGGGTTGCGGCTGCTAGTTCCCCTGAAATGCTCATTGTTGAGATACCGGCAATTGCTGCAGAATAGAAATCATCGGTGACTCCGGAAAAAGTTCCGATAAGAGCAGTGGACATGCAACCGGTACCTGTAACATTAGTTAAAAGGAGGTTCCCGTTATCGATGATGGACGTATGTTTTCCATCGCTGACCGCATCCTTAGCTCCGCTGACCACGATGATGCTATTCAATTCATTTGCCGCTCGTGCAGCCAGCTCTGCATTGCTAATCGCAAGTTCCCCCGAATCCACCCCGCGAGTAACGGTATCCCCACCCATCAATGACAGGATTTCACTCGCATTTCCGCGAATGATTTGGAAAGTAATCTTACTTAGGAGCTCTTTGACTTGCTCTGTACGATAGGAGGTGGCACCAACGCCCACCGGGTCCAAAATGACCGGGATGTCCAGGGCATTTGCCGTTTTACCGGCAATCTCCATTGCTTCCAAGGCCTTATCATCGATCGTACCGAAATTCAGGACCAATGCATCTGCTAATTTGACCATATCCGCCACTTCTCTTGGGCTCGATGTCATTACTGGTGAACCTCCGATGGCAAGGGTGGCATTTGCACAGTCATTGACCGTAACAAAGTTGGTGATTTGGTGAACGAGTGGTTTCCTTTCTCTTACCTTCATAAATAAATCGGCTGAAGAAACCTTCATAATAAGTCACTCCTTTCTTTTTTTGAATATGAATGAAAATGATGGACAGGTCCATGACCTTTACCGATTGAAAAGCTATTGCGTATCGCTTCGGAAATATAGGTCTTGGCTTGTTCGATCGACACTTGCAATGGCAGTCCATTTGCCAGGTTAGATGTAATGGCGGATGATAGGGTACAGCCCGTACCATGAGTGTTTTTTGTATGAATGCGCTCTCCCTTGATCCAGTGGAAGTCAGTCCCATCATAAAAAAGATCATTTGGATTTCCTGCTGCATGGCCGCCTTTAAGTAAAACGGCTTTGGGACCCATTTCTTGTATCGAAATGCATGCCCTGTAGAAATCTTGTTTCGTCCGAATCGGGAAGCCAGTAAGTACTTCCGCTTCTGGTACATTGGGTGTTACAAGATTTGCAAGCGGAAGCAATTCCATTTTTAAGGCAGAGACGGCCTTTTCGTCGAGCAAATGGTGGCCGCTTTTGGAAATCATGACAGGGTCAAGGATAACGATGGCAGGCATGAAGGTTTTGAGGGACGCAGCGACCGTTTCCACGATTTCTTTTGATCCAAGCATGCCTATTTTTACTGCATCGACAGGAATATCTTCAAAGATAGCTGCAATTTGATCCGATATGATAGCTGTTTCAATGGGCTGTACAGAACGGACCTCCATTGTGTTTTGGGCAGTTACGGCTGTGATGGCAGACATTCCAAATACACCATGTGCAGAAAATGTTTTTAAATCCGCTTGTATTCCAGCACCGCCCCCTGAATCAGAGCCTGCGATCGTTAATGCTGTTTTCATAAAAAAACCCCTTCATATAAGTATTTTTTAGCAATATTTTAAGTAATATGAAAGCTAAAATCGCACCTGCGAATGAACTGAACATAAAAGCCGGTAAAAAACCAAAAAGAGCAGCTTTTTCTCCCAATAGGAGGGTGGCAAGCGGATAACAGGCCAGGGAACCGAGAAAGCCGGTCCCGATCACTTCCCCTAAACAGGCGAATTTTAAGCTTTGTGTTTTTCGGTAAAGGATGGCGGCCAAAAGTGCACCAATCATGCTGCCGGGAAAGGCGAAAATTGAACCGGTACCAATCATGTTTCTAATGATGGAAACTAAAAAAGCTTGTGTCACCGCATATGCAGGCCCCAATAGAACCGCCGTCAGGACATTTGCCAGATGTTGAATAGGAAAGATTTTTGCAAATCCTGCAGGGATGAAAATAAATGAACTGGTAAGCGTCGTTAAAGCCGTGATCATGGCAGTCAATGTCAGTTTCTTGATAGGGTTCATCCTCATGTCAACCACCTATAGAGGCCAATCCTGCTCATTTTGAACCATGTCCCAGAATAAATATTCATATCGGGAAGTAACCAAAAAGTGCTTTTCTAATCTAAGAAGTTCCTTTTCAGGCATGCCTTCCGTCAATTCTTCCAACAAAGCGATCAGCCACTTGTGTGCTTCCCCGAATTCAGGAGATGAATAGGACCTTATCCAATCTGCGTAGCGATTGTTTTCCAGTGCTGCTCCATTTTGTTCTTTTAATAGCAAACCGATTTCATAATAATCCCAAGCGCAGGGCAGGAGACAGGCGATCAAGTCTGCCAAAGTCCCATGCTGAGCTGCATTTAGCATGTAACCTGTATAGGCTAGAGTGGTTGGAGTAGGTTCTGTATTTTCCAATTCCTTGGAGCTGATCCCGAATTCGGAAGCATAATGCCGATGAATATCCATTTCCACTTGAAGGGTTTCATTTAAAATGCTCGCAAATTTTGCCATGGTTTCGATGTTATGGGCTTTGATGACACCTAAAGCAAAGAGCTTGGAATAATCCATGAGATAGACATAGTCCTGCTTCAGGTAATAGGCAAATTTCTTTTCAGGAAGTGTGCCGTTTCCAATTGCCTGGACAAAGGCATGTGAATGGTTCCTTTTCCAAATCTCTTTTGCCCGTGCATGCAGTCTATCACTGAATGTTTCTAATTTTGTATTCTCCATTGTTCATCCTCCTATAGAATGGCTCCCTTTGTTAAATAAAAACCCCGTTCCTGAATACGGAACGGGGTAGATGGATATAGTCTGTAAAATGGACGATATCATCCACTTCCCTCCGCCGGTATGAGCCGGTTCAGGTTCAAAGGGTCCGGAACTAATTCCATCTCAGTCTTAAAAAAGACTCCCCTAGTGGTGTGAATTGTATGTAATTACTGACATCATATCAGAAAGACAAGAAAATGCAACCCGTATTTGAAAGAGGAATCACTTTATGTCCAGGAAAAAAGGGAGAACCAGGTAATTGACTTTTGAAGATTATTAGGATAGAATCATTTCTACATCATTATATATTGAATTCTTATCCAGAGAGGTGGAGGGACTTGGCCCTAAGAAACCTCGGCAGCGGACCCGTTTAGGGAACTGTGCTAAATCCAACAAGCATATGCTTGGAAGATAAGAAGAGCCGAACGGACACTGTCAGCCTCTTCTTACATTAGAAGGGGCTTTTATTTTTGGGAAATAACGTTTAGTGACATACTAGAAAAGGTATATATAATTTGGTGAAATCAAACAAGTTGATAAAGTTTAGCTAACTAGAAGCAGGCACTAGGACGGAAAGGAGCCATTTACATGGCAGAATTATTTAAGAGGATTGAACAGAGGAAGGCAAAACTCATTGAAGAGCTATTGGCCAATGGAGTATACAAAACCTCTGATGAAAGGCACCTTTATGATGCCCCATTAAAAGTACTTGAAGATGAATATAAGATTGTTATAAATAGACCTAATAACGAGTCACCTTCTGAATGGATGACATAGTAATACAATATTTGGATTTTTGAATAAGGGATATGATGTAAGCATTCGCAGTCTACACTAGTGGATGCTTTTTTTGCGTTTATTAGAAAACGACACAAATTATACATAATTAAATAACAAAATAGGTGTTTTGTCACATTTGACCTATAAAATAACACATTTAATTTCTGGAAAATAGTTGATTTTAACTAGTGATTTCATTATGATAAAAGTGTAAAAATATTGAATAAATGGGAGGTGGCTATGATGCCTTGCCGTAAGGTAACTATAGAAAAAGTAGAAGAGAAGAGACAGGAAATGATAAAGTTGGGAGCGATTTACGGCTTAACAAGTCTGCAGACTGTACAAGCCAGCCAAGAATTGGATATGCTATTGAATGCGTTAGCAAGTAAAAGAGATTCTGAATATTTTTCCCTTCAAGAAGCATATAGGTATTTTTAAATTAGCAATTCAACCTGTATTAATCTAAAAAAGCTACTGCTCAAGGCAATAGCTCTAAAGAATTATATTTAAATATCGACACGTTTACCTAGAATGATCAAATCCCGCTCAATGCCATCCATCTCGGCAACTTGAGGTAAATGTGCCCATTCTTCAAACCCGAATTTAGAAAAAAGCTTAAGGCTTGGTGTATTATGGGCGAAAATGAAACCCAATAAAGTCTTAACACCTAATTTTGGACTCAATTCAATTGCCTTTCGAATCGAAATTTGTCCAATTCCTTTTCCCCGGAAATAATCATCAATGTAAATGCTGATTTCGGCAGTGGAATTATATGCCGGTCGGCCATAAAAGGATTGAAAGCTCATCCATCCAGCGGTTTTCCCTTCTATAGTAATGATATATAGCGGTCTACTTTCTGAATGATGTTCCTCAAACCATTTAACCCTCGATTGGACGGATACAGGTTCCGTATCTGCCGTGACCATCCTTGAAGCAATTGTCGAATTATATATTTCAACAATTCTGGGTAGATCAGATAGTTCTGCCTCTCTAAACTCTATGTGTTCTTCCATGATTTAAACTCCTAACTATCATTTATTCAATCTCCAGAATGTAGGGTAATCCCGTTTTTGGTTTTAGGGACGTTGAATGAAACCCAATCCATTGAAAGTTTTATATTATCATACACTCTTTATTCTTTATCTGACAATTCTTTTTTATGTTAGTACTGCAGATTTTTTGGGTATGAAAAAGATTAAATACTTCTAGTAAAAAACAAGAGGAGAACCAAATGAAAAAATTGGCAGGTATATTGATTATCGTACTGGTTATATGTTTTGCTGCATATGAATTTCAGGCCTCGGAGTCGGAAGATGTGCAAAGGGTCATGGCTTTTGGAGATTCATTAACCTATGGAAAAGGGGATAAGGACGGGGAAGGATATATAGATGGCCTTGAAGATGAATTGAATAATCCCCAATCGGAGCAAAAAGTGAGTTTTTGGAATTACGGTATTAAAGGCCAGGAAACGGATGGGGTGATGAAACAGCTAGATGATTACCGAATTAAAACGAAACTTGATGAAGCCGATACTTTCATTGTTTTTATTGGAACGAATGACTTGATCAATAGTAATGGCGGGAACTTGGAGAAAATAAGTGACCGAAAAATCAATGAGGGTAAACGGGAATATATCAACCATCTGAAAAAGATTACATCAACACTGATAGAGGCAAACGATAAAGCGGATATTCTGGTAATAGGACTATATAACCCAATTAAAGACAATCAAAAACTTGAAAAGCACATTCGCGATTATAACGAGTCAATAAAGGGATTAGCGGATAAAGATGAAAGGATTTTATTCATTCCTACAAATGATCTTTTTGAAGATGAAAAGAAAACAAAGTATTTCAGTGATAAGTTACATCCGAATGAAAAAGGGTATCAGCTCATTGCGAATCGGGTTTTGGAAAGTTATGATTTCAAATGAAACCAAACATGCACTGAAAGGCTTTCTGTGCATGTTTGCCTGCTAAGTTGCTAGGTATTTGATATCGCTTAGTTGAGGGAACTGTAAGTCATGGAGCTGCTTGTATCGGCCGTTGTTTAGCATTAACTGGTCATGTGTTCCTTTTTCAAGAACCTGCCCTTTTTCCAGAACGATGATTTGATCGGCATCATGAATGGTCGATAAACGATGTGCAATGACTATTGAAGTCCGTTTTTTCATTAAACGTGACAAGGCTTGCTGGATCAAATGTTCAGATTCTGTATCCAAGGCCGCCGCCGTTGCTTCATCAAGAATGATGATTTGCGGATTTTTCAAAAGTGCCCTGGCAATGGCAATGCGCTGTTTTTGTCCGCCTGAAAGCTTGACTCCGCGCTCTCCGATCTGAGAATCATAACCATCAGGAAAGGCACAGATAAAGTCATGCGCATTTGCCGCTTTGGCGGATTCGATGATTTCATAATCTGTAGCATTAAGTTTGCCATACACGATGTTATCACGGATGGAACCATTGAATAGAATGATATCCTGAGAAACAATTCCCATTTGTCCCCGTAATGACTTCAGTGACACATCTTTGATATTATGTCCATCCATTTTAATCGTTCCATTTTGCGGATCATAAAATCGGATCAGTAGGCTCGTGATGGTCGATTTTCCTGCGCCGGAGGAGCCGACCAGAGCGGTTACTTGACCAGCTTTCATGGTCAGGTTTAGATTGCCGAGAACTGGAACAGTCTCATCATAAGCAAAGTCAACACTTTTAAACTCAATTTTCTTTTTTATGGCATGGAGTTCAATGGCATTTCCCTTGTCACTTATTTCAGGTTTGGTTTCCAATATTTCAGTTATCCGCTCAAAGGCGGCGGCTGATTGCTGGACAATGCTGATTACCCGGCTAAAGTTGCGAACGGGACTCTGCAGTAACCTCAAATAGGCGAGAAAGGCCACGATTAATCCTATTGTGAATTCACCTTCCATTACTTGCCAAGCACCGAACACAATGACTGCTACAAGACCGATATTGTTCAATAAATCAATAATCGGCCCGAACATGGAACGCAGCCGAACGGACTTAAGGTTTGCAGTCATATTTTCCTGATTACGCTCCGCAAACCTCCTTGATTCGAATTCTTCATTTGTAAAAGATTGAATGAGCCGCATTCCTGAAATCGAATCCTGTAACTGGTTGCTGACATCTCCTGCGGAACTTTGTACAGACCTAAATGACATCCTGATGCGTTTCCCGAATACCCTTGTGATATAGAACATGAAAGGGAATGTAATAAGAAGGACAATGGTAAGCTTCCAGTTAATGAAAAGCATATATACCGCTACGGCAATGAAGGTCACCGTGTCAGTCAAGACTTGAAGCATGCTCGAAGAGATGAGCTGCTGCAGTAAATTGACATCATTGGTCAACGCGACATTAAGTACCAGTCCGGTTTTTATCAAAGAATTTCATATCCAGTGTTTGAATATGTTCATACATGCTATTGCGTATATCCATGATGGCCTTTTGACCGACCTTGGAAACGATATAGCTGTTAAAGTAGTTCAGTATAGCCAATAAGATTGCAGTACAAAGAATTCCTGCACCAATCCAGATCAACGAGTCATATCTTTTTTCGGGAATGATTTTATCAATCGTAAATTGTGTCAATTGGGGGATGGAGAACTCCATTTAATCGTGCTGATACCAAGACGATGGGCAAGCGGTGCAAAGATTTCCAACGTCTCATTCGATATCCTACTCTGCTTTTCCTGCGGCAGATGCTTCAATGTCCGCATATTATCTCAAGCAATGAAATGAAAAGCATGATACATAAAACCAAAGAGCAAAACTTCCATTTCGACGGGACCCGATTGAACATTTGTTTAAGCATCAACCATATGCTTCCTTTTGAGGGTATTGCATGTATTGCACTGCGCCCTTTGTGGCTGAATGGAATATGTCCTCCACTCATAACGATCACTCCTATTTTACTGTCCTAGATGATTTTTGCCTTTATGACTATCATAGAGCTTTTCTAAAAATAGACAACTTTAAATCGGTTCGTTTTGTCAAAAAAAGAATTATTATTTTACACTTTCCTATAGGACATGGAATAATTAAAGGAGATTAGCGAGGCTGATAAGAGGAGATGCTAAAATGAATGAAAATGAAAAAATCAGGGGAGAACTTTTAAATGCGGTCAACGGACTATCGGATGAACAGCTGAACGCCCAACCTGAAACAGGAAGATGGAGCATCATCCAGGTTTTGGATCATTTATATTTAATGGAGAGGGCCATAACAAAGAGCATTTCCGATAAATTGAAAAGCGATGAAAGCATTCCTGCTGTGGATAAACCGATAGAACTTACGTTAAATCGTAAAATGAAGGTCCAGGCCCCGCCATTTGTCACTCCGTCGGAATCATACCAAACTTTGAGTGAAGTTAAGGAGAAGTTGTCCGAATCCCGAAAAGCTTTTGTACATGTCGTTGACCATGCAAAGGAAATTGATCTCGAACAAAAGTCTTTTACGCATCCTTTGTTCAAAGATTTAAGCCTGAAGCAATGGATTCCGTTCGTGGGACTGCATGAAAAACGGCATTTATTGCAAATTGAAGAATTAAAAGCAAAGTTATAATAGAAGAAAAACTCATCCGTCTCTGGTTGAGTTTTTCATTTTCAGATAGATATTTTCGTAAAGGAAGGATTTTTTAAGTGAAAGCCACTTGGATAAGGACATGTTTGGTATTGGGCTTTTTCGGATTGCTGCTGTGGCTATTGTTCAAGTATATGCTTCCGCCTGATCTAGACGAAATCGAACTGACTGACGAGCTGAATCCGATCGTAGCCGAAAAAAAAGACGAGCTCATTCAACTGGCTAAGGACAAAGGCATCCCGGTAATCATTACGGCCGGATTCCGGTCTTTAGCCGAGCAAAATGAACTCTATGAAAAGGGCCGATCAGACCCGGGCAACATCGTAACGAATGCAAGAGGTGGCGAGTCGCTGCATAATTTCGGTTTGGCGATAGATTTTGCCCTCCTTAACAAACAAGGCGAGGCCATTTGGGATATGAGTTATGACGGTAACGATAATGGAAAGTCGGACTGGATGGAAGTCGTAACAATCGCTAAAGGGTTAGGTTTCGATTGGGGAGGGGATTGGGCAGGGTTCAAGGATTATCCGCATTTACAAATGACATTTGGCTTAAGCCTGCGTGAGCTGCAGCAAGGCAAGCAGCCAAAAGGGCAGTGAAAGTGGTTGGCTTCATCATAAGCCGCATAATTTTGACTAAAAGCAGGAAAATAAGCATGTGAATTGCTTTACAGGTAAGAATTCGATAAAGTGAACTAGTGAGAAATCAGACATAAAGGAGTGCAGTCACCATGGAAGAAACAAAAAATTGCCGGGACTCTTTGGTCATAAAAACAAGCCTGGTCCTCCCGCCGGATACAAATAATATTGGTACGATGTTCGGAGGCAAATTAATGGCATACATTGATGATGTAGCGGCTATATCAGCCATGCGTCATGCGCGAAGCAACGTCGTTACGGCATCAACTGATTCCGTCGATTTCCTGCACCCTATTCACGAAGGAAATGCAGTTTGCCTTGAAAGCTTCGTGACTTATACGGGCAGAACATCAATGGAAATCATCGTAAAGGTGATTGCAGAGGATTTAGTTACAGGAGCCCGAAATTTATGCGTCATTTCCTTCCTGACATTTGTTGCCATTAATGAAGAAGGTAAACCAATTCCTGTTCCCCGTTTGGTTCCGGAAACGGAGATGGAAATGAATTTAAATGAATCAGCAAAACAACGGGCCCAAATAAGGAAAAAAAGAAGGGAAGATACACAGTTCATTGCAAGTACTTTCGGTGTGAAACTGCCATGGACCGATCAATCAAATCCAGGATTATATAAATAAGATAGGCATCCCTTCAGCCGTTCTTATTGATGATCGAGACATTAAGTGAAAAGACGCTTGGATAATTCCAAGCGTCTTGTTTATGTTCCCTTGTTAGGTCTTTTAGTCATCGCTAGCTAAAATACCAAAGAAGCGCAAGATGTTAATGAATAGGTTAATGAAATCAAGGTATAGATTCAACGCCATGAGCGGTACTTCTTCGGCTGTTACCCCGTAATGCTTCATTCGATTGAAATCATATAAAATATAACCGCTGAAAACTAAAATCCCTATAAATGAAAAGACCAGCATGGCTGTAGAACTTAATGGATAGAAAATGTTGAAAATGCTAATGACGACTAAAGCTAGCAAGGCCGCAAATAACATTCCCCCCAAGAATGAAAGGTCCCTTTTGGTGGTTGTGGCATAAACCGCCAGTCCTCCAAATACGACTGTCGTCGTAACACCTGCCAGGATCACCACATTTGCCCCTGCTGCGGCTAGGTAGTGGGCAATGATCGGATAGGTCGTAATTCCGGAGATCAACGTGAAAATATACAAAAATGTGTAACCGATGGCTTTTTTCCTTCGCAATATGAATGCTCCAATCAACATGGCAATCTCAAGTATCGCCAAGGGAAGAAACAAGGATGGCGGAACAAGAGTGCCGAGAGCCATACCTAAAACGGAAACGGCAAGAGATAAAGCGAACGTCCGCATGACGGACGGCATATATGTTTGTACAGTTTGTGAATACATTCAATCACCCCATCATTTATTTTCTACCGTTTTCTACGAATCTGTTTTAAAAAGGTTTCATTGCATACAATGAAAATTTGGTGTTTTTTTAAAAGTATTGAAATATATATGAAGTAATTACCTTTTCTATGATATTCTTACAAATATACTAATTTTTCTGAAATATTAAAATACTTTAAACGAAACCATTCCGCGGTAAGTAAAATGATAAGGTCAATAAATAGACATAAACTTCAAAAAAAGCTATCTCGAAATAATAAATCCGAAATTATTGATTCTATATATTTAATCGGACTTCAAAACTTTACTGTATAACAGTTATAAAGGAAACGTTTTTATGTTGCAGAAAATTATTCCTAAAGTTATAAAATATGAAAAAAATGTGATTATTTTCTATAAAAACTATTGTATAATTGTAAAAAAATGATTAAAATTTTAAATAATTATCAGAAGATTAATTATTTTCCCGATAAAATAGTTTAGGGGGAGCAAGGATGAAGAAAGCTATTTTGCAAATAGAAAACCTAACTACCTCATTCCGAATCGGTAACAAATATCATGCAGCGGTGGATGATGTTTCGTTTACGGTGAATGAAAATGAAATTGTAGCAGTTGTTGGAGAATCAGGGTGTGGAAAGAGTGCATTGGCCTTATCCATCATGCAATTACATAATAAGCAAAGAACGAAATCCGAAGGAAACATCCATTATAATAGCCAAAATCTCCTTAAGTTGAATGATGTACAAATGAATAAAGTCCGTGGTAAGGAATTGGGTATGATATTCCAGGAACCTTTAACGGCTTTGAACCCGCTCATGACCATCGGAAAACAGATCGAGGAGAATCTTGATTACCATACTGAACTCTCCAGTGCTGAAAAAAAGAACAGGACGATCGAACTTTTGACACAAGTGGGAATTCCATACCCTGAACGGACGTACAAGCAATATCCGCATGAGCTCTCGGGCGGAATGCGGCAAAGGGCAATGATCTCGATTGCCATTGCTTGCAACCCTGCACTGGTCATCGCCGATGAACCCACGACGGCATTGGATGTTACGATCCAAGCGCAAATACTTGATCTGCTGAAAGATATCCAAAGCAGGACGAAAATGGGGATCATCTTAATTACACATGATCTTAGCGTCGTAGCTGAGGTCGCTGACAGGATCGTTGTCATGTATGCAGGTCAGGTAGTGGAAACGGGAAGTGTTAAAGAGATATTCAACAATCCGCTGCATCCATATACAAGGTCATTATTGAATTCGATTCCTTCGGCCGCAAACGAGAAAAACCGTTTGCATGTTATCGAGGGAATCGTTCCATCGATAGCCAAAATGGATCGGATTGGATGCCGCTTCCAAGATAGGATTCCATGGATACCAAAACATGCGCATGAAGAGACACCCCGGCTTCACGAAGTGGGCAACGGTCATTTTGTCCGCTGTACCTGCTATAAAGCATTCTATTTTCAAGCTGAAGGAGATGCATCGGCTCATGACATTACTAAAGTTAGATAATCTAAAAGTGCATTTTCCAATAAGGGGCGGTTTTTTTCGAAGGGTGGTCGATCACGTAAAGGCAGTTGACGGTGTTTCCTTTGAGTTGCAGCAAGGGGAAACATATGGTTTGGTCGGGGAATCCGGAAGCGGCAAGTCCACGACAGGCAAGGCAGTGGTCAAACTGAATGAGGTGACATCCGGACAAATCCTGTTTGAAGGCAGGGATTTAGCATCTTTAAGCAGAAGAGAAATTAAACCGTTCAGAAAAGATATCCAAATGATTTTCCAAGACCCGTATTCATCATTGAATCCGAAGAAGAGGGTACTTGACATCATTGCCGAACCGCTGAGGAACTTCGAACGGTTATCCCCTTCAGAGGAAAAGAAAATCGTACAGGATTTCTTGGACAAAGTCGGACTGAGTCCGGAATCGATTCACAAGTATCCTCATGAATTTTCTGGGGGGCAGCGCCAGCGAATCGGGATTGCCCGATCATTGACATTGAAACCTAAACTGATCATTGCGGATGAACCGGTGTCAGCACTGGATGTTTCCGTTCAGGCACAAGTATTGAATTTTCTTCAGGATCTCCAACAGGAGTTCAATTTGACTTATTTATTTGTCGGGCATGATTTAGGTGTAATCCGGCATATGTGTGACCGGATGGGTGTTATGTATCAAGGTAGATTGGTAGAGGAAGGCAAAAGCGAGGAAATCTATGAAAACCCCCAACATATATACACGAAGCGCCTGATTGCCGCCATCCCTGATTTAGAGCCGGAAGTCCGCGAAGATAAAGTGCAGCTTAGAAAAAAACTCACCTCGGAATATGAGTCTACCTACTCAAAATATTTCGATGAGAATGGACGTGCTTACGATTTGAAGCCAATCTCATCGACACATAGAGTCGCATTACAATAAGGAGGTGGAAGGAATATGTGGAAATTTATCCTAAGACGATTATTAGTAATGATCCCGCAGCTCTTTTTATTGAGCATCATCGTTTTCATGATGGCAAAAGCAATGCCGGGAGATGCACTGTCCGGCCAAGAAATCAACCCTAGGGCCAATCCAGCCGAGCTTGATAGGATCAGGGAAGAGCTGGGTTTGAATGATCCTTGGTACCAACAATATCTAAGGTGGGCATCCAATGCAGTACAGGGGGATTTCGGTGTTTCCTATACACATAAGACGCCCGTTATGGATGTGATCGAAGACAGGCTTTGGAATACGGTGTTCCTCGCGTTGGTCACGCTGATCTTTACATATATGCTTGCGATACCATTAGGCATACTTAGCGGAAGGTATAACGATACCTGGGTGGATAAAACCGTTACGGGTTATAGCTATTTAGGGTTTGGCACGCCAATTTTCATTTTTGCTTTAATCATGTTATTCGTTTTCGGATTTGCCCTTGATTGGTTCCCGTCTGGAGGCAGTGTCGATTCAAAAGTGGATGAAGGAACATTCGCCTATGTTTTAAGTAAGATCAATCATTTAATTTTACCAGCGTTAAGTACAGCTTTAATTGCAACAACAAGTACGATCCAATATTTGCGAAATGAAATCATCGATAATAAGATCAAGGATTTCGTAAGGACAGCGCGTTCGAAGGGAGTGCCCGAATCAAAAGTGTATTCACGGCATATCCTGAGAAATTCCTTTTTACCGATAGCGGCATTCTTAGGTTATGAAATTACTGGATTGGTCGGCGGCGCGGTCATAATCGAGACCATTTTCAGTTATCCGGGACTTGGGCAGCTTTTCCTTAGTTCAGTCAGTCTGCGGGACTTCAGTGTTGTCACGGCCATCGTCATGATGACGGGATTTGCCACTCTGCTTGGCACCCTTCTTTCGGACATCATACTTAGTGCGGTCGATCCGCGCATACGGATAGAATAGGAGCGGGGTGAGTCGTATGGAAATGAAAGTGGAAACCGGTAAGAACATACAAGTTAATGATGTGAGCCCTTCAGGTATCAAGATCATCTGGCAGGAAATCAAGAAAGACAAGCTTGCCATGGGCTCATTGATTATATTAGCAGCCATATTGCTTTTTGTTTACGGTGCGTCGTTTTTCATGGACGCCAAAGAAATAGCCAAGGTCGATTTTCTTTCCATTTATTTGGAACCATCCTCAGACTATTGGCTTGGAACCGATTATGGCGGCCGGGATGTATTCGGCCAACTGATAATAGGTACCAGAAATTCATTCACGATCAGTTTATTCATTACATTATTCACGGCTATCATCGGTTTATCATTAGGGCTTCTGGCGGGCTACTTCGGCGGGGCAACCGATAATGTGATCATGCGTGTCATCGATTTCGTGATTGCCCTGCCGCAATTGATGTTCATCATCGTTGTGGTCACGATTGTGCCGATCTTCAATGTATATGTTTTCATTTTAATCATGACGATGTTTTTATGGACAGGAAAGGCAAGGCTGATTCGTTCAAAGGCTTTGTCTGAGCGTGAGCTGGATTATATCCACGCCTCACAGACACTTGGGACGCCACATTGGAAAATCATCCTGTTTCAGCTTCTGCCCAATGTCAGTTCATTGATCATCGTCAACTTCATTTTGAACCTTGCAGGCAATATTGGCTTAGAATCCAGTTTGACTTTCTTAGGGTTCGGCCTTCCGGAGAGCACCCCGAGTTTAGGGACGCTCATCAGTTATGCTCGAAATCCAGATGTTCTGGAAAACAAGTGGTGGATATGGGTACCCGCATCACTCATGATTCTAGTGTTGATGCTGAGTATAAATTTCGTTGGTCAAGCGTTAAAACGCGCCGCCGATGCAAGACAAAGAAGAGGATAAAAAAGGGGAGTGTAGGATATGAAAATCAAAAGCTACAGTAAGGTATTAAGTGCATTGGCCATTTCGTCTCTACTGCTTGCTGCATGTTCGAATGATACGGAGAAATCGTCAACGAAAGAGAAAAAAGGGAAAGATGTCGAACAGGTCGATACTTCTAAATTCCCGACAAAGACGACAAATCAAGGAGAGCCGATTAAGGGCGGCCATTTGACATATGGTTTGGTATCCGATACTCCGTTTGAAGGGATATTAAACAAGGTTTTCTATCAAGGCGAACCCGATAACCAAGTTATTACATTCTTTGATGAGGATTTATTGGATACAGACGAAAACTATGTATATACGAATGAAGGTGCCGCTTCATATGAGATTTCAGACGATCATAAAACGGTTACGCTGACGATTAAGGATAATGTAAATTGGCAAGATGGAAAGCCTGTGACAGGTGCTGATTTGGAATATGCATATCTTGTCATGGGAAGCAAAGATTACAAAGGTGTCCGCTATGATGAGCAAATGGCTTTAATCGAGGGTATGGAAGAGTATCATGAAGGGAAAGCGGATAAGATTTCAGGCATTAAAGTCGACGGCAAAAAAATCATATTCACATTCAAAAAAGCGAATCCTTCCGTCACGACTGGATTATGGACATACCCGCTTCATAAAGAATACTTAAAAGATGTTCCGATTGCAGAGTTGGAATCTTCGGATAAAATCCGTAAAAATCCGATTGGGTTTGGACCATTCAAAGTGAAGAAAATCGTTCAAGGGGAAGCGGTGGAATTTGAAGCGAATAAAGATTATTACCGCGGTGCACCTAAATTGGACAGTATCACATTGAAAGTGGTGAATCCGTCTGTTGTCGTCAAGTCACTTGAAAATGGTGACCTCGATGTAGCGGAGGTCTTGGCTGAACAATATGATCAGGCCAAGGAATTGGATAATGTCGAATTATTGGGGAAAGTTGAATTGGCCTATTCCTATATTGGATTCAATTTCGGCTACTATGATAAGGAAAAAGAAGAAAATGTTATGGATGAGAATCCGAAATTCGGGGACAAACGCCTTCGTCAGGCGATGGCATATGCCATCAATAATGAAGAAGTTGGCGAAAAGATGTACAAGGGCCTTCGCTTCCCTGCCAACTCTGTCATTACACCGAACTTTAAATATAATAACAAAGATGTAAAACCATATGAATATAATCCTGAAAAGGCTAAGGAACTTTTGGATGAAGCAGGGTTTGTAGATACGAATAATGATGGCATTCGTGAAGATGCTGATGGAAAAGAGTTCAAAATCAACTTTGCTTCCATGAGCGGTTCCGATGTTTCTGAGCCACTGGCAAGATATTATATCCAGCAATGGGAACAAGTAGGGTTGGACGTCGAATTGCAGGATGGAAGGCTGCATGAGTTCAATTCATTCTACGACCTCCTGAAAAAGGATAATGACGAAGTTGATGTTTATTCAGCAGCATGGGGCGTCGCTTCAGATCCGGATCCATCAGGAATATGGTCCAGGTCTGCAGAATTTAACTATACCCGCTGGGTGAGTGAAAAAAATGATGAGCTTCTTGCTAAAGGGATTTCAGAGGAAGCCTTCGATGATCAATATCGAATCGATACGTATAATGAGTGGCAAGAATTGATTCATGAAGAGGTTCCGGTCATTCCGACATTATTCCGTTATCAATTGGCTGGAGTGAATGAACGCGTTACAGGTTACGA
Source organism: Peribacillus sp. QJM3NY_7 (assembly GCF_056173225.1). Lineage (NCBI taxonomy): Bacteria > Bacillati > Bacillota > Bacilli > Caryophanales > Bacillaceae > Peribacillus > Peribacillus sp. QJM3NY_7. The sequence goes on from NZ_CM149663.1 coordinate 1,448,538, forward strand.
TTATCTCGCAGGCCGTCAATATCAATGGCATAATGTTGGGGTAACGAAATAATTTAAGCTGACTATCGGCTGCCTTTATGGCGGTCGATTTTTTGCGTTTCAATGGAGTGGATAAAGGTTATATAGATAATAGAAGTAATTGGAAGGGTGATATTGATGGAAGTGAGAAATCCTAATGAAACAAAGAGAGAGTTAGAAATATTGTTTACTGAATCGGTTGGCCGTTTACTGAAACCTCTCGAAGAGGAAATCATTGCAGACATTGTAGCCTATCCAGACGAAAAGAGAATTGCCTTCTTGGAATATATGAAGGAAATGTCCAACAAACAAAGACAATTGAAGTGAAGTTGAACTTTCATCATGAAGGAGGTTTTTTTATGAGAAACGAAGATATGGACAGATACAAGGTATGGCGCGATAAGTGGAAAAGAAGAGTGAATATGGAGAATTTAGCGTTATATGGAATTGCAACATTAGCTATGGCCATCTTGCCTGTCATGGCTTTTATGAGTTAAATCTATTAAAGGGCCGCCTTTTGGCGGTCTTTTAATATGTTAAAAGTTGCCATGAAAAGATATAATGAACAAAGAGGAAAGGAGAGATATGCATGAGCGTGATCGAAGAAAAAGAAATCGTATCTTACATAAAAGAATTGGTGTCCATACCCAGCCCCTCCGGCTATACTGAGCAAGCCATTAAATACGCGGCCGATTTCATGGAGCAGAGGAAGGTTTCATATAACATCACTAATAAAGGGGCACTGCTTGCTACATTAAAAGGCGAAGATGATAACAAACATCGCTTGCTGACTGCCCATGTCGATACACTGGGGGCCATGGTAAAGGAAATCAAAGCGAATGGCCGCCTTAAATTGACGATGATCGGCGGATTCCGCTGGAACTCGGTGGAAGGGGAATATTGTAAAATCCATACTGCTGACGGAGCCATTATCACCGGGACCATTTTAATCAACCAGACCTCTGTCCACGTATATAAAAATGCCGGCGATGCGAAGCGTGATGATGAGACAATAGAGGTCCGGATAGATGCTGTCGTGAAAACCAAAGCGGAAACCGAGGCCATTGGCATTTCTGTTGGAGATTTTGTCTCCTTTGAACCGAGAGTGGAAGTGACGGATACAGGCTTTTTGAAATCAAGGCATTTAGATGATAAAGCTAGCGTGGGCATCCTCCTTCATATCATTGACCTCATTTCCAGAGGAAAGATAAAATTGGCATATACGACCCATTTCCTGATTTCCAACAATGAAGAAATCGGCTATGGCGGAAATTCCAATATCCCTGAGAAAACAGTCGAATATCTTGCTGTCGATATGGGCGCGATCGGTGATGGACAAACGACGGATGAATTCAGCGTTTCCATTTGCGCAAAAGACTCCTCGGGTCCTTATCATTATAAACTGCGTCAGCATCTGGTCTCACTTGCCCAAGCAAATGCCGTCGACTACCGCGTCGATATTTATCCATTTTACGGATCGGACGCTTCCGCTGCCATCCGGGCAGGATATGATGTCGTCCATGGCCTGATCGGACCGGGAATCGATGCATCACATGCCTTCGAGCGGACACATGTCTCTTCATTAAAGCATACAGCCAATCTGATTTTGCATTATATCCAATCAGAGTTGGTATAATCATGAGAAAAGCCCGCACTCTTGTGCGGGCTTCAGTTTGTAGACAAAAGGGGTTCGGAATTAAAAAATTCTGAACCACTTTGAAATTCCCTTTGAATTTTCGCCTAAAGTTAAGAGATTGGGGCTCTACGAGCACACTATGTTAGGCCATTTTTGGACCTCGCCATGTCAATTGGCCATCTTCTTTAAATTAATGGCAGCGAAAATAAGCATCGAATTTTTTAAGTCCCCTTAAAGTAGTCCAACGCATACCATGCTTTTCTTTTGCGTCTGCGAATACACGCTCTATCGTTTCTTTACGTTTTGCATATATAGGTATTACATCTTGATGATGACGCAGATGATCTGCTTCTTCGTTTAGAAAGCATCCTCATCACCTCAAGTTTTAATACTTCTATTTTAAAACAAAAATGACTCCAGGCAAAAGTGTTCTATCTAAAAGGTAAAACAAAGTTGAATGGAACGGAAGGTACGAGACTCCTGCGGGAAAAGCGCGTCTAGGGGAGACCCCGCAGGCAAAAGCCGAGGAGGCTCTCCGACCGCCCGCGGAAAGCGAGTGCCCTACGTTCCAATCAACGTCCAAATTGTACAAGCCATAAAAATAGACAAACTCGATTTTCATCGAGTTTGTCTACAGTCTGAAGCCCGCACTCATGTGCGGGCTTTTAACTGTTTTATAGCGCTATTTTTAGTATAGTAACTGAGTTAGTGAAATGCACGTGAATTTCGGTCATTTACTTGTGATTTGGAGTAATACTCGTGAATTTCGATCAAATACTCGTGAGTTTTGGTGTTTTACTCGTGAATTTTGGCCGTTTACTCGTGAGTTTGAGCGTAATACTCGTCAATTGGCGTAAGTACAAAAAATAAAGATTTATAATGATAATTCTTGTGGAGGTTCACCATTGTTGTTCATCAACCGTATGCTCTCCGGCTTAATTTGCAGAATTAAATAATTTGGATCTTTCGGACCTTCGAACCACTTTTCAAAGGATTCATTCCATAATTTATCTTTCAGTTCCTGTGATTCGTTTATTTTCGAGGTACCTGAGATTTCCAGGTAAGAATCGCCCAATCCTTCATTATCATAGCCGATCAGGATATGAACATTAGGGTTCTTTGCAATTTCATCGATTTTTTCCGTCTTTCCGCTCGTTGGTGTGTATAAAGTTAATTCATCGTTAAAAAATGTCATATAGCGTGAATGTGGTTTGTTGTTTTCAACTGAAGATAAAACTCCTATTTTATGATCACGGATGATGTTCAATACTTTTTCTTTTATTTGGTTTTGGCTCATTTTTATACACTCCTTTTATTTTTTACTCTATTACTTTTCCTCTTTTTTCATTAAGTTAAACAAAATTATGCAGTTTGCCATTTTTATGAATGAATACTGAAAGAAGTTGCCATACTAGTCATTATGTGTTCTGTTTAGAGCAATTTCATGATGTGAATCCATTTGTAAAGGTGAGTATGATGAATGAATTGTGGTGAATTACTTATCATTGGCGGGGCAGAGGATAAGTGCCTTGAAGGTGAAGTATTAAATAAATTTGTCGAGCTTGCAACCCATAGCGAAGGCGGAATAGGAATATTGCCTACAGCGAGTGAAATTCCTGAGGAAGTGAGTACAGAGTATATCAAGATTTTCAGGGATTTAGGTGTGGACAGGGTGGAAGTGATCAAGCTGGATTCAAGGCAGGATGCAGACGATCCGGCAATTTGTGAACAGCTTGCATCTTTTTCCGCCATCTTCATTTCAGGGGGAAACCAAAGCCGATTGTCTGAACTGATTGGAAAAACAAAGTTCCACGATGCCCTTTCTAAAGCCTGGCATGAAGGAATGGTAATAGCAGGGACAAGTGCTGGTGCTTCGATTTTAGGTAAGTATATGATCGTTGCAGCTGACACGATGCTGAATGACAATAAGTTAAAGGTTGAAATTGGCGTAGGTTTCGGCTTCCTGGACGGACTGATAATCGATCAACACTTTTCCCAGCGTGGCCGTTTTGATCGTCTGTTAAGTGCAATAGCAGGGAAAAAAGAAATTATGGGTATTGGCATTGATGAAAATACAGCAGTTTTAGTTAAAGACGGTCATTTTGAAGTAGTCGGCCAACATCAAGTATTGGTTCTTGATGGCAGCACCAGTGATTATATCAATATCACATCTTCTGATAATGGCAGTGAAGAGTTGACTCTTTCGGGTTTCAACCTTCATGCACTAACCAGGGGATACCGTTTTGACCTGCTTAAAAGGAAATTGTTGATGAAAAAGGGGATCCAACAATGAAGATCAATCGAGTCCGTTATTTAAAAGGACCTAATTATTTTGCTTATACACCTACGATTTGCATTGAATTGGATATAGGGGAACTGGAACAGAAACCATCTGATTCAATACCTGGATTCAATGAAAAATTGTTAAAGGTGCTCCCGAACTTGGGAAGCCATACATGTTCAAAAGGGTATCGAGGCGGATTCGCCGAAAGGCTGAGAAAAGGAACATGGATGGGACATATATTGGAGCATATGACGATTGAGCTTCAAAACTTGGCCGGAATCGAAGCCATTCGGGGAAAAACGATAATGATGGAAAAGAAGGGTTTTTATTATGTTACCTTTGACTATCAGGAGCCTTACTCAGGTCTTCAAGCTTTTTTAGCAGCAAAAGATATCGCGGAGGCCATCCTGAATGGTGAAAAACTTATAAATGTACAATCTTATGTAAAACAAATAGAGCAGTTATATTATAAAAATAAGCTGGGGCCAAGTACCGAAGCCATTTTTAAGGCAGCGCAAGCAAAAGATATCCCTGTCGAGCGAATGGGTGATGAAAGCTTATTGCGTTTAGGAACAGGTGCAAGGCAGAAGTATGTCCAGGCGACAATCTCTAGCCAGACTTCGAATATTGCGGTTGAGAATTCATGTGACAAAGCATTGACCAAATCCATTTTAAGAGGATGTGGCCTCCCTGTACCTGAAGGGGAAGTTGCCCATTCCATTGAAGATATCTTTACCTCGGCGGACAGGCTGGGTTTTCCGCTGGTCATAAAACCGTATAATGGGAGACAGGGTCAGGGTGTCATCACCCATATCAAAAATAAGGATGAGCTATTCAATGTAATCAATTGTTTGGAGCTGCATGTGGAGAAGTATATTATCGAACGGCATATTGAAGGACATGATTATCGGTTACTGATAGTTAATGGAGAACTTATCGCCGCCAGTTTGAGGCTTCCACCTTATGTTATTGGCAATGGCAAGGAAACGATACGCAGTTTGATAGAAAAGGAAAATTGTAATGATTTGCGGGGAGAAGGTCATGAAAAGCCGATGTCAAAAATCCCACTTACACATACCGTGACGTGTTACTTGGAAAAATCGAATCGGACGCTCGATACGATTCCGAATCAAGGTGAATTGGTTCAAGTTGTCGGCAATGCAAATCTTTCGACTGGCGGAAAGGCAATCGATGTAACGGACCAGGTTCATCCGACCATTAAGAATATGGCTGTTGCAGCTGCGAAAGCGATCGGTTTGGATATCGCCGGAATAGATTTTATTTGTGAGGATATATCAAAACCGATCGAACATTCAAAGACTGCAATTATTGAAGTGAATGCTGCACCGGGAATTCGAATGCATCATTATCCGAGTGAAGGGAAAAAAAGGGATGTAGGCAAAGCCATTGTCGATTATTTATTTCCGACCAGGGAAGAGGGGGCTATACCGATCATTGCAGTGACCGGAACAAATGGCAAGACGACAACAACCAGATTGATTCATTATTTTCTTACTAATGAAAAAACAAAAGTTGGGATGACAAATTCTGATGGAGTATATATCGGCGATGAGGTATTGGATCACGGTGACTGCAGTGGCCCTGTCAGTGCAAGAATGGTATTGGCCCATCCTGAAGTCGATATTGCCGTATTGGAAACGGCCCGGGGCGGGATTCTGCGTGAAGGTCTTGCTTTTCGTAAATGTGATGTGGGGATCATCACCAATGTAAGTGAGGATCACCTCGGCCGTGATGGAATCGATACATTGGATGATCTCATTAAATTAAAGAGGCTGGTAGCTGAAGTCGTAATGAAAACAGGCTATTGTGTACTGAATGCAGATGATCCGAATGTAGCTGCCATGAACGCTTATACAGATGGGGAGGTCATTTACACCTCTACAGATGCCACCCAGCCTCACGTGAAAGCTGCGATAGATAAGGGATGTAAAGTTTGGTACGTCAATGAAAACGGCGTCATTTGTCATTCAGCTGATGGAGTCATCCATCCATTTATGGATTGCACCATGGTTCCAATTACGATTTCCGGCATGGCACGTCATAATATCGCCAATTTACTTCAGGCGTTAGCCGCAGCCGAAACACAAGGCATTTCCATGGAAGAACTAAGAAGGAAGGCTGCCACATTTATGCCTGATACGAATTTGTCCAAAGGACGGTTCAATTTGAAAAAGTTAAAAGAGCGCACGATCATCATCGACTATGCTCATAATGAAGCGGGATTGAAGGCCATATTCGAAACGGTCAGTGCCTATAACAAAAATCATCTTATCACTGTTTTGGCAGGGCCGGGGGATCGTATTGATGAAGAACTTATCAGACTCTCCAAGGTAGCGGCCATTAATTCCGATCTGTTCATCATTAAAGAAGACGATGATTTGCGGGGGAGGGAGCCGTTAGAAGTAGCCGGGCTGCTTCAGGATGCTGCGGTAGAAGCTGGGTTACAAAAAGATCGGACATTCATCGAACCTAATGAATTGGACGCATTCATAAAAGCCTGGGAGAAATCACAACCGGGTGACCTATTATTGTTCTTTTACACGGATTTCGAATATGTAGAGAGATTTTTCGAAAAGGTTTCTACAAATCCGTTGCCGAAGAAATAAAACAAAGTGATCTCACCCAGGAAATCGCTTCACTTTCCAGCGTAAGTGGAAAATGAATGTAAGAAAAAAGCTAATCCAAGTGGATTAGCTTTTTTTCATGACCGTTTCATTTGCAGCTGGGACAGCGGCACGGTCTTTTTTATATATTCGCTGAAGCACGAATGACTGAACAATCATGAATATACCACCGATTGACCAATATAGTGGCAATGCAGCAGGAGCAGAGAAAGAAATGAATAAAATCATTGCTGGTGAGAGCAAGCTCATCATCTTCATTTGTTTCTGCTGTTCTTCCGGCATTTGTCTCACGGAAATGACCGATTGGAAGTAATAAATGACACCAGCGATTATCGCCATGGCAATATTCGGCTGACCTAGGCTGTACCAAAGGAAACTATGGGTCGCAATTTCATGGGAACCTTGAATCGCATAATAAAAGCCCATTAGGATCGGCATTTGAATTAAGAGCGGCAGGCAGCCCATGTTTAAAGGATTGACTCCATGTTTTTGGTAAAGCTGCATCATTTCCTGCTGAAGGGCCTTTTGTTTAGCAGGATCTTTCGTCTCTTTGATTTTCTGCTGGATTGCTGTCATTTCCGGTTTCAACCCATTCATCTTCGTCTTCATGCTAAGCTGTGTTTTGTATTGTTTGGCAGTCAGAGGTAGCAAAACAAGGCGAATCAAAAATGTCATCATGATGATGCTTAAACCATAGTTGCCATTAAATAAACCAGCATTGAATTCCAGCATTTTTGTCATAGGGTTAACCAATGCAGTATGAAATGGTCCGCTCGTTGCTGCTGAGCAACCAGTCAAAAGGGTCGTTGCCAAAAATAGGACGGCAATTAAAAACATGTTTTTCTTCTTCAATATAAATTCCTCCTCGAATTGTTAATGTTTAAACAACTAGAAGGAGGCTTGGCTCATCGGAATCATCTGGTGAATCTTTTTGCCGGATAAAGGTGAAAAAGCGCTGTGCACCGCGCCAGTCAAAGGTGCTGCCTGTATGAACAGGGGATTTACTTTTATCTGTATGAACGGAAGCTTGATATTTGTCATTCAAGAGCGATTGCTTTTTATTTAAGAAGTAAAACGCGGCCAGTGGAAAGACAAAGGTAAATAAGTAACCTGCCCATACCGCATGGCGAACGGTTTGATAATCGAATTCTAATAATAATTCCCACATAGGAATCCCTCGTTTTTTCTAAGATAAGAAAATTTGTCCAAAAATGATTTAGGGCCTGATATTACTTTTGACCACATTTAAATCATTACCAACACTATATCAATTCTAGGGCAAGAAAGCTAAAAAATATAGGGGTTTTTTCAAAAAAAAAACAGGGAATATTTTCTGATGCATCAATTTCAAAAATAGATCAAATGGAAATCAAATTCGAGACCGTTCAGAGCAAAGGTTGCACAAATGGTCATTCGTCTACATACGGATAAATGGACGTTCAAATTATGAGGTGAAAAGGTATGAAACCCTACGATTCATTCAATCAATAGAACGACCATAACGGTAATGAACGAAATGCACATCTCTGAAATATGGGCAATCATTTCATGGAAGGGGCATATCCATTAGAGAATCAGATGATGGATGTAAGGACTCCTCCTGGCCCGCCTGGTCCGTCCTACGGAGGGGGCCAGCCACCGCCTCGGCCGCCGCACGGAGGAGGACCGCCTCATATAGCTCCGCCATTATTCACTCCACAACTTCAAGGAATGTATAAGGCAATGGACACTGGGTCAATGAAAGGGTGCTTATACAAATATACGTATATTTGGCTTAAGAATGGCCGTTCATTTTGGTTTTACCCAACATATGTCGGATATAATTCAGTGGCAGGTTATCGTTGGAGACGAAGTCAACAGCGATGGGCCTATTATGGGACGGACGCGCATGAAATACAATACTTTCATTGTTATTAAAGGCTGTTTTCACATACTTTGTTGCTATTTACCAGGTAGTGAGGTGTTGTTGATTTCCCCTCCAGATGCTCGCTTTCCTTGGTGCGGGCGGTGAGCCTCCTCGGCGTAAACGCCTGTGGGGTCTCACCTGTCCCGCTGCTCCCGCAGGAGTCTCGCACTTCCGCTCCAATCAACCTTAAATAGTTTCGTTTTAAAAACAACAATCTTTACGAAAAGAGCCTTATTAAAAAACAAAAAACAATCCGAATTGCCGATTGTCTGCATTTTTTTGCTTGTACAAATTTGGACGTTGATTGGAACGTAAGGCACTCGCTTTCCGCGGTCGGTCCGGACTCGGCGCACTTGCGCCTGTGGGGTATCCCTTGGACCCGCTATTCCCGCAGGAGTCTCGCACACCCGCTCCAATCAACTATGTTTTGATCTGACCCAATAAAGTTAGACATATAATTTAAGCAGCTTCTAAGACCTGAGTTCGGTATTCTATCGGACTCAGGTCTTTTAATTTTACCTTCATTCGTTTGTGGTTATAGTAATGAATATAATCATCTAATTCCTTTTCAAAGTGCTCCATACTTTCAAACTCTTGGAGATAAAGCAATTCAGACTTTAACAAGCCAAAAAAGTTTTCAATGACTGCGTTATCTAAACAATTCCCCTTACGGGACATGCTTTGTATAATGCGGGAATCTTTTAAGGTTTTTTGATACTTCTTCATTTGATAATGCCACCCTTGATCCGAAAGGAGGATGACTGTATCTTCTGGTTTTAGGTGTTTAATCGCCTCATCTAACATATCTCCAACAAGTTTATAAACAGGGCGTTTCATCACTTTGTAGGCAATAATTTCACCATTACATAAATCAAGGATAGGGGATAGGTAACGTTTCTCCCCAAATAAATGAAATTCCGTTACGTCTGTTACCCATTTTTGATTCATTTTCTCGGCTTGAAAATCACGTTGTAAAATATGGGGGGCAATTCGACCAACACGCCCCTTATACGAACGATACTTTTTCATACGGACTAAACATTTTACGCCCATTTCATTCATGAGTCGGTTGATGGTCTTTGGATTGTGAGAAAATCCATATTTTTTTAACTCTTTTGTGATACGACGATAACCGTAACGTCCTTTATGTTCATGATAGATAGACTGAATAGTGGCTTTTACCTTCGAATACTTATCTTCTCGATTCAAGCGTTTTTCCCGATAATAGTACGTGCTACGTGGAATATCAGCGACTTTAATTAAGGCCACAACCTCATAAATGGACTTTAGTTCATAAATTACTTGCGCTTTGATTTGGGTTGTAATTTTTCCTGCATTTGAACTAAAGTATTTAACTTTTTTAAATACGCATTCTCCATTTCTAGTTGTTTAATTCGTTCTTCAAGCTCTTTAACCGAACCTTCAATTTGTTTGGATGGATTGATATCTTTTTTCATGGATGGTCTCCCCTTTTTCTTAGAAATTAGGGCATCTAATCCATAGGCATTAACATGTATTCTCCACGTCCGAATTAGCGCTGGAGATGAAATATTAAACCTTGCGGCTGCGTCGTAAGAAGATATACCCGTTTTATTCATATAATTAAGTACATCCATTTTAAACTCCGTAGAATAACTTGTATAGGATTTCTTAAATCCATCGGCTCCTTGAATTTGGTATAAACGAACCCATCCTTGAATCATTTGATACGAAACTTCAAATATTTTTTGAAGATCCATATAGCTGTGCTCACCTTCAAGGTAAAGTCGTGTAATGAATATTTTCTGTTCGGTAGAAAAATTAGCCATAAAAAACACCCCGTAAATGTTAGTTTGGTGTCTAACATTTACGGGGCAGTTCATTTTTGCCTACAGTCTTTTGTTCTTAACCTTTAATCAAAATTTCAAAGGGAATTTTAAAAGGGATTCGGAATGGTCTCACCCTAAACCGTGTAAAGAACTAGTTATCACTTATCATTCAAAGTTTCAATCCAAAAAATAATCTGGAAAATCGGAAATGATCCCATCTACCTGCATCATTTTGAACATATGTATTTGTTTTTTATTGTTGACGGTCCATGTAAATACTTTCATCCCGTGCTTTTGGATTCGCCTTTGCAGCTTCGTACTCAAAATCGTTTGTTTTGGATTCAAAAATGATGCGAACTCGGCAATCTCTTTTATTTTTTGGTCATTGATTCGCCGTTTTATCAAAACGCCCACTTGTATGTCCGGCATTAATTGATGAAACCTTTTCATGGATTCCATATCGAACGAATGAACCATTATCATATTTTTACTTGTTGAACATTCTTGGAATTTACCTAATTCTTCGGCAAGTTTCTCTTCTATGCCGGGATAAGCAGAGGGATGTTTCAATTCGATTAAAATTCCGACCTCAGACCCGAAATTCTCCAATACCTCACTTAGTAAAGGTATCCTTTCGTTTTTATAGCGAGAATGATACCAGCTTCCTGCATCCAGTTCCTTTAATTCGGCTGCCGTGTAATCACGGAGGTTCCCTTTGCCGTTTGTGGTTCGATCCAAGGTGGGATCATGATGAACCACAAGGACATCATCTTTACTGAGGTGGATATCCACTTCCAGGAAATCAGCACCCAATTCAATGGCTTTTTTATAAGATGCCATTGTATTCTCGGGGCAATATCCAGATGCACCTCGATGTCCAATTTTAATGGGGGAATGCTGCTTTATTAAGCTTTCAGGGAAATCACTTTTTGATCCTTTAGCGTAGAGAGCGAACAGGACAAGCATGGTTATCACGATAATAAGAAAAAATGCGGTCATCTTTCACACTCCTATCAGGCATAATGATTAAAAATTAGCAGGACAGTCTCATTTCATAATATTACATGTTAGGCAGGAAAAAATCATGTTTTACACAATGTTATAATCCGACTTAAAGGATTTATTGGAAAGGTATGGAATACATATAATTTAAGTATCAATAAGGAGGGAAAGCAGATGGAATTGCAGGTGAAACCGAAGTCTAAAAAATGGAAGGGGAATTTTGGTTTATATTTTTCCCTTCCCATTCTCTCTTGGGCGTTTTACGATTTTGCCAATACGATTTTTTCTTCTAATATCAATACGATTTTCTTTCCATTCTTCCTCCAGGAACAGATTGGGGAAAATGCCGTTCTTGATCAGATTGCGAGTACCTTCATCTCCTACGCTAATGCGATTGCCAGTTTGTTTCTCGTTTTGTTTTCCCCGCTGTTCGGTGTCATGATCGATCGAACGGGAAAAATGAAAAAATACATTATGGTTTTTACACTCATTTCCGTTTTATGTACATTTTTAATGGGGGTATTCGGGGGGACGCCATTGGATGGAAAGGTTCTGGGCATTCCCGTTTCCTTGGCGATCGTCATTCTTTTATTTGTGATAGCAAAGTTTTTCTATCATTCGAGTCTGGTTTTCTATGATACGATGATGAGTGATTTAGGCACGAAACAGCAATTGCCGCTAATATCAGGGTTTGGCGTGGCGGTAGGCTACCTTGGAACGTTAGTGGGACTGTCAATCTATCCATTCATAAGTAAAGGGAGTTCACATGAAGCCTTCATACCCACGGCCATTTTATTTCTGGTTTTTTCCCTTCCCTTATTCTTTTTTTTAAAAGAATCTCCAAAACAGCAAAAAGCGAAAGAACCTTTTTTATCAGGTTATAAGGAAATTAAATCAACATTTAAAGAGATGCGCTCCTACCGATCGGTTTTTACATTCATGATTGCCTATTTCTTTTTAAATGATGCAATTGCGACCACTATCGGCATGATGGCCGTATATGCCAAGACTGTTGTTGGATTTTCCTCCAGCGGATTCATTTTGCTATACCTGGTATCGACAGTATCGAGCATTGCCGGATCGTTTCTGTTTGGATACATCACACAGTCGAAGGGACCGCGGCTGGCTGTGACGTATGTGGGGGTTCTGCTCTTGGTCGCTTTATTTATAGCGGTCTTCGCACAAACCGCCCTTTGGTTCTGGGTTGCAGGGAGTATGTTCGGAATTTCGCTAGGTTCGATGTGGGTGACATCACGGACCTATATCATTGAATTGACTCCGGATGAGAAGAGGGGGCAATTTTTTGGATTATTTGCATTCTCTGGAAAAGTCTCTTCAATAATCGGTCCGCTATTATATGGAACGATAACGTTGATATTCCACGACCTCGGTACATTGGCGAGCAGGATGGCACTAGGGTCATTAATCATCATGGCGATAATAGGTCTTGGCTTTCTTTTGAAACTGAAGGGATTGGAAGAAGTGAAATAAGAAAAAGGGACTGGAGCCGGCCTTAATGCCGTATCCAGTCCCTTGCTTAAACGTTATACCAAAATCAAGGTGACATCGACGTTTCCGCGTGTTGCTTTTGAATAGGGGCAGGTCATGTGTGCTTTTTTGGCGAACTCTTCGGCTTCTTCCCTGCTTAGGTCGGGAATCGAAACATCCAACCTTACAGCCAATTTAAAACCGCCGTCTTCCTCATCTTTACCGATCGTTACATTTGCCGTCACGGACGTATCGGCCTTTTTCTTTTCTTTTTGCAGTACAAGATTCAAGGCACTGTCAAAACATGCCGCGTAACCGGCTGCGAATAACTGTTCAGGGTTTGTGGCGCGCTCACCGGAACCACCTAATTCCTTCGGTGACCTCACATCGAAATCCAGAATCCCGTCCTCTGATTTAATATGTCCTTCACGACCACCGTGTACGGTAACTGTAGCTGTATATAATGGTTTCAATGAAAACAACTCCTTTATTCATTCTTACTATCATTACTTCCCTGCTGTAAGTCTTGTTAAACAAAATGAAAGCGAGTATTGTTTGGAAATGGTATTAAATTGGTTTTAAATTGGAAGATATTGTTTTATAATGTACTGTATTAGGAGATGTAATACACCCATTGCAGGGAGGGTTCATGATGTTTGAATTGGATGTTCAAAGTGGAAAGCCGGTATATGAGCAATTGATGGATAAGTTAAAGGAACTAATGATCAATGAAGTTTTACAGGAACATAATCAGCTACCATCCATCCGAATATTGGCTCAGGAATTGACCATCAATCCAAATACGATCCAGAAAGCTTACAAGCAGCTAGAGTCTGACGGGTTTATATATACCTTACCAGGCAAAGGGAATTTCGTGGCACCTCCTAGATCCTTCAAAAATTCATTGAAAGAAGAAGAGATCAGAAACGAGCTTTCAAAGGTACTCGCTGAAGCTCTGTACATCGGAATCGATAAAAGTGAAATTTATAGAATAATAAAGGAAATCAGTCCATTGGCAAAGGGGGGGGATTCATGATTGAAATAAAACAGGTGAGTAAATTATATGAAGGAAAAGAAGCAATCAAAAACGTCACCTTGGTTATACCAAAAGGCTCCATATTCGGGTTATTAGGTTCAAATGGGGCGGGAAAAACGACTCTATTAAAAATGCTTTCAGGCAACCTGATACAGGATGCAGGTGAAGTTCTTATTGATGGATCATATGTGTTTGAAAACCGTGAAGTGAAAAATCGTTGTTTCTTCCTTCCTGACACGCCTTATTTCCTGGCTAACTATACGATCACGCAAATGGCAGGTTTTTATAGCCATATTTATAGCGAGTGGAATCAAGAACGTTTCTATCAATTACAGGAAGTATTCCCGATACCCGTCCAAAATAAAATACATAAACTATCGAAGGGGATGCAGAGACAGGTTGCTTTTTGGCTAGCACTCTCGACGATGCCGGAAGTTCTAATATTGGATGAACCGTTTGATGGATTAGATCCGGTCATGCGAAAAAATGTGAGACAGTTGTTGATTCAGGATGTTTCGGAAAGGGATATGACGATTTTACTATCGTCCCATAATCTCCGGGAAATTGAAGATTTAGCCGATCATGTAGGGATTTTGCATAAGGGTGAGCTTGTTATCCAAAAGGTTTTGAATGACTTGAAAGCTGATGTACATAAAGTGCAAATTGCCTTTAAGCACAAAATTCCCCATGGTTTATACCGCGGAATTCAAATCCTTAACAAGGAAAGACGCGGCAGCGTAATCGTTTGTATCGTTAAAGGTAGTGAAGCCATGATTAAATCGCATTTTAATCAGTTTCAGCCGGAAATATTAGATATTCTCCCCCTTACTCTTGAGGAGATATTCATTTATGAAATGGGGGATATCGGTTATGTCATCCAGAATAACCTGGTTTAATAGGGAACTGATTATCTATATTTTCAGAAGTACTGGCTGGATTGGTTTTCTATATCTTGTAGGCCTCATATTTGCGCTGCCTCTGGAAATGTTAGCGATTATCTTGAATGGGAACAATGAATATGTGGAATTCGAAAACCTTTTTTTCTGTCAGCAGATGATACAGTTTGTCTTGGTCATCGTTATTCCAGTATTACTTGCCATCTTCCTTTTTCGGTTTTTACAAATGAAACAAGCCTCAGACTTCATTCATAGTTTACCGATTACGAGACGCAGCATCTACGCTCATATGATTGGAACGGGAATTGGCTTCATGGGTTTGCCGATTTTACTTACAGGTTCAATATTGATATTATTTCACTCGGCAATTGATATAGAACGGCTATATACCATGACGGATATATGGTCTTGGATGGGGACAACATTTATTTTGGAAGCTTTGATTTTTTCCGTTGCCGTTTTACTTGGAATGGTTACGGGATTATCAGCCTTTCAAGGAGTGCTGACCTATATTTTTCTTACTTTGCCGGTGGGGCTTTTTGTTTTGTTTGCAGCTAATGTGAAATTTTTGATAACAGGATTTTCTGCAGAGTATTATCTAAGTGCCAATATGAATGGCATCTCCCCATTATTAGCAGCAACGGAGATGGAAAAAATCACTTTCTTCTCTATTAATACATTAATTTATAGTATATTAACCTTTCTATTTCTGATCAGCTCTCTTTTTCTCTATGAGAGGAGAAAGCTGGAGCATGTGTCGCAGGCATTTGTTTACCCGAAGATTAAGCCAGTGTTTAAAATCGGCCTGACATTATGCATGATGCTGTTTACAGGGCTTTATTTTAGCGAAACGACAGGCGAACCTGGGTGGATTTTTTTTGGATATGCCGTCGGTTCTTTGCTTGGATATTATTTAGGGGAAATCGTCCTGCAAAAGACTTGGCGAATACGGGTCAACCTGAAAGGTTATGTAGCGTTTATAGCGGCTGTCATTGTGCTGGCACTCATTATAAAAATAGATCCCTTTCAGTATAAGACCAAGATTCCTGATGAAAAGATGATTAGCCAAATTTATATTGGTGAATCTCCTATATTTTTTGAAGGCGATGACACGTCGAATAATGCTTCCAATTATCTTAAAGAGAAGGAAAATATTGAAGCGATCAGGTTATTGCATCAGGAAATCATCGATAAGGGTAAAAAGGTTTCCATTGGTGAATGGAATGATGGTCAATCCGTATTTCTGATGTATGAACTCAAGAATGGAAAACGGTTAGCAAGAGAGTATCATTTGCAGAATTACGATTCATACATGCCACTATTGGCGAAAATATATGAGTCTAATGAATATAAAAAAATGGTTAATCAGGTATTGAATGTTTCTGCTCAAGATGTTTCTAAAATCAAGATAACGGCGAGCGGCCAAGTGGACAAATCCATAACGATCACGGACCGTCAACAGCTGGAAGCTGCAGTGAAGGCATTGTCGGAGGACCTGAATAATCAATCGTTCGCACAAATGACTTCTTCTTTTGGTGATTATGCCTCCATAGAGATTCTTTTGAATAATAACAAAACCATTTATATGTATTGGAATTCTTCATATCCTAAGTTTTCAGAATGGATGGTAAGTACCGGACAATCGGAACAAGCGCGGTTAATGGCTGATGATATTTCTTATATCCTGGTTGCGAAGTCCGATTCGAAAATTTATCACACGAATTCTGAAAGTGAACTTGCACAGCAGATTGAACAACAGCCAAATCGCTTGAAAATTAAGACCGCTTCTGAAATCGAGACAGCGATTGATAATGCCCAAATTGATTGGAGCGGGGAGTATTCAGCTGCCTTTTATTATAAAGAAAGCAGAGATGTGGACATCAAGAGTTTTTCTGGCGAACATGTTCCCGATTTCATTTTGGATCATTTTAATGAAAAATAACGTGAATATTTCGCATGTACATATAAAGGAAAGGATGCCGCCCGATATGGGCGGCATCCTTTTGCATTGCCTATCAATTATGTTTGTGTATCTATGCTTTAGAGTTTTACGACGTTTTTAGCTTGAGGTCCGCGGTTTCCTTCTTCGATCTCAAATTCAACCTCTTGACCTTCATCAAGGCTTTTGAAACCTTCTCCTTGAATGGCGGAAAAATGTACGAAAACATCATCTCCGTTTGGTACTTCGATGAAACCAAATCCTTTGTCACTATTGAACCATTTCACTTTACCTGTTACTGTCATTCGATGAATCCTCCTAAAAAGTTAAAAAATATTAATGGTGATGATTTTACCTAGAGGGAAAAATCAATTTCACACATTATCCAGCACCCTCATTCAAGTTAAGATTATCATACGATGATGCTTGATAATATGTGAAAGCCTACAGGAAAAATTACCACAATAACCTCTGGAGCAATTTCCAGTTTTTTAGTATATACCCACCTTTATAAAGGATAAAACAAATGGAAGTAATTTATACATTCCCATTTGGGGAAAATAATATTAGACAGGTTTTATATGGGGAAATATAACGATATTGTCGCGCAGGATTTTCCTTGATTGAAATTTGACTTGGGATTCCATGTCAAATATGAAATGGCTTTATGGTGAAAACAGGAAAACAAGTTGGCATTAAAGTTTTCTGCGAAAATAATCGGGTATAGGATAAGAAAGAAAGGACTGATGAAAAATGAAGAAATTATTAAAAAGAGCTCTCATTTTTGCTGCTCCAATCATATTCAAGGAAGTAAAAAAACGCTGGAAGAACAAGCGGAATCAAAAATCGTTAAAAACTGCAAGGTAAATAAATAAATCATGAATAAATGAACGGTAATCATATGGATCAAGATAAGGGGCGCTATTAAGCGTCCTTTGTTTTGCATCTGAATAAATCCCCTAGTGGGTGTTTCATTCACCTCTACATCTTTCCTTCATATCGTGTTAAAATAGAAAGGTTGATTGAAATGAATGCTGAGTAGCCAATGCTTAAGCCTTATGATATATTTCTTCTTACATATATTGTGTATGATCAGGATTTTTGCATACAAAGAAAGGTTGCCATTCCAATGTAAAAAATACAATAAACCTCCTATAAATTTTTTATTGATGACTCCAATAATGAAAGGAACATATTATGACTAATTTAAAAGACGAGGTTCAATCCCGACGGACCTTCGCAATCATCTCTCACCCGGATGCCGGGAAAACGACTTTGACAGAAAAATTACTGCTGTTTGGCGGCGCGATCCGCGATGCCGGAACAGTTAAAGCTAGAAAAACAGGGAAGTATGCAACCAGTGACTGGATGGAAATTGAAAAGCAACGGGGAATTTCCGTTACATCCTCAGTCATGCAATTCGATTATGATGACTTCCGTGTCAATATTCTCGATACACCGGGCCACCAAGATTTCAGTGAAGACACATATCGTACACTGATGGCTGTTGATAGCGCCGTGATGATCATCGACTCGGCAAAAGGTATCGAGGATCAAACGGTTAAATTATTCAAAGTATGCCGGATGAGGGGTATACCGATTTTCACTTTTATCAATAAAATGGACCGACAAGGTAAAACGCCGCTGGAATTGCTTGCCGAACTTGAAGAGGTATTAGGAATAGAAACATATCCAATGAACTGGCCGATCGGGATGGGAAAAGACTTCGTGGGCATTTACGACAGGTTCAACAAGCGGATTGAACAGTTCAAAACTGAAGGGGAAGAGCGTTTCCTTCCGTTGAATGAAGATGGTGAACTCGAAGTGGATCATAAACTTAAGGATTCCCAGCTATATGAGCAAACTTTGGAAGAAATCATGCTGTTGACGGAAGCGGGTAACCAATTCTCTGAAGAAAACATTGCGAATGGAAAACTTAGTCCTGTATTTTTCGGAAGTGCTTTAACGACATTCGGTGTTCAGACGTTTTTGGATGCTTATCTGAAGTTTGCACCAGCTCCACAAGCACGGATGACAACGTCAGGTGAAATGGATCCTGTCAGCAATGATTTTTCCGGTTTCATTTTCAAGATCCAGGCGAACATGAACCCAAAACACCGTGACCGAATCGCCTTCCTACGCATTTGCTCCGGTAAATTCGAGCGTGGAATGAGCGTCAACTTGAGCAGGACAGGGAAACCGATCAACCTTTCTTCCTCCACCCAATTCATGGCTGATGATCGAAACACTGTAAATGAAGCGGTAAGCGGAGATATCATCGGTTTATATGATACTGGTAATTATCAAATTGGCGATACGATTACCACAAGCAAAGACATGTTTCAGTTTGAAAGGCTGCCTCAGTTTACGCCGGAACTATTCATGAGGGTAACAGCTAAAAACGTCATGAAACAGAAACATTTCCATAAGGGTATTAACCAACTTGTACAAGAAGGGGCAATTCAGCTCTTCAAAACGGTTAGGATGGAAGAATATCTGCTTGGTGCGGTTGGGCAGCTTCAATTTGAAGTATTCGAGCATCGAATGAGGAACGAGTACAATGTTGAAGTCGTGATGGAACGCATGGGCAGCAAGATTACACGCTGGGCTGAAGATGAAAAGCTTGATGAAAACCTTCATAGCTCGAGAAGCATCCTTGTTAAGGACCGGTTTGATAAATATGCATTCTTATTTGAAAATGAGTTTGCACTTCGTTGGTTCCAAGATAAAAATCCTGACGTGGAATTATATAATCCAATGGATTTGAAATAAAGAAGAAAGCCCGTGTTTTATGAACTATACCCCGGATAACGGACACACATAAAAAAGTGTCCCTTATCCGGGTTTTTTTATGTTTCAATAGATGTAATGAGTATGGACGGAGGGTTTCTATGAGTAAGAATATATATACTGAATTTCAGATTAAAGAACTTGAAAAGAATCCAAATATCATTAGTGCTTCCGAGCGATCTATTTCCTATAGTCCGGAATTTAAGACAAAAGCTGTTAAGGATTATAAAAAGGGGAAATCCCCCTCTCAAATTTTCATTGACCAGGGATTTAATCTCGAAATAATTGGAAAGAAACAACCTAAACGTTGTCTACAGCGCTGGCGTAGTACCTTTGAAAGGTTTGGTGAGGAAGGCTTCCTTACGGAACGCCGTGGAAAAGGAAGTACAGGACGCCCCACTTCTAAGCCACAGTCTGTAGAGGACCAACTTAGGAAGGCCGAGGCGAGAATCAAATTCCTTGAAGCAGAAAATGACTTCCTAAAAAAGCTGGAAGAGCTAGAAAGGCAGGCTCTGAAAAAGAAATGATTCTAACTGTTGCTGAGAAGTTCTATCTAATTGAAAGGACAATCAGAATACACCAATTAAAGAAGGCTGTTTCCTATCTATGCAAGTTGGCTGGTGTAAGTCGAAGTGGCTACTATGATTGGTTAAAGGCAGCTCCTTACCGTGAGCTTCGTGAAGAACAGGATGAATTGGACATAGAATTGATTAGAAATATTTTCATCAGTAAAAAGGAAAAAGTAGGCGCCCTCCAAATCAAAATGATTATGGAGAATGACTACTCAGCGGTAATGAATCATAAAAAAATCAGGCGGTTGATGACAAAATATAATCTCCTAGCGAAAATCAGAAGGGCCAACCCATATCGGAAGATGGCCAAAGCAACCAAGGAGCACCTTACTTGTCCAAACCTCCTTGATCGTGAATTCAATCAGGAGGAGCCAGGCAAGGTCCTGCTTACTGACATTACCTATCTTTATTATGGGAAAGGCCAAAAAGCGTATTTATCCTGCGTAAAAGATGCCGCGACAAAAGAAATCGTTACGTACCATTTATCCACTTCATTAGAAATGGATATCGTTTACGAGACTTTAAGTAAGCTAAAGCAGGCTGTGTGTCACAAGTTCCATCCGAATGCAATCCTTCATTCTGACCAGGGGTTCCATTACACCCATCCGCTATTTCAGCGCAAAGTGAAGGAACTTGGGATAACCCAATCCATGTCCCGCAAGGGAAACTGTTGGGATAATGCGCCAATGGAAAGTTTCTTTGGCCACTTTAAGGATTTGGCAGAATATAAAACATGTACTCATTTAACGGATGTGAAGGAAGAAGTTGATCGAGTTATTGAAGAATATAATGATCATCGTTATCAATGGGGGCTAAAGAAAATGGCCCCGGTACAATACCGGGACCATTTATTAGCCGCTTAGGCACTTTTTTATACTGTCCGTAAAATGGGGCACAGTTCATTATACACGGGCTTTTTCCTTTATCTGGGGCATTGTTTAAATATCGAAAGGGTTTTTTGATAGTAGCTTAAACATGTTTCCATACTTGGGAAAATGACGACCCTTTTTGGTCAAAAAGTCTAGATAGGGTAGAAGATTCTTGAGTACTCTCTTTAATACTTTGTTGATTTGAAGTCTGTTGAAAATGCGTGTATTTTAATCATTCCTCCTGTTTTAAACATGTCGATTTAATACGGAAACATGGAGATAGAAGATGGCAGACAGCTGTATTTTTGAAAATTAAATAGTAACTAATTGGAAAGGTTAAATAAGAAACTCATAGTAACTTCGAGCATTGTAAGAATTGCTGGGATATTCCGCTAAACTTCTTATGAACTGCATAATACGAATAGAAAACTTGTGGATTTAACAAGCAAAAATTACTTATATTGAACTATCGAGGTAAGTTGGGGTTCAGACATTAAAGGGGAATAATTAATTTATATCTAAGCCTAAGAAGGTATAGTCTGTTTTATTATTTGGAAAATATTGCGGTTGAATCAGTGTTTTTAAGGATACATTAGCAAATGGTTAGGTTATATATCTTCTCTTAATTGATTTAAATCACTTGGCTACCTTTTTGAACTTGATACAGTACCGAATAATTGTGTGATGTAAGTAAAATGAACATACTTAACATAAAAGTATCCCTTAAAGTTAATAGAGTTTTTAGACCAAAGAGGTGTGTAGAAGTGAAGAAAGGTAAATGGAGTCTACAGTTTACTATTATGATACTGGTGTGTGGGGTGGTAGCCCTCTCATTATTCATTACAGATATTCTCATTAGCCAAACAGTTGCAGATACTATAGAAAAGAGCCAGACTGAAAAAGCAGTAAACGTAGCACGAATGGCAGCACAAACCCCGCTTGTAATCGAAGCGTTAAGTGGAAGTGAAAACAATCAGGAAGTTCAGCAATTTACCAATAGGATAAAAAAATCGACAGATGTAGAATTTGTAGTAATAATCGATAATAATGGAATCCGGAAAACTCACCCCGATCCAAGTAAAATAGGAAAAAAATTTGTTGGAGGGGATGAGAAAGATGTATTACGAGGTAGAGAGCACATCTCTATCTCCAAAGGAACTTTAGGCAGGTCTTTGCGTTCTTTCACCCCTGTTTATGATTCAGAGGATAATCAAATTGGAGCCGTGGTGGTCGGTATTTCTCTTCAAAAAGTTAATGATGCTGTTTTAAAAAGCCGTTTTAATATTTATGTAGGAACCGTTTTTGGAATATTGACCGGAATTGCCGGCGCAATACTTTTGGCAAGGTATATTAAGAAAATATTATTTGGGCTGGAACCTTTTGCTATTGCGAAGGTTTTAAAAGAGCGAAATGCCATATTACAATCAGTTCGAGAGGGAATCATAGCGGTAGATCAGAGTTCAACCATTACTCTCGTAAACAAAGCAGCTTTAAAGATATTTAAGAAAGCGGGCATTAATGAAAATCCAACGGGTAAAAAGGTAACTAGTTATATGCCTGACTCAAACCTGGATAGAATCCTGGAGACCGGAAAAGTCGAATTAGATAAAGAGCAGGATTTAAAAGATAGTGTCTTACTAGTGAATAGGGTACCAGTATTTGTGAAGGATGAAATCGTAGGGGCCGTGGCTACATTTCGTGATAAAACAGAAATACATCTGCTGGCGGAACAGCTGACTGGAGTCCGCTTATATGCTGAATCGTTAAGGGCCCAGTCGCACGAATTCATGAACAAACTTCATGTAATACTTGGTATGGTGCATATGCATTATTATGATCAGCTTGCAGCATATATTAGTGATCTTGTTGACCACAGAGAAAACGAGATTGGCTTTATTACCAAAACCGTTAAAGATCCAGTACTAGCCGGTTTTTTAATTGGAAAACTAAGTTATGCAAGGGAAGCAGGTGCTAAGCTGGCATTATCCTCTGACTTTCAATTGCCCGAACCAGAAAATGCAGCTATTACTCATGAGCTAATTACGATAATAGGAAATTTGATTGACAATGCCATAGAAGCAGTAGAAAAAAGGCCCGTTAAACGAATTGAATTAAAGTTTGATTATGCAGATGATATTTTAACTATTGAAGTTCATGATACTGGACAGGGAATATCTGATGCCAATCTTAATCATATCCTTCAAAAAGGATATACAACAAAAGGAAAGGACAGGGGGATTGGTTTATATTTAGTTAAGGCAAGCCTGGATAAGCTAGGAGGAGATCTCAATATTAGTTCAAAAGAAGGTCAAGAAACAACGTTTGTGGTTTATATACCATACAAAGCAAGGATGATGTAGGATGATTAAGGTAATGATCGTAGAAGATGACCCGATGGTTGCAGAGTTCAATAAGCGCTATTTGAATCAAGTCGATGGCTACGAATTAGCTGCTGTCTGTTCCTCAGTGGATCAAGCTCTGAATGTATTGGAAGATCAAAGAATAGGGTTAGTTCTATTAGACATTTTCATGCCTGGGAAAAATGGACTCGATTTACTCTCGCAAATTCGAGAAAGTGAAAAAGAGATAGATGTTATTGTCATTTCTGCTGCGTCGGACATTGAGAGGATTCAGAAAGCATTAAGACTAGGTGCTGTTGATTATTTAATTAAGCCGTTTGAATTTGACCGTTTTAACGCGGCCTTATCAGCATATCGGAACAAATCAGATTTTATTCAAGATAAAAATATGCTAAATCAAGAAGAATTGGATTATCGAATTTTGCATCAAGAAGAAATTCATTTACCAGAGGAATTACCGAAAGGATTAGCACAAGATACCTTAAAGATTATATGGAATGTGATACAGGTATTTAAAAATTCTCCCTTTTCAACAGAGGAAGTCGTAAATGTGGCGGGTATATCCAGGGTATCAGTAAGGAAATATTTAAAATTCATGAAGGATATCGGTGTCCTTGATGTTAAGGTAATCTATGGAACGGTAGGCCGGCCAGTCTCCCAACACAAATTTAATGATGAAAAGAGCCATATTATTCAACGTTATCTGTAAGCAGCCAAAGTGCTGCTTACTTTTTTTAATTACATAATACTAAAATTAGTTAAATAAGCTAGTGTCCTCCGTAAATGACTACTAAGATATAGACTGGCGATTGAGTTATTTATAAATTTTCCACAAGATTGAACAAATAAGCAGTAATGAGGAAATATTATTTTTGTGCTGTATATTTATTTTCCTTTTTACAGTTTTCTTTTAGTAATTACACTTCCCCAGGGAAGAATATACTCTATTGCCTGGTAATGATCATTTTTAAATATACATTTTTAGGAAGAGGGAAAGTCTATGACAGCTTATGAAAAGACAAAAACGGGTTTGGTTACAACTTTAAGAGGAAAAGGTGTTCTGTCAAACCCATTTATTAATAAAGGGGTCGCTTTCACTAATGAAGAAAGAAAGGAGCTAGGATTGGTAGGCTTGCTACCATCCCAGGTGCTTACTCTTGAGGAACAAGTAAAAAGAGCTTATGAACAATTCTCCACTCAACCGAGCAATATTCGGAAGAATGGAATGTTATATGATTTATTTAATAGGAATGTGGTCCTGTTTTACCGTCTACTTAAAGACCATCTAAGTGAAATACTGCCGATCATTTACACACCTACTGTAGGAGAGGCTATTCAACAGTACTCCCAGGAATATCACCGTCCAGGAGGTCTTTACCTATCTATTGATAATATGGAGGGAATGGAAGATGCATTTAAAAACCTGGACCTTTCATCTGATGATATCGATTTAATAGTTGTTACAGATTCTGAAAGTATTCTTGGAATCGGAGATCAGGGAGTTGGCGGAATTAACATAGCCATTGGCAAATTGGCAGTCTACACAGCAGCTGCTGGAATTGATCCAAGCAGGGTGCTACCTATTGTCCTGGATGTTGGGACAGACAATGAAAGCCTGATTAGTGATCCACTGTATATTGGTAACAGGTTTGGGCGTGTTCGCGGTGATGAATACACCGAATTCATTGATTTATTTGTTAAAATGTCTCAAGTCTTCTTCCCAAGGGCATTACTTCACTGGGAAGACTTAGGAAATATAAATGCACGAAATATAATCGATAATTATGGCGAGAAAATTCTCACTTTTAATGATGATATACAAGGTACAGGTGCAGTAACACTAGCCGCCGTAATGTCTGCCTTACAAGTAACTGGTGTTCCTTTAAAGGAACAAAGGGTGGTTGTTTTTGGTCCAGGTGCAGCAGGAATCGGTAATGCTGATCAAATGGTTGAAGCCATGATCCTAGATGGCGTTTCCAGAGAAGAGGCATATGGTAACTTTTGGGCCGTCGATTATCGTGGATTGTTGATAGATGACATTCCAGATGTTTTGAAATTCCAAAAGTCGTATTGCCGGAAAGCTGAGGAAGTCGAGGACTGGGAGCGGAATGAAGTCGGAATTATTCCATTATTAGAGGTAATAAAAAAGGTTAAACCAACCATCTTAATCGGCACTTCTGGTCAAACAGGGGCTTTCTCAGAAGAAGTTGTAAAAGAAATGGCAAAGCACGTGGAACATCCTATAATTATGCCGATGTCAAATCCGACTTCCTTAGCGGAAGCTGTTCCTGAAGACCTGATAAAGTGGACTCAAGGTAAAGCCTTAATAGCGACAGGAAGCCCGTTTGATGATGTTGACTATAATGATGTGATTTATTCAATCGGACAATCTAATAATGCATATATTTTCCCAGGACTTGGACTTGGTGCAATTGTCGCAGAAGCAACAAAAGTCTCTAAGGGAATGCTTGCAGCAGCCTCATCTGCTGTTTCAAGATTATCGGATAGCAGTAAGCCTGGTGCTTCTTTACTCCCTTCAATCAAACAATTGCAAGAGGTTTCTAAATCTGTAGCCATTGAAGTGGCAAAGACAGCCATTGAAGAAGGCATTGCGAAAGCGGATATAACAGATATTGAAAAAGCAATAACAGAATCCATGTGGAAGCCGGAGTACAAAACTATTCGTGGGAAATAAATCCAGATCATTTTGTTGTCTCAAAAGAAAGGGGATCCGTTTTAGGGGAATCTCCGTATAAGTCAGTCATAGTAATCTTTTAAATCGGACAATTTATTTGGAAAGAGAAGTGCATCTCGAGTGAATATTGGGAATATATTTTTAACATTAATACCAATCTTTTTTACAATTATTATTGGTTATTTGGGTGGGTATTTTAAAGTTTTTAATTCAGAATCATCCAAAGGGCTTAACACGTTAGTTACA
The DNA here is from genome assembly GCF_056173225.1 of Peribacillus sp. QJM3NY_7. Lineage (NCBI taxonomy): Bacteria > Bacillati > Bacillota > Bacilli > Caryophanales > Bacillaceae > Peribacillus > Peribacillus sp. QJM3NY_7. The sequence continues at coordinate 1,474,728 of NZ_CM149663.1, forward strand.
AAATTTGCATTACCTGCACACTTATTCATTGGGATCACAACAACCTCAAAACAAACCTTAATTAATCAATGGTCATTTTTCTTAACTATGACCATAGGTGTTATTGGCTTTTACATTATCCTTTTAATAGTGGCTCGTTTGGTGTTTAAATTCGATTTAACTAAAGCATCTATGTTTTCATTAAACGCAACTCAGCCAGCCTTTGCTTTTATGGGGATATCTGTATTAGGCAGCTTGTTTGGGGCGCAAGAGATAGCTATACCTATTGCGATTACCGGTATTGTGGTGAATGCCCTTCTGGATCCATTGGCAACAATAGTTGGTACGGTCGGACAATCCGGATTGGGTAAATCTAAAGATGAAAAAACAAACATTCTGGGTATCGTTTTGCATGGTCTTAGCGAACCGCTTGCATGTATTCCCTTACTTGCTGTTGTATTAACACTATTAGGGTTCCAGGCACCGGATATCATAAAAAATGCGCTCGATCAAATTGGGTCAGTGACATCTGGGGTTGCATTATTTGCTGTTGGTGTAACCGTGGGTATCCGTAAGATTAGCTTACGACCAATTGCTTTTGGTATTTCCATTTTAAAAGTTGTGGCTATTCCATTATATATGATTCTGGTTGCTCATCTAATTGGCCTTGATCATGCAGATACAATTAAAGCCATTTTGCTAGTATCATTTCCGGGATCTGCTGTAGCGGCAATGATCTCAACTAGATTTGATTCGTTATCAACTGAAACAGCATCTTCATTTGTAATTAGTACCATTCTATCTTTAATTACATTACCTATCTATATATCCTTGTTAATGTAGCCTTCTAAGTATCCATCCTTCTTGGATGGATACTTTTTAACGGAAGTTTGTGAAATGTTTAACAAACTTATTGTATAACATTAACCTTTTTTTGAAAAGAGGAGATGTTGGCTATTTTTATTTAAGGCTATGTTAAAGGTAAAGGTAAATTAATAAAAATAGATAGTTAAAAGGTGTGGATGGCGATTTAATAAAGGTATAAGCCCAGGAAAATGCGTCGCAAAAAGTATCAATTGCAAAAATTCGCTATAAATCCAAATAAGGTTATAATAAAAGAATTTGTGTAATTACACATTCGAATGCAGCAGTTGATGAAATTTTAAATCTAAATATTCGGCGTACAGGAATCATAGTTAAAAGCCAAATTATCTATGATCAGGAACGGTTTGCTGTTCATTTAGGTGGGGCTGCGACATAAGGGAAAGAATTGTAGGGATATCGGTATTGGATTAAGACAGGTCCTTATTTGGGGCAAGCAAAGAAGAGGACTTATATCTTAGGGTATACTAGGCTGAGCCTATACGAAGCAAAGTATGGGTTTTCGTTTTGTGATAAAAAGGAATGAAGAATCGAATTCTACTAAAATAGATTATTATTCCTTTGACAATCACCTGAAACTCCTTTATATTTAGCTAGTAACTTTAGTGCTTAAAAGCGTTTCAGTAATTATGAGGAGTGAAAAGGTCCGATCCTTACCTCAGTGAATACACAACATGAAAGCGGGGAAATACATCATGCGTCTTGAAGATGCAAAGCTAAAACTCTCCTTACCTGAAGCAATCGGGGTTTTGGCCATTCTTTTCTTAATCATTGCAACTGGCATCATTCATTATGGACTTGCCCCCCATATTCCAATTATAGCGGCACTCCTATTTCTATTTGTTTATGGAAAGTTCAAGAAGCTGCCATTTTCGATTATGGAGGCGGCTATCGTCAAAGGTGCAGGCACTGGTATGGGAGCCATCTATATATTCTTTTTCATTGGAATGCTAATTTCGATCTGGATGGCAAGCGGGACAATCCCTACCATCATGTTCTATGGGTTTGACTGGATTTCCGGTGAATATTTCTATGCAATCACATTTCTGGTGTGTTCGCTAACTGGGCTTTGTATCGGGAGTTCACTTACAACATCAGCCACAATCGGCGTTGCTTTGATAGGGATGGCGTCGGCGATGGATTTATCGTTGGCGATTACGGCCGGTGCAATCATTTCCGGTGCATTTCTTGGCGATAAAATGTCTCCATTATCCGACTCTACCAACCTTGCATCAGGAACGGTTGGAGCACCATTATTTGAACATATTAATAATATGCTTTGGACTACGATTCCAGGTTTTTTCATATCGCTTATCATCTTTTACTTCCTTTCACCGAATGTCAAAGTTGCTCGCGTTGAGGAAATCGAAGCCATGACCAAAGCCCTGGAAATGGAAACGAATATAAGCATATGGAGTTTGATTCCGTTTGTCATCGTACTAATCATGGCTTTGAAAAAGGTGTCAGCGATTCCGACTCTGTCAGCAGGAATCATTTCGGCGGCTGTCATTGCTTTCATACAAACCCCAAGTTTGACGGTTGCAAAACTAGCGGATATCTTATACGGCGGTTTTGTACTGAAGAGTGGAATGGAACAACTTGACTCAATCCTATCGCGGGGCGGAATTGAAAGTATGATGTTCTCCGTTTCGATGGTGTTGCTGGCCTTGGCGATGGGCGGACTATTGTTTGAATTGGGAGTCATTCCTTCTATTTTAAATGCGGTACAGAATTCATTGACGAGTGTAGCGAAAGTGATTTCCGCTACTGTATTTGCAGGAATCAGCGTGAATTTTCTAGTGGGTGAACAGTATTTGTCAGTTATACTGCCTGGGAAAGCTTTTCAGCAGAAATATGAAGATTTAGGCCTGCAGCCCAAAACGCTTGCGAGGGTACTTGAAGATGCGGGAACAGTTGTGAATCCTCTGGTTCCTTGGGGTGTCTGCGGTGTATTCCTGTCACAGGTATTGGGTGTTTCAACCCTTGAATATGCTCCGTTTGCATTTTTCTGCCTACTTTGTCCTTTGCTTAGCCTGATTTCTGGCTTTACTAAAATCGGTATCCATTATAAATGAAAAAACAGGCGGTCGGATTCGACTGCCTGTTTTTTTTGTGATAACTTCCATAACCTTATTGAGAAGGGAAACCCCTGCCATGAACAGAAATGCCAGGGGTATTTGATCGTTTATTTTGAAGACGCGATCTCATCTTTTGGGATGGACACGACTTTTTCTTTCTGTTCAAGTAAGTTCATTCGCATGACGACATTTTGGAATATGCCCATTGAAAGCATGAGCAGCAGTAAGGAAGATCCTCCATAACTGATGAATGGAAGGGTGATTCCTGTAATTGGGATGAGTCCGGTCACTCCGCCGACGTTGATACCGACTTGAATGCCGATCATGGATGAGATGCCGATCAATAAAAGACTTCCAAATGGATCTTTGCATTTGGCTGAAAGTACAAATCCCCTCAGGACGATAAAACCCAGTGTCAATAGAACGAATCCCACTCCGAATATCCCGAGCTCTTCTGCAATGACGGCCATGATGAAATCAGTATGTGATTCAGGCAGGTACCCGTATTTTTGTACACTGTCACCAAGTCCCACTCCAGTAAGGCCGCCGGATCCTATTGCGAATAAGGAATTCACGAGTTGATACCCGCTTTCTCCCGCCTTTCCGAAAGGGTCTGCAAACCCGGTAAAACGGGATAACTTATTTTCAGAAAGAACGGCTGAGAAATTTCCTGTCACGAGCACCCCCAATGCAAATATGGCAACGAATATCGCAGTGATCAAAGAGAGTTTGAATATACTCTTAAAAGACATCCCGGATGAAATGATCATGGTACTTGAAATCAGGAAAATGACCGCTGCCGTTCCATAATCAGGCTGTATTCCGATTAAAAAGCAGATGAATACCAGAAAGAAAATCGGCGGGATGACGGCTTTATCAATACTATTGATTCGATCCTGCCTTTTTCCGTAAATGGCTGCCAGATAAATGATCATGGCTAACTTGGAAAATTCCGCAGGTTGTATCGATGCTGTCCCTATCTTGAACCAGCTTGTGGCATTTCCTGCTGTATGGCCGAAGACAAACAACAGGAAAAGGATACCGGCCATGCCAAACATCATAGACATCAAGAACATTTTGTTTTTGTACATCTTATAAGGAAGAATCATCGTGACGATCATTGCCACGAATGAAATGAGAAAGGCTGTTTTTTGTTTCTCAAAGAAGAAATCCATGGACTGGCCGTATCGAGCGACAGCAGTGATCATGCTCGAACTGTAAATCATGACTAAACCAAACAAACAGAGTAATACGACAGCGATGAAAATAGGGAAGTCGTATGCTTTAATTATTCTTTTCACTTGTGCGCTCACCTCAAATATGTATGCGCGAAAAAATCGCCTTCTTATATAGTAACGGAAAATCGGTTATATAGATAATAATTTTTATTCGATAATATGAATTTATCCTCCATTACCCAGTATTAAACACTAAAACCGATAAACTTGTCTGCCGGATTATCAGAATTTCGATTCTTATATACATTACCTTCGATAAAAAAGTGAATATTCCTTTTTATAACGAAGATTTTTTACTATATATTCCATTTTGGAGCGCTATCATGTCTGGAAGATTAAGTTAATGGTATTTGCGATGGAGGTGGATTCATGGAGCTTCACCAATTGAGTTGTAAAACGTGATGTGATGCAGTGGATACTGTAAACTGTAAACGAATTTGTTAGTGTAATTCATCTTAAGGGGAATACACCGATTAAGCGGCAGGGAGTCGGTCAGGAATCTTATGAAGAGAAAGAACCGGTTGTGAAGTTGGTTCAAAGCGATTATATTATAAAGGCTGCTGTGTCTCTGGCATTATATAAAGAGGGTTCAGGGGAGAATTTTCGTACGTTTTGTGAAGTATAAGAACGTATATCTGTTCAAGAAAAGTGCTCAGGCGCTCTAATCAATTCTTCCAGGCATCCTAATTTCACTTTTAAAAGGGCGTTTTGACAGCTGTGCAGCCGATAAGTTTTGCTGCACTTCAGAGGAGGTGTTCCTCCTCGGTCGATCTTTATTTAAAGCATAAAAATGATATGGAGTACCGATAAAAAAAGTTAAAGCAAGGGGAGTAGTTATGGAAGAAATACATGACAAGTTGGAAGTGTTTTCTCCGGCAACAGGTGAGAAGATTGCGGAAATCGTCCCAACACCATTGAATTCGATTCCTCATATATATATGAAATCAAGACATGCGTTCAAATCATGGTCGAATCTTCCCATCAAGGAACGGCTGCACTATTTAAAACGGCTCCGTTTATTGATGGTTAAAAGGATGGATGAAATAGCAGAAGTCATTTCAAAAGATGCGGGAAAAGTGAAAATTGAAGCGCTGGTTGCTGACATCATGCCAACGATCGATGCAATCAAGCATATCGAGAAACATGCAGTGAAAACTCTTTCCGGGCGGAAGGTCACCACTCCACTCTTGTTAATTGGTAAAAAATCTTATATCCATTATATGCCCCGTGGAACGATTCTCGTCATTTCACCATGGAATTATCCGCTGCAGCTTTCCATGGTTCCCATTCTTAATGCCCTAGCGGCTGGAAATACTGTCATCGCCAAACCATCAGAGGTAACTCCTTTAGTTGGGGCGTGCATCGAAAATCTGTTTCTTGAAGCTGGTTTCCCAGAAGGAACAATACAGTTTGCCCATGGAGGGAAAGAATTGGGTGCGGCATTAACTGAGCAAAAACCAGATTATATATTTTTTACTGGATCTGTAAGGACCGGAAAAATGATTGGTGAGGTTGCAGCAAGAGACCTGATCCCAACGACTTTGGAGCTTGGCGGTAAGGATCCGATGATCGTTCTGCGTGATGCTAACCTGGAACGGGCTGTGAACGGGGCTCTTTGGGGGGCTTTCACAAATAGTGGGCAGGTGTGCATGAGTGTTGAAAGGGTTTATGTGGAACGTCCTGTTTATAAGGAATTCCTGATGCTTCTTAAAGAAAAAACGAAGTCCATGAGGCAGGGGGTGCAATCGCAGGATGATATCGGTTCAATGACTTTCCCTAAACAAGTCGATATTGTGGCTGACCAACTGGAGGATGCACTGAATAAAGGGGCCGTACTTGAAACCGGAACACCTCCGAAAGAGTGGAAAACGGGGCAGACCCATTTCATTCCGCCGACGATTCTTTCCAATGTCGATCATTCCATGAAAATCATGAAAGAAGAAACGTTCGGACCCGTGTTGCCTGTTGTGCCTTTCGATACGGAGGAAGAAGTGATCGCCCTGGCAAATGAAAGTGAATATGGACTCAATTCCAGCGTTTGGACAATGGATAGGGAAAAAGCAAGTCGGATTGCGTCACGGTTAGTAACCGGTGCGGTGACGATCAATGATGTGCTGATTACGGTTGCTAATCATCATTTACCATTTGGCGGTGCCAAACAAAGTGGGGTTGGCCGCTATCATGGCGAGCATGGATTGAAGATTTTCTGCCATGAAAAAGCAATCATGATCGATAAAGGTAAAAACGATACAGAAATACAATGGTATCCATATGAAGGGAAATACACGAGTTTTTTATCGCTGTTTCAGAACTATTTTTCTGCCAAACCGAACTGGATTCGTTTCGGCAAAGAATATTTATCGTTGATAAAATTATCCAAAAGGAACAGAAAATGAGATCCATTTATAAAAAAAGATTGTTATTTTCATAACGAGCGCGTATACTATTAATATACTTAATAACTGATTTTCCTTTTCAAAGGGGAGTAGCGTTAGGGTTCGCCCTAAAACAAAGTCGTCATTACGTGAATGTTAAACATTCATCGGCTTTGTTGACATGATTTCATGTTCAGCAAGACCTTTGCCTATACGGCAGAGGTCTTTTTCTTTTTGCCAATGCCAATAGGAAGGAAATACCACTATTGGAGGTTGAATGGATGGAAGCATCAATGTTATTGGAATATGGCTGGGTCCTACTTATCTTGGTTGGATTAGAAGGGATACTGGCTGCAGATAATGCAGTCGTCATGGCTGTCATGGTTAAGCATTTGCCAAAAGAACAACAGCGGAAAGCCTTGTTTTATGGTTTGATGGGAGCTTTTGTTTTCCGTTTTGCCAGTCTATTCCTTATTTCCTTTCTTGTCGAGGTGTGGCAAGTTCAAGCAATCGGTGCGATTTATTTACTTTTCATCGCTTTTCAGCACATTTACAAAAAATACGCTGGTAAAGGTGAGAAGGAAATCACGAATCCTAAAAAGCAATCCGGCTTCTGGATGACCGTGGTAAAGGTTGAAGCGGCTGATATCGCTTTCGCAATCGATTCCATGTTGGCTGCCGTCGCGCTGGCTGTTACACTTCCTGCAACAGGCTGGATGAAAGTCGGCGGTATTGACGGAGGGCAATTCGCTGTCATGTTCCTCGGCGGTATGATCGGGTTGATCATTATGCGATTTGCAGCAAATGCGTTCGTTAAGCTGCTTCATCGGCGTCCTTCACTTGAAACGGCAGCATTTTTGATTGTGGGTTGGGTTGGTGTGAAATTGGCGGTACACACACTTGCACACCCTTCACTTGCTTTCATTGATCATCATTTCCCTGAATCAACTCTTTGGAAATCGATTTTCTGGACTGTATTGATTGGAATTGCAGCAGGTGCATGGATCATTTCAAGCAAAAAAGAAAAAAAAGAGAAAGAAGAGAAAAAAATACAGGAAGCTTAAAAAAACAGGCGTGCAGGTCACGCCTATTTTTTTTGCTTCTTAAAGTATTTATGGAGATGACCCTCAAAAGCGCAGGTATGTTTACGAATGATATGTTAAAAGATGTGAATATTAAATTCCGGTTATAAAAATGACAATTGTCCCATTGTATTGGGCAAAAAAACTGAAAAAGATATTTTACTGTAATTGCACTGTAACAAACGAGAAAAAACTAAGTATTTTATCATGTTGATAAATTGTATGATTTCATTTTTATCGCAAAAATAGTTCTTTTGGTACTGTCTTTTAGACTCCCTCCGCTTAAGATAAGTATGTTGATGCGTATTTTATGTTCAACAGGAGCGAGGTGAGCAAATGCTTGGTTTGTTGTTTACAGCATTCAAAAAAAAGCGTTCTTTAGAAGAAACCGTATTGAAAATTCAACAAGGCGATAATAGCCTTCGTAATGATACTATAGAGTCATTCAAACCTTTTATTGCAAAAACAGTCTCATCGGTTTGCAAACGTTACATATACGAATCAGATGATGAATTCAGTATTGGAATGATTGCTTTTAACGAGGCAATTGAAAAATACTCCCCGGAAAAAGGCCGTTCTTTATTGGCATTTGCCGAAACCCTCGTTAAACGAAGGGTTATAGATTATTTAAGAAGTCAGTCCAAACATAAAGAAATCCTATTGGATTTAACACTGAATGATGAGAATGATCAAAGCCAAATATATATCGATAATGAAAATTCCATCAATGAATACGAGATGCAGAAGGAATCGGAAAGAAGAAAAGAAGAAATTCAGCTTTATATAAGCCATCTAGAGGATTTTGGTCTGTCATTTGAGGATTTAGTTGAAAACTCTCCCAAACATGCAGATGCCAGGAAGGGAGCTATTATGATCGCTAAATTGTTAATGGAAGATGACGAACTGAAGGAAATCCTGTTTGCAAAAAAGCGGCTGCCCGTAAAACAGCTTGAGGGAAAAGTGGAAGTAAGCAGAAAAACGATTGAACGGAACAGAAAATACATCATTGCCGTGGCAATCATAATAAACGGAGATTTTTTGTATTTGAATGATTATATAAAAGGGGCTATCGATGAATGAAAAAAGGAGTTATTCTTTCAGTTAATAAACGATTTGTAACCCTATTGACCCCCGAGGGTGAATTTCTGAAAACCAAAAGGCAGGAAAGGGAATATGAAGTGGGTGAGGAAATCACTTTTTCACCTGCAAAACAAAAATTCACTTTAGCCTTTTCCAATATTCATTCATCTTTCAAAAAAACGGCCGTGCTAAGCATTGCCTCCACCTTCCTGATTCTCTTTTCAATTCTTCCTTCTTATTTCTCTGGTCCTGTGTCGGCATATATGACGATAGATGTGAATCCAAGCATTGAATTGGAGCTTGACGATGATTTAGAAGTTCTTAAGCTTACAGGATTAAATGAAGACGGAAAGCTTGTGATCGGTCAGCTGAAGGACTGGAAAGGCAAGGATATAAAGGCTGTTACAAACCGAATCGTTGAAACGACGAAGCAACTTGGTTATTTGAAAGGAAATAAACAAATAGTCGTTTCCACAACGTTAATGGAAAAAAATAAAGAACTGGATAAGAATTTAAAAGCGGAGATAAAAGAAATATCTGAGCAGGATAGTGTTTCCAAAACAAAGATGAAAGTGATCCAGGCAACAAAAAGCGATCGGAAGCACGCTAGGGAACAAGGCATATCCACGGGTAAGTATCTCGAAAAGAAGTTGAATGAAGATAAAGATAAGATAAAGGTCAATAAGAGGGAGCCTGCCCCGGCGCCAGTTAAAAAAGTCGAAGAAAACGTTATTATTCCGAAAGAAAAGGGCGTAATGCTAAGTGCGGAAAACAAATCGGATGGAGAAAAGAAAAAAGAGAATAATGAAAATGAAATAAAACAAAAGCCGGCCAATGAAGCCAAACCGACTGAACGGAAAAACGCGGGAGTTACCGAAATTAAGGAACAAACCGAACGGGAAGATACAAGTGGAAAACGGAATGCGATAAATGGATATAAGGAAAAAAGCAACGAGTCAAAAGGGAAATCGGATAGATATCACAGCAACCAATCAAAGGACAAGCAGAAAAATGATAAAAAGTTCGATGAAAAAAAAGTTTCATCACTCAAAGAAAAGAATAGTGATGATTCTATAAAGCCCGACAATAAAAATAAGCAAAATAAACAGGGTAGGGATGATAGACAAGATAAACAGGATACGCAGGATAGGCAGGAAAAACAAGGTAAACAGGGTGAGCAGTATAAACAAGATAGGAAAGATTGGGATAAGTCGAAAAGGGGTAAAGGCAATAATGGAAATGGACATAATCATTAAAAAGAGTCCAGCATGCAGCTGGACTCTTAGCCATGGATATTTAATTGTGAATTATTGACCTTTAAGTTGAGATTGTGCTTGTTGTACAAGACGTTTCGTGATTTCTCCGCCAACTGAACCATTGGCACGTGCTGAAGTATCGGAACCTAATTGTACACCGAATTCAGATGCAATTTCATATTTGATTTGTTCTAATGCTTGTTCGATTCCTGGAACAAGAAGGTTGTTACTGCTGTTAGCCATTTGAATCTCCCCTTTACTTTTTCAACGGCTTTTGCCGCTGTAATGATAGTATAAGTAGAATGTGGAGTTTTACTTATGCGAGCAGCATCAAACTTATTGGTAAACCTGCCTTTTTGTTGTAAGTAAGTCAGTTTTAAAAGAGAATGGAAAAAAGAATGAAAAAAGGGTAAACTAGATTTTTAATGGTTATGTGATTTGCATAACTATAAAGGAGCAAGAAAGGAAACTCTTTATGTTTGCTATCAAAAAATTATTATCAAAGTTAACACCAGCTCAGCTTATCGTCGGTTATTATGTTTTGGCAGTCAGCATCTCGACCGTACTGTTGAGTCTGCCGGTCGCTCTTAAGCCAGGCGTGGAATTTGGATTCATGGATGCTTTATTCACAGCCGTAAGTGCAGTTAGTGTAACAGGTCTAACAGTTGTAAGTTTGCCCGAAGTGTATAATGAGGTAGGCTATTTCATTCTCATGTTCGTTCTCCAATTTGGCGGTATTGGCATCATGACACTCGGAACCTTTTTCTGGCTTATAGTGGGCAAGAAAATCGGGTTGAAGGAAAGACAATTGATCATGACAGATCAAAACCAATCGAATCTTTCCGGTCTTGTTAAATTATTGATCCAAATCATTCAGATATTTGTCGTAATTGAAATGATAGGGGCTCTCGTTTTAGGCATTTACTTTCTGAATTATTTTCCAAACGGGAAAGAAGCCTTTTTAAATGGCTTATTTTTAGCCGTAAGTGCCACCACGAATGCTGGTTTTGATATTACCGGTATATCGATGATTCCATTTAAAGACGATTATTTTGTACAGTTCATAACGATTATCCTGCTTACCCTTGGAGCCATTGGGTTTCCTGTCTTGATTGAGCTGAGGGAGTTTTTGTCCAATAGTGCACGTACTTATAAGTTTCATTTTTCTTTGTTCACGAAGCTGACCTCAGTCACTTTCTTTTCCCTTATCGTTGGGGGAACGATCCTGATTTATCTTCTGGAAATTAATAGGTTCTTTAAAAATAAGAACTGGCATGAATCGTTCTTTTACTCATTATTTATGTCCTCCAATACGCGGAGCGGCGGTTTGGCAACCATGAATGTGAGTGACTTTTCGGAACCGACCCTTTTATTGTTGAGCATATTGATGTTCATTGGAGCCTCCCCAAGTTCAGTCGGGGGAGGAATCCGGACAACTACACTGGCCATCATGATTCTATTTTTATGGAATTTCATGAGAGGAAGGCGTTCCATAAAAGTTTTCAAACGGGAGATTCATCCCGATGATATCCGAAAAGCGACAGCGGTTATGATCATGGGATCGCTTCTTTGCATAATGGCGGTCTTCATATTATCCATTACTGAAAATTTCACTTTGATGCAAATCATTTTTGAAGTATGTTCGGCTTTCGGTTCAGTCGGCCTTTCGATGGGAATTACGCCTGACCTCAGCAATACCGGTAAAATTGTCATTATGATCATTATGTTCATTGGCCGTGTCGGGATAACCTCTCTCCTGTATATCATAGGCCATAAAGAAGTTACGGAAAATTTCCATTATCCAAAAGAACGCGTCATCATTGGGTAAATGATTTAAGTTGATCAGTGACCTTTCCACTCGGTGGAAAGGTTTTTTGTGTTGTTTGCAGGAATCATGGATTAAAATGTTGAAATTTACCTATAAGTGAGTGTCCTACCATTTCAAATATGCATAATTTGATCCCTTTCTTGGAATTCGATCGGATGAAGTATAAATCATTTTGGTAAGGAGGTGGAGAATGTGAAGAAATATACTGGAAGGATCATTGTCCCTGTTCTTTTTTTTGTATTGATATTACCCTATGTAGGGTGGCTGGGTCATGAAGAACGCGGTTTTTCCGCCTTTGCAGGAATATATTTAGTCGTAATTTTAACCATAGCCTGGTGTTTGGGTGCCATCTATGATCATAAACGGAAAACGATAGCTTTATTGCAGGATAGTGAAGGGCGTTATCGCATTTTCTCCAATTACTCTAAAGAATTGGTCAATAGCTTCAATGAGGTTATTTTCCAAACGGATGATAAAGGAAAATGGTTGTACTTAAACCCGGCATGGAAATCGATGAGTGGTGCATCCGTGAATGAATCCCTGGGGCTTCACTTTTCTAAACATATGGATAACAATTCTTATCAAGACGTATTAAAGGCCTTTGCGGACTCCTTTCATCGAGGGGATAAATATTTTCGTGCGGACATTAAACTAAATGCGAAAAAGGGAACAAGCTGGGTTGAGGCATTCGTTAAACTTATTTACGATGACGCTGGGAAATTCATCGGGACAGCGGGCATATTATCGGAAATTAATGAACGTAAACATGCGGAGGAAAAGCTTGTGAGCCTAAACGAACATTTGGCAATCACATCAAGCAAGTTATCAACGGCTGCCCAACTTGCGGCTGGGATTGCACATGAAGTCAGGAATCCGATGACGGCGATAATGGGATTCGTGAAGCTGATTAAAGATGGCGGTGCCGAAAAGCAGGAATACTACGATATTATTTTTTCGGAAATAAATCGAATCGAGAAAGTGCTGAATGAGCTCTTGCTGCTATCGAAACCCACTGGGGCGGTATTTCTTGAGAAGGATATAAAGGAAAGCTGCAACCATGCCGTAACGCTGTTGGAGACAAATGCTGTACTGAACAATATTCAAATTCATAAAAATTATGATTCAGAACCAATTTTTATGTACTTTGATGAAAACCAAATCAAGCAAGTGCTGATAAACATGATAAAAAATTCCATAGAATCGATGCCGAATGGCGGAAATATTTTTGTGAGCATAAATGAAAAAAATGGGGAAGTTTTTTTGAGCATTTTGGATGAAGGGGATGGTATTCCGGAAAACTCCCTTCAAAAAGTAGGAGAACCATTTTTCACTACGAAAACATCAGGAACGGGTTTGGGTCTTTCCGTTTGTTTTAGAATCATCGAAAAGCATGGAGGAAAAGTATTCATCACAAGTGAACTGAAAAAAGGTACGAAAATCGTTTGTATATTTCCAACCGTGCAACAAAAGCAATATAGTGAGAACGAAAAGGTCAAGATGCGTGATCTTGAATGACAAGAAAACAAAAGATTAAATTATTTGAAAAAATCAGAATCTTGTGTATATACTTTAAAAGTAATAACATACTAACCGGTTAGTAAGTTTAAAAGGAGGAATTCAATTTGCACTTTGAACATACTGAAAAGGTGAAAAATCTGGAAAAGAAGTTAACGGAATTCATGGAGAAGCACGTTTACCCAAATGAATCGACCTACAAAAAGCAGCTCGAAGCACAGGAAAGCCGCTGGAGTGAAATTCCCCCGATTTTATCTGAATTGACGGCAAAAGCAAAAGAAGAAGGATTATGGAATTTATTTTTACCTGATAGCGGTTATGGCGCGGGTTTAACAAATCTAGAATATGCCCCGCTTTGCGAGATCATGGGTAGGTCGACGATAGGACCTGAAATCTTCAACTGTAATGCGCCGGACACTGGTAATATGGAAGTGTTGGTGAGATATGGCTCGGATGAACATAAAGAACGCTGGCTGAAGCCCTTGCTTGCTGGGGAAATCCGTTCATGCTTCTCGATGACGGAACCGGAAGTGGCGTCTTCCGATGCGACCAATATCGAATGCAGGATTGAAAGGACGGGTAATGAGTATGTCATCAACGGCCGAAAATGGTGGTCTTCAGGAGCAGGCGATCCCCGATGCAAGATTGCCATCGTCATGGGTAAGACAGATCCTGAGGCGGCCAAGCATGAACAACAGTCAATGATTCTTGTCCCGCTCGCTACACCTGGTGTCAAAATCGAAAGAATGCTCCCTGTGTTTGGTTATGATCATGCCCCGCATGGCCATGCCGAAATCACGTTTGAAAATGTAAGGGTCCCGGCAACGAATATTCTATGGGGTGAAGGAAAAGGATTTGCGATTGCCCAAGGAAGGCTCGGACCGGGAAGGATACATCATTGCATGAGGCTGATCGGCGCTGCTGAAAGAGCACTTGAAGAATTATGTAAGCGCATTCAAGATCGTGTCGCTTTTGGTAAAACATTGGCGAGACAAGGTGTAATCATGGAGTGGGTTGCTGATTCACGGATTGAAATCGAACAAGCAAGACTTCTGACCTTAAAAGCTGCCTATATGATGGATACCGTCGGGAACAAGGAAGCGAAGGCGGAGATCGCGATGATAAAAGTGGTGGCGCCAAATATGGCATTGAATGTGCTGGACAGGGCCATCCAAGGCTTTGGAGCTGCCGGGATTTCCGATGATTTCCCTTTTGCTGCTCATTGGGCCAATGCACGGACTTTAAGGCTTGCTGATGGTCCCGATGAAGTTCACCGCTCACAAGTTGCTAAAATAGAACTTCGAAAATACCAACAAAAGCATGAGGTGAAAATATGAAAGTTACCGACTTATTCGATCTAACTGGAAAGACGGCGATCATAACCGGTGGAGGGAGAGGATTGGGAGCACAAATAGCGACCGGCTTTGCCGAAGCTGGGGCAAATGTCGTACTTTGTTCAAGGAAGAAGGAAGCATGTGACGAAGTTGCCTCGCAAATCGAAAAGCTTGGAGTCAAAGCGCTTTCCTTCAAGTGTGATATCACCAATCCGTCAGATGTCCAGGAAGTCGTTAACGAAACTTACCGTGAATTTGGTGCCATCGACATATTAGTGAACAATAGCGGGGCATCCTGGGGGGCACCAGCCGTCGACATGCCCCTTGAAGCGTGGCAGAAGGTGATGAATGTCAATGTAACCGGAACCTTTATCATGAGCCAGACAACAGGCAGGGTCATGATTGAGCAGGGACATGGGAAAATCATAAACATCGCTTCCGTTGCCGGATTAGGGGGTACCGACCCGAGGGTGCTCGATACGGTCGGATATAATACGAGTAAAGGGGCGGTCATTACTTTAACGAAGGATTTAGCCGTTAAATGGGGTCAGCATAATATCAATGTTAATGCAATCGCACCTGGTTTCTTTCCGACAAAAATGACGAAAGGGGTTCTTGAGCAAGGAAAGAATCCTATCTTGGATTCCACGCCGCTAAAAAGGTTAGGGAGTGATGATGATTTGAAAGGGGCAGCGGTTTTCCTGGCCTCAAAGGCATCTGATTTTGTGACTGGTAATATTTTGATCGTCGATGGGGGTTCACATGCAAAGTAATGAAAGGTAAGTAAATATGGCTGGAGGGTATGAAATGATGAATGAAAAAAAATGGCTTTCCGTTTATCCTGATTCAATTTCAAAGGAAATAAAAGTCCCTGAGTTCCCGATGCAAAGAATCCTTCAAAATGCATGTGAGTCCCATCCAAACAATACAGCTATTACTTTTTATGACCGAAAGATATCTTATCAGGAACTTTTTCATGCGTCGCGAGCCTTTGCTTCAGCCTTGCAAAAAAAAGGTGTTCAAAAAGGTGATCGTGTCGCCATCATGCTGCCTAACTGTCCGCAGTACGTCATAGCTTATTATGGATCATTGACAACAGGAGCCATTATCACCCAAATCAACCCAATGCTGGTTGAAAGGGAGCTGCAGCATATTTTACAGGACTCCGGTGCAGAAACGATCGTTGTATTGGATGGATTATACCCGAAAGTGAAAAGTGTGCAGCAACATTCAAATTTGAAAAATATTATCGTCGTAAGCCTGCAGACTTCGGATGCAGATTTTCAGCCTGATGCGTCTTTTGATCAATTCATGAAGACAGGAGACGGAAAAATCAATCCCGTATCAATCGATCCGGAAAATGATATAGCCGTTCTTCAGTATACAGGAGGAACGACTGGCCGTTCAAAAGGGGCGATGCTGACACACAGCAATATTCTGGCCAATGTCGTTCAAACGTATGAATTCTTCAAGCATGAATTAAAAATAGGTACTGAAAGAACGCTGTCGGTCATCCCGCTTTTTCATGTTTTTGGAATGTCGTCCGCAATGAATTTATCCGTGTATATCGCGGGTGACTCCATCATGCTGCCACGATTTGAAATAGAAGAAGTGCTGGAAACGATTAAGCGTGAACAGCCGACCACTTTTCCTGGTGTACCGACCATGTATGTAGCGTTGACGAATCATCCGAAGGCAGAAGAATATGGAATGGGCTCCATTCAGGTCTGTAACAGCGGAAGTGCACCGATGCCCGTGGAACTGCTGCGTGAGTTCGAACGAAAATCAGGTGCGAAGATATTGGAAGGCTACGGTCTTACGGAAGCTTCGCCAACAACGCATTGTAATCCGGCATTTGCAAAAAGGAAACCTGGGAGCGTCGGGATTGGTGTCCCTTCGACTGAATATAAAGTGATGGACCTGGGAGACGGAACAAAAGAAGTGGGGTCTGGCGAATTGGGGGAATTGGTCGTCAAAGGGCCTCAAGTGATGAAAGGGTACTGGAATATGCCAGAGGAAACGGCGGTTACCCTAAGGGATGGTTGGCTTTATACGGGTGATATCGCCAAAGTTGATGAAGATGGATACCTCTATATTGTCGACAGGAAAAAAGATTTGATCATCGCAAGTGGTTATAATATATATCCGCGAGATGTCGAGGAAGTTCTCTATGAACATCCAGCTGTCCAGGAAGCCGTTGTCATCGGAGTTCCAGATGCTTACCGAGGGGAGTCGGTAAAAGCGGTGCTTGTACTTAAAGATAATAAAACGGCCAATGAACGGGAAATCATCGATTACTGCCGTGCAAACCTATCGGCTTATAAAGTTCCGCATTTCGTTGAATTTCGTGAAGAGTTACCGAAAACAAATGTCGGAAAGATTTTAAGGAGGGCTTTAAGAGAAGAACTTTCCAGGAAATAAAAGGGCTTTGATGGCACGAAAGCGTATGATATCAATTCAGCTGAAATTTTAACAGATTGCGAGGATGCATACATGAAAGAAAAAATGACAGAACATAGCATACGCTTATTTGAAAAGAAGGGCTTTAGTGAAACGTCGATTTCTGATATCGTCGAATCGGTCGGGGTGACGAAGGGAACGTTTTATTATTACTTTACGAGCAAAGAGCAGTTGCTAATGGATATTCATCTAGCTTATATCGACGAGTTGCTTAGTGAGCAGGAAAGAATCATGTTGGAACCTGGGAAAAGCTGCAAGGATAAACTTTTCGATATGGTCTTGATGCTTTTAAAGAGCATTAAAACCAAAAAATCCAGCGCAACGGTCTTTTTCCGTGAAATGAAGAATCTAAGTGACGATAAGCTTGCACAAATCCTTCCTAAGCGGGATGAGTTCCGTAATAAAATCGAGCAAGTTCTGATTAGTGGCATCGAGTGCGGAGAACTGCGTTCCAATCTCGATGCATCGATCATCTCTTTTGCTATTTTGGGTGTGGCCAATTGGAGCTATCATTGGTTCGACCCAGAAGGTGAAAAAACCGAACAGGAAGTTGCAGCCATTTTTATGGGGATGATTCTGCAGGGAATTGAAGCGTGACCAGGTTACATACTAACCGGTTAGTCGAAGGGAGATAGAAGGCATGGCCAACAAGCAAATCCAATCAATTACCGTTATTGGGGCTGGGCAGATGGGGCATCAAATTGCGATGCTTGCTGCACTAGGAGGTTACGAAACGATTCTTCAGGATGTTCATGAAAACGCGTTGAATGCAGCCAAAGAAAAATTGGACGTCATTTTGACTAAATGGGTTCAAAAAGGAAAATTGTCTGAAGATCGTAAATTGGCTGCTTTTAGCCGTCTTCAATATACCACCGAACTTGAGAAAGCGGCCAGTGGGGCTGATTTGATCATTGAAGCGGTAGTTGAAAAACTTGATGTGAAGCAGGAGGTTTTCGCCAAACTTGAAGAACTGGCCCCAGCAGAAACCATCTTTGCCACGAATAGTTCAACGATTGTCAATAGCCTGATTGCGAGTGTAACGAATCGTCCGGATAAGTTCATTAATATGCATTTCTTTTTCCCGCCTCTAGTAATGGATTGTGTTGAGGTTGTAATGAGTGACCAAACATCCGAGGAAACAGCGAAGCTTGCAATGGAAGTCACAGAGAATATGAATAGGACAGGAGTTTTGTTGAGGAAAGAGATATCGGGATTCGTAGCCAACCGAATTTTGGGAGCGTTGCAGCGTGAGGCCTTATATTTGTATGAAGAAGGAATTGTTGACTATAAGGATATCGATTTGATTTGCAGGAAAGCTTTAGGCCATCCCATTGGTCCTTTTGAACTGATGGATCTATCAGGTATTGATGTAGGGTATTTTGTCATGCAGCAGCGTTTCAATGAAACTGGAAATCAAGAAGACAAGCCAAATGCTTGTATAGAAGAAAAGGTGAATAAAGGACATTTAGGCAGGAAAACAGGAAAAGGCTGGTATGATTATCCAAACCAAGGAGTGAAGAATTGATGACAAAATTAATTAAAGTGGTTAAGGAAAATAAGCTTGCGGTCATCACCATCGATAATCCTCCATTAAATGTAATCAGTAAACAAGTCTTCAGAGAATTGGGAGAATCTTTCGATGAACTATCAAAAGATACTGAAACTGTTGCGGTACTCATAACCGGTGCAGGCAATATCGCATTTGCGGCAGGGGCTGATATAAAAGAATTCCCTAGCATGATGGGGAACCCGAATATGAAAGAAATGGTTAAGGAAAGTCATGCCGTCCTAACTAAAATCGAACAGTTTCCTAAACCTACGATGGCTGTATTAAACGGCCTGACCTTGGGCGGCGGATGCGAACTGGCACTGGCCTGTGATTTGCGAGTAGCTGAAACACAAGTTCAAATCGGACTGCCGGAAGTGAAATTAGGCTTATTCCCTGGAGCTGGCGGTACACAGCGTTTGTCAAGACTTGTAGGAAATGCAAAGGCAAAAGAGATTATATTTACCGGTGATCCGCTTGGTGCCGCGGAAGCGGAAAAGATCGGGCTTGTCAATAAAGTCGTTGAGCAAGGCAGCGGCTTATCGGAAGCGAAAATCTTGGCCTCACGAATGACAAGGCACTCACTTCAGTCACTTTCGAGAATCAAGAAGGCGATTAATGAAGGAAGTGAGGCAACACTTGAACAAGGTCTAGAGATTGAAACGAATCTTTTTGAAGAAATCTTCCAAACTGAAGATGTTAAAGAAGGGGTTTCCGCTTTCTTGGATAAACGTAAACCTGCTTTCGTACATCGTTAATCAAGGAGGGGTCTTATGCATGAATTGGAAGTCAACGTCCGTTTTTCCGAAACGGATGCTTTGGGCCACATCAATAACACAAGCTATTTCATATACCTCGAAGAAGCACGCCTGAAATTTTTTGAAGCTTTAGGCCTGGCGACAAATGTAGAATCTTGGAATTTTTTGTTAGCCTCCACTAAATGCGACTTTATTGCTCAGGGATATTTCAATCAACTCTTGACCATTCGTACATCTTTGACAAAGGTAGGTACGAAAAGCTGTGATATGGTCCATGATATCCTCTGTTCACAAACTGGGGAAGTGATTGCTAAAGGAAGTGCAGTTTTAGTCTGTTTTAATTTTTTGAAACAAAAAAGTGAACCTATTCCTGAATTTATTAAAGAAAAGCTCATTTCACATCTTGTTCATAATTAGAATGACAAAGTCTAAAGGAGTGGAAGAACATGGTTGACGATACGATTCCTGTTCGGCCCGGCGAGGAATTGAATATTGGTGCATTAGAAGGTTTCCTAAGAAAAAATGTATTGGACCTTCCAAATGAACCGTTGGAATTACAACAATTTTCTATGGGCTATTCCAATTTGACCTATCAGCTGAAAGTTGGTGAGTGGGAGGCTGTTCTCAGAAGGCCGCCGCTTGGCCCTGTTGCTCCAAAGGCACATGATATGAAGCGTGAACATCATATCCTTTCCTCAATCAACCCATATTTCCAAGCAGCTCCCGAGCCTATTCTGTTCTCGGATGATGAATCGGTTGCGGGGGCCCCTTTTTTCCTAATGGAAAGGAAACATGGAATTGTAATAGATACTGAATTTCCGAAGGGAATCGAGCCTGCTGTTGAAAAGTGCCGACAGCTTTCATATGTGATGGTGAATCGGCTTGCTGATCTTCACTCGATTCCCTATGAGAAAACGGGTTTGGTCGAAATATCCAAACCTGTAGGGTTCATTGAAAGACAAGTACACGGATGGATTTCCCGCTATGAGAGAGCAAAGACTGATGAAATAAAGGAAATACGTCCGCTTATTAATTATTTTCAACAGAATATCCCGAAGTATAGCCAGACTTCAATAATCCATTATGACTATAAGATCAATAATGCCATGTTCAACCAGGACCTTACAGAGATGGTTGGTTTATTTGATTGGGAAATGTCCACCGTTGGTGATCCGCTAGCCGATCTAGGAGTGGCATTAAGCTACTGGACTGAAAGCGGTGACCCGGAACTTATCAAAATCGGTGTGGGTCAAGCGTCCGTCACGACTTTAACTGGTTTCCTGACTCGAAGGGAGTTTATCGAGGCGTATGCAGCAAGAAGTGGCAGGGATGTTACCAACGTCGATTTTTATTTAACCTTTGGTTATTTTAAGTTAGCTGTCATCCTTCAGCAAATCTATTATCGATATAAAAAAGGCCAGACTGATGATCCCCGTTTTTCCAATCTTGGAAAAACGGTGAAAAGCTTACTCACTCATGCTGCAAATGTAGCTGCGAAGGAAGTTTAATAAAATGGAATATATTCAAAACATTCATTTACTACTAAAAAAAGAAGAGATAGATGTGGAAAAGCTTCAAGAAGGGGAGAAAGTTGCGGTCATCCTGGATGTGTTATTAGCGACTACCACGATTATTTCAGCACTTCATGATGGAGCACGCCAGGTGATACCTGTCATGGATCCACTGGATGCCTTGGTGAAAAGCCAGGACTTGGACCATGGGGATTTTGTAGTGGCAGGAGAACTAAAAGCAAAGCCGGTTGATGATTTAATGTATCCAAGTCCAACGCTATTGAGTAAGTTGGTACGCGGCAAAACTTTAATATTGTCCACTACTAATGGAACGGTCGCGTTGAGGAATTCAGCCGCTGCCAAAAGGGTTTATATTGCTTCTTTGTTGAATAATCCGTCTGTTGCGGAAAAAATAAAAAAGTATCATAAAACTGAAACGATCCTCATCGTTTGTTCGGGAAATTCAGGTGAATTCAGTCTGGAAGACTTTTACGGTGCAGGCCATTTGATAGATTGCCTGATTGCTGGATCACAAGGTACGTTTATACTCAACGATGCAGCAAAGGCTGCCAATGCGCTTTATCGCACGAATAGCGAAAATGCCTTTGATATCCTGAAATCATCGTATGTCGGACAGTTGTTTGACAAACATAGTTTGATCCCCGATTTGGAATTGGCGGCGCAAAAAGGTTCGTTGGATCTTGTCCCAGAGTTGGTGGATGGAAGGATCGAAGCGGAATTGAAAAGGCAGGAATCGTAGTTCAAAAATAAAGATAAGGAGTGAAGGGGATGAGGTTTTCGCAGTCAATAGCGGTGGTAACAGGTGCAGGCTCTGGTATTGGGAAAGCTACGGCGATGCGCTTGTCGGACGAAGGGGCAAAAGTGCTGTTGGTAGGGCGGACGAAAGGAAAGCTGGAGGAAGCAGCTGCAGAAATCAATGCCAGGCACCCGATTCCGGTTGCTGATATTTTCCCTGCAGATGTTACCGTCGAGGAAGAGGTAATGGAGCTGGCCAAATATGTGAAGGGAAAATATCGTGACCTTCACATTTTAATCAATAACGCAGGTGGTTCAAAGTCCTCGAAGCTCCTGGATACATCTGCAGCTGATTGGGATATGATTCAACATGTCAATTTGAAAAGTGTCTTTCTAGTTTCCAAGTACTTGGGTAAATTGATGGAAGAAGGAGCTAGTGGCGGAAATGAAGGTTCCAGCAATCGGGCAATCGTGAATGTGGCTTCACTGTCAGGACATCAGGCAGGAGCGTTCATCCCGCATTACAGCTCTGCTAAAGCCGGAGTCATCAGTTTAACGAAATCTTTGGCACTGGAACTCGCTGCAGTCGGCATTCGGGTCAATTCCGTATCACCGGGATTCATTGAAACGCCATTGACGGAGGATGGACTGCAAAATGAAAAATTCGTAAAGTCCATTCAACGGAACACGGCACTGGAAAGAGTGGGGAAAGCGGAGGAAATAAGTAATGTCATTACCTTTGCTGCTTCCCCGGAGGCTTCCTATATGACTGGTACGGATTTATTGGTGGATGGCGGCTGGTTGATCAAATAGAAAAAGGGGATGGGTAAATGTTAAAAGAACACTTATTGAAAGAAGTAATCGATAATGTAATGATCCTGACTTTGAATCGCCCTGAAAGCTTGAATGCATTTAGTCCGGATATGATTGCAAGCTTAACGAAAGCGATTAAGGATGTTAAACAAACACCGCATATAAGGGCAGTCATCATCAAAGGTGCGGGAAGGTCATTCACTGCAGGAGGCGATGTGAAGTCAATGGGGCAGGCCACTGCAGGTCAATTGTATGATCATGTTGGCAGAATGAATGAATGCATATTGGCTCTGGATGCTTCCGAGGTTCCTGTAATCGCTGCTGTCCATGGATTTGCTGCTGGTGCCGGATTCAATTTGGCACTCGCCTGTGATCTAATCGTGGCTACCGATGATAGTCAATTTGCCATGAGTTTTTCACAGGTAGGCCTGATCTCTGATGGAGGGGGTTCGTATTTTTTACCTAAATTAGTAGGGCCCCACCTTGCAAAGCAGCTCTTCTTTTCGGCCGAGCCAATTTCTGGGGAACGCTTATATCAGCTAGGTGTCATTAATTATTTATATCCACTCAA
The DNA here is from genome assembly GCF_056173225.1 of Peribacillus sp. QJM3NY_7. Lineage (NCBI taxonomy): Bacteria > Bacillati > Bacillota > Bacilli > Caryophanales > Bacillaceae > Peribacillus > Peribacillus sp. QJM3NY_7. The sequence continues at coordinate 1,497,790 of NZ_CM149663.1, forward strand.
TCAACTTGAAGAGGAATCATTGAAACTTGCGGTAAAACTGGCAAATGGACCGACAAAAGCATATGGGATGATGAAAAAGCTCGTCAGCCATTCATTTACGGCTACACTTGATGAAATACTGGAACAGGAACGTATTACGCAAACCTTGATGGCTTCCACGGAAGATCATCTGGAGGGGGTAGCGGCATTCAAAGAAAAAAGAAAGCCGGAATTTACAGGAAATTAATAAGGGAGGGATAAAGATGAAAGCTATTCATTTTGAAGAATACGGCGGACCGGAAGTACTGAAATTGACTGAAACGGAAAGACCTGTGCCAACAGGGCATGAAGTTCTGATTGAAATCGATTGTGTAGGCGTCAATTATGCAGATACAGCCAGAAGGGAAGGGCAATATGTAGTTCCTACACCGCTTCCGTTCATTCCCGGTGCGGAAGTGGCTGGCGTAGTGGTGGAAGTCGGTGGTAAGGTGACCAAAATCAAACCTGGTACAAGGGTCGTCAGCTTAATTGAATCTGGTGGATATTCAGAATATGCCCTTTCTGATGAATTCTCGGCCATTCCGCTTCCTGATGCCATTCAGTTCCATGAAGCTGTTGCCTTGCCCCTCCAAGGTCTGAGTGCTTATCATATTCTTAAGACAATGGGACGCATGCAACAGGGTGAAACGGTATTGGTCCATGCTGCTGCAGGGGGAGTGGGATCGATTGCCGTACAGTTAGCCAAAATCTTCGGGGCTGGAAAAGTGATTGCCACCGCCAGTACAGTGGAAAAGTTGGAACTGGCTAAAGAGATGGGGGCAGATGAACTCATTGATTACACACAAGAAGGATGGGAAATGAAAGTCCGTGAGGTCACCGGAGGAAAGGGAGTAGACGTTGCGCTGGAAATGGCGGGAGGGGATATTTTCAATAAAACGTTGAAATGTTTGGCTCCCTTTGGACGTCTTGTTGTTTTTGGCAATGCAAGTCGTAAGCCTTATACGATGAACCCGCAGCAATTAATGAGGCGCAATCAATCCGTCGTGGGTTTTTTCCTGCCACAGATCATGAAACACCCGGATTTGCTGTTGCCTAGCATTCAAGACCTTTTTGCATACGTTGCGTCTGGGGAGCTTAAGTTAACTATCGGGGGCATCTACCCAATTGAAAAGGCAGCAGCCGTTCATGAGGAAATGAACGCCCGGCAAACGAAAGGGAAGTTGATTTTGCAGGTTAAATGAGAATAAGGGGTGTATGATGCACCCCTTCTAGGATTTCACTTGTTCCTTTGACCCTAAAGAAAGCACGCCTCAATCCGTATCAGTGCTAACATCTTTATCTGGATGCATGAAAGGCGGCTGCGGCGCTATTTTAGATTCTAATAGTTGGCGGTTTTCAGTTGAATTCCAGCCTATATCATTGGTAGGGTGTACCCATTCGTCTCCAGCCATGATTTCCGGGTCTGTATTTTCGCTCCAGTTTTCGAGTGGTGAGTTTTCGGAGGCATATTTACTGTCGCCAATGACGACTCCATAATCATTGACGAATGGAGCCTGTGGTTTTATGCCGGTCCCTTTAAAGCTTGGTGCGTTAATTTGGTGTGGCTGTGTATCGTTGACAATTGGTGAATCCAATTTCTTTTTCATGTAGTGTCTCCCTTTTCGTTTTACGGTTATTTTTCTCGTCTGTCCCTATATTATCCCTGAATAATTTCCGGCATTTTTACCCCATTCTAAAAGGTAAACTATATTAAAAAGGGTGGATGAAAATGAAACGGAAAGCCAATGTGGATGGAGCTGTCAAAGCAAGTAAAACGCCAAAAAGAAACCAAGCTGAAAATGAATTTTCCAATGAGTTCGCAATGGAGGAAAATGCAATGAAAGGTGCCAACCGCAATTCAAAGCAAGGCAGAAAAGGAAGAAGTAATGGATAAAGAAAAACGGAACAGCGGGGAGAAGATGGGTGAACATGTACGAACTGAATTTGGAATCGAATTCAGCGGCGATATGAACGCAACTAAAATTTATGAAATTTTGGCAAAAGAAAATAAAAAACGTGAAAGTGATAAGTAAAAAAGGACGGACCCAGCCTTGGGTCCGTCCTTATTATTAAAGCTTGATGCTGCCGGATTTTGAAAGAGGGAAAATCGTTGATCCCTTACCACTCGGATCAAAATAGGCAAGCATGAATGAAGGTTTATCGACGATTGTTCCCTCGGCTAAATACGTTTCCAAATCAAAGGGAAGTGCCTCGAGCAATGTGTGTTTGTGTATTTCTTTTTCATTCAGGGCCAAAGCGGTGAAAGAGGAACCAAGCTGTTCAGGCTTATTGAGAATATATTCATATATCTCTTTCCGACCACTTTTATCTAATGAAGCTTCCCACCAAGGTTTACGTGGTTTGTATTTTTGATTCATGAAATAATCCAATTTCATGAGTCCGATAATGTTTTTAAGTTCGGCAGATTCCCGGGAAGCCAAAAACCGCTGTAAACGTCTGAACAAGTCTTCAAGCTGATGGCCGATTCGTGACCACCCTTGTTCATCCCAATAGGTACCGAAATCTTGAAAGAAGTCGAACGGTGATTGAAATACCGTTTTGACAAGATATTCCGTAGTATGATCCATTCTATGATCGTTCCAGTATTTTTCAAGTACATCTTCAACTTGTTTAATGCGGACAATGTCATCGAAGGATAAAACATTATTCCCCAATATTTCATAAGGAGCATGTTCGCTGTATATATATTGGTGTTCATCGGCTCGTATCCGTAAGCCGGTTCCACGAAGCATCTTTAAGAAACCAAGCTGCATCTCTTCGGGTCTAAGCTCGAAAACATCATTGAAGGTCTTTCGGAAAGAATGATAATCTTCTTCCGGTAAACCGGCAATAAGGTCTAAATGCTGATCAATTTTCTGACCATCTTTTACCATGGTTACGGTCCTGGTCAGTTTTTCGAAATTCTGTCTTCTCATTACTAGATCATTCGTATGATCATTCGTCGATTGTACCCCTATTTCAAAGCGGAACAGTCCTGCAGGGGCATTGTCGTTCAAGAACTGGATAACTTCCGGACGCATGATGTCCGCCGTGATCTCGAACTGGAAAACCACACCGGGAAGATGCTCATCGATTAAGAATTGAAACATCTCCATGGCATAGCTTCGGCTGATATTGAAGGTTCGGTCAACGAACTTAATGGTCTTTGCCCCATTAGCCATAAGGTACCTGATATCTTCTTTAATCTTTTCACGATCAAAATACCTGACACCCACTTCAATCGATGAAAGGCAAAATTGGCAGCTGAACGGGCAACCTCGGCTAGTTTCGATATAGGTGACACGTTTAGATAGGTCGCCGCGGTCTTCCTCCAAACGATATGGAGAAGGGAGGGATTTTAAATCAACCTTGCCGTTCTGAGGCTGGATGATTTTTTTTCCATCCTGTCGGTACGCAATGCCGCCGATCTTCTTATAGTCATTCGAACCTTCAATTTCAGATAAAAGGGCCTTGAAGGTGACTTCACCTTCACCGATTACGATGAAATCAGCCCCGGGAATCTGATCAAGCCATTCCCCAACATCATAGGTGACTTCAGGTCCGCCGAGAATGATGACCAATTCCGGGTTGATTTTTTTAAGCATGGCTACGACTTTCATTGTTTCCTCGATGTTCCAAATATAGCAGCTGAACCCTATGACATCAGGTTTTTTGGAATGAAGGTCACCAACGATGTTCATAATTGGATCTTTTATCGTATATTCTGCCAGCTGGACATCATAATCAGGCTGGGCGTAAGCTTTTAAATATCGGATGGATAGCGATGTATGGATATATTTTGCGTTTAGAGTACTGATTATTATATTCATGTTAAAGGGCGTAAAAGAAACGCCTGGCTCCTTTCGTGTACATGTCTTTTTAAGCCAACAAGCACTAACGAGTTATTTTACCATAGCGTGCTCCATTTGAAAAATGAGTTATGGTATTGAAGGGGAATCTTTTCTGCTTGAAAGTCGGATAAGAATCGAATTTGAAAAAACGGATAAAGCAGGAAATGCTTCATCCGTTTTATTTAAAACGCTTGTTTAATATAGTCTTTCGTTTTAGTCATGAATCGTTTTGTTTTGGTCGCCTTCAATTCGATGATCGGCTGTGCCATGGAAGCGATCATTTCACTTGATAATAACACGGTAATCAAGAAAGAGAGTCCGGCGAGCATGATAAAGCTCTCTGTATTGCTGAAGTATTCCTGTATGGTGCTTTCGCGGAAGAAACGAATGAAGAAACCATGCAGCAGATACACATAAAGGGTTTGTTTACCCCAATTCGTAAAGAAATATTGTCTGCGTGGGATGAACGAAAGGAAGCTGAACACTGAAATGATGCTCAATCCATAAAATCCCAGGCGTTTAAACATGGACACGATTGTCGCATCTTCAAGTTCGGCATATGGTTTCGAACCGAGCAGCCATTTATAATTAATATCGGTATTTAAATAAAAACCGATAAAAATCACAAACATGACAATAAGTGATGCCAAACGAACTTTGGGAGTGAATAGTTTTTTTAAATGTTCCTTGCTTAAATGGTACCCGATCAAAAACATCGGGAAAAAAACGAATGTCCTGGAGAGACTAAGGTAATTGGAAATATTGTCTATATAACCAATCAATAATGCGATTATTAAAGATAAACCTATGCCTACTGATGGCTTTAGCTTTGAGAAACCAAGCAGCATGATATTCCAACAGAATAAACTGATCAAGAACCATAGCGACCATTGGGGGTCAAGCAGGTCTACAGTGATGGCAGAACGTTCATATAAGAAATAATAGTAAACGGTATATATCAATTGGAAAATGATGTAGGGTAAAATCAGCTTTTTAGTAATTTTACCTAAATACCCTTTTTGATAAAAACCTTTCGCAAAGAATCCTGAAACAAGGATAAAGGCAGGCATGTGAAAGGAATAAATGGTTTTATATAAAGCATATATCGTTTCACTGTCATGTATATACGTATTCAGCAAATGACCAAAGACGACAAATGCCATGAGAATGAACTTGGCGTTATCGAAGAAAAAATCACGTTGTTTCATTTATTGCCTCCATTTAATAAATTTTAAGGTAGCTAGAAAGCATTGTTATTTCTTATTCCCTAAATACCTTGTACTAAATCATTATTTATTAAATTTATTATAAAAACCTTAAATTAAGCTTAACGCTAAGTTTTACAGCATTCAATATACTATCATTTGATATATAGGTTAATTTTGGATAAAGGTGTTTGTGCTGACTTTCGAAAAATACCGAGGAAAATCAAGATGGATGTCGAATATGGTTGGGTAGGTATGGGTTTTGATGAGGGGGGTTAATATGAATATCGGTTATGAGAATGAAACGGAATATAAACAGGAAATTTTAAAATTGAATAAACAGATCGAAGGGTTTCTGAATATGTTCGATTCAATGTCAGAGCCTTATATCAGGGTTGATGAGGAACTGCGTCTCACTTATGCCAATGATGCCGCTTGTGCCCTGCTGGAAACACCTAAAGATCAACTGGAGTCCATGAGGATAACTGATTTTCTCGATGTCATCCCTTTAAATAACCAGGAAGTGTCAAGCACCCTAAAAACCTCGAATGAAAGTGAAAGGCAAATTATCCAGCTACATACCGGAGCCCTTAAGCAAATAGAGTTTATACGAATGGGATCACTTTCCGAAGGACAGCAGTTCTATCGTTTGGGGGATGTGACATTGGATGTTTCTTCGTCAAGGGAAACAGGGATGTCAAGACAGATGTTTTTGGACATTTTCGATACAGCCATAGAAAGCATCGTTCTATTCGACAGTTCAGGAATAATAATGGAAGTGAACCATGCCTTTATCCATGCCTTGGGCATTCCGAAAAAAGAGATTGTCGGTAAGAATATGAGGGACCTCATCTCCCCAGATTATCGGGGATATTGGGATGAGAGCATACAAAGAGCCTTTGATGAGTCGAACTATAAAGGGGAGGTAGAGATAAAGGTCGGGGATGAACTGCATCATTTTACTTTTTCGATAAGTTCAACGGTAGGAAATGAACTATATATGTCTGTGCTTGGAAGAATTACAGAATCAAATATAATAGAAAAAAAGTTAGAGACGAGCGAACGGATTTTTGCGGAATTATTCGACCAGTCCATGGATGCAATCATATTCTGGAATGATGACGGGATCATTTTTCGGGTCAATCATTCAGCATGTAAAATATTCGAATCCAGCAGGGAGGATTTGATTGGCAGTTATATCTGGAAATACGTTTACAGCAACAATCACCATTTTAGTCAGATGATGGAAACGTTTGAAAGAGACACCCAGGTGCGGGGTGAGCTGATTTATAAAATGCCTAATAACCAAATTAAATTGCTAGAATTGACTGCAAAAAAACATGAAGGTGACGGATATAACGTAACGATCTTTCGAAATGTCAGTGAGCGCTGGCTGATTGAGAAGGAATTAAGGGATAGTGAGAAGAAGTTCAGGAAGATTTTTGAGGGAACATTAGACGGCCTGATTTTATGGAATCATGAAGGGTTCACGGATATTAATGAAGCGGGTCAGAAAATATTGGAGATTTCGAAGCGCAAACTGCTTTCTTTATCTGTTAAGGGGTTCATCGATAAAATACCTGAAAATGCTCCAGAATTGAACTCTCACATTGAAAATGTTTATAAGCATGAGGTATACTCCTCCATCATTCCGATAACATTCGAAGATGGAAGAGTTAAGCATATTGAATTTTTGACGAGGAAAAATTTATATTCGAATCTGAATTTAAGCATTTTCCGTGATGTGAGTAAAAATCTCGAAATGCAGGAACAAATCCGTAAATCGGATACTTTGAATGTCGTTGGTGAATTGGCGGCAGGTATTGCTCACGAAATCAGGAATCCAATGACAGCTTTAAAAGGTTTTATCCAGTTGCTTGAGGATGGTGTTAAAGGGGAGTTCTCCACATATTTTCATGTGATTACATCCGAAATTAAGCGAATCGAAACCATTATCACGGAATTTTTGGTTCTGGCAAAGCCGCAGGCGCTAAAAGTTTTCAAACAGGACGTTCATACCATATTGAGAGAGACACTGGAATTACTGGCCGCTCAGGCACTATTGGAAAATATTCAATTCGAGACAAACTTTGAAGAAGATGATTGTAGAGTTTTATGTGAAGCGAACCAGTTAAAGCAAGTGTTCATTAATATCATCAAAAATGCATTGGAAGTCATGCCGGATGGTGGATCTGTTCACATTAAAACAAGCCGATTTTCAGAGAAATACGTTTGCATTTCAATTACTGATAAAGGCATGGGGATTTCAACGGAAATGCTAAAAAAATTGGGTGAACCTTTTTATACGACGAAGGATAGGGGAACAGGACTGGGGCTCATGGTCAGCTATAAAATCATTGAAGAACACAATGGCTATATAGAAGTGGAAAGCGAAGTGGGAAAAGGGACGAGCTTTCATATTTATTTGCCATTCGAGTAATGTAATGCTCTATACCTTTCTTAAGTTAACGGAAAGCATGGATATTTCATTAGGGATCCTTTATCGGATTCCTTTTTTGTTCCATCATCATTATCCTGGGATTTCAAATGAGGGTTGTAATAATGATAAACATTTTTGCTTCACTTAAGGGGCTGTCCTGCTTTTAAATCATTGAAATATTATTTGCTCGAATTGAATAAGCGAAAACTAATAATAGCATCCAAATAGGGGAATCTTTCAAAGCGATTTTCGGAGCTGTCTTCATATGAAATCTTCCTGATAATATATGATGCTTATGCTTAGGAATTTCCGTCATATCCTGTCTGCTGATGGACCAAGCCATATCGCAATTTAAGAAGTTTTGTCTTTTTTTGCGAATCTATTTACATATAAGGCATATTTTGTAATACTTCTTTATTATAATGTAACTTTAAAAGGGCAGGAGTAGTGAATGTAGTTATGAATTCTAGGTGTGCAACGGAAATTTGTTCTGAGATTCGAATGAAGCGTTGGGAAATGATGGAGTTGGCGAAAATGTATGGACTTGGCCATGAGTATACCCTTCGCCAAAGTGAGCAGCTTGACAAACTTATAAATGAGTATCTGATTCTTCAACATCATTCATCAGTGGAAGTGAGAAATAAGCGAGATGAAATGGTTGTTATTGTACAGCAGCCCTTTAATGAAGACATTTCCTTTTAGAAGGAACTGAATGCCCATGACTTTTTATATTAGCAGGCAAGAGACAATCAACTTTGTGTGATTTCTGGTGAAATGAATCATATCTGAAAACAAATAAAGAAAGACTTATATAAACAAGAATATATCTTTTGAATTTCCTTTGGATTTGGGGTATATATCGAGGGGAGGTCACCAGAAGGTGTCCTTCGTGCATCGGATTGGTTTAGAAGTCTTGATTTTTCTGAATGGATTACACTGATAAATAAAAAGTAAGAGCTGACTCACTTGATGGAGCCAGCCATGGAAGTACCGCAATTATAAAATTTCCAATAATATGACCATGAACAAAAGGCCGATAATGAAGGAATAGGTGGATGTGCGTTCATTACCATCCCCATGGCTTTCGGGAATCAGTTCCTTATAAACGATGAAAAGCATGGCCCCGGCGGCGAAAGCTAGGCCGTATGGAACCAGGAACCCAATGTAAGAGGTTAAATAATAACCCAGTAAGCCTGTAATTATTTCGATGGTGCCGGTTAAGGTTGCAATCAGGAATGCTGTGAGTTTACCGATTTTTTGATTAATTAAAAACAAGGCGACCAGTAAGCCTTCCGGAGCATTTTGCAGGCCGATGGCAAAAGCGATCAAGTTACCTGTATCAGCTGTATCAGAGGCGTAACTGACCCCGACAGAAAGCCCCTCAGGAATATTATGGAGTGTAATGGCAGTGATGATGAGCAAGGCCTTTTCATCGAACTGAATACCACTTTTCGTATGGCTGAGATCGATATGAGGAATGTTTTGTTCCATGATCGTTAATGTCATTACCCCGAGAAAAACCCCAATTACCAGCTGAATATACCCTCCGGTGGCCAGAGACTCCGGGATCAGGCTCAATAACGAAGCAGCCATCATGATTCCAGCGGTAAATGCCAGTAGCGTGTCTCTGAATCGATGTGTGATTGAACCTTGAATGAACAAGATCGGTAACGCACCAAACCCTGTAGACATAGCAGATAGGATGCTTCCTAATAAAACTCCACTCATAAATTTCTCCTTTGTAAGGTACTTATCGATACTTCTTTGCGGATTTTTGGGTGAAACAATAATTCATTGTATTTAGACATAAAGAATATGTTCCTGGAAAAAACCATTTTGCATCAATCTTCTGCATACCATTTTTTCAATGTTAGATCAGACGGTAGCAATATGCTGATGATTCCCAGTAATGGCAGGAATCCCACTAGTTTAATCATGGATTCAATTCCAATTATATCTGCAATGGCTCCCAATGAAACGGATCCAATGGCACCCATTCCGAAGGCTAAACCTACGGTCAAGCCTGCCATCGTACCGACTTTTCCCGGGACCAATTCCTGTGCGTATATTACCGTGACGGAAAAACTGCTCATTATAATGAATCCCGCTATCAATAATAAGATAAAAGCGGCTGTAGGAGGTACGAATGGTAAAAGTGCGGTTATTGGCATGCTGGCAGCGAAAGAAAAGAAAATGATGTTTTTACGTCCGAATCTATCAGCAAGCGGGCCTCCGAAAAAAGTACCAACAGCACCAGCTGCCAAAAAGGCAAATAGGAAAAATTGTGCGGCTTTTATCGTGAATGAATACTGTTCGATCAAATAAAAACTATAAAAGTTCGTCATGCACGATACATACCAGGAACGGGCAAAGATTATGAATAAAATCAATACCAGGGCTTTGGCCACTTTATGGGACCGCTCTTTATTGATTATTTTTGCAGCAAGCTTTTTAGGCTGGAAGTGAACTAATTTTTGGGAATACCAATTGGCAATATACAGCAATAGGATAACGGCCATTAAGGCAACCAGGGCAAACCAGAGTGCGCCCTTTTGACCAAATGGAACAAGTACGATGGCAGTGATGAGTGGGGCAAGTGCCTGCCCGCTATTCCCGCCGACCTGATAAATGGATTGTGCCAGGCCTCTCTTTGGTCCGCCTGCCATGTAGGCAACCCTGGAGCCTTCCGGATGGAATATGGCCGACCCTAAGCCCATCAGGATGACTGCACCAAGGATAATGGTATAGTTTGGGGCAATTGAGAGAATGATGACCCCGATTAAAGTACTGGTCAACCCAATGGGCAATGCATATGGAAACGGTTTTTTATCCGTATAAAACCCAACTGCCGGTTGCAGGAGCGATGAGACGATATTCAGGCAGAATGCAATCATTCCAAGCTGTGTATACGAAAGCGACATTGATTTTTCGAGGATTGGGAACATGGCCGGTACGACGGCCTGAAGAGAATCATTCATTAAATGGCATATGCCTATGATGATCATGATTTTCAGAGTCATATCTTGTTTTTGCGTTTTTGTTTTAATGGCAGCGATACTTCCCATCTGTATATATCCTTCTTCCTTATTAAGATTTTTACCTATTCCATAAATAGATTCAATAAGCATGCACCGTATGCATGACATCTTTAAATAAATCGGGATCATTACTAGTCTTCATGAAAAAATCGATAACTCTTCAAAGTATTGCTAAGTGTGGTCTTTTATAAGCGGCAAGCTGATTGTAACGGTTGTACCGACCAAAGGTTTACTTGAAAACTCGATGGTGCCGTTAAAAGATTCAATGATTCGTTTACACACAAATAGCCCTAATCCCGTTCCTTCTTTTTTCGATGTATAGAAGGGATCGAACACTTTCCCTATATCTTTTTCAGTCAGTCCTTGCCCGTTATCGATAATCATGATTTTAGCCCATTCATTTTCATGGTGAATTCGAATCCTTAACTTTTTCCCAACTTCCATGGCCTCGAAACCGTTTTTGGCAATGTTGAGAATGACTTGTTTGAGTTGATCCTTTGTACAATGAACCAGGATTGGCTCCTTTATGATATTCCATTCCACTTCAATATTGAAGTGACGTGCTTCTGATTCTATTATTGGTCTCAATTCAGCAATGATACTGCGAATATCATATAAGGATAAAGTTTGTACCATTGGCTTTCCTAAAATCAAAAATTCGCTGACGATGCTATTGATCCGTTCAATTTCCTTCATGATGACAGAGTAATAGAACTGATCTTGCTCCTCAGGGTGTTTTTCAACCAGTAACTGAACTAGCCCCTTTATGCCGGTAAGTGGGTTTTTTATTTCATGTGCAGTACTTGCAGCCAATGTACCGACAAAATCTATTTTTTGGCTTTCGTTTAGTAATTTTTGGTTTTTGGCATGCCTGCGAACGATCAGTTCCTCCATGATGATATAAATCATGTGAGTAATAAAGAAGGTGAAAAAGACAAGCATTAAAAAAACATTCATGTTATTTGTGTTAATCTTGTCGGGCACTTTGACGGACAGTGTCCAATCGACTTCGGTCAAAGGAACATCCACCCATGTTGAATGTCCATTGAATCCCTCGGCATTTATATCTAAAATTCGGGTTTTGTCCTTTGTTTCCAATATAAAGGTATGACCAGGGCTGAGCATTTTCAATATTTTTTCCATATGATCCAGCCTGATATGTGCCAATAAAAACCCTTGCACTTTTTTATCTTGATCCAGTATGGGAGCAAAAATGGAAAAATAATTAAAATGAGCGTTATAAAGCTCCTTTGTTCCTGCTACAACTGCTTTTTGTGTTTTTACTGCACGTTCTATATCATTTTGTTCGATTAAATGGTAATGATGGAAATTCTTATTCGTACCCGAAATGGAAACACCGGCGCGATTTAGCCAATATACTCCGGCATACCTGGAATCTGTATCTTTGATCCAGTTCATAAGAAGTTCGGTTTTTTTATCATCCATATAAAGCACGGAACTGCTAAGGCTAAGCAGCTCAAGGTTTTCCTTCGTTTCCCTTATAACTTGATCTATGTATTCTTGATAAACCATTCCCGCCCATTCAGCTTGTTCCTGTCTTTCTTTTTGAAGGGAACGTTCTAAATGCATCCAATAAATGATAGAGAGAAAAATTAATGGTAAAATAACAATAAGTAGGTATGTGGTGAATTTATGCCTCGTTTTCATGTTTGTCACTACTTTAGCTTTTTTTTCAAGTATATCAAAATGATTGATTAAACAATAGTGCATACTAACAGGGCAGATTGACAAAAAATCCTTAATGTCATATAATAACTTTTAATTCAAGATATTTTAATTAAAAATTTTTAAGGTTGTGAAGTTATGGAGAATAATAACATCCAACAGTCTTTGAAACTGTTCATTGTGATGTCTAGAGCTCATCGATCCATTAATGATGTGGTTAATAAACATATAGCTGAAGAGGGTTTGAATCCAACTGAGTTTGCAGTACTGGAATTGCTTTATCATAAAGGGGATCAGCCTCTTCAGCAAATAGGCGGAAAAATCCTGCTAGCCAGCGGCAGCATTACCTATGTCGTGGATAAACTTGAACAGAAGGAATATCTGCAGCGAATAGCATGTAAAGAGGATCGCCGTGTAACCTTTGCAAAGATAACCGATAAAGGAAAGGCCTTTATTGAAGGAGTATTTCCTGAGCATGAAAAAAGAATCGATGATATCATGAGTGTACTTACGCAAGATGAAAAGGCGACCGTGATCGAATTGCTTAAAAAGATTGGGTATTCCGCTCAAAATTAGCTAAAGAACCAGCACCTGGATTTGACTACAGGTGCTGTTTTTTTATGTCTGATAAAACATGAATTTGTTTTAGCGACATAAAAAGGTTTTTAATAAGCTATGGCGAATTAAATTACATTACGACAACCGTGATAATGGTGAATGTTACTTGGTAACGAATTCGATTGGATACCGTCACACTGGTTATACAGAAAAAATGTTTTATATTCGAAAGGGAGTTTACATATGAAATTTAATGAGTATAAATATAAGCGGCCTGAAATGGATGAAATTAAAACCCGGTTCATGAAAGCTTTGGAAAAGTTTACGGATGCTGCAAATGCCGATGCACAAATAAAAGCCATGGAAGAAATAAACGGAATACGAAATTATGTAGGTACGATGTTTAATTTAGTCTATATCCGGCATTCCATAGATACCAATGATGTTTTTTATAAAGCGGAGAATGATTACTTAGATGACTTCTCTCCTGAAATGGAAGAATTGACCTCGAAATTTTACAATGATCTCGTTCGCTCGAAATTCCGTAAGGAGCTTGAGGAGAAATGGGGAACTCAACTATTTGACCTGGCTGAGGCCCAACTCAAAACCTTTTCGCCCGAAATCATACCACAGCTTCAAAAAGAAAATAAATTATCAAGTGAGTATTCACAATTAATTGCCTCTGCAAAAATTCGCTTCGATGGAAAAGAATTAACGCTTGCGCAGCTTCAGCCTTTTATGGAGTCCTCGGACCGTGAGTTAAGGAAAAATGCAAGTGAGGCATATTACGGTTTCTTTGAAGAAAAGCAGGAGGAATTGGATCGTATATTCGATGAACTTGTCAAGGTGAGGAATGGGATTTCGACAGCGCTGGGTTATGGGAATTTCGTGGAACTTGGGTATTATCGAATGACAAGAACTGATTATGATGCTGATATGGTTGCTGCATTCCGCAAGCAGGTGAAAGAGGAAGTGGTACCGCTTGTCACCCGGCTGAAGGAACGGCAGCGGGAACGTCTTGGATTGGAGAAGCTGAACTATTATGATGAGAATTTTCATTTCAGAACGGGTAATGCCATTCCAAAAGGCGATGCCGAGTGGATCATCGAAAATGGGAAAAGGATGTACCAGGAACTATCGCCTGAAACGAATCAGTTTTTCAACTATATGATTGATAATGACCTGATGGACCTTGTGGCGAAAAAAGGAAAAGAAAGCGGTGGCTACTGTACTTTTATAGAAGACTATAAAGCTCCATTCATCTTTTCTAATTTCAATGGCACTTCCGGGGATATTGATGTTTTGACACATGAGGCAGGTCATGCATTCCAAGTGTATCGCAGCCGTGATCTTGATATTCCTGAATATTATTGGCCTACATATGAAGCATGTGAAATCCATTCGATGAGCATGGAATTTCTAACTTGGCCATGGATGGAGCTATTTTTCAAGGAAGATACGGAAAAATATAAGTTTTCCCATCTAAGCGGTGCCCTCATATTCCTCCCGTATGGGGTAGCTGTTGATGAATTTCAGCATTTTGTCTATGAAAATCCTAATGCCTCCCCCGTTGAAAGAAAGCAGGCTTGGCGTAAGATCGAGATGGAATATTTGCCGCATCGCGATTATGAAGGAAATGAATTCTTGGAGCATGGCGGGTATTGGCAGCGGCAAAGCCACATTTATCAATCACCCTTTTATTATATCGACTATACATTGGCCCAGATTTGTGCTTTCCAATTCTGGAAAAGGTCGACTGAAAAAGATGAAACGGCTTGGGAGGATTATTTGAATCTGTGCCAACTTGGAGGCAGCAAGTCCTTCCTTGGTCTCGTTGAATCTGCGAATCTGAAATCACCGTTTGTTGACGGTACTGTACAGTCCGTTGTGAAGGTGATAGACGAATGGCTCTCCACTGTTGATGATAAGGCATTATGAAATGGTCTAACTCTGAACCATGATTATAAAAGAAGTCTTGGTTATCCTTCATGAACACTTTTTTATATAGAAAGAAACCTTATTGGATTGAAGAAATTTGCCACACTCCTGCCGAGGTGCTTGCAATGATGCGGCATGAAAGACAGTCGGCGGAAAGGGAGTGAATTTCTGGAATCAACTGGTACGTTTATTTATTAGTATACAGTCTGAACGCTTGGAGATTATTCCAAGCGTTTTTTTTAATATTCATGCATTCGGAATGATGCTTCAAAGTGAAATGCATAGGGGGTTTCAGACTGCACTGTGAGAGAATGAAAACGGAGGAAAAAAACAGCCGACGAAAGGAATATTGCCCGGCTTGTCTTAAATGTCCCTTCCTTACATATAAATGTAGGGAGGAGGGGAGAGTATGCTGTCAAGATGGTCAGGGAGTTTTCAGATTGCAGCGGTTTATGTAGGCACAGTCGTAGGTGCGGGATTTGCAACTGGAAAAGAGATTGTCGAGTTTTTTACCCGTTATGGTTTTTATGGCTTTATCGGGATTTTAATAGCAGGTTATATTTTCATATTCACCGGGACTAAAATCATGCTTATTTCCGCAAGGATCAGAGCATCTTCGTATGAGGAGTTCAATCAATTTCTTTTTGGGAAGAAAATAGCAGGAATCATCAACTTCTTTTTCCTAATCATGCTGTTAGGGGTGACGGCTGTCATGATTTCGGGTTCTGGAGCCGTTTTTGAAGAACAACTTGGCGTGCCTAAAAGTATAGGAAGTTGGTCTACGATCATCCTGGCATCCTTGGTCCTGATGATGGGCATGCGCGGTGTTTTCACTGTGAACTCATTTGTTGTACCAATCATGATCTGCTTTAGCGTGATTCTTTTTTTCTCGACTTTAGGTAATGGGGATTTCTTTAAGACCCTTACAAAAGTTCCGGATGATGTGATCACCGTGAAAATGATTTTGTCCCCCTTTGCCTACACAGCCTTTAATCTTGCTTTGGCACAAGCTGTGCTGGTTCCGGTTGCGTATGAAGTTCGAGATGAGAAGGTCATTAAGCATGGAGCAATTCTTGGAGGGATATTCCTGACCATCATTTTATTGACGGGGCATTTTTCACTTATGACACTTCCTGATGTGAATCGTTATGAAATCCCTTCAGCAGTTATTATGAGAACTGCGGCCGGTCAGTTGTATTGGATGTTCATTTTGGTGATATACGGAGAGATATTCACATCGGTCATCGGAAACATATATGGCTTACAGAGGCAAATCAGCAGTTATTTTAAATTGCCAAGCATGCTGATCATAGCGGTGATCTTTTTAATAGCTTTAGTCATTAGTGAATTCGGATATGGAAGGTTACTAGGATATATTTATCCGGTTTTTGGATACATAAGCCTCCTTTTTTTAGTGCTGGTCTGGAAGAGCAAGGCAGGCAAGGAGTAATGGAGAACGGGGGGCCTGCCCCCTAGCCCTCCGTACCATGGGGAAATCAATGGTCACCCTTTCATCAGCGTCTTAGCCATCTCTAGAAAAGCATCCCGGTAATCTTTATCTTTTTTCGTGAACATCGTTAAGCGGACGGGGGCTTTTTCATCCTTGAGCAAAATGGAAGTGATGACATCATCCCCACTTTCCACTTCAAATCCTGTGCCGCTCTCGATATCGAGTGAAGGATCCCTAGTCGTTTCTGAAATGCTTTTCAGCTGGTCTTGAACATTTTCTTCCACCTCATCCCAACTGACATCGGCCTTCAACAATTCGATTCTCATATAAATGGAGTCATCTTCAATCAGGAACACAATATCTTTTCCAGGTTCTTCGGCACTTAACCTGAATTGTTGCAAAACATAGAGGCTGAACGGTTGATTATCACTTTTTTTTAGGAATGCTGTTTTTTCTTTTGCTTCCCCGTTCATTGTATACTGCAGGTTTTGCTCCATCAGTCTTATTTTATTACGATTGCCTCTTTGAGAAGTGTTGCCTCCGTTCTCCTCTTTTATTGAATCTTCCTGTGGCTCATCTGCATTTTCGTCTGTGGCCGTACCGCATCCAGTCAGCAGAAAAGCGGCGAATGTGACACAGCCAATATAACGTGTCCAACAAGTCATGTGTTTCCCTCCTCTTTCTGATAGAAATTTCAAACTGGATATTCCTGCATCACATACAGGTGCTTTTCCCTTTAATGAATTAGACGGCATGAAATGGAAATGGTTACAAAAAGCGGGGGAATCGAATGGGGCGATTGCTAAAAAGTGAAAAACGGAATGGTCATCTAGTAACCATCCCGTTTGATAAATTGAATTATCCTATGATTTTATAATTTTTATGGTTTACGACTGTTTTTTGTTCAAGCTCCAAATCACGATAATTTTCCATATACGTGACGTCCACGATTACTGAGTTCTCGTTCACTTTCTCGACGATTCCTTTTAAGCCTTCTCTAAATTCAATGATATTTCCAACTTCCGCTTTCTTCATGGTAATCATCCTTTCCCATTTTGTTTCCAATGATCAAAAAGTAACAATGGAGTAATTGGATTATTCGAACATCTTGCCGTTTAGATTTTGACGTGGGAAGTGCTAGTAAGAGAATTAGTTATCTCTTATGTCGGTACAGTAAGCTAAACTTTTAAAAGGAGGTACGATTCTTGTAATGGAGCGTTGTAAAGATGTGGCATAATTTGGTATATCTTGCAAACGCAGTTATGCGTACCAGTATGTAATTATATGTACAAAAAATGCCAATCATTTTACATTATGATATTTTAATATACAGTTTGCACTATTTTAAAGGATTCGTAAAGAATAATGTAGTAAGTGGGCAACAAAAAATTCCGATTTATATTAATTGGCAAGTTTATGTTAAAATGAAAGCGGAATTTCTCCTGTCTGAAAATGATGGAACATTCGATAATTAAGGAGGATAATATATGAATGCAGAGGAAGCAAAAGAAGTACTCGATAAATTGGCAAATCGGGAAATGGAAGAGTTCCGGATAACAAAAGAAGAATTTTTAGCTTTTCGTGAGGTTCTTGTTAATAGGGATGACTTTAAACATTTTCGGGGGAATGCTCAACATAACGGTGTGATAATTTATACGTATTTAGAAGAAGCAAGAAGTTGATGGATGTATAATTTGGGGCGGCTCATGATTGAGCCGCCCAAATTACTTATAATGGAAAAATCAATTGTTTCCTTAATTTATTTAAGGCGGACTTTCTCCATGATTTGACGGCTGCAGCAGTAACTTGATATATCTCAGCTATTTCAGTCACGGTTTTATTTTCAAGGTATGTCTGTAAAAGCCAGCGTTGCTGATTCAGTGTCAATCCTTCCGTATAGGTTAATATATTTTCGATCGCAAAGGCCTCTTCATGCATTGAAAAAGGATCTTTAATCATCTCTAATAGGAAGGAATCAAAGGGTTCGGTACGGATTTCATATTTATGATGATGCTTTAATTCGTTCAGAATTTTGCCTTTGATTACCGTATAGGCATAGTTGGAGAATTGTCCGTATTCCTCATTGAAATTCTCTAATGACTCCCATAAAGCGATCAAGCCTACTTGAAAATATTCTTCCTTATTTTTATAGATGGAAAGTGAGCGGATAATATGATGGATCATCGGGGTGAATTCTTCCGTTAGCGCTGAGAAATCTTTCATTTAAGCAAGTCACCTTTAGAAAGTGCACTTTCCTGTATTCCCGGGTGCTTCTACCATAAATAAATCGATCGGATAAAACCAAATGGCATAACCGAAAAATGGCGGTAATAACAAGTGGGTTTTAAAGGAGCTAAGAGAACCTTTTTGATAAGAAAAGGATAATTAAGGAAATATTGAGTGTGTGGGACCAAATGAAAAAACACATCCTAAGATTGGATGTGCCGAAACATCATGTTCCGTTTGTCGACAAGGGTAGTTTGGAATGGCCTCATTTAAAACAAGGATATATTTTATAGTTCAACTTTGATTTCCACTTCATCATCTGGGAGCCTCCTCGGCACGCCTGCGGGGGTCCCCCTCAGACCGCTTTTCCTGCAGGAGTCTCGAACACCCGCTCCAATCAACTTTGTTTTAAAACATAGAAATCCTTTTGTCCACAATTTTTTTTGAGGTGGTATAAAATTTAGATTTCCACTTCAGGCACTCGCTTTCCGCGGGCGGTCAGGGAGCCTCCTCGGCGCGCCTGCGGTGTCTCCCTTAGACGCGCTTTTCCCCGCAGGAGTCTCGAACACCCGCTCCAATCAACTTTGTTTTAAAAGATAGAAATCCTTTTGTCCGCAGTTTTTTTGAGGCGGTGTAAAATTTAGATTTCCACTTCAGGCACTCGCTTTCCGCGGGTGTTCAGGGAGCCCCTCGGCGCTCTTTAAGCCTGTGGGGTCCCCCTTGCCACGCTTTTCCCCGCAGGAGTCTCGAACACCCGCTCCAATCAACTTTGTTTTGAAAGATAGAAATCCTTTTGTCCGCAGTTTTTTTGTGGCGGTGTAAAATTTAGATTTCCACTTCAGGCACTCGCTTTCCGCGGGCGGTCAGGGAGCCTCCTCGGCGCGCCTGGGGGCTCCCCTTGCCACGCTTTTCCCGCAGGAGTCTCATCCTTCCGTTCCAATCAACTTTGTGTTTTAAAAGAAAAAACAGCTGGCTCGTCTTATTCCGAACACTATATAAGACTAGTATATCCTTCATGTTTTTTTTCCTGTATTAATTAATGGATGGAGAAATTTGCTACACTCCAGCCGAATAACTGGCTGGCCGAGACCCCGCAGACGCTTACGTCGAGGAGGCTTGGCAGACAGCCGGCGGAAGGGGAGCGGATTTTTGAAATCAACTCGATCTTTTTTTAATAAAACCAATGTATTTGTTAACTTTGCGATTTTCTGAATCCAGCATCCTGTGCGTCTTTTTCAGTACAAAACATTTCTTCTGGTTTAGTTATTTCGTAATATTGGCCCGAAGGAATGTGATAAATTTTATTGCCTTTGGAATTTATATTCCCTTTAATTTGCGGGTTATTGCAAGACCCAGTGGGCTTTTCCGCGGATGCTTCTTTTGACTTCGAATCATCGAACCCTTTTGAAGTTGCATAGTTTTCAATTGACCAAATACCGATTTCGTCTTGTTGGGCTTGTTTTTGAATATTTTCCAATTCATCAAGGTATTTCGTGTTCGGTGCATAAACATAGGCTACCCTCGCCAGTCCTTTTTCCAGCAGGAGTTTATTCACCATTTTACCATCTACATAAAAATAGGCCAGCAGCCGGCCGTATTTATCTCTTTCACCTATGCCGGTTTCTACTTCCACTTTAGAGCCCGAAGGCATGAGTTCCTTGGCGAACTTGCTTGCTTCAGGTCCAAAAGGCTGAACGGGTTTGGATGGGTGCACGGTTTCTGGAGTATCTATCAACAGGAGCCTGACCGTTTCTTGATTTCCATTAGTCATTTTGATTTTTACTGTATCTCCGTCAATAACTTTGATGATCTCGGCTGTGAATGTCTTGCCTTTTTCTTCATTTGAAGAATCCGCACTGGAACGGGTGTCTTCGTTGGAAAGTGAATCTTCCTGTTTGGATTGATTGATCACGTTATCTGAAGCTGCCTGGCAGCCAGACAACGTGATCAGGCAAAGTGCAGTAAGGAGAAAAACATTCAGGTAAGAATGTAAAAAGGAATTTCCGTTCATGATAAGTCCCTCCATTTATTAAGGTGTTTTCCACGTCCGTCATGGATATATTCGGCAGGAATAATACTAACCTATAAAAATGCGAAAGAAAATGAAAATCTTTACATGCATCGCTACCCCATATCAGGATAGTTTCTTATAATGATATCGTGGAGTAAGGGAGGCAGGCGGGTAAAATGATATTCAGGCTAGAAAATATTAAATATAAAGGGATTTTGAATATTGATGATTTGGAAATACCGGCGTGTATGGTTACTTGTTTGACTGGGGAAAGCGGTTCAGGAAAAACCTCACTGCTACGATTATTGAACAGGATGGATGACCCGGATAGCGGTTCGATTTATTATCAGGATCAGTTGCTGGATGAATTCAACCCGATAGAGCTCCGGCGTAAAGTCACAATGCTTTCTCAGGCACCATTCACTTTACCGGGTACGATTGAAGAAAATCTTCAGATTGGCCTGGAATTGACGGAACGGGAAAAAAAGGATAAAGAAGAATTGGTTAAAGCACTTGAAACGGTCCAGTTACAGAAGTCCTTAGACGATGGTGCGGAATATCTTTCTGGCGGGGAGAAACAGAGACTGGCACTGGCGAGGTTACTTTTATTGAACCCCGACGTGTATTTATTGGATGAGCCGACTTCAGCTCTTGATGAGGAAGCCGAGCTGACGGTCATGGGGCGTTTTTTAGAAGGAGTGAAGCGGGAAAAAGGAACGGTCATCATGATAACCCATTCAAAACAGCTGGCGGACATGTGTGCTGAACATAGGATCGTTCTGAAAAAGGCGAAGGAGAGTGACTATTAATGGAGTCGAATGGGATAATAGATATTGAGTTCTGGCGTCTTTGTGCGGCCTACGTGTTTATAGTGATTCTGCTCATAATCGTGAAGTGGCGCGGGATTACACGGGAAAAGCAAATCATGCTCGCCACGGTGCGGATGACTGTCCAACTCATTCTCGCAGGATATGTTTTGACATATATCTTTGAAAATCCCCACCCATTACTTTCTTTAGGATTTTTATGTGCGATGGCCCTATTTTCCATCCATAATATTTTTAAACAAGTGTCCCATACTCTTAATAAGAAAATCAAAAGGATCGTTATCTTAAGTATGTTGTCAGGTCCCATGGCTGCCTTGTTTTATTTTAATGTGGTCGTGATTCATTTCACGCCATGGTATGAGCCGAGGTACTTCATTCCAATTGCAGGGATGATCGTGGGGAATGCCATGACCGGAGTTACATTGGCGCTTAAGAACCTCCATGAAGGGATAAGCGGTAATCGTGAAAGGGTAGAAGCGATGTTGATGCTTGGAGCGACTCCAGCGAGGGCTGTGAAGAAATATGTGGATGCTGCATTCGACTCGGCTGTGCTCCCGACTTTGAACAATATGCTCGGGATGGGGATTATCTTCCTTCCAGGAATGATGACAGGGCAAATCATTTCGGGGATAAGCCCGCTAATTGCTATTGAGTACCAGATTGCGATTCTGATTGGAATTCTCGGAAGTGTTTCATTAACGGTGGTCCTTTTCATTATGCTGAGTTTCAGGGCTTTTTTTACCAAAAATGCACAGCTGTCCATTTAATCATTGAAGAATCTGAAAAGTAATAGTTGCAGTTCCATCTATATTTTTGTACTATTTTGTAGGTACCAATAGTTTTGGTTTGTTTGTTGGGAATGATAATGCTATCCTGATAAGGAAAAGGGCATTTCTTTTTTCATTTGGATAGAGAAAACCCCTTACATAACCTATTTTTGTTAATTTATCTTAAAGGAGATTGATCTATATGGTAGAAAAAACATTTACAGTAACTGCAGAAACAGGAATTCACGCGCGTCCGGCAACATTGCTAGTACAAGCTGCAGGAAAATTTGATTCAGAAATAAACCTTGCATATAAAGAGAAAAAAGTGAACCTTAAGTCCATTATGGGTGTAATGTCCCTAGGTATCGGCAAAGGTGCGGAAATTACGATTTCTGCTGAAGGAAGCGATGAAAATGATGCACTAAACACACTTGCTGAAACGTTAAACAGAGAAGGATTAGCAGAATAATGTCCACTTTGATTAGTGGAATAGCAGCTTCAAACGGAATAGCCATCGCTAAAGCCTATCGACTGACTGAGCCAGATTTATCGATTGTAAAAAGAAGCATAGAAGATGTTGGGGCTGAAATATCCCGTTTTAAGGAAGCTATTCAAAAGTCAATAAATGAATTGGAAATAATCAGGGATAAAGCCGAAAAGGATCTAGGGGCCGATAAAGCCGCAATCTTTGACGCGCACCTGCTTGTTTTGGCTGATCCGGAACTTATCACTCCAATTCAGGATAAAATACAATCAGAAAACGTTAACGCAGAGTTTTCCTTAAATGAAACCGCAAGCATGTTCATTACGATGTTTGAACAAATGGATAATGAATACATGAAGGAACGAGCAGCGGATATCCGTGACGTCACGAAACGGGTGCTGTCACATCTTTTAGGTGTTCATATTCCTAATCCTAGCATGATTGCTGAAGAAGTGATCATCATTGCGGAGGATTTGACTCCATCCGATACAGCACAGTTGAATCCGGCATATGTTAAAGGATTCACGACCGATATCGGTGGACGTACATCCCATTCAGCCATAATGGCCCGTTCATTGGAAATTCCAGCAGTCGTTGGAGCGAAGTCAGTGACCACTACCATTGAAAATGGTGACTTGGTCATAATTGACGGGTTAAAGGGAGAAGTCCACATCAATCCCACTCCTGAACTCGTGAAACGCTACGAAGAGGAGCAGGAAGCCTATGCCAGGCAAAAAGCTGAGTGGGCGAAACTTGTTCATGAAAAAACCGTTACGAATGATGGCCACCATGTGGAATTGGCAGCCAATATTGGCACGCCGAAAGATCTGGAGGGCGTACATCAAAATGGCGGTGAAGGCATCGGGTTATATCGTACTGAATTTCTTTATATGGGCAGAAATGACTTTCCAAGTGAAGAAGAACAGTTCGAGGCATACAAAGCTGTGCTGGAAGGAATGTCAGGGAAGCCTGTAGTCGTCAGAACGCTTGATATAGGCGGAGACAAGGAGTTGCCTTATTTAGAGCTTCCTAAGGAAATGAACCCTTTCCTTGGCTACCGTGCGATTCGCCTTTGCTTAAATGAGCAGGAGATTTTCCGGACCCAGCTGCGTGCCCTGCTTCGTGCAAGCATTTACGGGGATTTGAAGATCATGTTCCCGATGATTGCAACACTGGCTGAATTCCGCGAAGCTAAAGCCGTCTTGGCTGAAGTCAGGCAGGAATTGCTTGATAATGGTATTCAAGTTGCCGAAAAGATTGAAGTCGGAATCATGGTTGAAATCCCTTCAACTGCAGTGATGGCGGATATATTTGCTAAGGAAGTCGATTTCTTCAGCATAGGCACTAATGACTTGATTCAGTATACGATGGCCGCTGACCGAATGAATGAGAGAGTATCTTATTTATATCAACCATACAATCCAGCGATTTTACGCTTGGTTAAAATGGTCATAGATGCAGCTCATAAAGAAGGGAAATGGGCCGGAATGTGCGGGGAAATGGCTGGAGATGAAGTGGCCATCCCGATTTTAATCGGATTGGGCCTTGATGAATTCTCTATGAGTGCCACTTCGATTTTAAAAGCACGTTCTTTAATTAGCCAACTTTCGCTTGAAGAGATGAAAAAATTATCTCAGGAAGTTCTGGGGCTGGACACGAATGATAATGTGAAAGAAGCGGTTGTTAACGCTTTGGAGAAATAATTAAAATCAGAAAAACAGCACCCCATCCATTAGAACCTTCGGATGGGGTGCTGTCCTGTAATTCTTGTTTACTTTAAAGAAAAAATGTTTATTGCACCAAAATAGGGGTAAATAAAAAGCAAGCACAGTTGTTTAGCTCTTTTAGGGCAGCTGACATTCTCATTTCCCCCTTTGAAGCCGGTTGGTTATCCAGCCGGCTATTTTTTTTGCAAATAAAAAATCACAAGAATGATTATTCAGATTTTTCACTTTACGGTTATAACGATATAATGGAATTATATTTTTAAGAAGATGGAGGTTAGATATAATATGGAATTACATTTGGAAAAGAAAAATGCCTTGATTTTAGCTTCAAGTCAAGGTTTGGGGATGGCTATGGCAGCCGAATTGGTTAAAGAAGGAGCAAATGTCATGCTAGCCAGTCGTGATGGGGAAAAGCTAGCCGCCGTACAAAAGGAATTATCACAGCTTGGGACGGGTAAAGTTTCTTATAAGGTAACGGATATAACAAAAGCTGAAGATATTAAAAGCCTGGTTGCGCAAATCGCTGAAGAATTCGGCGGTATCGATATTCTTATTAATAATGCCGGAGGTCCTCCAGGAGGTTCTTTTTCAGATTTCAATGATGAAGAATGGCAACAATCTTTTGAACTTAATTTACTAAGCTTCATAAGGACGATTCGTGAGAGCTTGCCACATTTAAAAAAACAAGGCGGGAAAATCGTTAATATTGCTTCTTCATCCATTAAGGAACCGATTCCAGGACTGATATTATCGAATACATTCCGGACGGCAATCGTTGGTTTGTCAAAGACGTTAGCTTCAGAATTAGCACCAGACAGGATTTTGATCAATACAGTCGGTCCAGGAAGAATCGCAACGGATCGTGTTCAGCACCTTGATAAGATGAATGCAGAGAAACAAGGCGTCACTCCTGAGGAGATGACTGAACGATCCATTAATAAAATCCCTCTTGGGCGTTATGGGGAACCCGAGGAATTTGCAAAGTTCGTTACTTTCCTTGTTTCAGGTGCTAATACATATATAACGGGGCAGTCCTATTTAGTTGACGGAGGTATGATAAAGTCCATTTAAGTTCTGTTTTAAACAAAATGATTGGGAGGAATCTGCATTGATGCAATCGAACAAAGTGATCGGCTTCATTGGTTTAGGAGTTATGGGAAAAAGCATGGCCGCACATCTGCTTAAGGCGGGGTTTGAGGTATTTGTTTATACAAGGACGAAAGATAAGTCAAGTGAACTGCTCTCACAGGGAGCAAAGTGGGCAGCTGCTCCAAAGGAAATTGCGCAAAAAGCTAATGTGATCATTTCCATGGTGGGATACCCTAGTGATGTGGAGGAAATCTATCTTGGGGAAAATGGGCTTATCGAGAATGGGAAACAAGGAACCTATTTAATCGATATGACGACCTCGACTCCAACTTTGGCAGTGAAGATAGCAGAGGAAGCGAAGAAAAGGGGCATGGAATCCTTGGATGCACCGGTTTCCGGAGGAGATATCGGTGCTCGTGATGCAAAGCTCACGATCATGGTCGGCGGGTCTAGTGAGGCATTTGAAGCGGTCCGGCCCATTTTTGAAATCCTTGGCAGCAATGTTGTCCATCAAGGCCCCGCTGGTTCAGGACAGCATACGAAAATGTGCAATCAAATCGCCATTGCATCCAATATGATCGGAGTGACTGAAGCGATTTCCTATGCCAAAAAGGCGGGGTTGGATCCGGACCGGGTATTAAGAAGCATATCATCGGGGTCTGCCGGGAGCTGGTCATTGTCCAATCTCGTACCGCGGATGGTTGAAGGGGATTTTGAACCTGGTTTTTATATCAAGCATTTTATCAAGGATATGAAGATTGCACTTGATGAGGCGGAAAGAATGGGAATGGACGCTCCTGGATTAAGCCTGAGCAAATCCCTGTATGAGGGGCTGGCAGAAGCTGGCGAAGAAAATAGCGGTACACAGGCATTATATAAACATTATAATTAAGTGCTAGCATTTCTTTATCATGAATAAGCTGATAGCGACAGCCTTTACAAAAAGGAGTGAAAGCTATGGGCGAATTCGATGATATCAATATGAAATTCCAGGAATTAGAAGATGGTCGATATATTGTAAGGATTGAAGGTTTTAATCGAGAAAAAACCATTCATCAAACAAAGCCCATTCGTTGGGATCTGAAATTAATGAATGAAAGTCCGCTAATCTTGCCGGTGAAATTCAGTCATATCGAAACGAATGCCGGTTTTCAGATACTGATGCGCGAATTGAAGAGCTTAGGCTTTTCAAAGCCGCGCTCCGCAAAGGAATTTGAAGAAGTGATGGCTGATTTACTTGGGTCCATCGTTGAAGTGAGCCTTACCACGACAAATAAGGAAGAAGGATATCGGGAAATTCGTTTTTTACGAAGATTGTATTAGTTGGCGGCGAGGTGAAAAACCTTAGGTAGCCTGACATCCTTGAAAATTGGAAAGTGGCCTTCAATTGTCCATTCAATTGAAGGCCACTATTTTTTTGCGATTACTTTTTAGCTAAAAAAGCTTCAATACGGTCCAAGGCCTTTTCCAGGGTCTCCATGGAATAGGCATAAGATATCCTGAAGTACCCTTCGCCAAGGGGAGAGAAGGCATCTCCAGGGACCACTGCCACTTTTTCCTGTTGAACAAGCTTAAGGCAAAAGTCAAGGGAAGAAGCATAGCCTTCAGGCAGCTTTATAAAGAAGTAAAAGGCACCATTTGGTTTGACTATTTCTAGTTTCATCGCTTGTAAGCGACTGTACACGTATTCCCGTCTCCGAGCATACTCAGTCTTCATGGGTATTGCATCATTTCTGCCTGCCGTCAATGCTTCCAAGGCAGCTCTCTGCGATATGGATGCAGCACATGTCACATTGTATTGGTGAACCTTCAGGAGATGCTGAGAGATGGCTGCAGGCGCAAACAGAAGGCCAATCCTCCACCCGGTCATGGAATGGGACTTGGACAATCCGTTCAATACGATGGTTTGTTCTTTTAAGAAAGTGGCAATCGAAACATGCTCCTGATCGAATACCAGCTCACTGTATATCTCATCAGCCAATATGAAGATGTCCTTGCCCCTAACAAGTTCGGCAATGTCCAATAATTCTTCGGCAGTTAATGTAACCCCGGTCGGATTCGATGGATAGGGCAGAACGATGCACCGAGTGTTTTCAGTTATGTACTTTTCAAGTATATCTGCCGTCAAACGAAATCCATTTTTTGTTGTATCGGCATAAACAGGTGTTGCGCCACACATCTTAATGATGGGTTCGTATCCCGGATATACCGGACCCGGTAATATTACTTCGTTCCCTGGGATGAGGATCGTCCGAAAGGCAATGTCTATGCCTTCGCTGGCACCAGAGGTCACGATCACTTCATTCGCGGGATCATAGTTAAGCTTGTATTTATCTTTTACATAATTTGAAGCGGCTTCCCTTAATTCCAGATAGCCGGCATTGTGAGTATAAACGGTATAGTCATTATTGATGGCTTGTTTTGCCGCTTCTTTAATATGCGTTGGAGTTGGAAAGTCAGGCTGTCCTATCGTTAAGGAAATGGTGCCTTCGATATCAGCGACCATATTGTAGAATTTGCGGATTCCTGATATTTGTACGTCTTTTACTAGAGGGTTTATTAAATGTTCCATCTATGAATATCCTCCCTTATCTACCTACATGAATTTATGTACTATGTTTGACTCATTCATCCTATTTTATCATTTAGTTTGGAGGGGGAGAAAACTTTTTGAGATTAATGAAATAAAGGTATAATGTATGATAAGAAAATTTTGAGGGTTGATACATTTGATAAGGACTTGCGCAATTACTTCTAATCAAGAAATCAGTTTTGATTTACCGCTAAAGGAAATGAATAATCCGGATATCGAGTGGTACTGGGTGGATTTTTCCAATCCCACAAACAAGGAAATCGAACTTTTAACCAATCATTTTCACTTTCATCCGCTGGCAATTGAAGATTGCCTGGATGATTTTAATCAACGTCCCAAAATGGACTTTTATGAAGGCTACCAATTTCTTGTGATTCATGCTTTAAGGGAGAAGGTATTTAAAGCAGTGGAATTGGATATGTTTGTTGGTGAAAAATGGATAGTCAGTTTTCATAAGGAAGATATGCTTGAACTGGAAAAGGTATGGGAAGAAATTGCCGGTAATAAAATGTTGAAGCAAAGTCCCTTTTTCTTGATGCATAGGGTAATTGACAGGATCGTCGATGAATTCTTCCCGCCTGTTTATAAAATTGAAAGCGAATTGGCTAGCATTGAGGAAAATACTGAAAATGACACGATTAACGAATTGATGGATCAGCTTTTCGATTTACGTACAGATATGTCCAGGCTCCGTCGGACCATATTGCCGATGCGTGATTTATTGTACAGAATGATTTCATCGGAGCGTCTGAATTACTTGAAAGATCAGCATCTATATTTTAATGATGTGTACGATCATCTTCTTAAATTGACTGAAATGCTTGAATCGTATCGAGATTTTTCGTCCGATATCCGTGATAGCTATTTGTCTGTGAACTCTAATAATATGAATTCAACGATGATGACATTGACTGTCATCACTACCATTTTCATGCCGCTGACCTTCATAGTGGGCGTATATGGGATGAATTTTGAATATATGCCGGAATTAAATTGGCATTATGGCTATTTCCTCATTCTTGGAACGATGGGCGGTATTGCCTTGATGATGTTTTTATTCTTTGTAAAAAAAGGTTGGCTCAATCCAAAGAAAAGGTCGCGAAAGAGATAAGAAACATTTCAGAAATTGGTGAGTATGCATTATTTAGTTTGCGCGGCGGGGGTTTATATCGAAGGGATAGGCTTAAGGACGATATGGTGGCGGAATGACAGTGGTGAAAATGAGCTTGGAATAAGGGGGACTCAGATGGGTCCCTTTTTTGTTTGGGCTTTAATAAAGGCTCTTTTCGTAAAGATTGTTGTTTTTAAAACGAAACTATTTAAGGTTGATTGGAGCGGAAGTGCGAGACTCCTGCGGGAGCAGAGGGACAGGTGGGACCCCACAGGCGTTTACGCCGAGGAGGCTCACCGCCCGCCCCGCGGAAAGCGAGCCTCTGGAGGGGAAATCAACCACAACTCACTACCTGGTAAATAGCAACAAAGTCTGTGAAAACAGCCTTAATAAATGATCACTTCTGGATTTTTTTTATCCATGCTCTAAACAAAAGAAATATTTAACCGAATTATTAGGTATGAGTTCATTGATGAAACCATGATATTTTTCCTAGCGGTTTAATGATTTATGGAATTTTGAAATGAAAAAGCAGAAGGGCGAGATGAAACCGTGGAAGCAAATAAAGGAATATTACTGGAAAGTGGAACGAATGAGCTTGAGATAGTGGAATTCGGTCTCGGAAAGAATAAATTCGGCATTAACGTAATTAAGGTGAAGGAAATCATCAATCCTGTCCCCATCACGCTTGTCCCTCATTCCCATCCAAATGTGGAGGGGATCATCGAGCTTCGCGGAGAAGTACTGCCAGTTGTGAATGTCGCGGATGCTTTAAGGTTTCCGCCATCTGAAACTCCTGAGCAAGATAAATTCATAGTGGCTGAATTCAATCAGCAAAAAGTGGTTTTCCATGTCCATACCGTAACACAGATCCACCGTATTTCCTGGTCCAAAATCGAAAAGCCTTCGGATATGTATCAGGGCCTTGAAAGTCAGATTATCGGAGTAATAAAATTAAATAGTGAAATGTTACTGTTACTCGATTTTGAAAAAATAGTGGTCGAAATCAATCCAGAATCAGGAATAAACATCCAACAGGTAAAAAAGCTTGGTATCCGGCAAAATTCTGACAAGAGAATCCTGATTGCTGAAGATTCACCATTACTGAGAAAGCTGCTGTTCGATACATTGTCAGAAGCAGGATTCAAGTACTTGGAGTTTTATGAGAATGGACTTGATGCATTTAATTATCTTGAGAATTTGATTGAATCAGGAAAAGTGGTTGAAGATGAAGTGCAACTGGTGATTACCGATATTGAGATGCCTCAGATGGATGGACATCATTTGACTAGAAGAATAAAGGAAAACGGGGAACTCGCTGGGCTGCCGGTGATTATTTTCTCTTCTTTGATTACTGACAGCCTGCGTCATAAAGGTCAGGTCGTAGGGGCTGACGCGCAAATCAGCAAGCCTGAAATTGCAGAGCTTATACAGTTGATAGACAGATTGGTATTATGAATGTGAAAAAGGGCCGATGAGGCGTTACCTCACGGCCCTTTTGATTTATCAATGATCAATACTTGGAACCTTTTCCTAAAAAGGAGGATGGGAATGGATTGTGAAAAGGTTGCTTGACCGACTTGCGCCCGTGAGCCCTTTTCTCGGTATTGGTTGTGTTCGGTTGTTTTTCACCTGCTTGTCCAACGTAAGATTGCAGGATCTGTTTGGCCTTTGATAATGACAACGCGGCTTTAGGGTTCCGTATGGAGGCTGCCCGGCTGCCGAGGTGGGGTAGTTTTTTCAAATCTTCCTTGGTGGGAGGTAAATGAAAAACATATGATCCGCATTCGACAATGACATCGGATTGTTGTGCTGCAAAGCGAGGGTTATCAGAGAAATGAAGTCCAATCTTCTTCGCTTTTCCTTCTTGCATAAGCTTGCTTAATGCGAGCCGTTTTAAATTATATAAATTCTTTGGCTCCAATGCAGTCTTTGCATGTTTATTGACAATAAACACGGCTTGGGCAAGGGAGTTTATCGAAAACTCATCCCTTTCAGAATGTCCTTTCGTTTGGTTCATTAGTGGAAACTCCTTTTCTTAATAAGGTTAGAAGGACGTTACATACAGACTTCCTTCAGGAAAAACCTGTTTTATATATTGGTTGAAATAGGGACGTATGTGCAACTAGGCAGAAAATAGTGAAAAAATTAAGCATGTACATCTCTAGGGTATGACCATCATTTCCCAACGCTTTACCATCTATTCATTTTCATATTATACCACTTCAAAATATATAGGGAAGTAAAATTCAATCCGACTCCCTTTTGGTCCAAGAAAAAGAAGGCGTTTATGTCGCCTTCTGTCCAACTCTTATTGAGTGTAGATATTGATATTTTCAGATACCCCAGCCTGTGCGCCGAATTGTTGTTGCTGGTAACCCTGAAAGCCTTGATAGGGAGGGTACGCTGGATAAGCAGGGTAAGGAGGGTAGGCGGGCGGGTATGGAGGAGGATATGGAGGATAGATAGGTGGACGGTTATTGAATAGCAACGGTCCAATTGCCAATCCTGCAACAAAAGCTACAGGAGCCAATAGCGGAAAGAAAGGAAAGAAGCGCTCGTCATTCCAATATTCAGGTCCATATTCATTCCCATATGCATTTCTGTAATCGTTCTGCAGAATTATGGTCTGTGGATAGTGGTAGTAAGGTAAATACTGTGTTTGCATAATTAGCCTCCTTTTCTCAAATTCTTTACATAGTATGGATTTTTTAAAGAAAAGAGCCTGTTTCATCTTAATCTGTTATAATGAAGCTACTTATGATAAAAATTTGGGGTGTCCTGGATGGAAAGGTTTAAAAACATTTTTGCAGTCGGTTTTGGAGGAGCGGCTGGAGCGACATTGCGTTATTGCGTAATCTTGTCTGCCGGCCATTCCTTCTTCCCGCTTGGAACCCTCTTAATAAATATAGTAGGCAGCTTTTTACTTGGAATGATAAATGGGTATTTCGCCTCAAAAAAGAAATCGTTTGTTTTTTTTGCCCTGGGCAGCGGGTTTTGCGGCGGTTTTACCACAATGTCCACATTTTCTCAGGAAGTGGTGAATCTCCTGCAGACTTCTCTGCCATTGGCAGGAATGTATCTTGGAGCCACGCTTTTATTTGGTTTGGCCGCTGGTTTCCTTGGACTGGGCCTGTTTGAAAAAAGGAGAGGTGAGACTCTTTGATTGAGGTCCTTTCAGTTTTTATAGGAGGCTTTTTTGGGGCAGCTTCTAGATATGTCTTGCAGATTATTTTTAGTAGGCTATTGCCAGCCGTCCCGATACCCGTTAGCATTTTACTGATTAATCTTATAGGATCCTTTGGGCTGGGAATGGTGTTGCCACAGAAAGAAAGCTGGGCTTTATCTTTGCAGGTTTTTCTGACGATAGGTTTCCTTGGCGCTTTTACGACCTTTTCAACATTCAGTATGGAAACACTTGAACTTATAAGAAAACACCGTTATATAGATTGCCTTATCTATATAACGGTGTCTGTTTTAGGTTGTATCGGCACTTTCCTATGTGGCTATTTAAGTATGGTATAACCTTTATGGTAATTACCATGGGTTCTGGTAAAAAAAACCTGGTTTTCTCAGATATACATCTAATGCTATAATTCATAGGAGTCGATTACAAATGATTCATGGCAACAAGTTGTTTTATCCGCACAGGTTTTGTTAATAAGTGTGGCGGTTTTCCCCTGTGTTCTTTTTCTATCATTTTTCGGCTTGGAATTCGTAAACAGTTAACTCCGGACGTGAAAGAAAACGATAGGGGAGACGGGTAGTGCCAAGGCCTCGATTAACATGTAACGTTAATGAATCGATTTCATATGTGCCTTCCCGGTACTTTTCAGCGTATGGGGGAGTTACCAGGGCACCGGCGAAGGGGATTTGCACTTGACCTCCATGACTGTGACCGCTTATTTGATACTGGATGTCGTAAGTCCTTGATATGTCGGCAAGGTCAGGGGCATGTGAAAGCATGATGGTGAACACTTCTTTCGGGATGCCGAAAAGGGCTTTTTCAAAATCCGGCTTTCCTAGCATGGCATCATCAACACCGGCAATGATTATTTCTTCAGCCGTTAATAAGGTTATCTTAGCTGAGGTATTTTGCAACATGGTAAAATGGGATTTTTCCATGATATCGCTGTAAATTTCTGAGCCATATCCCCCATGATCATGGTTACCGTAGATGCTGAATTTTCCAAGCGGCGCTTTGAGCTGATTCAAAACGAGAGGGATTTTTTGGTGAGCCTTGTATTTATTAGGCTGGTCCATTAAATCTCCAGTAAATAAAATAACATCAGGGTCCAGTTCGTTTATCTTATTGACAATTGCTTGTAAATCCTTAAGCTGAAATTGAAAGCCTAAATGCGTATCGCTGAATTGGACCATTTTCATGCCATGAAAACCTTTTGGGATAAGCGGATTGGTGATGATTTTATGCTTGGTTTCCAACCATTTCGGCTCCAAATTATGGGCATAAAAGTTTCCGCCAATACCTAAACCGGTTAAGGTAGCCAAAGTACCAAGACTTTTCTTTAAGAATGTTCTTCTGGAAATGGGTTTATTCAAATTAATCAACCTATCTAATATAAAAATGTTACTTCCTCATACTAACAAACAATATACATAAATTGAAGAAAATATCTTCTATAAGCTTATGAAAAACATGTAAACTGGGGTTTGATGAAACCGTATCCGGTTTGAAATTGAACATCTATACGGAGGTAACATGATGACCGAACCAATGTTTATTACACTGATTATACTTCTATGCGCGATTGCGCTTTTTATACAAGGAAAATTTCGAGCAGATTTAATTGCACTTAGTGCGCTATCCATTCTTGGGTTACTGGGGATTCTTTCATTGGATGAACTAGTGGCCGGTTTTGCGAATCAAGTGGTCATCATGCTGGCTGGGCTATTCATAGTCGGTGCCGGCCTGTTAAATACAGGAATCGTGGAAAAGGCAGGAAACAAGTTGTTGGGTTTATGTGGGGGCAGTGAATGGAAATCGCTGCTTATCGTCATGCTGACAGCAGGAATATTAAGTGCTTTTTTAAGCGGAACTGGAATTGTTTCCATACTGCTGCCGCTCGTCATGAGCATGGCCTTACAACAAAAAACAAGTCCGACAAGGTATTTATTGCCCCTTGCCTATGCAAGCAGTATTGGAGGGCTATTAACACTTACGGGTACTCCCTCCAATATGATCGTCGCTGATGTATTACGGCAAAATGGAATAGGGAATTTATCATTTTTTGACTTTACACCTGTGGGCTTAGTCGCCTTTGCAGCAGGGTTATTCTTCATGTTGACACTCGGACGCCTGTTGCTTCCCGAGAAGACCATTGCAGCGAACAATAGTGTAAAGGGACTGTCGGCAGGGGAGCTTGCCGGCATGTACAAAGTATATGACCGATTGCATTATCTGCATATACCCGCTACTTCCGATATTGTTGGGGAAAGGCTGTCGGACCTCCAGCTTCCTATTCAGTATGAATTGACTTTAATTGAAATCCAGCGGAAGCCAAAGGATAAGCAACTGCCGCTGTTGCAAAGGCAGCAGACGATTTCAGCCAGGGCGGATGAGGTTCTTCACCCTGAAGATATCATTTTGGTGTTTGGAGAAGAAGAGGCAGTTGAGAGATTGGCACTTAACTATGAACTGGAATTTAAACATTTCAATACCGAACAAATAAAGAAACATTTTCTTAGCAGTAGATTTGGATTGACGGAAATATTGATCGTCCCGAATTCGGATTATGAAAATCAAACTTTGATAGATGTCCATTTTCGTGAGAAATACCAATGTAATGTACTGGCAATCAATCGGAATGGCGAATATATTCAAGCGGATGTCGGAACGGAACGCCTGAAACCGGGGGATGCAATCCTGATACATGGAGAATGGGAGAACATTGAAAGGATTTCCTCGGATTTGCAGGATGTCATCGTTATTGGGAGTACATCAGAAGATGGCTCTCCGGTGAATTCCAAGGGCAAAGCGTGGATTGCCTTGGGAATCACTGCTTTGATGGTCATTCTTTTATCGATGGAATCCGTCCCTGCTGTACTGTCGGTATTGACGGCTGCATTGTTGATGGTGGTTACTGGCTGTGTCCGTTCAATGGAGGATGCTTACCAAAAGATTAACTGGGAACCTGTGCTATTGATAGCCGCCATGTTCGGAATTACGGCTGCATTGGATAATACGGGTGGAGTGAGAATGATAAGTGATTGGCTTGCCGTTTTATTCAGTAATATCGGAGCACACGGCATTTTAGCGGTCTTTTACCTCCTGACACTGATCCTGAGCCAATTCATCCCGTATGGAGCCGCGACGGTTATCATGACGCCCATCGCCCTGACATCTGCGGTTAATCAAGGAATCGATCCACTTCCTGTGTTTCTATGCCTTGCCGTTGCTGGCAGTTTGGCGTTATCCACTCCAAGGGTTGCCACTACCAACGCGCTTGTCATGACGGCAGGTGATTACAAGCATAAAGATTTTATCATGATCGGGATATCCATACAGATTTTCATTGGCGTTATCATGGTGATTACGATACCATGGTTCTTCCCTTTTTGATCAGACTGAAGGCATTGTTCCATTTATGGACAATGCCTTCGGTTTCTTTAAATTAATCGCAGCGAAAGTAAGCATCGCAGCAATCGACAATTTTTTAAGTCCCCTTAAAGTATTCAATGCATACCATGCTTTTCTTTTGCATCTGCGGATACAAGCTCAATCGTTTCTTTACGTTAGCATATATAGGTTTTATATCTTGATGATGACACAGATATGCATCCTGTCATATCTAGTTTTATTAATTCTATTTAAAACCATGAAGACTTTAGGCAAAGGGTTCTATCTAAAAGTTAAAGAAAGTTGATTGGAGCGGGTGTTCGAGACTCCTGCGTGAAAAGCGAGGCCAGGGGAGACCCCGCAGGCGCAAAGACGCCGAGGAGGCTCCCGGACCGCCTGCGGAAAGCGAGTGCCTGGAGAGGAAATCAGCGTTCATTTACAAACCATAAAAAATGGTAGGCATTGTTCCGGACAGTGCCTTTTCAATGTATTTCTTTTCAAAACGATAGGATGAATGGGGAATTTTAGTGTATTGAAAAAAGAGTTATGCAGTAGGAATTAAAATTATTTATTATCAATGCAAGAAACTAATGGTATAATTTTGGCATATTGGTGTTTTCGTAATTAGGGGGAAGATGCATCATGGATACAGAAAAGATATTAAAGAATTTAGACAGGGTGACACCATTCTTTCAACCGATTTTCAGTGCAGATCAACATCAGGTAATCGGGTATGAAATTCTAGGGCGCTATGAGGAACAATCTGAATATAAAAGCCTTGGCCCATTTTTTCACGATTCTGCAGTGCCGGAAGAGTATAGGGTGGAAGTGGATAATTACGTACTTGAAATTGCCTTGGAGAGAATAAAGGACTATGGTGAAGATTTTCTTATCTTTATCAACAGAGATCCTAATTTGCTTATGCTGGATCATGGCGAAGAATTCATGGAGATTTTACACCGTCATTTTCAACCGGAGGAAATGCACCGGATCGTTTTGGAATTATCAGACACGATCAGTTCGGAAAACATAGATCCTCTGCAGCATGTGCTTGCTTACTTTAAAACATATGGGATTAAGATAGCTTTAGATCATTTAGGACAAGATACGCAACTGGACCGAATCGCACAGATTTCTCCGAATATTTTAAAAGTTAACCTGGACCAGCTCCGCATCTCAGGTGGGGATGCCTATCAGGTCATCCTGTTTTCTTTAAGCATGCTAGCACGTAAAATCGGCGCCAACTTACTATTTGAGAACATTGAGTCCGAATACCAGCTTCGCTTTGCATGGAAGAATGGGGGACGATATTATCAAGGGTATTTCTTGGCGAAACCGGAAGGCGAATTCATTAATAAAGATTTACTTCGTGAAAAATTCCATCAAGAATGCCAGTCCTTCATTTCTTTAGAGACCAAGAAGCTTGAAGCCGTTTATCAAAAGACTTTGCAATTCAACGAGAATATGCATAACTTCTTAAAACAGCACAAGCGGGCCGGCTCCCATGAAGAGTTTCTCGGAGTTTTGGCGAAAAAATTGGATTCAATATGTTTTCGTCTTTATATATGTGATGAAGCGGGGTATCAAAAATCCCCCAATATCCTCCATAAGGACGGACAATGGATGGTCCAACCGAGTTATATGAATAAAAATTGGAGCTGGAGACCTTATTTCCTCGAAAATATTGTAAAGATGCGTAACGAGAAAAAAGGAAGGTTATCCGATTTATACAGTGATATTGAAACGGGGGAAACCATTCGGACCTTTTCCTATCCACTGAATAATAAGGAATATATTTTCTGTGATCTTTCTTATAGTTATTTATATGAAAATGAAGCACTATTATAAAAAACGATTCATGAATATAATCGCTTTAAATGTGTAACGATAAGCAGAAATGATGCGCTTGGAGGAGACATATTTTGAGCACGTACATCTGGATTCTAATCATTATCGTTACAGTCATGGCGTTATATCTGCTCTTTTATACTTATTCTGTAGCAAGGGCACAGAAAGTGAAAGCCGGTTATGATTCGACTATCGATGATTCAGTTAAGGAACATCCTTATTTAAAGAACCCGATATTCGTTTCTCTTTTTATTGGGACGATTTTGGTTGCCGGTTTTATTTTTTACTATGCTTTTCGATAGTTGTAAGAAGAAGATTTCAATATCATGAAATCTTCTTTTTTATTGTGAAAAATGGGCGATGGTTTCAAGGTCTAACGGAGAATGTTATTTTGTAGTTTGGCTTTGATCTGGACGGGTATTGAAAGACATAGGCAAAAAATCCGAATCATTAGGAGAAATTCTATAACGAGGAGATGATTGTAATGAGTA
Source organism: Peribacillus sp. QJM3NY_7 (assembly GCF_056173225.1). Lineage (NCBI taxonomy): Bacteria > Bacillati > Bacillota > Bacilli > Caryophanales > Bacillaceae > Peribacillus > Peribacillus sp. QJM3NY_7. Next base: position 1,535,725 of record NZ_CM149663.1, read on the forward strand.
AATATTTAGTTGCATGTCTTGCCAGCGTCCTTTTATTTTTAAGTGGGGGGGTCACTGCTTCAGCGGAGGGCTTACATAGAGAGGAAGTACTATCTTTAATACATGATGCCATGGAGAATCAGGTTTCGATCAGTGAGGAAGTACGTTCTAAGGAAGCGATTGAAGGGAAGTTGGAAAAACATTTCACTGGTGATTTCATCGAGAAGTTCGTCCAAGCGAATGTAGTGAAAGTCGATGGCGGTTATACCGCATTTGGTTCAGATTTCGCTCCGTATTATATCCCTTTCTTCAGTTACGATAAGAATACGGAAATTGTATATGGGAAAAAAGGTGATGTCATTTATGTTCAGGAAGAATTCCAGGACAATGGGGACGGACCTGTTTCGATGGAAAAACATGTAGAAGCAGTTACTTTGAAAAAGGAAAATGGCGCTTGGAAGGTAAAGGATGTAAAGTATGAAAACAGAAAATAGAATGGGTGATTTTAAAGGAAGCTGAAATGAAAAAGCTAGAGAAGGCCACAGCCTTCTCTAGACTTTTTATTATATATTCAATTCCTTTTTTATTTCGTCCAATTCAAAACCAATAATGGCTTTCCCATCGATGACGACCGTTGGTGTGGAATAAGCCCCATATTTATTGGTTAGTTCTTTACGTGCATGCCCATCTGCTTTAATATCTTTTTCTTTGTATACTATATTATTATCATCAAAGAACATTTTCATGATTTTGCAGGGAGGGCAATCAGGTTGGGTATAGAGTGTAACGTCTTTCATCTTATTCCTCCATATATGCTTTAGTAAGGTACTTTTTCATTATAGAGAATGCCAAGACATTTGAATAGGGATAAACCTCAAGGATCGTTTTACCGATCTTTCTCCTGTTTTACAAGATAGTCTATCAATCCCATGGAACAAACGTTCAAGTCCATGGCAATGATTTCAAAAACTGGATGATCAGCAGTGATTCCTTTTTCGCCTAAATGAACAGCGACTTCCGTGAAAATATTTTTACTGGTTGCTGCCACTTGATCCTCGAAGCTAGCATATTCCCTATATGCCGATTTGGCAGTCTCCACAAATTTAGGCAGCCAGTAATGAAGTTGTTTATATACTTCCTTAGGGTTTTCCGATACGCCGTAATGGCCAAAATATATACGTTCGACGCCAATGCTTTCATACAATTCCGCTGCAGCAAGCATCGCGTCGGGATTAAATTGGTTTGGCGATGTGGACGGTAAGTAAAATTCCAAACTTTCTTCATCGAGTTCACGATAATAGATGCCTACGGTGTCACCTGAAAACATCCCTTTTGAAACCGAATCGTATATGCTTAAATGATGGTTCGCGTGTCCTGGCGTATCATAAAAGGTCAACGTGGAAGTATCACTTGTTTTTAGGGATTCCCTATCTTGTTTAATCAGCATTCTTTCAAAAGGTATAGGTAATATCGGATCGAAAAGCTTGTTGAATTCTTCACCATAGACTGCTTTAGCCCCAGCGATCAAACGCGTTGGATCTTCTAGATGCCTTGCGCCTTTTGGGTGGACGATCACTTTGGCATTCGGACAATGCTGTAAAAAAAGTCCAGCTCCACCTGCATGGTCCAAATGAATATGGGTAAGAATGATATATGTAATATCTTCGAGGGCGATTCCCAAATGTTCGAGCCCCTTCATTAAGTGGGGGATGGAAGGGCTGGCGGAAGTTTCGACTAAGGTGATGTCCTCATCGGCAATTACATATGTTCCTGTACGATTTCTTCTATCCAAATCAAAACCATCAATCAATGAAATTCGAAAACCAAGCTCACTAATGTTTTGCAACAGAATCTACCCCCAGAAAATTTTTCATGTACAAAATCCATTCCTTATTTTATTCTGTTAATAGTGCCATGTAAAGAATGAAGTTTTAAATTATTCTGAATTTATTTCCGCGTGGCTACTGGATAGAAAAGTATGGTATAGTGAAACCTATCGAAAAGGTTTTATTCAGAAAGGAGAGGGAGTATGTCTCAATTACAGGGCATCCTTACCAGATTGAAAAGTCTTCAAGAGCAAGCGAAGGAATCTGAATCTGCTCAACGTTTTTTTGAAATAGATGGTGTGAAAAAGTGCCAGGTTACATATTTCAGCAAAACAGAAATGTTCGAGCTTGAAGTATACAGTGATAAAGGGAAATCATCAAAATATCAATTTGATAATATTGATATGATTACCATTGAAATCTTTGATCTTCTTCAATCTTAAAAAAACACAAAAAGCCGCCTTCCATTGGAAGCGGCTTTTTTATTGTGAAAAACCGGTCAATTTTTACTGAATGAAGTAGTGATTTTTACGACATCTTATTAGTTGGAGGGATGTAAATGAAAAATCCGATGGTAATATGCCCGGAATGCGGTGAGGAAAGGGAAATGGAAAATGTATTAACGGCACAATCCAACCAAAATGTGATTTATCAATGCCCGGAATGCGGTTTTAAACAGGTTAACATCAAAACTAGTAAGGGCTAAGGGTCTCTCACGAATCCCGCCAATTGGGATTTTATTGGTCTAGGAATGAGCCTTTTCTGCTTACATATGTTAAACTATAGAAAGAGCTGTTTATAAAAACATATGGTAAGGGGTTTTAACATGATCGGTACTCATGATGGGGATTTATTGGAATCCAGCGTTAAAGATTTAATGATTTCTTCTGAACGCGTGGCCCACGTGCAGGTAACCAATAACTTAGAACATGCACTATTGGTATTAACAAAGAGCGGTTATACGGCCATTCCTGTGTTAGATCCGATGTATAAACTGCATGGTTTAATTAGCACACCAGTCATTCTCGATTCAATCTTGGGACTGGAACGAATTGAATTTGATAATCTTGAGCATAAAAAAGTTTCCGAAATAATGAATATAGAAATACCTCGCCTGCATATTGAAGATACATTGACCAAGGGTGTGGAATTGTTGATTGATCATCCGTTTGTCTGTGTGGAGAATGACGAACATGTATTTGAAGGCATCTTAACAAGAAGGGCAATCTTGAAAAAAGTATTTAAACAAAATACACCTGATAAATAAGCAAGGCATAAAATGACGGTTAACCCCAAGACTCGCCAGTTGGCGAGTTTTCTTGTTTTTTTACATATTTGATCCAGTTAGTGGTGAAGTCTATTAACAGGTAGGATCTATTAGGAGAGGATGCAAAAATTGGGCCATGCAATGGATAGTGCAAACGTGCAGAATAAAAAATTGAAACGTCCCTTCATATTGGCTGCCATCATGTTAGCGATGTTTATGAATGCTATTGAAGGAACGATCGTTTCGACGGCAATGCCGGCCATTGTAAGTGATTTAGGTGGTTTTTCACTATACAGCTGGGTGTTTTCAGGCTATTTGTTAATGAACGCCGTAACAGTTTTAATCTACGGAAAGCTATCGGACATACTCGGGAGAAAACCCGTCTTATTATTTGGAATCGTTGTCTTTTTAATCGGCTCCATTCTTTGCGGCTTTGCCAATTCAATGACGGAACTCATCATTTATCGCTTTGTACAAGGTTTTGGGGCGGGAGCTGTAGCGCCTGTAGCCTCGACCATTATTGGTGATATCTATAAAAATGAAGAGAGGGCACGCGTTCAAGGGTATCTTTCGAGCGTTTGGGGCATTTCTGCGGTAATGGGACCAGCATTGGGCGGCTTGCTCGTTGAATCCCTGACTTGGAAACTTGTCTTTTGGGTCAATATTCCTTTGGGCGTACTATCTTTTATTGGAATTTGGTTATTCCTTCATGAAAATATCGAAAAGAAAAAACGTGATATCGATTACCTAGGTGCTACGCTATTGACATTGTCCATATCCACTCTTATGGTGCTGCTCGTAGAAGGAGGAGTGAAATGGTCATGGACTTCAGCACCGGTCATATCCCTGGCATTAGTGGCCATCATCACCTTTATCCTATTCATTCTTCAGGAAAAGAAAGCAGCCGAACCGATGATGCCATTTGAAATCTGGCAGGAGCGTTCCATTCTGATTGCGAACCTAGTATCCTTGACGACAGGGGTGATGATGATTGGATTATCAAGTTTCCTCCCCACATTCGTTCAGGGCGTGATGGAGCGCTCGCCTACGGTAGCTGGTTTTACATTGACAGCTATGTCAATTGGCTGGCCGATCGCATCTATGGTGTCAGGCAAGTTATTGTTGAAAATAGGATTTAAATCAACCTCCCTTCTTGGAGGGTGCTCATTGATCCTTGGGAGTCTGATCCTAGTATGGATGAAGCCGGAAGCTGGGCCCATTATTGCCGCCATGGGATCCTTCTTTGTCGGTGTAGGCATGGGCTTGACTTCTACTTCATTCATTGTCGTCATTCAAAAAACCGTCAGCTGGGAACGAAGGGGTATTGCGACAGCTTCCAATATGTTCATGCGTAATTTAGGAAATACTGTAGGTGCTGCATTACTTGGAGGAATCATGAATATGAGACTTCACGCTTATCTGAACGAGCATGCGCCGGTCGGATCGGGAGTGACGATAGATACGGCAAATAAATTGTTGAACAGTGAAGAACGCACGTCGCTTCCTGAAAATGTGGTAAATGTTTTACAGGAAGGACTTACATTGTCTTTACAGACGATTTATCTCATTGTTCTAGTCTTCTCTGTAATCAGCTTCCTGTTTCTAACGAGACTAAGAAAGAATAAGGAAGAATAAGAAGGCATAGGAAAAAGGCAGACTCGTTAATGTAGTTTGCCTTTGTTTAAAGGAAATGCAACTCTGATGACCAATTGAATCGATAATGCGATCGTTACCGAATGTAAAATGAATCTCAACTGTCCAGTGGAGATTTTTTGAGCCACTTTCAAGGCCAGCCGTGATCCGATCAGGGAACCGAACGTGTAATAAATGGCAATCCAATTTACCGGCCATGAATAGGTAATGAATGCAGCTGTACAGCTAATGAAAGTTTGGAATCTAGTAAAGGCCAGGGATTGAAGGTAGGTGCGCCATTTCTTAAAAAGGTATACATGAGCATGGTCGCCTGTCCTGGTCCGAACATTCCGTTATAGACACTGATTCCGAATAGGATGGATAAACTTTTTTTGGGAGATGCCAATCCGTTTCATCGGAAGGTTGCGGTTTTTTGATGAAATTCATGATCAAAGCGACAGTCAAAAGGCAGATGGCTAACAAATTCATTGCCTTCTCGGAGAATGAATTAGCAAGCAGACCGCCGCATAAGCCACCAAAAAGGGCAAATGGGATTAACTGGAGGGCATCCTTCAATTTTAGCTGCTTTTTCTTGAGTAAAATATAAAAGCTAGAAAAAGAAGAAAACATTGGGGAATTTGACTGATCCAATAACCTGGTGAATGGGTGGGCCTATCAAAAGAAGGGACGGCATGCCGATGAGACCGCCGCTCCCGGCCAATGTCCCGACAAAGGATGCTGCAAAACTGATGGCAAGCAATAAAATGATCGTCAAAGGATATTCACTCCGTTCCTTTTCTCTTGTATTATAAGCGGACTTTGTTGATAATAAAATTTAAATAAATTAAATCATCATGATAAGATTTAATTATCAAGAGGTTGGTGTGTATGTCATTTTCAGAATTTCATTTATTATCAGTGCTTGCTCAGGAAATGAATATGAGAAAAGCAGCTGAGCGGTTGTTCGTTTCCCAGCCGGCTTTATCCCAGCGTTTACAATCAATAGAAAAGGATTGGGGGTCGAAACTGTTTCTGCGTTCACAAAAAGGGCTGTCACTGACGCCTGCAGGTGAAGCGGTAATTCGTTTGGCCAATGAGGTTATAGAAAAAGAAGAGAAGGTCAGGGAAAGTATTCAAGCCATGGACCATGAAGTATATGGCACTTTGAAAATAGCCTGTGCCTCGATTGTCGGTCAAAATTGGCTGCCGCAAGTATTGAAAAAGTTCGTCCGAAAATATCCGTATGCAAAAATTTCCTTGATCACTGGCTGGAGCAGTGAGATTTTAAAGTCTTTGTATGAAGGGCAAGTGCATATTGGCATCATAAGGGGAGCACCGGATTGGAAAGGCGTAAAACAGCATTTATTCACGGATATGCTGTATTTGGTGGATACTGAAATGAAGGAACTGAATCAAGTGTTCGAAACGGACCGTCCATTCATTCAGTTTAAGAGCGATTCGAATTATTATCAGGAAATTCAAGATTGGTGGCATCGGCAATTTCAAACGACACCAAAAAACACCATAGTCGTTGATCAAATCGAAACATGCAAACAAATGGTGTTTAATGGTATTGGATATGCGATCCTGCCAGCCATCACTTTACATGATAAAGATACGAATGTTTTTAAAATCCCTCTACTGGATGGGCATAACCACTCCATAGAACGTGATACATGGCTTTGCGGCTATGAATCTGCCTTCCAGTTAAAGCAAGTCCAGGCATTCACGGAAGTGGTTAAAGAGCATATTCGCGACCAAGGAATGTTATAGGTCCGCCGACGAAAATGTCAATAGGGCAGAATAATATATATGAGTGACATTCAACTTGTCTTGCCGGCTGTTGTCTGGTAAATTTAAAACGAGTAATGATACATATTTAGGAGGTTTACCCGGAATGAATAAAATGGATGCAAACGAAATTATTTCTTTTATCTCGAATAGTAAAAAATCCACACCTGTAAAGGTATATGTCAAAGGCGATTTAGAAGGCCTGGATTTTGGTCCAGCTTCTAAAACTTTCATAACAGGAAATACAGGGGTTGTATTCGGTGAGTGGTCTGAAATCGAAGAAGCGATCAAGGCAGCAGGAACAAAAATCGAGGATTATGTAGTTGAAAATGATCGTCGTAACTCTGCCATTCCTTTATTGGATCTAAAAGGCATCAAAGCCCGTATCGAGCCAGGCGCAATAATCCGTGACCAAGTTTCCATTGGAGATAACGCAGTCATCATGATGGGTGCATCAATCAATATTGGATCTGTCATCGGTGAGGGTACAATGATCGACATGAACGCAATACTGGGCGGACGTGCAACAGTGGGCAAAAACTGTCACGTAGGTGCTGGTGCCGTTTTAGCAGGTGTCATCGAGCCGCCTTCCGCACAGCCGGTCATTTTGGAAGATGATGTATTGATCGGAGCCAATGCGGTCGTACTGGAAGGTGTCAAAATCGGAGAAGGTTCCGTTGTCGCTGCTGGTGCCGTCGTAACGAAAGACGTTCCTCCATATTCCGTGGCTGCTGGTATCCCGGCGAGGGTCATTAAACAAATTGACGAAAAAACAAAATCAAAAACAGAAATCATGCAAGAACTTCGTCAACTTTAATTTCTTTAGTGAATATTGCCTGAAGCGTGGATAACTATATCCACGCTTTCTGTATAGGGAGGGAATAATGTGAAAATAAACCCTTTTGCCAAGATCCGGCGTGATCTGCATCAAATACCGGAGATAGGGTTCAAAGAATTCAAGACGCAGCAATACCTACTGAATTACATAACGAATTTGGCCCAGGAGCGAATGGAAATAGAAACATGGCGAACTGGGATATTCGTGAAAGTGAAGGGAATGAACCCGCGAAAAACCATTGGCTACAGGGCTGATATAGACGGTTTGCCGATAAAAGAGGAAACCGGATTGCCGTTTGCATCCAACCACGAGGAATATATGCATGCCTGCGGTCATGATTTTCATATGAGCATAGGTTTGGGATTATTGACATATTTCACGGAAAATCCGATCGATGATGACTTGCTATTCATCTTCCAGCCTGCAGAAGAGGGTCCTGGCGGAGCTGAACCAATGCTTAAATCGGAAACGATGAAAAAATGGAAGCCTGATATGATTCTTGCTTTACATATTGCTCCGGAGTATCCAGTTGGGACGATTGCCGTTAAAGAAGGGCTTCTATTTGCCAATACATCTGAATTATTCATCGATTTGAGGGGGAAAGGAGGACATGCAGCCTATCCGCACGAAACAAATGATATGGTCATTGCGGCCTGCTCGCTTGTAGGGCAGCTTCAAACAATCGTTTCCAGGAATGTCAATCCGCTAGATTCAGCTGTCATTACAGTTGGGAAGATTACTGGAGGCACCGTTCAAAACATTATTGCGGAGAGAGCGCGGTTAGAGGGCACAATACGCACTCTTAACCCCGAATCAATGGTAAAGGTCAAGTCTAGGATAAAAGCGCTTGTGGATGGTATACAAGTAGGATATGAGTGCTTGGCTGAAATCGACTATGGCGCGATGTATCACCAGGTATATAATGAAGAGCGGTTGACCCGGGAATTCATGGAATTCACAGAGAAGTCAGCTGCTGTTCATTTGCATGAATGTACTGAAGCAATGACTGGCGAAGATTTTGGTTATATGTTAAAGGAGATCCCAGGATTCATGTTCTGGCTGGGGGTTTCATCGGAATACGGATTGCATCACGCCAAGTTAAGCCCGGACGAAAAAGCCATTGAACTCGCGATCGATCACTTAACGGATTATATAACGTTTAAAGGAAGCGAAGCATAAAAATGATTTTCAGTGCAGCACATGCTCTAAAGAAAGAACGAATGACGTTGGAGGGCTTATTGTGAAAAAAGAATTTGCGGTGATTGGACTTGGCCGTTTTGGCGGCAGCATAGTCAAGACATTAGCTGAAGAAGGATTAGGGGTTCTGGCTATCGATGCCGACGAAGATCGAGTGAATGAATTTGCCAGAATAGCTTCACATGCCGTAGTAGGGGATACGACAGATGAAAATGTACTAAGGAATATAGGGATTCGAAATTTTGATCACGTCATTGTAGCGATTGGCGAGAATATTCAAGCCAGTATATTGACGACTCTCATGCTTAAGGAATTGGGTGTCGGAAATGTTACGGTTAAAGCGCAAAATGATTATCACGAGAAGGTTCTTCGTAAAATCGGGGCCGACTATGTCGTGCACCCCGAACGGGATATGGGGAGAAGGATTGCCCATAATATCGTCTCCAATAATATTCTCGATTATTTGGAGCTTTCTGATGAACACTCCATCGTCGAAATTGTTGCAAGCCAAAAGATGAATGGAAACTCGATAATTGACCTTGATATCCGTGCCCACTATGGACTGAATATAGTCGCAATCAAAAGAGGGAACGAAATTAATGTTTCCCCACAAGCGAGCGATTTAATACATAAAGGTGATATATTGATCGTCATCGGCGCGGATTCGGACATCAATCGCTTTGAAAAAAAAATTGTGGAATAAGTAAGCGTCCTGCTAAAATCGAGCAGCGCTTTTATCAAAGGAAAAACAAAAAGGTTTCGGAATGGCCTCATTCCGAAACCTTTTTGTTTTTTAATTGGATCTTAAGGAGTTATAGAGAATAGCTTGCATCGACAATTTTTCAATTCCCTTTTTATTTTTGCGTACATGATAAACTCGTGTTTCCGGCACTTCGACAGTGTGGAATCAACAAAAATAGGCTTCTTATCCGTTTACTTTCGGAAGCTTTCCATTTTTAAAACAAGAAAGACTGTTGACAAAAGGAGTTCTATCTAACTTTTAAAAGAAAATTGATTGGAGCGGGTATTCGAGATCCTGCGGTAGACGTGTAAGGGAGCCCCACAGGCTTCTAAGGCGCCGGGGAAAGTGAGTGCCTGGAGTGGAATTCAAGGTGGGGGGATTTACAAACCTAAACAAAAATAGCCCAGCCAAATGATGGCTGGGCTTCTATTATTTATTGCACTTCCATGATGATCGGCAGGATCATCGGACGGCGTTTCGTTTTTTCATATAGGAATGGAGATAGAGTGTCTGTAATTTCATTTTTGATTTCAGACCATTGAGTAGTTTTGCGATCCATCACCTTATTTAAATGCTTTGTGATCAAGGATTGAGCATCGCTGATAAGGTCTCCTGATTCTCTCATATAAACAAATCCGCGTGAGATGATGTCAGGACCGGATGCAATTTTGAATTCCTTCATATTGATGCTGACCACAACAACGACAAGGCCTTCCTCGGAAAGAATCCGACGATCACGGAGAACGATATTACCGATATCCCCAATGCCGCTTCCATCGATATAAACCGAACCTGAAGGGATTTTACCAGCGATTTGAGCTGTGTTCTCACTTAAGGAAAGAACTTCGCCATTATCCATGATAAAGCAATTTTCTTCAGGAACGCCACAATCGACTGCATGGCGGGCATGCAGTTTTTGCATACGGTATTCACCGTGGATTGGCATGAAGAATTTTGGTTTTATCAAACGGAGCATAAGCTTTTGTTCCTGCTGTCCGCCATGTCCTGAAGTATGAATGTCATTCAGAGGACCTGAAATGACGTCTGCTCCTGCACGATATAATTGATTGATCGTTCTGGAAACACTGATTGTGTTACCTGGGATGGGTGAAGATGAAAATACTACCGTATCACCAGGGATGATTTGAATTTGACGGTGAGTGCCGTTCGCTATGCGCGACAGTGCTGCCATTGGTTCACCTTGGCTGCCTGTACAAAGAATGGTTACTTTATTCGCAGGCATACGATTCAATTGCTGTACATCAATAAATGTATCTTTAGGCGCTACGATATAACCAAGATCTTGTCCGATTGATATGGCTGAATCCATGCTTCGGCCAAAAACGGCTATTTTACGGCCGTTGGCCACGGCTGCTTCCACAACTTGCTGAAGGCGATGGATGTTCGATGCAAACGTTGCAAAAATAATCCGGCCGTCAACCTTGCGGAAAATGTCTTGAATGGTATCACCGACACGGCTTTCGGACATAGTAAAGTTCTGCACTTCACTATTTGTGCTATCCGAGAGTAAGCACAATACACCTTCTTTACCGATTTCAGCCATCTTGGTCAGGTTTGCAGGCTCACCCACTGGGGTGAAGTCGAATTTAAAATCACCTGTATGGACAATTTGTCCAGGAGGGGTTTTTACGACGATTCCATATGAGTCAGGGATACTGTGAGTTGTACGGAAGAAAGAGACGGACGTTTTCCGGAACTTGATCACTTCATCTTCACTGATTTCAATCATGGTTGTCTGACGTAAAAGGCCGTGTTCTTCCAATTTATTACGAAGCAGTCCAAGTGCAAGCTTCCCGCCGTATACAGGGACATTCACTTTTCTAAGTAAATAAGGAATCCCGCCAATGTGATCTTCATGACCATGGGTAATGAAGACACCTTTGATTTTATCTACATTTTTCTCTAAATAGCTGTAATCTGGAATCACATAGTCAATACCGAGGAGTTCATCTTCAGGAAATTTAATTCCAGCATCAATGATGATGATTTCATCTTGAAACTGAACAGCATATGTGTTCTTACCGATTTCGCCTAAACCGCCCAGGGCGAATACAGCTGTTTGATCGTTTTTTACGAATTTCATAAATTATAGCTCCAATACTTTGTAATCTTCATTTTGTTTTTCATATTCTAAATATGCTCCGGTTACGGGTAGTACGATTTCTACGTTATAAGGTTCTTTTTTTAATTTTAAACGAACGTCTCGAACGGATTCACCTTCGACAAACATTGTTTTAGTATTCTCCCTGATGGGAACCTCTGATATGGTTACTTGATAGTATACCTTAAAAACCATTTTAATCTCTCCTCACTTGTTTGCATTGCTTTTTTCATTATATATAAAAACAACAATTTTTTCATGTTTTTCAACATCATGTAAAAATAAACCCAGCTCCGCCATAAAAACGGAAGGGGTTTGATGAATTAAATATACCAATGTCTAAAAGTATATAAAAAAATAGATGGCCGAATCTGGTATCAATCCAATTGTAGCTTCCTCTATCTTATATCCTATCCGTTTTTGCCATGTGTAAAACTTAAATCATGGGATCTTTTTTTAAACGATTTCTTTCTAAATTAATACAGTACCACTGTGTGCAGCGTTTCATGAAAACACGGCGACTGATATTTTGATTGAAATATGTATTCACCAGACCATATAAAAGCCAAGATAGAAAGAATGCCTAACAAGAACTTTACAACAAGGAAGAAGCCCTCCGCAAGTTTTTGAAGGGCTGTCCGAAAAAAATTCGCATATGGATGACGGCCAAGGCAGGAATGAGTGGCAAATCATGCGATAGATTTTTTTCTTAAAAGATCATTCCACTGTTTAACAAGCTTTTTACGAAGCTTTTTTAACATGGCGATCACGCTCCCTTAATTATTATTGTATAGGATTATTCAATAATGTAAATACGTCTTTACAGGTACAAGGCCCATTTTTGAAAAAAAAGGCTCTTTCAAACAAGCAACTGGGATTTAAGAGGCAGAAGGATGGGAGAAGAGTAATCCGGAAAGCCTGAGTTGGTTTCTATTAAGAATAGTATATGCCCATTCCTGAAGAAAAAACGTAACTTTGAGTTGGGTCCGGCAGAGTTACTTGACTTATCTTGATGACAATTATTAAATGGTTACATATTAAAAAGGAAAAAATGAATGAATTGGAAGTGAATCGCAAGTGAAAATCGTATTTTTTGATATTGACGGAACATTGCTTGATCATGAAAAAAAGTTACCTGCTTCAACAAAAGAAGCCATTAAGCAACTGCAGGATAGCGGGGTTTTTGTAGCGATTGCCACAGGAAGGGCTCCGTTCATGTTCGAGTCTTTAAGGGAAGAGCTTGGTATCGATACATTTGTAAGTTTCAATGGACAATACGTTGTTTTTGAAGGGAAAGTCGTTTATAAAAACCCTTTGAGCAAACCTGAGATAAAACGCCTTCACGAACATGCTGAAAAAAATGAAATACCGATCGTGTTCATGAATGAGGAGACAATGAAATCGAGTGTTCCGCATCATAGCAGAATTGAAGAAGCATTGAGCAGCCTTAAGTTTCCCCACCCTGAACATGTGGCGGATTTTTATGAGGACCATGATATATACCAAGCCTTATTATTCTGTTCGGAAGCTGAAGAAGGGAACTTTGTTGGGAAATATGATGATTTTCACTTCATTAGATGGCATGAGTATTCGACGGATGTACTTCCATTCGGGGGTTCAAAGGCTGAAGGCATTAAAATATTAATGGAAAAAGTCGGGTTTGCTCTTGAGGATGTTTACGCCTTTGGAGATGGCTTAAACGATATAGAGATGTTAAAAGTAGCGGGATATGGCGTGGCTATGGGGAATGCCGGTCAGCTTGTGAAGCAAGAGGCCGACTTTGTAACGAAGGATGTCGATGATGATGGCATACTTTTTGGTTTGAAGGAACTTGAACTGATATAAAAAATAAAACCCCCGTCAACCAACAGACGGGGGTTTTGCTTATTACGTTACCTTTCCACCGCAATTGAATTTTCCGGAATGGCATAGGGGTCTTCAGGATGGATATGATCATAAAACATGATACCATTAAGGTGGTCGATTTCATGTTGAAAGCAAATGGCTGCGATGCCTTTCAGGCGGAGTTGAACCGATTTTCCTTCCAGGTCCGTACCCGCAACCGTTATTCGGGCATAACGTGGCACATAGCCGGAAACGGGACGATTTACGGAAAGACAGCCTTCTCCGGATGTCAAGTATGCTTTTTCGACTGAATGGCTAACGAGTTTAGGGTTGAAAAGTGCATAGCTATAAAGTTGATCATCCTTTTCTTTTAAATGAACCGCAATCATCCTTTTTGAAACATTAACCTGTGGTGCAGCCAAGCCAATTCCTGCCCTTAACCCGTATAGAGCAGCAATATCAGGTTTCTGGCTGTTTTGGACATATTCCATCAAGCTGGCTAAAAGTTGCTTATCTCCATTTGATGCCGGAAGCGGAACCTCTACCGCGACTTGCCTTAAGATTGGATCGTCTTCATTAACAAAATCATCCATGGTAAGCATAATCTTTCACCCCATAAAAATTCTTATAATATGTATAGGGTTATTTTAACAAAAAAGAGGCTGAAAGTTAATGAATGGTTTAATGAAAGAAAAATGGAGGGGATGGAATCAAGTCGATGATTTCCTATCCCTGCCATTATTTTATTTGCATGTTGGTCTATTTAAAAAATATTATCATTTTTTGTGAATCAGGGTAAATCGTTAACATTTTCGGGTAAAGGTAATAGTAATTACCTGGTTAGCATAAGCACGCGCCGACGATGATTAACAGAATGAACAGGACAATGATCAGGGCAAAGCCGCTTCCAAAGCCGCAGCCTCCACCATCGCCATATCCATAGCTGGGTGCAGCGGAAACCGGATAACAACATTCTTGGTTGAAACCTCCATACATAATTTCATACCTCCGTTTTTGTATTTATTAAAATGCTGACCATCCAAATTTGAAACGGTCCCTACAGCCTATGCAGTATGGTTTAAAGGGTGTAGGCTAGCGCCCAGTAATGAAAAAAACCTGCTCGGAATATGATTGTAACAAATGTCTGCGGCTTAAGAATGAATTGAGGAACATGAATCTTCAAAGAACTATCAGAAGGAGTTGTCTATGTTGAAACGTTTTGGTCCATTTGTTATCTTACTTCTTTCTTTAGTGACCTTGACTGGTTGTTTTAATGGTTCACCGGAAGAAAGAATCCACAAAATCCTGGAGAAAACTGCAGAAAAGGAAAGTGATTTCACCGAGAATCAAGAGCCGCTTAATGATTTGGAGAAAAAAGAAAAAGAAAAATATGAGAAAATCATTAAACTTGGATTGGACGATTATGAACAGATCGTCGAGCTTTCAGATGAAGCAACCAAGAATATCGACGAAAGGGAAAAAATAATTGAAAAGGAACAAAGCAGTATGCAATCCTCAAAAGAACAATTCAATCAAATAGATGAACAAATCGGGAAAATTGAGGACGAAAAGATAAAAAAAGAAGCGACTGAAATGAAAAAGATCATGAGTGAGCGCTATAGCACCTATGATGATTTATATGATGCCTATCAACAAAGTCTCGCTTATGATCGTGAATTATATGAGCTTTTCAAAAAAGAGGATTTGAAAATGGATGAATTACAAGTGCAAATCGAGAAAATAAATACCTCTTATACAAAAGTTTTGAAAGCGAATGAGGAATTTAATGCATTAACGGAAAAATCAAATCAAAAAAAAGAAAGTTTTTATGATAGTTCCGGCATAGAAATGGCGGATTCAACAAATTAATATAAATAATGATGGGCTGTGATCCTCACTCACAGCCCATATTTTTTTCAATCCAGTTCTTTTTTGGGCTAAAAAATTTTAGAATGGTCTTTTTTTTGTGCAACCAGCCTGATGTGAAATTTTCATACCTGTACTAAAAAAAAACGAAAATTAAAAATCTAACAGCAGACTTAGATGAAAGCGTTTGAATATTTTTTCCGTATATTATTTTACAGGCTCAAATGCCTTTAGTTAAAGCCGTTTTGGAATCGATGGGATATGCTGGGGAATTGAAATGTTATCCTTCGCCATCCTTAAATTGATAAATAAGGGAAATTTAATAGTACAGTTGTAAATTGAAAACTAATACAGAGAAGAAGTATGAGTATTGGAAATTCCATTAAATCAAAATTATTAGGAACTCCAAGTGATTGACTTGATGTTAATTCATCTTGTAAACTTAATCTATAAAAATTCTTGTATCATTTTCCTTGATTTTTTTTATGGTACAGAATAAGATTGAGACATATTAAGCATATCCACGTTTGAGGATTGGTCTTAAGGGAAAAATAAAAGAATGTATTGTTGAAGAAACTAAAAAGCAAACTATTTTTGCTTTATAGAATAATAATAGCAAACCTTTTTAATGAAAGGATGAGGTGCCAAATGGCTCAAAAAACTAAACAAGCTAAAATTAATGTTCAGGATCAGCTTAAGAAAGTAGAAGAACAATTTGAAACTTTTCAAATTTTAAATGAAGAGGGAGAAGTCGTGAATGAAGCGGCTATGCCTGATTTAAGTGATGAACAATTGCAAGAATTAATGCGCCGTATGGTTTATACACGCATTTTGGATCAACGTTCCATATCACTGAACCGTCAAGGCAGATTAGGTTTCTATGCACCGACTGCCGGTCAAGAAGCTTCTCAAATCGCTTCCCAGTATGCTTTGGAAAAAGAAGATTTCATTTTGCCTGGTTATCGTGATGTTCCGCAAATCGTTTGGCATGGCCTGCCGCTTTGGCAAGCATTCTTATTCTCCCGGGGTCATTTTAAGGGAAATCAAATTCCTGAAGACGTCAATGTAATTTCTCCTCAAATCATTATCGGCGCTCAATATATCCAAGCTGCCGGAGTCGCTCTTGGGTTGAAGAAACGCGGGAAAAAAGCTGTTGCCATTACATATACGGGTGACGGTGGAACCTCACAAGGTGACTTCTATGAGGGAATTAACTTTGCAGGTGCCTTTAAAGCGCCAGCTATCTTCATCGTGCAAAATAACCGTTTCGCAATCTCTACACCAGTTGATTTGCAGTCAGCAGCTAAAACATTGGCCCAAAAGGGTGTGGCTGCAGGTATTCCTGGAATCCAGGTTGATGGTATGGATGCGTTAGCCGTTTATACAGTCGTTAAAGAAGCGCGTGAACGTGCAATCAATGGTGAAGGCCCGACATTGATTGAAACATTAACTTACCGTTATGGACCACATACGATGGCTGGGGATGACCCGACACGTTACCGTACTTCCGAAATGGATAACGAGTGGGAACTGAAAGATCCATTGGTTCGTTTCCGCAAGTTCTTGGAAAGCAAAAAACTTTGGAATGAAGAATTAGAAAACGAAACGATAGAGAAAGCCAAAGACGATATTAAAGAAGCAATCAAATTGGCTGATGCAGAACCTAAACAAAAAGTTACAGACCTAATTGAAAACATGTATGAAGAAATGCCTTATAACTTAAAAGAACAA
The DNA here is from genome assembly GCF_056173225.1 of Peribacillus sp. QJM3NY_7. Classification (NCBI taxonomy): domain Bacteria; kingdom Bacillati; phylum Bacillota; class Bacilli; order Caryophanales; family Bacillaceae; genus Peribacillus; species Peribacillus sp. QJM3NY_7. Next base: position 1,552,561 of record NZ_CM149663.1, read on the forward strand.
TATGAAATTTATAAAGAGAAGGAGTCGAAGTAAGCCATGGCTCAATTGACGATGATTCAAGCAATTACAGAAGCATTACGTACAGAACTTAAAAATGACGAGAATGTACTCGTTTTTGGGGAAGATGTAGGTCTTAATGGAGGAGTTTTCCGTGCAACGGAAAATCTTCAAAAAGAATTCGGTGAAGATCGTGTATTCGATACACCTCTTGCTGAATCTGGAATCGGTGGATTAGCGGTCGGTCTTTCTTTACAAGGTTTCCGTCCTGTTCCTGAAATTCAATTCTTTGGGTTTGTATATGAAGTAATGGATTCCGTAAGCGGTCAGCTTGCTCGTATGCGCTACCGTTCAGGCGGACGTTACAGTGCACCGGTTACAATTCGCTCACCTTTTGGGGGCGGAGTCCATACTCCGGAAATGCATGCTGATAGCTTAGAAGGTTTAATGGCCCAGCAACCAGGGTTAAAGGTAGTTATCCCTTCCACTCCTTACGATGCAAAAGGCTTATTGATTTCAGCGATTCGTGATAATGACCCTGTCATTTTCCTTGAGCACATGAAATTGTACCGTTCTTTCCGTCAGGAAGTTCCTGAAGAAGAATACACAATTCCATTAGGAAAAGCGGATGTGAAAAGAGAAGGAACGGATTTATCCATTATTACTTATGGTGCGATGGTGCAAGAATCCATCAAGGCAGCTGAGGAATTGGCTAAGGATGGTCATTCCGTCGAAGTGGTCGACTTACGGACTGTATCACCATTGGATATCGATACAATCATTGCTTCTGTAGAAAAAACAGGACGCGCTATCGTTGTTCAAGAAGCACAAAAGCAAGCTGGTATAGCAGCGAATGTCGTAGCGGAAATTAACGAACGTGCCATTTTGAGCTTGGATGCTCCAGTACTGCGCGTGGCGGCAGCTGATACGGTATTCCCGTTTTCACAAGCTGAAACAGTATGGCTCCCTAATTATAAAGACATTATTGAAACGGCGACTAAAGTCTTGAAGTTTTAACAATCTTAAGTAATGGAATGAATGTCCTGCTCGGGAAAGTGATTTTGCATTAACGGTAATGCAAGATAAAGGACTTTATTCAAAGCACTAAGTATGATTTAATATAGGAGGTTGAACTCAGTGGCATTCCAATTTAGACTCCCTGATATCGGAGAAGGTATACACGAAGGTGAAATAGTGAAATGGTTTGTAAAGCCAGGAGATAAGATACAAGAAGATGACGTGCTTTGCGAGGTTCAAAACGATAAGGCCGTTGTTGAAATCCCATCACCGGTGGAAGGTACCGTTGAAGAAATCCTTGTTCAAGAAGGAACGGTTGCCGTTGTTGGCGATGTACTTGTAACATTCGATGCTCCAGGTTATGAAAATCTTCAGTTTAAAGGGGATCATGGAGAAGAAGCGAAGGCAGAAGGCGAGAAGAATACGGAGGCCCAGGTTCAAGCAACTGCTGAAGCTGGACAGGAAGTCAAGAAAGAGGCTGCTCCGGTTCAAGAAAATAGCGGAGTAACGGGCGCGGGAGCACAACCACAGGTTGAGGCAGATCCTTCACGCCGTATTATCGCCATGCCTTCTGTCAGGAAATATGCACGCGAACAAGGGGTAAATATTCGTGAGATCACTGGTTCTGGGGATAACGGCCGCATCATGAAGGAAGACATTGATGCTTTCAAAAACGGCAAAACCGCTCCACAGCAACCAGCAGCTCAAAGTGAAGCTTCACAACAAAATGATACGGAAACAACCGAAAAACAAAAAGTTTCAATTCCAGAAGGGCAATATCCTGAAACTCGTGAGAAAATGAGCGGTATGAGAAAAGCGATCGCAAAAGCAATGGTTAAGTCCAAGCAGACAGCTCCGCATGTTACATTAATGGATGAAGTCGATGTGACGCTATTGGTTGCTCACCGTAAGAAATTCAAGGAAATTGCTGCACAAAAAGGAATCAAGCTTACTTTCCTACCTTATGTTGTTAAAGCGTTAACAAGTGCATTGCGTGAATTCCCTATGCTTAACACATCATTTGATGATGAAGCTAGTGAGATTATCCATAAACACTATTACAATATCGGAATTGCGGCAGACACAGACAAAGGACTGCTCGTTCCAGTTGTAAAAGATGCAGATCGTAAATCAACTTTCGCTATTTCACAAGAAATTAACGAATTAGCGACGAAAGCCCGTGACGGCAAATTGGCTCCTAACGAAATGAAAGGTGCTTCTTGCTCCATTACGAATATCGGTTCCGCAGGCGGTCAATGGTTCACACCTGTTATCAATCATCCAGAAGTTGCCATTCTAGGGATTGGACGCATTGCCGAAAAAGCAATTGTACGCGACGGGGAAATTATCGCCGCTCCAGTTCTGGCATTATCACTGAGCTTTGATCACCGCATGATTGATGGAGCAACAGCTCAACATGCATTGAATCATATCAAAAAGTTATTGAACGACCCAGAATTATTGTTAATGGAGGCGTAAACAATGGTAGTAGGAGATTTTCCAATCGAAACAGATACTTTAGTAATCGGTTCAGGCCCAGGGGGATATGTTGCCGCAATTCGCGCAGCACAGCTTGGACAGAAAGTAACGGTCGTTGAAAAAGGAACAATCGGCGGAGTTTGTTTGAATGTAGGCTGTATTCCATCGAAAGCTTTAATTTCGGCTGGACACCGTTTCCATGAAGCTCAGCATTCAGAAGATATGGGTATCTTTGCAGAAAAAGTTACTGTTGATTTTTCTAAAGTACAAGCTTGGAAAGGTACTGTTGTAAAAAAATTAACTGGCGGTGTAAGCAGCCTGTTAAAAGGCAATAATGTTGATGTTGTAACTGGCGAAGCTTATTTCGTTGATGAAAACAGCATCCGTGTTATGAATGATGACTCAGCCCAAACATATACATTTAAAAACGCAATCATCGCAACTGGTTCATCGCCAATCGAGATTCCGTCATTTAAATATACGAAACGCGTACTTAATTCAACTGGCGCTCTTGCTTTGGAAGAAGTTCCAAGTTCGATCGTGGTAATCGGCGGAGGTTACATCGGAACTGAGCTTGGCGGAGCATTCGCTAGCTTTGGCACTAAAGTGACGATCCTTGAAGGTACAGAAGAAATCCTTTCTGCAGGCTTTGAAAAACAAATGGCAGCACTTGTTAAGCGTAACCTTAAAAACAAAGGTGCTGAAATTGTTACTAAAGCAAATGCCAAAGGCGTGGAAGAAACTGATACAGGTGTAACCGTTACTTATGAAGTAAAAGGCGAAGAGAAAAAAGTTGAAGCCGATTACGTTTTAGTAACAGTTGGACGTCGTCCAAACACTGCTGAAATCGGCCTGGAACAAGTCGGAATCAAAATGACTGACCGCGGTTTGATCGAAACGGATAAACAATGCCGTACTAGCGTGAAAAACATCTACGCAATCGGTGATATCGTTTCTGGACCTCAGTTAGCTCATAAAGCTTCTTATGAAGGTAAAATTGCAGCTGAAGCCATTGCTGGACATTCATCTGAAATCGACTATCTTGCTATTCCGGCTGTTGTATTCTCTGAACCGGAACTTGCTTCTGTCGGTTATAATGAAAAAGAAGCGAAGGAAGCTGGAATCGAAGCGCTTGCTTCTAAATTCCCATTCGCTGCAAATGGACGTGCTCTTTCATTAAATAATACGGACGGATTTGTGAAGCTTATCACTCGCAAAGAAGACGGATTGGTTATTGGAGCACAAATTGCAGGACCAAATGCTTCTGATATGATTGCAGAACTAGGTTTGGCTATCGAAGCAGGAATGACTGCCGAAGATATTGCGATGACAATCCATGCACATCCAACTTTAGGGGAAATCACAATGGAAGCTGCTGAAGTTGCCCTTGGAACTCCTATTCACATCATTAAGTAATTAAGATTTATAAAAGCGTACTGCTAAATGCAGTACGCTTTTTTTATTGGCCGGATTAAAAAAATGAAGGATGACTCCCATTCATGAATTTCTTCTCACTAGTTAAATGAAATGGACAAAAAGGGCATAAGCTATAAAAAGGACTTCTTACTTTTTTCCTTGAAAGGGTTTGAAAAAGGCCATAAAGGATAAAAAATAAGATGAGCGATTTGTTAAAGAATATTTTTTGCCAATAAAAAGATCATGGCTGATATATTCATATTAAAATGGGGTGGATCACTTGAAAAATTATCTGGTAATCCTCTTTCAACTAATCGTTTGGAGCGGGTATACATTAGTTGAATGGCTGTCTGTTAACGATCGATTCGTTTTCAAAGTATTCATGTTTCTGGTCTTTTCTTATCTAGCCATTTACATTGGTAAAATGATTTTAAAATCCAATAGACGAACCATGCTTGTTACCGTGATAAGTCTATTATGTTACGGGATTTTGCAAATCCTTTTGGAAACGCTGGTACCCGTATATTGAATTTTTACGTAAGCTTCGATGACATATAAAACCACGGAGGTATCATGTTTAACAAAGTAGTGGCATTATTTACATTAGTATCATTTTTATTGATGGCTTGTAATGACCCGAGTTCCGATCAAACTGAAAATGAGAGTGAAAAAAGTGTCGAAACGACGACAACGGTCCAAGATGAAAGTCAGCAAGAGAAAGATTTGGAAACAGAAACGTCACAGACGATTGGCGAAGGGGATGTAAAGGCAGAATATCGGGTGGATAAAGAGAATTGGTCATTTAAACCGATTGGGGATGCAAATCCGAAAGTTGTGTTGTTGACATTTGATGATGCACCTGATAAATATTCCCTGGCAATCGCCCAAACCCTGAAGCGACTAGAAGTACCTGCGATATTTTTCGTGAACGGTCACTTTCTTGAAAATGATGAAAATAAAGCGTTGCTGAAAGAAATTCATGAAATGGGTTTTTCCATAGGAAATCATACGTATTCCCATGTAAATTTAAAAGAGTTGAACGAAAAGGAACAAGAGCGGGAAATCGTAAAATTGAACAATTTGGTTGAGGGAATAATAGGGGTACGCCCTAAGTACTTCAGGGCGCCATTTGGTTCGAATACCGAGCATTCAAAAAAAGTCGCTGAGAAAGAAAAAATGTTGGTCATGAATTGGACTTACGGCTATGACTGGGAAAAAGAGTATCAGGATAAAAAAGCTTTAACGGAAATCATGTTGAACAGCCCTTATTTGGGAAATGGGGCGAACTTACTGATGCATGACCGGAAATGGACGAGTGAAGCGATAGAGGATATCGTGAAAGGTTTTCAAAAGAAAGGCTATGAGTTCCTTGATCCAAAATTAATTGAAACGCCTGCTTGAGCCAATTTCGGCATTCGCAGGTTTTTTTATTTCCTCGGATAATAATACATCACCCGTTTATTGAAGAGATGTAGCTGCGCCCGTAATTTCTTTGCAAGGAATTTGCACAATTCATTAGCTTTTCCCTTATCACCGAAAGTTGCTGTTTCAGGGAGGGTGAATTGGATATAGGATTGGATCCGATCTGATCCATCTTCATCCTTTACGACTTCTTGGTCAACTCCTATCAATATCATGTGATATCGATCTTCTTTGGCTTGGAGATATATGGCCTTATCCTTCATTCTTTCCGGTTCTTTCATTTCATAAGGAAATGCTTTCTTATCATAGTCCCAATCCAATTGCTTTCCGGTTTTCGCTGTAATCATTTGATAATAGTTCAGCAATTCTTTCACGTCTTCGATGGTTACAGTTCCTTTCACGGACTCGGGAACGAGTTTGATATAGGCATTTTCAGACATGTAGATCCCCCTTCAATCGATAAGATGTAAGAATATTTTAACATTTTATGGATGTATTATATACCTATCTATATGTAAATGAAAAGGCGAAATTCCTTTTTCACCCTTGCCATCCCAAAGCAAGGAGTGTGATGCACTGAGTCCAGGGACCTTTATAAATAAATTCCCGTGTTTTAAAAAAGGCTGTTTTCGCATACTTTATTGCTATTTACCAAGTAGTGAGTTGTGGTTGATTTCCCCTCCAGATGCTCGCTTTCCTTGGTGCGGGCGGTGAGCCTCCTCGGCGTAAACGCCTGTGGGGTCTCACCTGTCCCGCTGCTCCCGCAGGAGTCTCGCACTTCCGCTCCAATCAACCTTAAATAGTTTCGTTTTAAAAACAACAATCTTTATGAAAAGAGCCTAAAAAAAAGAATGAGTCTAACGAACGATTGGAATCCATTTCTTTCAACATGATCGTTCATTAAGTGAGAAAAAGTATATATGTTATACTTTTTAGCTTGAAATAATAAATGTGTTATATTATAATTCATTTAAAGCGGTTACATTATATCAATGATGCATACAATATAGGGGAAGGGGTTGTAAAAATGGGAACTATCGTATGTCAAACTTGCAATAGCACGATTGAACATTTTGAAGATGAGAAAGTAAGTGTATTATACACACATAATCACAACTGCCAATGCTGTGATACAGCTGCCTCTGAAAAATAAATGGAAAAAAGATTTCAAGATTAATAGAATGTAAGGGTGTTTCAGGGTTGTAACCTGGAGCACCCTTTTTATAGAAGCCAGTGCTTAATAATAAAAGGTTAAAAAAAAACCAGAGCAGTACTCTGCTCTGGTTTGATGGGATAATCAATTTTTTATGATGCGTAAATGTTTTATTTCTGGGTCCTCAGGGCCTTGAACCGGAAGTCCAGCCTCGATGTTTTTCCGGATGTAATTGATATTATCTTCAGTAATCAATTCTCCTGGAATGAAGATCGGAATTCCAGGCGGGTAAACCATGATGAATTCAGCACTGATTTTGCCGACAGATTCCTCAATGGGAACCACTTCGGTTTCTGCATAAAATGCCTCCCTGGGTGATAAAGCCAGCGGTGGTGTATCAGGAAGCAGGACTTCGATCTTTTCATGTTCAGCCGCCATTTCCTTAAACTCATCCGCTAAGTCTCTAAGGGCAGCGATCAGCAGGTCCGCTTCTGTTTTTGTGTCTCCGGGTGTTATCAGGCAAAGGATATTGTACAAGTCGGAAAGTTCCACTTCGATATTATGCTTTTCACGAAGCCATTTCTCAACGTCGTATCCGGTAATATTCAATTCCTTGATGGATATGATCAATTTTGTCGGATCATAACTAAAGGCTGCCTCGCTCTCGAGAATTTCGCTGCCGACACAGTAAAGATAAGGAATCTCATTAACGGCCTCACGGATATACCCTGCGAGATTGATCGCTTCATCGATCATTTCCCTGCCCACTGTCGCAAGTTGTCTTCTAGCCGTATCCAGGGAAGCCAGAAGGATATAGGAGGTTGAGGTGGTTGTGAGCATGCTCAATATGGCTTGAACACGATTTGCGGAAACCAATCCAGTCTTAACATTCAATATGGAACTCCCCGTTAGTGAACCGCCCAGTTTATGAACACTAGTAGCAGCCATATCCGCTCCAGCCTGCATGGCTGACATCGGCAAGTCTTCATGGAAGTGTATATGGACACCATGTGCTTCATCTACGAGTACTGGGATTTGGTGGGAATGGGCAGCTTCCACTATTTTTTGCAAATCAGCCGAAATGCCGAAATAGGTGGGATTGATGACAAGCAATCCTTTTGCATCGCTATGTTCCCTTAAAGTTTTTTCAACGGCATCAACGGTGATTCCGTGTGAAATGCCCAAATCTTTGTCTATTTCAGGATTGATGAAAATGGGAACAGCTCCGGAAAATACAATGGCAGACATTACGGATTTATGTACATTCCTTGGGACGATGATTTTGTCCCCAGGTCCGCAGACTGTCATGACCATCGTCATGATTGCTCCACTTGTTCCTTGAACGGAAAAGAATGTGTGATCTGCCCCAAAAGCTTCAGCGGCAAGATCCTGAGCTTGTTTGATGATCCCCTTTGGCTGATGGAGATCATCGAGTGGAGCGATATTGATTAAATCTATCGATAATGCATTTTCTCCAATGAAATTACGGAAATCAGCGTCCATTCCTTTTCCTTTTTTATGACCTGGAATATGAAATTGAACGGGATTTCTTTTTGCATGCTGCAATAAGGCAGTGTATAAGGGTGTTTCATTCTGTGACAATTCTTTGTGGCCCCTTTTCAGTAAAATAGGTACGAAATATGGGAGGTTTTACTCCCTTTCTATTAATGATCGTATGTTTCTCCGATTCCATTTGTATGGTTAGTAAGCTTGTGGATAGACATAAAACATATGAATTATAGCACGTCTTATAATAAATGCCTAGAGTGATTTGTCTTTAAAGAGCCCAATAAAATTATCAGCAGTTTATAAATATCCATTTTTCTAGTATTAACTTGATTTACTCAAGAATTCTTCTTTTTTTATATTGTATGTGTGAGTTAAAAATTGAACGGGTAAACAATATTTGCCATAATGAAGCTAATGATTTGGATTCAGCTAAATAAACAATCCAGCAAATGAAAAGGGAGATGAGGAGTTTGAAGTGGGAAACGCGTGTGACCGATTTGTTAGGTATTAAATACCCAATTATACAGGGGGGATTGGCCCATTTAGCATATGCCGACCTGGCTGCGGCAGTGTCGAATGCAGGCGGGCTAGGGCAGGTGACGGCAATGTCCTTGGACACCCCGGAGCAGCTGATAGAAGAAATAAGAAAAACAAAATCATTGACGGATAAACCGTTTGGTGTGAACTTTGCGATCGGCCAGCATGGGAGGCCTTATGAACACATGCTTGAAGCAGCCTTGAAAGAGGGAATTGCAGCTGTTTCCGTAACCGGCGGCAACCCTGGCCCTTTTCTTGATTACGTTAAAGGCACTCAAGTGAAAAAACTGGTGCTCGTTGCTGCAAGAAGGCAGGCAATGAAGGCTGAACAGCTTGGTGCAGATGCAGTGATGGTAGTTGGTCAGGAGGGCGGAGGACATTTAGGGCGTGATGATATTGGAACCTCCGTGTTAATTCCTCAAGTTGTGGACTCCGTTAAAATTCCAGTCATCGCGTCTGGTGGTTTTGGCGATGGTCGAGGTTTGATGGCAGCGTTGGCGCTTGGTGCCGAAGGAATCGAGATGGGAACACGTTTCATAGCTGTCAAGGAGTGTGTTCATGCACATGAATTATATAAAAATGCCTTGGTTTCCGGCACGGAAAATGATACCGTTATCATCAAGCGGTCCATTGGTGCACCAGCCAGGGTAATTGCAAACAGCTGGACCGATAAGATTCTTGATATTGAAAAAGAAAACGGCGGATATGAACAATTGAAGGAATACATAAGTGGAAAAGCGAATCAGCGTTATATTCATGACGGTGTCGAGGGTGAAGGCTTTGCCTGGGCTGGACAAGTGATGGGGCTGATTCATGATGTACCATCGACTGCTGAACTATTCAGTCGGATTATCGACCAGGCGGGAGCAATTCGGTCAAAATGGGCAGACTGATGATGCATGGTCCGCCGGACAACATGAAAAACTATCTAGAAGGAGCGTGTTTAGGATATGGATTATCAATATCCAATGGATCTTGATTGGTCTACTGACGAAATCGTAGATGTGATTAAATTCTTTGAAGCAGTAGAAAAGGCTTATGAAAATAAGATACAAAAGGAAGAATTCATGAAGGCTTACCGAAGATTCAAGGAAATAGTCCCCGGCAAGGCGGATGAAAAAAAGTATACGGATGAGTTCGAGTCAGTCAGCACCTATTCAGCCTATCTTGTCATTAAGAAGGCAAAAGGAATCGATGACGGGGAATGGATAAAAATGAAACATTAAAAATATAATTTTTCGAAAACTCCATTGACTTACTGAAAAGATTGTTTTAACATAATAATCAAGAAAAAGATAAAGGCAGTGACGAAGAAGAGTACCTTAATGATGTTCTGCAGAGAGCCAGTGGTTGCTGAAAACTGGTGAACGAAATTAAGCGAATGGACTTCCGAGCCCCAAACCGAAACGGATGAACGGAGTAGGCTTTGGCGATTATCTCATCGTTAATGGAGATAGGCATGTTAATGCCGTAAAGTGAGCTAATTTAGCTAATTAAGGTGGTACCACGGGTTCCTCGTCCTTTGGATGAGGGCCCTTTTTGCGTTTTTATGAAAATGATAATTAAATCTATGAATGAGAGTAGTAATCTTTTTAGATGCGTCACAGAGAGCCGGAATAGGTGGAAACCGGTACGATATAAGAAGATGAATGGACTTATGAGTGGTTTCTTGAAAATAAGTAGGGAAACTCGGCTGCCACCGTTAAAGGGTAATCGCAAGAATTCAATTCTTGCTTGAGAGGGAAAAATGATGCATTTTTCCAACTTGAGGTGGCACCGCGGTATACCGTCCTCTGCAGACACATATTTGTGTTTGCAGGGGATTTTTTTATTGGAATTTCAATATATATACCTTTTAAAGAAAATATCCAGAGGAAATGAAGACCTGGCATTTGGCCAAAAGGGTTTTCCCTCGGGGGGATTATAAGAGCGCATAAGAATCGGGAGGGAATCAAGAGATGAATAATTTGGATGAAAAAAAAATACTCCGTTTCAAAATGGATACAATTGAAGGGGATATCCATACACCCATTGCCATATTTCAGAAATTAGATGGTGACCAGAAGTTTTTATTGGAAAGTTCGAATTCGCATCATGACAACGGCCGCTACTCATATCTAGGTTCAAAACCTTATTTGGAGGTGACATCGCTTGCTGACCGAGTAAATGTGAAAGACATTGAAACAGGTGATCAAATCGTTAAGGACATCAATATCATCGAGTTTCTAAAAAAAGAATTATTAGTGGAAATAGAAGAGGTTCCCACACATCTTCCGCCATTTAACGGTGGCGCAATCGGATATATGGGCTATGATATCATTCGTCTTTATGAAAATATTGGTCCGGTTCCTCCTGATTCATTGCAAATGCCTGATGCTCACTTTCTTTTTTATAAAGAACTGTATATATTCGATCATGTTCTGCAGAAGATCCATCTTTTGACTGCTGAAGAAGATAGTGAAAAAAGTATATTGGGAATGAAGGATAAAATGAATCAGGCAAGCAAGCCGTCAAAGGAAATATCGTCGGAATATTTGGAATTCAACTCGAATTTCAGTCAGGATGAATTCGAGAAAATGGTCCTTGAAGCTAAATCGGCGATCATAGCTGGTGAAGTGTTCCAAGTCGTTTTATCACAAAGGTTTAAAGCGGACTTTGATGGGGAGCCTTTCGACGCCTATCGTCGTTTGCGATTAGCCAACCCCTCTCCTTATATGTTTTATATAGAATTTGGTGAATATACAATCATTGGGTCTTCTCCAGAAAGTTTAATCAGTGTTTCATCAGGAACGGTTCATGTTAATCCCATTGCCGGCACAAGGCCGAGAGGGAAAACGGATGAAGAAGATAAGGGCTTCGAAAAAAGCCTGCTGATGGATGAGAAGGAACTTGCCGAGCATAAGATGCTTGTTGATTTAGGTAGAAATGATCTTGGCAGGGTTTGCGAAATCGGTTCAATCCACCTCACCGAGGAAATGGAAATTCAAAGATATCAACATGTCATGCATATTGCTTCGAAGGTTAGCGGAAAGCTTAGGGAAGGGTACACGAGTTTAGATGCACTGACGGTCTGCCTTCCTGCCGGAACAGTTTCAGGTGCTCCTAAAATCAGGGCAATGGAGCTGATCAATGAACTGGAAAATTGTAAACGGGGGATGTATTCGGGCTCGATAGGCTACATAGGTTTTGGAGGGGATCTTGATATGGCTTTAGCCATTCGGACGATGATCATTAAAGATGGCAAGGCCTATGTACAGGCAGGGGCTGGAATCGTATATGATTCAGATCCAAAAACGGAATATGAAGAAACACAAAATAAAGCACGCGCTTTAATGGAGGTTCACACTAGATGATTTTATTAATTGATAACTATGACTCGTTCACTTACAACCTTTATCAATATTTAGGTGAAGTGGAAAAAGAAATCGTAGTAAAAAGGAATGACGAAATCACCCTTGCGGAAATTGAGGAACTGAATCCAATGGCAATCGTCATTTCCCCGGGACCGGGCAGGCCCGAAGATGCTGGAATCAGTATGGAGATCATCCGCAATTTTTATGAGAAGGTTCCGCTATTAGGCATTTGTTTGGGGCACCAGGCCATTGGGGCGGTTTTTGGAGCGAATGTTGTTGGGGCGAAACAAATCATGCATGGAAAAACATCGGTAATCGAACACGATGGAACAGGTGTTTTTGCCAAACAGGACTTACAATTCCCGGTAATGCGCTACCATTCCCTTGTGGTTGAAAGGGCGAGTTTGCCAGAAGAACTGACTGTGACGGCAGTGGCACTGGATGATGGGGAAATCATGGCCCTTAAACATCAGGAATTCCCTCTCTACGGTTTACAGTTCCACCCTGAATCAATAGGGACGAAAATCGGCAAGGAATTATTACATCAATTTTATGAGATTGCCGGTACCTTTCAATCAGAGAAGGAACAATCCATTCTATAAAACAAAAAACGACTGGGGGAGTTAGCGGTGAAGGAGTATTTAGCGAAGTTAGCAGAGCGTCAAACATTGACGGAAGAAGAGATGAGCAGAGCAGCCCAATCGTTATTTTCTAAAGATATCTCCGAAAGCGAGATGGCAGCATTCATCATTGCCTTAAAAGCCAAAGGGGAAACGGCAGGTGAAATAGCAAGCCTTGTCAGAGTCATGAGAAAAGAAGCAAGAAGTGTACAAACAAGCTCCCTTAATGTAATGGATAATTGCGGAACGGGAGGAGATGGGTCACAAAGCTTCAATATAAGCACAGCATCGGCCTTCGTGCTTGCTGGGGCCGGTGTCAAGGTTGCTAAACATGGAAATCGCAGCATTTCAAGCAAAACGGGAAGTGCGGATGTATTGGAAGCATTAGGCGTTAATTTGTACTTGGAGCCTGACATGTTAAAGGAACTGTTGGAAGAAAATGGGATCACATTCTTATTTGCCCCATCTGTTCACCCTAATATTGCAAGGATAATGAAAGTGAGAAAAGAACTGAAAATCCCGACGATATTTAATCTTATCGGTCCTCTGACAAATCCAGTCCAGCTCGACACGCAATTAATGGGAATCAATCGACGCGATATGCTTGAGCTTTTTGCGGAAGTCCTGCATAAATTGGGCAGAAAACGCGCAGTCGTGATAAATGGTGCCGGGTTCATGGATGAAGCGAGCCTACAGGGTGAAAACTCACTCGTCCTTTTGGAGCAAGGAGATATTATTCCATTTACGCTGCATCCTGAAGAAGTGGATCTTCCGGTTTACGGAAATGATGCCATCCGTGGTGGTGACGCCAAACAAAATGCCGATATCATGCTTAGGCTTCTCAAAGGGGAAAAAGGTGCATATCGTGATACCGTTTTATTGAATGCCGGATTGGGATTATACGCACATGGTACGGCAGCAACGATCAAAAAAGGAATCTCCATGGCCAAAGAAAGCATTGATAGCGGATCGGCTCTTGCAAAGTTAGAAAATCTGATTGCTTATGGCAATAGAAATAAGGTGGTCATGTAATGGAAAATATCTTAACGAAAATCATCGAACAGAAAAAGGTGGAAGTCGCAAAATTAAAAGAAAGGGCCTTAGATGATTCGGTCATGATCAACATAGTCAGACCATCTTTGGTGGAAAATTTGAAAACGGCTAAATCGATGGCGGTCATCGCGGAAATAAAACGGGCTTCCCCTTCAAAGGGGGACATTAAAATCAATGTAAATCCGATCGAGCAGGCCCTTTCATATGAAAGTGGCGGAGCTGCAGCGATATCCGTATTGACGGATGAGGTTTTCTTTAAAGGATCCATTGCAGATTTGAGAAACGTAAGCGAGGCTATACAAATTCCCAGGTTGTGCAAAGATTTCATCATCGATGAAATCCAAATTGATCGGGCCCATCGAGCAGGTGCGACTATCATTCTATTGATTGTGGCAGCACTTTCTAAAGAACGCCTTCATGAATTATATCAATATGCAAAAAAGAAAGGGCTTGAAGTATTGACGGAAGTCCATGATGAAGCCGAACTGGAACGTGCTCTAGAGCTGAATGCAGAGCTCATAGGGATTAACAATCGGAATTTAAAGACCTTCAAAGTGGATTTGGCTGTAACGGAACGACTGGCGAAGTTGCTTGATCCCAAACGCCATATCATTATCAGTGAAAGTGGGATCAAAACAAAAGAAGATGTGATGCGTGTAAAGGATGCTGGTGCAAAAGCGGTTTTGGTCGGGGAGACACTCATGACTGCATCAAATCTTCCGCACAAGATGGCCGAACTGCAAATGAGTATATAAGGAGATTAATATGTTAGTGAAAATCTGTGGGATAAAGACTTTGGCAGCTGCTCAGACTGCTGTTAGTTCCGGGGCAGACTTCATTGGTTTCATTTTTGCCGAGAGCAGCAGGAAGGTTGAGCCGGAGATAGTAGGAGATTTCGGAGCGAATCTAGCTGGCCATGTTAAAAAGGTCGGAGTGTTTGCCAATCAAACTGAACAAGAAGTGATAAAAAGTGCTAAAATTGCGGGATTGGATTATATTCAGCTTCATGGTAACGAGTCTGCCAGCTTTGCCCGCAGAATGCCCCTGCCGGTGATCAAGGCCTTTGCCATTCATACAGAGAAAGACTTTGAAAACCTGCATGAATACCCAGCGGATTATCTATTGGTCGATCTTCCTAAGAGCGCATCCGGCAAGGGATTGACTTTGGATTGGGATATGATTCGAAAAGCTGATCTGCCACTGGAGAAGGTAATTCTAGCTGGTGGGCTGACTCCGGAAAATGTCGGAAAAGCGATTAATGCCGTTTCACCATTCGCAGTTGACGTAGCAAGTGGTGTTGAAACAAACGGATTAAAAGATGCTGTAAAAATGAAAGCATTTATCAATGAGGCAAAAAATACAGCCGGAAAAGAGGAATGAATAGATGAATACTTATACACAGCCTGATAAAACTGGACATTTTGGAGCATATGGAGGCCGCTTCGTTCCAGAAACTTTAATGGCGGCGATTACGGAGCTTGAAGAAGTATATGAACAATCTAAAAATGATCCAGAATTCCAAAGGCAGCTAAGTTATTACCTGAAACAATATATCGGTCGGGAAACCCCTCTATATTTTGCGGAGAACTTAACGAGACTGGCTGGCGGTGCAGACATTTATCTGAAGCGCGAAGACTTGAATCATACTGGAGCCCACAAAATAAATAATACGATCGGCCAGGCTTTGCTGACTCAGAAAATGGGCAAGAAAAAAGTGATTGCCGAAACGGGTGCAGGACAGCACGGGGTTGCAACGGCGACTGTGTGTGCTTTGCTGAAGTTGGAATGCATCATCTTTATGGGGGAAGAAGATATCAGGAGACAGAAATTGAATGTATTCAGGATGGAGCTTTTGGGAGCCAAGGTCATATCTGTATCACAAGGAAGCGGGACACTGAAGGATGCAGTAAATGAAGCGTTACGATATTGGGTGGCTAATGTGGATGATACCCATTATATAATGGGATCAGTTCTTGGTCCGCACCCATTCCCCGTTATTGTCCGTGATTTTCAAAGCGTGATAGGGAATGAAACAAAACGTCAATATTCTGAGGCGGTTCATTCCCTGCCGGATGCAATAGTTGCATGCATAGGCGGAGGAAGTAATGCAATGGGGATGTTTTATCCCTTCATTGAGGACGAAACGGTAAAGTTATACGGAGTGGAAGCGGCAGGGCATGGGCTTAATACACCGTTGCATGCTTCAAGTTTGACGAAAGGGAAACCTGGGGTGCTCCACGGGGCATTCATGTATGTTTTGCAGAACGAGGACGGTCAGATCCAGGAGGCACATTCTATTTCGGCAGGGCTGGATTATCCAGGGGTAGGGCCTGAACATAGTTACTTAAAAGATACGAATCGGGTGGAATATACTTCAGTAACCGATGATGAAGCCTTGGAAGCCCTAGCGATGCTTTCAAGGGAGGAGGGGATCATCCCCGCTTTAGAAAGTTCACATGCCATTTCCTATGGTTTAAAGCTTGCTAAAGAAATGGAGAAAGGAACAGGACTGGTGATTTGCCTGTCCGGCCGTGGTGATAAGGATGTTGAAACGGTCCAATCATTGATGGGGGGTAGTGAACATGAATAAATTAACAAATGCGCTTGAAGAATGCCAAACAAAGCAGGAAAAAGCATTCATACCATATATCATGGCAGGTGATGGAGGTCTTGATCGATTAAAGAGCCAGCTTCTTTTCCTTGAAAACAGCGGGGCGACTGCCGTTGAACTAGGAATACCTTTCTCTGACCCTGTCGCTGATGGACCCGTTATCCAACAAGCTGGAATCCGTTCTTTGAAAAATGGAACAACTTTAAAAGATGTCCTGAAAAAAGTAATGGAAATCAAAAATGATGTAAAAATCCCCATTATTTTAATGGGATATACGAATTCAATCCTGGCTTATGGACTTAAAGAGTTTACGACTGACTGTCTTCAAGCAGGAATTTCCGGGTGCATCATCCCCGATTTACCGATTGAAGAAGAAGCCATCTTTTCATCAATCAAAACTGCAGGGATCGTTCTTATCCGACTCGTGACACTCACGTCTCCGCAAGAGCGCATCACTGAGATAACCGCAGGGGCGGAGGGCTTCATCTACGCAGTTACAGTCAAAGGCATCACAGGTGCCCGCGACGCCTTCGGAGAAGAACTTGGAGGCTATTTAAAGAAAGTAAAAGAGATAAGTCCGGTTCCCGTTCTTGCCGGGTTCGGCATATCGACTCCAGAACATATCCGTGATGCCATACAATACTGCGATGGAGTCATTGTCGGCAGCAAGATCATCGAATGCTTCGAGACAGGCAAGGAAGACCGAATTGGAGACTTGATTCAAGCAAGCAAAGGTTTAGTGCAAAAATAGGGATGGAGAGACTCCCAGGCTGCCATTAGTTTATAGGCAAAAGGAGTTCTAATTTAAACATAGTTGATTGGGGCGGGTGTACGAGACTCTGGCGGAAAAGCGAGTCCTGGAGGCAACGGTCAAATTTTTAAAAACCTAAAAAAACTGTAGACAAACCCAATGATTATCGAGTTTGCCTACAGTCTGAGGAGAGCTCTTTGGCTCTCCTTTTATATTATCCAGTTATTGTTGGATCCGAATAGGAATCAATGTGTTTAATTTAATTGATATAAGGGTAAAAGATGTTCAAACGCATCTTGAATGGTTTCAATGAAATCATCATCTTTTAACTTAATAGCGTCATCACGGGAAATTTTTATACCGCATAGGATTTCGGCTTTCTTTACCGTTTGCAAACGGGTGAACATTGAATTCAAATCATCTACTCCAAGACCATCATGAGGGATGACATCAGGTTTTGTATGGTCCATTGACCAAACATAATGGGAGGGAATGCTATTCACCAATCGATCTGCCTGCTGCTCCAGATGCTTTCCGATTTCCATTTTATTAGGGGCTTCGTAAATGACGGCATACCAGATGAACATATGCGTTTCCCATAACCCGATTTGGAAATGCGACATCATTTTATAACCTCTGCTATTGGCAGCAAAAGCAACCCATGTATCATTAGGGGGATTCACTGTCCGTCTAGCATGCTTTGCAACATGAGGGTGCATTTCATCGCCGGTCATAACTGAGAGCTTTTGAGAAAAGTGCTCTCCTAGGGCTTGCAATTTAGGCTGGATCCGTTCTTTTAAAGCATCCATGCGCGGTTCCAATCCATCAATTTTAAAAACATCAAAATCATCTGCTGTAAAACTTGCTATATTCATTTTCATCTCTCCTACCGTAATATCTGCACATATTGTAGCATAAGTAAAAGTAAAATTTAAAAAATACGATTCGGGTTGGCAATGTAAAATTCCTTATAGGTTATAACACAAATTAGTTGCTATTTGAGGTAGGAAGTCATATGATAATATAAATTCAGAAAATTACGTTAATTAACGAAGGGAGAATGTTAATTATGAAACAAGTCATGAACCAAGCATTAAAAGCTAAAGAAGTTGAAAGACATAGAGCTGCAGTGTTAAGAATGGAAATGGACTATGAATTAGCAACCCTTTTTGAAGCAATCGGTGAAGAGAATGACCAAAAGAGGTCACAATGCAAGCAAAGACTAGAACGAATCCGCTTGGAATTGTTGAAACTGAAAGCCTTGTAAATGATTGGCTGCAGAGACCTTGAAGGAGAATGAATTAAGGAAATGAATCAATTTCAATACAAGGAATTTTATTATAGATAACGGACACTTTATTTTATTAAAAAATAATGTGTCCGTTTTTCATTAAATGTCCAATATATATAATGTGGAATTTCATTTGGTCTCGAGTCCTTTTAATAAGGAAGGGGAACGTCAAGTAAGGAGAATATTCTTGCTGGCTAAATCATGATTACGATTAATGGATGGGCAGTCAAGGAAACTTCTTTCCTCATCAGTTAAAAAAATGGAAAATTTAAGATGTTAAAAGCTTGAAGGCAAGCTATATTTGCTTTAATCTTTAAAAGAGGATCATTTTAATGTAGTTTCTGATCATAAAGGACGGGGATATTATAATGGCATCGGTCAAGGAAATGGATACATATGCGAAGTTATGGATGAAAGAAGCCGGTAATAGGCTAAGGGCGTCCTTCAAAACCAAGTTGAATATTGAAATGAAAACGAATCCGAATGATTTGGTAACTAATATGGATAAGGGGATAGAAAAGTTTTTTTGCGAAAAAATCGGCGAAGTTTTTCCAGAACACCGCATTTTTGGTGAAGAGGGAATGGGCAATGATATTAAAGACCTAAAAGGTACGGTGTGGATCATCGATCCAATTGATGGAACTTTGAATTTCATTCATCAACAGAGGAATTTTGCGATTTCTCTTGGGGTTTATGTGGATGGCATCGGAAAGATTGGCATGGTTTATGATGTCTTTAGTGATGAATTATATCATGCGATTAAGGAACAAGGAGCATTTCTGAATGATCAAAGGCTCCCATCTCTTGAAGAGGCATCGGTAAGCAAAGCGATCATTTCCATTAATGCAAGCTGGGTAACGGAAAACCGGAGGATCGACCCGAGTCTTTTGGCACCGCTAGTCCGGGATGCAAGAGGAACACGTTCTTATGGCTCGGCAGCGTTGGAGCTGGCATTCGTGGCCGCTGGGAGGATTGATGCATACATAACCATGAGACTCATGCCTTGGGACTTTGCCGGGGGAGTTTTACTGGTCGAGGAAGTGGGCGGGGAAGTTAGTAATATGAAAGGTGACAAATTGGATTTTTTAAAAGGCGACTCACTTTTCGTATCAAAACCAGGGCTGCACAAAGAAGTATTTGACAAATACTTATCAGGAAAATCCAGCCGTTAGTATCAAGGACTGATAGCGGCCATGATAAAATTCTCGGATAGAAATAATTAACAAAAAAACTCGCTGACTGCCAGCGAGTTTTTTATATTATAACTTCCCGGCTTCACGTAATTTCTTCTTCTGGGTGAAACCGAACCCCATGATTCCGCAAAGAATAACGATTGCAGCCAATATTCCAATCAAGCTTTTTTCAGCAATGAAGATGCCAATGGAGCCAATGCTTGATGTTGCCAATACCGCTAATATTAAGAAATTCCATTTAATGTTCATGAATATCACCCCTAATATATCTATTGTACATAATTTCTGTATTTGTTTCTAGTATGTTTGTGATATAATATGTAAGTTAATACTAGTGATACGTTTTACACAAACTTTTTTAGGAGTGAATTTTTTGAAATTAAGAGAAAATATTCGTAATATAGCCATCATTGCTCACGTTGACCATGGTAAAACGACGTTAGTGGATCAGTTGCTAAAGCAATCTGGTACTTTCCGTGAAAATGAACATGTGGAAGAACGTGCGATGGATTCTAATGCGATTGAAAAAGAACGCGGAATTACGATTCTTGCGAAAAATACAGCAGTTCAATACCAAGATACAAGAATCAATATTTTGGATACACCTGGTCATGCCGACTTTGGTGGTGAAGTGGAACGGATCATGAAAATGGTCGATGGCGTTCTTCTTGTTGTTGATGCATATGAAGGCTGTATGCCGCAAACTCGCTTCGTGTTGAAAAAAGCATTGGAACAAAAGATCACGCCAATCGTTGTCGTGAACAAAATCGATAAAGATTCTGCACGTCCAAATGAAGTGGTCGATGAAGTAATTGACTTATTCATCGAACTAGGAGCTGAAGAAGAACAATTAGACTTCCCAGTTGTCTTCACTTCAGGTATCGCTGGTACTGCGAGCTTGGATTCAGATCCTGCTAAACAAGAAGAAGACATGACCCCACTTTTCGAAACAATCGTCGAAACGATCCCAGCACCAATTGATAACTCAGATGAACCGCTTCAATTCCAAGTGGCTTTACTTGACTATAATGATTATGTAGGACGTATCGGGGTTGGCCGTGTATTCCGCGGTAAAATGCATGTAGGTCAACAAGTTTCATTAATGAAACTTGATGGAAAGGTTAAACAATTCCGTGTAACGAAAATCTTTGGTTATATTGGCTTGAAGAAAGTTGAAATCCAAGAAGCCGTTGCCGGTGATTTAATAGCCGTTTCTGGTATGGAAGATATTAACGTAGGGGAAACGGTTTGTCCGACCGAACACCCTGACGCTCTACCTATCCTGCGTATTGACGAGCCGACATTACAAATGACTTTCCTTGTAAACAACAGCCCATTCGCAGGCCGTGAAGGTAAATTCGTTACAGCTCGTAAAATTGAAGAGCGTTTGAAAAACCAATTGCAGACTGATGTCAGCTTAAGAGTTGAAAATACTGATTCTCCGGATGTCTGGATTGTTTCAGGTCGTGGGGAGCTTCATCTTTCCATCCTGATCGAAAACATGAGACGTGAAGGTTATGAACTGCAAGTTTCTAAACCGGAAGTTATCGTTCGTTTGATTGATGGTGTCCGTTGTGAACCGGTTGAACGTGTACAAATCGACGTACCTGAGGAGCACACTGGTTCGATCATGGAATCAATGGGAGCCCGTAAAGGTGAATTATTGGATATGATCAACAGCGGAAGCGGTCAAGTTCGTTTACTGTTCACGATCCCAGCTCGCGGACTTATTGGCTATTCAACTGAGTTCTTAACGATTACACGCGGATATGGTATCATGAACCATTCATTTGACAGCTATCAACCAATGGCACAAGGTCAAGTCGGCGGAAGACGCCAAGGTGTACTTGTATCCATGGAATCAGGAAAAACTACACAATACGGTATTATGCAAGTAGAAGACCGCGGTGTTATTTTCGTTGAGCCAGGTACGGATATTTATGAAGGCATGATCGTCGGGGAACATAACCGTGATAGCGATTTGACTGTTAATATCGTTAAAGCGAAACAAATGACCAATATGCGTTCAGCAAATAAAGACCAAACTTCTTCCATGAAAAAACCAAGAATCATGTCCCTTGAAGAAGCTCTGGAATATTTGAACGATGACGAGTACTGTGAAGTAACTCCGGATTCAATCCGCCTTCGTAAAAAAATTCTAGATAAAAACGAGCGTGAAAGAGCAGCTAAAAGAAAAAAAGTTGCTATTGAAGAAAAATAAATAGCAAGAGGAGGAGAAAAGATTGGATATCCAAGAGCGATTATCATTTTTTGCAGCATTGTACAGAGTGGATGAAAATCCTGAAGCAGGAATGTGGTATTTATATTTGACGGTCTTTGGATTATGCATCCTTGTCTATCAGTTAGGTTTTGCCAAAAAGTTACCATTGCTAAAAAATGTGGTCATTTATGTGGTAATGGCACTTGGATGTACCCTTCTTTCTTTCTTTGCGGTGTTTCTCCCTATGGGGGAGGCATTAGTCATCGCTTCGCTTGTTCTGGGGATTTATAGGATCCGTCTTCATAATTCGAGAAAAGAAGAACAGGCTTAAGATGATGAAATCATTACAGGATGCTTTATACAATTGGTTGACGATCAAAGTTGTCTGTGATGCAAGGCCTGATGATTCAGCTGCACGCGATACAGAAATGTTTTTCATGCAGATGCTGAAAGACGATCATCAGGTGATAATCGATTCGGTTACAAAAACAGAACCTTTTTATTTCGTCGAGTACCTTTTGGGAGACGAAATGAAAAAGCAGCGTTATCCGATTGAATTGATTGATATCATGTTAGACCAAATTCAGTTAGAGCCAGAAAAATATAAAAATATCGAGTAATGATAAAAAGAACCGTGCGATTTACGCACGGTTCTTTTTATATTGCTTTAGGGAGGGAAAGTCCATAAAAAAGATGTAAGATTGTCCACAAAAAGAAAGCTGTCAAATCAGAAGGAAGGACAACTTCTGTTTTTGACAGCGCAGATAATGGGAAGTAAAGCATGATGGCTGGAATGATCGTGATAAAAGCAAGTGCGTATTTGTTCCATTTCCTGAAAACTTTCAAAGGATGTAGAAAATAAACGTAACTATACGTAATTGCCAGTGAGAAAAGGAGGTGGAAAAAGAATAATGATTCCTCACTCCAGGAAACCGCTCCCATTAGGGGGAGGAAATCCACATTCAATAAAAGCATATACACTTGTTTACCGGATAGCATTTCGACCCACTTCATTATCCATCCAAGCAGAAGTCCATTGATCAGGCCAATCAGAGTAACTTTATGAAATGCTCTACCACTCATCTTCATTTTTGATCGTTCGATAAAGACGGAAGTTACCGGTAGCAATCCGCTCGTTCGTACGCTCTTCTATGCGTTGGTTGCATGTATTGCACATATAGGTATGTATAGGACGGTTTCGAAGTTTCTTCGCTTCTGGGCTATCGTCAGGTATAGATTCAATTTGATCGCATATTACACATTTAACCTTCATATTAGTTGAACCTCACTTCAATTTGAATATGCTTTTAAGTATACCAATATTTTTATGGTAAAACGAGGATAAAGTGAAACTAACAGTTGAAGTTGATTGTTGGGTATGAAAAAGACCCGAAGATTCATTTCGGGTCGGGTGAATTCATTCTTTAAAGTGATTGGATTGATCATTTTGCTCTTTATCGAGTTCTTTTCTTTCCGTATCATCATCAAGTTTATTTTTTTCCTTTTCGATGTTCTTAGATGGCGTTGGGGTTAAAATATCACCAGGAACCTCCGGGATTACTCGGCTTGTGATGTCAGCGAGTTCATTTAGGATCCCGGTTACCGGTTTGCCGTTTTTAATATCTTTGGCTACCTCCCTGATCCGCTCATTTAAATCCGGGTCAGCGACGATGATGGCACTAGCACCGTCAGGATCATGTTTTAAAGTTTCTCCGACTGAGTACTTTATCGTTCCAACCTGTGAACGCTCAATATCTTGGTCGATATCTATTCCGACGATGGCGTATTTGCCAAGTACGACTGCGGTGGCATCGTTCACCTCTGGAATGGACTTAGCCAAACCGGTGAGTCTTTCCGCAGTTTGCTGACCTGTATTCCTGTCTGCTTCCTTAATGGTCGTATTATTGACTTTCGTTATATTGTTTTGCGCATTATTTTCAGACACTTCATTTTTATTATCCGTTGCGCAACCTGACATCAAAAGAACAGCAGCGAGCGACAATATGATTTTTTGCAATGTACAACCTCCTTAAATGTTCTTTGGTTCCAGCCTGTCCGCCACCGACCAAGTCTGTTGTCATTATTACATGCAGTGAAACATGGTGTAATCAATGTTGGGGATGGCATTCTTTGCTGGAAGTTTTCTTTATAGTCTGTAAATGTTCTTCTATCTTTATGCAAAGGAACATATATTTTATCAACAGTCTCGTCCGCTACATAACTGCTGAGTGTAGTAAATGGTAAGACATATCCTATAGAGCAGGCAGGAGGCGTCATATTGGGGAAAAAAATCTATGTTTTAGATACGAATGTCCTGTTGCAGGATCCGTATTCGATTTATTCATTCGAAGATAATGAAGTTGTCATTCCAGCAGTCGTATTAGAAGAATTGGATTCAAAAAAAAGGTATATGGATGAAATCGGAAGGAATGCCAGGCAAGTATCGAAATTGATCGATAGTTTTCGTGAAAAAGGAAAGCTGCATCAGAGCATTCCGCTTCATAATGGAGGCAGCATAAGGATTGAACTCAACCACCGTTCATTTCACAAACTTCAGGAAATTTTTGTTGAGAAAACGAATGATAACAGGATATTGGCAGTCGCGAAAAATTTATCTTTGGAAGAAGAGACGAGGGAAGATGGAAAAACGGTCATTCTGGTTAGCAAAGATACTCTCGTCAGGGTTAAAGCTGACGCCATCGGTCTAGAGGCAGAGGATTTTTTAAATGATCGCGTTGTAGAACTGGATCATATATACGCCGGGCACAAAGAAGTGTATGTATCGATTGATAACCTGAATAAGTTTTATGAAAAAAGTTTTCTTTCACTGGAAGAACTGACAAAAGATGCATATTACCCAAATCAATTCCTGTTGATGAAGGACACGCTGGGCAGTTCAGCTTCGGCGATTGGGATAGTGGATGAGAACTGCAGGCTAGTCAAGAAACTGATGTATGAAGGGGAGCATATTTGGGGAATTAAACCGAGAAATGTCCAGCAGACCATGGCCCTTGATTTGTTGCTTCGTTCGGATATCCAGCTTGTGACGCTCATTGGTAAGGCGGGGACAGGCAAGACTTTATTGGCATTGGCAACAGGATTGATGCAAACTGAAGATCTGTCACAATATAAGAAACTTTTGGTTGCCAGGCCCATTGTTCCGGTCGGTAAAGATATTGGTTATCTGCCTGGGGAAAAAGAAGAAAAATTAAGACCATGGATGCAGCCTATTTTTGATAATCTCCAATTTCTGTTCAATACGAAAAAACCTGGGGAATTGGATGCGATTTTAGCAGGAATGAGTTCGATCGAAGTTGAAGCCCTCACCTATATCAGGGGAAGGAGTATACCGGATCAGTTCATCATCATCGATGAAGCGCAGAACTTAACGAAACATGAGGTCAAGACAATCTTGACGAGGGTCGGGGAACGGAGCAAAATTGTCTTGATGGGGGACCCGGAGCAAATAGATCATCCTTATTTAGATGAATATAATAATGGTTTGACCTATGTTGTGGAAAAATTCAAGACCGAGCGTATAGCCGGCCATGTTAAATTGATAAAAGGGGAAAGATCGGGATTGGCACAACTGGCAGCTACACTTTTATAATGCAATCGGCAAGGGGTTTCCCTTGCCGATTGCCAAAGTTTTTGGCAAGGATGAACGAAGTCTTATTTAACGGTGAAAGACCGTACATTTTTTATCGGATCATTGATGTTGGAAGCGTCTCCGAAATAAATTTCCAGGGGGCCGCCTTCGGATATTTTAAGCGGCTTTCCATCCTTGGAAAAGCCCAGGAAAAATTCAAGTGCCGTTGCCAACGGGAATGTAAGTTCCTCATCATCGGTTGTAACGATGACTTCGGTCACCCCATTTTCAGGTTCGGCATTTTTTAAAAACGGTTCAAAAGGGATGCCGAAAGTCCCTTCCAGCAATCTTTGCTTCTCGAACTTTCGTTCCGTTTTTATTGTGGGTGGCATTATTGCGCCTTCCTGTATTTCTTTTTGCCAATGTTTGGAGGCGGCAATCGTATATTCTTCTAATTCATTGACTTGGACTCTTTCAGCGTGGAAATATGTATCGATTTCAACTTTACGGTCATCAAAAATCCATACTCCAGGATCTAGCGTAATTGGATATTTCACTTTTCCATTTATAAATACGATGGGTTCCAAATATCTCATTCCTTTCTGTTGCTCTTTAATGATTATAATCAATTATAATAGAAATGTCACATCTTCAAGATGGTGAACAAATTCCATGGCTGGGTATATCCATTTGAGAGGTGATCGTGATATCTCAATGGCAAATTGTTCGTCAATGTCCTTGCTTTTTCACAAAACTAAAGGTAGAATTTAGAGATAAGATTTAATCGCTCTGAGCGGGGGGATTTAACATGGCATCTGATATGCTTGTCAATCATCGAGAAAAAGCTTATGCTTTATTAAAAGCAGATGCTGACAAGATTCTAAAACTGATTAAAGTTCAAATGGAAAATCTCACTATGCCTCAATGTCCTTTATATGAAGAGGTACTTGATACGCAAATGTTCGGCCTATCACGAGAAATTGATTTTGCCGTACGCTTAGGTTTGGTAGAGGAGACCGAGGGTAAATCCCTTTTGGAAACCCTTGAACAGGAATTGTCAGTTTTGCATGAAGCATCGTTAAAAAAATAATAGATAAAACATACTAACTCAAACAAATCTCGATGATTGTTTGAGTTTTTTATTTATATACACAATTAATGAATAATGTTATACTATATTCAATAGTGACATACTAATTAGTTCGCGAAGATCAATTTGAGTTATCTTATTCTTTTGAATTCTTTCTGAGTTCAATGGTCATCTTCCGATTTTAAAATATTCCCTGTGGGATTTTCCGGTCATATGGCTTTGATCAATAATGGATCGATAGTAGGGGAGTCAGATCTAATTCCCTGTTTTTTTATACGAATATATGTAATTTTTTATTTTTTTATTGTATTCAGTTAATTTTAGTATTATTGTTATATTAATTGAATGTTAAATCAAATTGATAATATATTATTATAGCTAAATTTTAATTTGTTAATGATATATGGCTCTTTTTTTGTCTTTATCGGATGTGAAAAACGAAAATATAAAATATATCGAAATAATTACATCAACGATAAAATGAGCCTAAACAGATTGGACTCCTTATTTGGGAAATCAATTCATGAATAAAAAGTGGTGGAAATCTTTCACGCTTTTTTTCTATATATTCAATAAAAATACATATTGATTAGGGTGGTAGCAATGGGGAAACGTATAGAAAAAGTACTTGCGGCAAATCGCGGGGAAATAGCGATAAGGATTTTTCGGGCTTGTACGGAATTAGACATTCACACAGTTGCAATCTATTCAAAGGAAGATTATGGTTCTTATCACAGATATAAAGCGGATGAGGCATATTTGGTCGGGGAAGGCAAAAAGCCGATTGATGCATACCTGGATATTGAAGGCATAATTGCGATTGCCAAAATGAGTGGCGTCGATGCGATTCATCCCGGTTATGGTTTCCTTTCAGAAAATATTGAATTTGCGAAACGTTGTGAGGAAGAGGGCATAATCTTCATCGGACCAGAATCAAGACACCTAGATATGTTTGGTGACAAAGTAAAAGCCAGAACACAAGCTGAACTGGCGGATATTCCGGTTATCCCTGGTAGCGAAGGACCGGTGACCAGTGTTGAAGAAGTCAAGGAATTTGGTGAACGATACGGTTTTCCAATTATTATAAAAGCCTCATTAGGCGGCGGCGGACGCGGAATGCGAATTGTCGGAAAAATCGAAGAAGTTGAAGAGGCTTATGATCGCGCAAAATCAGAAGCTAAAGCAGCTTTTGGTAATGATGAAGTCTATGTAGAGAGATTCATACAAAATCCGAAGCATATCGAAGTTCAGATTTTGGCTGATACTCATGGGAATATCGTCCATTTATATGAGCGTGACTGTTCCGTTCAGAGACGGCATCAAAAAGTTGTGGAAGTGGCACCTTCCGTTTCCCTTTCCGAAGATTTAAGGGAAAGGATTTGTGAAGCAGCCGTCAAGTTGGCTAAAAATATTGATTATGTAAACGCTGGTACGGTCGAGTTCCTTGTCGCAAATGGCGAGTTTTACTTTATTGAAGTCAATCCACGGGTACAGGTTGAGCATACGATCACTGAAATGATTACGGGCATTGATATCGTCCAATCTCAAATCATGGTGGCTGAAGGGCATGAGCTCCATGGCAAGAAGATCGGGATTCCCGAACAAGCAGGAATTAAAACTCATGGATATGCGATTCAATCAAGGGTGACGACCGAGGATCCATTGAATAATTTCATGCCTGATACCGGGAAAATGATGGTGTACCGTTCCGGTGGGGGATTCGGTGTCCGTCTGGACGCAGGGAATGGGTTCCAAGGTGCGGTCATCACACCATATTATGATTCCCTTCTCGTTAAACTTTCTACTCATGCGCTTTCATTTGAGCAGGCAGCTTCCAAAATGGTTCGTAACCTTAAGGAGTTCAGGATTCGTGGTATTAAAACAAATATCCCCTTCCTTGAAAATGTTGTAAAACATGAAAAATTCATAAATGGGGAATATGATACATCATTCATTGATTCAACACCGGAATTATTTAGCTTCCCAATTAGAAAAGACCGTGGGACAAAAATGCTTTCATATATCGGAAATGTGACCGTGAATGGATTCCCGGGAGTCGAGAAAAAGAAAAAACCTGTTTTTGATCCAGCACCGATTCCGAATGTTGGTGGCCTGCCGCTTATCTCGGGTACAAAAAATATACTTGAAGAGCAAGGAGCAGAGGGACTGGTCAATTGGATCAAAGACCAGAAAGAGGTATTGATCACCGATACGACTTTCCGTGATGCACATCAATCTTTACTGGCGACAAGAATCAGGTCGAAAGATATCCTTGATATCGCAGAACCTACAGCAAAACTGCTTCCTGATTTATTTTCAATGGAAATGTGGGGCGGGGCAACTTTCGATGTCGCCTATCGTTTCTTGAAAGAAGATCCGTGGGACAGGCTGTTAAGTTTCAGGAAAAAAGCACCGAATGTCCTATTACAAATGCTTTTAAGGGCTTCAAATGCAGTTGGTTATAAAAATTATCCTGATAATGTCATTCGTGAATTCGTCGAGAAATCAGCGGATGCAGGCGTTGATGTTTTCCGTATCTTCGATAGTTTAAACTGGGTTAAAGGGATGGAATTGGCTATTGATGCAGTCCGTCAATCCGGCAAAATTGCAGAAGCTGCCATTTGTTATACAGGGGACTTGAATGATCCAACACGCAGCAAGTATAATATCGACTACTATAAAAATATGGCGGTGGAATTGGAACAAGCCGGTGCCCATATTTTAGCGATCAAAGATATGGCCGGGCTCTTGAAGCCTGATGCTGCTTACCGCCTTGTCTCGGAACTGAAAGAATCGACATCCCTTCCGATTCATTTGCATACTCATGATACGAGCGGAAATGGGATTTACATGTATTCTAAAGCGATTGAAGCCGGTGTGGATATCGTTGATACGGCGATTGGTTCTTTAGCTGGACTGACTTCTCAGCCAAGTGTACAAACACTTCATTATGCATTGGAGGGTTCAAGCAGACAGCCTAAGTTGGAAGTCGATTCACTAGAGCGTATAGGAGAATACTGGGGTGAGGTCAGGAAATTCTATCATGACTTCGAAAGCGGAATGAATGCACCTCATACCGAGGTTTACAAACACGAAATGCCGGGCGGTCAATATAGTAATCTGCAGCAGCAAGCCAAAGCAGTTGGGCTGGGAGACCGCTGGCATGAAGTGAAAGAGATGTATCAGCGTGTCAATGTAATGTTCGGTGATATCGTTAAAGTGACTCCGTCATCCAAAGTTGTTGGGGACATGGCTTTATTCATGGTACAAAATAACCTGTCTGAAGAGGATGTTCTGACAAAAGGTAAATCCATCGATTTCCCTGATTCAGTCATAGAGTTATTCGAAGGCTATCTAGGTCAGCCAGTTGGGGGATTCCCTAAAGAGCTTCAGGAAGTTATCCTGAAAGGGAAGAAACCTATAACAGTAAGACCGGGTGAGTTATTGGAAGAAGTGGACTTTGCAGCACTTAAAGAAGAATTATTCAAGGAATTGGGACGGGCAGTCACTGATTTCGATGTGCTTGCATATGCCCTATATCCAAAAGTATTCCTGGAATACAATAAAACGATTGAGCTGTTTGGAGATGTTTCCAACCTCGATACCGCGACTTTCTTATATGGTATGAGGCTAGGGGAAGAAATCGAAGTTGAAATCGAAAAGGGTAAAACGCTTATCGTAAAATTGGTTTCAATCGGCCAGCCATTGGCTGATGGAACACGGGTTGTGTATTTTGAGTTGAATGGTCAATCACGTGAAGTGATCATCAAGGATGAAAACATTAAATCTTCCGTTGTATCAAAAGTAAAAGCTGATCCAAAAAATAAAGAACAAATCGGTGCGACAATGCCAGGTACGGTAATTCGTGTAGTGGTCGAGAAAGGAGATCAGGTCAAGCAGGGTGATCACCTGATCATTACGGAAGCGATGAAAATGGAAACCACCGTGCAAGCACCATTCTCCGGGACCATCAAAGATATTTATGTAAAAGATGGAGAAGCGATCAGTACTGGAGACTTATTGATTGAAATAACTAAGTAATATCGCTGGCTGTGACCTTCTGAATGATTTAGGGTATATGGGTATGCTTGAGGTTTCAAGCTGCCCTACACCCCTCTTTCAAGGCAATCCACGGTATCTTAAGACAAAACAAGAACCACCATTCCCCAGGGAATGGTGGTTCTTGTTTTGTCCTATTATATTATTGATTGAACAATCAGAAATTAACGGGCGGGTACTGTTGGTGTTATGTCCTTTTCATCCTGTCCTTTGACTGTGTGCGTGGAGTTTCTTTTTTGCTTGGCCAGTGCATTTTTTTTGCTTCTTGATGTCAATAGCATCAAATAGCTCATTACACCAAAAAAGCAGGCAATGAATAATGCGTGTGTCAATGCGATATATAAGTTTTGCCTTGAGAAAATGATGAAGGCTCCAGCGGTAACCTGTAAAAATACGAGAATGAATGCAGCCATCCAACCGCCATATAACACTTTTTGATTTTTGTAATGTTTTTTTGCGATATAAGCCACATACGATACCCAAATGAAAATGGCGCCTGCGATTGCACGGTGTCCCATCTGAATCCATTCATAAAGGTTAGAGGGGAGTGCAAGGCTGTCATTTACACATAAAGGCCAATCCTTACAGATAAGACTTGATTCTGTATGCCTTACAAGAGCACCTGTATATACGACTACGAGACAAAAAATCAATACGCCAATGATATGGAATTTCATTCGTTTGTCAACTATAAGTTTTTCGGCTTCGAACTTCTTGTCTACTTCAAAAATCAACAATGTCAGTAAAAAGACGGCAGCAAAGGAAATGAGCGATATGCCGAAATGAAGGGCAAGGACAAAATCGGATTGTGACCAAATGACGGCAGCGGCCCCGATTAACCCTTGTAGTAACAGAAAACCAAAAGAAAGGACGGATAAGAAACGTGCTTCACGGATATGGCCGATTTTTTTCCAAGACATATACGATAAAATTAAAACCAAGAATCCTCCAGCACCTGAAACGAGACGATGGGAAAGTTCAATGACCAATTCAATCGTGATTTTGTCCGGGATCAATTGGCCATTGCACAATGGCCAGGACCTGCCGCATCCCATGCCGGAATCCGTCTTCGTGACTAAAGCGCCGCCAAGTAAGATGAAAAGCATTACAATCGTTGTTAAAACAGCAAACCATTTAAGAGACGATTTCACTAGTAGTCCCACCTTTTTCTCTGTAGAAAATTAGGATTGTTCCATAAAATTAATAATAGCATAAGATTTTTCATAATATTTGTCGAACTTCCTCGATATTACACAAAATAGAATGATTTTACAAGTTCAGTTAATATTATAACTATTAATTAAAATGCCTGAAATAGTTGAAAGTTACAAAAGACTTTGATAGAAATAAAGGGAGTGTAAACCTACAAGTAGGAGCAAAATAGGGAATAAGCCTAGGGGATGATGATAAAAGCATACTATTCATGTTCTTGATGAACATCTTACAAGAGCAGTAAATTATTGAGACACAAATTGGTCAAAAATATCCGAAAAATTTTCACAAAAGCTTCCAAAAATGTGTTTTAATATATTGAAGAAATGATTTTACTAAATTTTACTGTTATTAAGCATGATATTAAGAATGATAGCTCTCCATGGATTCCATTGACGACAGTCATTGGTAAATAATTTACTTTTTGTTTACGCTTCCTTGGTTACAAATATCAAAAAGTATGAAATAATGTTCTATAGCATATGTAAGTATTTTTTTGCATTTGCGTCTGTGCTGAATGATTTAAAGGAGGAAAACAAATGTCAGAAACAAGGGGTTTGTCAGAAGCTGTCATGGAGGACAGTAAAGCCGCCCTTCAATCGGATATACCTGAAACAACAGCTTGGAAGGATTTTCTCGCACTTATAAAAGTGGGGATCGTCAATTCAAATATAATTACAGCTTTTACCGGCGTGTGGTTAGCTCTTCATTTTTCGGGGCTTAGCTTCTTAAGCAATCTAGATGTAGTGTTTTATACACTTGCAGGTTCGGCGCTCATAATGGCGGGATCTTGCAGTTTCAATAATTATTATGACCGTGATATCGATCATTTAATGGAAAGAACGAAAAACCGTCCAACGGTAACCGGGAAAGTACAGCCTTCAAAGGTATTGGCGTTAAGTTTCGGCTTAATTGCTGCAGGGCTGATTTTACTTGCATTGACTAATATGACAACTGCCATACTTGGAGCATTCGGCGTCTTTGCCTATGTTGTTTTATATACTATGGTTTTCAAACGTAGATTTGTCTCGAATACGATAATAGGCAGTATATCCGGAGCGGTGCCTCCGCTTATCGGGTGGGCTGCGGTCGACCCGGGCCTTGATAAGATCGCCTGGGTCCTGTTCGCGATCATGTTCTTGTGGCAGCCTCCTCATTTTTATGCACTTGCAATGAGGCGTGTCGAGGAATATCGTGCAGCTGGAGTACCTATGCTTCCGGTCGTAAAAGGGTTCAAGGCTGCAAAAAGATCGATTATGCTGTGGATCATCTGTTTAATGTTCATTCCTTTCTTTTTAACTCCATTAGGAACACCGCTAGTTATTCTTGCTGCATTATTGAGCACAGGTTGGCTTATTTTGGGGATTAAGGGGTATAAAAAGAAAGACGATGTTAAATGGGCAACATCCATGTTTGTATATTCTCTAAATTATATGACCATTTTATTTGTAGCGATGGTTATTGTCACACTGATCTAGTTTTGGTTTAAATAAATGGCGGCCTGTTCTTTTACAGGCCTCCAGTTTACTGATAAATAAAGCACTGACCGCCATTCATACATATTAACGGAACCAACAGGGGCATACATAAGAGCGGTTACATGAATCTACTTAATAATTCCTTAGATTAGGGATTCTTTCTTTTTAGAAATTGACATAGGGAGAATATTCGCAATTGCGCCCATTTTTATTTTTGTGAGAAAATTTTGACGAAAGAGGGGTTTCTGAAGCTATGAAAAAAAGGCTGCACAAATGGCGCCTAATTGCTCTGCTGGGAATTGTAGGACTTGTCCTTTCGGGCTGCGGCGAACCATTTCTATCCGCACTGAAGCCAGCTGGCGATGTTGCGCAATCTCAGTATGACTTACTGATATTGAGTACACTAATCATGGTACTGGTTATTATTGTTGTGATTATTTTGTTTGTTGTAGTTATACTACGCTTCCGTCGGAAGGAAGGCGACGAAACAATACCGAAACAAATTGAAGGAAGTCATAAACTCGAAATTATCTGGACTGTTATTCCTATCCTTCTTTTAATTGTTCTGGCTGTTCCAACCGTCGTCACGACTTTTGACTTAGCCGACACAAAGGCAATGGATAAGAAAGATAAGGATGGAAAGACGAAGGATGCACTTGTCGTGAATGTTAGGGCAAACCTTTATTGGTGGGAGTTTGAATATCCAGACCTTGGCGTCGTAACAAGTCAGGATTTGGTTGTGCCGACAGATCGAAAAGTGTACTTCAATCTAACTGCTTCAGATGTTAAGCACTCATTCTGGGTACCGTCTGTCGGAGGAAAGATGGATACAAATACAGAAGGGGTCAATCAGTTTTTCTTAGAATTCGATGGTGAAAAGGCAGAAGATTCGAACAACGTATTCTACGGAAAATGTGCTGAGCTTTGCGGTCCTTCACATGCTTTGATGGATTTTAAGGTCATAACGAAGTCTAAAAGTGATTTTGAAGCATGGACTAAAGATATGAAAGCCTCGAAGGAACCTGTAGTTGAAGGCGATCTGGCCAAACAGGGTGAAGATGTCTTTAATCAAAGTTGTATAGGCTGCCATGCGGTGACGCCGAATGACAGCAGGCCTGAAGCTGCTCGTCAGGCTCCGAATCTGGCTACATTCGGTGAGCGTGAAAAAGTTGCTGGCGTATTGGATCATACGGAAGAGAATGTGAAGAAATGGATCAAGGATCCTGAGAAGTATAAACCGGGCAACACGATGACCGGTACTTACGGTGAACTTTCGGATTCAGATATTAATGCACTGGCAGCTTATCTATTAGAGCTTAAGGTGGAAGACAAATAGAACATTGATTAAGGAGGTTAAATCGTGAGTACCTACGCTAATAAAAAAGGATTTGGCGCTACGCTTTGGGATTATCTGACGACGGTAGACCATAAGAAAATCGCCATTCTATATCTTATCTCTGGCGGGTTATTCTTTGTAATCGGCGGTTTGGAAGCGATGTTTATCCGTATCCAGCTTGCAATCCCAAATAATGACTTCGTTAGTGCCGGATTTTATAATGAAATTTTGACCATGCACGGTACGACAATGATATTCCTGGCGGCAATGCCATTGGTATTTGCTGTTATGAATGCAGTTGTGCCATTACAGATAGGGGCACGTGATGTTGCGTTCCCATTTTTGAACTCATTAGGTTTTTGGCTGTTTTTCTTTGGGGGAGTCTTTTTAAATCTTTCCTGGTTTTTAGGGGGGGCTCCCGATGCAGGCTGGACATCGTATGCATCACTATCCCTTCACTCCGAAGGCCATGGCATTGATTTTTACGTCCTTGGACTACAAATATCAGGTTTTGGAACACTAATGGCAGGAATCAATTTCCTAGTAACCATCATTAATATGCGTGCGCCAGGTATGACATATATGCGTATGCCGCTGTTTACCTGGTCAACTTTCGTTGTTTCTGCATTGATATTATTCGCTTTTCCTCCACTTACCGTTGGATTGGTGTTAATGATGTTCGATCGGATGTTTGGTGCAAATTTCTTTGATGTAGCGGCAGGGGGAAATACGATCATTTGGGAGCATTTATTCTGGATATTCGGTCACCCGGAAGTATATATCCTGATTCTTCCAGCGTTCGGTATTTTTTCTGAAATTTTCGCTACCTTCTCCAGAAAAAGATTGTTTGGTTATTCATCGATGGTATTTGCAACCGTTTTAATCGGTTTCTTAGGTTTCATGGTTTGGGCGCACCATATGTTTACCACTGGACTAGGTCCGATCGCAAATGCAATCTTTGCCGTGGCGACCATGGCTATCGCTGTACCGACAGGTATTAAGATATTCAACTGGATTTTTACGATGTGGGGAGGAAGCGTCAAGTTCACGGTTCCGATGCTTTATGCAGTTGCCTTTATTCCTACATTTACAATGGGCGGCGTGACTGGTATCATGCTCGCATCTGCACCTGCTGATTATCAATACCATGATAGTTATTTCGTTGTTGCCCATTTCCACTATGTAATCGTCGGTGGGGTTGTATTAGGTTTATTGGCAGGGATCAATTTCTATTGGCCGAAGATGTTTGGAACAATGTTAAGTGAAAAATTGGGGCAAATCACATTTTGGACGTTCTTGATTGGTTTCCATTTAACATTCTTCATTCAACATTTCTTAGGTTTGATGGGGATGCCTCGTCGAGTATTTACATTCTTGGACGATCAAGGCTTTAATACAGGTAATATGATTAGTACTGTGGGAGCCTTTTTGATGGCATTTGGTGTCTTGGTTATGGTCATCAATATCATCATTACATCTGTGAAGAATGAAAAGGTCGGCAATGATCCTTGGGGAGATGGCCGTACGCTAGAATGGGCCATTCCATCACCACCGCCTTTTTATAATTTTAAACAACTGCCGTTAGTCCGCGGATTAGATCCTTACTGGGTTGAAAAAATGGAAGGGAAAAAGGAAATGACTCCTGCAGAACCACTTGGGGATATCCATATGCCAAATTCATCTATTCTTCCATTAACGATTGCTTCAGGTTTATTTATCGGTGCATTCGGTGCTTTATACCATATGGATGATAAGACATGGACCCTGCCTATAATGATAGTAGGACTTTTGGTGACGTTTGGTTCAATGTTTATCCGTTCAGTTAAAGACGATCATGGATACCATATTCATAAAGCAGACCTTATGGACGATAAAGACAAGGGAGGTAAGGCATAATGCAAACAGATGAAAGATTCACGGATGCCACTTGGCCTGCTTCTCCCGAGAAAGCGACTTTAGAAGGTAAAAATAAGTATTTAGGTTTCTGGTTGTTTCTTGGTGGAGAGACTGTATTATTCGCCTCACTATTTGCAACTTACCTAGCATTGAAGGATAAAGTTCCAAATGGTGATGCAGCCTTAGCTAAAGATTTATTCGAATTACCACTTACTTTTGTAGCAACCATGCTGTTACTGACCAGTTCATTGACCAGTGTGTATGCAATGTACCATATGAAAAATAACCACTTTAAACAAATGCAAGCTTGGCTTGTGATTACGGTTGCACTTGGTTTTGGTTTTCTTGGACTCGAGATTTATGAATTTAATCACTATGTTCATGAATTCCATCATACCTTTACGAGCAGTGCCTTCGGCTCCGCGTTTTATACGTTAGTTGGTTTTCATGGAGGACACGTTGCTTTCGGTTTGGTTTGGATAATATCTCTTATGGTTCGTAATGCAGGAAGGGGCTTGAATTTGTATAACGCTCCTAAATTTTTTGTTGCGAGTCTATATTGGCATTTCATTGACGTAGTCTGGGTATTTATCTTTACTGTCGTATACTTAATGGGAATGGTGGGATAACTGATGGCGAATGAACAATCAAATTCAGCGAACCCGAATGTCGATTTAAAATATCGCCGTAAGAAAAATGCTGAAGAGATGAAACACCAAGTAATATCATTTACACTAATGATTTTCTTTACATTACTTGCTTTTGCTGCAGTAGGAATTGAGGGTTTTTCACATTGGTTCATTAAACCGGTCATTTTGCTGCTGGCAGTTGTACAAGTGATTTTCCAATTGTATTATTTCATGCACATGAAGCATAAAGGGCATGGCACCATTGCATTGTTCTTATTTTCCGGGCTTGCAGTGGGCTTGATAACGGTCCTTGTGTTCCTAACGATTGTTTGGATATAAACCATAAAGAAAATCGGCTATTGAATGATAGCCGGTTTTTCTTTATGTGGTGATTCTCATCCAAGTTTATCTATATTTGTTACAATGTTTCATTTTAGGTATAATGGATAGTAAGAAAAAGTTCATGAACGAGGTGATTTTTTTGTCTATTGATATTTTTGGATTTCGCGCTTTGTGGAGTCCTTATTATTTTGCCGCCCTCGTACTTATTACCGTTGGCTATTTTTGGCTGGTGACAAAGAAAAGGGGGAAGTTTCCGGGCAGCTCACCGCTTTCCGTCAAACAGGCAACTTATTTTTTGATAGCCATGTTCCTTCTTTATGTGGTAAAAGGATCGCCGCTGGATTTATTGAGCCATATCATGTTCAGTGCCCACATGTTTCAAATGGCACTGCTTTATCTCGTGATTCCGCCATTATTTATCATTGCGATTCCAGATTGGCTTATGAGAACACTCATAAATTCAAGGGGAGTGAAGCCGTTATTTCAGTTTTTCACGAGACCTCTTATCGCCCTTTTATTATTTAACGTTCTTTTCTCGTTGTACCATATCCCGTTAGTATTCGACTTTATCAAAACGGGGATGTGGATTCATGCCGGATACACGGTCCTTTTATTTACGACCGCTGTTTTGATGTGGTTCCCGCTTGTCAATCAACTGCCCGAACGTGAAAGTCTATCAGGTGTGAAAAAAGTAGCTTATATATTCGGCAGTGGCATTCTAATGACCCCTGCCTGTGCTTTAATCATATTTGCTAATGATCCGATGTATGATACATTCACCAATGCGGAATCTTGGGCCAGTGCCATGGAACTTTGCGTTCCGGCTTCCGCACTATCCGGTTTAACGCTCAGTGGTCCGGAAATGTTCAATGGACTGCCATTGCTTGAGGATCAACAGCTTGGCGGGGTTCTGATGAAAGTGATTCAAGAAATCGTATTAGGCTATGTATTGGGTGTCATTTTCTTTGCTTGGTTCAAAAAGGAGAATGGCGGACAAAATGATATCGATCCTATACCTTCGGATTTTCAGACTGCAGAATAATTGTACGATAAAAGACTTGTCTTGGGGCGGACAAGTCTTTTATCTGACTTTACCTGATTTTCGATTAAAGCAAATAGCCAGTAATTTGACTTGGGTATTCTATAAAAGTGAGCATTCTGTTAATAATCCTTGATTTTATTGAATTTTATGATTGCCTCTTATAAAATGGTAGTTGATTAATAAATATAGAGAGGACTACATTTCATATGTCTTTACCAATCCTTCCAACGATAAGTACAGCCTTCATTGTATTAAGTGCCATCACTGTTGCAATAGGCTGGTATCAAATTAAACAGCGCAAAATCGAGACCCATAAAAAAACCATGATGGCAGCTGCGGTTTTTGCGGTGATCTTTTTCACTATATATCTTTCTCGGACGGTCTTCATTGGTAGTACGTCGTTTGGCGGACCCGATGACATAAAAATTTATTATACGATTTTTTTGATTTTCCATATAACGCTTGCAACAACTGGAGCTGTTTTGGGGATCATCATGCTTACCACTGGGTTTAAAGGTAAATTCGCCATTCATAAAAAAATCGGGCCGGCGACAAGCATTATTTGGTTTTTCACTGGGATTACTGGAGTAGCTGTTTACATCCTGCTTTATGTGATTTATCATGGCGGCGAAACAACATCTTTAATAAAGGCGATCCTAGGATTTTAAAATGACAAAAAAGCCTGGTGCAAAAAAAGCATCAGGCTTTTGTATTGGATACAAAAAAGAGAGCATCACACATGATCCTCTCTCTTTGTACCACTTTTCGCTGACGGCTTTTATAGGCCGTTGAATTGCGTAAGTTCTTCTTTGATTTGAGCGAGGATTTTTTCACTTTGTTTAACTAGTGATGCAGGAAAATCCTCCCCTTCACCATATTCAACTCCGTGTGGATAATAGTGTTTTCCTAATAGAGGAACCATTAATTTGATGACGGCCCTGTGAGCGCCAACATCGCCCTCTGTAGCATAGCCAAGTATTCTCAGGTAAAACGTGCCTTCTTTTAATTCGAACTTACGATCGTAACTTACTCTTTCGTAATCCCATTGTTCTGCTCGTATTAAACCATATTGCGGCATTAGGTCATCTAATCGGTTTAAGTCGGCTGTGATGTTTTCGATTCCAAAGCTTTCAAATTTCACGAGTAGTACCTCCTATGTTTACTATTGAGAATTAAAATGACATACCGGGAAAATATTATGTACATGAATATATTAAAAATCTCCAAGTATGTTTATAATATACCATTTTATCCTATATTTTATAATAGTACGAAATGGTGGAAGTTGCAATGAACTCAACCATGGTATTTTAATCATTCACAAAAGTTCCATTTTTAAAATAAATTTAATGAAGGGGCAGTCTAACGTAAATTAGAAAAATATGATTGAACAGTGATATAATCAGGAAAGAAAGGTTTTTGCATTGGATACATAAATTAGATAGAGAGAGGGAGTGTTCCTCTGCGCAGTTTAGGTAAGGTGTTGGTGTTAATCATTATTTTTTTCGTAATCGGTATTTATCTTAATATCGGCGATGAAGATGAAGGGAACCCCCTTATTGATGGTAACAAAGGTGTTAACCCCAATGGACATATAAATGAAAGAAGCACTTCCTCTGAAAAGGAAGGGGTTACTGAAGTGACAGAAGGTCTGGCAGTAACGATCGGGAAAAATGCAAAAGAGATAGAAAGGGAATACGGTAAGCCGGATCGAATTGATTTGTCTGCCTATGGATATGAATGGTGGGTTTATAAAAAGGACTACAATAATTATTTCCAATTAGCCGTTGAAAATGAAAAAGTGGTATCTGCTTATGGAATCGGTGATGAGGTCAATGTCGCTCCTTTTAAAATTGGACAATCGATTGATGCCATCTATTCCAGTTTATATGTGGAACCAACTGTTGATATTGAAGTTGGTCACAGTTCCTATCGTTTTGAATTGTCGGAGGAAGATATGAACATGAGGCCGTTAATTGATTTAGGGAATATTAATGTTCAGCTTTATTTGGATAAGTTCACTGGTACTGTTTCAAGCATCCGATTCTTGAATGATTCCGCCCTATTGAAACAAAAGCCGTATGAGTTGACCTATCATGGTGAACTTGTGAAAGTTAAGGAACTTTCAGATGAGGACATGGCCAAAGTGGAAGATGGAAATGAGCAGCAAATATTCGATATTACGAATATCATGCGCAGCAGATTTGATTTGGAGCCTTTAGAATGGGATGCCGCTACTGCGGAGGTTGCTTACCTTCATAGCCGGGAAATGAAGGACACCCCTGAAGGAACCCATGTTTCTGAAACAAAGGGGGATTTGGAAAATCGTCTTGATGCAGGTCATGTGAAATACAGGGCGGCAGGTGAAAATATAGCAGCCCATTATGTGGATGCAGCTGCTGTCATGGAAGGTTGGCTAAATAGCAAAGGACATCGGGATGCGATGCTGAACGAGGAATTTACAGGTCTGGGCGTCGGGGTATATAAAAATTATTACACCCAGAATTTCATAAAGAGATAAAAAAACGGACCCGGTTTGGGTCCGTTTCAGTTTGTTGACAAGGGGTTCGGAATTAAAAAATTCCGAACCTTTAATATTCCCTTTGAAATTTGACCAAAGGTTAAGAGATTTGAGCTCTTAGAGCCACTATGTTATGCCATTTTAGGACCTTGCCATGTCCACGTGGCCATCTTCTTTAAATTAATGGCAGCGAAAGTAAGCATTGGCTTGCATCGACAATTTTTTAAGTCCCCTTAAAGTAGTCCAACGCATAACATGCTTTTCTTTTGCATCTGAGAATATACGCTCAATCGTTTCTTTGCGTTTCGCGTATATAGGTTTTATACCTTGATGATGAAGCAATGGTCTGCTTCTTCCACAAATGCTTGCCAGATATGTCGTGTCACTACCTTTTGATGGTCCTTGCTTTCTGTACCGTGATAAATATGAGTATGTTGCACAAATTTGTTTTGGCGATTTGTACTCCCGATAGACCTCTTTATTTGTTGTTGAGGACTTTAAAGTTTTGCACGAAGAGCAAAGGTAACAATCAAAGTGTTCATCGAAACATAAAGAATCCTTCTTTTGTTTGAGGAAGTGTATAGGGTAAAGCAGGTGTGATTACTTTGTTAAATAGGTAGCTTGTAATCGCTGGTGCTTTATAAGCTGCATCTGCGGCAACAGCTTCTCGTTTTCTAACTTTCTCAATCCTAGCTCAACAAGTAGCTTCAAATATGACTGTCATGTGTATTAGCAGTTGTTACAATCGTTCCCAATACAAAACGTTGCTGTGTCTGCTGCCTGCCATAGTTGTTTCAGTTTCTTCAATCCCTTTACGCATGGAACGAATAACGAAGGTATATTGAATGAATGTCAGTTTAACTAAAATAACTGGATCAATACTGCGAGTCCTACCTCTGAATACATATCTTTCACCAAGTCATAATGAAAGTGAAGTCAATCGAAGCCTCCATTTACGAACCAAATGGTTCGCCGGCACCAGTTGATCTAAAGTAATCATTTCAAGTTGTTCTCGTTGAATAGAATGATGTTTCGTAACCATCCTCATCACCTCAAGTTTTAATAGATCTATATTAAAACAAAAAAGACTGTAGGCAAAAGGAGTTCTATCCAAGTTTTTAAACCTAGTTGATTGGAGCGGGTGTGCGAGACTCCTGCGGGAATAGCGAGTCCAAGGGGAGACCCTACAGGCGCAAGTGGGTCGAGGGCGGACCGCCGCGGAAAGCGAGTGCCTGAAGTGGAAATCACCGTCCAAATTTGTACAAGGAAAAAAAATGTAGACAAAACTCGTTTTTCATCGAGTTTGACTACAGTCTGAAACGGACCCGGTTTGGGTCCGTTTTCTTGTTGTGGATCATATTTTAAAAGGTCCCAACCATTTGCATTCCCCTCGATGAGGATCGTTTGCCAATGAAGAATTTTTACATAACGAACTTGGATTCCGCAGTCACGCCCCATTACGTTAGTAAAGGAATTTATGCACTTTTTATCCACCTTTAGCATATGGTGCAATAGGCGATGTCTAAGTGTGAGGTGAGAGTAATGGCAAAAAGAAAGCGGCCCTCCGTGGATGGATTTCGGGAGTTTGTAAAGGAACATCCTCATTTAGTGAATGAAGTGAGAAGCAAACAAGCAACATGGCAGGAACTTTTTGAAGAGTGGTATTTACTCGGAGAAGATCATCCACGCTGGCAGGCTGACGGCAGTGTGGGTGAGTCCAAAGAGAATACAGGATCTCAATCACCGCCGGTTGAAAAGGGAGACCAAAGCACTGAGTTGATCGGTTCGTTAATGAATGCCGTTAAAAACATGGATATGGGGCAGATTCAACAATATATTACGAATGCCAATCAGGCCATCGGTGCAATCCAAGGAGTGCTATCTGCTTTCCAAGGGAATAAATCAGGTGATACCAGTCCTCCCCCAAAAGAAAAAGAGCAGAGAGCTAACCCTTTTTTATTCACCAAAGATTAAGGAGGGTTTTTCATGCGCCAGAATATATATGAATTCATTCAAACAAACGAAGATATGCGAAATTATTTGAGGGTTCAGCCTGCATGGTACAAAAGATTAATGCGTAATCCACATGAAGTGGATGTGTTTGAAACCGAAGCTAAATATTATTTTGAGAAGTCGATTCCACATCGGGTCTCTAAATTTTCGGAAAGCGTTCAGGTTGCCTCAATGATGCTTCATATGTTTCAAGCAATGAATGCTCCAAGTGAATGAAGAAAGTAAGAGTAAATTACTCCTTTTGGCGAACAATAAAGGCAAAAGGGGGACGATGGAATGAGAAAGTTGATATTGGCTCTAACAGTGTTGATGGCAGCGACGGGTTGTGGCAAGAAAATACCTGAACCTGAAAACTCAGGAGTAGCCATACAAGGTGTTTCTACACTAGAGGCTGCCACCACTGTATCGAGCATCCAAAACTCAGATGAGGACTTTCGGGTAAAAACATTTGTAAAAGGCAACTCCGTCTATGTTGAGTGCTACTTGAAAAACTATGGTTTTTCTGAATCAAATCCTGAACAATTGGCAACTGTGTCCGTATTTATTGATAATCAAAAGAAAGTCGATATGAAAACGGCAGCATTTATCGTAAAGGATGTCCCGAATGGCATGCATAAAATAAAGCTGGAGATTTTGAACGGTGCAGGTGAAAAAACAGGGCTGCAAAAAGAGCTTGAGGTACATATCACTTCCTCGATTTAATCAAACCATTAGCATCTAAAAGGGAGAAATGGTAAAATGGTTGTGGAGGTGAGCTTGTTAATGCTTGCTACTATGGAAATCATCGACATTTTACATCAGGCTGATGGATTAGCTGAAATGATCCTTCATTCTGAAATAGGAGAAGAATATCTCCTTAGTTTATATAAATTACAAAACGACAAAGAGGCTCAGGGGATTATTTCCAAGTTTACTTCGCTCAAGGATCTATTTGAAGATGTTCAAAGGTTCGGTAAATATCACCCGGATTATAAACGCATCAATTTAGAAACGAGGCAAGCTAAACGAGACATGGATATGCATCCTGTCGTTGCAAGGTTTAAGCGGGCGGAGACAGAATTGCAATCCGTTCTTGATGAAATAAGCGGAAGAATTGGCCGAGCGGTTTCTGAACAGGTCAAAACCCCGGCTGGGAATCCATTTTTTGTTTCATCCGGCGGATGTTCGACGGGAAGCTGCGGAACCGGGGGAAGTTGCGGGTGCTCTGCTTAAGGTAATGGCCAGATTGGGAACATTCAGGGCCGGTATATAACATGCAGCCATCGAAATTCGACATTACTACGGAGTTCGGTGGCTGTGTCATGTTTGGAACCTCGCCGAGACAGGGGCATGAACCGATGCGTGAACTTTCATCTTACATATTTCGGTTACGTGGCAAAAAGCGATTAACTGCGATATAAAATACAATCCGGACAAAGGTTGCCGCAGCAAAACATCTTTTGCTGCGGTACATAAAA
Organism: Peribacillus sp. QJM3NY_7; assembly: GCF_056173225.1. Classification (NCBI taxonomy): domain Bacteria; kingdom Bacillati; phylum Bacillota; class Bacilli; order Caryophanales; family Bacillaceae; genus Peribacillus; species Peribacillus sp. QJM3NY_7. Next base: position 1,596,848 of record NZ_CM149663.1, read on the forward strand.
ACGATGCCGGAATACATATAAATGTTCTTCCTGCCGTACGAAAATGGTTTCACAATGAAGCTGCTTGCCACGCATTGAAAGGCTTGCGGCTTTTTTTATTAAGAGGGAAAGCTTACCATCATCATTTGGTGCCGGATGATAATGGATATATATAAAGGGGATTCCTGTGAACTTTTTTATCGAAGCATGGGTAATTTCATCATTATCTAATAGATGCACAATAAATTGATGCCAAATTTGGTTTAAATCCATCGTTTGTTTGGCTCCCTTCACAGTGTGTATATTCATAATAGTGAGAGAATTTTGTTTATAATCTTTTTTTCTTGGTTGAAAGTAAAGATTCTGCTATGCTACACTTAGTTAAAACCTTTATAAAAGGGAGTTATTGATATGCTTGGAGCGAGACAGGGAATCATCGTCTATTTACATACATTGAAACAAGCCAAAATGCTTAGGAAATTTGGAAATATCCATTATGTTTCAAAAAAGCTGAAATATGTCGTGCTTTATACGAATATGGATGAAGTGGAACCACTGGTGGAAAAACTGAATAATTATTCGTTCGTTAAAAAGGTGGACCTTTCTTACAAGCCTTTTTTGAAGGTGGAGTTCGAAAACTCCAAACCGGATAAAGCGAAAGAATATGATTATAAAATGGGAATTTGAAAAAAGCTGACTCATGCGGAGTCAGCTTTTTCATTTTCAGGGCAGCAACATCTTTCAGCCTAATGGCGGCAGATATCTATTCATTCGCAAAATGCCGATTAAGTGCTGGTAGTACAACTCGCTTTCTGCAAAGAGCACCGAAGGTTTCACTTCGATTTCAATAATTGGCCTATCCAGTTCCTCAGCCAAGTTCTCAAAAAGCTCATAGCGTTTGTTTTTGGTGGCATGTGGGTTAGGGATACCTTCACGGCAAATGTAAAGCGGCTGGAATTTCCCTGGATCTGTGGGCTCCATGACGATGACCAATGACGTTACCTTTTTATCATTTATGGTAGTATGCATGGCCAATAGCCTTGCAACTCGATGTTTCTGATTGCGGCCTACTTCCAGCAACTCATATATATCGGAATATCCTTGTCCAATTTCAATAAAACGTTGAATCAATTAAACCTCTCCTAACTAACTTATTATTCATTACTTTATCATTATCCCTCATAAAAGAGAAGGACAACTTCATTGACGAATGATGACAAAGGATATTGGGAATAAGTGGTTTATCAATAAAAAAAAGCCCTGCAAAAATATGCAGGGTCCTTCTATGTCTAACTAAGGACCAGAAGGCAAAGGGAGAGGAGAAACCGGAGGAAGAACTTATGGGGAAACGTAAGCCTTCTCCGCGGTTGGCAACAACACCTAAAAAGGAATGTTGTTATTCACATTATTGCCAAAAACCATATTATTATTCAAGATGTAAAAGATTTATAAAAAGAATGGATATCTTCTATCCATGGTACGAAATGATATGTTCTTTTCATCATGGAAATGAAGGCAAATGGGTTTAAATATTGGCTAGCTTTTTCTAATATGTTAGGATAGGAAAGTAACAGAAATTTGTCATAAAATGTGGTGAGAATGATGAGGGTCGTTTCCGGAATTTGCAAAGGAAGACCACTTAAGGCTGTACCGGGTACAGGAACCCGGCCGACTACTGATAAAGTCAAGGAATCCATTTTCAACATGATTGGTCCTTATTTCGAAGGAGGGCTCGTCCTCGACTTGTTTGCCGGAAGCGGTGGACTGGGAATTGAAGCGTTAAGCAGAGGCATGGATAAAGCCATATTTGTCGATCGGGATTTTAAAGCAAATCAAACGGTTAAGGCTAATTTGGAACTATGCAAGTTTTCAGACCGTGCAGAAGTTTATAAAAATGATTCAGAACGTGCATTAAAGGCTTTGGTGAAAAGGGAAATGACTTTTGAATTGATTTTTCTTGATCCACCTTATAAGAAACAAAAGCTAGTCGAGATTCTTGAAGAAATACATAAATACCGATTGCTGAACGATATGGGATACATTGTTTGTGAGCATGGCCATGATGTTACTTTGCCAGAAAAAGTTGGTGACTTTACCGTTAAGAGAAAAGAAGTTTATGGCGTCATTGCCGTTACGATTTATCAATGGGGAAACGTACACGAACAGGGGGAACTATGAATGTCCAAAATAGCGATTTGTCCGGGGAGTTTTGATCCAATAACATTTGGTCATCTTGATATCATTCAAAGGGGAGCGAATGTTTTTGATGAGGTATATGTGGTCATCGTGAACAATTCAGCGAAAAATTCTCTTTTTACAGTGGAAGAGAGACTGGAACTGATTACTGAAGCGACTGCCCATATGCCGAATGTTAAAGTGGATTTCTATCAGGGATTGACGGTCGACTATGCTGAAAGCGTTTCCGCGAATGCCATCATCAGGGGATTGAGGGCGACTTCTGACTTTGAATATGAAATGCAGGGAACTTCGATGAACCGATTCCTTAACAATAAAATAGAGTCATTCTTTATCATGACGAAAAATCAATATTCTTTCTTGAGTTCAAGTATCGTGAAAGAGGTTGCGAAGTATGGCGGGGATATTTCTGAACTAGTGCCAAGTGTCGTCCAGAAAGCTCTGGCCAAAAAATACGAGGAACTGAAAGGATAGAAAAAAGAGCATTGCCAACGGGCAATGCTCTTTTTGGTTTACGAAAGGCCTTTGAATAGCCTTTTGGTAAATATGATGATGTATAGGATCAAAAACACGAGTGTTAGAATGGGACCTATATCAAGCATGCTTTGATATAGGGAATTCGCGTGTTCACCGGATCCGCTGACCGGGAATGCGTTTATCGGGCTGCCGCTGTACATTTTGCCTTTATAGAAAGGTTCCCAAAGCAGGATGGTGATAATGGATGCAAGAAGGCCATGTGCAATCCTGGCCAGAAAAAAGGGAGTGAAACGAATGTCCGTTGCGGCAATGATGCTGGCAACTTGCGCTTGGATGCTGAACCCGTTGAAAGCTAAGATGAAACTTGTCATCACGGTTTGCTGAAAGAGTGTCGCCTCTTCGACCGTGCTGGTTAATTTTGAACCTAGAGTCATTTCAAACATGCCTGATATGAAGGGAAGGCTTAAGGAGTCCGGGAAATTAAAAATATGTAGAATTCCTCCAACCCCAGATGCTAGCAATCCGGTGATGTTCATATGAAATAAAAGCTTGTTCACCACAGAAAAGAGAATGATGAACCCCCCGATCATCAATAGGGTTTGGATGGATGAGAGTACCGCATCTCCAAGTAAACTGCCAAATGGCCTTGTTTCTTTTATTCTGGTACGATGCATTTGACCAAAGGCTTGTCTTATGGAGGGGAGCTTAGTCATTACTTTTGCATGGGATTTTTCTTCTTTCCAACGGTAAAAACGCATGATGATGCCTACACAAATATTTCCTAGGTAGTGGGAAAGGGCAAGGATGATCCCTAAATGAGGGTTGTGGAAAAAACCAACGGCAACGGCAACGAATAGGAACAATGGATTGGATGAATTAGTAAAACAAACGAGTCTTTCAGCTTCAATGCGGGTCAATTGTTCTTCTTGACGAAGCCTTACAGTGAATTTCGCCCCGGCTGGAAACCCTGATGCAAGTCCCATCGCCCAAACGAAACCTCCCACTCCTGGTACACGGAATAGGGGACGCATAAATGGTTCGAGCATGACACCAATGAACCTGACAACCCCAAAACTGATTAATAACTCCGAGAAAATCAAGAAAGGCAGAAGTGAAGGGAATACAATTGTCCACCAAATATTCAGTCCGCCTTTGGAAGCTTCAAAGGATTCTTGGGGGAAGATGATCAAGCCAACTGCCATCATCGTGACGGAGGTAGCTAACAGTACTGTTTTAGATTTTGATTTTAGCAAAATTCAGCCTCCTCTTGAAGGTTACTAAATAAGGGCAGTTCGTTTCGTATATAATAAAATATGAACTTCTTTTTCTCGAAAAGTAAGCGCATGATGGAATAAGGATTGTACCGACATGTAAAGAGGGATGATCCGCACAATGGAATATATCTGCCATGCTTGTTTCACTGTCAATATAAATAATATGCTTCTATAAATCCGTTTAAGACCATAACTTTGAATGAGTGTTATTTCAATATTTTGAACTAGTTAAAGCGGGAGGGATATCTTTGTCGAAACCAAAAGTCGGGCTTGCACTTGGGTCAGGAGGAGCTAGGGGGTTTGCACATATTGGCGTGATAAAGGTATTGCAGCAAGAAGGCATTCCGATAGATATGATTGCTGGAAGCAGCATGGGAGCAATGGTTGCAGCCTTTTATGGAGCGGGGTCGGATATCGAGAGGCTGTATAAGTTGTCCCGTGCATTTAAGCGGAAGTATTATTTGGACTTCACCATACCTAAGATGGGCTTCATTTCGGGTAAGCGGACAAAGGATTTAATCAGGGTATTTACATATGGAAAGAAATTTGAAGAACTTGATATTCCTGTGGCGGTGGTAGCCACTGATATAAAAACGGGGGAAAAGGTCATTTTTCAGGAAGGTCCCATCGCACCGGCTGTAAGGGCAAGCATCTCCATTCCCGGGATTTTCATTCCCGAAAGAATCGGAAACAGACTGCTTGTTGATGGCGGCGTAGTTGACAGGGTTCCTGTTTCAGTTGTGAAAGATATGGGAGCAGACATCATAATTGGTGTGGATGTAGCTCACGTGAAACAGGATATGGAGATAAACTCCATATATGACGTCATCATGCAAAGCCTCGATATCCTGCAAATGGAGCTGGTTAAAAGCAGGGAGTTTGCTTCAGACGTCATGATACGCCCCAGGGTTGAGAAATACAGCTCGAAATCATTTACAAACGTACAGGAAATAATTAGTATTGGAGAAGAAGCAGCAAGAGGTAAGATAGATCAAATTAAGCAGAGCATTGTTACTTGGAAGGAGTCCTTTGAAGATGAGCCGTAAAACGTATGTACGCACTTTCCTGGTTGTGGCTATACTTCTCATAGCATCAGCCCTTTATTCCCTACCTTTTTATGTATCGAAACCAGGAATGGCTAAAGAATTGGAGCCAATCATTGAGGTATCCGGAGGAGATGAAGCGAAAGGAAGCTTTATGTTAACCACTGTAAGGATGGGCCGGGCAAATATATACTCCTACATGATGGCGAAGTGGAGCAAGTATCAGGAGCTTTATCCGGAAACCTCCATCCGAAGCGAAGATGAAACAGATGAAGAATATAATATCAGGCAGCTCCACTTAATGGATGGTTCTAAAAATAATGCCATTAAGATCGCATATGAAAAAGCAGGGAAAGGAGTTGAATACGAGTACCTGGGTGTATATGTTTTGGACGTGCTAAAAGGAATGCCGGCAGCAAAAGAGCTGAAGGCGGGCGATCAAATCATTCAAGTTGATGATGTTAAATTCAAGTCTGCACAGGAATTCATGGACTATATTAACGAAAAGAAGGCCGGAGATGAAGTTAAAATAGTCTATAAGCGGGAAGAGACAGAGAAAACGGCCGTTCTTTCATTACAGCCTTTTAAAAATGACCCAAATAGGGTAGGAATCGGCATTTCGCTGGATGACAATCGAAGAGTGAACACAAAACCGGCGATTGCCATAGATTCAGAACATATAGGCGGTCCTTCGGCTGGTTTAATGTTTTCGTTGGAAATTTATAATCAATTAACGAAAGGCGATCTTACAAGTGGATATGACATAGCGGGTACGGGCACGATGTCTGATGATGGGTCAGTCGGTCCAATTGGCGGAATTCAACAGAAAATTGTTGCAGCCGATAAGTCTGGAGCCGAAATATTCTTTGCCCCGAATGAAAATGGAGCAGCGGGTTCGAATTATGAAGATGCACTCATTGCAGCAAAGGATATTGACACTGACATGAAGATCGTACCGGTTGACAACTTTGAAGATGCAGTAGCCTATTTAACGAAGCTAAATGGAAAAGGAAAATGAAAAAAAGCGCAGGCAGTCATCTACTGTCTGCGCTTTTTTTCATGATTAGCTTTTTACACTTAAGGATGAAAACGGCCAAGCTTGACTCCCTTTTCATTTGAAAATGATGGGAGATTCATATTCACGTTTCATCAATGCAGCTTGATGCGGCTCGGGCAAGCCCAGGGCATACACCTGTGCTGCTCGCAAGTCCGAATCGATGTCCTGCTTCCGATAGGACGAAAGTTTAGAGATGAGCGGGAGGGGCAAGCCTTTTTTTACAGAACGAAGATATTCTTGCCCCCGGCCATTCATGCCAAGAAGTCTGATATAGGCCGGTTGGTCATTATGAATTACCTGTTCCTTGAATGTATGCGTCAATATATGGACACACATCCGCTGCAGCCGTGTCCATGTGTAGCGTTTTGTCTTCAGCGCTGCCATGAATCCAGAAAAGCTCGAAGATTGTTTGGCCATCTCCTTCATTCGGTGCTCTATGCCTTCCTCAACTTCGTATATTCCTGCCAATTCGGTTAAAGAGGAAGATAGGATACGGTATTTCAACATGGGCCAATACATTTCCCAGTCATGCAAGGCATGGTAGCGTGTTAAATATTGCTCAAGGCCACTCATCGTCGCTTGAGGAATATAACTGGAAACAGAATGTAATTCCTGGTGTTCATGGATGGCTTTACGTATCCCCGTTGCGCTGGCAATAGGGTCTTTGGACAACTTTGTTTCATGGTACCCTGCAGCGACCCTTTGAATCGTATAAGGGCGAATGGAGTAGCCGTTTGAAAGGGCAGCACTTACATATTCTTTTCCAAGGATATTATTCGGCTTCGTCAAATCCAATGCCGCATCACCATGGATGATTGAACGATAAGCCTGGGCAGCACTTGACGGATAACTATTACCGGCATCCATGGCCGATTTGATTGCGGCATCGAATGCAGCGGAATTTTCCGAAAGGATTTTGTGGGCGATGATGAATGGTTCAATTTTGCCATCCTCGCTTCCGAAGCAAAAAGAGTCACAGCCTAGCGATTCCAAAAGAGCAATAGATCCTTTTGCAAATATTTCAGCCTTCTGTGTCGCGAAAGCATATGGCAGCTCAATGACAAGATCAATGCCGCCATTCAAGGCCATTTCGGCGCGTGTCCACTTGCTGACGATAGCTGGCTCGCCACGCTGTAAGAAGGGCCCGCTCATAACAGCGACAACGACATCTGCCCCTGTTTTTTCTCTACTTTCTCTTGCATGTAAAACATGTCCATTGTGAAAAGGGTTATATTCGACTACTAAACCGCAAGCTTTCATTCGTTCACCTCAGAGAAAAACTTTGTATTTTATCAACTTAGTGCTAAAATAGTATTTCAAGTAAAATTACTATAAGTAATCGTCTGGATTTTTTGTTAGAAATGATTCATAAAACTTAGACAATCAGTTAGGATGACTACATTATAGTGTAAAGAAAAAATATTGACAAACTTATAATTGAAAGCTATAATTATTTTTGTTGCCTTGAGGTGATTTCATTTGAAATGGACGATTAGTCAACTTCAAAAAATTCGGGACAAAGATTTACGGTTTGATGAACTGGTGGATGTCTTGGACATTAGAGAAAGAGACCCGCAAATTCGCGATGTTTCTCCGATCAGAGTAGAAGGAAGAGCTGATATCAGCTCGACCGAGATTACTTTTCACTTGCATCTTTCAGGTGAATTAACATTACCTTGCTCCCGTACACTGGTAGACGTTAAATATCCGATTGATATTGATACAAAGGAAACCTTTCTTTTAAAGGCAGATGGCACAGATTTCTACGGAGATGATGTCACTGTTGTGGAAGGCGACGTTGTAGACCTAATACCGGTAATTAAAGAAAATTTATTGCTAGAAATTCCGATGCAGGTTTTTTGTGAGGATGTCGATTCGAATGAAGCTGCTCCTCAATCTGGGAAAGACTGGGCTGTTATTTCCGAAGAGGAAAATGAGCATAAGGTTGATCCGAGATTTGCAAAGCTTGCCGACTTTTTTGACAACAATAAAGAATCTTGATTGGAACGAAAAATCGTTAATCCGATTTTTCCAGCTTTTTTATATTTTTTAAGGAGGTGGGAATAATGGCTGTACCTTTTAGAAGAACGTCGAAAACTGTAAAAAGAAAACGTCGTACACACTTCAAGCTTCAAGTACCTGGTATGGTAGAATGCCCGAGCTGTGGTGGAATGACTCTTTCACATCACGTTTGTAAAGAATGTGGAACATATAAAGGAAAAGAAGTTGTCGCAAAATAATTTCTTGACCTACTTGAGAGCTTAGCTCTCTTGATGCAACACGCTAATCAAAGCGCAGGGATTTTTCTCTGTGCTTTTTTTACAAATACATTTGGCAGAATATTTTGAATCATTCGCGTTTGCCGATGATTTTGGAGAAGGTGTTTACATGGATCAGGTGATTGAAGTTGAAAAGAGTAAACGCGGTTTCATGAAGCTCCTATTTAATAGACCGGAGAAAAGGAATGCCGTGAATTATCAGCTGATGGACGAACTTGAGTCGATATTATCGGAAGCTGCATGCGATGATGAAGTTAAGTTGCTGGTCCTGACCGGGACGGGCTCTGAGGCGTTCTGTTCAGGCGGGGATCTAAGGGAATTTCAGGATTTGCATACAGAAGAAGAGGCCTTTGCTATGTTATCGAAAATGGGTGAAATTCTGTATAAACTAGCAGTTTTCCCAAAACCGACAATAGCGCTAATCAATGGAAGTGCTTTCGGCGGCGGATGCGAAATAGCGACAGCTTGTGATTTCAGGTTATCAAAGAGGGAAGCTAGGCTAGGGTTTGTACAAGGTACTCTAGGAATAACGACTGGCTGGGGCGGAGCTTCGCTTTTACTTGAAAAAATACCAGAGCAAAAAGCGCTAAAGCTATTATTGGATGCAAAAGTACATAAAGCTGAGGAAGCGAAGGAACTTGGTTTCGTAGATGAGATAGTCGGAGAAGGTACGGATGGATGGGAATGGTTTGCGGAAGATTTTCTTCGCCATGAGACAGGGGTATTGATGGCCTATAAACGATTGCTGGTACATAAATGGCAGGATAGCGGGCTTAAAGGAAGAATGGATGCGGAAATCCGGGAATGTTCCAAACTGTGGGCGAGTGATGAGCATCATGCTGCAGTCGAGCGTTTTCTAAATAAGAAAAAATAAATATTACACGCTCTATATATCTTCTATCTTTCCTAGCATGTGCATATTATGAATTAAAACTTGCTAAGGAGGTAGAGAGATGACGATTGCGAGACAAGATGCATGGACTCATGATGAGGATCTGTTGTTGGCTGAAGTGGTACTGAGGCATATACGGGAAGGCAGTACACAATTAAAGGCGTTTGAAGAAGTGGGGAAACAGTTATCGAGGACATCTGCTGCTTGTGGGTTCCGTTGGAATTCATTTGTGAGGAAGCAATATAAATCAGGGATAGAGCTGGCGAAAAAGCAAAGGAAAGAACAGGTAGTCAATAATCCTGAAGTGGAAAGGGATTCGATTGCAACGGTCGAAAATGTCACGATTGAAGAAATAACGCCCGAGCATGAAGATAAAGAATCTATTACCCTTCAGGAAGTTATATTATATTTAACCAAAATGGATGAATTCTTTCAGCTTGATAATAAAGAAAAAGAACGGATTTCTGAGCGTTCCCTATTTCTTGAACGGGAAAATGTCCGATTACTGGAAGAGAATGTCCTGCTTAAGGAAAACCTGAAAGCTGTTGAGGAAGATTATCGTGCGTTAATGCAGATCATGGAGCGCGCAAGAAAACTTAGTGTCCAGGAGGACGAAAAGGCGAATCCGAAGGTGAGCTTCCAAATGGATAAGAATGGTAATTTGGAAAGGGTCAATAAATAAAAAATGCGGGTGGGAAAATCCGCCCGCATTTTCTTGATGCTTCCTTATTCTTGTGTATCTATTTCTTTCTTATCTTGTACGTCAAATGGGCTCCAAATCAGAGGGTTTTCTCCGAGGTCCCTGTCCAAATCATAGGAAACAGCAGAAAAACCCATCTTTTTCCAAAAGTCTTGTGAATGGACTCTTGGGTTAGTTTTGATAGGCATGTTCAGGCTTTTGGCGAATTCGACCAAAGCTCTTCCATACCCTTTTTTCTGATAGTTAGGCAGGACTTCAAGTTTCCAAAGAACAAGGAAATCCCTGGAATTGTCAAAATACTGGTCGAATTTAGCGCTTCTTTTATAAAGGCTCATTCGAGCTACAAGTTTATCGCCATAAAAGATTCCGTAAAAAGGTGATTGGCTGTCATTTTCAATGATGTTACCTTCTAAATCATCTAGCATGGACAGTTCCTGTATCCCGTATTCTTTGAATTTTTTGAATTCCTCAAGCGTTTTAAAATTTACAAGTAATCGTTCAACCTTGTATTCCATAAAAAAGCTCCCCCTTAATTCTGATAAACCTCTTCCGATAGTACCCTTTGAAAGTCATCCCACTGATCTTTGCCATGTGGAATTTCAACTTAGGTTAAATCTAGTATGACATCATCGACTTATCCTAGCTTACTAAATGCTTATAGCCTTTTATTCCCCGCCCTTTTCCCTTCAATTTCTTTTGGGGTGAGTTTGGAGTTATCTTTTGTTTCTGTAAAGTCTTCAAAATGGCTAAGCTTTTCGTATCTAATATACCATTAAATTAACACTTAAAGAAGAAAATATTATATCTTCAATGGCGTATTAATCATTCTTTCCGCTGGTATTTTATGACGAGCCATCGTTAATGGCAGTTCCGTCGTTTCATTCAATCGGAATGGCTGTGTTTTCCAACGATGGGAAAATTCGTGCAGGCTAAAAAAGATAATGTGATAAAATAGTAAATATATTTCAAAAAGTAAGGAAGGTTATCATGAGAATTGGAATCATTGGCGGAGGGGCCATAGGGCTGCTGTTTGCGTCCCGTTTAAGTGAAAAGCATAATGTGACTCTCTATACCCATACTGCGGATCAGGCGTCCATCATCCAACGTGATGGAATCCGTCTTATTGCGGATGGTGAAAGCCGACTGCAGACGGGCATCATGTCCAAGGGGCTGGATGAAGGGATATCGGATGTGGATCTTCTTATAGTGGCCGTCAAGCAATATCACCTGCCGCAAATACTGCCTAGGATCAAAGATTTTCAGGTTCCATTGCTATTCTTGCAGAATGGCTATGGGCATATTTCTTATTTAAAGCAGCTTCAATCCCCGACCATATATGTGGGGGTAGTGGAGCATGGAGCATTGAAACATGATGGGAATACCGTGGAGCATACGGGACTGGGCATGACAAGAATCGCTTCCTTTAGCGGGGAACTTGAGCAACTATCGCTAGTGAATGAAAGGATCGATCATTTTCCTTTTACGAAGAGTGAAGATTTTCACTCGATGCTGATGGATAAGCTTGTCGTCAATGCGGTGATAAATCCATTAACGGCGATACTTGGTGTGGAAAATGGCGGTTTAATCACTAACTCTTTTTACTACCAATTATTTCAAGAGCTTTTTGAAGAAATCTCCGGTATTTTGGAAGTTCAAAATAAGGATGAGTCATTTGAACATGTTAAAGCCGTTTGCATCGCAACTGCGGAAAATCGATCTTCCATGCTAAAAGATTTAGAAAATGGCCGTAAAACGGAAATTGATGCCATTTTGGGTCATATCCTCTTGGAGGCAAAGAGTAAAGGGAAAAGTGATTGCCTGACGTCTTCTCTATATAAGATGGTCAAAGGAAAAGAGTCTCAGGGGGGATGAGGATGTGCCGTACGTAGTTTCAAGCTTTGCCGCGATATTTATTACCTTGCCTTTCGTAGGGTATATACTTTTTTTTATAGGTGCCAAACAATTCACTGGAAACCATCGGCGCTCCGTTCAATTTGCAATGGACATGAGTACGCTGCTGTTCGTATTATCCGTCCATTATTTGATCATTACGATCTGGGATATGCAAATTATTTGGGTGATCATGCTCATCATGCTCATCAACGCATTCGTGGTGGTTCTTGTCCATTACAAGGTAAAAGAAGAAATCATTTTCCATAAGGTATTAAAGGGTTTTTGGAGAGTGAACTTCGCCTTTTTTTTCGTGGCTTACCTTCTATTGTTTTCCATTGGAATAATTACAAGTATTACGAAGATATTGACTACATAACATAGAACATCGCATCAATTTTCTGCTGCTGGGCAACTTCTTTTGTTTTCTTAAACCGGAATGTTATACTCTAAAAAGAATTGTAGTTGCAGAGAAAGGGAGAACAGAAATGGAGATGAAAGATCTCGCGTTACCATCTTTAAACCGTTTTGCATCGGACTATTTACAAAACCGTCTTGAAACGGAGGATTATTTTCACTATGACTTGTCTAAGCCTGACATTTATCACAATAGATATGAAGAATTGATGAACCGCTCTTTTTCACGTGATGAATTGTCGGATTACATACAACAATACATGTCTCGACTTTCATTCAGTGAGGCAGTTAAGGGTAATATTGGAAGGCTGCGCAGGGATGATTCCGTTGTTGTGATTGGAGGACAGCAGGCTGGGTTATTATCAGGGCCGCTGTATACCATTCATAAAGTGATATCGATCATTAAGCTTGCGGAAGAACAGGAAAAAAAACTGGGGCAGCCAGTCATTCCGGTTTTTTGGATAGCTGGAGAAGATCATGATTTGGCTGAGGTCAATCATGTTTATGTTATGAAAAACGGAAAACCCGATAAAAAAACGTATCCTTCCTACCAGCCATATAAAACAATGGTTTCTGATGTGGAGCTGGAAACGGAAAAGGCAGAGAAGTGGCTTGAGGAAATCATTGAAACTTATGGAGAAACGGAATTTACGAACAAACTCCTGATTGATATGAAGGAAACCATTAAGAGATCGAATACCTTCGTCGATTTCTTCGCCGAGCTGATTCATGAATGGTTCAAAGAATATGGCCTTTTACTAGTCGATGCCGGAGATCCGGATTTAAGGCGAATTGAGAAGGCATACTTTGAATCGATGGTCAATGAAAGTGGACGGATTGCTGAAGTGGTCGAGGAACAGCAATCATTCATGCATGCGAAAGGGTATGCAAAAATGATTGAAATGGATAAACGCGCCGCTAATTTATTTTATTATGATCCAGAAAAAAAAGATCGATGTTTACTCGAACGTGTAGAAGGCGGTTTCAGCGGAAAAAACGGTGAGGTATCATTTACAGGGGAAGAACTCTTGCAGATAGCCAGAAATCATCCAGAACGATTAAGCAACAATGTCATTACACGCCCGCTCATGCAGGAAATGCTTTTCCCTGTATTGGCATTCGTTTCTGGGCCAGGGGAAATAGCCTATTGGGCAGAATTAAAAAAGGTGTTTGAGTTGTTTTCCATGAAGATGCCGCCAATCATTCCTAGGTTGAATATCACGCTGGTGGAGCGGAGTATCCAAAGCGACCTTGAAGAAATGGAACTCAGTTTGGAAACTGTTCTGACTGAAGGAACCGCTAATGCTGTGGAAAGTTACCTTGATTCCGTTAAAGATGAAACGATTGACACCCTGTTCGGGACGTTGAAATCACAGCTTGAAGAGAACCACGAAAAGCTTTTTGTCCACGCTGTCTCTTTGGATAGGGGGCTCGAGCCCATGTTGAACAAGAACATTGAATTCATTCAAAAGCAATTGAATTTCATGTATGGCAAAATCGGTGACCGTACAAAGGAACGACATTCGGTCATCTTGAAAAAATATGATCGGGTAGCAAATTCGCTGTACCCTCTCGAATCACCCCAGGAGAGGATTTGGAATGTGTTTTATTACTTGAATCAATATGGGCCAGAGCTCGTAAGGGATATGATGAAACTGGACTATCGCTTCAATAATCAGCATAAATTGATTTTCATTTAGAAAAACCATCCGTTTTGGCGGAAAGTGGCGGGTAGATCATTTTGAATATGGTTGCCACAAACCAATCCTGATGGAGGGATTGAAATGTGAAAAAAGACAGGTGCTAAAGCCTGTCTTTTTTTCTGTTTCTGAGTACTTGTCAGGCGGGGCTTCGACAGTAATGGTGGGCCTGCGTCTTAGTTTGAGTGCATTCGAGGGAAATGCACGTTTCTTTGAATAATTTGGCTAAATAAACTTAATAAGAAAAGAAGGTAATTTTTACTTGGAAGGAGAAAGTAAAAACAAGTGGAGAAAGGTGGGGGAATGTGGTACATTGAGATTAGAATGTGGGGGTAGTGGGTATGTTCATGGGAGAGTACCATCATAACATCGATATAAAGGGCCGTTTGATAGTCCCGGTGAAATTCAGGGAAAATCTCGGGGAGCAATTTGTCCTTACCCGCGGACTTGATCAATGTTTATTTGGTTACCCTATGGAAGAGTGGAAGCTGCTAGAAGAAAAGCTGAAAGCCCTGCCTTTAACAAAAAAAGATGCCCGAGCCTTTACCCGTTTTTTCTTTTCTGCAGCTACAGAATGCGAAATTGATAAACAAGGGCGAATTAATATCCCCACGCCGCTTACTTCATATGGCCAATTGGAAAAAGAATGTGTAATTCTTGGTGTTACCAATCGTATTGAGATTTGGAGCAAATCCCTTTGGGAAAACTATTTTTCAGCTTCGGAGGATTCTTTCGCTGAGATAGCAGAAAATATGATTGGCTTTGATATTTAAGGCTGCCCTCAGAAATAGAGTCACTCAATAACCGATTGGAAGGATGTCTAGCATGTTTCAACATACAACAGTGTTATTAAAAGAGACGGTTGATGGATTGAACATCAAACCTGATGGAATTTATGTGGATTGTACTTTAGGAGGAGCCGGTCACAGCGAATACTTACTTTCACAGCTCTCTGACAAGGGCAGGCTTTATGCTTTTGATCAGGACGAAACGGCGATTCGGAATGCTAAGGAAAAATTGGAAAGCTATGGCGAACGTATTGTTCTTGTTCCTAATAATTTTAAATACTTAAAAGAAGAGTTGAATGCCCGGGGAATCGAGAAAGTGGACGGGATCCTTTATGATTTAGGTGTGTCATCCCCGCAATTGGATACACCGGAGCGTGGTTTCAGCTATAACCATGATGCACCATTGGATATGAGGATGGACCAAAATGCAGCCATTTCTGCCTATGATGTCGTGAATACTTGGTCATTCCATGATTTGCTGAGAATTTTCTTCCAATATGGAGAAGAAAAGTTTTCGAAACAAATTGCCAGGAAAATTGAAGCGGCACGTGAAATAAAACCGATTGAAACGACGTTCGAACTTGTGGAATTAATTAAGGATGGGATACCGGCCCCGGCAAGACGTAAAGGCGGACACCCTGCGAAACGAGTGTTCCAAGCAATAAGGATCGCTGTGAATGACGAACTTGGTGTCTTTGAAGATTCCCTGGAGCAGGCCATTTCGCTTTTGGATAAAGAGGGAAGAATATCTGTCATTACATTCCATTCGCTCGAAGATAGAATTTGTAAAACGGTATTTAAAAAGGCCAGTAGCATGCCGGATCTTCCGCCTGGACTTCCAGTTATCCCGGATGAATTCAAACCAACTATGAAAATACTTACGAGAAAACCGATTTTACCTTCAGAAGAAGAATTGGAAGGGAATAATCGTTCCCGGTCGGCTAAGCTAAGAATCGCCGAAAAGCAATGATTACAGAAAAATATCAGTGAGGGGGAACATGAATGAGTTCCATAGCCAAAAAAGTACAAGAACAGCAATATGAAGACCAACAGCAGCAACAGGCACAGCAAACAGTGGTCATCCGTAAAGCGAAGATATCCATTGGTGAAGTTTTCTTACTATGTGCCCTTGCTATCATGGTTACCTTCATAGGAGTGAAAATAGTCTCTACTCAAGCGGCCATCTATGAAACGAATAAAGAGATCCAGCTAGTGGAAACGTCGATTGAAGAACAGGGTAAAGTGAATGATGATTTGAAAGTGCAGGTTGCTGAACTTAGTACATACGAGAGAATTTGGAAAAAAGCTGCAGCGCTAGGGTTCAAGTTAAATGAGAATAATGTGAAGGGTGTGCAGTGATAATGCAGAAACAAAAAAATATGAAGCATGGGGCAGCCGGATTATTCTTCTTATTCGGCCTGCTCTTTTTTGTTTTAGTCTGCCGCTTTTTGTATATTCAGGTGACGGGTACAGCAGGCGGGGAGGTACTGGCTTCGAAAATCGAAAAGAAATATGAAAAAAAACAGGTCATAGAAGCAAAAAGGGGAAGCATACTCGATACAAAAGGTGAAGTCATCGCCGAAGATACTTCCTCCTATATCTTAAGGGCAGTACTTAGTGAAAAGGAGCCGGAGCATGTCAAGGATCCGGAGAAGACCGCGAATGAGCTTGCTAAATATATCGACATGGATGAACAGGACATCTATGAAAGACTTACGAAAAAAAAGGCATACCAAGTGGAGTTTGGCAGTGCCGGCAAGGATTTGACTCAGGTCGTCAAGCAGAAAATAGAAAAATTGGAACTGCCGGGAATTACATTCGGAAGGACGAATAAACGTTTTTATCCGAATGGGATTTTCGCCTCCCATCTGATTGGCTATGTAGAAAAGGATGAGGAAACGGGAGAAATGGCTGGTAAGTTCGGCATCGAAAGGTACCTCAATAAAGAATTGCAGGAAACAGATGGGAAGCTGACATATGACAGTGACACATGGGGCTTCCTCTTACCGGATAAGAAGGAAAAGGTCATTGCTCCTGATAATGGCAATGATGTCATGCTTACGATCGACAAGAAAATACAAACATTCTTGGAAGACTCGATGAGCAAAGTGCAGGAAAAATATGATCCCGAACAAATCATAGCGATTGTCTCCAATCCCAAAACGGGGGAGATTGTGGCGATGGGGCAAAGACCCACCTTCCATCCGACAACGAAAGTCGGGCTAACGGATACATGGCGTAACCTGGCAATTGAAGAAACCTTCGAACCGGGTTCAACCATGAAAACATTCACCCTTGCCGCGGCTGTTGAGGAAGGGGTCTTTAATCCGAATGAAAGCTTTGTTGCAGGAACCTACAAAGCCGGATCGGGTAAAATCGGGGATCATAGCGGAATCGAAAGAGGAAAGAGCATGACCTTTCTGGAAGGGGTTCAACGTTCCTCGAACGTCGCTTTTGCCACACTTGCGATGGATAAAATAGGAGCCGATACGTTCCGTGAGTATTTGACTAAGTTCGGATTTGATGAAAAAACGGGAATTGACCTGCCAAACGAGATAACCGGTAAAATTCAATACAAGTATAAGCTTGAAAAAGTGACTACCTCCTTTGGACAGGGTTCGACCGTTACACCGATTCAACAAATCCAAGCTGCATCCGCAATAGCCAATGACGGAAAAATGATGCGGCCGTACGTGATAAAAAGCATTTCCGATCAGGATACCGGAAAAATTTTGAAAACGACCAAGCCGAAAGTGACAGGGCAACCGATTTCGGAAGAAACTGCAAAACAAGTACGTGATTATTTGGAAACGGTAATTTCCGCGAAAAAAGGAACAGGGAAAAAATATGCCATTGATGGATATCAAGTAGCGGGGAAAACCGGTACTGCACAAATTGCGGGTCCGACAGGTAGATATTTAGAAGGGAAAAATAACTATGTGTTCTCCTTTTTAGGAATGGCTCCAAAAGATGATCCGCAGTTGGTCATGTATGTGGCGGTCAAGCAGCCCAAGTTAGGTGTATCTTATGTTGGGGCTGATCCATTGTCAGAGATATTTAATCCTGTCATGCAAAATAGCCTGCAATATCTAAACATAAAACCTTCTGAAGTTAAAAAACAAAAAGCAAATAAAATCAAAGACTATACGAATCAAACCGAGAGTTCAGCTGTTACAGAACTGAAGGAACTTGGTTATGATGTAAGTATGATCGGAAGTGGACGTAAAGTGCTCGACCAATCCCCGAAAGCGGGGAGTGTACTCTTACAAGGTGAAAAGATAATCCTCAGGACGGAAGGCGAAATGAAAGTTCCTGACATGAAGGGATGGTCCTTGCGCGATGTCATGAAATTGGCTAAGGTTGCAAAACTGGATCTGAAAACCGAAGGTACTGGATACGTGAGTAAACAGAGTCTTAAGGCCGGGAAAAAGGTAAATGAAGGGGAAACCTTCAATATTGAATTATCCCAGCCTGATGGGGCTGGTGAAGATATACAGACAAAAGAGAAAACAGAGTGAAGATAAAGAGGGAATCCATTTGGATTCCCTCTTTGTTTCTTTCAAAGTTTCTAGTCTAGCATCGAGTAGACAAGCATATATTGAAGCATGTATGAAATGGAGGTGCCTGTTTTTGCGTGTTTCGAATGTTACTGTCCGAAAACGGCTGGCAATCGCATTGGCGATCGGTATCGTTGTTTTTTTTATCATTGATATCCGATTGGGAATTGTACAGTTTTATCTAGGGGATAAGTTGACGGGGCTGGCTAAAGATTCCTGGAGCAGGAATATTCCTTTTGAAGCCAAACGAGGAGAAATCCTGGATCGGAATGGTGTCGAGCTGGCAACGAATATATCTGCGCCAACAGTCTATGTCATCCCTAGACAGATTGAGAATCCTGGGGAGACGGCGGAACAGCTTGCTTCAATATTGGATATGACAAAGGAAAAGGCTTATCAATGGTTAACGAAACAGGCGATGAGCGTCAGAATTCCGGAAGGCAGAAAGATATCTCACGAAAAGGCGAAGGAAATTAAAGCATTAGGGATAAAGGGCGTATACATCGCTGAAGATTCAAAGCGCCATTACCCATTTGGTGAATACCTTTCACATGTTCTTGGCTTTACAGGCTCTGACAATCAAGGGTTGATGGGTATTGAATTGTCTTATGATAAGGAACTAAGCGGGGAAAAAGGATTCGTTAAATTTTACTCCGATGCGAAAGGGAAAAGGCTTGAGAATATGGCTGATGACTATAAGCCCCCTGTTGATGGTGATAATTTGAAGCTGACCATCGATAGCAAAATCCAGACAATAGTGGAGAGGGAGCTCGATAATGCGGAGGCGACATATGATCCTGATGGTATAATTGCCATTGCAATGGACCCGAACACTGGGGAAATATTGGCAATGTCCAGCAGGCCAACCTTCGACCCTGCCAATTTTCAAAATGTCCCCTCGGAAGTGTATAATCGTAATTTACCAGTTTGGAGTATATATGAACCAGGATCGACTTTTAAGATCATCACGCTTGCCGCGGCGCTTGAGGAAGGGAAGGTCGACTTACAAAAGGAACATTTTTATGATTCCGGACATGTGGAAGTGTCAGGATCAACGCTGCATTGCTGGAAAAGCGGAGGGCATGGGGATCAAACTTTTCTTGAAGTGGTCGAGAACTCATGTAACCCGGGTTTTGTAGAATTAGGGAACCGGCTTGGTAAAGACAAGCTGTTTAAATATATAAATGATTTCGGTTTTGGGCAAAAGACGGGAATTGATTTAACCGGAGAAGGAAAAGGAATCATGTTCAACATGGATAGAGTGGGTCCGGTAGAGCAGGCAACTACTGCGTTTGGACAAGGTGTAGCCGTAACGCCCATTCAGCAGGTGACAGCTGTATCGGCAGCCGTGAATGGCGGGACTTTGTATACACCATATATCGCGAAGGAACTCGTGAATCCAAAAAATGGGGAAGTGCTGATGAGAAAGACCCCTCAGGCGAAGAAAAAGGTGATTTCAGAAGCAACCTCGAAGAAAGTCCGGGAAGCGCTTGAATCCGTTGTCGCCCAAGGAAGCGGTAAAGGAGCATTCGTGGAGTCGTACCGCGTCGGCGGGAAAACGGGTACAGCCCAAAAAGCTGAAAATGGCAGATACCTTGAAAATAATTATATTCTCTCATTCATTGGTGTCGCTCCAGCGGATGATCCGCAAATCGTCGTTTATATAGCTGTGGATAATCCGAAAGGAACGGTACAATTCGGCGGGGTCGTTGCCGCACCGATCGTTGGGAATATCATGGAGGATTCACTTAGGGCCATGGGCGTCAAGCCAAGGAAAAACCAGATTGAGAAGGAGACGGTCTGGACGGATCCTGTCATGGTCGAGGTACCAGACGTCGTGGGTCTCAGCAAAAAAGAGTTGCAAACCCAGCTCATCGACCTTAAGCTTGATATTGCCGGAAATGGGGATAAAGTCATAAATCAAGCCCCAGATCCAGGTGTTAAAGTAAAACAAGGCTCTACAATAAGAATTTATCTTGGCGAAAATACAGAATAAGTATAATATAATATATGAATAGTTAAAGCGGCTGAAGATTCATCAGCCGCTTTGTTTACGGAGTCGGGATAACCCCGTATAATTGAAATTGGTTTCTCGACAAGCCAAGGCTAATCACATATAATGAATCCTCAAATTAAGTTGAGAGGGATGGAAAAATGAAGCTTCACAAATTACTATCTTATTTACACTCCTTATTTACGTATGAAGGAGAAAATCCTGAAATCACCTCCATTGAAAATGATAACCGTAAAGTCATAGACGGAAGTTTATTTGTTTGTATAAAAGGTTATACAGTCGATGGTCATGATTTTGCCCAACTTGCTGTAGAGCATGGAGCTGCAGCAGTCATTGCCGAAAGGCCGCTTGACCTCGATGTTCCCGTGATCGTAGTCAGGGATTCGAGCAGGGCGATGGCGGTTCTTGCCGATGCATTTTATGGCCATCCGACTCAAAAGATGCGCTTGATCGGAATTACAGGAACGAATGGAAAGACGACGACCAGTCACTTATTGGAAAAGATTTTCGAGGATCGACATGAAAAAACAGGCTTGATTGGCACGATGTATACAAAAATCGCCGATACGGTATATGAAACCAAGAATACGACGCCAGATAGCGTTACACTGCAGAAGGCTTTTCATGAAATGGCCGAAGCATCCGTCTCCACGGCCATTATGGAGGTTTCATCGCATGCACTTGAGCTTGGGCGCGTCCATGGCTGTGATTATGATATTGCCGTCTTTACGAATCTCACACAGGATCATTTGGATTTTCATAAAACCATGGACAGATACAGGCAGGCAAAATCCTTATTTTTCTCACAGCTTGGCAATGCTTACATAGAAAATCGCCCTAAATATGCTGTGCTTAATGCTGATGATGAGGCAACTGCCGATTTCATTAAGGCGACTGCCGCTACAGTCGTTACATACGGCATAGACAATGAAGCGGATATCATGGCCAAAGATATAAAAATTGATGCAAATGGCACATCGTTCACCTTGACAGCAGGTAAAGAAGAGCGATACATTCAGCTGAAGCTAATTGGTAAATTCAGTGTTTATAATGTACTCTCTGCCATCTCTGCTGCTTTGTGCGCCGGTAACGATCTGGATGAGACAATTAGATCCATCGAGGATATAAAAGGTGTTGCAGGCCGTTTTGAGCTCATTTCAGCGAATCAGGACTTCCCGGTCATTGTTGACTATGCCCATACTCCGGACAGTTTGGAAAATGTTCTGAAGACTGTTGGTGAGTTTGCTAGAAAGAAAATTTACGTGATAGTGGGCTGCGGCGGGGACCGAGACAAGACAAAGCGTCCAATCATGGCGCAAATTGCATGCAGCTTGGCGACTGACCCGATCTTCACTTCGGATAATCCACGCAGTGAAAATGCTGCCCAGATCCTCCGGGATATGGAAGCTGGTGTAGCAGGCAAAGAATATACGGTTATTGAAGACCGCAGGCAGGCGATAGCTTACGCAGTTTCCAAGGCGGAAGAGGGCGACGTTATATTAATTGCTGGAAAAGGTCATGAAACCTATCAATTGGTCGGTGACGAAGTGCTTCACTTCGATGACCGTGAGGAAGCGGAAAAGGCAATTCAAAGTCGTTTGGGTTCAGTTTGAACCAATGCTGAAATTGCCCTGCAACAAAATAGGAAAAGACATCAAGCAGAATTTAATATTTGAATTGTGTTAGGAATGAGGGAATAAGGAATGTTGGAACAAGTGATTTTTTATACGATTTTGGTGGCGTTTTTAGTAACCGTTCTTCTTTCGCCGATTTTCATCCCGTTTTTAAGAAGATTGAAATTCGGGCAAAGTATTAGGGAAGAAGGCCCGCAATCGCATTTGAAAAAAACGGGAACACCCACCATGGGCGGTTTGGTCATATTATTATCTGTTACCATCGCTACACTAGTCATGACTTTGAAATTTTCGGCACCTTCAACCGAAACGTATTTATTATTATTCGTTACTTTAGGTTTTGGTTTATTAGGTTTCCTTGATGATTTCATCAAAGTGGTCATGAAGCGTAACCTGGGACTGACTTCCAAGCAAAAACTGCTTGGACAAATTGTGATTTCGGTCATCTTTTACTTCGTCTTCAAGCAGACAGACCGTTTTAATCCTGAATTGACGATTCCAGGCACTGACTTTTCTTTTGATTTTGGCTGGTTTTATCTGTTCATCGTTATATTCTGGCTGGTAGGCTTTTCGAATGCCGTCAATTTGACGGATGGGCTTGATGGACTTGTCTCAGGGACATCAGCCATTGCCTTTGGTGCTTTTGCCATTTTGGCCTGGAGTCAGTCACAATATGATGTCTCCATTTTTTCGGTGGCGGTTGTCGGTGCAGTACTCGGATTTTTGGTATTCAATGCACACCCGGCAAAGGTCTTCATGGGGGATACGGGCTCCTTGGCCCTTGGGGGAGCGATCGCAACCATCGCCTTGTTAACGAAGCTTGAAATCCTCCTGGTAATCATTGGCGGAGTCTTCGTCATTGAAACGCTCTCGGTCATCCTTCAGGTAGGATCTTTTAAAACGACTGGTAAACGTATATTTAAAATGAGTCCGCTTCACCACCATTATGAGCTTTCCGGCTGGTCGGAATGGCGTGTCGTCGTCACTTTCTGGACAGTGGGGCTGCTGTGTGCGGTACTCGGAATCTATTTAGAGGTGTGGATATAATTGAAAGAGACTGCAAAGTATTCAGAGAAAAAGATATTAGTATTGGGTTTGGCAAAAAGCGGAGTGATGGCGGCTTCGCTTCTACATAAATTAGGTGCTTTCGTGACGGTTAATGACATGAAGCCATTATCGGAAAATCCTGAGGCTCAAGGACTTCTTGAACAGGGAATCAAAGTCATCTGCGGCAGTCATCCAATCGAGCTTCTGGATGAGGGGTTCGAGCTGATCGTGAAAAATCCGGGAATCCCCTATCGGAACCCTATCGTAAAAGGGGCATTGGAAAAAGGGATTCCTGTTATCACGGAAGTTGAACTGGCCTACCAGATAAGTGAAGCACCTTTCATAGGAATCACTGGTACAAATGGGAAAACGACCACGACAACATTGATATACGAAATGTTGAAGTCCGGTGAAAAATCCCCGCTGATTGCCGGTAATATCGGGACAGTGGCATCTGGTGTTGCTGAACATGCAAAACCAGATGACTCGATCGTCATAGAATTATCATCGTTTCAGTTAATGGGAATAGACGAATTTCGTCCTGAAATCTCAATCGTGACAAATTTGTATGATGCACATTTGGATTATCACAGTTCCAAACAGGAATATGTCGAAGCAAAAGCTGCCATCACGAAAAATCAAATAGCATCAGATTTCATGATTTATAATGCAGATCAAGATCTTGTTTTATCCATGGCGAAAGAGACCAAGGCTCAACTTGTACCTTTTTCAGCTGAAGTGAAACATGAGAATGGAGCCTATGTGGAAGATGGTGCCGCCTGTTTCCGAGGGGAAAAAATCATTGAAGTTTCAGAGATAGCCCTTCCCGGGAAGCATAATTTGGAAAATGTACTAGCCGCCATCTCAGCGGCCAAGCTTAAGGGTGTAGCTAATGAAGCCATTCAGACTGTATTGAAAACATTTTATGGTGTGGAGCACCGTCTGCAGTTCGTGGCAACGATCGATAACCGTAAATTTTATAATGATTCGAAAGCGACGAACATTCTTGCAGCATCCAAAGCGTTAACATCCTTTACGGAACCGGTCATCTTATTGGCAGGCGGTCTGGATCGCGGAAATGAATTTGATGAGTTGAAACCGGCGATGAAAAATGTCAAAGCCGTGATAACTTTTGGCGAAACGGCGGAAAAAATTGAACGGGTAGCCAAAGAAATAGGAATAGCGAATATAAAACGTGTCGATAATGTAGAAAAGGCCGTACCGGCTGCATTTGAATTATCAAATGAAGGCGATTGTATTCTTCTCTCCCCGGCTTGTGCAAGCTGGGATCAATATAAAACTTTTGAGCAAAGAGGAGACATGTTTATGGAGGCCGTGCATAAACTTAAGTAAGAGCTTTCGCAGAGAGAAGTGAACCTGCTTCTACGTTGACACCATGAAAAAAAGCGATAATGAGCCGTTATCGCTTTTTTTTTGACTAAAGTGCTGACAAGCAATCAGCACTGATGTTTATATTCGTAGGCTAAAAACTTCCTAGAGGTGGATGTCCGTGCCATTAAAAAAATCGAATCCTGATCTCATTCTCATTATCGTCACCTTAAGTCTTTTGACTGTTGGGTTAATCATGGTTTACAGCGCGAGTGCCATTTGGGCAACATATAAATTTGATGATTCGTTTTATTTTGCTAAAAGGCAGTTGCTTTTTGCCTGCGTCGGTGTCATAGCCATGTTTTTCATCATGAATGTGGATTACTGGACGTGGCGGACATGGGCCAAAATCCTTATCATCATTTGTTTCATTATGTTACTGGCTGTGCTTGTACCAGGTATAGGGATGGCGAGAAATGGTTCGAGGAGCTGGATTGGTGTAGGTGCTTTTTCGGTCCAACCCTCTGAGTTCATGAAGCTGGCGATGATCGCTTTTTTAGCTAAGTTTTTATCAGAACGGCAAAAGCTGATCACCTCCTTTAAAAAAGGGATGCTTCCATCCTTGGGTTTAGTGTTTTTGGCATTTGGTTTGATCATGTTACAGCCAGACCTTGGAACGGGAACGGTAATGGTTGGAACGTGCATTGTCATGATTTTTATTTCCGGGGCAAGAATCAGTCATTTTGTCGGCTTGGGGCTAATTGGGGTAGCAGGTTTTATCGGTCTGATTTTGTCAGCGCCCTACCGGATAAAAAGGATCACGTCTTTTCTGGATCCATGGGAAGACCCTTTGGGCAGTGGATTTCAGATGATTCAATCGTTTTATGCAATCGGGCCAGGGGGGTTGTTCGGATTGGGACTCGGGCAAAGCCGCCAAAAGTTTTTCTATTTACCCGAACCGCAGACTGATTTCATTTTTGCCATACTCTCCGAGGAACTTGGCTTCATCGGGGGCTCTCTTGTCATTTTATTATTTGCGCTAATGCTTTGGCGGGGCATTCGGATCGCACTTGGTGCCCCTGATTTATACGGGAGCCTTGTAGCGGTAGGAATCATTGCAATGGTCGCCATTCAAGTGATGATCAATATAGGGGTGGTAACGGGACTTATGCCGGTTACGGGTATCACCTTGCCCCTCTTAAGTTATGGCGGTTCATCGCTGACGCTCATGTTGATGGCGATTGGGGTGCTCCTGAATATTAGCCGATATTCGAGGTTCTGAAATAAGAAAAAAATGTGGTTTGGCAAAAGGGAAGTCCTGTTGAACGCAGGGATTCCCTTTTTTACGTTGAAAACCCTTCCAGGAAAAACGATTTTTTTGGGGGGCTTGCCGAAAATTAGAAATAAATGAAATGCCGCTTAAATATTACCATGTATGAATGTTGGGGAATCCACAATAAATATTGGCAATACGTCTTTGTTTAGACTATAGTATAAGAGGGTTAGGCCGTACTGGGGCTTGCTTCTGTTCATTTTTCTGCTAAAAAGGCGTTATTAATCTTGTAATATAAGTGACCTCATGGAAGAGGAAATGAAAATTATAACTTGGAATTTTGGAACAACAAGGAGGTTTATCATGGATAATGTGATAAAGCAATTAACTGAAATGAAGATCGGCAAAGTTCTTGAACAGGAACCGCTTGCCAATCATACAACTATGAAAATTGGGGGGCCGGCTGATTTATTCATCGTGCCGTCATCCATTGAAAATATAGAAAAAACGATGCAGGTCATCAAAGAAAATGGGATGCCGTGGAGGGTGATCGGCAGGGGCTCGAACCTGCTGGTCAGTGATGGCGGAATTGAAGGTGCCGTGCTTAAATTGGGCAGAGGACTTGATCATCTCGAGATAAATGGGACGGAGATCAAAGCAGGAGCTGGGGTATCACTTGTCAGCCTCTCCGTACAAATCAGTAAAAAAGGATATGCAGGATTGGAATTTGCCAGTGGGATTCCTGGTTCCGTCGGCGGAGCGGTCTATATGAACGCTGGTGCACATGGTTCCGATATGAGTGAAATACTCAAGCAGGCACATGTTCTTTTTGAAGATGGAACTCTGGCTTGGCTTTCGAAAGAGGAAATGGAGTTTTCTTATCGAACTTCTCTGCTTCAGAAGAAAAGACCCGGTATCGTACTGGAAGCAATTTTTCAATTGACAGAGGGGGATAAAACCGAAATCGTTGAAAGAATGCAAAATAACAAGAATTATCGTAAAGATACCCAGCCATATAATCTTCCATGTGCCGGGAGCATATTTAGGAATCCACTTCCACACCATGCTGGTAAATTGGTCGAGAATGCAGGCCTGAAGGGACATTCTATTGGCGGAGCCCAGATTTCACCGATGCACGGGAACTTCATCGTTAACACAGGTAATGGAAGTGCAGCGGATGTTCAAGCTTTGATACAGCATGTGAAGGATACTGTATATGATAAATTTGAAGTTGAAATGGAAACAGAAGTGGAAATTATCGGAAGAAAATAACGGGATTCATTATATCCAAATATTGTGATATAATGTGTTACCTTTAAAGTTTGTTAAGAACATAATATTGAGTTTGTCTTGATTTCGCACTGTCAAGAACCATCCATTTTTTCAGGAAGAGGTGAAGGGGATGGAAAAGGGAAAAATCGTTTCCATTGAGGACCGCATCCCGAAATTAAAACAATTAAGAAAAAGCAAAGCAAACAGGCGACTTGTTCTTTTGCTGTCCCTTTTCTTCATTCTTGTTGCTTGTGTGCTATATTTCCTATCCCCGTTGAGCTATGTGAAATCCGTGCAGGTAGAGGGGAATCGTTATATTACTTCCAAACAGATCATTAAATTGAGTAAGGTGAAGAAGGATCGAAGCATCTGGAAGGTTGATACAGGGACAGCGGCAGCCAATATCAAAAAAAATCAAGAAATAAAAAGCGTTAAGGTGACACCGGTATTTCCTAATTCCATTAAAATTACGGTTTCGGAACATAACAGGATGGCATATCTGTCCAATAATGGGAAGTTTGCACCCATTTTGGAAAACGGGTCCGTTTTAGAGGAGTTAGCAACAGGAGAAATTCCAGTATTTGCCCCTGTTTTAATTGGTTTCAAAGAGGGTAAAGCATTAAAGTTGCTTTTAGAAGAGCTGGACAAGCTTCCTGTCGAGATTCAGAATGCCATTTCGGAAATTCATTACGCTCCTACAAAAACCGATGAATACCATATCGTCATGTTCATGAACGATGGGTTTGAAGTAAGTGCGACAAGCCGGACTTTATACGAGAAAATGATTCACTATCCATCGATAGTCAGCCAGCTGGATCCAAATGTAAAGGGAGTCATCGATCTGGAAGTGGGTTCTTATTTTAAAGCATATGAAGACGCTGAACAAAAGGAAGACACCAATGAGGAAAATTAATGGCAACCGGGTGGTTTTACCCCTGGTTTGCGTGGTTCTCGGATTCATGATTGCCTTCTCTTACAATCTGACCAAAGAAGGTGAAGGTGCAGGGAAGGACAAAGCCTGGGACCAGGAATATGAGCTCAGGCAGCAGCTGATCGAACAAGAGAAGCAGAACCGGGAACTTCAGAAGGAACTCCTCCAGAAGCAAGAAAATGTATCCCAAATAGAAAAAGACCTAGCTCAGGAAAAGCAGCTTTTTTTCAATTTGGCAAAGGAAACGGAAAAATACCGAATGTTTCTCGGAAAAGTGAAAGTGAAAGGCTCAGGCCTTCAGGTGACGCTTGAAGATGGTACAGATATGGAATCAGAAGCCAATGTTAATAATTACCTCGTCCATGAACAGCATGTCTTCAAGGTCGTCAATGAATTATACATATCAGGTGCAGAGGCTGTTGCGATTAACGGCCAAAGGTTAAATCATGATTCATACATAATCTGTAATGGGCCTGTTATTACAATCGATGGCCATCAGCATCCTGCTCCCTTCATCATATCTGCGATAGGGGACCCGGAAGTCCTGGGTGCTTCACTGGATTTACCGGGTGGCATCAAGGAACAGCTGGTTAATGAGAATATTATCTTTACAGTGGAAAAGCAAAAGAATATCATTTTTGATCCAATTATTGGAGGGTGATCGTGACCGCCGGATTCGATGAAAGATTGGTGAGAAACTGGAATGAAAAAAAAGCTTTCTTTT
Organism: Peribacillus sp. QJM3NY_7; assembly: GCF_056173225.1. NCBI lineage: Bacteria > Bacillati > Bacillota > Bacilli > Caryophanales > Bacillaceae > Peribacillus > Peribacillus sp. QJM3NY_7. The sequence continues at coordinate 1,625,321 of NZ_CM149663.1, forward strand.
AGTTTGGTAACGTTGATTGCTGGCTTCATGCTCGCTATTCAATTCAATTTGGTGAATCAGCCTGTCGTATCCGATACAAGGGATATGTGGGAACTGAAAAATGATTTATTGAAAGAACAGCAGACCCAGGCGGAATTAATAGAGGGTATCAGTAAGCTTGAGGGAAAAATAGCATCTTATGAAACAAAGAAAAATGAGAGTAAAGAAGAAGTCTTGCGTGACACCCTGACCGAATTGAAGACTGACGCAGGTTTGACCGAAATAAGAGGTAATGGGGTAGTCGTATCTATACAGCCTATCAAAGCCGATATCCTTCTTGGTGAGAAGGTCGAGTATATTTCACCAGTATTGATCATTCGGCTCATTAATGAAATGTATAGGTATGGCGCTGACGAAATTTCCATTTCAGGACAAAGGTATATATCAACATCGGTTATTCGTGATATTAATGGGCAGCCGAAAATGGACGGATACCCTCTGGTTCATTACCCGGTCGAAATGCAGGCAATAACCGTGAATCCAAAGAGACTGAAGCAGCGCATTGAAGGTTCCGAACTTATGGATGATTTCTTTATAGACAATTTTGAAGTGCAGATTAAGGTGCCTTCCGGCGAGTTGACATTGCCGGCTTACCAAAATGCTATTAACGTGGAACATATGGAGCCCATTATGGATGGGGGGGAATCGTGATGTGGCTTTCAGTTTTTGGTCTGTTGATTGGAATCACCCTTGGTTTTTTGGTGGATTTTGATATTCCCCATGAATATTCAAATTATCTCTCCATAGCCGTGCTTGCTGCTTTTGATACATTATTTGGGGGGATACGGGCTCATTTGCAAAATCTTTATGATGAAGTTGTATTTGTAACAGGATTCTTCTTTAATATTATTTTAGCAGCAGGTTTGGCTTTTCTAGGTGTACATCTTGGTGTAGACTTATATTTAGCCGCAATCTTTGTATTCGGTGTCAGGCTCTTTCAAAATATTGCCCTGATTAGAAGGATCCTGATTGAAAAATGGTCCATTTCCCGGAAAAAGCAGAAAAAAAATCTATAATTTTAAAGGGAATTAAGTTATAAATGACGAATAGTTTATGGCAGTATCTAGTTTTTTTAGTAAATCAGTCTCGTAGAGAAGCGAACAATATGCACCATAAAGTACGAGTTTTGTTCGGGAAATACAAAATGAAACGCTTATCTATGTAATTCGTCAGTTGTTGTAAACAGTTCTGTTATTCTATAATGTATAAGTCTTCGATATAAAAATGTTATTCTACTAATACATGTATAAACTGAAGGAGGTGCCATGGAATGAACAGCAACGAAATATACGTAAGTCTTGACATCGGTACATCCAGTGTAAAAGTTATCATTGGGGAAATGGTCAATGACACATTAAATATAATCGGTGTAGGAAATGTTAAATCAGAAGGGCTCAAAAAGGGTTCGATCGTCGGTATAGATGAAACCGTCCAATCCATTCAAAAGGCTATAGAGCAAGCAGAACGGATGATAGGGATGGAGATAACAAAGGTAATCGTCGGCATAAGTGGAAATCATGTGACGCTTCAGCCGTGTCATGGGGTAGTAGCGGTATCCAGTGACAATAAAGAGATTACCGAGCATGACGTTTTCCGTGTCAGGGAAGCAGCTGAGTTAATAACGATACCATCCGACAGGGAAATCATCGACGTGGTGCCGATTCACTACAAAGTTGATGAACTTGATGAAATCAGTGATCCACGGGGCATGATAGGTGTCCGGTTGGAAATGAGAGGGATTTTAATCACAGGTCTTCGGACAATTTTACATAATACGCTGCGCTGCGTGGAAAGGGCAGGATTGGAAATAACCGATATCGCCCTTCAGCCTTTAGCCGCAGGTTCCCTTGTTTTATCCAAGGATGAAAAAGAACTTGGTGTGGCACTTGTCGATATTGGCGGAGGTTCCACGACCCTGGCAATTTTCGAACAAGGCTATTTACAATATACGTCTGTGATACCTATAGGCGGGGAAACGCTTACGAAGGACCTTTCCATCGTTCTAAGGACGACTATGGAAGAAGCTGAGAAAATAAAAGTAAAGCATGGACATGCCTATTATGATGACGCGTCTGAAGATGAAGTATTCCAAATACCGATCATCGGCAGCGATCAGCAACAGACCTGCAACCAGTTAATGCTTTCGGATATCATTGAAGCGCGGGTGACCGAAATATTCGAGTTGATTCAAGATGATTTGAAGAGACTTGGCTTCCAGGATATACCGGGTGGTTTCGTGTTGACCGGGGGCGTCGTCAAGATGCCGGGTGTCCTGGAGCTAGCTCAATATGTGTTCCAAAACCGAGTAAGGACAGCTGAACCCAATTACATCGGTGTTAGGGAACCCCAATACACCACGGCTGTTGGTTTGATTAAACACGCATGCAAGAAAGAGAGAATGCAAAAAAACACCGCTAATAAAACTCCTGTAGCAGCTGGACAAGCTCAAGAAGATAACGACCAGCGCAGCCAGAAGGTTTCTCAGAAAAATAAAGAGAACATGGCTAAAAAACAAGGTGAAAAAGGTGAATCTAAATTCAAAAAAATCCTGGGTTACTTTTTTGAATAACAATCATTAAGAATCGGGAATTTCGTCAAAATAGGAGGATTGTCATGTTGGAGTTTGATTCTAATCTAGAACAATTAGCAACGATAAAAGTAATAGGTGTTGGCGGCGGCGGAAACAATGCGGTAAACAGAATGATCGAGCATGGTGTACAGGGTGTTGAGTTTATATCTGTCAATACTGACGCACAGGCTCTTAATCTATCAAAAGCAGAAATCAAAATGCAAATCGGTGGGAAGCTTACACGCGGTTTGGGTGCAGGTGCCAATCCAGAGGTAGGAAAAAAAGCTGCTGAAGAAAGCAAAGAGCAGATTGAAGAAGCGCTTAAAGGTGCCGATATGGTATTCGTAACGGCTGGAATGGGCGGCGGTACGGGAACGGGGGCAGCTCCTGTCATAGCGGGCATTGCTAAAGATCTAGGGGCCCTTACAGTGGGTGTAGTTACCCGTCCATTTACTTTCGAAGGCCGAAAACGTGCAACACAGGCACAAGGCGGCATTTCATCCATGAAGGAATCGGTTGACACACTGATCGTCATTCCGAACGACCGCCTCCTTGAAATCGTCGATAAAAGCACGCCAATGCTTGAAGCATTCCGTGAAGCGGATAATGTACTTCGCCAGGGTGTACAAGGGATTTCAGATTTAATTGCTGTTCCAGGTCTTATTAACTTGGACTTTGCCGATGTGAAGACGATCATGTCCAACAAAGGTTCCGCTCTTATGGGAATCGGGATTTCCTCCGGGGAAAACCGTGCAGCGGAAGCGGCGAAAAAAGCCATTTCCAGTCCGTTGCTTGAAACATCGATTGATGGCGCCCAAGGTGTACTGATGAATATTACCGGCGGTACGAACCTAAGTCTTTTTGAAGTCCAGGAAGCGGCCGATATCGTGGCTACAGCATCCGATCAAGACGTCAACATGATTTTTGGTTCTGTTATCAATGAAAACCTTAAAGATGAAATCGTCGTTACGGTAATTGCTACAGGCTTTAACGAGGTTGAAGCTTCAATTCGGCCTAGTGGACGTCCAACACTCGGACAGCAGCAGCAATCAAGACCTCAGACACAACAAACGCCACAGTCTAACGTGAAGCGTGAAGTGAAGAGGGAAGAAGTCAATGAACAGCCTGCACGTAATGCCAATCAAGGCGATGAGGCTTTGGATATTCCAACCTTCCTCCGTAACCGTAATAGACGCCGTTAATAACAACGTCATAGCCGTTCCCATTTGGGGACGGTTTTTTGTCGTTAATAAAATGCATCCCTAGACGGAATTGTGCTGGATGTTGCCTGGGCAGAAAGGAGCTTCCATCTTTTGCTCACTTCCATTCATTAATGTAAAAAGATGAGAGAGAAATTATTAAACTTTTATAACATAAATCGACAGAAGTAAAAGGGAGCAGGATAGTCTCTAAGACAGTATTGAAAATATCAATAGCTGATTTTCTACAAAAAGGGTAAAAATGACTGAAAAACTCTTAAGTTTTCAGTACAAAAAGTGACACACTTTCTTAGGGCAGGTACGCTATACTTTTTGCTAGTGGAAGGTTAGTTCATATAAGGAGGGGAGGGTGTTTGACTTTATATTTAGATGTGATCTGGTTATTGAATTGGTTATTTGACTGCCTCCTTTTATATTGGACCGCAATCATTCTCAAACGAAGGGTAGCTCTTTGGCGGGTGTGCATCGGCGGACTGATTGGTTCCTTCATTATCGTATTGGCATTCACTCCTTTTTATGCAATTGCCGACCGGGTATACATGAAGATTTTAGTATCCATGGTCATGGTGCTGGCAACCTTTGGGTTTAATAGGCTAAAACTTTTCGTGAAATCGGTGGCCACTTTATATTTTGTGACATTTTTATCGGGAGGAATCCTTCTGGGACTTCACTACCTATTTGAATTCCAAATCGTGTCCAAGGACCCTGGTCAATATGCCGGAATCAATCGTTTTGGCGACCCTGTCAGCTGGATATTCGTCATGATCGGGTTCCCGCTCGCATGGCAATTTTCCAAGCGAACATTAGAAGGGATGGAAATGACCAAGCTTACACATGAACAGATGGTTTCGGTCTCGGTTAAAATTTCTGACTTTGAAGGAACGTTTCATGGATTGGTGGATAGCGGCAATCAACTATATGACCCGATTACACGTTCCCCAGTAATGATCATTTCTCTTTCAGGCGCGGAAACGGGAATTCCGAATGATATGCTAGAGCTCTTTAAAAACCCCGATACCCTGATTAGTCAGGAAGTGCAGCCCGAATATTCATGGACAGGAAGAATGCGTGTCATCCCTTATAAAGTCGTAGGTCATGAACATCAGCTGTTAACCGCAATCAAACCCGATTATATTAAAATCGTTCAAGGAGAAAAAGAATTTCATGTCAAGCAGGGTCTCATTTCGTTTACCTTTCAACAACTCTCTCCCGACAATAGCTATCAATCTATCGTTCACCCGAAGATGTTAACCGGCATACCGGTGCAAACTGCCTCCTGAACCATCGATTCACTCTTGAATTTGACCCATAATCCGTTTATTAGAAGGGAGAATTATTTTGAAGAAATTCATTCTTCGGCTTACTTACTTTTGGTACAAACTATTGTTCAAGCTCGGATTGAAAACGGACGAAATATTTTATATAGGAGGGAGTGAGGCACTGCCGCCGCCCCTTTCAAAGGAAGAAGAGGCAATACTGATCAATAAATTACCAAATGGCGATGAAGCTGCACGCTCGATCTTGATTGAACGTAATTTAAGGCTGGTTGTTTATATTGCCAGGAAATTCGAAAATACAGGCATCAACATTGAAGATTTAATCAGCATAGGTACCATAGGTTTGATCAAGGCTGTGAATACATTCAATCCAGAGAAGAAAATAAAACTGGCTACATATGCATCGAGATGCATCGAGAATGAAATATTGATGTATTTACGCAGAAATAACAAAATCCGCTCTGAAGTTTCTTTTGATGAACCTCTGAATATTGATTGGGATGGAAATGAACTATTGTTATCCGATGTACTTGGAACGGATGATGACATTATCACGAAAGACCTTGAGGCAAACGTTGACCGTAAGTTGCTGACAAAAGCACTTACACAGTTATCGGAACGTGAAAAACAGATAATGGAACTCCGTTTTGGACTTGCAGGAGGAGAAGAAAAAACCCAAAAGGACGTTGCCGACATGCTGGGGATTTCCCAATCTTACATTTCGCGTTTGGAAAAACGGATTATTAAGAGGCTTCGTAAAGAATTTAATAAAATGGTGTAAAAAAATAAAGGGCTTAAATGTCAATCAAATCAATACTTCGGTAGTAATATTGAAAAATAATCGGGATTTTCTGTTCTAGCCATGTGCATATTTTTTCCTCCCGCGGAAATACTGTTTTTTGTACAGCGCTCCTGTGAGGAGGGAATAATTTTGTCTCGTAATAAGGTTGAAATCTGCGGTGTGGATACATCAAAATTACCGGTTTTAAAGAATGAAGAAATGAGAAAACTCTTTAAAGAACTGCAAGATGGCGATATTTCAGCAAGAGAGAAACTGGTAAACGGGAATCTTCGACTCGTTCTAAGCGTCATTCAACGCTTCAACAATCGGGGAGAGTATGTAGATGATCTATTTCAGGTAGGCTGTATAGGGTTGATGAAGTCGATAGATAACTTTGACCTAGGTCAAAATGTTAAGTTTTCAACGTATGCTGTACCGATGATTATTGGAGAAATCAGAAGATATCTTCGTGACAATAATCCGATTCGGGTATCCCGTTCTTTAAGAGACATCGCTTACAAAGCTTTGCAGGTAAAAGAAAAGCTCATAAGCCAGACCCTTCGTGAGCCGACAGCTGAAGAAATCGCCAAGGTGTTGGAAGTACCTCATGAAGAAATTGTTTTTGCACTAGATGCTATACAAGATCCAGTTTCACTTTTTGAACCGATTTATAACGATGGCGGGGATCCGATTTATGTACTCGACCAACTGAGTGATGAAAAAAATAAAGATAGTACCTGGATTGATGAAATAGCTATAAATGAAGGCATGAGACGGTTGAATGACCGGGAAAAAATGATCCTTCGCAAACGGTTTTTCCAAGGGAAGACGCAAATGGAGGTAGCCGAGGAAATCGGCATTTCACAAGCACAGGTCTCCCGCTTGGAAAAAGCGGCAATCAAGCAAATGAATAAAAATATCCAACAGTAGAAGCTGAGCATGAGAAAAAGTTAGCTGAAGCGGGCAGGGCAAAAATGTCGATACCCGCTTCATAGCTACTTATCCATTGCGGCTTTTTTATTTTGTTGAAAATCCCTTCCGGAAGGGATCGTGAATCGGGGACGTTTATTTATCGTAATCTTCATCCTTGAGCGCATCTTGTCATATACATAGGAATAGGACCTTCATCTATGATGAATTTTTGAGGAGCTGAGTGATGTGACCAGGATTTCAGAATTTCAAATAAAGGATATCGTCAATATAGCGGATGGGAAGAAGTTGGGTAATATGTCAGACCTTGAAATAAATACGGCCACGGGGAAAATAGAGGCCATCGTCGTTTCAAATGGCACCCGATTAATGGGCTTTTTTGGAAGAGAACAAGACATTGTGATTCCATGGCGGAAAATAAAAAAGATCGGTGCGGATGTCATACTTGTTGAACATCAGACGGTATTTCAAGGAGAACTGAAAGATGAACGTTTTTAAAGGTGCATGGCGCAAATATATGATACACTAGACTAAAAATAAAGAGGTTTATAGCATGAAAGAGCCATTTGTTTTAATAAAAGACCAATATATGCTCATTGACAGCTGGAGACAAAAAAATCTCCAGCTCGTAGCGGGCTTCACCACAAAAAATGGGGGAGTCAGTACAGGTGATTTTCAAACATTGAATACCGGTTTTCATGTCGGGGATAAACTTGGTGATGTCCAGGGAAACCGCAGGATTATAGCCGATAAGCTGATGTTTCCGCTTAATGAATGGATAGGGGCCGAGCAGACACATGAAACGAATATCCATCAGGTTACCAGCCGCGATTGCGGGAGAGGTGCTGCGGATTATGATTCAGCCTTTAAAGCGACTGATGGATTCTATACGAAGGACCCAAACGTTCTATTGACCCTTTGCTATGCAGACTGCGTGCCCTTATACTTTCTTGCTCCGGCTCATGGTATGATTGGGGTGGCACATGCTGGCTGGAAGGGCACGGTTAATGGGATTGCACGAAAGATGGTTGAGGCATGGCTGAATGAGGGTATAAAAGCAAGTGAGATATTTGCTGTTATTGGACCTTCGATTTGTTCAAAATGCTATGTAGTTGATGATTATGTCATGGATTTAGTGCAGAATTTGCTGGTAGATATTGACGAAAAGCCCTATAATTTAATCAGTGAAGGACAATATCAGTTAGACCTTAAGCAACTTAATGCATTGATTCTTCAAAAATCAGGAATTCCAAATAGTCAGATCGACGTTACATCATACTGTACAAGCTGTGATCATGAATTATTTTTTTCACATCGCCGTGATAACGGGAAGACAGGCAGATTGATGAGTTTTATCGGTTGGAAGGAGGATTTAGAGTAACAGTGAAAGTAGTGGACAATTTAAAAAACATCGAAGAAAAAATAAATATAGCATGTGAAAATAGTGGAAGGGACCGTGAAGCGATAAAGTTGATCGCAGTGACGAAATATGTTTCGGTCGAGAGAGCGAATGAAGCATTGGAAGCGGGAATACTTGATTTGGGCGAAAACCGTGACGAAGGGCTATTGGCTAAATATGAAGTGTTGAAGGACAAGCCAAACTGGCATTATATTGGTTCCATGCAAACACGCAAAGTTAAGAATGTCATCGATAAAATTTCCTATATCCATTCATTGGATCGCATTTCTTTGGCAGAAGAAATTCAAAAACGCGCTAATGAGCCGATAAACTGTTTAGTCCAGGTGAATGTATCTGGTGAGGAATCAAAACATGGTCTGAATCCAGAGGCGACTATTGATTTCATAAAAGGGTTATCTGCTTTTGATAAGGTGAATGTTGCAGGATTGATGACGATGGCTCCATTGACCGATGATGAACGGGTTTTGCGGGAATGCTTCCGGAAACTGAAAGGCATCCAGGCTGAAATACAAGCTTTGGAGTTGAAGCATGCCCCCTGTACTGAATTGTCCATGGGTATGTCCAATGATTTCATGATTGCGATTGAGGAAGGCGCCACAATGATCCGGATTGGTACAGCACTTGTAGGCGAATAATTTTAAGGAGGTACGCTATAGATGTCGTTCGTATCAAAATTTAAATCTTATTTCGCGCTGGATGATGAGTATGAGTACAGGGAAGAAGTGGTGGAAGAAGAGGAGGCTGAACCAAAAGTCGTGAAGTCAGCTAAACAGCAGCAGTCCGCTTCTGCAGGGAATAATACCAATCAGAATATCGTAAGTTTGCAAAGCGTACAAAAATCTTCTAAAGTAGTATTATTGGAGCCGCGTGCTTATGCAGAAGCCCAGGAGGTAGCTGATCATTTGAAAAACAGGCGCGCAGTAGTCGTGAACCTTCAACGGATCCAGCATGACCAAGGAAAGCGAATCATCGATTTTCTAAGTGGGACTGTCTATGCAATCAGCGGGGATATCCAAAAAATAGGAACAGATATATTCTTATGTACCCCGGACAACGTCGATGTTTCCGGTAATATTACCGGCTTCGCCGCCGAAGAGGAGTACGAAGAAGCGAGGTGGTAATGGTTAATGGGTCTAGTGCTTCAGGGTTTATATTATTTAATTGAAATTTATTCAATGGCATTAATCGTTTACATATTGATGTCATGGTTCCCCAATGCAAGGGAGACATCAATCGGTCAGTTTTTGGAAAAAATTTGCGAACCGTATTTGGAACCGTTCAGAAAGTTCATTCCGCCACTTGGCATGATTGATCTTTCACCTCTTGTGGCCTTGCTGGTTCTTAATTTTGCCAGCGGTTATGGAATCTATTACTTACAGACATTAATTGGATGATCAACAATTAACCTGACATGCATATTACTACACAGTCGGAACAATTTCCGCTGTGTAGTTGTTCAACGCAGAATGAGTTCAATCAATTCCATATGATCGACCATTAATTTGATAACTAAGGAGCATTTATTCAATCATGAGTATTTATCAGCATTTCAGGCCGGAGGAAAAAGATTTTATCGACCAGGCCATGAATTGGATTGATCAGGTTAAACATTCCTACGCTCCGAAACTATCTGATTTTCTTGATCCGCGTCAGCAGGAAATCCTTACTTCCCTTATAGGGAATGATCCGGAAGCGAAACTGCAATTCAATGGCGGGAGCGATTTCGTAGAGCGAAAACGTGTGCTCATTTACCCTGATTATTACTCTCCTGAACCATCTGATTTCAATATCTCCTTATACGATATCTCCTATCCAAAAAAATTTGTAACGCTTGAACATAGGCAAATACTTGGAACCTTGATGTCACTAGGGGTAAAACGTGAAAAATTTGGTGATATAATAGTGACGGAAGAGGATATTCAATTTATAGCTGCCGAAGAGATGGATTCATATCTCACTGGAAATCTGGAGAAAATAGGTAATGCTTCCGTTTCCATCAAACGGCTTCCAATCGGGAATATCGTTCAAGTTAAGGAAAAATGGGAAGAGCAAGTAACCACCGTCAGTTCTCTTAGGCTTGACAGTGTACTATCGGCCGTCCTGAATTTGTCCCGTCAAAAAACCCAGTCCTTGATAACGTCAGGAAAAGTAAAGGTGAATTTCAAGCAAACGGAAAACGTCTCGGAAGAATGCCGTGAGGGTGACACACTTTCCATCAGAGGTTTTGGCAGATGTAAAATAGCTTCAATCGATGGGAAAACCAAGAAGGATAAGTGGAGAATCTCGTTAGGCAGACAAAAATAATTCAAGAAAAAGCAGGAATCATAAATTTATTGTCGAATATAGAGTTTTAACATACTAGAGTAGAAACCGTTCTGGAGGTGCCGTAATGCCCTTAACCCCGATAGATATACATAACAAGGAATTTAACAAAGTATTTCGAGGGTATGATGAAGATGAAGTAAATGAATTTCTCGACCAGGTCATTAAAGATTATGAACTGATTTTGAGGGAGAAGAAGGAACTTGAAGATAAACTGAACGAGACTTTTGATCGTTTGGGACATTTTACGACAATTGAGGGTACACTTAACAAGTCGATTATTGTCGCACAGGAAGCAGCCGAAGAATTAAGGCGCAATGCCCAAAAAGAAGCGAAACTGATCATAAAGGAAGCAGAGAAAAATGCTGACAGGATCGTAAATGAGTCACTTGTGAAAGCAAGGAAAATAGCGATGGATATTGAAGATTTGAAAAAGCAATCCAAAGTATTCCGGACACGTTTCAAAATGCTTGTCGGTGCACAGCTGGATTTGCTGGACAATGACGATTGGGATCATCTTCTGGATTATGAAGTGGATGCGACTGAAATAGAATTAAATGAGAGAGTGGAAGAGGAAATTTAAACGATTCCTTGACTTTGAACACTTTTTTCGCATATAATTTTTTAACAATACAATTCATTATGAAATTAGACGATGACAGGGAAAGTAAATTCTTCACACACTTATTTTTAGCGAACCGGGGATGGTGAAAGCCCGGAATAAGCGAAGATATTGAAGATCACCCTTGAGTTCTGAGTTGAACCTGCTTTTGCAGTAAGTAAATGAAGCGTTTCATTCACGTTACGAATGCTCGAGAGGTTGGATTCACTTTTGTGAATCTTTCTAGCCAGGGTGGTACCGCGGGAAGCAAAGCTTTCTCGTCCCTTTTTTAGGGATGAGAGGGCTTTTTATTTTGGCCGGATATCAAGTCATCGGTTCGAATGAATTTTTTTAAAAGACGGATGGAGGATTTTATGATGGAATACAAAGATACCTTATTGATGCCTAAAACTGAATTTCCAATGCGGGGGAATTTGCCGAAGCGTGAACCGGAAATCCAAGAAAAATGGAAAGAAATGAACATCTATAAAAAAGTGCAAGAACAAACGGAAGGACGTCCTTTATTCATTTTGCATGATGGACCTCCATATGCCAACGGCGATATCCACATGGGCCATGCAATGAATAAGGTTTTAAAGGATTTCATTGTCCGATTTAAATCGATGAGCGGTTTTCAAGCACCGTATGTACCTGGCTGGGATACACATGGGCTTCCAATCGAAACGGCATTGACGAAAAAAGGCGTGAAACGGAAAGAAATGAGCGTTGCCGAATTCAGAAAGCTTTGTGAAGAGTATGCTTATGGCCAGATTGACAATCAACGGGAGCAGTTTAAGAGAATAGGGGTCCGTGGTGATTGGGAAAATCCTTATATCACATTGAAGCCTGAATATGAAGCACAGCAAATCAAGGTATTCGGTGAAATGGCGAAAAAAGGTTACATTTATAAAGGGAAAAAACCTGTTTACTGGTCCCCTTCAAGTGAATCGGCGCTAGCCGAAGCTGAAATTGAATATCAAGACAAACGCTCTGCGTCGATCTATGTTGCTTTTGAAGTCACAGATGGCAAAGGTGTGATCGATGAAGGCGTCAAGATCATCATCTGGACGACAACTCCATGGACGATTCCAGCTAATCTTGGTATCTCATTGCATCCACAATTAAATTATGTAGTAGTGGCTGTCGAAAATGAAAAATTCTTAATTGCTGAGGCACTGCTTGAATCGGTTACGGAAACATTAGGCTGGGAAAACCCGTCCATCCAAAAAACAGTAAAAGGGAGCGAGTTGGACCGTGCTGTTGCCAAACACCCTCTTTATGACCGTGAATCTTTAGTGATGTTAGGTGAGCACGTAACGACTGAAGCTGGAACGGGTTGTGTTCATACTGCGCCAGGCCATGGTGAAGACGACTTTATCATTGGGCAAAAGTATGGCTTGGACGTACTTTGTCCTGTAGATGAAAAAGGGGTCATGACGGAAGAAGCAGGGGAATTTGCCGGATTATTTTATGATCAAGCGAATAAACCGATTACCGAAAAATTAACTGAAGCAGGCGCGTTATTGAACTTGACGTTCATCACACACTCTTATCCACATGATTGGCGGACGAAGAAGCCAACGATCTTCCGTGCAACAGCACAATGGTTCGCGTCAATCAAGGACTTCCGCAATGAACTTCTGGAAGCGATTGAAGAAACGAAATGGGTACCGGCTTGGGGCGAAACGCGTCTATTCAATATGGTCCGTGACCGTGGGGATTGGTGTATTTCCCGCCAACGCGCTTGGGGCGTACCAATTCCAGTGTTTTATGCAGAAAATGGCGAGCCGATCATTACGGATGAAACCATCGACCATATTTCAAACCTATTCCGCGAACACGGTTCAAACATCTGGTTTGAGCGTGAAGCGAAAGATCTTCTGCCTGAAGGCTATGCACATGAAGGCAGCCCGAATGGTATCTTCACGAAAGAAACGGATATCATGGACGTATGGTTCGATTCCGGTTCTTCTCATCAAGCGGTACTTGAAGAAAGAGACGACTTGAAACGCCCTGCTGACCTTTATTTGGAAGGGTCCGATCAATATCGCGGCTGGTTTAACTCATCACTTTCAACAAGCGTTGCCGTTACAGGCAAAGCACCATATAAAGGTGTACTTAGCCACGGGTTCGCATTGGATGGCGAAGGCCGTAAAATGAGTAAGTCGATTGGGAACGTCGTACTGCCATCGAAGGTCATGAATCAACTTGGTGCAGATATCTTACGCCTTTGGGTAGCTTCGGTGGATTACCAATCGGATGTCAGGGTTTCCGATCCTATTTTAAAACAAGTTTCGGAAGTTTACCGCAAGATCCGTAATACATTCCGCTTCCTGTTAGGGAACTTGGATGGATTCAATCCTAAGACCGATAAAGTGGCTGTTCAAGAATTGCCTGAAGTCGATCGATACATGCTGGTTAAATTAAATAAACTGATCAAACAGTCGAAGCTAAGTTATGAAAATTATGAGTTTGCTACCATTTATAATATGGTCAATAATTTCTGTACACAGGATTTAAGTTCGTTCTACCTTGATTATGCAAAAGACATTCTTTATTGTGAAGCACCAAATGGGAAAGAGCGTATGGCCATTCAAACGGTCCTTTACGAATCATTGGTCAGCTTGACTAAATTGGTATCACCGATCCTCTCTCATACAGCTGATGAAGTATGGGCGTTCATTCCGGGTGTAACGGAAGAAAGCGTACAGTTGACATTGATGCCTGAAGAAATTTCCATTGAAGATGCTGAAGTCATTGAAGCAAAATGGACGGCGTTCATGGATGTCCGGGATAATGTTCTGAAAGCATTGGAAGAGGCCCGGAACCAGAAGGTCATCGGAAAATCACTGAATGCTAAAGTGACGGTATATGTTAATGAAGAAACGAAAAATCTGCTTGATGGCATCAAGGAAAGCTTTGAACAGCTATTCATCGTATCCGAATTTGAAATCGCTGGAGATGTGGCAAGTGCCCCAGCCGAAGCGGTTAAACTTGAGGATATAGCGATACTTGTTACAAAAGCAGAAGGTGAAACGTGTGAACGTTGCTGGAATGTTTCGAAGGAAGTAGGTCAAGTGGAGGATCATCCAACACTTTGCCCGCGTTGTGCTACAGTTGTGAAAGAACATTACGTGAATCAATAATTCCTGCAAAAATGCCGGTCCCTATATGAAGGGCCGGCTTTTTTGTGTGAATGAAAGCTAAAACCCCAATCGTGGAATTTTGCCTTTATCCAATCTTCCCGATATTCTTAAGGAGCAGTTAGCGGACTTCTGTTTTTCGGATTAGTCATTATTTCTAGTTTATGCTACAATTCAAAAGTGAAGATTTGATTAGTTTGGGGGAAAAAATGTGTTTTATTATTTGATTGCCCTTTTGGTCATAGCTCTCGATCAGCTGACAAAATGGATGATTGTGAAAAAAATGGAGTACGGAGAAAGCATTGAAATTATTGAAAACCTTCTATATATCACCTCGCATCGTAATCGTGGGGCAGCATGGGGAATTCTACAAGGTCAAATGTGGTTTTTCTACATCATCACCATCGCTGTCATCATTGGACTTGTCTATTATATTCAGAAAATGGCGAAGGAAAGCATTTTACTTGGAGTTGCACTTGGTCTCATGCTAGGCGGTGCGATTGGTAATTTCATCGATCGTGTTGCTCGTCAGGAAGTAGTGGATTTCGTTCATACCTATATTTTCAGCTACAGTTTCCCGGTATTTAATGTTGCTGATGCTGCGCTTTCAATTGGTGTCGGACTGCTCGTGATTCATATGTTTTTAGAAGAAAAAAACGCTAAGGAGAAAGATAATGGATAAAAGGTTATACAGCATCGATGAAACACTAAAAGGAGTTAGGATTGATAAGGCCCTTTCCACTTTGAATGAGGAATGGTCTCGCACTCAGGTCCAGCAATGGATCAAGGAAGATCATGTTTTGGTAAATGGCGCGGTTATTAAAACGAATTACAAAGCTGTTACTGGCGATACAATCGAAGTGACGATTCCAGAACTTGAGGTATTGGATGCGGTAGCAGAGGAAATGGATTTGGATATCTATTATGAAGATGCAGATGTACTCGTGGTTAATAAACCGAGCGGTATGGTCGTCCATCCGGCACCGGGACATGTATCTGGCACGCTTGTAAATGGATTGATGGCTCACTGCAAGGATCTTTCTGGAATCAACGGTGTCATGCGTCCTGGAATCGTCCATCGGATCGACAAAGATACATCAGGTCTATTGATGGTTGCCAAAAATGATATGGCACATGAGAAACTGGTACAGCAGCTCGTTGACAAAACGGTTACCCGTAAGTATCAAGCTGTAGTTCATGGTGTGATCCCTCATGATTTTGGAACGATCGATGCACCGATCGGCCGCGATAAAAAAGATCGCCAAAGCATGACTGTCACAGATTCGAATGCCAAAAATGCCGTCACCCATTTCCGTGTCATCGAACGCTTCAAAGATTTCACTTTGGTTGAATGCCAGCTTGAAACGGGAAGGACACATCAAATCCGTGTTCATATGAAATACATTGGCTTCCCACTGGCGGGAGATCCGAAATATGGTCCGAAAAAGACCCTGAAATTGGATGGACAAGCGTTGCACGCCGGTCTTCTAGGTTTCATTCATCCACGTACTAATGAGTATATGGAATTCGAAGCTCCGATTCCGGAGGAGTTTGAAAATCTAATTAATCAATTACGTAGAAGTAAGGATTGACACATTCACTTTTTTGATATATTATAATAACAACTTAATAAGAACCTTTAACACAGTTCAGAGAGACTGAGAAGGAAACGGATACGCAAAGTGGGATAATTATGCCCACGGCGGTAAAATCCTCATGCCTTCTTGGCATGAGGATTTTTTTGTTGAAATGGACTTATCAGAAAAAAGAATCGGGGTGGCCGACGTGTTGAATGAGAAAGCCATAGTACTTGATGAGCAGGCCATTAGCAGAGCCTTGACGAGGATTGCCCATGAAATCATTGAGAAAAATAAGGGGATTGAGGATTGCGTCTTAATCGGGATACGTACACGCGGGATTTTCCTCGCTGACCGACTTGCGAAGCGCATCAATCAAATAGAAGGCAAGGAAATAGAGCTGGGTGAACTGGATATTACGCTTTATCGCGACGACCTTTCGAAAAAGAGCAATGATGGGGAACCCATCGTAAAAGGCTCTGACATTCCGGTCAATATCACTGACAAGAAAGTGATTTTAGTGGATGATGTTCTTTTCACAGGCAGAACCGTTAGAGCCGCAATGGATGCTCTGGTGGATTTGGGAAGACCTTCGCAGATCCAGCTTGCCGTATTAGTGGATAGGGGACATAGGGAATTGCCGATTCGCGCGGATTTCGTCGGTAAAAACGTTCCGACTTCACAATCTGAAAAAATTACAGTTACTTTAACAGAAGTAGATCAAGTAGATCAAGTTACTATATTAGAAAACTAAACACCATGAAAATTTCATATTACCCTTTTAAAGACAGTCCAGAGAGGCTGGCAAAGGGGAGTCAATCGGAAGAGCTGTGCCCTATGCATAGGCATTTACCTTCTGAGAAACCCTCTTTGTATATAGCAAAGAGGGTTTTTACAGTTTTGATGGAATTTTCATGAGGGGGATACGGAAATGGAAGAAACGAAAAGGGACATCGTACTGGATGTCGAGGACGTGCCAAAGGCTGGACAGTGGATTACGTTAAGCATCCAGCATTTGTTCGCCATGTTCGGTGCAACGGTGCTGGTGCCATTCCTGGTAGGTTTAAGCCCGGCGGTAGCACTGGTATCAAGCGGGTTGGGAACACTTTCATACTTACTGATAACGAAAGGTCAGATACCAGCTTATCTCGGTTCATCTTTCGCTTTCATTACGCCAATCATCGCGGCTAAGGCTTTGGGAGGTCCGGAAGCGGCCATGATTGGCTGTTTTGCGGCAGGGTTCATATATGGGATTGTAGCTTTGATCATCCAGAAAGTAGGTTTGCGCTGGTTAATGAACATACTTCCTCCGGTTGTGGTGGGACCGGTGATTATCGTAATCGGATTAAGCCTTGCCGGAACGGCAGTGGACATGGCAATGTATGATCCGCAAGATAAATATAGCGGCACTTATATAATTATAGCGCTGATCACTTTAGCGGTAACCATCATCTGCAACGTGTTCTTTAAGGGATTCATTAACTTGATCCCCATTTTAATGGGAATCATAGTGGGCTACGGCTGTTCGGCTGTAGCAGGAATAATAGATTATGAACCGATCAAGGCAGCAAAATGGTGGGAAATGCCTGAATTCATGTTTCCGTATGTAACATATACACCTACCTTCTCATGGGAAGTCATTGCCATCATGGTACCGGTTGCCATCGTAACTTTATCAGAACATATCGGACATCAGATGGTACTGAGCAAAGTAGTTGGCAGAAACTTTTTGGAAAAGCCAGGCTTGCATCGCTCGATTTTAGGAGATGGCGCAGGAATCATGATTGGGTCCTTCATCGGTGGGCCGCCGCTGACTTCGTATGGTGAAAATATTGGGGTCCTGACCATGACGAAGGCGTACAGTGTCTATATCATCGGAGGGGCAGCATTGACTGCAATCATCTTTGGCTTTAACGGTAAGATTTCAGCAGTCATAAGCTCGATACCTACAGCTGTGATGGGCGGCATTTCCATCTTGCTCTTCGGTATCATCGCCTCAAGTGGATTGAGGATGCTGATTGATAATAAGGTCGACTTTGACAAAAAAAGAAACTTGATGATAGCTTCAGTCATCCTGGTGTTAGGAATCGGAGGAGCGTTTGTACAACTATCGGAAACGGTATCGCTTTCCGGAATGGCACTTTCAGCCATCGTCGGAATCCTTCTTAACTTGATTCTTCCTGACCGGGAAAAAATATCCGGAGATATATTTGGAAAATAAGATATTGCATCAAAACAATAGATCACCTTTTAAAAGAAGTCCAGAGAGGCTTAAAAGGGTGTTGCTGTAAAGATGAATGAGAACGGGGAAAAGTGTAAACCAATCCGTGTCCTCACAATCTTTATGACCTACACCCTGTCCTTAATGGCGGGGTGTTTTTTATGCCCCGCATCACAAATGTGAGAGGAGCAGGATCGATGAAAAAATTATTGACCATGAATGAATTGACAATAAGTGAAATTGAAAGGATTTTACATGAGGCAGAGTGTTTTGCCAACGGAGCCAGCTGGATTCCAAAGCAGCTGACCACAGTTGCCAATCTCTTCTTTGAACCAAGTACACGTACAAAATCAAGCTTTGAAATGGCTGAAAGAAAATTGGGACTTGAGGTCATTCCTTTTGATGCGGGTACATCATCCGTGTTAAAAGGCGAAACCTTATATGACACAGTTAAAACGTTAGAAGCGATAGGTGTAAATGCCTTGATCATCCGTCATGAACAGGATAATTATTTTGATGAATTGAATGAGAAGATCGGGATTCCAATAATCAATGCAGGGGATGGCTGCGGAAATCACCCAACCCAATCATTACTGGACTTATTGACGATTAAACAAGAGTTTAAAAGTTTCAAAGGTCTTAAGATTGCGATAATCGGTGATGTAAGGCATAGTCGGGTTGCGAAATCTAATGCAGAAGCACTGACTCGTTTAGGAGCGAATGTCGTATTTTCGGGCCCGCCTGAATGGTTTGACAGATCAAACAGTTTAGGAAGGTATGAAGACATCGATCATGCGGTAGCTACATCGGATGTGGTCATGCTGCTCAGAATACAGCATGAAAGGCATATTGATAAATACGATCAGGCAAATGGAGATTACCTGGAAAAATTCGGCCTGACCAAACAACGTGAAAAAAATATGAAACCGGATGCGATCATCATGCATCCTGCACCAATAAACCGCGGTGTTGAAATAGACAGTGATTTAGTCGAATGCAGCCGCTCGAGAATTTTTAAACAAATGGAAAATGGCGTATTCATTAGAATGGCCGTATTAAAAAATGTGCTTGAACAAACCGAAGGGGGAAACATCCATGAAAACAGTAATCAAAAATGGAGTATTGCTAGATAATCAAAACTCATTCAAAAAAGCGGACATTGAGATAGAAGGCAAGGTCATCACAAAGATCGGCGAGAACTTGGAGACGGAAAATTGTAACGTAGTTGACGCTGGAGGATTACTGATTACACCTGGGCTTGTTGACCTGCATGTCCATTTACGCGAACCGGGCGGCGAACATAAGGAAACAATCGCAAGCGGGACGCTTGCAGCGGCAAGAGGCGGTTTCACTACGGTAGCGGCGATGCCTAATACTAGGCCAGTTCCTGATACAGTGGAGAACCTAGAAGCGCTTAACAGGAAAATTGAAGAAACGGCTCATGTCAGGGTACTCCCATATGCATCCATCACGATTAGGGAAGCTGGCAAGGAGCTGACCGACTTTGCTTCACTAAAACAAACGGGTGCTTTCGCCTTTACGGACGATGGCGTAGGAATTCAAGAAGCCGGGATGATGCTGGAAGCGATGAAACGGGCAGCCGCTCAAGATATGGCCATTGTTGCTCATTGTGAAGACAATAGCTTAATCAATAAAGGCTCCGTCCATGAAGGAAGATTCTCAAAAGAACAGGGAATCAATGGGATTCCGTCGGTATGTGAAGCTGTACATATCGCCCGGGATATCCTTCTTGCCGAAGCGGCGGACTGCCATTATCACGTTTGCCATATTTCCACGAAGGAATCGGTAAGGACGGTAAGGGATGCCAAACGGGCCGGTATCCGTGTCACCGCCGAAGTTACACCGCATCACTTATTATTGTGTGAAGATGATATACCGGGACTTGATACGAATTATAAAATGAACCCGCCATTAAGGGGCCGTGAAGATCGGGATGCGTTGATAGAAGGATTGCTTGACGGAACCATCGATTTTATAGCAACAGACCATGCCCCGCATGCGGCAGAGGAAAAGGCGCAGGGAATGCAGCTGGCTCCTTTCGGAATAGTAGGATTGGAAACGGCCTTCCCGCTGCTTTACACCGAATTGGTTAAAAAGGGCATCATAACATTAAAGCAATTGATCGATTTCATGACAATCAAACCATCCGAAAGCTTCTCCCTTCCTTATGGAGAGCTAAAAGAAGGTGCTACTGCGGATATCGTACTCATCGATTTGGAAACAGAAAAAGAAATCAATGCTGAAGAGTTTGCTTCAAAAGGGAAAAATACACCTTTTAATGAAAAGAAATGTTATGGCTGGCCAGTCATGACGATTGCAGAAGGAAAAATAGCTTGGGAAAAAGGACGTGTTCAAGGATGAAAAGACAGCTAATTTTAGAAGATGGGACAGTATTCCTTGGGGAAGCATTCGGAGGGGACGTAGAAAAAATAGGTGAAGTCGTTTTTAACACAGGAATGACGGGTTACCAAGAGATTCTATCCGATCCATCGTATTGCGGTCAAATCGTTACACTTACGTATCCATTAATCGGGAACTACGGGATAAACCGCGATGACTTTGAATCCATCAATCCAGCGATAGCAGGATTCGTCGTTAAGGAAACAGCAGAACTTCCTTCCAACTGGCGAAACCAACTATCACTAGATGAATATCTGAAAATGAAGAACATACCTGGAATAAGCGGAATCGATACGAGAAAGCTGACAAGAATCATCAGGAAATCAGGTGCACTGAAAGGGGCGCTTTGCAATATCAATAAAGATGTAAATGAAGTGGTTTCCCAATTGAAGGCAACGGTGATTCCTTCTAATCAGGTAAAACAGGTTTCAACAAAAGCACCTTATTCCAGCCCGGGCAGAGGCCCGCGGGTTGTTCTTGTAGACTACGGCATGAAGCATGGGATTTTACGTGAGTTGACGAAGCGCGGCTGTGATGTCGTGGTTGTACCTTATAACGTCACGGCCGAAGAAGTGATGCAATACCATCCGGATGGCGTAATGCTTTCAAACGGCCCTGGAGATCCGAAAAGTGTTCATGAGACGCTCGAAATGATCCGTACAATCCAAACGCAAGTACCGTTATTCGGAATCTGTTTAGGACATCAATTATTCGCACTTGCAAACGGGGCGGATACGGCAAAATTAAAATTCGGCCATCGAGGTTCGAATCATCCGGTCAGGGACCTTCGTACCGGAAAGGTATCCATCACATCTCAAAATCATGGATATACAGTTGAAGAGCTTTCCATTGAAAGTACAGATCTTATTGTGACACATACAGCATTGAATGACGATACGATTGAAGGCCTGCGCCATAAAAAGTATCCGGCTTTCACCGTACAATATCACCCGGAAGCATCGCCAGGTCCGGAAGATGCCAACTACTTATTCAATGAATTCTTACAAATGATTGAAGCTGCAACCAACAAGGGGGAAAAAACATGCCAAAACGCAATGATATAAAAAGCATCCTAGTAATTGGTTCCGGTCCGATCGTCATCGGACAGGCCGCCGAGTTCGATTATGCAGGAACCCAAGCGTGTATAGCCTTAAAAGAAGAAGGCTACCGAGTGATCCTGATTAACTCTAACCCTGCGACAATCATGACAGACACTGAAATGGCTGACGCGGTTTATATCGAACCGATCACATTGGAATTTGTCAGCAAAATCATTCGTAAAGAGCGCCCGGATGCACTGTTACCTACCTTGGGCGGACAGACTGGCTTGAACATGGCAGTTGAGCTTGCCGAATCAGGAATTCTGGAAGAATGCAATGTCCAAATTCTTGGGACCAAACTTTCAGCTATACAACAAGCGGAAGACCGTGACCTTTTCCGTACGCTAATGAACGATCTTGGGGAACCAGTGCCTGACAGCGACATTATTCATAACTTGGAAGAAGCGTATACATTCGTTGAACGAGTCGGCTACCCGGTCATTGTTCGTCCAGCCTTCACGCTTGGCGGAACAGGCGGTGGGATTTGTGATAACGAAGAGCAGCTTATCGAGATCGTTGAGGGTGGCCTGAAAAGCAGCCCGGTTCACCAATGTCTGCTTGAGAAGAGCATTGCCGGTTTCAAAGAAGTGGAATATGAAGTGATGCGTGATTCCAATGATAATGCAATAGTCGTTTGTAATATGGAAAACTTCGATCCTGTCGGTGTCCATACAGGCGATTCAATCGTTGCGGCACCAAGCCAAACATTAAGTGACAGAGAGTATCAAATGCTTCGAAATACGTCTTTGAAGATTATCCGCGCCTTGAAAATTGAAGGTGGATGTAATGTTCAGCTTGCGCTAGATCCAAACAGCTATCAATATTATGTCATTGAAGTGAACCCAAGGGTCAGCCGTTCTTCGGCACTTGCTTCAAAAGCGACTGGTTATCCAATTGCAAAGCTAGCAGCAAAGATAGCCGTTGGTTTGACGCTCGATGAGATGATGAACCCTGTCACTGGCAAAACCTATGCCAGCTTTGAACCTGCACTGGACTATGTCGTTACGAAAATTCCGCGCTGGCCTTTCGATAAGTTCGAAAGCGCCAACCGTAGGCTCGGTACCCAAATGAAAGCGACCGGAGAAGTCATGGCAATCGGCCGTACATTCGAGGAATCAATCTTAAAAGCTGTCCGTTCCCTTGAAGCGGGTATATTCCACCTTAATTTGAATGACGAGTTTGAGGATGGAAAGATAGAGAAACGGATCAGAAAAGCCGGAGATGAACGGTTATTCTATATCGGTGAAGCGTTAAGAAGGGGAAAAACGATCGAAACCATCCACGAATGGAGCCAGATCGATTTATTCTTCTTGCATAAGTTGAAAAAGATAATCGACTTTGAAAAGCAGCTTAAAGAACATTCTTTTGATTGTGAAGTATTGCAAAAGGCTAAAGAACTAGGGTTTTCTGACAAAACGATCGCGGAAATATGGGGAGTTCCCGAAATTGATGTCTATGAATACCGGAAACAGCAAGGAATCATCCCTGTTTACAAAATGGTTGATACATGTGCTGCCGAATTCGAATCGGAAACTCCGTATTTTTATGGGACATACGAAGATGAGAATGAATCCATCGTCACTGACAAGAAAAGTGTCATTGTTCTGGGATCAGGCCCAATTCGGATCGGGCAAGGAGTAGAGTTTGATTATGCGACCGTACACTCGGTATGGGCCATTAAGGAAGCGGGATATGAAGCGATCATCATCAACAACAATCCCGAAACAGTTTCGACGGATTTCAGTATCTCCGACAAACTTTATTTCGAACCATTGACTATTGAAGATGTCATGCATGTCATCGATTTGGAAAAACCGGAAGGGGTCATCGTCCAGTTTGGCGGACAGACAGCAATCAACCTTGCAGATGGTCTGGTTGAAAGAGGAGTGAAAATCCTAGGTACTTCACTTGAAGACCTGGATAGGGCGGAAAATCGCAATAAATTCGAAAAAGCACTTCAGGATTTAGGCATTCCCCAGCCAAAGGGTAAAACTGCAACATCGGTTGATGAAGCGATCGTCATCGCTGAAGATATCGGGTACCCGGTTTTAGTAAGGCCATCGTATGTCCTCGGAGGAAGAGCGATGGAAATCGTCTATAAACAAGAAGAATTGCTGCATTACATGAAAAATGCCGTGAAAATAAATCCGGATCACCC
This sequence comes from Peribacillus sp. QJM3NY_7, assembly GCF_056173225.1. Taxonomy (NCBI): domain Bacteria; kingdom Bacillati; phylum Bacillota; class Bacilli; order Caryophanales; family Bacillaceae; genus Peribacillus; species Peribacillus sp. QJM3NY_7. The sequence continues at coordinate 1,649,100 of NZ_CM149663.1, forward strand.
TGTCCTGATAGACCGCTACTTAACGGGTAAAGAAATCGAAGTGGATGGTATTTCCGATGGCGAAACGGTCGTTATCCCTGGGATCATGGAGCATATTGAGCGCGCCGGCGTCCATTCAGGTGACTCGATTGCAGTCTATCCGCCACAAAACTTAACGGAAAAACAAAAAGAAGTAATCATTGATTATACGACCCGGTTGGCAAAAGGCTTGAATATAATCGGTCTCTTGAACATCCAATATGTCATCAGCAATGAAGAAGTGTATGTGATTGAAGTAAATCCACGTTCCAGCCGAACCGTTCCATTCTTAAGTAAAATTACGAATGTCCCGATGGCTAACTTAGCCACGAAGGTCATCTTGGGCCACACACTTGAAAGCCAAGGTTACAAATCGGGGTTAGTGCCAGAACAAACGGGGGTCTATGTGAAAGTGCCGGTCTTCTCATTTGCGAAATTAAGAGGTGTGGACATTTCACTCGGACCTGAAATGAAATCGACTGGTGAAGTAATGGGGAAAGATACCACCCTTGAAAAAGCTTTATATAAAGGGCTGGTCGCTTCCGGTTTCAAGATCAAGGGGCATGGTTCGGTGTTATTGACGATATCGGATAAAGATAAGCAGGAAGCGCTGCTTTTAGCAAGGCGTTTCCATAATATCGGCTTCAAGCTGATAGCCACCAGCGGAACTGCTGCCCTATTGGAGCAATCAGGAATTCCGACTGCGATTGTCGGAAAAATTGGCGAAGAAGGTACAAACCTGCTGGATGTCATCCGGAACGGGGAAGCGCAATTTGTTATAAATACTTTGACAAAAGGTAAGCAGCCTGCACGGGATGGTTTCAGAATCCGACGTGAATCGGTTGAAAATGGAGTGACATGCCTAACATCACTTGATACGGCAGAAGCCATTTTAAGAGTGATAGAATCCATGACCTTCTCGGCAGAAGCAATGGGAAAAACGGAAAAAAGTCGTGAGGTGAGCTATATATGATCAAGAAGGAAAGAATGAAGGTGTTAAATCATAAGGAACTGGCCCCGTCCATCTTTGAACTTACCCTGCAAGGTGAATTGGTTTCAGAGATGAATCAACCAGGCCAGTTTGTCCAAGTCAAGACAACAGAAGGCACTGAGCCATTGTTAAGACGCCCGATTTCGATTTCTTCTTACAACAGCAGTGAAAAACAGTTCACGATGATATACCGGGCTGAAGGTAAAGGAACGACACTGTTATCGCAGCGTAAAGAGGCGGAAGCGGTCGATATCCTTGGACCCCTTGGCAACGGATTTCCCGTTCATGAGGCTAAACAGGGTGAAACGGCATTATTGGTTGGCGGCGGGATTGGTGTCCCGCCCCTGTATCAATTATCACAAATGTTGGTTGCGAAAGGTGTTACGGTAATCCATGTATTGGGCTTCCAGACCAAGTCAGCCATCTTTTACGAAAAAGAATTCAGTGAATTAGGTGATACCTATATTGCCACGGTGGATGGTTCATACGGGACAAAAGGATTTGTTACGACGGTAATAGACAATCTGGAGCAAGAGTTTGCAACGATCTTTTCATGCGGGCCTACACCAATGTTAAGAGCCTTGGAATCGGGCTATCGTGAGAAAAAGCTTTTCCTGTCCCTTGAGGAAAGGATGGGATGCGGCATCGGTGCCTGCTTTGCTTGCGTGTGTCATACAGGGGATGACCCAACTGGTTTCAGTTATAAAAAGGTTTGCAGCGATGGACCCGTATTCCGGGCAGGAGAGGTGGTATTATGAGCAGGCTTTCAGTTGAATTACCAGGATTACACTTGAAAAACCCGGTCATGCCAGCGTCTGGATGCTTTGGGTTCGGCCGTGAATACAGTCAATTTTTCGACTTGGATATTCTTGGGGCGATCATGATCAAAGCGACCACTCCTGAGCCGAGGTTCGGCAACCCGACTCCGCGTGTTGCGGAAACCTCTTCGGGAATGCTGAACGCCATCGGTCTGCAGAATCCAGGCTTGGAAAAGGTCATCAGTGAAGAGCTGGCCTGGCTAAGTAGGTATGATGTTCCCATCATTGCCAACGTTGCAGGTTCGCAAATAGAAGACTATGTAAAAGTTGCCAGTGAAATAAGCAAGGCGGGGAATGTGAAAGCACTTGAATTGAATATCTCTTGTCCGAATGTAAAAGAAGGAGGCATAGCTTTCGGTACGGTACCGGAAGTTGCCAAAGAGGTAACCAAGGCGGTAAAGAAAGTATCTTCCGTCCCAGTCTATGTGAAGCTTTCACCGAATGTCAGTAATATTGTGGATATGGCCAAAGCAGTTGAAGATGGCGGGGCCGACGGGTTGACCATGATAAATACATTAGTCGGCATGCGACTGGATTTAAAAACGGGCAAACCGATCCTTTCTAACAGAACGGGTGGATTATCTGGTCCTGCAATAAAACCTGTAGCGCTCCGGATGATTTATGAGGTTAGCCAGCAAGTTTCTATTCCAATAATCGGAATGGGCGGCATCGCTACGGCGGAAGACGTCATTGAATTTTTCTATGCGGGTGCCAGTGCTGTTGCAGTGGGAACCGCGAACTTCGTGGATCCCTTTGTATGCCCGACCATCATCGAAGAATTACCGAAATTGTTGGATGAGCTGGGATTTGACCATATTTCAGAATGTACCGGAAGGAGCTGGAAGCAAAATGAAACAGTCACTAATAATCGCTCTTGATTTCCCTGACCTCCTTCAAACGGAGACATTCCTAAAACAGTTCCATTCGGAAAAACTGGCTGTAAAAGTGGGGATGGAATTATTTTATCAGAATGGTCCATCAATCGTTTCTTTCGTAAAGGAGCAAGGCCACGATGTGTTTTTGGACTTGAAGCTTCATGATATTCCAAATACCGTTAAAATGGCCATGACCGGATTGGCAGCTTTAGGCGCTGACATGGTCAATGTACATGCGGCAGGTGGACAAAAGATGATGGAAGCAGCCATGGAAGGTCTGGATAAGGGTACGTCCGCTGGTAAAAAACGTCCATTATGCATTGGGGTTACCCAACTGACGAGTACGTCACAAGAACAAATGAATGCTGAGCAAAACATTGCCGGGTCTCTGGGAGATTCGGTCCTCCATTATGCAAAACTTACTAGACAGGCAGGATTGGATGGCGTCGTCTGTTCTACCCATGAAGTAAAGAACATACATGAACGCATCGGTCATGAATTCTTGACCGTTACACCTGGAATCCGAAGTGCAGGTGGACAGACGCATGATCAAAAGAGAATTGCCACGCCTGAACAAGCTAGGGATTTTGGAGCGGATGCCATCGTTGTAGGGAGAGCCATAACGGGGGCGGCAGATCCATTAAGGGCGTATTTGGATATGAAAGCAGCTTGGGAGGGAATATCATGTTAAATAATAAGATAGCTGAACATCTATTGGAAATAAAAGCAGTGTACCTACAGCCGAATGACCCCTTTACTTGGGCATCTGGAATTAAATCACCCATTTATTGTGATAATCGCTTGACCCTTTCATACCCAGAGGTTCGCAATGAAATAGCGGAAGGATTGAAAGGTTTGATTGAACAGCATTTCCCTGAGGCTGAACTGATTGCAGGCACAGCAACTGCCGGCATTCCGCATGCAGCTTGGGTGAGTGAAAAATTAAATGCACCGATGTGCTATGTTCGATCCAAAGCTAAGGAGCACGGTAAGGGCAATCAAATCGAAGGCCGCGCAGTTCCAGGACAAAAAGTGGTCGTTGTAGAAGACTTGATTTCAACCGGCGGAAGTGTGATTACTGCTGTTAACGCGCTGAAAGAGGCTGGATGTGATGTTCTAGGAGTCGTTTCGATCTTTACTTACGAATTGGAAAAGGGAAAAGAAAAATTCGAAGCTGAGGGCATTATTAACCATTCGTTGAGTGACTACTCTACTTTGATAAAAGTCGCTAATGATAAAGGGTACATCACGGCAGAAGAATTGGAAAAGCTAAAAAAATGGCGGGAGAATCCGGCTGATACAGCTTGGATTTCGGCATGAAAATAGAGGGGGCCCAATCACTCAGGACTGGGCCCCCTCTATTTTTTTACTCCTTTACCGCTTCCTTTAAGCGTATGACAGTATCGGCATCCGGTGTAATATAAACGGTCTGCTGCTGGTCATAGATTACGAACCCGGGCTTGGAACCATTCGGTTTCTTAACATGGCGAACCTGTGTGAAATCAACGGGCACTGAACTCGATTGCTTTGCTTTACTGAAGAAAGCTGCTAATACGGCGGCCTCTTTTATTGTTTTTTCACTTGGCGATTCATTTCGAATCACAACATGTGAGCCGGGTATATCTTTGGTATGAAGCCATATTTCATCACGGCGTGCAAACTTGTTCGTTAAATAATCATTTTGTTTATTATTCTTCCCGACAAAAATGAGATCTCCATCCGTAGCATAATATGTTTCAAGCTGCGGTTTTGCATTTGCAGGTTTTTTCATGCCTTTTTTCTTTTTTTGCCTAATGTATCCTTCTTCCTGAAGTTCTTCCCGAATCTCCTCTATATCCCTGGGTGACGCTGATTGGAGCTGCTGATGCAAGGCTTCGAAGTAGGTCAATTCCAATTTTGTCTTTTCGATTTGTTCTTGGACGACTCCGACTGCATTTTTGGATTTTTGGTATCTTGAGAAGTACTTTTGTGCATTATCTGACGGATTTTTTAATGGGTCAAGCGGGATGGTGACCATACTCTGTTCTTCATCATAATAATTGACGACTTCTATTTCCTTCATGCCTTTTTTCATTTGATATAGATTAGCTGTAAGCAGCTCACCGAACAACTGATACTGTTCACCGCGTTCCGTATCTTTCAATGTACGTTCGAGCTTGCCGATTTTTTTTGAGTTCTTTTCGATTTCATTAGTAATGAAACGTTCTACATCCTGGCTCTTTTGCTTAACCCGATCTCTTTCTGCCTTTCCGAAGTAATAGCGGTCGAGCATCTCGCTCAATGAAGAAAACGTACGTTGATTCCCAGACAGATGCTCTAGTGAAAGCATATAAAAAACTTCTTTATTTCCATCTTGTTTGATCGTGGCAGCATATTTCCGTTCCGTGATTTCCTGGATAATCTTTAAAAAGGCTGTTGGAAGGGTCGTGCTGTTGGCAAGTCCGGCCCGGTAGACGGCTTCCTTTGCAACTAATGGTGAAACCCCTGAAAAATGGGCAACAAGCTGTCGATCCAGCTTTCCTGCATTGAAGTCAATATTCTTCCTGATATCGTCCTCGGTAGCCTTGAAGGGATCATTCTTTTCCTGTGCGGGTGGAGCCTTATACTCCTGGCCCGGCAATATCGCCCGATAACTGTTGACGGCATGTGAAACATGCTTAATGCTGTCCAAAATCATATTTCGTTCTTTATCTACTAAAACAATGTTGCTGTGTCGCCCCATGATTTCGATGATTAACTGCTTTTGAGAGACATCGCCAAGCTCATTACGGCCCTTCACTTCAAAAATGATCATCCTATCAAGTTCATATTGATAAATGTTTTCTATCGTATAGCCTTCGAGGTGCTTCCTAAGAAGCATGCAGAACATGGGTGCCTCTTTGGGATTTTCATAACTTTCTTCGGTCAATTGCACCCTCGAAAAACTTGGATGGGCTGATAATAAGAGCTTATGGTTCTTACCTCCAGCACGAACAACCAGTATTACTTCATTTTTATAAGGCTGATGTACCTTATTGATTCGTCCACCTTCTAATAAAGAAGCGATTTCTTCCGTCATCGCTTTCGTAAATAATCCATCAAATGACATTCTATTTTTACTTCCTTTACATAAGATTTTCTAAGAACTCATTTTTGCCGGGCGTTATAAATGCATCACGGCTGCCCATTTTCCTGATAGTGAATACAAAATTGGTCCATTCATCATGATTACAATTCGTTCATTCAAAAAATTAACCGGATCGTTCTTCTTTCCGCAATTCTGTTTAATTATAGCATTATTTTGGACGAGTCTGAATAATCATGGAAGAAGAGCAGGTTGTTTTATGTATCGGTAAGCAGGCAGGTGTTGGAAGAGTAAAGCAAAAAGCGCCTGTTGAGATGTATACAGGAGCCTATTTCATTCTATTCAAAGGGATGTGTGATACTTGATGGAGTTCAGGGAAATGAATAATCAAGAAATGGAGAAAGCGCTTCAAACAAACGTTACACACGGTTTGGACGATGATGTAGTAAAGGACAGGCTGCGAAAGAATGGTTTTAACGAATTGAAGGAAGGAGAAAAACAGTCAGCCATTCTTTTATTTTTCGCCCAATTCAAAGATTTCATGGTCATAGTTTTACTTGCCGCGACATTGGTTTCCGGGATATTGGGTGAATATATCGATGCGATTGCCATCATGGCGATTGTTTTTTTGAATGGATTACTTGGTTTTTTCCAAGAACGGAAGGCAGAAAAATCCTTGGATGCCTTAAAGGAAATGGCTGCACCGCAAGTTAACGTGCTTCGAGATGGCCAGTGGATGAAAATCCCATCGAGAGAAGTGGTTGTTGGGGATATCCTGAAGTTTTCGAGCGGTGACCGTATTGGTGCCGATTTACGGATCATCGACCATTCAAGCCTTGAAATAGAAGAGTCGGCACTTACCGGCGAGTCACTCCCGGCCGTTAAATGTTCTGATCCATTGATGAATGAGGTTGAAGGTATCGGTGATCAGGAAAATATGGCGTTTATGGGAACGATGGTGACAAGAGGGAATGGAGTCGGAATCGTGATCGCTACTGGAATGAATACGGCGATGGGAAAGATTGCGGATCTCCTGCAGACTGCGGAAACAAAAGAAACACCGCTTCAACGGAGGTTGGAGCAGCTAGGCAAAATTTTGATCGTCACGGCCTTAATATTAACTGTAATCGTAGTCCTGACTGGTGTCATTCAAGGACATGACCTTTATACGATGTTTTTGGCCGGGGTATCTCTGGCTGTTGCGGCGATTCCCGAAGGCTTGCCGGCCATTGTGACCGTAGCCTTGTCTTTAGGTGTTCAGCGTATGATCAAACAAAAAGCGATTGTCCGTAAGCTTCCTGCCGTAGAAACGCTTGGCTGTGCAACAGTGATTTGCTCAGATAAAACAGGTACACTGACACAAAACAAAATGACGGTGACGAAGGTTTGGAGTGGAGGAAAAACTTGGGATGTCGGCGGTACTGGTTACAATCCGGTCGGAGAATTTTCTATAGATGGAGTTTCAGTTGCCCCGAAAAACCATAATGCCTTGCTTCAAATAATTACATTCGGCATGCTCTGTAATAAAGCAGAGTTAAAGGAGAATGGTAAACAATATATTCTAGACGGTGATCCGACAGAAGGGGCGATGTTGGTCGCGGCAATGAAAGCTGGATTGACGAGGGAACACCTATCTAAGAGGTTTACGATAGTAAAGGAGTTTCCATTTGATTCGAGCCGCAAAATGATGAGTGTCATAGTGAAGGATGATAAAGAGAATCATTTCGTTATCGTAAAAGGTGCCCCGGACGTATTGATTGCCCAGTCCGACACGATTCTTTGGGAAGGAAGGTCGGAAATATTAAATCGGGAGAGCAAGGAAAGGGTGCAACAGGACATGAATGGGCTTGCTTCGCAGGCACTTAGAATGATTGCTGTAGGTTATAAACCACTTTCAAAAGGAACGATTTTGCTGCATGAAACCGAAGCTGAGCGTAATTTGACCTTCATGGGACTTCAGGGCATGATCGATCCCCCGCGTCCGGAGGTGAAACAGGCAGTTAAGGAATGCAGGGACGCCGGGATCAAAACTGTCATGATTACAGGCGACCATGTGATAACTGCAAAGGCAATTGCTAAAGAACTTGGAATTTTAAAAGGAAAAGACCGTGTACTTGAAGGACGGCAATTGGCGGACATGGAAGTCGGGGAACTTGAGGAAGTTGTTGAAACTGTTTCGGTATTTGCCCGAGTTTCCCCGGAACATAAGTTGAAAATCGTAAAAGCCTTGCAAAATAAAGGACATGTCGTTGCAATGACAGGGGATGGTGTCAATGATGCCCCTGCGATAAAATCAGCGGATATTGGTATATCCATGGGCATCACGGGGACTGATGTTGCTAAAGAAGCTTCTTCCCTGATATTGGTTGACGATAACTTTGCCACAATAAAATCGGCCATTAAAGAAGGCAGGAATATTTACGAAAACATCAGGAAGTTCATCCGTTACCTGCTTGCCTCCAATGTTGGGGAGATTTTGGTCATGTTTTTTGCGATGCTATGTGCCTTGCCATTACCATTGATACCAATCCAGATCTTATTCGTAAACCTTGTAACCGACGGACTGCCCGCGATGGCATTGGGCCTGGATGCCGCAGAAGAAGATGTAATGAAAAGAAATCCAAGAAATGCCAATGAAGGTGTTTTTGGAAGGGGGCTTGGCTGGAAGATCATCTCACGCGGTTTTCTGATAGGGGTTTCCACATTGATTGCATTTTATGTTGTATATCGTGCAAATCCGGATAATCTTGCTTATGCACAAACGATTGCTTTCGCTACCTTGGTCTTGGCTCAGCTTATACATGTATTCGATTGCCGAAGTGAACGTTCGATCTTCTCGAGAAATCCATTCGGTAACCTTTATCTAGTGGGGGCGGTACTTTCCTCCCTATTATTGATGGTAGCCGTCATGTATGTGCAGCCTTTACAAACCATCTTTCATACGGTACCGATTTCGGGAAGGGATTGGCTATTAGTAATAGGAATGGCATCCATACCAACTTTTTTACTGGCTGGAACCTTTTTAGCAAGAAAAGCACAGTGATATATGGTATAATCTTTAAGGTGGTAGAGTCTTGCTCTATTGCCTTTTTATTTTTGTGGTATTTTATTTGTAAGCTAATGTTTCCGTACTTTAGCTAATATATAATGAATGTCAAAAGGCCAAATTACTACATTATGTTTTGATAGGATGTGGAACCATGGTTACCAGTATGACGGGCTATGGAAGAGAAGAAGCGGAAAACGAACAGGTCAGGGTTTTTGCTGAAATCAAGACCGTTAACCATCGTTTTTGTGAATATACGATTCGAATGCCGCGCCAGCTTTTGGTTTTGGAAGAAAAGGTGAAAAAGAAGGCGAATCAATACATAAGAAGGGGACGGGTGGAAATCTTCATAACAGTGGAAGGTGAGAGCCTGGTTTCCAAAAAGGTGAAGATCGATTGGGATCTTGCTGATCAATATGTGGGATTGATGGATGAAGTCAAGGGAAAATACAATCTGGAAAGTTCAATTACATTACAGGATATGCTGCAACTTGAATCGATTTTCATGACGGAAGAAGTACCTGTGGTTCCTGCCGATTTGGAATCCCTTTTAATGAAGGCCGTCACGGGGGCATTGGAAAATCTGAAAAAAATGCGGGATCTCGAAGGTCAGGAACTTGCCTCGGACATGAAACGCCAGCTTGAAAAGTTTGGTGAGATTGTAGCAGGAGTCAAAATGCATGCACCTTCAGTCGTCGAAAAATATAAAGCCCGATTGGAAATCAAACTGGCCGAGTTGACTGATGGTTTGATTGAAGATAGCCGTATTGTGACAGAAGCGGCCATTTTTGCAGATAAATGTGATATAAATGAAGAACTGACCAGACTCGATAGCCATTTACAGCAATTTTCAAGGACCCTTACCCATAGTGAACCAATTGGGAGGAAACTTGACTTCCTTGTCCAGGAAATGAATAGGGAAGTCAATACGATTGGATCAAAGGCAAATGATTCGTCCATTACGAAAGATGTGGTGGAAATGAAAAGTTTGCTTGAAAAATTAAAGGAACAGGTTCAAAATATCGAGTAGTCGGTTTATGATGAACCTAACAAGGTGACAATAGATATGAATGGGGGACAAAAATGTCAATTAAGCTCATTAATATTGGTTTTGGGAATATCGTTTCCGCGAACCGGATCGTATCCATCGTGAGCCCTGAATCGGCTCCGATAAAAAGGATCATCCAAGACGCCCGAGATCGCGGATCCTTAATAGATGCTACATATGGCAGAAGAACCAGGGCCGTTATAATTACAGACAGCGACCATGTTATCTTATCTGCCGTTCAACCGGAAACGGTTGCTGCACGGCTACAAGATAGAGATGACAGCGTAGAAGAGGGGTAACTGAAACAATATGAGAGAAAAAGGTTTATTAATCGTTTTGTCCGGACCATCCGGTGTTGGTAAAGGAACTGTTAGGAAGGCGATTTTTTCTCAGCCAGGAACGGCATTCGAATATTCAATTTCGATGACGACAAGGCTGCCTCGCCATGGTGAAGTGGACGGAGTGGACTATTTCTTCAAAAAACGCGAGGAATTCGAAGCACTGATCGAAGAAGGCAAATTGCTGGAATATGCTGAGTTCGTCGGTAATTATTATGGAACACCCGTGGATTATGTCCGTGAAACAATCGATTCCGGAAAAGATGTATTTCTGGAAATAGAAGTTCAAGGAGCTAAACAGGTCCGGGAGAAGTTCCCTGAAGGACTTTTCATTTTCCTTGCTCCTCCGAGTTTGACCGAACTCGAAAGCCGCATCGTTACTCGCGGAACCGAGACGGAGGAAGCGATAAAAGGACGGATGAAAGTGGCCAAGGAAGAAATAGAACTTATGGATCTGTATGATTATGTTGTTGAAAATGATCATGTGGATGCCGCATGTGCTAGAATTAATGCAATTGTAATAGCCGAGCATTGCCGTCGGGAAAGAGTTGCTGTTTTATATAAAAAAATGCTGGAGGCGGAATAAATTATGTTATATCCATCAATTGATTCTCTATTACTTAAAATCGATTCAAAATACTCACTTGTATCAGTGGCAGCTAAGCGTGCCAGGGAAATGCAAATTAAAGATAATTGCCTCATAACGAAACCGGTTTCCCATAAATCAGTAGGTCGTGCCCTTGAAGAGATTCATTCCGGTAAATTGACTTACGATAATTCTTACGAGGAAAACTAAAAGAACACATAGCTTGACCTATCGGGCCTGACACCCTAAAGCAAACAGGAGCGTTACATTTGGAAAGTGCTTCCTTTCTGCGGCCAAGGTGTCAGGCCTGTTTGTTTTGATTTTTTTAAAGTAATGTTTGGGGGAATCCATAGGTTATTGCGAATTTCAAATGAAATTTCTTCGGTTTTCCGTCATAATTAGAAAGAATAGAATGTATAGTTAGGGGAAATTTGCATGCTTATCGATAAAAAAGTACTTCTTTGTGTCACCGGCGGGATTGCTGTATATAAGGCTGCTGCCCTGACAAGTAAATTAACTCAGGAAGGTGCGCATGTTAAAGTGATCATGAGTGAATCAGCACGTAAGTTCGTGACGCCGCTCACCTTTCAAGCACTTTCGAGAAATGATGTGTACACAGATACTTTTGATGAGAAGGATTCTTCAGTCATTGCCCACATCGACTTGGCTGATTGGGCTGATATCATCCTGTTGGCTCCAGCTACAGCCAATGTCATTGGCAAAGTAGCCAATGGAATCGCGGATGATATGATCACGACCACCCTATTGGCAACGGAAGCACCTGTTTGGGTTGCGCCGGCAATGAACGTGCACATGTACGCACATCCAGCGGTTCAGAAAAATATGGAGACACTTCGGTCGTTTGGATATCAATTCATTGAACCGGGTGAAGGGTATTTGGCCTGCGGATATGTAGGGAAAGGGCGATTGGAGGAACCTGAAACAATCGTAGAACATCTTAATCGATATTTCAATGAACGCAAATTACAGCAACAGCCTCTTAAAGGAAAGAAATATTTAATCACGGCAGGACCGACACGTGAAGCGATTGATCCGGTGCGTTTTGTGACGAACCATTCCAGCGGCAAAATGGGCTATGCCTTAGCCGAAGCGGCAATTGAAATGGGCGCTGAGGTAACATTGATTACCGGCCCAGTGAACTTGACGCCACCTCCCAAGGCCAGAGTAATACCAGTGGAATCAGCAGCAGATATGTATAATGCGGTATTCGATCAGTTCGCTGCCAGTGATGTCGTAATCATGACGGCTGCAGTGGCGGATTATAAACCGAAGGTCTATCATACTCGAAAGATGAAAAAGCAGCCAGGGGAAAATGTGATTGAATTTGAACGGACAAAGGATATTCTAAAGGAACTCGGTGAAAATAAAACGCATCAGATTTTGGTGGGCTTTGCGGCTGAAACGAACAACGTTGAAGAATACGCAAGAGGAAAATTGGTCAAAAAGAATGCAGATATGATCGTTGCCAATAATGTTACCGTTGCAGGGGCAGGATTTGGAACGGATACGAACATCGTGACCATTTACGATAAAGATGGAAGTGCGACCGAACTTCCAAAAATGAGTAAAGCGGATATAGCTAAAAGCATCCTGGCAGAAGTATCTCGCAAGCAAAAGGAATGATGTCTTATGGATATAGCATCCGTCATCGTGGATGTACCTGCTAAACAAACGGATCGAGAATTCGACTATCGCATCCCTGAAAAGTGGAACCAAGTCATCAAGCCCGGAATGAGAGTCATCGTCCCATTCGGTCCAAGAATGGTGCAGGGGTTCGTCACAGGCTTAAAAGCTAAAAGCGACTTTGCGAAATTACGCTTTATAAAGGAACCAATGGATTTGGAGCCCATCATCAATGATGAATTGCTTCAGCTAGGTGACTGGTTGACCAAGGAGGCGATGTGTTTTAAAATTTCAGCGCTACAGGCCATGCTTCCGGCAGCGATGAAAGCAAAGTATGAAAAAGTCATTAAAGTCGTTGAAGATAAAAAGGACCAGATCCCTCCCTCCATTCAAAACCTTTTCGGAAAAAATGATTCACTATCTTGGAAAGACGTGATTGAAGGAGAGAATGCCTCCCTGGTCCAAAAGGAAATGCAAAATGGCAATCTTGAGCTCGAATACAATGTGAAAAACCGACTTAACAAGAAGACGGTCCGAGTCATTAAATCTTTGCTTTCCCCTATGGAACTGAAAGAAATGGCATCAGCCATATCCAGCCATGCAAAAAAACAACAGGAACTCCTTCAATACTTTATTGAACATCAAGAACCCATCCCGTTAAAGGAATTGCTTGAATTGATAAACACATCAAGCGGTACCGTCAAATCCCTAGTTTCAAAAGGGGCCTTGGCTGAAATGGATCAAGAAGTATACCGTGATCCTTATGAAAACCGTGTGTTCGAAAAATCCATTCCCTTTACACTGACAGCTGAACAAGCCGCTGCATTAAAGCCGATCCAAGAGAAAATACATCATGATGAACATGATGTATTCCTTTTATATGGTGTAACCGGCAGCGGGAAGACGGAAGTGTATTTACAGGCAATTGCCTCTGTCATTGAAAAAGGGAAGGAAGCCATCATGCTTGTACCTGAAATCTCCTTGACGCCACAGACGGTGAAGAGGTTTAAGGAACGATTTGGGGAGCAGGTAGCTGTCATGCATAGCGGTTTATCCGTAGGTGAAAAATATGATGAATGGCGTAAAATTCACCGCAAAGAAGTAAAAGTGGTGGTCGGGGCGCGTTCTGCCGTGTTTGCTCCTTTTGAAAGCCTGGGGCTGGTCATCATTGACGAAGAGCATGAATCCAGTTATAAGCAAGAAGAAACACCAAGGTACCATGCTAGGGATGTTGCCATTGAAAGAGCAAAATCATATGGTTGTCCGGTTATTCTTGGCAGTGCCACACCTACACTTGAATCTTTTGCTCGAGCCAAGAAAAATGTCTATAAATTATTGACCCTTAGCCAGAGGATGAATAAAAATGCTTTGCCAGCAGTGGATATTGTAGATATGAGGGAAGAACTAAGAACGGGAAATCGTTCCATGTTTTCGGAGCTGCTCTTTACCAAGCTGAAAGACCGGCTTGAGAAGGGGGAGCAAACTGTCCTGATGCTAAATAAAAGGGGGCATTCTTCCTTTGTGATGTGTCGAAGCTGCGGATTGGTCATCAACTGCCCTAATTGTGACATTTCACTTACATATCATCGCTTTAATGATATAATGAAATGCCATTATTGTGGGTTTGAAGAGGGAATGCCTTCCGTTTGCCCTGAATGTGAAAGTGAACATATAAGGTTCTTTGGTACAGGGACTCAAAAGGTTGAAGAAGAGCTTGCAAAAATCCTGCCTGAAGCAAGGGTCATACGAATGGATGTTGACACGACGAGTAAGAAGGGTTCACATGAGCGATTGCTGAATGCCTTTGGTGAAGGAAAAGCGGATATATTGCTAGGCACCCAAATGATAGCCAAGGGCCTTGATTTTCCTAATATCACTCTTGTTGGAGTCCTTTCAGCCGATACGATGCTACATCTGCCTGATTTCCGTTCTTCGGAAAAGACATTTCAGCTGCTGACGCAGGTCAGCGGAAGGGCGGGACGTCATCAGCTTCCGGGAGAAGTGGTCATCCAAACCTATACGCCTGAGCACTACAGCATCGAGCTTTCTGCCCTGCAGGATTATGATGCTTTTTATGAACGGGAGATGTATCTAAGGAGGCAAAGTCATTACCCTCCATATTATTATGTTGTCCTTATAACCGTTTCACATGAAGATTTAATGAAGACGGTGAGTGTTACTGAGAAAATCACCAATTATTTAGGCTCGCGATTGAATCGGGATTCTGTCGTACTAGGTCCGGTTGCTTCGCCCATTAGTCGAATCAACAATAGATATCGCTATCAATGTCTGATAAAATACAAACGAGAGCCGGACCTGAATCAGCATTTACGCACACTTTTAGAGCATTACCAAAAAGAAACCGCTCAAAATCATCTGCAGATTTCAATAGATTTAAATCCACAGATCATGATGTAATTATTTTAGAGATGGATGATTACCGCGAGCTGTAACAGCTTGCGTTTTTATATAATGAAGTGTTGTTTTTCATATCTAGGAGGGTACCTTTAATTTTGGCTATTTTACCGATTGTTTTGTTTCCTGAAAAAATTTTACAACAAAAATGCGATAAAGTAACAAGTTTTGATAAAAAGTTGGCAAAGCTGTTAAATAACATGTATGAAACGATGGTGGAGGCGGATGGCGTTGGACTTGCAGCACCTCAAGTTGGCGTGAAAAAGCAAGTGGCCGTCGTTGAAATAGAGGAAGGATCAGGTGCAATTGAACTGATTAATCCGGAAGTGCTGGAATTGGAAGGAGAACAGACAGGTGTTGAAGGATGCTTGAGCTTCCCGAGTTTATATGGTGAAGTAGTGCGTCCTTTCCGTGTCAAAGTCCGGGCACAAGACCGAAAAGGATCTTATTTCGAGATAGAAGCGGAGGATTTCCTTGCAAGGGCCCTTCTACACGAAATCGATCATCTGCAAGGAGTCTTATTTACAAGTAAGGTTTCCCGGTATATTTCGGAAGAAGAGTTAGAAAGGTATGGAGAAGAATGACAAAAATAATTTTTATGGGTACACCGGACTTTTCGGTCCCGGTATTGAAAAGAATCATTGATGAAGGGTATGATGTGATCGCTGTTGTTACACAGCCAGATCGTCCAGTGGGCCGCAAAAAGGTGCTTACGCCGCCGCCAGTTAAAGTCGAAGCCGAAAAGCATGGGATACCCGTTTATCAGCCTGAAAAAATCCGGGAAAAAGAAGAACTTGAAAAAATCATTGCATTGAATGCTGATTTAGTGGTGACGGCGGCATTCGGACAAATTCTTCCGAATGAATTGTTGGATGCCCCTAAGTACGGTTGTATTAATGTACATGCCTCCCTGCTTCCTGAACTGCGTGGAGGGGCGCCAATTCATTATTCCATTTTACAGGGGAAAGAAAAGACAGGGATAACCATCATGTATATGGCAGAAAAATTGGATGCCGGTGATATATTGACTCAGGCGGAAGTTACTATAGAGGAAGAAGACAATGTTGGTACACTGCATGATAAATTAAGTAAGGTAGGATCGGATTTACTTGCGGAGACACTTCCGAAACTTATAAATGAAGAGTTACAGGCAATCAAGCAAGATGATGCTAAAGCATCTTTTGCGCCTAACATCAAACGGTCGGAGGAAAAAATCGACTGGTCGAAATCAGGGGAAGACATCTATAACCATGTACGCGGCCTGAATCCTTGGCCTGTTGCTTATACAACCTTAGACGGTTCCATTATAAAAATATGGCAAGTAAAGAAATTAGAAGCTGGCAAGCAGGCCTTGCCGGGCACGATCGTTGAGGTACAAAATGATGGTTTCATCGTTTCGGCAGGCAATGAGACGGCAATACTAGTAACAGAACTGCAGCCTTCAGGAAAGAAAAAAATGCCGGCGAAAGATTACTTGCGCGGAGCCGGATCGTTCATTAAAGCAGGCATGAAGTTAGGAGAACAGAATGAAGCAAACTAAAAAGGGAGTACGTGAAATCGCTCTCGATATTTTGGAATCTGTAGAGAAAAACCAATCCTACAGTAACCTATTATTGAACAACTTGATTAAAAAGCACCAGTTATCCGCCGTGGACAGCGGTTTGCTTACAGAGATAAGCTACGGTACCATCCAGAGGAAAATGACTTTGGATTATTTTTTGAACCCGTTTATTAAACAACCTAAAAAAACGCAAAGCTGGGTCATCAATTTACTTAGACTTTCCGTTTACCAAATGGTCTATTTAGATAAAGTGCCTGATCATGCAATCATTTTCGAGGCCGTAGAAATTTCCAAAAAGCGCGGACACAAGGGCACCTCTTCGATGGTCAATGGTGTGCTTCGTAATATTCAAAGAAATGGTGTTCCTTCTTTAGAGGAAATTAAAAATGATCTGGAACGGCTTTCCATAGAAGTGAGTCATCCTATTTGGCTGATCCAGCGTTGGGTAGAGCAATTTGGCTATGAAAAAACCAAGGAAATGTGTGAAATCAACTTAACTGCGCCATTACAGACAGGACGTGTTAACTTAAAAAAGATCTCACGCCGTGAACTGATCAGCATATTAACGGAAGAAGGATATGATGTTGAAGCGAGTGAAGTCGTTCCCGAAGCAATCGTCAGCTATAAAGGGAATCTTGCTCATTCAGAAAGCTATAAAATGGGGTATTTATCGATTCAGGACGAGAGTTCAATGCTAGTTGCCCATGCATTGGGTGCGAATGAAAATGATGCTGTGCTCGATTGTTGTGCTGCACCTGGAGGGAAAACGACCCATATCGCAGAAGGCTTGACCACAGGACAAGTATATGCACTCGACCTTCATGAACATAAGGTCAAGCTAATTAAAGAGCAGGCGGAGCGCCTAAAACTCAGAAACAATATTAAGACAATGGCCCTTGATAGCAGAAAAGTGCAAGAGCACTTTAATAAGGAAGGGTTTGACAGGGTCCTGATCGATGCACCATGTTCCGGGTTGGGAGTCATGCGCCGGAAACCTGATGTAAAGTATACTAAAACAAAAGATGATATAATGAAACTCTCAAGTATACAACAACAATTATTGGAATCGGCTGCCCCGCTTGTTAAGCAAGGAGGACGGTTAGTATATAGTACCTGTACGGTGGATAAAGAAGAAAATGACAAAGTCGCTGCAGCATTTTTGGAAAGCCATCCGGATTTTGAAAGCGATGCAACCTTGTCCACAAGAATGCCTGAAAGCGTTCAGCCATATATCGAGGGTCATACGCTGCAAGTTTTTCCGCAATATTTTAGCAGTGACGGATTCTTTATTGCGAGTTTTAGAAAGAAGGTGCTGTAATGGCAGAAATCACTAAATCATCTAGAGTAAGAAAAGACACGACACCAGAAAAACCATCGATCTACTCATTGGAGCTTCACCAAATTAAAGAATGGCTTCTTCAAAATGGAGAGAAGGCATTCCGGGCCGAGCAAGTATATGACTGGCTATATAAAAAGCGTGTCTCCAGTTTTGAAGATATGTCCAACCTTTCGAAATCATTACGGGATAAGTTGGAGTCGCAATTCACCTTCACAACATTGAAGACTTTGATTCAGCAAACGTCCAATGACGGAACGATGAAGTTTTTATTTGAACTCCAAGATGGATATTCGATTGAAACGGTGCTGATGCGTCATGAATACGGAAACTCCATTTGCGTGACAACGCAGGTAGGATGCAGAATTGGCTGTACATTCTGTGCTTCGACACTTGGCGGTTTAAAGCGGAATCTTGAATCAGGGGAAATTGTTGCCCAGGTCGTTAAAGTTCAGCAAGCACTTGATGAGTCGGAAGAGCGTGTTAGTTCCGTCGTTATCATGGGAATCGGTGAACCGTTTGATAACTACGATAATATGATGTCATTCTTGAAGAATATAAACCATGAAAAGGGCTTGAACATCGGGGCGCGTCATATTACCGTTTCCACAAGTGGAATCATTCCTAAAATCTATAAGTTTGCCGAAGAAAGCATGCAAATAAACTTTGCTGTTTCCCTTCATGCACCGAATACGGAATTGAGAAGTAAATTGATGCCGATCAATAAGGCCTACAAACTTCCAGACCTGATTGAGGCCATCAAATACTATACAGAAAAAACAGGCCGCCGTGTAAGTTTTGAATATGGTCTATTCGGTGGCGAAAATGATTCAGTGGAGCACGCTGAAGAATTAGCAGCTTTAATAAAAGGGATAAAATGCCATGTGAACTTAATACCGGTTAACTATGTACCGGAACGCAACTATGTACGAACACCTCGGGACCAGATTTTTGAGTTTGAAAAAACATTGAAGAAGCGCGGAATTAATGTAACGATCCGAAGGGAACAAGGCAGTGATATTGACGCAGCCTGCGGCCAGCTTCGGGCCAAGGAGCGCAAAGAAGAGACGAGGTGACCCTATGAGGGCAATATTTAAGACAGACCGTGGAAAAGTCCGCCAGCATAATGAAGATAATGGCGGAATCTTTAAGAACTCGGAAGGCGTTCGCCTTGCCATCGTTGCAGATGGCATGGGCGGCCACCGTGCCGGGGATGTAGCCAGTGCAATGACGATAGACCTTCTGAAAAAGGGCTGGGAAGTATCCACCGGAATCGAAACGGCAAATGATGCCGAAGATTGGCTTAAGCAGCAAATCTTCACGGTCAATCAGTTGCTTTTTGAACATGCAGAAGCGAATACGGAATGTAAGGGCATGGGGACCACCATTGTTGCAGCCATTTGCACCGACAAGTTTGCTACCATTGCCAACATCGGGGACAGCCGGTGTTATTTGTATAATGAGAGTGGTTTTAAGCAGGTCACGGAAGATCATTCACTCGTTAACGAATTGGTCCGTTCCGGTCAGATTTCGAAAGAAGATGCCGAAAACCATCCACGGAAAAATGTTTTATTACGAGCCTTGGGAACAGAAATGCAAGTGGAAATGGACATTATGACGGTCATCTTCGAAGAAAATGATTTACTATTGCTTTGTTCGGACGGATTGACGAATAAAGTGAGTGAACTGGAACTGGAAGAAACGGTAACCAATGCACAGTCACTTGAAGAAAAGGCGAATTCATTAATAGATAAGGCCAATCACTACGGTGGGGAAGATAATATCACTCTTGTGCTTGTTCAATTTACTGAAGAAAGTGAAAGCAGGTGAATTGAATGTTGATTGGCAGAAGGATCAACGGCCGTTATAAACTGATCCAGATGGTCGGCGGCGGCGGTATGGCTAATGTTTACCTTGCAAGGGATATGATCTTGGATAGGGATGTTGCATTGAAAATCCTTCGCATGGATTTTAATAATGACGAAGAGTTCATCAAGCGCTTCAATCGGGAAGCCCAATCGGCAACCAGTTTGGCCCATCCCAATATCGTAAGTATTTATGATGTTGGTGAAGAAGATTCCATCTATTATATTGTAATGGAATACGTTGACGGTTTTACACTTAAGCAATACATACAAAAATATTATCCAATTCCAGTTGATGAAGCCTTGGATATCATGAGGCAAATCACGGCAGCGATTTCCCATGCCCATCATAATGGGATCATCCATCGTGACATCAAACCACAGAACATTTTGATTGATAAGGAAGGAACCGTCAAGATTACGGACTTTGGGATTGCATTGGCCCTAAGTGCAACAAACATAACGCAGACCAACGCAGTCTTGGGTTCGGTTCATTATTTATCTCCGGAACAGGCCAGAGGCGGTATGGCCAATAAGAAATCGGACATTTATTCACTTGGCATCGTCATGTTTGAATTGTTGACGGGGAGATTGCCTTTTTCGGGTGAATCAGCCGTGTCGATAGCTCTTAAACATTTACAATCGGAAACTCCTTCGCCAAAACGCTGGAATTCTGAAATACCCCAGAGTGTGGAAAATATTATCTTGAAAGCGACAGCCAAAGATTCATATTACCGCTATGAGAGTGTGGACTCGATGGAGGATGATATACGGACGTCGCTTAATCCGGAGCGTTCAAATGAACTTCCTTTTGCGATTCCCGAAGATCATGATGCAACAAAAGCCATCCCCGTCATAACGGATGATCAGCTTTCAAGCATCGATGAGACAATCATAAGGGGTCCTGAAAAAAATACGTTAGTTTATGCGGATGATGAGGAAAGTGAATCAGAAGCAGAGAGTAATTCAAAAAAGAAACAGAAGAAACAAAAGAAACAGAAAAAACAAAAAAACAAGTCGGAACACAAAGGTAAAAAGCGAAAGAACATGCCTGCGATCTTGGTGACCACCTTTTTAGTTCTCGCACTGCTTGCTGTTTTATCTGTCACAGTTTTACCTCCCCTCCTTGTCTCGAAGGAAGTGACGATCCCTGACCTTAAAGGGGAAGAATTGGATGACGCCATTACTGAATTGCTTGAAATGGATTTGGAAATTGGAGAGACGATCGAGATTGAAGATGAAGAGGTTGAAGCTGGTCTTGTGATCAAAACCAATCCTAAGGAAGGTAAGACGGTCAAGGAAGGTGCAGTGATCGATATTTATCAAAGCGTTGGTAAAGAGACGATTTCATTGTCCAGCTATGAAGGTCGAGATTACTCTGATGTTAAATCCCTGCTTGAAAAAATGGGATTCAAAAACATAAGCGTTACTGAAAAATATGATGACAGTGCTCCCGGCACGATCATAGATCAATCTCCCTCGGGTGCCACTGAGGTCGTACCATCCGAAACGGAGCTTGAGCTGACGGTCAGTAAAGGGGCAGATCTGTTGAGCTTGAAGAACTTAACGGGGTTCAATAAAGCTGCCCTTGATGATTATTCCAGTGAAAGTGGAATAAAGATCGATGTCGAAGAAGAAATCTATGATGATTCCGTAGCGGAGGGGCTTGTCATTTCCCAGTCACCGGAACCTGCTACGAAGGTGGAAAAGGGCAGTACTGTGAAAGTGGTCATTTCAAAAGGGAAAGAAGAGATTCCGCCCAAGAGTGTAACGGAGGAAGTCAAAATCGAGTATGATCCGGTTGAGCCAGGCAAATCACAAAAAATCCAAATTTTCATCGAGGATATCGACAATAGCATGACGGAGCCTCAAGAAACATTCTATATATTGGAAGATGCGAAGAGAACGATCGAATTAATGGTTTCCCCGGATAAGAAAGCAGGATATAAAGTCATGCGGGACAATCAGGTCATCATTGACGAATCCGTCTCATATCCAGAATAAATTTAATAATTAGGAGTGTGGTTATGCCCGAAGGAAAAATTATCAAAGCATTAAGTGGATTTTATTATGTCCTTGATGGTGAAGAGGTCTATCAATGCCGTGGAAGGGGCCTGTTCAGGAAGAATAAGGTAACCCCGCTCGTTGGTGATTATGTTGTTTTTGAAGCGGAAAATAAAACGGACGGGACCGTGACCGAAATAAAACCGCGAAAGAATGAATTGATACGTCCGCAAATCTCGAATGTGGACCAGGCAATCCTTGTCTTTTCGGCAGTGGAACCTGATTTCAGTCCAGCCTTGCTTGATCGATTTCTCGTATTGATCGAAGATAACGAAATCGAACCGATTATCGTCGTGACGAAACTGGACTTGGTTACAGCTGAAAATCAAAAGAAATTGTCTCAGTATATCAAGGACTATCAGAAACTTGGCTATACTGTACTGGAGACATCTTCCGTTACCGCCGGAGGGATTGAAGAACTAGTGCCGTATTTAGAAGGAAAAACCAGTGTATTTGCGGGTCAGTCCGGTGTTGGGAAATCGTCTTTGCTGAATGCGATTAATCCGGAATTGGCTTTAAAGACGGATGATATTTCTTCCCACCTGGGACGCGGGAAGCATACGACCCGGCACGTTGAATTGATCCATATTGGCTCTGGACTTGTCGCGGATACTCCAGGGTTCAGTTCACTTGAATTCATGGAAATGGAAGCTGAACGGCTATCCTATTGCTTCCCGGAAATGCATAAGCATGGGGAAGACTGTAAATTCAGGGCCTGTCTCCACGATAAAGAACCGAAATGTGCAGTGAAGGAAGCGGTTGATTCCGGGGAAATTCCCCGTTATCGATACGAGCATTATATGCAATTCTTAGAAGAAATAAGAGATAGAAAGCCGAGGTATTAAAATGGTTAAAATCGCACCATCCATTTTATCAGCTGACTTTGCAAAATTGGGAGAAGAAATTCTTGATGTGGAAAGGGGCGGAGCGGATTTGATCCATGTGGATGTCATGGATGGGCATTTCGTGCCGAATATAACGATAGGCTCACTAATTGTTGATGCTATCCGCCCAGTAACGAAGCTTCCGCTTGATGTTCATTTAATGATCGAACAACCTGATCGTTATATCGAGTCCTTTGCGAAAGCGGGAGCTGATTATATAACTGTACATGTAGAGGCCTGCACACATTTGCATCGAACGGTTCAATTGATCAAATCTTTTGGTGTAAAGGCAGGCGTGGTACTTAATCCAGCCACTCCGGCTTCCTTGATACAACCTATAATCGAAGATATTGACATGGTATTGTTGATGACGGTTAATCCGGGTTTTGGGGGGCAAAAGTTCATTAAATCCGTTCTTCCGAAAATTGCCGAAGTGAAGGCGATGGCAGGAATGTATAATCAAAATCTCGAGATAGAGATTGATGGTGGAGTAAATGAAGAAACGGCTAAACTATGTATTGAACAAGGGGCGACAATCCTGGTGGCCGGTTCGGCAATATATGATCAGGAAGATCGACACGCAGCGATTCAAAAGATTCGGGGAAAGTGATATAAGCCGACACTATCATATTCATATGATGGTGATCGGCTTTTTTTATCAATTAAACTAAGGCACCTTGGATATGATTTTTATTTGGAAAAGGATGATTTCGATGATTATCAGTATAATGGCTGGAGGTCCGGAATGTTTTTGGCCGGATTTGACATGGTATAAGGAGAAGACAGATCTTTGGGTCGGGGTTGACAGGGGAGTATGGTCTCTGCTTGAAAAAGGTATCGAACCTAAGTACGGTTTTGGGGATTTTGATTCGGTTTCGGAAGGTGAATACGAAAAGATTGAGCAAATGCTGGAAGAAATCAATCTATATTCCTCGGAAAAGGATGAAACGGATTTAGAAATCGCATTTAAATGGGCAATGGGGCAAAAGCCAAGAGAAATTCACATTCTGGGCGCAACAGGGGGAAGAATGGACCATTTTCTCGGGAATATCCAGCTGCTCCAAAAAGAAAGTGTCCTCCCTCATCATGGTGATATGGATATATACATAGTCGATCGGCAAAATATAATCACAGTAAAGACAGCAGGTTCATATAAGGTCACTGCTTTGAAAGATAAGAAATACTTGTCCTTGCTCCCAGTAAACGCTGAAGTCACCGGCATTACTCTTTCGGGTTTCAAATATCCGCTGGACGGTGCAAGCTTGGAAATGGGTTCGACGCTTTGCATCAGCAATGAACTAATTTCCGAATCTGGGAATGTTTCATTTGAGAAAGGCATATTAATGGTGATAAGAAGCAGTGATTAAAATTCATGCTTAGAGCAGATTCGGATATAATTACGATCATCCTATATCCGCTTAAAAGCTTATGTTGTAATAGAAAAATTCCACTTCATCTTTAATTGTGGGATGCAAAGAGGAGGGGCATGATGAAATTTTATACGATTAAATTGCCAAAAGTTCTGGGCAGTTTGGTAAGGGCTATGCTCGGAGCGTTTAAAAAAGGCTGATACTTATCTCCATGACACCTCTCAAATTAAGGGAGGTGTTATTTTTTAGTTAAATAGGGCGGCCATCCATTAATGGGTGAAGGCATCCTTCTTGATGCAGACTGGACCTGGTCAAGGATTTGAAACCATCCCCATTAAATACCGGCCATTACAAGTAAAAAGGCATCCTAAGAGGATGCCGTAACATTATACGCGTTCTACTTTGCCCGATTTAAGAGCTCTTGCAGAAACGTATACACGTTTAGGTTTACCGTCAACTAAAATACGTACTTTTTGAAGGTTAGCGCCCCATGTACGCTTGCTAGCGTTCATTGCGTGAGAGCGGCTGTTACCAGAACGAGTTCTTCTTCCAGTGATTACACATTTACGTGCCATGTCAAATTCCCTCCTAACTACAACAAGCTTAAGTTTTTCGCAGTCGTCTTAAGTCTTTGTAAAATACTTTAATAATTTATCATACCTACCGCTAGAATGCAATACTTCAGTTAATTACTTTCAAGAAAAAAACCTTGACATACATACTTCAAAATTGAATTATATAGAGTACCGTAAGACATTTACTTTTAAAACCATAGACATTATAGTAAAATGTCTTTAGTTGACTTGATTTTTGGGAGGGAAAAGAAAATGTCTATCGAATTACAAACGAAGTATGGACAAATTGATATCTCTAATGAGGTTATCGCTACTGTAGCAGGCGGCGCAGCCGTGGATTGCTACGGAATTATAGGAATGTCTTCCAAAAAACAATTTAAAGACGGCATTGCCGAAATTTTAAGAAAAGAAAACTTTACTAAAGGTGTAATTGTCCGTCAAGAAGAGGAAGAAGTTCATATCGATATGTATATTATCGTAAGTTATGGAACGAAAATCTCGGAAGTTGCACATAATGTGCAATCAAAGGTAAAGTACACTCTGGACAAAACTGTAGGATTAGCTGTTGATTCCGTTAACATTTTTGTACAGGGAGTTCGTGTGACGAACCCTTAAGTATAGGAGGAAAGTTTTGTGTCAATTACAAGTTTGAACGGAAAGCGCTTTGCAGAAATGATCATTCAAGGTGCCAACCATTTAGCGGCTAATGCCCAAATGGTTGATGCGTTGAATGTTTTCCCTGTTCCGGATGGAGATACAGGAACGAATATGAATTTATCGATGACTTCGGGAGCGAAGGAAGTGCAAAATAACGTCCAGGAACACATCGGAAAAGTGGGTGCGTCGCTTTCAAGAGGATTGCTTATGGGCGCACGCGGCAATTCGGGAGTTATCCTTTCGCAACTGTTCCGCGGTTTTGCTAAAGCGATTGAACATAAATCGGAAATCAATAGTGAAGAATTTGCCCAAGCTTTTGAAGCAGGGGTTCAGACAGCTTATAAAGCCGTTATGAAACCTGTTGAAGGAACCATTTTAACGGTTGCAAAAGATGCAGCCAAGCAAGCGGTTTCATCAGCAGCAAAGCATATAGACCTAATTCAGGTAATGGAAGAAATCGTTACGGAGGCCAATGCTTCATTAAAACGCACACCTGATCTTCTTCCAGTCTTAAAAGAAGTGGGTGTCGTTGATAGCGGGGGGCAAGGGTTGGTGTTTGTATATGAAGGTTTCCTTGCTGAGCTGAAAGGTGAAGCCCTTCCAGTCCGATCCGCTAATGGTCCAAGCATGGATGACATGATCAGTGCCGAACATCATATGAATGTACAAGGACATATGAACACGGAAGATATCGTGTTTGGCTACTGTACGGAATTCATGGTCCGGTTGGAAAGTGAAAAACTTGCCAATCAATCATTTGATGAAGAAAAATTCAGAAATGATTTAAGTGAATACGGAGATTCTTTACTAGTCATCTCAGATGATGAAGTCGTCAAAGTACATATTCACTCTGAACAGCCTGGCACCTGCCTGAATTATGGACAGCAATATGGTAGTTTAATAAAAATGAAAATCGATAATATGCGTGAACAGCATACTGCGATTGTAGGTGAGACGAATACACCGCTTCAAACTAAACCGCCCACCAAAGAGAAGTACGCTGTAGTGTCAGTGGCGATGGGCGCTGGCATCAGCGAATTATTCAAAAGCATCGGCGCTAAGTCCGTCATCGAAGGCGGGCAAACGATGAATCCTAGTACGGAAGATATCGTTAAAGCTGTCGAAGGGGCATATGCAGATCATGTGATCATCTTGCCTAACAATAAAAATATCATCATGGCCGCCAATCAGGCTGCAGATGTACTTGGGGATCATGTGACTGTCATTCCAACGAAAACAGTACCACAGGGAATGGCTGCATTGTTGGCTTTCAACCCTTCACTTGATGCCGAAGAGAATAAAAAAGCGATGATCGAAGCCCTTTCGCATGTGAAAACGGGCCAGATTACTTATGCTGTCCGGGATACCAACATTGACGGTCTTGCAATCGAGACCGGGGACTTCATGGGAATTGCTGAAGGCACCATCAAGGTGAAGGATAAAGACATGACTCAAGCGGCAAAAGATCTTCTTTCCGATATGATTGACGAAGATTCAGAAATCCTTACCATTTTATATGGTGAAGATGCCACTGCTGAAGATGTCGAAAGTCTTGTTGCGTTTTGTAATGAGAATTTTGAAGACGTTGAAGTTGAAGTCCATAATGGGAAACAACCTTTATATTCTTTCATTTTTTCAATTGAATAAGTAGAGAACATGAAAATAAGGGAAACCTATCCGTCATAATGTTTGGAGGATCCCGAAAAAAATAAAAGGCAATAAACTGCATATGTCATTAGGCTATGCAGTTTTATTTTGGCTGTTTTCACATACTTTGTTGCTATTTACCAGGAGGGGTGGTTGATTTCCCCTCCAGATGCTCGCTTTCCGCGGGGCGGGCGGTGAGCCTCCTCGGCGTAAACGTCTGTGGGGTCTCACCTGTCCCGCTGCTCCCGCAGGAGTCTCGCACTTCCGCTCCAATCAATCTTAAATAGTTTCGTTTTAAAAACAACAATCTTTACGAAAAGGGCCTTTATTTTTATGAAAAGAAGGATTACGGACAGCATAATTGTAATTACAATATATCAGGCTTTATTATTAAACTGACTCCAAGTGAATAGAAGGAGGAGCTAATCATGAAATTTAGAAGTGTATTCGATATAATTGGTCCTGTTATGATCGGCCCCTCCAGCTCCCATACAGCAGGAGCTGCAAGGATCGGTAGGGTTGCCAGGAATTTATTCGACCGGGAACCAAAATGGGCCCATATTTCTTTTTACGGTTCGTTTGCCAAAACCTATAAAGGCCATGGAACCGATGTAGCCATTGTAGGAGGCTTGCTTGATTTTGATACATTTGATGAGAGAATCAAAGAATCGCTGGAAATAGCACGCAAAAAGAAAATGAAAATTACATTTCGAGAAGAAGAGGCAGTGCCGGAACATCCCAATACAGCAAAAATAACAGTTGGTGATGATGATGGTGAACTGGAACTTGTCGGAATATCGATAGGCGGGGGAAAGATCGAAATCATCGAATTGAACGGATTTAAATTGAGGCTGTCCGGGCACAACCCTGCCATACTCGTCGTTCATGATGATCGATTTGGTGCCATTGCCAATGTTTCAAACATATTAGCCAAGCATCAAATCAATATTGGCCAAATGGAAGTCTCCCGAAAAGAGAAAGGGCAGATGGCCTTGATGACGATTGAAGTGGACCAAAACCTGGAGGATCACGTCATAGCTGAAATTACAGCACTCCCCAATATCACTCAAGTAGCAAGGATTGTGGATTGATAGAGCAATCGTTTCCACTTAGGAAGGAGAAGAAATCATGTTTCGAAATGTAGCGGAATTAGTAGAATTAGCTGAATCAAAGCAGAAAAAAATTTCAACACTGATGATCGAGCAGGAAATGGAAGTAACGGGAAAAAGCCGTGAAGAAATCATCCGCCAGATGGGAGTCAACCTGGATGTAATGGAACAGGCAGTTGAAAAAGGACTTCAAGGTGTACGGTCCGTTTCCGGCCTGACGGGAGGGGATGCAGTCCTTCTTCAGAATTACATTAAATCCGGAAACTCCTTATCCGGTGAACTGCTGTTGGATGCGGTAAGCAAAGCCGTGGCAACAAACGAAGTGAACGCAGCCATGGGGACGATTTGTGCGACACCGACTGCCGGATCTGCTGGTGTTGTGCCTGGTGCGCTTTTCGCTTTGCAAAATAAATTAAAACCGAATCGGGAACAGAAAATTGAGTTCCTATTTACAGCAGGGGCGTTTGGTTTTGTAGTAGCGAATAATGCTTCGATTTCTGGAGCCGCAGGGGGCTGTCAGGCGGAGGTCGGTTCTGCTTCGGGTATGGCAGCGGCAGCCATCGTTGAAATGGCAGGAGGGACACCGGCACAAAGTGCAGAAGCGATGGCAATCACATTAAAGAACATGCTTGGTCTTGTGTGTGATCCTGTTGCTGGGCTTGTGGAGGTGCCTTGTGTGAAGCGTAATGCCATGGGTGCAGCCAATGCCATGGTTGCAGCAGATATGGCTTTAGCGGGTATCACAAGCCGCATACCATGTGATGAAGTAATTGATGCGATGTATAAAATCGGGCAAACGATGCCATCTGCTCTTAGGGAAACTGCACAAGGAGGTTTAGCGGCTACACCGACTGGGCGGGAGTTGGAAGCGAAAATCTTTGGCTTACCGCTAAATAAGAAGTGAACTCGACTTTACGCGAACCCATTACCGCAGTAAAAGGCATTGGGGCCGAAACGGCAGCAGCTTTGGGGGAAATGGAGATCCATACCGTCGCGGATCTCCTTGAGCACCTCCCATATCGCTATGAAGATTACCGGTTGAGGGATTTAGAAACGGTCGAGCATGATGAACGGGTTACTGTAGAAGGCAAAGTTCATACGGTACCTATGTTAGGGTACTTCGGAAAGAAAAAATCCAGGCTCACGATTAAAGTTTTGACTGGGAGATATTTAATAAATGTCATTTTTTTTAACCAGCCTTATCTGAAGCCGAAGCTTGCGATAGGCGAAACCGTAACGGTGACGGGAAAGTGGGATCGTCATCGTCAAACCATTACAGGCTCGGAATGCCATGTTGGTGACCGGAGCCGGGAGAAAGAGTTCGAACCGGTGTACTCAGTGAAGGGCAGCATTACCGTCAAAGGGCTCCGCCGCTTCATCTCCAATGCATTTTCTGAATATGGGACAATGATAGAAGAAAATCTGCCCCCGCAATTATTGGCGGCATACAAACTGATGCCGCGTAATGATGCTCTTCGTACCATGCATTTCCCTCAATCGGCCAATGAGGTGAAGAAGGCCCGACGCCGTTTTGTGTATGAAGAATTTTTATTGTTTCAACTTAAAATGCAGGCACTTCGTAAAGTACAGCGGGAGCAGTCAAAAGGAATAGGCCAGGAGTTTGACATGGAGCGGCTGGAAGCCTTTGTTGAAACCCTCCCTTTTCCTTTGACGAACGCTCAGAATAGGGTCGTCGAGGAAATAATGAATGACATGAAGTCTCCCTACAGGATGAACCGTCTGCTTCAAGGGGATGTCGGGTCTGGGAAAACGGTGGTTGCCGCCATATGCCTGAAGGCGACGATTACAGCAGGTTTCCAAGGTGCACTTATGGTCCCGACGGAAATCTTGGCTGAGCAGCATACACAATCGCTGAAAGCCATGTTGGAACCGAGTGGAGTAAAGGTCGCATTGTTGACAAGTTCGGTAAAAGGCAAAAAGCGCAAGGAACTATTGCAAATGCTGGAATCCGGGGAGCTGGATCTTTTGATAGGAACTCATGCATTGATTCAAGATGAAGTGAATTTCCGGAACTTAGGTCTTGTCATAACGGATGAACAGCACCGTTTCGGAGTGGAGCAGCGCCGCATCCTTCGTGAAAAAGGTACCAATCCAGATGTACTTTTCATGACGGCTACACCAATTCCGCGAACTCTCGCAATTACAGTGTTTGGGGAAATGGACGTCTCGACGATCGATGAAATGCCTGCCGGGCGTAAAGCGATAGAGACCTATTGGGCGAAACACCAAATGCTTGATCGGATCTTATCCTTTGTCGAAAAGGAACTAAAGAAAGGGAGACAGGCTTACGTCATCTGTCCATTGATTGAGGAGTCGGAGAAACTCGATTCTTTACAGAATGTTCTTGATGTTCATGCAATGCTGACACAATACTTTGCGAACAGGTACAAAGTGGGTCTTATGCATGGACGGCTGCCTGCGGATGAAAAGGAAGAAGTGATGCAGCAGTTCAGTGCCAATGAAGCGCAGATCCTTGTTTCCACGACGGTCGTCGAGGTTGGGGTGAATGTTCCAAATGCAACGGTTATGGTCATTTATGATGCGGAGCGCTTTGGACTTTCACAGTTGCACCAGCTACGCGGAAGGGTTGGACGGGGGAGCGATCAGTCCTTTTGCATCCTGCTGGCTGATCCGAAAACGGAAGTCGGCAAAGAGCGGATGAAAATCATGACAGAGACAAACGATGGTTTTGCCCTTTCCGAAAAAGATTTGGAACTCCGTGGACCTGGGGACTTCTTCGGTAAAAAACAAAGCGGCCTTCCCGAATTCAAGGTAGCCGACATGGTCCATGATTACAGGACCCTTGAAGTGGCAAGGGTGGATGCAGCAAAATTGATTGCCTCACAAAGCTTTTGGCATTCCCCGGAGTATGCACCTTTGCGGGACTATTTAGAGGGAACGGGAGTATTTACGGGAGAAAAGCTGGACTGAACTGAATAAAAAACCAATAGCAGATTGTGAGATTTTACGCAATATCTTGCAATCTGTTTTTAAAATATATATACTACTATTAGTACCTAGTCATAATACTACGGATGGTGACCTTCAAATGCGAAGAAATAAGAAGGAACGCCAGCAATTATTAATCGAAACGATTAAACAGAATCCTTTTGTAACGGATGAGGAGCTGGCTGAAAAATATTCGGTGAGCGTCCAGACCATTAGGCTTGACCGTCTTGAATTATCGATACCGGAACTGCGTGAACGGATTAAAAGCGTGGCCGAGAAAAAATTCAGTGACGAAATCAGGGCATTGCCTTTGGATGAAATCATCGGGGAAGTAATTGATCTTAATTTAGATGATAATGCAATTTCGATTTTGGATATAAATAAAGAGCATGTCTTTAAGCGGAATGGAATCGCAAGGGGACATCACCTTTTTGCCCAAGCAAACTCATTGGCTGTGGCAGTCATAAATGATGAATTGGCATTAACTGCGAAAGCTTCCATTTTATTCACTCGTTCTGTAAAGGAAAATGAAAGAGTGGTAGCTAAAGCGAGGGTTAAAAACGTGGACCACACCAACGATCGTTCCGTGGTGGAGGTTAGAAGTTACGTAGGTAATGAACTGGTTTTTAAAGGCGAGTTCGAAATGTATCGCTCTTAACTTGCTAGTAAAGGATGAAAAAAATGAAGATAACGATAGATGCAATGGGTGGCGATAATGCTCCCAAGGCACAGGTTTTGGGAGCGATGAAAGCTGTCGAGGCTTTTTCCGATGTGGAAATTACCTTGATAGGCAATGAATCCGAGATTGACCAATACTTAGCGAAGCATGGCCGAATAAGGGTTATACATACTGATGAAAAAATATTAAGTACCGATGAACCTGTCCGTGCGGTTCGCCGCAAGAAAAGCGCTTCGATGGTATTGGCTGCACAGCAAGTGGCTGACGGAGAAGCGGACGCATGCATTTCTTCAGGCAATACGGGGGCGCTGATGGCTGCAGGTTTGTTTGTTGTCGGAAGGATAGAAGGCATTGAACGTCCGGCATTGGCTCCCACCCTTCCGACGATCGATGGCAAGGGTTTTGTATTACTGGATGTAGGCGCGAACTCCGACGCGAAACCGGAGCATCTCCTTCAATTCGCCATAATGGGGTCTGTTTATGCCCAAAAAGTGCGGGGAATCGAAAAGCCCCGTGTCGGATTACTTAATATCGGAACAGAAGAAAAAAAAGGGAATGAACTGACTAAGCATGCCTTTACATTACTGCAGCAATCATCGGAGATATCCTTTATAGGTAACGTAGAGGCAAGGGACCTCCTAAACGGGCCGGCGGACGTTGTCGTGACGGACGGCTTCACGGGAAATATGGTGCTAAAAACGCTTGAAGGTACTGCTTTGGGCGTATTCACAATGGTGAAAGCTGCCTTGATGAGCAACCTCAAAAGTAAGTTGGCTGCAGCAATGGTAAAGCCAGAACTAAAAGTCATAAAAAATAAAATGGATTACTCGGAGTATGGCGGTGCTGGCCTCTTCGGTTTGAAGGCCCCTGTCATTAAGGCGCATGGTTCTTCAGATGCGAATGCGGTCTATAATGCTATACGCCAGACTCGCGATATGGTTGGAAATGATGTTATATCGACAATTGCGGAGACAATAGAAAAACAAAAATAAATCATAGAGGCAGGGGAGTAACAGATGGGTAAAATTGCTTTTGTCTTTCCAGGACAAGGATCACAATCAATAGGAATGGGGCATGGCATATTTCAGGAAAAAGAGCGTGCTCAGCAAATTTTTCGATCAGCAGATGAAAAACTTGATTTTCCGCTTACGGAATTGATCTTTAATGGCACACAACAAGAATTAACGGTGACTTATAATGCACAGCCAGCCTTATTGACTACGAGTTATGCTTTTGTCAAGGAGTTGGAAGAAGCGGGAATCAAACCCGATTATACTGCCGGGCACAGTTTGGGTGAATATACGGCATTAGTGGCATCTGGTGCAATTTCTTTTGAAGATGCCGTTTATACAGTGCGTAAACGCGGTGAATTCATGGAAGCTGCGGTACCGAATGGTCAAGGCTCAATGGCTGCGATTTTGGGAATGGACCGTGAAGCTCTATCTGAAGTCACTTCTGAAATTACGGCCACAGGTGAATCCGTTCAATTGGCCAATATTAATTGTCCAGGGCAAATCGTCATTTCAGGCACCTCCGAAGGGGTTAAACTTGCAAGTGCAAAAGCCAAGGAAAATGGGGCTAAACGGGCTCTTCCTCTTGAAGTGAGCGGACCGTTCCATTCTGAATTAATGAAACCGGCAGCAGAAAAGTTACAGGGTGTCCTTGATGAAGTAAGCTTCAAACAGGCAGAAATTCCTGTCATTTCAAACGTAACGGCTCAGCCCATTACGGCACCTGCCGAAATAAAAGAAAAATTAATCGAACAGCTGTATTCACCGGTCCTTTGGGAGGACAGTGTGAAAAGTCTACTTGAATTGGGCGTGGATACGTTCATCGAGGTTGGCCCAGGGAAAGTGTTGGGCGGATTGATAAAGAAAATTGATCGTTCCGTTCAAATTCATTCGGTATCCGATATAGATACTCTAACTAAAACAATTGAAACATTGAAGGGGGTACAAGCATGATCCTCGAAGGTAAAAAAGCACTTGTAACGGGAGCATCACGAGGTATTGGCAGGGAAGTTGCATTGGAACTTGCCCGTCAGGGAGCAGACGTTGCCATTAACTATTCCGGCAGTGAAGCTAAAGCGAATGAAGTGGTTGATGAAATCAAGGCATTGGGCCGGAAAGCATTCGCCATCCAATGCGATGTTGCAAATAGTGAATCAGTGACAAGCATGATCAAAGAGGTCGTCGAACAATTTGAAAGAGTGGACATCCTGGTTAATAATGCCGGCATCACACGTGATAACCTATTGATGCGCATGAAAGAAGATGAATGGGATTCTGTGATCAATACGAATCTTAAAGGCGTGTTCCTATGCACCAAAGCTGTTACAAGGCAAATGATGAAGCAGCGCAGCGGCAGGATCATCAATATGGCATCGATCGTCGGCGTCAGCGGAAATGCAGGGCAGGCTAATTATGTAGCGGCTAAAGCAGGTGTCATCGGTTTGACTAAAACGACGGCAAAGGAACTTGCATCAAGAGGCATTACGGTCAATGCGATTGCCCCAGGTTTCATCTCAACGGATATGACTGGGGAATTGCCTGAAGACGTCCAAAAAGCCATGCTGGACCAAATTCCGCTTGCACGTTTCGGTGACCCTAAAGATATTGCTGCAGTGGCGTCTTTCCTTGCATCCGATGCAAGCAAATATATGACTGGGCAAACTCTTCATGTAGATGGCGGCATGGTCATGTAAGTTTTCTTTGATTTTTTTCGAAAATAATTTATAATGTCTTGAGGGGAGGTGAACACATTGGCAGATGTATTAGAAAGAGTAACTAAAATCGTTGTAGATCGTTTGAACGTAGAAGAATCAGAGGTAAAACTTGAAGCTTCTTTCAAAGAAGATCTTGGTGCCGATTCCCTTGATGTAGTTGAACTAGTCATGGAATTCGAAGACGAGTTTGATATGGAAATTTCGGACGATGACGCTGAAAAAATCGCCACAGTAGGTGATGCTGTGAATTACATACAAAGCACTATGTAATGAATTGTCATTTGACTAAAAAGCTCCGTTTTTTAACGGGGCTTTCTCTTATTGCTTAAAGAAGTTTGATTCAGCGGCAGATAACGGAATGAGCATGTTCACGGGTATGCTCCGCCTGCATGCAGTGTCTTTTGCCTTTAGTTTTCTTTAAGCGGATAATCATGT
The DNA here is from genome assembly GCF_056173225.1 of Peribacillus sp. QJM3NY_7. NCBI lineage: Bacteria > Bacillati > Bacillota > Bacilli > Caryophanales > Bacillaceae > Peribacillus > Peribacillus sp. QJM3NY_7. Next base: position 1,683,820 of record NZ_CM149663.1, read on the forward strand.
ATGATGTTACATAGGAAAGCTTGACAGGAATTCCTGCCAGGTTTCTTTTTATATATTGGAAAAATATGCTTTTTGAACCGTGGAGGGTTTTGTGTGATGCGTAGGAACGGAAATAATCGTAAACCATCAATCAAGGAAAATAAATTCAAACAGTTGCAAGAAAATCTGGGTTTTCATTTTAAAGATGAAAATTTATTGAAACAAGCTTTTACACATTCATCTTATGTGAATGAGCATCGCCGTAAGCCTTATGAAGATAATGAAAGGCTTGAATTCTTGGGGGACGCTGTACTTGAACTGACCATCTCTAAATACTTATATCAAAAATATCCGATGATGAGCGAAGGTGAACTTACCAAACTAAGGGCAGCCATTGTGTGTGAGCCTTCACTAGTTGCTTTTGCCAATAGCCTTTCTTACGGGGAATATGTATTACTCGGAAAAGGGGAAGAAATGACAGGTGGAAGGGAACGACCTGCCATGCTTGCGGATGTATTCGAAGCCTATATTGGTGCTTTGTACCTTGATCAAGGATTAGAGCCAGTTGTGCAGTTTTTGACGAATGTCGTGTTTCCGAAGATAGACGAGGGTGCTTTTTCTCATGTGATGGATTATAAGAGCCAGCTTCAGGAGCTGATCCAGCGCGATGCCATCGGTGTCCTGCAATACAAGATCTTGCAGGAAAAAGGACCGGCTCATAATCGGGAGTTTGTTTCGACGGTCTCCCTGAATGGGGAAGAACTTGGCTCTGGAATAGGAAAGTCCAAAAAAGAAGCGGAGCAGCATGCAGCCGAGCATGCATTGATCGTTTTAAAAGAAAAAAATCAACAAGATAGTTGAACAGTAGAGGGGGAAAGGTCATGTTCCTCAAACGTTTGGACGTTGTAGGATTTAAATCTTTCGCAGAGAAAATTTCGATAGATTTTGTACCTGGTGTCACGGCAGTGGTTGGACCAAACGGAAGCGGTAAAAGTAATGTGACTGATGCAGTCCGGTGGGTCCTTGGAGAGCAGTCTGCGAAATCACTGCGTGGAGCAAAAATGGAAGATATCATCTTTTCGGGAAGTGACACGAGGAAAGCGTTGAATTTTGCGGAAGTATCATTGACCCTTGATAACGAGACCAATTCCCTGCCGATCGACTTTCATGAAGTCAGTGTGACAAGACGTGTATATCGATCGGGAGAAAGTGAATTTTTCATTAATAATCAAGGTTGCCGTCTGAAAGACATCATAGACCTTTTCATGGATTCCGGTCTTGGGAGAGAAGCGTTTTCCATCATCAGCCAAGGGAAAGTGGAAGAAATCCTTAGCAGTAAGGCTGAAGAAAGACGAGTGATTTTTGAAGAAGCAGCAGGTGTCCTGAAGTATAAAACGAGAAAACGAAAAGCGGAATCGAAGCTGACGGAAACACAGGATAACTTAAACCGTGTCCATGACATCCTCCATGAATTGGAGGGGCAGGTTGAGCCGTTAAAAATTCAGTCTTCCCTCGCCAAGGAATTTTTGGCGAAGAAAGACGAGCTAGAGCAAATAGAAGTGGCTTTAACCGTTTATGAAATTGAAGAGCTTCATAAAAAATGGGAAAAACTATCACAGGAACTTGAAAAACATAATGAAATGGAACAGCAAATGGCAGGACAGCTTCAGGACAGGGAAGCGCATCTCAAAAAGTTAAGGGATAGTCTTGCGACGCTTGAGACATCGATCAATGGCCTTCAGGAGATTCTCCTGAATGCCAGCGAAGAACTTGAAAAGCTTGAAGGCCGTAAAGAAGTTTTGAAAGAACGGAAAAAAAATGCCGCCCAAAACAAGTCACAGCTGGAAAAAGCGATTGTGGAAGGTGAGGCCGCTGTCGAGCGTTTGTCTTTGCAAAAGGAAAGGGAAACGGAAATCCTGCATGCACTGAATTTGGAAGTGAAAGGGATTTCTGAAACCTTACATGAAAAACAAAAAAGCCTCGGCCTATTCAATAGTGATATCGAAGCGGTGATCGAAGCGAAAAAGAGTGACTATATCGAGTGGCTGAATAAGCAGGCCTCGGCCAAAAACGAAAAACAATACCTGCTTCAGCAGCTTGCGCAGCAGGAACATAAAAATGCAAAACTTGATATGGAAAATGAAAAGTTCTTAACTGAAAGAATGGAAATCACTGCTAAAAAAATGGAATATTCACAGCTGATGGACAATATGACCAAGCAGCTTGAAGAGCATGTCACTTATTTCCGAAATCAGCAGAATAAATTGAATGCGGCAAAAGATACGTATCAAAAACAAGAAACCACCCTTTATAAGGCCTATCAATTCCTTCAACAGGCTAAATCGCGTAAGGAACTGCTTGAAGAAATGGAAGATGATTATGCTGGCTTCTTTCAGGGTGTAAAAGAGGTTTTGAAAGCGAAAGAAACTCTTCGAGGCATTGAAGGGGCAGTTGCGGAATTGATAAAGGTTCCAAAGGAATATGAAACGGCCATTGAAACGGCTTTGGGCGGAGCGATGCAGCATGTTGTCGTGGAACGTGAAGAGCATGCACGGGAAGCTATTTCCTTCTTGAAGAAAAATAGGTATGGGCGTGCGACTTTCTTGCCTTTATCAGTCATAAAGGCAAGAGAGATATCAGCTAACCAATTATCGATGCTGAAGAGCCATTCAGCTTTTGTAGGGACTGGTTCCTCATTGATCCAATATGATGATAAGCATGCAGCGATTGCTGAAAACCTATTAGGAACAGTGATTATCACCACAGATTTAAAAGGGGCAAATGACCTGGCGAAAATGATGCAGCACCGTTTCCGCTTCGTAACACTTGAAGGGGATATCGTCAATCCAGGTGGTTCAATGACTGGTGGAGCCTTAAAGCAAAAAACGACCTCCCTGCTTTCAAGGAAAACGGAATTGGAGGAGCTCCAACAAAAACTTGCTGCCATGGAAGTCAAAACGAATCAGCTTGAAAAGCAAGTCAAACAGCTCAAAGTGGATGTGGGTGTTCAAGAGCAAACGCTTGAACAAACCAGAAAAACGGGAGAGAGACTTCGGCTACAAGAACAAACCCTTAAAGGGGAACTCCGTGAAGTGGAGCTTCAGGAAAGAAATGTGAATGAACGGCTGCATCTTTATGATTTGGATAAAAATTCATATTTAGAAGAACAACAGCAAAAAACGGCAAGACTTGAAGAGCTGGAAGAACTTTTGGAATCATGTAAATCGGAAATTGATGGTCTGGACCGGTTGATTTCCGAAATGACCGAACAAAAGCAATCACAACAATCTTCAAAAGAGAGCCTTGCTGAAGAAACGAATGAACTGAGGGTAATGCTGGCTTCCAAGCGTGGCCAGCTGCAAAACCAAAAAGAGAAGATGGAACGCATTGAATCGGATCTTTCTAAGGAATCAAGCAGGCTTGCTGAAAACAAAGATGATTTAGGGCTCCTGACCAATGAAATGACAGACAGTTCAAGCGGGGAAGAGTCCCTGGAAGATATGGCTCAGCAGAAATTGCTCGATAAAAATGGAGCAATTGAAGGAATCACCATAAAAAAACAGGAAAAAAACGAGCTTCTAATGGAAGTTGAAACGCTCGAACTGTCCTTGAAAGAAGAAAATCGACTTTATAGAGGCATTGTCGAAGTGATGAAGGATGAAGAAGTGAAATTAACTCGTCTGGATGTCGAACTGGAAAATCGTCTCGACCACTTGCGAGAAGAATATACCCTTTCCTTTGAAGGTGCTAAAGAACAGTATCCATTGATGATGCCTGCCGACGAAGCTCAAAAAAGGGTGAAGCTCATCAAGCTTGCTATCGAGGAACTGGGGACGGTGAATTTAGGTGCAATTGATGAATACGCACGTGTAGCTGAACGCTATGAATTCCTTCTTAGTCAAAAGGAAGACCTTCAACAGGCGAAAGATACATTATTCCAAGTCATCGATGAAATGGATGATGAAATGAAACGCCGCTTTGCGGATACTTTCTATTCGATCCGTAAAGAATTCGAACAAGTCTTCAAAGCTTTATTTGGCGGAGGCAGGGCGGAGCTGAAACTGACGAATCCTGATGATTTGCTAAATACAGGGGTGGATATCATTGCACAGCCTCCCGGAAAAAAACTGCAAAACTTGAGCCTCTTATCCGGCGGAGAAAGAGCATTGACAGCCATAGCCCTTTTATTCTCCATTCTAAAAGTGCGTCCTGTTCCTTTCTGTATCCTTGACGAAGTCGAGGCAGCGCTAGATGAGGCGAATGTCGTCCGGTTCAGCCAATTTTTAAGAAAGTTCAGCAGGGAAACGCAGTTCATCGTGATTACTCACCGCAAAGGCACGATGGAAGAGGCAGATGTCCTATATGGCATTACGATGCAGGAGTCAGGTGTCTCCAAACTTGTTTCCGTCCGGATGGAAGAATCAGAAAACTTTATGGAAGTTTAAAATTCATGAATTAGAGGAAGTGGGACAATGAGTTTTTTCAAAAAGTTAAAAGAGAAATTTACGACTCAGGAAGAAAAAGAAAAATTAGTTGAAGCAGAAGTATCCATTGGGGAAAAATTCAAACAAGGTTTGACAAAGACGCGGAATTCCTTTACTGGAAGGGTTAATGAACTTGTTGCCCGTTATCGGAAAGTGGATGAAGACTTCTTTGAAGAACTTGAAGAAATCCTGATACAGGCTGATGTAGGCTTTGATACTGTGATGGAACTGATTGATCAATTAAAAATGGAAGTCAAGCTTCGCAATATCTCTGATACGAGGGAAGTGCAGTCCGTTATTTCCGAAAAGCTTGTTGAAATCTACCAAGGTGATGGAGAAGCGACTTCTAGCCTGAATATACAAGAAGAAGGTTTGACGGTCATTTTGTTTGTAGGGGTTAATGGGGTAGGTAAAACGACGACCATTGGTAAACTTGCCCACAAATTCAAAATAGAGGGAAAATCTGTCGTATTGGCTGCAGGGGATACCTTCCGTGCCGGTGCGATTGAACAGCTTGAGGTTTGGGGTGAGCGTGTCGGTGTCAGTGTAATCAAACAGGGTGAAGGCTCTGACCCAGCAGCTGTCATGTTCGACGCCATTCAGGCCGCCAAGGCACGAAAAGCGGATATCCTTATCTGTGACACTGCCGGTCGCTTGCAGAATAAAGTGAATTTAATGAAGGAATTGGAAAAGGTGAAACGTGTAATTGAACGTGAAGTACCAGGTGCACCACACGAGGTGCTGCTTGCCCTTGATGCTACAACTGGGCAAAATGCCCTTATCCAGGCCAAGACATTCAAGGAAGCGACAAATGTTTCCGGTATTGTTTTAACAAAGCTTGATGGCACCGCAAAAGGTGGAATTGTTTTGGCGATTCGCAATGAATTGGCCATTCCCGTTAAATTTGTCGGGCTAGGTGAAAAAATGGATGATCTACAGGAATTCGATGCCGAGAAATATGTTTATGGCCTTTTTGCTGATATCATCGATAAAGAAGAGGTTTAAGGGAAAATTGTAAGCCGGAAGAGTTCATTCTCTTCTGGTTTTTTACCATGATAATTGGAGGACCTATTGAAGAAAGGTCCAAAAAAGAAGCGGAAAATGAAAAAAATAATGCTTTGCAAACACGTGGTAAGGAGTTTAACTTGACATCAAATAAACAAGGCTTTACAATATAAACTTGTAAAGGGTTTTCACTTAACAGCAGGGAGGCTTGCTAAGATGCTTGAAAAGACAACGCGGATTAATTATTTGTATGACTTTTACCAATCGTTGTTAACAGAGAAGCAGCAGAGCTACATGTCCCTCTACTATCTGGATGATTACTCTCTTGGCGAGATTGCCGATGAATACGAAGTCAGTAGGCAGGCAGTCTATGATAATATAAAAAGAACAGAAGCGATGCTTGAGGAATATGAAGCAAAGCTATTGTTATTTCAAAAATTTCAAGAGCGTAACCAGTGGATTGCGAATATGAAGGGACTCATAGAAAAGGAATCCTTTTCAAAAGAGAAGCTGCTAGACGCAATCGCAACGCTTGAGAAGTTGGATTAGGAGGCGGCAATATGGCATTTGAAGGATTGGCCGACCAACTGCAGAGCACGATGCAAAAGATCCGTGGAAAAGGGAAGGTCAACGAAGCGGACGTTAAAGAAATGATGCGTGAAGTTCGATTGGCTCTGCTTGAAGCGGATGTTAACTTTAAAGTCGTGAAGGATTTTGTAAAACGTGTCAGTGAACGTTCGGTAGGTCAGGAAGTGCTGAAAAGCTTAACCCCCGGTCAACAGGTAATTAAAGTAGTTAAGGAAGAATTGACTGAGCTGATGGGCGGCGAACAGAGCAAGATTGCCGTTGCCTCGAAACCACCGACTGTCATTATGATGGTAGGTCTTCAGGGTGCTGGTAAAACGACGACCACCGGAAAGCTTGCCAATCTTCTTAGAAAAAAATACAACCGCAAGCCATTGCTCGTTGCGGCTGATATTTACCGTCCGGCGGCGATTAAGCAGCTCGAAACACTTGGCAAACAATTAAGCATGCCTGTTTTCTCCCTTGGGGACCAGGTCAGCCCTGTTGAAATTGCCAAACAGGCAATTGAAAAAGCTAAGGAAGAACATCATGACTATGTGTTGATTGATACCGCAGGCCGTCTTCATGTGGATGAAAACTTGATGGGCGAACTGAAGGATATCAAAGAGTTGACAAAACCTGATGAAATCTTTCTGGTTGTCGATGCGATGACAGGTCAGGATGCGGTCAATGTAGCCCAAAGCTTCAATGAACAGCTTGGCCTGACAGGAGTCGTATTAACGAAACTTGATGGGGATACACGTGGTGGTGCGGCACTTTCAATTCGTTCGGTCACCGACACGCCGATTAAATTCGTCGGAATGGGTGAAAAATTGGATGCACTTGAAGCGTTCCACCCAGAACGGATGGCGTCAAGGATCCTCGGCATGGGTGATGTATTGACCCTTATCGAAAAAGCACAGGCCAATGTAGATGAAGAAAAAGCGAAAGAATTAGAGAAAAAGATGCGTACCGCCACTTTTACCTTTGATGATTTCCTTGATCAGCTTGGTCAGGTGCGGAATATGGGACCGCTTGATGATATTCTGAAAATGATTCCCGGTGCGAATAAAATGAAAGGGATGGACAACCTTCAGATCGATGAGAAACAGATCGGTCATGTTGAAGCTATCATCCGTTCAATGACAACGCATGAAAAGGAACACCCGGAAACCATGAATGCATCCCGCAAGAAACGGATTGCAAAAGGAAGCGGCAGATCGATTCAAGAAGTGAACCGTCTACTGAAGCAATTCGAAGAAATGAAAAAGATGATGAAACAGGTTACGAACATGCAAAAAGGAAAGAAAAAGGGATTCAAATTCCCGTTCATGTAAGGTTTATTTCAGGTTTAAACTGAGGCGAATACGGGTTGAAGCCATGTATTTCAACACTTTTTTTACCTGTTAAGAAAAAAACCTTTACAAACATGCAAGACATTTGATATTATACTATCTTGTGTGAAACTATTCGGAGGTGCTTATTTAAAATGGCAGTAAAAATTCGCTTAAAACGTATGGGAGCTAAAAAATCTCCTTTCTATCGTATTGTAGTTGCAGATTCTCGTTCACCACGTGACGGACGTTACATTGAAGTGGTAGGAACTTATAACCCGGTTACTCAACCAGCTAAAGTTGAAATCAACGAAGAGCTTGCTCTTAAATGGTTACAAGATGGAGCTAAACCATCTGATACAGTTCGTAACTTATTCTCTACACAAGGCATCATGGAAAAATTCCATGTTGCAAAAAACAGCAAGTAATCGACGGTAGTTGATGAAAGCACTTATTGAAACGATTGTTTCAGCACTTGTGGATTATCCGGAAGAGGTCATTGTGACCTCCAAGGAAGAATCCGACCGGATTGTTTATATCCTCTCCGTTCATAAAGAGGATATGGGCAAGGTGATCGGTAAACAAGGGCGTGTTGCTAAGGCGATTCGGACTGTGGTATATGCAGCAGGATCTTCACAGCAGAAGAAAATCTATTTGGAGATTTCCGAATAAGGAGGGTTAATACCCCTCCTTTTTTTGTACTTCAAGATAGTGAAATTTCGACTTGGATCCTAATTGAATAGACCCGGACTTTAAACTTTACGCCTTTTTAAGACGCATCTTTTATCGATTTACGTTATACTTAAGAGAATGACCCCCATTTCAAAAAGATTACCCCATCATACATATTTTTTGAAGGAAATAAGAAATCATAGATAATAGGAGGTGCTGGAATGAAAATTCTCCAAAATGTAATCGTTAACCAAGTATTAACGGAATCCAGCAAGAATCAGCTCCTCGAGAAATACAAGTCAAAACGCCTTCAGCTTCAAAAAGAGAGTGAACAGCTTCGCTTTGAACTGAAAAAACTTGAAAAAACAAGAACTCTCCAACCTGCTAGTCTCCGTGCTCATTTTGAAAAAGAAATAAACCAGAGGCAAGAAAAAATTAAACTGCTTGAATTTCAAATGGAGCAGTTGGAGATCCTTCCCGCAGGTAGTGAATTGAAGGAACGGGAAGTTCAAAGTATCATTGATGTGGAAATTGGGGCAGATTGGGACGAAATCATGGCAACGAAGACCATTGTCATAAAAGATGGAATCGTCTCGGAAATTCGTTAGAGGTGAAAGAATGGAAAAATGGTTTAATGTAGGTAAAATTGTCAACACACATGGTCTTTTAGGAGAAGTACGTGTAATTTCTTCAACAGACTTTCCAGAAAAACGATACAAAGTGGGAAATACTCTGTATCTGTTTAGGGACACGGAGAAAAAACCCTTGCCCCTCATCATCAGGTCGCATCGCACCCATAAAAACTTTAACCTATTGACGTTCGAGAACTATTATAACGTCGGACAGGTCGAGGCATTTAAAAACGGCGTCCTGAAAGTGAAGGAAGGACAGCTTGATAAATTGGACGAAGGTGAGTTCTACTTCCATGAAATCATCGGCTGTTCGGTATTTACGGATGAAGGAATGGAAGTTGGGGAAATCGTTGAGGTTCTTACGCCTGGTGCCAATGATGTTTGGGTCATTAAGAAAGCTGGCAGTAAGGACATCCTGATCCCGTATATTGAACAAATTGTTAAAGAAGTGGATATTTCCTCTAAAAAGGTCATCATTACACCGATGGAAGGACTTTTAGACTGATGAAAATCGATGTGCTATCGCTTTTTCCAGAAATGTTCGAAGGGGTATTTGGTTCGTCAATCTTAAAAAAGGCTGCGGAAAAGCAGGCTGTTAGCTATAAGGTGACCAATTTTCGAGATTATGCAGATAATAAGCATTCGACGGTAGACGATTATCCTTATGGAGGCGGTGCCGGAATGGTATTAAAGGCACAGCCGATCTTTGATGCTGTGGAAGCTCTTAAAGGGCAAGGGGAGCTAACCCCAAGGGTGGTCCTCCTTTGTCCCCAGGGAGAGCGTTACACGCAGAAAAAAGCCGAAGAGTTTGCTGAAGAGGAACATCTCATTTTCATTTGCGGGCATTATGAAGGGTATGATGAGCGCATCCGGGAGCATGTCGTAACGGATGAAATATCTATTGGTGACTTTGTGCTTACAGGCGGGGAATTGGGCGCAATGGTCATTATTGACAGCGTTGTTCGCTTGCTGCCGGGCGTTTTGGGGAATGTTGACTCCCCGATCCTTGATTCCTATTCTTCTGGTTTGTTAGAGCATCCCCATTATACTAGACCTGCAGATTTCCGGGGGATGAAAGTTCCCGATCCGCTAATATCCGGGAATCATAAAAAAATCGATGAATGGCGGATGAAGGAATCTCTGCGCAGAACTTGGATTCGACGTCCGGATTTACTCGATAGTTATGAACTATCGGAAGTTGAAAAAAAATTATTGTCCGAGATTAAAAAAGAAGACTGATGTCTATTGCATCGACGTTTAGAGTATGATAGGATATACCTTGTGACTTGGGCAAAATGCTCAGTCTTATAACGATGTTCCGCTGCAAACAATAAGTATTTGCAAGAGCGTCCAGGAGGAGTTGAAATCGATGCAAAATCTTATTAACGAAATCACAAAAGAACAACTTCGCTCAGATCTTCCATCATTCAGACCTGGTGACACAGTACGTGTACACGTAAAGGTTATTGAAGGAACTCGCGAACGTATCCAGTTGTTTGAAGGCGTTGTAATCAAACGTCGTGGCGGCGGAGTTAGTGAAACTTTCACAGTACGTAAAATCTCTTACGGCGTTGGAGTTGAACGTGCTTTCCCTGTTCACACACCAAAAATTGCGAAACTAGAAGTTATCCGTCACGGTAAAGTACGTCGTGCGAAACTTTATTACCTACGCGAACTTCGTGGTAAAAAAGCACGTATTAAAGAAATTCGTCGTTAATTCTTCGAATATCTTCATGCGGGTTTACCATGATCCACATAAGGTGAATAACCAAACAGTATCATGCAAAAAAAGGGAGCTTGTTTATCAGGCTCCCTTTTTGCACTTTAAGAAACGATGAATGCACATAGGGTGAAAGCTATATAGAATCCTGCTCGCTATAGCGTCTGCAACATGTTAAAATAATTGTTGATATGCTTCAAAAAGGGTGGATAAGGATGGCGAAAAAGAAAAATGAATTGTGGGAATGGACAAAGGCGGTCATAATCGCGGTTATAGCGGCGACGCTGATTCGTTATTTCCTTCTGGCTCCTATTGTTGTGGACGGCAATTCCATGATGCCGACATTAAAGGATACGGACCGCATGATCGTTAATAAAATCTCCTATTCGATTGGCGAACCCAAAAGATTCGACATTATCGTTTTCGAAGCTCCAGAAGGCAAAGATTACATAAAGCGCGTCATCGGATTGCCAGGGGAAAAAGTTGAATATAGAAATGATACTCTTTACGTGAATGGAAAAGCTTATGATGAGCCATACTTGGATGAATATAAAGAACAATTGATTGATGGCGGGGCTTTGACGGAACCTTTTACATTAAGTGATGTCATAGAACAAGGAACGGTGCCTGAAGATCACCTATTTGTCCTGGGGGATAATCGCCGTTTCAGCAAGGATAGCCGCCATATTGGTGTAGGTGTCGTTCCTTACGATAAAGTGTTAGGAAAAACTAAATTAGTTTATTGGCCGATCGAGGACTTTCGATTGGCGGAATAGTAGGAAGGTGGATTCCATTGACAATACAGTGGTTCCCTGGCCATATGGCCAAAGCAAGACGGGAAGTAACAGAGAAATTAAAACTGATCGACATTATCTTTGAACTTGTGGATGCCCGGATTCCGGCATCTTCACGAAATCCGATGATCGACGAAATCATTCAGCATAAACCAAGGGTCATCCTTTTGAATAAAGCTGATATGGCCGATCCGGCAAAAACGAATATGTGGCTGGAACATTATAAATCGCAGGGGAAAACGGCGATTGCCATTAACTCACAGGCAGGAAACGGTTTAAACCAGATTACAGCTGCATCCAAAAATCTTTTAAAAGAAAAGTATGAGCGGATGGAATCAAGAGGAATAAAGCCGAGAGCGATCCGTGCCATGATAGTCGGCATTCCGAACGTGGGGAAATCGACTTTAATCAATCGACTTGCCAAAAAGAACATTGCCAAAACAGGAAATACACCTGGAGTCACTAAAGCGCAGCAATGGATAAAAGTGGGTAAGGAATTGGAATTGCTCGACACGCCGGGGATTCTCTGGCCGAAATTCGAGGATCAAGAAGTAGGTTTGAAGCTTGCGTTGACAGGTGCGATCAAGGATACGATTTTAAACTTGCACGAAGTCTCATTATACGGCCTTCGCTTTTTGGAAAAAGAATACCCGGAAAGACTGAAATCCCGTTATAACCTGGATGTAATTCCGCAGGAAACGCTCGAATTGTTTGATGCTGTCGGAAAGTTCAGGGGCTGTTTAGCATCTGGGGGCTTCATCGATTATGACAAAACCGCAGAGTTGGTCGTACGTGAAATCCGTTCAGAAAAGATGGGCCCGCTTACGTTCGAGGTTCCTTCGGATTATGAAAAGGATGATATCCCCGAATAAGATTAACATTGACTTGAGTGTTGTAATACGGAGCTGGAGTTGGATGTCGAAAAGATTTTTTCTTTTTGATGTCTCTTTTCCGCTCCGTATTTTTGTTTGAACTGTAGAAAGGAAGCAAGACTGCCGATAATTAAAATGATGGGTGATAAAAGATGATAACTGCAATGAGCATTAAGGAAATCTCCTTAAAGTTAAAGACGATAAGAGAGCCTGAAGATTTATTTTTACAGAAATGTCGGGAGGACGGTCGGAAGGGAGTAACCGACTTAGTAAACAAATGGCATAGAAATTATGAAAAAGAACAACAGGTAAGGGATGCTTTCACGGAAATGACAGAGTTTGAAAGGCAATTAAGGAAACAGGGGTTTTCCATTCTCGCTGGCATCGATGAAGTGGGAAGAGGACCTCTGGCAGGACCGGTTGTGACAAGTGCAGTCATCTTGCCTGATTCTTTTTATTTGCCAGGGCTTAATGATTCTAAAAAGATTCCGGAGTCAAAAAGGGAACAGTTTTATGAGATGATTTTTAAGGAAGCGATATCCGTAGGTGTAGGTGTTGTACATAGCGAAGTAATTGATGAAATCAATATATATCAAGCTACGAAAAAGGCAATGGTGGCTGCAGTGAACGATCTGTCAGAATTCCCGGATCATTTGTTGATCGATGCGATGGAACTGGATGTGCCGATTCCCCAGCTTTCGCTCATAAAGGGTGACGCAAGAAGCATTAGCATCTCTGCGGCATCCATAATAGCCAAGGTGACTCGTGATAGGATGATGAAGGAATATGGTGAAAAATATCCGGAATATGGTTTTGAAAAGCACATGGGTTACGGGACAAGCCAACATTTAGAAGCGCTCGACATACACGGGCTTACACCTTGGCATAGAAGAAGTTTTGCGCCAGTTAAGGAAATCGCTGCACGAACGAAGGAATAAGGGGGGGATGAGTGGTGCAATCCATAGCAAGCAGTCAACCCGTAGCTTCACCCATTGAAATAAAAGGAACTGCGAGTTTGAAAAACGGGCAAATCCTTTTCGGGAAGGTAAATAAGGTTTTTCTTAACCAAACGGCCGAGGTACAGTTTGGCCATCAAAAAATGGTTGCCACTCTTGATATCCCGCTTCGTACAGGAGTGAAGTATTGGTTTCAAGTGCAGCAAGCAATTGAGGGGTCTGTCGTGTTAAAAGCTTTAGATTCCCCCAATTTGAACGTTTCTGGCTTAAAGGGAACAGTTGCACAATTGATCGCTCACCTCGGCATAAAAGCTGAACCGGCCGCAATCAAGCTTGCCGAATACCTGCTGGCAAACCGCCTTCCGATAACCAAGGAGACTTTTCGATCCGCTTTGCAATGGTTAAAAGCTGCTGATGCTGCAGAAGTTGGTCTGCCTGTAATAAAAACAATGTTCATTCAGCAACTGCCTTTTGTAAAAGGTGTATTTGATGCATTATTTACGCAGTCCAAAGGTGAACCTTTCCACAAACTCCTCAGTGGCTTCAGGCAGCAGCTGCAGGATGGTGGGGCAGTAACGGGGACTGCCTCCAAACTAAAGGAGGTATTGGACTCTTTACATGTTGCCAAACAGAACCAGCTTCAACAAATCGGTTTACAAAAACTTGTGACCACTTGGCTGAATTTCGATTCAACGCCAGAAATGAAATCCGGGGCATTTTCCCTGCTTCAAAAGACGGGTTTCGTTTCAAAGGGAATGACTGAATCCGTCTTTCTGGAAAGTTTAGTGGATGGAGCTGCTGAGGTTAGGTCCGGTATTCCTAAAAATTCAGCGATTGATAAATTACACCAAGGATTGCAGCTGCTTTCCGAGGCTAAAGGCGGAGCATTTGCACATGTTGAAGAAATCGAAATGGCTATTAACCGCATATTGAATAGTCATGATCACGAGAAGGCAAAACTGCCGATCGATATCCACTCGATGCAGAGAAAAAACATTTCTGCAGAAAAACTCACCCCTCTTGCCTTTCATTTACTCCAGAATGCTTTTGCCGAAGCGATAGCTACAAAGGCAGTAGGCGGAAAAATAGAAGTGAATGACCTTATAGGCTACTTGAATATGGACACAGAGCAAGTAGCTGAGTCGAAGGGTAAAGCAGCTGAGTTACTGTTTAAGTCGCTTAATGAGCCTCCTGAGGCCCAATATGCTAGGATTAATGAGAAGCTGGTCCTTTCACATGTATTGGCAGCTGATTTTCAATCAATCGATTTTACCAATGGACCTTCTGTCGCACTCCAACTGAAAGAAATGACCAAGATCCTTGGACTCCAGCTGGAACATGCACTCATTAATCTTTCAGGAGATGATATGGCGGATTTCCCCAATGATCTAGAGACACTTAAACCGCTGCTGCTTAAATTGCTGAATGAGCAAATTCCGGCAGCTATCAAGGAGATGGCAGAACAAATCCTGAATCGGATTACTGCGCAACAGGTCCTTTCACAGGAAAACGGGCCGATTCAGAATTTACTCCTTACACTTCCACTTAATCTGGGGTCTGTTCAAACGGATCTGACGTTACAATGGAGCGGAAGGAAGACAAAAGAAGGCAAAATAGACCCGGATTACTGCCGAGTCCTATTTTATTTAGAATTGGGGCGCCTTGAAGAGACGGTCATCGACATGCAGGTTCAAAACCGAATCATAAAGGTGACGGTCATCAATGGGCATGGTGCAACCCTTGAAGAGGCGGCCGGTCAATATCTTGGCATCCTGAGAGAGAATCTTGGGAAAATGGATTACAGATTATCAGGAGTTTCGTTTGTTAATCCCGTATATGAAAAAGAGTGGGACCTTAGGGGGAAAGCGATTCCTTTTTATAGTGGAGTGGATATTCGAATATGATAAAAGATAAACGAAAAGAAGCCATTGCTTTAAAGTATGATCAAAAGACATCCAAAGCGCCCGTCATATTGGCCAAGGGGAAAGGGAAAACGGCTGAAACTATTATGGAAAAGGCCATGAAACACGATATACCGGTCCAAAGGGACGAATCGCTTGCTGTACTTTTAGGTCAATTGGATATAAATCAAACGATTCCGGAAGAATTGTATGGAGCTGTTGCAGAGGTATTTGCATTCATTTATAAAGTTGATAAGGGCATGAATCGGTAGGAGACTAACCATTTGGTTTCACCAATGGGTTTCTGTTGGTTTATGTAGAATATTAGGGAAATCACAGACGATTTTTCATTATATTAAAAAAATACTAAACTATTTGTTAAAGGACAAGGCCATGGCTTTGTCCTTTTGCTTTTCCTTTGAATCAAGACCAGGTTTTAACAGTAGTTTTTCATGAGGATATCTTTGGATCAAAAGATTGAAAAGGCTTTCATGGAAGTGTTTTTGATAGAAATATGACTCTATTTGTACTAGAATTGCAGATCCGGAATAAATGGTATTAATAAGAAAAAAACACAACGGCGCAGAAGGTTTTTTCTATTTTATTAAAGGGTAAGGAAGTATATTATAATAATATTTCAAAAATTATGTGAAAGAATATTATGCACGAGGGAGAATTTTGTTGTAATATGATAGAGAAAACACGCATTAAATTTCAAAGTTGTTTTTTAGTAGATAAGGAGGATGGGAAATGAATATCCATGAGTATCAGGGGAAAGAGATATTGCGACAATACGGGGTATCCGTTCCAAATGGCCGAGTTGCCTTTACTGTTGATGAAGCAGTTGAAGCAGCGAAGGAGTTAGGTACGGAAGTTGTTGTCGTCAAAGCTCAAATTCATGCGGGCGGCCGCGGTAAAGCCGGCGGAGTCAAGGTAGCGAAGAATCTTGATGAAGCACGTACATATGCAGAAGAGATTCTTGGCAAGACACTGGTGACCCATCAAACGGGACCTGAAGGCAAGGAAGTTAAGCGTTTACTTATTGAAGAAGGCTGCGACATTACTAAAGAGTATTATATCGGGCTTGTCCTTGACCGTGCTACGGACAGTGTCGTATTGATGGCTTCTGAAGAAGGCGGTACGGAAATTGAGGAAGTGGCCGAAAAGACACCAGAGAAAATATTCAAAGAAGTAATCGATCCGGTTGTCGGCCTGACTGGTTTCCAAGCACGGAGGATTGCATTCAATATCAATATTCCGGCTTCACTTATAAATAAAGCTTCTAAACTGATGATTAACCTATATACAGCTTTCGTTGATAAGGATTGCTCAATCGCAGAAATCAACCCATTAGTGGTAACGGGCGACGGCGATGTAATGGCGCTTGATGCTAAATTGAATTTCGATGATAATGCGATTTACCGCCATAAGGACATCGCGGAGTACCGTGATTTGGATGAAGAGGATGCGAAAGAGATTGAAGCATCAAAACATGGCCTAAGTTACATATCGCTTGACGGAAATATCGGATGCATGGTTAATGGTGCCGGGCTTGCTATGGCGACGATGGACATCATTAAACATTATATGGGAGATCCGGCTAACTTCCTTGATGTTGGTGGCGGCGCCACTGAGGAAAAAGTAAAAGAGGCTTTCAAAATCATCCTTTCCGATCAAAATGTTAAAGGCATCTTCGTTAATATCTTCGGAGGAATCATGAAATGTGACATCATCGCTACAGGCGTCGTGGCTGCTGCCAAAGAGCTTGGACTGGATGTCCCTCTTGTTGTTCGTCTTGAAGGAACGAATGTGGACCTTGGCAAAAAGATTCTAAAAGAGTCAGGTTTAAATATTACGGCTGCTGAATCAATGGCAGATGGAGCACAAAAAATAGTATCACTTGTAGGATAATAGGCAGGGGGGAACATAATGAGCGTTTATATTAATAAAGATACGAAAGTGATCGTTCAGGGAATCACTGGTTCAACAGCATTATTTCATACAAAACAAATGTTGGAATACGGCACGAAAATCGTAGGGGGAGTCACTCCGGGTAAAGGTGGAACAGAAGTGGAAGGGGTACCTGTATACAATACAGTTTCCGAAGCTGTCACTGAAACCGGCGCGAGTGCATCTGTTATCTATGTACCGGCACCATTTGCTGCCGATGCAATTCTTGAAGCCGTAGACGCGGAACTTGATCTTGCCATTTGTATCACGGAACATATTCCTGTACTGGATATGGTCAAGGTGAAGCGTTACATGGAAGGCAAAAAAACGCGCTTGATCGGACCGAACTGCCCGGGTGTCATTACTCCTGAAGAGTGTAAGATTGGTATCATGCCAGGGTATATCCACAAAAAAGGCCATGTAGGCGTAGTTTCCCGTTCTGGAACTTTGACATATGAAGCTGTTCACCAATTATCGCAAGCAGGCATCGGGCAATCTTCGGCTGTCGGTATCGGTGGAGATCCCGTTAACGGAACGGATTTCATTGATGTTTTAAAAGCGTTCAATGAAGATCCGGAAACACATGCGGTGATCATGATCGGGGAAATCGGCGGAACAGCAGAAGAAGAAGCGGCAATCTGGGTGAAGGAAAATATGACTAAGCCAGTTGTTGGTTTCATTGGTGGCCGTACGGCTCCTGCCGGTAAACGCATGGGACATGCTGGTGCCATTATCTCAGGAGGAAAAGGGACGGCTGACGAGAAAATCCGCGTCATGAACGAATGTGGAATTAAAGTTGCCGAAACTCCATCCATAATGGGAGAAACATTGATTTCCGTTTTAAAAGAAAAAGATATTTACGAACCTTGTAAAACACATTGATTTAAGCAGGGCCGACCTTTTTGTGGGTCGGTCTTTATTTCCTCGAATTTCCTCGGGAGAGACCAAGTACATCACTATCAACCTACCTTTAAAAATATCCGATTAGGGGCGTTTCCGATTGAATAAAAAAGAAAAGTTAATCCATCTCCATCATTGCCGCGGAGCAGGATGGAAAACAATCCAAGTAATCATGTCCAAAGACCCATCATTATCTTCCCTGTTCACGACGAATTACGTTGAATGGGCAAAAATGCTCCCTATCCCTTCAAATAAGCTTAACCTCTTTCTCAAAGATTTACATTCACTCCATTCCATCGAAAAACTTAAAAAATACGAAGATAGCCAAATCCATTGTTTGACGATCTTCGATGATGAATATCCTTTTTTGCTAAAGCAAATATTCGATCCTCCGTGGGTTCTTTATTTTAAAGGTGATAAGAAGCTTTTAACAAGGAAGAATACCCTAGGTGTTGTTGGAACACGCAAGCCAACCTCGTATGGGCTGGAGGCCTTAAAAACGATTCTATTACCGCTTGTAAAGAAAAAGTTCGTGATCATAAGCGGAATGGCGGCTGGAATCGATGCAGAGTCGCATAAGATCACATTAAGGGAAGGCGGAGATACGATCGGGGTTTTAGGCGGAGGGCTTAAGCAAATATATCCGAAATCCAATTTTACCCTTGCTGAAGAAATCATGAATAAAGGCCTGCTTATATCTGAGACTCCGCCGGAAGTGAAGGCGGAACCATGGATGTTTCCGCTTAGGAATCGAATCATCAGCGGATTATCACAGGGCGTATTCGTGGTGGAAGCAAAAGAAAGAAGCGGTTCCCTTATTACGGCACAAGCTGCTTTGGAACACGGCAGGGAAGTATTTGCGCTTCCTGGTAATGTTACGAGCCCTGAATCACTGGGTACCAATCAATTAATTTATGATGGTGCCAAACTTGTTTTTAGCTCCAGGCAGATCGAGGAAGAGTTTTGAACAATATAATATAGAAGATAGACGGAGAATCAAACGGAAAAATTGAAAAATAGGTGCTTTTTTTGAAGGGTGGGTTGAATTATTAGACAAAAAGGTTGAAAATATTGTAAAACTGTTATAAGTTTTGCAAATGGCACCTCTTGTCAAAAAACTAGAA
Organism: Peribacillus sp. QJM3NY_7; assembly: GCF_056173225.1. NCBI lineage: Bacteria > Bacillati > Bacillota > Bacilli > Caryophanales > Bacillaceae > Peribacillus > Peribacillus sp. QJM3NY_7. The sequence goes on from NZ_CM149663.1 coordinate 1,702,707, forward strand.
ATAAATGAATCAGCATGCTTTGAAAAATAAAGAGGTGTTGACAAATGATTTTTGAATGATTAATAATAGTGAAGATTTATATTACCTCTTTGAGGAGGATTTATTGGATGTCAGAATACTTAGTGATTGTGGAATCGCCCGCAAAGGCGAAAACAATAGAACGTTACTTGGGAAAAAAATATAAAGTAAAGGCTTCCATGGGGCATGTACGCGATTTGCCTAAAAGTCAAATGGGTGTCGATGTTGAACATGAATATGAACCTAAATATATAACTATCCGCGGCAAAGGCCCGGTTTTAAAAGAATTGAAAACCGCTGCAAAAAAAGCGAAAAAAATCTATCTCGCGGCTGACCCCGACAGGGAAGGGGAAGCGATTGCCTGGCATTTGGCTCACAGTCTTGATGTTGACATTAACTCAGATTGCCGCGTGGTATTCAACGAGATCACGAAAGAGGCTATCAAGGAATCATTTAAATCGCCTAGGCCAATAAATATGAAATTGGTTGATGCTCAGCAGGCAAGAAGGGTCTTGGACCGTTTGGTCGGATACAATATAAGCCCGTTATTGTGGAAAAAGGTGAAAAAAGGCTTAAGCGCGGGACGGGTACAATCGGTTGCTGTACGGATGATCATTGACCGGGAGAAGGAGATCAAAGATTTTATTCCGGAAGAGTATTGGACAATCAAGGCTGATTTTGTAAAAGGGAAAGAACAGTTTGAAGGTTCTTTCTTCAGCCTTGGCGGCGAGAAGAAGGAATTAAATACCGAAGAGGACGTCAAAAAAGTGCTCGCTTCTTTAAATGGCGGCGAATTTACGATAGGAGCTGTGGCTAAAAAGGAAAGAAGGCGCAATCCAGCAGCACCTTTTACAACTTCTTCCCTGCAACAGGAAGCGGCACGTAAATTGAATTTCCGTGCGAAGAAAACCATGATGCTTGCTCAGCAGCTTTATGAAGGAATCGAGCTTGGCAAGGAAGGTACAGTCGGGTTAATCACTTATATGAGAACCGATTCGACCCGTATTTCAGATAGTGCCAAAGAGGAAGTCCATACGTTCATTCAAAATAATTATGGTAAAGAATATGTTCAGGTCGAGCAGCGGAAGGAGAAAAAACAAACTAATGCCCAGGACGCGCATGAAGCGGTCAGGCCAACAAGCACATTACGTGAACCGGGTGTAGTCAAGGAGTTCTTATCCAGAGATCAATTCCGTCTTTATAAATTGATTTGGGAACGATTCGTTTCCAGTCAAATGTCTTCGGCGGTCATGGATACGATGAGCATCGACCTGCATAACGGGGATGTCATCTTCAGGGCAAATGGTTCAAAAATTAAATTTCCGGGTTTCATGAAGGTATATGTTGAAGGATCCGATGACTCGGTGGAAGAAAAGGAAAATGCACTTCCGGATGTGAAAAAAGGAGATCAATTCTTTTCAAAAGATATCGAGCCGAAGCAGCATTTTACACAGCCTCCGCCCCGATATACTGAAGCCCGTCTGGTCAAGACCCTAGAGGAACTGGGAATAGGCCGTCCTTCTACATATGCGCCTACCTTGGATACGATCCAAAAACGGGGCTATGTTACCTTGGATAATAAACGGTTCATCCCGACAGAGCTTGGTGAGATCGTTCTCGAATTGATACGCGAATTCTTCCCGGATATTCTCGATGCAGAGTTCACTGCCAAGATGGAACAGGAATTTGACAGCGTTGAGGAAGGCAATATTGAATGGATTAAGGTCATCGATGAATTTTATAAAGAATTTGCCATTCATTTGGCTAAGGCCGAAGTCGAGATGGAGAAAATTGAAATCAAAGATGAACCTGCAGGTGAAGATTGCGTGGAGTGCGGACATGGGATGGTCTTTAAGATGGGACGTTATGGAAAGTTCATGGCATGCAGTAATTTCCCGGATTGCCGTAACACCAAACCAATCGTCAAGGAAATCGGGGTCAAATGCCCAAAATGTAAAGAAGGAAATATCATTGAAAGGAAGAGTAAAAAACGACGCATATTTTACGGGTGTGATACCTACCCTGGATGTGACTTCATATCTTGGGATAAACCGCTGCCGCGGAGTTGTCCAAAATGTGAAGGTACACTTGTTGAGAAAAAACTCAAAAAAGGAGTCCAGGTCCAGTGCATGGATTGTGATTTTAAAGAAATGCCCCAAGCATAGAAAAGGCCGTGAAATCGTTTACTTTCCTTGTGAACTATCGAAAAACCCTAAATATAAATGGACTCGGCATTTGCCGGGTTTCTTTATGTTCAGGGAAGTATGATATCATGGTGATATGTGGATTTACTTCCAAGAAGAAAATGGATAACACTTGAAACTTTTTTATTTAGGCCATGTGATGTAAAATTCAGTGGACAAGTACATTCTTTTAAAGATATAATTCCTATTTGCGTCCGTTACCCTTTTAGTGAATAAGGATGGCATATCTTTAAAATAATCGTTAGCAGGAATGAGTATTTCGGGTATAAATACATAGATATCGTTAAAAATGAAACTTCTGGAAAGCAGTTTTAATGATAAATGATCCTGTCTTATCATATCTATACATGGAGGTTCGAAAAATGAAAGAAACAAAAGTAAGTGTAATCGGTGCTGGGCTTGCTGGAAGTGAAGCGGCGTGGCAGTTAGCTAAAAGAGGAATTAAAGTCGATCTATACGAAATGCGCCCTGTAAAACAAACGCCAGCCCATCATACCGATAAATTCGCTGAACTTGTTTGTTCCAATTCACTTCGGGCAAATACGTTAACAAATGCAGTTGGTGTATTAAAAGAAGAAATGCGTATACTGGATTCGGTCATCATGTCCGCAGCGGATGCTTGTGCTGTACCGGCTGGCGGTGCATTAGCTGTTGATCGTCATGAATTTGCCGGTCTTGTTACGGAAAGGGTCAAAAATCATCCAAATGTTACGGTCATTAATGAAGAAGTGACGGAAATTCCGGAAGGTCCTACCGTCATTGCAACCGGTCCGCTTACTAGTCAGTCACTATCTGATAGCTTAAAGCAAATCATGGATGAAGAATACTTGTACTTTTATGATGCTGCAGCACCAATTCTTGAAAAAGACAGCATCAATATGGATAAAGTTTATTTGAAATCCCGTTATGATAAAGGGGAAGCGGCTTATTTGAACTGTCCGATGACGGAAGAAGAGTTTGACCGCTTTTATGATGCATTGATTGCTGCTGAAACAGTTCCGCTTAAAGAATTCGAAAAAGAAATCTTTTTTGAAGGCTGCATGCCGATTGAAGTGATGGCATCACGTGGGAAGAAAACGATGTTATTTGGTCCATTGAAGCCTGTTGGCCTAGAAGATCCAAAAACGGGAAAACGCCCTTTTGCTGTAGTTCAATTGCGTCAGGATGATGCGGCAGGAACACTTTACAATATTGTTGGTTTTCAGACACATTTGAAATGGGGGCCGCAAAAAGAAGTATTGCAGCTCATACCTGGATTGGAAAATGCGGAAATTGTACGTTATGGGGTCATGCATAGAAACACTTTCATAAACTCACCTAATGTTTTGAAGCCAACGTACCAATTCAAGAATCGCGATGATTTATTCTTTGCCGGTCAGATGACTGGAGTTGAAGGGTATGTTGAATCGGCTGCGTCGGGACTTGTAGCGGGTATCAATGCTGCAAGGATCGTCGAAGGTTTGGAGCCTATCATTTTCCCTGCGGAGACGACGATGGGCAGCATGGCAAGGTACATAACTTCGACGAATGGTAAGAGCTTCCAGCCGATGAATGCCAACTTTGGATTGCTTCCAGACCTTGAAGTGAGAATCAAATCCAAAAAAGAGCGGAATGAAACGCATGCTAAACGCGCTTTAGACACAATTCAGAACTTTGTGAAAAATTTGTAAAATATTTGCCTGCTGTTTTAAAGTATGATACTATTTATTAGCCTTTGCGAGGTGTTTCCATGATTAATCAAAAAAAGGCATTATCATCCTTCATCGAATATTTACAAATTGAAAAGAACAGTTCACATTACACCATTGAAAATTACAAACGTGATATTCACGAATTTTTTCTGTTCCTTAATGAACAGGGGATTGAGGACATCACGTCCGTTGAATATCTTGATGTCCGGTTATATTTAACGAATTTATATGAGAAAAAACTTTCTAAGCGTACTGTTGCAAGAAAAACTTCTTGCTTGCGGAGCCTTTATAAATTTTTACTGCGTGAAGGTGATGTGAAGGATAACCCTTTTTCCCTTGCTTCTTTACCTAAAAAGGATCAAAGACTGCCACGGTTTCTTTATGAGAAGGAAATGGATCAGTTGTTTTCTTCTTTAAAGAAAGATTCACCGATAGGAATAAGGAACAATGCCTTACTGGAATTATTGTATGCTACAGGCATTCGCGTAAGTGAATGTTGTGATATTAAACTGCAGGATATCGATCTTTCCTTGGGGACGATACTGATCCATGGAAAAGGAAAAAAGGATCGCTACGTTCCGGTTGGTAGATATGCACAGGAAGCGATAGATTTATACATACGTACAGCCAGGATGGAATTGACTTCGTCTGACGCCAAGGCGCATGTTTATTTATTTGTTAATTTTCGTGGAGACCCTCTGACACCTAGGGGAGTTCGCTATATATTGAATGAATTGATTAAAAAGTCAGCCGCAGATGGAAGTCTTCATCCCCACATGCTAAGGCATTCGTTTGCTACACACCTATTGAATAATGGGGCGGACATTCGCACGGTTCAGGAATTGCTTGGTCATTCTAAAATTTCATCAACTCAAGTGTATACGCATGTTACAAAAGACCAATTGAAAAAAGTCTACAATGCATCACATCCGCGGCCTTAAATGTTGAAAGGGGACACTTTATGACAACGATATTTGCAGTGCATCATAAAGGTGAATGTGCCATGTCCGGTGATGGGCAGGTTACTTTAGGAAATTCAGTAGTGATGAAGCATACAGCGAGGAAAGTGAGAAAAATCTTTAATGGTAATGTTCTTGCAGGTTTTGCTGGTTCCGTTGCAGATGCATTCACTTTATTTGAGATGTTCGAAGCCAAACTTGAAGAGTATAATGGCAATCTTCAGCGTGCTGCCGTTGAAATGGCAAAGCAATGGAGAAGTGACAATGTTTTGAGAAAGCTGGAAGCAATGCTAGTCGTGATGGATAAGAACCATTTGCTGCTCGTTTCTGGTACCGGGGAAGTAATTGAACCGGATGACGGGATTCTCGCCATAGGATCGGGAGGGAATTATGCACTGGCTGCCGGCAGGGCGTTGATGCGGTTTTCCAGTGACCATTTATCGGCAAAGGAAATCGCTCAATCATCTTTACAAATTGCAGCGGAAATTTGTGTATTTACGAATACGAATATAATCGTGGAAGAGTTGTAAGGAGGAGCGCAAATGTCAAAAAAAGCTAATTTAACACCGAGGCAAATCGTTGAAAAACTGGATCAGTATATCGTTGGGCAGCGTGAGGCAAAACGGGCAGTGGCAGTGGCTCTTCGGAATCGCTACCGACGTTCCCTTCTCTCGGATCAACTTCGTGATGAAGTCGTTCCGAAGAATATATTAATGATTGGACCGACAGGTGTTGGGAAAACAGAAATAGCTCGGAGAATGGCTAAATTGGTAGGTGCTCCTTTTGTAAAAGTTGAAGCAACAAAATTTACGGAAGTCGGGTATGTCGGCCGTGATGTAGAGTCCATGGTTCGTGATTTGGTTGAGACTTCCGTCCGCCTCGTGAAGGAAGAAAAGATGGCCAGCGTAAAGGAACGGGCAGAAGAAAATGCAAATCGCCGCCTAATAGAGTTATTAGTGCCATCAACAAAAAAACAGAGTAATTTCAAGAATCCTCTTGAAGTCTTTTTTGGAGGCAATAACAATCAAGACGAACAGGATCCGGAAGAAAATTCCGAAGATTTAAGTTTGCAGGAAAAAAGAAAAATCGTCGCTGAAAAGCTGGCTAATGGTGAGCTGGAAAGTGAAATGATAACGGTCGAAGTGGAAGAACAGGCTGCTTCGATGTTTGATATGCTCCAAGGTTCGGGAATGGAACAAATGGGGATGAACATGCAGGATGCTTTAGGAAGCTTGATGCCGAAAAAAAGCAAGAAGCGCAAATTGAAAGTAAGTGAAGCGAGAACCGTTTTAACGAATGAAGAAGCGGCAAAATTGATTGATATGGATGAAGTAACTTCAGATGCAGTATACGGGGCTGAGCAAAATGGGATCATCTTCATAGATGAAATAGACAAAATTGCGAGTAAGCAATCTGGAAGTTCATCAGCGGATGTATCAAGAGAGGGTGTCCAAAGGGATATCCTGCCAATAGTTGAAGGTTCAACAGTAGTGACTAAATATGGTTCCGTTAAAACGGATCATGTCCTATTCATTGCTGCAGGGGCCTTTCATATGGCTAAGCCATCCGACCTAATCCCGGAATTACAAGGTAGATTCCCAATTCGTGTAGAATTGAACAAACTGACTGTAGACGACTTTGTACGGATTCTGCATGAACCGGATAATGCCTTGTTAAAACAATATGTTGCTTTATTGGAAACTGAAGGTATAGAAATTGAATTTTCTGACGATGCTGTTCGTAAGATAGCAGAAGTGGCCTTCGAAGTAAATCAAAACACAGACAATATTGGTGCTAGAAGACTTCATACCATTTTGGAACGGTTGCTTGAAGACTTATCTTTTGAAGCTCCGGAAATAACGATGGAGAAGATTACAATTACACCCCAATATGTCGAAGGTAAGCTTGGTTCTATCGCCCGGAACAAAGATTTAAGCCAGTTTATCCTTTAATTAGAAACAATTTTGGCAATAATTTGCCTACGCAATGAACATAAAATTACGGAAATACAACTTCATAGTTATTGTGAACCATGGTATTTTTAGGAGGAACAAATCAAATGAACTTATTAGCAAAAACAAGAAAAATCAATGCAATGCTCCAAAAGGCAGCAGGTAAAGCAGTTAACTTCAAGGAAATGGCTGAGAGTTTAAGTGAAGTTATCGAAGCAAATGTATTCGTCGTCAGCCGCCGCGGGAAATTACTTGGCATCGCGGTAAGTCAGCAAATTGAAAACGAACGCATGTACAAAATGTTGGAAGATAAACAATTCCCTGAAGAGTACACAAAAAACCTGTTCAATATTCCTGAAACCTCTTCGAACCTTGATATCGAAAGCGAATATACTGCTTTCCCAGTCGAAAACAAGGAACTTTTCGCAACTGGATTAACAACGATCGTACCGATTATGGGTGGTGGAGAACGTTTAGGAACATTGGTTCTTGCCCGTTTACAAGAAAAATTTCACGATGATGATTTAATTTTAGCTGAATATGGTGCGACTGTAGTCGGCATGGAAATCCTTCGGGAAAAATCAGAAGAGATAGAAGAGGAAGCTCGTAGTAAAGCTGTCGTTCAAATGGCGATTTCCTCGTTATCTTACAGTGAATTGGAAGCAATAGAGCACATCTTTGAGGAACTTAAAGGTAATGAAGGTCTGCTTGTAGCATCAAAAATTGCGGACCGTGTCGGCATCACCCGTTCCGTTATCGTAAATGCCCTAAGGAAACTGGAAAGTGCAGGGGTCATTGAATCACGCTCTCTTGGAATGAAAGGTACTTATATCAAGGTATTGAACGATAAATTCCTTCTTGAATTAGAGAAGCTTAAAAATAATTAACATATAGAAAGGCAGTCCTTGAAAAAGGGCTGCCTTTTTTTGATATTTGGATGTGTTACTTGTCCGGGACAAGCAGGCAAATGCGGTGAAGGGCAGGGGGAGAAAGGGAAAAGAGGTAATTCAGGTAAAATGGAAATGTGAATATGGGCATGTTTTCTATTAGAAGCAAAATATAGTTAAGTATTTCTTATAAAGGGTAATTATATTATTATAACTGTCGAAATGGTGTAAATGAACGATAGGATAACTTTTTGATTCTTAAAAGACTATCGATAACGGTTTTCAGTCATTAGGGAAATTTGTCGAATGGTTCAACACTTTGATAAAAAGAATTTTTTTCAAAAAAGAAAAAATGCTGTAATCTGTTTCTTTCTTATAAATCCTTTATTTAAAAGGGTGAAATCAACTAAAATAAAATAATTATTTGCAAGTAAATGTGAAAATTAGTTCTAAAGTATCAGGTATATAGGTTGGTTTTTCGATATGATATAAAAGTTAACAGAAGTAAAATTTGGTTAAAATGTAGAATATCATATTATAATGTAAGATTACGTAATATAATCCTATAATAATACTAAGAAAAAAAGACAAAATTGAGCAATTTGTGACAATTTTCGACGATAATAGGTCTAAAGTCTATGTATTATTTATGGACATAGTTATAATGTTTCTTTAAAATTAAAACGTAAATCCGCTGGGTTAATTTATTGGTAAAGTAATTATCTGTTAATTATAGAAAGAGGTGATCGATATGGAATTATTTTCAAATACTTTTCAATCACTAGAAAATGCCCTTGATTATTCTAATGCCAAACAAAAAGTCATTTCACAGAACATAGCCAATTCCGACACGCCTAATTATAAAGCTAAAGATGTCGACAAAACAAAGTCCTTTAAGGCAGAGCTGGAATCCTCCCTCGAGTCATATCGTACCGATGAAAGACATTTTACCTTCAAATCAGAGGGGAGTCATGCTTCTAACATCGTGGTGCAGAAAAATGTCCGATATAACAACAATGGAAATAGCGTGGACATTGATAAGGAAATGACGGATCTTGCTGCCAATCAAATTTACTATAATGCAGTAACCGACAGGATTTCGGGTAAGTTTCAATCATTGCAGAATGTAATTAGAGGAGGTAAGTGATGGGGATCTTCCAAAGTATAAACATGACCGGATCTAGCCTGACGAGTCAAAGGGTTAGGATGGATGTAATCTCTGCTAATATGGCTAATGCCGATACGACCAGGGCGGAATATGACGCTGAATCGAAAACATGGAAGCCATACACAAGAAAATCGGTTGTGTTGCAAAGTAAGGAAAACGGTTTTTCGAGTTTCTTATACGCAGCATCCGGAAAAGCGAGCGAAGTAGGGAATGGAGTGAAGGTGACTGGAATAGTAGAGGATAAAACACCTTTTGAACTGGATTACAATCCCGACCATCCTGATGCCAATGAAGATGGTTATGTCGAAATGCCAAATGTCGACCCGCTAAGGGAAATGGTTGATTTAATGAGTGTCACACGTTCATACGAAGCGAATGTGACAGTTCTAAATGCATCAAAGGGAATGATGATGAGAGCTTTGGAAATCGGAAAATAAAATTTTGAAAGGAGAAGTTGTCATGGAGAGGATTTCTCTTTCGGCAGTGACCCATGCAAATCATGTACTGAAAAAAGATCAAAGCAATACTAATACACCATACGAAGCACAGAGGGATTTTGCGTCGGTATTAAAAGAATCAATGAATAAAGTCAACGAAACACAAGTGACATCTGATGACCTTACAACCAAATTGGTTAATGGAGAGGATGTTGAGCTTCATTCGGTGATGATAGCTTCACAAAAAGCAAGTGTTACCATGCAGGCTACATTAGAGGTTCGGAATAAGGTTGTGGAAGCCTACCAGGAAATGATGAGAATGAGTATATAGCATTCATTTTTTAACCTCATAATATAGAGAAAAATGACCAGGGGGAAAAGAAATCCCCCAATCATAAATTCATAGACTGACCGGGGGATTTAAATGAATGAAGTACTAGTGAATTTTAAAAACAAAATAACTGCTTACTGGACGAGCCGCAGTAAAAACCAAAAAATCATGATGGTTGGTTCAGCGACATTAATTATCATCATCATCACGGCGGTTTCAATTTTAACCACGCGTACGACGCTGGTGCCCTTATACTCCAACTTAACTCCATCGGAAACGGGGAGCATTAAAGAAACTCTAGACAGTCAAGGGATTATGAATGAAGTTTCTGAAAATGGAACGAGTATAAAAGTTCCTGAAGAAAGACTGGATTCACTTAAAGTGGAACTGGCAGCAGAAGGAATTCCGGAATCGGGCAGCATCGACTATTCCTTTTTTAGTCAGAGTGCCGGTATCGGCATGACTGAAAATGAATTCAATGTCATTAAATTGGACTCGATGCAAACGGAATTGGCCAATTTAATAAAAAAGATTGATGGAGTGGAAGATGCCAGTGTCATGATCACTCTTCCTGATGAAGGAGTTTTTGTCAGTGATTCAGCTGGGAAAGCGTCAGCATCCATTGTATTGAATACGAAACCCGGTTATAAATTTGAGGAAAGTCAAATCAATTCCCTTTACCATCTTGTCTCAAAAAGTGTTCCGAATCTCCCTACAGATAATATCGTCATTATGAACCAAGAGTTTGAGTACTTCGATCTTGAAAAACAACACTCTTCTTTTGCGTCCGCATTTGCTACCCAAAACGAAATAAAAAAAGAGATAGAGCGCGATATTCAAAGACAGGTACAAAATATGCTTGGAACGATAATGGGAAGTGACAAAGTCGTTGTTTCAGTCACGACAGACATTGATTTCACCCAAGAGAATCGGGAAGAGAATTTAGTTGAACCGGTCGATGATGAAAATATGGCCGGGATTGAGATTTCTGCGCAAAGAATCAATGAATCGTATAGTGGGGACGCAGCAAGTGCAGGGGGCGTTCCGCAAAGTGAAGATTCCTCAGATTCATTGGGAACCCAATACGCTGAAGGCACAAAAGGTTCCGGTGATTATGAAAAAGTGGATGAAACGATAAATAGTGAAGTGAACCGAATCAAGAAAGAAATAGTCGAAAGCCCATATAAAGTTAAAGATTTAGGTATTCAAGTCATGGTCGAACCGCCTACAGCTGACGATCCGAATTCTTTATCTCAACAGAGTGTGGATGATATTGCACAAGTACTAGGTACGATAATACGCACGACAATCGAGAAAAAGGCTGAAGGGGAAGAACTGACGGACGAGGAGCTTAATAATAAAATTGCGATTTCCGTTCAGCCGTTTAACGGAAAAATGAAGGTGCAAAAAGATGAAACGAATCCTTCGTTACCAATATGGGCGTACATCGTCGGCGGAGTGCTAATACTTGCCATTATCATTCTATTAATCTTATTCCTCCGTTCCCGAAAACAAGCTGAAATTGAAGAGGAGTACGTAGTTGATGAGGAAGAGGTCGTATTCGAAGTTCCGGATTTGAACAAAGAGAAGGAAACGGAAGCATCCTTAAAAAGAAAACAATTGGAGAAACTTGCAAAAGAAAAGCCGGATGAATTTGCAAAATTATTAAGAAGCTGGATAGCGGAAGACTAGGAGGCTTGGAAAGTGACAGAAAGAAAAAAAAAGGCCGGATTGACTGGCAAACAGAAAGCAGCCATCCTCCTTATTTCTTTAGGCCCGGATGTTTCTGCATCCGTATATAAGCATCTTACTGAAGAGGAAATTGAGAGATTGACCCTTGAAATCTCTGGAGTGAGGAAAGTGGACTCCCGTGATAAAGAAGAAATCCTGGAAGAATTCCATAATATTGCTTTGGCACAGGATTACATCTCGCAGGGCGGGATAGGATATGCGAAGCAGGTACTGGAAAAGGCATTAGGCACTGATCAGGCGACCGCCATCATTAACCGTTTAACATCATCCTTACAGGTCCGTCCATTCGACTTTGCACGAAAGGCAGATCCTGGACAAATCTTGAATTTCATCCAGAACGAGCATCCGCAGACCATTGCATTAATCCTTTCTTACCTTGATCCCACACAGGCTGGACAAATATTGTCTGAACTTCCGCAAGAGGTGCAGGCCGATATTGCAAGAAGGATTGCATTAATGGATAGCACTTCTCCGGAAATCATCAATGAAGTGGAGCAAATACTCGAAAGGAAACTTTCTGCGACCGTTACCCAAGATTATACACAGACTGGTGGAGTTGAAGCTGTTGTAGATGTGTTGAATGGTGTTGACCGCTCAACGGAAAGAACGATCTTGGATGCACTTGAAATCCAAGATCCGGAGCTTGCTGAGGAAATCAAGAAACGAATGTTTGTTTTTGAAGATATCGTGACCCTTGATGGCAGGGCGATTCAGCGAGTAGTCAGGGAATCTGATAACGAAGACCTTAAACTTTCTCTTAAAGTGGCTAGTGATGAAGTGAAGGAAATCGTCTTCCGAAACATGTCAAAACGCATGGTTGAAACGTTCCAGGAAGAGATGGAATTTATGGGACCGGTACGTTTGCGTGATGTGGAAGAAGCACAATCAAGAATTGTTTCCGTCATTCGGAAACTGGAAGAAACTGGTGATATCGTGATAGCCCGCGGCGGAGGGGATGATATCATTGTCTAGGATTATCAAATACCAGCAGGCTAATCAGGATAAAAACAAAAAGATTGCAATAAAAGTTCGACCTTTCGATTTTCTTCAAAATGATGATGCAGATGAGCGGAAAAACTTTCATTATCTTCAATCTGATGAATTTCTCAATGATGCTAAACAGGAAGCGGAAACTTTATTGCTCGAAGCTAAACAAAAAGCCCAAGCGATTGCTGCTGAAATCCAGCAAGACCGAGAACAATGGGAGAATCAAGAGAAAGCAATGTTTATCGAACAAGCTCAAAAAGAAGGGTATCGGCAGGGAGTAGAAGATGGTATTCAAAACGGGTATAACGAGATTGCAGCGGAAATTGCCTTCGCTAAGGAAGTGGTGGAGTCTTCTAAAAAAGATTATCGGCACCACATTGAATCATCTGAAACGGTTATTTTGAATCTTGCCCTGAAAGTGGCAGAGAAAATTATCGGGCAACAGCTTGAAAAAGATGAAGTGTCTTTTTTATCCATAGTCAAAAGAGCCATCAAAGAGGTGAGGGATAACCGTGAAGTGCAATTGCATATCCATCCGATCCAATATCAATCGATTCTTTCTCATAAAGATGAATTGATGGCAATCTTTCCGAAAGATACCGAGTTGTACATCTTTCCGGATGATGAGCTTGAAGAAAGCAGCTGTATCATCGAATCCGAAAACGGAAGGATGGATGCCAGTGTCGACAGTCAGCTGCAGGAAATTAAAGTGAAACTAACTGAATTGCTGGAAGGGGAGTAGTGATGAAAACTAGAGACCTATTGGCCTTAGTTGATGAGGTTGATCCTTTCAAACATTATGGACGGGTCAAACGTGTCGTGGGGTTAATGATAGAATCTCAAGGCCCTGAAAGCTCTGTAGGCGATGTTTGTTATATCTATACAGGTATACAAAAAAAGAAAAATCGAATCTTGGCCGAAGTTGTCGGCTTCCGTGATGAAATGGTTATTTTAATGCCGTTTACAGCAGTTAATGATATTGCACCGGGTTGTATAGTGGAAGGGAGCGGACGGAGCCTTGAGATAAAGGTGGGAAGTGGGCTAATTGGCAAAGTAGTCGACCCATTGGGACATCCTATAGATGACTCCAAGCTTCCAAAAGGTCTCGCGACAATTTCTGTGGATCAAGATCCGCCGAATCCGATGAAACGACCTCCCATTAATGAGCCGATAGATGTAGGAGTTCGAGTGATTGATAGTTTATTAACAGTTGGAAAAGGACAGCGTGTTGGTATCTTTGCAGGGAGCGGTGTCGGGAAAAGCACGTTGCTTGGAATGGTGGCTAGGAATACGACGGCGGACTTAAATGTAATCGGTCTTATTGGAGAACGAGGCCGTGAAGTTCGGGAGTTCATTGAGAAAGACCTTGGACCAGAAGGGCTGGCACGATCAATCGTTGTAGTGGCGACATCTGACCAGCCGGCGTTGATGAGGATAAAGGGTGCTTTGACGGCAACTGCCATCGCTGAATATTTTCGTGATAAGGGATTGAATGTGATGCTGATGATGGATTCGGTCACAAGGGTTGCGATGGCCCAGAGGGAAATTGGGCTTGCCATTGGTGAACCGCCGACGACCAAGGGGTATACTCCATCCGTTTTTGCCATCCTTCCAAGGTTACTCGAAAGAACGGGAACAAATCAGCTGGGTACCATTACAGCTTTTTATACAGTTCTCGTCGACGGTGATGATATGAATGAACCGATTGCTGATGCTGTCAGGGGGATTTTGGATGGTCACTTCATACTGGACCGTAACTTGGCCAATAAAGGACAGTTTCCAGCGCTTAATGTATTAAAGAGCATTAGTCGTGTCATGAACAATATTGTTGGTGAAAAGCATAAAAACGCTGCAGAAAAATTGCGGACAAGTTTATCAACCTATATGGAGTCGGAAGATTTGATAAATATAGGAGCTTATAAGAAGGGTTCTTCCAAACAAATTGATCATTCTATTTCACGCTATCCGGACATCATTTCATTTTTAAAGCAAGGAACCCATGAAAAAGCTTCTAAAGATAATAGTATCAACGCCCTTGTCGAATTGATGAAGAAAGGTGATTAATGATGATTTATCAATATAAATTCGAGAAGATCCTGTCCATCAAAGAAAAAGAAAAAACCGATGCACTAGCTAAATATAATGCTGCTTTAAAAAAATTTGAAGAAGTGGCAGAAAAATTATATACGCTTTTAAAGAAAAAAGAAGAGTTGCTTGAGTTTCAACAGGAGAAGCTGCGAAATGGATTATCCGTTCAGGATATTCGTCATCATCAGTTATTTATGGGCAATTTGGAAAAACTCTTAAGCCTCTGTCAACAGGAAGTCATTGAAGCGCGATACAAGATGAATACTCAACGGGATATATTAATGGAAAGAAATATCGAGGTTAAAAAGTACGAGAAAATGAAAGAGCATGATTTTCTTGAATTTCTCGATGTCATGAAGGAAGCTGAGAACAAAGAAATGGATGAAATATCTATCCGGCAATACTTAAGCAAAGGCGTAAGGTGATGGAATGCGTAAAAAAAGTGAATCTAATGAATTGGAAGAAAACAAGATAAGCAAGTTTCAATGGTTTCTTGTCATCTTCATTCCATTAATCTTTGCGGTAACTGTAGCGTTGATCGTTTATACAGTTGCAGGGGGAAATGTAGTGGAAAAGGCAAAGGAAATGTCGGCGCAAATACCCTTCATTGAATCGGATCAAAAGGCTGAAGAGAATGATAAACCAGCGAAGAATGATGAGAAAGTTTCCATGAAGCTCGAAAAATTAGTAACCGAGATTGAAAATAAGGAAAAAGAGATAGAAAAGCTTGAGGGCATCATTGATACACGTGACAAGGCCATTGCGAAGGCAGAAGCGGAAAAACAGCAGCTTCAAACAGAAATGAATCAACTTAAGGATAGTCAGAATAATAGTAAACAAGCGTTCAAAGATATAATCCGTACTTATGAAACGATGGCTCCTAAGAGAGCTGCACCTATCATTACAGAAATGAATGATGAAGATGCAGTGGAAATTCTCTCAAGTATGAAAGCAGCCACTTTAGCTAAGGTTTTGGAGCAAATGACAACAGCTGATGCTGCAAGATTAACGAAGAAACTAACGGAACAAAGTTCTTAAGGGGAAAGAGTGAGGAGGTGAATAGATGAATTCAGCCATTAATTCTTTACTTCCTTTGGCATCATTGAATCAAAAGGTACCAATTAAGGCAAATCAGCAAACTAATTCAGGGTTTGGTTCCGTCCTTCAATCAGCTATGGGGACAGAACCCCCCATTCCATCGGATATGGCAGGCATCACTGAAGGACGAATATCTGTAATAAAGGAATTGCTTGTTTTTTTGAAACTTGAAAGGTTGAGTGATACAGGAAAAGAGAGTGCAGCGGTTGCCCCTGCAGTAAACCAACTAGACAAAAACCATATTTTCCAGCTCCTAACAAATGTAGCGGGAAATGATGAGGATGCCCTTGCTGATTTCTTAGCGAGCATTGAGGAACTGGATATAGAACAAGAAGTGGATGACTTCAGCCTGAATTCACAAAGTTTGTTATCAGCCAATGGCATGGACCTGTATACAATCCTGAATAAAGTTACTGCATTGAGCGAAGAAGAATGGCAAGAACTTCCCTTATCTGGTGTGGTGAATCTTTTGAAACTGGTGAAAATTCAAGCACTTCTCTCGGAGAATAAGGATATGACACAAGATGAAGCGGCCATCCAGAAACAAATGAAACGCCTGCTTGAAGGGATAACGGGAAAGCTGGAGAAATGGCTGTCCAATCAGTCTAAATCAGAAATTCACCGATCTTTTAACACGTTGGAGAAAGGGCAAACTAAAGCCATAGAAACATTGAAAAGCGCATTCTCGCAATTATCCGGGAGTGACAAGGTAAATAAGGACGGGACAATGGGCAGCGGTGTGACTTTGCAAAGTACGGATAGCGGTAAACATCAAGGGCCTGGTATGCCTTTTCTCATGACAAAGCTGGAACAATTCGTCTTGGGAGCTCCAAAAGGTGAGCAAACCGTCAGTCAAGAAGAGTTTGTTAAGCAATTTGAAAATATTTTAAGTAAGGCTAACTTTAGCGGAACTAACGGTGTAAATAAACTGTTGATCAGATTGAATCCTGAACATTTAGGGTCCCTAAGAATCGAGTTGATTCAAAAGGATGGTATGCTGTCAGCCAAGATTCTGGCTACTACTGCCCAGGTCAAAGATATGCTGGAGAATCAGATTCATGGTTTAAAACAAGCCTTTAGCGGACAAAACATTCAAATTGAAATATCACAGGCCTTCAATGCTTTTAACTCTGAGAAATTCAGCCAGAAAGATGCGGAAGAACATAATGAACAACAGGAGAGTAAGGAAGAAAACAATGATGAGACGGAAAGCGAGTTTATGGGATCCCTTGCCGATGCTCTGTTGAATCTGGAAGTGTAGGTGAAAAAATGACGACCATCGATACGTCGCTATTATTACCAAAATCTCAAACTGAAAACAGAAAAGCCGGGGATGCATTGGGAAAAGATGATTTCTTGAAATTGTTGCTTACCCAGCTTCAAAACCAAGATCCTTCAAGTCCGATGGATAATACGGAATTCATCGCCCAAATGGCAACTTTTTCTTCTCTGGAACAGATGATGAATATGGGAGCCCAATTGGAAGAAATAATTGGGATCAATCAACAAAATAGTTTAATGAACTATAACTCTTTTGTAGGAAAGGAAGTAACTTGGCACAAATTGGATGAAGGCGATGAAGACCTTGCGATAGAAGAAGGGACAGGCATCGTTAAATCCATCCAATATAAGGGGGATGGTGTTTATTTTCTTTTAGAAGATGGCACAAAGCTTGAACCCGCAAATATTTCGGCAATGAAACAAACAAGTTCCACGGCAAATAGCCTGACGGCGGCAAGTGAATTAATAGGCAAGCGCGTTTCCTGGATGGACGAAAAAAGTGGTGAGTCGTCCGCTGTCGTAATCTCGGTATCCATGAGTAATGGCAAGCTGCAAATTGAAGTGGATGATAAGGAGAAAACCAAGTTATCATCAGAGCAATTGATAAAAATCGCTGAAGCTTAAGGGGCAGGAATATGAATAAACTTGGTTTTCAAGCAGATTCCGCTCAAGCGATGTCACAAACCCAATTACAGTTTAGGCAAAGGGCAGATGATCCCACAATTCTTTCGACAGCATTTTCAAGCTGCTGTCTCCACAAATGAAAATTAGATCGTTAGTAAATATGCTCAATTACGGATGAGTCAAAGGAATATAGATATAGCACCGCAAAATTGGGGCAAAAAAGCCTATAAAGCAAATGGGGCCAAAAAGATGGGTGTAACCGAAGCTCTTTTCATTACAGCTAATGGGGCACTCATAGTAAGCACAGAGAACAACAAGGCCTTCACGGTCATGGACAGAGATGAAGCAACATCACAAATTTTCACGAAAATCAATGGAACCATAATTATAGATAAATAGGCTGGAACTGGAAAAGGAAGCCTGGACTGCGGAATGACGGAAGCAGTCGTTATATGAAAGGGGAGCTTTTACATGCTTCGTTCAATGTATTCGGGAATAAGCGGATTGAAAAACTTACAGACAAAATTGGATGTTATCGGTAATAACGTTGCAAATGTCAATACATATGGCTTCAAAAAAAGCCGTGTGACATTCAGTGATGCGATGAACCAAACGGTATCTGGTGCAAGCGCAGCAACAGCCAATAAAGGCGGAACCAATTCCAAACAAATTGGATTGGGCTCCACGATTGCTACAATCGATACGATCCATACACAGTCAAGCCTGCAAACCACCGGCCGCGATCTTGATTTAGGGATATCCGGTGATGGCTATTTTGTCGTCAAGCAAGGTGATTCTCTTTCATATACACGTGCAGGTAATTTTTATCTGGATGATAATGGTACGCTTGTAAACGCGAATGGTTTGAAAGTACAGGCATACAAGATTGATGAAAACGGGAAACGATCAAAAACGATTGGCGACGTTGCTGTTAACGTCAATGCGATTTTACCTGCCATCACCACTACTAAAATATCAGTAAGTGGAAATCTAGCTTCTGACGCAATTGATGGTACCGTATTTAGCCAGCAAATGAAAGTTGTGGATGAAAAGGGAAAAGAACAAACGGCAACTATCTATTTCCAAAAAAACGGTGATGATAAATGGGAGCTATTTGATGAAGAACCTGCTGCTTTGGGGGATACCTCAGCAACTAAACCAAAGCCGTTCACTTCAGTGAATTTCGATGCTAATGGTCAGATTGTGACAGCGGATAAAACCCAGGCAGGTCAAACCATTAACATTTCAAGCGGCAATGAGGATGACTCGGATACAGCAGTCGATGAAAGCGTTCAAAAAGTTAATTTGGATTTTGATTTCTCGAACCTCACTCAAGTTAAAGGTTCCACTACTGCTCTTATCAATCCGGATGGTAATAAAGAAGGTAAACTGGAAAGTTTTAATATTGGTTCATCGGGGGAAATAAATGGCGTTTATTCCAATGGACTTATCACAACCTTAGGGCAACTGGCCGTTGCCAAGTTTTCCAATGCATCAGGCTTGACGAAAACGGGTGGTAATACTTTTCAGGAATCAATCAATTCAGGTACTGCAAACATCAATATCGCAGGTGAGGGGCGCGGTGTGATTGGATCAGGTTCATTGGAAATGTCCAATGTGGATTTATCTGAAGAATTTACTGAAATGATCGTTGCTCAACGTGGTTTCCAGTCGAATTCCAGGATCATTACGACGTCGGATGAAATTTTACAGGAATTAGTTAATTTAAAACGATAGGTTAAGGGAGGGAGGAGCCAGGTCTTTTGCTCTGGCTCCTAAATATCATTATCAAAGTCAGAAGGCTCAATGGAAAATGCGTTCATATAAATGCATTGTACATAGATACAGTAGAGTCATTGCCAGATACGACGATTACCTTTACAAATGGTAAGAAAATCGTTGTGCTAGAGAAGGAAGAGGAACTGGTTGAAGCTATCATACAATTTTATCGGACCGTTAATGTTCTCGGTTTTCGTAAGGATGTGGAGGTAAGTTCATGAAAAAAAACTTATTGACCATTATGTTGATTATACTCGTGGCTATAACGCTTGTTGGTGTCATAGTGGTCGTGGTCGTTACAAAGTTATCTGATCCCACATCTGCCGAAGATAAACCTAGCATTGACGAAATTGTGCAATCATCAGTGGAGGTTCCTGAAATTACTACGAATCTTGCCGGCAATGATTATATTAAAATCTCATTTATGGTCCAAACAGAAAATAAAAAAGCAAAAGAAGAGTTGGAAAAAAGAAATTTTCAAGTGAAGAATATCATCATTACCGAACTATCCGAAATGAAAGCGGAAGATTTAACCGGTAAAAAAGGCAAGGAAAAGCTTCAGGAAGCTTTAAAGACTAGAATGAATGAATTAATGGAAGAAGGAAAGGTTGAAAAGGTTTATATAACTTCCTCGATTCTGCAATGAGAACATCCTTGCTTCATTAAATAAGAAGGGGAAGCTTTGGAGGTGAGTGTTAATGTCCGGGGAAATATTATCGCAAAATGAAATCGATGCTTTGTTATCGGCCATTTCCACAGGGGAAATGGATGCAGATGATTTAAAAAAAGAAGAAGTAGAAAAAAGAGTGAAAGTATACGACTTTAAAAGGGCGCTTCGGTTTTCAAAGGATCAAATACGGAGTTTGACTAGGATACACGAGAACTTTGCCAGGCTGCTGACCACATACTTTTCTGCTCAGCTCAGAACATATGTCCAAATATCCGTTGCTTCTGCAGATCAAATACCATACGAAGAATTTATCCGATCGATTCCGAAAATGACCATCATGAATGTTTTTGAGGTACCGCCCTTGGATGGCCGAATCATTCTTGAGGTCAACCCGAATATCGCCTATTCCATGATGGATCGCGTTTTGGGCGGGCGGGGCATAAGCGTGAATAAGGTAGATAGTTTAACGGAAATAGAAACGAAAATCATGTCGAATTTATTCGAGAAGGCTTTTGGAAATTTACAGGAGGCTTGGGGAACGATTGTTGAAATCGAACCGGTGATGACTGAGTTCGAGGTGAATCCACAATTCCTGCAACTGGTTTCGCCTAACGATACAGTTGTGGTCATTTCCTTGAATACACAAATCGGAGAAACGAGCGGAATGATTAATGTTTGCATTCCTCACGTCGTATTGGAACCGATCATACCAAAGTTGTCCGCTCATTATTGGATGGAAAATTCCCAAAAGGAAAAAATCCCGGAGGAAATCATGATTTTGGAAAAGCGTATCCAAAACGCAGATCTTCCCATTATATCCGAACTTGGTTCCACGGACATCACCATCGAGGACTTTTTGCTGCTTGATGTTGGCGATGTCATCGATTTAAATAAGTCGATCAATGAACCTTTGACGATTACCATTGGAGGAATCCCAAAATACAGCGGGCAGCCAGGAAAAGTAGGAAAAAAACATGCTATCCAGATTCTTGATATTTTGAAAGGGGGAGACGAAGATGGTAAGTGATGGAATGCTTTCACAAGACGAGATAGATGCCCTTTTAAAAGGTACAGGTGATATAGAGGATGAGGTGTTCCCTCTTTCGATTGACGATTATTTATCAATGATGGAACTCGACACCCTCGGTGAAATTGGTAATATCTCCTTCGGAAGTTCGGCCACTGCCCTATCCACGTTGTTGAATCAGAAAGTGGATATCACCACCCCGATGGTTACTTTAATTGAAAGGGGACAGATTGCGGAAGAATTCCCGCATCCATACGTAGCGATTCAAGTGCAATATACAGAAGGTTTTTCAGGTATAAATATGCTGGTAATCAAGCAGAGCGATGCAGCTATCATTGCAGATTTGATGCTTGGCGGAGATGGGGGGAATCCTTCTGACCTGCTTGGGGAAATTCAATTGAGTGCTGTCCAGGAAGCCATGAACCAAATGATGGGTTCTGCTGCGACATCCATGTCGACCATTTTCAGTAAAAAAGTGGATATTTCACCACCTAGCGTAGATTTACTTAACTTTTTAAATGGTGTTGGTGAAAATGCGATACCTGACGAGGATTTATTTGCAAAAATCTCGTTCCGCCTCCGTGTCGGTAACTTAATTGACTCCAGCATTATGCAATTGTTGCCGTTAGAGTTTGCTAAAGGGTTGGTTTCTGAATTATTAAATGGGACGGGCGAAAGCCAACCTGCCGATATGAATACGCAAAAAGCACAGAGTGATCCAGAA
This sequence comes from Peribacillus sp. QJM3NY_7, assembly GCF_056173225.1. Taxonomy (NCBI): domain Bacteria; kingdom Bacillati; phylum Bacillota; class Bacilli; order Caryophanales; family Bacillaceae; genus Peribacillus; species Peribacillus sp. QJM3NY_7. Next base: position 1,724,384 of record NZ_CM149663.1, read on the forward strand.
ATGAACATTCCGACTCAGGAGCCTGCACCATTCCAGGATAACCGGACTGATCGATCGGTAAATGAAACTTATAGACAAGGCGGTCATCAAACCCAACCCATGAACCAAATACCGAATGTACCACAACATTTTGGAGTTTCATCCGTACCAACAGGACAGCCGGTGAATGTTCAGCCTGCCAGTTTCACTAGTTTCCAGCCTTATCAGCTTCAGGAGCCAGAAACGAAAAATCTCAGCATGCTGATGAATATCCCCTTGCAAGTGACTGTGGAACTTGGAAGAACGAAACGCTCCGTAAAGGATATTTTGGAGCTTTCCTCCGGATCGATCATCGAATTGGATAAATTAGCAGGAGAGCCAGTGGATATCCTGGTAAACAGCCGCTTGATAGCAAAAGGTGAGGTAGTGGTGATCGATGAAAACTTTGGAGTGCGTGTTACCGATATCATGGGCCAAAGTGAACGATTAAATAAAATAAAATAATTTAGGGGACGAAAATAATGGCTAATAAAATTTTAATTGTGGACGATGCAGCATTTATGAGAATGATGATAAAGGATATCCTTTCTAAAAATGGTTTTGAAATAGTCGGGGAAGCAGCAGATGGCGCCCAAGCAGTGGATAAATATAAAGAAACCCATCCGGATCTTGTAACGATGGATATTACCATGCCCGAAATGGATGGTATTACAGCGTTAAAGGAAATTAAAAAGATAAATCCTCAAGCTAAGGTCATCATGTGTTCAGCGATGGGGCAGCAAGCCATGGTCATCGATGCGATCCAGGCGGGTGCAAAAGACTTTATCGTGAAGCCATTCCAGGCAGACCGTGTTTTGGAAGCCATAAATAAAGCATTAAGTTAAGAAGGTGTCTACATATTGGTATTAATTAAAAAATGGCTTCAGTTCTCACTGATGATAGCAGTAGTCTTCTCTGGGGCCATACAGGCCCATGCGGAAGATCTTGAAAAAACAGTGAAGGATGTTTATGAACAGCCAGGTGATTTAAAGGTGGATAAAGGTGAATCAATAGACTCGAAATCTACCAAACAGGCAACGAATCCTGACAAAGTGGGGATAACCGTTTGGGAGTTTCTGAGGATGATATTTGCTACTATTTTTGTAGTGGCCCTTCTATATAGCCTATTAAAGTTCATAAATAAAAAAAGTAAATCGTATCAAAAGGCAAATTCAGTGGAGAATTTAGGCGGTACGGGTCTTGGTGCAAACCGTTCTGTTCAGCTTGTTAAGGTCGGCGGTCGAATATTGGTGATCGGGGTCGGCGAAAATATTCAGCTTTTGAAAGAAATAGATGATCCCGAGGAATATGAACAGCTTTTGAAAGATCACAACGATAAGATCGATCAAATGATCCAACCTGGGAAACTTGCAATGAAGTTGAAAAATAAGTGGTTGAAGAAAAGCGGTTCCGAAACCGCTAGTTTCTCTGCAGAGTTCAAAAATCAACTTGACCAAATGTCTGATAGCAGGAAAAAGCTAATAAAGGAGCTTGATAGGAAAGGAAGAGACAATGAATGAATGAGTTCATGGAGTTTTTTAATAACAGTGATCCCACTAATGTCTCTACTTCCGTCAAACTTGTTCTTCTGATGACTGTCTTATCGCTGGCTCCAAGCATATTGATCTTGATGACCTGTTTTACAAGAATCATCATTGTCCTGAGCTTTGTGAGAACATCGCTAGCTACACAGCAGATGCCGCCGAATCAGGTGTTGGTCGGCTTGGCACTTTTCATGACATTTTTCATAATGGCACCGACTTTTCAGGAAGTGAATGAAAAGGCATTAACCCCATTATTTAATGAAGAGATAGATTTAGAAGAGGCATATGTACAGGCCTCGATACCATTCAAGGAATTCATGAGTGCCCATACAAGGCAAAAGGATCTGGCGTTATTTTTGGATTATGCCAAGGTGGATAAGCCTGAAACGATACAGGACATTCCCTTGACTGCCTTTGTACCTGCTTTTGCAATCAGTGAAATCAAAACAGCTTTTCAAATAGGCTTCATGATTTTCATTCCCTTTTTGGTTATTGATATGGTCGTTGCAAGTGTTCTGATGTCGATGGGGATGATGATGTTGCCGCCAGTCATGATTTCCCTGCCATTTAAAATCCTCCTTTTCATTCTTGTTGATGGATGGTATTTAGTGGTGAAGTCTTTATTACAGAGTTTTTAAGCAGGTGAGAAAAAATGAGTGCAGATTTTGTTATTGATATAGCAGAAAAAGGAATTTATATGGTATTGATAATTGCTGGTCCATTGATGGTAATTGCTCTTATTGTAGGACTAGTAGTAAGCATCTTTCAGGCGACTACACAGATTCAGGAACAAACCTTGGCATTTGTTCCGAAAATCGTCGCAGTCTTATTGGGACTCATTTTATTGGCTCCATGGATGCTGAGCCACCTATTATCATATGCAAATGAAATTTTCGGCAATCTGAATCGATTTGTAGGGTAGGGCATGGAGGAATTATTTCCGCACTTTCCCGCCTTTTTATTAATTGTAGTCCGGGTCACTACGTTTTTCGTGGCCATGCCGATTTTTTCGTACCGTTCAATACCGGTGCAACATCGGGTCGGGCTTGGAATCTTCCTTGCCTGGATCATGTATTACACCATCGATGCTCCGGTTCTGGAATTGGATGTGACGTTTTATTTATTGGTCATGAAGGAAGCGCTTGTTGGCCTTTTCATTGGTTTTGCAGCGTATATGATTTTGTCGGCCGTTCAAGTCGCTGGCGGATTGATTGATTTCCAAATGGGTTTTTCAATAGCGAATGTCATCGACCCCCAAACGGGGGTACAAAGCCCGTTGATGGGACAATACCTTTATACGGTCGCTTTATTATTCCTATTGAGCACTAACGGTCATCATTTGCTTTTGGATGGAATTTTTTATAGTTATCAGTTCATCCCGATTGACCAATTATTTTTACCATTCGGAGATCATGCACTGATAGAATATTTGGCCAAAGCTTTCAGCAAAGCTTTCATGATTGCTTTTCAAATGTCCATACCTGTAGTGGGAAGTATTTTCCTAGTGGATGTCACGCTGGGGATCCTTGCCAGGACAGTCCCTCAATTAAATGTGTTCGTTGTCGGAATTCCAGTGAAAATCATTGCCGGCTTAGCGGTTATCATACTGGTAATGGGGATGATGCTGACAGTTGTCACCCGACTCTTCAATTTCTTGCTTTTGGCCATGCGTCATCTAATGCAGTTGATTGGAGGCGTTTGATGTGGAGATGTTTCAGTTGGATTTGCAGTTTTTCGCAGGTGAGAAGACCGAAAAGGCGACTCCCAAAAAACGTCAGGATTCGAAGAAAAAAGGTCAGGTGGCAAAGAGTCAGGATGTAAATACCTCTGTGAATTTACTTGCAGTGTTTTCAGTATTATTGCTTATGGGACCGTACATGTATAATCATCTGCTCGGTCTCATGAAAGAATATCTGCAACATTTTACCTTGAATGGATTCAACGAGGAAAATATGCAAATTATCATGATTGAGGTTTTAAAGGAGATGGGCATTATCCTGGGACCCGTTTTCGCAGCAGCGTTAGTGGCTGGGATATTGGCTAATGTCATGCAAGTCGGATTTTTGTTTTCGACTGAATCCATTCAGTTCAAACTTGAAAAATTGGATCCCATTAAAGGATTCAAGCGTATTTTTTCAATGAGGGCCATTGTTGAATTATTGAAATCCATTCTTAAAATAGCATTTGTTGGTTTTGTTGCCTTTTATGTACTATGGCAGCGCATGGATGAGATTATGATCTTATCACAGATTTCTGTGGAAGAAGCAATGGCAACATTGGCGGATATTACGATAAAGGTAGGATTATATGCCGCCGTGGCTTTATTGTTCATTGCTCTATTAGACTATTTGTATCAAAAATATGACTTTGAAAAAAACATCCGGATGTCCAAACAGGATATTAAGGATGAGTATAAAAATTCCGAAGGGGACCCGCTCATCAAATCCAAGATAAAGCAAAAGCAGAGGCAGATGGCCGCTCAAAGAATGATGCAGGAAATTCCCAATGCGGATGTCGTCATCACCAACCCGACGCATTTTGCCATTGCTTTAAAATATGATGAAGAAAAAGCTGAGGCTCCGTATGTAGTGGCTAAGGGCGTTGATTTTGTTGCGCAGAAAATTAAATTCATTGCTAAAGAAAATGATGTGATCATGGTGGAAAATCGGCCTTTGGCCAGGTCTTTATATGATCAAGCTGAATTAGGCCAGGCGATACCCGAAGAGTTCTTTAAGGCGGTCGCTGAAATACTGGCCTTTGTATATAAAACCAAAGGTAAACTGTAAAGAAGTAATAGGGTAACCCGCTAGTTAGGAGAGAAAAAAACATGCGAGCAAGAGATTTAGTTGTTATATCGAGCGTCATCATGATCGTTGCCATGTTGGTCATTCCATTGCCAACGTGGTTGTTAAGTATTTTACTCCTATTAAATATCTCTCTTGCGTTGCTGGTTCTATTGACTACGATGAATATGAAAGAACCTCTCGAATTTTCAATCTTTCCTTCCCTGCTCCTTTTACTGACGTTGTTCAGGCTAGGGTTGAATGTTTCCACGACTCGTGCCATTTTGACCTATGGTGATGCTGGGGGAGTTGTAGAAACCTTTGGGTCATTTGTAGTCGGCGGTAACGTGCTTGTAGGATTAGTTGTATTCATCATTTTGGTCATCATCAATTTCATCGTCATCACAAAAGGTTCCGAACGGGTCTCGGAGGTGGCGGCAAGGTTTACGCTGGATGCGATGCCAGGGAAACAGATGGCCATCGATGCAGATTTAAATGCGGGGATGATTTCCGAAAACGAAGCACGTGCCAGAAGGGAAAAAATTAGTAACGAAGCGGACTTTTATGGATCCATGGATGGAGCGAGTAAGTTTGTAAAAGGGGACGCCATAGCGGGCATCATCATTGTCATCATTAACTTGATTTTCGGTATGATCATTGGCGTCATGCAGTTGGACATGAGCTTTGGAGAGGCAGCCGTCCATTTTTCCATGTTATCGGTTGGTGACGGTATCGTGAGTCAGGTCCCTGCTTTATTGATTTCTACAGCTACGGGAATAGTTGTAACCCGGGCTGCCTCGAATGGAAACCTCGGAGCGGATATTGTCGAACAGTTATTTCAATTTCCCAAAATGCTTTACCTAACAGCAGCAACCATTTTCCTTTTAGGGTTATTCACTCCCATTTCTGACTTATTCACCATTCCGATTGCTGCTTTATTAGTCGTTGGAGGGTATACGATTTCAAGGATACCAAAGCAGGACGAAAGTGAAATACAAGAAATGGAAGAAGTGTTGGAAACTGATGAAATGAAAAGTCCAGAAAGCGTCGTTAACCTTTTAAGTGTTGACCCGATCGAATTTGAGTTTGGATATGGATTGATTCCGCTTGCGGATGCCAATCAAGGGGGAGACCTGCTGGACCGGGTCGTCATGATCCGCAGGCAGCTTGCGATTGAATTGGGGCTCGTGATCCCAGTTGTCAGAATACGTGATAACATTCAGTTGAGTCCCAATGAGTATCGGCTGAAGATTAAAGGAAGCGTCATGGCAAAGGGCGAATTGCTCCTTAATCATTTCTTGGCCATGAGTCCAGGGATGGAGGATGATTCAATAGAAGGAATCGATACGATAGAACCGTCTTTCGGTTTACCGGCCAAGTGGATCACGGATGACATGAAAGAACACGCCGAGTTGTTTGGTTATACAGTTGTGGACCCGCCAAGCGTTGTATCCACTCATTTGACGGAAGTCATAAAGGCCAATGCGCAGGAATTATTGGGCAGGCAGGAAACGAAACAATTAATCGATCATCTTCACGAATCGGCACCTATACTGGTGGAGGAAGTCACTCCGAATCCTTTGTCTATAGGAGATGTACAAAAGGTATTGGCAAAATTATTGAAGGAAAAAGTTTCAATAAGGAACTTACCGATCATTTTCGAAACACTTGCTGATTATGGCAAGTTATCGACTGACACAGATTTGCTTACTGAATATGTAAGGCAAAATTTAGCCAGACAAATAACCGATTCTTTTATTACGGATGAAAATAGAATTAAAGTCATAACATTATCGGGGAAAGTGGAGAAGACCATCGCGGATGGTGTACAGCAAACCGAACATGGTAATTTTTTATCATTGGATCCAACTCTATCGCAATCCATATTGGAGGCAATTGCAGCCAAACTGGAAGAGCTGACCCTAATGGATCACCAACCGATCTTACTCTGCTCTCCGGCAGTAAGGATGTATGCCCGGCAATTAACTGAACGTTATTTTCCTAATGTACCGATTCTTTCATACAATGAACTCGAATCGAATGTAGAAGTACAAAGTGTAGGGGTGGTGAATTTCGATTGAAGCTAAAGAAATATTTGGCACCATCAATGAACGAGGCAATGAAGCGAATAAGGGAGGAACTAGGCAGTGATGCGGTAATCTTAAGTTCAAAGGCTGTATATACTGGTGGTTTCTTAGGATTATTCAAGAAGAGGAATATTGAAGTCATTGCAGCCATGGACCCCATGTCCCAATCTATCCAAACCGTGACCAAACAAAAATCGAAGAAGTTGCCATCAAAGCTGGAAATGGCAAGGCATGCCCTTGAACCTAATGAAGGCAATAGGGAAAGTGCTGACTTATTAAAAGAAATCGAAGGTTTGAAAGATATGATAAAGAGCTTGCAAGTTTATTCACCTGATCGAAAATATCCGGGGAAACTGCAGAAATTGCATGAATACCTAACCGAGCAGGAAGTGGATCGTTCACTTCGGTCCAAAATCATGGATGAACTTCTTGAAAAATGGTTCGTTTTCAAACAACTATCCACTGATGAAGAGGTTCAAGTTTGGTTGGAAGAAGCCATGTTCGGGATTTTGGAAAAGGTCGATAATGGAAAAACCGGGCTGCAAAAAAAGTATATTAATTTTGTTGGCCCGACAGGTGTGGGAAAGACGACGACCTTGGCAAAAGTGGCTGCAGAAACCATGTTGAAGCATGATAAAAAAGTGGCTTTCATTACGACGGATACGTACAGGATTGCTGCAATAGATCAACTTAAGACATATGCCAAGATCTTAAACGTTCCCATAGAAGTGGCTTATAATCTGGAAGACTTCAAAAGGGCGGCTGAACGCTTCTCCCATTATGATTTTGTTTTTATTGATACGGCCGGAAGGAATTTCCGTAACGCGCAATATGTTAAGGATCTTAATGAAATCATCCATTTTACAGATGAGATGGAAACCTATTTAGTGCTGTCATTGACTTCTAAGCAGAAGGATATGGAAGATATTTATCGACAGTTTGCTTCCATACCGCTTAAACAGGTCATTTTTACAAAAGCGGACGAAACTTCCACTTTCGGTCCTGTATTCAATTTTATACACACTCATAAATTAGGAGCTGCCTATATAACAGATGGACAGAATGTACCGGACGATATTGAAATAGCTACATCATCACAGCTAATGAAAATGGCTTTTGGGGCTAAAAAATATGAAAGATCAAGCTGAGAATTTACGAAGAAGATTGGAAGCCCGCCAAAATCAATCAATGGCCAAAACGATTGCCGTTTTAAGCGGTAAAGGTGGAGTGGGAAACTCAAACTTTTCTTTGAATTTTTCCATTGCCTTATCCCAAAGAGGGAAAAAGGTACTGTTGTTCGACTTGGATATCGGTATGGGGAATATTGATATTTTGATTGGGGAAAACTCGCCCTGCAGTATTATTGATTTTTTAGAAAAAGAATGTAGGTTGAAGGATATCATCATGTCAGGACCGGGAAATATTTCAGTCATTACAGGAGGAACAGGGATGACGAATCTCTTTTCACTTGATGAAGATAAGTATGCCCGGTTTAATGAAGAATTCAGTTTATTGCTGGCAAATTACGATTATATCTTATTTGATATGGGTGCAGGCATCACCGAGGATTCCGTGAAATTCCTGTTATGTGTGGATGAAATGGTCGTTATCACGACGCCTGAACCTACTTCCATCATGGATGCATATTCCGCAATGAAATATATTCATTCAGTAAACAAAGAAATTCCATTCTTACTAGTTTGCAATCGTGTTTTCTCTAGTAAGGACGGCAAAGAAACGATTAACCGGCTACAAAATGCGCTAGTGAAATTTTTAGGTTCTGAAGCTGTAGCACTAGGTTACTTGCCAGATGATAGAACCGTACCCAAATCCTGTTGCCAAACAAATGCCCTTTCTCCTTTTAGATTCTGAAGCCGATGTATCCAAAGCCATCATGGACATTGCTTCTAGATATGCAAATCATTCAATTGGGGAAGAATTGACTATGCAAAAAAGCCGTTTCCTCCAAAATATGAAGAGATATTTTTTGGGAAAGTAGGTCTCCTTTTATGGATAAAGTAAAAGTGCTGATAGTGGACGATTCTGCATTTATGAGAAAGTTAATCTCAGAGTTTTTAGCAGAAGATAGCAGGATGGAAGTCATCGGGACTGCCAGGAATGGAATAGATGCCATAGAAAAAATAAAGACTTTAAAACCCGATGTCGTGACTTTGGATGTGGAAATGCCGATTATGGACGGGTTGGAAGCATTAAACCGGATCATGAATGAATGTCCAACCGCTGTAGTCATGTTATCAAGCACAACAAAAAAAGGAACGGTAAATACATTTGCCGCCATGAACAGCGGAGCCTTTGATTTTGTGGCTAAACCTTCGGGAGCCATTTCATTGGACATACATAAAATCAAGAAAGAACTCCATGAAAAAGTTATGGCTGCCAGCAGGGGAAATGTTCACAAACTAGAAAAAAATGCGAGAAATATTGAAAGAAGCCCATCCGTTTGGGGGAAATATAGTAAAATAGATTCAATATTATCGTCAATAAACGAAAAAAATAGAAGTGAACGGGCCCATGGGTACAAAAAAATAATAGTCATCGGTACATCAACAGGAGGCCCGAGAGCTCTGCAGACTGTCTTGACAGGACTCTCGGAAGACATTGATGCTCCTATACTCATTGTCCAGCATATGCCCCCCGGTTTCACAAAATCCTTGGCAACACGCCTGAATTCGTTATGCAAGATTAAAGTGAAGGAAGCTGAAGAGGGAGAACTGATTCAAAAAGGTGTCGCCTACATCGCACCTGGAGGTTATCACTTGAAAGTGAGGAAAGTCGGAATGAGCTGGGCAATCCTTTTGGATCAATCCGAATTGCGTAATGGACATCGCCCGTCGGTTGATGTGCTAATTGAATCGGTGAGTGAAATGAATGATTATGCGAAAATAGCCGTTATCATGACCGGGATGGGGATGGATGGGTCAAAGGGGCTTATCAAGCTTAAACATAAGGGTCCTTTAAAAGCGATAGCCGAATCACAGGAGACTTCAATCGTTTTTGGTATGCCTAAGGCGGCAATCGATACCAAGTTAATAGATAGCATAGAGGATGTAGAAAAAATAGCTAGAGCGGTAATAAGCTATTGTTAACACGCGGAGGTGTGAGATTGTATGGATATGAATCAGTATTTAGAGGTATTTATTGAAGAAAGTAAGGAACATCTTCAAACATGCAGCGAACAGTTGCTGGTACTCGAAAAGCACCCGGAAGACCTCTCGATAGTAAACGAAATCTTTCGTTCCGCCCATACATTAAAAGGGATGTCGGCAACTATGGGTTATGAGGACCTAGCCAATTTAACTCATAAAATGGAGAATGTTTTGGATGCGATCCGAAACAGTCAAATTGTTCTTTCGCCTGAATTGTTTGACGTGATATTTTTAGCGGTAGATGATTTAGAAGCGATGGTCATGTCCATTGCTGAAGGTGGAGATGGGAAAAGAAATGTGATGGGGGTTGTCCGTCAGCTGGAAATGATTGAAAAAGGGGAGTCGCCCGTTTCTTCAGCCATTGCAGAAGTGGCATCGGCTTCTGCCGTTCTTGACAAGGAGGAAATGACTGTTGGAGAGTACGATGAATTTGAATGGACAGTACTACAGCAGTCAAAGGATCAGGGATTCAACAGCTTCGAAATTTCGATAAGGTTGCGTGAGGACTGTCTTTTAAAAGCTGCCAGGGTGTTTATGGTTTTTGAGGTGCTTGAAAAGTCCGGTGAAGTAATCAAGTCACATCCACCCGTCGAACTTTTGGAAGAAGAGCAATTCAATCAGCGATTTACAATCACGATGGTAACAACGGAATCGAGTGATGAGATAAAGAATAAAATCATGAAGGTTTCCGAAGTGGATCAAGTTGTTGTAACTGCACTTGATCTTGAACATTTAAGGTATGCCGCCCATTCTAAAGAGGCTAAAGTTACTGAAATCCCAAAACAAGAGACAAATAATGCCGAGCTTCCAACGGAAAATGATGATAAGAAAAAACAGGCACCCGTTAAGTCGGCATCAAGCAAGACCATTCGGGTGAACATTGAGCGGCTAGATATATTAATGAACTTATTCGAGGAACTAGTAATCGATAGAGGCAGGCTTGACCAGATTTCAAGTAATTTGGATAATCAGGAATTGCATGAAACAGTAGAAAGAATGTCCCGTATAACCAGTGATTTACAAACAATCGTATTGAATATGCGGATGGTGCCCGTGGAAACTGTATTCAATCGTTTTCCTAAAATGGTCCGTCAATTGGCAAGGGACTTAAACAAGAAAGTCAGTATGGAAATCAAGGGTGCCGAAACGGAACTTGATCGTACAGTCATTGATGAAATCGGTGATCCTCTAGTCCATTTAATAAGGAACGCCATGGATCATGGAATTGAAACACCTGAAGAACGTTTGGCGAAAGGAAAGAATGAAGAAGGTAAAATCCTGTTAAAAGCCTATCACAGCGGTAATCATGTTTTCATTGAAATCGAGGATGACGGCGCAGGAATCAATAAAGATCGAGTCTTGAACAAGGCGCTATCCAATGGGATATTAACTAAGGAAACTGCCGCCACCCTAACGGATAAGCAAATCTATGAATTGATATTCGCTTCTGGTTTCTCAACAGCCGAAACCATTTCAGATGTATCGGGACGCGGTGTGGGGCTGGATGTAGTTAAAAATACCATTGAGTCCCTCGGTGGATCCGTGACGATCGATTCCAAAGAAAATGAAGGATCCATCTTCCTTATTCAGCTTCCGCTTACATTGTCCATAATTTCTGTCATGCTGGTTGCCATCCAAAATGAAAAATATGCCATACCGCTTTCTTCCATTATAGAAACAGCAATCATAAAAAAAGCAGATATCATGAATGCCCATAATCAACAAGTCATTGACTTCAGGGGTAAGGTTCTGCCGCTTCTGTTCTTGAAAGATATATTTGAAGTGCCTATCAGTCAGGAAGAAGAAGAGTCCTTCTCGGTGGTCATTGTAAGAAAAGGTGATAAATTAGCGGGATTAGTCGTAGATTCATTCATCGGGCAACTGGAAATCGTTCTGAAATCATTGGGCAATTATTTAACCGGTGCATTTGCCATATCCGGGGCTACGATACTTGGTGATGGTCAAGTTGCATTAATCATAGATTGCAACACATTGATTCATTGAATGATAGATAAACGGTGCAGGTATTGGAATGGTTCGACCGTATCGATGCAGATTTCGTCAAGACGATCATCATTAGTTTTTTTAAGGAGGGGAATGGATGTCTGAGGAAATGAAAGTAATCGTATTTCAAATAAAGGATAAGGAATATGCAATTCCAGTGGATAAGGTGAGCGGCATTGAAAAGCTACTGCATATTACTAGGGTTCCAAAGGCTTTAAAATTCGTTAAGGGAGTCATAAATTTAAGGGGGGTAATCACTCCAATTATTGATTTACGGGTTCGTTTTGATTTTGAAGAGGTGGAATATGATGAATCAACAAGGATTATCATCGTCATTCTGAATGATATGGAGGTGGGGTTAATAGTGGACTCTGCCAATGATGTTTTGGATATTCCAGTGGAGAGTATCGAACCTCAGCCTGAAGTTGTAGGACATTTGGCTTCAGAATACATTAGCGGAGTGGCTAAAATTGAAAAGCGACTGCTCGTCCTAATCAATTTGGAGAAGGCTTTAAGTCTTGAAATGACTGAAAATATGTTAAGAGAAGGATAATCATATGTCGTTCATTGAGAAAATCAACACTCTTCAGCTCGATATTTTGAAGGAAATCGGTAATATAGGTGCAGGAAACGCTGCAACTGCACTTTCTGCCATCCTTAATAGGAAAATTGATATGAATGTTCCTAATGTCCGAATCGTTTCCTTTGATGAAATGATGGAAATGGCTGGCGGGGCCGATCACGTCGTGGCCAGCGTTTTTCTTAGAATAGAAGGTGATGCTTCAGGGAGTATGTTTTTTATCCTTTCACTTCCTGTAGCCCAATACTTGATTCGTAGGATGACTGGTGATGAAACCTTTTTGATGGAATCCGCACCCTATACTGAACTGGAACTTTCTTGCCTTCAGGAATTAGGGAATATTTTATCGGGATCCTATCTCTCTTCCCTTTCTGATTTTACCCGATTGAATATCTATCCATCCGTTCCATCCTTGAGCATCGATATGGTAGGGGCAACGATCAGTTATGGGTTATTGGAATTATCTCAAGTAAGTGACGCAGCCATCGTCATCGATACTGTACTTGAAAAGGAAAAGCTTTTTGCTGACTCGGTTAGTGGACATTTCTTTTTATTACCTGATCCCGAATTTTTTGATATCATTTTTTCCGCCTTAGGAGTTTCACCTAATGACTGAATCCGTAAAGGTCCAGGTTGTTAAGGTTGGAATAGCGGATATGAATATAATAAAACCTCCCTATACGATTCGTACTTCAGGTTTGGGATCGTGTGTCGGTGTTGTGATTTATGATGATAAAAAAGAAATCGCAGGTTTGGCCCATATTATGCTTCCAGACTCTTCACTCGCAAAATCGGGACAGATCAATGTTGCCAAATTTGCAGATACGGCGATAAAGGAATTAGTGCAGGTATTAGTCAAAGAAGGCGCAAGAATGCCATACATCAAAGCGAAGCTGGCTGGAGGAGCACAAATGTTTCAATTTGCCTCCGGAGGGGATTTAATGAGAATCGGACCCCGGAATGTGGAAGCTGTCCGGAAAGAGTTATCTGACTTGCGGATTAGAATCGTTGCCGAAGATGTTGGCGGGAATAGCGGAAGAACGATTGAATTCAATTTAAATGATTGTCTGCTAAATATACGGACCGTTACAAAAGGGACTAAAAACATATAGGATCGGATTTGGCTTTTGAAAAGCCAAAAATATGACAGGTACATTTGCAACCGAATCATTATTGCATGTATGGCTTTAAGGGCCGTATTGATCACAAATCGTATAACAATGTTAGGAGGATGTCCAATGTCTCATCTGACCTTCGAAGAAGAGCAGTCATGTTGGAAAAATTGGGTGGATTGCAGAGATCCGCTAGCCGGGGACATTTTGGTAAAGAAATACATACCTCTCGTATCGTACCATGTTCAACGTATTTCAGTAAGTCTTCCTAAAAATGTGAGCCGGGATGATATAAGGAGTTTAGGGATGATGGGGTTATTCGATGCCCTGGAACGTTTTGATACGAAGCGTGACCTCAAGTTTGACACATATGCATCATTTAGAATTCGTGGTGCCATTTTAGATGGATTAAGAAAAGAGGATTGGCTTCCACGGAGTGCAAGAGATAAAGCCAAGAAAATTGAATCTGCAATAGAGAAGCTGGAGCAGCAATACATGAGGAACCTTTCGCCAACTGAGATTGCCGCTGAATTGAATATTCCGGAAGATGAAGTGTATGCTGCATTAAATGAGAATTTCTTTGCCAATGTACTATCTATGGATGAAAATCCCCAAGAGGACGATAAAGAAAGCGCGAATTTTCATATTAAAGATGAAAAGGCGGATTTACCTGAGGAACATGTGTTAAGGGACGAACTGTATGAGGAATTAGCCAAAGTCATTGAAACCCTAAATGAAAAAGAACAGTTGGTTTTACAGCTTTTTTATAAAGAAGAACTGACGTTAACCGAAATCGGACAAGTGATGGGTCTATCTACGTCACGGATATCCCAAATTCACTCGAAAGCGATTTATAAATTAAGAAACACGATGCAAGATCAAAAGATTTAATGAAGATACTTTCATTGAATAGAGCGGTGGAGTCTGGAAGGCATAAGGGATTCCTATTGAACGAAGAAAGCCCTGTAAATCAAAAATTTTTACGGATACCTTCATCAATAAATGTTTCGAAATCACAGAATGTTCGAACTGGACTTTGTCAAGAAGAGAATAGGGAAAGTACTCAAGAAAAAACAACAGTGAAAAAAGATCCCCATCCGTTTAAAGGTAACAGGATTGACTATTCCGGTTAATTAGGAGGCAGTATGTCAGCATTTTTTATATTTCTGTTGTTTGTATTGAACATATTCACCATTTTTGCCATCCTCGTTTTATATCTTCGCCAAAATCGTTTAAGCATGTTGGAAAAAGACCAAAAAGCCGTCATTGGAGAAATGGAACAACTTTTGTCTGGTTATTTAATGGAGATGAAAGAGGATAACGAGACACTGGTAAAGGCAATCAACAATTCGGTGGCAATGAATCCTGAGCATGGACAAATAGGACAAGAACATAGTTCAATCAAAGAAACAAAGAAAGAAAAACAAGAACAAAACATTCTGCTAGAGTATAAAGCGGGAAGTCGTGCCGCCGCTAAAAAGCAGGCAATTAACGCTTATAAAATAATGCCTGAAAAAAATGAGGCCAATGCTTTACCCGTAAAAGCCGAGGACAAATTGGAACTTGCATCGGCTGCCACTTCCCCTCAAAATCAAGGAAAGCCGGCTGCCAAGGAACTTTCGGACATGCTGCAGGCTTCGTTAAATGAACGGTCATTAAATGAAAAAGTGGATATGTTAGCGGATCAAGGACATTCAATAGAGGAAATCGCCAAAAAGTTAGGTTGCGGTCGAACGGAGATAGAGCTATTACTAAAGTTTCGCATGAATAGATAAACTTATCTCTTGATTGTGCAGAGTCATTATGATATATTATGAAATGGTGTTAATACACACGCCTCGTGATTCTTGCAGATGGTGCTGTTACGACAGTTTCTGTATGAAAATGATCGGTGCGGAGGAAAAACAAAACCATTTAGGAGGAACTAAAATGTCAGTCATTTCTATGAAACAATTGCTTGAAGCTGGTGTGCATTTCGGACACCAAACACGTCGCTGGAACCCAAAAATGAAGAAATATATCTTCACTGAGCGTAACGGCATCTACATCATCGACCTTCAAAAAACAGTTAAAAAGGTTGAAGAAGCTTATAACTTCGTGAAAGAACTAGCTGCTAACGGTGGTACTGTTCTTTTCGTCGGAACTAAAAAACAAGCTCAAGAATCTGTTAAAGAAGAAGCTATCCGTTCTGGTATGTACTATGTAAACCAACGTTGGTTAGGCGGAACTTTAACAAACTTTGAAACAATCCAAAAACGTATCACTCGTCTTAAAGATATCGAAAAAATGGAAGAAAACGGAACTTTCGAAGTCCTTCCTAAAAAAGAAGTTATCCAACTTAAAAAAGAATGGGATCGCTTAGAAAAATTCTTAGGCGGTATTAAAGATATGAAGACTCTTCCAGATGCGATCTTCGTTATCGACCCTCGCAAAGAGCGTATTGCTGTTGCGGAAGCACACAAATTACACATTCCACTTGTTGGTATCGTTGATACAAACTGTGATCCGGATGAAATCGATGTAGTTATTCCTGCGAATGACGATGCAATCCGTGCTGTTAAATTATTAACAGGTAAAATGGCAGATGCTATCTTAGAAGCTAAACAAGGCGAAGAAACAGCAACTGAAACAACTACTGCTTAATAAGTAAAAAAGGTTGCTTATTCAGTAAGAAAAAAGGTGATAAGAGGATAATGCCTTTTATCCCTTTTTTTTGCACTAAATAAACATACATAAAATCACTGTACGGAATGTCTTTTTTTAAAGGTATGGGCGATTTTTAAGGGATGAAAATCATCAGCTGGTTTAGTTACGTCATATTGACTGAAAAAGTGGATGTTTTTCGGAAATATTGTCAAAGCTCGTTATTTTCTTTGATGATAACAAGTATTTTTTGGCAATAATGGGTAAAGATTGAATAAACTGCATTTAATTTGAGGAGGATATATATTATGGCAATCACTGCACAATTAGTTAAAGAATTGCGTGAAAAAACTGGTGCCGGTATGATGGACTGTAAAAAGGCACTTGTACAAACAGAAGGCGATATGGAAAAGGCAATCGATTTCCTACGTGAAAAAGGAATTGCAAAAGCTGCTAATAAAGGCGACCGTATCGCTGCTGAAGGTTTAACTTCAATCGTTGTTGAAGGAAACCAAGCGGTTATTCTTGAAGTGAACTCTGAAACTGATTTCGTTGCTAAAAACGAAGGCTTCCAAATTCTTGTTAAGGAATTGGCTGGGTTCCTTCTTGCGAACAAACCTGAAAGCGTTGAAGCTGCTCTTGAGCAAACAATGGAAAATGGAGCAAAAGTTGCAGATCATATCAATGCTGCTGTTGCTAAAATTGGGGAAAAATTAACTCTTCGCCGTTTCCAAGTCGTTTCTAAAACAGATAACGACGCATTTGGTGCATACCTTCACATGGGCGGACGCATCAGCGTACTGTCAGTTCTTGAAGGTACAACTGACGAAGAGGCAGCTAAAAGCGTGTCAATGCATATTGCTGCAATTAACCCTAAATATATCTCTCGCGACCAAGTGGATGCTAGCGAATTAGAACGCGAACGCGAAGTTCTTACGCAGCAAGCTCTTAATGAAGGAAAACCTGAAAAAATCGTTGCGAAAATGGTTGAAGGACGTATCAATAAATTCTACGAAGAAATCTGTGTTAACGAACAAGCTTTCGTTAAGAACCCTGATCAAAAAGTGGGACAATTCGTTGAATCAAAAGGCGGAAAAATCCAATCATTCGTTCGTTATGAAGTAGGGGAAGGTCTTGAAAAACGTCAAGAAAACTTTGCTGAAGAAGTAATGAACCAAGTTAAAAAAGACTAATTGTCAGATAATTAATAATGGGGAACACTCTTGTGTTCCCTATTTTTTGAAATGTCATGATTTTTTGGCAGTATTGCAAGAAAGCATGATGAACGAATGAAAAGATTACATAGTTGGAGGTTCTCATGAGTAACGCTAAATATAAACGTGTCGTTCTAAAACTAAGTGGTGAAGCATTAGCCGGTGAAGAAGGATTTGGAATTAACCCTGCAGTAATTAAATCCATTGCTGAACAAGTCAAGGAAGTGGCTGAGCTTGATGTGGAAGTAGCTGTTGTTGTCGGTGGCGGAAACATCTGGCGCGGGAAAATAGGCAGTGAAATGGGCATGGATCGTGCTAATGCCGATTATATGGGGATGTTGGCTACAGTCATGAACTCATTGGCATTACAAGACAGCCTTGATCAGCTTGGAATTGAAACACGCGTGCAAACTTCCATTGAGATGAGACAAGTAGCAGAACCATACATTAGACGCCGTGCAATCAGGCATCTAGAGAAAAAGAGAGTGGTGATATTTGCAGCTGGTACAGGTAATCCATACTTCTCAACGGATACCACTGCCGCCCTGCGTGCTGCAGAAATTGAAGCTGATGTCATCTTGATGGCGAAGAATAATGTGGATGGCGTATACAATGCAGATCCGGTTAAAGACAAAAATGCAGTGAAGTATGATAAACTTTCCTATCTTGATGTGATTAAAGAAGGGTTAGAAGTAATGGATTCAACTGCGTCCTCACTATGCATGGACAATGATATTCCATTGATCGTCTTCTCGATCATGGAAAAAGGCAATATTAAACGGGCCGTTTTAGGCGAAACGCTTGGAACTATTGTAAGGGGGAAATAAAAGATGCCGAAACAAGTTATTTCGAATGCGAAAACGAAAATGGAAAAAGCCATTGGAGCGTACACACGTGAATTAGCAAGCATCCGTGCCGGAAGGGCAAATGCCTCATTGCTTGATAAAATCTCGATTGATTATTATGGTTCGCCGACACCAGTTAATCAGGTGGCTGGTATTTCTGTCCCGGAAGCTAGACTATTAGTCATTCAACCATATGATAAAACGGTATTGGGTGAAATCGAAAAGGCGATTTTGAAATCAGACTTAGGCTTAAATCCTTCTAATGACGGATCGATCATCAGGATAGCCATCCCGGCGTTAACTGAAGAGCGCAGAAAAGAGCTTGTGAAAGTTGTGAAAAAAGAAGCGGAAGAGGCAAAAATAGCTGTCCGTAATGTGCGTCGCGATGCTAATGATGATTTGAAAAAGCTTGAAAAAAGTGGTGAAATCACTGAAGATGATTTGCGTGGCTATGCTGATGACATCCAAAAGATGACAGATGGCAATATCACGAAAATCGATGAAATTACAAAAGATAAAGAAAAAGAAATTTTGGAAGTATAATTTCCATTGAAGAATTGATTAAATAAAGAGGGCCGAATCCATACTGGGTCATGTCTTGGTGCTAACATATAGGTGTGCTTAAAGGAGAAAACTGTTATAATAAGGTTTCTCCGATAATGATTACTCCTTGAGTTAGTATGTTGCATGCAAACGTTGGAGGTGGCCTTTTTTTTGCATTTTTCATGTCAGTCAGAATCGGTTTCAGAAAAAAAGAAGGAATGATTTCTCCCTTTCAAGCTTCTAATGAAGAAATAATTTTCATAATAATAATATGAGAACCAGTTTTTTTTTGATATTATAATATAGATTCTTTTTAAGCGGCAGAAAGCTTGATATACATAGTGCACGAAAAACTTTGCCTTTGTAGAGAGATAAGTACAACCTGATGGGGGACTAACATATGTATTCACTTTGGAAGCGTTTCGTTAAAAAAGATGCTTCTTCCGATGTAACAAATAGGATTCAGCATATTAAACAGTTTGATGTTCCTCAGCATATCGCCATCATTATGGATGGGAACGGCCGTTGGGCCAAAAAGCGTGCATTGCCACGTGTGGCGGGTCATCATGAAGGAATGAAAACCGTTCGTAGAATTACGAAAGTTGCCAATAAATTAGGGGTCAAAACTTTGACGGTCTATGCGTTTTCCACTGAAAATTGGAAACGCCCGAAAAGTGAAGTCGACTTTTTGATGAAGCTGCCCCAGGAATTTCTTGGGACATTTTTGCCCGAGCTCATTTCCGAAAATGTTAGAGTTGAAACGATTGGGGACTTGTCACTCATTCCGTCACATACTCAAAGTGCCGTTAAACGGGCAATGGAAGACACTAAAGACAATGATGGGATGATTCTGAATTTTGCCCTGAACTATGGAAGCCGTGGGGAGATTGTATCTGCAGTGAATAGCATCATTCAAGATGCTAAGAATGGTATAATAAAGGAAAATGTAACGGAGGAAATGGTTTCCAGTTACCTGATGACCAAACATTTGTCGGATCCCGATTTACTGATCCGTACTAGCGGTGAAATCCGTTTAAGTAATTTCATGCTTTGGCAGTCTGCTTATACGGAGCTTTGGTTTACTGAAGTGCTGTGGCCGGATTTTAGTGAAGAGCATTTATTGCAGGCAGTTGAGGAGTATCAAAAGCGTTCACGAAGATTCGGTGGCGTTTAATGTAGAAGGCGAGGAAAATGGAATAATGAAACAACGAATTATTACGGCGGTCGTAGTTGCCGCTATCTTCATTCCACTAGTCATTTTAGGGGGCACTCCCTTTTTACTGACGGTTTATCTGTTAGGTTCAATTGGTTTGTACGAACTGATGAAAATGAAAAAGTTACGTGTACTTTCTTTTGAAGCATTTCTTTCACACATATTATTGTGGGTGCTTTTATTGCCTAATGAGCATACCGCTTTTTTGGCAGAATTTAATTATGATAAAGTTCAAGTATTCTTAATCGGGGTTTTGCTGCTGTTACTTTATACAGTCGTTTCAAAAAACCGTTTTACCTTTGATGACGCAGGCTTTCTAGTGATTTCAATCCTATACTTGGGGATAGGTTTCTACTTCCTATTTGAAACACGTGACTCTTTGGGGTTGGGGCTGATCTATATCCTGCTTACCCTATTTACGATCTGGGCAACTGATTCCGGAGCCTACTTCATTGGTAAATCGCTTGGTAAAAGAAAGCTATGGCCAGAAATAAGTCCAAACAAGACGGTGGAAGGATTTATCGGCGGGTTAATATCCGCGATGGTGGTGGGTGTTTTATTTTACTCCTTCTCCAGCCTTGATTACACGTTATTACAATTATTATTGATTTCATTAATCATTGGGGTATTCGGCCAATTGGGTGATCTCGTCCAATCCGCGTATAAACGTCATTATGGCGTTAAGGATTCAGGGAATCTTCTCCCGGGACATGGTGGAATTTTGGACAGGCTAGATAGTGTGATCTTCATTTTACCGATTTTGCATTTATTGCATGTTTTATAATATAAATATAGGCAAGCGTTATATGAATTAGGAGATGAACAATTTGAAAAATATCAGCCTTTTGGGCGCGACAGGATCGATTGGTCAACAAACGGCGGATGTAGTCAGGTCCCATCCAGATCAATTCAAGATCGTGGCGCTTTCTGCTGGAAAGAATATAGAATTGGTCAGGACTTATATACAAGAGTTTGAACCGAAACTGGTTTCAGTCCAGACGGAAGAAGATTATCATGTTTTGAAAAGTGAATTCTCCAACCGCAAAGATATCGAGTTCATGTATGGGGATGAGGGATTGACTGCTGTTGCTGTTTATGGTCAGGCGACGATATTGGTCAATGCCGTCATCGGAAGCGTGGGTCTTTATCCGACACTTCAAGCAATAAAGGCAAAAAAGGATATTGCTATCGCCAACAAGGAGACGTTGGTGACGGCGGGTCATTTGGTCATGAGTGAAGCAAAAAAAGCTGGGGTCAGATTGCTGCCGGTTGACAGTGAGCATTCAGCTATTTTTCAGGCACTGCAAGGTGAAAAGGAAAAAAATATAGAACGTCTTGTCATTACTGCTTCAGGAGGCAGTTTTCGAGATCGGACCAGGGAAGAATTGAAGGATGTAACGGTGGAAGAGGCACTGAACCATCCGAACTGGTCAATGGGAGCTAAAATCACGATCGATTCAGCATCAATGATGAATAAAGGATTGGAAGTGATCGAGGCCCATTGGCTATTCGATCTTCCCTACGATAAAATTGATGTATTGCTACATAAGGAGAGCATCATCCATTCCATGGTTGAGTTTCATGACTCCAGCGTGATAGCACAACTGGGGACACCGGATATGCGGGTGCCGATACAATATGCACTTACTTATCCAGACCGTATTCCGCTGGCAGGCCGCAAACGATTGAACCTTGCTGAAGCAGGCAAACTGCATTTTAGGGATATGGATTTCACCAGATATCCTTGTTTGCAATTCGCTTATAAAGCAGGTAAAATGGGCGGAACGATGACTACTGTGTTGAATGCCGCCAATGAAGCCGCAGTCTCTGCATTCTTATCTGGAAAGGTAACCTTCCTTGAAATTGAGACGTTAATTGAAAAAGCGCTGAATCAGCATTCCGTCATAGCCCTTCCAGATTTAGAAACGATTCAGGAAGTGGATAATATGACAAGGCAGTATATAGAATCTTTAGTGAAAGATAGGTGACCGGAACATGCAGACTTTAGAAACGATTATAGCGTTCATCATAATTTTTGGAGCTCTAGTTTTTTTCCATGAGCTTGGGCACTTAGTGTTTGCAAAGCGAGCAGGAATCTTATGCCGTGAGTTCGCAATCGGTTTCGGGCCAAAAGTATTCACATATAAAAAGAAGGAAACCGTTTATACCATCCGATTGCTTCCTCTTGGCGGTTACGTGCGTATGGCCGGTGAAGACGCAGAAAATATAGAATTGAAACCCGGCTATCGGGTGGGGTTAATGTTCGATAATGATGAGAATGTTACAAAGATCATTTTGAACAATAAAGATAAATATCCTGATATTCGACTTGTGGAAGTTGAAGTGATCGACCTTGATCATAAACTGATCCTTACTGGTTATGAAGAGGGAGAGGAAGATACACTAAAAACGTTTGCCATCCATAAAGAGGCTGTGATCGTTGAAAATGGTGTAGAGAACCAGATTGCTCCTTTTGACCGGCAATTTGCCTCAAAGTCGCTTGGGCATCGTTTTCTGACGATTGTAGCTGGTCCGGCAATGAATTTCGTTTTGGCTTTTGTCATTTTTGTGCTGATCGGCCTGTTTCAAGGTGTTGTGGTGGATGAAGCGAAACTAGGTGAGTTGACTCCGGATGGTTCGGCTGTAAATGCCGGTTTAAAATCGGGAGATGTCATTCAATCCATAGAAGGTACGGAAGTCTCCACTTGGGGAGATGTTCAGGAAAGCATTCAAAAGAACCCTGGGCAAGAGATCGAGTTTGTCGTTGACAGGGACGGGAAAACACTAGAAGTACCGGTTGTTCCACAAGAAGTGGAAAGGGAAGGGAAGAAAATCGGGATTATCGGTGTTTACCCTCCGGTTGAAAAAGCACCGATTAAAGCTATACAATATGGTTTTACAGAAACGTATTTTTGGACAAAACAAATCTTTATCATCCTTGGTGATCTTGTGACGGGAGGATTTACGATCGACAGTTTATCTGGTCCTGTAGGCATATATAAATCAACTGAGGAAGTGGCGAAACAAGGTTTATTCACGTTAATGAAATGGGCAGGACTGCTAAGCATTAACCTGGGAATCATGAACCTGCTTCCGCTGCCGGCATTGGATGGAGGAAGACTGTTGTTCTTTGTGGTCGAATTCTTAAGAGGGAAACCAATTGACCGTCAAAAAGAAGGGATGGTCCACTTCATCGGCTTTGCTTTGCTGATGTTATTGATGATTGTCGTTACCTGGAATGACATCCAGCGATTCTTCCTGTAAGACATGTTTGGATAATGCAAAAACTGGCCAGCAGAATTATCTGTTGGCCGTTTTCTTATCTGAAGGGATTTCCTAGTTTTTTAATCGTTTTGGGGAAATTGTTTGTTTTCTAGGGAAATCGTAAGTATAATCGAGAATGAGTATATTAAATTAGCTTTTCTGAATGACCGGAAAGTCTTTTTTGTATGAAATGACCGTATTAAAATGTTGCGGTATCAAATTTACCGAAGCTGCAAGTAATTTAAAGGAAATATTGAAGAGGTGCAAATATGAAACAAAGTATGACGTTGATCCCTACATTGAGGGAAGTGCCTGCAGATGCTGAAATCAAAAGTCATCAGCTGCTATTGCGTGCAGGATTTATGAGACAAAATTCCAGCGGGGTTTATAGTTTTATGCCGCTTGGAAAAAAGGTGCTTCAAAAGGTTGAGGCGATCGTTAGGGAAGAACTGGAAAATGCAGGTGCAGTGGAACTGTTGATGCCGGCTTTACAACAAGCTGAATTCTGGCAGGAATCTGGACGCTGGTATACTTATGGTCCAGAGTTGATGCGGCTTAAGGATCGCAACAACCGTGAATTTGCGCTTGGTGCCACGCATGAAGAAGTGATAACCAGTTTAGTTCGCGATGAGGTGAAATCCTATAAGCGTCTTCCATTGACGGTTTACCAAATCCAAACCAAATTCCGTGATGAAAAAAGACCGCGTTTCGGATTGTTGCGTGGACGTGAGTTCATCATGAAGGATGCTTATTCTTTCCATGCTAATCAAGAAAGCCTGGATGCTGTATATAAAAATTTATTTGCGGCTTATTCGAATATATTTAGCCGTTGTGGGTTGAACTTCCGTGCGGTCATTGCCGATTCTGGGGCAATGGGTGGTAAGGATACACATGAATTCATGGTCCTGTCTGAAATAGGGGAGGATACCATCGCTTATTCGGATACTTCCGATTATGCAGCCAATATTGAAATGGCACCTGTGAATGTAAAATATGAACAAAGCAGCGAAGAACAAATTGCACTTGAAAAAATTCATACACCGGGTCAAAAATCGATAGAAGAAGTTGCTGCATTCCTGAATACCGATGCAGCGAAACTAATAAAATCATTATTGTTTAAAGTGGATGAAAAGTATGTGCTAGTTTTGGTACGAGGAGATCATGAAGTCAATGATATCAAGCTGAAGAACTTCTATAACGCTTCAATCGTTGATTTGGTCGATCCAAATGAGACGAAGGAAGTCTTGGGATGTGCAATTGGATCTCTTGGACCAATAAATGTCACTTCTGATGTGGAAGTGATTGCGGATCTTGCCGTCGAAGCCATGGTTAATGGAGTTTGTGGTGCAAATGAGGAAGACCACCATTATGTGAACGTCAATCCCGCTCGTGATTTTAACGTGGCTAATTATATAGATCTTCGTTTCATCCAAGAGGGTGACCCATCGCCCGACGGAAACGGAAAAATTAAATTTGCCAAAGGAATTGAGGTGGGCCACGTATTCAAGCTGGGAACAAAATATTCCGAAGCTATGAATGCGACATTCCTGGATGAGAATGGACGGTCGCAGCCAATGATCATGGGATGTTATGGTATTGGGGTTTCCCGTACACTTGCAGCTGTCGCTGAACAATTCAACGATGAAAAAGGATTGGTCTGGCCAAAGAATTTGGCGCCATACCAAGTCCATTTGATTCCAATCAATATGAAGGATGAGGCTCAGTCTGCCCTGGCAGAAGATTTATATAAAGATTTAAAGGCACAAGGCATGGAAGTTCTAATGGATGATCGTCAAGAACGTGCCGGCGTAAAATTCGCAGACTCCGACTTGATCGGTCTTCCTGTCAGGGTGACTGTTGGTAAAAAGGCATCCGACGGAATTGTCGAAGTGAAAATTCGCAAAACGGGTGAGGTTCTTGAACTTGAAAGAGCTGAACTAACTCAAAAGCTTCACGAAATACTGGGATAATTTAAAAATGGGGGAACTAGGCATCATTCAATTGGATGATGCCTTTCCTTTTCATGGATTTGGATACTAGTGAAACATTCATGATATGTTATAATAGCCTCTGATATCAAAACGAAAATGCTAGTGAATAATATCTAAAGAGATAGTAGATAGGGGAGAGAGGGAATGGATCAAAATCCAAATAGCGGTAGAGAGAGATTTCAACTCTTGCTCCAGCAAATGGACTTGACCGAGGATGCCTTTGTGAATTATTTCATAGGTGCCGAAATTGATAAACTCTCAATCGAGAGGGAGTCCAAAACATGGCATTTTGCCTTTAATATACCTGCATTGATTCCTTGCAGTGTTCATACAAGACTTGCTACACATCTGGCAAGTACGTTTTCCCATATTGCAAAGGTCACATTCAACTTGAATGTGGCCAATCCGCAAGTGACCGAACAATTGGTAAAAGAGTATTGGAAAAACTGCATTGGGGAGCTTGAAGGCATGTCTCCAGCACTGTTATCGCTCCTGAATGAACAAGTGCCAACGGTAAATGGATATAAGCTTATCGTAAGCGCCCGAAATGATACGGAAGCTGGTCAGCTGAAACGAAAATACTCCGGCATCATTTCGAATATCTACCAAACATTCGGTTTTCCTCCGTTGACACTTGAAGCGGAAGTGAAGGAAACGGTGTCGAATCCTGATTACCAAAAGTTTTTGGAAGAGAAACAAAAGGAAGACGCGGAAAAGGGACTTGCTGCGCTAGTGGAAATGCAGAAGAAAGAATCGGAAAAAGGCGGCGACGATGGCGTCTACGAAGGACCGGTTAAAATTGGCTACACGATTAAAGAAGATGCGGATTTCCGCAGAATCGAACAAATTATCGATGAAGAGCGCAGGATTGCTATCGAAGGCTTCGTATTTGATGCAGAAGTGCGTGAGTTGCGAAGCGGACGAAGCCTGTTGACATTTAAAGTCACGGATTATACGAGCTCGATATTGGTCAAAATGTTTTCGCGTGATAAAGAAGATGCTGCCATACTTGCCCGAGTGAAAAAAGGGATGTGGGTACGTGCCCAAGGCAGCATTCAAAATGATACATTCGTACGTGACCTTGTAATGATCGCAAATGATATAAATGAAATTTCTAAACAAGGACGGCAGGATAAGGCCCCGGAAGGAGAAAAGCGTGTAGAACTGCATATGCATACCCCAATGAGCTCGATGGATGCAGTGACACCTACTTCAGCGCTTGTTGCCCAAGCTGCAAAGTGGGGGCATAAGGCTGTTGCCATTACAGATCATGCGGGAGCACAATCATTCCCTGAAGCTTATAGTGCCGGGAAAAAGAATGGTATCAAAATCCTTTATGGCGTCGAAGTGAATCTGGTAAATGATGGTGTACCCATCGTTTATAATGAGACGCATATCCCTTTGGCAGATGCAACCTATGTTGTGTTTGACGTAGAGACGACGGGTCTGTCAGCCGTTTATGATACGATCATTGAATTTGCTGCAGTCAAAATCCGTGACGGGGACATCATTGATCGATTCGAGTCATTTGCTAATCCGCATCACCCACTATCCAATACGACGATAGAATTGACTGGAATCACTGATGATCTTGTAGAAAATGCTCCAGAAGTCTCGGAAGTGCTGGAAAAGTTCAAGGAATGGGCGGGCGATGCAATCCTGGTTGCCCACAACGCAGCCTTCGATATGGGGTTTTTGAATATAGGTTATAAAAACTTGGGTTATCCTAAAGCTTCCAATCCTGTGCTTGATACATTGGAACTTGCCCGTTTCTTATATCCAGAGTTTAAAAATCACCGGTTAAATACACTATGTAAAAAGTTCGATATTGATTTGACCCAGCATCATAGGGCCATTTATGACGCCGAAGCTACAGGTTACCTTATGCTGAAGATGCTGAAGGATGCAATGGAAAAGGAGATTACCCATCATGATCAACTTAATGACAATATGGGTAAAGGAAATGCTTACCAGCGTTCCCGGCCGTCCCATTGTACGTTGATCGCGCAAACACAGGCGGGGTTAAAAAACCTTTTTAAATTAATTTCAATATCACACATCGATTATTTCTATCGGGTGCCCCGATTACCGCGCTCACAACTTAAAAAGTATCGTGAAGGAATCCTGGTCGGATCGGGATGTGATAAAGGGGAAGTTTTTGAAGGGATGATGCAGAAGGGTTTTGAGGAAGTCGTCGATATCGCCGAATTCTACGATTATCTTGAAATCCATCCGAAGGAAGTGTATCAGCATTTGATTGAGCTTGAATATGTAAGGGATGATAAATCATTAGAAACGATCATCTCCAATATCGTCAAGCTTGGTGAAAAGCTGGACAAGCCAGTCGTAGCCACGGGAAATGTGCATTATTTGGATCCGAATGATAAAATTTACCGTAAAATCCTTGTGAATTCACAAGGCGGCGCGAACCCGCTGAATCGTCATAAGCTTCCTGACGTACATTTTCGGACAACAGATGAAATGCTGCGGGAATTCTCCTTCCTCGGTTCCGAGAAAGCCAAAGAGGTCGTGGTAACCAACACGAATAAAATCGCTGATATGATTGAAGAAATCAAGCCAATCAAGGATGAGTTATACACACCTAAAATTGAAGGTGCAGATGAAGAGATGCGTGAAATGAGTTATGGCATGGCAAGGAAGATTTATGGGGAAAACCTGCCGGAAATCGTGGAAGCCCGTCTTGAGAAAGAATTGAAAAGCATCATCGGCCACGGTTTTGCCGTTATTTATTTAATTTCCCACAAGCTTGTTAAAAAATCATTGAATGATGGTTATCTAGTTGGCTCAAGGGGATCGGTTGGATCATCTTTCGTTGCCACCATGACTGAAATTACAGAGGTGAACCCTCTTCCGCCGCATTATGTATGTCCTGAGTGCAAGAAATCCGAATTCTTCAATGACGGTTCCGTAGGTTCCGGGTTTGACCTGCCCGATAAAGACTGTCCGGATTGTGGCATCGCTTATACAAAAGACGGGCATGATATCCCGTTTGAAACTTTCCTTGGATTTAAAGGGGATAAGGTTCCGGATATCGACTTGAACTTCTCCGGTGAATATCAGCCGAAGGCCCATAACTATACGAAGGTCTTATTCGGTGAAGAATATGTATATCGTGCCGGAACGATTGGTACGGTCGCTGAAAAAACGGCTTATGGATATGTAAAAGGGTATTCCTCTGATAATAATATCCATATGCGCGGAGCCGAGACCGATCGCCTTGTTGCCGGTTGTACTGGTGTGAAAAGGACGACTGGACAGCACCCGGGCGGAATCATCGTCGTTCCGGATTATATGGATATCTATGATTTCACACCAATTCAGTTCCCTGCGGATGACCGGAATTCAGAGTGGAAAACAACTCACTTTGATTTCCATTCCATTCACGATAATATTTTGAAACTTGACATACTTGGACACGATGATCCGACAGTAATCCGGATGCTTCAAGATTTAAGTGGCATCGACCCAAAGACCGTTCCTACCGATGATCCTGAAGTAATGAAAATATTCAGCAGTACTGAATCTTTAGGAGTTACCGAAGAACAGATCATGTGTAAAACGGGTACGCTTGGCATCCCGGAATTTGGTACGCGTTTTGTCCGGCAGATGCTTGAAGATACGAAACCTACGACTTTTTCCGAGCTTGTTCAGATTTCAGGCCTTTCCCACGGTACGGATGTATGGCTGAGCAATGCACAGGAACTGATCCACAACCGGATCTGCACACTAAGTGAGGTTATAGGCTGCCGGGATGATATTATGGTCTATCTGATCTATCAAGGTCTCGATCCTTCCCTGGCGTTTAAAATCATGGAATCTGTACGTAAAGGGAAAGGGCTCTCGGAGGAATTCGAAGAGGAAATGAGGAAAAATGAGGTGCCGGAATGGTATATCGATTCATGTAAGAAGATTAAATACATGTTCCCGAAAGCCCATGCTGCAGCTTACGTCTTAATGGCTGTCCGGATTGCCTATTTTAAAGTGCATCTGCCCTTATTATACTATGCGGCCTATTTCACAGTACGTGCCGATGATTTTGAAATCGACGCCATGACACGGGGATCGCAAGCGATCAAAGCGAAAATGGAAGAAATCATGGTAAAGGGATTGGATGCATCCACAAAGGAAAAGAATACATTGACGGTTCTTGAACTAGCTTTGGAAATGTGTGAACGAGGATATTCATTCGCTAAAGTGGACTTGTACAAATCCAGTGCAGATCAATTCCTAATTGAAGGAAATACTTTGATTCCGCCTTTCAATTCGATACCTGGTCTTGGAACGAATGCGGCGATCAATATCGTCAACGCGCGGGGAAATGGTGAATTCCTCTCCAAAGAAGACCTTCAACAGCGGGGTAAGGTTTCGAAGACCATCCTTGAATACCTTGATAAACAAGGCTGTCTGGAGTCATTGCCTGAACAAAATCAGTTATCTTTATTTTAAAAGAAGAAACGGATTTCAAAAAGGAAGAAACAGACATGATATTTGCATAAATATCTTGATTATGGTATATTTTTATTGGAAATACTAAGAGGAACCAATGGCAAGAGTGGGGAAACCCACTCTTTCGTGTTGTAATGACCATTTATTTTGAATCCGAAACCAAGCGCATACAACGCACGTATGGAGGAAACAAATGAGTAAAAAGGTAACGGAAGTCGTAGAGGAATTAGCATTACCAATTCTTGAAGAATTGCAGCTTGAATTAGTCGAAGTGGAGTATGTGAAGGAAGGTAAAAGCTGGTTCCTTCGAGTGTACATTGATAAAGAAACAGGCGTAGATATTGATGATTGCGGAAATGTGAGTGAAAAACTCAGTGAAAAGCTTGATGAGGTTGATCCGATTCCACAAAATTATTTTCTCGAAGTTTCATCACCCGGAGCTGAAAGGCCTCTGAAAAAAGAGAAGGATTTCCTTAATGCTATCGGTAAAAATGTTTACATAAAAACATACGAGCCCATTTTAGATGAAAAAGAATTCGAAGGAATCTTAACCAGTTTCGATGGTGAAGAAGTGACAATCGAAGTCAGAATCAAGACAAGAAAGAAAACGATCGTCATACCATTCGAAAAGGTAGCGAAAGCAAGATTGGCGATTACCTTCGCTTAAGTCAAGCAAATCATTAATTTAAATATCCGTAAGGGGGATCACCATGGGCAATGAGTTATTGGATGCTCTCTATATTTTAGAAAACGAAAAAGGAATTTCCAGGGAGGTTTTGATCGACGCGATTGAATCTGCCCTTATATCGGCATATCGCCGTAACTTTAACCAAGCACAAAATGTACGTATCGACTTGAATCTTGGTAAAGGAACAATGCGTGTATTTGCCAGAAAAGACGTTGTTGACGAAGTGTTCGATTCGCGTCTGGAAATTTCTGTTGAAGAAGCAAGAGCAATTGATCCCAACTATCAGTTAGATGATGTTGTCGAAATGGAAGTAACACCTAAGGATTTCGGCCGTATTGCTGCACAAACAGCAAAACAAGTCGTCACTCAAAGGGTGCGTGAAGCGGAACGGGGCATCATTTATGCCGAATTCATCGATCGTGAAGAGGATATCATGACTGGTATCGTTCAACGCCAGGATTCCCGATTCATTTATGTGAGCTTAGGTAAAATCGAGGCTTTGCTCCCGGTGAATGAGCAAATGCCGAATGAACAATATAAACCGCATGACCGCATTAAAGTTTTCATCACTAAAGTTGAAAAGACTTCCAAGGGTCCGCAAATTTTTGTATCCCGTTCACATCCTGGCCTTTTAAAACGTTTATTCGAAATCGAAGTGCCTGAAATTTTCGATGGAACAGTCGAGATCAAGTCAGTTGCCCGCGAAGCAGGCGACCGTTCAAAAATCTCCGTGCACTCCGATAACGAAGAAGTCGATCCTGTCGGTTCCTGTGTAGGCCAAAAAGGCCAGCGTGTTCAGGCCATCGTCAACGAATTGAAAGGTGAAAAGATCGATATCGTCAAATGGTCGGAGAATCCGGTCATATTCGTTGCGAATGCTTTAAGCCCTTCAAAAGTACTTGAGGTCATTGTTAAGGAAGAGGAAAAGGCGACGACTGTAATCGTACCGGATTATCAACTCTCCCTGGCAATTGGTAAGCGTGGACAAAATGCCCGTTTAGCTGCAAAGCTTACAGGCTGGAAAATAGATATCAAGAGTGAAACGGAAGCCCGCGAAGCTGGTATATATCCTGTGGAAGAACAGGAATTCCTTTTGAGCAGAGATAGTTATGTTACTGAAGAGGAAACAGATTTCGAAGAGGATAACGAGTAATTCGAGGTGAAAAAAGATGAATAACCGAAAAAAAATCCCGATGCGTAAATGTGTGGCGACAGGCGAAATGAAGCCGAAGAAAGAACTCATTCGCATCGTTCGATCTAAAGAAGGGGAAGTCAGCCTGGATCCGACCGGTAAGAAATCTGGAAGGGGAGCTTATTTGACTCTTGATCGGGATGTTATCGAGCTGGCCAAAAAGAAAAATGTGCTGGCTAATCACCTTAGTACCCAAATCGATTCTTCCCTTTATGAACAATTGCTCGAATTAGTGAATAAGGAGAAAAACTAACACCATGACCCAACAACAACAATGGATGTCTCTATTAGGTTTGGCCAATCGAGCACGCAAGCTAATTTCGGGTGAAGAATTAGTGGTTAAAGAGATTAGAAGCGGTAATGCCAAAGTTGTTATTTTATCCGCGGACGCTTCAAAAAACACTGAAAAAAAAATATCTGATAAGTGCGCATTTTATCAGGTTCCTTTAAAAAGAGTCGAAAGCAGGTCATTGCTCGGCCATGCGATAGGTAAAGATGCTAGAGTTGCCGTCGCAGTTCTGGATGAAGGTTTTGCACAAAAACTCCGAACGCTGCTCGATTAAATTTTACGGGGGTGAACGTATGACAAAATTGCGTGTATATGAATATGCAAAACAAAAGAACGTTTCAAGCAAGGATGTAATAAATAAACTTAAAGAAATGAATATAGAGGTAACAAACCATATGACAGCATTAGACGATTCAACTGTAAATAAATTAAACGATTCAATCAAACCTAAAAACGAAGATAAAAGCCAAGAGCCAAAAGCTAACGCTACGGTTGCGAAGTACGAAGCCGAAGCGGATGAAAAGAGCACTGTCAATAAAGAAAAACTGAAGAAGAAACCACCAGTTAAACCTGTAGGGACGAAAAAACCAACTGGCGGCCAGTTCAACAAAGGTCGCAATAACAAGAATAAAAATAATAAACAAAGACAACAAGCGCCTCAGGCACCTGTTACAAAACGTAAAGAAAGAGAACTTCCAGAGAAAATTACGTTTTATGAGTCTTTGACGGTTATGGAACTTGGAAAAAAACTTCACCGTGAACCTTCTGAAATCATTAAAAAGCTCTTTATGCTTGGTGTTATGGCAACAATCAACCAAACTTTGGATAAAGATGCAATTGAATTGATTTGTGCGGAATACGGTGTAGTGGCCGAAGAAGAGATTCGTGTCGATCTAACAGACCTTGAATCACTTGTCACTGAGGATGCTTCTGAAGATTTGATTGAACGTCCGGCTGTCGTAACGATCATGGGTCACGTTGACCATGGTAAAACGACATTGCTTGATTCTATACGCCATACAAAAGTCACTGAAGGCGAAGCGGGCGGAATCACTCAGCATATCGGTGCTTATCAAGTTAAAGTTAACGATAAGAAAATAACATTCCTTGATACACCAGGTCATGCTGCGTTTACAACAATGCGTGCCCGCGGTGCACAAGTTACCGATATCACCATTCTTGTCGTCGCTGCGGATGATGGCGTCATGCCTCAAACGATTGAAGCGATCAACCATGCTAAAGCGGCAGAAGTTCCAATTATTGTCGCTGTAAATAAGATGGATAAAGAAGCTGCCAATCCGGACCGTGTCATGCAAGAATTGACAGAACATGGTTTAGTTTCTGAAGCATGGGGCGGAGACACAATTTTCGTACCAATTTCAGCTAAGAACGGTGAGGGTATCGATAGCTTGCTTGAAATGATTCTTCTTGTCAGTGAAGTGGAGGAGTATAAAGCGAATCCATCTCGTAAAGCAAATGGAACGGTTATTGAAGCACGTTTGGATAAAGGGCGCGGATCGGTTGCCACATTGCTTGTTCAAAACGGAACGTTGAAAATTGGGGATCCGATCGTTATCGGTAATACATTCGGACGTGTTCGTGCGATGGTCAACGATCTTGGACGCCGTGTTAAGGATGCAGGTCCTTCAACACCGGTTGAAATCACTGGATTGAACGAAGTGCCGCAAGCCGGCGATCGTTTCATCGTCTTTGAAGATGAGAAAACGGCCCGTCAAGTTGGGGAAGTGCGTGCACAGAGACAACTTGCTTCACAACGCAATGAGAAATCCCGTGTAACCCTAGATACTTTGTTCGAACAAATGAAAGAAGGGGAAATAAAAGAATTGAACATCATTCTAAAAGCTGATGTTCAAGGTTCTGCGGAAGCAGTAGCCGCTTCCCTGAATAAAATAGAAGTGGAAGGCGCTAAAGTGAAAATCATTCACACAGGCGTTGGTGCCATTACAGAGTCTGACATCATCCTTGCTACAGCTTCGAATGCGATCGTCATCGGATTTAACGTCCGTCCTGACGTGAATGCGAAGCGTGCAGCTGAATCAGAAAATGTTGATGTCCGCCTACACCGCATCATCTATAAAGCGATCGAAGAGATCGAGTCGGCTATGAAAGGGATGCTTGACCCTGAATTCGAAGAAAAAATTATCGGTCAGGCTGAGGTTCGTACGACTTTCAAAGTATCCAAGGTAGGTACGATTGCCGGTTCTTACGTAACAGAAGGAAAAATTACACGTGATAGCGGAATTCGCTTAATTCGTGAAGGTGTCGTCATTTACGAAGGTGAAATTGATGCATTGAAACGTTTTAAAGATGATGTTAAAGAAGTGGCAACGAACTATGAGTGCGGTATTACGATTAAAAATTACAACGACCTTAAAGAAGGCGATGTAATAGAAGCGTATGTAATGGAAGAGATCGAACGTAAATGATCGTTGGCTCCGTCCAATGTGAATGCATCATCCATGACACCCATTCTTTAAAAGAAAAAAGGGCCGTGCTTCAGCGTGTCATGACACGGCTTAAGCAGAAGTTCAATATTTCTGTAGCAGAGACCGATTTTCAGGATTTATGGCAGCGGACAAAGATTTCAATCGTAACCGTAACATCCTCAAGGAAGGCTACTGAACGGGAACTTCAAAATGCCCTTAAATTTCTAGATTCTTTTCCGGAACTAGAGCGAACAATAACAGATATAGACTGGCTTTAGGCTATCGAGGTGATATTATGAGCCTTCGTTCAAATCGTGTTGGCGAACAAATGAAAAAAGAGCTGAGTGAAATTATCGGCCGAAAAATTAAAGATCCAAGAATCGGATTTGTTACAGTGACGGATGTCGCGGTTACAGGCGATTTACAACAGGCAACAGTTTATATTTCCGTTTTGGGTGACCAGGAACAAAGGGAGAAAACCCTGCAAGGTCTAGCTAAGGCAAAAGGATTCATGCGTTCAGAAATTGGGCAGCGAATCCGCCTGCGCAAAACCCCTGAGCTGTTTTTTGAATTTGATGAATCGGTCGATTATGGTAATCGTATCGAGTCGTTGATTTCCCAAATCAATTCAGAGGATAAACCAGCTGAAAAAGACGAGGAATAAGCAAGCAGTAAAAGGAGGCCGACTCAATAAGTGCTTTGCACTTCTTGAAGTCGGTTTCTTTTTTTTGAAACCGAATATGAAAAAAGGAAAAACACCTTTCGGGACGGGTTCATAATCGTTTAAGGTGTTTTATAAAAGATGAGGTGAAAGCGTGAACGGTATTCTTCCATTATGGAAACCCAAGGGATTGACATCCCATGATTGTGTTTTTAAATTAAGAAAGATTTTAAAGACAAAAAAGGTTGGTCACACAGGTACTTTAGATCCTGATGTAACAGGGGTTTTACCTATTTGTATTGGCAGGGCAACAAAGATAGCCGAATATCTGACAGAAGCCGGTAAAGCTTATGAAGGGGAAGTCACCCTTGGTTTTTCAACGACAACTGAAGACGCAAGCGGTGAAAAAGTCGAAGAGAAAAAGATTGATCAAGTGATTCAGCGTAAACGGATTCTGGAAGTGCTTGAATCATTAACTGGAAAAATTAAACAGACGCCGCCGATGTTTTCAGCGGTAAAGGTAAACGGGAAGAAATTATATGAATATGCCCGTGCAGGGATAGATGTGGAGAGGCCGACAAGGGAGGTCACCATCTATGATATTACCCTTCTCGATGATCGTTCTGAATTTAAAGGGGAAACCATATCTTTTCGTTTTCGCGTAAATTGCAGCAAAGGAACGTATATTCGGACACTTGCAGTCATGATGGGTGAAGAACTGGGTTTTCCTGCTCATATGTCAGACTTGACGCGTATTGAATCAGCAGGTTTTAAGCAGGAGGACTGTGTCACATTTTCTGAAGTGGAAGAGTTCATGGAAAATGGTCAAACGGATGAATTTTTGTTGCCTTTGGAGCGGGGATTATTTCATTTGCCCAAATTTCAGATTAGTGATAAAGTAGCAAAGAAAGTACTTAACGGCGCGGTATTGGAACAAACAAAGGATGTTGTTGTTGAAAAAGGAATGCCATTTGTAATGGTCGATCCAACAAATAAGGCCATTGCCATTTATCAAATACATCCGGCAAAAGAGGGATTAATTAAACCTGTAAAAGTATTGGCACAAGAATTATAGACCGTTTTACCGCCGGAAAGAGGAGATTGAAAGGTGAAAGTGATCGCAATAGAGCATCCTCATCAATTTAATACGGATGATTTTCCCGAGCTTGTAATGGCGCTTGGATTTTTTGATGGCATACATAAAGGCCATCAAATTGTCATTCAAACCGCTATGCAAAAAGCCGATGAAATGAATCTTAAGTCAGCAGTCATGACATTTGACCCGCATCCTTCTGCAGTACTGGGTAGGAAAACGGAAAATATCCGCTATATCACTCCACTTGAAGATAAGGTCGATATCATAGAGTCGATGGGGATCGATTATTTATTCATTGTCCATTTCAGCAAGGAATTTGCTTCGGTACTGCCGGAACGGTTCGTTGACGAATACATTGCCGGGCTGAATGTCCGTCATGTAGTTGCAGGCTTTGATTATTCATACGGTCGCTATGGACAAGGGTCGATGGAAGATTTGCCTGTTTACGCACAGGGCAGATTTTCGCAGACAGTCGTTGCAAAACAGACACTTGAAGATGAAAAGGTTAGCTCGACGAGAATCAGGGAAACTCTCGGTAATGGCAGCTTTACCGACTTTTATCATTTGGCTGGTCGCCGCTATTTAACGAAAGGTCATGTCGTTCACGGTGAAAAGCGGGGCAGGAAATTGGGTTTCCCCACCGCTAATATAGAAGTGGGTGATGATTATATTTTTCCTGCTGCCGGCGTATATGCCGTCAGGATCAAAATAAGCGGTAAATGGTATAAAGGGGTTTGCAATGTCGGATACAAACCTACGTTCCACGAGGAAAAACCTAAATATCCGACTGTAGAGGTTCATGCCTTGGAGTTCTCGGGAGATATTTATGGCAACCAGGTTTCGGTTGAATGGCATACTAGACTTCGGAGTGAGCAGAAATTTTCCGGACTTGAAGCATTGGTCACTCAGATCGAAACGGATAAGCAAAATGCCATAGTCTATTTTGCAAAGCTTGAAGGATAAAAGACAAGACTTGCAATTTTAATGAAAAACATGTATTCTATTGTATGTATGAAAATAACCATTGCTTGGCTAGTCGAGACTCCGACGCTGGCTCGGTAATAGGTGATTTTACACAGAATTTTAGGAGGAATAATAACATGGCAATTACACAAGTACGCAAAAACGAACTTATCACAGAATTCAGAACTCACGATACTGACACTGGATCTCCAGAAGTTCAAATCGCAGTATTAACAGAAGAAATCAACAACTTGAACGATCACTTACGCACACACAAAAAAGACCACCATTCACGTCGCGGTCTTCTAAAAATGGTAGGTAAACGTCGTAATCTTTTAACTTACCTACGTAACAAAGACGTAACTCGTTACCGTACACTAATTAACAAATTAGGTCTACGTAGATAATTTTTTCAGGAAGGCGGGAAATTTCCCGCTTTTTTGGTGTTAATCAAATGATTTGGACGTGTTCTACTTAAGGCTGGGCCTTCGTCCTTGGGACTCGGCAGGAGCCGGGTCCTTTTCCATTTATAAATGATCAGGATATACATAATCAAATGAATGAAATTTTTATTCATTTTACTGTTAATGCTTGTTTTTTTCGTGCATAATAGGAATAGTTTGGTTTTAACTGGAGTTCAGTTACTTTCACATATAAATGATTTAATCCAATACAGGTTTAGGTAAACTAAGCCTCTAAGTGAAGATTCAGAGAGGGGTTTAATAAATGGGACAGGAAAAACATACGTATTCATTTGACTGGGCCGGCCGTAATGTAACGGTAGAGATAGGGCAATTAGCCAAACAAGCGAACGGGGCGGTTTTAGTCCGTTATGGAGAAACTGCTGTATTAAGTACTGCGACAGCTTCGAAGGAACCTAGAAATGTTGACTTCTTCCCTTTGACAGTCAACTACGAAGAAAGACTTTATGCAGTCGGTAAAATTCCGGGAGGCTTCATCAAACGTGAAGGACGACCGAGTGAAAGGGCAATTCTTGCAAGCCGCTTGATTGACCGTCCAATCCGTCCGCTTTTCGCCGATGGCTTCAGGAATGATGTTCAGATCATCAGCATGGTCATGAGTGTCGATCAAGATTGTTCTACGGAAATGGCAGCCATGCTAGGTTCTTCTCTTGCACTTTCAGTTTCCGATATTCCGTTCGAAGGTCCAATTGCTGGAGTTGTAGTGGGGAGAATCAATAATGAATTCATGATTAACCCTACTGTTGACCAACTAGCTAAAAGTGACATCAATTTGACGGTTGCAGGCACTAAAGATGCCATCAACATGGTTGAAGCCGGAGCGAATGAAGTACCAGAGGAAACGATGCTTGAAGCAATCATGTTTGGACATGATGAAATCAAGAAGATCATTGCATTCCAAGAGAAAATCGTTGCTGAAATCGGCAAGGAAAAAATGCAGATCGCTTTATATCAAGTGGATGCGGAACTGGAAGCAGAAGTGAAAGGCCTATGTGAAGCAGACTTGAACAAAGCTGTACAAGTTCAGGAAAAACATGCTCGTGAAGACGCGATTAAAGAAGTTAAAGATCGTGTGTTGGCTCATTATGAAGAAGAAACTGATGAAGCAAAATTAAAGCAAATCAAAGAAATCCTGAATAAATTGGTCAAATCCGAAGTCCGCCGTTTGATCACGGAAGAAAAAGTGCGTCCGGATGGCCGTAATCCTGACGAAATCAGACCATTATCATCAGAAGTTACCATTCTGCCACGTACACATGGTTCCGGATTGTTCACACGCGGACAAACCCAAGCTCTATCCATCTGTACATTAGGTGCACTTGGTGATGTGCAGATACTGGACGGACTTGGAACCGAAGAGTCAAAACGTTTTATGCACCACTATAACTTCCCGCATTTCAGTGTAGGTGAAACTGGTCCTATCCGTGGGGCAGGTCGCCGTGAAATCGGTCATGGTGCACTTGGTGAAAGAGCATTGGAGCCTGTCATTCCAAACGATAAAGACTTCCCATATACAATCAGACTTGTTTCTGAAGTGCTTGAATCGAACGGTTCAACATCACAAGCAAGTATTTGTGCAAGCACTTTGGCAATGATGGATGCCGGAGTTCCATTGAAAGCTCCAGTTGCCGGTATTGCCATGGGCCTAGTCAAATCAGGTGAGCACTATACAATCTTAACGGATATTCAAGGTATGGAAGATCATCTGGGAGACATGGACTTTAAAGTCGCAGGGACTTCAAAAGGTGTTACTGCCCTACAAATGGATATTAAGATTGAAGGACTTTCAAGAGAGATTCTTGAAGAAGCTTTACTTCAAGCCAAACATGGCCGGATGCACATTTTGGAATCAATGATGTCAACGATCAATCAACCGCGTGAGCAGTTATCCAAATATGCTCCAAAAATCGTTACAATGTCCATAAATCCGGATAAGATCCGTGATGTCATTGGACCGAGCGGAAAACATATCAACAAAATCATTGAAGAAACTGGCGTGAAAATCGACATCGAACAAGATGGAACGGTATTCATATCTTCTACTGATGAACCAATGATTCAAAAAGCGAAGAAAATCATTGAAGATATCGTACGTGAAGTCGTAGTGGGCGAACTATACTTAGGTAAAGTTAAACGTATCGAAAAGTTCGGTGCCTTCGTTGAAATCTTCAATGGTAAAGACGGTTTGGTACATATTTCTGAACTGGCTGAAGAAAGAGTCGGAAAAGTGGAAGATGTCGTTTCACTTGGCGATGAATTATTGGTCAAAGTCACTGAGATCGATAAGCAAGGAAGGGTTAACCTTTCCCGTAAAGCAGTCTTGAAAGAGCAAAAAGAGGCAGCCAACCCTTCTCAATCGTAATGAAAAATAGAAATCCGGCATGCGATTCCTTGTGAATCTGCATGCTTTTTTTGTTTAAAGGTATTGGAATATCCATGGGGAGAATGGCGTCAAAAGGATGTCATGTTCTACCTTGTCCGTTTTCTTCATACATTTTGGTATGAAGGGGGCGTAAAAAATGAATAATAAATGGAAGCAGATAGTTGCGATAAGTGCCATTGCAGGTATATCATGGTTATTAGTGCAAAATCCATATACACAAATTTATTTGACCCAATTAACCGATGATTCAGTTGCTTCTATGAAGCAAGAAGACGAGCTTCTTTTACAAATAAAAGAATCAACAAAAAAATATGAGATTGCACCACAGGATGCACGAATAGATTCTGTTTGGAAAACCGTTCCTGCATATAACGGCCTGAAGGTAAATATTGATGATTCGTATAAAGCCATGAAGAAGGAGGGCGTGTTCGATAAGAATAAGCTGGTATTTCAGCAGGTCCCTGCAAAGATACATATGGAGGATCTGGAGCCGGCTCCCATTTACCGGGCCCATCCCGAAAAGCCAGTGGTATCATTTTTAATCAATGTGGCCTGGGGGAATGAATACCTACAAGATATGTTGGCCGTGTTAAAAAAGAATAATGTTAAGGCCACATTTTTCCTTGAAGGTAATTGGACCAAGAAAAATCCAGAATTGGCCAAGATGATTAAGGGTGGCGGGCACGAAATTGGAAATCATTCTTATTCACATCCAGATATGAAAAACATATCCGCACAAGCTACACGTGAGGAAATTCGAAAAACGAATGAAGTCATTGAAGCTGTGACAGGTTTGAAAATGAAATGGTTCGCACCACCAAGTGGAAGCTACCGGGATGAAACGGTGAAAATCGCGGATTCTTTCGGTATGGAGACCGCCATGTGGAGTGTGGATACGATCGACTGGCAAAAGCCAAGCCCTGAAGTCCTTCAACAAAGAGTGCTTTCTAAGGTACACCCTGGAGCATTTATATTGATGCATCCGACTGAATCTACTGCAAAATCATTGGAAACGTTAATAATTGAAATAAAAAAGAAAGATTTAGATGTTGTTACCGTTTCGGAAGCAGTAGATGAAGAGCGATCGAATCCATAATGTATTGGTAACGATATCAGCATAGAATGATTGGGAGGAATGTTAGTTGATTAAGAAATACACGTGTCAAAATGGAGTTAGAATTGTATTGGAAAATATTCCAACTGTACGTTCAGCGGCAATTGGAGTATGGATCAAAACAGGTTCAAGAAATGAAACGCCAGAATTGAATGGGGTTTCACATTTTCTGGAGCATATGTTCTTTAAAGGGACAACTAAGAGAAATGCGCGTGAAATTGCCGAATCGT
This sequence comes from Peribacillus sp. QJM3NY_7, assembly GCF_056173225.1. Lineage (NCBI taxonomy): Bacteria > Bacillati > Bacillota > Bacilli > Caryophanales > Bacillaceae > Peribacillus > Peribacillus sp. QJM3NY_7. The sequence continues at coordinate 1,765,404 of NZ_CM149663.1, forward strand.
TCGATAGTATCGGTGGACAGGTGAATGCATTCACTTCAAAAGAATATACATGCTATTATGCTAAAGTAATGGATAACCATGCAAGCTATGCGCTTGAAATCCTGGCTGATATGTTCTTCAACTCAACATTTGATGGGGAAGAATTGAAAAAAGAAAAAAATGTCGTCTATGAAGAAATAAAAATGTACGAAGACACACCAGATGATATTGTCCATGACCTCTTAAGCAAGGCTGTATATGAAAATCACCCCCTTGGTTATCCAATACTAGGGACGGAAAATACGCTTGAAACCTTCAATAGTGATACATTAAAAAAATACGTCCATGACATGTATACACCCGATAAGGTAGTCGTGTCCATTGCTGGGAATGTGGATGAAAAATTGATCAAGGAAGTCGAAAGCTACTTTGGCTCTTATCAAGGAGGGGAAGACCGTCTTGAATTGGTCAAACCTTCCTTCCACGAAAATAGGATCACCCGTAAAAAAGATACGGAACAAGCCCACTTATGCCTTGGTTACAACGGATTGGAAATCGGCAATGATAAAACATACAGCCTGATTACCTTGAATAATATCCTTGGGGGAAGCATGAGCAGCCGTCTATTCCAGGACGTCAGGGAGCAACGCGGCCTTGCCTATTCCGTTTACTCTTATCATTCCAGCTATCAAGATAGCGGTATGGTGACAGTATATGGGGGGACAGGCACAAATCAGCTTGACAGCCTGTATGAAACCATTCAGGAAACATTGGATACTTTAAAAAGGGATGGCATTACGGAAAAGGAATTACGGAATAGCAAAGAGCAACTTAAAGGAAGCTTGATGCTCAGCCTTGAAAGCACGAATAGCCGCATGAGCCGGAACGGAAAAAATGAGCTTATGTTGGGTGAGCACCGTTCCCTTGATGATATCATCATCAAGATTGACGAAGTGACTGAGGATACCGTCAATGAATTGGCAAATCAGATCTTTACGGAACATTCCTTGTCATTAGTGAGCCCGCTGGAAAATTGGGACAAATAATATCGAACAAGTCTGAACCTTCATTAATGGAAGGTCAGGCTTTTTTTCTTTGAATGCGGCAGTGTCCAGTGTTATGGACAATATTTGGTTAAATGCCTTCTAAGTTTACCTTTTTCGGATATAGATTGAATAGAAGACGAAAAAGGGGGAACCAAAATTGAGGTTAAGCGAACTGAGCGGTAAGGAAATAGTCGATGTGAATAGGGCGGAAAGATTAGGAATCCTTGGTCAGACGGATTTGGAAATAGATGAAACCGGACAAATTACCTCGTTGATCATTCCATCTGTCAAATGGTTCGGCCTTTTAAGGAATGGCAGTGAAATAAGAGTGCCATGGGAACATATAAAAAAAATCGGTGCGGATATGGTCATCATTGATTTTCAGGAAGGACTTTCGCTTAAAGACGGAGAGCATATGGACGGATAATGACGCTCGCTTCATACTCCTTGGAACTTTTCGAAATACACTCTCGAAAACGCCTTAGCTGGCAATAGCTATGGCGTTTTTTCTTTTCTTATCACCGTTTTTTAAGTAAAAACATAAGATGGCAGGGTAACTAGAGAATGTAGCAAAAACCGAATTGCTTCCTGAAGGAATTGTATCATGGGGCAAGGAATGTTTAGGATCTTTTATATAAAGAAGGTGACGGTTTTAATGCTTACAGGCATGCAAATCGCTGTAATTGGTGGAGATGCGCGTCAGCTTGAAGTTGTCCGTAAACTGACAGAGCTTGATGCAAAGCTATTATTGGTAGGTTTTGAACAGCTCGACCATGCTTTTACCGGAGCTGTTAAGGAAAAAATGGAAGATATAAACTTCAAGGAATTAGATTCAGTTATTTTACCTGTCCGGGGTACGGATTCAGATGGGAAAGTAGAAACGATCTTTTCCAGTGAAGAGGTTGTTTTGACTGAAGAAATGATAAAAAATACCCCGGAACATTGCACTTTTTATGCAGGAATCAGTAACGATTACCTCGATGAGATATTCAAGAAGGTGGATCGCAAACTTGTTCTATTGTTCGAACGTGATGATGTCGCTATTTATAATTCGATTCCCACTGTTGAGGGTGCAATCATGATGGCCATTCAACATACGGATTTTACTATCCATGGATCAAATGTAGCCGTTCTAGGACTGGGAAGGGTCGGTATGAGTGTAGCCCGGTCATTCCAGGCACTTGGAGCAAAAGTAAAGGTGGGGGCAAGAAAAAGCGAAGATATAGCAAGGATCAGTGAAATGGCATTAGCCCCTTTTCATTTAAATGATCTTGCTGCAGAAATGAAAAATGTAGATATATGTATCAATACGATCCCTTTTCCTATAATTACCGCAAAAGTCATCGCTAATATGCCCGTTCATACATTAATCATCGACCTTGCTTCAAAACCGGGGGGGACGGATTTTCGTTACGCTGAAAAAAGGGGAATTAAGGCGCTGTTGGCACCGAGCCTGCCGGGGATAGTCGCCCCGAAAACAGCTGGTCAGATATTAGCGAATGCACTGGGACTATTGATTCAAGGCGAGTTCTTGAAAAGGAAGGGGAAAATGATATGAGTCTCAAAGGTAAACGGATTGGTTTCGGATTAACAGGATCACATTGCACATATGATGAAGTGTTTCCGGAAATAGAAAAACTTGTAAATGAAGGGGCGGAAGTCATCCCAATCGTAACATCGACTGTTCAAAACACGGAAACCCGTTTTGGAAAGGGCGAAGACTGGGTCGAAAGAATAGAAAAATTGACGGGGAATCACGTCGTTGATACAATCGTCAAAGCGGAGCCTTTAGGACCTAAATTGCCACTCGATTGTATGGTGATCGCTCCTTTAACGGGTAACTCAATGAGTAAAATGGCAAATGCACTTACCGATTCGCCTGTACTTATGGCTGCAAAAGCGACGATGAGGAATCACCGTCCAGTCGTGGTCGCGATATCAACAAATGATGCACTTGGGTTAAATGGTGTCAATCTAATGAGGCTGATGGCAGCAAAAGATATTTATTTTGTTCCATATGGCCAGGATAATCCCACTGGCAAACCAAGTTCCATGGTTGCAAGGATGAGCATGATAAGGGATACGATCATATCGGCACTGGAGAGGGAACAGATCCAACCTGTCATCGTCGAAAGGTTCAAGGATGATTTAGCCTGAACAAGTTTTTGCCACGGATCTAGCTTTCAACGACTGACATATATGCATAAATTTGTAGGTTGAAGTTATAAAAAACCACTCCACTACCAGAATATTTTGTTAAAGTCCGACCCTTTGGAATGTTAATGTGATAAAATAAATGATATTCTGAACAAGAAGTAATAAATCCAACAAATAACTAATTTAAGAGATAGAAAAGGAGTATGTATAAATGACTGAGACACAGGGATTGCGTATTGCAGTTGTGGGAGCAACTGGAGCAGTAGGACAACAAATGATTTCAACACTCGAACAAAGGGACTTACCGATTAAGAAAATCATCTTTTTATCATCGGCTCGTTCCGCAGGCATCAAACTTACGTTTAAGGGCGAAGAAATCGAAGTGCAGGAAGCAAAACCTGAAAGCTTTGAAGGCATCGATATCGCTTTATTCAGTGCTGGAGGAAGCGTGTCTAAGGAATTGGCTCCAGAAGCAGTGAAACGCGGTGCGATAGTGGTGGATAATACGAGCGCTTTCCGCATGGATGAAAATGTGCCGCTAGTCGTTCCTGAAGTAAATGAAGAAGACTTGAAGCAGCATAATGGGATCATTGCAAACCCGAATTGTTCAACTATCCAAATGGTTGTGGCATTAGAGCCTATCCGCCAGACATATGGCTTATCAAAAATTGTCGTTTCTACCTACCAGGCTGTTTCTGGTGCAGGTGCAGCAGCGATAAATGAATTAAAGGAACAGGCTCGCGACTTGCTTGATGAAAAAGAGATCGATCCGAAAATATTACCGGTAAAAGGGGACGAAAAGCATTATCAAATCGCATTTAACGTCATTCCCCAAATCGATAAATTCCAAGATAATGGGTACACATTCGAAGAGATGAAAATGATTAATGAAACAAAGAAAATCATGCATATGCAAGGCCTGCCAGTGGCTGCAACTTGCGTGAGGCTTCCTGTTGTAACAGGTCATTCGGAATCTGTATACATTGAAGTTGAAAAAGAAGGCATAGCGGCTTCTCAAATCAAGGATTTAATGAGAACGGCACCTGGAATAGTGTTGGAAGACGAACCGGAACAACAAGTTTACCCAACACCTGCTTCATCCGTCGGCAAGAATGATGTATTCGTCGGTCGAATTCGCAAAGATTTGGATGAAGATAAAGGCTTCCATTTATGGGTGGTTTCCGATAATCTATTAAAAGGTGCAGCTTGGAATTCCGTTCAAATTGCTGAAAGCCTTTTGAAATTAGGTTTGGTTACCGTTAAGTAATAATTTATTCTTAATGAACTCGACAGAAAAATAAATTCCAATAGGATAGAGAGTTTTTGTCAGCTTCCCGGATCGGGGAGCTGGCTTATATTTGGGGTGCATATTATGAAAATTATCGTCCAGAAATACGGTGGGACATCCGTTCGTGATGAGGAAAGCCGTTCATTTGCCAAGGGGCATATCGAAAAAGCGATTAAAGAAGGATATAAAGTGGTGGTTGTGGTTTCAGCAATGGGAAGAAAAGGGGATCCTTATGCAACGGATACCTTACTTTCCCTTGTAAATGGAGCCAAAGCCAGCCTTTCAAAGCGAGAACAGGATTTACTTATGTCTGTCGGAGAAACGATATCATCTGTAGTATTTACTAACATGCTCTTGGAACATGGTATTGATGCGGTTGCTTATACTGGAGCTCAAGCAGGATTCATGACGAATACCGACTATTCCAGTGCGAAAATAATCGAAATGAAATGCGATCGCCTCATGAAAGAACTTGAGGTGAAGGATGTTGTCGTTGTAGCTGGCTTCCAGGGAGCTGCTAAAAATGGTGACATCACGACCATCGGCCGTGGTGGAAGTGATACTTCAGCAGCTGCATTAGGTGCCGCATTGCAAGCTGAACGGGTCGATATTTTTACGGATGTGGAAGGAATCATGACAGCAGATCCGCGGATTGCCAATCAAGCTCGTCCATTATCAATCGTTTCATATACGGAAGTTTGCAACATGGCATATCAAGGGGCGAAGGTCATTCATCCGAGAGCTGTTGAAATTGCGATGCAGGCGAAAGTCCCGATTCGGATAAGGTCAACATACAGCGAAGGTTTGGGAACCCTTGTTACAGGCGTGAACAAGGGAAGCCAGGGCAGTGACATACGTGAAAGGCTTGTGACCGGGATTGCCCATGTGCCAAAGATCACTCAAATCAAGGTCCGTGCGAAAAAAGATCAATATAATCTACAGGCTGAAGTTTTCAAAGCGATGGCAAATGCCTCCATTTCAGTTGACTTTATAAATATATATCCAAGTGGTGTAGTTTATACCGTATCGGAAGAGATGACAGAACTTGCCCTCTCGATTTTGGCCGAGCTTGGTCATGAACCGGTCATTGAAAGGAATTGTGCCAAGGTATCGGTAGTCGGTGCAGGCATCAATGGAGTACCTGGCGTGGCAGCGAAGATTGTCACAGCGCTTTCCGAAAAGGAAATTGCCATTCTCCAGTCAGCGGATAGCCATACGACAATTTGGGTACTCGTAAAAGAAGAAGATTTAATAGAAGCCGTTAATTCCCTGCACTATGCATTTCAATTGCATGAAGGGGAAGTCCAATAATCAGGTTTTTTATTAAGTAATGTTTTAAAAATTAAAGAGGTGTTAGATGATGATATTTGGTAGAGTATCAACCGCGATGGTCACCCCTTTCGATAGCAAGGGAAATATTGATTTTCAAAAGACGACTTCATTGGTTAATTACTTATTAACGAATGGAACCGATTCGCTTGTGCTGTCGGGAACGACAGGGGAATCTCCAACTTTATCTTCGGAGGAGAAAATCGCGTTATTGCGTCATGTTTCTAAGGTTGTTGAAAAACGTGTGCCCATCATCATGGGTACAGGAAGCAACAATACGTATGCTTCCATCGAGTTGACAAAAAAGGCGGAACAAAATGGCGCCGATGCGATAATGCTGGTTGCCCCATATTATAGTAAAACGAATCAAGAAGGGCTGTACCAGCATTTTAAGGCTATTGCAGCCAGTACGACGCTCCCTGTTATGGTATATAATATCCCTGGGAGGGCTTCAGTTAACATTGAACCGGAAACGATCATCCGCCTTTCGAAAATTCCTAATATCGTAGCCGTTAAGGAAGCGAGCGGGGATTTAAACGCTATGACCCAAATCATAGCCGGCACGGATGAAGATTTTGCATTATATAGCGGGGACGATGCTTTAACACTACCGGTGTTGGCGATTGGTGGTGTGGGTGTAGTATCGGTTGCTTCACATATTGCTGGCAAGGAGCTGCAGAAAATAGTGGAGGCCTTCATCAGTGGGAACTTGAAAGAGGCAGCCCGGCTGCATCAGGAACTGTTACCGCTTATAAAAGGTTTGTTTGCAGCGCCAAGCCCTGCACCTGTCAAAACAGCTCTTCAGTTATATGGAATTGACGTTGGATCGGTGAGACTCCCAATCGTGCCATTGACGGAGCAGGAACGCCTGGCATTAACCAAGGTTTTAAAAAAATAAAAAGACACGGAACAAGCTGATCGTTGAAGATTGGCTTGTTTTTACATAATGATGTATATGAACGGGATATACTTTCCGATTTCGGGATGATAGTATTGGAATTTTTTATGATCAATCGAAACTGGTAAAAGTACAAAGGATCTCTTACATAATAGGTTGTTTTTTGAATTATATGAAAAAGTCCCTCTGAAAATGGTAAGTGTTGTCATGTTTTTTGAACATCGGTTATAATGAAATCATTGGGAAATTATGAACGGGATTTTTTAAGGAGGATATTCGATTGGGTAATGATAAAAATAATGGAATAAAAGTGATTTCTCTTGGAGGACAAGGGGAGCTTGGTAAAAATATGTACGTTGTTGAGGTGAACGAGGACATCTATCTTCTTGATGCAGGATTAATGCTGCCGGAAGACGAAATGCTCGGAATCGATGCGGTCATCCCAGATATTTCTTATTTGATGGATAATAAGGAACGGGTGCAGGGGATATTCATTACCCATGGTCATGAAGACCATATGGGAGCGCTTGCTTATGTCTTGAAATATTTACCGGCTCCTGTTTATGGAACTAAGCTTACACTTGCTTTAATCAAAACGAAATTAAAGGAAGATGGCTTTAACGGCAGGGCAACTTTCACTGAAGTCGATTCGGATTCCCTTTTAAGTTTCCCTCAAGCAGCCGTGTCCTTTTTCCGGACTAACCATAGCATTCCCGATTCTGTCGGAGTCGTGATCCACACTCGTGAAGGTGCAATCGTTTATACAGGGGATTTCAAATTCGACCAGGCAGCAACGGATCTATATAAACCGGAAATCGGTAAGATGGCCAGTATCGGTGAAGAAGGTGTCCTATGCCTGCTTTCGGATAGTACCGGTGCCGAGAGGCCAGGTTATACGACTTCAGAAGCAGTTGTGGCCAAAGATATTACAGAGGCTTTCCATGCTGCCTCCGGAAGGATCATCGTTGCGTGCTTCGCTTCGAACATCAACCGGATTCAACATGTTTTCAATGCAGCGGCAGCAAGTCGCAGAAAAGTGGCAGTTGTAGGAAAAAGCCTTCAACGCGTCTATGAAACAGCCTTGAATCTTGGCTACTTAAAGGTCGAAGAAGAGCTGATAATCCCGACTAATGAAATTGGCCAGTATGACGACCGTGAAATCGTCGTGTTATCGACAGGTCATCAGGGCGAACCCATTGCAGCACTTCAAAAAATGGCAAAGCAGACCCACAAGCAGGTAACGATCAAAAAGGGAGACACCGTTTTGATCAGTGCATCACCCCTGCAGGGCGGTGAACTTATTTTATCCAAAACCGTCGATTTGCTATACAGGGTAGGTGCTGAAGTGGTATCTGCCAATAAATATAAAGTGCATGTAACAGGGCATGGCAGCCAGGAAGAGCTAAAAATGATGATCAATTTGATGAATCCTAAATTCTTAATCCCTGTACATGGGGAATATCGCCATTTATATGCCCATCAAAAAGTTGGGGTTGCTGCGGGAATTAAGCGTGAAAACATCATAATTGCCGAAAAAGGGGATGTCATCGAACTTAAGGGCAATAAAATGGGGCTTTCAGGCAAAGTCCCGGCAGGAAATATCTTGATAGATGGCAGCGGTGTTGGAGATGTGGGTAATATCGTTCTTCGTGATCGGCGCTTGTTATCCCAAGATGGCATTTTGATTGTAGTTGTCACGTTGAACCGTCAGGATAAAAGCATTGCAGCAGGCCCTGAAATCATTTCAAGGGGCTTCGTATATGTTCGCGAATCAGAAAAAATGATTGCGGAAGCAACTGAAATAGTAAGTGAAATCGTAAAGAAAAATGGGTCGCGCCAGCCTTTTGATTGGTCCACGCTGAAGCAGGAAATGCGTGATGCGTTAAACCAATTCTTCTATGAAAAAACGAAACGCCGCCCAATGATTTTACCGATCATAATGGAATATTAAGTAAGGAACCCCTGATTTGAACAGTCAGGGGTTCTTTTTTCTGACTCTTATATCTTGAAGAATGAAGTCCGAGGCTCGAGACATAATAAAGCTATAGGCTAAAAGAGAAAGGGGTTGGCATAGTGGATAATGCACCATTACCAAATGAAAATGAAGGCAAGCAGGAAGGTAAGAATTCAACTTTAATCGAAAAGATCCAGCAGCTGGGGGCTACTAATGTTCCGCAACTATCTCAAGACTCAAAAATCCATTGTTTGACGATCATTGGACAAATTGAAGGACATATGCAGCTGCCGCCTCAAAATAAAACGACCAAATATGAACATGTTATTCCGCAAATTGTGGCAATTGAACAAAATCCCAATATAGAGGGGCTGCTTGTCATATTAAATACAGTCGGAGGAGATGTCGAAGCGGGACTGGCAATCGCAGAAATGCTGGCTTCCCTATCAAAGCCATCCGTCTCGATTGTACTTGGGGGAGGGCACTCGATCGGTGTGCCGATTGCGGTTTCGTGTGACCATAGCTATATAGCAGAAACAGCAACGATGACGATTCATCCAATTCGTTTGACAGGGCTAGTCATTGGCGTGCCTCAAACCTTTGAATACTTGGATAAAATGCAGGAAAGAGTCATTAAATTTGTTACGCGCCACTCCAACGTTACGGAAGAAAGTTTTAAGGATTTAATGTTTGCCAAAGGAAACTTGACACGTGATATCGGTACGAATGTTATCGGGGCCGAGGCAGTTGAAATCGGTATGATCGATGATGTAGGAGGAGTGGGCCAGGCCATGAGAAAACTAAATAGCTTCATGGAAGAAAGAAGGCCAAAAATTGCCGGGGAAGAGGAGGGGCTTCTGCAATGACGCTTTATACGATCGTTCCTGAAGAAATAATTTTCCCTCATCACCATGAGAAGACGGCAAATTTAATAGAAATGATCTACAATGGTGTACATGTGATGGTTGAACATGACGGTGGCCGTACGTTTCGCATTGATCGAATCGTCAGCACCGATCCTGAAGATTATATGAATGTACACATTCAGCCGGGAGCTGTCATAAATGTGTTCGAACATATGAACCATTAGTAAATACGACTAACTGAGGTAAATTATGATATACTGGAAAAAATCAGCAGCCGCTTGGCTGCTTTATTCATTATATGGGAAAAATGTCCGCCTAAAGAATGAATGGTATATATATCAAGGACAGGGTCATATTTATTTGGTATAATCAGTAGCGAACGTTTGTTTCGTGAAGGGAAATCAAGTGGTGATGTTGAATAGGAAAGTTAGAATAGTTTCATGAAGAATCAGGTGATATTATGGCAAAGAAGAAACGCAGAAAAAAGAATAGTACAGAGAAGTTAAAACTAACGCTTAAATATGAATTGATTGGCCTCACCATAATAGGTTTGGCCATCATTGCCATTGCCAAGCTTGGAGCAGTGGGAAACGGGACGGTCTTTTTAATCCGCTTCTTCATGGGGGAATGGTATATCCTCTTTTTGTTGGGGGCAATTGCAGCTGGGTTCTATTTGATGATAAAGAGAGAGGTCCCGTACCTGTTGAAACGGCAATTGGTCGGGATGTACTTCCTTGTTGCGAGCATGCTCCTGCTAAGTCATGTTACCCTGTTTAACATGCTTGCAGATGGGGGACCATTTACGAAGCCCAGCGTCATTTCGAATACATGGGAACTATTCTGGATGGAAGTGACCGGCAAGGCCAGCTCAAAGGACCTTGGGGGCGGTATGATTGGAGCGATATTATTTGCAGCTTCATACTTTTTATTCGACGAAGCTGGATCGAAAATCGTTTCATTCCTCTTTATCATTGTAGGTGCCGTCCTATTGACCGGGAAAACGTTAGGTGAAACCCTCGGGAAGTTTTTCAGGGGTCTTGGAGGCTTTTTCAAAAAACAATGGTCCGCATTCAGAGATGATGTGAAAACGTGGAATGAAGACAAAAAAGAAAAGAAAAAGAATCCCGTGAAAAAGAAGAAACGGCAAAACGAACCGGTGGAAGAAACGGATCAGCTCCCTCTAGAAGAGGAAACACAGGAAATGGCGACGGAACGGATCATTTCCAGTTTTGCTGATAAAGCCTATAATGACGAAAACGAAATAATTCCCGCTGTTCCGGAAACTGCAGCTGAAAATGCAGGGGACCAGGATGATGCCGTTCCGCCTATGAATTTTACGGAAGTGGAGAATAAAGAGTATCTTTTACCGCCTCTTTCTTTGTTATTGCAGCCTAAAAAAACCGACCAAAGCGGAGAGTACCAATTGATTCATGAAAATGCGGCAAAACTTGAGCGCACCTTTCATAGCTTTGGAGTGAAAGCGAGGGTCACTCAAGTTCATTTAGGCCCTGCCGTAACCAAATACGAAGTACATCCGGATGTAGGGGTGAAGGTAAGTAAAATTGTCAGCCTATCCGATGACTTGGCCCTTGCACTTGCCGCAAAGGATATTAGGATCGAAGCGCCGATTCCCGGAAAATCGGCAATCGGAATAGAAGTGCCTAACTCCGAAGTGGCGATGGTGTCATTAAGGGAAGTTTTAGAGGCCAAAGAAGTTGACAAGCCTGACGCAAAACTGCAAATAGGCTTAGGGCGGAATATTTCCGGTGAAGCGGTTAAGGCGGAGCTCAATAAAATGCCGCATTTACTAGTGGCTGGTGCTACGGGCAGCGGGAAATCCGTTTGTATCAATGGGATTATTACGAGTATTCTGATGCGGGCAAAACCGCATGAAGTGAAAATGATGATGATCGATCCAAAAATGGTCGAGTTGAATGTCTATAATGGAATTCCCCACCTACTCGCACCTGTAGTGACCAATCCGAAGAAAGCTGCACAGGCTCTGCAAAAAGTGGTCAGTGAAATGGAAAGGCGCTATGAGCTATTTTCTCATTCCGGTACGCGAAATATTGAAGGCTACAATGATTACATTAACCGGTATAACATTGAAGAAGACGCCAAACAACCGCTCTTGCCTTATATCGTAGTCATTGTCGATGAGCTGGCAGATTTGATGATGGTCGCTTCTAACGATGTAGAGGATGCCATCACAAGGCTTGCACAAATGGCACGTGCGGCTGGCATCCACTTGATAATTGCCACTCAGCGGCCATCCGTAGATGTAATTACAGGGGTCATTAAAGCGAACATCCCATCTAGGATTGCCTTTAGTGTCTCATCAATGACCGATTCGAGAACGATCCTCGACATGGGCGGGGCCGAAAAACTGTTAGGCCGGGGTGACATGCTCTTCCTGCCTTCAGGAGCTTCAAAACCGGTCCGCGTCCAAGGGGCCTTTTTATCCGACAATGAAGTCGAGGAAGTTGTCACATATGTCATTTCACAGCAAAAAGCACAATACAACGAAGAAATGATACCCGATGAAATTGCAGAAACCTCAAATGGTGAAGTCGAAGATGATTTATATGGGGATGCGGTATCCTTGATCGTAGAAATGCAGACTGCATCCGTTTCCATGCTGCAGCGCCGTTTCAGGATTGGCTATACCCGGGCAGCCAGATTGATTGATGAAATGGAAGCTAGGGGAATTGTCGGTCCATATGAAGGCAGTAAACCACGAAATGTATTGGTTACAAAAGATGAACAAGATGAAGCGCATTCATCATAGGTAAAGAAAAAACCGGGCAGCTGCCCGGTTTTTTAAATATTCATCGCCTCGTCTAAATGTTGAAGGCAGAAGTCGGTAATCATCGCTTCTTCATCTTCTTCTAAATCGAATTCGAGTGCGCCTTCGTTCCCTTTTTCAAAAATATCATATTTAATCAATTTGCCTTGTTGTTCTTCTACAGCAAAAAGCACCCGGATATATAAACCATTTTCTGAAAAGAGCTCATCCTCTTCAGGCACTTCAATATCCAAGAACAACTCGTAACGTTCCCCGGACAAAATACCAAATGGATCATTCAATTTTTCGATTGTGTATTCTGTAATCTTTAACATCTTGTGTACATCCCTTCAAAGAAGATAAATCCTATTATACAGGAAAAAAGCATCTGAACATAGCTGCATGTATCTTGCACTTTTTTAAAAATTTATCTGATTTAGGAGAATGATCGTGCAAATTCCGCGGCCACATCTAGATTGAAAGACACAGGGAAGGGTAATTTCTCCTAAATTCTTTTAAAGTAAATAGTAAAACACTATATATTTATATTAAAAAAAATGTTATATTATTTTCGATTAGTAGGAATGATTCAACATCAGAGGTCTGATGTCTTAAGAAATTAGCTGGGGGAAACTGTATGTCAATAAAATCAGATAGTCGACATTTATATTTGCAGGTCATTGATTACCTGAAGCAGGATATTGAAGCTGGAGTCTATCAGGAAAATGAAAAATTCCCTTCAGAATTCGATCTTGCGAAAAAATTGGGAGTTAGTAGGGCGACACTTCGAGAAGCGCTGCGAATTTTGGAAGAAGAAAACATTATCATTCGCCGCCATGGAGTTGGGACTTTCGTCAATCCGAAACCTCGGTTCACTTCAGGTATCGAGCAATTAAAAAGTGTCACGAACATGATTGAAGAGGCAGGGATGAAGCCGGGTACGATTTTCTTAAGTTCGACGGCCCAAGAACCTACAGAAGAGGATATACGCAGGTTTTCTTGTTCAACAGACGAACGCATCGTCAGCATCGAACGAGTAAGGACAGCGAATGGGGAGCCAGTCGTCTACTGTATTGACAAAATTCCTGAATCTATTCTTTCAGAAAATTTTGACCGTAATGATGAGTCTCTTTTTGATATTTTGGAAAGAGATGCGCATCGGAAAATTACGCATGCCGTAGCGGAGATTGAGCCCATTGGATATCATGAGAAAGTTTCTCCTATCCTTAAATGCTCGCCAGAAGCCGCGCTACTCGTTTTAAAGCAGATGCATCTGGATGATTGGGACCAGCCTATCCTGTATTCTGTTAACTACTTTAAAGCCAATATGTTCAGCTTTCATGTTCTTCGTAAACGTGTGTAGGCCTTGACTCTGCATACGGATGAATGCAAGCGATTGTTTCGATTCCAAAAAAAGTCGATCAAAACGTATGCAAAAAAAAATTAACGAGAAGTGAAAACGCAAACATAAATGACTTTTCAGAACATTCCTGCTCAAAAAACTATGTAAATTAGGGGGATAAAAATTGAAAAAGCGCAAATTAGGACTAGCTCTTTCACTTGTTCTTGCAGCCGGTACGCTACTGGGAGCATGTGGTAATTCAGAGAATGATGATAAAGAATCTTCAAATGGGAAAAACAAAGATAACTTCACTGTTGCGATGGTAACTGATACTGGCGGCGTGGATGATGAGTCGTTCAACCAATCCGCTTGGAAGGGCATTCAGGAATTCGGTAAGGATAATGGCCTGGAAAAAGGTAAAGATGGCTACAACTACCTGCAATCTAAATCTGATGCCGATTACGCTAAGAACCTGAATACGCTTGTACGTGAAGATTACCAACTAATCTATGGTATCGGTTTTCTTTTAGCGGAAGCTGTTGGTGAAGTGGCTGACCAACGTCCGGATTCACACTTTGCCATCGTGGATACAGTTGTAGACAAAAAGAATGTAGCCAGCATTAATTTTAAAGAGCAGCAAGGTTCTTTCCTAGTAGGTGTAATTGCTGGAATGCAAACGAAAACAAACAAAGTCGGTTTTATCGGCGGAGTTGAATCTGAGTTAATCAAGAAATTCGAAGTTGGCTTTAAGGCTGGGGTTTTATCTGTAAATCCGGATGCAAAAGTTGAAGTTAAATATGCCGGGGATTTCAATAAAGCTGACATCGGTAAATCGACTGCAGGCTCCATGTATTCTTCAGGTATCGATATCATTTATCATGCTGCTGGCGGAACTGGAAAAGGTGTATTCACTGAAGCAGTAGAGCAAAAGCAAAAAGATCCTAAGAGGGAAATCTATGTTATCGGTGTAGATAGCGACCAAGCTAAATTGGGGGCAGTTCCTGGAACAGACGACAACATCACTCTGACTTCCATGCTAAAACGTGTTGACGTGGCAGTTAAAGACCTTTCCGAGAAAGCGAAAGAAGGAAACTTCCCAGGCGGAAAAGTAATTGAGTACGGTATCGAAGAAAATGGTGTAGGCATTTCCGAAACAAAAGATAACGTAACAGAAGAATCTTTAAAAGCGGTCGAAGAATGGACAGAAAAAATTAAATCAGGTGAATTCGTCGTTCCGGGTACGGATGAAGAATTCGAAAAACTTGATTTATAAGCTGTAATGCCAGAAAGAATAGGGAGGCAGAATTGCCCTCTATTCTTTCTTTTCCCAATCACGCTTTGAAACTGAAAAAATATCGAATGAAAAACTATGAAAAAATCGTAGTTTTTCATTTGGTTTTTTTAAAAAAATCAATAAGCTAGTAAAAGCAATTAAATGATTTAAGAATATTTACACTCATTTTAGGAGTTGATAATACGTGGAATATGTAATTGAGATGCTTAATATCCGTAAGGAATTCCCCGGCATCGTCGCAAATGATAACGTTACACTTCAGGTTAAAAAAGGGGAGATTCACGCATTATTAGGTGAAAATGGCGCGGGTAAATCCACTTTGATGAATGTTTTATTCGGCTTATACCAGCCTGAGCAGGGAGAAATCCGTGTGAATGGCAAGCCAGTCAAGATTACCAGTCCCAACATTGCCAATGATTTAGGAATTGGAATGGTCCATCAGCATTTTATGCTCGTTGACCCTTTTACAGTAACGGAAAATATCATTTTAGGAAAAGAACCATCCAAAGCGGGTAAGATCGATTTAAAAGAAGCGAGCGAGGAAGTTAGGAAACTATCAGAACAATATCAGCTTCGTGTTGACCCCTATGCGAAAATTGCCGATATTTCAATAGGGATGCAGCAGCGTGTCGAGATTCTTAAGACGCTTTACCGTGGTGCGGAAATATTGATTTTTGATGAACCGACCGCTGTATTGACTCCTCAAGAAATCAAGGAATTGATTTATATTATGAAAGCCCTTATCAAAGAGGGTAAATCTATCATTTTAATCACACACAAACTTAAGGAAATCATGGAGGTTTGTGACCGGGTAACGGTTATCCGCAAAGGGCAAGGAATTGGTACAGTGAACGTCAACGAAACGAATCCTAACGAATTGGCGAGCTTGATGGTCGGTAGGGAAGTTCTATTCAAGACGGAAAAAACGGCAGCTACTCCTTCGGATGTAGTTCTCGAGGTTCAGGAACTGGAAGTCAAGGATTCCCGTGGCGTTTCAGCTGTTCGGAACTTGGATTTAACAGTCCGTGCAGGAGAAATTGTCGGTATTGCCGGTGTAGATGGAAACGGTCAATCCGAACTGATTGAGGCATTGGCTGGCCTAAGGAAGACAACAGCTGGTTCGATCATGCTAAATGGAAAAGAAATCAGGAATCTGAAGCCGCGTAAAATCACTGAAGCAGGTGTCGGCCATATTCCAGAAGACAGGCATAAGCATGGCTTGGTTCTCGATTACAGCATTGGGGAAAATATTGTCTTGCAAACCTACTATCAAAGGCCTTTTTCAAAAGCCGGTATCTTGAACTCAAAGAAAATATTTGAAAAAGCCCGTTCATTGATCAAAAGCTATGATGTTCGGACTCCGAGTGAATATACCCCGGCAAGGGCTCTTTCTGGCGGGAATCAGCAAAAAGCGATCATCGGCCGGGAAGTTGATAGGAACCCGGATTTATTGATTGCCGCACAGCCAACACGCGGGCTTGATGTAGGAGCGATCGAGTTTATCCATAAACGGCTCATTGAACAGCGTGATGCAGGAAAAGCGGTACTTCTCATTTCATTTGAATTGGAAGAAATCATGAATGTGAGCGATAGGATTGCCGTTATATACGAAGGGGAAATTGTCGCAATTGTTGATCCGAAAGAAACGACTGAACAGGAGCTTGGCCTTCTAATGGCCGGCAGTAAACGGACGGAAGCAGGTGGAAAACAAAATGTCTAAGTATTTATCTAAATTAACGAGTCCGTTAATAGCAGTTATCCTCGGCTTAGTCGTTGGGGCCATAATCATGTTGGTAAGCGGCTATGATCCAGTTGCCGGCTATGGCTCCATGGTAAATGGAATTATTGGGGATTCTTATTATGTAGGGGAATCCGTCAGGACAATCATCCCTTATATCCTTGCCGGTTTGGCAGTGGCTTTTGCTTTTCGTACGGGCCTTTTCAATATCGGTGTAGAAGGGCAATTAATTGTAGGCTGGCTGGCGGCAGTTTGGGTCGGAATCGCTTTTGATCTTCCAAGGATCATCCATTTGCCATTGGCCATATTAGCTGGTGCAGCTGCTGGGGCATTGTGGGCTTTTATCCCTGGTTATTTAAAAGCTAAGTTCCGTGTACATGAAGTAATCGTTTCCATCATGTTGAATTATACAGCTTTATATGTGACGAATTATTTAATTAGGAATGTAATGACTGACAAGCTGGATAAAACAGAAAGAATTGCTGATACAGCATCACTGCGGTCTCCTTTTTTTGAAAGCATTACGGATTTTTCCCGGATGCATTGGGGAATAGTGGTAGCGATTATTTGCGTAATCATCATGTGGTTCCTGCTTGAAAGGACCAAAACCGGCTTTGAACTGAAAGCGGTAGGTTTCAATCAGCACGCGTCCGAGTATGCAGGGATGAGTGTCAATAAGAACATCATACTTTCCATGGTTATTTCAGGTGCTTTTGCAGGACTTGCGGGTGCGATGGAAGGCCTTGGAACTTTCGGTTATGCCGCGGTCAAAGGCGGGTTCACAGGTATGGGCTTCGATGGGATTGCAGTAGCCTTATTAGGGGCGAATACGGCTATTGGTGTTGTGCTTGCAGCCTTATTATTTGGGGGACTGAAAGCCGGGGCCTTAAATATGCCGCTAGAAACCGGAATACCTAGTGAAATTGTGGATATTGTCATAGCATTGATCATTTTCTTCGTAGCATCCAGTTATTTTATTCGTTGGATTTCCGCTCGATTTAAGAAAGGGGTGAAATAAGTGGATTTTTTCCAAGTATTACAAATTATTATTCCATCTATGATAGCTCTAGCTGCTCCACTTATTTTTACTTCACTCGGAGGAGTGTTTTCTGAACGGGCTGGTGTCATAAACATCGGTTTAGAAGGTTTGATGGTCATTGGTGCCTTTACAGGGATTGTTTTTAACTTAATGTTTGCTGATGTATTTGGGGAATGGACTCCTTGGCTCGCAGTCTTAGCGGCAATGATTGCCGGGTTGCTGTTTTCCATTCTGCACGCTGTGGCATGCATTACGTTCAGGGCGGACCAAACGGTTAGTGGGGTTGCAATCAACTTGTTGGCAGTAGGTCTGACCATGTTTTTGGTGAAGCTGATTTTTGACAAAGGTCAAACTGATAGAATCACAGAAACATTCCCAAGGATTGATGTTCCATTATTAAGTGATATTCCATTTATTGGACCCATCTTTTTCGCAAATGGTTATTACATCGTATATATAGCGATTCTCATATCTTTTGTCGTTTGGTATGTTCTTTATAAAACACCATTCGGGTTAAGGATTCGTGCAGTGGGAGAACATCCCATGGCTGCTGATACGATGGGTGTCAATGTTACGAAAATCCGATATGCCGCCGTTTTATTATCAGGTGCTTTTGGAGGTATCGGCGGAGCGATTTATGCTACCATCTTTTCAAATGAATTCAATCATGCGACAATTAATGGTCAAGGTTTCATGGCCATTGCCGCCATGATTTTTGGTAAGTGGCACCCGATCGGGGCAATGGGAGCAGCTTTATTCTTTGGTTTGGCTCAAAGTTTAAGTATTGTTGGCTCGAGCCTTCCCTTCTTCAAGGATATTCCATCAGTTTACCTCTTGATCGCTCCATATGTTCTGACGATCATTGCGCTAACTGGTTTCATTGGACGTGCTGATGCTCCAAAAGCATCCGGACAGCCATACATCAAAGGGAAAAGATAAGTGTCTAACCGGTCAGCAAACTGTGCTGGCCGGTTTTTTCTTTAGAGATTGAGCCATAAGTGATGGTGAGCTGGTGAAAAACCAAAAAAAGTAGCTGTAACTTGCATGATTTTTCCTTTCACATGTATATTTTAAGTAGATGTTTAAAAGGGTTCCAAACTACAAACAATAAGCTAATAAAGATGATTTATATAATGAGGAGGATTATTCATGTCTATTGCTTCCGATACAATTACGGAAAAAAGCGGCTACAAGCTTCATGTGGTCCGGACGGATAAATATAAAACGAATACTCTCGTGCTGAAGATGAAGGCCGCTTTGACAAAAGAGGACGTTACATATCGTGCACTGCTGCCATATGTGTTACAAAGCAATACAAGTAAATATCCTACAACACCCGAGCTTCGATCTTATCTTGATGATTTATATGGAGCAGGGTTTTATGTCGATGTAGCTAAAAAAGGAGAATATCAAATCATAAGTTTTACGATTGATATCGTCAATGAAAAATTCCTTAGTGATTCAACCCCGCTTCTCGAAAAGGCTTTTGGGTTATTATCAGAGGTGATCTTCAATCCGAAGAAAAACGGCGAAGCCTTTGACTCTAAAACGGTTTCCAATGAAATCCGTTCCTTAAAACAGCGGATTCAATCCATTTCCGATGACAAAATGCGATATTCAGCTACACGTCTAGTAGAGGAAATGTGCAAAAACGAACCATATGCTTTAGAAGCGAGCGGTAATCTTCAAGACTTGGAAACGATAACTCCAGAGTCCCTATTCGCCTACTATAAAAAAATGCTGTCGGAAGATGAAATCGATTTATATGTAATCGGCGACATCGATGGATCGGAAGTGGAGGCACTGGCTGACAAGTATGTGTCGTTGCAAGAACGTGAGCCTGTTAGACTGCCAAGGGATACGGGCAAGGCAGTGGAGAAGGAAAAAGAAATCATCGAGAATTCGGATGTGAAACAAGGGAAATTGAATATCGGTTATCGAACCCAAGTTGCATACGGTGATCCGGATTATTATGCTCTTCAGCTTTTCAATGGGATTTTTGGTGGCTTTTCACATTCAAAACTTTTCATTAATGTCAGGGAGAAAGCCAGCCTTGCTTATTATGCAGCTTCAAGGCTTGAAAGTCATAAAGGACTATTGATGGTCATGGCCGGCATTGAAAATGCCAACTACAAGCAGGCATTGGATATCATTCATGCACAAATGAAGGAAATGAAGCAAGGTAACTTTTCCGATGAAGAACTTGCACAGACAAAGGCGGTCGTTAAGAACCAGCTCCTTGAAACCATTGACGTTTCGAGAGGGCTTGTGGAAATTTTATATCATAATGTGATTTCCGGGCAGGATATATCACTCGACGAGTGGTTTACAAAAACAGAGCGGACGACAAAGGAAGAAATCATTGCAGTTGGTCAAAAGATCCAGCTTGATACGATTTATTTCCTAACGGAAGCGGAGGTGCAAGGGTAATGGAAAAAATAGCATTCACTCAATTGAAAGAAGAGCTTTTCCATGAAAAAATGGATAATGGTCTCGAAGTATATATTCTTCCGAAAAGCGGGTTCAATAAATCATTTGCGACTTTCACGACGAATTATGGTTCAATCGACAACCATTTCAAACCATTGAATGAAACGGAATTCTCTAAAGTACCAGATGGGATTGCCCATTTTCTTGAACATAAGCTATTTGAAAAGGAAGATGGTGATGTTTTTCAGCAATTTTCAAAGCAGGGAGCATCTGCAAATGCCTTTACCTCTTTCACCCGTACAGCTTATTTATTTTCCAGCACGTCTGATTTCGAGAGGAATCTTACTACCTTAATTGACTTTGTCCAGGATCCTTACTTTTCGGAAAAGACGGTAGAAAAGGAAAAAGGAATCATTGGGCAGGAAATCAACATGTATGATGATAATTCAGACTGGCGGTTATATTTTGGGACGATTGCCAATATGTATCATCAGCATCCAGTGAAAATCGATATTGCCGGTACTGTGGAATCGATTGCAGGTATTACGAAAGATATGCTTTATGAATGTTATAATACGTTTTACCATCCTAGCAACATGCTCCTATTTGTTGTAGGACCGGTAGATGTCGAAAGTACCATGAAGCTGATTCGGGATAACCAAAATGATAAAGGGTACAACGAACAACCAGCAGTGGAACGTAAATTTGACGAAGAGCCGGAAATCGTTGCCAAGGATAAGGAAGTCTTAAGGATGAATGTCCAAACACCAAAAGTGATGCTGGGCATCAAGGCCATCAATGTAAACCAATCCGGTTTACAGCTTTTGAAAAGGGAATTGGCGACCAATATTTATTTGGAAATGCTGTTTGGCAAAAGTTCGCCTTTACATGAGGAGCTGTATGAGGAAGGGTTGATCGATCAAAGCTTCTCATATGATTACACACAGGAACAAGGTTTTGGGTTTGCGTTAATTGGCGGGGACAGTGCCAAACCTGATGAGTTGATGGAGTCTTTATTCGGTATCCTGCAAAAATCAAAAGCCGGAACCGGCCTGAATGAAGAAAGCCTGCAAAGGACTATCAAGAAAAAAATCGGTTCTTTCCTTCGTTCCTTGAATTCGCCGGAATATATAGCGAATCAATTCACCAGATATGCATTCAATGATATGAACTTGTTCGATGTTGTATCGGTATTGGAAAAACTAACGATCGAAGATATCAGGGAGGTCGCCAAGGACCTAATATCCGATGAACGGATGACAGTCTGTCAGGTACTTCCGAAATAATATAAAGGGGGCGTGAAAGTGGGGAAACGTTTTGCCCTTATTACAGGAGCCAGTGGAGGAATCGGCAGGGAAATCGCTATAAAGCTCGCCGAGGAGAATTACTCACTTTATTTACATTATAACAGCAATGAAGAAGCGATACTTGCCCTGATTGAAGAACTGAAGCCTCATCAAGTCGAACTTATTCCAATACAAGCGGATTTGGCTGCACCGGACGGCTATAAGAAATTGGCGGAAAATATTTTTGCCCTTCATGCAATCGTCCTTAATAGTGGCAATAGCTATTATGGGCTTATATCTGATATGGATGAGACTATCGTTACTGAAATGGTTCAGCTGCATGTAACGAGCCCTTTCCAATTAACAAAGGAACTGCTTCCAAAGCTTATGTACCAAGAACAGGCTGCCATCGTTGCCGTCACATCAATTTGGGGGCAGACAGGTGCATCTTGTGAAGTATTATATTCAATGGTCAAAGGCAGTCAAAATGCTTTTATCAAGGCGCTTAGCAAAGAAGTATCGCTTAATGGAATCCGGGTGAATGCCGTTGCCCCCGGTGCGATTTCCACTTCCATGCTAGAATCTTTCAGTGCAGAAGATCTGGAAATCATCAAAGGCGATATCCCGATGGGCAGGATGGGGCATTCCAAAGAAGTCGCGGAGGCCGTATACTATTTGCTTTCCGACAAGTCGTCCTATATAACCGGGCAGATTTTAGGCGTAAATGGCGGATGGTACACATGATTTTTTTAAAAGACATGTATAATTTCCTCAATTCCTTCACAAAATATCTTTGTACTATCTTGAAGGAAAGGGTGACCATTCATGTCTGTACTGGACAATTGGGATCAATGGAAAAACTTCTTAGGCGACAGATTACATCAAGGTGAACAACAAGGCTTGTCAGAAGGCGCTGTTACCAACTTGGCTTACGAAATCGGTGATTACCTAGCTAATCAGGTTGAGCCCCAGAATGATCAAGAGAAAGTGCTTGCTGATCTTTGGTCAGTGGCAAGCGATCAAGAAAAACATGCCATGGCAAGTGTCATGGTCAAGTTAGTCGAGAACAATGGAACGAAGTAAAATATCAATCCAAAAGGCCCTGTTATTTAATTAACAGGGCCTTTTGGATTCGAGGGGGATGACTATTTGTCCTCTTATATAAAAATGAATAATTTTATAGGGTTTTTCCTTTTAACTTATCACGAAATGCTATATTATAGAAGCTAGACAATTAATATTAAAGTGTTCAGACCTTGAAATTTACGATGGATAAGTTTTTTGCCCATGATTAGGGTAAAAGCTTTTAGGCTTAAGGAGTGTTATCGTGGATAATAAAGAATGGTATTTTGAATATGAAATTCAAGTCAACCGTCCTGGTTTATTAGGGGATATTTCATCCCTTCTGGGTATGCTTTCCATTAATATCATCACCATTAACGGGGTCGATGAAGGCAGGCGTGGGTTACTTTTGTTGGCCAAAGACAGCCGTAATATAGAAAGATTCGAGTCAATTCTCCGTACGATGGATACGATAAAGGTCATTAAGCTTAGGGAACCTAAATTACGTGATCGCCTCGCAGTCAGGCATGGACGCTATATTCAGCGCGATGCCGATGAGAAAAACACTTTTAGGTTTGTTCGTGATGAACTAGGCTTGCTTGTCGATTTCCTGGCCGAGCTATTTAAACAGGAAGGTCATAAATTGATCGGGATCCGAGGGATGCCCCGTGTCGGAAAAACTGAATCTATCGTGGCATCGAGTGTTTGTGCTAATAAGAGATGGTTGTTTGTGTCATCGACCCTTTTAAAGCAGACTATCCGCAGCCAGCTTATTGAGGATGAATATAATAATGATAATTTGTTCATTTTAGATGGAATTGTTTCCACTCGCCGTGCAAATGAGCGTCATTGGCAGTTGATTCGTGAAATAATGAGGCTTGATGCTGTCAAAGTAATCGAACATCCGGATGTTTTTGTCCAAAATACGGAGTATACCCTCGAAGACTTCGATTATATTATTGAATTGCGAAACAATCCTGAAGAAGAAATAACATATGAAGTTGTCGACCAAAAAGACCAGTTTTCAGGGTCCGATTTTGGTTCCTTTGACTTTTAAAATGGCAGGTGTTTTATTTGACTGAGTTGGGTAATCGATTAAAGGAAGCTAGGGAAGCCAAAGGTCTTAGCCTAGAAGATTTACAGGAATTAACGAAGATCCAAAAGCGTTACCTCATTGGCATTGAAGAGGGAAATTACAGTATGATGCCAGGAAAGTTCTATGTACGGGCATTCATAAAGCAATATTGTGAAGCGGTCGGACTGGATTCAGAAGAGATTTTCGAACAATATAAGAGTGAAATACCATCGGTCTATAGTGAGGAATTGCCAGAACAGCTTTCACGGGTCCAATCCCGGAAAACCATTCCGGCAGGAGATTCAAAGGTTGTGGAATTGTTACCGAAGATCTTGGCTGCCGTTTTAGTCATTGGTGCGGCCGTATTGATTTGGGTTCTGGTATTGAACTATATGAGTAATCCGGATAACGAGGACAAAAAGGACGCGAAACAGAGCGATGCCGTGGGTTACAATAAAAGTGAAGAGTTTAACAAAGAAGAAGAGAATGCAGGCCAAAAACAGAATGAAGAAAAATCAGATTCATCTGAAAAGAAGAATGAAGATGATACAGCAGTCAAAGATGAAGAGAAAGAGCAAAATCTTGCCGTCACAAGTTCCAGCGGTAAAAATAGTACGTATGAATTAAAAAATACCGATACTTTTAAATTAAAGGTGACCTCCAAAGGCTCACCATGGGTCGGCATAAAAAATGGTGAAGGTAAATTACTTTTCCAAGGCACTATCGAAAAGGACAAAAGCCAGGTAATTGATTTCACCAATGAAAAAGAAGCTGTCATCAATATAGGCAGGGCATATGAAACAGAGATTTATGTGAATGATGAGAAGCTGGAGTATTCCATTTCACCGACTGAAGTGAATACGCAATTGGTTACGATACAATTTACGAAAGCCGAATAGTCATCTTATAGATGACTATTTTTGCTCTATTTAATGGTAAGGCGGCGGGAAAATGGTCCACTCGGCGGCATATAAGATTGGATTTTGAGTTAAATTATACATATAAGCATTATGTTAGATCTAAGACGCAGGCCCGAATGGCAGGCGTAAATTTTGGAGGTAAAAGTTTTGAATCTGCCTAATAAGATTACAGTAGCAAGAATCTGTTTAATACCAGTATTTTTAATCATCATGCTCGTTCCTTTTTCATGGGGGACTCTGACTTGGGGAGAATACAGTTTGCCAGTGGCACACCTGGCTGGAGCCATCCTCTTTATAATCGCTTCCACTACGGATTGGATCGATGGCCATTTTGCCAGAAAATATAATATGATTACTGATTTAGGGAAATTTTTAGATCCATTGGCAGATAAACTTCTTGTTTCGGCTGCCTTAATCGTTTTGGTTGATCTGGATTTAATGTACGGTCAATCTTGGATTGCCATCGTGATCATAAGTCGCGAGTTTGCAGTCACTGGATTGCGTTTGGTGTTAGCGGGTACAGGGGAAGTGGTTGCAGCGAACCAGTTAGGTAAAATTAAAACATGGGCACAAATTGTTTCTATTTCGGCTTTATTGCTGCATAACCTTCCATTTGCCCTCATTTCACTTCCATTTGCCAATATTGCATTATGGATTGCATTAATCTTTACAATCTGGTCAGGTTTGGATTATTTTATAAAAAACAAAGAAGTATTTGTTAATTCAAAGTAAAAACGAATGGTGGTTTTGAAAAGATGGATGCAGAAATCATTGCAGTGGGCTCAGAGCTTCTTTTAGGTCAAATCAATAACACTAATGGAAGATTCTTATCGCAGCAGTTTGCGGAAATGGGGATCAACGTTTTTTACCATACTGTGGTCGGGGATAACGACCGTCGATTACAACAAGCTATAGAAATCGCTGAATCGAGGGCGAACTTGATTGTTTTTACTGGTGGGCTTGGTCCTACCAAAGATGACTTAACGAAAGAAACGATTGCTCGCCATATCGGGAAAAAGCTCGTTTTTAATGATGAAGCTTTGCAATCCATTGAAGCTTACTTCCAAAAACGGGAACGGCCGATGACGGAAAACAACAAAAAGCAGGCCCTTGTCTTAGAAGGCAGTGAAGTGTTGGCAAACGATCATGGCATGGCCCCAGGAATGGTTTTGTCCAAATCCGGGATTACATATATGCTCCTGCCTGGTCCACCAAGTGAAATGGAGCCGATGTTTTTAAGTTATGGTTATGAAAAGATCATGAATAAATTGGAAAAGCATGAACGGATCGATTCCAAGGTTTTACGGTTCTACGGTATAGGTGAAGCCGAACTGGAAACGGTGATTGAAGATCTCCTTGTCAATCAAACGAATCCGACAATCGCTCCGCTGGCAGCCGAAGGGGAAGTGACGTTAAGGATCACCGCCAAAGGCCCTTCCAAAGAAAAATGCGAAGAACTTATTTTAGAAACGGAAAAAGAAATTCTTGGCAGGGTCGGCAAGTTCCATTATGGAAGTGATAATACTTCGCTAATAAAGGAACTTGTAAAAGAATTAACGGTCCGCAAGCTTTCAATCGCGGCAGCTGAAAGCTTGACCGGGGGGATGTTCCAAGAACAGCTGACAACCATCCCGGGCGCCGGTAAAGTCTTTAAGGGCGGAATGGTCTGCTATACGAATGATGCGAAGTCCAATGTCCTCGGCGTCAGTGATGATACCATATCTGAGTATGGGGTGGTCAGCGGTGAGTGTGCAATGGAAATGGCCTCTAATGTCCGGAGTAAGCTCGATGCGGATGTAGGCATAAGCTTTACGGGTGTTGCAGGGCCGGATGAACAAGAAGGCAAGCCTGTTGGTACAGTATTTATTGGCATTTCCTATCGCGATGGAAACACTCATTTCAAGGAGTTGAATCTTTCCGGTAGCAGGGCGCAAAACCGTATTCGGAGTGTGAAATACGGCTGTCATTACCTATTAAGGGATTTATAAACGCCATAAGCAGAGCTTTAATACAGCTCTGCTTTTTATTTGGTTTTAGAAGTTTGTTTCTTGAAAAATAGGGAAAAAAGAAAAAAGTTAATTCAATAAAAATGTATTTTTTAGGGAGTAAGTGAAGCGAAATGGAAATTTCCTTAAGCTAAAACGCTTTTTTACAAAGAATATCCCGAAAGAAAAAAACGAATGAATGTTCGACTTTTTGCTTGGCAAAATAGTAAAAAGAGTATATAGTAAAGATAGGTTTTGAGACAGGGTACAAACCTTGAACTCGAATAATTGCTAACGTAAGTACACCTTTAATCGGACAGCCGATTAGTTGAATATAGAGGAGGAAATTAAGTGAGTGATCGTCAAGCGGCTTTAGATATGGCGTTAAAACAAATTGAGAAACAATTTGGTAAAGGTTCGATTATGAAACTTGGGGAACAGACTGATCGTAGGATTTCAACGATCTCAAGCGGTTCTTTAGCATTGGACGTAGCGTTGGGAGTAGGCGGATATCCAAGAGGCCGGGTCATTGAGATATATGGACCTGAAAGCTCCGGTAAAACGACTGTAGCATTACATGCCATTGCAGAGGTACAAAAGACTGGCGGGACGGCTGCATTCATTGATGCCGAGCATGCTTTAGATCCAGCATATTCAGAAAAACTTGGTGTGAATATCGATGAGTTACTGCTTTCACAGCCTGATACGGGTGAACAAGCCTTAGAGATCGCTGAAGCGCTAGTTCGAAGCGGAGCGGTAGATATCATTGTCATTGACTCGGTGGCAGCACTTGTTCCTAAAGCTGAAATCGAAGGCGAAATGGGAGATTCCCATATGGGTCTCCAAGCCCGGATGATGTCTCAGGCACTTAGAAAACTGTCTGGTTCCATTAATAAATCAAATACCATTGCCATTTTCATTAACCAAGTCCGTGAAAAAATCGGTGTTATGTTTGGGAATCCAGAAACGACTCCGGGAGGCCGGGCATTGAAGTTCTATTCAACTGTTCGTCTGGAAGTGCGCCGTGCGGAGCAATTAAAACAAGGTAATGAAATCGTGGGTAATAAAACGAAAATCAAAGTTGTAAAAAACAAGGTTGCTCCACCATTCCGCCAAGCAGAAGTTGACATCATGTATGGTCAAGGGATTTCACAGGAAGGTGAAATCATCGATATGGGTGCAGACCTTGATATCGTCCTTAAAAGCGGCTCATGGTATTCATACAATGAAGAGCGTGTCGGACAAGGCCGTGAAAATGCGAAGCTGTTCTTGAAAGAAAATCAGGATATCGCTCAGGAAATTTCTCAGAAAATCAGAAATCACTATAATCTTGATGGAGAGCATGAATTACCACCAGAAGAAAATGAAACAGAAGAGCATTTTGAATTGCTTGATTAATGATATTTGGAAAAGGCCTAAGCTTATTCGCTTAGGCCTTTTATGTATATTTTAAGAAAAATGCGAAATTTTCAACGGATTAAATGGCATTGTAATCAGATTTACAGACTGCTTCCATAATGAATGCTGTACATTATGATGGTTGATATTAAGAAAACTTGAATAAACATTGATACATAAGGGACAAACGCTTGACAATAAAAATTCTCAACTATACAATTAATATGTATATTTTACAATTTTTCAAACTAAAATTTTGAAAATTAAGTGCTGTATATTGAATTTATGTGCAATGTACTTGCCGACAGTTCAACATTTTATGTAAAAAGTTCATAGCAAGGGGAGGTGAAACGATGGAACCCATGACAATCATCTTCACTTTGCTTGGCCTAATCGTCGGTGCAGTTGTTGGTTATTTTATTCACAAATCAAAATTTGAGAGTAGAATAGCAGGGGCAAAGGGCTCTGCAGAACACATCCTTGAGGATGCAAAACGTGAAGCGGAAGCACTTAAGAAAGAAGCCTTGTTGGAAGCAAAAGATGAAATTCATAAAGTTCGTGCCGATTCGGATCGGGAAGCCCGTGAAAGAAGGAACGAATTACAAAAACAAGAAAATCGGTTATTGCAAAGAGAAGAGAATCTGGACCGTAAGGATGAAACGTTAGACAAACGTGAGAGCCTTTTGGAGAAAAAAGATGATTCTCTAAACCAAAGACAACAGCATATTGAAGAGATGGAAAGCAAAGTGGAAGAGATGGTTCGTAAGCAGCAAACAGAGCTTGAACGTGTTTCCGGTTTAACTCGTGAAGAGGCTAAAGCAATCATTATAGACCGAATGGAAAACGAGCTTGCTCACGATGTAGCGCTTATGATTAAAGAAAGTGATACCCGTGCCAAAGAAGAAGCTGATAAAAAAGCAAAAGAAGTCCTTTCTCTTGCCATTCAGCGTTGTGCGGCTGATCATGTTGCAGAGACCACCGTTTCTGTAGTAAATCTTCCAAACGATGAAATGAAAGGACGGATAATCGGACGTGAAGGACGAAATATCCGGACGTTAGAAACGCTAACAGGTATTGACCTAATTATTGATGATACTCCTGAAGCTGTCATTTTATCTGGATTCGATCCAATTAGACGGGAAACGGCACGCTTGGCTCTTGAGAAACTTGTTCAGGACGGACGGATCCATCCGGCTCGAATTGAAGAAATGGTTGACAAAGCAAGACGTGAGGTAGATGAACATATTCGTGAAATTGGTGAACAGACTACTTTTGAAGTTGGAGTTCACGGTCTCCATCCAGATCTCATCAAAATACTAGGACGTTTGAAATTCCGTACCAGTTATGGGCAAAACGTACTTAAACATTCAATTGAAGTGGCCCAGCTTTCAGGTTTACTGGCCGCTGAGCTCGGTGAGGATGAAGTTCTTGCCCGCCGTGCAGGTTTATTGCATGATATTGGGAAAGCGATCGATCATGAAGTGGAAGGCAGTCACGTTGAAATTGGCGTTGAATTAGCAACCAAATATAAAGAGCATCCAACTGTCATTAACAGCATCGCTTCACATCATGGCGATACGGAACCAACTTCCATCATTTCAGTGCTTGTGGCTGCCGCTGATGCATTATCAGCTGCAAGACCGGGAGCAAGAAGTGAAACGCTTGAAAATTACATTAGAAGACTTGAAAAGCTTGAGGAAATTTCCGAGTCCTATGATGGAGTGGAGAAATCTTTTGCGATTCAAGCCGGACGAGAAGTGCGGATTCTAGTGAAACCAGAACAAATCGATGATCTTTCGGCACATCGACTCGCACGTGATATCCGGAAAAGGATTGAAGAAGAGCTCGATTACCCAGGTCATATAAAAGTCACGGTCATCCGTGAAACAAGAGCAGTCGAATATGCCAAATAATTGTTAGTGAAAGACGAAGTGGTGCAAACCACTTCGTTTTTTCTTTTTCCCATATGAATCGTTAAGCGTAATTCTTATAATTACCCCAAATTATGTTACAATACATACTTGAATAATTCATATAATCAGGTGAATCCAGAAAGGGTTTTACAATGAAATTGCTATTTATAGGGGATGTAGTGGGATCTCCAGGTCGCGACATGATCCAAGAATACCTTCCTAAGTTAAAAGAAAAGTATCGTCCGCATATCACGGTCATCAATGGCGAGAATGCAGCAAGTGGCCGGGGGATTACAGAAAAGATTTACCGCAGTTTTTTAGAGTGGGGAGCGCAGGCAGTGACCATGGGAAACCATACATGGGATAATCGTGATATTTTCAACTTTATCGATGAAGCGAAATATCTTGTCCGTCCAGCAAACTTTCCAGACGGGGTACCCGGAGAAGGTATGAAATTTTTAAAATTGAACCAGCATGAAATAGCGGTCATCAATTTGCAAGCGAGAACGTTCATGCCGGATTTGGACTGTCCGTTCAAAAAGGCGGAAGAACTAGTGGCGGAGGCTCGAAAAAAGACACCGATCATCTTTGTCGATTTTCATGGTGAAGCGACAAGTGAAAAGCAAGCCATGGGTTGGTTCCTGGATGGTAAGGTTACAGCAGTCGTTGGTACACACACACACGTCCAGACAGCAGATAACCGTATATTACCTGCAGGCACCGCTTACATATCAGATGTAGGCATGACAGGACCATATGATGCCATCCTTGGTATGGAAAGAGAGGCAGTCATCCATCGGTTCCTGACCAGCCTTCCAGTTCGTTTCGAAGTCCCAAAAGAGGGACGGACCCTATTAAGCGGGGTTCTCCTTGATATTGATGAGAAAACTGGCAAGGCAAAGAAGATAGAAAGGATCCTGATTAACGAAGATCATCCCTTTTACCATTGATTCGAATGGATGGACAGTCAAACTGCCATCCGTTTTTACATTCTTTAATAAATGGTGTACAATCCCGGTTTTCTTTGTCATACAAGTTTTACTTGATGAATATAGTAGCAGTGGAAAGTGTTATAACTATTGAGCCAAGTTAGAATCGGCAGGGAAAACAAGGAGGACTAGGAATGGAAATATTAAAAGTTTCAGCAAAATCTAATCCTAATTCTGTAGCAGGCGCACTAGCGGGAGTGCTCAGGGAAAGAGGAGCAGCCGAAATTCAAGCAATCGGTGCAGGTGCGTTAAATCAAGCCGTCAAGGCAGTAGCAATCGCAAGAGGGTTTGTCGCACCTAGTGGAGTTGACTTGATTTGTATTCCTGCCTTTACAGATATACTTATTGATGGCGAAGAGAGAACGGCAATAAAACTAATCATTGAACCAAGATAATTGCAAGTTTGGGTGTCCTGTTTGTCGGATGGCGAGCAGGCACTTTTTTGTCGTGACTTCCAAATGACGAAAGGCCCGTGTCGCCTTATAATGGTATATATAATCACAAAAAAGTACAGGAAGGGGGATTACATTGGAAATTTTTGATGCACATTGTGATGTGCTGATGAAGATGTTCATCGATCCGGATATTTCTTTTACAAATAGTGATAAATTACATATAACAAAGCGGGGTTTATTGGACGAAGGGGGAAAAGTCCAATGTTTTGCCATATATATACCTGAAAAAGTCCACCCTGATATGAGATTTCAAGCGGCTTTGGCGATGGTGGATATTTTTCATGAAAAGATTTTGTCGGAGCCGGAAATGAAATTTATAAAGACCAAGGCAGATATCGAATCTTTAAAAGAAAAGGAAATCGGTGCAATGCTAACTTTGGAGGGATGCGATTGCATTGGGAATGATTTGTTGAAACTGAAAACCCTTATTCATCTTGGAGTATCCTCCGTAGGTTTGACTTGGAATCACGCTAACTTGGTAGCGGATGGGGCATTGGAAACAAGAGGGGGAGGCTTGACCGGGTTTGGAACGGAAGTGGTCGCGCTACTGAATGAGAAGTCAATTTGGTGTGATTTATCCCATTTATCTGAAGCTGGATTTTGGGACACCCTAAAGTTGGCGAAATTCCCGATCGCCTCCCATTCGAATGCTTATCAGCTTTGTCCGCATCCGCGAAATTTAAAGGACGGGCAGATAAAAGCCCTTTTACAGAAAAATGGGATGATCGGCGTAACCTTTGTCCCGCAATTTCTAGCAAATGGCCCGGTTACGATAAAGGATATCTTGAAACATATAGAGCATATATGCAGTTTGGGCGGGGAAAGACAAATTGGATTAGGGTCCGACTTCGATGGAATCGATCATATGGTAGAGAAGTTAACGTCATATAAGGATTATCATAACTTAATAAATGAATTGAACAGGCTTTATTCCAGTGAGTTTGTAAAAGGTCTCCTTTTTGATAATTTCACTCGTAATTTTCCGCTTGAAAAGGAAATATCTTAAGTGATTTTCAATTCTTACTATATAGATATGAATAAATATTCTGAAAATATAAAAAATAAAAGCAAAAAGGTTGCAATTTAATGATTTAACCGATAGAATTGAAAGCGTTTAGTACACCTTTCCTAAATTAGAACGATAATTATACATAGTTGAATGTTCTAAGAGAGGTGCGGTTAAATGCATTTATATACGAACGTCCTAAAGGAGTGTAAGACATGATCAATCAACTTTCATGGAAAGTTGGCGGACAACAAGGTGAAGGTATTGAAAGTACAGGAGAAATATTCTGTATTGCCCTCAATCGCTTAGGTTATTACTTGTATGGCTACCGTCATTTCTCATCCCGAATCAAGGGTGGACACACGAATAACAAAATTCGTGTAAGTACTACGGAAACTCGTGCTATCTCTGATGATTTAGACATCTTAGTTGCTTTTGACCAAGAAACAATTGACGTCAATTATAAAGAATTACATGAGGGTGGCATCATAATTGCAGATGCAAAATTCAAACCTGTCTGCCCAGAAGATACAAAGGCAGAATTATATATTGTTCCTTTTACGGAAATAGCAGCCGAATTAGGAACATCATTAATGAAAAATATGGTTGCCATCGGTGCAACATGTGCTGTTCTCGGAATGGAAATCTCCGTATTCAACGATGTGGTTGATGAAATATTCGGCCGTAAAGGTGAAGAAATCGTTAAGAAGAATATGGATGCCATTACTGCCGGCTATAAGGCAATGGAAGTGCTGCTTGGAGAAAAACTGGGCGCGATGGAGCTGGAAAAGGCAGACGGCCAAAAACGAATGTTCATGATCGGAAACGATGCTATCGCTTTAGGCGCAGTTGCAGGAGGTTGCCGCTTCATGGCAGCTTACCCGATTACTCCGGCTTCGGAAATCATGGAATACTTAATTAAGAAACTTCCTCAATTTGGCGGGACGGTCATACAGACTGAAGATGAAATCGCGGCAGCCACAATGGCTATCGGTGCGAATTATGGCGGTGTACGTGCCATCACAGCTTCAGCTGGACCTGGGCTTTCCTTGAAAATGGAGGCGATAGGTTTAGCGGGCATTACCGAAACGCCAATTGTCATCGTCGATACTCAACGTGGCGGTCCATCTACGGGACTTCCTACAAAACAGGAGCAATCCGATTTAATGGCCATGATTTATGGTACACATGGTGAAATACCTAAAATCGTCATGGCTCCGAGTACTGTTGAGGAAGCTTTTTATGATACGGCAGAAGCATTCAACCTTGCAGAGGAATATCAATGTCCGGTTATCGTTTTATCCGACTTACAGCTATCATTAGGTAAACAAACGGTTCAGCCGCTTGATTACGGCAAAGTGGAGATAAGACGCGGTAAATTGGTGGACTTTGAAATTGAAGAGCCAGAAAACAAATCTTACTTCAAGCGTTATGAAGTAACGGAAGACGGAGTCTCACCACGGGTAGTGCCTGGTATGAAAAATGGAATTCACCATGTTACGGGTGTTGAACATGATGAAACGGGCAGACCTTCCGAGACGGCCTTGAATCGCAAAGTGCAAATGGATAAACGGATGCGTAAGCTGAATAATTTAACTAACACATTCCAAACACCAGTATACAAAAATACACCGCATGAAGAAGCGGATTTATTAATTCTTGGTTTTAACTCAACACGCGGGACGATTGATGAAGCGATCGGCCGTTTAGAAACGGACGGAATGAAAGTGAATCATGCGCAAATCCGCTTGATTCATCCTTTCCCAGCTGATGAAGTCCTTTCATTGGTGCAAAGTGCTAAGAAAGTAGTAGTTATTGAAAATAATGCGACTGGACAATTGGCTAATATTATCAAGATGAATGTCGGACATGTTAATAAAATAAAAAGCATCCTAAAATATGATGGCAACCCATTCCTCCCGCATGAAATTCACACACAATGCAAGGAGATGTTCGAATATGGCAACGTTTAAAGAGTTTCGGAATGATGTAAAACCTAACTGGTGTCCTGGCTGCGGAGATTTCTCCGTTCAGGCTGCCATGCAGCGTGCGGCAGCCAATGTGGGATTGGAGCCGGAGAATTTGGCCGTTGTTTCCGGTATCGGCTGTTCAGGGCGTATATCCGGTTACATCAAGTCATATGGTTTCCACGGCATCCATGGGCGCTCACTGCCAATTGCCCAAGGAGTAAAAATGGCCAACCGTGAATTGACCGTTATAGCTTCAGGCGGTGACGGAGATGGTTTTGCAATCGGGATGGGACACACCATCCATGCGATCCGCCGTAATATCGACATTACGTATATTGTCATGGATAACCAAATTTATGGATTGACTAAAGGCCAGACTTCTCCTAGATCCGCTGCTGGATTTAAAACGAAATCCACTCCAGAAGGATCAATAGAACAGGCTGTTTCACCTATGGAATTAGCATTGTCAGCTGGAGCTACGTTTGTGGCCCAAAGCTTTTCCACTGACTTGAAAGACCTGACGGCGATCATTGAAGCAGGGATAAACCATAAAGGGTTCTCCTTTATCAATGTTTTCTCTCCTTGCGTAACATATAATAAGATCAATACGTATGATTGGTTTAAACAAAACTTAACTAAATTGAACACGATTGAAGGCTATGATTCATCAAATAAAGAACAGGCCATGCAGACTTTGATGCAGCATGACAGCCTTGTGACAGGGATCATTTATCAAGACTCTTCACGCCCTTCGTACCAGGAATTAGTGCCAGGGTATGCCGAAAAAGCACTAAACAAATCAGATTTGACACTGGATCAAGCGCACTTTGATAAGCTTGTTGCTGAATTTATGTAAAAGTTAAAAGGTTCACCCCTTAAGATGGGGTGA
Source organism: Peribacillus sp. QJM3NY_7 (assembly GCF_056173225.1). Taxonomy (NCBI): domain Bacteria; kingdom Bacillati; phylum Bacillota; class Bacilli; order Caryophanales; family Bacillaceae; genus Peribacillus; species Peribacillus sp. QJM3NY_7. The sequence continues at coordinate 1,800,497 of NZ_CM149663.1, forward strand.
ACCTTTTTTTTGTGATTAACTGGAAAGCTCAGGAAGAGAGAATCACTATACTCTCTAAATTAGAATCCGAAGAAATTGCAACGATTCCTTCTACGACAATTGTGATGGCGGTCCCGATCGCGGTCCCGATCGTTGTCGCGCCTATTGCAGCCCCTTACAGCACGACAAAAATTGTCTGCGATTCTATCGTTATCTCTGTCCCGATCGCGGTCCCGATCGCGGTCCCGATCGCGGTCCCGATCGCGGTCCCGATCGCGGTCCCGATCGCGGTCTCGATCGCGGTCCCGATCGTGGTCCCGATCCCGGTCGCGGTCGCGCCTATTGCAGCCCCTTACAGCACGACAAAAATCGTCTGCGATTCTGTCGTTATCTCTGTCCCGATCGCGGTCCCGATCATGATGATCATGATTATTGCATCCACATGACATATAAGTCACTCCTTCATTGTTTTTGTTTTTTGTTGTACAAGATATCTTATTCGAGAGCGGACAAGATGCTATAGAAACATGACCCATTTAACAAAAATGTACGAATGCCTAAAAATCATCATTATTAATGTGAAAAGGCCGGTACAAAAGTGATTATGGTATTTTTGTGATTGATTTTTCATATCTTTACATATTAAGGTAGATGAAAAAGCACAGCCCTATTTCAGGGGGAATGTACATGTTGAAAGGTAAAATGAAAGCGATCGTCAAACATCACCGAGGTTATGGGGCACAATTACAAGTTGTCGATATACCGGACATTCGTGATGACGAGGTCTTGATTCGAGTGAAGATGACCTCGATCTGCGGAACGGATATTCATATTTTCACCTGGGATGAATGGTCACAAGGAAGGGTGAGCCCGCCATACGTATTTGGGCACGAATTTGCAGGGGAAGTAATCGAGATAGGAGCAAGTGTCAGTAATGTTTCAGTTGGTGATTGTGTATCTGCCGAAACACATATAGTTTGCGGTACATGCAGGCAATGCTTAACCGGACAATTCCATATCTGTAAAAAAACAAACATTATCGGTGTGGATAAACAAGGGTGCTTTGCAGAGTACATAGCTCTGCCAGCCAAGAATTTATGGAAAAATCCAAGTGATATGCCACTCGATATAGCTACCATCCAAGAACCGATGGGGAATGCCGTCCATTCAGTGCTAGCTGGCGAGGTGCTGGGTAAAACGGTGGCAATAATCGGTTGTGGTCCAATTGGGCTTATGGCGATTGCTGTAGCAAAGGCTGCAGGTGCTGATAAAGTAATCGCTCTTGATATTAATGATTATCGACTTCAGCTAGCCAAAAAGATGGGTGCCACACACCTCATTCATTCAATGAATCAGGATCCAGTGGATATCACGAAAAGTATTACAAGTGGGGACGGGCTGGATGTTGTTTGTGAAATGAGCGGGAATCCAGCAGCTATCCAACAAGGGTTCAAGATGGCGACCAATGGTGGAAGAATATCCATTCTAAGTCTGCCTTCTAAGCCCGTCTTGATTAATATAACTGAGGATATCGTATTCAAGGGTCTTACTGTCCAAGGGATAACTGGAAGGAAGATGTTTTCAACCTGGCAACAGGTTTCAAGTCTGCTTGAAAGTGGCAAGGTTGATGTAAAACCAATGATTACCCATCGGTTCTCACTCAGTGATTTTGAAAAGGGATTTGAACTGATGATCAAAGGCCAGTGTGGTAAGGTTCTCCTTATACCTTGAACACCTAAAAAGGTGGAAATTGCATGCTCTGCATTTGAAAAATCTTGAAAGGGGAAAGCGTCATCCAAAAATGATAAGAAGAGGCTAAATTCGTCATAGCCTCTTCTTTCATGTTCTTATTTTCAATATTTGTGAAAAATTTCTTACAATTGAAGAAGCCACGACAGAATGATTGTTTCTTGCTGTTAAAAGCTTTATACTATGATAATGTGGATATATCACACTTAATAGCTAATATTTACTGGAAATTCTTAAAAAGGAATCCGTATAAATCCATTTGATGATAGGTCTTGGAATAGTTGGTGAAAGAAATAAACTAACTATTTTGAAAGGAGATTAACTATGAACGAGAAACAACGATTAGAATCACAACAAGTACAGGCTGAGAATCCAGCGGACAAAAAATCCGAAAAGGACTTCAGTAAGTACTTTCAAGCCGTTTATATTCCACCTTCCTTAAAGGATGCGAAAAAGCGGGGAAAAGAAGAAGTAGAATATCATGATGACTTTGCCATTCCTGAAGGTTTCCGCGGAATGGGAGAAGGTAAAAAGTTTTACATTCGCACTTTTGGCTGTCAAATGAACGAACATGATACAGAAGTCATGGCGGGCATCTTTATGGCACTTGGTTATCAGGCGACAGACTCGGTGGATGATGCTAACGTCATTTTACTTAACACTTGTGCGATTCGGGAAGGCGCAGAGAATAAAGTGTTCGGTGAATTGGGGCATTTGAAATCATTGAAATTGGAAAAGCCTGATCTACTGCTTGGGGTTTGCGGCTGTATGTCACAAGAGGAGACAGTTGTAAAGCGGATTCTTGAGAAGCACCATTTTGTAGATATGATTTTCGGAACGCATAACATCCACCGCCTGCCGCAAATTCTTAATGAAGCGTATCTTTCCAAGGAAATGGTCATTGAGGTTTGGTCTAAAGAAGGTGATGTAATCGAGAACCTTCCGAAAGTGCGTAAAGGAAAAACTAAGGCATGGGTCAATATCATGTATGGCTGCGATAAGTTTTGTACATACTGCATCGTACCGTACACGAGAGGGAAAGAAAGAAGCCGCAGGCCTGGAGATATCATCCAGGAAGTCCGTCATTTAGCGGCACAGGGTTACAAGGAAATAACCCTGCTTGGACAGAATGTGAATGCTTACGGTAAAGATTTTACGGATATCGATTATCGTTTCGGCGATTTGATGGATGAAATCCGCAAAATCGACATTCCGCGTATTCGTTTTACGACAAGCCATCCCCGTGATTTTGATGATCATTTGATTGAAGTTCTGGCTAAAGGCGGAAATCTCGTTGACCATATCCATCTTCCAGTTCAATCGGGAAGTACGGAAACACTTAAAATCATGGCCCGTAAGTATACACGCGAACAATATTTAGAGCTAGTTAAAAAAATCAAGGAAGCTATCCCAAGTGCATCGCTAACCACGGACATCATTGTAGGCTATCCGAATGAAACGGAAGAGCACTTTGAAGAAACGATGTCATTATACCGTGAAGTTGGTTTTGATGCAGCATATACTTACATCTATTCACCACGTGAGGGAACACCGGCTGCGAAAATGCAGGATAATGTACCGATGGAAGTGAAAAAGGAACGTCTGCAACGCTTGAATGCCCTTGTAAATGAAACGTGCGCATTGAAAATGAAAGAGTATGATGGACAGATTGTTGAAGTGCTCGTTGAAGGCGAAAGCAAGAAGAATGCGGAAGTATTAGCAGGTTATACAACGAAAAATAAGCTCGTGAACTTCAAAGGACCAAAATCCGCTATTGGCAAAATCGTAAAAGTGAAAATCACCGGAACGAAAACATGGTCATTAAATGGGGATATGGTTGAAGAAGCAACGGCGATTGAGGTGGAGTAATATGACTAAATATACTAAAGATGACATTCTGAATAAAGCGGCCGAGCTTGCTGAAATGATCGCCAGCACGGAAGAAGTCGATTTCTTTAAACGGGCAGAAGCTCACATCAATGAAAATCAAAAAATCCGTGAAATGATCGCCAGCATCAAGAGTTTGCAAAAACAGGCTGTAAACTTCCAACATTACGGCAAAGAGAAAGCATACAGTCAAGTGCAGGCCAAAATTGATGCACTGGAAAAACAATTGGATGAACTTCCGATCGTGCAAGAATTCAAACAATCCCAAGTGGATGTAAATGATCTTTTACAAATGGTCTCATCACAGGTATCGAATAAGGTGACGGACCTGATTATTGAATCAACCGAAGGCGATGTCCTTCGAGGTGAGACAGGTTCACAGGTACAAGCAGGCGGCGGAAGCTGTTCATGAATATTAAAAAAGCCCTTCTGGTTTCAGAAGGGCTTTTTTAATATGCGGAAATCCTTATACAGTGCCCATTCGTGACACATATCCCAAAACATGCGCATAAAATAACCTAGGTTTAAAACATTACAGCAGTTTTCAAACAATTAAAATTCTACGCACAATAGACTTTTACCACGCATAGGATGAATGGAAACTGTATGAGGAGGGTTCGCTAGCATGTCACAATATAGAGAGATAATTACTAAAGCGGTGGTGGCAAAAGGACGTAAATTCACAAAGTCCTCTCACACCATTTGCCCGGCTCATCATCCTTCTAGCATTCTAGGTTGTTGGATCATCAACCATAAATACGATGCAAAGAAAGTCGGCAAAAAGGTAGAAATTCACGGCAGCTACGAAATCAACGTCTGGTATTCTTATAACCATAATTCGAAGACGGAAGTTGTAACTGAAAAAGTGCAATATACCGACGTTATTTCGCTGAAATACCGTGATCCCGATTATCTTGATGACCATGAAATCGCTGCAAAAGCTGTCCAACAGCCGAATTGTTTAGAAGCATGCATCTCCCCATGTGGACAAAAAATCATTGTCCATGTGGAAAGGGAATTCTTTGTGGAAGTCGTCGGCGAAACGAAAATTTGTGTCGCTGTAAGTCCAGATGGCCGCTGTGAGGATGACTGGGGCTCTGATTTCGATGATGAGGATTTCGAAGATTTAGATCCGGATTTCCTTGATGAATTCGAAGACGAATAGAATATAGAAATTAATACCGGATGACATTCCCTTCATCCGGTTTTATTTCATTTGAAGCGGGACAAGTCCCTATGGCTTTGCAGATACAGCTAGCTTACAATGTAAAGGATAATTGATTTACCATGCAATTTCGAATACAGGCCATGTTGCATTTTCGTATGTTATAATGAAGGACATAAATGTGTAATAGATTTTAGTTTGGAAAGGTTTTGAAGGAATGGCTGGATATACTCCAATGATACAGCAATATTTAAAAATTAAGGCAGAGTATCAGGATGCCTTTTTATTTTTTCGTTTAGGCGATTTTTATGAAATGTTTTTTGACGATGCACTGAATGCATCACAAGAGCTCGAAATCACATTAACGAGCCGAGAAGGCGGTAGTGAAGAGCGAATTCCGATGTGCGGCATTCCGTATCACTCGGCTGCTAATTATATTGATATATTGATAGAAAAAGGTTTTAAAGTAGCTATTTGTGAACAGACCGAAGATCCGAAGCAAGCCAAAGGTGTGGTACGCAGGGAAGTTGTCCAGCTGATTACCCCGGGAACGAAAATGGATAGTAAGGGTCTTCGTGAAAAGGAAAATAATTATATTGCCACCATCACTTATTTTACGGATGGTCAGTTTGGCTTTGGATACAATGATTTATCAACAGGGGAAAATAAGGTTACATTGATTGAGAGTTTCGAGGAAGTTCTGAATGAATTTGCCATCCTTGGTGCGAGTGAAGTGGTCATTGCCGAGGATTTCAATGAAGAATGGAAAAAAATGCTTCAAGAACGGGGCGCAGCCGCCCTATCCCTAGAGAGTAATTTGGTCCAAGGCGAGTCATTCGCTCCATTGCTTCATTTGTTAAAAGACCAGAAACTGGCGATAACGACCTCACGTTTATTGAATTATCTATACCGTACCCAAAAACGCAGCCTGGATCATTTACAGCCAGTGCTTGCATATGAAACATCACAATATATGAAAATTGATTATTATAGCAAACGTAATTTGGAATTAACTGAAACCATTCGTTCCAAAGGTAAAAAAGGCTCATTACTATGGCTGCTTGATGAAACAAAAACAGCCATGGGCGGAAGGATGTTGAAGCAATGGATTGATAGACCGCTCATAAATAAAAAACAGATCGAGCGGAGACAAAGCCTTGTTGAAACCCTGAAAAATCAATACTTCGAACGACAAGACTTACGTGAACGCCTGAAGGAAGTGTACGACTTGGAGCGGCTTGCCGGAAGGGTGGCCTTCGGGAATGTAAACGCTCGGGACTTGATTCAACTGAAACGTTCCTTGCAACAGGTGCCGGTCATTCGTGAAATCGTGAAGTCAATGGCTTCCAATCAGGATATTTCAATCCTGGCCGATAAATTGGATCCTTGTGAAGAAGTGACGGATTTACTTGAAACGGCGCTTGTAGAAAACCCTCCATTGTCCGTGAAGGAAGGGAATATCATTCAGGACGGTTTCCATAAGGAGCTGGATACATACAGGGATGCCAGCAGAAACGGGAAAACTTGGATTGCACAGCTTGAACGCGAAGAGCGGGAACGCACCGGGATCAAATCCTTGAAAATCGGATATAATCGTGTATTTGGCTATTACATTGAAGTCACACGAGCAAATTTGCATCTGCTTGAAGAAGGCCGTTATGAACGGAAGCAGACTTTAACGAATGCCGAACGTTATATCACACCTGAATTGAAAGAAAAGGAAGCTTTGATTTTACAAGCAGAAGAAAAAAGCATCAGTTTGGAGTATGACTTATTCCTCAATCTTCGTGAAGAGGTCAAAAGCTATATCCCTCGCTTACAGGATTTGGCGAAAGGCGTCAGTGAACTGGATGTCCTGCAGTGCTTTGCGACGATTAGTGAAGAACGCCATTATGTGAAGCCTGTCTTTTCCGATGATCGAAGAATCGTACTGAAGGAAGGCAGGCATCCAGTGGTCGAGAAAGTCCTTCAATCACAGGAATATGTCCCCAATGACTGCTTTATGGATGGAGATCGGGAGTTACTCTTGATCACAGGGCCCAATATGTCTGGTAAAAGTACGTATATGCGTCAAATAGCGCTAACATCGATTTTAGCGCAAATTGGATGCTTCGTATCCGCAAGTATAGCTGAATTACCTATTTTTGATAAGGTATTTACCAGGATTGGCGCGGCAGATGATTTGATTTCCGGTCAAAGTACATTCATGGTCGAGATGCTTGAAGCAAGAAATGCCATCATGAATGCGACAGAAAACAGTTTGATATTATTTGATGAAATAGGCCGGGGAACATCAACTTATGATGGGATGGCGCTTGCTCAGGCCATCATTGAATATATTCATGAGGAAATTGGGGCAAAGACACTCTTTTCGACTCATTATCACGAATTGACTGTTTTGGCAACGGAACTCCCAAAATTGAAAAATATCCATGTAAGTGCCATTGAGCAAAATGGAAATGTCGTTTTCCTTCATAAAATTAAAGAAGGGCCAGCAGATAAAAGCTATGGAATTCATGTGGCTAAGCTTGCTGATTTACCGGAGCAGTTAATAGATCGGGCGGCTGCTATTTTAGCCAAGCTAGAGAATGAAAATGGACAGGCAAAGGCGATTCCTGAACAGCCTGCTGCTGAAAAAGCATCTATTGCCGAAGCTGCCCCTGTTACATCCGTCAATGAGGCACAGCTTTCCTTCTTTGGAGAAGAAGCTCCTAAAGGAAGGGTGAATTCTTCACCAAAGGAAAAAAAGGTGCTGGATGACATAAAATCACTGGATATCCTTGAAATGACGCCGCTTGAGGCAATGAATACCCTTTATAAATTACAAAAGAAACTTAAATGAGAATTAAAGCGAGGCGATAAAAATGGGAAAAATCATACAGCTTGATGAGGCTTTATCTAATAAAATCGCAGCTGGCGAAGTTGTTGAACGCCCAGCCTCAGTCGTTAAGGAACTTGTGGAAAACGCAATAGATGCAAACAGTACCATTATAGAGATTGAATTGGTGGAGGCTGGACTTGGTTCCATTCGGATCGTGGATAATGGCGATGGGATTTTACCTGATGACATAGAAGCGGCATTTAAACGTCACGCCACTAGTAAAATTAAAGATGAAAATGATCTCTTCCGAATCCGAACACTTGGCTTCCGCGGTGAAGCCATGCCCAGTATTGCTTCAGTTTCCCGTTTTGAAATGAAAAGCAGCACTGGCGAAGGGGTAGGAACGCGCATACTTCTTGAAGGAGGCTTGGTTAAGGAACTTGAGGCTTCATCCAGCCGTAAAGGAACGGATATCCTGGTTTCCGACTTGTTTTTTAATACCCCTGCACGGTTGAAATATATGAAAACCATTCATACCGAGCTAGGAAATATTACGGATGTCGCTAACAGGCTCGCACTTTCACATCCGGATGTTTCTATACGGTTAACACACAATGAGAAGCGTATCCTCCATACGAATGGTAACGGTGATGTCAGGCAGGTGCTAGCGGCAATCTATGGTACGAATATTGCCAAAAAGATGATTCCGGTTCAGGCAAGCTCCTTAGATTTCAAATTATCCGGATATATCGTCATGCCTGAGATCACCCGGGCATCAAGGAATTACATTTCAACCATGATAAACGGGCGCTTCATTAAAAACTATGCGCTCGTGAAAGCAATCCTGGATGGGTATCATACACTTCTTCCAATTGGACGTTTTCCAATCGCTTTGCTGAATATCGAAATGGATCCGATTCTTGTCGATGTCAATGTACATCCATCCAAAATGGAAGTAAGGCTCAGCAAGGAACAGGAATTGTACAGTCTTGTATCGGAAACGATTAAATCTTCGTTTAAAAAGATGTCTCTAATACCAAGTGGATATACACCAGCAGCAAAGCCGGAACAGGTGAAAAGTGAGCAAACCACTCTGGAATTGGACCATGTTGTGGAAAGCGGCAAGCGGGTCCTGGAAGAAGCCAAGAAAGAAGCTTCCCTCTTGAAGGATACCTTGATACGGGAAAAGCAGGAACAAAAGAATTACGTGGATCATAATGAAGATTTCAATTTTGAACCAATAAAGGAAATAATCTATAGCACTGAACAGCAGCAAATGGAAGATGTCTATGTACCGGTCTTACTAGATGATGAAAGCAAATCATATTTCGAGTCAGCTGAAAAGTTTACAACCTACACAGTCGAACAAGAGGAGGAAATCGAGGCGAATGAACCGGAAAGCCGCATCCCTCCGATGTACCCGATTGGGCAAATGCATGGAACATATATTTTCGCCCAAAACGAAAAGGGCTTGTATATCATAGACCAGCATGCTGCCCAGGAACGGATTAAATACGAATACTTTAAAGAAAAAGTCGGTCGGGTTGAAAACGAGCTACAGGATATGCTGGTCCCCATCACCCTTGAATTTTCAACGGACCAATGTATCCGGATAAATGAATATCGGAATGAGTTGGAAAAAGTCGGCGTCTTTTTAGAGGAGTTTGGCTATAATGCCTATATTGTCCGATCGCATCCACAATGGTTCCCTAAAGGAATTGAACAGGAAATCCTTGAGGAAATGATAGAACAATTGCTATCGATGAAAAAGGTCGACATCAAAAAATTGCGCGAAGAAGCAGCCATCATGATGAGCTGTAAAGCCTCCATAAAGGCAAACCGTCATCTGCGCAATGATGAAATCCAAGCACTACTGGATGAACTGAGGCGGACAACAGATCCCTTCACATGCCCTCATGGAAGACCTATCATCATCTCATATTCCATATATGAAATGGAAAAAATGTTCAAACGGATCATGTAATTAAAAGCAATGGAGAACCCTTATGTAATAGGGTTTTCCATTGCTTTTTTAGTTAAATGACCACAAAATGACCACATTTATTGGTCCATGCTCTTTATTCCTAGAGCTTTTGAAAAGTTTTCTGCTGAAGATCCTGATTTGAATGTCCTAATCTTTCTGATACCACTTTAGCATTTTCTCCAATCTCCAACATTATAGTTGCAATTTTATGGAATTGGATTGAACACTTTGAAATCTGTAGGTACCTTTATATAAGAAAAGCTCTGAGCCAACCGCAAAATTGAAATGAATCGTCTGTTGTTATAGATGGGGGATCAATTTGAGAATCTCTTATATTATAAGAAGAAACTCGGTAGAATATAAAGAGAAGTATAACTGATTGTATCCAAGCGTACCCTGGATTTTTAATGCCCATAAACCACATTAGGTGACTACCATAATATAAGATGTGGCGGGAAAAACGGATCATGTAATTAAAAGCAATGGAGAACCCTTATGTAATAGGGTTCTCCATTGCTTTTTCGATTCCGATATATTAGTTGTATAGGCCCTCGAACAGGGGGAATCATGCTCCCAATATCTATCTTCAATAATAATAATACGGGGGATTGAGCTGATATTGATAGTTGTAATCCGGGGCAGTATACATTTGGTTATCATAGTGATTAATATATTGAGGATATTGCTGCATGTCTTCTTCGGCCGCTCGATGGCAGTTGGCTGGCGGACCGATGAATGTTGATGGCTGAACTGGTGCAATTGCTTTTTTCCATTGGTTTTCATCCATGCAATAAGTATGAGCCATAATATTTGCAGGTGTCAATTTCAAGATATCTGAACCGAGGATCACCTCAGGTGTTGGTGCATTAAAAATGGCGAGCAAGTGGGTATTATCAGCATTAGCCACTTCATAATGCCACCAACCTTGTGGGACGTTGGCCACTTGACCGGGTTTAATGGGGTAATTTTGAATTTGCTTTGTAAATGGATTAAGTAAGGAAACGGTTGCCGCTCCAGAAATGCAATACACTAGCTCCGCTGCATTTTGGTGATAATGCGGTTCTACGACATTGTCTGTACTAAGGTAAATATCTAATAATGAAACATTTTCGAGGGTATTTAATTGTTTAACACCTAATGAATTAATATAGTTTTGATTGTCTTTTTTCATGAAATTGCTTTTATTGACATCGAAAAAGAATTGTGTGGATGGTGAAGTATAGTCCATATAGGAGACCATGAATTTATCATTCCTTTTTTAAGACTTGATTTTTCAGGATATGTTAAATCTCATTCTAATGTGCACTTACCCAGTGGTTATGTGCCTATCGAGGTGATAAGGGTTGCTGATGATACTATCATTGAATGAATGATAGACAGTGACTTCGGGTAACGTATTAGTCATGGTTATTATATCAATATTATTTTATATATTTTATAACCGAAACTACTAATCTGATTATTGGATATAATCAAACTTTTAATAAGCAGAATTTCCCCATTGCGTGACTTTAAATTACAGTGATATAATGTTCTCTGTGATTTTAAAGTTTAACATAGGAAGTGGCTAAATTGTTGAACAATTCAAAAGAGAGTAAATTCGTCCCGTACGTTTCTGCATCTAAATCTCTACCGGAATTGACTGCAACTGCAATCATTCTAGGGATCATTCTTGCAATCGTATTCGGGGCGGCAAATGCATACTTAGGCCTACTTATTGGTTTAACTGTCTCTGCTTCTATACCCGCAGCGGTAATTTCAATGGCCATATTAAGAGGGGTTTTTCGCAGGGATTCAATATTAGAAAACAATATTGTGCAAACGATGACCACGGCAGGTGAGGCTATTGGTGCCGGTGCTGTATTTACCATTCCGGCATTATTCATGTGGGACATGGACGTGAGTCAAGCATTCATCATTTTCGTAGTATTAACTGGGGGATTTTTAGGGGTCTTCATGATGGTTCCCCTTCGCCAGCTTTTGATTGTAAGGGAGCATGAAACATTGCCTTATCCAGAAGGTACGGCATGTGCCGAGGTCCTGAAGTCAGGAGAAAAGGGCGGTACAAGCGCCAAGCTAATCGGAGCCGGTTTGGTAATTGGCGGTGTTGTTAAAGGGCTTGGTGATGGATTTAAGCTTTTCAAGACAGAGGTTGAAACAGGGATCACGAATTTTAAAAATGCAGTGGTTGGTCTTGATGCCTTTCCTTCCCTTTTGGGTGTAGGGTACATTATTGGACCGCGTGTTGCAGGGCAAATGCTAGGTGGGGGTTTATTAGCCTGGGTCGTTTTAATACCGGCCATCAGCTTTTTTGGCGGAAACAATGGGACAGCCATTTTCCCTTCTGATGTACCGATCGGTGAATTGGATGCATGGGGAATTTGGGATAATTATATTCGCTATATTGGTGCTGGTGCCGTTGCAACGGGCGGATTGATCACTTTGATCAAAACATTACCAATACTTTTCAGTTCAGTTATTGATACTCTTAAAGGCGTAAAAGCCAATAAAGGACAACTAAAATCGGGTTCTATCCGTACAGAACAAGACATACCGGTGAAATACGTTTGGTTGGGTACGATCATCTTAATTTTAATCATTGCTTTCACACCTATAACGGATGTAGGAATCATCGGTGCGATTGCAATCGCGATTTTTGGATTTTTATTCGTGACAGTGGCTTCAAGGGTTGTTGGAATCGTTGGAAGTTCGTCTTCCCCTGTTTCTGGAATGACGATCGCCACTCTATTGATTGTTGCGATTGTCTATAAGGCAACTGGTTTTACTGGTACGACTGGAATGGTAGCCGCTTTAACCGTCGCTGCAATCATTTGTACAGCGCTTGCGGTTTCAGGTGATGTTTCTCAGGATCTAAAAACAGGATTTATCGTCGGCGGAACACCATGGAAACAACAAGTTGCCATGATGATCGGTGTTGTTGCGTCCGCTTCTGTCATTGGTTTTATCCTGGTTCTTATGGATAACGCATATACGATGGGTTCTGCAGAACTGCCTGCACCTAAAGCGGCACTTATGAAAATACTTGCCGAAGGTGTTTTAGGGGGAGATTTACCTTGGACTCTGATCTTTATCGGTGCGGCTATTTCCATTACATTAGAGTTTTTCGGTTTGAATTCACTTGTCGTTGCAGTGGGCATTTACTTGCCGGTTCATACTAGTGCGCCAATCATGATCGGTGGATTTATTCGATTCTTCGTTGAGTTCTTCTCGAAAACAAAAGAAGCGCTTAAAGCACGGGTTGACAGAGGTGTATTATTTGCCTCTGGTTTAATAGCGGGTGAATCATTGATTGGTGTTCTTATTGCCATATTGATCGCAGCAGGTGTCCAAGTTCCGGCTGCGGCTAAATTAGCCAGCAATTTGCTGCCATTCTTATTATTCCTTGCTCTAGCTGGATTGCTTTGGTTCGTATCCAGCAAAGGGAAAAAAGAAGATGCTTCGTAAACGCCAATCAAAAAAGAGGAACCTGTTAACCATGGTTCCCCATTTGGAAAGACGCGTTACTATGGTGCAAGAATCTTCGGAAGCAACTTTTTTGGTCATTCAAAGGACCAATTTTGTGGAAAGAATGACCATTCGTTTCTTAAAACAGCCATCAGTCCGTAAAATCAAGCTTGATAAGTTTGGAGCATATGCCATTAAACAGATGGAGTTCCAAAGGAATGTAAATCAGATCTCTGAAGCGATGAGTGAACATTTTGGTGAGGAAGCGGAACCAGCCTTACCGAGGTTGATGAAATTCCTGGAAATTCTAGAGGTTCATGATTGGATCATATGGGATGATGAAGAAAAAAATGAAAAAGAGCTGAAGCACTTCTGGGTGCTTCAGCTTTTTTCTGTATTGGTACAAAATTTACCACATCTGCATTTTATGAAATTAGACTATAGGTATAATTATTTGTAATAACTTTATATGCGTTGTATTCTTGTACTGTTAGTCATGATTAATAAAGCAAAACTATTCACATTTTGAAGAGCAGGTGGGTTATCATGGGAAGAGTACAAGGTAAAGTTAGTGACAGGTGGAGCTTCAGGCATTGGGTTATCCATATCCCCACTAATGGCTAAAGAAAGCGCAAAAGTCGTGATTGCTGATTTTAATGAAGCAAGAGCAAAAGAAGCGGCCGAAAACATTAAAAAACAAGGTGGGGAAGCAGCTGGAGTATTTTTGGATGCTGGATAAGCAGACTCCATACAGGCAGCAGTCGACTTTACCATTGAACAATATGGAACGGTTACGGTACTCGTTAATAATGTGGGTTTAACTAACCTGCATAAAGATCTGGATGTCGTGAAATTAGATTTGGAAGAATGGGATCGATTTATGGACGTGAATTTAAAAAGTGTGCTATTGGGAAGCAGGTTTGCGATTCCTCACATGATTAAAGCTGGAGGAGGTTCGATTATCAATACGGCCTCTCAATGGCCGGATTACAGGTGACTCCGTACGATCCGCATATGGTGCGTCCAAGCGGGTGTAGTGAATTTGACTCGTTATATCGCTGCACAGTAGGGTAAAGATCATATTCGTTGTAATGGAGTGGCACCAGGTCTCATTTTTACTCCTGCAGCGAAAAATAATATGCCTCAGGCCGTACTCGATATTTTTGGCGAATTCAAAGCATTGCCATATTATGGTGAAGCGGATGATATCGGTTATACCGTACTATTCCTTGCATCTGACGAGTCCAAATTCATTACAGGGTCAGACGATCCAAGTGGAAGGCGGTCATCATATAGCCAACCCAAGTATCTCTGATTTTAATGATTATGTAACGAGAGCAAAATCCAATTAATTGTCTGGACATTCATATAACAAAACATTACCCTGGATAAGATCAACGCTTTCCGGGGTTTTTAGTTAGGACGCCCTTTATTAAAAAACATGAAGCAGGTGCATATAACAATGGAAGTAAAAAATTATGATGAAATGCTGAACATCAGGACGGAAGGTGAACAAAAAAAATTCAATGATTCTTTGCATTATCATCGATATGAACCTACGCCATACAGTGCATTAGAACATTTATTTAAAGAATATCCACTGAAAAGAAATGATCGCATTGTGGATTTTGGCTGCGGTAAAGGACGCTTGAATTTTTTGATCCATCACTTCTATCAATCATCTGTGGTTGGCGTGGAAATGAATGAAAATTTCTATAAAGAAGCGATCGAGAATCTGAATGGCTACATGAAAAAAAGGAAAAACGACAATAACGATATAGAATTCCACTGTTGCTTGGCAGAAGAATATGATATTGATAAGCAGGACAATCATTTTTATTTCTTTAATCCGTTCTCGGTACGGATTTTCATTAAAATCATCAATAACATTTTGCTTTCCTTTGAAAAAGAACCTCGCCAAATCGAACTGATATTATATTATGCTTCACAGGATTATATTTTTTTCCTCGAAAATCAAACGGCCTTCGAGCTGAAAAACGAAGTGATATTACCTGGCTTGAC
This sequence comes from Peribacillus sp. QJM3NY_7, assembly GCF_056173225.1. Taxonomy (NCBI): domain Bacteria; kingdom Bacillati; phylum Bacillota; class Bacilli; order Caryophanales; family Bacillaceae; genus Peribacillus; species Peribacillus sp. QJM3NY_7. Next base: position 1,815,569 of record NZ_CM149663.1, read on the forward strand.
TGAATCTAATCCTTTTGAGAAATTCGTCATATACCAATTGTTATATTGAATTGAATGGATATTGTTTTTTCGGTGATAAAAACACCCAAGCAATCTTTAATGGATGCTTGGGTGCAAAGAGTGATGCCAATAAATGTGTTTAATATAAAGCGGATTGTAAATTCTTTTGGGGCTCATATCGTTTTTCTATATAAATTTGATGCCAAGTCATAAACGTCAAAATGGTCCAGAGCTTCCGGCTGTTGTCCGCTTTATTATTTATATGGTTTTCAAGTAATTCTATAATTTGCGCTTTATTAAAAAGGTAGTCAGTCGGGCTTTCCTGGATTAACCTTACTGCCCAATCGTATAACTCATCCTTCAGCCAATGTCGTATCGGAACAGGAAAGCCCAGCTTTTTTCTGCTCCATACATGTTCCGGCACTATCCCGCGGGCAGCTTTTCGGAGCATGTATTTGGTCGTTCCATTTCTCACTTTTTGATCCATATTAAGTTTTGAAGCCGTATTGAAAACGCATTTATCCAAAAAGGGAACTCTCACCTCTAAAGAATTCGCCATGGACATTTTATCTGCCTTCAATAAAATATCACCTTTTAGCCAAGTTTGAATATCAATGTTTTGCATTTGGGTTATAGGATCATACCCTAAAGAACTTGAATAGATGGGATTTGTCACTTTTTCATTTTCTAGTCCGTTGAGATAATTCACAAGTAGTCGTTTTTTCTCTTTCTCGCCGAATATGTTTGCGTTCCCGATATATCGGTTTTCTAAAGGTGTCACTCCACGCTCTATAAAACTCTTTCCTCTAACACCTTCTGGCAAAACAGAGGAAATCGCCTTCAACACTTTGTTCAATGGTGTTGGAAAATAGGAAAATATGCGCAGGGCATGGGGCTCCCGGTATATATTATATCCGCCGAATAACTCATCTGCCCCTTCACCGGACAAAGCGACCTTGACGTGTTTTTTAGCTTCCCGGGCGACAAAATATAGTGGAACGGAAGCGGGGTCCGCTAAAGGGTCATCCATATGCCAGATGATCTTCGGCAGTTCCGCCAAGAATTCTTCAGGACTAATGATATAACTTATATTTTCTACATTCAGTGCGGCTGCTGTTTCCTGTGCAACGTTTATTTCACTATATCCATCTCTTTCGAACCCAACAGAAAAAGTTTTGATCTTAGGGTTAATCTCTTTTGCGATGGAGCAGATAAATGATGAATCAATCCCGCCCGATAAAAAAGATCCAACTGGAACATCACTTCTCATATGGACGTTTACGGAATCCAACAGAGTGTCTTGTATTTCTTTCAGGACCTTTGAATCATCTATATTGGAAGGGTGAAAAATAGGTTTCCAGAACCTTTTTATATCCATTTTCTTTCCTGGTTCTTTAGTGAAGTAATGTCCAGGTAATAACTTTTCAATATTCTTGGATAGGGTCGATGGTTCGGGAACATATTGAAAACTGAGAAAATGTTGTAATGAATTCACATCCAGCTCGTCATTCATGGCTGTCAAAATACTCTTTTTTTCTGATGCAAAATAAGTAACATCATCTTGCTCACAATAGAAAAAAGGCTTGATTCCAAAGTGGTCCCTTGCACCAAAAAGCTTTAGCTCGATTTTATCCCAAATGACAAAAGAGAACATGCCTCGCAATTTCTGGACAGTTTGCTCTTTTTGGCTACTAAAGAGGGCCAATATTACTTCCGTATCAGAATCTTTCGTAAACTCATATCCTTCATCAGTAAGTTCTTTTCTTAGTTCAATATAATTATAGATTTCGCCATTGAAAATGATCCAATATCTTTCATTTTCATATGGAAGGGGTTGGTTTCCATTATCTATATCGATTATGCTTAATCTCCTAAATCCAAAATTCACAAATTCATCAAAGAAATATCCTTCATCATCCGCCCCCTATGGGTAATGATCGTGTTCATCTTCTGAATCGTTTCTTTCATATTTGAATTTATGGCTTTCGGATATTCGTGAATACATCCAACAAAACCGCACATAAAATCCACCTGCCTAATTAATTAATTAATAGTAAGAGATTTCCTAATAACTTTTATTAATATTTTCAAAAAATAGGTACAAAGTTGAATGCCAATGTAAATAGAATGGAATCTCCTAGTCTTCTAGATTAGGTGATTATGGTGTATTTGTCAATTTTACTCATAAAATGAATGTATTTGTAATTATGTAAAAATGTATCAGGAACACGACAAAAAGAGGCAATCGTTATGATTGCCTCTAAAAGAAAAATAAGTTTGCATGCAGTTTTTATTAAAAAAACGTTCCAGTTGATTGGAGGGGGGCCCTGGTGTGGAATTCAACGTTCCAATCTTACAAACACTAAAAAAATCGAGTTTGTCTACAGACTATGATGCCTTAATTAATAAGGCATCCGTCTTATTTCAATAGTTCCGCTCGATGACAAAGTGAGCACGATCGCCTCTAAAGAGAGTTTTAGAGAATTCAATGACCGATCCGTCATTCTCATATGTGTAAGTTTCCAATGAAAAACAAGGTGAACCGTTCGGTACGTCCAACTTGTCAGAAATGGAATCGTCGGCAAGTGAAAACTCCAAGTGTTCGACCGTTTTTTTTACTTTTAAATTGAATTGTGTCTCAAGTACTTTAAAGAGTGATTTTTCACAGGCTTCGATATTAAGCCCGGGTGTTTTATACCAAGGGAGAAAGGCAATTTCATATTGAAGGGGGATATCGTTTACGTAACGTATCCGTTCCAGTTTATTTACGGGGTCTCCAATATTTTGTTTGAAAAGCTTGGCAAGGGTAGCGTTTGCTTCAATCACCTTTAAGCTAATGACCTTTGTTGAAGGGTTTTTACCTTGCATCGTGACTTGCTCAGAGAATTTTTCAACCGTGCTTGTAAGAAATTGCTTCACTTTATTCTCCGAAACGAAAGTACCTTTGCCTTGGACACGGTAAATATAGCCTTCGACATTCAATTGCTGTAAGGCCGTGCGAACTGTTGTCCTGCTTACTCCGTATATTTTACAAAATTCAGCCTCAGTCGGTAATTTTGTATTTGTTTGATATTCGCCATTTTTTATGAGATCGATAATCGATTCCTTAACTATGGAATGCAATGCCGCTTCTTTATTCATGGTCTCCACAGTGATTCCTCCTATGCTCATTCCCAATATATACATATAGATTATCTCGGATAAGTACAATAATCAACTTTAATTCACGAATTTGTAGTAACAAATTTAAATTTGTGTTGATATTTTTTCGATTTGTAACTACAATGTATGTATGGAGGCAATAATACCCATTTCATTCAAGGGAAGTGATAAAAAAGTAACATCGGTTATTTATAAGAAAGAAAACGGTTTCAACTCACTTGAAAATACTGAATAATCAATCATTAAAAAGGGGGGTAATTTCAATGAATATCTTATTATGTTGTTCTGCAGGGATGTCTACTAGTTTATTAGTTACCAAGATGGAGGAAAGTGCTAAAAACCAAGGGGTAGAGTGTCATATATGGGCAGTTGGTTCTACAGAAGTTAACAATGAAATAGATAAGGCCGATGTTATTTTATTAGGGCCGCAGGTTAGATATCTTCTTTCCAAGCTACAGGAAGCGGGGAAAGAAAAGGGAATTCCAGTCGCAACCATCAATCCGATGTTCTATGGACTATGTAATGGTGAAGAAGTGCTAAAACAAGCCACTACTTTAATAAAAGGAGAATAAGGATATGATGACTTTTATTGATAAGTATATTATGCCTGGGGCGGTAAAGGTAGGAAATAACCGGCATTTGCTTGCGATTCGTGACGCATTGATTGGAATGATAGCGATTACAATGATCGGTTCATTCGCCGTCCTGTTTAATAATCTTGGGCAAGTCATCAAGCCTTACGGGAGAATGATGGAGGCCATCTTCGGTCCTGCATGGAATACGCTTGGCGGTGATATTTGGTTTGGAACCTTTGCATTCATGACGGTATTCGCTGTATTCGGCATCTCTTATAAATTGGCACGGTCATACGGTGACGATGGTTTTGAAGCGATGTTGGTTTCCGCAGCCTGTTTCTTTTTATTATTACCTCAAATCGGAAATGTCACTTTAACCATCGATGATAAGGATGTTACTGGCGGGGCCTGGGGTTTTGTAAGCGTAAACTATTTTAATGCTACAGCCCTATTTACAGGAATTGTCGTTGCCTTAATAGCAACTGAAATCTTCGTAAGACTTTCCCGGGTAAAATATTTAGTCATCAAGCTTCCGGATGGAGTACCTCCAGCGGTAGCCCGTTCATTTGCAAAGTTAGTGCCGGGTATGGCAACGATCTTTATCGCTGGCGTATTCGGACTGCTATTCCGTAAAGCTACGGATGGGCAGGTACTGAATGACTGGCTGAGTAAAGTGATTGTATCTCCGTTACAAAGTGCAGTAGATTCATTGCCATTCGCTATTTTACTAGTTTTTCTTGTTCATTTATTATGGATGATCGGTTTGCATGGACCTAATATCCTTGGCGGGATAACGACACCGCTATTTGAAAGTTCGGGTGTGAAAAATATCGATTTATATGCAAAAGGCGTCAAAGACATGGACCAATACGGCGTATTGGCGGGTTCTTTCCTGGATGCATTTGTATATTTAGGCGGATCTGGTGCAACATTGGGCCTTATCATTGCAATGATCATTGCCGGTCGGAAACGGTATAAACAGATGATTGCACTCGGAGGGGCGCCAGGAGTGTTCCAGATAAACGAACCCATTCTTTTCGGATTGCCTATCGTTCTGAATCCAATGTGGTTCATCCCATTTGTTCTCGGCCCGGTAATTACAACGGTGATATCTTATATCGCAGTAAGCAGCGGAATGGTTTTCCCGATCGTTGCTAAGATTCCATGGGTAACCCCTCCGATTGTGGGTGGATTCCTGGCCACAGGCGGGCATGTGTCTGGAGCGGTCCTGGCTGCAATCAACTTAGTCATTTCAACAGCGATTTATTTACCATTCGTTTATGCTCAAGTGAAGATAGACACAAAAAATGAAACAAAGCTTACAAAAGATTCAGAAACGCTAAGCCTTTAAGAAAGTAGTGATGAAAAATGGAAAAAGAAGAATTATACCAGCTATCCTTTCAATTGATTTTATATAGCGGGAATGCGAGAAGCCTTGCAATGGAAGCGTTGCAGGAGGCAAAGAAGAAGGATTTTGATTCTGCCCGTTTGAAAATCGCCGAGGCGGAAACGGAATTACTGCAAGCCCATAAATACCAAACCCAATTAATCCATGCTGAGGCAGGCGGGGACTCTTTTGATCTTCCCATTATCCTGGTGCATGCACAAGATCATTTAATGACAGCGATGACTATGAAGGATCTTGCAATTGAAATGATCGATCTACGCGAAGAATTCTTACATGCAGATGCTGTGAAGGAGAGGACTGCTGAATGAGCAAGGGGTTGAAGATCGTCACGATTGGCGGAGGTTCGAGCTATACGCCTGAACTGATCGAAGGTTTCATCAAATATCATGAAGAACTTCCTGTGAGTGAAATTTGGCTCGTGGACATCGAAGCCGGAAAGGAAAAGCTTGAAATTGTCGGGAATTTGGCAAGAAGGATGATTGAAAAGGCTGGTGTGAATATTGAAGTCCATCTCACGCTGGATAGGAAGAAAGCGCTTAAAGGCGCTGATTATGTAACAACCCAGCTGCGGGTTGGCCAGCTCGCAGCCAGGGCTCTTGATGAAAAGATTCCATTGAAACACGGAGTGATCGGACAGGAGACGAATGGACCAGGCGGGCTTTTCAAGGCCTTTAGAACGATTCCCGTCATTCTGGATATTGCCCATGAGATGGAGGAATTATGTCCGGAAGCATGGCTGATTAACTTCACGAATCCTGCAGGAATGGTAACGGAAGCAGTTCTGCGTCACAGTAATATTTCCAAAATCATCGGACTCTGCAATGTGCCGATTGGGATGGAACGAGGTGTTGCGGATTTGATGGGTGTAGAACCATCAAGGGTCCGTATCGACTTTGCTGGGTTGAACCATATGGTTTACGGCTTGGATGTATTCGTTGATGGCGAGAGTGTCAAAGATCAAATCATCCAGTTGATTACTGATCCAGCTAAAGCTGTCACGATGAAGAATATTCATGCAATGGGCTGGGAGCCGGAATTCCTTAGAGCGTTGAACCTGTTTCCGTGTCCATACCACAATTACTATTATAAAACGGGTGATGTGCTGGCCCAAGAATTGAAGGATGCGGAAAAAGGGGAAACACGCGCAGAGGTCGTTCAAAGACTTGAAGCGGGTTTATTCGAGCTATACAAAGACCAAGATCTGGCTATCAAGCCGCCGCAGCTTGAAGAGCGCGGAGGTGCGTACTACAGTGATGCGGCTGTGCGGTTGATTTGCTCGATGCATACGGATAAGCGAGATATTCAAGCGGTGAATACGGTCAACCATGGTGCAATTGAAGGCATCCCGTACGGATCGGCGATTGAAACCAGTTGCGTGATAACTAAGGATGGACCTAAACCAATCAATGTAGGAGAGCTTCCTGTCGCTGTCCGCGGATTAATTCAGCAAATCAAATCCTTTGAAAGGGTAGCCATCGAAGCTGCAATTTCGGGGGACTATGATACTGCGTTGCTTGCCATGACGATCAATCCACTCGTTCCAAGCGACCGGGTTGCAAAACTTATCTTGGACGAAATGCTGGAGGCACATAAAGATTATTTGCCGCAGTTTTTTGAAAAAAAGGAGTTGCAGGATAATTTATCATGATTGAAGTCCTTGTAAATGCAGATGATTTCGGGTTAACTAAAGCGGTGAATTATGGGATTTTGGATAGCCACAAATATGGAATTGTCAATTCGGCAACAATCATGATGAATGCGAAAGCAACGGAGCATGCGATTGAAATCGCCAAGAAAACACCCTCGTTGAAGGTAGGTGTTCACTTAGTCCTGACATGGGGTAAACCTTTGTTGAGTGATGTTCCGAGTTTGGTTGACGAATCTGGTTTCTTTAAGAAGCAAGGTACGGTATATGGGGATCCTGCCGGCATTTCCTTGAGCGAATTGGAGAGGGAGTGGTCAGCGCAAATCGAAAGATTTTTGGAATTTGGCCTATTCCCGACTCATTTCGACAGCCACCATCATGTACACGGGATCAAAGCATTTCTACCGGTTATTAAAAAGCTGTCAGATAAATATGGATTGCCAGTCCGTAATGCCGGAAGCCACCTTGCAGGGATTCAAACCGTTACAGATGTATTCCTGGATGATTTTTATGGAGAAATGGTGGTTGAAGATTACTTTCAAAACTTGAAAGGGAGAGTAATGGATGGGGCGAGTGTGGAGATAATGACCCATCCTGCTTATATGGATGAAGAATTGATGGAGGTCTCCTCTTATAATGATAAACGCTTGAAAGAAACCAGGATATTGACAAAGGCAAAATTACCTGAGGGATTTTCCCTTAGATTCAGCATCAACCAAGTAAAGATTTGATTTCAAAAGAGGACCATTCATCTTTTGATGAATGGTCCTCTTTTATTGTTAAAATTAATAAGCCAGGCTGAATAGGGCTTTGATGTGTGATAGGTAACGAACATTACTTGCTTCTTTCATCAATGTAGCCGGAAGGCCTTTAAGGGACGTGTTATTGGCCCCAACGGTTGCCACTGCATCCTTACGGCCAAGGCTCGCAAGTGTACCTGAGTTTACAGGTGAGAATTCTTCAAGTTTCTTGCCTTCAAATGCTGCATATAGGTTGTATCCAACAAGCTCACCCATTTGCCAAGCATTTTGTGCAGTAGGAGCATATGGACGGCCGCCTTCTGGAGGGAAAGCAACGGCACTGTCGCCGACAACGAATACGTCTTTATGGGATTTGGATTGCAAATACTCATTGACGGTTGCTTTGCCGCGATCCACTTCAAGGCCTGATTCACCTACGATAGGAAGGGCCGCAACTCCGCCTGTCCAAACAAGCGAATTGGCCGTTATCGTTTGTCCGTCTTTCAATTCGATTTGATTTCCTTTAACACCCGTTACAGGCAGACCTGTCAGGAATTCAACGCCGCGTGCTTCCAAGCTTGTCATGGCACGTTCGATTAAGTGATCAGGCAGGACCGGAAGGATTTTTGGACCAGCTTCCACAAGCTTGATTTTCAAGTCCTTGAAGTCCACTCCGAACTTTTTGGCGATTTTAGGGAAATGATCCACGATTTCACCGATTAACTCAACGCCCGTCAATCCGCCGCCGCCAATCACGATGGTTGCGTCCGCTTCATTATTCGTTTGAGAATATTCGCGGATGCGATCTTCGATATGTTTGTAAATCTTGTTAGCATCATTAACGGATTTCAAGACCATGCTGTTTTCCTCAAGTCCCGGAATGCCGAAGAATCCTGTTTGGCTTCCCAAAGCAACAACCAGGGCATCATAAGATAATGTGGAACCATTGGCAAGTTTCACTTCTTTATTATCGACCGAGAATGACTCCACTTTGGAAATGACAAGGTCGATATCTTTTCCTTTGAAAAGCTTTTCCAAAGGAATGGAAACGGCTTGTTCAGAAATGGATCCGCCTGCAAGACGGTGCAATTCGGTGATGATTTGGTGCGTTGGAAATTGGTTCACCACTGTAACCTGCACTTCATCCTTTTTGTAATATTCACGTACGGATAAGGCAGATAGTAATCCTGCGTAACCTGCACCTAAGATGACGATTTGTTTTGACATAGTTAATCCCCCGTCCTTACTGATTGAAAGTTATCAAATTATTTTTGGTTTTTACGTTCTGAAGAGACTTCAAGAAAAGCTTGGGCGAAACGGAAAAGCTTTTGTGCTTGCGGATCTTTCAACATTTTTAACAGACCAAAAAGACCGATCACATCATTATTCGCTTCTGCACGATCCTTAGCTTCGATGGCATTTGCCGCAAGCCCTTTCACTGAATGGACCACAGGTGTCGCGATCTCCGAAATGGCGCTGACCGTATCATTTTTCAACACATCATCAGTCGCAACCGATTGAGCGAATTCATAAGACTTTGTTAAAATATTCACTAACTCAGTCAGTTTTGGTAACTGCTCGACTAAAGTGTTCAATGATTCCTGAACCTCAGGCTTTAAAAGCTGATCTAAGATATCCAATTGCTCTTGGTTTGCAGAAATATTAAGTGTTTCATGTTCAGGTTTTGAGATTACATCTACCATATCTAATTCCCCTTTAAACTTAATTATTTTGATTTATGTTTTTTCCGCCGATACTACTAATCATACGACTCTAATCTCTTAATTTCAAATATTTCTTTTGTGATACGAATATAATTTTATCGTAATAATTAAGAGTTATTTGGTGGTTTTTTTGATTTATCTTAATATTCCAAAAGAGTATTAAGATTATTCTGGTTATAATACCTTAAATAAAGAGGGGATTAGAGGCATTCTACCTTGTCATTTCCTATAATAAATCTATATATAGCAGACACCTTTTTGTTTTGCTATAATGTCCATAATCTTTGACGGAATGGGATTCGAGAATATTTTATCTGATTTAGGGTACATACTATTATCGGAATTGGAGTTGATGCCCTTGGTAGAACGCAGGATGTTAAAGGTACGTGGTGAGATTATCGAAATATCCTCTAGGTATAATGAAAAATATAGTAAATGGAATTGTACAGCTAAAGTTCCTAATAGTTCCATCATTGCTTATTGTCGTGACAAGAATAAGCTTCGTGCTGAAACAGTTTCTATGAGCAGGTTATTAATTACGTATGAAGACTATAAAATTGTTTGATAAATAGAGAAAAGGCGCCCAATCTTGAAGATGAAGTTGGCGCCTTTTTTATAGAATAATATTTTATCTGCGAAATCGGGAATATATCTTCGAAAATGGAGATATATCATCGAAAACTTCTGAATTATCTGTTAAAGTATACGATTATCGATTTTTCGACAAAACTTCGATTAAAAAAAGCTATTTTCTTAGTGAAAAGCAACGAAATTGTCAAAAAATATATCAGAAAATACTGAAATGGATAGTAAAATTATGTTAATATATTTAAAAAAAGTATTATTTTCTAAAGTAATAATGAATAATTTATATTTAAAGGATCTCCATTAAGAAAAGGTATTTCTAAACAGCAATTAATTCAATTGATTTTACTACAATAAAATGAAATGGAGTCGATACAATGGTGAGTATTACTGGATATGGGAAAGCTAGAGAAGAAGCAGTGAATAATTTTCAGGAATTTGTGGGTTTTGAAATTCCTGAAGATTATAAACAATTTCTCCTTAAGCATAATGGCGGCACAACTACGGTTCAAAACTGTAAGTTTTATGTGGATGGATTAGACACACTTGTATGCTTACATGCACTTTATGGATTAGAGCTTCTAGATAAAGAACTGGATTTACAGAAATGGCATGAAGAAAACAGAGAAGACTTACATAAGAATTGCATTATAATAGGTAATGATACATGTGCAGGTAAAATTTTGCTGATAAATAATGAAGAAGAAAAGGGAGTTTACTTCTGGGATCAAGGTTGGTATTCGGATCCATCAAGCCAGGATGAAAACATTTATAAAGTTGCATCGAGTTTTCAATCATTCATTGAGGGATTGAAAGTCCCGGAGGAAATCTAATTTTATTGTAATCCCCTTGATTGGCTCATGCCATTCAAGGTTTTTTATTGTCAGGTTAATGAGGAGATAAAAATGTATAAAATATTATTGGTTGAAGACGATCTCAAAATAGCTGGAATCTTGGTCAATTATTTAAAAAGGTACGGGTATGAGGTTTTTGAAGTGAAGCAACTGGACCAAGTTTTTGCGGAGTTCCAAGATACAAAGCCAGATTTGGTTTTATTGGATATTAATCTGCCCTATTATGATGGGTTCCATTGGTGCCGGCTAATAAGGACGGTTTCGAAGGTTCCTGTCATATTCATCTCTGCAAGGACAGATGAAATGAACCAAGTCATGGCCATTGAATATGGGGGAGATGACTATTTAACAAAACCGTTTCATTTGGAAGTGGTATTAGCGAAAATAAAGAGTGTCCTGCGTAGGGTGTATGGTGAATATGCGGATAGATCTTCATTCCACCAGCAAGTAAAGGAAATGGAGGGATTAACGCTTTATACGGAAAAAGCGATGATCGAATATCAAGACAATCAGGTAGCGTTAACTCAAAATGAGTTGAAATTATTGAGTTGTTTACTACGACAGTATGACACCATCGTCTCGCGTGAAGAGTTACTTGAAGCATTATGGAATGATGATTCATTTGTTGATGACAATACATTGACCGTCAATGTCACAAGGGTACGGAGAAAACTTGAGGATATTGGCATCAAGCATGCCATAACAACTAGCAGGGGAAAAGGATACCGACTAAAAATAGTGCAAGGTGAAGAAAAGTGAAGCTGAAATCCTTTATTAAAGACCGTCTTTATTTTATTTTTTATACCGTTCTATTGGTAAGCCTGCTTATTATTGCTTATACATTATCCGTTCTGGAAGCTGGGAATCACATATCGATTTCAAATATCATCTATTTAATTATTCTCGCGTTGTTTATGATGCTTCTATTTTTAGCGGCCGATTACATAAGGCATTACCGTTTTCTTAATCAATTAGCAAGAATGAAGCAAGAAACGAGCTTGTCATTTGAATATGTCGAAGCCTTTAGGGAACCTTTGACAAATGAACAAAAGTTGTGGATGGAACTTTTTCAACAAATGAACAAGGTAACCATTGGTCAATTACAAGAACAAATCAAACAGAAGGAGCAATATGAGCTGTTGATTCATCAATGGGTTCATCAAATGAAGACACCTGTTTCAGTCATTTCCTTACTGATTCAAGAAGGCAAAAGGACATTTTCGAATGAGCCGATGAAGGATTATCTTAAAGAGGTAGAAGAAGAAAATGATCGATTTCGCAGAGGGCTGGAAATTATATTGCACGGGGCAAGGCTGCAGCGTTTTTCGGAGGATGTAAAATCGGAGCAGGTTGACTTAATTAATCTAGTCAAGCAAGTGATTAACGAGGAAAAGAAACAGTTCATCAAACGGTTCATATATCCCAGGCTTGAAACGGAGCTTGAGAATGTATATGTGCATTCGGATCGTAAGTGGCTCCACTTCGCCATTAGTCAGGTGGTCTTTAATGCACTGAAGTATTCAAGGCAGGAAGAGAATGACAGCATAACGTTCAATATCATTGAAAAAGAGTCGGAGATTTTCCTTAGGATAACAGATCAGGGAATTGGAATCGTCCCACATGATGTAAAACGGGTGTTTGATCCATTCTTTACTGGTGAGAACGGGCGAGTCAAACAAGAGTCAACCGGGATGGGGCTATATCTTGTGAAGGAAATCGTTAATAGACTTGGGCATGTCGTTACCATCCAATCGACTGTATCCGAAGGGACTACTGTGGAGTTTCTCTTTAAGACAAATATCTTACATGAAAGGTGACAGAATTGTAAGGGTGCTAAACGATTATGTAATAAACTTCGATGGGAGCCTCCCGCTTTATTCATTATACTTACGGTAAGAAAGGGAGGTATTTTCGGATGTCGATTTTAAAAGCAGAACAACTATCCAAAACTTATTTTCAAAAACAGGGGAATTTATTTCATAAGGCGTTACATAATTTCACCATGAATGTACAGAAAGGGGAATTTGTCGGAGTGATGGGTCCATCCGGCAGCGGGAAAACCACCCTGCTTAACTTAATGGCCACGATTGATAAGCCAACCACAGGTAAAGTCATTCTAAATGATCAAAATCCTAATGAATTAAACAATCAGGACCTGGCATTGTTTCGCAGGAGGGAAATTGGATTTGTTTTTCAAGACTTCAACCTTCTTGATACACTTACCGTTCGCGAAAATATCCTCCTTCCTCTAGCGTTAGATCGTTATAAACTGCAGGAAATGGAAAATAGGGTGAATCAGTTGGCGAGCCTTCTTGGTATAGAAGGGATTTTAGAAAAGCGGACTTTTGAAATTTCTGGAGGTCAGCAGCAACGAACGGCTTGTGCAAGAGCGATGATTCATGAGCCTTCCATTATTTTAGCGGATGAACCTACTGGTAATTTGGATTCCAAATCTGCCAAGCAGGTAATGGATACCCTCACGACACTTCAGGAGAAAAAGGGAGCAACCATCCTTATGGTCACTCATGACCCGACTGCCGCCAGCTTCTGTGACCGGATTCTATTCATAAAGGATGGCAAGTTCTTTTCAGAGGTGCACAGCGGAGGGGAAAGACAGAGTTTCCATCAAAGGATTTTAGATACGTTAAGCGTTTTGGGAGGAGTCTATCATGAACATCCGACTTCTCGCTAAAAGAAATATCCAAGGAAATGCACAACGTTATCTAGCTTATTTTTTCAGTATTGTCCTATCCGTCTCAATCTTTTTTATTTACGCATCATTTATCTTTCATCCTGATGTGGTCCATGCGGATATCCCGGGGGGAAAGCTAATTAGCAGGGGACTCATTGCAGCTGAAATTGTGATCATCATATTTTCGGTTTTCTTTATCGCTTATTCGAATGCAGCATTTATACAGCCGCGAAAAAAAGAGTTTGGGCTGCTGACACTGCTTGGAATGTCCAAATCCCAACTTAGAAAACTGATTTACCTGGAGCAAACGATGGTTTCCCTCATATCTATCCTGATTGGAGTTGGCTTAGGGTTTTTGTTCTCAAAGTTATTCTTAATGGCAATTTCTTGGTTATTGGCTGTAGAGCAACCAATATCGTTTGTCTTTGTCCCTGAGGCCTTTATTTATACCATTGTTGGTTTCATTTTGCTATTTCAGCTATTATCGCTCTTTTCATTGTTCCACATAGGAAATGCGGAGGTAGTCGATTTACTAAAAGATAAACAAAAACCCAAAAAGACTCCCTTCGTTTCAAAGTGGTTAGTTGCATTATCAGCAGTTTGCTTAAGCATTTCTTATTATTTGGCATGTACGCTGTCGTTGAACAATTCTTATATTCGAGTATTGCCCATAGTGTTCTTCGTACTGATCGGCACCTATTTTTTATTCAGCCAAAGCATTGTCGCTCTATGCAGCAGGCTTTACCGGAAGAAGAAAAGCTTATATGGCGGAACGAATTTAATTACTCAAACAAACCTGATCTTCAATATTAAGGACTATTCCAGGTTATTTTTTTTGACCTCGATCATTACAGCCGTGATTTTGACAGCTGCAGGAACACTTTTCATGTTCAGTGCAGATTTAAAAAAGCAAGGGATGGATAACATTCCGCAATCAATTGGCTGGATTGAAAATGATGCTTCCGTTTATTCAGTTATTGAACCATCCGCAGTGGAGAAAATATTAAAGGAAGATGGATTCAAGATCCTTTACGAAGTAAATATGACTGGAGTGCCCATCACCCACATGTTACCCCATATGAGAACGGGAGAACCCAATGAAAATAGGTCATTATTAATCTCGGAAAGTGATTATAACAATGCGGCTGCATTGCGAAAAATTGAACCAGCAAAGTTATCAGGAAAAGAAGCGTTATATATTTTTCCTTATGGGGGAATGGACTATCAATTCGTCCACAAGGGAGAACAAAAGGAGCTGCACTTTGGCAATGGAACCATTCAGGTAACAATGGCTGGTCAGCGAAATCAATCGATAGTCGCACCCATAAAAGCAGCAACGACTTTGATGGTGGTCGATGATCAGCTGTATCATGAAATCACTGCTGATGTGCCATTAAAAGAGATGGCAAGAGTACGGGGGTATGAAGTTAAAGATTGGGAAGAATCAATGGAAACATTTAGTGAAATCGAACAAATGTCTAATAATCATAATCAACTGCAAACAAGAGCTCCGATTTATCAAGAAATGAAACAGGGAAGCATATTGATTCTTTTTATCGGCTTGTTTGTCAGTCTATTATTCTTTATCGTCCAAGGGAGCATGATGTATCTGCGAGTTTTTACGAATTTAGAAGATAAAAAAATTCAAATCCATGCCCTTCATCGATTGGGGTTGACAAAAAAAGAAATACGGCAAATTTTAAGCGCTGAAATACGCATCCTCTTTTTCGCTCCGTTTCTGATAGGGGTGATTCATGCCATAGTCGCCTACGTGGCACTAAGCAATTTATTGGAATCGAATTTGTTTGCCTACTCGTCCATGGTCATCGCAACGTATTTTCTTTTTCAACTGCTATACTATCAAGTAACTAAAAAGATGTATGAGCGGGCAGTCATAAATTCTATTAAATAAAAGCTATCATATGTATTGGAATCTGGGGTTCAGTCCCTGATTCCATTTTTTTATTCAGGAGTCCTCTCATTGAAACGGCATTTTTATTGATGATAAATTAGTCAATATGCACTATTGAAAGAGGAGTGGTCCGCTATTTTGCACAAATATATGAAATATGGTGTGATTTTACAGATTAATCCTATACAATCTTGTAATATTTTCATATAAAGGGTAAAATTATTTATTTCAAGCGAGAATATCGAACCCCGCATCATTTATTTTTACCATTTTCACATACATAATTATACTAAAATAATTAATTTGTGGAAATAAAATGATTTATTGGAAATGATTAATAATGGATGTGGTTTATATTAAAACATAAAAGGTCATATGATCAAAAAAATGGTGGGTGATCTGTCAATTATTTGATTTATTATAGTATTATATGCCTGGGGTTATAGAGAATATTAGATTTTTCCCTATTTCTTTATCCCTTAATATAGTAAACTCAGAATAGGTTCGTTAACTTTTAGCTGCTAGAGATGAGGTAAGTTTAATCCTATGAAAAATAAAAAGTTAAGGGCACTTCTTTATTTGACCATACTTTTATTGATTGTTTTCATTCTTCTAAATATGTTTTCAACATATTTAAGCATTAAAAATTCTGTGCAAAAATCCGTTGCCAATCAAAACTTGGTAGCTGCCAGATCTATAGCCGACTCGATGGATATGGAGGCTTATCAGCGATTTCTCAATAACCAAGTAAAGAGCCAGGAATATTTGGATATAAAAGCTTACTTAGAGGATGCCCGTGAAAAAATAGGAGCATTATATGTTTATACCATCATGATTGATAATCCCACAGTATCCAAGTGCATGATTACTGGGTTTTCTAAAGATCATAAAGGGGATTTTCCTATCGGTGGTGCATGTACTGTTCCGCCGGAGCAGGTCAAACAGGGGTATGAAGGCAAAAGCTTCATTACCGGGATTCTAGAAGATCCGGAATATGGTGAGTATTTGACTGTGGGAGTGCCAATGAAAAATCAAGATGGCGACATTATTGGTTTTTTGGGCATTGATGTGAGCGCGGAAGATATTAATGCCATTAACGGCAAGGTATTGAAAAGCAGCATTGCCATTCTTGTTTATAATGGTGGATTTGTCATCATGCTGCTGGTTACCTTTTTTGTCATTCAAAAATGGTATCAAAAGGAACTGACACGTGAAGTGGGGGATACGGAAGATACGTATCAATCGGAATTTCAATCTCTATTTGCTTCAGTCCGCTCATTAAGGCATGATTTTTCCAATCATATTCAGGTGATACATGGACTGCTTAAATTAGAGGAGAACGCAAAAGCACTCGAATACTTAACAGGGCTTTCAAAAGAAGTGCATTCAATTGAATCGATGAAATTGGATGTGATTCATCCGGGCTTGTCTGTCCTGTTGGAGACCAAAAGGCTCTCGGCCCAGAATTATAATATCGATATCGAAATTGATGTTTCACCCAAATCCTTCAATCGGATCAAAACAATCGATTTGATAAAATTATTATCAAATGTTATCGACAATGCTATTGAGGCAACAATTGAATTGCCAGAGCAAGAACGCCGAATGGATATTGCCTGCAAAGCTGATGATGAAAAGTATACGTTTATGGTCACGAACACCGGACCAATGATTTCGGAATTAGATTTGGAGAATATATTCGCCAGCGGTTTTTCAACCAAAAAGGCACAAAAGGGCAAAGTTCGCGGACAAGGATTGTTCATCGTCAAGGACTTAGTGAACAGATATGATGGAGAGATTCATGTACAATCCTCTGAAAAAGAAACGACCGTTACGATGATCATTCCCGTAAATGGAAAAATGGGCTAAATTGATCCAAAGGAAACACATTTGATAAGAAGGTATGACCCTGAAAGGGATCATACCTTTTTTATATAAAGATGATGATTATTGCAGGTGAAAAATTGAATAAAAGTACCTCAATTGGACATAATGGGTAGATGTTTAGCTGCTCTCAACGAGATTATGATAAGATAGGGAAAAAATCATTTAAGGCAGTGAGATTGTGAAACAACAAAAAGGAAAACTTCTCGTTATCATTGGACCGACTGCTGTTGGGAAGACAAAGATGAGCATTGAGATGGCAAAGTTATTTAATGGTGAAATTATTAGCGGAGACTCCATGCAGGTTTATAAGGGGATGGATATTGGTACTGCAAAAATCAAGAGGGAAGAAACAGAAGGAATCCCTCATTATTTACTTGATATTAAAGAACCTGATGAACCATTTAGTGCGGCAGAGTTTCAGGAGCGTGCCAATGCTTGTATCGAGGATATCCAAAGCAGAGGTAAACTTCCCATTATCGTCGGTGGAACAGGATTATACATACAATCAGTCATCTATGATTATCAATTTTCGGAGGCGCCATCCGACCCTGTTTATAGGGAGGGACTTGAAAAACAGGTAAGGGAGTCAGGAATCGATCCTGTTTTTGAACAATTACGCAGCATTGACCCGGAAAGCGCGAATCGGATTCATCCTAATAATGTAAGAAGGGTGATCAGGGCACTTGAGATTTATCATTGTACTGGTAAAACGATGAGTGAGCAGCTGAATGAACAGCCTACAGAATTCAAATATGATACGTGCATCATTGGATTGACAATGGAACGTGAAAAGTTATATCAACGCATCGATCAACGTGTTGATGCTATGGTAGAAGATGGGCTGATTCAAGAGGTGGAGTCATTTCATGAAAAAGGTTTGAGGGATTGCCAATCGATCCAGGCTATAGGCTATAAAGAAATCTATGATTATTTTGATGGAAGGGCTTCATTGGATGAAGCCGTTGAGACATTAAAGCAAAACTCCCGTCGATACGCAAAAAGGCAATTGACCTGGTTCCGGAATAAAATGGATGTAATTTGGTTTGATATGACCGATCTCGAGGGTTTTCCAAAAAAAATACATGAAATATCTGGATTTATAGCAGGAAAGCTTTTCGGTGAAGGCGAATACATAAATTTAGAGAGAAAAGAGGAGGACTAATACATGAAACAATCAGTAAATATTCAAGATCAGTTTCTTAATCAATTACGTAAAGATGGTACGTATGTGACGGTATTTTTATTAAACGGGTTCCAGATTAGAGGACAAGTGAAAGGGTTCGATAATTTTACCGTTTTATTTGAATCGGAGGGCAAGCAGCAATTAGTCTATAAACATGCGATTTCTACATTTGCTCCACAACGTAATGTTCAGATCGATTACGAAGTGAAGGAATAATCATATATATGAATGTAAAAAACAGGTCTAGCTTATAGCGACCTGTTTTTTTTTTGCATGCCCTTCTCTGTCCTTTTTCAAAGAAACGATAATTTTACGTACCTTATTTGAATATATATCAAGGGACGGATTATTTTCCGGGAAACCGCAGGAAATGACATTACCCCCTAATATATTGGTGAATGGGATTGGGATTTGTCGTAATAAATCCTCCAATGAAAAAATCCTGTCAGAATAAGTCGCATTTTCGGGAAGGGAATGGGCTTAATCACGAAAGGAATAAACGGATTTTCCGATGGGATAATTTTGGCTATGCAGCATTTGCCATGCCATCATAAAAAATTGTGGTGTTAGAGTCAGGGTCCAAGATGGAGAGGTGAATGAAATGGAACAACCGATCCGTATGAAAAATAACGGGCAAATCAATATTGTGTTTAATGCGGAAAACAGAAAAGCGCTACAAAAGGATCTGCCGATAAAAGAAATTTTGGTGCAGGAAATCCCCCACCAGCATGTGGCATTGAAAGAGATTGAAGATGAATTGAAATCGCTGGTTGGAATGGAAGAAATGAAACGGATGATAAAAGAGATATATGCTTGGATTTACATCAATAAACAACGTGAGGCAAAGGGGCTGAAGACTGGCCGGCAAGCGCTGCATATGATGTTTAAAGGGAATCCGGGAACAGGGAAAACAACGGTAGCACGTTTAATCGGGAAGTTGTTTCAAAAAATGAATGTACTTTCGAAAGGGCATTTAATTGAAGCGGAGAGGGCAGATTTAGTCGGGGAATACATTGGCCATACTGCCCAAAAAACCAGGGATTTGATTAAGAAGGCCATTGGCGGAATCTTATTTATTGATGAAGCCTATTCCTTGGGAAGAGGCGGCGAAAAGGATTTTGGAAAAGAAGCCATAGATACCCTTGTCAAGCATATGGAGGATCGGCAGCATGAATTCATTTTGATCCTTGCTGGATATTCGAGGGAAATGGAATATTTCCTAAGTCTTAATCCTGGCCTTCATTCGAGGTTCCCGCTTGTTATTGATTTTCCGGATTATACGATTGAACAGTTAATGGAAATAGCCGATCGGATGCTGCAGGAAAAGGAGTATCTTATGAATCGGGATGCCGAAAGGAAATTAAGGGAACATTTAATCATATTACGTTCATTCCGGGGACCTATTTCATTCTCTAACGGTCGTTATATCC
Source organism: Peribacillus sp. QJM3NY_7 (assembly GCF_056173225.1). Lineage (NCBI taxonomy): Bacteria > Bacillati > Bacillota > Bacilli > Caryophanales > Bacillaceae > Peribacillus > Peribacillus sp. QJM3NY_7. Next base: position 1,835,366 of record NZ_CM149663.1, read on the forward strand.
GCAATATAATAGAAAAGTCAATTAGGGCGCAGGCGATGCGGCTTTTACTGGAAGATTCATTTGAAAAATCCGATTTATTGACGCTTACCAGCCAAGATTTGATTTTCGAGGATGAAGAGAAAGAATGACATGGAAAAGCCCACCAGGATGGCGGGCTTTTCAAATTTATGTTTTAGGCACCCATTTTTTATTAGGAAGATGCCAATTATTGGTGTAAGAAAGGACTCGCAATATTGTGATGACGGCAAAGAGCGAATAAAGCTGCCATGATTGGGATAATACACCACTGCCTAAAGCCAAGCCTGCAATGATGGCCCATACTGCGTAGATTTCTTTTCTGAAGACCAATGGCTTTCTTCCAGCCAGCACGTCACGGAGTATCCCGCCGCCGCATCCGGTTAATGCAGCTGATACTATGATGGCGCTTATTGGATGATTAAGTTCCACGGCATACATCGCCCCTTGAATGGCAAAGGCTGAGAGGCCAATGGCATCACTGAGATTTCCCCATCTGTCCCAGTGCTTTGATAGGTTTGTAGGAAAAACAAAAACGATGGTGATGGATACTAAAGCGATGACAAAATAGAAACTTTGATCCCATAAAGCTGAAACGGGGACGCCGATCAACAGATTGCGGATTGCCCCGCCGCCAAAGGCGGTTATGATTCCTAAAATATAAACTCCTAAAATATCATACTCTTCTTCCATGGCGATGATGGTTCCGCTTATAGCGAATGCAATCGTACCTATGAAGCTTAATACTTCCCATGTCATATGAATGTCCCTCTATGTCTTTTCGATTTTGATGGTAAAGCCAAATTTGATTTTAGCACGGTATCGCATTTTTTAAAACGGTTAAAAGCTTCGTTTTGAGGAAATTTTTATATATTCAATTTTTTTGTTATGATTAAGTTAAATTTACCAGAAGGTGGTGCGTGTGATTTGGAAGAAGCAATAAAGGAAACGGCTGTCTTGATTGGGTGTCAAACAACTGAGACAAGTGAACATTTTGAATATTCACTCGATGAACTGTCTTCTTTGGCGAAGACGGCGAATGCTGAGGTTTTAATGACCATCTCCCAGAAAAGGGAAAGCGTCGATCCGGCTACATATATAGGAAAAGGAAAAGTGGAAGAACTCCGGAATCTGGAAGAGGAGCTGGAGCCGGATTTATTTATCTTTAATGATGAATTATCCCCGAGCCAGATTCGGAACCTTTCGAAACAATTGGAGGCAAGGGTCATAGACCGGACACAGCTAATATTGGATATATTTGCTCAGCGGGCTCGATCCAGGGAAGGGAAGCTGCAGGTTGAACTTGCTCAGCTCCAATATTTATTGCCGCGTTTGGTTGGACAGGGGACGGCAATGTCCAGGCTAGGAGGCGGAATCGGCACAAGGGGACCAGGGGAGACGAAGCTGGAAAGCGACCGCCGCCACATCCGTGGAAAAATAGATGAAATCAAGCAGCAATTAAGTGGAATAGTGAAGCATCGTGAACGCTATCGTGATAGAAGGAAACGTAATAAGACCTTTCAAATAGCACTAGTGGGATACACGAATGCAGGTAAATCAACGCTGTTCAACCGTTTGACGGAGGCGGATTCATATGAAGAGAACCAATTATTCGCTACGCTGGATCCCATGACACGAAAGGCGATTCTTCCTAGCGGATTTACCGTGCTTCTGACGGATACGGTTGGATTCATACAAGATTTGCCGACATCTTTAATTGCCGCATTCCGCTCTACCTTGGAAGAGGTGAAAGAAGCGGATCTGCTGTTACATGTGGTCGATTCCTCGAGTACCGATTACTTTAATCATCAGAAAACGGTGCAGGATTTGCTAAATGACTTAGATGTCCCTTCCATTCCACAGCTAACATTGTATAATAAGAAAGATAAGGTTCACGCTGATTTTGTGAGATCAGCCAGTCGTGCTTCATTAATGATCAGTGCCTATGAACAATCGGATCTGAATGAAATCATGGAAGAAATTGAAAAGTACGTGATTGAAGAAATGATCCCGTATCATGTTTTCCTGCCATCGAGTGAGGGTAAACTATTATCACAGCTGAAAAATGAAACCATATTGCGCACTCTCTCCTTTAATGAAGAATCGGAAAGATATGAATGCAAAGGTTTTTGTCTAGCTGATCATCCAATAACCGGGCAGCTGGAGAAATATTCATTATAAAGGGGAATTTTGATGTATCAGCAGTTAACAAATGGAGAAGTATTGAAAAACATTGCCCAGGAAGTGGAAGCGATGATTTCTCCATTACATAAGCAAGTGGACGAACGAATCGAAGAAAATCAATTTCGCGTATTACAAAGTTATCAAGCACATAAAGTGAGTGATTCCCACTTCATCCCGACTACTGGGTATGGATACGATGATATGGGCCGCGATACGCTGGAATTGATATACGCAGATGTTTTTGGAGCGGAAGCTGGATTGGTGCGCCCTCAAATTATATCAGGCACACACGCCATCTCCACCGCTCTTTTCGGCATTTTGCGCCCAGGGGATGAATTGTTATACATAACAGGAAAGCCGTATGATACTTTAGAAGAAATCGTCGGTATCCGGGGGACGGGTATTGGATCTTTACGTGATTTTCAGATCAGCTATAAGGCCGTTCCGTTGGCGGATACTGGAACCGTTGATTTCGAAGCCGTCGAACATGCCATTCAACCGAATACGAAGATGATCGGTATACAAAGATCAAAAGGGTATGCTACACGTCCTTCCTTTACGATCGATGAAATAAAGGAAATGATTGCCTTTGTTAAAGGCATTAACCCGGAAATCGTTGTGTTCGTGGATAATTGTTATGGAGAGTTTGTTGAAACACAAGAACCATGTCATGTCGGAGCGGATTTAATGGCTGGTTCACTCATTAAAAATCCTGGCGGCGGGATAGTGAAAACCGGTGGATACATTGTTGGTAAAAAGGACCTGGTTGAAGCTTGCTCTTATCGGTTAACATCACCAGGAATAGGGGCTGAAGCAGGTGCTTCGCTTTATAGTCTGCAGGAAATGTACCAAGGATTCTTCCTAGCACCGCATGTCGTGGGCCAAGCTGTTAAAGGAGCCATGTTCACAGCTGCCTTTTTAGAAAAGCTCGGTATGAATACATCCCCAAAATGGGATGCGAAACGAACTGACTTGATTCAATCCGTTCAATTTGATGAACGGGATAAGATGGTTGCCTTCTGTCAGGCCATCCAATATGCATCACCAATCAATTCACATGTGACACCGTATCCTGCCTATATGCCAGGATATGAGGACGATGTAATCATGGCTGCAGGAACCTTTATACAGGGGGCCAGCATTGAACTGACGGCAGATGGTCCGACAAGGGCTCCATATGTTGCTTATGTTCAAGGCGGATTGACATACGCCCATGTTAAAATGGCTGTATTGACTGCTGTGAATGCGCTAATGGATAAAAAGCTGATCCAATTGTAATTGGAATTAAATAAGGTATGTTATGGGAATCCAGATACAATTGGATTCCAGTAAGAGTAATAGTCATAATATTTGTGTAGTAACAAATCATTTAATTTTTCTGAAAAAATCACGTCATAAAATGTAACATCATATTGACAAGTTTAATAACATGATATAAGATTATTTTAAGATAAACAAAAGGAGGATGCTAAGAATGAGCGGCAACAACATTCGGCGTTCGATGCCTCTTTTTTCCATCGGAATCGTCATGCAGTTAACTGAGTTGTCTGCACGCCAAATTCGGTATTACGAAGAGCATCAACTTATTACTCCTATGAGAACAGATGGAAATCGTCGGGTCTTTTCATTAAATGACATCGATCGACTGCTTGAGATTAAAGATTTAATCGAACAAGGAGTCAATCTGGCCGGCATTAAAAAGATTTTCACTGTAAAGGAACAGAATTTACCTAAAACCCAAGAATTAGAACAAGCGGAAAAAATAAGGCATGACCTTAGTGACGAGGATCTTCGCAAGCTTCTGCGTGCCGAGCTTTTACAAGGAAGCAAGCATCGTACATCTCTTAGACAAGGGGATATGTCCCGTTTTTTCCAATAAAAAATATGATTTATGAATTATTAGGGGGAATAGAAATTGGCAAAGTTCACACGTGAAGACATCACTCGTTTAGCGAAAGAAGAAAATGTTAAGTACATTCGTTTACAATTCACTGACATTTTAGGGACAATTAAAAACGTTGAAATCCCAGTCAGTCAATTAGAAAAAGCACTTGATAATAAAATGATGTTTGATGGATCTTCCATTGAAGGCTTCGTTCGTATCGAAGAGTCTGATATGTACTTATATCCTGATCTAAATACATGGGTTATCTTCCCTTGGACTTCCGAAAAAGGTAAAGTTGCACGCTTGATCTGTGATATTTACAATACGGATGGAACTCCTTTTGATGGGGATCCACGTGCAAACCTAAAACGTGTTCTTGCAGAAGCAAGAGAAATGGGCTTCACAGATTTCAATCTTGGACCTGAACCTGAATTCTTCCTATTCAAACTGGATGCAGCAGGCGAGCCGACGCTGGAATTGAACGATAAAGGCGGATACTTTGACCTTGCACCTACTGACCTAGGTGAAAACTGCCGTCGTGATATCGTTCTTGAGCTTGAAGAAATGGGATTTGAAATCGAAGCATCCCACCATGAAGTAGCTCCAGGACAACACGAAATTGACTTTAAATATGCAGATGCGATTTCAGCTTGTGATAACATCCAAACATTTAAATTGGTTGTTAAAACGATTGCTCGCAAACATGGTTTACACGCAACATTCATGCCAAAACCATTGTTCGGTGTTAACGGATCTGGAATGCATTGTAACGTTTCTCTATTCAAAGGCAACGAAAACGCATTTTATGATAAAGAAGGTAAATTGGAATTAAGCAAAACAGCTGAGCAATTTATCGCGGGTATCATTAAGCATGCTCCAAGCTTCACTGCGGTAACAAACCCAACTGTTAACTCATACAAACGTCTAGTTCCTGGTTACGAAGCTCCTTGTTATGTTGCATGGTCTGCTAAAAACCGTAGCCCGCTAATCCGTATCCCAGCTTCACGCGGAGTAAGTACTCGCGTAGAGGTACGTAGTGTCGATCCAGCAGCAAACCCATACTTGGCACTTGCCGTTCTCCTAAAAGCTGGTCTTGACGGTATCAAGAACGACTTGACTCCTCCAGCTCCAGTTGATCGCAACATCTATGTAATGAATAAAGAAGAACGTGAAGAAGTAGGTATCGTTGATCTACCAGCTACTTTATATGCTGCATTGGAAACATTAAAATCTGATGAAGTCATCAAAGAAGCATTAGGTGAACATTTACTTGAACACTTCGTTGAAGCAAAAGAAATCGAGTGGGATATGTTCCGTACACAAGTTCACCCATGGGAACGCGAACAATATATGTCAATGTATTAATAGCCTTAAAGCCTTGGTATTACTGAGTGTCTCAGTTGCCGAGGCTTTTTTTTACTTTTATAAAATGAAAGGGAACTGGCTAGTTGACCACATTTCAAACTATTTCATATTCAATTGGGCATAATGTGGATGACATTCCGGGACCTAAAACTAAGTCAGCTCTTATCAAAGCCTTACAAATAGAACTTAATAACCAATACAATAAAAAATTAGTTGTGGATGGAAAATGGGCACCTAAGACTAGAGCAGCCATTGTCCAAAAAAGGTGCAAAAGGCAATCTTACATGGATTCTTCAGGCTGCACATTATACTGAAGGATATAGCCCTGGATCACTTGATTCTATCTTTGGAAAAGGTACTGAAACTGCATTAGCTAACCAGAAAGCGGGTGATATTTCAGTTGATAGGAAGGCGGGTAAAGCTACTTTTCACTGAATTGGTTGCTGCATGATCAATAGCCCCTTACTCGTATTGTGTAGGGGCTATTTTTTTTGAAGCTCTGTTCTTTGTACACCTATGCAAAATTAGGCTTTTCTCATTAGGTAAATAACTATCCCTGTAAATATTTTGTACATATCATGACATGAAAATCAACAAATGACTATTTTTAAAAAGGATGATTTATTTGTATAGTCTGTAAAGTTCACCAATATGTCCTATTAATTCATTTAGACAATGTCAAAAGACAGGACAGCAGATAAATAAAAAAAGAGGAGAGCTTATAAATGTATAATAATTTTATTCCGTATTATTATTTGCCTTATCGCCAACAACCAACGACTGTTCAGCAACCTTCAATTCAAATTGATCCAGCTACACCAGAATATGAAGGAGGAGTTGGGTCAGGAGGATCTGGACCAGGAGGATCTGTGTACCAAACACCAGGAACAATGTCAGGAGGACCTGTGTACCAACCACCAGGAACAATGTCAGGAGGACCGATGCAAGGCCCTATTATTACTCAGCCTGGGTCTCCTTGGGATGGAAGCATTTACGCGGAGGATGATGATGATGAAGGTGTAGATGAACCTGTTATGATTGGAGGAACAACTATTCCACAATGGGATGGTGAGGGTGGACCTGGTGGACCATTTGGCTCTTTCGGAGGATATCAGACGCCTGGATATTACGGAGTACAAAATCCTGGAAGTTACAGTGGATCTCTAAACCCAGGCTATCACAATCCAGGAACCCACAATCCAGGCTATCACAATCCAGGAACTCACAATCCAGGCTATCACAATCCAGGCTATCACAATCCAGGAACTCACAATCCAGGCTATCACAATCCAGGAACCCACAATCCAGGCTATCACAATCCAGGCTATCACAATCCAGGATACCAAAATCCGGGATGCCATAATCCGAGATACCAAAATCCAGGATATAATAGTGGTCAGCAGTATGCTCCACGATTTCCGGGATGAGGGGGGCTTTGGCCAGGACCAGCAAACCCCTTTTCTGGTATGCCAGGAGCTCCACCATTGGATTGAAACGACCTATGACTTTCTGAAACAAAGATTATGATATTACAGTTAATAATAGAAGTTCTCGATCAAACCCCCTTAAAGAATGATAATTTTCTTTTCTAAAGCCCATCTCTAAAGTGAACTGTGCCCATCAAAATGGACAGTCTTAAAAAAAGACCTATAAATTAAGCAGCTAATAGTTGACTCCCGTATTGTGCGGGAGTCATTCTATTTAGGCTCCATTGGTAACGATTTGTATTGTAATCTTCCATATATTCTTCAATTAATTGGTGTACCTCATCAAAAGTTTGACACTCCAAATAATCCACTTCATCTTTAAAATGGCCAAAGAATGATTCCATAGGGGCATTGTCCCAACAGTTTCCCTTTCGGGACATGGATTGTTTCAGCCCTAGTTCTTTCACTCGGCGCTGGAACTCAGGGTGTGTATAATGAACGCCTTGGTCTGAATGAATGGTCGCTTCAGGATGAATCAGATCATTTAGGGAATCAGAGAGCTTCTCCAATGTGTGATAGACAATCCCCATCTTGAGACTTCTAGATAAGTGAAAAGCGATGATTTCTCGTGTAACAGCATCTTTGACACAAGAAAGATAAGCTGGTTGTCCAGAACCATAATAAACGTAAGTAATATCTGTAAGGAAAACTTTCCTCGGTTCTCCTTGGTTAAAATTCCTGTTTAGAACGGCCTTATGCTCATGAGTGGCTTTCGCTAATTTCTTATAAGGTTTCGCTTGACGAATTATGGCTTTAAGATTGAACTTATGCCTTCGAATCTTTTTATGGTTCATCGTGACAAAATACTTATTCTCTAAAATCATTTTGATGGTGAGGGCACCTGCTTTTTTCTTCTTGGCCTCAAATACTTCCTTAATAAGTTCATAATCCTGCGAATCTTTCTTCTCGTGAGTCAATCGAATCCTTTCAGGATGTATCCAAGCATAATATCCACTACGACTGACTTCGGCCATTTCACAAAAATAACGGACCATATTGGTAAGATTATATTGGCGAATGATTTGTTCAATTAACGTGAATTTTTCACTCGTTGTCATTTTCTCTTCTTCGAAGCCTGCCTTTCGAGTTCGTCTAACTTTTTTAGAAATTCAAGTTCAGCCTCTAAATATTTAATACGAGCTTCAGCCTTTTTTAACTGATCTTCCTGCGAATACTCCTTGGATTTTGGTCTTCCTGGACTTCCTTTCCCACGTCGCTCTGTATAGAAGCCATCCTCGCCATATTGTTCAAACGTTTTTCTCCAACGTTTTAAGCAGCCTTTTGGTTTATCCGATCCAATCATCTCTAACTCAAAGCCATGTTCAATAAAGATTTAGGTAGGTGATTTACCAGCTTGATTCTCTTTAATAGCCTTTACCTTAAAGTCTGGATGATAAGCAATCGAACGATCTGAAACCTGTTTCACATGTGGATTATTCTCTAATTCCTTTATTTGAAATTCATTAAAATAAATCTTACTCATTTTGATTTCCTCCGCCCTATATCTGAAATGATTATAAACGGGGTTCTAGAAAAAGGACATAGAAAACCCCGAATAAGGGACTTTTTTTACTGTGTCCATTATTCGGGGTATAGTTCAAAAGTGAGAAGGGCTTGTTTTTTTGTTTAATTAGGCTTAACATTTTTAACTAACTCCGTAATATCAATATCATTTCGTATAAATCACCTGATTTATACGAAAATCCTTACTAGCTGCAAAGTTTATTTTAATTAATTGAATCCATTCATACGCCGCGATGGCTGCCGTCCAATCAGGATCTTTCTTAAAGTCTGAGCCTAAGACAGGGAAGTTTCCACTTTGTAAGAAATTAGTTTCTTTTGCAAGCAAGTAAACCTTTATATTTATGTTCATTCATTTTGCTCATTTCAGTTTATTTATTTTAGCTCAAGTAATATTATTTCCATAATCACCTTCCAGAACACATTTTACACATATATCTTATATCGATTTGCTCATTTTTTTTAACTACTAGAAGGAAGTAAGAAAGGAGGTTGATAGCAATACTTATATCGGCTATGCATAATTAGATAAAGGCGTATATTTTGCCCACCATTTGCCCACCAACTCATGATATTTTACTCTTTCTAATGCAAAATACATTTTCGGAAATGCTATTAAACAGGCATTTGTGATGTATTATGATGTCTAATTATGCTATAAAGTATGTTCCGTACACAAGTTCACCCATGGGAACGCGAACAATATATGTCAATGTATTAATATCTCAAACCCTTGGCACCTCTGGTGTCAGGGGTTTTTTATTTCGAACATTCTTTCATATCAATTGCCCGATAAATGCCCGGAAAAAAATCTATTCAAGGGCATTATTAATATCCTCCTCAAATATATCCATTGTGTCATGTTCAATTTTTAACTGATTTGTAATTATACATCTGCTGAGATTTCATATTGCCATGTCCTTAAACGCTCTTGAATGTATTTCATGCTTGCGCCAGCCTGATATTGATTTGAGTGAATAGGCAAAGAGGGAAGCTCTGCTTTTTTAGGATTCACGCAATTGAATTAAAAAGGCTTGATTTTGGCTTGTAGTTACCATTTTTGTATAATACAAAATTAAATGTCATGATAGCTAGAGCTTTTAATTTGGATTACCATTAATTAAGATATTTAATTTATCAGGAGGAAATAAAAAAGCACCAATAAGGTACAGGTGCTTAGTTAAATATCTTTTTAAAGTAATGAATATTCATTATGTTAATAGCAATTCCGATTATCGTAAATATAATTATATCAATTAGATTAGTTTCATCCATAGAATGATAAGGAGCGAAAAGTTCAATATATGTATAAGCAATGATAAATAAAGGTATTGACCATACGAAGGTATGCAAGAATAGAGGAATCGTTAAGCTAAAGAATGGTAAGAAAAAATCTAAGTCTTTTCTACTTCTCTTTTTATAAATAACTATTAACAGATAGATTGCAATTACATCGATAATTGAAGTCAAAATTAAATCTATAACATCCATTCATAGTTGAAGGGTTATAAACTACAGGATATGCAAGTACTTAAATAGTGAATATTACCCAGAAGAATATACGGTATCTTTTCTTTAGTTTGTTGGTTATTGTTCCTTCCTGTAAAGCTATGACGAGTTTGTTAATATTCCAGATATACATTGTTGTCCCCTTATGTAGTACAGTATCAGACTAATTATAGGTTAGGATTTACTGCAAAGCCATCTATATTAAGATAGTAAGGGAAGTCTAGGGTCTATTATAATTGTGTTAATTCATGGGTAAGTAGCTCACAATAACAAATAAAAGCCTGATAAGCTAAGAAGTTCTATAAGTAAATGAAACGGTTTACGAGCGAATGACTAGGAGTTGTTGCTTAGCTTGGCAGAGTACAAGACACATGAGCAGCAGGAGTAGTTTTTAGGTCACGTGTATGGAACGAGATTAGACATGTTCAACTATGCTCATTCACGACTAATAATTTTATTTGTTGAACATTAAGACTATTTAGTTTATTAAGTTTGATAGGTAATATATACTAGAAAAAACCATTAGGGGTTGACTTTATGCTTAATCAGATCCGAAATAAATTGATTCCCACACAAGAAACGACAGAAGAAGTAGATAATATCTACGCTATTTTTCCCCCCGCCAGGAACAATTATTGATGAGGCAACTGATGAAGAAATGGAAAAGGCAATTAGACATATGGCTTTCATGAGGTTGCAGGATATGATTATACAATTTGACGGTGCATCTTATAAAGAACTATTAAAAGAGTTTCAAGACTTTGAAGCCGATTTATGTAATTTTTGGAGAGGTGTGGCTAGACGTATATCTGTTCCGTATGAATGGCCAATAAGAATTGATCATGCAAACGGTCCTATTTATGTTGGTGGTCACGATTTATATGAGGGATAGAATAGAGAAAGAAGAGTGTGATGTATGAGCTTAACACATAGTCGGAAAGGTATTATTAATAGATTTAGAGCGTTAGCCAAAAGGGTTAACGCTCTTTGTGTTTACAAAATAGCTAGTAATATTATATTGTTAAAATATTTAATGAATAGTGATGTTCATTAAACACTAGTCATATAAGTATTTCAAGCCCTCTCCAGAATCGGATTGGTGGGTGGGAGTCGGTAATCCCGTTACCTTCCACTATAAGACAGGAACCCTATATCATATCTAAATGAGTTATTTCCCAATGTTTATTCTTAATAAGTTGCTCTAAATTTTCTTTATCTCTTTTTTTAAAATAATTAGTAATTTCTTTATGATCTTCATTCATTTCCTCTAATACGGCAAAAAGCTTTTCTTCATTATTACTTAAATAAATTTGTCTAACAAAACTATTTTGTAAAGAATCAAGAAGATCTATTAATGTAGGATTATTGCATTTATCAATATATACTTTATGGAATTGATTTTGGTATTTTTGATAATCTAAATAATTTTTTGTTGAAATTGAAAATTCAATTTTCTTAACCAAATCTTCCATACGTTCAATATCACTTTCTGTGATATGCTCTAAAGATAAAGAGGCTGCTAAAGAATCCAATACACTAACAATTCGAAATACATCTAGCTTTTTCTTGGTATCAAGTTCTTTTACAATAAATCCTTTTCTAGGAAGATACTCGAGCAAATTGTCTGAAGCTAGTTGTATCAAAGCTTCCCTTACAGGAGTTCTACTTACTCCTAATTTTTCGCATAGTACCGATTCATTTATCTTATGCTTAGGAAGTAAGGTTCCGTTCTGAATTCTTTCAGTTATATAATCATATACGAGATCTTTTAATGATTGATATTTATTTTTGATAGCGTTTCCTCCTAAGCCAAAAGTTAATATATATAGTATACAATATATAATTCGAAATTCTTGTCTTTTATATTAGCTTAGCACCATCTTTTACAGACTTCAATATCTCTATTATTTATTATTATATTAAAGATTTAAAACGACTCCTACATCCATTTTTTTTTATGAATTGTTGTTTTTCAAGTTGATAAAGCTTATAGCATTAGAAATAATGCAGTTTTTTTAAAAGAATTTTTAAGAATAAAATAATAAAGCATTGAAAAATAGATAAGTTAATTATATAATTCGATATGTAAAATATTTTCAGACTATTCTGTACTATATACAATATACAATATAAAGTATAAAGTATATTTTTTGCATTTGTTTTAAGTTTTTTAAACTATTTGTATTAGATACCTTAATGTCAAGAAATAAACCCAAGAAAACACTAGGTAAAAACTGTAATGTGGAAGGGGGTGGAGTATAAAATATACAATATATTATATACAAAATAAAATTCATGTTTCAACAAGGCCATTTTTACAAAGTAATTAAATTAGAGGTGGAAAAATATGAGTGAGAATAACTTTAAAGATGTGCAAGATGGAACAAAAGCGGTATGGGCAGGAGAAAAAGAATCTCTTGCATATAATGCAACCCAAGTTCCAGTAGTTCTTAGTGTAGCCTACAATTACGATGACGTGGATGAATGGCAAGAAGTTGCCCTTGGAAATAAACCTGGTTATACCTATAATCGAATGGCAAATCCGACTGTTCAAGCCCTGGAAGAAAAATTGAGGATACTCGAGGGGGCAGAGGAAGCTGTAGGTTTTTCTTCAGGAATGGCTGCTATTAGTAGTACATTATATACATTTCTAAGACCGGGAGATCGGGTTGTATCAGTTAAAGATACTTATGGAGGAACCAATAAAATTTTCACTGAATTCTTGCCCAATCTTGATGTCGATGTGACATTGTGTAATACCGGAAACCATAAAGAAATTGAAGCTGAAGTGGCCAAAGGGTGTAAAGTGCTATATTTAGAGTCTCCTACTAACCCTACTATGAAAGTTACTGATATTGAGAGGCTAGCAAGAGTCGGAAAATCAGTGGGTGCATTAGTTATCATAGATAATACGTTTGCTACTCCAATTAATCAAAATCCTCTTCAATTAGGAGTTGATATTGTAGTCCATAGTGCAACTAAATTCTTAAGTGGACATGCAGATGCATTAGGTGGCATAGTATGTGGCTCTGAAAAATTAATGAAAAAAGTCTATCATTTTCGTGAAATTAATGGAGCAACTATGGACCCGTGGTCAGCCTACCTTATTTTAAGAGGGATGAAAACGTTAAAGCTTCGTGTACGGCAACAAGAAAAAAGTGCAATGGAAATTGCAAAGTATCTTCAAGAGAAAAAGCTTGTTGACGCAGTTTATTACCCGGGATTGGAAGCGCATCCACATCATGATATCGCAAAGAAACAAATGAGAGGGTTCGGTGGGATATTAAGTTTTGTATTAAAAGATGAAATGAAAGCTATCAAAGTTTTATTATCGAAATTAAAATATGCAAACAAAGCTGGAAATCTTGGAGCCGTTGAAACGATATATGGGCCTGCAAGAACGACCAGCCATGTTGAATGTACTATTGAAGAGCGTAAAGCCCTTGGTATCCCAGAAGGTTTAGTTCGTATCTCTGTAGGTATCGAGGATACAGAAGATCTTATAGCAGATTTAGAGCAAGCTTTTTCTTACTTAGAATCCAATTACCCTGTTAGCTGTAGTTGAAAGCATAAAATATTACTAATGGAAGAGGTATTGAAATATGACACATAGGATAGCATTACTTGGATTTGGTGTAGTTGGTCAAGGGTTAGCTGAAATTTTACAAGATAAAAGTGAGTCACTACGTAGTGGGTTTAACTTTGATGCAAAAATCGTTGCTATTTCTGATGTTATGAAAGGTTCCCTTTATGATCCAAAGGGGTTGGATCTTTCTTTAGCGTTACAAGCTGTAAAGGAAACAGGAGAATTAGATAGTTACCCTGAAACCCCTGGCTTGGTAAGAGGGTGGGATAGTTTTCAAACAATACGTGAGAGTAATGCAGACACTGTTGTTGAAATTACCTTTACTGATGTAAAAACAGGACAACCTGCCATTAATCATTGTAAAGCAGCATTTGAAAGCAAAAAGAACGTAGTAATGAGCAATAAAGGTCCGGTTTCTCTAGCTTATCAAGAGTTAGCTGAATTAGCAAAAAAAAATGATGTTCGTTGGGGCTTTGAAGGAACAGTTATGAGTGGAACCCCAGCATTAAGAATGCCTCTGAGTTCATTGGCAGGGAACAGCATTTTTGAAATACGGGGGATTTTGAATGGAACAACTAATTATATCCTAACTAAAATGGAAGAAGGATTGAGTTATCAAGATGCATTGTCAGAGGCACAAGCTCTTGGTTATGCAGAGGCAGATCCGACTAGCGACGTTGAGGGATATGATGCTCAATATAAAGCTACCATTCTTGCTAACATTGTAATGGGTATTCCAATGAAACGAGAAGAAGTAGAATGTGAAGGGATTAGTCATCTTACGGAAAAGGACATTGAGTGGGCAAAATCAGAAGGTAAGAGATGGAAGTTAATTGCTAAATGTATAAAGGATGGCGATAAAGTCATTGCAAAGGTAGGACCTGAAGCTATACCTCTTACAGATCCTCTAGCTGGAGTTTTAGGTGCACAAAATGCTATTACTTATGATTGTGATTTAGCTGGCCCGATTACCTTAATTGGAGCCGGAGCTGGACGTAAAGAAACAGGATTCTCGATTCTTATTGATTTAATCAACATTAACCGTGATCAATTATAATTATAATTCGTTTCAGTCTTAAAGTTATAAGTTAAAAATTACTTATCTTGAGGTGATTTTGTATGATATTTACTGACAAATTAATAAATAAAAATAAGATGTTTCTTGCTGGGGAATGGGTATCTCGTGATAAATGCATTGAAGTCTTGGATCCACAGGATCATAGTTTAATCACAACAGTTCCTGCTGCTAATGAAAGCGACGTCATATATACAATAGAAGAAGCAAAAAAAGGAGTTAAAATAGCAGCAGATATGCCAACACACGATAGAATTGCTATTCTTCATCGTGCTGCGGACTGGATCCTTGAAAATAAGGAAAGATATGCAACTACTATTGCTCGTGAAGGAAGTAAAACAATTAAAGAAGCAAGAAAAGAAGTACTACGTTGTATTGAAACACTTCGTATAAGTGCTGAAGAAGCAAGGAGAATTAATGGAGAAACCATTTCGTTTGATCAAATGCCCGGAAGCGAAGATCGTATAGGTTACTATTATCGTTTTCCTATTGGCATTATTGTAGCTATAACACCTTTTAACGATCCATTAAATCTTGTTGCACATAAAGTGGGTCCTGCTATTGCTGCTGGGAACGCTATTATTGTAAAACCAGCAACTGTAACACCCTTAAGTGCTCTCTTATTGGCAGAAGCTTTTGAAAAAGCCGATTTGCCACCGAAAATTTTATCCGTCATTACCGGTCATCCAGGTGACATGGGAGATAGCCTAATTACTCATTCAGCTATACGAATGATTTCTTTTACAGGAGGACTTGCCACTGGCAAAGCAATTATTCAAAAAGCAGGTTTGAAAAAGATATGTATGGAGCTTGGATCAAACTCACCCGTTATTGTATTGAAAGATGCTGATTTAGAAGAAGCTGTGAAATCAACTGTTTCTGGAGCATTTTGGGCAGCAGGACAAAATTGTTTAGCGGTACAGAGAATATATGTCCAAGAAGGTGTTTATCATGATTTTATTGGTAAATTTATAGATCGTACTCAACAATATCGAGTAGGTGATAAATTATTAGAAGAAACAGATATGGGACCAATGATCTCCGAAAAAGAAGCAAAACGTGTTGAAAGTTGGGTAAATGAAGCTGTTGAGAAAGGTGCAAAGTTGCTTTGTGGTGGAAAACGTGAAGGGTCTTTTTATCAACCTACTGTTCTAGTTAACGTACCAGAAAATTGTAAACTGGCAACTGAAGAGATTTTTGGCCCAGTTGTTACCATTTATAATGTTCCTGATCTTGATACAGCTATCTCCCAATCTAATCGTGTAGATTTCGGACTGCAAGCAGGTATATTCACTCGTGATTTAGATAAGGCATTTAGAGCAATACGTAAACTTGATGTAGGTGGAGTAATGGTAAATGATAGCTCAGATTATCGCATTGATGCGATGCCCTTCGGAGGTGTAAAAGGTTCTGGTTTAGGTCGTGAAGGAATTAAGTTTGCACTTCAAGAAATGACTGAACCAAAAGTTGTTTGTTTTAAAGTTAATAATAAAACAATATGATGACATAAAGACTGACCTGTGCAGGTCAGTCTTTATATTAAAGATTCTGATTTTTCTGTAAGAATATAAACTTTGTATTTTGTTATCTATTAAAATAAGTACTTGTAGAGTAGTAAACGAGGAGGAGACTAGATGCCAAACACAAATGATACCAATGAAAACCAGTTGAAACGTTCAATGAAAAGCAGGCATTTGTTCATGATTTCGCTAGGTGGTGTAATTGGAACGGGTCTTTTTCTGAGCAGTGGATATACAATAAGCCAAGCTGGACCAGGAGGTACGATTCTCGCTTACTTAGTAGGCGGATTAATCATGTACCTTGTCATGTTATGCCTAGGCGAACTAACTGTTGCTATGCCAGTAACAGGTTCATTTCAAACTTATGCTACCAAATATATCGGTCCTGCTACTGGATTTACTATTGGTTTAATGTACTGGCTTACTTGGGTGGTAACGGTAGGTTCCGAATTTACTGCCTCTGGACTGTTGATGCAGAGGTGGTTTCCTAACACTTCTGTTTGGATGTGGAGCGCCGTCTTTGCGATTCTAATATTTTTACTTAATTCCTTTTCAGTAAAAATATTTGCAGAAACCGAATTTTGGTTTTCAGGTATTAAAATAATTACTATTATCTTATTTATTGTACTTGGAGGATCTGCAATGCTTGGATTTATTCCAATGGATGATAGAGCCTCTGCCCCCATGCTTTCTAATTTCACTGCAGATGGGGGTCTTTTCCCAAATGGCCTGCTTCCAGTTTTTATGGCCATGATTTCCGTTAATTTTGCCTTTTCAGGAACAGAACTTATTGGCATTGCTGCTGGAGAAAGTGAAAATCCAGAAAAAGACGTTCCTAGATCTATTAGAAATGTAATTTGGCGAACAATGTTTTTCTTTGTTGGTGCAATTTTTGTTTTATCTGGTTTAATCTCTTGGGAAGAAGCAGGAGTCATTGAAAGTCCATTTGTGATGGTTTTTGACAACATTGGAATTCCTTATGCAGCTGATATTATGAACTTTGTTATTATTACAGCTTTACTCTCAGTAGCAAACTCTGGTCTATATGCATCTACTCGTATGTTATGGTCTCTTTCAAATGAGAAAATGATAAGTTCATTTTTTGGAAAGATAACGTCAAATGGAGTACCATTGAATGCTTTAGTTATAAGTATGGCAGTAGCTTGTTTATCTTTATTATCTAGTGTATTTGCACCTGATACAGTTTATGTAGTACTTGTGGCTATATCAGGATTTGCAGTAGTAGTAGTTTGGATAGGGATTGTTTTATCACAATACATGTTCCGTAAACATTTTTTGAAAATGGGTGGAGATATTAAAAATTTAAAATTCCGTACACCACTTTATCCTTTTGTACCCATTGCTGCTTGTGTTTTGTGTCTTGCTTCTTGTATAGGTCTTGCTTTTGATGCGAGCCAAAGAATTGCTCTGTATTGTGGAGTACCTTTTATTATTTTATGCTATCTCTTCTACTATATGAAAAATCGAGGAAATACGAAACAGATAAATTCTTATAATGAAACGGATGATTATATTAGGAATATTAAGTAAAGAGTTTTTTGCTAATGGGTGCGTTAGTCGAAATCTGAGCTTTTAAGGCAGCTTTTTCTTTATACAACTGGGGCAGTTGAGTTCAACTTAGTACAAAAATAAATAAAAGCATACGTTGGTGATTCACACCATCGTATGCTTTAAATTTCATTCACTTTTAGTTAATCAAGAAATTTCTAATTTTAATGATTAATATTCGTTGAAAAATTGCTGAATTTCTTTTGGATCATCTGTTTTTGTTAATGCAAGCATCGTCAAAATACGTGCTTTTTGAGGATTGAGTGAGTCCGCTGTAACAAAATTATTTTCATCGTCAATCTTTTCTCTCGTAACAATACCATTTCCTACACGGCTAGAGCGAGTAATGATCACGCCTTTTTTGACAGCGTCTTTAGCACCCTCAAAAGCAGTATCAGAAGTTAAACCGTTTCCTTCACCTGCTATTATAATCCCTTTAGCTCCTGCTTTCACAGATGCATCGTAAAAATATCTACTATCATTTTGATAGCTATAAATAATGTCCACTTGAGGAAGTTTATCTAGTTTTGATACATCAAACACCGATTTGGTTGTATGTTTACGAGTAGGTTCATTGTAGAAAAGTATTTTATTACCTGCGATTGCTCCTAAATAGCCTTGTTCCTCCGATTGGAATGTATCTGTCATGGTTGTATTGGTTTTTGTTATATAACGTGCAGAACCTATCCGGTCATTTAATGAGATTAAAACACCTTTGTTCTTAGCATCTTTACTAGCAGCAATTTTTACAGCATTATATAAGTTTAAAGGTCCATCTGCACTTATAGCTGTAGCCGGTCTCATTGATCCAACAATCACGACAGGTTTGTTGCTTTTTACGACCAGATTCAGAAAGTAAGCAGTTTCTTCTAAGGTATCTGTTCCATGCGTTACGACGATACCATCAACGTCTTTAGATTTTAATAACTCATTAATTCGTTTCGCCAACTTTAATAAAGTTTTATTATCCATATTGTTACTGCCAATATTGGCGATTTGTTCACCACTCACATTTGCTACTTGTTTTAGTTCAGGAACAGCTTTAATTAGTGTTTCAACACCAAGTGCACCTGCTTGATAACCAGTTGTGTCAGTATTGGACGTAGCAGAACCTGCAATCGTTCCACCAGTAGCTAAAATTTTCACATTGTTTAACTTTGGATTTGTTGAAGTTGCTTCTACTCTCTCTTCTTTTGGATTACTATTTGCTGAGCTATGGATAACAGTGATAGATCCAAAAAGTAATAGTGTAACTGATAGAAACGTGATTCCTAGATATTTTTTTATTTTCATGTCTAGTTAGCTCCTTCTTTATTAATTATTAAATTATGTATGACATAGAAAATACTATCATATTTTGATATTTCTTACATGATTTTTATTCTGTTGGAAAAAACCATAGAAATTCAGAATGTTAGCTTCGTCATGCGGCATGGGGCGGCATTCCTGTATTAACTGAAATACTAAAAAGTACGTGAAGAAATCTACTAAAACTAACGGGTGCATTAGCTGAAGCTCTGAGTTGTCTTTAAGGCAGCTTTTTTGGGGCAGGACAGTAACGTCCCATAAGACATATAGTGAACAAATAAAAAAAGACAGTGTACCACGCTGCCTCATTTTGTATGAATTAAAGAAAACGAAGAATTATTTAATCTTATCTAGTGAAATTATCCTATGTTTTAATTCTGAATTCATATCTAAAACACCTATCACAATTTGATTATCTTCCGTCAATGTTATGTATCTGAAATAATCATCATCAGAAATCAACAAATCGTTGTCATTCGTCGTTTTTTCCATTTTGGCAAATACATCTACTGTGTACTCAAGGTGAAAAAAATCGTCAAATCCCTTGCTGGAGCTACGTACCCAGGTATACAGAAAATCTTTCAGTGTGATTTGTTCAATCACCGATAATTGTTTCTTGAACTTTAACTTATCTACTGTTACGCTTATCATCTTTCATCCTCCTTAACGAATATTAATTAGAAGTCTCCTTCAACAATGCTATTTGCGTATCAATCCGTTTACAGTTTAGTTCATAAAGGACAAATGAAAGTTTATGTCGAAATTCAAGTAAGAGATTTAATTAATTCTAAAAGTGGATTTATAGTCAATATTTTGACACTAAAAGGTTAATCTTAGAGAGTTAATTAGTTTTACAGCTTGATCGAGTCTTATACAGAGAATTGACTAAGGAACAAGAATTATTAGTATGGGTTAAAAAACAAAGCAAAGAATTACAGTTTAAAGCATATACTAATTAGTTACTCCTACCTTTTTGATCGATAAGGGGTAGACCTCTTCTCTTCAATTCCTCTTCTAGAACGAGGATGAATTTTTTTTCCAAGTCTAATTCAATTGCTTTAAGGTATGAGTCTATCAATAGTTGATCATTTAATTTTTTCATATCTTCCCTCTTTTATTTCTTTAAAACCCCGTTTAAACATACAATATAAGTATTTAATATTAAGTGATAAATAAAAATATAATAACTCAAGTAAGACAAATTATAGTAATTAATAATTAACGAAGATAGTCTCCAACTTAACATATTGAGTGAACTTTTTTGTAACAAATAGGGTTCATATTTATTCTATATTTCAATCTACATAAAACAACATATACCGACATCATTAAACACAATATATTTAACTTTCCTGGTTTACATAATACAAATTATTAACATAAAGGTTAAAAATCACCGATTAAAATAATAATTTATTTTGCTATCAATAGACGGTTTTCAATTAAGTGGTTTATTTTTGAAAATCGTAGCTTTCATTGTCGTAGCTTATCTTATCCAACTAAAGGGGATTTACTTCATAAGGGGGTGCTGCGGCAACCCCTTATTGAAAGGTTGAACGAAGGAATGTAGGAGCATCGATTCTGTGAGACATGGGAGGGTTGACCTCCATGAAACATTGATATCCTATAGTGCGATCATAACATTGCTTAAACTGATTTTTTCCTATAATTGGCTAGTTTAGCATACACTTTTTTCGATAAATCCCTACCCTTGAGGAGTGATCCGAGCTTACATAAATAACTGTTAATGATATGACTAAGAAATCCTAAGAATTCTAGAGCGATCGTGAGAGTGTGTTTAGTTTATTGAGGGAGGTTAGTTCAATAACAAACGTAATAAAAGTTTGGAAATGAGAAATACGGGAAGTGAAATTGAACTTGAATTTACTAAAGTTTCAGCACTAGTTGTATAATAAAAGACTATTTGTCTAAATTGGAATCGCATTAATCAATCCCCATATACATTTCCGTTTAGGAAAATGTAACTTCATTGAAGAATAGAAAATCATTTTATATACTCTAACAATAATTCTTTGGTATCATTCCACAAACTTTGCTGCATAGAAACATCTTTTCCTGGATATATCGGATCAATTTTATCTCCAGTTCCAACATTAAAGTATCCCCCTGTCACTCTCTCATATTCGGAATCAAGTGCTAAACGAACAATGATGTCAGCCCCTCTTTTTGGATCTCCGATATTAAGGAATTCTAAGACTTTTCCCAATACAGAAGATATACGAAGTTCTCTTCCCAGGCCAGTATTATTGAAACCAGGATTTAGAGCGTTGGCATTAACCAAAGTACCTGAAAACTGACGCACTAACTCACCAGTAAACATGATATTTAGAAGCTTTGTTTTTCCATAAATTTTAGATGAACCCCTCAATGTAAATGAAGATGTGTCCGTCAAATCATATGGTAATTTTAGTTCCCCATGATTTCGTGAGGCTTCCGAAGCGACATTAATAATTTTTGCATTTTTTGCTTTTACCAAAGAGTCCTTTAACAGATTTGTTAGTAGCCAGGGCGTTAGATAGTTTACCGCAATCATCTCGGCAAATCCTTCAGAGGTGACACGCTGCTCGAACCCATGAAGCCCAGCATTGTGGATGAGTACATCAATTTTTGAATAGTTTTGTTTTATCTCAAGTCCTATACGGCGAACATCATGTATTAACGATAAATCACCAAAATAGAAATCAACCTCCGTATGTGGTGAAGCTTCTCTAATTAATTTCTCAGTTGCTTTAGCCCGTTCTTTGTTACGAGCAGTCAGCACTAAATGTGCACCACGTTTTGCGATTTCAATTGCAGCAATCTGACCAATACCACTGGTAGCACCAGTCATTACAATTATTGGATACTCGGGCATTATGCATTCTCCTTCTATAAACTTGACATAGTATTAACAATTAAATATATTTGACATATATCAATCATATTCAAGTATTTGATATATGTCAAATACATTTAGTTGCGTTGAGAAGGGAGAACTATGGATATTAATAATTCTGATTTGAGAGAAGAACTGGAGTTAGCTCTTGGTGAACAGCTCAATTCGTTGATTAGTGAGGCACATGCACTTAATGTCAGAACTGCAGCTACATTTGATACAACTTTGCAGCCAGCAGCCTTTTTGATTGTTCGCTGGTTATTTTCACATGGTCCTACTAACGCATCGACTTTAGCTGAATCAACAGCAATGGACCGTAGCTCTATCAGTAGACTTATAGGGCAATTAAAAGGTCTGGGATATGTAAAGAGTGAACCCCACCCTAAAGATCGTCGAGGCGTAATGTTATCTTTAACCGAGCTTGGTCATGACAAAACAATAAAAGCTTTAAAAGAAAAAGAATCTATTTTTTTCGAACGTATTTCAGGATTGACGGATTCAGAATTGAAGGCATATATTGAAATGCTAAAAAATCTAACGATATAACACAGTTGATAATTCTATTTGGAAATAAGAGTCTACTATTGAACACATGACTAAATCTGAAAAGCTCGTGTGTTAGATAGTATCCACTATTCCTACGTTGAAAGTCCAAAAGAGTTTAGAGAGACTAATGTAGATTTTTGCAGTGAAAAAAATTGTATTACAATTGCAGCACAATCCAGATTACTTAAATAAAACTAAGTATGTGAAGAAAAATACTAAATATAAAAAATGAAGAAAACCCCTGATATTAAAATTTTCGGGGGTTTTCTTCCTATAAGTTCGTCTTGTGTAACCAGAACCATCCAGCAGGGTAAAATATGAATGCCTGGTAAGGGACTTGGAAAAAAGTTCTAGTATGAAGTGTGAAAGTAGAAGATAGTATTTTAGTGCAGAGTATCCCGATGAAGAATGAGTGCAAAATCAACCATGATTTAAATGGGCAGTTAACCATATATAAATAAAAACTCTCGAATTGGAAACCTGAGAGTTTTTATTATTTATAATATTATTAAGGGGAAACGATTCATTCCCTTATAATCTTTTATTATTTACTTTCATATTAATCGGAATATTCAGCTGCATAAAAGCTTTCAGGACCCGTACGCGTTGGTAAGATTACTATTCCAGCAGGTATACTAATGAACGATTGATAAATTAAAAAGTTGGAAGGGGATGGAGGATTGAAGTCTGCTCCAGCTAAAGTGAATACTGTTTCGGAGGCTACTCCTAGACCTGCAACCGGCAATGTTATTTGTGCTGAATATACTAGTACCCTACCGGGGCCTACCCCTCTATAAACTTCAATATTGACAGGAGTTAAAAGGGCAGCTAATGAGCTTATGGCAGCTGAGAAAGCAAATTCAACATGAATATTGGCTCCTGCGCCTACTGTGCTTAAACCTAGTGTACCGAATAGAGCTGGTGTAGTGGTGACGGGAATGGCGATGGAGTTTCTATAGCTAGCATTCTGTGAAGTCTGTGCATCTAAAAAAGTACCCAAATATTTCACCTCCTTTATCCATATACCACATCATATAAAGACAGATTTATTTATGTTTGGACAAGTAGCTGGTTTATAAATATATTTCAGATTGGTTAGCTTAACTTTAAGCCATTCTTTTAAGCAACTGATGGGTGTGAGGGCGTTGATCCCGTGAACTAAACTGTCCGCCCACTATTTGCAGAAAAATGTTGATCTGGTTGGGACACAGCGCAGATCTTGTATAACAAGTTCTATGACACTGCATGGAGGATTAGGGTACTGGTTTATAAGTGTAGGAGGTAAAAATAATGAATCCAGTTTTTTGTCTGGATGTGGTAAAAGGGGAGAGCCAAGTTCAGGCATTCTTAGAGCAATCTAAATATGGGAAAGCATTTCAAAGAAGCATTTCATAGAGGAGTTGAACTTCTTATACAGATGTAAAACCTATATATGCGAAGCGTAAAGAAACGGTTGAGCGTGTATTCGCAGATGCAAAAGAAAAGCATGGTTGCGTTGGGCTACTTTAAGGGGACTTAAAAATCACCTCAGGTTTTAATACTTCTATTTTAAAACGAAAATGACTTTAGGCAAAAGTGTTCTATCTAAAAGGTAAGACACAGTTAATTGGAACGGAAGGTCGAGACTCCTGCTTAGAAAAGCGCGTCTAGGGGAAGACCCCGCAGGCGAAGGCCGAGGGCCGCCCGCCCGCGGAAAGCGAGTGCCCTGCGTTCCAATCAACGTTCAAATTGTACAAGCCATATAAATAGAAAAACTGATTGTCATCGAGTTTGTCTACAGTCTGGGAAGACCACAATAAGTGGTCTTCCTTTTGTTTCCCTAGCCCGAACTTATTTGGTGAAGGAATTGATATTTATCTGATGGCGACAATTCGTGAAAGTGGGCTCGTTATAAGAACAGCGGAATACAGTATCACTAGGAATTTCAAACTTTTTCATAACCGGTTCCGCGATTTTTTAATGCTTATGAAAACAAAAAGAAGAGGCAAATATATAACAATGAAGCATACGATGTAGGGATTGATTATTTTATTTAATATATATAAGGAATCGATATCATAAAAAAGTATATTCACAAGTAGTATGATTATGGACATTCCCCATAAGGGATACTTTTGCTGGACATTGAATAAGCGCTTGACACCCCTGCTGGCAGCCCACAAAGGAATGACCATATTGGGTATGATAATGATGGTCCACCAAGAAACAGTTATGTATTCGAACCGTTGAATAAAGGGCAACTCAATAATACTGGTCAATGTTAGTGTTGGGTATAGAGTAAGGGTCAAATGTTTCTGTGAATAAAAGACTATCGATACAAAATAAAGTAATAAGCTCAATAACGTAGTGAGCACAACTCCTCCGTGAGCATACTTTTGCGATCTTTCAGCATTTTTGATGAACGGATAATACATCAGTATCATTTCAAATCCAAGCATGGATAATGAAAAACTTTTAGTTCCTTTCATTATTTCGAATAAATTATGATGGAAAATAGGAAGAAAACCGGTGAAATCAGAGTATCTAAAACCATAAAAAGGTACAAATAAAAGCCAGTATGAAACTAGTACAGTTAAGAAGGCAATACCCGTAATGGTTCGGAATCCCCCTGTATTTATATAATAAATCAAGATAAGGAAAACCAAAGCAAATGCCCAAGAAGGTACCTCTTCAAACATCCAAACATGAATGACATTTATATAGCCGATTATGATCGTCATTCCAAGGACAAAAAAGTAAAGAATAAATAAAAGACTGAAGAAATTACCAATCCACTTACCGAATGCATGATTATTAGCGGAGATTATATCGCCAGGAACAAAACTAAATATCTTATAGATTAGCCAAATTAATATATGAACAATCAATCCAGCTAGGAGTATGGATAACCAGCCATCGGTTCCCGTCGCTTTAGCCAAATCTCTTTGAAAACTCAATACGCCTAATCCAGTTTGCATGGAATGCACTAAAAAAAACACATAAAATGGCGATACCTTATATTTTTCATTAACACCAGCTTGATTCATGTAGGACCCTCATTTGTATCACTCATATATTTTAATAATCTGGCTTTTATAAGTGAAATCTATTCAAAAAGATCGATTAAATTGTGGATGGAATTTTTGTATGGATCCTTAAGTTGAGAGCTAACATTTAATCGAAACGATTTTCATGAGGCATTAGACAAGGAACAGACACATGTGGACAGCGATGGGGATGGCTTACAATAAGGAATGTTCAAGCGTGAGCGGACAAAGAAGGGAAATAGAGACTCGGGATGCCCTTTTCCGGAAGATAGGTGGAAAGTCTTATCCCGGAACAACAGAGGGGGTATAATAGATGGGTGATAAAAAGAAATATCAACCAATAGTGAATCTTAAAGACCTTCAGGACAAAGGGCAGATTTATCATAATGATGTTCTTTTCCGCACGGGTAATAAAAAGGTTGTGGATGAACGTTAGAGGAACTATTGTCCTTTGATAATAGGATGACAAACTGTTTGTTAATTTCTAGATGAATGGAAAAAATATATAGAAGGGAACAAAAACTAATGAAATACGAATGGAGAAAACGAGAGAAGAATTTATATATCCCAAAACAAGAACATGAACTTGTAGCAATTTTGAGATATAAGGTTAAGCCGATAGAATAGCATAAACTTAGCTGTTAACATTATTCATTATTTTATGTAGCAAAGATTGAAGGAGTTTACATAGAGTAAAAGGTGCATTATTACCATAGGACGCAATAAAGTTATCCATAATATGGTGTTATGGTATGGCTCATAGTTTATATGAGGGTGTAAAAGAGGAACAAACACCACTCTTATTTTACTTATTTAAAAACATTAGTATCGATTATTTTGGGTGCTTTTTTTGCAGGGAATTGGTCCCTTTTGTCAAATTAGTTAAACAAAGGGGATGAGAAAATGAATGATGATGAGAAAATTAGTATTTTATTGTCCAATATGACAAACGAATTAGTGTCGAGTAGAGTAAGGGTTAGAACTATAGTGGAATTACTGGAAGAAAAAGGTTTAATAACCCGTGAAGAGTACGAAAACAGGTTTAAAAAAGTTTTTGAACGAGATGCAATTTCGTATAGGAATGATCTATTGAAAGAAGTCAAAATTAATGAATAAAAGGAGAAGGCATCCATTGGTTTGGGTGCTTTTTTATGGCGGTGTAAAAGATGAACCATGATAAGGAAAGAAAACGGTTAAGAAGCCATTGAAACTAAGTCGTGGAATCTGGAAGATCTAATGAATATGAAAGCTTTTACATATAAGGATTTTACAATACGAAATTTAAGCCTAATTTGAAAAAGAAAGAGCGTTAATCCTTGATCAACACTCCCGTTAGGCAGTAACATTCTATTATTTCTTTAGATTTGATTTCATTAATAATGAAATCTGTTGCTCATCCGTATTCGAAATTCGTTCAGTTGATCAATGATTAACTTTTGTCCTTACAATGGATGATTTTGACATAACTTAGTTTCCCTACGATTTTGTTGATTTTTATTTTGAATCCATATTCATGACTGTCGGTCTCTTTCATCTATTGGAATTCGGTTGTTCTAAATGCAGTTAGCTTTTCCCTGATACAGCTACTTTTTTTGTTACGGGAGCATTTTTGCCTAATATGACAGAAAAGACAACAATTACTGCTATTACAATGGTGAAAAATGTGATGGATTCATCTAGAAATACTGTTGCAAATACAATCATCAAAAATGGTTGTAAGTATTGAATCTGACTAACCCTTGCTATTCCGCCCATAGCCATTCCGCTATACCAAGCAACATATGCTAGAAATTGACTAACCACTGCGAGATAAATTAAGCTAACCCAAGCTTGGATAGGGGCATGGAGCATTTCAGTTGAAAGGTTTAGTCCAACTGGAATAATGAAAAATGGAGCACCGATCATAATGGCCCAAGCAATCACTTGCCAGCTGCCTAATTCTTTCGCTAATTTCCCCCCTTCTGCGTAACTAAGTCCCAGTATGATCACTGCTGCCAGTAAAGCTAAATCGGCTAATTGCAATTGGCCGAATCCAAGATGAAGTGCATACATAATGACAGCTAAAGAGCCGATTATACTTGAAACCCAGAATTTGATTGAAGGGATTTCACCTGCCCTAAACATAGCAAATCCAGCTGTTGCTAACGGTAACAGGGCTACTTCCACAGCTCCATGAGAAACAGGCAAGGATTCCATTGCCCAAGAAGTGAGGAGAGGAAATCCTAAAACTGCACCAACAGCAACAATAAGTAGACTTTTGAATTGACTTGGAGAAGGCAGTTTTTCCTTTCGAACGATCAATACCACCGCTACTAAAATAGCAGCAACAACCGTTCTTCCTAAACCGACGACCGTAGTCCCAAAATACTCTACAGCAATACTTGTAGCGGGGAGCGTTAAGCTAAAACAAATGACACCCACCAATCCCAAAAATAATCCGAATTTTTCTCTTGTTTCCCCCAGCATCTTTTCCAACCCCAATCTTTATACTTTGTACCACATCTGTACCATTTTAACTTATCTTAAAAACAGTTCTGATATAATTAACATACTATGAGTACATTCAATAAAAATAAACCGTTTTTTTACCTATCTGTCCTGGTACAGTTGGAGGGGGATTAATATATGAACTCAAAATATATAATGATAATGGAAGACATTAAGCTTCGCCTAGAAGATGGTTCGCTAATTGCAGGCAGTAAACTTCCTTCTGTTCGTCAATTATCAGAGTATTTTTCATGTAGCAAAAATACGGTCATTAAAGCATATGCAGAACTTGAAAAAGAGCATTTAATTTATTCTGTTCCTAAAAGCGGCTACTATGTTGTGAATGAATATCAAAAAGCGAAGGAAGAAAATGAGGTGATTGATTTTTTGTCTGCCGGTCCAGATAAAAATGTTATGCCTTATGTTGAATTTCAACATTGTATGAATCAAGCAATTGATCATTACAAAGAAGAGCTATTTACATACTCTGATCAACAAGGGCTTTACTCACTGCGAGTACAGTTGGTGAAATATTTGGAGAATTTACAGGTCTTCACTAAACCAGAAAGATTAGTCGTTGTCTCTGGCTCGCAGCAAGCCCTCCATTTATTAGTTTCTATGCCATTTCCAAATGGGAAAAACAATATTCTAATTGAACAGCCTACTTATTTTGGATTCATCGAGTCCATCAATCTGCATCAAGCGACCACTTTTGGGATTGAATTATCAATGGAAGGAATAGATCTTGATCGACTGGAATACATTTTTCGAAATAATGATATAAAGTTTTTCTATATTATCCCGAGATTTCACAATCCACTTGGACATAGTTACACGAATGGCGAAAAGAAAAAAATCGTTGAGTTAGCTGAAAAATACGATGTATACATAGTGGAGGATGATATTTTAGGAGATCTTGATCCAAATCCAAAATCAGATCCTTTATTTTCTTTTGATCCTTCTGGGAGAGTGATTTATATTAAAAGCCTTTCGAAAATTTTTCTCCCAGGGCTAAGGATTGGGACTGTCGTTCTTCCTGCATTAATGATGAACAACTTTTTACGTTATAAATTCAGTTCGGATTTTAATAGTTCAGCACTTTCTCAAGGTGCGCTAGAAATCTATTTAAAAAGCGGTATGTTTAATAATCATCTCAAAAATGTAAAAGAGGTATACCGAACTAAAATGCAAATCCTTCAAGAAGCATGTGAATTATTGCTGCCGGCTAATACTTCTTTTTCTAAACCGAATTCCGGATTCTATCTTTCCATCAATTTGCCCGAGAATGTGAAAGCAAAACAGGTGGTTCATATGCTAAACGAGCAGCAAATATATGTTGATGATGCCTCCAGAATGTTTTTAGCAGAATATAAAAAGGAGAATCTCGTTCGTTTATGCATCTCTCAAGTGAACGAGAGTCAAATTAAACTAGGGGTAGAGCGATTGGCTCACTGTATTGCTTTACTTGACAGTAGAAAAAAACATAGTACTCCCAATAACTTTTTACTCATTTAGAAAGTGTCGGGTTTTTCTCGTCACAACCTAAATAACCACAAGCTATTTATATATTCCATAAATGATTTTCCTCACTTAGTTCCATCCTATAAAGTTTATTTAAAATAGAGCTGCTTGTTTATAAGGGTAGGTTCTGTTATGATTGTTTGATAAATTTTTTAAGGGGTTTAGAGAGGGTGAGTCAATTGACTAAAAACCTTAGGCAATTGAAAAATGTTTCGGTGTTCCAAACGCTTCTAACTTAGAAAAATAATTTAGAAGCGAGGAATAATCATATGAAAAATCAAAGAATCTTTAATAAATCATTTCTTTTTTTATTTATAAGCAACTTTTTAGTTTTTATTGGGTTTGAAATGATGCTTCCTATTTTGCCTGCCTATTTGTTAAGCATTAATGCGTCTTCCATTCAAGTTGGTCTAGTAACATCATTATTTACGATAGGTGCTGTTTTAATCAGGCCTTTTGTAGGTTACTATTTAATGGATAGCCAGAGGAAAAGTCTGGCCATTTGTGCAAGTGCAGCTTTAATGGTCATTACAATTCTATATCCGTTTCTTAATATGATATGGCTTCTTCTATTGTTACGGCTTTTCCATGGTGCAGCATGGGGTGTATCAACCACAGCTAACAGTACAATGGTAGTGGATTTTATTCCTAAGACACGCTTAGGAGAAGGGATAGGGTATTTTTCTATATCCACAACGGTCGGGGCTATCGTTGCACCGAGTATAGGTATCCTTATCTATGACTCTTTTTCCTACGAAATATTGATATGGTCATCAGCCGTATTGAGCTTATTGGCAGTACTTGCGCTTCAATTTGTCTATCCACCTACTATTGTAAAGCGTGAGAAGAAGCCATTTCGCTTTATGGATATGATTTTTGAAAAAGACGTATGGTTCCAAGCGTTACTTACGGTTATTACAACACTAGGTTTTGGGGCTATCATCACATTTTTGGTTCTTTTTGGGAAGCAAAGGGAAGTAGATCATATTTTTCTATTCTTCCTTATCAATGCAACTGTCTCAACTTTACTACGTCCGTTTACCGGAAAATGGTATGACAAAAAAGGACCTTGGTCTATAATCATTATGGCGGCTGGGTTAGGATTCTTTTCACTTGTTATCCTGTCATATACGACAAATGAATCTCAACTCATCGTTGCTGCGATTTTATTTGGGGCAGGTTATGGTACCGTTATGCCATGTTTACAAACATGGACTGTTCAAAAGGTAAGTGAAGAAAAAAGAGGAGCAGCCAACGCAACCTTTTTTTCCAGTTTTGACGTTGGTGTTGGAGTTAGCGCGTTTGTATTAGGTATTTTAGCAGAATGGATCAGTTTAGAGATGATCTACAGGCTTGTTAGTCTAAGTTTTATTGTTGTTGCTGTGTTGGTCTATAAGGATTATATAAATGAAAAGATAAGGCATAATAAATCGATCTAAAACAAATCCACCTCTATTTTAATAGAGGTGGATTTGTTAGCTGGAATACCAAAATGAGTAGAACTGGAATACATCCAGTTCTACTCGTAAGGGATGAAGTGCTTTGATTCACGAATCGCAAACTTCAAAGCTCTTCTCAAATTTCCCAGGTGCGAAGTTTGAGTTATAATAGTAAAAAACATCCGTCTTCTATAGGATGGATGCTTCTTGATTGAAATACATATAAAGGATTGGTGAATAAGAATGGCAATAGTTGATGTAACGGTTATTCCTGTCGGTACACAAACTCCAAGTGTTAGCAGCTATGTGGCGGATATTCAAAGAGTATTAAAGCAATATGAAGAGAAGGGGGAAATTCGTTTTCAATTGACACCCATGAATACAATCATTGAAGGCGACCTGCCTAAATTGTTTGAAGTGATCCAAGCGATGCACGAAGTACCTTTTGAAAAAGGTCTTGCTAGAGTTTGTACGAATATCCGAATCGATGACCGTCGTGATAAAGAACGCAGGATGGAAGACAAAGTAGAACGAGTGAAGGGCATGCTTGAGGAATAACAGGTTTTGTAATTAACAGTGAAATGTAGATAATGCTGTTTTTCGGAGATATATCCTGAATTTCGCGATATATTGCTGTTTTTCGGAGATATATCCTGAATTTCGACGATATATTGCTGTTTTCGGAGATATATCCTGAATTTCGTCGATATATTGCTGTTCTTCATAGATATATCCCGAGTTTCGTTAATGATCTTTAATTAATGTCAATGTATTAATAGCTTTAAAGCCTTGGTATACTGATTTATCAGTTCCCAAGGCTTTTTTATTTTTTATTTCATACATTTCCATTTTATATATTGCTGAGGAGATTAGGTAATGATAGATATAGACCGTTATCTGGATAATTTATAAACGTTCGCCATAAAGTTCTTTTTCTTCATTTGGATGAAAAAGAGTGAATCCTTTTGAACAAAACACAAACCTTCTATCTATCTCGAATCCAGCCTTATTCAAAATTTCAACTGTCCCCTGTGAACCAGTGCCAGCATACCCGCAACTACAACCAGAAAGGTGTAGCTCATTTCCTTTTTTGTCTATAAGGATGAGATCGCTATCGAGCAAAATATTATCTTTATTAATTTCTTTAGTAATTTTAGCAATTTTAAAACGATCAAAATGATCCTTGACTGCTTCGAATAATGCAATACTTTTATTGGTAATACCGCGGTCTTCACCGTAATCTTTTATGACGAAAACTTCCCGCTCATATGATTTCTTATATAGATGGTACTTTTGGTAAGTGACGTCATTAATTTTACAAATAAGCGGCCTAATATTATCCAGCTTTTGATTAAACATTGCACCCCTCCTAAATAGTTAGTTTATTAAGTTTATTAGGAGAAAAAGAGATTAGTACTAAGAAACTGATAAGAGGCAAAATTTTTTCATTTTTGATTCTCGTTTGTTTAATTAATAGGAAGAAACGTGATACCTATAAGGCATGAATGAAGCTGTCAGGAAGAAGTGAAAGTGTGAAGTCAAATTAAAAAAAGCACCAAAAAAGGTGCTGCCTAGTTATATATCTTCTTAAAGTAATGGACAAACATAATATTCATGACAATTTCGACTATAGCATTAATACTCACATCGAAAATATTAGTTTCCTCAAGTGAATGAAAGGAGCAAATAAGACAATGTAAATTGAGCCAATGATAGTTAAAAGTATGGTCCATATGCTGTTACGTAAAAACAGTGGAATCAGTAAGCCAAAAAAGGGTAAGAAGAAATCTAATTCTTTCCTCATTCTCTTTTTATAAATACCGACTAAAAGATAGATTGCAATCACATTGATAATAAAAAATAAAATTAGATCAATAACATCATATCCATTCATAGATGAAGAGTTATAAACTCCCGGCAGTGAAAACACTGTAAGGGCAACTAGTACCCCAAAAGTTATCCGATATCTTTTCTTTTGTTTGCCAGTTATTGTTCCTGCCTGTAACGTCTTGACAAGTTTGTTAATATTCCAAATATACATGGTCTCCTTATGTAGATTACCGCACTAATTATAGGGGAGGGTCCACTTAAATAGTAAATGCAAGATGCAGAAGAATATGACAACCCCTCTTTGACATAACATTTAGAAAAAGATAAGGGTGTGACCATTCTGAGTATGAAGAAAAACGACCAAATCGTTATTTATATAATAAAAGGTTCAACAATTAAAAGGTTTTTAATCCTGGATCTAATTATTGGATCAGGAATTTTTTATGTGGTCAAATTCATTTCTTCAAGCATATTAATAGCGAGTGCGAGCAGTTTTGTTGGAACGGAAGGAATTAAAAAAGCACCGAAAGTACTAAAAAGTGTAATTGGATTAATATCCTAAAGACTGGAAATTAAATGACCCCTAACCTTACTTATTACAAGCAAATGCACAGCAAATAGCCATTCAAATATGGATCAAAGGGATCGGCCGTAGGATTAGACAAACTGGATTTAAACAGATGGTGTGTAGGATGAAGTGGGCAGTAACGAAGTATACATCTATAATGATTCATATTAATAAGGAGGGAACTATGACAAAAACTCAAAAAGTGAGACCCTATTTAACTACGCGTAGTTTGCTGCCGGAAAATCAGGAGACACCCATTCAATTCATCAATAATGATAGTGTGGAAAACCAATTATTTTTTAGAAGGAACCACTTTACTTATCCGACACTTTCTAAATCAAACTATTGGCTTCCTATAAATGGAGTAGTATCAGCTCCATTACTGCTGTCCATGCAAGACATTCTTCAATATCCATCCAAAACGGTTGAAGTTGTCCTTTTCCCTGTCGTTTGGTAATCCTTTTTCGATGTGAAGCAATTCGATTATTTTGCCTAGAGGTTGCCAGTACACATTCTACAGCCATCGTTTTTAATGCTTTGTTTCCTTGTGTGGTTTTACTCGTTTTTTTTACCAGCACTTTCGTAATTTCCAGGACTCACACCAGCCCAAGAGGCAAGATGTTTAGCCGACTTAAATACGGACATATCAACGCCCATCTCCGCAATAAAAGTAGCTGCGGCAGCTTTGTTCACACCGGGTATACCATCCAATAATTCTACTTCCTTACGATAGGGGGACAGGAGTTGATCGATTTGTTTTTCCAATTCTTCTATGGCTTTTCTAAATAACTCATATGATCCCAATGGTAACGCAACATATCACGGTGATGACGGCGAATACGACCATTAATTGCATGGGCAATGTCAGTAATACTTGCTTTTGTTCGCCAATCCACCATTTTTCGAAGACCATCGGTCTCTATTTTTTCACCGTTTAGAATCGCTTCAAGGATACGGCGTCCCGATACACCAAAAATGTCTGATAGCACGGATGTTAGCTTGATATTAGCATCTTGAAGAATTTTGTGAATGCGATTCTGCTCTGAGGTGCGATGATGAATCAATTTTTTCGATAACGAGTAAGATCTCGTAAATCACGAATATCCTCTGGTGGAACAAAATTGCTTTCAATAAGTCCGCATCTTAGAAGCTTGGCAAGCCATTCGGCATCTTTCACATCAGTTTTACGCCCTGGAACATTTTTGACATGCCTGGCATTGGCAAGAACAAGGTGAAAAGATCCTTCGAGTATATTCCATATTGGTTTCCAGTAGACTCCGGTACTTTCCATCACAACATCGGATACCTGAAGGGTAGAGAGCCAATCACTTAAAGCCAACAGTCCCGTTGTTGTAGTTGAAAAAGTTTCAATAGAGGTCTTTGGCTTTTTATCTAATGGACCAAATAATACACAGGCTACTACTGTTTCTTGGTGTACATCTAGGCCAGCACACCGTTCAATCATTGCTTCCATAGGAGAATCACCTCAATAAAAGATTAACAATACATATGACAGTAGATTTGTTACAAAAATTTTTGTATACGTACTAGCAGTATACTAAATGGTTCTTCCATACTGTCACAACCAGTTTCTTATACAGGGTATCTTCCTTAAGATCCACCAAAAAAAGTTCAGCCTGGTTGTATTGTTATCATCCATTATCGTCAAGGGGTTTATGGGTTAGACTCTATTTTTGAGTTTAGATTTTCGTAGTAGATGGTGGCGGCGAGGTTGGCCGCCATAGGAGTTTCTTATGGAACTAAAGGGGCATGATAGTTTAAGTATATTTCTTCACAAAGTTAAAAAAGCCAATCTAAGATCATCGACTTTTCTTCAGTGAGAAAGAACCATTTAAATTAGCAATAATTATTTAACTTACCTGAAGAAGCTATCGCTGTTTTTGTAACTCAGGGAGTTTAATAAGTGAATTAATTCGCAAATTTAGAGAGAGCAGCCAAGTTCCTTTGGATATTGGCTGATTATCATTTAATTTATTTGTACTAAACGAAAAAAAGCAGACCTAACCTCCATGCTCCGAAGTTTGTTATGCCAGATGGCATTGGTGACTTTTTACTAGGTACAATTATAGCTGGAGCAGACGGTTCAGTCACTTTAGGAAAAAGAAGATTAGGATGGGCTTGGTACGGATAATACTCAAAATGAATTGTTACGTCGTCTGGGATGTGTAGAAGGAACCATTGTAGAACATTCACTCCATGCATCTGAAATCCCTGAACAGACACTGATTGAGCTGGCAGAAAAAGCTTCTGTTAGATGGTCTCAACCATGGTTAGATACCATTCTTTATAGCATTAAAACACGTAACCTTATTGGTGCACCTGTTGCTGAGTATATACCTGACATTCTTGCAAAAGGACGTATAGCAATTGTTGGAGATGCTGCACATTTACCTACAACACTTACTGCATCGGGTTTTAATGCTTCCTTGCAAGATGCTGCTATCTTAGCCGAGTGTGTGGAAAATGGAATAAAAGGAACTGCAGCGTGCAACGCGCTTTTGGAATATGAGTCTATCCGTTTAGAAAATTCACGTCAAATAGTACAATCTGGACAATCTTTTAGTCGATCTTTTGGACGATAAATAACTACGTTACAAAACCAATAAATCATCCACAGTATGAAAGGGAGGAAGTTAAGTTGAAGATTTTAATATTAGGAGCTGCTGGTCAAATTTCTCGAATCTTGACTGACAAATTACTTAAAGAAACAGACCACGACATAGTCCTTTATGCAAGACGAGCTGATTATCGTTTGGAAGCGAAAAGCAAACGAGTTGAGATAATTTCAGGAGACTTTCAGGAATATTCAAAACTCATCAATTCGATGTCTGGGGTAGATGTTGTTTACTTAAATGATATGTTAAACGCTTCTGCAGTACAATCTATTGTCTCCGCAATGGATGAAGCTGGTGTAAAACGTCTGATTGGTTCAACAGCTTTAGGTATTTATGATGAAGTTCCTGGTGCATTTGGTAACTGGAATAAAGCAATGGTTGGAATACACACACCTTCGTTAAAATCTGCGGCAAAAGTAGTGGAAGAATCGAACATTGACTATACATTACTCCGATTAACTTGGCTTTATAATAAAGAAGGTAACGAGGATTATTACCCACTTTAAAAGGGGAATCCTTTATAGGAGCACAAGTTACACGCCAGACTGTATCACGTTTGATATTGGACTTAATTGCTGCTGCTAGATTCTCATCTATACTTTATAAACAAAAAAGAAACGCCTAAAACGGCGCCTAAAACCATTAGCTCTATAAGCAAAGAAATATTTAACAACTTCAGTAAAGAGACCGACTTGTTAAAATTCTGTTAGGAATCCAATTATTTTTTGAATTTATATACTATGTTTGTACCAGAGCCCCTTTACTTATGAAGAATCGATGTCCTGTTTTTAAAATACAGTTATACTAAGTAAAACTTTTTGTTTAAAAGTAAACGTTTATTACTTTTTAAATCGGCGAATAATTTTACGTGACTGATTTAAATCACGCATAATTCGGTAAGGTTTACTAACAACACGGATCGGTAGTTTATATAGAAATCCACTTAAATCTTCTTTGTATTCTGTCGTTATTCTTGACGGCTTCGATGAGATACGTTCATAGACTTCATTATAAAATTCTTTCATGATGTCTCTATTTAGTACCATTCCACGCTTACAATCTTCACATTCAACACTTTCAATTTTATTATTAATATAAAGGATTAAATGGGGGGTTTCATCATTACAACTAATACAAAATAAATTGGCTTCCATTTCCGAACTTTTCATGTTGTCTACCTCCTTAAAAAACAATTCTAATCTTAATTATCTAACTCATGTTCAATAAAATGAACTAAAGCTTCTACTACTTTTTGTTCGTCCAATCCTTCAGCTTCTATCCTGATAGTGGTACCTTTTGAAATAGCCAAGCTCATAAGACCCATGATGCTCTTAGCGTTGACTTTCCGCCCATCCTTTATGACTGAAACTTCCGATCGGAAACGGTTAGATATTTTCACAAACTGTGATGCAGGTCTTGCATGTAACCCTGTATCATTCATAACTCTTATTTCAACAGCATTCATAACAAATCCTCCCATTTACTTATATTATTCTTTACAACACATCTAAATGGTATTTCTAAAGCAACATCTATGTTTCAATGATTAATAAAATCATCTTAATTAAAAATAGGGGGTTTCTACAAAATAGATACTTCTAAAGCCTGTTGGGATAATTAGTGTGAAGATTGGCGTTCGACGACCAATCTTCATAATTTCAACCTGAGAATACGTCCCTTTACCCATTTGTCCGTAACTAATTTCGTCAATATAAATTTATCTTTGGGGTTTCTCTAATTCTTTAAATTAGCACTTTAATTTTAAAAAATGTGAAATTTTCTAGCGTACTTGTCTAAATATAAGTTGTGATGAAACATTAATAGATGGGATCTCTTTTTCTTCCACGCAGATGGTTCCTGGCATTTCAGACTCTGTTGAGCCATTTAAAGCAACAGTTGTATGTCCCAAATCTCTCATAGTCTCATTAGCTTTACTTCCGACAGAAGTGATTTTAAAAGATTGGTTGTCAATAACTAATTCGTCACCTACTTTAATATCCTCTTCTAATGAACAATGTGTATGCACAATAGCGACGTCACGCAAATCAGCGGGCGCGGTTTCATTGAATAAAATAAACATTTTTTCTTCTAAGAATAGCCCTACTTGTGAACCTATTTCAGTAACTCTAGATTGGTAAATTGTTTTCATATCATTCATCCTCCATAGTATATTATTCGTATAATCCGAAACTAAATATATAAGCTAACGCTACAGCCATTGGCCCTGTAATTAGCCTTGACATTAATACTGCAGGTACACCCACTTCAACAGTTTCGGGCTTTGCTTCACCAAGAGTTAGTCCTACTGGTACAAAGTCACATCCTGCCTGTGGATTAATGGCAAATAATGCAGGTAAAGCTAAATTTGGGGGTATATTTCCTCTACCAATCTCTACGCCAATTAATACACCGACAACTTGAGCGATAACAGCGCCAGGACCTAAAATCGGTGATAAAATCGGCACTGCACAAATGACAGACAAAAGTAGAAGCCCTAAAATATTACCAGCCAGTGGAGAGACAAATTTAGCAATCAAATCTCCGATGCCTGTGTATAAAATGATTCCAATAATGGTACTGACTAATGCCATGAATGGTAATATATTTTTAATGACTTGTTCAACAGTTTCACGTGCTGCTTGGTAGAATATTCCGACTATTCCTCCCATACTTCTTCCAATTCTCTCGATGAATGATTTGTTGCTTGGATCGTTTGAAGCATACTGAGCAGCTTTTTGCTTTGCTTCCTCTTTTAATTGTTGTGGCGTTTGAAAGGAAGTTAGCTGTGTGACTTGAGTCGGATTTTTCACTTCTAATTCTTCTGAAATAAATCCAATATTTTCTTCTTTCACACCTGAAACAAAGTTATGTTCTTTGATAAAGTTCATTAGAGGGCCTGATGGAGATGTTGGTGTTAAATTGACTGTCATAACCCCCATTTTTGGATAGACGCCACAGCGAGCAGTTCCACCGCAATCAATAATGACACAAGCCATTTGACTGCTTTCAACAGATGATTTAAAACCATCTATGGCTTCTCCTCCTGTCATTTCAGCAATTCGTTGGGCTGTAGGATGTATACCTCCTCCAGTAACAGATACAATATATTTTCTTGTTTCATTTGGCTGGATGACTAAAGGCCCACCCCAACCACTGCTGCCTTTCGATATTTTTATTGGTTTAAATGCAGTTAGGACTGCTTGACTTTTACTCATGACTTTTCCTCCCTTCTCTAGATCTGATTAGTTAGGCTCTACTTTTAATGCACGGTTTTTCATCATTTTTGTAGTGATTTTTTCTGTTATAATCCCTCTAATTAAAATTATAATCATACCTACAATAAAGAAGCGTATTGCTAATGGTCCAAGGGATAAATCTAGTTGTGTAATACCTGCTGCGATCCCTGTATAAACAAATAACTCAGCTGCATTTGCATGTGGAAACAGTCCAGTTATAGGGTGTACTAAAGAAACAGCTGAATCGTAAAAAGCGGGTTTTTGTTTTTCGGGTAAAAATTTTCCAAAGGTAAATGCCATTGGATTCGTTAAGAAAAAAACAGCTAATAATGGAAATACACTGTATCTTAAAATGATATTTTTAGTACATTTTTGAGCGAAGTGCTGAATCCTATCTTCTCCAACCAATTTAATGATGGCATTAACAGCTGTAATTAAACAAATGAGAGTAGGAACAATCCCTGTTAACATCCCAATGAACGTTTCTCCTCCTTTTTCAAACATTCCTATGAAACCTTCAGCTAACACTACAATCCAATCCATGAATTTTCCTCCCTTTTATCAAGTGGAAATCACTTGATTCATTTGGTGTTGTATTTTTTCAATTGCTGTTCTTAGCGAAACTTGATATTTACTTTTATGACTTGAAAGGTGTAAATCTAAAATATTAAGACCTTTAAAACGCTTACAATTTTTAAATTTAGAAAAGACTGTAACACCCGACATAATTCTGCAATCGGTAATAGTACCTTCTACGTCTGTTACTAAAATTAAGATAGTTCCTACACCTAATCTTTTCCTATCGACTCCTACACCTAGATAACCTGAAATGCGATTACTCATTTCTTGAACTGTTTGGTGATAGTGTTTCATCTGCATCCTTGTCATGAAAAGTTGTAATAACCAAAGCACTATAAAGATAGCAATAAATATTACCCACATAGACTCACTCCTTTAACAAAAGTTCTGTTGTGTTACTTTTGTTAAGAGTATAAAATTATTTTTGTAATTTTGTCAATATACTTATCTTTTTTAAAAAAAAATAATTCATATACATTAATGATTTTAAGAGGTTGGGTGAACTATTTTACGAGTTAATTAATTTTTATTACTTGACGAATTTTCGGAAAATAAATATGATGTTAACAAAGGTAATTAAATAGAACAAATGTAAAAGAGGAGGAAAAAATATGTTAAGCACAATAAAATTACCCTCTCATATCACAGAGGAAAAACTTACAGGTCTTTACAAAGAAATGTGGCTTATTAGATACTTTGATGAAAAAGTCGATCAGTTTTTTGCTAAAGGGATGATTCATGGGACTACTCATCTTTGTGTAGGTCAGGAAGCGTCAGCCTCTGGTTCAATCGCGGTTCTGCAGAGTAAAGATAAAATTATAAGTACCCATCGAGGTCACGGTCATTGTATTGCCAAAGAAGGTGACATAAATAAAATGATGGCAGAGTTATTTGGCAGGGTAACAGGTTATTGTAAAGGAAAAGGTGGTTCAATGCATATCGCGGACGTTGAAAAAGGGAACTTAGGAGCCAATGGAATTGTAGGTGGAGGAATTCCACTAGCGGTAGGAGCTGCGTTAACATCTAAAATGAAAAATCAAGGTTATGTAGTGTTGTGTTTTTTTGGAGATGGCGCTTCTAATGAAGGAAGTTTTCATGAAGCTTTGAACTTAGCTGCTATTTGGGACTTACCAGTTGTATTCATTTGTGAAAACAATCAATATGGAATGTCCGGTCCTGTGAAGGATATGGTTAGAGTTAAAGATATTGCAGATCGAGCAAGCGCTTACGGTATTCCTGGTAAGGTAGTAGACGGCAATGACATGATTGAAATCATGAATACCGTACATGAGGCAGTAGAAACAGCCCGTGAAGGTAGTGGTCCGTCTTTAATTGAAATGAAAACATATCGTTGGAAAGGTCACTCTAAGAGTGATGCTAAGAAATATCGTACACGTGAAGAAGAAACAGAATGGAGGAAGAAAGATGGTATTAAACAATTTAGGGATTTATTAATAGAATCAAAAATTTTAACAAAAGAAGAAGCAAATAAGTTACAAGAAGAGGCAAAGCAAGAAGTTGAGGAAGCGGTAAAGTTTGCTGAAAATAGTCCAGAGCCATCAATCGAGAGTCTTTTAGAAGACGTTTACGCCTAAAACATGGGAGGAATTAACGTGACAGATAAAACAAGAGAAATTACTTATTTAGAAGCAGTTAGAGAAGCAATGAGCGAAGAAATGCGCCAAAACGAAGATGTATTTATTTTAGGTGAAGATATTGGCGTATATGGTGGTGCATTTGGGGTAACACGTGGGATGATTGAGGAATTTGGTCCCGAACGAGTTCGTAACACACCTATTTCTGAAGCTGCGATCGCAGGTGGAGCAGTTGGAGCAGCACTTACTGGTATGAGGCCTATTTTGGAATTGCAATTTTCGGATTTTATTACAATTGCTATGGATCAATTAGTAAATCAAGCAGCTAAAACACGCTACATGTTTGGTGGTAAAGGAAAAGTGCCAATGGTTGTGAGAACACCTGCGGGTTCTGGTACGGGGGCAGCGGCACAACATTCGCAAAGCTTAGAAGCATGGATGGCTCATATTCCTGGGCTAAAAGTTGTTCAACCATCTACGGCCTATGATGCAAAAGGTTTATTGAAAGCAGCGATGGATGATGATAATCCTGTTATATTTTACGAACACAAATTATTATATCGTACACAATGTGATGTACCAGAGGAGCAGTACTCGATTCCATTGGGAAAAGCAGATATTAAGCGAAAAGGAAAAGACGTCACCATAGTGGCTACAGCCATTATGGTGCATAAAGCGTTAGAAGCAGCGGTTGAACTAGAGAAAGAAGGAATTGACGTAGAAATCGTTGATCCTCGTACACTTGTACCTTTAGATGAAGAAACAATCATAGAATCTGTGAAGAAAACAGGTCGTCTTATTGTAGTACACGAAGCGGTTAAACGTGGTGGATTTGGAGGAGAAATTGCTAGTATGATTGCTGAAAGTGAAGCTTTCGATTATTTAGACTCTCCAATCAAAAGATTAGGTGGATTGGCAGTGCCTGTTCCTTATAACCCGACATTAGAGAAGGCGGTTATTCCTCAAGTTCCTGATATTATCGAAGCCGTAAAAGAAACAGTTCGTTTTAAATAAGGAGGGAGAAAGCATGGCAAAAGAAATTTTTATGCCAAAACTAAGTAGTACAATGGAGACTGGTACCCTCCTTGAATGGTTTAAAGAAGAAGGAGATACAGTTGAGACAGGAGAACCACTTTTTGAAATCCTAACAGATAAAATTAATATTGAAGTTGAATCGTACGATGATGGTATTTTACTAAAGAAGTATTTTGATACCGATGATCAGGTTCCTGTTAACCATGTAATTGGTTACATTGGTCAAGCGAATGAACAAGTACCTGCAGAATCACCCGGTGAATCAGGTGAATCAAGCAAATCAGTTCAAGAAGAAATCACCAACGAAAAAACTCAGAATATATCAGTGACAGGTCAAGTCTCCTCTGGAGAAAAGACACGTGCTACACCTGCAGCAAGAAGGGTAGCGAAAGCTCAACTAGTTGAGCTAGCACTTGTACATGGAAACGGACCGAATGGGAGAGTACATCTAAAAGATATCAACCAATATGTAAGTACAGGTCAATTAAAGACAAAGATTACACCACTTGCGAAAAAAATTGCTGAACAAGAGAACGTAGATCTATCTGCGATATCAGGGAGTGGACTAAACGGTAAAATTATTAAACAAGATATATCGGCAACTATTCCAGAAAAAAATAAAAAAGCGTCTACTTCTTCTAAGAAGCGAAGAAAAATTTCTGGTATGCGCAAGGTGATTGCTGATCGTATGTCCCAAAGTGCTTTTTCAGCACCACATGTTACATTAACAAGTGAGATCGACATGACGAAAGTGAAAGAGTTACGTGTACAACTTCTACCTATCATTGAAAAACAAACGGGCTTCCGTTTATCTTACACAGAAGTGATTATAAAAGCAGTTGGATCAGTATTATCACGTTTTCCGTCTATTAATGCATCTTTTGTTAATGATGAAATTATCTATAATGATGATGTTCATATCGGTTTAGCAGTTGCAGTTCCAGATGGACTAATGGTTCCTGTTATGTATGATGTTAATCATAAAGGCTTAGCCG
Source organism: Peribacillus sp. QJM3NY_7 (assembly GCF_056173225.1). NCBI lineage: Bacteria > Bacillati > Bacillota > Bacilli > Caryophanales > Bacillaceae > Peribacillus > Peribacillus sp. QJM3NY_7. The sequence goes on from NZ_CM149663.1 coordinate 1,878,779, forward strand.
ATTTAACAACAGAAGCAAAAGATATTGGTAAACGTGCAAGAGAACAAAAATTGTTACCTGAACAATTAAAAGGATCTACATTTACGATCAGTAACCTCGGTATGTATGCTATAGATGGTTTTACACCAATTATCAATCAACCAGAAACTGCTATTTTAGGAGTAGGCAGAATGCATGAGAAGCCAGTTGTTATAAAAGGGGCAATTGATGTTCGACCAATGATGACAGTCAGTATGTCTTTTGATCATCGTGTGATTGATGGTGCACCAGCAGCGGAATTCTTAACAGAACTCAAACGTGTTCTTGAGAATCCGTTTGAATTGCTAGTATAAGATAAAAGAGGTGGAAAGAATGACAAAATCTTATGAAGTTGTAGTAATAGGTGGAGGACCTGGAGGGTATGTAGCTGCATTACATGCGGCTGAGGTTGGAAAAAAGGTGGCCTTAATTGAGGCAGACTTTTTAGGCGGTACTTGTTTAAATAGAGGGTGTATTCCTTCTAAGACGTTATTGAAACATGCAGAAGTAATCGAATCCATTGAAAAGGCACAAGCTTGGGGAATTGAAACAGGGAATCTTTCTTTTTCGATAGAAAAAATGAAACAACGTAAAGATGATGTCATTCAGCGTTTGCGCAAGGGGATTGCATATTTGTTAAATCAAGGAAAAATAGACTTGTATGAAGGATTCGGCACGGTTGAAGAAGAAAAAGTGATTAAGATTGAAACAAAGGAGAAAGAAGAGCGAATTCAAGCAGAACGTATCATTATAGCTACTGGTTCAACACCTGTTGTACCACCGATTGAAGGCTTAGCTTCTGTTGATTTTGATACAAGTGACACAATTTTTGATATACAAAAGATTCCTAAATCGGTTGTAATTATTGGAGGTGGTGTCATTGGAGTAGAATTTGCCTGTATCTTTGCCAGTTTGAAAGCAGAGGTAACGGTTATTGAAGCAGCGGAACGTATTATTCCAAGTGAAGATGTAGACGCTTCCAAGCTTCTAAACAAACTCCTTAAGAAAAAAGGTATTCGTTTTTATACAAGTACGAAGGTAACAAAAATTCAGCAACAGAGTGATCAAAAAGTAGTGACATGTATCGATGCGAAAGGAAAAGAACTTTCTCTTGAAACAGAAGCCCTCATTGTGAGTGTAGGACGTAAACCGAATCTTACTGCTATTCAAAATGTAGCGATTGAAAAAGAGGGTCCATTTATCAGGGTAAATGAAAAAATGGAAACTAGTATTCCATCTATTTATGCGGTTGGTGATGTGGTCGGAGGTTTTCAATTAGCACACGTAGCCAGTGCAGAGGGAATTGTAGCTGCTAACAATGCAGCTGGTTTTAACGACAAAATAGATTATAAAGTAGTACCACGTTGTATCTACACATTACCCGAGGTAGCAAGTGTAGGAATGACTGAGGAAGAAGCAGAGAAGCAGGGGTTAGCAGTTCGAGTAGAGCGATTTGACCATGCTGGAAATGGAAAAGCCCTTACTTTGGGGGAAACTGACGGTTTTGTCAAAATAGTGTATGAAGAAAAGTATGGAGAAATCATTGGTGTAACGATGGTTGGTTCACACGTTACAGAAATGGTTTCAGAAGCCTCTGCCTTTGTATATTTGGAGGGGACAGTTGAAGAAGTTTCAAAAATGATTCACCCTCATCCTACAGTTACTGAATCGTTCTATGAGGCGGCTTTAAACAGTGTAACCTCTATGAAGAAGAAAGGTGCTCTGGTTTAGCATAAGCTAGTTATTTGAAAGAAAGAGGACCCTGGGTAGATAAAGAGGCGATTGTATGGTAGTTGGATGGGAAGAAAGACGACAGTTAGCAAAAGTAGCTAATTTATATTATATAGATGGTTGGACACAAGAACAAATAGCAAGAAAAGTTGGTGTATCCAGGCCTATTATTTCAAAACTATTGCAAAAGGCTAGAGATTATAAAGTTGTAGAAGTTTATATTAAAGATGAAAATGTTCATACTGTGGACTTAGAGCAACAACTTGAGAGAAAGTATGGACTAAAAGATGTCATCGTCGTATCCACTGTCGGTTTAACACCAGAAATGATTAAAAGGGCAGTTGGACTAGCAGGAGCCTATTATCTCTCTAAATGTTTAAAGAAAAAGAATGTAAAACGTCTTGGGATTTCCTGGGGTTCCACTTTAGCAGAACTAGTGAAAGAGTATCCTTTTGAAAGAAGAGAAGAGATGAACATTGTGCCTCTTGTAGGGGGGATGGGAACGAAACATGTTGAAATTCATGCTAATCAGTTAGCCTATGAATTAGCTAAAAAAATGAATTGTACGTGTTCTTACTTATATGCTCCGGCGATTGTAGAAACAAAGGAACTCAAAGACCATCTAGTGGCCATGAAAGAGATTTCGTCCGTTCTAGAAGAAGGCAAAGAGGTAGAAATAGCCCTTATAGGATTAGGAAACCCGTACAAAGGTTCAATGAGAGCGCTTGGATATTTACACGACAACGATTTAAAACAACTACGTAAAATAGGGGTTGCAGGTGATATTGGATCTCGTTTCTTTGATAAATCAGGAGTTGCTATTGAGCATCCGTTAAACGATAAAGTTATTGCTCTGTCATTAGAACAACTTAAGGAAATTAGAGAAGTAATTGGACTAATTGAAGGAACTCATAAGGTGGAAAGTATCAACGCTGCCTTGAAAGGAAATTATTTAGATGTGCTAATCACAGATGAACAAACAGCTATAAAACTTTTAGAAGCGAAATGATAGGGTGACTCAGGTGGCACTTTAGGAGTAGTGTTCTTTGAGTTTAGCTCTTATGGGTCCTATGGGAGAAAAGAGGGGGAATATGCAAGGGGTATTAGGGAAAATGGGAATGGATTCTAAAATGGCTTTAGGATATTTAGGGGTAATGTTTTTTATGATGGGGGATGGGCTTGAACAAGGTTGGTTGTCATCATATTTAATAGATAATGGTTTGACTATTCAACAATCGGCTTTATTATTTAGTGTTTATGGTTTTGCTGTAGCGATCGCTGCCTGGTTTTCAGGAGTATTGGCTGAAATTTTAGGACCCCGAAAAGCAATGGCAATAGGGGTAGCTTTATTTTTATTAGGAACAATCGTTTTTTTAACAATAGGGTTACCAACTATGAATCTTATGGTTATGATACCAACTTATACTCTTAGAGGACTTGGTTATCCATTATTTGCTTACTCCTTTTTAGTTTGGCTTACATACTATACCCCAAGTAGTAAACTTGGAACAGCGGTAGGTTGGTTTTGGTTTGCATTTGCCGCTGGATTAAACGTTTTAGGAGCTTATTACTCTAGTATTATCCTTCCGGTTCTAGGGGAAATGAACACTTTATGGAGTGCGCTGATTTTTATAGGTATAGGTGCTGCAATTGCTATTATTGCCAATAAAGATGATTCAAACGTAGGAAAGAAATTCCAAAACAGACAAGAAGCGTTCAAATACTTGTCAAAAGGTATTACTATCGCATTTGAAAATCCAAAAATTGGACTAGGTGGTATTGTGCGAACTATCAATACAACCGGTGCATATGGAATTGTTGTTTTTATGCCTGCATATATGATGGAAATTGGATTCACAAGAACAGAATGGTTGCAAATTTACGGAGCACTTTGGACTAGTAACATTTTTTTCAACTTGATTTTTGGGATTCTTGGAGATAAGTTAGGGTGGCGCAATACAGTTATGTGGTTTGGTGGAGTAGGCTGTGCGATTTTTATGGCTGCATTTTACTATGTTCCTGATATAATGGGACCGAACTATTTAATGACAACGATTACAGCTATTTGTTTTGGAGCTTGTTTGGCTGCTTATGCTCCCTTATCTGCTTTAGTTCCTTCGTTAGCACCTGATAACAGGGGAGCTGCGATGTCTATTCTCAACCTTGGAGCAGGTTTAAGTACTTTCCTTGGTCCTGCGATTGTTGGCGCCTTCATCGGCATTATAGGTACATTGGGTGTCATATGGGTTTATACTGTTTTATATTTGATTAGTGCATTTCTAATGAAATTCATCACCTTACCAAAAACGGAAGAAAAAAATCAATCTAACGATATCAATAATTTAAAAGATGTAGTCGGATCTTCGAACTGATTACTACCAGTTAATAACACATAGTAAATTATAAAATAAGAACGTCTTTAAAAGACGTTCTTATTTTACTTACAACTAATTAGACCTTAGAAATTTGAGGATTTTAAATCAAATAAATTTTATGTGTTGCATTTAATATTTAAGTAAATGTTAAGTGATTCTCATTTGATATATTTATTTGCTATACTAAAAAGCATATGAACAGATAAGAGGCGATTATATGTTAAATTGGGAAGAAAGACGACAGTTAGTAAAAGTAGCTAATTTGTATTATATAGATGGCTGGACACAACAACAAATTGCTAAAAAAATTGGGGTATCTAGACCTATTATTTCAAAACTATTGCAAAAGGCAAGAGACCTCGGAATAGTGGAAGTTTATATAAAAGATGAAAGCGCTCATACCGTGGATTTAGAACAACAACTAGAGAAAAAGTATGGATTAAAAGATGCCGTAGTCATATCAACTGTTGGATTGACACCAGAAATGATAAAAAAGGCAGTCGGACAGGCAGGAGCCTATTATCTCTCTAAATATTTAAAGAAACAGGATGTAAACCGACTAGGTATTTCATGGGGTTCCACTTTAGCAGAATTGGTGAAGGAATATCCATTTGAACGAAGAGAAGTGATGAATATTGTACCTCTTGTGGGAGGTATGGGAACACAACACGTTGAAATTCATGCTAATCAGTTAGCCTATGAATTAGCTAAAAAAATGAATTGTACGTGTTCTTACTTATATGCTCCAGCTATTGTAGAAACAAAGGAATTAAAAGATCATCTAGTAGCTATGAAAGAGATTTCGTCCGTTCTTGAAGAGGGAAAAGAAGTAGATGTAGCTCTTATAGGTATAGGAAATCCTTACAGGGGTTCTACAATGAGAGAACTTAATTACTTACAAGAAGATGACATACAAAACCTTCGCAAAATGGGCGCAGTAGGTGACATTGCTTCTCGTTTTTTTGATGAATCAGGAGATATAATTAAACATCCATTAAATGATAAAGTTATTGGTTTATCATTAGAGCACCTAAAGCAAATTAAGGAAGTAATAGGGGTAGTCGAAGGAACTCATAAATTGGAAAGTGTATCTGCTTCTTTGAGAGGGAATTATTTAGATGTATTAATTATAGACGAGCAAACAGCTTCGGCTCTTTTAGAAGATAGCTGACTTTCTAGTCGCTTTAAGTACTTTTTAGGCTTTATCTTATATATATAAGGTTTAACACTTACAATAAGGGTTTTTTAGACGATGGTACAAACCAAGAAAATATTCAATTCTGTGGATTGTAGCATCGTCTAGAGAAGGCCTTACTAAAGATGATTGTGGACTCAAATTGATAAATTATGTTATTTTATCAAGCGTTTTCTGGCTGATAAAATAAATGTTGATAAAGTGTAATAAAAAACTTTTTAAAAAGCATGTTAGATACTAATAAATAGTTACTAAATTGTTTTTTTTATTTAGACTATGTTTACCCTCAATAAAACGTACTGTACCTGATTTAGCACGCATAACAACTGAATGTGTGGTAGCATTTTCTCCATTATATTGAACTCCTTTTAAAAGTTCTCCATCTGTCACCCCTGTTGCTGCAAAAAAAGCATCTTTTCCTTTTACGATGTCCTCCATTCTTAATACACGATTGACGTCCTTTATCCCCATTTCTCTACATCTAATCACTTCTTCTGGTGTTTGCGGCCATAGCGTTCCTTGAAACTCGCCACCTAAACATTTTAATGCAACAGCTGCTAGTACACCTTCAGGGGCACCACCCGACCCAAGCATAATATCGATACCAGTATGCTCAAATGCAGTATTTATAGCTACTGCAACATCCCCATCTGGAATTAGTTTAATTCTCGCACCGGAAACTCTAATTTCCTGGATGGTTTCTTGATGTCTGTCTCGGTCTAAAATAGCCACAACAATATCCTCTACATCTTTGTTTTTAGCTTTAGCAACCGCCCGTAGATTGTCAATGACAGGTGCATTTATATCAATTTTACCGACCGATTCAGGGCCAACAGCAATTTTTTTCATGTACATGTCGGGAGCATGCAGAAGATTCCCATGATCAGCTACTGCTAGTACAGTTAGAGCATTCCATATGCCAGCTGCTACAATATTAGTCCCTTCTAATGGATCGACAGCAACATCAAGTCGATCGCCGTAACCTGTACCTAATTTTTCTCCTATATATAACATTGGTGCCTCATCCATTTCACCTTCACCAATTACTACGGTCCCTTTCATAGGAATAGTATTGAAAACCTCTCGCATTGCTTGTGTAGCTGCACTGTCTGCTTCTTCTTTTCTTCCTCTTCCCATCCACCTTGCAGCTCCTAAAGCAGCTGCTTCTGTAACACGTACAAGTTCTATAGAAAGGCTATTTTCCAATTGAATCATTCCCCCTTTTCATTTGGTATTCCATTTGTTCAGTTTGTTTACTATTGTAAAAATAATAATGTTGTTTGATAAATTAGTCAATTAATAAAAATTAAGAAAATGAATGTAAATGTTGTAAAACAAGTGATTGTTACATTGTTTAATGAAAAAATATATTGACAACATTATCAAGAGAAATATATAATTTTTACAAAGGTAACTTTAATGAACTTTTGTAAAGAGAATAAATAGTTAGTTTATGTTTTTAATTTAAATTAATAATGATTATTGTAATCGCTGGCTAACCAAACTGTGTTTAATAATAATTTTAGGAGGTTTAACAGATGTTGGGATTAAACTATAAATTAAGAGAATTAGAGAAACTAGGCAGAGAAATACATGTTGGCTTAATTGGCTGCGGACAAATGGGGAGAGGCATGATTTCTCAGATTGAAAATATGAAGGGCATGCGTGTTGTGGCAACAGCAGATCTTCATACAACATTAATTGAACAAGCATATGTGAAAGCTGGTATCAGTAAACAATCAATTGTTTTAACAACTCAACTTGAAGAAGCTGAAAAAGCCATTGAACAAGGAAAGGTTGTAGGAACAGTCTATAGTGAATTGGTAACAAGTTTGCCAAGTGTCGACGTGATTGTAGATGCGACTGGTGTACCTAACTTAGGAGCTGAAATCGCTTGGAAAGCCATATTGAACAAAAAGCATATTGTGATGTTGAATGTTGAAGCAGATGTCACAGTAGGACCACTTTTAAAGCAGATGGCAGATGCAAGCGGTGTGATTTACACAGGATCAGCGGGGGATGAGCCAGGAGCAGTAATGGAATTATATGATTTTGCAGATGCGATTGGCTTTGAGATTATTGCTTTAGGAAAAGGAAAAAACAATCCATTAAATCACGAGGCGAATCCTTCCACGGCAGAAGTAGAAGCCAAGGTAAAAGGGGCTAGCCCTAAGATGATCGCTTCATTCCAAGATGGAACGAAAACAATGGTGGAAATGAATGCGGTTGCGAACGCAACTGGATTTTTACCAGATGTGGCTGGAATGCATGGACCCTCAGGTAACGTCGGGGAACTTCCATCTTTATTTCAACTAAAAGAACAAGGTGGAATTCTTAATGGTAAAGGGATCGTAGACTATGTAAACGGTGTAGCACCAGGCGTATTTGCGATCATTTCTTCTGATAAGGAAGAAGTTCACCATGAAATGAATTATCTGAAAATGGGTGAAGGTCCAAACTATGTATTGTACCGTCCATACCATTTAACAAGTTTAGAAACCCCACTTTCGGTCGCACGTGCATATTTTCATAAAGAAGCAACAATTGCACCATGGAAGGGCCTACAGGCTGAAACGGTTGCTGTAGCAAAAAAAGATCTACAACCCGGAGATCACCTTGATGGAATTGGAGGCTACACTGTATATGGAAAACTACTTTCCTATAATGAGGCTTCGACAGGAAGTGCTCTTCCAATTGGATTAGTGGATCCGAATGTAGTAGTAACTCGCCCTATAAGAAAAGGGGAAATTATCACATTTGATGCCATTGAACAAGAAAAGGAATCGATGATTTGGAAGTTACGCTCAATACAGATGCAGAGTACAGATAATAAGTCTGTTAAAAATGAATTTGTGAAATTAAAGTCTATTTTAGTTTAAATAAAAAGTTTATAATAACCTTAATCTAAAAAATTAAGATTATAAAAAATAATCAAATATTTTAGAGGGATAATAAAATCAGATCAAAATTCTCTTATTTTTGGTCTGAGCTTTATCCCTCTTATTTAGAAAGATAATAAAAAGTAAAGCAATTTAAGATTTAATAGTTTGCTATAACCGAAAGTAATTGCTATTTATTAAGATTGTAATTTGTGGGAATTTTCAGAAAAATTATAGTGGTTTAGAAAATATCCAGATTTCTAAATGTGACTTGAACATTTGTAGAGGATTTTTTTAAATTATTTTAGTTTTGGAAGAGGGGATTGTACCAATGAAAAAGGAGCTAGTCATAGGAATTGACGCTGGAACAGAGAGTGTTAGAGTAGGGGTATACGATTTATATGGAAAACAAGTTGGATTAGGTATTACGGGTTACCCAACGTATCACCCTGAACCTGGTTGGGCAGAACAAGATCCGAACGAATGGTGGGCTGCTTTAGTTGATAGTATTAAAAAAGCAATGAATCAATCTGGTTCCACTAAAGATCAGATTATTGGCTTAAGTTTGGATACGACTTGCGCTACAATTGTACCCTGTAAAAATGACGGAACACCATTGAGACGTGCTCTTTTATGGATGGACATTCGTTCTCATGAGGAAGCTCAATTTATTTCCTCCACTGGGGATGACGCGTTAAAATACAACGGTTATGGAAATGTTTCTCCAGAATGGATGGTATGTAAGGCTCTTTGGCTAAAGAGAAATGAACCTCAAAATTATGAAAGCGCAGACAAAATCTTAGACTTTTCAGATTGGTATACCTACAGACTGACAGGTAGGTGCACTGGAAGTGTTAGTACCACAACATATAGGTGGCATTACAATCAAGAAGAAGGAGGGATTCCAAAGCACTTTTATGAAGCAATTGGAATAGGTGATATCTTTGAAAAACTGCCTAAGGATATTTGTAAATTAGGTGAACATATCGGTGGACTTACACAAGAGATAGCAGATGAATTAGGATTAAACGAAGGAACACCTGTTGCTCAAGGAGGCGTAGATGCCCTTAATGGCATAATTGGTTTAGGAGTGACTCAACCAGGAAAAATAGCGCTAGTTACAGGTTCTTCACATAATGTTTATGGATTAACAACTAAACCAATTCATGCAAAGGAAATACTAGGATCATTTCCGGATGCAGTAATTCCTGGATTAAGACTCGTAGAAGCAGGACAATCTTCATCGGGCTCGACTATCAAGTGGTTTAGAACAAATTTTTGTAAGGATTTAGAAGCTATAGCAAATGTTAAAAATGTGAGTGTTTATGATCTATTAAATCGTGAAGCTTCTATCATTCCGCCAGGTTCTGAGGGGCTTATTGTTTTAGATTATTGGCAGGGTAACCGGTCACCTCATGTAGACCCAAATGTTAGAGGCTTAATATCTGGATTGTCATTAAAACATGGAAGGGCACATATTTACAGAGCTGTACTGGAAGCGGTTGCATATGGAACAGATTATAATATCCGAAATTTTAGAAACAATGGCATTGACACCTCAGAGGTATATGCAGCAGGTGGAGCAACAAATAGTAAATTATTTCTACAAATTCATGCAGATGTGAGTAATATTGTAATAAATGTACCAGAAGACAATCAAGTAGCTTGTTTAGGTTCTGCAATTTTGGCTAGTGTGGCTGGAAGAGCCTATAAAAATATTGAGGAAGCCGTGGCAAACATGGTGCGATTTAAAAAAGAAAGAATAGAACCTAATAAAGAAAATCATGAAAAATATCAATTATATGCTGAACAATATAGAAAAGCGTATCCACAATTTCACAATTGGATGTGGGAGAACACAAGAATTAATCAGAGTGAATCAATCAACATTCAGAATGAAATTCTAGTTTAGTTATAATAACTATTTTGTTCCAATTCTCGTGTGAAAATTATTGATAACACAAATTAATAAAATACCATTGAGAAGAAGTAGACGTTAAATCCCTCCAAAGGCATAAAACTAAGCTGGACTAATCGCATTAGTTAAAGGTTGAAAAGCATATTGTTTCCCAAAGCTGTCAGTTGATTCTGTCGGCTTTTTTTATGACTGCAACCCCTACCAAGTGTCTCATATGGACGCGGCTCTTTGCCTACAAGGGGATGCTTACCAATGGGGAGGGGTTAACCGAATACAAGCTTTGATTGGGGTGGATTATGCAGTGGAATTTAATCAAATTGGAATTAATATTCCTTGTACAGATGCAGAATAGTATAACTACACAGAACGGATCAACAAGAATGAGCTTAAACCGGTGATTTTATTTTTTTCAGGAACAGCTAATTATAACCATATATCTCATGTTGGAATTTATGTAGGGGAAGGAAAAATATAACGCGAAAGTAAAGGGAGTGGGTACAGTAAATTAAAAGATTATTGGAATCAACATTTTGCTTTCTATGGAAGATTGAAATGAATTGTGAGGTGACTGCAGCCTAACAAAAAGAAAAGGAAGTTGTTAAACATCTAATAATAAAGAATCTATCTTGAAAGAAGGAGATTCCCAAATTCTTAAGGTTTTTTCAGGAGCTGTTTCTGAAAATAAATAGAAAAAATAACCCCGAAAGATTGGTGTTATTTTTTATTTACTTGACGTCCACTTTTTTGGGGGCTCTATGAACTTGTTTATCAATTTGAAATTCATTACCTAGTTCAATATCATTTCTTTTATCCTGTTTCTCGATTTGCTTTCTCGTTTGATCCTTGTTTTGAATCCCTTGTTTAGACAATGCGTATCCATCTTGCTTCCAATGTTCTTGTTTTTAATTTATAATTCTTGTCTTTAGTAACTAATTAATGGTTCTTATTATATTAGAAGTTTTTCGTTCTTCTTCGGTGTCTTACTTCAGGGGAGGGGGTTGCACCGAGCTTAGCTGCCAATCGGCAGCCTCTTTTAACAACAAAAAAGAAATTATTTTAAGTTTTTTAATTAGTGTACTTAAACTAACAGGTGTCGTTCGTAAAAGTACACTTTAATGAACGGTTCTTTTTTCTATAAATTCACCCTGTTTTTACGTTCGTTAAAGTTGAAAAACATTTTACGAACGTACTTAGTGTTGCACACACTTTTACGAACGATTTTGGCAGTATAAGAGGGAAGAAAGCAGAAAAAGGAATGGAAAAATGGATGTTCGTAAATTTGGTTTCACACGAGTTAGTAGCAAAGATCAAAATGAAGGTCGGCAGTTAGAAGCGATAAAAAAATTAGGCGTTAATCCACGTGATATTTTGGATAAATAATGTGAAAAGATTTCAATAGGGCTCAATACCAATTACTAAAATGTGTGGTACTTAAAGGAGACATTCTATACATTTATTCTCTTGATCGTTTTGGTCGGAACAAAGAGGAGATACTAAAAGAGTGGAATGACATTACAAAAAATATCCAGGAGGATATCGTCGTTTTGGATATGCCATTGCTCGATACAACTCAATTTAAAGATAGTCTCGGTACATTCATTGCAGATTTAGTTTTGCAAATTCTTTCCTAGATGGAGGAAGAAGAACGGGATAGGATCCGGAAACGGCAGCGTGAAGCAATTGATGTGGCTTTGCAAAACGGTGTGCCTTTCGGGCGACCGAAAGCTCAAGTAATAGAAGAAACTCGTCAAAAAAATTAGCCGGCCATCCCTAGATATTTCGCTTTATTGTGGGGGATATCCATCCTTGGTGAATGAAGCATATACACTTTCAGCCCTCCTTTTAGAATTCGTATGAACATAAAAATAATTAACAAAACAAAAATCAAAAAGTGTCGAAAAAAGAAATCTCCAATTTCATGAAGAATCAAAATAAAGAAGAACCGATTGATACAGCATTGGCGGATGCTTTGGAAAAACTGAAATTCGATAAATAAATGGAACTATTTGCATTCCTCTTTCCATGGAAATTGTCACACAGATTATGTACGCCAAATAAGCGCGTGATGTTCGAGAAAATGGAATAGAAATAAACAAGAGTTGCAGCTTGTTTTACTGAAGCAGCAACTCTTTGTTTTATAAGATGGTATATAGGATATCCCATACATTTTAACTCATTATTTTAATGGTTGTCCTTCAAATGCGTTAACAATTAAAGGTGAAGAGAGGAATTCTTTAGCTTTACCAACAAACGAGGTAAAGTGCTCACTTGAATTATGGCTTGCAACCGCTAGATGATCTTGCCAAACTTCAACCATTGTAAACTCATTGTCTTTTTCTGTAGCTTTGTGAAGATTGTAAGAAACATTTCCACTTTCCGCTCTTGAAGCTGCGATTAGCTGTTGAATCTCCTCTAGAAATGCATCTTGTTTTGCTGGATTAATATTGAATACGGCATGAATGATAATCATTAAACGTCATCCTCTCATTTGTTAAGCATAATAAACTTAATATATAATTAAAGTAAAAATAACATCTCGGTTGAAATGAATGGATTCTTTACTTCCATTGTGCGACTTTATCAATTGGAAGACGAACTGATTGATGGCCATTATCTGCTGCTTTACCGATTGAAATTAGCATAACTGGTACGTACCGATCTTTTTCTAATCCAAAAGCTTCTGCGATCTGGCCTTTTTCATAGCCACCAATTGGATTTGTATCATAGCCATAAGCACGAGCCGCAAGCATCAGTTGCATGGATACAAGACCACCATCAACTAGAACGACCTCTTTCATCTCTTCTCTAGTGATTTTTTCGAAATATCCAGCAAATGAAGCTAATATGTTTTCTTTTACTTCTAAAGGCATAAGCCCTAAATCTACAGCTTTACCGTAGATTTCTTCGGCGTTATCAAAATTGTTCATATCACCAAATACGGCAATTACTGCGGAAGATGTTTCGACTTGATTTTGGTTAAAGCGAGCAAGAGGTGCAAGTGTTGCTTTTCCCTCAGGACTATCAATTACAAGGAAGCGCCATGGTTGCATATTAACTGAAGAAGGAGCAAGTGTCGCTAAGGTAAGTATTTTCTCCATTTCTTCCCTACTGATCTTTACGGATTTGTCGTAATTTTTTATGGAGCGGCGTCCTGTGACAATTTCTTTGAAATCATTTGTTAATTGTGCTGTAGTAGCCATAGTTGATAGTCTCCTCTTTTTAAATTTAGTAGTTTAATTTAAGCAAGTGTTAGACTTGGCTTATATTTTTTTGAATTCGTGTCAGCATATCTGTTAACTCTTGACGTTCTTCTTCTTTAAAATCTTTAAGCATTAAAGTGACAAAACGAGCCTTTTCAGCTTGGTAGAGAATAATCTGTTTGCGACCATGATCTGAAAGACAGACAAGAGTAAATCGATTATCCTCCGGATCTTTGCGTCTTAAAATCATCCCAGTCGCTTCAAGTTGTTTTAAATGCCGGGTAATCGCTGCACTGTCAATGTTAACCTCTTTTTGAAGTGCTGTTTGACTAATTTCATCAACTTGATAAAGCTGATATAAGATATCATGTCTTGATTGACTAATGCCTGTACAACTTTCAAATTTTGAACTTATCTGTTTGTTAAGGCAGTTCATTTTATATAAAATTAAGGATTCATTACACAATGAATTCGTCAAGAAACACCCTCTTTTCATACGTTAGACAAAGTAATTGATAGCTCAATAGTTGATGCGTCAATTAATATACTATACCCTAAATAATAAAGCAAGTATTTTAGTACTGCAACTTTTGCTTAAATATGATCTAGACCAAAATGTTGCTCTATCTCCTTTTTGATTAGGCAATCTTTTCAAGAAAGCTCAGTAAACCTTAGGAGCTTTTAGCCAAGGTATAAGTATGATAATCACATTGTTATAAAAACTGCCCTTAAATAAGGTGAAAAAGTTCATCTGATAGTCGTAGACCAAGACTATTCTTCGATTAATGTCCCATAATACAGAAAAGGAAGGAGCGAATGCTACATCCTTTTCTGTATTGCTACTTCAATCAATTAAATTTCATGGAGTACGATGCCTGTAAATGATATTCAAGTTCTTTGTCAGTTATGTGTGTGGAGATTTAAATCTAATAGTGTAAGTGCAATGAATGGGCTCCTATTATCAATAAAATCCAGATAGACATAAAACAGAAGGGTTAAGTTTAGAACCATACTTTTTACATCTCATCATATATAAGCATGGGGATAAAGTATTCGTACCAATAGATTTAAAGAGAATTTGGAAACCTTTATAGCAATGAAAAAAAGCAACCGTTTGGATATAAAACGGTTGCTTTTTTATCAACTGTGGCCTAGGAGTTTTATAATAGTCCTCTCGGGATTCCTTCGCAGTGTGCAATACTGAATATGTTTTTTAGGCCCAAGTACGGAAGTTCAACATTTGTGGTTTGCTCTATTTACTATACTCAATATAAGGTTATCAGAAAAGTGAGCTCATTTTAGTTTTCATAATACTGATTAGAGGAAATCAAAAAGCACATGAATTTCAAAGGATTCGAGGGATTTCCCATGTAACTGACCGTTGGGGACAAACTTCAAAACAGTTATACAGATTTTTACTAATTTAGCGCGTGGAAATTATTTGTAAATAATTTTATGTTTCTGATGTATGAAAAAAGGATAAAAATTCAATTATTATTAACTGAAAATTCTTAATTCGCACAAAAATAAGTGTATAATATTATAAAACAGTTATCTAAGTTTGTAGTTACTATTTCTTAATAAGGAGGCGATACTCTTAAACATGTAAATTTAAAATATTAGTAGGGAGCAGAAAAGGAGAAATTTATTAGTCTAGAAAGGAATTTAATCAGCTACAGTAGCCAATGCGGGTTTAGATATTGCGTTAATTAACTAATACATATTTTAATTGAATACAACACGAAATGACTCGCTAAATGGCTGAACAAACCCTGTTGAAAGCGGTTTAATTTTATAACGTTGAACAAACCACATCGTTAAAAATATTCTTTATAAAATTTGATAAGGTCCCCAGCAAGTAACACTACATAAATTTGACCTTCCGAAACTAGTGCTGCAATAGGAAAGCGAATCCCAATAAAATAAACCTTGAACGACTTGGTGGGATATATACAAAAAAAATCATACTGGAGGTTTTAGGATGAAAAAGAAAAAAGCATTATCCGGCCTGATGGCTGTGAGTTTACTAACAGTAATACCGTGGAGTTCTGGACATGCTGAGAAACCTCAATGGACAAATGTGAATACATATGAGGAACAGGACGGAAGCAAGTTTAATAGCGAAAACTATGACTTTGTGAAATTTTCACAAATTGGTTCCAAATTAAAAGAGATTGAAAAACTTTCAAACCGTGTGAAAGTTGAAGTCCGTGGAACATCAGCTGATGGAAACCCACTCTATGTTGTCACGATTGCCGACCCAACAACACAAGGAAAGTTCGGAAAAGTGAAGGCACTTAGAAAGCAAATGTTTAAGAATCCAGGCAAAGCTCAAGAATGGGTTGCCAATAATCCAGACTTTAAAGTTCCAATCATGATTAATGGCTCTATTCATGGGACTGAATTTGTCGGAAGCGATGCAATCCTTCAATTAATTGAACGTTTTGCTACCCAAAATGATGCAACAACCAAAGACGTTTTAGAGAATAATATTCTTATTTTCAATGTCGTACAAAACCCTGATGGACGTATTGATGCCACCCGCTTTAATGGCGAAGGAATTGACATAAATCGTGACTTTATCACCCAATCGCAGCCAGAAACGAAAGAGATGGTTGAGCTCATTAAAGAATGGAACCCGATGGTGTTCCTTGATACTCATGGTTATGTGAAGAATTATCAGCCAAATCTGCAGGGGTTAATTGAGCCTTGTACGCCACCGCATAATCCTAATTATGAGTATGACTTATACGGAAAATGGGCCTATAAACAGGCAGAAGCGATGGAAGCGGAAATAATGAAGGATCATGAGAACTATTCAGGATCCTTGTATCAAAACATGAAAGGTACCTATATTCCGCTGCGCGATGACTCCGCTGGCTGGGATGATTACCCACCAATTTTCACACCAATGTATGCGATGTATCATGGTGCTTACGGTCATACATTAGAAGCTCCAACAAATGATTGGGACGGCGTACGATGGATGTATAATTCGATTATGGGAGCACTGAAATTTGCAACAGCCAACAAGCAATCCATGATTACTGATCAAATTGAAGTTTTTAAAAGAGGAATTAACTTTGACCATCCTTTTCATAAGGAAGGGTTATTTCCAAAAGCCTACATACTTCCACTAGACCCTAAGGATCCGACTGTTACGAATAAGGCTGTAAATCATTTGATCAATAATGATATTGAAGTTGTTCAAGCTGTGAATGCATTTGAAGCGGATGGAGTGTTATATCCAAAAGGAACTTATCTCGTTGAGATGGACCAGGCGAAAGCCGGATTAGCAAACACGATGCTCTGGGATGGGGAAGACATCACGAACGATACCCCAGCAATGTACGACATTTCCGCATGGAGCTTACCGGAGCTTTGGGGATTCGAGGCAGTAGCCACGCAAAATCCTATTAAAGTCAATGCAACGAAAGTAAACCAGATTACAGGTCAAGGAAAGGTTTCAGGAAAAGGACCGTTTATGATTCCGAACAGCTCTGTCCAATCGGTAAATTTAGTAAATAGATTGCTTAAGCAAGGAATACCTATTGTACGTGATGCACAAGGTAACTTCTTTGCAAAAACAGTAGCTAATCAGGTATCAGCAGCGGTGAAAGAATCTGGGTTACAGGTTGGAACTGCTGATGTACCAGCAGATGCAGTGGCTATTACGTCTGTAAAAGTGGCTATATTAAAGGATGGAGGTATGGGTAAACAGAAATCACACGCAGGAACAAAGCTTGCTTTGAAAAGACTAGGTTTTGATGTGACAGAAGTTACGCCAGTCGAAGTGGCTAAAAATCCCCTTAACGGTTTTGATATTTTTGTCTATAGTGGAACGGAAAGTCTCATTTCTACTAACCTTTCCGAAGCTAATAAAGAATTTGGATTACAGAACGCCGGGCAACTTAATGCATTTAAAGACAATGTGACAAGCTTCTTAAATGAAGGAGGCAAATATATAGCTGTAGGTGCTGGTGCATCTAGAGCAACTAAAACACTCGGTCTTACAGACGACATCATTAATGTAGGAGGTTCCAACAGTAATGGTATCGTAAAAGTTGATTATGAGGGAACTGGTTTAACAGCAGGTTATGGAGAGGATGATATCGGCTTTGTCTATCGTCCAACATGGTTCACGGGTACGGATAATGATGAAATTGTCGCGACCTTTGCAGATTCAGATAATTTCTTCGTAGCTGGTCACTGGCAAAATAACATAACCGCCAAGGGCCAAGCCGTAATCGTAAAAGAACAGAATAAAGATGTAACTCTTATTGGGTTAGAAGCAGGTTTCCGCGACCACCCGGATTACTTGTTCCGTCTTCTATCTAATGCAATTTTCGAAAAATAGTAGAATTAGCCAAAGCCGGATTCAGCAATGAATTCGGCTTTGGTAATTTAAAAAATGCTGAACGCTTGCTTACTTTTAAATCATCTGTTGCAAAAACCCTGAAGGACAATAAGTAGTTTTTTAGCCGATTAAAAATGGTGACTACTCTTATACTTCACAAGCTGGATATGGATTAACTAACCAGGAATCATTATAGATGAAGTTAAATGATTGGATTAGCGAACAAAATAATTAACTTGCAAAGGGGGCTGTCGTTCTCCTTTTATCTTTTAAATGACGTATCGGCCCTAGGAGGTTTGTACGGGTGAGTACAACTAGATAATTTCAAAGGAGTGGGAGATGGTAAACAATTTATCTATGCGTAAAATATCTATATTCTTTATTTAACAAGGTAAAAGGAATTCAATAAAGGAAATAAAATAATAATAATCGATCAGGTAATACTGCTTAACTTCCTGAATCATTTTTTTATTTAAGTAGTCTTAAATATGATACGGGGACCTCATTAAATAAACACTCATTTTAAATCTCTGAAACGGTATAGTATCAGTAGTTAATACCGGTGATTAAATAATGATAAAAAACCTGTAGTTTTTTGTCTAGTTGTAGAAGAAGGAGTATTAAGCTGGATAGCTGTTTCCGACATACTCGACCCATTCCAGGTCGAGTATGTCTTTTTTCGCTTTGTCTAAGCGTAACTTTATAGGCTATGAGGTCTGATACTTATAGACTGACTACTTTACTTGAAATTGATGTAGCCCGGTGGTGAATTTATATTCATTTTGCTTGAGCTAAGTTATGTTTCCCCTAAAATATTAATAATTCTTTTACCTGGAGTCACATTAGCGGGAGTTTTTTAATCCCTCTTTTTGAAGTCAATATATAAATAGGAAGAAATACGTCTTGATTACCGTAAACAGTGGTATATGCTGTTAAAAAGTTTGTTTAAAAAGTAAGTAATATAGCAATTTTTCCTTATTGGAAAAAATAACTTCATTGTTAAATTATTGTTATTACCTTATAATTTTCTAGAAACATATGAAATGTTATGAATAGGAGAAAAGTATGAAAAAACTGTGGACCATTTTAGTTTCATTTACGTTGTTGATTAGCTTATTCCCGCAATTAGCATCGGCGGCACCAAGCAAGAATTTTGAGAAAGAACTTACAAAGTATTTAAAAGAGGTAAGCCTTGTCAGGGGTTTTGAAGTGACGAAGGATGATATTGAAACATCTCTTTCTTTTTACGATGAAAGTATTGAGAACTTTGAATCTATTGGTGATCTAAAAGAAGCCTTGGGCGAAGTTATTAAGGCTGATTTGAGTAATTTAGATGCCATTTATGAAGATTATAATCTAACTAATGAGAGCCTAATTAATCTATTACACGAAAATGGCGAAGAACTAGACGATTATATCTTTATCTGGGACCTCGATGAAACTGTTTATTTCTATACAGAAGAGACAGAAGAGGGCGATTTTGAACGCGATCCGAACTTTGACAAAGAATTAGTCAATTATTTGGCCAAGGTTAGCAAGGAAAGAGGCTTCCAAGTAACACTAGAAGATATCGAAGCGTCATTGAAACCCTATGATTTTAGCACGGAAGAATTTGAATCTGTCGAAGAGCTTAGCGAATTCCTGGGTGACGTCATAAAGGCAGATCTAAGCAACTTAGATTATTTTAATGAGAATTATGGATTGGATAAACAAGCCTTGCTTCAAATGTTGGAAGAAAATGGTGAAAATATTAACGATTATATATACATAGATAATCTTGAAGAAACTGTTTGGAACCTTACTGGCGGCGGGATGGATGGCGAAGTTGCCGAAGAGCTTCTTCCTATTTTCGAGCAGGAACTCGGTCTAACGGAAGAGGAACTACAGCGGCTTGAAGACCACTTGATGTCTTTGGAAGACCATCTTTCCAACCCGGAAACAGTCAAGCAACTTGAAGAATTGGGCAACCGCATGATGGCTTACGAGGAATTTGATGTAGCAACCGAGCTTACAGCTGAACAGATAGCTGAAATGGCCTCAATCTATGAAGAATTACTTTCCATCTTTAAGCTTAATGTTTCCTATTCCCTTGTGAAAAGTGGCTCGGAATCACCTGTATCCCTTTTGGATTTAATGAAATTGGAAGAATTGAAGGGTGCTAACTTGAAAATATCAATATATAATACTGACGGGAAGTTCTTGGCTGATCTGTTAATAACAGGTGATATGGTCGATTCTGATACTCTTACTAATGCAGGCGGACAAATAAAGGAATCTGCTAAAGAGGTACAAAAGACCATTGGAAAGGCACCAGTTGCTAAACCAGTAAAACAAAAGATCAGTGCCCATACTAATTCAGAACATCAAACCGTAAAAGGTGCTAAACTGCCAAATACCGCTTCCGGTTATTTGCCTAGTGCCCTTTTAGGACTATTTCTTGTCTTGTTCGGAAGCTTGATGTATCGAAAAATCAGGAAAGCTTAATATGAAAAAATTAAAGAAAAAGCGGTTACTGCTGCTTTCTTGTGCAATTGCCATCATTTTATTTGGGGTTTGGTTTTCCACATCAAATCTGTATAAGTTTGCAAAAGGCTACTATCTTTACAAGACTCATGCTCCAAGTAGCCAAGTGAATGAAACTGTACAGAAATCACCAAGTGATAAACCAACAATTGATAAAACACCAAGTAATGACACAACAAAGAAAGAGCTATATCCTGTCCGCCCTAAAACGGGTGAAGAAATCGGGGAGCTGTATATACCCAAACTAAAAACAAAACTCCCTATTTTCCATGGCACAAATGAGGATGAATTGGAAAAAGGCGTTGGTCACTTTGCAGGAAGTGTGTTACCTGGTGAAAATGACAATTCCGTACTTTCCGGTCATAGAGATACGGTATTCCGTAAACTCGGGCAAGTGGGCGAAGGAGATTTGTTGATAGTAAGAACATCGGCAGGAGAGTTCACATACAAAGTCAACAAAGTTCGGATTGTGGATAAGGATGATCGAACCGTAATCGTACCAAAGCCACGGGCAACGCTAACCGTCAGTACCTGTTACCCTTTTGATTATATTGGGTCAGCACCTGAACGCTATATCCTTGTCGCGTATTTAACTTCAAAAACAGTAAGTTAATCAAATGTACTAAAAAAAGCGTCCCAATAAGGAAACCTATTGGGACGCTTTTGATTTTATTTCTTTTGATATCACTTCCTCCACTTTTATACAATTAGAAAAAACACCTTTCACGGTGTTTTTTCATGGCCAATTTATTTATATTGTTAAACTATTCTTATTGCTCGATGTGCCAGAAGAAGCGGATTTTAATATTTTATGATGGTAAATATAAGAGCCGGCTATCAATATATACCCGATAATGAAAATCAGCCATCCACTGGCAGGGTCGCCCACTGAAATGCTTGAATACATAGCCCCCGTCAAATCAAATACAAAACCAGCATAAGCCCATTCCTTGATTCTTGGAAAGCCTGGAATAAGTATTGCCACGACACCTAATAATTTGGCAATCCCAATAAAGGGTAGGAGGTAAGTAGGATAACCTAAATGATTGAATAAAGCGACTGCATCGGGAACAGACATTATATCCGGAATAGAACCCAAAACCATTAGTGCCACTAAAAGTCCTGTGAAAATCCAATATATAATTTTTGTTTTTTTCATTTATTCACATTCCCTCCCTTAGATTGACATTTTAATCATATTCCACTTTTCTTTTTTTAATGCATTCTAAAAAAATAATCTTAAACAGTTGTGGCACAATCCTTTAGGAATCACGCTTGACTGAAGGATAACTTGAAGAAAAGCGAGTTTGCCTGCAGTTATTTCTTGAAAAATATTCATTTGATTTCAGAAATCTACTCCCACAAGGTGACAGCCGAAATCATGGGTATAGTACGAACTCACGAGTAAATAGGGTGAATTCACGAGTAAAACAGCAAAACTCACGAGTAAAACAGTAAAATTCACGAGTAAGAAGCCAAAACTCACGAGTAAACAGAGCGAAATCACAAGTGTAGCACGAATTCACGAGTAAATAAGCCGAATTCACGAGTAAATGGCCGTAACTTACGAGTAAACGGACCAAACTCACGCGTAAACGGTGCGAAATCATGGGAAAACGTACGAAATCCCGAGTACAGTACGAGCAAAATGCATATCGTAAGGGAGAGCATTCCTTGTTCAGCACTTGTAAGTACAACTTTATCTTAAAAAGTTAATTGTCTTAAAAGAATTGATTATAATGACGCAGAACCCGACACAGGATATCGTGATGAGGGAATACATTAACTTTAAGTCTTTCAATATAATGATTCCCGCAATTACTATGAGAGAATCAATGATAAAAATAATAATTCCAGGATTGGTTGCTGTGGTTTTAGATATTAATAGTGCTAGTAAATCCACTCCACCTGGGCTAATATGTTGTCTCAGCATAAAACCGACACCAATCCCAATCGTCATTCCACCGATAATGGCACTTGTTATGATCGGCAGATGAACCAAACCGTTTAGTGGTGTTAGCCAATCAATAATGGTTGAAGTGAATGCTAACCCAAGGATGGCATTAAAGAAATATGATTTATCGTATAGAAGAGATAGAAGGTATATGGGAATATTGATCATGAGCATGGTATGTCCTACCTGGATTCCCCAAACATATTTGATTAATAAACTTATGCCAAATATCCCGCCATTTATTAGATGAATGGGGATAATAAATAAGTTAAGACCTACTCCAATGCAAAAACTTGAAAAAAGCAGCGTAACAAACTTTTTCATAAAAAAATTCCCCTTGTCCAAATCATTATTTTAAAATATATGAGAGAAATCTAAATATATACTTAGCTGATTGGAAATTACGATTGCTATTTGTTCTTCATAAGATATTTTTAATTCACATGGGAGTAAGCTAATCAAAATAAAGGTCTTCTCGTTGAGGCCATGATGTAATTTGGGCAAAAAAAGAGACACTCATAAAAAGTGCCTCTTTTTTTGCATTTATATGTTTTCATGGGGCAAGTCAGTTTAATAATATAAGAATTTTTTATACCTTGGAAAATAGGTTGGATTTAGCCTTGTTTATTCAAGCTGCTTTTTTTTGATAGGCGATTTGTAATGGTATCTTCTTGTGGTGAAGTTTGCCGTATATAAAAGGCCAGTATGAATGCAACTATGGTCAAACCTGTTGCTATCATGAATGCATCATCCACTCCCATTACGCTGCCCTGTTTAATGGCCTTCGCCATTTGTGATGTATTATCCGGTGATATGTTCCTTTGAGATAAGATTTCCTGAACATGTTTCGTTCCTTGGTTTGTCATGATGGACACAAAGAATGCCATGCCAACGGCACCCGCCACCATTCTCAATGTATTGACCATCGCTGTGCCATATTTATTTAGGCTAAGTGCCAATTCATTTAATCCGGCTGTGAAGATAGGCATCATCAGGATCGACATTCCGAACATTCTAATGGTATATACCCACACCACATAAGAATAGGACGTATCTGTTTGAAGCCGCGTTAAAAGATAGGTTGTAATGATAGTGATGGCAAGTCCGCTCACCGCAAGCCATCTCGCACCAAATCGATCAAATAGCTTACCTGTGATAGGGGACATGATCCCCATTAAAATCCCGCCAGGCAATAGCATTAGACCGGATTCCATCGGAGTGAACCCACGGATATTCTGCATATAGATTGGCATGATGATCATTCCAGAGAACATACCCATGGTTGCGATGATGTTGATGATTGTCGTTAAAGTGAACATCCGATACCGAAAAATTCTAAATTCCAAAATAGGATGAGATACAGTAAATTGCCTCCAGACAAATACAACTAAACTGATTCCTCCAACAAGGAACATCGTCAGTACTTCGGGACTGCCCCATCCCTTGGTACCGCCAGTAGCAAATCCATATAGAACCCCGCCGAATCCGATAGTGGATAGTATTACACCCAGTTTATCGAGTTTAGGCCGGCTGGTTTTCCCTACTTTTTTAATGATGAAAATGGCAAAGATGAAGTCAAGTAGGGCAAATGGGAAAATGATAAAAAACAGAACCCGCCAAGAATAGTTTTGGATAATCCATCCTGATAGTGTAGGTCCTACAGCTGGGGCAAAGTTCATCGCGATACCAAATATGCCCATTGCGAAACCGCGTCTGTTAGGCGGAAATAAAGTGAAAATCACATTTGTGATCAACGGGAACAAAATCCCCGCACCTGCTGCTTGAACCACACGTCCGATCAATAAGACGGAGAAGCTGGGTGCAATTCCGCATAAAAAAGTTCCTAAGGCGAAGAGTCCCATCGAAGCTAGATATAATTGTCTTGTATTGAATCGTTCCATTAAGAAAGCGGTAATCGGGATGACAATCCCATTGACCAATAAGAAGATAGTAGTAAGCCAATTCGCTGTTGCAGCTGATATGTCAAAATGAGTCATTAATTGAGGCAATGCAATATTAATTAAAGTCTGATTTAAGAAAGCTACTAGAGCACCAGCCAGCATCACCGCAAACATGGGACCTGTACGGATTTTTGTGATGGCTGTTTTGTCATGATTCATTATTATGGCACGTCCTTTCCGTTAGGATAGTACAAATTGTACTGCCTGCTATTTTTAATAGTTTTAGAAACTAATTCGACTCACGAAGTATTAGTGTAAACCCACCTATATTTTCCGATAAAAATACAGCATTTAAGGAGATTGACCTCAATTACGGCTTTTTTGAGGTGTTTATTCTTTATTAACCACTCACTTGACAATATTTCAGGATACATTATCTCTTGGAAATCCCCCAGGTTAACATCCATTCTACAGGTATATCATATTACAAACAATAATCACTCATATAATACTCACAATGTACCAGAGAAATTTGTGCACAGGTATAAATACTTTAACATTCTACCATTCGTATTCATTAAAAAATAGTTAATTAATGTTGAATAATAAAATCACGACTTTTCCGTATTTTGCGAATAATTATTTTTTTAATATTCAAAATAATTATTGCAATCAATGTACTGGTTAATTATAATACAAAGCATAACAAATAAAAAAGTCATTATGAGGGGGTGAAATAATTGAATATTGCAGGGATGAATATAACTTTTAGGCATTTCCCTTTTCATTATTTTTTGGATTGCATGGACAACCTTGGGATTAATAGCATTGAGTTATGGGGTGGGGAGCCACATTTGTATGTTTATCGAAACATATTAGGAAATATAAGGAGTTTGAGAAGGGAAATTAAGTCTAGAAATATGAAAATCATTTGCTATACTCCAGAACAATGTATCTATCCATATAACATTGCATCATCGGATGCTCATTGGCGAAAAAAAAGCATGGAATATTTTATGGAAAATCTTTATGCCGCGCTGGAGTTAGACACAAACATGATGCTTATCACTTCTGGAATAGGGGACTTTTCTGTCTCACAAGAGGAATCATGGAAATATGCAAGTGACTCAATCTTTCAATTAACCAAAGTAGCTGAGATGGAAGGTTTGATTCTTGTTTTAGAGCCATTGACAAAGCATGAATCCAATCTGGTAATCGACTCAAAAGGGCTAAAGAAAATGTTAGAGGAAATCCAATCTACTTCATTAAAAGGAATGATAGATACGGTTTCCATGCATCTGGCAGGTGAAACACCTGATGAGTACTATTCCTTCCTTCCCGAATTAGGCCATTTTCACCTAATGGACGGAGATGGTCAATCAGATGCACATTTGGCACTGGATGATGGGGTTTTAAATTGGAGGGGATATTTAACAAGCCTTCAAAGCCATCGTTACAAAGGAAGTTGTACTTTAGAGATTATGGGATCAAATTATTATCAAAATCCAAGCGATGCAATCAAGAAATCAATTGAAAAAGTTAGGGAATTGGGAATTTAATCATCTAATTTGGAGGAACTCTTTATGAGTAATGGCACACTTACACGAAAACTGGGTTTTTGGTCTGCTCTGGCTATTGCTGTTGGAACTACAATAGGGTCGGGTATTTTTGTCTCATCCGGTGATGTTGCAAAGGCTGCGGGTACTCCTTCCATTTCCATTCTAGCCTGGATAATAGGCGGGGTGATTGCCATTCCGCAAGTAATGGTGCTGGCGGAGTTATCGACAGCATACCCCCAAAATGGAAGCGGTTACGTTTATTTAAATAAAGCTGGGTGGAGGCCTCTGGCATTTTTATATGGATGGGCCACTTTCTGGGCGTTGGATCCTCCATCCATATCGATTATGGCTTTAGCCCTCGTTTCTTATTTAGCAACCTTTTTCCCATTTTTCTCTGGGGTCGCCGGGAAATTATTGGGTATTGCGATCATCCTGCTCATCACATCGATTCATTATCGAAGTGTGAAGGAAGGAGGTCTTTTCCAAGTCATTATCACGGCTATCAAGATCATTCCTTTCCTGATTGTCATTGTCTTGGGAATTATGTACATGAATCCTGATAACTTTGCTTATACACCAGGACCTGGTGCCCAAAAGTCAAGTTTAATAGGTGGTGTATCCGCAACCACATGGGCATATACGGGAATGGCTGCGATTTGTTTCATGGCTGGGGAGTTCAAAAATCCAGGGAAAATACTTCCGCGAGCTCTTATTAGTTCGGTATTCATCGTGTTGGCTTTATATACGCTATTAGCCGTTTGTGTCATCGGTTTGATGCCGTTTGATGAATTAATCAACTCCAATGCGGCTGTTTCTGAAGCTGTAAAATATATTCCGGGATTATCTGATATTGCATCTTCATTCGTGGCCATTACGGCGATCATTGTTATCTTGGGTTCGCTGAGCTCTTGCATAATGTTTCAGCCCCGCCTTGAGTACGCAATGGCAAAGGACGGACTATTCTTTCAACGTTTTGCAAGAGTTCATCCTAAATATGAAACTCCAAGTTTCTCTATCATCGTTCAGGTTGCGTATGCATGTATACTTGTGTGCTTCAGTAATTTAACAGTATTACTTGGCTATTTCACACTGATTCAATTGGTAATTAACATCATGGACTTTGCCGCTGTTTATAAATGCCGTAAAAGGGATGATTATAATCCAATCTATCGTATGCCAATGTGGAGGTTAACGACGCTTTTAGCTATTCTTGGAGCATCATGGCTGGCTTGGGGAACATTTACTTGGGCGCCTATTCAAGGAGTGATTGCAGCATTGATCGTCATCGCAACAGGTCTGCCGGTTTACTATTATTGGGAAAGGAAATATGGATCAAAGAAAAATAACGACAGTGATATCGTGGCTTAGCAGAATTTTAAGGGAAGTTAAGACTTCTTTTGACAAACACACTAAAATTTAAAATAAAACAATTGTACAAATTATTATGTTTAGATATAATACAAGACATAACAAATAAACAGGGATAAGGGAGGAAGCTGTTAATGCTAAAGTTTGATGAGGAGTTATTTCTAAATCTTGTAGAAAAAGAGGGCCTTGCTTTTAGAGGCCAGATTGAAGAAATCGTAGATGGAATCACAAAAAGGGGCTACAGCAATATTTTCCTTATCGGTGCTGGCGGCACCATAGCCATGATGTATCCATATGAATACATTTTAAAATCAAATTCTACCATCGATGTCCATGCAGAAATTGCTGCTGAGTTCATGGTGATGAATCATAAGCATTTCAGCAAAGATTCAGTCTGCATTTTTACATCTGTATCCGGGACTACTCAAGAAACAGTTGCAGCGGCTGAGTATTGTAAAGAAAAAGGGGCCACTACAATCGCTTTAGTTGCAGAGCCAAATACTCCGTTAACACAAATTGCGGATTACTGTATAACGACCGGTTCTGAAACGCACTCTTTTGATACTTTCTTTATGCTTTTGTATATGGTCGTCTTCCGTTTCATGCATAACAACGATGAATTCCCGCAATATGAACAATTCACGAAGGAAGTTTCTCTACTTCCGCGTGCAATTCTAGATGCCGTTAAATCTTTTGACAAAAAAGCAGAGGAATTCGCCATTACACATAAAGACACGGATTACCACATGATGGTTGGCTCTGGTAACCTCTGGGGAAACACTTATTCATATGCCATGTGCATTTTAGAGGAAATGCAATGGATCCAAGCGAAATCCATCCACGCTGCAGAGTTTTTCCATGGTACGCTTGAACTTGTTGTTGAAGATACAAGTGTTATTTTATTAAAAGGGGAAGATGAAACTAGACCGCTGATGGACCGTGTAGAGAGATTTGTAGAAAAAATCTCAAAAAATATAACGGTTATTGATACCAAAAACTTTGAAATGGAAGGCATCAGCGAAGAATTCAGAAAGCACTTTTCAGTTAGCATCAACTGGTCAGTATTAAGTCGAATCAGCGTATACCTTGAGCGTGAGAGAAATCATCCATTAACACTTAGAAGATACTATCGCCAAATGGAATATTAAGATAAGTGGAGCACTACTTAGTAGTGCTCTTAAGTTTAAAGAAAGCGGGGGGAAATGATGAGAACGGTTACAGTCGGAGATAACTGTATGGATGTTTATCAAAAGAGCGGGGAGGTCTATCCTGGCGGTAATCCTTTAAATGTGGCTGTCTATTTAAGAGGGTTAGGTGCTGAATCTGCTTATATCGGCTGGGTGGGCTCCGATCAATACAGTGAAAAAATGGTTAAAGCGATACAGGAAAAAGGTGTTGATATTTCTCATCTTTCGCGGAAAGAAGGAAAAACAGCTGTTACCTTTGTTGAAATGGTAGGAAATGACCGCAGGTTTGGAGAATACGATGAAGGTGTCATGAAACATTTCCGCTTAACGACTGAAGAACTCCATTACATTCAAACATACCAGCTCATACATTCAGGGATTTGGGGACATGCGGATAAGTACTATTCCTTATTTAAAGAAAATGGAATGCTCACTTCTTTTGATTTCTCAGATCAGCTAGATCACGATCTCGTGAAGACTTTACCGCAGTTTGTTGATTATCCATTTTTCTCTTATACGAAGGATGATGCTTTTATCCGCCAATTTTTAAAAGATGTAAAAAATCAAGGATCTAAAATTGCGGTCGCCACTTTAGGAGAAAATGGTTCACTTGCCTATGACGGCATTCAATTTTATCAATGCGGTGCCGTTAAAGCGAATGTGGTGGATACAATGGGTGCGGGGGATTCCTTCATTTCCGGTTTTATTTATGGATTATTGAAAGGCCAATCTATCGAAAATTGCTTAGAATTGGGTACGGAGTCTGCTGCGAAAACCATTAGCTATTTCGGTGCGTGGTGACTGGGACTGTAAATCATGTATAATAGGTAGTAAATAATAAATTTTGACGGATAAGGATGAATCTAATATGAATTTAAATCCTTCAACCCCCCAGCCACTATATATGCAAATAAGGCAAATGTTGAAGAATGATATTCAGAACGGTAAATACAAACCAGATGAACAAATCCCAACCGAAGCAGAGCTTTGTGAAACTTATAACGTTAGCCGCATCACCATTCGAAAAGCAATCGAGGAATTGGTTAAGGAAGGAACACTGACACGTATTCCGCGCAGGGGAACCTTTGTTGCATCTAATAAGTTTCATAATGAGTTGTTATCCATAAGTGGATTCTCAGAGTTTAGTCATCAGCTTGGGAAGATACCGAATTCCCGGATTTTAAGAAGTGAGGTCATAGCTGCACCAAAAGATGTTGCAGGTCATCTCCTCATTGAAGAAGGAAGCCCCGTTCTCGAACTGGAGCGACTCATGTATGTAGATGAGCGTCCGCTTTTCTACGATACCGCTCATTATTCGTTACTTCGTTTTCCGGATTTGGAAAAGAAGATTGCAAGGGATGAATCAACTTATAAGATCCTATTGGAAGATTACCATACCGAAATAGTCAGTAACGATAAAATTATAGACGTGATTGGTGCTACAAAAATCCATGCTAAATATTTAGAATGCGATATTGGCGCAAATTTATTTAGAATAGTGAAGATTGCTTTCGATGCAAACGACCAACCTGTGCACCTCTCAACGTTCATGTGTGAAACCAACAAGGTCAATCTGACTGTTCATCGGGCAAAATAGGTCATGCCATTAATTTGGCATGACCTATTTAAACATCTAGTTTTGATTCTCCTCCTCCAAACTTTCTTCTTTGATCATCGCATTTAAAATATCCTTACAATTAAAACATAAGATATTCTTGTTATCTAAAAGAATACCGTTCAGAAAACCAGCCGTACAATACACATCATGTGCACAGCGAACACAAGAGCCAACTAGTTCATCCATCGATACATCCCCCTATTCAGGAAATGGTATATAGTTTGGTGTTCTATTTTGTATAAAGGTAAAGACCAAAATCTTGCATAACGGAAGTGTGCCCCATTTGCCGTAACATGGTAGCTATATTGCCACGATGATATGATCCGTGAGTGACAAGGTGTAATACCGATTCGGAAATGGTAGTTTCAAGCGACCCAGCATATGGGTTATCCACAACCATTACCTTTTCCATATCCTCTGTACTCAGAATTGCTTTGTTTCTTTCGTACAAGTCTATAAATATTTTTTTCATTTCCTCAATACTTTTCTTTTCCACCTCTTTTTTTAATTCACTAGAAGATGCCATTGCTTCATCCATACTTATACCAGAGATAATATCAAACCATGTGTAATCTGTCAGATAAATGTGAGACAACACTTTTGATACCGACGAAAAACCACTTTGAATTTCCTTATGGTAAATGTGTTCTGGAAGTTCATTTAACCGATCGATGATGACTCCATTTGCCCATGCGTGATAGTTATACATTTCTAATACTGGCTCGAGGTGATTCATTAAAAAACCTCCATATACACTAGTTTTTTCGTATTGGACAATTTATACAGTAAGAACAAAGTATTCAGGTTTATTCAATACAGCATATTCATTAATATGCTGTTCTATAATTTATATAACAATTCCTCCTTATGATTCTTCGGGTATATGTGCTCCTCAAATGTAATATATATATATAAATAAGAGGTTTTGAGATAATACGAGCTACCACATTCGGGTTATAAATGAATAGATAGTGGAGCATCACATATAGGCTTTTTTTCTTGCAGGAAAATAGCATCCAATATCGAACTGATAGTAAAGGAGATGGTAATATGAATCTAAGGATCAAATATAGGCTTTATATCCATGTAGACGGAAAACTTATTCCAGAACAGTATGACCGATACGAGATACTAAACGTCAGAGAAGGTATAGATCCCAATGATACTAAGGATTACCAAGAGCTTATTAAAAAATTGAGTAAGTCGATTAATCGGCCTTTAAATGAATTTGAAATAAAAAACTATGAAACAATGTAATTGCATCCCCTCTGGAGGGAAACGATTATTTCGTTTCGGATTTATTCTCCTTCATTACAACACAACGAAATTCTTAACGTTTATAAGTGTAAATAAGAGAACCGTTTATAACCTGTAGCTTGCTAAATGATCCTCCTCCTTATAATAATAATAAATGTAAAAATATAAGGAGAGAGGAGATTTATGATCATGCACATATTTATTAGGTGAAAAATGGGTATAAATAATCAAGCAAAATCTTTGTCTTCATTGCAGAACCTCCGTGATCTTTCAATTTTTCTAACCTTTATCAGTTTCTGCGCGCCGTCGGAAGAGTCTTTAAAATGGATTACCTGGGTCTATAACTACAATCTTATAAATGTTTATTAAAATCCATTTTTCATTATTTAATGATAAATGGATTTTTTGTTTTTTTGGAAACCTAAACAAAATGATTTTTGAACCATGAATCTGCTATCTGGATCCAACAAAAAGGACATACTAATGCCGATGTTGCCAAAGGATTAGTTTGTTTTGACCATGGACGAATCTCTTGAGGCATAATAAAAAATCACTCGAAAATTAGAAGATGTACCTTTAGCATATATGCCTGGGAATGCAACCCGTATTCGTGTGAAAGCAGCTGGTGATTTAGCCCAGTCTGAAATGAATGAAATGGTGTAGTCTAGGCAGGGGGGAAGGAGCTTCTCATTGGCGGAGGAAGCTTCGTTTTAGTTAAATAAGTGGAAAAAGAAAAGCGCTAAGGGTAGTGGAATTGACGAAAATATGACGCATATTTATTTCTTCCTCTCTTGAATTTTTACAATAATTGAAAAAAAGTGCTTCCTCTGCTAATGCACTAGGTATAGTGCTCGGAACAGTATTTGGGCTTTTGAAAGAAGAATTCCAGATCATATGAAATAAACTGTGACGGTTACAATTGGTGTGGCTATTATAGTTCATAGTCTCGACATGGCTTTGAAGTGTAACGACTTTTATATTGTAATTATCAGTTTAGTAGTGTGCGCTATAATTGGGGGAATGGATGAGGTATAAAAATTCCGCCCAGACCAATTATTATATATAGCCAAACATTGATAATAATAAGATCTATGTAAAACTCTCTTGTATCAAGAGAGTTCAGTTTGTAGACAAAAGGGGTTCGGAATTAAAAAATTCCGAACCCCTTTTTGAGATTCCCTTTGAATTTTTTCCTGAAGTTAAGAGATTGGGGCTCTACGAGCCCACTATGTTAGGCCATTTTTGGACCTCGCCATGTCCAATTGGCCATCTTCTTTAAATTAATAGCAGCGAAAGTAAGCATCGCCTGCATCGACAATTTTTTAAGTCCCCTTAAAGTTGTCCAACGCATACCATGCTTTTCTTTTGCATCTGCGAATACACGCTCAATCGTTTCTTTACGTTTCGCATATATAGTTTTTACATCTTGATGATGACGCAGATGATCTGCTTCTGCTTCTTCCACATGTGTTTGCCAAATATGCCGTGTCACCACTTTTTGACAGTCTTTGCTTTCTGTACACCGAGATAAAAATGAGCATGTTGTACAAATTTGTTTTGGCGATTTGTACTCGCGATAGCCCTCTTTATTGGTTGTTGAGTACTTTAAAGTTTCGCCCGCAGGGCAAAGGTAACAATCAAAATGTTCATCGTATACATAGTCCTGTTTGCGGAAAAATCCTTCTTTGGTGCGAGGACGTGTATAAGGTAAAGCCGGTATGATTTCTTTGTTAAATAGGTAGCTTGTAATCGCTGGTGTTTTATAAGCTGCATCTGCGGCAACGGCTTCCGGTTTTCCAACTTTCTCAATCACTTGTTCAACTAGTGGCTCTAAGATCTGACTGTCATGTATATTTCCAGGTGTTACAATCGTTCCCAATACAAAACCGTTGCGATCTGCAGCCGCGTGGAATGAATAGGCAAACTGTTTTGTTCGTTCATCTTTCACATAGTAGCCACTCTCAGAATCCGTTGTACTTTCTTTAATCTCTTTGGTCTCTTCTTTATCAAATTTATCTAATGGAAAAGGCTTCTTTCCATGGTTTTCACGATCTTGATTGATTTCTTCTTGAAGACGCCCTTGATACGCTCGTGTTTCTTTACGAACGATTTTCTTTTCAAATTTCCGTTTATTCGCACTGGCTTTCACATGTGTGGAATCCACGAAAACGTGTTCAGCACTTATTAACTTTTTATTAGCAGCTGTCATTAAAATGCGATAGAAAATCTGTTCAAACAGGTCTGTATCTTTAAAGCGTCGCTCATAATTTTTCCCGAACGTAGAGAAATGAGGTACTTTATCATGGAAACCATAGCCTAAGAACCAACGGTAAGCCATATTGGTTTCAACTTCTTCAATCGTTTTACGCATGGAACGAATACCGAAGGTATATTGAATGAATGTCAGTTTAACTAAAATAACTGGATCAATACTTGGGCGTCCTACCTCTGAATACATCTCTTTCACCAAGTCATAAATGAAAGTGAAAGTCAATGGCAGCCTCCATTTTACGAACCAAATGGTTCGGTGGCACCAGTTGATCTAACGTAATCATTTCAAGTTGATCTCGCTGAATAGAATCATGTTTAGAAAGCATCCTCATCACCTCAAGTTTTAATACTTCTATTTTAAAACAAAAATGACTCCAGGCAAAAGTGTTTATCTAAAAGGTAAGACAAAGTTGATTGGAACGGAAGGTACGAGACTCCTGCGGGAAAAGCGCGTCTAGGGGAGACCCCGCAGGCGAAAGCCGAGGAGGCTCCCCGACCGCCCGCGGAAAGCGAGTGCCTGGAGTGGAAAATCAACGGCCAATTGTACAACTCATAAAAAATAGACAAACTCGATTTTCATCGAGTTTGTCTACAGTCTGAACTCTCTTGTATCAAGAGAGTTTTTTTTATGAAAATTTATTTAGCTAAATGGATTTTTGTTAATGGCGAGCTAAAAAGAAGGGGAAAAGGATGATATGTTTTTAATGAAAAATTTTTCACATTCTATTTTATAGACTTGCCTTTCCTTGGTCCTGTTTGCGGACTGTTGTTAATGCTTATGAAGATAAAAGCTGATGAGTTGGAGAAATAAAGAGCAGGTTTACAAAATCTTAACATTTGGTTTATGTGGGATTAATGTTTTCTGATTATGATTAAACCGTAATAAACAGTAATGAACATTAAAGATTCCACACTAAATGGAGGCACTTTTTATGAATCGCACATTCAAGAAGAATTGTTACAAGTCTATTCAAGCTTTGATGTTAGGGGTGAGTGTACTGGGATTAGCTGCTTGTGGAGCTACTAATGAGGAGGCTGCTCCAGTGGTTAAGGATCCAAGTTCGTTAACCTTGAAAGAAATTGAAACAAAGGCAAAAGAAGAGGGGACTATTAATAGTGTAGGTATGCCTGATTCATGGGCTAACTGGGGAGAAACTTGGAATGAAGTAATGAAAAAATATACATTGAAACACAATGATACAGATTTGTCCAGTGCCGAAGAGATTGCCAAAATGGAATCTGAAGGAGAGAATGCAACAGCCGATATCGGCGATGTAGGGATTTCCTTTGGGCCAATTGCGGAACAAAAAGAATTAACGATGCCATATAAAACTTCCTATTGGGACGAGGTACCTGAGTGGGCAAAAGATGACAATGGAGATTGGGTTGTTGGCTATCAAGGAACGATTGCATTCTTTACTAATAAAGAATTAGTAGATAACCCGCCTAAATCTTGGGATGACATATTAAGAGGGGATTATAAAGTAACAGTGGGAGATGTTCAGCGTGGTACACAGAATCAAATGGCCGTACTTGCTGCCGCTATCGCTAACGGCGGTGATGAAACAAATCTCCAACCAGGAATTGACTTTTTTGCTAAGCTTGCCAAGCAAGGCCGCCTTAGTTTAACTGATGCCAAGCCGGCTAACATCGAAAAAGGGGAAGTGGAAGTTGCCCTTGTTTGGGATTTCAATGCTCTTGGTTACGCTGACCAAATTAACCGCGATCAATTTGAAGTGACCATTCCAACTGAAGGTTCAGTCGTAAGCGGCTACGCAACCATTATTAACAAATTTGCAAAGCATCCGCATGCGGCGATGGCAACTAGAGAATATATCTTAAGCGATGAAGGACAAATTAATTTAGCTAAAGGATTTGCCCGTCCAATTCGCGATATAGAACTTCCGAAAGAAGTAGCTGAAAAAATGGTTCCAGAAGAACAGTACAAAAATGCAAAACCAATTGAAGATTACAAAGCTTGGGAAGAAACGGCTAAAAATTTACCTCAGATTTGGCAAGAAGAGGTGTTAGTCCATGTCAAATAAAGTAATAGCAATTGTTGTTGATGGCATGAGATACGATAAAGCATGCGAAGCGCTGGGATTTATTCAGCATTTAGTCGAAACGAATCAAGCGTCACTTTACAAAGTTAAGTCGGAGCTTCCAAGTCTTTCCCGTCCATTATATGAAGTGTTGTTAACAGGTACGCCGGCTTCAATGAATGGGATTACGTCCAATCAAGCCGTTCGTTTATCTACTGAGAAAAGTCTCTTTCATCTTACGAAAGAAAACGGGTTAAGAAACGGAACAGTGTCCTATTACTGGGTAAGCGAACTTTATAATCGTACGCCATTCCAATTTATTGAAGACCGTGAGCAAGAAGATGAATCCAATCCAATTCAATACGGAAAATTTTATTGGGACGATGACTATCCAGATAGCCATGTGTTAATGGATGCAGAAGCTTTACGCAGAAAGTATGACCCTCACTTTTTATTTATTCATCCGCTCGGTGTAGATGTAAAAGGAGAAATTTTTGGATCGGAATCAAAAGAATATCGTGAGCAAATCCTAAAAATGGGAAGCTTGTTGGCACAACTATTGCCAATTTGGATCAAAGAAGGTTACCACATATTAATTACATCGGATCATGGCATGAGTGAATATGGCAACCATGGCGGCATAACTGATGGTGAACGTGATGTACCGCTCTTTATCATTAGTCCAAAAGTTGAGCCTGGCATTTATGGTGAAGTGGTTCCGCAATTAGCTTTTGCACCGCTCGTTTGTGAACTATTAAATATTGAGCCGTCCGATAAAATGATTTCATATCAATTTCCAGGTCTGAAAGGAAAAGTCACCCTGTAAAAACATTAAATGATGATTCAAGATTGACTGGAATTGGTTTAACGAATGTACTGTTAGACCAATTCCCAAATTGTTAGAGAACATAGAGGAGCGAGAAGTCTTGCGAAAAATAAAAAAACAAAAAATTTACTTATTAGCTCTTTTACTGCCATTTATTATGTTTGTGATTGGATTTGAGATAGGACCATTAGTGGCAATGATTAAAAATAGTTTTTATGCAGATGATGGAATTCAAGTTACGATTGATCAATATTTAACCATATTCAAAAGTGAATTTTACTTACAAGCCATTAAAAATAGCCTGGTCATTTCCTTGTTCTCTGCTATAACTTCTGTGATTGTAGCAGTCATTGCAGCCTATTCGTTTACAAAGTTCTCTCAAAAAATACAAAACCGACTACTGATGGTTACCAATATGACGTCGAACTTTGAAGGGATTCCCCTTTCATTTTCATATATTATCTTACTTGGAAACAATGGGTTGTTTACGTTGCTATTTGCCAAGATTGGTTGGGACCTGTTTGCAGATTTTAATTTATATTCCTGGACAGGCCTCATTCTTGTTTATATTTATTTTCAAATTCCGCTTGCCGTTATGCTTATTTACCCGTCTTATCAAGGAATTAGGCAACAATGGAAAGAAGCATCTTCATTATTAGGAGGGTCAACATTTTCATTTTG
Source organism: Peribacillus sp. QJM3NY_7 (assembly GCF_056173225.1). NCBI lineage: Bacteria > Bacillati > Bacillota > Bacilli > Caryophanales > Bacillaceae > Peribacillus > Peribacillus sp. QJM3NY_7. The sequence goes on from NZ_CM149663.1 coordinate 1,915,639, forward strand.
GCTTCGGATAGGGGTTCCAGTTCTTTTACCTAGTATTGTAGGTACATTCAGTATTTTGTTTGCTAATGCGATGGGAGCCTACGCAACAGCCTATGCATTGGTCGGCAGCAACTATAACATATTGTCATTGCAAATTGCTTCTCTAGTTGCTAGTGATGTTGCATTAAAGCCGCAGCTAGGTAGTGCGTTGGGAGTTCTTCTAGCTACGACCATGATAGGGGCGATGTGGTTCAATGAAAAAATGATGCGTAGAGTTAGGAGGGATCTACGATGAAGTCTTCATTGACATTTCATAAATTATTTGTTGGATTACTAGTTATATATTTATTAATTCCGCTTGTAGGAACACTTTTATTCTCGATTGCTGGTAAATGGGATCATACCATTTTACCTGAGAGTTATACAATGAAATGGTATATTGAATTGTTTCAAGATGAACGGTTTTATGATGCTTTCCGACGAACACTGTTTTTAATTGTCATGTCTGTAGGTCTTAGTGTTGTTATAATGCTTCCGACAATTTTTATTATCACGGTATATTTCAGTAAATGGGAAGGATTACTCCAAGCCGCAGCCATGCTTCCTTATGGAGTTCCTCCCATTGTTGGAGCTGTGGGATTAATCAAGCTTTATTCTGCTGGACCGATTCAAATTGCCGGAACACCTTGGATTTTAATTGGTGCTTATTTCATAACCATTCTACCATTTATGTATCAAGGAATTCGTAACAGCCTTCGTACGCTTAATGCTGTACAACTTGTTGATGCAGCTGAATTACTCGGTGCCACAAAATTCCAAGCCTTTCGTACGGTGGTGTTTCCAAATATTATATCTGGAATTTTAGTGTCTACCTTATTATCTGTCTCTCTTTTATTTAGTGAGTTTGCTTTTGCCAATTTGCTTGTCGGGGGCCGATTCGAAACCCTTCAAATTTATCTATCCGACAAACTTAACAGCAGTGGTCACTTAACAAGTGCAATTGTTATTACCTATTATTCAATGATTTTACTTTTAACGGGGACTGTATTAAAGCTTACGTTTAGAAACAAAAGAAATCCTGTCGGGTCAAAATAAGAAGCGAATTCCTTCATTTTTTTAAGAAAAATACCGTCATAAAATACTACTTTAGAAGGTGAAAACTAATGAGCTATGTAACCATCGAACAAGTGACTAAGGGATATGACAATCAATTAGTTTTAAATAATATTTCTTTAACATTAAAAAAAGGTGAATTTGCTACACTTCTTGGGCAAAGCGGGTGCGGAAAAAGTACATTATTACGTTCCATTGCGGGACTTGAAGACGTTGATGTAGGAAGAATCTTAATTGATGGAAAAGATATTACTGATTTATCACCGCGTCAGCGTGAAGTCGGTATGGTGTTTCAGTCTTATGCGCTTTTCCCGAATATGAATGTTTTTGATAATATCGCTTACGGCCTTAAAATGAAAAAGGTGAAAAATCTTAAGTCAAAAGTGAAAAATATGATTGATATGGTTGATTTAATAGGAAAAGAAGAGTCTTATCCTCATCAATTATCTGGTGGACAACAGCAGAGGGTTGCTCTTGCCCGTGCGCTTGTCATGGAGCCAAAAGTACTGCTTCTGGATGAGCCGTTAAGCGCATTAGATGCTAAAATTAGAAAAAGTTTGCAAAAAGAATTAAAGAGAATACAGAAAGAATTAGATATCACAACTATTTTTGTTACACATGATCAGGAAGAAGCAATGACGATGTCTGATCGGATTTTTGTCATGAATAAAGGACAAGTTGTACAATCCGGTTCTCCTTCAGAAATTTATACTTCTCCAGTCAATACATTTGTTGCAAAATTTATCGGGAATTATAATGTCTGTAATATGGAAGTTTTCCAAAAACTTGTTCGCGCCACAGAATTAAAAGGGAATGAAGTTGCCATTCGTCCAGAAGTTTTACAAATAGTTTCTGTTGGTGAAGACAGGTTGGACTTACAAGGGAACTGGGGAATTAAAGGATTCATTAAAGATGTTTCCATGGCAGGTAATGTTTTGAGATATGAAGTAGAAACAGAGGAGTGCGCTTTTCATGTAGACTATCTTCACCACCGTGGGGAAATGTTTGAGCAAGGAGCACGCGTTCAAATTCTTGTACCGAAGAAAGAATGCATTATGTTATAAAGTATTGATGATCTAGGGGGAGAAATATGTCTGTTTTGCCTGAAGAAAGAAAGAATGAAATTTTAAAAGAACTTAACAAAATGGGAAAAGTAAAAGTTATAGAATTAGTTGATCAATTTAATGTTTCAGAGGAAACGATTCGACGCGATTTGATGATATTAGAGGAAAAAGGACTGTTAAAGAGGGTTTACGGTGGAGCGATTAAAACAGTCTTTGAATTTGAGGAGCCTCCATTTACACAGCGTACAACGGTGAATCAAGATGCGAAAATCAAGGTTGGGAAAAAAGCGGTGGAACTTATTTCCAACGGAGATGTGATTGCCATTGATGTAGGTACAACCATGCTTAAATTTGCCCAGTGTATTGAAAATAAAAAAGACATTACGATTTTAACCAATTCTCTTCCTGTGTCGTCTGTGTTGACCGAATTGCTCAATCAAAATAAGTTTACAGGACAAATTCTATTACTGGGAGGACAAATTGATCCAAAGCATCAATCTATATGCGGGGGTCTCACTGAACAAATGTTAAATCAATTTAATATCGATAAAGCGTTCATTTCAGCTGGTGGTGTTTCCATTCAAAGTGGTGTTAGTAATTATCATTTACGTGAAACATTAGTTTCACGCAAAATGGTCGAGGTATCAAAGCAAGTCATATTGCTAACGGATTACTCTAAAATTGGTGTTGACACTTTTTGTAAAGTTTGTCCTCTAGAAAAAGTAGATGTGATTGTCTGCGAACAGCCATTTCCAGAGGAATGGAGAAATGATTCCAAATTAGAGGAAGTCAATTGGATTCAAGCATAGCCCATAAAAGAGATGAAAGAGGGAGTACTCTCTTTTCTTGATAGCAGCAAAAAAAGCTAGAAAGAAAATTTAATAGATAGAATGAAAAGGAGCTATATAGCATGAGTTTCATTGCGATAGACTTAGACGGAACATTATTAAACGACCAGAATGAAATTAGTGAAGAAAATATAAAGGCGATTCAATATGCCCAAAATAGAGGCTTTGAAGTAGTTATTTCAACAGGACGGGCTTATTTTGACGTTCAAACAATATGTGAAAAAGCCGGGATATCCCCATTTGTAATCGGGACAAATGGAGCAACCATTCATTCAAAAAGCGCAAAGTGCATTTCTTCTATTACGATAACTAAAGATCGTGTTGAATCCATTCTCCAATGGTTAGATGAACGGAATTATTATTACGAAGTGTTCACTGATAAAGCCATCTATACTCTTAAAAAAGGAAGAGAACATTTCCATAACGAGATTAAAAGTTTGAAAAGCGCAGATTTGAATCCAGATATGAAAGAATTAGTTGAAATAGCGGAAAGGCAATTTGACCAGTTTGGATATGTTTTAGTTGACAACTATCATGATATCTTAAAACAGGAGGAAGAATTCTATAACATTTTAGCATGTTCTTTTGATGAAAATAAATTAGAGGAAGCCTGGAACCAATTCAAAAAGTTTGATGAGTTGATGGTCGTTTCATCTGCTGATCATAACATTGAGATTACCAGTAAAAAAGCTTCAAAAGGAATAGCCCTTGAAAAATTGGCTTTCTTGATGAATGGCTCATTAGATACGGCTATGGCAATCGGGGACAGCAACAATGATTTATCCATGTTCCAGAAAGTTGGATACAGCGTAGCGATGGGAAATGCAAAAGATGTCATAAAAACTGTTTGCACAACGACAACCCTTAATAATGATGAAAATGGGGTAGCTTATGCGATTTATCGATATATGGAGAACTTCGTGGTTCAAAAATAAGTGTCAATGCCAAAGGAGAGAGCGATAAAATGGCATGGATATATATCATAATGGCAGGACTTTTGGAAATTGTCTGGGTGATTGGTCTTAAACATTCATACGGATTCACCAAAATTATACCTAGTATATTTACGGTAGTTATTATAATCTTTAGTTTCTTTTTACTTTCAAAAGCTTTACATTCAATACCATTAGGAACTGGTTACGCCATTTTCACTGGATTGGGAACGGTTGGAACTGTAGTAATTGGGATGCTTTTTTGGGGTGAGACCATTGATCCACTGAAAGTATTTTTTATGGCTTTAATGATATTAGGGATAATTGGAATAAAAGTCAATCCAGCAGAGCCTAAACATTAAAGGAAATGAACTAATATACAAGGTTAGGGGATGATTCAATGGCTTGGTTTTTTCTTATTATTGCCGGATTTGCCGAGATTGGTAGTGTTATTAGCCTGAAGCGTGCAGACGGCTTTAAAAAATTGCTCCCCTCTGTAGCGTGTCTTTTTTTGGGTAGTTTAAGCTTTTATTTTCTATCCTTGTCATTAACTTCACTTCCAGTGGGTACTGCCTATGCAATATGGACCAGTATCGGCTCAGTTGGAAGTGTTTTAGCAGGAATGATCTTCTTTAATGAACCTAGAAGTTTAAGATTAAACCTATTCATTATTTGTATCATTGTAGGCGCTATAGGTATTAAAATGACTTCTGGACATTAATCGAAAAAGACTTTTAATTTAAGGAGCTAATTGATGATTCCCGTATGGTGCGGGAGGCATTCTATTTAGGCTTCATTGGTCGAATTGTATTCTTCTATATATTATTCAATTAATTAGTGTAACTCATCAAAATAAATCAAAATGGTATGTTAAGCGGACCGGTAGAAAAAAGTGGCACAGCAGTTTCTATAGCCTGCTTAGTTGGATATGCCCCTTCTATGTTTGGATTTATTCTACACGGAAGCATGTTCGACCGATCACCAGGAATAGAAGGCAAAAGACTTGTCTTTTGACAATGATTGCGTTCGGTGTCAAAGGTTTTATTATAAGCGGCTTAGTTAAAAATCGTAAACAAGAAAAAAATCAACAAAACTTTTTAAAAAAATCAAATGCTTAATTAAAGGTGGGGAAAAAATGAAAATTGGATTAGAAACAGAAAGCTATCACTTGAAATTATTACGGGTCGAATGGATATTTTCGGTTTTATCAGAAAAACAGCTGAATTGGGATTAGACGGAGTCATGATCAATATTGTTCCATGGCCAGGGTTGTCAGGATGGGGTACATTAGAATCATTTGAGCCGGAATATTTAGAGAGAGTAAGAAAAGAAATTCAAAAGTATGGATTTTTCGCTGAAATAGACACAAATGGAAGCGATCCGGAACATCTAAAAAAGGTCATTGAGGCATCACATAGAATCGGAGCGGATGTGATTCGCACGTATACATGCTTGGGAGAGTATGATTCGGAAAGATTGAAAAAAGCACCAGAAGATATCAAACAAATTGTACCATTATTAGAGAAATACAGGATAAAACTAGCTGTGGAAAATCATGAGGAAGAGTTAACAGATGAGGTTATCCAAATAATAAATGAAGTCAACAGCCCTTGGGTTAGCGCTCATTGTGATGTGGGCAACGGAATGATGACATGGGAGGATCCAGTTGAAGCTGTAAGAAAATTAGCGCCATATGCATTCACAACCCATTTTAAAGATCATATTATCATTCATGATGGCGAGGATTATAGGGTATGTGGTGTACCAGTAGGGACAGGCAATATTGATACAGAAGAGTGTTTTAAGATACTTGTTGAGAAATCTACCCTAACTAGAATCAACGTTGAAATGTGTTTTCCATATGCAGTCAATTTTAAGAGAGAGCTTGGTGCTGGCGGAGTCTTTGCGGTTGGAGAAGGAGCTTTCAAAGTCGAACAACCTCCATATGATTTAAGTGTCATTAAACCATTGGATTACTATTATCCTCCAAAGGAACTTTTAGAACAAATGATTGAAGATCAAGAAAAAGGTACAGTACAATCGGTTAAGTATACCCTTGCATTACGGGATAAATATTGCCGATAAATAATATGTAGAAGCAGGGGTGTTGTATAATTCTGTTCATATCATAAAAATTATTACAGCTGTACTTGCTATTGAGTTGATAGAGAGCCTCTTTTGATTGCCAACATTACTGTCGCTTTGCTTTACGAATTCCAACACACGGTTCTTTAATAAGTGTCGCCTGTCTTGTTATAGTAATAGTAACGGATACTAGTTCATTATGACATTAAAAAGCCCCTCCCATTAATGAACTATACCCCGAATAATGGACACAGTAAAAAAAGTCCCTTATTCGGGGTTTTCTATGTCCTTTTTCTAGAACCCCGTTTATAATCATTTCAGATATAGGGCGGAGGAAATCAAAATGAGTAAGATTTATTTTAATGAATTTCAAATAAAGGAATTAGAGAATAATCCACATGTGAAACAGGTTTCAGATCGTTCGATTGCTTATCATCCAGACTTTAAGGTAAAGGCTATTAAAGAGAATCAAGCTGGTAAATCACCTACCCAAATCTTTATTGAACATGGCTTTGAGTTAGAGATGATTGGATCGGATAAACCAAAAGGCTGCTTAAAACGTTGGAGAAAAACGTTTGAACAATATGGCGAGGATGGCTTCTATACAGAGCGACGTGGGAAAGGAAGTCCAGGAAGACCAAAATCCAAGGAGTATTCGCAGGAAGATCAGTTAAAAAAGGCTGAAGCTCGTATTAAATATTTAGAGGCTGAACTTGAATTTCTAAAAAAGTTAGACGAACTCGAAAGGCAGGCTTCGAAGAAGAGAAAATGACAACGAGTGAAAAATTCACGTTAATTGAACAAATCATTCGCCAATATAATCTTACCAATATGGTCCGTTATTTTTGTGAAATGGCCGAAGTCAGTCGTAGTGGATATTATGCTTGGATACATCCTGAAAGGATTCGATTGACTCACGAGAAGAAAGATTCGCAGGATTATGAACTTATTAAGGAAGTATTTGAGGCCAAGAAGAAAAAAGCAGGTGCCCTCACCATCAAAATGATTTTAGAGAATAAGTATTTTGTCACGATGAACCATAAAAAGATTCGAAGGCTTATGCATAAGTTCAATCTTAAAGCCATAATTCGTCAAGCAAAACCTTATAAGAAATTAGCGAAAGCCACTCATGAGCATAAGGCCGTTCCAAACCACTTAAACAGGAATTTTAACCAAGGAGAACCGAGGAAAGTTTTCCTTACAGATATTACTTACGTTTATTATGGTTCTGGACAACCAGCTTATCTTTCTTGTGTCAAAGATGCTGTTACACGAGAAATCATCGCTTTTCACTTATCTAGAAGTCTCAAGATGGGGATTGTCTATCACACATTGGAGAAGCTCTCTGATTCCCTAAATGATCTGATTCATCCTGAAGCGATCATTCATTCAGACCAAGGCGTTCATTATACACACCCTGAGTTCCAGCGCCGAGTGAAAGAACTAGGGCTGAAACAATCCATGTCCCGAAAGGGAAACTGTTGGGACAATGCCCCTATGGAATCATTCTTTGGCCATTTTAATAAAGATGAAGTGGATTATTTGGAGTGTCAAACTTTTGATGAGTTACACCAATTAATTGAAGAATATATGGAAGATTACAATACAAATCGTTACCAATGGAGCCTAAATAGAATGACTCCCGCACAATACGGGAGTCAACTATTAGCTGCTTAATTTATAGGTCTTTTTTTAAGACTGTCCATTTTGAAGGGCACAGTTCATTAAAGAGAGGGGCTTTTTCTTATTCTGATTTTTGACTATTTCTGCACTTTTTCACTGATTCAGTATTTACTTACGATGTTTCATCCTGCCGTGCATTTTTTTGTAAAAGATCACGGATTTCCTTTAAATATTGCTCGGATGCCGGTACCGCTTCCAATACCTCTTCCTCTTTAGCTTGTTTTTTTCTAATAAGAGAATTCGCTACCTTCATAAACATGAAAATCGCAAATGAAATGATCAAGAAATCAATCACAGCTTGGACAAATTGACCGTATTGAACATCTGCTTTTCCAACTGTGAAAGATAACGAAGAAAAATTTACCCCACCTAATAAAATTCCTATTAGCGGTGTGATAATATTATCTACTAGTGATGAAACGATTTTCCCAAAAGCAGCACCCATTACTACAGCTATTGCAAGATCTAGAACGTTTCCTTTAGTAATAAATTCCTTGAATTCCTTTATCATTGTAACTACACCTTTCTTTTGTCAATTGATAAAAGCATATCAGAAACATGGTGAAAATTGAATAGTGTAAGAGGCATCCTTAATACCAAAGATAGGACCATCCAACCTTTTAATCATTTGAATCCATTAATATAATGCCAATCACGACACTCCGATCAAAGGAGATAAAACGTTGGAAGGGCAGAATGGGAACGACTATGGCGTCATTTTTCAATGTCACGCAAGGCCGTTTTCACCAACTTGAGGAAGGGGGTGAATATAAATGTATTCGTTTGGCGATAATTATATTATTGTACTACCCCCTAAGTGGTACTCCTCCATTGTTAAAAGCCCTTCTCTTAATTGAGAGGGTTTTTTTGTTTTGGGATTTGTTAAATGGTTTTTGTTAATAGGAGGTATTTGGACTGAACTTAGATCGAATTGGATTTTTTATACTTCTTTCCAACCAACAATATCAGAGGGGAACCTATAATGCTTGGAAGAAACCAAAAAATTAATGGGTTCCATTCATTCAAGATAGTTATATTGGATACATTTACTACAAGAATTGCTGTACAAATAGCGATATAGGAACCGAGCATCCCGCTAATATGAGAGGCAATCCAGTTTTTCCATTTCTTCTTACCAGCTACATAGCCTATAAATGCGAAAGAATATGAAAATATTCCAATGAAAAATAAATATGCGCTGCTTTCCCAATTCAATATTGCCATAGTCAGGGATGTGACAAAGACTACAACATATGCACTGTGATAAATTTCACCACAAATTGTATGCATACCTCTTTTTTTCTTTGAAGACATAGCACCTATTCCACTAATAAGACATATTGCTCCAGCGCAAATGTGAATGAACAGAATGGTCTTAAAGATAAGCAACCTTCCCTTCGTTAAATAATCTTTATCATAATGTAACAGATTAAATATTTATATTATTATAATACAAATATTTACCAAAAGTATGAATGTTAATTTTCAAAGAAAAAATCAATTCAGTAATGGCAGATGAGTTTCCATACAATGAAGCATCCTTTGCAAAACGGTCAGGCGCTGTATTTGTTGCGGAAAATCGTCAGTTAATCGGGTTTTTATGTGTTAATTTCTATATTTGGAATAAAGGGTCAGTGCGGTACACAAAAGGGAATTGTGTATCGTCCTTTTTAGGGAAAAAGGAGGATTTTACATTTCATTTGGAGAATGTTTTGACAAATGGGGGTGGAATAATTGCGACAACATATTGAACAGGATTTATCTAAAGAGGATATTTTTAGGATGATTGTTAAGCACCTTGATGTATTTCCGTTGACTAGTATAGAGGCTATCAGAGAAGTGATCAGAAGTTCTTTAAATCAAAGAGGCTTGATAGGGGGGGTAACCAAACAAACAGGAGCCGCTACATATAACCGAAAAATATCAGACCAGGATATCCAATTAATAAATGAGTGTATTTGTGACCTCTTAAATAGCCGCGTTATCCAACCTGGTATTAATGAAGTCAATCAGGAATTACCATGGATTTCTGTTTCTGATAAAGAGAAACTTGAAACATTGGTGAACTCCCAATCTTAACTTTTTACATATCAAAGCCCTTCTCTATATCGAGAAGGGCCAATTTTTATTTGAATTTATTAATCCATAATAGCAATTTTATAAAAACCTCTAATTAATTGTATGTTTCACCTGTAAGGTGGGATTCAAACATATCGATAATTTCAAGGAATCGTTCGGCCTCACGGAAAACGTGATCAGCCAAAAGTGGATGGATAATGCTCTTGATTTTGCATTCTTCGATTAAATCCCTGGCCGTTTTCTTAAAGTCTCGAAGTGATACGACGGAAACACGGTTCTGATCTAGAAATTGATCCAAAAGAGGGGCGGTTTGTGATTGCGGTTTCATGGACTCTAAGTCTACGGCTTGAAAGACTAATTGATCAAAATCATTACTGAAGTTTCGCGCCATATCCACCAGCTTTCTTTCCGATGGATCAAGGAGATGTCCGATGAATTTTGCATGATCCGCCATGATTCTTAAAAAGAAAACATTTTCTTTGATGATGGCATCTGCCAATGGTTTCAATTTACCCTCATTTAATTCTTTTAATCGTTTTCTAAAATAATTGGCTTCCCTGCTTGTATGGTCGACTAATAGCGGGAAATTGTTCGCACCGGGCAATTTACACGTGAGTATTAATCCCAATACTTTTCTTTTAAATAAAAATATGCCTGTAGCAGCTTGCTGCACCTCCGTGTTAAATCTCCTGATCTGTTCGGGATCAGCTTGATTTGTTAATGAATGGGATTGCTGTTCTATCCGTTCAAACAAATGATAAAATTGATTAGCTTCCTCAATTAACTGTGTATCTTCACATCTAAAACCCAGTCTTAGAAATAACGAGTGTTCCTTCATTATTCTTGACCAAAAACGAATCTCATCTAAAGAGCGTGCAACAAACATTCCCGAGTTATTCCTCATATTGGCTTCCTGTATGTTCTCACTCATAACTAATGCCCCCTTTTAACAAATCCATCATTAAAAGCATATTAACGAGGGGGCATTATTATTCTGTTCAAATTGCAAATTCTATCATTACCGATATCCTTTTAACATCTCAACCCAATGAGTTTTTTGGTTTTCTCTTGTAGGAAAAATACCGTGATTCATCCATGTTCTTGAAGAAAAGTAAGCGAGTATAAAGGAAGGGAAATGGATTTCGAACTGAGGGGTGTACAAAAATCCTGGACGATTTGAGTCTTATCTAAAGGCTGTTTTCACATACTTTGTTGCTATTTACCAGGTAGTGAGTTGTGGTTGATTTCCCCTCCAGATGCTCGCTTTCCTTGGTGCGGGCGGTGAGCATCCTCGGCGTAAACGCCTGTGGGGTCTCACCTGTCCCGCTGCTCCCGCAGGAGTCTCGCACATCCGCTCCAATCAACCTTAAATAGTTTCGTTTAAAAACAACAATCTTTACGAAAATAGCCTATCTAAAAAACCCTTAGACTTAAATCATTCTAAGGGTTTCTACATTTAATTTATCCGTTTCAATAAGTTACAGTTGATAGTCATTTGTCAGCAAGTTCATTTATTTTTTTCGTAAGCTCATTAAATTTTTGGTCGAGTTCTGTGTACGCTTTATCGTTTGGAGTCATAAAGCTAAGCTTGCCTAAAACTTCTTGTCTTTCTGTTTCAAGCGTTAATCGCAGTTCTTCCAGATCATCTCTTTTTAAGGGTGATTCATACAATTGCTTTTGTATGCGATTATTTGAAATGACGAGTTTGCTGCTTGTCGTTTTTTCGAGAAAATATCGATCATGCGAAACGACGAGTAGCGTTCCGGTGTACTGTGCTAAGGTATCCTCAAGTTGTTCCCGTGAAGCTAAGTCCAGGTGATTTGTCGGTTCATCCAATAGGAGCACATCTTTTTCCTCTAATATATATTCCATTAACTTACATTTTACTCGCTCACCCATACTCATATTCTTAATGGGTTCTGTCCAATGAGATACCGTGAAGCCTAAATGCTTCATTAAAGTTTGAACGTGCCCTCTAGACTCGAAGGTTTCTTTATGAAATAGCTGGGCGGGTGTTAGTTCAAGTGGTAAATCAAACACTTCCTGCGTCAGATAGCCTATTTTTGCAGATGGTGAAATCCATACATCGCCCACATAAGTTTCATGTCCAAGGATTATTTTTAATAATGTCGTCTTTCCGCTGCCATTGGGACCTATTATGGAAACCTTCTCACCATGTTGAATCGTGAAATTGACGTTTTTAAATAGTGTTCGACCGTTAAAAGACTTAGTTAAATTCTTAACTTCCAAAAAACGTTTTCCCATCTTGTTTTTTGCATGAATTGAAAAGCGTACAGTGTATTCTGGTTCAACAGGTTCAGTTTTTGCTTTTTCAAGCTCTTTTTCAAGACGCTTTTGTTTAGACTTTACCTGTGCATCCATGCGCTTTGCTTTCACGCGATAGTATTCCTTAATTCCTTCCTTTTTGGTCGATTGGGAATGGGCTTTTTTTGACCAAGAAGTGATTTCTTTCATTTGTCCCTCAATCCGTTCAACCATTTTTTGCTGTTTTTCATATTCACGTTGTTGTGTAAGTCTTTTCTGTTTGCGAACCTCCATATAACTGGAATAATTCCCTCTGTGCTCAATTAGCTTTTTATCTTCAATCGACCAAATTTTCGTTGCTACAGCATCCAAAAAATAACGATCGTGCGAAACAAAAATGATGGTACCTCCATAATTTTTAATTTGTCCTTTGAGGAATTCTAAACTTTCCTCATCAAGGTGGTTCGTCGGTTCATCTAATAGTAAAAGGTCAGCATCTTTAGAAAGTCCTTTTGCTAACCGGGCTTTCAGTTTTTCTCCCCCGCTTAATTGTAGGAAGTCATGGCTTGGTACATGCATTTTATCAAGTAATTTAACCTCTGAAGGCGTCTTATCTTCTGAAGAATGCGACTCGACTTCTTGTTCAACCATAAAAACGTTCACGTCTTGCTGCAGCCATTGGATTTGTCCATGTGCAGGCTCTAAATCATTATTAATTAATTGCAGCAACGTAGATTTACCGGCACCATTTTTGCCAATGATACCGATGATTTCCCCTTGTTGAACACTAGCATTAACATTTTCAAAAATGTTATGGTCCAATACTTCAAAGCTGATATTGGTTAATTTTAATAGTTCTTTCATATAATTATCCCTCTACTTAAAGGGAGAATAAAAAAAATCCTCCCAGTTCATATGGAAGGATTAGCCGTACCTGTGCATTATCAAATAAGAGCTATTTTCACGATAGCTCTAAAATTTATAGAAAATGGGCAGACTAATCCTATTTTGTATGATTTGAAATATGCGATTTCAAATTTAAAAAATAAGATTAGTTAATCATCGGCCACCCATCATCCCTTCTGATATTAATAAAATCAGTATAGCATAAAATAATCTTTGAAAACAAAAGGAAACAGCATATTACTTTGCTTTCAATCGAAATTCAAGGCTGTTTTCACATACTTTGTCGCTATTTACCAAGTAGTGAGGTGTGGGTGATTTCCCCTCCAGATGCTCGCTTTCCTTGGTGCGGGCGGTGAGCCTCCTTCGGCGTAAACGCCTGTGGGGTCTCACCTGTCCCGCTGCTCCCGCAGGAGTCTCGCACTTCCGTTCCAATCAACCTTAAATACTTTCGTTTTAAAAACAACCAATCTTTACGAAAAGAGCCAAATTAAAAGATTTAAAATTGTTTTAACTCAATCAAATATCTTATTATAAGGTGGACAGTGGGCAACAAGACAGCAGTTTTCACTATATGATGTTTTTATAAGGGATATGTTAAAATCATAAAACATTTACCACCATAGGGTTATTTCCTTTAGGAGGACTTAATATGGAATATATCAAGGGAATCGATGTTTCACATTGGCAAGGTACTATAAATTGGGGAGAAGTTGCAAAGGCAGGCGTGAAGTTCGTTTTCATTAAAGCAACAGAGGGAACGAGTTATTCTAAGCTATCCTATTTCAAAGAAAATGCACCACTAGCATTGGCAGCGGGATTGAAAGTCGGGGCCTATCATTATGCAAAGTTTGCAACTGTTGCAGAAGCAAAGGCTGAGGCTGCTTATTTCTTAGATTCAATCAGCTCGTTTGCTTTAAATTACCCTGTTGTTCTTGATCTTGAGGAAAATAAAAAAAAGGCAAATAAAAAAACGCTGACTGATGCCGCAATCGCTTTTTTAGCAGCCATTGAAAAAGCTGGATACACGGCGATGCTGTATACTGGTAAATACTTTCTCGAAAATGATTTAGATGAATCAAGGTTGAAGAATTACGCTTTTTGGATTGCCAGATACAACAGGACGTTGGGACGCAGCACGGACATTTGGCAGCATTCTGATTCAGGTAAGGTAAGTGGGATCAGCACAAAGGTGGATTTGAATATAGCCTATAGGGATTTTACAAATACCATAAATACTTTTAGGACTGACGAACCACGTGCATTTAAAACTGAAACAATCTCAACTTATACTGTAACAAAAGGCGACACACTTAGCTTCATTGCAAAAAAACATAAAACAACCGTAAAATCGCTTGTCAGTCTAAACGGAATTAAAGACCCAGACAAAATTTATATCGGTCAAAAATTAAGGTTGAAATGAGCAAAGGAACTTTCAAAAGGTCAAAACAAGTAGGGGGAGCGGGTGTGCGAGACTCCTGCGGGAAAAGCGAGTCCAGGGGGAGACCCCACAGGCGCAAAGGCGCCGAGGAGGCTTCCCGGAACGCCCGCGGAAAGCGAATGCCTAGAGAGTAGATCAACGTACAATTTGTACAAATCCTTAATTTACTGTAGACAAACTGGCTCTTCTTATTAAAGAGGAGCTTATTTTAATGGAAATTATATTTCTTTAAGTTCGTCTATTGCTACGTCTGATCTTTCCTCTAATGGTCCTCTTAGATGTACTGTAGCTGTTCTTCCATCTTCATTTAAATTATCAATCCAAACTGAAGTGCCATTATATCTAACCTCAATGTCAGATGAAGACGAAAGAATCTGCTTTACACGCTTAGCATCCATATAAATCCCTCCCTGTTAATTAGTCTTCCTATTATTTAGGGAAATCCTTGATTTTATTCATTTGATTAATGTTGCAACTAAATCATATAAGGAACAATGATGTTTACCTTTCCATGTTATCTGCCGTAGCTCTCTTTTTAATTAAGCTTGTATGAAAAGGTGGGAATTATTAACACTCAAAAATGAAAGTGGCTATGTTTTTGTTACGAATATCTCCGTACAATTGCAGACGCCAGGAACATCATAAAAATACATTGCGGAAATATCATTTAATGGAAGAATAGGAATTAAGTTGGTGCCTTTCGAAGCGAGGATATAAATCCTAACCAATTGGAATGAAGTCTAAGCATAAAAGAATATTATAGAGCTGACGGATGCTTTACTTTAAATAGGGAGTAAGCTAATTGGACGGAAGGATTGAATAAGGAAGAAGAGAAGATGGGACAATATTTGGAGGAGAAAGTGTTGTTGGGTTTGAAGTCATATACGCATTCTTTTACATGCTTTTAGGGGGGTATCATGGAACTATCGTTATTATTGGAATATGGCTGGGTGTTAATTATTCTAATTTTTTTAGAAGGTTTATTATCTGCTGATAATGCATTGGTTTTAGCCATAATGTCAAAGCATTTACCAAAAGAACAGCAAAAAAAAGCGATTAATATTGGGTTGCTTTTGGCTTTTATATTTAGGATTGGTGCAATCTTCATCATTTCGTACCTTTTCCATGTTTGGCAAGTTCAAGCCATTGGGGCTGCATATTTGATTTTCATCTCATTAAAGCATTTATTAAAAAGGGACCACGGAGAAAAAGATAAAAAAGGGAAAAGCTACCGGATGACCATTGCGCAAATTGCATTGGCTGATATTGCTTTTGCTATTGATTCCATTTTAGCTGCAGTCGCTCTAGTCATTGCCTTGCCAGATACGCCAATGGGGGATATAGGAGGAATGGATGGGGCAAAATTCATTGTTATTTTATTAGGGGCCATTGCAGGCTTAATCGTCATCCGGTTTGCGGCAGGATACTTCGTTAAGGTACTGACGGAGCGGCCTAGCCTCGAAACGGCAGCCATGTTAATCGTTGGTTGGGTAGGGGTTAAGTTATTAATGCATACCCTTGCACATCCAGCCGTGCACATTATCTCTCACGATTTTGTTGAAGGACCGGTTTGGAATATAATCTTTTGGTCAGTCATGCTTCTTATCGCTATAGGCGGATGGGTTTTATCTGGAAAAACAGTGAAAAAAAGTGAAGGTAAATAAAGTATATATGCTTTTGTAATAAATGAAAATTTTAAAAAGATCGAAAAAGATTTTTCGGTCTTTTTTTGGTTCTTTATAGATTCGGTAATAATTTATTTCAATAGGCCTAACCGAAAACCATAAACGACTGCCTGTGTACGGTTCTTGGCTTTAAACTTTGTCATTAAACTGCTTACATAATCTCTAACGGTGTGCTCGCTTAATTGCAGCAATTCGGCCATTTTTTTATTGTTATAACCCTCAGCCAGCAAATTTAAAATCATGGCTTCCCGTTCGGTCAATTGTATGTCGGTACCAATTGATACCTCATCATCCTTTTCTTGATAAATATAAACCGAGCCGTTTTCCGACTTGTTCAAGCAAAGTCATTTCATCCATTGAATAATCGAATTCCTCTCCTAATTGATCAAAGGTCAGCCAGCCGAACACTTGCTGGTCATGAACAATCGGTACAAAAATGACAGATGAAAGATTAAATAGCTGTATATGTTCCTCTTTAATGTAAATATGGGGATTCTTTATAAATACCGGCTTTTTTGAATTGAATACCATGGATTGCTTGGAGCTGACGTGTCCCCTCATACTCTGAACTTTTGGCAGCTCGGATCCAATGGTGCCGTGAAATTGATTGGACCAAGGAATATAAGCATAAAAAACACATCTTTTATAGTTAAAGAACTCCTCACATTTTTTTAGGATAAAAGCAAAATCCTTAAATCCTGCTGAGATAATTAAAAGTTCATCCAATTGGTCCAGTAGCTGCAGTCTTTTAAGTTCTGTATGCTCTTGTTTGGTTTTGCGGTGTTGCTCCGGTTCGTCGCCTGTCCACTTGTTATAGCTATGGATGAGATGAGAGAAAATGGATAATAAGAACATAAGGATGGAAAGGGTTTGGGCATGTTTCAGGTTTACCAATGAGGTAGCGATGGACTTTTCAAAGATCAATCGGAACATGCTGAAATGTTTATCATTTAAAAGGGGTAAATGTGATTGTAGCCAAGTATCCATGTGCTCTTCGTATGTGTCTTTTACGTCCTCGATATTTGGAGCGGATAAAAATAGTAAAAATGATTCCAGTAATGTTTGTATAATCTTACGTTCAGGTTCTAATATGAAGGGTTCTAGATTCAAATGAATATTGATATTTTCTTCAATCCGTTTGTTATGACTTTTAATGAATAATATGAATTGCTGAAATGTTATTTCTTCATATGCATGAAAGGGATGAGCCATGTGAATTCCTTCTCCTAAAAACAAAATACCCTATAAAAAGGGGGAACTAACCCTATTATTATACAGCACTTTATAGGATAGTAATTCAAATTGTAAGGAGTAAAATAAATGTATGAACACAGAATGAAGCTATTTGATGGCCATTTTATTTCAACATTGTCATCAGCTTTTTGTTTGTATAAGAATGGTCGTCAAGGGAGAACCTCTAGGGATGGAGATTTCTGGTGCTCAAGGGATCTGTAGGAAATAAGAAAAGGAGATCTGGTAATATGATGAGACTTGAAAACAAAGTGGCAATCGTAACAGGGGGAGCAAGCGGGATTGGAGCAAGTACGGCTCAATTATTTGCAGAAGAAGGAGCAAAGGTGGTCATTGCCGATTTTGCTGATCATGGACAAGCGGTGTCAGAAGAGTTAAATGGAAAAGGGTATGATACTCTTTTTGTTAAAACTGACGTGACGAATGAAAATGACGTAAAGAATATGATCGAAGAGACGGTTAACAAATATGGAAAACTGGATATCATGTTCGCAAACGCAGGAATTGCCAGAGACGGAAACATCCATGAGTTAAGCTACGAGCAATGGCAAAAAACGATTGATATTAATTTATCCGGTGTCTTCCTATCCGATAAATATGCGATAGAGCAAATGCAAAAACAATCCACTGGCGGCGCCATTGTCAATACAGGCTCCATCCATAGCCATGCAGGGAAACCGGGGGTAACAGCTTATTCTGCTGCTAAAGGCGGTGTCAAACTATTAACACAAACATTAGGTGCGACTTATGCGAAAGATGGCATTCGTGTCAATGCAGTTTGCCCTGGATATATTGATACACCACTTATTGCCGAAGCACAAGGTGAAATAAGACAAGGTTTGATCGATTTACATCCAATCGGCCGTTTAGGCAGAGCGGAAGAAGTGGCTAAAGCCGTTCTCTTCCTTGCAAGTGACGATGCATCATTTGTCACTGGCACTAGCCTAATTGTCGATGGCGGTTATACGGCAGTATAAAACCGTGTAAGGGTTAATAGCTGGTTCTATCAATCAGGAAAATCGTTAGATGTGATAATTGCATGTGAAATTGAGCTTCTTCCGTAAGATGAGTGGTGTTAGGTTACTCAACTCTGCTGGAGGGCTCTTTTTTTTGCATATTATAAAAAAGTACCGGGGAATGCTAAATACATTTTTCTTGGAAGAAGAAACGATACAAGCAGTTGCAGGGGAGAGGGAATTCAGTATTTTTATGTTTATGGAGGATACTTTTATACTTTTTAGAATGTGCAGTGATAAATAAGGCCAAACGGATAATTTGATTGCGATCTAGATTGGTCGCTTTATAGATATTCTCTATATAATTTTATATACGTCCGGGGAAAAAAGGGGGTTTTATCTAAAATTCAAAACAGAGTTGATTGGAGAGTGTGTGCGAGACTCCTGCGGGAAAAGCACGTCGAGGGAGACCCCACAGGCGCAAAAGCAACGAGGCCGGACCGCCCGCGAAAAACGGGTGCCCTATGTTCCAAGCGACGTTCAAGGTTTTATAATCCTAAATAAAATGGAGACAAACTCGTTCTTCATCGAGTTCGTCTATAGTCTGAACTCAGTTCTTTCTTACTTTGGAACTGAGCTTTTTGTATTTCGCGTCAGATCATTTTTATTGTTGATCCTATAATTAGCTTAATAGCGTATTTCGTAAAAGACACTTTTACGAAGGGGCATTTTTTTACAAAATGGCCTTATATTAATATCGCAAAAGTATAATCAAAAGAGAAGGTTAGTTCATTGATGAAAGTGGAAGTGAATCCAATTAATAGTTTTTTTATGTTAAAGTTATACAGTTGATATTTTATTACATAATTTCAATAGAAAGGAACAAAATCTGTATGAAAAAGGAAGGGTCAAATGGCGAAAAGAATAGTAGGTAGTATGTTGTTTTTATTACTAGGCATGGTTAGTTTTACTTTTTTATCTGGCTTAAAAGTTGAAGCAGCAGATCCAGTGCATACTGTATCCTCTCAAGAAACGGTAGAATCGATTGCAGCGATTTATGATATATCGACAGAGCAATTAATGGATATGAATGGTTTACCGGATGGTAAGTTATATATTGGCCAGAAGTTAACCATTAAGACTGCTTATACTCCTTCGAACTATCAGTGGTCAGAGAGAGGGAAACAAATTGGGAATTATGCGAAAACTTTTACAGGATTTAAAAAAACGGCTGGACAAGAGACACCTAACAAGGGGTTTGATTCTAGCGGATTGATTCATTGGGTACTCTCCCGGCAAAAGGTGCCTATCGACCGTTTGTCAGTTGAAGGCTATTATAAGCAAGGAATGGATACAAATACTCCTAAGGCTGGAGATGTTATATTTTTTCTGGAAAAGGGGAGTTCAAAAGTCGTGACCGCAGGGATCTATCTGGGGGGAAATCAGTTCGTTAATTCTGGATACGGAGCGGAGACAGTTCAGGTGAGATCTACCATAGAAAAATATTTTGCTCAATACCAAGCCGAGTATAAAACGTATACACCAAAAGGAGAGCATGTCGTTCAAAATAATGAAACACTTAAAAGTATCTCGGATAATTACGGTGTATCGGTGGATACAATCAAAAAGCGTAACGCGTTACCAACTGATAGCTTGATGCAGGGACAGTATCTTCAAATATACAGCAGTCCCTTGTATCCATTTTATGCAAATCAAGAGGCTTCCTATGATAAAGCTTATGATGTCATAAAGTATGCTTATACTCTACGTGGATTTACCTATGTTTTCGGAGAATATGATCCGATGATTGGAATGGATTGCAGCGGTTTTATCTATTGGGCCATGAAGGAGCAGGGCATTTCCCTTAAACGGGGTTCGGCAGCGGACTACTATTCCTTGCTGCCTAAACTCAGAGATCCAAAGGCAGGGGACTTAGTATTTTTTAGAGATACAGACTTAAGTCAAGAGATAACCCACGTCGGTATTTATCTAGGGGATGGTCGCTTTATTCATACAACAAGGAATACTGGTGTTCATATATCTGACCTTAATTCAAGTTATTTTAATAAAAAGTTCGAAAGTTTTGGGCAAGTTCAAATCAATATGGACTAAGATAGACACGAGAGAGTAAGACTACTTGGATTTTCTAGTCATAATTAAGGTAGGCAGTGTAATAAGATCACGAACAAACGATGTTACAACTACTATCTAGAGGGGTTTTTAATGGCTTAAAAAGGGCAAAAGTT
This sequence comes from Peribacillus sp. QJM3NY_7, assembly GCF_056173225.1. Taxonomy (NCBI): domain Bacteria; kingdom Bacillati; phylum Bacillota; class Bacilli; order Caryophanales; family Bacillaceae; genus Peribacillus; species Peribacillus sp. QJM3NY_7. The sequence continues at coordinate 1,936,169 of NZ_CM149663.1, forward strand.
TTGCGGAATATACAAATGAAAAGAAAATGAAAGTTGTTAAGTTTTATCGGTTATTAATAGATGTTTTAAACTGCGGTAAGAATCGAAATTGTGGATTAGAAAAAAATTGTACTGTTTATAAAAAAGAAAAACCGAAATGACCTGATTTCGGTTTTTCTTAATGAACTAAATGGGCAGTTAGTTGAAGAAAACTTTATTTTAATGGTTGTAGCAAAAATTTCAAGTTAATTTTAAGAAAATACTATTTTTGGAAGGGACTGATTGTGATATTGGAAACGAATATTTAAAGATTAATCGAAAGATTTAAAAGTGTAAAAAGCCTTGGAGATAAAACGGTAAATCAATTATCCGAAAGGAAAATACATTGGACTCATAAAATCGAGTCTGTTGCGGTAATAGTAAAGCATTTGAGTGGAAATATGAATTCACAAGGTGAATGACTTACTTCAGACGGAGAAAAAGAGATATAGAAATCGTGATGAAGAATTTATAGAAGATATATCTTCAAAATCCGAGCTTACTATTGTTTGGGAAAAGGATGGAAAACCCTAATTGATATATACTTCAGAAAAATCGGGTGCCAGAGGATTTTATCTTGGTATAACCCATATGGATATTTTATTTACTTTCATAATTTCTGCCATCAGCTTTTCTTGGTGAGATGTTCTTAGCTCCTTTTACTATATTCATCGATTTCGGTTAACATAGAAGCTGTTTTTCTTACTCTTCGAGTTGTTGAGCCTTATACTTCCCGCAATCGAATGGCACTGATCCTCTTGTCCCTATATTCTTAAACAATGCTTGTCTCGTTCTTTCCCTTACGTTATATACTTCCAATATTTGTGCGATTAATTGAATATTTAAAAAACATTTGTTAGTTTCTGTAGTTTTATATTAGATTCTGTGGTTCCTGTGATAAATTAAAGGTGTTTTTTGTAAGAGAAAATACGAATAAAACAATATATGTGTTTTTGGGTTTTATGGTATGCAAACTTTAAAGAAACGGTATAAAGAAACTTTATAATTCTTGCAAATGGAAACAAACTTAAGAGGAGAAACCAATATGAATCAGCTACAAAAGCAAATACTTTCTTTCCTTGAGGAATGCAATAGAGAAAGATGTGTAAGTAAAATTGCTGAAAAGTACGATAAAAATCTTGAAGTGGTAAGGGCTGAGTTAGTGATACTTGCGAACAAGAAGCTCATAGCTATCAAAAAGAGTACAACTGGGAAGATAAGCAGAGCAACGATTAGTCCAAAAGGTAAACAGTGCTTCAGGGAAGCCACTGCAATTAAGGGTTCAGTCCAAGAGCAAATCAATGAGTTGAAACAAAAGTTGTCAGCTCTGGAAGCCTCCTACATACGTGCAAAAGAGAATCCAACTGGGGAGAATAAACAGTCACTATTGGATAATGCGAATACGGTTCAATCAGTGGCTTATGAATTAAACTCATTCTTTAAAGTTGGATTGGATACCTTAAAGTAAACAATAACCTCAGAGGATAATCTGGGAACTCTTGTACATCTACATCATCAGGGATAAAACAGGCTAGCTCATGGGTTTATTGTCGAGGTGAGCTAGTTAATGAGATCCACGAAAAAAGGTCCGAGCCTGGTTGTATTGTTATCATCCATTATTTATTGTCAACCCCTTAAGGGAGCGACAGTCTGTGATGCACCGAGGCCGTTGGAGTCAAACTAACGAATGGGCTCTATTGGCACCATAGTTCATCGCCTTACTCACCCAGCCATAGAATGAGTATGGACGATTTTCCACCATTCTCTGTGGCGGAGCGCTGATTTTTGCGCTTTATGGATGGCTGACAGGTGCTTTACTTCATTATCAGGAGCTGAACGGCATCTCATTTTTAGTGAAAGGAAATGAAGGACTTAAGTCAAAAAAATTAAAGGAAAATGCACTTTATTAAAGACGGTCATCTTCCCATGCCCTATCATAATCTCATATATTGTGTTTTTCTATTGGAGTTTCTTCTTGTTGATCTGCTTTCTTCATTTGTTGTTGAGCTTGAGAACTATATGATACTATCTGTTTTTTTTATGAGTTTGAAGCTAGATTTGCTGGGCAACCTTGTGGGGAATTTTGAATGGAGATACGAATTAAATTAATTGAGAATCTTCTTGATGAATATTTGCAAGCTCTTGTCCTAATTCAGTACCAGTATAGGTTGCTACAGATAGTTGAGTGTCTATTTTTTTGCTGTTGATTGTTTTTTGACATAATAGAAAACCTCATTTAGATAAATTATAGCTAAGGGGCAGAATAGCTTAATAAAAATAAGTAGATTAAGTGTGTTCAAGAAAGAATAGTTTGTGGAGTAATGAAAATAGAGAGTGTTATGTAGAAAAAAATGATGTATAAAATATAATAAACAAAAGAAAAAACCAGTTTTATTAGACTGGCTTTTTCATCTTAATATAACACTTTGTTAAATTCAGTTTTTGAGACTTATATGCTCAATCATCCGCTTCATTGCCTGAATTTGCCCCATATGAGTCGCTTCATGCATTAATGTTAAACCTGCAAGTTCTCCAACAGTCTTACATCCTAGGAATGGTGTATCCAAATCTTGATCTAGCTGTTCAGGAGGAATTTGCTTTAAACGAGTTAATTGATCTTTCAACTGTACAACCAGCTGATCCATAGCAGGTATATTCCCTGTCCAATCCGCTGGTTTTGTGCCATTCCCAAACAACTTTATATAATTCGTGGGAAGATGGGTTGTTACATTCGGGAAACCAAACATAGTTTGTTCTGTAATTGTCAAAACGTGACCAGTATGCCAATGAATTGTGTTATTAAAGCCATCTGGCTGCACATCGTTTAGTTCCTTAGAAATGGACTCTACATTCTTGATGAAGTATTCTCTCGTCATCTCAAATTGCTTAAATACAAATTGATTCATCTTTTCTCCCCTCTCACTAACAAAATCATCCATATTATACCAGTAAAAGCCGGAAAAGAATATGGTTTGAATTTCCTGAAATTAGCTTTATTTCAACCGGTTCTTGTTCCGCAATAGGGAGCAATCTTTTATTAAGAATCGCTTTACTTATAGAACTATATTATTAGCATTCTTACAAAAATAATAAGTCCCATGAGGTTTTTTGGGCTCAACTGAAAATTCGATAAACACAAGTTAAATGCTAAACGATAATTGTTATACAATTGTAAAATTATACAGTTTCATTTGCGGTATAATGGAAATTATTAGAAATGTATTCTGGTGTATGAATATTTACATATAGAGAGCTATTCATTCTTCAAATTCTAGAATTAAAAAGGATCTAAACAATTTCTGAATAAAGATGCCCTCAAAAAAATTAACTATTAAAGTAATGTTTGAGGGAAAAGTGATTAAAAGGGAGGGGAATTGTTTTTGACTATAATAGATATTGACCAATTGCTTTTTGCTACTGAAGAACTTGCCGAAGAGTCAATTCCATTTCATCTCGATGCATTTGATATTGATCAATTATTAGATAAAACGAATAACTGGTAAAGAAAAGCATACGTGAAGTGAACTGCACCCTAATGGAGGTTGCAGTGGGGGTGGTCGATTTAGAGATCAATTGGCTGGCTCCATCGCTCCTTTAACGATTGGTTTGTCATAGACGCTTTCGATGGATCGTTTAATGGAGCTGTTTGGTTATTGGTTTCATTCGGAGTCGTTTGTTTTATCGCTTTCATGACCTTGAAATCGGATAAGGAAAATTTCATGACTGAACATCCAAAACAATTCCTGCTATAAAATAGTTTGAAATCAATGCAGGAAAAAGTGGGTATGATTTATAATAGTTTGTTCGAAATCATATATAGATAGTGCAAAAACTCTACCGGTTAGATCTTGAAAGCCTGATGTTACTGAATTTCAGCTAACAGGGCTTTTTATTTTTTTATACGCCATTAGCAATAATATTAATCAAACAGTATGGCCTTGGCATTTTCCATTATGAATATATAACTTTTCTAATGTCTGCAATTAATCTAAATGGTGGACCTGTCAAAGGGAAATGAATATACCATATCGTGCAGTAGAGTCCGAGGGAAGCACATGTATAACTTTGGTAAAATCAGATGAAAATAACCAATGTTTTTAAGGAGGAAGCAAATGAAAGTAAATAAAATACATCATGTAGCAATAATTTGTTCCGATTATGAAAAGTCAAAGAACTTCTATGTAAATATTTTAGGGTGTGATATCGAGAAGGAAACATATCGGTCAGAAAGGAAATCGTATAAATTGGACTTAATCGTCGGAGGGGAATATCAGCTGGAATTGTTCTCATTTCCTGATTCCCCGCATCGTCCTAGTTATCCTGAAGCTAGGGGGCTTAGACATCTTGCTTTTGAAGTGGAAGATATTAATCAAGCGATTGAAGATTTAGAAAAAGAAAACATTCCAGTCGAACCAATCCGTGTTGATGAGTTAACAGGAAAAAGGTTCACTTTTTTTAGTGATCCGGATGATTTGCCTCTTGAAATATATGAAAAATAGGATGTGGTTACCTCTATTTCTTAAGTTGATTTCAAAGATGAATACGATGATTTAAAGAGGTTACTTATATCAATTAAACTATGAAGATTCCCTATGATATGTCGATACCATTAAGTTTGATCCACTTGTATTCCATATTTCGATGAGAGCTGAATTAATCAACAGCTATACTATCTGTAGATGGTCATTTAAATATGTCAGGAGATAAAAAAATGAATGTTTACAAATTTACAGTGTTGATACTTTTAACGACATTTTTGATGGGTTCTTCTTTTGCAGTAGTTAAAATTGGTCTACCGTATTCATCCCCATTATTATTAGCAGCATTACGCTTCACACTTGCCGGACTCATAATGGCGATAATCGTAATCTTTTTAAAAAGACCGCACCCAAACTCTAAAGGGGATTGGATAAAAATGCTCATTATCGGCACTTTTCAAACAGCCGGAGTAATGGGGTGCATTTTCCTGAGTTTACGCACGATTACAGCAAGTGAATCCTCCATTCTTACATTCACGAACCCGTTGCTTGTTGTTGTTTTCGGTACAATCTTTTCACAAACACGCTATAAACTATATCAATGGATTGGTGTTTTATTAGGATTAGTCGGAGTAATTATAACGATGGGGGCGCAACTTGAATTTAAGGTTGGTATTCTTTTCGGCATTCTTTCTGCTGTTTTCTGGGCGATTTCCACTTTATTGGCGAAAAAGTGGGGGGCAATTTCCGATACATGGGTTTTATCTGCCTATCAGATGCTTTTTGGCGGTTTACTGCTTTTACTTGGCAGCTTTATTCTTGAAAAACCATTTTTCATACTGAATGGCAATTCGTTGTTCATTTTATTATGGTTAAGTATCATGTCATCGATCGTGCAATTTGCTGTTTGGTATTACCTTTTACAAAAGAGTGATTCAGGAAAAACAAGTGCCTTTTTATTTTTGGCACCTTTCTTCGGTGTATTATCAGGGTGGGCACTATTAGGTGAACAGATATACACTTCACTCTTGATTGGCGGACTGTTTATCATCATTGGCATCTATCTTGTAAATAGCAATTTTCAAAAGGAAAATAAATTCGTTAAAAGAGCTTTATAGTAATCGTATGGATTGATTCTTGCCGCTAAAGACAGAAATTCCCTCATGATGAAAAAGAAAAGGGCCCTTTTCTTTTTCATCGTGAGGGATTATTAAATTATACCTCTATACAAAAAACTTCTTTAAATCCTTCTTTCCCTTTAGGTGTGACTTTTACTGCGCGAATAGATGGAACACGGACTATCCAGCCTAAATCAAAAAAATGGGTAAGAAGCCCATTCCCTAAAGCTCCGCCTAGATGATGGTGACGTTCACTCCAGTCTAAACATGAGTGGGAAAATGAACGGCGTTTTCTTCTTAAATCAAGTAAATCGACGCCGAATTCTGAAAAAAAATGATCTCCTTTGGGTGTAACTGTAAACTCTCTCTCTTCTTTTTTCAAATATCCTGCTTTCAACATCGATTCAGTTAATTGGACGCCTAGTTTTCCTGCCAAATGATCATAGCAAGTTCTGGCTTCCTGAAGCATTTTGACCTGACTTGATTGTTTTAACGACCGAACTTCAGGAGGCGGGGAAATGGCAAGAAACGATTCCAAAATGTGAGCAATTTCTCCATTTGCTAGCTGATAATAGCGATGTCGTCCGTGTTTTTCAACTATAACAAGGTTTCCTTCCACTAACTTAGAAAGGTGAAAGCTGGCGGTTTGAGGTGATATTGCAGCCATCAATGCTAATTCACCTGCCGTATGAAAACGCCCGTCCAGCAGACTTGCAAGTATTGTTGCACGTGACGTTTCCCCAAGGAGGGAGGCTATCTCCACCATATTTGGATTTATACTCAAAATAGTTACCAACCTTTCTGCCGATGGATTAGTTAATAAGCTGAACGCCAATTAATCAGCATTAAAAATGAGTAAACTTATACTTCCATTATACAGTACCGCTGCCCTAGGATATTCGGTATATTCACGATTCCTGCTTTAATTAAATTTGAAAAAGAACCCTACAATAAAAGTGGATAGTGTTTATTTCGTATTTTTTTTAAACATTACATTTTGAGTCGTATCTACAAGGATTTTTTTGATAAAATGCACGTGATAAATTGGTTGCTTTTTTGGGGAGAGATTATGAAATCAGGAGAGGTTAAAAAGAAGACTGTAAAGAAGAAAAGACTGTATACCTTTGGATAAGCGTTTTTTACTGAAGTATATTCTTTGTAAACTAGGCATACATTTTTACATGTTCACTAATAGTAAACATTAATAATAGTCTTGGAATAAATACTGGTGAATAGTCCCTTTTGTGAATTTAGTAGTTAAATAGGAGGGAATGAAGCGTATGAAAATGTCAGACGTTGGATTTAAAGGTCAAGTTTTTGGATTTATAAAGTTCACACCTTTTGTGGAAAGTTTTTTGTCTGGAGATTTATATATGAATAATTTCAAAAAGTATATTGATATAGAAAGTGCTTCAGGAGAAAAAGGTGTAGGAGACAAATTTGAAGCAACACATGTTTTTACGGAATTAACCATGAATTTTTTTACTCAAGATACCAATGAATTAATAATGTCGGGGCGAACTAAAAAATTGAATTTCAGAAAAAATATAAATGAAAAAAGACCATTATATTGTATGTTTGCAATTATTGGCGATATGTTAAAAGTGGTTAACGAGGATGAAAACTATTACTATACCAAATTTGATTTACCTAATGAACAAATCGATAAAATGATCAGGGAGTTCGGAGATAGCTTAATTTTTGTTACCCCATCGCAATTTATTGACAGAATTACTAGAACACTCAATGAAAAAGGTTATGCTTACAGAGGGGGCTTGGTAAAATATGATGATTATAACATCAATTCCTCAGCTAGGATGAGCTCTTATAAAAACCAAGGGACAGATATTTATTTTTGGAAAGATAAATACTTTGAAAATCAATATGAATATCGCATAGTTCTCACAGATCAAGAAGTTGATGAAGCATTAATTGTGAACATAGGTGATATTTCAGACATTAGTACGATTTTTAATGCAAATGAATTTTTCAGTGATAAATTTGAAATAAGATTACGAAAGAAAGGAAATCTAAGCATCCATTAAATGGGGTGCTTTTTATATTTGTAGGATTAGGTGTGGGAATATCTGTAAATTCGGACTGCTTTTCATATCTTTAATTTTTAAACCATTTATGTTTTAAGTGACCGCCATTCAATAGAATCCAAAATACAGCAAAACTACCCTGAAAATGACGACTTTCTTCTAGGTTATTTATAAAAAACAAAAAAGTATCATTTGCTTTTAGATCATAGGGACCACGGTATCAAAACGTGGAAATATACTAAGCAAATATCGGCAACGTAATTACAATGGTGATTATTTGTTATAGCCAGTTAAGAGTGCTTTTTATGCAATAAAGGTCGATCACTTTATAAGAATGTTTTGATGTCTGCTGCAGCTATTTGATCCGCTCTTATAGGGGAGTGACTTTTGAAGGTACTTCCTTTCGTGTTTGGCTCAACAGCTACCCTTAGACTAGGCTAATACGCATCAATCGCAACCTGTTCTTCAAACGAAATCCCCTTTTAGTTGTAGGGGAAGTAATGATTTAATGCCGACTTTATTGCTTTCATTTTAACAGCAAATTACTGGAAATCTGATGTGAATTCGTGTAATCTACAAAAGTATGTTTTTTTCCAAATCGTAAAGGGGGACCATAATTGAGTTCAACAAATCGTAAACAGACAACAATTGTTGCTCTTTTGCTTGCGGGTACATTCATTGCGATCTTGAATCAAACTTTAATGATTACCGCCATTCCTCCTGTAATGGAGGAGATGAATGTTACGGCAAATAGTGCACAGTGGCTAACAACCGTTTTTATGCTGGTTAATGGGATCATGATCCCTGTTAGCGCGTTTTTACTGGAGCGCTTTACCACCAGACAGCTTTTCCTTTCCGCGATGGGGATATTTGCTATTGGTACATTGGTAGCGGGGCTGGCTCCTAATTTTGGAATGCTGCTGCTAGGAAGGATGATTCAGTCGAGCGGAGCAGGAATCATGCTCCCGTTAATGCAAACAGTCTTCCTAATGATTTTCCCTGTTCATAAACGGGGTGCAGCCATGGGACTGGTCGGTCTGGTCATTTCCTTCGCGCCGGCTATTGGGCCCGCTTTGTCGGGCTGGGTTACGGAGACCTACTCATGGAGGGTGTTATTCTTTATCATTCTTCCAATTGCTATTATTGATATCATAGTTGCGTTCTTCGCTTTAAAAAATGTAACAGAAGTTACACGGCCAAAAGTGGATGTGCTTTCAATTGTTTTATCTTCCGCAGGTTTCGGTGGATTATTGTATGGATTTACAGCTGCAGGTAATTATGGCTGGACAGACGAGAGTACAATCATATCCCTAGGCATTGGGACAATTTCACTTGTTTGGTTCATCAACAGGCAATTGCGACTGAAGCATCCAATGCTGGAGTTCCGTGTGTTCACGTATTCATTATTCCCGATTGCTATCATTATTGGAGCCATTACCTTTATGGGTCTGATCGGCGCAGAAACGCTCATCCCGCTATTTATGCAAAACATGCGAGGATTTACTGCGTTTGAAGCTGGATTAGCCATACTTCCTGGAGCACTTATTACCGGAATAATGTCACCGTTCATTGGACGTATTTTTGACCGGATTGGGGCCAGGTGGCTGGTTATTGGTGGATTACTCCTCATAACCGCTTCATCCTTTACTTTTATGGATGTTGGTCCTTCGACAAGTTTTACATTTATTATGGTAATGTACAGTATTCGGATGTTCGGATTAGCCATGGTTATGATGCCTGTTTCAACAGCCGCCTTAAACCAGCTGCCTAAACGTTTAATCGCCCATGGTGCAGCAATGGATAATACGATGAAAATGATTGCCGCATCTGTAGGTACGGCAATACTTGTTACTGTGATGACATCAGCTACCGAAAATGCTCAGCAGCGTCCCGAGATAGTCCATCCTGATATGTATGGCGCGCAAATCTCATTTATTGTCATCGCTGTACTTTCGTTAATTAGCTTCCTCATTTCTTTTAAAATAAAGGATCAAAAATCAGCAGGAAAAGAGTTCGGGGAGAAGAATTAAAGATTTTAATCCGAGTTTTTCAAACTAAATAATTAGAACTCCATTTTTTAACTTGTTATGAACATTTTCCAACGCCGCCCCTGGCGGCTTTCCCTCCCAGTCTCTATCATTCCTTTGTCGTGCCTACCTAAGGGATTCTAAAAAAGAGGGAGAACAAGTCATCCAGATGATTTGTTCTCCCTCTTTTTTCATTTTCTTAATTTAACCATTTTCGAAACTGGATCTTTTAAGTGCGCGCTAAAAATCACAAAAATCCCTCTGAATATGAAGATCTTCTTCTATATATACTCCCCAAACCACAAATGAATCGCATGGCGTCCTTTTTCAAAAACTTTCTCTAAATATATTTCTAAAGTGAAAAGCTGCACATGGCCAGACTCTTCATAATCTGATAGACATCCACTCCTTTTAAGTGAGGAATGATTGAAAAAGCATGCCTTAAGGTATGAGGACCTAAAAAAAGGCATGAGCCCAGTAGATTACCGGGTTCATGCCCTCAAGGCTGCCTAAGTAAATAAAGTGTCTAACTTTTTGGGTTCACTTCATTTGGCGGCCTTTTTTTAATGTGCGATTCTTAACCTTATCGTACCTTCAAATTCAACTAAAAAATACACTTCTTGAACTATCGGGGCAATTTTTTAGTTATATTGTTATCGATTAATTACTCCTAATAATAGTTTATTAAACTAAAAAAATGTAAAATTAGTGTAAGGATAGGTTGGGAGTGATTAGGGAAGAATGGAGAAGGAATTTAGGGACTTTTCAATTGAATTTAATAAGTTTAAAAACAAAAATCTATGGAGTGGTTGTTTTCATACAGACAGTAATTGCAGTCAAAGGATAATCAAAGCTCATTCAATACAAAATAACAAAATACTTAACAAAATTTCAGAAAATGGTAAAGTTCTAATGTTTGGTGCGGTTGGAGGGGATGAAATGACAAACTCACTTCAAGAGCAAGGTCGTAAAAAAGCCACTACTTTCACTGGATTTTGTGGTTATCACGATCATAGCATATTTAGACCAATTGAAGACTATGATTACACACCGGGAAATGCAGAGCAGGAGTTTTTATTTACTTATAGGGCAACTGCTAAAGAATATCATACGAAGAAATCTGTTACTAATATGTACAGGACCCTTTTAGATTTGCTAAATAAGGGCAGTTATACAGAAATAAGCAAAGTTTTCGAGGCGGAGCCACCATCAAAAGAGCACATAAGTTTTATTGGAGATATGTTTCTTGGAACAAGGTTAGGTTCGGAGGATGCAGAAAAAAGCTTAGAAAGATATCGTCAAAAATTAAAAACGGACTTAGATAATAGGTTTTTTGACGATATTATTACAAATGTAATTGTTCTTGAAGAAGAATATCACATTGCAGTTTCGTCTACGTTTTACTTAGAAGAGAGCTTAAACGGTACAAAAATAAATGATTTAGGGGATTTTAATATTTCTTTAGCACCTTTATTTCTAACCGTTTTTCCTCAAAACGGACGAAAGTTAATCCAAGAAAAAAAATAAAATAACGTAATAGCCGCAATGCCATCTCTTCACCTCTACATCGTATATACCCATCTACTTTAGCTGAAGAAGGTTAAATGAACAAGATTAAATGAACAAGATGATCTATCCAAATCAAAAGTTGTTACCAAATGATTAACAGTGAAGGATATAAAGAAGTTCCTTAAGGTGGTTAACAAATCTTCTGTAAAGTTCACTATTTTCTTGGGATGTATAGCAGCCAAACAAAACGATATAACCTGTCTAACTTTAAGGGGTCAGTTCAAATTCAGTTATCGACTTGCTGCCAAAGCGATCATGTAGCAGCAGCAGCAGGGTATAAAACAGATTGGTCCGTCTTTAACTTTCAATTTCTCATAAAAAAACCCTTCCATTCATTTTTCTATGGAAGGATACATCAAAGTATTCAAATAAACCAGGTATTTTTCTTAACTTGATGGCTATAGGAGGCGCGAATAGCTTCACCACTATTTCCAACTTTGACTTACTTTATATTCATTGTTACCCCTGGCCCGATAGGAATATCTAATAATAAAAATGCAATGAGCATAATAAGCCAAACAATCAAGAAAGCAATGGTGTAAGGCAGGATTAAAGACACATGTGTGCCTAACCCTGCTTTTTTATCATATTTCATTAAAAACCCTAACATAACGGCAACAAAAGGATTAAGAGGAGTAATCATGTTTGTCACAGAATCACCAATTCGATAACTTACCTGTATGAAAGCAGGGTGAATGTCTATTAACATAAACATAGGAATAAATATAGGGGCTAAAACTGACCAGAGAGCTGTACCACTCGTTATAAATAAACTTGAAATTACAGTTAGTAGAACCAACAAGACAATAGCTGGAATACCAACCAAATCAACTGATTTAAGCAACTCAGCACCGTTAACTGCCGTTAATAAGGATATGTTTGTCCATTGAAGATATGCTATAAATTGTGCAATAATAAAGACTAAGACAACAAATCCAGAGATGTCCTTTATTGCTTCAATCATGTAATTTACTGCATCTGTAGGACTATTAATTTTTTTTGCAGTAATCCCATAAGTTAAACCAATAATAATAAAGAAAAGAAAAATAAATGTGCTAATACCACTCATTAGGGGTGAATCTATGATACTTCCGTTTTCTCCTCTTAGTGGTGAGTCAGGTATAAAAAGGGCCAAGATAACGAGAGCAATGTATACAATAGCTGCGATAAGAGTATTTCTCAAGGCTTTGCTTATTAATAAACTTACCTTGGGATCTTTATCATTATCAAATGTAATTTTTTCATTTCCCTTATATGGTCCTAACCTTGGTTCGACAATTTTTTCAGTAACCAAGCCACCCACAATCGTAAGTACAAATACAGATATACTCATAAAATACCAATTATCAACAGGTTTTACTATCATATTGGGATCTATAGTTTGAGCAACTTCTGTTGATATTCCGGATAGCATTGCGTCAAATGCAGAAACAAATAAGTTTGCTGAAAAGCCACAACCAACTCCGGCTATCCCAGCGGCTAGCCCTGCAATAGGATTTCTACCAAAAAGCATAAATATCATTGCGGCTATTGGTGGAACAATGATATATGCTGCATCTGCTGTAATACTACCCATGATGCCAATAAATATGACAGCATATGAAATAATTGATTTAGGCGCTCGTATTATTGTCCTTTTAATAGCTGCGTCAAAAAAACCAACCTTCTCTGCTAATCCCACACCAAGAGTGAAGACTAACACCAATCCTAATGGTTTGAATTCAATAAAGTTACTAAACATGGAATCTATTATATAAAGTAATCCCTCACTGGATACCAAACTCTTTACCGCAAGATGTTCTCCTGTGCCAGGTTGTGTTACACTTGCTCCTAAAAAATGAAGTAACCAGGAAATAATCATGATGATGATAATTAGATATAGGAATAGCATGGCAGGATGAGGGAGTCGATTTCCTAAGCGTTCAATAGTGTTTAAAATTCTACCAGGTTTCGGATTTTCCGTAGTTATTTGCCCCATATACTAAACTTCCTTTCAAATATAAGTCTACCGTTTTTTTATATACTCACCGAGTTCATGAATTACATGGCAAGTGCAATTAACCCCATTTAAAAAATAATCGACTTGCATATTCTCATTAGGAGAATGATTTCTTTGATCAAAATTCGCATAAGGCATGATAATGGAAGGGACCCCCAAAATATTTGTCCATACATAATCAGGAAGTGAACCTCCAAGGCTTGGCTGAACAAGTGGCTTTTGTCGGTAAGCCTGATGGATAGCATTGGTTACAATTTCAACTATATGAAGATCTGCAGGAGTTCTTGACGGTTCCATAGACCCTAAATACTCTACCTTAATGTTAGGATCATGTTTTTGCACGTGTTGACATATTTTGTCGTAAATATACATAGGATCCTGATCAACTACGAGACGAATATCCATTTTTACTGAAGCTGTAGACGGAATGATCGTTTTTATCCCTTTTCCTGTATATCCACTTTCCATCCCGCAGATATTAAATGTTGGTTCCATGGTTAACTTATGATAGTACGTTTCCCCATCCATATTTAAATGTGAATAACCGATTTTGTTCCCAATGTCTTCAACATCAAAAGGTAACTGTTTAAGCAATTCTTTTTCTCGTTCAGAGGGTTCACGAATATGATCATAGAAACCTTCAATTAAAACACGTCCGTCTTTATTGCGCATTGTCTGTAATAACTCAATTAACTTCCAAGCTGGATTTGGTAGAATATTTCCTGTATTTCCTGAATGGTTATCCCATTCTGCTGCTTTTGCTGTTAATTCAAGTGAAAGCATACCTCTTACACCTAATAAAATAAGGGGAGAGCCACTATTATGTGAAGAACCGTCCGCTGTATAAACCAAATCTGCTTTCAAAAGTTCTTTGTGTTCTTTTACAAAAGAGGATAAATTGACACTGCCGATTTCCTCTTCTCCTTCAAATACAAATTTAATATTAATGGGCAATTCCCCTATGGTATCAATATATGTTTTAATACCAAGGAGTTGGGCCATAAGTTGTCCCTTGTTGTCTCCTGCTCCTCGGCAATAAATCCTTTTATCTCGTATAGTGGGTTCGAAAGGTGGAGATATCCAATCTTCAATTGGGTCAGGTGGCTGAACATCATAATGCCCATAAATAAGCAATGTAAATAGGTTTTTATCCTGTATCTTTTCACCGTAAACAACGGGATGTCCATCTGTCTCCATTAACCGAGTTACAATTCCCATATCTTCCATCATTTCCTTGAGTAATGCTGCACATTCAGTAATCCCTATATTTTGCGTGCTAATACTTTCTTGACGTAAAAGTGTAAACAATTGTTCTAAATAATTTTCCTTTTGATCAAATATTACTTGTTGAAACTTGTCTAAAGTCATACTAATTCACACCCTTTTTATTGATTGACAACTCAATTAGAATAAAGTCGACAGTATTCTAAAAATTTTAAACGTTGTTTTGTTGAAACACAATATTTTTTTTGAAATATTCAGATAAATTCTTCCTGAGTGATTGAGGAAGATGAATAATAATCAAAATATTACAAAAAATGTTTGCAAATACCAAAGGTATATTTTATGATATAAAAACGGTCGACAATAGACTATCTAAAAATGTAATTTGATTTTTAGTAAGCGCTATCATCTTTATGGCTGTTAAGTAACACATGCGAAATTAAAATGTATTCTACATTTTAAAAAAACAAGGGGGGATAACGGATTTGGTGATTTATGGGGTTGCTTTGTTGTCAGTTTGTACATTGGTAGGAATATTCTTAGGAGAACTATTAGGCAAGATTATCGGTATTGACGCTAATGTTGGAGGAATAGGTTTTGCAATCGTGCTGTTATTGTTAATAACAGACAATCTAAAGAAAAAAAACAAATTTCACATGAAATCTCAAGAAGGGTTAAAATTCTGGAGTGCCATGTACATTCCTATTGTTGTAGCCATGGCAGCACAGCAAAATGTAGTGAAGGCATTGGAGGGTGGACCGGTGGCTATATTCTCTGCACTTGCTGCCATTATACTATCTTATGCATTAGTTCCGATTCTAAGTAAGGGTAATAACCATAAGGAACCTCATGAAAATGAAGTGGAACTTGAATCAGAAGCTAAAGAAGCTCACTTTTAAAATATACAAGGGGTGAATGTGGTTATGATAGAAATAATAATGTCCGTTCTTGAAGAAAATGCTCTTTTGGCAGCTTTTGCGGTGGTAGGCATTACCGTTTATATTTCTTATACACTTTCGGATAAGCTCACTAGGGGAAGATTACACGGTTCAGCTATCGCTATTATAATTGGGTTAATTCTCGCATACATAGGAGGCATCCAAACAAATGGTGAGAAAGGTCTTGCGGATATTCCCATGTTCGCAGGCATTGGTGTGATGGGCGGTGCTATGCTTCGAGATTTTGCGATCGTCTCCACTGTATTTGGAGCGAGTTTAAGTGAAGTGAAACAAACAGGTGTACGTGGCTTCATTGGATTACTTATCGGAATTTTCCTTCAGTTTTTCAGTGGCGTTTTTGTGGCTTTATCATTTGGATACAGTGACCCGGTGGCTTTGACTACCATTGGAGCAGGAGCAGTAACCTATATTGTAGGTCCTGTAACAGGGGCGGCTGTCGGAGCTAGTTCGGATGTGATTGCATTAAGTATTGCCGCAGGAGTCCTTAAATCCATTTTAGTTATGACTACAACACCGTTTGCTGCCAAGTTTATTGGTCTTGATAATCCTAGAACTGCAATGATTTATGGAGGTGTGATGGGTACTGCAAGTGGTGTGGCAGCTGGTTTAGCAGCAACAGATGCTAAGTTAGTTCCTTATGGTGCAATGACATCTACATTTCATACGGGAATAGGCTGTATTTTATGCCCGTCTATACTCTTTTTAATTACAAAAGCTTTATTTTGATAATTAAAAAGGGCTCCTGATAAAAAAAGGGCATTTTCTCAAAATATTGAAATTTACTTAATGCATGTAGTATAATTCAATGAAAATCGGTTTAGTCGACAATATTCTAAATTTTGAGGGGGATGCTTCATGGGGGCGATTGACTTCACATATAATGCATTATCTAATTCAATAGCAGAACATATTACAAAACAAATTATTACTGGTGACCTGAAGCCAGGTGAAAAATTAGTGGAACACAGCTATGCTGAAGAATACGGTACGAGCAGAGCTCCGGTTCGTGAAGCGATTTATCTGCTTGCCACCGAAGGGCTCGTGGAAAGAATTCCGCGGAAAGGTGCGGTTGTAAAAGAATATACAGAAAATGAAATATACGACTTACTGGAAATACGGAACATGCTTGAAAATATGGCGATGGATCGGATTAAAGGGATCGGAACAGATTCAGGTTTGTTACAAGAAATGAATCAACTTCATGAAAAGATGAAAACAGTGGAGGATGTCCATGCTTATACGCAATTGAATCACTCTTTTCATATGTGCCTCATTAAGATGAGCAAAAGTGAAATCATTAAAGACATGTATTCACGACTAGGTTGGCCGCTATTAAGAGTTCAAAATTTATCCTTTACAAACAAAGGGAAAATCGAAAAATCGATTACTGAACATAAAATCATTATCGAGTTATTATCGAAACAAGATATGGAGGAATTATCAATAGTTTTGTTGAAACACAATAAAGACGTTATATCCAACATTCAAACAATGCTTCGTTCATAAGTTTTGCTAAATGGGAGGAGTTGAACATCGTGAAACTCGCTTTTTTGTTTCCTGGACAGGGTTCCCAAAAACCAGGTCTTCTTAATGATTTGCCGGCATGTAATGCAGTGGAAGATATGCTGGAAATAGCGAGTGAAAAGCTAAATGAAAGCGTTTTTAATTATCATTCTAAAGAAGCTCTTGCTTCGACAAAAGCAGTACAGATCTCTCTTTTGACTGCCGGAGTGGCTGCTTTTAAAGCATTTGAATCGGAAGGGGTGATACCGGACTTTGTTGCCGGACACTCCATAGGAGCGTTTAGCGCAGCAGTGGCGGCCGGTGTCATTGATTTTCAGGACGCAGTGAAAATAGTGGCGTTACGCGGAGAATTAATGGAGCAGGCATACCCGGAAGGATACGGCATGGGTGTAGTACTTGGACTTGATGCAAATAAACTTCAATCACTCATCAATCATCACTTCGATGAAAAATACCCGGTATTTATGGCGAATCAAAATGCGCCGGATCAAATAACGGTCTCAGGTGCTTTGTCCGGCATAGAAAAAGTCCTGGATGCTGCATGGAAGAATGATGCACGTTGTGCCTCATTGTTAAATGTCAGTACACCATCACATTGCCCACTTCTGGCATCAGTTTCAGATGTGCTCACCGAAGCCCTACATGATATACCGATTCATCGACCTATTATTCCATACGCAGGAAATCGAAGGGCACGGCTTTTGTTAAATCCGGTCGACATTCGACTGGATCTCGCTGAGAGTATTTCTTCTGCCGTTCAATGGCATGATGCTTCTACAGTTTTGTATGAAAAAGGGGTTAGACTATTTATCGAAATGCCTCCTGGAAATGTACTGTCACGTTTGGCGGCCAAAGCATTTCCGGAAGCTAGAGCTTTATCTGTAACAGAGAATGGGTTTGATGATTGTCTGTTTGTAGCAAAACGTGAACGATTGAAATGATGAAAGGGGATTGAATGATGGAAGCGACGAAACAGGTAGTCAATCAAAAAAGATCATGGACGACACGGTTTGAAGCAAAGAAGAAACGATTGGAGAGTGTCAAAGATCTTGTTAACGGACTAGTCATTCCTACTGATCACATTGTGGAAGCCATGGAGAAATTGATCAGGCCGGGTGATCGTGTTGTTCTAGAAGGAAATAATCAAAAGCAAGCTTCGTTTTTGTCAGAAACATTAGCACAGACTAACCCGAAAAATTTGTTTGATTTGCATATGATTATTCCTAGTATTTCAAGACCGGAACATCTCGACCTATTTGAACTAGGAATTGCGAAAAAAGTGGATTTTGCCTATGCGGGTCCGCAAAGTCTCCGTATGGCACAAATGCTTGAAGACGGCAAATTAACAATGGGTGAAATCCATACGTACATTGAGTTGTACGGGCGTCTTTTCGTTGACTTGATTCCATCTGTTACGTTGGTTGCTGCAGATAAAGCTGATCGTTACGGAAATTTGTACACAGGACCGAACACAGAAGAAACACCGACACTGGTTGAAGCAGCAGCATTTCGCGATGGCATTGTGATTGTTCAGGTAAATGAATTGACGGATGAGCTTCCGCGCGTCGATATCCCTGGCTCATGGGTCGACTTTATTGTCGTCGCTAAAGAGCCGTATGAATTGGAACCATTATTTACCCGCGATCCTCGCCATATTACCGATATTCAAATTTTGCAGGCCATGATGGTCATACGAGGAATTTATGAGAAGCATGGAGTGCAGTCATTGAATCACGGCATCGGGTACAATACAGCAGCAATTGAATTGTTACTGCCTACATATGCAGAATCGCTCGGTTTGAAGGGCAAGATTTGCAAACATTGGACATTGAACCCGCACCCAACACTCATTCCGGCTATTGAAAGCGGTTGGGTTGACAGCGTTCATTGTTTCGGCGGAGAAGTCGGTATGGAAAAATATGTTTCAGCACGCCGCGATGTTTTTTTCACCGGACGTGATGGCAGTTTACGCTCAAATCGGACACTCTCACAATTGGCTGGACAATATGCGGTAGATTTGTTTATCGGCTCGACTTTACAAATGGATCAAGACGGAAATTCTTCTACCGTAACACGTGGAAGGCTTGCTGGCTATGGTGGTGCTCCAAATATGGGGCATGACCCAGGTGGACGCCGTCATTCAACACCTGCTTGGTTAAATATGATGACGTCAGAGGATCCGCTAGCTCGTGGGAAAAAATTAGTTGTGCAAGTGGTCGAAACATTCCAATCAGGGAATAAGCCTGTTTTCGTCGAGTCGCTTGATGCGGTGAACGTGAAAAAGGATACTGGACTTGCGATAGCGCCGGTTATGATTTATGGAGATGATGTCACGCACGTTGTAACAGAAGAAGGCATTGCTTATTTGTATAAAACGGACAGCATAGAGAAACGGAGAGAGGCGCTTGCAGCAGTGGCGGGTGTTACACCGGTTGGACTAAAACATAATTCCAAAAAGACAGATGAGCTACGTCGTGAAGGACTAATTGCGCTTCCAGAAGATTTACAGATTCGCCGGACAGATGCAAAGAGATCGCTTCTAGCTGCGAAAAGTGTGGAGGAGATTGTCGAGTGGTCAGACGGATTGTATGAGCCGCCGGCGAAATTCAGAAGCTGGTAAACAGGGAGGGACGAAATGAACAACGAAAAGCAGTTTTTTAGTCAATACGCTGCCAGGGCAGCCGTCCTATCTTTAATAGAAGAAGTGGAGCTTACACCGAAACCGGGTCTTGTCGACAGCGCCAATACTGGTTCTCATAGTGATTTAACCATTCATTTAATGAGAAAATCAGCCGAATCCTTAAAAGACACTTTTACTGAAATGGCAAGTGTCAGTTATGGTATCAGCCCTTCCCAAACCTTGCGTGAAGAAATTGCAGAAATTGGTCGCAAAGGTGAAAAAATAATGTATGAAGTAACGGGAGGCATCAATACTCATAAAGGTGCTATTTGGGCGCTAGGTCTCCTTGTTTCGGCCGCTGCAATGGGAAAAGGTTCTTATACAATCGGAAAAATTGTGACAAAGGCCGGTGAAACAGCACGTTTTCCGGACAGATATTGCCCAATTGTAAAAACAAATGGCGGGCGGGTTGCTATAAAATATGGTGTGAATGGAGCAAAAGGAGAAGCGCAACAGGATTTTCCGCATATTATGCGCTTTTCACTACCGATGTTAAAGAGGGTGCGATCACAAGGGAGGTCAGAAGGCGATGCTCAGTTGCATGCGCTTCTGGCATTAATCGCCCATTTAGATGATACATGTATTTTGCATAGAGGCGGAGCTGAAGCACTTTCATTTGCGAAAAATCAGGCAGCTTCCTTGTTAAATTCAGGAAACTTCAGCGAATTGGAAAACCTAAATGATGAGTTTACGAGACGCAATATTTCTCCAGGAGGAAGTGCGGATTTGCTGGCGGCTACGTTGTTTTTAGATAAAATTCAAGCAAATAAAGCGGTCAATGAATTCCGGAAAGAATATGAATATATACATTAAATGGGGGAGTTTCATTTGGAGAATATTACATACACATTTCCTGCAACAAAAAGAATTGGTAAACGCGCTCACGTTGGGGTCGTTGGATCAGGAGATTTAGAGATTATGATGGAGCCGAGTGACAGTTGCCAGACCGAAGTGACAATTCGGACCGGGATTACGGGGTTTAAAGATACGTGGGAATCCGTTATCCAGCGTTTTTTCACTCAACATGATGTCGCGGCGAAAGTGAAAATTAATGACTTTGGCGCTACGCCAGGTGTTGTTTCAATCCGTCTTGCACAGGCATTGGAGGTGAGCTGTAATGATTAGAACGTTAAAAGATAGTTTTGTGGAATGCAACGGCCGCGAGAGGGCTGAAAAATTATTGGACGATGGAACGTTTAAAGAGTTGCTCGGTCCATTTGATGGAATAGAATCGCCTCATCTGGAGCTGCAGGGTATCGTACCACAAAGCGATGACGGTGTTATTATTGCCAAAGGAACACTCAACAGTCAGCGAGTGGTTGTCATATCCATTGAAGGAAATTTTCAGGGCGGTGGAATTGGCGAAGTATCCGGTGCAAAAATTGCCGGTGCTCTCGAAATGGCATTGAAAGATTGCGAAGCAGGTATAAAAACGATTCCTGTATTGATGTTTGATACAGGGGGCGTGAGGCTACAGGAAGCAAATTATGGATTGTTGTCCATCGCTGAAATTGGTGCGGCGATTGTGGCTCTTCGCCGCCACGTGCCTGTTATCGCTGTTATCCCGGGGAAAATCGGTGCATTTGGTGGGATGTCCATTACAGCAGGTCTTTGTAGTGCAATCATCATGACACGAGAAGGGCGTCTTGGATTAAATGGACCGGAAGTAATTGAGCAGGAAGTGGGTATTCGAGAGTTTGATTCAAAAGACCGGCAGCTTATCTGGGGGACGATTGGCGGGAATCAGCGAACAGCCACTGGACTTGCGGATATATTGATTGAAGATTATACAGAAGCTGTCAAAGAAGCGGTTGCTTCCATTATAAATGGTGAAGTTACCCTTAAAGTAAAGACGGAACAGGTGGAGAGATATCAAGCATTTTTAAACTTGATTAATCCGTTGCAGCGCTTGTCACCTGAAAAAGTGCAAGACTTGTGGAGTTGTTCTGAAAGAAAGATTGAGAATAAAGCAGAAGTTGTTTCAGAAAATGAAAAATCAGCAGGTCGCGGACAGGTCTGGTTTGATTTACTACGCGATGATGCTGTCGAGATAGGTGATATTCCTTCTGTTCGTGTCGCGGATAGCATGGTTGGGAATACGAAAGTACGTTACATTGCAGTAGTACCGGATGCTCAAAGTCGTTTTCCGCGAGCGCGAAAAGGAGAAGTTGGTTTGCAGGAAGGCTGGTCGATTGCGAAACATATTCGGAAAGTAATCGCGGCAGATCAAGACGGAGAAAAACGAGCGATCGTAGCGATTGTCGATGTGCCGAGTCAGGCATATGGATACCATGAAGAGCTACTGGGTATTCATCAAGCATGCGCTGCGGCTGTTGATGCCTATGCGACAGCAAGGTTGGCTGGCCATCCCGTTGTATCCTTCATCCCAGGCAATGCGATTTCCGGTGCTTTTTTATCACATGGATTGCAGGCGAACCGGTTAATTGCACTGCGCGATCCAGGTGTTAATGTGCATGTAATGTCAAAACAATCGGCTGCTCGCATTACACAGCGAAGCCTGGAAGAGTTGGAGACTGCAACGAAAAAAGTACCAGCTATGGCGTATGATATTGAATCATTTGAAAAGCTCGGAGCTTTGTTTTCATTAGTTGACCGAGTGGAAGCGAGCGCTCCGGAACGAAAGGATCGGGACATTATTTATAAAGAGATTGGCCAGGCTATTGAAGATGTGCGGTTGGATGGATCTAGGGATTTAAGTGGACGGTTAACTTCATCTATTGCTCAATCAGGAGGCCGAGCTGCGGCGATTTTGGTTAGAGAAAAGTTGTTTGAACAATGGTAATAAAGCCACATGATTTACTAGAAATTAAAGGTGTGGAGGATTTAATTTGTTATTCAAACATACCAGAATGGGTGGAAACGGCGCTCACCATTGCGCCTTACGTGGTGGTGCGGCGTGCCCGTGCGCCTGAAGGGCTTGTGGCGGTCGGTGTGCGCGGTTCGATGAGAAATGAACGGTTTGCAGCATTTTTGCCGGCAAATCAAATTGTAAGCAGGATTACGCCAGAGCAGTTGGCACTAGGAAAAAAGTGGCGTAATTATTCGAAAGAGATTTTTCATTATCTGGAACGGGTTAGTGAATTGATGAATAATTATTCCCTTATGTGGGGACCTGGTGGTAGTATTGGATTTGAACTTGCGAGCGGAAAAGAGACGGTCAAGGCGACAAGTGATATTGATGTTATTATTCGCTTTTCAGAAGGATTCACAACACAACTTGCTCAGGATATAAAAGCAGGATTAGAAATAATTCCAGTTCATGTGGATGTGCAGGTGGAGGCGTTAGAAGGAGCTTTTTCGTTAAGTGAATATGTAGTTTCGGAAGGGAAATCAATCCTTATTCGGACAATGGATGGACCTATATTAAAGAAATTTGACATACTTACATTTTGATAATGAATTCGTTGCAAAGCGCCTGTTGGTAAAATTTTTACATAGTGAAGAAGTGGGCGAAGCAATAAAGAAGAGGACACAATCATATGTAGTCCCGAAAAATTATATGACCATGATGCTCCATGAAAGAACAATATTTAATAGAAGAAACTTGAAAAAAAAGTGAGCCTTTGCTCTTGTAAAGGCAATTCAACAATCAAGTTTTGTATAATATTTCTCATAAATTTTGAATTTTATCTAGATCCTTTAAAAGATTTGACCAGCTTCAACTTCAACCATCTACTATTCAAAAAATTAGTGATGTATAGCTAGAGTTGGGATAATAATTTTAAAACTTCTTCTATACTGAACCATTCTAAGTTATTTGGGCAGCTTTACCTTACCAAGTGACAGGCATCCGAGTTTCTAGGGTGTAGGACGTTTTCTTTCCTATTCCTTTGAAATACCTAAACAAAGCAGTGATCCTTCGGGATGCACTGCTTTGTTTAGGTATTCTACGTATTCATCATTAGCTCGATAACTTTTTATCATTCGGTAAATTAAAATCAGCATAATCCTGAACCCTTTCAATTTTACCAACCAAGAAAATATAGGACAGGGCTCCTGCAATGGTTATACAAGCAATAAAGGTAAGCGCAGGAGCAAAATTACCGCCCTTGGCCAGGAAGCCCATCACAATCGGTATAATAATTGATGCTGTACCACCAATGGGATTGAAGGTACCACCAGCAATCCCAATCAGACTTTTTGGGGCAAGCAATGAAACAAAAACCCAGGTGATTGAAGTGAAACCATTTCCAAAAAAGCTTCAAGGTTGCTGAAGCAACCTTTTTGTTATTCAACTAACGGGGCAGCATTCCTGTAATAACTGAAAATGCGGTTTGAATGAAAAAAGACCTCTTGATAAGATGAATATGTCCTGAGCTGGCCAGCTAAAAGGGACAAAACATCTACTCGGAGGTCTTACTATGAATTATAACCAAAATCATAAAATAGCTCAAATTACACCTAAAACCTTAGTAATTGGTATTGATATTGCCAAACATCATCACGTGGCTAGAGCACAGGATTATCGTGGTATGGAGTTAGGATCTACTTGCTTTTTTGATAATACCCAAGAAGGGTTTAGCGCATTTATTAATTGGATTAATCAAATAAAAGAGTCATGCGAAATGGAGTCTGTCATTACTGGAATGGAGCCAACAGGTCATTATTGGCTTAATTTAGCTCATATCCTAAAGGAAAAACAGATTAAATTCGTAACGGTCAACCCTTTACACGTCAAGCATAGTAAGGAGTTAGACGATAACTCTCCAACAAAAAATGATGTTAAAGACGCAAAAGTCATTGCACAACTAGTTAAAGATGGTAGATACGCTGAACCAACAATACCACAAGGGGTTTTCGCGGAACTGCGTGTGGCTAAGAAATTACGCGATTTATTAAATGTAGACTTACAAATTGTGCAGGGACAAGTACACAACTGGATTGATCGATACTTTCCAGAGTTCTTTACCGTGTTTAAAAGTTGGGAAGGAAAGGCAGCTCTTCATTTATTAAAGCTTGAAGCATTACCGGATGAACTTGTGAGATATACAGACGAAGAATTACTAGAATACCTTAGGCAGGCAGTGAAACGTAGTATAGGGATAAAGAAGATTCAGGCCTTAAAGGAAGCAGCCAATCGCTCGATTGGCATTCGTCAGGGCGCCATGATGGCTAAAATGGAATTGAGAGCGTTAATTCAAAAGTATGAACTCATTCAAGCCAAGTTCGAAGAGCTTGACCAAATTCTGGATACACTGCTTCAAGATATTCCAGGCGTTGATCAAATGTTAGAGATAACAGGAATCGGACGCGATACAGTGGCGGGTTTCTTCGCTGAAGTAGGCGATTTGAGTGAATATAATCATCCTCGTCAAATAACCAAACTGGCAGGACTCAGCTTAAAAGAAAATACATCAGGTAAGCATAAAGGGAGGACCAAAATAACGAAACGTGGTCGTAAAAAATTACGAGCCTTATTATTTCGGGCATCTATGATTCTAGTAGCGAAGAACAAAGCCTTTAAAGCCTTACATCATTATTACACAACGAGACCTGACAATCCGTTGAAAAAGATGCAGTCTTTAATTGCTTTATGTAATAAGCTCATACGCATTCTCTTTTCTATCGGGAAAAAACAGTTTGTATTCCAGGAAGAGAAAATGTTAAAGGATATCCCCCATATGCATGCATTTATTCAAGAACCAATAGCAGCTTAATCAATATAAAACTGACTTTTGACAAATATATTTAGACAGATCAACAGACAAAATCAGCATGGGATTAGTTGGCAACGAAACTAATGTAAGGACATAGA
The DNA here is from genome assembly GCF_056173225.1 of Peribacillus sp. QJM3NY_7. NCBI lineage: Bacteria > Bacillati > Bacillota > Bacilli > Caryophanales > Bacillaceae > Peribacillus > Peribacillus sp. QJM3NY_7. The sequence goes on from NZ_CM149663.1 coordinate 1,961,586, forward strand.
TCCTGTAGGGCAGCATGACCGACATCCACCTTATGGAAAGGTTGAACGAAGGAATGTAGGAGCGTAGACTCTGTGAGACTTGGGAGGGTAGACCCCCCGTAAGATATGTGGACATCCATTGGTGCGTACATACCTAATTATCCAACTTTTTGAAATTAACCGAAGGTTGGCTGGTTTCTTGCGCTTATTTTCTTCGTAAACAGCTTGATTGTGTTCTTTTCGCTCTAACCAAATCTGTAAAGTTAAACAAGTTAGATAGCAATATTGAGAAAAACTGCGTATTTAAGAGATAAGTGTTTGTTTATTGAGGGAGTTTAGTGGAAGAATTAAGTTTATATATAATAGGTGGCTTCTTTTATTTTTATATTAAAAAGAACCGTCACCCAGTTTGGGGGCGGTCCAATCTTTTAACTGTTTAATTGTTCGTATTAACGTTATAAAATTCCTTTATGTAGGGTGAATTTTGATGTTATTCAATCTTGTTTGCATGCATTACAGTCTCAATAACAAATTGGCAAATAAAGATGCTCGTTCAGCGAGTGTTTCAATTTGAATATGTTCATATTCTGCGTGAATTCCTTTTCCACACGCACCTAAACCGTCGAGAGTAGGAATACCAATAGCTGCTGTGAAATTCCCATCACTTCCCCCTCCAACAGATGCTTCTTCTAATTTCATGCCAAGTTCGGATGCAATGGATTGAGCACATCCAAACAGTTCTTTCGTTTGTTCGGTTTTCACCATTGGAGGTCTATTCATACCACCGGTTACTTCCAATTTACTTCCTTTTAAAATCGGTTTTAAATTTAAAATAATATTCGTCACAAGTTTTGCTTCTTTTTCTGTTGAAACACGTAAATCAACGCGAGCTTCTGCGTATTCTGGAACCACGTTTGTTCCACTTCCTCCAGTAAAAGTTCCTACATTTACAGTTGTTCCTTTTTTATAATTGGTTAGCTCTTGTAAAACAATAACTTGCCGAGCTAGTTCTTCAATAGCATTAATGCCTTCTTCGTGATGGTTACCGGCATGGGCAGCGCGTCCCCATACTTTTAACTTGAAAATCCCTGTGCCTTTGCGAGCTGTTTTTAAAGCACCCGACCCAGCCACAGCAGGCTCAGCCACTAATACAGCATCACTTTTTTTTGCTTCTTCTTCAATGTATTCTTTAGAAGCAATTGAACCAATTTCTTCATCTGAATTGCAAAGGAAAACGATCTTTTTATTTAATGGAAGTTCGAGTTCCTGGATAGCTTTAATTGCCCATAGAGACTGGATAATGCCGCCTTTCATATCTAAAATACCAGGACCATACAGTTTATTTCCTTCTCTTCTAAGCTTAAGTCTACCTTCCTTCCAAACTGTATCAAAATGCCCAATGATCAAAATTTGTTGTTCTCCTTCTCCAATTGTAAATTTCAGATGATTCCCCACTTTTGTTTCTTCTATTAATTCGTACCCTACGTCTAAGCGTCTTTGAAATAGCTGGCTTAAATATGTACCGCACTCATCTACTAATTCTTTATTGTAAGAAGGTGATTCTTTTTTTACGAATTCAATTAAATCATCTAACATGGCTTGTTCATGGTCTTGCAGATAGCTAGAAACGTTTTTTTCGATTAGTAACTTACTCAAAATAATTCCTCCTCTGAACTGTAAACCAATTCTGTATGTTTATATACTTTAATTAATACTATTGCAAGAACCTTGCCAACTTTGTTTTTTAATTAAATCGACTATCTTTAACCTACTAATTTTTTTATAGGATGTTTTATGGTTGGTTTATATCCTATAAATAGACCTATAAAAACTAATTTTTTAATGTAAAATACTTTAAAGGGATAATTTATTAATCTTAAAAACTGGCACGATTTTTGCATTGTGTTTAGGTATATGGTGTTAGTTGTATTCAGGGATAAAATTTCTGAATAATCACAATATAAGTGAGGGAGGGATAGCGAGAGTTTCTTAATCCAATACATATTAATTTTGAGGGGGAATTATATTATGCAATCTACAGCTCAAAAAACGATTCATAAACCTATTAGAAGAAAGTTATTTAAACCTGATGCTTATGTCCTTTTGTTCTATATTTTAATAATCTGCACTATAGCTACCTATCTTGTTCCATCAGGGGTGTTTGATCGAGTAAAAAACGGTGACATTACGATGACTGTTCCTGGAAGTTATCATTTAGTGGAATCTACTCCGGTTAATTTCCTTGAAATTTTTACTGCAATTCAAAGCGGAATGGTTGCTGGAGCTCCTTTAATCTTTCTTATTTTATTTACTGGTGGTGCATTAGCTGTTATTGATAAGACAGGGGCTATCGATACGTTTATTCGAAGTGTTATAAATTTATGTAAGGGGAGAGTTCTTCTACTTATTATTCCTATTTGTTTAATGTTTTCTATACTTGGTACCACAGGTATCATTGTTAACTCTGTTATTGCATTTATCCCTATAGGAGTAATGATTGCTCGTAAATTAAAATTAGATGCCATTTTTGGGGTATCTCTTATATATCTAGGTACTTACGCAGGGTGGAATGTATCCCTGATAAGCCCACAAACATTAGGGTTATCGCAGCGAATTGCTGAACTGCCACTATTATCTGGAATGAGCTTTCGCATTGTCATTTATTTCACTTTTTTACTATGTACTATTTCTTATATATATTGGTATGCACGTAAAATCCAGAAAGATGCTAGTCAAAGTATACTAGGTTTAGAGCGGTTTCCAAATTCATTAGGCGCAAATGAGAACAAAATAAAAATACAGAAACTAACATTACAACATAAGATTGTTTTATTGTTTTCCGGTGGGTCTTTACTAGCATTTATTATCTGTACTCTCATTTTTAAATGGACTGAAAACGAAATGGCAGGTTTATTTATTTTTATGGCTATAGGTGCTGGACTTATTTCCCGTATGAATGTTAATGATATTGCCAAAACATTTATGGATGGCTGCCAGAAACTTGTATATGGGGCGTTAATTGTAGGAATGGCTCGAGCTGTGATAATTCTGCTTGAACAGGGACAACTTTTAGATACGATTGTGCATGGTCTTTCTACCCTTTTAGCTCCACTTTCTCCAATTGCAGGAACACTAGGCATGTTTGTAGGTAGTGCAGCTATTCATTTTTTAATTTCGTCTGGCTCAGGAGAATCGACTATGTTAATGCCAATATTGGTACCACTTGCTGATTTGCTACATATTACTCGCCAGGTAGCGGTACAATCCGTTTTATTTGGGGAGGGAGTAGTAAACTGTATTAATCCAACATCAGGTGTACTAATGGCAATACTGGCTACTAGTGGTATTTCATATGGAAAATGGCTTAAATTTATGATTCCGTTAACTATTATATGGGCCATCTTAGCAGCTATCTTTTTAACAATTGGTGTATTAATAAAATGGGGACCTTTCTAAGTTTTTTTAAAATCTGATAGAATAAGAACAAAAAGCAACCGTGTGGTAAGGAGAAGAAGATGAAAAAGCCCACTATACTTCTTGTGACTATCAGCAAAAAAGTATGCAAAACATTTGAAGAAAATCTAAGAATGTTTTTTGGTTCAAAAATCTATATTGAGACATGCTATGAATCCCTACAATTAACTGAGAAAATCATTCATAACGCTGATTTAATTTTATTATCTAGTCCAGTGCTTGAAGACTCTATTAAAGCATTGAATTCAAGTATTCCTGTTATGGTTGCTAGACGTTCTATTCGAATTGCAAAGTTAGAGCAACTTTTAGATTTGGCACCAAAAACAAATATTTTATTAGTTACTAACTATATAAATAATGTTAGAGATTCTATTGATCTTCTGCACTCGTTCGGATTTGGGCATTTAAATTTAATTCCTTATGTTCCTGGGATAGCAAATGTCAAACAGGCAGAAAATATTGATTTTGCTATTACGCTTGGACAAGATGAACTTGTACCTAAACATATTAAAAAAATCATTAATTTAGAAAATCGACCAATTGATTTAACCACTATGCTCGATATTGCTCGTCTTTTGAACCTTTCTTTAGAAAAGGCCCATTTTTATACAGCAGAATTTTTTAGAGATTTTGTGAAGATGGGAAGGAATTTATCATTATCTATTCAAAATGAGAAACAACTAATACAGAAATTAGAATCTGTTTTAAATGCAGTACATGAAGGGATTATAGGGCTAGATGAAAAAGGAATCATTACATTAATTAATGAAGATGCTCATCAAATTCTACAACTCCCTTCTAACTGTATTGGAAAGCATTACAATGAGGTTATACCTGATTTTCAGATTAATGAGACTTTTGTTGATCAAAAGGAACAACTTGATAACTTATTTCAAATAAATAATCGTTCATTGTTAGTAACGAAAGTTCCCTTAACCTTTGATAAAAAACTAACAGGCCTTGTGATCACGTTTCAAGATGTTACAAGAGTTCAAAGAATGGAGCAAGAAATTAGACGAAAAAGCGCTGAGTTAGGTTTAACTACAAAATATTCATTTGATAATATTATTGGAAATAGCCATTTACTTGTATCTGCAAAACAAAAAGCAATCCGGTTGGCTCAAAGTGATTATACAGTATTAATTACTGGAGAAAACGGGACGGGGAAAGAGGTATTTGCACAGGCCATACATAATAATTCTGAAAGGAAAGACGGTCCATTTGTAGCAGTAAACTTTGCAGGGTTAACTGAAACATTAATAGAAAGTGAATTATTTGGTTATGAAGGTGGAGCGTTTACAGGCGCTAAGAAAGAAGGGAAAATGGGTTTATTTGAATTAGCACATAATGGCACTATTTTCATGGATGAAATTGGAGATGCTTCACTAAGTATTCAGTCTTCCCTTTTACGAGTTCTTCAGGAACGCCAAGTTATGCGTGTAGGTGGCCATAAGGTCATACCAATAAATGTACGAGTTATTGCAGCCACCAATCAAAACGTACATCAAATGATTCAAGATGGTACGTTTCGTCAAGATTTATATTATCGTCTAAATGTTTTACCGTTACAACTCCCTTCACTTAGAGAAAGAAAACAAGATTTATTTATACTAATAGATTTCTTTTTAAAATTATTAAAGAAAAATCTAATGTTTGACTCAAGTGTAAAAAATCTATTAATGAACTATAATTGGCCAGGTAATATACGAGAACTTGAAAATTTCATCCATTATTTAATGGTCATTGTTGAAGGAAATATGGTCACTGAGAATCATATACCAGAACATATTTTATTATCACAAGAAACTGTTAATTCATCGGATAATTCATTATCAGAGATTGATGAGACACTTCTCTTTTTAAAAACAGGAAATTTCATAGAAGATTTTAAATCCATACTACAAGCACTATGGATTTGTAAAAAGAGAGAAATAAGTGTAGGGAGAGGAGTTATGCAAGAAATGCTCCCTTATTTTTTGTCTGATTCACAATTGCGACATCGATTATCAATATTAAATAAATCTAAATGCATTAAAGTTGGAATTAAAAAACAGGGAACAGAAATTACAGAAGTGGGTGTAGAGATACTTCATAGATTAAAATTGTGAATATTATTCAAATAGGATCTAGTACAAAATCTTTAAGTTTCTAGAAGGTAATTCTCACGTTTTTTCTTCACAAAAAACTTTATAATAAAACAACAACAAGCGGCTTTATCAATCCAATCAGAATGATAAAGTCGCTTATATTATTTCTTTATTCTATATTTTATCCTTTTTAAATTTTATGAGTAGACTTATGGGCAATTTTTCTATTGGTGTATCCCAATCCCTCTTACTGTTTCATTAAATCACATTTCCACAGATGAAAAGCATATTCTTAAGAATTTATATTCCCTTTATTTACATGACCTTTCTGAGTATACCATGGGTTTAGACATATCATCAGATGGTTCATTTGAATTTGATTCATTTGAATTAATTTGGAAGACGGAAGGGTTAACACCATATTTTTTGAAAAAAGATAAAATAATCGTAGGGTTTTTATTACTTTAGAAAGGCGGTTTTTATATAAGGACTATGATTACAGTATTAATGATATTTTTATTTTGAAAAAGTATAGAAGAAAGGGTATTGCAATTGCATTATTAAAGGAATTGTTTAAACAAAAAAAGGGTTGCTACTTTGTTGTTGAATTAGCCAAGAATATTTCTGTTATATTTTGGAGAAAGATATTTAGTGGGCTAAATATAGATTTTGAAGAAAAAAAGAAAATTATAGATGATGAAGAATATAAGCTGCGTACTTTCTGGTCAAGCCTTGGTGCACCGTCTCGCTTATCTAATTATGATATCGGAGAAGAGAGACTAGACGAAATTGCAGAAATAGCTGCTCGTGATATGGAGCATGGAGTATTTGGCAACTTTAAAAAGTTAAATAAAGCAGATATCTTATCTATCTTAAAAGCTTCATTGTAAAATAAGAAACACAAAAAAAGTAGCAGATGTATATTTACTACTTTTTTTGTGTGGATATCATAAAACGAATATCGATATGTTCTCAAATCTTTATATTATTTGGATTTGAAATTTCTTCTGGATTAGTATATGGTTCGTCAATTAGGGAGGATTAGTTAACATAATACTGATTATTTACAGTCAATAACTATGATTTCCACCTACAAAAAAGAATAGAGCCTATAGGCTTCTATCCCTTTTTGTTCTATGGTTTAACTAATATAAAATGATTTACCTGTTATTTTATATTTTGAACGTCAGATAAAACACCATCTAACTCTTTTGCCGCTTTTGTAATTGTTGGCACATCAAGCGGGGAAGATGTTGCACCAGCTTCTATTGTGTGAAGGGGAGTTTCGACCTTACCATATAGATCTGGACTTTTAGCTTTCACGTCGTCTTCAAATGTTTGCCAAGATTCCTCAAGCATCGTTCCACTTTCTTTTACTTTTTTAGCATCCTTGGCTTTTAGCTGTGTATTTAGGTCAGCAATCGTTTGTTTCATATCCTTCGCGCCATTACTAATGGAAACAGATTTTGGAGAGGACTGTTCGGTTTTCTTGGTTTCATCAGCTTTCTTTTCGTTATTGGTCCCGCAAGCAGTTAAACTTAATGCAGCTACTACGAGGATAGGAACTAGTAATTTACGAGATTTCAATTTTGTTACCTCCAGTATGTACTTTTATTTTACTATCTTTTCTTTTATTTAAAAGTGCTGCAATAACAGCAATTATAAGTAAGATCACCTGAGGAATAATACTTTCCCAGGTTGAATATACACCGAAAAAGTCAATGCTAGGGATGGGTGCCTGAGTTGCGGGTAATAACCCGGCAAGCTGCAACCCATGAATCCCCATGCCAGCAAACTTAATGCATAGGTAGAACATCAAAATGCTTGATACGAGAAAGAATGGACGCATTGGAATTTTCAAACCTACCTTGAGTATGAGGTATGAAACAATTACAAGGATGAGCAGTCCAATGGCAATCCCTAGTAAAAGCGATGCTAACTTAATGGAAGCAGCCATACCGATAAAGAATAGGACAGTCTCTGTTCCTTCACGGAAAACAGCCAGGAACGAAAGAATGGCTAGGGAGAACAAGCTACCGGTATCCAGTGCTTTTGTACTTTGTGTCCGAATATATCGTTGCCATTCAGCAAGACTTGATTTACTGTGAAGCCAATAACTCATATATAGAAGCATCACTGCTGCAAATATCCCTGTCCAGCCGGATATCATAAAATTATTACTGCCGAATGTACCTGCAGAAAATATTAGGTTTACAATTACTCCAAGTACAAGGCTTACTCCAAGTCCGGCTCCTACTCCGTACCAGATCCATTTACTTTTCGCTTCATGGCCAGCTTTTCTCAAAAATCCAAGCAAAGCCATCACTACTAGCAATCCTTCCAATCCTTCGCGAAGAAGAATGGTCGTTGCATCCAGCATCGTATAACTTGTCTTTGCTACCAGTGGAGAGAGGTAATCACGCATACCTTCAATCGTTTTTTTTGCACCTGGCACATCTGGATGATTGGAGGATAGCATGGCGTAGCTAACAACCATATCCCTTTCTGCATTACCATATATCTTTGAGGACTGAGTAAGGACAATTCCCTCGACATTCAACCATGATTTTCGGAATTTCTCAATGTCCCCTCTTGCGCCTTCGATATCATTATCATTAATTTTCGAAAGAGACTGATTTAGCAGTGTCACAAGTTCTGCTACATTTCCAGTGGTACCTGAATTATTACCATTTTTAGATGAAGAAGAATACTTACCCTCTATAAACTTTTGGTTGGTCTCTTTTAATCTAATAAGTGCATTTTTTAATTTCTCATTATCCACAGGCTGCTGAGCAATAGCGAACTGAGCTTGACCCATGTTATCTTCAATATCATGATAGGCTTGCTGAGAATGGTTTTTCACTCCATCTTCAATTGAAATCCAAGTAGATGTAAAGGTTTTGTATTGCTTAAAAGCTTCCTTTGTGTCGCCCTTATCCACAGATTGGATAGTGTCTACAATTATCTCATTAGCCTTTTTCATATCATCGGATGCAGTAGCTGCAAAACTATTTATTGGTAAAATGAAAAAAGCTGTGAGTAAAATTAAAAAAGTCGTAACTAACTTGCTTTTCATAATGGCCCCCTATGGAATGAAAAGTATCTTGTTATGTAAAAATAATCTATATAAACGGTAATGAAAATCATTATCAATTATATCTATAGAAACTATACGTTCTTTATTAATGGAAGTCAATAAATATTTTTAGATGAAGGAGTTTACTAATGATCAGTTATTAGACCATATCCCAGGTGTCACACAGATGTTAGAGGTGTCAGGAATCGGTCGAGATACTGTAGCAGGGTTTTTCGCAGAGGTCGGCGACCTCAGAGACTATCAACATCGTCGCCAAATCGTGAAATTAGCAGGTTTAAGTTTAAAAGAAAACACATCCGGAAAGCACAAAGGTCAGACCAAGATTACCAAAAGGGGACGAAAGAAATTGAGGGCTCTCTTATTCCGGGCAGCCATGGTACTGGTGGCAAAGAACAAGGCTTTTAAAGCTCTTCATATATATTACACAACACGTTCTCACAATCCTTTAAAGAAAATGCAATCTCTGATAGCCTTGTGTAACAAGCTTATTCGAATTCTGTTTTCAATCGGTAAAAAACAATTTACGTTTCAAGAAGACAAGATGTTAAAGGATATCCCTCATATGGCAACATTTGTAGTACATCAAACAGTCGCATAGTTCATTGGATTTTAAGGTTACACGGTCATTTAATTAACATTCATTTAAAAGTGAAGCACGGATTAGTCGGCAAAGCAACTAACGTGAGGACTTAGATCCTGTGGGGCAGCATGACCGACATCCACCTCATGGAAAGGTTGAACGAAGGAATGTAGGAGCATCGACTCTGTGAGACATGGGAGGGTTGACCTCCATGAGACATGTGGATATCCTAAAGTGCGATCATAACATTGTTTAAACCAATTTTTTCCTATGATTGGCTAGTTTAGCATGCACTTTTTTCGGTAAATCCCTATTCTTGAGGCGTAATGCCGAGCTTACATAGATAACGGTTAATGATATGACTATGAAATCCTAAGAATTCTAGAGCAATCGTGAGATTGTGTTTAGTTTATTGAGGGAGGATAGTTCAATAAGAGTTACAATTTAAAGGAGAATTTTTACTTGCTTTGATATTTTATAGGAGGTTTTTTCTCTTGAAGAAAACAAATATTTCTTTGATTACATTTGCCGTAATCATTACAGTTTTAAATCACTTTGTTTCTCCAATTTTCTTCGATGTAGGACCTGATAGTTCAGGGACTGGCATATCAATACTTTTATTAGCTATTGCACTATTAAATCATCTTAGGGAAAAATAATAATTGTCCTAATAGGTGCTTGAAATAAAACTCTAAACTGATATTAAGTATTTTACCATAAAATGCAAGTTGTTGGTTTTTTATCCTGAGAGCAATAATTTAGAAAACAGCCTAACAAAAAAAGACTTTCTACATTGTTTAAATGTAGGAAGTCTCAGACTGTAGACAAACTCGATGAAAATCGAGTTTGTCTACATTTTTTTTGGCTTGTACAAATTTGGACGTTGATTTCCACTTCAGGCACTCGCTTTCCGCGGGCGGTCCGGGAGCCTCCTCGGCGCTATTGCGCCTGTGGGGTCTCCCTTAGACTCGCTATTCCCGCAGGAGTCTCGCACCTTCCGTTCCAATCAACTATGTTTAAAATTTTAGATGGAAACTCCTTTTGCCTACAGTCTTTTTTGTTTTAAAATAGAACTATTAAAACTTGAGGTGATGAGGATGCTTTCGAAACATCATTCTATTCAGCGAGATCAACTTGAAATGATTACTTTAGATCAACTGGTGCCGGCGAATCATTTGGTTCGTAAAATGGAGGCTTCCATTGACTTCACTTTCATTTATGATTTGGTGATAGATATGTATTCAGAGGTAGGACGCCCAAGTATTGATCCAGTTATTTTAGTTAAACTGACATTCATTCAATATACCTTCGGTATTCGTTCCATGCGTAAAACGATTGAAGAAGTTGAAACAAATATGGCTTACCGTTGGTTCTTAGGCTATGGTTTCAATGATAAAGTACCCCATTTCTCAACGTTCGGGAAAAATTATGAACGACGATTTAAAGATACAGACCTGTTTGAACAGATTTTCTATCGCATCTTAATGACAGCTGCTGATAGAAAGTTAATAAGTGCTGAACACGTATTCGTCGATTCCACACATGTGAAAGCCAATGCGAATAAGAGCAAATTTGAAAAGAAAATCGTACGCAAAGAAACACGAGCATTTCAAGGACGTCTTCAAGATGAAATAAATCAAGATCGTGAAAACCATGGAAAGAAGCCTTTTCCACCAGATAAATTTGATAAGGAAGAAACCAAAGCAATTAAAGAAAGTACTACGGATCCTGAGAATGGCTACTATGTGAAAGATGAACGAACAAAACAGTTTGCCTATTCATTCCATGCGGCCGCAGACCGCAACGGTTTTGTATTGGGAACGATTGTAACACCTGGTAATACACATGACAGTCATATTTTGGAGCCACTTGTTGAGCAAGTGATTGAGAAAGTTGGAAAACCAGAAGCAGTTGCCGCAGATGCAGCTTATAAAACACCAGCGATAACAAGCTACCTATTTAACAAAGAAATAACACCTGCTTTACCTTATACACGTCCTCGTACAAAAGAAGGATTCTTTCGCAAACATGACTATGTTTACGATGAACACTTTGATTGTTACCTTTGCCCTTCGGGAGAAACTTTAAAGTACTCAACAACAAATAAAGAGGGCTATCGCGAGTACAAATCGCCAAAACAAATTTGTGCAACATGCTCATTTTTATCACGGTGTACTGAAAGCAAAGAACATCAAAAAGTAGTGACACGGCATATCTGGCAAGCATATGTGGAAGAAGCAGATCATCTGCGTCATCATCAAGAGGTAAAACCTATATATGCGAAACGCAAAGAAACGATTGAGCGTGTATTCGCGGATGCAAAAGAAAAGCATGGTATGCGTTGGACTACTTTAAGGGGACTTAAAAAATTGTCGATGCAAGCGATGCTTACTTTCGCTGCCATTAATTTAAAGAAGATGGCCACTTGGACATGGCAAGGTCCTAAAATGGCTTAACATTGTGGCTCGAAGAGCCCAAATCACTTAATTTTTGGTCAAAATTTCAAAGGAATTTCAAAAGGGGTTCGGAATTTTTTAATTCCGAACCCCTTTTGTCTACAAACTGAGACTTTCTACATTGTTTAAATGTAGGAAGTCTTATCTATTAAAGTGATTTCAAATGTTCAATACGTTTTTCTAATGGTGGGTGTGTAGAAAACAGTCTGGAAAATTTCCCCTTGCCACTAATTTTAAAGGCAGCAATAGACTTTTGGCTGTCATCAACCAAGTTCGTGGTATGTCTTAATGATTCTAAAGCGTGAATCATATTTGCCTTTCCACCTAAATCGGCAGCTAATTTGTCCGCTTTAAATTCACGTTTTCTTGAATGCCAAAAGATAATGGGACTGCTTAAAATACCGAATAGAATCTCGAAAACTATAGAAGATACGAAGTAAACAATACCGGCAACTTCTTCTCTTACAAAACTTGAAACGATTTTTGAAGCAATACGGGAGAAGAAAATAACGAACGTGTTTATCATTCCTTGCAATAGTGTGGTTGTAACCATATCACCATTCTTAATGTGTGCTATTTCGTGTGCAATAACTCCACTAATCGCCTTTCGATCCATTCTTTCTAACAGACCGCTTGAAACAGCTACTAAAGAACGTTTTTTGCTTGGTCCAGTAGCAAATGCGTTGACCTCTTGTGAATGATAAATACCAACTTGCGGCATACATTTCAAACCAGCTGTATGTGCTAATCGGTAGGTTTCTTCCAATACAAAGCGTTCGTGATCGCCACGCGGGGAATGTTCATCAATTAATTGAACACCCATAACCCATTTCGCCATTTTACGGGACAATAACAAAGAAATGAAGGAACCAGCAAAACCGGCGATGACGCTAAAAGCAAGTAGGGAACCGTAACCACCGCCACCAATATAACTTTCTACGCCTATTAACGTGGTGATCGTGGTAATGGTGATCAATACGAGAATATTAACGAAAATAAATAAGGAAATCCGTTTAAACAATTAAGCCCCTCCTAAAATATAATGAACCTTATCTTAATAAGGCGTTCATCAATAATGAAACAAACATTATAAAGCTATATACGAAAAAATAAAAAAAAAGTTTCAATGAAACTTCTCTCCACTAAGAACAGAAAAAATTTTAGGCTATGTAACTTCATAGGGGAATTCAATTGCTATTCTTCGCCATTTCTCTTCCTAATTCGCAGCGTGAACCTTAATCGTTTGGATTTTAATGTATTTTTATGTAAAAAAGTATAAAAAAGAAACTTATGGAAATTCAGGTACTTATGTATTAATATGAGTAAATAGTTCTTTATAACGAATTTAGGGGGACGTATTGTGCGTAACAAAGGTATATTGTCATTGGTAGCTGCAGGTCTATTTGCTTCATCATTGTCTGTAGGTGTTGTTAAGGCAGAAGGAAACGATAACGGGGTGGCGAGGAAGGCCTTTGAAAACAAAGTGGAAAAGCCTCTTGAAAAAGCTATTATTGATTCTAAAACATTTAATCAACTTGAAATAAAACTAAATGGTTCTCAATCGCTATCAGTTAAAGGTTCTAACAAAATGGGTAGAATCAGTAGTTCTTCCAGTAGTAATTATATATTGGAATCTGAGCCCAATAACGACTTTGATTCAGCAGATATTACTTCTTATGAAAAATCATCTATTGGTCAATTGCTTCCTTTGAATGATTTGGATTTACATAAAGTAGTCGTTCCTAGTGATGGAGTTTTGTTAGTTGCAGGATTTACGGACTCATACTTTATTGATCTTGGGTTCGGGGCAGTTCAAAAAGATTTTGTTGAAAACAATAATTTAGAATATTTAGGCTATGAGGAAGATGCGGATGGAGTTGAAATACAAGCGTATCAAGCTAAGAAGGGCACATACTATGTGGGTGTCATAGACCTAGATAACGAATATATTGACGATAATACAACAGAAGACATATATGCTATCGGAACTGGATTTGTAGACAATGTTAAACCATCTAAGCCAACTGTTTATAAGGTTGATAATAATGACAAAGTATTAACTGGAAAAGCAGAGGCTAATTCTACTGTTACTGTTAAAAATGGAAGTAAGGTGTTAGGTTCAGCAAAAGCAACATCAAAAGGTACGTTCTCTATTAAAATACCTGTTCAAAAAGCAGGAACTAAATTGACAGTCACAGTTAAAGATAGTACCGGCAATGTGAGTTCAAGTGTATCGGTAACTGTTGCTGATGTTGTTGCACCAAGCAAGCCAACAGTAAATAAAGTAGATGATAACGATAAAGTTGTAAAAGGGAAAGCTGAAGCAAACTCAACTGTAACTGTTAAAGTAGGAAGTAAATCCATTGGTTCAGCAAAAGCTAGTTCTAAAGGGGTCTACTCAGTTAACATTAAAGCACAGAAAAAAGGAACGACACTTTCCATAACTGCAAAAGATAAAGCAGGAAATACTAGTTCTAAGAGAACGATTACAGTGGTAAAACATTAAATGGTGTATACACAAGTCGAGGTTAACTCCTCGGCTTTTTCTATTGGTTTTGAAATGATTTTCACCACGATGGCATCTTAGGTGAATGAAGCAGGAAAACAAAATGTATAATATCGTTAATAGTAATTAAATTAATAATTGTTAATAAGACAATGGAAGCAATGTTGGTCGTTTTATCAGAATTGATACCAATAGCATGGTTACATATCGAGCACGAATACCTGAAAAAGGTTGATGTAGTATTTTTCATATACCAATCTCCTCCTAATTAAAAGAGATATGCAATAAAACAGCATAAAAAGAGGGTGTAAACGGTTCCTTCAAACTAAACGAAGGTGTAAAGGAATGTAGTTAATTGTCGAAAGAATCTAATATCATCGGAGATTGCTAAAGGCTATTATTAAATAAACTGGTAACATATCGCATATAAAATGGTCGTCTGTTTAAACAACAAGGCTCAACTCAATGCAGCCGGTGGAGGGATTTTTGTGAGTATAGCTATCGAAGAAAAACCGTCATTCCTATGTGCTAATTTTGAAGATGGAGTATTAATAGAAAAGGTCCGGCAAGGAAATATGGAGGCACTAGAAGTTCTGATGAAGAAATATCAATCTTTTGTAAAGAATAAGGCTAACAGATACTTCTTAATTGGGGCAGATAGAGAAGATATTATCCAAGAGGGGATGATAGGATTGTTCAAAGCCATTAGGGATTATAATGGCTTTGAACAATCTTATTTTAAAGCGATTGCAGAACTATGTATCACGAGGCAAATCATTACAGCCATCAAGGCAGCTACTCGTCAAAAACATACTCCGTTAAATTCTTCTATTTCGCTTGATATGCCTATATATAGAGAAAATCCGGAACATACTCTTATGGAAGTAATGACAGACACCGTTATTTCTGATCCCGTTGCGATATTGATAGATAAAGAATCTGCTGATGACTTGGAATTAAAATTATCTGAGGTTCTAAGTCCATTAGAAAAGAAGGTTTTGGCTTTTTACTTAGAGGACCTTACCTATATGGAAATGTCTGATAAATTAAATACTCACGCCAAGTCTATAGATAATGCGTTGCAGAGAGTGAAGAGAAAATTGGAGAGTTTATTAGAACTTAGAAATAGACATGCAATTGAAGGTCACCTTCAATAGATAAAAGAGCCGTTTGCTATTAAGTTGCTCTTTTGGCCAAAGGGTTATAAAATCCTTTGGCTTTATGTGTTTGAAAAACCTTAATAGTATTTCATAGTGCATTAAAAAAACAACAAACACCGGTATGGAAGGAAGGGCACTGATGTTATCAGAAAGATTAAAACAATTATTCTCGTAACAAGCAAGTGGAATAGACTATACCATTCTACTAGCACCAATACTGTAATTGGCTACTTAATTTCTATAGCTCACCAATATGGAGAACTTATTTTTTATGGATACCCATTTTATTATATAGAAATAGAGACGATTCTAGTAATAAAGAATACCATCGTTGTTATACCTTTATGTAATATGGCGTTTTTCTTTTAAACAATGGATATCATTGTTGAGTACCGGGAGTATTCACAAGATACTGCAGAATTTGTAAGGAAGTTTTCTTTAGAGGGAACAGATCGAAGGTTTGCTAATATTGGTTCTCCAAAGGTTACAACACCAGTAGGATGCAGCTGATATAAAGGTAGTACCAGAAAATGATCGAACTAAGAGAGATAATAAACTTAAGGATAAATTTATGCCATGGTATATTAAAACATATTGAGATCCAAAATGGCCGGGAGTTGAAATACATCATGAATTGCCATTAAAATATGGCGGAACAAATTCGATGTCTAATTTATTCCTATTGCCAAAAGACTCCATCAACAAAAAGTAACTCCTTGGTGGGCTTCATATTAATTAATAATGGAGGGGATTAGTGAATTGAGTCATTTTGTACAAAATACATTGTCCGGATTAAAGACATTATTGGATAACAAAGACCAAATGAAGTCATTATCAGAGGAAGGGGAAGTCTATAGTGTTTCGTGTTCTTTTAACCCACCAATAAAGACAACTGAAGTTAAAAAGTTTGAAAGTGAACACGATATCAAGCTTCCTGAAGACTACAAGGCGTTCTTAACCCTCCATAATGGAGCAAGAATATATGAATCAGTCGATGACGACGGTGTTAACATAGGAGGCGGTCTTCATTTATTTAGCTTAGATAACATAAAAGAAACCCAAGAAGTTGAGTATATAAGTGAACATGGGATTCCTATTGCACACCTATTGGAAGATTGTTATCTAATACTAGATATTGAAAAACTAAAGAGTGGGGATTCGAATTACCTTAACATTTTAGAATTTACAGATATAAAAACTTTAAACCTTAACTTTGAAATCTTCTTAGACCGCTACATTATTTCGCAAGGTGTGCCGTTTTGGAGCTGGCCTATATACACAGCTGAAAACTACTATAGAACCAGGTAAAATAAATAAAAGAGCGATTGCTAATTAAATGCAGTCGCTCTTTTTGATTACTATTTCGATTCGATGTCAAGTATCACTGTTTGTTTGTGTTTTACATCACTCTTTCAACATAATACTAATTTAGTTGAAAGAGTGATGTAGGTAAATAAAAACCAGAGAAATCCCTGGCTTAATAAACAATATGTATATAAATTTATTAATTTAGCAATTACATAAATCTACTGTTCTAGTTTTGCCCCCTTGGGTGAAGGGAATCAACAAAAAAATAGAAAAAATCAAAACAATGCTAAGGAAAAAAATTACAAAACGTTAAAATTTTAATATAATTACATTATTCAGTTAATTTGGTTTTTACACTAACGCTGATTGCTAGTGGACATTGGTTCTTGTCTACTAACGTAGCAAGGGACCACAAAAACTTTAAAAATTTTGTACATGGGGAAAACCGTTTGTAAAAGGCTTTAATACCTTAAGGAGGAGAAAAAGTGAGTCGAACGAAAAGCATCATTTCACTTAAAAATATTATCTGGAAGCGAAATGGAAAGCTGTTATTGAATGGGGTTTCATGGGAGGTCCAAAAAGGGGAACATTGGGCACTTCTAGGTCTAAATGGATCAGGGAAGACATCTCTTTTAAAAATGATTACAGGTTATCAATGGCCGAATAGTGGTGAAGTGTCCGTTTTGGGAAATCTTTTTGGAAAAACGAATATTCCTGAACTGCGGAAATCCATCGGCTGGGTGAGTTCCTCATTAGATCAGGAATATCAGTCACGCCCAAATGATACAGCACTTGAAGTAGTTTTAAGCGGAAAATTTGCTTCAATTGGATTATATGAGGAAATTACAGAGGATGATGTAAAGAAAGCAAAAGCATTACTTGACCAATTCAGAATCAAATTTTTGTCTAACCAATTTATCCACACACTCTCTCAAGGTGAAAAAAGAAAAGTAATGATTGCAAGGGCCCTTATGTCTTCACCGCAATTATTAATCTTAGATGAGCCTTGCAATGGACTGGATATTTACTCTAAAGAAGAGCTGTTAGCATCTATTGAAGATATGACTGCTGCACCGAACGGCCCGACCATTTTATATGTTACACATCATATTGAAGAAATCGTACCAGCTATAACCCATGCTATGTTAATCAATTCGGGGACCGTTATGGATAAAGGAGAAAAAAGGGACGTATTAACCGAATCATTATTGGAAAAGACCTTTCGTGTCCCAGTCAAAGTAGAATGGGAGAATGAGCGTCCCTGGATCCGGATTAAATCCCTGTTATTTTCTGAGAAAAAATAAACCTAGTATGCAAAAGAGTAAAGTAAAGCGTTCGTAATGGTAAAACTACAAGGTGAATATAGATTCCTTTCCATTGGAGGCCTAATTAAATAACTGGATTTAGTGAGGCATAATAATAGTCGTTAGGACATCTTAATGTAGCCCATTATGTAGAATGGTAGGTGTCTGTTCTGGCTGTTATCATTTGATAACTCCTAAAGTTAATGTATTTATATATATTTTATATTTTTCTTAAAGGCTTTATTTTGCTTTTGGTGAAAAGTGATTCAATCTGGATAATAACGGAAGCAGGGGAACTGTTAGTATATTGCCCAGAATATAAGAAGATATTATAATAAGATAAGTATGCGTCTTTAAATATAATAGTTGTCTACTTTGTTTGTTGTACAATAAGGTAACGTTTAGACTAATATCCATTTATTTTAACAATATTAGATGTAGGGTGAGTAAATGTAGGATAAAATGAGATGGAAACTGTTTTATATGATAATAAAATTGGATTGTAATTCAAACGTAAGATTAAAAAAATTTAAGAATGGGGTGTTTTCAATTAATTTCAATCCAGTCTCCAGTAAAAAGTTATATGTTCAAATTTATAATCAAATTCTTTCTAGTATACTTTCAGGAGAATTTAAAATAGGTGATAAACTACCAGCGGAGAGAGAATTATGTGAACAATTTGGTGTGAGCCGTGCACCAGTCAGACAAGCTCTTAGTGCTTTGGAACTGAATGGATTTATCTATTCTCGACAAGGTGAAGGTGTTTATATTCAAAGTAATCAACCTCAATCAGAGGATTCTAAATCTGATCACGTTTTAGACTCTATATCACCAGAGGATATTATTGATGCTAGAATGAATATCGAACCGCTTATTATAAAATTTGCTGCTGAAAGAGCTACAGATGAAGATATTCAGGAGCTTCATACAATTATTAATAAGATGGAAGAAGAAACAAACGCGGGTGTATATGTACCCGAAACAGATGAGGCATTACACTTTGGGATTGCAAAAGCAACACATAATGAACTATTTATTAAAATCATTTCAGACATTATTAGTTCGATGAAACAGCAAGAAATGTGGCAATTTATTCGTGATCGTACCGTTACTCGACCAGATTATCGAGATGTTAACTTTCGTGAACATCAATTACTGATTAAAGCAATTGAAGAACACAACCAAGAGGAAGCAGTGAAACTCATGACATCTCATATGCAAAATTTATATAACCGATATTGGATTGACTAATTAGATGAAATGTCTATATGCTAAACCATTATATTTAACCTTAGAAAATTGAATTTCCTTTAATAAAGAAAAGGCGAAGCCATGCAGTTGTCATATACCTGCATAGACTTTGCCTTTTTTGTATTTTAGTTCAATTTTATGAATATCCGATTTTCGTTAATATCAACAGGATTGCCCTATCAAATTGGTAAATGGAGGTACTCAATTTACCAATTTGATTAAAAGTACTTGACGATAACCATAGATCGTAAGTAAACTGTTAATATAAGGTTACTTAATAGACAAGTAGTGAAGACACTAAGTAACACAGGTCACCTTTTAATCATCATATTTAATGATTAGATTGTGTAAACTATAAACATTTAGTATATCCAAGCTCTTTTTTAAAAGAAGTGTAAGCGCTTTAGGTTTGGATTTTAGTGTTTATGAAAAGTGTTTTACATGTCTATTAAGATACTAAATGATGTTAAAGATAGGAGGGTCTATTTGAGAGCTGCAGTAATTGATAAACCATATTCTGTTGTAGTAAATCAGGTTGACACGCCCAATATCAAACAAAGCCAAGAAGTGAAAATTCAAGTGAAGGTGACTGGAATATGTGGTTCAGAAGTACACGCTTATCATGGAACACACCCTTTTCGGGTTCCTCCAGTTATCTCAGGGCATGAACTAGCGGGAATAGTAGTGGATGTAGGAAATGAAGTATCGAGTGTTTCTATAGGTGATCGAGTTACGGTAGAACCCCATTACGGATGTGGTACTTGTAAGCGCTGTCGGTCTGGGGAATATAATATTTGTGAACACAAAAAAGTATTAGGTACACAAGAATGGACAGGATCGTTCGGTGAATTTATAGTTGTTCCAGAAAGCACGGTCGTACCATTACCGAATAATGTGTCCTTTGAACAAGGTGCTTTGATTGAGCCGCTAGCGGTTGGTATACACGCTGTCAGAAAAGCAAAAGTCGGTCTTGGTGATAAATTGGCCATTTTGGGCGCTGGGCCAATTGGGTTAGGAATTTTATTAGCAGCAAGAAACTCAGGTGCAACAACAATATTCATTACAGATGCATTGGAATACAACTTGGAAATTGCGAAGAGACTTGGAGCTACCCACCCAATTCAGACATCAAAAGTAGATGCCATTGAAACGATTCTAAAAAAAACAAACGGAGACGGAGTCGATCATGTATTTATAGCCGTTGGAATCCAAGCAGTATTGAATGATTCTTTTAGGATAGTAAAAAGGGGAGGCAAGGTCTCCGAAGTAGCTCTATTTGGAAAGAAACCCGAAATTGAAATTTCCTATCTTCAAAATAAAGAAATCCAGATTATCGGCTCCAATATGTATACGAGGGATGATTTTGAAATCGCGGCGGATGCCATTGCAACTGGCATGTTTGATACCTCATTGTTTATTTCAAAGATATTACCCATCGAAGAGGCCAAGACTGGTATGAAGATTGTTGATGAGAAGCTCGAAGATGTGATAAAGGTATTATTAAAATTTTAATGATTTAATCCTTCATAGTTTCTATGAAAATAACAAAAAGTTAAAATTGTTCTACAACAGTAAGAAGAATTTTCCAATATAAGAGGTAGATAAAATTGTAAACGTTTACTCCGCTATATTGCTATAACTATGAACAATGTACCATAAATAGTCCGGAACTAAGGAGTTGTTTAGGATGAATGTACATCAATTAGAACAATCTACTACCAAAAAAGTAACAATGAGGTTAATTCCGTTTTTATTCCTGTGCTTTACCATTTCAATTCTAGACCGGGTTAATATAGGGTTTGCAGCACTACAAATGAATCAAGATTTAGGGTTCTCAGATGCTGTTTTCGGTTTAGGAGCAGGAATTTTCTTCCTTGGGTATTTCCTTTTGGAAGTACCTGGAAGCGCTATGATGAGCAAAGTTGGAGCTAGAAAATGGATAAGCCGTATTATGGTCACTTGGGGGATTATAGCGGTCCTTATGGCTTTCATAACAGAACCTTGGCAATTCTATACTGCTCGTTTCTTACTAGGGATTGCTGAAGCTAGTTTCTACCCCTGTATGGTTCACTATTTAAGCGGTTTCTATCAATCTAAGCACCATGCTAAAGCCATTGCTGGATTTATGATTGCAATCCCAGCAGCAAATGCAATTGGTTCACCACTTTCAACCTTTTTTCTAGGTATTGATTGGTTAGGGTTCTCTGGATGGCAATGGTTATTTGTATTAGAAGCAATTCCTGCCATTATTCTAGGTGTTATTTGCTACTTCTATCTTGATGATACAATCGAAAAAGCAAACTGGTTAACAAAAGATGAAAAGAAATGGTTAATTGATGTTACAACTAAAGAACAGTTAGAAAAGCAGGCAGTTAAACACTATACTTTCACGCAAGCGTTAAAAGATCGAGAAGTTTTAATTTTATCTGTTGGATATTTTTTCTGGATGATTGGGTATTATGGAATTGTAATGTTCTTACCAACCATCACGAATGGACTGTCCGAGCAAACAGGCTTAAGCATGCAATCATTGGGATGGGTAATTGGTGCTATGTACTTTTTCGCGATGATTATGATGTACTTTGTAGGAATCCACTCTGATAAAAAGAACGAAAGACGTTGGCATGTGGCAGCATGTTTATCTATAAGTGCGGTTGCCATGGTAGCAGCTACATTTGTTCTAGAAACAAATGTATGGTTAGCATTTGGATTATTAACGATTAGTTTAAGTGGAGCGTTCGGTGCTTACTCCCCATTCTGGGCTATCCCACCTTCTTTCTTAACTGGGGCAGCCGCAGGCGGTGCGATTGCCTTGATTAACAGTATCGGTAACCTTGGTGGTTTCTTTGGTCCATATATTGTAGGTTGGATTAGAGATTTAACAGGTAACTTCCAAATAAGCATGATTTTCCTAGGTATAAGCTTAATAGTAAGTGCCATCATCGTCGTTACTTTAGTTAAAGTATCAGGAAAGTCTCTAGTTAAAGGAGAAAATGCGTCTGTTGAAAAAAATATCGCTAACATGTAATCCGATTAGAGTCATCAATACAATTAAGAAACTACGGCGGATTGCTATATAGTTGCTGGATTTTCTTAAATCGAATTTTGATTATAAAAAAGTGAAAAGTTTTTCGTATTGACAGGGAAAACAAATGAGAAGCCTAGAAAATAGTTCTAAAAAAAGTTCTGAAGTGACAAACACTTAATGTAAAAATAAATAATTTGGTAGGAAAAGGGTCATTCATAAGTTGAGCAGTCAACTATGAATGACCCTTTTTATATTCAATCTTACTTATTTATGAATCTGGTAATAATTTATGGAAGTATTCTTATGATCCAAAAACAAAATCATATATCAATATCCCAAAGAATGTAAGGGGATTATGGGTAGAGTTGCCGATTTAACAAGTTGTGGTGATGTATCTGGAATGAATGTAGCTATTCGTGCGGTAGTAAGAGGTAATGATTTTATATTTAAATAGTAGTGACATGACACCATAAAAGCGACAATGGACTTATTAGACAGTCCATTTGTCATGTTTATGGTATGAAAAATTAGTAAATTAAAGTATTTGATATGGGTTGACACTATATAAATATAAAATTATACTTACGATATCTACTTAGTAGACAAGTTTACAATGAAATAGTCCTATAAATTAATATGTCTAGTATCTACAGGTGAAAAGGTTAATAGCTTACATCTTCTAATAAATAAAATGAAAGGGTTATCATCTCGTTGTATAGAGGCATTATGGAGGCTGCTAGGGAAATGATTAATTGTCTAAGTAAGTTTAAATGATTTATTAGAAAAGGGCACTTGAAAACAAAGCTAAAAATTAAGGTAAGAGAAAATCATATTGCTGAACACAATGATTAAATGTTAATTGTGAATAACTATATCTGTGTACCATTTTCTCCGTTACTATATTAAAAATTGAAAGCGCTATATATGAAATTAATTTCTAGATTCACAAACTAGAATATTTATATTAGAAGAGTATTTTACATAAATTAATAATAACGTGCATTTCTGGAAATAAAAGTTTAATCCTAACAATGAGTGGAATCAATTTAAGTTTAACTGGATGTAAAGGAGGAAGAATGTTGAAATGATAGATTTGGAGGGTTATTCATGCCATTATTAATAACAGCTATTGGAGTTTTACTACTACTTATCTTAATAATGAAATTTAAACTAAATACCTTTGTATCCTTAATTATTGTCTCATTTCTTTTAGCTTTGTTCTTGGGAATACCACCGGAATCAATTGCTGCGACAATTGAACACGGTTTAGGAGGGACACTAGGTCATATTGGTCTTATCTTTGGAATTGGTGCTATGCTAGGAAGATTAATTGCTAATGCCGGAGGATCCCATCGTATCGCTGTTACTTTAATCAATAAATTTGGTAAAAAGAAAATACAGTGGGCGGTTGTATCTGCTTCATTTATCGTAGGAATCACATTGTTTTATGAAGTTGCCTTTGTATTATTAATTCCGATTATCTTTACCATTTCAAAAGAGTTAAATATATCGATTGTCAAGTTAGGTCTCCCAATGGCTGCAACTTTATTAGTCACTCACTCTTTCTTACCACCACATCCAGGTGCGACTGCTGTTGCAGCAGTATATGGCGCAGATGTAGGTACTGTATTAGTTGTTGGTACTATCATTGCAATTCCAACAGTTATCATAGCTGGGATTTTGTATCCTAGGCTTATTGGAAAACTAATGCCAGAAATATTCAAGAAAAAGAGAGAGCTTTCTCAATTAGAGGAACAAAAACATATTGATTTAGAAGATACACCGGGATTTGGCATTAGTGTTTTTACCGCTACCTTTCCCGTCATATTAATGGCTATTGGAGCTATTGTTAATGCAATTCAAGGGGCAGCAGGTTTAGGAGATAATTTATTTTTTATGGTGATTCGATTTATAGGTAATGCATCCATAGCGATTTTACTTTCGTTCTTGTTAGCTGTTTATACAATGGGAATCAGAAGAAATATTCCAATTAAGAAGATGATGGATTCATGTGGTTCATCCATAAATGCCTTAGGATTATTACTTTTAATCATTGGTGGTGGCGGAGCCATAAAACAAGTACTTATCGATGGTGGTGTGGGTGATTATATTGCAGAAATATTCTTAGGTTCATCTATTAATCCACTAATTCTTGCATGGTTAGTAGCAGCATTATTACGTGTCGCGTTAGGATCTGGAACAGTTGCTACTTTATCGACTGCTGGTCTAGTTATGCCAATGTTAGCTCAAACTCCCGACATTAACTTAGTATTAGTTACTCTTGCAACTGGTGCCGGAAGCTGTATGGCATCTCATGTAAATGATGCAGCCTTCTGGATTGTTAAAGAATACATGGGAATGGATATGAAAGAGACATTTGCAACATACAGTGTAATTTCAACTATAACTGCTATTGCTGGATTAATATTTGTATTAATACTAGATATATTTATGTAAAAGTATGGTATCTAGACAAAGGGAATATAATTCATTTGTCTGGTACTACTATTAGTATATCAATCATTATAGAAAGCGTGATTGTATTGTAATAATCGTCATTAAGCAATGAAAGAAAATGATTGGATTAAACTTGATTATAATAACAAAATTTCACATTGTACTTGTAGTAGTTTACGTGCAGATAGAATCAAAGACATTGATCTATTAAAAAATATTAAAAATAGATATTTTCCTAATATGTAGTAAAGCTGACAAAATAATCGAATTGATAAAACTAATGAAAAGGTTTTCTTAAAATGTATTGACAAGGATAAACAATAGATTTATATTAAACCTATAAGGTACTTAGTAGACAAGTAGACAACATTATAATAAGACAACTAGGAGAATTCTTTAAAAAAACTTCCGAGGTGACAAAAATGAAATTAAGTGTTGAAGAATTAAAGCAAAAAGCCATCGAGCTTAGACAGACAGCACTAACAATGGTTTACGAAGCACAATCGGGACATCCAGGCGGATCCTTATCTGCTGCAGATATCGTTACCACTCTTTACTTTAGAGAAATGAACATCGACCCGCAAAATCCAATATGGGAAGATCGCGATCGATTTGTTTTATCAAAAGGACATGTTTGTCCAATCCAATATTCTGCACTAGCTTTGCGGGGATTTGTACCATATGAAACGATTCATACCTTAAGACAATACGGTTCCCCTTTCCAAGGACATCCTGATATGAAGAAGTGTCCTGGGATCGATATTTCAACAGGATCACTTGGTCAAGGACTATCTTGCGCAGTCGGAATGGCATTAGCTGGAAAGCGTGATGAGAAAGATTACCGCGTATTTGCCATGGTTGGTGATGGAGAAGCTCAAGAAGGTCAAATCTGGGAAGCCGCTCAATCAGCTGCCAAGTATCAACTAGATAACTTAGTTGTATTCGTTGATGACAATGGTCTTCAAATTGATGGTACAACCGAAGAAGTTATGCCAAACCACGATTTAGAAGTTAAATTTGCTGCATTCGGTTTTGAAACTAAGAGAATCGACGGACATTCAATGGAAGAAATCGTAGCTACATTAGATGAGATTAGAGGTTCAAAGAACGGTAGGCCAAAAGCAATTATTGCAAACACAGTAAAAGGCCGCGGCGTTTCATTCATGGAAGATGTTGTTGATTGGCACGGAGTTGCTCCAAACAAAGAACAATATGAACAAGCAATCGCAGAAGTAGCAAGGGGGTTAAGATAATGACAGTTTTAGCAAAAGACATCCAAATAAAAAAAGCTACTAGAGAAGCATTCGGTGATGAAATTGTAGAATTAGGGAAAAATAATAAAGACATTTATGTTGTGGATATTGATATCGGTAAATCATGTAAAACAACTAAATTTGCTAAAGAACTACCAAACCAACACGTAAACGTTGGGATCGCTGAACAAAACGCTGCAGGTTTAGCTGCAGGTCTTGCGGCAACTGGTAAAATTCCATTCATCAGCACATACGCTGTATTCGGTTCATTACGAATGACTGAGCAAATTCGCCAAGAAGCTTGTTATCCAAACTTAAACGTTAAAATCGCTTGCTCTCACGGTGGTTTAACTCCAGCGAATGACGGTGGGAGTCACCAAGCAATCGAAGATATGGGTGTATATAGAACAATTCCGAACATGACGGTGGTTATGGGTGCAGATTATAACTCTACTAGAAAATTAGTCGCTCAAGCTGCCGAAATCCAAGGACCTGTATATCTTCGTTTCACAAGAGACGCCATGCCATTCATCTATGATGAAAGCGAAGAGTTCGTAATTGGAAAAGCAAAAGAAATCCAAAACGGATCTGACGTTGCAATCATCGCAAACGGTGACACTGTTCGTCTTGCATTAGAAGCTACCAGAGAACTAGAAAAAGAAGGCATCTCAGTTAAGCTATTAGACATGCACACTATAAAACCACTTGATAAAGAAGCTGTGTTAGAGTGCGTAGAAATCGGAAAAATCGTAACAGTAGAAGACCACAACATCCTTAATGGCCTTGGAAGTGCGGTAAGTGAAGTAGTAGCTGAAGCCGGTAAAGGAAAAGTAAAGCGTATCGGTGTTCAAGACCAATTCGGCCAGTCAGCGCCTTATGAAAAGTTACTTGAACTAAACGGCATCACAGTAGAAAACATAGTTGCTAATGCAAAAGAACTTTTAAATTGAAACACGGAGACGGTTCTTGAGTTTCCAACAACATCAGAACCCTCTGTTTTACTAAATAAGAGTTTATAAGATTAAAATTGGAAACATGGGAACAGTCCCCATGTTTCCCTAACCTAGGAGGAATACATTAATGTTTGAATTAACTAATCGTGTAGCCATCGTAACAGGAAGTGGATCAGCAAAAGGAATTGGACGTGAAATCGCTTTAACACTTGCTCGTCAAGGTGCAGCAGTGGTTATTGCTGATATTAATATAGAAGGCGTTCAAGATACAGTGGACGTGATTAAAGAAGAAACGGGCGGACAAGTATTAGGTGTTCAGCTTGATGTGACAAGCAAAGAATCTGTAGATGCAATGGTTGAAGGGGTTCTTAAAGAATTTGGACGTCTTGATATCCTAGTGAATAACGCTGGTATTTCACAAAAAGTAACAGTCGAGGATATGACTCTAGATGATATCAAACGTATCTTCAATGTCAATATGTTTGGTTTATTCCTATGTTCTCAAGCAACTGCGAAAGTCATGAAAGAACAAAAGTACGGGAGAATCATCAACCTTTCCTCAGTATCTGGTAAGCGTGGCGGTGGAGTATTCGGTGGTGCTCACTACTCTGCATCAAAAGCTGCCGTTCTTGGTTTCTCTAAAAACATGGCTCGTGAAGTGGCACAAGATGGTATTACAGTAAACTCAGTAGCACCAGGATTAATCAACACTGAAATTTGGAAGTCGCTTTCGAAAGAACAAGCAGACGGCATTATTGCCAATATTCCAGCCGGAAGACCAGGGGAAACAAAAGAAATTGCAGCTACCATCGCTTTCCTAGCATCTGAAGAAGCAGCTTATATCAATGGTGAGGATATCGATATCAACGGTGGACAACATATGGACTAATCACTTCGAATGATAAAAACGATTGCTTCAAAAGTAGTTAAATATAAATGCAAACATAAATAAGTTTAATCATGAAAAGGGGCTGTTCTATAAGTCGAGGAGTCAACTTATAGAACAGCCTCTTTTACATTCAAGATTAAGGTTTATTACTATTAAAACTTATTATTGGTAAAATTATACACTCT
Organism: Peribacillus sp. QJM3NY_7; assembly: GCF_056173225.1. NCBI lineage: Bacteria > Bacillati > Bacillota > Bacilli > Caryophanales > Bacillaceae > Peribacillus > Peribacillus sp. QJM3NY_7. The sequence goes on from NZ_CM149663.1 coordinate 1,989,553, forward strand.
CGTGATTAAATAAAGATTTATCCGATTATATCGAATGAAAGAAGGAGGATTATGAGGAAAATTGCGGTTTTAACAAGCGGTGGTGATGCACCAGGCATGAATGCGGCTATTCGTGCTGTAGTAAGAAGAGGTATTTATAAAGGGATAGATGTATTTGGGATTCATAATGGTTATGAGGGTTTATTAGAAGGACATATCACTCCGATGACATTAGGAAGTGTGGGCGATATTATTCACCGAGGCGGCACAATTTTACGGACTTCACGAAGTGAACGATTCAAAACAGAAGAAGGACAAAAAACGGCTATTAAACAATTAAATAACTATGGAATTGATGGTTTGGTTGTCGTTGGTGGTGATGGTTCTTTTAATGGAGCTAGAAAATTAGGTGAAAAAGGTGTTCCAGTAGTTGGAATACCTGGGACAATTGATAATGATATTGCTGGTACAGATTACTCTATTGGTTTTAATACAGCCGTCAGTACTGCAATTGATGCAATTGATAAAATTCGTGATACTGCCTTTTCACATGAACGAACCTCCGTTGTAGAGGTTATGGGCCGTGGAGCTGGAGACATTGCCTTATGGGCTGGATTATGTTCAGGTGCAGAATCCATTATCATTCCTGAAGCTTCCTATCGAATAGAGGATATTTTTGAAAGAATTACATGTGGGCGTAATCGCGGGAAAATGCATAGTATTATTGTCGTTGCCGAAGGTGTTTGTAGAGCTGAGGAAATCAGCGTTGCATTAAGGGAGCGATTTAAGTTAGATACAAGGGTCATTGTTTTAGGCTATCTTCAACGCGGAGGAACCCCAACTGCCTACGATCGAATGATCGGTAGTCAAATGGGTGCAAAAGCTGTCGATTTACTGATTGATGGACATGGCGGGAATATGGTCGGTTTTAATAGTGGGAAAATTGTCTATAAATCTTTTGAGCAGGCTGAGAAACAAGTTCATGAAATTGATATGTCCTTGTATCAATTAGCACAAACTCTATCTATATAGTAGAAGAAGCTGAAATCTATGTAAATCATGACAAATTAGGAGGAAACACATCCTACCCGGCCGTGGAGCGATTAAAGCTACAGTGGCAGAAAAATTGCTTTTTTTGGTTCTCGGAATCGAGCACAGTAGCTTAGGAGGAAGAAAATATGAAAGTAGTCATTGCATCTGATCACGGTGGTATAAATATTCGTAAAGAGATTATTTCTCTGTTAGAAGAAATGAATATTGAATATGAAGATTTAGGCTGTGAGTGCAGTACATCTGTTGACTATCCCGATTATGCCCTGCCATTAGCTGAAAAGGTTGCAAAAGGAGAAGTAGACCGTGGGATATTAATTTGCGGAACAGGTATTGGAATGAGCATTGCAGCCAACAAAGTAAAGGGAATTCGTTGTGCACTTGTGCATGATATGTTTAGTGCTAAGGCAACTAGAGAACATAACGATACCAACATATTAGCTATGGGAGAGCGTGTGATTGGTCCAGGTCTAGCTCGTGATATTGCAAAAATATGGCTAACAACACCTTTTGATGGTGGCAGACATAAAAACCGTATCAATAAAATAAGAACATATGAAGCATAAGGTGAATACTGACATGTACTATGCATAGAATATTTGGTTATAGAACACTGGGGAATACAATTATCGTATACAAAAAATTGGGATATAAGTTGTAAATAGTAGTATGTATGATTGATTTACATAACGACCCTTACAAAAAATAAAAGGTTTGGGTCTATTATTATGGGGGATATTAATATGGCTTTAACTTCAATGAAAGAGATGTTAAACAAGGCGTTAGTAGAAGGGTATGCGGTTGGCCAATTCAACATCAATAATTTGGAATGGACACAGGCTATTTTAGCTGCAGCTCAAGAAGAAAAATCTCCAGTTATCCTCGGTGTATCTGAGGGGGCAGCTCGTTATGTAGGTGGATTTAAAGTAGTAACTGCGATGGTAAAAGTTCTTATCGAGGAAATGAATATCACTGTTCCTGTCGCGATCCATTTAGACCACGGTTCTAGTTTTGAAAAATGTAAAGCTGCCATTGAAGCTGGGTTTACATCAGTGATGATTGACGCTTCTCACCATCCATTTAAAGAAAATGTGGAAATCACCAAAATGGTAGTGGAATATGCTCATGAGCGTGGGGTATCTGTTGAAGCTGAGTTAGGTACTGTTGGTGGACAGGAAGATGATGTGATTGCAGAGGGTGTTATCTACGCAGATCCACAAGAATGTGAAGAGTTAGTGAAGCTTACTAGTATTGATTGTTTGGCACCTGCGTTAGGTTCTATTCATGGACCTTACAAGGGGGAACCGAACTTAGGATTTGAAGAGATGAAAAAAATTTGTAAAACAACCGGTTTACCTCTTGTTTTACACGGTGGTACAGGTATCCCAACAGATCAAATTCAAAAGTCAATCTCGTTAGGAACAGCTAAAATCAATGTAAATACAGAAAATCAAATTTCATTTACAAAAGTAGTGCGTGAAGTATTAAATGCAGACTCTGATGTGTATGATCCACGTAAATTTATTGGTCCAGGTCGTGAGGCGATTAAAGAAACAGTTATAGGCAAAATACGTGAATTTGGTTCTTCAAACAAAGCGTACCAGTAACTTTATCGAGATTTACATTCAAAACTAAAAAAGAGAAGACTAGAAAAATCTTCTCTTTTTTCATTCAGTCCTTTTCAAGATAATTTGTTCTTCTCTCTCCCATCTGTTTTGCGGCCTTTTTAGACTTCTCCTGCCCAGGGTTTGTATATAGTGCAGACGTTGTGGTTGAAGTATGACCAAGTTGAGTCATCAACAAATGAATATCTCCTGATTGGTCCATTAAATTCGTCCCATAGCTTTTCCTAATTTTGTGTGGGGACTTGGAATTATTGGACTTAAAGGCTTTCGTGTATTTCTTTACTAAAGCCTCGATCGCGCGGTTGGAAAGAGGGGGACTCCATTATTCACCATAGTCAAGAATACATAGGCCCTATCATCGTTGGATCCCCTATAACGTTCCGTTCGCACAGCTAGGTAATCTGAGGAGGGACGGCCACTACATCCTTTTTTCCACCCTTGCGTAAAACATGTATTTGTTTTTCCTCGAAATCCAAGTCTCGTAGGCTTAAGTTGGTTAACTCATTCACCCTGATGCCACTTCCTAAGAATAGAGATAAGATTGCAAAATCACGTTCCTTGTCCCTTTTAAAATATATGAGTTTTCTGGACTTTTCAGGTAGCTCCTTTTCATAGTCATGCTTCACGAATTCAAGAAAACGAGCATCCTCATCATAAGGTAATAAGACATCATCAGGTAAATTAGCTCTTAAACCTTCAAGAGTTTTAGATGTAAGTATGGAGAAATTTTTTGAAGAAGAATTAGAGCTAGTCTAAAAAACAGAAGAGTGGAAACTTGTGGGGTAAAAACTTGGACAGTTTGACACAAGAACTCATAAAGTTTGAAGATGGTCCAGTTACTTATGAAGTTGTGGACTATGAGAATAATCGAATTAATTTATCAAGAAGAGCAAGTATTAATAGAATCTCAACGCAATTTCGGTTTTTGGAAAAAGCAGAAGGAAAGATACAATTCCGATAACAGAAGTTGTCTAAGGAGTTAGCGGGATATCAAAGTTTTACAAACAACATTGGGGGACTTTGAGTGATTTTGTTTTTGTAAAAAGAGATAACAAACAATTGACTAAAAACACATTTATATTAGTTTTTAAATATCTAGGGCAGAAAATGAATTTCAAAGATATTCGAGTATCTGCACACATGTTTCGCCATACATTTTGCCATCGGCTTGCAATGTCTGGCATGCTTTATGGATGGTCGGTGGAGCATTTTACTTTTTTTCCATCAAAAGCTATTAACTTTTATTCAACTACTAAGGGTTTTCTTTCATACGCTATTCTGAGACACTCTTCCAGAATAGGGCGCAATTCTTGAATAAGGATTGAAAAAACGCTTTGTTTATCCAAGCGTTTTTATGTGCTAATATACTGTTAGTTCTTATGCTAAATCTATTACGATTTAACAAAGTAATACTACTGTTATTTTAACTTTTCTCCACCATATTGGAACTACTATTGTATGACAAATACCTTTTAACTTTGACCACGAAACATATATAACGGGATATTATTTCATTTTCATTTTAGGTAGTAAAAATCCCTAGATATAACATGGATTGTTTTATTTCGTATTTCTTCATATTATATGGACACATAAAAGAACGAAAAAAATACGGTTTAAAAATAGTTTGTTTGGAGCAGGGTAAGTAAAAGGCCCTTACCCACTGCTCATAAAATTGCTCATAGTCATTTTCTATTCTATTTTAGAACATTTTAAATGCAATCTGAAAATCCCATTAAATCAATGATTCTATCAATCTATTTTCTTCTATTTTAGCAAATGAAGCTATTAAAGCGCGGCAGGAGGAAAATGATGGATTAAGATCATTTTAAAAATAAATATCTCTCGTTGCGCGGACTTAACCTTCCCCCATGCAGCGTTCAATGCTTTCGGATGTAGGCTCCGGAAGTTTTTTTGTCTGGATGTATGATCTAATATACCTATATGATTCAAAGATGGAAAGGTTTATCATAACAGATGTAAAAAAATTATCATAATATGGGGGATTTTACATGAAAAAGATTCTTTCTTCAATAATTGGTTCAGGGGTGTTAATGCTGCTGTAGTCCGGATGTGGTGGATCGGAAGAATCATCTAATAAAGCGGTGGAAAAGAAAGATCCTCCGAAGCAGGCTGAACAGAAGAAGGTTGAAAATCCAAAAACGGATGAAGAAGGAAATGTGATCTTGGATCAGGTGGGGCAAAAGACAAAAGATGCTTCAGCAACTGCAGAATTGATGAAAATCAAGAAAGTGAATGAAGTGGTGAATATTGCTCCAATTAAAGCTACTGTTCATGATATAAAGGTTATTAAGCTTACGGATATAAGTGATGATATGAAGCAGCAGATTGAATATATGACGGACAAGAAGGCGATTGAGCCTGTTTATTATATTCAAATCAGCCTTACAGCTGAAAACACATCAGATAAGAATATCGCTTGGAATAGCTTGCATAGGGTTGTAACCGATAAAGGGGAACAGCTGGACCCGAACCAAAGTATTCTAATGTCTAATTTCGATACTGAATTTTTGGGGAAAGTCACCCAGGAAGATTTTTATGGAATGGTGTTAGGTAAAGGCAAGGAAGATATTCATAAGGTGAAATTAGTGTTTAATTCATCAGCGGATAATGACACATATGAGGATATAACCCCTGAACAGCAAGTGGAATATACCCTGGATTGATCCCTATTAAGGGATCTTTTTTTTATGGAAAGCTCTGTTAAACGACGCTGTTGATTTTAAATGTCCTAGAAACTAAAATCACCATATATCCTTCCAATCCTCCAACAAGTTATGCTCACTAATATCAAAGATTGCTTTAACTCCAACGTTTTTTCCATTATTAGTTTCTATATTGTAATCTTGTATTTTAAATAAATAATGGTGTTTGTATTTATTTCCAACAATGTCTTCTAATTCTATTAATATATCGAGAAATGGCATTTTTTCAGGGTGAATATATTCTTTGTATGTAAAATAAATATTGAACATAACCATAAAAGCATCTGGTATTACCACTTTATAATCATTACCTTTTTCCACTGCTACAAACTGCTTAGAAGTTGGTTCAAAATTAAAATGTTCAATTGCTCCGTTTATGATGTTTTCAGTTACATAGTTAACAAATAATGATTATAAATGGACTTGCCCACTCATTAAGTTCTTTTGATAATTGTAACGTTAGATATGGTACCTCAGGATAGTTGGAAAGCCGCTTTATCATATTAATTAATGTTCTTTCATTATTTAATTTAATATTTATTATTACATTTTTAGCTACGCCATTAGTTAAATTAACCAATTCCAGATAAGAAACTGAGCTTGTCGAGCTAGTATAATTGTCTTCTCCTCTTAAATCATATGTATGTGTATCCCAATTCAGCATGTGAGGAGCACCAGTTTTGTTATATAGTAAATCGACTTCCTTAGGTTTAATTATCAAATGAGGCCGAAGAGTTCTTTTGTTATTTTCTAATACTTCAGCTAGGTTTCTTCTTGCTGTTCTGGCATTCATTATTGCAGATATTGAAGCTCCTATTGATGTTAACGTGGCTATTAATGAAATTAAAAATTGCGCTGTGGTCAAAACTTTCCTCCTCACAATAATATAATTCTATTTTAACATTAATTTACAAAACGATGTAATGAATTTAAAAACTGACCCTTACAATCAAGCTGGTGTTTTTTATTTTGTTACAAGGATTTTCGTTCTTAATGGCGAATATTGGAAAATGAGAGGTGATTTGCATAGATATTGCAGATTTGGCCGTTAGGCTATTATTCCTATTTCTACCAGGGGTAATTGGTTCTTTAGTGATTGATTTATTAACGACTCATAGAAAAAGGCACATGTTTCATTTTGTTTTACATTCCTATCTTATTAGAGTGTTTTCTTACGGAATACTTATGTTCATTGTTTATGTAGCCAACAAGTGGAATGAAAAGTTAGATTGGAAAGTTACTTTTTTAAAATCCCTGCTAAACAGCAAAGAGGAGATCAAGGAATCAGAAGTTTTCTTAGCTTCTTTAATTGGTCTTATTTTCGCAATCATCTTGGTTGCAGTTATTAATAAAAAACAAATTTTTAAAGCTGCTAACTTCTTTGGAATTTCCAATAAACATGGCGAAGATAATGTCTGGGATTTTTTATTTAGTGATGAAACTGTAGAATGGGCTACTGTACGACATCCAGACACTAAGCTTGTTTAACAAGGTGTAAAGGTTTATAAGGATGAAAAACGGACTGCTGAAGGTTTTATAAGCCTACGGGCATAAGGAAAGTAAGACTGAAACGGCTTTTATCAATGAATAATTCAAGCACAAAATTTAACGGTGTAAACTCTACAGATAGCGTCATAGTAAAACAAAGCTTATATTAGTTGAAAATAAAGGATGGTTGATTGATGATATAGAATTTTTAGGACAGGAAAATAAACCTTTTCGGCTTTTGAAAAAGCCTAAAACTTTCACTATGGAGGAAGTTTCCCCGCCCCCCTCTAGGCAGCTTCCAAACGTGGTGGAATGGCATTAGAGCTTATTGGACAGATTCTTTATCAATTCCTTAAATTTGCTACGGACAGTCAGACATTTACCATTGATTATTTATTCTTCAATATGCATAGGAGGGAACTAAATGGTATACATCCTTTCGCTTTCCGTTTTGCTGGTTGCTTCTATTTATTGGACAACACAGGTAATGAAAAGAGCCAAGGCTGAAAAAATGGAACTGGAGAAAGTACACAAACAACAGCTTGCTACCATAGAAGATGTTCATAAGACCCAAATCGAAACCACCTCAGAAGAAACGAAGGTCGAGAAAGAATGGCTAGAGGAAACTTATAAAAAAGAGATTGAATCAGTGGAGAAATCATATAAAAATGAAATTGAAATCCTGAGACAAGAAAATGAAGATATTAGGCGGAGTTTCAGAAACAGGGGTGAATTCCTTACACAACTAATCCTGGAACGTATCAAAGAAGATTTAATCAACAAAGAGCTTATCACAACAGAAGAAATGATTATCATGCCAAATATCTTTATATCGGATTCATTTAATAAAACCCGCCAGCTGGACCACTTAGTTCTTTTGAAAACTGCCTTATATATCATTGAAACTAAACACTGGAAAGGACACATCGTTTTAGGCATTAACAAACAAAACACCAGAGGAAAGTTTGATTTCTTGCCGAAACTTATAGGAGATTCAAAAGACGATACGATCGTATTTGAAAACAAAGGTTCAGGTTTAACTGTACGAACTTATTGGAATCCGATTAACCAAGTACAGCAATCTTATAGGGTCCTAGAAAGTTACTTGAAAAATAATTCAATCGATGAAGTAAAAATAAGAACTATAGTATTCTTTAATCACGAAGAGGGAAACTTAATTGATTGCCCCGAGAATCAATATGTAAAACGGATTACAGATAAGATGGAATTACTTAAGTTTTTCAGGGATCAGCTTGCAACCAGGAACCGAGTATATACAGGTGCACAACTGCAGGAAGTAAAGGGCATCATCGAGAGAGCAAATAATATTTAATAGAGGAAAAGAAACTTGGGTTATGTAAGAGAGCATAAGCCCTTTATTTAAGCAATTTGGACAGGATCACAACTTCGACTACTTGCATATTAAATGGAAGGTGTTAACTTAACCAGAAGTTTACCGTAGTTTTACTAGTTTTGAACTAGGGAACTTAATTACAAGTTCCCTATGATTTTCTTGAAATAATAGGACTTGTGACTAAGACCAAAACTACCGGGAACGATTCAGGAATAAAGGTACCTGTCTTTTGCTAGGTGCCTTCTCCATTTTAAATGTACTTACAACAATAATCCTTTACTACTTTGCTTAACTACAGCATAATTCCATTGCACTCTTCTTCTTTCACTTTTTTGAATTCTATTCCGTATCAGTTGGAATCCGTCTCATATGCTCTAATCCTGGCTTATGTATAAGGAGGTAAAACCTACCAGGGAATGGTGCTAGAAAAAGGATTGGCCGCAACCGTATTTTTATACAATTATTAAATTAACCATGCTGGACGAGTTCCATGCAGCTCAAAATAAAGCAAGAAGCAATTTGATCATGGGAGAGTGTCTAAAAGTTATATAGGATTGGGATCTCATAAAAAATAGGTTTTTCAAGTCATGCCGTTTTATGTTGTATAATCTTTTAAAAAAGGAGAAGAATCAATGCCCAAACGAAAAACACACGACCAATTTCTCCTGGAAATGAAAGATGCCTATGGAGATGAATACATGGTTCTAGGAACCTATAAAAATAACAGCACCAAAGTGATGTGTCGTCATAACGATTGTGGATATGAATGGGAAGTGAACCCGAATAACGTCTTAAGAAAAAAGAGTCGTTGCCCGCGATGCTCGAATGAAGAACAAGGAAAAAAGAAGAGAAAATCGCATGAAGCATTTCTTTTTGTAGTGAAAGAACAGGTACAAGATGAATATACCGTTCTAGGTCAATACATAACGATCAAAACCCCCATAAAGATGAAGCATAACCTTTGCGGTCACGAGTATCTAGTTCATCCATCGAGTTTTATTTCGGGAACAAGATGCCCCAGCTGTTTTAGAACAGCGAAGAAAACGACAGAGCAGTTCATTCAAGAAGTATTTGACTTGATGGGAGATGATTTTACGGTTTTAGGCGAGTATGAAGATAATCATACCCATCTCCTCTTGAGACACAACACATGTGGATTTGAATGGGACATTACACCGAATGGTTTTCTCAGAAATCAGGGTTGTTTGCGATGTTCGGGAAGGATGAAAAAAACGACGAAACAATTCAAAACAGAAATGTTTGAGAAAGTAGGAAATGAATACAGCGTATTGGGAGAATACATTCATGCCAATGAAAATATTAAAATGAAACATCATACATGCGGAACAGAATGGGATGTCCGTCCATCCAACTTTTTAAATAAGGGCTCTAGATGTCCTGCCTGTTTCGGGACGACCATCAAAGATGATGATAATAATCGGATAAGCAAAAGAACGCATGACATGTTCCTGCAAGAGGTTAATAATTTGGTCCAAAATGAGTATCTCGTTTTGGGTAAATACGTAGACCTCAGAACCAAAATTAGCATGAAGCATCAAGTTTGCGGTCACACCTGGGATGCGAATCCCGGTGATTTTCTTCATCAGCAGACGCGCTGTCCTGAATGTTTCGGAAGCAAAAAGAGAACGACGGAAGAATTCAAAGAGGAAGTCTTCCTGTTAGTTGGCGATGAATACAGCGTTTTGGATGAATATAAAAGCACTGACACCAAACTTAAAATGAAACATGTTTCTTGTGGAAGAGAATACGAAGTGACTCCATCTCATTTTCTTAGTGGTAAACGTTGTGTGAAATGCAGGGGGTTGATGAGAAAATCTACCAAGGAATTTAAAGAAGAGGTGTTCCGCCGATTTGGCCACGAATTTACTGTCATGGGCGAATATGTAAACAGTGGCACGCCTATCCCCATCAAACATGAAGTCTGCGAATATGAATGGGGGACCTATTATCGCCATTTTCTCAAAAGTGGGAAATGCCCCAAATGCGTGGGGAAAGTCCGATTGCAGCAAGAAGAGTTTGTCTCCATTGTAGAAGATTTGACAGGAGACGAATACACTGTGATGGGTGAATATAAAAATTCCAACACCAAAATTGAAATGAGGCATAATAAATGCGGTCATGTTTGGAAAGTATCACCCCCTAACTTTACTCACGGCAACAGTCGTTGTCCTAAATGTAATGAGTCAAAAGGAGAAAAGGTGATTGGGTCTTACTTAGTATCACTTGTTGTTAATTTTGAACAGCAACATTGGTTTTCAGATTGTCGGGATAAAAACCCCTTGCCATTTGATTTCGCCGTCTTTAACGAAGAAAATGAACTAATGGGGCTAATTGAATACGATGGTCAGCAACACTTTGAGCCTATTAAGAATTGGGGCGGGGAACTTCGATTTAAAGAAGTGCAGCGTAGAGACGGAATCAAAAATGACTATTGCCAAAAAAATCACATTCCGCTTCTTCGTATCCCTTACTATGAGTTCAAAAACATTCCAACACTTTTAGATGAGTGGTTATCCCAAATTGGACAGTAAATTATATTTATGTTAGACATAAAAAAAGAAATGGGGAAGGTTTTATGAGTAAATGTGCATTATGTGGTGAAGAAAGGGAGTTAGAAAAGAGCCATATCATCCCTAAATTTGTTTTTAGGTCGATGAAGAAGAATTCACCGACAGGGAATATGCGTATGGCATCGCAGCCAAACAGAGTGATTCAGGACGGAGACAAACTGGCAATGCTGTGTGGCATCTGTGAAGATAGATTCAGCCAAAATGAAACAATTTTTGCTAATAAAGTCTATCATCCTTATCATTCGGACAATCTTCAAGTGGTAGAATATGGTCTATGGCTCAATTACTTCATCACGTCCGTCAGTTGGCGAAACCTGTATCTCGATCTCATAGGATTTGTGAGTGACCAAAATATTGATATTAAAGAGTTAGATACGTTAATTGAAGCAGAACGAATCATGCGTGAATTTCTGCTTGGAAAACGTATTGACCTTGGTCATATTGAAAATCATATATTCTTTTTTTGTCCGATTAAGGAAGTGGCTGGGGATACCAGTGAATTTGAACTGGATACTGTCATAGGGGGAAGTGTTGTAGGCTACACCTACATCAGCCATGACACCGACTCATCCTATGTATTTTTAAATCTCCAAGGGATACTGATTGTAACCATCTTAAAAAAGGCTGTTGAAGAGGTCTGGAAAAATACCTTAGTCGGTGAATACGGAACCTTCAACATGGAACAGCCAAATCATTCTGTATCATCTCCAGTTTTTAATGAACTTTTCGCTTTGGCTAATGACCTTAAAGAATCGAGACAGAAAATTTCAGATAGCCAAAAAGAAAAAATCGTGGAAGCTATAAAGAAAAACCCTGAAAGATTTTTAAAGAGTAAAGCATACCAGCGACTGAAAGACGATGAACGGATAAGCAAAAATTAAATTAAATATGTTTTCTATTGGACTAGCGAAAACATTTTTGAAGTATTGTCGTTTCTAAAAGGGAAAGACTTTTATTATCATTAAATAAACAATATACAATGTTGGTTTGTAAAGGTATACGATTATAAACAATAATACACTGTTAATTTGTTGATGTTTTGAGTGTATATAAAAGTATAAACCCACGTTTATAAATGTTTGTAACAACTAAAGAGGAGAATCTATATCCGATATAATTTGACCTAATTAGGTAAGCATTTTCTAAATTAAGACCAGAGTAATATGCTTAAAATTGATACTACTATTCTTATACTGTAAAATATTGTATTGAAGTATCAGTAGATTAAAAGAAGAGGAGATTTTTATGTCTGAAAAAATAGAATATTATATTCAGAAAAGTGATTTAATTGGATTGATGTTAAAAGATAAAGTTGACACAAAGCGATCGACAGAATTAACTGATGTAGATAAGGTGTCGTTAAGGTTGTTTGAGAGGTTATTTGGCAATTATGCAGGGGCTATGGAATTATGCTCCAAGAAGCTTTATGTTCAAGTAGGCATTTTAACCCGTTCCATTTTGAGGATTACCTGAATATCCTCTACATACAGAGAGCTCCGGAAGAAGAAAGGGCTAAGTTAGCAGCAAGATATTTGGATTACGCAAGCTTAGTAGAACCTTATATGTTATATAAAAATGCTAAAGATCTAGCGGAAAAATTAGGCGATGTTTCCCTCGTTAGTAAGGTTTACACTAGCGAGAAAATAAAAGAGATAGAAGAAAATAAGGAAACCTTTACTAATAAATACAACAATTCAATTAAAAGTTGGTCAGGATTAGACTTTGCTTCTTTTGCTTTAAAAGCAGGTGAGAAAGACAAATACTTCAGATATTACAGTTTATTAAGTAATGTAACTCATGGCTCACCGCTTGGTAATTTTACCGAAGAGAAAATTACTATTACAATTTATCTCGGCTTGACCAGTTTTGTTGCTTTAGCAGACTTAATTGGTGAAAATGGTTTGGCTACACAGGCTGATGAAATTAAAGAAAAATTATTAAAAGAAACAGATGTTTTTCTTTAAAGTAGTAGTAAAATTATAACAGATGTTTTTTTAGTTAATCAGGATCTTAATGGGAAGGAGGACGACCACCTTCTCTTTTTTTCTTTTCTTTTTAGAGATCAGAAAATATGGAATGATAAATAAATCAAAGACTATCTAAACTATTCAATAAAATTAAAAATAAACCCAATAATTATGGGGAATTTCGGGAGGGAGAACTATTATGAGCAAGCCAAATAATCCCACAGCCGGTAGTGGTGATCCTTATTGGTATGAATGGTCAATTGGTTTATTATACATAATTGACATGATTAATCCAGACAACAACATAAAATCAGTTACTCTCCAGTCAAATAAAGCTCAAGGTCTGGATGATGTTTTAGTTAGGTATAAAGACAATACAACTAGATGCATACAAATAAAACACTCGCGTACAGGAAATACTATTACATTTGGAGATATGGTATCTTCTAGTGAAAATAAGAATTCACTTTTGAAATCCCTTTCTATTGCATGGAAAGAGGCAAATAAGGAATTTGGAGATTCTTTACCGATTCTATACACAAACCGAAAATCTAGTAAAAGAGCAACCACAGTAAAGTTAACTGAACAACAAGATTATTTAAGACCCCCACTTATTAAATTCTGGAATGTTATTAAGCAAGAAAGTAATTCAAAAACTTCAATTGATGATATCGATATATGTGATGAATGGGATGATGCATGGAGAATTTGGGTACAAGAATTAACAGAGCTAAATCCACAGGAAAAAATGGAGTTTTTAAAAGCTTTTACAATAGAAACCGACCAACCCGGACTTGAAGAAGTAGAGAGAGAGATTATAAACAAGATATCACTTACATTTTCAATAAAAGAAAACAAGGCTATTCCTATTAAAAACGCTTTGGACTCTGCGTTACGTAAATGGGCGACCACCCTTCGTGGTAAAACAGAGGAAGTAGATAGAGAAGAGGTTTTTCAAACTTTAAGTATTTCTTCCCAAGAGATGATTGGAGAACATAACCTAAAACCACCATTCCCCTTTTTTACCAGCAGGAAAGAGTTTTTACACAATTTGGAAACATATTTAATTCACGGGGAAAAACAGATTGTATTTTTAACTGGTAATCCAGGTGAAGGAAAAACAAGCATAGTAAGCTCTCTAGCTAACAAGAGGAATAGTGTAATTGACCTCAGATTTCATGCTTATAAACCCATTACTCCGGAATCGCCAATTTTACCAGCAGATGTAGGTAAAACAACAACAGCACGGGCTTTATGGGGAGATTTACTCTCTCAATTAAGAACTATATTTAAAGGACGTTTATCAGAATATGATGTGCCAATCTTTAATGATTTACTAACCACAGAAGAATTAAGGAGTCATGTTATACGCTTATCAGAAATAAATGGAAAATTAAAAGGTAGATCAACCGTTATTACTATTGATGGTATTGATCACGCAGCTAGAGCAGGAATAGATAACGAAACCTTTTTAAGTACTTTACTTCCACCAGAAGAAGTTTCTAAAGACATAAAGTTTCTTATTGTAGGACAACCATCCAATGGATATCCTAAGTATCCTATTTGGCTTAGAGACAATAGAGATGATATTTCTGTTTGGAAAATCGAAGGAATTAAAGATGAAGATATTTATGACCTATTAGTAAATTTTACTGATCTGAAAGACAATCAATTACTTCCCGCTACCAACTTAGTTTCTAAAATTGTAGATGGAAACACCCTTTCTTCTATCTTTGCCATACACGAAGCTAAAGAAGTCAAAGACGCTGAAGAGCTTCAAAAAGTACTTATCGATAGAAAGTTACACAATGGAATATCAAGTTACTATGAATCAATATGGAATTCTGCTGTATCTCAAATTAGAAATCTACCTCCATTTTTAGATACACGTTTAGCGGGTTGCTTAGCGTTAACAAGTGAACGTCTAAATGGTTCTGACTTATCTGAAATCTTTAAAGAGTATGGCTATCCAACTTCAATATGGACGGATTTTTTAAGAAGTATGAGACCTCTTGTTATCGAGGAAGGAGATGGATTTAGGGTTGCTCATAATGATGTAAGAGTTCATCTAATGAGAGTTATAAAAACAGAACCAACACAGTTAGTAGAAGTAGCAAGTAATATGGCAAATTATTATTGGAACGCTCAAAATAAAGCCCTTGTTCGACATAGTAGTTTATTTGATCTACTTGAGTTAAGCAATAGAGCAAGCGAACAAATAAAATTGTTCACACCTCAATATGTTATGGAGGGGATCGCACTAAGAAGACCTTTAAAGGAACTTCAAAATCAATGTAAAAATATTATTACAAACTTGCCAAACATAGCAGATTGGGAGAGTCTCCAAACCTTTTCACTGGCCTGTACAACGTTATACCAATATCAAAAGGTTTCTGACTGGACTGGTACAAACCTTAAATTTAATGAAGAGCTTCCATCATTTTTATCAACTGAAGGTAATGTTTTAAATCCAAATGCTTGGAATTTAGATATTATTTTTGCAGTTGTTCAAGATGCCAAAAGATTGATATCTAAAAAGGAATTAGATAGAGCTAAAGGCTTGATAAGTCGTTGGTTCTCAGAAATTGCACCATGTGACATTATATCATTATTAGGAGAGGAAAATTTAATTCAAGGTGTAGGTAGGTCGTTAAGTGATAAAGCTACAAACTTCTTTGAAGATTTCGGGGCTGTTTGCCAATATACTGGCATAATGTTTAATTCCAGTTCCGAAGAGAAAACTATTATTAGCAAGTTAGAAAAGAACTGTCTTGCTCTATTTTATGGTGGTTACATTACAGAAGCAGAAAAGTTGGGAGGAACTCTCCGTTTTCTGAGGTCCATAAAAAATGCTCAAACTTTTTACTATTCTAATCTTGAAAATTGGTTAATCAAATTAGTTAAAAAAAGAAGATGGTTAGAGATTTCAATCATATTACATAAAATTGAGGAAACCGGAATTTTACCAATTTCTTTTAAAGTTACTGCTGGTATTTGCTCAATATTTACTGGGAATAAAGATCTCATTGAGAAATGGAATAAATCAATCATTGAAAATCAATTCGATTTCCTAAAAAACTATGATAATTATGATTATGAAAAACGGCCTGTTTTGTACGCAATAGTTAGCTTTATTCTAGGTTGGGGAAAACCAGAAAGAGAAACTGCAGGTATTGCTCATGATGGAGCAAATAAATATTTTGGAAATATTAATCATGAACAAGGTAGGGAACATTTACTTGTTCTCCTTAATGCATCTGCATCACTTGGAAAATGGATGAACTTTTTATTTAAAAATAATAACTCAGATTCTACTATGGTCTTTCCAATCAAATATGTCATTCAAATTTTAAATGCTCTTTTAAAACGCAGGCATCCAAATGAACAACTTTCTTTTAATCATTCCGAGTTAACAAGTTCAATAATTGAATTAATTATTGAATGTAGTAATAAGTCTGGTAGAGAATACGAAAATGCTTGTTATAATTTCATAAAAGAATACTGCAGCAATAACTACCCTGTTAATTACATGCTTAAATTGGGTTGGAGATGCTTAGAAAGACATGGTGATAGAGAGATATTACAAAAATGGTTTGATTACTGGGTTGGTCCAAATGGTAAGGCTTGGCATGAAGATGTATCATCACGATTAGATATTGTAAATGAGCTTACAGAATTAGCAAATACTTCAGATATGAAGAAGGAAGTTGAACAAGCTCTTTTACGCAAAGACTGGGGATTAATTAGTTATACGGGTCATAAAGAATATATCCTTGATGACCTTCTTCCTTGGTTTAATGAATTATCTAAAGTTAAACCCAATATCTGGATAAATGAGGGTAAGAAACTTCTTGAAATTTCTCAAGAGGCTTCAACAGTCGGTGATAATCGTATGGAAATTAGTTTATATAATGATTTAGCTATTGCTATTGCTACTTCTGGACCTAAAGATATGTGGATTTTTTCCCAAGCAGAAAACCTAACAGACAATATATTCGACAATCCACATATTCTAATAGATGGCATTATAGGTATGCTCGAAAATCTTATTATTACCGAAGAAGAAGCTCTAAATCTCTGGTCAATAGGTATTGGGACATTAAATTGGCAAAATGAGATAGATAGAATTTATCTTAATGATTTAAAAGAGGCGTTAATTCTTGTATCAGAGCGTTGTGGGATAGATAATATTTCAAAAAAGCTAGAGCAGATCGGTTTATCCGAATTTCATTCATATGGGAGTAGGGTAAAGTATAAAGTACCAACTAGATGGTTTTTTAATAGTGCTGAAGATAGTAGCACGGAATGGTTGGAACTAAAAGAAATATTGGAAACTGAGAATATTGAGGCGTGCATTAATTTTATTCAGGATTATAGAGGCGATGCTAATTACAAAGAGAATTATTTTTGGAAAGGCTATTCTCTTATCTGTAATAGACTGATAAAGGAAAAACCTTTGGATTTCCTAATTTATCTCTCCCAATTAAAGGAAGTTATAACATATGGAAAAATTGGTTGGTCCACAGAGGATAATTTATTAGGTTTTAATACAATTGCACCGATGCTTCAAGAAAGCGAAAAATGGTCAGTTATCCAAAGTATTTTAAAAAATATTGATTATGATAATAGTTATTGGATCACACCACTTTCTGAATTTTTAAACGGATTTTGTTTTTATCAGGTTAAACTGGAGGGTACCGAAACCCTTGAGCGTAGATTTAATCAAATTCTCGACACACATCTTCTTTGGATAAATGGTAATGGGTTTCTTCCAGAAATAAGATCGATTATATTACCGGATGCGAATAAAAATTCCCCCTCTTCTTGGAAAGAATTTATATTAGACTACTTCTGGGAAATTCTTCAATCAGCTAATTCATCTAGAATTGAATTAGCTTTAAGAGGTATCTGGGCAATTATACAAACTTCGCCAGATAATCTGAAAAGGTTTATGGATAAAGTATCTAACGCTGATATTCGAATAAAAGAATGGTTGCTTATTATTGTTGAACGAATAGCCATCTCTTTACCCGAAGCCTTTGAATATTTTTCAGAATTTGTTAAAGAGTGCTATGAAAGTGGTGTTCTAAATTTGAAAATTCAATCAATGGTTGTTTATCATGCATTAAATCGAACAAGAGGGGATATAATACCAAGGTTAAAGTTTAAAGAACACTCACATAATTTTTTATTAAAGCAAATAAAAGGTACAGGAACTGGTTTGATGAATATTCCTAGTATAAAACAAGGGGCTTTCTATTCGATAAATGGTGCGAATTTTGCTATGAGTTTACTGAGTTTTATTGAAGTAACTACAAAAGATGATGTGGAGGATATTGAAAAAAAATTAAGCAATTACTTAAGGATATCACCCAAAACCGAGATTAACTTTAAAAAGATAAAAGGAAAAAGTGGGGAAGTACGTCTTGTTGATCTTCCTGAAAAATATAAACTTATGGATGTAATTTACCATGAGATATCACTTGGTAGATGGGCTGGTATTCCTCCTTTGAGATTTGCTCAAACTATAACATCGGGAGATGATCCATTTATTCTTTTAGAGACACCTTCACCAGCAACTGACATGGAAAGTTGGCTGATTGACGATGAATTGGATAAATATATAAAGGAAGATAGTAATAACTTAAAAAATCATTTTATACAAAACATTAATGTTGGAATTAGTGATGATGAAATAGTAATTGGAGCAGTCCTTTACACATACAGCTATAAAAATGATGTTATATTTCTTTTTGATCATACTTTAATGGATGGAACAGAGGTATTAAAAAAGCAAAATCGAAGTAGAGTATTTAACGGTCGCTCTTATGGATTCTATGAAAATTTACGGTATGATCCATTTAAGGAATTTTACGACACGGATGCTCAAATGACATACCAAACAGGTGGCATTTCTTATTTTAGCAACCAGACCTTTTCAATATATCCTAGTCAATTATGGTCAGAATTATTTGCATGGGAACCATCAAAAAACAACCCAAGAGTATGGTTGCATCATGGTAATGTAGTAGCAAGACATGACTATATCCATGGACCTTATAGGGAATTGTATAATGGCAGATTAGATAGACAACCAATTTTACAAAGATGGGTATGTAAAAAGGCTGCTTTTGAACAAACAATAAATAAACACAATTTAGTAAGTCAAACCTTTTCAGACATTAAAATAAACGAACAGTAAACTTTTAAGGAAGGTGAATGCTTTACGATACATTTACCTTCCATTTTGTATTGATCATATTCAAGATGGTTCATGGATTAAAATTTATAGACAAGGCTTTCTTCGGGACGATAAAATTACGTATTCGCTTAAATAAGCAAAGCCCTCTCTAAACAGAAGCGCTTTTATACTTATTTTTTGTCCTCGACTTTGTCCTCGGATTGGTTATAAACTGTTTTAGGTTATTTAAATAAGAACTCGAAAATAGTGATTTATAGCGGTTTTTTGTTACATGTTTTCTTATATTATTTATGAAAATGAATGGGCGGCATGATGTAATAAGGGGTTAAAACCTTGTTATATCAACGTCTTAAATGATAATATGCTATTCTTGTCCTCGTTTTTTTAAAAACACGGCAACCTGTGACAAAAAAGCTAACTATAGGAGAAGGTCTTTCATCAGTTTGCTAAACTGTTGGGAGGCCTTTTCTTCCATATTGGCTCATGTGAGCATAGATATTCATTGTAGTATTAATATCTGTATGTCCAAGTCGCTGTTGTATTTCTTTAATGCCAAATCCAGCTTCAATCAATAATGAAGTTTGCGAATGTCTAAATGAGTGTGGAGTAATGTTCTTTTCTATTTCTGCTTTTTTTAGAAGCCTTTTTAGCCGGGTCTCAATAACTTTTCTTAATTGTGGATGCCCATTCTCTCAAGAAGGAGCCTGTTTTAAAAATTTGGCAACCAGAGTATTTCTATATAATTACAGTTGGAAAGTGCGATAATTTGTACTAGGGTTATCGTCTTTAATCCTATAAGCTATGTGACAACGGATTTTGAATAGCAGAAGCATTTGCTAGAGGTTTGTTGATTTTATAGTCACCTAAAAAGAAGGCCCAATATAATAGAAATTCTATCAGTTGAAAGATACCAATGAAAAAGGAGTTGACCCCGTAAGGCCAACCCCTTGCAAACTGTTATTTTATTGTAAGCGTTACAGAATTATAGTTTTTCCCATTACTAAGTGGATTGTAGTTTTTCTCAATGTTTCCTGCGGCGTCCACAGTGAAATAATTGATGGTTGTAGTCTTTTCAATTTTTAATGTTTCTGCAAATTCACGGGTGCCGCTTAATTTAATTTTAGCTGATTGGAAGGTTGGGCGGCTGCCGTCAAGCGTATAATAAATCGTGGCTGGCTCACTTGTTTCAATCTTAACATCAACCGGACCTGTGTATTTACCGTTTCCAGGTGTAGCTTTTGAGGAAGGCGGCTGATGGTCTTTTGCACTGTTGTAGGCTACTTTAATTAAGCCAATCAACCCATTGGCAAATTCCATTGCTTCTTCATGACCTTCTGCAAAGGCTGGCTGGAATCCAACTGCCTGCCATCTTTTTGTATCCTTATTCCATAAATCTGCCCCTACTTCGAAGTTCCAGGCATAAATCCCCTTTTCATACCATAGGTAGTCTGCAGAGTTACCTGCAGCAGAGTATAGTACGTCAGGAATTGGACCTGTACGACTAGGTAGAATGACCGTTCCGCGGTGGTCTTGAATATCATTTAAGATGTTATCAGAAGCTGCCCAGTAAAACGCTTCTTCACCAGCTGATGGGCGTGGCAGTGTTGTACGTTTTGAATCGTAAGCACCAGGGGACCACATGAAGTAGCCGCCATAACTATGAATATTCATTGCAAACTTTATATTTGGGTTTTTGTCAGCAAGCCAGACAAGGTTTCTTCCTTCAGGCTCAGAGTTTTCAGCTGGTCCAGCGTAAGTATCTCCCGTGCAACTTGTACCTCCGCCAATATAGCCATCAAAAACGGAACCAACAGAATGGTTGCGGTTAAGGTCAACTCCCCAATTATTGCGGTACCCAGGATCAGAGGCAGTGGGACCACAGTGATTGGTCATATTCTTACGCTGCATATTGTAATCATTTAAGCTGTAATTAGCACCATCAGGGTTTACTGAAGGTACAAGGAATATATCAAGATTATCAACAAGCTTTCTTGTCTCACTATCTTGACTATAGTTTCGCAGTAGTCTTTCCGCCGTTTCGATTGTTACGAGTGGGGTCACCCATTCACGGGCATGCTCCTGAGCATATCCAAGAACACCTGGTTTAGAACCGTCACGATGCTTGCCGATTCGGATCGCTTTTACTGTGAAAGGATCACGGGAAACGTCTGCCCCAGCTTTCAAGCCGTCAGTTAATATCGCAGCATTTGTGGTTGGTGCGACAACACCAGCACCAGTATTACCGCGGTATGTAGTCGCAGTGACAAGTTGGCTAGCATTCTCATTCAGTGCTTTAACCACTTGTGCGGCAGTACTTGTTGCCTTTCCTGACGAATCAGTAGCTAAATCTACTAAAATCTTGGTACCATCCACAGTCACTTTTAGTGGTGCATTATTGGTTCCCGGATTCTTGAATTCTACCGATACATCATTCCCGCCTTCATGTCCCCATGCTTTTGAGGAAACAACAACTGCGAGATTGGTCGTGCCGCCGATAGTTGCTTGGGCAAGACGTCTGTAACCATTTGTTTTATTTGGCATATCAATGATTTCTACCAAGTTCGGGAATTCTTTTGAAAGTTTTTCGGCACGTTCATATAATTCATTTGGTGCCATATAGTGGTCAACAAAATCCGTAACATAATCTGTTTTTGGATGTTTCGGCTCTTTCCCTAACCATTCAGTAATGGTGCTCGTAGCTGTTCCTCCAAGATTACTTTCAATTTTAACAGATGAAGGAATGACGCTAACTGGTAAAAGCAAATAGTGATATAAATATTCACCGTAATCTACCAATCTAGAAAGTGTAGCAGATTTTTCCTCACCGTTCTCGGTCCAAGTTGCTTTAAGTGCTGTGCTAGCAGTCGCACCGGCGCTTGATTTTACTTCGAGATATAGGAAGGTGCCTGATTGATTGGTAAAATGGTTTGCCCTAAGGACTTTAAGTGTATCCTCGGAAGCTGCCAGACTGGCTTGCAGCTGGACAGTAGATTGCCGCTCTGCCACGCGTGTGCTCCATTGATTTTCGGTGATCAGGGTCTCTTTTACATTGATGCCAAAGGTCTTTAACATGGCAATTTCTGTTGGTGTGACAACGGCATCCACTTCATAGACTCCGTCGTGTGCTTCGATTCTGTGGGTAAGGTCAATTCCAAGCTCAAGAAGCTTGTCCTTTGCCTTATCATTTGGTACGACAAGTTGAACAATTGAGACCGATTCTTTCTTAGGAATCGGCTGGTCAGGTTGTTCGACCGCTGCAACCGGAATACTTAGGCCTGTATAAAATGTAGAGAACCCTAGTCCGGTTATGGCAGTCATCACCACTAAATTCCTTTTCCATTTCTGCTTTTTCTGTTTTGTCAAAAACTGCACCCCCAAAATGCTAAAAATTTTAATACAAGCTTATTGTAAGTTGAATGTACTTAATATCTTGTCGTAAAATCAGGGGCAGTTAAAAATCCGCTCTACAAAAATTTTATTGAGAAAATATAATACTTTATTTTAGAAGATTGAATTTTAGACTGTTTTTCCTATTTAAAAAGTACTGCGCCACTCGAAATCCAGTAATTTTAGG
The DNA here is from genome assembly GCF_056173225.1 of Peribacillus sp. QJM3NY_7. Taxonomy (NCBI): domain Bacteria; kingdom Bacillati; phylum Bacillota; class Bacilli; order Caryophanales; family Bacillaceae; genus Peribacillus; species Peribacillus sp. QJM3NY_7. The sequence continues at coordinate 2,012,109 of NZ_CM149663.1, forward strand.
AGTACAAAATTACTAGATTTTATTCCATTATAATTCCTATAAACTGTATATTGGTAATCAACTGTTTTTATTGTTTAATATTGTTTAATATTGTTGCTGTTTGTTTAATTTTGTAAAAGGAAAGTTGTAATATATTTCATGTGAATTGCGGCTCTATTGTTAAAAACCATCAAATGCCTATCAACCTTTGTGCCAGACCAACATTTAATAAAGAAACAAGAATTATTATGAATAGGAATGATGGGGAATGGCAAAAAGAAACCGAGGAAAATCAATCAGCCACTTGCCTTCAAATGGCAGAGGGACATGCCCACTGTGTGAAAGAACAGGAGTAAAGCTTCTCTACCCGCACAAAACTGAAACAAACCAAACCATCAAAGTCTGCAAAAACTGCCGCCATAAATAAAAATCTCATAGTAAAAAATCACATTCAGCAATTGACCGTAAAAATTGAAACCATGGAAATGGTGGCTATTACTATGGTAAAAGTGCTACAAGCAAGTAACAACCGCACAGAAGCAGAATCTGCTATTAAAAAACCGAATATACTCTATTACATGAGAATGCATGAGAATCTATTGAACTCTAGTAGATTACCATATATTCTCTTTTTTAGTATTACCCTGCCCTACCAGGGATCATTACATTTAATGATTGGGGGTGTTATATGACGAAGAATACAACAAATCCAATTCATCACATTAAGGAGGTGAACTATGACACATAGCGAAGAATACGCTGAAATTGGAGATATTGTAATAATTGATCATGGAGTCCTTGGTAAGTATGGTTAAAAAGTAATCTACTATGAAGAGGGTTTGGAATTACCCATTGATCTATTAGAAAGTATGGCAGAGGTAGCTGAACAAGAAGGAATCAGTATGAGTAAGTGTGTCGAGCAAAAATTATCAGCCATACTTAGTCTTTAAATGAAGACCTGATTTGAATGAGTTGTTTTTACCATTCATTATATACAGAGCAACTTCAGAGGCTTCGGTAAATTTGTTATTGAATATGAACTATTTCTTTGCATATTTTCACATCGAAATATACTAAAAAAAGAGCCATTTCATAACCTGGAAAGGACATGAATTGGTCTCTTTAATTATTATTTTTTAGGCTGTTGAAGAAGAAATCTAATTTTCTAAGTACCAATAACTATAAATTATCAAAATTTAGGGTTTTGTAATAAAATTAAAGTGCGAGATGCATTAATAGATATACAATAGGATGTCTATTAAAATAGTGTGTTTCTAAAAGCTCCTTAGTAAATGGTTCATTACCCATAAAGATAATCTTTACACGATCTTAGAAAAATGAGACTAATAAAAATACGGTAATATTCCCATTAAACTACTTTTGGTTTTGCCAAAGGTATTCCTCCCGTTCATTGATGTCACCCTTATGAACAGGAATTATCATTTTTATTCTTTCTTTTATCGAAATCAGAAGCTACTTCCTTTAAAAAATCAAACTGCAGTTGTATCTCAACGTTCAGAACAGGTGTAGAAAAGGACTTGGACCTGCGCATGATCACAGCGGGTCGTATAGTAACTCCAGGAAGATTAGTTCTTGGATTATCTTATTAATTCCATATTCCCCTTTCAAAAAGTATGAACAATGATATTACTTCTTTAGAAATTCCGTATTTTTCGCAATTATCATAAATTATCTTGAGATTAAGTTTTGTGTTCTTAGATTTACTTGGGATCGCGTTTTTGGAGTGCATGTATGTTGCACTTTCGTTCCCCTCGATATGGTGTTTTTTTAATTTGTAGACTAAAAACCGCAGAACGTGGTCATTCAATGAAATGACATCATGTAACCAGCGGTTTTCGCTTTTTTTTTGGTGATTTATAAAGTTGAATAAGCCGGTCATTCGGAAAATCATTAAATCCTGGAATTTTCATCTGTTTTAATAGTAAATTACTAAGTAGAGGAATAAATAACCAAAGCTTTCAAGCGATGGTGATCCAGAGAAAGATTGAAAGTTCAATGGAAGAGGAGGCGAACCAGGCATGGTCCAACTTGCCTGAGGATCAACGCCTTAAGCGGGTGTTTTTTTTAGAGGCTCTTTTCGTAAAGATTGTTGTTTTTAAAACGAAACTATTTAAGGTTGATTGGAACGGAAGTGCGAGACTCCTGCGGGAGCAACGGGACAGGTGAGACCCCACAGGCGTTTACGCCGAGGAGGCTCACCGCCCGCCCCGCGGAAAGCGAGCATCTGGAGGGGAAATCAACCACAACTCACTACCTGGTAAATAGCAACAAAGTATGTGAAAACAGCCTTTTTAGAAAAGACATTGATTTGGAAAAAGGACCAGTTTGTCCGTACTTATATCAATGAGCGTTTTGTGGAACGGTTGAAAAAGAAATGGAACTTGGTAAGTAAGTCAAGGAAGGACATGCTTTACATTAACATAATGAATGATAAAAATATTTACATTCTTTAATCCAATAGATCCACATAATATCAGTAATTACTTCAGTTTTTCAATCTTATTTCATGGTTTCAATCATAGAACTTTACCTAACAACAAAGTTGTATCAAAAAACCATCTAGCTGAAAAATGCCACAAAAGTCCTTGCAAACAAGTGTACAAGGACTTTTATAAATTACATAAAAGAAATAGCACCACTAATAATAGCTAATACTGTTAAGATTAACGTTGTCAAGATGGCCCATTTGTATGCGAATTTCTGATATTCTCCAAGGTCTTTATCAACCATGCCAACTAATAGAATGGTTGATGCAACAAGTGGACTCATTAAATGAGCGGGTTGTCCCAATATAGAAGCACGAGCAATTTCTAATGGGCTAATACCATAGGCTGATGCTGCTTCTGCAAGAATAGGGAGAACTCCAAAATAATAGGCATCATTCGATAAAACAAAAGTGAATGGCATACTTGTAATGCCAACAATGACAGGAAAAAACTGTCCTAATGAAGCAGGTATTATCGCAACCAGTCCATTAGCAATAGCATCAACCATTTTTGTACCGGAAAAGATTCCTGCAAATACTCCTGCCGCAAAAACTAATAGAACAACAATTAAAGCGTTTCCAGAATGTGCTAAGATACGTCTTTTTTGCATTTCCAGATTGGGGTAGTTAACCATTAAAGCTATAGCGAAACCGACCAAAAATAAAATGGGGGAAGGAACCAATCCCATAATAAGCATGACCATAATGCCTACCACAATTAATAAGTTAACCCACAAAAAACGAGGACGTTTAATGTCAATATGAGGAAATGTTTCAGTGGCTTCATTTTCAACAGTAGCAGCTATTTCATTTTTGAACTCTTCTATGTGTATTACACCAAGTCGTTTACGTTCTCTTTTCCCTAAAATAAATGCGACGAAAATAACCCAAAGAGCACCACCGATCATGGTAGGAATAAGTGGAACAAAAAATTCGGTTGCATCAAGTCCCAATACTGCTATTGCTCGGGTAGCAGGTCCTCCCCAGGGGGTCATACCACTCATAACACTTAAAGCCAGCATGGCTACAGTGGCTAAAACCAATGGATTCATACCGATTCGTTTATAAAGTGGATACATAGCTGAAACAGTAATGATATACGTTGTTGTACCGTCTCCATCTAGGGCCACAAGTAATGCAAGAATTGTGGTACCCATCGAAATTTTGACAGGATCTCCCTTGACAACTTCTAATAACTTTTTGATAAGTGGGTCAAATAAGCCCGTATCTATCATAATGCCAAAAAACAATATGGCGAATAATAATAGAGCTGCAGAAGGAGCGACTAGCTTAATGCCTTCCATCATCATAGTGCCAATTTTACTTCCAAAACCACCAACTCCTGCAAAAACGATCGGAACTAAAGTTAAAGCAACTATGGGTGATAAACGTTTGGACATAATTAAATAGGTAAAAACGGTAACCATGGAGATGCCTAAAATTGTAAGAAACATTATTAAATCCCCTCCTAAATTTTGAATGCGCTTTCAATTGATCTCTGGATGACTAAGAATTAATTTCGTGACTCTTCATTAAAAATTAACTGGTAGATTAAGGCTTTTCTTTATTAAAGGTAATACAGGGAGAACAATAAGTTAAATACATATTTTTTTTGTGTTGGTATCAAAATAATTTATTCTTAAAAAAAGATTGGAGGGAGGAGAGCAAAGAAAGCCAAAGGATAAGTGATACAACAAAGAAATTTTTGGAAATTTAATGCTATTTTTTTTTAGTATTTAAAAAGAAGGTCATCATCTAAATATAGTGAATGATGACCTTCTTTTCTTTATAAATCAGACTTTTTCAGTGTCCTTGAGCAAAGCTCTCTCCTTTTTTAATTAACATTTAGTTTTAACGTTACTGTTCTTGTCTTTTTTTCTTAAACTTAATTTTAATACCAATCTTAGTAATGGAGGCACTGCGGCATAAATAAAAGCCATCCGAAATAGTTGATAGCTGGTAACAGTAGATACATCAGCATTTACTTCTTGTGCAATGATTCCCATTTGATCCATTCCACCAGGGGCTAAACTTAAAAAACCCGTAATAGTCGATAAATCATAATACTGGGTCAGTAGAAAACTAAAAAACATTGTTGCGCAGATCAAAATCAGTCCGTTCATCAAAGCAAATAATAAGGTTTTTCTTTTGTTGTCAAGTTGTTCCGGTTTTAATAGTAAACCGATATAACCGCCAACCATAAATTGAGATATATCAAGAAGTGAAGGAGGAAGTGATGGTCCCTGCAAACCTAAAAGACCTATTGCAGCAGTAACGATTACTGGTCCTAAAAAGTAAGGAGCTGGTAATTTGAATATTTTACCTATTCTTGCTGCCAGAAAACAAATAAGGGCGAACAGAAAGATCAGAGGAAATAAATCACTCCACTCTGGAATAACGTTATCCATTATTTTAGAGGAATCATTGGTACCATTCGCTGCAAACAGGGGACTGATAATTAAAAGGGGAACTAAGAAAACCACCATTATCACTCTTGTAACATGGAAAAAGGTTACTGTCGTAATATCAATACCTTTCATTTCTTCTGCAAACACAACAATTTGTGACAAACCTCCAGGTATACTACTCGTTAAGGAGGTAGGATAGTCAACGCCGGAATATTTTGACATAACAAAAGCTGTACATACACACACAAGGACAATTAAGGTTGTAAGGATCAACATTGAGGGAAGGTGACTAATCATGTCAGACAGTGAGCTCTTGGTAAAAGAGATGCCAATTGAATAACCTACAATAATTAATCCAGTATTTCTCATCGAAACGGGCCAAATCAATTTAACGTTTTTGAAACGTGATGCAATTAATAGGGCTGCCATTGGACCTAGAAGCCAGGGGATTGGCAACCTGATAAGAGAGAAAAGGCCGCCTCCAATAAAAGCAGTTAGAAGTGCAGCCGAAAATTGGATTGTCTTGCTTGCATCATTTAAATCCCACTTTTTCATGTTAATTCTCTTCCTTTGAATTAGTTTTACTTCGTTTCGTCTTGTTTAATTGTTTAGAATCATTAAGAAAATCAATAAATGCTTTTACTTGTGCCAAATCCATAGTCACATCTCGGTAAAAAACCCAAGTTTCTCTAAGCAAATAGCTATTATCGCTTAATACAATGGGGAAAGTATACAGTTGTTCATCATCTTTAATACAGATTTCTGGTAAAATGGCATATCCTAAACCATTAAGAACCAGTTCCTTACATGTTTCAATCCGATCTACCTCCATTGAAATCTTAGGTGGTACCGCAAATGTTTCCTGCCACCAGTTTTCAATAGTATTTCTTAACGATTGGTCTGTCTGATAATTAACTCTAGGAAGAAAAGGAAGTTCTTTTAATTCAATTTTTTTACTGGAGGCAATACAAATCTTTTCTTCTTGAAATAACACTTTATTTTCCTGCCATTTGTAAGGACCTCTAACGATTCCGAGGTGTGCTTCTTCTTTTTGAAGCATTTGATGAATTTGAGAACTCCATCCAGTTTTCAAACTAATTTCAACATCTGGATATAGGGTTAGAAATTCTTTTAATAATACTGGCAGTTTATAACGGGCAAACAAGCCAGATACACCCAATCGCAAAGTTCCTTTTACTTTTTTATCCAAATTTGAGATGTGTTCTTTTGCAGCTCCTAATTGCTTACGCATATTTTTCGAATATTGTACGAGGTATTCCCCTTCAACTGTAAACTCTACACCTCTTTTGCCTCTAGAGATTAAATTTGTTTTGAACTCTTTTTCCAGCTGTTTTATACGATAGGATAAAGCTGGCTGAGAAATAAATAGTCGTTGTGCTGCTTTTGTTATATTTCTTTCTTCGTAAAGAGTAATTAATATAAGCCAGTCTTTTTCATCCATAAAATTTTTCTCCTTTAACCATAAAAAATATTTATGGGTAATTATAAATAATGATAATTTATTTGATTTCTAAAAGTATAATACAACTATTGAAAAAAGAAATCTATCTTTTTATGTAAAGCAATAGACTCACTATAGTTTTGCGTTGCCAGCATTCTTTCATAAAATTTTTCTATGGCAATGAATAAAAAAACAATATTATTTTTATTCATTATTTTCACTTATTATTTACATGAAGCGTTATAACTACTTAACAGGAGGGGTAAGAATGTCAAATACACAAAATTATGATGTAGTTGTAGTAGGGGCAGGAAACGCAGCTTTATGTGCCGCAATCTCAGCAAAAGAGGGAGGTGCTAGAGTTCTTGTACTAGAACGGGGACCAGTGGAAAAGCGTGGAGGGAACTCTTTCTTCACGGATGGAGCCATTCGCGTTGCATACAATAATTTAGACGCAATCAGAAAAGTAATACCTGAATTAACAGATGAAGAATCCGAGTTAATTGTAATGCCTGAATACACGGAAACCGATTATTACAATGATTTAATGCGAGTAACAGGCGGACAAAGTAATCCTGAGTTAGCAAAACAGCTGGTTTCTAGATCGTATGAAACAATTGCGTGGATGCGTGATCAGGGAATAAAATTTGAATTGAATTATGAAAATCAATCATTCGTACAAGCTGGCAAGCGCAATTTCTGGGGAGGACTGCCTATCAAAACGGAAGATAAAGGCGTTGGCTTAATGAGACAGCTCTTTGCGCGGACAGAAGAAATTGGCATTGACGTTTGGTACGATTCACGTGCTGTGGAGCTCGTATCAAAGAATAACACAATATCCGGTGTCGTTGTTGAGAAGGATCAAACAATGGTAACAGTTCAGACATCCGGTGTGATTTTGGCTTGTGGCGGCTTTGAAGCCAATAAGAAAATGAGATGTGAAAATATTGGTGAAGAATGGGAAGCGGCAATTGTTCGTGGAACCGAGTTCAACACAGGAGACGGCATTTCCATGGCTATGGCAGTCGGGGCTCAAAAATTTGGGCAGTGGTCTGGATGTCATTCGATTGGGACAGATTATAACGCGCCAAAAGTAGGAGATTTCACGAAGCCGGGAGATATTTTTAAAAAGCATTCTTATCCGTACAGCATAATGCTTAATAATGAAGGAAAACGGTTTGTTGATGAAGGAGCAGATTTGCGAAATTACACTTATGCCAAATACGGCCGTGAGGTATTAAAACAGCCTGGACATGTGGCATATCAAATTTATGATGCACAGGTACGCCCGATGCTGCGTAAAGAATATGACCTTGAAGAAGCGACTATTTATAAAGCAGATACACTTGGAGAGTTGGCTAGTTTACTGCCGGTCAATCAAACACAATTCCTTAAAACGATCGAAGAATATAACAGTGCCGTACAAGATGGTGAGTATAGACCCGCAGAGAAAGATGGCAAAGGAACGAAAGGAATTATCCCTCCTAAATCCAACTGGGCACTTCGAATTGAGCAAGGGCCATTCTATGCTTTCCCTGTAACGTGCGGAATCACCTTCTCGTTCGGCGGTTTGCATGTAGATGTTACGGGACATGTGTTAAACAAAGAAGAACAACCGATTAATGGTCTCTTTGCGGCTGGTGAAATGATTGGAGGGATTTTTTATGAAAACTATCCTGGTGGATCCGGGTTAATGTCTGGAGCAGTCTTTGGAAAATTAGCTGGTTCATCCGCAGCCCACTATATTCAAGAAAAGGTTGAAGCGGTCAATAATCATTGAGTCTTTTCCTTGCATAGTTAATTAGATAAGAATTTGTCCAAAAAACTAGGGATACATTAAATAGAAGAATGAAAAACAGCCAAGGCTTAAAAAAGTTCTTGGCTGTTTGGTACTTCAAATATTAAAAGTCTTTATGCATTGACTAAAACTCATATCATATAGGGATATGAGTTTTAGAGTATAACTTTAAGCGTCCTGATGGCCATACAATATGATTTTTCTTCTATTATAGCTATTCAATTTTAGCACCAAGCTGAATGGATCAGCTGGGTTCTATCGCGCATGAAGTCAGCGCTGACTTATCAACAGTTACCAGATATCAACTATTTTGTATGATATATATTTGTATAGCTGTTCTTCCTATGCTCCGATTGATGCTAAAATTGAGCCTGTGAAAAAGGATACCATTCAATAAATAATGGGTTGGTTTGTGGGTGTTTTTCCCTATAACAAGGATGATAGATAACAATTAGTTTTCTTTTTGGTTAAATACTCCATTAACCATGAAAATCTGGATTCAGTATATCCTAACTTGAATAAAGGTGAGCGCTCCCCCCGGAAAATTTTCATCTATTCTCAATCCTATTTTACAATTGAATTTTGTAGGCATCGGTTAGTTGGAGATACATTATAGTCTGGGCTCTATTGAAAACTCACTTATACAAAACAAGGATCATTGAAGTAAACTATTTCGGAAAGAATTTTAGTGCCTTTCATATTTTTGAATAGTTCTTTCGCTTCTTTTTCTGTTTCAAATTCAAAAATTTTAATATTTCCTTTTAAAAAGACAGTGATGACCCACATTGAAAAGCCTCCAAGTGATAGATAATTTTTTTTGCTGTAATTTGCAAGTCAATTCAAATCAAGCTAATTGATAGGAAAGCTCGTAATTTTTTTTCGTGTACACGTATCCCTCTAAAATGATTCTCGCTGTGCGTACCACTTTAATAGCGCGTATGTGTCCTGCCAAAAAATCAACTTTTGTTTCCATGATCCCTGCCGGGTGGGCTAATCGAAAAATTTCCTGTTTAATGTTCACCATCTCAGATAAAATCGTTTCCTGTAAGTAAGCTCCTGCAGTTGCACAGATGGCTCCTGTAATAGCAAGCGCTTGATGGGGCTTTTGCATCGACATCATTCTGATCATCAAATCCATCTCTGACGCTTTTCTTTCCGATCCGTTTAGGTCTACGTAATCCATAGGAGGAGCAATTAGGGTCATTTTAGGAACAGCAGGAGATTTGACAGTCGCTGATTTCTTATCGGAAAATTGACACATTTCAGCTGCAATCGACCGGATTTCTTCTAGTTCATTTAATTTTTCCTGTGAATAATCAGTGGGCAATTCGCTTCCGTTTAGACCAATATCCTGTGCCCTTACAAAAACAAGTGGATTGGCAACATCAATGATTGAAACTTGAATCAGCCGATCCTTCGTTTTAATCATGTCAATTGGATTTCCTGTAGGGAAAAGTTTTCCTGTAACTGCTCCTTCAGCACGAGTAAAAGAAAGATAGATAGGTGATCCTTTACCAGGCACGCCTGGAATTGAGCAGCTGCCTTCTTTTTTCACTTGTCCATTTTCAACCTCTACTTCTGCAATTATCAATTTCTGTGTATTCGTGTTAAAAATTCTCACCGTTGTTACAGGTTCTTGTATAGGAACTAATCCGTGCTCAATTGCGTAAGGTCCTACAGCAGATGAAATATTCCCACAATTTCCTTTAAAATCAACCATTTGATTATCGATACTGATTTGCGCAAATGTATATTCCACATCGAATTCCGGTGAATCCGATTTTTTGATGATTGCTGCTTTACTTGTCAATGAATTCGCTCCTCCAAGACCATCGATCTGTCTCCGATCCGGACTGCCCATCACGTCAAGTAAGAAACCTTCCCAGTGTGAGCGATTCGAAGGCATATGTTCAAAGTTAAGGAACACACCTTTACTTGTTCCGCCGCGCATTACAACTACAGGTACTTTCATTGTATAACCACCTTTTCTCAAATCAATATTTATAGCACTACCGGTTCCTTTGAAAATATAGTATGATATGTTTACTCATAAGTAAAATACATATTTTTTTAATAAAAATGATAAAAAAACTTATAATCTAAAAAGTGGGGGATGGTTAAGTGGACGAAAAAGATTGGATTGCGATAAGGGTACTATATGAAGAAAAAAACATTAGCCGTGCCGCAGAGCGTTTATATATATCGCAGCCGGCGTTAACGTACCGGCTTAAAAATTTAGAAAAAGAATTTAGCACAAACCTATTTTTCAAAATAAAAGGAGGCATTGAGTTCACTTCAGAAGGGATACATTTAGCGGGTTATGCGGAAGAAATGGTGAAAAAGTTGCAAAAAACGAAAGATTATATGCTGAATATGAAAAATGAGGTAAGAGGAACGTTAAGGCTTGGCGTTTCCAGCAACTTTGCCCAATATAAACTACCAGAAATATTGAAAAAGTTTTCAACACAATATCCTCATGTACAATTTAATGTGAATACAGGCTGGAGTACTGAAATCATGCATCTTCTGGATTCCTCTAGTGTTCAATTAGGCATTCTGCGTGGAAATTATGAATGGTATGGAATCAAATCGTTACTGCATAAAGAAAGACTTTGTTTAATTTCTAAGAAAGAGGTAGACTTGGATAATCTGCCAGAACTTCCATTCATAAATTATAAGACCGACAGTTCTTTAAAAAACTTAATAAATGGCTGGTGGCATGATAGATTCCCAGAGCCACCATTTGTAACCATGGAAACGGATCGGCAGGAGACGTGCAAAGAGATGGTCAAAAATGATCTTGGTGTTTCCATTCTGCCGGAAATATGCCTGCAGCCTTCAGATAATTTGCATACATACGGGTTATCCTACAAAAATGGGAAGCCGGTGTTAAGAAATACTTGGTTAATGTATAATCAGGATTCATTAAAACTCTCTACTGTGAAAAACTTTATTGATTTCTTGAATAAAAATTCCAATCTTTAACGAAAAAGCACAATGAAATTATTGGAAATTTCATAGTGCTTTTTTGGATTTCTTAATTAATATAAAATGGATTATAAGTTTTTTTTTCGAAAAAGTAAAAAAAATATGTATTTCACTTATTTGATGATATGAACTATTCTAAAAATAGAAAATAAAGCAACAGGGAATCAGAATGATATGTAATATTTTTAGCATTTAAACTTCTCATCTGATTTGTAAGCGGTTTCTTTAATAGGAGGGATTCATATTCTTACGTTACTTGGAATTTCAATGGTCGTTGTCTTCACTTATTTAATCATGTCTAAACGGTTATCACCTGTTAATTCTCTAGTGGTCATTCCAATTATCTTTGCATTAATTGGCGGATTTGGTCCAGAGCTCGGAGATATGATGCTCGATGGAATAAAGGTTGTCGCACCTTCAGCCGCTTTGCTATTGTTCGCTATTTTGTTTTTCGGAGTTCTGATTGACGCTGGATTATTTGATCCACTCATTAAAACCATGTTGAAAATCGTAAAAGGGGATCCGGTAAAAATAGCGATAGGTACAGCAGTAATCGCAATGACCGTTGCCTTGGATGGTGATGGTACCACGACTCATATGATTACGATTTCCGCTATGCTGCCTCTTTACTTACGCCTTGGTATGAATCCACTTATTCTTGCCACTATTTCTATGCTGGCTGTAAGTATTATGAGTGGTATGACTCCTTGGGGAGGACCTGCAACAAGAGCAATAGCATCTTTAGGTCTCGATGCAAATGAATTCTTTGTTCCGATTATCCCAACACTATTATCAGGAATAGCAGCCATTCTTTTTACCGCTTACGTACTTGGGAAAAAAGAGCGCAAAAGGCTTGGTGTTGTTCATATCAAAGCTGCACCTGAAATGAAAGGAGCTCTAGCTGAAGCAGCGGTAGCTTCCGCCATACAAGACGATTTAAAGCGCCCTAAATTAATATGGGTCAATCTTTTGTTGACGCTCACGGTTATGGTCATTCTTGTAATGGGCTTAGTGCCGGTACCTGTGTTGTTTCTAATCGGATTTGTGCTTGCTTCAATCATTAATTACCCTAATCTAGAACAGCAAAAAGAGCGAATCGTGTCACATGCAGGAAATGCTATTACCGTCGTCACACTAGTATTTGCGGCTGGTATTTTCACAGGGATCTTTTCAGGAACGAAAATGGTAGATGCCATTGCAAATTCATTAGTGGCCATCATTCCGGATTCTTTAGGCTCTTTTTTACCGATGGTCGTTGCGTTCACCAGCATGCCATTTACGTTCGTTTTATCCAATGATGCTTACTACTTTGGTGTTTTGCCAATTCTTGCCGAAGCAGGAGAAGCTTTTGGGGTGAGTCCTTTAGAAATTGCCAGAGCTTCCGTACTGGGCCAGCCTGTACATTTCTTAAGTCCACTCGTGGCCTCGACTCTTTTACTGGTTGGGATGGTAAAGACGGATATCGGGGAACTACAGCGGTATGCATTTAAATGGGCTCTAATTTGTTCATTAGTCCTTATCATTGTCGCTATCTTGACAGGGGCTATTATTTAAGTACAATGTTATCTAATAAATTCTTCGAACTTAAACAAAGTAGGGCTGTGCCAAAACCGATTATTATTAGTGGTTTTGGCACAGCCCATTCTTTTATTTAATTCCAGAAGTCTCGCCGCTAGCTTGAGTAATTATTTTTACGATTGTTTTCGCAAGGTTCATAACCGTGTATAGACGAGTATCATTTAAAAATTGCATCGTTGGCAGCGGATCTATATAATTGACCATTCCTGTAATATGATAATCTCCAACTTCCGGCAATACTTTTTTTAAAGCTTTCCCAGGGACAAGAGGTCCATCCTTCAAAAAAACATAACCGACCTGGTTTTGATTCCCTAAACAAGCATCCACACTAAAAATAAGAGGCTTTTTGAATTGTTTTTTAATTTTTTTCAATGTGTCTTTTAAATTAAATGCATGAACGGGATTTTCCAAAGTACCGTAAACACGATAAGGCACCGTATGTTCTTTAAGCATTGTCCCGACTAAAGGGCCTAATGAATCCCCAACTGATCGGTCTGAACCAATGCAAAGAAAGATTACATCTTCATTTTGACATCCAGAAGATTGAATAATCTCTTTAACTTTTAATGCTAAGCAGTTTATTTCTTCGCCTTTTGTCTCCACAGAACAAATTGCTCCTCTTCTTGTAAATTAGACTCATCTTAATTCCCCTTTGTCCTATTATACGAACAAAAAGGACATCATGCATGTAAATATGAGCATATGCTTGAGAAAGATAGTTAACACTCTGAAAAATGGCAGTAATTCAAAACCTCCCCTTTAATTTATTTTGGCGAGGAAGTGGGAGTTGGTTTACAACTAGAAAACGTAACACTTAATTTTAAACTACAACCAAGTACACCAATATACAAAGTTAATTAACATAATCAGCGTTCTAGGAATCTATATTATTGATCTAGAGAGTAGGAGGGGAAGGCTCCTTTTTTATTATACGTTTTTTTAGATTAACTTATATTATACGCCCTTTGTAAAGACCTATATCCAGGTGAAAGGGAAATGGATGTACCAGTAACGTGCAGTATATCCCGAAGGAAGCACTGAAAACTAAGTTTTTATTAATGGATAACTTTGTTGAAATAATTTTTAAATCTAACCAATGCTCTTAGGGAGGTAAGAAATGAAGGTGAAAAAAATACATCATGTCAATAATTTGTTCCGATTATGAAAAATTAGGGTGTGATATCGTGAAGGAGACATATCGGTCAGATAGGCAGTCGTATAAATTGGATTTAATGGTCGGAGGGGAAATTTAGCTGGAATTGTTCTCATTTCCTGATAGCCCAAATCGTCCAGTTATCCTGAAGCAAGAGGGCTTAGACATCTTGCTTTTGAAGTTGAAGATATTAATCGAGCGATTGAAGATTTAGAAAAAGAAAACATTCGAACTTATCCGTGTTGATGAGTTAACAGGAAAAAGGTTTACCTTTTTATGTGATCCGGATGATTCGCCTCTTGAAATATATGGAAAGTAGTATTTGCAGTAGGGTTATGTATATTTTGATAAGAAAAGTCTTTCATGAAGGTGCCCTAAAACAAAATAGTACTCAAAACAAAAATGGAACTCATTTTGTGATTTCCATTTTTGTTTCTGTATTTTTTATGTCATAAAATTCGTATTATATATTAAGTTTTTATCAACCTAGTACATTGGAATTTTTAATAACTGGATAAATATGGGGTTTAACATCTTCTACAACAAATGCTTTCCAAATAATCAATTTTAAGAGGTCGTAATTTAATATACTCCCTTTTTCATTGAGATTAAATAAAAAAATCATTTTTTGTTATTGATAGGTTTTTGTATTACCTAATCTATGTTCGTTTATATTCTTAGGCAGCAAGGCTCATTGTCTTGTGAATTTTAAAGGAAGTCTTTTCACTCCAAAAACGAACGGACTTGGAATCGCCTCCAGCTCAGTCCCTTTTACACCTTCCAATTTTGCAAATGTACTTAATAGTGTCACGAGAGCTACTTCTGCTTCTAGACGTGCAAGCGGGGCACCTAAACAAAAATGAATACCAAACCCGAAACTCAAATGAGGATTTAATTTCCTTTCTAACGTGAACCGATTAGGCTCTGCAAACTTTTGTTCATCCCGGTTTGCCGAAGCGACCCAGCAAATTACTTGTTCCCCCTTTTGGATTGTTTTGCCCCCAACTTTGACTTGTTCCTTTGTAACACGGCCAATTGCCTGTATTGGAGGATAAAAGCGTAGTGTTTCTTCTACCAATTTTGGTATTAAAGGCAGATTTGTCCTGGCTTGTTCTTGAATGTTTTTATCTTCTGTCATATAGCGTACGGCATTTGTAATCAAATTAGTTGTTGTTTCATTTCCCGCAACTAATAATAAAACACAAAAAGATAGTACCTCTTCTTCTGTTAATTTTTCCCCATCAATTTTTGCTGCTAATAATAGCGAAATTAAATCTTCTTCAGGATTTACTTTTCTCTCTAAAATTATTTTTTTGAAATATTCTTTAAGAAACTCACTTCCTTCCTTACGTTTCTGTGCCATTCTTTGAAAGGCTTCATTTGAATTATCTTTGGCGCCTGCCACGAGAACATCAGAATAGGTTTTAAAAAGATCCCGATCCTTAGCAGGGACTCCCAATAATTCGGCAATTATTATGACAGGCAACGGACCAGCAAGGTTATGAACGAGATCCATAGTCCCCTTCTCATTAACTTGATCGAGAAGGTAAAGTGTCACCTCTTCGATTTTATTTTTTAAATCCTTCACTGCTTTAGGAGTGAATGCCTTGTTCACTAAGTTTCTCATTTTTGTGTGTCTAGGAGGGTCCATTGTCAAAATGCTTCCTTGAAGAGTTCCAGACCCTCGTTCCGAAGAAAACAGTTTTGGATTTTTTAGAATATAATGAACGTCCTCATATCGAAACACATCCCAGCAGCTTCGAGCATCGTCGTACCTTACAGGAGTTTTTTGTCGTAAACTATTAAAGATTGGAAAAGGAAATAATTGATCTGCGTTCGAAGCAATTTCGCTCATGGGGATGAGATTAGCATACTGCTCCACTGCGCTTGTTGAGTTACGTACTTGTGTCATGGTTTCATCTCTCCTTTTATTGTGACTAATATTCATACATAAACTAGTCATGAACCGGTTCATTAACTAAGATAACAAACTCATAATTTGGTTTCAATTGACATAAATTGAGATATTTTTCAATAAGAAGAAAGTAATAACTTTGAATATTTGACTCACCACCTATTGAAAAACTCTTTTGAGTTTCATAGCTTCTCGTTTAAGATCATACCGGTACCCAAAATGGTCGGAGGGGAATATCAGCCAGAATAGTTCTCATTTTCTTTACAGCCCAATTGTCCAACTTATCCTGAAGCAAGAGGGCTCAGGCATCTTGCCATTGAAGTGGGTGATAGAATCAAGCGATTGAGGAGTTAGAAAAAGATTATTGACCCTACAATAAAAAGTGGAAAGGGGACAATATTTAGATAGTCATTCACTTCTCCATAATTTTCTTTTGCATTTCCAATAATCCCGCAAGTTCCCAACAAGTCCACTTAATCAAAGTTGGGCTTTTTTTATTTTTCATGTACATAAAAAGGGCTGTTAGTAATCTATTAAGAACTATACAGATTTTCCATGAAGCTTCATAGGATATATAAAAGGAGGTACAAGCTATGAGAGAAAAAATAATTAACGCGGAAAATAACCGTTTCCGCTTAATAACAGGAACATTTCCGGATAAAGAAACTGCTGAAATAATGGTTGAAGAACTGAAAATTCGTTATGGCTGGATTGTGTATATAATTCCAGAACAAAGTGAAAAAGACTGGCAATAAAATTAGTTACCTCGTTGAAATAGGGAAATTAGTAGAGAGGATGACTGAATTGGAATTACAAGATATAAAAGGATCTTATGATGTAATCATTAGCCTTGGCAGTTGGTGTGGACCTTCCCTTAATTTAAGGCGGTTTTCATTTCCCCTTGATTGAGTTGTATCTAATTCACTCCCGGATGTAAGCAGAATATTGAAGAACAGATTTGCCGGATTTATGGATCTTAAGAATATGAAGCAGGTAGATGGCATCGCTTTTTATCTTGATGATGGAGATGTAGTTTTTTTTGATGAGGGCGGCAAGCAGCAAAAAGCGCATTTTATTGGAAGATACCTATTATAATGTTATTTCAGTTCATGATTTCCCTATGATACCTAATCAAGATGGGACTCATCTTTACCCTGCTTGAAAAACTCAATTACCGAATAAATAAGTATATTGAAATAATGTCAAATAGCAATTCCATCTTATTCAGTTAGGTGGGGGCAGTTTCCGTTCACGAAGCGGTGGAATTACCATCCGTCTTGTCTGAAATGATACAGGGGAAACTTAATATCCTCTTCATTGATCCAATAGCAGGCTTGAAGGATGTTAATGAAATCGACTGGGGAATCAAGGGCATTTGTACAGTGCAAGTACCCAGCGATGGTCCTAATGATGATACAATGTGGGATTATGTATATAATGGGGTAACCTTAACAAAAACATATTCTAGTACTGACTTCGATTCTTATATTGCAATCTTTTTTAAATTGCTGAAGCATTAAGTTTTTCCCTTTATTTCGCAGAAAATTTTATCTCAAGAGTTAAAGGGCACTCATGATTTTAATGAGTGTTTTTTTGTGCAGTAATTTGCTTAATTATCTAAATATTCCAAAATTATAATTGACCCAAATGGGACAGCTGATTTAGAATTGATATGTATATGAAATTATGTTTTGTATATAAAACTAAAATAGAGGAGGAATATAGTTAGTTAGTGAATGAAATGTTAAAAATATTTGATTTAGGGAGGTAAGTAATATGTTTAAGAATAAATTGGCGTTCGTTCTGCTTTGTTTGGTGTTAATAGTATCTGCCTGCGGTCCAAGTGACGAAACAACTACAGAAAACAAAGGGAATTCAGGAGGAAAAGCGGTTAAGCTTACTTTTACGGAACCTGCACGATTATTGTCGGTTGCCCCATTGTATGTAGCAATAGAGCAAGGTTTTTTTGAAAAGGAAGGAATTGAAGCTGAGATTGTTTCTGGTGGTGGAGGAGCACAAGTAATCGCTTCTGTATTATCAGGTGAAGCTCAGTTTGCGGTCTCGGGTCCTCGAAGTATGTTTACCCCTCTTGACAAAGGTGAAGATTTATTGGCAATTCAATCTTTAAATTCTGCGCTAACCTATCAAATTACACTCTCTAAACAATATCTAAAGAAAAAGAATGTTTCTAAAGACTCATCACTTGAAGATAGAGTGGCTTCATTGAAAGGCGCAACTATTGGTACAAACCTTGTTGGAGATTCTGGAGACGTATACACCCGTCATTTAATGCAAATGCATGGAGTTGATTCCAATACTCTTAAAACCGTCAAATTAGCAGGAGATGGATCGAAGATTGGCGGTATGCAGGAGGGGATTGTTGACGGGGGGATAGCATCACCCCCAATGGGTTTACAGGCGGAAAGTAAAGATATAGGAGACATTGTAATCAATACAAGTGAAGAGCCAATGTATGGGAATATGGTCTGGGAAGCTGTATTTGCTAAAAAAGAATACTTAGAAGAAAATCATGAAACATCATTGAAAGTAGTTCGGGCAATAGGGAAAGGTATGGAATTCACACGTAATAACCCAAGAGAGGCAGCCGAATCGATCGAATCTTATTTTGATGGAATAGATGTTGATATTCTAGAGGAATCATTAATCGGATTGAAAAACACTTTTAAAGGCTATGGGGAAATGAATCAAGAGGCTTGGGATAATGCCCAGGATCCATTAGTTGAATTTGGCAAGATATCAGGCGTTTCTACTAAACAGGATACAACTGAAGATGTTATTTGGACAAATAGTTATATAGAAGAGGCTTTTAAAAAATAATTAGAATGGAAAGGAGATGATAGGTAAGATGGAAAATGCACAACTGGAAAACTTTAAATTGTCTACTCGTTTTTTAGACGTTACTTACGTAAATAACAAAACCGGTGCAGAAGTGATTGCCCTGCAGAATATAAATTTAAACATTAAAGATGGTGAATTTATATGTATTGTTGGGCCGAGCGGCTGTGGAAAAACCACTTTTTTAAATACTGTAGTTGGATTGCTAAAGCCAAGCAAGGGAGAAATACTATTAGATCAGCAAAAAATTGATGGCCCCGGCAAGGACAGGGCAATGGTTTTTCAAAACCCGAGTCTATTACCTTGGAGAACTGTTTTGGAAAATGTTCTTTATGGAGTTGAACTGTTAAAGCAAATAACCGCAGAGAAAAAGAAAGAGGCTAAAGAATTTATTGAAATGGTCGGTTTAAAAGGTTATGAAAATCATTATCCACATGAATTGTCAGGTGGGATGCAGCAACGGGTAAACTTGGCCCGGGCATTAACGGTAAACCCATCATTAATATTATTGGATGAACCATTTTCGGCATTGGACGCACAAACTAGGGAATTTATGCAAGGTGAGTTACTTAGAATATGGGATGAGACAAAAAAGACAAGTCTTTTCATTACACACCAAATTGATGAAGCGGTATTTTTAGCTGATAGAGTTTTTGTTTTTGGGGCAAGACCAGGACGTGTAGTGGAGGTTGTTGATGTTGATATACCTAGACCAAGAGATCTCCATGTGAAGCGCAGCCCGGAATTTTTAGAGTTTGTAGATCATATTTGGTCCATTATTGAACAGGAGTCTTCTAAACAAGGTTTCGATAATAAAGAGAAATAATTAATGTGAAAGGAGAACACGATGACGAAGGGTACGATAGAACTTACACAATCAAAGCAAAAGATAAAAAAGGCGAAGAAAATGAAAAAAGAAAAAAAGTCATTTTTTCTCAGTGTTGCTTCTGTTTTACTATTCCTGTTGCTTTGGGAAACTGCCTCTCAAAATGAGTGGATTAATCCATTGTTCATAAGCTCACCAATTGAAATTGCACAAGCGGCAGTTTTAATGGTCCAAGAAGTTTCCTTTTGGGAAAATATGAAGGTAAGTGGTTACGAATTTGTTTCAGGCTTTGTTTTAGCCATACTTATTGGAATCCCAATAGGTGTGTTATCAGGTTGGAACTCTACCTTTAATGCAGTGGTTAACCCTTTCATTTCAGGATTATATGTAACTCCTAAAGTCGCCCTGTTACCAGTGATCATCATTGCATTCGGAATAGGGCCAGCATCAAAAATTGTTATCGTATTTTTGATGGCCTTCTTTCCAATAGTGATGAGCGCTCAAAAAGCTATGTTAACATTAGATCAAAACTTAATAAAAGCAGCAAGGACATTTAGTGCAAGTGAATTTCAAATTTTTAAAACAATTGCATTGCCTTCGACGGTACCATTCCTTTTAAACGGTATTCGCTTAGGTATAGGTCAAGGATTAATTGCAGTGGTTGTAGGTGAATTATTCGCTTCGACAGCTGGTATCGGATACCAATTGACAAGCAATGGTCAAAATCTACAAACAGATCGCATGTTTGTTGGCGTGTTAGTCATTACGATTACGGGAATCATTCTTACTTCATTATTAGGCATTATTGAAAGACGCTTTTCATCTTGGAAACCTGAAAATAATTAATTAAATTAATTATGCAGACTGCAGCCAAACTCAATGAAAATCGAGTTTGGCTGAGGTTTGAACGTTGATTTCCATTCCAGGCACTCGCTTTCCGCGGGCGGTCCGGGAGCCTCCTCGGCGCTATTTGCGCCTGTGGCTATGGGGTCTCCCTTGGCCTCGCTTTTCCCGCAGGAGTCTCGTACCTTCCATTCCAATCAACTAAACTGAATCCAAACTCAATGAAAATCGAGTTTGGATTCAGTTTTTTTTATTAAAAAACGTTTCAGTTGATTTCAGAAATCCGCTCCCTTTCCGCCGACTGCCTGCCAAGCCTCCTCGACGCAAACGTCTGCGGTGTCTCGGCTAGCCAGTAATTCGGCAGGAGTGTCGCAAATTTCTTCAATCCAATAACGTATTCATAAAACAATAAAAAAACATAAAAAGAGAGTTTGGCTACAGCTTTTTTATTTAAAAGACGTTTCAGTTGATTTCAGAAATCCGCTCCCTTTCCGCCGACTGCCTGCCAAGCCTCCTCGACGCAAACGTCTGCGGTGTCTCGGCTAGCCAGTAATTCGGCAGGAGTGTCGCAAATTTCTTCAATCCAATAACGTATTCATAAAACAATAAAAAAACATAAAAAGAGAGTTTGGCTACAGCTTTTTTATTTAAAAGACGTTTCAGTTGATTTCAGAAATCCGCTCCCTTTCCGCCGACTGCCTGCCAAGCCTCCTCGACGCAGGCGTCTGCGGTGTCTCGGCTAGCCAGTAATTCGGCAGGAGTGTCGCAAATTTCTTCAATCCAATAACGTATTCATAAAAGAAATAAAAAAACATAAAAAGAGAGTTTGGCTACAGCTTTTTTATTTAAAAGACGTTTCAGACGATTTCAGAAATCCGCTCCCTTTCCGCCGACTGCCTGCCAAGCCTCCTCGACGCAAGCGTCTGCGGTGTCTCGGCCAGCCAGTAATTCGGCAGGAGTGTCGCAAATTTCTTCAATCCAAGAAGGATTACAGTGAAAAAAATTTAGGTAGAACTCTCCAGGCACTCCCTTTCCGCAGGCAGTCCGCCCTCAGCGCAATTGCGCCTTCGGGGTCTCACTGGAAACGCTTTTCCCGCAGGAGTCTCGCACATCCGCTCCAATCAACTTGTTTTGACTATATAACTATTTGGTTTAGTATGCTTTTCAAACCTGATCCATCTTTTAACAAAGTTCTCAAATCCAATCCCAAATGGAATAGAATTTCTTCAGCGATGGTTACAACTCAGAATGTACTTAAATTCGTTATTTTACTGTGACACTTCACAGCGAGATAGAAATTTTATTGAAGTTCTCACGTATCCATGATACCTTCAATTTATAGGGATGGTTGGGAGGAATAGGTTTTGAACACAAAGGCATTTTTATTGGCATCTATAACAGTTATTATTTGGGGCTCTACATTCGCTGCTATTCGTGCAAGCTTACATGGCGGATATTCAGCCGGTCATTTGGTACTTGTTCGTTATCTTATAGCATCAGGAGTTTTTATCCTTTATGCTCTCTGGCCTGGGGTGAAATTTCGACTCCCGAAAAAAGAGGATTTGTTGAGGATTTCGATCCTTGCATTTATTGGCATTAGTATTTACCATATCGGGGTGACATTCGGGGAACAAACGGTTTCGGCGGGAACGGCTGGAATGCTGATCGGTTCAGCACCTGTCTTCATCGCGATCATTGCTGCGTTCGTTTTAAAAGAACACCTCGGACTATACGGATGGATTGGTTTGGGAATTGGATTCACAGGGATCATCTTAATAACATTAGGTACCGCAGGACCTTCCCTGACTATTTCTGAAGGAGCTTTTTTAGTACTGATGTCAGCTATTGCTTCTGCGGTGTTTTTTGTTTTCCAAAAGCCACTGTTTAGCCGTTATAATCCGATTGAATTGACAGCTTACTTCACATGGATCGGTACAATACCCTTTTTTATATTTTTTCCTGGGCTATTTCAAGAAATTCAACATGCTACTTTGGAAGGTCATTTATCAGCGATTTTTGTTGGTATTTTCCCTGCGGCCATCGGTTATGTAACTTGGGCAGTCGCTTTATCATTAGGAAAAGCCAGTTCCGTTTCCAGTTTGTTGTACATTGAACCTGTGATTGCCATTTTCGTCGCTTGGGTTTGGCTGCAGGAAGTACCTAGTACCCTTTCAGTCATTGGCGGCAGTATTGCGATATTGGGGGTCCTTGTCGTTAATGGTTTCGGAAAGTATAAATCAGTGGTAAAAAAAGCAGCATGAAAACTAGAAAAAATAGCAGCATCCCAGATCATCATGAATGAACATATATCCTTCTTGGACGACTCAACAAATAGGAGGGCATCCTAATAAAAGGAATTCACCCAGGTTGATGAGGTTAATCAGATACACCTGGGGAATTGGATTTTTCCGACCTGTTCATTACCTGAAATTAAATCTATGTTTAAAGTCCCATTCCAATTTAAATGAATTATTTTCACTTGTTAAAAATTTATAATCAATATAGGACTTTTCTTTCCTAGTCATTCCGTCAACATATGGGGAATAAGTACGGAATAATAA
The DNA here is from genome assembly GCF_056173225.1 of Peribacillus sp. QJM3NY_7. Lineage (NCBI taxonomy): Bacteria > Bacillati > Bacillota > Bacilli > Caryophanales > Bacillaceae > Peribacillus > Peribacillus sp. QJM3NY_7. Next base: position 2,034,982 of record NZ_CM149663.1, read on the forward strand.
TACATTTTTCTTTTCATCAAATTCTACAAGTCTTAGCCAGCCATTTCCCCCTCGATAATTCGTTTGGTAATTGACCAGCATTTGAATGACATCATTTCCTGCTGAGTTTTGTTTTACCCGATGCGCTATCCCATAAAAATGTCCATTAACCGTCATGAACACTTGATTATGGTTCTTTACAAGTTCATCCCATATCAGCCGGCCATTGGACGAATCGGCGGCAATGGTTTTATCATCTTTAACTTTCGGAAAAATAATATCATGTGAGACGAGGATTGTCGGTTTATCTTTATGCCGTTCCAGAACTTTTTTTGACCATTCCAAGTCCTTATGGAGATTTTTCATATCCACGATTAAAACTAAGTATTCATAACTCCCTGCCTTAACGATTGCATATGAGCTATACCCAGAGGGAGCCGCCCCCTTATAGTATTTTTTATTCATAAAACGCTGTGGCCCATAATGTGTTAAAAAAGGATCTCCGGCAGCATAGTCATGATTCCCAGCCGCCATCATATATGGAATTTCCTTTTTATCCAAAAGGGAAATGGCTCTGAGCGAATTCTGCCATTGTTTTTCTGAATCACTATCGACAATGTCCCCAACAAATGTATTCATGATAATATTGTTCTTCTTGGTGTTATTGGATATCCAGTTCATTTGACTATTGAAAATCTCAGGATTTTGGCTTGAATATTTCTGGGTATCTGGAATAAAGAGGAAATTATAATTCTTCTTATTCGTTAGAATGGGGAAGGACTTGTTTGATCCTTCAAAGGGTTCATCGTCACGAGCATCCTGTACTAGCCATTCTTTTTCAGTTAATGCCTTGTTGGCAATTCGTATTTCCTGGATATTCCCTGCGAAAAGCGCATCCAACTTATTTCCCCACTCTGTTGCACCGATATTCCAGCCTTTACCTTTTAATGCTGCAATACCTATTGCCTTTTCTGATTCTCCATAATCACTAACGCCATTTAAAGTAAGAGTCGTTGTGCTACCATCATTAACAACTGCCAAATGGTACCATTCACCAGCATTTAAAGAACGAGACCAATTGCTTACATTATAGTTTAGATTGGATGGATGGCTTGTCCAGTGCAATTTTTGATCACTGGATATAGATAAAGCAGAAAGGATTTTTTTCTCGCCTTCCATTTTATTAAGATCTGCCGCCTGTCCTTGTCTTGAAAAAAGCCCCATGGCACTTTTGGGTGTCTTTGGCATCTTAAATACCAATTCAATGGTAAAACCCCTATCGAAATTCTCTGAATTGATAGGTGCATCCCGTATGGTTTTAAAATACCTTCCTGCAGGGGCGTTTTCGTAATTGGCGAATTTCAAGCTATTAACTTTATCTTGAGCATAATAATCTTCTTCAGACCATTTCAACATTTTTTTTAATTCAGGCGAGGCAGGGTCCCCTATCGTCACTAACTCTAAATCATTTCCATGTTTGCTTGTATCTTCTATAATTAAATTACCTTTATCGATTGAACCGCTTTTAACATGTTGTTTTGTGAATTTCCAATTTGCCACGATATTGCTTCGATCATTTTCAGCAACGGAATCAGCCGATTTGGCAATACCAGGAACAATCATACATAAGAGTGAGAGACCTATTAATGCTTTTTTCATTCTCATAAACATCACCCCGTTACATTTTGATTAAGCGATATACATTTATCCTTTTTACTACCGGGATTAATTTGTAGCGTACTAAGCCAAGGTAGATTCCGTACAGCTGTAATATGGTATAGTTTGCTTATCTTCTCGGTAACTTATTAAGGATGAGTAAAAAAGTCTTATTTCTACAAAACCCATTAGGGAATAAGTCCTAATTATTTGTTTAACTTGTTAAATCAAGATTTTCAATCGATAGAAATCAATAATATGAAGAGATGTAGTTTGAAGGATTTTGAACATCAGATGGGGAGTAGGAAAACAAGCATACTGGTAATTGGAGTTAATGGACAAAACGAAGAAAAAGCAAAAAAAGAGACAGCCATAAGCTGTCTTTTTTTTCATCTACAAATCCAGGTCCAACCAAATCCGGGAACCCATACTCTCCTACAGCGTGGAATCCATTGTCCGTGTTCCCAATGACCACCACCGTGTCCGTCCCATTGACCGCCGCCATGATGACCACCACCGTGTCCGTCCCATTGACCGCCGCCATGGCCACCACCGTGTCCGTCCCATTGACCGCCGCCATGACCGCCACCGTGTCCGTCCCATTGACCGCCGCCATGACCGCCGCCATGACCGCCGCCATGACCACCACCGTGACCGTCCCATTGACCGCCGCCCGGGCCAGGTATTCGTTCTCCATCTATATAATAATGCAGATTATTAGGGTAATAAGCGTAATTATAATTATACATTCAAGAAATCCTCCTTTTTTTGTTTACCCTTTCAGACTATGTACAAAGGGTGGGAAGGGTCCTATATGGACAATGATGGACAACAAAACAGGGCTGCCTATTTATTGTTGTCAAAATAAAAGACAACAATATTAATGGCTGTTTATTAATGGCTGTTTTTTTTCCCATATTGAATTTTAAACACTAATAGTGCTTGAGTTGTTTTGTTCAGCATTAAAGCAGTAAAGGAACCGATGCCTTCTGATGACATGTTAAAAAGTGTTCCTGAAATGAAAGATGAAAATCGAAGGCCCATATTCATTTCAGCAGTAAAGGAAACAAAAAATTCTTTTAATGAAGGAAGTAAATAAAACGGAAAAAAGTCGTTTCTACGAAAGAAGGGACGCCTTTTAGTTATTAACATTAATTTTTAAGCAATAATGCGTTGATTATCGACTTTAATTAGGTAATGATTAAATAGTTAAATATGGAAATGGGAGTTTGGAGGGGGGGAAATTGAATGGAGAAGGTATTTCCGGTTATTGAAACCAAACGATTGATATTAAGGGAAGTAACACTGGAAGATGCGGGTGACATGTTCAAATATCTATCTGATACAGATGTGGTGAAGCCAATGGGGTTAAATCCATTCGATACAGTAAATGATGTATGGGATGAAATTAAGTGGTATGAATCTATTTTCGAAAAAGGTTCGGGAATTAGATGGGGAATTACATTAAAGAATTCCGGTAAGGTTATAGGAAGTTGTGGTTTTCTGAATATGGTAACCAAACACCATCGTGCGGAAATTGGATATGAATTAAGTAAAGACCATTGGGGAAAAGGCATTGCGAGTGAAACATTGGAAGCTGTTGTTATGTATGGTTATCGCCACTTTCACCTGGAAAGGATTGAAGCTTTAATTGAACCTGATAATCACCCATCCCAAAAACTTGTGGAAAAACAAGGATTTAGAAGAGAAGGACTTCTTAGGCATTATGAATTTACCCGTGGCAAATTCGATGATTTATACATGTACTCACTCATAAAAGAAGATCTTAACGGCATTTCCTTTTAATTAATTCATTGTGAAGATCGTTTAAGAAGCGGTCCCTGTTTGTCGACAAAAGTGGATTTCGGAATGCTCTCATCCCGAAGCCCTTTTACGATTTTACTGAGGGGCTGATTACCAATTGGGATTTTAGCGGTCTGAAGACAAACTCAATGGAAAACTAGTTTGATTTCAGTTAAAAAAGTTCTAACCGCAAGCGGCTTTGGTATCTGAAAGTTACTCTCCAAGGGTATGGTGGAATTGTCGAATTTAATAAGTGTTTCACAAAACAGTAAAAATTCATAATGGGAATTAGTCTTGAACATGTTTTGGGATGAACATCCTAAAGTGAAAAAAATCTAGTTGATTGAAATGGAAGGTACGAGACTCCTGCGGGAAAAGCGCGTCCAAGGGAGACCCCACAGGTGCAAGAGCGCCGAGGAGGCTCCCGGACCGCCCGCGGAAAGCGAGTGCCTGGAATGGAAATCAACGTTCGAATTTACAAACCCAAAATAGTAGAGCGGTTTTTTTTATAACTATATATTCATAAATCTTAGTTTACTCATTTGCTTGTATAATCTCTTTCAACCTTACAAATTCGGGTAGTGTATGACGAGTACCAATCTTTCATACCTTTTTCTTGTGCCTTTTTGTGAGCGGCATTTTCCTTCCAAAGCTTTATGGCATCCAAGGACTTCCAATAGGATACGGTAATTCCTAACCCGTTTTGATCTCTCACGCTTTCGACTCCTAAATAGCCATCTTGTTGAGCGGCAAGTTCATCCATGAATTCTGCGGTTGAATTATAGCTTGCGGCATCCTTATCGCTTCTTTGCGAAGTGAAAATACAAGCGTAATAGGGCGGTTCGGGAGTATTTGCAAATAACATGAAATGATGCCTCCTTTTAACTTAATATTCAAAATAATACCACATAGGCGAGAATGAGGATAGTTGCCCGGTAAAGAGGTACTCAGCAAAGAAAACAAGGAGGTAAAAAGCAGTATATATCTCTGACACGGCAATTCTGCTAAAGGGATTTTATTCTGATTCACGAATATATATTACTTTGACGGCTTTACAAAAAAAAGGAGATGGTCTTGTGTGCGGGATTCATTAGCAAACATATAGAAAGAGATGCATATTTACCGAAACAACGCGATATTCTTTTGGAAAATGCATTAAAAGATTTATCGGCAGATCCTGATGTTTTGGCTATTTACATTGCTGGTTCATTAGCAAAAGGAAACGATGATCAATACTCCGATATAGATTTGCACACCATTGTTAATCCAAAACGTAAAGCAGAATTTTTAAAGGGAAAAAGGGATAGAGCCAATAATTGGGGAGATGTTTCATTTCACGAAGACTGCAATCCTTATTCACCGTATGTCGTCACTCATTATAATACCTTTGTAAAAGTTGATAGCTGGTATCATGCACCTGAGGAAATTGTTCCCTCCATTTGGTTAAAAGAGGTAAAAGTCATCTATGATCCTTTTAATATTATGAGTCCTATTATAAAAGAATCGGCAGAGAAAGTGTATAAACCTACACCTGATGAAGTTGAGCATTGGAGAGGAAAGCTGCTTGCATTTGTCCATGAAACCTACAGGGCCGTTATGAGAAGAGAAATGCTATATGCACTATCCAATCTTGATAGGATACGGTGGCTGATTGTGTCTGGTTGGTATATGGAAATGGAAGAGCATTTAGATGTTCCCTATGGAGTATGGACAAAAATTGAGGGCAATAGAAGTAAGTTAGCTGGAAAGCAGTTATCCCTGTTGGAAAGTTGGGATTGTGGCCGCAATTCAAATGAAATTATTAAAACGTTGAGACGTATGATCCCAGAATTCCTCAGACTAAATGAATACCTATGTACTCAATTGGGTGTCGAAACAAATGAATACCATATCAAAAGAATAATCGATATGGCTATCTGATACCATATGAGGCTAATGAAATAAAGTACGTGTAAAATGTGTAATCTCTATTGGAGGGATGCTAAGTGGCACAATTGGTATATCATGTAGCCGTTTCACTTGATCATTTCATTGCAGACCAAGCAATGTTGGAAGGGGATATCAATCATTCTTTTTTCTTATTTGAAGGAGAGCATGTCCCGGACTTTTTATCCGATATCCAGCATTATGAAGCGGTATTGATGGGAAGTAAAACATATGAATTTGGATTTCAATTCGGAGCCAAACCGGGTGAACCAGGTTATAAGGGTTTGAAACATTATATATTTTCGAGCTCCCTTCAGTTTGAATCGAATGAGGAGGTAGAACTTATCGAGGGAAACGCCGTTGCGTTTATTGAAAACCTCAAACAGCAAAGTGACGGAAAGCTATGGCTTTGCGGGGGCGGTGAACTGGCTGGAACGTTATTGAAACATAAACTCATTGATCAATTGGTGCTTAAAGTGAATCCAGTCATAATTGGTGAAGGCATCCCTCTTTTCGGCAGTGTTAAGCCAAGTCTAAAATTGGACTTAGTTGAAATGAAACAATTCCCAAACGGTGTGATTAAACCGACATATAATATTATTTATGCGTAGGAACTTCACTCCCTAAATAAGTTGTACTTCTACTTAGCTGTGAGGGTTGTGTTACCGCAACCCTTTTCTAATGCAACAAATCTTCTTTCGGAGGGAAATTTGCAGCATAGGGGCTTTTCCTATAATAAAACTACCTAAATATTATTCTATTCAGATAGTTTGCCATATGCAACATAGTTATCTATCTCTTACTTATATAAAGCGATACAAAAAGGTTGCTATAGACCCACCCATTTTTAAGTTGATATGATATTCAGGTACTTAATTGTGGGGGGAAGTTGAAATGGAAGAACAAAAATATAATGACCTCAAATTAGGCGAACGTGGTGCAATCATCAGTATTATTGCTTATATTTGTCTATCAATCATAAAGCTGGCTATCGGATACATAAGCGACTCAGCGGCTTTAAAAGCGGATGGGTTGAACAACACTACTGATATTATCGCGTCCCTTGCCGTATTGATCGGTTTAAGGCTAGCTCAAAGACCCCCCGATAAAGATCATGGTTATGGTCATTGGAAGAGTGAAACGATTGCATCAATGGTAGCTTCATTTATCATGTTTGCCGTTGGTGTACAAGTATTGATAGATGCTGTTGCTTCCATGCTTAAAGGTGGAGAGGAATCACCTGACATTATTGCCGGATATGTAGGTGTTTTATCAGCAATAGCTATGTATTTTGTATACCGATATAATAAAAAGCTTGCTATGAAAATTAACAGTAAAGCCGTTATGGCAGCTTCGAAAGATAATATTTCCGATGCTTGGGTAAGTATAGGAACAGCTATAGGGATTTTCGGATCCCAATTAAACATGCCATGGCTTGATCCCCTTACGGCCATCATTGTTGGATTATTAATATGCAAAACAGCCTGGGATATATTCAGTCAAGCCTCACATGAACTTTCTGACGGTTTTGATGAAAATAAAATTCATCTATATAAGGATGTAATTACAAATGTAGATGGAGTCAAGGGGATAAAAGAAATTAAAGGAAGAAATTACGGGAACAATGAAGTGATTGATGTTGTGATCCTTGTCAATTCTACCTTGGATATTAAAGAAGCACATGATATAGCGACACATGTAGAAAAAGTGATGATGAAAGATCATGGAGTGTATGATGTTCATGTCCATGTAGAGCCCAATTAACTCTCTCTTTCATTATGAATGAACAAAAAAGGTATAAATCTGCTTTACAAACATATAAATAATATGCAATCATTAATTCATTACATTGGAAGGAAAAGGTACCTTATACAATGAAGCAGTAATCTTATCAAATAAACAGTAAATCTGAATCAATTTCAATGGGTGTAATCGGTTAGGTATGTTCAATGCAAATAAGCCGTCACTTTGTTTGCTTACCGGATTTATCGGTAAGTAAAGTGAATTTATTTTTTCATTTGAACAAGAATCTTTTTAGATACCCATGTGAGATTTTTAATGATTATGTTTAGAGATGGGATTCGTCTGTTCGTTTATAGGTACTAATTCATATACAACTACTTTTTCTGATATCCAATCAGATGAGGTATATTTGGTTTATGTATATTAATTTAGTAACAGGCGATCTCTCTCTAGAAAAATGGAGGGGGATTTTTTTATGTTATTTTTAAAAGCGAATGATTTAAAGAAAAGTTACGGAAGCCGTGAAGTTCTTTCTGTTGATACACTTCATCTTTACAGTCATGACCGTGTTGGTTTGGTTGGCAGGAATGGAGAAGGTAAAACGACCCTGCTTTCTATACTAGCGGGAGTGAGGGAACCCGATTCCGGTCATATCGAGAGCTATGGAACGGTCAGCTATATCCCGCAGATGGAAGAAACTGATCAAGAAATAAGCGGGGTATTAACGAGTATATGGAAACTGCCCGATGAGAATCAAGAAATCATAAGCGGCGGTGAACGAACCCGAAGAAAAATCGCCGCAGCCCTTTCTTCCAATGCGGATGTATTGATCGCGGATGAACCTACCAGCCATTTGGATATATTCGGAATTGAACAATTGGAAAAAGATTTAAAATCTTTTAATGGCGCTATTTTGCTTACTTCACATGATAAAGCATTTTTGAATCATCTATGTACTACAATATGGGAAGTTGAGCAAGGCAAGGTAACGGTATATGAAGGGAATTACGAAGCGTATATAGAACAAAAGCAAGCAAAAACAGAAAAGGAAAATAAACAATATGAAGAGTATACCCGCGAAAAGAACCGGTTGAAACAGGCTGCACAAAACCTCCAAGCCAAATCCGATTCAATTAGGAAAGCCCCTAAACGAATGGGTAATTCAGAAGCAAGGCTGCATAAACGGAGCTCCGGGAAACAGAAGGCGAAATTGAACCGTTCTGCTGAAGCGATCGAAACTCGAATCGAAAAATTAGCAAAAAAAGAAAAACCGAGGGAAGATACCCCCATCATCTTTGATATTTCAGAATTTCCATCTTTGCATAGCAAAAGGGTCATTCGATTTAATGGCTGTTCCCTGAAAGTCGGGTCACGGGTGCTGAAACAACATATTTTTGGAGATGTCCCCTTAGCTTGCAGACTCGCCATCAATGGTCAAAATGGTTCAGGAAAAACGACATTATTGAAAAAGATAGTGGAAAGGCACCCAGATTTATATGTCGCGATGCCAGCAAAGATTGGATTTTTTGCCCAACAACAAGAAAATTTAAATGAAAGTAAAACGGTTCTCGAAAATATATTGGAGGACAGTCCCTACAATCAAGCCTTTATTCGTACACTTTTATCACGATTAGCTTTTAAAGGAAATGACGTTCACAAACAAGTATCACTTTTAAGCGGTGGGGAAAAAGTCAGGGCTTCCCTAGCAAAGGTTTTTTTGGGAAACTATAATGTACTGGTTTTGGATGAACCTACAAATTACCTGGATATTCATACTAAAGAGGCTTTAACAGAAGTGTTAAAAGCATATCCAGGAACGATCGTTTTTGTGACTCATGATCGTTCATTGATCCAATCGCTTGCAACACATTCACTTTCATTTGAAAAAGAACCCCCGAGAGTATGTGCTATAAATAAGGAATCAACAAAATCAGCCACTCGCAAGGATGGCCTTGAAGATAAACAGGCTGAGCTTCTTATGATTGAAGTGCAAATCATCGAGACACTAGGTAAACTGTCCAGTGTTATGAAGGAAGAGGAAAAAGCGGAATTGGATAGGGAATACCTCCAACTCTTGAACAAGAAAAAAGAGCTTGAAGAATAAGTGCAAACCATAAAAGGCGCTTCTCAATCGAGAGGGCCTTTATGATTTAGTTTATTTTACATTTATTGAAAGACCAATAAAAAGGATTAAGGTAAATTCATCCTGATTGGAGATCAAATGAAAATTTGATCATTAAATGGCTATGGGGAGCAAAGATTAAGGCAGCCATCGTTACTGTTGAAAAGGTGTGTACTATATGTGGAAAGAGTACAGAGTCAGCTTAATATAAGTTCCAAAAGGCCAGAAATTTTTCTGTTGATAAGATTGCTGGCAAAGCCACTATCATTGATTTGTTCCTGCAAAATCTAAGCCCCTTACTCATATGTGTAGGGGCTTTTTTATGTTTCAAGTACATTCACTTAACAAGTGCATATGATAATTTTATAAACTGTGAAGGGTTGAGAAAAATGTACTATGCTCCTTATATCCATCCCTATCAATATCAAAATTCTTATTATGTTAATGAACCAATGTATAACCATTTAAGAAATCCTGATTATTGGAGTGTAAATAATGTTAACCATTTGGGCTATTTACAATCATCAAATGGAAGAAATAATTTTGAGGTAAAAGATTATGGACCTAAGCCATTTGTATTGAATATCAATGAGGGTACGAAACAAAACACAACCTATCGTAGCGCCTTATGGACAGGAAAACATTTGCAAGTTACATAGATGAGTATTAAAGTTGGTGAAGATATTGGTTTAGAAATTCACCCAAACGTTGACCAATTTTTACGTATTGAACAAGGTCAAGGGGTTGTTCAAATGGGCAATAGAAAGGATAATTTAAACTTTGTAAGAAACGTCTATGATGATTATGCGATAATGATACCTGCTGGCACATGGCATAATGTAGTTAATACAGATAATATTCCTCTAAAGCTTTACTCGATATATGCTCCTCCTAATCATCCATTTGGTACTGTTCATGTTACCAAAGCAGATGCAGTGGCTGTTGAAGAAGTGCAACGATTATGGCAATAGATCGTATATGCTTCAGGAAGTAAATGTATATATAGAGCAAAAGTATGCAGATAGGGTTTTGACAGATTGGCTGACCCTTTTTATTTTGTAAGGTGAACAATTAGAAATCGAATGGAGATAATAAAACTACGGTATTATCTCCACAGGGTTCCTCCATCTTTCAAACCCCCCCTTATAAAGGGTCTTTTTTGTTTTTAATGATCAATACAAAAGAATAAGTGGATACCCTACACCTATTTTTACTGCGAAACATTGAAAAGTCCCTACTTGCTTTGAGTGGGGACATTTTTTTGATTCCATAAAGATAATGTAGGTCAACGGCTCAAGAACTTTTAAAATTCACGGGCAACGCTTGATATTTGAGCTACCCGCCATTTTTAATTTTTAGCAATTCAATATAGTCACTTGAAAATTAATATTGAATTCTTTTTGATTGTTTCCTAGTACTTTACTTATGAAAAAAATAATTATTTTTAATAAAATATATATCTTTCACCTCGAATGCCGTCTCACTAACATCCTATGTTAATGAAAGTTCGACGGTCTCCAATATAAGGGGGGATTTGTGCCCCTACGTAAACAACTGTTATTCGGCAGAGAACCTGCACTTGTTGTAGTGAAGGGTGATTGGATTACGATAAAAAGGAATGCCAATTATTATAAGCATTCCTTTGCATTCAGATTTTGTTGCTGTTGCTCTCGTTTTCCGGTTTCTTTATGATTGTATGCTAGGTATCCTATTAAGCCCATAAATAATCCGGTGCCGCCTACAATATAAATCATTGTAAACACTTTTCCTAATGTTGTCTGCGGTTCAAAACTGGGATGCCCAACCGTGCTAAGAGTAACAACACAGAAGTAAAGGGATTCAATCACAGTCAGACCTTCACCTTCCTGCTTAACATAGAAAATCGTGCCGGAAAATAACATAACGAGGACCAAGACGAAAAGAACCTGGAAGTTCTTCAATTTAAAAGCGGACCAGAGTGCTTTTAGAAAACGTTTCAAGGTGAGGATAAATGAAATCATTGGTAATCGCTTTTCCTTTCGGATTATTACATTTTAAGTAAAGTGAATGAGTAAATCCTGATATTCGAGATTGATCAGTTAATCATTCTACTATACAGGAATTCAGTTTAGATTGACAAAAAAACCTGTTTATTTTGATCTGGCTTGAACTAGAAGCGTTGGTTAACAATAGAAGGAGAAACTAAGTAAGAAGGGGGGACAATCATGAAACCACGTATTACTGTCATTACATTAGGTGTGGATGATTTGGAAAAATCGCTGGAATTCTATCGGGATGGCCTGGGATTTCAAACAAAAGGAATAGTGGGCAAAGAATTTGAGCATGGAGCCGTTGCCTTTTTCGACCTGCAAGGTTGCTTAAAGCTTGCCATATGGAATCGAAGGGATATAGCTCATGAGGCCAAGGTTCCTTTGTCTCCGGCAAGCCCTACTGAATTTACACTTGGTCACAATGTAGGCAGTAAAGAGGAAGTGGATATGGTGTTGGAAAAAGCAAAAAAAGCTGGAGCGATCATAACCGATCCGGCACATGAGACTTTCTGGGGTGGATACTCTGCACACTTTCAAGACCCTGATGGACACCTTTGGGAGGTTGTTTGGAATCCGCAGTGGGATTGTGAATAGAATCATGATTAGAGATCATTTCTAGTTTTATTCATTCCATGAAGATCAAAGTCTAGGGGAGACCGCGCAGGTTTAGAGGCGCCGAGGGCTGTCCGTCCGCGAAAAGCGAGTGCATGGAGTGAAAATCCAACGTTCAAATTATAAAAACCATAAAAAACTGTAGGCAAAATCGATTTCATCAAGTTTGCCTACAGTATGAAACAAGTATTTTACCTAGGGTTCTGTGCCTGTTTTTTATTTATGAACTCTCTGCTTTTTGCAATCAATTCATTATTCTTTTCAATCGCTTCGTTATTACTGTATTTCACCTGATTAACGGTATCATTATCTTCCATGTATTCAAGCAGCAAGTCTACCGCTTTATCCATCAGTCTTTCGATGGGGATACCTCTTTCTTCAGCCAAATTAGCGAGTCTATTATTCAAGTACGGATTGAGGGTAATGTTTATTGGTTTTCTCGTTTCAGAATTGATAGGCCGTTCCACCTTCAGTCTTTTAATCTATCATATACCTTTAATTGAGGGTTAACAAATATAGTGTAGGGAAATGTATAAAGGCTTTGGTTCATCTTTGCACTCAATTCTGGAAGTGAAAAGTGATTTCAAAAAAGAAAGCAGGAAATTGGCAGTGATCAATTTTCCAGTTTTCTTTTTTTTGTGCACTTGGGGAGTCACGAGAAGGGTTTCCACTTCTTTTATCAATAGCGGATTTATAACTGCACTATGTATTCTTGGATTTCAAAGTTTATAACATAAACCATATTTTTAATAAAAATATTGACATAATGAATATAACGTTATAATGTTTATTTATTATAATTGTGTGTTTTTTCAGACTTTTGATCAAAAGGGGGAAAAGTTATTGAATAATTTTATGGGGATACTCGAAATGAAAGTGCTTCCAGTGGCAAACAAAATTGGTTCACAAAGACATCTGCTGGCAATCAGGCACGGTGTTCTGGCAACACTTCCACTGACGATCATTGGATCATTCTTTGTTATTTTGTTGAATTTTCCAATCAATGGGTATGACGAATGGATTGCACCTTATCGTGCCGCTTTGGATGTTCCGTTTCGGTTTACGGTCGGAGCAATGGCTTTATATGCAGCTTTTGGGGTGGGGTCAGCGCTTGCAGGACATTATAAATTAGATCAGCTCAGTGCAGGCCTTCTATCAGTCTTAGCTTTTCTGATTACATGTGTTGTGCCTACACAAGTCATGGAATCCGTTCCAGGAGTAATAGAAGCCGGTCGCTGGTTACCTATCAGCTCTTTAAGCGCAGCCTCTTTATTCGGTGCAATAGTAACATCCTTGATTTCAGTTGAGATTTTTCATTTTTTGATTAAACGCGATATAAAAATCAAATTACCGGAAAGCGTTCCGCCAATGGTTTCGAATTCCTTTGCAGCCCTGATTCCAACATTGGTCGTGGTCCTTCTTTTCTGGGGCATTCGATATGGTTTGGGCTTTGACATTAACTCGATCATCACTACTTTGGTGTCACCTCTCAAAAATTTATTGGTTGGCAATAGTTTAATAGGAGGTTTGCTTACAGTCTTTCTCATCGTTTTCTTTTGGTCTCTTGGTATTCATGGACCGGCAATATTGGGTCCAATCATACGGCCGATGTGGGATTCGGCGATTCTCGAGAATATGGATGCATTTGCAAGAACGGGTAATGCGGCGAATTTGCCCAATCTATTTACCGAACAATTCATTCAATGGTTCGTCTGGATTGGCGGGGCGGGATCGACATTATCACTTGTTGTACTATTCCTATTTTCAAAATCGAAGTATTTGAAAGAGCTGGGTAAGCTGTCCTTTGTTCCAGGGATTTTTAATATTAACGAACCTATCATTTTTGGAGCGCCGATTGTCATGAACCCCATTTTAATGGTTCCATTCATTGTTGCCCCTTTGGTAAATGTCATCGTCTCTTATACATTCTTTCAATTAGGGTTAATACCGATGATAATGGCTAAACTGCCGTTTACGGTCTTTAGTCCAATTGCCGCTGTCATCAGTACAAATTGGACAATCATGGCCGGGGTTCTCGTTTTATTGAATTTTGTCATCTCATTAATGATCTATTTTCCATTTTTCAAGATGTTCGAGAAGCAGCATCTACGTGATGAAAATAAAATTGAAGCTGGACCGGAAGAAAAGAAAGCGGGCATTAAATATGCCTGAAATAATATTCGCCATTCTATCATTTGTCGGGGCGCAAATCATTTTTTCCCGTACTCGGCTAGGTGAAAGTTTAACACCATGGAAATCGGTTGGCCTGTCTATTTTAATCATTAGTTTTTCAATCTTTCTATTTACCGCAATGGGATCGACTTATTATTTGATTGTCATTGTACCAACGATTATTTGTTCTGTAATGGTATCCTCCCGCTACCGTGACTATTTAATGGGATTACAAACTAAGTGGGCTCAATGGAAGAAAGTAGAAAAGGAGTGAATGATAGCTTATGAGAAGATTAGGTATTTCAATTTATCCGGAACACTCTACACCGGATAAAGACAAGCAATATATTAAACTTGCCCATAGTTATGGTTTTGAACGAATATTCACGTGTTTATTATCGGTTTCAAAACCATATGAAATTGTCATGGAAGAATATAAAAATATTATTTCTTATGCGAAAGCTCTACATATGGAAGTCATACTTGATGTTGCTCCAGCTGTTTTCGATAAGTTTGAGATTAGCTATGATGATTTAAGTTTTTTCGCAGAAATGGGAGCTGACGGCGTTCGTCTGGATCTTGGATTCGATGGCTTGAGAGAAGCTAAAATGACCTATAATCCTTATGGATTGAAAATCGAATTGAATATGAGTAATGATGTTGATTATTTATCGAACATTCTGACGCATCAGGGCAATAAAAATCAAATCATTGGCTGTCATAATTTCTATCCCCAAAAATTCACAGGTCTTCCTTACGACTTCTTCATCGCCTGCAGTAAACGGTTTAAAGAACATGGCATTCGTACAGCTGCATTCGTTACTTCACAAACCGGTGATATAGGTCCTTGGAGTATAAATGATGGATTATGCACATTAGAGCAGCACCGTGAACTTTCAATTGATGTACAAGCCAAGCATCTATGGGCAACGGGTTTAATTGATGATGTCATCATTGGGAATGCTTACGCGAGTGAAGAGGAACTAAGAATGCTGGGGGCCTTACAGCGTGACATGATTGAGTTGAAAGTGGAACTCCATTCGGATGCGTCACCAATTGAGCAAAAAGTTGTATTGGATGAATTACACCTTCGCCGTGGTGATATCAGCGAGTATATGGTCCGGTCAGTGGAGGTCCGAAAAAAATATGCGAATGAAGATTTTGCAGTCCGGGAAAGTATCCCGCAGCGCAAAGGGGCCGTTTTCATCGGCAATGATTCTTTTGGAAAATACAAAGGCGAACTTCAAGTCATCTTAAGGGATATGACATTGGATGAACGTAAAAATGCAGTCGCCCATGTTGTAAAAGAGGAACTTTTTTTACTGGATTATATTAAACCATGGGGCACATTTAGATTGATTAAATAACCTGACCCTAATTTATAAGGAGGAATAATGATGAATATTTTATTATGCTGTTCTGCAGGTATGTCCACTAGTCTTTTGGTTAATAAGATGGAGAAAGCGGCGGTGGAAGAAGGATTGAGCGTGAAAATCCAGGCTGTTGCCACTATGGAAGTAAGAAACCATATAAATGAGGTGGATGTTATTCTTTTAGGCCCTCAAGTTCGGTATCAACTTAATGATATAAAGAAAATAGGGGATGAAAAAGGAATACCTGTAGATACGATAAATCCAATGCATTATGGAACATGTAATGGCAAGGAAGTATTGCGTACGGCCCTCCAATTAATTTCAAAATAACATACTATCAAAAGGAGTGGTAAAATGACGAAAACAAAAGAGGATCTTTCAGAATTATCATTTCAATTAATTCTCCATAGCGGGAATGCCCGCAGTTGTGCAATGGAGGCCATCGCCTTGCAAAAACAAGGTAAATCAAGCGATGCCCAGGATAAATTAAAGGAAGCGGAACATGAGTTTGTTGCTGCACATAAAATCCAAACCGCATTGATTCAACAAGAAGTGAATGGTGAGAAATTCGATATTCCAATGCTCTTGATCCATGCTCAAGATCACTTGATGACTTCCATGACAACAAAAGATTTAGCGATAGAAATCGTGGAATTACACAAGAAAACACAAAAGAACTAACAATATTCAGGAGGTTGCTGCGGCAGCCTTTTTCTTATGTTCATAACGTGTGAACTTCAACGAGAAGGCGGAGATATCCTCCTTCATGAACCTAAGTTAAATGAATATGGCAGATAAGGGTCACTCAAGATTAGGATTCTCCGAAAATTTAAATTATACTAGGTTCATGACAGTAGCCATAGATACTGTCACTGATTAACGAAGGGCAGTCATGATAGAAAAACAAACAACTAATTAGCAACAGCAATCATTTTATAAAAGGGGAGAAAAGCATGCAAAGAGTCAATCTAACTGAAGATCTTAGTCTTTCACGCATTGTACACGGTATGTGGAGATTGGCAGATTGGAGATTTTCTGCCGAGGGTATCCTATCTCTTATTGAACACGGAATGGATCGGGGCGTCACTACATATGATCACGCCGATATATATGGAAGCTATACGTGTGAGGAGATTTTTGGGAACGCACTTTCATTAAAGCCTTCATTACGCGATAAAATGGAGATCGTTACGAAATGTGGCATCGTTCTTCAATCAGAAAACCGTCCTTCCCATAAAAGTCACCATTACGATACTAGTAAAACCCATATCATAAAGTCTGTTGAACAATCCCTTATGAATCTTAAAACGGATTATATTGATTTATTACTTATCCATCGTCCGGATCCCCTGATGGACCCGGCGGAAACGGCTGAGGCGTTTAATCAATTAAAGGAATCAGGAAAGGTCCGGAACTTTGGAGTATCGAACTTCAAAAAACCGCAATGGGATATGCTCCAATCATATCTAGACTATCCGCTTGTGACGAATCAGCTGGAGCTTTCGGCATACAATCTTGAAAACTTCGAAGACGGAACCTTGAACTTATGTCAGGAAAAGGGCGTTGCGCCTATGGCATGGTCACCGCTTGCAGGAGGCAGCATCTTTGAGGAATCGAACGAAAAGGCTGTCCGTTTAAGAAAAACGTTAGAAACCGTGAAAGAAGAAATCGGTGCCAATGGAATAGATGAAGTGATGTATGCCTGGCTGTTGAGGCATCCCGCAAAAATCATGCCAATCGTTGGGTCCGGTAAGAAAGAACGGTTGGACAGCGCCATTGATTCACTAAACTTAAGCATGGAAAAAGAGCAATGGTTTAACATTTTAACAAGCTCGATGGGACATGATATTCCGTAATAAACTGTACCGATTAACAATAAACCTTGCCTTCATTAATGGGGACCTCCGTGAAGAGGTCCCCATTCTTAAATTGCAAACAGAGACGAGATGGACTTTCACTTTTCAACCATGATTTTTGGTGAATTTTTTTAGTACTAATAAGATTTTGCCGTATAATAAAAATACTATTTCATTTTCGAGGTGAAACAACATGAAAAGCGGGGTTATAGGCTCAAAGTATTTTTTGGAATCCATATCAATCCACTTTCCCATGTTTCCCAAACCATTCATTTCCGTTCAATATGATATGTGGAAGAAAGCAGTCTAATAATAGAAAATGCGGGAAAACAAACCGATCTATTACTGTTTTCAGGTTCCATACCTTTTTTATGGATATGAAAAGGTTAAAAGGAGCTTAATAGAAACTATTTATGTCCCATCTTCTGGACTTTCAGATAATTCTTGCTCCATACCTTCTATTTGACTTTCACTAACTGTGGTCTTGGTGGAATTATTATAATCGTATTTTGCTTCAAAACTCGTGTGACAGCCGTTTTTCCATTTCTATTGAAGGGCGCGCAGGCATTTTCAATGATGGAACCTCCTGATCATTCAAGCCAGTAGCAATGATAATTACTATAATTTCATCTTTTAAGTTTTCATTAATAACAGAACCGAAAATCATATTTAACTCTGAGTCTGCCTCGGAAGTAACAATATTAGCTGCCTCTTGTACTTCATATAGACTTATATTGGCGCCTGTGAGTTTCATTAGCACACCTTGGGCTCCGTCGATGGAAGTGTTAAGTAACGGACTGGAAATGGCTTTCTTTGCAGCTTCCGCAGCGCGATGTTTACCTGTTGCTCTGCCAATGCCTATTATGGCAGACCCTTTATTGGAAATGATTGTTTTCACGTCTGCAAAATCAATGTTGATTAAACCTGGTACAGCAATTAAATCCGATATACCTTGGATACTTTGACGAATAACATTATCCGCTTCAAGAAATGCTTCAAGCATTGGTGTATTTTTATGTAAAATCTCCAATAAGCGATCGTTTGGAATGACAATTAATGTGTCCACTGCTTTCTTCATTAAGGAGATCCCTCCTGCTGCTTGTGTTGCACGCTTATTGCCCTCAAACGCAAACGGAAGTGTTACAACGCCAATGGTTAGTATGTCAAGCTCACGGGCAATTTGAGCAATGACAGGGGCAGCACCCGTTCCTATACCGCCGCCCATTCCGGCTGTAATGAGTACCATGTCTGTACCTTTTAATGCTTCTTGGATCTGCTCTTTGCTTTCTTTAACTGCTTGTTTACCTACCTCTGGATTTGCCCCTGATCCTAAACCTTTTGTCAATGTTGCACCGATTTGTATCTTGATCTCTGCTTTTGATAAATTAAGAGCTTGTGCATCTGTATTAACAGCTATAAATTCTACACCTTTAACTCCATGTTCGATCATACGGTTAACGGCGTTATTTCCTCCGCCGCCAATACCAATTACTTTAATGTTGACTGATGAGTTTACACTTGTAACAAACTCCATTTATAGGACCTCCTAGTCATTGAAATTACCTTATTTCAAATTATTCAAATAAATAGCGGAAACAACACTCATTCTTTTATTAGAAATGTTTTGTCTTTCTTATATTTAGATTTAGTTAAAGAAAAAGGCATTGTCGTTAGCAGTCCCGTAAAGGAGACTTCTACCGACAATGCCTTTCATTGAACCCTTCCATTCTTTGCTAAAGGTGGGTGGGTTCGATATCCTAAAAAGGTAATCTTTGTTTTAATTCTAAGGTAATTCCACTTTTAAATCAATATATACACATTATTATAAACAAATACGTATTCATGAAGATGGCGACGACCATCTCATTAGAAATTATTTACAGTGTGTAACCCAATAATGTTAAAGATAATGATATCTTTAGGAGTTTTAAAAGGTGAAACTAACTGAGTTAAATTACCGTGCTGTATGCCTTTAATTCATGAACTAGTAAAAAAGATAAGCAAAGATGCACCACTACATCTCATCTTTATTTTGTATATTTCCTACCGTCTGCACTCTACACATATAGTATGTGGGAACATAGTTTACACCTGAAATAATTTCAATGTTGTGAAAATTTAGGGGTGAAATGATTCTGATTGTTATTTTGAATAAACTAAAACAGACAGGAAAATATTTATCCTGTCTGTTTTTTGCCTCTTAAATAACTACGGTGAAGCGTACCATAAGTAATATAATGAGGCTTTTACGCATATAAAGAAAAAACACTATGTTCTCTTAATAGTCCATACAGCAAATCCTGCCTCCGCTTGTGCTTTTATTGTGAGATTTAAGAAAAATGATAGATAGAAGGTGACGAATATGGAAGCGATCGTCCTAGCTGCTGGATATTCCAGCCGAGCGAATGCATTTAAGATGACTTTGCCGATGGGGCAAATGAGCGTGTTGGAGCAAACGATCTCTAAATTTGAAGGAATATGCAGCAGGGTCATCGTCGTAGCTGGATTTCAAGCGGAAATCATCCGAGAGGAAATTGCCAAAATCATCAGTGAAAATGCCTATTCATTTCAGATCAAGTTTGTTTATAATGAAAACTTTGACCAGGGAATGTTTCTTTCCATTCAAAAGGGCTGTAACGAAGTGAATGCCCCAACCTTCTTTTTAACACCCGGCGATTGTCCGCTTGTAAAAAAAGAGACTGTTCAGCTACTAGCAAAACACAAAGGAAACGTGGTTATTCCCAGCTTTGACTATAAAGGCGGGCATCCCATTAAATTATCGAGCGAAGTGAAACAGAAAATTCTCGAAACCAATCCAGAAAGTAATTTGCGTGTGGTCCTGGACGGTTACGAAAAGCAATACATGAATGTAGATGATGCGGGAGTATTAATGGATGTTGATACACCGGAAGATTACCAAAAAGCCATTGATTATGATAATGCTTTAAATTTCTCGAAGTAAAAATAAAAATAAAAACCACGAAAATCTTGAATAGAAATGAATCATAAAAGATCATGCTCATTGATAAAATCATTGGAAGAGGTTTCTATTCAGAATATGTCCCATTAAAAAATGAGTCGAAGGGTGTTGTTGCAATGAATCTCAAAGACATAAGCACCTCAGTGCCCAAAAAGGACCATAAAGGTAAAGTATCGGGCCAGTTGCCCTATATTAGTGACGTAAAAGTGGAAAATATGGTTTATGGTGTTTTGTATCGATCGCCAATTGCTTATGGAAAAATCATATCCATTCAATTACCTAATCTTCCGGAAGGGTATGAAGCTGTTGGAGCAGAGCATATCCCCGGACCGAATTATGTCAAAATTATCAAAGAAGATCAGCCCATTTTTGCCAATGAGTGGGTCAATTATATTGGTGAGCCAATTCTCATGCTCACGGGCAAAGACCTGGATATCCTGTACAGTTTGTTAAATGAAGTGAAGGTTGAATTTGAAGAACATCAGGCTATCTATACATTGGACGAAGCGATCAAGCAAAAATCAGTATCCTTAGTTTTGGCAAGCTATGAATTTGGGGAAAGCTTAGAAAACATTTCAGCTATCGAGCAGGGAGCCCATCAAATCATCGAAGAAGAATATGATACGGGTTATCAGGAGCATGTCTATCTTGAGCCGCAAGGAATGCTCGCCGTTTATAAGGATGATGAAATTGTCGTCCAGGGATCGATGCAATGTCTTTATTATATAAAAAATGCATTGCTAAGCGCATTAGCCTGTGGTGACGATGAAGTCAGGGTTGTTCAAAGTCCTACCGGCGGAGGTTTTGGCGGAAAAGAAGATTATCCTTCTATGATGGCTTGTCACGTAGCCGTTGCCGCAAGAGCGGTAAAAAAATCGGTAATGCTCGTGTTCGACCGTTCTGAGGATATGCTGGTAACGACGAAAAGGCATCCGGCCAAACTCAAATATCGGACAGCCCTTGATAAGGAAGGAAATATTTTAAGCATGTGTGTTGACCTCTTTCTCGATGGAGGGGCAAATGTTGGATTGAGCTCTGTCGTGCTGCAGCGAGCATTATTAAACAGTGCTGGTGTTTATAAAATTCCGCATTTTCATGCAAAAGGCTATGTCTTAAAAACCAATACCGTTCCGAACGGCGCCTTCAGAGGATTTGGTGCTCCTCAAAGCTTTGCCGGAATCGAAAGTCATATTGGACATCTTAGTAAACTGGCAAAAATCGATCCGCTTGATTATAAACGAAAATACCTCGTCAAACAAGGAGATCCCACCATCACCAAAGGTAAATTCCGCGACCCGATATTAGTGGAAGATATGATTGAGGACGTACTCACCGTGTCAGAATACAATAAGAAAAAAGAAGACTTTCAGCGCTTAAATCAACAAAATCAGCGCTATAAAAAAGGGATAGGAACTTCGCTGTTCCTCCACGGCTGTGGATTTACTGGCAGTGGTGAAAGAGATCATATTAAAGCAAAGGTGAAACTGGTTAAATCAAAGGACGACCAGGTATCACTAAAAATCTCAAACTCTGATATGGGACAAGGTATTTTGACGACGTTGTGTAAAATTGTCGCCAAAGAACTTAACCTCCCGTTCGAAGATATTTTGTACCCTTATCCCGACACAAAAGAGGTTCCCGACTCGGGTCCGACCGTAGCTTCCAGGACGACGATGATTGTCGGAAAATTGCTTGAACGGGCCGCACAAAAACTTAAGGATCAGTGGCAAACAGGGGTGGAACAGGAAGTGGTTGAGCACTATGTTCACCGTGAAATGATTCCTTGGGATGAGAAAACCTTCACTGGAGATGCGTACCCGGCTTATTCATGGGGCGTTAATATCGTTGAAGTAGAAGTTGATACGTTAACAGGTAATTTAAAGTTAGAAAAAGTATACGGCAATTATGAAGTTGGGAAGGTCATCGATGAACGGATTATGAAAGGCCAAATTGACGGTGGTTTGGCTCAAGGGCTAGCATACGGTTATCTGGAAAAGATGACGTCAAAACAAGGTAGAATCCAACAAAAAAGCATATCGGATTATGGACCGCCGACTTCCTTGGATATTGTTTCAATTGAAAGCAAGGTCTTTGATAACCCCTATGCTGATGGTCCATACGGGGCGAAGGGCGCAGGTGAATTGACTTTAATCGGAGGCGCTCCAGCAGTCCAAGCTGCGATTGAGGATGCCCTGCACACTTCTTTTCAGCAAATTCCGATTACACCGGAAGTCATTATTGAAAGTCTTTGGATGAGAGAAGGTGAAGAGGGTTGATTACATTCACACTAAATGGAAGAACGGTAGAAACTGACGCCCCTGCTACAGCAAGATTACTAGATTTATTAAGAGATGAGTTTGAGTTAATCGGAACAAAGGAAGGCTGTGGTGAAGGGGAGTGCGGAGCCTGCAGTGTTTTTGTGAATAACCTCCTGCAAAACAGCTGCCTTATTCCAATTGGCTCGATTGCTGGTGCCGATATTCAAACGATCGAAGGCATCATTGAAACGGAACAATTTAAAATTTTAGATGAAAGCTATTCCATAGCCGGGGGAGTGCAATGCGGCTATTGCATACCGGGAATGATTATGGCAAGTGCAGCTTTGTTATCTGAAAATCCTCATCCTTCAGAGGCTGAAATTCGTGAGGGCATCTCCGGAAATCTGTGCCGCTGTACGGGCTACAATATGATTGTTGATGCGATTAACCTAGCAGCTAAAAAAGGTGATGGCTTATGATAGAGAAAATAACAGCGTATCGTTTCGACCGATTAGACGAAACTTTGAGCCAATTGAATAGAGAAGATTGTGCAATCATAGCCGGAGGCACCGATGTTATGGTCCTTCACAAAAGTAGAAGGGGAGTACCTCCAAAAATCCCTAAACCGATTGTTTTCATTAATCATCTTTCCGAATTAAAGCAGGTGTATCAACATCACAAGGATCTCCACATCGGGGCCTGCTGTACTTATAGTGAATTACTTGAAAATCCGTTGATTCCTTTTGCTTTAAAGAATGCAATTAAAACAATTGCTGCCCCGGCAATTAGAAACCGGGGAACCTTAGGCGGTAATATTTGCAACGCCTCTCCAGCCGGTGACATGCTTCCTTTATTATATGTATACAATGCAAAGCTTCTGTTGCGCTCCGTAAATGGTGATCGCATGGTCGCGATTAGCGATTTCATTCAAGGTCCACGACAGGTTCAACGCTTTCACAATGAAATGGTAACGGAGATTATTCTGCCGTTTGTATTAGGAGATTCACATGTCGTTTTCGAGAAAGTCGGCAACCGCAACGCAGATGCCATTGCCAAAGTATCGTTTGCGGGTTTCGTCCGGATAAGCAAAGATCGAATCGATGACATTCGATTTGCCTTCGGGGCGGTCGGACCTACGATGGTTCGTTCCATTGATATTGAGAGGAAGCTGGTTGGAAAAACGATACCATTAGCCGATGCAGACATCGCTGAAATTGTGGCAGCCTTCGATAAGATCATTAGACCAATCGACGATCAACGCTCCACTGCGGCATACAGAAAAACCGTCGCGTTACATCTTTTACGTTATTTTCTTAGCATGAAGCAATATCAACCGAATTAATGTTTAAAGATAGGGGGAGCTTTTCATGCAGCTGATGGAAAAAGTGGCCATGCTGACGCGTCAAAACGAAACCTTTGCTTTAGCCATGATTATTGAATCAAAGGGCTCGACTCCCAGGCATGTTGGAAAAATGATTGTCTACCGGGATGGTACTATTGAAGGGACTGTCGGAGGGGGCTTGGCTGAACACTATGTGATCGAAGATAGTGTAAAGGCTATCCAAAATGGACAATCGAAAATCGTTGAATATAAATTGAATAAACATGCAAAAGACGGAATTCAGATGAATTGTGGCGGCACGTTACGGGTCTTTATTGAAGTCTATATAAGCAGGCCTGAGCTCATTCTGGCTGGGGCCGGTCATTTAGGCCATGCGTTGGCAAAGCTTGCTGATTTCCTTGAATATCCTTATTGCATTGTCGATGATCGCGTTGGTTATTGTACAAAGGAACGCTTTCCGAATGCGGCAAACCTTTTTGTGAACGAGGATATTGGAAAGGCTTTGCTCGCAGCCAACCTAAATGAAAAATCATATGTGGTAATTGTTACAAAAGATTGTGATGATATTGTATTAAAAACGGCACTGCAATTTCCGATTGCATATGTTGGGATGGTAGCCAGTAAACGCAAGGTCATAAGCATATTTGAAAAGTTAAAAAGCGAAGGGGTCACGCAAGAACAGTTGGAGCAGGTCCATTCTCCAATCGGATTGGAAATTGACTCGGAAACATCAGAAGAAATTGCCATCAGTATTATCGGTCAAATCATCAAATTAAGCAAGGAAAAAAAGCCTGTAAAAGTGAAACAATTAAATAGATAAGTAGAAAGGTCAGATAAAGCAAAAATCAAAATGTCTAATGGACAATGGGGTCAGTCCCCACTGTGTTAAAGTATTAACTCAGTGGGACTGACCCTTTTTCTTTGATAAAAGCTAGAAGCAGGCCCTTGCTCTTCAGAGTGGGCCTTTTGTCGTTTTGATTCATTCATTAATATGGTAGAAATATTTTACTTTATATGCTACTACTATCATACTATACACAAAGGAAAACTCCTGGAGGGATTTTGTATGGGGATATTAGATGGACTTATGGGAAACGGGTTCTGGTGCAAAGATTACATCCATTGGAAAGAGGTTTATAGATTCCTATAGAATCAGCTATTATGCAGCCATTCCTAATAGTGATGAATGAACTTCACTTGATTTTGGACAGACTTGTTCTGTAAAGTAAGCTGTCCTTTTTTCATGATTGTATCGTGCATAATATAGTTTTAAATGATAGCTGATAGGCAGTGCAAGTATCCAAAAGCAAATTTAACCTGAAGAAAAGAAGTGAATGAAATGGTTGAGCCTTTAAAGGATTTATATAATGAAATGTTCATTCGTGAATTCGGTGAAAAAGTAAAGGGTGTCCATCCGTCCTTCTCTACAGAATCGTTTATAGGGGAAGTAATTGATGAGCATTGGGACGAGAGGAAGTTAAAAGAACGAATAAGGCACATTTCCATTACTCTTGGAAAGTATCTTCCAAGTGATTATCAAGAGGCTTTGGATATTTTGTATCGGCTTGATAAGGATTGTGAGGGTTTTAGATATTTATTTTTCCCTGATTTTGTAGAGGTACATGGATTGAATAAGAAAGATTGGCCGTTATCGCTAGATGCGTTGGAGCGTTTTACAGCAAGGTCATCCTCCGAGTTTGCCATCCGTGCTTTTATCTTGCTTGATCCCATTTTAATGATCGAGAAGATGAAGGGATGGACCAATCATGATGATGAGCATGTCCGCAGGCTGGCTAGTGAGGGATGCAGGCCCAGGTTACCTTGGGGCCAATCTTTACCGATGTTCAAATCCGATCCGGCACCCGTCTTGGAATTACTTGAGAACCTGAAAAACGATCCGTCCCTATATGTTCGCAAAAGTGTGGCCAATAACTTGAATGATATTGCCAAAGATCATCCGAAAACCGTAATAGAAACAGCCAAGCGCTGGTATGAAAGCGGAGAACCCAACACGATTTGGATTATTCGACGGGGATGCAGGACCTTAGTTCGTCAAGCAGATCCAGAAGTCCTTTCTTTATTTGGATACACGGATATATTGAATAATCCGAATATCATTACAAACGCATTTATTAGAAATGAACCAGACTCGATTTTTATTGGGGAAACGAGTGAACTTCATTTCGGTTTTCAAGTTCAAGGAAAGAACACTGTGAAACTTCGCATCGAGTATGCCATCGAATTTGTGAAAGCAAATCAGAAAACTTCCCGTAAAATTTTCCTATTGGCAGATAGGGATTTCTCAGATGGTGAAGAAGTTGAAAGAGTGAGGATTCACAATTGGAAAGACCTGACGACACGTCGACATTACATGGGGATCCATCGAATATCACTCCTTGTGAACGGTGTGGAAGTTGCTGAAACGCAAGTCAAACTAAATGATGGATGATAAAGGTTATTGAAAAGCGGGGGAGAACTTAATTAACAGGAATACAGCAATTAAGGTTGACAAAAACGAGGAGTCTGTGCGTTCCTCGTTTATTATTTCATGGTAGTGAAACATTGAAAAATTATGCTTTATCCACATTAAAAAGCAATCAAATCCAAAAGGTTGGATAGCTCCGATTGCTGCGCAAATTATTAATTAACAATGCCAGTAAAACGATTATCACGGCACCAGTTAAAACAGGAGTAAATAAATAACTCCAGCCATACTGGCCAAGCATGATTACAAGCGGGTCTGCTCCAGCTGGCGGGTGCGTCGTTTTTGTCAGCATCATCACCGCAATTGCTAATCCGACAGCCAAGCCGATTGCCCAAGGTTCATCGCCAAAAAAATGATAGGAAGCTAAACCTACGAATGTTGAAATAAAATGACCGCCTATAATATTCCGCGGTTGTGATAATGGTGCATTCCACAGACCGAACGCCAGCACACAGCTGGCACCAAATGGAGCCATTAACCACACTGCTGATGTTATTTTTGTTAAAAGAATTAAGGCGAATATAGTTAAAAATCCCCCAATCAATCCCGTTATTGCGTCCTTTACATTTATTTGTAAAGGGCTTCTTCCTTTTCCCTTCATCTTCGATAAATAATGAATATGAAATAAGCGTTTTTCATTATGCCTCGCTGCTGAAATACGGTCCAAAGTGAACCCTCCTTTTTTATATAATTAGACTTTACATGAAATAAACTAACCCGTCAAAATAATTTTTAGTGGTTAGTTTAAAAATCCAAAAATAGAAAAAAAAGCCAACTCAGTGTGTTGACAAGAGGAGGTTCAGAATAGTTTCAACCCGAATCATTTTACTGTTTTATGAAATCCTAAATGGATGTGAAGAAATTAACTGGAATCGTTTTATAATGAATAAACTGCAGGCAACAAGCTTACTTCAAAATTTGTTTACATTCTGACAAACTTAATAAGGTGTGTATCTTCATTCATCATCAGATTTCCGGTGTTGAAATCTGGCTACCTTTTTCCTATTCCCGCATATTTTCATTGAACACCATTTGCGTCTTCCGCTTTCATCGATAAATAACAGGACGCAATCATCATTCGAGCATCGCTTTAATGATGACAGCTTATTTTTTTCAATTAAAGTTAATGAGTCGAAGGCAATATAAGCTTGCAGGATATCTTCCGCTTCTCCAACAGGTATGGGAACCAGTTTTTGATCACTTAATTTATATGTGAAAGGCGTTTTTTCGATTTTTTTTTCCAAATAGGCGATAAACCCATCAGGAATGGAATTCCCATCTGCTATTAATTCAAATTGTTTTCTTAAAATAGTACGCATTTCTAGAATGCTTGCAAATACTCGTTGAATTCTCTCTTTAATTATTGGGGATAACTGATTATCCAAATATGAGTTATTCCCTTTTATTACAGTAAGCCAGTCCAGTATATCCCGTTCTGATAGTAATAAGTCTTGCCGTTGGCCACGACTGACCAGTTCCGTATTCACTAAATCCAGAGAAAGATTCCCTGATATAAGTGGAAATTTATTAGTTTCAGACATAAGTTCATCTCCCATTTCCCTGCTAAATTCTAACCATTAAAATATAAATTGAGAGGTTATATCTTCATTATACATTATTTCTGAATTTTTCAGCTACTCGTCTAAAATCACGGGATAATATGAATGCTATCAAAATCCAAATGTGCAAGAACAGAATCGTAAATGAAAGTCCATGATAATCAATTCTTTTAAAGTGGGGGAAAAAGTTCTTGACATATCCTGTACGTACAGGATAATATGAAAGCGTATACAGAACCTATACGTACAGGTTATAAAAACAACTATATTTTGCTTTCTAGGGAAAGGAAGTAGTGAAATGGGTAAATACACAGAACCAGCAACGGATTTGCTCCAACATGTCGGAGGGAAAGAAAATATTGCGACGGTTACGCATTGTGCAACAAGAATGCGTTTTGCGTTGAAAGATCCCGCCAAGGCGGATGTAACGAATATCGAATCGATTAAGCTTGTGAAAGGAACTTTTACACAAGCTGGCCAGTTTCAGGTCATAATCGGGAACGAAGTATCATCGTTTTATAATGAATTCGTTTCCATAGCTGGACTTCAGGAAGCGTCAAAAGAAGATGTGAAAAATGCAGCAAAACAGAATATGAGCTGGCTGCAGCGTATGATTGCACATCTTGCGGATATTTTCACCCCGCTGATTCCTGCCATAGTCGTTGGCGGACTCATTCTTGGATTCCGCAATATCATCGGGGATATTAAAATGTTCGATGACAGTACAAAGACCCTTGTGGATATTTCACAATTTTGGGCAGGGGTGCACGCCTTCCTTTGGCTGATAGGTGAAGCTATTTTTCATTTTCTTCCTGTTGGGATCACATGGTCGATTTCGAAGAAAATGGGCACGACTCAGATTCTCGGCATCGTCCTTGGTTTGACCCTTGTTTCCCCACAGCTTCTTAATGCATATGCAGTGGCAAACACAAAGGCAAGTGACATACCTTTTTGGGATTTCGGCTTTGCCCAAGTCGATATGATCGGCTACCAGGCTCAAGTCATCCCAGCGATACTTGCAGGGTTCGTCTTGGCGTATTTAGAACGGTTCTTGAGAGATAAAGTGCACAATTCCATTTCCATGATCGTCGTTCCATTTTTCGCTTTACTTCCAACTGTAATCATTGCCCATACCATTCTGGGGCCAATAGGCTGGAAAATCGGTTCAGTAATTTCTACGGTTGTATATTCCGGATTGACTTCATCAGTTGGCTGGCTATTTGCTGCCGTTTTCGGCTTTGCCTATGCACCGCTTGTCATCACAGGCCTGCATCACATGACAAACGCAATCGATCTTCAGCTTATGAGTGAACTTGGCGGTACGAACCTATGGCCAATGATCGCGTTATCCAATATTGCACAAGGTACGGCAGTGCTAGCAATGATTTACATCAACAGAAAAGACCAGGAGGAAAGACAGGTTTCCATCCCCGCCACGATTTCATGTTATCTCGGTGTAACCGAGCCAGCCATGTTCGGCATTAACTTGAAATACGGCTTTCCGTTCTTAGCCGGTATGATCGGTTCACTTTTCGCAGGCATCGTTTCAGTCGGATCTGGAGTAATGGCAAATTCCATCGGTGTTGGAGGGATTCCAGGTATCCTATCCATCCAGCCGCAGCATATGGGAATGTTTGCACTTGCGATGCTGGTCGCATTCGTTGTGCCATTCATTTTGACTATAGCATTCTCCAAACGTCCTAATATGAACTTGAAAACTAGAACGAAAACAACGAAATTAAATGCTTAATAACACGGAGGGAGAAGCATTCTCCCTCTTTTTTACGATACTTACGAAAGATACATCGGGGATCGAAGAGGAGGAATCACAATGAAGGATTTTAAAAAAAGTACCATCTATCAAATTTATCCGAAATCATTTAAGGATTCGAACGGTGACGGCATCGGGGACATAAATGGTGTTATTGAAAAACTTGATTATCTGAATAAACTGGGAGTGGATTATATTTGGCTCACCCCTTTTTATCGTTCACCGCAAAATGATAATGGATATGATGTAGCCGAT
This sequence comes from Peribacillus sp. QJM3NY_7, assembly GCF_056173225.1. NCBI lineage: Bacteria > Bacillati > Bacillota > Bacilli > Caryophanales > Bacillaceae > Peribacillus > Peribacillus sp. QJM3NY_7. Next base: position 2,064,904 of record NZ_CM149663.1, read on the forward strand.
TATACATCCATTGATCCTGTTTTCGGGACGATGGATGATTTCGAAAGATTGGTGAAAGAGGCGAATTCGCGGGATATCCAAATCATGTTGGATATGGTATTCAACCATACATCAACAGAGCATGAATGGTTCCAAAAAGCATTGGCTGGAGATAAAGAATATAAGGACTATTATATTTTCAAGAAATCGAAAGATGGAGAGCCCCCTACGAATTGGATTTCGAAATTCGGGGGTCCTGCATGGGAATATGTAGCGGAACATGATGAATACTACCTCCATTTGTTCGATCGAACACAAGCTGACCTTAATTGGGAAAATCCCAGAGTGAGGCAGGAAATCTTCAATGTAGTAAACTTCTGGCTGGATAAAGGTGTCAAAGGATTCCGTTTGGATGTCATCAATCTTATTTCGAAACCTGACATCTATGAAAATGACAAAGATGGAGATGGACGATGCTTTTATACAGACGGTCCCAAGATTCATCAATTCCTAAAAGAAATGAATGAAGAAACTTTCGGGAAGGATGAAGAGGTGCTGACAGTAGGGGAAATGTCATCGACGACCATTGACCATTGCATCAAATATTCATCTCCAGTTGAAAAGGAGCTGTCCATGGTATTCAGTTTCCATCATCTAAAGGTGGATTATAAGAACGCGGAAAAGTGGTCACTTGCAGATTTTGACTTCAGGCAGTTAAAGGAAATCTTAAGCAGCTGGCAATATGGGATGCAAGAAGGAAATGGGTGGAATGCCCTGTTCTGGTGCAACCATGACCAGCCGAGGATTGTATCCAGGTTCGGGAATGATCAAGAGTATCATATCGAATCTGCCAAGATGCTGGCAACAGCCATTCATATGCTTAGGGGAACCCCTTATATTTATCAAGGGGAGGAAATAGGGATGACCAACCCGAAGTTCAATGATATTGGACAATACCGGGATGTGGAATCGATTAATTATTATAATATTTTAAAAGAGGCAGGCAAGGATGAAAAGGAAATAATTGAAATCCTTCAAGCTAAATCCCGTGATAACTCGCGAACTCCCATGCAATGGGAAAAAACGGAGCATGCAGGCTTTACAAAAGGGACTCCATGGATTGCAGTGCCTGATCATGCTAAAAACATCAACGCTGAACACGCACTGATGGATCAGGATTCCATTTTTCATCATTACCAAAAACTTATATTCTTACGCAAGAAACATGATATCATTGCATATGGGGACTATCAGGAAATTCTTGGCGACCATGACGCTTTGTTCGCTTATATACGTAGTTATGAAAACGAGAAACTTTTGGTCATCAATAACTTTTATGCAAAAGAAGCGTCCTTCGAAATACCAAATGATATTGACCTATCCGGGTACAACTCAGAGCTCCTGCTCTCAAACTATATCGATTCGAAAGAACTTGCAGGTGATTTTATCCTCCGTCCCTATGAATCGGTTGTCTATTTGTTGAAAAAGGACGAGTAGCAGACTAAGAAAAATATATTGTGGTGATGAAATGAACAGCAAATATCTATCGCTATATGGTGATATCGTTTCAAAAATTGAAGAGGGAACCTTTCCGATAAATTCAAAGCTTCCTTCCGAAAGCAGCTTCATGGAAGAGTATGACATATCCAGGGATACTGTGAGAAAGTCCCTCCAGTTGCTTGAACAAAATGGATATATCCATAAAATCAAAGGCAAGGGTTCATTTGTCTTGGATTTCAGCAAATTTAATTTTCCTGTAGCAGGGTTGATTTCCTATAAAGAAATGGTGGAAAAGTTGAATTTGCATTCCAAAACGATCATTCATAAGTTGGAGCTTGAGACCCCCGACTCAAATATGGCCAAGCTTCTAGACTTAACTGATGATGGTAAAGTATGGAAGGTTTTCCGGATTCGGCAAATCAATGGGAAGAAAATCATCCTGGACAAAGACTATTTCAAAAGTGAGTTCGTAAGCAACCTGTCAAAGGAAATTTGTGAGGATTCGATTTATGGATATATCGAAAAGGAACTCGGGCTCCAGATTGGTTTTTCAAATAAGGAAATTACCGTGGAGCCATGCAGTGAAGAAGATAAACAATTATTGGACATTGAAGACTTCGATATGGTGGCAGTTGTGAAAAGTACGGTCCATTTAATCGATGGAAGCTTGTTTCAGTATAGCGAATCCAGGCATAGACCCGATAAATTCAAATTCACGGACTTTGCACGGAGAACTTGGTGAAGTCTACTGATATTTTTGAATGAGCGGGGAGAGGAGGAGGGTCAAACTTAGTTTGATTCTCCTTCCGCTTGTTTGGAGGTATGGGAAGCATTTAGTAAAACCACTCCGCCAATTATCAATACTAAGCCGCCTAATGTAGTGATACTAAATGGCTCATTCCATAAAAGCACGCCTATCAATGCCGTTAAAGCTGTGCCTATTCCTGACCAAATGGCGTAAGCTAAGCTTAACGGAATTGTTTTAAGACATACAGATAAACTATAGAATGCTATACCAAATCCTATCATAACCCCAAATGTAGCGGATAAATGAGTGAAGCCTTCAGACAGCTTAAGCATGGTCGTACCAAATACTTCGCTTATGATTGAAATTCCTAAAGCTATGTATCCTTTCATATTGTTACCTCCGATTACTAAATTGTTAAGAAGTGCCTTCACTAGAGAGTTTCAATACAACCACTCCGCCAATGATCAGGACTAAACCTAAAAATTTTTTCAGGTTTAAGCTTTCTTTATAAACGATAACTCCCACTAAAGCAGTTAAAGCTGTGCCTATTCCCGACCAAATGGCATAAGCCGTTCCAAGCGGGATGGTTATTAGAGATAACGATAGACAATAAAAAGCCAAACCCATCCCAATAACCACACCAATGGAAGGGAATAACCTTTTAAACCCGTTTGATACTTTTAACATCGAACTGCCAAACACTTCACTTAGGATGGCAATTGCCAAAAATGCATAAGGATTCAAGATGAACTCCTCCTATAAATTGATTACTATTTTTCTATCTCTTCCCCCAAGAATCTTAACATCTAAAGGACTCATATTAAACCCATACCACCTATATTCAGCTACATATTTTCTGTCATGGAAAAAAATTCACAGTTACGCTCAATATTAGACTGAAAGTGATAAAATAAGCCGCTTCCTCCGACCGAAATCCTAGATAATAGTAAGTTAAGGATATCTTCTAATTCATCGGAATTAGGGAAAATAGAAGAAACGCAAAGCATCAAGTCAATCAGAGGTGAGGCGGGGTTAAGTGTATCACTGGATGTAAGTTTTTTATTGCATGCCTTAAAAGCGATAAAAGAAAACGGGGTAAAGCTAAGTTTTGGCGGTCCAATGAGACCTGTCTTAATCGAGCCAAGCGATAATTCCTCCTATCGTCATCTTATATCACCAGTGAGAACATACTGAGGAACAAAGCCTAAGAAACGAATAACGGGGGGACGGCAACAGCCTATTACTTCAGGTGGAAGATATGGTAACGGTCATTCACCAAGAAAAAGAGATCCAGTAAAATCTGGACCCATTATATTCATAGCGATAGAAAAAAGGTCTTCATTCTTGGTGTAAGGCCGGCAACTTGATTTCGAAGGTAAAGGTAGAACCTTTCATCTAGCCAGACACATCCGTCCATAAATTGAATGGAAAAACCTGTCGACAGTCTGAAGAACCTCTGTAAAGACATGGTTTATTTTAAGATATACCTCGATAGAATATATAATATTCTTGTGATCCACCAATAGCAAAATACTCACTATTGGTTTGTTAAGGATGTATTTTTCCTATGCCAGTTAGGGACGCTCCAAGAAGGAAACCTTGACCGCCAATTGTTTTTCCTATAAACGGGGAGGTTTCACTTATTGGCGCAAGAAGTGGAATTGAACATCCAAAAATTTCATATACGATGATCTTGAGATAGAGAAGAATCTACTGCTAAACGCAAGTAGGGATCAAGCTGAAGTTTTCCCGGAAGCAGTTGCGCTTCATGTGTTTTTTTCAGTGTCCCCAGTTGATCTAAAGTAATCATTTCAAGTTGATCTCGCTGAATAGAATCATGTATAGAAAGCATACTCATTAATACTTCTATTTTAAAACAAAAATGAATCTAGGAAAAAGTGTTCTATCTAAAAGGTAAGACAAAGTTGATTGGAACGGAAGGTACGAGACTCCTGCGGGAAAAGCGCGTCTAGGGGAGACCCCGCAGGCGAAAGCCGAGGAGGCTCCCCGACCGCCCGCGGAAAGCGAGTGCCCTACGTTCCAATCAACGTCCAAATTGTAAAAGCCATAAAAATAGACAAACTCGATTTTCATCGAGTTTGTCCACAATCTGAAGGGATCTTCTTTATGAAGACCCCTTTTTACTACTTATTCAACTAAAGACCCTTAAACCAAAGCTAAACAAAAGTCCTTGGTTAAACCGGCATGATTAGATGGCTCCGTTTTAAGGTATGCCCAACTGTGAAAAGATCAACGGAATATCATCCATATTGGCGTTTAAACAATGTTCTTTAGTGCGAAATAGGTAACCACTTTTAGAGTGTACTAGCAACCCTTCATAACACGTATTTCGAATGTACAAAATCAAACCGTGCAGGAAGGAAAGGGTCGCGCATTTAAGTTGTAAAGCTCATGATCCTTATCCCGCTTTCAAGAAGGAAGGATCGTGTTTTATCGTGCTTGAACTCACATATTCAACTATTACTTATGCAAGGACATTAAGAAGACTTTCTCCGTTATATTTTATTCGCTCATAACCGTTTCCGATACCTTTTTCACTTGGCTGACGTTATCCTATGAAAATAGGATTCCTTATAGTAAGTACAATTCATAGATTGCCTGAAGAAAGCCAGCGGCAGACAAGTTTGGCTTTCGGATAAGCCGTAAGCGTTTCATCAGAAGCTCCATCTGCTTTAATAAGATTAATGTTCCTTCATTTAGGTAAGTTTTCTAAGATTCATACCCAGCAGCTTGTGATGGCGAAGCGTTTGAAATATGGACCTGATTTTTTTGGCTTCTTGAACTAACTCTTCAGATAGTGGCTAGGATTGTACTTTTGGAACGTGGACGTTGCTTGATTGTAATATAGTATAGGCAGGGGGGATGATTATGTATGTAAGTCAATCCAGGGATCATGAAGTAATTGCAAAATTAAATCGAAATGTTCACAATCTGCATGCAAAACTATATCCTAAGTATTTTAAGGAATATAATTATAATGCAATGAAAGAAACTTTTAAAAATTTGGTTGAAAATGATAATTTTGTATTTCTGGTTTTAAAAGATTATGAAGTGCCAATTGGTTATGCATGGATTGAAATTATAAACTATCCTGAAAGTGCTTTTAAAAATGAGTATAAATCAGTATATGTGCATCAGCTTAGTATCATTGAAGGTCAAACCCATAAAGGTTACGGTAAAAAGCTAATGAATGAGGTCTATGATATTGCTAAAAAGAATGATATAGATTTAATTGAACTGGATTATTGGTTTGAAAACATGGCAGCAAAAGAGTTTTATAAGAAACAAAATTTTAAAAAGTATAGGGAGTTTGCATTCAGACAGTTGTAAATCCTTTGTAACTCGATTCAAGAGGTTGAAGGAATTAATAAAAAACCCCGATTCGGGGTTTTTTTAATTAATATCTTAACATTCTCCTCGAATAACTGGGGGGTTGAGGTACTCCACAAACAAAACTTTGTGAATAACACTCTTTTACGATACTTCGGGTATGCGGTATATAGGTGTTGAAGTGTTTATTCACGGTTGTTGTATGTGTCGGGTGAAAAACCGGAATAACAGTGTTAATGACATTGGTTTTAACATATTGCTTGGTCGGGGAGGTTTGAGATGGATTATATTGAGTGGGCATTCTGTGAGGTGGGCAATATTGTGGTGGACATTGACCGCCTTTCGGATGCCCCCAGGGCTTATTATACATGTAAACACCTCCTGGGATTCTTTTGAAAGTCATTATTAGTTTATGAAAATAAATGATAAAGGGACTGGTATAAATGCCTTTATCAAAAATCACGGGCATATCAGATCCTTCAATCATTTTCAAAAAAAATGAATAAACAATAATTTACCGAATTCGGTTAATCGCTTCACGAACAAATGACTCGTGTCTTTTCCGCCAGTTATTTTCCTTGCTTTTTTCCAAGCCCCATTCGGGAAATGTGGATAACCGCAATGCGGCAAATAATTGCCAGAAGGGTAGGTTTGTAAAATTCACCTCTGGCATCATGGATTTATATCGATTGGTGAAGTCATTCATCGCTTGCATTCCAAAATGATATAAAATTTCGAGTTGACTATTGGCAAGGTCAGTCAAAGGGTCCCCTAAACCTGAGTCTTCCCAATCAATTATGGAAACTAGTGTATCCTCTTTCCATAATATATTTCCTGGCCAATAATCACCATGAAGAATCACTTCCTTATTCATGGAGGGTAGCGGCATGGAGGATTTCAGCAAATCTCTAATCAAGCTCAAATTTAATGTTTCATCCAGGATTACCCTATCTTTATTATTTAACATCTCGACATATGTATTTTCCAGTTTAGGCATGAATGATAAAGATAGATCTGCACAATTAACACGATGGATTTTTGCTAGATTGATTGCCAATTGCAAGATATGATCATTAAGATTTGAGGGGGTGAATTCTGACTTACCCTCAATAAACTCGATAAGTATGCATGGCTTGGAAAATATCTCGCGGGATTGCTCAAAGTAATATGGCATTGGTACAGGCAAACCGACAGCTTTCAATATCCCTAAGAGCTTGTGTTCAAATGAAGCAATATTTGGATTCCGTTTCAAGTCATTATCACCATGCTGACGAACGATCATTTTTACGATCCGCCCTGACGATTGTAATATTTCCAGTCCTGTCACATTTGCAGAAATCCCGCCCATTAATTCCCATGCGCGAATTAGCTTGTTTCCTTGATCCAACTTTTTAACTAATTGTTAAAACTTATCATATTCATTTATCATACGATCTCTCCTTTTAAAATCCTGTACAATGTTTAGGAATGAAAGTTCACATTATCATTTTCTATAGCTTTCGTAAAAAATTCAAAGATTCCATTTAGCAATTTTTATAAATGAAACCAATAGCTTGTCACACACGTTAATTAATCCAAACAAAGTGAGGTGTGCTGACATTGAAATTAGAAAAATATAAAGTGGAAACTACGAAAGGGACGCTACAATATAATATAAGTGGAAACGGCAAACCAAATATAGTTTTGATTAACGGTGGTTCTGGAACGGTAGAGGGTTGGATGAAAATACTACCGGCAATTTCGGAGTCATCATCAGTATTTTCCTATAATCGTTTTGGTGTTGCTGGCAGCGATAAACCTAAGGTAAGCCATGACGGGTTAAATATTGTTAACACTTTACGTGAAGCATTAACAAGCGTGGGATTTGAACCTCCATTCTTATTGGTTGGACATTCGCTAGGCGGCCTATATGCTAATTTATGCTCGCCTTTACCCGAATGAAGTAGCGGGAATTGTTTTTTTAGAATCCAGTACCACGAAAGGTATCAGCCTTAATGAATATCAAGGCCAGGCAGTAAAAACCATTAATATAATGTTCAAAGTGTTTGAGTCCTTGTCTTCACATAAACAATTCAGTGAAGTAAATTTTGTGGTAAAAATAATCAAATCCATCTAACTGATACATTTCCCGAAATACCTGAACTTTGTCATTACTGGTGGACAAGAAAATCGAATGATGCCAGAGGAAGCTCGAAAAAAAACGACTTGAGAATCAATTGGAATTATTTTCATTGACAAGAAACAGCAAACACATTGTCGCTGAAAAGGGTGGACATTTTCCGCAATTATCAGAATCGACTATAGTCATTGACTCAATTAAAGAGTGTGCAGAAGCGATAAATAAAACAAACCAAAAACCGATAAATTTGTGTTAATGTTGACTTTTTTAAATATCCCTCAATCTCCTTTTTCCTTAGATTATAGATGGCTTATTCTCCAAAAATTCCTGATGCCAAAGTAAAAAAATAGAGAAAGTCTTTTTCAGAGAATTCCCCACCATTGGGCGAATGTCATCATATAATGCCACTTCACCTTTAGGGGGTGTTTTTTTTTTTTGAGAACGGCAGAATTTCTTAAATCCGATAGTTATGTGTACAAGCATTTGTTAATACGTAACATAAGATTAATAGAGGTGATAGAAATGGTGAAAGTATTTATTGATCCCGGCCATGGCGGTACGGATCCAGGCTCGGTCGGGAATGGATTGAGAGAAAAGGATTTAACTTTATACATTGCAACCCGAATTAAAGACATCTTATTGATAGAATATAATAACGTTTCTGTGAAAATGAGCAGAACCCAAGATACCTTCCCCACCTTAAACGATCGTACGAATGCAGCGAACGCGTGGGGAGCTGACTTTTTTCTCTCCATCCACATTAATGCCGGCGGAGGAACCGGGTACGAGGATTACATTTATACGTCTACTAACCAGATAACGAAAACGTATCAAGATCATATTCATTCAGAGGTCATGAAGCTTATCAACATCCAGGACAGAGGACAAAAAACAGGAGATTTACATGTACTCCGTGAAACGGACATGCCTGCACTCCTGACTGAAAATGGATTTATCGATAATGTAAATGACGCAGCAAAGTTGAAAACGTCATCCTTTATCGAATCACTGGCTCGCGGACATGTAAACGGTTTAGTTAAATGCTTCAATCTAACTAAGAAAAGTACAGCTGTATACCACACTGTCGTTAGTGGGGATACAGTATATTCCTTAAGCAATTCTTATGGCAGTACGGTTCAGCAAATTAAAGATTGGAACGGTCTTGACAGTCAGTACACCATTACGGTTAACCAGAAACTGCGGGTGAAATGAATAATTAATAATTATTTATACCTTTTAGAAGCACACCACACAGTAAGCCCTTCTCAAAAAGAGAGGGGCCTTTTTGATTCAGGAATATGCATGTAATGAAAAACTCTACATTCTGCCGTCCTGATTCGGTCCTTCCGTATGTAAGGTATGCCTTTTTTATGGGCTGACACAAATTTAAATGGATTTAATGTAAAGACAAATAAAAGGACAATACTAAAAAGCACAAACCATGATGGCTTGTACCTAAAATGCAACAGCAATTAAGTTGATAAACTAAAAGAATTGAATCTATGTATGGCTGCTCATTATTCATTTATTTTCTTTCTTCCCGTAAGAAACCCTCGAGTTGGATATTAATCGTATATTTTAATGGCTTGAACCACTTTTCCTAAAATACGGACTCTATCATTTTTTATGTTATAGGTTTTTTCTTCATAAAAAGGATCCGTGCTGCAGGGAGTGAGTATGATGTTTTCTTCATTGATTCTCACTTTTTTGACCGTAGCATCGTGTCCATTTACCAAGACCACTCCAATTTTCCCGTTATCAAGGTAGGTTGTTTTTTCAACGAGAATCAATGATCCGTCTCTGAATTCTTTATTCATGCTATTGCCATTCACTCTAAGGAAAAAATATTCTTTATCCGATTTAAGCATCGAATTTAATGTCGGCATATACGCTTCTATATATTCGTTGGTGAAATTAGGCTCTCCAGCGGGGATATTTCCGTAGACACCAATTAATCTTACATTTTTTTCATTTAGGAATTCCATTCCAGGATTATTTCTAACGATAGGCGCTCCTTCAATGAGGTGGGATAGCGGTATTTCAAAACAAGTGGACATCATGCTCAATTTATCCATTAAAGGTTTATTCCGTCCGGATTCCCAAGCTGATACTGCCGTAGGAGCTACTTTTAATACTTTTGCCAAATCTTCTTGTGTCATTTTTCTTTCTTTTCTTAAAATTTTAATCCGTTCACCAATGTGCATATTTCTTCACCTCTTACTTGAATATACACTATGAGTGAAAGTGAGTAAACGAAAAGTGCGTGAATTTTGCGAAAAAATGTTGGTAACTATACTTCAAGTGTGATATTATTTTTTTAGATAGGGGGTGACAAGATATGACAAGCGTTAAGTTCACACTTAAACAAGCCAGGAAGTATAAAGGATTAACTCAAGATGAAATGGCTAAAGTGCTGAAGATGGCCAAGAGGACTTACATTGACTATGAGCAATATAAGATTCCTTTGCGAATCGATAAGGCTTATTTATTTGCTGAATGTGTAGGATTCTCGATTGACGATATCATTTTTTTTGACCCTAACCTACACTTTAAATGTAGTTAAAACTTCAATTGAACCAGCATTTCCTCAACAGAGTGGCCATTTGAATCCATACAATCCTGACTTCCATAGGACAAGATTCAAGTAACGATGGAAAGGGGGAACAAAGAGGAAAGGGAAAATAATTCTTTTGAAGTTGCATAGGAGCTGCTGACATTAGAACATTTGTAAAATACGTGTATGGAGTAAAAGGTGTACAAATCCAATCTTCTTGTGCAAATATACGATTGTTACTGAGATTCCAATAATGACAGCCAATTGCCGTTAAAGAAAATTATTTACTTAATGTTTAGGGCGGACTTCTGAACACCATGAATAGGAGCAAATGGACAATGGCAAATTCGAAGGAAAAGTTAATCTGGATGAACAAGCCCTTATCCTATGCAGGATAAGGGCTTGTTCTCTATTTTCGTGAATTGGCAGCATTCCGTTTTCTCCAAAGCACGTCTTCATAAAATGAAAAAGACACATACATAAATGAATGGAAGTCAAATCTTCATACTTTTTCTCTATTATAAATGAAACTTCTTCTAGTTTTTTTCTCCCATCTTTATGAAGATAGCAGGTAATGGTATGCAAAAGTACAATTATATACTAATGAAGGCTATGGAAGCTGGGCATTGGTAATTGGATGAGTTCAAAAAAATTCCAGATGATATTGGAGGAGATAACCCTTGAAAAGGAATGTAATCAATTATGTCGTTTTTCTTGTGCTCATTCTAACCATATTATTTATGGCAAAGCCAGACATTTCCTCAGCAGGAAAATTGAAACCGCCCTCCGAAACTTTCAGTCCAGGGGATTGGTTTCTTGGAAGTATTCCTCCCAATCTTGATACAAACAAACCACCGATCGTGTTTGTTCAAGGGAAAAACGGCAGTTCAACCAGCTGGTATGGCGAAACGGAATATCATGGTGTCAATGATATGTATACCAAAGCGTATGAAGCTGGCTACCAAACGGTTTTTGTTCAGCTTCATGATTCAGCTGGAAATGGGTCAGTGAGCCAATATGCCAATGGAAGGCTTTTAGCTCAAATGCTTTCAGAAATCAGTAACCATTTCGGGGGCAAAAAAGTAAATATTATAGCGCACAGCAAAGGGGGCCCAGACACCCAAGCGGCTCTAGTCCACTATGGAGCACATCAATATGTTGGAAGGGTGATCACTTTAGCCTCCCCACATCATGGTTCTCACTTAGCTGATTTGGCTTATAGCTGGTATGCGGGCTGGCTTGGTTCCTTATTAGGTCAAAAAGATGAGGGAACTTATTCTTTACAAGTTGGTAAAATGGCTGAATTTCGTTCTGTCACGGATAACCATGTCAACTCTCGTAAAAACTTGTATTTCACTGTGGCAGGTATGAACAGAGGCCCGGTACTATCAGCCTTATCAATGGGGGGACAATATTTATCATCATATGGCGAAAATGATGGACTGGTGAATGTATGGAGTACAAAAATACCCTATGCAACACATTTATTTTCGGATCCCAACTTTGATCACGACAATATTCGAGTTGGCTCGGCTGTATTTTCAAGAATTGAACCCTATTTAAAAAGCACATCCACCGCTGGGATTCCTGCATATCATGTCAATTATAAAGAACGAGTCGAAGATGATGTCATTACAACCGCACTCGCTCAAACCGTTCTGGGTGATGTCCTGAAACAAAATGTCTGGGTCGAACAAAGCTTCCATGTAAATGAAGCTGCCCCAGGTAATTTAAGCATATATACAGCCTCAAATGATGTCGAGGTTGAATTGATTTCTCCATCCAATAAAAAGTATTCACCTTCCTTAAAGGTTCATTCAGCAAAAAATGAAACTTCCTTTTTTAATGGTGCAACCATCCAATCATTCTACAGAAATAACCTTGAAATTGGTGACTGGAAAGTACGAATGAAGACTAAATCGCCAAAAGACGCCTTCCTGTTCACAGCACAATTTAACGAAAAGAATCCCATTACATTAAGTATGGCCGGTAAAGTTAAGCAAAAAGATGCAAAATTTTTAATAAAGAATCCAATGAATGATAAAAAAAGACCAATCAGTACAACATTTTTGGTTCATCTGATAGATGAAACCGGTAATGAAATTAGTGAAAAAAACTCAATTAAGGCAATGGATACTGAAAATTTTACTGGCACCCTTCCAGAAGTACCTAAGTCAGGTGTTTATAATGTAACAATAGATGTTAAGGAAAAAAATGTGGATGGTACTGAAAGAACCCGGACGCTGATTCGTTCGGTCTATATTGAGAAATAACGAAATGCCTTCTCTTAGTTGAGGAGGCATTATTTTGATGGTAGGGCTAACTAGGGAGATGGTAATTCAGCCAATGGAAACAGCCAGGTCGTAATTACTTATTGAAGTATTAATTCAACGGGTCTCTGATGGATATGGTTGGAAGTTTGTTATCAGGGGAAAATAAATATATGTATTTTTTTCCCTGCACTTGCAAATGCTTGTCAACAAGTGCAGATTCAACAGTGGAATGACTTGGTCGATCTAAACCTTATTAAAGGGGGATTTTAAATCCTCTTTTTTTTATTTCAATGAGCTTTTTTCCAAAGTACATATTACCAGAAAGGCGATAGTATAACTTTCATCCCTTATAAAGGATGTATAAATTCCCATGAAACTAGATTCTATTAAAAAATATTTCAATATCTACTCTTCCATATGCATATTGAGAGAATTCTGGACATAAATTAAACAAACAAAAAAAGCGCGGGAAGCGCTTTTAGTGTATTTGTCTATATAAGCCTATTACTTTTCCAAGTATCGAAACATCTCGTAAAATAATTGGTTCCATATTTGAGTTCTCAGGCTGAAGCCTTATGTAATCCGGTTCCTTAAAGAATCGTTTTACAGTGGCTTCATCATCTTCCGTCATCGCCACGACGATATCTCCATTATTGGCACTGCTTTGTTGTTTCACGATGACATAATCTCCATCATGAATTCCAGCTTCTATCATACTTTCACCCATGATTTCCAGCATGAATACATGGTCATCATGTGGAACCATGCTTTCGGGAAGCGGAAAGTATTCTTCAATGTTCTCAATGGCCGTTATCGGCATGCCCGCTGTTACTTTTCCAAGTAACGGCACGTTCACGACATTGACTTTGGGAATATTGTTCGCTTCCTCCAAATTCATTATTTCAATGGCCCTTGGCTTGGTTGGGTCACGTCTAATAAGGCCTTTACTTTCCAGGCGGGATAAATGTCCGTGTACTGTTGAACTTGATGCAAGTCCCACTGCTTCGCCAATCTCCCGTACGGAAGGCGGATACCCTTTTTGGCGGACCTCTTCTTTAATGAAATCAAGAATATCTTGCTGCCGTTTTGATAGTTTTGTCATTTGTGCACCTCTTCCCCAATGTTCTTTGCTACATTATAGCATGGCCCCCATCTCTATACAAACATAAGTTCGAATTTGTTGTTGACTGAAACAAACGTTCGTATTATAATTTGATCATAACATACGAACGAACATTCGCTTTGGAGGGATTATCATGAAAAAATTATACAAAAATTATATTTATACGATTCTATTAGCGGGATCAGTATTCATCTTTTCAATTTTATTCTCTTGTACATTGAACAATGATCAAAAAAAGGATTTCCTTTCTATAGAAGTAAGCGAGGGTGACACCCTATGGGGAATTGCCGAAGAATATGAAGAATCAAATTTGACAAAAAAAGAATTCATTGGTTGGATAGAAGAGAATAATGGAGTCAGTGCGGATTCGATAAAGCCTGGACAAGTCATTGTCATACCGGTTAAAGGGGAAGAACTTGTCCAGAATTTGGCCAGTGAGCAGTAAGTAGTAAAGGTAGGGTATTATGAAGGCGGTAATCTATTGTAGGGTCAGCACCGAAAAAGAGTCACAGGAAACATCATTGGCAAGGCAGGAAGATGAATTAGTCAAATTGGCTGAAAAGATGGATGTGGAAGTTGTCTCCATTATAAAAGAACAGGCAAGTGGTTATGAGTTGAATCGGGATGGCATTTTTGACATGCTCGAACTATTTAAAACCAAAGAAGCTGAAGTGCTATTAATCCAGGATGAAACAAGACTGGGAAGAGGGAATGCCAAAATAGCCCTTTTCCATGTCATCCTTAAAGAAGATGTGAAAATTTATACGCTCTCACACGATGGGGAGCTGGAGTTATCGGATTCGGATGCCATGGTCATTCAGATAGTGGGCATTGTAGAAGAATATCAAAGGAAACTACATAATCTTAAAATAAAGCGCGGAATGATGAGAGCCGTTGAAAAAGGGTACCGTCCTCAAAAAAATCTTCAGAATCAAAGGAATTCCACTGGAAGGGACCGTATGGAGATTCCTATTGAAGAAATTATTAAACTGCGTGCCAATGGGTTAACATTCTCAGAAATCGCAGCCACATTAAGGGGCTTTGGATACAATGTATCTAAGGCTACTGTGAACAGGCGTTTTCTCGAACATCAAATGAATACAAAGGAAAGTAAATCATAGAACTTGTAATTTCGCTTTTTTTTTAATACCATGACAATATCCGCAGATTATGAAGGAGCGAAATTATGTTATCAAAAGAAAAAATAGCCCGTATAAATGAACTTTCTAAAAAGGCAAAGGGTGAAGGCTTGACGGAAGTTGAAGCGAAAGAGCAAACCCAATTGAGAAGTGAGTATTTGGAAACATTCAGAAAATCCATGTCCGACACGTTGGAGCATGTGAAAGTCGTGGATCCAGAGGGTAATGACGTCACTCCTCAAAAGATAAAAAATATAAAAGAAAAACGAAATTTACATTAATGCTTGGATTCTTCTGATGGAATATTCCATTTGAGGATTCTTTGGCATTTTGGAGTAAAAAGAGAGTGCATTCATGTATGTATTCTCCGATTTAGTTTAATCTAAATAGGTGACTTCTTATTCCTAGAAAATTGTAATATTGGGGCATTAAATAGTGATTTTAGTTGTGATATTATGCTTGTCACTATAATATAAAGAGGTACATTACAGGAAGGGATGTTTTTACAATATGTTAGATAAATTAGATGCACTTTCAATCAATACGATTCGTACATTATCAATTGATGCAATTGAAAAGGCTAATTCCGGCCATCCAGGTATGCCAATGGGGGCAGCGCCAATGGCGTATAAACTATGGACCGAATATATGAACCATAACCCGAAAAATCCAGATTGGTTTAATAGAGATCGCTTTGTTCTTTCAGCTGGACATGGTTCTATGCTGTTATACAGCCTTCTTCATTTATCGGGCTATGGCTTATCTATCGATGATTTGAAAAGCTTCCGTCAATGGGGCAGTAAAACTCCAGGACATCCTGAATTCGGACATACGGCTGGTGTGGATGCAACTACCGGGCCGCTTGGACAAGGTATCGCAATGGCGGTCGGAATGGCAATGGCTGAACGTCACTTGGCAGAAAGCTATAACCGCGATTCTTATAATGTGGTCGATCATTATACATATAGCATTTGTGGAGATGGAGATTTAATGGAAGGTGTTTCTGCAGAAGCCGCTTCATTAGCTGGACATCTACAACTGGGAAGACTTGTTGTTTTATATGATTCTAATGATATTTCCCTTGACGGCGACTTAAGTCAATCCTTTAGTGAAAGCGTAGCAGACCGGTTCAAATCTTATGGATGGCAATATATCCGCGTTGAGGATGGCAATGATCTTCAGGAAATTGCTAAAGCGATTGAAGAAGCGAAAACCGACGAAGCACGCCCAACATTAATCGAAGTGAAAACGGTTATCGGTTACGGTTCACCAAATCGTTCAGGTAAATCTGCCGTTCACGGCGCTCCGCTTGGTGCAGATGAGCTTAAATTGACAAAAGAAGCATACAAATGGACATTCGAAGAGGACTTCCATGTACCTGAAGAAGTGTATTCACACTTCAATGAAGCTGTTGTTGATGCAGGAGCTCAAAAAGAAGAAGCTTGGAATGAATTGTTTAAAAATTACAAAGAAGCACATCCTGAGTTAGCACAGCAATTGGAGCTTGCAATTAAAGGTGAACTGCCTGCTGAATGGGATCAGGAAATTCCAGTCTATGAAGAAGGTAAGACATTAGCTTCCCGTGCTTCAAGTGGGGAAGTACTGAATGCGATCGCCAAAAAGGTCCCTAGCTTCATTGGGGGTTCTGCGGATTTAGCCGGGTCTAATAATACTGCCATCAAAGGTGAGACAGATCTATTACCTGGTAATTACAGTGGCCGTAATATATGGTTCGGTGTACGTGAATTCGCTATGGGTGCGGCTTTAAATGGAATGGCACTTCATGGTGGCTTAAAAGTATATGGAGGAACATTCTTCGTATTCTCTGATTATCTACGTCCTGCCATAAGAATGGCAGCACTGATGGGACTCCCTGTTAATTATGTGTTCACCCATGACAGCATTGCTGTAGGGGAAGACGGACCGACTCATGAGCCAATCGAACAATTAGCATCATTGCGCGCAATGCCTAACCTAGGGGTAATCCGTCCAGCTGATGGCAATGAAACGGCAGCAGCCTGGAAAGTGGCTATGGAGTCTACAAATAAACCAACTGCTCTTGTACTGACTCGTCAAGGATTGCCAACAATAAAAGGCACTTCCGAAACTGCGTATGAAGGTGTTTCAAAAGGTGCTTACATCATCTCTGCTTCTAAGAAAGAAGTAGCCGATGCATTACTTCTTGCGACTGGTTCCGAAGTGAACTTGGCTGTTAAAGCACAGGAAGCTTTAGCGAACGAAGGAATTGATGTTGCGGTAATCAGCATGCCATCATGGGACCGATTTGAAACTCAATCAAAAGAATATAAACAAAGCGTAATCAATCCGGCAGTGAAAAAACGTTTAGCTATCGAAGTGGCTTCACCGTTTGGCTGGGATCGTTATGCAGGTGATGAGGGTGAAATATTGGCCATCAATCATTTTGGAGCTTCTGCACCAGGCGGTAAAATCATGGAGGAATTCGGTTTCACTGTAGAAAATGTAGTAGCTATTGTTAAAGAAATGCTTAAATAACAATAATGCGGAACTGACACCAACTAGATTGGTGTCAGTTTTTTTATCAAAAGAGTCCTATTATATATTGAATGTGCTTCTATACTAAAGGAAATTTTCCATTCGACAAAAAAAGAAGAAAATTTCTCCAGCAAACAACATATCTTTTTTGTTTGTCAATATATAATGAGAATAAATAAATTTCGTTTAAATGTGTCAGTTAAAGGGGAAAGTCATCAATAGTGGAAAATAGTGGACAGGGTGCTGGTGGTTAGATGTTTCGTACCAAAATAGGAAAGCTAGGAGGCATTGGCTGATGAGAACCTATCAAATTTATTTAATCGAAGATGAATTTGCCCATCATTATTATGGAAGAGAAAAGCTATTTTTCAATTTGTTTTTGGAATATATTCAAGCAAGGGGCAGACTAAAGAGTATTTTGCAAAAACAAATCGAATATGTCACCAAAAAAGTCCCGATTATCCAGTTGCAGTTAGCTATTGAACAACGTTTGCAAAAAAAGATGAATTATTGGACTCAAAATGGAAAATACTATTTAGAAAAAACAAACGGATCAAGTAAAGCCGTTTTAATCATTCAGAATGATTCCATTACTCTTAAAGCTGAAGGAGACTATGAAGCGGAAACGGCTTTCTTTGAAAGTATTCGAAAATATGAAGCGAGTTTTCTGGCCATTGATTTTGAACATGAAAAATACGGTTGGTTAAAACCGATAAAAGAAAGAAAATTTGTCTAAATGGGGGACTTTTCGGTAGCGGGTATTGTATAATAACCTTTGGTCTAGTACACTGATGTTAGACAACATGAAGGAGGAAATAGTATGTGGGTTTACATTCTAGTTGGCGTACTGGCATTGATTGCTGGAGTAGTGCTGGGATTTTTCATCGCTCGTAAATACATGATGGATTACTTAAAGAAAAATCCGCCAATTAACGAACAAATGTTGAAAATGATGATGATGCAAATGGGTATGAAACCATCCCAAAAGAAAATTAATCAGATGATGAGCGCCATGAATAAACAACAAACAAAATAAGATAGCATGAAACCTTGATATATCAATGTTCTTGGAAGATTGGATGCAAAATTTTATATAATATCGAAATGGATTTAGTCTAATCCTTCTACCGATTTTATATAAAATTTTGGTTTATCTTTCATTTTTGTTTCTTAAGCCACTTTTTCTGAATGAATGATTCAGAAAAGGTGGTTTTTGTTTTGGAATGATAATGTAAGTCCTCCATCTATGTGAGGCTTTTTTATTTGGAAAGTATATTCGCCAAAAAATTATACTTGTCCACACTTTCTATCAAAAGATGCATATATAGTATTAAGGAGGGTGGTTAGAATGATAAATGATTTTGTAAAAAAATGTAAGGTGTGTTTTCCTATGTGTGAACTTAAATTTGAACACAAATGTAAATTTAAAGACAACAAATGGGAATCAAAATTCAGATTGAAATCTAAATGTAAAAAATAATAAATCTTTTCTATTAATCTTTTTATTTAAGCGCTAAACCATTAATGAGTTAGTGATTATTAAAATTGATTAAAGTAATCATTCGAGTAATCGGGTGTTTTTTATTTGAATGTTTGTAAATAGAAACACCATTCATGAAGAAAGAATGGATTCGTTGTCAATTTAGTGTATCTATAATTAAGGGATGAATATTGCCACCAAGTCTTACTTTAAGGCTCATTAACTTGGGCAATATTAAAAGCGTAAAGTGGGGATTTCACTGCAATACTAAATTGATCAAATATAATGGAGGAAGCTGTTGAGGTTTTTGAGTTGACTTTATCAACTGTAAATATTAATATTACAGTAATCTCCTTGAGGAGGATACGTAAAGTGAATAGTGATTTTACAATAGCTGTGCATAGTTTGGTCTATTTAGCTTATCTACCAGATCATATGGCAAGCAGTGAGTCCATCGCAGAAAACGTTTGTACAAATTCGGCTAGGATTCGGAAAATGATGAGCAGCTTAAGGAAAAAGGGATTTGTTAAGACTAAAGAAGGTGTGGGCGGAGGCTATATTCTAGACTGTAACCCTGAAGAGGTAAGTTTGGCGGATATTTATATAGCGGTCTCACATGGAACCCTGAAACCAAAGTGGTGTACCGGTGATCCGGAGAAAAAATGTGTCATATCTTCAAATACCCAGGTAGTCATGGATCAAATATTTGATGAAGCTGAATTATATTTTGAAAAATATTTAGAAGATATAACTCTCAGCACATTTTTGGAAAAAATTAAACAATGTCCGTGATATTGATTTAGTTTTTTATTTGCACAAAATGTATATTTTATTAATACAGTTAATAACTATAGATTTAATATTAAATGAACATAAAAGGGGTGCTAAGAAAATGGTTGAAAACAATCTGTTCAAGAATGGGGATTGGGTACAGGGAAAATCAAGAGATGGGGAACTTATCCATGGTTTCGTTGAAACCGTAAGCGATAATCGAGAAATCGTTAAAGTGAATGTAGTTGAAAGTGACAATGAAAAAGCGGTTGGGAAATCGATTTGGATTCCGAGTAAATGGACTGAAAAACTGCCGGATCTAGAAATCAGTAACGAAGCTCATCTTTTGGCCTTAATTGATTTGGCTTTACTTTCTAAAGATGAAACATGGTTTATGGAGTTATCCGGTAAATTGGAATCCATCAAAATCCACCCGAAAATAACTGCCCGGAAATCAGAGGTTCAAATCCCGGGAAATAGAATCGCAAAACTCGATTTTAAATAGTATGAGTAAAGATCATTAATATTTCGGATAATACAAGGAGGAAATGATCATGACAATAGAACATGTTACAGATGATAATTTTGCTAGTGAAATCAAGGAAGGCTTAGTATTGGTTGATTTTTGGGCTCCATGGTGCGGTCCGTGTAAAATGATTGCCCCAGTTCTTAATGAAATAGATGAGGAAATGGGTAATCAGGTTAAGATCGTTAAACTTAATGTGGATGAAAATTCAGATACGACGAGCGAATATGGAGTGATGGGAATTCCAGCTCTGATTCTATTCAAAGATGGAGAAAAGGTAGATCAAGCTATTGGCTTCCAGCCAAAAGAAGCCATTTCGGCATTAATCGCAAAGTATGCATGATTATAATCATAATACGCGGATGATATTTAATTAAGGACTTATACCAGCCAACAGGGTGGGTAACTAAATGGAGGATTGCTAAATGAATTCTAAATATACACCATTATTTGAATCGTTCAATTTAGGAAAAAAATTAGAAGTGAAAAATCGATTGGTGATGGCACCTATGACAAATTTCTCTTCTAATCCTGACGGGACTGTAACCGATGCGGAAGTCAACTATTATGAACGTCGGTCAAGCGGGGTCGGCATGGTTATAACGGCATGTACTTACGTGACGGCTAATGGCAAAGGTTTTCACGGGGAATTTGGCGGAGATCAGGATGAATTGATACCTAGTCTAAGTCGTTTGGCATCAGCGATTAAAGCGAAAGGGGCAAAGGCAATTCTCCAGATCTTTCATGGCGGCCGAGAGGTTCCACCCGAATTGGTAAATGGTGATGTTGTCAGTGCAAGCAACATCCCATCGGAAGGTGAAGGGAAAGCAGTTCCACGTCCACTATCTGAAAAGGAAATAGCATCGATCATTCTCGACTTTGGTGAAACCACCAGACGTGCCATTGAAGCGGGATTTGACGGTGTCGAGATTCACGGTGCAAATGGTTACTTGCTACAGCAATTCTTTTCGCCGCATTCGAACCGTCGTGAAGACAAGTGGGGCGGTTCTCTTGAAAAGCGCCTGACTTTTCCATTAGCGGTTGTGGATGAAGTGAAAAAGGCGGTTGCCAACCATGCCAAGGATCCGTTCATCGTAGGTTACCGTTTTTCACCGGAAGAACCGGAAACACCAGGAATCACAATGGATGATACACTTGCATTAATTGATGGGCTTGTAACAAAGGATCTGGATTATCTTCATGTATCATTAATGGATTTCTGGTCGAAAGCAAGACGGGGAACCGACGTTGACCGACCTCGGATAGAGATCATTAAAGAACGTATCGGAGATCAAGTTCCATTAATTGGTGTTGGTTCCATCTATACAGCAGATAATGCGATCAAAGCATTGCAATCGGGGGTTCCGTTAATTGCATTAGGGCGTGAAATCATAATTGATCCTGAATGGGTACAAAAAGTGGAACAAGGCAGGGAAGCTGAAATCGTGACCAAAATAAACAAAGAAAATCAGCAGCAACTTGATATTCCAGACCCATTATGGCAAGCGATCATCCACACTCCAGGATGGTTTCCGGGGATTGAATAAATAAAAGTTCGTAAAAGTACTGATTTGGTTATATAACCCGGTTAAGAAACACATATAAAAGTGTTCTTATCCGGGTTTTTATGTATGGAAAAGTCATTTATATGAATGAGAATCTAAATAGTGATTTTAAATTGAGTCCGAATGAATAACTGAGCATTCTATTTCTAAGCTGATTCGGAAATAAAACAGGGGAAAGTTTAGAATTTTTATTGACTAGCACTTAAGCCTCAACCGCAGATACACTTGGGAATTTTGGTGAGGAAAAGGGCTTTCTTTACGGAACGCGTGGAAAAGGTAGGAAGGACGCTAGTTAACACCAGAAGAGCAACCATTAATTAATGGTTGCTCTTCTGGTGTTACCTTCTTTTTAACAGAATAGCTAATATCAAAGATATTTGCAGAGAAATGATAAGTAAAAGAGACAACATATAATCACTATCTAAAGATGCATCATAGCTAAAGATAAAAAATAAAATTACTAATATGACTAGAATGAAAATGAAATTAATAATAATTTGCCTCATGGTCCCCCCAATCTAACAACAGATCAATAAGACAGCGTTAATGCATATGACCTTGTATCTGTAGTATTATTTGGTGTAATTGATAAACCAGCCGGATAAACTGACACAGAAGGCGTACCAGAAATTCTTTTATGACCATATGATATTTTTATGTTTATTTTACCATTTTTTGATGTAGGAACATATACGTATTGTCCGATATACCCTTTATGCTTGGTTTTAAGTAGAAGCCCTTATATCATATGAACCAGCCATACCAGCACTTGGTTCCCAATTACTTGGAGAATACTTGATTGCATAATCAATCCAACGTCCATTTCTTTGTTGATCTTGAGAATATCTGTGCTGGTGTTGTTTTACTTTCCCTCCACTTGTTGGCAGATATAGTCCTGAACCTGAAGGGAAACCAATTGACATTTTATCCACTAAAGTAAATGAAGGTGTTTTTAGCCATTGAAAGTTACCGTATATATAAAATTTATCTTCTTTTGAACGATCACTTTTTACTTTATATACAGTTCCTCCTATTTTTAAAGTTGTTGCAGCAATTGATGCAAAAGTGCTGATTTGCCCTGGTTTTGTAACTTCTAAATCATATATAACCATAAATTTCGATCCAGAATCTATAACTTTAGCCTCCTCTTCAATTAATCGTCTTGAAACTTCAACAGGTAAATCCTCGGATTCTTCTTGAGTATTGCCGACTTATCGTTTGTATACTGAAAGCCATAGGAACGAATTAAAGAACCATGGATTTCTATTATCTTCAGGATGGGATAGGAGCACTTTAACTGTCTCTGAGGGAATATATATAACTTAGTTCTATAAAAAAATAGCGTTTCTTTTGATTCATTGAGGACACACCGGAAATAAAAAACATGAGGTAATGATCATTCTCGTTATTACTGTACTCTATTATTCCTAAACATGAGTTTTAGTTTTTAGACAAGATATTTCATATTAGGAACTATTGTTTTCAATCCAATATTCTCCATTTTAGGAACATAAAGAATAGGATTCGATGGTACTCTATATTAATGGCATTATTCCAACTCCTTTGTGAAAATTACTGTACAAGAGTGATGCTTAGGTAGTTTGCATTTTAATATTGAAACCATCTAATTTAAATATGGGACAACCTATGTAAACTATACTCGAAGTAACTTTCACTCAGTTATAAGCTTTG
Organism: Peribacillus sp. QJM3NY_7; assembly: GCF_056173225.1. Classification (NCBI taxonomy): domain Bacteria; kingdom Bacillati; phylum Bacillota; class Bacilli; order Caryophanales; family Bacillaceae; genus Peribacillus; species Peribacillus sp. QJM3NY_7. The sequence continues at coordinate 2,088,238 of NZ_CM149663.1, forward strand.
ATAACCACTAGAAAAATCTCTGAATAATGGGGAAAAAGTAAAAACACGGAGTGGTTATAGCCAACTCCGTGTTTTTCATAATATAGGGATTATAAAACCCAAGCTTCCTTAAAATAGAAAGGAATCAAGAGAGTATGGGCCAGCTCCGGTTAGCGCAACGCCAATCGCCACTGCAAGAATGGCAAGATTATATTCATAACCGTTTTGAGTTGCCCAGTAGCCATTTGCTCCATGGACTTTAACGATTGCAACGAGCATTGTAAGTGCAATTAATATACCTGCAAAGGGTGTAAGGAGACCTAAAGCAAATAACGCTCCGCCTATAAGTTCAGATAGACCGGCAAATAGGGCCATGGTAATTCCTGGCTTCATCCCAATTGAATCAAACCAGCCTCCTGTACCTTTCAAGCCGTGACCGCCAAACCACCCAAATAATTTTTGAGCTCCATGTCCAACAAACGATAACCCTATTACTAAGCGTATAACTAATAAACCAATACCAATCATTTATGATTCCTCCTAGAGTTTATTTTGAATTTAGATATCTTTAATTCGAGATTTATGTTTAAAAAAATACAGTGATATTATCTCGAGTTAATTTATCTTTAATTAAAGATAATATTTTTTGATCGATTTGTCAAACACAATTTTTATCATGTAAATTTAAAATGATTGCTTTAGAAAAAGGAACGAGGACAGGTGAGGTTTCCAGGTTGAATTTGAAAATAAATATATTTAGGTAGAAAAAACCATTCCTTTTATTTGTAAGGGATATCTCTTAAACGAATGCCTCCTGCTACATACATCTTACACATGAATTTCACACTGTTACTCGTGAATTTAGTTGATTTACTCATAAATTTGCTCTATTTACTCGTAAATTTAGCTGTTGCCCTCGTAAATATTGCGTTTACTCGTGAATTTACACGATTTACTCGTAAATTCGCTCTATTTACTCGTGAGTTTAGCTGATTTACTCGTGAATTCCGCGCATTTACTCGTAATCATTATATATGAAATCAATTGAGGCCGCCGACTTGGAAATACCAGTTAAGGAATTGATTAAGAACCGGCCGCCATTACTTAAGGTGTTTAGATAATCGAAAATACTCATATGTGGTGTGTAGGGTGTTGCAACGAGGATTAAATAACGTACACAACCGGGTGTCACATTGGGGTAGGAAGTGGTCCGGACGGTTCTTCCGTCTTAGCTGGATCTCCTTTTGTTCTAGGTGTGACAACCTATCCTCCGACATCCCTAAGCAAAATGATTCTTATGCATTATTTAAAATGGAAAAACAGGCAATGCCCATGGCGGTTGCCTGTTTTCTTATATTGCAAAGGTCATGCCTAAGTATCCTAATTGAGAAAGAAGGTAAAAAAGGGGAGATTGACAGCAAAATAAATCATATAATAACTTATGTGGTTATCAATGGGAGATGTACTGGATTAAAAATTTGTACCGGTTTTATAAAAAAGTTCATTATATTTATTTAGTAACTGATCAAGTTGCTGGCTATATTCAACGGCAACATGAGAGTTTAAACCATCTTTAGCGACAATTTTGATAAGTTCATTTCTCTTTATTTCAATCTGTTCGAGAAATTCATTCTTTTTAGCCATTATATTTCCTTTCTGGCCCCAACATTTATTTCAAGGTACCCTTAATTTATGTGTTCGTTGTAAAATCTGTATGAATATAACAATTATATCGGCTTGGACTAATGAATTCAAATAAGTTAACTTAGCCTGTCACCCATCCAGTTATAAGCTATTGGTTGTCATGAAATATTCACAGTTCCATAAATGTATTTTTTTATCTTATTTGTTACAATGTTTATAGGTTGACATACATAGGAGTGAGCTTATTTGAATGATATTAATATGTTTTTAGCTTTTGGGGCGGGATTCCTGAGTTTTATTTCGCCTTGCTGCTTACCGCTATATCCGGCCTTTTTATCTTATATCACTGGTATGAGTGTAGGTGAAATCAAATCCGAGAACGCCATGCTCCAAAGAAGGAGCATGCTGCATACTTTATTTTTCCTTCTTGGGTTTTCCTTGGTTTTTATTGCAATTGGTTTTAGCACTTCATACTTAGGTTCTTTTTTCTCGGATTACAAAGAATTAATTCGTCAGATTGGTGCTATCCTGATTATCATTTTTGGTTTATTCATTGTAGGAATCTTTCAGCCGAAATCTTTGATGAAAGACAGTCGATTTGAATTCAAGAATCGACCTAGCGGATATATAGGTTCCATTCTTATCGGACTGGCCTTCGCCGCTGGATGGACTCCTTGTGCAGGTCCGCTGTTAGGTGCTGTCATTTCATTGGGGGCAACTAATCCAAGTGCTGCCATGAGCTATATGACTGCCTATATTTTAGGATTTGCCATCCCTTTCTTCATATTGTCCTTCTTTGTCGGAAAGTTGAAATGGATCAAAAAGTACAGCCAATACATCATGAAGATTGGCGGATATTTAATGATTATAATGGGTGTGGTTTTATTTTTTGATTGGATGACCAAAATAATTGCAGTCCTGTCTAGACTATTCGGTGGCTTTACAGGTTTTTAGTCCATAATAAGTTAATTTTTCAATATTATTCAAATTGAGGTCGGCTATTAGGTCTTATGGTGCCATTTCGTTGATTTTGTGTATAAGGTCAGTCACTAAGTGGTTGATGAAGGCGGGATTGGGCGGTAAGCATTGAATATTATATAGAAATTAAATCCTGATCTAAGAAATTAAGAAGGAACTTCAGGCAGCGATGTTCATAATGCAAAAATGGTTGACGAAGTCTATAGAAGCCGGGACCAAGGTTTTATCGACAAGCCTTTTGTCGAGGCGGGAATTGGAAGCATCATCAATAGCGGGCTTAATTAATAAACACCTCCTTGTTTATCTTAAATAGGTACTATATACTTTGTTTATAAATTGAAGTCATATATAATTTTTAATGGTACTTACCTATTATTAGTTAAAAGGGATGGTTAAGAGATGATATATATATCAACAGGTATAGCGATTGTGATGGCTATAGGTGTTTTCATATTACGGATGAAGGAAACGAAAAAACCAGTGAATGAAAAGAAAATCATTTTACCGCCGCTGTTTATGAGTACCGGTGCCTTGATGTTTATTTTCCCGATGTTCAGGGTCACTCGATACGAATTGTTGGAGGCTCTTGTTGCAGGAATGCTATTTTCCATCTTATTGATCAAAACATCTAAATTTGAAGTTAGAGATGAAAAAATTTATATTCTGCGCTCTAAAGCGTTCATATTCATATTGATTGGTCTCATGGTGATTCGACTGGTGGCAAAGCTGATGCTGGGAAGCACGATTGAAATCGGTGTATTGAGCGGAATGTTTTTCTTACTTGCTTTTGCGATGATCGTTCCGTGGAGAATTGCCATGCTTTACCAATATAAGAAAGTTAAAGCAGCCAGTTTCGGCGGAGGCAGTATGGTTTGATAATCAAAGGAATAATCTACAAAACCTGAGTCGTTATTCATGATGACTCGGGTTTTTCATTTGCATGGGAACTTCATTAGAAAAAAATCAATCCAAAAACCTAGTAATTTCATCCGAATTATATTATATTAGTATTATTATTATTATTTTACTTAAGGAGGAAACGGTACATGTTACAAATGATTGTATTAGGGATTATTTGTGGTTTACTGCTGGGATTTGTGCTTCAAAGAGGCCGTTTCTGTGTTGTTGGTGCATATCGTGATTTGATTTTAGCTAAAGATGGACGGATGTTTTTGGCTACATTTGTTGTTATAGCGATACAAAGTATTGGAGTTTATGCATTGAATGATACAGGGGTCATTCAGTTTGGAAATGATGGTTTTCCATGGCTGGGAACCATTGTGGGTGGCTTTATTTTTGGTATTGGTATGGTTCTGGCAGGAGGTTGCGCGACTGGAACATGGTATCGTGCCGGAGAGGGCATGATCGGAAGTTGGGTTGCCCTTTTTGGATATATGCTAGGGGCAGCAATGACGAAATATGGTGTATGGAAAGTGGCAGGGGATAATCTGTTATCTTATCGTACAAATGATACGTATATTCATGAAACGTTAAATGTTTCGCCTTGGGTTCTTGTTATTATTTTGACACTCTTGGTTGGCATATTGGTGATTCGTGAATTGAGAAAACCGAAACTTCCAATCTTTAAAATGAAACCGAAAAAAACCGGATTGGCCCACATCTTATTCGAGAAACGCTGGCATCCTTTTGTGACAGCATTATTGGTCGGCCTTATTGCAATCATTGCTTGGCCGCTGAGTGCAATGACAGGGAGGATGTTCGGACTTGGAATTACAGCGCCTTCCGCGAACATTTTAACTTTCCTTATCACCGGAGATGATGCGTTAATCGATTGGGGCACGTTTTTAGTAGTAGGCATTTTCCTAGGTTCTTTCATCGCTGCCAAAGGGAGCGGGGAATTCCGTTGGCGTTTGCCTGATATGAAAACGTTACGTAATAATGCAATTGGCGGTGTAACCATGGGATTCGGTGCAAGTGTTGCCGGGGGATGCACAATCGGAAATGGCCTGGTGAATTCGGCGTTATTTGCTTGGCAAGGTTGGATTGCGATTGTCTTTTTCCTGCTGGGTACATGGGTAGCAACATATTTCACGATCATCCGTAAGCAAAAGCAGGCAGCCGCCGCATCCAAAGCGGCTTAAGATACGAGTCAAAAACTTTTTAATCAAGGAGTGGAATATAAATGGCAAAAGTATTGGAAACGACTGGAATGGTATGTCCATTCCCTTTGGTGGAAGCAAAAGAAGCGATCGCGGACATGGCAAAAGGTGAGGAATTGATCATTAATTTCGATTGCACACAAGCAACGGAGAGCATTCCACGTTGGGCTGCTACAGAAGGTCATGAAATCACCGAGTTCGAGCAAATCGAAGACGCTAAATGGCGTATAATCGTTAAAAAGGGAAAGTAAATTGATTTGAAGAAAACGTGCTCAGGTTTCCTGTGCACGTTTTTTCATTTTTTCAAGGTTGAATAATTGGCGCTGAGAGTTTCTAGTGATAACATGTCTTTAACCACTTTATTAAGGAGATGTTGATAATGGTTGACGAGGTCATTTTAAACGATGTTCCGCTGCAAGTTACGGATTTTCTTTTTGAAATTGTAAAGGATTCTGAAGGTAAGGAAATCAGAAAAGTCAGTTTCAATTTCAAGGTCACACATAGTGAATATCATGATATTACTACACTTCTTTATCAGATGGTTTTTGATTTAAAGATTCCACAGTCAAACGAGGAGTTTCGTGCAGAGATTTTTAACTATGCAACTTCGGTCACGAATCTATATGAAGAAAATGCGGTAGGGGATTTTTCACTCGTCTTGCTGGAAGTGAACGGTCAAGAATGATTGCATTGCCAGTCTTGTAAAGATATGGGTTACTGTCTATAATAATAGTGACGATCATTCTATACATATGAGGTGGTACTTTGCTTAGCGGATGGTTTTTATGGTTCATTCTATTTTGGGTAGCCCTTTTAATTATATTGATGAGCATAGGTGGCTTTTTCATGTTTCGAAAGTTCCTGAAAAGATTTCCAAAAGAAGATGGGAAATCCGATATGGATTGGGAAGAATACTATTTGGATCAAACAAAGCACTTATGGTCAAAGCAGCAAAAGGAATTGCTGGAAGATTTAGTGAGTCCTGTGCCAGAACTTTTTCGTGATGTTGCACGTCATAAGATTGCGGGAAAAATCGGGGAGTTGGCGCTAAAGGAAAAAGCGGGCAATATTACGGAAGATTTAGTGATACGCGGCTATATCATTGCCACACCAAAGCGGGACCATAAATTTTTGCAAAAAAAATTAGCTGAAAGAAAGGTGAATATGGGTCCATATGAACATTTATTCAGCTAATGATGAAAAAAGCAGACTCATTTGGAGTCTGCTTCAGTTTGTAGACAAAAGGGGTTCGGAATTAAAAAATTCTGCACCCCTTTTAAAATTCCCTTTGAAATTTTGACCAAAGGTTAAGAGATTTGGGCTCTTCGAGCCACTAGGTTATGCTATTTTAGGACCTTGCCAAGTCCACATGGCCATCTTCTTTAAATTAATGGCAGTGAAAGTAAGCATCGCTTTCATCGACAATTTTTTAATTCCCCTTAAAGTAGTCCAACGCATACCTTGCTTTTCTTTTGCATCCCCGAATACACACATAATCGTCGTATGGAACGAATAGCGAAGGTATATTGAATGAATGTCAGTTTAACTAAAATAACTGGATCATTACTTCGGCGTCCTACCTCTGAATACATATCTTTCACCAAGTCATAAATGAAAGTGAAGTCAATGGAAGCCTCCATTTTACGAACCAAATGGTTCGGTGGCACCAGTTGATCAAAAGTAATCATTTCACGTTATTCTCGTTGAATAGAATGATGTTTCGAAAGCATCCTCATCACCTCAAGTTTTAATAGATTTATTTTAAAACAAAAAAGACTGTAGGCAAAAGGAGTTCTATCCAAATTTTTAAACATAGTTGATTGGAGCGGGTGTGCGAGACTCCTGCAGGAATAGCGAGTCTAAGGGAGACCCCACAGGCGCGAGTGCGCCGAGGAGGCTCCCGGACCGCCCGCGGAAAGCGAGTGCCTGAAGTGGAAATCAACGTCAAAATTTGTACAAGCAAAAAAAATGTAGACAAACTCGATTTTCATTGAGTTTGTCTACATTCAGAAGCAGACTCATTTGGAGTCTGCTTTTTTCATTTTGAATCATGCAAAAGAATGGAGCTGTGTGGTAAAAATTAGAACGTTTGTACCCAAACCATGCTATTCGTTAAATTTTTGATATAATAATAGTAAGTAAAATTTAGGACGGAGTGAAACTATGAAATTTATCCATACGGCTGATTGGCATTTAGGTAAAATCGTTCACGGGGTACATATGACAGATGACCAAAGGCATGCGCTCTTGCAATTCATAGAAATTGTCGAAGAGGAAAAACCGGATGCGGTTGTGATTGCCGGTGATTTATATGATCGTTCCGTTCCGCCGACTGAAGCGGTGGAGCTTCTTGATGAAATCCTTTATACGATTAATGTGAAAATGAATACACCGATCGTTGCGATATCGGGAAACCATGATTCTGCGGAAAGACTCGCATTCGGTTCATCATGGTATCGTCATAGTCAGTTATACATTCATGGGAAATTGACAAAAACATGTGAGCCGGTTCGCATCAAGGGCGTGAACTTTTATTGTGTTCCTTATGCAGAGCCTGGGACGGTCCGCCATCTTTTTGAAGATGATAGTATCCATTCCCATCAAGAAGCGATGAAGCGGATAACCGGAACGATAGCCGAGAATTTCAATAGTGATGAGCCGAATGTCTTTGTAGGACATGCTTTTGTATTAGGCGGAAAAACGAGCGATTCGGAAAGGGTCTTGTCGGTAGGTGGTTCTGGCTGTGTCTCATCCGACTTATTCGATGCGTTCGATTATACGGCACTTGGGCATTTACATAGCCCAGACGCGATACGTCATCCTAAGGTGTTTTACTCTGGATCACTATTAAAATATTCTTTTTCCGAGTCCAAGCAGAATAAGTCGCTTTCTATCGTCGATATGCAAGAAGATGGAAGCTTTGATATTCGTTATCGTTCTTTGGCACCCAAGTTCGATATGAGGGAAATATCCGGGGTTATGGAAGAGTTGCTTGATCCCGCTTTTTATCAATCGCAAAAAAGGGATGACTATTTGAAAATAACACTAAATGATGAGGGTGCACTCATCGATCCTATTAACCGCTTGCGTCAGATTTATCCGAACGTACTTCATCTGGAGCGAAAGTGGGATTTGACCGACCTTAGGAGGAAAAATTCCTTCACTTCTGTAAAAGATGAACGGAAATCAGAATTGGACCTGTTTGAAACGTTTTATCAAGAAATGACAGATAGGGACTTTGATTCACAAAAGCAGGATTTGATGGTTTCGGTAATTGAAGCTGTTAAGAAAGAGGAGGCTTTGAAATGAGACCGGATATTTTAACGATGCAGGCATTCGGACCATATGCAGGAAGGGAAACCATTGACTTTAATTCCCTTGGGGAACGGACCATGTTTGTCATCTCTGGAAAGACAGGCGCAGGGAAAACAACGATATTTGACGGGATTAGTTTTGCAATATATGGAAAAGCCAGCGGTGAAGATCGGAGCGGGCAAGATTTACGAAGTCAGTTTGCCGAAGATGATCTGTTGACTGAAGTATCATTACAATTTATCCTGCGTGGAAAAACGTATTTGGTGACCCGGTCGCCACAGCAGGAACGGAAGAAAAAAGCAGGTGAAGGAACAACTACGGTTGGAGCAAAGGCTGAATTATATGAGGTATTGCCTGAAGGAAAAAAATTGCTGGGTGCGAATGTAAGGGAAGTTGAAGAAAAAATAAAAGTACTCATTGGACTTGATGCGAACCAATTCCGGCAAATCCTGATGATTCCACAAAATGAATTCCGAAAACTGTTAACTTCCGACAGCAAGGATAAAGAACAGATTCTCCAGAAATTATTTCATACTGAACTTTATAAACGAATAGAAGAAAAATTAAAAGAAGAGGCTTCCATCCTAAGAAAGCAAAGCGAAAAAAGTGCTCAGCGGCGAATTGAATTGATGAAAGGCATCCATCCTGGAAATCATGAAGAGCTGCAGGCGCAATTGCAAGGGGAAGAGCCTAATGAACAGCAGGTTTTACCGTTGTTACAGGAAGTCATTGTGCAAGCAACAGAAAAAAATGAATATATAAATAAACAAATACAGGAAAAGCAAAAAGCTCGTGATCAAGTAAATCAAGAGCTTTCAAAAGCTGTCGATTTATTAAATCGATTTTCGGAAAAAGATAAACTTCGAAAAGAAAAAGAGGCCCTTGAAGCAAAGCTGCCGGAAATGGAACTAGTGAAAGTCCAAATGAAAATGGCACACAAAGCGGCTTCACTTGAAAAGCAGGAACAATACTATTTGCGAATTGGCAAACAAGTGCAAGATGCGAATGCCGAACTTCAAAAGTTAAGTGAGCAGTCCGAGAAGTTACGAACTGAGCGCATTGAGAAGCAGGATTGCTATGATAAGGAAATGTTGAAGGAAAATGAAAGAGAGCGGGCAGTCCGAGCTGTTCATCAGCTTGAGCAGGTAAAAGAGGCTGTCATGACTTTTGCAAGCTTAAAAGCACAGGTTACCTTAGATGAAAAAGAGTGGCAAACTTGTAAACGACTTCGTGAAAAAACTGTTTCGGAACATCTGTCGGTCGAAGCGGAAGCTGAGAAAGTCGCTCAAGAAAAAACAGAAGCGGAAAAAGCGGCTGTTCTTTATCGTGATCAGGAAATTGAAGCAGAAAGAAATCATTCAGCTTTATCGAAAATTAAAAAGCTTCAAGAAGTTCTTTATGAAATCCAGAATACGAAACGAGTGCTGGATGAAAAGAAAAATCGGTTCCAGGAGTTACAAAGAATACAAATTCAGGAGAAGGAAAAACTGGAAACCCTGAACAGAAACTGGCGATCAGGCCAAGCGGGTATGCTTGCTTCCATGCTGCACTCTGGAGAAAATTGTCCTGTGTGCGGTTCACAAAGTCATCCAAAACCAGCACAGATGCATGAGCATATGCCGACGGATTTTGAACTGAAAGAGCAAGAAAACAAGCTGAAAACGGCGGAACAACAAAAAAGCCAAGCTGAAAGTGAATATTATCAAGCGAAATCAAAATATGAAGCACTGTTAGAGTCTTCACAAGAGAAGCTAAGTGACTTACAAAATGACATGCCGGAGTTTAGGAATGAAGATATTAATGAGCATTTGCTGCAGTTTGTACAAAAAGGAAAAGTGCTGCAAGAACAGCTAAAAGAATTGATGCGGAAAAAGTCAGTATTAAATGATCTGGAAAAAAGGTTGCTGGATTTAAAAGAGAAAGCATCCGAGCTAAAGGAAAATCTGATCTCTTTAGAGAGAAAAGAGGACCAAGGGAAAACCAGGTATATTGAAAACTCTACAAAACTAACAGGATTAACCGATTCCCTGCCAGACGGAATACGGACAGAGGAAGAATATAATGCAGCTTATCTAATGGCTGTAAATACAAAGAAACGCTTACAATCGGCCTTGGAAGATGCACAAAAAAACCTTCAACTGGTGAAGGAAAGAGAATCGGCCATCAGTGCGAAAAAAGAATCCCTAAGTGGAAATATCGAGGCTTTAAATACAGAATTGAAAGAGGAGCGGGAAAAGTTGATTGCGGATATGACCAATCAAGGTTTTTCCAATTATAAAGAATATACGGCAGCAAAAATATCGGAAGCAGCTCTTGGAAATTTGGAGGACCAAGTTCAGCAGTATAATCAAAATTGGCAAAGTGTTTTAAGCCTGTTTCATGATTTGGAAATGAAATTAAAAGATGTGACCAAACCTGATCTTGAAGGATTGAAAAAGACATTCGATTTCATAGATGAAGAATTGGAGTCGTTACGCCAAAAACAGAATGAGTTGCAGGCTGAAAAACGGACTAACGAAGAAATCCAAAGGAAATTGGCGCAAATTAGGGAAGAACAGAAAAGTTTGGATGAAAGGTACAGTATCGTCGGTCATCTGTCTGAGATTTCCAAAGGTCAAAACTCCTTTAAAATAACTTTTGAACGGTATGTACTGGCAGCCTTTTTAGATGATATCTTAAAAGAAGCCAATTCAAGGCTGCTGAAAATGACAAGCGGAAGATATCAGTTATTGCGAAAGCTTGATCCTACACGAAGGAATATCCAGAGCGGTCTGGAGTTATCTGTGTATGATCAATATACAGGACAAGAGAGGCATGTCAAAACCCTTTCGGGAGGAGAGAGCTTTAAGGCTTCCCTTGCACTTGCCTTGGGTCTTGCGGATGTTGTCCAGCAGAATGCTGGCGGAATTTCACTTGAAACGATGTTCATCGATGAAGGTTTCGGTACGCTCGACCCTGAATCTCTTGATCATGCAATTGAAGCATTAATGGATATACAAAGCACCGGGAGATTGGTCGGGATAATATCCCATGTCCCGGAATTGAAAGAAAGAATCGATGCACAGCTTCAAGTCATTTCGACACAAAAAGGAAGTCGGACGTCCTTTTATTTTGCTGGTTAATCAAGAAAAAAGAATGGCTAAGGGGGAAGTGGTCCCTAGGCCATTCTTTTTATTTTTATGAACGAACTACTCAATGTTAATATCTTCAGCTGTTTTTCCGGGGGAAAACTTATGGATGCGAATCACCAATATCGGATTCGAGAATTCAGCGGTAATTCTTCGTGAGCAAATCGAAAAAGGGAAAGGGATCTTTCTCTGTGTGGGTAGCTTATCTTCTTTTTTTTCAAGAAATGGCTTATGAGTATCGTCAACGATGATCGATAGCTCATTATCACTTAGGCATACTTTAATATCTTTTACATCATGATCTTCCAAAACCGCTTCCACCATATACTCATCGTCACTTTCGTATATATCAATTGAAAAAAGTTGATGATCCAACGCACAAGTTTCCGGATCCAGAAAAAAACTTTTTACCCATTCATCAAACTTTTCAACCTCAGTCATTTGCGATCCATGTTGATTGTCTTGCATGTTGATACCCCCGGTTTTCCTTTGAGGTATTATATGATGGAGCATGAAGAATGGTGATTGGAAAAGTGAAATTGAAGATAATAAAAGATTCCGGGAAATTGGTTCTAAAAATGTAAAAAGCAACCAATACAAAGGGACGATGTGTATGCGGGTATTAAAAAGCAGAACAAGTTATAAAAGAAAGGGTCATAAGTCCTTCTAAAAGAGTGGATTTTTTTAGAAGGATTGTAACTTTATAAGTACAAATAAGGCTTATAAAGCATGTAACTTCTTAAACTAAAGGGCGTGGTTCTTGAAGAAATTTCGCTTTTCTTAATGAACTCCCATGAAAATTAAAAAAGCTCAAAATCCAGAAAAAATCACAATAAAATAGACCCAGTAAAAACGCTTTTAAAAAAAAGGCTGAGCCTTATGAGTGATCTGATTGAGTTTTGTAAAAGACCAATTTTCATTCTCTGTGGTGAAGCGCTGATTTTTGCGCTTCATGGATGGCTAACGGGTACATTACTTGAATATCCTACTGGATTGAAAGAAATTCTCAATAAGGAGAATTTCTTTATTTTGGTATTATTCTATCCAATATCCATTTCAATTTCTCTTCTTAAGATACTTATCTCAATTCATCCCAATATAAAAAGACATACTCTGGTTCATGCTCTTTTTTCAACTCATCAACACTTGCTATTATTTCTAAAGTTTTCTTTTTATTCGTACGTAAAGTATTACTAGCGTTCTGTTTTAAACCCTTTTCATCCATGATATACACTCTCCTTTTTAGCATAGTTTGTGTCCTGCGCCTCTTCTTATTCTTGTTTTTGCAAGGAATGTAATCAGTTGAAATATTCAATAAAAGAAGGAAAATGGAATGTATTATGAAAATCAGCTTACATAGTTCACTCTAATATATGTCTTATGCAGCTTTGTTCATTTCACACGTGCAAATAGAGGCTAAAGGAAACAAACATTAAAAAGATTCTTGAGAGAACATATTGTGAAACATTTCACTTAAAGTAACGGGGAGGTTAGTTATGTTGAATTAAATGCTTTAGCCGCCATTTTGTTTGGCGGTTTTCTGTTGCCAATAAAAAAAAATATTTTTTGTAACAAAATTGACTTGAATCGGATATATAGACGAAAGGAGGAAAAGGCTTGGGAGAACTAGATGAAATTTATAGCAATTATGCTGAAGAAGTTTTTAAATATCTAATGTGTCTTTGTCACAACTCAGATTTATCAGAAGAACTAACACAAGAAACCTTCTATCAAGCTGTAAAATTCATTGATAGATATAATGGTGAATGTAAAATGTCAGTTTGGCTTTGTCAAATAGCGAAGCACTCCTATTATAAGCATCTTGAACGTAATAAGAAACAACAAAGACATATGCTTCAAGATGAGGCAATGCATACTTCTCCTGAAGCTGAACTTATTTATTCGGAAGACAAAATTGCCCACAACAGAAGTGACTGAAAAAGAAGAAAAACAACTTCTTGCCATTTTTAAAAAGTATAATAAAAAACTTAATTTGTTAGCTGTTTTACCAGCAGCAGATATAGAAGATTGGTTGCAAGAAAATGCTTCTGTAAAACAGAAACCTACAACGATCTATCCTATTGAGTACAATAAAGCTGCCATCGTCATTGGGAACGAGGGGATACTTAGGAAGAATGAGCCTATTACCCCTAGTGGTTATGATTTAGGAACTGTTGTTAATTGGTGATGTCTCTCAATAGTCTGTTCGTACGAACTTTTATATTCCTATTGAATGATCCATCGATTATTTTAGTGCGTCCCAGTTGATTAATCTAATGATGAAACACGTAGGGTTTTTTTTTGTATTCATTAACAAGATGGTTTCAAGAGGAAAGTGTTATTAGAGATTCTTATTTTACGGATTAAATGTTGACACTAAAGAAAAATAGCAGTATGATAATGAAGTCGCCTAATTAATGAGCGATTTTAAAAAAGAAGAAGTTGACAACTATTCAACGTTATGTTACGATGGATTAGTTGAAAAAAACTACAACAAATTGCTCTTTGAAAACTGAACAAAACAAAGCGCCAACGTTAAATTTTAAGTGAGCACACACTATCAAAAAAGCAAATGAGCAAGTCAAACATTTCTTCGGAGAGTTTGATCCTGGCTCAGGACGAACGCTGGCGGCGTGCCTAATACATGCAAGTCGAGCGAATCGACGGGAGCTTGCTCCCTGAGATTAGCGGCGGACGGGTGAGTAACACGTGGGCAACCTGCCTATAAGACTGGGATAACTTCGGGAAACCGGAGCTAATACCGGATACGTTCTTTTCTCGCATGAGAGAAGATGGAAAGACGGTTTACGCTGTCACTTATAGATGGGCCCGCGGCGCATTAGCTAGTTGGTGAGGTAATGGCTCACCAAGGCGACGATGCGTAGCCGACCTGAGAGGGTGATCGGCCACACTGGGACTGAGACACGGCCCAGACTCCTACGGGAGGCAGCAGTAGGGAATCTTCCGCAATGGACGAAAGTCTGACGGAGCAACGCCGCGTGAACGAAGAAGGCCTTCGGGTCGTAAAGTTCTGTTGTTAGGGAAGAACAAGTACCAGAGTAACTGCTGGTACCTTGACGGTACCTAACCAGAAAGCCA
>NZ_CM149663.1:2105000-4947500 GCF_056173225.1 Peribacillus sp. QJM3NY_7
GCTTAGAAGTGAGAATGCCGGTATGAGTAGCGAAAGAAGGGTGAGAATCCCTTCCACCGAATGCCTAAGGTTTCCTGAGGAAGGCTCGTCCGCTCAGGGTTAGTCGGGACCTAAGCCGAGGCCGAAAGGCGTAGGCGATGGACAACAGGTTGATATTCCTGTACCACCTATACATCGTTTGAACGATGGGGGGACGCAGAAGGATAGGGTAAGCGCGCTGTTGGATATGCGCGTCCAAGCAGTTAGGCCGGAAACGAGGCAAATCCCGTTTCCATTAAGGCGGAGCTGTGATGGCGAGGGAAATATAGTACCGAAGTTCCTGATTCCACGCTGCCAAGAAAAGCCTCTAGTGAGATGTAAGGTGCCCGTACCGCAAACCGACACAGGTAGGCGAGGAGAGAATCCTAAGGTGTGCGAGAGAACTCTCGTTAAGGAACTCGGCAAAATGACCCCGTAACTTCGGGAGAAGGGGTGCTTTTTAGGGTGAATAGCCCAGAAAAGCCGCAGTGAATAGGCCCAGGCAACTGTTTAGCAAAAACACAGGTCTCTGCGAAGCCGCAAGGCGAAGTATAGGGGCTGACACCTGCCCGGTGCTGGAAGGTTAAGGGGAGAGGTTAGCGCAAGCGAAGCTTTGAACCGAAGCCCCAGTAAACGGCGGCCGTAACTATAACGGTCCTAAGGTAGCGAAATTCCTTGTCGGGTAAGTTCCGACCCGCACGAAAGGTGTAACGATCTGGGCACTGTCTCAACGAGAGACTCGGTGAAATTATAGTACCTGTGAAGATGCAGGTTACCCGCGACAGGACGGAAAGACCCCGTGGAGCTTTACTGCAGCCTGATATTGAATTTTGGTACAGCTTGTACAGGATAGGTAGGAGCCTGAGAAGCCGGAGCGCCAGCTTCGGTGGAGGCGTTGGTGGGATACTACCCTGGCTGTATTGAAATTCTAACCCGCGCCCCTTATCGGGGTGGGAGACAGTGTCAGGTGGGCAGTTTGACTGGGGCGGTCGCCTCCTAAAGAGTAACGGAGGCGCCCAAAGGTTCCCTCAGAATGGTTGGAAATCATTCGTAGAGTGTAAAGGCACAAGGGAGCTTGACTGCGAGACCTACAAGTCGAGCAGGGACGAAAGTCGGGCTTAGTGATCCGGTGGTTCCGCATGGAAGGGCCATCGCTCAACGGATAAAAGCTACCCCGGGGATAACAGGCTTATCTCCCCCAAGAGTCCACATCGACGGGGAGGTTTGGCACCTCGATGTCGGCTCATCGCATCCTGGGGCTGTAGTCGGTCCCAAGGGTTGGGCTGTTCGCCCATTAAAGCGGTACGCGAGCTGGGTTCAGAACGTCGTGAGACAGTTCGGTCCCTATCCGTCGCGGGCGCAGGAAATTTGAGAGGAGCTGTCCTTAGTACGAGAGGACCGGGATGGACGCACCGCTGGTGTACCAGTTGTCTTGCCAAAGGCATAGCTGGGTAGCTACGTGCGGACGGGATAAGTGCTGAAAGCATCTAAGCATGAAGCCCCCCTCAAGATGAGATTTCCCATGGCGCAAGCTAGTAAGATCCCTGAAAGATGATCAGGTTGATAGGTCAGAGGTGGAAGCATGGTGACATGTGGAGCTGACTGATACTAATAGATCGAGGACTTAACCAACGCTTTTTTAAAAATGAAATACCTTCTTATTATCTAGTTTTGAAGGAACAACGTTCCTTTTATGTTTGGTGGCGATAGCGAAGAGGTCACACCCGTTCCCATTCCGAACACGGCAGTTAAGCTCTTCAGCGCCGATGGTAGTTGGGGGTTTCCCCCTGTGAGAGTAGGACGCCGCCAAGCAATGTTTATCACATCAATTAGGATTCATAAACCCGTATAAACAGGTTCAAATCCTATCTACGCATCTAAACCTTAGGATTATCCTAAGGTTTTTTTGTATAAATTCCACAATTCGTTGGAAAGGCTTATTAATAGCATGATTTTGGTAGGGGGCTTCTCGAATGACCAGTAAAGAAGAAATCCTGGACAATAAACAAATTCTTCATTCTTTTGCGAAATGGTTAATGGGTCAAAATAAATCCGATGGTACGATTAAAACCTATGTGGGAGTCATCTCCCAGTTTCTTCAATGGTTTAAAGATGAGGCGGAAGAGATTGAAAAATTCCACGTCCAAACCTATTTAGACGATATGGAACAGTCAAACAAGAGTGGAGGAACGATTGAAAAACATTATTCAGCCATTACCATGTTTTCCAGGTTCCTTGATAAACCCGAAATCGTCCTCAACATCGATCGTAAAGCAAAGGAAAAGAAAGAAGATCCGCCAAAAGCCCTGAACATGCTTGAGCAAGCTGCTCTCCTAAAAGAAATCGAGGCCTCTGGGCATTTCAGGAATATTGCTATTGTCTACACAATGATTCATACGGGTATCCGGGTGTCCGAACTTTGTGATTTGAACCATAGTGACATTCAAAAAGAGGGAGAAAGGCAATATATCCTCATTCGGGATTCAAAAGGTGATATAGACAGGAAGATTCCACTCTCCATGACTGCTAGTGAAAAGATCAAGGCATACAAGGAATTTTTAAATATGGAAACGGAAGCCATCTTCATATCCAGTGTGAATCAACGCATAACGCCAAGGTCCGTGCAATATATGTTGACTAAATATAATACGACTCCCCATAGGCTGCGGAATACGTTTTGCCAAACATTAATCGATAAGGGGATAGACCTTCAAACCGTTTCAAAATTGATGGGGCATAAAGATTTGAACATGACCAAACGTTATATAGGAGAAGGAAAAGAAGAATTGGAATCAGCCATTGAAAATACTTTTGATAATTTTTAGGATTGGGAATACTTAACGATATACAAGAAGTTTTCCTTATATAAGTTCCAATAGCACGGGGAATTTAATGCTGATGATTTAAAAATAGCATTTCTTTTATAGTTGTAGGCCTTTTAAAGGACAGATTAAAATGACTAGGAATTTTTAAGGCGAAGATCTCTTTTGGTGAATGCCACCCAAAACAACCCTTTGGTAGCCAAGAGGGTTAATTAAAAGGAATTTATTCTTTACCTAGGGTAGACTAGAAAACATCATTGGACTTCTTATTCTACAATTTAGGGTTGCAGAGTAGTTTCTCTTAGTAGTTTCTCGGCTTCAATTATACAAGCACCCTTGTCATGTAGGTATTCAAGTGAGATACTCCTTTTTAATGCTGTTTGTTCAATTAATCTAATTTCATGCTGCATAGCACCAGACAAGATTCCATTTTCAATGTTCTTATTTATTTCATAATAAAATCCTGCCAATAATTCTAATGGTAATTCATCGTAAAGGGAACTTTTTTTGATCTTCATAAAGTACCTCCTCATTCTAAAATAAAACTAGCATACATATTTGTAATAAAAATAAGGGATTTTAAGGGAAGCTTTTAAGCTAGGGAAACCCTGAATTTGACCGAATACAGAGTTTTTTTTGTATTTGAATAATATGATTGATGAATCACTGTTTCCTATTCGGAAGAAGCTATTCTTTTACTCCGGGTATTGGCCCCACCTACGCCAGATACTATGACGGCCACGCATGCCATCCAACCTATTATCATCATAAAAGAAAGCGCTTACATTGTCAAGAATTTCATTTGGAAATTCGAGCAAAAACCTCATGGTATGATAAAAGGATGACAGGCTGATAGGATGAAGGGGCTAAAATTAACAAAATCAGCAGATTTATTATTTTAATAATATCCAAAAAAGAAAATGTTGTATTTCACAAAAATGGTTGAGCGCCGTTTAAAGCTAAAAAATTTCCGAAATGGTCTGTATAGAATTGTTACACCCGTTCGTAAAAGTTAGAAAAACATTTACGAACGCTTTTGATAGAATAAGAGAGAGAAAAGTAGATGAAGGAGTAAAAAAATGGATGTCCGTAAATTTGGATACATAAGAGTGAGTAGCAAAGATCAAAATGTAGGAGGCCATGTTGGATAATGTTCTTAAAGAACGTGATATCTAGGTCTTTACAGGATGGTCCGATCGATTGAACCAGTAGTGTGGCTTTGATGATTCTTGGATTCAGCGGTGGCAAAATCAGTCTACGAACGCGCAAAATCTAAAAATCCAGGAATGGAAAGGGAGCTATAGATTTTTTATTTAACCGTAGGTCAATAAAATTCGAAAAGCCCTTCCTCAGCTGGATGGGCTTTTCAATTTTATAATCACCAAAGTCTATAACACGATTTGTGAGTAGGTATAATCTATAATATGGTAAAAGTCAACTTTTCAATATCGTTAGTAAAGAGCTGAGTTTATATAAATTCAAAAATGAATTATGGGCATTTCGATGAATCCCCTATAGAAAGGCATTATTTGCGAATAAAATTCATTAATGAATTGACTGATGTTAATAATAAGCGATTTTACATTAAAATGGGTCTTGGCATGCTAGTTGCATAATAATAGTTATAAATCAAACATGCACGATATGAAATTCGTTTATGTGCGGAGGGATAAATGGTGCGAAAAACGATAAATAAACCATGGGAGCAATGGTATGTTGAAAGAATGAAATCTATGAAGCTACCGGAAATATCCGTCTATTCACTGCTTGATATAACAGCAAGTAAGTTTCCACACCATACAGCCATCATTTATGAAGACCAGTCCATGGATTATAAGAATCTAAAAATGCAGGTAGACAAACTTGCAGGTAAATGGAGAGAAATGGGCTTTGTTAAAGGTGAACGGATTGGACTGATGTTGGCCAACCACCCTTATTTCATAATCAGTTATTATGCTGCCCAGGCACTGGGTCTGTTGGTTGTACAAATTAATCCTATGTATAAACCGCGGGAACTATTGCAAATATTAATAGACTCGGATACCAAGAATATTGTATTTGACCAAACGGCCGCAAATACAATTGAAGAAACGAAGGCGATATATGAATTTGATGTATGCATTGATACGGAAAATGATCAAAATGGCACCTATTCCATTAAAACGATGATTGAAACAGGGGATGCGATTAAGAAGCCCGTAGTAATAATCCCGCATGAAGATACGGCAGTCATCCAATATACTGGCGGCACCACTGGGAAGATGAAGGGTGTCATGCTTACTCACCATAATTTAACCTCCAATGTCGTGCAGAGCTTTGAAATGTATGGTGATTCACTGAAACCTGGCGAAGAAATCGTTTTGGCAGCTACGCCTCTTTACCATGTTTATGCCATGACAAGCGCAATGAATCTAGGTATCTATATTGGAGCTGCCATCCTCTTATTTCCTAAATTCGAACTTGAAGATGTACTTGCAAAAATAAAAAAGTACCGTCCGACTTTCTTTCCAGGAGTTCCAAAGATGTATAACGCTTTCGTTAATCATCCAGGAATTGAAAACTATGGACTGAATTGTTTAAAAAGTTGTTCTTGTGGATCGGCGCCCCTGCCGGTTGAAGTAATAAAGCGATTTGAGGGGCTGACCGGTGCCAAAATCGGAGAGGGTTTCGGTTTGTCTGAGGCTTCACCCTCCACCCATCGTAATCCGCCTTTCGGAAAAAGGAAAATAGGAAGCATTGGCATCCCTTTTCCAGGCACGGACTGTATGATCATTGACGATGAAAATAATGAAGTGCCTAACACATGCGTCGGGGAGTTGCTCATAAAAGGCCCGCAAATCATGAAGGGTTATTGGAATAACGAAGCCGAAACCAAAAAAGCCTTACAGAATGATTGGCTATATACTGGCGATCTTGCTGTGATGGATGACGAAGGATATTTCTATATCGTCGGCAGGAAAAAAGAAATGATCATCGTCGGCGGATTCAATATTTACCCGCAGGAGGTAGAAGGGGTTCTGTATGAACATCCGGCCATTAAAGAGGCAGCTGTGGTCGGCATCCCACATAAAGAAAAAGGAGAAATAGTGAAAGCATTCATCGTACCTAAAGAAAGCGCTTCCGTGGATCTTGATGAAATAGAAGGATATTGCTATTCCCAATTGACGCCTTATAAAGTACCAAAAGTATTTGAATTAAGAAAAGAACTTCCGCGTAATACAGTGGGTAAACTATTAAAAAGATTGTTAGTTAAGGAGGAATTAGAAAAAGGTTGAAAGTGGGGGAGTGTGATTTCAACCATCTAAGTTGAACCTTACGTTGGATGGTATGCCAATTTGTAAACAAAAATAAAGAAGAGGAGGGATTCATATGCGTTGGGTTGTTCTCATTCTATTATTCTTTGGAGCCGTCATCAATTTTGCAGATAAATCGATCGTGGGCCTCGCAGCTGTTCCCATCATGAAGGAATTCAATCTTACCTATGCAGAGTGGGGACTTGTTGGAAGCAGTTATTATTGGCTCTACCCAGTAACAGGGATTTTTGGGGCAGCATGGGCTGATCGGCTGGGGGCTAAAAAAGTGCTGGGGTTCATCATGCTGACATGGACTGTTTTGCAATTCGGCGTTTTAGCCATTACCGCTCTTCCATTATTAATTCTATACAGGATTTTACTTGGCGCATTCGAAGGGCCTTATAGCCCAATTGCTTACAGTCATGCCGATAAGTGGTTTCCGCCGAAGCTGAAAGGTTTTGCCAATTCGGTTGTTGTTGGCGGAGGGACCGTTGGTGCGATGATCGTGGCACCGATCCTCGTATCCTTAATTACGATATTCGGCTGGAAGGTTGCCTTTGCCGCCCTTGGCGCAGCAAGCCTTGTTTGGTTCTTCCTCTTTCAATTTTTAACAAAGGAAAATCCAGTTGAAGTATACGAAAACGTCCAAAAGAAAAAGAAACAAAAACTGGAAAAAATAAAAGTGAAAGACTTTTTGCTGCTACTGGCCTCACCAACTGCTTTGTTTACTACGCTCGCTTATTTTTCAACGTATATTTTAGTTGTTTGGTTTTCCGTTTGGCTCCCGATTTATTTAGTGGAAGCCGTAAAAATGACTCCAGGTCAAATGGGAACCAGCGTTGCGATAATCGGAGTCGTTTCCGTATGTATTTATATGGGTGTTTCGATGGCGTCCGATCATTTATTTAAGAAGAATCAGAATTGGCGATCATCAAGGGTATTCGTCGTTGCGGGCGCCATGATTCTTGGTGCATTATTCTTTTCCTCAATCATGATATTTCAAAATCCAATCTGGGTGATAGTCGCCATGTGTTTAGCGAAGGGTCTTACATACGCCATTTTACCAATTGGACCAACGATCATGATCAATGAAATGCAGGAGCGGGGGGGATTGATGACAAGCATCTTAACATCATCAGGAAATCTAGCGGGAATTGTTGCACCTCTATTAACTGGCTATATCATAAGTATAGCTGGAGGAAATCAACTATTGGGTTATAACCTATCGATATTGTTCATGGCCATCCTTGTCCTGGCTTTTGGCATCCTGTTTGCGATATTCGTTAAACCGGCCGGGAAACTTAAAAATAAAAGTTCGGATAACTTTGACCTTAAGTCCTCATAAGCAGGGTCGAACCTGCTTACATTCAATGAAACTAGTGAGAGAAGGAATGCCTTCAAATAATGGCGTGAATAAAAGGAAAAGGAGCGGATTGGACATGAATAGAGAAGCCGTCATAGTTTCTGCAGTTCGAACAGCAATTGGAAAACAGGGAGGTGCACTTGCATCTGTTCCTGCCCACGTATTTGGAGCAGAAGTGATGAAAGAAGCCTTGAAACGAGCGAATGTAGAACCTCGTATGGTAGATGATGTAATCATGGGGAATGTGTTAAGCGGGGGTGGAAACATTGCCAGGTTAACTGCACTGGAAACGGGCCTCTCGATTCATCTTCCGGGTCTTACTGTCGACCGTCAATGCGGCTCGGGAATAAACGCTGTCAACTTGGCTGCACAAGCGATCCGGGCTGGCGAAGGCGATGTCTATATCGCCGGTGGGGTCGAGAGCATGAGCAGGGCGCCATACTTGATGGACCGACCGGAAAAACCATACAGTGCAAAGCCGCCGCAGTTCAGAAAGTCCAGGTTGTCCCCTAAAGAGATTGGCGATCCCCCGATGGGAATCACGGCTGAAAACTTAGCGGGAAAATATGAGGTCAGCAGGGAAGAACAAGATGCCTTTGCTCTACAAAGCCAAAAAAATATGGCCAGAGCCGTGGAAGAGGGCCGGTTCAATGAACAACAAATTGTGCCTATCCACATTCCCATCAGAAAAGGTGACGATATCGAATTTAAATTGGATGAACATCCACGACCGCAAATAACGAAAGAAGGGCTAGCCAAATTATCGCCTGCATTTCTGGAAGGCGGGTCCGTGACTGCAGGCAATAGTTCGGGATTGAATGATGCCGCATCAGCATTGGTCATCATGTCGAGGGAAAAAGCGGTGGAATTGGGGATTAAGCCTTTAGCGACGATCAGGGCACAGGCAGTTGCAGGGGTAGATCCAAATTATATGGGAATAGGACCTGTTCCCGCTATAAGAAAGGTAATGGAGAAATCAGGACTTTCCTTAAATGAAATGGACATCATTGAGTTTAATGAAGCATTCGCCGCTCAAGTCATTGCTTGTAATCGGGAGCTTGATATGAATCTAGCAAAAGTGAATGTGAACGGGGGAGCCATTGCACATGGACACCCACTTGGTGCGACGGGTGCCATCCTCATTACGAAAGCGGTTCATGAATTGAAGCGTTCTGCCGGAAGGTTCGCCCTTATTACAGCTTGCATTGGAGGCGGACAGGGAATTGCTACGATAATTGAACGTGAAGGCTGATTTTATATGTGTGTTTACAAAAAAACAATCAATTTAGCACAGCTTTCAGACCTATATGCCCTACTTGTCGATGGCTACTATACATGAACAGAACTAAGGAGGAATAAACTCATGACAATCACTTTAACCAAGGAAATGCAGCAAATGAAGGAAATGATCCGTAATTTTGTTGAAAGGGAAGTGGAGCCCTTCGCCATACAAATTGAAGAAGAAGATGCCATCCCAGAGCATTTGGTGGAAAAAGCGAAAGACCTTGGCTTATTCGGGATAAGCATTCCCGAACAATACGGTGGAATTGGCTTAAATGCGGTGGGAAAGGCTACCGTTTTAGAGCAGTTAGGAAGGACCCATAATGGTTTCGTTTCATTAATAAGCGCTCACACCGGGATTGGCAGTACAGGTCTGGTTAAGCTGGCATCCGAACATTTGAAAAATAAATACTTGCCTGAAATGGCAGCAGGCACGAAAATTGGCGCCTTTGCTTTATCTGAACCCGGAGCGGGATCGGATGCAACCAATTTGGCAACGAGTGCAGAAAAGAAGGGTGATTACTGGGTGATGAACGGGACGAAACATTTCATCACGAATGGGCCGATAGCTGATGTTTATACCGTATTCGCTTTAACGGATAAAGATAAAGGGGCAAAGGGAGGGATTACCGCTTTTTTAGTGGAAAGAGACTTTCCTGGTTTGACTGTCGGCAAAAAGGACAAAAAAATGGGATTAAGAGGATCATATACCTCACAGGTCATTTTTGAAGATTGTATCATACCTGAAGAAAATGTAATCGGCGAAGTTGGAATGGGATATATTTCTGCACTTAAAATTTTAGGTGAAGGGCGAGTAGGATTGGCTGCAAGAGCAGTGGGTTCAAGTGGGAAATTAATTGAATTATCAGCCAAATATGCCAAAGAGCGTATCCAATTCGGTAAACCGATCGCTGACAACCAAGCGATTCAATGGATGCTTGCTGATATGGCAACCGAAACGGAAGCCGCAAGAGCATTGACGATGATGGCGGCACAAAAGATTGATGAAGGAAAAAAAGTGATCAAGGAAGCATCAATGGCCAAACTGTTCGCTTCTGACGTTTTTAATCGGGTGGCGGATAAAGCGGTACAAATTCATGGCGGGATGGGATATATGGCTGAATATCCAGTAGAACGTTTTTATCGGGATGCCCGCATAACAAAGATCTATGAAGGAACGAATGAAATCCAACGTTTAATCATTGCAAGAAATGTCTTGGAAGAGTGCTGAATGTTTACTGTTTTATTCGGGCAGGTAGTCTTTTGCCCAAGTATCCGGAATTTCAAGGGGGAGGAACGAAATGGGAGAAGATATCGTGATCGTGAGTGCTGTACGAACACCAATTGGTAGGTACGGTGGAGCATTTAAAGAGATTAGTTCCGGTCATTTGGCTAGCATTGCCATTAAAGAAGCGATCAAGCGGGCAAATATTGCAGCGGAACAAGTGGATGAAGTCATTTTCGGGGAGGTAAGGCAAACGACTGAATCCTCGAATGTCGCGAGGGTGGCAGCATTGCGATCAGGGATTCCCGATTCTGCACCGGCTTTTACGGTAAACCGGTTATGTGCATCTGGAATGCAAGCCATCACCTCAGCAGCACAGCAGATAAGCTCAGGTCAAGCAAATATAGTCGTTGCCGGGGGTACGGAAAGCATGAGCCGGGCACCGCTTTATTTAAGAAGTGCCCGTTTTGGGGGAGACAGGACCCAACTAGTTGATTCTAATACTGAAGCTGGGCAGCAGCCTCAAGAAATTTATGGGAAAAGTTTGGGGATGGGAATCACCGCTGAAAATGTCGCGCAGCGATACAACATTTCCAGGGAAGAACAGGATGCCTTTTCAGTGGAAAGTCAACGAAAAGCGGCGCAAGCTATGGAAGAAGGTAGGTTCAAAGATGAAATCGTTCCTGTCCAGGTCTCTGACAGGAAGAGTACGGTTATCATTGAAACGGATGAATATCCACGCCCGAATACCACAATGGAAAAGCTTGCAAGCTTAAAACCGGCATTCAGGGAAAACGGAACCGTCACTGCCGGTAATGCTTGTGGTCGTAATGACGGGGCGACTGCATTGGTGTTAATGAAGGCCAGTGAAGCGGAACGGTTGCAAGTACAGCCGATCGCAAAGATCGTCGATTGGGCGACTGCCGGAGTTTCTCCTGAAGTGATGGGAATTGGTCCAGTACCAGCCGTTGGAAAACTTATGGAGCGCACCGGGAAAAAAGTTGAAGAAATTGGGCTTTTCGAATTAAATGAAGCGTTCGCTTCACAAGCATTGGCAGTTATCAGGGATTTATCGCTAGATGAAAACAAGGTGAATGTAAACGGAGGCGCCATTGCACTTGGGCACCCAGTCGGATCGACGGGCGCAAGGATCGTGACAACGCTAATACATGAACTGATTCGCAGGAAAGAAAAATATGGAGTTGCTACACTTTGTGTAGGCGGCGGCCAGGGAATGGCGATCATGATTGAAACGATATAGTCCAACGATAAAGGAGCGGAAACCCCATACGTTTCTGCTCCTTTCCGTATATAATTTGAATCGCGCAAAAGTGAGGGGGAGGAAGATTGCCTGTTGAAGTGGAGGATATTCGGAATCAATTCGAAAGTAGTGCATTCTTTTCGCATATTGGGTTTGAAATCATTCGGTTTGAAGAAGGAAATGTAACGATAAAGCTAAACATTGAAGAACATTTACTTAATGTCAATGGAACACTGCACGGGGGCATTCACGCCACCATGCTGGATACCATCCTAGGAATGGTGACTCGTTCCGTTACCAAATCTAAAGTCGTGACGACAAGTTTAACAGTACATTATTTAGCCAGCATATCAAGCGGGAAACTCTTTGCGGAAGCAAAAGTCCTGCAAAAAGGATACAAAATTGCCTTTACGGAAGGAGAAATAAAAGATGCTGAAGGCAACATCATTGCTAAGGGCACAGGAATTTTTAAAATCATTCGCGATAAATGAGGCAAGGATGATCAAATTGGCTGACAAGTGACTATGCTCCATTTTAATAGTAAAAAATGAGGTGTGAAAAAATTGACTAGAACTTGGCATCGATTTTATCCGAAAGAAACCCCAGCAGAAATTGACATTCCAGTATTGTCCTTATATGGTCTCCTTGAACGTTCAGCCCGACTTTACCCAACCTGCAAGGCCGTAATAGATGGGGATCGGGAAATGACATATATGGAATTAAAGGATGCCGCAGATCGTTTTGCTGTGAATTTAGACAACCGTGGATTTCAAAAAGACGACCGTATAGCAATCATGCTGCCAAATTGTCTAGAATATATCATTGCCTATTATGCCACCCATCGTTTGGGAGGTATGGTCGTTCAAGTGAACCCACTGTATAAGTCGAGTGAATTGGACTATATATTACGGGATTCCGGAGCCAATTGGTTCATTGGGCGGGAGGTACAACGGGAAATATTAGCGCTAACAAGTTTTTCTGAAAGGTTAACGTTCATATCTGCCGAGCAATTAATGGAAACTGGAACGGGTATATCAAGGAAAGATAAGGAACTTCCTGTTCTGGACATCGACCCAAAGGAAGCTGTGGCTGTTCTTCAATATACAGGGGGAACTACAGGGAAATCAAAAGGGGTCATGCTCACGCATTTTAATTTGATCTCGAATGTATTTCAAGATTTTGCTTTCACGGCTCATGCCCTTCAACTCCAAAGTCCTGGCGAACGGATGCTTGGATTGACCCCATTATTCCATGTCTTTGGTAATGGACGATTGAATAGTGCCATATATGCCGGATCTACTTATATCACATTAGAGAAATTTGAAATAGATAAGGTGGTAGATTTGATTCGAACACATCGGCCAACCATTTTTCCTGGTGTCCCGACCATGTATATTGCTTTATTGAATCACCCGGATTTGACGGCGGACGATTTATGCTGCTTTAAGTACTGCAGCTGTGGTTCTGCGCCGCTCCCGATAGAAATCATTCAACAGTTCGAAAAAAAATTACGGGTTACAATATTAGAAGGATTCGGGATGTCGGAAACTTCCCCCACTACACACCGTAATCCAGTCATAGGACAACAAAAACAAGGAAGTATCGGAATTCCATATCCAAATACCGATGCTAAAATCGTCGATTTGAAAACAGGCGTTGATGAATTGCAAGCAGGAGAAAGAGGCGAACTGATCATTAAAGGTCCGCAAGTAATGAAGGGATATTGGGAAAATCCAGAGGAAACCGCAACAGCTTTGCGGGATGGATGGCTTTACACTGGGGATATCGCGACGATGGATGAAGAGGGATATTTCTATATCGTAGGCAGGAAGAAAGATATGATCATTGCAAGCGGTTATAATGTATATCCAATCGAAGTAGAAGATATTATTTATCAGCATCCAGCCGTGAAAGAGACATGTGTATATGGAGTACTGGATTCATACCGTGGGGAAACGGTAAAAGCGGCCATAGTTTTAAAGAAAGGCAAGTCAGTCACGGAGCAGGAAATCAGGGAGTTTTGCGTGCAGCGACTTGCCAGATATAAAGTGCCGCGAAGTTTTGAGTTCAGGGAGCAATTGCCCAAATCAGCTGTCGGGAAAATATTGCGCAGAATATTAATGGAGGAAGCACAGAGCCCTACTGCCGGAGGGAGATAAGCATATCAGTTATCGTAAGGGAGCTCAGATGAAACCCTAAATAAGGGAAACCTTTATTTAGGGTTTATAGACGATAAATCTACTTTCCTTTTAGGGGAATTTCAAATGAAGTCCCATCCACCAATAATTCATGGGACTCACCATCCGCTATATCATCGGTAGTGAATGAAAAGGAATCGAGCCGATCTAATTTTACCTCTGGATCAACCAATAAACCAATTGTGCCTTTTCTCAATTCTCCTGGTTGGTAATCTGATCGACTTACTTTTTTTGTCCCCATAAAAGTATCCCCGGAATGGATGAAATTTTTAGAAGGCACATCATATGTAAGATCATCATTGAAAGTAACATTTTCCATGCTGAAGAACTGAAGTTCCTTCGAATCTTTATTTTCAACAGAATAAGTTATCTCTAGATAAGAAACCTCTTCATCGATATCCGTTTTAGACAACGCCGCCCGTTGATCGATTTCCTCCATGGATAAATTCTCTTTATAATATATCGAATAGGCCTCTTCAAAACTCAATCCCGTATAGGACTTGAGTTCCTCTTTTGCTTCATCTGTGAGTGAAGATAATTGAATCCTGCGGATATCCTTGACTGTGATGACCATCGGTGCCAATTCAAAAGCCTCATTAATAGACTTCGTTTCTAGTAATCTGAAGGTTCCCCAATTTTTTTGGCGAACCTTATCCCCGACTTTTTCAAGATGGATCCCGCCATATTCATCAACCTCAGGAATTTTGGATTCCTTGGCTTCCGCATTTTCCCCATTTTCAGTTTTTTCGCTCTTGAAATAATTTAAGGCAATCACACTTAAACAAATAAGCAATAATCCAACCATTGCTGAAATGATCCAACTTTTACGAATACTTCATCACTCCTTGTCTTAAACCATTGATGTCAAAGAATAATATACCATTTTTTTTGCAAAAGAAGGAAAGGGGAGTGCCCTAAGGTCCATCTTGTGCGGATTAACTTAACCCATTATAACAATAAAAAAAGAATGAAAGTTAAGGGGCTAAGCGGAAAAAGGAAGTAACCTAGAAAAGGTAAAAAAGACGTGAAAGTAAATCATCCAAGTGACTAAAATTCCATGTAACCGCATACAAAAAAACTTGCTATTACACAAACAACCTGGTAATCTAATTTCAAGAATAATCTAAACGTTTACATTTTAAATATAATTAATTTTATGATTTTTACTTGTTTTATACACATTTTTTTAAAAAAAATCTAAACGTTTACATTTTGAGGTGTTAAAGGATGGAGTCAAAGCCAAATATTCAGGATGTTGCAAACCTTGCAAACGTTTCTATTGCAACTGTATCCCGGGTCATTAATAACCAAGGAGGCGTTCGGAAAGTAACGGAAGAGCGTATTCTAAAGGCCATTGAGGAACTGGGCTATATTCGCAGTGCTGCAGCAAGGATAATGAAGCGAAAAGAAACGAATACAATCGGGGTCATTGTACCTGATATTATGAACCCGTTCTTTCCGCTTGTTATGGCAGGGATTGAACAAAAAGCTCGTGAAAAAGAATACTTTACTATTTTAAGCAGTACAAATGAATCCCCAAAAATCGAGGAAGAGATTGTGAGAAATTTTATTGAGCGAGGTGTGGATGGTGTGATTATCACTACGGCCAATGAAGATGGTGAGCACCTAAAACTGCTTGAAGAACAGGAAATTCCTGTAGTAGCAGTTGATCGAAGCATCAAAAAATTTGAAGTGGATACTGTTCTTGTTGATAACAAGAAGGGGGCCTATCAGGCTGTCCAGCAATTGATTCTTCAGGGGCATGAAAAGATAGCGATTATATGCGGTCCACAGAACACGACCCCTGGGCTAGAACGGTTCTTGGGCTATAAACATGCCCTAGATGACTACAACATTGAATTGGATGAACGATATGTCATTAATGGAGATTTCGGAGAGCAAAGTGGCTATCAGTGTACTGAAAAGCTGTTTGAGCTTGATGATAGGCCAACTGCTATTTTTTCTTCCAACAATATGATGACTATCGGCTGTATGAAAGCGCTGGCCGATTTAAACTGGAGGCTTGGCCGCGAGGTGTCATTTATAGGTTTTGATGATGTGGATATAGCGACATTTTTGAGCCCGAAACTTAGTGTAGTTGCAAGGCCAATGAATGCTATAGGAGAGATTGCCTTTATGCTTTTGCATGAGCGGATTTGTTTCAAAGGAGAGCTTCCGAAGCGGGAGTATCTATTGTCTCCAGAGCTTAAAATCAGGGATTCTTGCCGGTCAGTGGATCATACATTCTGATTATATGAAAAGGGGACTAGGAGTTTAACCCATCTGGTTGCCCGATACCTTTTTATATATTGAAAGCGTTTTATTTTAACTAGAGAAAGAGGAGAGATTAAAATGAGTACTGCAAAAATGATTGACCATACCTTTTTAAAGGCTGAGGCAACAAAAGAACAGATAGTGAATCTTTGTGAAGAAGCTAGAGAATATGGCTTTGCTTCCGTTTGTGTAAACCCAGTCTGGGTGAAAACGGCAGCAGAGAAGCTAAAAGGAAGCGATGTGAAGGTATGTACAGTCATTGGTTTTCCTCTAGGAGCGTCAACGACTGCAGTAAAAGTGATTGAATCAGAGAATGCTATTCAAAATGGCGCCGAAGAAGTGGATATGGTCATAGCGATTGGTTTATTGAAATCAGGCGAATATGAGGAGGTTGAAGCTGACATTCGTGCAGTGGTTGATGCTGTTAAAACAAGGGCACTTGTCAAAGTGATCATCGAAACATCATTGCTTACTGAAGAAGAGAAGGTTCTTGCTTGCGAAATTTCACTTCGTGCAGGCGCCGATTTTGTGAAAACATCTACTGGATTCTCAACAGGGGGAGCAACGGTAGAGGATGTTGCATTAATGCATAGTATTGTTAAGGATAAGGCTGGTGTAAAGGCATCCGGGGGAATTCGTGATTTAAAAGATTTGAAGTCGATGGCTGAGGCTGGCGCTACTCGTGTCGGTGCAAGCTCGGGCGTGAGGATTATGAAAGGTGAAGCAGTATTGGATGGATACTGATTCTGATTAAGAATTGCATAAGCGCTTAAAAAAACTATAGACACAAGGGGATGTTAGATAATGAAAAAACAAAACATAATTCAGCTACCAGATGGTTATTTGAATCGTACACCTTTTTTTCAGTTTATCCTGTTGTCTTTGCTTTTTCCTTTATGGGCGGTAGCTGCCAGTTTGAACGATATTTTGATTGCACAGTTCAAACATGTGTTTGAGTTAAGTGATTTTGCGAGTGCTTTAGTACAGAGTGCTTTTTATGGAGGATATTTTCTGATAGCTATACCTGCTTCAATGGTAATAAAGAAAACTAATTATAAGCTTGCTATAATTACAGGCTTGCTTTTCTATATTGTGGGATGCTCATTGTTTTACCCAGCTTCGCATATGGCTACCTATACAATGTTTTTATTTGCTATTTTTTCCATCGCAATTGGCTTAGGTTTTCTTGAGACAGCTGCAAATACATATAGTTCCATGATTGGCCCGCGCAAGTATGCTATTCTTCGATTGAATATTAGCCAAACATTTTATCCAATTGGTGCGATTTCAGGAATTTTACTTGGGAAATACCTTGTTTTCCAGAAAGGAGCAAGTCTTGAGGCGCAATTGGCGACTATGTCTCCTGCGGAGGCACAGGCTTTTGGATTGAAAATGCTTGAAAATACTCTAGAACCCTACAGATATATGATTTTTGTCCTTATCGGTATACTTGTACTGTTTATTTTCACTAAGTTCCCGTCCTGTAAGCCGGAAGTGAATAGCAGCAAAGTTACAGGGAAAACACCTGGAATCATAGAAACACTGAAATACTTAGGTGGAAACAAACGCTTCCGGAACGGAATTGCTGCACAATTTTTATACGTCGGTATGCAAGTAACGGTTTGGTCATTTACCATTCGGCTTGCGCTCGATTTAAATCCTGACATCAACGAGCGTACAGCTTCAACCTTTATGGTATATAGCTTTAGTGCTTTCTTTGTAGGTAAGTTCATAGCCAATTTCTTGATGACCCGTTTTTCTCCATCTAAGGTATTGATTAGCTACTCCATCATTGGTTCTGCTCTTCTTGCGTATGTGGCTTTTGTTCCAAACATGACGGCAGTGTACGCTGCAGTTGCTGTCAGCATGCTGTTTGGACCATGCTGGGCGACGATTTATGCTGAAACACTTGAAGTTATAAAAGAGAAGAAATATACAGAAACGGCAGGAGCAATCCTTGTCATGGCTATTGTAGGCGGAGCGGTCATCCCTGCAGTTCAAGGGTTTGTATCTGATTTCTTCGGTTCCATGCAATTAGCATTTCTTGTATCGATGGCATGCTTTATCTACGTCGGTTGCTATTTCTTCGGTGAAATGAAAAAGCAAAGTGCATCGGTCCAGCCTTCAGAAAAGCCAGTGGAATCAGTCTAATTTAGAAAATTGTCATCTGACCAGGACAGTTAAACTTTGCTGTCCTTTTTGGATATAACTAGGAAAGGGATGGAAAGCATGATGGGAACAATTGAACTGCAACGGGACTATTTTAAGGAGAACAAAACAGTCTTTTTTACAAACAATGAATTCGGTGTAAACTTATTCCGCTATCCATCAGGTATTGAAGCGATTGAGCTAACAAATTCACGAGGAAGAATGGTTGTCCTCCCATATATGGGTCAGATGATTTGGGATTTGGAATTTGACGGTGTAGATCTTAAAATGAAGAGCATGTTCTCTCAACCTAAAAAGGTTGAGAGGATCTTAGATACATATGGATGTTTTGCCTTTCATTCTGGATTAATCAGCAATGGCTGTCCGGGATCGAATGATGACCATGAAATGCATGGAGAAATGCCATGTGCCGAGATGGATAGAGCTTGGATTGAAGTTACGGATATTGGTATAAAAGTAATTGGTCAGACAGAGTATGTCAAAGGGTTCGGTCACCATTATCTTGCCACTCCGAGTGTTGAAATGTTCAAAGAAAAAGGTTTTATTAAAATGAGCATGAATGTAAAAAATTTATCGGGGGCAGAAATGCCACTTCAGTATATGTGCCACACTAACTATTCATATTTAGAAAATGCCGTTATGAAGCAGAACATTCCAGACGGTGTTTTCAAGCTTAGAGAATCGATTCCAGGCCATGTAAAGCCGACAGAAAAATGGTTGGTTTATAATAAGAAGCTGCTAAATGGCGAAGAATCGCTCACAGTATTAAACAATCCGGAAATGTATGATCCAGAGATCGTATTTTTTGGGGATGAGCTGAATTTATATCAGGAAGAAGTTGAGTTTGAAATGGCTTCTCCCGATGGAGTTACTTTCTTTACAAGTTTTTCAACAGCGGAATTGAATTATGCCACAAGGTGGGTATTACATAATGCAAATCAGCAAGTTGCATCATTCGTGCTGCCTGCAACATGCCGTCCAGAAGGCTTCAACGCTGCAGAAAAAGCTGGAACATTGATTAAGCTCGGAGTAGGAGAAGAGAGGTCTTTCACGATTATAACCGGGAAGAAATAAGGGGGAAAAGGAAATGGATATAGCAGTAATTGGATCTAACATGGTTGATTTGATCTCATACATTGATAAGATGCCGAAAGAAGGAGAAACACTTGAGGCGCCTGACTTTAAGATTGGATGTGGGGGGAAAGGAGCAAATCAGGCAGTGGCAGCTGCCAAAATGGGCTCAAAAGTTATGTTGGTAACAAAGGTTGGCGATGATCTCTTTGCCGATAACACCATTCAAAACCTCGAAAGCCACGGAATAGATACTGAGTTTACCAATAAAGTCAGCGGCATATCAAGCGGTGTTGCACCGATTTTTGTCGATCAAGAATCAAAAAATCGCATCCTGATTATTAAGGGAGCAAACCAACACCTGAAGCCGGCAGACGTGGAGCGAGCAACTGATAAACTTAAGACAGCCTCGTTAATTGTCCTTCAGCTGGAAATCCCGCTTCCAACCGTTTACCGTGCAATTGAATTTGGTTATGAGCATGGCATTCCGGTCATTTTGAATCCTGCACCGGCATCAAAAGAACTTGATTTTGATTATGTGTGCAAAAGCGACTTTTTTATTCCGAATGAGAGCGAATTGGAGATTTTAACAGGAATGCCTGTGGCCTCTGAGGCCCAAATTAGAGAAGCGGCGTCCGGGTTAATTAAAAAAGGGGTAAAAAATGTCATTGTGACAATGGGAAGCAAGGGCGTCATGTGGGTAACAAATGAAAAAACTCAAACTGTCGATTCACCTAAAGTAACTGCGAAGGATACTAGTGGAGCTGGAGATGCATTTATAGGATGCTTTGCACATTTCTTTGTAAAAAATGGCGAAGTACTTCATGCTATAAAAATGGCTACAGCATATGCTGCTTTAAGTGTCACTAAACGTGGTACACAGTCTTCTTATCCAACTTCTGAAGAATTAGAAGAGTTTTTGAATAAGTGAGATAAATTAATGTATGTGATCAAAAATGCGCTTTTGTAAGCCGAACATAACCCTTGTGTGAACTCACAGCTTTAGGATTGAAGTATAAAGAGGATGGTTAAGTTTTTTAGTTGATCTTCATACGCACTTTTAAAAAAATTAGTAAAGTATAGCTGGACAGATGGCAAACTATTTGTCATCTGTCTTTTCATATCTTTTGTTAAAGGAAAACGGACTTTACTATAATTCAGCTGCTCTTTCTTAAGGTATAGGAAGGTGAATCAACGGATGGGAAGAGTTGGACACATTGGGATACCAGGGCATTCTTGTTGAATGTTAATTTCTCAGTAATTGTACAAGCCATTTTTCATAAATATCATATCTTGTTACGAAGAGAGATTCGTAAGAAACTGGTTAGATCCTTTATTATGAATGATAAATGTGTAATATTGGTTTGTTTTCAGAAAAAATTCAAAACACTATCTTTTACTTATTATCGTATCTTCTAAGTATTTATTATAACAGCTCACTGGAAACCCATCTCTCTAGTAACAAATTTTAAAAAAAGGAGACGTTTAGGGAATGTTGTGGCCAATTAACAATGGTAAGGAAAGGTTACATCAGCCAAATAAAAGTGCAATGCTGTCCATGCAAGAGATAAAAGCCATTGAGTCCTGGATATCTCAAATAGGGATATTCCAAATATATATAACCGCTGGACAATTAGTATCTACCGCCAGAAAAACGCTCAAGTTCAAGTATAAAATAATCGGGCATGGTTTTAACCGGGTGGTCTATGATTTAAATAATGGCTATATTTTAAAAATTGCATTGTCACAAGTAGGACTAATAAGCAATGCAAATGAAGCCTATATATACAATAACTGTAATGAGAAAGTCAAAAAGTATTTATGTCCAGTTAAGGAGTATGGGACGGGCTGGATAATCATGAAGAAGGTGGACACGAAAGTGCCATTTGCAATCAAGGAATATACGAAACTGTTCAAGTTGGAATTAAAATTCCTGAGGCACGGTATTATCCCAATAGATTTGCGTTTAGATAATGTCGGATATAACGAGAATGATGAGATGGTCGTCATTGATTACGGTCTATTCACCATGGATCTCAAAAGCCCCGTGCTGCGATGGCTTGTTTGATGAGGTGTCTATCCAAAGAAAATATAAAATTGATTTACAATGAGGTGATTAGGCGAAGCGGTGAATCTTGTGCTCTCTTGATTTTATCGAATAGTCTAAATGAAAGAAGCATGTTACGAAGGGTTTTTTTGTGCAACATGCTTTTTTTATGGTTTAAAGGATCATAACTGATGACACAACGCTAGCCACTTTTTTATCATTTTGAAATAAATCTGCAAGTACATAAGCTGTTTTTTTTCCGATTCGGTCTACTTTTGCTTCAACTTGTACGTCTCCTAATCTTACTGGTCGATGAAAGGTAGTATGTAAATCAATGGATGCGAAGGATTGTCCGATGCTTAATTTAGATGATATCGCATAAGCCATCATAATATCTGCTGCAGAAGTGACAAATCCACCCATTGCTACACCAATTCCGTTAATAAACTTTTCATCTACTTTCCATACACCTCTCGCAATTCCATCCTGGGCATAATTTGCTTCAATCTGTAACGTTAGATCACAATTCGGAGGTTGTTTCCCCTCTGTAATAACTTGTAAAAGCTCGTTTCCTTTAGATGGTTCCCCCATTAAAATGCCCCCCTTGAATAAGTTGAAACTACAGAATATTCTAACATATATCTTAGTGTCAATGAAGTTATTGATTTTACAAATAAAGTAATTAGAGACCCGAAGTGGTGGATTAGATTTCCACTCCGGGCACTCGCTTTCCGCGGGCGGTCTGGAGAGCCTCCTCGGCTTCCGCCTGCGGGGTCTCCCTTGGACACGTTTTTCCCGCAGGAGTCTCGTACCTTTCGTTTCAATCACCTTTTATTAAAATTCAGATGAACCCTTTTGTATAAAAAGTAGCTCGGAATGGTCACACCCCGAACCGAGAAATGTAATTTGGTGGTGGATTAGATTTCCACTCCAGGGACTCGCTTTCCGCAGGCGGTCTGGTGAGCCTCCTCGGCTTCCGCCTGCGGGGTCTCCCCTAGACACGTTTTTCCCGCAGGAGTCTCGTACCCTCCGTTCCAATCAACTTTTATTAAAAATTCAGATGTGAAACCCTTTTGTATAAAAAGTAGCTCGGAATGGTCACACCCTGAACCAAGAAATGTAATTTGGTGGTGGACTTGATTTCCACCCCAGGCACTCACTTTCCGCGGGCGGTCTGGGGAGCTTCCTCGGCTGCCGCCCGCGGGGTCTCCCCTAGACACGTTTTTCCCGCAGTAGTCTCGCACACCCGTTCCAATCAACTTTGTTTTATTTAGACAGAATCCTTTTGCCTACAAACTAGAAAATTTTTGTTTACCGACAGTCTTTTTTTGTGGGTTTATAAAATGGGAACGTTGATTTCCACTTCAGGCACTCGCTTTCCGCGGGCGGGCGGGAGCCTCCTCGGCGCGCCTGCGGGGTCTCCCATGCCACGCTTTTCCCGCAGGAGTCTCGTACACCCGCTCCAATCAACTTTGTGTTTTAAAAGAAAAAACTGTAGGCTGCTCTATTCGGAACCAAGTTTTAGACTAGTTTATACTTTAAGTTTTTCAGAGTAATCCTCATTGGATGGAAGAAAATTGCGGCACTCCTGCCGAAATACTGTCTAGCCTAGACCCCACAGACGCTTGCGTCGAGGAGGCTTGGCAGGCAGTCGGCGGAAAGGGCGCGGATTTCTGAAATCAACTGGAATATTATTTTATAAAAAACTGTAGGAAAGTTCGAAGTTGATAATTGTCAAAAAAATCAAAAACTTCTTCTTTTTCTAATTAAATTGTGATAGTGTATAAAACAAAGAAGTATTTCCTTCGTCATAATTTTAAAAAGAAGTATTTAATTCATCAGAAAGGAGTGATATGGTGGAACATCTTCCATTTAAATTATTAGTAAAAGAAAAATTTGACCATCTATCGGCAGGTCAAAAAAAAGTTGCCGCTTATCTGATTGAAAATTTGGATGAAGCCGCCTTTAAAACGGCATTTCAAATTGGTAGGGAAGCGGAGGTTAGTGAAACAACGGTCATTCGGTTTTCCTATTCATTGGGATTTGAAGGGTTTAGTAAAATGCAGTCGAGGATTCAAAAACAGCTGCTGCACCAAAATCAAATAGACTTATCGAATACTGATTCCATTCTCCACATTGATGACAAGCAAGATCCCTTTACAAAAGTGATAGAAAACGAAGTTCATATTTTAAGACATCTATTAGATCATACGAACGTTCAGGACATATGGAAAGCAGTCGATGTTCTGATCCAGGCTGATCAAATATTGATTGCAGGGCATCGGATTTCCCATGCTGCCGCCTATTGGTTCTCCTATACGCTAAGTTCATTAAGGGAAAATGTAAGTTTATGTTCACCTACAGGTGACTTCTATGAAAAGTTTTGTAATCTCACTAACAAGTCTGCATTAGTTGTTTTTTCCTTTCCCAGATATGCGAATGAAACATTAAAAGTTGCTGAGTGTGCCAAAGAACAAGGAGTTTGTTTAATTTCAGTTACAGACCGCCTTCTGTCACCTGTTGGACGCATCTCTGATATTTCTCTGACAACTGAAGAAAACGCAGAAACCGGAACCAATTCAATCGCTTCCGTTATTAGCTTGTTGGACTTGGTTATTGCAGGCATACATCAAAAAGACGCAAAACGGATTTATACCCATCAGCAAAAATTAGAAAGGCTATATTCAAGTTATGAAGTGTTTAATGAATGAGTTTTTAATAAAGTTAGAATTCATGTAAAGGAGGAGATGCAACATTATGAACCCGATTCAATATATTGATTTGCATCAAGAATCATTGATAAAGTCCTACCATGATTTGCATTCTTTAGCTGAGCCAAGTTGGCAGGAAGAAAGAACGTCTTGCTATATTTTAAAATGTATTAGGGAAGCGGGCATCACCGTAAAAACATTTCAGGGCCATTATGGAATCATTGCCGAGATTCCAGGCATTTCAAAAAAGGTTGTGGCATTAAGGGCTGATATGGATGCGCTTGTTCAGGAAGTAGATGGAGTTGTAAAGGCAAATCATTCATGTGGACACGACGCACATAGCACAATGGTTTTATATACAGCATTGGCCATCGCCTCCAGCGGAATCCGGCCTAAGCACACTCTCCGATTTATATTTCAGCCTGCAGAAGAGAAAGGGGAAGGCGCTCTTCAAATGATCAATGATGGCGCGATGGAGAATGTTACATATTTATTCGGGGTACATGTAAGACCAAGTACGGAGGTTCCTTATATGAAGGCTTCCCCCGTCATTGTCCATGGATCGGCCGAAACAATAAGGGGTACAATCAAAGGCCTTCAGGCTCATGCATCCCGTCCGCAAGATGGAATAAATGTAATCGAGGCAGCAGCTTTGCTTGTCCAAAAATTACAGCAGATTAATCTGGAAACCGAAATTCCTTATTCCATCAAAATGACTCAATTTGAAACAAACAATAAAGCATCAAACGTTATCCCGGAAACAGCTGTCTTTGCTATTGATGCCAGAGCACAGTCAAATGATGTAATGAATGAACTGAATCGCTTAACAAAGGAAGCTTTTGAACAGACAATGGAACAAACTGAAACATCGATCTCCTGGTCTGCGGAAGAATTTGTCCCAGCTGCGACCTTGAATGAAAAGGCGATAAAGCTGGCTGAGGCCGCAATTGTAGATATCCTTGGGGCGGAAAATGTTGTTCCGGTCTGTGTTTCTCAAGGAGGAGAGGATTTTCATTTTTATACAGCCGAAAATCCTGATATAACTGCAACTATGATAGGGTTAGGCTGCGATCTAACGCCTGGTCTGCACCATCCGGATATCAAGTTTAATTTACAAGCACTTATTTATGGAACGAAAATTTTAATTAACACAGTCATGATGGCGGCAGAAGAGTAAAATTTTTCACTTAAAAAATTAATGAAGGGGTGTTTTATGGAAAATACCGCACAAACATCACAAACCGGGGACCATACAGCTGCTGATGAAAAACAACTGGAGCGAAAACTCAAACCAAGGCATCTTTCGATGATTGCAATCGGCGGCACCATTGGAACGGGGCTATTTTTAGCAAGCGGTTCCATTATTCATACTGCGGGTCCTGGAGGAGCTGTGGCTGCCTATATTATTGCCGGGATCATGGTTTACTTTCTGATGACAAGCTTAGCCGAAATGGCTGCCCTTATTCCTATTACAGGCTCTTTTAGTACCTATACATCAAGGTTTGTCGATCCTGCATTGGGATTTGCGATTGGGTGGAACTATTGGTATAACAATGCAATCGTAGTCGCACTGGAATTAGCAGCTTCCTCCCTGATAATGAAATATTGGCTTCCTTCTGTTCCGGGCATCATTTGGAGCGCATTATTTCTTGCAGTCATATTTGGCCTTAATATTTTATCGGTAAAAGGATATGGTGAATCAGAATTCTGGTTTGCCATTATCAAGGTTTTGACGATTATCATTTTTATAGCAGTAGGTTTATTAATGATTGTAGGAATCATTGGAGGGGATGCCGTAGGTTTTGAAAATATCACCAAAGGAGAGGCACCGTTTAAAGGAGGCTTTTTATCTATTATAAGTGTCTTTATGGTGGTAGGATTTGCCTTTCAAGGTACCGAGTTAGTAGGAATTGCGGCTGGCGAGAGTGAAAACCCGAGAAAAAATATACCAAAGGCCATTAAGCAAATCTTCTGGAGACTTCTCTTGTTTTATGTATTGGCGATAATTGTGATTGGATTTTTAATAAGCTATAATGATCCGCGTTTGTTAAGCTCGGATATTGAAGATATTGCGGTAAGTCCCTTCACTCTAGTTTTTCAAAACGCTGGGCTTGCCATCGCTGCCTCCGTTATGAATGCGGTCATTCTTACTTCCGTTCTTTCTGCAGGCAATTCGGCCATGTACGGAGCTTCTCGCGTGCTTTGGGTGCTGGCGAAAGAAGGAAAAGCCCCTTCGTTTCTAAAAAAAGTGAATTCAGGCGGCATTCCAGTGAACGCTGTGTACTTTTCTACCATCGTTGGGATGGCAGCTTTCCTGACCTCTCTTTTCGGTGAAGGCACGATTTACAATTGGTTATTGAATGCTGCAGGATTATCCGGTTTTTTATCCTGGTTAGGAATTTCGATTACACATTATCGTTTCCGGAAGGCATATATTGCACAAGGTAGAGATTTGAAAGATTTGCCTTATGTATCAAAATGGTATCCATTCGGTCCGATATTAGCCACACTTTTATGTGTTACGGCAATCCTGGGACAAAATTACTCTGCATTTTTCGGTCCTGATATTGATTGGTATGGAATTTTGATTTCCTATATCGGGCTTCCTTTATTTTTCCTGGCTTTTCTAGGTTATAAAATCGTAAAGAGAACAAAAATGACTCCATTGCAAGAGGCCGATTTCAGTAAAGCGGAATAACCTCTT
Organism: Peribacillus sp. QJM3NY_7; assembly: GCF_056173225.1. NCBI lineage: Bacteria > Bacillati > Bacillota > Bacilli > Caryophanales > Bacillaceae > Peribacillus > Peribacillus sp. QJM3NY_7. Next base: position 2,131,438 of record NZ_CM149663.1, read on the forward strand.
TTGTAAAAAGCAGGAAAGTATTAGAAAGACCATTTACATGATAGCTCCAGTGCCTCGTTAGACATGCAGTCAGATGTGGATTGCCTTGTCATCTTATGTTGTCAATAAGGGCACTTGTGCTATACCAGGGAGGTTTACCATGACGAATACACATGAAATTGTAATACGTTCTCTTCATCGAATTGAAGAGCTAGAGGAAGTAAGAAAGCTAGAGTCCAGCATTTGGGGAGAAACCGACTCAATCCCTGCACACCAAACCTTAACAGCCGTGAAAAATGGCGGTTTGGTTATAGGAGCTTATTGGGAAGGAAAGCTGATTGGATTTCAATACAGTTTTCCGGGATTCAATGGGCAATCAGCCTATCTTTGTTCACATATACTAGGCATAGATGAGCAATTTCGCAACAAAGGTATAGGCGAGAAGTTAAAGTTAGCACAACGTGAGGAAGCGCTAAAGCTCGGCTATTCCCTTATTACCTGGACGTACGATCCTTTGGAAAGTGTTAATGGGTATTTAAATATAGCCAAGCTCGGTGGGGTATGCTCCACATATATCGCAAACTGCTATGGTGAAATGGAAGATCTTTTAAACAGCGGAATTCCTTCTGACCGCTTTCTTGTCGAATGGCATATTGATAAAAAAGAGACAACGGATTCTAGCGGACAGGAAATGCCGCTGGACTTTGTGATGGAAAACTCGCTTATTCAATGGGATACCATTGAAAAGGGATTGCCAGTTCCATCGTTCACTCGCCCGCTGCCTGAACAAGAATGTGAAACAGCTTTTGTTGCCCTTCCAAAGGACTTCCGAACAATAAGAGTCACAAATATTCAAGCGGCCAATGAGTGGCGGATGAAAACCAGGGACATATTTACCGGATTATTTCAGCAAGGATGGCGGGTAACAGGTTTTATGAAGAATTCCATGACGGAAATTCCCGTTCAGTTTTATATGCTATCAAGGAAATGAACTAGAAGAGTATATATAATGTTTAGTAATTTCAGGCTGTGTAAGCCTATTAATAAAAAATTTGTAAGACTGTGTTCTTTAACAGTTTTATCACAGAAGGAGAATTTCTAAGTGAAAATTAAACAAGTTATTCTAAGGCATCTTAAGCTAGACTTGCTTGAACCTTTTACAACTAGCTTTGGGACGGAATACGATAGGGATTTTATCCTTGTCGAAGCCATAAGCGATGATGGCATTTCCGGTTGGGCTGAATCGGTTGCGATGCTCGACCCCCTGTATAATGAAGAGACCTTAAAAACAAACTGGCATATACTAGAAGACTATCTAATTCCAATAATCCTAAAAAATGAAATCAAGCATCCTGATGAAATTTCCGAAAAATATTTCACCCATATTCGCGGAAATTATATGGCAAAAGCAGCTTTAGAGGGTGCCGTTTGGGATTTGTATGCTAAAAAGCAAGGTGCTTCTCTTTCAAATGTGTTAGGTGGAACAAAAAAGAAAATTGAAGTGGGGGTAAGCATCGGAATAAAGGATTCGATCGATTCGACCCTGGATATAATTGAAGCTCGTCTCGGTGAAGGCTATAAACGTTTTAAACTAAAAATCAAACCGGGCTGGGATGTTGAATTAATAGACAAGGTACGAAAAGTATATCCTGAAATCCCGCTCATGGCCGATGCAAATTCAGCTTATACCTTAAAAGATATAGACCGGTTATCCGCCTTGGATGATTTTAATTTAATGATGATTGAGCAGCCGCTTGCCTATAATGATATCATTGACCATGCAGATTTACAGTCGAGGTTAAAAACACCTATTTGCCTGGATGAAAGCATACACTCATTGGAGGATGCCAGGAAAGCTATTAAATTGGGCAGCTGTAAAATTATTAATATCAAGATTGGCCGTGTCGGAGGTTTGACTGAATCCAGGAAAATCCATGATTTATGTCTTGAACATGAAATTCCGCTATGGTGTGGAGGTATGCTGGAATCAGGCATTGGAAGAGCTCATAATATTGCAATCACATCACTGCCAAACTTCACTCTTCCCGGCGATACCGCAGCTTCCTCCCTCTATTGGGCAGAGGATATCACTGACCCTGAAGTTACAGTGGAAAACGGAATGATCAGTGTTCCAGAATTGCCTGGAATCGGCTATGAACCAAGCATGGAAAAAATAAATAAGTATACCATACACAGTCAAACCTATCATTTAAGTTAGAATGTTGCTAGAAACGCCTAGGGTGCTACAACATTGCATAAAGGCATGATTCCCGAAAAAGGGGAGCATGCCTTTTTTATATATAATCCATTTTCCAATCAAAATATATTGTAATTCGACTATCTGCCATGTATGGTGTTATGAAATGCAGATTAGCTTTTCTTATATCCTTTAAAAAGTTATCATAATAGAGTCTTTGTACATTGTATATATACACATTTATGATACAAAACTGCATGTATAGAAAAAGGGGTGAGGCGATGCGAAATTTACATACTATCTGTGCCGTAATAACCGTCTACCTTTTCTTTTTTTGCTGTTTCTTTCCTTCAGCAGCCCATTCGGAAGCCCAAAAAGTGATCCGGGTTGCAGGGGATAATAACTTTCCACCTTTTGAATACTTGAGCGATTCGGGTGTTTATACCGGTTTTAATGTGGATATAATGAACGCCATTTCTATCGAGACTGGCATTAGGTTCGAATACTATCCCATGCCATGGAACGAGGCAGTACAAGCTATGCGCTCTGGAAAAGTGGATGCGATTCAAGGCATGAAGTACAATCAAGAACGTGAAGAGTTTTATGATTTTTCAGCTCCGTATTTCACAAGTTCACAAGGAATTTTTGTGTTGAAAGATAATATGTATATCCGAAAAATCGAAGATCTTAAAGGCCGGAAAGTAGCTGTACAAAAAGGAGATGTTGCAAGCGATCTATTAAGTAAAGTCGATCGTTTGCAATTGGTGGAAACTAATAATCAACAAGAAGCCGTTCAGTCGCTTATCGACGGTAAAGTGGATGCTTTCATTGGAAATCGGATTACGGGTCAATATTTTTTACAGAAAAATGAGCAGCAATCACTCATTAAGATTGTCGGTGAGCCACTTGACACCACAAATTATGCTGTAGCCGTTATGCCGAAAAACAAAGAGTTGCTGACACTATTCAATCAGGCCATTTCTCAAATCAAGAAAGATGGAACGTATGAAAAGATAGAGAAAAAGTGGTTCGGCGAATATATCCTGCCAAATACTCAACGGCTCCGTAAAACGCTGTTGTATTTGGAAATTGGTCTTATTCTTACCTTCATTGTGATTTCTCTCATCTTATGGTGGAATCTCAGCCTTAAACGAGAAGTGGCTAAGCGAACCGAGCAAATTGAGCACGTGAATAAAGACTTGGAAGAGAAGATGCTCCTTCTTGAGGAAAACATCAACTTTCAGCAGCAAGTATTAAACAGTGCCTACAGTTCGCTTATTACACTGAATCAGCAAGGTCTTGTATCGATGATTAATGTTAGGGCCATGGAATATTTGGGGGTGGACGGTAATGTTGTTGGAAAACGTTTTCAGGATCTGCCAACTGCCCGTTTCATCCCGGAAAAGGAGATTATGGCTGCATTAGAGAAAAAGAGAGTTTTCTTGCAAAAGGAAACGGTATGGTCTCATTATGCGGGCAAAAAAAGGCATATAACTTACAGCATGTATCCAATTCAGACTATTGGGGGAGAAAGTGTAGGTGCGGTGTTGAATTTTTTCGATAGTACGGAACAAAAACAACTAGAGAGAAAAGTGGCTCAGGATGACCGATTGCGTTCATTGGGTCAACTCGTGGCGGGTATCGCTCATGAAATAAGAAATCCGTTAACATCCATCCTTACCTATACGCAATTGCTGCCGAAAAAATTTGCAAGCGCAGATTTCCGATCGTTCTTTTCCGAACAGGTCACCAGTGAAATTACCCGACTTAATACATTGATTAACGATTTGCTCGATTATGCCCGTCCTAAAAAATCAGAGCCTGTCACATTTTCGCTGAATGAGGCCATGGCAGGGATTGAGCTATTGCTAAAGCCGAAAATCAAAGAAAAAAACCTGAGTATTGTTCGAGAGTTCGCTGGAGACATTCAGGCAACTGCAGATACACAGCAGATCAAACAAGTACTGGTGAACGTCATTCTCAATGCCATACAGGCGTCCAATACAGGGGGAACACTTATTTTTCGGGCATACTATCGGGATGTGTTCACTGTCGTTGAAATCGAGGATGAAGGAATTGGGATTTCGGAAGAAGACATTGATAAGATCTTTGAACCGTTTTACACCAGGAAACCCAACGGGGTCGGGCTAGGGCTTTCTATTACGTATCAGCTTGTCAAAGAAAACGATGGCATTATCGAGACAAGAAGTGAAGTAGGAAAGGGAACAGTAGTGACCATTTGTTTACAGCATTAATACAGAAAGGGTGAAAACGATGCAAGATATCATGATTATTGATGATGAGCCAACCATATGTCAGTCACTTACGTTTGCATTGGAAGACCAGTATCACGTCTATTCGTTTACAGACCCACGTGAAGCGCTTCCGCTTTTCGAAAGGGCAGAAATCGCCATCGTTTTGCTGGATTTAAAAATCGGGGGATATAATGGGATGGAAGTGTTAGAAGAAATCAAACGCCTCTCCCCCTCGACTGTTGTCATTATGATGACGGCCTACGGCACCATTCCTTCTTCCGTGGAAGCAATGCGTAAGGGGGCGTTTTCATATGCGACAAAGCCGCTTCATATTGATGAATTGGAAGTGCTGATGCAAAAGGCAGAAGAAGTGTACACCCTTCAGTCCAAAGTGAAATGGCTGAGTGAAGAATTGGATAAGGTGGCAGGTGTGAACGGCCTCATTGGTGAAAGCTTGGCCATGCGTAAAATATTCTCCCTCATCGAAAAAGTGAAGGATATCGATTCCAACATTCTCATAGAAGGGGAAAGTGGAACCGGTAAAGAAGTCGTCGCCAGAACCATCCATAATCAAAGCAAGCGCAGAAACAAAAAGTTTCAGGCTATTAATTGTGCCGCCATTCCGACTCACTTGTTGGAATCAGAATTATTTGGATACGAAAAGGGCGCATTTACAGGGGCGATACAGCGAAAATATGGACTTTTTGTGCTGGCGGAAGGAGGAACAATCTTTCTTGACGAAATCGGTGAGATGGATTTGGCACTGCAGGGCAAAATTTTGCGCGTTCTACAAGAGAGAAAGGTAATGCCTGTTGGCGGGATAGAAGAAGTCAGCATCGATGTCCGGATCATTGCAGCGACAAACAGAGACTTGGTTAAAGAAGTAAAAGAGAATCGATTTCGTGAAGATTTATTTTACAGATTAAATGTGATTCCGATTCACCTTCCGGCTTTACGTGAACGAAAAGAGGATATTCCTTTGCTGTTGGAATTTTTCATTGCAAAAATCGGTGATCGAATGGGAAAACCTGTAGAAGGAATTTCCCATGAAGCGCTGCAGCTTATACAGCAATATGACTTTCCAGGAAATATTCGTGAACTGCAGAACGTGATTGAAAGAGCAATAGCGCTTACGAATGATTCTTACATACAGAAAGCCGATTTACCTTCCGACATCCAAAAAAGCTCGCGCCCATTTTTCGGCAATACCCTAATCCCCGTATATGTCGGCGAACCGCTTGAAGAAATCGAAAAAAGAGTGATTCTTCATAACCTTGCCGCATTTAACGGTCATCAAAGGAAGACAGCGCAAACAATTGGCATCGGGGAGAGGACATTGCGGGACAAGTTGAAGAAATATCGGGAAGAAAAGTAGGCGGAAATTGCCGAGCGGCAATTTTCGCCTACTTTTTATTTTGAATATATCTGAATTTCCCACTGTTTTTATGGAAATGGACCTGGCATGAAACTTGCTTAATAAAATTGTAGTAAAACCATTAAGCAGAATGGAGGGAACATAGATATACAACATAATGGTCTACAGAGCTGGACTGGAAGTTACAGTGCGGCGAAAGCGGGGATGTGCAAAATGCATCAGGCAGGATAAGTCAATGGCCTATCCAAATTTAACGAAAACAAAAGGACAAGCCATTGAACCAGAGCTTTTATAACAGTACATCCCGAAATTTATTGGCGATTGCAAATATGAAGTATTTTTATTTATGGGGAGGAAAAATAAATGTATGCGTTACCAAATATGGATTTATGGAAAGGCAGAACAGATAGTCTAATAGATAAAGATGAATTTAGAATTCATCAAATAGTTAAAGATAATCAAACAACATCATCAAATAATACATGTGGAATAATAGGGTTCTCTTGTGAAGAAGGCGTACGCAGGAATAAAGGAAGACTTGGAAGCAAAGAAGCTCCCAATGAAATACGTAAATCCTTATCATCTCTATCTTGGCACGGCCAATCAGCAGATAGCCTAGTTGATTTCGGAAATATCATTTGTGAAAATCAACAGTTAGAAGCAGCTCAAGCTGAATTGGGAAGCCACGTAGAGAAAATATTATCTGAAAATATGTTTCCTGTTATTTTGGGGGGCGGACATGAAACCTTTTATGGTCATTATCTAGGAATTAGGTCGAGTGTTGGACCCAATGCCAAAATAGGCATTCTTAACATTGATGCTCATTTTGATTTACGCTCTTATGAAGAAATAACTTCTTCTGGAACGATGTTTAAACAAATATTAGATAATGATCATCAAGCTAGTTATTTGCCAATTGGCATTCAACGTTATGGAAATACTAAAAAATTATTTGACACTGCAACTACACTTGGTTGCTCTTGGATATTGGAAGAAGAATTAGTAGATGAAAATTCTGAAGAAAACGAAAATAAAATTCTGAATTTTATAAATCAACATGATTATATTATATTAACACTTTGTATGGATGTTATAAACGCTTCTGAAGCACCGGGTGTTAGTGCCCCTTCCTCATTTGGTCTTTCAGGAAAAATGGTTAGACAATTAATTCGTAAGATTACTTCACATACGAAAACTATTTCATTTGATATCTGTGAAGTGAATCCATCATTAGATTGTGATAATCGGACTGTAAAACTAGCTGCAAACCTAATAAATGAAGTATTCATGTGTGTGGAGAGGAGATAAGCAATATGAACATCGAGATTAATCAAACGATCACTATTTTTTTAGCGATACTGCTTTTAGCACTAGGCGGGATTATCGTTAAGAATGTCAAATTATTTAGACACTTTTGTATCCCTGCACCCGTTGTGGGGGGATTACTTTTTGCAATCGTCGTTACAAGTCTTAAAACCTTTTTAAACATAACCATTTCATTGGATACGACACTCCAGGGATTATTCATGTTAACATTTTTTACGTCCGTTGGATTGGGTGCCAGTTTCCAATTAGTGAAAGTCGGCGGTAAATTATTATTAATATATTGGTTATTATGCGGGTTTCTGGCATTTGCTCAAAATTTAATCGGAATTTCTTTAGCAACCGTTTTTGGGATTGATCCATTGATTGGCATGATGGCAGGAGCAATTTCCATGGAAGGCGGCATAGGTGCAGCTACAGCATTTGGCGGTACGATTGAATCGCTGGGCATTCAATCTGCCCAAGCAATTGGAATAGCAGCAGCTACATTAGGATTAGTGTTTGGTGGATTAGTTGGAGGTCCCACTGTAAAGTATTTAATTAATAAACACAAATTAACACCAAGTAAAGAGGATATTGAAATTCAAGAAAAGAAAGAAATGGAAGACAAAATAGAATTAAATGTAGCTTCATTTATGAAACAAGTGTTAATACTGACATTTTGTATGGCTTTAGGTTCATATCTAGGAGAGTTATTTTCGGCAAAGACAGGTTATGTTTTACCGAACTATGTTGGAGCAATGATAGTGGCTGTAATAGTTCGGAATATTTTAGATAAAATAAACGGGAAAATTATCGAAATGCCTAGTATTAATTTTATTGGAGATATCACTTTAGGTATTTTCTTATCTATGGCATTAATGAGTATAAAATTATGGGAAGTTGCTGACCTTGCTTTACCAATTATTTTAATTGTGGTGATACAAGTAATTTTCATTATCCTTTTAAGTATATTCATCATGTTTCGCTTTCTTGGCAAAAACTACGATGCGGCAGTTATGGTTGGAGGATTCATCGGACATGGAATAGGGGCTACACCGAATGCTATGGCAAATATGTCAACAATCACTGCGAAATATGGACCTTCAAGTAAAGCATATTTAATCGTTCCAATAGTCGGTGCATTTCTTATTGATGTATTTGCCATGCCAATCATCATTATAAGTATTAATCTATTTAAATGATAATTTGTTATTAAATAAGGAATCAAAAACATTCGGTATTGATTTTTTTATTCCGAAATTGCCCATATAGTAGGTAATTCACAATGGTTTTTCTGTATGATTATTAATGCACCGGAACCCTATCAATTTCGCAACATCTACATGTATGTATCGTATCGTTTCACAGCCTGATTTAGTAAGAATGCTGCTGCCAAGATCAGAGGTCGTGGAATTAAGCTCTGTTATTAATCTCTGTTAATGATATCCATCCTGGCCTAAATTGAATTGTACTGAAAAAATGTAATAATTAAAGGGGGAGAAAATCATTGTCATTTTCACTAAAAATAATAAAGAAAAGTGAACAAATAACCAGTCTTTGGTCAGGTGGTAAAACAACTCAACTAGCCATTTATCCTGAAGAAGCTGATTACTCGAAGCGTGATTTCAAATGGCGGATAAGCACAGCAGAAGTCGAGGTGGACGAATCCTTATTTACTCACCTTCCAGGCATTCAGAGAATCATTATGATTCTTGATGGTAAAATGTCGCTGCAACATCAGGGAAAGCCCAGTGTGCATTTAAGCCCATTTCAACAGGATCGGTTTGATGGAGGCTGGACAACCCGCAGTATTGGGAAGGTCACTGACTTTAATTTGATGTTAGCGGAAGGCTGCGAAGGTGACATCCGCACGATTCATATGAATGATGGAACCCATGCGGAAGTGTTGCATAATCGGGATTCTTCGAAAAGAACCGACGCCTTCTATTGTTTCAAAGGCAGGAGTAGAATGAATATCGATGAAAAAGAGACAATTGTTTTAGAGCAAGGTGACTTAATAACCTTAAACAGAGATCATACCTCCAACAATTTAAATATAAAGTTATCAAATCACGATGACGACTCTACTGCAACAATTATTAAGGTAAGTATTTTTTATTGATAGAGAAATTCTGGGTTGCAAAGGCATCCTTCTCCTATATAAATCCGAGTTCATTGCGAAGCAATATACTTAATGATATTTTTTATTAATTAACAGAAATGTCCTTTGTCGGCTAAGTTGTATCAAAAAGGGTTCCGTCTGAAGCTTTAAACATAGTTGATTGGAGCGGGTGTGCGAGACTCCTGCGGGAATAGCGAGTCCAAGGGAGACCCCACAGGCGCAAGTGCGCCGAGGGCGGACTGCCCTACGTTCCAATCAACGTCCAAATTTGTTAAAAGCCAAAAAAAAACTGTAGACAAACTCGATTTTCATCGAGTTTGTCTACAGTTTGAGCTGTCAATAGACGGCTTTTTCTTTTTGATATTTAAAGGAGATAAAGTGTCTATTTTAAGATTAAAATTATTTTGATATATCCAATCCCTTAATTATTTGAGAATATTTGGTATGTGAAATTGAAATTAAAACACTTACATTTCCTATTATCTGTGTATAATTACCTGAAAATATGAAATTATCTTTTAATTCAAATGATTCAGTGTTATTATTTTATAAGAATATTCAAACTATTAAACGAGAAGGTGAGGGAACTCATATGTCACAGATGTTGGCTTTGGTTATCGTAATTCTGATTTTATTTGTAGGAGACATAGTGGCGGTTCGAACAAAAGCCTGGGTACCTTCCGTTTTCATTTCAGCGATCCTATTTCTATGTGGTTATTGGACATTCTTCCCGCAAGACATCGTTTCAATAGCAGGTGTTCCACCAGTAGTGGCAACCATGATGATGTACTTATTGATCACGAATATGGGGACATTGCTTTCAATAAGGGAATTGGTGAATCAGTGGAAGACGATTGTCATCTCCTTATCTGGTATTCTTGGCATTGTTGCACTATTATTCGGAATTGGCATCTTTATTTTTGATCTGCAAACTGTCCTTGTAGCGGTTCCACCATTAGTGGGAGGTATGGTTTCTTCAATAATCATGTCAGAAGGAGCGGCAGATGCAGGACTTACGAGCTTGTCCGTTTTTGCCATTGTTATTTATGTCATGCAAGGCTTCGCCGGATATCCTTTAACTTCAATTGTCTTGAAGAAAGAAGGGAAGAAGCTTTTGGGGCAATATCGCAATGGAAAATTAACGGTAAAAAAGGATGAAACTGCAGCCGCTGCAAAAGGCATGACGGAACTTAGGCTGTTTAAGAAACTTCCTGAAAAATATAATACGGAGTATTTCAAATTTTTAAGACTTGCAGTTGTTGCTTTACTCGCTTACCTTGTTTCGAGTGGATTAGAGCCGATTATATCTATAAATGCATTTGTTCTTTGCTTACTATTCGGGGTTATCGGAAAAAGTATCGGTTTCTTGGAAAGACAGACACTGCAAAAAGCAAATGGATTTGGATTTGCCATCATGGCCCTTATGCTTTTCGTCTTTGATGGATTGAAAAATGCAACACCAAGTATGATGATGGAGATTCTTTACCCACTTGTTGTTTGCATTATCTTAGCTGTGATTGGTATGTATATATTCTCATTCATAGCAGGGAAATTGTTAAAAGTCAGCAAAGAAATGGCCTTTGCTGTATCTTTAACTGCACTATACGGATTTCCAGCTGATTACATTATCACCAATGAAGTCGTCAATTCATTAACAAAAGATGAAAATGAAAAAGAAGCATTGCTAAGCCATATGCTGCCGCCGATGCTTGTTGGCGGATTTATATCGGTAACAATCGTATCGGTTATTTTGGCAGGAATATTCGTACAATTCTTGTAAAATAGGAGGGATTCTAAGTGAGTCTTAGCGAACGTATAGAAAAGCAAATAAATGATTTGAGCGAATTTACATCAACGTCCGGAGAAGGGACTACCCGGCTTACGTATAGCAAGGAAGACTTGCTTACACGTAATTATATAAAAAATAAAATGAAGGAATACGGCCTGACAGTACAGGAAGATGGATTTGGAAATATTTTTGGAAAGCTTGATGGTACTTTAAAAGATGCACCAAGCGTTCTGTTAGGTTCACATTTTGATTCCGTACCAAATGGCGGTGCGTATGACGGACCAGCCGGTGTAATTGTCGCTCTTGAAGTGGCTGGCCTATTTGCAGAAAATCAATTAACACCTAAATACCCATTGGAAATCGTTGCCCTGATTGAAGAAGAAGGAGCTCGTTTTGGCGGAGGACTAATGGGGTCGAGAGGAATAGTGGGAACGCTAAGTGAGGAAAGTTTTAAAAATTTAAAGGATAAAGATGGTATCACCACAATTGAAGCGATGTCAAAAATTGGACTGGATTTCTCTCTTCCGAAAAGAAGAAATCCCAATAGCATTAAAGCATTTCTCGAATTGCATATAGAACAAGGTCCAATCCTTGAAGAGAAGAATATCCCCATTGGTGTTGTAGAAGCTATTGTTGGTTTAACCCAATTTGAAGTAACCATTGAAGGAAAGGCAGGACATGCAGGCACAACCCCAATGGATCGCCGTACGGACGCATTGGTTGCTGCCGCTCAAATTATTTCTCAATTACCGAGCTTTGCAATTGAGGAAGGAGAAGGAACGGTTATAACGACAGGGCGACTAGATGTTTTACCAAATGGAGCAAACGTCATACCGAATAAAGTGGTATTTTCGGTAGATGTTCGATCAAGCAAGGAAGAACATATTAACAATGTCATCAGGCGGATGAAAGAATTAATCGAATCCTATCAGGTACAGGGGATCCATACAACGGCGGAACAGCTGTTGTATATGCCGCCAAAGATATTGAGTAATGAGATTAAGGATTTATTAAAAGATAAAAGTTCTGATTTGGAAATTTCATACTGTTCCATTGATAGTGGTGCAGGTCATGATGCGATGGTTTTTTCCGATGTGACTGATGTTGGCATGCTTTTTGTTCCAAGTAAAGCAGGACTAAGTCATTGTCCAGAGGAATGGTCTGATGCACGTCATTTGGCAAATGGAGTGCAAATATTTTACGAAGTGGCTAAATGTTTAACGGAGGTAGAATAAGAATGATTAATCAAACGATAAAAGAAGCGATTCAAAATTATAGTGATGAATTAACAGAAATACGTAGAAAACTTCATAGCGAACCTGAGTTATCATGGGAAGAAGAAAATACAACTGCGTTTGTTTGTGACTACCTTGAAAAATTAGGAATTACTTATCGAAAAGCAGAACCAACAGGTGTCATTGCAGAAATTAAAGGCGGTAAGGCTGGAAAGACGGTCGCATTAAGAGCAGATATGGACGCCCTTTCTGTAGAAGAACTAAATAAAGACTTGCCGTATGCTTCAAAGGAAGAAGGGAAAATGCATGCATGTGGTCATGATGCACACACATCCATGCTATTAATTGCAGCGAAGGCACTAAACGAAATAAAAGAAGAATTACCTGGGAATGTGCGCTTAATATTTCAACCAGCCGAAGAAGTGGCAACAGGTGCAAGGGAAATGGTTAAACAGGGGGCCGTTGAAGGTGTTGATAATGTTTTTGGCATACATATTTGGTCGCAAATGCCAACAAACAAAGTCGCTTGCACTCAAGGACCTTCATTCGCTTCAGCAGATATCTTTACCGTAACCTTTAAAGGAAGAGGGGGACATGGTGCAATGCCGCAGGACTGTATCGATGCAACCATTGTCGCCTCTTCATTCGTCATGAATGTACAGTCCGTCGTATCAAGAACGGTCGACCCCCAAAATCCCGCTGTTTTGACAGTTGGAAAAATGGTCGTTGGCACACGTTTTAATGTCATTGCAGAAAATGCCGTCATTGAAGGGACTGTCCGTTGTTTTGATTCTAAAACACGTGACCATATTGAAAAGCAGCTCCAGATTTATGCTGAAAATGTTGCGAACATTTACGGTGCGACCGCAAAGGTTGATTACTACCGTGGCACGCAAGCTGTCATTAATGATGAATATAGTGCCAAATTAGTGCAAAAAGTTGCCTCAAATGCGTTTGGCGATGACGCAATATATAATGAAAAGCCAACAATGGGTGGCGAAGACTTTAGCTTCTATTTAGATGAAGTACCTGGAAGCTTCGCTTTAGTTGGATCAGGAAATCCTGAAAAAGATACGGAATGGGCCCACCATCACGGGAAATTCAACATCGACGAAGAAGCGCTTGCTACCGGTTCAGAACTTTATGCCCAATATGCATGGGCGTATTTGAACGAATAACGGACTGAAAAGAAGAAGGAACTTGGGCAATTACAAAAAGTCTTTCAATGTCAGAAGGCCGCCAATTGGCGGCCTTCTGGCGTAAATGGTTAAACTTCCTTTTATGGATATCAAGGGAAATTAGAGGAAAAGAGAAGGATAATGTGTAAATAGAAATTCCTCAATTTTTTTGACTAGTTCATTATAAAATCTTTCATGCGTAAAAACCATTAGTCCCAGTTACGAATTTATCCTACTTATTCGATCTTTCTGGGACACTGTTTGTTTGGCAAGGACAAAACAGGACATCGGTCGGAAGGGAAAAATAAAATCTGAAGGGAAATTGTAAGGTAGTTCGGATGTACAAAAAAAGAGGGAGATGGAGCTATGAAGAAATTATTTACTAGTTTGGTAGTATTGGCAATGGCCCTTGGGGTATCTTTTTCCACCGCTTCAGCATCTGCTGGAGGTTTTCACCACCCCGAAAGCTGGGATAAGAATTCCATTTTGCGGAAGGACACTCATGGAGTGGAGGTCAGAAATATGCAGTATATCCTGAATGTCATGGGTTTTTATACAGATTCTGCAGTGGTTGACGTTGATGGTATCTTTGGACCAAAAACCGAAGCGGGAGTAAAGAAATATCAAAAAGAAAACAACTTGAAAGTGGATGGTGTGGTTGGCCCCCGGACGTGGGATAGCTTCTCGCAATATATTAAGAAGAATGGCAATGAAACATATGGAGCAGGCGGATACATGGGACTCAGAATTAAATGGAAGTACGACAATCCTTCCTATACATCGGGCTCTAAAGCCTATATTTATGGTAATGGAGATACATTAAGCGACCAATACCGATTGTATGCAAATTAAGATATAGGAAATTCCTTTCATATGAAAAACGTGTCCACAAATAGGCACGTTTTTATTTTTTGCTTTCCCAAGTTGATTGTATTTGTAAACTCCTTTTTCCTTCTAAATAAATGCTATTCCTACCAAGAATAAGTTTAAGTCCAAAAACATAAAAGCTTGTAAAGAAGTTACTGCTGACGATAGTGAAAAAGTCCATAATCCTTTTGATTCATAAAAAATTAATATTATTGAATTTCACTATCTCTCTTAATGCCTACTAATGAAGATGTTGATATGCTCCATTTCGATAGAAAGGGCCGTTGAAATTCCATTCATTTTAAATGGAAAAATGGTAAAGTTAGTGGAGGATCCTCTCCAATCGGCTGTAGCTGCCGAATGGAAGGAGGGAAATCAAAAGATTATTAAATTAAATCATGGCTGTAGAAGTAATAATAAGAAGTAGAGGGACTTTATAAAAAGGCTTTGCGGAGGGGGAACTCATATGGGCAATTACTTATCAATCAGTGAAATGGCTACCATTCACAGTATCTCAAGGCAAACACTCATTTATTACGATAAGATCGGTTTATTTAAACCCGTACATATAGATGAACATGGTTATCGATATTATAGTGCCGTTCAGATTCCGTTTCTAAGGGAAATTTGCTTTTTGAAGTCGATTGGCATCAAACTGAATGATATTAAGGACCATATAGGAAATCGGAATTTAACGACTGCCATGTCACTTTTGGAATTTCATCAAGAATTCATTGATAAAGAAATAAAGGCCTTGATGAATACACGTACATTCATTCAACAAAGATTAATGAAATATTCAGAAGCCAAAAATATTAAAAGTGAATTGGATAAACCCATTATAGAAGAATTTCCTGAAAGGCATGTCTTATTTATACCATTTGAAAATGAATTGTGCCGAGAAGAATTACATTTAACGCTGATGAAAGCTTGGAATGTAATAAGTAAACATGAGATGCTTCCGTCGGAGGGATTTGGCACGATTATTTTAAAGGATAACCTTGGAACGGATGATGTTTTCGAGGGTGCTGGCATATATACTTCATTACCTTTTCTCCATCCTGATATGGATAATATGATGACGTTGCCTGCTGGGCAATATGCATGTGTGTATAAATATGGAATGCCATATAATATTGAGTTTTTAAATGAATTGGTTCAATGGATCCGTGAGAATCAGTATAGAATTGTAGGGGACGTCGTGGACGCTTGCTTATTGGATACGACCTTTTACGAGAATGATAATAGTGTTGATTTTTGTCAGCTGCAAATCCCTGTGGAGAAAATTACTTGAATTTTCAAATATCCATTGACTGTATAGTAGAAATACACTTTACAATATCATTTGTAACCGATACCATATAGGTTATTTGAATTTAAATGATACATAAGATACAGATCATGAAGTGATAGGGGGATTTTTTATGTCTGAAAAAATGAACAAAGTGACAGATTTACGTTCTGCATTGGAACTCCTGAAATCCATTCCAGGACAATTGATTGAAACGGATGAACCAGTCAATCCTCATGCTGAATTATCTGGGGTTTATCGTCATGTCGGTGCTGGCGGAACAGTAATGCGTCCAACAAAAATCGGACCTGCAATGGTTTTCAATCATGTATTGGGACATGAAGATTCAAGCGTGGTGATCGGACTTTTAGCCAGCAGGGAAAGAGTCGGCCTCATGCTGGATACAAAACCGGAGCGACTGGGATTCCTTTTAAATGAAGCTGTAAAAAATCCAATTGATCCAATCACCATTTCAAATGATAAAGCGAAAGCTCAAGAAGTGGTTCACTATGCAGAAGATCCGGATTTCGATATTAGAAAATTAATACCTGCGCCTACGAATACAGAGGAAGATGCAGGCCCGTATATCACGATAGGCATGTGCTATGCCTCCGATTCAGAAACGGGTGAATCTGATATAACGATACATCGTTTATGTTTACAAAGTAAAGATGAGATGACCATGTATTTTGTTCCTGGACGTCATTTGGAAGTTTTTCGTGAAAAGGCTGAAAAAGCAGGAAAACCGTTACCCATTTCCATTAGTATCGGTGTTGACCCTGCAATTGAAGTCGCTGCTTGTTTTGAAGCGCCAACGACTCCCCTTGGCTTTAATGAGTTGAGTGTTGCAGGGGCGATCAGGAAAGAGGCGGTAGAATTGGTCCAATGCTTGACGATAGATGAAAAGGCTATCGCGAATGCTGAATATGTAATAGAAGGGGAATTGGTTCCCGGGGTACGTGTTCGGGAAGATCAAAACACCAATACGGGAAAAGCAATGCCAGAATTCCCTGGTTATACAGGTTCCGCTGTTGCGGAACTGCCTCTAATCAAGGTGAAAGCTGTTACGCATCGTGTCAATCCAATCATGCAAACAGTTATTGGACCAAGTGAAGAACATGTGAATATGGCTGGCATTCCAACTGAAGCAAGCATTCTGCAAATGGTGGAAAAGGCCATGCCAGGAAAATTATTGAACGTTTATGCCCATACTTCAGGGGGAGGTAAATACATGGCTGTTCTTCAATTCAAGAAAAGTCAGCCAAGTGATGAAGGGCGCCAAAGACAAGCTGCACTATTGGCGTTCTCTGCCTTTTCTGAACTGAAGCATGTATTTATCGTGGATGAAGATGTGGATCCCTTCGATAGCAATGATGTTTTATGGGCGTTAAATACTCGTTACCAAGGTGATGTTGATACGGTCTTCATTCCTGGGGTGCGCTGTCACCCGTTAGATCCTTCACAAGATCCCGCATACAGCCCTACCATTCATGAAAAGGGTATTTCCTGTAAAACCATATTTGACTGTACAGTACCATTTCATTTAAAAGATGAATTTAAAAGGTCTGAATTTAAAGAGGTGGATCTAAGTCGGTTTGTTCCTGGATTTTCCAATTCATAAGTTTCGATTCAATGACTAATGTAAGGAGGGGAGTTAATGAAAATCATTGTTGGGATAACAGGAGCGACTGGAGCCATTTTTGGAATTAGGATTCTTCAAATGCTAAAAAGCAGTGAAGTGGAGACCCATTTAATCATGTCCCCTTGGGCACATGCGACCATTCAACATGAAACATCTTATTCTGTTAAAGACGTGGAGGGATTAGCTGATCATACCTATTCCTACAAAGATCAAGCAGCAAGAATATCAAGTGGATCTTACCGGATTGATGGCATGATCGTAGCACCTTGCAGTATGAAAACGCTAGCTTCCATTCGCATGGGACTAGCGGATAATTTATTAACGCGATCTGCTGACGTCATGTTGAAGGAAAGAAAAAAATTATTACTAATGACTAGAGAAACCCCTCTGAATACGATTCATTTAGAGAATATGACGGCGCTTTCCAAAATGGGGACTATTATATTCCCTCCGATGCCAGCGTTCTATAATCATCCTGAGAATGTTAACGATATCATTGACCACCTTGCTTATAGGGCGTTAGATCAATTTGAAATCGATACTCACGGTGCGAAACGGTGGGACGGAATGAAATATCGCACCAAAATATAACGGATTGCTAGTGAAGTAGGGAAAAAGGTGGGAAATGAATGGTATGGAAATGTCAGTAGAAGTTTTTGACTTGTTAAATGGTAAAGAGCTTGTCGACAAGCAGCATGAAGCCATGATGCTGTTGACGGTAAGTGAAGAAGGATGGCCGCATACTGCAATGATAAGCGTAGGTGAGATCGTAGCGATAAGCAGGAAGGAATTAAGGATTGGCCTATGGCCGGATACTTCGACTACTGCCAATGTCATTCGTACCCATAAAGCTACACTGGTTTTGTTTTGGAAAGGTAAAGCACAATATATCAGACTCTCATTAGAGAGATTAAAAGAGCTGCCAAATGCCCAATACAAAAGAGAAAGATTCCACGCCAAAATAATAGAGGCACGGGAGGATATGGCTAAGTACGCTGAAATAACCTCTGGAATTAAAATCGACTTGAAAAACCCTAAAGAAGTTGTTGAACGTTGGAGTGAGACCGTAGAGGACCTCCTTCAATAAAAACCCCAGACATCGACTTTAAGTTACTGGGAAATCTAAATTATCAAATAATAATTGTAAAAATCCGAACTTCATGTAAAATGGAATCATTACATGTATTTATAACTTGCCTATTCATTAACCATTAAAAAAAGCCCTTTTTTAATGAAAATTAATGAACTGACTGGCTATCTTAATTTCTCGATCAAGTTACCTTGATGGTGAAGTTAAGATAGCTTTTTTTATTAAATATGCTGGCTGGTTTATGTTAATAATCATGAAATGGGGAATGTCACTATGGAAATGTATGTAAAGGAATTGGGGAACAAAAGAATTCAAATTGCAGATTATCCTGGAGAGAAAGGGCCAATCATCGCCATACATGGTTTAACGGGTAATCATAAGCAAATGCATTATTATGCAGAAATGTTAAAGGGCGAGTACAGAGTCATCTCGATTGACTTGAGAGGGAGGGGAAATAGTTCGAGGGCAGATGTACAGTCTTCTCTTTTTAAACATGCAGAAGATGTAATTGAGTTAATTCAAGAATTAAAGATTAATAACCCGATCTTGATCGGGTATTCAATGGGAGCCTTCATCTCAAGCGTTGTAGCCAGCAAATTAACCTCGGTAAAGGCCCTGATATTATTGGATGGTGCGGCCAATTGCTCTCAACAACAAAGGGACATCGTACAACCTTCTCTAGGCCGATTAAGTAAAGAATATGAATCTCAAGAAAGCTATATTGCAGAAATTAAGGAAATCTATAGCCGTTTGGGTATCAAATGGACGGATCATCTGCAAAGTGTAGCGGAGTATGAGGTACATGAAGTGGATGGTCATTGGGAGAATAAATCAACAGAAGACAGCGTTCTTAGAGATTTCGATAGTTTTTATTCTTTTGTCCCTAAAGAGGTTTGTCGACTAATTTCCTGTAAAACGTTATTAGTGTATGCCAGTGGGGAAATAGGGGATTTTCCCCCTTTATTTTATGAAGAAGCCTATGATGATACGAAGAAATATACACCTGATATTGAAACGAGCGTTTCAACTTGTAACCACTATACAATGGTGTTTGAAAATAGGGCGGAGATCAACAAAGAGATAAAGTCTTTCTTAAAAAGAATTTGATTTTTTTGAAGATATTTTTTAAAAAAATATTGAAATTAACAGAAAATAGTGTAATATTATGAATATATAATAAACTTGATTATTGCCTATTCATTAGCTATTAAAAAATAACCTTTTTTAATAACAACTAGTGAACAACTGGCTACCTTAAACACCTGCTGTCAATTATTGATAGTAATGTTTAGGGTAGCCATTTTTGTCGTGATAATGTAAACGCTTAATGAATTTGGGGGTTTTACCGTTGAAAATCATTGATTTAACATTGGAACTTTATGATGGTCTAGTTACGGATAAAGATTTACCTGCAATAGGCATTAAAGATGAACCTCTTGAACATGAGGGGAAATCTGATTCACATCCTAAAGGCTGCCGTTCCAAGTTGATTTCTTTTTCTGACCATAGTGGGACACATGTCGGTGTGGCTCCACGTTACTCAGAAAACGGGGAGTCGGTTGAAAACATCAATCTGAAGAATATGTTTGGGGATGCCCTCATACTGGATGTAAGCTTGTTAAAAGCGGCACATGAACCTGTTACGAAAGATTTACTTGAAGAAGCGGAACGCCGGCAGGGAGTATATGTTGAAAAAGACGATATCGTCCTCATCAGGACATGGGGGAAGTCCTGGGGGGAAGAAGGCTTTTTTGAAGCACAGGCATTAGATGATAGTGTGGCCCAATGGTTAATTGAGAAGCAAATACATATTGTCGGGTTGGATTTGCCCAATGCCGATTTGAACCAGGATTCAGAAAGCGGAATTCATCAAAAATTACTGAAGAATGATATATATATCGTTGAAAATCTAGTGAATCTCGAAAAATTACCCAAGCATTCCCGTTTTCTTTTCTTCGGGATCCCTTTAAAACTAAAAAATTCAACAGCTTCACCTATTAGAGCACTATCGATACTTGACTCTCAATTAATTTAAAGAGGTGCAAACGAATGAGCGAAGGATTATTGTATTTCAAGGAAGTATATGATGTTGTACCAGGCTGGGTACAAAAAATGCACGATTATAGCCCTAATGCACTTGATCACTATACCAACTTGCGCAGTAACATCATGCAAGAGGGAGCCTTGACGAAGAAGGAGAAAGATATATTACTGGTCGGTATGAATGCTGCAAGGTTGTATGAACGGAGTATGGTTTACCATACAAAAGGGGCAATGGATGGTGGAGCAACATTACCGGAACTGGCGGAATACCTAATAGTTTCATACTTATATAACGGAACTAAGGCATTAAAAACTGGGATAAAGTCATTGGAATATGCCCTTGAACTTAAAGGGATTCGATATCCTGAAGGAAGTGGCCATAAAGAAACAACAGAAGAAATCCTGTTGTATATGATTGAGTTATTAGGTGATGAGGAAACGGGATTCGTCTCGAATGTTTTGAAACTGGTTAAATCGGAAGACCAAAACTCCCTTAAAGATTATATATTAAGTGACTCAGCTGTATCAAAAAGGCTAAAACATATCCTTATGACAGGAATATTCATTACAGAATTAAAAGGGAAACAGGTTGGGGAATGGATGGAGGCGGCAAGGGTAAATGGAGCTTCGGAAGTACAATTAGCGGAAGTGGGCCTCATTTGCTTATTGACTGCTGGAATACCTGCTTGGTTTGAGGCAAGCGATTCATTGATTGAAAATAAGTAACGTGAGATTGGTGGGGAAAACATGACGAAAGTACATCAAGATATAGAGGCAGCTTTATCTTGTGTGAAGAATGGTCATACATTAATGGTAGGTGGATTTGGCTTGATCGGGGCCCCTCTTACGTTAATAGATGGATTGGCCAAAAAGGATGTAGCAGGCTTAACCGTAATCAGCAACAATTTAGGCGAGAAAGGGAAAGGTCTGGGAGCTCTCCTAAGCCAGAAGAAAATAAACAAAGCGATCGGTTCTTATTTTACAAGCAATCGTGAAATTGGGGAGTTTTACCAACGTGGCGAAATAGAGTTAGAACTACTACCACAGGGAACATTAGCTGAATCCATTCGTGCTGGCGGTGCAGGCATAGGCGGTTACTATACGAAAACGGGTGTAGGGACCGATTTAGCTAAAGGAAAAGAAGAAAGGGAAATAAATGGGGCTACATATATTTTTGAACCTGCCATAAGAGCAAATGTAGCTTTAATCAGGGCGTGGAAGGCAGATACACTTGGTAATCTTGTTTATTATAAAACGGCTCGAAACTTTAATCCTGCTATGGCAACGGCTGCAGATGTCGTAATTGCAGAAGTGGATGAGATAGTTGAACCTGGAGAACTTTCGCCAGAAGAGATTGTAACACCGCATCTATTCGTCGATGGAATCATTAAGGCAAAGAAAATCCTGACGAAGGAAGGTGTGAAAGATTATGGGTGACAAAGAATTCATGCAAAATATGATAGCAAGACGCGCGGCAAAAGAATTGACGGGTCCTTGTATAGTGAACCTTGGAATCGGGATTCCGACCTTGGTTGCAAAGTACATTGATGATGAAAATGTTTTTTTCCATACGGAAAATGGATTATTGGGAGTTGCTGATGTAGAGGAAGATGAAATCGATCCCAATTTAGTCAATGCGGGCAAGTTACCAGTAGCGCAATCAATTGGGGCATCATTCTTTAATAGTGCAGAATCGTTTGCAATGATCCGTGGAGGTCACATTGATGTTGCCATCTTAGGTGTTTTGCAGGTAGGTCAAACCGGTGAAATTGCAAATTGGGCGGTACCAGGCAAGAATATCATGGGTGTTGGAGGAGCGATGGACCTGTTGGTTGGCGCCAAAAAAGTGATCGTGACCATGACACATACAAGTAAGGAAGGTAAAAGTAAAGTTTTAAAGAAATGCACCTACCCGATTACTTCCACTAGAAGCGTTGACATGATCATCACCGAGTTGGCTGTCTTTGAAGTTATTGACAAACAGTTGAAATTGATTGAATTGATGCCCGGTGTAACGATCGAAGAAGTAAGAGCAAAAACAGAAGCGGATTTTATCTATTAAATGTTAAAAAGGTGGATTAAATGAAAATACGTTCAGTAGAAGTATACATTATTGATTTACCCACAATTCGTCCTCATCAGCTTGCCATGCATACGATCGTGGAACAAACGATCATTCTTGCCCGTGTCATGGATGAAGAAGGCGCGGAAGGTTGGGCAGAGGTGGCGACAATAGGCGGGGCTTCATATGGTGAGGGGACGCCAGAGGCGATAAAAGTGAATATTGATACATATATCGCCCCGCTTATCATTGGTAAAAACCCCGTCCATTATGACAAAATCATGCATGAAGTTTCACTCAATGTTAGAGGAAATAATTTTGCGAAGGCTGTCGTTGAATCAGCCATGGTGGATTTGGTAGCCAGAAGGAGAAACATCCCTGCTTATGAATTATTCGGTGGACAAATTCATAAATCATTGCCGGTGGCATGGACTTTGGCAAGTGGGGATACGAATAAAGATATCGAAGAAGCGAAAGAATCCTTACACAAAAAACGTCATAATATCTTTAAATTGAAAATTGGCAAAGGGAATCCATATAAGAATGTGGAGCATGTATTGAAAATTATTGAAGCCGTGGGAGATCAAGCACGCATTACGGTTGATGTTAATCAGGCATGGGATGAAACAACGGCTACGTATTGCATTGAAGCCTTACAGGAAGGCGGGGTTTCCATGGTCGAACAGCCGCTGCCAGCTTGGGATAATGAAGGGATGTCAAGATTGACCGATCGTTTTAAGGTCCCGATCATGGCCGATGAGTCATTGAATTCTTTACAAGATTCATTTCAAATAGCTAAACATAGAGCAGGTAATTCATTCGCCTTGAAAATATGTAAACATGGCGGGATGACCCAAACGAAAAAGGTGGCTGCAATTGCTGAAGGTGTAGGTTTTGGTTTGTATGGAGGAACGATGATTGAATCATCACTAGGCACGGCCATTTGTGCCCAACTTTATTCAACCATTCCCAAATTTGAATTCGGTACTGAATTATTTGGTCCGTTACTTTTTAAAGAAAATATTACGCTAAACGAAATAAAATATGAGAATTATGAAATAATCATCCCGGATGGTCCAGGATTTGGCATGGAGATAGATATGGAAAAAGTAAAACATTTTTCAAGAGGTCTTTAATTAATATAAACTGGAAAGGGGATTATGGAAAACCCACTAGTTTATGCAAGTAATCTTGAGAGGATGTAGTTTTATATGGGACAGCCAACATTATTAATCACCGCCTATGCGAAGGCGCCACAAAATACGAGCATGTATGAAAATTATAAATACGCTGGGATGGTATTGGAAATTCACAAGGAAAGTCACATCATCATTAATGCAGAATTTACGTTTTTAACAACATTGGCCCAGGATTTTTTTAAGCGAATGATAGTTGGTTTTGATTTTAGTAAGGATATTGATTCTTTAATAGAGAATATTAAAACGGACTTTTTAGCTCCATCGCAGCAGTCGGTGATTGTTGCCCTGAAAATAGCTCACCAGAGATATAAGGATAGTTTAGAAGAAAGAAATAAAAATAGCAGGAGGTAGAAAATTGAGCAATGCAGTTATTATAGACTCGGTTCGCACCGCTATAGGGAAATTAGGGGGAGCATTGGAAAATGTTCCTGCCGATTTCCTGGCAGCTGCTGTCCTTGATGAAGTGATCAAGAGAGCGGATATTCCTAAAGAGAGTATTGATGAAGTGATCATGGGACAAGCCAAACAAAGTTCAGACGCGTCGAATTTGGCAAGAGTTGCATCACTCCGGGCAGGATTTCCTGTGGAAGTACCAGGTTATACCGTACACAGACAATGCGGATCCGGCATCCAGGCAATCAATTCTGCCAGTCAACAAATACAAAGCGGATTAGGAGATGTAATCATTGCAGGCGGAGCGGAATCAATGAGCACGGCCCCATACTATATGAGAAATATCCGTTTTGGATTGAAATCAGGGAATGGACAGTTATTGGACCCGAATACGGAAAGCCAGCCCGGTTCACAGCCTGTTGAAGATTACGGAATGTTAACGATGGGATTGACAGCAGAAAATCTGGCTGAAAAATATTCCATTTCAAGGACTGAACAAGATGAATTCGCTTTAAGGAGCCAAGAAAATGCAAGACGCGCAATTTCCACTGAAATATTCACGAAAGAGATCGTTCCCTATCAAATCAAAACGAAAAAAGGGTTAATGGAATTTAATGTGGATGAGCACCCAAGAGAAACCAGTCTGGAAAAGTTGGCTGATTTAAAACCGGTTTTCAAGAAAAATGGAACGGTGACCGCTGGAAATAGCAGTGGAAGAAATGATGGTGCATCCGCTCTGATACTAATGTCGGAAGAAGCGGCAAAAAGGCATGGTAAAAAGCCGAAAGCAAGAGTGATCGCTCAAGCGGCAGCAGGCGTATCACCGAATTTCATGGGGCTGGGGCCTGTCAACTCTACCTTGAAAGCGCTTCAAATGTCAGGGCTGAAACTGGATGATATTGATTTAATAGAACTGAACGAAGCCTTTTCTGCGCAAGCTTTGGCAGTTATCAAAGAATTGAAACTTGATATGAATAAGGTGAATCCTAACGGCGGTGCCATTGCCATGGGACATCCAATTGGTGCCACTGGTGCAATTTTAGCAACCAAATTAATACATGAGTTAGAAAGAACCGGAAAAAGATATGGGCTAGTCACACTATGTATAGCAGGTGGATTAGGAATCAGTACCATCATTGAAAATCAACAAATATAAAAACTTTATAAAAATTGGAGGAAGTATTATGAAGAATCAAAAAGTAATCGACGTTTATAACGGATTGGTAGTTAAATTCAAGGAATTAGTTAGTGAATATGAAATAGATCATAATGACTATCAAGCTCTTGTTGATTGGATGGATCAATTAGGCAGGGCTGGGGAAATTCCGTTATTTATGGATGTTTTCTTTGAAACGCATGCACTTCAGGAAATGTATAAAAGCGTAAAAGGAACGGAACCTACTATTCTAGGACCATATTACATTGAAAATACGCCAGTCGTTCAAAATCCCGGAATGCTGCCACAACGAGAAAATGAACCAGGTGACGCCCTTTACTTTTCAGGATCTGTTAAAGATGTTAATGGAAATCCGTTGGCAAATACCAAAATCGATATGTGGCAGGCTGATGCAAATGGTGAATACTCCTATTTCGCTGAAGGTATTCCAAATGATAATTTACGTGGTGTTTTTTATACGGATGCGAATGGTAATTTTGAAATAAAAACAGTTGTACCGGGTAATTATTCAATTCCAACAGATGGACCTTCCGGACAATTCTTAAAGTGGATCGATCATCATGCATTTCGTCCAGCACATTTACACCTCCTGTTCCAACCGGAAAATGGCGATAGATTAGTAACGCAAATATATTTCGAGGGCGATGAATATTTAGAAAATGATGTTGCACAAGGTGTTCGCGGAAGCTTAATTACGAAGTTAGAAAAACATTCAGGTGCAGAAAAAGGATTGAAAAATGATTATTATACGGCTCATTTAGATTTTGAACTAAGATTGCAAGATAAACCTGTTTTCAATAAAGCTGTTGTAAAAAACTAATCTTCGCTAAGAATATGAAAGCAAAGAATCTAGAAAAAAAGGGTAGTTTCCTTAGTAAATATATCTTTTAAACGAAAGTGTCTAAGTGGGTAATAAAAATAAAAAAGATGGTTTGTTGAACAATTCCAATCTTCATTATCTGATTTTTTGAAAACTTTCCGAGTTCCTATTTTGGAACTCGGAAAAATAAATTCGTAACGGATATTTTTAAAATGATGGGAGGCGGAAAATGCGTAGTGTAATTGCTTCGGATATCATTGCTGTCAGTAAATTTAACCGCTTTCATTTACTTGTTTTTCTTTGGTGTTTTTATGCCATAGCTTTCGACGGGTATGATATTGCGATGTATGGTGTGGGTTTGCCTTGGATGATGGAAGAGTGGGATCTAACTTCCATTCAGGCAGGGGCAGTCGGCAGTTATTCCTTATTCGGCATGATGATGGGGGCCCTGATTTTAGCACCGATCGCAGATAAATTTGGCCGGAAGAATGTTCTCGTCATTTGCATGATTTTGTTCAGCGTATTTACCTTGGGGGCAGGGATTGCACCCAACCTTACATGGTTTACCGTCATGCGTTTCATAGCGGCAATAGGCATGGGAGCTTTGATGCCGAATGTTATATCGCTAATGACTGAATATTCCCCAAAACAAAATCGGGCCATCATTGTAGCTGCGATGTATTGTGGCTATTCAATCGGCGGAATCATAGCATCGTTAGTGGGAATGTATATCATTCCTTATACGGATTGGCGTGTATTATACTTTATTGGGATTTTGCCATTACTTACACTTCCAATATTCATGAAGCAGTTTCCTGAATCCCTTTCCTACTATCTAGCAAAAAAGGAATTTGGTAAGGTTGTTGAAATCCTTAATAAGGTCAAACCAGAAGGGGATTTTAAAGAAACTGACGATTTCAGGTATAGTGAAGCTGAACAGAGGGGGAAAGGATCTCCAGTAAAAAAATTATTCACGAATAAACGGGCATTCAGCACGATTTCCATATGGATGGCTGTGTTCTGTACATTGATGATGGCTTACGGATTAAATACATGGCTTCCAAAAATGATGCAGGATTCCGGATTCAGTATCACCTCAAGCCTATCATTTAACCTGGTTTTATGCCTTGGTCAAATAGGAGGCTCATTAATCGGCGGTTATTATGCGGGGAAAATTGGGCATCGTAAAATTCTTGTTACACTATTCTTTTTAGGGGCCGTTACCTTTGTCGCATTGAGCGCTACGACTAATACCATCGGAGTATATTTACTTATTTTTATGGGGGGTGCATGTACTGTTGGTGCCATGAACTTAGCCAATCCGTATATCACAGAATATTACCCCCGTGAAATCCGTACGACGGGAATGGGCTATTCGCAAGCTATAGGCAGGATTGGTTCCATTCTCGCTCCTACTTTAATTGCCTTTCTTCTATCAACAGGCATGGATCCGAAGGTGGCTTTTGCTACATTTGCCCTGCCAAGTATCATCGCTGCGGTCGGTTATATTCTGGTCCAAGAAAAACATGGATCTTTTGACAGGGTAGTCAAGGAGGACACTGAAGAGGTAGAATCAGAGAAGACTGAAACTATCTGAAGAAATGATTCACAATTCAAAAAATAATCCCCTTGGTTGTTTATCTTTGCAACAAGGGGATCTGTTGTCAATGTTCCTAGGGGCTGCTCTTGAAAATATTAAACTCAGATTGATAAGTAATTGCAGGAAACATACAAGTATTTATGAAATTTCAATAGAATTAGTAGAACGATGTACTAATATTGGGCATTAGGTTAGGGGGAAAAATATTGAGCTCAGAATTAAAGGCAATAATAGACGATCGCACATCGGAACCGGTAACGGACGGATCAAAAAAAGGAAAACCGAGAACTGTTCGATGGTTCATCTTATCTCTCATTGCTTTAGTCACTTGTATTAATTACATTGACCGTGCCATCATTTCGCTTGCAGCTCCGAATATTCAATCCGATTTACATATTGATCCGGCTTTGATGGGAATCATATTTTCCGTATTTGGCTGGAGCTATACCTTTTCGATGCTATTCAGCGGCTATTTTCTTGATAAATTCGGTCCTAGGAAGGTTTACACGGTTTCCCTGATTTTATGGTCTGTATTTACATTCATGGTAGGAACCGCGAAAAATATATCGTCACTGATAACATATCGCATAGGGCTTGGTGCCTTTGAATCTCCCTCCATACCTACTAATGCCTGGTGTGTATCCGAGTGGTTTCCTAAAAAAGAACGTGCCACTGCTGTAGGGATTTATACGGGTACCCAATATATTGGGTTAGCCTTCCTGACTCCAGTTTTTACTTGGATCATCATAACTTTTGGCTGGAATTACCTGTTTTATATCGCCGGAATTATTGGGGTCCTTATTGGATTTGTTTGGTATGGATTCTATAGGAACCCTAGGGAACATAAGCGGATTTCTCAGGAAGAGCTAAATTATATCAAAGAAGGCGGAGGAATGATCGGTACTGAAGAGAAGCATCCTTTCTCCTGGAAACGAATAGGCCAACTGCTTAAACACCGTCAAATTTGGGGAATGTTCATCGGGCAATTTTCCATTCAAACCACTTTGTTTTTCTTTATGACTTGGTTTCCATCCTATTTGATTGATGAAAAGGGAATGACGATGTTAAAAACTGGAATTTATGCGAGTATCCCATACATTGTAGCCATATTAGGAACTCTCATTGGCGGCCGATGTTCCGATTGGATGCTGACTCGCGGTATATCAACAGGATTGGCACGTAAACTTCCCATTATAGTCGGATTGTTATTGTCTTGTTTGATTCTTGGGGGAAATTATACGGATTCACCAAACATAGTCATCACCTTTATGGCGATAGCATTTTTTGGACAGGGGATGGCATCAACAGTTACCGGTGCCCTTTTAGCTGATATTGCGCCGAAAGGAATGGTGGGCCTAACGGGCTCCTCACTATATTTCGTAGCTAACATTGGCGGGGCTTTATCGCCGTTAATCGTCGGTTTAATCATTAGTGCGACACATTCTTATGCAGCGGCGCTAACCTTCATATCCGTAGTGGCCCTAATTGGCGCTTTTGCTTATATCTTTCTTATCGGAAAAGTCCAGCGGATAGAAATCACAATGAAAAAATAAATGGAGAAAGGCGGAATTACATTGAAACTGAGTTTATGCACGACAGGATTTAAAGAATGGGACATAGAGGAAATAATAAATTGGCTGCTTCCTTTGCAAGCGGATGTTAAAGGACTTGAATTATGGAATAAGCATATAGAGCGATTTCAGGAGAAGCACGGACCACTGGACAAATTAGCCAAATTACTTGAAACCAATGATCTACAAATACCTTCCATAAGTGGATATACGACTTTTTCGAAACTATGGAACCAAAAAGAACATCAAAACGAAATCAATCAAGCAAGAAAATTGTTAGATATGGCTCATCAATTAAACTGCCCATTAATACGGACATTCGCAGGCCATATTGCATCAAGGAATGCCTCACCAGAGCAATGGTCGGAAACGGCTACCGAATTAAATAAATTAGGGCAAATGGCTGATCTATATGGAGTGGATGTAGCAATAGAAATTCACTATGACTCTTTTGCCGATAACCTCGAAGCCATTCATAAGCTTTTAGAAGATATCAACCATCCACGGATAAAACTGATTTTCGATGGTGCTAACTTATACGTTGATCAATTGAATCCGAAGGAGGTATTGGAATCCACCTTCCCCCATGTCAGCCATGTACATTTAAAAAATTATCACTACAATCATAAAGAGCGTTATAAAAACAAACCAGCACCCATTTTTAGTGGGGACGTTGACAATCTTCGTTTACTTGAAGAATTGAGAAAGCGAAATTATACTGGCTTTGTTTCTCTCGAGTATTTCGGCCAGGAAGGAATGCCAAACTTGCTTGCCTCAATAGAACAATGGAAACAACAACTGACATATTGATTACTTCTCGTATTTTACATGAAGATTATTAGGGCATTTCAATTTTTATTTAAATGATTTTGGACGATTCCGAATTCTCTATGGAAAGAACCGCGACAAATGGATTTAAAAAGGATTCCACCGGTACATGGGAGCTGCATAATTGACAGCTCTTATGATGCTAAAATAATTGAACAATTGAAGTATTTAGTGAAAGCTGCCGTATTTGGTGGCTTTTCATTATAATTGTGTTTTAATCAAATCTCTGGGGTATTGTAAAATGGTTGTGTGCGGCACTATCAACTATATGGACCGAGAGAACCTGGTGTGTCAGGTACCACTCTTCAGCAAGAATTAGGGCTAACTTCAACATGGCAGTAGCCTCTTCTGTAATCAATTTAAAATTTATGTATGGTGCCCTTATTAGCAAGGCTCAAGGTTGTAAAAAAGAATAATAAACTGTTTCCTATCTAGGGATGTAAGCGTTTTATTTGAACTCCATAAATTAATAAAATCACCGGTAAATTTGATCCATTATAATAAGATACTTACTCAATTAATTGATTAGGTTTAGTTCAAGAGCGTTATGACCCAAAAATGAGTATATAGGATCATCCAGCAGAAGGGAAGACTTCAGGTTTTTAAAAAGGAAAATCTTAAGGAGGATTAACTATGAGTAATCCATTGAAGGTAGAAAATGAAAATGTTTCTATATCCATTAAACATAGAAAACCATCTCGTGCTAGATTTATGATTCTTTCCCTTTTGTTTTTTGGAACTGCAATAAACTATCTTGATCGTACAAACATGGCAGTAGCCGCTTCTGCTATTCAAGATGATCTGGGATTAGATCCAGCTATGTTAGGGCTAATTCTTTCTGCCTTTGGTTGGACATACGCGTTCATGCAAGTTCCCGGTGGATGGCTAACCGATCGTTTTGGCCCTCGGGTGGTATATGGCATATCTCTTTTATTGTTTTCACTTTTTACTCTTCTACAAGGGTTTGCCAAAAACTTCGGGACCTTATTCGGACTGCGCCTTGGCCTTGGATTTGCAGAATCACCTGCCTTTCCTGCAAACAGCCGTGTTGTCGCCTCTTGGTTTCCACAAAGTGAACGCGCACTAGCTACTGGTGTTTACACAGCAGGTGAATATGTAGGGTTAGCAATCGCAACTCCTTTTCTATTTTGGCTATTGTCCTCTTTCGGCTGGCATTCAATCTTTATCGTGACAGGTATAATTGGATTGATTTTTGCTTTAGTTTGGTACAAGTTTTACAAGGATCCGAAGGACAGTAAGTATATTAACAAGGAAGAAATGGATTATATACGTGAAGGAGGTGGACTAGCCGATAGCGCTGGTCAAGGTCAAAAAATTAATTGGTCAAAGGCACGGCATCTTTTTAAGCATCGTCAATTCTGGGGAATCTATATTGGACAGTTTGCCGTTGCATCAACTCTTTACTTCTTTCTCACGTGGTTTCCCAGCTATCTTGTTCAAGAAAAAGGGATTACTTTGCTAAAAGCTGGCTTTATTGGTTCTATTCCATACATTGCTGCAGGGATTGGTGTGCTTGTAGGTGGTTTTTGGTCAGATAAAATGGTAAAACGTGGAGTGTCCGTTGGTGTTGCACGTAAAACCCCCATTATCCTTGGATTGTTGGGTGCTTGTACAATAATACTGGCCAACTATACAACGTCTATTGCTTTGGTTATCGCGGTTATGTCGTTCGCATTCTTTTCCCAAGGAATGTCAGCCATAACATGGACTCTAGTTTCAGATATGGCTCCAAAAGAGCTAGTCGGCTTAGCGGGCGGGATATTTAATTTTGCAGGAAACTTATCAGCAATTGTTACGCCTATCGTCATTGGAATAATTTTGAGCGCAACTAATTCATTCAATGGGGCCATTGTTTTCGTAGGTGTAGTTGCCTTAATTGGAGCTTTATCATACATCTTCATTGTAGGCGATGTTAAAAGGATTGAAATATCGGATAATGAATAAATGCCATTTTTACAGTGAAAAAGAGATGTTGAAAGCTCATGACAGATCTCCATGGGTGGTAAATTATACTTCATCGGAAATTGTTATGAGTCTTTTTAATATTCAATATTTACATAGAAAGAAAGATTTATTTTGGAGGTTGTTCTACAATTCCTTATATCTTGGCTATTATGCGGAAAAGGAATTTCCGAGATGGGAAGTATAGCATTGTTGCTACTGTTCGTAAAAGTACATATTTACGAACAGCTCATTTTTTTATAAGCATTAGGCAGGAATTAAAATGCTTTTTTAAAATTTCGGGGTATCACCTTGTTCTTTCTGCGATGCTTTATAATTTCCACTTTTGAGTGTTAAAAGTAAGCATATTTCCATTTTCAGTTAGGGATAAAGTGCATTTAAAAATAAGAATTATCCCACCGTCGATATGATTTGCTGGATACTAAAAAGGCTTGATTGTACTAGTTAAACCACAAAATATATTAGTTGATTAATATGGTCAATGAAACTATGTTATTAAACCTGACATGCTAATTGCTTTTTTTTTCATTACCAATTATATTTTTATAAAAATACCTTCCATTAAGTCTGTCTAAATCTCAGAAAAGAGTTTTTAATTGAAGTGATTAGTTATAAAGGAAAAATGAATGGGGAAAAAGAATGTGAGGCAATGGTCCAGAAAGGTAAAAAAATTATGCTAGTCCTCTTTAGTTAAAGGAATTTATAAACAAAGGTGGGGTTGGGATGGGCTTGTTAGGTAGAGTGGTTTTTTTAAAAAGATTACGGGATGAACTGTTGGAAAAAAGAAAACAAGGAGCCACTGACCTTCAAATTGATGAAATTGACAAGCAAATACGGAAGATTAATATAGAGATTCAGAATATGAGGAAGATGATGGAATAAATATTTTCTTGTTTTAAGAATAAAGTATGGACGTTTTTTCTTATTGAACATTACGTGCAGTAGCTCTATAGACTGTACAGAAAGGAATGAACCGCTTCCTTACATGTCGTGTCGCTTCGCTTCGGTATTAAATGATGCGCTAACGACTACCTGTATGACTCATGCTTCGCTTGAATTCGGTAGGTTCCTCTACCATTTATAGCTACTGCCGCTATATCGAACGAGCCGAAAGCCGTGAGATTAAGGCATTAGTAGAATATTTTTATACAAAACCATTTAAGATAAAAACCAACTTCATGACTTAATCTAAGGGTTTTTTCTTAAATTAGTAGGGAGTTGCATGGGCAACTTTTTTTCTATAGGTACTAAAGAGGCAGGTTAGTTCGGGGTATGGATGGTGATACTGTTAAGTGGTTTGATCATACAATTAAGATAGTAATTCGAAGGGGAGGATTAAAATGATTATTGATTGCCATTTTCATGTGGATGAAACAATGTTGACTCTAGAAAAAATGATAGAGGGTATGGATAAAAATGATGTAACCAAAACAGCGCTAATTGCCCCCATGAACGGAACAATGTTTGAATTGGATAGCATTTTTCAACAAGGTTTACAACACTTATTCCGTTTTCTAATTCTAAATGTACCTCAAATTGGGCTCGGAATTTATGATGGTCTAGTAAAGGATGGATATTTGAAACTTTATGGAAATTCATACAAGATTTTCACCAAGCCGGACAATGATATTGTTGCTACTGCAATTTATCGATTTCCAGACCGGTTTCTAGGCTGGGTAGCAGTTAACCCTTTGATTCATGTATCAGTGGAAGAAGTAGAATTATATCTTAATAAACCTGGTTTTATTGGGGTGAAAGCCCACCCATTCATGCATGAATATAGTATTAAGGCACTTGATCCAGTTGCAGCAATGTGTGAAACAAAAGGCATTCCCATGATTATTCATCTATCTTCCGAACCAGACTCCTATAAATACTTACCTGAAAATTACCCTAAACTTAAATTAATTTATGCTCACGCAGGCCTTCCTTTTTGGAAAAAACTATGGAACTACGTCAAGAATCAACCTAATGTATTTGTTGATACCTCAAGTGATTACCTTAATCCATTTATTGTAAAGAAGGCAGTGGAATCTTTAGGGTATCGTAAAGTTCTTTATGGCTGCGACGGACCATATGGAATGAAAAAATTTAATGAATATGACTATTTGACAAAGAAAAGTTGGGTTGATTCACTTCAAATTCCTGATAACCAAAAGGAATATATACTTGGAAAAAACTTTTTAGCATTGATTGATTAATTCAAAACTCTATCAATAGATCAGTTAGCAAGTGGGGTAAGGAAGTTCCCTTTTCATTGTGAATGTAGAGATTAACTGAAAATTATCAGTTAATCTCTACATCGGGTTCTTTCTGTTAGTTTGCTATGCAATTTTTAAATTGCTGTTCTAACTCATCTTTATTTAGGTCCTTTCCAATAAAAACAAGTTCACTTAGTCTTGTTTCACTGTCTTTCCATTTCCGATCTGGTCTTCCTGAAAATATCATATGAAGTCCCTGGAATACTATTCGTTGTTGGATTCCTTGTATATGAAGAATTCCCTTATACCGTAATAAATCTTCCCCTTTTTCTTGAACGAGGTAACTCATCCATTCATTTATCTTATCGAAATCGAGTGGCTTTTCTTCACGAAAGGCAATCGATGATACCTTATCATCATGATGGTGATGGTGATGATCTTCTAAGAAATGAGGGTCAATTTCTAGCTTGCGATTCACATCGAACGTATTAATTCCTAAAATATCTCTTAAATTAATATTGCAATTTTGAGCATGCATTCTCTTAGCTGCAGGATTCATGTTGATAAGTCTTCGCTCCAACGTATTCAGGTCGTCACCAGATACTAAATCCGTTTTATTTAGAATAATCACATCAGCGAAAGCAATTTGCTCTTGTACCTCATCATGACTATCCAAATGCTTTGTAACATGCTTGCTCTCCACGACAGTGACAATACTGTCCACTTCGAATTTTTCGGATAGTAATTCATCCATAAAAAAGGTCTGGGCAACAGGTGCCGGATCAGCTAACCCCGTTGTCTCAATCAAAACACGATTGAATTTTGTCTGCCCCTGTTCACTTGAAAAAACCAGAGTTCGTAGGATGCGAATTAAATCCCACGAACCGTACAACAGATGCAACCATTGTTCATTTCCAAGATTTCCTCATCAGCATCAACTACTAACTGGTTGTCTATTCCAACTTCTCCATAATCATTAACGATAACCGCGATCTTTTGATTGTGCTTTTCTGTTAGGATCCGATTTAAAAGCGTTGTTTTACCTGCACCTAAATAGCCAGTCAGAATGGTGACCGGGATTTTGTTTGTTTCTATCAAAGTCATATTTTTTCTCTCCATTTATTTTATTTTTGATACTCTAATTACTTTTTCCTTGTCTTTTGTTACCCCGGCAACGACTCCTTCTGCGCGTACAAAACTATCCCCAAGGAATGAGTGGCTTACTTTTTCTGTATAATCCTCATTAGCAAGGAGTGAATCGACGAAAGGAGAGGCATCCACATTAAAAACATTAATGTACGACAAAACAAGAAGACGATATCCTTAAGATATCGCCCTCTCATCATTTACCACGGGTTAATATTCCTCAATGGTCGCTTATTTTAAAGCTGATAAACTTCTGCTCCATCATTTCCTGCATCGCATATTTGACGCCTTCCCGGCCAACACCGCTGTCCTTCCAGCCGCCATAAGGCATATTATCAATTCGGTAAGTTGGGATATCATTGATTACGACTCCACCTGTTTCCAAGCGTTCCGCCGCATAAAAAGCTCGTTCTATACTCGGAGTCATCACTCCTGAGTTCAAGCCGTAACGCGAATCATTTGCATCATTGATGGCATCATCCAGCGTATCGAAAGGGAAAATGCAGACAATCGGACCAAATACTTCGAAACGAAATACCTTTGAGTCACGATTTACATTGGTTAAAACGGTAGGCAATAGTACATTGCCTTCTACTGTACCGCCGCACTCAATTTTTGCTCCTTCCTGTACTGCCTCATCAATCCAACTTTGTAACCGCTCCAATGATTTTTTTGAAATCACCGCTGTAATATTTGTATTTTCCTCGAGAGGTGAACCGATGACAAGCTGTTTTGTGGCACTGACGAAACGTTCTAAAAATTGTTGGTATAGTGATTTGTGGACATAAATCCGTTGAATCGAGATGCACACCTGCCCATTATTCGTAAATGAACCCATTACACTTCTTTGAATAATTTGATCGATGTCGACTCCTTCATCAATGATGAAAGGGGAATTGGACCCGAGTTCAAGTGTAAGCTTACGGAAGCCTGCCTGCTGCTGGATAAGGTGTCCGACCTCAACACTGCCTGTGAACGTCACTTTTTTTACATGTGGATGGGTCGTCAAGGCTTCACTTAAAACATCGCCTTTGCCAGGTATGATGTTCAATACTCCATCTGGCAACCCGGCTTCTTTAAAAATATCGGCAAGAACCAGTGAACTCAATGGGGTTTGTTCGGCAGGTTTTAACACAATCGAATTACCAGCGGCAATAGCTGGACCCACTTTATGGGCAACCAGATTAAAGGGAAAATTAAATGGGGTAATCGCGGTGACGACGCCAATCGGGGTGCGAACCGTGAAGCCAAAACGGTTTACCCCACCAACTGCCGCATCCATCGGGATTTGTTCTCCATAATTGTTCTTTGAAGCTTCTGCAGCGAAACGATAGGTCTGAACCGTACGATTCATTTCTTCACGAGCATTTCGAATCGTTTTCGCCGCCTCCAGAGAAATGATTCTTGCAAGTTCTTCACTGCGTTCTTCCATGATTGCTGCAGCTTTAAATAAAATTTCTGCTCGTGCATGAGCCGGGTAGGATCGGTATTTCTGAAAAGCAGCATTTGCCTCAACAATCGCTTCAATGGCATCCGCTGGCTCAGCCTGTCCGATTTGTGCAATTTCTTCGTTTGAATGGGGATTATATAATGGCTCATATGATTTAGCCTCCCGCCATTTACCACCGATCCACAATTGCCACTTTTTCTTCATCTGAAATCCCTCCAATAATATCTGCCTTTATAATTTACAAATATAATCACCTAGTGTTTTCGAGAGCTTTACATTTTCCGAATAATCGACATCCACATCAATCAAGACAATTTCCTGACTCGAAAGCGCTTCTTCTAATGCAGGTAGCAATTCATCGGAGTGGGTTACTTTCACACCTTTAACCCCAAAACTTTTTGCGAACCCTAAAAAGTCTGGATCTGTAAATTCAATCGCATTCGTACGATCAAATTTATTCAATTGTTTCCACTCAATTAGGCCGTATTTAGAATCATGGAAAATGACTATCACGAAGGTAAGACCTAGACGTTTTGCCGTTGCCAATTCAACTCCATTCATCAGGAAGCCACCATCCCCTGTAACCGCAATGACAGGTTTATCAGGCTTTGCCAATTTGGCTGCAATCGCACCGGGAATGGCAATTCCCATCGATGCAAAGCCATTAGAAATGATCGTGTGGTTTGGGATTTCCGGCTGATACATCCGGGCAATCCATAATTTATGGGCACCCACATCTGAAATGACAATGGCATTACCCTTTTCCGCCCTTTTCAAATCGGCAATGATTCGCTGAGGGATGATAGGGCTTCCTGATACATCATCCGAAGAATGAAATTTTTCAATGATTTGGGACCTTAACCTTTTCACCTCTGGCCAAAGTTCTTTTTTTGCTACACCAGTCGTCAAGGCTTCAAGTGCCTCCGTAACGTTCCCGACCAATTCTGCTTGAACGGGGTAATAAGCATCAATCTCGGCAGGTCGAGCATCAATATGAACAATCGGATTCATTGCCTCATCGTTCCAATACTTTGGCAAATACTCGACGAAATCATACCCGACGGTGATAATAAGATCGGCCAAATCAAATCCGCATAGAACATAATCCCTTGCTTGCATCCCTACTGTAAAAAGGGACAATGGATGGTCGGAAGGTAAAACTCCTTTAGCCATGAATGAATTCACAACGGGAATTTGCTTCTCTTCTGCAAATTTCCGCAAAACCTCAGAAGCTCCATCGCGGATCACGCCATTACCAGCTAGAATGATAGGCTTTTTAGCGCGATTTATTAATTCGAAGGCTTTTTTGATTTCTTCCTCGGCTGGGCGGGATCTAGGCATCGGTGTAACCGGAAGAGGTTCCCCTTCTGTATCCATCATCGCCACATCTTCCGGAAGTTCTATATGAACAGCTCCCGGCTTTTCAATGACAGCCGTTTTAAATGCTTTACGGATAATTTCCGGAATCGTATGCGGCACCTTAATTTGTTGATTCCATTTCGTTACTTCCTCGAAAACGCCAATAATGTCCACATACTGATGCGACTCTTTATGAATGCGATCAAGGCCCGCCTGACCTGTAATCGCGACAACAGGGGAATAATCCAGATAAGCACTTCCTATCCCTGTCAATAAATTGGTTGCACCCGGTCCCAATGTGCCCAAGCAGACGCCTGGCTTCCCAGTTAGCCGGCCATAGATGTCTGCCATAAAAGCTGCAGCTTGTTCATGATGAACCAAGATAAATTCAATATCAGAGCTTATTAGAGAATCAATAAGATCCGTATTTTCCTCACCAGGTATCCCAAAAATATATTGTACCCCTTCATTCTCTAAACATCTTACAAACAAATCAGATGCCTTCAAATTATTCCCTCCTCGACCATTTCAATTTCTTTCCTTATATGTTGGCTTTGCCCCCAAGAAATTATGTACTTGCGTGTATTAAAAACCATTTCGAGCATTTGCGTCTCTAAACTAGGAGGGGGAATATGGAAGTAGGAATGGTTTCGTGAAAAAAAAACATTTCTGCAGTTTGATAAAAAGTGCTTAAGCATGGTATAAGTGTAAAGGAAGCAGGGACATTCTGCTTTTTAATTTTGGGATAAGGGGTTAGCCTGGTAACCCATAATGAAAGGATTGGAATTTTAATATGATAGATAATTTTTGGCGTGATCTACCACGACCTTTTTTTATACTGGCACCAATGGAAGATGTGACGGATGTAGTTTTTCGCCATGTAGTGAGTGAAGCAGCCAGACCTGATGTGTTTTTTACAGAGTTTACAAACACGGAGAGTTATTGTCACCCAGAGGGCATCCGCAGTGTGCGTGGGCGTTTGACTTTTACTGAGGACGAACAACCAATTGTAGCCCATATATGGGGGGATAAGCCTGAATACTTTCGGCAAATGAGCATAGGTATGGCGGAACTGGGCTTTAGGGGTGTGGATATCAATATGGGCTGTCCTGTACCTAATGTGACACAGAATGGGAAGGGAAGTGGCCTTATCCGTCGTCCAGAAGTTGCAGCAGAATTAATACAAGCAGCAAAAGCTGGAGGATTGCCTGTAAGTGTAAAGACAAGGCTTGGTTACACGGATATAGACGAATGGCACGACTGGCTAACACACATACTGAAACAGGACATTGTTAATCTTTCCATTCATTTGCGTACAAGAAATGAAATGAGTAAAGTAGATGCTCATTGGGAACTAATCCCGGAGATTAAGAAACTTCGTGACCAAGTGGCACCAGATACGCTCTTGACGATCAATGGGGATATCCCTGACCGTCAAACTGGCTTAAAGCTCGCTCATCAATACGGTATTGATGGGGTTATGATTGGGCGTGGTATTTTCAATAATCCATTTGCCTTTGAAAAGGAGACGAAAGATCATAGCAGTAAGGAATTGCTTGATCTCTTAAGGTTGCATCTGGATCTCCATGATAAATATTCAAAATTGGAGCTACGTTCGTTTAAGGCTCTTCATCGCTTTTTTAAGATATATGTCCGTGGGTTTCGAGGGGCAAGTGAATTAAGAAATCAATTAATGAACACTAAGTCAACAGATGAAGCGCGTGCTTTGCTCGAAAACTTTGGGTCAAATAATCTCGATGGAGTGGGGGAACTGTAGAAATGTCCCCATTCATGGTAAAAGTGAAGTAGGACGTTTAACTGTTTTGCCCCAAAAGCTTTTTACTAAGCTGTTAATTGAATAATGTGAAGGCGGTATTGAACCGCACTCAATCCCGCCAATTCTTGCTTTCTATGTTTGTTATTATAGTAATCTATATTGGGTTATGACAAATAAAAGCAAGTTACCGGGGAAAATCATTATTTCTTCAATATTTTTAGACATACAAGCAAAAAACAAAGATGAACCTAAGGCTCAAATCCTTGTAATAACAGGGGTTTGGGCTTTTTTATTTTGTCCAACTAGATGCCGTTTTGTTCAACATTAGTGATTTGCTCACATTTTTGCGGGGACTTCTTAGGGCGGTTGTAGAAAATATCAGCCACTTCATCATCATATGGGCGTAATGCTCTCCCTCCAAGAGGTCAGTTTAATCCATAATGTGTTTTTAGTATTAGGTGGCGTTTATTAAAGTGTGAATAAAACGGCTTGACAATATACCCCTATAGGTATATTATGAACTCACGAGTTATCAATGAATAAACTCACGAGTAAAATGTTCAAACTCACGAGTAAAATACCCAAACTCACGAGAAAATGAATAAATTCTCAATAATTGCTTCGGAAGAAGTGACCTTGGGACTGAGCTTCTTAATCGGAAATGGAACTAATGTAATCGGTTATGATATTAACGATTGTAAATAGATGGGGGGCGGAGTATGGAGTATGATAAAAGTGTCATTAATCGGTTGAAGCGGATTGAAGGACAAATCAAGGGTG
The DNA here is from genome assembly GCF_056173225.1 of Peribacillus sp. QJM3NY_7. NCBI lineage: Bacteria > Bacillati > Bacillota > Bacilli > Caryophanales > Bacillaceae > Peribacillus > Peribacillus sp. QJM3NY_7. The sequence continues at coordinate 2,172,152 of NZ_CM149663.1, forward strand.
TTCTTGGAATGATGGAGCAGGGAAAAGATTGCAGGGAAATCGTCACTCAGTTGTCGGCTGCGCGAAGTGCCATCGATAGGACCATGGGTGTTATCGTAAGTGCCAATCTTGAGCAATGCGTTCGGGAAAACGTCGAGAATGGAGAGGGCACTGATCATCTAGTCAAGGAAGCGGTTAATTTACTGATAAAAAGCAGGTAAAAGAATTGACCTGAACTGTTGAAAAAGGAGTGTTATTCATGTCTTATATTTTACAAGTGGATTTTAAAATGGAGGGACCTTTCGGCAACGAAATGGTAAAAGAATTTACAGATTTAGCAAAAAGCATTAATAGTGAAGAAGGCTTGATCTGGAAGATTTGGACCGAAGACAGTGAGGCAAAGGAAGCAGGCGGCATTTATCTGTTTGAAACGAAGGAGTCCGCATGTAAGTACTTGACGATGCATACAGCTCGGTTACATGGGTTTGGTATAGAGAAGGTTAATGGAAAAATTTTTGAAGTAAATGAAGGGCTGACTTCAATCAATCATGGACCAAGCAAATAAAGATAACCATTTATTTTAGCGAAGTGGGTTGACGCACTATATTTTTTAGCATAATATATACCCCGCTGGGTATAAGTGTAAAAAATGAAATTTCATTCAGGGGGAAGCATAATGACTGAAAAGAAAAGAACGACGATCATTTTATTTAGTGGTGATTATGATAAGGCAATGGCCGCTTATATCATTGCAAATGGGGCTGCGGCTTACGATCATGAAGTGACCATCTTCCATACGTTCTGGGGATTGAATGCTTTAAGGAAGGATGAGCCGATTTCATTAAAAAAAGGATTTCTTGAAAGAATGTTTGCGAAAATGATGCCGCGTGGTTCTGATAAAATGGGTCTATCAAACATGAACTTTGCTGGGATGGGTCCCAAAATGATTAAACACGTGATGAAAAAGCATAACGCCATGTCACTCCCAAATTTAATTGAGTTGGCCCAAGAACAGGAAATTAAACTGATAGCCTGTACGATGACAATGGATTTATTGGGCTTGCAGCAAGAGGAATTATTGGATGGAATTGAGTATGCAGGTGTTGCGGCGTATTTAGCTGAAGCAGAGGATGGAAATGTAAACTTATTTATATAAATGGGGGGGGGCACATGGGAACTATATTTAACCTCATCATATTAGGTTTCATTGTTTGGTTTTTATATCAGCGCTTTGTCCCTGTAAAGGGGATAAAAAATATAAATGCGGCTGAGCTAAAAGCTGTGTTGAATAATAAGGGAAATAAGCAATTGATTGATGTCCGTACTCCTAATGAATATAGGGGCAATCACATAAAGGACTTTAAAAACATTCCTTTAAACGAACTTGGCAAAAGGGTGCAAGAACTGTCAAAAGATAAAGAAGTGATTGTAATCTGCCAAAGCGGGATGAGGAGCAGTAATGCTAGTAAAACATTGAAAAAACTTGGATTTAAAGAAGTCATCAATGTAAAAGGCGGCATGAGTTCTTGGCGCGAATAAAAGGAGGTTCTTATAAAGATGAAAGAAATTTTACCGAATGAAGTGAACGCATTATTGAAGGGTAACTCGCCAGTCCACATTATTGATGTGAGGCAGGTAGATGAAGTAAAAGCAGGGAAAATACCACATGCTTTGAACATCCCGTTGGGTCTGGTGGAATTTAGAATGCAGGATTTGGATAAATCAAAAGAGTATATCATGGTTTGCCGGTCAGGGGGCAGAAGTTCAAGGGCAGCACAATTACTTGAGGATCATGGATATAAAGTATTGAACATGATGGGTGGTATGAATGAATGGGAAGGTCCCACAGAAAAATTTTAAATTCAAATATACCCCCATACCTATAATAGAAGGAGGAAATAAAATGATAAAAACAAATTCCGTTTTGGATGCAAAAGGTTTAGCCTGTCCAATGCCAATCGTAAAAACGAAAAAAGCCATGAATAAGCTGGAAGCGGGGGAAGTACTGGAAGTTCAAGCAACTGATAAAGGGTCAACCGCCGATATGAAAGCCTGGGCGGAAAGTTCAGGTCACCAATACTTGGGTACGGTTGAAGAAGGAACGACACTAAAACATTATCTTCGGAAAGCAAGCGGAGAAGAAACAGAAGTGAAGAAGCATGAAAAAATCATTTCCAATGAAGAACTTCTACAAGTGATGGAAGAAAATAGAAATATGGTCATCCTGGATGTACGAGAATCCGCAGAATATGCTTTTAATCACATTCCAGCAGCAAGATCCCTTCCAATGGGTGAATTGGAACAACGTATGGGTGAACTGGATATAGAGTCAGAGATTTTCGTGATTTGCCGTACAGGCAGCCGGAGTGATCTTGCTGCACAAAAACTGACCGGTGCTGGATTTGAACAGGTATTCAATGTTGTACCCGGCATGAGCCAATGGAACGGTCCTTCCCAAAAATCCATGAATGAATGAAAACTATAAAATGGAGGATTAGATCATGACTAACAAAGTAGCCATATTCGCAAGTAATGGTGGTTTATTTGATGCATATAAAGTGTTTAACATCGCAACGGCAGCGGCAGCAACAGATCAAGAAGTGGCCATTTTCTTTACTTTCGAAGGTTTGAACTTAATTCATAAAGACGCGATTGGAAAACTTCCTCTGCCTGAAGGTAAGGAGCATTTTGCCGAAGGGTTTAAAAAGGCCAATGTTCCTTCCATTCCTGAGTTAGTTACTATGGCACAGGAAATGGACGTCAAGTTTATTGGGTGTCAAATGACCATGGACGTATTGGGCATGGAAAAAGAAGCTTTCGTTGATGGTATCGAAGTAGGTGGAGCGGTCACATTTTTGGAGTTCGCGAAAGATGCTGATGTTACATTAACCTTTTAATGAAGGAAAAATTTTTTGAAAACATAAATACTGCAGGGGGTATATGGTATGGCTTTTAAGCAAATGACAGCTGCTGAAGTTTCAAAGAAAGTGATCAATAAAACCGACTTATTTATTTTGGATGTTCGAAATGAAAGTGACTTTAATGATTGGAAAATTGAAGGGCAGAATTTCGAATTCCTTAATATCCCTTACTTTGATCTACTGGATGGCGTGGAAGAAATTCTCGATCAAATCCCGGCCAATAAAGAAATCCTGGTAGTATGTGCAAAGGAAGGCTCATCCGTCATGGTAGCTGAAATGTTATCTGAAGCTGGATTGGATGTTTTTTATTTAATGGGCGGCATGAAAGCATGGAGTGAACACTTGGAACCAGTGAGGATAGGCGAATTGACAAATGGCGCCGAAATTTATCAATTTGTTCGACTTGGTAAAGGCTGTTTATCTTACATGGTCGTTTCCAATGGGGAAGCAGCCGTTATTGATTCCACAAGAATGATAGATGCCTATCTTGATTTCGCAGATGATATCGGGGTTAAGATTACACATGTTCTGGATACTCACTTACATGCCGATCACATTTCAGGTGGAAGACGAATCGCGGAAGCAACAAATGCAGCTTACTGGCTGCCGTCAAAAGATGCGGCTGAAGTAACTTTTGAATATCAGCCAGTAGAAAGCGGGAACGTGATAACGATCGGTCATACAGCGATTGATATCCAAGCATTATACTCCCCGGGACATACCATTGGATCAACTTCATTTGTGGTGGATCAAAAATACTTGCTAAGCGGGGATATCTTATTCATCGATTCCATTGGCAGACCGGACTTAGCTGGTTTGGCTGAGGATTGGGTAGGGGACTTGAGAGAAACACTGTATACACGTTATAAAGAATTATCAGAAGAGTTAATTGTATTGCCATCACATTTCATGATCATTGATGAATTGAATGAAGATGGAAGTGTCGCTAAAAAGTTGGGTTCGCTATTTGCTGAAAATCACGGATTGAACATAGCGGATGAAACGGAATTCAGAGAGCTGGTAACAGGTAATTTACCGCCTCAGCCAAACGCCTATCAAGAAATTCGTGAAACCAATATGGGGAAAATCGAACCCGATAATGAAAAACAGCACGAAATGGAAATTGGACCAAATCGCTGTGCGGTTCGCTAATACCGATAAAAATAGAAACCAAGAAAATAGGAGAGATAAAATATGAATGCAGATAAAGTGCTAGATGCTAAGGGACTGGCATGTCCAATGCCAATCGTCAAAACGAGAAAAGCGATGAATGATTTGCAAAAAGGGCAAGTGCTGGAAATACATGTAACCGATAAAGGAGCTAAAGCAGACTTAGCCGCTTGGTCAAAATCCGGTGGCCATGAGCTGATGGAAACAGCAGAAGAAAATGATATACTGAAATTTTGGATCAGAAAAGGTTGATAAAGAGAGGGGAACCATTTGGTTTCCCTTCTTTTAAGGGAGGCACTTACAATGGATATAACCTTTATCATTACCATCTTTTTGATTGGTTTTATAGGTTCCTACGTTTCAGGGATGCTCGGCATCGGCGGTTCGATAATAAATTATCCAATGCTACTGTTTATTCCCCCAATCTTTGGTTTAGCGGCATTTAGTGCCCATGATGTGACAGGCATAAGCGCTGTACAAGTCTTATTCGCCTCCATCGGAGGTATATGGAGCTACCGTAATAGCGGACATTTAAATAAAACGCTTATTCTCTATATGGGGATCAGTGTGTTGATCGGAAGCGTGGTTGGAAGTTTTGGATCACAAACGATGTCGGAAAACGGAGTGAATATCGTCTATGGCATCTTGGCGTTGATAGCGGCTATCATGATGTTCATTCCGAAGAAAGGGATAGATGATATTCCTGTGGATCAAGTTACATTTAATAAATGGCTTGCGGCCATCCTGGCATTAATCATTGGTTTAGGCGCAGGGATAGTCGGTGCCGGAGGGGGCTTTCTATTAGTTCCCATCATGCTTATCGTTTTAAGAATTCCAACAAGGGTCACGATTGCGTCTTCATTAGCAATCACATTCATTTCATCCATTGGTGCAACAGCAGGGAAAATATCAACGGGTCAAGTTGACTTCTATCCGGCGTTGATCATGGTTGTAGCTAGCTTAATAGCCTCTCCGCTTGGGGCAATGGCCGGTAAAAAAATGAATGTAAAAGTGCTGCAAGTCATACTGGCTCTATTGATTTTAGCGACGGCTGTAAAAACTTGGGCGGGGATCATGTCTTGAGTTTTGACACGGAAGGGAGCAGTTGTGAAAAGTTCTTCTATCGTTAAAGAATTGTTCACAATAGGCCACACTAATGGTTCCTTTTCCTCCATCACTTTTTTTTCCTGTACGGACTTTGTTAATAGAAAAAGCTGACTGTTGAAAGTCAGCTTTTCCTTATGCGGCCGTTTATAAAATTAAAAGATTACCGCTAAAATAAACCAAACAATCATCAATAATTGAAGTAATACTTTGGCTAAGCTGCCGCCTAAAAAACCGATGATAGTTGCAAACCCAACTTTAGTAGCCTTCATTATATCTTTTTGAATGATTAATTCCGAAATGAGGACTGCTAAAAATGGTACGAGAATTATTCCAAAAGGAGGAAAGACAAATGAACCAACAATCGTGGCAATAGCTGCTATTGTCTCGGATGTTTTTGACCCACCATACTTTTTAACAAAATAACTATTTGCGATAATGTCTGCCGCGATTAATACACCGCTCAACACAACCATACTGATCCAGAACCATAACGATAACTCATCAGGATTAACCAGGAATTGATAAACTGCAAATCCTCCCCAAATGGCAACTACCGAAGGAATAATAGGATAGATAATTCCTACAAAACTTAAAGCAAATAAGACGATCGTTAACCCCCACCATAAAATATCCAATGAAACTCCACCTTTTCATACTTACTTTTTCATATATCTATTAAATTATATTTCTATTTAGGGACAAACACCATTTATTCTTTTTTTGTATATTCGAATCCCGCACAGGTCATCAACTACCAAGTGATAAAATCTTGATATCACAGGGGTTTGAGCCTTTTTTTGTTTATATAATTTATAGCCAGTTTTGTTTTATTTACTCAATTGGTGGAGGATAGAGAAGGATTAAAACGTATTACAGGACAACTATTTGTAATAATTAATATTTCAAGAAACTGTGGATAAAGCCTTTTGATTATTCAGCTAACGATGAGGTTAAAAATAAGACCATCTTTTTGGCTTTTATCCGAACGGTATGTTCAATAAAATCAGGAAGCGTGGTTTTTCTATAGAAATAATGGTGTGCAGTTAAACAGCACTCACTAAGTAATTTTAGAACCTCATAAAATTAGAGGAATTCAGCTATTAGACCTTCGGAATTTGTCCAGGCAACAGGAAATCGTAACGAATATGTATGTGGAAGCTAAACTTCAGTTTCACACCATTTTAGATCAAGTGTTTCCTGAATACCGGAAGGTTTTTGGTGATCTATATTCAAGGGTTTCTTTATTGATATTAAAGGAATATCCCACTTCAGAGGCGGTATTAACAGCCGGGGAAAGTAAACTAGCAGAGAGTGTTATAGAGTTCTGTCCTAGCCGATCGGGTCAATGGGCATGGGAAAAAGCAAAAAAAATAATGGACTCCGCATCTCGAAATCCATTCCAAAAAAACGTGTATCAAAGTCACGTAATCAATCTTCGTATGTATATTGAGTTGCTTTTTCATTACCAGAGACACCTCTCTGATTTGGAAGATCGAATAGTTGCCCTGGCAAATGAACTGGAAGAATATAAGATCATCCAATCGATTCCCGGTATCGGAGAAAAAATCGCAGCCACGATTATCTCTGAAATTGGTGAAATCGATCGATTTAATCACCCGAAAAAACTAGTTGCCTTCGCTGGAGTAGATTCAAGTGTTCACTCATCGGTTAAGTTTACGCCAACCATTAATCGTATTACGAAAAGAGGTTCGAGCAGACTACGTAATTCTCTGTATCTTGCCGTACTATGTGACTTAAGAAGTCCAAGGAACAAAAAGCTTAAAAAAAAGAAGGAAAACCTATCAAAGTGTCAATCGTTGCCTGTATGAATAAGTTGGGTTCATAGGATTTACGCTCTTCTATTAAAGAGAAAAGAAATGTACCTAGATTTAGCCTGATTAACGGTTTTGTGAAACAGAGAAACATCCTTCCAAAAGGGGTTTGGAGGGTTATTTGTCATGGCCAAAAATAGTATATCATAAGGGAAATGAAAATTTTAGAGAAAGAAAGTGACATCCTATTAGCTGGTTTAGCTGAAGATCGGAGTTGTCTTTAAGGCAGCTTTTTCTTATGCCACTAACGGGGCGGGTTAGTTGAAAAAAGAAATATTTTGAACTACCTAGAAATAAATACTATATAGAAAAAAGATAAGGAGGTGTTTGTATAGAAAAGGTACCTGTTAAAACGATTAAGAAGATAGAAAAGGACATTGGAAAAAATGATTTAGGGAAAGCAAGGGATAGACTAATAGGGTTAATTTCAACCTATCCTAATGAGTTAGAACTCCGTAAAAAGTTAGGGGACATCTAATTTGCATTAAAATATCCTTCAATGGCAGGTCGTTACTGGTATTTAGAAAAGAATAAGGCATCAGAGATGGTAAAAGCGTGTATTCTGTTCGAAAAAATCTTTGGGAAACGAACCTATTCTATTAGTACAACAGTGTTGTTTGATCTTTGTTCAACAATTGGGCCAGATAATAGAATAACACTTGGAAGTTAATTTGGATATTTTCGTGAATAAACCTTTTTGCTGCAACTTAAGTATAGATCTTCCCCTCCTCAACTCTTTCAATGGAATTCATATTTTCTGATTTTACTAAAGAAAACCCCAATTTATAAAAATGAATTTAAGTCTTTTTCACTAATTTTCGCAAAAATAATGATTTTTCAGAACATATAAAAGAGAAAGTAGGTAGAAAGTTCTGTAAAATTAACCCAATAGCAATACGATAGAAAGGCAATTAATATTATTGTATGAATATTATAAATTTTTAGAAAGGAGTATTTTTTCGGGGAATTCTATTTAACTAAGAAAGTAGGGAAGATATGAAAATTCATTCATTCATTAAACGAACAGCAGCGATTACGCTGTCAGCTGGCCTGCTGCTATCATCAGCAAACACGCCTTTCATTCCTTATGCAAATGCAGCGAACATAAAGGCAGAAGACGTCTTGGCCTCGTTGACAAGTGAACAACGAAAAGCGTTAAATAAACTTGAAATGACAGATAATGTCGGATTGCAAGGATTTAAAATGGAAGAGTTAAAAAAGGATAAAGAAATCACGGTCATCGTCCAGTTTAAATCAAAGCCGGGAAAAGTTGCAGTCTTGGATGCGAATGTAAAAGGAAAGAAGCTTTCAAAAAAACAAGCGGATGATCAAGTAGAAAAGGAACATGCTCAGTTTAATAAAGACATTCAATCGATTCTTCCATCTACTAATCTTAGAAGCAAGAAAACAGGTCATAAAATCACTTCTACCTTTAAGACCGTTTATAACGGGGTAGCTATGAAGCTGCCAGCTAATCAGGTAGAGCAGCTCTTGCAATCCAAAGTCGTAAAAGCAGTATATAAAAATGTAGAATTTAAGGTCGATCCGATCGCCATGGGAGAGAAATCAGCCCCTGGTACATCCGTTGAAAGTATTCCATATTTAAAAATTGACCAGCTGCACAATGAAGGTATTACAGGAAAAGGAATCAAAGTTGGGGTTCTTGATACAGGGATTGATTACAACCACCCTGATTTGAAAGATGCCTATAAGGGCGGTTACGACTTAGTTGATCAAGATAATGATCCAATGGAGGCAACGTACAAGGATTGGCAAGCGTCGGGGCAACCAGAATTTAGCTGGTCCGGTTCTTCCTATTATACTTCCCATGGAACACATGTTGCAGGTACCATTGCTGGCCAAGGAACGAATGCAGAGGTTTCTGTAAAAGGTGTGGCTCCTGATGTGGATTTATATGCCTATCGTGTTCTTGGACCATATGGATCAGGATCATCTGAAGGGGTCATTGCAGGTATAGAAAAAGCTGTAAACGATGGCATGGATGTTATCAACCTTTCCCTCGGATCGGACATCAATGATCCTTATGATCCAACCAGTACTGCCATTAACTATGCTGTCCTTAATGATGTAACAGCAGTTGTAGCAGCTGGAAATGCAGGATCAGATGATTATACATTAGGTTCACCTGGCTCAGCAGCACTTGCTTTGACAGTCGGGGCGAGTGATGTACCGATGGCGGTTTCTACTTTCAATGGGAAAATCGGAAATAAAGATTCGATCGAACTTGTTAGTTTGGGACGCCACTATTCAGACCAATTAAAGGAATGGGAAGGGAAATCCTATGAGGTAGTGAATGTCGGTTTAGGAAATGGCTCTGATTATTCCGGCAAGGATGTAAAAGGGAAAATTGCACTTGTGGAACGCGGAGAATTCGCCTTAGCGGAAAAAGTCAGCAATGCAAAACAAAATGGAGCAGCCGCCGTTCTTCTTTATAACAATGTGGAAGGGCAAATTAATGCCAATCTTGGAGAGTCCGTTGACTTTGTGCCTGCATTTTCTTTAACAAAAGAAGCGGGAGAAAGCATTAAAGCACAGATTCAAGCAGGTGAAGCGGATTTTACTTTCTCCAAATACGCGGATAAACAGACAGAAGGTGACCACTTAGCGGACTTTAGCTCAAGAGGCCCGGCAAGAGAAACATACGATATGAAGCCAGAAGTGACGGCACCGGGAGTAAGTGTTCTTTCAACAGTCCCTTCTTATATGGTGGACGCTGAACATCAAGAAAACTATCAATATGCATATTCAAGATATTCTGGAACATCTATGGCTACTCCTCATACAGCGGGGATTGCAGCACTCATGCTTCAAGCGAATCCGCAACTAGAGCCGGAAGATATTAAAGCCGTTCTAATGAATACGGCAGATCCTCTCAACGGAGACTATAGTGTATTTGAAGTCGGAGCAGGTAGAGTTGATCCATACCAAGCTGTGTATAGTGGAACCAGCTTCAAAATTAACGATAAAACATTTGTTCCAGGTGCTGAGGAATTAATCAAGGTAAAAGAATTGACGGGCGGACTCAGCTTTGATGTTCACTATGCAGATAAAAAACTAAATCTGAAAAAATCAATCACTATTGAAAACCATGATAAAGTAAACAAAACTTTCAGTGTATCTGTAACTGAATCGAATGGTTCAAACAGCTTGAAGGAAAATGGAGTGGAGCTGGATATTCCAAGCAAAATCTCTGTAAAAAGTGAAGACTTTAAAAAAGTAACACCACGTTTGCTTATTCCTAAGAAAGCAAAGGATGGAATTTACGAAGGATATATTACACTAACAAACAATGCGATTTCATCAGAGCAGTATCGGATTCCTTTCAGCTTCCGTACAATGGACGATGGGTTTAATAAGGTCGGGCTACTAAATCCTGCCTTTTCCCCAGGTCATTTAAACCAAGTGGCATGGGATCCTATGCGTACTCCATTTGTAGTTGCTGATTTTAACCTTCGTGCACCAATGGAAAAAATGGATGTCGTTCTTCAAGATGGCAAAACAGGAAAGGACCTCGGGGTGGTCGGAACAATAAATTTAGATTACGCTTATGACAATGTAGATTATGGATTATATGCATTTAATGGAGCTTATTATGAGTTTACAGGAAACTCAAAACAGCCCATTTCGGAAGAAGCAAGTTATGTGAAAAAAACGGGACATTACAAGTTGAAATTCATTGGTACAGGTACTTCCGGGAAGGTTACAACTGAAACGCAGCATTTGCTCATCGATCTCGATGCACCGAGCTTCAAAAGTTCACTTGATGGAAAGTCTCCATTTATTGAATATAAGCCAGGTCAAGAAACATATCCATTCGACATACAAATCACAGATCCAACCATTGACGAACTAAAGAAATTGGGCGTAAATATCGATCAATCATCGAACTCGATGGTGTATTACTGGGGTCAAGGTGGTTTCCCTTCTTCGCCAATTCCAATGGATAAAGAAGGAAAGTTTGTCGAAGAAATCGCCCTGGATGAATCCATCCCAGCACTTCAATTTCGCATGAATGGATATGATATGGCAGGAAACAAACCTGCTACAAAGCAATATTACTTTGTAAAAGAAGGTACACCTGTCGCATATGCCATTGGCGAAAAGTATGAGGTGAAAACAGGCGATACGGTAAAAGCAACACTTTCATTAGATAACCTAAACGCAGTGTCAAAGGCGGAATGGAACTTTAATGGTGACGGAGGCTATGACAGAGGTTTAGATAGCGTAGAGTTAGTTGATGCCAAGCTTCACAGCGAATTCTCGGACAAAGCCTCTTTAACGATTAAAGACAAGGTCGTTACTGTCCAATTTAATGAAGAGAGTAAAGCATTAGACCATGCAAAAGTCGTTGAGGTTACGTTAAAGGTTCAGGATGATCAATATACCCTTGGAGCAGCGATTAATCCGACTGTGAGCGTAATGAATGCTAATAATCAGACAAGCAGTGTGTTAGATGCTGGTTATATTTGGAAGGTTAATCCGCAATTCTCAATGGCCAGAGGTTATGTCTCTCCGCAAGGATTTAAAAATGAAGATGGTACTGTTACAGAGAAAAGGGATTGGAGCAAGGTTGGCGGTACAGTGAAAATCTTTGATTCAGAAGGAAATGAGTTCGATGCGACATCAACGGTAGAAGATGATGGACAATATGTATTCAACAAGCTGCCGTTAAGCACAAATGCCTTCACGATTGAAATGAAAGCGCCAGGCCACTTTGTCACGAAAGAAAAACTGAATTCTGGTATTGGTTTTGAGCACAATGGTGAGTTATACGGTCAAAACCGCTGGATACCTGCCCTTGATATTACAGCAGGTGATGTAAACCAAGACCATGTCATTGATGTTCTAGATGCGATTGAAATTCAAAATGCATGGAAAACAAAGAAGCGTGCAGCGGATATCACCTTTGATGGAATAGTTGATGCCAAAGATATGAAATATGTTCAAACAAACTATCTCAAGCAAAATGAGCATGTTGATAATGCTCCAAAACCAATGAAGAAGTATAAAGGTAAGACATTAGAATCGATTTTAGTTGAGTTGGGAATACAGCCATAAATATTAAAAAACACGATGAAAGCTTAGCTTCATCGTGTTTTAACTTTTAATGAAAGAGAGAATTCCAATAAGGTTGCGTTATTTGGATTTTCTTCAGAATAAAATATTGAGGTAGATTGGGAATTCGTAAAAAAGGGAAACAAGAGTGAATATTGAAAAAGCTAATAATAGAGGGATGGTATTAAAGTAGTCTTGCGCTTTTCTTAATTTTACTAGAATATATAGATTATATATTTATTTTTTTCTATATATACTAGATAAAATTACAACCTAGAGGTGAAGCTATGATTGAGGGGAAACTTATCAAGTTTTATCGTGAAAAAGCGGGGTTGACTCAGGGGCAGCTTTGTGAAGGAATTTGTTCTGCTACACATCTTAGTAAGATAGAACGAGAGATAACAGAATACTCAGGGGAAATTACCCACTTATTATCCCAAAGATTGAATATCTGTCTTGATGATGAATTTGTGCGGTATCATAATCTTCAACAGAAACTAAAGCTATGGCACAACACGTTCGTTATGCAACAAAGCAAAGAATCAGAAATTTTAAAAGAAGAAATCGAAAAAGAAACACTGATTCAATTGCCAGATTTTCAAGTCTTCTATCAATTACTCTCTGCAAGGTATTATTTATCTAATTATCAGTTAGAAACAGCATTATTAATTATTCAAAACCTGCAAAAAAATGAATCATCTTTTTCTCCGCAAGACCGCAATATGTTAAAACATGTTCTAGGTATGTATTACTTTCACAACGGACAGTATCGGGATTGTATTCAAATTTTAACATCGATCGATCAAAGTCAATATAATCAATTTGAATATTATTACCATTTGGCACTAGCCTATCACCTTATTCATTTTAATATAATATCGTATTATTATGCAGAGAAAGTTCTTGACTATTTTCAAAAAACGTTAAATGTCATCCGAATAATTGATACAGAGACGATCATGTTATTACAATTAAATGCAAAGGAGCTTCATGATTTTGAAGAGACGAAAGAACGTTACGAACAATTAATACGTACCTGTGATACCATTAATGAAATAGACCGTAAATCAAAGCTCCTTAATAATCTTGCATTTGAACTTTATAGAAGAAAAAAATACAAAGAAGCATCCGAACTATACAAAGAAGCTATGAAACTAATGGATGAAAAGGTTCCTCATTATTTAACTGCATTAGATGGTTATATAAATACTTGTTATAAAGGAAAACTACTTTCAAAAGAGATTTTATTGGAATTAGCACATAAAGGCCTTAGAATAGCAAAATCGACAAAATCGTATAACTGGATTTTTTTTGAATTACACCTTTATCAGCTTAATCATGAAGAAGACGATTACTATCATTTTATTGAGACTACAGCCCTTCCTTTTTTTAAAAATATGGGCTTCACCATGTTAATTGAACACTACGAAAAAAAACTCTTCCACTTCTATAACCGAATTGGTGCCCTCCAAAAAGCATTGGACCTTGCCAATTCTTACATACAAGGCAGAAAGAGCTACTATGATCATGAATAAGGCTTAATAAAAAAAGATACTCTATGCAGATGTTAATGCTGCATAGATTGGATTGAAGCTGAAAGTCAGCGTGAAAAAATAGTCAATCAAAGAAGAATTAAAATTGGAAAGCAATTAAAAGTTTAATTGAAAAATATCGAAAAGAAAATATGTAAAGCTGATAAGTCCATCAACTTAAAGTATGATGAACTATCAACAATTCGGCTACCTTGCCTAGTGATATTTAGTCAAACAACTGAATTCCATTTTATTACATAGATACTTTGTATTAGATAATTAAAAGATAAATAGTGATATTCAATAAAAGAGCGCGTTTCTTGAACTCCCATGAAAATTAAAAAAGCACAAAATCTAGAAAAGACCATACAAGATAGACCCATAAAAACGCTTTTTAAAAAAGGGCTGAGCCTTATGAGTGATCTGATTGAGTTTAATAAATCGTTAAACAAAAACCTCCAATAAAAGCAAATTAAGTAGATGTTAGCGCGACGACCAAAAAAGGATTAATCTCCCATGGGTGCTTACCTATAAAGGGCGCGAAAGTCGTGGTACACCGTGGGCGTCGGAGTCAGACAAACGGGTGGGCTCAAAGGCACCAATGAGTTAAGTAAAAAGTATCCCTTATTTATTGTCAGTAATGGACAGACAGATAGAATATTTACAAGCAATTGTAGAAACTCATAATTTGGATAGATTTATTCAAAATACATATAGTAACCAACTAATTAGATCTGGACATAAATAAGATTTAGTGCAAATGGTGAAAAATAAAAATCAAATTGGAAAAGGTTACGTTGTCGGACACCGGTCTTCAGATATATCCGCTGCTAAGGATAATGAACTTATTGCCGTTGGTGTGAACTTTGACTTTGCTCAAGGAGATGAATTAAAACAAGCAGATTTTGTAGTGAATAATAGAGTTGAAAAAAGAATGAAATCCCTCATCCTTCATTGTTTATAAATGGTATAATAGGAAACAACTCCTAGTACAAGCGTTTAAAATGCAACTCCATTAAACTGCCTGTTTTTTGAATAAGAACCACCTTGTATTTTGCCATAAAATTCAAGTTTTTAATTTTTTTATCCTAAGGGCAACAATCTTTTGGAAAACAGCCTAAAAAGAGGGTGTACCCGGATCCTTCTAACTAAAAAAAGGTGTATAGGAATGTATTTAATTGTCGAAATAATCTAATATCATTGGTGGTTGTTATAGGTTAATATTAAATAATATGGTAATTTACCGCATATAAAATGGGCGTCCGTTTAAACAACAAGGCTCAATTGAATGCAGCCAGTGGAGGGATTTTTGTGGGTATAGCTATCGAAGAAAAACCGTCATTCCTATGTGCTAATTTTGAAGATGGAGTATTAATAGAAAAGGTCCGGCAAGGAAATATGGAGGCACTAGAAGTTCTGATGAAAAAATATCAATCTTTTGTAAAGATTAAGGCTAACAGATACTTTTTAATTGGGGCAGATAGAGAAGATATTATCCAAGAGGGGATGATAGGATTGTTCAAAGCCATCAGGGATTTTAATGGCGAGAAACAATCTTATTTTAAAGCGTTTGCAGAACTATGTATCACGAGGCAGATTATTACAGCCATCAAGGCAGCTACTCGTCAAAAACATACTCCGTTAAATTCTTCTATTTCGCTTGATATGCCTATATATGAAGAAAATCCGGATCATACTCTTATGGAAGTAATGACAGACACCGTTATTTCTGATCCCGTTGCGATATTGATAGATAAAGAATCTGCTGATGACTTGGAATTAAAATTATCTGAGGTTCTAAGTCCGTTAGAAAAGAAGGTTTTGGCTTATTACTTAGAGGACCTTACTTATATAGAAATGTCTGATAAATTAAATACTCACGCCAAGTCTATAGATAATGCGTTGCAGAGAGTGAAGAGAAAATTGGAGAGTTTATTGGAACTTAGAAATAGACACGCAATAGAAGGCACATTCAATAGATAAAAGAGCCGTTTACTATTAAGTTGATCTTTTGGCCAAAGGGTTTTTAACCCTTTGGCTTTATGTGTTTGAAAACCTTAGTTATATTTAATAGTGAAATTAAAAATACAACAAACACCGGTATGGAAGGAAGGGCACTGATGTTAACAGAAAGATTAAAAAGATTATTCTCTCAACAAGCAGGTGGAATAGACTATGCCATTCTGCTAGCACCAATACTGTAATTGGGCTACTTAATTTCTCTAGCTCACCTATATGGAGAACTTATTTTTTATGGGTACCCATCTATTATTTAGAAATATAGCCGAGATAAAGATGCATGGGCTAAAATTTATATGCCTAAAAAAGATTTCAAAACAATTTTAAAACAGATGGCTGGTCCTGATGATGAAGAAACTATCACTTATAAAAGCATTGAATTAAAAGACTCTAAAACGATAGAAATGAAAGTGAACAACTCAGATGGTGGAAGCTTTGAGAACAGTATGCAAGCAGCTATTATGGATGCCTACATACGAGAACTATATAAACACTCTGAACTTTATGATGATAAAAAAGAACCTACTATCCGTACCGTTGATTTGAGCCACACAGTTATTGCGGAAAACAAGAAGCCTATTGAATTCGATGAAGATTCCGAACAAAAACCTAAAGAGGTTGGAACCTTTAAACTAGGTGAAAAGGTAAATGTAGAAGGTCATATCATAATATTAACAGGAAGAAACACAGCTCAAAGAAGTATTGGGGTTTGATATTGAATACCCAAATGGTACAAAAGAAGAACAAGTAGTTAGCGCAGGAGATTTTGAAGTGTATGACAGCAAAGGTGAAAAGATGGAGGTATATGCTCTCAATACATTAACCGAGAGTGTTCAAGCTGGTAAGCACCTTAACGGACCTGCTGCTTTCGGAGTAACCGGTAATGCACCTTATGAAATCTTTTTCACAGATTATACTACGGGTAGCAAAGCAAAATGGATTATGGAAGTGAAATAATCATTTTCATATTCATTTTTTTGAAGCAGAAATTTTAGGCAAAAAGGTACTCACAACAATGGTGAGTACCTTTTTTTGTAATGCCTTTTATGTTTTAATCTTCTATATAAAAATATCAATGCATTGTTCTACAGTTGTTGCAGAGGCTAGCTGTTTTGCTTTTGTAGCCAATACATCTGCCGGTTCTGTATCGAGAATAACACCAAATAAGTTTTCTATTTCATCCAAGCTTTTTTCTAAACGGGTAGAGATGATTGAAATCGCTATTTCTTTGACAAGTCTATGTTCAGCCATGTTAATACTCACTTGAATCACCCCTTCTAATAAACTTAAATACCTATATTCGATTATCCAAGTGTTAATTCATTTTAAGAAAAGAATATGTCGAAAAATAAATCGACACCATTTACTTAATAATTGGCTATGTAAAAGCTATTGATTGTTTTTGAGTAGTCCTGTAGTCAATTTTGGTATCCTGATTGCATCAAAATAAAAGGGTTAATCTGATATGACTGTGGTGACTATACTGATATTGCTTCATTAAGCGATAGGAAAAGAGAATATATATTTGGGGTGTTGTCTCGCTATTTCCATTACTCAAATGCTGCACAAGACTGTCGCTTTGTCTTACAAATGTATGGATTTTATTTTTGGTTGTTATGTGCATTTTTGTCCGTCCTACAATCATCAAACTCATCGGCTGATTTTTTCTGCATGCTTCACTGTGTGCGAATAGATATAAAGCGTGATTCCACTATATCAAGTCTTTGCCTTTCCTCTTCCAAAAATTCAGTAGATTTTGGTGGAATCAATCGGGGTAACTAGTTTGTCATAGTGTATCTCTTATATTTACAAACGATTAATAAGCTTTAATATTCTGCATCGGTCTTTTTATGACAAAATCCTTAGTTTTTTCTCCATTTTTGACTAATACCATCAATTTCCGCCCTTTACATGTTATAAATGCCGTAATAACCTCCTTTATTTTCGTCTTAACCGTGACTTTTGGTTTATCTTTCATGCGAAGGAATAAAATCACATGAGTTTAACAGAGCATTTAAAATGGTCTGTTAATTTTGAGGGTAGGGTTTGCTATAAGGAATATAGCATCCCTCAAAAAAGATTTTTTGGAGGTAATGTTGATGAAATCTGGCAATAGTGATTTAAACAGACGTAATTTTTTAAAAGTTGGCGGAATGAGTACATTAGCATTAACACTTGGTTCAACTGGGGTATTTTCTCTTGCGGGAGCTACAAAAGGA
Source organism: Peribacillus sp. QJM3NY_7 (assembly GCF_056173225.1). Lineage (NCBI taxonomy): Bacteria > Bacillati > Bacillota > Bacilli > Caryophanales > Bacillaceae > Peribacillus > Peribacillus sp. QJM3NY_7. The sequence goes on from NZ_CM149663.1 coordinate 2,190,007, forward strand.
TTTGCAGCGGATTTCAGAAATCCAACAAGTGGATTTGGTGGCTATGGCCCATTAGTAAAAGATCCAAATGGAGTTCTTGATCTGCCAAGGGGATTTCATTACAAAATGCTTTCAAAAACTGGTGATATCATGCCTAATGGTGACCTTGTCCCATCTGCTCACGATGGAATGGCTGCCTATAAAGGGGAAAAGGGTACAACCATTCTTGTAAGAAACCATGAAAATGGGACAAATTCAGATTACCCTGTAAACGGGAAAAAACCTTGGAGCGCTGGTGCTGCCGGCGGCACAACCACAATAATCGTTGGACAAAATAACAAGGTCATTGATCAGTATGTATCAAGTTCAGGTACGATCCGTAACTGTGCGGGTGGAGCTACGACTTGGGGCACTTGGTTAACAATGGAAGAAACCCGTGATATGGGGCATGGCTTTGTATTTGAAGTAAATCCGCTTGATCCTGAAAACGAAATGTCAAGAACACCGATCCGTGATATGGGTTATTTCTCCCATGAAGCTGGGCATGTTGACCCTTCAACAGGAATTTGGTATTTAACCGAAGACGCAAGTCCAAGCTTCTTATACCGTTTTACACCACATGACCGTAGTCAAAAGCTAGGTTCTCTGCAAAAGGGAGGTATCCTTGAAGCAGCAGCGATTGATGAATTGCCAGCTGCAGCTGCAAGTCAATTTAATACTGGACAAAAATTCGGGGTTGTTTGGAAAAAATTAAATCCTGAAATTGCACAGCAAGATGCTAAGGATAAAAGCTGTATTCAGTTTAGCCGCTTAGAAGGGGCTTATTTTTCTGAAGGTACTTTATGGTTCGATGATACAAGTGCAGGTTCATCACGCCTTGGCCGTGTTTATCGCTACACGCCAGCGACAAACAACTTAGAACTATTCTATGAGTCTACTGATAAAAATGATTTAGAAGCACCGGATAACATTACGATCACTCCTTGGGGAGATCTTTGGATCGCCGAAGATGGCGGCGGCAATGACCGTATCGTCGGATTAACTCCTGAAGGAAATATTTATACTTTCGCTGAGAATATGATGAACGGTTCTGAATTTGCTGGCCCTACATTTTCTCCAGATGGAAATACTTTCTTTGTGAATATGCAAACACCAGGTATCACCTTTGCGATTTGGGGACCATTTGCACGCAGAAATTCTACCCGTAGACGAGCTATGAACCAGGCTTTGCCGCCAGCAAGTCTTGCTCCTGTTGTTTCGGATAAACTTACTGCATTCGCAGAAGAACAAGGCATGTCTATATTAGAAGCAGCAGCTTTAGAGCGTCATGGCATGCCAATTTTATAAGTGATGATCTCATTTTTTGAGTACTAACAAACCATCATGGAATAGGGGGTGAGACGTTTGTTATCCAGTATCGGCATCCCTGGTTTAATTCTCATTCTAGTCATAGCGTTAATCATTTTTGGCCCTTCTAAATTACCCGAAATTGGAAGGGCATTTGGAAACACATTAAAAGAATTTAAAAAATCGACAAATGATTTGATCAGCAATGAAAAAGAAGAAAAAACTAACTTTGAAGAAAAAAACAATCGAATAGCTCTTGAGAAATCGAAAAGACTGGAATCTAAATAACTATTTTTATCATTTAATAGAGTAAATGCATGGAGGAAATAGTATGAATATAATAAGGAAGATTTATTTGAAGGGCTGCTTTTCGCTGGCGATGGCTGCCGCTTTTGCCGCAATTCCCGTTACGGCAGATGCGGAGGAAAAGCTCAATGAGGGAGAGAGGTTGGAACTCACCATTCTCCAGACAAATGACTTTCATGGTCATTTGGATGACATCGTCACGCTGGATGATGGAACCGTTCATCACAATTCTGTTGCGAAGTTTGCCACCATCATTCAAAGTGTGCGCAATGAAGAGGAGAATGTGCTTCTCGTCGATGGCGGGGATGTCTTCCTGCGCGGCGAGTTTCAAGCGGGTCAAGGAGAGTTGGAGACGTCCCTGTTGAAAGCTTTGGACTATGATGCAATGGCTCTCGGAAACAACGACTTCCGCGTATACCCTGCCGGGGAGGGCACACCGGACAGCCGTTATGAACAGTTAAAGGATTACCATCGCAACGTGAATTTCCCCATCCTTACTGGAAATGTCATTGATAGGGAAACAGGAAAGTACATACAGAATGTCAAGCCTTGGAAGAGTTTTACTTTCTCAGGCGTTAAAGTCGGGATGATCGGCCTTACTTCGATGAAGCCGGAAATTCGCGGTTGGGATGATGTTGCAGACCTCGATTTCATCGAACCGGTTGAAGCGTTGAATGCGTTGCTTCCTGAAGTGAGTGAGAAGTCAGACGTAAACATTGTCCTTTCGCATGCTGGAAATCCCGAAGACCACAGGCTGGCTCAGGTTCCCGGAGTTTCGGCGGTAATCGGGGCAGATACACACAAGGTCATCGAAACTCCCGAATATGAATTCAACGGAGAGGTGATGGTGCCAATTACTCAAGCTGGCGGAGAACAAGAACATTATTTGGGCCGTCTTAATTTGACTTTTGAAGTCGTTGACGCCAAAATGACTTTGGTCGAATCCGATGGATTTCTCTACGACGTCACAAATGTTCCGGCTGATCCGGAGATACAAGCGATTATAGACGATTATCGTGCAGATTTGAAAGGGCAATTATGACTATTACCATATAATTGCTGTTTGGCAACGATATGCTACCAAAAATATTTTGGTATAAAAATAAGCCTGAACCATTTATTCTGGTTCAGGCTTATTTTCTTTTGTTAGGCAAATTTCTTTATAAGACCGATATTTCGTAGTTGTCTTAATTAAAGTATGACACTAAATACGCAGATTAAGCTTTCTTATTACTGGTGGTAACACCTTCGCTGGTACTCCCCCTAACACAAATCATGATAACTTTTTGGAGGGTTATTGTGAATTAACCATAAAATAATGAGAGGATCTATCAATGGTTATCACAAGTAGAATAGTAAAAGTAAGCCATAAGATCAGTTCTAATTAGAACTGATCTTATGGCTTTTTGGAAAGTATGAACCTTTAACAAATTCAATAAACGCTTTGTTTATTGAATTTTTTATTTCACTTTTCCAAATTAGAGCTGTGACGGTAGAAAAAGGGGGATTTTTCACTTCACGATATACAACTTCATTTTGCAAAAGAAATTTTATAGAAGATGCTACTAAAGCTACACCTATGCCCGCAGAAACTAATGATATAACGGTAGACACCTCATCTGTTTCTTGTACTATTTTGGGGCTAAATCCTGCTTGGAAACAACAGTTAATTAATCCATCGTAATGAACTTGATTAGCCATTCTGCTCGTCATAATAAAAGAATCATTGGCGAAATTGATTAAGTCGATTGAAGAGGTTTCATTGGCTAAAGGATGTTCCTTCGGCAAGGCAATAATTAATGGTTCTTGCCTTAATATTTGAAAAGAAAATTCATCATTCTCAAGGGGTTCACTTACAATACCTACATGGATGTTTCCTTTTTGTAATGCTTCAATTTGTTCTGCAGATGTGAGTTGCTTCAAAATTACTTGAACAGCTGGATACTCTTTTCTATATTGTTTAATTATGGTAGGAAGAATATCAAAGGAAGCTGTAGCAATGAAACCAATAATAATTTTGCCAATCTCCCCACGATTAATCATTTGGATTGTATTAATGGAATCCTCTAAATTATCAAATAATTGATAAACTCTATCCAAAAATACTTCTCCTTCTTGAGTTAAATTTACACTTCTTTTCGTTCGGTGGAAAAGCTGAACACCAATTTCTTCTTCTAATTGACGAATTTGAATACTTAATGGTGGCTGTTCCATATTTAAACGGGCAGCAGCCTTACCGAAATGTAACTCCTCGGCAACAGTTTTGAAATATCTAAGATGGCGTAACTCCAATTTGTTCACCTCACAATTAATATTTATTATATATTAGTCATTATATAAATGTATATTAGATATATCAACAGGCTTATTATAAAATGAATTTGTGATGATGAATCGCTTACCAATAAGAGGGGGAGATAAAATGCCAGAACTAGACTTACTACGATTTACAGAAAAGTATAATTTACCAGACCAAGCTATCGATGTGAATGATATACCTTGGATTCCAACTCATGGGGAAGACGATGGAGTGTGGTTTAAGCCAATTCGATTTGATTTAACATCAGGAAGTTGGATACACATTTCAAAATTTGAAGCTAAAAAAGGAAATGCTAGACATAGACATACTGGGGGTACAGTTTTAGCTTATACACTTCAAGGGTCATGGAGATATTTGGAGCGAGATTGGGTAGCAAAACCAGGTACATTTATCTACGAACCACCGGGCGATGTACATACTTTAGTGGTTGATGGAGAAGAAGATATGATTACACTGTTTTATTTAAGCGGAGTCATTGAATATTTCGATGAGGAAGGAAATGTTGTAAAACAGGATGATGTTTTTTATAGAATGAAAAAGTATTTAGACTACTGTGAAAAATACAATATCCCTGTGAAAGATTTAACGTTTTAAAAAAGCTTTTTGAAATTTTTGTTAATTAAAGATACTGGTAGGTATCTAGATTTTAAATGATAAAAAACTTTCCTGCTAAAATCACAGAATAATCTTAATTTAACAGTAGTAGAACAAGAAAAAGAAATTTATTAATAATTATAAATATATTTAGTAATTAGTAATCTTTAAGGAATGTCTACTATACTAACAGATAACATTTTCTGTATTAAGTATGAAATTAGACAAAATCAAACACTATGTTGGTTTTGTCTTTTTTGTACAAACCTTTTAAGGATTCTTTTATACTGATGAAGTTTATATCTACAAATTCATTGCAAAGAAAGAAAACGTTGTCATACAGGCAGATAGTTTTTCCATACACATATAAAGGCCGAGGGAGATACCTGGAGAAAGTGCGGGTTTCTACCAATAAGTATGAATATCTCCTAAATCAAAAAATGTTTAGGACATCTTTATTTAAATACAGGATATTGGGCTTTATTCATTATTATGAAAGGGTTTTCAAATGTGATGGGCTAAATGGAGGAAATTACTTGAGAAATATTTTCCAGTAGTAAGAAAGGAAATGCTGCACTAATAAGTTTTTCGAAAGGTTTAAATTTGATAAATAATAGGACAGAGGTGAAAGGATGGAAGCAAAGGCGATTTTAAAGCAAGAAGAATTAGATCCTACAATAAAGGGCAGTTATCGCTGGAAAGTGATCATTCCAATGATATTTGTCATGTATTTAATGGCATATATCGACCGAACCAATATTTCGTTTGCGTTGACTGAGATGCAAAAAACATTTGCTATTACATCAACGGTAAGTGGGTTTATCGCAGGGGTATTTTTTTGTGGATATATCTTATTAATGGCACCAATGGGTCATTTTGCGAGCCGAAAAAGTGCGCGCAACATTGTTTTAATTTTAGGGTTATTAACAGGTGTTTTTTCGAGTCTACAGGGCTTGGTTAATAGTGTTGAAATGCTCATTTTTATTCGTTTCTTGTTAGGGCTCGTTGAAGGCGGAATTTATCCAGCAATGGGTGTGTTAATAGCGAATTGGTTTCCTCAAAATGAACGTGGGCGAGCTACAAGTTCTTTCTACTTATATATTACAGTTGCTCCTTTGATTATGTCGCCGGTTTCAGGATACATTATTTCGAATATTCATTGGTTTGGGTTAGATAGTTGGCGATGGGTGTTTATTACACAAGGGATTCCGGTGTTACTTTTCTCTTTACTGTTCTACTATTTAGTTCCAGATCATCCGTCCAAATCATCGAGAATCAGTGCTCAAGAACGTAATTTTTTGCTAAAACAACAAGAGATTGAAGCAAGTAAGCCTAAAGCGATTCAGGAAAAATCCTATTGGAAGGCGGCATTGAATCGTAATTTTATCTTTGTATCACTTGCTTACTTTATGGCCGGGGGAATTGGAAACTATGGAATTATTATTTGGTTACCAGTAATTCTTAAAGAGTTTTCGAATTTTGGCTATACCGCAGTTGGGTTCATTTCGGCAATTCCGTGGTTGATTGGTACCGTTGGGATGGTTTCGGTAGGGGTTATTAATGATAAATTTAGAAATAAACGAGTATTATTGTTTTTATTAAATGTCATTGCGGGGATTTCTTTACTTTCCGCGATTCTTGTTCTTGAGTCTAACATATGGTTAGCTATTTCCTTGATTAGTATTACCATTGTTGGTGGGATGGCTTCTTCTTCTGTATTTTTGACATTAATTGCGGACGTATTCCCGAAAAATATACTTGGTGGAATGACAGGTCTTTGGAATTCGATCGGGAATGTAGGTGGATTCGTCGGACCATTTGTTGTTGGTGTGCTAATGGCAGGAGGCAACAAATTAACAGGGGTAGGTTTCTTATCAGTCTGTTATCTTATTGGTTCTATTTTAGTTTTGTTTGTTAAATTACGTAAAGAAGATTGAGTATGTAAAAAGTAACCCGAAGTGAAAAAGGATACTGAAAAAGTCGCTGGCAACGAAAATTCTTCACAAAAAAGAAAATTATTATCTGTATATCGTATACAATGATTCTTTTTCTTTTTGAAGCTGTTTTTTAGTGAAATGGGGTGAAGTCGTCTTAATTTCTAAATTGTAAGTTAATTGTTATTCAAATGCTTATATTAAGGAGTAGTGTAAATGTTCAATTTATCTGATAAGACTGCTTTAATTACTGGGGGTACAGGTGCTCTAGGGAAAAGTATAGCGAAAGCTCTTGGTCGTGCTGGAGCGAAAGTGGTCATTACTGGAATAGAAAACGAGCAAAAAGTGGTTTCTATCAAAGAAGAGTTTTCAAAAGAGAATATAAATATAATTTATGAACACCTTGACATTACAATGATCAAAAATATAGAAGAAGTGGTCAATAAATATTCTACTATCGATATATTAATTAACTCTGCTGGAATCAATGCTCGTAAACCAATACTCAATATAAGTGAACAAGATTGGGACAATGTAATAGATGTCAACTTGAAGGGAGCATTTTTCACTTCAAAAATAGTAGCAAAGAAAATGTTAGAAAGAAAAAGGGGAAAGATTATTAACTTAGCTTCATTAAGCAGTCACATAGGGTTGCCAAACATGGGACCATATTGTGCATCGAAAGGCGGTATTAATCAATTAACTAAAGCTATGGCCATAGAATGGGCTCCATATATTCAAGTGAATGCCATCGCTCCTGGATATTTTCATACAGAATTGACTGCTCCTTTATTCCAAGATAAGGAGTGGGCTGATAGTATTCTTTCAAAAATACCAACCGGAAGAACAGGAAAACCTGAAGATTTAAATGGATTGGCTGTTTTGCTTGTTTCCTCTGCTTCTGACTATATTACAGGACAGACAATATATGTAGATGGTGGTTGGACTGCATCATAAATCAATAAGGGAGAGGTATCATGAAAGCCGTTGTTAAATCAAATTCACCACAAAAAATAGATTTACAAGAAAGATCTTTACCCCTTTTAAATGACGGTGAAATACTTGTTGAAGTTGCTTATTGTGGAGTTTGTGGAAGCGATCTCCATACTTTTAATCATTCTAGGGGATACGAATTTGTGAAAATAAATACGACTCTCGGTCATGAAATATCCGGTAAAGTCGTAGAAGTATTTAATGAAGAGAATAGGCACTTAATTAATAAAAATGTGATAGTTGAGTCTATGTATTATTGCAATGAATGTGAAAACTGTAAACGGGGAAGGTATTCTATATGCTATAACAACCAAGTCATTGGTCTTCATTTTGACGGTGGTATGGCTCAATTTGTAAAAATAAATGTGAGTTTCGTTAAAGAAACCGATAAAAATTTGCCATTAGATATCGCAGCACTTATAGAGCCTATGTCAATCGCAGTTCATGCTGTTAAAAAAATTAAAAATATAGATGCTGAAGATACTATTTTAGTACAAGGTCCTGGCATTATAGGATTCTTTATTGGTCTAATATGTGCACATAAAAAGGCAAATGTCATTCTATCTGGATTAGAAAAAGACTATGAATACAGACTATCAAAAGTTAATAACTTTGGTATGACTGCATTAATCGCTGATAAACAAAAACTAGAAGTGCCTATTGACTATATATTTGAATGTTCTGGATCCTCTGCGGCACTAAAAACAGGCTTTAATACTTTAAAGAAAGGGGGAGAAATTGTTGTGGTAGCTCTTTATGAACAAGAAACCCGTTTGTTTTTAACGGACTTAGTTCGTAATGAGTGGTCCTTACTAACAAGTTATGGGAGTGATCCAGTAGATTATAATGGCGCTAGTAAACTTTTAATTGAATATAAAGATCAATTAAGAGAAATAGTTTCATTTTTTCCTATGGTTGAAGCTGAACAAGCGTTTACAGAAAGTTTAAATCAAAATGTTTTAAAGGCTATAATTTATAATCAGGAAATATAGAAAAAATGTTCTGATGCAAATTTGGAGAAAATTACAATGAATTTGTTGACAACAATTTATGGAGAAATTAGATTGTTTGATTACACAAAATATATTAAAAGAGGTGTGACAGCCATATATATAAAATATTGCAAGCGTGTTATTGATGCTTTATAAATAAGTATCTATCGAATAAATTATTTGGGATTGCGACTGGTAAAAACAGGCAAAACCTAAATAGGTAAAGTTTCTTGTTTATGCAAGAGACGTGCTTATCTAGGTTTTTTTGTTTGAAGGTCGATGAGAGGTAGGTGAGCAAATTGATCATAAAAAAGATTTTTAATAATAATGTGGTGTTAACTGAAGATGAAAATCAAAAAGAAATGATTGCTATGGGGAAAGGAATTTCCTTCCAAAAAAAGGTTAGTGATCTTATTAATGAAAGTTTGATTGATAAACGTTTTTTATTGGAATCAGAAGAAAATGTTCATAAAATGACTGAGTTATTAAGCGGTATTCCGCCGACATACCTTGAGATCGCTGATGATATTATTCATTATGGTAAAAAAGAAATCAATGCCGAGTTAAGTAAATCGATATATATTGGTTTAATGGATCATTTAAATTTCGCCATTGATAGACATAAAAAAGGACAAGATATAAAAAACACATTGATATTTGAAATAAAAAAATTGTACCCGAAGGAATATAAAGTAGGACTTTACGGGATATTAGTTATCAATGAAAAATTAGGAATAAATTTACCTGAAGACGAAGCTGGATTTATTGCATTGCATTTCTTAAACGCCCAACAGGATAGTCTAAATATGAGCCGAACCGTTGAATTCACGAAAATGATTCAAGCAATTATTAATATCGTTCAATTGTTTTATAAAACAACTTTAGACGAAGATTCCATGAATTATCATCGATTTGTCACTCACTTGCGATATTTATCCTATCGCATCCAAAACCGTGACCCAGTTTCTCAGGAAGGTGAGAAGTTATTTATGCAAGTGAAAGAAAACTATCCACTTGCATATCAATGTGGTCTCAAAATAAACGAGTATTTAAAAATTAAATATCATACGGAATTATCTAAAGAAGAACTCACTTATTTTATGATTCATATTCAGCGAGTTACTTCAAGATAAGTTAAATTAAAAGGATTGTGACTTTCGGTAGGCAAAACCTGGTAAAAGAGACAAAAGAGTCTTTTTTATCAGGTTTTTATTTTTTCTAATAAAAAAGAAGAAAAGGAGAATAAAAAAATGAACACAAAAGAGTTAGCGATATTTGTAATAGAGAATGTCGGCTCGGAAGAAAATGTCATTAAAGTAGTCCATTGTGCCACTCGTTTGAGATTTACGTTGAAAGATCGTTCTGAAGTAAACAAAGAAGCGCTGCAAAGCAATGATGATGTTTTAGCTGTCGTTGAAAGCGGTGGACAATTTCAAGTGGTCATTGGTGGAAAAGTTGCGGATGTGTATCAGGAAATAATGAGGCAAACAAACTTATCACAAGTGGCATCGGCATCAGCGGACAAAAGCCAGGAAAAGGTTGGGGTAATATCCAAAGTCTTTGATGTCATCTCCGGAACATTCAGCCCGCTGATTCCATTATTAGCGGGGTGCGGATTGCTTAAAGCTTTATTAACATTATGTATTACATTTGGATGGATGGTGAAAGAAAGTGGTCTTTATATCTCACTTTCGGCAACCGGTAATGCTATATTCTATTTCTTGCCGGTTTTTGTAGGATTCACGCTTGCTAATAAATTAAATGCAAATGGATATATTGGTGCTGTAATTGGCGCTGCCCTACTTGAGCCGAACTATACAAACCTTTTGGTAAAAGGAGCCGCGGTAGTTGATATTTTTGGCATTCCAGTTATTCCTGTCAGCTATGCAAATTCTGTCTTTCCTATTTTTATTGCAGTCATAGCTTTCTCATTTTTAGAAAAGTTATTAAAGAAAATTATTTTGAAAGATTTGCAATTCCTTTTAGTTCCATTAGTTTCATTAGTTGTTATCGTACCTTTAAGCTTTCTGGCATTTGGTCCATTCGGAACTTATTTGGGCGCAGGTATTGCAAATGGAATAGAAGTATTATTAAGCTTCAGTCCCATATTAACAGGTGCTGTACTTGGTAGTGGGTATATGTTCTTAGTAATCTTTGGACTTCACTGGGGGATTGTACCGATTACATTACAAAATTTACAAAATGGAGGCGACCCGCTTGGTCCGATGAAAGCAGGACCTACATTTGCTCAAATGGGCGTTGCAGCAGGGGTCTTTCTAAAAACAAAAGACAAAAAATTAAAGGCAATTGCCGGCCCAGCAGCTATTACAGGGATGATGGCCGGTGTTACCGAACCAATTCTATATGGTATCGTTTTGAAATACAGAAGAACGATTCCTTATATTGTAATTTCCGGTGCTATTGGCGGTGCTTTAGGTGCGTCTTTAGGTGTTGAACTAAAAACGTATTCGTTCTATAGCATGTTAAGTATCCCGGCTTTTGCACCGATTAGTATGCATGTACTGAGTGTCTCGGCCAGTTTCATTATTGCGCTTGCTCTTACTTATTTCTTTGGATATGAAAGTAAAGCTACTGTAAATAAACATCAAACAACAGAAAATGTTTCTGAATTGAAAAATGAGGTCAACGATAATTCAAATGAAACAATTTATTTGCCTGTTCAAGGTAAAAGAGTACCTTTAACGGATGTCAATGATGAAGTTTTTTCTTCAGGTGCTATAGGGAAAGGAATTGCTATTGAACCAATTGAAGGGATTGTCACTTCACCAGTTAACGGTGTTGTTACAACTGTATTCCCGACAGGGCATGCTATTGGCATTACATCTGCCAGCGGTGCTGAAGTATTAATTCATGTCGGTTTAAACACAGTGAACCTTCAAGGAAAATACTTTAATCCAATTATAAAAACAGGTGATTTCGTCCAAGTGGGAGATAAATTAGTTGAATTTGATATAGAGAAAATTAGAGAGGCAGGTTTTGACTTAACAACACCAATTATTGTCACAAATACAGATCATTATCTCGATGTTATTCCGCATACTCTTTCTAATGCTCAAGAAGTATTAACACTAATTAAAAAGCAGGATCAGAGACACATCAGTTAAATTTTGTTGAAAAGTTAGAGATGTAGTTTCAAACTGACAACTCCGTTTAGAAGATGCTTACAAGAGTTATTAATAAATAATTAAAAAGGAGAATGAAAATGACTAAACTAACATTTCCAGATGGTTTCTTATGGGGTGGAGCAGTATCCGCCCATCAATTGGAAGGTGGCTGGTATAAAGGTGGAAAAGGATTAAGTGTTGCCGATGTCATGACTGCTGGTGCCAACGGGGTACCAAGGGAAATTACAGACGGTATTATTGAGGGGGAAAATTATCCTAATCTTGAAGCTATTGATTTTTACAGCCAATATAAAGAAGATATCGCTTTATTTGCGGAAATGGGCTTTAAATGTTTTAGAACCAGCATCGCATGGACACGTATTTTCCCTAATGGAGATGAAAGCGAACCGAATGAACAGGGATTGCAATTTTATGATGACATGTTTGATGAATTGTTGAAACATGGGATTGAACCAGTTATTACATTGAGCCATTTTGAAATGCCTTATCATTTGGCAAAAGAATATGGCGGTTGGAGAAACAGAAAGGTCATTGATTTTTTCGTACGTTTTTCTACTACTGTAATGGAACGCTACAAAGATAAGGTGAAATACTGGATGACTTTTAATGAAATTAATAATCAAAAAAATATCTCTAATGATATTTTTGGATGGACCTGTTCAGGAGTGAAGTATTCTGAATGCAAGAACCCTGAGGAAAGCATGTATCAAGCTGTTCATCATGAATTAGTGGCTAGTGCCTTAGTGGTGAAGAAAGGACATGAGATCAACCCTAATTTGAAAATTGGTTGTATGTGTGCCTTTGTGCCACTGTATCCTTACTCATGTAATCCAAATGATATGATTCTTGCGTTGGAAAGTATGCATGACCGGTTCTTATTTGCAGATGTGCATGTAAGAGGTCATTATCCTAGCTATACATTAAGTGAATGGAAGAGAAAAGGATATGATATAAAAATGGAACCGGAAGATAGCAAAATCTTGGCAGAAGGAACGGTTGATTATATTGGGTTTAGTTATTACATGTCAAGAGTGGTTAAAGCAGAAACAAATACAGATACTAGTAAGCTAGTAGACGGTGGAAATCAATATTCAGTACCAAACCCATATGTTAAGGCAAGTGACTGGGGATGGCAGATCGATCCAGTTGGATTAAGGTATGCTTTAGCTACTCTCTATGAGAGATATGAATTGCCATTGTTTATCGTAGAAAACGGTTTTGGTGCTATCGATGTAAAAGAAGCAGATGGAAGTTGTAATGATGATTATCGAATTGAATATCTTGCATCTCATATTAAAGAAATGAAAAAGGCAATAGATTTAGACGGTGTAGACTTAATGGGGTATACTCCCTGCCCTGGGGATGCATTGACTTGGTTTCCTTTACAACTGGTGAAATGAAAAAACGTTATGGTTTTATCTATGTAGATAAAGATAATGATGGTAATGGAACATTAAAGAGAAGCAAGAAGAAATCTTTTGACTGGTATAAAAATGTAATTGCAAGCAATGGAGGAATTTTATAGGGGATTTAGAAAGTACAGGGTCTAATTTAAAGCTGGCTTTAATATCAAGTAGTAAAAAAAGCGTTGCTGATGGCAATGCTTTTTTTACTGTTGTTAGGTAATTTATGCGCAGATGAACATCGCTCTTCTAGCAGCTAATGTAGCTGCGTATTTAAAGCCTTGTTTTTTAGGTCGAACCTTCTTAGCTAGCGTGTTAAGATCTAGATATGCGGAGAAATCAGGTTTTGCTAGATAGGATGTTTTGTTGAATGGAAAAATCAAACAATTTACCGACGAAATAAGATTCATCATCGTAAATGACACTATCAGCAATGTAATATTCACTTATATTTTCATCTAACATATCTGGATTCCCGACTAAAGCTGCTTTCATAATTTTTTCTTCATTATTCTTCAACATTTCTGTTGCAAGTCTAGTTATCGTTTCCGTATAGAAAATTTCATCATAAAAGATTGTGTCTTCAGGTAAGTCCCAGCCAAACAAAGAACCAAACTCTTCTTCTACTCCTGTATTGGTAACATTGAATTATCAGGGATGGGCAAGGTTATCTTTCATGGTTTGGCAATAATATGGTAATAATCATAGCGCAATAATCATCTTCATAGTGCTATGAGGGAGGGACAAAGAGAGGTTATTCGCTTTGTCCTTTCTCAATTAATAATAAAGTAAATACTGGAAGGGGGTATACAAGTCGTTGCAAACTAACTGACTGGTGCCTTTTTTATTTTTGCTCACCCGTCTTTTCTACTGACGAGAGTTGAACTTAGTGTAGAGTTTATCTGTTTAGTTTAGCTTAATTCCACTAATTAATGTGCTAAAAAGGATCGTTAGGGAACAAAGCATTTGTTATGCAATTGAGATTGCGAAGATTTTCGCTTGGGATTCCATTAAATGCCTTTGTGTTTGCTGGAAATCGTTTGAAAGAATTCTTGATATCCATAAACAACCAGTTATTTTTTTAACCGCTGATGGTCATTATAAATAAAGAAGAAGGGGCTACTGATTACGTATGATTCGCATCATATAGTAAATGAGGTGTTAGTTAAAGACGTTTAACTTAACTACTACTGATAGCTTCATTAAAAAATCGATTCGAGCAAGGAGATGGTTCTCTTGCACGTAAAAGCAGAAAACTCATTCAATAATTGTCATTTATGCTTTGAAAGTTGATGAAACTTTTAAGATATAGGGGATGATTGCTTTGGATGGTAAACTCTAGTCAGATACCAGTTCTTACTCTAATGTAGATGAGGTGTTTATCGCAGAGAATTTATGCTGATTCGAAATGAAGCAAACCCCTTTTTCATGCAGGGTGCAACGTTCCGTTGCATCCTGTTTTTATGTATTTACTTATTATCCAGACGTGAGCAATTTTATTATTCCCTTATACTCGTATATGTTTTCATTTTACGGTAACCTGTGTGTTATAAATCAAATTCCATTTCAAACCTATTCATGGGTAAAAACAATTTCATAAAAAACGATCAGTCATTCATTTTTACTATCTTTTAAATGACCGGAACGTACGACTTTAGTTTTTAAATATTTTTCATTAAACTCGGAAATGTCTCCCCATAACGGAACTCTGCCTGCAACATTGGCACCTGAGTTTTGGAGAGCCTCTAATTTTCTCGGATTGTTGGTGATAAGGGTCACTGGATTAGAGCGCAGTTTTTTTAACACCCGAATGGCGTCATCATAGTTACGTGCGTCATCCACAAATCCAAGCTCCAAATTCGCTTCCACCGTATCCAATCCTTTTTCTTGCAGAACATAAGCCATGGCTTTACTAAATAATCCGATGCCTCTTCCTTCGTGATTCGCTAAATAAAATAAAGCTCCGGATCCTTGAGTTGCAATCATCTTCATAGCCTGCTTTAATTGAAAGCCACAATCACAGCGTTTGCTTCCGAATATATCGCCAGTATGACAAATACTATGCATCCGGATAAGTGCATCAGCTGAATGTTGAAAATCTCCATACAGTAACACACTGGATTGCTGCATTTCCGCTAAGTTGGAAGAAGCTAAAGTTTCAATGATCTTATCTATATTATAAGTGCCGTCACCACAAAAATGACCCGCCATATTCTCACATCTTAACCAGCAATACCACTGGAATATAATTGTTTCGCCCTCTAAGTTAACGGGTAATTTGATTGGGCCGACTAAATAAATGGATGTTTCATCACTTTTAATAACGTTAATTTTATCTTCTAATATCAAAGCCACTTTTTCATTAATCATATAAACTTCCTCCCGAAAATAATTCTAATACTACGATTCATTTCATATTGTACCCAATCCACTCTTTTGTGAATCTTTGATTTTAAATAGAAAAAAAGCTCCAAATGTACTAAAACGAAAGACAATAGCAAAAGGTTAACCCCATCTTTGGTGTGAAAGCCCAAGACCATTTCTTATTTGAACAGTAACTCATATAACCTCAATAAAGCCACAGCACGGATTTTTCAAATGGAATTCGATTAAAAACACTGTATCTCTTAATTTCAGTAAAAAGGATTGAGAAGCATTATTGCATCAATGGTATTTGGATTAGAAAGAAGTTTGTCTAGCTGACTGTTTACCCGTGAAAATTATGTCTTTCCGTAGGAAATGTCCTGCGAAGTCTTTGGGAAGTTTTGCATCTTTCTTTTTCTAAGATGGAAGGGACATTATGTTTACAGTCCTGGTCATTTGTTGTATTTACGTTTATTTTACAGACTTCATCTAAGGAAAATGGTGATTTTTTAGATGATATTTACCTTGCAGAATGATTTGGATTGTTGAAAATGCGGATACATCCATTGTCTTTCACGCTCTACGATTTTCCTTGTTTTCGTAAAATTGGAAACAATTAAAAAAACTTCTTCAAATGAAAACAAAAGTGTTATACAATAAAACAAACACAAATAAAGATAAACGGGGGTAAAACAAAATGGTTAATAATTTATGGAATGATAAAGAAGCGTCAAAAGTGACATCTGGAGTAGAAGAACTGGTATATCGGTCTAATTTAATCGGTACAGATCGAGCCGTCTGCAACTGGGGAGGCGGCAATACATCCATGAAAACATTGGAAAAGGATTTTCGTGGCCGGGAAATTGAAGTCATGTGGGTTAAAGGAAGCGGTTCCGACCTTGCAACAATGAAAGCGGGCAATTTCACAGGTTTGAATCTAGCGGATATTCACCCTTTAATCGAGCGTGATGACATGCCTGATGCAGATATGGTTGAATATTTGTCACACTGCATGATCGACAGTAAGCATCCACGTATGTCGATTGAAACTTTACTTCATGCCTTCCTTCCCTTTAAACATGTTGACCACACACATCCAGATGCAATTATTAGTCTTTGCTGTGCAGACAATGGAAAAGAAGTCGCCAATGAAATTTTCGGTGATCGTTTTGTCTGGGTACCATATGAGCGCCCTGGCTTCACTTTGTCTAAAATGATCGCAAAAGGTGTGAAAAATAACCCGCAAGCCGAGCTTGTTTTAATGGAAAAACACGGATTGGTTACTTGGGGTGAAACATCGAAAGAAGCCTATGAAAAAACCATATCGATCATAACGGAAGCAGAAGAGTTTATTAAAAGCCGCCAGCATGAAGAAGATGCATTTGGTGGACAGGCATTTGACTCTTTACCTGAAGCAGAGCGCAAAAAGGTACTTGCTTCGATTATGCCGGTTATCCGCGGTGCTGTGGGCGAGGAGAAAAAAATGCTTTTAACCTTTGACGATGCAGATGATGTCCTGCAATTTTTGAACAGCAAAAATGCGGCAGCCTTATCACAAGTCGGTGCCGCTTGCCCGGATCACCTTGTACATACAAAAATGAAGCCGCTTTTCATTAACTGGGATCCTCAAAATGAACGGACTGAATCCTTGGTGGAAAAAGTTAAAACGGGTATTCAACAATATAAGGAAGAATATAAGCAATACTTCGAGCGCAATAAAAACGGAGGCGATGTGATGTTTGAGGCGGCACCACGAGTTATTTTGATTCCAGGTGTCGGAATGGTCAACACAGGCAGAAACGTAGCCATGGCTAACGTGAGCGGAGCACTTTACCATCGAGCGATTGCGGTTATGAAAGGGGCAACAGCACTTGGCGAGTTCGTATCTCTCAGTGAAAATGAGTCATATAACGTTGAATACTGGCCACTTGAGCTTTATAAATTGTCTCTTTCGCCGGCAGAAGCGGAGTTCTCACGCAAAGTAGCCTTCATTACAGGCGGTGCGGGCGGTATTGGCAGCGCAACAGCACGGCGTTTAGTTTCTGAAGGTGCCCATGTAGTTCTAGCTGATTTAAATATTGAAGGTGCTGAAAAAGTTGCGGATGAAATCAATAAAGAATACGGGGAAATACGTGCTGCAGCTTTTAAAATGGATGTTACTAGTGAAGAGCAGGTACAGGATGCCTTTGAGAAATCAGCTCTTACATTTGGGGGAATTGATATTATCGTCAACAATGCCGGCCTTGCCACATCCAGCCCGTTTGATGAAACAACCTTAAAAGAATGGAACCTAAACATGAATGTACTGGGTACAGGCTATTTCCTTGTAGCACGTGAAGCTTTTAAGCAAATGAAACAACAGGATATAGGAGGAAATATGGTATTTGTGGGATCGAAAAACTCTGTTTACGCTGGAAAAAATGCTTCTGCTTACAGTTCAGTCAAAGCACTTGAAACACATCTAGCACGATGCATTGCAGTGGAAGGCGGGGATTTCGGAATCCGTGTTAATTCTGTTTTGCCAGACGCCGTATTACAAGGATCTTCCATTTGGGGATCGGGTTGGCGTCAAGAGCGTGCCGCTGCATACGGAATAGAACCAGACCAGCTTGAAGATCATTACAAAAAACGTACGACATTGCTAGTAAACATATTCCCGGAAGACATTGCTGAGTCCATAGCGTTTTTCGCTTCATCAAAAGCAGACAAAACAACGGGTTGCATGGTCACTGTAGACGGCGGTGTACCTGGAGCTTTTAATCGCTGAATAGGTTTTGCCTGTTTTCTTGGATTTTGTTGCTTTAAGTGGAGGGTTTGTCATAGGTGGAATCAATCTATCCAAAAATAATAGATTAAGTATGCACTTCCCATTATGGTAAGTGAAGAATATGTGAAAAGGTAGTAGGAATCATGGAGTAATCAATTCAATCCGTTAAAAGGATGGGACGATATGACAATTAAAGAACAGTACGAAACAGCGAAACAAGCGTATGCGAATTGGGGAATTGATGTTGATGCGGCACTCGAAACACTGAAAAAAGTGCCCATTTCGATTCATTGCTGGCAGGGTGATGATATTGGTGGATTTGAAGTGAACAAAAGTGAATTATCTGGCGGTATTGATATAACGGGAAATTATCCAGGAAAAGCCACTACGCCGGAAGAGCTGCGCATGGATCTTGAAAAAGCGCTATCTCTTATTCCGGGGAAACATCGGGTCAATTTGCATGCCATTTATGCGGAAACAAATGGAGAAGCAGTCGAACGCGATCAGCTTGAGCCAAAGCACTTCGAAAACTGGTTGAATTGGGCTAAAGAAAACGGTCTTGGTGTGGATTTTAACCCGACACTATTTTCCCATGAAAAAGCAGCAGACGGCTTGACACTTTCTCATCCAAATGAAGAAATTCGTGAATTCTGGATTAATCATTGCATCGCCAGCCGAAAAATCGGAGAGTACTTTGGCCGTGAACTAGGCAATCCCTGCTTAACAAATATATGGATTCCAGACGGCTACAAAGATATTCCAAGCGACCGTTTGACACCGAGAAAGAGATTAAAAGAATCCCTTGATCGAATTTTTACAGCAGAAGTGGATGAAACATGTAATTGGGATGCTGTGGAAAGTAAAGTATTCGGTATTGGCTCCGAGTCATATGTCGTAGGATCGCATGAATTCTACCTTGGCTACGCACTGAAAAATAACAAGATTTGCTTAGTGGATACAGGTCATTATCATCCGACTGAAACTGTATCGAACAAAATTTCTTCGATGCTATTATACAGTGATAAACTAGCACTTCATGTTTCGCGCCCGGTTCGATGGGACAGTGACCACGTCGTAATTTTAGACGATGAGCTTCGTGAAATTGCGCTTGAAATTGTTCGCAATGATGCATTAAACCAGGTGATCATTGGCCTTGATTTCTTTGATGCCAGCATCAACCGTGTTGCTGCCTGGACGATTGGTACGCGTAATATGATTAAGGCCCTCTTATATGCCTTACTTGTACCGAACGATCATTTGAAAGAACTGCAAGAAAAAGGCGATTTTACTGAGCGGCTGGCATTAATGGAGGAATTTAAAACCTATCCATTTGGTGCAATTTGGGATTATTATTGTGAAAAAATGAATGTGCCGGTAAAGGAAAGATGGCTGACGCAAGTGAAAGAATATGAACATGATGTTTTAGCAAAGCGTTAAAATAACAGGTTGTCCTGAATCCGCAAACCGATGTGTGACTAATTCCGCTGAATTAATATGGGGTCTATCGATTCGTCCCGAGTGAATGGTCTGGAATTACCGAAATATAACGAAGAAGTGGAGAAAAAGTAAAAAAGTTTTTGTTTAAATTAGAAAATTAATATAGTTAAAAAGGAAAACTTATTAGAAAGGTAATTCCTTTATAAAATATACCTATAACGATCTATGACACAGGTCTTTCTATGGGTATATTTTTTTTGATTGCACGTTAATAAATAGACATGAAAGCTAGTCAATTTGTGTTAAATCCGGAATGAGAGTCTCGTGCAACAAATTGATTTAACCAGTTGAAAATTAGACTGAGGATTGAGGAGGAATCGTTAAAGTAACTTTTTCTAAAAGGGGAGGATTTGGATTGAAGGTATCAATCTACAGTTTAAGATAATAAAAGCACTATGAAAAAAGGATATAGAAAATGTAATGACGTAGACTGCTTTGTAATTTTCCAATACAACTAAAAATGAAACACTATGAGCAAGTGAAACTATATAAAAATATTATTTGAATTTTAAAAATGTTTGTGAAATTTAAATTGACAAACCTTTCAAAAACAGTAAAAATCAATAATAAAAAGAAAAAAATGATGGGGTTCAAATATACAATAGAGATATTTTTAATACATATAGAAGAGAATGAGAAAGGCGCTCACTCTTGTAGCTAAAATACGATTTTTTCCAGTTTCCATCTCGCTTTTTGTGTAAGTTAGTAGTTGAACATAACAGAGAAGGACATGGCTGGACAATAAATTATAGGGAAACCTGAAAGTATATAAAGGTTTCCTATTTTAGTAAAGAAATTAAGGTTATACTCCCGGTAAAATCCATCATTTATGAAACCGTTTTCTTAGAAAGAAGCAGCGGTGAATATAACCGGATGAGAAAAGCACTTCTTAAGTCATTCCTTATTACAATATCCATGATACGTGCTAATGTTTAGAATTTAAGAAAGAAGGTAGCTAATCATGTTAAGGATGCCCATCTTTTTTATTTTGTTTTTATTTATAATAAGCGGCTGTGATCATTCTGCAGAATACGAGATTATTTACAATGATGAAGAAAGTATCGACGTCAATACAAAACCTGTCGAGAATAAAAAAGATTCGTATACGATAGCTGTTATACCTAAAATTGACGGAATACCTTATTTTAAAGCGGTAGAGGAGGGGGCGTTGGAGGCGGGAAAAGACTTAGGTGTTAAGGTCATATATACAGGCCCACCTACCCCCAGCTCTGAAAAGCAGGAAGAGATTATAACAAAATTAATTGAAAAAAAAGTGGACGTAATTGCGGTATCTGCAAATGATCCATATAAATTAGGCAGGGTGCTGAAAAAAGCAAAGCGTAAAGGAATCAAGGTGATCACCTGGGATTCTGATACTAATGCATCATACAGAAGCTTTTTTGTGAACATGATAGATCCTGAGATAATTGGCAGGCATGTAATGGATACCCTCGCTATTGAAATGGAAGAAAAAGGGGAGTTTGCGATTATGACGGGATCTCCTACCGCTGCCAATCTTAATACATGGATTGATTGGATTCAAATCCAACAAAAAGAATATTATCCAACTATGAAACTAGTTGAAGTGGAATATACAAACGAAGATATTCATAAAGCGTATAAGGTAACACAAAATTTATTTAAAAAATACCCGGACCTAAAAGGAATTATTGGTATTTCAACGGTTAATCCTCCTGCTGCGGCTCAGGCTGTGAAAGATGCAGGGAAAATCGGCAAGGTTGCCGTAGTCGGTACATCGACTCCTAATTTAATGAATGAGTATTTACAGGAAGGGGCTGCCCAGACCATTACGTTATGGAGTCCACAAAAATTAGGTTACTTGACTGTTAGTCTAGCAAAAAACTTATTGAATGATGAATTTCCGTATGAAGGACAGAACATTAAGAACATAGGTAGGATTAAATTCAACGGTGACATGGTCATTATGGGAGAGCCCATCGATTTTACAAAGGGAAATGTGAACCAGTATGATTTTTAAAGGAAAAAAGCCTATCCAGATAAAAAACCTGCGTTTAACGACAAAACTAGTTACAACCTATACATTATTAACGGTTCTACCTATGGCCTTCCTTGGGTTCATTGCATACTGGCAATACACAAAATCAATAGAAGAAGAAGTAGGCGAATATATTCCTCGTCTTGTCAAACAGGTTAATGGCAACATTGAAAATGACATTCAAAAACTAGAGACCTTACCTGATTTAATTTATAATTCCGGTGATGTTATGGCTATTTTAAGAGACAGCCAATCAAAAAAAAAATCGGTTTTGCTACACGATGAGTATATCATGAAGAGTTATTTGACAAGAACCTATTTAAATAACAATTCATCTCATATTTTGGGGGCGTTTCTTGTTTCCAAGAATCGTACATTTGCAAGTACAAGTCTGCATTATGACAGTTTTGGTTTTGAAGATGGTTCCTTGCCATATGCAGATGACCTAGGATTGCTAGGCGAGATGCAGTTGCTCCTTCCTAATCAGACTAATTTAACGTTTGAAGGGGATCCCTCCTATTTTATGCTGGTCAAAACAATTACTGATTTCGATAATAGAAAAAATTTAGGAACGCTCTATATAGCCATCGATGTAGCCTTTTTTGAGCAATCACTTCAGGATTTGCAAAAGGAAGAGAATGTTACGATGTGGATCATGAATAAGCAGGGGAAGATAATTTATCATAAGGATCATTCGAAAATTGGTACAGTGGAAAAAGGGATACATGATTACCCATTACTGAATGGTAGTTTTCGTACAGAAATCGATGGAAAACGGAATTTAATCAGTATAAGTGAATCAAATGAGCTGCCATGGGTACTCGTTCATAGCATGCCTATCAAAAACATGACAGAAAAAACGGATGTTATCCGAAATGTGACAATTTTAGTTTTTATCCTTTTTACACTCATTACTACATTGATCTCTATCTTTTTTGCCTGGACTGTTACACGTCCACTAAACGAATTAGGAGATATAATGAAGCGGGTGGAAAAAGGTGATTTATTAGTAGATATACCTATACATTCCGAGGATGAAGTCGGGATGCTCGCGAACAGTTTTCGATCAATGCTTGCAGAGATAAGAGAGCTGATTCATAAAAACTACCACATTGAACTGCGAAAAAAAACAGCTGAATTATACGCCCTTCAATCTCAAATAAATCCTCACTTTATGTATAATACGCTGGAAACCATAGGCATGGCTGTGGAAGAAGGAGAGAGCGATGAAGTCGTGAAGATGGTGACTCTGCTTGGTAGAATGATGCGCTTTTCAATCAGTAATAAAGAAAGCTTGGTTCTTATAAACAGTGAGGTTCAGCACATTGAAGATTATTTAAGCATCCAACAATTCCGTTTTGAAGATCGTTTGCATTTTATGATAGAAAAAGGAGCAGATGTAGTTAATTATTATATACCCAAGTTTGTTTTACAGCCAATCGTTGAAAATTCCATTAAATATGGATTGGAAAAAAGAAAGGAAATAGACATTCAAATACATATTTCTGAAGAGGAAACTCAGACAGGTGAGGAATATCTTTTACTGATAGTCAGTGATAACGGACCAGGGATGACAGAAAGCAAATTAATTGAACTAAATGAAAAGTTACGTTTGGATCCAATGATGAAACGGGACTCTGGCTTTGGGATTATCAATGTAAATGCAAGAATTGGCATGATGTTCGGGGAACAATATAATCTTCAAATTAATAGCGAATACGGAAAGGGAACTAGTGTGATTATCCGACTTCCCAAAATAAATGCCCAACAAGTAAGCATGTATGTTCAAGGAGAGGAGAAGAACAGAGATGATACAAAGGGTCAGGACGGTCATTGTAGATGATGAACCAAGGATAAGAAGAGGCATAGAAAGACTAGTACAATCTTGTGGGGAAGAGTGGCATGTTGTAGGTGTTTACTCCGATGGTCAAGAGGCATACGATGCAATTATCAATCAAGTAGAAGAAGTTGATGTATTAATAACAGATGTACAAATGCCTGTCATGGACGGGTTAACGTTAATTCAACATTTGAAAAAAACTAAACCAAGGCTATTTCCATTCATTATAAGCGGGTATGATGATTTTCTCTATGTACAGACTGCCCTAAGGGAAGGAGCTGTCGATTATATATTGAAACCGATTGATCGAGAAAAGTTTAAACTGCAGCTGAAGACTGTGCAGGAAAAAGTAATTGAGGCACGAAAGGAAAGGGAAAAGATAGGAGAAATAGAAGAAAGAGCCTTGATATTAACCCATGAAAAGCAGCTTCAATTGCTGATGGAAATTACGTGGAAAGATGCAATGGACTTATCATTACTTGAATGGACGCGGCAATTTCCAGAAGGAACCTATTCCCTGATCCATATTGGAATCGATCATACATCTGCCAAAACCCAAAGTTTTTCACCAGAAGATTGGGGTGGATGGAATGATGTAATAAAAAAACTTATAACAGACTTACTAGATGATCATTCAACGCATTGGATGTGGAAAGATAGTCTACATGCCAGTTGGTTATTGATTAAGGATACTACCCCTACAGCTTTGGAGCAATTGTGTATAACATTAAAAACAAGTGTCCAACGGCAAACCCCTTTTACGGTTTCCATTGCCCTTGGGAATGAGTTTAATGACCTTACCCTTTTAGTAAATATTAAAGATGAATTACGATCTACCTTGCAATATCGAATGATACAAGGAGGCAATAAAATTTTCAGAACTGAAATGCTTAAACATGTATCATATAATAAAGTGATTGAAGTGCCGCCATCCATCTATAAATGGGCAGAAGAGACAGTGGAGGCGATGGAGCATGGTGAAGAAACTGCCATTCGTTCTCTCAGGCAATTTTTTAACGAACTGAAAGATGTCACTTCCCCTTTCATAATACAAGAATCGGTTCGCTATTTGTCTATTAGAATTATTAATAAATGGATTAAAAGTGATGGTTTTAAAGACCTTCCGCTTTTACTTGAGGAAGCATTTAGCATTGCCGAGGATTCTTCTCATTTTAATCATTTAAAAAAGGAGACGGAGCGCTGGGTCATGAATATGTTAAAAAAGCAAGCAGCATTTCAAAATGACCAAACAGATCCCATACGCCAGGCAAAAGAATGGATTCTAAAACATATAGGCGATAACATCACAATAAAAAAAATCGCCAATCATGTCCATTTAAATTCAACCTATTTTTGTGAGTATTTTAAAAATCAGACAGGTGAAACCGTGCTTGACTATGTAACTAATGAACGGTTAAAAGTGGCGAAGGAATTATTAAGTCATACAGATTTAAAGATTTACGATATCGCTTCAAAAGTAGGCTATCAAGATACCAAATATTTTAGTCGGCTGTTTAAGCAATGGACAGGACAACTTCCGTCTCAATATCGAGATACTCATGAGTTTTTTGTGAAAAAGTAGAAGCTTCCATTCCGGAGCTTTTTTTTATGTCTACATTGAAAATGTCCCGAAGAAAATCCCCCCTACCCGAATTTTATCACCTACCAGCTTATGCCAATTCCCTTTATAGTGAAAGTATCAGAAAAGAAAGCGCTTCCTTTATGAGGAAAACGCTTTCTTGATAAAAGACGAAATGGAACGGGAGTGTTTATATGACCTTAATTGGACCCTCACTTATGTGTGCAGATATGGGGAATTTACAAGAATCAGTAATGAGATTAGACCGTGCAGGTGTTGATTTCTTTCATCTAGATATAATGGATGGATCGTTTGTTCCTAATTTTACAATGGGCCCGGATCTAATTAAACGCATTAGGCAATTCTCGGATAAACCATTTGATGTTCACTTAATGGTTGAAAGACCGGAAGACCATTTAGATCTTTTCATTCAGTCGGGGGCAGATATGATTTCCATTCATGCAGAGGCAACTGCCCATTTACAGAGATCACTACAAAAGCTGAAGAATGATGGGATTAAGGCAGGGGTAGCCTTAAATCCATCAACCCCCATCACAGAGCTTGAACATGTATTGGATGTAGTCGATTATGTAACGGTGATGACGGTAAATCCTGGTTTTGCCGGACAGTCCTTTGTACCGCTTATGTATAAGAAAATAAAAAAGATAAAAGAATTAATTCAATCGGAAGGCTACCAAATTGATATTCAGGTAGATGGAAACATTGGGTTCGAAACCATTCCGGGTGTATTGAAAAATGGAGCCGACATGTTGGTTTGCGGGACGTCCTGTTTATTTAAAAACGATGTATTACTGGAAGATGCCGTTGGCCAACTCCGGGCATTCTTAGAGCAAATGAAAATGAAAAACGAGGGTTGTGCATGAAAGGGGTTGTAGTGGTAGGGAGTATTAATATGGATATTGTCGCAGTCACTAATCAGTATCCAGCGCATGGGGAAACGATTTTTGGAGAAAATATGAAACTATTAAGTGGTGGAAAAGGCGCAAATCAAGCAACGACGTGCGCTAAACTTGGAAAACCAGTAAAACTGATCGGTGCGGTTGGCGACGACGCATTCGGGCATGAAATAGAACGTTCTCTTCTTCAAAATAACGTGAACATATCCTCCTTGAAACATGTTGCAGAACATCCAACTGGATGCGCAGTCATTACAGTAGATGCTACAGCAGAAAACACCATGCTTGTCATTAAAGGGGCCAATGAACATTTGACAAGAAGTGATATTGACATTTGTTTTTCTACCATCAGTGATGACTATGCTGTTTTACTTGTACAGATGGAAATTCCTAATGAGGCTGTTCTACAAGCCATGAAAAGGGCTAAAGAAAAAAATATGTTTATTATCCTGGACCCTGCTCCGGCAGAAGGGGTAACGACTGAAGCACTGACGTATGCCAATTTGATTACGCCGAATTGGCAGGAAACAAAAGTGTTGACTGGGATCGACGTCAACTCGAAGGAAAGTGCATGCAAAGCGGGTGTTTTCTTTGAGAATCATTTTGGCGTGGCGAATAGCATTATTAAGTTGGGCCATAAAGGAGCATTGGTTTATCAAAACGGTGAAACAAACTTTATCGAGCCCATTGCTGTAAAAGCTGTTGATACAGTGGGGGCAGGAGACTCGTTCGCAGGAGCCCTTGCTTGTGCCATTGCAGATGGGGAGACGATCGAATCAGCAGCCGAGTTTGCTTCAATTGTAGCGGCGATGAAGGTAACGAAAATGGGGGCCCAAGATGGTGTGCCGAGGCTAGCAGAAGTGGAACATTTTTGTGAAACCAATAACATTAATTATTATGGTAAAAAACAAAAGTTGAATCAAATTTATGACTGATTAAGGTTGGAAAGGAGAGAAACATGTCTGATTTCTTATTGCAAATGACGAATGTCAGTAAAACCTTCCCAGGTGTAAAAGCACTGGATAGCGTTCAGCTTGAAGTGAAAAAAGGAGAAGTTCATGCGTTAATAGGTGAGAATGGTGCCGGGAAATCAACGCTCATTAAAATATTAGCTGGCATTTATCGACCGGACCCAGGCGCCAAGTTTTACTTTGAAGGAAAAGAAGCCGAAATTCAAAAACCGATTGATGCTACGCTAAAAGGCATTTCAATCATTTATCAGGATTTAAGTTTATTTTCAAACCTATCTGTAGCTGAAAATATCTATATTGGCCGGGATAGTGACAAAAAACCATGGAAAAAGATTAGATGGAAGGAGATGGAGGATACAGCAAAACGGGCACTTAAAGAACTAGAATTTGAGATTGATGTTCATACACCCGTTGAAAAATTAAGCATTGCTCAACAGCAGCTGATTGAAATCGCCAGAGCCCTCGCTTTTGATTCCAAGTTGATTGTAATGGACGAACCGACTTCATCCCTATCCGCAGGGGAAGTTGAAAAGCTTTATAAAGTTATACAAAAATTAAAGGATCGCGGAATTTCCATAATCTTTGTCAGCCACAAGTTAAAAGAGTTATTTACTGTTTCCGATCGATTTACAATATTGCGAGATGGGAAATATGTAGGCACTTATGAAACTGAAGAACTTGATGAAGATAAATTAATCACACTAATGGTGGGACGTCAGATTTTATATAACAAGAATATGGTAAAAGGAAAAACAGGAAAAACTCTTTTGGAACTGAATGGTTTATCAAAAGAAGGTAACTTTAAAGATATTTCCTTTGAATTGAAAGCTGGAGAAGTCCTTGGGATTACAGGACTTGTCGGATCAGGAAGAACAGAGCTTGCACAAGCGATATTCGGGGTCAACAGGCCCTACGATGGAAGTATGAAAATAAATGGGGTTTCTACTAAAATCAACTCTTCTGAACATGCTGTAAAGCAAGGGATTGCATATATTCCAGAAAGCAGAAAAACGCAAGGACTCATCCTTCGCCAGTCCATAATAAATAATATTTCATTACCTGTTTTGAAACAATTGAGAAATAAATTCAAATTGATTAAGCGAAAGGAAGAAGTTAAGCTGGCTGATCATTATATGAAAACGCTAGATGTTAGACCCGCTTTGCCTAAAAGGGCAGCTGGTGACCTATCAGGCGGAAATCAACAGAAAGTCGTGATCGGCAAGTGGCTTTCTACTAAACCACAAATCCTAATTATTGACGAACCGACGAATGGGATTGATATTGGGGCGAAGTCAGAAATTCATAAGTTAATGAGGGAACTGGCTGCTGAAGGAATGGGCATTATTGTGATTTCTTCAGAGCTTCCAGAAGTACTTGCTGTCAGTGATCGGATTTTGGTCATGAGACATGGAAGAATAGCCGGAGAGCTTGGTATAGAAGAAGCGACACAGGAAAATATCATGAATTATGCTCTGCTTGGTTCTCAATCTCCTTCCAAAAAAGGGCTTCCGCTAAAAGAGGAGGTACGTGCATGAACGCCATTTTGAAGTCGAAGGAAATCAGCATCGCAATGATTGTTTTGCTTCTATGTATTACATTGACATTCTTAAGCCCGTATTTTTTTACTGTAGACAATTTGCTGGATGTACTAAAAGGGAATGCTGTACTTGGAATTCTGGCGGTGGGTATGACACTTGTAATCATCACTGGCGGGATTGACGTATCGGTGGCCGCTGTTACAAGCGCTGTCTGTGTCATCGTTGGAAAAGTAATGATGCTCATGCCTGACCATCCCATCTCTATACTATTACTCTTTTTGATTGGGCCATTTCTTGGGGTTTGTTTAGGTGCACTGAATGGACTGCTTGTTGCAAAGGTTCAAATTCCAGCTATTGTCGTGACACTTGGAATGATGAGTATCATTAATGGGCTCGTGTTGTACATTACGAATGGACAGTATTTGAACAGCAGCAGTTTTCCAACCGTATTCATCAAGTTTGCCAGTTTTGAGATGTTTGGTATATCTATCATCATTCTAATTTTTATCGCCGTAGCACTGTTTACTTGGTATATTTTGAAATACACATTAATCGGTCGCGAAGTATTGGCGATTGGCGGTAATAAAGATTCAGCCATTCGGGTTGGGATAAATTTTGACAAAGTTCAAATATTTGTTTTCTCCTATATGGGGTTTCTTGCAGGGATAGCAGCCATTGCTCAAACAGCATATACAAAGGCTGTGGATCCTAATGGAATGCTTGGTCTGGAGCTGATGGTCATAGCAGCCGTTGTTTTGGGCGGTGCGAACATCATGGGGGGGCGCGGTACCATTTTGGGAACGGTTTTGGGCGTTCTTCTGCTAGGCATTGTACAAAATGGACTTATCTTGGCAAAAATTGATACCTTCTGGCAAAAAGTATTCACTGGATTGATTATATTACTGGCTGTGTCATACGACCACATTCAATATAAACGCTCAAAAGATAAGTTAGCGAAAATTGAAGTGGAAGCGTAAGAAAGAGGTGAAAAAATGAAACGGCTTTCAATATCAAAAGAAAATACTTTAGGTGTAATTACAGCAGGCTTGTTTGTGTTAATGAGTTTTTCAATACCTGGATTCTTTTCTTCAAATAATTTAACCAATATGATGTTCCAGCTCCCGGAGTTTGGTTTAATCGCATTAGCAATGATGGTGGTGATTGTAACTGGAGGGATTGACCTATCGATTACGTATACAGCTGCCTTGTCTGGCGTGACAATCGCACTTATGGCAAGCAGCGGATATCCAATGCTAGGCGCAATCTTAATCGGTGTTTTAGTCGGGCTGAGCTGCGGATTGATTAACGGCGTACTCATCTCAAAAATCGGTGTTTCGCCAATACTGGTAACACTCGGAACGATGGTGCTTTTTGAAGGTTTGATCTTAAGCATTACGAAAGGAAATTCAATTTCAGGATTCAGTGAGGGCTATAGCTTAATTGGAAACGGCTACTATATGGGGATCGTTCCTCTTTCCATCATTATTTTTGTATTATTTGCAATAATAACAGCTATATTGCTGTCAAAAACCAAATGGGGCAGAAGTGTTTATATGGTGGGTAGCAATCCAATCGCCACATTATTTTCAGGTATAAATAATAGCAAGGTATTAATGAGGGTTTACTTATATGCGGCACTTCTTGCCACAATTGCTTCCATTATTATGACATCCCGTTATAATACTGCAAAAGTGGATCTGGGATCTTCTTATTTATTACAAAGTGTAGCGGCAGCCGTACTTGGCGGAACTGAAATTCAAGGTGGTTATGGCAAAGTTATCGGCACTGTTTACGCAGTGGTCATTTTCCAAATGTTATCAAGTGGATTGAACTTAATGGGTGTACCACGATCGATCGTAACTGTAATGATGGGGGTTATTTTAATCACGGTATTGGTCATAAACTTCGTGAAAACGAAATTAGACGAAAAAAGTCAAAGGAAGTTACCTTCAAACTCTGTAGCGTAATTTACATGACCATGTAATCTCTGAAAATACTTTAGTGAAAAATCAGAAAAATTGTAAGGGGGATCATTATGAAGAAAATGACGGGGATATTGGCAACAGCTATTTTAGCTGGGGGACTGTTAGCAGGCTGTGTATCACAAGAAGGAGCATCGGGGAACAGTGAAAAAGAAACAAGTGGCGGAGGTAGTAATGAGAAGTTGAAAATTGCCGTAGTTCCAAAATTAATGGGGATACCATATTTCAATGCTTCTGAAAAAGGAGCGATTCAAGCAGGTAAAGATCTTGGTGTGGAAACCATTTACACAGGACCTACGGAACCGGATGCTGCACAGCAAGTAAAAGTCATTGAAGACTTAATTAGTCAAGATGTGGATGTAATCGCAGTAGCACCAAATGACGCTGCATCACTCTCACCAGTCCTTCAAAAGGCGAAGGATGAAGGAATAATTGTAATGGATTGGGATACACCAGCTGATCAATCCCTTGTAGAATTATCCGTCCACCAAATAGACGATGAAGCATACGGTCGCCATATCGCTAAATCACTCGTAAAACAAATGGGTGTTGAAAAAGGGCAAATCGCTATATTAACTGGAGGGCTTTCAGCTGCAAACTTAAACACCTGGATTGATGCAGCAAAAAAAGAACTGGAAGAGAATTATCCAGGTATTGAATTAGTATCGGATAAAATCGCGACAGATGAAAAACAACAGGTGGCATACCAAAAAACACTGGATTTAATAAAATCAAATCCTGAATTAAAAGGAATCATGGCTTTTTCTACTCCGGCACCTCTTGGGGCAGCCCAAGCTGTTCAGGAAAAAGGACTGCAAGATGATATAACAGTTGTTGGAACTGCTCTACCGAAAGACTCTTCACCATATTTAAATGATGGATCTCTAGATGTAGCCATTCTTTGGGAGCCAGACAAACTAGGTTATTTAACAGTTGCCCTCGCCAAACGTCTAGCTGAAGGGGAGAAACCAGAAGATGGTTTGAAAGTTGAAAATGTAGGTGAAATTGACGTGTGGGAGGATGGAAAAACAATCATCATGGGACCACCGACAGATTTTACGAAAGACAATGCAGCTGATTTTAATTTTTAAGGTTAGATAGACCGAAAAGGCCCCTCTCAACTATCTAGAGGGGCCTTTTTATTAAATATCATTGCGTGACTTGCATGTTAGGAGATGATGAAGGGATGAATGAGAGATATACAATCGGAATTGATTTTGGCACTGAATCAGGAAGAGTGCTGCTAGTAGATATAGAGAACGGAAATGAAATGGCTACACATGTTACACCTTATCGTCATGGAGTATTGTCTAATAGGCTTCCAGACGGATGTAAACTTGAAAAAGATTGGGCTCTCCAGCATCCAGGTGATTATTTGGACGTTTTATACACTTCTGTTCCTGAAGTGATTCGGTTAAGCGGAGTAGATGCGAATGATGTGATAGGCATTGGAATCGATTTTACCTCATGTACCATTTTGCCTGTTGATAAGAAAGGAAATCCCCTTTGTTTTGATGAGAAGTGGAAAAGGGACCCTCACAGTTGGGTCAAATTATGGAAGCATCATGCCGCACAAAAAGAAGCGGATGATATTACACGCATTGCACAGGCAACGAATCAACCATTCCTGCAACGATATGGCGGGAAAATTTCTTCTGAATGGATGTTCCCTAAGATTTTACAAGTGTTACGTGAATCACCTGATATCTATGAAGAAACGGATCTATTTATGGAAGCCGGAGATTGGATTACCTTCCGACTGACGAAAGAGCTGGTACGCAGCAGTAATATGAGCGGTTATAAAGCATTTTGGGATAAAAAAGATGGATATCCGGACCCTGCTTTTTTAGCGGCTATTGATGAACGTCTTCTGGATATACTGGATACAAAAATGCGTGGTGAAGTATTACCCATCGCTGGACGGTCGGGTGGTTTAACAGAAGGGATGGCTAAGAAGATGGGGTTGAAATCTGGTACGGCTGTTTCTGTATCCATAATCGATGCCCATGCAGGTGTTCCAGCTGTAGGAGCTGTCCATCCAGGCCAATTTGTGATGACGATGGGAACCTCTACTTGCCACATGTTAATTTCTGAGAAAAAACAAACAGTAGAAGGTATTTGTGGAGTAGTGGAGGATGGAATAATTCCCGGATCATTCAGTTATGAAACGGGTCAGGTGGCTGTTGGCGATTCGTTTGCATGGTATATTGAGCAAACTGCTCCTGAGTATGTAAAGAAAGAAGCTGAGCAAGAAGGTGTCAATCTACATAGCTTACTGGAAAAAAAGGCTTCTTGCTTAAGGCCTGGTCAATCTGGGTTAGTGGCGTTAGATTGGTGGAATGGCAACCGAACAGTCCTTGTAGATGCGAACTTGTCAGGTGTGATAGCAGGGATTACTCTTTCCACGAAGCCGGAAGAAATATACCGTGCACTTTTAGAATCAACAGCCTTTGGAACAAGGAAAATCTTTGAAACCTTTGAGAATGATGGTATAGAGATAAACGATTTGTACGCCTGTGGCGGATTACCTCAAAAAAATAAACTGTTAATGCAGATATATGCCGATATTTTAAATCGTGAAATTAAAATCGCGGATGGGGAACAAGTGGTTGCATTAGGAGCAGCCATATACGCTGCCACGGCTGCCGGCCGTATAAATGGTGGGTATGATTCCATAGAGGAGGCATCCTCTAAGATGGCAAAAGTAAAAGAAGATACTTTTATACCGGTTAAAGAAAATGTAAGTATTTATCAACAACTGTATGCTTATTATTTAGAACTGCATGACTTCTTTGGCCGCGATCATATTTCCATAATGCATGGTTTAAAGAAATTGAGGAGTGTGGACTAATGATACATATTGCGGTGGATATTGGTGCTTCAAGTGGCCGGCTGGTCTTAGGGAAAATGGAGAACGGGAAATTAGTAATTGAAGAAATCCATCGATTTGCGAATGGTTTCACCACCCAAAATGGAACCTGTTTTTGGGATATTGATCATTTATTGAATGAAATCTTAAAGGGGTTAGAATCAGCAAAAAAGCTTGGATACGACCACTGTACACTTGGAATTGATACGTGGGGAACGGATTACGTATTGTTGGATGATAATGGACACAGAGTGCAAGAAGTTATCTCTTATCGTGATAAGCGCACCGAAAATACAATCGAAAAGGTCACAAGAACACTACCTAAAGAAATCATTTATCAAAAAACGGGGATTCAATTCTTATCATTTAACACGTTATACCAATTGTACGAAGAAGATATAAAGAACCTGAAAGTCACTAGGAATGTCATGACTGTGCCAGATTATTTAGGTTACTGCCTAACGGGGAAAAAGGTCACAGAAGTTACAAGTGCTTCTTCGATGCAATTATTGAATGTAAACACGAAGAAGTTTGATGAAGAGTTACTAAACCTGATTGCATTGTCAAAAGATCAATTCCCGCCTTTTGTTAATCCGGGAGAACGATTAGGGAAACTGATGAAAGAACGTTTTTCTACTTTTGATCTTCCCAATACAGAAGTGATTATCGTTGCTTCACATGATACTGCTTCCGCCATAGTCGGTTCACCTGGTAATGGAGAGAAATGGGCCTATATTAGTAGCGGAACGTGGTCGTTGCTTGGGATTGAAAGCGATAAACCGATAGTGAATGAGTTAGCCCTTAAAAACAATTATACAAATGAATGGGGTGCATACGGGACCTACCGCTTTCTGAAAAATATCATTGGTATGTGGGTTATTCAAGAGGTCAGAAGACATTTAAAGGAAGACTATAACTTCGAGCAGTTTGTATATGAGGCAGAGAAAATAAAGGTGTGCACGCAGTTCATCAACTTTAATGATAAACGATTTTTAAATCCAGAAAATATGATTCAAGAAATTCAGCAGTATTGTCGGGAGACGAATCAGGAGATTCCACATACAGTGGGAGAATTAGCGAACTGTATATTTACAAATATGTCTATTATTTATGCGATGTCCATTCGGCAAATAGAAGAGATAACGGGGAAAAGAATCGAGCAACTTCATATTGTCGGAGGAGGGGCGAAAAATGAATTCGTTAATCAACTTACGGCAGACCTTAGCGGGAAAACCATATACGCTGGACCAACGGAGGCTACGGCGATTGGGAATATACTAGTACAAATGATTTCAGGCAATGAAATAAGCGATTTACAAACGGCACGTCAGTTAATAGAACACTCGTTCCTTATAAAAAAATATGAGCCAAAAGAAAAAATTGAATCATCATCCCTGATTGAAAAATTCAAACAAGCAATTTCCATGCAAGAAGAATGTAAATAATAGGAGTGATAAAGTATGAATGAAAATCTGCATCCAGCCAAACAAATTGTTATGATCATGGAACGTGTCTATAAATATGGCATGACAACAATTTCAGGAGGAAACCTATCTATTCTAGATGAAAATGGTGACCTTTGGATTACTCCATCGGGAATTGATAAAGGAGCATTAACCATGGATGATATCATGTGCGTCAAAAAGGACGGTACATTCATAGGGAAACATAAACCATCGGTAGAGCTTCCTTTTCATCAAGGAATTTATGAAGCAAGGCCCGATATAAAAGCTGTCGTACATGCACATCCCCCGGCTTTGGTTTCCTTTAGCATGGCTCGTAAAGGACCAAACCCAAAGTTGCTTTTACATGCATATAAGAGTGTAGCAGATTCCCTTCAGGTTGCACCCTATGCGATCCCTGGAAGCGACAAATTAAAGGAAAATATTTCGGCTGAATTTGCAAAAGGAGGGGATGCGGTCATATTGGAGAATCATGGTATTGTGGTAGGGAAACCCACTATATTTGATGCCTTTATGTTGTTTGAAACACTTGAAGATACTGCTTGTATGGAAATAAATGCAAGGAATATAGGGAAACCATTTGAACTGACCGAACAAAATTTACAAGAAATAGATTTATATAAAGCGGATAAATTAACACAGATAGAAATGAAGCACCATTCTGTCGAAGAGGTTTCTTGCCGTCAAGAAATGATCAGGTTATTGGAACGGTTATATGATCGTCAGCTTTTTACAAGTATCTCAGGCAGCTTTTCAACCCGCCTTAAAGATGGCTCTATTTTAATCACGCCTGCTCAACAGGACCGTAAATATATTAAGGAAGATGAATTGGTTCTGATTCATCAGGAGTATAGTGAAGCTGGAAAGGAACCATGTGAGTTTTTTGAGCTTCATCAAAAAATATATGAGTTAAACCCGGAGCTTACATCCGTAATCATTGCGAACCCAAGATTTTTAATGGCCTATGCTGTGACAGATGTTAAATATAATACACATATAATTCCAGAGGCCTACATTGTACTTCGGGATATAGATAAAGTGCCTTTTGGAATGGGAGAAGATCATAATAGAATGATTGCAGATAAACTAGCAGAGGATAATCCTGTCCTATTAATTGAAAATGGGTATGCAGTTGTCTCAGGAAAAAGTTTACTGAGTGTATTTGATAGGCTAGAAGTAGCTGAATATAGTGCAAAAGCATTGGTGTACGCTAAAAGTATTGGCGAAGTAATCGATATTAGTGATGAAGATATTGAAGAAATTATTGAAGGTTTTAAGCTAATTGCCAAATAACGATATCAATGAAAAAAGGCAGTTCCTGGTATTATCCCCTTCAGGTAGACAGAGAAAAAAGAGAACATGATAAAATGTTCTTAACTGTCAATCTGGAGGGGATTTTTTGTATGGCAAAGAAGGGGCAAACGTTTCAAGCGTATATAGAAGAATTAAAGAGAGAAGTGGTTCGTCTGAAAGTGGAGGAAGGTTGGTCATATCGCCAGATTCGTGTGCGTTTTGGTATTAAAAGTGATGCACAGATAGCCAGTTGGGTGAAGAAAGTGCAGAATAACGAGTCTTTTGAAGATCAACGTGGTGTATGGAACCGTAAGAATTTTTCTAGTGTCGAAGAGGAAAATACCTATCTAAAAGCGCAGGTGGATTATTTAAAAAAGCGCAATCCAAATCTACATGGGAAGGAATGGTCCTGAAAGCCGAAAGGTTTCAAATAATCGATGGTTTGAGGAAAACGTACCCACTTTCGTGGCTATTAAAAATCGCTGAAGTTTCAAAGGCTGGATACTACAAATGGCGGAAGACACATTCTGCTCGTTCTTTGCGACTTGAGAAAAATTTATGGATAAAGGAACATATTTTAGCCATCCATAAGCTACACCCCTACTACGGATATAAACGGATGACTGGAGCTTTGTCCAGAGAAGGAATCGTTGTAAACCACAAGCGTGTTCGTCGATTAATGAGAGAGTTGGGGGTCCAATCAGTCATTCGGAAGAAACGCCCTTTCTACGGTCGAAGAAGGTCAGTTGTATTTCATAATGTCTTAAATCGTGAATTCTACGCAGAGATGAGGTTTCATAAGTTAGTAACAGATATAACCTATGTACGGATTGGAGACACGTTTGCCTACCTTTCCGCCGTTTTAGATTTGTATAATAATGAAATTGTTGCATGGGAAGTTTCTACACGAAATGATCTTGAATTGGTTCATAATACGCTAAACCAGCTAAGGGACAAGCCGTTTAGCAAGGGGGCTCTCCTGCACTCAGATCAAGGATTCCAATATACGACGAAATCATATGAAAATCAGGTGAAGGAACTCGGCATTCGAGGAAGCCACTCTCGTCGTGGCAATTGTCACGACAACGCGTGTATAGAAAGCTTCTTCTCACATTTAAAAACAGAAAAGTTATATTTAAAATGTCCAAAAACAGCAGAGCAAGCTTATCTAGCTATTCAAGAGTATATAGAGTTTTACAATACGGCTCGCTTTCAAGAGAAATTCAACGGCCTTTCCCCAATTGAATATCGAGAAAAGGCCGCAGCTTAAAAAATACTCTTTTTTTAATGTCTACTTGACAGGGTTATGTGCATCCTAAGCTCTCTATTTATATAGAGGGCTTTATATATGTTACAATACAAAAACAAACAAAAGTAAACAAAGATTATATAGATAGGAGAAAGTTGGTATGCTTGTAGCTCAAAGACACCAAAAAATTGTCGAACTCGTAAATGAACGTTCGAGTATTCGTGTTACAGAATTAAGTGAAATCTTTTCAGTAACAGAGGAAACAATCCGACGAGATCTCGAAAAGCTTGAGAAAGAAACAAAACTAAAACGCAGCCACGGCGGTGCCGTTAGCCTGCAAGAAGATGATTCGGAAATCCATTTTTCCGAAAGAGTGATAACAAATGTCAACGAAAAAAAAGTGATAGCATATGAAGCGGCAAAGCGGATAGTGGAAGGTGACAGGATTATTTTAGATGCAAGTACAACTGCCTGGTATATGTCAAAAGCCTTACCAAACATACCGCTAACGGTTATTACCAATTCCACCAAAGTGGTGATGGAATTGAGTAAAAAAGAAAAAATAGAGGTTATTTCAACCGGGGGAAGATTGCTGTCAAAGTCTTTATCATTTGTTGGTCCGATAGCAGAGAAATCATTAACGATGTATCATGTCAACAAAACGTTTTTGTCTTGCAAGGGGATTCACTTAGAAGAAGGACTCAGTGATTCTAATGAAGGGCAGGCTTTATTAAAAAAGAAAATGATCGAAAGGTCGGATGCAGTGATCCTGATGGTGGATTCCTCAAAGTTTGGAAAAAAGGCGTTTTCATTAATCGTTCCGCCTAGTGAAGTGGATGAGGTCATTACGGATAGAGAAATAGATGAAGCATCAAGAAAATTGCTTGAAAAAAGAAATGTAAAAGTAACGATTGTAAAATAAAATAGAATCATTAGCGACAGTTGGGAAATGTGTCCTTTAAAGCGAGCAATCTATTATAGAGGTTGGGTATCTTTACGGTACCCAATCTATTTTTATTATTGCCTCGTTTCAAAAAAAAAGGGCTTTCAGTTTAGTAACATGCTTGCGTGAGGGAAAGGCAGGAGACGTACGGGGTTGTGAATATTACCAATAGGAAGGGAAAGGGGGTTTTGTCTTAAGTTTCGCAGAAAAAATACCATTAGGGTAAAGGGCAAACGAAAGGGCAGACGTGAAACGTTAATTTTTTCTGGAAATTTACATATAATCGAAGAGAAATAGATTTATTTGGTCTTTGGTGATAGTTGAAAATGGAAAACCTTTCCGTTAACATATAATTAGATTCATATAATAGGAGGTTGCGCATTGGTTTTACACATTAAAGAAGTTACGAAAAAATTCGGGGATTTTACAGCAGTCAACAAGCTTGATTTAACTATTCCCGAAAAAGAAATGTTCGGCTTTTTAGGCGGGAATGGAGCGGGGAAAACGACCACGTTCCGGATGATACTCGGCCTGCTTGACCCTACTGAAGGGGAAGTTGTCTGGGATGGGAAGAAAATCGATTATACGACCAGTTCAATGATTGGCTATCTTCCTGAGGAACGCGGACTATATCCAAAACTGAAAGTGCGCGATCAAATTGTTTATTTGGCTAGATTAAGAGGGATGAACAAACGCGATGCTTTGAAAGAATTGGAGTATTGGCTGGATCGCTTTATGGTGCCCGATTATATCGATAAGCGAGTTGAAGAGCTTTCAAAGGGAAATCAACAAAAAATCCAGCTGATCGCTTCAATGATCCATAAACCTGAATTACTTATTCTTGACGAACCCTTCAGCGGACTGGATCCAGTGAACGTGGAAATCCTGAAGAAAGCGGTCATTGACTTAAGGGACAGCGGCACGACGATCGTTTTCTCGAGCCATCGCATGGAGCATGTCGAGGAGATGTGTGAGCATCTTTGCATCATGCATAAAGGTTCACCTGTTGTGGCTGGAAAGTTAAAAGAAATCAAGCGTTCTTTTGGTAAAAAGAATGTCTCAATTAAAGCGGATTTTGATCTATCTTTCTTGGATCATTATGCAGGTGTAACAAAAGTCAAGAACACGATGGAAGGGAAAGTTCTTCAAGTAACTGGTGAAGATGTGGCTGAGAGCATGCTACGTGATCTTGTTCCAAGAGGTTTCGTCCGGAAATTCGAATTGGAAGAACCATCGCTAACAGATATTTTCATTGAAAAAGTAGGTGCCGTCTATGAATAAATTTTGGATTGTCCTTTCCCATACATACCTATCAAAATTAAAGACGAAATCCTTTATCATTTCTACAATCATTATGATGGCACTGATTCTCCTTCTTTCGAATCTTTCGAATCTTATTGATAAATTCGACAGTGATGAACAGGAAAAGGTTGCCGTAATCGATCAGACTGAAGGCGGTTTATTTGATTCTTATAAAAATGCTGTAGCAGGTGTGAACGATGACCTATCGATAATATCCGCCCAGGATGAAAAGGAAGCGGAGGAAATGGTCAGCGCGGAAGAAATCGTTGGGTATTTATTAATCCAAAAGGATAAAACTCTCGGCTTCAAGGGAACGTACAAAGCGAATCAAATTTCAGATTCTGCGGTAAGTAATGATTTACTATTAGCGCTTACTCAGCTGAAGGGTCAAATAACGGCGAAGGAATTGAATTTGACAGAGCAGCAAATCGCTCAATTGAATACGCCGCCAGCATTTGATACGATTGCTCTTCAGAAAAATGCAAAAACGGAAGAGGATCTCAATCAAGCACGCGGTCTCGTGTATGTGCTCCTATTCGTGATTTACTTCGGTGTGTTGATGTATGCAACGATGATTGCAATGGAAGTCGCTACTGAGAAAACATCACGAGTCATGGAAATCCTGATTTCAAGTGTCCCGCCAGTCACACAGATGTTTGCCAAAATAATGGGTGTTGCTTTACTTAGTCTTACTCAAATGATTTTATTTTTTGGGGTGGGCTATTTCTCGATTAAACAAAACTTGACAGGTATGGATGAAGGATTCTTTTCATTTTTCGGTTTCGGCAGCACAGATATCTCAACGATCATTTATGCAATCATCTTCGCTTTGCTTGGGTATTTTCTGTACGCGACTCTTGCAGCATGCCTTGGATCCGTTGTCAGCAAAATTGAAGATGTCCAGCAAATGATTTCACCGATGACCATGTTAGTTGTCATCGCCTTCATGATTGCAATGTTTGGACTGGGGAATCCGTCAGCCAGTTATATTACGATCACATCATTCATTCCATTTTTCACGCCGATGATCATGTTCTTGCGCGTAGGGATGCTTGAGGTTCCATTCTGGGAAATCGCCATCAGCATTGCTGTCTTGATCTTAACGATTGTTTTACTTGGAATAATCGGAGCAAAAATCTATCGTGGTGGAGTCTTGATGTACGGTAGCTCAAAATCATTGAAAAGCATCAAGAATGCCCTGCAATTATCCAAGAAAAATTAACATGAAACCTGGATCTTTCATCCTGTTGGAGGGGTTCAGGTTTTTTAAAGTTAATAAAATAGGAACGAAAAGTAGCATAGATATAAGGGAACATAAATATATTCCCTTTATGCAACCACGATTAGGAGTGAATTATTATGAGCAATCTGGTAACGTTGACGATAGTTTCAGAAGTGTTTCTCTTGCTATCCTTCATCATTATTATTTTATCAACCAAGAATCCGAAAAGAAATGTTCTCTGGGTCATCTTGTTCATCATTGGAGCTGCTCCGCTTTTATATTTAGCCATAGATCATGTGAAAAACGATTATATGGACGCAAATATCGGACTGGGCCTTGCCTTTATGTATACCTGGTTATACAGCGCAGTTGCTTTTATCATTGGCATCATTCTTTTAGTGAAAAAGAAAAGGAATAATAATATGTCAAAAGAACTGTGATAATCACATTGGAATCTTAAATTAAAAGAAAATAATAACGCTGAAGAACCATAAACGATACCCCGAATAACGGACACACATCAAAAAGTCCCTTATCCGGGTTTTTTTATGTTTCAATAGGTAGAATGATAATGGACGGAGGGTTTCTATGAGTAAGAATAAATAACCTATAATCCTGATACCTGGAAACTGGACGAAATTTTCATTATTAGAAAGTTCTGTAGTAACATCCAAAGGAGATGGAAAATCATATATATATATGCGAATTTTATTCCTAAGTATGCTTAAATGGCTACTATAATCCTTAAAACAATTAGAACATCTGCAAGTCTGGCGAAACATAGGAAAAATCCTGCTCAGCGTTTAGGAACTGCCAAAAAAGTACATTCTTGGGATGATATAATTCATTAACGATAGTCGAATGAAATTCCTTTTTCTTATTGGCTCTTTTCGTAAAGATTGTTGTTTTTAAAACGAAACTATTTAAGGTTGATTGGAGCGGAAGTGCGAGACTCCTGCGGGAGCAGCGGGACAGGTGAGACCCCACAGGTGTTTACGCCGAGGAGGCTCACCGCCCGCCCCGCGGAAAGCGAGCATCTGGAGGGGAAATCAACCACAACTCACTACCTGGTAAGTAGCAACAAAGTATGTGAAAACAGCCTTCTTCTTCAACTAACAACGCAGGTTTGTGAAAGAAGGAGAATCAATTTTAGTAAGATAATCTTGTTACATTGGTATCTCACCTGAGGAAGTATTAAAGGCATAACAAGATGGTTTATATGAAGAAATATTAAGATCATGTTCCGACGGGGAATAAGTTGGTTAATGTAAATACAGCGTAACATTATATTATACATTGGACTTCGATTGATGGCTATATTGCAAATGAGGATGGTATATTAGAGTGGTTAGGATCAACAGAAATAGAAGGAGATTCTGGCTACAATTCAATCCTCGAAAGAATAGACACCGTTGTTATGAGAAAAGGAACTTATGATGTCATTCGTGGATTTGATATGGATTATCCTTATAATGGCTATAAAAATCATATTTTCTAAATCTGTTAGTGGATCAGATGAATATGCTTCATTTATTAATGAAGATGTCAAAACCTACATTAAAAAAAGATGATACCACACAGAGATTGAAGAAATTTGCGACACTCCTGCCGAAATGACTGGCTAGCCGGGCCCCTGCGAGACTTGGCAGATAGGGAGCAGGCTCTGAGCTTAAGAATAATAAATGATAAAAATACAGATAGTAATAAATGATGCACATAAATCTTTCTCTTTGCATAGGGTAGGAGGGTATGGTATATTTAATTTTGAGGAGGGATGGGCAAATGGATGAAATGATGAATGGTCAAGATGCGGTGAATGAAGAAGAATGCTGTACGGCCTCTTCCCACGGCCGAAAGAGTCATCACTCAGAAGCAGTAAAAAAGAATTTAACGACCCGGTTAAATCGAATTGAAGGTCAAATTCGCGGTATAAAGGGTCTTATTGAAAAAGATACGTACTGTGATGATGTGATCACCCAAATAGCAGCTACACAAAGCGCGATGAATAGTGTAGCCAAGATTTTATTGGAAGGCCATCTAAGGAATTGTGTGGTGGAACGCCTGAATGAAGGGGATACAGAGGTTATAGATGAAGTGCTTGTAACGATACAAAAATTAATGAAAAAATAAAGGAGCAGTGGATAAAATGGAAAATGTAACATTGAATGTTAGTGGAATGTCTTGTGGTCATTGTGTGAATGCAGTTGAAGGGAATGTAGGAAAACTTGCAGGTGTTGAAAGCGTAAAAGTGCATTTGGATGCAGGAAAAGTAGATGTAGCGTTTGACAAGGAAAAAGTATCACTTGAGAAAATAAAAGAAACAATCGATGATCAAGGCTACGATGTCGAGTAAGTTATGAGAGTGCTGTTAAGCACTTCTTTTTTACAAAGAAATATACCCCATAGCGGTATAGGGAGGCGGGATGAAGTGAGCAGCCAAATAAAAGAAACAAGTTTACAGATTTCTGGAATGACTTGCGCTGCCTGTGCAAACCGAATTGAAAAAGGGTTAAACAAAATGGAAGGCGTTGAGGAAGCCACCGTTAATTTGGCACTTGAGAAATCGGTTATTAAATATGATTCGGAAAAACTAAGCAACCAGGACTTTGAAAAGAAAATTCAAGATCTTGGCTATGATGTAGTAAAAGAGAAAAAGGAATTTACGATTACTGGCATGACCTGTGCTGCCTGTGCTAACCGAATAGAAAAAGGGTTAAATAAGATGGATGGGGTGAGCATGGCTAATGTCAATCTAGCGCTTGAAAATGCGACCGTCGAATATGATCCTTCCCAAGCTTCCCCAATTGACATCATTCAACGGGTTGAGAAGCTGGGGTATGGGGCGATCATCAAGGAAGATAAAGTGGAATCCGTGAATTTCCGTCAAAAAGAAATACAAAAACAAAAGAATACATTCATCTTTTCGGTCATTTTATCTTTTCCATTGTTATGGGCGATGGTAAGCCATTTTAGTTTTACTTCATTTATCTATATGCCTGATTTCCTCATGAATCCTTGGGTGCAGATGGCATTCGCAACCCCCGTTCAATTTTTGATTGGAAAGCAGTTCTATGTTGGAGCTTATAAAGCCCTGAGAAATAAAAGTGCCAATATGGATGTATTAGTCGCGATGGGAACATCCGCTGCCTATTTTTACAGTGTCTATCAGGCGATCATCTCGATGGGGTCCCATCACAATACGGCACAACTTTATTTCGAAACCAGTTCGATTCTTATCACCCTCATTCTTTTGGGGAAGCTGTTTGAAGCAAAAGCAAAAGGACGTTCTTCCGAGGCCATCAAAAAATTGATGGGGCTTCAGGCCAAAACGGCATTGGTTTTAAGAAATGGGGAAGAAAGGGAAATACCACTTGAGGAAGTCATCGTAGGGGATACGATTTTGGTGAAGCCGGGTGAAAAGATCCCTGTCGATGGCAAGGTAATCGAGGGGAACTCTGCCGTGGATGAATCCATGTTAACGGGTGAGAGCATTCCGGTCGATAAAACAAATGGGGATACTGTTATTGGTTCAACATTGAATAAGAATGGGTTTCTCAAAATGAAAGCGACGAAAATAGGAAGGGATACAGCTCTTTCCCAAATCATCAAAGTCGTCGAAGATGCTCAAGGTTCGAAAGCGCCGATTCAACGGCTTGCTGACCAAATTTCCGGTGTTTTCGTTCCCATTGTTGTCGGAATTGCTCTTTTAACTTTTCTGGTTTGGATGATTTGGGT
The DNA here is from genome assembly GCF_056173225.1 of Peribacillus sp. QJM3NY_7. NCBI lineage: Bacteria > Bacillati > Bacillota > Bacilli > Caryophanales > Bacillaceae > Peribacillus > Peribacillus sp. QJM3NY_7. The sequence continues at coordinate 2,234,569 of NZ_CM149663.1, forward strand.
TAACCCTGGAGAATTCACACCTGCTTTTGAAGCGATGATTGCAGTGCTAGTCATAGCCTGCCCATGTGCTTTAGGCCTGGCCACTCCCACCTCTATCATGGCAGGGTCTGGAAGGGCTGCCGAATTCGGCATCTTATTTAAAGGCGGGGAACATCTGGAAACCACCCACCATATTGATACGGTCATCTTGGATAAAACGGGAACGGTAACGAATGGTACCCCTGTGTTGACAGATGTCCTCATTGAGAATGGTATGGAGGAAGAACAGTTTTTATCATTAGTCGGTGCAGCTGAAAAACAATCTGAACACCCTCTTGCTCAATCAATCGTTCAAGGAATTCAAGCAAGACAGATTTCACTTGCAGCGGTTGAGGAATTTGAAGCGATGCCTGGATACGGGATTAGAGCTGTGGCGGATCAAAAAGTGATATTCATCGGAACCCGTAAATTGATGAAGCAAAATAACGTGGATATCACTAAGGCGCTAACAGCGATGGAAGAATTTGAAGAGCAAGGGAAGACTGCAATGCTCGCTAGCATTGAAGGGGAATATGCCGGACTCATTGCTGTTGCGGATACGATAAAAGAAAGCTCGCTTGAGGCGATTAAAAGGTTAAAAGCAATGGATATCCAGGTCATCATGATAACCGGGGATAATCAAAGAACAGCAAATGCCATCGGACATCAAGTTGGCATTGACCATGTAATCGCAGAAGTCCTTCCTGAAGGGAAAGCCGAAGAAGTGAAAAAACTGCAGGCCGCCGGTAAAACAGTGGCAATGGTCGGCGATGGGATAAATGATGCGCCCGCGCTGGCACTAGCCGATATAGGAATGGCAATAGGAACCGGGACGGACATAGCCATGGAAGCTGCCGATATCACTTTGATCCGGGGTGATTTGAACAGTATTGCAGATGCCATCCTCATGAGCAGGAAGACGATGAAAAACATCAAACAAAACCTATTCTGGGCTTTTGCCTATAATGTAATCGGAATACCAATTGCGGCCATCGGACTTCTTGCCCCGTGGTTAGCGGGTGCTGCCATGGCCTTCAGTTCAGTGTCAGTTGTATTGAATGCACTTCGCCTTCAACGGATAAAACTTTAAAGGTCATGTAGCATATATAGAAGGCAGTTGTACTGACTGAATATACCATTCTACGGGCGTATGAATTATAATCATCCAAATAAAGCCGATGATTCCTTGGCAAGAGGATCATCGGCTTTCATCTGGAATGAGCGGCAATGTTACTGCAACTCTTATAGGTTGTCAAACAGCTTATTTTAAACAGTAAAAAACATAATCTGTAGGTGTGCCATTTTCGCCTTGTTGATGGAGCATCGCTGATACATTACCGCGATGATAGGTCCCATGATTCACTACATGATGGATGAGGTCGGCAAGTACAAACTCACAAGCCCCCATTTTCGGATGTTCGGTTACAATGGTCCGTTCAAGATCAGGCTGCGAAGTAAGGAAATTGTCGTAATCCTTTGCAAGTTCATCATATGAGGATTCCAGTTCATATAAAGTGATTCCGTCCACTTCTTTCCGACGCTGTTCAACTTTCTTAAAAGTTTCTTGAACTGTGCTTCCTTTCATTATCTCCAACCAGGTAATATCTGTTGCGTAAAGGTGAACAAGGACTTCCTTGACTGATGGAAAGACACTTTTTATCTTGTCTCCATAGACTCCTTCCGGTAATTGTTTTAGTTTTTGGAACACTTGCTGATTAGCCCAAACATGGTAATCATACATTTTCTTGGCACGATTATTTTCCATTTTTTCACTCCTTCAATTGTTACATATCCTTTTCGACATCATTTAAAGAATTCCTTTATCAAAGGCTGCTTCCTAATCTGATAATTTGTCCATGCAAATGCTTCGTTTTCTACATACCATGATAATAGATGCTATCCTACTATTGTTATTACGTTTGATTGCCATCAAAGAGTCCAGGAGTGTGAAAATTCACTTTATTTTCAAATGTTGTTAATATGATAGTAACTCTTATCGAGAGGTGGAAAAAAATGAGAGCAGATGCTGTTTTTGAAGGTGGGGGGGTCAGGGGAATTGCTTTTATTGGGGCAATTCAAGCAATGGAAGAGGAAAATGTCGAATGGGAAAGACTTGCTGGGACATCAGCAGGAGCAATAATAGCTGCTCTTTTGGCTAGTGGCTATAAAAGCCATGAAATTAGAAAAAAGTTTAGTGAAATCAATTACTCAAAGATTCGAGGCAGGACAATTCTGAATCGAATTCCCATTTTGGGCTTCTTTTTGGAACTCATGGTTCATCTTGGGATTTACAAAAATGATTATTTGGAGACATGGGTGGATTCACTTCTTTCAGAAAAAGGGATAAAGACATTCGCGGATCTTCCAGATGGAAAGTTGAAGATCATTGCTTCTGATGTTTCGAATGGAAAGATGCTTATATTGCCAGATGATTTGGACCGCTATGGTATGTCTCCTGCTGATTTAAAAGTTTCAACTGCTGTTATGATGAGTGCCTCCTTACCATTTTTCTTCCGTCCGGTTATTTGGAAATCAAAAGATCGGAAAAAATCCTACATTTTAGATGGTGGTTTACTTAGTAACTTCCCGATATGGATATTTGATACCGACAATCCTCGTTTTCCAACATTCGGATTCCATTTTGTGAAAGATGAAGTTAACATAGGCGGGGTTATCCCAACGCCCATCCACCTTTTCAAAAATATATTTAAAACGATGCTTCAAGCCCATGATTTACGACATATGAACGAAGAAACGATTGAACGCACCATTCAAATTCCTATTGGCGGCATCAATGCAACGGATTTTGAACTGAATGAGGAAGAAATCAACTTTCTCTATAAATCAGGCTATACTTCTGCAAAAGAATTTTTGTCGAATTGGGATTTTGAACAATATAAGGCCAAACGCTTGCAAAGAGTCAAAAAAGAGTAGGAGAAACATTCCTCTATCATTCGGTCCAAAAGGGGGAAAGAGGGGACAAGGAGCTGCTACAACGGCTCTTTTTCTTATTGAATGAACGAACCAATCGTTTAATTCAAAAGCAATAAGTGGAATTACAATCATAAAAAATTAATATAATATATTATTTTATAATTATCTAAATGAATAAACGGAAAACAAAGAATAAAAGAAGAAAACAAAGTTGGAATAAAGATTATGAAATTCAATGAATAGATCCTCAAGGAGAAGTAGTTGGCGTATCTGTATGCACTGTGAGGAGCGGAGAATGAGACAAAAAATATAGATGTAGTGAGAAAGGATGGGATCTTCGTTAAACATCCCGGCTTTCATTAAGGTTTAGTAAGTCCAATAGAAAAGTGGATACAGTTGCGCCAAGCGAACAATTAATATCCCACTTTTCTGGTAGATTTCAGCTGCCTTAACAGGTACGTCTATGGTCGGCCCACATGTATCAGGACTGCTTGCTTTTCTTATAGAAAAATAATAAAGCTTAACCGTTGTTTAACATTGCCCGAGATTTATGAGGGATAGAATGGGCTCTCAACCATCCCGGCAGCAAAGCTAGAGATAGAAATGAAATGGATTGTGGGATAAAGTCTGTTAAGATTTTACTACTTAAAAAAACGTCTATCAATTTTCCCCACTTGGCATATAACATTTACTAGGAATATAATCCTGAAAATAAGAATAAAGATTGACATTCACACATCCTCATAATACGATACTTTACAGAATAATAGGAATTATCTTTTTATTTTTTTGTTAGAAAACCAAAACTCGGTTTTATATTATAAAACAAAAGCCTCCTTGTATATACATATTCTCCAAGAGTGAACTGGGCTTTTTCTTATTTTGGAAGCGCTGCCAATTTAGGCGTTTTATATAACAAGGGGGGATAAGGTATGGAAGCAAGAATGGAAACAAAGCAAGAAAAGCCATTAAATTTTGGCCGGAAATTTCGCTGGACAGTTGTCATCTGGTTATTGATTGGGGGAATAATCAACTATCTAGATCGTGCCAATCTCTCCATTGCAGCTCCCGAAATGATGAAGGAACTCGGGCTAAGCGTGACCGAAATCGGGTTATTGGGAACCTTTTTTTCTTGGAGTTATGCATTAATGCAGCTTCCTTCAGGCTGGCTGATCGATCGGTTCGGGACCAAAAAGGTGTATACAATCGCGCTTATTTGGTGGAGTGGTGCGACCATCTTAACGGGAGCCGTTCATAAAATGGGTTCATTTATTGCTGCAAGGATTTTACTTGGAGTGGGTGAAGCACCGTGTTTTCCTACAATGGCTAAGATTACATCGTATTGGTTCCCAAAAAAGGAACGCGGCCTGGCAACTGGAATTTGGGATTCTTCTTCCAAATGGGGACCTGCCATTGCACCGCCACTTCTCGTTTTCATTATGGTGACTTTTGGGTGGAGAGCGTTGTTTTATATTACGGGTGTAATCGGCATCATTTTCGCGATCGGTTTTGTTATTTTTTATAAAAATCCTGAAAAAAGCCAAAAACTTTCCAAGGAGGAATTTGAATACATTAAGTCGGAAGGTGGTGGAGTGGAGCGAGGCATTCAATCATCAAAAATAAAATGGGGTTCGTTATTTAAATATCGAAGCGTATGGGGGATGATTCTAGGCTTCTTCTGTACCATCTGGATCTGGAATATTTTCCTTGTATTCCTTCCCCTTTATTTGTTTGATGTCCATCATGTCTCACTTAAAGAAATGGGTATATATGCTGGTATTCCTTGGCTTGGCGGAATCTTTGGCAATATTTTCGGAGGATATCTTACTAAAAAATTGGTCGACAAGGGAATTACTACACCTATTAAAGCAAAGCGTGCCTTAATTAGTATATGTGCCATCTCGGCCGCTATTGTTGTGTGTGCAGTTCCACTTGTTAAAGGGCTCGCTATTACCTTACTTTTACTGACCCTTGCTCTTTGTTTTATTTCTGCCATTACAGGCAGCGCATGGGCACTCGCCGGCGACATTGCCCCTCCTTCTATGGTTGCTTCCGTAGGAGCAATTCAGAATTTTGGCGGTTATTTTGGTGGTGCCTTTTCCCCTGTTGTGGCAGGCATGATAGTGGATACAACTGGATCTTACTCTTTCGCCTTTATATCTGGCGGTTTAATCGCCGGATGCGCAGCAATCTGTTATTGGTTTATTGTAAAACATCCTATTCAAGAATAGTATTATCGAGGAGGACATAAATTGAAGCCAAAAGTGTATATAGCAAGACCAGTACCGGCCAAGGTAGAGGCATTTATTTCGAAGTATTGCCAGTATGAAAAATGGAACGGCCCTGAACCCATTACCAGAAGCCAACTGTTAAAGCAAATTTCTGATGCGGAGGGACTGCTCATCACAGGAGAAAAAATAGATGATGAATTTCTGGACCATGCACCACGTCTAAAGGCTGTCAGCAATATCTCGGTAGGCTACAACAACTTTGATCTGGAGGCAATGAAAAAGAGAAGCATAATCGGTACAAATACACCTGGTGTTCTCGATGAAACCGTGGCTGATTTAGCTTTAGCCTTAATGCTCTCAGCAGCCCGTCGTATTCCGGAAATGGACAAGCTTGTAAAGGATGGCAAGTGGGGAAATAAAAGCGATGAACCCCTCTTTGGCGTTGATGTTCATGGAAAAACATTGGGCATCATCGGTATGGGGAGGATAGGGGAATCTATTGCAAGACGAGCCAAATTCGGTTTTAACATGGAAGTTTTGTATCATAATCGGCGAAGGAAATCCGAAGTGGAGGAAACGCTCAGTACAACCTATTCTTCTTTAGATCACCTTTTACGGGAATCAGATTTCGTTCTATTAATGGTCCCTTATACTCCGGAGACGAGGCATCTTATGGGACGGGAGCAGTTCGTACTGATGAAAAAATCAGCGATCTTTATCAATACATCCCGGGGTCAGACGGTGGACGAAAAGGCCCTCATAGAAGCACTGCGAAATAAGGAAATTCTTGCAGCCGGTTTGGATGTATTTGAAAAGGAACCCATTTCGCATGACAATCCGCTTTTAGCCATGCCTAACGTGGTAACCATGCCCCATATAGGTTCAGCTACTCATCAAACACGATTTGATATGGCCATGCTTGCGGCGAAGAACCTCGTTGCTGTTGTTACAGGAAGGGAGATAAGCAATGTTGTCCCTGAATTGAAAGGATTTCAGTCACTAAAATAGTAATGAATCATTAACACAGCGGTAATATTAGGTTGACCCATTTAAAAGAATCTTTGATAAAAAAGGCATCCATTCATTTTGGATGCTTTTTAATTAGGAAGAGTGATGATGTTAACAATTACTCTAATGATTTAGCGGATATTACATAAAAATTAGACCACGAGTCCATGAAAAATATAAGAAGTAAGAGAACCATGAAGTATTAGTTCATACCTGTTTTTAGACATATTCTAAATCATTTGGTTCTTTTTCATTTGTAAGTAAATTCAACAGTTCATCTAGTTCCTGGCTTTTATGTAATGTTTTTGGGGCAGTAAATCCATAAATCAATCCGGTGGTTATTAGTTCTTTCCTCAATATCTCAATTTTTTCAAATAATGCTTCCATACTCTCCAATGTAGAATCCTCAAGTGCTTTCTTTTTTTGTTATGAAACTATTATTACATAAATTAGGATGTTTTTAAACAGAAAGTGAGTATTCACTCATAAAATTATTGCTAAGCATTAATGTCCGATTTTAGAAAACTATGATGATTTCTAAACCTTCCTTTAAATTGATGTTTCCTTACTGCGGTGGGATTCAACCAAGTGATGTCGATCTTTCTTTTATTCCATTATTTCGCTGGCTTCTTTAGGCTTTTATAGTTTTAAAGGTTTATTGTAAAAATAGCCCCTGGAAGTTATTTGTAACGATTAAATAAATGATTCGTTAAGAGAACTAGGCTGAAAGACTGTCGTTAAATGTAAAAGTTTGTAGGGCTATGTAAATGCATGAGTGAATCAAAACTCTTTTTGTATTCAATGGGTATCATAAGGCCTGCCTAAAAATTCCTAATTTATTGATTTATTGATTTACACATCTTCATACACCTTTAAAAATGGCCTTCTATACTTGAACCAGATTCAAATAATAGGAGGGAAAGATCAATGAATAATGAAAGAGCAATGGATGATTTAATTAAGAATTGGAGCGAATTAGGTAAGAATATGGACCGCCGAAATTTTATCCAGGGAGCGAGTAAGCTTGCCGGACTTTCATTAGGTCTTGCCCTTGCCCAATCAATGGGCGGGATTGAAGTGAATGCTGCCCCGAAATTCAGTGATTATCCATTTACTCTCGGTGTAGCTTCAGGAGATCCGCTCTCGGACAGTGTCGTTTTATGGACAAGGCTGGCACCGGATCCGTTGAATGGAGGAGGAATGCCAAAAGAAGCCATTTCGGTTAAATGGGAAGTGGCAAAGGATGAGAATTTCAGAAAGATTGTCCAGCAAGGCAAGGAAATAGCCAGGCCGGAACTTGGCCACTCCGTACATGTGGAAGTAAGCGGGTTAAAACCTGATAAAGTCTATTTTTACCGTTTTAAAAGCGGCGGGGAAGTAAGTCAGACTGGGAAAACGAAAACACTTCCGCCAATAGGTTCAAGTGTTTCGAGCTTGTCATTCGCGTTTGTTTCATGCCAGCAATTTGAGCATGGTTATTATACGGCCTATAAACATTTGGCAAAGGAAGATCTGGATATTGTCTTCCACCTTGGCGATTATATATATGAATATGGACCAAATGAATATGTTTCTTCTACAGGTAATGTCCGTGTACATAGTGGACCAGAGATCATTACACTTGAAGATTATCGGAATAGATACGCACAATATCGCTCTGATACCCATTTAAAAGCGGCACACGCAGCTTTCCCATGGGTCGTGACTTGGGATGATCATGAAGTTGAAAACAATTATGCAAATGTCATCCCGGAAAAAGGGCAATCGGTAGAAGCTTTCATCAAGAGAAGGGCCGCCGCTTATCAGGCTTACTATGAGCATATGCCCCTTCGCAAATCATCTTTGCCTAAGGGAGCGGATATGAGGTTATACCGAAATTTCACATATGGCGACCTGGCCTCTTTCTTTGTATTGGATTCGCGTCAATACCGGGATGATCAGGCAAACGGTGATGGAAGTTCACCGCAAACGCCTGAGTCACTTGATCCGAAACGGACATTACTAGGTCCAGAGCAGGAACAGTGGCTAACTGACAATCTATCAAAATCAAAAACGAAGTGGAATGTTCTGCCTCAGCAGATTTTCTTTGCACAACGGAATTATGGAACACCAACCGCCCCAAAATTCAGCATGGATTCCTGGGATGGTTACCCGGCTGCACGCGATCGCTTAATTGATGTAATCAAAAGCAACAACCTGGAAAATCTGGTCGTATTGACCGGTGATGTACATGCAAGCTGGGCCGCCAATTTAAAGGCGGATTTCGATGATCCAAATTCAAAGATTTTCGGAGTGGAGTTTGTCGGCACTTCGATCACATCTGGCGGAAATGGTGCGGATAAGCGTGCGGACACGGATAAAATACTAAGTCAGAATCCGCATATAAAGTTCTTTAATGATTACAGGGGATATGTCCGGTGCAAAGTAACACCAGAACAATGGAAGGCGGATTACCGTGTAGTCCCATTCGTGACAGAACCAGGTGCGGATATATCGACAAGAGTATCCTTTGTTTTTGATAAGGATCAAACAGGGCTGCGAAAGGTTGCATCAGCAACGGTTATGGAAGGTGTACAAAAAACGAACGAAGTCGAGGAGGATCGGACACGTGCCCATAATCGCGCACATGAAAAACAAAGAATGAAAAGTCAGGGGAAAGTGACTAATTGATAGGGAATCCTTATGATGCTTGACAGGAATGTAGCGAAGAAAAATGAGAAGAACAGAGGAGTGAGTAGGAATGCTTTCAAATATAGGAATACCCGGTTTGGTGATTGTCCTTGTGATTGCACTGATTATTTTTGGACCGTCCAAACTGCCGGAAATAGGCCGTGCATTTGGCCGGACATTATCCGAATTCAAAAGTGCAACCAAAGGATTGGTGAATGATACAGAAAAAGAAGAAGAAAATGAGAATAAAGCTGCATTAAGAGCTGTTAAAAAAGAGGGATGAAGTAAATGAGATAGAGCGGGCGGAAAGACTCGCCTGCTTCTTTTCATGAGAAAGGTTAGAGGGGCCGCTATTTGCAAAGTGGCAAATAATATGTCTAAAAAGGGGGAGTGAAAGTGGAGAGTAAGGATTTACACGTTATTGAGCATATGGAGGAACTCCGAAACAGAATCATTAAAACACTGATAGGCTTTGTGGCCTTTTTCATAATGAGCTTCATATTCGTACAGGATATTTATAATTTACTTATTAAAGATTTGGAAGGAAAGCTTGCCGTGCTCGGGCCGAGTGAGATCCTATGGGTATATATGATTATTGCTGGGGTTTGCGCAATAGCTGCAACGATTCCGCTTGCAGCCTATCAGTTATGGCGCTTTGTGGCTCCAGCTTTGAAACCGGAAGAGAGAAGGGTTACATTTCGCTTCATACCCGGACTGTTCATTCTATTCATCACAGGTATCTCATTTGGATATTTTGTGTTGTTTCCAATAGTTCTGGGTTTCCTAACTTCCCTATCGGCCGGGCAGTTCGAGATGATGTTCACTGCGGAAAAGTATTTTCGTTTCATGATTAATTTGATCTTACCTTTCGGGATTTTATTCGAGATGCCGCTTGTGGTCATGTTCCTGACCAGATTAGGCATCATCAATCCAGCAGTGTTGAAAAAGTCTCGCAAGATTTCTTATTTCGTCCTGGTCATCATCTCAATCCTGATTACACCTCCAGATATAATTTCGGACATTTTGGTTATCGTCCCTTTACTTGTGCTTTATGAAGTGAGTGTACAGCTGTCCAATATGGTTTATCGTAAAAGGCTTATGAAGGATGAGTCAGCATTATCCGTGACATGAAAAGGATAATCACAGCTATTGAAAGTAACATTTCTTGGGAAATAATGGGGTATAAAAAAGTAGAGGGGTATAATCCCCACTACTCAGACTAGACTGTAGACAAACTCGATGAAAATCAAGTTTGTCTACAGTATTTTTTGGTTTCATCAATTTGGATGTTGGTTTTTGTTCAAGGACTCGCTTTCCGCAGGAGTTACGGAGTCTCCTGGTGGCTCCCTAGTAGTGCTTATCCGTCAGGAGTCTCACACTTTCCTCTCCAATCAACTTTGTTATTTCTGAAAAGTACTCGATGGGAATAACTTGATCAATTATCCTTTTTTTATCATGGCTTCTGACCTTATATTTGGGGAAGTTTTACGTTTATTGTTACCAATCCACCAAACCGATATTGCACTCACTAAACCAGCAAAAACAACATACAAGCTAAGTAAAATGGGAGATCCATTATTATAACCTAATAATGCAGTGGCAATGATAGGTGTCAAACCACTAGCGAAAATTCCGGAAAATTGATATACGAAAGACATTCCTGTGTACCTGACTGGAGCATCGAATAGCTCTGCAAATAATGCAGCTTCTGGCCCATAAACTGACGAATAAAAGATTCCTAGAGGAATGATGAGTGCCATCCAGATTACAAGGGTGCTGCCATTACTATTCGACATTATCCAAAAAGCAGGAAGGGCAGAAAGTCCTGTAACAAGACTGCCAATTAAATAGGTTCGAGTTCTTCCAATTCGGTCAGATACATGACCGAAGATAGGAATGAAAAAACACATGACAAATGCTGCTGCGGATACACCGAGTAATGCTTCAGTACGTGATAAATCAAGAGAGTTTGTTAAATAGGTAATTGAAAATACACCCATAACATTAAAAAACACGCCGTCTATATATCTTGCACCCATGCCAGCCAGGACATTACCGGTATTATTTTTCCACATGTCCTTTATTGGCATGTTAGATTCTACGTTACTTTCCTTCACTTTTTTAAACTCAGGTGATTCCGAAACATTAAGCCGAATCCATAAACCAAGGAATATCAATATCGAGCTAAGCGCAAAAGCTGTTCGCCATCCCCATGACATGAACTGACTATCAGATAAAGTGGAAGAAAGTACTCCCACAACACCAGAAGACAAAAGCAAGCCAATTGATAATCCAATTTGTGGAAGACTCGCATATAGCCCCCTCTTTTTTAATGGTGCATGTTCAAAAGTCATTAGTACAGCACCGCCCCATTCACCGCCTAGTCCAATTCCTTGCAATATTCTTAAGATAAGCAAGCAGATAGGAGCCCATATGCCAATTTGGTTATAAGTGGGTACTAGGGCAATTAATACAGTACTCCCGCCCATAATACCTAAGCTGGTTATCAACATGCTTTTCCGCCCGATTTTGTCTCCGAAATGACCAAAAATCAAGCCTCCCACCGGACGGGCTATAAACCCCACAGCAAATGTGGCATAGGCTAGCAAAGTGGATACGATCGGATCATCAGCAGGAAAGTATAGCTTATTGAATACTATTCCAGCGACTACACCGTAAAGGAAAAAGTCATACCACTCAATAGTAGAACCAATGAGACTTGCTCCCACCACACGTGAGAGCGTTTTATCCTTTTTTATTTCCATCTCTTTTCCTCCCTAAAATTGACAAATTCAAAAAAATGGTTGGATATGAAGAAGAGTACGATAAAGTATCTAATGGATTTCAAAAAATTAATCCGAGTGGGAGACAATTTAATCGATATATACCAGTATCTGATAACTCCACAAATGAATTTTGTACTGTTTTTAAAATGCTTTCTAAAGATGTTTTAAAGTGAATGTATCTATCCTTGATTTGTTTGGGCACTTCAATAATTGTTAAAACTTTCAGAATTGGCCAGTTTGGTATGTGCTTTCATTTTGGTGTTATTTCAGAGACAGCTTGTGAATTTCGGTTAGAAAGTTTTTCAGCTAATAAGTGAAAAACATTCCGTATGTCCTGCTCAGTCGGAACTCTTCTGTTAGTAGCTATTCCATTACCTGAAAGTGCATCATTAACTAATGTTGGAATTTCGGCATTTAATTTTTGGGTGTCTATATATTTAAGTCCGTCATGCCAAACACCGAACTTTTCATTAAATTCTTCCAAAGAGGAAATAGCAAATAAAGTAAGGTTTTCTTTGCTGAGAGAGGGAGAGGCCCCAAGTGCCAATGCTATTTCTGCAAAATGTTCTTGGCAGGAATCTAGGCTGAATTCCATAACAAAGGGCATCAGCAAGGCTACGCTTAGTCCATGTGGAATGTGGAACCTCGCTCCTAACGCTCTTCCTGCTGCGTGGGCTAAATTTGTTGAAGCATTTGAAAAAGCGATGCCTGCATAACAGCTTGCCAACATCATTTCTCTTCTTGAATCAATATCTGATCCATTTTCAAAGACATTTGGCAGTGATTTTCTGATTAGTTTTATAGCCTCAATAGAAAATAATTTGGTCATGATTGTCGCTCTGTTCGAAAGAAGTCCTTCAATAGCGTGTGAAAGAGCATCGAGCCCTGTATAGACCGTAAAACTGGGGGGGAGGGTTAAAGTTAATTCCGGGTCTAGAATTGCCACATCTGGAACAAGGTCCGGGTGACTTGGATTCATTTTTATATTCGTATCAAAATCAGTGATAACCATAATTTTAGTAACTTCAGATCCGGTTCCAGATGTTGTAGGAACCGCAAAAAGAGGGAGTCGATCTAGTTTTTGGTAATTAGGTATGCTCTTCCATTCAGTATCCATCGATTTACCGAAAACTGATAATGCCTTTGCTAAATCAATGGCACTGCCTCCTCCTATGCCGAGTACACAATCCCCGTGAAAATCATTGAAATGGGTTAATGCCTCTTTAACATGTTTGGTAGACGGTTCGCCTGAAAAATTAGTGAAAAGTTTGTATTCTATACCACTTTTCGTTAAGATAACCCCTATCTTTTCATGGAGGTTCAACGGAGGTTTAGCCAAGAAAGAGTCCATGAGTATGAAAACTTTTCTTCCTCCTTTTGAACTAATTAGTTTTCCCAAATAATGAATGGCACCATTTTCAAGCATAATATTCCGAGGTAAATCAAGTATAGCCATTTTATCACCCTTTTCTTAATATTGTTAAAGAGTTTAACTGATAAAATAATAATGCAAGAAACATGCCGAAGTTGGAATGTTGTGAAAATTGTGTAAAAAAGGTGCTTCACTTAAAATAATGGTATTGAATTGTCACCAACCTGGTAATAAAATGACTACAAAAGGAGGCGGATAAATGGAAAAAAAGGAACTTTTAGAAAAGATAAAACATTTAGAGGCAAACAATAAACAAATGCGTACAATCATTGACTTTTCCTCAGACGGGCTTTATGTGGTTGATGAGGATGGAATCACTATAGAAGTTAATAAGGCTTATGAAGAAATGACAGGGATAAATCGTAATGAAGTTATTGGTAAGGATATTAGAGATTTAGTATTAATGGAGTATTTTGATGAATCAGCTGCGTATATGGCATTACAGTCTAAGAAAACTACCACTATCATGCAAAAAATCAATAAATGTAAATATTTTGTAGCAACAGCTACCCCAGTCTTTGATAACTCAAAGAAAAAGGTAAAAATGATAGTTACGAGTGTAAGAGATATAACTTATTTGAATCATTTACAAAGTCAAACAAGAAAAATTGAACTTGATAATGAAATTGACGCAAAACACAACATTAAACATCATCCTCAAATAATTTATAAAAGTCAGCAAATGCAGACCCTTATAAAAAAGGCAAAAAAAATTGCTGCATTTCCAACATCTGTACTCATTACAGGTGACTCCGGGACAGGTAAAGAAGTATTGGCTAATTACATACATCAATACAGCCCACAAAAAGAAGGCCCTTTCATTAAGGTGAATTGTGCAGCCATCCCATCTGAATTATTTGAGTCGGAATTGTTTGGATTTGCTAATGGAGCGTTTACAGGAGCTAAAAAAGGTGGAAAGGCTGGATTTTTTGAAAAAGCGAATATGGGTACCATCTTATTAGATGAAATTGGGGAACTTCCATTGATGATGCAAGCTAAATTGCTCCGTGTTCTCCAAGATCAAGCTATTACCCGAATAGGTGAAACAAGACCAATTCCTCTTAACTTTCGATTAATTTGTTCCACCAATAAAGACCTAAGGGAACTTATTTATAAAAAGCAATTCAGAGAAGATTTATGGTATCGGATTAATGTCATCCATTTAGATATACCACCGTTACAAAAGCGGAAATCTGATATTTTACCTCTTATTGATTTTTACCTTATGATGCTTTGTGAGCAGTTCGGGTTAATAAAAAAAATAATGCCTGAAACTATAAAGCTTATGGAAAGTTATCATTGGCCAGGAAATGTTCGTGAGCTGAAAAATATAATTGAGTATTTGGTGGTATCAACATCAGTACCTTCCATATTCCCTAGAGACCTGCCTGAACATATTAGGGATAATTGGAAATTAGAGAGCGATACCGAATATGAGGAATATCATATATCCCCCTCAAGTCACCGTAACTTAAAGGAAGCAATGAATCAATTTGAAGCTCAGATAATCTTAGAAGCCTTAAAATCCTCACCAAGCATTCGAAAAGCAGCTATTAAACTCGAAATTGACCATGCAAATCTAATTAGGAGAATGAAACGTCTTGGGATTCAGAATTGAGGCAAATGAAATCTATAAATGAAGCCTAATAGACGATATGCACCCAAAGTTTTTACCTCTAGTTATATTTTTTACCCCTATACGATAAAATTGGATAGTTATGGAAGGAGTTTTTTTCCTGAATAATAATGACCCAGCAAATTATATTCCCCTTTAATTCACTCATATCATTTTAAACAAACTAATAATATCATATGTTAATTTCCAACATGTAATAGGTAATTGGACATTCCAAAAGAAACATAAGAACGTAATAGTAAAAATATCGAAAGGTGAAAGGTTCGAACCTTATTATCGTTCAAATATAAATATATATTTAGGGGGGAAAGAGCATTATCAAAATATCGAACAGGATGGTGAGAATGTATGAAGGATTTATTGAAAATTATCGCAGGAAACATTTCCATGACCTTTGCCTATGCTTATTTAATCGTCCCCAATGAAATCATCAATGGCGGGGTAACTAGCTCGGCATTATTATTGAATGCATTATTGGGCTATAACATTGCCATGCTCGCCAATTTGGTTACAGGATTACTGTTAATCATTTGTTTAGTTTTTCTAGGGAAAGAGTACTTTTTTAAGTCGATCGTAAGTTCCCTTAGCTATATGGTTTTTTTTAATTTTTTTTATTCATTGAACTTTCATTTTGATATGAATATCGTTTTAGTGATTTTCATTTCGTCGATTTTTATAGCGATAGGATATTATTTATGTATAACTGCAAATGCCTCCACTGTTGGCTTTGACGTGCTCGCCTTAATTTTACATCACAAAAATGAAAAAATAGATATTGCTGCGACAATAAGGATTATTAATCTTATCGTACTGATATTGGGCCTTCTGGTTTATGGTTATGCATCGATTGTTAAGGGAATTGCTTTTACATTGCTTTTTTCATATCTTTTAAAGAAAATGCTGGATAGGAAGCAGAAGGCAGTAACGTCAGCTACGGAAAGTGTGTTGGATGAAACACCACAGGTAAATGAAGTAAAATAACTAAAATTGCAGACTTAATGGACATCGTTTTTTATATGAAAATTTTCATTTTGTTATCTAAATATTCTGATTTTTAAATTGACTTTAAAAAAATCAGAGTGTATTATACACATAGAAAGTGGTACTAACATCATGACGTAGTGATGTTAGATCCGCTTCGGATTTCAAAATAGCCATAAGGAAGGAGGACTAGTGATATAGAATCCTAAGTTCATAGTGTCATACCCTGTGTTGTTTGAAAATGCCATGTTTCCAGTTCCCACTATCTTTGTGAAAGTGTAAAGGACAGGCAGCTGAAAAGCCTGCTTTACATTCAAGTAGCGATTATCTTAGTTGATTCCCCAAATTATTGAAAGTTGGTGGAGGGTATGAAACATCAACAGGAAGAACTGAAACCAGGTCTGAAACAAAGACATTTAACGATGATATCTTTGAGTGGTGTCATAGGAGCTGGTTTATTCGTAGGAAGCGGTATCATTATTGGTCAAACGGGCCCCGGGGCGATATTATCATATGTTTTGGCAGGCTTGATCGTTGTGTTAGTCATGAGGATGCTTGGGGAAATGGCCACAGTGAATCCTAATACTGGATCTTTTGCGGTTTATGCAAGAGAAGGGATAGGTGAATGGGCCGGTTTTACAACAGGTTGGTTATATTGGTTCTTTTGGGTTATCGTAATCGCTTTGGAAGCAACGGCTGGAGCAGCAATCATTCACAGCTGGCTTCCTTCCGTTCCCGTCTGGGTCATAAGTCTATCATTGATCATCCTATTGAAAATGACGAATATTTTTTCCGTGAAATCGTTTGGTGAGTTCGAATACTGGTTTTCAATCATTAAAATAATCAGTATCATACTATTCCTGTGCCTGGGGGTGGCAGTGATATTAGGGTTTATCCCAACGATAAAACCACCTGGCACTTCCAATCTTTTAAACTTTGGCGGGTTTATTCCAAATGGTCTAAGTTCTGTGCTTGTTGGTGTTGCGATCGTTTTTCATGCATTTGTTGGAGTGGAGATACCAGCGATTGCTGCGGGTGAAACCAGTGATCCGGTCAAATCAGTTAGAAGTGCATTGAATAGTGTGGTTTGGCGAATCCTGATTTTCTATATCGGGTCCATCGCCATACTGGTGACGCTATTACCTTGGAATTCGGCTTCTTTGCTGAAAAGTCCATTTGTCGCCGTACTTGAAATGCTGGGAATCCCTTCTGCTGCCCTGATCATGAATATAGTGATTCTCATTGCATTGCTATCCTGTTTGAATTCGGGATTATATACGAGTTCACGCATGTTATTTTCACTTGCACAAAAGGGTGACGCCCCAAAGCTATTTTCTAAAGTGAGCAAGAACGGTGTCCCTATATTTGCTGTAGTCGGCTCTACTATATTCGCCTTTATCAGCACCATTTTCAGTTATGTTTCACCAGATAAAATCTTTTTCTTTTTAGTGAATTCCTCGGGAGGAGTCGGAATTCTTGTTTATCTGGCCATTGCGGTTTCCCACCTCCGATTAAGGAAGAGAATGGAGAAGGAGAATCCTGGAATATTCAAGATCAAGATGTGGTTATTCCCGTATTTGACTTATGCAACCATCATTTCCATGATTTCCGTGTTAATATTAATGGCTTTTATCGATTCGCAGCGTCCGCAGTTCATATTTACCATGCTATTTAGCTTGATCGTTATTTGTTCATTCTTTTTCATTCGGCGAAAAAAAGCGAAGTATTTGGAGAATGAATTAAATATTGCTTCTGGTTCCCCTAATTCTGAAAAGTTTTAGCTTTGGCTCTACACCATTGGTTTAATTTAAGGTTACTTCTATGGAATTCCTCAGACAAAATTCTTCAATTCACTAATCAGCTAGAATATGATTCCAATAGAAAAAGAGATTGTGCCAATAAGTGCTTGGTGCCATTTGTCTTTTAAATCATGAAGGAGGGGTTATATTGAATGGTTTAAGTGTAATAACCAGTGGAGTTGTCCTTGGAGCCATATTGCTGTCAGGCTGCGGCAATTCAGCTGAACCGGACGAGGCTCAACAAGAAAAAAGTCCAATCATGAATGAAAATCCGGAATCAAATACGGGTGAAACCCAAAATCCGGAGGTCATTAAAAAAGGTGTCGGCGATGTGATTCAATCCATAAAAGAATTGGAATCAGAATTAAGTGCGGAAGCGGATCCAGAGAGAATTCAAGAAACGGGAAAAGATATGAGTTCAATTTGGGATTCGATAGAAAAGCAAGTGGAAGATGAATACCCGGATTGGTATGAAAGAATTGAGAAAAACCTTTACCCATTAATTGGGGAGTCAGGGAATCCGGAAAAGGACCTTGAAAAGATTAAACGACTCTCTGAAGCTACAAAGGAAGATTTACAGTTATTTTTGGAAGAAGTTAATTGAATTCTCTTTATACCCTGGTTTAGCAAGTTTGGTGATTTTGGAGGAGGTAAGATGAGGAGGGGAGCATAGATTGGAAAGGGCAAAAGAATGCAAAGAGGTTCAAGCAGTGATATTCGATTGGGCAGGAACGACGGTGGATTATGGTTGTTTTGCACCGGTCCAAGCATTTGTCGAGATATTCAGGATAAGGGGGATAGATATTACCGTTAAGGAAGCAAGGGGACCTATGGGGTTATTGAAAATGGATCATATTATGGAACTCCTGAAAATGAAACGAATCTCTAATTTATGGAGTGCTAAATTCGGGAAAGAACCGGACGAAAGAGATCTAAATTCATTATATAAAGACTTTGAGGCTTTGCTTTTTAAAGTTCTAAAGGATAATGCCAAGCCAATACCCGGCGTAATTGAATTAGTCAGCCGTTTAAGGCAGCAAGGAATAAAAATCGGTTCGACAACGGGGTATACTCGTGAAATGATTGATGTTGTTAAAGAAGAGGCGGAAAAATGGGGCTATCAACCCGATTCCATCGTTGCGTCCACCGAAGTGCCTTCAGGTAGGCCTGCTCCTTGGATGTGCTTTAAGACGGCGATGAATCTCCAAGTGTATCCACTCAGCAAAATCGTTAAAGTGGGTGATACGATCAGTGATATTAAAGAAGGAATTTATGCGGGAATGTGGACTGTTGCCGTATTGAAAGGCGGCAGTGAAATCGGACTTTCAGAAGCAGAAATCAGTGAAATGGACCCTTATGATCTGCAAAAACGGATGAAGCATGCAGAAAACCGTTTTTTGAATGCAGGTGCCGATTTCGTAATTGATGAAATAGGTGATTTATTGGAGATCATCGATAGAATCAACTACAGATTGACTGAAAAAAAGGATATATTTATTGGTTAAAAAAGAGTCAAATACATGTGTTAGTGCCTATGCTGGACAGAGATTTTAAATTAATTCGAAATATTCAAATTATTTATTGACTGTTACGCATAATGGTAGTATTATACATCTTATAACTGGTACGGACGTCGCAACGTCATTATCAGAAATAAATTTTAATTAAGGAGAATGTGCTATGGTCGAAACAAAAATGTTAAGAGGTACGAAAGTAAAAATGACACCAAGTGAAGCCATCGTTGAGACATTAGTGGCCGAGGGAGTTAAACATATCTCGGGAATTTTGGGATCTGCTTTCATGGATATGCTTGATTTATTGCCAACTGCAGGCATTCGTTTCATTGGTGTCCGCCATGAACAAAGTGCAGCACATATGGAAGATGCTTATTGTCGTGTCTCTGGTGTTGCTGGAGTTGTCATCGGGCAAAACGGACCTGGAATGACGAATATGGTCACCTCTGTCGCAGCGGCCAATCAAGCTCATACTCCAATGGTGGTCATATCACCTTCAGCTGGTACACCAACAGTTGGATGGGATGGTTTTCAGGAATGCGATCAGGTTTCCATCTTCAAGGCAATCACGAAAGAAACAGTTAGAGTGACACACCCAGGCCGGGTCGCTGATTGCCTAAGGACAGCATTTCGGATTGCCTATGCCGAGAGGGGACCGGTTTTATTCGATATCCCTCGTGATTACTTCTATGGTGAAGTGGAAGATCAAATACTTCAACCACATCAATATCGCGTGGATGAAAGGGGCTGCGGGTCTTCTGAATCCTTGGATAGAGCGGCAGAAATTTTAGCCGAGGCGAAGTATCCGGTGATCATTTCCGGTAGGGGAACGGTTGATTCAGATGGCATTGAGGAAATTAAGAATATGGCGGAATATTTAACGGCTCCGGTAGCTGTCTCATATATGCATAATGATGCTTTTCCTGCTGATCATCCATTGTCAGTAGGCCCAATCGGTTACATGGGTTCAAAGGCTGCGATGAATACACTTAAGAAAGCGGACGTCATATTGGCGGTAGGCACAAGATTATCGGTATTTGGAACGTTACCATGCTATGACATTGATTATTTCCCGAAAGATGCGCAAATCATCCAAATTGATATTAACCCAAGGCAAATAGCGAGGACGCACCCTGTGGAAGTGGGAATCATCGGAGATGCCCGCGAAGCGAGTCGTGAAATCTTGAAACGGTTGAAGGCTGATAAACCAAACCTAAAACAAGAAAAAGAGCGGATAGTAGAAGTTACGAATGAAAAACAAAAATGGGAAGAAGAATTGGTGAATCTTGCGATGATCGATGGAACCCCGATCAATCCGCGTCGGGCCCTATTGGAATTGACAAAAGTGTTGCCTGAAAATGCCATCGTCACTACAGATATCGGTAATGTATCTTCAACTGCAAACGCTTACTTGAAATTCAATCAGGGACGCAGGCATATCGCTGCGCTTACATTCGGGAATACTGGATTTGCTTACCCATCCGCACTAGGTGCCAAATTAGCTGAGCCGAATACGCCTGTTATAGCCATTGTTGGAGATGGCGCGTGGGGCATGAGCTTACATGAAGTGAGCACGGCCGTTGAAGAAAACATACCTGTCATAGCTTGTGTCTTCAATAATAATGCTTGGTGTGCTGAGAAAAAGAATCAGGTCGATTTTTATAATAACCGTTTTGTAGGGGCCGATATCCAAAATCCTGATTTTGCAGAAGTTGCCCGATCAATGGGTGCTGTAGGCATTAGGGTCGAAAAAGCAGACGAGTTAGGCGCTGTCATTGAAAAAGCAATAAAATCAAACAAACCGACTGTCATTGATATACAAGTGGATGGAACACAATTGGCTCCGCCATTTAGAAAAGATGCATTAAAAATGCCTACTAGATTATTAGAAAAATATTCTCATTTAGATCATAAAAACTGGGATAAATAAAAAAAGGTGATAGGACAGCTGCGATGCCCTGATGAACGATTGGGGTCATCGCACCATCACCAATTCGCATAAAAGGATCTGTAACAGCATGGGAACTTAACTTAGTTGCATTCGATGAAAAATAAGGGGGTTTCAAAAGTGAAGATGGAAACTGAAACGAAAGACCTTGTTCAAATGGATAAAGACCATTTATGGCATGCGATGCATCGCTATAATGAGAAGGATGCTCCCATGATGGCTACAGAAGGATCCGGCTCATGGTTCACTGATACTAAAGGGGATAAATATTTAGATGGTGTCTCCGGATTATGGTGCTTGAACCTTGGTCACGGACGAAAAGAGATTGCCCAGGCAGCCTATGAACAAATGATTAACTTATCTTACTTCCCTTTAACATTAAGTCATAGGCCGGCAATCGAATTATCTGCAAAAATAAGTGAACATTTAAAGGGCCCTTATACAACTTTTTTTACGAACAGCGGCTCCGAGGCGAATGAGACAGCTTTTAAAATAGCCAGGCAATATCATTCCCAAAATGGAAATCAGGGTAAATACAAGTTCATCTCAAGGTATAGAGCTTATCATGGCAATACTTTTGGCGCGCTCAGCGCAACTGCACAGGCTAATCGAAGAGTGAAATATGATCCGGCGGTTCCAGGTTTCCTGCATGTTCCACCCCCGTACAGTTATCGAAGCCCGTTTGGGGAAAACGTTGAAAACTCCGATTTGCTTGCAGCTGAATATATCGATCAGGTCATTAACTTTGAAGGAGCTGAAACGGTAGCGGGCGTTATCCTTGAACCATTCATCTCTGGTGGCGGGGTCCTTATTCCT
This sequence comes from Peribacillus sp. QJM3NY_7, assembly GCF_056173225.1. Lineage (NCBI taxonomy): Bacteria > Bacillati > Bacillota > Bacilli > Caryophanales > Bacillaceae > Peribacillus > Peribacillus sp. QJM3NY_7. The sequence continues at coordinate 2,256,342 of NZ_CM149663.1, forward strand.
TCAAAAGAATACTTAACGAGGGTTTCGGAAATCTGTAAGAAGCATGATGTTCTATTAATTGTGGATGAAGTGGTTTCAGGTTTTGGAAGAACCGGAAAAATGTTTGGGTTCATGCACTCAGATGGGGTTCAACCGGATATTGTTACGATGGCAAAGGGTTTGACCAGCGGTTATCTTCCACTTGGGGCAACGGCAGTGAATTCCAGGATTTATGAGAAGTTCAAAGACAACGGAAATTTAAATCATTTCAGGCATGTGTCAACATATGGAGGCCACCCTGCATCTTGCGCAGTTGCGCTAAAGAACATTGAAATCTTGGAAAATGAAAACATCGTTCAACGAGTATCTGAACTTAGTGAATCGACACTAAGCGCGCTCTTTGAATTGACAGCCCTGGATAAAGTAGGGGAGGTTCGGGGAGTTGGGTTTTTATATGGCATTGAATTAGTGGAAGATAAAAAGACAAAAACGCCTGTTTCCGAAGAGGTCATGGGTAAAATAATCGGGGCTTGCAAGGCAAAGGGTCTTATCATCGGACGTAATGGTGATACGGTTCCTGGATATGGTAATGTACTCATCATTGCACCGCCTTTATCTTCGACCGTTGAAGATTTACGCTTTGTCATAGAAACGGTTAAATCCGTTTTATGTGAATTATGCTAACCAAAAGATGATTAGCTTTAGGGTGCTATATATATAGAAGAAAAAAATGAAGATGGGCATGATATGTCTAGCCGATTTGACATCCATGTCCATTTTTTCATATTAAGTCTAACAGTGTGGGAAAACTGGGGAATCCAAAACAGGAGGAAATATGCAATCACAACAAAGGTTATTGGTGGTTCTGGCACATCCCGATGATGAGTCATTCCTGTGTGGGGGAACCATTGCTAAAATGTCTGAGCGAGGTGTTCAGATAACTTTACTATGTGCGACAAAAGGCGAAATGGGCAGACGAATGGGAAATCCCATTGTAACAACAAGGGAGGCATTGCCAAAACTAAGGGTGGAGGAGTTAAATAAAGCTTGTGAAGAATAGGGGATTAGTGATTTGCGATTTTTAAACGTAAGGGATAAAACGGTTGAATTTGAAAGCTTCGATTTATTGGCCGAGAGAATCGTAAAGGTGATTCGTGAAGTTCAGCCGGATGCACTAATTACATTCCATGAGAAATACGGCGGGCATCCAGACCATTGTGCGATTGGCCGTGCTGCCGCATTTGCTTTCTTAAACTCCGGTGATCCCGATTTTTATCCAGATCCAGTATTTCCAGCTATTAAGGTTCAAAGTTTGTACTTTGTACTTTGGCATGCGTTTTATGATGAATGGTTAAAGGAAAATGGGCCGGGCAGTATCACAGAAGTCAATATAGCAGGGACTTTAAAGAAAAAAATCCGTGCCTTAAGGTCACATCGTTCCCAGACTTTAGCGGTTCCTGAATTGTGGACGAATCAAAATCCAAGCTTGCCTTTTTTAAAGGAATCCGAGTATTTTATCAAAGGGAATTCACTTCCTAATCTAGAAGAAACCGATTTTTTTCAAACGATTGAAAGGATGGGATGATATTTAGTTTATCTGGAAAGGGGGAAGGAATGTATGGAATTAGAAAAATATGAGCCATTTGAAGAAGCACCCCAGGCACAGCAAAACCCACTTCAAAATAAGGTGCTTTTGTGGCTGAGCGGTATCGCTTTCACCTTTTTCATTGCCCTCTTAGGCTTGGGGCTTTCGAAGATTTCGGGATTCGATCGTATCGGTCCACTTGCATGCTCGATCATCATTGCCGTGATATATCGTCAAATAGCGGGATATCCAGAGAAATTCCGGACGGGAATCGAATTTTCCGCAAAAAAACTTTTGCGTTTTGCCATTATTTTATACGGGTTGAAATTAAATATCGATGTGATTTTCAATCAGGGACTGCCATTATTGATACGTGACATAGGGACAGTAACATTCGCCATAGTCGTGATGGTCCTGATTGCTAAGTGGATTAAGGCAGATGCTTCCATTTCCCTTCTTCTTGCTGTAGGAACCGGGATATGCGGTGCAGCAGCCATCGCGGCAATATCTCCAATCGTGAAAGCGAAGGAAGAGGATACAGCCATAGGCGTCGGGATAATCGCTTTAATGGGAACCCTTTTCTCCATTGTTTATACACTTTTACGTCCGATCCTTCCGCTATCTGCTTTGGATTATGGAATCTGGTCTGGGATCAGTCTTCATGAAATCGCCCATGTTGCTTTGGCAGGAGCACCGGCTGGTGAAGATGCGCTAGCGATTGCACTCCTCGCCAAATTGGGACGTGTCTTTTTACTCATTCCTTTATGTTTCATTTTTATGTATTGGATGAAAAAGCGAACATCCGGGAAAATGGGCCATGATGCCAAAATTGATTTTCCATGGTTCCTCGTTGGTTTTATAATCATGAGCCTAATAGGAAGTTATGTGTTTGGAAGTTATATTACGGTTTCACCTCTCGTAATGGATGGCATTTCCAAAGCGACTACATTTATATTGACTATGGCCATGATCGGTCTTGGACTGAATGTTAGCCTGCAGGCACTGCGAACAAAAGCCATGCGTCCCCTTTTAGCCATGACCATTACCTCTTTGCTGCTTTCCATAATTTCGTACTTTATCATTTAATATATAAGCTTTCATATATGCCTGAAATGTGATGAAGGTTGCATATAGGATAAGCCCTGAATACATAGAGCTATTCAGGTTTTTTTTATTCACTCTAAGAAAAACGGTATTTGAACGCTGGAAACTCAACAAAATCCTAATTTAAGGGAAAAATTGAACGCTGGCATGTTTGAATATTATAACTACTTGGTTTACAATATAAGAACTGATACGAACATTACGATGTCTTTTTCTGTTTGGAGGAAATTTTATGGAGTTAGACTTTAAAAATCCAATCCCTTTACATGCCCAATTGAAAACCATATTGGAAAATCAGATTTTGGAAGGTTATTATAAAGACAAAATCCCGAGTGAAAGGGAACTGATGGATATGTATTCTGTCAGCAGGAGCACTGTACGGGAAGCCGTTTCCATCCTGGTTCGTGAGGGAATATTGGAAAAGAGGCATGGGAAGGGAACGTTCGTCTCCCTTAAACCTGTGCAAGAATGGCTTAAGATGATAAGTTTTACGGAAACCACTAAAAGCATGGGGATTAAACTACTAGATCATGGCCGTGTAATGACACCTGAAAATATAGCTGATGCAAATGGGTTTGAGGATGAATCTTACCATATTAAAAGGCTGCGGTTACAGGGGGATGTCCCAATAGCCATTGAATTGCATTATTATTCTTTGGACCTAGGAAAAAAATTGACGAAATTCGATTTAAGTACAACCGTATTGTATGATGCACTCGAAGGTGAATTAAACATTGACTTTTGTGAAGCGGAACAAATCATAACCTGCGGCTTTCCAACAAAAGAAGATGCAGAACATTTGGGTATAGCCGAAACGATGTGCTTACTGATTACAGAACGAATGATTTTTGATTCTGATGGTAACTTAGTAGAATATTATAAAGGGTTATTCCGATCGGATATGTATTCATTCGCAATGAAAATGTCCCGGAAGAATTGAATTAAAATGACCTAAGCCTTTCTAAGAAGAAGAGAGGCTTAGGTCATTTTCGGTTCTAAAATCATTGAGTTAGTCGGTTTGGAACCGTTTAAAAACTCCAGTCAAGATATTCTAATAAACCCTATTAGCTACAAAATGATTTCCCGCGTTCAAGGTAGTTTTAAGATAGAAAAATGGCTGATTTTTAACTTAGTAGAGACAATATTTAAGTATTATAGTATTCAACGTACACATTGAGAGGACTTTATTTGAAGAAGTGGGTATACACATAACACCACAAAGGGAATGTTCACGAATGTAAGGTTTAGAGATAAAATTAAAAAATAATCCAGGAGAAAAATGGCTGAAATGCGAACTAAATAGAGAGGTAATTTTAGATGAACATTAGTATATAAGGGTGAAAGGAGTTAATTCCTTGAAAGAGCGATCAGATAATAAAAACACTGTTTCAATTAGTGAAAATAGCATAGGCTGGTGGAAAGCAATTTTAGAGTCAATCAATGACGGTGTTCTAGTAATTGATCATAATGGGTACGTAAAAATGATTAATCCTGAATATACACGTATTACTGGTGTTACACCTGATATCATAGGGAAGCCACTGGTAAAATATCGGCCCGGAGCGCAACTTACAAAAACACTAAAAGATTGCCAGTGTCGTGTTGGGGTTTATCGAAAAACAAAAGACCGGGAATATGTGGTCGATATGGCTCCAATAATTATCAATGAACAGATTGTTGGTGCTGTGTCCATCTGCAAAAGCTTAACTGAAGTTCATAAATTGTCACTTGAACTTCAAAAACAAAACGAGAAAGTCCGGCTGCTTAAAAAGCAAATGAATGCACTTTATAAAGTAAAATACACTTTTGATGACATTATAGGAAAAGATGGCGGCTTGAAGGACGTTGTATATGTGGCAAAACGGGTATCCGATTCCAATTTTCCAATATTAATTATCGGCGAGAGTGGGACAGGAAAAGAATTATTCGCACAGGCCATTCATCATGAAAGCCATCGTGGTAATAAGCCTTTTATTCCAGTAAATTGTGCATCCATTCCACCTACTTTATTAGAAAGTGAGTTATTCGGTTATGGGGATGGGGCCTTTACCAATGCAAAAAAGGGCGGTAAAATCGGTTTATTTGAAATGGCAGACCAGGGTACGCTCTTTTTGGATGAAATTGGTGATATGTCATATGATCTCCAAGCTAAGTTACTCAGGGTGTTACAAGAAAGTAAGATCAGAAGAGTAGGAGAAACAGAAGAGAGAAATATTGATGTCAGGATTATTGCCGCTACACACCGTGATTTACAACAGCTTGTAAATAAAAATCATTTTCGCGGAGATTTGTTTTATAGACTTAATGTTATAAGCTTAAAGATAGCACCTCTTCGGGAACGAAGAGAAGATATCCCTGAACTGGTTCATTCATTGCTTCGTTCGTCATTAACTCCATCAGCAAGGGATGGTTCTATGTACACGATAGACGAACAAACTTTAGCATTTATTCGATCATATGATTGGCCTGGCAATGTTCGAGAATTGAGAAATGTAATCGACTATGCAACTTGTATGGCGGAAGGTACGGAAATAAAATTCCACCATTTACCAGATGTAATGATGAAGCTTGAAATGAATCGCTTGGATTCTACTTTAAAACCAAATGGTCAAACACTAAAAGACATAACGGAAGAAGCAGAATCAAAACACATTCAAGAAACTTTGGGAAAGTTCGGAAATGATATGGAAGGAAGAAAAAAAACAGCAAATTCTCTAGGGGTGTCTTTGGCCACCTTATATAATAAAATGAAAAAATACCGTATTATTTAAAGTGATTTCTAAAAAATTAGAATAAATCATTAGATTTCTAAAAAATTAGAAATCCACAAAGGCCATAGAATTAGGGGATGAAATTATTTATTTGAGAATGATTAGTTATATTTTCTAAAAAATTAGAAATTGATCTACCATAAAGGAAAGCGCTAACAATAAAGTGCTTTCTTTTTTTGTTTTTTCAATTTTCTTAGTGAGTAATTAAATAGCTGATAAATCAGCATTAGAGTGAACAAACACCTAAGAAAATCTAACTTGAATAATAATATAATCTAACTTTCTTTGTTTAGGCATGGTTCTTGCAAAAAGAATAGTACACAGCAAAATTCTTTTAGAAAGGGCAATGGAATCTTTAGTAAATATGCCTTGTGGGGGGGAATAATGTGTTAGCTATTTTAGGTTGCTTGACAATAGGAGTTTTCCTTTACCTTATCATGACAAAACGTTTATCGGTCTTAATTGCTCTGGTGTTGGTGCCAATCGTTTTTGCTTTGATTGGCGGATTTGGCTTGGGGATAGGGGAAATGATGCTAGCGGGTATCGTAAAGGTTGCTCCTACCGGAATTATGGTGGCTTTTGCTGTTTTATATTTTGGACTGATGATGGACACGGGTTTGTTTGATCCAATCGTTTCCAAGATGCTCCTGATCGTGAAAGGAGATCCCCTAAAAGTGGTGGTGGGCACGGCAGTTATCACGATGCTTGTATCGTTAGATGGAGATGGTGCTTCAACTTTTATGATTACTGTTTCGGCCTTACTACCTCTCTATAAGAGATTAAAGATGAACCCTCTGATTTTAGCAGGTGTAGTGGCTCTGGGAGCCGGGGTCATGAATCTTGCACCATGGGGCGGTCCAACAGCAAGGGCGATGGCAACGTTGAATGTCACGTCTGCTCAACTATTTAATCCTATTCTACCTGCTATGGTTGCAGGCATCCTATGGGTGTTGTTTTCATCCTATTTGCTTGGAAAAAGAGAAAGGGAAAGATTAGGGATTATAGATATGGAGGAAAAGGACAACATAGCTTTTCAAGAATTAGCGGTAGCGACATTAGAATTTAAACGTCCCCAACTTTTTTGGTTCAATCTTATTTTGACACTGATTCTTCTCATCGCTTTAATCAAAGTATGGCTGCCACTTCCTACCTTGTTTATTATTGCTTTTGCAATCGCTTTATTGGTGAATTACCCAAACCAAAAACAACAGCTGGAGCGTATCACAAGTCACGCAAACAACGTTGTTATGGTTTCGACCATGATTTTTGCTGCGGGGATTTTTACCGGTATTTTGACCGGTACAAAAATGATTGATGCTATGGCGCTTTCAATGGTGTCGGTTATTCCTGAAGCGATGGCGGGCTACTTACCTATTTTGACAGCGATTACAAGCATGCCTCTTAGTTTAGTTTTTACACCGGATGCTTACTATTTTGGAGTTTTACCTATCATAAGTCAAACCGCTTCTACTTTTGGAATTGATCCCATTGAAGTTGGCCGGGCAGCTATACTCGGGCAAATGACAACCGGCTTCCCATTAAGTCCATTAACTGCCTCTACGTTTATTCTTATCGGAATGACAGGCGTTGATTTAGGAGATCATCAGCGTTTTATTTTTAAATGGGCATTTGGAACAACGATTATCATGACTATCGCAGCCCTGCTAACAGGAGCTATTACTATTATTTGAGGTGATTATGTTGATTAGAATCGGTTCAGGTGCAGGATTTTCAGGAGATAGGTTGGAACCCGCATTACTTCTTGCAGAAAAAGGGAATTTGGATTATCTAGTGTTGGAATGTTTGGCTGAACGGACAATCGCACTGGCACACAAGCGAAAAAAAGAGAATTCTTCATTAGGATATGATCCGCTGCTTGAAAAGAGGATGGAGCTATTACTTCCAACACTCATTCAAAATGGTGTGCGGTTAATTACAAATATGGGAGCAGCCAACCCTGTCAGTGGCGCTGAAAAGGTAATTGAAATTGCCCAAAGACTAGGTCTTTCTATTAAAGTCGCGGCTGTGACAGGAGATGATGTATCGGCTTTCCTAGATACAGATGCACTGTCTATGGAAACAAATAAGCCTCTACATTCATATGGCCCGATTTTATCGGCAAATGCCTATCTCGGTGTCGAAGCAATTTTACCTGCGTTAGAAAAAGAAGCAGATATTATTCTGACCGGGAGAGTGTCAGATCCTTCCTTATTTTTAGCCCCAATGGTACACCACTTCGGGTGGTCGGTTGACGATACAGATTTAATTGCACAGGGAACCATTATTGGCCACCTTTTGGAGTGCGGTGGTCAAATTGCTGGCGGTTATTACGCAGATCCGGGAAAAAAGGATGTTCCACACTTGGAGGACTTAGGATTTCCGTATGCAGAGGTAAAAGCAGATGGTTCTGCCTTGATTACAAAAATCCCAAATACAGGTGGAGTTATCAATTTGATGACGGCAAAAGAACAGCTTTTATATGAAGTCACAAATCCGAACGAATACATTACACCTGATGTAATTGCCGACTTTATGTCAGTGAAGCTTCGTGAGGCAGGGCCGGATCGAATTGAGGTAACAGGAGGGAAAGGAAAGAAACGGCCGGAAACGTTAAAAGTAAGCGTCGGTTACCATGCAGGGTTTATTGGAGAAGGAGAAATTTCTTATGCAGGTTCAAATGCATGGGGACGAGCACAACTAGCTGGAGACGTTATGAGAACGAGACTTGAGAAGCGTTTTGATGAATTGCGGATTGATTATATCGGTGTTTCATCCACACACCGTAATACGTTTGGACAATGGAATGAACCATACGAAGTCCGACTAAGGGTCGCAGCTAAAACATGCAGTCTAAGCGATGCCGCTAAAATTGGTGAAGAGGTTGAATCTCTTTACACAAACGGGCCAGCCGGTGGAGGAGGAGCAAGAAAGTATACACAGGAAGTTTTAGGAATTGTTTCTTCTCTACTTCCTCGAGAAGAAATTGAAGTGAGTGTTGTAATAAAGGAGAGTGTACTGCATGAAGAGAAAACTGTATGAGGTTGCCCACAGTCGCGCCGGTGATAAAGGGAATATTTTGATGCTTTCGCTTATTCCATATAAGGAAAAAGACTATTCGCTTTTATGCAAAGAAGTAACAATAGAGAGAGTAAAACAACATTTTAAGGACATTGTTGTTGGTGAAATTTTTCGATACGAGGTTCCAAATATCGCTGCTCTTCAGTTCGTTTGCCATCAAGCTTTGCTTGGCGGAGTTACAATATCACTCGGAATGGATACACATGGGAAAAGTTTGAGTTACGCCTTATTGGAAATGGAAATAGAGGTACAGGAATCTTTATAGTAGGAGGATAAAAAAACAACAAAATCTACAAATAGTGTGTTGATGTTGCTGCTTATTTTAAATTTACTGAGCTTGTTTTTGCAAAAAGCAATTTTGTATTAAAATGATTTATTAACTATATTCCAATTGTTTAAAGTATCAAAAAAACCTCTAACACCACATAGAGGTTTTTCTGTTTTCACGACGCAGAAGGACAAGATAGAAAAACACCTTACTGAGATGGTTTATTTTCAAGTTGAAAATATCTATATTTATGTTGGAAATTTATAAACCTTGGACAATCTTTTACTCTTCCTTACATACCTTACTTTAAAACCTAGAATATCAAGGCTTGCCCACCGTTTTCAGCCGTTCGGTTTTGAGGGCTTGCCATCCTCCAATTTAGCCGAAATAAGCCCAAGGGCAACTCCCAGCAACGCACCTGCTCCCACTTCCACAGGCTGATGTCCGAGCAGTTCATTCAGTTCCTTCTCACGCTCAACATACTCAAAGCTCGGAAACTCTCCGGAAAATTTGGCCATATTATCTTCAAGATCATTCACGAGCTTAGCGATTTCGCCTGTGTGGCGGCGAATCCCCTGAGCATCATACATCACAATCACGCCAAACACTGTCGCAAGCGATGTTTCCGTATGCAGCCATCCTTTATTCGCTGCTACATACGCTGCCAGTGCGGCCACCCCCGCAGAGTGCGAACTGGGCATGCCACCCGTTGTGAAAGCCTGCTTCGAGTCCCACTTTCCCGTCAGCTTATAATGCGTTAAAATTTTCAGCCCTTGCGCAATGCCAATCGCCGACAGCGCCGTTAAAATTCCCCGATTCATCTTTTCCATGAGCAACTCCTCCACTCCAGACCAGTCCAACCCAACCCAATCCGGGAATTTATCTTCCCTCTTTTGATACCCCAAAAATATTTTTTATATGCAGCAGTTCCATGATGAATGAATCATGATATCACTTTTTGCTGTGTCCGAGTTCAGCTGAAGCATCATATCCGAGGTGGGTTCAGGCTTATTTTCTTCGGAAAAGGTCACTATTTCATAATAATATTTATAGAATGGGAACCTTAAGGAAAATATATAACGGAAGATAATTAACATGGTTTTAAGGTGGCAATGGAATGAACAAGGTCAAGGATATGAATCCGAAAGAGTTAAAAAAGATCATGACGGAAACCGAGAGAATGTCTTTCACGAAAAACTTCAGGTCCGCTACTGCAGAAGAATGGTTCGTATTCATACCAGGCTTCAATGATCCTGGTACAGGGGGAGCTGCTGGAAAGGCTATCGTTCACTACAACCTATATGGAAACAAAGATATGTTCATTAACACAACGGTCATACTGGATGACCCTGTTCTATTTGAGGAAGAAAATTTTCAGCTGGTTTACTCTATTTGTGATGAACTTATAAATCGTCTAGTGGGATACGCTGATACTTTACTGTCCGTACACGCAGGTTCCAATTCTTATAATGCCGAGTACAAACGATAATGTTCGTAAGATAACAAGGAGGAGAAACGGTGAAACATAATCTTGTTCAGTCAATAGTCGAACAATCAGTCATGCTTACAAGTGAAGCAGATTGGGATAAGCTCATTCAACAAGTTAATAATGCAAAATTTGTTTTGCTGGGTGAGGCATCACATGGGACATCCGAATTTTACACGGCACGAGTTGAAATAACAAAAAAGCTGATTCAAGAAAAAAGGTTCACCTTTGTAGCCGTTGAAGGCGATTGGCCCGCATGCCAGGCAATAAATAGGTATGTTAAAGGCTATGACCTAGTGACTAAATCCGCAAAGGATGTGCTAAAAAGTTTTGACCGCTGGCCGACCTGGATGTGGGCAAACGAGGAAATGATCGACCTGATTGAATGGATGAAAGAATACAATGAGTCTGGACAAAATCAAACGAAAGTTGGATTTTATGGGATAGATATATACAGTCTTTGGGAATCCATGGATGAAGTTATCCGTTACTTAAAACAAATTGATTCAACTGACCTTGAAGCTGCCAGACAGGCGTTCACTTGTTTTGAGCCATTCAATCGGAATAACGAGGAGTACGCAGTTTCTGCAGGTATTTTTTCGGAAGACTGTATAGAGGAAGTAGCCAAATTACTGACGACTATTCAACGAAAAAAAGAAAAATACCCCCATCACGAAGAATTGAATTTGAATCTTCAAGTGAATGCATTGGTAGCATACAATGCCGAAAATTATTACAGGACCATGGTCGTCCATGATGATAAATCATGGAATATTCGAGATATGCATATGGTTGATGCACTTAATGAAATTATGGATTTTTACGGCTCTGAAGGCAAGGCGATTGTATGGGAACATAATACCCATGTTGGTGACGCCAGCGCTACTGATATGAAAGATTCCGGGATGATTAATGTCGGCCAGGTCATTCGAGAGCAAAACCCGACTGAAGATGTATTTATCACAGGTTTCGGAACCTACAGAGGAACTGTTATAGCAGCAGAGGAGTGGGGCGTGGATTTCGAAATTAAAACAGTACCCCCGGCAATGAAGGGAAGTTGGGAGGAGGCGATGCACCTTTCGGGGGCTTATGATAAGTTGCTAATTTTCACTGATGAAAATCGTCAGCTATTCCAAGGGAGGATTGGACATCGGGCGATTGGGGTTGTATACAGACCGGAATATGAACAATATGGTAACTATGTACCTTCTGTGATGTCAGATAGATATGATGCTTTTATTTATATTGATGAAACCCAGGCCCTTCACCCGCTCGTTCAAGAAAAAGCACCCGTTCGGTAATAAAAAGACGAAGCCGTTTATAACATTTCGTGTTATAAACGGCTTCGTCTTTTTGTTCGTGCTTATTCTTAATGCTACCCAATGTTGGAGATATTATCGCGACGGAAACCAAATTTATTGGTTTGATCATTTCTATTTTTATTTGAGATTAATGAAAATCTAATGAATCGTTACGTGCAAAGCGATTTAATTTTTAAATTAAAAACCATTTCATAAATAATGGTTCAGTTAGACAAAAGGGTTCTTTCTAAAAGTAAAACAAAGTTGTTGGAGCGGGTGTTCGAGACTCCTGCGGGAAAAGCGCGTCCAGGGGGAGACCCCGTAGGCGCAAAGGCGCCGAGGAGGCTCCCGGACCGCCCGCGGAAAGCGAGTGCCTGTAGTGGAAATCAACGTTCAAATTATACAATCCCCTAAAAAAATCAATTTTCACTGATTTTGTCTACAGTCTGAAACCATTCTATAAGATGGTTTTTATCTTGATATCTATTTACGGATGGACTGGTTTTTTATATAAACTGCCAATTAATAATATGAAGTAATTAAGAATCGGGCCTCCTAAACAGACGGTTAATAAAGTTCCGATACCTATTGGTCCACTGTAAGTGATTTCCAAAACCAAGAAGAAAGATAAATGAATGTTTTTGAATATAGTGTATTCATTCCAGTTTGTTAATGTTTGTTTTACTCACATTTAACACTTATTCGTTAACCAGTTCCTTTATCATTAATAGATGCGGACCGCCATCTTCCATAAAGACATCGGATGAAGTCCGATAGCCGAGTTTTTTATAAAAGCCCTCTGCCTGTGTTTGCCCATGTAATTTAACCTGAGTAATACCTTGTTCCTTTGCAATTTCTTCCAACGTTTTAAGTATTATTTTACCGAGACCAAATTTACGGTAAGGCTCCAAGATGCAAATTCTTTCCAATTTACCTAACCCATAAACAACTCTCAATCTTCCAGTTCCGACTGGCTTTTCATTATAATAGACTAATATGTGTTCAGATAAAGCATTAAGTGTATCAAATTCATCAAATTCAAATTCTAATGGGAAACCTTGTTCCTCGACAAATACTTCTTTTCTGATATGAAAGGCTATTTTTAAATCATTTTCAGTAGTTATTCTTTTTGAATCCAATGTTCTTCATCCCTTTTCTAGATTTATATAATAAGACAAGTCATAATAAATGTATATCCTATTTTAGTATAAATGAAATTATTTTTGTTGTAAATACAACAAAAAAGTCAGGGGCTTTTTGAATGAAGGAAATACTCCGTGAAATTGGAATGATAGCAAGGGCATTGGACTCTATAAGTAATATCGAATTTAAAGAATTTGACCTTACAAAAGGGCAGTATTTGTATCTTGTTCGAATATGTGAAAACCCAGGTATCATTCAGGAAAAGTTAGCAGAAATGATAAAGGTTGACCGAACGACAGCAGCTCGTGCCATTAAAAAACTTGAAATACAAGGGTTAATCGAGAAGAAAAATGATGAGGAAAACAAAAAAATTAAAAAGCTATATGCAACCGATAAAGGTGAAACGGTCTATCCTTTTTTGAAAAAAGAAGGGGAGTATACTGACAAGGTTGCGTTATCTGGATTTTCTTTGGACGAAGCGGAAACGATGCTTCATCTTCTTCAAAGAGTCAGAAAAAATATTGAGGTAGATTGGGAATTTGTGAAAAAGGGAAATAAAAGGGGGTATTGATACATTATAAGAAAGGGGCTCGATTCCGTTTCGGAATCGAGCCTCTTTCTAATTATCCAGCTACATTTTCAGTGAACTGACTATTGTATAGCTCTGCGTAGAAACCATTCTCCCTTAAAAGGTCTGAATGCGTTCCTTTCTCAATTACTTTTCCTTGTTCCATAACAAGAATCAAATCTGCATCCTTAATCGTTGAGAGACGATGGGCAATGACAAAGCTGGTTCGTCCTTCCATCAGTCGGTTCATGGCCTTTTGGATAAAGACTTCTGTCCGAGTGTCCACACTAGACGTCGCTTCATCCAATATCATGATTGGCGGATCTGCTAGAACAGCCCGGGCGATTGTCAAAAGCTGCTTTTGGCCTTGTGAGATGTTCGAAGCTTCTTCGTTTAAGATTGTCTCATAACCATCTGGCAGTGTCCGAATGAAATGGTCGGCATGTGCCGTCCGAGCAGCTGCAAAAATTTCTTCATCAGTTGCTCCATTTTTGCCATAAGCGATATTTTCTTTAATCGTACCATTAAAGAGCCAGGTATCTTGAAGTACCATACCAAAATTCTTTCGAAGATCATGACGTGACATATTCCGTGTATCAAGACCATCAATCGTAATCTTTCCGCCATTGAGTTCATAAAATCTCATCAAGAGATTTATCATGGTCGTTTTTCCAGCACCAGTCGGTCCAACAATTGCGACCGTCTGTCCAGGCAAGACATCGATGTTCATATCTTCAATTAACATTTCTTCCCCATATCCAAAGTCCACATGTTCAAAAGAAACAGCACCATTTGCCCTTTTTATATTAACTGTGGTTTGTTCTTTCATTTCCTCTTCTTCATCAAGTAGTTCAAAAACACGCTCAGCGGCTGCAACCGTCGACTGAATAATGTTAGCGATGTTAGCCGTTTGTGTGATTGGCTGGGTGAACTGCTTTGAATATGTGATGAATGCTTGAATGTCACCAATTGAAATCGAACGTTGCGTTACCAATATTCCGCCAACAACGCTGATGAGGACATAGCTCAAATTTCCGATAAAGAACATTACGGGCATGATGATACCTGATATAAACTGGGCTTTGCTTCCCGCTTTATACAATTCTTCATTAACTTCAGTAAACTGGGCACTCGCCTTTTTTTCATATCCGAATGCTTTAACAACTTGATGGCCGGTATATATTTCTTCAATGTGACCATTTAATTGTCCGAGTTTACGCTGTTGATCGGCAAAATGTTTTTGGGATCTTTTTAAAATAGGCCGGATTGCAAATATTGACAAAGGTAAGCTGATTATCGAGATTAATGTCAATAATGGGCTTATCGAAAGCATCATAATGATAATTCCCACAATCGTTACGATTGATGTGATGAATTGCGTTAAACTTTGCTGAAGGGTGCTCCCGATTGTATCAATATCATTTGTCATTCGGCTAAGTGTTTCACCGTTTGGACGTCCTTCAAAATATTTGAGTGGAAGTTTCTCGAGCTTTTTGTTCACATCTTCTCGAAGATCATATACCGTGTCTTGTGCAACACTTGACATAATGTATTGTTGTACATAGCTGAAAAGGCTGCTTAAAGCATAAAGTCCGGCAAGGAGTAGAAGAATCTGGCCAATTTTATCAAAGTTAATAGCTGCTCCTGGTATTACCTGGAATTTCCCGTAAGCTCCTTCGAATAATTCTGTAATTGCATTTCCCATGATCTTCGGTCCTACAATCATAAAAATCGTACTCATGATTGCAGCTAAGAACACGGAAATCAATCTGTTGCGCCTCGGTTTTAAATAGGTCAATAGACGTTTTAATGTTCCTTTAAAATCTTTTGCTTTTTGACCCATCATCATCATGTTACCGCCACCAGGGCCATGCCCGACCTGACCGCCGCCTTGAGGTTTTTTTTGATTACTCATGCAATTTCCTCCTCTGTGAGCTGTGATAAGGTAATTTCACGGTAAATGTCGTTTGTACTAAGCAACTCTTGGTGTGTTCCAATGCCTACAATGCGGCCTTCGTCTAACACAATGATTCGGTCAGCGTCAACGACGGTACTGACACGCTGTGCAACGAGAAGTACCGTCGAATTTTTCGTTTCATCTTTCAGGGCTGCGCGAAGGTTGGCATCCGTCTTGTAGTCCAGTGCCGAAAAACTATCATCGAATATATAAATATCCGGTTTTCGAATGAGTGCCCTTGCAATCGAAAGCCGTTGTTTTTGCCCTCCTGATAGGTTTGAACCGCCTTGATCGATTTCTGCCTCATAGCCGCCTTTCATATTGCTGATAAAATCCTCCGCTTGTGCGATCCGAGCCGCATGCTCAACTTCATCTTGTGTGGCTGTTTGTTTTCCAAAGCGAATGTTTTCAGAGATAGTACCTGTAAAGAGGGAGGCCTTTTGTGGTACAAAGCCAATTTTTGAACGGACTTCATCTTGTGATGACTTCCGAATATCAACACCATTGACGCGAATCGTTCCGCTTGAAATATCATAGAAGCGAGGGATCAAATTGACAAGAGTCGTTTTCCCGGAACCTGTTCCACCGATTATTGCTGTGATTTCACCAGGATTTGCTGAAAAACTAATATCCGATAATGCAGGTTCTTCTGCTCCTGGGTAACTGAACGTAACATGTTCAAATTCAAGGGTACCGTGTACACGATCTGCCTTTTCTGTCCCCTCATCCAGGAATGAAGGTTTCATGTCAAGGACTTCGTTTATCCTTGTTGCCAACACGGCAGCTCGTGGAACCATAACGAACATCATGGAAGCCATAACGAGAGCGAACATAATTTGCATAACATATTGGATAAATGCCATTAAGTCCCCGATCTGCATACCGCCGTTATCAATACGGACTCCACCAAACCAAATGATACCAACAACCGTCAAGTTCATGACAAGCATCATTACAGGCATCATGAAGGCCATGATTTTATTGACTTTGATTGAGACATCCGTTAATTCTTTATTCGCTTTCTTTAGACGTTCTTTCTCTTGTGTTTCACGATTGAAGGCACGAATGACGCGAATGCCAGTTAAATTTTCTCGTAATACAAGGTTCAACCGGTCTAATCGTTTTTGAACCGTTTGAAAGAGCGGCACACCTTTATATAGAATAAGCAAGATTGACCCAATCAAAAAAGGCATTGTGACAACAATGACAAGTGATAATTTTGCATCCATGGATACAGCCATGATTACTCCGCCGATTAACATGATAGGTGCACTGATAACCATACGAAGCATCATGATAACCACTTGCTGGACCTGTGTTATATCATTGGTCGTACGTGTAATCAATGACGCCGTACCGACTTCATCAAATTCTTGTAACGAAAATTTTTCAACGTGATTAAAGACCTTCAGGCGGAGGTCGCGTCCCATTCCCATTGCCGCTTTGGACGAATAGTAACTTGCGATTATGGATGCACAAGCGCCAAGTGCGGAAACCAACAGCATAAAACCGCCGATTTTCCAAATATAAGAAGTGTCTCCTCGAACAACGCCTTTGTCAATAATATCAGCCATTAGTGTAGGCAAAAAGAGGTCCGACATGGACTGAATAAACACCAGACCGATAACTGCTAAAATAATCCACTTATAAACGGATAAATTTTTCAGTATTTTTATCATTTTGTACACTCTCCTTGTTCGGTTGCTTGTGCTTCTAAAAAGTTTGTAATTTGAAGATGTGTTTTTAGCAACTCTTCAAACTGTTCTTCGGAAAGCATTTCAATGGCCGTTTGAAAGACTTGGTGAATGCTTCCTTCGTGAAAATGAATCGTTTTTAATAAATTTTCGCCCTTATCGGTGATTGACAATTGAATCTCACGCCGGTTGCCCTCCACAGGCTCACGATGGAGCAAACCTCCGCGAACCAGACCATCAACCGCTTGGCTCAAGGTGCTTTTTGGAAGAAATGTTTTCTCCCCGACATTTTTTTGGGAGGTCTCTTTGTAAAGGGTAATGGTCATCAAAATGGAATATTGAGGAACTGTTAATCCATTTTCTGCGGCTGTCTTTTGAACGAACCGCATGATATTTTTCTGTACGTTCCAAAATGAACGCAATAGTTGTACGGAACGCATTAATTGTTTTTCATTCTCCACTCAACATCACCATTCTTTCTGTATTGAACTGTTCCATTTCGAACATTTAATTTTATGAATCATTTTAATTTACAGCTATTCTTCCGCTTAGTCAACAAATAAATAACTTCAACACCCCGGCTTTTATCTAGTCTTGGTGCTTATATGGAAATGAGTTAAAGTCAGGTCAGGCCAAAACTGTTAAACCTATTTTATTTTTGTTAAAAAAAGGTTTTCTCGTGAAAACAACGATACAAAGTGAAATTAACTTGAAAATGTGAGATGAAAAGTGGTAGGATAATATTGCATTGAGTTAGTACCAGGTAATAATAGTAGATGATAACGCATTTGAGGGTGTTAAATGGCAAGCATGCATACATAAAAGAGCTTTCCCTTCCTTAGATACATAACAGGATATAAGTTTGCGAGACAAACAAACAGCTAATAAGAGAGGTTAGTAATTTGTGATATATAGACCCATATTTATATTGGGTGACAGCGTGAGGAGAACATTCTGGTTTTAACAGAAAACCGTTTTAATTATTAGGAGGGATGATGACATATGGTTGAAAACCGCCATCTACAGGCAGGTCTGAGTGATGAGCAGGTGCTTGAGATGTATAGAATTATGTTGTTGGCAAGAAGAGTGGATGAACGGATGTGGCTGTTGAACAGATCTGGAAAAATTCCATTTGTCGTTTCTTGTCAAGGGCAAGAAGCAGCTCAAGTGGGTGCAGCATTTGCGTTGAATCGTGAAAATGATTATGTGCTTCCTTATTATAGGGATCTAGGAGTGGTGCTTGCGTTTGGGATGACCGCCAGGGATTTAATGTTATCCAGTTTTGCCAAGGCAGAAGATCCAAATTCAGGCGGACGTCAAATGCCTGGGCATTTTGGGCAAAAAAAGAATCGAATCGTGACGGGATCTTCGCCAGTTACGACTCAAGTGCCACATGCAGTGGGGATTGCACTCGCTGCAAAAATGGAAGGAAAAGATATTGTTTCATTCGTTACATTCGGTGAGGGTTCATCAAACCAAGGTGATTTTCATGAAGGAGCGAATTTCGCAGGTGTACATAAACTTCCGGTCATCTTGATGTGCGAAAATAATCAGTATGCCATTTCCGTCCCTATTGAAAAGCAATTGGCTTGCGGGAAAGTGTCCGACCGGGCCATTGGTTACGGCATGCCAGGGGTGACGGTTGATGGAAATGATCCGATCGAAGTATACCGGGTGGTGAAAGAAGCTGCTGAGAGAGGAAGGCGTGGTGAGGGACCAAGCTTAATCGAAACGGTTTCATACAGGCTTACACCACATTCAAGCGATGATGATGATAGTCAATACAGGTCGCCTGATGAAGTATCGGAGGCAAAAAAAATAGATTCAATCATTACTTTTGGTGCCTATTTAAGAGCAGTGGGAATCATGGATGATCAAATGGAGAAACAAATGAACGAGGAAATAATGGAAGTTGTGAACGAAGCGACGGATTATGCGGAAAATGCTCCATTTGCAAATGAAGACACGCTCTCAAAATACGTTTACGCAGAAAGGTAAGGAGGAAAGAAGATGGCAGTGATATCTTATATAGATGCCGTGATAATGGCGATGCGGGAAGAAATGGAACGTGATTCCCGTGTATTTGTATTAGGTGAGGACGTAGGGGTAAAGGGCGGCGTGTTTAAAGCGACTTCAGGGTTATACGAACAATTCGGTGAACAGCGTGTCATTGATACACCGCTTGCTGAATCCGCAATCGCAGGAGTCGGCATCGGCGCGGCCATGTATGGAATGAGGCCGATTGCGGAAATGCAATTCGCTGATTTCATCATGCCAGCCATCAACCAAATCATTTCGGAAGCTGCAAAAATCCGTTATCGCTCCAATAATGACTGGCATTGTCCTATCGTCATCAGAGCTCCATACGGCGGAGGTGTACATGGGGCGTTATACCATTCACAATCCGTTGAAGCCATTTTTGCGAATCAACCGGGACTTAAAATTGTCATGCCCTCTACACCCTATGACGTGAAAGGATTATTGAAAGCTGCCATTCGCGATGATGACCCGGTCCTTTTCTTTGAACATAAAAGAGCCTATCGCTTAATTAAAGAAGAAGTGCCGGATGATGATTATGTTTTACCGATTGGTAAAGCGGATGTAAAACGTGAAGGCGAGGACGTTACAGTGATCACTTATGGCCTTTGTGTTCATTTTGCGCTTCAGGCAGCTGAAAGGCTGGCCAGTGATGGCATATCCGTTCATATACTTGATTTACGTACCGTTTATCCATTAGATCAAGAGGCAATAATGGAAGCTGCATCCAAAACAGGAAAAGTCCTATTGATTACTGAAGATAATAAGGAAGGAAGCATCATTAGTGAAGTATCGGCGATCATTGCAGAAAACTGCCTCTTCGATCTTGATGCCCCAATCATGAGACTCGCTGGCCCGGATGTTCCTGCCATGCCATATTCACCATCATTAGAGAAATCATTCATGGTGAATCCTGAAAAAGTGGAAAAGGCACTGCGGGACCTGGTTGCCTATTAAATGGTCTGCATGAAGGAACGAACTCTTCTTATCCGTTTAAATTGTTGTTTATTTTGGATTGATCTTAAAAATGAACTTAAGTCTAGCAACTATAAAATAGGTTGCCAGGCTTTTTTTTTACGCTGAATAAATCATCTATAGTTAAAAAATAATCCGTTTGATTACGCTAGAGGGAGCATATAAAACCAGTGATTTTTTGGGGGACTTTCACTACATGAATAAATACTATTGAAAAGAATTCTGGACAATTATCCAATAATAAACTATTGGTATGGTGTCTGGAAGTACATATTCTGGAATTGTAATTGTCAATAGTCACGCAAAATTCAATATATTAGCAATAAATATTATGTATATTTAAATGTTGAACGCAGTACAGTGATTGGTGAATTGAAACTAGCAAGGGACTATTATCTTTTAGAAATCTACGGGCGCACGCAATTTCGTATAAAAAATTCATCATGAAGTATTATATGAAGATAATATCTATTTCGAAGGAGGAAAAAATTGAGCGATCATATTAAAAGCGAATTATCATTATTCACCGAGTACCTTGTATCATTATTATTCACAGCTTGCCTTGCGGTTTTTCTCACAAAGTTCACTGATTCATTTCCATGGCTTTCCTTTATTGGTGTTTCAATTGGTCTTGCCCTCATGATTTCCTGTTGGGAACAAAAGAAAAACCAATGGTCTCTTTTTATTACAGGCTTATTATTGAACACAGCTGTTTGGTCTATTGTTTTGAATTGGTCCTCATTTTTTTAAATATATTTATTCCTGAAATTACAAAACAGCCTGATCCATTTTGATTGGATTTGGCTGTTTTATTTTACGTTTAATTAAGGCCATCGATATAGTTGAAAAATTGCCTCTTCACTTTTTCTGGGATAACCACTCTGCCACGATTGCAGCTTCTTCATTTGAAATAACGCCTGCTGGCATTCCATTTTTACCATTATTAATAATATCTTCTATATCATTTTGTGAATATTTTGCACCAATTTTATTTAATGCTGGACCAGCTCCTCCTTGTAAATTTTCCCCATGACAAGATATACAACTATTACTCACAATTTCTTCAGGATTACCAGCTGAAGTATCCTGTGTTCCCCCATTTGAATTTGGGGAGGGTGAGGGTTGATGGCCTCTGTAAAAAAACAGTAAAAATATTAAACATCCAGCAAGAACGATACTGGCTCCAGAAGTAAACCAAATTTTTTTCATAAATACCTCCGTATTTAATGTGGCGTGGAGTGAAAATCTTTTTGATAATAGAACAAAGAACGTTTCTAATATATCTCCTGCATAATAATAGAATCCGTGGAAAATACATAAACCTCTAAGGTCTTATTTTACTCTTCCAAAGTATTTAAGCATTATTATTAATTCATATCTTTCCCCAAAGTTATTTTTGCATGAATACATTTTTAATAAAAGGTAAGATTCTTTTACTCTAATCTCGGGTACCAAAAATTCCTTTATAACATTTCCAACTTTCTGCATGGTTATTTAATAAAAGTTTATACATATAGTCGAATTACTGAAAAACTAATATGTACTATTTAGATGAGGAATTTGAATATTGAACTGTAAACAAAACAGGCATGTCTAAATATAAGCTAGGTATAAAATTGAGCAGTTTTGTGAATATATGTAAAAGGAATAAAAAAGTCACTTAAACATCCTTTATTGTGAATAATAACGTTTACTGTAAAGGGTACAAACGGTTTTAGTAAATGTAACTGATGTTGTTTATGGAGGATTGACGTGATGTTTCAGAATATTGGGATTCCAGGCTTGGTCGTAATTCTTATCATTGCGCTTGTAATTTTCGGTCCGAAAAAACTACCTGAAATTGGTCGGGCATTTGGACGGACATTAACGGAATTCAAGGGTGCAACAAATGGATTAATTTCTGATGAAGATAAACAGGAAGAGAAAAAACATGAGTTATCGACTGCTGAAAAGAAGATGCTGGATAAACAGTAGAGTCCATAGTGGAATGCAGGTGGGCATTTTTCATATAACTGGAGGCGGCCACCTTGGAAAACAAAGATTCACATCAACGAATGATTAATACGTGGAGTGTATCCTATTTTTTTCTGGTAGTCTTACCAATTATGATTACTCCTCCGGATTTCATATCGGATATTCTCGTCATTATTCCTTTACTGGTTCTTTACGAATTAAGTGTCACCATATCCAAGATTGCTTATAAGAAAAAGGTAGTAAGCGATGCATCAATGTGATAAGAAAATTCACACCTTGATTATGAAATAGGAGGTTTTTTTTTGTCGGACAAAGAGAAAAGTCAAATCGAAAAACAAGGTAGTACGAGACGTACCTTTTTAAAGAATTCCGGTTTAGCTGTTGGAGGGCTTATTTTAGGTGGAGCAGTTGGAAGCATGTTTGATAGAAATTCGAAAAGTGGTGTGAAAACAGAACAGAAGAGTCAAACTCAAGCTAATAATCCGAATGAAGCCCTGATGTTTTTTTATCCAGAAGAATATCAGACGACAGCGGCAGCTGCAGAACGTATTTTCCCAAAGGACGATCTTGGACCAGGTGCTATGGAATTAAATGCGGCGATTTATATTGACCATCAACTCAACAGTGGGTGGGGCGTAAATGAAAAGGATTATAAACTTGGACCCTATTATAAGCCAGAGCCAACACAAGGTGAACAGAATAAACTTTACCGAAAAGATTTGTTCCGGCTAGGCTTAAAAGAATTGAATACATATAGCAACAAAAACTATAAAAAGAAATTTACAGAATTAGAGGCTAATGAACAGGATGAAGTTTTAGCTGCGTTCGAGAAAGGTAAAGCAAGTTCGCTTTCTGGTGCATCTTCATCGGCATTTTTCCAATTGTTAAGAACTTTGACCATTGAAGGTGTTTATGCAGATCCATTGTACGGAGGAAATAAGGAAATGCTAGGCTGGCAGATGCGAAAGTATCCTGGTTCTCGAATGAGTTATACAAAAGAAATCCAAAGTAAAGAATTTTTAAAGCTAGATCCAAATAGCCTTCAAAGTCATATGAAACATTCATGATAGAAAGGGATGAAAAACATGGCAAAAAAACTACCTAAGGTACCCGTCGTTGTTGTCGGGATGGGGTGGGCTGGAGGTATTATTGCCTCGGAATTAACAAAAGCAGGAATCAAAGTCGTTGGACTGGAGCGCGGTAAAGAACGGGATATGAGTGATTATTTAATGGTGCATGACGAACTGCGTTTCCAACATCGTGAAGAGTTAATGCAAGATTTATCAAAGGAAACTATTACTCATCGTAATAACCAAAAAATGAGAGCACTCCCTATGCGTAATTATGGAACTTTTATCGTAGGTGAAGGTCTTGGAGGAGCTGGTAGTCACTGGAATGGACAGACCTACCGTTTTCTTCCTTATGATTTTGAAATTAAATCACTAACTGAAAAAAGGTATGGTAAAAATAAAATTAAATCAGACTATCCGATTCAAGACTGGGGCATTACATATGACCAAATCGAACCATATTATGATACTTTTGAAAAAATGGCAGGAATATCTGGTGAAACTGTTAAGTTATATGGAAAACGCTCCAATCCTTATCCAACAGGACCGATGATAAAAACACCTGTATTAACGGAATTCGAACAAGCAGCGAAGAAGCTTGGCTACAAACCCTATATGATTCCATCTGCAAATCTATCAGAGAATTACGAAAACCCTGATGGTATTTCACGTTCAGCCTGTCAATATTGTGCATTTTGTGAAAACTTCGGTTGTGAGTATGGTGCAAAAGCAGATCCAGTTGTTACGGTCATTCCTGTTGCCAAAAAAACTGGTAACCTTGACCTGCGGACATACTCAAACGTCACCCGTATTTTAAATGATGGTACGAAAGCGACAGGTGTTATTTATGTAGACACCTTCACGGGTGAAGAATTCGAACAACCGGCAGAAGTAGTGGTCTTAGCGAGTTATGTATTTAATAATGTTAGACTTTTACTTAATTCAAATCTTGGAGTACCCTATGATCCAAAAACCAGAAATGGTGTAATTGGTAAAAACTATTGTTACCAAGTGAGTTCAGGATATTCAAGCCTTTATTATAATGACCGTGAGTTCAATATATATGGAGGTGCAGGTGCATTAGGCATTGAGATTGCAGAATTTACAGGTGATAATTTTGACCATTCGGATGTAAACTTCCTTCACGGAGCAGGAATTCGTACAACCCAGTATGGGAATAGACCTATAGCTAATAATAACTCACCAATCGGAACACCTTCATGGGGTGCGGAATTTAAAAAGCAATCAATCAAATATGCCAATAGCATCCTGCAAGTCAAATCACAGGGTGCAAGTATGCCACACATACAAAACTACCTTGATCTGGACCCTACTTATAAAGATGTATACGGTATGCCTTTATTACGGATGACATATGATTATACGGCCCAAGACCGTGAGTTAGTAAAATACATGGCGAAAGTGACAAGATCGATTGCTAAAAAAATGGGTCCTGATCATATTGATACGGTCGCTGAACAAGCAGATTTTAACGTAAACACAGATACGAATACGCATAACACAGGCGGCGTCATCATGGGGGCTGATCCAAAAAATTCGGCAGTTAACACTTACCTGCAAATGTGGGACGCTGAGAATGTATTTGTTGCGGGTTCTTCAGCATTTCCTCATAACAGTTCGTTTAACCCAACTGGTACTTTAGGTGCCTTTTCATATAGAGCAGCAGAAGGGATTGTAAAGTACCTTAAAAAAGGTGGTTCCCTCGTATAAGACAGCTTTTCCTTTGACCTAAAAATAACATGACCTGTTCCCACAATAATTGGGGGCAGTTTTTTAATTTTAGGATGCTAAAAAAACAAACATGCATGGGCTCCATTTAAGACTAAGGGTATCGTTTAAGGTACATATTAAACTTAATACCAAAAACTTAAGATAAGGGGGTTTATAAAATGAAAGGCAAATGGAAAATCACTATTTTATCCGCATTACTTTCGGTAAGTTTTCTGTCAGCATGTAACGCTGGCAATAACGACTTTAATGATCAAGAGGAAGTAGATTATCGTCCTGTTCGAAATGACACGGACACGAATCCAAATAATAATGATGATGATAATCGATCATTCAAGCACGATGAAAACCCTGATCAAACAGATAAACAAATGGAAAAAGGCAATAATCTTGAATTTAATAAAACGAGAGGCGATTTATAGAACCTCTAATAAGAAGACAATATTTTATTTGGGATACCATTGGAAAAACGCCCAAAATCCGATTATCCTCCAGTTTGACTTTACTTCTCATTCTTGCATAAATGTATTCCATGGAGTTGACATGATAAATGAAATTTAACAAGAAAAAAATCAACGTTGTAGATATTCAAAAAGCGAAGAAAAGCGTGTTTGCTACAGGGGTAGGAAATGCTATGGAGTGGTTTGATTTTGGCTTATATTCCTATTTGGCTGTGATCATTAGTCAAAATTTTTTTAGTGCTGTTGAGAATGATGAGCTTAAATTAGTATTCACCTTTGCAACGTTTGCGATTGCCTTTTTAATGCGCCCAGTAGGGGGTATCATATTTGGTAAAATCGGTGATAAATTAGGAAGAAAAGTCGTTTTAACAACCACGATTATTTTGATGGCTTTTTCAACATTACTAATCGGTTTATTACCTACATATGATCAAATCGGTATATGGGCACCTATACTCTTATTAATAGCTAGAATTATTCAGGGTTTTTCAACAGGTGGCGAATACGCTGGTGCAATGGTCTATATTGCAGAATCTTCTCCAGACAATAAACGCAATATGCTTGGAAGTGGATTAGAAATTGGTACGCTAATTGGTTATATATTAGCTTCATTACTTGCCAGTACACTCTTTATCACTCTTTCCGATCAACAGATGGCCTCATGGGGTTGGAGAATACCGTTCCTACTCGGCTTACCTTTAGGGCTTATTGGATTGTACTTAAGAAAAAGTTTAGAAGAATCACCGATTTTTGAAAATGAACTTTCTGATGATGAAGGCCAAGATGAAAGCTTTCTATCCATTTTCAAAAATCACAAAAAGGATATTCTTGTATGTTTTGTAGCTGTTGCATTCTTTAATATTACAAGCTATATGCTATTATCATACATGCCTTCTTATTTAGATGAGATTATTGGATTATCCAGTACAGTAGGAACCCTATTAATTACGATTCTAATGATTATCATGGTGCCTCTTACTTTAATATTTGGAAAGCTCAGTGATAAAATTGGAAATAAGACTGTTTTCTTAATCGGTTTAGGCGGTTTAAGCCTATTATCTGCCCTTGCTTTTTATTTAATAAACCTGAATGCTTTAGTATTTATTTCGTTAGGTGTTCTAATTCTAGGTGTTCTGCTTTCAATTTATGAAGGCACAATGCCTGGATCGTTACCAACCATGTTCTACACTGATATTCGATATCGAACATTATCAGTGACCTTTAATGTCTCGGTTTCAATATTTGGTGGAACTACCCCTTTAGTTTCCACATGGTTAGTTCACCAAACGGGGAATAACTTAGCACCTGGTTTTTATCTAACAGCCGTGAATATTATCGGGTTTTTAGTGATATTATTCTTGTTCAATAGTACTTCAGGAAAATCGCTAAAAGGATCTTACCCAACAGTTGCTTCAAAATCTGAATTTCAAGAAGCAGTTGAAAATCCAAAAGATTCCCTATGGTGGAAAACGGAACAAAGAGAAAAATAATAAAAGCACACATCCAATGGGGAGGACTACTCGAAATACAGGCACTCAAATATGAGTGTCTGTATTTCGGGTTTTGTGGTACTCACGAATAATAAAGTTGTTTAAAAATAGAAAGAAGAATTAAAGGAAAGCGATAGAGTTATTAAAGAAATGGGTTACGAAGCAGTTCCCTTTTCTCTTAGGGAACTGCTGGACAATTACCCACTTATCCACCTGGGGAACATTGATGCAAATAAGGTAGAAGAGGTAGCGGGATTTTAACAGCTCCTATTATGCTTTTGATGATGGATCAAAAGGAATGTTTACGAGAGGTTCGCTTTGATCATTTAAAGGAAGAACAGATTTACGAGATGTATACTCGATAAACCCTTAATTAATGAAAAGATGTGAGTTCAAAAGGATATTACGAAAATTAGGGAATGATTAATAGTGGCAGCCTTAAAACAACGGTTGCTATATCTTAAGCTTATTGGTACGGAACTGGTAATAATAGATATACAAAATACTGTCTTTGCCGCTAGTTATAGCTATAGACAGTAACCCATATACAGAATGGTCTATATTTTAAGGAAAATTGACTGTATTTTTTTGTCCTGTAATTATTTCGACATTGAGATATATTGATTTGAGACAATGTTGTTGACAGTGAATGGTATTCATGATAAATTATCTTTAAGTAAAGATATATTAATTCAAGATAATGAGAAATATCTAATCAAACCCCTATAATGAATAGCCACTCTTTTTGAAGGGAAAATATAGGGGATTAAGGAAAACGTTAAATATCCAAAAATTGAATCGTTTTAATGGGAGGAATAATGTATGAATGGTTTAAAAGGTATACACCACGTAACGGCCATAACAAGTAGTGCTGAAAAAAATTATGAATTTTTCACAAATATATTAGGCATGCGTTTAGTCAAGAAAACCGTTAACCAAGATGATATCCAAACCTATCACCTGTTTTTTGCCGACGATGTTGGCGGTGCGGGTACTGACATGACATTCTTCGATTTTCCTGGAATTCCAAAAGGGGTGCATGGGACTAATGAGATCTCTAAAACATCCTTCCGTGTACCGAATGATGCGGCATTGGAGTATTGGGTTAATCGCTTCGACCGTTTAGAAGTAAGTAATACAGGAATCCAAGAACAATTTGGTAAAAAAACCATTTCGTTTGTGGATTTTGATGATCAGCAATATCAATTGATCTCAGATGAAAATAATGAAGGGGTTGCATCCGGGATTCCTTGGCAAAAAGGACCGATTCCTCTGGAACACGCTATTACAGGATTAGGACCAATTTTCATTCGTATCGCCAACTTTGATTACTTTAAAGAAATGATGGAAAAAGTCCTATTATTCAAAGAAATAGACAATGAAGGGTCATTTCACCTATTTGAAGTAGGGGAAGGCGGGAATGGTGCACAAGTGATCGTCGAGCATAATTCGACCCTTCCTCAGGCTCGGCAGGGTTTTGGGACTGTTCACCATACAGCCTTCCGTGTTGAAGACCGTTCCGTTCTGGAAGAATGGATCAAGCGAATGGAAAGCTTCCAATTTCATACGTCCGGTTATGTCGATCGTCACTTTTTTGAGTCGCTTTATGTACGAGTGGCACCGCAAATTTTATTCGAGTTTGCCACGGATGGTCCTGGATTTATGGGGGATGAGCCGTATGAAACGCTTGGGGAAAAGTTATCTTTACCACCGTTCTTGGAACCGAAAAGGGATCAAATCGAAAAGTTGGTCCGTCCCATTGATACAGTAAGAAGCACCAAGGAATTCATTAAAGAATAATTGCGAATGATATATTGGTTTATGCCCATACTAAAATAGGTAAAATAAAAAATGGAATAATCATTTGAAATAGAAAAAATGTTCTGGAGGAATGAATCATGACAAAAGATTTTTACACGGCCATTAAAGAGAGACGTTCGTATTATGGAATCAATAAAGAAGTCCAAGTATCGGATGAGAAAATTAAAGAAATAGTTGAATTTGCGGTAAAACACACGCCATCGGCTTTTAATTCCCAATCCTCCCGCCTTGTTGTTTTAACAGGATCGGCACATGATAAATTATGGGATATTACGACACAGGCTTTAAGGAAAGCGGTTGGTGAGGGGGATTTCTCTGGCACTCAACAAAAAATGGATTCCTTCAAAGCGGGATATGGGTCAATATTATTCTTTGAAGATGAATCTGTAGTGAAATCACTTCAAGAACAATTTGCAACGTATGCCGATAACTTCCCAATCTGGTCACAACAAACATCAGGCATGCATCAATTAGTTGTTTGGACGGCACTTGAAGCAGAAGGATTGGGAGCAACTTTACAGCATTATAATCCTCTAATTGATGATGAAGTGAAAAAAGAATGGAATGTTCCAAGCGATTGGAAATTGATTGCGCAAATGCCATTTGGAAATCCAACAGCTCAACCGGGTGATAAAGAATTCAAACCACTTGAGGATCGTATCAAATTTTATAAATAAAGAGGACCGATAAGAGAAACTTTGTTGAGAGCCAATTCTAATTGGCTCTTTTTTGTTTGAGCTCATTTGCCCATATTTTTTCAGTTTTACAATAAGAAAAAATATTTTCACTATTTTTTGTTTATTGCCGTGTGTGGAAAGTGACTATACCTAATGTAAAAGTTTTATAAGTAATAATTCTCCTTTTTATTCAATTCATTGAAAATAAGAGCAATTCCTTGCTCAAGTTTTTGTATATTTGTATTGGACACGTTTAATTTTAGTGTTTTTTCCTGGGGAAAGCTATCTAAATAATTTTGACCCATCGTCTCTACCAGTACATGTTGATTCTGTAAGTTATTGATGAGGTAAGTACTATTTAAACGTTGAGGCAGTACGATATGAGCGTTCATACATATGGATGATGGGCGATAAAAGCCTGAAGCAGAGTGCTTTTCTAGAGCATCATATAGCAAGTTTGCACGCAATGAATAGGAAAGGCGCACTTGGTTTCTATGGTGTTTAAACATACCGCTTTTTATGTAGATTTCCAATGCTGCTTGTGAAATCATGGAACTATCAATATCAGACGTTCTTTTATATAGTTGGAAGCTCTCCGTTAATGGTTTAGGCAATACGGCAACACCTATGCGTAATCCTGGAAACATTATTTTTGAGAAGCTTTTTAAATAAATGACCATGTTATCGGTATCCTCGGAAAAAATAGGGTCTACCTTCATATTTTCTTCGAAATCTGCTAAATAATCATCTTCTACAATATAGACTCCATACTTTACTGCAAGTTTTAGTATCTCCACTCTTTCCATTTTAGAATAAGAAGTCCCTAACGGATTATGAAAACGAGGCATCGTATAAAAGAATTTGATTTCCTGATCACTAAAAATCCGTTCTAACTCCCCTAAATCAATACCTTCTGCTGTTCGTTCGATTCCTAGCACGGAAATCTTGTACGCTTTCAATTGCTCCACAAATAGATGATAACTAGGCTGCTCAACAAGTATATGAGTACGTTCATTTGGAAAGGGGATTAACGTTAATAAGGAAAGTGCTTGCTGCACGCCAGAAGTAATGAAAATCTGTTCTTCTTTTGCGAAAACCTGATACTGCTCTAATTGTTTTTGTATCACTTTAATTAAAGAGGGCAGTCCTTTTGGAGTGCCATAGATAAACAATTCTTGCTGATAGGTATCGATGGCTTTGTTAATGCAATGTTGAAAGTCATGATACGGAAATTGATGCCAAGCGGGAGCGGAGGTAACAAAGTCGATGTCCGATGTGGGTTCGCTTTTACCATCAAATTCTTTTTGTACGACATAATATCCGCTTTTAGGAACGGCGTAGATTAAATGCCTCTTTTCCAATTCTTGCAGGGCTTTCAAGACTGTACTTTTACTACATTGATGTTGATCGCTTAATTGACGGATAGATGGGAGTTTAAAGCCCGCTTTGAGCCTTCCATTCTGGATGAGAGATTCAAATTCATTAAACAAAGCTACGTATTTTAGCATGATTACCTCCTAAAACTGTACCGTTACAGATGCTTCATATTTGTATTGTATCGTAGTGGAACTTTTAATACGATACTAACAACCGGCCGGGTGTTGAAAAGGAGGATTACTCAATATGCCAGAAAATAAAAAAGCCTATCTTGCGGCGATACTTTATGCCATTATTATTGGATTTTCATTTTTCTTTACAAAAATATCATTAATGGAAGCTAGTCCGCTAGATACATTGGCACATCGATTTACGATGGCTTTCTTGATCGCCATAATTATTAAGCTATTAAGGAGGACATCAGTGAAAATGAGTGCAAAGGATTCTGTGAAAATTCTTCCGTTGGTGTTCCTTTTTCCAATTTTATTTTTTACATTTCAAGTGTTTGGTCTCATTTATACCTCATCTTCAGAAGCGGGTATTATCCAAGCGACCATACCAATTTTTACGTTATTATCAGCTTCATTATTTTTGAAAGAATACGCAGGTAGAGCTCAGAAATTTTTTCTTTATTTATCTGTTACGGGGGTTATCTTTATCTTTGTCATGAATGACTTGCAACATGCGGCTCACAGTTGGAAAGGAACGATCCTGATCTTATTATCCTCGATTGCCGCCGCTCTTTATAATGTGATAGCGAGGAAGGTAACAAAGCAATATTCACTATTTACGTTAACGTATGTGATGACTTTCTTTGGTTTTGTGACTTTTAATAGTATGGCCGTCATTAACCATATAATTAACCATTCCATCAGTAGCTTTTTATTACCCTTCACAAGTAGTGCATTCCTCATTTCAATCGTATATCTTGGGGTATTATCGTCTTTGCTTACTGCTTTTTTATCAAACTATACATTATCTATATTACCAGCATCTAAAATGAGCGTTTTTAGTAATTTAGCGACATTGATTACAATAATGGCAGGGGTGATTTTCTTACATGAATCGATTCATTATTATCATGTAATAGGTGCAATGATCATTCTTGCTGGGGTAATCGGCACGAATTATTTTGGTGGAATTCAATCCAAGCATAATAGTAAGACTTTTGCCGACCCATTGCTGAAAAGGGAGGTAAAGTAATGAATAAATATGTATTGTTACTCTTGATTAGTGGTATATGGGGATCTCAATTTTTCTTTATTGCATTAGTCATAGAAAATGTTGGGGTTATTACATTATCAGCCATCAAAGCATGCATCGGCGGTATCTGTTTACTCTTCTTTGGTTTGTTTTTATCAAAAGAAGAGCGAAAAGTACCCAGGGGTTATTATAAATGGTATATTATCATTGCTTTTTTCGAGGTTGTACTCCCATTCGTTTTTATTGCACAAGGCCAGAAATCGGTGCCTAGCAGTATCGCAGCGGTGCTGATTGGAATGGTTCCCATCTTTACCATCCTTTTTTTACTAGCATTTTTCAAAAGAAAAAGCACAAGGCCGCAGATTACAAGTATCCTATTCGGATTTGCAGGTATTGTCTTCCTTTCCTGGCCGACACAAGGAATCCAAGACCTTTCTAACAGTATTCAGGGGAACATCCTCATGATATTGGCTGCTATGAGTTTTGGATTATCATTGATTTTTATGGAGAAATTAAACGAGGGTTCTTCCGTCATTCATATGAGAAATGTATTACTGATTGCCAGTGCATTGCTCATACCCATGTCCCTTTTGTTTGAGCAATCTTTCAAATTGGATATAGCACGATCTCAATCTATCTACTTAGCGATTTTAGGCATTTTCCATGCAGGTGTTGTTTATGCATTATTTAACAGGCTGATTCGGCAAGAAGGCGCATTATTTACTTCATATAGTAATTATATAGTGCCAGTCATCGGAATGATTTTAGGGTTTTTCTTTTTACATGAAGCGTTGTCCATTCATCAATTGATTGGAATGGGTATAATAATGATGTCATTAGTTTTTTTGGACGAAAAAATAATTATCAAATTGAAAAATGGGCAGCAGGTTTAATATTTTTTGTAAGATCATTTTTAGTTTTTTGATTAGCAAATGAATATATGGTAAAAGAAGCATCTGCTGAGGTTGATGCAGATGCTTTTCTTTTAAAAGGGGTAACTGATTTATTGGCTATAACCAGTAATAAATGCTTATATTTTTAGTTTTTCTGCATTAGATTGTGATGTATTTTTCTCCATCTTCATTATAATAAATCCACTCCAGGCAAACATAAGGGAGGCTATGTAAAAGATGCTGCCGATCGTTAAAAAGTCGACTAAATATCCAGTTGCAATCACCGCAACTGCAGCACCGACGGATGTCCAAACATGGTATTTCCCGATTTCCGCACCCGCGGTTTTTTTCGTTACATATCTTGCCAGTACCGTTTTTTCAGTGTTTCTTTGTACTGCCCCAAGTACTCCCATAATGATTTGCAAGAGATAGACATGCCAAATTTCATATGCGAGAGGAAAGGCAAGCAGGATAAGTGCCATCCCCCATGAATAGATAAGGAGAAAGGCCTTGTCACCTGTTTTGTCAGTGAATTTTCCGATTAAAGGATAGCTAAGCGCTGCAGTCAATGAGAATATTCCATATGCCCACCCGAATTGCGAATAACTGGTGCCTACATTTTTGATTAGCAATATATAAAAGGGGAAAATCATGCTGGCAGCCATTCCAACAGTGCCTTGGTAAAAAATAAAACGTTTATAATTCATGGATGATACTCCTCATAGAAAATATTCATGAAGCGATTATCAGGATCATATTTCTTCTTTAATCGAAAGAATTCCTCAGTCCGCGGATACGCTTCAAATAATTGTGTCTTGGTTGGGTACCCATAATAGGGCAGGTAGTAGCTGCCGTTATGGTCAAGCGTCACATCGATCATGTTACGGATGACCCTTCCTGTATTATCCTTGCTTTCGTCATCTGTCCCTTGATTGATGAGCATCACTAAAGCGAACATATCATCCTTGGAATAGGACATGAGTGATTCATCATTATGTTCCACATAACGAATTGTGATATTTAATAAATTAAAATCTTTCTCATCAGATAAGGTTCTTCTTAAGTCATCGATATAATCAGCATATTGATCAATCGGAACGAAGTATTCTTGCAGCACTTCAGTTTTGGTGGTGTTGCTGTAATCCATGAATGCTGAATCCGACCGCATCACATTATTCCTCGAAACCAAGTTGCCATCAATATTGGCCGTGTAGGTTTTTTGAGTTTCCCAAAACCTTTTTTTACCCCAGTCATTAAAACGTGAGAGGCCAAGAAAGAATTTAGGCACGGCAATGATCGTTTCCCGTTTGAGAGTATTGTAGTCAGATAGCCTTGTTTGGTCATTTGCCCTATAATAATCCGTTACATACATTTCATCCAAATAGGAGTCAGGAGCAACAGATATTCTTGCAAGATGCATTTTAACATCATCATTTTTAAGAACTTCTCTTTTAAAGTACGACGTATATTGATCATAATGAAGTGATTTAGTTTTAATGTTATAAAGTTCGTCATCGGTAAGGTGGAGTGTTACATCGAGTATGACCCCAAACAATCCATACCCGCCAATAACCGTATGGAAGAGCTCCGAATTTTCTTCGCGGCTCACTGTTAGGATTTGTCCTTTTGCGTCAAGCAATCTAAAAGATTCCACGGTTTCTATCAAGGCATGATGACGGATATCCCGACCATGGACATTAACGCTCAAAGAACCGCCAATGGTAAAAATGTTTTGAGATTGACTGACCTTCAGTGCAAGTCCATATGGGTTGATGTATTCCTGAAGAGCAGCCCAGGTTGCACCGCTTTGGACCGTAATGCGTTTTTCTTTTACATCCAAATCAAGTATTTTATCATAGTTCTTCATATCGAGCAGAATCCCGTTTGGATATAATGTCTGCCCTCCTTGGCTATGCTGCATTCCGGCAATGGAAATGGGATCATCGTTTTTTTCGGCATCCAAAACGACTTTTTTGATTTCTTCTTCACTATCTTCTGCCTTTATCACTTTCATTTTAACTGGCATCAGACGGCTTATATCTTTGGCAATAGGGTGGTCAAGCTTGAAATTAAAAGCCTGCAGCGATAATCCAAATAATAGTGCATATAGGGTGATAAATAAAAATCGTTTCATGATATCTGGCATTCTACTCCTCGTTTACTTTGTTTGACACTTAATTGAAATAAAGAAAATGTATGAACCTTTTATATTAATGGAGTTTCCCTGACCATTCAGTAAGATTGGGGTTAATATTGAATTAAATGTCAGATATTTAGAAATGAATCTTTTGATTTATGTATTAGTTCTTAGTTTTCAGTCCATTAATGATTGTTTTGGTTAGCGGTATGGATAGTGATTCCAAGCTTTGTTCTGAGTTGTTTAATCCCCAATGATAGATGATTCCCATCAGGCTTTGGATGATAAGTTGTGAAATTTCGTTAACTGATTGGTCAGTGCCAATGTCGTTTTGTTCTTTCGCCTCTTCAATTATTGAACGAATGATTTTGAAGAGTGAGCGGTTTGAATTTAAAAAGTAAGTATGTTCTTTCGAATCTAAAGCGGAACTGTAAATCACTTTCATTAAATCTTTGCCCATTTCTACTTCCAGAAAACGCATCAATTTGCGAATGAAAATAAACAATTTCTCGGTAGCGTCCATATCGACTGGGAACGAACGGAAGACTTCGCGATAGTAATCATCGACTTCTATGAATCTCACTAAAAAAATGTCCGATTTCGCTGAAAAGTGTTGGTAAAATGACCCTTTTGATGTGCCGCTTTTTTTCACGATTTCGTCAACGGTAACTTTCTCGTAACCTTTTTCGCTGAATAGCTTTAGAGATATTTGTAAAATTTTTTCACGAGTCTTTTCTCCCCTAAGTTGTTTCTTTCTGGGTTCAATCATAAAAATCCTCCAAATGATAATTGACAGAATATTCCTATATAGTTTAATATCAGACTACAGTCTAGTTAAATGATTGCTGGTCTATTTAATCTAACGTAGATCATGAATAATCACAACGCTATCTTAAATGATTTTCACGCATTCGGAAAGCGCTTACAAAGTTTTAGGGTCAAGTATGGAGAAGGTTAATTCAGTTTAAATAGGAGGTTTTTCAAGGATTTCTATACAATCGGTTACTGTCTTGCAGAAAGGCTTATTCCTCTTTAGCCCTAAGTATATGGATTGTATTTATAATATTGTTGGATTCAGTATATATAAATGGAGGGTGGTGGTTTTCAGGATAAATTGAGAGCTAGGAATGAACCAGAGTGTCGGGAAGCTGGAAAAGAGTTGTATGGTAAACTTTTTTGGGAAATAGTAGCATGAAAGGGAGGAAATAATCTTGAATCATTCCAGTGGTGAAATAGAGAAACGAACGATCAGTAAGACGATGAAACGCATTCTTCCATTTATCCTGCTTTTGTATATCATCGCTTACTTGGACAGGGTCAATTTAGGCTATGCTGCTTTACAAATGAATGCAGAATTAGCCTTATCCGCTGAAGTTTTTGGATTGCTTTCTGGTATTTTCTTCATCGGCTATTTCTTTTTTGAAGTTCCTAGCAACATGATCATGCATAAAGTGGGAGCTCGGATATGGATTGCCCGAATAATGATTTCGTGGGGGCTTGTGGTAATATTAACAGGATTTGCCCAAACAACGATGCATTTATATATTCTCCGTTTTTTATTAGGTGTTGCCGAAGCTGGTTTTTTCCCTGGTATAATTTTGTATTTAACGTATTGGTTCAGGGCCCGCGAAAGAGGGCGGGCAACAGCGGTTTTGCTTTTGGCCCTACCGATTGGCGGATTGATTGGTGCGCCTGTGTCGACATGGATTCTTGACAATATTTCCTGGTTCGGTATGGCAGGGTGGAGATGGATGTTCATTCTTGAAGGCATTCCGGCCATTATTATAGGAATTGTTGTTGTTTTCTATTTAACTAATAGACCGTCTAACGCTAAATGGTTATCAAAGGAAGAAAGTGATTGGTTAGAGGGGGAATTGAGTGCGGAAAGAAAAGTTAGCTCGAAAATAAATAAAGTCACGAAGCTTGATATGCTGAAAGATTCGAAAATCTGGAAGTTGGCCCTTTTTTATTTTGCAGGATACACATCCATCTATGGATTGTCATTCTGGATGCCAACCATCATAAAATCTTTATCGGAAAACGCAACAACTAATTTAGAAATAGGCTGGTTAGCGATGATTCCATCGTTAGTCGGTATACCTGCCGTTATGTTTGTAGGCTGGAATTCAGATCGGACCAATGAACATAAAACACATTTGCTCGTTTGCCTCATGATAGCGGTTGTCGGATTTATCGGGTGCGGCTTTTCAAATAGTGTTTTTATAATGGTGCTTATGTTAACGATTACATCTTTCGGATTATACGGGTTCAGTGGATGTTTCTTTGCCTATATGACATTTTTCTTCACTGAGTCCACTGCCCCAGTTGGAATAGCCATAGTCAATTCATTTGCGGCTTTAGGCGGTTTTGTGGGACCGATGATTCTCGGAACTGTTGCCTTTACTCAAGGAATGTTTATTTTATCCGGATTACTTATAATAGGTGTCATCACCCTATTATCATTAAAATTGACAGGTGCTTCAGATGAAAACATAGGTAAAGAAGTTGAAGTCAATATTAATCGATTATAAAGGTTCTAAATGTATGGAAGATTAAAAGTGATTAAAAAAGAAACATCATTGGAAATCATAGCGTTTCCATGATGTTTCTTTTTTTATTTAAGCACATATATATGGGGTGGGAATACCAGTTGAGCATATCAAAGTTTAATCTAAATCGCGGGTTCTGCCTAATAAGACTTGTTTGTAGTTTTCGGCGGGATTAGAATGGAGATGAGATGAAAGTGCTTTCGAAAAGATCAGGGATTCCTTTTCTATTCATGTGCTGACTTCATATTATTCATTAGGGGAATAACAGCAGAAATGAGGTGATGATGTGGAAATTCATTTGGTGGCAAAAGATGAGATTGAGGCTCAAGGAATTCGTTGGATCGTGGAGTCCCACTTAACGGGGGTTAGACTGATCTTATGGAGAACGATTGAAGAATTCGAAAAGGGAATGCGCAATCAGCAACCAGAATTCGTTATTTTGGATATGGATATTTGGACGGATGAAAGTGAGGCGATGGGTGTTTCGTTAAAGAGGAGGGGAATTCGATGGTTAGGGATTTCATCTGAGCGAATCTTTCAAACGGCTTATCGAGCCTTACGTTATCGTGCTGAAGATGTTTTATTCCGTCCTTTTTCTTCGGCGGATTTGGTAAAACATATCCAACAATTACGTTTTCAATTGAGAAATGGTCCAGGTCTTATCTCGTCAAACACCATGGATGATGAGAATGCTTTGGATATTGGGTATCCAGATTTCTTCTTGACAGACCGGAAGCATGAAAGCCGTATAACCATGGTCGCTTTCTTGACACCTGATAACAAGACCCTTCCTTTAGTTTATGATGAACTGCAACGATATTCTTTTACTGGGAAGAATCAAATCTTCGCTTTATCGGATTTTATTTTATGTGTCCAGGAAACAAAGGAAATGGAGATATATAAGGAAGAGTATCAGGCTTTCCTTGCCCATTGGAAAGAAAGAATGGATGAGCCCCTTGCCATCATAATAAAGGTGGCAACTTCAGATGAGTCTTTAAAAAGGATGTATCAGCAAACTCGTGAATTTACGAGACAAATCTTTTTTGATGGATATGATATCATCTTAGCCGAAAGTCAACAGACTTCCCCTCGAGAGATGGATCCATTCCTCACTCCTCTTGAACAAAGACTATGGATAGAAATGCTCGAAAGGCGGGATGCGAAGGCCATCAGGAACTGGATTGAACGTGAATTCCTTACCTTTGAACGACCATACCCCGACCCGGAAATCGTTCGTATCCGCCTTACAAGCGTACTTGCACAGATTCGCAGGCATATGAAATCATACAACTTGCAAAATGCTTCCCTGGAAGCCATATACTATGATGTATTTCAGCAAATTGTACATAAACCTGTCATCCATCAAATAGTGAAAGAGCTGCATGCGTTCACCACCCATATGCTTCTGCAGGATCATGGACAATTACAGGAAGGGGCACGCACAATCAGCGAAAAGGCAAGGGAACTGATCGAGTCCAACTATTGGGACGCACAGTGGAATCTAGCGAGTTGTGCAGATACTCTGCGTATCAATAAAAGCACACTCAGCCGTCGTTTTGCGGCTGAATCCGGCGAGTCTTTTCGAAATACGCTGCATCAAGTTCGAATTAGGGAAGCTAAACGTTTATTAAAGGAAACGGATTTATCATTGGAGGAAATCTCACAATTGGCCGGCTATTCACATCAAACTTATTTCAATGCCAAATTCAAACTGCTTGAAGGGTGTACACCATCAGCATATCGGTCTGGATTATAAAAAAGGACGATTCAATAAAATGAATCGTCCTTTCAGTTTGTAGACAAAAGGGGTTCGGATTAAAAAATTCCAGTTGACCTTATAAAGAATCATGTTAAGAAAGCATCCTCATCACTTCAAGTTTTATTAATGCTATATTAAAACAATGAAGACTTTAGGCAAAAGGGTTATATCTAAATGTTAAAACAAGTTGATTGGAGCGGATGTTCGAGACTCCTGCGGGAAAAGCTAGTCCAGGGGAGACCCCGCAGGCGCAAAGGCGCCGAGGAGGCTCCCGGACCGCCCGCGGAAAGCGAGTGCCTGGAGAGGAAATCAAAGTTATAGTTTGTCTACAGTCTAAAAAAGGACGATTCAATAAATGAATCGTCCTTTTTTATTTATTTCATAACAATGTAATTAATGGGATTATTCATAAAATAATAAAGTTAAATAAAAAATATTGAAACAAATTATAAAATTATCATTAAATTATAATAAATTATTCTGAATTTTTCTTATAGAATGAAAATATAACAAAAACAAGGGGGAAATGAGAAATGAATACGATTACAAACAAGGTTATACGCTATAGAGGCACTGATTTGAATACGAAAGGTTGGCAACAAGAGGCAGTGCTTAGAATGCTGATGAATAATTTGGATCCTGAAGTCGCCGAACGTCCTGAGGATTTGGTGGTATATGGAGGGATTGGGAAAGCAGCACGTAACTGGGAATGCTTTGATGCAATCGTCAAATCACTAAAAGAGCTTGAAGAAGATGAAACTTTACTTGTCCAATCAGGGAAACCGGTGGCCATTTTTAAAACGCATACGGATGCACCCCGTGTCCTGATTGCCAATTCAAATATCGTCCCGGCGTATGCGAACTGGGAAACATTCCATGAACTTGATAAAAAGGGATTGATGATGTATGGGCAAATGACAGCAGGCAGCTGGATATATATTGGCTCTCAAGGCATCGTACAAGGTACATACGAGACATTTGCCGAGCTAGCAAAACAACATTTCAATAATTCGTTGA
This sequence comes from Peribacillus sp. QJM3NY_7, assembly GCF_056173225.1. Taxonomy (NCBI): domain Bacteria; kingdom Bacillati; phylum Bacillota; class Bacilli; order Caryophanales; family Bacillaceae; genus Peribacillus; species Peribacillus sp. QJM3NY_7. Next base: position 2,296,465 of record NZ_CM149663.1, read on the forward strand.
AAGGCACCATCACTCTTACGGCTGGTCTAGGCGGCATGGGTGGTGCACAGCCACTGGCAGTTACGATGAACGGCGGGGTCTGTATCGGAATTGATGTTGATGAAACAAGAATTGACCGGAGAATCGAGACTCGTTATACCGATGTGAAAACGGATTCTTTGGATGAAGCCATTCGTTTAGCCAAAGAAGCTAAACTTGCAGGAAAAGCATTATCGATTGGTTTGATTGGGAATGCTTCAGATATTCTACCGGAAATGATTGCAAGGAACTTCATTCCGGATGTCTTGACGGATCAGACTTCCGCCCATGATCCGCTTAATGGATATACACCTTCAGGTATGTCAATGGTGGAAGCGGCAGAATTAAGGAATGCCAATCCAGAAGAGTATATTAAACTCTCTAAAGCTTCAATGGCCAAACATGTAAGAGCGATGCTTGAAATGATGGAAAAAGGAGCCGTGACGTTTGATTATGGCAATAATATCCGTCAAGTTGCCAAAGATGAAGGCGTAGAAAATGCTTTTGACTTCCCTGGCTTCGTTCCAGCATATATCCGTCCACAATTTTGTGAAGGAAAAGGTCCATTCCGTTGGGTCGCTTTATCTGGAGATCCAGAAGATATTTATAAAACAGACCAAGCCATTTTACGTGAATTCGCTGATAATGAGCATTTATGTAACTGGATTAGAATGGCTCAAGACAAAATCCAGTTCCAAGGTCTTCCTTCCCGTATTTGCTGGCTTGGTTATGGGGAGCGCGCCCGTTTTGGTAAAATCCTTAATGATATGGTTGCAAGCGGTGAATTGAAGGCCCCGATCGTGATTGGACGTGACCATTTGGATTCAGGATCTGTCGCTTCGCCGAATCGTGAAACGGAAGCAATGAAGGATGGTTCGGATGTAGTGGCTGACTGGCCGATCTTAAATGCAATGGTGAATGCAGTGGGCGGTGCAACCTGGGTATCCGTACATCATGGCGGTGGCGTAGGAATGGGATACTCCATGCATGCTGGCGTGGTAATTGTGGCAGACGGCACCGAAGAAGCAGCAGCAAGGATTGAGCGAGTGCTGACAACGGACCCTGGGATGGGCGTTGTGCGCCATGTTGATGCAGGATATGAACTTGCAGAGGAAACAGCCCGTGAAAGAGGTATTAATATCCCGATGCTTGGTAAAGGAATTGATAAAAAATGACAAAGCCAATTTGGATAAAACATGCCACTCAACTTGCTACCCTTACCTCTGAAAGGAAAGGTCCGCGTTCCAAAGAGGGAATGTCGGAGCTTGGTTTGATAGAGGATGGAAGTATATGGATGGAATCAGGGTTGATCCAAGCTGTCGGGACAACCAAGGAATTGGAAAAACTCTATGCTGATAGAATGCATGAAGCTGAAGTTTTCGATGCTACTGGCCATTTGGTGACACCAGGGCTTGTTGATCCCCATACGCATGTTGTATATGGGGGAAGTCGTGAGCGTGAATTCGAAATGCGTCTGGAAGGTGCAACATATATGGACATCATGAACGGGGGAGGGGGCATTCATGCAACCACCCGCATGACAAGGGAAGCAAGTGAAGAAGAGTTGATGGAACAAACCATACGACGCCTTGATTCGTTTCTCGCTCATGGTGTGACTACAGTAGAAGGTAAAAGCGGCTATGGAATGAATTTGGAAACTGAATTGAAGCAGTTGCGGGTGATGAAGAAGTTACAGGAAGAGCATCCGATTGACCTAGTTCCTACCTTCATGGGAGCCCATGCAGTTCCAAAGGATTATAAAGGCCGTGAGGATGAATTTGTCGATCATCTGATTAATGATATGCTTCCAATCGTCGCTGAAGAAAAGCTTGCTGAATTCAATGATGTCTTTTGTGAAAAAGGGGTTTTTACCCCTGAACAATCAGAGCGGATTTTAAAGGCGGGGAAAAAGTACGGCTTGATCCCTAAAATTCATGCTGATGAAATTGAGCCATACGGTGGAGCTGAATTAGCTGCGAAGATAGGAGCCATTTCAGCTGAGCATTTGTTAAAAGCTTCCGATGAGGGGATTACTGCTATGGCGAAGTCAGGCACGATTGCTTGCTTGCTTCCAGCCACCGCCTTGTATTTACGGGAAGAAGCGGCCCCAGGACGACGAATGGTTGATAAAGGTGTGGCTGTTGCCATTTCGACCGATTGCAATCCCGGATCTTCACCTACGACATCCATGCCGCTTGTCATGAATCTGGCATGCATTTCGATGCGGCTTACCCCTGCAGAAGCTCTTACGGCGGCGACCTACAATGCTGCTTGTGCAATCAACAGGCAAGAAAGGGTCGGATCCCTTGAAGTCGGAAAACAAGCGGATGTCGTTTTATGGAATGTTGAAAACTATCAGGAGTTGCAATATTTATTTGGGGTTAACCATGTTAAGACAGTATGGAAAAACGGTGTTCAAGTTGTGAATGATAAAGTGAAGTCTGATTCCAAAAGCCTGACGGGCCTTTAAAAGTCAGTATTCTCAATCAATGTCTACCTATTCCATCCGCTGAAAAATTCAGGGGATGGAATGGGCTTTTGGAAGTATTAACAAATGTAATCGTGCTGAATGGTAGGATGATGATTTATCATCCTACCCATTTTCAGCATTAAACACTTTACCACTTTACAGTGAGATTAAATGAAAGTGTTTTAAGGAATTCGTGGAAATGAATCTTCCATGTGGAGGGAGTTTTATGTGGATAATCACTATCCATTCGAAAAATGGCATAAAAATGTTTGAGTTTAGCACAGAAAAGGAAGCAAGGGATAGATTTGAGGTAATGGAAGGCTGTAAAATCCTTAGTGAAGTCATTTATTTCAATGATAAACAATTGATTGAATCTTAAACTATATTTTCATATAGTAGATAGAAATTAAAAGGTAGAATGATTTGATATAGTTTATAAAAAGAGTATATTTTTATAATATTCTTTGCTCAATTTTTTTATAGTATTAAGCTTAATCGTTCCATTCAATTTCTTCGCCACTCATGGCGTGTTACAGTTCTGGTGTTTTTTATGAATCAATATATCTGATAAATCAAAAAATGGAGGAGATTCTTTGAACGAACAAAAATTCACGATTGACGATGCCCCGTTTAATAGGTTTCATTTTCGAATTGCAGGACTCACATTCGGTTCCAGTTTTTGTGATGGCTATTCTCTAGGGATCATTGCGATGGCCCTGACAGTATTCGGGCCTCAGATGAATATGAATTCATTGTGGACAGGGCTGATCGGCAGCTCTGCTTTAATCGGTCTGTTTGCGGGATCTTTAATACTTGGAAGACTTTCTGACCGTGTAGGCCGACAGAAAATCTTTCTCGTAAACTTTTTACTCATCACGGTAGCTACCATTTTACAATTTTTTGTTAGCAGCCCAGAAGAGCTTTTTATTTTACGGTTGTTGATTGGTTTTGGACTTGGAGGGGATTACGCTGTAGGTACGACTTTACTTGCCGAGTTTTCTCCCAAAAAGTATCGCTCCTCGCTCCTCGCGTCTATAAACGTAGTGTGGACGCTTGGATATGTTGCATCAAACTTTGTTGGTCATTACTTGGGCCAGGTTGGTTCAGACTCATGGCGTTGGATGCTTGTCAGCGCAGCCATTCCGGCAATTGTGGTTTTAATCTTAAGAATAGGAACACCTGAATCACCAAGGTGGCTTGTCAGCATGGGACGTGTCGAAGAAGCTCGCCAAATCGTAAAAAAACACCTTGGAGCGAACGTTGAAATGGGAGAAACGGCGACCGGCACAGAAAATCAAAAGACTCTGGGGTTTCGTGGGCTTTTCAGTAAAAGGCTTCGTAAGCGGTTGGCTTTTGGTGGAATATTCAAATTGACTCTCGTTATTCCATACTTTGCCATTTATACTTTCCTGCCTTCCATCCTTAGTACAATGGGGTTTGAACAGAACTTTTTTGCCGATACCATGTTAAATCTATTCTTGCTTGTTGGGGCAATTATTGGTCTTTGGCTGCTAGCAAAATTTTCTCGTAGAGGATTTACCATCGGGGCTTTCACGATCCTTACTGTTTCATTGTTTTCACTCAGCTTCTTACACAATGGTTCTCAATTCTTAATGTTGGTAGCCTTCTTGATTTTTACTTTTTTCATGTCAGCAGCATCGAACCTTACACTAGTATACCCAGCAGAGCTTTTTCCAACTGAAATCCGTGGCTCGGGAATAGGTATGGTTACGGCAATTAGTCGGATTGGTTCTGCGATTGGAACATTTCTGCTGCCTGTTTCTTTAAGTTCATTCGGATTAAGTGCCTCAATGGCAGGAATGGCAGCCATTCTGCTGGTGGGCTTGATCGTATCGATAGCCTGGGCACCTGAAACGAAGAATCTTTCATTACATGAAGCAAGTGACCCATTGCTGGAAACGGAGAATTCTCCGAAAGGAACCATTCCCTTTACAAAAAATGAAAAAATAACATAAGATAACTTCCAGTAAATAAATGAGAAGGACCAAAACTTTTTTCTCCTTCTTGATAAGTCATAGGAGAGGAGATGTATAAGGATGACAACTGCCGATTGTTTACAACCGAAGGATATTAAAGAGGTTGTACTAGGTGATGGTGAAGTCTCAATCGAAGAGGTAATTGCGGTTGCAAGATATGGGGCGATGGTTTCCTTTACACAAACATATTGTGATAGGGTGAATAAATCACGTAGCTTAATAGACAAGTTTTTAGATGAAAATCGATTGATTTATGGTGTAACTACGGGTTTTGGCAGTAATATGACCGAGGTGATTTCTCCAAAGGACGCAGAAACCCTTCAACGGAATATTGTTCGTTCACATGCCGTTTCTGTTGGGGAAACTCTTGAAAAAGAAGTCGTAAGGGCCATTCAGTTGATGATACTAGTGAATTTAGGCCAAGGGTATTCAGGAGTTCGTTTACAGGTATTAAATCTAATTGCTTCACTATTAAATCACGATATCATTCCGTTTGTTCCAGGTGATGGGTCAGTGGGGTATCTTTCTCCAGAAGCTCACATGGCCTTAGTGGTGATGGGTGAAGGGAAGGCATGGTATGAAGATGAGCTCATACCTGGCATGGAAGCTTTAAGGAAAGCGGGATTAGCACCTGTTACGTTAGGTGCTAAAGAAGGATTGGCACTTACAAGCGGGACTACTTCCGTCACTGCGATGGCTGTCCTGGCTTTATACAATAGCATGCAGGCGGCGAAAACCGCTGACATTACGGGAGCCATGTCCTTAGAAGTGCTGAAAGGTACTATAAAAGCATTTGATCCTCGTCCCCACTCATTGAAAAAACATGAGGAACAGGCTAAGACAGCCAGAAATGTATCAAGGATTCTTGAAGGCAGCCAAATCATTGATACATACAAGGAACATAGATTACAAGATGCACTTAGCTTACGATGCATTCCTCAAGTCCATGGAGCCATAAAAAGAGTATTGAAAGACGCTGCTGTATCAATCGAGAATGAAATGAACTCTGTAAGTGACAATCCTCTGATTTTTCCTGAAGAGGAAGATGGAATTGGCCTGATGGCTGGGAATTTTGATGGTTCATTTGTTGGGATTTATGCGGATGCGATATCCATAGCGTTAGCAAACTTAGCAAAAATAACAGAACGCAGAATAGATCGCCTTGTAAACCATCACCTTAGTGAATTACCTAATTTCTTAGTGGTTAATCCAGGTTTAAATAGCGGCTATATGATTCCGCAATATACAGCTGCCGGGCTATTAAATGAAATCAGGGTGCTCTCGCATCCAGCGACAATAGATAATATCCCTACATGTGCAAATCAAGAAGACGTGATAAGTTTTGCCTATTTTGCTTCGAGGAAAGCATATCGGATTTCGAAGAAACTTGAATATATTTTAGCCATTGAACTGATGACGGCAACGCAAGCAATGGATTTTCATCTACCTTTGAAACCGTCACCGGTTACGGAGGAGGTATATCATTTAGTTCGGAGCGAGGTCCCGATGGTTGAAGAAGATCGCTTTTTTCATCCTGACATTGAAGCGATTTATAGGCAAATTCATGAAGGGGAAATAGTGAAGCTCGTTGAAAGGGCAATCGGGGAAATAGAGTTCTAAAACCATGTGGAAGCTGTTTTACTTTATTTTATAAGGTAAAATGGCTTCCTTTTTTTAAAATGAAGGACCATATTTAAAGGAGGAGGGATGAAAGATGCATTATGATGTAATTGTAATTGGAGCTGGATCCATGGGAATGTCTTCAGGTTATTATCTATCAAAAAAAGGACAAAAAGTATTATTATTGGATTCCTTTGCTCCTCCTCATAATAAGGGGAGCCATCACGGGGAAACAAGAATTATTAGGCATGCTTATGGTGAAGGCAGGGAGTATGTTTCTTTGGCACTTAAATCACAAAAGCTTTGGGGTGAATTGGAAAGAATTTCGGGTCAACCATTATTTCTTCCAACGGGGGTCCTGAATGCTGGAAGCCAAAATTCCACTTTCATTAAACAAGTGAAAGCAGGATCAAAGGAATATGGTTTACCTATGAAAATATTGGATTACCAAGAAATTCATGGTAGGTGGCCAGGAATAACACTGCCGGAAGACTACATTGGGTGCTATGAATCGACTTCGGGCGTGTTGAAAAGTGAAGAGTGCTTAAGGGCGTATCAACAACTTGCGAAATCCCATGGTGCCGACATCATTGTAAACAGTGAAGTAAGGAAGATAGTTGCTCATGGTAACGGGGTCACGGTTATAACAGATGGACAGACATTCCACTCGGAATCTTTAGTGGTTGCAGTTGGGGCGTGGGCACCGAAAATATTGGCGATGTTAGATTTGAATCTCCCGCTGGAACCCATCAGAAAAACATTTGCCTGGTTTCATGCAAATGAAAAATTATATAATCATAATGATTTTCCGGCTTTTACTTTTGATACTTCAGTTGGTACATATTATGGCTTTCCTAGTATAAATGGTTCTGGGCTGAAAATAGGGAGACATGATGGAGGACAGCGGATAAATCCTGATGGCTGTATCAAGGGTTTTGGTGAATTGGATGAGGATGAGGGAGATTTGATGAGGTTTTTAGGGCAATATATGCCTGCTGATCAAAAAATGAAATATGGGAAAACTTGCATCTACACCATGACCCCTGATGAGCATTTTATAGTGGATAAACATCCTTATTATCCACATATTGCTATAGCGGCAGGTTTCTCTGGACACGGTTTTAAATTCAGCAGTGTCATGGGAGAAATTTTGAGTGACTTGATTATCTCCGGTACGACCAAGGAAGATATTTCATTGTTTTCGATTAACCGATTTTGAATTAATAGACTCCAAACTTAAAAGCTGTAATCATGGCCGTTGCTTCCTTTCAAAGGGAACAACGGCTTTTTTTATCAATCTGTAATGTTAGGTTTTCTAACAAAATATTGTCGAAATAATTAAAATATGCTAGAATGAGAATATTCCGAAATATGAAACTGAAGTTCCGAATTACGGAACATACGCTGTGAATGATTGAAAGAGGACTTACATATTTTTATGGTTTACTAAAATTTCCGTTATTAAAGGAGAGGGTAGTATGAACAAGGTTGATTTGAATTGTGATTTAGGAGAAAGTTTTGGCGCTTACCGGATGGGTAATGATCAAGAGATTTTAGATTATGTAACATCTGTTAATGTAGCTTGTGGATTCCACGCTGGTGATCCGACAGTCATGAGAAAAACGGTTCAGCTTGCTTTAGGAAAAGAAGTCAAAATCGGAGCCCACCCAGGTTTACAGGATTTAATAGGATTTGGCAGACGCAATATGAATATTTCTCCACAGGAAGCTTATGATATTGTCGTCTATCAAATTGGAGCATTAAATGGCTTCCTGCAATCCGAAGGCGGAAGCATGCAGCATGTGAAACCGCATGGGGCTTTGTACAATATGGCCGCAAAGAACAAGGAGTTATCCATGGCCATTGCCGAAGCGGTATATAAAGTGAATCCCGAACTTATTTTATTTGGTTTGTCGGGCAGTGAATTAATACGCGCCGGACAGGCTATCGGATTGCAAACTGGGAGTGAAGTATTTGCCGATCGCACGTACCAACATGATGGTTCATTGACTTCCCGATTGGAAAAGGACGCACTGATTGAAAACGATGATGTTGCGGTTGCCCAAGTCATTCGCATGGTGAAGGAAGGGAAGGTACTGTCCCAGCAAGGCTCAGATGTGGCTTTAAAAGCAGATACCATTTGTATTCACGGGGACGGGGCACATGCTTTATCCTTTGCACGGCATGTTAGGGAGTCTTTGCAATTATCTGAAATAACAGTCAAGTCCTTTTCTTGAAAAAAACTAAACAATCAGGAGGCAGATTCAATTGGAGCCAATCAAAAATACAACAGCACAGAAAAAGAATTTGACTAAGCCAAAAACGAACCGCACTTTATTGTTAGGTGCAGCATTCCTAATGGCAACTTCGGCAATAGGACCAGGTTTTTTAATGCAAACGACCGTTTATACCCAAAGTCTTGCGGCAAGTTTCGGTTTCGTTATTCTTATTTCGGTCATTCTTGATATATTTGCCCAAACTAATGTATGGCGGATTATTGCTGTATCCGAAAAGCGGGGTCAAGAGATTGCAAACATGGTCCTTCCTGGGCTGGGTTATGTACTGGCAGCGCTGATCGTCATGGGCGGGCTGGCATTTAATATTGGAAATATCGCAGGAGCCGGATTAGGTCTGAATGCGATGACGGGAATATCCCCAACTACGGGGGCGGCAATAAGCGCAGTCATCGCCGTACTGATTTTTGTAGTGAAAGAAGCAGGAAAAGCGATGGACCGTTTTACGCAAATCGCTGGATTTTTCATGATTTGTTTGATGATTTACGTTGCTTGGACAACCTCTCCTCCTGTAGGGGAAGCGGTAGTGAAGACCTTTGCTCCTGATAAAATCGATATTATCGCCATCGTTACATTAGTGGGCGGATCTGTAGGCGGCTATATTACTTTTGCGGGGGGCCATCGTCTATTGGATGCAGGAGTGAAGGGCGTTGACTCATTACCACAGGTCACGAAGAGCTCGGTAATGGGGATCCTCATAACGACTGTCATGCGCGTTGCCTTATTTCTGGCAGTACTGGGTGTTGTATCGAAAGGATTACAAATTAATCCGGATAACCCTGCAGCATCCGTTTTTCAACTGGCTGCGGGTGATATAGGATATAAAATCTTCGGTATCGTCATGTGGGCAGCAGCTATCACATCTGTTGTTGGAGCTGCATATACTTCGGTTTCATTTGTCAGAACTTTCAGCGAAAAGATAAATAAGAAGGCTAACTGGATAATCATTGGCTTTATAGCCGTATCGACCATTTGCTTTCTATTGATTGGTCAACCGGTTAAAGTATTGCTTATAGTTGGGGCCATTAATGGACTCATCTTACCAATTGCTCTTGGAACATTGCTAATTGCCGCATATAAGAAAAATATCGTGGGTGATTATAAGCATCCTTTATGGTTAACGATTTCCGGGGTATTCGTGGTAGTCATCATGGCGTTGATGGGTGTATATACATTAATGAAACAACTTCCAGCACTTTTTTAATGATTAATGAATGAAAATCCAATAAATAAAAGTGGAAGTGGCGTGCCAGTTTGTCACTTTCTGCCACTTTTTAATAGGAGATGAATACTAATGATTGATCTTTCTCAAGCTACCCCGGCTGAGTTGCGTTCAATGATTCGAAACAACGAATTGATAAAGCCGACCGCTGGCATGGCTAACGGTTATGCACAGGCGAACTTAGCCATCTTAAAAAAAGAGCATGCTTTTGATTTCTTATTATTCTGTCAGCGTAACCCTAAATCCTGTCCATTGCTGGATGTTACGGAAATTGGTTCACCCATTCCCGCATTTGCAGCGAGGTCTGGGGATATCCGCACCGATATTCCGAAATATAGGGTATATAAATATGGAGAATTAGTGGAAGAAGTAACGGATATCTCAAACTACTGGGAAGAGGATATGGTTGGATTTTTAATTGGGTGCAGCTTTACATTCGAACACGCCCTTTTAAACAATGATATATCGATTCGTCATATTGAAGAGGGATGCAATGTACCAATGTATAAAACCAATATCCCTTGTATTGAAGCAGGGATTTTTCATGGGAAAATGGTGGCTAGCATGAGGCCGATTCCACAAAAGGATGTGGTGAGGGCAGCTCAGGTGACATCGCGGTTTCCGGCCGTTCATGGCGCTCCAATCCATATTGGCGACCCTGAAGTGATCGGTGTTTCCAGCATTCAGCATCCGGATTTTGGTGATCCAGTAACGGTTCGTGAAGGGGAAGTCCCGGTATTTTGGGCATGTGGTGTAACACCTCAATCCATTGCTATGGAAACTAAACCGGAGATCATGATCACGCATGCACCTGGATATATGTTCATAACGGACATTCGTGATGAAAAATTAGGAGTTTTATAACTGACAGAAAGAGATGATTCCTATGCCGGAAAAGCTTTTGAAAAAAACTGCATGTACACTTTCTCCATTAGGCGATTCCGCAATCGTGATAACATTCGGGAATGGAATGGAATACAGCGTTCACAAAAAAATAAAATTGTTAAAGGATTTGCTGGAAGATGAACCTTTTGCAGGGTTTATAGAATGTGTACCGGCTTATACCAATTTGACGGTTTTTTATGATCCACTGGTTATTCATAAGGAACAAAATAAAAGCAATGGTAATGAAACCATATCTCCCTTTGAAGTGGTCCGTTCCATCTTGGAAATGAAATTACAGGATTTAAAAGAAGATAAGAAACTGATACATCGAACGGTTACCATTCCCGTGTGCTATGGGTATGAATATGGACCCGATCTGGAATATGTTGCACGCTATAATGATTTGACTACTGATGAAGTCATTCATATTCATTCAACCGGTGAATATTTGGCTTATATGATCGGGTTCGCACCGGGTTTCCCGTTTCTTGGCGGACTTTCAGAGAACATCGCGACACCTAGGCGTTCCTCTCCCCGAATGACCATTCCGGCAGGGGCAGTAGGGATTGCCGGTATGCAAACGGGAGTATATCCCATATCAACGCCTGGTGGATGGCAATTGATCGGACAAACGCCAACCAAACTATTTTTACCAAATGTAAATCCTCCAAGTCTATTACAAGCAGGGGACATTGTGAAGTTCCATCCGATTACGGATCAAGAATATAAAGAAATGATTCTTAAGGAGGGGATACAGTGAGCCTGCGCGTAATCAAACCGGGATTATTGACCAGTATACAGGATCTTGGAAGAAAAGGATTCAAGCAACATGGGGTGATTGTAAGCGGGGCGATGGATGCACATTCTTTACGAATTGCCAATATGTTGGTTGGCAATGAAGAAGGAGAAGCGGCCTTGGAAATTACATTAATGGGTCCGACCATTAAAGTAGAGAAAAATTGCCTGATTTCGATAACAGGTGGAAATTTATCACCTACACTTGATAATAAGGTGGTACCGATGTGGAAGCCCCTTCTTGTGAAAAATGGATCGATTCTTCGATTTGAAGGGTGTAAATCAGGTTGCAGGGCGTACTTAACTGTAGCGGGAGGCTTTGCTATTCCTGAAATTATGGAGAGTAAAAGCACATATCTAAGGGCTGGGATTGGCGGTTATATGGGGAGGGCATTAAAGGTTGACGATGTCTTGCAGTTTAATGAACCTTCGAAGAATCTTGATGATCGAACGTTCAAAGGTTCATTTTCCTTCCCAAAGTGGTTTGTCAATGAGAAGGAGTTCATGCCAGGAGGAAAACCTCACATCCGTTTCATCGATGGAAGCCAATATGAATATTTCACAGATTCAAGTAAAGATAGTTTTGTAGAGAGGCTATTTAAAGTTTCCAATCAATCCGACCGCATGGGATATAGAATATCGGGCCCTGCACTGAAATTAAAGGATAATGGGGAGTTATTATCTGAAGCGGTTACAAATGGGTCCGTTCAGGTTCCTCCAGATGGAAATCCGATCATCCTCCTTTCAGATAGCCAAACAACGGGCGGATATCCTAAGATAGCTCAGGTGATTACGGCGGATTTACCAATTATCGCTCAGGTTAAACCAGGGGAATCGATTCAGTTCTCACGGGTGAATTTAAAGGAGGCTGAACGGCTGTTCCTTCAAAAAGAACGGCAATTGAAGGAATTGAAAGTTTCAATTTCATTGGCCTTGAAAAAATGGCTGGATATATAATGCTTCTACAATTAACGCAAAAGATGAGAAAGTACTCTTAAAGGGTGCTTTCTTCAGACTGTAGGCAAACTCGATGAAAATCGAGTTTGTCTACATTTTTTTATAGCTTGTACAATTTGACGTTGATTGGAACGTAAGGCTCGCTTTCCGCGGGCGGTCCGGGAGCCTTCTCGGCTTTCGCCTGCGGGGGCTCCCATGGACACGTTTTTCCCGCTGGAGTCTCGAACACCCGCTCCAATCAATTTTGTTTTACCTTTTAGATAGAACACTTTTGCTTAAATCAACTGGTGCCACCGAACCATTTGGTTGGTAAAATTGAGGCTTCCTTGACTTCACTTTCATTTATGACTTGGTGAAAGATATGTATTCAGAGGTAGGACGCCCAATTATTATCCTGTTATTTTTCATTCAATATACCTTCGATATTCGTTCTATGTGTAAAACGATTGAAGAAGCTGAAACACATATGGATTACCGTTGAACTTATGTCTGCAAACTGGAGAAAGTACTCTTAAAGAGTGCTTTCTTTTTTGTTTCATTAAACAAAGTTCATGATAAAGAAGGTCCCTTTCTTCCGCTATGTCCAATAATGTCTTCCAAAACCGGTTTGCAATTCGAAAGAGAGGAGAAGTTGACATGCATTTTTTCTCCAAAAAAATCTTGAAACCCAACATCCTCATACGTACTTATTTACATTATTACTAATCCCAAATAAGAAGTTATGAAATTAGAGTGAAGGAAATACGGACTAATCACCATTCTGACGTCTGAATTTCTGTTTATTTTCAAAAGTTAAGGGGATTTTTCCAAAAGGATGGGGAAGTTCCCCGATATCGAACAATCAGACAAGATCTTACAATAAGGGTATGGTAATTGTTTGTAATGAGGAGGAATAATAATGCAGGCAAAAGTCGCCGTAAATCAAAAAACAGGAAAATCGATTGATGATGCTTTTGCATCACATTTTGCAAAGTCTATGTTTCTAGCAGTTTGCGGACTTGTATTCTTATCGTTTATAGGTACGAGAATGTTTACACACGTGGATTTAAACCTTTATGGCTATATGGTGGGGACGTTTATTTTTATTGGGGGTTTCTTTTACAGATTTATCGCTTGGGGGGAAAGGCCGCCAACAAAGGTTTTTATAAAAAAAGGAATCAAAATTCTCTTAAGAAGATCAACGCCCAAAACAACAGTTGAACATTTAGCAACATACAATTTCATCTGGAACAGGGGAATTTACCGATGGACTCAGCACGTTCTTATGGGCTGGGGCTGCATTCTTTCCTGCTTCGTGACCTTTCCTCTAGTATTTGGATGGATGTACTTCACAATGGACGAGAACGGTTACTACAACATCATCGCAATGGGGATCCAAGTAATGACAGTGCCTGCTGATGGGCTCATTGCAAAGTTATCATATAACGCACTGAACATAACAGCAGTGATGGTCATTTCCGGAGTAAGCATGGCCCTTTATCGCCGTTTGAAAAATATGCAGGCAAGGGCAGAGCAACAATTCATGTATGACTTCCTTCCATTATTCATGCTGTTATTGGTCAGCGTTACAGGATTGGCACTAACGTTCATGAACATTTTTATGCATGGTGCAGGACAGCCGGCCATGTCCCTGATTCACCAATGGTCAGTCATCATTACATTGATTTATCTTCCGTTTGGAAAACTTGCGCACATACCTTTCCGCCCAATGAGTGTATTTGCAAGAAACTACAGAGAACATTATGCGGAACAATCCATGAAAGGATGCAAAGTATGCGGTAATGAGTTTGTTTCAACAGAACAATCAAAAGATGTCATAGAGGTACTCGGCAGGAATGATATAGAATTCCAAGCGAAAGAAGGCCACCATCTCGCTGAAATGTGCCTTCCTTGTCGAAGAAAATACAGGATTGCCCAATTTTCTGGGTTCCCCATCCATGAAGTAAAAGTTAAGGAGGCAAACCAGGATGCAAAAGGATAAGTTTTTTAAAGCAGAAAGTAATGTGGTACACCCGAATGAAACATTGGTCAAAACCCATTGTGCTTATTGCGGAATGCAGTGCGGAATGAATTTAAGGGTAAATGTAGCGACGAATAAAATCATTGGGGTTGAACCCCGTTATGACTGGCCTGTAACGGTAGGGAAAATGTGTCCAAAAGGGGTTACAGCTTACCAGCAGACGAATCATGATGATCGTATTTTAAAACCGCTTATTCGTGATGATGCTTCATTAAAGGGAACAAAGGAAGGTTTCCGTGAAGCAAGCTGGAATGAGGCGTATGATTTAATCGCAAATAAGTTCAGGGAACTTCAAGTTAAATATGGAAAAGATTCATTATCCGTTTTCAGCGGGGTATCAATGACAAATGAAAAATGCTATTTAACAGGGAAATTTGCACGTGTGGCTCTTGGAACTCGCTACATTGATTATAATGGCCGATTTTGCATGTCGAGTGCAGCCGGGGGATTCCTTCGTTCTTTTGGAGTTGATAGAGGTTCAACATTACCTTGGACTGATATTCATGAAACAGATTGCTTATTTATTGCAGGAAGCAACACAGCAGAATGCCATCCAACCTCTATGTTCCGTGTTTGGAACGTACAAGAAAGAGGAGGGTACATTATCGTGGCAGATCCCCGTGAAACTCCTATTGCGAGAAGAGCAGATGTTCATCTTGACTTGAAACCGGGAACGGATCTTGCCCTTGCTAATGGAATCTTAAATCTATTAATTCAAAACGGTTATGCTGACGAAGAATTCATTAATAATCATACGAACGGGTTTGAAGAAACAAAAGAACTTGTAAAAGAATTTACACCGGAATATACGAGTGAGCTTACAGGTGTGGCATCGAAAAAAATCATTCATGCAGCAGAAATTTATGGGAAATCACCAAATGCAGTTGTCATGTTCGCACGTGGAATCGAACAGCAGCATAAGGGTGTTGACAATGTATCTGGATATACAAACTTGGCGCTTGTGACAGGTAAAATCGGACGGCCAAAGTCTGGTGTAGCGACATTCACCGGTCAAGGAAACGGACAGGGGGGACGGGAGCATGGCCAGAAAGCCGATTTATTGCCAGGATACCGTAAAATTACAAACCCTGAACATGTAGCAGAAGTTTGTAAAGTATGGAAAATCACTCCTGAAGAAATGCCCCAGCCGGGTGTATCTGCATATGAAATGTTTGAGTTGATGGAACAAAAAACGATTCGCGGACTGTATCTGCTATGTTCTAATCCTGCAGTATCTGCTCCGAATCTGAATTTCGTCAGAACTTCGATGAAAAATCTTGATTTTATGGTGTGTTCGGATTTCTATCTTTCTGAATCAGCGGAGTTTGCGGATGTGATCCTGCCATCTGTAACGTGGTCAGAAGATGAAGGAACAGTTACTAACCTTGAAGGAAGAATTATTAAGATAAATAAGGCACAAGAACCAATCGGTGAATCTAAGCCCGACTGGCAAATACAAGTAGAACTTGCAGAACGTCTTGGAAAAGGAAAATACTTTTCCCATTTGAAAACAGCAAAAGATATAGCTGATGAATTCAGGCTGGCTAGTAAAGGAGGATATGCCGATTATTATGGTGCTACATGGGATAAGATCGACAAACAGGACGGAGTTTTTTGGCCTTGTAAGGATGAAAATGATATGGGAACGCCGCATATGTTCCTGGATAAAAAATTCTATCACGCAGACGGGAAAGCGAAAATTTGTGCGCTTCCTTACCGTCCCCCTGCTGAAGAGCCAGATGAAAAATATCCACTTCGTTTAACAACCGGTCGTGTCGTTTACCACTACTTATCTGGAAACCAGACGAGAAGAATCCAGTTTCTGCGTGATATGTGCCCGGAGCCATACGTCGAAGTGCATCCGAAAACAGCAAAAAAATACAATATGGACCATGAGGATAAGGTCCGCCTGTACACCCGGAGAGGCGAGGCAATCTATAAAGTGAAAATTACAGAGGCAATTCGTAAGGACACTGTATTTGTTCCATACCACTTTGGGCACGAGCAATCTATCAACCTATTAACGATTGCAGCGCTTGACCCAATATCCCGTATGCCGGAGTTTAAGGTCTGTGCGGCTCAAATGGAAAAAGTCGAAATAAAGAAGGTGCAATAAATGAAAAAGAGGCTCTATTTAGAACTTGAAAACTGCATAGGATGCCGGTCATGCCTTGCTGCTTGTACACAATGCGGAGGTCATGAAGAGCGGAACAGGAACTACGTTTATGATGTAAACCCTCTAGTCAATCGGCAGACGATGCCTCTTATGTGCCTCCATTGTGTGAATCCGGCCTGTGCAAGAAGTTGTCCTGCCCAGGCAATCCAAATACATGAGACAGGGGCCGTCTTATCAGCTCTAGTTGAAAAATGTATTGGCTGCCAAAACTGTACGATCGCTTGTCCGTATGGAATACCAAAATTTGACACAGAGCAAAACTTAATGTATAAATGCGATTTATGTATTGACCGGACAAAAAACGGTATCCCGCCAATGTGTGCAAGTGTTTGTCCATCCAACACACTTCAGTGGCTCACCGATGAGGAAATTGGAAATAGAAAAAAACAATTTAATCTAGATAATGGAAAATGGGTGAGTAGCCTGCCTTATCTTGAAAGTGAAACGAACGTTAAGGTAAATTTGCCTGGTATTTTACAAGGAATTGAAAAGCTATTTTAGGAGGGATTTATATGCCGTCGGATAAAAATAATAAAATCCCCTTTAATGAAGATAATTACACCCATAATATTGAACGGGATAATGAAAGAAAGCTCGACAGACGAGGGTTCATGAAAACACTAGTGGGAGCTGCAGGAGTATTCGCGATTTCATCCCTTCCTTGGGGAGCGATTGCGGCTAAAGAATTGATGGGTCTTGGGGAAAAGGAGTATCCTCACAAAAAAATAACTAATGTAAGCGGACTTCCAATTGGTGACGCAGTAGAGTTTAAATTTCCAGGGGATCATGATGATGCCATTTTGATCAGATTGTCTGAAACGAAATACGTAGCATACCAAAATGCATGCACACATCTTCGTTGCCCGGTATTTTGGGTGAAAGAAGAAGGTGAAATGATCTGCCCTTGCCATCATGGGAAATTTGATGTTGAAACAGGTGCTCCAACTGCCGGACCTCCAAGGAGGCCCCTGCCTGAAATTCAAGTGAAAGTAGAAAATGGCGCAGTATTTGCTGTAAGGGTGAAGCGTTATGAAGTTTAAGTACATCGGTGTCGCGTTGCTTTGTGCTTTCTTGATGATGAATATTGTATTTATCCAATTTATGGTTCACCAATTTTATTATGAAAATTATATAAATGTACTAATATTTGGGGGATTAAACATAGTGGTGTTTCCCTTAGCGTTATTTACTTATAAAAAAACGAAAAACGAAAAGGCGTGAATCAAATGAACAGTGAAACATATTTTGATTTTTGTTTTGTAAAAGAAGCAACTGGAAATTTTGCTGCTGAAATCGATAAGCTCCTTTCAGACCTTTTTAAAGGTGTCCGTCTTAACTGGTATTTAGATGAAAAGTCAATAGATGGGACCGATATTGTAGTTGCCGAAGTAAAGGGAATGAGCAATTGGGAGTCTGTAGTGGAAACAATTGAATTTATCGAGAATCATGCAGAAGATACATTCTGGGAATATTTGCGGGGTTTTCAAATGAATGTATACAGTGCAAAGAGAGGGTGCAATACATGTGGGACACATTAATTTGGACGGTTTACAATCATTAGTCTCGGAAAAAGCCAGAGTGGCAATCTTGGATGATGATGGGCAGGATAAAGCGCCTTTTGTTACTAAAACGATAGATAAGGTGGAGATTTGTCCTGACATGACCCATCTACGCATTTATTTTGATCACCTGAATTTTTTCGCTGTTCCCCTGACATGCAATATGGTTCGAAATAAAAATGAGTGGTCAGCTTTTGACGCAAACACGGGTTTACAATATGTAATTAGAAGAGAGAGTGATCAGAATGATTAAGAAAATACAGCTTCCATTACAGACTTTAAACTTAATAGTCGGATTTATGGTATGGGTATTAATTTCTTCCCTGATGCCCTTTATTAAAGAAGATATTGCTATACCGGAGAGTCAGCTTGCCCTGGTGACAGCCGTTCCTGTTATTTTGGGATCTGTACTTCGTATCCCCCTTGGCTTTTACGCCAATCAGTTCGGAGCCAGGAAAATTTTTCTGATTAGCTTTATGTTACTATTGTTCCCTGTTTATTATATCAGCATTGCCGATTCCCTTGTCGATTTGTTGATTGGAGGACTTTTCCTTGGTATTGGAGGAGCCGTATTCTCTGTTGGAGTAACCTCTTTACCTAAGTATTATCCAAAGGAACGTCATGGCTTTATAAATGGAATTTACGGTGCCGGAAACCTGGGCACGGCAGTATCGGCATTTGCAGCACCCGTTGTAGCTGAGAATTTTGGTTGGTCAACAACTGTACAGCTTTATCTTGTGATCTTGGCGGTCTTTATTGCAGGTAACTTTCTGTTAGGGGATAAAAAAGAGCTGAAAGTAAAAACACCGCTTTTAGAACAAGTGAAGAGTGTCTACAAAAATGAAAAACTATGGCTGCTAAGTTTATTTTACTTTATAACATTCGGTTCTTTTGTTGCATTTACTATCTATCTGCCAAATTTTCTTGTAGCTAGCTTTGGATTGGATAAGGTTGATGCTGGTCTAAGGACAGCAGGCTTTATTGTTCTTGCTACCCTTATGAGACCAATTGGCGGATGGCTTGCAGATCGTTTTCATTCTCTCATTCTGCTCATGTTCGTTTTTGGAGTGTATACAGTTTCAGCGATGATCCTATCCTTTGCTCCATCAATTGGCTGGTACACTATTGGCTGTTTGAGTATTGCCCTATGTGCCGGAATGGGAAATGGTGTTATTTTTAAACTGGTGCCGATGTATTTCCAAAAGCAGGCTGGTATTGTGAATGGGATCGTTTCCGCTATGGGCGGTTTGGGTGGTTTTTTTCCGCCATTAATTTTATCCTTGTTATTCAATATCACAGGACATTATGCAATCGGGTTCATGGCGCTGTCGGAAGTTGCCCTTGCAAGCTTGATTTTAGTTGTTTGGATGTATTTCCAAGGCAAAATGGGGCTTGCCAAAGAAGTGATCGATCATACAATAGAAGGGATTCTAATTACCGATACCACCGGTAAGATCATTTCAGTAAACCCGTCGTTTTGCAGTATTACGGGTTATCAGGAAAATGAAGTAATTGGTAAGAACCCTAGTATACTTAAGTCGGGTAAACAATCTCGAACTTTTTATGAGGGTTTGTGGAAATCCATTGAGATAAATGGATTTTGGCAAGGTGAAATCTGGAATAGCCGAAAGGATGGACAGCAATATCTGCAATGGCTGACCATTAGTTCGATAAAGAATGATGCGGGGGATGTCGTTCAATATGCAGGTATGTTTAGTGACATTTCAAGTCATAGAGTGAAAAAAGCATAAAATGAACTGCGCGCATTAAATGATTGGATTTGAAGGCTGAATTGTAGTTTTCAAGAACTAGAAGTTCTAATGCTAGGTTTCAGGTGGGAAAAAAGGTATACGTTAGTTTTCTCACCACTCTGCCGAAAGCGTAATTGGGGGAGCATGCCGCATTTTGAATGGCCAATAATCAGCGACAATTGAAAAAGGAGGGTGGGAATGAATACTCAGCCACTTAAAAACAACATCAGTTCTTATATCATACAAACACATGAAGAAGAGATTAAAAGAATTGCGATGGAGCTTCATGAAGGTGTGGGGCAGTCCCTTTCCAGTCTCTTTTCCGGAATGCAGCTCATTGAAACGGCAATCGAACAGCCTGCCATGAGAATTTATGCAGGTGATATGAAACAGCTATTGGAGAAGGCAATTCAAGAAATCAGGCTTTTGGCTGTAGAATTGCATCCTCCTACCCTTACGACTTTTGGGCTTATTTCAGCTATTAAAAGCTACATGAAAATATACACCTCAACCTATGGTATTGAGGTTGAGATGGAGAATCTGGGAATTGAATCGCAAATCTCTGATAGAGATAGCATTACACTTTTCAGGGTCTGCCAAGAAGCATTGGTGAATATAGCAAGGTATGCTGATACAACAAAAGCAAGTATACTATTCAAATGGGGAAAAAGCATGTTATTAATTATGATAAAAGATTCAGGGAAAGGATTTGAGGTTGAAGCCGCCATGAATAAGCTGAGCGGGCTTGCCGCCATGTGTGAAAGAATGCATTTGATTGGCGGGAATTGTACCATTTTTTCAAAAATAGATCATGGGACTTCTATAGAGATTTCTCTGCCATTATATTAAAATGCTAAACAAGGGGTTTGCGAATTGTGCAATCCCCCTTGTTGTTTCATATAACGATACAAACACGAACAAAGCTAGGGGGAGCTGCTTTGATAAAAATTTTGCTTTGCGATGATCACGCCGTTGTAAGAATGGGCTTAAAGATGCTACTAAACAATCATCCTGATATGGAAGTCATTGGGGAAGCTTCAGAGGGGAATGAAGGAATACAACGAGCACTAGAGCTTCAGCCTAATGTGGTAGTCATGGATTTAAGCATGCCACATGGAAAAGATGGCTTATCGGCTACTTCAGAACTGAAGAAACTCATGCCCGAGGTAGCCATATTGATACTTACCATGCATGATGATGATGAATATTTGTTCAGAACCATTCAAGCCGGGGCTTCAGGCTGTATTTTAAAAAGTGCACCCCATGAAGAACTATTGGTAGCCATCCGATCTTTATCAAACGGAAATGCTTACCTTCATCCATCTGCAACAAAAAGGATAATGGAAGAATATTTAGGCAGTGTGAAGCAGGGAACCGCTGATTCCATCAATCTGTTGTCTGACCGTGAAAAAGAGGTACTTACGTTGATTGCGAAAGGGTTTTCCAATAAAGAAATTGCCGGACAGCTTGTCATAAGCGTGAAAACGGTTGAAAGCCATAAAGGAAACCTAATGGAAAAGCTCAAGATGAAAACAAGGCATGAACTTGTTGCATTCGCTTTAAAAAAGGGGTTATTAGGGTATGGAATTTAACTTGGACAGTAAATCGAAAGAGGAACAACCATTTAAAAAAGCGTGTGAATATGTATTAGATGAAATGAACGGTGATTTTGTAGGACTTGCCTTACAAAACAGAAAAGGTCCTGATATAAGCTGGCATTCTGCCGCCGGCAACAGAAATGATAAGTACAAAAGGATAACTGTTCGATATGGAAAAGGAATTGCAGGCAGGGTCATATCAACGGGGACGCCGATGAAGATTGAGGGTTTCCCCAATAATATCCACGGCAAAGCTTTAGATTATCCCATCATGCTTGCGGAAAATCTCCGTTGCGCCTTCGCGGTTCCGATTCAATTTAAAGGTGTTCCCAAAGGGGTATTATTAGTAGGTAAACGAACAGTTCAGCCCATTTCTGAAAGTGACCAGCATAAGATCCTTGATGCAGCGAAAAAACTGGAAAAGGAATTGAACAGCTTAATTTAACATGGCAACAAGGAGGATTATGTATGGACTTGAATAAACATTTGGAAATGGAAAAAGGGGGTACGCCTGGATCCAACGATGCGACAATCCTTGTCAATGAATCTGGAGTCATCTCTTTTGCGAATCAACAGGTATATGACAACTTTGGTTATGAACATCATGAATTGAACGGGGAAAAGCTTCTGAATCTTATACCAGGGGCAAACCTGCAACACAGCGGAGCAGGGGAGATTATCCACCAGTTGGGGATCCACCGGGATGGTCATGCTTTTTCGCTTTTTTTCAGGGTGAACTCCTTTCAGCTTGCGAAAGAGCTTTATTACTTAATTGTAGTCCATAAAGTGAAAGACCAATCACGGATTAACCAGCAGCAATCCTATCCGATCAATGAACTGGTTGATTTAATTTACGCACTCGATGAATCTACGATTGTTGCATTTACTGATGAAAAGGGCAAGATAATAAACTTTAATAAGAAATTTTGTGAGGTATCCAAATATTCAGCAACAGAGCTTATCGGGAAGGACCACCGAATTATCAATTCAGGTCATCATTCAAAGGAATTTATGCAAGAGCTTTGGCGGACAATTTCATCAGGAAGTGTTTGGCGGGGTGAAATCAAGAATAAAGCGAAGGATGGAACTCATTATTGGGTCGATACCACAATTGTCCCTTTCTTAAATGAAAAAGGGAACCCATATAAATACCTGGCAATTCGCAAGGAAATTACCGAATATAAACGAGTTTTAGAGGAATTGGGGAAATTCGTAAATAAAATGGCCGATTTCCAATTTGCTTTGGATGCTTCCTCGATTGTAGCAATAACCGATCAAAGAGGGACGATTAAATATGTCAATGATCAATTTTGCCGGATTTCAAAGTTTTCAAAAGAAGAGCTGATCGGACAGGATCATCGGATCATTAACTCGGGATTTCATTCGAAAGAGTTTTTCAACAATCTTTGGAAAACAATATCATCAGGGGAAGTATGGAAAGGCGAGATTAAAAATAAGACCAAGGATAATACTTATTATTGGGTTGATACGACAATCGTTCCATTTCTTGATGAGTTCCAGAAACCTTATCAATATTTAGCGATTCGTTATGAAGTGACCCAGCGTAAGCTTGCGGAAGAAGAGATTAAGAAAATGACCGGGAAAATCATTGATGTGCAGGAAGAAGAAAGAAAACGCATTTCCCGAGAGCTTCATGATGATATCGGACAAAACTTATACAGCCATCTCATAACGATTAACAGACTTCAGACAGAAATGGATCATCCCCTGTTAGATCAAATGCAAGATGAAGCGGCCGAAATTATCGAATCACTCCGGCATCTATCCTGGGAATTAAGGCCATCGGTACTTGATGATCTTGGACTGTTCCCTGCCATACGCTCTTTAGTAGCGCAATTTTTAGAGCATCATCATATCAAGGTCCATTTTGAATGCTATTTGAACTGCCGTCTGAATGCAAACAAAGAAATTACCATTTACCGTATTATTCAAGAGGCATTAACAAATATTAGGAAATATGCCTATACCGAGGAAGCTGCAGTGACGATCCAGGAAATAGAGGAAGAAGTTCGTGTAGAAATAGAAGATCAAGGAAAGGGCTTTGATATCGAAAAAGTTACCCGAGGAGTAGGCTTATTCAGTATGGAGGAAAGAGCCAGAGTTTGCGGCGGAAACCTTATCCTTCATTCTCGTGAAGGGAAAGGGACAAAAGTAATATTGAAAATGCCTTTGTAGTGGATGGGTTTTCGTAATGATCAAGTAACTTAATCAGCTAAACGCTTCAGCATTTCACATTATTACTCGTTCCATGGGCTTCGGGATAATAAAATGATTCGATCAAATATTAAAAAGTGCCGGTAAATCAAATGAGAATACAAACAGAGCATTTCGAAAAACAATCAATACGGTTATTTTCATTACATCCTTTCTTCCATGTTTTATAATAGAATGATAGTTAAGGAAAACATGTATCATGAAAGGAGACATTGTATGCAGGCACATAACAAAACGGTCGTGAAATCCATGCAAATCCTAACCCTTTTCATAAATCATCCAAAACTGACCTTTAATGAAATGATGGAACTTTCCAATTTGCCGAAAACGTCGTTACACCGTATGGTGGGATCTTTGGAGGAAATGGGGTTTTTGACAAAGGACGATGATGGCCGCTATTCACTTGGATTGATATTCCTTCAGTTTGGTCAACTGGTAGGGGAGCGTTTGGATATCAGGTCAATCGCCTATCCGATCATGAAAGACCTACGGGATGATGTTGAAGAAGCAGTGAATTTAATTGTAAGGGATAAGGATGAAGCGATGTATATTGAAAAGGTGGACACCCTGCAGCCTGTTCGACTTTATACATCCATTGGAAGGCGTTCGCCATTGTACGCTGGCGATTCTCGAATCATCCTAGCGTTTTTGCCAGAAGTAGAGCGTGAAAATTATTTGGAAAACATCCAATTAAAACCAATCGCCATGGGAACGATTACGGATAAAACTAAACTCCGTCATGCAATGGATGAAGCGAGATCAAATGGGTACACGATAACTTCATCAGAACTGGAGGATTATACAAAAGCGGTGAGTGCGCCGATACTCAATGGTAAAGGTGAAATAGTAGCCGGTATTAGTGTCGCTGGGATTGAAGCAAGATTTCAGGAAGATCGCTTGCCTGAATTGATTGACAAAGTAACGAAAGCTGCCAAAGCCATTTCCGTGAAACTTGGTTCTCAAACACATTAATGAAAATAGAAAAATCATTTCATTTTCGGAATATATTTTTAAATAAGATAACTTATTTAAGATAGTCGATTCCTGCAGTCTACATATAGGAAGTAAAGCCACCGCTTATGGTGGTTTTTTGTCATGTCACATGCCCAGTTGAACCAAAACGAAAAAGTGAACCATCAGGGGTTCAATTTTCAGTTTGTAGACAAAAGGGGTTCGGAATTAAAAAACTCTGAACCCCTTTTGAAATTCCCTTTGAATTTTCGCCCGCAGGGCAAAGGTAACAATCAAAATGTTCATCGTATACATAGTCCTGTTTGCGGAAAAATCCTTCTTTGGTGCGAGGAAGTGTATAAGGTAAAGCCGGTATGATTTCTTTGTTAAATAGGTAGCTTGTAATCGCTGGTGTTTTATAAGCTGCATCTGCGGCAACGGCTTCCAGTTTTCCAACTTTCTCAATCACTTGTTCAACTAGTGGCTCTAAGGTCTGGACTGTGATGTGTATTTCCAGGTGTTACAATCATTCCCAATACAAAACCGTTGCGGTCTGCGGCCGCTTGGAATGAATAGGCAAACTGTTTTGTTCGTTCATCTTTAACACATAGTAGCCACTCTCAGAATCCGTTATACTTTCTTTAATCTCTTTGGTCTCTTCTTTATCAAATTTATCTGGTGGAAAAGGCTTTTTTTCCATGGTTTTCACGATCTTGATTGATTTCTTCTTGAAGACGTCCTTGATACGCTCGTGTTTCTTTACGAACGATTTTCTTTTCAAATTTCCGTTTATTCGCACTGGCTTTCACATGTGTGGAATCCACGAAAACGTGTTCAGCACTTATTAACTTTTTATTAGCAGCTGTCATTAACATGCGATAGAAAATCTGTTCAAACAGGTCTGTATATTAAATTGTCGCTCATAATTTTTCCCGAACGTGGAGTAGGAGGTACTTTATCATGGAAACCATAGCCTAAGAATCAACGGTAAGCCATATTGGTTTCAACTTCTTCAATCTTTTTACGCATGGAACGAATACCGAAGGTATATTGAATGAAAGTCAGTTTAACTAAAATAACAGGATCAATACTTGGGCGTCCTAACTCTGAATACATATCTTTCACCAAGTCATAAATGAAAGTGAAGTCAATGGCAGCCTCCATTTTACGATCCAAATGGTTCGCTGGCACCAGTTGATCTAAAGTAATCATTTCAAGTTGATCTCGCTGAATAGAATCATGTTTAGAAAGCATCCTCATCACTTCATGTTTTAATACTTTTATTTTAAAACAAAAATGACTCCAGGCAAAAGTGTTCTATCTAAAAGGTAAGACAAAGTTGATTGGAGCGGGTGTTCGAGACTCCTGCGGGAAAAGCGCGTCTAGGGGAGACCCCGCAGGCGAAAGCCGAGGAGGCTCCCCGACCGCCCGCGGTAAGCGAGTGCCCTACGTTCAATCAACGTCCAAATTGTACAAGCCATAAAAATAGACAAACTCGATTTTCATCGAGTTTGTCTACAGTCTGCAAGGTAAACCATTAGGGGTTCACCTTTTCCTATATCGTAATACTTTATCGCAAGATTGTTAGTCAGCCATTAAATACGCACAAAGTGTGATTGATTGATATTTCTTGGCACCCCGATGTCAGCCATTGTAAGTAAACCTGGTTTACGGAGGGCATCAATTTGCTTAGCGGTATTGATGATCATTGCTGCGGTTGCAGTATCTCCAAAAATGCCGTTTGGAACAATCAACCTTTGGGTTTCGTTCCCCTCAATAACGATTTCATCTTCCTGTTTAATACCTGCAGACATCGTTAAATCCAAGGAAATTTCCTTTCCGTCCACAGTCTTGCCTGTGGAAATTTGATGAAGCCCCATAACATCCCCTCGTTTTAAGGCAGTTAGCGGAACGGTCATATTTTCGCTTGCAATCGTTGGTTCAATGGTATTGATAACATTTGAAAGTTCCCAATTCAGCCCATAAGCAATTAACCTTACAGACTCCTCAAGACCTACATGACCAATTTCATTCCGTTGGGCCAAAAATTCAAACTCTTCTCTGGTCATCCCGATTCCGACCTTTTTTTGTAAAGGGAGGCGCCTTTTCGAAACATCAACTTTACGGATGACCTTAATTTGGTTAACGGTGGTCAATACTGTTGTAAAAGAAATGGCCATAGTATCCATGATGTACCCTGGATTGATTCCGGTCCCGATGACACTAAGTCCTTTTCCTTTAGCATAATCATCTATTTCCTTTGAAAGTAAAGGGTAGCGATGCCAAGGGAAGGAAAGCTGTTCACAGGTGGAAACCACTGAAAAACCGTGATCTAGCAGCTCTTTGATTTGGGGCCATACTTGTTGTGCATTGGAACCGGTTGCATGTAAGGCGATAGGGTGGTCAGCTTCAGTATTTACGTCCTGGATATGGGGAACTACACACTTGTTCGTTTCCTTTTCTTCGATCAGGAAGCCAATATCTTTCCCTACCTTATCGGGGTCAATATCGACAACACCGATAATAGATTGAGGATTCGTTTGATAAGCACTGCGTAGAATTTCAATTCCGATGGGACCGAGCCCGAATACTGCGAATTCAGAATATTGGATAGTCATTTATCTCTCATCCTTTCAAATAACTTATAACAAAATGCTAACATTGAATGATAAATAATAAAAATAGTTAATTTTTATATATTTATAAAGAATCGTTATAAAAGGAAGACGGCAACCGAATGAGCGGAAGAAGAATCATTCTTCAATTTTGGGTTTACCTATCTAAGGAAACGTTGGTTGGCGGTTCACGAATTGTATGCCTTATTCACCTCAAGCTGCAGCATAAGTTGGGGTGATGGACAGAAAACCGCCATACTATTCCCGGTTAAAACTCTTTACTTGAACGAAATAGACTTAGTAGCGCTTCAGTCCCATGATGGACATTTTATTGCTGCAGATCATGATGTTTCAAATAATTATGGAGATGCATTACCTAAGGTACGAGGATTTGCAGAAACATTAGCTGGTTTTATGTGATAGATGGGTAAAGTATTGTTTCGGGTTGTTTTCATCGAAACTCTACCTTATTTAGTTTTGTATATAAAACTACTTTTTTCTACTAAAAAATATTATTCGAAATATTATTGACTATTAAGAAAATTCAATATAATATTAAATATCGGTAACAATGTTTTTTATATGAAACAAAAGTTGCTGCTATCTTTTGAAAGGGGGAGTTGGTGAAGTTTGATAGCATGATAGCCATTTTGTATCGAAAATCATGAAAGCGCATTCAAACGAGCCTATTATAAGGGGGAAATAACATGTTACAAGGTCAAAAAAGATGGTTGTACATTGCGATTCCTATTTTTTTCTTCTGGTTTTTCGGTCAGATTGATAAAGTAGGTATCTCTGTTATCCAAACCGATCCGGGATTTTTAAGTGATCTTGGTCTGACTGGCCCGGATAAAAATGCGAAAATTGGCTTGATCTCCTTTATATTCATGATTTCATACTCCTGTTCCAACATTTTTTGGGGTGTTATTATCGACAAGTTAGGGGCGCGGAAAACAGCGGTTTTAGGTTTACTGGTATGGACTGCGACAATGGTCATGGGAGGACTGTCCACTTCATACGAAATGTTTTTAATTAGTAGGGTCATCCTCGGAATCGGGGAAGGCATGATGATCCCGATATCGGGTAAATTCATATCGAATTGGTTTAATAAAAGAGAGCTTGGCAGGGCACAGTCATTCTGGATTACTGGAAACTACCTTGGCCCGGCAGTGGGTACCGTTATGCTCATCCTCATTATTTCAACATTTCATTGGCAGGCCGCGTTCTTTGCTCTCGCCGCCTTTAACTTGTTTATAAATATTCCAATGTTCCTGTATTTGGCTCGTAATACGCCTGAAGAACATCCACGCATGAGTAAAGAGGAAGTCTCCTATATTCGCCAAAAGGACGAAATGCATGATGTGCAGTTGAAGCAATTCTTCGCAAAGGATTATCGTTATTGGATTGTCTGGTTTGGCAATTTGATGTCGTCCTTTCTGTTCTTTGGAATCAGTATTTGGCTTCCTACCTATCTCGTGGAGGCCAAAGGCTTTGAAAGAGATGCAATGACTGGGATTACCTCATTATCATGGCTATTCGCGCTAGGGTTTGTCCTGGCTGGCGGATTTCTGGCGGACAAAACGAAACGCCCGAGCTTGCTTGCGACGATTCTTTTCATACTAACAGCAGTATTTTTGACAATCGCTGTCATTGCACCTAGTCCTATTATGGCTGGGGTTTCAATGGGGCTCGCCATGGGAACTCAGGGAGGAATGTTTCATCTAACCAATTTCTTCATCATCAAATTTTCAACACCTGAAACAGCGGGACGCGCGGCCGGTTTAATGGGATTCACGAATATTATGGGTGGATTTTCAAGCTATATCATGGGGTGGAGCCGCGATATGTCTGGCGGTGATTTTAGTCCCTCCATTGCCATGCTGATAGTAGCAGCCACTCTGGGGTTTGTCGCGTACTTGTTTATGATTAAACAAGAAGTTGCCGAAAATCACCTTAGTAATACAACAGGAAACAAAGTAACTTTATAGAGAGCAAAAAAAGTAATATCATACGTTTTTTAGAAAGGGTATCTCAGTAAGAAGGGACGCTAGGTTCTTACTGAGAACCACAATAAATCTTGAATACTCATTGACGTGTACACAGGAATAAGGATGACCACAGCTTGATATAGTACAAGGCACATATTCCCGAACGATGGTTTCAGTTTTTTTACAGCTTACATTGACAATGAAGCGATTACATTTTAGAATTGTTTATATAAAAAACATAGTTTTATATATAAAACATTTATTGAGGTTATGTCCTCACTACAAGACCGTATATTTGAACTGTAACCGATCTTTGGATAACCGTTCATTATGTTTGAAAGATATCAGAAGGGGTGGAGACAATGGGCATGGCCTTAAAAGATAAAGTCGTTTTGATTACAGGGGGAGCTTCTGGAATAGGAGAAGCTGTCACACGCCGTTTTATACAAGAAGGAGCAAAAGTGAGCATTATCGGCCGCTCTAAAGAGACATTAGCGAAAATGAAAGGAGAATTTGGTGAAAACATCCTTACTTATCAGGGAGATGTAAGCAAATACGAAGACAATGAGCAAGTGGTCCAAGCTACTGTTGAGCAATTCGGAAAGTTAGATGTCTTCGTTGCGAATGCAGGCGTGTTCGATGGATTTGCCAAATTTGCCGATGTGACTCCCGAGGCGCTTTCCGAAGCGTATGATTTTCTATTCAATATTAACGTAAAAGGCTCTTTTTTCGGAGCTAAAGCTGCTCTTGAAGAACTGAAAAAAACGAATGGCAATATTATTTTTACCGTGTCCGGTGCAAGTTTTTATCCAGATGGCGGCGGTGTTTGGTATACAGCGAGCAAACACGCCCAAATTGGATTGATGCGCCAGCTTGCGTTCGAACTATCGCCTTCCATCCGGGTAAATGCCGTAGCCCCAGGGGGTACATTGACAGCACTCACGGTGATTCCACCGCTGCGTCCATTTGTGAAAATCGTCGATAATGATACGAAAGCAAGCAGCATTAAAAAACGGAATATTCTTCAACTTGCCCAGATGCCGGAAGATCACGTTGCGGCTTATGTACTGTTAGCTTCTGACGAATCACGCGCAATCACCGGTGAAATCATTTCCAGCGACGGCGGATTGTCAGTGCGGGGCCTTGGCTAAGCTGGAGAGGTATTTGAATACGTTAGCTGAATTGTAAGACGGGAAAGGAAGTACTTTCTTTATAGGGTTTCAAGCAAAATATAAAAATAGTAAATCATTCTCTAATTTAAGAAAGTTATATCAAGTTTGGGGGCTTTAAGAGTTAAAGACTTACCTTTAGAAGGGGACTGATCGTATGCCATTCGTAAAAGTAGAAGATTTAAGCATTCATTATGAAATAGAAGGTAATGGAGAACCTCTAGTATTATTACATGGTATGAGCAATAATTCACAGTCATGGAAGGAACAAATCCAGGAATTAAAGGAGCATTATACAGTAATCGCATGGGATGCTCCGGGTTATGGGAAAAGCTCAGATCCAGAAGAAGAATATAGACATTTTAAAGAGTTCGCACGTATTCTGAACGGCATGCTAGATCAGCTAAAGCTGGAAAATATCCATCTGCTCGGCCATTCAATGGGAGCGGCAATTGCGATAGAGTACTGTAGCCTGTACCCTAATAAGGTTAATAAACTCATATTAGCAGATTCGACAAGGGGGGCTGCTGCTCTATCAGCAGAAGAGAACGAGACGAAATTGAAAAATCGATTATTTTCAATTGAAAACCTTTCTACTAAGGAGATAGCGGAAAAGAGGATACAAGCACTGCTATCTCCCCATGCTTCAGAAAATGTCCATACACGAGTCAAAGAGATTATGACACAGATAAGACCGGCAGGATATCGTTCGGTAGCATATTCACTTTATCATCTAAATCAAATGAGTATGTTATCTCATATAGCTGTTCCTGTTCTTGTGATTTGTGGTGAGTTGGATACTGTAACTCCCATTAAGGAATCAGAAGCCATTCATGAAAAGCTAATAAACTCCCGGCTAGTGATTATTCCAGATGGCGGTCATTTGTGTTACCAGGAAAATCCAAGGAAGTTTAATTCGAGCATTTTGGAATTTTTGAAAGGTATTGAGTAGGAAACGGCTTCTACAAATACTTTAGTAAAACCAGGGCCAAGATTAGAGAGGAATGAATAGGAAAAATGGCTAATTATACAATCGTTGATAAAGAAACGTGTATTGCTTGCGGAGCTTGTGGTGCTTCAGCTCCGGATATTTATGATTATGATGAAGAAGGGATTGCATTCGTTATATTGGATAATAATGTTGGGGCAGCGATTATACCTGATGAACTCGAGGAAGATATGATAGATGCTTCAGAAGGATGTCCAACAGATTCTATAAAAGTGGCTCAAACATCCTTTGATGGTAACCCTAATAAATTTGAATAATAATTTTAGGTGCGTTTGTGACCAGTAGCTTTATAGATTTTTAATGTGGTGACATATCCAGATTGTCTTTGAAAGAGTGGATATTCAATTGCTTTTATCCATCATTTCTGAAACAAAGGAAAAGGAAGAATTACTTGTGGAAACATTACAAGTTTATCCCTTACAACCAGTAAATCACGTTCAGTATGAACAACCAACCTAGAAGAACAAGGAGTGATTGCATTGACAGAAGAAAAGAAGGTCTATGACATAACTATTATTGGCGGCGGCCCAGTTGGCTTGTTTACTGCGTTCTATGGCGGAATGAGGCAAGCGAAGGTGAAAATCCTCGAAAGTCTTCCTCAACTGGGTGGACAGCTTTCGGCTCTTTATCCCGAAAAATTCATTTATGATATAGCTGGTTTTCCAAAAGTAAGGGCGCAGGAATTGATAGAGAATTTAATAGAACAAATGAAAGTATTCGAACCAACAATTTGTCTTGAAGAAGCAGTTGAACAAATGGAAAAGCAAGCAGACGGAACATTTAAGATCACTACAAACCTCGATACTCATTTCTCTAAATCAGTGATCATTACTGCTGGAAATGGAGCCTTTCAGCCTCGTAAACTAGAATTGGAAGATTCAACACAGTTCGAGGATAAGAATTTGCATTATTTCGTGAATGATATGAACCGATTTAAAGGAAGAAAAGTGGCGATTCTAGGCGGTGGGGATTCTGCTGTTGATTGGGCCCTTATGTTAGAGCCGATTGCTGAAAAGGTAACATTGATACACAGAAGAGATAAATTCCGTGCCCATGAGCATAGTGTAGAAAAATTAGTGAATTCCTCTGTTGAGGTCAAAACACCTTATATTCCCTCCGAATTGGTAGGAACAGATCACATTACGCAAATAGTTTTAGAACACACTAAGACTCAACAAAAAGAAGTGGTTGACGTAGATGATTTAATTATTAATTACGGCTTTGTCTCTTCTCTTGGAGCGATTAAAGAATGGGGTCTAAACATCAATAAAAATGCAATTATCGTTAATTCCAAGCAAGAAACAAATATTTCAGGCATATACGCAGCCGGGGATATTTGTACGTATGATGGAAAGGTTAAATTAATTGCTTCCGGATTCGGTGAAGGTCCTACGGCAGTTAATAATGCCAAAGCCTATATTGATCCTTTGGCGAAAGTTCAGCCGCTCCATAGTACTTCATTATTTGGATGACCTCTTTCTAACAACAAGACTTTTCTGAAGACTAAAGTACATAGGCTGGGTCCCTAAGATAAAAGTGATGGATAGGGGGTCTCGATTTTCCAGGTCAAAATCGAAAAAAAGTTAAGTTTGATATATTCGAGGCTTTACATGTTTTGTTACTTAACAAGGGAACAGGTTAATATGACTGTTATAATTAAAAGTCGAATTCCTCAACAGTTAGGAATTCGACTTTTTAGATTGGTTTAAGTATCGCCCCTATAGCGATTTTTCACAATATTAATGCGAGACGTGAAAATTTTTCGAAATCTGGTATCCTGTCTAAACTCATTCAAATGTCCCTTTTATCAACGGAATACCCTTATCTACCATAACATGTCCTTTTGCCATTACAGTGACAATTGCAAAAGTTTCCTTTTGCAATAGCACAATATCAGCATCATTGCCGGTTTGGATACTGCCCTTGGTTGATAGTTTCAGCACTTGTGCGGGATTCGTGGTGATGACCTTCAGTGCCGTTTCAAGTGGGATTCCTTCTTCTAAAACAGAATCACGCACTTCGTGATATAGCGAAGATACTTTTCCTACTTGAAGGCCTGCATACTCCCCATGGTTGTTGAAAAATGGAAGACTTGCCTGGCCGTCTGAGGAGAAGGTGATTTGTTCTACCGGAATCCCTTCTTCCAGCATTATGCGCAAGGCAATGCTGCATTTTACTTCGCCATCATCCAGAAACTGAGGAATGGTGCTTGTTGTAAAGTCTACGAACCCGCCCCGTTTTGCGTAATTGATTCCCGCCTTGAATAATTTTTCATTTCGGTTGATATGTGTCGGATGGAGCTGTCGAATCGGAATGTTGGTTTTATCAGCGATTGCATGTAACAACGAGAGCTCGCCATCACCGTCTCCTACATGAACTTCTAAAATACCTGCTTTTCCTGACAGAATACCCCCGTTACGTGCGGCTGCGACGATTTTGGTCAATTCCTCAAAAGTGGGCTCTGATGATCTATGGTCGGAGATGGCAATTTCCCCGACACCGATGATTTTGTCAATGAAAATAAGGTCATCTTCAACTTTTCCTGTCAATGTTTTTACTGGCACTTGGTAGGAGCCTGTATGAATGAAACAGGAAATACCCTCTTCTTCAAGTGCCCGGGCCTTGGCAAGCAGGCTTTCCATTCTACGCGTAGTTCCGTCCGTACCAAGCAATCCGACAAGCGTTGTAATACCTGAAGTCGTAATGTCCGTAAGCATCAGCTCAGGGGTGCGGGTTTTGAATCCTCCCTCACCTCCTCCGCCAATAATATGAACATGTGAATCTATGAAACCTGGAACAACTAAAAGATTGGTCGCATCAATGATATGAATAGGAGCAAAGTTGTCAGGAATCTCGATTCTGTCATCTATGAATGCAATTTTTTCATCTGTAATCAAAATGTCTTTCCGCCCTAAGTAATTGGGTGAGTATATCTCGCCATTTTTAATTAAAGTAAGCAATGCGTTTTTCCTCCTGTAATGAATTAGTGATTTTTATCAAAATGGGCCATATCCGATGAAGTGAGCCGTTATGACGGCTATTAATCCAATGAGATATTGAATAAGTACCAGCGGCAGAATCCACTTCGCCCATTTTGTCCAAGGTATGCCTGCAATTGCCAAGCCCGCCATTAAGGTGGTAGCGGTTGGGAAAATCATATTTCCGATTCCGTCCGCAAAAGAGAAAGTCAACACCGCAGTTTGGCGTGTAATATCCAATAAGTCTGCGAGCGGAATCATAATTGGCATGGTCAACATCGCATGACCGGTTCCGGATGCTAGAATAAAATGAATAAGAGTTTGGAAGCTGTACATGCCGGCAACACTTAAATAGGCCGGAATATGCTGGATAGCTTCAGATACTTGATGCAGCATAGGGTCGACGATATGCCCATCATTCAATACAACAAGAATGGCGCGTGATACGCCAATAATCAAAGCACCGCCTAGCAAGGCGGCAGATCCATTGGTAAAGGAGTTGACAATTTGATCCGCGGACAATTTACCGAATATTCCAATTACGATTGTCAAAACAATGAATAAGGCTGTAATTTCTGTAATGTACCATTGGAATTTGATGACACCAAATGCCAACACGATATAGTTAATTAAAAAAGAGATTAAGATGAATTTATGTCTTGCAGTTAATTTCGCACTTGATTGGAGCAGTTTTTTTGCTTCTTCCTTTGTATATTTTCCGTAGATTCCTATAGAAGGATTTTTCTTGACCTTCATAGCATAACGATAGATATAAAGAACGGAAATAAGGTAGACGATAATAAATAAGATAAGGCGTAACCCTATTCCTGAGAACATCGGCAATTCAGCAATTCCTTGTGCAAGTCCTACAGTGAAGGGATTCATGATAGCAGTCGTGAACCCTGACAATGCCCCAACTATGACGATGGCAGTACCTGTAATTGTATCGAATCCCAGGGCCAACGCCAGCGGAATGATAAGAGGAAGGTAAGCTAGTGTTTCTTCTGCCATTCCCATTAAGGAGCCTCCTACAGCAAAAAACAGCATCACGACAGGAATTAATAGCTTTTCACGTGTCTCCAACTTCCGGGCCATTGTGGCGATGAGCACATCAACCGTCCCTGTAGCTCTTAAAACACCGAAAAACCCTCCAATAATCAATAAGAAAAAGATAATATTGCCGGCTTCAACCATCCCTGTGTGAATAGCTTTTATCATATCGAACAATTCCACCGGTGCAGATTCTATCCATTTGAAAGAATTGGCGTCAACAGTTGTCCGTCCATCTGCTTCAATCCGTGTATATTCCCCGGCAGGCAAAATGTAAGTAAATAGAGTTGCTATTGCGAGAATGCAGAGCAGCAATACAAAAACATTGATTTTTCTCTCTTTTTCTCCCGCTGTTTCAAGCGAAACAGCCTTCTCTTCTACCTGGCTCATAAGTGTCTCTCCTTTGTATTTAAAATAAGTACATGGAACTAATACGCTAACAAAAATTTTCCAGCCTATCGACTATCAACTGTTTTTCTAGTATTCTGCTGTTTCCCTCCTTTTCAAATCCTTGGGCACGTCAACTCAATCACGACAACTCAATATATAAGCAAATTCTGTGCCAATACGGGGTAATTGATTTTAATGAGAACTTATTGGGTAGATTGAAGTTAAAGGTCATTATTGGTTCTTTTTGGTGATATAATAAAACCAATTAAAGACAGGTAGGTGCTTTTATGTCAAAATCCTCACTTACACTTATAGCGGGAAGCTCAAAAACAAAGGAAGCCTTGCAGGAGCAACTGGAACAACTGCTTGGAGACTACGTTCATGTCAACAGCCATGCTACCGATGAGGGGATACCTCGTTCTTTGGGAGAGGGAATTATCTTGTATTCATCAGATGCAGCTTATGAAAAGAAAATGGGAATGGATGGCGTAAATGCCCAGAAAATAATTGTGGGAAAGAGAACTGTTAATCATGAATACATTGACAAGCTATTAAGAATACCAGAGGGTTCGACAGTGCTTTTGGTGAATGATGATGACGATGCAACTATAAGCCTTATTGAATCCTTATATCAGCTTGGTGTCGATCATGTTCAATTTATCCCTTTCAGGAAGGGGATTTTATTTTATGAGAATGTCCAAATAGCTGTATCGCCAGGAGAAACTCATCTGTGCCCCTCTTACATAAAAGAAGTAATCGATATAGGCGTGCGTCTTTTTGATATAACAACAATTCTGGAAGTTGTAGAATGCTGTGGTTTACAGAAGGATATATCCTCTAAGATTTCTGAAAGGTATATTAGTAATATAATTGAATTACAACGTAAGCTGTTACATGCGGAGTGGGATGCCAAGCAGATGAGTGATCATATCCAAAATGTGTTGTGTACTGTCGATGACGGAATATTGGTTGTTAACGAGGAAGGGCTGATAACGTTATTCAATGACCAGCTTGCGGCATTGTTCCAGGTTGATGCAAAAGATGTGGTTAATCAGTATCTAGAGCATGTAATGAATCGTCGTGATATTATCGATTTCATCATGGAAAGTAATGATGAAAGCAAGTTCTTCAACATATACGGCGTGGAGGTCGTGATTTTCCGGTTGCAAATGATGAAAGAAAATACAATTGTCGCAACCTTCAAAAGTGTACATCAAGCCTTTGAAATAGAAAAGACTGCACAAAGAGAAATGCGCAATCAAGGATTTTATTCGAAATACTGCTTTGACGATATTATCGGCGAGAATGAAGTAATGAAAGAGCGTAAGCAGATTGCCAGAAAGCTTGCCTTGTCGGAGCATCCGATTTTGATTCAGGGAGAGACGGGTACAGGAAAAGAGCTGTTTGCTCATGCGATTCATGAGCATTCATTGCGAAAGAACGGGCCATTTCTAGCGGTTAACTGTAGTGCTTTAACAGAAACTTTACTTGAAAGTGAATTGTTCGGCTACGAAGAAGGGGCATTTACAGGAGCGCAAAGGGGAGGAAAGAAAGGACTGTTTGAAATGGCGGATAAAGGGACTATCTTTTTGGATGAAATTGGTGACATAAGTCTCACAGTTCAATCCCATCTGCTTCGAGTTCTTCAGGAGGGGGAAATCCGCAGAATTGGCGGCAAGAGAATCATTCCCGTTAATGTCAGGGTGATAACCGCGACGAATAAAAATCTTCATGATAAAATGCGGGACGGTTCATTCAGAACAGACTTGTTTTACCGGCTGAATGTGCTCAATCTTTACATACCGTCACTCAAAGAGAGAAGAGCGGATATTCCACTTTTGATAAAGCACCTCATCACAAAAAGCGGGAAGTGGGTAAAAGTAGAGGAAGACGTACTGGATTATTTCATGCAATATGAATGGCCCGGCAACATACGGGAACTTAAAAGTACAATCGATTACATGCTGACGGTTTGTGAGGGGAATGTCGTGACGAAAAGTGACCTTCCGTTCATGCACGGGAATAAGGAAGACAGTGTGACGGCTGATTATCCCGTCTGTGAAAGTGTGTTGGAAAATCAGGAGCGCGCTTTCATCTTGGAAGTAATTAAGCAATACAACGATAAAGGAAAAGCGGCAAGCAGAGAACTGATTTCCAATCAAAGTAAAGAATCGAACTTTGTCTTGTCCCCTCAGCAGATTCGTCGCCGTTTGGATATTTTAGAAATCGAAGGGTTTGTCGTCAAAGGCAGAGGAAGGGCCGGCACTAAGATTACCGCTGAAGGAATAGAGTATTTATATTTTCTGAAGTCAAAGCATGCTATGCATTGATATACTTAGTCACTACCAATAA
Organism: Peribacillus sp. QJM3NY_7; assembly: GCF_056173225.1. NCBI lineage: Bacteria > Bacillati > Bacillota > Bacilli > Caryophanales > Bacillaceae > Peribacillus > Peribacillus sp. QJM3NY_7. The sequence continues at coordinate 2,334,564 of NZ_CM149663.1, forward strand.
GGGGAGTTTGCTAATTTAAGGTTTTGATAAGTTATATAAGGGGGAACGCCCCATCGCCAATAAGAAGTTTAAAAGGTGAAATGATCCTATATTAATAGCCCCGTTTCTCGGTGTCGTAAAAGAGAAATGGGGCTTTTTAACACCGATAAGTATCATTCATTTTACTATAATTACCTCGCTTCACAGCAATTACCCAACCAAGAATCTTACATATTGTTAAAATCATCATCATTTTCTAATGTTTTCAAAATATGCTTAGTCAGAATGGAGGCATCCGTGTTTTTCCATACTGCCGATATCGAACTGGTTAATTCCGAGTTATCGATGTTCAAGGCTTTTACTTGGCTTTTTCCCAACAAACTCACCATATCTTCCGGCATGAGGGCTACGCCTAAGTTATTGGATATTAGATTGGCAATCGTCAGTAATTCAGAGCCTTTACATAATTCTTTAGGTGAAAATCCAGCCGTCAGACAAGCCTTTTCCAAAAGGAATTGAAGGGAATGCGCTTGAACGGCATCATAATGGATAAAAGGTTCGTCTTTTGCTTCGTATAAATGTATGGCCTCTTTTTGGGCTAGTGGATGATCCATGGAGACGACTAATTGTAAAGGGAACTTCATGAATTCAATCATGCTTAATCCTTCATTGGCGATGATGTCACTGTGAATGGGCGTTCGGATGAAACCGATGTGATAATTTTGTTGGTTTACGAGTTTTACTGCTCTTGAAGATGTTGTTTCATGCACGTAAAACTCTGTTTCCGGGTATTGCCCCACGATCTTTTTCAATAATTTTGGGATATATATACTAGCTGCAGAGGGTACGGTAGCAATCTTCAGTTTAGGCTTGGGGATGGTTTTGTTTTCAACTATGTAATTCACTGTTTTCTCGATATCTTCAAAGGAAGGCGCAAGCTTTTTATAGATGTATTCTCCTTCTTCCGTCAATGTAATTTTTCTTGTCGTTCGATTCAATAATTTAAAGCCTAATTGTTTTTCGAGGGATAAAATCTGTTGGCTAAGTCCGGGCTGGGATATATGCAGGGTTTTGGAAGCCTCACTGAAACTAAGATGGTTAGAAACCTCTATGAAATAGCGGAGGGATAGGTAATTCAAACAATCACCCACTTCAATTGGATTTGAGTATACAAGGCTAAAGAAAGGGGGAATCCCTAATATTCCCTCGCAAAAAAAAGCTGGATATAAAATTTAAGGTTAGAAGATCATTTTATAATATAGACTTATAAGTTTATAACAATAATATATTTCTAAAATGGAAGAGTCAATATTATCCTTAAAGAAAGGGAGAATAGGTAATAAAAGGTAGAATATTACTATTGGATAGCGGATTTTCCTTGTTTTTAATAGGTGTTTATACATATTTGTGCTTGTTATTCTGGTTTCTATAAAAAAATTCAAATCAATTACTAGTCCTTTTTGATTATATGTCTGATTTTGTAAAAAAAGGGAAAGTGAGTCGGTCGGTAGAATAATAACATTATCATCTTTTGCAGATGATGAATAAACATGAGGGGGGATTTTTATGAAAAAATTTCATAAGTGCTTTTTATTGGTCATGATTTTGACGGTCACCGGTATTATCACGGCTTGTAAAGACAGCAATGAAGGTGCCTCAGGAAGCGGTAACCAAAACTTGAGCCTGTTGACTGGTGGAACGGGGGGTACATACTATCCGCTTGGAGGACAAATTGGAAAAATCATTTCCGATAAAACAAAAGCGAATATAACACCTCAGACATCCGGTGCCTCCGCAGAAAACATGGAAACGTTAAGGGTTGGAGAGGCTGAAATCGCCTTTTCGCAAACGGATATCGCGGCATATGCACTTGAAGGAACAGAAATGTTCGATGGGAAACCCATTGACAATATTATGGCGATCAGCTCCTTATATCCTGAAACTGTTCAAATTATAACGACTGCGAAAAGCGGAATTAAATCAATAGAGGATTTAAAGGGTAAAAAGGTATCAGTGGGTGCACCGGGTTCAGGTGCATACATCAATGCCATGCAAATCCTGGAGATTCATGGGTTGTCTGAGAAAGATATTAAAGGGCAAAATCTATCTTTCGATGAGTCGGCGGAAGGAATACAAGCAGGCAATATTGATGCAGCTTTCATTACGGCCGGAACACCAACTGGCGCTGTTGAGGCGCTGTCCGTACAAAATGATATCATGGTCCTGCCTATTGCAGAGGACAAGATTCAAGCTTTGGTTAAAAAGTATCCATACTATGCTGAAGATACCATTCCAAGTGGAACGTACAAAATCAATTCCGAGGTTAAAACAGTTGCAGTTAAAGCGATGTTAGTGGTTACAAAGGATCTTGATGAAGATTTAGTTTATGAAATGACTAAAGCTGTATATGAAAACACTGATCAAATCACACATGCAAAAGGCAAGTTCCTTACAGCAGAAACTGCACTTGAAGGATTAGGGGATATGGAAGTGCATCCTGGGGCAGCAAAATACTTTAAAGAAAAAGGTGTTTCCAAGTAATGCAATTGGGTCGGTAGCTCGCTTTATGTGGCCTATCGGCTTCATTTTTTTCTAAATGGGACACTGGTTGTGAAAGGGGTACCTATGATATTCAAGAAATTCATGGCTTTTGGTATACCTCTGCTCATCGCATTTCTTTTATTTTTTCCGTATAAACAGGTAATTGCATTTTCCTATCAGGACCAAGGGGAATTAGTCGCGTACTTACCATTGAAAAACGAAAGGAATTTCCAGATTAAATATACCCACTCCATCCACCTTTCGGATGTACTGGAATCATATCGTTTTTCCGATAAGCAAATCATACAAACCGAACTTGCTTATCATGACTTTGCAGTCGGTATGCCTTCCAATGCAGAGGGGGAGGAGGTATTCGAAGAAAAAGAAGGTACCTACTTCATAAAAAATATGAAACGCACTTTCGCCTTTATAGATTTACGGGTAGGACAAGTCAGGGCTAACCATAGATTGGTATATGATGAAAAAACATATACATTATCAGACTTCATTAAACCTGGGACATGGATCAGGATTTCATCGGAAAGCATTTCATTGTGGGAACAGTTGAAGGGAGTGAAGATTAGTGGCTGATAAAGAAAAAACGAAATATTTAACCGAAGCAGAGCAACAGGAGTTATTGGAGAAATATGATCCAGAAGCCGGGACAAGGAAATTAACTGGTGCCTTGGGGCACATTGCGTTTTTTGGACTTTTAGCTTTTTCGTTATTCCAATTATATACAGCCATTTTTGGCGTTTTTACAGCACAAATCCAACGGACGATACATTTAGGGTTTGCACTCTCCCTGATTTTTTTACTATTTCCTGCAAACCGGAAGAAGCGTGAAAAAGGAAAGTTTCAAATTGCCTGGTACGATATCATATTAGCGCTCCTTAGTATTGGGGTAGGTGCATATTGGCCCTTATTTTTCGAAGATATCGTCATGAATGTAGGACGTTTGGGCGCATTGGATTTTGCCGTTGGCTTATTGGCCATCCTCCTAGTTTTGGAAGCAACCAGGCGTGCAGTTGGGATTCCTATCATGGTCATTGCATTATTATTCATTTTCTATGGAATTTTTGGACAGTATATGCCGGGATTCCTCGCTCATCGTGGTTTAACTTTGGAACGTTTGGTGCAAACGATGTTCTTCTCGACAGAGGGCATTTTGGGTACCCCGTTAGCGGTGTCATCGACATTCATCTTCCTATTTTTACTGTTTGGTTCCTTTCTGGTCCGAACAGGCGTCGGTCAATACTTTAATGATCTCTCTACCGCAATTGCCGGCAGACGGATAGGGGGACCTGCGAAGGTTGCGATTTTTTCAAGTGCTCTTCAAGGAACGATTAGCGGGAGCTCTGTGGCTAATGTTGTCACATCAGGAGCATTTACGATACCGATGATGAAAAATCTTGGATATAAGAAGGAATTTGCCGGGGCAGTGGAGGCGGCTGCTTCGACAGGCGGTCAATTGATGCCTCCGGTAATGGGGGCAGCGGCATTCTTAATGGTTGAGTTCATTGGGAATGGAATAACGTATTGGGATATAGCAAAGGCGGCTGCGATTCCAGCTATCCTTTATTTTTCAGGAATTTGGATCATGACCCATTTTGAAGCGAAAAGACTTGGGCTGCGTGGGTTAACGCAAGAAGAGATGCCGAGTAAAAAGGAAGTGTTCGGCAAGTTTTATTTACTAATACCGATTCTTGCCATTATCATTTTGCTCATGGCGAATATCACGGTAACACATGCAGCACTGTATTCCATCGCCATCTCGGTTCTTGTAGGTTTCATAAACAAGGATGTCCGCATGAAATTCATCGATATCATCTATGCATTGGTGGATGGAGCCCGAACAGCACTTGCAGTGGCCGCTGCAACAGCAGCAGCAGGCATTATTGTCGGTATCGTCACGAAAACTGGGCTAGGACTTAAGCTTGCTAATGGCTTGATTGATTTATCTGGTGGATATTTGATTCCAACACTGATGCTAACTATGGTAGCGGCACTTATATTAGGTATGGGTTCACCTACGACTGCCAATTATGTAATCACCTCGACGATTGCAGCGCCTGCGATAATTTTGCTTGGTGTTCCTGATCTATCTGCACATTTATTCGTTTTCTATTTTGGCATTATAGCAGATATAACTCCTCCAGTTGCTTTAGCGGCATTTGCAGCGGCAGGGGTAGCGGGAGGCGAGCCGATAAAAACGGGGATTGAGTCATCGAAACTTGCCATCGCTGCATTCATCATTCCATATATTTTTGTTCTCTCCCCGCAAATGCTAATGATCGATACAACATGGATGGAGGTTGCGTGGGTAGTACTTACTGCAATGGCAGGTATGATTGCAATTGGGGCGGGTGTCATAGGTTACTGGATGAGGGGAATGAACTGGTTAGAAAGAGTCCTCGCCGTAATCGTAGGTTTACTATTGATCTACCCTGAAACGGTATCGGACATCATTGGGATATCTGCTTTTATCGTGTTGCTGGCTTTACAATATCTTTGGAAAAATGACAATCACGACAGCTCCAAGATCTTAGAAAATAACCAAAGTATTGAGAAAAGTTGACCCTGCGAATATCAATCCGGAAGTAAAGGGTAGAGCTTAACCATTCGGGGGGGTGATTTTTTGAAGTGAGCACCATTGGGAATGCAACGAAAATGGGAATGTGCAGACTGTTTTTTATCGAGACAACCAGCATATTCCTACAAGAGAATTCTGCTCGTATATCCACTTGCCTTATGATAAAACCCAATTTGTTTTATTTTGAAAGGAGACTAATTCATGAAATTTTTAAAAAGTTTTATTTTAGTTACTTTCAGTTTCTTTTGTATGATCACACCGGCTTTTGCAAGTGTTCCTGGAGTGGATGGGTCAATGGGAAAGGGTTTTACAAATGGAATCGTATCAGTTTCTCATCCGTTAGCAGCTGAAGCGGGTATAGAGATACTAAAACAAGGCGGAAATGCAGTCGATGCAGCGGCAGCCATTCAATTATCGTTAAATGTGGTTGAACCAATGATGTCTGGAATCGGCGGCGGTGGTTTTATCATGATTTATAATAAAAAGGAAAATAAAATAACGATGATCGAAAATCGCGAAATGGCACCTCAAAATGTTACGCCTAAACTTTTTTTAGATGAAAAGGGAAAACCTATTCCTTTTAGTAAGCGGCATACATCCGGGAAAGCGGTTGCTGTTCCTGGGACTCTTATGGGGGTGGAGACTTCTCTGGAGAAATATGGAACATTGAAATTATCACAAGTCATAGGCCCGGCCATTAAACAAGCTGAAGAAGGGGTAAAAGTCAATTGGGCAACAGCACAATATATCGATGAAAATGTAACAAAGCTTAAAAATAACCAATCGGCTGCAAAAGTTTTTGTACCAGACGGAAAGCCGTTGGAAGAGGGAGACACCCTCGTTCAGCCAGACCTGGCAAAGACTCTTAAGTTAATAAAAAAACAAGGTTCTGACGTTTTTTATAAAGGAGAAATCGGGGAAGCACTCACCAAAGAAGTTCAAAAGCGTGAAGGAACGATGACAACTGAGGATTTGGAAAACTATGAAGTGAAAGAAAGAGAGCCGATTAAATCGGAATATAGGGGATTTGAAGTGGTAGGGGCAGCTTCACCAAGCTCAGGCAGTTTGACTGTTCTGCAAATCCTGGAGCTTATGGAAGGATACGATGTGCAAAAGATGGGGGCCAACTCACCTGAGTATCTTCATCACCTAACCGAAGCCATGCATCTTGCGTTTGCCGATCGCGCTGCTTATATGGCGGATGAGGATTTTTATGATGTACCAACAGAGGGACTATTAGATGAAGATTATATTAAAGAAAGAAGAAAACTCATCAATCCAAATAGATCAACAGCTGATGTCAAAGCGGGCGATCCATGGAAGTATGAGGGCAAAGAACCCACTGCAATGAAGATGGTAAAAGAAGAGAAAACCCCAATCGGACAAACGACTCACTTTTCTGTAATGGATAAGTGGGGAAATATGGTAGCTTATACGACTACAATCGAGCAAGTATTCGGATCTGGTATCATGGTACCAGATTATGGGTTCATGCTAAATAATGAAATGACGGATTTTGATGCCACACCGGGTGGAGTTAACCAGGTGGAACCAGGAAAAAGACCAAGAAGCAGTATGTCCCCGACCTTCGTATTGAAAGATGGAAATCCTTTCATGGCCATTGGTTCACCAGGAGGAGCGACGATAATCGCATCGGTATCTGAAACGATCATGAACGTGCTTGATCATAAAATGCTCATTCAAGATGCCATATATGCGCCACGTATTTATTCTGCTGGTTATCCGACAGTAAGATGGGAACCGGGAATTGAACAAAATACAAGGCTTGAGTTAATGGCTAAAGGCCATGTTTATGAAGAAAAACCGCAACATATCGGAAATGTGCAAGCAGTTATTTATGATTATGAAAAGGGAAAAATGTATGGAGGAGCCGATAATACGAGAGAAGGAACTGTTCAAGGTGTGTATGATGTTTCCCATAAATCGAAAAAGCCGAAAGAAATAAAAGAAGAAAAAAAGGGACCGTTTACCTTAAAAGTGAATGGAGCCGTTTATCCTTATACAGCTGATCAAATGAAACTGATCGATGAAAAACCCTATATCCAATCAGATAAATTACTACTAGGTTTGGGTGTAATCCAAACAAGGGATTTAGAAACATTTAAACCAGATAAAAAATCGTATCTACCTGTGTTAGGAGTAGCGAAATCATTAGGGTATAAAACAAAATGGAACGAAAAAGACAAAGAGGCACTATTGGAAAAAGATCCGGCGGATATTGAGGATCCGGACGAAGATGGCAGTGTCACGAATTGATTGCTTTTCTAAGTCCGCTCGGGAACTTGATTACTAAATGAACCTAAACTTGACAACCCCGGAATTCTCTATGTAAAGAGAGGTCTGGGGTTGTTTTTTAGTCATATGAAATAGTAGAGAGGTAGTCAGCCAGTTGAACGAAGGTTCCTGAAAAGCCCTCCTGAACCGTTTCCTCCTCGGTTGGGGATACAGGTGCCCTCGGTGAATGTAAAAGTATTGAGAGTTTCCAATGGCCGGTTGTCGTTAAAAGGAGCACGTACGATGTTACCCATTTCATCAGAAAAGAAAGGGTGTAAACGAGTTTATCTGGGGCATTTACTTCATGATAAACAAATTTGACCCACATTACATTACCGTCAGGAGATGTCTGGCTGTAATGGAAAACACCTTCCTGGCGAAGCTCAAACTTAGAAATATCAAAAGCCCATCCTTTTGGGCCCCGCCAGTTCTGCAGATGTTCTGATTCGGTAAAAGCCTTAAATACAAGCTCGCGAGGAGCATTGAAACTGCGGGTGATTTCGGTTTTTGGAAACATTTTATTCCTCCAATTATTTCAGTTAATGTTCCAAGCTGTCGAGTCTTTCTTCCCATATTTCACAATACTGTTCAAACCAAATGTTTAATCCTAAAGGGCTCTGGACGAAGCTTGTAAATTCGACGAATTGCTTCCGCATAAATTCCACAACTCCTGATTTATGAAGCCCGCTTATATATTTGGATGCCAATGGGTGCCGAATCTGAAGTCGTTCTGCATATTCTCCCGCGGTGAAAGGGCCGTTTCCATTGAGTTCGCCATTCCCACTCGAAGAGTAATTAATAATGTAGTATTCATCTTTACCCCACGATTTATTAGAATGATAGTCCTTTGGGTGAGATATAAACAAACAGGAATATTCCCGTCAAATAATATTGAAGAAATGTATTGTTGTCCTACACGAGGCGGTACCAAAAATATCCTTCCCCTAAAATGAAAAATGAGCGCTGATCCTTGTTCCGGGATAGTGCCGCATTGTGGATATCATTATAAGTTTTGTTGATGAAATCACGTTCTATATTTGGAAACCGTTTACCATGCTGTACGTCGAGAATATAACAATGCTATTTTTGTGCATAATGATATAGGTTTAAGTTCTATTATAAAAAAGAACGATCAGAAGTTTTTATTTGAAAATAGAACTGATGTTCGTGTATGCTTGTAACGATGATAATCTTGGTACCGGTTATTATTAAGGAATCCAATCTTGATTCAAAGGAGAATGAAAATGATTAAACCATATTTAATGTTTAACAGAGAATGTGAAAAGGCTTTCAAATTGTATATCGAGGCTTTTGGCGGGGAACTTATTGCTATGCAAAAATATAGTGAGATCCCATCAAGTCCAGACTTTCCTGTTGAAGAAAGTGATAAAGACCTTGTTCTTTACTCACAATTAAGATTAACAGAAGATGGAGTTATAATGGGTTCTGATTCAAACCGTGAATTGAATGATAGTGACAAAGTGGTTGTAAGTGTGGAGCTGAACTCGGTGGAACAAGCTAGAAAGGCATGGAACATATTAAAAGAAGAGGGATCTATACATATGGATCTTCATGAAACATTCTTTGCGAAACTTCACGGTTCGTTGAAGGATAAATTTGGTGTTTCATGGATGTTTACTGTCAATTAATCTAAACCAGAAGACATCCTTCTTTGTAAAGTCGTTACTATTATTTGGGAAGGTAAAAATTTTAAAAATTCTCAATAAAGCTCGGACGCTTTAATGGAGTATCTAAAAAATCCCGATTTCTTAATACTAAGAAACCGGGATTTTTACTATTGGAGGTTATTAAGGTTGTACATCTGTATTTTCCCTTAAGCTGCAATAAATGATTGGATATTCGGAAATCATTTATGTGAGTTGTCTTGTAAAATGGGGTTTTCTGACTTTGTATTTACTACAATTGTGGTCATGAAAATACATTGAAAAAAATGAAAAACTGTGTTAAATTTATATAGATACACCAATTTATTATTTTTTATAAATTATACCCTATTATAATTATACAACATAATTTCCTTCTCAGTCAATCCTTATTTTTATTTTTTTAAAGGAGTGTTTGATAGGAACATGGAACTTCAGTAGGAGCAAGAACGACTGGACAGCGTTAATGGTTGATCACATGAACAATTTTTGTCATATGATTCTCTTGGTATTAAGCGATAAATGGGAGGGAAAGAAATGAAACCATATGTACTGGAGTTTCGGGAGATCGATAAAACGAAACAAATGGTGGTCGGTGGCAAAGGGATGAATTTGGGCGAATGCTCGAAGATGGATGGAATTCTTGTACCAGAAGGATTTTGTGTTACTACTGAGGCATTTAAAAGAGTCATTGGGGAAAATGATGAGCTTCATCAATTACTCGATCAGCTTGCAGTACAAAAAGTGGACGAACGAAAAAGAATAAGTGAAATTAGCAGGAAGATTCGTGATCTGATTGAGGGAATCGAGATCGACAAGGGGATCGAAGAAGATATCGACCGATGTCTCTTAACTTTTGGCTTCGAGCATGCATATGCTGTTCGTTCTAGCGCTACTGCCGAAGATCTTCCATTTGCCTCCTTTGCAGGTCAACAGGATACCTATCTAAACATCAAAGGAAAAGATGCAATTTTACAACATATTAGTAAGTGCTGGGCTTCACTATTTACTGATCGTGCTGTGATTTACCGAATGCAAAACGGATTTGACCATCGCAAGGTTTATCTGTCTGTTGTTATTCAAAGGATGATTTTTCCACAAGCTTCCGGAATACTATTTTCAGCTGATCCAGTTTCCTCAAACCGCAAGGTGCTTTCGATCGATGCTAGCTTTGGGCTGGGTGAGGCACTTGTCTCTGGCTTAGTGTCTGCGGACAATTATAAAGTGCAAGAAGGTAGGATTGTGGAGAAGAAGATTTCTGCCAAAAAGTTGGCTATATATGCACGAAAAGATGGCGGAACGATGGAAAAGGAAATTGAGCCGGGGCAGCAGGTTTTATCGACCCTGTCAGATGAGCAAGTGTTGGGGCTTGAAAGGATCGGCAGAAAGCTTGAAGCGCATTTTGGCTGTCCGCAAGATATCGAATGGTGTTTGGTTGATGATACATTTTATATTGTCCAGAGCCGTCCAATCACTACTTTATACCCCATCCCAGAAGCGAATGATCAAGAGAATCACGTTTATGTATCTGTCGGTCATCAACAAATGATGACTGACGCCATGAAACCATTGGGATTATCCTTTTGGCTGTTAACGACTCCTGCACCCATGCGTATAGCTGGCGGAAGGTTGTTTGTTGATGTCACACATATGGTGGCTTCACCTGAAAGCAGAAAAATGTTAGTAGAGGCCATGGGACAACACGACCCGCTCATGAAAGACGCACTCATTAACATAATAGAGCGAGGGGATTTCATAAAATCTGTACCAAATGATAAGCAAGAACAGAGTTCCGGTAAAAGCAATAAAAGTGTGCCGTCTGCGGATTCTAGGGCACAAATTGAAAACGACCCGACAATCGTTTCTGATTTGATTAAACGTAGTCAAACATCGATAGAAGAATTAAAACAAAACATCCAAACGAAATCAGGTTCGGAGTTATTTGATTTCATTCTGGAAGATATCCAGATATTAAAGAAGATTTTATTTGACCCACAAAGTTCAGCAGTGTTTATGGCTGCTATAGATGCATCATCATGGATCAATGAAAAAATGAATAAGTGGTTAGGTGAAAAAAACGCAGCAGACACGCTTTCTCAATCTGTACCAAACAATATAACTTCAGAAATGGGTCTGGCCCTAATGGATGTCGCAGATGTGATACGTCCTTATCCAAAAGTAATTGATTACTTACAACAAGTAAAAGATGATAATTTTATGGATGAACTAGTTAAGTTTGATGGTGGTCAGGAAACTCAGGATGCTATCTATGATTATCTCGGCAAATACGGAATGCGATGTGCTGGAGAAATCGATATTACTAAAACCCGTTGGAGCGAAAAACCAACTACACTTGTCCCCGTGATTCTAAGTAATATCAAAAACTTTGAGCCTAATGCTAGCAATCTGAAATTTGAGCAAGGGCGACAGGAAGCTTTGAAAAAAGAACTAGAGATATTAGATCGATTGAAGCAATTACCGGATGGTGAACAAAAAGCCAAAGAAACAAAACGAATGATCAGTCTAATCCGGAATTTCATCGGTTATCGGGAATATCCAAAATACGGCATGGTTAACCGCTACTTCGTTTATAAGCAGTCTTTACTCAAGGAAGCCGAACAACTCGTACAAGCCAACGTTATTCATGAAAAAGAAGATATATATTATCTTACTTTTGAAGAACTTCATGAAGTCGTACGCACAAATAAACTAGATTACCAGATTATCAGCAAACGAAAAGACGAGTACAGATTATATGAAAAACTTACTCCACCACGTGTTATCACGTCTGATGGTGAAGTCATTGTAGGGGAGTATAAACGAGACAATCTCATGGCCGAGGCTATTGTAGGTCTACCGGTTTCTTCCGGAATTATAGAGGGCAAAGCACGCGTCATCCTAAACATGGAAGATGCAGATCTAGAAGATGGAGATATACTGGTTACAACCTTCACCGATCCTAGCTGGACACCATTATTTGTATCCATAAAAGGACTCGTCACCGAAGTTGGCGGGCTGATGACCCATGGAGCAGTCATCGCACGTGAATATGGCTTACCTGCCGTTGTCGGTGTGGTATATGCCACCAAGCTGATAAAAGATGGGCAACGTATTCGAGTAAATGGAACAGAAGGTTATATAGAAATACTATAATTCATTACATTTCTATCATAAAGAAGAACATTCGAATTAGGAGAATCATTGAAATCATGATGCTTTGCGGTTTTTGGCAAGCCCCCTGTCACTAGGTCATATAAGGGGGCAGTAACTGAAAATTGATACTAAAGTTTAGTAAGATCAACTTGAGATCGGGCCTTCTGTTAAAGGTCGCTTTTATATGATGCCAAAGCCCAATTTCTCTCTTTACAACACCGAGAAATTGGGCTTTTTGTGGATTTTATTTATAGGCAAAATCGAAACGCCCTTGCTAAATCTACTGGCTTGAGCAGCAATGTCAAACGGATACAAGGAAGATATTCTCCAACAGATATATCTGTCAATATCATAAATGTACGCTGACCTTCTATAGAAATATTAAATTTTTGTATTGGTAATTATACATTATCTCTATTATAATTTTTAAGAAAGATATTTCGGAATTTTTAAAATAAAGGAGAAATTATGTATACTCACCCGACTTTAAAATATTGGAATGGAAGAATTGATTCCCAAACTGACCTGGACAGCTTCAGATACCACCAAAGAGTGCGCTTGGCACCCATTTCGGAATTAGCCACCTCTTCCAATGCATCACGAACTTTTGGACTGATTGGCTTTAAATGTGATGAAGGCGTCAAAAGGAATAAAGGCAGGGTTGGTGCTGCCGAGGGTCCTGATCATATTAGGCAATCGTTGGCAAAATTACCTTGTCATTTACCTTCCCAAACCGAGCTGGTGGATGCTGGCGATGTAATATGTGAAAGTACAGAGATGGAAGCCGCCCAATCTCAACTGGGATCAGCTGTTGCCCGGATTTTGGAGAGTAAAGCGATTCCTATCATACTTGGGGGAGGTCACGAAACCCTGTATGGCCATTATCTTGGGATTAGGAAATCCATTGGACCAAAAGCTAGACTAGGGATTATTAATATTGACGCTCACTTTGATATGAGACCTTATGAAAATGAAACTTCATCTGGCACGATGTTTAAGCAGATTTTGGACGAAGATCAAAATTGTGGCTATTTATGTGTCGGAATTCAGAAGCAGGGGAATACGAAGGCACTGTTTGAAACTGCGGAGAGGAGTAATGTCGACTACATATTGGAAGAAGATTTGTCATTATACGAAATGGATGAAACGAAGCGGAGGATAAATGAATTCGCTAAGGAAAGTGACTATATCATGCTTACATTATGTACGGATGTTATTGATTCAGCCTACGCACCTGGGGTAAGTGCACCATCGCCGTTTGGACTGGATCCGAAATTGGTCCGTGCCATTATTAGGCATATCGTATCGAATGAAAAGATCCTCTCATTTGATATCTCTGAAGTGAACCCTTCATTGGACGAAAATAATAAGACCGTTACATTGGCAGGGCATTTAATAAATGAGGTTTTGCTGCATTTTAAATAATGGACATGGGATGGCGGCAACTCCAATTCGGTCTTCCCAGAAAGAGCGTTTCTTTTCGTATCGACTGTTGGGGCTTTCCTTAATGTTATCTTCAATATTGAAGCGAAAAACCTTTAAAGCCCCCAGACTGTCCATGAATCATTCATGGACAGTTTTTTGCGCCTCCTTCACAAGGATTCATGGTCCTTGGCATTGCTTCGTTCGACTAACCATTTAAAGTATAAAGGCATGTGGATTTTCCATGCCTCTGCTAAGTTCAATACTGATACTTGTGGGTTTTTGGTTTATAATAACAACCATCTAGCCTTTTGAGGAGGGATTCCATGAATGAATATAAAGTAACGGTCAGGAATGGCAGTACCTTAATTTTGTCGGAAATCATTAAAGCTGAAGATGAAAGAGAAGTCCTTGGCACTCTTTTGATTTCCAGCGAATTATTTAATCAACCATTTACTGATATCAAGATTTTAGAAAGCTGATTTGTGCCTGCCCATTCCATTTGATACACTGTAATAAATCTTAATACGGTGGCGATATTATGTGTGGACGTTTCACTCTTTTCACTGACATAGAAGAAATAAAAGAACGGTTTGATATCCAAGGGTCATTTGATGAGGAATACCAATTCAGCTACAATATTGCTCCCTCCCAATCCGTGCTCTCCGTCATTAATGACGGGGTAAGGAACCGGCTTGGATATCTTCGGTGGGGACTCATTCCTTTCTGGGCAAAAGACGAAAAAGCGGGCTACAAAATGATCAATGCCAGAGCGGAAACCATTGCTGAGAAAGCAAGCTTCAGGAATGCGTATAAGAAGAAGAGATGCTTGATAATCGCTGACTCTTTTTATGAATGGAAGAAGACACCAGAAAGAAAAATACCGATGCGGATAAAACTGAAGAATCATGCTCCATTTGGAATGGCCGGTCTCTGGGAATCCTGGAAATCTCCTGAAGGCATCAGCATCTATTCGTGCTCTGTTATAACAACTGTGCCAAATGAGCTAATGACCAGCATTCATGACCGCATGCCTGTCATCCTAAAACCAGAAGATGAAAAAGATTGGTTGAATCCTTCCATTAATGATCCTGCATATCTGCAACAGTATTTAAAATCATTCGATTCGGAACAGATGGAAGCATTTGAAGTATCGACTGATGTAAACTCGACTAAAAATAATACACCTAACCTAATCCAACAAGTTTGTTGAGAGTTCATTAGGCCTCTCAGAATGTAGACAACTCGGTGAAAATCGAGTTTGTCTACATTTTTTTATGGTTTTTACAATTTGACGTCGCCTCCAGGCACTCGCTTTTCCCCCAGGAGTCTCGCACACCCGCTCCAATCAACTTAGATCTCTTTATAAACAGTAAGGAGTGCATGTGAAACACTTTAAAAATTAACCCTTGCGAAAATAGACAAAATGCTGTACTGTTATATTTGCTTTTCAAAACGACTTTCGATGTCAGGAACTCAGGCAAGTTTCCAGCGTGGTACTTTTCTGGCAGGCATCGTAATTTTTAAATAATTATATAATGTAATCTTCTTATCAAGAGAGACGGAGGGACTGGCCCGAAGATGTCTCGGCAGCGGACTTAAATGGAGTGCTGTGCCAAATCCAGCAGGCTGATTTTCGCCTGAAAGATAAGGAGGGTGTTTTTTATAAATTAAAAGACCTCTTCTTGTTATTAAATAGAAGGGGTCTTTTTTTATGCCAGTTTTTTGCTACAGCTCCATGACTGGAAAATCAGGTAGGTTCAAATTGGAGTTATTTGCGAAAACTGTTAATAGAATAAGAGCTGTGACACATGTCGCGGGAATAATAAAAAGAGGTGTACATCATGAGTGCAAACAATAAAGGGAATCCATGGGCATTGATCCCATTTGTCGTATTTTTAATTTTATTTATTGGATCCGGAATCATCACTAAAGATTTTTATTCATTTCCGGTGATTGTAGCGATTTCCATTGCATCGGCAGCTGCATTGGCGATGAATCGGAAAGAGACATTCAATGAAAAGGTTGATATCTTCTGTAAAGGTGCCGGGGACGCCAATATTATGTTAATGGTTATCATTTTCCTTTTGGCCGGCGCTTTTGCCGAAGTTGCCAATGGCATGGGGGCAGTTGAATCAACCGTGAATCTTGCCTTAGCTGTTTTCCCCCAAAATCTATTAATGGTGGGGATTTTCATCATCGCTTGTTTTATTTCTCTATCCATGGGGACAAGCATGGGAACGATCGTAGCCCTGGCACCTATCGGGGTAGGGATTAGTGAACAAACTGATATTTCACTTGCCCTTTCAATGGCAGCCGTTATTGGTGGTGCGATGTTTGGGGATAACCTTTCATTCATTTCAGATACGACAATCGCTGCTGTCCGAACTCAGGGAACGAAAATGAAGGATAAGTTTAAAGTGAATTTTTTCATCGTTTTACCTGCAGCCATCATCACATGTGCCATCCTAGGAATTTTAACGATGGGTGAACAGGCTGACATTTCCCAACAGTCTTATGATTGGGTGAAGATTCTTCCGTATCTTTGCGTATTGGTCACTGCATTGGCAGGAGTCAATGTGTTCTTGGTCCTTTCCATCGGAATCGTATTTGCCGGAATCATCGGCTTGGCTGATGGTAGTTATCAACCGTTGGGTGTCATTCAAAAAGTTGGAGAAGGAATGGCGGGAATGTATGAAATCTCCTTCCTTGCCATTTTAATTGCAGGTATGGTAGCCGTAATCAAACATAATGGTGGCATCGATTATCTACTCCACCTAGTGACACGAAATAGCAAATCGAAAAAAGGGGCGGAATTCAGCATTGCGGGGCTTGTTGGTTTAACGAACCTTTCAACGGCAAATAACACGATTTCGATTATCATTGCCGGGCCACTTGCCAAAAATATTTCTGAAAAGTATGGGATTGATCCGCGGAAATCGGCGAGCGTCCTTGACATTTTTGCATGTTGTATCCAAGGGTTGATCCCATATGGAGCACAACTGCTTGTTGCAGCAGGGGTAGCAAAAATTTCTCCGTTAAGCATCTTGCCGTATTCATATTACCCAATCCTGATTGGACTTTGTGGCGTCATTGCCATCCTGATTGGTTTTCCACGGTTTCAGCCGGGAAATGATGAAATGAAGAAACGTACCTCTTAAAAAGAGAATATAATAACAAAACACCCTGAATCATTGGATGCAGGGTGTTTTCTGTATGGTAAATACATAAACATAATAAAGTTTTCTCACACTTTTCAATTTTTCTGCTTAATTCCGGTCCAAATTAATGATGGTTGTGTGTGAGACACCTGTCATGAATAGAGGACAACACCAACTAAACCGGAAAGAATAATTACATAGGCTGGATGCCAGCGTAATTTCATTAGGGCAAATAACGATAAACCAAAAACGATTAATAAGCTTATCGTATGCCATGAAAAGTTCACGGCTATCATATGATTGGAAAGTGCTAAACTGATCGCTGCAAAGATGATCAAACTAGTGACAATCGGTCTTAATCCATAAAACATGGATTGAACAACTGGATAATGATTCAATTTACTGAAAAATGTGGCTATAACGGTTACGAATATAATGGCAGGAAGCAAGATTCCTAGAGCAGATGATATGGCTCCTGCTAACCCAGCAGTCGAATAGCCAACGAGAATGGCACTATTGGCGGTGACAGGTCCTGGGGACATCCCGGAAATGGCGATTATATCGGTGAATTCCTGCGTTGTCATCCATCCATGCTGTGAGACTTCCGATTCTATTACGGGAATCATGGCGTATCCGCCTCCGAAAGATACAAAGCCGATAATAAAGAAGGTGCTAAACAACTCCCACAATTCCATCATTCCATCACATGCTTTCTTAAAAATTAGTTAGTCCCTATTTTGTGTTACCTATATGCCAGCACCCATGAAAGGTTCGAAATCATTTTCTTCTATTTTCCTATCTTTTTTGTCCATCTTGACATCGTAACCTAATTTTCTCTTAATGGAGATGGTCACAATACCGGCTAGAGCTCCTGCTAATATAACCATCACAGGGTGAAGAAAGAAGAGGACGGGAATTCCTGCTATTAAAATACAGAAAGTTGATTTGTCTACAACTGCGTTTTTTCCTATCTTGATAGCCGCATAGGCGATGATGGCTACAATGGAAGCTCTGATCGATATGAATGCGGATTCAACCTTCGGATTATCCTGAATGAAAAAATACACAATGCCCAGGAGCAGAACAATTAAAAAGGTAGGTAATGAAACACCGATCATGGCTGCAATTGCCCCCTTCATTCCGGCAATTCGATGGCCGATAAAGGTGGCGGAGTTAATGGCGACAGCTCCCGGTACGGACTGAGATAAAGCAAAAACATCCGTAACTTCTTCGCTTTTCATCCATTTTCTCTTTTCGACCACTTCATTTTCGATTAAAGGGATCATCGCAAACCCGCCTCCGAATGTGACAGGTGCTATTTTAAAAAAGGTCCAAAATAATTGGAATAGAGTTTTCCATTGTCCTTTCATTGACATCAGTCACTTCCTTTGCATGCTTTGTTTAATTCTTATCATTAACATATCAAAGAAAAAGGGCTGGGTAAATTGCAACAAAATCATCGGGTATAACAAAACGTTATACCCAGAAGATTTATCCGTTTTATTAGAATGCCGCTAAAAATTGAAGCCTTAGAATGTATCTCACTATTTTCATTTCACCATTTACCTAATGATGCTATCATTTTAATAAACTATCTAAAAACATGGAGGTCGTTTTCTTGAAATTGGAAAATCTGAAAATGTTTTGTTTAGTGGTGGATGAAGGAAGCATAAGCCAGGCAGCGAGGTTAAGTTTCTTATCACAGCCCGCTGTAACACGGCAGATCCATCAACTGGAAAATTATTATAACACTTTGTTATTCGACCGTGAGGAAGGAAGGCTGAGAGTTACAGAAGCAGGAAAGCTGTTATACCCTTTTGCTAAAGCCATAGTAAATGACTTCAACCATTCAAAAGAAGTGATTCAGCAATCGACGGGGAAGTACAATGCAAATCTCATAGTAGGGGCTTCCTTGACTATCGGCGAGTATTTGTTGCCGAGCTTGCTTGGGAGATTCAAAAAACAACAGCCAGAAATAAAAGTGACATTGACGATTAAAAATACTCCCCGGGTTCTGGAGGATCTTTCAAACGATGTCATTGATTTGGCCTTGGTGGAAGGACTTGTGGAAAACACCGATTTTATTGTAGACAAGTTCGCCGAAGACGAATTGATTTTGGTATGTCCATCCGACCACCCATGGAAAGGCAGAAAAGAAATTCAGCTAGAGGAATTGGGAAATGAAAGGATGATTTGGCGTGAATCCATTTCCGGAACACGGCTTATCGTAGAAAATATGCTACGGGAGCATGGGGTTTTAGAAAAAATTGAAAGCTACATGGAGATTGGCAGTACACAAGCGATAAAAAGTGCGGTTGAAGCCGGACTTGGAATCAGCATTTTGCCAAGGTTGACAGTGGCCAGAGAATTGGAGCAAGGCTTTTTGCGGGAAGTGGATATATACAGAATAAATATGGCAAGAAATTTATGGCTAGTCAGGAAAAACAAGCGTTTTAATAAAATAGGGGTGTCTAAATTTGTTGATTTTCTTCAATAAGGATGGACGCTGCCTTTGTTCACTCATACAATTGGCAGCGTTTTCAGTTTCGTGATTAACGGCGTGGCCCCGGCAGCTAGCAAAAGTCATGGTAAATTGAATATACTGCATTGATTATAAAAGCTCTTCTCTATCGGGAAGGGCATTTTGTATTTGGTTGTTCAGTCTTCGGTTAGACAAACAAAGGGATTAATGGTCATAATAAAAGATATAATGATGGTTCGGAGATGATATAGCGTGGAGTTAAAGGAAATAAAGAAGCTCGCCGAAGAATTAAATGAAAGCGGTAAACAGCAACTTGTATATTTCTTGCAGTCTCGAACGAAACCAATGTCGGCTCCTATTCGTGCAATTGATGAAATCCAAGTACAAAAACATAAAGCTAGTCTTGTTTGGCCACATTGCGACAGCCATTTTGTTGTGCGATTTGGTAAATACCTTATCAAAACATGTGCTGGAGAGGTGAAACAGCAGCGTTACAGCTGTAAAGCCTGCCATCAAACCTTCAACGACCTCACAAACACGCCCCTTCAACGCATCAGAAGACCACATAAATCTAAAAGGGCAGTTTTGTTGAACAAGTTGTAAATTTAACATTTTAAAGTAAGAGCATTTCTTTGTAATGAGAAGTGCTTTTTATTTTTGTCAAAATTAAAAGGATATTTCAATAACAATAATAATGTAAATAAAAACAATATAAATTTACTGTTATACGATAAATAATATGCTAAAATCAAGTTGTCATTAAATAGGTGAGGTGTTTTAAATGAATGTTAAACGAGGTTCAACCACTTTCTTAAAGGTAATTATTTTTCTGACTGGAATTGCAGTACTTGCTTTGTGTATCTGGTTGCCTGAGATAGCCGTTAGAGATGCAAGGGTACATCCAGATACGGCTTACTTCCTAATCCCCTTTTTAGTATGTGCATACGGTTTCTATATTGCATTTTCTGTTGCGTTGTATCAAGCCTATAAACTATTAACCTACATCGAAAAGAACAATGCTTTCTCTGAATTATCCCTTAAATCTTTGAAGATTATAAAGAAATGTACTTTTACAGTCATTTTCCTCATTTTGTTAGGAATAGTAAGCTTAAGGGTGCTTGCTAAAGTTACAGGTAGTGATGATGCAGCGGGTCCTACATCATTATGTCTAATGGGTATTTTAGCAACAAGTATCATCGCAGCCATTGTGGACGCACTTCAAAAGCCATTAAAAAATGACCCAGATATAATGTCAAAAAATGAATGATTAACGGATATGTAAGAATTTTGATTGTCAGCCAGGTGATTTTTGGAGTACAAAAGCGACGAAGACACTCAATAAAAACAGACACAACTAATTTATTTAACTACGGGGACGATAGCTCAATGAACCGCCTTTTCACCAAGGCGGTTTTCTTATGGTCAAATATCAACATTAGAATTTAACATAGCCTTTATATAAATAAAATTGAAGTTACCATTAGAAATAGGAAATATACTTAAAGTAAAATTAATTATAAAATAAATTCATATTATTCTAAAAATTCCTGAAAAAGAGAAAGTTTACTGCTGCAACATTCGGAATAGATACATAATATCTACTTAGAAAGGGGTATGAAATGTTCAAAGTATCTTTTATTAAAGGAATTATAACCGTTCCCATTGTTTTTGTTTTACTGGCAGGTTCTTCTGTTACAAAGGCTGCTTCAGATGAGCCGATGCCGGCCACAGATGCAACAATTTCAGCAAATAAGGCTTTTTATGAACAGTTGAATTTTACAGATAAAGAAGATTTCAAGAATGCACATAAAGGTTTCATTGCGCCTTTGAATATGAATCCCATTAAAAATTCAAAAGGTGACGTAGTTTGGGATAGTAATCGATATTCATTCATCAAAGAAGATCAGCCGGCAAGTTTTACTGTAAATCCAAGCTTGTGGCGGCAGGCTCAATTACAAAATATAACAGGCTTATTTAAAGTGGTAGATGGCGTTTATCAAGTTCGGGGCCAGGATTTATCAGTGCTTACCATTGTGGAAGGAAAAACAGGATTAATAGTTTTGGATACACTTTCTACAATTGAAACGGCAAAAGCAGCCATGGAGCTTTATTTTGAACATCGGCCCAAAAATCCAGTAAGTGCAATTGTTATTAGTCACAGTCATGCGGATCACTTTGGTGGTATGAAAGGCATTGCTCAATATGCTGACAATCCAGCTAAGGTGCCGATTATTGTCCCAGCAGGTTTTAACGATGAAGCGCTAAGTGAAAACATTCTTTTAGGCAATATAATGTCTCGCCGTGCAGGTTATATGTTTGGAAATCTCTTAACCGCAAATGAAAGGGGGTTTGTTACTTCTGGTATTGGCCCTGGATTAAGTAACGGAACTTTTAGCTATTTACCTCCAACAATGGAAGTGAAGGATGATATTCAAACGGTGGAAATAGACGGAATTACATTTAAATTTTTATTGACGCCGGATTCGGAAGCTCCATCTGAAATGCATTATTATATCAATGATTACAAAACGTTAGTGGTAGCGGAAAACACCGGACACACGTTACATAATATTTATACATTAAGGGGAGCTAAAACCAGAGATACCCTAAAATGGGTGAAAGCACTTGATGAAACAGTTGATCTGTTTGGAAACGAAGATATAGATGCTATGGTAACGGCCCATACATGGCCCATATGGGGAAGGGACGATGTTCTGGAGCAGTTGGAAAGTCAGCGTGATTTGTACAAATATATTCATGACCAAACCATACGATTAGCGAATTTAGGACTTACACCTGATGAAATCGCGGAAGAGTTAAAGCTTCCTGAAAAGTTGGATAAAGTCTGGGCCAATCGGGGGTATTACGGAACATTGAAACACAACGTAAAAGCGGTGTACAACTTTTATTTAGGATATTTCAACGGTAATCCATCCGACTTGGATCCATTACCACAAGAGGAATCGGGCGCTAAATATGTACAGTATATGGGTGGGGAAAAGAAGGTCATTAAACAGGCAAAACTTGATTATAAAAGAGGGGAATATCGCTGGGTGGCTCAAGTCTTAAAGCATGTCGTCATGGCCAACCCGAAAAATACAGAAGCAAAAAATTTATTGGCTAAAGCTTATGAGCAATTAGGATACACAGCTGAATCTTCTGTGTGGCGTAATTTCTATCTTACCGGCGCAGACGAGTTAAGGAATGGTGTGGCAGACTCAAAGGGAAGTGGCGGAATGATGAATCTCGATACGCTGCTCAATATGCCAATGGATGATTTCCTGAAATTCTTGTCCATTAAATTAAACGGAATGAAAGCGGAAAATAAAAATATGACTTTCAATTTGACATTTACAGATTCAAAAACCAATTACACGATCGATCTGAATAATTCTGTATTGAACTTCAAAAAAGGGAAAATGGCGTCCAACCCTGATGCAGCATTAACATTAGATAGAATAACCTTCTATCAGATTGCTCTGGGACGTGAAGATTTATCCAAAATGGAAGCAGCCGGTAAAGTTGCCATTTCCGGTGATAAAAAACAATTTGAAGATTTCCTGACTTTGCTGGATCAATTCCAACCAAAGGTTAATATCGTAACTCCGTGATAATCAAACACTTCATATTCTGAAACAAGGATGGATCGGTTACCCACGAGTCTACTTAGCAGTCTCGTGGGTTTGAATGTATTATTAATCCTGTAGGCATCCTGTTTCGTTTTTAATTTTTTATAAAACGCTCCTAATAGTTACAGAACAAGTTTTGTAATTCGAAAGGAATTGTAAGCGCTTCCTGTGAGGCTGAGGTTTTGTGAAAATATAAAAAAATGGAGTGATGGTAAATGCAGTTATATGCAAGTAAGAAACGAAAAATAATGATTAGCGGCCTTTTATTTGTTGGAATGATTTTAAGTTTTTTTGATCGCGTTGCCATAAATGTCGGGATTATCCCTATTGCAGATGAGTTTCATCTCAATACGTCCCAGACAGGTATTTTAATTAGTATATTTTTTGTTAGCTACTCACTCATGCAACCGCTTGGTGGATGGATGACCGATAAGTATGGCGCCAGGGTCATGGTTACTGTTTCTTTGCTTAGTTGGTCCTTGTTCACTGTAATGACTGGGTTTGCTTGGTCATTCATGTCTTTATTATTCATCCGTTTTCTGTTCGGGTTAGGTGAAGGGCCTTTCTATCCTGCCAGTATGTCCACTATAAGAGATAACTTCCCGGAAGAAGAACGGGGCAGGGCAAATTCGTTTTTCCTGTCTGCCCAAAATATTGGCGGGATATTAGGTACTGCACTTGCAGCTTCCATGGTGGTGGCATTCGGTTGGCGGGGCATGTTTACCATTTCCGGGATTCTAGGGATATTAGCTTCTTTCGGAATTTGGTTCATTCTAAAGCCTCAAGGAAATCAAGAGGTTAAAAAAGACAAACCGAAACAAAAAAAGGTTGCTCTGAAACTGTTATTTAAAATCGAAAATATTTGGAAACTCATAACATTCAAGTTTATATCAAATATTATCAACTATGGTCTGATCACTTGGATGCCTATATATTTGGTTAAAGAAAAAGGGGTGGATTTAATAGCCGCCGGAGGTTTATTGGCAATCCCTTATATTTTTGGTTTCTTGATGTTTAATGTAAGCGGGTGGCTTCTGGATAAGCATATGGCTAACCGGGAGAAGTATCTTGCCGCTGCAGGCGCTTTATTATCGGCAATTTTTCTCTTTCTAATGTCTAACGCCACGTCTATAGCACTTATCATCACTTATCTCACTCTCAACTCCGTAGCACTGTCTTTCTTTGGAACGGTTCTTTATACGATCATCATAAAATACTCACCAAAGGAACTAACGGGCTCTGCCTCCGGACTCGTAACTTTTGCCGGTCAAATTGCAGGTGCGGTTTCTCCTTTAGCCCTCGGTTTGATTATCAGTCTGTTTAATGACTCCTATAATGCCGCTTTCCTGTTTTTGGTGATAATAGCGTTATTAGGAACGATTGTTGCCGTATCTATTAAAAATAATCAGGCACAACCCGCTAAAGAATACGAAAAAACATCTACCATTGTATAAAACTAGATTCTGCTTTTGAGGATAAAGCTTGAGGTATTCTGATTCCACTTCTCTAAAATTGAAAGGGCTTTCTGTTCGAGGTATGATAGTAGTAATAGGCTAGAAGGAGAATAAACCATGAATATTGAACAATTGGAATATATCATTAAGGTGGCCGAGGTTAACTCGATTTCCACTGCATCAGAAAGCCTCCATATCTCTCAATCTGGAATCAGTATGGCCATTACGAGTTTGGAGAAGGAATTAGGTATAAAAATCTTCAAGAGGTCAAGGTTAGGAACCATACCTACAGAAGACGGAAAGGAAATCATCCAGAAAGCTCTTGAAGTATTAAGCAAATTGGAAGAAATAAGAGACAGTGCCCAAATACATTCAGATACGATGGAAAAAGAGTTGCGCCTTTCATCAACACAAGGTTTATTTCTAACGGTTTTGCCTAAATCCTTGGCCTTATTTAAGAAGAAGTATCCCGAGGTGAAAATTGTCATTGAAGAAAAAGGGGGACAAGAGATAACCGAAGAAGTACGGAATGGTAAAATAGACATCGGGCTATTGAATATCCCAAAGGTTAAACCAAAAGAAATTGAGTTGGAATTCCAACCTTTGATGGAAGCAAAAGTGATTGTGATGGTCAGTAAGAACTCCCCTTTAGTGAACCGTAAAAGCATAACCCCACGAGAGCTTATGGACCAAAATTTGGTCATTTACAATGGACCAAGAATGAAGTCGTTCATTAAAGGTTTTTTTGATCATTACGGTGAGATGAATATTTTGTTTTTCACAAATAATACAGAGATCATCAAAAAAACCGTCGCTGAGGGATTAGCGATTGCCTTTTCTTATGATATTGGAGTTAACAGCGACCCCTATTTCCTAAGCGGGGAACTTGTGGCCATTCCTTTGGTGGAGCTGGAAAATAATACAATGGAATTCGGTTACGTTCGCTCTAAGAAGCAGTATTTTTCAAAAGCTTCCAGGGAGTTTATTAAATGTCTCGATTTCTATACCACTCTTAAATATTAGTTTCCTATGATGATAGGGAACTAATATTTTTTTATTTACATCAATATTTTTTATATTTATATCATATATCCTTATTTTACTTAAATATTATTTACATTTAAAATTAATATTATAACATTTTAAATACTTAAAAAATTCAACGAAAATAAAAATCGAAAGGGGAAACTTATGGTAACGACCCAGGAAGAGAAATTAGAGGTACTTCAAACAAAGTTGCAGGATTTCATCCAAAATGAATTGCTTCCATATGAACAGGAGCATGGCTTGAACGCTGAAGAGGATATTCCGATGGAAGCCATAAAATGGGCAAGGAAAAGATCCAGGGAATTGGGCTTTTACGGAATTAACCTCCCTGAAAAATATGGCGGACAAGAAGTAAGCTTAAAAGGATTATGCATGTTCAAGGAAGAATTGGCACGTTCCGGAGCGGTTTTATGGGGGCAGGTTATAGGGGAGATTGGCGGGCCGCTAAGAATTGGTCAGATGTTGGAAAGTTTTACACCGGAGCAAATAGAAAAATATGTAATGCCCGTTGTGACGGGAGAAGTGAGTTGCTGCTTTGCCCTTACAGAACCAAATGCCGGGTCGGATGCATTTGCTATCGAAACAACAGCCGTTAAAGACGGAAATGATTATATATTAAGCGGAAAGAAACATTTTATCAGTGCGGCCCCCTATGCTGATTTCGCCATTGTCATAGCAAAAGAATCCCGGAAAGGAGAAAAAGAAAGGATCACTGCTTTCCTAGTTGATAAAAAAACACCACAACATCCAGGGTTTGAACTAGGAGACATTCAAGTTCCCCTATCAGGAGAACGCATACATGCCGAATTGAATTTCAATCAATGTCGAGTGCCTGCCGCCAATATAATCGGAGAACCAGGAAAAGGGTTGCTGCTCGGATTGAAAAGAATAAACACAAATCGCGCTTCCCATGCCGCCGGCTTTATCGGAATGGCTCAACACCTTCTCGATTTATCTGTTGAACATGCCAAAACGCGAGTCCAGTATGGCCGGCCCATCGGTGACTTCCAGGCAATTCAGCATATGCTCGCTGATATGGCGACGGAAATCTATGCAGCAAAATGCATGGTCTATGATGTGGTTGATAAAATTGATCAAGGAAAAGAGAATCGGGCCGGTACATCCATGGCTAAGCTGTTTGCTTCAGAAGTAAATTGCCGTGTAGCTGACAAGGCCATCCAAATCTTTGGCTCCAAAGGCTTGGTAAAAGGGCATCCAGTAGAAAAAATGTACAGGAGTGCACGGATGTATCGGATTCTGAGCGGAACCTCAGAGATTCAAAAAAATACAATTGCCAAAGCACTATTAAAAGGGTGAAAACTTTTTCGGGGGAGGAAATATATATGCTGCATAAGTTGACATTTCAGTCACTGTTGAATAAAGGAATGAAGCGATTCGGCGAACTGCCGGCTATTACCTTGTTGCCAAACGGAGAAACGATAACCTACGACGAGTTATGGAAGAAAACAGAACTTATCACATCTTATTTAATGCGTTTAGGTGCAGGTAGGGGCGTCCGCATAGCGACCATCATTCCAAACAGTTTAGAAAGTGTGATGTTTGGTTTGGCCGTCCAGCAATGCGGGGCTACCTTGGTGCCATTAAGTGAAAAACTCGGAAAACGAGAAATACAATTCATTTTAAAGGAAGCAAAACCAGAAGTGGTCATAATTGCTACACAGACACACTTCGACACCTTCTTAGAGTATTTGGAAGAAATGAAGAAGGAGGATGTCCATGTTATTGGGCTCCCTGGCTTTAATAGTAATTATCCGGAGGAGTTTGAACTATTTAAATGGCCTAGTGAAATAAATAATTTAGACTTGCCAATAGCTGAAGAAGATGACATTGCCCTTCTGTCCTATACAGGCGGGACAACGGGTACACCCAAAGGCGTCATGCATTCCCAGAAAGGACTCGGCGCCGCGATATTTTCTGCAGCTATCGAAGACCCGCTGGACGACCGGGACCGGGTATTGCTAAGTACGCCCATTGTGCATTCAGCCGGTTCACTACTTTGGAGATCCCTTGTTTCGGGCGTCCATGTTTATGTGATGGGCTCATTCAACGCTGCAGCATTCATACAGGCGATAAAGGAACATGAAATCACGACGACATTCATGGTACCGACCATGTTATACAGGCTTCTTGATCAGACCAAGAAGATGGAATATGATATGAGCTCCATGCGCAATATCTTCTATGGTGCGTCACCGATTTCACAGAAGCGCCTTAAAGAAGCTTTTGAAGTATTCGGGCCTATCATGCGCCAGCAATACGGCATGACAGAATGTAATATTGTCATTTCAAGACTATCGAAGAGCGCTCATGTATGGGCTTATCATAATAATCCGGAAGTTTTGAAAAGCTGTGGAAAACCGTGCATTCTTACCGAAGTTCGACTGATTGATGAGAATGGAAATGATGTAAAACCAACCGAGTTTGGAGAAATTATCGTAAAGTCCCCAGCCATGATGGTTGGATATTATCAAAGACCGGATCTTACCAGTGAATACATCCGTGATGGCTGGTTCTACACGGGGGATATTGGTAAATGGGATGAAAGCGGTTACCTTTATATTGTAGATAGGAAGAAAGATATGATCATTACAGGCGGGATGAATGTATATTCTTCAGAAGTGGAGCGAGTGGTGAACCAGCACCCTTCTGTTGCATTAAGCGCATGCATTGGCGTTCCCCATCCAGATTGGGGAGAAGTAGTGTGTGTCGTGATAGCATTGCATGAAGGATTGAGCTGTACTAGTGAGGAATTAATTGATTTCTGCAAACAAAGGACCTCTAAGTATATGGTTCCTAAAATTTCCTATTTTCTTGATAAGTTCCCATTAACGCCGATTGGAAAAATAGATAAAAAAGAATTAAGAAAGATGTTTTCACAAGGTATTCTAACCATTTAGGAGAGGCAGAACAAGTGTATCATAACAGACTTAATTTCAACATTGATACCTACAGAAAACTAGAAAATATAAGATAGACACAAATTATTTTAAGTTACATCATAATTCATACAAGAATAGGGGATTTAGGTATATATTCCTAAAAAATATTTCCGCACCAGAACCCTTAATAATAAAAAAGACGACTCCAATTTTATGAAAATAAATTGGAGTCGTCTTTTTTTCTACTAAATTAAGTGGCCTCAATTTTTTCAAGTGTGTATTTTGATTTTAACTTTTAGATCCCGTTTGATGATTTAATTTTTTAACTCCTTCTTGAAGGGCTGGCAAGTAGATTTCTAATAATTTCTTTTTATCTGTTCGGATGACCTGGGTAGAAACATTTACTGCGGCTATCGTTGCCCCCTGCCAATTGATAATGGGCATTGAAATGGAGCGGAGTCCTTCTTCTAGCTCTTCATCACCTAACGCATAACCCCGTGCCCTGGTCATGGCCAAATCTTCCTCGAATTTTTCATAAGTGGTGATTGTATTTTGGGTAAAAGCTTCGATATTGGTGATTCCCCAAATTTTTTTCCTTTCGTTTTCGGGTAACCAGGCAACAAGTGCTTTTCCTAATGAGGTTGCATAATAAGGCAACCTTGAACCGACCTTCAAGTTTGCCCCGACGATCCTTTTAGCTGCATTCACTCTGGAAACATAGACAACTTCCGCACCATCCAAAATGGCCAGATTTGTTGATTCCTTTACAGTGGCAGAGATAGATTCCAAGATTGGTTGAGCAAGATCCGGTAAATTCAATGTTTGTAAATAATGGACCGCTAAATCCAAAACCTTAGGGCTGAGTTGAAATCTATTGTCTTCTATTAACCTTATATAACCAAGGTCGACAAGGGTTAATGCAAAGCGTCTAACTGTCGCTTTATTAATGCCTGTCCGCTCTGCAAGTTCCCGAAGCGAAAGACTGGCAGAACTTGAATCAAAAGCTTTTAACACTTCAAATCCTTTTGCGACTGATTGGACGAAATAAGATGATTGTTCCGTTTCATTATTCATCTCGAACTTCCTCCTAAAAATAATGAAAATTTATAGTGAATTATCAGCCTAATTGTTAGAAAAAACAAACAATTAGGTTGACTTCTTAACAAAAGATAATTATGATTATCCCAAGGTACGCTATATGTACAATATATACGTATAGTGTACACTTATGATCGCAATTATACAACTCTTATTTTTAATTTTTTTCAAAGAATATGTAAGGGATTACATTACGTGGAAGAGGAGGCTTTAAGCTAAGTTGAATAAAATCATTACTGCATCAGAAGCTGTTTCGTATATAAAAGATGGAGACACCGTCGCTGTAGGAGGTTTTGGGTTGGTAGGATGCCCTCTTAACCTGGTGGAAGCAATGGCTGAACATCCAGTTTCCGATTTAACAATCATTAGCAATAACCTAGGGGAACCCGGAGGAAAAGGTCTAGGTAAGATTCTACTCCAAAATAAAATAAAAAAAGGGATAGGTTCATATTTTACGAGTAATATGGATGCCGTCCGTTACGTCAAGCAAGGTATGTTGGAAGTGGAGCTGGTTCCGCAAGGGACATTAGGAGAAAGGTTACGAGCAGCAGGTGCAGGTATAGGTGGATTTTATACTCGCACGTCAGCGGGGACACTTATAGGAGAAAATAAAGAATCACGCGTAATTAATGGAAAAGAATATGTTTTAGAGTTACCGTTATTTGCTGATGTGGCTTTAGTGAAGGCTAAAAAAGCAGATAGGTTGGGTAATTTAATCTATTCAAAAACAGCTCGGAACTTTAACCCTGATATGGCTAGTGCAGCAAAAATAACTATAGTTGAAGTGGAGGAGATTGTTGAAATGGGCAAGATATCTCCCGAGGAAATCATAACGCCTCATTTGTTCGTGGATTTTATAGTGGAAAGGAGAAATTGACCGAAGATGTCGACACTTACTATTAAAGAAATGATAGCCAAAAGGGTTGCTATGGAAATAAAAGAGGGAACAATCGTCAATTTAGGGATCGGCATTCCGACCATGGTTGCTAACTATATACCCGAAAACAAATCCGTGTACCTTCATACGGAGAATGGGCTCCTTGGAGTAGGTCCTTCGCCAGAGAAAGGGAAGGAAGACCCTGAAATCATAAATGCCGGGAAATTACCGGTTACCGCACAAAAAGGTGCTGCTTATTTTTCATCCTCCGAATCATTTGCGATGATTCGCGGCGGACATATTGATACAGTCGTTTTAGGAGCCCTTCAAGTCAGTGAAACAGGAGATTTAGCAAACTGGGCTGTACCGGGAAAGGATATTTTAGGAGTTGGTGGAGCAATGGATTTAGTCGTGGGTGCAAAGGAAGTCATCATTGCAACTCAGCATTGCACCAAAGAGGGCAATCCGAAAATTGTCAATCACTGCGATATTCCACTAACAGCCCAAGGTGTCGTATCGACATTAATATCTGAATATGCAGTTTTTCGATTTAAAGATAATGAAATGATTTTAGAAGAGTTAGACAAGGGGTGTACGATAGAGAAATTAAAAGAAATCACACCTGCAAATTTTATAATTTCACCAAGTTTGAAAGCGTATTCAGTCGAATGAATTAACAATCCGGAGGTATTATAATGGATCATGAATTTGTAATTGTTAGCGCAAACCGTACAGCCATTGGTAGAGTTGGCGGACGATTAAAAGAGGTGCCGGCTGGAAATCTAGCTGCAACAACCATTAAAGATGCGATTGAGCGTGCTGGGCTAGAACCTGAGCAGATCAATGAAGTGATTTTTGGTGAGGTACGGCAGTCCACTGAATCATCTAATCTAGCACGTGTTGCTGCATTAAGAGCTGGTATTCCCCATGAGGCCTCTGCTTTCACAGTAAACCGACTATGTGCTTCAGGCATTCAGGCTGTTGTATCGGGGGTTCAGCACTTAGCATTTAATCCGGATGATATTGTTGTTGCCGGCGGAGCGGAAAATATGAGTAGGGCCCCCATTTATTTAAGAAATTCACGATATGGAGAAGGAAATCCTTACCTTGTTGATTCTAATCTTGAAAATGGCCAGCAGCCAATCGAAGTTTTTGGAAAAGACTTAGGTATGGGGATTACAGCTGAAAACGTTGCGGAAAAATATAATATTTCCCGTGAGGATCAGGATGCATTTGCTTTGGAAAGCCAGAATCGGGCAAAATTAGCAATCGAGTCTGAATCCTTTAAATCGCAAATTGTTCCGATTGAAATAAAAACTAGAAAAAACACATCGATTTTCCAAATAGACGAGCACCCAAGGGACACAACCTTAGAAAAATTAACCCAATTGAAACCAGTCTTTAAAAAGGATGGAACTGTCACAGCGGGTAATGCCTGTGGCCGAAATGATGGAGCGAGTTCCTTAGTCTTAATGACTCGAGAAAAGGCTTCCAACATAGGTATCAAACCTATTGCCAAAATCATTAACTGGTCTACAGCCGGTGTCGATCCACGATATATGGGAATCGGTCCAGTTCCCGCAATCGAAAAACTTTTGAAAAAAACTGGTCTGAAGGTTGAGGATATTGGGCTGTTTGAATTGAATGAGGCTTTCGCTTCGCAATCACTTGCCGTGATACGTGAAGCGAAGCTAGATCCTGATAAAATCAATGTCAATGGTGGGGCTATCGCATTAGGTCATCCATTAGGGGCAACTGGAGCGATAATCATAACGAAATTAATTCATGAAATGCAAAAACGACAAGAAAGATACGGGATAGCGACTCTATGTATTGGCGGAGGTCAGGGCATGGCTATTTTATTAGAATTAGCCTAAGACGATTCTAAATGAATGAACTGCATTAAATAAATATATTTTGGACATTTACGATCTGAGGAGGCATTACATGGAGACAGAACTTAATAAGCCACAGCTCAAAATTCCACCAGCTACGATGGGGGAAAAATTAAGACAGGTTGGACCAGGTATAGTTGTCGCTGCCACAGGTGTGGGAACTGCCGATTTGATAACATCTATCGTTATTGGAACGTCTTTTGGAATGACCTTTGTATGGGCCATTATCGTCGGTGCAATTTTGAAATACTTTTTAAATGAAGGTGTAGGACGCTGGTATTTGGCAACTGGACAAACCATGATTGATGGCTGGCATTCATTAGGGAAATGGGCAACAGGTTATTTTGGTATCTACTCAGTCATTTGGGGATTTATCTATGGAGCAGCTGCAGCATCGACTTCAGCATTGGCCATGCACGCCATGTTTCCAATCATGCCGCTTTGGGCTTGGGCTATCGTCCATTCGATTCTAGGCTTCGGTCTCGTTTGGACAGGCCGTTATCTGCTGTTTGAACGTGTAATGACAGTTTTAATAGGTATTATGTTTGTAACGATTATCGGTACTGCGATTCTTTTCCTACCTAGCTTAGGAGATTTCGCAATCGGATTCGTTCCTAGAGTTCCAGAAGGCTCATTCATTTTAATGCTAGGCTTGATTGGTGGAGTTGGTGGAACAATCACTATGGCTTCCTATGGTTATTGGTTAAGTGAAAAAAGCTGGAGTGGAAAAGGTTGGATTTCCATGATGAGAACAGATACCAAGGTTGCCTATACATTAACAGCTATTTTTACATTGGCTGCATTGATAATCGGTGCTCAATTTCTTGCGGGTACAGGTGTCAGCATCCGTGATGATCAAGGGCTTATCCAACTTGCCGAAATGCTTGGGGCGGAGTTTGGCACACCTATGCGTTGGTTATTCTTAATTGCATTTTGGTCTGCAGCTTTCTCTTCCTTACTTGGAGTTTGGAATGGGGTTCCGTATCTTTTTGCTGACTTTGTCAAAACGATACGCAGTAAAAAGGCTCCAGGAAAACAGGCTGTTTCAGAAACGGAACCTGCTTATCGTGCCTATCTAGCCTGGCTGACATTCCCTCCGATGATTTTGTTTTATTTCGGGAAACCCGTCGAGTTAATCATCATATATGGAGCTTTAGGAGCATTATTTATGCCATTTCTGGCGATCTCCCTGATTTTATTATTAAATTCGAAAAAGGTAGATAAAGAGTTTAGGAACAAAGCGGTTCCTAATTTGGTTTTAACAGCTTGTCTCATGATGTTCGTCTATTTAGGGGTTAACGAACTTATTGAAATTTTTACGAAATAATAGGTAAAGGCTGTGGGGAATCTTCTTCCTGATAGCCTTTATTTTTCCCTTTAGCTGGTCAGTCTCACTTTTTTTTACCCCCAAATCTCATTTTCGCCGTCAATAAAAAAAGCATATGTGCTTTACGCCTTCACGGAAAAGCTGATGGTCATCGATAATAATTATACTAAAGAAGGATTTCTAGCAAACATATTCAATCCAAAAGTAGCTGTGACTTTTTTGTTTTTCACCTTAATTTATATCCAGCAGACAAGCACATAGCTTTTACTTTAGAGTTTGGAATGGTATTTCTTTTATATGTCATTATTTATAGAATTATATGCCTTCATATAAAATGAAAAATTGAGAAAATCGATGGTGATGATAGTGTTCACTCCTTTTAATGAAATATGAATCTATGATTTAGTGTCTTTAACGATAGTTTAAAATGGAGTTGCATTTTTTAGGCAGAAGGAATAGACTTGAATAAAATTTAATGTTACGGGAGTCTGTGGAATCAGGCTGAGAGTATGACTAACTGTTGTAGACCGTTTGAACCTGTTGGGTAATGCCAGCGTAGGGATTGTGACTAGAGGACCACTATGCACTTTGCTTACGCAAAGTGCTTTTTTATTTTCTATGAAAGGATGGATTCGAGATGAATCAACAGCAAGTCATAACCAATAATATTGTTCGCTTTATGCAGAATGAAGGTACATCAGACGAGGCATTCAATGAACAGGCCTTACAATTATTTTCTTATCAATACCATCATAATCTTCCCTATCGAACCTTTTGTTTTCAAAAAGGAAAGACACCAAGGGTAGTCAAGACATGGAGGGATATTCCGGCCGTTCCGATTAATGCTTTTAAAGAGGTCACGCTAAGCTCCATAGATCCCTCTGAAACAGAGGCGGTTTTCATGACGAGCGGAACTACAAAAGGAATTAAGGGCAAACATTATCATCCCACTTTGGAAGTGTTTGATGAGTCCATGATTTTAAATTTTAGGAAAAGATTTATGAAGGAAACGGAGAAAATCTGCATGGGGATTCTTTTTCCAACCGAAATAGAAATGCCTAACTCCTCATTAGCTCGCTACTTGGGTCTTGGAATGCGTGAATTCGGTACGAAGGATAGTCACTATCTATTAAATGAAAGTGGAATTGATATGGACCGCCTGCTGGAGGACCTTGAGCATGCGGAAAAAACTGGGGAGCCTTATGCCCTTGTAGGCGCGAGTTTTAGTTTCGTACATATGATCGAAGAATTAGAACGAATGGGAAAGACCTTTAGTTTACCAAAGGGAAGTAAAATCCTTGATACGGGAGGATATAAAAATCAATCAAAGGAATTGGGTATGGATGAATTCTATCGTATGCTTTCCACTCACTTAGGTGTAGACCGGTCTGAGTGTATCAATATGTATGGGATGACAGAGCTAAGCACGCAATTTTATGATGATGGTAACGAGACTGTTCCTCCTGTGAAATCGGGACCGCATTGGATAAGGACTAGAGTGATTAATCCTTTAAGTGGGGAAGAGGTCCAAAAGGGCGAGCGGGGAGTACTTGTTCATTGTGACTTAGCTAATTTTAATTCGGTCACTACCATCCTAACAGAAGATTTAGGGGTCGAGGTGGATGGTGGTTTTCTTTTATTAGGGAGAGTGCAGGGAACAGAAGCAAAAGGTTGTTCCATAGCAGTGGATGAGTTTTTAAAAGCTGCAAAGGGCTTTTCGGAATGAGAGAGATTGCAGGATATATACCGGATATAGGGGATGAAGATTTCACAAAAAGGATTTTAGTATTTAAGAGAAAGTATGAAGAAGTGGAAGTGGAGATTCCCCTTCTTACGATAGAACAGATGAATAAGGTTATAGAAAAAGTTAAAAGGGCGAGTGTTGAGACAT
This sequence comes from Peribacillus sp. QJM3NY_7, assembly GCF_056173225.1. NCBI lineage: Bacteria > Bacillati > Bacillota > Bacilli > Caryophanales > Bacillaceae > Peribacillus > Peribacillus sp. QJM3NY_7. The sequence continues at coordinate 2,369,972 of NZ_CM149663.1, forward strand.
TAAAGGCATTTACGACGGTGGAAATCATGGACATTATTGACAAAGCGATTGAGAGATTGCTGGATCGTCGTTCACCGTACCGTCAAAAGGCTGAACAGCTCTTGCCGATTATTACAGGGTACGATGAGGAAATAGTTCGTCTTGGTCTTACTGTCTATTTGAAAAAGTTCCGCAAACATGAACTCCAACGCTTTGTTGTCGAAGATTTTGGAAATCCCCTGTTGCTTGATGACTTTCAACCTCGAATCAAAGGAGGGTACTCTAAGGCAGTCGGGCCAAATCTAATCACCCATATTTGGTCGGGGAATGTCCCTGGTCTTCCTTTGTGGAGCTTCATCTCCGCCTTGCTTACCAAGTCAGGAAACATTGGGAAGGTCTCAAGCGCGGAGCCTCTGTTTGCGGGCTTGTTTGCCCGTTTGTTAGTGGAAATTGAACCTAAATTAGCGGATTGCTTTGCCATTGTTTGGTGGAAAGGGGGCGATGAAGAGCGGGAAGCATGCATATTGGAACAAAGTGACGTTGTAGTAGGGTACGGCGGCAACGCTTCGCTTCAGTCTCTTCAAAGCCGAACGCCAATAACCACCCGATTTTTGGCATATGGGCATAAAATCAGTTTTGGGTTGATCTCTCGTTTAAGCCTGGATTCACAAAAAGCTTTTGAAACGGCACGTCAAGCGGCAATTGATGTCATCCGTTATGATCAGCAAGGCTGCTACTCTCCCCATATTTTTTATGTCCAACATGGCGGCAATGTTTCGCCAAAAGAATTTGCGAGATATCTGGCACATGAACTTGAAAACATGGAAAAAAGGTATCCTCGGCGGAGTCTTTCAATGGAAGAGTCTGCAGCACTGGCATCGTGGCGTCAAAGAGAAGAGATGAGTGTTTTTTATGATTCCCAAAAAGAGGTATTGGGAAATGCAGCACTTGATTGGACCGTCGTATATGAAGAAAAGGGCATTTCCTTCACTCCAAGTAGTTTGAATCGAGTAATAAAAGTGATTGCCTTTGAAAAAATAGAGGACCTGATTCCTTCCATTGAGCCTCACCGTGCTTTCCTCCAAACCGTTGGTATAGCTGCAAGCCCAGGAGAACTTTTTCATTGGGCCGAGTTATTGGGGGGGATTGGTGTAACGAGGTTAACGGCTTTGGGCAGTATGACGTCTCCCGAAGCGGGATGGCATCATGATGGCCGCTTTAATTTACTAGATTTGATCAACATGGTAGATATAGAGTCCTCTGCTGTAGTGTTCAGTGAAAGATTTGCCCCTTATGTTGATTAGGAGGTAGTGGAATGGGTTTTTTGACAGTTAAAGATGTGACATACAGCTATCAGGGCAAAAGGTCAGTTATCAATCGTGTAAGCTGGGAATTAGAAAAAGGGGAGTTTCATTGTTTGCTAGGGAAGAGTGGGTGCGGGAAAACGACGTTATTAAAGCTGGCAGCAGGCTTACTGCAGGTTGATGCTGGAATTATTTCCCTGAATGGAAACATCGTAAACAAGCCGTCCCCTGAAGCCGGATTTGTCTTTCAATCCCCAACCCTATTAGAGTGGAAAACTGTAATGGATAACGTTCTGTTGCCCGTTTCCCTTAGGGGGAAAGTGACGGTAAAGGATATAGAGTATGCGATGAAGTTATTGGACACTGTTGGGTTAGCAGACTATCTTCAAAGTTTCCCGGCACAATTATCAGGAGGTCAGCAGAGTCGTGTAGCCATTGCAAGGGCACTTGTTGAACAGCCGTCCATGATGTTCTTGGACGAACCATTTGCTGCATTGGATGCGATTACAAGAGAAGAATTACAGGACGACCTTTTAAAGATATGCAAACAGCAAAATACGACAGTCCTTTTTATAACACATGATATTTCAGAAGCTGTTTATCTCTCAGAACAAGATAGCGGTAATGGATCAAGGAAGCATTGTCTATGATACAGCTGTCGATCTTGAAAAGCCGCGAATGGTGGAAATGAGGTACAGCTCGTATTTTAATGAACTTTGCCTCAAGATCCACCAGGTTATGGGGGGAGCACGGATATGAAACGATTTCCTATATACTCCGTAATCCTTTTAATGCTTTTGCTATTTTTATGGGATCTAGCAGCAAGGTCCATGTCAGAGCTTGTCCTGCCGACACCTATTGTGATTTTCCATACTCTTTTTGAAGGCATAATCGACGGATACTTTACCCCGCATATTATCCGAACCACATCAGAGGTGTTGCTGGGACTGTTTTTTGGAGGGGTATTCGGATTTGTGGCAGGCATTATTTTGGGCGAGGTGCCTTTTTTACGGAAGCTCTTGTTTCCTTACATTATTGCCAGTCAAGCCGTTCCGAAGCTTGCTTTAGCCCCACTTTTTATCCTTTGGTTTGGATTTGGAATGACCTCTAAAGTGGTGATTACGGCACTGATCTGTTTTTTCCCATTATTGGAGAATACGGTGATGGCCATAAAGTATACGGATAAGCAGAAGCAGGAACTGTTCAAAATGCTGGGTGCATCACGCTGGCAAACCTTGATTCATTTAAAGATACCTGCCGGGATGCCTGGGATTATAGCAGGGCTTCGCGTAGCGGTTGTTTTGGCAATAGTAGGAGCGGTTGTTGGAGAGTTTATCGGCGGAAGTGACGGATTAGGAGCTGTGATCATCGCTTCACAGGGAATGATGGATACACCATTGATGTTCGCTACCTTGATTTTGTTAACGGCCATGGGAATGGGGTTATATCAGGCGGTTCAACTATTGGAAAAGAAATGGGTCAAACGATTTATAAAGGAGACGGAGAAAAAATGAAATCAAAAATTATGCTAATGGGTTTATTATTAATGATAGCAATAATTACAAGCGCTTGTGGAGCGAAGGTAGAGACAACCAAGGAATCAGGCTCAGAGAAAATACAGCCGGTCAGAGTAGCGAATTGGAGTAAGCCGATAACTGAGCAAACGAATTTATTGGTGGATGAGAAAAAACACTTTTTCAAGGATAAAGGATTGGACGTTTCGGTTATTCCAGGAGAAGGTGGCGGGGATGCCATTAAAAATATTGTTTCTGGACAAGCTGACATTGCGTTTACAGATCCCGGCTCTCTTTTCTTTGCATTAGACAAAGGGGAAAAGCTGAAGGTGATTTATAATATCTATCCACAAAATGTGTTTAACATTGTATCCCTTAAAGACAAAAAAATAAATAAGCCACAGGATCTTAAAGGGAAAACAATTGGTGTATATAGTTTAACAAGCGGGACGCGTCAAAATTTATTGGTACTTCTGCATCAGGCTGGACTTTCGGAAAACGATGTAAAAATCGTGGAGACGGGATTGTTGAATTTTGCTCCTTTGATGCAGGGAAAGGTGGATGCAACAGCTGCAACGGATACTGGATTAGCAGTCGCTAAACAAAAAGGATTGGATGAAGTAAATGTCATGGAAGTAAAAGATTATTTGAATGTGCCTAGCGATGTATTTGTTGTCACAGAAAAGACGTATGATGAAAAGAAAGGCGTTCTGAAAGAATTTTTGGAGGCTTATAGCAGCAGTGCACAGTGGATGATCAAAAATCCGGAGGAAGCCGCTAAACTAGCATCTGAATATGCCATTGATGGAAAAGATGAACAACAAAACTTGAAAATTATTAATTTGAGAAATATTTCGAGTGTTTCCTCTGAGGGGACTGATAGTAAGGGGCTAGGGGTACTTGATACATCGGTTTTACAAAAAGGGGCAGATACGTACCAGCAATTAGGACTAATTAAAAATAGCATCGATATGAAAGAGGCAGTGCGTGACGATCTTCTTCCTAACAAAACGGAGGAGAAAAAATGAAAAAATTTCAGGGGAAAGTAGTACTGGTGACGGGAGCTAGCCGAGGAATAGGAGCTAGTATTGCCCGTGCCTTTGCGAGAGAAGGGGCACTGGTTATCATCAACTACCTGCAAAATCACGAGGCCGCTGAACAGGTTGCCGTGGATTGTACTAAACTGGGCGGTGAAGGATGGGCTATACAGGGAGATGTCACATCTGAATCGTCCGTCAAACAGATGATCGAACAAGTTTTGGAAGCGGGGAAAATTGATGTTCTCGTGAATAATGCCTTCAAGTCTTACATTTTTGATGCTGACAATCGAAAAATGTCATGGGAGCTAACATGGGAAGATTATCAGGCGCAAATTGATGGGGCTTTACGCTCGACACATTATATGTGTCAGGCAGTCTTACCCATTATGAAAAAACAGAGCAATGGCAGCATCATCAATATGATCAGCAATTTAGTTCAAAGGCCGATTGTACCTTACCATGAATATACGACAGCAAAAAGTGGACTTATGGGGTACAGCCGTAATTTAGCTGCAGAGCTCGGAGCTTTTGGAATCAGGGTCAATTGTGTGGCTCCGGGGCTTGTCTATCCAACGGATACAAGCAAGGATACAAAAGAAGAGTTGAAGGACCTCATCATCTCCCAAACTCCACTCCGCAGAATTGCAGCACCAGAAGATGTAGCAGGACCCGTGTTGTTCCTGGCATCAGATTGGAGTCAGTTTATGACAGGGCAAACTTTATTTGTAGATGGCGGGCTTGTGATGTGACAACATGATAATCATTAAATCACTACTTGGTAAGTGAATTTTCATTTCATTTACTTCATTTATTTGACCAAATCTTCAAATATTATGCTGTCGTTGAGCAAGAGGGGGGAGTTTATCTGTGAGCTTTCCTGATTTAGAGAATTTCTTTACAGATGATGAGACAGTGTCTCAGGCTGCAGTAATGGCTGAGGATGTAATGGTAAAATGCTGAGCTTTTATGAGGATGAAGGAGATACATAATAGCTCCAAGTAAGGCAGAGGTATTTAATGTCCTGAGGGAGGTAGTTTAAAAACTGCTGAGTATAGGGAGGCTGTTTAAGTCTCTCTTTTTGTTTGGATTTTGGGAGCTGAAATGCTCCTTTTTTTATTAGTCTCTGCCTACTGATTTTACGATAGGCACAGCAAAATATTTTTTGTTTTTCAATTTAAACAGTACCCGCTTAGTATTTTTATAATGATGGTAATATAAATAGAAAATAACTTCCGTTGGGAATGAATGTTTAATGAAGTGAGGAAGTATGATTATTATCTAAAGGAAATGATACTGAAATATTATATTTTTCGATTGATTCCACCAATTCATGAATGAAAAAAATTGCGTGTTAGGATATAATATATTATTGTATTGGAGATTCATTGTGGAATTTCCTTTTTTTATGGGTTTCATTTGTTTATCTCCCCAATGAACCGGGAAATAAATTATAGTTGTATATGTTTTTATAATAATAATTAGAGTTAAGTAGAGGGGTTTGGTTTAATGGAATTCTTAGAAAAATTTATTAGTGAGGCTAATGGTGTGTTATGGTCTTCCATATTGATCATCATGTTGGTGGGATTGGGTCTTTATTTTAGCATCCGCACGAAGTTTGTCCAATTCAGAATGGTAGGGGAAATGTTCAGGCTTTTGGGAGAAGGGGCTGCTGCGGATAAAAAAGGTGTTACATCCTTTCAGGCATTTTGCATAAGTACGGCATCGCGGGTAGGAACAGGAAACCTTGCGGGTGTTGCCATCGCGATCACGACGGGCGGACCTGGAGCCGTTTTCTGGATGTGGTTAATAGCGCTGATCGGGTCTGCTTCCGCATTCATTGAAAGTACACTTGCTCAAATCTATAAGGTCAAGGATGGGGATACATTCCGCGGCGGTCCAGCTTATTATATGGAAAAGGCATTGAATGCCCGTTGGATGGGCATCACTTTCGCTGTGTTGATTTCGCTTACATTTGGACTGGCCTTCAACTCGGTACAATCCAATACGATTACGAGCGCATTCAACGAATCGTTTGGGATTGAAAAGTGGGTTACGGCTCTCATCTTGGCTATGGTCACGGCTGTCATCATTTTTGGCGGGATCAAAATGGTTGCAAAGGTATCTGAAGTCATCGTTCCGATCATGGCAGGAGCCTATGTGATAGTGGCGTTGATTATCATCATCATGAACATTACCGAGTTACCTGGTGTTTTTGCTTTGATCTTTGAAAGTGCATTCGATGGAATAAAAGAAGTGGCTGGCGGAGTACTGGGAGCTGCCATGATGCAGGGAATCAAGCGCGGCCTATTTTCAAATGAAGCCGGGATGGGTAGTGCACCAAATGCTGGTGCGACGGCTGATGTCAGTCATCCCGTCAAACAAGGGCTCATTCAGTCTCTAGGTGTTTTTGTCGATACGCTCATCATTTGCAGCTCGACAGCCTTCATCATTTTGTTTTCCGGTCTTTATACATCGAAGGAAACGGATGGAATCGTCCTTACCCAAAATGCCCTCGGAACGGCATTGGGATCTTGGGCAGGTATTTTCCTTGCCATTATCGTCCTGCTATTCGCCTTTAGCTCTATTGTGGGCAACTATTATTATGGAGAGTCGAACATCGGCTTCATCAATGAAAATAAGGTTTGGCTGAATGTCTATCGTGTCGCAGTCGTAGGAATGGTGATATTCGGTTCGCTTGCCTCACTGGATTTTGTTTGGGGACTGGCTGACTTGCTTATGGCCCTTATGGCCATTATCAACCTGATTGCCATAGCATTACTAGGGAAAATTGCTTTTGCTGCACTGGCTGATTATCAAAAGCAAAAGAAAAGTGGGAAAAATCCAGTTTTCCATGTTAACAATATTAAAGGTTTGAAGAATGTGGAATGTTGGGGTGACCCATCCGATAATGTGGATGTGAAGAAGGAAGCCTAAGTTCTCATTAAGCTTACAAGTAAGTCCTTGAATGGGGATTTTACTTGTAAGCTTTTTTCGTCTTTTCCCTCCTTTTTTCATCATTATTGAATATTGCTTCGTTTTTTACACAAAATACCTTTGTCTTTAATACTGCAATGATAATTTAAAAACTAGGAGTGAAAAAAATGGATAGGAAGCAATCAAAAAATGAATCTTCAGAAGTTGCCGGGAGAATATATGATGTCAGCGATTATAAACGGGAAGATCCTTTATCTTCTGGACTGGCTCAAACCCACGAACAAGTCTCGGATACTTATGCGGAAGGCGAGATAAAGGCAGTCATTGATGATGTAAACGGAAGGGATATTGAGATTAAAAAAGAAAAGGAAGAAAAGTAATACTGAGGTTTTTGCTTTTGAACAAGGATTATCGCTGAATATTTTAAAGATATAACGGGTCCCCTAGCTTCTGGAAAGGTGAAACAGATGCTAGGGGATCTTAATTAATAAATTTTTTCTGTTTCCAAGTTTTGAAGCAATTCTTCCTTCGTTCTTGGGAAAAGATCCCTTTCTGCAAGATTCCTTGATTGAAGAAGGGCTTGAAACATTTCAAAAACCCACGGTTTCTCCAGATGTGCCTGCAGCAAAACGTCTTCATCATGGAAAACGGAAACAGGGTCACCTTGGTATATGACCTTACCATCGTTCATGACCACGATTTCATCAGCCCATTGGTAAGCAAAATTAACATCATGAGTTGAGAGGATTATCGTTTTGTCAGGGTGGTGGATACTATCCAGCAGATTCATGATCTGTCTTGAGAAATAAGGATCCAATCCAGCGGTAGGCTCGTCCAGGAGCCAGACATCGGGCTCCATGGCAAGTACCCCTGCGATGGCGACCCGTTTTTTTTGCCCAAGGCTCAAAAAATGGGTAGGTCTATCTTTTAGTTCGGTTACTTCCGTTTCAGCCATTGCCCAATTTACTTTCTCCTGGACTGTAATTCTATCCCATCCTAAATTCATTGGTCCAAACGATATATCCTGTTGTACATTAGCGGAAAAGAGCTGAGAGTCGGGATCTTGAAAAACGATACCGACTTGCTTTCGTAATGATAATAATGCTTTCCGGTCATATTTCATTTTCTTGCCCTTAAATCTGATTTTTCCTGCAGTAGGTTGTAATAGACCATTTAAATGGAGGAATAAAGTCGATTTGCCAGCACCATTATTGCCTAATAATGCAATTTTTTTACCTTGTTGGATCGTTAGCGAAAGTCCTTTTAAAGCGAAGGTTCCATCTGTGAATTGATGGGTGAGGCCTTCTATATGAAAAATATGCTCGTCCATTGTTGGGTTGCCTCCAATTTACAAATATCCATTAATAAGGATTAAGCTTCCTAGTATGACAATCGCAATCAGCCAATTGCGTGAGGAATAGGTGTAAGTATCCTCGATATAGGAAAGGTTCTCCTGATAGCCTCTTGCGTTCATGGCCATCGTCAACTGTCCAGAGCGCTGCAATACTCCTAAAAATAATGATGAAATTAGTAATCCGAGAGATCGAATGCCTTTCCTAAACGAACCATACCCCAGCCGTGAAGCTTGTGATTGGTGAATGGCCAAAGCCGTATCTAAAAAAATAAAGATGAATCGATAGGTCAATTCTATTAAATCGACCAATAACGAAGGCACTTTAAGTTTTCGCAGCACGGATAGGATGACGGTAATGGGTGTAGTTAAGGTAAGGAAATATAAACAGCTGATGCTGCAAAATACGACAGTGATCAAATTGGCCACCGTACCAAAGCTGTCATCGCTGATGAATATTTGCCAATTCCCGATCTTCCAGGACCACCATATATTCGAAATCGAAGTGAATTTACTAGTGAAAGAAAAAAGGATGGTAATGGTTCCTGATAGTATAAAAAATCCTGGTAATAGAAGTAATTTAAGATAATAAGAAAGCGGGATTTTTGCCGCGAAAATGATTAAAGCGCTCATCACCGTAAAAGTGATGAGCGAAACGGCCATATCCCTTACCGTTAACGAAAACAGCAAAAGAGAGAGTGCAAAAACCATCTTTTCCAACGGATGTACATCCTTTAGCCCATTGAAATAGGCATACTTATCAATTAGTAACATGCTTCGATTTTTCGGCCAATTCTAGTTTGGTTTGCTTATTCCTTTGTCTCATCACGCCAATGAAGTATCCAATGAAACCGGCTCCAATTGCAGCTTGAAGCGCAAATAATAAGCTTTCGGTTTCTGCACCTGGCGGCTCCCAAATACTGTTGAACCATGGCTTGTATTCCGGATGGATCTTAGTGATGGCTTCCTCAGCTTCGCCGTCGGCACCGCCAAATTCCGTTCCTTGTTGGGTGATTAACGGTAAGGTTGCAAGAATGACAACCAGGAAAAGCAGCAGTAAACTTTTTTTCATTTTAACGGGCCTCCTTAGATAAAACTCGCAGCAATTTCAATTCGCCTAGATTGTATTTTTTCAAGAAATTCATTACGACGACTGTCAATAACCCCTCACTGATGGCCAAGGGAATTTGGGTCAGGGCAAAAATCCCTGCAAATTTACTGAAAGAGGCCATGAATCCTCCTACCTCGGATGGGAAAGCAAGAGCAAGTTGAACAGAAGTTACCACATAGGTGCCCAAATCACCAAAGGCAGCTGCCAAGAATACGGCAAGTGAAAAAGACCATCCCAATTTAGTTGCGCCCTTGAAGACAAAGTAAGCAATGAAGGGTCCGCAAACGGCCATGGAGAATGCATTGGCCCCTAATGTCGTCAATCCTCCGTGTGCCAGTAAAACAGCTTGAAATAACAGAACGATGGAGCCGACCACACTCATGGCCAATGGTCCGAATAGTATGGAACCTAAACCAACTCCGGTAGGGTGCGAAGAACTTCCCGTAACGGAAGGAATCTTTAGGGCCGATAATATAAATACAAATGCGCCCGATAGGCCAAGTATCATTTTTGTTTCTGGGTTTTCCCTTACTTTGGACCTAATGGACCGGTAACCCAAGATTAAAAATGGAAGCGTCACGGCCCACCAGAATATAGCCCATTCTATGGGTAAAAAGCCCTCCATGATATGCATGGCCAATGCCCGTTTCGGGACAAAAAGCAATAAAATGACAAAATAAATAATTTTCCAATTGGTTCTTTTCATTCTTTCTCCTTTCAACACTTTTAATTGTTCTGATCAATCTTGAGAAGAAAAGCGGCGCCCAAACTAAAAAGCACTTCTCTCAAAGGAAAGAAGTGCGTAATGAACAGGAATTTTGCAGCATGAACCAACCATGGGCCATTTTGCCTGATCCGCACGCCCATCCTCGTAGGCTGAAACAGTTTCACGCTTCATGGCAGGTCTCCTGGCTTTGGTTCATCATCCCATTACATCCTTCCCATCTCATTTGACAGTGGATTAAAGTTAACGTAATGGAACTTCCCTTTACAGTGGCGGGACCGCTCCGGATTTTCACCGGCTTCCCTTTTAAGCTGAATTCCGAGAAATTCAACACCATGAAACTTATGTAATTATTTAGAAAATTCTCGTATAGTGTACCATAAAGAAATAATTCCAGCTACACTATCTTTTTTTTGGGGCCGAAATTTGTTGCGAGGATAGGATTGTAACTGGTTTTACACGTTTAAACTTTTCTAAACAGTCGGAATAAACTATTGAATTTTGACAAAGTTGTTATATGATAGATTAAGTTAGTTTGAAATGTATAATAAAACCAAATATTTCATTTTAAAAGTGCCCTTGTGTGAATAAGCAAGGGATAATAGGGAAATCGGTGAAAATCCGATGCAGCCCCCGCTACTGTAAACGCTGATGAATTGTCGATAGCCACTGGCATGATGCCGGGAAGGGACAAAGTAAAATGAAGCGTAAGCCAGGAAACCTGCTTTTAAAATTGCATGATACTTTTCGGAGGGAAAGGTAGAAGGACTATGACGATTTTGAGAGGATTTGGCATGCTTGCCTTTGGCTCCTCATTCATATAGTTTTTTTAAAACCTTGACTCTTATGTTAAGGTTTTTTATTTTGCCTTTTCCCTGAACTCAGGAGGAAGAAGATGACTACTTGGAACTTGACGGGTACAAATACGCATCTGTTGATTTGTAATGGGAGCAGCTGCATGAAAAAGGGCGGGGAAGAAGTAACCCAAGCGATTCGCGATGAAATTGCTTCAAAAGGACTGGATCTGAAAATCCATACAACGAGGACACGCTGTAACGGGAGATGTAAGGATGCCTGCGTTGTGATTGCCTATCCCCAAGGAAACTGGTATCGAGTGGAAACGCCTGATTTCGGTCGGCAGATCGTCAGTAATATCGATGATGGTGAGTTTGTTCCACAGATGATCTATCAATACAAAGACGGGGAAATGACCCCTAATCCAGATTTTCCTGCTCATACGGGTATTTCAAAGAACAAAGCGTAAAAGGAGATGTTTTAATGAGTACAAACGGTAAATTATTCGTCGTGGGCTTTGGGCCCGGGAATTTTGAACACATTACCAAACGTGCCGTCGAAGCCCTTCAAGAAAGTGACTACATCATTGGTTATAAAACTTATGTTGAACTCATTCAGGGACTGCTAACAGATCAAACGATCATTAGTACGGGGATGACCGAAGAGGTATCACGTGCACAGGAAGCAGTGAAACAAGCGGAGCTGGGAAAGAAAGTGGCGGTGATTTCCAGTGGGGATGCCGGAGTTTACGGGATGGCAGGGTTGGTTTATGAAGTATTGATTGAAAAAGGCTGGAAAGAAGAAACTGGAGTGGGCATTGAAGTCATTCCTGGCATCTCAGCAATCAACTCATGTGCGTCTTTACTTGGGGCGCCCGTCATGCACGATTCGTGTACGATCAGCCTCAGTGATCATTTAACTCCTTGGGAACTGATCGCTAAAAGGGTTGAAGCAGCTGCAATGGCAGACTTTGTCATTGCACTGTATAATCCGCGCAGCGGCAGGCGGACCCGGCAAATTGTTGAAACACAGAAAATTCTCCTCCGCTACCGCTCGCCGGATACACCTGTCGGGTTGGTGAAAAGTGCTTATCGCGATAGGCAGGATATTGTCATTACCAATTTGCAGGATATGTTGAATCACGATATTGGAATGTTGACCACCGTCATTATCGGTAATTCATCCACCTTTTTATATGACGACAAAATCATCACACCGAGAGGCTATCAAAGAAAATATACGTTGAATTCGGAAAAGCAAACTTTGAAGCCGCATCAGCGACTGCAAAAAGAAGCGGAACCGTGGGCATTAGATCAAGAAGCCTTACCCGAGTCCGTTGGAGGAGTTGGCTTACTTACAAAAGCACCTGAAAAGAAGCAAGCTTCCTTTGAAATGGCAATGGAAGCCCTGTCCAGAGTCAAGGGTCAAGCCGTTCAGCAATCCATTAAGCCGGTTGTTCAGCAAAAAATGGAGTCGGTGTTCGAACTTGCCGTTAGTCCAGGTGTGGCGAATAAACAATTCACTCCCAAACAAATGATGACACTTGCGGAAGTTGTCGGGGAAAAGGGAACGATGGAATATACGCCAAATCATAAAATCGTCTTAAAGATCCCGACAATGGATCCGGAAGTCATTACGGGGAAATTGCAATCAGCAAACTTTCTTTTGTCGCCGATTGGGGATGTACTGACATTAAAAGCCTGTGATTTCTGTGATGGTGAAAAAGCGGAATCCATTCCTTATGCGGACGAAATACACCGGGTGCTTGGCGGAATGAGCATGCCCAAGGAACTTAACATCGGTTTTAATGGGTGTGGGATGGCTTGTTATAGTGCTGTGATGGATGATATCGGGATTGTCTTCCGAAAAGGGAAGTTCGACTTATTTCTTGGAGCTAAACCGGTTGGAAGAACGGCCCATCCGGGTCAGCCGGTAGCGGAAGGCATTGAACCGGAACAGCTTGTAGAACTGATCACGGACATTGTCGGCGAGTATAAGCAAAATGCCCATCCTAATGAGCGGCTTTTTAAATACTTCAAACGTTCGAAAAAGATACAGAATTTTTCTTATCAGGACATCGCTCCCAAAATAAACATAGAGCCTGCGCCTTGTGAAGACTAATCAAGAGGGGGAAAGTAAATGAAAGCAGTTTTGTTCGTAGGACACGGAAGCCGGTTGGCTTCGGGAAATGAAGAAATCCGTCATTTTATTGAAAATATGATTCCGGCAATGGAAGGGAGTTTCCTAGTGGAAACGTGCTTCTTGGAATTTGCGGCACCGAATATATCCAAAGGAATCGATAATTGTGTAAAACGAGGGGCTACTGAAGTTATCGTCATACCGATCATTTTGTTGCATGCAGGACATTCGAAATTACATATCCCAGCTGAAATAGAGGATGGGAAAACCAAGTATCCAGAAGTGAAATTCACATACGGCCAAACGATCGGGGTCCACCATGATGTATTGACGATCCTGACAGACCGTCTTGAGGAAGCGGGATTCGATACGACCTCTGAACATTCTGAGACAGCGATATTGCTAATTGGCCGAGGTGGCAGTGATGCTGATGCCAATAGTGATATATATAAAATTTCACGATTATTATGGGAAAAATTAAGCGTTAAATGGGTCGAAACAGCCTTCATGGGTGTAACGGACCCTCACGTGGATGAAGGTATTGAACGATGCATCCGATTAGGGGCAAAAAAAATTGTGATGCTGCCATATTTCCTCTTCACTGGGGTGTTGATGGAAAGAATGGAGGATATGCTGAAAGGCTATCAAGAGCAATATCATGATCGAGAATTCATATTGGCAAAGTATTTTGGATACCATCCAACCTTACAGAACATTCTGCAAGAACGAGTAATTGAAGCCAGTGAAGGCAAATCAAGCGGGGCGCGTGATTTGGAAAACTATCGTAAACATGTCGAGGAACATGGACATGCTCACCATCATCACCATCACGACCACGATCATGATCACGATCATGATCACCATCACGACCACGACCATCACCACGATCATGATGGGCAAGCGGTGGGGACATCAAAATGATTTTGTTCTTGGCGGGTACAAGTGATGCAAGGGAATTAGCGATTGAGATGCAGCAGGTGGGGCACAAGGTTTTGGCAACTGTTGTAACCGAATCTGCTGCTAAGAGTTTGCAGGATGCAGGGATATCCACCCGGATTGGCCGATTATCTGCAGAAGATATGACATCTTTAATCTCTGCAAAAGGTTTTCAGGCTGTAGTCGATGCAAGTCACCCATTTGCCGAAGAAGCATCCAAAAACGCCCTTAACGGAGCAAAGGCAGCAAATGTTCCTTATATTCGTTATGAGCGTGAAAGTCAACGGTTTCAGAATGATAAATTGATAGTTGTCCGTGATTATGAGGAAGCTGCCAAGCTTGCCGCAGAAAAACGGGGAGTCATCATGCTCACGACCGGAAGTAAAACCCTAGCCGTGTTTGCAAAAGAATTGGTGGGGCTCGAGAATACCAGAGTCATAGCGAGAATGCTGCCACGCATCGACAATATGGAAAAATGTGCACAGCTGGGCATTGAACAAAAAAATATCGTTGCGATTCAAGGGCCATTTTCCAAAGAATTAAATAAAGCTCTATATGAACAATATGGGGTCACATTGATGATAACGAAAGAAAGCGGCAAGGTCGGTGCAGTTGATGAGAAATTGGAAGCCGCGTTGGAATGTGGAATAGAGACGATCATGATATCACGACCGGATGTCGACTATCAGAATGTTCATTCCAGTTTTGATCATGTCATTGCCGAGTTGAATAAACAGCTAATTGAAAAATAGGAGGAATGCAAGATGGATTTTAAAACAGATTTTAAACCACTCACGGTAGACCCTGACAAAATATATGATTATAGCTTTTCGATCATTGCTGAAGAAATGGGCAATCATGATTTTTCTGAAGATGAATGGAAGATCGTCCGCAGGGTCATTCATGCTTCAGCGGATTTTGAATTGGGAAGAAGTGTCATCATCCACCCAAATGCCATTCAAGCTGGTGTGGAAGCCATTCGCAAAGGAAGGCATGTCATTGCTGATGTGCAAATGATCGAGAGCGGTACAGGCAAGAAAAGATTTCAAAAACACGGCGGGGACGTTCATTGCTATATTTCAGATCCGGATGTGATGGTCGAGGCAAAACGTTTGAATACGACAAGGGCGATCATTTCGATGCAAAAAGCTGTAAAGGAAAATGAAGGGGGCATTTATGCCATTGGCAATGCACCTACCGCTTTACTTGAGCTCATTCGCCTCATTAAAGAAGGGATTGCAAAACCGGACTTAATCATTGGAATGCCTGTTGGGTTTGTTTCTGCAGCAGAATCGAAAGAGGAACTCGCTAAGATCACAGAAGTTCCATTCATTACGAATATTGGCCGAAAAGGTGGAAGTACTGTCACTGTTGCCGCATTGAACGCGATTTCCCTTTTAGCTGATAGTTAAAAAACATGGAAAAGAAGGTGAAAAAAGACCCCTCACAAATGCGTCATGGATATACGACGGGAGCATGTTCGACAGCCGTGACCAAAGCGGCATTGACTGCATTGATCACGGGGGATGCACTAGAGGAGGCAACGATTTCCTTGCCAATTGGCCGAGATGCCACTTTCACTATTGAGAAATATGAAATATCGGAAAATGCGGTTAGTGCAGAAACGGTTAAAGATGCCGGAGATGATCCCGATGCCACACATCTGGCCCATATTATCTCTACTGTCAGCTGGTCCGATGCACCTGGGATTATCTTGGATGGAGGGACCGGAGTTGGTCGTGTGACCAAACCCGGGCTTCCCGTTCCTGTAGGGGAAGCGGCTATTAATCCTGTACCGCGCAAAATGATTTTAACCACTGTGCAGCAAACATTGGAAGAATTTAAGATCAATAGAGGAGTGAAAGTCGTCATCTCCGTACCTGCAGGTGAAGAAATAGCGAAAAAGACATTAAATGGCCGCTTGGGGATTGTGGGAGGCATTTCCATTTTGGGAACAAGGGGCACTGTCGTCCCTTTTTCCAGTTCCGCCTATATGGCAAGTATCGTACAGGCTATCAGTGTCGCCAAAGCGAGTGGGTGTGAGCATCTAGTCTTAACAACTGGCGGGCGCAGTGAAAAGTATGCAATGGGCCTTCTTCCAGACTTACCTGAGGAAGCCTTTATTGAAATGGGTGATTTTGTGGGCTTCTCACTTAAGCAATGTAAGAGGCAGGGAATTAAAAAGGTATCATTGGTCGGCATGATGGGTAAATTCTCCAAAGTGGCCCAAGGTGTGATGATGGTGCATTCAAAAAGTGCCCCGGTCGACTTTGGTTTTCTATCGGAAATAGCCCAAAGCGTCGGAGCTGAAGATGATCTTGTTCTTGAAATCAAGAATGCAAACACAGCATCACAAGTGGGGGATATGATGTCAGCGATTAATAACTTTGACTTTTTTAATAAACTATGTGAATCCTGCTGTCACTCTGCCATTAACCAGGTGAAGGGCGGCATTGAAATGGAAACGGCGATTTATTCGTTGAAAGGACAATTACTGGGAAGGGCTGTTGGAATTGAGTCAATCGATTAAATTAATTGGGATAGGGGATAACGGTCAGGAAAGCTTACTGCCTCAATATGCCCAATGGATAGAAGAAAGTGAAGTGCTGGTCGGAGGTGAACGGATCTTATCCTTCTTTCCGAACTATTCTGGCAAGAAGATTGTCATAAAGGGCGGCTTGAAAAAGGTCGTGGAGCAACTGCAGGATGTAACTCGTCCAACGGTTGTCCTAGCTTCCGGTGACCCAATGTTTTATGGAATGGGAGGCTATCTTTCCAGCAAAATCAACATGGAGGTTTACCCATATTTCAGTTCGATTCAGCTTGCTTTCGCAAAAATGGGGGAAAGCTGGCAAGATGCCTTTCTCGTCAGCATTCATGGCCGCAGTATGAAAGGGCTGGCCCAAAGAATTGATGGGAAAGCGAAAGTGGCCTTACTTACAGACAGTGAAAATAGTCCTGATCAACTGGCTAAATATCTCCTTTCATTCGGAATGACTGAATACCGGGCATTTGTGGCTGAAAACCTTCAAGGAGAAGCCGAAGAATCTGGCTGGTATGAACTAGATGAAATGACGGAGCGGGAATTCTCTCCCTTGAATGTCGTCATTTTGAAAAGAAAATCAGAAGGTCCAAGCTGGTCCTTGGGGATAGAAGATGAAGAATTTTCGCAGCGTAAGCCGGACAAAGGCCTCATAACCAAAAAGGAAATTCGGGTACTAAGTCTGCATGCGTTGAAGCTAAGGAAAAACAGCATAGTTTGGGATGTTGGGACGTGTACGGGCTCAATGGCAATTGAAGCGGCCAAGCTTGCATCCGAAGGCCAAATCTTCGCAATTGAAAAAAATGAGCCTGATTTAGAAAACTGTTATCAAAACCAACGTAAATTCCGTACCGATATAACGGCTATTCATGGAAAAGCCCCGCAGGGATTGGAAACTTTTCCGGATCCTGATGCAATCTTCATTGGCGGGACCGGCGGCGAAATGGCAGAGCTGATCAATACTTGTTGCAAACGGCTTAAAGTTGGCGGCAGGATCGTTCTGAATGCTGCGACGATCGAGAATCTTTACCGGGCTAATGAGGCATTTTCTGAAGCTGGTTTTCACACTTCCATCATGCATGCGCAAATCTCCAGAAGTAAGCCAATATTGGGAATGAACAGATTTGTACCTCTTAATCCGGTTTATATCATTACTGCACAACGAAAGGAAGACATGAATGAGTAATCTTGGTACATTATATGGCCTTGGCGTGGGCCCGGGCGATCCAGAGCTAATTACAGTAAAGGCATTTCGCGTGATTCAGGAATCTCCGGTCATTGCGTATCCAAAAAAAAGAAAAGGGAGTAAAAGCTACGCCCATCGCATTGTTGAAGTTTACATTCGTCCTGAAGAGAAGGAGATGCTGGGCCTTGTTTTTCCGATGACGAAAGATCAAGCCATCTTGGATCGGGAATGGAATGGAACGGTTGAAAAGGTTTGGCAAAAATTAAACGAAGGAAAAAATGTAGCTTTCGTTACGGAAGGCGATCCGCTTTTATATAGTACGTTCATACATATGATGAAATTGATGCAGGAGTTGCATCCTGAAGTCGAAATCAAGACGGTCCCAGGCATTTCTTCCTTTAATGGATCAGCGTCAAGGCTGGGCATCGCTTTGGCTGATGGTGATGATCATGTTGCGATAGTTCCTGCAAGGGATGATTATGAAGCGATGAAGAAGGCGATCGAAGATCATGATGCCGTGGTGTTCATCAAAGTGGCAAAGGTCATCGATTTAATGATTTCCGTTTTAAAAGATTTGGACTTACTTGAAAAGGCCTCGGTCGTAACCAAAGTCACTTCCGATGAAGAAGTGATTTGGAAAGTGAGTGAATTGGAAGGACTTGAACTAGAATACTTAACATTGATGGTGGTGAGAAAATGAAGATATATATTGTAGGGGCCGGCCCGGGTGATCCGGATTTGATTACTGTAAAAGGATTGAACATTCTCCAAACGGCCGATGTGATTTTATATACGGATTCATTAGTGAATGAAGAATTGATTGCTAAGGCAAAGCCCGATGCTGAGGTGCTAAAAACGGCTGGAATGCATTTGGAAGAAATTGTTGGCATCATGGTCAATCGTGTTAAAGAAGGAAAGATGGTTGCCAGAATCCATACAGGGGATCCTGCCATGTACGGTGCAATCATGGAACAAATTGTCCTATTGAAGAAAGAGGGTATTGGTTATGAGGTGATCCCTGGAGTGAGTTCGGTATTCGCCTCCGCAGCAGCAATAGGAGCAGAGCTGACTATCCCTGATTTAACCCAGACACTCATATTAACGAGGGCTGAAGGACGTACGCCTGTTCCGGAATTTGAAAAATTACGTGATTTGGCTAGTCATCATTGTACGATTGCCCTTTTCTTGAGTGCGACCTTGACAAAAAAAATCGTTAAAGAACTTCAGGAAGCAGGTTGGAAGGATGAAACACCGGTCGCAGTCATTCAACGGGCAACATGGCCGGACCAAAAAATTGTCCGTACCACTTTAGTGAACTTAGATGATGCCATGCGTCAAAACGGTATTCGCAAGCACGCGATGATTTTGGCTGGATGGGCTTTGGACCCTGACATCCATGATAAAGATGAATACCGTTCCAAACTATATGATGCGAGTTTTACCCACGGTTTCAGAAAAGGTGTTAAACCATGATCATTGAATTGAAAGAAGCGGAACTTGCTCCCATTAAACGGTCCCATACTTATGCGATCGTAGCGATTACAAAGCATGGTGTCGAGCTGGCACGAAAATTACATACCGTTTTTTCGAATTCCGATCTATATTACATGAGCAAGTTTGAAAAAGGGGACGAAGAGCATAAACGGATCCAGCTTTTTTCGGGCAGTGTCCGTATGCTATTGCCAGCTTTGTTCAAGGAATATAAAGGAATCATACTAATTATTTCTCTCGGGGCAGTAGTCAGGATGATTGCACCAATTTTGAAGGATAAGAAAACGGATCCAGGTGTCGTAGTCATTGATGATAAAGGGGAAAATGTTATCAGTGTACTTTCAGGGCATCTGGGAGGGGCAAATGAACTCACAAAGGAAGTGGCTGCAGCGCTTGACGCAAGAGCCATAATCACGACGGCTTCGGATGTACAAAAAACGATTCCTGTCGACTTATTCGGCCAGCGCTTCGGCTGGATTTGGGATTCAGCCGAAAAATTGACGCCAGTAAGTGCGTCCGTAGTAAATGAAGAGCATGTTGCCGTTGTACAGGAATCAGGGGAACGGAACTGGTGGCATTATGATACGGCTTTACCTGAACGAATTATCGTATACCCATCCATTGAAGAAGCGCTTCAAGCAAAGCCGCAAGCTGCTCTGGTCGTGACTCACCGCATGCTTAAGCAGTCGGAAATGAGGATCCTGGAAAATGGAATCGTATATCGTCCAAAGGTCATTGCCCTCGGTATCGGATGCAATAGGGGAACGGCGGCGGCTGAAATTGAGCAGGTGATTGCAGAAACATTAGCCGAATTATCATTTTCATTAAAAAGCGTTAAGGCTATCTGTACAATTTCCTTGAAGAAAGACGAACTCGGCTTGATTGAAGTAGTTGAAAAATACGGCTGGGAATTCGTGCATTATGAACCCGAAGAGCTTAATCAAGCCAAAATCGAGGCGCCATCGGATACAGTGTTTAAATACACGGGTGCATATGGCGTGAGTGAACCGGCTGTGAGGATTTATACCAAAGCTGAACAATTGGAGCTTGTTAAGAAAAAATCGGGGAACGTAACCATATCAGTTGGGATCATTCCTTTTTAAGGAGGAAGAAACAAATATGAACGATAGAAGACTGGTAATTGCGGGTACCGGAAGCGGGGTCGGAAAAACGACATTGACCATCGGAATCATGGCAGCCCTCCAGAAGAAAGGCTATACCGTTCAAGGGTTCAAATGTGGTCCTGACTATATTGATCCTACTTATCATACAGCAGTTACAGGAAGGGTTTCACGCAATCTTGACAGTTGGATGTTCGAACATGACACTGTCCGGGAAATTCTTAACAAAGCAGGTGCCGGAGCTGATATATCAATCATCGAAGGAGTCATGGGCTTCTTCGATGGCAAAAGTCCGTTAGCCAATACAGGATCGACGGCTGAAATCAGCATCATCACGCAAAGCCCTGTCCTGTTGGTAGTCAATTGTGCCAGCATGGCTCGGAGTGCAGCTGCCATCGTAAAAGGATTTCAGGACTTTTCGACCGGTCCGAACATCATTGGGGTCATTGCCAATCAAGTGGGAAGTGTAGGCCATTACAAAATCGTCAAATCAGCCATTGAGCAAGAATGCGATGTACCGGTGCTGGGATTTATGAAGCGGGAATTGGATATTGATATTCCAAGCCGTCATTTAGGTTTAATTCCTGCGATTGAACGCGGGGAACTAAATCCGTTTTTCGATAAGCTTGCACAATTGGTCATGGAAACAATCGATATCGATCAGTTATACCGATTGTCAAAGACAGATCCCGTTACCAGTGGAAACTCAAATATTTTTCAACCCAAAAATGAAAGTGACGTGTGCATTGCCGTCGCAAAAGATGCAGCCTTCAATTTTTATTATCAGGAAAACCTTGAGCTGCTTGAAGCATATGGGGCGAACATCAAATATTTTTCTCCTTTAAAAGGGGAGGAAGTCCCATTGGATGCCGATGGTTTATACCTTGGAGGGGGTTTTCCTGAGGAATTTGCAGCTGAACTTTCCGGTAACATGGATGCTATCAAATCCATCAGAAGCACCATAGAAAAGGGGATGCCGACTCTTGCGGAATGTGGCGGTTTCATGTTTTTGAGCAAATCGATTGAAACAACTTCCGGAGAAACGCATCAGATGGCAGGAATGATACCGGGCAGGATTAAAATGCAGAAAAAACTGGCAGCACTTGGTTATCGTGAAATCACAGGAACTCCAGGCAATTTTTTGATCAACGAAATGGAGCAGGCAAAAGGTCATGAATTCCACTACTCGACATTTGAAGCGGATGCCGATCTTACATATGCCTATCAAGCCAAAGGCAGATTCGGTTCGAAACAAGAGGGGTGTGTATTGGGCAACCTTGTTGCAGGGTATACTCACTTTCATTTTGCTTCCAATCCAACACTTGCAAAGAACTGGATCGATGCTTGCTTAAAACAAAAAAACAGATCTGCCCATGAAACTATCAACTAGTAAAAGGTATTTTTTGAAGCTTAAGAGGAGGCGCGAGCATGAAACCGGGAAAAGTTCATCTGGTCGGTGCGGGTCCCGGAGATCCGAAATTGATTACGGTATATGGACTGGAATGTATCCAAAAGGCGGATGTCATTGCATATGACAGGCTTGTCAATCCAGAACTATTAAACTATGCAAAAGAAGATGCAGAACTGGTGTATTGCGGGAAATCACCAGGGAAACATCATCTCATTCAAAATGAAATACATGAACTTTTAGTGGAGAAAGCCTTACAGGGGAAAAACGTCACCCGTCTGAAGGGTGGAGATCCATTTGTCTTCGGGCGGGGTGGTGAGGAAGCGGAAATACTTTCTGCAAACGGGATTGAATATGATATCGTCCCAGGAATCACAGCAGGAATCGCAGCACCGGCTTATGCGGGCATCCCGGTAACCCACCGTGAACATGCCTCAAGTTATGCCATTGTGACAGGCCATGGCCGTGATTACAAGGGGCAGGATAACCTGAATTGGCAGGCGTTGGCTCAAGGCATCGATACCATTGCCTTTTATATGGGAATTGGTAATATGCCGTTCATCTGTGAAAAATTGATGGAGCATGGCAGGGACGGTAAAACGCCAGTGGCCGTCATTGAATGGGGCACGACAGATAAACAAAGGACGATCACCGGTACTTTGAATTCGATTTCTTCGAAGGCTGTAAAAGAAGAAATTCAAAATCCGTCAATCTTTCTAGTAGGGGATGTCGTCCAATTAAGAGAAAAAATCCAATGGTTTGAAAGAGTGATTGAATCAGAGTCCATTATGGAAGGGAATGAGTTGGAATGTCCATCATTCAAGAATTGAAGGAACGCCGGGCGATAAGGAATTACGAAGAAAAAGAAGTGGAAGATCAAAAAATCAGGCAGTTATTGGAAGCGGCTACGTATGCCCCTAACGACCGATTGCGTGAACCTTGGAGTTTTTATGTAATCAAGGGAGAAGCGAAGCACCGGTATGAAAGTTTGGCAGAAAGGTATCTGCATGAGCGCTTCCCTACCAAACCAAAATTGATTGAAAGTTCACTGGAAGTTGTTAAGACGACACCGCTCATCATTGTCGTGACTTCTGATATTTTGCCGGATGATCCAGATTCATCCGAAGACAATGTATTCGCGTCTTGTTGCGCTGTCCATTCGATGTGGCTTGCCGCAAAAGAGCTAGGTCTTGGATTCGTTTGGCGGACTAGAGGAGTGGGTCTTGTCAGGGATGAACGCCTGCACGAATTTATCGGCTCACCGGATAACAAAAAAGTGATCGGCACCATTTTTGTCGGATACCCAAAAGGAGATCAACCGGTTCCTGCTACTAAAAGGACTTCATACATAGAAAAAACAGTTTGGCTATGAGGGTAGGTGAGTGAGTGGCACGCAGAGGATTAATGCTTATTTATACCGGAAACGGGAAGGGCAAGACGACTGCCTCATTAGGGGTGACTTTAAGGGCTATCGGCAGAGGAATGAATGTCAAATACCTTCAGTTCATAAAATCTCCAGAGCGTACATATGGGGAAGCATTGGCATTGGGAAAATTAGGAGTTAAAATGGAACAGCTAGGTATTGGTTTCACATGGACCAAAACCCCGGAAGAGCATCGCAATGCATTGGCGTTAGCTTGGGAAAAGGTGAAACTGGCCCTTGCTGATCCGGGCATTGATTTACTTGTTTTGGATGAGCTGAACAATGCTTTAGCCATTTCCAAATTCCCGATTGATGATGTCTTGCCATTGGCTGAAGTCATCGATGCAATACGAAATCGTCCCGCTCATATGCATATAGTCATTACCGGCAGGGACGCCAAGCCAGAGCTTATGGAAATGGCGGATTTGGTTTCATCGATTGAGGCGACCAAGCATTATTATGACGAGGGTATCGGTGCTGTCAAAGGATTAGAGTTTTAGGGGGTGAGCGTAATGAAGGCACGATCCATCATGATACAAGGGACGTCATCCGATGTAGGGAAAAGTTTGATTTGTACGGCGTTTTGCCGGGTATTTTCCAATAAAGGATTACGTGTCGTCCCTTTCAAATCACAAAACATGGCTTTGAATTCTTATGTAACCTTGGATGGCGGTGAAATCGGACGGGCTCAGGGAGTACAGGCGGAGGCAGCACGGATAACGGCAACGACTGATATGAATCCGATATTACTGAAACCAAAGCAGGATATGGTTTCGGAAGTGATCGTTCACGGAAAACATTTTCTTGATATGAATGCAAAAAGCTATCGGTCCCAATTTGTCCAGGAAGCCATGCCCATCATCCGTAAATCGGTGGAAAAACTACAAGATGAATATGACATCATTGTACTCGAAGGGGCAGGAAGTCCTGCTGAAATTAACCTTAAGGACCGGGATATTGCAAATATGCGAATGGCTAAGCTCACGGATGCAGCTGTCATTTTAGTGGCCGATATTGACCGTGGTGGAGTATTTGCGTCCATTATCGGGACACTTGCCTTATTGGATCAAGATGAACGAGATAGTGTAAAGGGGATCATCATCAATAAATTTCGTGGCATGCGTGAATTGTTGGACGATGGCATTGAATGGGTGGAAAAGGAAACCGGGATTCCGGTCCTCGGGGTGCTGCCCTATCTAGACGTGAATATTGAAGCGGAAGATTCACTTGCCCTCTCTTCCTTACGTTTTAAAAAACCTAAAAAGGCTGAGTTTCCGATCGATGTAGCCGTCCTGAGATTTCCGCGGATCTCCAATTTTACAGATGTGGATCCTTTTTTCGATGAACCCGGAGTAGGTGTCCAACTTGTTAGCAGTGTCCATGAGTTAGGTAATCCCGATCTGCTAATTTTGCCGGGTACAAAAAACACGATGGAAGATTTAGAGTGGTTGAAACGTATGGGATTTGATCGGGCCATCGATGAACGGCGGAAACAAGGAACGATGATCTTCGGCATATGCGGCGGTTTTCAAATGCTAGGGATTAAACTTTTCGATCCTGATGCTATCGAGGGTGATGGTGAGAACGCAGAAGGGCTTTCGCTTCTTCCGGTGGAAACCGTCTTTCAAGCAGAAAAGAAGACGGTACAAATGGAAGGTGTCCTTTCTGCTGGGATAATGGAAAGTCAAATGAATCTTAACGGTTTCGAAATACATTTAGGCAGAACGACATTGAAGTCACAAGTAAGGCCCTTTCTATTATTGAAGGATGGAAGAGAGGATGGAGCCATTTCCAATGACAACCAAGTTATGGGAACATATCTCCATGGAATATTCCATAATCGCTTGTTCACTAGATTACTGGTTAACAAAATCCGACGGAACAAGGGGTTGGATGAAGTGAAGGAAAACGTTCAAAGCGACTCGGAGCGCAGGGAGGAAGCGTATAACCTTTTGGCTTCCCATCTGGAAGAAAACATTGATATGGATACCGTCTATCAATGGCTGCAGCTCGAAACTGCAGAAAGTTGAACAAGAGTCAGACCGTGCTTAGTATGTTGATCAAGGCCCTTTTATCTGCATGAAAGATCAATTTTGAGCTGCAATTCCTTTTATTTAGCCATAATAAGTGACAGAGGCATACAAGATATGTTATGTTGTCTTCTCTACATATTTTATACAAAATAAAAGGATGAGGTGTTCATATGAATAAAACAGAATTAGTGAGCAGTGTTGCAGCACAAGCTGAACTGACAAAAGACGAAGCAAAAAAAGTAGTGGATGCATTGTTTGAAACAATCACGGCTACACTTGCTAAAGATGAAAAAATCCAATTAGTTGGTTTTGGTACATTTGAAGTGCGTGACCGTGCTGCCCGTACAGGAAGAAACCCGCAAACTGGCGAAGAAATACAAATTGCAGCTAGTAAAGTACCTGCTTTTAAAGCAGGTAAGGAATTAAAAGAAGCTGTAAAATAAAAGGTGAACGAAGAAAAAAACCTGGCGATGAAATATGCGCCAGGTTTTTTGTTTTCTGACTGATTCGAAAAACAGATAATATATACCGAATGTGACTCAGAAATGGAAAAGATAAAAAATCGACTTTGTCATCTATTCGTATATGGTAAGAGCCATTTGGAGTTTCATAAATTGAAGGGATTAGGGCGTTCCCATGACCAACAATGAAAAAAGCCGAATCCATGAAGCAGTAATGGACTGTAACACAAATGAAAAAAAATTATAGTACTTATTAATAAGGTTTATACTGTGACTATGTTAGGCTAAATGAATAACAGGCTTTAAAACCAAAATAAAAGAGGTGAAAGAAATGCTGAAGAAAATAATGAAAAAAATCAAACAGCTTTCCCAAGGCAGCAGTGAGCGAAGACATGGGCATTATCGCCGAGGCAGCAGCAGCAGCAGCCGAGGCTACAAAAGGTATCCCATGAGTGGAAGTGACCGCTACAAGAGAAAAGGGCGGGGCAGCAGCAGCTAATTCCAATTCTTTGACTTCAATACAGCCTGAAGGTCCATTGAGATATCTTTAATATCTGAGTAAGGTTCTTGGATGCTTAATAACCTTTTCAGTATATGCACGGTTTCTTTTTCTAACGAAAGCTCTTCTGTCCAAGGAAGTGCTTTTTTACTTTTGGAAGCGTACGTCGTATAAAGTACATATAGAAGTATTTCCCCCAAGTCGTAAAAATCCTGCCTTTTCAGCTGCAAAATGGATTCTCTAGCGAGGTTGTCCGAATTGATCATCTTGGACAAACCAAAGTCTATCAAAATGGGCTGATGGTTTTTAAGTAGAATATTCGGTATACGTATATCTTGATGGAAAATGTCATGCTCATGTAGATAACATACTAAATCGACCAGCTTAACCAGAAAATGTAGAGACTCTTTCTCATTGAACGTTAATTGATTCGAGAAAATATGGTCTTCTAAATTATTCCCTTCTATGAAATCCATCACAAAATAAACATTTCCATCTTGCGAAAATTTCTCGTGAAATTTAGGGATATTTCTGTGGTTTAACATTCGTAATATGGAAATTTCATTTTCAAATTGTTTCAGCTCTTTTTTACTGCGGCGTTTACTTTTCCGGAGCTGTTTGATCACTATATTTTCATTCATTTTCAAATCATTGCAACGATAAACAATACCGTAGCTTCCTGTTCCGATTACAGCTTTTACCTCGTAGCGGTAATTCAAAACCACACTCTTTTTTAAAGGAATATCCACAATTAACTGGTAGAACTTTCTAAAGGAACGAAAAATTGAAACTTCCCTCACCACTTTCAAATATTCGAGTCAAGAACCAAAAAAAAAGACCATTATTAACTATGCTGGAAATATGAATGATCATGGTTAGTTTAACACTGATTTTTGATAATGCGGTAATGAAAGTCATTTCTTCGGGGCGATCTTTTGATAGTTCACAATTAAAAATAAATAATTCCTATATTTTCACATTATGAAATTATATGGTTTTTAAAAATATTAAGTTTACTATAATGAATTCATAATAAAAGAGTAGGAGGTGATGAGGTGGATGGGCGCGAGTTGAGAAGTTGCTTTGGGAAATCCCTAACCGGCGTCACAATAGTGAGCTGGTTTGATGGAAAGTTCAAAAGGGGATTACTGTGAATTCATTAAATTCACGAGTAAAATTGCAAAAACTCACGAGTGAACTGCTGAATTCACGAGTCAAGTGGCCAATTCACGAGTAAAACAGCAGAATTCACGAGTAAACCGGCAAAACTCACGAGTAAAACAGTAGAATTCACGAGTAAACCGGTAAAACTCACGAGTAAACTACTAACTGAGCTCCCTTTGATCAAATTCTTTGAAGGCTACGGGAATTGAGGGTATGAAAGATTGAAAGTTTAGTAACCCTAAATCAAGAAAACTTTTCTAATACGTTTGACAATTGGATTTATCGTGTTAATATAAAGGCAAATGAATTTAATATACAATTTGTACCACTAGGGGTGCTTTATAGGTAAAAGTTGATTTTTTACCCACAAAAGCTGAGATTGAAGTATGACTTTAAGACCCTTAGAACCTGATCTGGTTTATACCAGCGTAGGGAAGTGGGGTCTGGAACTATACATTTCTGTATTATTTCAAGTACAACCACTTTCTTTACGTTTAAGAAAGTGGTTTTTTGTTTGCAAAAAAAGGGGTGATAAGTGTTTTTTTTCTGTAACGTTCAATGAAAAAATACAATTTCGGA
The DNA here is from genome assembly GCF_056173225.1 of Peribacillus sp. QJM3NY_7. Classification (NCBI taxonomy): domain Bacteria; kingdom Bacillati; phylum Bacillota; class Bacilli; order Caryophanales; family Bacillaceae; genus Peribacillus; species Peribacillus sp. QJM3NY_7. Next base: position 2,397,706 of record NZ_CM149663.1, read on the forward strand.
GGTAATGGACATGAAGTTTTCAGAGGAAATCCGTAAGGAAGTTGATCACATTTGGGAAGCTAGTTTTAATCATCCGTTCGTTGCAGGAATAGGAGATGGCACATTGCCATTGGAGTGTTTCCGTTTTTATGTCATGCAAGATGCCTATTATTTATCTCATTTTGCTAGAGTTCAAGCCTTAGGGGCAGTCAAGGCTACAGATTTACATACAACAAGCAGGCTTGCCGGCCATGCACAAGGAACATATGAAGCGGAGTTGAAGCTTCATGAGAATTTTTCCGAGAGATTAGGCATCACTAAAGAAGAACGGGAAAATTTCAAGCCTGCCCCGACTGCCTATGCTTATACTTCCCATATGTATCGTGCGGCTTATTCGGGACATTTAGGAGATGTTATTGCAGCTATCTTGCCGTGTTACTGGCTGTATTATGAGATAGGTGAAAAGCTGCAAGGGTGCATGCCCGAAGAGCCGATTTATCAAGAATGGATAGCGGCTTACGGAGGAGAGTGGTTCCGCACTTTGGTGGAAGAACAAATTGCGAGGCTGGATGAGATTGCTGAAAAAGTAACTGAAGAAGATAAGGCGAGAATGAAAGAGCATTTTATTCTCAGCAGCCAATATGAATACTCATTTTGGGAAATGGCTTATCGTTTAGAGACATGGCCCGTTCATAAGGAAACATTAGAAGTATAAAAGGAGAATGAAACAATGAAAAAAGGATTGAAATTAACGGATATATTAGTCACGATCGTGATTGCGGTAGCATTTGGAATCGTTTATATCCTTTGGGGTTCGATTTATTATTCCGTTAAACCATTAGGATTACATCTGGATCAACTTATTTATGGAATGTGGTTTATAGCTGGCCCTGTCGCCTTTTTCATTTTACGGAAACCGGGTGTGGCACTTTTGGCGGAGATAGCCGCAGCTTCCGGGGAATTCTTTCTAGGTTCCCCATGGGGGCTGACTGTACTGTTATATGGGGTGGTCCAAGGTTTGTTCGCGGAACTGGTGTTCATGGGGTTCAAATATAAAAAATTCAATATGCCGGTGGCCGTTTTAGCTGCGATGGCTTCCTGCCTGGCATCAGTTATCATGGATTTTGCATACGGGGAAATAGGTGCTCTTTCTACTTGGAATCTATCGTTATTCATGATAGCGAGGTTTGTGGGTTCCATATTCTTTGCAGGTGTGACCGCTTATTATTTAGTTAAAGTCCTGGAAGCAACAGGGGTAACTAATCTTGTGCGTCCGGTTTCCAATAAAGATTATGCAGAACTTGATTAAAAGAAGAGGTTGAGGGCCATGGAACCAATCGTTTCTGTTGAAAAGTTAAGAATGAAATTTCCCGGTGATGAATCTTTGATATTCAAGGATCTATCACTATCGTTTGATCAAGGAGAAAAAGTGCTATTGTTGGGACCATCAGGATGTGGTAAGTCCACTCTGTTGCAAGTGTTAAGCGGATTGATTCCGAATTCCATCGAAGTCCCGATGAAAGCGGAGAAATTGAAATGCCCTTCTTCATGGGGGTATGTTTTTCAAGATCCTGATAGCCAGTTTTGCATGCCATTTGCCGATGAGGAAATTGCCTTTGTCCTTGAGAATCTTTCCATCCCTAAAGAAGAAATGAAAGAGAAAATTGAAAATCAAATCCGTAATGTAGGATTGAACCTAGGGCACACAAGTATAGAAACATTATCAGGCGGGATGAAGCAGCGTCTGGCAATCGCTTCAGTATTGGCCCTTGAACCAGAAGTGCTATTTTTAGATGAACCGACAGCCATGCTTGATCCGGAAGGAACGAAAGAAATCTGGGACTTGTTGAAGGAAGTCGGAAAAGACAAAACGGTTATTATCGTCGAACATAAAATTGACCATGTTTTAGAATTCATCGAACGAATCGTGCTTTTAAACGATGACGGTCAAATCATAGCTGATGGTCCAAGAGACACCATTCTTTCCCTATATAAAAATGAAATGAGAGAACATGGAATTTGGTTCCCAGGTGTTTGGGATGAATATATACAGAAGTATGCACCCACTAGGGAACACCAATTTACAGATTGTTTACCTCTTATGGATGTGCAAGGATTTAGCGGTTTTCGGAATAAAGAGGAAAAAATCCAGGTTGAAGAGCTGAAGGTCCATTCAGGAGAATGGATTGTGATCAGGGGAGAAAATGGCGCGGGCAAGAGTACACTTTTGCATGCATTGATGCAGTTCATAAAAACGAAAGGTACGTATGAATTATTGGGGAACCCCATTAAAATGGTGAAAAATCCAACGGATCATATGACGTTTGTCTTTCAAAATCCTGAGTTTCAGTTCGTTGCAAATACTGTATATGAAGAGATTGCTTATTCATTGCGTATTGATAAAAGGCCGCAACAAGAAATAGATGAGAGAGTCCGCTCATTGCTTAAAGTGTTCCGCCTTGAGGCACATCGGGATAAACATCCGTTTCAATTATCAATGGGTCAAAAGCGTCGCTTAAGCGTAGCAGCATCAATCGTCATCGACAAAAAAATCATTCTCCTGGATGAGCCGACATTTGGCCAAGATTCGAAAAATACCTTTGCATTATTGGAATGGTTCGAGGAATATCGAAGGCGCGGAATAACCGTGATCATGGTAACTCATGACGAACATATTTCAAAAAACTTTGCAACCAGGATCTGGACGGTAAAGGGCGGAAACGTAATAAGTGATAAAAACATCGCGCAAGCCGGATTTGTCGAGACCAAAGTTAAAAGGAGTGTCATGTAGATGAATGTTTCAAACGCAGAAACATGGCTCCATGGAATTAATCCAAGCCTTAAACTTGGTGTACTGATTGTATTATGCATCGTGGCGTTATTCATTCATGACCTGAATTATATGATGAACATCACCATTGGCGTATTGATATTATTTTTGTTTTTTACCGGGCATTCGATAAAACGCATCCTGCTTTTGTCGATTCCCTTTTGTTTCATTTTTATATCCACCTCTTCTGCAATGATATTATTCGGGCAAGGTGAGACGCTTTGGTTTGAGTGGGGCCTCATATCGATTACGGAAGAAAGTTTCATGAGGGGATTACTGGTAGGCTTTCGAGCTTTGTTCTTTGCGGCCCTTGGTTTAACTTTTTCCTTAACGACGAGACCAGTGAACTTGTTTTATTCGTTAATGCAGCAAGTTAAGCTTAAACCGAAATATGCCTATAGTTTCATGGCGGCATTAAGGCTGATTCCCATCATGATGGAGGAGTTCCAAACGATACGAAACGCGATGAAGGTACGCGGTTTCGAAAGAGGAAAAGGGATAAGGTCGGTCTATTTTAAAATGAAAGCCTATTCCATCCCGTTGTTATCCGGAAGCATCAGACGTGCTCACCGAATCGCGGTTGCGATGGAGGCAAAGCGATTTACAGACACTCGGGATCGAACATACTATTATGAATTTGGTTTTTCAAAAATGGACCATGGTTTCATTCTGTATTTTATCATCCTGCTGTTGGCCGGCTTTTACCTATCGATTCAATTCCCGTTAGTATCTATTTGATTTTTATGGGATTGTAACTTTACTAGTTGGGGGTTCTAGTATGAATGCACATGAATTGCATATAATTTCCACTGGGAAACAGCCAATTGAAAAGTTTGTGGAAATCGCTTCAAACATTCAGGAACATGTTGATTTCTTTTATTTAAGGGAAAAGCATAGGAGTGCTTCGGAACTCTGTCGAGCAGTGAGGCTATTACATGATAATAAGATTCCGCTTTCTAAGATCATCATTAATGACCGGGTGGATGTAGCATGGGTACACAAAGCATTTGGTGTGCAATTGGCTTTTCATAGCTTAGATGCAGAAGTCGTAAAAGGAGCTTTTCCAGGGATGAATGTTGGCTGTTCGATCCATTCCATGGATGAAGCGAAAGCCGCATTCAGCAAAGGGGCCGATTACGCGATTTATGGACATGTTTTTGAAACGGCTTCAAAAATTGGCCTTCCTCCTAGGGGAGTTGAGGAGCTTCATGCAATCACAAGAAATGTCGATCTTCCGATAATTGCGATAGGAGGAATAACACCTTTCAATTGCCAAGACGTGCTGGATGCGGGGGCACACGGAATTGCGGTCATGTCAGGTGTGCTTGAAGCTGAAAATCCGATTGAAGCCGTTAAAGAATATGCGAAGTCTTTGGGAAAGGAGACATAATATGAAAACCATATATGATGCAATCATTGTTGGGGGAGGAGTAATAGGTGGATCCATTGCCTTTCAATTAGCCAAGCGAGGTAAGAAGGTTCTCTTATTGGAAAAAGACAGACTTGCCAGTAAAGCATCCAGTGCTGCAGCTGGGATGTTAGGAGCACAATCCGAGTTAGATCCTGATAATCCCCTTTTTACATTGGCAAGTCGAAGCAGGGCGATGTTTCCTGCACTGGCGGAAGAATTAAAAGACATAAGTGGAATAGACATCGAATTAGTGAATAAGGGCATGTATAAGGTGGCGCTATCGAGTGATCAAGTAGCCGAGTTGAAGAACATGATCAAAGTCCAGCAAAATGCCGGACTTGAGGCTGAATGGCTATCGACTGCCGAAATAAGGAAAACGGAACCGCTTTTATCGGATGAGATTAAAGGAGCCATGTTCATTCCGAATGATGGACAAGTTTCAGCCACAAGACTGTCGCTCGCTTTTACTGAATCTGCAGCTGCCCTTGGTGTGGATATAAAGGAATTTGTTCATGTCTCCGATTTGGTTACGGAAAACGGATGTGTAACGGGAGTTGTCACGGACATAGGTAGATTTTCAAGTGAAAATGTCATCGTGGCAGGTGGCGCTTGGAGTGCTTTCCTCCTAGAAAAATCAGGGATCATACTCGACAGTTATCCAGTAAAGGGAGAGTGCTTTTCCGTCCTGACCGATCGTCCATTGCTTGAAAAGACAATTTTCTCACATGGCTGCTATCTTGTGCCCAAAGTTGGCGGAAGAATCATTGTCGGGGCAACGGTTAAAGCGAACACTTTCGATCAAAAGGTAAGTCTTGAGGGGATTTCTACGTTAATAGAAAGAGCAACGCAATTGCTTCCGGCGATTAAAGGAACCGAATTGGAAAAGACATGGGCAGGTATACGCCCCCAAACTGGGGACGGCTTACCGTACTTCGGTGAACATCCGGCATGCAAAGGACTTTTCATTGCAACGGGGCACTATAGGAATGGCATCTTGCTTTCTCCAATTACAGGTGTACTTATAGCGGATATTTTGGAAAGGAAGGCAAATCCCGAATGGTCCCCTTTTCGATTGGACCGTTCGATACAGCCCCTTTTTTCTTGATGGAGGTGGATGAATTGGAATTGATTATTAACGGGGAAAAAATACGGATTCCTGCTGAAGAATCAACAGTTACAGGGCTTTTACAACACTTTAATCTACATCAAAAAGTAGTGATCGTTGAATTGAATGATGAAATATTAGCAAAAGAAAGTCTAAGTGAAACACTTTTGTCAAATGGAGACAAGGTAGAGATTGTACATTTTGTAGGAGGCGGATGATATGTTAAAGATTGGTTCTTATGAATTTTCTTCAAGATTATTATTAGGTACTGGGAAATATCCAAATTTCGATGTTCAAAAACAATCAGTGGAGGTTTCGGAGACGGAAATATTAACATTCGCGGTCCGGAGAATGAACATTTTTGAAGCCAGTCAGCCCAATTTTTTGGAAAAGCTTGATTTGAAGAAATACACACTCCTTCCCAATACGGCAGGAGCTAAAACAGCCAAAGAAGCAGTGCGCATAGCCCAGCTTGCAAAGGCATCTGGCTTATGTGACATGATTAAGGTTGAAGTCATTGGCTGTCAAAAAACACTGCTGCCTGACCCGATTGAAACATTGAAAGCTGCTGAAGAATTAGTGAAACTGGGATTCACCGTATTACCTTATACTTCGGATGATGTCTTGCTCGCTAAACGCCTGGAAGAAGTGGGGTGCCATGCAATCATGCCCGGAGCTTCACCAATTGGCTCTGGTCAAGGCATTATAAACCCACTGAACTTACGGTTCATCATGGAACAATCAGAGGTGCCGGTAATTGTTGATGCAGGGATTGGAACACCCTCTGATGCAGCGATCGCCATGGAATTGGGGGCGGATGGCGTATTGCTTAACACTGCTGTTTCCGGGGCGAAAGACCCAGTCAAAATGGCGAGAGCAATGAAACTTGCCATTGAGGCAGGGCGATTGGGGTATGAAGCAGGAAGAATCGAAAAAAATGATTACGCGATTGCAAGCAGCCCAGTTGAAGGATTGAGCATTGGATGAATGAGCGTTATTCACGTCAAGAACTTTTTGGTCCTATTGGGGAAGAAGGGCAAATGAAAATTCGCCAAAAACACGTTTTGGTGATTGGAGCGGGTGCTCTCGGTACGGGAACTGCGGAAGGCCTTGTTCGAGCCGGAATTGGGAAACTCACCATTGTTGACAGGGATTATGTAGAGTGGAGCAACCTTCAAAGACAACAGCTTTATTGTGAAGATGATGCACAAAAAAGAATACCGAAAGCAGTGGCAGCGAAGAATCGCCTGAATGCGCTAAATTCGGATGTAATCGTAAAATCACATGTGGCGGATGTTTCGGTTGATGAATTGGCGAAGCTTGTTGAAGGCGTGGATTTGATATTGGATGCCACTGATAATTTCGACACAAGGATGCTTATTAACGATACTGCACAAAAATATAAAATCCCCTGGATTTACGGTGCCTGTGTAGGGAGTTATGGGATAAGTTACACGGTGATCCCAGAGAAGACACCATGTTTGAATTGTTTGCTGGAAACGGTCCCGATTGGAGGACTGACTTGTGATACGGCGGGAATCATCAGTCCTGCCGTTCAAACGGTCGTTGCCCATCAAATGGCGGAAGCTTTAAAAATCCTTGTCGAAGATCACGAATCGCTGAGAAACAAAATCGTTTCATTTGATCTTTGGAAAAATGAACATTCATCGATAAATGTAGCGAAATTAAAAAAGGATACTTGTTTGTCATGTGGGTCAAATCGAACGTATCCCCACCTCTCTTATTCAAATCGAACAAAGACCGCCGTTTTATGCGGTAGGGATTCCGTCCAAATCCGGCCGGCAATGAGGGTTGAAAGAGACTTAGCGGAACTCGAAAATAATCTTATCGCACAAGGTGGTAAGATCGACAGGAATCCTTATTTACTTTCATTTACCATTGGAGCCCATCGGTTGGTCGTTTTTAAAAACGGGCGGGCGTTGATTCATGGAACAAAAGATATTGCAGAAGCAAAAACGTTATATCATCGTTATTTTGGCTGAAATGGAATGGCACCGACTTGCAATACACGTTTATACCCGTGAAAGAGTGCCAAAAAAAGATGCCCTTATAATAGGAAGGTATCGAACATTTTCCCAATGTGGCTTATTTGCTTCAGAAATATAAAACGAAAGCGGTGTCTGCCTTTTTGGGGCGGCACCGCTTTGTTATGGAACGATTATTTAAGCAGCTTACATATCATGACTGCTATTATGCTTCTGACGGGAGTGCTGCCTGTTTTTCACCTTATGAGAACCGCTTAACGGTGCTGGTTGACCTGGGTTATTTCCTTTAGGAGCATTTTTTCGCATATCTTTACCATCGTTTTTGTTCATGTTCGATCCCTCCTATCTCTTAAGATAATCAGTCCGTGAAATTTTATTCACATACATATATTTGCAAACCTCGTACATGCTATGGATGGACACCATATTTAAGGAGCTGAATCCAAATGCAGGATAAACAAGATAAGCGAAGGTCTTTTCAGGAAGCCCAGCAAAGTTATCAACAAGTATTTGATGTATACTCATCCATTGAGAAAAACGCACCGAATTACGGAACGGAATTGAAACATGTGAAGCAGGAAGTGAACGAGGCCTATCAACAAATACAATCTGCTTTAGTCACCGCTTCCGAACACCAGAAAGAACAATTGAAAAAATTCGAACAGGATATCCAGGCAATCGTCAATGAGGTCAATTCTGAGGACTATTGAGTGACTGGTTATTTCGTCATGAGTCCATGCGCATTAGTCTTGGGTTTTGCGCGTTTTACTTGTGCGTTAATTGATTTTAGAAAGGAATAGGCTTTTTGAAAAATGCAGGACATCTGCCATTTCAAAAAGCCTATCCTAATTTAAAGTCTAAAAATGAGGGGAATCATTGGTTTTTCTTTCTTTTTTTATTGTTTTGCCTTTGCATTTCCGATAATGGCGGTTCATTTCCCAGTTCATCATTGTATCCAGCCCCATTACCTTGCGCTTTTGCTGCATTCATACCTGGTATAACATGATTTGCCTTTTGTTTTGTCATTTCGACACCTCCACCCATAGAATGTGATAATGTCGAATGATTATGTATGAAGTGTCAATATGTTTTGATGGAATAATTTATCAGGCCGCAAATAGGGGGATTTTCAAGAAAATGCATATCAGCAAGTCTTCTTAAATGCACTTTAATATGTGGGGGATTTTTTTCTATAAGAGAAACTTATCAAAAACAATAACTTTCTTGTTATTTACTTATACTCATTTCTATATTAGTATTAAGTTGAAGGAAGAGTTAGGGTGGGAGAAGAGAGAGAAAATTCGACAAACTAACTTTTTTACTTATATTTATAGTAAACATGGTTTCAGTGAACCAGGTTTTACTTTCATGTGCAGAATACGTTCTGACAGTTTAATAGGGGGTAATATTCATGACGAAAAATGACGTATACCAAGCGCGTAAGTCCTTTGAAATTGATGGGCAACGCTACAACTACTACAGCCTAGACGCTATTGAAAAAGCAGGGGATGGCCAAGTATCACGCCTTCCATATTCCATTAAAGTATTACTTGAAGCGGTCCTTCGCCAAGTAGACGGAAGAGTAATCACAAAAGAACACGTTGCGAACCTTGCTAAATGGGGAACAAGCGAGCAACAAGATATAGATGTTCCGTTCAAGCCTTCACGTGTAATCCTACAAGATTTCACTGGTGTTCCAGTTGTTGTTGATTTAGCTTCTTTACGTAATGCTTTCGCGGCACTTGGTGGAGATCCTGACAAAATCAACCCGGAAATCCCGGTTGACCTTGTAATTGACCACTCTGTACAAGTTGATAAAGCAGGTACAATGGATTCCCTAGATGCCAATATGGATCTTGAATTCGAACGTAATGCAGAGCGTTACCAGTTCCTAAGCTGGGCTCAAAAATCATTCAACAACTATCGTGCAGTTCCACCGGCAACTGGTATCGTTCACCAAGTTAACCTAGAGTACCTTGCGAACGTGGTTCATGCTGTTGAAACTCCAAACGGAGACTTCGAAGTATTCCCTGATTCTGTTTTCGGTACAGATTCACATACTACAATGATCAACGGTATTGGTGTTCTTGGTTGGGGTGTCGGCGGTATCGAAGCAGAAGCAGGCATGCTTGGACAGCCATCTTACTTCCCAGTTCCAAAAGTCGTTGGTGTTAAACTGACTGGCCAACTTCCTAAAGGTACAACAGCTACTGACCTTGCATTGAAAGTAACACAAGTTCTTCGTGCACACGGCGTAGTTGGTAAATTTGTTGAGTTCTACGGCCCAGGAGTAGGATACCTTCCACTTGCTGACCGTGCAACAATCGCTAACATGGCTCCTGAATACGGTGCTACAGTTGGTTTCTTCCCTGTTGATGCAGAAGCGATCGATTACATGCGCTTAACAGGCCGTGATGAAAAACAAATTAAAGTGGTTGAATCATACTGCAAAGAAAATGGTTTGTTCTACTCTCCTGAAAACGAAGATCCAGCATACAATGATGTTGTGGAAATCAACCTTTCAGCAATTGAACCAAACCTTTCAGGCCCTAAACGCCCGCAAGATTTGATTCCACTTTCTCAAATGAAAAAATCTTTCCATGACGCGATCAATGCACCTATGGGCAACCAAGGTTTTGGCATGGACAATTCTGAATTGGATAAAGAAGTAACTGTTAAATTTGCCGATGGCAAAGAAACGGTAATGAAAACAGGTGCGATTGCAATTGCTGCAATCACGAGCTGTACGAACACTTCTAACCCGTACGTAATGCTTGGAGCGGGTCTTATTGCTAAAAAAGCAGTTGAGAAAGGCTTGACTGTTCCGGATTATGTAAAAACATCATTGGCACCAGGTTCTAAAGTTGTTACTGGTTACCTTCGTGATGCAGGTCTTCAACCATACCTTGATCAATTAGGATTCAACGTAGTTGGTTACGGCTGTACAACATGTATCGGTAACTCAGGTCCATTGGCTGACGAAATCGAAGCAGCTGTTGCTGAAGCTGATCTACTAGTAACTTCAGTACTTTCTGGTAACCGTAACTTTGAAGGTCGTATTCACCCACTAGTGAAAGCAAACTATCTTGCTTCACCTACTTTGGTTGTTGCATATGCACTTGCTGGTACTGTGGACTTCGATCTTAACAATGATTCTCTTGGTAAAGACAAAGATGGTAACGATGTATATCTTGCTGATATTTGGCCATCACAAGAAGAAGTTAACGCTGCTGTTAAAGCGACAGTTACACCGGAATTATTCCGTAAAGAATACGAAACAGTATTCAACGATAACAAACGTTGGAATGAAATCCAAACAAGCAACGAAGCGATTTATGCTTTCGATTCTAAATCGACTTACATTCAAAATCCTCCATTCTTTGAAGGATTATCACCAGAACCGGGTTCAGTTAACCCACTTTCCGGCTTGCGTGTAGTTGGTAAATTCGGCGACTCAGTAACAACTGACCATATTTCCCCTGCAGGTGCAATCGGTAAAGATACACCAGCTGGTATCTATCTTCGCGAAAACGGTGTGAAACCGCGTGACTTTAACTCTTACGGTTCTCGTCGTGGTAACCATGAAGCGATGATGCGCGGAACATTTGCAAACATCCGTATCCGTAACCAAGTTGCTCCAGGTACAGAAGGTGGTTACACTACTTACTGGCCAACAGGCGATGTAATGGCTATCTATGATGCTTGTATGAAATACAAAGCTGATGGTACAGGTCTTGCAGTAATCGCTGGTAAAGACTATGGTATGGGAAGCTCTCGTGACTGGGCTGCGAAAGGTACTAACCTTCTTGGCATCAAAACAGTCATCGCTGAAAGCTTTGAACGTATTCACCGTTCTAACCTTGCATTAATGGGTGTTCTTCCACTTCAATTCAAAGAAGGCGAAAACGCTGAAACGCTTGGATTGACTGGTAAAGAAGCGATCGCAGTTAAAATCGACGAAACGGTTAAACCGCGTGATATCGTAAAAGTTACAGCTACTGATGAAGCTGGAAACGTAAAAGAATTTGATGTACTTGTTCGTTTCGATTCCGAAATCGAAATCGACTACTACCGTCATGGTGGTATCCTTCAAATGGTATTACGTAATAAATTAAAAGGCTAATTTCAGCTTTTAGGAAGCGGTAAACCTATTATAGGTTTACCGCTTTTTTTGTGTCAGGTTTATGAAACAATGAGATATCATGATATGATTTATAGGAATTGCACTTTTCCGCATACCCTTTTATTGTTAAGATGGAATAGGGAAGTTGTTCTAATTCTGGAAATGGACTAATATTTTTATTGTAATGGGACTAGGAGGACGAGTATGCTTAAAAAAATTATTGCTTCGGTGGCCTTACTATCACTTATTACTGTAGCGATCGTGCAGGCGATGGATAATGAATCGAAGGGAAATGACGAAAAAGATGCTTTGGGCGGATTGAAAATTGGAGCTAAAGCACCGAATTTCTCCCTGAAAACTTTGGATGGTAAACAAGTTGAATTATCGGATTATGAGGGAAAAAAGGTAATGCTGAATTTTTGGGCAACGTGGTGCCCGCCTTGCAAGAAGGAAATGCCGGATATGGAGAAATACACACAACAGGCGGGTGATGATGTCGTCGTACTTGCAGTAAATATTGACCCTGAAAATGATGTACAAGCATTTGTGGATGATAATGGAATTACTTTTACCATACCGCTGGATAGTCAAAGTGCAAAAAATCCAGTGAATGAGCGCTACAAAATTCTTAGCATACCGACAACTTACTTCATCGACAAAAAAGGCATTATCAGGAATAAGGTAATTTCGGCCATGACCTTAAAAGATATGGAACGAAATATAAATAGTATGCAGTAGGGTAATCATATGAAGTTTGAAGTGATTTGCGACACACTCCTGCCGAAAACCCCGGTTTCTGAAAACAAGGAACGTTTTTATTACAAGACGGAACCTTATGAGGTTCCGTTTTTATGTATGTTAACAAAGTTGTCAAACTTTTATGGAAAAATCAAAAAAATTAAAAAATTATGGTTAAAGTTTATGAAAAAAGGGTTAAAGTAAGAGTGGAGATATGGAATTTTTATCGGATTAAAAATCTGATAATTATGACAATTAAAGGGATGGAAACCATATAGTCATAATTTTACGTTAATTTGGCAATGCTGAATTGTATATTAAAAATAAGTAGGTGAAAAGCATGAAAAAAAGAAAAAGGACATTTGAAGAATTAATTAAAGAAAATAAAAGGGAATTATTGATGGACGTTAAACAAATGGAAAGACTTGAAGAACGTCTTGAAAAAAAACATATGCAAAAGGCTGAATAGTCTTTGCTTAAAAAGAGTCAGTGCCATGAGTCCCTTCAAGGTGCTGGCTCTTTTTTCATAACTATTTCAAAAACTGGCATTCATGAATTTCCTCTTTTTTATCCATGATAAGAGAAGGAGGCGATAGAATGGGTAATCCAAAAAAAGATTCCAAACACTTTAGACCGAGCCATCAAGGAACACAGCCAATAGCAGCGGGCGGGAACAACGGTAAGAAAATGCAGGACAAATCAGGCAAACATGCTCAGGTCATTCAAACTAAAGGCGAGTAATCAAGGGACAAGGTTATAAAGTAATCGTAATAATATTATGTGAATAAATAATATGAGGTGAAAATAATGGGCACAAATAAGCACAATCCGGATAATCGTTTGGATAATGTTGAAAAAATTCAAGATGCAATAGAAAATACGGAAGAAAATATAATCGCTGCAAATGAAACGTTATCATTTTCTTCAGGGGAAGAAAAGCAGGCAATTCAGGATAAAAATGAACGAAGAAGAAAGAGCATTGATGGAATGAAGGAAGAAATGCAAGATGAGCAGGAAGCACGGGAAAACGGTTATAGTAACGATAATATGTAAACAACTAGGTAAAGGGGAGAAAGAGATGAGAAATCTTTCTCCCCTTTCATTTTAGGTTCAATGAAGGGAAACAGTCTATAAAGACAGCTTAAATGAAATTTGCACAATTGTTATGGTAAAATGTTTATTGCAAGAGAAATGAAAGTGGGGAAACAAAATGTTCATAGCTGAAAACGAAATTGAAGTGCGGTATGCAGAGACAGATCAAATGGGTGTTGTTTACCATGCGAATTATTTAATATGGATGGAACTAGGCAGGACAAAATTGATAAATGATTTAGGGTTTTATTATGCTGATATGGAAGCGGATGGCATCCTCTCACCTGTTATGGATATTCAAGCTTCGTATAAAACCCCTGTTAGATATGGTGATAAGGTGAAAATTAAAACCTGGATTGAAAAATATGACGGTTTACGCGTCGTTTATGGGTATGAGATCGTTAATGGGAAAAATGAAGTGGCGGCTACAGGTCATTCTTCCCACGTTTGCGTTAAAAAGGAGAGCTTCCGCCCAATATCCATTAAACGCATGTATCCTGAATGGCATGAGGCCTATGAGAAAAATAAAAAGCAGGATGAATTGGTTTAATTACAATTATTGAGGTGATCAAAAATGGCTTTTGGGATTAAACGGGTAGACATCGTAGCCTGGAAGCAGAAAATCGATCAAGGCCAAATAGCTTTTTTAACTCATTATTGGCTGGATGACCGATTTCCCGGTTGCAAGACGGTAACAAAAGTCGGATGCAAGGATTTAAGGCGTTTAGCGGAGTGGGGTAAGCAATACGGGCTAAAAAAAGAGTGGATTCATCACAGGAAGGATGGCTATTCTCATTTTGATCTTTTAGGGGATAAACAAGCGGAAATTCTTAGGGCGGAAGATATTGAAGAGCGTCTGCTCGATTGAACAAGAAAAAACAGCAGTTTACACCGCTGCTTTATTGTCAAGCACTCTTTTCATATTGAAATTCTGGTTCAGTCAGTTTTTCATTAAAAGTAATAAGTAAATCGTGGCCATCAAAGTACCATAAATCTTTTTCTTCTACATAAAAATTAATCTCGTTCATAGTCGTTGCGGCCGCTGCATTTTCCGGTTCTTCTTGCATGATACCTAATGAAAAGCCGCTTTGGACGGTACTATGCCCGCCATATCTTACATAAAAGCGCAAATGAGAGCCTTCTTGAAGCCCCAGTTCATCAATATACCACTTAGCTGCTTGATCGGAAATGGTCAGTTTCATACTCATTCTCCTTCCTAGAGGTTCGTTATTTAAGTATAAAGTAATTATACGGTAGATGCGAATAATGTGCGTTTAAGAAAGGAAATAACAATGGATATTATATACAATATTTGTTTCATAACTCGAAAAAGATCCAACGAAGTCGAAGTGTTGATGCTATTTCGCCGAAAGGATCCCAATCGGCATAAATGGAATGGCATAGGCGGGAAAATAGAAAAAGGTGAAACCATCGATGAATCGATGGAACGCGAAATTCTTGAAGAAACTGGATTGAAAGTAAGGGGGATGAGCTTTCGAGGAATCGTGACATGGAATGAAACAGGTGGAATGTATGTTTACAGAGCTGAAGATGAAGGGGGAGGGCTATCTGCCTGTGATGAAGGGGAACTTGCCTGGAAGCCATTTCAATGGGTTATGGAGGCAAGTGAAGTTGTGTCCAACATAAAGTATTACCTGAGCGATATATTACAGGATGAACCACCACAAGAATTTGCATGTACCTATGAAAATGAACAATTAATATCAGTCAAAAAGAAGCCTCTGCATGATATGGCAAAAGAATTGACTTTCAATTGAAAACCGCCCATTTGCGGTTTTTTTGCCTTTTTGATTCCTGAGCCAAAGCGGCGGGGGAATATTCGGAATATTGATATATTTATGATTTAAGCAAGACTTTGAAATTATATATTGTGAGGATAAAATGAAATGCCATCTAATTAATTTGCTCATAAAGACGGGGCTTGTAAAAGGAAATCCGGAAATGGTATTGCCAGTAAGATCGTTTCGTACCCATATGAGCACACACAAAAATAGCTGCAGATTCCTGTAGCTATCAGACTGTAGACAAACTCGATGAAAATCGAGTTTGTCTATTTTTATGGCTTGTACAATTTGGACGTTGATTTCCACTCCAGGCACTCGCTTTCCGCGGGCGGTCGGGGAGCCTCCTCGGCTTTCGCCTGCGGGGTCTCCCCTAGACGCGCTTTTCCCGCAGGAGTCTCGTACCTTCCGTTCCAATCAACTTTGTCTTACCTTTTAGATAGAACACTTTTGCCTGGAGTCATTTTTGTTTTAAAATAGAAGTATTAAAACTTGAGGTGATGAGGATGCTTTCTAAACATGATTCTATTCAGCGAGATCAACTTGAAATGATTACTTTAGATCAACTGGTGCCACCGAACCATTTGGTTCGTAAAATGGAGGCTGCCATTGACTTCACTTTCATTTATGACTTGGTGAAAGATATGTATTCAGAGTTAGGACGCCCAAGTATTGATCCAGTTATTTTAGACTTTCATTCAATATACCTTCGGTATTCGTTCCATGGGTAAAACGATTGAAGAAGTTGAAACCAATATGGCTTACCGTTGATTCTTAGGCTATGGTTTCCATGATACCTCCTACTCCACGTTCGGGAAAAATTATGAGCGACGCTTTAAAGATACAGACCTGTTTGAACAGATTTTCTATCGCATTTTAATGACAGCTGCTAATAAAAAGTTAATAAGTGCTGAACACGTTTTCGTGGATTCCACACATGTGAAAGCCAGTGCGAATAAACGGAAATTTGAAAAGAAAATCGTTCGTAAAGAAACACGAGCGTATCAAGGACGTCTTCAAGAAGAAATCAATCAAGATCGTGAAAACCATGGAAAAAAGCCTTTTCCACCAGATAAATTTGATAAAGAAGAGACCAAAGAGATTAAAGAAAGTATAACGGATTCTGAGAGTGGCTACTATGTGTTAAAGATGAACGAACAAAACAGTTTGCCTATTCATTCCAAGCGGCAGCGACCGCAACGGTTTTGCATTGGGAATGATTGTAACACCTGGAAATACACATGACAGTCCAGATCTTAGAGCCACTAGTTGAACAAGTGATTGAGAAAGTTGGAAAACCGTAAGCCGTTGCCGCAGATGCAGCTTATAAAACACCAGCGATTACAAGCTACCTATTTAACAAAGAAATCATACCGGCTTTAACTTATACACGTCCTCGCACCAAAGAAGGATTTTTCCGCAAACAGGACTATATATACGATGAACATTTTGATTGTTACCTTTGCCCTTCGGGCGAAACTTTAAAGTACTCAACAACAAATAAAGAGGGCTATTGCGAGTACAAATCGCCAAAACAAATTTGTACAACATGCTCATTTTTATCTCGGTGTACAGAAAGCAAAGACTGTTAAAAAGTGGTGACATGGCATATCTGGCAAACACATGTGGAAGAAGCAGATCATCTGCGTCATCATCAAGATGTAAAACCTATATATGCAAAACGTAAAGAAACGGTTGAACGTGTATTCGCAGATGCAAAAGAAAAGCATGGTATGCGTTGGACTACTTTAAGGGGACTTAAATTGTCAATGAAGGCGATGCTTACTTTCGCTGCCATTAATTTAAAGAAGATGGCCAATTGGACATGGCGTGGTCCAAAAATGGCCTAACATGTGGGCTCGTAGAGCCGCAATCTTTTAACTTTAGGCGAAAATTCAAAGGGGATTTCAAAAGGGGTTCAGAATGTTTTAATTCCGAACCCCTTTTGTCTACAAAATGATAGCTGCAGATTCCTGCAGCTATTTTGTATTGCCTTTTTCTTTTGCTTCAGCCTCGGCAAGCTTTTTCAGCAAGACTGGTGTAGGCATATGCATGATTTGCTCTAAAGGCAAGTTTAGTGACTTGGATAACTTTAATGCAGTTTCCGGTGATATTTGCAATGGTTTCATGGCACTTTCTCCTATCGATATGTAATAACTAGTTCCAGTGTAGCCCCTGTTCAACAATTATTCAATCCTTACTTGACTCTTTCTCCACAAAACGAATTCCAAACGATTTATTCGTTTTGAAGTTAATGTAGAAATGACTCAGGCCATTTTACCTTGACAAAAGAATCGTGTGGAGTCCGGAATGAAATATAAATAGTCAAAATGAATCGTTTTTTTTGAGGGTAACCTAACTTAATTTCAATTAAACAGGTATAAAGAATCACATTTTATTGTTGGGTATAATGGATTAGCTATGTCGCGATTTTCAAAATCCGGGGAGTGGGATATGGGGCAGTGAACAGGTGAAACTTCAGGTTAATATATCGATTTAACGGAATATGTTTTAAAGCTGATCAATATTTTAGAGAGGCAATCGAACCCCAGGTCGAGGGAGTTGTTGATGCCTTTTATCAAAATTCTGCAGGTTCCTGAATTGAAAGGGATTATAACGGTGCACAGGACAGTGGGAAGATTGAGAAAGACGTTAATTACTCATATGTTATCTTTATTCAATGGTGTGATTGACGATGATTTTGTTAAATTGCGGACAAAGGTGGCGAAGACTCATTATTGTATTGGCTTACAGCCCCGGTGGTATTCACCCGGTTTTCAAAATGCAAAGAATCGTCTTTGAACAAACCAAGAATGAAGATGAGCAGCGGGCTTTAATATCAGCGATAGGATAGATACTCAATCTCGAACAGCAATTAGTGAAAAGGTTTCGAGGCATGACTTACAAATGAATTGTAGAATGGAAAATAGGCCCTTGCATACGGGCCTATCTTCACATGGTAATGCACATGTTCTTATAACCATTTTACTTTAGGTTCAGTTTTATCGATAATCCGCTTGATGTTTGCGCGATGCCGGTAAAAAATGAAGATCGTTATTAAACTGATTACAATAATGAGCGGCAAATCTTTAATATGAAAAACTAAACTGTAGATGAGAGCAAGTAAACAAGCAATCATGGATGAAAGCGAGACATATTTGGATATGTATAAGGATATAAAGAAAATGATGACGGCAAAGACAAAAAACCATGGTTCATAAGCAAGAATGACACCAGCAGAAGTTGCCACGGCTTTTCCGCCCCGAAAGTTTGCAAAAATGGGAAACATATGACCGACTACCGCAATAACTCCGGCTAGCAATAAATGCATTTCCACGCCTAGCATATACGGCAGATAAGTTGCTAGGGTACCCTTAAGTATATCCATGATAGTAACGGTTAGTCCTGCCTTGACACCAAGTGTCCTGAAGGTATTTGTCCCGCCTAGATTTTTACTGCCATGCTCCCGGATGTCGATTTTGTAAAATGTTTTACCGATTATTAAACCGGACGGAATCGAACCGATCAGGTAGGCAGCCAGTATAGTGATAAATGTAAGCATTCTATTACCCTTTCTTTAAGAAAAATCTTCTTTTTTTATCACGTTTAAGGAAGATTGTTCCCTTTTTCAAAAATAAACGTGTAGAAATAGCTAAAAACAGCCCTGAAATACCTGTTAAGCTTCTCTTATTGTAACATTTTCGTGACAAAATGGTACGGCTGTCCAAAAAAAATCCACTAAAAAAATGAATTTTCCTTGATGGACCTACATCTTTTGATATACGTTAAGTTCATGAACGGTAAAAGGTTTAGACTTCCTTATTTTCGTAAATATATAATGAACGATGCCTCCTTGTATAAATTGTTACAATACGTGGTAGTCTGTATGAACATAAGAAAGTTAAGTGAGTCATGCCTTTTCTAAACTTATTCTTTCTTGTATAATGATTTTTCTTAATAATGGTAATAAACAGCTTTTCTCTGTAAAATACCTTTGTTAGGAATACTCTTTAATCAAATATTACATTTTATTATAAAAGGGGATTGAAAAGAATGATAGAAAATCCAAGCAGGGAAGAAATGGGAAAGATGTTGAAAAAATCGAAGCGCATCGCTGTCGTCGGTTTATCTGATAACCCTGAGCGCACTTCTTATATGGTATCGAAGGCCATGCAGGATAGCGGATACGAAATCATCCCGGTAAACCCTGCTGTAGCTGAAGTGCTGGGTGTAAAGGCAGTAAAAGCCCTGAAAGATATTGAAGGGCACGTCGATATCGTCAATGTTTTCCGCCGTTCAGAGTTCCTTCCGGAGATAGCCAAGGAATTTGCAGAAATCGATGCAGATATCTTTTGGGCGCAGCTAGGAGTGGAAAATGAAGAAGCCTATAATTTCTTGAAAGAAAAAGGACATACTGTCATCATGAATCGATGTATAAAAGTCGAACACGCCCTTACTAAGTAAAATGAAGAGCGGAACTTCCGCTCTTTTTTTAAGGTATAGCTTTATTTCTGGAGAAAAACTGAAAGGCAGCCATAGCGGGCATTGAGCGGTCGGGCAAAATTAAGCCATTAAAGCTTAATTTGATTTAAATATAAAAGTATATTTGCCAAATGAAAATTTACCGCTACAATTAGAATGGTAGCAATGATACGTTTTGTTCCACACAAATGTGCTAACGCTAATAAAAAGGACAAAAAAATAGAACACTTGTTCTTTGTTCATGAAAGTATTATACTTGTTATAATGATAATAACGTATTAATGGATTTGTTAAGCTAGTGAGTCATTTCATTGCAGTATGATTTGGCCCGGAAATTGTGTTTAGTAAGGAAAGGGGAATTTCTGTGGCAAAGAAAGTAAAAACAATCGAGTACAATGATGATGCAATTCAGGTACTGGAAGGACTCGAAGCGGTCAGAAAACGTCCCGGTATGTATATCGGCAGTACTGATGCACGCGGACTTCATCATTTAGTGTACGAGATTGTAGATAACTCCGTAGATGAGGCTTTAGCTGGATATGGAGACCAAATTAGTGTGAAAATACATAAAGATAACAGTGTAAGTGTATCCGATAAAGGGCGTGGAATGCCTATTGGCATGCATAAATTAGGTAAACCGACGCCTGAGGTCATTTTAACGATTCTTCATGCTGGAGGTAAATTTGGACAAGGCGGATATAAAACGAGTGGAGGCCTTCATGGAGTCGGTGCTTCGGTCGTTAACGCGTTGTCTGAATGGCTTGTCGTGACAATCAAGAGGGACGGGTTCATATACGAACAACGTTTTTTCAATGGCGGAAAGCCAGAAACCACACTGGAGAAAATCGGCAAAACAAATCAAGCTGGGACCAAAATCCACTTCAAGCCTGATCCTAAAATATTTTCGGTGACGACTTTTAATTATGAGATCCTGTGTGAGCGCCTTCGCGAATCAGCTTTTCTTTTAAAAGGCATGAAGATAGAATTGACGGATGAGCGTAACGACCATAATGAAATTTTTCACTATGAAAATGGCATTGAAGCGTTTGTTGATTATTTAAATGAAGAGAAAGAGACACTCCATAGTGTAGTCAGCTTAGAAGGGGAACAAAATGGGATCGAAGTCGAACTTGCCTTTCAATTCAACGATGGTTATTCAGAAAATATTCTAAGCTTCGTGAATAACGTTCGTACAAAAGATGGAGGCACCCATGAGATTGGTGCAAAAACGGCCATGACACGGGCATTCAATGATTATGCCAGAAAAATGGGGCTATTAAAGGAAAAAGATAAAAACCTCGAAGGTACCGATATACGTGAAGGCTTGTCTTCAATCATTTCAGTGCGCATCCCTGAAGAACTTCTTCAATTCGAAGGACAAACCAAAAGCAAACTTGGAACCAGCGAAGCCCGTTCTGCAGTCGATTCCATCGTATCAGAGCACCTAGCCTACTTTTTTGAAGAAGATCCGACCACAAGTACCCTATTGGTTAAAAAAGCGATTAAAGCGTTCCAGGCAAGGGAAGCGGCACGCAAAGCCCGTGAAGACGCAAGAAGCGGGAAGAAACGGAAAA
Organism: Peribacillus sp. QJM3NY_7; assembly: GCF_056173225.1. Lineage (NCBI taxonomy): Bacteria > Bacillati > Bacillota > Bacilli > Caryophanales > Bacillaceae > Peribacillus > Peribacillus sp. QJM3NY_7. The sequence goes on from NZ_CM149663.1 coordinate 2,418,848, forward strand.
AATCCGATGCCATCCTTTCCGGGAAATTAACACCGGCCCAATCGAAAAATCCCGAACGAAATGAATTGTATCTTGTAGAAGGTGACTCTGCTGGGGGATCCGCTAAACAAGGGCGGGATCGCCGTTTCCAAGCAGTTCTACCTTTGCGGGGTAAAGTTATCAATACGGAAAAGGCAAAACTGGCGGATATTTTTAAAAACGAGGAAATAAATACGATCATCCATGCCATCGGCGGAGGTGTCGGAGCGGAGTTCAATACGCCGGACACTAACTATGATAAAGTGATCATCATGACTGATGCCGATACGGATGGGGCCCATATCCAAGTGCTGCTGCTGACTTTCTTTTACCGATATATGAAGCCGTTAATAGAGTCAGGAAAGGTTTACATTGCCTTGCCCCCTTTATATAAAGTGAGCAAAGGGACAGGGAAGAAAGAAGTCATTGAATATGCTTGGAGCGATGAGGAGCTCCAGGGAGCGATAGACAAGGTGGGGAAAGGCTATATGATTCAGCGCTATAAAGGGCTGGGTGAGATGAATGCCGATCAATTATGGGACACCACCATGAACCCGGAAACAAGGACGTTGATACGTGTGAAGATCGATGATGGAGCACGTGCAGAAAGACGTGTGACAACTTTGATGGGAGATAAGGTTGAACCGCGTCGTAAGTGGATTGAAGCCAATGTCGCTTTTGGTCTCGAAGAGGAATCGAATATTTTAGATAATGAAAATATGTCGATTGAAGAGGAGGTCATTAACGATGGTATTTGAAGAAACGTTTCGGGATTTGCCGCTTGAAGAGGTAATTGGTGACCGCTTCGGCCGTTATAGTAAATATATTATCCAAGATCGGGCACTTCCTGATGCAAGGGACGGCTTAAAACCGGTGCAGCGCAGGATATTGTATGCGATGCATGTCGAAGGAAACACTCAGGAAAAAGGATTCAGGAAATCCGCAAAAACGGTCGGTAATGTAATCGGTAACTATCACCCTCACGGAGATTCATCCGTTTATGAGGCAATGGTTCGGATGAGCCAAGACTGGAAGCTGCGGAAGGTCATGGTCCAAATGCACGGAAACAATGGTAGCATTGATGGTGATCCGCCTGCTGCGATGCGGTATACGGAAGCGAGGCTTTCATCGATTGCCTCCGAGATGCTTAGGGATATTGAAAAAAGGACGGTCGATTTTGTACCGAACTTTGATGATACTTCTGAAGAGCCCATTGTTTTGCCTGCAATGTTCCCTAACCTGCTTGTAAACGGCTCTACAGGAATTTCAGCCGGCTATGCCACTGAAATCCCGCCACATCAACTAGGTGAAGTCATTGATGCTGCCATTATGCGAATCGATAAGCCGGAAGCGACAGTCGCTGATTTAATGACTGTCATTAAAGGGCCGGATTTTCCTACTGGCGGTATCATTCAAGGAATTGAGGGCATTCGTAAGGCTTATGAAACAGGTAAAGGGAAAATAATCATTCGCGGTTTGGCGGAAGTGGAAACGATTCGGGGCGGCAAACAGCAAATCGTCATCACTGAAATCCCATATGAAGTCAATAAAGCAAACCTTGTTAAGAAAATGGATGAATTCCGTCTAGACCGGAAAGTGGAAGGTATCGCCGAAGTAAGGGATGAGACCGACCGTACAGGACTGCGCATTGTCATCGAACTGAAAAAAGAAGCAGATGCAAATGGAGTCCTGCATTATTTATATAAAAATTCCGATCTCCAAATTGCCTACAATTTCAATATGGTTGCAATTTATAAAAAGCGGCCAACATTGATGAGCCTGCCTAAAATGCTCGATGCTTATATCGAACACCGTAAAGAGGTAATCGTGAACCGTTCACGTTATGAGCTGCAAAAGGCACATGACAGGGCACATATCGTCGATGGATTAGTGAAAGCTTTATCCATATTAGATGAAGTCATCGCTGTCATCCGGGCATCCAAAGACAAACGGAACGCTAAAGATAACCTCATAGCTAAATTTGCTTTTACAGAAGCGCAAGCTGAAGCCATTGTCTCCTTGCAGTTATATAGGCTGACAAATACGGATATTACAGCACTTGAAGCAGAGGCAGCGGAATTGAAGGACAAAATTGAAGAATTGACAAAGATTCTTGGCAGTGAAAAGGTTCTTCTTCAAGTTATTAAAAAAGAACTTCGATTCATTAAAAAGGGCTTTGATGACGGACGGCGTTCCAAAATCGAAAAAGAAATTGAAGAAATCAAAATAAATCTTGAAGTCTTGATTGCGAGTGAAGACGTAATGGTTACCGTGACGAAAGAAGGCTATGTCAAACGGACATCGTTACGATCTTATGCAGCGTCAGGAGGGCTTGATTTTGGCATGAAGGATTCCGATCGCCTGCTCCAGAGGCTGGAGATGAATACAACAGATGTCCTGTTGCTGTTCACGTCCAAAGGGAACTACCTCTATTGTCCAGTTCATCAGCTTCCTGATATTCGCTGGAAGGAAACCGGTCAGCATATCGCTAACATCATTCCAATCGACAGGGAAGAGCAAATCATAAAAGCGATTCCAATCAAAGATTTTACCATGCCGGAATTCTTAGTTTTCATCACGAAAAATGGTATGGTGAAAAAGACAGAATTAGCTTCCTATAAAGCTCAGCGTCATTCAAAACCGCTGGTTGGTGTCAATTTAAAAGGTGACGATGAACTGGTCGATGTCCATCATACGAATGGACAGGCTGACCTTTTCCTAGTCACTCATAATGGCTATGGTTTATGGTTTGATGAAGAAGAAGTAAGTGTTGTCGGTGTCCGGGCAGCAGGAGTCAAAGGGATTAACTTGAAAGAAAATGACTATGTCATTGGCGGAAAGGTTTTGGCCAAGGATAGTAAAGAATCGATCTTTATCGTTACACAGCGCGGGGCCATTAAGAAAATGAAATTAACCGAGTTTGAAAAAACGAGCCGGGCAAAACGCGGTGTCGTGGTCTTGAGGGAATTGAAATCGAATCCTCATAGGGTCATTGGTTTCGATATCATTAACAAAACCGACAGTCTATTCATTCTTTCCGAAAAGGGAACCATTGAAACGATTCATGCCGCTTCATTAAAAAATCATGATCGATATACGAATGGATCATTTGTTTTTGATGAAACGGTTAGTGGAAAAGCGAAAGAATTATGGAAAATATCATTGGAAGATGACACCGCCATAGAGCAGTGAATCATTTTTTTGAACGGGATGCTGACCTTGATCAGCATCCCGTTTTATTTTCCTGAAAATGATCAGTATATCCACAGGCCAGCACTATAGTTGGGTCTTTGAAAGCAAGTTCTTAATTCAAAAATGAGTTATTGAGTCAAATTTAAATCCTAGAATTATGAACCTGGAATTATTAAAAACGCAGCAAATAATTCAATTTTGAATTTTAGCATTAACTGAATCAACGTATCAAAACGATTTATTTTTGGCACACTCCTTGCATGTTGTTAGTATGACTTCTTTATTTTTGAATGAAGAAAGGGGAGGACAAATGGATAGACCTTGGATAAAGCATATCCCGTCCGGAAATCCAATAGAGATTAATATTCCTGAAATTTCATTAACAGAACTATTTTTTCAATCAGTCGAACAGTATTCGGATAATACAGCGGTAACGTTCATGGAGAAAAGGTATACATATTCAGAGTTGGGGAAGTTAGTGAAAAAATGTGCCCGCTTGCTTGCTGATGAAGGGATTGGAAAGGGAGATCGTGTGGCTATCATGCTTCCTAATTGTCCCCAATATCCAATTGGTTTTTTTGGAACTCTTTTGAATGGAGCCATTGTTGTCCAAATCAATCCAATGTATAAGGCGAACGAATTAATGCATGTCCTGAAAGATTCAGGTGCAAGGTACATCATTGTACTCGACGATTTATTGCCCATAGTTGAAGCTGTCATAGCTGAAACCGATGTTGAAAAGGTGTTGAGCGTGTCGCTGGAAAAGGGCAAATGTGAAATGACAAAAAAACTGCTATCTGTTACAGAGGCGGATTTCACTGTGGAGATTGAACCTGCTAGAGATGTCGCCGTCCTCCAATATACTGGAGGAACGACAGGGCGTTCTAAAGGCGCGATGCTAACCCATCGTAATATCGTAGCCAATACGCTGCAAAGTGCAGCCACTTCAAGAATCAATACTCAAAAGGGGAAGGAAAGGGTGCTGGGCGTTTCCCCATTATTTCATGTTTACGGCATGACTTCAGGGATGAACCTGACGTTTTATAATGGCGGGGAATTAATTCTTGTATCCCGATTTCAGGTAACGGAGATCGTTGATATTATCACTAATCTTAAACCGACTATTTTTCCAGGGGTACCGACGATGTATATTGCTTTATTACAATATTACCAGTCCCATCCATTTGATTTGCATACATTGACATCTTGCGTTTCGGGTTCGTCACCATTGCCATTGAATGTATTGTCAAGGTTCAGCGAACTTAGTGGAACAAAGATTGCTGAGGGCTATGGATTGTCCGAGGCGTCACCAGTCACGCACCGGAATCCAGTCAGCGGCCTGCAAAAACCAGGAAGTATTGGGATTCCGATACAAAATACGGATGCCGCCATAATTGACAGCATTACAGGAGAGCCAGCCCTCTTGGTTGATACACCAGGTGAATTGGTCATAAAGGGTCCACAGGTGATGAAAGGTTATTGGGGCATGCCTGAAGAGACGAAGAAGACGATTCAAAACGGATGGCTGCATACCGGTGATATGGCCAAGATGGATGAAGATGGCTTCTTTTACATTGTGGGACGGAAGAAAGAGATGATCATCGCAGGCGGATTCAATATTTATCCAATTGAAATTGAAGATATACTATACAGCCACCCTAAGGTACTTGAAGCTGCCGTCTTTGGCGTTCCCGATCAATATCGCGGTGAAACGGTACATGCAGCGGTAGTTCTAAAACCAAGTGAAAGAATAACTGAAAACGAATTGAAGGATTATTGCCGAAAGCAGCTCGCTGCCTTCAAGGTCCCAAAAGCAATCACATTTGAAAGTGAACTTCCGAAGACGGCGGTCGGTAAAATTTTAAAACGCAAGCTTCAAGAAAAACATATCGCTCATTCGAACTAAATATGTAAGCGTTAACAACCAATTCGCAGATAAAGGGGAATGCAAATGGACTTTCGCTTAGATGAAGACATCCTGCTACTTAAAGAAAATATACGCCAGTTTATCGAGGAACAAATCGATCCATTTTCCATGCAGATAGAGGATGAAGATCATATCCCGGAATCCATCATAAATTTATCGAAGGAAATCGGGCTATTCGGACTTAGTATCCCGGAAAGGTATGGCGGACTCGGAATCGGGATGGTGGGAAAATGTGCTTTATATGAGGAAATCGGTAAAACACATAATGGATATACCACTCTGATTGGGGCCCACACCGGTATAGGGACGGTAGGGATAGTTGAAATGGGCAATGAAATGCAAAAGGAAAAATATCTACCAGATATGGCAAGCGGTAATAGAATTGGCGCTTTTGCTTTAACTGAGCCTGCAGCGGGGTCCCATGCTACGAATCTCAAAATGACGGCGGTCAAAAATGGCGATAAATATATTTTAAATGGTACCAAGCATTATATAACGAATGCAGATGTAGCAGATATTTTTACAGTTATGGCCGTTACGGACAAAGATAAAGGGGCGAAAGGGATCACCTCATTCATAGTAGAAAAGGATTTTCCGGGTTTTAGAGTTGGTAGCCTGGAAAGGAAGATGGGTCTTCGAGGCTCACATTCGGCCGAATTATTTTTTGAAGATTGCGAGGTTCCTGCTGAAAATGTACTGGGGGACGTCGGCCAAGGGTATGTAAATGCCTTGAAAATCCTTGCAAATGGCCGGGCAGGCCTTGCTGCCCGTAATTTGGGGTCCTGTCAATATCTGCTCGATCTTTCTACCAAATATGCCACAGAACGTGAACAATTCAATGTCCCGATCATTGATCATCAAGCCGTATCCCATATGATTGCCGAGATGGCAATGGAAATAGAAGCACTTCGCTCATTCACATACAGGGTCGCATGGATGGTCGATCAGAAAGAAAAAATCATTAAAGAAGCGGCCATGCTTAAGTTGTATGGTTCGGAAGTATATAATCGTATCGCTGATAAGGCCGTACAGATTCATGGCGGGATGGGATACATGAAGGATTATCCAGTTGAACGTTTTTATCGGGATGCCCGAATCACCAGAATATATGAAGGCACGTCTGAAATCCAAAAGAATATCATTACCGGGCAATTAAAGAGAAAATATCAAAACTAGTTTAATTGGAAAGCGGAGGGGTTTAAATGGATTTACGACTATCAGATGAACAAAAAATGGTGCAAAAAACAATACGCAAGTTCGTGGAAAATGAATTGATTCCATTGGAAAATGAAGTGCTTCGCAATGAAATGGCAGGAAAACCTAGTTTACCAGAGGGGACATTGAGAGATTTACAGGAAAAAGCAAAAAAAGCCGGGTTTTGGGGCATCAATACCCCGGAGGAATATGGCGGGGCAGACCTAGGTCAGCTCATGATGGCAATTGTCTTGATGGAAGTGTCAAAAACGTTTGTACCATTCAGCTTTGGAGGTTCGGCTGATAACATCCTTTATTATGCAAATGAAGAACAGAAACAGAAATATCTGATTCCTACTATTAATGGTGAGAAAAAGTCCTGTTTTGCCATGACGGAGCCGGGGGCCGGGTCCGATACGAGAAATATTAAAATGACTGCAGTAAAAGAAGGGAATGAATGGGTGCTTAACGGTGAAAAAACATTCATTACTGGAGGAAATGATGCCGATTTCGTCATGGTCATTGCCGTAACTGACAAAGAACGTCATCAAGCGACCGGAACGGAAGGGGTAACTTGTTTCATTGTAGACCGTGATATGGGCTGGAGATCAGAATATATCAATACGATGGGAGAATGGGGACCGGCCGGTTTAGTTTTTGATAATGTCAGGGTACCCGAAGAAAACATCTTGGGGGAAGTGCATGGCGGTTATAAACTAGGCTTGGAATGGATTGGGTTCGCAAGATGGATCGTGGGCGCACGTGCTGTCGGTTCTGCAGAAAGATTGCTGCAAATGGCTATAGAATACGCTAAAGAACGAGTAACTTTCGGTAAACCGATCGCGGAGCGCCAGGCCATTCAATGGCAGATAGCTGATTCGGCCGTAGAAATTGAAGCTGCTAGATGGCTTGTATTGAATGCGGCTTTTACACTTGATAATGGAGAAGACAACCGCCATTTAGCTTCAATGGCTAAACTTTATGGAGCCAATATGGGGAATCGTGTCGTTGATCGTGTATTGCAGATTCACGGTGGCATGGGCTATACGAAGGAGCTTCCCATCGAACGCTGGTACCGCGAAGCCAGGCTTTGGAGGATTTATGATGGTACGGATGAAATACAGCGTATGATCATTTCCCGAAATTTGATTAAGGGACATGTTAAAGTAGGGCAATTTTTATAATAGATTAGGAGGAGACGATTATGACAGGGAGATTTTCGGGGAAAACAGCTTTAGTTACAGGTGGAAGCAGGGGGATTGGCCGGGCAATCGTCGAACTGTTTGCCAGTGAAGGCGCAAACGTAGCGATTATCGATATCAACGAAGAGGTTTTGACAGCAACAGGAAATGAATTAAGGGACAAGGGTTATACCATTTTTACCAAAGTGGCCAACGTGGTCAATCCAGAAGAGGTGGAAGCATCGATAAAAGAAATAGCCGACACATTCGGATCCCTTGATATTCTCGTGAATAATGCTGGGGTCATCCGGGATAATTTACTTTTTAAAATGACCGATTCTGATTGGCAGACGGTAATGGATGTGCATTTAAAAGGTACTTTCAATGCAGTACGTGCCGCCCAGAAGCATATGGTTGCAAATAAGTACGGAAGAATCATCAATATATCATCCACTTCGGCCCTTGGGAACCGCGGGCAGGCTAATTATTCAGCTGCAAAAGCTGGGCTTCAGGGGTTAACAAAAACACTGGCGATTGAACTTGGCAAATATGGGATAACGGCTAATTCGGTCGCACCAGGCTTTATCGAAACCGAAATGACGAAAGAAACAGCTAGGCGGGTGGGAGTGAGTTTTGAACAATTCATCCAGGATAGGGCAAACAGTATTCCAGTTGCCAGAAGCGGTTTGCCAAGTGATATTGCTCATGCTGTTGCATTCTTTGCCGATGAGGCATCCTCATTCATTAGCGGGCAGGTTTTATATGTTGCGGGCGGTCCAAAAAATTAAGAGAAAAGGCGGGATGTTATGTTCAACGAAAGTATTGGAAAACGATCCAACCCCGTTAAAAATATAGTTGAACGGGGAGCCGTTAAAAAATTCGCATTATCGATTGGTGATCCCCACCCGATTTTCATTGATGAAGAAACAGGCAGGCAATCAAGGTACGGTACGAATATCGCTCCACCAACTTTCCCAAGGGTCTTTGATTTTGGGACGATTGAAAGCTTAAATCTCCCGAATAAAGGCTTGATTCACGGTGAGCAGGTTTATCGCTATAACAGGCCGCTTAAGGTAGGGGAAGAAATCACCTGTTATACGGAAGTGAAAGACTATTATGAGAAAAAAGGGAAACAAGGGGAAATGGGATTTCTAGCGTTTAAAAATTATGGGACGGATGTAAATGGGGAAATTGTCTTCACTGCTGAACAGCTTGTCATTTTAAATGAAACGATCAGAAGGATGGTGATGAGTAAGTGACGACATTAACCGAACTTCATATTGGTGAATCGTTACATTCCATCGAGCTTGCACCAGTAACACGACTGGACCTCATTAAATATGCCGGCGCATCAGGTGATTTCAATCCCATCCATACCATTGATGAGGAAGCAAAAAATGCTGGTCTTCCAGGTATCATCGCACATGGAATGTGGACGATGGGAAACCTCGCAAAGCTATTCAGTAATCTTTATGAAATTGGATTTATCGAAGAATACAAGATTCGTTTCAAGGGGATGGTTTTTTTGAATGATGTCATAACTCTTCAAGCGGATCTAAAAGAAAAAAATGGGGATAGATATTTTTTCAACGTAGCGGCCACTAACCAGTCAGGTAGGGAAGCGATCAGTGGAGAGGTTATTTTTAAGACTTTCTGAGGTAAAGTAGTGATGAAAATTATTTCATCACTACTTTTTTTAGGAGCGAAATTCGACAATTTTAAAGGAGTTTCGAAAATTATCCAGAATTGTACTTAAAAAGAATTCTTTTTGCGGCGGTGAGGTGAATAGTAATGAATCAAGTGAAACAGGATTCTCAGCTTAATTTGCTCAAAGAGTGGACCTTTCCTGCACTAGTCGTGGATTCTGCAAATCGGATTAAGGATTGGGGAAACTATTTTAATCAATTGTTAAGCCAGGATGGTAATCATACATTAACCGAACAATTCGATGAGTGGCAATTTCTCGATAATAAAAGGCTTGCAGCTGCAAGGCTGCATGATAAACGGTATTTATTTTTATTAATGAAACAAGTGGATGCTGACAATATTCTTTATATAGGCAGGGAAACGGAATTTTTGGATGATTTACTGATTGATGCTCATGAGACGGATAAATTGAATCGCGCACTGGATGCAATAATCGAAAATTCCTATGATGGAATATACATCACCGATCAAGATGGAATCACGCTTTATACCAATTCGGCAATTGAACGGATCACAGGCATACCAAAAGAGTACTATATCGGCAAATCTGTGGACCAATTGATTAAACGCGGCATACTGAATGCGTCGGTGACTCATAAGGTAGTGAAGCTGAGACGAACGGTATCAGTCGTACAGGATAATTTTGCGGGAAAGGAAACATTGATAACAGGGAGTCCCGTTTTTAATGCAGAAGGGGAAATAGAGCAAGTCGTTACGAATATAAGGGATTTATCTGATTTAAATGAACTGATGCATGAGTTGACGAAAGCTAATGAACTGAATCATCAATATAAGCAGGAAATTGAGAAACTGCGGAAGATAACGAGCAAAGATGGAGTCGTATTCGTCAGTGATAAAATGAAAATGATTTATGAGATAGCAGAAAGAATATCGGATATTGATGCGACAGTACTCATACTGGGAGAAACGGGTGTTGGAAAGGATGTCCTTGCCCGCAATATCTATAATCGGAGCATCCGGTCTAAAAAAGGAGACTTCATCAAAATAAATTGCGGGGCAATTCCCGCTGATTTATTGGAATCCGAGCTCTTTGGATATGAAGGAGGGGCATTTACCGGGGCCAATCAAAAAGGAAAACCAGGGATGTTTGAGCTTGCAGAGAGTGGTATCCTATTCCTTGATGAAGTCGGTGAGCTTCCCCTGCAACTTCAGGTGAAGCTGCTCCGGGCCCTTCAGGAAAGGGAGATTCAAAGAATCGGAGGTACAAAACCAAAGAAAATCGATGTTCGCATAATAGCAGCCACGAACCGAAATCTTTCGGAAATGGTCAAAACAGGTGATTTTCGTGAAGACCTCTTTTATAGGTTGAATGTCATTCCGATTACGATTCCTCCTCTAAGGGAAAGAAGAGAGGATATCTTGGCATTGACTGACTTGTTTTTAACAAAAGCAAACGAACAATATAAATTCTCAAAAGAAATAGATTCGCGGTTGAAGGAATATTTTTATCAACATGATTGGCCAGGAAATGTCCGTGAATTGATTAATATTGTGGAAAGGCTCGTCGTGCTGACGGATAATCGAATATTATCGATTAACGACCTTCCGGAAGAATATCAGCCGGAAAATCGGAATCAACCGAACCTCAATGCTACCTTAACTTTAAAAGAAGCGGTGGAAAGAGCCGAAAAGGAAATTTTGACGAAAGCGGCTCAAACCTACCAAACTACATATGAAATAGCAGAAGCCCTGGAATCCAGTCAGGCAACAATCGTGAGGAAACTTAAAAAATATCGATTAAAGGTCAGTGGAAAAGAATAGATGAGTTTGAACTGTACCTCCCAATGTTAGAAAAATGGGAGGTGCAGTTTTTTTGACTGATTATACGAGAGGCGAAAATTCAATAAAAAAATATAAATTGAATGTGAACCAAAGACGAAAAGATAAAATAGAACGGAGCAGCGGTGTCCAACCTAGATTCACCAGATGTAAACATCTTTGGCTAGAGGACGGTCTTACTGAGAAACCAGTCTGCTAGATCAACAAATTTATTAAAGTTCCGATGAATAGGAGGAAAAGCCGATTTTTACAGGGGAGGAAGAAAATGAGAAGTTACAGAATTGATTTATCAACACTGATTTTCGCTCGAACCTTCAGAATGTCAGAGACAAACAGGGAATTTATCAATAAGATATCTGATTAAATCCTATTCAATATATTGATTTAAATGGGTTTATTAAAGCTTTAAAACTTGGTAAGCCATTGAAAATCATGTATATTGTTTTTATACACATACAAGGGTAGTGGATCATTTTAATTGGAAAATATATATAAAGAACCAGCTACACAGTTCAGCCTAATTATTTTTCAAGTAAATCACTAGAAGGGAGATATAGATTTTGGACTCACTCCAGTTAATTGAATATGACATAGCCCTGCTTGTACGTCTAACAACATCCCCCAGTAGACAAATAGGCAACCTAGATCGATCCGAGTTTTTATTGCTAAGTGAATTGGATAAGCATGGGCCACTAGGCATTAATGAATTGTCAGACCAATTGAGACTGAATGTGTCTACCGCAAGTCGCCAGGTTGCCGCTATGGAGTCAAAGGAATTCATTCGCCGTTATCCAGATCCGAAAAACGGACGAATCAGCTTAATTGTCATGACGAAAGAAGGGCAAGAAATATTACATAATGCTCAGAAGTCTCGTCAAGAAAGATTATCCGATATTCTTAAAGACTGGTCAGAGGAAGATTTAAACGTTCTTCAGAGGAATTTAACACGTTTGAATCAGGATATTAAGAACTGGAAACAAAGATAATCCGAATTTTGATAAGCAGAACCAGTAATGTTTATTACATATTTTAATGAACCTTTTCATGAAAAAGCCTAATTCAAATGTTCTTATTTGAATTAGGCTTTTTCATTTTTACGTGTTATAGGTTTTGTTTGGATAATATTTTTATTGCTATATTTTATATATGTTGTATAATACAAATTGTAAATAGCAAGTTTGGGTATGTTGCATGTTTAACTGCTCAATATGAATGGATGGTGAAGACCTTTTTCTTTTAAAAATATTAAGGAATGGAATTTGACATTCAAAATTAGCTTAGAAAGAAAGGGGGAATTATATGAATTCACAAAATAATGTATTGAGTGGCGAGATGAAGAAACCCCTCTTGCCGGAATATGTGCTCATGTCTCTATTAACGTTATTTTCATTTGGGCCTCAGTACTTTACAAGTCTTTCCTACATCTTGAATCAAATGGTTATTCAAAATGGACTTAACTTAAGTACACACGTTATGTTACTTCCATCCATTTGCTCAAATTTGGCTTTTTCGTTAGGTCTCCCATTTGGACGTATCCTTCCCATGAAATATGGAATAAGAAAAATTTATCTTACTTTCATTTTCATATTCCTTGGGGGAACGATCATCAATATTCTATGCTGGGGGATCATTCCGCTCACCATTGGCAGATCACTCCAAGGTTTAGGGGCAGGTGTATTGTTTCTGACAATCCTACCGCTTAGTTTAAGGTCTTACCCAAACAAGGTGCGGAATCTGTTTATATTGTTTGCGATAGGTGGTTTATTTGGTTGCAGCGCGGTAGGTGCATTTGTTGGATCCTTATCTTTAAGTATTTCAGAGTGGCGATGGATATTCTTGTTAAATATTCTCTCATCCCTCATTTGCCTTGTAATAGGGTTCAGGATATTACCCAAAACGAAGCCAGAGTTAAACTCAGGAACGACAAAACATAACATGAAAGGAATTTTCTTATTCACTTTATTAATATTGGACTTGATTTTCCCGCTGTATAACTTACAAGAACACGGCTTTACATCAAATCAGGTTTGGCCATTTTTTGTGATTGCTCTTCTATTGGCGTTATTGTTCATAGCGGTTGATTTTAATGCTGTTGATCCCTTTATTCCAATCCGATCATTGTGGTCAGCAAAAACAGTTTCAGGAACAATTATGGCTTTAACTGCTCATATTGCTCTTATCGTCGCGATTGCAGGAGCTAATGGGTTTTTGAGTAACATTCTTGATCCTCCATTCATATACCTTACGTATTTTTATTTGTGGTTTTTTGTTGGCTTTTTGGCGTCTGGCATCATCTGTACTTTGCTGTATGACAAATGGGGTGCAGGCAGGCTGGGAATGGTAGGATCCATCATCATCATAATGATCAGCATTCAATGGAGATCAATGGGAACCGAGGTTTCTTTAACGGCAATAAATGTTCAAATGGCTTGTATAGGCGTAGGCGTAAGCATGGTGCTATTATCAGGGGCATTGGGAACAGCACTAGCAGGTGACATTCACAAGGCAGTACTACGGTCATCATCCCTGCATTCAATGAGAAATTTATTTGGTTCAATTGCTGGACCAGTACTAGGATGGTTCGCTTATCGAATGCATGAGATTCACTATGAAGATGTTCGAGGGGAAATATCTCTATTGAATCCCGAAACTAACTCAGAGATGGCCGGATTGGTCCGCAATTATATCAATAATGGACATACACTTACAGAGGCAAAAAGCATGGCTTATTATTCAATGGTTGAGAATAGTCAAAAAGGTGCGCTTCTAGGGGCTTACCATGATTTATTTACCATTCTCCTGATATTAGGCATAATCATGTTGTTAGCTTCCATCGGAAAGGCTGTAACGGGCAAAGGAAGGTCGCTAGTGCAGAAAGAGCAGCACATTTTACTTCCAGCACCATTGGAAAAAACGAATAAAAAGGGGAAATACGTATGAGTAAAGGTCGTTTAATAATTGCCAATATTTTAGGTATTCTTGTTGTAATTGCTTTGCTAGCAGGCGGTGCCTACTTTTATTATCAAAATGAGAACTTTGTTAAAACCGATGATGCGAAGGTATCTGCAGACATGGTTCAAATTGTAGCACCAGCTTCTGGTATGCTCAAAGATTGGAATATTAAAGAGGGTAAAGCTGTTACAAAAGGAAAGGCAATAGGAACAATTGATGAAGAAGGTCAAGCCGTTTCCATAAAGTCTACCATGGAGGGAACGATTATTAAAAATGGAGCGGGAAATGACCAGCTAGTACAAGGTGGCCAAGTGCTAGCTCAAGCTGCAGACCTCAAGCATTTATACATTACAGCTAACATCAAGGAAACAGATTTAAAGGATATTGAAAAAGGCGATTCAGTGGATATAAACGTAGATGGCGATACCGACGTAACTTTCGAAGGAAAAGTTGAAGAAATCGGCTATGCTACTAAATCTGTATTTTCGTCTTTACCAGAGTCGAATACGGGCAATTTCACAAAGGTCACTCAAAAAGTTTCTGTTAAAATCTCAATTATGAATCCATCTGCCAAAGTACTTCCTGGTATGAATGCTAAAATCAAAATCTCGTTGTAGACGAAAATTCGCATGAATTCATCCAAGAGGAGTGGAAACTTTTATGAAAATCTATGTAGTCTATGATAGTGAAGGTGAACATACAAAGGCACTGGCATATTCAATAGTAGAAGGTGCTCAAGAAGTGCATGGTGCAGAAGTGCATATAGATCATGTGGATCAGGCAGATGTATATAAGCTATCAGAAATGGATGCGATTGTATGGGGATGTCCTGGACATTTCGGGACGATTAGCTCTGGATTGAAAGCTTGGATAGATAAATTAGGGTTCTTATGGGCAGAAGGTAAGCTGATAAACAAAATGGGTGCTGTATTTTGTACGACTGCTACCGTCCATGGAGGATTAGAAGCAACGATGCTTAACCTCATTACTCCCATGCTTCACCAAGGGATGATTATCGTCGGCTTACCTGGTAATGTTCCAGAAAATGCTTTATATGGATCTTATTACGGGGTAGGGGTGTCCTGTCCTGTTGATAGTACAGATTTGCTTCCTAAGCAAGCCCAAGAGTTAGGAAGAGCTTTAGGAAAACGTGTAGCGGAAGTCACACAAACTCTAGCACATGTACAGTAAGGGGTTGGTCAGATGGTGACCATTATTGCTTGCATAGGATTGGCTATGGCTGTTATTGGGGGATTGTTCAAGATTAATTTCTGGTCAACTTCAAAAGAAGAGATGGCACGTGAAACGGTTATAAACGAAACTGGTAAGGAAGCCATCCATTCACCTGACAAATCTGAATTGGTTCCAGAGGTTCCAGAGGAGACTCTAACTGCTTCCGTTGGGCAGGTTAAGCACATGAACGATCAGGCCTACCGCCAAGTCCTTCAATGTTTCCAGGATACGACGCAGGAAGATTTAAACATCAAGGGATTGGCTATGAAGGATGAAGAATATAGAAAAGCGTTAAAAACCATGAATCGTAAGCGTGAAAATGAAAAAAACGGAGAAGTGTAGAAAAAATCCTAAGGATGAACTAACTCTAAAAAGTGAGGTAACATTAAATCGTGAGTTAAGTACAACTGCAAGGTAACGGTTCTTAGACATTATGAATGCGTGACCCATTCGATCGGTAAGAGATTTGAGGATTAACAATAATTTACTAGCTGATCTCCGTGGTAAAAGCAAATAAGGAAATCTTGACGAAAGCGGCTTAAACCTACCAAATTACCATGAAATTGGAGAAGCGCTTGATTCCTCATGCAACAATTGTGAAGAAACTTAAAAAATATCGAGGTCGTGGAAATAATAGGTAAGTATGAGCAGCACCTCCAATTTTGGATATTATCCAAAATTGGAGGTGCTGTCTTTTTGACTGATATTTCTAATTATATTTACGCGTTTTTGGGGATGACGGGTTTTATTACCTTAGGAAATTATTGGTTCTTAGGTTGCATTTTTTTACAATATTACCTGCCTGCTAATATGTGAAATGATGGAAGTTATAAACGGGATTTTTTGGTTCCTTTCCATTTTAATTTTTTTTGATTCAGAAATGATTTTTTCAGTCAATAGTGAATGAAGGACATCCCGTATGGAACCGATACTTTTGAGATTTTACAATTCAATAATGAATTCACAGACTGGTTAATAGCCTTATTGAAGGTGATTTAATGTTTGGCACGGCACTTGCATTATTATCTGGATATTAATCTGGATCTGGAAATTAATCTGGAAATTATTCTGCGGAATGATTCTCCTATGGAAGGTGCGAGGTGAAAGGGGTGAAAAAACCAGACGGCCACCATGTATAAACCGTCATTAAACAGAAAATGGAATCATTGGCTTTCCCTAAATACAGCTTGTCTGCACGATCGTTACGCCCGAAAAAAAATGAAAGCGCTAACAACGGATGCCTAATATTTCTATAGGCGGAGAATAAAGGGAATTAAAGCTTATTCCATTCCCGAGATGTTGATGCTATGGGAGAGTATGTGAAAATGTTTTTAATACAGATGTGTGCTTTTAAAATATGGACAGGATTGTGAGCCAGGAACAGCAGAGTGAAATTCATTAATTTTCAAGGAGGAAATAAATGGAAATTTTGATCCAGCAGCTTTTTAATGGCTTGACGATTGGCAGCGTATATAGTCTTGTTGCACTGGGATTGACGCTAGTATATGGAATTTTGCATATTCCGAACTTTGCACACGGTGCCCTATATATGTTGGGAGGATATATCACGTTGTCAATGATGACATTATATGGGGTCAATTACTGGATGGCCATGTTCGTATCCATTATTGTTGTTGGTTTGTTGGGAGTCCTTTTGGAACGTTTCGTGTTCCGCCTGTTAAGGGAGGCACCTCCGTTGCACGATAAGATTGCAGCCATCGGCATTCTCCTTTTTCTTGAAGCTTTTGCCCAATTTGTTTGGGGTGCCGACTTCCATACTATGACTTCTCCATATGGTCAAGTCGTCAATATCCTGGGACTGACGTTCACACTTCAGCGATTATTGATCATCGTGTCAGCTATCGCAGTGATGGTTTTACTTTACCTTTTCCTAAAGAAAACTTATGCCGGTTCGACGATAATTGCAATGTCCCAAAGCCGTGAAGGGGCGTCATTAGTGGGAATCAACATTAATAAAGTCGCGATGCTTACCTTCATGATATCGGGGGGATTAGCAGCCATCGCTTCATCCCTTGCATCACCGATTAATCTTGTTTTTCCCGGCATGGGGCATTTAGTCATCCTAAAAGCCTTCGTCATAATCATATTGGGTGGGATGGGCAGCATCCCGGGGGCGATCGTAGGTGGATATATCCTAGGTTTCAGTGAGAGCCTTGGTGCAACTTATATTTCAAATGATTATAAAGACATCATTGCATTCATACTTTTAGTCATCATATTAACGGTGAAACCAACAGGTCTTTTTGCAAAGGGGGAGAGGTAGTGTGAGGATATTAACGAAAAGAAATGGGATTATCGCTCTTATCATCTTTGCTTTTTCATTCCCCTATATCGCGCAAAACGATTATTATCTCCATATACTGACACTTTCGTTCATCTGGGCGATAGCTGTTTATGGAATCAATTTATTATCAGGCTATACTGGGTATCTCTCGCTTGCACATGCTGGATTTTTTGCGATTGGAGCATATTCTCTTGGCCTGCTCACAGTAAAAGCGGGAATGAACTTTTGGCTGGCACTAATATGTGCATGTTTAATCACATGTGCCATTGGGTTTTTAATCGGTTTGATTGCGCTAAGGACAAAGGAACACTTTTTCGCGATTTATACCCTATGTGTGGGTTACATCATATATCTGGTGATCGATAAATGGGAGGGACTTACAGAGGGGGTTAGGGGATTGATCGGGATCCCTGCTCCCGGGAATATAGGGCCTATCACATTCGATACGGCAGCATCCCAATATTATCTCGTTCTCATTTTCCTGCTTGCAGTGATTTTAATCGTGTATCGAATTATACGCTCGTTGACCGGCAGAACGTATATGGCCATCAGGAACAGCGAGGACCTAGCACAAACGATTGGTATATCCACAATGAAGAATAAGTTAACCGCATTTGTCCTATCCACATTCTTCGCAGGTTTGGCAGGTGCCTTGTATGCTTCATTCATTCGTTTCATTGGACCTGATATCGGATCAACTGCCATCATGTTCGATTTATTGATGTATTTATTGGTTGGTGGAATCGGCACACTTTCAGGTCCATTGGTAGGAACATTATTATTAGTAATCCTGTCGCAGAATCTGCAATTCCTTCAAGAATATCGAATGTTGATATTCGGACCATTACTTACGGTGATCATTATCTTTTATCCGCGCGGAATCGCAGGGGCCTTCTTTGATTGGCAAAGAAAGCGAAAAGATAATGCGCTGTCCGGGGTTAGGGGCGAATTGCACATAAAAGCTGAGGAGGGATGAATTTGCTAATCGAAACTAAGAATTTGACAAAGCGTTTCGGAGGATTGGCGGCCGTCAATAATGTGGATTTTTCAATTGAAAAAGGTAGAATCAATGCAATAATCGGGCCAAATGGTGCAGGGAAATCCACTTTTTTTAACTTGATCAGTGGCTTTCATCGACCGACTTCCGGGACGGTCCTTTTTAAAGGGATTGATATCACCAAACTTCCTGCCAATGAAATAGCGGGGCTCGGAATTTCAAGAACCTTTCAAACGACAAGCCTTTTCGATCAATCGACCGTGTTGGATAATGTCATTGTCGGTCATAGACTTCGAACAAAATCCAATTTGGCGGATGCCATTCTAAGAACAAAACGTTTAAAACGGGAGGAAGCGGCTTGCAGGGATAAGGCTATGGAGGTGCTTGATATTGTCGGATTAACGGAATCGGCTGACAGAATGGTCTCGAACATCTCACAGGAGGAAAAGAAACGGACAGCCATTGCCCTAGCCCTAGCGACAGAACCGGAAATCATCTTTCTTGATGAACCTGCTGCGGGAATCAACCCGGATGAAACGGAAGGCTTGACAGAACTGATTAAAAAATTGAATCGATCGGGACTGACCGTTTGTTTAATCGAGCACAAAATGCATATGATCATGAACTTGGCAGACCACATCATGGTCCTTAATTACGGAGAAAAAATTGCCGAGGGCACACCTAAGGAAATCCGCGGAAATGAAGCGGTCATTAAAGCCTATTTGGGAGGGAGTGCCAGTGCTTAAGTTAACAGATGTCGCCGTGAATTATGGAAGTTTCACTGCGATAAACCATGTGAATATCGAAGTTGCCGAGGGAGAAATCGTTGTTTTGCTAGGAGCTAATGGGGCAGGAAAAAGCACGACTTTTCGTTCCATAAGCGGAATCAGTAAGCTTTCCATGGGGGAAATCCATTTTCAAGGCATGCCGATAGGGGGCCGTGCCCCGGATAAGAATGTTCGGGAGGGGATCGTTCAGTGTGCCGAAGGACGTAAACTGTTTTCACAGATGACCGTTCAGGAAAATCTGCGGATGGGTGCCTATGTGCATCGAAAGAAAAAAGCGGAGATTAAGGATTCCTTGGAATACGTCTATCACTTATTCCCGATTTTAAAAGAAAAGCATCATGATGAAGCGGGAAGCCTGAGCGGCGGCCAACAGCAAATGCTCGCAATTGGAAGGGCTTTGATGTCGAAACCTAAATTGTTGATGCTTGATGAGCCTTCGGTGGGACTCGCTCCACTCATTGTCGAACAAATGTTTCAAGTCATTGAAGAAATAAACCGCGAAGGAATCACGGTTCTGCTTGCTGAACAAAACGCGAATGCTGCCCTAAGCATTGCAGATAAAGGATATGTTTTTGAAAATGGGGAAATTGTCGTTCAAGGGACAGCAAGTGAGTTATTAGCCAATGATGAAGTAAGGAAAGCGTATATTGGGGCCTGAATAAATTGAATGGGGGATTTTTATGAAAAAACTGAAAGTATTATTTGTCTTTCTCCTGCTAACCATCACTGTTTTGACCGGGTGCAATAAAGGGGACCCTGTGTCCAGCAGTGGCAGTAAAGGAAAAAATGACAATGTCGTAAACATCGGTTTTAGCGGTCCTTTAAGCGGGGCAGCAGCGTTATATGGGAAAAGGACATTGAATGGTGTCGAAATGGCCGTCAATGAAATTAATGATGCTGGTGGTTTTGAAGTAGATGGTAAGAAATACACGTTGAACTTAGTATCGTTGGACGATAAATACTTACCTAATGAAACAGGGTCGAATGCTAAACGTTTAATTCAGGAATATGATACGCCGATCATATTCACGCCTCACAGCGGAGGCGTGCTGGCACTTCAGGTTTTTAATGAACAAGAGGAATTCATCATTGGTGCATATACGAGTGAACCGGCAGTGACCGAGAGCGGAAATTCATTAACTGTTCGAATCCCACCGAATTACGAGGGGTATATCGAGCCTTTTACAACATATGCGATGGAACATTTCGGCAAGAAAATTGCCGCTTTGCCAACATCTTCGCAATACGGTAAAGACTGGACGGAAGCCGTGCTCCCACATTGGAAAAAGCAAGGCGGAAAAGTCGTTTATAATTCTTCGATTGATTTCGCCAAAGAAACCGATTTCTTTACGATTGTCACAAATGCCTTGAAAAAAGATCCTGATGTGCTATTCATCGGTGGAGCTTCGGAACCTACGGCAAAAGTAGCGAAGCAAGCTCGGGAGCTGGGATTTAAAGGCGGTTTCATCATCATGGATCAAGCAAAGCTGGATCAAATGAAGCCGATTGCAGGTTCATATGAAACATTGGAAGGCTCGATTGGCGTTCTGCCATTGATGGACTCAGATGAAGAAGCAGTGCCTGCATTCGTCGAGAAATATCAAAAGAATTATAAGGAAGATCCAAGCTCCGAAGTAGGATTGAATTATATCGCGATGTATGCGTTTGTGGAAGCGATGAAATCTGCAGGCAGCGTTGATGATGCCAAGGCCATCCGTAAACATATGCAAGACGGGCTTTCAAATATTGGGCCAGATCAAAAAATATACGATATTCCCTCGATAGATGAAAATGGAGGATTTGCATCCACTATTGTCGTTGGTGCAGTAGAAAACGGGAAAGTGGTCCCGATCCGTTAACTGGGTAAAGGAGTGCAGGTGTCCCGGGTCTGGAGTAGTATACTAGTTTAGCATTTTGCAAAATTGCGTGTATCGTCCTAATATGGTGACGGTACACGTTTTTTTTATTGAAAAAATTTACACTAAAAATAGTAGGCTCCTTTGGGTAAAATACCGCACTCTGCAAGGGATAGGTACAATATTTATAGGCAGGCCGCCAGCATCGGGGTTTTGAAGAACGGAGATTGCCGGTTAACAAATTTTACAAATATATCTTGTCTCTGAGTAATGAAAACGCTATCATTGAATATAATATGAAATATAATTTCATTATTTTATATTAAAAAATGAAATTATATTTAAGTGATTGTTTATAGGAGGATTTAATAGTCTATGGAAGAACATTTGCGTTCATTAACGACTGAATTACGGAACGAAAAGACGATGAATATCGACAGTGTTACTACAATGGACATCATTTCTGCAATCAATAAAGAAGATTTTAAAGTGGCAGCAGCAGTTCAGGAGGTATTGCCAGAGATTGAAACGGCAGTTGCATGGGCTTGCGAATCGTTAAAAAAAGGAGGGAGACTCATATACATCGGAGCGGGAACGAGCGGAAGGCTCGGAGTGCTGGATGCTGTGGAATGTCCCCCGACTTTCAGCACTCCGCCTGATAGTGTGCTGGGAATAATCGCAGGAGGGGAAAAGGCATTTGTTCGGGCTGTTGAAGGTGCAGAGGATAAAGAAGAGTTTGGGGAAAGTGACCTGATTGACGTGGCGCTTACAGCAAATGATACGGTTATTGGCATTGCGGCAAGCGGGCGCACTCCTTATGTGAAGGGTGCTTTGCGTTATGCAAGAAAGGTCGGGGCTAAAGCGGTCGCTTTATCATGCAATAATAACGCGAGCATCACGAAAGAAGCTGATATAGGGATTGAAGTGGTGGTCGGGCCGGAAGTGTTAACAGGATCCACGAGAATGAAAGCGGCAACCGCACATAAAATGGTACTCAATATGATTTCAACGGCAACAATGATCCGATTGGGCAAAGTCTATGAAAATCTGATGGTCGATGTAAATGTCAGTAATCAAAAACTGAAGGATCGTGCAGTAAACATCATAGAAACAGTAACGAATGCTGATTATGATCAAGCTTTGAATACGCTTGAAAAGGCAAATAATCAAGTTAAGCCAGCGATTGTCATGATAAAAACGGCAACAGATTATGAAAAAGCTATGGAGCTACTGGAAAAAGCGGATGGAGATGTCAGAAAAGCCATCTCGATCTATGAAGATTAGGAGGGAAGCAATGGCTACAGGAGGATTATCCATCATACAGACGATGTTGAGCAAGCTGCCGCAATCCGAACAAAAACTAGCGGAATATATTCTGCAGAATCCTCATGAAGTTGTGAACAGCACTGTACAGGAATTAAGTACCTCTGCCCAAACAAGCGGGGCTGCTGTTATTAGGTTGTGTAAATCGCTTGGAATAAAAGGATTTCAAGATCTGAAAATAAGGATTGCTGGAGATTTGATGAAGAGGGTTGAACAGGGCTACCGGGATATCGAGCCTTCCGAATCACTGTACCGGATTGTGGAGAAAACAACGAGTAATTCGATTCAGACCATCCGGGACACATCTGAAATAATTGATCATGATAATCTAAAACATGCCATGACGCTGATGCTGAATGCAAAAACCGTCCACTT
The DNA here is from genome assembly GCF_056173225.1 of Peribacillus sp. QJM3NY_7. NCBI lineage: Bacteria > Bacillati > Bacillota > Bacilli > Caryophanales > Bacillaceae > Peribacillus > Peribacillus sp. QJM3NY_7. Next base: position 2,441,696 of record NZ_CM149663.1, read on the forward strand.
TTGCGGTGTGGGTGCTTCGAATATAGTTGCTGCGGATGCTCAGCAAAAATTACTTCGCATCAATAAAGGAGCAACGGCTTTTACAGATATGCATCTAGTTGCAACCCTGATTGCAAATGCTGATGAGAATGACATCGTTTTTGCCATTTCATTCTCTGGGGAAACACCTGAAGTTGTCAATATATTGAAGCTGGCAAAGGAACGTGGGGTCAAGACAATCGGGCTGACCCATTATGGCCAAACAACGGTATCTTCTTTATGTGATGCCACATTGTTTACATCCTATTCGAATGAAGCACCATTTCGAAGTGCAGCAACATCCTCACGATTGGCGCAATTATATATGATTGACATTTTGTTTTTGGGGATGGCTTCAGAGCAGTATGAAGAAACTGTCCAATATATTGATAACACAAGGTCTGCCATTAAATCGATGACAGATCGATATAAATGATTAATCCGAGATTTGAAAAAGGGGGCTTATGAATGGGTAAGGGGGATAAGTACGCCAGTTTAGCAGAAGAGTTATTGGGGAAATTAGGTGGGGCATCTAATGTTGCCGATGCTGCACATTGTATGACGAGACTGAGGGTATTGCCAATCGATCGTTCGAAAGTAAAAATGGAAGATATAAAAAATACGGAAGGCGTTTTTGGCGTCATTGAAGAGGAAACGATACAAATCGTTCTCGGGCCAGGCGTGGTGAACAAGGTTCATACAGAATTTGAAAAGCTTCTGGGGGAAGCTTCTGGAGATTTGAACTTAAAAGAAGTGGCCTCGAAGAATAAATCAGAGATTGATAGGAAAAACGCAAAACCGTTTAGACTTTTTTTACGCAGGATTGCAAGTATTTTCATCCCTTTAATTCCCGCCTTAGTGGCATCAGGTTTGATTACCGGTATTACAAAGGCAATCGTTCAAGCGGGCTGGCTCGCAGCAGAATCACAATTAGCCATCATTTTAACCGTTATCGGATCCGGTCTGTTTGCCTACTTGGGGATTTTGGTTGGGACCAATGCTGCAAAAGAATACGGCGGATCACCTGCACTTGGTGCCCTTGCTGGTATCTTGGTCATAAATCCGGCCGTCGGCGACATTTCATTGTTCGGTGAAAATTTGCTCCCTGGCCGCGGTGGGTTGATCGGAGTACTCTTTGCAGCTATTTTCATAGCCTTGGTGGAAAAACAGGTCAGGAAATTCATTCCTCAATCACTGGATATCATTTTGACGCCAACCATCGCTTTACTCATTACCGGGATTGTCACTTACATTGTATTTATGCCGGTAGGAGGGTTTTTATCGGATGCCATTACGAATGGGTTATTGAATGTATTGGATTTCGGCGGTGTTGTAGCTGGATTCGTGCTTGGGGCGGCCTTCCTCCCTCTCGTCATTACTGGTTTACATCAAGGTTTAACGCCAGTCCATCTAGAATTGATAAATTCGATTGGTGATGATCCACTGCTTCCCATTTTGGCGATGGGTGGCGCGGGCCAAGTGGGAGCGGCATTTGCCATCTATATGAAAACGAAGAAAGCAAGTTTGAAGAGGGCTATCGGAGGAGGCCTTCCTTCAGGAATGCTAGGTATTGGTGAACCCCTTATATTTGGAGTGACCCTGCCATTGGGCCGGCCCTTCTTAACTGCATGTTTAGGTGCAGGAGTAGGCGGAGCATTCCAAGCTCAATTCGGGATCGCCACGTCTTCCATCGGTGTGTCCGGACTGCCGCTTACCTTTCTAGTTCATCCAAACCAAATCGCCCTGTTCCTTGCTGGGTTGTTCATTTCCTATATAGCAGGGTTTATTTTTACGTATCTGTTCGGATTTAAAGATGAAATGGCGGTTGAATTTAAGTGATCGGAATTTCTTTTTATCTACAGGACCCGCTTGCAGTAACACAAATTATACATGCTGCTAATCTGGGAGTGAAGAGAGCATTTACCTCGCTCCATATTCCTGAAGAAAAGGGGGACCTCGTGAAGAGGATGATCAGGCTTTTAAAGCTTGCAGAGGACTATGGAATGGAAATCCATGCAGATGTCTCATTAAATACACTTGATCATTTGGGGATTAACAAATTTACGGATTTATGGCCATTAGGTATTAAAGGGATTCGCCTTGATGATGGGTTCGATAAAGAAACGGTCATATCTTTATCTAAGGTGTTTTCACTCTCACTAAATGCAAGTACGTTGAATGAAGATGAACTTTTAGCCGTGCTTGGGGGCGGAGTGGAACCGGAAAGTCTGATAGCTTGGCACAACTTTTATCCAAGGCCTGAAACGGGCCTTGAAGAAGAGTTCTTTCATGAACAAAATAGAATGTTCAAGAAATACGGCATACCGATCTTTGCTTTCATCCCGGGTGCAGGAAGTAAACGCGGTCCTCTTCATGAGGGTCTTCCAACGCTTGAAAAACACAGGTTGATGAATCCTTACGCCGCCGGAATTGAGCTAATCCAGCATGTGGAAGGAGTTTACGTTGGAGATCAGGGAACGGAGGGTAATTTGCTTGAGAATCTAACTGCATATAAAAACCTGAACATTCTAACTATTAGAATGGAATCCCGACTTTTGCAAAGCGGTCAGTATAAATTGAGGCCAGATGTTTCTCAAGATGTTTTCCGGCTGCAGAATACCCGGGTCACCGCAAATGTTGAGCCGAGTAATACAGCTGCACGAAGCCTTGGATCCATAACGATGGACAATGATGCTTTTGGAAGGTATCGGGGAGAGGTTCAGATTTGCAAAAGAGAGCTAGGGGCAGACCACCGAGTCAACATTATAGGAAGAGTTATAGAAGAAGATATTCCCTTGCTGTCCCTTCTAAAGCCTGGTCAAACAATAAAACTTATAATTGAGTAAACAATTGGGCTCAAAGAATCCAGGGATAAATGGATACTTTTCATGAAGGCTTTTCAAAGAGGCGGCTGCTGGGATTCCCGATGCTGCCTTGATTTCTTTATAGGATCTATATAGTTCATTTCCATTCATTTTTACCCCTTCACGGCAGTGTTTTGGAATTGTTGCTAACAGAACTAAAAAGAATACAAGGGAGGAAGCCTGAATGATAAAAAGGATATGTGCCCCAGCTGGAATCGCATTATGTTTGGTTTTGTCCATTATGGGAGGGAATGCGACGGCAAAGGGATACGAGAATGAAAAAACGGTTTCAGATATACAGGAAATCGTAGAAAACATGACAATCGATGAAAAAGTCGGTCAAATGCTCATGCCGGATTTTCGTAATTGGCAAAAACAAGGAGAAACAAAGGCGACCGGGTTTATTGAAATGAACTCGGAAGTTGCAAGCATCATCGAAAAATATCATCTGGGCGGTGTGATTCTGTTTGCTGAGAATGTAGTCGATACCGAACAAACGGTTCGGCTCACCGATGGTTTACAGATGGCAAGCCCGGACCTTCCGCTGTTCATAACGATTGATCAGGAAGGAGGAATCGTAACTCGCCTTCAAACTGGAACGAACCTTCCTGGTAATATGGCACTTGGTGCAGCCAGACAAGAGAGTTACGCATATCAATCCGGAGAAATTATTGGCAAGGAACTGTCGTCACTTGGCATAAATGTCAATTTCGGACCGTCTGTCGATGTCAATAATAATCCCGGAAATCCTGTTATTGGCGTTCGATCCTTCAGTTCCGATCCGGAACTTGTATCAAAGCTTGGCATTCAGATGATAAAAGGATTGCAAAATCAGAACATGATAGCGACGACCAAGCATTTCCCTGGCCATGGAGATACAGCAGTCGACAGTCATTATGGTCTTCCCCTTGTTTCTCATGATAAAGAGCGTTTGCGCTCCATCGAGCTGCTTCCTTTCCAAAGAGCCATCGATGCTGGAGTTGATATGATGATGACTGCACATGTTCAATTTCCTGCATTCGATGACACTACCTATATCAGTAAAAAAGACGGTCAAGAAATTATGGTTCCTGCAACGCTATCACAAAAGGTCATCACGGGTCTATTACGTGAAGAAATGGGATTTGACGGTGTTGTGGTTACAGATGCTTTGAATATGAAAGCCATCGCGGACAACTTCGGACAGGAAGAAGCTATGGTCCTTGCCCTGAAATCTGGTGTTGATATTGCTTTGATGCCGGCACAGGTTAATTCGCTTCAAATGGAAAAGAATCTAACCTCTGTATTCAATGCAGTGAAGGTAGCAGTGGCAAGCGGGGAAATTCCTCTAAATCAAGTCAATCAATCTGTAACGAGGATACTTGAACTAAAAGTGAAAAGAGGGATATTAAACCCGGAAGATACTCCGATAGATAAAAAAATCGAAACCGCGCTTCAAGTGGTCGGTAACGAAGATCATTTGAAAAAAGAAAGGGAAATGGCGGAAGATGCCATCACTCTATTGAAAAATGAACACAAAACATTGCCTTTCAAACCTAAGAAAAATGATAAAGTTTTAATTCTTGCTCCTTTTGATGACCAAGTTGAATCCATGTCCAGGAGCATCAGCGAATTAGCTAATAAAAAGAAAATAAAGAAAGTCCAAATAACGGGTATGAGTTTTTCAGGAAAGTCATTTACAGATCAAGTGGCCAGACTCATTGATGAATCGGATTTTGTCATAACTGGTTCCTATATTGTCAAAAACGATCCGGCTGTCAATGATGGAGTGATAGATGACAGCATTCAAGATTCGTCGAAGTGGGCAACAGCCTTCCCTAGAGCGGTCATGAATCATGCCAAGAAAAAAGACAAAGAATTTGTTTTAATGAGTTTAAGAAACCCTTATGATGTTGCAAACTTTGAAGAAGCGAAGGCGATTCTTGCTGTTTACGGGTTTAAAGGGTATTCGAATGGGCGTTATAGACAGCCGAATATCCCGGCAGGCATCTCGACCATTTTTGGAGAATCAAGACCAAAAGGCACGTTGCCGGTCGATATACCTTCAGTAACTAGGCCCTCTGAAAGCCTTTATAAATATGGATATGGATTAGATATTAAATCTGGAAGACCCATTAAAAAATAAGGAGAGAAGCAATTTGAAAAGAATGATAATCCTATTTGCCATTTGCATGCTTTGTTTCGGTATCGTTTCCTCAAAAAGTGTAACTGCTGTTAAAGAGAAGAAAAAACAAAAGGTCAGTCCTGGTATTGAAGTTCTTTTAAAAGAAGAAAAGAACGTTTTAAGCGGAAAGAAAGTCGGCTTGATTACGAATCCAACTGGCATCGACTCTAAATTAACCAGCATCGTCGATCTCCTTCATGATGATCCGGATATTCATTTAACGGCTTTATTTGGTCCTGAACATGGAGTGCGTGGAGATGCGCAAGCTGGTGCAAGCGTTGAATATTATATTGATGAAAAAACAGGATTGCCCGTTTATAGTTTATATGGTAAAACGAAAAAACCGACACCTGAAATGTTAAAGGATGTTGAGGTCCTTGTTTTTGATATCCAGGATGTCGGAACACGCTATTACACTTATATCTACACGATGGCTTATGCAATGGAAGCAGCCAAAGAAAATGATATCCCCTTTATCGTGCTGGACCGGCCGAACCCACAAGGCGGAGAGTCGGTAGATGGGCCGGTCCTTGAACCTGAATTCTCATCGTTTGTTGGGTTGTATCCACTCCCGCTTAAGCATGGGATGACGGTTGGGGAACTCGCGACTTTGTTCAATAAGGAATTTAAAATTGGAGCAGATCTCAAGGTCATCAAGATGAAAGGCTGGAAGCGAGATATGGATTATGACGATACTGGTCTCCCTTTTGTCTTGCCGTCACCGAATATGCCGACAGTTTCCACTACTTTCGTATATCCGGCTACAGGCTTGATCGAGGGAACGAATGTCTCGGAAGGCAGAGGAACGACCAAACCATTCGAGTTGATAGGTGCTCCTTATATAAACGGTGATGAGCTTGCTGGGAAATTAAATGCATTAAGGTTACCCGGTGTAAAATTTAGGGCAGCGTCCTTTACACCTACATTTTCAAAACATGCAGGTAAACTTAGCCACGGAGTGGAAATTTATATAACGGATAGAGAACAGTTCAAGGCTGTCCCTACTGGACTTCACATCATCAAGACCATTCAGGATCTATATCCCGGTGATTTCGAATTCCTTGCAGCCAACAATTTCAATTTATTGATTGGCAATGGATGGATAATGTCTAGAATTAAAGAAGGTTCAACAGTAAATGAAATCTTGAAAGAATATCAAGTAAAGCAGGATGCCTTTAAAAAGGTTCGCAAAAATTACTTGCTCTATAAATAAGTGAAAAAAGAAAAGTCCGGGTTGGACTTTTCTTTTTTATGGGCTTTCGAAGGAGGAGTAAATCGCTAAGACTTTATTCCTGAATATAGTCAAATTTATAAATGAAATGAAGTTCTAAAATGGAAGGAACCGTTGTCTAATAGAATATGGGGTTTGCCCTAAATCAGAAATTGTCAGGAGGAAAGCGGAATGAAAAAATATCTTCAAAAAATAGGGCGTTCCTTGATGCTGCCAGTAGCCGTATTGCCGGCAGCCGCCATTTTAATGGGGATCGGTTACTGGATAGATCCAGCAGGATGGGGAGCGGGAAGTCCGTTAGCAGCTTTCTTAATCAAAGCAGGTTCTTCGATCATTGACAATATGGCTATCTTGTTTGCCGTTGGAGTGGCGTTGGGGATGTCGAAAGGAAAAGATGGAGCTGCCGCTTTGAGCGGGCTGGTAGCCTATCTAGTCGTAACGACATTGCTTTCCACGGACTCGGTGGCGATGCTGCAAGGAATCGATGTAAAAGATGTAAATCCAGCGTTTCTGAAAATAGAAAATGCATTTGTCGGAATCCTCTCGGGTCTTATAGCGGCAACTATGTTTAATCGGTTCAGTAAGGTAGAACTGCCGGATGCATTCGCTTTCTTTAGCGGTAAACGCCTTGTTCCGATCCTTACTGCGGTTGCCATGTTACTGGTTTCCCTAATATTATTCTTCGTATGGCCACTCATCTACTCCTGGTTAGTTATATTTGGGGAAGGAATAAGTGAATTAGGTGCCGCTGGAGCAGGACTCTATGGGTTCTTCAATCGGCTTTTGATACCAACTGGTTTACATCATGCGTTAAACTCCGTATTCTGGTTCGATGTAATCGGTCTTAACGATATCGGTAAATTCTGGGCTGGAACGGGAATAAAAGGAACCACAGGCATGTATCAAGCCGGCTTCTTTCCCGTCATGATGTTCGGTTTACCGGCAGCTGCTCTTGCCATGTACCATTCGGCAAAATCACGGAAGAAAAAACAAGTGGCCTCATTAATGCTCGCAGCCGGCTTCGCTTCATTTTTCACAGGCGTTACTGAACCTTTGGAATTTGCATTCATGTTTGTTGCACCAGCCCTATTCGTTGTGCATGCCTTATTAACAGGAATATCGTTGGCTATTGCTGCGACTTTCCAATGGACAGCAGGGTTCGGTTTTAGTGCAGGATTCATTGACTTTGTTTTAAGCTCAAGATTGCCAATGGCAAATGAACCTTATATGCTGCTTCTTCAAGGACTGGCTTTTGCAGTCATCTACTATTTCTTATTCCGATTCTTGATAACTAGGTTCAATTTAATGACTCCCGGCAGAGAAGATGATACAGAAGATGAGCTTGATGGCGGAGGAGCGATTGCGGAAGCAGACAGCGGTCAAGGCGGGAATAATGAGAGTAAATTCTTTGGAATGGCTTCCGCTATATATGAGGGATTAGGCGGAGACGCTAACGTAACATCTGTAGATAATTGTGTTACCCGATTAAGGGTGGAAGTGGAAAATATGGGAGCTGTCGATCAGAATAAAATCAAATCAGCAGGGGTTGCCGGAATCAATATTGTGGGTCCCCAAAGCATTCAAGTCATCGTAGGGACACAGGTGCATTTCATAGCTGATGAAATAGAAAAGATCAGGCGGCAATAGATTTGGTAAAACTGCAGTTTGCCTTTTAATAAAAAAATCTACGATCAGAATAATAATTTCTGATCGTAGAGATTATTATGGTAAAGTACTGATTTTTAAAGCGCGAAAGATGTACTTAATAAACTTGCTCTTAAAATAGAATAAAACGAATCAATGTTCTATAATATATTAGGGTATTGAATGAAGGATTTGCCATGAAGCATAGAGAAATAGTAAAGGAGCTCGTCCGCCAATCATTGATACATCGGTGATGAAGGCTGTATACATACATAACAACCTAAAAACACGATTGTATAGGGTATTAAGATACTGAGCAAGCGATATCTTATGAATTTTTTCTGCCTTTTAATATAAGGGAGGTTCCGGTCATGTATAAACAAAAAACCAATGAGACGGACAGTAGTGTCATTGAGTTCATCGAAAACGTCGATAATCCGAAAAAACGTGAAGATGCCTACGAATTGTTGAATGTTTTTACCGAAACGACAGGTTATGAGGCAAAGATGTGGGGACCTAGCATAATTGGGTTCGGAACCTATCATTATAAATATGAATCCGGTCACGAAGGCGATGCCCCACTGGTAGGATTTTCACCTCGAAAAGCAAAAATCAGTTTATACTTTGCTCCAGGGGACAAAAAAAGAGAAGAATTGTTACAGGTATTTGGAAAACACACTGCCGGAAAAGCGTGTGTGTACATCAATAAAGTGGCAGATATCAATATTAATGTATTGAAAGAATTGATTAATCAATCTGTCAAGTTTTTGAGAGATACATACCCGGACAATGAAATATAATAAAATGTTTGTTTAAGAGGAATAAGAAAGCGAGTGGGATTGAAAATGAGAAAAATTAAAGTGGGCATAGTTGGGTACGGATTGTCAGGAGCTACTTTCCACGCGCCATTACTTAGTGTTTTAGAGCAGTTTCAAATAGTGAAAGTTGTGAGCTCCAATAAGGAAAAAGTCCAAAAAGATTTGAAAGATGTGGAAGTGGTAGGCAGCTTAGAGGAAATTCTTGAAGACCCGTCCATTGATTTGGCTGTTATTACGACACCGAGTGGTTTGCATTATGAAATGGCCAAGCAAAGCTTGTTAGCCGGGAAGCATGTCATTCTCGAAAAGCCGATGGTTGTGGAAGCTTGGGAGGCGGAGGAGCTCCTCAAGATTGCCGAGGAAAAGAATCTTGTTTTAAGTGTCTATCATAACCGGAGATGGGATAATGACTTTTTGACTGTGAAAAAACTTATAGATGATGGAGTGCTTGGGGAAATCAATACATACCAAGTCCATTATGATCGATACCGGCCTGTGGTTAGGGATAGATGGAGGGAAAAACCGGGCCCGGGATCAGGCATGCTTTATGATCTAGGATCACATCTCATCGATCAAGCTCTTCATTTGTTTGGATTGCCGCAATTCGTTTCGGCAGATGTATTTTCCCAAAAAGAAAATGCAGAAACGGATGATTATTTCCATGTGATATTAGGATATGAAAAGCTGAGGGTTATCTTGCATTCAGGCTCAATCGTTCCGTATAATGGACCGCGGTATCAGGTGCATGGAAGTAAAGGATCATTTATCAAATACGGTCTTGATTGCCAAGAGGCTGACTTAAGTGAGGGGAAAAAACCAGTCGATGACTCTTGGGGTGCAGATGATCCCGAATTCTATGGTAAGCTGGTTACGGTTGAAGGAGAAAATGAGATACATGAAACCATTGAAACACTGCATGGTTCTTATTTAACGTATTACCAGGCAGTTGCCGATAGTATATTGAGCGGGAAAAAAGCTCCAGTCACTGCCCAAGAGGGGTTAGCGGTCATTAAAATCATTGATGCGGCTTTTGAAAGCAGTAACGGAAAGAAAGCCATTTATATTAAATGAAATTAATTTCCCTTTATAACAATATGAAATGAGAAAACTGAATGATAAGCGGCCTTATTCTAAAAATATGGTCGCTTCAGAATGTAGACAAACTCGATGAAAGTAGAGCTTGTCTACATTTTTTTATGGCTTGTACAATTTGGACGTTGATTGGAACGTAGGGCATTCGCTTTCCGCGGGCGGTCCGGGAACCTCCTCGGCTTTCGCCTGCGGGGTCTCCCCTGAACGCGTTTTTCCCGCAGGAGTCTCGTACCTTCCGCTTCAATCAACTTTTTTATTTTGGTGAAATAAAAGCTTCAACTTTAGTAAAGGATGGAGCAAATACACGTGAATTCGAGTGTTACGGAAGATTTTGAGCAGTTTCTGCAAGAAAATGGAGCAGAGTATCCGAGAGTTGGGGACGTTACTCGTGAAATTGACGCATTTACTCGTGAATTTGGAGCAAATACTCGTGAATTCAAATATTACGCATGATTTGGAGCTAGGTCTGCATGAAATAGGAGCGAATATTCGAGAGTTGGAAGCGTTACTCGTGAATTAGAGCCATTTACTCGTGAAATTGACGCATTTACTCGTGAGTTTGAAGCAAATACTCGTGAATTAGAGTGTTACGCAAAAATATGAGAAGTTTCCGTATGAAATTGGGGCTAGTTCTCAAGAGATTGAAGTGTTACTCGTTATTAAACTGTTTTGGAGGATTTCAATTAAAAGAAGAATGGATAAAAAAATCATAATGAAAACCCCCGGATAGCGGATGCTACTCGGGGGGTTTCGTTAAGGAATAAATTTTGAAATGCCAATTAAGCTTTAAGATAAAACCTTTGCATGAAGAGATCGCTTTTGCCAAGCCATAGTAATCATTAGAGTAATGAATAAGAGGATAAGACCCAACATGAACGGATAGGTAATGTGGACATCATACATCATTCCCGCAAGTGTTGGTCCAAGCACATTTCCGATGCTCATATACGCATTATTCATACCCATTGCAAAACCTTGCTCATTCCCTGCCATCTTGGAAATCAGTGTGTTAAGAACTGGACGTAAGATGGAAGTGGAAAGGAAGATGATAAGTGAAATCAAAAAGAAAATCAGGTAATTTGATGCAAAAAGTGAAAGGAGGAAACCGATGGCTGCAACACTGATAAAGATATTCAGCACATTCACTTCCCCGAAACGCTGTACGATCCGATCGACGACAAACAATTGAACTATTACACTGACGATACCGGTGGCTGTAACCATGACGGCGATGTCCTTAGGAGTCGAATTGAATTGATTATCAAGATAAAGACCAATTACAGATTCATACGCCATTAAGCCAAAGCTCATTACAAGCGTAATGATGAGTGGGATGAAATAAGGCTTTTTCACGGATAAAGTGATCTTCCGGAGCATCGTTTCAGTTTTTGCATCCATGGATTGAGTAACCTGTTCCGTTTCACTTTCTTTTAAAACAAAAATTGAAAATACGACTGCTGATAGGGATACAAGCGCAGAAATCAAAAAGGGAAACTTCAAGCCAAAGTCAGCTAAAAAACCTCCAATTCCTGGACCGACTACAATTCCCAGGGACATGGCGGCAGATACTAAACTATTGCCTTTAGCGCGTTGATCAAATGTGGTGATATCGGCAACATAAGCAAAAATTGCGGGTATAAGCAAAGCTGCTCCGATTCCGCCAATGATCCGTGAAGCATATAATAACCAAATGGAATTGACTGCATAAAAAATGAACATGGATAATGTCAAACCGACCAATCCATAAATAATCATTTTTCTGCGCCCGAATTGGTCAGTCCATTTTCCGGCAATTGGCGAAAAGATAAGTTGTGCACCTGCGAAAATGGCAATCATTAGGCCAGCGGCGGTTCCGCCTTGATTAATGGAGGCCAGGTATGCTGGTAAAATGGGGATGATGATCCCGAAACTTCCTATTGCTATAAACATATTGATCATGAGGATAATGATCTTTTTGCGTTGTTCTGCTGACATGGACAGCCTCTCTCTCTCTTTAAAAATCAATAACCAATTTAATTCGCATGGTTAATTTTTTGATACGTTAATTATGTTATAGTTTTAGATAGATAGTGTCAATAAGAAAGGATTGTCAAACATGCATTCAAGTGAATTGTATAATTTACATCTAGAGATCAGGGAACTAAGCAGCCTATCACAGGAATTGGTGGAACCGTTATTGGTTAAATATGATTTAACTTCTGTACAGTATCGCGCATTGCAATTAATAGTCTTGAATGAATCCATAGCGGTTAAAGATGTTTCGAATCATTTGAAAATTAAACCTGCAGCAGGAACTGCACTAATTGATCGGCTTGAACGGAAGAAGTTGATTGAGAGGGTACACAGTGAGGATGATCGGCGGGTCGTTTTTATCCAATCCACCGAAAGTGGAAGGAATACCTATCATTCCATCAATAAGTGTTTTACCAAAACCTTTCGTGACTTTTATAGCGTCCTGAATGAAGAGGAAACGGAACGACTCAAACAAATCGTTGGGAAACTTACCGAACATCTGTCGGCATGCATAGATAATAAAATATAATCTTCCTGACGTGTATGGTTTCCATTATAATAGAAAGAAGAAGCACTATATTATTAAAGCAGTGAATTTCACTGTTTTTAGGAGATTAATTATCAGAATAATTAAAAAATATTTGGAGTTTTCATTTCAAAGCGGATAGGTCATTCAAAAATCTTTAAATGGAAATCCATTAAAGAAGATATGACGGCTGGAAAATGAATATGTATTAAAAGGATACGAAGTTTTTTTCTCAGGATCCATCATGACGAACCAAGCAGGGTGCTGTATATAGTGAATCTGGAAAGAAGGAGATGGTAAAAATGTTTTTCCCATTAACCCCAATTGATTGGAAACGCAGGGCCGTAAAATATTATCCTCATAAAGTGGCAGTCATCGATGAAGAGAAAAAGTTTACATATAAGGAATTCGGGCAGCGAACAGATCAACTTTCCAAAGCTTTGTATTCTTCGGGAATTGAAAAAGGTGACCATATTGCAGTTATGTTGCCAAATACGCATTATATGTTGGAATGTTTTTATGGCATTTGTCAAATGGGAGCGGTAATGGTTCCTTTGAATTACAGGCTTGCTGCAGAGGATTTGGAATATATCATCAAGCATAGCGATTCAAAAATGTTGATAGTCGATGAAGAATTCACCGCTCCGATCGAAAAGATCATTACTAAACTTTCCTTGGAAAAGATCATCATCGTGCCTGTTGAAGGATATGAAACCACTTTACCTGGAATAGATTATGAGAATTTCATTTTGCATGCAAATAATAATGGACTGCCAGAGGTTAAAATCGAAGAAAATCAACTTTTGACTATAAATTACACGAGTGGAACGACTTCAAAACCAAAAGGGGTCATGTTAACTCATCGCGGGAATTACATGAACGCCGCTAATTTCATTTATCACCTAAGGGTGAAGCATGACGATGTATACTTACATACATTGCCAATGTTTCACGCTAATGGCTGGGGAGGGGTATGGTCGGTAACGGCTACTGGCGGGACTCATGTTTGTTTAAGGAAAGTCGATCCCCCTCTTATCCTCAAATTATTCGCCCGTCATAATATTACATTGTTATGTGGAGCGCCTACTGTCGTCAATATGCTGGTAAATGACCCTAAAGCAAAAGAAACAAATATCAAAGTGCATCCAAGGATGGCAACGGCAGGTGCTCCTCCAGCAGCAGCGCTTATACAAAAGGCACAAGATATCCTTGGTTTGAATATGATCCACGTATATGGATTAACAGAAACTTCCCCATTCATCCTATATAACGAGTGGAAGGATGAGTTTGAAGCTAAATCGGCGGACGAACAAGCAATAATAAAGGCAAGACAAGGTATTGAATTGGTTTTCAATGGGGAAACGATGGTAGTCAATAAAGAAGGGAAAGAAGTCGCTTGGGATGGAAAGGAACTGGGGGAAATCATTACTCGCGGCAATGTTGTAATGGAAGGATATTATAAAGATCCGGAAAAGACGGCCGAAGCAATTAGGGATGGCTGGTTTCATACCGGGGATCTGGCAGTTACCTATCCTGATGGGTATATTGAGATACAGGACAGGGCTAAGGATTTAATCATTTCCGGCGGGGAAAATATTTCTTCAACAGAGGTAGAAGGGGTATTGTATAAACATCCAGATGTTTTGGAGGCTGCGGTCATTGCCATTCCAGACGATAAATGGGGAGAAACGCCTAAGGCAATCATTGTGCTGCAGCCAAATGCAAAAGTGACGGAAAATGAGATCATTACCTTTTGCCGCTCAAAAATGGCTCACTTTAAAGCACCGACAAAAGTTGAATTCGTAGAGTCTTTACCGAAAACGGCAACAGGTAAGCTACAAAAATACCGATTGAGGGAAATCCATTGGAAAGGATCGAAAAAGGTAAATTAACGGCTTTCATAGGAACGGGATATATATATTAAGAAAAGGAAAAACGAATGAAGTACGGAAATTAACAAGACCAAGAATGCTTTTAAATAAGCATTCTTGGTTTTTATATTATGGAAAGCAACATTTCCTCTGTTATATTGGGAGCAGGATGGATTAATTAACGAGGGTTCTAAATGAAAGATTTGACTTAGTGTAATACATGTACAGTACTTATGATGCTTAACCATGTTGTTCCCTTTTGATGAGCAATAGGTTTGCCTCATTTCAATGATGCTTGCTGTTGGTTGTATTTGTATAACATCATCACTAATTAATTTGACTTAAACAATGGGGTTGACTGTTGATGAAGGAATTGTTTCATTTTTCTCTTCGCCAATGTATTGGGGACATGTGAGAATACTAATAAACTGATTATTAGTATTGAAAATAAGGATTTTTTCTTCATTTTCATAACAATATCTAATATTTTTTTGGAAAATTGGTATAATAGCTGATCGAAATTTATTTTCTATGTACAACATAGACCTATTAATTTTATTTATACGGTAATTGGATTAATTATATGGTTGAATAAAAAGAAAAAAGGATCTAATTATTCAGTTTGGAGACAAAAGGGGTTCTATAGCGAGTGTCTTGGAGGAACCGTTCAAACCCTTTAAACCCATTAGTCTTTATTCTGACTTAGAGTAAGTTTATTTAATAAAAGCATTATTTCCGGGATAATTAGAGTAGAAACTTCCATCAATGGATTTTGTGAATTCGTAAAAAAAAGGCGGGAAGAAAAACAGATTGTTTTTCTTCCCGTCTTTTTTTCATGGGTAGCATGAAAAATTTTTAAAAAACCTAATGAGATTATATTATATGAAGAAACTAAGAAGCACAAAGAAAAAATAGCCTTGATCTTATAAAAATTCTGTAAATTTAAATCAAACATTATAACGTTATATTGATTAGTACGACAAAATATGATAATCTATTTTTGTAAAGAGAAATTAATGAATTCATATACAATTCAGTGTAACCGTATACAAAGTACTTTCAATCGATAGGATGTACCGAAAAGGATGAGGGAAATGACAGATACGTTAGTTCTGAAGAATGTAAAAATGGTAGAGGGCAAAGCAGCGGATATCATCCTGGAAAATGGGATGATTAAGGAAATTGTACGACCCGGAACTGCAACAGGAGATAAGATAATAGATTATGATCAAAAAGTTTTTGTTTCGAGCGGTTGGATTGATATGCATGTACATGCTTTCCCGGAATTCGATCCTTATGGTGATGAGGTTGATGAGATTGGATATAAAACTGGTGTAACAACGGTCATAGATGCGGGAAGCACGGGGGCAGATAGGATAACCGATCTGGTTAGAAGTTGTGAAAATGCCAAAACGAATGTTTTCGCCTTTTTGAATATTTCGCGGATTGGATTGAAAAGGGTTGATGAGTTATCGGATATTTCATGGCTGGACGAAGGGGAATTAATGAAGGCAATTTCCAAGTACGGGGATTTTGTCGTTGGACTTAAAGCGAGAATAAGTAAAAGTGTAGTTGGTCCAAATGGTGTCGAGCCATTAAAAATCGCTAGGAAGTTCTCGGCTGAAACGGGTTTACCATTAATGGTTCATATCGGTTCAGGGCCGCCTAGTATTAAGGAAGTCCTTCAATTACTTGAGGAAAAGGACATTATTACTCATTTTCTAAATGGTAAAGCGAATAATTTATTTGATGAAAGAGAAGAGCCGCTGCCTGAGTTGATTAAGGCGATTGAACGTGGTGTACATTTGGATGTAGGTCATGGAACGGCAAGCTTTTCTTTTAAAACTGCAGAAATGGCTAAAAAGCGGGGAATCGGCTTCAATACGATCAGTACGGATATATATCGGAAAAACAGAGAGAATGGGCCAGTTTTTAATATGGCAAATGTGCTTACAAAATTTTTGTACCTCGGTTATCCATTAAAGGAAGTAATAGATGCGGTTACGGTCAATGCAGCAGCCTGGTTGAATAAACCAGAGCTTGGAAGGGTTTCAGCTGGGGATATTGCGAACCTGACTTTATTCTCGATCGAGAATGAGCCGACCCTTTTAATGGATTCCGAAGGCGAAAAAAGGATGGCAGAAAAAAGAGTTGTTGTAAAAGGAGTGGTTATAAATGGAGAATTCATTGAATGCTAAATACGGTTTGAAAAGAGTCATCAATGCAAGCGGAAGAATGAGCATATTGGGAGTCTCTGCCCCAACTGACACAGTGATGGACGCGATGAAAAAAGGTGGGCAAAATTATGTTGAAATTTCTGATTTAGTCGATAAGTCAGGCCAGCATATAGCGAATTTGCTTCATTCTGAAGCAGCTGTGGTCGTAAATTCAGCATCAAGCGGAATTGCGCTTTCAGTAGCGGCAATCGTTACTGAAGGAAACAGAAGGAAAAGCGAAAGGCTTCATCAAGATCGAATTCAAAAGAATGAAATCATCATGCTGAAAGGCCATAACGTTCAGTATGGTGCACCGGTTGAAACCATGATTTATCTTGGCGGCGGAAAATTGGTTGAAGTTGGATATGCAAATGAAGGGAAAGCAGAACATATTGCGGAGGCCATAAATGAAAATACTTCCGCTATTTTATATGTGAAATCGCATCATGCTGTCCAGAAAAATATGATATCGGTCGAAGAGGCATGGGAAGTGGCCAAAACGAATAATATCCCTCTGATTGTCGATGCAGCAGCGGAAGAAGATTTGGAAAAATATATACAATTCTCCGACCTGGCGATTTATAGTGGTTCAAAAGCCATTGAAGGACCCACATCCGGTATCGTTGCTGGCAGAAAAAAATATATCGAATGGGTAAAGGTTCAATTGCACTGTATAGGAAGGAGCATGAAGGTTGGAAAGGAAACGACCTTTGGTCTGCTTCAGGCATTGGATGAGTATTTTGTCAAGACGGATAATAGCGAAAAAGAAAAAGCTAGTTTACAAGTTCTCACATCACTTGACTCGATTGATGGCGTAAAAGTAACGATAGTTCAGGATGAAGCCGGACGTGCCATATATAGAGCACGTATTTCCATAAATCCTTTGATAACGGAAACGACGGCGAAAGAAGTGAACGAGCAGCTCAAAAATGGGGATATCGCCATTTATACACGGGATTATGGGATACGGCAAGGCTTTTTCGATATAGATCCGCGTCCATTGCAAGGTGATGATATAAATGTCATTGAATCACGATTAAGAACCATATTAGGAGGAAAACAAGGATGACAAACATAAACAAACGGTTATTGGATGATCGTGTAGCCTTAAATGTACTTGCAAATAGTGTGGAAAATGCAGTGGAAGTCTTTGAAGCAGCTGAAGGACATGTATTGGTTGGTGTACTCTCAAAGGATTATCCAACTGTCGAAGCAGGTGTTACAGCAATGAAAGAATACGGGGAAGCCATTGATGAAGCCGTTTCAATTGGTTTGGGCGCAGGCGATAATAGACAGGCTGCAGTTGTCGCAGAAATAGCAAAATACTATCCAGGCAGTCATATTAACCAGGTTTTTCCGGCTGTTGGTGCTACGAGGGCCAATTTAGGCGAGAAGGATAGCTGGATAAATTCACTTGTTTCTCCAACTGGGAAAGTCGGTTATGTGAATATCTCCACTGGTCCAGTAAGTGCAGGCGCAAGTGAAACTGCCATTGTGCCAATCAAAGCTGCCATTGCGCTCGTTCGCGATATGGGAGGAAATGCTTTGAAATATTTCCCTATGAAAGGGCTGAAGCATGAAGATGAATATCGTGCTGTAGCAAAAGCTTGTGGTGAAGAGGGATTTGCTTTGGAACCAACAGGTGGAATCGACTTAAATAATTTCGAGACCATATTAGAAATTGCATTAGAAGCAAAAGTGCCTAAAGTCATTCCCCACGTATATTCTTCTATCATTGATGAAGCGACTGGTAAAACGAATGGGGAGGATGTACGGAAATTATTGGCCATGACGAAAAAATTGGTTGAAAAATATGCCTAAAAGGATTGTGGCATTCGGGGAAGTAATGATGCGTTTGCAGGTACCAGGGCATGAATTGCTATCACAGGCTAACACGCTGCAATACTCCTTTTCAGGCACGGGAGTAAATGTGGCTTCTGCGATGACAAAACTTGGACATGATGGGTATCTTGTGACAATGTTACCGGATAACCCCCTTGGTGATTCAGCAATTTCAGCTTTGCAGCGCTTAGGAATCGGCAGGAACTACATCTCTAGAGGCGGCAAATACATGGGGATGTACTTTTTGGAAAATGGATTTGGACAGCGGGCGAGCCGTGTCACATATTCCAATCGACTGGAAAGCAGTTTTAATACTGCCACCTTATCCGATTATGATATGGATATGATTTCGGAAAAGACGGATATCATCCATTTTTGCGGAATCACGCTTGCAATGGCGGAAAATGTACGGGAAAGCATGAAGGTGCTGGCTAGAAAAGTCAAAGAAAAGGGCGGTACAGTCTGTTTCGACTGCAATTACCGACCTTCCTTATGGGAGGGTGGTTACGCTGACGCAAAGCCTCATTATGAGGAAATGCTTTCTTTGGCTGATATCGTTTTGATGAATGAAAAAGACGCCCTTTATATTTTAGGAATGAAGTCAGAAGGTTCCACAAGTGAAGAACAGCTTGTTGAGTTGATCCCTGAAGTGGCCAAGCGATTCAAAATTCAATCGATAGCGGGGACACACCGTTCGATCAACAGTGATAATAGCCATACGTTGAGGGGGTATATATACAAAGAAGAAACATTTTACTTTTCCGATATCCTATCATTTTCCGTATATGATAGAATAGGTTCAGGCGATGCTTACACCAGCGGAATCTTACATGGCGAATTGCTAGGATATTCCCCTGAAAAGACAGTACGATTTGCTGCTGCATCAGGAATGCTGGCATGTACTGTCGTTGGAGATACTCCTTTGGCAACCGAAAAGGAGATACTCTCGGCAATGGAAGGTAAAATGGAAGATATTAAAAGATAAGGCAGGAGATTAGGAATGAATGTGAACAGGAAAAATGGACCGATGTATTTACAGATAAAAGAAATATTAAAGGATCGTATTTTACATGGGGTTTATGCCATCGACACAAACATTCCCTCCGAGCCTCTTTTGGAAGAAGAATTTAACGTAAGTAAGGTTACTGTCCGTAATGCAATCAAAGAACTCGTGCAAGAGGGGTATGTTGAAAAGAAAAGCGGCAAAGGCACTAGAGTCATAGCTAATGGTTCGATTGTCAAACTTTCCAAAGGGAAACGTTTCACAGAGCTGTTGGTGGAGGAAGGGCACTCCATTTTAAAAAAGGTGTTAAACATAAGTCAGATTGACCTTTCTTCAGACTCTAAGCTGCATTCTTTATTTGGTGCCCGTTGCATAAGTATCGAACGGATATATTTATTGGACAATGAACCTTATATTTACTTTACACATTATATTTCACTTGATTTAAACCAAGAAGAGATAAAAGAGGTCCAAATCAATTCTTTGTACCGCTTTTTGGAAGAGCAAAACGTCAAACTTGAAACATTCAGAGATGAGTTTGCCGTTGCTATCGCTCCGGATCACATTTGCGAAACACTGAAAATCGAAAAAAATAGTCCAGTACTAAAGAGGATTAGGATTTCCAGTGATGGGGACGGAAATGTTACGGAATACAGTGAAGGATATTACAACACGGCTAAACAGAACTACATTGTGACATATAACGAGCCGGTACAATAATCCCATTTATTGTATTGGTTTGAATGTAAGCGATTTCTTGGGAATGGGGAGAATATATGGAACTATATTTATTAGGAATCACGCTGATAGCAATCGTAATCGTCATTTTGGGGGTATCATTGTGGAAATGGCATGCGTTCATCAGCCTGACTGTTGCCAGTTTATTTTTAGCGATTTTTTCCGGACTGCCAATGGACAAGATCGTTGGAGCTTATGAAACGGGTGTCGGAGCGGTCCTTGGGCACCTTATTGGAATATTGGCCTTAGGGACCATCCTAGGAAAGATGATGTCCGACTCTGGAGCTGGAATGCAGGTTGCTGACTTTTTCATTAATAAATTCGGTGTGAAAAACCTGCCATGGGCCATGCTTTTATCTGGTTTCATCATCGGCATTCCGGTATTTTTCGAGGTTGGTTTAGTAATATTGCTTCCTTTGGTCATTTCCATTCGTAAATCAACCAAAGTGAACATCTTGTTAATTGGCATTCCAGTACTTGCTGGTTTATCGATCGTACATGGGCTGGTGCCTCCGCATCCTGGAGCCATGACAGCTATTGGAATTTATAATGCTAACATGGGGCAGGTACTTCTGTACTCCTTGATCATCGCATTCCCGACGGCTGTAATTGCGGGACCGCTATTCGCAAAATGGATCCATAAACGGGTTATTCCTGTTGGAGAACCGGAATTGATCCGTGTCGAAACAAAGTCAAGTGGATTACCCGGCACTGGAGTATCGTTCTTCATCATCCTTTTGCCAGTATTGTTGATGGTTTTAACGGTAGTGGCGCCTTATCTGCCGCTACAGGGTTCGATTGAAAAATTCTTATTGTTTATCGGAAGTCCAGTGATCGCCCTATTAATCTCCTGTTTTGCAGCTTACTATTTCTTGGGCTACAGACAGGGAATGGACAAATCACTAATTAAAAAGTTGACGGAAGAATGCTTATTGCCATTAGCATCCATAATTCTAATTATCGGTGCTGGCGGAGGGTTCAAGCAAATTTTAATTGATAGTGGCGTAGGGACTGCAATCGCTTCCATGTCTGAAGAAATTTCTTTATCACCGATCGTTCTTGCATTCCTTGTGGCCGGATTGATTCGGATTGCCACAGGTTCTGCAACCGTCGCTTTGACCACGGCAGCAGGGATCGTTTCACCGGTCGTTGCCAATATGACGGGTGTAAATCTAGAATTGCTCGTAATTGCCACGGGAGCAGGCTCACTCATGTTCTCCCATGTTAATGACGCCGGTTTCTGGTTAGTAAAAGAATACATGGGACTAACCGTTAAAGAAACTTTCAAAACTTGGACAGTGATGGAAACGTTACTTTCCTTCGTTGCATTCGGTTTGGTTTTAATTTTCGATATATTCATTTAATTAAAATGAAATTCTGCAATGTCTGATTAAGTAACATTTACCTCCGTGAACTGTCTTGGGGTGACAGATCACGGAGGCTTTTATTTATTTATGAACATACTGGGGGGAGAAATGACCTGCTGTATTTTTATGGATTGGTCGTTGCGGAATAAAACAGAAACAAAATTCATCCACAATTGGAAGTAGTTAATCTAGTGACAAGGGTGTAGCTTCATCCAGGAGACGTTTGTTTGGCTCCTCGAAGATATAAGTCCTGACAGAGACTTCTATATTGCAAGATTGACAGCTTCCCGTTTACATATTCATTCTGAATATAGTCCAATAAATCATTGGCATGGTTTGGTTTTTGACGTTTTTCCTGAATATAATGGAGAATTAAAACTTCTATATTCACACACTCACCTTACTTGACAAGTATTTTTTTCCATAAATAATATAACATGGGCATTCAAAAAAATATCATTTTTTGAATATTTTAACTATCGACATATTTATACAAATAAAGGAGTGATTCGGAGTAACCGGTGGGAACTTTTATCGGGAAATCCAAAAAAGAGCGATGTTATTTCGACTTACTTTTAAGTCGGCACAAGAAAAACCCCTGATAATTCAAGGGTTGGAGGTATAAAACTGATTTTACAAGGACTTCATGCTTGTATCTTTTGTACATGTATAGGTGATAAGCGCAGTTCTGCGGATTCTCTCTTAATGGAGAATAAATAAGCTGCCAAACCTAAGAGGGCTGTAAAAATCAGCATGGCGATCGATGAACTGAAGTCCCCGCCAGACAAGTCACGAAGCCATCCCATGATATAGCTCGAAAAGCCGCCCATGATATTCGTGAATCCAATTAGACCTGCGGCTCGTCCTGCCGTTTCAGGTGTTGAGTATTTTACCATGAGCATATTGCTTAGGTGGAACACACCGCCTTGACATCCCATTGCCAGTCCCATACATAGTCCGGCCAAAATAGGGTTGGGGATGAAGACTGCTACAGTCAAAAAGACAGCCGTCAATGAAAATAGAATCGTGGCCATCAAACTTGGACGTCTGGTTTTGTCAGCCAGAAAACCGCAGGCCAAGACAAATCCTAAAGCGAATAGCCAGGAAAGTGAAGTAATGCTTGACATTCCTTCCTTTTCAAACCCTTTTGCTTCAATGAGATATGTAGGAAGCCAAATGCTGATTCCGAAAAATAAGAAGGAGCATACGAGCATGCCGAACCAAACGATCCAGAAACGATAATCTTGGGCGAAACTTTTCTTATTCTCTGAATGGGCGGTTTCTTTTATTTCATCATCCGTTTGGCGAATGAATGCCAATTCATCTTTACTTATACGGGGGTGTTCTTCTGGTGTATTCCTCGTCATTAAGATGAACATCGGGATATTTATAAATAAGTTGAAAGCTGCAAGCATAAAGAAAGCTGCTTGCCAGTGAAGTAAAGATATCACAAGCACCAAAACAACGGCTCCCATTGCCGGTCCTAAATAGTTTCCGGTAAGCCAAGACGCCTGAGCCCTCCCCAGTTCGCGTTTATTAAACCAGTTAGAAATGAGCTTTCCGGAAACCGGAATCATCATCCCTTCACCAAAACCAAGAATGATCCTGCTAATTAAAAATATTTCATATGAATTTGCCAGTCCTGACATAATCATCGTGATTGTCCAAACGAATAAACCGGCGATGGCTGTTTTTCGGGCACCCAATTTATCAATGATGAAGCCCCAAAAAAGATTTGAAACTCCATAAGCAATGGTGAATACAAAAGATAGAAGACCGATCTTTGCATTTTTGTCAGCACCTGTAATACCGAGTGCATGCAAGAATTCTGGATCTGTTTGAATGATGGAAATGCCAACCTTATCAATTTGTCCGAAAAACCAAAAGAAAAAAATTGGTACGGCAATATACAACCATCTTTTTTGCCCATTTAACATAATACCATCTCCCTATCGCTTTTTAACATTACTTAAAACGCTTACATTTGAGAATAAGTGTTTTAAAGTTATCCCTTTAGAAAGGTACTAGTTTGTTTTGATTTTTCCCGCCTTTCTTTAAAATTTTGATAGAAAAAAGAAACAGATGTGTTTTGTAAGGAAAACAAAGTTTTACTTTCTTAACGATAAATTAAAATAATTTGATTGTCAATTTAATATTTTGACTATTTTATATTTTTAGATTATAAGCGCTTTCAGTTATAAATCGAACTTTGTTTCATCCTATTGAGTAGATGGGAGCTCTATCAACCAGGACTTTAAATGGAAGTAATACTGATTCTTTGTGTCCAAAAAACAAATTATTTACAAATTATTAAAAATTCTGACTTGTTGATATTGAATTTAAAATCAGGAAAATCTATAATTCATTTATATTGTTTTGTATATGAAATGCTTAATACGGAAAATTTCGCGATTTGACAGAGAATATCGATGTATGAAAATTCTTTATTTGTTTTTACTGCTGTAATTGGTTATATTTGGTCATATAACAACGAGCTTTTCTATTGAAACGTCAATTATGCTAGGCCTTCCAAATAGTTTTATATATGTAAATATGCTTTAATTGACACATAAACACTATTCTATTTATACATGAAGAGTTAAGGATTGTAAGGTAGTAATGGTTGCCAATTTGCGGTACTGATTCTTTTAACAGGAATAGGGATAATGAATAGCGCTCGAAGACACCAGCTCGGTTGAAAGTTCCCGGCTTTTACTAGCCGTTTTCCGGAAGCGGTGAAAGCATTGAGTATATCTGATATGACTCATAGACCAGCTGTTGTTAGCAGGAAAGAAAGTAAACGGAAACTTCTGAATTGATTACAATCCATCGAAATATGATTGGAAGAACTTGCAAAGTAAAGGCCGGTGCGCGCTACTGGCGCCAAAGTACCTGTCTAGTTAAGGAAGCAAAAGAAAATAGACAACCATTGAAGTATGCATCATAAACATTCACCAAAAGAACGATCAGAAAAAAATGGATATATATGTTGCAAGTTCTTCTTTCTAGGTATGAAGAAAGCTTTACTGAACGGGTTATAGTCAGGGAAAATGAGATTTATTCACAACGGGGGGAATACTTGAATGGCAAGCGAAGAAAAAGAGAAAGAGAAATATAGTGCTAATTCATTGGTTAGGGGCTTGGAAATCATTAAGCTCTTTAATGAAGTACAGCCGAGCTTGTCTCTTTCAGAAATAGCAAAACAACTGGGAGTAAGCAGAACAGTACCATATCGTTTATTATTCACATTACAAAATATTGGTTACTTGTCTCAGGATGAACATACCAAACGTTATAGTTTAACTCCTAAAGTTCTTGAATTGGGGTTCAGCTATTTGAATAGCTTGAAATTCCAGGAAATTGTCCAACCTTATATGGAGACCTTGCGTGATGAAATCGGAGCCTCCTGCCATCTTTCCATTTTGGATGGACAGGAAGTTGTTTATGTTGGAAGTGCCCCGATCAGAGGTGTATCCGCTGTCAATGTGAACATAGGCTTGCGGCTGCCGGCACATGCTTTGGCCAATGGAAAATTACTTTTGGCATATCAACCGAAAGAATTGCTCATGCAAATGTTCAAAATATCGAACCTTACTCCTTATACAGACAAAACTCTCACCGCGCCTGGTGAATTTCAAAAACAGCTGGATTCGATTCGGCAAAATGGTTATTCGATGACAAGCGGGGAATTCCACCCTGGCATCCGTTCGGTTGCCGCCCCGATTTTTGATAGGACTGGGAAAGTATTGGCTGCCTTGAATGTCGTAGCAACAGAGTCTGCTTATCAAGAGGATTTCATCGATAAAATTGCCTTGCCGAAACTGTTGGAAGTTTCTCGTCAGTTATCCGTTTATATGGGATACAGCGGGGTTAAGCCTTATCAACACGAAGATGTCTGAACGATTTAAAATCGATTAATAAGTGAATAGTCTCTTTCGAAAGTGTGGATCTCCCATTAGGGAAATCCACACTTTTTTGTGTTAAGAAAAGCAAATCGTTACAAGTCTATCCCATAGTGATGAACGTTCGGATTATAAAAATAGTTTTAAATATTCTAAAAACTCATTGACAATGAAGCGTTTTCATTTTAGACTTAATTCATAGACAAAACAATGTTTTGCTTATGAAACATAATTCGGTTTAGAAACAACAAATAAGGGAGGAATTTTAAAATGACAAAAGAAACTTTTTCAGTGAAGGATTTTGAAAAAAAATATGTTGCCCGATTGAAAGACCGTACTCTTGATTGGAATGTCTTGAAGTTCCAAGAAGAAATTGATCCCGCTTATAGACGCGCACAGATGAGATATATCGGACGTGGTGCCACTGCCAATAACGATACGAATGTAATTGCAGGTGAACATTTCACTTTAAGTACGATGGTGCTTCCTCCGGGATGTATCGGTCCTTTGCACCTTCATGACGATGTTGAAGAAGTGTTTTTCATTCTTGAGGGTGAAGTCACGGCATTAATTCAAGAGGACAGCTACAGTGAAGTGCATGAAATTAAATTAAGTGCGAGAGACTGCATAAGCAGCCCGCCAGGGGTTTATCGGGGAATTAGGAATGACGGGGATGTAGAGGCGCGCATGCTAGTGATGCTTGGGGCAGTGAAGCCTAACTTACCGACATATCCTGAAGGCAGTGAACTGGAAGAACTTCGTAAACAACGCTCTAAAGAAAGAGAAGCCATCATTAAAGATTGATCATTAAGCCGAAAGGGCACCTGCATTATGAAAATTAATGAGGCGCCCTTTTCGATTAGATTGTTAATATGGCCAATGCGAATATCAAAAGGGCAATCTAAATTATGGGAGGTTAAAAAAATGCTTGGGATTACTCATTTACGGCATATAAGCATGATTACTCCGAATTTCAACGATCAAGCAGAGTTTTATGAAAAGGTTTGGGGTCTGGATAGGGTGGATGTTCCGGAAGAGGAGAATACGGTTTATTTCCGGGGGGCTGGACCGGAACATCATATTCTTAGCCTTCACAGGGGAGAAAAACGAGGATTGCACCATATAGCTTTTGGCATGGTCGATAAAAATGCGGTGGACCGTGCAGCAGGGATATTACAATCGAAGGGCGTTCGAATTATTGAACCGCCTGGATATTTGGATGAAGCAGGTGCCGGTTATGGCCTGCGGTTTATTGATCCGGAAAACCGCGTGATCGAGCTTTCGGCTTGGGTGGAAGTGCAAACGTCTATTTGGAGCAAGAAAAATGTTGATCCAGTGAAATTGAATCATGTTGTAATGAACACGAAGAACTTAGATATGATCGTTGAGTTTTATACGGATGTACTTGGTTTTAAAGTCACTGATTGGAGTGAGCATCAAATGTCATTCCTCCGGTGCAACAGAAAGCATCACTCCATCGCCTTCAATCAAGATGAACATGCGTCAGTCAATCATATCGCATACGAAGTCGATTCCGTGGATGAATTGATGCGAGGAATAAGCAATGTCCGAAAAGCGGGCTTGTCAGAACTTTGGGGACCTGGACGTCATGGGCCGGGAGACAATATTTTCTGTTATTTTCAAGACCCAGGCGGTTTTGTAATGGAGTATACATGTTATCTGGAAACGATCGAAGATGAATCTGAGTGGAGAGCACGTGTATGGAAACGGGTTCCGCATTTAATGGATCAGTGGGGCATTGCAGGGCCGCCGAAACCTGAAGCGCGCAAAGCAATGGGAGGAGATCCCGATCCAGGCTGGGTTGATTCTCATATAGGTGGTTCTGTCATGGCGAAAAAATGAGGAGGAGTTTAATTTCCTCCCATGATTCTTTCGCGTAGTTAGCTTCTTGTTGATTAAAGGACAGCATTTGAGGAAAATGGCTTTGAAAAGGAGTGAAGAGAGTGGATTTAGGATTGCAAGGAAAAGTGGCTGTCATTATGGGCGGCACGTCGGGAGTGGGATTAAAAACAGCAGAAATGTTTTTAGCTGAAGGAGCGAAAGTGGCTATTTGCGGCAGAAGTGCTGAGCGTATGGAAAGTGCACAAAGTCAATTGCTCTCATTTGGTGAAAAGGAAGATATTTTTGCATCAACATGTGATGTCACCTCAAAATCGGATGTGGATTCTTTCATTAATGGTACCGCTGAGAGGTTTGGCGGAATCGATATTTTGGTGAATGCAGCCGGTCAAAGCGTGATGGGACACTTTTTTGACATAACGGATGAGCAGTGGGAAGAACAGATTCAGTTAAAGTTTTTTGCCATCATATATGCCGTTCGTGCTTCGCATCCTCATTTAGTGAAAAGGGGAGGAGGGCGGATCATTAATATTAATGCAACGCTTGCCAAAGAACCTGAACGTCATATGGTAGCAACTGCAGCAGCAAGGGCTGGCCTCCTTAATTTAAGCAAAACCTTGTCCCAGGAATTGGCCTTTGACAATATATTGGTGAATTCAGTGAGTCTTGGATTGATCCGGACCGATCAATGGGAGCGAAGAAGGTTGAAAAATGCGCCTGATATGGACCCTGAAGAGTATTACGGGGACCTAGCGAAAAAACGGAATATCCCTCTCGGCCGCGTAGGGGAAGCGGAAGAAGTGGCCAGTGTCATTGTTTTCCTTGCTTCAGACAAAGCAAGTTATGTAGCGGGTTCGACGATTGAGACGGCAGGAGCGATCGGAAAGGCAATATAAATATATTACTGAAAAAGGTAGGATAACGCGATGAAAATACAAGAAGAAATAGAGTTTACGACCGCCGATTCCATCGTAAAGGAGCTTGTTCAAGCAGGTGTGGAAGCTGCTTTCGGGATTGTCAGCATTCACAATATGCCCATCTATGATGCAATTCTTAGGGAAGGGAGCATCAAACTCATTTGTTCACGCGGTGAGAGCGGTGCCGTAAATATGGCTGATGGATATGCACGCGCCACCGGGAAATTGGGTGTAGTGATTACCAGTACTGGAACAGGGGCAGGAAATGCAGCTGGTTCACTAGTGGAAGCTTGGGCAGCAGGTGTCCCCCTTCTTCATCTAACAGGTGAGGTGGCTTCTTCTTATCTTGGTACAGGCAAAGGATACATACATGAGTGTAAAGACCAGCTTTCAATGATGAGCGGAGCTTGTAAAAATGCAGTGAGGCTTAGAAACCCTGACCAAACCGCAGCAGTAGTAAGGAAGGCAATTCAAGAAGCTTTAACTGCACCAACGGGTCCGGTTACATTGGAAATTCCAATTGACTATCAATCGGTGATCATAGAGGATCTTTCACTCGAAGGGCTACGAACTTCACCCTCTGAAAAAATTTCAATGCCAATTATTCCTGAACTAGCCGTTCAAAAAATGGTAAGCGCAAGCCGACCTGTCATATGGGCCGGTGGTGGAGTCATCAGTGCCAATGCTTCGCAAGAGCTGCAAAAATTGGCGGAAATCCTTGGTGCAGCGGTAATAACCAGTCAGTCAGGAAAAGGTTCGATTCCAGAAAACCATGAACAATGCATCGGACATTTTGCGGCATATGAAACTACAAAAGATTTTTTAAGAAATGCAGATTTATTGATCAGCGTAGGTGTAAGGTTTAGGGGGAATGAAACATCCAACTGGAAAGTGCCGGTGCCACAAGAACATATAGCGATCGATGCGGATTGGCAGGCCATTAACCGGAACTATAAAGCCACGTTAGGTTTGGTTGGCGATGCAAAAGATATGCTTGCTGCCATCATTCAAAAGCTTGAAGAACGTTCAGTTCATGCAGAGCCATCTTATTTACAAGAAGTACTTTCACTTAGAAATGAAGTGCGCGTTCAACTCAGGGAAACGCTTGGACCGTATGAGCAATTTGTAGATGGCATGAGGGAGATATTACCAGAGGATACCATTCTAGTTCGTGATGTGACCGTACAGGCAAATGTTTGGGGTAGCCGTTTATTTGAAATCTATGAACCGAGAACATCGATTCATGCATCAGGCGGCGGAATTGGTCAAGGTCTTCCAACAGCAATCGGTGCCCAAATGGGATGTCAAGATAAAACCGTCGTTCTTATGGCTGGAGATGGTGGGTTTATGGTGAACGTCGGGGAAATGGTTACGGCAGCCGAAGAAAACTTACCAGTTATCATCGTATTGTTCGATGACTCAGGCTATGGAGTTCTTCGCAATATTCAAACAGCCGCATATGGTCGGCAGGTAGCTGTGGACTTATTGAGCCCTGATTTTGTGAAACTGGCTGAGTCCATGCATTTTGATGCAGTGCGTATTGGTTCTGGAGATGAGTTCATATCCGAACTGAAAAAGGCTAAGGAAAGACGTAAACCTTCAATGATCGTCGTTGATATGGAAGCTGTGGGGCCAATGGCCAAACCATTTGGCGGACCACCGGGAGCTGCGGAAGCATTCAAGCCCAAAAAACTATAAGGAGGATTGAGAATGATTTCGACATACCCATTTGTTTCAGGAAAATATCTAGTTAATGGAGAATGGATAGAATTACCGGAAAAAGTCGATGTTGTAAATCCGGCAAATACATCGGAAGTAGTTGGCCAGGTGGCAAAATGCTCTGAAGAAATCGTGAATGGCGCTATTGAAGCGGCAGAAAATGCTTTTGAAACGTGGTCTCGCTCTGATATCGGGGAACGGGCAAACAGGATGAACACTGCGGCAGAAGAACTATCAAAAGTTATCGAGGAAAATGTTACAGTGTTTGTACGTGAGAATGGCAAAACACTTGTTGAAGCTAAAAAGGATTTACTGCGCTGTGTTGAAGTAATGAAGGGCTGTGCAGCAGAGTTACTTGATTGGTGGAAGCCTGAAGTGCTTCCAGGAAAACAAAAAGTCCAAATCCGAAGAAGGGCAAGAGGTGTCACGGCAATAATCACACCGTGGAATTCTCCGATGATATTAACATTTAAAAGGGTCATACCTGCTGTTTTGGCAGGCAATGCCGTTGTCGTAAAACCTGCAACGAATTGTCCCTTAACGATCATGACCTGTTTAAAAGTAGTTGCTGAACATTTTCCTCCAGGAGTCATCAATATAGTCTCAGGATCAGGAAAAGCAATCGGCGACACACTATGTTCCGATTCACGCGTAAGGACATTGGCGTTTGTCGGAAGTACGGAAACCGGGAAAGATATCATGCAGAAATCAGCTGGAAATCTGCAAAAAGTATATATGGAACTTGGCGGCAATGATCCTGCCATCATCTTGGAAGATGCCAATATGGACGAAGCGGCTATCAAACGTTTGAGGATGGGGATTTTACGAGCAGCGGGTCAGGTTTGTTCTGCTGTAAAAAGAGTGTACGTCCAAGAATCACGATATGATGAAGTTGTGGAGAAACTGACCAAAGAGTTCAGCCGGATGGTGATCGGTGATGGAATTCAGCCTGATGTAACCATGGGTCCATTGAATAATAAAGCACAATATGACTTTGTGAATGGCTTGATCGAACGTACCGCTAAGTCAGGAGGAAATATAATCACAACCGGCATTCAGCTGAATCCGGAAACTTGGGATAAAGGTTATTATATGCTTCCTTCCATTATTACTGGCGTCGATCAGCAGAGCGAATTGGTTCGAGTGGAACAATTCGGACCGATCATTCCAATTTTACCTTTCAATGATAACGATGAAGCTGTAAAATTAGCGAATGATAGTGAGTTTGCGCTGCGTGCATCTGTTTGGACCGAGAATGAAGATATCGCTGTCGAAATGGCAGATCGCCTTGAAGCTGGTGCGGTATTCCATAATAATCATACCGTTTTCAGCGACTTGGCCCTGGACTTCCCTGGCTTAAAAGAAAGCGGTGTTTCGCGGGAAACAAGACATTGCGGGTTGGAATTCTTTGCGGACTCATACGGGTTTGCTGATTGAGGAAGGATGAAACTACATGAAGTTAGGTTTAATCGGGTGCGGTAATATCGGAAAATTTCTGCTTCAGGCCATTAATAACGACGGGCTTCTTCCAGGTGGAAGAATCGTTGCGATTTATGCCCGCCGTGAAGAAGTTGCGGCACAATTAGCTGAAGAATTCAGGACACAGCCATATCGTGATGTCGACGAACTCCTTAAATCCGATGTAGATTTAGTCATAGAGGCTGCAACGATAGAAGCAGCTGAAGAGTATGCATTGAAAGTGCTTAAAAGCGGGAAGGATCTCTTGCTAAGCAGCATTGGCGTGATGGCAAATTCCGCCTTTGAAGAACAATCAAACCAGATTTGTAAATTGAATGGCGTGAATATTCTCCTTCCGTCTGGTGCGATTGGAGGTCTAGATGTACTTAAATCGGCAAAAGCGGTGAATGGCCTTGAATCTGTTTGCATCACCACAAGAAAACCGCCAAACGCATTGCCGGCAGGGTCTTCAGTGACAGAAGAAACGGTATTATTTGAAGGAACTGCTGCAGAAGCGATCAAGCTGTTTCCGAGAAACATTAATGTTGCGATTGTGCTGTCTATGGCTGGTCTTGGATCAGAAAAGACGAAAGTAAAAATCATTGCCGATCCAAAAGTGTTAAAAAACAATCACCTGATAGAAGCGTCAGGTTCGTTCGGGAAACTGAAACTGGAAGTGGAAAATGATCCGATGCCAAATAACCCGAAAACGAGTTATCTAGCGGCATTAAGCGTTTTGGCGACTCTGCAAAACAAGGGAAAAAGCGTTCAGATCGGGTAATGCATAATGATGTAAAGCTTGGAAGGGAGAGAAAAAGTATGCTTAAAACTGAAAAATCCTTAGAAGAAATGTCTAAACAGCAAGTTGTTGACTATTTGAACGAAACGGTTAAACCAGAGGAAGGCGTTATACCTGCATACCTCCTTGGAGACCCAAAGGTTTATGATATAGAACATGAAAAAGTGTTTTTGAAAACATGGGTTTTTATCGGTCATGATTCTGAAGTACCGAACAAAGGAGACTTCATGACCCGTGAACTTGCTGGCTACTCGCTCATCATTACTCGTGATGCTGAAGGGGAAATCAGGGCGTTTTATAATATGTGCACCCATCGCGGAATGAAACTATGCCGTGCAGATAAAGGGAACAAGTCATTATTTACTTGCCCCTACCATGGGTTCAATTTTAAAAACACTGGTGAACTCGTAGGAGTGCCATTACAAAAGGATATATATGGGGGTAACCTTGACCGCTCGGAAATGGGCCTTCACAAAGTAAAGCTTGAATCCTATAAAGGTCTTTTATTTGGAACTTGGAATGAAGATGCAGAGCCGCTTGAAGAGTTTCTTGGAGACATTAAATGGTATTTGGATATCCTTGTAGGACGTGCAGAAATGGAAGTAATCGGAGTTCCGCAAAGATTCGTTGTTAATTCCAACTGGAAAGTTGGTTCCGATAACTTTGTTGGTGATTCCTATCACACGATGGTCACACACGGATCCATTGCCAAACTGGGCATGGTGCCCAATGCTACCTATTCAAAGCGCGGTTTTCAAATCCATACGGATAACGGTCATGGACTAAACTTAGGGACTCCTAATCCTGACTTCGCTTTCCCGGAAGAATTGAAAGATGAATTTAAAAATAATTTGTCAGAAGAACAATATGGAGTGTTATCCAACTTAAAGAATATGATTGGGAATGTCTTCCCTAACCTATCATTTTTAATATCCCATACAAAAATCAAAGACCAATTCATCTCCAACACTTCAATAAGGATGTGGCGGCCAATCGGTCACAATAAAATGGAAGTGATTGCTTGGATGCTCGTGGAAAAGAACGCCTCCCAAGATTGGAAAGATAGATCTAGAGATTCATTTATCTTGACCTTTAGTCCATCCGGTATTTTCGAACAGGATGATACGGAAGTTTTTACTGATATCACTGAAGCAGCCCAAGGACCAATGCCTTTCCTAAAGAATCTAACCTACAATTATACAATGGGTCTTCATCGTGAACCAGTTGATTTTATAGGTCCTGGTGTTGCTTACGATGATAAATTCACTGAAGCGAGCCAAAGGAATTTTTACAAGTACTGGCTTGAATTGATGACGAAATGATAAGCGGGAGGGGTAAGGGAAATGAATGTGGAGAAAATGTTGCTCAAATGTCAATTTGAACAGTGGCTGTATGATGAAGCTCAATTACTGGATGATATTGAATTTGATGATTGGTTCGATTTAATGCATTCGAGCTTACGTTATCAAATGCCTGTACGTGTTAATAAAGAAGGGGTGGAACGCCCGGATTATTCAACGGACATGTTTACATTTAATGATGATATTGAGCTGCTTAAACTGCGTGTGGATCGTTTGAAAACGGATTATGCTTGGGCGGAAATACCGCCATCAAGAACACGGCGTTTTGTCTCAAATGTACGTGTTAAAGACTATGTTGAAGGTGAAAAGGCAGTCGTCAAGAGCTACCTGCTCATCTATCGTAGCCGCAGCACGGATATTCAACATGATCTGATTTCGGGGGAACGAAATGATGAATTCATTTTCGAAGAAGGTAAATGGAAACTTTCCAAACGAATATTCATTGTTGATCAATCAACGATAAATACCAGAAATCTTGCTATCTTCGTATAATATTGACTTGGTTAAAAAGAGGAGGCTGGTTACAATGGCAATGGCGTTAAAGGATAAAGTAGTGCTGATTACCGGTGGCAATTCAGGTATCGGGGAGGCTGTCACTAGACGTTTCATACAAGAAGGGGCAAAAGTCAGCATCATCGGCCGCTCGATAGAAACGCTAAAGAAAATGAAAGCGGAATTTGGTGAAGATATTCTCATTAACCAAGGCGATGTAAGCAAATATGAAGACAATGAAAGGGCTGTCCAAGCCACTGTCGAGCAATTTGGAAAACTGGATGTTTTCGTTGCCAATGCAGGAGTC
This sequence comes from Peribacillus sp. QJM3NY_7, assembly GCF_056173225.1. Classification (NCBI taxonomy): domain Bacteria; kingdom Bacillati; phylum Bacillota; class Bacilli; order Caryophanales; family Bacillaceae; genus Peribacillus; species Peribacillus sp. QJM3NY_7. The sequence goes on from NZ_CM149663.1 coordinate 2,475,918, forward strand.
TTTGATGGATTTGCTAAATTTGCCGACGTAACTCCCGATGCACTTTCCGATGCATATGATTTTCTGATCGATATTAATGTTAAAGGATCATTCTTCGGTGCTAAAGCCGCTCTTGAAGAACTGCAAAAATCGAATGGAAATATTATTTTCACCGTATCCGGTGCCAGTTTTTATCCGGATGGCGGCGGGGTGTGGTACACAGCAAGCAAGCATGCCCAAATAGGGCTGATGCGCCAACTTGCCTTTGAACTCGCTCCTAACATCAGGGTGAATGCTGTAGCGCCTGGTGGCACTCTGACCGCATTATCGGTCATACCTCCCCTACGTCCATTCGTTAAAATGGTGGATAATGAAACGAAGGCAAATAGCATAAAAAAAAGAAACCCTCTTCAGCTTGCACAGCTGCCCGAAGATCATGTAGCTGCATATGTCCTATTGGCATCAGACGCAGCGCGTGCTATTACCGGTGAAGTCATCTCCAGTGATGGAGGATTGTCCGTTCGCGGACTGGGTTGAGTTCATAATAATATAAACTATGGGAAGTAGGTTTATTAGTATGGCTGAATCACTATTGGGCAATAGGAATATTAATCAACTCGCATTTGTTGTAAAAGATATTGAAGCTGCTAATCTAGCTTTTACAAGACTGCTGGGCATTAAGAAGGCAGAACCATTTCTAACTGGTGACAGTTCTGTATCGAAAGTCACTTTTAGAGGTGTACCAACGGAATCGCAATCCAAACTGGCTTTCCTGAATACACCGACCGTCCAATTTGAACTAATAGAACCCGATAAAAATCCAGGAACGATGCGTGAGTTCCTGGATGAAGTAGGTGAAGGGATCCACCATATAGCTTTTGATGTGGACTCTATCCAAAAGAGGCTGCCAATCATGGAGAAAAATGGTTACCCAGCTTTGCAAACGGGTGAATTCACTTCAAGTGACGGCCGATATGTATATGTGGATACACTAGATGATCACAAAACGTTAGTTGAACTGCTTGAAAGTGCGGAGCCAAGAGTAACGGCATGGGAAAGACCGGAAAATGACAGCATTCAGCCGCTACTAGGGACTAACAAAGTGGAACAGCTTGCGTTTGTTGTCAAAGACCTTGATGCGGCTGCAGATGCATATAGTAAGTTGTTGGGTGTTGAAAAACCTCCCATCATCCATTCTGGTTCATCCGATATTACAAACGTGATTTACAAAGGGAAGCCCACTGAAGGCAAATCAAAATATATGTTCATCAATACTCCGTTAATTCAAATTGAATTGATCGAGCCGGGCGAATCACCCAGTACGTGGAAAGATCATCTAGAAACATATGGTGAGGGTGTTCACCATATCTCTTTTGTCGTTAAAGACATGGAAGCTAAAATGAAGATGCTGGAAGAAATGGGCTATCCGGTCATACAGACAGGAAACTTTTTTAACGGAAAAGGCCGGTATGCCTATATGGATACAAAAGCGACCTTTAAAGTGATTATTGAATTGCTGGAACGTTACGATGAGTAAACAAGTAACCATTGATCATCAAAAGGTGTATGGATGATTGTCCGGGCAATTGGAACTTACATAATTAGGAATAAGAACCCCAGGGGTCATTCAATCGAAAAACCTAGCCATTTTCCCACCTGATCAGCTGAATAACTACCTAGAAGCGCAACCGTAAAAAGCATACAAGGCAATGGTCGGGAAGGGGACTTCAACCATGGCCTTGTACGGTTCGAATAAAAAAGTGAAGAATTTAACATCAATATGGATCGTATTGACCTTTATTGCTTTTTCTACAAATTTGTCACGAATGGCCTGGATTAACTGTAAGTGCTCGTTGTTTCGTTCCTCATACCAAGATTTATCCACCAATGTAATTCCTCATTACGGGCCGATAAAAAGGATTCGAAAAGAAACCATGATGAATCTGTAGTTTTTTGGAGAAAGTTATTTCTCGAGTTGGAATATAATAAGCGGTGAAATTCGATGTTTGTACGACTTGCCGCTATTCGGTCATTATTATTTATTTCTTGTTGCAGTTTAACTGTTGCCCATACCAGTTTTTTTAACTCCTCCTCCGTAATTCCTTCACAGTCTTTTTGTATAGAATGTTTTTGAGCATTACTGATTTCCAATTCTTGCAGCTAAATTCAATATCCACATTGGATATGACCATCCCTATGGACAGGTTTAACCTGTAGCAAATTTTCCTATTCCAATTTCCCAAAAGCTTTACAAATCGGTGTACGGCTACAATTGATTTGCTGGGCGATATCATCTTCCATTAAACGGTCTCCGGGCAATAATACGCTTCAATGATTGCATTTTTAATAACAAAAATATAGCTTCCCTTAAGGGCTTAGAATAATAATGTTCTACTTAATTTGAATATATAGATAATTATTGGTTTCCATGGCGCTCTTTTCTAAAAATATACAAGTATATTTATTTTAAAAATGAGTGATGTCCATTTCAATGCTTCATACTTTTTATTAATACAATTCAATGGGATGGATGACACAATTACTACTAAAGACGCTTACTAGGCAATCGGACCTTTGGCAAGATAAAAAATTCCAGGTAGCCCTTAAATATGCTGTAACTGGGAAACTGCCTGATACTTTTTGGGAAAAAAGGTGGTCATAGAATAAGCGGAAGCACTAATAGTAGGTTTTGATATCATTTTGCCCTGACGAGTGATGTATATGAAAATTCTTTTTACAGATAACCATGCTAGAAGGGAGATTCATGTTGCTCGTTTACATAAAGATGCTATGATTGAAATCGAAGCTTATTTTAAACGAAAGAGAATATCAGATTGATATTTTCTTTCTTTAATATACATAGAGGAAGCAGGAGGAGTTATTAATGAACTTAGCACAATTTCCCAGGAAACGATATACACCGACATATACACCAGTTGAGAGACTGGATCATTTTTCTGAATTTCTTGGGGGCCCATCCATTTACGTTAAACGAGACGATATGCTTGGTCTGACGGCAGGCGGAAATAAAACAAGGAAACTGGAATTCCTTGTTGCCGATGCATTGGACAAAGGCGCGGATACATTGATTACATGTGGAGGCATTCAATCCAATCATTGCCGCTTGACACTAGCTGCTGCGGTTAAAGAGAAAATGAAATGCATCCTTGTGTTGGAAGAGGGCCTTTCAAATTCTGAACCGGATTTTAACGGTAACTATTTTCTCTACCATTTATTAGGCGCTGAACAAATCAAAGTAGTGCCTAATGGAGCTGACTTAATGCAAGAAATGCAAACAGTGGCTAAAGAGGTGACAGAGAAAGGACATCAACCTTACATCATCCAGGTTGGGGGATCCAATGTCATTGGTGCGACGGGATACGTTGCATGTGCTCAGGAGATCTTGGCCCAGTCCTTTGAGCAAGGAATTGATTTGAAAGCAGTTATTTGTGTAAGCGGCAGTGGAGGAATGCATGCTGGTTTGGTGGCAGGATTTCATGGAAATCACAGTGGAGTATCGGTAATTGGAATAAACGTAAGCAGAGGGAAAGCTGAACAAGAAGAGAAAGTTATTCAGCTTGTTAAGGAAACTTTAACACATATCGGCATTCCGAATTCAATTCCTCGTGAGGCTGTTACGTGTTTTGATGAGTATGTCGGCCCGGGTTATGCTTTGCCTACACCTGAAATGGTGGAAGCAGTCAAGCTAATGGCAAGAACGGAAGGGATACTGCTGGATCCGGTATATACGGGGAAAGCGGCAGCGGGACTCATCGATTTAATACAAAAAGGCACCTTTAAGCCGGAGGATAACATTCTATTTGTTCACTCTGGCGGTGCTTCATCGCTATACGCCAATACGTCTCTCTTTAATTGAAATTTTACGAACCAAATGGTTCTCCGGCACCAGTTGGTTGGTCTAAAGTAATCTTTCAAGTTGATCTCGTTGAATAGAATGATGTTTTGAAAGCATCCTCATCACCTCAAGTTTTTAATAGATCTATTTTAAAACAAGGCTCTTTTCGTAAAGATTGTTGTTTTCAAAACGAAACTATTTAAGGTTGATTGGAGCGGAAGTGCGAGACTCCTGCGGGAGCAGCGGGACAGGTGAGACCCCACAGGCGTTTACGCCGAGGAGGCTCACCGCCCGCCCCGCGGAAAGCGAGCATCTGGAGGGGAAATCAACCACAACTCACTACCTGGTAAATAGCAACAAAGTATGTGAAAACAGCCTAAAACAAAAAAGACTGTAGGGAAAAGTGTTCTATCTAAAAGGTAAGTCAAAGTTGATTGGAGCGGGTGTACGAGACTCCTGCTTAGAAAAGCGCGTCTAGGGAGACCCTACAGGCGAAAGCCGAGGGCGGACCCGCCCGCGGAAAGCGAGTGCCCCACGTTCCAATCAACGTCCAAATTGTACAAGCATAAAAAAGGACAAACTCGATTTTGAGTTTGTCTACAGTCTGAGAGGATTCTACAGTTGTAGAATCCTCCTTTAATGTTACTTTTCGATTAAAGACGTCGTATGATCAAAAACAACTTTTCCATCAACGATCGTTAGTTGTACCTTTGTATTGGGAATTTCTTCTACTGGTATTTCAAAGAGATTTCGTTCCAATACTACGATATCAGCAAGTTTTCCTACTTCTAATGTTCCCAATTCCTTCTCCCTAAAGGAACCATAAGCTGCTCCGGCTGTATAAGCTTTCAATGCTTCGGCAAGTGTGATGCACTCATGTGGATGCCATACCGTTTTTCCGCTGCTGTCGATTCTCGTTACTGCCCGATAGATTTGAAGAAGCGGATCAAGGGTGTCGATTGGGAAGTCCGTTCCGAATGCCAATTTCGCTCCGGCTTCTTGCAGTGTATTAATCGAGAAAACATACTTTTCTCGTTCTGTACCAATCCGCTCGGTATAAACACCTCTTTCAGACATCGCAAAATGATCCGGCTGCATTGAAGCGGTCACGCCTAGCTCTTTGAAACGATGAACATCATCAGGGTGGATCACTTCAATGTGTTCAACGGAATGACGCGAATCTCGTTTACCGTTTGTCTTTTGCGCTTCCTCATAGGCATCTAAAGCAAGGCGAACCGCTCCGTCGCCAATGGCATGAAAACGAATGCTAAAGCCTTCTTTATCAGCATCAGCGACCCATTTTTTGATCGTTTCAGGAGGGAACGATGATTCACCTCGTGTATTCGGTTGATCAGCATAAGGTTCAAGTAAATAAGCGGTACGGGCTGTAATGACGCCATCGATAAATTGTTTAAGTCCTGACACACGAAGTTTATTAGATCGATACGTATCTCGTAATTGTTTGACATGTTCAAGATTGCCATTTAAAGCTGGCCATAAATGAATACGGGCAGTTAAATCTCCATTGTCTTCAAATTCTTTGAAAACATCATAATCATTAAGCATTTCCAATGCTTCTATTGCGAATAAGTCATGGACGGATGTTACTCCTAAACAAGCCGCATGAGTGAGGAAATTCGTGAAAAGTTCTCTCTTTTGTTCTTTTGTAAAATCATAGGCATGGAGGATAACCGCGTCCATTGCTTTTTCGTATAAAAGACCATTAGGTTCTCCATTTTCGTCTTTTCCAATCATTCCATACGAAGGGTTTTCCGTATGACGGGTAATATTAGCGATTTCAAGTGCCTTTGAATTTACCCATGCGTAATGACCTTCGGCGTGAAACATAAGCACCGGACGATCGGGGAGAATGCGATCCAATGAATGCCGATTCGGTAATTGCTGCGTATCCCAATATCCTGCATCCCATGAAGAGCCGATTATCCAAGGATCTTGCGGGCGTGATTCGGCAAATTCACGAATCATTTCCAACGCTTCTTCTTCTGAACGGGCTGGGAATAAATTGGCACTATTCATCGAAACAGCGCCATCCATCATGTGAAGATGGAAATCATGAAAACCCGGTAGAATTAATTGGTCAGTAAATTGATGGATTTTGGTATTCGCGCCTGAATAAGGTTTAACCTCCTCTTCAGAACCAACCGCAATGATTTTATTGTCTTTAATCGCAATTGAGGCGGGCTCCGGTTGATCAGAAAGTCCTGTAAATACTGCATTACTTGAAATAATTACATCAGCTGGTTGTTGATTCATTATCTATCATTCCTTTCAATTCTATAGAATAGCTTAATATTATTAAGCTTGTTCAATGGCAAGCTCAGGAGGCGGCTGTCTAAACATTTTTGTAAGGTTAAGGAGGTACACAAATCCGATCGCAAACCATGTTCCTCCCAGTATTAACGAATAGATGTCTAACTTTATCCAAAAGAAACCTGTAAGAGAAGCTCCAATTAACGGAATGATAAGGTACCGAATGGTCCCCATTAAAGAACGCTGCTTTTTTCGGAAATAATAGTGAGCGATAACCGAAAGATTAACGAAAGTAAAAGCGAATAATGCACCAAAATTTATAAGAGATACGGCAGTCGTAAGGCTTAAGAAAAGTGCGCTTAGAGCAACGCCTCCTATAATTAATATGTTGAAGACAGGTGTACGATATTTAGGAGAAAGATATCCAAATATTTTGGCAGGAAGTACACGTTCACGTCCCATTGCAAATAAAATACGTGAAGCACTTGTTCCTGACGCAATGGCTGATGAAAAACTTGACATGATTCCTTCAGCAAGCATATAACTTATCAAAAAGTTCCCCCCGATATACATTGCAATTTCCATATAGGCAGCTTCCGGGGCTTTAAATGATTGGTAGTCAGGCCAGACAAGCTGTAAAAAGTACGAACCGATAAAATAATATAATCCACCAATGATTGTTACAAGATAAATGGCCCTAGGTATGGATTTTCGCGGGTTTTTCGTTTCTTCAGAAAGAGTTGTTACTGCATCAAACCCTAAAAAGGAAAAGCATAAAATAGGGATTATGGACATGAAGCCCGGCATATTTATATTTGAATCAATAAACGGGAGGATCGAAAAAAGCGTCCCTGCACCTTGACCATTTAAAAGCCCCTTTATTGAAAAAATGGTGAACAACGCAAGTGTTCCGAATTGCAAGAATAGAAGCCCCATATTAAGCTTAGCCGCTACCTTAATTCCGAGAATATTTATAATCGTAACCGTGACGATAAAGAGAATAATCCAGACGTACATAGGAATTATAGGGAAATAGGCTTTCATTGCAATGCCTAACAATAGAGCACTGATCATTGGGCTGAACATATAATCCAGTATGATGGTCCAACCTACGAGAAAACCAATGTGAGGACTTAGGGATTTTTGGGTAAACGTATAGGCTGCACCCGCATTCGGAAAGGCTTTGACCATTTGCGCATAGCTGTAGGCTGTAAATAGCATAACGATAAAGGCAACGATATAAGCAGTAGTGATCATCCCGTTCGTGCTATGAACAGCAACTCCATATGTTGAAAACAAAGTAGTTGGGGCCATAAAGGCCAAACCAAAAAACACAACATATTTTAATGGAAGTGAACGTTTAAGAGTTGGTGAGTTTGAATTATTCATATATCAGTCCCCCTATTTAAATGGCTGCATCATAGTCATTCTTTATTCCAATACCATACTGATTCTTCGGTTTTATTTCCATAGAATGGTCAGTATCCGTTTGTTTAAATTTCTCAAAAATAATAAGTACCATATAAAGTAAAACGTTTGTTGACAAAGATGTACATCCGCTGTTTGATCATCTTTTTCCGAATCGTTTACTTATCTTACTAAAGTGCCGGCATAATCATAAACTACTTGACCGTCAACTATTGTTAACAGTACCTTTATATCTGGTATTTCTTCCACGAGCACTTCAAAGAGATTTCGTTCCAAGACGATAATATCAGCAAGTTTACCTGCTTCCAATGTCCCTAATTCCTGCTCTCTAAATGTACCGTAGGCTGGGCCACTGGTATAAGCTTTCAATGCTTCGGAAAGTGTGATGCACTCATGTGGATGCCATACCGTTTTTCCGCTGCTGTCGATTCTCGTTACCGCACGATAAATTTGGAGGAGCGGATTCAAAATATCAATTGGGAAGTCCGTTCCAAAAGCCAGTTTCGCACCGGTTTTTTGCAAAGTATTAATCGAGAAGACATACTTTTCTCGTTCAGCACCAACTTGTTCGGTGTAAACACCTCTTTCAGACATCGCTAAGTGATCTGGCTGCATTGAGACCGTAACACCCAGTTCACTAAAACGATGAATATCATCTGGATGAATAACTTCAATGTGTTCGACGGAATGTCGTGAATCTCGTTTACCATTTGTCTTTTGCGCTTCCTCATAGGCATCTAAGGCAAGACGGATTGCTCCATCTCCAATCGCATGAAAACGAATGCTGAAGCCCTCTTTATCTGCAGCAACGACCCATTTTTTGATCGTTTCAGGAGGGAAAGACGTCTCACCGCGTGTTTCTGGTTGATCCGCATAAGGCTCGAGTAGATAAGCTGTACGGGCGGTAATGACACCATCGATAAATTGTTTAAGTCCCGACACACGGAGTTTATCCGATTGATATGTCTCTCGCAATTGTTTGGAGTGCCCAAGATCGCCATTTAATGCAGGCCATAAATGAATCCGCGTTGTTAATTTACCGTTGTCTTCGAATTCTTTGAAAACATCTAGTGATTCGATTGTCTTTAAACCATGTAAGTCATTGACAGCGGTCACCCCTAAGCTTGCTGCGTGTGCCAAGAAATTGGAGAAGATTTCATTTTTTTGTGAATTTGAAAAATTAAATGCATGGCGGATAACCGCATCCATTGCTTTTTCATATAAAATACCATTGGGTTCTCCACTTTCATCTTTTCCTATAATGCCATAGAAAGGATTTTCCGAATGACGAGTAATATTAGCAATCTCCAAAGCTTTCGTATTCACCCATGCATAATGGCCTTCAGCGTGAAACATGAGTGCCGGAAGGTCTGGAAGAATATGATCCAATGAATGGCGAGTCGGTAATTGTTGTGTATCCCAATAACCTGCATCCCAAGTAAATCCGATTACCCATTGATTTTCCGGTTTTGATTCGGCGAATTCGCCAATCATTTCCAGCGCTTCATCTTCTGAGCGAGCGGCGAACAGATTGACACTATTGAGGGCAACGGCACCTTGCATGATATGAAGGTGGAAATCATGGAATCCCGGCATAATTAATTGGTCTTTAAACTGATAGATTTTCGTGTGCTCACCTGCGTAGTGTTTAATTTCTTCCTCAGTACCAATCGCAACAATTTTGTTGTCCTTAATTGCAATGGAGGCGGGTTCAGGTTGGTCGGAAAGACCTGTAAATACAGTATTACTTGATATAATTACGTCAGCTACTTGTTGACTCATCATCAATCATTCCCTTCTTTTTTAGCTTTATTATTAAGCTTCCTCAAAGGCAAGCTCAGGAGGCGGCTGCCTAAACATTTTCGTTAAGTTTAATAGATAAATAAATCCGATAAGAAGCCAAGTTCCACCTAGTATTAGTGAATGTTTATCTAGATTTATGAAAAACAATCCAATTAGTGCTGCACCAGTAAGCGGGATAATCAAATATTGAATCGTTCCTTTAAAAGATCTCTGTTTCTTTTGAAAAAAATAGTAAGAAACAACTGAAAGATTCACAAAGAAAAAGGCAAATAACGCACCAAAACTAATAAGTGATACAGCTGTTGTTAGATTTAAGAAAAGAGCGCTTAATGCAATCCCGCCAATGAGTAAAATATTGAACATAGGTGTCCGGTATTTCGGTGATAGATAGCCGAAGATTTTTTTCGGTAATACATTTTCCCTTCCCATCGCATACAAAATACGAGAGGCGCTCGTTCCTGATGCCACGGCTGAAGCTGTGGTGGAAGTTAGCCCCACTGCCACAAAGAAGCTCACAAAAATGTTTCCGCCGATATACATCGCGATCTCTAAATAGGCGGATTCAGGGCTAGTGAAAGAATGGAACTCCGGAAAAATTAGTTGTGCAAAATAAGAACTTGTGATAAATAAAAATCCGCCAATCATCGTTATGAAATAGATCGCTTTTGGCAACGTTCTCGTAGGATCCTTCGTCTCCTCTGACAGAGTAGTTACTGCATCAAATCCTAAAAAGCTAAAACAAAGAATTGGGATAACAGATAGTAGAGCCGGTGAGCTAATTTCAGGATCATAAAAGGGAACGGTGGAAAATAATGTCCCTGTTCCTTTTCCTTCAAGAAGACCTTTAATGGACAAAATAAAAAATAGTGCAAACAATAAAAATTGCAAGAAAAGCATATACGTATTAAGTTTCGCTGCTAATTTAATGCCAAGGATGTTGACAGCAGTAATAATCACAATAAATAAAATGATCCAAACAAACATCGGAATGGATGGAAAATAAGCTTTCAATGAAATTCCGACGATTAGGGCGCTGATCATCGGGCTAAATATATAATCAATGATGATTGTCCAACCAACGATAAACCCTATATGTGGACTTATAGATTTTTGCGTAAACGTATATGCGGCTCCTACTTTTGGGAACGCTTTCACTAATTGGGCATAGCTATAAGCTGTAAATAACATGACAACTAAAGCAATGGCATAAGCCGTTGGCATCATCCCGCTGGTGCTGTCTACAGCAACCCCATAAGTTGAGAAAAACGTTTTTGGAGCCATGAAAGCCAATCCGAAAAAGACGACATACTTCAAAGTAAGAGTACGTTGAAGAGTTGGTGAATTCGTATTTTCCATTAATCAATCCTCCTTGTGAATTTTTTTACTAACGATCGTACAATTCATTAATGTGCACATAGTGAATAAGCGGATTATTTAATTTAAAATTCCGTAAATTCAGTCAATTGAAAGGTTATTTGTCTGGATTTATTTAAGGATAACCAATATAAATAGTAACTACTTGTGAACGGATACAACTTGAGCTCTGACTGAATGCTTTTAACCATTTTTTATAATTGCCTGTCCTCCAATCGGCCGCACAGAGGAGTTGGTAAAGAAGAGTAGCATAATGCAAGGAACAACATGGCCTTGTCTTTTTGATGTCACACTTTTTAATAAAAGGTATCACTCCTTAGAACAAAATGATTTTTCAAAATAATGGTTTGCTGTTTTCATTTAGGAATGCATCACTCCATTCATTATGTATAAATCCATTATAATGTATAAATCCATTATAAAGTCTCGTCTAACACGAGAGTAAACAGTTGCGATACAAAAAAACAGCCTTCGAAATGATAATGCTTTCATTTCGAAGGCTGTTCACTTGTTACTTTTTCGTGAATCGGAATTTGTATTTCATAATAAGCTTCATCATATTGATCGGTCAGAGAAACGTCAACCTGCATAATTCGAAAGGCGTCACCGGTAATAATAAAGTCATGAGTATCGCAATAATGGAGTAGCTTTTTGAGCTGGGTTAGCATTTTCTCCCTTGTAAGTCCTCCATAATAGGAACATAAAAATAGCCCTTTTTCAATTTTTTTGGTTGGTTGTTCTGACTCCTCACCCTGAACAAGAATGAATGATTGAGATTGATAGTCACTTAGGTTAGCGGAAAAGTCAGATGATTGACGAATTTCATCAAGATACTCTTTCTTGATGAAATCTCCAAATTTATTGCTGGCCAAAGCAGGAATGATTCCACCAATCTTGTTTTCGAGCTCCAAATATCCAAAATAAAGATTTTCTGTATCCGTCCAACTTACCGATCTGGCTAGCTGGATGTATTCCCGTTCTTCAAATTGTTTTATCACGATATCCGAATTGCTGTAACTGTTTGTGAAATGTTCAATATTGTATAATCGTGTCATCAAAATATTATGGATACCTTGCAATTTCTTAATTTCTTCCTGTATATTAGCCATTGATTTTTGAAGTGATTGAACCGACTTTTTGACATTGCGATCCGTAAGAAACTGCTTGATTTCTTCTAAGGAAAACCCGATGCTCCTTAACTCTTTGATCGTTCCGAGAACCTCATACTGGGAAATGGAGTAATAACGATAGCCAGTTTCGGGGTCAATATGAAAAGGCTTTAGCAATCCAATTTTATCGTAATGACGCAATGTATCTACGGTTACACCTCGCAACTTCGCCATTTCTCCTATACTAAGCTTGTTTTGCATGGCTTTTCTCCTAACCAACACTGAATTTATATATATTAATAACATGATTTCTCCCTATTATAAAGTAGTGATTCCTGTTGTGTATAGCTAGTGGCACGAATATTTGTAGAGCACCGCATTCATAAAATTGCAGTCACACGTCCAGTATTCGATTTAATCAGGGTTAACCATTTCAGCTCTTGAAGTGGGTATACTTTTTTGGACTTAAAGGATTAAAATGCAGAAGAGGTAGTACAGTTCAACAGTTTTTCTTGAAAACTTGTAACCAAAACTTCCAAGCGGAAAGTACAAAGCAAAAGCAATGGTTTTCCCAATTAGAAAGGATATTATTTACTGGATGTTTAATGAGGAATTTGTAATGAGGGAACATATGTTTTATAATGTATTTTAAGTAATTATCCATCGAAATAGGGGAGGTATTATATGTATATTTCAATTTCAGATTTTATTAAAGAATGGAATAAAGAAGCCATACTCACTCAAAATGTCTTGGATAGTTTGACTGATGAATCCTTAGAACAACAAGTTTATCCTGAAGGTCGCACTTTAGGAAGGATTGTGTGGCATTTCACCACGAATATTCCAGATTATCTAGCTCATTTCGGGTTAAAGATAGACCGGATAGAAAGTTCGGAAAACGTTCCATCTTCAGCCAGGGAAATTGCCATCACTTTTAAAAATGCAAGTTCTCATGCAGCCAAAATTATTGAACAACAATGGACAGACGAATCCCTGGGACAAATACAAGAAGCGTTCGGAAGACAGGAAACAAATGCTTCCATCCTTATGGGGCTAATCAAGCATATTGTTCATCATCGCGGACAAGTTACGGTTCTGATGCGTCAAGCAGGAATTAAACCTTTTGGGGTTTATGGACCTCCAAAAGAAGATTGGATTCATTTGGGTGTGGAAAATCCTCCGCTTTAAGGACTGATGTATGCTTCAGTTAGGATCTTCTACATACCGGGACATTGGCGAATAATTAAATCCAGTACTCCATTTTATGACTGAGTTAATAATATGTTTTAGCATCCTTTGAGGGGTGCTTTTTTATTTTGCGAAAGAAGGGTTTAAATGAAATCAGCAAATTTATTAGAGACGATGTTTTAAAGGAAACCTTTATTTTTCCATCTAAAGCTAATGAAGGTAGGATAGATTCGTTCTTCTCCTTTTGGTTAGGCTCTATTAAATCATTAGTGCAGAATAGTTCTTTAAGATTATTATTTATAATCATGCTATTTGTAAGCCGCCATATGCTGAACCCCCGCCATAATTACCACAACCACCGGTACAACTATATCCGTCAATGATCAGGAGTTAAACAAAACGACTATAATGAAAAAATCTTTACCAAATCAATTAAAGCTGACTGAAAGTTTCTAGTAATAAATATCTGGATTTTGTTGAAAAATGTCGTAATTTGCGAATATCATTATCGTCATTTCTGAGATATTATAATAATGAATGTACTTTAATACATTGAAGTAATAATGCATTCTTTATATCGGGGCTCAATTAAGTGAGTGGAGGAAAAAAATGAGTGTAATCATCGAGAAAAAACAAATGGAAAACTATACTCATATGGAAGATGTAATGTTGGTAGGGAAAATCCATAATGGTGATGAGGATGCACTGGACTTTTTAATTAATAAATACAGATGTGTCGTTCAATCCAATGCATTGAAGTATTTTTTAACGGGTGGAGATAAGGAAGACGTCTTTCAGGAAGGGATGATTGGGCTATATAAGGCCATTCGAGACTACAAAAATTGCAAAAAGGCGTCTTTCAGATCATTTGCGGAACTGTGCATTACAAGACAAATCATATCGGCGGTTAAAGCGGCGATTCGCCAAAAGCATTCTCCCTTAAATAATTATGTTTCATTGTATATGCCCATCCATCAAGGGGAGTCGGAACAGGGGCTAATTGATCTTATCCCTGAACAGAGACAAAGTGACCCAGTCACGATCTTAATAAAATCAGAAGAAATTTGTGATATTGAGCTAATTTTAACCGAAGTCCTTAGTGAGTTGGAAAGCAGTGTTGTGGACTTGTACCTGGAAGGAAAAACTTATTTAGAAATATCAAAGGAACTGAATGTTCAAAAAAAGACGATCGATAATGCACTTCAGCGGGTAAAAAGGAAGCTGGAGCGGCACCTCGAGTCCAGGAGAGTGGAAGAATAATAACAATCATTCTTTAAACTTTCGGTCATTATTGATTTGTAAAATAACATTGAAACAATTAATAGATTAGATAAAAGTACTAATTAGCATTTTCCTGGTAATGGAGCAGTTAGTGCAGTTCTATCCTATGGGAAATAAAATCCCTCTAGGTAACATGCCGATAAAAAATTCTCTGAGTATAACCAAAAAAAGCCCAACTGAAACACATGGGCTTTTTACTATGTTCATTTTTTTAATTCACTCTCTTCAATTGGAGATTATACCTCAATGTTTCATCGTCTGAATATAATTTGTATCCAAGTCCGTCACTGTAATTGAGGAAGACTTTATCCGGAAGATGCTTTTTAGACTCACTTGAAATTAATATGGGGACTCCAGCAATTATGAATCTCTCATCATCTTCGTTCTTATTATCAATTTTCAATTCATGTTCCACATAAATTGAACAGCTCCCAACATAAATGGCTTCGATACGAACCCCTTCATTCTCTTTATAATTCATTTTTAATAGTTGTTCAATCGCTGCTTCTTTAATCTCAATATCCATGAAACCCGCTCCCATATTATTTTTTATCTATACAATCCTCTATTCATTCTTATACCCAATTGTTTGTAAGTTAATGTGCATAAGAATGTTTATTAAGGATAAAAAAGCCGATATTCCCGGTCATCAGGCATATGTGGTTTAAAAAAATCACAAATAAGTTCAAACACCATGTGTCTGTAACTCCATCTTTGGAATAGCTTTCTTTGCAATGATCATCCTATCGGCTTTGTTTTCATGGGCCACTTTTTGTTTAATTCAGTTATAAAAGTCTTTACATTTTTTTTATCTTTCATAATGGGGGAATAGACGTAAGAAAGTGTCCTGTTAAAGGATTCATCTTTTACCTGAATGATAGAAAGGATTTTATTTTGTACATCCCTTTCGATGACACTTCGGGAAAGCAGGGCCAGCCCTGAGCCGTTTTTTATAAGTGTTTCTTTAATTCCTTGATTGCTGCTTATCGTGAGTATCGATTTAATTTTCAAACCATTTGAACGTATGACATGGTTAAGGTATTCTCGTGTACCAGATCCAACTTCCCTCGTTACCCATGCTTGGTCATGTAAATCAGTAATCTCCACATCGTCTTTATTAGCAAGTTCATGATTGTTAGAAGACACAATGAATAGCTCATCTTGCATGAATGGGTGAACAGAAAGTTCTTTTTCATTAGTTTGACCTTCGATTAAACCAATATCCACTTTGTATAGCCGAACGGCTTGAACGATTTCTTCCGTGTTCCCAATTATCACTTGAAGTTCAAGTTCAGGATATTCCTCTTGAAGGTCGATGAGTAAAGAAGGAAGGATATACTCTCCTATTGTAAAACTCGCACCTATCTTTAATTCGCCCTTGATGGACCTATCGTGTTCCTGGATGTCTTGTCTGGTCTGTTCATAGATTGTGATCATTTGCTTCGCCCGGTCGTAAAGAATTTCTCCCGTTAAGGTGACTTTCAAAAACTTGGGAGAACGGAGGAATAATTTGGTTTGGAACTCTTCTTCTAATTTTTTAATATGCAAACTGACACTTGGTTGCGACATAAGAAGAATTTCTGCTGTTTTTGTAAAGTTCTTGACTTCCACAAGGGTCACAAATGTTTTTAGAGCATCATAGTACATAGAAATTTCTCCTTATTATTAATATTCTTAATAGTTATAATAAATTATATATATTTTACTAATGATCTACCTTCCAGTAAAGTTTTAATGAGAAACTTATTTTAGGAAGAGTATAGGCTGGGAAAGCTATTGTCCTTTGTTGCGTGCTATGAACCTATATAACTGTATATTTCATTTTTTTTGCAGTTAAAACCGACTTGGTCTATAGGAGTAAACGAGTTAATTAATTTATGGATCGAAATAAAATATTTAAACCCACTCGTTATACATAATAATCAACTAAGATAAGTTAATATCCCTTTGTGAGGTGGAAATCGTGCAACTTCAGGTAAGTAACAGTCCCTTTAATCAAGAGCAAGCAGAGCTTCTTAACAGCCTGCTGCCAAGCTTGACCGAAACACAAAAAATTTGGTTGAGCGGTTATCTGACTGCATCTTTGTCAGTTTCGAACACAAGTTCAGCCGACGCCCCGGTATTGGAAGCTCAAAGCGGCGGGAAGACAATATCAAAAGAAGTGACCATCCTGTATGGTTCACAGACGGGCAATGCTCAAGGGCTGGCAGAAAATGCGGCGAGTAAGCTTGAGGGTAATGGCTTTCAGGTTACCATTTCATCCATGAGTGACTTTAAAGTCAACAATTTGAAAAAAATCGAAAATCTTCTGATTGCCGTTAGCACGCATGGAGAAGGTGATCCTCCGGATAATACATTGTCTTTCCATGAGTATCTTCATGGCAGGAGGGCACCAAGCCTTGAGGGTCTCCGCTATTCGGTATTGGCGCTTGGGGACAGCTCATATGAGTTTTTCTGTGAAACGGGAAAACAATTCGATAAACGCTTGGAGGAACTTGGGGGGACACGGTTATTTCCGCGAGTGGACTGTGACCTTGATTATGATGAGCCTGCTTCGGAATGGCTGGAAGGAGTCATTTCCAGTTTAAGTGAAGGGCAAGTCAGTTCTGCTGCTGCAGTTCCCGAAGCAAAAGCTTCTGTAGATGAACAAAATTCTTATTCGAGAACAAATCCGTTTAAAGCGGAAGTGTTGGAAAACATAAATTTGAACGGACGTGGCTCCAATAAAGAAACTCATCACCTTGAGTTATCTCTTGAGGGCTCAGGCCTTACATTCGAGCCTGGTGACAGCCTTGGCATTTATCCGAAAAACGATTCGGATTTAGTGGATATGCTTATTATGGAACTGGATTGGGATCCTGAAGAAACCGTGAAGGTCAATAAGCAGGGGGAACTTCGTCAGCTTAGGGAATCGCTCATCTCCGACTTTGAAATAACGGTATTGACCAAATCGCTCATTGAACAAGCGGCACAGCTTTCTGGTAATGAGGATTTAAAGGAGCTTTTAAAGCCTGGTAATGAAGAAAGGTTAAAAGAATATCGAGAAGGCCGTGATTTGCTTGATTTTGTCCGTGATTTTGGTTCATGGGGTGATTCGGCGCAAGAGTTTGTATCGATACTTCGGAAAATGCCAGCCCGTCTGTATTCGATTGCGAGTAGTTTGTCCGCCTATCAGGATGAAGTGCATTTGACAATCGGAGCTGTCAGGTATGAAAGTCATGGTCGGGAAAGAAAAGGGGTCTGCTCGATTTTATGTGCGGACAGATTACAGCCAGGGGACTTGCTGCCCATTTACATTCAGCATAACCAGAACTTTAAGCAGCCAAAGAACCCAGATACGCCAATTATCATGGTTGGACCGGGAACGGGCATTGCCCCGTTTAGATCCTTTATCCAGGATCGCGAAGAATCGGAAGCGAAAGGGAAAACGTGGCTCTTTTTCGGAGATCAGCATTTCGTGACGGATTTCCTTTATCAAACTGAATGGCAAAAGTGGTTGAAAACAGGTGTACTTACGAAAATGGATGTGGCCTTTTCCCGCGATACGGATGAAAAAGTGTATGTTCAAGACCGGATGCGCGAGCAAAGCGGGGAATTATACGAATGGCTTCAAAAAGGAGCAACTGTATACATTTGCGGTGACGAAAAAAACATGGCACATGATGTCCATAATACGCTTATTGAGATCATTGAAAAAGAAGGCAATATGAGCCATGCTGATGCGCAAGCTTATCTAGAAGATATGCAACAGAATAAACGCTATCAACGTGATGTGTATTGAAATTTAGAAGAAAAGGAGATTACAACATGGTGAACCCACTATTGAAAGCACCAGCAGGCCCGCCAAGTGATGTTGAGCAAATTAAAGAAAGAAGCGATTATTTGCGAGGTACACTTGGAAAAGTGATGCAGGATCGGATTAGCGCCGGTATTCCGGATGATGACAATCGACTGATGAAACATCACGGCAGCTATTTGCAGGACGATCGGGATCTGCGTAATGAGCGTCAAAAACAAAAACTGGAGCCTGCCTATCAATTTATGTTGCGTGTTCGCATGGCCGGCGGGGTTGCACAGCCTTCTCAATGGCTTGTTATGGATGACCTTGCCCAGAAATACGGTAACGGAACCTTGAAATTGACAACAAGGCAGACGTTTCAAATGCATGGTATTTTAAAATGGAATATGAAAAAAACCATTCAGGAAATCCATGCTTCCATGTTGGATACAATCGCTGCATGCGGAGATGTAAACCGAAACGTAATGTGCAATTCGATTCCATTTCAATCCGAAATCCATTCCGAAGTATATGAATGGTCGAAAAAATTGAGTGATTATCTATTGCCGCGTACAAGGGCGTACCATGAAATCTGGCTGGATGAAGAAAAAGTTGTCGCTACTCCGGAATTGGAGGAAGTCGAACCAATGTACGGAAAGCTTTATTTGCCAAGGAAGTTTAAAATAGGCATTGCCGTACCGCCATCCAATGACATTGATGTCTACTCCCAAGATCTTGGCTTCATAGCAATTGTTGAAAATGGAAAACTTGTTGGTTTTAATGTGGCGATCGGCGGCGGTATGGGTATGACCCACGGTGACAAGGCGACATATCCTCAACTAGCCAAGGTAATCGGCTTTTGCCAGCCAGACAAAATACTGGATGTGGCTGAAAAAATCATTACGATTCAGCGTGATTACGGAAACCGATCCGTACGGAAAAATGCCCGGTTCAAGTATACGGTTGACAGGCTTGGGCTCGAACCGGTAAAAGCTGAACTGGAAAATCGTCTAGGATGGAAGCTAGAGGAAGCGAGAACTTACCATTTTGATAATAATGGCGACCGCTATGGATGGGTAAAAGGCATGCAGGGTAAATGGCATTTTACACTATTTGTCGAGGGTGGCCGAATTGCCGATATCAATGATTACAAGCTGATGACCGGATTGCGCGAAATCGCAAAGGTCCATACGGGTGATTTCCGATTGACTGCCAATCAAAACCTGATCATTGCAGATGTGTCAAGCCAGGAAAAGAAAAAAATCATAGAATTGCTTGAAACATACGGTTTGACGGATGGTGCACATCATTCGGCGCTCAGGCGCAGCTCGATTGCATGCGTGGCGCTTCCGACATGCGGGTTGGCAATGGCCGAAGCGGAGCGTTATTTGCCGGTTCTGATTGATAAAATCGAGGCCATCGTTGATGAAAACGGCCTGAGGAATGAAGAAATCACGATACGCATGACTGGTTGTCCGAACGGCTGTGCCCGGCATGCACTCGGTGAAATTGGTTTTATCGGTAAGGCACCTGGAAAATATAATATGTATCTCGGTGCTGCATTCGACGGAAGCCGATTAAGTAAAATGTACCGTGAAAACATCGGTGAAGAAGAAATATTAAGAGAGTTGCGTGTACTTCTTTCCCGTTATGCAAAAGAACGTCAGCAAGGAGAGCATTTCGGCGACTTCGTCATCAATGCAGGGATTGTTAAAGAAGTGACGGATGGAACGAATTTTCATGATTGATTAAAACAAATGAGAGACAGGAATGACTTCCTGTCTCTTTTTGCAGACAAAAGGGGTTCTATCTGTATTTTAAAACAAAGTTGATGGAACGGAAGGTACGAGACTCTTGCGGGAAAAGCGAGTGCCCTACGTTCCAATCAACGTTCGAATTGTACAGTCTGTGAGACAGGAATAATTTCCTGTCTCTTTTGGTATTCAAAGGCTTTCCAGAGTGGCTGGAACATCGATATGTTGAATCATTACCATACTCATCTATCGTCTATTTATTTGCCATGCTGTTATTTTTATAGGCTACTTCTGCTTCAATCTCAATGAGATAATCCGGCGAAACCAGACTTTGCACCCCTACAGTGGAACGGGCTGTTTTCACTGGATTTTCCTTTGTATTAAAGAAAAGAGCGTAAGCATCGAACCAACCTTGATAGTCTGGTGTATTTCCCTTGTTTGGATCTGGCGCGACATACACACGCAGATAGGTTACATCAGTGAGGGAAAGTCCTTTTGTTTTCAAATCTGCTTTTAATTTCTCTAAGATTCCGATTGCCTGCTTTTCTGTATTGCCATATCTCTCATAAGTGGTTTTTCCATCCTTGTTTAAAAGAGGTGCAACTGTTCCGCTAAACAATAACCGGTTATAACTTTGAGGCACAGCAACTGAACTGGAAATCGCAGAAGTTGGGGACCCAAAGAAGGTCACTTTATCCGATTTCAATTCATCTTGTTCGTTACCTGCGGAAGCAAACGAGTATCCTGTGATTAAACATATACTTAATACTGAGGCAGCGGTGATCGATTTCATAGGTGTATTCATATAGTCAGCTCCTGTTATTAATGTAACGACGATAGGTAGATAATCAGATTCATTTATCCGGCTAACCACAATTTTTGCTGTTTCAAAAGCATCTGCCAGCCATACAGTTAAATAATTGAGCTGTTCACCAGCAATTTAATATGAATGTAGTTTTTCCGATCTGATGAAGATTTCTAAATGGCATATCGACAATTCATCATTCTGAGACTCCGGTTTGGATGATGTTAACTTTGGTTTCTATATTAATGTCCATTGTCGGATAAATCTTTTTCCAATGTTCATAGGTCAATTTTTTATTTTTGGCATGATATTTTTCCTTAAGGCCAATCGGATCAAGGGATTTTTTCTGGAAACCTTTCATAAGACGGTTTGCTTGCTTCGTTAAATCTGCTTCCATTTCCTTTTCAATTTTTTTTATCATCTTTCTATTGGTTAGGTTTTCACTTCGCATGGATTCCTTGATTTGCCCTTTAATTTTGATCTTGATCGTGATCGAGGGATTTCTCTCTGTGCTGGATACCTCATAACTTGAACCGCTTCGGATACTTTCCACCACGATTTCGCTTTCTTGCTTGTCTTTTAATTTGAACTTGTATATTCCCTTCCTATGATGTTGAACTAATGTCTTGAAAATGAACATATCATCCGTGGGGACTTTCGTGACCATCTTATTTTCATGAAATAGGGCGGCTCCAGAAACCGTAACCTCATTATTGATTAATTTAAATAAAGGAAGATACGAATCGCCGCCATCTTCTAGAGAGTTTCTTAAAAAAAGATGGAGGTTAGTATCCGGTCCATTACCTGTTTTAATTTGTTGATTGATCAAACCTGATAAAAAAATTCCAATATTCACATTTTTATTTGGTGGTTTCGAATTTATGACATTCTTGACCTTTCCTTCAACGACGGCCAAAATGACCCTGTTTCCAAGTTGAGGCTCACGGTAGAGATAATCGGTCAGTTCTGTCATTCCGATTTCCCGAACCATTTTTTCACTGAATAAAATGATGCGTGTCTGTCCAAGAAATACCGGCTTATCCGCTTTTTTGGAAACGACAGCCTGGACATCACTTGTTGTCGTTGATGTTCCGCTTAATATTTGATATTCACCCATCATGTCCTGCTGGAAGATAGGGATAATGAACATTCCTTCGACAATATCATTCTTCAGTATATCGTAGCCAATGGCCTGAGACATATTGACTTCATCCACCACTCTTGGCTGGGCACAGCTGCAAAGGAGGGGCAAAGCCAAGATAACAAGAAATAATTTTCTCATATACGTTTCCTCATTTTCTTTATATAGATGATGACCAAAAGAAGAGGCAAGTATAAAGCAATAAATAGTACGCCGTATGGATCGATTATTTTATTCAATATATAGAGGGAATCGATATCAAAAACAAATATATTGGTAAGCAGGATAATAATCGACATCCCCCATAATGGATACTTTTGCTGAACATTGAACAAGCGCTTGAAACCTCGGCTTGCTGACCACAAGGCGATGGCCATGTTAGAGATAATAATGATGGCCCACCAAGAAACATTTATATATTCAAATCGCTGGATAAAGGGCAATTCGATAATGCTGGTCATTGACAATGTTGGCCATATAGTCAGTTCCAACTGTTTTTGTGAATAAAAAACAAGTGAAACCAAATAAACGAATACAGTTATTAAAGTTGTCGTTAAGGCCCCCCAATGGGCATATTTTTGTGAAGATTTGGCATTTTTGATGAACGGAAAATATATCACGATCATTTCAAAACCAAGCAGCGTCAATGAAGTACTTCTGGTTCCTTTCAATATGTCCAATAGAGTGTGATGGAAAGCAGGAAGCAAATTGGTGAATTCAGAGTATTCCATGGCATAGATTAGGACAAATAAAAGCCAGAAAGTCAAAAGGACGCTTAAAAAGGCAATACCCGTAATTGTTCGAAATCCTCCCGTATGAATATAATAAATCAAAACCATGAAGACCACTGAAAAAGCCCAAGATGGTACCTCTTCAAACATCCATACATGTATGACATTTATATAGCTAATCATGACTGTCATACCAAGGAAAAAAAAGTAAAGAATGAATAATAGGCTGAAGAAATTCCCTATCCATTTCCCGAATGCTTGATTATTTACAGAAATGATATCACCAGGAACGATACTGAAGATTTTATATATGATCCAAATAAATATATGGACGATCAGGCCCGCTAGGAGTATTGAAATCCAGCCATCCGTTCCCGTTGACTTCGCTAAAACTCTTTGAAAACTCAAAACGCCTACTCCTGTTTGCATGGAATGCACTAAAAAAAACACATAGAACGGTGATACTTTATACTTATCATTAACTCCAGCTTGGTTCATATGGGACCCTCATTTAGATCATTCATTAAAATCATTTTTTTTGATTCTTGCTTTTTTGGGCTGTGGCTGTCGGGCTATATCATCTGGACGTAAATTTACAGGCCGCGATTTGAAAAGATTGAAAGGAAGCCGAACAAAGCTGTCTTTCCAATCTTGCATGCGAAATGGGTATATCGGTTCGAGGTACGGGTGTCCCATAGAAGTTAATTTGATAAGGTGGGTCATCAAAAACACGGCTGCTATGGTAATGCCCAGCAGCCCCCAAATTTGGGCCCCGATTAAGAAGGGGAACCGCAGCAGCCGTATGGCATTACCCATTTTATAAATGGGAGTAACAAATGATGCCAATGCCGAGAGGGCAACGATGATCAATAAGATATTACTGGTCAAACCAGCAACAACGGCTGCTTGACCGATAACGATACCGCCGACGATACCTAATGTCTGGCCTACCTTTGTTGGCAGCCTGGCAGCCGCTTCCCGTAATAACTCTATGGAGATCTCCAAGAATAATGCTTCAATCAAAGGCTGAAAAGGTATTAAGTTCCTTGAGGTAACAATTGTTTCCAAAAGATCTTTAGGAATCAGCTCATAATGATAGGTCAGCACGGCTACATAAATGGGAGTGGCAAATATCGAAAAAGCGACCGCAAATATCCTTAATAAACGGAAAGCAGAAGCCGGAACCCAAGGCATATTATAATCTTCCATGGTGATGAAGTATTCCAAAAAAATGGTTGGAGTAATAAGTGCAGAGGACGACCTATCGATTAACAAGGCTACCTTGCCTTCAGCCAATGCACTTGCGATGCGATCAGGCCTTTCCGTATTTAGAAAAAGGGGAAACAAGGTATTTGAATTATCATATAGCATTTGCGCGAGATAGGACCCGTCCAATATTTCATCAAACTCTACGTCATCGATCCTTTGTATAACATTATCAACATTTTCCTGATCAACGATCCCTTCTATCGATAAAACGGCCACTTTCGTTTTAGACAATGATCCCACAGTCATTTCACTTACTTGCAATCCAGGGACAGGAAGCCTTTTTCTGACTAAATTCAGATTGATATCAAGATCCTCGACAAATGCTTCTTGAGCACTTATGATGCCAAATTCAAGTTCAGGTTTCTCAACTTGTCTCCCCCGTTGGGCCGCAACATTGATTAATAGGCATTCATCAAGATTTCCATCTAAACGAAGTGCAATTTCGCCTCTCATGATCCTGTCTTCAATTACAACCTTGGTACTGGTGATAAGTGTATTCTCAATAGGAACGTTTTCTTTTATTTGCTCCAAATTTATCGTTTCCAGAGTCGGTATGACAGAAAGAACACTTTCATGAAGTACCTGTGCATCGATCAACGAGCGATAAAAAGAGACCCAATAGCCTATGCCATTATATGTTCCTTGATGGTTAATGAAATCATTGGATGAAGATAGGGTATTGAATAGGTCCCTTACTTCCGAAACGTTATTTAATTCTTCATTTTTTTCGTTTGGTTGATTTGGCTTTTTTTTGAACGTTCTGCGGTTAAACAATGTTGTCACCTCTGCATTAAAGCTTATAATCCTAGCATTTGCAATTTAATTACAAATTAACCATTTTGGATGCTAATGTCGCTCGCTTCAGAAAGGAAATTCATTAAATAAATTGGTGTAAAATCTGCCTTCATATCCTGTTCGCATAAAAAAAATGTAAATGGAGGAAACTGAAAAAATAAAAACCTATTTAACCAAAGGAGTTCACCATGAAAAGTAAACCCTTGCATATTAAATTGGATCAAAAGCAGGAAGAATTGAAATCTGAATTGGATATGCAGGATGATGTAGTATTTAAACAGATATTCATTCCCGGTTATGAAGTTTCGGGATTATTCGTATTTGTCAATGGAACGATGGATTATCCTGCATTCAATGAGATAGTCTTGGATCTATCGGCTGCCCAGGTAGAAACCAGGCATCCGGTTTCTATCGAACAGCTGGTCATTTCCAAAATCTGTTCAGTCAGGGAACAGGATGATGTTGAAACATATGAAACAGCCAAAGAGCATATTTTTGACGGAAAAACGCTTTTATTTATAGATGGCATAGTAAATGGTTATGTCTTGAATCTGGAAAAGGAAAAAAAACGTACACTGGGTGAACCTTCGACAGAGAGGGTTGTCCGGGGGCCGAAGCTTGGTTTTATCGAAAGTCTTCAGGAAAATATCGGCTTGATAAGGCAATATTCAAACCATCCCAGCCTTATCGTCCAACAACAGAAGTTCGGGACGATGGAAAAGCGGGAAGTTGCTTTGATTTATTATGAAGGAAAAGCGAGCGATTCACTGCTGAATGAAGTGAATAAACGGATAAATGAAGTGAAAGCTACTGATCTCCAAGACTCAGGGATGCTCGAGGAATTAATTGAAGATACAGCACTAACCCCTTTCCCACAGATCCAAAATACGGAGCGTCCAGATAAAGTATTGGCTGCATTGCAGGAGGGAAGGGTGGTCATCATGGTTGACGGATCGCCATTTGCTTTGATGGCACCAACGACGATCACGATGTTGCTGCAGTCACCGGATGATTATTATGAAAGGTGGGTAGCGGGTTCTTTTCTACGTGTACTTCGCTATTTATCTTTATTTGTTACCGTATTTCTTTCAGGGATTTATATCTCCTTGGTTTCGTTCAACCCTGGATTGCTCCCGTCAGAACTGGCGATGACGATCGCGGGTACAAGGGAGAACGTGCCATTTCCGCCGTTTGTTGAAGCCATCATCATGGAAGTAACGATTGAACTGCTTCGCGAAGCAGGGATTCGGCTCCCATCGCCCATTGGTCAAACGGTTGGATTGGTTGGCGGGGTCATTATTGGCCAAGCAGCAGTTCAAGCCAATCTTGTAAGTTCCCTGATGGTCATTATCGTTTCGATCACGACGATTACCTCTTTTACGGTCCCGCAATATAGCTTTGGACTGGCGTTCAGGGCATTAAGGTTCGGGGCGATGATTTTTGCCGCCGTTTTAGGTTTATACGGAACCACATTATTCTTTATTATCGTTATCAGCCATTTGTCAAAATTGACGAGCTTCCAAGAACCTTATTTTCAACCAATGGACTTTATCGGTAAAAAGACCTGGAAGGATGCGTTCCTGCGGTTACCGAAGCGGAAAAAAGGGGGGGATTCTTTTGAGCCAGTCCGACGGCAAAATTCTTAGTGGCGAATTGGCTGCAATCATTTCCTGCAGCATGTTAGGAATTGGAATGCTGACCCTTCCAAGAACGTTAACGGAAAAAATCAATTCGACCGATGGATGGATCGTCTTGATTTTTAATGGGATCGCTATTGCCCTTTTGATATGTTTATTGGTTGTTCTGTTAAAAAAACATAAGGTCGCTGACTATTACACATACATGGAGGAGGCCTATGGAAAGTGGCTCTCCAAACTTATCGGGTTGGTCGTGGTGGTATACTTTATAGGCGTGGCCAGCTTTGAAGTTCTTGCGATGAGTGAAATGGTCTGTTTTTATTTGTTGGAGGAAACCCCGGTTGAGATTGTGATACTTACCATGATTTTAGCGAGTGTGCATCTTTTGACAGGCAAAATAAAAGCCATAGCAAAGGCTTGTGTCTTCTTTCTTCCTTTGACAATCGTCATCGTCTTGCTCATTTATTTGTTCAGTCTCAGGGTAGTCGAGATAAAAAACCTGCAGCCTGTTCTTGCGAAAGGATTTCTCCCCGTCATGAAAGGGATGGGCTCCGGAACTTTGTCTTTTTTTGGAATTGAACTTTTCATCTTTTTGTTTGGTGTCGTTAAAAATCAAAACAAGGTAAAAAGTGGCGTTTTAATCGGTTTTTTCATACCGCTGATTTTATATGTGATTACATATGTATTGGTAGTGGCTACACTGACTGTCCCGGAAGTCAAAGCAGTTACTTGGCCAACCATTTCTTTTATTCAGTCCTATGAAGTAACAGGGATATTTTTAGAGCGTATGGAGCTATTTCTCTTAATCACCTGGATTCTTCAGTTTTTTTTAACACATGCGATTTACTATTACTTCGCAGCAGAAGGACTGACGAAAATTTTTAACAATTCATATACAACGAACCTCATTGTTTTGGTTCCTGTCGTTTTTTTTCTGGCCAAAATTCCTAAAAATACAATCGACTTGTTTAAAATGAGCGATTTGCTGGGATATATATTTCCCTTTGTATTATTTGGATTGCCCATTATTACATACGCAATCGTTCAAGTGAAAAGGAGTAGAAGAAGCGTATGAAAAGATTATGGTTGTTCTTGCTTATTCCTTTACTTGCTGGCTGTTGGGACAGTCAAAATATTGAAAAATTATCCCTTGTGGTGGGGGTGGGAATCGATAAAAGCAAAAAGAAAGACGAAATCATGTTAACTCAGCAAATTCTGGTTCCTCCAGGAAATAGTGTTCAGGAAAATCAGGCCCAACTAAAATATAAGAATGTTACGGTCAGTGCCAAAACGCTGCATGAAGCAATAAGGGATTCTTTACTCATAACCAATACGGTATTAACCAATCACCAGCGTGTCATCCTCATTAATGAAGATGTATTAAGGAAATTCCCGATGGAAGCGATCATTAATCAGTCGATACGCGATAACAATACAAGGAGAAGCTGTCATGTTTATTTAACGAAGAGACCGACGAAGGAAATTTTGGGACGATCCGAAGAAGGGGATATCCCTTCTAATGTAATCTATGAATTGAAAGATAATGAGCACAGAACGAATAAAATACTTCCGCCTTTAACACTGGGCAAAGCATCCTCAAATTTGCAGTCAGATGGAAGCTTTGCCATTCAGGCCGTTGATATTAGGGGTGGGAAATTAATTTTGGAGGGTGCAGGGGTGATCAACAATTCAAAGTTGGTCGGGGTCATGAATGATGAAGATATTGCTGCATTAAATTGGTTGAACGGAGAAGTAAAGGGCGGAATAATTGAAGCGGTCCAACACGGTAAGCCTTTAAGTGTCGAAGTGATCAATAGGAAAAGGAGGAAAATCACCACGGAATTGAACGGTGATCATTTGACGATCAATATAAAGGTCGGGTACACAGCAAGACTTTCGGAAGATTGGTATGGTAAGGAAAACTCATTTAAGGAAGGCTATTTAAAAGATGTTGAGCGTGTTGCCGAGGATGAAGTGAAAAAGGATGTCAAGAAAATCGTATACAAATTACAGCATGATTATAAAACAGGGGTAGCGGGATTGTATCGTTATGTGGAAAATCAGCATCCGAAGTTTTGGGAGAAAAATAAGCGGAAATGGGACGAAGTTTTCAGTAAAGCTGATATAAATTATGAAGTGGACATAAGGATCGTAGACTTTGGTTCAAAAGGGGGGATAAAGTGAATGGGCATAAGAATGAAAACCTTCCAAATGGAAGGTTTTTTGTTAATGCTGTTAATAAGTATATAGCCAAAGAAAAGGTCCATTCAAGGCCCACTGAACGTTCTAGGCAGATTCGTCACTTCATGTGCAACCCTGATTCCGGATTGAATGGCTCCTTCAATCCAGGCAGGTACGGTTGATGTATGCTCCCCAGCGAAGTGGACCCTTCCTTCAGGAGTTGGGATGTATGGAAACAAGTCGGTTTCCTGACCAGGTTTAAACATGGAAAAAGCGCCGTAGGAATACTGATTCAGTGTCCAGCTATAAGAAGCTCCTGATAAAAAATGATCATATACTTGTTGTCCATGGATCACTGCCAAATTTTTCAATGCGTGTTGTATGCGATCTTTTTCCGGTAGGATATCCCATAAAGTGGCGTCATCTTCCCATGTATAACTTGCTAAGATGAGACCGGATTCACTCTGGTTGCTCGTTTGGCTGGGGTAATAAGAAAATCTAATAGGTAAATCTGTCGTCAATTTACCGCCGAAGATTCCTTCCTTTTCCCAAAACCTATGAGTGAATTGAAGTCCAATTTTTGTGGAAGCAGCATAATGGAGTTCCCTTATTGCCTTCCATTTATTATGGGAAAAGGAATTCCGTGGTTCAATATCTATAAATTGCAGCAATTGAAGAGGGATAGTCACGATGGCAAGATCACCGGTAACCGTTAAGGGGTTTTGACTTTGAGTATGTTTGGAATGGATGGTGACTTGATTATCATGTTGGATGATCTTTGTCACTTCATATCTGAAGATTAAATTATCCTTCAATTCCGGTAGAAAGGCATAAGGAAGCCGGTCGTTTCCTCCTTCGATTGAAAAAAATTTCACGTCTGGATTAAAGAGCGGCATAAGCTCCCGAAGTATGGACGGAAAAGAAAGTTCCGGGAATCCTTCTAAACCCATCAGGACTTTGATGCTTTCAATCGCCCCTGTTGATAGACTGATTCCGACTGGATTGTACTGCAAAAAGAAGCTCATGGAGTATTTATCAAACTCTTTAATGACTATTTCCCAATTTCTACGCGGATTTTGAATGATGAAGTCAGTCACAGGCTTGATTGCCATGCTAAGTAATTCTTCAGCTGTTTTACCTCTTTCATGGGGAGCTACAGGGTACCTCAGTATATCAGGGTTCTGCTGATATATGGCAGCGGTCGTCTTGATTCCATTGGCATAAATGGGATCATTAGGAGTCGCATTCACAAAAGTGTTGACTCGTAGACCATACTTCTTGATGTATTCAGCGACTAAGTAATGGTAATTAGGAATGCGCATGGCACCGGCATCAAGGTAGGAACCTTCTAAAAATGGCTCCCGTATCGTCAAAACACGCCCTCCGACTCTCCCGGTTGCTTCCAATATCGTAACATCGTGCCCCGCTTGTTTTAAAAGGGATGCTGCAACCAATCCAGACATGCCGGCACCAATGATAATGATTTTTTTGGGGATTTGGGTAGGCCCCAGGCCATTTTTGATCACAGCCAGCATTTGATCGGGTGACAGCGGATTATTTACAAAGGACAAAGTGTTTTTCTCCTCTCTTGTTACACTATCCTAAATGGGATTTACGCTATCATATTCTTATGGGTTCAACATTTATGAAGGATTCTCAATAATTTGTCATCTAAATGCTTATTAACAAATTTTTAGTGCATTGGTGAATTCCACGTAATATATATACCAAAAATAATCTCGATAGAATATATTCTAAACAATCATCCAAAAACATCATTAAGTGAATACCGAGCTTCTGCAAAACCTATGAAAAATTAGTTTGTGGAATATTATTAAATATTTTCCTTTACAGAGGAGATACTACCAAGAGACAAAGGGTGGAAAGGAAGACAGTATGGATCATATACAAATGGCCCGCGCAATGTTCGGGACGAATATGGCTGTACATATCATATTTGCAACGATTGGCGTCGGGTTGCCGATGATGATGTTGGCAGCGGAATTGATGTATCAAAGGACAAAGGATTTACAGTATGTCGTCATGGCTAAACGCTGGACCAAAACATTAGGGGTTTTACTTGGGGTCGGGATTCCGACTGGTACGATTGCGGGTGTGCAGCTGTCATTATTATGGCCTGGGTTCATGGAAGTGATAGGACGTGTCATGGCGCTTCCATTCCAAATCGAGATTTATGCATTCATGGTTGAAGCGCTGTTTATGTCAATCTATGTGTATGCTGCTGAAAAAATCAAGCCATGGGCCAGAATCGTGAGTTTATTCTTTGTTGCATTCGGAGCATTGGCTTCGGCTGTTTTGATTTCGAATGTCCATGCTTTTGAAGGGACACCTGCTGGGTTCCGGTTTGAAAATGGGGAAATCGTCGATGTCGATCCTTGGGCGGCATTTTTTAACCCAAGTTTCTTGGTGACGGCAGGTCATACGGCCCTGACTGCTTATACTACAGGCGCTTTTGTCGTGGCGTCCGTCGCAGCCTATAAGATGCTGAAAAATAAATATGGCACTGCTGAATTTAATTTTCACCAAAAAGCACTGAGGCTCAGTATTGTCTTGGGCTTGGTTTTTTCGTTTTTGACGGCATTGAACGGTCATGCGACTACGCAGCATTTATATAGGGAACAGCCGGAAAAACTGGCAGCGGCAGAAGGGTTGTTTGAAACACAGGACCATGCCGGACTTACCTTGTTCGGTTATACCGATAGGGAAGCTCAGGAAGTGAAGTATGGGATTGAATTTCCATGGTTATTAAGTTTTCTATCTGGTAATAGCTTTGATACGGTTGTGACCGGTTTGAATGATTTTCCGGAAGAGTATTGGCCGCCGCTTTATGTCCATATCTTATTCAATGCCATGGTCATGATTGGTTCAGGCTTAATCGCGTTGGCACTGTTTGCATTGGTATGGAATAAATGGCTGAAAAAGGAGACATATCCGAAATGGATTCTTTGGCTGTTTGTTGCATCAGGGCCGCTTTCGGTGATTTCGATAGAATGCGGTTGGATTTTTGCCTGTACCGGCAGACAGCCTTGGACGATATACAGGATGCTGACAACGGAGGATTCAGTCACTTCGTACGAAAACCTTGGATTCTTATTCACGATGTTCATTATTGTATATATCATTTTATGCGTTTCTGTCGTGTTTACACTTTTGTATTATTTCAAACGTCATTCCGTAATGGATGATATATATAAAGCCGAACAGAAAGGTGTAAGACTTTTCGATTCGAATTCATAAAAGGGGGGAAAGTGAATGAGTGATGCTCTTCTTGCAATAACACTGGTCTGGGGCTTTATTTTTCTTTATGCCATCATGGCCTCTATGGATTTTGGCGCGGGCTTCTGGGCAATGACTTACATTAAAAAGGAAGAGACGAATGCTACCAAGATAGCGAATAGCTATTTATCACCAACTTGGGAAGTGACGAATACTTTTGTGGTTGGTCTTGTCATTGCGATTTACAGTTTATTCCCAGGTGCGGTATTCCCGATTGGGGTAGCCTTGATCGTTCCCGCGAGCCTGATATTGGTTCTGCTATGTATTAGGAGTGCTTTCTTGGTTTTCTCGCATAGCGTTGACAAATATGAAAAAGCGTTAACGTATATCTCAGGATTGACGGGATTGATCATACCGGGGCTATTAATCAGCGTATTGCCAATCACTCATCTTGGGTTTGTCGAAGGTGTGAGAGGAAATGAAGAATTGAATTTATCTAAACTTTTCACGAGTCCGAATGAGTATGCATTTGTGGGATTCGGCATTATGAGCACGCTTTTTTTATCTTCTTTGCTCCTGTCCGATTACTCAAAACAGGCCGATGAAATGAAAGCATTTAAAATATATCGCAGGGATGCAATGATAACGGGACCGCTTATGTTGGTCATGGCTCTGCTGGTCATGCTCACGTTAAGAAACGAAGCGAATTGGATATACCAAGGAATGATGAAAAACTCTGCATTGTTATTCATCTCGCTCATTTTTTTCATCATTAGCGGGATAGCACTGTACCTACCCTATTTTTCTAAGCAGGAGGTTAAAGGGATGCCACGCCTCGCTGTCATTGCGATTATCATACAGTATTTAATCGGCAGTTATGTTTATGGTATCGCTCATTTACCTTATATCATCTATCCAAATGTCACGATTCTATCAGGATTTACCGATCCAACCTCATTCCGGGCCGTGTTTGCCACGTATATCGTGGGCTTTGCAATATTAGTCCCAGGGTTCTATTATTTCTGGTCCATCTTCATGAAAGATCAGCGTCGAAAGTTCAAACGGCGACAAATGTCAAATTAGTTCATCTTTGAAAAGAGAGGTTATCACTATGAAAAAGTTAGATCTGCTAAAATATGCGGTTTTAGTCATCTCACTATTTTTGAGCTATCAAGCGGTTGAAGCGCATGATAAAAATTTTCAGGTGGATGGCACATATATTTCAACTAAAAGAGATGTAACAGGTGACCAGAAAATAGACATCATCCAGGTTCAGGGACTGCCTTATGAGGAAGGTAGTAAGTTTCTGAAAAAAATTGAGTTAAGTGTGGAAAGCAATCGCCGTATAATCGACGTCCCGCTTGAAGCTGGGTATAATCCAGATCTAAAGGTTGCCGACTTGAATGATGATGGGGTCCAGGATGTATTGGTTACGGTTTTGATGGAAGGTAGAGAGCGGTTGATATCCAGTTACGCCTATACATTCAAGGATGGAAAAGTGAAGGAGCTTGAAGTACCGCCATCCGTTCCTGTAATGGCACAATTTCTGGACGGATACAAAGCGGAAATCATTATTGAAGGTCAAAAACCTGTGGTGATGGATGTCAGTTCCAGAAAACAAGCTTATGATAAATTGGGCATTTATCAAAATGGAAAACTAAATGAACCGACAGAGCTTTTGGTTGATCCATACTCTTCACTGGATTTCAAGACCGTTTTTGGAAAAGGAAAAGCGCTTATCGGAATCCAAAATGTAAAAGGGTCCGATGAGCGTGACCCGATACTGGAGATCAAATCAGTGTGGAAATATAAT
Organism: Peribacillus sp. QJM3NY_7; assembly: GCF_056173225.1. Classification (NCBI taxonomy): domain Bacteria; kingdom Bacillati; phylum Bacillota; class Bacilli; order Caryophanales; family Bacillaceae; genus Peribacillus; species Peribacillus sp. QJM3NY_7. The sequence goes on from NZ_CM149663.1 coordinate 2,509,348, forward strand.
AATGGATGGCAGCTTGTAAAAGCCCAAGTTAAACCGGTCAAGGGTAGTAAATGACATGGTATCGACTGCTTCTTAAATAAACTGGATTGACGGCTCTTGGTTTTGAGGGCTGTTTTTTTGTTTAAATTTAAAAATTGACAATTTTTAATTATTTGGTAAAATCTAAATAAATCCAGTTTATACATAATCAAGCTCTTTATTCTGGATAGAATGTAAGCGGATACAAAGGGGGGTGCAGTCTTACGGAGTTAAAAGAAAAAATAATTGAAACATCGTTGACGCTCTTCGATCAGCATGGTTTTCATGGTGTCTCCGTCAACGAAATCGTTAAGGAATGCGGAACTAGCAAAGGTGGTTTTTATCACCATTTCTCTTCCAAAGATGAACTCTTATTTGTCATCCATGATTACTTTATTTCATATGTTTTAATAAAAGCACAGGAAGCCATTTCAGAAAGTACCCATCCAACAGAAAAAATGCAAAAGATCATTCAATCATTTGTTAAAGTTTTTGACCTCTATAAACCACACATCTCAGTTTTCTATCAAGAAAGCATTTACTTAAAACCACCTTATGTTGAAGCAATCAAAAAAAAGCGTCAAACGTATAAAGAAATCATTTTTTCCGTTATCAAAGAAGGTATTGACAAGGGAGTATTCCGCAGCGAATTGCCAGTGGAAATTACCGGAATGTCAATTCTGGGCATGGTGAACTGGTCCTACAAATGGTACAAAAGGGACGGCGGAAAAACGATCGACGAAATCGGTGATATTTACGTGGATTTAATTCTGAATGCCCTATTGATAGATAAACAAAAAGAAGCGGAAATCACCCAGCCATTTTTACTGAAGAACCAAGTTGTTGTGGATTGAACAATCAACTTGACTTGTACAGACCAACTAGTCGGTCTCAATAGAAAGGGGAATGAACATATGGATTTTTCACTTACAAAAGAACAGCAAATGATTAAGGAAATGGTAAGGGAATTTGCTGAAAAGGAAATTAAACCGATTGCGATAGAGTTGGACGCAAAGTCCATGTTTGCGGAGGATGTATTCAAAAAAATGGGGAAACTCGGGTTGCTTGGAATTCCGTTTCCTGAAGAATATGGCGGTTCGGGCGGAGATACGATTTCGTATGCCATTGCCGTTGAAGAGATTGGCAAGGCGTGCGGGGGAACCGGCTTAAGTTATGCCGCAGCCGTTTCGCTCGGGGCAAGTCCAATTTACTATTTTGGAACCGAAGAACAGAAGCAAAAATATCTGGTTCCAATCACGACCGGTGAAACCCTGGCAGCTTTCGGGTTGACAGAGCCTAATGCGGGTTCCGATGCTGGCGGTACGAGAACGACTGCCGTGTTGGATGGTGATGAATATGTGATTAATGGCGAAAAAACATGGATAACAAATGCCAGCTATTCAAGAACGGTTACTGTCACTGCTGTATCGGGAAAAGATTCAAAGGGCAAAAACATCATCTCGGCATTCATCGTGCCAACCGATACCCAAGGGCTGACGATCAATAGCAATTATGAAAAAATGGGAGTCCGGGCTTCCAATACTTGTGAAATCATTCTGGATAATGTTCGGGTGCCAAAGGAAAATTTATTGGGAGATCCGGACAAAGGGTTCAAACAATTCCTATTCACGCTTGATGGAGGACGGATTTCCATTGCAGCTTTGGCCGTCGGTATCGCTCAGGCTGCCTTTGACAGAGCTTTAGCTTTTTCAAAAGAGCGCATCCAATTCGGTAAAACCATATCAAATTTCCAGGCCATTCAATTCAAGCTTGCAGACATGGCGATGGAGATCGAATTGGCGAGGAATATGGTATATAAGGCTGCATGGTTAAAAGACAATAAAAAACCTTTTGCAAAGGAAGCGGCATACGCCAAGCTCTTTGCTAGTGAGACCTCGTTCCGCGCCAGCAATCAAGCGATTCAAATACACGGCGGCTCTGGTTACATGCGTGAATATGAAGTGGAACGCTATTTAAGAGATGCTAAGTTATTGGAAATAGGTGAAGGCACATCCGAAATTCAAAGACTCGTTATCGCCAGGCAATTAGGCTGTTAATCTTTACGGAACGTAAAATGAACTTGATGCTTGGGGTTCATTTGGGTGAAAAGCAGATGTTATCTATACAGCAAAAAGCGTTCATTCTTACCTTTATTTGATTAGGAGGAGTTTGATGTCTGATTTGCTAGATATTACGATCGGGAAATTGCTTGAAAGGACAGCTGAACAATACGGTGGTAATGAAGCAGTTGTGTACCATGAACTAGGCCTGCGCCATTCTTATAGCGAATTTGAAAAGATTTGCCGAAAGGCTGCCAGGGGGTTCATGTCACTGGATATTAAAAAAGGGGAACATATCGCCATTTGGGCATCCAATAAACCGGAATGGCTTATATCCCAATTTTCCACCGCGAAAATGGGCGGGGTGCTGGTGACGGTCAATACTAATTACCGCACAAGTGAACTGGAATACCTGCTTAAGCAATCCGATTCGACGACGATCATCCTGATGGAACAATATAAGGATCATTCATATATAGATACGCTGTACGAAATCGTACCTGAGTTAAAAAATGCAGAACCAGGAAAATTACAATCTGAGAAACTGCCAAAATTAAAAAATATCATTGTTTTAGGTGAAAAACGTTATCCCGGAACGTTTTCATGGGATGAAGTCATTAGCGGAGGCGAATCCGTTTCGGAGGAATCGCTCGACATGAGGATGGAGGAATTGGCTCCAGGTGATGTGATTAACATGCAATATACATCAGGGACGACTGGATTTCCAAAAGGAGTGATGCTGACGCATTCCAACTTGGTCAATAACGGATTGAATGTCGCAGAGTGCATGAAGCTGACCGAAGCCGACCGGCTATGCATCCCGGTTCCGTTTTTTCATTGTTTCGGCTGTTCCCTTGGTACGATGGCATCTGTTTCAGTTGGGGCAACAATGGTGCCGATTGTGGAATTTAATCCACGCGTTGTCCTTCAGACAGTTGAAGCCGAAAAATGTACGGGGCTTCATGGTGTACCGACGATGTTCATTGCTGAACTTAATCTCGATGACTTTGACCAGTATGATTTAAGCTCGTTACGGACTGGTATCATGGCAGGCTCGACATGTCCGATTGAAGTCATGAAAAGCGTGGTGAATAAGATGGGCATCACGGAAATCACGATTACTTATGGTCAAACGGAATCTTCTCCAGGAATTACGATGACAAGAACGGACGATCCGATCGAACTTCGTGTTTCTTCAGTGGGAAGGGCTTTGCCGAAAGTGGAAGTGAAAATTGTCGATCCGGCTACAGGGGAGGAAGTCCCGCGGGGCATGCAGGGAGAACTCTGTTCGAGGGGATACCATGTAATGAAGGGTTATTATAATAACCCAGAAGCCACTGAGCAGGCGATTGACACGGAAGGCTGGCTTCATACGGGAGATTTGGCAGTGATGGATGAGAGGGGTTATTGCAAGATTACTGGCCGGCTGAAAGATATGATCATTCGCGGAGGGGAAAATATTTATCCCCGTGAGATTGAAGAATTCCTCTACCAACACCCTGCAATTGTCGATGTCCAGATACTCGGCGTTCCAGATCAGAAATATGGGGAAGAGGTAGCCGCATGGATCATTTTGAAGGCAGGAGAAACCCTTACGGAGAAAGAATTGATAGTGTATTGCAAAGGGAAAATATCTTTTCATAAAATTCCGCGTTACATTCAATTTACCGATGCTTATCCAATGACTGCATCCGGAAAAATCCAAAAGTATAAGCTTCGGCAGCAAACTCTTGACCTACTAACGGAACGCACTAAATAAGGAGGATATCGAATGATTCGAAAAATTCTTATCGCAAACAGGGGAGAAATAGCATCACGCATTATTCGTACATGCAAGAAGCTGGGAATACTTACTGTCGCAGTCCATTCGGAAGCAGATTCGGATTCGCCTTTTGTGGGATTGGCGGATGAGGCATATTTATTGGGTGGTCCGAGAGTGCAGGAAAGCTATTTAAACGTCAATAAGATTTTGGAAATAGCAAAGGAAACCGGAGCGGAGGCCATTCATCCTGGATATGGTTTTCTTAGTGAAAATGCAGATTTCGCACGTTCATGCGAAGAAGCCGGCTTGATATTCATTGGTCCCAAACCAGAAATCATCCAGCAAATGGGCAATAAAGTCGAGGCGAGGAAAAAGATGGAGCAAGCAGGACTTCCATTGGTGCCTGGATTTTCACGACCGTTAATTGATAGTGCAGAAGCGGCAGCCGTTGCCGAAAAGATTGGCTATCCAGTCATGTTAAAAGCAGCAGCAGGCGGCGGGGGAATCGGCATGCAGGCCGTTGCTAATGAAGATGAACTAACCAAAGCCTTCGAAGGGAATCAAAAACGTGCCCAATTATTTTTTGGCAATGGAGATATGTTCATAGAAAAATTGATTGAGAAGCCTCGTCATATCGAAATTCAGGTATTGGCGGATTCCTTTGGGAATGCTGTTTACTTATGGGAAAGGGAATGTTCCGTTCAAAGGCGCCACCAGAAGGTCGTGGAAGAGGCTCCATCTTCTTTCCTTGACGAAGAAACAAGAAACAGGATGGGAATGGCTGCAGTGAAAGCGGTAAAATCCATTGGTTATAGCAATGCGGGCACACTCGAATTTTTAGTAGATGCAGATAAAAACTTTTATTTCTTGGAAATGAATACACGCCTTCAGGTAGAGCATCCTGTCACTGAAGAAATTACGGGACTGGACTTAGTGGAACAGCAAATTAAAATTGCATCGGGCAACAAATTGGATTTCACCCAAAGTGAGATTAAACAGAACGGACATTCCATTGAAGTCCGCATTTATGCTGAAGATCCGAAAACCTTTTATCCGGCACCGGGGAGGATCACCACCATGGAACTTCCGGAAGGTGAAGGGATCCGTCATGAATTGGCCGTTCATGGAACTTCGGTCGTATCCCACTTTTATGATCCGATGATCGCCAAATTGGTGGTGAGCGGCGACTCGAGGGATAATGCGATTGAGAGATTAAGAGAAGCGCTGGCAAGCTATAAAATCGAAGGAATTAAAACAAACCTCCCTTTGCTGATGGAAATAATTTCTCATGAGGCTTTTTCCAAAGGAGATACGACTACGGATTTCATTGCGAAATATATTCAAAAATTGACTGTATAACTTAAAACATAATGATCGGGAGGAAAATAAAATGGCAGAATTAAAGGCAAGCATGGCAGGAAGCGTTTGGAAAATCGTAGCAAATGAGGGGCAAAGTGTAACCGACGGACAGGATATCATTATCTTGGAATCGATGAAAATGGAAATCCCCATTGCAGCCGAGGAAGCTGGCACCATTAAAGAACTAAAAGTGAATGAAGGGGATTTCGTAAATGAAGGCAACGTTTTGGCCGTCATTGAATAAAGGGACGGAGGGGTATGATGAATTGGCCTGAAAAAGTGACAATTAAGGAAGTTGGACCCCGTGACGGGCTGCAGAATGAAAAGGTCATAATACCTGCACAAAGCAAAATGGAGTGGATCGATCAGCTCTCTGGTACAGGATTATCTTATATAGAAGTGACTTCATTCGTACACCCAAAGTGGATTCCCCAATTGAGTGATGCCGTCCTGGTGGCTAAGGGAATAAAGCGCAAGCCTGGTATCACTTATGCGGCCCTTGTTCCGAATCAAAGGGGACTGGAGTCGGCCCTTGACGCCAATATCGATGATATTTCCGTGTTCATGTCCTCCAGTGAAACGCATAATCTAAAAAATATCAATAAGTCGATTTCCGATACCTTTCCAATATTGAAGGATGTCATCAGGACAGCAGCAAATAACGGGAAATCGGTCAGGGGCTATGTTTCAACCGTTTTCGGCTGTCCGTATGAAGGTGAGGTTTCGACTGATCAGGTTTTCCGTGTTTGTGATCAACTTTTTGAATATGGCATCGATGAAGTCTCGTTGGGTGATACCATTGGGGTCGCGTCTCCAAGACAGGTTGCACTGTTCCTTGAACAGGCTGTAAAAAGATATGATATGAGCCAAATTGCCCTCCATTTTCATGATACAAGGGGTATGGCACTCGCAAATATCCTTGAATCACTGAATTATGGTATTGACACTTTCGACTCTTCGCTCGGAGGTTTAGGGGGATGCCCGTATGCACCAGGAGCGAGCGGAAATGTGGCTACGGATGACCTGGTTCATATGCTACATAAAATGGGGATTCATACAGGAATCAATCCCGAAAAGCTATTGAAGGCTGCGGCCATGGTGCAAAGCTTTTTGGAAAAACCATTGCCTAGCCATCAGATGGCTGTAAATAACGCACAATAATCGAAATCGAGGTGAATGTATGACTTCATTAGTTGATATAAGGTATGAAAAAAAGGGAATTGCCCTCGTGACCTTGAATCGGCCGGATGCTGCTAATGCTTTATCCACAGAATTGCTTCATTGCTTAATCGAAGGGCTGGATGAATTGAAGAGAGATTCCAATTTACGAACAGTCATTATTACGGGAGCAGGTGAAAAGGCGTTTTGTGCAGGTGCGGATCTTAAGGAAAGAGCGGGTATGAATGATGATAAAGTCAAGGAGACAGTCAAGTTGATCGGAGACACGATTACGGCTGTAGAAAACCTTCCAGTACCGGTCATCGCTGCGATCAACGGTTCGGCTTTTGGCGGTGGGCTGGAATTGGCACTCGCTTGTGACATACGCATCGCATCGGAAACGGCAAAGGTGGGGCTGACTGAAACGTCATTAGGCATCATCCCTGGTGCAGGCGGTACACAGCGACTGCCCCGGATAGTCGGAATGCCGACAGCGAAAGAACTGATTTATACGGCAAGGAGATTGGATGCAAAAACGGCACATGCCTTGAAAATCATCAGTCATGTATATTCACCCCAACATTTACTTGAGGAAGCGCAAAATTTGGCTAAGGAGATTGCGGTCAATGCCCCATTAGCACTCAGGGCTGCAAAAGCGGCGATCAATCAAGGGGCTGAAACCGACTTGAAAACAGGATTGCAAATTGAAAATGACTGCTATCAGACAACTTTAAAAACCCTTGATCGACTGGAGGGTCTGTCAGCATTCAAGGAAAAACGCAAACCGGTATATAGAGGCCAATGATTTCTATTGAAGGAGGAACAGGGATGGTAACGACGGATAAACTAACCGAAACGGTTGAAACGATTAAAAAAGGCGGTTTAGAAAAGTATCATCAAAAAAACGCTGAAAAAGGAAAGCTTTTCGTACGTGAACGTCTAGAGCTGCTTTTCGATGAAGGGGTAGAAATAGAGGACGCTTTCTTTGCCAATTGTGCAAGTGTTGGTCTGCCTGCTGATGGTGTAGTTACGGGCATCGGAAAAATCAATGGTCAAAGGGTCTGTGTCATGGCCAATGATTCGACTGTGAAAGCTGGATCCTGGGGAGCAAGGACCGTCGAGAAAATCATTCGCATTCAGGAAACAGCCGAAAAGTTACAGCTGCCCCTTCTTTATTTAGTCGATTCTGCCGGGGCACGAATTACGGATCAAGTAGAAATGTTTCCGGGCCGCCGCGGAGCTGGCCGCATCTTTTACAACCAAGTGAAGCTATCAGGAAAAGTCCCGCAAATTTGTCTATTGTTCGGTCCGTCTGCCGCCGGCGGGGCATATATTCCCGCTTTTTGTGATATTGTCGTAATGGTTGATGGCAATGCATCCATGTATTTAGGTTCACCGAGAATGGCAGAAATGGTCATTGGCGAAAAGGTGAGCGAAGAGGAAATGGGCGGGGCGAAAATGCATTGTTCCGTTTCAGGATGCGGCGATGTACTTGTCAAGTCGGAAGAAGAATCGATCGCGTTTGCGCGCAGGTACTTAAGCTATTTTCCAGGAAATTATCAAGAAAGACCTAAAAGCGTAAAACCTGAGCTGCCTGCGGATTTCGAAAAAACTTTGGAAGAACTGATTCCTAAAAATCAGAATGCAGCCTTTAATATGTACGACCTGATCGATAGGGTTATAGACAGGCAATCATTTTGTGAAATCAAGAAGCTATTTGCCCCTGAATTAATCACTGGGCTTGCAAGGCTAAATGGACAAACGATAGGGATCATAGCCAATCAGCCGCGAGTCAAGGGCGGCGTCCTGTTCCATGATTCAGCTGATAAGGCTGCCAAGTTCATCAACTTATGTGATGCTTTCCATATACCGCTGTTATTCCTGGTGGATATTCCAGGATTCATGATTGGGACGAAGGTCGAACGGGCAGGAATCATTCGCCATGGTGCGAAAATGATCTCGGCCATGAGTGAAGCCACTGTTCCCAAGATTTCCGTCATCGTCCGTAAAGCTTATGGTGCCGGACTATATGCGATGGCCGGTCCCGCCTTTGAACCGGACTGCGTTCTTGCCTTACCGACGGCATTGATAGCGGTCATGGGAGCTGAAGCTGCGGTCAATGCAGTCTATGCCAATAAAATCAATGCGATGGAACCAGAAGAGCGCCCTGAATTCATTGAACAGAAGCGCAATGAGTATAATGAAGATATCGATATTTACCGCTTAGCCTCTGAAATGATCGTTGATGGCATCATCCAGCCGAATGACCTGCGTGATGAATTGAGCGCTCGGTTTGAAGCGTATAGCAGTAAGCAATTGACATTTACCGATCGTAAGCATGGGGTCTATCCCGTATAAAGTATTCCATGAAAAAAGCCCGGTTCATCATGATGAAGTGAACCCAAAAAGTTAGACACTATATTTACTTAGGCAGCCTTGAGGGCATGAACCCGGTAATCTACTGGGCTCATGCCTTTTAATTTTACCTTGATTCGTTGATGATTGTAGTAATGGATATATTCTTCCAGTTCTTGTTTGAAATGCTCCATGCTTTCAAATTCTTGAAGATAGAGTAATTCGGATTTTAATAAGCCAAAGAAGTTTTCAATAATCGCATTATCGAGACAATTTCCTTTGCGGGACATGCTTTGTATAATGTTATGTCTTTTCAAATCATGTGAGTATTGTTTCATCTGGTAATGCCAGCCCTGATCTGAATGGAGAACGGGGGAATCTTTCGATTCCAATCGCATAAAGGCTTGGTCAAGCATCTTGGAGACTAAGGGATAAACAGGACGTGATTCGATATTGTAAGCAATAATCTCTCCATTAAATAAGTCTAGAATGGGCGATAAATACAATTTCTCACCGTGTAAATGAAATTCAGTTACGTCCGTAACCCATTTTTGATTTGGCTTTGTTGCCTTAAAATTACGATTGAGGATATTAGGCGCAACCTTTCCAATCTTGCCTTTGTATGAACGGTATTTCTTCATACGGACCAGACACTTTAGTCCCAACTCCTTCATCAATCGAAGGACCGTTTTATGGTTCAATGAAATCCCTCTATTACGTAATTCCAATGTAATGCGACGATACCCATATCTCCCTTTATTCGTATGAAATATCTCCTGGATAACTGGCTTTACTTCTTCGTATTTATCCTGACGCCCGAAGGCGTTTATCCAATAGTAATAGGTACTCCTTGAGAGATTTGCGATGGACAGAAGTAGCTTTAAATTAAAATCTCCCCTTAGTTCATGTACTACTTTCGCTTTTTGCGTTCGGACGCTTTGCTTTCTTGAACTAAGGCTCTCAACTTTTTTAAATATGCATTCTCTGCACGTAATCTTTCATTTTCAGCCTGTAATGCCTCTAATGACCCTTCTACTGGTTTTTTCTTCGTTTCTTTTTTCATGGATGGACGCCCCTTTTTCTTCGTTTCAAGAGCGTCAACTCCGTACTCCTCCAATTGCTTTAGCCAATTAGTAATAGTAGAAGGAGAAGCAATGTTATACACAGCAGCTGCATGGGTACTAGACACTCCAAAATCGTTCATATAGTTTAGTACATCCATCTTAAAGCTAATATCATAATTTGTATAGGTGGACATTAGCCCTTCTAACCCATGTTCTTTATAATGCGCCACCCATTGCTTTAAAGGAGTTAAACTGATATTAAATTGATTGGCTACAGTTCTGAATGAGTCCATTCCTTCTAAATAAGCAAGGACCGCTTTTAATTTCAACTCTAATGAATATTTTGTCATAAAAAAAGCACCTCCAATTGTTAGATGTGTCTAACAATTGGGGTGCAGTTCAATGACCGGGCTTTTTTCATGGAATAAAATGAATGATTATTTAAATAATTAGAAAATTTTTCTGTTTTAGAGTTGCTAAATCACACAAGGAAGAGTACTATAATTAGTAATTAAAGATTTACTAATTACTTAATTCCATACTTAGTGAAAGAAAGTGAGAGTTGCCATGGCTCAGCAGGAAATAAAGAAATATATTACTCCAGATGGATACACAGCAGATATTGCAATTTTTACTATTACTACAAAGAAAACGGCAGAGAAAGCCCCTCCTGAAATGTTTTTGAAGCTATTATTGATTAAACGTGCCTCAAAAGATAAGGAAGGAAGCCCCAATGTTGAAGGAGATAAATGGGCTTTACCCGGAGGCTTTGTCAATGCTTCCGAGACTGCCTATGAAGCAGCCAAACGAGAATTGAAAGAAGAAACGGGCGTAGCTGGATTCCATGTCAAGCATTTCGGGGTTTATGACCGCCCAGGGCGCGATCCCAGGGGATGGATCATATCCAATGCTTTTTATGCAATTGTCCAGGAAGAGTTTCTTCATCAAAGAAAAGCGAATGATGACGCAGCTGAGGTTGAATTGTTCACGATTCAGGAAGCCTTACAATTAGATCTTGCATTTGATCATTATACAATTATTAACGATGCGATGAATGTATTGAAAAAAGAAATGGTGCAAACGACGATAGCCCAAAAATTCCTGCCGGATGAATTTACACTTTCTGAACTGCAACGGGTTTTGCTGACAGCCAGAGATGATGCAAAAATCAGTGCAGACTCCCTTTTTTATGCAAAGGCCCCGAAGCTTCCGTTTTTGGAGAAAGTATTGGATGAAAAGGGAATGCAAAAGAAAACGAAACGTAATTCGTATCGGCCTTCACAGCTTTACCGGTTTAATGCAGAGGTTGTCATGGACTCTATTTACTATTAAGGGGGAATTGGTGAAATGGGAAAAAAGGCATTGATCAATATAGATTATACGTATGACTTCGTGGCAGACGGGGGTTCATTGACCTGCGGGAAGCCAGGTCAGGATATCGAGAAGGAACTTGTCAGTATAACCAAGGAATTTATCAAACAAGGCGAATATACGGTATTCGCTATTGATTTACATGAAGAAGGAGACCGCTTACATCCCGAATCGAATTTGTTTCCACCGCATAATATTAGCGGTACAATGGGTAGAGACCTATACGGGGCGTTAAAAGAGGAATATGAAACAAATAAAAATCAAAAGAATGTTCATTATATAGATAAAACACGTTATTCGGCCTTTGCAGGAACGGACCTTGATATCCGCCTGCGGGAACGTCACATTACCGATGTATATTTAGTCGGAGTTTGTACAGATATTTGCATTTTGCATACGGCAATCGACGCTTATAATTTAGGCTATAAAATTTTTGTATATGAACATGCAGTGGCCTCGTTCAATGATGCCGGTCACCATTGGGCGCTTGGACATTTTAAAGGGTCTCTTGGAGCAACCATTCTATAATTTCGATTCAAGCAACAGAATAGAAGGGAAGCGAATGCTTCTCTTTTGGGAGGAACTATCCATGGAAAAAAAATACAACGATGACAGTTACGCATTACACACTGACCTATACCAAATTAATATGGCCCAAACTTATTGGCAGGACAAAACACATAACCGCAAGGCAGTTTTCGAGATATTTTTCAGAAAGCTTCCATTTAATAGCGGATATGCGATTTTTGCAGGACTTGAAAAAATTGTCCATTACCTTCAAAACTTTTCCTTCTCGGAAAGTGATATCGACTATTTAAAAAATGATCTGCACTATGATGAAGAGTTTTTGAAATATTTGAAGAACATCCGTTTCACGGGAGAGATCCGCTGCATGAAAGAGGGGGAACTCGTCTTCGGCAATGAACCGATATTACGGGTGGAAGCACCGCTTGGTGAGGCTCAACTCATAGAAACTGCGTTGCTTAACATTGTGAACTATCACACACTCGTGGCAACAAAGGCATCACGCATCAAGCAGGTCATCGGTGAAGAATCTGCCCTAGAATTCGGTTCAAGGCGGGCGCAAGAAATGGATGCCGCAATTTGGGGAGCGAGAGCGGCCTATATTGCTGGCTTTGATTCAACTAGTAATGTACGGGCTGGAAAGCTGTTCGGCATTCCGGTTTCAGGGACGCATGCACATTCCATGATCCAAGCTTATAAAGATGAATATACGGCTTTTCATAAATATGCTGTTTCCCATAAAGACTGTGTATTCTTGGTTGATACGTATGATACATTGCGTTCTGGCATCCCGAATGCAATCCGTGTTGCCAAGGAATTGGGTGATAAAATCAATTTCATTGGCGTCCGTCTTGACAGTGGTGATTTAGCTTACTTATCAAAAGAGGCAAGACGTATGCTTGATGCTGCAGGATTCCATGATGCGAAGATTGTCGCTTCCAATGACCTGGATGAATATACAATCATCAATCTGAAACAACAAGGAGCAAGAATTGACATTTGGGGCATCGGAACCAAATTGATTACGGCTTATGACCAGCCAGCGCTGGGTGCTGTTTATAAAATGGTTTCAATAGAGGGCGAAGATGGGAATATGAGAGATACCATCAAAATTTCTTCTAACCCTGAAAAGGTCACGACACCTGGCTTAAAACGAGTATATCGAATCATCAATAAAGTGAACCATCATGCTGAAGGTGATTATTTGGCGATGGAATATGAGAAGCCGCAGGAGCAGGAAAAATTAAAAATGTTTCATCCTGTCCATACATTCCTAAGTAAATTCGTCACGGATTTTGATGCGGTTGATCTGCATGTGGATATTTTCAAGGATGGAAGTTTGATTTATGAATTGCCGACCATAGATGAAATCAAGGCCTTCACGCAAAAAAATCTCCAAGTATTATGGCCGGAGTACCTTCGTGCCCTTAATCCTGAAGAATATCCGGTAGATCTAAGCCAGGATTGTTGGGATAATAAAATGAGGAATATAGATGAAGTTAAAGCCAAAGTAGAAAGAATGCTAACGAAATGACCTATCTATTTTATTAGAAAGCGGGGAAATGCCAATGCGTCCATTACAAAAAGAAATCGTAAAAAAATTACTTGTCCAACCAACGATCGATCCCGAAGCCGAATTCAGGAAAAGTGTTGATCTATTAAAAGGGTATATGAAGAAAAATACGTTTCTGAAAAGCTTCGTACTTGGAATTTCCGGAGGTCAAGATTCAACACTGGCTGGCTATATTGCCCAAACCGCCGTCAATGAATTAAATGAAGAAACGAATGGCAGCGACTATAAGTTTGTTGCTGTAAGCTTGCCATATGGAGTACAGGCAGATGAAGAAGACAGGCAGCTGGCTTTAAAATTCATTAAGCCAAGCCAAACGGTTACAGTCAACATCAAGGAAGCGGTGGATGCATCTATCAAAGCTGTGGAAGAAGCAGTTTCTGAAAAGCTATCGAATTTCTTAAGGGGAAATGTTAAAGCACGAGAGCGAATGAAGGTGCAATATGATTTAGCCGGGCTGTATAAAGGCGTTGTGCTTGGTACGGATCATGCAGCTGAAGCGATCACAGGTTTCTTTACGAAACATGGTGATGGTGCAGCGGATATCATTCCTTTATACCGTTTAAATAAAAGGCAAGGAAAAGAAATCCTGAAATTCGTCGGTGCTCCTGAGCGACTTTATACGAAAATACCAACGGCCGATTTAGAAGATGACAAACCGTTACTTCCTGATGAAGTGGCTTTAGGCGTTAGCTATGATGAAATCGATGATTACCTTGAAGGCAAGGAAATCAGAACGGAAGCAGCTGAAATCATCGAAGGATGGTATACTAAAACCGAACATAAACGCAATGAAGCCATCAATGTTTATGATACTTGGTGGAAATAACGAGTGAAATCTTAGATAAGTTATCCCGCATCACATAAGATGCGGGTTTTTTGCAAGACCTAACAAGCACCTTTGCCAACACATCAGTAATGAAAAATTCACCGGCAAGGGAGACTCTACATATGGACATATCCAAGAATATTGAAGCAACGAGCAAGGAAATTGAATTCTCGGGTGTAATCAGTGTGAAAGCGGGAGATGATCTGATCCATAGTTCAGCACATGGCTATTCCAATCGAGCGGACGAAATCATGAATACGACAGAAACAAGGTTCGGTATTGCTTCCGGTTGTAAACTGTTTACCGCGATAGCCATTTGCCAGTTAATACAAAAAGGAAAACTTAGGTTCGATTCTAAACTTAAAGACTGTGTTCGGATCGTGTTTCCTGATTTCAATCAAAATGTGACCATACATCACCTCTTAACACACACTTCGGGCATCCCTGATTACTTTGATGAAGAAGTGATGGATGATTTTGAGGAGCTATGGCAGAATAATCCGATGTACCATGTAAAAGGATTAAAGGATTTCCTGCCAATGTTTCAAAATGAGGTGATGATGTTTCAACCCGGGGAAAGGTTCCATTACAATAATGCAGGCTATATTTTATTAGGATTGATTGTTGAGGAACTAACCGGACTTGAATTTACCGAATATATCGACAAGAACATCTTTCTGCCTTGTGAAATGAAAAATTCCGGTTATTTTTCCATGGATCAGCTACCTAAAAATACTGCATTAGGGTACATAGACGAAGAAAATGGAGCATGGAGAACCAACGTTTATTCCCTTCCCATCAAAGGCAGTGCGGATGGAGGGGCGTATATTACCACATCAGATATGTTCAGGTTTTGGGAGGGGTTATTTTCCAATCAGTTACTGAAGCAAGAATATACCAATCTCTTATTGGAAACCCATATTGCTACAGAAGATGATGGGGAATACTATGGCTATGGTATATGGATCCGTAAAAAAAATGACGCGATTTTCAAATACCACCTTATGGGGTTTGACCCGGGAGTAAGTTTCAATTCTGCGGTATATCCGGCAAAGCGATTGAGAACCGTCATTACTTCAAATAAAGGCATGGGTCCATACCATATTACTAGAGCGATCGAGAAAGAATTATAAAAATAAATGGAACCTTTCCACTAATGGAGGGTTCCATTGTTTATATTCAAACTGAATTCATTCAAGTATTTTTTAAGAAAGGGATGAATTCGCATTCAATAGCTAAATTGGTTCCAGAACTTCTGG
Source organism: Peribacillus sp. QJM3NY_7 (assembly GCF_056173225.1). NCBI lineage: Bacteria > Bacillati > Bacillota > Bacilli > Caryophanales > Bacillaceae > Peribacillus > Peribacillus sp. QJM3NY_7. The sequence continues at coordinate 2,524,678 of NZ_CM149663.1, forward strand.
AGTTTCAAGGGAAGAACCCCTTCTGTACCCTTATTCAAGAACGAAGCTTTAATGATGCGGCACACCCATTTTTTATTGTCGGAAATCTTTAAGGAGCTAGCTTTCTTAGGTTTCAAGGCTTTTCCAAACAAAGAATTTGTATATTTAAATATCTTGAAGTAGAGTATATTTAATATACTTTATTTTATCCGGTATTTTCCGATGGAGGTTCTTTTTACATTATGAAGGCAAGATATGAACTAGCGAACATGAACTTAACAGTAAGCAATGTGACTTTACGTAATGCTGCGGATAGCTATGTCCTCTTGAAAGCTGCAGATGATCAAAATAATGAAATCACGATCAAGCTTTCCCACGAACAAGCGGAATTCCTGGAAGCGGAATTAAGGGAAGTAAATCGCCGCCGCAGGGAAAATAGTCCTGATATATCAGGAAATGATCAGGAACGTATTAATGACGACGATTCTTTTAATCTGTTCAGCGTTGATTTATTCAATGAAAATGAATCGAAGTAATCCTCAAATCATATTTGCTTCTCTGTAACCTTGCTTTCGATTTATGATGATGCTGCAGAGAATCTATCATTCCCGCCAATACAAAACCCGAATTTCCATTTATTGAAAGGCATTAGGAATGTTTTAAGCAAGGTGACCTATCGTTACCTTTATTTTGATTGCTTGAAAAAATTCTTCACCAATAGGAATAGGGATGATAGTACAGCAAAAACCATGAAAAATACGATGAACCCCCATAGGCCTATCGCCGCATCTTGAAACTCCATATTTCCTCTGCTGGTAAGGGCTTGCTGTATCTCTATGGCAAATACTAAAACAACCATGACTGTAAAGGTATAAAGGAAAGAGAGTATCGTTATCCCAAAACGCATCCGGGCAATTAAATTAGATAAAAATAACACGAACAAAAATATGATGATACCGATGATTCCCATTATCCAAAAATGCAAATCTTTGTCCGTTGCATTTGAATTTAATGTGTCACTTACAAAGAATAGGATGAAATCGTGAAGATTATTGACGATTTCAGCTAATATCTGGATGATTTCTTTCATTTCTCACACCTCCAATCCTTAGATTATAGCAGGTTATAAATCTATATAGAAGAGGAGAGGTCCTCGAGGCTGTCAGATTGACCTTCGGTGGAAGTAATGGGAAATCATAAACATGCTTGGAAACGAAAAAAAAACATAAATAAATGAAGAAATCAGTTCATGTAACTTCAGCTAAATAAGGGTAGATTGAACAAAATACATAGAAAAATAAAGTAAATCATGGAAAGCAGGAGTGCCTATTTCCAATGTTTTAACACCTTAGCGATCTAAACCATAATTGTTTTAATCGGAATGCTAGTAAAAAATGTTTTTATTTAATGATTTCATGGTTGGGGGAAAAAAGTATGAATGATATACATAATCATGTGTTAACAGTAATTGATTTTATGAAAACCGGACACAAAACTTGCTTTGTGAAGGTCCTCGGTTTTGATGCTGAATCCGGACAGGATTTTAAAGGTGAAGTTAAATTTGTCGGTGATTTGCCTTTTGGTGATTTGATACATCCCGAGCGGTCACATTTATCCTCCTCTTGCAGGGAATATGTTCGGGATGACCTGCTGCATAGATACAGTCAAGGGCAATTTGAATGAAGTGTTGGACGTTTATATAGTGAATCCAAGGGGTTTACTTGTTTAAAATTGGTAAAATGCCGGGTATAAAGAATATGGTATGTAGGAACTTTTTTATGCCAAACTTCTCTTTCAACTGATAAAATAGCATATTTCTCCCTATTTAACTCTCGGACTTTAATCCTTATAATGTTAAATAAGAAAAATATGACAGTTAGTGTAGGATTATACTGTTTTCTGAGGTGAGTTTCATGGTATATGCAGATATTTTGGGTAATATACACTCTGCTATCTCCAGTAAAAAAGCTGATTTAAATGTGAAAATTGAACGATTAGAAAATGCAAAAAACGATATTATAAAAGAACAGAGCATGTGTCTTAACGAGATTAGGAAAATAAAAGAGCCTGAGCTTGGTGGCAGCTGGACAGGGAACCGTTCGGATCACTTTCAGGATGCACGTCATGATGCTTATAATGTGATGTTTAGTATCATTCATGACGATTATGATGATTACCAATGGAAAATCGAAGCGATGATTACAAAGCTGAATGCCGAGAATACGCTTCTTAGCATAGCGGGGAATATAGCCCAAGAAGCCGACTCTCTTTTGAACAAAGGCGAAGAGGCATTTGAGCAGCTGGAAAGTAAAATATCCGATTTAAAAAGGCGGTTGTTTTAATGACGACAATCAAACTGAATCATCCTGCCGTAATGAAGCAAGTCGATCAAGTGAAGACGGCACTTGGTACAGTCACGCTTGGAAATTTGCCGGCAGGCGAGCTTGGCAACAATAAATTGGAATTCACTTCGAAATGGATCGATCGGGAAATGAACCTGGAGAAGGTCTTCGAGCAATATATCAAAATCGTCCAGAAAAATGTGGAAGATACCCGTGCCAACATTGACTTATTAAAAGAACAGGATGAAGCCATCTCTCATACGTCTTCACATGGGTATCCTGTGAGATGAAAATATATGAAGCCGAGACATTGACGGCCGCAACCAAGTCGCGAGCCAAGCAATATGAAGATCTAAAGAAGGAAGTCGCAGCCCTGAAAAAGGAATTTCAGGGCCTTGTCGGCCTTGATAACGAGTTTCAGGGAGCCGGTGCTACCGCCATCAAAAGCTTCTATGAAGCGCAAATCGAGGTGGCGGACGCCTGGATGGAATTATTCACAACCCAGATCAGTTTTTTGGAAGGCATACCGGCCAATCTGGAAGAAGCGGACCTCTCCGGAAATACGGTGGTCGAGGTCCCCTTTTTAGATGGCGAAGTCTCAAACGGCATCAACCAAGCGAAGTCGCTTGTTGATCAACAAGCGAACGACCTTCAAAGGATCCTGAATAGCATTGACGATATCCTGCCTCTTGATATGTTCAACCAAAAGGACTTTAATGAAAAAATCACGCTGGCCGGACACAGGCTGGATGACACCGTGACAAAGGTCGAGAATGTCGACCGGCAATTGGTCGAGGAATATGATGTGTCCATCGGACAGGAAAACGTCGCCGTTGGCCTCTTCCGTGCCTTGCTTGATGCCACCAAGCAGGACGGCAACATCTCGCCGATGACATTCAACCAATCGGCATTCAAGAGCAGTGACGTCTATCAAGTAAAGGATGAAGTCGCCGGTCAGATGAAAGACTATCAGTCCTTCAAAAAGGAACAAGCAGAAGCCCGGAAAATCGAACAGGAAATGGAAGAACTCGAAAATCGTCCATGGTACGAAAAGGCCTGGGATACGACAAAAACCTTTACAGGGGAATTCACGGGATATTATGATTCAATCAGGGCCTCGACCGGAGTCGATCCAGTAACGGGCCGCAAGCTGTCCGATGCCGAACGAATCGCCGCCGGTGCCATGGCCGCCGCTGGATTCATCCCCGTCGTCGGCTGGGCCGGACGGGCCATCAAAGGCGGCAACGCCATCTACAAAACGGCCAAAGGACTCAATGCAGCGAACCACGCGCTCGATGCCTATAAAACGACAAAAGGCTTTAGCCTCCTCCAGAAAGCCGAATACGGAATATACGGACTCCTCGCAGCCAACGGCCTTGGTGAAGCGGCCACAGGCAAAGACATGTTCGGCAACCAGCTAACCGAGGAACAGCGCCAGAACGGGCTGTTGATGGCACTAGGCATCGGCGGTGTGGCTGGTGCGGCGAAGGTCGCCGATAAAGTAGCAAGTGGTACAAAGTTCGTCCCTTACAGCAAGGAATTTGCGCAAAAGCAGGTTCAGAAGGTTCAAGCTACAATAACAGACATCGCGAGATCAGGAAAAACCACGTTAAAAAATATAGGTGACGAACTAGGTAAAAAAGAAATACCTAAACGGATAAGTGTGGAACAAGTTTCACTCGCAGGAGGACCAAGCCTTCCCCATGTTATGCTTGAAAAGCAGACAATTAAGGAAGCCTATCAGAAATTCACGGTGAAAGATAGCAAAGTAGAGGGTGTTTCAGGGGAGAGTGTTCCTAAGGGTACGGGTAAAGTGTATCCAACTAGACAAATAGATTCAGTAGCAGAAACACATATAATTGATAAAGTGAAAGAGCTAAGAGGGAATTTAACAAGTAGGTATAAGAAATCTGGTAATTTTGCTGTTGCAGAAGTGGATGTCAGTGGGATAAGTAAATCTGAATTTTATGCTCAAAGTAGCATAAATGAACTCAAAGGAAGTCTTGAGGATAAGGTGCCTGATATTTCTTTACAACCTGAAAATCCAATGTTTAAAGCTACGGAAGCAGTTGGTAAAGAGGGAGAGAGTTACTTAAGGAATACAGATACGGAGTATAAAATACTAAATGACATTGCTTCTAGGCTTGGAGAGAATACACAAGCTACAGGGAAAATTAAGTTATTTACAGAATTGGATACTTGCGACAGTTGCAGTAAAGTCATAGCAGAGTTTGCTGCTAAATATAAAAATATTGAATTAGAAGTCATACACAACGATGGTAATAGAATTATTCCTTAAACTTAATTTTTTTTGGAGGGGAAAACTAGTGAAAGACTGGGAGTATAATGAATTATTTGATGCAATTCAGGAGACATATGAAGAGTTGTTAGATGAAGATAGGGGATATAGGTATGCTATAGCAAAACTAGCTGATGAATTTGATAGATTAGGCAAGATAGAAGATGTTATTGTTGATACAGCTATTGGAGAAATTGCAATTGGCCATGAAAAAGTTTTTGTTGGGCGCATTGAAGGTATAACAAAGAGGTTAAGCATGTTTAACCCACAAGAAGCAGAAGCTGACTTAACATTAGAAGAGATACAAGACTTATCGAAACGAATAAATAAAGTAATAGAGGGACTAAGAAATGCAGAGGTAGATTATAATTCCTCAGCAGAATAGCATTTGTGAAAGAAAAATAAATATTAAAAACCTTGAATGGCTAAAACCATTCAAGGTTTTTTAATAAAATCGTCTTGGAACATTTATTTCACCTATTAGCTCAATTTTAATAATGTTAGCTTGAACTCCGGAACCTTATTAAACCTCCAATAGAAAAAAGAAGCTTAGCTTTCTGTCTACAGAACTATAATCCTGATATTAGATATAAAACAGGAGAGTATGATTACTTTTATGAAACAGATAATGTAGGTAGGATTGTAAAATTTGAAACAGAAAATTTACAATTAACAACGAGAACAGATAGATTGTCACACAGCAAAAACACACCTGGTAAAGGAAAAGGTCAAGACCATGCAGGGCATTTGGCAGGTGATAGGTTTGGAGGCTCACCTAAAATTGATAATTTGGTTTCGCAATTATCTGAAGTTAATTTGGAGCAATATAAGAAACTTGAAGAACTATGGGCTGCAGCTCTAAAAGAAACACCTCCCAAAAAAGTAACAGTTGATGTTGCTATAAATTACTCTGGGAATGATATGCGCCCAGACAAATTTATAGTTAATTACACTATTGATGGTAAGCCTCGCAGTGCAAAATTTAAAAATTTATAAAAGGAGTGCAATATAGTATGAAACAATTTGAAGATAGATTTAGTGAATTGCAAGCTGATATGATATCCATTTGTATGGAATATGTTGAAGATAGAGCCGATAAAGTATATGTTTATGCTTCATGTGAAGAAGATATGATATCGAGCAGTTTCTTTTATTTAATTAACAATAAGTATGTAGAATGTCATAAGGTGAACGATGCATTGGAAAATGGGGACGAAGGATATGATGTATCTACAGAACGACAGTTTATGGTATTAAATATTATCAATGATGATGCCAAAAAAATAAAAGTATTATGCAAAGAATACGAAAGAGATATGCCCACTGAGATGAAATTAATATATGATGTTAAGAGTGGGAACTTCAAAGCTGAATACAAGTATGATTTAGTACATACAAATGATGATATAAAAACGTCAGATGATTTTGCTGATGAGTGGTTTGAGGAGATAAAAAAAATTAATCTTTAAATTGTTTAGATTTAAAGATATGCTCTAATTTGAATTCATAACTCATGAAGATTATGTCATCATGGAGTTATATAACCAGGGTGAGTAATGAATTAATTTATATAACTAGTTAACAGCATCTGTTGCCTAAAAGGCATCAGGTGCTGTTTGTTTTTCTGGGAAGATATTCAAGTACAAAACATTAAAGAAGGAATTCTCATTTAAAGAATTCCTTCTTTGCATACTATTTGTTAAGAAATGATTTTTCGAAAAATTCCAGAAGATGTTCTAGAGTGATTGGATCACTGTAGGTGGATGCTTTACTATTTATTTCAAATATACGATCGTTCTTAACTGCAGGTATATTTTTCCACGTTTCGGTCTCCACAAATGAATTAACTACGTCCGGGTTTTTACTAAAGATAATATAATCTCCAGTATATTCAGGAAGCACTTCAGATGAGAGGACATAAATGCCGGATTTAAGTGCCTTTTCTTTTACTTTTTCAGGCATTTTCAAGTCCATTGCTTGATACAATATTTCTGTTCCGCGTGCATAATTATTTCCAAATACATAAAACTCTTTAGCATCATTTTCAATGACAGAAACGGTTGCATCTTCACCAATTTTTGCACGTATCGCTTTTCCTGCTGTTTCTGCACGCGTTTCGAAATCATTAACCCATTCTTTTGCTTCCTTTTCTTTGTTTAAAAGTTTTCCAATCTCTATTTGCTGTGATAAATAATCTAATTTCCCCCAAGTGAATACAACAGTCGGAGCAATTTCATTTAGCTTTCCGATATTTTTCATCTCGGATCCGGCTATGATTAGGTCCGGTTCCAGTTCAATGATTTTCTCCAGGTCATCTTCTGAAACGACTTCCACGCCCTTAAGTCTATCTTGAAAAAGGGGATTCATATTAGTCCATTGATCTATTCCAACAATATTACCTTCCAAAGCCAATACATTAGGTCCATTGGAGAGAGCAATTATTCTTTTTGGGTTTTTAGGAATCTCAACAGGACCAGTTTCTGATTGATATGTAATTGTTTCTGATTTTGTCTTGGAATCATTATTTTCGTTCGCTTTTTCGTTGTTCCCACAGGCACTAAGGATAAGTACGAACAAGAGCAGGAATGGTATGAATAGCTTTTTCATTTGATTTTCTCCTTACTGATTATAGTGTAGGTTAAAATATACCAAAAAATGTCTAATTAATAATGATATTCATTTTCAATGACTACATCAACATATTAATAGGAATGATAATCATTGTCAATAACTTTCGCCAGATTGCTAAACTCCGTGAACTAAACCGTCACCCCTGCTAATCTGTTGTTTTTCTTTGTAAACCAAGTCTAGTAGTTAAAGGTGGATAGCACATTCAACCGGGTGCCGCATCCTAAGAAGAGGAATAAAATAGCTCGGTTCATTTCATCATTTTCCACATGCGTCGTTAAATACTTGATATTGAGGTTTTTTCGATTAACTATTATTAAAATAATGACAAGTAGTTGTTTACATAACTATATTATGGTTTAATCGTTGAGAAGTCATATATATTTGAACGAAAATAATGATGCGAAAATTGTTATTCCTGGCCATAAAACTTGGGGAGGTTTCATTCTGCTTCCACATACATTGGAAATTGTACAGAATCATGATGAATTGATTTGCATTCAGTCTAAACTTTTAGCAACTTGTCCACACCTTCCATCAGTCCATGCATATACAATAGTAAGGAGGGTGTTAGGATGGAGATAAACTGTTGTTATGAAGAAAAATGTTTTGAGAACAATGACCCAAGTACAGTATGGTTTCCTGGAAAGCGTTGTAAATGTAAGTGCAAATGCAAAAAAAACAAGCGCCGTTTTCATTAATCACTAAATGAATGACTGGATATAAGTTGTTCAACAGAGGCAGGCCCAGTGGCTGCCTTTTTTATTTGGACATGCGTGATATATATTAGTGGAATTGAGCTGAAATATATAAAGGTGAAAAAACACTCAACCATTATGGCAGAGTGTTTTTAAGCATGGGATATAGAAAATAAAAGTTCATTGAACTAAAGTTAATCCCTAAATAGAAGCGTTTCGAACATAGTTTCCATTATACGAACTCCCAAGAAATTGAACAGTAACTTGGATTAGTTATGTAGCAGATAGCACAACCCCGATGTTTTATTTTAGTTTAACTAAAATAAGACATTGGTCATCTTTATGTTGGAGAGTGTCCTCTTCATATCTAAGCGTTTGTATAACTTCCTCCTTAAGTGCAGATAAAGGGGTAGCGGAATAGGTCTTTAACAATGAGCATAAACGGTCTGAACCTATAGGTTCTTCAACTCCATCTGTATAAAGGCACAGCATACTTTCCTTATTGTATGTAACGGTATTTGTTTTAAAAAGTATATCTTCAAACATCCCGAGTGGTGGCCGATTAGAACGCAACTCATATTGTTTTCCGTTTATATCCTGTAAAAGAACGGATGGATGGCCTGCATTGATATAATTAATTTCTCTCTTATCAGTATCGATTAAAAGGTAGACGGCTGTGCAGTAATGAGAAGATTTACTTGTATTTTTGAATAAAGAATGAAGATGGTCATCTAATTCCTTCATCACCGTTTTCACTTCCGAACCTTTTAAAATTAATCTTTCAAATATGGAATGTAGTGACATGGTTATTAGGGCAGAAGAAAGCCCATGCCCCATCACATCAAGTAGGATAAGGCCATACCGCTGGGCGTCAATTTGGTAAAAACCATATATATCACCCGATAATTGATTGGAGCCTTTATAATACGCTTGAATTTCAAGATGTTCATTAATAATAGGAACTGGCAATAGTGTCTCTTGTATCTTTTTTGCAAGACCCAGTTCTCTTTCTGTATCTACTTTGAATTTTTCATTTTTTTCGTTCAACTCAATCAGCTTATTCTTTTGCATTTTCATCGTTTCATGAGCAATCTCTAAATCAGCATAAGCCTTATTCCTAGCATTTAGTGCGGTCTCTGCTTCTTTTTTCGCTATAAGAAGCTCATTTTCTAATTCGTTTCTTTTTCGCATTGGAATCACCACACACTCAATAATGGTTCTTCCATCTCGCTCTCTTTGAACAGCGTTGAGTAACACAGGTATTTCTTCATCATCTACAGACTTTAAGGATATATATATTTCCTCAATCTGATTTTCTAATTTAATCAGAGGAACCAGATAAAGCTGATGAAAGAGTATAGCTGAAGGCGAAAGGATATAATTAATAGGCTGCCCTTGCAATTGATCGAGATTATACCCCAATAATTTAAGTAAGGTTTGATTAACGGATAAAATATCATCTTCTTCTGATAAAGTTAAATATCCGCAGGGTGCCTCATTCAGTTGTTCATTCACAAAAATTCACACCCATCTCTATCTATAAATCGTTTGTCGGAAATTCATCCAAAAACTGTCGAATTAAGAATATCGTCTCTTCAGGATGACTCATATGTGGACAGTGTCCTGTTGCTTTCATCACTTTCAATGTACTATCGGGAAGATGCTTATGAATATATTCACCTACTGCTGACGGAGCAATAACATCTTTGGAACATTGCAAAATGAGTGATGGTACTTTTACTTTTGCTAAATCTTTACGGTTGTCTGCAAAAAAGGTAACCTCCGCAAATTGTCGTGCGATAATGGGATCAGTAGAACAAAAACGATTCTCTAAATCCCGTTTAAGCTCTGGGCGATCTGGATTACTCATGACCGTTCCCGCAAAAGCGGTTGCCCAGCCTATGTAATTTTTGTCCATCATATCAATCAATCCTAAAAGTTGTTCTTTCTCGAATCCCCCGTAATAATCATTAGGGAGATTAAGGTAGCAAGGGGAAGGACCAACAAGGACAAGTTTAGAAAAACATTCAGGATGTTCAATGGATGCCAGCATCCCAATCACACATCCAACAGAGTGTCCAACAAATATAGCATCTTTTAGGTCTAATGCCGAACAAACATCAAGTACGTCTTGTGCATACCCATCAAGGGTACTGTATCTTTCCACATTATATGCCTGTATATCTGAATTACCTGACCCAACATAGTCAAATAGAATAATATGGTATTCATCTTCGAAATCTTTTGCAACTGATTGCCAGACATTTTGATCACAACCAAAACCTGGTGCAAATATCATTGGTCGTGTACCTCTTCCTCTAATCTTTACATTATTACGCAATAAAATATTGGGATTCATGATTGGCTCCTTCATTTAGAAGATATACTTACTATATGGTAACACTAACCTTATTCGAATTAAAGGATTACACTTTAGCTGAAAATTGTCTGAGCTTGAACAGGAATGAGGAGAGTGGTATACACTTGGCGGAGTTTCAAGACTTTGGAAACTCTCGGTCTTTCGTATACAGGAACCTCTTATACCTGGAAAAGGTCGACAACGTTCCTTGATAATATGGAAAGCCTTATTATAAAAAGGGGTCATGTATAAAAGAAATACGAGGGATTTTTTGATTAGATCGCTAAGAAATATATGGTCATGATATTATATTTTAATAGATAAAGGGTTTTTGTATGGGTAACTTAAACATCTCCCTTTTTCTGACCCAAATCCTTGAATATTCTTTTACCCTATCTGATCCCTAATTGGAGCTATTAATAACTAGCTTCAGTTTTTTTTCGCAAAATAATTATTGAAATAATAAATCGTTATCGGACGCCTTCTTTGTTTTTCCTGTATAATAATACTATATTTTACATTTGGGAGGGATTATTCATGGACGAAGCCAGCAGTTTAATAGGGCTTTTTGCACTCATACCGATTTTGTTTTATTTGGGACTTATTGTTTTAAGTGTTTATTTCATAATTAAGATTATAAAATTCATCAATGCAAAGACAAGATTAGATCAAGAAAGAAATGAAAAGCTGGATGAATTGATAAAAGTCATTGGAAAAGATAAAGAAGATCAGAATAAGCCACTATAATATAAAGGCCCTTTTCGTAAAGATTGTTGTTTTTAAAACGAAACCATTTTAGGTTGATTGGAGCGGAAGTGCGAGACTCCTGCGGGAGCAGCGGGACAGGTGAGACCCCAAAGGCGTTTACGCCGAGGACGCTCACCGCCCGCCCCGCAAAGCGAGCACCTGGAGGGGAAATCAACCACACTGCACTACTTCGAAAATAGCAACAAAGTATGCGAAAACAGCCAATATAAAAAAGCACAATTCCATTAGGGGTTGTGCTTTTTTTATTTAAGAACGATGAAAGCTTACTAGATCCACATAAAAAGGGCGATTTTTTTGTAACGTCAAGGTAGGGGTACAAGCATCTCCTAATTAGTACCATAACATATTAGGAGGTGATTGAATTGACAGTTAAATTAGAAACTTTATTGGAACGTTCAGAAAAGAATATGGGCAGCGGAATTCATCCAGTCGTAAAAGAATCAGCTTTGGAAATGGTTAAACGGGCATACCAAGAAGGCATTTTCGTGCAAATCAGCGCAGGTTATCGGTCTATGGAAGAGCAAGCAAAATTATATGGTCAAGGTCGCCTAGGTTATATATACGAAGGTAAAAACTATAGTGATTTATCGAAGCCGAGAGTGACCAACGCGATGCCAGGTCAATCTTACCATAACTATGGACTAGCCATTGATTATGTCATAGTCAGCGATGATGGAAAGAATGGCATATGGACAGTTGATGAAAAATGGAGACGTGTAGCGGCTATTGGTAAATCCTTGGGCTTTGCATGGGGCGGGGATTGGTCAAGCTTTAAAGATTATCCGCACTTGGATATGACGGGCGGACTGACGTATTCTCAGTTAAATGCGGGAACAAAGCCTAGACTGATATCAAAAGTGAATGGAACCACTCCACCACCTACACAAGTCGAATCAGAAGTCATTGTAAAAGATACACCAGCAAAGGACAGCGGCAACCAAACTATCAAGTCCATTCAGAGGACATTAAATAGCAGATATAGAACAAAAATAGATGTTGATGGATATTATGGTCCCAATACTAAAAAAGCGCTGATCAAGGGTTTTCAAACCGAATTGAATAAACAATATGGTGCAAAGATCAATGTTGATGGAATATGGGGACCCCAAACAAAAGCGGCTTCACCTAATGTTAGGGAAGGGGCGGAAGGGAATATCACCTATATCCTTCAAGCTGCACTTTATTTGGAAGGACATGATCCACATGGCATGGATGGTATCTTTGGAAGCGGAACGGAAATAGCTGTGAAGGCTTTTCAAAGGGCCAATGGATTATCTGCAGACGGCATCGCGGGTGAAAATACCTTTGCAAAACTATTTGGATGATATTTGAAATGGAATAGAATTATATTGCTTAAAAGTGGCTTAGCAAAAAAGCCCTATGAGGGCTTTTTTTGTATAAATGAAAATATAGCATTCATTTTAAAAGTAAATATCCCAATCGTTTAGGAATCGAAGTATAAGAAACGTAAGAATACATATGGGGACAAGAAATGTAACCGCATTTACGAAATGAAAGTACTTTAATGCGGAATGCTTTTTGACTTTAATCACTAAATAGAAGAATGATAAAATTGCGATCAATGGGCATAACAAGCCAAGATCAGTTAAAATTCCTGAAATTGGGTGGTTCATAACACTAAGTCCAATAAGGAATGAAGCAAGGCAGATGACATTGATAACCGACAAGATGGTTGGTATTAACAACAAGTTCTTTTTAACTGTTTCCATAAATTTCACCTCCTAGGAGATAACCCCACACATATCTTATAATATTCACGATTATCCAGCAAAACTTTTGATTACCTGTATACAAAGACAAAATACTCAAATTTATCCATTCACAGATCTGAATTGTAATATTTATCGTGTATTTATGCTCATTTTTGTTCACTTAAAATTGACTGAAATATAATAGTTTTTTTAATTTTCCATCACATTCCTCCAATAAAGTTAAAGCAAGACATAACTTTATTGGAGGAAAAAAATGAAAAAAATATGGAAAAACCCAATTTTGCCTATCGCCTCTATTAGTCTGGCATCTGTGATGTTTTTAAATGCCATTCCCGAAACTCCAGTTCAAGCAAAATTGAATGTTCAATCACAAGTGCAAACGAAAAATCATTTACTTCCGCTTGGAACTCCAAATTTGCAGGAGAAAAGAACTTCCATGAATCTAGCACCAGGAGTGAAGTATACCAAAATCAATCGTGGTGAAACATCTTCTAAAGACTTTTACACAGTGGATGTGGCATTTGTAGAAACACAAAAGCAGGCAAAGGAATTGTTGGGAAATTTAAAGAAAGACGGTTTCAACAGGGCTCATATCATAAAAGAATCGGATCGGGCCGTGGATGACCGGAAAAAGGGACCGCTTGGGTACATTGTTCGCATCGGTCAATATCAGCTGGAAGCGGATGCAGCCGAAATGAAAAACAAGTTATCTGAAAAGGGATATTCGGGACTTCGGACTGTGTATACGGGTGAAGACGGAGAGAAAACAACAGGACCATGGGTAGTGAACGTCCTTGAAGTGGATCAGGATCGATTTAATGGGCATATGGTGCCTGAATTAGCAAATGATGCAGTGACAGGAAAAGAAACATTGACCCAAATCGCTGATAGAAATGATGCCATTGCAGGAGTTAATGCAGGATACTTTGTTATGGGAGAGAAGGATGGAACACCAGGCGATCTTGCCGGTATATTCGCAAGCAAAGGTCAACTTGTCAGTGAAGCTATAAATGGACGTTCAGCTCTGATTTTATCTTCTGCTGAAGGGAAGGCAAACATTGCATCTGTTTCCACGTCAATTCAGGCTACTTCATCTGATGGGGCGGTTAGGGAAGTGGATGGATTGAATCGGAAGCCAGGATTAATCCGCAATTGTGGCGGTGTCGGAGGAGATACGACAACAGAACGGGCAAAACATGATTTTACTTGTAAAGATGGAAGTGAACTTATCCAATATACGTCCGTATTTGGAGAAAAGACAGAATCGGGCGACGGTATGGAAGTGGTAGTAAATCATGCCGGGGTAGTGGCGGAAATCCGTAACAAGCGTGGGGGAGACATTCCAAGCAGTGGTTCCGTTCTTGCGGGAACGGGGGAGGCGGCAGAGTGGCTTCGTGACCATGCCCGGCAAGGAATGAAGATTCAAGTGAAAAGTAAAATCATCGGGGATGGAAAGCAATTAAAATTAGACCAAACTACAAGTATGATTAATGGAGGTCCTCGATTATTGGAAAACGGAGAAATTTCCATTAATGCCGTAGAGGAAGGCTTTCACTGGGAAGAAGATCCAGGCTTTTATTATCGTTTTGGGGAACGTCGTAATCCAAGAACGCTTGCAGGAATCAAAGAGAATGGCAATCTATTATTGGTCACCATTGATGGACGCGCACCCGGATGGAGCGTGGGAGCTAATTTTGAAGAAAGTGCGAAAGTCATGAAGTCATTAGGGGCAGTCGATGCCATCAATCTTGACGGCGGCGGATCGACGACCATGACAGTTGGGGATGACCGAGTCACAAGACCATCTGATGCAGCAGGTGAACGCCCGATTGCCGACGGTATTCTGTTAGTAGAATAGATGGGCAGGGATTATTGTCTTCATTCATCGTTTTGGTTCAAGCGGGTCGTCACGAAAAAAATCTCTTCAGTTATGTTTCTGAAGAGATTTTTTTTCTGTGATATTTTGAAATAATTATAGGGAATTTGAAATACTTTCAGCAGTTTTTAACAATAAAGAGATATGTTGTTCCATCGATTCCCTATGCCAGCGAAAGAAAGGACCGCCGGGTTCATGCCCTCAAGGCTGCCTAATTAAATAAAGTGTCAAACTTTTTGGGTTCACTTCACAATGACGATCTCTTTTTTCTCCATTTTAGCTGAGGAAGTTCCTTTTTAAATCTTCATTCAAGACATGTCTAGACTAGTTACAAAACTCCCTTAAAATCTGGTTCTTTATTTCTTCTATCGGAAATCCCTGTTGATAGGTGGATATCATCAACATAATTCCTTGTAGCACAGATGAAAAATATAACGATCGTTTCCTTGGTTCCGTTTCACCCATACTTTCAAATATTTTACATTGAAACTCAAATTGTCTAGCATTTTCTTCAATTATGAGATGACTGTATTTTATCAACTCTTCATCTGATTCTGGCTGAGTTTGAAGGTGTAGATAGAACCGATGGACTTCTGGCTTTTGGTGGATATAATCAATGGCACCATTGATTATATGTTCAAGCTGTTCACGAGGTGTATTTAAGGTGAAAGCTTCTTCCATGACTTCCACCACCTCCTTGATTCTGGCCTCGACCATTTCAGAAAGCAGTTCTTCTTTTCCTTTATAATAGTTATAGAGTAACCCTTTCGAAATGCCCGCCTGCTTGGCTATATCGCTTATGGAAGTGGCGTAATAGCCTTGTTTTATAAATAACTCCATGGCTGCAGCGCGAATTTTTTCTTTGGATGCTTGGCGAATGCGGTCATTCTCTTCTGATGTACGTGGCATTTTATCTTCAATCCTCCATAAAAGCAGTGAATTCTTGATATAAAACTTCAGAATGGGTGAGGGGCAACATATGATCGGCATCCTCTATTTCGATGAAACGGATGTTTGGAACCTTTCGGAAACAATCGGCAACCCGGAAATTATCTGCCATGTCCTTTTTGCCGATAAAAAATAAAGTTTCGGTGTTCAATTCTTCTAATCGTTCCATTGCCGGCGGCCGCGGCCATATCATGCAGAAATCAGCGGGCCACTTAAGCATGCGCCCGAAATGATGCCTGAGCATTTTGACAGTGAGATCTTTGTGCGGACTATCGATAACAACTTGGTATGTTGGTGAATGAAGGGCAAGCTCTAACATTTTATCTATATTGGGGGCACTTTCCAATATCTTGTTATGATATTGTTCAAACTCCTTTGAATAGGGAAAACCAGTTAAAGAAGGAGCAATTAATACAAGTTTCGATACCCTTTCTGGATAATTAAGGGCTAAATCAGTGGCAATCTGTCCGCCCAAGGAATGACCTATAATCGTTGCCTGATTAAGTTTCAGGTAATCCATTAGTGCCAATACATCCTCTACAAAGTTTGCATGTTTTATGGGGGATGGGGATTTTCCGGCACCACGGCCATCAAAAACGATCACTTTATAATTTTTAGTTAAAAGAGATGCTAAAAATGTCCATTGCCTCAAATCAACACCACCACCATGAATAAGAACAACAGGAAGACCCTTGCCATTAACCTCGAAATGTAAATCCAATGCAACCCCTCCTTTTTCATCACTGAATTTTCAGATTTATTTTATTATTGAATGAACGTTTAGTCAATATAAAACTAAGATATTATTTCCATTCCGCAAAATAGCGATAATCAATAGTAAATCCGAAGGCTTCAGCTTTACATCTCCTCAGGTTTCTTAGGCAGTCTTTGTGTTGAGTAAAAAATGATGTATAATGAACACGTTTTCAACACTTTGAAAAAGAGGGTACGAATAGTATGGAAATCATTTTAAATATATTACAGAAACCAGAAACGGATAATGAAATACTCTTTATAGGAAATACCGAAGATGAGATTTCGTTTGTGAATAGTAAAATCAAATTGTTTGGTGAAGGAAATCGGTTAATTATTGAACGTGGAGCGGAATTTAAAGATGCGACGCTAAGTTTTAATGGCAACAACTCGCTCATGATCATTGGGAAATCCAAACGCAATGCAACGATAAGAGTCAATGTTTGGAATGACAATACATTTTTCCTAGGTCGCAACTATTCATTTAATGGAGCAGCGAGATTTATTCTCTCTGAGCAAAAGAATCTGTTCATCGGTGATGATAATATGTTTTCAAGTGGTGTAGTCGTTCGTTTGGCAGATCCACATTTGATCTACGATGGAACAACTCGAAAACGGATTAACCCAACAAAAAGTGTGTACTTAGGTGACCACATTTGGATTGGGCAGGACGTCATGATTCTTAAAGGAGTAGAAGTTGGTACAGGTTCAATTTTAGGTGCAAAGTCACTTGTGACAAAATCGCTCCCATCAAATGTATCAGCTGCAGGAAGTCCTGCACGTGTGGTGCGGAAAAATGTTTTTTGGGCACGTCCGTCTGTCCATGCATATTCTGAAAAAGAAACAGCAGAATCACAAAAATTCCCGGATGGGCGTTTTGTCTTTAAGTCAAAAGGCTCAACAGCAAAACATTTTGCAAAAATTGAAGAACAGTTAAATACCGCAACTTCTGTAGAGGAGAAGACTGACATATTAATGCCTTATCTTGATGTAACAAGTAAGAATCGTTTCTTTCTTCCTGTGCCTCCTGAGAAAAAGAAAACATTTCTCGATAGAACCTTTCGCAAAGGAAGTAAGAAGTAGATGATTGAATTATTCCAGATTAATTTTAGAAAATTCCAAGTGATAGCTCAGAATGATGGTACAGGAATAATTGTAAGTTTTTTTAAAAATGCATTAAAGTTGTTTCTTATTGTCTTTTTTAGGGGTGTTCCTTTTCTACAAAGGAGAATTAGCAATGGGAACAAGGGAAGAAGGAACATCTGAATAACTTATCGTTTAGTTATACATTAAAAGACAGTAAGCAAAGATTAACTCACTGTCTTTTTTGATTAATTATAAATGAGAAAAATGCTGAAAAATTAGCAGCAAAGTTAAAGAAAAAGGGATACTCGTAAATATTGTAAAAGGATAAAAACATAGCCTTTACTCTAATCGAGTAGGGGCATTTTTGTATAGTTAAGCAAATTGTTTGGCTACATTAATTATTTCATTTTTATAATTTTGTATGTCATTTACTGATTCAATTTTGATACTCGTTTTCATTTCGTCATTTAGTTGAATGTATTTATTACTTGAATTAAAGCCTAAACGACATATCCATTTTCTAATATTGTCATCAAGTAATACATTAAAATAGCTACGATTATCACGATAATAAATTCTAGTTGGTTCAAATTCTTCCCTTAAAATTAACTTTATTAGTACATAACCCTCTATTTCTTCTTCAGTGGTAGTAATTTCTTCAACAGCAGCAGCTATGGTTTCTTGTTGTAGCTCAATAACTTCACTTTCAACAAAAGTATCGGACTTCTTGCTTTCTGCTGTATCTGAATTTAACGCTTGTTGTAACTTGTCATTTACTTTTTCATTTACAAATTGATTTAATGATTTTTTTACGATGTCTTTAAAGTTGTCGAGTACCTTTTTAGTTTTGATTCCCTGATAAACCTCATTAATTATAAGTCTAACAAATTCATCTGAAGGTTCTTCCCATTGTTTAGAAAGAAATTGCTTAATTTCATTCGTGTATTTTAAATCAGAAGCAGTAGTTAATACATTTATTACATCGAAATCAGATTTTTTAAATTTACTAATTTCATTTATTTGGGTATCACGTAAATCAAGCATATTAAAAACAAAGAAAGGTTTTTGATCCATTTTATTTGGCTCTTCCAAGTCGGTAAAGAATTTATATTCAATACCATTTGTCAATATTGCAAACTTTGCTTGAGTAGTCCCGAAATATCTAAATAATTGAGAATCATGTTTTCCTAACTTTTCATTAACACTTTTAGCTTCAATTAGAATAACAGGTTCTCCAGCCTGCATGATAGCATAGTCAATTTTTTCGCCTTTTTTAATGCCCACATCTGCAATAAATTCTGGGACTAGTTCTTCAGGATTGAAAATATCATATCCCAGTGCCTGAATTAAAGGCATGATTAAAGATGTTTTAGTAGCCTCTTCAGTTTGAACATTCCCTTTAATTCGTTCGATACGGCTAGCTAATGATTTCATTTGCTGAATAAAATCTTCCACAATAACCACTCCTATAATTATGAATTTATTCCTCTTGGTTCCCCCACTGATAAAGATCAGTGATATTAACATCCAGTAGTTTTGCTAATTCATAAGCTTTATCTATAGTTGGATATGTTTTACCTGTAGACCAATTTGAAAGTGTATTTGCTGTGATTCCCAATTCTTTTTGAATGAATTCACGTTTGTATTTGGAAGTCCTCAGTAAAATACCTATTTTACTTTTAACCATTTTATACACCTCTATAAACAATTCTACAGAATCTTTCCAAATCCTTTGATAAATAAAAACAAATCAAAAGATTGAAATTTTCACATTTTTTTTGGATAGACAGGGAATATTTCGCTCCAAAAACAAGAGAACAAATAGACTTTGGACTAACTCTTTTTGAGGACGAAAAACCTAAAAATGCAGAAGAGGCTATAAAAGAGATTGTTGGTGCGGTTGATGGTGTTTTAGCAAGAAATCAAGATTGGCATGATTTTCATAAAGAAATGATTTTCCAGGTTGAACCGAATAGTAAAGAGGACATATCATTTCTTTTAGAGTTATCTATATATGAGCAAAAATCAATGGATTTGTATAAAAGAGAAATGTATACGGAATCTTTAAATAACATGCTAGTTTATATACAAACATATCAAAAGCAGCTTAATGAAATAGATGAGGCTTGGTATACCCAGGTTGCAGCTAGTCTAATATATCCATTAGATCCTGTTCGTTCAAATGATCAGCAAATATTAGCTAAGGACAAATCATTAAAGGTACTAAAGCCACGTCATAAATACCTTGCAAAGAATACAAAGGTCAAGGGAAGACAAGCAGGAATTATAAAGTAGTGGATATCTAACTATGTAATGGCACTGATGTCTTAATAGCCATTGAGGATTTATTAACTAACTTTGTCTATTCATCACATATTGACAGTTTGAAGAAAGTGTTTATAAAATTGGACAGTTTCTTGGATACCAAAGACCCGAGGAAGAAGATGGAGATGGACCAGATAATTTATGGAGATTTGAGGAGGATACTAATGTAATAATCGAAGCAAAATCTCAAAGAAACGGTCTTGAAATATCTAGAAGTGACATAGAACAGTTACTTCATTCATTTCAGTGGCATAACGATAAATATGGTTTGCATCAAAGATATATTCCGATATTACTTCATAAAGGAATTGCATCGATGAACAATGCTCATCCTTCTGAAGATTCACGGGTAATGCAGATGACAAAACTTGAAGAATTTAAAAGTACTATTATAAAGTTTGGAGAGGTGTTATCAAGAAAGCTCCCATCTGAATGGACTGAGGGAGAAATTCATCAGCAACTAGCATGTTTTAAACTAACTTATGTAACAATAATTGATAAGTACACTAAGGCACTAAGATAAAGTCAAATGATAGCTAAAAAGCAACGGTGTAAACAGACTGATAGTTTCATTTGTACAGGGCAACCAAGAGAAAGGGAATACTATTCAGTAAGTACAAGGCAGGGTGAAACCCTGTCTATTCTTTATTTTAACATTACTAATCAGGTGCTATTTAATCGTGTTACTATTGTTTAAACATCTTCAAAGTAAAAAGAAAAACGACAATCTTAAGATTATCGTATTTTTGTATCTTTAGCTACGGAGGCTTGAATCTGCCTCTTGCACAGCGTTGAACCAAGTAAACACCATGTTCCCTAAAATTCCACATGTTGCTGAATTTATGGTAAATAGAATTGATTGTATTAGATTACGTGTAGATTTTATACGCATCACCCGAAAATGTAACAAGAGAAAGCAGTATGAAGAAAATCAGGAATGGGGAAATATGGTTGAAACCTGCGCAACTAAAGATACAAAGTGGTTAGTGTTTTATGTAATCATATCGTATAACCTGAGTATATTCCAGATTTTTGTAATATCAAAAGGAAGGTTCTTGATCTATTAAGTATTCAAAATGAATGTTTAATAACAGGAAGTGGGTGAGGGGGTAATTTCCACATTATTTGCCCCTGCATCTATGAGAATTGTACATAGTAGGTATACTCACACATCACGATTTTTCAAACCGAGTGTGTGACTTCGAACGAGGTCTATTTAGTTTATCCTCTACTAAAAGGCAAAATAGATAATAGTACAATTAAAAGATTATAAGTATTGTGAAATAGAGGAAGTTAAGCGAAATACAGTTCTGAGAATTAGA
The DNA here is from genome assembly GCF_056173225.1 of Peribacillus sp. QJM3NY_7. Classification (NCBI taxonomy): domain Bacteria; kingdom Bacillati; phylum Bacillota; class Bacilli; order Caryophanales; family Bacillaceae; genus Peribacillus; species Peribacillus sp. QJM3NY_7. The sequence continues at coordinate 2,545,794 of NZ_CM149663.1, forward strand.
ATAAATTTAGTGGGAGTGATATGGATGAAGAATCTAATACAAAAGATAAAAGACTCTGATATTGGAGTTTGGTAAAGCGTTGCTGCGGTTGTTGGTTATGGCATTTACTTCATTTAATCAATATTATGGATTGCCTAAGAATTTTCTTGAGCTTAAAATGGAGAATTTGGCTTTTGTAATTGTGCTTGTTGTATTTGCAATAGGCTTTTTGTTTGTGATACCGGAGTATAGTAGGCTCATTTTTGAGACCTTTCCTTTCTTAAGTGTTAGGAAGAAAAAGATTAAAACGTTTTTTGAAAATCTCTCTTTAATTTTTTTCCTTATTCCTCTAGGAATGTATCTGTTTGGTCTGCTAAAGCCTATAGAATTAATCCCTTTTTTAATACTAATTGTAGTAGTTGTGAAATTTGATATACCTTCTCCAAAGTTGGCTATCGGTCTATGTATCTTAATAGTAGGAGGTTGGATTATTATGTATGGTAGTAATAGTGCTGCTGAAAAAGAAGATTATCTAATTATGGAAAGTACTAATGATCAGAATTTTGTTGTTATTAATACCTATAAAGGCAAATTTATTATTGCTCCTGTTAACTTGGAAAAAAAAGAAATAACACCAAAGTTTCAATTCATAGAAATTAAGTCAGATATAGATGATAAAGTGGAGTTCTCATTAGTACATACTGGTAAGTTGAAAGTGAAAAAGGTAACAGGAGAAAAACAAAATAACGATAAATGAATTCCTCATATTTATTTGGGGAAAATGAGGCATTAGTTTTCTTGCAAAATCTTCATAACAACTTTTCAATTAATAAAAAAAGACAGCCCAAACTAGGTAAAATCCGCTTTTTCACACAGTTCTTTCAATTAATGAAATATCGATTTTATTATTTTTCGAAATAAGAGAAGTTATTAACCCAAACTTCTTTTTTATCAAACAAAAAACCAAACCCGTAAATTAAATGAGTTTGGTTTTTTGTTATTTAATCGGTACATTTAATATATGGAAATCTTTGTACCATTTAAAAAAAATTCTCTGTAATATCATTATAATAATCGCAAAGTTGATTGTGAAAATGCTTTAAGGCTTCTGCTAGATAATGTGCTAGCAGTTTGATTCATTCTAAATAATCCGTCTTCAACAAAAATATCGCCTTTTTCAAAAGCAGCGTCACAACCGAAAAAACATAAAGGGCAGACAATATTTGAATTAGTTTTTCCTCTTTAGATGTGAATTTACGTTTTTTAATATGAGCTATAACTAAGTAACTAACAGAAGATTTTTTTTACAACATGCACATTTTGAGGTTTTACGGTTGCCGAAAGGATTAACACAAGATACTTTGTTCTAAACGTCCTTGAGCTGTTGCATTGGATTTAGGCTTTCTTTTTCTTCTAAAGCGAGTAAATCTTCTAGTAACTTTTTTTCATCAATTGAGTCCGATTCTTCTAATAAAATGTATTCAGATTCAATAATTTCAAAAGCAAGTAATAGTTGAAGAGACTTTTCACGATCTTTTTGGTCACAAATATTTTTTAAACGTTAATTTCGGGGTCACAAATGTGGTCACAAAAATGCTTTCAATCGTAGATATATCAATACTTCTAGCATTCAGAAAACATCTAAAAAACAATTAAAATACACCTTACTCCCCAACACTTTTCTTATTAATCCGCTCCACAATCTCCATCAAATCATCCGGTCTGTGAAATTCAATCGACGAAACTCCTTTATCGAACTCTATTGTGTCAGCTTCTATCATAAAACATACTACACTATAACTAAATCGAACTTTTATTGGTGTGCGGGTACTGCATTGAATGCACCATCTATTGCAAACTCTTGGGGAGTCCTGCACTTCCAATCGGAAGCTGCTTCAGCTCTACAAATAGCATTCCCTTACCACGGTTCTACAGGTTCAATTATGTTAAGGCGTACCGTTTCAGACATGACCACATGGACAGCTTGGAGAGCGATGTAACAAACAGTCGGAAGAAACTATGCGGTAGGTTAGGAATTCTATTATTCAAAGTTATTTTTCCTGATTTAATATTAGAGTATAATAGTAATAAATAAATAATAAAAGGTGTGATTTTTCTGACGGAAGCACTAAAAAAACAGCATAGAAAGTTACCTCGTTTGATAATTATCCAACGGATCATTCTTATTACAATTGGTGCTTTGCTAATGGCCACTGGATTGGAAATCTTTTTAATTCCCAATCATGTAATTGATGGAGGCATTACAGGTATTTCCATTATGCTTTCTCACGTTACCGGTATAAAACTGGGAATCTTTCTTTTCCTTTTGAACCTACCATTTGTATATCTGGGATATAAACAGTTTGGAAAAACTTTTGCTATATCTACTATATATGGGATTATAATGCTTTCCATTTTTGCGACATATTTTCATCCTATCCCGCCCTTCACTGAAGATATCCTTCTTGCTACAATTTTTGGCGGTATTTTTTTAGGTATAGGTGTGGGAATAGTAATTCGTAACGGTGGTGCTCTTGATGGGACAGAAATACTTTCGATTGTAATAAGTAAAAAAGTGCCTTTTTCTGTTGGCGAAATTGTTATGTTCATCAATCTATTTATACTTGGTTCTGCCGGATTCGTTTACACATGGGACAGAGCTATGTATTCAATCTTAGCTTATGTAATAGCTGCTAAAGCCATTGACATTGTTATTACTGGAATGGAAGAAACAAAGTCAGTATGGATAATTAGCGATGAAGCAAAAGAGATGGGTGATGCAATCAATAGTCGCTTAGGACGAGGTGTGACATACTTACATGGTGAGGGTGCTTTTACTGGAGAGGACAAGAAGGTTATTTTCTGTGTAATTACCAGACTTGAAGAATCCAAGTTAACTACAATTGTTGAAGAGATAGACCCTTCATCTTTCTTAGCAATGGCAAATATTGCGGAAGTACGTGGAGGAAGGTTCAAAAAGAGAGATATTCATTAATATTAACCACACAGGAAGCGCTCATAACTTGAGTGCTTTTTTTGCATACTTTTTTAACAGGATCGGAATATTTTGCAGTAAAAAACATTGGAGAATAAAATGCAGTTAGTATTTACTGCGCTTTTTTTATTAGCAGGGATTAAATGGGGCAATTGGATTATCATCCGACCATCTTATTCTTTATTATTGGTGATCTTCTATATAGTCGTTTACTCTATAACCATGAACTGTGGGCTTATCAAGAAATATTTTAAGTGTTTTGGAACCATTAAGTCTGAAATTTTATTATTAACAAAATCCAAACCGTCCCAAAAGGGTGGCTTTTTATTATGTAATGAGAGGGATGGAAACATAAGAAAAACTAGACATCCACTTTAACCAAGTGATGTCTTATTCTTTTTTAGAATGTAATACATAGAAAAGGCACTTAACCTAATTGGTCGAGTGCTTTTTGTGTCTTTTTTAATACTTCTTTATTTTTATTAATGAAAACTTTATTTCTTAATATCATTTCTTTATTATTAAGCTCATTATTTAGTTCGGTAGTTTTGTTCAGTTTCTCCAGAAGTAAGACTATTGATGGCATTGCTAATAATTCATGGAAAGCTATGTTTGTTTTAATAGATAAGATTTTTAGCTCAGTAAGTTGACGAGGAGATAAAAAAGACTCAAATGGTTGCCTTTCATTTATTTCCATGATTGTAACCTCCATATGATGTGAATTATTAAATTGTGATTTAATTATAAAATAGATAAGTTCAATAAATGTATTAATCATGTAAAGATTTGATGAATTGTAGAAGGTTGGATGAAATTAGGGTAATATTCCTGTTAATATGGTAAATTATTGATGATGAATAGGGGAGATTATATAGATACAACTAAATACTCAGATAATTTTTCTGAAGATTCATTTTGGAAGCAGATTAAAAAATTCGGCAAAAAAGCAGGGGTTAAAGTTGTTTATGTAGCTTTACTATTGTTTTACACACTTCAAAAGCCAACTACTCCTGTTTGGGCAAAAACAGTAATTATTGGTGCATTGGGATATTTCATACTTCCGATTGATTTAATTCCTTACCATTTAAATTGGTTTCTGTTTTTTACTGCTCCATCACGATGATTTTTACCTGTATTACCTGCCATAGTACTCACCTCACTTTCTACTAATTTATAACATTAGTAGGAAATTATATGTAGGATAAAATATTCTTCGACTGTCGAAGTTAACAATTTCCAACAGGAAGTTAAACGCAAAAGAATTATTAGAGAAGGAAAATACTTAAACAAGACGATTTTATTCAAATAGACGAAGTAACAGCGTCAGCTATTGGTATCTCCACCGTCTTAAGCGTTCAAAAAGGCTTTAAAACTTGTATTTGGGGCTGTTGTTGGGATGACTGTTGCTACTTTTATAGTTCAAGACTTGTATAAATTAGGAGCTAATTCCGCTTGCCACAAATGGGGTAAAAAGATACCAAAAGTAATAAAGCACTAGGATACTGGTAAAATATCCGAAACTAAGGAGGAAACACATTGTTTGACATACCTGACTTTTCGAGAATTAAAATGCTGAAATTATCGTTACATTCTTTGCTTTTATGCATTTTATTAAGCTTAGTTTGTTTAATTATCAACGATGTTTTTTCAATTATCGTTGATAAAAGAATTAATTTAAATTTATTTTTCATTCCATTAATCATGGTTTTTTGGGTTTTGATAGCAATTAAAAAACCAACATACCAAAAATGATTTCTGGATAGGAGTCTGGGCACAATGCTCAGGCTTTTTTATTTGTCTAAATAAGGGAGTGTTAACCGTGAATCAATTCACGCATGACAAGATCCGTGGATACGCAGTCTTATTTGTATGGATGGTGTATTCAACAATGAAAACCAATAAAGAAAGGGAAGCAAATTATCAAGCTGTAATTGAAAAGAATCAGGACGTAATTGAAACACAAGCTCAAGCATACTCAACATTGGCTCAAGATGTAAATGAAATTAAACAAATTATTGTTCAGGAAAATAAGAATTAATAACCAAGGAGGAAATTAAAATGGATGAATTCGTTATTTCAAGTGGACATGCTAAAGTAGTACGTGGTGCAAGTGGGTATCTAGATGAGGTTAATGAAGGAAGGAAGGTAGTACCGAAGGTAGCTGAGTATCTAAAAGAATTAGATTCTAAAGTACATACATTTAATGATGATACGTCAAAAACACAACGGGACAATATCAATACAATCGTAAAATATCACAATAGCAAAAGTCGGGATTTAGATGTATCTGTACATTTTAATGCTGGTACAAAGGAAACCGGAGGTACAGAGGTTCTTTATTATGGAGAAGGGAATAAAGCATTGGCTACAAAGGTATCTAAAGCTATTTCTGAAGCACTTGGAATTAAGGATCGTGGTGCGAAGAAAAGAACGGATCTCGGATTTCTTAAGGGGACAGCTAAACCAGCTATTCTGATTGAGGTATGCTTTGTCGATACTAAAACAAATGCTGATGCTTACAAGAAGAACTTTGATGATTGTTGTAAAGCGATAGCTGAAACGTTATCAGGTAAAAAGTTAAAAGAACAAGCTAAACCAGTTGAAAAGAAAAGTGTTTTACATAAGGTACAAGTAGGTGCTTTCTCTGATGAGAAAAACGCTGAAAACCTAGCAGCAATATTGAAGAAAAAAGGATACTCAACTGTGATTGTTTATTATTAATATATCAATCTCCTTCTTTTTTTGCTTAAATAATTTTATTAGTTAATAGAGATTGTCTATACCATTTTTTAAAATATGCATAACGTAATAATAAGGTTTTTTATATAAACAAATTTAATAAGAATGGAGAATGATGATGGCCAATGGATGTAACCAAAATCCGATAGGGGCTTGTTCGGAAGCCGAAGGAATCAATACAACCGCTAATGGGACAGCCTCCCATGCCGAAGGAATGAATACAATTGCAAACGGGACTGCTTCTCATGCTGAAGGAAGTACTACAATTGCTGGGGGGGATGCTTCTCATACGGAAGGATACGAGACCGATGCAACAGCCGATGTGGCACATGCTGAGGGATCGTTTACAACAGCCGGTGGAGTAGCTTCTCATGCCGAGGGATATCAGACTAATGCCAGTGTAAATACCGCCCATGCGGAAGGAGATACTACAACAGCCAGTGGAGTGGCTTCTCATGCTGAAGGATTTCAAACGAATGCTACAGCCAATACCGCCCATGCGGAAGGATCCACTACGACAGCCAGCGGGGTAGCCTCTCATGCGGAAGGATTTCAAACCAATGCTATCGGGGATATGTCTCATACCGAAGGAGTATCTACCATAGCTACTGGGATGGCTTCTCACGCGGAAGGAGAAGGAAACACAGCTACTGGAAGAGCTTCCCATGCGGAAGGAGGGGCAGTAGATCCACTTGGAAATGCGGCTCCTAGCTTAGCGAGTGGACCTAGTTCTCATGCAGAAGGGGTAGGAACGACCGCCAGTGGGTTCGCCTCCCATGCGGAAGGAGTGGCTACTCAAGCAAATGGAAGTGCGTCCCATGCGGAAGGGTCTTCCACTAACGCTAATGGGGATAATTCTCATGCAGAAGGGACACTGACACTAGCAAGTGGCTTTGCTTCCCATTCCGAGGGCCAATCTACTAGAGCTATAGGGATCGATGCTCACGCAGAAGGATTTAATACTGAAGCTAGTGGAGTCGATTCCCATGCTGAGGGAAGCAATACGAGAGCCACGGCAAGTGGTTCCCATGCGGAGGGAAACAGTACGAGTGCAAATGGATCCCAAGCTCATGCGGAAGGCTTAAATACAAACGCTAACGGAACCGCTTCTCATGCTGAGGGAAACAGTACTCAAGCAAATGGAACGTTTTCGCATGCCGAAGGAAATGTAACAATCGCAAGTGGCATCAATTCCCATGCCGAAGGCTCGGGAACAAGGGCCATTGGGAATTCCTCCCATTCCGAAGGGCAACAATCAATTGCCAGTGGAGGTATTTCGCATGCTGAAGGAAATCTTACAATCGCTAGTGGCGACATCTCCCACGCAGAAGGGAGTAACACACAAGCACGAGCATCTATTTCCCATGCTGAGGGTCTAAATACGATTGTAGATGCAGCTCATTCAGGTTCTCATATTATGGGCTTAAATGGGACCACACGTTTTCCCTTTTCCTGGCATTTGGCAAACGGTCTTGGTGTTGGACCTACATTAAATTCTGCTGTTATCGAAGGGGCGACAGGAAATCTTTATCTCGACGGCGTTGTGTTGTCTCCTGCCGCAGCAGATTATGCGGAAATGTTTGAAACTGTTGACGGAAACCCGATTGACGTTGGCTATTTTGTAACCTTAGTAGGTAAAAAAATACGAAAAGCGAATGCTAATGATAATTATATTCTCGGGGTAGTGAGTGCAACTCCAGCCATGATTGCAGATGCCAGTGATTTGCGATGGCACAACCTCTTCGTCAAAGATGAATGGGGCAGGACACAATACCATGAGGTTGTTGTACCAGAAATAAAAGATAACGAAGGAAGAGTGCTTCAACCCGCGTTTACAAAGACCGAACCTATATTAAATCCTGAATAGGACTCTTCAAAAGAATATATCCCACGTTTGCAAAGACCTGAATGGATTCCTGTAGGTCTTTTGGGAAAACTTCTGATTCGGGATGATGGGACTGCCCAGGTAAATGGATACTGCAAACCAAATAACGAAGGAATTGCTACAGCTGCAGAACATGGTTACAGGGTGATGGAGCGTACGGGTCCAAATCAAGTACTGGTTTTGCTTAATACTGTACCAACAAGAAATGAGCTTGATACTATTGAAAAACTAGAAAAACCAGCAAAATTAAAAGTACAATCGATTGAGCACCTGAAAGAATTAGCCAAGTTGAAAGAACAAGGGTTTTTAACGGATGAAGAGTTTTTGATACAAAAACAAAAATTATTAAATTTATGAGATTTTTAGTCTGTACAAGCTATAACTTGCTAAAAGAGAATCCTCAATATCTTTCTCTAAACTACTAAAAGTGGAGTTAGTATAGTTTAATGGACACATTTTAGTTAAGTCCTTACAATGATTTTTGAGAGGATGTGTCCGTCTTGGAACGTAAAAATACAGGTAAAAAATATAATAATGAATTCAAGAAGACTATTGTAGATCTTTATCACTCGGGTAATTCGGTCAAAGATTTAAGCGGCGAATATGGCGTATCAGAAGTCACCATTTATAAATGGGTTAAAGAATTTACTCCAATCGGTTTAGGGGAAGAGTCCATGACTCCAAAGGAATTAGCCGCCATTCAGAAGGAAAACCTTCGGTTAAAGCAAGAAGTTGAAATCTTAAAAAAGGCTATGGCCATATTCGCGAAAAAGTAACCGAAACAGATCTTACCGAATTTATTGAGGAACACAAGAAACAATATCCCGTACAGAAGATGTGTGAAATACTAGAAATCCCAAGAAGCAGCCATTATCAGTCCCTTCAAATAGTCGTATCAAATCGTGAACAGGAAAACCAAGAACTCACGAAGGAAATTCATCTCATTTACCTGGAAAGCAAGGGACGATATGGGGCTCCAAAGATTCATGAAAGCTTATTAACCAAAGGGTTTTCCCTAAGTCTAAAGCGTGTTCAACGCTTAATGAGCAAGGCGAGAATTCGTTCTATTACTAAGAAAAAATACCGTCCCTATCCATCTAAAGAAAAGGTTATTCAATTGGATAATTTGCTAAAACGAGACTTCACTACTCAGACCATTAATGAGAAATGGGTAGCAGATATTACGTATATCCACACGTTAAAAGACGGATGGTGTTATTTAGCTTCGGTATTGGACCTTCATTCTAAGAAAATAGTAGGATATTCATTTTCTCGTTCAATGACGACAGAACTGGTCATAAAAGCTTTCAATAACGCACACCTATCACAAAAGCCCTCGGAGGGCTTAGTTCTTCATACCGATCTTGGCTCACAATATACAAGCAGTGAGTTTACTCAACATATCCAAAACCATCATATTAAGCAATCCTTTAGTCAGAAAGGTTGCCCGTACGATAATGCCTGTATTGAATCCTTTCATGCCCTATTAAAGAAGGAAGAAGTCAACCACGTACAATATCTAGACTATGAAACAGCTAAATTAGCGATGTTCCAATTTATTGAAGGTTGGTATAACCGAAAAAGAATTCACAGCAGCTTGGGTTATCAAACCCCTCAAGCCATTGAAGATCGAATTAGGAATACAGCTTAAGATTTAACTTTTTAGTGTCCAAAATATTGACTCAAATCCAAAGATCAATGAAATTTCTTCCTTACAATCGACACAACCGACACAACTTCAAAAGCCCTTCTCAAATCGAGAGGGGCTAAATTTGTTTTGTAAATGAAGAACATAAAGTAATTGAATGAATACACTATCATACTCCACATGAAAAATCATTCATCTATACCTTTTATACCCTTCTCTTAATTGAGAGGGTTTTTGTTGTGTAGGATGAATGCATTGGGTGAAATTGGATAACGGTACTACCCCATAAGTGGTACGACTACCATAGGAAAAAACCCTTACTAATTTTGAGTAGGGGCTTTTTTCATTTTCAATGAACCACCGGTTTGAATAACATTTTTAACAGGTTTAGGTTTTACTTCTAATATTGCTTCACCTGATCTACTTTCAATAAAGTCAGAAATGGAAGGGGATTGATAAATTTGATGCTGCCTGAATACGTTAAGTTACTTAATGATGTAAATAAGGATTATTACCGTCAAGTAAAGCCAATATTAGATGAGTACCAGTTAGAGGAGTTTGAGAACAAAATGCACACTGCCATGGAGTTTAGTTCAACTGTAAAGTTTACTGTTTGGGAAGATGGATTTGATTGGGAATATACAGGAATGATACATAGGTTAGATCCTTTGACAAAGATGATACATTTAGAGTTGGAAAATGAGAAGGGACATATTATTAGGGTGAAGTTTGGGGATATTGTTGGGGTAGAGGTAAGGGAGTGAAAAAATGACTAAAGCAAAACCAAAAAGAAAACTGTGGATTAAGAGTAGAACATTCCTAAATGAATTTACAGTAGATGAATACTTGAAAAAAGAAGTGAAGTTAATCTTAGCTAAATATACAAAATGAATAGAAATCACCAGTCTATACGATTGGTGATTTTTTATTTTCTATAATTTTACTCGTTACTATTTTCATAGATAATTTAGTGAATTGTGAATATAAGATATTTTGTTTGGAGATTATTATGTAGGACAGGAGAGTGATATTGATTGGATAAAAAGTCAAAGAAAATTAATCTTAATGATGTCGATATGACCGATGTAGAAGTTATTTCAGAGGATAATATCGATATTAATGAATATTTTAGAAGGAAGCTTTTCGAGTGTATAGCCAAAGAAGAAAGTAGGCTGTTTTTGTATAAGGAAAAAATAAATAGTTTAATTGAAAGGACTATTCTAATGTGAAAAAGAGTAAACCAAGAAAAGAACTGCGAGGAAATGGCTATTTTGTAAATGAACCTAACTACGAATTAATGGCTAAGGCGTTTACGGAACTATACTTTAGTTTTACTAAAGGTGGATCTGGAGATGTAGAATTCGACAAATTAGGCACGATAGCTTTATTTTCTGCATTGGCAAATGATGAAGAAGGGAAACAAAAGGAATTAGATAAAATGAGAGCTCACGTTAAAAGACTTTAGAATGAAAAAAAGAAATAGATAAAGTCTTGTCGTGGTCATCTAGTTTACCCTCTGCATGCAGAGTACCGATAAAAAGGGAAGCAAACAAAACATAGCCCCCAAATACACCATCCATGTAGTATTTGGGGGCTACTTGACGTTTACCTTTATAGCGAATTTACTTAAAATAAGGAACCTTTTTCAAAGCCACACAAACTGGAACGGCAACGATAATTCCTAATATATTTTGAACGAGATCTCCAGGTATCGAAGCTAAAGGTGCAATCCAATTACCGTATAGAATCCCTTCACCAATATAATAAACAGCTATCATAAATGGAATGGAAACGATTGTTGCTATTACATTGAAAGCAATGCTAGTACCGTTGCGACCCTTTGACCAAGCGATTTTACCAACTATATATCCTTGCAAACCACGCGCCACAATGGTGATAGGTGCCCACAATGCCCACCCTCCAACTATATCAAATAACCCCATTCCTATCGCACCAGCAAGAGCTGCTTTTTTAGGACCAAATAAAATAGATGCAATAAAAAGCATAGCTGTTCCTAGATGAACTAACCCTCCATTTGCGGCAATTGGCAGTTTAATATTCAAAAAGAATGTAGATACGAACACAAGTGCAATCAACATTGCGGTAATAATTAAATCCATAGTTTTTTGACTTGACCTTGAATAACTTTGTGTATTTTGCATATCTGTAAACCTTCCTAACTAGAATTTTCCTATGATTTTAGCAAAAGACTGGTGTCTTTAAAAGTGTCAATTTATTAAAAAACTATGAGGTCAGTTGATAAAAAATACAGATATTATACATATTGAAAAGAGAGAGGAGATGACTGTTTTTAGCTGATTTATGATAAGATAAATAAAGTTTAAAGTGGATAGGCCATATGGAGGTTATTATGAAAAAAGTTGCTGTACTACAGGATTTATCATCTTTTGGAAAATGTTCATTAACAGCTGCAATTCCGGTTCTTTCGGTCATGGGCGTGCAGGCATGCCCTTTACCAACGGCCATATTGACTGCGCAAACCGGATATCCAAGTTTTTTTTGTGAAGATTTTACATCCAAAATGAAAAACTTCATAGAAGAATGGAGCAAGCTTAATGTAACCTTTGATGGAATCTATACCGGCTTCGTTACTGGTGAAGAGCAAATTAATAATATTTTCCATTTTTTAGATAAATTTTATACAAAAGAAACCATTTTACTTGTTGATCCAGTAATGGGGGATATAGGAGAAGTCTATAAACTTTTTACCGATGAATTACTGGTACTTATGAGAGAACTGGTTAAGCGTGCAGATGTCATTACACCAAATGTTACAGAGTGCTGTTTATTAACCGGATTGTCTTATGAAAAGCTGCATAGCTATTCTAACGAAGAGGACTATATTAAAGCGATAGAAGAAGCAGGGAATATGTTGCAGCAAGAAACGGGAGCTCAGGTTATCATCACTGGAATGAATCCACCGTCAGCAGATACAGAGAAGCAGTATATCGGAAATATGTATTTGGACAGAAGTAGAACCTTTTATAGTGCAACGCAGTATAACGGTGAAAGCTATTCAGGTACTGGTGATTTATTTGCATCTGTGATTATGGGAAGCATGATGCGTGGAGAGAACCTAGAAAAATCCGTACAGCTCGCAGTGGCATTCCTGACAGAGGCTATCAATGATTCCTCCTTGGAGCAAATTCCTAAAGTAGAAGGAGTTAACTTCGAAAAATATTTACGAATGTTATTATGAATGCTTTAAAAAATGGAAAAAATAGAGTAACAAAAGCTCGGCTTTTTGACTAACCGAGCTTTTTGTATAAATCAAATAGTACTTATATTTTGCTGAATATTGTAAAAAATCACTTAAATAATAAGGAAACTTTCTATTTACCTCACAACAGCCAGTATTTATGTTCGTTAAAGTTTGAAAATATTTAACTTCCATAGACCTTTACAAAGATTAAGAAAAATTACTTGAAGAAAAAACAATATTATCTACAATCGAGGAATTAGAAGCTCTATTTCCTGATAAGGATAGATCAGAAATTATAAAGAAAATGCGTCAATTAGGTTGCTTAGAATTAAAAAACACAAAAATTCCATGGAGTGCAAAAACAAATAAAGAAGATAGACCACCTTGTAAAATTACTTATGCTAATTAGCCTAATATGGAATTAATGGCTAAAGCATTCACTCACCTATATTATGAACTATTAAAAAAGGTAAACTCGTGGAATATGACGGGCACGGACTACTTGAATCCCATTGAAATCGTTATTGACTGTTCCATCGGTCCAATTGTTTACGCTCAGTATATTGGTACCGTACATCCTTGGGATGCCGTACCCGAAGGGCTCCTTGTGGAGGGATGGACAGGAACAGAATGGATATGGCTGCATGAAGTGAAAGGGAATCAGTCGAATGACTATATTATATCGCCACCATATTCTGCAGTTGATTTTCTACATAAAATTCGTATATCATTCTACGGTTCTCCTAGAGCAGATAAAAAAGTAACGATTGGTCGAGTGGTTGCTATTTCAACAAAGACTTTAGGAAAAGCATACATTCCACAATTTACAGATACGTTGTCAATGGTTGATGTAAATGGAGTTGCCAGAACTATAAAACTTAATGCAGACGGAACATGGAGTAATTCCACTACAAATTCCCTTTCTATCTCACCAGCATTGCCCGGTGAAGCAACTATGGCTGGCGATCAAGATGATATTCTTCTATTGGCAGACAAGCGTTATTCAGTAATTTCAACAGGCGCAGTCAAAACAGCGGGAAATATTGCAGACATGTTCTCTTTAAAACGTGAATCATTCTGCCGATGGACAAATCCAACTACTGCAGCTCCGATTGTAATAGAGATAGATTTTGGTACAAAGCCTATTCAGTACATGGAAAGTTTAGGTCTGAATTTCGGATGGGGTGAAACACCGAAGAATATTAAAGTGGAACGTGTAATAACTTCCGGTGGAACATATACACAATTAGCGAACATCACGAATAATACATTAGGTTCAGTGAAGATTGGTTCAAGAGCAACTAATGTCTACAAGATACGGTTGACCATTTCTGTTCCCAATAATGTTAACGGACTCATTCGAATTAACAGGATATTCGCAACTGCTGCGACCTCACCGCCAGTTACTTTCGTTAATACAGAAACAGATAACCAACTTTATGGTGACTTGGAATTTGGAGATACACTGAAAGGTATGGTGATAAAGTCTCCTGACGGAAATAGATGGAAATCTTCAATAAGTAATACAGGAACAATCACTTGGACAAAACTTTAGGTTCATGAGCGGAAAGATTTAAGTGGGGCTTTTTCTTCTGCTCCTCCTTATAAAAATTGTGAGACCTTCCATTGATCAGGTATATCTTTTTCGCGTGAAGGTTTTTTACATAACTGGTTAAAAATCGAATTTTTATTTCCACCAAGATTGTTAACCACATATTTAGAGATAAAAATTCTGCAATCTTTTAAACTGTGACATGTTTGTAAATATTCAAGAGAAGAGTGGGGAGACTTAAAACTAACTTAATACGATCCATCAGGTTGAGGACCGTCCGTAACAAAATAGGATTCATGACTTTTAATTTTTTTATGACTTAATGCTAACAATCCCATATACACCCCTTCAAATAATATAATAAGCTAATTATAATATATTAATTAGGTTATTTTGGAAGATTTCTCAATATGTTTTTCATCTTATTCGGAAAACAGTTCAATTTCGAACAAGTAACCGTTCAATACATTAATTAATAAAATTTTTATTGACATTTTCATTGAGTAGTTGTTACAAATAAATTAAATAAACGAATGGAGGTGTCTAAATGAAGTTTTTATCCCCATGTATGAAATGCGTATTTGAGTTAAAAGAGCAAAATTATAACTTTAATGCAATTGAAATGAATGACTCAGGAGTCTATAAGGTCGAATGTGATCATGGACATGAGACCAATCTTTTTCTTCAAGATGAAAAGTTTGAAATACTTTTTGATCTTGGGGCATTAGCTCTGATTGATGGATATACCAGAGAAGCAGTTTCCAGTTTTGTAGCATCTTTAGAAAGATTCTATGAATTTTTTATTCAAGTATTATCAGATAAAAAGGGAATTGTTCATAACGAATTTGAATCTACTTGGAAACAAGTTAAAAATCAGTCGGAAAGACAATTGGGGGCCTTTTATTTTCTTTATTTAAATGAATTTAATGAAGCACCACCAGTAGTAACCCCGAAATGGATAGAGTTTAGAAACAAAGTTATACATAAAGGTTATATACCAAACTACTCCGAGACCTTTGAATACGGTAAATATTTGTATGAATTTATGAAACAAATTCTAATTCCATTAAGGGAAAGTTATCACGAAAGTATTATGAATATAGGATTTAACAGACAAAGAATAGCACGTGAGAAATATTATGCTCCAACTACTCCGTTTTCAGTAACTGCTATTTCAATGATGTTAAAAATGACGTATGCTGATGAATTGTTTAATAAAAAAACTTTTGAGGAATCTCTGGATGAATTAAAATATAAACCAGGACTATATACAAAGTAGGAACAAACTGTGCGGTAAAGCGAAACTGAATAAATCATATGAGGATACCAAAGAGAGTCCTCTTTTAATTTGTCTAGAAATAAATATAGTTTAAATAATGAAAAATTGTTATCCTTAATTAAAAATGAATTAAGGAGAAATTTATGAAAGCATTTAACGCACCTTCTTTTCTTGCAGGTCTAACTATAGGAGGATTAGTAACTTTATTGGACCTTTTTGAAAAACTTAAACCTTATGGAATAGACATGCCGAAATTAGTAAAAAAACACCCTTATATAACGGTGAGTGTAATAATAGTTATTTTCATTAGTTTAATTGCTAAATCGATTTTTAATGATAAAAAAAATAAAAAGGCAGAAAAACAATTAGCTGAAGATCGAGCAGAAAAAGAAAGAAAGCTTACAATTGAAAGGAATAATGAAGAAACTCGTATATACGAAGAACTCGCCCAATATTTTAATGAAAAATACCCAGACGATGTATTATGTTCAGATGGTGCGTTAGGTAAATTGTATAGTGAATTATTCTTGAAGAGTAGACCTGCATCACACGTAAGTAAGAAAATCATGATTGAATTAAATCGGAGAGAGTTGGCTCAATTAGAAATAGATAAATTAGGAAATTACTGGTTGAAAAAGAATAAAAAAAGAGGGCATTGATTATGCCGAAAAGTGTCGTCCTTATGGGCGGCTTTTTATTATGCAATGAAAGGGTTGATAAACATTGGAAACAGAAATATTTAATTTATTTTTAAAACAGGGTGGTTACGCAGTCTTATTCGTTTGGTTACTATGGACAACGATGAAAACTAATAAAGAACGTGAAGCAAATTATCAAGCAGTAATCGAAAAGAATCAGAATGTAATTGAAACACAAACTTAAGCATTCTCTACATTATCTCAAGACGTACATGAAATTAAACAAATTATTGTTCAAGATAATAAGAATTAATTACAAGGAGGAAATAAAATGGAGGAATTCGTTATTTCAAGTCGTCACGCTAAAACAGTACGGGGTGCAAGTGGATATCTAGATGAGGTTAATGAAGCAAGGAAGGTTGTACCGAAAGCTGCTGAATATCTAAAAGAACTGGATTGTAAAGTACATACATTTAATGATGATACATCAAAGACACAGCGGGATAATATAAATACAATCGTAAAATATCACAATGGCAAAAGTCGGGATTTAGATGTATCTGTACATTTTAATGCGGGTACAAAGGAAACAGGAGGTACTGAGGTGCTTTATTATGGAGACGGAAATAAAGCATTGGCTGCAAAGGTATCTAAAGCTATTTCTGAAGCACTTGGAATTAAGGATCGTGGTGGGAAGAAAAGAACGGATCTCGGATTTCTTAAGGGGACAGCTAAACCAGCTATTCTGATTGAGGTATGCTTTGTCGACACTAAAACAAATGCTGATGCTTACAAGAAGAACTTTGATAAATGTTGCAAAGCAATAGCTGAAACGTTATCAGGTAAAAAGTTGAAGGAAGCTACTAAACCAGTTGAAAAGAAAAGTGTTTTACATAAGGTACAAGTAGGTGCTTTCTCTGATGAGAAGAATGCAACTAAATTAGCTGCAGAATTGAAGAAAATAGGATATTCAGTAAATATCGTAAAAGGTTAAAATTATAGCCCTTCTTAAAATTGAGAGGGGCTGTTTTTATTTACAATAGAATTGTCATTTTATTAATCCTCAAACTCAAAATCATATTTAACATGTGGATTTTCTTGATACGTTACGCCATATACCTCCACTTGTTTATCACTGTTCCAATTTTTTATTTCTTTTATTGTTTTCGTAATATAATAGTGTAGAGTTTCTTTATCTATAATCTTAGAATTTATTGGCGTTCTTCCATCTACAGCCATAATTACAGCTTTCCCATCAATAGAGTAAACATCAACATAGACTTTGATCATTTACTATCCTCCTCCCATAAAAGAATTGTTTTAATTAAACTCTGGTCTTATATACCATTACATTGCATGAATTTATCTCTAACACATCGCCATTACCAAACCATACTACATAAAGGTTGTCATCCTCTTGTTCAATTTTTATTATCTTTTGACCGAAAGCTTGCTCGTTTAATGAAAATACACGATCCTTAACTCCACCATTTAACACATGAATACTTTTAATTTTCATTTCTATTCTCCTCATCCATTTCTATTTGTTTACTTTTTTATCCTTTTGATATTTTGGTATCTCATAACAAGATCAGCAGCAAAACCCCAATTAGATGGCAATCCTAATTCACATAATAAATTAATAACATACCATTTTCTATCTTTGTTCCTTGTTAGCCTCAAAAACTGTTCTGTATCCTTAATCTTATCCAAAAAGAAATCCTCAACTTCTCGGTATTCTTCTTTTCCGAATATAGGTTTATCCATCACATTACCCGGCATATTATTGTAGCCATTTAGGTATGAGTCATAAGCTCTTATCGCATTATCCTCTAACTCGTTTAAATCAAAATATGGAGTACTTAAAGGAATTAAATGAATACTAAACTCGTCACCTGAAATATAATCAATATAAATTTTAGGGTTTCCTTTATTCTTTACAAAGTGTTCATAAGCCCTGTCGAATACATTTTTGGATTGCCCGACATAATAAAGGTTATTATTAGTATTAAATATTATATAAATGCCCTCGAAGCAATCAATACCTCTGCTATCAAGCTCATCTTTATTTTTCAATTCTAATAGCTCTTCTGGAGTATACTTTATCGATTTATTTCTAAGATCATCTAACTCTTTTCTAACATTTTCTTTATTCGCTTCGCGTTCAACTTCAATCCTCTTTTTATAATGATACGATGGTGATATTCCAGAGGGATCGCGGGCATCTTCTTTTAACACTTCCCCTATCCATTTCAGTTCATCTTCTGTAAACATATAGTCACCCTTTGAGATTTTTTAATTACTTTCTACTGTTTTTCTTATTCCCTGAATTACCGCTAATCAAATTTTTAACCAGTATTGTCAAAGGTTCTCCTATCGCTTCCTTAAAATTAAATCCTAACGCTTGAAGTATATTAAATGTTTCTTTAGACAATAAAGGTTGCAGTAAATTTATAAGTTCCAATGTATTCATCTGACCTTCTTTTGAAGTAGAGTCTGTATTGGCACTATTTAAGAAAGCTTCTAAAATAGGTAATAATTCTTTAGAAATATAATCAATATCTTCACTTGAAATTTTCTTAGTTATCAATTCATCTTCTAATGCATTCGAAATTCTAATTAATTCACTTTTTTCATTAATTAATTCATTGATAATTTGTTCTAATTCTTGAATGGTTTTATCCTTATCTCTATTTGCTTTTGCTGCTCCAACTTTCTGAAAGACAACACTTGCCGTGTTGGCATTTACCAATGTTTTTAGTGCTCCTGTTATGGCTACTAATTCTATCAATTAAATCTCCCCTTTATAAAATTATATTTGTACAAATTTGCTTACAACTTTTCCTAAAGCTATAACCAACATACTCCTTAACTTTTCATTTAAACTAATTTTTTCCTCAAGATGTAGTTATAATAACCTACTATCTTTAAACAATTTAACAGTTATGGATTGTTTTGTGAATTATTTTATTTTTTTAGCTTTAATGATCCACCATTAGTTTGAATTACATTTTTAACAGGAAGAGGCTTAATTTGTAGTGTTGATTCACCTGACCTACTTTCAATAAAGTCAGAAATGGAAGGGGATTGATTAATTTCAAGCTTTGTACTTTTTACTGCATATCGAGTAGGGGTAATAATTAGGATAGATGGAAAAACCTTTTTATCAGGTTTTTGCCAAGGTTCATCTTTCCAATCGCCTGTGTCATAATAATTTTCATAAAGGTCAATTTTCTTTTGCATGACTTCTTTTGTATAAACATTACGTTGAACTTCAATAAATATGGGATTAAACCAAATAGCAAAGATGTCCGGTTCTATTGTTCCTTTATCACCATACTTAGGTTCAATCATAAGGTTTTTGGTCTCCCTATGCGCTTTCATTTCAATAACAGTATCTACAAGTTCAAGGAAGTGGGGGATCTTAGTTGAGTCTGGTTTAATATTACAGTTAACGGTGAAGTAAACGTATGGAGAGTGAAAAGTACTGCATTTGATAAAGTTATCCCTTGTTAAACGCTTTAAAACACTATTACATGAATTTATAGGATTCTTAAGGTGCTTAAAGTGTAATTCAACTATCTGGTTCCTTGACATCATTCTGAATTGTCTCAAGTCATTAATTATGGCTTTATCCCTTTGATTCATTATCGAACACCTCATCTAATGAAAATTCATTTACCTTTCGATCTGCGACATCTTCAGGCTCTTGTTTTTCTTGTTTCAGTTTTAATGGATCAAGTAACCCTTTAGCTTTCTTCTTATCCATATAAGGTACTTGAATCACTCTTTCTTTACCTTGAGTTGAAAGTATCATCCTACCTACAGTATCTAAGTCAACTGATTGCTTTAATCCACTTATTTTTGCATTTGTTTCATCTGACTGTTTACCTGATATTCTAAAGGTGAGGTTATTCTTTAATTGTCCACCTAATGATTTCGCATCACCACGTTGCATTGACAACATCAGATAAACACCATTAGAACGACCTATACAGGATATACTTTCAATTATCTTCATTATTTTTGGTTTATCTTTAAGCAATATAACTTCATCAATACAAACCACAATTGTAGGTAGCTTCACTTCTAATTCATAAATACTTTCAACGTCCATCCCATCAAGTAATTTACTTCTTCGAACCATTTCTTTTTCAATTATTTGAAGAGGAGGGAGGAGTGACTTAGCATCCATATAAACACCCATTACATGAGGAAGTCGTTTGTATATGCCGAATTCTGAAAACTTTAAATCACCAAGTAAGAATTGTATTTCATCTGGTGACTTATGCAGAATCAATGAGGTCAATATTCCCCTAATTAATGAGCTCTTACCACTTCCAGTAGTTCCTGTGAGCAACATATGATGTTCTTCTGCCATATCCTTTACATTCATCTTACCTGACCTATCTACACCGCACATAATAGGGATTATTTTACCCTTCAAATGAGATTGAATTTTTTTAAACTCGAATGGAATATCTTTTTCAATTCCCTTTGAATAACACCACAAGTTAAACTTCTTTACCTTACCATCTATTTCAATGTTATTTCCAAAGCACTGTTTGAATACCCATTCCTGTTTCAAAACTAAATCAGGATTAGCACCATCGGGTAAAGTAAATGTAAATCGGACAGCATCATTTTCCTCATCAATATGGACTTCGTGAATCTTAGGATAGCGTGTATACGTCTTTGATTGCGTTGTTGTTTGTTTGTGAATTCCACCAAGCTTAAATGCCCTCATTAATGAACCACGCAGCTTCATTTTTGCTCTCCATAGCTTCATCATAGGAACGCACCACTATCAGCGAGCACTAATTTCCATATAAATCCGAATGCTATACAAGGTATAGCAATATTAACTCCTGTGTGTAGGGCTTCAGCTACATCATAATTTCCTTGATGTTCAAAAAACTTTTCCAATAAGGCAATGGATACAAGGCCATCTAATAAGATAAGTGGACTTACCGAATATAGGTTAATATTCGGACTAGTTTTCCTATTTACCTTCTTTTTATCCTTGAAAACTTCTGTCCATAAATGAATGCAACTCTATAGTATGCTTTCTTCTCATAAAAATAATTCCTCCTTTAAATACTCAGTCTATTACGAATTAAATAAATCCCCCGCGTGCTCCCCCTTAATCCTTCACTACGTTCACTCTTAACAAATTCCATCAATGCAGTGATACCAACGGATTAAACTTGTATTTCATTGATAATGGTAATTAGTAAAAACAAAGTATCTGAACAGTCGGTAATTAGTTGATTTTTTTCAGATAATCAGTAGGTAATTTATTAAAGAAATCGTATCGACTTTGGTAAATGATATGTAGAAAGTTCGTAGATGTTGCTTGTACCTACGAGAAAGGGGAAATTTATTTACAATGGTAGAATATGTGGTGTTTTTTGGACTTGTCATATCAGGGTTTGTCTTTCTGTGCTTGGACATACGAAGAAGCAGAGGAGTGAAGGTGGATCAATACATTCCCCCATACTTCGTGGAATTAGATAAATGTCAAAGTCCTATTGAGAAGAGGGTATTGAAAGCGTTATGGATAAGGGATTATAAAGCAACTGCACAGTATCTAATAAGAAGATATAGAATTGATGTGGCACTTCCAGAATATCGACTAGCCATTGAATGTGATGGTAAAGATTTTCATTCAAGTAAAAAAGCGGAGACTCATGACAGGAAGAGAGATGCATACTTAAGATCAATTGGATGGAAAACGCTGCGGTTCAGTGGAAGTACCATCAATGGGAATATGAGCAAGGTAATTACTCGAATTGAATCTGAAATACATAAGAAACACTCTGATTAAGAAGTGTTTGTTACATTTTTTGTCACAAATAAAAAATAATTGCTAATCTATTCACAATACTGTCATGAGGACTTTTTACCTATATAATGAATATATAGGCTATGAGGGAGGATGATTTTGTGGAATTGAAAGAATTGAGTTTTGAGCGAACCGGTTACATAAAGTCTAAGTTACAGTTATAGTTATTTGATGATCATGTATTCTTAATGGCTGAGGATTGTACGCCTGTGAAGTTGTGCCGTGAAAAATATAGTGAAGAAGATGCAATCCAATATGCAATAAAGGAATTTGAAAAACAGAATAATGTAATTCTGACGTCAATCGATTGATATTTGGAGGAATGGAATAAACATGCGCAACCTAGAAGGATTAAAAATTATTGATACCGAAGAATACTCTTATATAGAGGGAATTGGTACAGCTACTGAAGAGGGTACTCTGGATTTAGAGGGGTTTATTAAAACATTGTTACAGGAAAAGTATCTACGTCATCTTTAAGAAGGGAAATTTTACCCTTCATTTTTTGGACTAAAATAAGAACAAATGTTCTATAATGTATTTATAGAATGAAATGGAGATGTTCTTATGTCTATAAAAGATCGCGGAAAGCTTAAATGGCAACCAGCTCTGATGCTGCCTGAATACGTTAAGTTACTTAATGATGTAAATAAGGATTACTACCGTCAAGTAAAGCCAATATTAGATGAGTACCAGTTAGAGGAGTTTGAGAACAAGATACATACCGCAATGGAGTTTGCTTCACCTGTAAAGTTTACTGTTTGGGAAGATGGTTTTGATTGGGAGTATGTTGGGATGATACACAGGTTAGATCCGTTGATAAAGATGATTCATTTAGAGTTGGAAAATGAAAAGGGACATATTATCAGGGTGAAGTTTGAGGATCTTGTAGCGGTAGAGATAAGGGATGGTAAGAGTGTATTTAATTAAATGGATTGAAAATGGTGAAACTAAAACTTTTGTCGCAGAGGGATACATTGAGCATTTAGCATATCAAGAAAAATTAAAAGAGAGAAATATTGTATTCTCAACTAAAGCACTATAGGTAGTTAGTGTATAGATAATTTTTAAAAAATAATACAAAAGTATTAGATTAATATGGTAAAATTGCAAAGTATGTGAATTTTAGGGGGATTATAAATGAAAAAATTATTATTAACTGGTTTAGTTGTATCTGTAGGTTTATTAGCAGGATGTGGGGAAGAAAAACCAACTGATACAGTTGACGAGTTTTTAACAGCATTCCAAAAAAGCGACTTTGAAAAAGCCGGGAAACAAATAGATGAAGGGTTGGAAGAATTACAATCAGAAGAAGAATCCATGAGCAGTGAGAAGTTTCTAAAAGCAATCGGAAAAGATTATAAGTTTGATAAACCAAAAGAAGTATCAAGCGAAGGCGATAAGGCTAAAGTAAAGGTTGAAATTACATCAGTCGATGTTGGTGTAGCAACTACAGCTGCGATTGCTGAGGTAATGCCTGTAGCGTTTGCAACAGCGTTTGATGAAGGTTCAGAGAAGGCTGATAAAGCAATGGAGAAGCTAATGGAATCATCAATGCTTAAGCATATTAAATCAGAGGATACACCAAGGGTTACTCGTGAGGTTACGTTAAACCTTAAGAAGAATAAAGATGGCGAATATAAGATCGTATCTGATGATAACTTTAAAGAGGCTATATTAGCGAACTTTGATCAAGTTGAGGATGCTTTTGGGGACGGTGCAGAAGAAACTGAAGCTGCTGAGAATCAACCAGAACAAAAAGTTGAAGTGTTACGTGAGATAGCTAAAGACAAAGAGTATGATGCAAATCCAATTAAATTTAAAATTGAAGAAATCTCTTTTAAAAAGGTATCTAATGTGAGTGTTGATGAGCAAGATAGAATCTCCATGTATACGGAAAAAGAAGTCGGAGATGAATTTCAATATCTATATATTAAATCACATGCTGAAAACACATCTGATGAAGACTACAGCTTCCAAAACATTCAAGAAGTTACTGTATTCGCTAACGGTAAACAAGAAACAGTAGATTCATTGAACTATGATTTTATCGATTCTGATGAAGGTGAAGATGATAATTATTATGGTAAGGTCAATAAAGAAAGTGAAGTGGGAGTGATTTTTAATACTCCTATAGAGGATATTGAAAAGATTAGACTTCAAATCAGTCCATCAAACGATGAGAACTTTGAAAATGGAGTAGATCCTCAAGTAGCTGAATTTGAAGTAAAGTAAACTAAACAAAACAATGGAATACACCTTAGCTCAAAAGAGGGGAAATTCATGAGTTAAAACGCAAGCTACAATTGTATTATTTACAATTAATTCCCTTTCATTCAAAAAACCACCAGTCATTTACGATTGGTGGTTTTCTTCTGTACCATCTTCAATTAGGACCAATATGTCACCAATTTTTATTTCCAAAATTTCACAAATTCTACCAATGGTATCCCTTTGATATTGTTTTGTGTCGTCATTATATAGTCTTCTTAGTGTTTCAAATTTCAAATCAGTCATGGAAGCTAACTGCCTTATAGATATATTTCTCTCATCTAGAATCTTTTTTAAGTTAGATTTAACTCTTATACCCATGAATAACCCACCTTTTCTTTCTAAATAAATCAATTATATCACATAGAAAAAAATTGACTACAGAAAGTAGTAAGATAAACTACGGAATGTTGTTGACAAACAAATGTAGTCGTAATATACTTTGAATAACAACAACGAATTGTAGTCGGAGAGTGAGAAAATGGAAGAGACAAGAGGGCGGGGACTTTAACTCCAAGTCCTCTACATAAGTCAGTGTCAGGTTCAATGTGAACCTAACAAAAATCGAATTTAAAAGGGGATAACCAAAATGATAACTCAAACAATTGAAGCTAAAAAGGTATTTGTATCAGTTGATAACGCTGCACAGTGGATAGTATTTGAAGAAGAAATGCAAGCTGAGTTCAATTATCAACTTGCTTCTATAGAAGATCTTCACGAAATGTGACAGCTTGCGGTGAAGTATTTACCTACAACATTCAAACATCTGAGGGTGTAGTTCAGTGGTTTACAGAAGAATTTCCTGAAGAATCTCCACTTGATTATGTATGTGAGTATCGGGTGATTAACTAATGGGTCACACCATAAATAACATTAATGAAACTAGGTTAATATTTTATTACAAGAAAAAACTACTAACTAACAGTTAGTAGTTGTGATCAAATTTAGAGTAAATAATCGCGTTTTGAGAGTTTGAATTTTTGTATTAATATTGGTCACAAAATTGGTCACAGATTTGTCTAAAACCCTTGATATTAAAGATGAGTTATTGGTCACTATTTATCAACTTTTATTTATGATTTTTTCGATTAGTAGTTGCAAATCATCCGGCTTATGAAACTCAATCGGCGAGACGCCTTTATCGAACTCTATTGTATTGGATTCTATCATTAATACATATTTCCCATTAATCTTTCCTAAATGGATGCTTTCGCCAAAATCGGCTAATAGTCCTTTGACGGATGTACTGCCAAGCTTCATTCGCATTTCGGCTTCAGGTGTATGCTCGACAATCTGGACTGTGGCTTCGACGACCTGGTGGGTTTCAAGGCGTTCCTGGATTTCCCGTTTTTCGCTAGTTTCCCAGATTTCCAGGTCTTGTTCGAATTTCTGCAGTTCGTCACTGTTTTCTTCGAATTGAGCGGAAACATGCTCATGGACCATATGGATGACCTGGTTTTTCATGATTTCCGGCATCGATTCACCATATTCTACGAACTTCAAAAAGTCCTCGAAGTAGCGGGCATGTGAGGCCTGGTGGATTTTCAGTTCGCCTTCTTCGACCATTCCTTCTTCGGGCATGTATGGAAAAGGGTATCTGAGCCTTTGATACAACTAGTATTAGGTTACGATGGTCACAAAATTGGTCACAATTGAAGTATTTTATCAAGTTCAATTGCTACACTTTGTTGCATATTTTGCGAAACGTGACTGTAAATATCAAGTGTCGTTGAAATATCAGCATGACCTAATCTTTCACTAATTAGCTTTACGTTTACATTTTGCTGAATTAGAAGAGATACAAGTGAATGTCTAGATGAGTGAAATTTTATTCGAGGTAATCCAATTTTATCGGTTAAATTGTAAAACTCTTTCCTGAAATTTCGTGGAATCATCGGCGTTCCATGTTGTGTGCAAATTATTAAATCATTATCTTCATACTTCTCACCTAGCAAGAGTTTTTCTTCAATAATCATTTGTCGGTGACATATAAGTTCGGGTATTAATTTTGCAGGAATACTAACTGACCGAACACTAGAATTATTCTTTGCTCCTGCTTTAATTTCAGCCTTTTGAGTTAAAGTTTGACGTATATAAATAGTGTTAGTATCAAAGTCTATATCTTTCCATCTAAGTCCCATTATTTCACCTTCACGGCATCCACATAGGAAACCGATAAGGAAACCTACAAAGCAACGTGTCAATCGTTTAGTCTGTTTAGAGGCTGCTATAAAATAATTAATCTGTTCAAGAGACCATATTTCAATTTCCTTCTTTCTAATTTTAGGTAATGTAATGCCTATGGAAGGATTCGTCTTGATCAGTCTAATAATAGTTGCCTTTTTTAATGCTGCACTTAAGACACGGAATATAAGGTGAATTGTGTATTCAGAATAATGGTTCTCTTTCACTAAATCATTTACAAATCTTTGAAGAATCATTGGAGTTATTTTTTGTAATTTAAAATGACCTAATCGAGGCTTTATGACAGTTCTAAAATAAATATATTGAGTTTCATAAGTGCTCGCCTGTAACTGGATTTTACGTTCCTGAAACCATTCAATCATAAACTTTTCTAAGCTTAATGAAGATAAATCAGTAAATTCATCTTGAAGAATTTCAGATTTAACTAGTGTCATAGCATCTAAAGCTTTTTGTCTAGATAAAAAACCTCTGCGGCGAATCTGCTTTCGTTTACCTGTCAAAGGGTCTATTCCACCATTGAAGACAAAATCCCATTTTCCTGTTTGTTTATTTTTAGTTATACTTCCTTTCACAGTAAGAACAACCTCCTTAAAAGCTGCTCTTTAAACCTGAAAAGATTTCCTAGGTATATATTAACATGATTATTTTTAAGCGGACAGAGATTGAACAAAAACATAAACAAAGGGTTAAAAGATATAAAACTTTATGTACGAATATACGTTCGTTGTAATGAAATAAATAAAGAGATGGCAAATGAGTTTGGCGGCTCTACCATCTCTTATTAAGAACATCGCAGAAGAATTAAACTTCTACATGAAACATGGTAGCAAATCTACTTCTTCTGTGTCAAGGGAGAAAGACTATAATGAAATTAATGTCAATTTTAAGTGGTAAAGGATTTGTAATGTACAACAAAGATTTAGCTCATTCTGTATCAGTAAATGGAGCCATCATATTTGGACAGTTGTGTTCAAGTTATGAAAGTTTCGGCAGCAAAGGCATGTTAACTATAAGAGAGGACAAAGAATTCCTTTAGAGAAAGAAACTTCTTTGACATACAAACAGCAACTTAAGGCTGCTAAAGAATTAGAAGCCGCCGGTTACATAGCAACAAAAGTAATGGGTGTTCCTTCAAAAAAATATTTTCACATCACAAATAAGATTGTAGAGGAATTACTATTGGAGAGTAATTCTAAGTCTGAAAAAAGGGAAGACCTGAACATACCACCAAATCAAGAGCCTGAAAGACAAATTGTAAATCCCAGCTATGACAAAAGGGAAAACCTAGCCTTGACTAAAGGGACCGGCAAACCTTTACAAAAGGGCTCAAGTATTAAAAAGAAAAATAAAAAAGAACAAGATAAAGAAAACAAAAATTATATTGTTAACAAGGAAACAGTTAACAATGATGATATTATTTATAAATTAACAAACGAATATCGAATCAAGGGACTTAGTAAAGAAGTCTGTGTACGAGTAGTTGAAGAAGCAAGACAAAAGAAAGATATAGAAAACTTTGGAGCATATCTTAGAACATGTCTTGAAAACACTTTATATAGAAGTAATGTCAAACATGGAGTAATTGATCCCCATGAAAAATATAAAGAAAGACTGAAAGATTCAGATGTTCCCCTTTATAACTGGTTAGAAGATGACAATGACGAGTTACCGTATTAGTCATTAATCAGAATAGCGTCTAGGAGCCAATATTCAGCCCATATGGGGTTTGAATTTTGATTTAATATAAATACACTAATCCTAATGCAAAATAGTCGTACGGGATAAAATTTTCACCATTTGCTTTACACTTTAATTTTATAGAGGATATAAAGACTCCGTAAGATGCAAATAAACAATTTACGGAGGTAATAAGAATGAATGACAAACAACAAAAACTCAGTATCAATTTACAGCTGGATGGGTGGAACCCCTAAAACCGAAGATATTTTTAAAGTTCAAATGAGAAACATGGAAGATATGACAATTCTAACTCATTGGTTTGGTTATAAAGTAAGATATAAAAAATCAACAGATAAAAATTGGTATACATATAGAGCAATGACGAAACGTTAATTCAAAAGGGAAAGTTCACGAAGAGCGTGTGAACCTTAAACCAATATTTGTGGCTGTCAACGAATTAAATCAGGTTTTAGAAGAACGTAGAAAAGTTAAGGAAGAGAAAGAACGAAAATATGGAAGTCGGAAAATCTTTAATTGAATATCTCCACTACTAACTGTCTCATTTCTGTTGATACTATGGGGGCTAAGCTTTTCATATTTTTTCCAACAGATATCCCTTTTAGTTTATAATCAAATATATAAATTTAAAGGGGAATGATTTATGAGTAATGAGGATCCAAATGGTACAAATCAAGAAGGAGATGGAGTTCAAAAAAGGTCTTTATCTAAGAGAATTGCTGATAATGGACTAGTAATGCTTTTAATTGGCTCCGTACTTACTCTTGGTGGTGGGTATTTTAGTTCAATTATTAATCATAATCTTTGGGAAAGACAACAGGAATATGCCGAAGAGCAAAAACTTTCAGATAAGAGAATTGAAACTTTAGAACAACTTTCTAAACTCCATAGTAAAATCACAGCTGTAAGTGATCTAGCAAGTGAGTACGATGAAAGTGTTGAAAATGATTTAGAGCAACAAAAAAAGGAACAAGAAAATGGTCATGATAAACTTTTATCTGAGTATTTTGAAGGTGATTATAAGCTTTCGGAGACCTTAGGGGAATACATAGGTGAATTCGATGTAATAATCACGAGAGCAAACTTATATTTCGGTGACGAAAGCAAAACTCATCAGGCAATAGAACTTTACTATGAAGATAGAGTTGAAATGTGGTATGACAATGATGAATTAATAATCAACATCTTGAATGCTATGCAAAAGGACTTAGAGGATGAGGTGAAAGGAAATCCAAAAGATAAATGGTAAAACCCAATTCCTATACTGTTAATAACACTAATTTTTAATATCAAAAAAAAGAGTAGATTCTATAATAGGAAGACCTACTCTTTAACTAATCCCTAAATAATTCTTCTGAAACTAATCTGACTGTTAGTTCAACAAAAAATGCGCTAATCCTTCCTGGATCAACGCCCCGTTACTTAATTATTATTTATCTTTCCAATCTCTGAAGAAATCCATTTTGCTCCCTTAATAAATAAATCATAATCTACCGGATGGGGATGAGGATTTGTTATTATTATTTTTGTTTCTGTTACCTCTACATCTAGCTTGTTTTTGGTGTCATGTTCCCGTACAAATACTAATGGGAAAACGAAGAATTGTTTATCTTCTTTTTTATATAGAATAGATATGATGATTCTAGAGCCAATAAATTGACGTGTATATTCTTCAAACATTTCGTTTTTCAATTGATCCTTTATTTCTTTTTTTATATTGTCTAGTTTTGCATTAACTGCATCCTGAACCCACTTTTTTGCAAGTACACTTAATGCCCACCCAGCAGCCCCAATAACAAAAGCTAGGAGTACCCACATTAAATTAATATTAAATTGTACTGTTTGTTGCCAAGCGGTAACAACTTCTTTAAGTGCATCAAACTTCGTATTCATCAAATCTACTTCAGATACTGCTTTAAATTCTGTGGTTTTCATTATTTCAACACCTCATCGTTTCTTCTCATGATGAGTTTAATTGATTTAGAAAAATCCTGCAAATTGACAACTTCCTTTTTTTTGCATAAAAAATACGCTAGAACGTAACTTAAATACGAGTTTTTAAACTAAACTGTTCCGTTAGTAGAAGAAGATAATAAAATTCTCATTTTATACTATTTTGAAACCATTAATTACAATCTTCTTTATATAGATAGTTGTAGAAATTGGTTTCAATTAGTTTACATTTTAGATTTAGCAGATATAACACTTTTAAACATAAAAATTTAAAAGTAAAGGAACAAGCCAAAAATGAAAAGAGAACACTTATTAACAGAAGGACTGTTGAACAGCATGGTAGGAAATAAATTTTATGGTTTATATGCTGAACCTGGAGCAGGTAAAACATATACTTTGAAAAACGTTATAGCTCCTTGGTCAGATAAAAATAATAAGAGAATACTGTATTTGAGCAACCGAAACGGTTTAAAAAAACAGACTCTTAAGGATTTAGATGAAGAACTTAATTCTTTATTTAGAAGTTTTAGAGGAAATCTAATAACCATTATGAACTACCAAAGCTTAGAAAAACATATTAAAGAGAATAATCTAGAGGAGCTTCTTAATTATGATCTAATAGTTGCCGATGAACCACATTATATAGTGACTGATAGCTGGAATAACTCAACGCATTACACTGTAAAATATCTTGAGTTGATGAACGTTCCCAAAATATTAATGACTGGTACACCGGAACCATTAGAATATTATAATAAACTTTGGAATGTTGAAATTTTAAAATTTCCCGATCGTCACAATACAAACATAGCTGAAATCCGTTTTTTTCGTTCAAAGGAAATACTTTTACATGAAATCTTAGAAAATGTCTCTGATAGCAACAAAGTCTTAACTTTTGTTAGGGGAAATTCAGAACATGTCAGTAAATTGGCTGTTGAAAATAATGCATCTTTCGTTTGTGGACAGGATAATAAATTCTATGAATTAGCGGATACAAACTTAATAAGTGCAGTTGAAAATAACCAAGAAAAGTTACCAGCATACTTTATAATCTCAACTTCGGTTTGGAATGAAGGTATTAATATAACAGATCCAAATTTCAAATCGGTTTTTTCTTTCAATCCAACTACCCCTGACCAATTTCTTCAACAACTTGCGCGGATAAGAAATGGTAAGGTCACGGCTTCTATATTAATTCCTTCTCAACCAATCCTTCAAACTGAGGTTAATAAAAATAATAAAGAACTACAAAATATCAGTATTTCTGAGCCGCGGAAGCAATATTTGCTATGGTCAAATAAAGAAATTATGAAAATGCTTAAAGAAGGTTATATCAATTATGTAATGAATTTTTTTCCAAATGTCTCTTATATTGATGTAGAAAATGAAAAGATCGAAAAGGGTCTTCTTAATTTTTTAGAAGAAGTGGAAGGAAAAAAAATGTTTAAACGAGAAAAATTGATACCAAATTCTACAGCCTTCTATAATATAGATAATTGTTGTAAAAACTGGTTTCAGGAAGATTTCATTTCTGAGATGGTCAATATCTATGGGGTAAGAGGAAACGGAAATAGTAAAAATCGAGTTGGTATGAATGTCATAAAAAAATGGCTTGAAGAAAAGAATTTAGGTTATAAATTATCTAATAAAAAAGATTTAGTAAGAAAATCAGAAACATATGGTAAATGGTATTGGAAAGTTGAGAATGATGAGAAATTAAGTGAAAGAGTTAAAGTAGAAAAGAGCAAAAATATAGATTTAGAAATAATTGATAAAGACAAACAAATCCATAGAGCAGAGCAGCGTCCAATATCAACAAGGCATCTTGAAGAGGATACATTTGCGGGATTTAAAATTGTAAATGAAAGCACAAAAGAGGAAGTTACCCCATTCGGAATTAAAACTAGAATTATATCTCTTAAACCGGTTACAAAGAAGGAAACTTTATGGATTACAAAAAGAAGAATAATTTATCAAGAAATGAGAAAAAAACAAAGGCCCAAAGGGACATTAGTAGATATGAACACTTTCCTTTTTAATGAAGTTGAAGATTAAGGCAGCAATGGCTGTCTTATTTTTAATTCCAAATAGTTAAAAAACTGTTCGAAATCTGTATAGAAAGTTCCAGTTGTATATATATATATTATAGAGCTATTTACTTCGAGAAGCTCTTTTTCTATTTTAGATTTTTAATTTCAGTAGTTGAGTTTTTAAGAAATGAACATTGGTTTAACCTCCTTATTTTCCGATGTTCAAAATTAGAGTCAGTTTTAATTCCATATGGCTGGCTCTCCTCTTTTTTGAAATATGTCATTGTGCTGCTATTTAGCAGTAAATAAAACTAAAAGTTCTTACAGAATGAGGTCTATCTTTCCTGATTTTTCTGATAAAAAGCAGACTAGTATAAGCCTAGTCAAAGAGTCATGTCTTCGAGCATGGCTTATTTTATTTTGCATTTAACTGCCTTTGAAAGCAGTTATTAATTCAAATAGAGGGGACGAAATATAAATGAAGATGGAACTAAGAGTTCAAAATGCTGAATTACTTGCTAATGAAGATGGAACAATGACCGTTACTGGTTATGTGAATAAAACCGAATCATTAAGTAATGTTCTTGGAGTCACAAAAAGATTCGTTGAAAAAATTGCAAAAGGAGCCTTTGCTCGTTCAATTCAAAATGCTCAGAGAGACATAGATTTCCTTGCAGAACATAACAACAAATTAATCTTGGCTTCTACTCGTAACCAATCTTTGAATCTTACTGAAGATAATAAAGGTTTGTTCATGGAAGCGATGATTACCCCTACAACATGGGGAAAAGATTATTACGAATTAATCAATTCTGGAATCCTAAGAAATATGTCTTTCGGTTTTCGAACAATAAAAGATAACTGGAAACTACTCGAAGCCGGTCTTTATGAAAGAACCATTGAAGAACTTGAATTATTCGAGGTTTCGGTTGTTCGAGACCCAGCCTATTCACAATCAACTATCGCGGCAAGAGGAATTGATTTAGTGGAGGAAGTTAAAATTCCTTCTGATGTAATACAAAATGGAAATGAAAAAAAAGAGGAGAGAAACAACAATATGAAAACAGAACATCGATATGGTAAAACTTATAGTAATGAATTTGAGAATAGAAAAGTAACAGAAGGCAGAGAATTTAATGATAGTCTTCGCTCTTTAGAAATGACAAATGGACATAGATCAGTTATACCAGAAACAGTTTCGGATATGATTGTAGAGAAACTAATGGAAACTTCTGAAGTATTCGCTAAGGCAAAAAAGATTCCAACTGTTGGTGGTTCAATAAAAATTCCTCGTGAAACTTCGGTTGGATTGGCATCATTTGTTGGAGAAGGGCAGTCTTTAATTGAAGAAGCATTTTCTCTTGGGGAGGTAACATTATCCCAAAAACGTGCTGGTGCATACATTGCCCTTACGAATCAGTTAATAAATGATGCTGCTATGAATATGGCTGATTATATTACGAACTTATTAGCAAAACGAACTTTCAAAGCAATTGAACGTTCAATATTACGTGGAACCTCAGCAGATGAATTTGCTGGTATTGTTCCTAATGCTGAAATCGGTAAATTAAGTTTGTCAGTTACAGCAACAGATGAAGAACTCTTAAACATCCTACTAGATATGTCTTTATCAATCCATCCTGAGTACTTACAGCGTTCTGAGTACATTATGTCCAGACCGTTCTATAATCGAATAGCTAAGTTAAAAGATGCAGCAGGAAATTTCTATGTGCAAAATGGCATCCAAAATTCAAAACCAACTTATACTTTGTTCGGAATTGGAATTGTCATCACAGATTCTCTTGATGCTGGCGATGTAGGAGAGATTCCTTGTATTGTTGGTAGTTTACAAGATGGATATGCGGTAATGGTAAAGAAGGGTGCTCAAATGACCTCGGTTCGAGATTCCCAGCATGCTCTACAAGGCTCCATAGGTTTCTTGTTTGATGTTTTTGCGGATGGAGCAGTTTACAATCCAGATGCTTTAACTAAGCTGATAATCGTTTAAATTATTGAATAAGATTAAGTGATAGTTTAGAGAACAAAGATTATATCAGTTCTCTAAACTTTTATTAAGAGTAACAGGAGTGAAAAAGTTGGGAGAGTTACTAGATGTAGATAGATTTAAACGAATCCTTCGACAAGAAGACTATAGGTTCTTTGTCGCCAAGGTCGCAGTATTCCTTTTAAAAGATAATATTAGAAGTAAAACAGAACTACACAAAGCAGTAAATAAGGTTTTATTAGCACAACAGTTAAGTCCAATATCGTTTAATTTTATACGAACTAATATATAACAACATTATGTTTTATAAATAATGAGTGGGTAAATGTAACCGCCTATCTACTTAGAAAAAAGTACACATGGTGTAATTATAACTTGGGAAGTGTCGCTCACACTACCAGGAATTATTGATGTAACGATTTTTATTGTAAATTAATGTAAAGGAGAGAATAAGATGCAAGCACCAACTAGATTTAACGAAACAGCTAGAGAATATTATAATTTCATCATAAATGAATTGAAAAAAATTGACCAACTGCAAGAAACTGATAAGTTCATTGTAGAAGGCTTAGCTTTTAACTTGGTCCTAATTGAGGATGCTCAAGAACAAATCATGGAACGTGGCTCTGTAGTAAATGGAATTCACGGTCCAAAGATAAATCCTGCAGTTGAGATTATGAACAAAGCTACTTCAAAGGTAAATGAAGCTTATAAAATTTTAGCTCTGGATTCTTCAATGAGATTAAAAATAGAGAGCAAAGAAGATGGTCAGCATTCTGACTTTTTAACTGGTCTGTTTGGTGGTAAATACTGATGAATAAAGAGGAACAATTATTTGCTCGAATCCTTGAAGAAAAAATAATATTTGATCCTTTGATTTGGCTTTTGAAAATTGAGGACAAGGTTCAAAAAACACATGAGCAATATATCAGTTCAATAGCAGCGAGGAATAAGAATAATATTAAAGTTAAAAAATCATTGGAAAAGTATATTGAGTTATGGAAAATTAAATAAAAAGGTCTCCAGATTATCCTATATTGACTTTAACAGAAACTCTAATGTTTTTTATAAATTTGTTTAAAGCTCTTAAATGGAGTATGTAAAGAAATTAATCAAAAGTCTTTTATTCTGATTATAAACTTCCCTACATTTTTTTAGATAAGATCATTGACTCCCTCTAAATATTTCTTCAAGCACATTCTTTTAAACTATAACAATAGTGGTAGAATATAACTGTAGTTACTTTTTCTCTTAATGGAGGTAAATATGGAAAAATTAAAACCAATATTTGATCAAATGTTTGCACAAAAGGTTCCGAAGGAAATACTGAAGAAATCCCACTATGATGTGTTCGAAAAAATGGCGAACGCCTCAGATCTAGATAGTGTCTTACCTGCAAAAGATCAATTACGCAATTTGTTTGGTAAAACTGAAACTCCATTTTCAAGTGCCATTGGAATTCATCCGGATTTCTCGGATTTATTAGAAACTGAAACCAGAAATCAGTATATTTGCTCTTTATTCTTAGATATTTCTGGTTCAACAAAATTGGGTTTGAAATTTCCGTTATCAACTGTAAGGTTTTATAAAAACGCTATCTTAAGATCTGCTATTGAAATTTTCCAGGTATTTGATGGACATATTCATCGACTACAGGGTGATGCTGTTTTTGCTTATTTTGGGCATAAAAGTATGAAGAAATCAGATGCAATTATAAATGCATTGAACGCAGCTTCTTTAATGCAGTCATACAATAAGTATACATTAAGTGAGTTTTTTATAGAGAATGATCTAGAACCATTACGAATAAGAATAGGTATTGATATAGGGGATGAACATCAAGTTTTATGGTCCTCTTATGGTTTGGATCAAATAACGGAAGTAACTTCAACTAGTATCCATACAAACTTGGCAGCTAAACTTCAGGGGAATGCTCCTAAAAATAATATAATGATTGGCGAAAATGTATTTTCATACCTTGATTTACCAGATGAACTAATAAAAATTAAGACATTTGTAAAAGATGGGGTAACACATGAGGATAAATATGTTCTAGTTGATAGTAAATTAAAAGCATACTATCAGATGAGAATATTCGATTGGGAAAAATATCTTTTACCTAAAGAGCAGACGACTAGATTTAAATCTCCAGATGATTTTGAAATTATAGGTCAAGTTTCAGAGGACTTAAAAAATATTATACCATTAAAGAGTAATACTAGGACTATTCAAAAGGGAGCGGGTTTAGGATTTAAATTAGTTCTAAAGAGAGCTTTAAAACAATTAAAACCTAGCAGGATCGAGTGGAAAGTAATAAATAGAGGAAAAGAAGCTAGTAAATCTGAGCACGGATTAACTTATATAATGGATAACTTTAAAGATAAATACACTTGTGAGCGACACACGGCATATAATGGACATCATTACATGGAGTGTTCCATTTATGATTCACAAGGAAATTTAATTGGGCGAGATAGGTTTGGAATATTTGTCAATGATGATAAGAATGTAATGAAAGATCTAGGAATTAATGAACAGATAGAAATATTGGACAAATAAAAAAGGATAAACCATTCGGTTTGTCCTTTTATTTACTAAAAAACCAACTTATAGATTCAATAATTGCTCCAAAAGTTAGAGCAATAAATCCGTATTTTAAATACAGGTATTTTTTAATGCAAACTTTAGCTAGATCGAAGTTTTGATGTCCTAAATCATGTATGAAGTCTATATCATTTGTATCTTCAATGTGATCAACATAGGCTTTGCTGTTTGAGAAAGAGCCAATTCCTCCCCAAGACATATAAAGAGTAGTATCAGTTGTATAGCGAGGCCAAAGGACTTTCCAAATAAAAAAATAACATGCTGTAATTAATGGTAGAAGCCCAATTAATAAAGAGTAATTCGCGAAAGACAAATTACTAAATCCAATGTCCTTTGCTTCATTTCCAAAGAAACCCAGCATAACTAAAGTTGCTCCTAAAGCAATCCCGGCTTTACCATCTGCAAACTTAATATAATCCCCTATGTACACTAAATTATGCTTATGGTAATCATACAATTGTTTAATATCTTCTGGATTCGATAAATTCATTAAAACTTCACCCCGTACCAATATTCATTAGGGTTATTATCTCTAGTTAGTTCCCTAGGTAATGAATAAGAGGACAAATACGGAAAAATATCCATGCGTTCAACAAATATCTTACAATAGGGATCTATTCCTAAAAAACATTCTTTTTGCTTTACAAGTTTTTCAAGTTTATGAGCAACATTTACTGCGTGTCCAATTGTAATAAGCTCTTGATGTCTTGAACTACCGAAAGTTGTAATAATTGTGTCTTTACCATAAGTGAGTGTAAACCTATATTTATTTCTACTCAGTTTCATCCTTTTGCGTAAAAAGTAATCCATTTGTTTGATTGCTTTACAAGCATTATATATTGCTATTTCCTTAGAAAAACAATCTACATAAGAATCTACATAAGAATCTACTTCGTCAGAATCTACTTCGTCAAGATACTCTTTTTCATAAGAAAACTCTTCATCAAGATATTCTTCATCAAAGTCTACTTTGTATAAACCATCTTCGTCTAAATCAATATCATTAAAGTTGATTCCATCAAAATTAGTATTACCCAAATTCTCTTCGGATAAATATTCATCCCATTCGTCAGGAGAAATACTAGGAAAATGCATACTTATTCCATCTCCAGGAAACTTTTCAACAATTCCGTGGTTATGGTAAATAATATCTGTTAATCTTCTAAATAAGTATTGAGAATTCGCTGCAAAATTTTTTGCTCCGCGATTTCTAATGTCCAAGGATGAACCAGATAAATCAAAAACAACTGTTGCTGCAGGTAAATTATCGTAAGAGCCAATTGTACCTTTAAAAAGATTAGTATTTGAAAAGTGTCCCTGTAAATCAGCTACATTTAAACTTTTCAATATTAATCCTCTGTTTATCCCCCTGCGTATACTTCGCCTTGTTTTTCTAAGTCTTGTCATTAAAAAAATTAATCCCTTTCGTCTGACTATATTTGACATTATTCTAATAGCTATTTTTCGATAAGTCAATAAAATAAATCCAGAAAAGGTATATAAAAACTACATTGTAATAAAATATCAATTTTATTTCAAAACTTTCACTAGGGTATGGTGCAATTAATTGTGGAGAACCTATAAGTAAGTTAGGAAGCGGCATCTGATTTAGGTGCTGTTTTTTAGTATTTTAATATTGTTTAGAGACTGTTTTATAATTTATTAATTTCTAAAAAGTTTTAAAAATGGTATATTTGACTAAAAAGGGGTGGCATTTTTTATGGATATAGTTTCTTTTATTAACTACAAAGGCGGAGTAGGTAAAACAACTTTAACTGCTAATATTGCAGCTGAACTTGCGTTTAGGGGTTCTAGAGTTTTAATTGTAGATCTAGATCCGCAAGCAAATTTAACTTTTTCATTTATTAATGTTGATGAATGGAGAGAATTAGACAATTCTAGTAGAACGATAAAGCACTGGTATGATGAATTCTTAAATGATAACAGAGATGTATCTTTAAGAGATTTAATTGTGACTCCCGATAAAGTAAATAAACATATAAGGTCTATGTCTTCTGAAGGGAAAGTAGATTTAATAAGTTCACATCTCGAATTAATTAATTTAGATTTAGAGTTAGCTACACAGTATGGTGGAAATTCACAAAGAACAATTAGAAGTAGTTTTTTAAGATTATTCACTAGATTAAAAAGAGGACTGGAAGAAATTGAGGGTGAATACGATATTGTGTTAATTGACTGTCCACCTAACTTTAATATTGTGACTCAAAATGCTATTATAGCAAGTGATTTATTTATTGTTCCAGCCAAAGCAGATTTTTTATCTACTTTAGGTATTGACCAATTAGTACGCCACATTGACAACCTAAAGTCTAGGTATAATAATTATGTAAATGACGGACCAGGAGAATGGGTTGAAATCAATCCTAGGCTTTCTGGTGTAATATTTACTATGATAAATATATATAAAGGGTCTCCTATTCAAGCTCAATCCGTATATATTTCTCAGGTTAGACGTGCTGGGTATCCTGTATTTGAGGAGCATATTCGAAATAACAATACGTTATTTGCTGAATCGCCTGAAGTGGGAGTTCCAGTAGTTCTTGATACGGAAGTTTCAGGTCTATACTTAGATATTCGACGCGAAATAGAGAAATTAGTTGATGAGTTTATATCATTAACAGGAGTTACTTTGTGAGGAGGGACATATAGTGTCAAACTCAAAAAAAGACAGTGAAATTCTATTTAAATTAATTCACAATTTTGTGCAAAATATAACTACTAGTCAATATGAAAGTTTGATAAATGGTTATTCAGAAATAAAAGTTATTGAAAAAAATATCAATATAAATGAGGAACATGAATATTTGGATATTCTTTTACAGATTAATTCAGAATCAACCTTTGGAGAAAAGCAAACTGTTATAAAAAATAAATTCAATCAAAAAAATGAGTTAATACAGTTAGCAAAGTTCATAGATATACAGACGAAATCACGAGATACTGTAGATGATTTAATAAATAAAATTATAAATAAAGCAGAAGAGCTTAAAGATGAAATTGATTATAGGGCATCTCGCGAAAACTCTAAAGAAAAGGAATTAGCTGAACTATCTCAAGCTTTTGAAAGCTCGATGGATGTAAAAGAAGCAAGGAATTTGATTGAGAATTCACCACTTCTTTCTAATAAAAATGAATTATTTAAATTTGCTAGAACATTTAATGTTTACCCAGATAGAGGAGCTTCAATCGATAATATTATTGATGTCCTAGTAAAATCAGTTGTAGAAGCGAAATTGAGGTCTTATAAAATTAGACAAAAATTATAAAAAATGTCACAAAGGTCTCTTAAGAAGGTTAAGACGTTTCTTCGACGATCGTGCTAAATTTTTGTAGTGAAGATAAGATTATGTTATGTGAAGCGTTTTTCCTCAATAGTTATTTGAATTATATTTAATATTAATTTACACCTCGTATTTCTTAGATATAAGAATATCGAGGTGATTTTTTATGTTGCCAACAAAGGAGCAACTAATACTACATTTATCAGATAAAATGACTAATCAAGACATAGCAAACATATATGGCACAACTTTTCAAAAAATCATA
Source organism: Peribacillus sp. QJM3NY_7 (assembly GCF_056173225.1). Classification (NCBI taxonomy): domain Bacteria; kingdom Bacillati; phylum Bacillota; class Bacilli; order Caryophanales; family Bacillaceae; genus Peribacillus; species Peribacillus sp. QJM3NY_7. The sequence continues at coordinate 2,585,910 of NZ_CM149663.1, forward strand.
CAACTAATAAAGAAACATGATTTGAACCCAAGAGAAATAAGAAAGGTAAATAAGTTTGTTGTATATGAACATTTGCTAAACGGAAGGATTGTTTATGTTGGAAGTGGAGTTTGGTACCGATGTAGGAGATATACAAATAGAGGAAACTTGGAACATAAAAAGTTGATGCAAGAAGGGAAGCTCACTTATAAGTTTCTGGCGGAATTTGATTCAGAAAAAGAAGCAAGACAATATGAAGCAAAACTAATTAGAAAATATAAAGAGCAAGGGTTATGTAGATTTAATAAAAGGATGTATTGAATTGAAGTATAAACAAAAAGAGAGAATTCTATTTCATAATGCATTCTCTCTTTTTGTTAGTAATCCTTTAGGAAACCTTTTAACAGGAATAAGAGCCATTTTTGTTAATTTAGCGGTCACACTTTCGGTCACTAATATTGCCGGGAAAACCTTTGTATAGCTGTTTTCTGTTATATTAGTGGTCACACAATGCTCAAAATATACGTATTAAAATACTCAAACCTTCCTACTAATCCGCTCCACAATCTCCATCAAATCATCCGGCTTATGAAACTCAATCGGGGAAACGCCTTTATCGAACTCTATTGTATTGGATTCTATCATCAATACATACTTCCCATTAATCTTTCCTAAATGAATGCTTTCGCCAAAATCGGCTAACAGTCCTTTGACGGATGTACTGCCAAGCTTCATTCGCATTTCGGCTTCAGGTGTATGCTCGACAATCTGGGCTGTGGCTTCGACGACCTGATGGGTTTCAAGGCGTTCCTGGATTTCCCGCTTTTCACTGGTTTCCCAGATTTCCAGATCCTGTTCGAATTTCTGCAGTTCGTCACTGTTTTCTTCGAATTGAGCGGATACATGTTCATGGACCATGTGAATGACTTGATTTTTCATGATTTCCGGCATTGATTCCCCGTACTCCACGAATTTCAAAAAGTCCTCGAAGTAGCGGGCATGTGAGGCTTGGTGGATTTTCAGTTCGCCTTCTTCGACCATTCCTTCTTCGGGCATGTATGGGTATTGGATGGATTTCATATTTTTAGTGGTGATTGCCATTTCAACGTGCCTAATCAAGGTCCGTTCATCCGAAATCGAAGCAACTTTTGGCTCAAAATCACATTTTAGTAAGAAAACGAATGGTTCATCAAGATATTTCGTTAATTTTGCCGATGCGATTATGAAGACACCGCCACGGACGGCACTTGTATCAATATAAGACCGCGTGAATTGTTCGTTTTCCTCTTGGAATTCCTGTTTTGTTTTTGCATATCGAACACGGTTAAATACATTGTAATTAGGGTTGGAATCAAGTGCATGTCCTTCTTCGACAATAAAAGATCCAATTTTCGTCGGTATTTGTTCAGTTTTTGGATGACGGTCGACTTTCCGTTTGGAAATCTTCATCAATTCCCCATCCAAAAAATCCTTTAGAGGACTTTCTTCGTATTCTTCAGTATCAAGAGTTTGGAAATGTTTAAAACGCTTATCAGCCTGATCGCCTTTTCCTTCGACTTGGATTAAATAAAAAGACAGATAGGTAATTGCAAAATCCATGAATGTCACCTTCTTCAATTATTAAGCATAATTCCCGTACTTTTTTTAAGACTTAATAAGTATAGTGATGTACTTTGATTCCGTCAAACTATTGGCGCATGAATGATCAGAATAATATTGGAGTATTATTTCATAATAATACATATACAAAAATAACGAATGATCCAATATTGGATTAAAAATATTAGGACTTATACAAGAAAAAATTAATCGAAATACTCCAATAGCTCACTTTATTGATATTAAAATAATGAATTGTTCATCCTTATTTGTTAAATATTGATATTCCTGTTGAATATTAAGGATTCCCTTCCAAGTAAAATTCAAAAAACAGAATTTTACAATAATAAATCATTGACGAAGGAAGGGGTAATACGTATAATTTGAAAGTCAGACAATTCAGGAATTGTAGAAATTTGTCGAAATTTCTTCGATATAAATGGTAAGTGAATTTATTTGTCTGTAGTTTTCAGAATAGTCTATAAAATTTACGGAGGAAAGAACATGAGTATTTTTAGGAAGAAGTCCATTGAGGACTTGTTGAAAAACGCAGGTTCCGGCGGTAAAGGATTGAAACGGGAACTAGGAGCTTGGGATTTAACGATGCTAGGAATCGGAGCGATTATTGGGACAGGCATATTTGTATTAACAGGTACTGGTGCAGTGAATGCTGGTCCTGCACTTTCATTATCTTTCGTCATTGCTGGGCTTGCCTGTTTATTCGCTGCACTTTCTTATGCAGAATTTGCAGCTTCCGTGCCGGTATCCGGTTCGACTTATACGTATGCTTATGCAACTTTAGGTGAATTCGCCGCTTGGATAATCGGATGGGATTTAATTCTTGAATACTTATTGGCTGTTAGTGCCGTATCGGCCGGGTGGTCGGGCTATTTCCAATCATTTTTAAGTGGATTCGGAATTAACTTTCCAGAGAAATTGACGGCGGCACCGGGTTCGGTCGAAGGTGTCACGACTTATATGAACTTGCCGGCCTTTTTGATCGTCATGGCGATAACCTTTTTGATTTCCATAGGTACGAAACAAACGACTAGAATCAATAATATCATGGTCGTTATTAAAGTGTTGGTAGTGTTGTTGTTCATCGTTTCTTCTATTTATTATGTGAAACCGGAAAACTGGCAGCCTTTCATGCCATTTGGTATCGATGGAGTATTTTCAACTGCCGCCTTAATGTTCTTTGCTTTCATCGGCTTTGATGCAGTTGCATCTGCGGCTGAAGAAACAAGAAATCCAGGTAGGAATTTACCACGGGGAATTCTCGGTTCATTAGTCATTTGTGTAGTGCTTTATATGGCGGTAAGTTTGATCATGACTGGTGTGGTACCGTATGCACAATTCAGCCAGGCTCTTGATCACCCGATTTCTTTGGTCTTGCAAAGCGCAGGACAAAATTGGGTTGCAGGTATCATCGATCTAGGTGCCTTCCTCGGAATGACAACGGTGATTTTGGTAATGTTGTATGGCCAAACGCGAATTATGTTTGCAATGTCACGTGATGGGCTGATGCCAAAATCCTTATCAAAACTTCATAAAAAATATAAAACACCTTATGCAGCTTCATGGATATTTGGTATGATAGCGGCCCTATTGGGAGCATTCATACCTCTTGGTGAATTGGCAGAGTTGGTCAACATTGGAACATTGACTGCTTTTACGATGATTTCCGTAGCGGTTATCGTTTTACGTAAAACAAGACCGGATATGAAACGAGCTTTTTATTGTCCGGCAGTACCGCTCGTTCCTGGCCTGGCAATCGTTTTTTGTGTATTCTTGATGATTCAGCTAGGGAGTCATACATGGATAAGGTTTTTAATCTGGATGGCTATCGGAGTAGTCATTTACTTCGCTTATTCCCGTAAGCATTCCAACCTTAACCAGCAGGAAAAAGATCATTGAAAAAGACACTTTTTGAGCGTTTCAGTTTGACGACTAAAGGAGTTAGGAAGGCTATCTCCCCGAACCAAGATTTTAAATGAAAACTTGGTTATCCTACATGTTTTTGTTTTTCGCTAACTATTTATTCAGCAGGAGTGTCGCGAGCTTATCCAAGTGTTCGAAATGAGTCCAGCCTACAGTTTTTTCTTGAAAATATATTCCGGTTTATTGGAACGGAAGGTACGAGACTCCTACGGGAAAAGAGCGTCCAATTGAGACCCCACAGGCACCAAGAGGGCCGAGGAGGCTCCCGGACCGCCGGCGGAAAGCGAGTGCCCTACGTTCCAATCAACGTTCATATTCTACACTCTCTCAAAAAAAGTATACGGTCTGGGACACTCTCTGGAGTGTCTTTTTTTGTTTGGACATATATCGTTCATAAGTATTATGTGAAAGAAGAAAACTTTTCAAAGTGAATTAAGATAAACAGACTTTATGTCGAAATAGTATATAAGGGTTAAAAAATGGGGGGGCAATTTAATCATGAAAAGAATATGGAGAAATAAACAAAAGATAGATTCTATAGACTATACGCAATATAAAGAACACGTCAGTATCAATATCAAGGAATATCCTAGCGTATTGAATCAAGTGGAAATGATTCATTTGAGCATCGAGGATTTGTGTATAATTCGTTCTTTACAGGAACAAGTGAAGGAACATTTGACACAAATTGTAGGGAACTTTTATAAAAATCTAGAAAATGAACCCTCTTTAATGAAAATCATTAAGGACAATGGTTCTGTTGATAGGTTGAAAAAGACACTGCATCGTCATATGTTCGAAATGTTTAGCGGAACCATTGATGATGCGTATATTAAACAGCGTTATATTATCGCACAAGTACATGTGCGAATTGGACTTCAGCCAAAATGGTATATGAGTGCATTTCAGGATTTATTGCAATCATTGATCATTCATGTGATTTCCAACATAAAAAATATTGAGCAATATCAAGATAACATTCTGGCTGTCACTAAAATTTTTAATTTAGAGCAGCAAATAGTTTTAGAAGCATATGAACTCGAAAATGAGAAGATTCGCCAAAAAGACTTAGCAGAAAAAGAGACGATGAAACTACAGGTCAATCATAATGCAGAGGAATTGGCAGCAATCAGTCAAGAGACCAGTTCAGCAACTCAATTAATGGCAAATAAGGTAGGGGAAATTCATGATTTCACCCAAAAGGGGTCCGAGATTGCCATACATGCAGAAGGAAAGTCAAATGAGGGAGTGGAACTGTTACAAGGATTAGAGAAAAGATTGGTGAAAACGCAGGATCAAATGACGATCATTTCAAAAGATATGGAGCAGCTTTCCAATACCTCAAAGGAAATTGAACGAATTGTCACGATCATCACTTCAATTGCCGAGCAAACGAATTTGTTGGCGTTGAACGCAGCGATCGAAGCGGCAAGAGCTGGTGAAAATGGTAAAGGATTTGCGGTTGTCGCTGGTGAGGTAAGGAAGCTATCGGAAAATACCAAGGACTCGGTATCTGAAGTAGTGAAATTGGTTAATGGAATCGCTCATTTTACCAATGTCATGAACACGTCAATTTCCATGGTTAGCGGGGAAATTACTAAAGGCACGAAACAAGGAAAAGAAACGGGCATATTTTTTACTGATATAGCAAAGGCCATGCTTTCTGTGAAAGAGCAGAATATCAAGATCACCAAGGAAATGACAGAGCTGAATGAAATATTCGATGAAATTAATGAAGCGTTCAATCAAGTGGCCGTTTCCTCGGATCAATTGACTCAATTGACAATGAACTTGTAATGAAGTTGAACGGTTTTGCAGAACAGCTCTATGACTCATTTGTATTTTAATAAACAACTCGATAGAATATATCTAAAAACCCCCAAAGCAGTCTATAGAATATGAATAAACTATAAATAGGGATTTAAATTACTTCCCAATGGATGCCGTTAACAGGCTGCTCATTAAATCACTTGATAAAATATAAGTTTAATGTTATATTAATAAAGCGATGAGCTAATTTGTGTAAGTCGAAGAACAAGCTTTTAGCTAAACGTCGGGATGTGGCCTGACGGTTCTGCGCCACAAACGCATCAAAGACGCCTGCTGCGTGCAGGCGTCTTTTTCATTTTATCGTTTCTTTTTTTGCAGCTTTTACGTCATCTTTGAATTCTTCTTGTATTTCTTCTGTTATTCCCTTGGTTGCATCTTTAAATTCCCTAAGTGAGGTGCCGACTGCCCGTCCGATTTGAGGCAGCTTGTTCGGTCCAAAAACAATTAAAGCTAAAAGAAGGATTAAAATTAAACCGGGAAAACCAATGTTTGATAGCATAATCAGTCACTCCAATCAAATCTATTAGTTAATATTATAGACTCCTTCCATGTATTTGCAAATGGTATTTAGAATATATTATAGTGTTGAACATCCGATGATCTTTGGAAGACAAACGCTTTCAATTCCGTCTCCATTTTATCTTGCACATTCTATCTTAAAATATTTACTTACCCAAGTATGATATTCCCTAAAATGATATCAATGAAAGTGGGGGACGGATAGTGTAAGCAGAGTACCATTTGACGTTTTGGGCATGAAATTTTTTTGTTGAATGGGAATGATTAAACTTGCAAGTTTGATGATATTTCGGTATTATAACTATACAAGCTGCGTTGTTCGTAATGATAATTAAGTTTTAACCTTTAAGCTGTAATAGGGAGTTTTATATTGAAACAGGAATGTTATGCCTCGTCACTGACTTGGACAACAGGATTGCTTCTGCAAACACCCACTTTGAGGAGTGGTGGTTTAAAACTTTCTTACTTGAATACGGCAATGGCGGCTTACTACTTTAATAATTAGAAACCAGTCCGATAAGGGACTGGTTTTTTGTTGTTTTATGGTTTGGTACGTTGAAGATCCGTATAAAAAAAAGATGATATCCAGAAATTGCGAATACCATGTTAATAACCGGGTTATGTGAAGGCTTCAAAAATTATGAATAATATGTGAAAGTTTTTATTGAAATATCAGATAATTAGCATTTATAATAACGATTAGATAACTCAGTTCACTATTTGTATAAAATATGTGAGTCGAATATTTTTTGAATGATTACGTAAGCGCTATCATTTGGATGGAATTATTGCAGTCACCTAGAGAGGAGAAAGATTTTATGGCTAAAATTAATACGACCGAGGTAATTGGCAACAGTAAATTTAACCGCTTTCATTTAGGGTTGCTGGTATGGTGTTTTATCATTATCCTTTTTGACGGCTATGACCTTGTCGTTTACGGAACAGTCGTCCCGTTATTGACAGAGGAATGGAACCTTACTTCCGTGGAAGCTGGGGCCATGGGCAGCTACGGTCTATTTGGAATGTTGTTCGGGGCCATCTTCTTTGGTACCTTAGCAGATCGGATTGGCAGGAAAAACGTAATCGCGATTACACTTATTTTATTTAGTTTATTTACGCTTTTATGTGGATTTGCGGATACGCCTACGATGTTTTCGACTTTCCGATTCCTGGCGGGGTTAGGGCTTGGGGGCATCATGCCGAACGTCATTGCCTTATTGACGGATTATGCACCGAAAACGATGCGGAGCATGGTCGTTTCAATCGTTTTGTGCGGTTACTCATTCGGAGGGATGCTTGCGCCGATACTGGGCATCCTGGTTATGCCGACACTAGGTTGGGAATCAATATTCTGGTTTGCCGGAATACCATTGTTGTTTTTACCCTTCATGATGAAACGATTACCAGAGGCTTCGACCCATCTGATCAGAGTCAACAAAAAGGAAGAACTGATCAGAATATTATCCAAGGTAAGTCCGGAAAGTGAATTCGACATCAAGGACGAACTTGTGGAAGTGAAAAAAACAGAAGCCAATATGCCGATTGTTGGATTGTTTAAGGATTCCCGTACTCTTAGCACATTGATGTTCTGGATCGCCTTTTTCATGTGCTTATTGATGGTATATGGCTTGAATACATGGCTTCCAAAGCTAATGATCGAGGCAGGGTATGCGTTGAATTCAAGCTTAGGTTTCTTGATCGTCCTTCAAGGCGGCGCTATCGTAGGCACGCTAATCATCGCTAAACTTTGTGATCGTTTTGGTTCCAAGAAAATGCTTGTGCCGATGTATGCGCTTGGTGCTGTAAGTTTGACGCTATTGGGAATGGGAGGAAGCTCATTTTTGATTTACACATTGGTAGCGATTGCTGGAGCCTGTACCATTGGTGCCCAAAACCTTGTACAAGCCTATGTTTCCCAGTACTATCCGCCGAATATTAGATCGACTGCACTAGGGGTGGCATCTGGTATCGGAAGGATTGGCGGCATGCTCGGGCCCATACTCGGCGGATTTTTATTATCCATCTCGCTGCCCATCCAATTGAATTTCATCGCCTTCGCCATTCCGGGTCTCATTGCTGCAGTTGCCTTATCATTCGTTCCAGTGAAAATGGCTTATTATAAACATGATCACTCGGAACCAACTGAAGAAATGGGCGTAGAAGCCAATAAAATGAACGTCTTGTGAACTACATGCATGAAATGCAGTGCTTGGATACCCATGCTGTCATTTCATGCCTATTTGTTTTTTTAGTCTTTTTTGCCATAAATGAAATGGAAAATTGACAAGAAATAGCGTAAAGGTTTTCCAGGAGTTGTTTGGCGTGACCTACTTTTGAGAAAAGTTGCTTAAATGTTCATATTTTCGCAATATGAGTCACTCTTACTATAAAGAATAAATGTTAGAATGATGGTATGGATAATTAATTCTCCCTTGAAGTGGAGCGAACTAGAAATTAATCTCATCTTTTGTGAGGAGTCAATACTTTGAAAATTTTAAAACATGTAATTTTTTGGTTATGCATTATAGGGACATTATTCTCTATGATTTATTTCTTTGTAGCGGACATTCCGTTATATGTTAAATTGTTAGGCGGAGCCATCATCCTTTATCTTGGTTATGATCTAATAACAGAATCAAGGAAAAGAAAGCGTAAAGAAGCCTTGGAAGCTTAAAACTATATTAGGTAAAAGCCCTCTTTTGATAAGAGGGCTCAGGCTGTAGTCAAACTCGATGAAAATCGATTTGGCTACAGTTTTTTTATGGCTTGTACAATTTGAACGTTGATTGGAACATACAAACTGAGCCCTCTTTTGATAAGAGGGCTTTTTTAAGCGCATCAAGAATTGGGCAATTCTTAGTTTAATAATTTGACCATGGTATTCGGAGGGAAAAATTTCATGTATCGAGTGTCAGCAAACTTGTCAATAAGAGGAAAGTGATTTCTCGCCAAAAGTGGTTTTATAATTGCTTGAATTATATACAAGATAGTTAACATGAAGGTTTCGATATAGAAATGGTTTTTATCAGTGTCCCGATTCACCTTTCAATCTAACGAATCAAGGTTCAAATGAATTTTAAAAGATGTACGTATAAATTTTGAGATATATTCATCTGAATTTTCAAAATAATAACAAAAGAAAGCGTTGACATCTTTAAAAAGACAAATTATTATTTATTTGTACGGATAAATATTAAGAATATTTACACTTTTGTAAAATTAGTCCGTATTAATTATCGATTTATTTATCATTAAGATTTATCGGGCGGAGCAAAAAATATTAAATATATCCAATAGGGGGGATCTCAACCGTCAGAAAAAATTTCAGATATCGTTATCGAAATAGATAATTGCAACTAGATTCAAAGAGTAGACGTAAACAAAAAGGAGACTAAAATATGAATACAATGCAAACTTATAAGAACCCAATTGTTGAACAAAGAGCAGATCCTTGGGTTTATAAGCATTCGGATAACTATTATTATTTTGTTGCATCCGTACCAGAATATGACCGACTTGAAATCAGGCGATCTAAAACTATTCAAGGAATAGGTAAAGCGGAGGCTATTACTGTCTGGAGAAAAAATGAGACTGGACCGCAAAGCTCACTGATTTGGGCTCCAGAACTTCATTTTATAAAGGGAAAATGGTACATCTACTTCGCTGCAGCGAGAACCGACCAACCAGTAAACGGAACGTTCGACCACCGAATGTTTGTACTTGAGAATGAAAGTCCCGATCCATTAAAGGGAGAATGGATTCATAAGGGACAAGTTAAGACAGAATGGGAATCTTTTTCATTAGATGCTACCGCTTTTGAACATAAAGGTATTTTATATTATGTATGGGCACAAAGGGATTTTAACATTAAAGGTAATTCAAATATATATATTGCGGAAATGGAAAATCCTTGGACAATTAAGGGGCCGCAGGTAATGCTTTCAAAGCCTGAATTACCTTGGGAGACTATTGGTTTCCATGTAAATGAGGGTCCAGCAATGCTTAAAAGAAATGGAAAGGTTTTCATTACTTATTCATGCAGTGCAACAGATCATAATTATTGCATGGGTTTACTAACGGCTGAGGAAGATAGTGATTTGTTAGACCCTGCTTCTTGGACTAAATCTCCAAATCCTGTTTTTCAAAGTGCACCGGAAAATGGACAATATGGACCAGGTCATAATAGCTTTACAGTTTCAGAGGATGGGAGCGAGGATATTTTAATTTACCATGCTCGTAATTATACCGAAATTGAAGGGGACCCCTTGTATGATCCCAATCGCCATACACGGGCACAAGTATTTAAATGGAACCAGGATGGCTCTCCAAACTTTGGGATCCCATTACCGGATGCGGTGAATAAAAGTTAAAGTAAAAGCTAGTGATGAAATATTAATATTCAGCTTGGAATCTTTCTGCAATGCCGTGGAAAGATTCACTTGCATTTTAGCATAGTTAAATTTGACTTATATAATACGTAAAGGGGACCTTATATGAATGTTTCTAAAGGTTTTTGGAATTTTGGAGGACTATTTTATTTTTACTTTATAATTTGGGCAATCGTTCTTGGTTTCCTCCCATTATGGTTAGAAGATGTTGCCGGTCTTAACCCAAGTGAAACAGGCATTGTTTTTTCATCGATGTCATTAATTGCATTATGTTATCAACCTTTTTTAGGAATCATTTCAGATAAATTGGGATTCAAAAAAAACTTATTTTGGGTTGTCGTAATCCTTTTAATGTTTATGGGGCCTTTCTTCAGCTTCCTTTATGCCCCATTACTAAAAGCGAATATAGTTATAGGAGCAATTATAGGAAGTGTATACCTTAGTGCAGTATTCAACGGCGGGGTGGGGGTTGTTGAATCCTATATAGAAAGAGTGAGTCGTAATAATGGTTTTGAATATGGCAGGGTAAGGTTATTCGGATCTATAGCAGGGGCTACGGCCTCATTGATTGGGGGAGTAATGTTTGTAAAAAACCCTAATTCAATTTTTTGGTTTGCATCAGGTGCTGCAGTTTTTTTAGCTATCTTATTATTTATGGCTAAAATAGAAGGTCAAGACCATATCAAGTCAGGAGGCTCGAAGGATAAAGGAAATGAAATTAGTAAAAAAGCTGTTTTTTCGATATTTAAAATAAAGAACTTCTGGTACCTTTCATTCTTAATAATCGGCACGGCCGCCATATATGATGTGTTCGATCAACAGTTTCCTAACTATTATGTACAATTCTTTTCTTCTAAAGAATATGGAACGGATATATTTAGTAAGCTAGTCTCCATTCAAGTTGGACTTGAAGCCATATTAATGATTTTTGCCCCTGTGATCGTAAATAAAATGGGTGCTAAAAATGGGCTGATTCTTTTCGGTGTATTAACTTTCGTTCGTATTTTTGGAAGTGCAATAGCTACGGGTCCTGTTCTCTTATCAATATTCAGGTTGATTGCAGCTTTTGAAATGCCCTTACTCTTAGTTTCCATTTTTAAATACATTACAGGAGTATTTGATACTAGGCTAAGCGCAACCATTTATTTACTGGCATTTAATTTTGCGAAACAGAGTGCCATTACTATTTTTTCTTCCGTAGCGGGTAGTATGTATTCATTCATGGGTTTCCAAAACACATATTATTGCTTAAGCGCAGTTGTTTTACTTGTTACCCTTATTTCTTACTTTACTCTATCAAATGACAAAAAAATGCAAATCGAAATTAAACCGCCCCTTTATAGTGCAACTAACTAATAATCATGAGTTGTATTCTAATCGGGAACCAGTTTATGAAAAAGATTATCATAAATTATGTATGCGTTTTCAAATGTTTGATTGAAGAACTTTGCGACACTCCTGCAAGAAAAAATTGGTAGCCGAGACACCAAGACGCTTGCTTTGATGAGACTTGGCAGACAGTTGGCGGAATGGGAGCGGATTTCTGAAAAGCAGGAACGTTTTTTTATAAAAAAACGTTCCAGCTTTTTCTTTGAGTTTGTCTACAGTCTGATTAAAGGGTCTTATGCCCTTTAATTCTTTTACTGTCTAGGGCCCCATATAATGACTGAAACACCGACCAAACAGATTATAGCTCCAATCCAATCATATAAATCAGGGGTTTTCTTATCGATGCCCCACCCCCATAAAACAGAAAGAACAATGAAAACCCCGCCATATGCAGCATATACACGGCCAAAGGTAGGGAACGTTTGAAATGTTGCAATGATACCGTATAACACCAACCCGAAACCTCCGGCTAAACCTAGAAAAATGGATTTACCTTCTCTTAACCAAAGCCAAATAAGGTAACCGCCGCCAATTTCCGCCAGACCAGCCATAACGAAAATTACAATAGTAACCAACATATATGTATACCTCGCTTCCTCGTTGAAATTTTATCATAGATTAAACGGTAAATGATCATACTTTACAGTGTTGTTAGTAAATTAACTGGGCTTCACCGTTAATGCATGAATATGATTCTTCATATAATTTGGTTTTAGTATGATGAGGTTGAAATATATCGCTGAATATTCTGACTTCTTATTGACTTTTTAAAACGCTGTGTGTATCATTCACTATTAAGTGGTACTGACGTTGTGATGAGTTGGTGTAAAGGCATTAAAAACAACTTCAATCTAATAGAGGGAGGTAAATAAATAGCGGAAGTGTCATTACGTATAGAGGAATTTTTGAATAACTCATTAAAGGAGGCATTTTTATGGTTCAGGTGGATCTCTTGATAACGAACGCAAACGTTTTGACATTAGATGAAAAAAGTCGCATTGGAGGTTCTGTAGCAGTAAGTAATGGAATCATCATTGGAATCTGGACTGAAGCGAAACCACCTCGCGCGTCCATTGAATATAACAGCCGGACACAAGTTATCGATTTAAAAGGCGCAACATTGCTTCCGGGCTTTATCGACACCCACAACCATTTATTGATGTACTCACAGTTTCGAAAACAAGCAAACTGTAGCTCGCCCCTTAACCAAACCATTGAAGATATACAAGCCCGCCTTCTTTCCATGGCTAAACAAACTGAAAAAGAGAATTGGATTTTGGGTTTTGGGTATGATGATACTCTTTTAAAAGAAAAAAGGCATCCAACCCGTGCTGAATTGGATGCAGTTGTACCTGATCATCCCGTTTTCATCAGGCATGTATCCGCACACTTCGGAGTGGTTAATTCTGCAGCTCTTAAAATGGCAGGAATGGATGAAACTGTTTTGGACCCTCCTGGTGGACATCTAGGCAGGGATGGATCAGGGCAACTGAATGGTATTTTATATGAGCTGCCTGCCATGAATATGGTTGAAAAGAAGATTCCGGCACCGTCTTTGGATTTATTGGTTTCATTATTAAGCGAAGGCTCGAAGGATTACTTAGAAACAGGGATCACTACAAATACTGACGCCGGTGTAGGGTTGAATATGGGCATAGTTGAACTGGAAGCCCATCTTAAAGCAATCGCGGAAAGAAAAAATCCATTGCGAATGCGCTTAATGGTCATGCACAATCTCCTGCGGGAAGGAAATGAATTAGGAAAATATACTGCTAATGAACTTAATCTGGAAATTATTGAAAAGTCCTGCGGTCGTGCTCGTCTTGATAGTGCTAAGTTGTTTCAAGATGGGTCAATTCAAGGGTTAACAGCGGCATTGCGGCAGCCATACCATTGTAATCCTGGTGTTTCCGGAGACTTATTACACGAACAAAATGAATTTAATGAAGAAGTTCTTGATTTAAACAAAAGGGGGTTTCGCATAACAACGCATGGAAACGGGGATAGGGCCATTGGCTCCATATTAGATGCTTATGAATTTGCACTGAAAAAAAATCCACGCATCGATCACCGCCACCGAATTGAACATTTGCAAACCGTGACTAAATCCGATTTAGAACGAATGAAAAAGCTTGGCGTAGCAGGTTCATTTTTCATTAATCATGTTTATTATTGGGGGGACAGGCATAAAAAACTTTTTCTTGGGCCTGAAAGAGCCAACAGTATAAACCCCTTAAGAGACGCACTTCTAAATAACTTGCTATTTACTGTGCATTCCGATTGTCCAGTAACACCTATCTCACCGTTATTTTCAGTTTGGGCTGCAGTTAATCGCATTACGATGGGAGGGGAAGTATTAGGGCCTGAACAAAGGATAGACGTTGAGAGTGCACTGCGCTCAATGACGATATGGGGGGCGGAACTTAATTTTGACGAAAAGAATACCGGAAGTATCGAAATCGGAAAGAGAGCGGACTTCGTTATTCTTTCAGAAGATCCATTGAAGGTCGACCCATTGGAAATTAAGGATATTCCAGTTATCGCCACTCTCGTGAATGGTCAGGTTGTATACCAGAAGGATTGGAGTTTAATATATTGAAAAAAGTTGTTAAACTTAGCAAATTATGCGATGGAACGCATCATTAATAACCTTATAAAAGGAAAGGTGGAGAATTATGTCCCGCCGAAAATTAGCTGGTATATTCATAGGTGTGATCATTCCCTTCATAGCCATTGTTGGTATCATCCCTTTTATTGCGAAACTTGATTTCAGTGTAATGGGAATACCTATCCTTTATTTTTGGGTGTTTTTATGGTTTCCGTTGACTAGCCTTTGTCTTTGTATATCTTGGCATATTTATGATCGTCATCAATATAAAAATGAAAAGATGGGGTAGATGAGGAGGAATGGATAATGGCGGCGATTGTGTTTGGATCTATTATACTCTTATCAATTGGAATAGCATTGAACAGTCGGGGTGGTAAAGGGAAAGTTGGTGTTGAGGAATATTTAGTCGGGGGCCGATCATTCAGTGGAATATTACTATTCTTCCTCGCAGTTGGTGAAATTTATAGTATAGGGACAATGATTGGATTTCCAGGAGGAATATACGCCAAAGGTCCGGGATATGGCATCTGGTTTCTAGGTTATATACTTCTTGCTTACCCCATTGGATATTATATGGCCCCTTTAATGTGGAGAGCCGGGAAAAAATACGGGGCAATGACACTACCGGATATTTTCAAAGGGCATTATTCCCATAGAGGATTGGAACTGGTAGTGGCAATTTCCGCATTGCTCTTCATGATTCCTTGGGGACAGCTGCAATTTGAGGGACTCGTCGTGGCGCTTAACGCATTGGGGTTTAATTTATCGCCGACACTGTCAGTCATTGTTTCAGGGTGTTTAGCCTTTATTTATATATCGATATCAGGTGTGAAAGCTCCAGCACTCATTTCTATCCTTAAAGATATAATCATGCTTCTAGCGATCATAATCACCGGGTTAGTGGTTATAAAAGAAATTAACGGAGTGTCAAACCTATTCAATTTGGCTAAGCAACATGGAGCGATGGTTACGATAGATAATTCGGAAGATGTCGTTTTCAGCATGACCACTATATTTTTTCAAGCATTAGCCTTCTATTGCATGCCGATAATCGTTGCTGTCGTATTCACTAGTAAGTCAGAAGGTACGATTAAGAGAACGCAAAGATTTATGCCCTTGTACATGTTGATGTATCCGTTTCTCATACTAGCTTCATATTTTGCTCTTGTTTCAATCCCTGATTTAGACAATCCAAACCATGCCTTCATGGCAACAGTGACAAGCATCCTTCCTCCTTGGGCAGTTGGTTTAGTGGCTGCTGGGGCAGCTCTCTCGGGCATTTTAGTACTTGCCGTAACTAGTTTGGCGGTTGGAGGTTTAGTTTCCAGGAATTTATTAAGTAATGTTCCTGAAAAATCTCAAAGAAAATGGGTCCAAATTATTGTTCTTCTCTATCTGTTTTGTTCGATGGGGTTAACATTGCTGGCGCCGAGCTTGATGCTGAACTTGATCAACACAGCCTATTATGGTTTTGGGCAATTCCTGCCTGGATTATTATCGATTTTCTTTTTCCGCTCCATAAGACCTGCAGGTATTGCAGCGGGCCTCATTACAGGGGATCTGTTCGCCATAGGAATGCATCTTGCTCAGATGAATTTCTTGAATATTAATATAGGCTTAATTGCTTTATTGATAAACTTCACAGTTGCTTATGCCATCAGTATGTATTTGAAAAGAAAACAGAAAGCCCAGACCGCTTTTGAAGAACCAATTGCCTGCAATAGTATTGAATTAGAAGAAACCTATCCAAAAAACTCTGTCATTGTCGATTAATATTTCTTACGATAAGGTGCATTCAGATTTAATTCAACCATACATTATTGTAATAGGCTTAAATTCGTTAATATCCAGAAAAAAAAAGACCAGTTTTTTTACCTCTAACTTGGGTTGCAATACAGATGCAAAGGGTACTATACCTAAATAGGAATATAGTAATCTAGTTGAGGAGTTGCAGCCATGAAATCCCGATCATTTGCATACATGTTAGCGCTATTTCATTCAAGTATTGTCGGCCTATCTTTTTTATTCACGAAAATGGCGATTGCTGTATCGAATCCGCTTGATACTTTGGCGTTCCGGTTCACGATTTCTTTCGCCATCATTTTATTCCTGGTCGCCGTAAAAGTCATAAAGGTGAACTATTCTTGGGAGTCGGTTAAAAATCTTGTACCGCTTTCCCTATTATTCCCAACTCTTTTCTTTGCCTTTCAAACTTTCGGACTTAAGTATTCGCAATCCACCGATGCTGGAATTCTGTCAGCCGTCACTCCAATTCTAACATTGATGATAGCTGGATACTTCCTTAAGGAGAAAACATCTTTATATCAAAAACTTTCGATTGTCTTGTCGGTAGTTGGGGTCATTTTTATTTTTGTGATGAAAGGGAGCAGCATCAATTTTTCTGACATGCTTGGGATGGTATTGATCCTGCTATCCTGTATTGCAACTGCTTGTTATACAACGATGACCCGTTCACTTGCCAGGAACCATACACCAGGTGAAATGTCCTTTTTCATGATGGGAACAGGCTTTGTCATTTTTAATGCAGCTGCACTCGTTACCCATTTAAAACAAGGTACGATGGCGGAATTCTTTACACCATGGTCGAGCATGGAATTCATCAGTTCCATTTTGTATTTGGGAATATTGGCTTCATTGGTCACTTCATTATTATCCAATACGATTTTATCAAAAATAAAAGCTTCGCAAATGAGTGTGTTTGCCAATCTTTCCACTGTTGTCACGATTGCGGCAGGAGCTCTCATTCTAAATGAAAAGCTTACGATCTATGATATATTGGGTTCGATACTAATCATTTTAGGCGTAATAGGCACCAATTATTTTGGAGTGAAGAAAGAGCATTCAATAAAAGTGAATCTTGAATATAATGAAGGGAAATTGTAAATGAAAAAGGTCCATCCCAATATGGATGGACCTTTCGACTGTAGACAAACTCGATGAAAATCGAGTTTGTCTACAGTTTTTTTTGGCTTGTATAAATTTGGACGTTGATTGGAACGTAGGGCACTCGCTTTCCGCGGGCGGTCAGGGAGACTCCTGCGGGGTCTCCCCTAGACGCGCTTTACCCGCAGGAGTGTCGTACACCCGCTCCAATCAACTTAGATATAACATTTAGATAGAAACCAGACCTGAGGGGGGAAGGTATTGCTTTGGGTCATTTGGTTCAGGAACATCATTTGATGAATGATACGTTTTCCGAACCCCTTTTTTCATTTCCACCATCTTGTTTGAGGGAAATCCGTTGAACCTAGCACTACCGGTTCGCCTATTTGAGGTGTGCAGACCTGGACACCCAGGTCATTGGCCGCTTTTGTTACCCGTTCTATCGGATCTGTCCAGTCATGAAAAGACAATGTGAAACCTGCCCAATGAATGGGGATCATCCGTTTTCCTTGTACATCGATGTGTGCTTGAACAGTTTCTTCCGGAATCATATGGATGGTTGACCAACGTTCATCATATTGGCCGCATTCCATTAAAGTTAAATCAAATGGACCGTATTTTTCGCCGATTTCTTTAAAATGGCTGCCATAACCACTATCGCCGCTGAAATATACCTTTTCTTGTTTTCCTTTAATTATCCAAGAACACCAAAGTGTCGTATTGCCATCGCCTAAACTTCTACCAGAAAAATGCCTTGCAGGTGTACAAATAAATTGCAAGTCCTTGAATGAAGCTTCATCCCACCAATTATGTTCCTGAATCAGTTCTTGTTTAACGCCCCATCTTTCTAGATGTCCACCGACACCGAGTGGGACAATGAACTGGTTGACCTTATCTTTTAATTTCTTTATCGAGAAATAATCCAAATGATCGTAGTGATCATGTGAAAGCAGGACGGCATCGATAGGAGGAAGCATATCGATATCAAAAGGCAGCTCCCCGCTAAAGCGCTTGTTCCCGAACCATGGAAAGGGAGTGGGTGCTTTGCCAAACATGGGATCCACTAAAATGGTTTTCCCATCTAACTCCAACATGAAAGCAGAATGACCAAACCAGGTGATTTTATTGGAATTCTTAGAAACGGAGGGTTCTTTTGTTCCAATTACAATGGGACTGTCGGGCCTCCTCTTTGGATTAGGTTTTATGAAATCACGTAAAATGGAACCAGTATGCTTAAGACTCATCGCTTGACTGGCAGGAATCTGATTTTGGAATTTCCCTTTGGCAAAATTCTCTTTAGTAGTGAAACTTTTTACCTTTTCTTTGTTTGTCCGTCTTCCAAGCGGAGGATAGAGGTTAAGGAAAAGTAACAAAAGTATAAAAGTAGAAATGAGGATCTTAATAATTTTCATCATGATAGCTTCCTCCAATAGTAATCATAGCTTTTATTAATACATATCATATCATAGAATTTATATGGTTATTTACTATGATGTCCCACAATATAAATGATAAAGATATCTGTAAAATCACATTGGATGGAGTGTTTTTTCTTGTGGTAAATGTTTAAGTTTCACCCGTCTCAGGCAGGGAATAGAGGTATATATAATGAATAATATAGAGGACGGGATAAGGAATGTAGCAGCTGAATGGTAGGGGGATAAATCGATTGTTAATGTTTTTCAGAGTCTTTGTATGGGTAGTATTTATTGCATTATTAGCCTATGTCATTCTTTCTTGGAAATATAAAGAGAAGGTTAGTAAAAGGATTGAAACGATTCGAAAAACCTGGTATATCATTTTTATACTGGGAGCACTGATTTATTGGAATTTCTATCCGATGAGCATTTTTAATGAGTGGGAAAATTTCTTGATCATGGCTATCGTATTTATCCTGATTGATATGTTTGTGTTCTTGAGCATGTATATATCGAAGATTGGCGATAACGAGCTATCCTATGCAACAAAAGCCGTTGCGGAAAGTGATAAACTATTAACGGATAATAGGGAAAAGGTCAAGAATATGTTTCATCTCCTAAAGAAAGAAGGAATACCTGAGTATTATCAAACGAATAAGGAATACTTGGCTTATTTGAGCATTCTCCTTCAAGCATATGCAGCAAAGGAAGGGATGAACGTGAAAATCCTTCCTTTCAAAACCGAACAGGACAAGCAGTCGGTGATAAATGGGGTTCCGAACTTGAATGGCAGTACCATTCGTGCTACATTGGAAAGAGAAGATACGTATTATAATGATGAAGAAAAAATGGCTCTGCAGCCTGTTAGTATTTTGATGGAACCCTATATCCTTGACGTTAAATCAGAAAGCTTCGTTTCAGAAGTCGATTGTTTATTGATAGCATTATTAATCATGATGTTCGATATGGTCATAAAACAAAAACCAGGTGGTGAAGGATAAATGAGCATTTATGATAAAGCCGGCAACGACGTGTCAGTTGCCGTAATCAAACCACAGGTTAAAATACCCGATGTAGGTTTAAGTCCCCACACTAAAAAAGTGATGAAACAGAACGAACGCATCATTCTGAAACAAAAAGAAAAAGCTGCACGCTTCAGCCGGTTAAAAAGTGTTTTATGAAAAGGCAGGGGTTTTTCCTTTCCTTATGATATTTAATGGTTAACCCGCATATACTATTCAAAATCAAAGAATAGGAAGGGTCTTTCAGAATATGAACAAAAAGCCCGAGAGAGTTAACATCCCGGTCCCCTCCGCTTCACCATCCGAGAAACGGATACATAAGGCAAATGCCGACCTGCTCAAGCTTTTGCAAAGGCTGAAAGCGAAACGTTGGATTTTTTTAAGGTGAAAGAAAGCCAGTCTCCTAAGGAGAACTGGTTTTTTTATTTTTTATACGATCACTCAGGGTGGAAGTATTGAATATTTTTCCGTCCAGACTCTTTGGCTATATACATGGAACGGTCCGCTTTTTTCAAAAGTGAGTCCATTTCCATACCATGATGAGGATAAAAGCTAATCCCTATGCTAGCTGATACAAAATGATCATTTCCATTAATGGTAATGGGCATTGTGGATAAACTGTTCAATAATAATTCAGCGTTTTGCTGAGTGCTTTTCATTAAATCTTCACAATGCGAAGGATTTAATAATACAATGAATTCATCACCACCGATTCGAGCCACCTGACTGCCTTCGGGTACGGTTTGCAAAAAACATTCGGCAGCCTTTTTGATGACGCCGTCACCAGTATCATGTCCAAAGGAATCATTAAAAAATTTAAAATGGTCAAGATCGATGTAAAGAAGGGCCATTTCATCGTTCGTTTTATCTTGATGATAATCAAAATAATTATAAATGAAGTTCCGATTATAAAGACCTGATAAAGGATCCCTGATAATCCCTTTTTCAAGATTGATGGCATGACTAATCAAAGCTGCCATAGACTTAATGAGGGTTAGGTCATATTCTTTAAAAACATGAGGATTAATGTCGAATGCACATAATGTCCCAATGATTTCATCCTCATTTATAAGGGGAGCTCCCATAAAACACCCATTCCCGATAAACCTTGTTGCAGGGTGGTCACTAGTCAATTCATGTTTCCCCAAATTCGGGATAACGAGTGGTTCCAAGCCATTCTCAACAACTAATTTACAATAAGCCATATTATAAGGAAGGATGTCACCTTCACAAATGAACTTTGCATTTCTATTGAAGGACTTGATCATGAAACTCTGGATGGGATTCACTATAGAAAGGAAAAATGTATTGACCTCAATGGTTTGAGCTAATAGTGCTAATACTTCTTTAGCGATGGAATCAAAATTTTTATAATAGTTGATATCTTGCTGAATCATTCTCAGGCTCCTTTTTTTATCTATATTCTTATTAGGTTTTCTGATGATATTCCTTATACACAAAGCAAAGACACAAAAGCATAATCTGAATATCGTGACAGTTGCCCGGATTTCCTCTAAACTCAATTAAAGGGTTGGAATTGTATTATGGATGAATCATGTAATCGGGAAAGTTGAAAAATGAACCTTTACTTTATTTTCGGCTTTTTTTTATTATCATTAAATTCTCCTGATTATAAAACGATTCTGGCCAAGGCTGGGTATCTCTTCATAAATCCATAAATTCTAATCAGTATTTATAGCATTATACTGTAAATGAAATGGTGAGAGTAACTTTAATGTGCATATTTGGCATATTTTTGATATTTATCTTGAAAAGTAAAGCAACCTGGCATTTTTGCATCCTCTCATGATAACGGAGCTCATGAATTTAAATGATAAAACGAATGTACCAAGCTCATTTTAAACAAAAATTTGGGGAGGATAAAAGGAAGTAATCAAGTACATATTGGATAATTCAAAAGGGGATCACTATGGGAAAATTAGAAAGTATATATCCTATTGCTATAGAGAATACAAAAGAAAAAATCATCCAGGATATTGATTTTTATTTAGAGAATCAAGAGACAATGCCTTCTTATTCAGCATATATATCAGACAGGACGACTTTTATTGAGCAAATTTGGATTAATGTTTGGATAAATAAAGCATCAAATGATGTGCCCAGAAAGGAAAAAAAGGGTTTTTTAAGCGAAAGGGGATTTGTAACGGAAGGTTCAGACCATAAGCTGATCAATAGCATGTTCCGGAACGAATTAAAGAAGTATCGCCCATTTGATGGCTTAACGTGGATTAAAAAAACCTTTGCCGACAATCAAGAGGATTGGGAGAAGAGATATAAAAATGCAAGGGAGAAATTCTTTAGGCGACAAGAAGAACAGCGGCTTGCCAAACAGCGTTGGAAAATACGCGCAAGGCTGCAAGAAGAAGCCAATTCATTTTTCGAAAATAACTCACTTCTTTTATATTTACATGTCAGGTATTATATTGCTGGTATTATGGCAAAAGATCTGAAGAATAAGCCTAAATTCCAATATGTCGATCCGTACTTGCTTGAAGAACAATTAGTTGAAGAGGGCGGTTTTCAAGCTGCCGAATACCTAATGGTCACTGACTTTTTCGAAGAGCTGACAGGCGATATCCATTCGTTAATCGGTTGGGGCCGGAACCGTTATGAATATGAAAATTACTACTACAGGTATGAAAGGTTAGTTGCGGATTTCATAATGAAATTAGCCCCTGACAAATACTTGAACCATCTATCTGCCGCCCTGCATCATGAGTTTTTGGAGTCATATGGGGAAAGGCTGACGATTGAAGCCCTTCAAGGTATACTAAGCGATGAATTGGCCGATTTGTCTCAGTCCTGTTTTGATGAGCTTCAGGAAGAATACCTTTCTGATTTACTGAAGCTTGAGGGAATTCCTTTTAATGAAATATTGCACGAAGAAATATTTGAAAAAGACGTGGAGAACAGAGAAAGAAGGAAAGCTGAAGTATTGGCAGAAGAAGCCAGGAAGCGGGCAGAAGAGCAAAGGATGATCGATGACATCATCGGTAAGGCCTATACTCCATCATTGGGAAAAAAAGTTAGATATGTTTTGCATATAGGTGAGACCAATACAGGGAAGACGCATAAGGCCCTGGAAAAAATGAAACAAGCGGAAAGCGGTATGTACCTGGCTCCACTTAGACTGCTTGCACTGGAAGTGTTTGATAAATTAAATGCGGATGGTGTACCTTGCTCATTAAAAACCGGTGAAGAAGAAAAGGCTATTGAGGGTGCGAAACATGTCTCCAGTACCGTTGAAATGTTTCATGAAAAAGACTACCATGAAGTAATCGTCATAGATGAAGCCCAAATGATTGCCGATAAAGATCGAGGCTTTTCTTGGTTTAGGGCAATTACGCAAGCTAACGCGAATGAAGTACACATAATCGGGAGCAATAATATCAAAAAGATGCTTCTGAACCTTCTGAATGAAGCCGATTTAGAACTTCACGAATACAGACGGGAAATACCGCTTGAGGTGGAACAAAGGGAGTTTGGACTGAAGTATACAAAAAAAGGGGATGCCCTCATTTGCTTTTCTAGAAGGCAGGTACTGGAAACAGCATCCCGGCTTAAAGAGAGTGGACATAATGTCAGCATGATATACGGCAGTATGCCTCCTGAAAATAGAAAACGGCAAATAGAATTATTCAATCGCGGTGAAACATCAGTTGTCGTTGCCACCGATGCGATTGGAATGGGATTGAACTTGCCAATACGCCGCATCGTCTTTCTTGAAAATGAAAAATTCGACGGGACACGAAGAAGAAGATTGACTTCTCAAGAAATCAAGCAAATCGCAGGCCGGGCGGGTAGAAAAGGGATTTATGACACGGGGAAGGTAGCATTTACAGCAGAAATCAAAATCATGAATAAGTTGCTGGAACAGGTAGATGAGCCAGTTCAAACCTTCACAATCGCCCCAACCTCTGCTGTATTTGAACGTTTCCAAAAATATTACCGGAACCTGGGGACATTTTTCGAAATGTGGGAGAGGTTTGAGCCTCCTAAAGGCACGAAAAAGGCTTCGCTATCGGAAGAAAGGGAGCTTTACGAACTGATACGGGATACAGAAATCGAAGCTCGTTTTTCTTTAATGGATTTATATGGTTTCCTGCATATTCCTTTTTCGGCAAAAGAACCAAGTCTGATCAGACAGTGGCTGGAAACGGTCGAAGCGATTGCCGAGAACAGTGACCTTCCTGAACCGATCATCAAGACAAGGAATCTTGAGGAATTGGAGCTATCTTATAAAGCGATAGGTCTTCATCTTTTATTTTTATATCGGATGGGTAAGCGTACGGAAGCTGTTTATTGGGAGCGTATCCGTGAAGAAATCAGTGATGGCGTTCATGATCAGTTAAAAGATGAAATGTTGAATTATCAAAAAAAATGCAAGCGCTGTGGAAAAAGGCTGCCTGATGACTCACGTTTTCAAATATGTGACGCTTGTTATCATAGAGGGATTAGAAAGACGCACAGATTCAATTAAACGAATTCTTTTGATAATAACCCGAATACATTGCATTCGGGTTATTGGTGTTTGCATAAATCACTTAGTCGTTCGTTTCAGTTTAGCAATAAACGCTGCTTGCCGCTTCATTCGTTTATCCGCTTTCTTGTCATGCACCACTAGGATTGCATGAATTAATCCAGGGACATAAAAAAATAGTGTGAGGACCAAATTAAGCACAGCCTGAATGGGTTTACCGGCCAATAAAACCGCTAATGGAGGGAATAGAATCGCAATTAAATAAAGAATGGTGAACACTCTCCAATATAATGTTTTTTAACTGACTTCGGTTTGTTTCTCTTAATGGTTACTTTACTTTAATGAGCAGCAATTTGGTTACTGATGTTCCATTTTCCTGATGATTCCCCTTGTTATCGCCTTGATAAATATATGCTCAAGAGCCCGATTCATACCTCCTGTTATATCTGGCTCAAAGAACCAGTCTTTTACCCCAATATAACAGAAGGGACATGGTTATTCATCGTTTTTGCTGCCATCGGTCAATGTGTCGCGTTTTTGTGTTAGAATAATCAGAATACTAACTGACGAAAGCGGGAGATTTATGAAAAAAAAGATAGGCTGTTTGCATGCACACTTTACAAATATAGAATACATAGAAAACGCATTCTCGAAATTCGATATTGAATGGCTTCATTTTGTAGATCCGGGATTGATGCAGCGGGTGTCAACGGATGAAAATTTTAATTATTCGGATGGTCAAAAAAAGGTTAAACAACAGGTCGAATGGATTGCCGAATGTAAAGTGGATGCCATCCTGATAACTTGTACAAACTATATTGCTTTATTAAACGAAGAACAACTATCTTTACCCATGCCCATCATTAAAATCGATGAACCATATTTTGAGCAAATTTGCCAATTGCAGCAGCCGCAAATGATATTATTCACGAACCCTGCCACTGTTGAAGGAACAGTCAAACGTTTAACTGCACATGCTGAAAAATATGGGACTGTGGATTTTGAAGTCATCATTATCGACGATGCCTTTGAATTCATTATGCAGGGATTGGGAGAAAGATATAATCAGGAAATCATGAATTATTTATCCCAGTTTAAAAACGAAAATAGACGGCTGTCTGTAGCTCAACTATCAATGGTCGAAGCGGCAAGGAGATATGAACTTCAGACAGGACAGACAGTTTTAAATCCATTGCATGCATTGGTTGATTCCATGATCGAACAACTAAAACTAAGTACCTTGAGTGGCGTTTGAATACGAGGATGTATGGTGCCGCATGCACGGTATATTGTTAAATTCAAAAAATGTCTTTGGTAAAAAAATTCATGCAAGATCTGGTTACAATGCAGGGATTTCAGACGACAAGCTCTAAAAAAAAGCGAGTTTGACTGCCGTTTTTTATTTTAAAAACGTTCCAGTTGATATCAGAAATCCATTCCCTTTCCGCCTACTGTCTGCCAAGCAGCATCAAAGCGGCTGCGGTGTCCGGGCTAGCCAGTAATTCTACAGGAGTGTCGCAAATTTGTTCAATCCAATAAGGATTACAGTAAAAAACATGAAGGATAATCTAGTCTTATTATAATTTTAGGTAGAACCCCATTCTACAAACTGAAATCCCTATGCAGGGATTTTTTTATGCCTTTGTACGGATTTGTTCTCGGATGTTTTCTAGTTCTTCGAGGGATAGATCCGTCAGCGAATTTTTAATTTCCTCTTCGACCCGTTTTCGGTCAAGCTCCCTATATTCGCTCCACCAATCCCGCAGCCCTTCGGTGTTTTCGAGAAGATACTCTATATCTATTTCTTCTTGCTCATCATCTGATAAATATCGCATGACTGCACCTAATAATCGATTGAGTTTAGCTGCTTCACTTTCCTTCTCAGGTGAAGCGGGGGTATCTTTCACTTCTAAATCATCTTTAGCAGGAACATTCCGAGGTGTCATAATATCCTCCTGTTTTTAATACTAGTGTGCCTAAAAAGGGCGATTTTCAATAGATGTTTTTCGTATTTGTTGAAATTTCTTGGTAAATAAATTTCAACAAATACCTCGTTAGAATATATAAGAAATATCATCATCCTTTAATAGGTTCAAAAAGTAGTCAGTTGGTAAGGGGGAAGGATAATAAAAGGAATAGCTAATGCTATTCCTTACAGTTTGTAGACAAAAGGGGTACGGAATTAATAAATTCTGAGCCCCCCTTTTGAAATTTCCTCTGAATTTCGCCTAAAGTTATGAGATTGGGGCTCTACGAGCGCACTATGTTAGGCCATTTTTGGACCTCGCCATGTTCAATTGGCCATCTTCTTTAAATTTAATGGCAGCCTCCATTTTACGAACCAAATGGTTCGGTGGCACCAGTTGATCTAAAGTAATCAATTCAAATTGATCTCGCTGAATAGAATCATGTTTAGAAGGCATCCTCATCACCTCAGGTTTTAATACTTAAAACAAAACTCACTCCAGGCAACAGTGTTCTATCTAAAAGGTAAGACAAAATTGATTGGAGCGGGTGTACGAGACTCCTGCTTAGAAAAGCGCGTCTAGGGGAGACCCCGCAGGCGAAAGCCGAGGGCCGACCGCCCGCGGAAAGCGAGCCTTACGTTTCAATAAAAACGTCCAAATCGTACAAGCCATAAAAATGGACAAACTCGATTTTCATCGAATTTGTCTATAGTCTGAAAGGAATAGCTAATGCTATCCTTACATCAAGCGACTATTTTTCTGCATTCTTCTGCGCATCACAAACAAGCCTCGGCACATTTTTGACACTGTTCATGATCGTGTTTTTTGCATTCATTTCCGCAGCTTTCACAAATCTTGATAAAACATTAGCCAACTCTGAAATAAACGGGGTTCCTCTACCTATCGCCTGTGCTAAAAAAGAGCAAATATCCGCATATTCCCGATCCAAGCGAATGCTTTCCAGCATCATGTTTACATGTTCTTCTTTTAAGCATGCGTCGTAACAATGATTACACGCCCTTACTATTATCCATTAAACTACCCTTTAAACTTCATTTGGGGAAAGGTAAATGGTTCTTTAAAACTGATCGGACAAGTAATGGACTATAGGGAATGAATGAAAGGGACAATGCATAAATTTAAATGAAAGGAGTGGATATATGAAAATGTTCATTAAATTAAGTGTTGCCAGTGTCTCCGGAGCCGTCGTGTATTTGATATATAATGTCAACCAGACGCTGCGTAAAGGAATGGGAACGCTCGAAGAGACAAATAAGACACTGGAAGAGGTAAGAAATGCCGTCCATGGATTGACGCAAGAGTCCAAACAACTGATCCACTCTGCTAATCAAATTACTGCGGATGTAAAAGGGAAGATGGAAAATGTAGATCCATTGCTGGAATCCGCTCAAGATGTTGGGGAAATGATTCATAATGTAACCAATACCATGAAAGAAGCCAGTTTGGAAGGCCGCCCCAAGGATTTATCCACACCGTCAGCTCCTTCAACCCGAACTAAAGCTGGGGGGGTTCAAATAAAACTCAGATAGAATCATCATTTATCTTTAAAAACAGGCACCCCGGGATTCACTAACCTATTAAAAGCAATCGTTTCTACCATTTAATTCAGAGGGGGAGCTTTATCTTGATTATTCAATATAGTGTGGCTGCAATCGCTTTAGCCTTCATTTGGTTGGTCGTATTTTTGATAAGTACACTTCAAAAGGGAATGGTCACGATAGGGGAAGCCAATCACACATTGGTTGAGGTGCGAAATGCCATCCACGATTTATCCGGCGAATCGAAACAACTATTGCAAACTGCAAATGAAATCACCGACGATGTAAAAGCTAAAATGAAAACGGTTGAACCATTATTGGATTCTGCTCAGGACGTTGGTGAAGCGATACATTCGGTTACAAACTCTGTTAAAAAAGCCACTAACGGCTTCCGTACAGAGTTTTCCCCGAAAAAAATCAATGCTATCAAACCCAAAAGCCAAATTAGATAAAAAAGAAAAAAATAAAAATGAAAGACACTGCCGGGTTTTGGAGTGTCTTTTTTGATGGTATGTATAATAGCCGTACTCTTATGCCTCATATGGATATTGTTAGTGGTTTATTTCTATAAGACCCATTTCTCTCATACAGATCTCTTAACACCCTGTATGAGAATATGGAACAAACATAAATTTTGTATGTTTTGTATGGATTGTAGGACAAGCAATTATTTTTCTGTCTTGTCACCTGTAGAGTGACCGGATGTTTTTGAATCACTGGAATGCTTGACGCCTTTACTAACATATGGTTTGGCGTTTTTTTTCTTGTTGGCACTTGTTTTCCAACGATTCCAGCCCTTCTTGCCCGTTCCAGTGCCCGTACCTTTACCCGTTCCGCTCTTAGCCTTAGCTTTACTCATGAAATCACTCCATTACTATTGTATGGTTAGTTTAAACCATTTTACTTGATTATACCCAAGTATGTTGAAATATACAGTAACGAAGGTGATATGTACAGGGAAAGGCTCAATATTTTTAATCTAAATCTTTAGAAACCAATAACAGCAAGGTTTTTGCCGTGCTGAACTTGCTATTGGCTTCACTTTATCGATATCGATCTTGATTTCGTCAGTAAGATGCTTATGCCGATTTTTTTGCAAATGGTCAAGTAGTGCATGAAGGTTAATAATACCGCACCAGTGTTCATTCCTAAAATGATTCCTCCCATATTAAGAGAAGCCTGTGACCCTAGGATATACATCATTAAAAAGGCAACAATATGGGACCATACGGTATGGATGAAAGCATCTTTCACTAAACCCAGGCCGATGAGATAGGCTTGCATGGGAATGACAAAAAAATGAAAAAGGAAGTAAGGACATAATAATTTTAAATAGTATGCGGCAGAAGTTGAAGAAAAAAAGAGGGAGGTCAAAGGTTCCGCAAAGAAATAAATGAAAAACACGGCCGGAACTCCATACAATACGGTGAAAGACATCGATTTTTGCAATAAAACCCTCAATTTTTCTTTATCCTGCCTCTTGTATGCATTCGAAACATTCGGAATGAGCATGATCATTAAGGAATGCGCGATAAAGGCTGGAAAGAAGCCGATCGTCATTGCAACTCCAGTAAGCATCCCAAAATGCTCTGTAGCCACTACCGCACCGAATCCTGCCGAGAGAAGGGCAGTGTGGATCAAAAAAGGTTGGATGGCATTTGTTATCGCATGAAAGATCCTTAACCCCATGGTGGGCAGAGAAACCGCCAATAACTTTTGCCGTGCAAGTTTACCGGTTGTCCGTGAGTTCGTACCGCGCCTCATGATCCGCATTTGAAGAATCAAAAGGTTGATCAAGTAAAGAAAAACGAGGAACTCACTGCCAATCAAAACAAAAAAGGCCATCAATAATGACTTTTCCTGGTTAAAATGAAATAAGTTAAAGATGAGGAAAAGCAAGCCGAATTGAATGATATCTTTTAAAAAGTTGGAAAAGGCAATCTTCCCCATTTGCTGGACACCCATGAAATAGCCTCTTGCAATCGACGAAAAGGCAACTATTGGGATCAGTGTGATGAGCAGCCATTTAATATAGGGATGGTATTTGTCCATTATGGATGAGAAGGAAAGTATGAAAGGCATGACTACACACATTACCAATACGACGACTGCAGCCATCTTAAGTGCATGAATGATAAGATTATAATGCATGGCCTGTTTATTTTCCGCAACGAATTTTGAGATGGAAATATGTAATTCAAGGCTGGCGATCACATATATCAAAAAGAAAATTGGCAATATGGACATATAAAGCCCCATGCCCTCTTCGTGTAATTCCCTGGCTAGGAGCATGTTCACTAAAAATTCGATACATTCACCAAAAAACGCTGCGACAATCAAGATGAGCGTTCCTTTATAAAAAGATTTCATGTTGGTCCACTCCTAACAAGGTGTTTGTATAAAGATATGAGACATGCCATGGAATATTCATGAGGAACTGCAGATCACGGCTATACAAAATGCGATTATGCCTATGGCAATCCTTATTAATCGCTGTTGAAAGATAAAAAATTAAATAAGGGTAAGCTTGGGAAATGGAATGAATCGATTTGGTTACAATCATTTCTAATGGGAAAATCATTAGCCATGACATTTATCAAAAGGCTTCATACGGTGATATTCCAATCGAGGGCTTTTTTGTTGCCATGTTTTCTTTGTCGAAAGTGTCAGAAGAACATAAGAGTGGGACACGAATTTCGCTTTGAAATTCAAGCTTTATTTTGCTATCCTTTAGCAGAGGGGATGATCAATATGATATTCACATCTATTAGTCAATCAAATATAGATGAATTGTGCATTGCGTTTGAAAGTTGTCTTACGAAACATGACATTACATTTAAATATGTAGATATGATGGAGGATAACGGAATCATATCGTTTATTTTTTGTGATGACCCGGAAAATGCGAGATCTGTCGACATGGAAAGTGAACGCTTCATTGGATTGGACACCGATTACATAGCCAAGGAAATTTTAGAGCCAATCCTGCCTAAATTAAAGGAATTTGCACAATATAAAATCATCGATTAAGATGATTTTTTTTGTTTTGATATTTGGTTTTTATTGCCCAGATGTATCTTGAAATTTAACTTCCTATATATATACAGGGGTGGTTAGGGGAACTAAAAAAGCTGGAAAGCGCTTTACCATTGGGTAGCTGGCAGGAATGGTGACTAAATAAAAGAAATACCCTGGGTGTGTAAACATCCAGGGTATTTCTTCTTTGAAAAGCAATCTTGATGGATTGTAAAAATCACTTTTCACCACTTACTATACTTCGCAGCGTTCTGATTAAATGACCATTTTTTTACCGGCATTTAATTCAACTTCCTGCTTAGGCGTTTCTATGGTCTTGTTTTTCTTCACTCTAAAGTGATAAACCGCATAACATCCAAGGAAGAATGTTCCCCCGCAATACAGGGCCATTCGCTGCTCAGGAACAAATGCTAAACTAATCATGACGATGCAGTTTGTTGCTAAAGCAAGAATGGGGATGAATGGGTATAGCGGAACTTTGAATTTCAGATTTTCTATCTTTCCACCTTGGCGGGTATATGATCTTCTAAAAGCAAGAAGACTAGCAGATATGGCAATCCAGCCAATTTGTGCACCTAATCCTGCAAGGGAGAGAAGAAAGACAAATACTGTGTCTGCAGCCACTACACTAGAAAGTAAAGACAAACCGGCAATCGCCAGTGTGATGAGCAGGGCATTAAGCGGAATTCCTCTCTTATTCACCAAACCGAGTTTCGGACTTGCCATACCTTCCCTTGAAAGCGAGTAGAGCATACGTGTGGCAGCATAAAGACCGGAGTTCGCCACTGACAATAGTGCTGTAAGAATGATGAAGTTCATGATGTCAGCTGCATACGGAACCCCGATATTATCCAGTACAACAACGAATGGACTTTCTGAGATACCTGCTTCTTCCCTTGGAATCATCGCCGAAAGTACAGTGACCGAAAGAACAAAGAAGAAGAGGGTTCTCCACACCGTTTGTTTGATGGATTTTGGTATGACCTTTTCCGGGTTTTCACTTTCTCCCGCGGCAATTCCGATTAACTCTGTGCCCTGGAAGGAAAAGTTCACTGTAATCATTGTGATTAGCAGGGCCGATATCCCATTAGGGAAAAGACCCTCAGCGAAAAAGTTTGAGAAAAATGGAGTCTCTTGTCCACCTTTCATATCAATCAAACCAAACATAGCAGCACCGCCAACGATGATGAACAGAATGATGGCCAATACTTTTATGCTGGAAAAAACAAATTCCGATTCGCCAAATGCCTTTGCTGATAAGGCGTTTAGTGAAAAGATGAGAAAAGCAAAGATTGCACACCACATCCAAACGGGTGATTCAGGGAACCATCTTTGCATAAGCTGGCCTGCCGCCAGAAACTCCAAAGCAACTGTAACTGCCCAACCTAACCAGTAAAGCCATCCAATGGCAAACCCGGTGCCAGGACCGATGAACTTTGTCGCATATGTCTGAAACGAACCGGAAACAGGCATCGCAACGGATAGTTCACCTAGACATAGCATCGTTAAATACATGATGAAGCCGCCGACTATGTAAGAGAGGATAGCGCCGAAAGCTCCTGCTTCATGAATGGTATAGCCCGAACCGATGAAAAAGCCCGTACCAATACATCCCCCTATTGAAATCATAAATAAATGTCTTGCTTTCATGCTCCGTTTTAATTCATTTGGTTGATTTTCTGCTGTTTTCATTGAAAAACTCCTTTACCTGATGGGTGCAAACGGTTTCATTTATGTTGGGACGTTATTAGGGAATTTGTGTTCTTACAAGTCTAATAGCTTTTGATTTTGATTCTTAGATGATGTCGAATTCCCTCCGAAAAGAGATTACTTCTGCATTAAAGAAGCATGATTCAATGAACATAGGTACCTATGCAGAATTAATTTCGAAAGCGCCGCTTAATAAAGAAAGAGAAGCCAAGCGTCAGGAAACTAGGGATGTAAATTGATTCAAATCGATCATCCGCCAATGGAGGAAGAAGCTCATAAACGAAGTATGGGCTTTTTCCTATGGAGTATCACTTTAAAGAACTCTCTATCTTTCTATCAAAAACAAAGTGTCCGATTATTTAACTTGAGCCAATAAATCAGGAGTGATATGTTCTTCCGCTCCATAAAGTAATTTTTCCCCAAGCAATGAGCCCATTAATGCGACAGCAACTTCAGCCGTTTTATTATGCTCGTCCAATATTGGGTTTATCTCAACAAACTCTGCCGATGTAATGATATTAGCTTCAGCCAGCATTTCCATGGCAAGATGGCTTTCACGGTAACTAATGCCTCCCATTACAGGCGTACCGACCCCAGGTGCATCATCTGGATCAAGACCATCAAGGTCAAGTGATAAATGTACAAGATCCGTACGTTCTTTCAGATAGGCAATCGATTCTTCCATCACTTTTGTCATACCCATTCTATCAATCTCATGCATCGTATAGACTTTAATTCCTTTTTCCCTGATTAACTCTTTCTCACCTTGGTCTAAAGAACGGGCACCAATGATGACAATGTTCTCTGGTTTGACCTTTGGAGAATATCCGCCGATGTTAGTCAGTGCAGGGTGGCCAAGACCCAAACTTACGGCTAGGGACATACCGTGTATGTTTCCTGATGGGGAAGTTTCGGCAGTATTTAAATCCCCATGTGCATCATACCATATTACCCCTAAGTTTTCAGTATGCTTCGCTAAACCGGCTAATGTCCCGATAGCAATGCTGTGATCTCCTCCTAAAACTAAAGGAAAACGATTTGCTTGGATGACTTCATCCACTTTTTGACTCAATTTTTCATTACCTTCTGCTACATCCTGCAGATTCTTTAAATTTGTGTCACTATCACTTTGTGCTCTTTCCTGTATTTCTACTTTAATGTCACCTTCATCACGGACAGTATAGCCAATGTTTTCAAGTCTTTCACTTAATCCTGCATATCTGATGGCGCTCGGCCCCATATCCACTCCTCTTCTAGTTTGACCAAGATCCATTGGCACACCAATGATTGAAATTTCCTTTTTCATATGTAATTCCTCCTTCGATTTTTCTACCCTAGTATAAGGGTAAAAGGATAGATGACTCAACTCGACATTTTTTTGAATATTTATACGATTGAAAAAAGGGTAAAAGTCATGGGTTAAAATTCCTATTATTGATTATTTATGAATAGGATACATTACCGTGCGAGGTATGAAGGGAATTGGCTCAATTCCTTTGAAATCTGCGATTGTTAAGATTTTTATTCCAGGAATGGAAGTGATAGCGTTACCAACCTGAATCGGTGGCCGAAGGAAGATTCTGAAGATATTGAATATATTATACTGGTTACATTTATTCATCAAAAGGAGCGGTTTCACCTAAAATGCATGGAAGGATTTTTCATTTTTATATTAAAAAAAATTTTTTGACGTGAGAATAAAGAACTTTTTCTCTAATGTGGTTAACCGCGAGAAACGATTCATTACAAAAAATAGGATAGATTACTAGAGGAAAGTGCCATTTTGAAGGGTTTGTTTCACATATACTAAAAAGGTAAAGAGCGGCTGCCCTTTACCTTCCTGTTAAACTATATGTTGGTTTTAAAACTTTTTATGCCATTCCTCATCTTCAAGTGGCACACCATTGGTACTAATATATTCTACAATCATATTTCCATGTTCAAGAACTTTATCTTTTTTAAGGCCATTGATCATTTCGTTAAAGCGGTCTTCATCTGCATCCTGTTTCTTACGTGAAAGGGTAATCCGGATGGTAGGGGAAACTTCGTAATCTTTATAGCTGGCTGGCTTATTCGGATCAATGTTCAATTCTTTACCGATCCCCTCATCAAAGACCAAGAGTAATTGATTATAATCGCCTATTTCTTCTTGAATCTTCTCCCAATCTTCACTTTCTGCAATATTTTCCATTTCCTTGGATATCAACACGTCACCCAGTTCTTTTTCAACATATGGCCTGATTTCCTTCTCTGCATCATCTTGCCATTTATCAGATAGGAATGTATCCTCCATTTCCCCTGTTTCATCATTAAAGAAAACAAGAAAATGCGTACCATATTTTTCATGTTTCACTTTAGCTGCGTATTCAAAATAGCCCCGGTTTCCCATATTGTCGTATAGGACATCATATATTTCGGTTCCTTCATCAAAAGTTTCCTCTAAGTATCTTTCAGCTTTATCCCGGATCTTCTTTTCTTCATCGGGATCTGCTTTCATGCTCTGTGTGAATGTAAACAAAAGGATCACAACACCGACCAAGATGATTGAAAAAACACCTAGTAAAGTAAGTAAAATCTTCTTTGTTTTGCTCAAGGAACACCCTCCTGTAATGACTGCTACTTTAAAACAATTCCCATATTATCCTAACATCATTATCGTTCATTTTACTATGGAAATTGAGCCTATCTTTTCCCCAGTGCGAAATCTAAATTACCTGCCCTCCAAAAGATCGGGATACTTTGTTACAATAAATAAATCCTTACTACCCTAAAGGGAGAGATTGACTTGGAAACCTATCAAAGAAAAATGAACCATAATCGGGATGAATACAGAAAGTTACGGTGGAAACAGCATCGTATACAAGTTACAGGTTTATTCGATGCCTTTTTTTCGAAAAAAGCGTTCGTAGATAAAGTGGCTATCGTCGGAGCAGGCAATTGCGATGATTTGGATATAGAGTATCTGGCAACTAAATGCAACTCCATATACCTATTTGATATTGATATGGAAAGTATGGAAAAGGGTACGGCAAATTTGCCTGAACGGACCCGGGAGAAAATTCAACTTATTGAAATTGATGTAACAGGCCTCGATAAAGTGGATTTTGATCACCACCTATCTTCCATGCTGAATCGTGGTGAAACGGCAAAGGGAATTATTCGGTATTTAAAGGATACCGAGAATCGGTTAGGTCAGCTTTCTGAACGTGTTTTTGCTAATTATTATAATGATTTTGATATCGTGGCAACTTCCGCCATTTATACTCAACTATTTTATAATTGGGCCATGGAGCTTCTTTCCGATCATGCAAACCACTATCAGAAAAAAGATGCAGAAGAGATGAAGAATGGAATTTTGGATGTAAGGGATGAGATCGTTCGTACAGTGAATCACTCTATATCTAAATGTACCAAGCAAAATGGATTCTGTATTACATGGACTGATATCTTAAAAATCGAACCTGAGTATATGGATACCATTAACGAAGGGCTGAATGCCATCTTTGCATTGGCCTCGAACGTTGGATATGGGGCAGCCTTGATAGGGGTAAAAACGTTTATTGAAAAATTGGATAAAAGCGAATTAACCCTTCGATACTGGCCATGGGATTTTCAAGAAAATAAACAGTATTTGACCATTGGCATTATCGGGAGCAACAATGGGTTGTAATTGAATAATGGCGGGATAGATAAGCAAATAAGCAGCTGGATCTATCCTTTTTTTGATTGGTTATAGTCCCCTTAGGAATAGAGGGGGCTGGGGCCAGCAAACCATGGGAATTAAGACGCAATTATATAAAAGGTATAAAAAAACGATGATATTTTTAACTATTTGTCTAATGATTTCACAATCTGGTGTGGATATAATGAATCTGTTGAAAACAGAATATTCTGGTAAGCGGCGGCAGGGACAGCAAATGAAGAGGTGGCAGAGCTGAGGGGGAAACAATAAGGAAGGGGTGTGTTGGTTGAAAGCTGATATCGTGTTCATAAACGGCGAAGTCATAACCGTAAATCAAAAAAATGAAGTCGCGGAAGCCCTGGCAATTAACGGTGATCGTATCTCGGCAGTCGGAACGAATCAGGAAATCAAGGTATTTATCGGAGAAGAAACAAATGTGATTGATTTGCAGGGAAAGTCCTTACTTCCTGGGTTTATAGATTCTCATATTCATCTTATCTTGTATGGTGTCAATCAATTGGCAGTGAGCTGTAAAGCTGAACATATCAAATCTATAGAAGATTTGTTAATCGATCTGAAGAAGAAAGCTTCGACGATCCCTAAAGGTGAGTGGATTCGGGCTTGGGGCTTCAATGAGACCGCAGTGAAAGAAAAACGTTATCCAACAATAGCGGAATTGGATGCTATTTCAACAGACCATCCCATTATCGTGAATCGCACATGCAGCCATATAAGCGTGGTGAATAGCAGGGCGCTTGAGATTGCTAGAATTGATGAAAACTCAGAGAATCCAACTGGAGGAATCATTGAAAAGGATGGAGCGGGGAGACTTACAG
The DNA here is from genome assembly GCF_056173225.1 of Peribacillus sp. QJM3NY_7. NCBI lineage: Bacteria > Bacillati > Bacillota > Bacilli > Caryophanales > Bacillaceae > Peribacillus > Peribacillus sp. QJM3NY_7. The sequence goes on from NZ_CM149663.1 coordinate 2,622,798, forward strand.
GAAAACTCATTGAAACAGCAAATATGATAATGGCCGACAGAGCAAGCTATTCAGAAAGTGAACTGTTGAAGGCGGTCAAAATAGCATCGGGACATTTCATTGAAGCAGGCATTACAAGCATTCATGAAGCTGGTGCTCATGGTCCTGACAGTTTCCGTTTAATGCAGCAGGCCATAAAAAATAAGGACATTCGTGTCCGTATCTATGCGATGGTCGGTTCATTGAATAATTCTCATGAATTTGTGAATAAAATGGTAGATTCGGGAGTGATAACCGGAACGGGGGACGAAAGATTCAAAATCGGACCAGCCAAATTGTTTACGGATGGCAGCAGTACCGGTCCGACAATTGCCACCCGTGAGCCTTATAAGAGTGATCCTGGTTATTCCGGGATTCTTTATTATAAAGAAGAGGAGATCCATCAAGTATTAGGTCAGGCACATAAAAGAGGCTTTCAAATCACAGTCCATGCCCAAGGAGACAGGGCAATAGAGATGTATTTAAATTGCGTGGAAATGGCTTTGAATGAATCGCCCAGAAAAGATCATAGACATAGAATTGAGCATGCTGGAATATCTTCACCAGATTTACAAAAAAGGATGAAAGAACTTGGGGTCATCCCAATCCCCAACCCCCCATTTCCTTATGAATTCGGTGATATATATATTGAACATTACGGCAATAGGGTCAACCATATGTACGCTGCCCGTGATTTTATTGATAATGGCATCCTGGCCGCAGCCGGTTCAGATGCTCCCGTTACTGATCACGACCCTATATTAGGCATACACGTTGCTGTTAATAGAACAAGCAGGTCTGGTATGAAAATAGGTGCGATTCAATCGATTAGCGTATTGGAAGCCATTAAACTATACACATGGAATGGCGCGTTTGCTAGTTTCGATGAAGATGTCAAAGGCAGCCTGGAGGCAGGAAAGCTTGCCGATCTAGTAGTATTGAATGATAGTATATTGAAAGTGGATTCCCAAAATATCAAGGATTTGAAAGTTGAATCGACGATTCTGAATGGGGAGATTCTTTATCATAGGGAAACAATGGTGGAAATATAATCTAGCGTGACTATTCTAAAACAACAAGACCTTCACTTACAATTTTTTGGCTTAAGCGAACGAAGAGGATTTAGCAGGTTATCTAAAAGGGGGATATTCGCTATGAAAAAGCAAAAATTATTAATTAATGGTGAGAGGCTGAGTCGTACGCTAGAGAAATTTGCTGATTTTGGACGCACAGAAAACAACGGGGTCACACGGCTATCCCTTTCCGACGAAGATCGATTAGTCCGTGATTATTTTTGCGCTTGCTGTAAAGAATTGGGTATGACCATTAAGATTGATGATATGGGGAATATTTACGCCACTTTAGCGGGACTTGAAAACAAACCACCTATTGTAATGGGATCGCATATGGATACGGTAAAAAAGGGCGGGCGGTTTGATGGTATCTTGGGTGTAGCTGCAGGCTTGGAAGTCGTGCGTACTCTGGTCGAAAACAATATCCAGCCTAAAATTCCGGTAATGATCGTCAATTTTACAAACGAAGAGGGAGCCAGATTCGAACCTTCCATGATGTCTTCGGGAGTTCTTTCGGGTAAATTCGAAAAATCCGTCATGCTGCAAAAGACGGATAGTGAAGGAACCACTTTCGAAAGTGCCTTGAGTGCCATTGGATATGCAGGGGATCAAGAGTCTCGTTTAAAAGAAGCAACTGCATTTCTAGAGTTGCATATTGAACAAGGGCCCATTCTTGAACGGGAATCACTAACGATCGGTGTCGTTGAATGTGTCCTTGGTATGGTTTGCTATGAGATAGAAATTACAGGAGAATCCGATCATGCAGGAACCACCCCGATGAATATGAGAAAAGATGCTTTCTTCACCGCGAATAGCTTGATCATGGAGGCCCGTCAGAAGCTAGGCATGCTTGATGACGATTTGGTTTTTACGATGGGAAGGGTAAATGTGTTTCCGAATATCCATACGGTCATCCCTAATAAAGTGGTTTTTTCGCTTGAAGCGAGACATAAGGATTCCAAAGTCATCGAAAAGGTGGAGGAAGTCATAAAAGGCCTTACAACTAGAGGTTCAGAAGGCGGCTGCGACATCCAAGCGAAAAAATTGTGGGACAGGGATACCGTGTGGTTCGACAAATCCATTTGCAATTTGCTCGAGCAATCGAGCAATTCATTAGGACTACCATATAAAAGAATGGTAAGCGGTGCAGGACATGATGCACAGTTTATAGCCAGTTATATACCTACTGCCATGGTTTTCGTCCCAAGCATCAACGGGAAAAGCCATTGTGAAGAGGAACTTACCACATGGGAAGATTGTGAAAAAGGCGTCAATGTAATATTGGAAACGGTCCTTGCCATCCAGTCATCTTAAGCGGAAATATAGTTGGTTGTATACAGCCAGTGACCGAAGGGTGCCATCAAACCATCAGTTCAGCATGAAAGTCGGCTTGACTGATGGTTATGCACCCGTGTAAGGAAACTAATTAGGGGAGGGTATAATTTGGATGCTATTAAGCTATTGCTTTTTGTTCCATTTATAGGGTTTTTAGGTTTATTGCCCTATGCAAATAAAATAGAACCGTACATATTGGGAATGCCTTTTTTGTTATTTTGGGTTGCATTTTGGATGGTGATGGCATCGATTATATTAATGATCGTCTATAAGTTCGATCCTGATAATAAAGGGAGTGAATCTGAATGAATATCTCATTGCTCATCATTGCCATCTTCTTGGTTCTAGCACTTTATTTAGGGATTAAAGCTAGAAAAGGGAAGGATATGGATATGGAGCAATTTGCCGTAGGGGGCAGGGGCTTCGGTACATTCTTCATTTTTCTCTTGATAGCAGGTGAAATTTATACAACTTTTACATTCCTGGGCGGAAGTGGGTGGGCATACTCAAAAGGTGCCGCTGCTTATTATGTTCCCGCCTATATTTTCTTAGCTTATGTCCTATCATATTGGCTCGTCCCTAAAATATGGAGATATTCAAAACGACATTCCATTATCTCTCAGCCAGAGTATTTTGCATCTAAATATAAAAGCAGGTCAATGGGGATGATCGTTGCTGTATTGGGAAGCTTAGCCCTCGTCCCGTACATAGTCATACAGCTTAAAGGATTGGGTATCATTGTTTCAGAAGCATCATACGGAGCAATTTCACCAGTTGCTGCAAGTGTGATCGGCGCTGTGGTTGTAACTACCTATGTAATGATTTCAGGCATTCATGGTTCGGCATGGACTGCCATACTGAAAGATTTCATGATTTTGGTGGTCGTCATCTTTTTAGGGATTTACATTCCAGTTCATTATTTCGGAGGCATACAGCCAATGTTCGAGACCGTTCAAGCTGCCAAACCGGAAATGTTGGTTTTGGCAGATCAGGGATTGAGTCAGTCCTGGTTTGTGTCCACCGTTTTGCTGAATGCACTAGGATTTTATTTGCTGCCACAAACTTTCATGGTCGTTTTATCGTCCAATGGGGAAAGGACCCTTCGCAAAAATGCGATTGCGTTACCTTTATACACATTGTTGCTGCTGTTCGTTTTTTTCATTGGATTTACAGCCATCATGCAAATCCCGGGTTTGCAAGGAGCTGATGGTGATCTCTCACTTTTAAGGCTGGCGATACAAACATTCGATCCTTGGGTGATAGGGGTTATCGGAGCTGCAGGTTTATTGACGGCCCTAGTACCGGCTTCAGTCATGCTAATGGCTGCATCGGTAGGTCTGACAAATAGCTTTTTCAAAGTCCTGGTACCTGCTGCGACTGAAACACATCAATTGATTGTCTCAAGGATAATCATTATTGGTATCTCAATCATTGCTTTAATTGTAACGGTTACAGGCGGCGAGGCTTTGGCCATCCTGAATATCATGTCATACAGTTTAATTACGCAACTGGCCCCGTCCTTGTTTTTCAGTTTGCCAAAAACCAATATAATCAATAAGTATGGTGCGATGGCTGGAATATTGGCAGGTGTCCTGATTGTTTTATATGCGACAATTGCAGATGTGAAGGTTGCTACATTCCTGCCAAATACCCCACATGTAATTAATGATATCAGTACAGGCGTCATAGCTTTGTTGATTAATATACTAGTAACATTCCTTGTAAGTGCCCTGACTAAACAAATCTCCATGCAACAGACCGAGATGAATGATCTGGACAAGATATCCTGATTTCTTTTAAAAGTCTGGAAGAACTGATAAAACATGATATGGGAGGGCTTTTGTGAAAATTAAAATAACGGCTTGCCAATTTCGTGTAGAAAAAGTGTCAAATTTCCTTGAATTTCAGGAACAAGTAGAAGACTTGATCACCCAAGTTCCCGAAAACTCGGATTATATCATTTTTCCTGAACTGTTAACTATCGGGTTATCAGCGGCCTTTGGAGAACAGGATGCCTCGTCCGTTATCAGGATCGATGAATATACCAATCAATACAAAGATCTTTTCAGGTCAATTTCAAGAAAAAGAAAACAAGTCATCATTGCAGGCACTCATCTGGAACGCCGCGAAAATGAATACTACAATATTGCTTATATTTTTGATGAAGACGGATCAGTCGTTGAGCATAAAAAGACTCATATCTTTCCTGCTGAAGCGAATTGGCATACTTCTGAAGGCGATGAACTGGAGGTTTATTCCGTGGGTCCGGTTAAGATAGGGATAGCGGTATGTTATGAAGCGGAGATACCTGAAATTTCAAGGATATTATCAGTGAACGGTGCCGACATCATATTTTGCCCATCATACACATTTACAGAGGCTGGTTTTTGGCGAGTTCGCCATTGCGCACATGCACGTGCAATAGAAAATCAGGTATATTTTGTTCATTGCCCCACAGTTGGTGAACCAGGATCACCCTTGCCGAACGGATATGGCCGTGCCAGTATCCTTAGCCCCTGTGACAGCGCTTGGCCTGCTAATGGAATAGTGGCCGAGGCGGAAATGAATGAACATACCATCATTACCGGTACAGTGGATATGGACGAACTTTATGAGAATCGAAAAAGTGGTGCAGCAACCACCTTCAAGGATCGTAATCGCCGAAAAGATATGTATGCGAAATATGAACCATACAAAGGGCTGAAATGATGTGTTGGATCCCGAACCATTGTCGTCCGAATGACGGTCCAATAAAGTGCGGTGGTAGGTCAAAAAATGAACCCTGAAACGAGTTCTTTAACAATACCTGGTTATTCTTCTTGATTCTTCAGTTTGATTGGCGTATTAGTTATAGAACTTATCTATTCTCTGGCCGAAGGAATCGGGAATTGACTTAATATACAAAATATATTGTCAAATGCTTGCTATATATATTAAAATATATATAACCATTTCATATTGTAATAATATAGATAGTCACCCTATTTATACCTGTTATGATGTCTGTAATGGCAGGAGGCACAACAATCATGTTTCAACAGAATACAGTATATATAGTTGGCGAATCGAAGGCACCGTCCAATAATCCAATTACACAGCAATTCAACTGCTTTTTTATCGGGTTCGTCATTGATCGTGATACGCATGAAATAGTGGATGCGGAATGCTCGACCACGATATCGATTACATCACGCTTCATTCAATCCATGTTAGTTGGTAAATCCATTCTTCGGCCCGATGAATTGGAGACGGAAATTGAGCAACGGTATTTTGGTTCATCTCAGAAAGCACTGACCGTCGCCCTAAGAAATGCCAGCATCAAATATCAGCAACTTTATAAGTTATAGCTGCTTCTTTTGTCAGTCGCAATTGAAATCCAGCTGTTAAAGAGTGCGTACGCGCTCTTTGGCAGCTGGATTTTTCTATGTAGTGCCATGCAATAATTCATTGATGGGGTTAAATAAAATGGAAATTGCATTTAGTTATAAAAGATTAGGAGGTATGGAATATGATTCAAGATGGTGTAATGTTTGTCTGCTTTTTATTGGCATTTACTGCCCTGATTGCGGTTGTGGAGAAAAAGATAGGAGGAAAGTTCTTCAAGTATGTTCCTGGTATTGTCCTTATTTATATTGGAGCGGCTCTGATGAAAACATTAGGGGTCTTTTCAGATAGTGAGTCAGTCGAAAGTGCATATAGCACCATACGGGGGCTCCTCTTGCCTGCCATGTTGATGCTTATGCTTTTGCAATGCGATATGCGGAAAATCATCAGGCTTGGACCAAAGATGCTGTTAACTTTTTTTGCGGCTTCATTCAGCATTATTGGAGGGTTCACTCTTACTTACGTTTTAATGAATGGCTTTTATTCGGAAGGAACTTGGAAGGCATTCTCGGCCTTGAGCGCAAGCTGGACAGGGGGCTCTGCCAATATGGTGATCTTGCAAGGCATACTCGATGTGCCTGAAAATATTTTTGGCTATGCGTTGATCATGGATACTGTTAATTATTCCATTTGGGTCATGTTCTTGTTTTGGCTGGTGCCTCTTGCTGGAAAATTCAATATTTGGACGAAAGCGGATACATCTTTCATTGATCAGATGACTTCCGAGCTTGAAGCGGGGGAAACCGCCAAGACGGAATTTGGATTCGTGGAATTGATCGGTTTCTTGGCGCTGGCTTTAATTGTTTCAGCAGGTGCAACCAAAATTGGGGAGAGACTGCCGGTACTCGGTGCCGCTGTGAATGGAACCACTTGGACGATCATCATCGCTTCGACCGTAGGGTTAATTCTGGCTGTCACGAAGGTTGGACGTATTGCCGGTTCCATGGAAATTTCCAAAGTCATGCTTTATATCGTCATTGGTTTAATTGCTTCCCATGCCGATTTTTCACAGCTGTTTCAAGCACCTGTGTATATTATTTCCGGCTTTATGATTCTATTCTTTCATGGATTGATCATGGTCATTTTGGCCAAAATCTTTAAGTTGGATCTATTTACAATGGGAGTTGCCTCTTTGGCCAACATAGGGGGCGTGGCATCAGCCCCCATATTGGCTGGTGCATTCAACCGGTCGCTAATACCGGTCGGGATATTGATGGCAGTACTTGGCAGTCTTCTGGGCACCTATTTTGGAATTCTTACATCATATATACTCTCAAGCTTTTAAGGAAGGGTTGTTAATATGAAGATTGAAAGTTTACAAGTATCAGTGGAAACCTTGCCACTTATCAAGCCATTCAAGACTGCATTACGCACTGCAATGGAAATTGAAAACATCATGGTTTACGTAAAATTGGAGGATGGAACGGAAGGTTTGGGGGCTGCAGCCCCTACGGTTGCCATCACAGGTGATTCTACAAAAGGAATCATGACGGTCATTGAAGAAGTGATCACACCACATCTAATTGGCCGCGACATCGAGAATATCAATGCATTGTCTCAGCTGATCCAACGATCCTGTGTAGGTAACACAAGTGCAAAAGCTGCTGTTGAAATCGCTTTGTACGACGTAGTCAGCAAACGATGGCAGCTCCCATTATATCAATATCTTGGCGGTAAATCTAATGTCCTGAAAAATGATATGACAATCAGCGTTGATGAACCTGAAGAAATGGCAAAGGCGGCATTGTCCCTTATCGAAAGCGGATTCTCTACGATGAAGATAAAACTGGGGAAGGATTGGAAGAATGACGTGGAGCGCGTTGCCTGCATTCGTGCTGCTGTTGGCGAACAGGTTATGATCAGGATTGACGCAAATCAAGGGTGGACAACAAAACAAGCGATTTCCATCATTCATGAAATCGAAGAAAGAAAGCTGGACGTTGATTTGGTGGAACAGCCCGTGCAAGCCCATGATATCGAAGGATTGAAAGAAATAAAACGCTCTGTCCAAGTGCCGATCATGGCCGATGAAAGTTTGTTTTCCCCACGTGATGCCATGAGGCTCCTGAATGAACATGCTGTTGATTTCCTTAATATCAAATTAATGAAAACTGGCGGAATTCGACGAGCACTCCAAATCGCAGATATGGCAGAAGCAGCCGGGGTGGAATGCATGATCGGGAGTATGATGGAATCATCCGTTAGTGTAGCGGCCGCGGCTCATCTGGCAACCGCCCATCCAAATATAACGAAGATTGATTTAGATGCCCCATTATGGATTAAGAATGAGCCATTTGAAGGCATTCAATTTATGAAAGATCAACTTCTCATTTCCGATAAACCTGGACTGGGAGTCAAGAGGAAATCCTCTTTTGCTCAATAAAAACAATTTCGAAAGGGTGAATGATTTGAAAAGGTTAACCGTTTTTGTATTATCTTTATTGGCTTTTGGTATTTTAGTATTCAGTCCCAATGAAGCTAGTTCCAGGGAGAAGCAGAGAATTGCCTATGTTGATGTGAACGTGGCCACTCTTTGGACTGAGCCGGGATTATTAAGGGGAATCGATGCCCCTTCTGCATCGAATCCCGCTGATTTGAATGAATGGATCGGCTCGATGAAATATGAAGACAAGCTGTGGCTTGTAGGTAACCTGGAAACACAAGCTTTATATGGTTCTAAAGTGACGATTCTTGAAGAACGTGGCGAATGGGTGAAAGTAGCCGTTTCCAATCAACCTACACCCCGCAATGATATTGGTTACCCAGGTTGGATGCCGAAGGGACAATTAAAAGACGGACATTCTTTTGAGAAGCAATTTAAACGAGGATTTGCCCTTGTAAATGCCCCAAAGACCTGGCTCTATTCGGATTCGAAACTTCGGTCCAAATTCATCGAAGTCAGCTTCAATACCCGCCTTCCGCTATTGCAGGTGAAAAAAGATAAAGTGAAGGTGATGACACCGGGTAATGGGGCAAAATGGATGGAAAAGCAAGACGTGTCAGTCTATCAAAATGAAAATCAAATACCGGCTCCAACCGGTAAGGACATCGTTGAATCAGGAAAAGGTTTTTTGGGGCTACCTTATCTATGGGCTGGAATGTCCGGTTTTGGATTTGACTGTTCTGGATTTACGTATACGATGTATCACGCTAATGGAATAACGATCCCACGGGACTCTTCCATTCAGGCCCAGCATGGCAAAAAGGTTGAACAAGAAAATCTACAGCCAGGTGACTTACTATTTTTTGCCCATGATAAAGGGAAAGGAAAGGTCCATCATGTCGGAATGTATATTGGTGACGGCAAAATGATCCATTCGCCTAACAGCTCAACACATGTAAGGATAGATGAAATAAAAACATCGGGATACGGAGAGGAATATGCCGGAGCAAGAAGATATATCGATTGATGCTTAACAAGCTTAAGAGCCCAGTGCTCTTAAGCTTTTTTCATATGTAAATAGATCTTTACTCAGTCTATCGAATGACATAACGATGCTCCGATGAATTTAAAAAAGAATAGTTTTGCATAACCTGGATGTTCCGGATGCCTATAGAGTGTTTTAGTTAATATTAAATGAGATTAACTTATCCATATTTCGCTAGTTAAAACCTTAATTCACTATTTCCTCAGTACCTTCGAGGAAAAATATGGTATAATTATTTACGGATATTTCTCAATATTATAAAAGCAAGGGGTTGCCAATGATGATCACTTTTCCAATACCTGATGTTGAGCAATTTTTACGAACGTTTTCCATTGCTGATTTTGCTGTAAGTCCAGATGAAAAACATCTGGTTTTCAGTACCAATTTGAGCGGAAAGTATAATTTATGGGGAATGGATTTGCCAAACTCCTTTCCTTATCCGCTTACATCCATCGATCAAAGCTGCCAAGGGCTTATATATGATAAGAAGAGCCGGTTTATCATTGCTGGTTTCGATCAAGACGGTAATGAAAATACCCAGTTTTACGGAGTTCCTTTGAATGGAGGTACAATGAAGGAAATCGTTAATCATGAAAATACACGTAATTTCATGCCAAAATTATCGAATGACAGTAAAAAGCTCTACTACACGACATCCAGAGGAAATCCTTCCTTTCTTAATTCCTATTGTTTGGATTTAGAATCAGGACAGGAAAGGCTGGTACTGGAGGGGAAAGATGCAGCGACCTATTTATTTGGCTTCAGCCCGGATGAAGAAACCTTACTTTACTATAAACACTTTGCTAATACATATACTCTTCTCTATGCAAAAAAAGGGAACGAAGATATCCTGCTCACTCCGCCGACAGAGAAACAACACACAGTGAATGATGGGGTTTTTGTTTCGGATTCGATGATATATTTATTGACTGATTATGATTCGGACTTTACCTATTTAGCTTCATACAACCTTGAAACAAACAAGTTCTGTAAAGTTAAAGAATTGGAGAATGAGAGTTTTACTGCCATTATTTATAGTAAAGAGAATCAATTATTATATATAACCAGTCAAAAGGGTGTAGAGGATCAATTATATGAAATCAATCTGCAAAATGAAAATTGGAGAAACATCCCCGTGCCATGCAGTGTCATTAATAAACTTGAAGTTGCTGCATCAGGCACGCTTTACCTATTTGGCATGAGTGCAACCAAGCCTCATAATATCTATAAAAATACAGGTGATGAGTGGGTATCATTAACTAAATATACTGTTCCTGGCGTCGATTCTAATGAATTGGTTGAACCGGACATCATTACCTACCCTTCCTTTGATGGCCGGGAGATCGAATCGTTATTTTTTAGGGCAAAAAAGGAAAATGACAATGGTGAAGTCATTTTTTGGCCTCATGGAGGACCTCAAGCGGCAGAACGGAAGTTTTTTAGAGCTTCATTTCAATTTTTCCTGAATAACGGTTACAGTATTTTCGCGCCAAACTTCCGCGGTTCTACTGGTTATGGTTTGGAATTCATGAAAATGGTAGAGGGAGATTGGGGAAATGGACCGCGACTTGATAATGTAGCCGGCCTTGATTGGCTGATAGACCAAGGGCATGCACAAAAAGGCAACATTCTTTTGATGGGCGGAAGCTTCGGAGGCTATATGGCCCTTCTGCTGCACGGGCGATATGCGGATTATTTTAAGGCGGTTGTCGATATTTTCGGCCCATCCAACCTATTCTCATTTATCAATTCCGTACCTGAAGACTGGAAGCCAGTCATGGACCAGTGGGTAGGAAATCCGGAAAAAGATAAAGAAAAACTAATCGAGTATTCGCCTATCACTTATCTAGAATCCATGATAAAGCCAATGCTTGTCATTCAAGGAGCAAACGATCCCCGTGTCGTCAAAGAGGAATCGGATCAAATCGTTCAAGCGTTGAAGGATAAAGGAAGAGATGTCGATTATATGCTTCTAGAAAATGAAGGACATGGATTTTCCAAAAAAGAAAATGAGATTGCCGTCTATCAAAAAATACTCTCCTTCTTAAATCGATTCACAGCAGTAACAGAGAAGGTGTAATCCATATTTTTACAACTTAAGAACCCCTGCCGTTCACGTTCAAAGTGATGAAGCAGGGGTTTTTAAGTTTTGGGAGTTAGTAAATAGCTACCAATATGGCGTTTAAAAAAATCATTCCTTTAAAATTCAGAATTCCCCGAATAAACGCTAGTCACCTAGTTATAAAGTGCTATATAATATACGGAAAAAGTATTTTTTGTTTAACGGAGTTGATTCGCAATGCCACAGGAATTATCGATATACTTACTCGTAGTTATATTGGCAGGTGCTTTAAGTTTGTTCCTGTGTTTATTTGCACTATTAAAGGTCAAGGATGCACCTGGAGCAAAACCGTATATTATCGTGACATTATTGTCTTCCATTTTTACTTTTTCCTATGCTTTCGAACTTTCCAGTACATCTTTGGAACAAATCTTATTTTGGTTAAGGGTCGAGTACTTGGCCTTGCCATTCATCCCAGTCTTCCTTTTGTTGATGTGTATTGAATATATAGGGGATAGCCTCAAGAAGGTATGGAAATATGCACTCTTCATCATACCGTTCATCACCATTTTCATGCATTATACAAATGATTCTCATCACTTATATTACAAATCAATGGGATTGAGAGGCGATAGTCCTTTTCCAATAATTAAACTGGTGGGCGGCCCTTGGTTTTACGTTCACTCCCTGTTTCTTTTTTTATGTGTGATGATAAGTATAATAATATTGCTAAGGCAGTTGAAAAATTCTTCATTCAGATTCAGGATGCAAATATCAATGATGGTGGCAGGTCTGCTTATTCCTATAATAGCAAATTACTATTATATAAACGGATTAAGCTCATATGGTATCGATCTTGGTCCTGTATCCATGAGTATCACGTTTATCTTTCATGGTGCGGCACTATTGACTTTTCAAATGTTCAATGTAGCACCGATCGCCAGGGAAACTGTTTTTGAAAGTATGAAAGATGGTGTCATCGTTTTAAATCAACAGGGTTTGATTGTTGATTATAACCATGGAATGCGCAAAGTCATACCTTTGTTGGATGAACATACTATAGGTAAAACGATTACAAGTGTGCTAAATGGGAATCATCATCTTAGGGAAATAATCTACCTTAAGCAAGACAGTGATTTTACATGCAGCATAAATGGTGATATGGTACATTACCATATTGGTTTTTCACCCGTGTTCAACAAAAGCAACCTGCCTATCGGACAGATCATTACCTTCGCCGACGTAACTGAAAGAGTGCTCATGCTGGAAAAGTTGAAACAACTTGCCAGCTTGGACGGGTTAACCCAAATATTGAATAGAACATTTTTCATCAAAAAATCGGAAATTTTATTCGATGCTCTAAGCAGGAAAGGCGGCAGTGTTTCAGTCATCATGTTTGATATCGATCATTTTAAAAATGTTAATGATAATTTTGGACATGAAGCAGGGGATGCCGTCATAATGCTTGTTGCAAATACAGCAAAAGAATATATTCGGGAAGGAGATCTATTGGGGCGCTATGGTGGTGAAGAATTTATCGTGTGTTTGCCGAATACCGCTTTATCCACTGCATATGAGTTAGCCGATGTTATAAGGGTAAAGGTTTCTGAAAGTATTGCAGAGGTTAATGGAGAGAAGATTTCCGTTACCTGCAGTTTCGGTGTGACTCATGCATTAATTGAAGCTGGAGATCGAGGCGATTCCATCCAAACATTGATGCCACGGGCAGACCAAGCCTTATATGCCGCTAAGAAGAATGGCCGAAATTGTGTACGGATCATAGCCTAAGACTATATTATCATTCCTTTAAACCTTGAACTTGTTCTAGGTTTTCAATGTGTTCAAGATTCCAGACACATCTTAAGCTGCGTTATTCATGATGAGTGCCCTATTTTTTACTAGCTCTGTAATCTATAACCGAGGCTGTTTCCGTAAGAAAAAATGAGGCGGTAATGTTCGTCCATGACTCGTTTCAAAGATTCATTCAAAGGCTGAAGGGGGCTATTTGAAGCTGAAGAATTCATTAATTCTTCTAAGACGGTACTCGATCTCAAGATTTTTACATCTGAAAATCCGTTTTGTCGGAAGGAATTTAACCATTCGGATTGCATCAATAATTCTCTTAAATGATAAAAGTTCATGATTTCCTTTTTTGAGGCAGAAGAAACGGTCTGATTTCAGCTTTCCATTTGCTTTTAATTCTATCGTCCCTTAATTCTATTTCTCCCCCTGGAACTTTCACCACTCGAAGAACATTGTTTTTTTAGTTATACTGCCAGAGATTTAAATTAGAACGCAAATGAACGTTTTTGGAGAAGGTAAAAACACGTTTGAGCCACTTGGGGTGTGGACGGGATTTTGTCTCGGCAGGATGTTCAATCGTGCGGGTAATGAATCAATTTTAGATTAATTACGCCCCATATAATTTATATTAATAAGTTTGTAGGTTTAAGAATAAAAATTATAAGTGTGTTTCTTTTACTTTAAATTATGGGGGAGAGCAAATGAACGAGTTTTTGGAGAAAACAGCAAGATTCGAGCATCGGTTTTGGCTGCAAATCTTAGGAGACCATGCCAGGTTCATCCACGAGTCTTTAGCTCCGGTCGAAGTGGAATACATTGAAATTGCCTCAGAATTCATTCAAATTTTTGATACTCTCCTTGGTAAAGCCAATTCGGAAGAAATTTCGCAACTTACTGCCACAGCAGAACAAGAAACATTAAGATTTCGGGAGTTTAAGCTATGTCTTTTAAAAGAACATCTGGTAGGTAAAATTAAAATACATCTTTCACCTTCATTCATTAATCATATGGTGAACGAATTAGAAGAATATTTAAGATTATTGAAATATTTCAATGCAAATCAAATGCCGCCGATTTTTCATGAACTTCATCATCATTTGCTTTGGCTGCTAGATGCAGCAGGGCATGCAGGTACAATATCATCCAATTTGGATGATATTGAAAAAAGATTAAAAGAGAAAAGTGAGCAATATAAAAAACATTTTAATGATTTTTATTTAAAAGCTGTTGAAATGGCTGGATTTTTACGAACTAATCTGTCAACATTCCCAGCGTTGGAAAAAATGAATGCGGACGTTACATTGGAAATTAAATTCTTCCAGCACTTCCTGCTTGAATTGGAGGAGCTTGACCTCAGTGCGCAGGCTCTTGGAACTTTTGCGCCATTAATGGCCGATCATATGTGGCGTGAAGAATGTTATTATTTAACGAAACTTGCTGAATCGACAGACATGGAAAAGCCAAACTGCGATCCAGCGAAACCGAGGCTAGTCGAATAAAAAAGTACCTCATGGAGCCCTTTCTTTAAACGGGCTCTTTATATGTGCTTTCCTTAATGGATGTGATTTATAAAGGAAGTTAATTCCTATCCTTATGTTATACTAGAAGAACTAAAATTAATTATAGAAGTATAGGAGTGCTGAAAGATGTTTGGAAATGCTTCCAATTTGACAAATGGCATTTATTTTGGAGAATCGTTACCACAACAAATCGCTAAACACATATTAAAAAAAATCATTGAAGGTGAAATAGAAGCTGGAGAGAAAATCGTCGAAGAAGACATTTCCAAAGAATTGAACACTAGCCGTGCACCCGTACGCGAAGCCCTTTATTTATTGCAGGTTGACGGTATTGTTGAGAGGATGCCGCGGCGGGGAACAATCGTCAAGCCATTTTCACAAAAGGAAATCATTGAATATAATGATGTTACGATCGGGTTGATCCAGATGGGCATTGATTTTTCCCAAGGGAAGTGGCATGCAGAAAATAAGCAATCATTACAAAGGCATTTGGAAAGTGCAACCGATGAGTGTGAAAATAGGAATGTAATCGAGTATCAAAAAAGGGCAACACAGATATTTCGCTATATTTTTTCAATCGCTAATAATAAAGCATTATCAAGATTTTTTGAAGAA
Source organism: Peribacillus sp. QJM3NY_7 (assembly GCF_056173225.1). Lineage (NCBI taxonomy): Bacteria > Bacillati > Bacillota > Bacilli > Caryophanales > Bacillaceae > Peribacillus > Peribacillus sp. QJM3NY_7. The sequence goes on from NZ_CM149663.1 coordinate 2,638,036, forward strand.
GCCAGTCATATCCTTATGGTTTTTGCCCAAAGTCAATGGAATACGGAAACGATGGAAAACTTCCATTTCAGATTAAAAATGTCCATTGAGGCCATTCTAGAAGATGATTTCGTTAAAGCAAAAAATGAAATTCATGAAGCCTTGAGTCGTGGAGTGATGTAGAGTCTTTGACTCTAAAACCAAATTGTCGACAATCGACAAAATAAATGTTATGATGTAATCGTATTCAAACAAGAATATCTTCAGCAAGATTAAAGGGAGAAAGGGAGAATATTATGCAAGCATTCGATTTTACAGAAAAAGTAGCAATTGTTACCGGTGGCGGCGGGGGGATCGGCCGGGCAGCATCTATTACACTTTCAGAAAATGGAGCCAAAGTGGTTGTTGTAGACCTTTCCGAAGAGGCTGGCATGCAAACGGTAAATAAAATCAAAGAAAACGGCGGCGAAGCGAAATTCGTAAAAGCCGATGTTACAAAGGAAGCCGATATTAAAAATTATGTCCAAAAAACGATAGATTCCTATGGGAAAATCGATATTTTCTTGAATAATGCCGGGTGGGAAGGCAAAATAATGCCCCTTATCGATTATCCTACTGAGGTTTTCGATCAATTAATGACAATAAATGTACGCGGCGTTTTCTTGGGCTTGAAACATGTATTGCCACATATGATTGAACAAAAAAGCGGGGCAGTCGTGAATACAGCTTCTGGAGCGGGTTTACTGGCAACGCCAAATATGATGGCGTATGGCGCAAGTAAACATGCGGTTCTTGGAATGACGAAAACAGCTGGTGTCGAAGTTGCTCCACATGGTGTCCGGGTGAATGCGGTCTGCCCAGGTGTCGTCAATACAGCTATGATGCGGTCGATTGAAAGCGGATTTGGTCAAGGTGATTCCGCGGCAGCAGAAACGGCTAGAAAACAGTTGGAAGCAACGACTCCGGATGGCCGGTATGCTGAGCCTCAGGAAGTTGCAAATCTAATGATGTACTTAGTATCCGATCTTTCCAGCCACATTACGGGTCAAGAACTTGTAATCAACGGAGGGGCCATTTTAATCTGATTAGCAAAAAACATTATTAAAGGGGGACACATACATGAGTTTAAAAGGAAAAGTCATAATAATTACAGGAGCGGGCAGCGGAATTGGTAAGGAAACGGCATATAAATTAGCTGATCAGGGAGCTATTGTCGTAGCGGCTGATTATAATGATGTTGCCGCTAAGGAAACAGCTGAATCTATTCAACAAAAGGGAGGCACGGCATCTTTTGTGAAAGTAGACGTAGCTAAAGCGGAAGAAGTGGAAGCGATGGTCGAAGCAGCAATTGCCAACCATGGCACCATCAATGGCATATTCAACAACGCTGGAATTGGGCTAGTAAAACCATTTTTGGAAATGGATCCAGAATCATACCACAGAGTCGTTGATGTTGACCAACACGGCGTATATTATGGCATGTATTATGCAGCAAGGAAGATGGTCGAGCTTGGTGTAACTGGGGCAACGATCGTTAATACAGCTTCTATATATGGGACGATGGTTTCAATTGGCAGCTTTAATTACCATGCTGCAAAAGCTGCAGTCATCGCCATGACTAAATCCGGTGCCATTGAACTTGCGCAATATGGGATTCGTGTTGTCGGCGTTGCACCAGGTTTCATCGAAACGCCGATCATTGGTGAAGATCAAGAGTTCCTGGACAGTTTGGCACAACTTCATATGAGGAAAAAATTGATTCAGCCAGAAAAAGTTGCTGAAGTTGTAACGTTCTTGTTCTCTGAAAAAGCGGACGCCATTAATGGACAAGTCATCCCTGTTGATGATGGATTCTTAAGCTTTAAAGGATAATTATAATCAAAGGATTTTCGAGATAACTTAAAAAGGGAGTTTTGACAAATGAGCGAACGATTCGATGACAAAGTTGTAATCATTACTGGGGCAGGATCAGGGTTAGGACAAGCAGCCGCATTGGAATTGGCTAAAGAAGGGGCTAAACTTTCATTAGTTGATTTAAACGATGCATCTTTGGAAGTGACAAAAAAATTAATCTTGGAAATTGCACCAAAATCGGACGTGCTTCTGGTCACTGCAGATGTATCGGATGAAGAAGCAGTAAAGAACTATGTAGACCAAACAGTCAGCAAATATGGCAGAATCGATGCATTTTATAATAATGCGGGTATCGAAGGTAAACAAGCCCCTATGGCTGAATACGATAGCAAAGTTTTCAACAAAGTGACGGACATCAATATCAATGGTGTGTTCTATGGTATGAAATACATTCTGCCAATCATGAAAGAACAAGGATCAGGGGCAGTGGTGAACGTGGCTTCCGTAGGTGGAATTCGTGCTGTGCTTAACCAAAGTGCTTACGTTGCGAGTAAGCATGCTGTTGCAGGCTTAACGAAAACAGCTGCCATTGAATATGGTCAATATGGAATCAGCATAAATGCCATTGCACCAGGAGTTATCTTAACGGCAATGGTAGAAGGTTCATTCAGGCAAATAGGCGGGGAAAATTGGGAAGAAGCAATGGCGGATTTCGTCAGTTTGAATCCTAAGAAACGCTTTGGTAAACCAGAAGAGGTCGGCCGTTTAGTCGCCTTCCTATTATCAGGGGAATCGGAGTTCATCAACGGGGCTGTCATTCCGATTGATGGCGGCCAGTCTTCACAATACTAAACGTGTAAAGGGAGTGACAGTATTAGGTCACTCCCTTTTTAATCGTATCCTTTTATTTTATGACCAAATGAATTCAAATTTTAAAAATCAGTACATTATGAAACGAAATGCGAACCATAAGAATAGTAACGGAACTCATAAAAAAACGCCATATTAAGGCGCTTAACAAACATTAAAGAAACCAATCGTTACTTTTCTTTATCATGAAGCTTATCTTCATATTCAGTTTCCAACATACCATACAGACCATTCATTTCTTGTTCATCCGGATCTGCCCCAAATTCGTTTCTATATTTTTTCTTTTTATCATCAAGGATTTCTTCTTTTTCATTCTTCTTGTCCATACATATCACCTCCAACCAATAGGGTGTCTCATTGTTTGATAAAATATGCATGGTAATCTCATTTGCAAAACGTTTTATTGGGTATTCTAAATAGTTATTAGTCTTACTATTTGTTAAGATATAAATATATTAACTTAGAGATATCGGAGAGAGAATGTGAAGAAGAAGAAACGTAAGAAATCAAAGAAAGTTTTTACCATTTTCATCCTGATTTTTGGATTTTTGCTCATTAAGGAGATCATGAAAACCCCCTATTCCGAAAATGTTTCCACATCAGTAAATACGCTTGATTCTTTCGCGAACGTAAAAAAGTATAGCTCACTCCTTCAAGGGGAGTTGGCTAAATACGGACTTGAAGAGCATACTTCGACATTGATTGCTTTGATGCAGCAGGAAAGCCGAGGACGGGGCGGTGACCCAATGCAGGCATCTGAGTCAGCGGGTCTTGATCCAAATACAATCACAGATCCAACGGAAAGCATTAAGTATGGGGTGAAACATTTTAAGAGGATCAATGAATATGGCAATGAAAAGGGTGTGGATTTTGCCACGATCATTCAAGCATATAACATGGGTATTGGTTATATTGATTTCGTGGCGAATGAAGGGGGCAAGCATAATGAAGAGCTTGCGAAGAAGTTCTCCATGCTTCAGGTCGAAAAGAACCCCAAGCTCTATGATTGCGGCGGGGACAAGGATAATTTTCGGTACCCATATTGCTACGGTGACTACTCATACAGTGCAAAGGTATCTAAGAACATTGAGGAGCTTGGTAACAGTATATCGGCTCAAGCTGATGGTGAGTGAGGGGAACAAAAAGCCTACTGAATGAAGTAGGCTTTTTGTTCATGGTAATGTTACCTCTTTTGCGGAGTTCAAAGAATCAAAACGATTGTCATTTATTGTTCAACCATGGAAGGAGGTCAGTATGTTTATAGAGTTTCCCGGATTCCTCAATGATTTGTGAAAGAAAGATATCAATGGAATCAAGTAAAGAGTTTAAGGCTTGTTTAACAGAACCACTCTCAAATTGCTCTAAGGGCACAGGTAACTCTTCCTCGTCCAAAATAAAATGTGACCCATCCGGAAGCACCATGATATCAATGATCAAATCCTCAAAGGATAACAACTTATCCGCCATATATGTATTTTTTACAATATTGAAATAGGAACCTAAATAATTGCCTTCATTATCTCTCCAAATGTATAAATTATAAGGGCGGTCTTTCCAATAATAAGCTATCGTATAACTTCCAATGGGTATGTTTAATTCTATGGGACCCGCTTTCATCGTGAACGCATCCATGATTTCATGAAAAAGCACGACATGATGATTTTGTGCGTTTAATAGCATACAGGTATGTTCTACAACTAAAGAGTCATAGCGGATTTTTCTTTCAATTATTTCATTGCCCAGTTGAAGTGGTGTTGTATATATTTTGTCCATCTTTTTATTTCTCCCTTAAAAACCATCTAGATCATTATGCCATTTGTTTCTTTTCTACTTTGGTAAATATCAAAACCTAATTTCACAAGTACCGAGAAATTAGGCTTTAACTATTTCAAAATCGTTCACTCTTCTGCCTAATCAGAATGTTGTTTATTGGAACTTATCCTTGATACGCCTGCTCTAAAGTTTTAATGTCAATTTTCTTCATTTGGAGCAACGCCTTCATCATTCTTTCCGATTTTTCAGGATTGGAGTCGTTCACCATCTCGGTTAGACTTTCTGGGATGATTTGCCATGACACACCAAATTGATCTTTCAGCCAACCGCACACTTGCGCCTTTTCATCTCCGCCTTCCGAGAGTTTCCCCCAATAATAGTCCAATTCTTTTTGATCCTCGCAATGGATGATAAATGATATTGCCTCTGTGAATTTGAATTGAGGACCGCCATTCAATGCTACGAATGTTTGTCCTTCCAATTCAAATTCCACGGTCATCACAGAACCCATTGTCTTTCCATGGATTTGATTTCCTTCATTTCCATAGCTAGTGATTCTTCCGATCTTAGAATTTTCAAAGATGGATGTGTAGAACATCGCCGCCTCTTCGGCTTGTGAATCAAACCAAAGGTTAGTTGTGATTTTTTGAATTTTGTTTTTCATGATTATTCTCCTTTATTGTTTTCATCCTTGCTATTATGGTCAGGATATGAGAATTGATTCGATAAGATAAGATTAAATACCTTGAAAGTACCCTTTCACTATACACCTTTTATCCTGAACCAAGATAATGATGTAAAGTTAGGTTGTGTTTTGTGTTTTCCAACCGATTATTTAACTAATCCCCTTATTCCTTTGCTTGTTACAATATCCTTCTCATGGTGATGGAAATACAAAAGGATATAGAAACTTTTCAACCGTGAAAAGTCCTATATCCAAATTCCGTTTCTCAGCTTTCGAAGTTAAATTGCCATTTGATTCCGAATTTATCGGTTAACTGACCGTAAATTTTACTCCAGAATGTTTCCTGCAGCTCTAGACCAACCGTGCCGCCTTCACTTAGTTTGTTAAAGATCGATTTAATTTCCTCCACATCATTACCGACATATGCCAGGCTGATATTATTTCCTTCTACAAAAGGCATACCAGGAAAAGTATCTGAAAACATGATATTGCTACCATTAATAGTAAGCCTTGTATGCATGACTAAATCTTTCGCATCTTCTGGAAGGGGAAATTCCGGATTAGGCGGTGTTTCCCCAAAGGTCATGATATTTGGTTGTTCCGTTCCAAAAACCTCTGCGTAGAACTCTACTGCTTGTCGACAATTCCCATTAAAATTAAGATATGCATCAACTGACATGTATCTCACTCCTATTTTCTTATTTATTTTTCAATGCTCCCAATTTATTACTTAAGGCATGATTACCTTACGAAAAATTCCGGTGGTTCAATTCCAAGGGTTCTAAGATAAATATAACCCTGTCCCCTATGGTGGATCTCATTTTCCAAGGCATATTGAAGTCTATCAAAGTGGCTTTGTGAGGGACCAAAAAAAGGATCTTTTTCAACCACTCCAAGCGTTTCCTCGGTCATTTCCTCCCACAATTTCCTCGTCTCATTCCTTACTGTTTCGCATGCTGATACGAGTTCTTCTTTGGTGGAAATTCCAGCAAAGGAATCTGGAAACTCCCAAATACCCAGTGCAATTCCACGCATATATCCAGTCTCAATGTTCATGACTTCTTTAACCATCTCTGCGAAAGGGCGAAGCTTCCCGGCCGGTGTATAATTAAATAATTCCTTTTCAGGGAAAGCTTCAACCACCCGCAACGTCAATCTCCTGTTGCCTTCCAATATATTTAACAAACCCTCTTTCGAAAGAACCACCATTTCACTCTCCTTTGATCAATACTCTGTATAAAAGTTCTGTGAAAAATCGAAAAGTCCTGCAAATTCCTGAATATAAAGAATGCATAGCTTTTTTTAATAAACAATGGAGCAATTCCATTAATATATAATTAACCAATAGATAAAGTAAAAAGGGGAAATGTCATATGTACGGTTCATTAAATAAAACTAAATTAATAAAAAATGATTTAAAAGGCATTGCGAAATTAAAGTATCAGGATGTGTCAGTGATACTTGGGATCAAGAGAACCTAACAAAGAGAAATTTAGATTTTACTATTGAAAGCATTCGTTATATAGATACTTATACGAAATGATTAAGCACTACTCAAATGGGTAGGGAACTTTTAAAGAATCATTTTGATAATTTTGTGGTAAGGATAGGAGCGTATATTGGAGAAGTTATAAAAAGGAATATAAATCAAGATTATAAATGGTATGAATATGATTCTGTATATCATTTTTCTTCTGCACTTGATGAAGTGAATAGGGGCAATAAAACAGAGACGGTTCTTTACTCCAAAAAGAGAGATAGAGTTTTAAGCCATTGACTGTGGTAGCTCAACATCTGGAAGGGAATCCGGCACATACAGATTTCTTGGAATATGTAAAAGAAACAATTAAGCAAAGTTCGTAAGAGATATCCGCTTCCCATAAACAATTGTGTTGGTTTTCAAAAACCTTCCCAAAAGAGGAAAAATTCAATTTTTGTAAATATTGCTTAAATCTTTCATTTATTATACGATTTAATCAGTTATATTTTCCCAACCAGCATGATGCTTATACATAAATGATTCAATTAATAACGGAACCAGCAGAAAGGGAGAGAAGCCAATGATTAATAAAGTCGGTCAAATTATGTTATACGTTAATAACCAAGATGAGTCATTGAAATTTTGGACGGAAAAATTCGGATTTAGCGTAATTTCTGAAGAAGATAACGGCCAAGGGTTAAGATGGATTGAAATAGCACCAACAAAGGATGCACAAACGAGTATCATCCTGCATAATAAGGAATTCATTGCTAAAATGCAGCCTGAATTAAATCTTGCTACACCTTCATTAATGTTTTACTCGGATAATCTTGATGAATTATATAAAGACTTTTCGGAGAAGAATATCAAAGTGGGAGAACTTGTAAATATGCCATCTGGAAGAGTCTTCAATTTTGCTGATAATGAAGATAATTACTTTGCGGTCATGGAAAAGAAGTAAATCATTTAGCTAAAGATAAAAAACATCAAAACGACTAGAAAAAATATTTTTAGTCGTTTTGATGTTTTTTGATCAAACTACACTCTTTATGAAACATTTAGTCTTCAGGCCTTGGCCCAGCAGGAAGTCCAGAGTTCTCAACCGTTTTGATCGGCCGAATTGTTATGTCTCCATTCACGTAAATTTGACAAGATAAACGCAAATGATCTTCCATTCCTTTTTCCTCAAAGACCTTTTTTTCTTTATGTGTAACCTCCAAAAAATCACCTGCCAATATTTCCACTCTGCAAGTTGTACACTTAGCTTTCCCACCGCATCGGTGGAGAATATTTATCCCGTTATCTTCCAATGCCAATACTAATTTTTTTCCCATTTCAACTTCAAACGTTCCTTGGTCTAATACTGTTACATAAGGCATCTAATACCACCTCTTATTATAGGATATCTATCAACAGGTCATTAATATATCTATTCTCTTACCTTGTCCATATGACATAAAAAAATGTGAAGTCACTGCTGATTTATAGTAAAGATGAATAATTAATTATCGTGAAGACAAACTTTAAGTACATTCATAATTATTAATGTAAAAAGGAATAAATAGAGCTAGGGAAAATAAGAATGGTCTTTTAGTGGGAATTAAGATCCATTGAAAAAAAGAGTAGAATAATTAAAGGGAGGTGCATGCCTGTGAATAATGGACATTGTGATTTTTCACCAATGAAACAAACGTTAAAAGAGGAGATACGCCAAGTAATATCGGCATTACAGGATAACTTAGAAGCAATGGGTGATGAAAATTATTGTCTTCTTGGAAATTTCGAGAAAATAAAGGATAAATTCATCTACATTGATATGAAAGCAGCAACATTTTATCTAAACTGTTACTTGTCACCATTTACGGACAAATATCCCGAATTATCAACTTGCGTTCAAAATTTATCGAATTTGAGACATGGCGGGTTGATTGTGATTCAACGGGGAGATCCCCTTGATTCATTGATTCAACCCGGTATTACTATAGGAGCGGAGTTAACCCATTCTTTATTGGAATCGATTTTTTTTCCTGGAAATCCACTGCATGATGGTGCCGTTTTGGTTAGTCAAAATCAGATTGTTTCCGCAGCAAATGTCCTTCCACTTTCAGACATGTCAACCGGGGGAAAGAAACTGGGAACACGCCACCGCTCTGCTTTGGGTTTATCTGAACGGAGTGATGCCCTTGTATTGGTAGTATCAGAGGAAACAGGAAGAGTTTCATTTGCAATGAATGGGAAACTGTACCCAATTAATACACACGGGCCTATATAGAATTATTAAGACATAAGTCACAGGGTAATTATCATGTTCCAGGTAATTCACCCCTGGAATATTCAATCGCGTAAATAAGTAATCGCTGGATCCTTTTTAGGCTTTTGTAATTTTGCTTATTTTATCAGAATTACAGGTACAGAAAATTTCATGAATTAATCAACCCGGTGATTTTTACCGGGTTTTTGGTTGCTTTTTATATAAAAAAAGGCATATGATAAATAAGGAGTCTCAAGCAGATAAGTTATAAAACGAAAGAGGATTTTACATGATAACCATTAAAAGTGAACGAGAAATAAATTTGATGCATGAAGCGGGCAAACTTCTTGCTGCGACGCATAGAGAAATTGCAAAAATGATAAAACCGGGTATCACGACTTGGGAAATCGAGGAATTTGTCGATCAATATTTGGCAGCGCATGGTGCTACACCTGAACAAAAGGGCTATAACGGCTATAAATATGCAACATGTGCCTCAGTGAATGATGTGATTTGTCACGGGTTTCCGCAAAAGAAAGCCCTAAAAGAGGGAGACATCGTCACGATCGATATGGTGGTGAACCTTAACGGAGGTTTGGCGGACTCAGCTTGGACATATGCAGTCGGAGAAGTTTCCGAAGAAGCTCGGCGCTTAATGGATGTAACCAAGAATGCTTTATATAGAGGCATTGAAGTTGCACGGGCAGGAAATCGTCTCGGGGACATTGGGCATGCAATCCAGTCTTATGCAGAAGGTGAAAAGTTTTCTGTTGTCCGCGATTTTACAGGACACGGAATCGGCAAAACCATGCACGAGGACCCTACCGTCCTACATTATGGTAAGCCAGGTAAAGGTGCCCGTTTAAAAGAGGGCATGGTCATCACGATTGAGCCTATGCTGAATGCAGGAACATGGCATATGAAAATGGACCAAGACGGCTGGACGGCGAGAACGGCAGATGGAAAGCTTTCCGCCCAATATGAACATACCCTCGTCATTACAAAAGAAGATCCGATCATTTTAACGGAACAGTAAGCAAAAAAAGAAACGGCCTATGATAAGGCCGTTTCTTTTTTTGCTTTAAACTATTTCACAATAAACCTCGACAGAATATTCGGAATTCTCCTATCCCACAATAGATCGAATCCAAAAAATTAGTACTAGGCAGTTTGGCATTAAAAACTTTACTATTATGTGGCAGCACAGGATAATAAGGGGAAGGAAGAAATATTTAATTATATACAGTATTAAGGGGGGAATGACTGTGAAGAAAGGGGAGAAACTGTCTGCGACGGTAGAAACCGTGGGGTTGAGCCAGCGCGAATTTTTAACGATTTTCTTACTTCACTCTTTGAGGATAAAAGCGAATTATCCAAGGGCGATTCATCAGGACCTGAAAAATACGTTCACTGGAAAAGTGCATAGCTATGACTATTTATGTAAAATATCGAATACGCTAGTCGAATCCAATCATTTATCATTATATACGAATAAGGGAAGAAATTATTATCAAATAACGGAAAAAGGCAAAGAGCTTTACATATGGTATCAAGAAAATTTCCTGGAACGGTTTTCCGAAGTGAAAAAGGTCATTGATCGCTTCATGTTCGATTTAAGGGGATCTGGTGAAAACCCACCGGTTGTAAATGAGCTTCCAGAAGAATACAGGTCTTATTTCTCGAAAATAATATCGGTGAAGGACCTTGTCCGTTATGTAACTTTAAAAGCCGCTTTCACTAAGAAACCCATTTATATGGGGGAAATTGGCGATCTGCTTAAAAATCAGTTCGGCTGGATCGCTTCAAATGGCTATTTATACGATTTATCTCATGAAATGGAAGAGAACGGCCTACTTGTCGGCAGGTGGGAAAGTGAAAAACGAACTAAACGGTATTTACGAATAACCGATGAAGGACAGCATCATTACAAACAGATTGCGGATTCTGCGGCCTTTCAAGTCCAGGAAATTCAAAAATACATGGCCAGTGTCGTTATGTTCTTAAAAGAAAAGAGTTAAATGATTAGACCAAAATGGAGCCCCTTAATTTGCAAGTAGAATGAAGTTACATGCTTAAATTGAATCGTTCAAGGGTAAATGTTACTTAAGACACTTCTTAAAAAGGGGGAATGAGTGATGGCGGAAAAACAAGATGAAATGGGAAGCATATTCAGTTTCATTAAAGGCCAGGTAGATAAGCTCCCAATTTCACAATCGAAAAAGACCAAAATGCTCGACCAGCTCTTAAAGCTTAAAACGATGACTGTTGATGCAAGGGAACCGCGAATTGCTCTTGTCGGTAGAAGAGGGTCTGGAAAATCCTCACTGATCAATGCGATGTTTGGTCAGGAACGGCAATATGTCAGTTCCGTTAAATCTGGAACGGGTAAGGGGAAATGGTTATGGTACCCGAGTGATGCCGAACCCAAAATTCGTTTGCTGGACTCACGCGGTCTGGGTGAGAGTGAAGCTCCTACGGAAGAGTTCGAGGAAGATACACCATTGGATGAATTGATAAAAGCGGTGACTGAAGAACAGCCTGATGTGTTTCTTTTCTTGATTAAAGCGAAAGAAGCGGATTCACGTATTGAAGAAGATTTACAAGAATTGAATAAGCTGCGCAAGATCGTTAAAGAGAATCACCATTATGATGTTCCTGTCATCTGTGTGGTCACACAAGTGGATGAATTAGATCCGCCACATTATAAACAAGTACCTTTTGATGCCAATCCTAAGAAAAAAAAGAATATTGATGAAGCCATCGCTTTGATGTCAAAACGATTTAAAGATAGTGAAATACCACTTTTGAACATTATCCCTACTTGTTCGTATATTGATTTTGATGAAAGCGGAAATATTGAATATGATATGCGTTGGAACATAGATTTGCTTTCTGATTACTTAATTGAGGCCTTACCCAGTGAAGCGAAGCTGAAAACTGCCAAAGCGATGCAGAGCCAATTCGTTAAGAAGAAATTCGCGCGGACGATAGTGGGAACGTTTACGGCAATCGCAGGTCTAATCGGTGCAGAGCCAATACCTTTTGCCGATTTTCCCATTTTGACCGGCATTCAGGGTTTGATGATTGTGGTGATTGGTTTTATCGCGGATAAAGAAATCAATACGAAAACGGCAAGTGAATTCATTGCAGCGTTAGGAATCAATGTTGGCATCGGACTCCTTGTCAGGGAAGGTGTCAGGGCTGCAGTCCGTTTCATCCCAGGAGCTGGTCTAGTCGTTTCCGGAGCGGTAGCGGGTGCCGTCACTTATGGAATCGGGCAAGCCGCGATAGCTTACTTTCTAGAAAACAAGAATATTGATCAGGCGAAGGAGGCATACAAGAACGCGAACAAAGAATATAAAAATGAAGACATTGACTCTTAATATGCAGATTCGAACCATAAACTACACTAAGGTGATATGATAAAGTGGAGTTAGCAGTTCTGTATCTGCTGCTGGATGGTTCAAGATTTTTGTTTACTAGAGGAGGGATGATCTTCATGTCGTTTTTTCAATCACAGAAGCAAAAAGACTATTTACAAAAATTAGAGGATGCGATTCAGTTGTTTTCCGGCCGATCTGAGGCACTTGATGATTCAAAGGGGTTTCCTTATGAAAACATTCAGGAGTTAAAGGAATTCGGATACCCCCAATTAACATTAGCTAAAGAGTATGGGGGATATGGCGGTTCCTTATATGATTTTCTCCTATGCCAAGAAAAAATAGCTCAATATTGCGGCCCAACAGCCTTAGGAATAGGCTGGCATGTCGGAACGGTACTTTCCTTATCAGAGAAGAGACCTTGGGAAAAAGGAGTCATGAAAGAATTGTATGATGAAGTGTCGAAAGGTGCACTAATCAATACGGCAGCATCTGAGGCTGGAACGGGGAGTCCGACGCGCGGAGGCCGACCGGAAACCATCGCGATCAAAAAGGGTAATCAATGGAATTTGAATGGCAGAAAGACTTTTACTACACTCTCTCCTGTCCTTGATATTTTTCTCGTAACGGCATGGGTTCCCGAGGATGAGCGACTTGGCACATTTTTAGTTCATCGTGATGTAAAGGGGGTAAGTATAGAAGAAACTTGGGATATGATTTCCATGCAGGGGACAGGAAGTCATGATCTGGTGTTAAATGATGTCAGCCTGCCTGAAAAGTATTATGTCATGAAAAGCAATCCTGGTGAAAAAAGAAAACCTGAAGCGTGGCTATTACATATACCGGCTTGCTACTTGGGAATCGCAGTGGCTGCCAGAAATTACGCAGTCGAATTTGCGAAAACCTATTCTCCAAATAGCTTGCCAGGACCAATCAGGGATCTTCCGAATGTTCAACGTACAATCGGGGAGATGGAACTGGAATTGGGTGAAGCACACCATTTCCTCTACTCTGTCGCAGAAAAATGGGTGCGGCAGCCTGAAGATCATGATGAATTATCGAAGCAATTGGGGGCAGTTAAGTTATCGGTCGTCAACAAATCGATCTCCATCGTCGATAAAGCGATGAGAGTCGTCGGAGCCAAAAGTTTACAAAGAAACAATCCCCTGCAACGCTACTATAGGGATGTACGCGCAGGACTCCATAATCCTCCGATGGATGATGCAACAATCACCACGCTCGCAAAATCAGCTCTTTATTAATTCTTATTCAAATATTTTTTGATGGCACTGAAATGATCGTTTCAGTGTTTTTTCCTGTTCTTTTTCTAACATTAATTTGTGTTTTTGTTTTAAGGGCATGATTAGGTGTAGTCATTTTTCCATACACATGTAAGACTTCTAGAGTGTGGGGAAAACTAGAACAAAATTTATTTTTTCTGGAATTCGGGAGAAAATAGGATTAGAAAGTCCCTGAATCGGCGCTTGGCTTTTTTGTGTTTTATGGCAAGTGCAATAAACCGATTGAAGGTAGTGTAGAGAAAAGAACCGTTGAAGTGGAATTTAATCAGACATGTACCATAACATTAAAAAAAGAACGTGCGAATTGTAGCACGATTTCTTTTAGAGTAACATATACTTTACCCGGGTATGGTTTACCATTGTTTCCATACATCCTGTGGAAAACTCTTATAATGCGTTTATTGATAGTAAACCAGGAAACCTTGTCATCAGGTTAGTCCGATAGAGTTTGAGGTTGATAAAAATTTGAGGAGGATTTAAGTTTTATGATAAAGTCAATAGCGATCCATTTGCTATAGAGGTCAAATAAAAAGGAAATGGGGAATTTATATGAACTTAGTTGGGGTTAGCAAACATCTATTAATTTGCAACGGGAAAACATGCACGAAAAATGGAGCAGAAGAAGTAACAGAGACGATTAGGGGGGAATTGAAAAACTTAGAACTACAAAAGGAGATTCACACAACAAAAACATTATGCAACGGCCAATGCAAGCATGGTCCGATCGCTATTCTATATCCACAAGGAACCTGGTATAAAGAAATGGATAAAACAAAAAGTAAAGAGCTTATTCATAAATTGGAAGGAACTGACAATGTTCATCTAGGTTCTGAACTTTATTATCATGATGGGAAAACATTCAAGAACCAGAAGAGTGAATGAACTGTAACATCTCACTTCTATATAAAAAGGGTTTCTGCATATAACGCTTTTCTGGAAGAAAAAATGGCGATATTCAGTGGACTGATTATTTTTACCCATCAGTCGATAATTTAATCAATAAAGTTTACATCTCCCCATTAATCCTAATTGAAAATTGTTCTCTTAGAAAATTCAACAGTTTTACCAATATGAAAAAAATACCCGTTCTTTAAGAACGGGTATTTTTTATATAACATTACCTCAAATTCTTTCCTGGTTGGCGGAAGAGGTAACTTTTATTTACCTCATAATAATTTAACTAGCTTATCATTATCTATCTTGATATGATTGATATGCCTGTCTAAATCTTCGAAAAATATCGAAAGTTCGGTGTGAAAATGAATCTTATGACCAAAGATTTACTGATTAACTTTTTACTTATCCTTTTTCCGATCTTTTTATTGCAAATGAGCTATCTAGTGAAGTACGTATACCGTTTAGATGCATTAAAAGGATCCTTCCTATCGATTTTCCCTATTCTTTCACTTGTTCTATGCATGCTATTTCCCGTTGTTATAGAAGAGGATTTTGTTTGGGACCTTAGATGGATCCCTTTTCTGTTAGGCGGTTTATATGGAGGCTATCGGTTAGGAATCATATTGATAGTCATCACTCTTGTTATCCGCTATTTATCAGGGGGTGATAATGGATTTTATATATCATGCATCACTTTTCCACTAGTGGGTGTTTCCTTGTTTTTTATATCTAAATACTATTTGAAACTCTCTGTCAGTAAAAAAATTCTCATCGGTATATCATTAATCTTCATTGTACATATTCTCACGCAGTTTATTTCAACAGTAGTATTTGAACTTACTATCGGCATAAGTCTATGGAAACAATACTTCACGATCCAAGTCATTGGAATTGTTGTTGTAATCTTACTATGGGAGGTCATCCTCACTAATTTTCAGGTTCTCGAAAAATTAGTGAAAGCGGAAAAATTGCAAATCGTTAGTCATCTTGCTGCAAGCATATCTCATGAAGTCAGAAATCCCCTTACAGTTACCAGGGGATATATACAAATGTTAAGCGAAGACGTTACTTCCCATACAAAGGTCAGATATGTAAATATTGCACTGAAGGAATTGGATCGGGCCACGGATGTCATTAATGACTATTTGACATTTGCTTCCATAAGCCCTGAAAACACGGAGCGATTAAGGGTATCAGAGGAAATTCAGCATGTCGTGAACAGCATAAAACCCCTCGCTAACAATAATGGAACAGAATTGAAGTTATCACTAATCGAAGATGGAGCTTATTCTATCATGGGGGAAAGGAAGAAATTCCAGCAGTGCTTGTTCAATATCCTAAAGAATGGCATAGAATCGATGGACCATGCTGGCGAAATATACATAGATTTAATTCGTGCTGCCTCCACCATCCAAATTAAAATCCAAGATCAGGGAATTGGAATGACACAGGAACAGATATACCGTTTAGGTGAGCCTTACTTCACGACAAAAAATAAAGGGACGGGGTTGGGTATGATGGTTTCATATAGCGTTATCAAAAGCATGGATGGTACGGTACATGTGTCAAGTGTACAAGGGAAAGGGACATGTTTCTCCATTAACCTGCCCATACATAAATACGAGCCTAATTGAGTTTAGTGTAAATTGACAGTTTTAAAACTCATAGATTACAATTTAAGTAAACTACCAATATTATGAAATGATTCAATGACGCATTTGATACCTAAGGGAGATGATTGCATGAAATCGCTTACAGATGGACAAATCATTTGGGAACCGACAAAGGAACAAATCGAGCAAACGGTATTGACTCAATATGTGAAATGGTTAAAAGAAAAGAAAGGTTTAACATTTCATGACTATCATGAATTATGGAAATGGTCGGTAGATGAACTGGAGCAATTTTGGGCTTCAATTTGGGATTATTGTGATGTAAAAGCCGGCAGGACATATGACAGGGTTTTAGCGGAGCAATCTATGCCAGGTGCGAATTGGTTCGAGGGGGCAAGGCTTAATTATGCTGAAAATGCATTATTGAATGATCAAGAAGAGAAAACGGCGATTTTTTTTCGCTCCGAACATATCAGGCAGCAAGAGGTTAGCTGGAAAGAGCTGAAAGAAAAAGTGGCATCTGTCGCCCATTCATTAAGGAAACTTGGTGTGAAATCCGGTGACCGCGTTGTTGCCTTTATGCCAAACATACCTGAAGCGGTCATAGCCTTCTTGGCAACAGTGAGCATAGGTGCCATCTGGTCCAGTTGTTCACCTGACTTTGGGGCAAGAAGCGTCATAGATCGTTTCAAACAGATTGAACCAGTTGTATTACTGGCGGTTGATGGATATCAGTACAATGGAAATGTATATGATAAAACATCGGTCGTCTCCCAGCTTAAACAGGAATTGGTCACTGTCAAGCATACCGTGCTGGTTCCTTACATAGAAAAAAAGATTTTTGAAGTGAATCTGGCAGATACAGTTCCTTGGGATGACCTATTAAAAGAAAAGGCAGAATTATCTTTTGAAAGTGTTCCTTTCGATCATCCGCTTTGGATTCTCTATTCATCAGGTACAACCGGGATGCCAAAACCGATTGTACAAGGACATGGCGGTATATTATTGGAGCATTTCAAATCAACAAGAATCCATCAAGGCATGACTTCCGAGGATACCGTATTCTGGTTTACGACGACAGGCTGGATGATGTGGAATCTCCTTATGGGTGGTTTGCTTAATGAAGGGACCATCGTCCTTTATGACGGCAGTCCTTCTTTTCCGAATATGGATGTTCTTTGGAAATTGGCGGAAGATACAGGCATGACTTTCTTTGGAACAAGTGCACCATTCCTTACGAATTCCATGAAGTTAGGAAACAAGCCCCTGGGGAAATATGATTTATCGAAATTGAGGGCTCTTTTTTCAACTGGAGCTCCATTATCTGGAGACGGTTATAAATGGGTGTATGAAAATGTCAAGAAGGATATCTGGCTCAGTTCATCCAGTGGCGGGACCGATGTATGTGCCGGATTTGTGGGCGGTGTTCCAACATTGCCCGTGAGAATCGGAGAGATACAAGGAAGGGCATTGGGTGTTTGTGCGGAAGCCTTTGATGAGCATGGTCAAACATTGATTAATGAAGTAGGTGAATTGGTCATTACCAAACCGATGCCGTCCATGCCGCTTTATTTCTGGAATGATCAAGATGGGAAAAGATACTACGAGAGTTATTTCGATACGTATCCTGGCATATGGAAACATGGTGATTGGATAAAGATCGACGACAAGGGCAGCTGTATCATTTATGGACGTTCCGACTCGACCATCAATCGTTCTGGTGTACGGATGGGAACTAGCGATATCTACCGGGTCGTCGAAGCGATAGACGAGGTAATGGAAAGCCTAGTCATTGATAGGGAAGTGCTTGGCCGCGGTTCCTCACTGCTGTTGTTCGTAGTCCTTAAGCCCGGGGAAAGTCTGGATGCAGCATTGACGGCAAAAATCAAGGAACAAATCAGAGGGCATGTATCCCCTCGCTTTATCCCTGACCAAATCCATGTCGTTGAACAAATTCCTAAAACGTTGAACGGAAAGAAAATGGAAGTCCCGATACGTAAAGTATTATTAGGTTTCGAGTTTGATAAAGTAGTGAATGCAGACTCCATGGGAAATCCAGAATCGCTACAGTTTTTTAAAGAATTGGCACTCGAGTTGAATGAGAAAAAAATATTCTAGAATTCAGGCGGAGCAAAAAGCTTCATCTCAAACTGTAGACAATCTCGATGAATATCGAGTTGAACTGCCCCGTAAATGTTAGACACCAAACTAACATTTACGGGGTGTTTTTTATGGCTAATTTTTCTGCCGAACAGAAAATATTCATTACACGACTTTACCTTGAAGGTGAGCACAGCTATATGGATCTTCAAAAAATATTTGAAGTTTCGTATCAAATGATTCAAGGATGGGTTCGTTTATACCAAATTCAAGGAGCCGATGGATTTAAGAAATCCTATACAAGTTATTCTACGGAGTTTAAAATGGATGTACTTAATTATATGAATGAAACGGGTATATCTTCTTACGACGCAGCCGCAAGGTTTAATATTTCATCTCCAGCGCTAATTCGGACGTGGAGAATAAATGTTAATGCCTATGGATTAGATGCCCTAATTTCTAAGAAAAAGGGGAGACCATCCATGAAAAAAGATATCATTCCATCCAAACAAATTGAAGGTTCGGTTAAAGAGCTTGAAGAACGAATTAAACAACTAGAAATGGAGAATGCGTATTTAAAAAAGTTAAATACTTTAGTTCAAATGCAGGAAAAATTACAACCCAAATCAAAGCGCAAGTAATTTATGAACTAAAGTCCATTTATGAGGTTGTGGCCTTAATTAAAGTCGCTGATATTCCACGTAGCACGTACTATTATTGGGAAAAACGCTTGAATCGAGAAGATAAGTATTCGAAGGTAAAAGCCACTATTCAGTCTATCTATCATGAACATAAAGGACGTTACGGTTATCGTCGTATCACAAAAGAGTTAAAAAAATATGGGTTTTCTCACAATCCAAAGACCATCAACCGACTCATGAATGAAATGGGCGTAAAATGTTTAGTCCGTATGAAAAAGTATCGTTCGTATAAGGGGCGTGTTGGTCGAATTGCCCCCCATATTTTACAACGTGATTTTCAAGCCGAGAAAATGAATCAAAAATGGGTAACAGACGTAACGGAATTTCATTTATTTGGGGAGAAACGTTACCTATCCCCTATCCTTGATTTATGTAATGGTGAAATTATTGCCTACAAAGTGATGAAACGCCCTGTTTATAAACTTGTTGGAGATATGTTAGATGAGGCGATTAAACACCTAAAACCAGAAGATACGGTCATCCTCCATTCGGATCAAGGGTGGCATTATCAAATGAAGAAGTATCAAAAAACCTTAAAAGATTCCCGTATTATACAAAGCATGTCCCGTAAGGGAATTTGTTTAGATAACGCAGTCATTGAAAACTTTTTTGGCTTGTTAAAGTCTGAATTGCTTTATCTCCAAGAGTTTGAAAGTATGGAGCACTTTGAAAAGGAATTAGATGATTATATACATTACTATAACCACAAACGAATGAAGGTAAAATTAAAAGACCTGAGTCCGATAGAATACCGAACTCAGGTCTTAGAAGCTGCTTAAATTATATGTCTAACTTTATTGGGTCAGATCAAGTTTATCTACAGTTTTTTTAGTGTTTTGTGTAATTTATACGTTGATTTCCACTCAAGGCACTCGCTTTCCGCGGGCGGTCCGGGAGCCTCCTCGGCGCCATTGCGCCTGTGGGGTCTCCCCTGGACTCGCTTTTCCCGCAGGAGTCTCGTACCTTCCGTTCCCAATCAACTTTGTTTTAATTTTTAAATAGACCCCTTTTGTCTACAAACTGAGGAGGAGCAAAGAGCTCCGTCTTTTTAAATTTCTCTTGATTGAACTTAGAGATGATTCTCCAACGAGCAACTTCTCCATTTCTGGATACTGGTCTTTGATTTTAGAAGGTTATGCCATATGCCATCCATGACTCTCATACGTATAGTGCACCTTTTCCCGTTCAATCTTAAAAATAAAATGTGCTGTTGGAAATATTTTTCTTGACAATTTAAAAACAGGTGAATAGAATAAAATGGAAAGTCAGTAAGTACTGACAGTCCATTCGGAGGAAGTGAGAGCATGAGTACCAGTAATAAGCTTAGTACCGATGATAAGCTGCTGTTGGCGGCAATCGATCTAATTGCAGAGAAAGGGTACAATGGTGTTTCTACTCAGGAAATTGCTGGTTCCGCAGGTTTTAGTGAAAAAACACTATTCCGTCGGTTTGGAAGCAAGCAAAATCTTTTAGAAACGGCATTTGACCGATATCATTATGCTGAAGAGATGACCAAACTTTTTAATGAAGAGAAAATCGTGTGGGATTTGCATTCAGATTTACTACTGATCAGTCGAACATATCATGAAATCATGAATCGTAACCGGAAAATGATTATGATAAGTATCAAGGAGGAAGGCAATTTACCTGGTTTTAGAGAAAAAACACAAAAGCATCCCCGACAGTTACTGGATATTTTGACAAACTATTTTAACACGATGCATGAAAAAGGAAAGCTTATTCCCACAGACCCAGAGCTTCAGGCGTTGTCGTTCATGATGATGAATTTTGGTGCCTTTATGAACAATCTGGATGCCGATGAGAACTATCCAACCGTGTCCCTGGAGGCATTTATCATGGAGAGTGTGCAAACATTTACTAGGGCTTTGACTCCCTAGTTTTTGAATAAGTATAATGACAGTCAGTACTGACATACCGTGGTGATTGTATAGGAAATGCCAATATTTAATGAACTAAAAAAATAGATTGAAGACAGGAGATTATGAATATGAAATCAAGTAATACAATAGTATGGATTAATGTATTTACAGCTAAAACAGGCAAACTAGATGAATTGGTTGCTATCCAAGCTGAAGAACTGCTCAATTTCAAGAAGGGATCACAAGGTGTTCCCGGTTGGATCAGCAGCCGTTGGCATCGTTCTGTAGATAATGATAAGGCAATTATGGTAACGACCTTTGAGAGTATTGATTTTCATAAAAATTGGTTAGAAAAAAGTGAATTCAAAGAACATCTTAACAAAATAAAGCATCTCATTGAAGATACAGAAGGTGGGTACTACACGTTAGTGGAAGAGATTGAAAATATGTAAATCCATCATCTTATAAAGGTTATATTCTTAAAACAATTAATTGGCCAGTCAGTTTTTACGAGGAGGAGAAAACATTGGAAAAATTAAAGATTGGAATTATCTTAGGAAGCACACGAATAGGACGCGTAAGTCCACAAGTGGGAAATTGGGTTAAAGAAATAGCAGATAAACGAGAAGATGCAACTTATGAAATCGTCGATATCGCAGATTTCAAATTGCCGTTTTTTGGAGAAGGCACTGGTAAAGAACCAGGATTATTAGCTTGGTCAGAAAAACTCTCTAGCTTGGATGGTTTTGTGTTTATCGTACAAGAATATAATCACAGCATTACAGGGGCATTAAAAAACGCACTTGATTCCGCACGTGATGAATGGAACAACAAAGCTGCGGGCATCGTAAGCTATGGTTCAACTGGCGGAGCCCGTGCAGCCGAACATTTGCGTGGCATATTAGGGGAATTACTAGTTGCGGACGTTCGTGTAAATCCAACATTATCGCTATTTACAGACTTTGAAAACTTCAAAACGTTTAAACCGGCTGATTTACACCTTGGTAATGTCCATGCAATGCTAGATCAAACAATTGCATGGAGCGGTGCGCTAAAAAATTTACGTTAAGCTTGATAGTTTACTAGCTAGATCCTTCCTCTCTAACTATTTAACAAAATTCATGTTAGTAAATACTGAAACCTAAATAAAAGGTGTATAAAGAGCTTATTCCTTAAGCTTAAGCAGGCTGCTTTCCACATTCAAACCATCTTTGAACTTCAGTTATAAGTGAATTCGGATCGTATATTTTAAACAAAACGAGACAAAACGAGACACCAATCTCATTTTGTCTCGTTTTGTTTCTGCTGAAAATAGTTAAAGTCCTAATTTTACCGCCTCCCATTTTGGCACGGCAATTGCACTATATAAGATTGACTCGCTATTACTGATTGGGGGCTGAAAAATGGAAACGGTTCAATCGAATGAAATAAAGTTATCACAGGACAAGGCTTATTGGATGTACAAGAAAATGCTGGAAATCAGAAAATTCGAAGACCAAGTTCATGAATCTTTTGCAAAAGGGATTTTACCTGGGTTTGTCCATTTATATGCAGGGGAAGAAGCGGTTGCTGTTGGTGTATGTGCCCACCTATCCGAAAAGGACAGCATTACAAGCACTCACAGGGGCCATGGCCATTGTATTGCAAAAGAATGCGACCTAAACGGGATGATGGCTGAAATCTATGGAAAAGTGACCGGGCTTTGCAAAGGAAAAGGCGGTTCGATGCATATTGCCGATTTGGACAAGGGGATGTTAGGTGCAAACGGGATAGTCGGCGGAGGCTTTCCGCTCGCATGCGGTGCAGCATTAACGGCCAAGTATAAAAAGACCGATCATGTTAGTGTATGTTTTTTTGGTGATGGTGCCAATAATCATGGGACATTCCATGAAGGGATAAATCTGGCGGCAATCTGGAAGCTGCCCGTAATATTCATCGCTGAAAATAATGGATATGGAGAAGCCACGCCTTTCAACTATGCTTCTAGCTGTAAAACGATAGCCGATCGGGCGATAAGCTACAATATCCCGGGTGTCCGGGTGGATGGGAAAGATGTACTGGCCGTGTATAAGGCTGCTGAAGAAGCCGTTCAGAGGGCTCGCAGGGGAGAAGGCCCATCATTGATCGAATGCGTTACTTATCGTAATTATGGCCACTTCGAGGGAGATGCACAGAAATATAAAAAGGAACAAGAAAAAAAGGAACATAAACAAGAGAAAGATGCGATTGCCCTATTTAGGAATTACTTACTGAATCAGAATCTGCTGGCGGAAAAAGAACTGATTTCTCTTGAGAATGCCGTTGAGGAATCTATTAAACAAGCAGTTAAGTTCAGTGAAGAGAGCCCATATCCAGAAGCGTCCGATTTATTAAACGATGTTTATGTATCTTATTAAACCATAAAAGGAGGAATTGAGATGAGTAGAAAAATCAGTATGTCGCAGGCAATAAATGAAGCAATGGCCATGGCAATGAGAAAAGACGAGAATGTCATCCTTATGGGAGAAGATGTAGCCGGCGGTGCAGAGGTCGATCATTTGCAGGATGACGAAGCATGGGGTGGCGTCTTAGGTGTCACGAAAGGATTGGTTCAAGAATTTGGCCGGGATAGAATTCTTGACACACCCATTGCTGAAGCAGGATATATGGGAGCGGCAATGGCAGCCGCTTCGACAGGCTTGCGACCGATAGCCGAGTTAATGTTCAACGATTTCATTGGCAGCTGTTTGGATGAAGTATTGAATCAAGGTGCGAAATTCCGCTATATGTTTGGCGGTAAAGCACAGGTTCCCGTGACGATCCGTACGATGCATGGCGCAGGGTTCAGGGCTGCAGCTCAGCATTCACAAAGCCTTTATGCCTTGTTCACCAGCATTCCAGGATTGAAGGTCGTCGTTCCCTCATCCCCCTATGACGCAAAAGGGCTTTTACTTTCAGCCATTGAAGATAATGACCCTGTCATCTTTTTTGAAGATAAAACACTATACAACATGGTTGGAGAGGTTCCGGAAGGCTACTATACAATCCCAATCGGCAAAGCCGAAATGAAAAGGAAAGGCTCGGATTTGACGATCGTTGCTATCGGTAAACAAGTTCACACCGCGATGGAGGCTGCTGAAAAACTCACAGCTAAAGGAATTGAAGTTGAGATTGTCGACCCGCGGAGCTTGTCACCACTGGATGAAGAATCGATTCTCTCCTCTGTGGCAAAAACAAATCGTTTGATCGTGATCGATGAAGCGAACCCAAGATGCAGTGTCGCAACGGATATTGCCGCACTGGTGGCGGATAAGGGGTTTGATACGCTCGATGCGCCAATCAAGAGGATTACGGCACCACATACACCTGTCCCTTTTTCTCCACCGCTTGAAGATATTTACCTTCCTACATCAGAAAAAGTGATACAAGCCGTTTCAGAATTATTAGGGGAACCTTCCATTCTAGGAGTGTAAATAAATCCAGATGCATGCTCCAGCTTTTTCGCATAGAACTGCAAAGGTTGGAGCAACAAAACCAATGATGGATAAAACAAACCATTATGAAGGGAGAAATTAGATATGGCTGTCGAAGTGGTAATGCCGAAATTGGGCATGGCAATGAAAGAAGGCACTGTTTCGTTATGGAGTAAGGCTGTTGGGGATCCAGTCGAAAAAGGTGAAGCAATAGCCAGCATCAATTCAGAGAAAATAGAAATGGATATTGAATCTCCAGCGGAAGGTACGATTCTGAATATAGCTGTTCAAGAAGGGCAAGGAGTACCTCCAGGAACCGTTATCTGTCATATCGGAGATCCGAATGAAAAAATAAAGATCGATGAACCTGTTGCTGTAGAGACCCAGTTGAAAATTGATGAACAAGAAAAGCCGAAAACAAAAGAGTCCCCCACTTTGCCAATGGGAGATCGTTTGATGATCACTCCGGTTGCACGAAAAATGGTACAGGCAGCGAATCTTGACATTGAGAGAATTCATGGCACAGGGCCAGGAGGAAGAATCACTAAAGAAGATGTCCAGAAAGTAATGGAGAAAAGGGATTCCATCCCGGTAAATACAGAAGAAAGAATAGTTCCGCCAAAACCTGCTATAGAGAGTCAGCAGCAGATTCCTGTTAAGGGAATGAGGAACATCATTGCCAAACGTATGAAAGAGAGCTTGCAAAGCAGTGCCCAATTAACGCTAACGCTGAAAGTTGATGTCACTGATCTAGTCATTTTGCAAAAACAGGCTACAGAAACGCTGCAAAAATATGAATCAACTAAATTGACTATAACGGACTTTGTTGCCAAGGCTGTCGTGCTTTCACTTAAAGAGCACCCTAAAATGAATAGTGCTTATATTGACGATAACATCATATTGTATGAGTCTATCCATCTTGGATTAGCGGTGGCCTTGGAGAATGGACTAGTTGTTCCCGTCATAAGAAATGCCGAAAATTGTACCCTAAGACAGTTATCGAATAAGGGTAAGGAGTTGGCCCGGTGTGCACGTGACGGTCAATTGCCAATTGAAGACATGCAAGGGTCCACTTTTACAATCAGTAACCTCGGGGCATTTGGCGTTGAGCATTTTACACCCATTCTCAATACTCCGGAAACGGGGATACTCGGAATTGGCTCTGCTTATGATACCCCGCTTTATATTGGTGAAGAATTGGAGAGGAGAACAATCTTGCCACTCAGTTTAACTTTTGATCACCGTGTACTGGACGGGGCACCCGCTGCTGCCTTTTTACAAACACTAAAACGGCATTTAGAGGAGCCGATCACCGTGATTTTATAGAAAAGGAGGGAAAACCTTGAATCGTATAGTTATTATAGGCGGAGGTCCTGCAGGGTATGTAGCGGCAATCACTGCTTCCCAGCAGGATAAGGAGGTCATATTGGTAGTCGATGGGCCATTGGGCGGAACCTGTTTAAACGAAGGCTGCATGCCAACGAAGTCATTATTGAAAAGTGCCGATACGTATGACTTGGTGAAAAATGCCGGGCAAATGGGAATTCACCTTTCCCTCAATTCGATTGAAGTCGATTGGGATACCGTACAGGAACGAAAAAGAGAGGTCATTTCTAAACTTGTGAACGGCATTCGATATTTAATGGGTAAGAATAAAATAAAAGTCATACAGGGCAGGGCTTCTATCCTTTCAAGCAATCGACTGCGGATCGAGAACGGAAATGAAAATGAAGTGATTGATGCAAGTAAGATCATCATTTCAACGGGGTCTGAACCGATTCCACTACCTTTTGCGCCGTTTGATGGTGAATGGATCATCCACAGTGGTCATGCCATGTCACTTCCTGCCATTCCCGATTCCCTGCTAATTATCGGAGGCGGCGTCATCGGATGTGAATTTGCCAGCATTTATAGCAGGATGGGCACCAAGGTTACCGTTATCGAAATGGGGGAAAAGCTGCTTCCAGGGGAAGATGAGGATATCACAAGCATTCTGCATGAAGAATTGAAAAACCAAGGCGTTACGGTCCATACCTCTACAGCTGTCAAAAACATCAATGCAACCAGTAAAACGGTATATTTAGAGAATGGCGATGGCAAATTGGAAGAAATGCATGCTGATTACGTACTCGTATCTATAGGGAGAAAACCAAGAGTGAACGGAATAGGCTTAGAGGAAAACGATATTGATTTTTCCCGACTTGGCATCTCGGTGGATGATCGAATGCAAACAAGCAATCGATCGATTTATGCCTGCGGTGATGTGATAGGAGGCATCCAACTTGCCCATGTAGCTTTTCATGAAGGGCGTGTGGCGGCCCTGAATGCCTGCGGTCAATTTGCACAAGTGAATTACCGGGCAATCCCTCGCTGCATTTATACCTCCCCGGAGATTGCCAGTGTAGGCTTGACCGAAAAAGAAGCGCGTCAAAAATATGGTGAAATTAAAGTTGGTGAATTCGCTTTTTCGGCAAATGGGAAAGCTGCCCTTTCCAATAAACCGGTAGGAAAGGTCAAAGTCCTAGTGAACCCACAATATAATGAAATTCTAGGTTTTTCCATTGCCGGTCAGCATGCAACAGAATTGATTGGACAAGGAACGATCATGCTGCATGCAGAAATTACGGCAGATATGATGGAAGATTTAGTGGCGGCGCATCCAACCTTGTCGGAATCCATACATGAAGCTCTTTTAAATGTTGTAGGTCAAGCTGTTCATTCCTAAAATAAATAAGCTTTTTTACTGAAGGGGGATTTTGTATGGTTAGCGGTCAACGGACAGCAGTCATCACTGGTGCAGGTCGTGGTATCGGACGTGCCATTGCATTAAGATTAGCTCAAGATGGATTGAATGTGGTCATTAACGACGTCAATCTGGATACGGCTGAATCGGTCGTGAATGAGATAAGGGAACTTGGACGTGAAAGCTTTGCCGTTAAAGCGGATGTAAGCAATAGACGGGAAGTATTCGAAATGGTGAATCAAGTTGTGGAACGTTTTGGACAACTGGATGTTATGGTTTCAAATGCAGGAATTGCTCAAATAAAGCCTCTATTGGAAGTAACTCAAGAAGACCTTGAACAGATTTTCAATATAAATGTAAATGGTGTCCTCTTTTGCCTGCAAGCCGCGGCTGAACAAATGAAAAAGCAAGAAGGCGGGAAAATCATAAGTGCTGCCAGCATAGCCAGTTATAAAGGGTTTAGTTTACTAGGTACATACTCGGCCACAAAATTTGCCGTTAGGGGAATGACACAAGCGGCAGCACAGGAATTGGCCCAGTTCGGCATTACGGTGAATGCATACTGTCCAGGAATTGTCGGGACGCAAATGTGGAATTTAATCGATGAAAAAATGGGTCCTTATATGAATCTTGCTAAAGGGGAAACATTTAAAAAGTTCACAGATTCCATAACCTTGGGACGCTCCGAAACCCCAGAAGATGTGGCGAAATTCGTCTCTTACCTTGCTTCACCGGATTCGGATTATATGACAGGGCAATCCATCATGATTGATGGAGGAGTTATTTTTTCATAAACTTTATTGTTTATATGGAGAAGCATCATGTGAATGATCACATGATGCTTTTTTTGCAAACTCAATCTATATATTGTAAGCGAATACATAATCTACTATAATTAAAAAGACCTCGAATAACATCCTATTTTATTACTCCATGGTATTTTTCCTCTAGATTGACTGGTCAAATGAAGGTTCAAACCAAATGATTAGAGGAGGATTATATGCTATCCACCAGTTGTTATCTACGTACATGGGAACGCTTTGTCAGTGAAGGGGTTCTCGATTCAAATCGTCTGAACAAGCGAATAATGGAATCCTGGTATCGCTGCAAAAAAGATCAAGTCAACCCATACCTTAATAAAGGCAAACACATTTTGACGGATGAATTATTGGACATTCAAAGAGAAAAAAACTCCTTCCTATTAGAAGTGGCATCACCCCAATTATCCAGGATGAATCAATCGATAAAAGAATCTGGAATGATGGCTTTATTGGTCGATCCGGATGGATATGTCCTTTCACTTTCCGGAAACGAGAAAATCCTCGATGAGGCAGGAAAAATAAATTTTGTGGAGGGTGTCTGCTGGACGGAGGGTGAGGTCGGAACGAACGCAATTGGAACAGCTTTGAAAACGGGTGAAGCCGTAATGATCCAAGGTACCGAACACTATTCGATTGCCTCGCACAAATGGAGTTGCTCTGCCATGCCCATATTAAATGAAGACGGTAAGATATTGGGAGTTTTGGATATATCATGTCCAGTAGAATATTTTCATCCCTCCATGCTGGGGATGGTAGCCAATTTGGCGTATACGATCGAACAGGAAATGGGAATGCGTTCCTATAAAAAGGAGCTGGCACTGACCCAGCACTCGATAGAACTTGCAGAAACCTATCCAGATTTGCCTTTTATCGTATGTAATCATAAACAAATGATAATCTCCGCCAGTAAACAGGTTCGCAAAAAAATTCCTCAATCCATCGGTATGGCGTTGACCGATCTGTTAAATCATGGATATCGAATCGTAAAGGAAAATCCGCTTCTATCCAAAGAGGATAATAGGATTTCCGGTAAGTGTTTATTCCTATCGGAGAATCATGGTCGTGAAGCCAATAGGCTTTTTCCTGCTTCAATGCCTTCAGAAAGATTTGTCTTCGAAGGGGAAAGAGGGATTAGTGAATCCTTTCATAACACATTACGTAAAGTGAAGCTTGTTGCACCGACAGAAGCGAATGTGTATATATCCGGTGAAACGGGTGTCGGGAAAGAGCTTATTGCCAAGGCTATTCATGATAATGGCATCCGCAAAAAAGGACCGTTCGTCACGATAAATTGCGGAGCCATACCTAAGGATTTAATGGAAAGTGAACTATTCGGATATGTTGATGGCGCTTTTACAGGGGCTAAACGGCAAGGTCACAAAGGGAAGTTCGAGCAGGCAAATGGAGGGACCATTTTTCTCGATGAAATCGGTGAAATCCCTTCAGCGATGCAGGTTGCCTTACTGCGTGTTCTTCAGGAAAGAAAAATCGTTCCGGTCGGCGGCACAAAAAGCATATCATTGGATATTCGCATTATCACTGCAACACACCGTAATCTTGAAGAGCTTGTCAATGAAGGGTCCTTTCGTAAGGATTTATACTATCGGCTGAACGTTTACCCCATTCATGTACCTCCATTAAGGGAAAGGATTGAAGATATTCCTTATCTAGTCAACTACTTGTGTTCGAAGAATCATTGGAATATTCCATTAACTGAAGAATTATTGAACCGTTTAAAGGAGTACAATTGGCCAGGCAATATTAGAGAACTGCAGAATGTACTTCAGCGATTGACCATCTTACTAGCAGAAGGACCTCTTGATTATGTTAAAGTGTTGAATACCATGCATTCACCGACCGTTACACGGCATGATGATTTCCCTGCATGGGAAGAACCGGGTAAAAATGGCATCAAGGGAAATGAACTGACGATCCGTGAAAAAATTCAACGGGATCTAATGATAGAGACATTACAAAAATCAAGAGGAAATGTCACTGCTGCAGCAAAGCTGATGGATATTCCAAGAAGTACATTTTACAAGCGGCTCCATAAGTATGGTATATAGACATGCGTGTGTACATTATGTAAGAAAAACAGACTTATAGAAATCCTTGAAAAATGAAAGGGGTATGGCAAATGAAAACGAGAATGACTGAATTATTGGGGATTGAATATCCGATCATTTGCGGCGGGATGTTTCAAGTTGGCCGGGCCCCGCTTGCAGCCGCTGTTTCAGAAGCCGGGGGACTTGGTATCATCACTTCGAAAACACAGGTGACACCAGAGGGTCTCCGTGATGAAATACGGAAAGTGAAAACTTTGACCAAGAAACCCTTTGCTGTCAACCTGAACCTGTTTCCAAGTCAAACGGCAACCCCGAATGATGAGTTCATCGATATTTTAATTGAGGAAGATGTGAAAATTGTTGAAACGAGTGGCCGAAGCCCAGAAAGTTTAATGCCCAGACTTAAAGAGCACGGCTTTACCGTGTTACATAAGGTAGCGAACGTCAAAAACGCTGTTTCTGCAGAGAAATTAGGAGTCGATGCGATTATTATTGTCGGGAATGAAACAGGCGGACATCCAGGCATGGGGGATGTAGGAACGCTTGTCATGCTCCCTAGAGCCGTTGACTCTGTAAATATACCAGTAATAGCTGGAGGGGGATTTTCGGATGGGAGGGGCCTTATCAGCGCCTTATCACTCGGTGCTGAAGGTATTGTCATGGGGACTCGCTTTATGGCAACGCAAGAAGCACCGATTCATGAAAACGTGAAGCAGTGGATGGTATCGGCCAATGAAACGGATACGGTCGTCATCCAACGGAATATAGGCAGTCCTTCGCGTGTAGCATTAAATGCCGTCAGTAAAGAAGTGGACAAACTTGAAAATGAAGGTGCCACTATAGAGGAATTGATTCCGCTAATTACGGGACAAAGAAGCAAGAAAGTATACTTTGAAGGAAATTTAGACGGAGGCATCTGGTCTTGCGGTCAATCCGTAGGACTCATAAAAGAAATAGTGACCGTCAATGAACTGATCAAACAAATCGTCCAAGAAGCAAAAAACTCGTTCGAATTCATCCAAAGCCGTATCGAATCCATTCGAACATAAATAACCTAACTGGAACATGCGATCAATAGTGATTTCGTGTTCCTTTTTTTATCTATTAGAAATAAAGTTCCATAGGTGGTCAAGAATAGACTTTATCAAAAATGCATGACCGTTATTTATAACAGAAGAATGATTTATAACTCTAACGCGAAAAGCCAATTCAATAGAAAAAAGCTACATAAGCCCATCAATTACTTGCTAATTAACTTTCAGCAACTTCTTAATAAAAACTTTCAAATGCAAAAAAACCAAAAAGGTAATTAACCTTTCGTGAGTGTTTACATAACATTATTATTCTGCTTAATTCAAACAAAGCTTGAGATTTTAAAACCATTCTATTTTATCTGGCATTTTTGATTCCTGAAACTTTTAAATCTTTTTATATAAAATGTAAAAATCGACTTTTACGATTTTATTTCACTCATGATAAACAAGAACTGATTGCTGAAAGTAGGTGTGGCTCTATACAAATTTAATTTGAAGGTTTGCCTTATAATCCTTGGCAGCTTCCTATTGATTCACTTCTTGTTTCCACATATGAAAGCGGTCAATGCTTGTTATTTTACATCAAAACTCGATGGCGGTTTGAGCATCATTAAGTTTAAAACAATTTTTAAAGGTTATTCATGCTAAAGGCTGCTATGAGGTTAATTATGAAAGCTTATATTGTAATTATGTGGCTAAATGGAGGAGCTATCATCAATTTCAGGTAGAAAGCGGAACTTGCATGATAAAAAACCTTTTGAATTGCCATTGAGGTAAATTATATTTATATAACTTTTCATAAGTGTTAACCCGTGATTTTTCTCATTTGGCCATTTAATTTATATATAAGAATAATAAAAATGATAAATAATGTAAATAAAACAGGGATATTTAGATTACTACAGGTTATTAGATAACGATTCTTTGAATAGGTCTTTAGGAAAGTAAAGGAAAGGGGAAGCAATATGAAGAAAAAGATTAGTTGTGCACTTACCCTAGCTGCTTTTTTAATAGGAGGGGCAACCATTTATTACTCAATTTCTATTTCTTTATACACAGCTACAGAAGATTTAAATGAATTCCCTATACCTAAAAATGCTGAATTGGTTCAGTTAAATGAACAAGGGAATAGATATGATTGGTCAAGGGCTTCTGAAGAAGACGGCATTCCCTATGGATATGCAATGGCCCTTAAAGCGAATGGATGGAAAAAGGGGAAAACTGAGGGCGCTTCCGTTTTATACATGAAGGGAAATAATAAAATAGATTTGATTACCACAACCAAGCAATTAGAGATCCTTAGAGTGAAATGACTAAGGATGATAAATACTAATTGAATAATCCGATCTATAGCATAAAAATGATTGAAAACGAAATATGTTAACAATTAGCAGATAAATTAAAAATCAATATATAAATCAAGAAAATTTTAATGACCGTAACTGATGTGAAATTAGCTCAAATCCAAGAAATCTTATTGCGAATTTAGACCGAATTTTTAATTGAGGATCAATCATTTTAATTGGAACAATATTTATTTAAGTTTTAAAGTATAAGTTAACAATGTCTAATTAATAAAAAAATTATAGATAAATAATGGGAATGAAATTAAATATAAAAAATGCGTTTCCCGTCTCACTAAGTTAAGTATTCTTAAGATATGAGACAAAATAAACATTAAAAATACAACTTCCTATAATATATATTATGTAAACTAGAAACAAACATAATAATACCAAGTGGTCACAGCTTCAAGTTCCCATAAGATTCATTATTATTGTCCCCTAACTTGGTTCAAGTTGACTATAATATTCAATGCTACTTCCGATAACTCTCAGGGTTCTCCCTATAAGTCGGCTAGTTCTCATAATAGATGGTTTCGAACATAATTCCTTGGGTTGGACTGAATAATTCCCAGGAGGTCTGATAATTATGAATTACGTTCAAGCTTCGGATGATTATCTCATGTACTTAGAAGTTGAGAAAAATTACTCCTTGAACACATTAACTAGTTACGCATTCGATTTAAAGCTCTACGGTGATTTTTTAACTGTTAACAACCGATCATTGGACCTAGATGATCTCATATCGTCCATTGTGCGGCGATTTGTGCAAGATCAGGTCATTAATTATGGTATTAAGCCAAGAACGCTACAACGTCGCATTTCGTGCTTAAAATCATTTAGTAAATATTGTTTAAAAGAAAATTACATGAAGTCTGACTTCACAGCAGGTATTCAAGCACCTAAAGCCGCTAAGAATTTACCTAAATATATGACTTTACAGGAGCTTCACAAATTATTTGCCTATTTAGAACAAGATCCGCGCCCCCAAAGCATTAGAAATGAATTAATGTTTAAACTACTCGCAACAACAGGAATGAGACGTCAAGAATTAGTGGATTTAACATGGGAGCAAGTTAATTTGGAAAATAAAACCATTTTAGTTCGAGGGAAAGGGAAAAAAGAACGCCTCCTCCCCCTTCATCCCATTGTCTTACCGATATTTCATGACTATAAAGAAACTCTTTTAGAGCAGCAAAAACATTACAGTGAACCGATCTTTTATAATCAAAAAAATAAGCCTTTAAATCCTCGTGGATTGCACAAAATATTTAAGGAGATTCTAGAACGGGCTGGCTTACCCGCTCACCGATTTTCTCTGCATCATTTAAGGCATACTTTTGCTACCTTACTCTTGCAAGAAAACAAAGATAAAGTGGATTTAAGAACCTTACAGGAATTATTAGGTCATGAAAGTCTTGCTACTACTAGTATGTATACCCATATCGATTTTAAACAAAAGAAAAAAGCGATAAATAGTTTTTTAATTGGTTAAATCTTGAAATTATAAGATTTATAAAAGGAAAGCTTCAACGGTTCTACATGCGATTTGATGTAAGTGTTCAATACAACAGGCAAACTAATATACGTTTAGAAAAAAAGACTGACTCAGTCTTTTTATAATCTTTGCCTGTCAGAAGACATCTTGCGTATGGGGTGACAATCGTCATTTTTTTAACGAAAAAAATGATATCCTTGCAGGAAAACAAGGGAAAGGGCTAAAAACCAAACCGCATATTTCGCTTTTTTTCCAATCTCTCTGCCTACGGTTACCCCATGCTTAAATGTGTGGAAGATGATAAAAATCAGTAAAAGATTTGCAAGAAAAACCATAATATCAATCCCTTACGCGTTGTCGATTGGTGGGTAACACTTGTTCTCCGAATTGGTATAACTCCACCTCGTAATGAATGTTGACCGTGGCTTTTGGATAGTTTTCCATCCAATTGTAGGCTTCATATTGTTTCATGGTGAGAAATTTTCGCCTCGCCAGATAATAAAATTCAAAAATATCCACTTTCAATTTTTCTTGTGATTTTTCCACCACCTTATCCGTTTTCCTTTCCAATTCCTTTTCAATATGGTTTTTCAGCATGGTTCCATTCTCTGTATTCGTTGAGTAATTAACCAAACTCGGAACAGAAACGAGATCCACTTTCACGGGAACGGTCGCTGTAATGACGGGCCTTGATTTTTTTGTATTGACGTTTATTTTGGCCTTTTTTTCGATATAAACTCGTGTCCCAATCGTATTTTTTGTTTTGACGGGATCTAAAAATGCGGTCGTTAATTCATCTACATCTGAATCTTGTTGCAATAGGAGGGTTAACCTCGTTTCTTCACCCGTCAACTTTCCGATCGCTTTTCCATTTCTGAACACAACCGAACCGATGGATTGTGTGTGACTTCCTGATCGGATTTTCACCTCACCTGCCACATTATCATCCTCTTCTTTCTTTACCTGTTGAGGTCTATTTTTGGCTGTACCATAAATGGCTAAAAAGGCACCCGCATCGTGCTGCGTATTTTTTAAATACATTTGATACGTCGATAAAGGAACAAATCCCGTCTCTTTCCACCTTTGACCCATCAAATCGTAAAATTTGTGAGGCCTTGTCTCAAAGGGGGTTTTGTTGTTTCTGATAAAAGAAGAAGCGTTCTCCTTCGATACCAAAAACAACACGCTTTCCCTCAGCCCCCTTTCTTTTGTGATGGTTTCCGATATATGAAGAAACATTTTATCTTTGGCTAGTTCCTCACCGACGATTAGCGCTTTCACATGCGAGAGGGATACGTTCCTTGTTATGCTTACATTCGCGAGTTGTGTAGCAACCGCAAGGTTCGGGGCAGACAGCGACACGATTTCAAATGCTTTTTCTTTCTCTGCTTTGGAACGATCCGTTGAACCGACTTGTGGATTGGCAATTTGATAGGTTACATCGAGCATACCATTTTTTCCTTTGTCCAAACCCACCACCACAACAAACGCTTGTTCTTCCAGTTCTATTTTATCCCAGCACCCCGTTAATAAGAAAAGGGACAAAACAAGCATCCACTTTTTCATGATTTCCCCTCCTTCCTTTTTGCAAATATCCACATAACGAAGGGCAAGAAAAAGAAATAGAAGGAACCGAAACGGAAAATAACGTTTTCCCTTATGCTGTATTCCGATTCGACGGGATTCTCAGGAAGCATGCCTAGACCAATGAGAAGCGCGGCAAAGGGAATCAAAAGGGGTTCGACTTTTTTGATGTTAAATAAATAGGAAAATAGGGCGGTGGTGATATACAGGTAAAAGGAAAATCGGATAAACGTCGAAAGGAGCCAAATCGGTAAAAAGATGGTTTCAGGGTTCGCTAAAAACCGTCCTGCCGAAACATTTCTGGTTGTTTCATGAAATAAATAGGTAATTTCCGTAACCAACGGCACATCATACAGCATGATATAAAACAAGAAAAACGTGACGAGTTCGAAACAGACGATGCCAAAACTGATGAGGCTCGATTTTTTATAGGTGGAAAAATCTCTAAAAAATGTCATGAAGACGGCAAGTGCCATAATTTCCACGAAAAGCGGCATAAATT
This sequence comes from Peribacillus sp. QJM3NY_7, assembly GCF_056173225.1. Lineage (NCBI taxonomy): Bacteria > Bacillati > Bacillota > Bacilli > Caryophanales > Bacillaceae > Peribacillus > Peribacillus sp. QJM3NY_7. The sequence continues at coordinate 2,673,843 of NZ_CM149663.1, forward strand.
TGAACCCTGTAATGAAAATGTTTTCCCATGTTCGTCCGAAAATCGGGAAAAGGTACGAAAATTCAAGCCGATCCCAAAGTAGGATAATGAGGAGCAATAAGCCCCCTTTAATCATAATAAGAAAAACGAAACTGGTTCGCGTGATTCCTTCCAGTCCTCTTTTTGCAAGAAAAACACACACCATAAAGAGCAGGAAATAAAGGACGAGAAGGGGCGTTTTAGGAAAATAAAGAGTGGAAAAGATATTCACATAGCTTCGAGTATCCACTGCTGTTCCGATCAGGAAAAGGAGAAAGAAAATCAATCCTACTAGGAAACCTAAGGGTTTTCCGAAAATCATGGCAAACACGTCGATTAATCCTTTATCAGGGTATTTCTTCATCACACTTAAAAAAACTAGAAAGGAAAGAAGAAAACAAAGAGCAGAAACGAGTATCGCCATCCAACTGGCCGTTTCCGTTTCGTCGAACAGCAAAGTGGGCGTCATATCGGCAAACTTTATTCCAATGACGGGCAAAAGCAACGAGATGATTTCTCTTTTTCCGAGTTTATACTCTTTCTTTTGGATCATAGCCCTCTCTTTCCTTTCGTTTTTGAATTTTCCGTCGCTTTCTTTGGATGCAGATACATCGGTTTGATTCGTTCCTTCCAGGACACCTTTCTTCCTAGCGTATCTTTAGACGAGGGGAAGAATGGAATGGTGGGTGCCAGGTACGGCACACCAAAAGAAGTGAGGGTGGATAAATAGGCAACACACATGATGGTCGCCATCATGACGCCGAAAAGTCCCATAAAGGAAGCGAAAATGAGCAGGGCAAAACGCATAATCCGTACCGCAAAGCTGAACGATACATTCGGAATGGCGAAGGAAGCAAGACCCGTTATCGAAACCACGATGACCAAAATCGGAGAGATGATATTGGCGTCGACAGCCGCCTGACCCAAAATGAGTGCCCCGACGATCCCAATGGTCGAACCCATCGGCGTCGGAATCCTGATTCCTGCTTCCCGTAAGATTTCAAAAGCCAATTCCATCATGATGATTTCAATAATGACAGGATATGGGACGGTTTCCCTTGTTGCGGCAATGGCAAGAAGAAGGTCGGTCGGAATCATGGCACTGTGGAAATTCACGACAGCCACATATAAACTGGGTGTGAAAAGGGCGATGAAAACCGATAACAATCGAATCATCCGTATAAAATTTCCATATGTCCATCTCAGGTAATAGTCTTCCGACGTGTGAAAAAACGACCAAAAAGTAGCAGGCGCCACAAGCGCGGCAGGTGAATTCTCCATGATGAGAATCACATTCCCTTCCCGTATGAAAGAAGTCGCCCTGTCAGGTCGTTCCGTATAGAGAATGGTCGGAACAAGGGAGTACGCCCTCTCTTCCATATGTTGTTCCAGTACCGATACATCCTCGATATAGTCCACGTCAATTTGGGTCACGCGATGTTTGATTTGATGCAACAAGTCAGGGTCCAACACATTTTTTAGATACATCAGACTGATTTTCGTTTTCTTATCATGTCCAATATAGAGCGTTTCCGTTACTAATGATTCGTCACGGAGCCTTTTTCTAATGAGGGAAATGTTGACGGTTCCTGACTCCACAAACGCCTCATTGGACCCTTTAATCACGTTTTCCGATTGCGGCTTATCCACGCTTCGACCATTATATTTGGCTGTTTGAAGCGATAGGACGCTTGATGACCCTTCCATCAGGATGATGGTTTGTCCGTCCAATAAAGCGGAGATGGCTTCTTTCCTTTCTATAAGGGTGGAGACTTGATTTCCTGTAAGAATCGTTTTGCTTATCTCCTCGGTTAAATCTTCGCCCACTTCTATTTGTATCTCCTTTTCTTGCAAAGAAGAAATGGCGTGGTCAATGAGGGTGGCATCCACCATCCCCCTCATAAAAAAAAAGTGGGCGTCTTTATTTTGTGAAGGCACATGTATAGGTCGGACTCCAAGGTCGGAGTTATCAGGATAAGAAAAAATGGTTTTCAGATAGGTGCTGTTTTCCTGTAAATCACACGAAAAAATCAAATTTTCTTTTTCTGTGTTTTCTTCTATTTTAGATTTCTTTTTTCTTGAATGAAAGTTAATCATCACACACCTCTGCCTGCTTTTTACTTAGTATGGGGCAAAAGACTATTAGTTATTTCTTAAATAATTAGATAATCGTTTATTATTTGATTCATTTCCTTATTCCCGAAATAATTCACAAATCTTTACAAAATCTTTACAAATATCCTATTCATTGAATCTAAACTTTTCAACCTCAGGGTGATTCAGATTTAGAAATCCATGATTTTCCACGCGAAACGGGATTCGACAATACTTTCTTTTACGAAAATCATATTTCTCAGTTGCAACAATCCATTGTTCGGAATTCGCTTGGAAGACTTGAAAGTTTAAGCTACACGGTTACATTGGCAGAACCGGAGTCTTCTTAATTCAGTTTTATAACCAATCCGATTCCATAAATAAGACGCTCTCCCCTTTTACAAATGAGCTGCGTCTTATTCAGTATTGCCTTTTTCCCATAACTGCAGAAGTTAATTTTCATGGTAGTTCAACAAGCACATTCTCTTCAGTTGTAATTAAGTTTTTTCTTTGTAAGGTGTACATAACGTTGTTGATAAATCGATATTCCAGCTTCTTCTTTAAAACGACTTGCCCAAACGATATTCAGCTATCATTCTAATTGTACGCATTCAATATAACCCATTCAATATAACTTTAAATAGATCCTGATTTTAAAAAAATAAACCTAAAAATCCAAGCCTTTTTTTTATATCGGCATATATAGTTGTAGAAAGGAGTGATTAATTTGGCCGATCACGATAATAATTGTTGCAAAGAATCACACTGTGGAAAACAGGACCTCAAGGACCAGGGGGTGCTTTGGCTTATGGATCATTGTACAATCCGTCTGGGAATTTTGTCAGTGAGTGGAAGTGTTTCTTATAGATCTCCGTGACTTACTGTAAAACGTATAGGACCCTTGTATCCTCTGCTAAAGAGGAAATAGAAACTATTAAAGCAGAAAGAGAAACGGAAAAAACAGAAAAAAAGCTTCATTGTTCGACTTTTCGGAATGTGAACAATGAGAAAAAGGGTGAGTAAAATAGATAAGCCAATTCAAGGTCGTAGATTTGTTGACACGACCTATAAGTGTAAAAAAGATGATTTCTTTAATAAAACAGATGATTGCGTCAATAAAAACGATCATAAAAAATGTAAGGATTGTGAACAAGGTCTTCGAGGACCTCAAGGACCTGCAGGACCTCAAGGATTTCAAGGACTTCCAGGACCTCCAGGACCTCAGGGAGAAACTGGACCCCCAGGACCAGGGGGTGCTTTGGCTTATGGATCATTGTACGATCCGTCTGGAAATTTTGTCACAGTATCTACGGTAAGTCCTCCTGCTCTGGGGCAGAAGGTTGTTTTTACAACTACTGGGCCGTTATTAGGAACTGCTCCTTTTCCTCCTGGTCCTGGTCCTTATACTGATATTGAGGTTCTGACTGCTGGGGTTTATGAGATTAGCATGGATTTAACAGCTAGATTGATTAATGCTTCTAACTTGACGTTTAATACCGAGGTGCAGTTCAGGTTATTCATCAATGACACAACCCCGGTTCTTGAAAGTACTTTTGAATCCTTTAATCGTATTTCAGGCGGTCCAGGCGGTCAACCATCACAAGTTGAAACTAGAAACACGATAGGAAGAACAATCCAAATTCGATTATCCGCAAACGATAGGCTAAGCATTAGAGTTATAACTGCATCTGCCAATGTAACATATAGGTATCCATCATTAGTAGTCACAAAAATCTCCAACTAGCTGTCAAAGTAAGTAAATAGGAGTAAAAAGAGCCCTAACCTAAATGTTGTGGGCTTTTTCCGATTTACTGAACGTGGTGGTTTTGGTTACACACTAGTGGAGTCATAATGTCAAAAAATTAAAAAGACAGAGATTTGTGTTTATTAATTTTTTGACACAAACACAAACCTGCTGTCTTTGGATTAAATTTGTATTTTTGTTAATCGAATGAAAAACAACACTTTTGTGTCGTTAATCACTCTACTTTATTATTTGTTTTAGCTTCTACTCACTGATTATTAACTAATGAGAAATATCCCCATACCCTTAATAATTCGAAAAGTGAAATTTACCTTTCTTCAGTATAATGCACTGGCATGATGCTAAAGAAACCTCTTTTATAAAAGAGGTTGTGAAGGAATGTACTTAAAGTAACCGTGTAGTTCAGTGTAATAATGCAGTTACGCAACAGCGCGCATTTGATTGAACCAGTTATATAAACATAATCAATTCATCTCTCAACATGAAAGAATCCTCCAACAGATTATTGGAGGATTCTTAAGATTATTATTTAAACTTATCCGGAAACTGCTTTATAACTCCAGCAGTGATAGTATCTGCCATTAGGATTATATGTGTGACCCCTTCGTCAATTGCAACGATTCTTGCGTTCCAATCTTTTGCTAAGCTTGCAGTTAAATCATTTGTCACAAATTTCAGATGCAAATACAGCAAATTTTTTAGATCTTCATTTTTTAAATAGGGGTTGGCACCGCTAAGGAAAGCTGCTATTTCATCAGCATTTCTATACCATTCTTTGTTTAGCTGTTTCACCAAGGCATCATTTCCGCTTTTAGCCGCATCTACAATCTTTCCCGCAATTACAATATGCTCCTTAAGCAGATCCGTAAGTTTGTTCCCAGCTTTCTCTCCGTATACTGGCTTTACAGCATTACCAATATCCTCCTGATTCTTTAGAAGTCTAGCCAGTACCTGTGTTTGATCCTCCGCTCCAGCGGTGGTTGCACTTGTTATATAATTACTTGTCCATAATACATGATCAATCCAAAGTCTCCTGAATTCATTTTCGAAGTTTACCTCAGATTGGCTAATACGTTGTTCCTGTGGCTTAGCGTATGCGCTAGTTGTTCCGGCCACCATGTTTAGAGGAAATAATAAAATAAATCCCATCAACAATAATTTTTTCATAAAACCATCTCCTTCCAAAGTTAAAAAGTTCCTTTTTATTATTGATATATGCGAATTTTATATGCATAAAATTGCTGTAACTTACCATGTTTATATTAAATTGGAATTAGATGGACTCACATCGTCCAATGTAAGCTGTTTTGTATAAAATCAGGTCATCAATCATGATTAATACACAGACACAGCTACGTCGCATTGGTGCTTTAAATATGATGAATTAATGTTTAAATTACTTGAAAATTCAGGAATGAGACGCAAAGAATTAGTGAATTTAATATGGGAGCAAGTTAATAGAGAAAGTAGAAAATAAGAACGCCTCCTCCCCCTTCATCATTGTCTTACCAAAACTATTAAGCATTCTTTTAGAGCAGCAAAAATTAAATGTTTTTAATATATCAGCAGGACTTATGCTCCAGCATGTGTGCAGTGCTCCAAGTAATGATAATTAAATATCAATTTGCAAGTTGCAATCAGAAAGTCTCCCATTTCCCTAAGTCAAAAGGCTTGATTACAGGGGTTTCTTCTGTAAGGGCCAGATTAACAAGAACATAGGCATTCAAATGATTACTATCTGTATAGTGAAGCTACTACTACAAACAGTCCACCCTCCTGAACGATTAGCTGTTCATTAATTAAGTCTTACAGTATCTTATAATTGGAATCAGAAAGAGAAAAATAAATTTTTCTTTTGTGTACATAATATAGGGAATAATCAATGATAGTAAAAGTGTTATGAAAAGGGTGAACAAATGGAAAGAAATAACGCGATTGACTTTATTAAATTTTTTGCCATATTTTCTGTTGTAGTCATTCATGTATTCCCTAGGGATAGCCAAATTGGTCTATTTATTCTCGACAACTTCTCAAGATTTGCGGTGCCATTCTTCTTTACTGCATCTGGTTATTTGTTCGGTCAAAAGATGATCCATAAAAGGGATTCCTTTGATTATTTTAAAAGGTATATTATAAAAATCTTGAAACTGTATTTGTGCTGGCTCTTCTTTTATATGATGTATGATGTTCTAATTCTTTATAAAGATGCTGCCGATGTACCAAAGGAATTTGCGCAATACATTAATCATTTTTCTTTTCTTGACCTTTTATATTACGGAACTGGGACTAGCGGATACCAATTGTGGTTTTTAACCGCATTAATTTGGAGTGTTATCATTCTATTCGGTTTTTTTAAGTTAAAAAAAGCATGGCTTCTTTTACCCATTAGCTTAATATTCAACTTGTTAGGTCTTATCGGACAATCGTATTCGGTGTTCTATGATCTTCCTCTAAGTACACGGGATGCTTTATTCATTGGTCTTTTTTATACAACTTTGGGATTCTTCTTTGCGGATGATAAATTCTTTAAAAAGTCGGGAGCAATAACAGCCAAAACCAATTTATCTTTAATTTTTATCTTCTTTACTATCCAAGTGGTAGAAGGATACTTATTAGAAAAGATATTATCGGGAAGTCATGGGGAGTATTTTATTTCTACTATCTTTTTAACTGCATTTCTTTTTTTATTTGCATTAAATAATAAAACATTGGGGAAGGATTTGTTCATTACTAAAGTAGGAGGAAGAGCCCTGGGTATATACATTGTTCATGTAGTCTTCATCGATATTTTTGATTTAATTATATCGGCACTAAGAATGGATCATATATCTGACAATCTTTTCTTAAAACTATTTGAGACACTCCTTATAATTACGATATCGTACATTTCTTATGACCTGCTTCAATATTTCAAAAGGCGTTTAAGCGAATTTGTAAAAATCAGTTAGTGGAAGGTTAAAACCCTTACTTAGTGCTGGGATTTATAGATAAAAAAAACCCCTGCTGGGAGCATGGGATTTTTTTTCAATTACAAATAATTAAAGCTTGGTCTCCACCGGATGAACTCTCGGTTCCTCTATACTGTCGCCAGCATGTTTTTTTGACCAGTAAGTCGCGAGAATTGGTCCCGATATGTTGTGCCATGCAGCAGCCAGGACGCTTGGAAGTGCTGCCAGCGGGCCGAAATGTGCAGTAGCAAGCGCAACACCTAACCCAGAGTTCTGCATGCCCACTTCAATCGAAATCGCTCTTCTATTCACTTCATCAAGTCCAAGCACTTTTGCTGCTAAGTAACCAAAAAGTAACCCAAATCCGTTATGAAGCATCACGGCAGTAAAAATAAGGAACCCGGAAGCAGCAATGCTAGCTGCGTTGCCTGAGACTACTGCGCTTACAATAGTAATGATGGCTGCTACCGAAATAAGTGGTAAAACGGTCAAGCTTTTTTCAACTGCTACTGGGAAAAACCGCTTAATGGCCAATCCTAAAACAATCGGTAGAAGGATAACTTGTACAATGGACTTAAACATATCAAAAAAATCAACAGGCATCCATTGTCCTGCCAGCAAAAGCAGAAGCAGCGGTGTCATGATAGGAGCCAGTAAAGTTGATACCGAAGTCATAGCTATCGATAAAGGTACATTCCCTTTTGCAAGATATACCATCACGTTAGAGGCTGTTCCGCCTGGTACACAGCCAAGCAATACCAGACCTGCAGCTAATTCGGCGGGCAAATTCATGAGTTTAGCAATAAGGAATGCTACAGATGGCATAATGATAAACTGGGCGCAAACTCCAATTATCACGGGCAGTGGTTTAGTAATAATGATTTTAAAATCAACTGCTTTTAAAGTGAGCCCCATTCCAAACATGACAACGCCAAGCAATATTGTAATGAATCCCCCCAATCCCAAAAATGGCCCAGGAAATATAAAAGCAATGACGGATATTAAGATAACCCAAACAGCAAAATATTTTCCGGCTACTGCGCTTAATGCTTCTAATACTTTCATTCCATCACACTCTTTCTAGCATTAATATTTTATTGGGATTTAATAAATTATTTGGATCAAGGGCTAATTTGATTTTTTCCATCACAAACAGTGAGTTCCCATGTTCTTTTTCCTGATATTTTTGTTTACCGACCCCAACACCATGTTCGCCAGTACATGTTCCCTTACGTTCTAGGGCATACAGGACAATTTGTTCATTTAGCTGTTCTGCTCTTTTAATCTCTTCTTGGTTATTGTTATCAATCATTAAAAGTACGTGATAGTTCCCGTCGCCTACATGGCCGACGATCCCACCGGTAAGGCCAAGGAAATCAATAGCTTCCCTTGCGTGGTGAATGGCACCGGACAGCTCTGAAATCGGAAGGCAGACATCAGTCACCATCAGTTTTTTCCCAGGATTGCCATGAATATAAGCATAGGCAAGATTATGGCGAGCTTCCCATAGGCGGTTCCTGGCAGCATTATCTGTTTCAAATTCAATATCGAGACAATTATGTTCAGCTACTATTTCCTTAGTGAACTCTATGTCTTGCTTTAACCCGGCTTCATTGCCATGAAACTCCAAAAATAGTGTAGGCGCTTCGTTATAGCTTGTATCACTATAAAGGTTAACCTGCGTCATTGATGGTTCATCGACAAGTTCCACCCTTGCTATTGGAACACCTGACTGCAAAATGGATACAACAGCTTCCACCGCATGGGTCAATGTCGGAAATGATGCTCTTGCCGCCATAACGTGCTCAGGAATTCCATAAACTCTTAACGTCAATTCCGTAAAGCAGCCAAGCGTTCCCTCTGAACCAACAAAAAGGCCGTTTAGATGATAGCCTGATGAAGATTTAGCGGCCAAATTGCCAGTATGTATAATCGAACCATCAGCAAGTACTACTTCAAGATCACGGACTTGATCACGCATCACACCATATTTAACGGATGTCGTTCCACTGGCATTGGTTGCCGCCATTCCGCCAAGAGTAGCATCAGCTCCCGGATCAACGGAAAAAAACAAACCGTATTTTTTCAATTCTTTGTTTAGTTGCGAACGCGTTACGCCAGGCTGAACTTTTACGAGAAAATCGTTTTCACGCACTTCCAGGATTTTATTCATTAATGAAAAATCAATAGTTATGCCATGGTTGTACGGTATGACATGTCCCTCGAGGCTTGATCCCAACCCAAAAGGAACCATCGGAATTTTGTACTTATTTGCCAATTTCACAACTTCACTGACTTGCTGTGCTGTTTCCGGAAATACAACGATATCAGGAAGACTTACAGCATGATAGGATTCATCTCTGCCATGCAATTCTCTTACTGTCTGGTTTTCCGTTACTTGACTTTCCGAAAGGATTTGCTTTAAATCGTTGATTAAATTTACAAAAGCCGCTTCCATTCTATTCTCCTTCTTTCTGCTATAACATCCGTTTTTGTCATATCAAAAACTTTGGTCGTACCTATACCAATATTTAGTTTCTTCTTCTATTCTTCAACTGAGTATCAAGAGATGGTTTCCCCCTCCTTAAATAGCTTTATATGATATCGCTTCCATTTATCGGATGATTGGTCTAACCAATTTTCATTATACTAATTTTTTTGACTTTTTCAACAATTATCCGTTTTATACTTTTATCCATAAAAAAATGCTTTATTCTCAATATTTATAGTTAATTTTCCATCCTTATAACAAAAACCAAATGACCTTTAATAGCCATGTGAACATAATTTGACTGAATCTAGACCGTTATATTTTTACAATATTGGTCTAACCAATTAAAATATCAGATTTTTTCAACAGATATTTATTTTAATTTTAATATTGCGGATTATCCCCTTGCTTCATAAATGAATGCTTGTTAGAATGATTTCACTAATAGTCGTACCAGCATGTTGTTAGGGTTGTCATGGAAGGATGTGAAGAAAGTATTGGATTCAATACCAGTTAAATCTCCCAAAGTGTACGAAATCATCTTCAATCAAATTAAGGAATCTTTTATTAGCGGTGAATTGAAACCTGGAGATAAATTACCGCCTGAACGCGAATTATCCAACCTTTTTAAGGTGAGTCGAACATCAATCAGGGAAGCCCTTCGAGTATTGGAGATAAACGGAGTCATTGAGATTAGACCAGGTGATGGAACATTTATCAGACAATCTGATGTTCAATCCCTGATTGAACATCTATCCACCTCCATCCTCAAAACTGAGGACAACATGGTCTATGAAATGCTTGAAGTCCGTCGAGTAATTGAAACGGAGTGTGCTTTTCTTGCTGCGCAGAGAGCAAACTCTCTTGACTTACAAAATATATTTAAAGCTCTAGAAGAAATGGCACGCTCGGAACATGATGAAGAATTAGGCTTGCGAGCAGATCTGCTTTTTCACCATAGTATTGCACAAGCCACAAATAATTCCATATATGCTGGATTGGTTCATACTTTAAGTGACCAAATGAAAAATACAATTCGTGCCACCAGACGGCATCGTTTCGCAAAACCAGGTCATTTTCAAGAAACGCTTCAAGAACATAAAGAAATCTACTATTCCATCGCATTAAAGGACGCGGACAAAGCCAAGCAACTAATGAATGCCCATATCATTCGCATTAGAGAGCAGATGGCTGCGGCTACACTTGAAAGCATCGGAGAAGATGCAAAAATAACTGCTTATCCAAATGAATAAAACCACACAATGCTGTAGGGAAAATAAAGTTCCGCTTGCAATATGATTAACCCAATATGGAATTACACCTCTAAAATTATCAACTAAGTGATTTTTTAACCTTGGCCTATTAATTGACACTACTTTGCCCAATAAAAAAAGCGCCTTTCTCAGAGGGCGCTAAGCTGGTTAATTATAGTTGAAAAATTGATCCCCTATATAAGTAAATGTTGGTTTTATCCTTTTGACATAGTGAAGGAATCAATGTTACATACTTTAAGAGCATTATCAATCAATGAAAGCTGTTCATTAATCATTGATAAGTAGGAAATATGATAGTCATTAATCTGTTCCTTTAACTCCAACAGCAGCGTTTTGTCCCTTAATATAAGGTAAATCTCGTCTGGATGTACCATATCACTTCTCCTTTTAATCAAGATATTACCTTTTACCCAAATTATTACATTATTAACTTATAAGTGGATGTTTTGTACTATATTCACAAGGGATTGCTCAGTAACAGTTCCTTCTTATAGTAAAGATCCGTTAGTTGAAGTAGCACGACGATCTAAAAAAGGCTGTCGTATAGTAGTATTAAACGTCGAATATGCCCCCTTCTTACCTTGTTGTGTTAAACTTAAAAGATAAAACCATATATTTTCTTGGGTTTAATTGACTTTTCTTAGTCACACTTGCATAAGCAAAGGAGTGAAGGAAATGGAGAAAATCAGCGTTTTTTTGGATGACTATCGGAAAGCACCCGATGGCTATGTGTTAGTCGAGACTATTGACGAATGTTTAGAGCTATTAAAGAACTTTGATATTGAACATCTCTCATTGGACCATGATTTATTAAATAAAACCAGGAATGGTTCTATGCTTGTTCAAATGATGGTGAAAGAAAAACTATTTGCTAATCGCATTACTATTCACTCTGCCAATTCAGTTGGCGGTAAAGCGATGTACAACTGTTTAAAGCAAGCACAACGGAATTTAACTATGCCCCCTGCCATTATCGTATCCTTACGACCATTGCCCCTCAAATTCTTCCCGTCAAAGGTTCTGCAACATTATATAGATATACGGTAACCCCTTCTCAATTTCAATTACATTTCACCCATTGTTTTTACATTAGACCGTAGGTAAGATACAAAGGGCAACTTTAATCTGAGTTGCTCTTTTTGTATTTCTACTTTGTTTAAGAGATTGAATATCTTTCATTGCACACTTTGCGATCATCCACATGTGAACAACTTGATCATCGAATTACTTTTTCTTTCTGGCTGCGTATATCTATATACCAACTCCCATAGCATTGTACCGCCAAGCAGAAGTTCATACCGGGTACACATAAAGATTCGACACATATGAGATATGTAATTTTAAAGTTACTATCCTCCCCCCTGCCATATCGCCTAATTAAGTTTAGTGGTTTCTTAAGACATTTCCAGCCACCCAGATCTTTCAATTTTCTGTGGTGATTTTTCCTTCTTTGAGGCTTTGTCATCCGTTGTAAAATGTAAAACAGTTATCTTTTGTGCTTTTTTGCATTAACTGCCTCCTGATGTAAACAATAAATTTAATTGGAGCTGTTTATAGCGCAACGAAAGCAGCTGTAAATATGATAGTGAAACGTTACGTCAAGAGGAAGCCGTGGCTGGAAGTAATGTTCGGGTGTCGATTGTTTCTCCAGGAGCTATCGCAACAGAATTAACGCAAACTATTACTGATACTGACTTGAAAGGTCCGTTCGAAGAATTATACGATGCTTTTGCGATTAGTCCTGCCCGTATAGCGGAAACGATTCTGTTTGCTTTGAATCAACCTGAAGATGTTACCGTTAATGAGTTTATTGTAAGACCATCTCGACAACAGCCTTAATCGTAAAAGTTTTCTCGCTGGGAATATTCCAAAAACAGATAGTATAAAGACGCAGGTAAATAAAATAGATCACAGCCTGATTGGAATCGAACAGGCTGTGATCTATTTTAGTCTTAAAGCCAATTGCTTTTTAATAAGCCCATTCTGTATTCATTGAATTAATTCATAATTTCACTTCATTGAAAAATTGCGGCAGGTCTTCTTTATGGGCTTCGAGCATTTCATCCAGCATTTTTTTGGCGATGGTGTCTGATCGTACCAAAGGGTTTATCGTCATCGCTACCAAAGCTTTATGATAATCTCCTGTGACAGCCGCTTCAGCAGCCATTCTTTCAAATGAATTAATTTGCTGGACCAACCCCCGGACTGCTACAGGCAGGTCTCCTATGGCGATTGGTCTAGGGCCTTCTTTGGTGATCACACAGTTAATTTCAATGGCTGATTCATCTGGGATACTCGCTATCGCTCCGTTATTACGTGTATTGACTGGCTGAATATCCCGCTTATCATTGTAAATCGAATTGATGAGACTGCAGGCGGCTTCGCTGTAATACGCTCCACCGCACTTTTCTAGTTGAGTCGGTTTAACATTCAATTCAGGATCTCTATACAATTCAAATAAATCTTTTTCCAGTTGTTGAACGACCTCAGCCCTCGTCCCATTTGTTGCTGAGGATTCCTTTTCTTCGGCAAGCGATACAAAAAAAAGCAAATTCACATGCAGTGTAATTGCTTTTTAAAGAAGTGTATGGATATAACTCATGCTAATTTAGCTTTCGTTAATATTCGAGCTATCCCCTTACAGGGGAGACTATGGTTTTTTATCGCCAAGTAAAAATAAACTCCTGCAGATTTTCCCCGGTTTACAATGACCTTACTTGTTTTTTACGATGGATAGTATTGTAATGGTGCTTATAATGCAGAGTGTGCCGAGCCACTCGGCAAAACCGAACGTTACATTCAACCAGAAAACGGATATTAAGGTTGCGGATAATGGCTCAACGGAAGCCAATAAGCTTACCTCTGAAGCAGATATGAATTTTGTACTTTCCAAATAAAAATAAAAAGCAATGATCGTACCGAAAATGATGATGAATAAAACCGCTGAAAATGAAGGTAACGTCCATTTGCCTTCAAATGCCCATGGGGGATGGATTATGCTAAAGCATATGCCTCCAATCAACATGCCCCAACCCACAACAATCATTGAACCCCATCTTGAAAGGAGTTTAAAAGGCTGCAATGTATAGAATGCCAAGGCAAAGGCTGATGTTACTCCCCAAAATACTGCCCACCCGGAAATGGAGAGTGTACGTATGCTTCCTCCCGTCACAAGCAAAAAAGTGCCTAAAATCGCTATAATCACAGCTACGCTCACCGTAATGCTTGGAAAACGTTTGGAGCGAATGGCTAAATAACAAGTGATCAGTGCCGGGGCCAAGTATTGAAGGACAGTGGCAGTGGCTGCGTTGCCATGTTCAATTGCTGCAAAATATGTGTATTGAACAGCGAGCATGCCCAGAATGGCAAAAAGGATAATTTGAAGCGCATCATTTTTAGTTTTCCAAATCTCAAAAACTTTCAGTCTTTCATTCTTATAAGCGACCCCCAATAAGATGATTCCAGAAAGCAACAAGCGTACAACAGTGAGCCACTCAGGACTGAAACCTTGCTGCTGAAATAGATATTGAGCTGCCGTTCCTGACACTCCCCATAACGCAGCGCCAGTCAGTACCAGTGCAATCCCTTTATTTCTTGAAGGTGATATGGCAACTAAAGTATCATTATTCATTTTTTTCTTTCCCACTTTTTACACGTTCCGTATGGGCTTGTATTCTAAAGTAACTTTCTTTCCAATTCTTTTCTATCCCCTTAAGCACCATAGTGAGATTTCCACCTCTAATTGCCTGTATGATCTGATTATGCTCATCAAAGGAAAAGTGAACATCACTTACCTGATTGAAATAAAACAGTTCCATTCGTATAAGTTTTTGTTTGAGTCCCGATAGAATCCGCTTCAACTCATCATTTGTTGAAAGATTGATGTAAATGGAATGAAAGTCATTATCTTTCTGGACGGCCACTATTTGATTTCCCTCGTCGATTGCGTTTTTAACTTCATGATTGATGGCTTCCATTTCCATTAAGTGTCTTTCTTCAATGAAATCAAAAGCCTGTTCCATAGCCAGCTTTTCCAGTGTCCAAACAAGGGAATATATGTTTAATCCCCCTTCGAATCGAATAGGGGAAACAATAGTTGAACGGCTCGGCTTTGTCTCGACAAATCCCTCATCCTCAAGCCTTAAAAGTGCTTCTCTAATAGGGGTTCTGCTTACTCCCAATTGTTCGGCTAATTCTTTGTCGCGTAATTGTTGGCCTGGCGACAGGATCCCCTGGACAATCCAATCCCGCAATATCATGTATGCTTCTTCACGTACAGACGTACGTTTAATTTTTTGTGAAGAATTTGAATGCTTCAACGGCTTTACCTCCTTAAAATACAGGTATATATAATATGCAATATATCACATATTGCATTCCGTTGGAAGAAATTATAGGACATTTTAAATCTGGATCCTTTAATAAAACATCAAGCATCTTTTCACATAATAAAAGGGAATCCTTCCTTAGTAAAAACACTTTTTTACGATGGTGAAAGAAATCCTTCTATCATGAGTCCTCGAGCTTTAAATTTACAACGATTCACTGATTAAAAATAAAGTTCTTTTTTTTTGTATACCATTGTATGTATTTTAAAATTCCTAGTACATTAGATTGAGACTAATGGCATTTGTAGTTTATTGCTTTCATAATTAACAAATATTAGGTATTTTTCGCGAGTGATTTGGATACTTCTTCACTTTACTGACCATTGTCAAGTGAAATTTGTGTATCTAAAAAAATGTCTTGAAAATATCTTGGTGCTTACCGCAATCATTACATGAATATTCTATTTCCAATGCATCTTCAGTTACTGTATGAACTGTCTCTTTTTTACAAGTTTCACAAAATCTCTTTTCGGATATTTCTTTCATTTATCATTCACACTCCATTTTTTCAACATATTTGTAGCCTTGTTACTATTATTTTGCGAATATCCAACCGAAAAAATACCTTTTTCCTGAAGGGCCAGAGAAAAAGGTACTAAAATTGTTAATTTAACCTTGGATTCCAATACATCAAAGCTGCATGAAACGGATATTCGTATTCGAAAACTCCTTCTTTTTCCACCACATATTTATTTAGGATCGTTTTTACTTCATCATAGGAAAAATGTTCATCAAGAATTTTTGTTGTATTATCTCGGATTACTTCTTCATAGGTGGAATAGATTTTTTTACTTTTCAATTTAACGATCTTACAGTCCGCCAGTATTCCAAGTTGATACAAAACATTCAAGATGTGTATGTAATCCCGTCTTCTTAAATTGATCGTATATCCTCGTTGCTTCAATTCCATATAATGAGGTTTTTCTGGTCCGGTTGTCATACCTACTATCGCTAAACGAGCTGCAGAATCATTCATTTTTAATAAGGTATGACCGATTTCACTCATTCGGTAATAACAATTAAAACCAAATACTACATCATATTTGACTTTTTTGTTATCACTTTCCCACTTATCATGAATTAACTCCATGTTTTCGAAACCTTTTTCGTTTGCCTGGACTTCCAAAAAATTGATAATGCTTTTGGAACTATCTATACAAGTTAGCTTCCTGACTTCTTTTGCAATATCAAATGTATAATTGCCCCATCCAGGGCCGATTTCCAAAACATGGTCATCCTGTTTTAATAATGCCAATAACTCTTGCTGCACAATTTTTGCATAAGGGTCCGCTTTATGTTGTTTTTTCACTGCAACCTTGGAAGCCCAAAAAGCTTCTTCTGCAGCATCATCTTTTAGCCTGTTAGGTATCTTCCCTGTATGATCTGTCATTGCCTGTTTCCAAAGTTCAATATAATCTGTCATCTTTTCTCCCCTGAATTCGTATGTAGTTATCGGTTTTCAAATTAAAGCAAACAGCCAAATACTTCCTCTATTAAATATATTAGCATACCATAGCTAAAACTTTGTTTTACACATAAGAAAAAGGAGCAAAAACTTTGCTCCTGTATCCATATTGCTTATTTTTCTAAAAACTTTTATCTTTTCGATAAAGCTGACCACGTATTTTCAAGCCATTTATCAAAGTCTGCTCCTTTTTCACCCTCATATGTATCATATATATCCATTCTCATCTTCTGGAGTTTGTCTTTGAATTCGTGATATGTGTGATTTTCAGGTAAACTCTTCTTGATCCTCACTAAGATTTTGGTCAAACCTTTGATCAACTCGCCCTTTTTCCTTGCTGGCAATTGCACATCTTCGCCTAAACTTTTCAATTGACGGTAGGCTGCCTCTTGAACTTTATATACAGAATCATTATTCATGATATGTGTGAGAATGTCGATTACTTGTTTATTTTTTGCTTGACCCAATTCTTCGATTGCATCTAAACGTTCTCTCCAATTAGATTTGCGATTGGCAGATTTTTTTAATTCCTCATAGTTGGCAGGTAACTCGATACCCGTTGTTTCCTTGTTATTCAAATGAATCATTTCTCCTTCTGTCTTAGTGATCCGGATATCAAACATGTAATCCGATATGATAATCCCATTACCAAAATGGCTTATTCCTTCTTCATTATACCCTTTTCCATATTTTAATATAGTTAAATTTATCTGCCGGATCGTCAAACACCCGGGTTCCGGGACGAGGTGCTTTGTTTGTCTTCAATTTACCTGCGCCTATCAACTTCAACTTTAAAAGGCATAAATCCTGCCTGGATTCATGCCACTTTGAAGGATGCTTTTATTATTGAACATGTACAAATCTAGTCCACGTAATGTTTTTTATTATCTGGATGAATAGAAAATTTTTTACGTAAATTGACGAGGTTTACACCAAAACTTTCTTCTAAAAGTTCCCTATGTTTCTCCATGATTTCCATGAGATACAAATCATGAATCATGACTTCTGTAATGGGCATCACTAAACCTACATGCATGGTCCATGCTGCACGGCTATCTTTACCAAGAGAGACTATACCTGCGACTACTTCAGAATCATCGCCACTGATAACAAGCCATCGTCCACCATACTCTTCTGTAATTTCATAACCCATATAATGGAGGTAAACATTTGCAAAACCACAGACGATTTCCCCATAGGCAATAATTGTTACATCGACCCCACCATTTGCGGCCTGTCTTAATTCAGGTTCTAATTCTTCGAATTCGTCTTCCCAAATCTCTAAGAGTATTCTTTTTTTAGCAGATAATATACAAGCTTTAACTTTATCAAGTATTTCATTGCGCCCCATGATATTCCAGATATTTTCACGATCATTTGCAGACCGTTCGAACTCCGCTAATGATTTTTCTGCCAGTTCAAAATTCTCTTCCGCTTTCATCCGACGGTTTTTTATTAGCTCCTTTGCAGGAACAGGAGTATACTGTGGTGTGTTTCCAGGACTGACCAGAATATCTCCGCGTATGGCGAGACTATCCAGAATTTCATATATTCTTGAACGTGGTACACCGGAGTTTTTTGCTACTGCATAGCCTGTTAATGGCGATTCTTCCAATAAGGCAAGATATGCTTTCGCTTCATATTCGGTGAAATTCAGATTTTTTAATGTTTCTAAAATGGTTTCTTTCATAAACCCTCCAACACAACCGTAGTCGCTACCTTTGTAACTAATATTTTAGCAAAATCTGTTGACGTTTTCCATTTTCATCTAATATACTTACTAAGTAGTTACTTTAGTAACCACTATGAAAACGGGAGGGGGAATTAGTTTGGACAGCTTACTTACATACATATCAATAGTGGCAATGATGGTTATTATACCGGGAGCAGATACAATGCTCTTAGTGAAAAACACGCTTAGCCATGGTCCGAAAGCGGGACGTTATACCGTTCTCGGAATGGCAACGGGACTTTCTTTTTGGACGCTTATAGCCATTCTTGGACTATCTGTTGTCATTGCAAAGTCTGTGATTCTTTTCAGTACAATCAAATATTTGGGAGCCGCATATTTAATTTACTTAGGGATAAAAAGTTTTTTTGCTAAAAGCGTTTTTTCCTTAAAAGAAATTCAAGCACAAGCAAATACACCTGTTAAGTATTCAAACCGGCACAATAAAGATTCCTTCATGCAAGCATTACTTAATAATATTCTTAATCCAAAGACCGTTTTAGTTTATATAACCATCATGCCACAATTTATCGATTTGAACGGAAATGTAAACCAACAATTGATTATTTTAGCCTTCATCTTAACCTTGCTCGCTGTACTGTGGTTTCTATTTCTTGTTTATCTAATTGATTACGCAAAAAAATGGATGAACAATTCCAAATTCCAGAAAGCATTCCAAAAATCAACTGGCTTAATTTTAATCGGTTTTGGGATAAAAACAGGAATTTAAATTCATTTACTTACACATTCCGTTCAGACAATTGAACGGTTTTTTTCATTTACGAACCGGCACCGATATCTTTTTAATTATACATATGGCACTGCATTATTGACTGCAAAGATTTTTACGTCTTCATTATTTAAAACAAAAACGTCAGTATTTCCCCATAAGTGCAGAAAATACTGACGAAGTAATGTCCTATGAAGTTTGAAGTATCCCTTTTTGTCAATCCAAGCCGCAAGCCTTGGCTAGTACTTCAACAAGGTGCAAACTTTTCATTTGGTTCGCCGCTCCCTCCCTTTGGATGCCAATGCTCATTTGCATTTGGCATCCTGGGTTAACCGTAACAATGGTAGTTGCTTTCGTTTCGTTAAGATTCTTCATTTTCTCATCAAGAATTTTCATGGATTCATCAAAGTGGAGAAGATTGTAAATGCCTCCAGATGCACAGCAACGGTCAAACCCTTCCATTTCGACATAGGAAACTCCTGGTATGGATTGCAATAATAAACGAGGTTCCTTTTGGACCTTTTGTACATTGCGTAAATGACATGAATCTTGATAGGAAACGATGCCTTGCCATCCTTCAGTGAAGGGTAGCGGCCCCAATTGATGAAGAATTTGACTGATATCTTTTGATTTTTCCGAGAAAGCCCTTGCCGCCGCAGCCCATTCTTGATCCTCTGCCAATAGATGTCCATATTCAAGAAGCGAAGCACCGCAGCCTCCTGCGTTATTTACGATTACATCAGCATCCGTTTGCATGAAGGTTTGGATATTCCTCTTTGCCAATGCTTTCGCTTGTTTTGTTTCACCTTGATGGGAATGCAGAGCACCGCAGCAATTCTGATTTTCAGGGAGTATGACCTCACAACCTGCTATGGTAAGCAGTTCAATGGAAAGACGGTTAATTCGTGACATCATGGAATCCATGATACACCCAGTAAAAAATGCCACTTTTAATTTCGTTTCCCCTTTTGCCGGCATAATCGTACCTGGCCGGATACGTTTGGAAGAAGTCTCGATGACTGGAAGTGCCTGTTCTAAATGTGCAAGGGCAGGGGAAACCTTCTGCAATATATTTGATGAACGGATAAGCTTGGATAAGCCGGTTTTTTGATAGAGCTGCACTGCACTTCCAATCCTGTTCATTCGTTTTGGATATGGAATAAGATGAACCAATGCCAGTTTTTTGATTCTTGTCATTTTGTTTTTTTGATTTGCTGACGGGGAGTTTTCAATGGCTTCTTTAGCCGCTTCCAGTATATGTCCGTATGGCACACCAACAGGACATGCTGTTTCACAAGCACGACAGCCTAAGCATAAGTCGATTGGTTCAGCTAAATCTTTTTGGAAATCTATTTTTCCTTCGGCTGCCATTTTCACTAGATTGATACGACCGCGTGGAGAGGCGGATTCCACACCCATTGATTCATATGTAGGGCATGCCGGTAAACAGTATCCGCATTTTACGCATTGGTTTGTCCAATCATAGGCATCTGAAAATAAATTTTGGACCGCAGCATTTGACTCATTCGGTTTGGCGGGTAGATTCATGGAACCAACACGACCCTTGTCTGTCCCTTATCAGGAAAAATCTTCCCTGGATTCAGGATATTATTGGGATCCCATGCTTCTTTAATTTTTTTCATCATATTCACTCCGGTTATTCCTAATTCCATTTCCATATATGGTGACTTTAAAGTACCGATTCCATGTTCCCCTGAAAGTGTTCCGCCTAATTCGATTGCCGCTTCAAAAATTTCACTGACAGCAAGCTCCACTTTTTTCATTTCCGTAATATTTCGTTTATCAGTAATGATGTTCGGATGTAAATTCCCATCCCCTGCATGACCGAATACAACCAAGTTCAACCCGTATTTCTCCCGGATATTGTTTAATCTCTCCATCATTGCAGGTATTTGACTGCGTGGAACGGTCGCGTCTTCAGAAATTTTTGTAGGACCCATTTGTGTAATGGCCGGGGAAACCAATTTACGCGCACTCCAAATCGTTTGGCGCTCTTCCTCTGTCTCCGCTATCTTGACGTAGGAAGCACCCTCTGCCCTGCATATATCGGCGCATTTATTGATTTCTTCCTCAATCGCCAATGGGTGTCCATCTATTTCTATGATCAGAATGGCTTCTGCCTGAAGAGGCAACCCGGAAGGACGGTAGCTTTCAACAGCACGGATGCACGCATTATCCATTAATTCCAGGGCAGAGGGTAGAATTCCTGATGATAAAATGCTGGTAATTGCATGTCCAGAGTCTATCAAATGATTGAAGTGGGCGACAAATGTTTGTTTAGATTGAGGTTTTGGTATTAAGCGGATGATTGCCTCAGTTACGATGCCCAGAGTACCTTCCGATCCTACGATCAATCGGGTCAAATCATACCCAGTTACATTTTTTACGGTCTTTCCGCCAGTACGAATGATTTCTCCAGTCGGGGTGACGACCTCCAGACCTATCACGTATTCTTTTGTCGTTCCGTATTTCAATCCCTTTGGCCCGCTGGAGTTTTCTAATAGATTCCCGCCTATAGTGGCTACATTGGAACTGCTTGGATCCGGCGGATAGAATAAGCCAGCTTCTTCAGCCTTTTTATGAATATCTGCCGTAATCACCCCTGGAGAGACTATGGCAAGCATATTTTCCCGATCAATGATCAATTTATCCCGCAAAAGGGTCATATCAAGAACCATCCCCCCTTTAACAGGTAAAGGGCCGCCGCTTAGCGAAGTTCCTGATCCTCTAGGGTAAACAGGTATTTTGTGAGTATTAGCCAATTTAACCACTTCACTGATTTCCTCCGCGTTTTTGGGCTGGATGACGATTTCGGGTAAATATTCCCCAAAAGAAGCGTCATAGCTATAACAATACCTTTCTGCCAAATCAAGAAACATTCTGTCACCTGGAATTACCTGTCGAAGATCGACCAAGGCTTCTTTCTCCATGCTTCCCACTTCCTTTCTTAATAGAAATATGGTAAGGTCTACCCGTATGTAATATAATGGCATTTTAGGATTCTGCTAGGTATAATGATGAAAAAAAAGGAGGTTTTTTTTGAAAATCGCACTGATTCATGCAACCACAACTGCACTAAAACCAATTGAAATTGCCTTTCAGACCGTTGCACCGAACATTGAACTCCTTCATTTCATGGACACGTCTCTTCTCTCCTTGATGGAAAAGAGCGGCAAGTTAACTCCTGAAATCATCCGCCGCTTTTCTGCATTAGTGAATTTAGCTTGTGATTCTGATGTTTCATGCATCCAACTTACTTGCTCTGCCTTTAATGACATCACTGCAATTTTACAGCCTTTATACTCTGTAAAGTTATTTCGTTCAGATGAGGCCATGCTTGATGAAGCTCTTCGCTATACTCGCATTGGCCTGGTTTCAACCGTAAAAGAAACGCCGATCGCCCTTCAAAATTACCTATTAAATAAGAATCCGGACTGTATGATCGAATCATTGGTCGATCCCGGTATCATCCATTTATTATCACAAGGAAAAAGAAAGGAACATGACGATCGGGTTAAAAAGATGGTGGAACAATTGGATGGAAAGACAGAAGTGATTTTGCTTCACAATATAGTATGGAACATATTGCAAAGCAGGTTAATCCCTCTGTCCCTGTCCTAACGGCGCCGTTATTGGCTGCGAAAAGGTGTTTGGCCCATTTGAATGGAATGTACACATGAGTTTTCTTCGAAAAAATCATAACTTTGCCAGCATGATCGTATGTCACATCATATATACCGTTTTTTAACCGTTTGTATGATGCGAACCGCCAAAAACTTTGCCTACACCTTGAATTTTTTCAAGTATGACAATCAGAAGGACTGATATGAAAATAACCACGCTCGACACGGATGCGACGATTGGATTGTAGGCATCCTGCATTTGCGAGAAAATCTCGATCGGCAGCGTTCTCATTTCTGGTGATACCATAAAAAGAGAGACCGTTACATTATCAAATGATGTCAAAAATGCGAATAATCCCCCTGAGATGGCCGCGGATCCAATTAGCGGCAGTGTCACTTTCATGAATACCGTTAGTGGATTGGCTCCAAGTATGGCCGCAGCCCTTTCGAGATTATAATCAAATCCACTTAAACCGGTTAATACGAGCCGCATGACATATGGTATGCAAATCACGATATGGGCAATTAAAAATCCTGTAGACGTACCGGCAAGCATCATTGGTGTAAAGTACATTAAGAGTGCAATCCCTAAGACTAATTGCGGCACACTTAATGGAGAAGTTAAAAGGGCCGTAATATACGATTTTCCCGGAATATCATACTTTGCGATGCCAAGGGCACCCAAAGTACCGAATATGACGGAGAAAAGGGCAGCTAATGCTGCGAACTTCGCACTGTTCAAAAATGCTTCCAAAAATTCAGGGCGCTCCAAGATCTTGGCATACCATTGCAGTGAAAAGCCTTCAGCCGGAAAACTTGGATAATTGGCACTTGTAAAAGAAGCGGGAATAACGACAATGAGCGGGATCAAGATATAGATAATGGCCAAAACGGCTACTGCAACCCGAAGGCCGCCAAACGTTTTCATCATCGGAATACCTCCTTGAATTTCCCTTTTTCAAACGCTCTGGTAAAGACGGCTACCGATATGACAGTGGTTGCTAATAGAATATAAGAAAGAGCAGATCCGAATGTCCAATGCAGCAGGTTATTAATTTGATCATAGATGACAACAGGCATCACGGGCACGTTGGCTCCCCCCATTAGTGCAGGCGTAACATAAGCACTCATTGACAAACTGAATACGAGAATGCAGCCAGATACGATACCTGGGATGCTTAGCGGCAATGTAATGGAAAAGAACCTTCTGAATGGGCTTGCCCCAAGTATGGCTCCTGCCTTATCAAGAGAAGGATCGATATTGTAAAGACTTGCTACGATGGATAAGATCATGAAAGGAAGATATGCATTGGAAAGCCCAATCACAACTCCTATCTCCGAAAACAATAGTTTCAATGGTGCATCTATTATGCCAAGGGCCATCAAGGTTTGATTAATCGTTCCATTAGGCAAGAGCAAAAGGTACCAGCCAAAATTACGGACAACTATACTTACCAAGAGCGGTGACACGATCAAGAGAGTGATATACCCTCTGATCCGCGCTGAACTTTTGGCCATTGTCAAAGCTACTGGATATCCAAGAAATAAAGCAACCAAGACCGAATATAAACTGATCTTCACTGTCAGCCATAATGAAGATAAGTAATAGCTATCGGAAAATAATTGTGTATAGTTTTTTATGCTATAAACTGCCTCCGCTCCTCCAAGATTATCTGTGGATATGAAGCTTAAATATAAAATGTATAACATCGGTATGACAAAGAAACCAAATATGAAAAGCAGAATCGGCGTTAAAAGAAGTAATCCCGGCACCCAGACTTTCCTTTTCTTGCTTTTAGGCTTCTTTTGCGGCTCGATAGGACTCGTTTGCTGTTCTATTTCTTGACTAGCATAACTTCTGATGGGCTCCATCCAATCAACACCTCACTTCCATTTTGCCATGATGAATCGAAAGCGGAAGTCAATACTTGAATACTTTTCCCCTGTAGCAGAACATTGATTTCCCATGAGGTACCGAGATAGTTCATTTGGCTGATCTTGGCACGATGGAAATCCAATGGAGATGAAGATTTTTCATCGAGAGAAACAATTTGCAGTTTTTCCGGTCTAATATAAAGTTTTACCTCATCCCCGGTTTTCAGATCACTTTCATTTCCCATGACGTTTTTTGTGTCGACATGAGTGATATCAGAACCGATCTTGACTGCAACTTTCCGCTTATCGATAGCAGACACATTCCCTTCAAAACAATTCGATTTCCCGATGAATTGAAAGACGAACTCTGTCTTCGGATGATCGTATATTTCAGTCGGAGTACTGATTTGTTCAATTTTCCCTGCATTCATGACCACGACTCGATCAGACATGGATAGAGCTTCTTCTTGATCATGAGTCACAAAAATGGTCGTTACGCCAATTTCCTTTTGTAAACGCTTAATCTCGGCCCTTAGTTCATGACGCAGCTTTGCATCAAGGTTTGAAAGCGGCTCGTCAAGCAAAAGGAGCTCCGGTTCAACAACAAGTGCCCTTGAAATCGCTACACGCTGACGCTGACCTCCTGATAATTCCCTTGGATAACGATTCTCCAATCCTGACATTTTCACTAATTCAAGCGCTTTACTAATCTTCTTTTTTTGCTCAGCTTTCCCGACTTTGCGCAGTTTCAAGCCAAAACTGAGATTTTCATAGACTGTCATATGGGGAAAAAGCGAATAGGTTTGAAAAACCATTCCTAAATCACGCTTGTAAGGCGGAACCTTCGTAACATTATTTCCTTTAATATGGACCTCGCCCCGATCCGGATCGAGGAATCCGGCAATAAGGTTTAAGGTTGTGGACTTTCCGCACCCGGAAGGACCAAGAAGAGTGAGTAACTCTCCTTGTCTCACCTCCAAATCAATGCCATTCAGGACAACATTCGCTCCAAATTGTTTAAACGCGCCTTTAATCTCTACATCATTTTTATTTGCGCCACTCCCCTGAACTGCCTCCAGGTGTTGCCTATTAATTTCCACATCTTTTTTTAATACTTCCATGTGATCAACACGCTCCTTTTTATTTGAGTTTTTTCCCTAATTCAGGAGTAACCTCTTTCGCCCATCTGTCTGACACCTCTGCACGGATCTCGGCAAACTTGGCGAAATCAGGTTTGAATGTTTTATCACCTGCTTTAAGCCCGATTGACTCTTCATATTTTTCTGGAATTTTCATGCCTTCCACTGTCGGATAAAATCCTTTTTCGGAAATTAATGCTTGTGCTTCTTCACTGATTACATAGTTGATGAATTCTAGGGCTTCTTTGCTATTTGGCGTATTTTTCACTAGACCAGCGCTGAAAGCTTGAAGCGGCACGCCTTCTTTAGGCACGGCCATTTTAATCGGAATACCTGAAACGGCTAATTCACCTATGGAATAACTTCCCATGACCGTTACGTCAGCAGCTCCTTGTTGGATCGCTGGCATCATTTGCGTTGAATTTTTATAAAATGTATTGGAATACGCTGCAAGATCTTTAGCCTTATCTAAACCTGGTTCCATGTCTTCCGTACTGCCGCCGTTTGAAATCGCCAGACCATTAAGGGTATTGAAACCCCAATCATTCGTAATATCTGAAAATGCCGTTTTACCCTCGTAATCAGGAGAGACAAGATCATTCCATGATTCAATTGATTTTAAGCCTTCCTTTTTAAAGGTTTCCGTATTATAAGCTGGTGCAATTACCAAACCAAATGCTGGAGCGGCCGCATTTTCAACCGGAATGAACCGTGAATCCACCGATTTCATATTGGGAACATTGGACTCATCAATTGGTACGATCAGTTCCTTCTCCTTAGCGCGTATAACATCAACCGGTACAAAAAGGGCAACATCTATTTGCGGAGCATTCTTCTGTAATTCCACTTTGGATAGGATTTCACCTGATAAACCGGAAATATAATTAACCGTGATTCCCGTTTCTTCTTTGAATTTTGGGGCAATCACATCTCGGATGGCACTTTCGATGACACCGCCATTACCGGCTATCGTTATTTTTTTCTCTCCTTTTTCACCAGCACCCGTTTGTACGGATTCCCCCGGTTTTTGCGGAGTAGGATTACCACATCCCGCAAGAGCGATCAATACTATTATTGATAAAAAACTCATCAGCTTTTTCATAATCATTACCTCCCGTTTTTCATTGATTTCCAATAATTCCTTGTTCGGTGAAATAATTCACGGCCCCTGGATGAAAATCCAAGGGAACTTGTTTAGTTGCTTCCGTTATTGAAATATCAGAAGCAGCTGGATGTGTATGCTGCAGTTCAGGCAGATGTTCATATAATGTTTTCACAAGATTGTAAGCATGAGGATCAGACATTTCCTTGTAGGTTACCAGGACATTTTTAATTGAAATCGTTTGGACATTTTTTTTCATCCCCCTGTATGTATCTCTGGGAATTTCATTATGGGTATAAACTCCATATTGTTTTTGAAGGCGTTCAATGATGTCTCCCGGTATTGGAATGAAAGTTAGTTCCGTCTGCTTGGATATGAAAGCGATTTCATTATTAGGGATTCCCGAAGAAAAGAAAGCTGCATCAATGGTACCATTTCGTAATGCTTCTGCAGATTGAGAAAAAGAAAGATAGGATAAATTCAATTGATCAGTCGGTAAATCGGATTCTAACAGTATCCGCTCTGCAATAAGCCTTGTACCGCTTCCAGCCGTTCCTACACTAATGCGTTTACCCGCTAAATCTTCCAAGGAATCAATATCATTTTGTTTAGTAGAAACAATTTGAACATAATTGGAATATAGGGCCGTTAAAGCTCTTAACTTGGATTTATCCGTTTCAGGCAAATCCAGTACATCCACTGAGGTAAAACCAATTTCTGCCCGATGACGGCTAACCAATTCAGTATTTTCGATGGAAGCATCGGTGACTTGGGTACCTGACACAGCCCCGTTGTATTTTTCATACATATTTGATAATCTTTGTCCCAATGAAAAGTAAACACCTGTCATATCTCCGGTTCCAATGATTAACATCCTGTTATTTAAATCCTGTCCTTCAGAAGTTAGTTGCCTCTGGATCAAGGTTGTAGCAGGTTTAGATATTTCCTGCTGTTCATTCATAAAAGAACATCCTGTCATGAAACAAAATAACAAAGCGACTTTTATAAAGAGTGCTCCATTTTTCATCGTGATCCTCCTTTCTTAATGTATTTAGATGCAAATGCCATGCCAAGTCGATTTTCTGCTTTAAAACGCAAATCCTGCCGATTTCTTGAATGTCATACAAGGATAAACCGGCAATTTTTTCCGGTTTTCCAGAAAAAATTGCCGGTTAATGCGATGAACCCTTTATTCTTCTTTTGAAATGAGCTTGATTTTATCACGAAGGCTCCTTTCAGAAATTTTTAGGATTTGTGCTGTTTTTTGCCGATGATTATTACAATATTGAAGAGTGGCCGTTATGACCTTTTCTTCTATCTCTTTCATGGAAATGCCAATGGGAATCCTGAAACTGTTAAAATCATCGGCAGGGCCATCCGGCTGGAGAATGAACTTCTGTTCTTGAACATATTGCGGCAAGTCGGTTTCTTCCATTTTTTTTGAGTTTGATAGGGCAACAGCATATTCTATAATGTTTCCAAGCTCCCGGACATTCCCAGGGTAATGATAATCCAGTAAAATCCGACGTGCGGTTGCCGAGAACATCTTTTCTTCACGATTCATATCCTTCGCGTGTTTTTTTATAAAATAATCCATAAGGATCGGTAAATCTTCTTTTCTATCTCTTAGTGGCGGCATCGAGATGGGTATGACATTTAGCCTGAAAAACAAATCCTCCCTAAATTCCCCTTCCATCACCATTTGTTCCAGGTTTTTATTGGCTGCACTTATAATACGGACGTCCAATGAGATTTTTGTATTGGATCCCAGAGGCGTCACTTCCCGTTCCTGCAATACCCTTAATAATTTGGCTTGAAGTGGAAGGGGCATTTCACTGATCTCATCCAGAAAAAGGATGCCTCCATTTGCAGCAACGAATTTCCCTTCCTTCCTCTGAGTTGCACCTGAAAATGCTCCCTTTTCATAACCGAACAATTCAGATTCCAGCAGCATCTCAGGAATTGCTGCACAGTTGACGATCTGCATTGGATTGTTTTTCCTTCTTCCCAACGTATGGATATTTCGGGCTACAAGCTCCTTTCCAGTACCACTTTCTCCCGTGATGAGAACACTGGAATCAATATCTTTCACTCTTTCGATCATTGAGAAAATACGCTGCATCGCCTTGCTGTTACCAAGGAAGTTACCGAATCCCTTTTGAATCTCTAATTCTTCATGTAATGTTTCCAATTGATTGGACATCTGTTTGAATTCGGCTGCCCTCATCAATAACAAAGAAAGTTCTTCAATATTAATTGGCTTTTCAATATAGTAGTAGGCTCCTTTTTTTATGGCCTCAATGGAAGTTTCAATGGATGAATAGGCAGTCATCATGATGACTGTTACGTTAGGTGATATTTGTTTGATTTTCTGGAGGACATCAAGTCCACTTTTATTTCCTATTCTCAAATCAAGTAACACAATATCAAAGTGCTGATTGTCGATTTTCCGTAGACCCTCATCCGGGTCTGTAGTTGTCATGACATCATAAGAATCTTCCAATGCAAAGCTAAGAGCGGTGCAAATAGCAGGTTCATCATCAATCACCAATACTTGCATTCTCATATGACTCCTCCTCTTTCCAGGCTTCTATTCAATATATATAGGTAGTAAAATGGTGAATGTCGTTCCTGAATTAGGATAACTTTTCACATGGATATCTCCGTTATTTTCTTTAATGAGCCTATACGATAACGTAAGTCCCAAACCGACGCCCTTTTCTTTATTTGTGAAAAAAGGCTCATAAATATGGTTCAGTTCTTCCTGCTTCATCCCTTTTCCAGTATCCGATATGGTAATCCGCCCTGTCTTTTCGTTCACTTTATCAATGGTGATTTTAATGGTCTTTTCCTTTGTTTCTTCAACGGCATCAATCGAATTCAACACCAAGTTAAGAAGTACTTGTTGAATTTGTTGTAAATCTATATAAAAAATAAAGTCCTCCTCAATCATCTGCTCGAAATTTATTTGTTTTTTTTCCATTGTCACCTTATGAAAAGCAAGTAAGGATATAAGCTCATGGGCGTGGCAATTTGTAATATTTGGCGGACGCGGACGTGCATATTCAATTAAATCGGTAACAATCCCATTCAAGCGGTTAACTTCAGTAGGCAAGTGCTCCATTAGAACTTGTCGGAATTGAGGATTATCATATTTACTCGGAAGTAAATCAATGAATGTTTTAATCGATGTTAAAGGATTCCTTATTTCATGTGCGACACCTGCAACTAGTTGACCAAGAGCGTGCAGCTTTTCTTGTGTGACCAATTTTTTCTCCAATGTTTTCTTTTCCGTCTCATCATTCATGGAAAGTAAGTATCCGGTTTGTATATCTTCAGTATTGAACATCTTATGAAACGAATAAGAAATCACCTTCTGTTCATTTTCCTCATTTAATACCAATATCCGAAAAGAACCCGTACGATTATTCTCACTTTGTTCCTGGTGTAAAGCTTCGAAATTCTTCATTAAATGCGAATGATTCGTAAGATTCAGAATCATTTCCTTGGAAATGTTAAGAATGTCCGATGCCTTTGCATTGCAGCTGGTAATCATGAAATCGAGATCGAATGTTATGATGCCATTATGGATATTGTTTAAGATTTGATCTTTGAACGCTTCAGCATTAGCGATATTTTGCCGTTGTTTCTCTAAATCCTTATTTAATAAATGTAATTTCAAAGTCTGGTTATGTACGGATTTTTTTAGCTTTTGATTCCATATGTATATGATTAGAAGGATAAGGGCCACGGCAGTTAAGATTATGATCAACCAAAATATAAATTGTTCGAGTCTGGCAATTTTCTGATTGGATTGCGGCATTACCCATTTATCGATTATCCCATTGATATCTCGGTTTGCCTTAAGTTCTGTGAGTGCATTGTCCATCATGAAAAGAAGCGATTGATTTCCCTTTTTCACTGCAATCGTATAATCCGCAGGTTCAATGACTTCATCAAGAATGATGTAATTCTTTTCTTGGCGGAATTTTTTTAAATAGAAATCAGCTGTCCATTTGTTTCCGATGAACACATCAGCTCGGTTGTTCAATAATGTTAAAATTCCGGAGTATTGATTTGAAACGGTCGTTAAGTTTGTATTCCTCATATTGAGAAATGTACTGATAACTGGTGTGTTATGGTCAAGGACAACATGTGAATCACGTAGATCCGTTAACGTATGAATATCCTGTTTCCTTTTACTAGGAATGATTATGGATTGGGACATTGTAAAATAGGATTGCGTGAAATCAAATTGGTTATCTTTTTCGGTATTATAGGTACTTCCAACAATTGCATCAATTGTTCCGTTACTTAAGGCTTTTTCGGCTTCTTCCATCCTCATCGGAATATATTTGAAATCTACGTCATTATATTTCGCTATTTCCTCCATTAAATCAATATTGATGCCTGTCAGTTCACCAGCTTCATTTTCAAATGAAAATGGAGGAAGGGCACTTTCTCCAGCAATTATAAATGTTTTTTCTTTAGCAAAAACAGCGGGAGACCATAATGTTTGAACAAAAATTATAAAGCAAAATATACTTAGTTTAAGCAGCTGCCTTTTAATTAAGAGCCCTCCTTCTACGTCAAAATCCTTGCAGTCAGTAATCCTTTGCTAAAAACATCATAATTATATACTTCTCCAATTAAGACTTGAACCCTTTAATATGTAAAGAATTCTTAGTATAATCTGACACAATATAACAATAACCTACAAAAGAGTGTGTTTCTGAATGCATAAGCTGCGATATCCAATAAGGATGACAGTAAAAAACATGAAGGTTACTCTTGTCTTGTTTTTAGACATATACGAAGGAAACGCGTTTGCCTGCAGTTTTTTCTTTGAATAAGTTCCAGTTGATTTCAGAAATCCGCTCCCTTTCCGCCGACTGTCTGCCAAGCCTCCTTGACGCAAGCGTCTGTGGGGTCTCGGCTAGCCAGTTATTCGGCAGGAGTGTCGCAAATTTCTTCCATCCATTAAGGATTACAGGAGAAAAACATGAAGGATAAACTAGTCTTAAACATGGTTCGGCATAAGATCAGCCTGCATTTTTTTTATTTAAAACACGTTAGTTGATTGGAACGGAAGGTACGAGACTCCTGCGGGAAAAGAGAGTCCAGGGGAGACCCCACAGGCGCAAGGCGCCGAGGAGGCTCCCGGACCACCCGCGGAAAGCGAGTGCCTGGAGTTCTCAAAAAAACTGTGGACATCTTTTAACACAAAGTTGATTGGAATGGGTGTTCGAGAACCCTGCGGGAAAAGCGTGCCCAAGAATACAAAGATTGCCCAAGTTTCCAATAATGTTAACCATCAGATTGTTATCTTATTATTCCATTTCAAGGGTTTTTATCATTTGTCGTAACGTTCCAAGATGATACGCGAAGTGGGCCATGGTCGTTAGCATTTTCCTGAATCGAAATATTCGAAAAAAGCCCAATTTCTCAGTAATAAAATTGAGAAATTGGGCTTTTTTGCTACTCCATAAAAGTACCATATTTTATTGGTGGTATGTTCAAATCATTACTTAAACCTTGTTCAAGATAAGCAACCGTTAGCTCAAAAAAAGTGACCTTTAAGCAAAAAAACAAGGTACACTTTGGTGTGCAGTTTTTTTCTTTCCTTAGCTGCAACAAGTAGGCTTTTTCACGGCAGATCGCTTACACTCTATGGATCACTTTTTTGTTTTTATCCATTTTATTATTCGGTTGAGTGGTTAATTGCGTTCCAAAAAGGAGTTCGAATGAACGCAAAGTGGGGTGAAATCCAAAACATGATTAATTTATTTTGTCATCAAATATATTAATCTTTTAAACCCTTCCCATCGAGAATTTTCTGCATGCATTTTTCGATTCTTGACTCTCGGGTTTTGGATTGTTTGGCTTGTGAAAAATAAAGGATGTATGCTCTTTGCCTTCCTGGGGTCAATGCTTCAAAAGCAGTTTTCAAGGCAGGGATGTCATCGAATTTATTGTGAAGTTCTTCAGGAATTATGAATTCTTCACTCTTTTTAAATTCCACTTCCAACCCGGCTTTTTCAACTTCAATGGCTTCATGAATATAGGCTTTCAGAATGGATTCCGTTGCAACTATTTCTTGAACATTAGTGAACCGAATCTGGCGCGCTCCCTGTACATTCTCCGTTTGTTGAATTAGAAGCCCGTGGGCATCCTGTAACAAGGCACCTTTGTGAAACAGAAGCGCACAATATTCTTTAAATCCATGTATTAAAACGATGTTTTTATTCTCAAACGTGTAACAGGGATGCATCCATTTAAATTCTTCAGTCAGTTCACAGTCAAGAACGATATTTCTTAATGTCTCATATTCTTCTTTCCACTTATTAGCTCTACCTAAAAATTCATCAACCTTAGGATTTGTTCTACTTTTTGTCATCACGGAACACTCCTCTTTCCGAGCAGTTTGCTTTTTTCTTATACGTTAGCTAAATACTAAAAAACAAGGCAGAGGTTTGGTCTTACAATACCTCTAACACGTTATTAAGTTCTTCGCCCATTTTCGCCCAACCATATTTCGCACCATTGAACGCTTGATCTTCTTTTTCGAATCCTGTTTGTTCGAGATGTAAGTGGGTTGTTCCATCCTCGTGCTTTAAGGTCCATGTGACTGTAGTGTTTATACCGCCACCTACCCAGGTGTAAGATAACTTATAAGGCTCCTCGACTTCAAGAACTTCGGAATCAATAATTAATTTCCACTGTTCATTTCGAAACTGGAATTTATGTCCGACGACAGGTTTAATATCATTAGCCATTACCCATTTCCCAAGAGTATTTGCATCCGTTAAGGCAAGCCATACCTTCTCGATCGGGCTCTTAAAATTAAAATCTTGTGTTACTGTTAAACTCATTTTTATTCCTCCTCTAATATTTGATTTAAAAGTGATATTCTTTCACTCCAGAATCTTCTGTAAAACGATACCCAATCCTCAATTTCTCTCAACGGACCAGCATTCAGTCGATAACGGGTTTCCCTGCCGACTTTTCTGCTGATTACTAGACCTGCCTCTTTAAGGATTGCCAAATGCTTTGAAACCGCAGTACGGCCCATTTCAAAATGTACGGTCAACTCATTTAGTGGCAATTCCTCCACGTCCGCCAACAAACGTAGCAATTTACGTCTTGTTGGGTCAGCAATGGCTACATAAATATCACGTTCTTGATTTTTCTCGTTCAAAATCACCCACCCTTTTAATTGGACACCAATTGGTGTCTTTTATTATATGACACTGATTGGTGTCCTGTCAATTTTATTATTGACACACTTTATTTGTTTTATTCCAATATCATCAAGTATATTATTAAATCCTTTTACAACTAAATTGGCCCCGTTTGTTAAAGTGATTCATATATGATCAATTGCTATTTTTGAATATTGGATATGCTCGTGTTTCAGCAAAGGAGTATTTTAGAATTATATCTTCATTGATAAGCAAAGCGGAAAAGAGTTTTACTGGTTTCCATATCTGGGATGCACTTAATCATTCGTGAAGGCGTTTACTATTCCTTAATTCACTAGACGGATTGGGTAGGGATTATGATGATTCATTCGGAGAATGGAAGTATATTACTTGAGATCTGAACTCAGATATTATGTATGGTACTTAAAAAAGAGACTCTTTTGATTGCGGAAATTCAGAGATATGGGTGTTACTGGGGATTTTATAAGGAGGCCCAATTTTTAACTCTGCTTTCATATGGGCTGAGCAAGAAAGTAAAAAAGCAAATGACAGGCAAATGGAGTTGAAGGAGAAGAATTACGGCACGAGATTCGGACGAAGTAAGTATAAATCAATAATGACTCATTCAAAAATATGAAAAAGGAAATAAACTATCTGATATTATAAACCTTCAACTTAGGGATGAGATCGTTTGAACCCCTCTTATGACTAAGACTAAAAGTATCTATCTGGGTTTTTCAAACAAAGTTGATTGGAACGCGTGTACCTGACTCCCGCGGAAAAAGCGTGTCGAAAGGAGAATCCAGGCGCAAGAGTGCCGAGGGCGGACTTCCTTCGGAAAGCAAGTGCCATACGTTCCAATCAGTTTAAAAACTCTCAATATATTATATTATTTTTCTATTTCAAGGCTTTTTATCATTTGACGTAACGCTCCAAGATGATAAGCTGAGTGGGCAATGGTCGCATTTACATTTGTCAGCCATTTTCCTAAATCGATTGTTTCGATTTCTGCGAAAAGAGATACATATTCTTTATGTAATTCCTCTCTGATTTCAGTCCATTTCACCTCATCAACAGTAGTGATGGTCCAGCTTTCTTCCCAATCTTTTTCAAAGTCTGTGCCATTGATCATCGATTGGATCACCCATAAATAATACCGGGTGTGGTCTGCGTGTGCCGCAATTGTCGATCCGTTTATGGAACGTGAAGCATCTACTGCGGTTAAACCATCAAGTGTACCAAAAACCCCGGTATTCGGTTTTGATTCAGTATAATAGCTTCCTTCATTTCCCGGTCCTTCAAACGTTTCCTTCAAAAGCGTTTTTATTGAACTTGCCAACGTCTCGCTCATCTCATTCCCCCCAATGTTTAGTCGACTTCATTACTCTATAATATACTAAGACAAACCAATAAACATTTATATTTTGTTAAATTAATCCAAAAATATCGCGAGTTTAAAGAGTTACTCGCTTAACTTGCATAAGATAAGGGTTTCAATTACTTTCGAGTACAGTTAACATGTGGTATTCACGACTCTCTTAACGTGATGAAAAAAATACCTTAAAAAGGCCATTCCACAGGAACGGCCTTTTTAAGGTATTTTTGAAAATTTGATTCAGTTTTAGTAGCTTTTCAAACGCTCTTCCAGGGACACAATTCTAAACTTTAACTCTTGATTCGGATCCAAGCCACCTATTACAATTTGATTATCTTCCGTAATGGTGACATATCTGAGGGTTTCTTCTCCATGAATCTTGATTTTAGTCTCCGATGTCGTTTCCATTTTTGCAAAAACTTCATCTGTGTATGTAAGCGGGAGAAGATCATCTAAACCTTCTTCGGGGCTGCCGAGCCACTTAAACATGAAATCTTTCAATGAATATTGTTCAATCATCGATAAATGATTTTTAAAAATTAATTTGTCAATTGTTATCTCTTTCAACTTAACCACTCCTCAATAGTATCTAAAGTTTATATGGATAAACTCCTAACATCAAGGGCATTCCAATGACAAACCATTACATTTTGATTACTTGCTTACTGAATTATCCCTTTCCTTCCGTAAAATGGAGTTCGCTAACCCTGAAAACCAATTTTAGATTGATATTTTCGGTAGAATACCCTCGGATTACCATGAGAGGGATTATTTCCTGTGGTTTGCACGTTTTGGTATAGATGATTGAAATGAGGATGTTCATTTCAGTCAAAACAGCCCCATGTTCAAAAATGGGGCTGTTTTTATTATACGGATGTAAAACAACTTCCTGTTTAACAATAGTCCTTTAAATTACATATTATATGTCTTGTTTTCCTTTAACACCATTTATTGAATAGCTGATTTTAATGTTGGCATTTAATGAGTGATACACTGAACAGTACGTATTTTTGGATAATTGAATCGCACGGACGACTTTATCTTCAGGTAGATCTCCCTCTAATAAATAATGGATATGAAAATCGGTAAAACGTTTAGGATGATTTTCTGACCGTACCCCCTCTATTTCTATTTGAAAGGCCTTTGTTTCAAATCGCATTTTCTTTAAAATCATGACAATATCAATTCCTGTACAGCCGGCAAGAGAGTGTAAAAGTAATTCTGTGGGTCTTGCTCCACTATTTTTACCTCCTGCTTCTTCGGCGGCATCCATCTTTATTTCATGTCCCGACGGAGTTGTGCCAGAAAAGGCCAGTTCCCCTGTCCATGTAATCGTTGTCTTCATATATTCTAATTCCTCCCTTTCTTGTTGCTTCGTTCCAAAAATGGACCACATTTTAATTATTGTAAATTTATATCATTTAAGTATTAAAAAATATTGCCGTAATGGGGTCAGTATGCAAATATACATCACTCGGATTCTGGATTTTTTATACCCTAACTTGTGATGATTTTCCATACCTTATATTCTTCCCACAAGTCCTGCTTAGTTAGTCATACTGTAAAATTTGAACGTTGATTACCTCTTCAGGCTTTAAAACCCTAAAAAATATTTCAGATGATTTCAGAAATCCGCTCCCTTTCCGCCAACTGTTTGCCAAGCCGCATCAAAGCAAAGCGGCTTGGCAGACAGTTATACGGCAGGATTGTCGCAAATTTTTTTAATCTATTCAGGGATTGATGTATATAAAGCAGTAAAAAAACAGAAGGATATTAAGTTTACCAATCATGGTTGTGAGAGCATTCCGAACCACCTTTTGTCGTCTGAATTTTAAATCATAGCCCTATTAACCCATTTACCATGCAGTTTTATAGTTTCCTTCTCCATTCAAAGGAGTTTTATACCTATTATTTTCGCCATCTTGCCAAGTGATATTGCCATTTTCATCTTTCAGAACGAACTTGAATTCATAGAATCGATCTGCAGCTAAACGAAATGTTCCACTCCAGCTGCCTTCTGTGTTTTGAGTGAGTTTATATTCGTAATCTTCAGGATTCCATCGGCCGATTTCCCCTCTGTTCCCAATTAAGTAAACTCCCTGTGTGGCAGGTACATTTTCAACTGTGAATGTAACTGGAATCGACTTGCCTTCCAATTTATCAGCCATCATCCTGAACTCATTAGTTGGATTTCCTTCATCGTCGAATAAATAAGACATCCTAAGCAATGTAAATCCCTCAAAACCATGGTTAAAAAGCATTTCTGCTACATTGTCAAAGCCCCATTCATTATCGATGAGAGGGAGTGCGTTTTCCCCGTTTAAAGAAATTCCTTTTTCATTAGCTAAAGAGGCAATATGGGTCACCAAAGTCTTAGGGGCGCTATAGGACGGTGCAGTATGTGCGTCTTGATCTCCCATTTCCAGACAGGTGAATGTAAGGGCCATATTCGATTTCTTAAATTGATTCAATAATTTGGAGTAGTTATGGTACCCGGCACTATATTCTGCTGAATGCGGCATTACTGGATCATTCATTTTCCAATGGACTCCTGAGATTTTAGCTCCAATTGGCACGCCAAAGACTTCATCAAAATGTTTATGGGCAAACTTCGAAATTTTTGCAAGATGCTTTTCGAGTGCCCCTTGATACCACTGCATAAAATCGTATCCAAATTTAGTGTCGATTGCTCCTCCCTTGGTGAAAAATTCATCCCCATTTCCTGGCGGCTGAATCTCATTCCAGTTTTTATACGTTTTGCCCCAAGCAGCATTTAATTTTTTTATCGTGGAATATTTTTCTCTCATGGCAAGCCTGAAATCCCGTTTTGCTCCTTCTGTATAAACTTGAAGCTGTCCCCTCTCAGGATAATCCCAGCCATCGGCATTCTGGTAGGAGGGATATCTTAATTCCCCTGCCGGTCCTGCACTTAGATATATTTTTGCTATTAAATCCTTCTTATCAGCAAAGTTCTCTGCAAAGGATTTGTACAATTCATTGTACTGACCGGCTGTGCCCTCCCACCAAGGAGCAAGTACTTCCTTATTCCAGAAACCACTTTCACTCTTGAAAGCCATGTTTTCGGCAGTGTCTTTATTCCAGAGCCAACTTGGGATGGGATAGTTGCAATCATCCCCCACATTACCGCCGCATTGATGCGTAGACAAAATGGGCACCCATTTTAAACCGGAAGCTTTCACGGTTTCCGCATATTTTTTATAATAGGACCAATCAAACTGATTATCTTTTTTACTCTCGACCAATCCCCACCAGATATCTGTCGTTATTGCATATACTCCATTTTCCTTCAACTGGGTCAGCTCTGCTTTAAATGCCTCCCAATCTGTTATTTCACCCAAGGGGGCCATCACATAAAGCTTGTAATCTGGTTGTACTTCTGCCATTCCAGGTGTATTTGATAAAGGAACAAAATACAGCATAAAGGTAAAAACGCCAACCGATAATTTGTTCATAAAACGCCAACCTTCCCCTATAACTTTATTCATTTGTTCTTCGAAATCGCTTACATTCATTCGTTTTAATAAAAGAATTCCTATACTTGAAAGTATATTGCCTTTGGAAATATTTATCAATTATTCTGCCGGGTAAATTTAGTTCAAAAAACTGCAAAGAAAATATGGATAGTCTTAGAGACTATCCATAGCAACTGGTTATAAAACTATATAAACATTACCATCTTCTATTTCAACATGGAATGTCTTTACACAACCATTATCAGGTTTTTGGACTTCTCCATTTTTGACACTGATTTTCCAGTCATGCATCGGGCAAAATACGTGATCACCACTCACGATGCCTTCCACAAGTACCCCACCTTTGTGTGGGCAACGATTTTCAATAGCCCGGAATTCACCATTTGCTAAATGAAAAAGAGCAATTTCATGAGATCCTATGGTTACTGTTTTCCCCAGGTTTTTTGGCATTTCATTTACGGTTGAGACCTTTATCTTTTGAAGTGTTTTCCCCATTTAGGCTGCCCCCATATTCATTTATTTGATATAGCCGGAATTTTCACTTTTTGAAATAAACCGGTTTGGATCGCATTGCTCTCAATGATTTCTTTCCACGGTTCTTGCAATACGGATAAGGCCTCATCCAAACGTTGGTTAAGCTCCATCCTTTTTTGCTTATCACCAATAATCGCCTTAATGGTATCGAACCCGACACGCTCAACCCAGACCGACGTTCTTTCTAAATAATTGGCAGTCTCTCGATAATGTTGGATGTACGCACCCGTAATTTCAATTACCTCATCACTTGTTTTCACTTTACATAATAATTCAGCAGCTCGTAAATGGGTACCGCCATTGCCGCCAATATAAATTTCCCATGCACCGTCAACACCGACAACACCAAGATCTTTGATACCGGATTCAGCACAATTACGAGGACATGCCGACACAGCCATCTTAACCTTATGCGGTGTGCCAACACGTTCGAATTTCTTCTCCATGGCAATCCCCAGACCGATTGAATCTTGGGTGCCAAACCGGCAAAAGTTTTCACCGACACATGTTTTCACAGTTCGAAGCGTTTTTCCATACGCATATCCAGAAGGCATATCCAGGTCGGCCCATACGCTTGGAAGGTCCTCTTTTTCAACGCCGAACAAATCTATTCTTTGACCGCCTGTTACCTTAAGTAACTTAACATTATACTTATCGGCAACATTTGCTATTTTCCGTAATTGATCGGGATTTGTGACGCCGCCATACATTCTTGGCACAACGGAAAATGTACCATCCTTTTGAATATTTGCATGTAGCCTTTCATTGACATAGCGGGATTCTTTTTCATCTTCATAGTCAACAGGATGGATCATGCCTAAGTAATAGTTCAGTGCCGGTTTACATTTCGAGCATCCATCACTTGTATTCCAGCCGAGAACATTCATGACTTCACGAGTATGTGTCAGATTTTTTTCGCGTATTTCGGCAACAATCTCATCTCTTGATAATGTGGTGCACGTACATATGGATTCCTTCTGGTTTGACTTACTGAAATCAGTGCCTAATGTCAGCTCGAGAATATCACCGACTAACGGCTTACAACCACCGCATGATCTCGAAGCACTTGTGCAGCCTTTTACTTCCTCAATGCTTGTTAAACCATTAGATTCGATAGCCGTCACAATATCACCCTTCGTTACACCATTACAACCACAGATGATTTCTTCATTTGACATCGAAGTGACAAGGCTGACACTGGGTTCACTTGTTCCAACATTCAAGTATTCCGAAACGTCGGCATTTTTATTGATCATGCTCAATAGGATATTGCTTTCCTTTGTATCCCCGAATAATACCGCCCCAGAAATTTTCCCATTTCGAATCATTACTTTTTTGTAAGTACCATTCCATTCATTAAATTCCTTGATTGATTTGGCTTGTTCATCATCGAAAATTTCTCCAGCTGAAAATACATCAACACCAGATATTTTTAACTTAGTAGAAAGCACGGACCCCTCGTAAGGTTTGCTTTCCAATCCGCAAATCCTTTTGGCTAATACTTTGCCCTGTTCATATAGGGGAGCGACCAAACCATACACCATCTCACGGTGTTCCGCACATTCACCAACCGCAAAAATATTCGGGATCTTTGTCTCCATATAATCATTCACGATAATTCCTCGATTGACAGGGATGCCGGAATTTTGGGCCATTGCAACATTTGGCTTAATCCCAACTGCCATGACCACTAAGTCGGCGCTAACTTCCTCGCCATCACTAAAGCGTAATCCTTTGACATCAAATTCACCTAAAACCTCCTGAGTCTGTTTCCCGAGATAAAAATTCATTCCCTGTCTTTCCAGTTCCCTTTGCAGCATTTTTCCTGC
This sequence comes from Peribacillus sp. QJM3NY_7, assembly GCF_056173225.1. Lineage (NCBI taxonomy): Bacteria > Bacillati > Bacillota > Bacilli > Caryophanales > Bacillaceae > Peribacillus > Peribacillus sp. QJM3NY_7. The sequence goes on from NZ_CM149663.1 coordinate 2,714,939, forward strand.
TGCTGGATCTAACTGCCTATCCATCAAATATTCCGAAAGGTGAATTACATCTACCTGCATACCTAGATTCAAAAGCCCCCTTGCTGCTTCAAGACCCAGCAATCCTCCACCAATGACTGCAGCCTTTTTGTTGTTTTTAGAATATTCAATCATCTTTTCGCAATCTTCAATATTTCGAAAGGCGGTCACTCCTTTTTTATCAGCTCCCTTTATCGGAAGTATGAAAGGGATTGATCCGGTAGCTAAAATTAATTGATCATATGCAACTTCGCGATTAGCATCTGAATATATGATTTGCTTAGTGGTGTCGATGTTCTTGACTGTTTCACCTGAAAAAAGTGTAATATTGTTCTCTTTGTACCAGTTCCAATCATTTATTGTAATATCATCTATCGTCGTAGCCCCTTGCAATACATTCGATAGTTGGATTCGATCATAATTCGGATGCGGCTCACTTCCGAAGACAGTCACCTCAAACCTTTCCGGTTGAATTTTCAAAATTTCTTCTATACATCTTACTCCAGCCATACCATTCCCAATGAGTGCCAATTTCTGCTTAGACATGTTTTGTCCTCCAATAAGATTTTTTTGAAAGGATGATATGATTGATTATAGGTGACGTCACTTTTTATTGCCACAATCATGTAATAAAATCTTACATAGTTTTTAAAAATTAATATTTAATGTTAGTTTTTATTACAAATATTCAGAAAATTAGGATATAATATCCTTATTGATTCAGCATAAATCCAAAATGAGGTGATTTTCATCGTCCAGCAAAAAGAATCTTATATAGATAGAAAGGTAATTTCCATAGGTGTGGTCAGAGAATTAACCGGACTATCCGATAGACAAATCCGGTATTATGAAGAAAGAAAACTAGTTTTCCCCGAAAGGTCTAAGGGTGGTAACCGTAAATACTCTTTTTCCGACGTCAAGGCATTAGTGGAAATCGCCGATAAAATAGAGGATGGAGTGCAAACCCATGAAATTAGACAGGAAAAATTAAAAGAGAAAAGAAAAATTGAACAGGAAAAAATGCGAAAAAAAATGCTGCAGGGCCAATTAAATGCACACTTTGGCCTGCGTAATTGATTTTCGCCTAGAAACCCGAATTATTAGCAGTTCTATGTCCATATTTCACTCTTCGACAAAATTTTCACATTGCAATATTAAAATAGCTGTTAACATTTTTAAACTGGACATGATGACTTTCATGTCCAGTTTTCCAGTTTCATTACAGTAAAAGTTTTTTAGGTAATCATTCCTTTCTAAGCGAACTCCTTATCTTTTGTTTTCTCGGAAAACCATGATAATTTCCCGGATAAATTCACCACTTCTCCTATTACGATCATGGCGGGATTGGCAACCTGCTCTCTTGTAACGATCGCCACTATTGAATCGATTGTTCCTGTAATAGTTCGTTGAAAACCTGTCGTTCCTTGTTCGATGACTGCAATGGCAGTTTCAGGCTTCATTCCGCAGGAGCGTAATTGTTTACAGATATATGGAAGGTTTTTCATACCCATATAAATAACAATGGTGTCAACACCATGTGTTAAATGATGCCAGTTGATGTTATCAGGTTTGCCAGTCACGCAGTGTCCTGTGACAATTGCGAAGGAACTCCCCCATTCCCTGTGAGTCAGGGGAATTCCAGCATAAGCTGGCGCAGCGATTCCAGATGTGATTCCAGGGACTATTTCAAATTGAATTCCGTGCTTTGCCAGCGCTTCTGCTTCCTCACCGCCACGGCCAAAAATGAAAGGATCTCCGCCTTTTAGACGAACAATCGTTTTTCTCTCCATTGATTTACTTATTAACAATTGATGAATGTCCTCTTGAGGGACACAATGTATACCAGGCGCTTTACCGCAATAAATGTATTCAGCTTCAGGTTTGCCGTATGAAAGCAATTCACGATTTACCAATCGATCATACAAGATGACATCCGCTTCCGCGATGCATTTGATTGCCTTGACAGTAATTAAGTCCGGATCACCAGGTCCGGCACCAACGATATAGACCTTACCTTTTTCCATCCTTTATCCCCTTTTGTTGTTTAGTCATGAAATGTGATTAGCTCCATTTTTCGATTATGATTGAATCAAAAAAATATGGTGAAGGGGAAGATCCCCTCCCCTTAATGAGACGTTAACTCTAATATAGGATGTACTTTTACAGCGCTGACTTTAAACCCAGGCATTTTGCATGTCGGGTCTAAATCCTGTGAAACGAGGCGATTGACATTTTGGGAGTCTGCCCAATGAAAAGGAACGAATATAGTATCATGGCGAATCGTTGCGGACCATTTGCTTCTTACAACAATACTTCCGCGCCTTGATTCAATTTTCACCAAAGTATTGTCTGAAATATGATATTTCTTGGCTGTTTCTGGATGGATTTCCATATATGATTCAAAATTTCTTGCGGCTAATGATGAGCTTTTTCTCGTTTGTACTCCAGTTAAATAGTGTGACATGATTCTTCCTGTTGTTAAATAAAGCGGAAATTCCGTACATGGCTTTTCTTTTGGAACATGAGGCACGTTATTAACCACAACCATGGCCGCCTTTCCGTCCGGGTGGGCAAAAGACGATTCGAATAACCTTTTAGTCCCTTTATGGTCAATGGATGGACATGGCCACAAAATGCCTCCTTCTTTTCTTAAGCGATCATACGTTATACCATAATAATCGGCGGTTCCCCCGCGGCTTGCCACTCTTAGTTCTTCAAATATCTCATTTGCAGATTGAAAGGGAAAATACTCCCCTTTCCCAAGAGCTTTAGCTATATCACAAATGATTTGCCAATCATGCTTCGCTTCCCCAGGTGATGAAAAACTTGCTTCCCGCAACGTTACCCGTCCTTCCAAATTCGTCATCGTTCCTTCATCCTCTAAATAAGACGAAGTAGGTAAAATCAAATCAGCCAATCTAGCAGTTTCAGAAACGAACATATCTACTGCGACAAGAAACTTTAATTTCTTCAAAGCCTTTTTGACAAAGTTAGCATTGGGATTTGAAACAATTGGATTGGAACACATTAAAAACATGCCGGTAATTTCACCTTCATTTATCTTCTCTATCATTTCGTATGCCGATACACCTTTACGCGGCAAATCAGCCTCATCAATTCCCCATATACTTGCAATATGTAATCTATGTTCCTCATTTTCAATCATGCGATACCCCGGCAGCTGGTCTGCCTTTTGGCCATGTTCTCTTGCTCCCTGCCCATTTCCCTGTCCAGTGATAGCTCCATAGCCCGAATTCACTTTTCCGATTTTTCCTGTAACAATAAGAATATTAAGAAAATTACGGACGGCGGCCGAACCATCTGTTTGCTGCTCAACGCCCCTAGCTGTAAAAATCATCCCTGATTCTTCTTTCCCGAACATGGCAGCCGCTTTTTGGATTTGGTCGCTAGGAACCCCTGTCATTTCGGCAATCTCCTCCAACTCTAAAGATGTAACATACTCTTTAACTTCTTTATAGCCATTTGCACGTTCCCGGATAAATGCTTCATCAGTAAAATCCTCTTCAATGATCACTTTCAATAATCCGTTTGCCAAGGCGGCATCCATCCCTGGTTTCACTTTTAGATGTAAGTCGGCCATTTTCGTTGTTGCTGTTTCCCGGGGATCTACAGCAATGATATATGCCCCATTTTGTTTCGCTTGCTCAAAGTACGGCATGATTGTGGGTTGGCATTCCGCTATATTCGTACCCGCCAAGATTATGCACTTTGTGAACGGAACCTCTGATAAGCTGTTGGTCAGGCCCCTGTCCATACCAAATGTTTGGCCGGCTGCCGAAGCAGCTGCAGACATGCACAGACGGCCATTATAATCTATATACTTTGTTTTTAAAGCCACCCTTGCAAATTTCCCAAGCAAATAGGCTTCTTCATTTGAAATGGATGCACTCCCATAAACAGATAATGCATTTACCCCATCTTCCGCTTGAATTCTTGTGAAATTCTCTTTAATGTGGCTTAATGCTTCCTCCCATGATATTCGAACAAATTCCCCATTTTTTTTCAATAATGGGTATTTAATTCGATCTTTATGCAAAGCATGTTGGTGTGCATTCATTCCTTTAATGCATAAGCGCCCCTCTGAGGTTGGATTATCTTTTCCAATCGTCATATACTTTTTTCTTGTCACTATTGTTTGTTCCAGCAGCTGCATCTTACATTGCATGCTGCAAAATGGACATTGTGTATCATATCGTTTTTCTGATTGGACCTCTTGTTGCTTCGTGCGGAAATACTTTAATAATAATTCGGTCAAGGCTCCTCACCCTTTACTCATGGATTTCTATGGATTTTTCATGGTACAAACATTTAACCGCTTACTAAGTCCTGCAACTAGTTTTCCCCTTTGTTCATTCCCTGATCTAGGCCAGTTCCATTCGTTGAGATAGTTGCTGATTAAGTTCATCATCAAACAATATTTCTCTAACATGAATTAATCCCAATCGTTCAATCCATTGCCAAGTCCGTTCTAAGTAGTTGGCTGTTTCCCGATAATATTGAATAAAGCCGATGATGATTTCAATGGCTTCTTCATTTGTGCCGGCTACACATAGCAGTTCACCTGCACGTGCATCCCGCCCGCTGCTTCCGCCCACATATATTTCCCAGCCCCTGTCAATGCCCATAACACCTATATCTTTCGTTGTTGATCCTGCACCGTTATGCATACAAGCGGATATGCCCATCTTTATACGGTATGGTGTAGATACTTGCTCCAATCTTTTTTCCAAATCTACAGCAAGTAATAGGGATTGCTGTTTATCACAAGAGCAAACATGTTCACCGATACATGTTTTGACGTTTTGAACGGTGTTACCATATTTCGAACTTAACGGCATATCTAAATCAGCCCACACACCTGGGAGATCTTCTTTTTTCACCCCCATTAAATGAATCCTTTGTTCACTTGTTATCGCAACCTGGGATATTTCATATTTATCGGCAACATTAGCAATTTTTCGCAAGTCATTTGCATTCGTCATCCCGCCGTACATTTGCGGGATAACTGAGTATCGGTTATCACTTTGAACTGTTGCATTCTTTTTTTCGTTTATGAAAAGAGTTTGCTGTCTGATCTCGTACTCTGGATGAATCATCCCTAAATAATAGCTCAATGCAGGCCTGCAAGTTGAACAACCTTTTGTATTTTCCCATTCAAGAGCATCCATCGCTTCTTGGACAGTCGATACGTCTTGGAGCTGCATTTTATACACAACTTCATCTTCCGTTAATTTCGTACATGAGCAAAATGCAGTTTGCTTCTCATCCTGAGTAGTAAGATTACTTTGAATATAGGTCAAAAGCTCGGTCACTGCCGGCTTACATCCGCCGCAAGAACCGGAAGCCTTTGTGCATTGTTTAACTTGTTCCACTGTCGTTAATCCCTTATTTTGAACCGCTTCAATGATTCCCCCCTTTGAAACAGCATTACAATGGCAAATGATTTCATGATTTGCCATCGAAGCGATTAATCCCTCAGCCGTATTTGGTGACTGGAACATTGAACGCCTTTCCTCTGACGATACTTCTTGCCGCTTTACAATCATATCGAGTAATCGTGAGCTGTTGTTTGTATCTCCATAAAGCACAGCACCTATGATTTTTCTTCCTTGAAAAACCAACTTTTTATAAACACTATCCAATTCATCAAAAGTTGTGATGGATTTCGTTGTTTCGTCACCAAGGAAATCACCAACAGAAAATAGCTCAACTCCTGATATTTTCAACTGGGTCGAAAGGACAGAGCCTTGGTATCCGCTGCATTTCATCTCACAAATATGCTTTGCCAGCACTTCACCTTGTTCGTATAGAGGTTTAACAAGCCCATAAACCATGCCTTGATGTTCAGCACATTCACCAACCGCATAAATATCTGGGATGCTGGTTTCTAAATAGTCATTTACAATAATCGCACGATTGGTATCAATTCCGCTTTCTTTGGCCAACTGAATATTCGGCCTGACTCCCGCAGCCATAACGACCAAATCTGCATCCAGCTCCGTTCCATCTTTAAAACGGACGCGCTCTACACGCTCGTTACCAATTAACTCCTGTGTTTCCTTTTTTAAAAGAAAGTTCATTCCCTGGTTTTCCAACTCTTTTTGCAGTAAAAGTGATGCCGTTGAATCGAGCTGCCTTTCCATTAAATAGTCAGCGATATGAACGACATGCACTTCCATACCAAGGTTTAACAGACCTCTCGCTGCTTCCAAACCTAACAAACCGCCTCCGATGACGACTGCTTTTTTATGTTTGCGTGAAGTTTCAATCATCTTTTGGCAATCTTCAATCGTCCGAAATGCAATGACGCCTTCTTTATCTACACCTTTGACAGGAAGAATGAACGGAACAGAACCTGTGGCAATTATCAGCTTATCGTAGTAAACTTCCCGTTCTTTGTCTGTTTTTATTTTCCTAGTCTCTTTATCGATTTTTATGACCGTTTCACCTGTGAACAATTGGATATTATTCTCCGTATACCAGTTTCGATCATTTATCGTAATATCTTCAAAAGAGGTATTGCCTTGAAGCACAGTCGACAATAAGATTCGGTTATAGTTAACATGCGGTTCACTTCCGAAAATAGTAATCTCAAAGGCAGTCGGATCCTTACTAATGATGGATTCAACACAACGTAATCCTGCCATTCCGTTCCCTACTAAGATCAGTTTTTGTTTATACATTTTATCCCCCCAAAAACAAGTGCTGTAAAAAGCCAAACTAAGTAAACAAAGTTCTAGATCTTAACTGAATTCTTTCCGAGTACCCACGTTTTTCTCCATGAAAGCTGAGCTAGGCCCAGGATAAGCAAAGCCACGATTCCAACTGCGGAAAATACTAAAAATCCTGTAGCATATGTGCCAGTGATCTGTTTCAACGTACCTAGTATGTTTGGAACCAAGAATCCGCCAACACCTCCGGCAGCTCCCACAATCCCTGTGATAAAACCTATTTCTTTAGAAAATCGCTGTGGAACTAACTGAAAGACAGCTCCGTTGCCCATACCGAGAAATAGCATTCCGATGAACAGAAGGATTGTAACGACAGTAAGAGAATAAAGAAAACTAATCCCAAACATACATATAGTGAGTCCAATAAATAGAAACATAAGCAGTTTAACTCCACCTATTTTATCGGCAATAAATCCTCCGACGGGACGAAAGAAACTTCCGGCGATGACACATAATGTAACGAATTCCCCCGCCCTTATTCGTGTTAACCCATACTCATCAACAAAAAAGATGCTTAAAAAGCTAGTGAACCCGACAAAGCCCCCAAAAGTTACACTGTAAAGAATACAAAAATACCAAGTGTCCGTTATTTTAAATACGTTGAAATATTCCTTTAGTGGTTTTGCCGGCGGTTGAGATGGCGCGTCTTTTGCGATTAAAATATAAATGATAAACACGATGGTTAAAGGAATCAAAGCTAATCCCATAACATTATGCCAGCCAAGAGATTCTGCAAGACGAGGTCCGAACAATGTCGCAAAAAGAGTTCCGCTGTTACCGGCACCTGCAATGCCCATCGCAAGACCCTGCAAATGCGGGGGATACCAACGACTGGCCATAGGAAGTGCTGCAGCAAAACTTGCTCCTGCCACCCCTAGTAATATCCCTATTAAATAAAGCTCTGCTAAACTTTCACCGAATAACCATCCCCCAAAAAGTGGAATCATCGTTACAAGCATCCCGCCGATTGCGGTTTTCCGCGGGCCGATGCGGTCAGTCAAAAAACCAAGGACGATTCGAAAAAACGAGCCTCCCAAAATCGGAATAGCCACAATCAAGCCTTTTTCAGCTGGGGAAAGTCCGAAATCCTTTGTAATATAGACACCGAGTGCCCCTAATAATACCCAAATCATAAAACTGATATCAAAATAAAGGAATGAAGCTAATAATGACGGAGCATGACCGCTTTTTTTCAATTCAGATATTTTCATTTTTCATCTCTCCAATACTTTATTAATTGAATATTTGTTTATTTTACTCTTATAAAAGTAAGATTTCTTTGTTTATGTAAGAAAACATCACACACTTTTTTTGTAAGTTATTAAATTGTGAATACTTTGAAGTAGGTATTGGTCAAAATTTAATAAATTCATTTCCTTTTTCTAATAAAAATCGCATGATATTGTGTTTACTTAGGTGATGTAAAGTTACAGGCTTTTTTAACTTTTCATTTATGGCCGGAATAAACTCCAAGAACATTTTGAAATATTCTCCATACAAAAAAAGAGAAGCCTAATGCTTAAGCTTCTCTTTCAGCCTGTAGATAAACCCGACTATAATGGAGTTTGTTTCCAGTTTTATATTTGTCCGTTAATTCATTCCAGCCACCCGCTCCCAAACAACTTTGTTTAACATAAGATAGAACTCCTTTTGCCTACAGTCTTTTTTGTTTAGGCTGTTTTCGCATACTTTGTTGCTATTTACTAAGTAGTGCGGTGTGGTTGATTTCCCCTCCAGATGCTCGCTTTCCTTGGTGCGGGCGGTGAGCCTCCTCGGCGTAAACGCCTGTGGGGTCTCACCTGTCCCGCTGCTCCCGCAGGAGTCTTGCACTTCCGCTCCAATCACCCTTAAATAGTTTCGTTTTAAAAACAACAATCTTTACGAAAAGAGCCTTTGTTTAAAATAGAAGAAATAAGACTTGAGGTGATATCCATTCAGCGAGATCAACTTGAAATGATGACCCTTCTTTAAACGCGGGTTCTTCCCACGGCACGAAACAAGGACCTCTTTCATATGATGTGTTATGAACGGTATGAGATATTTAATAATCTGATTCTATCCGGGGAAAGGTTGGGTACAATAATATGAAGCAATATCCATTTCAGAACATCCCATTTCAAAATCTTCAGAAAAAGGATATGTCCTTTGAAGAGGTATTCGTTCATATTGTTGAGTTTATGGAATTAAATCCTTCCGGTAACTATCAATTAATGGTCGGGACAGATTCGCAAGTACATAAAAAACATACGGTTTTCATTACCGGCATCGTAATACGGCAGGTCGGAAATGGTGTATGGGGTTGTATAAGAAAAGTGATGATCCCTAGAAGGATGCTGCATTTACATGAACGTATTTCTCAAGAGTTGTCGTTAACAGAGGAAATCGTATCACTGTTTACGGAAGAAAGAAAAAATCAATTAATCGATATTGTCCTGCCTGCTGTATATCAAGGTGCGACGTTCACAATGGAAGGTCACATTGATATCGGGGTTGGAAAGCGAAACAAAACCAGTGAGTTTGTAAAAGAAATGGTAGCCAGGATGGAATCCATGGGGGTGGAACCAAAAATCAAACCGGATGCTTTCGTAGCTTCAAGTTATGCCAACCGTTATACAAAACAAGAGTGAATGTTTACAAAAATATGTAATTGCACAATATGGTTTGGGAATTTTCAGACGGCAAAGCGTTACATACTTTTTTTCGGTATGCAATTTTAAATAAGCAAAAAACCGGCCTCAGACCGAGACCGGCTTTAACATTTTAAGATATAAGCCGCCAATGCCGTATTCAGTAAGAAAGTTTTAAACCACCACTCCTCAAAGTGGGTGTTTGCAGAAAAAATCCTGTTGTCCAAGTCAGTGACGAGGCATAACATTCCTGTTTCAATATAAAACTCCCTATTACAGCTTAAAGGTTAAAACTTTATTATCATTACGAACAGTGCAGCTTGTATAATTATCATACCTGAATTACTTACATGTTACAATGTTAATAATCACCATTTTAAAATCACTTATGGCTGTGGAATGGATGGAAGCTGGATTCGTTATAATCAACTATTGATCAAAAAAACCGATAAAATCCCCTTGGTCCTCATTTTGAAGATATAATACCGTTTCTTTGTCAGAAATGGTTGGCAGTCCGAATTTTTGATCATACCTCTCAATTCCTTTACCTGTTATGATAATCCAATCCCCTTCTTTTCCTGCTTGTAACGCCTCCTGGATAGCAAAGGTACGATCAGGAATAACCTTTCCGTTTCCAGCTGAGTAATCACTAAGCAGTTTATTTAGTGTGGATTCCATCCCGTCCATCCCGTCCGAATTCAGATCATCCATTGTCAAAATCAAAACATCACTATGTTCCGAAGATACTTTAACCATTTCAGCCCTTTTGGTTGTATCTCGTCCACCCCGGAAACCAAAGATATGATAAATCTTTTTGGCCCCACATTCTTTGGCCGTTTGAAGCATGTGATGAATGGCATCTGCAGTATGTGCATAATCGATGACTATAGTCGGCCCAGATGCTTTCTTATATATTTCAAACCTTCCTGGTACACCGGAAAATCGTTTCAATGAAGTGAGAATTTCCTGTTTTGAAATTGGAAACATCTTCGCTACGGAATAGGCAGCTGTTGCGTTATATAAATTATGAAGTCCAGGTAAAGGTAACTCAATTTTCACAAAGTCTTGTTTCTCATTCAATAAAATAAAGGGGTTCGTTGCGGTATTATAATTGGTTATGGCTAAATCGCAGCGATTGGCTTTTCCAAAAACAAAGGCTCTGACATTCTTCTCCCATAAGTATTCTTGCAGTTTCCCCCCCCAGAAATCATCTCCATTAATAACCGCAAGACCACTAGGTTTCAATTTTTCAAAAAGCAGTAATTTTGCCAGGAAATAATCCTCCATCGTACCGTGGAAGTCAAGATGGTCATGATACAAATTCGTGAAGACACAGAAATCAAATTCAATTCCTTCTAAACGGTATTGAGCTAATCCATGTGAAGACACTTCCATTATGACAACCATGTCCCTACTTTCAACCAGCAAGGAATTCAATTCCATGGTACCTGGAGTCGTATTATGGGAATCGACTTTGTTCCCATTGATAATATGCTGTATCGTACCAATGACTGAACAGGTTACTCCATTCTCTTCTAATATTTGCTGAAGCATATAGCTAGTTGTAGTTTTCCCATTTGTGCCCGTAATTCCTATCATTATTTTTTGATTGCTGGGATCTCCATAAAACCTTTTGGCGATTTGTCCTAATGCTTTACGGCTGTTCTCCACTCTTAAATAAGGAACTTCCAAACCCTTAATATCTCGATTGCCAATCACAGCCGATGCCCCTAAGCGAATTGCATCATTGATGTAATTATGGCCATCGGACTTATATCCGGTTACGGCAACAAAAAGGAATCCTTTTTTTATTTCTTTAGAGTTATCGGTTACACCTGTTATGGATATATGTTCAACGTCCTTCGGCAAATCCCCGTTTATCGCTTCTTTCAATATGTTTTTAAGGATCATTAACTTTTCTCCTTTGTAAGCTATTCACTTGCATAAGTACAATAAGCCCATTTTTAGTATTAACCAGTACTCCTAAAATAAATGTAAATCCAGAATTTGTCAGTTTCAATGACAGTATGAAGAAAAAAGAAAGAAAAGCAGCCAATTTTGGCTGCTTTTCTAATGGTTGTAGCTGTATTTAGGTGCTGGCACACCGCAAGATGCTTACGATTGAACTTCCAGAGGTTTCGTTTCGGCCTTCTGATTGTACAATGGCAATATGAAAAACATTCCTAGAATAAAAAAGAAAGCGGCGGTTTCAAATATGGCTACGAGTGAAAATTGCTCTTTCAGCACGCCTGCCGCGCTCATGGTCAACACCATCGATCCAGTGAATAATGGGCTTAAGATTCCATTGACCCTTCCGATGAACTCTCCCTCGGTCCTCTGCAATATCAATGTATTGATCCCGATTTGGATACAAGGAAGCATTAGCCCATTAAAGAACTCGGCAGTAAGTGTAATCCAAAGATTTGTCGAAAGCCCCATTACCGCCAACCCTATGGCATTCACAAGCATTCCGAAAGCTAATAATCTTTGAGGTGCCACCTTTTTGGCAAAGATCATTACACCGGCTCCGCCTAAAATCATACCAAACCCATTCACCATAAATAACCATTGGAGATTTTCCTTAGGCAGTTCCAGTTGTTCTGTAACAAGGAATATCGAGAGCGGCTGAATGAAACCCAGTCCGAGCCCGGCAGCCAGAAAACATAAACCAAGCAAACTTAGTTCTTTTTTTCGTAATACGTAGCTCACTCCGCTTTTCATTTCCTGCCATAATGTTGTTTTTGCTGTCCCCTCATTCAGTTTGCGATCTTTTGGAAGAAAGGCGAGTGCGCCAGCTGAAAGTAGAAACGCCAGGCCAGTAATCGCAATCGAGGTGTTGATCCCGAAAGATTGGAAGGCAAATGTACCAAGAATCGGACCTAAAACCATAAATACTGCGAAAACGGTCTGATAAACTGACATCCCTGTCTGGATTTGACTTTCTGGCAAATGCATCTTAAATAGCTTCATGCCCGATGGCTGAGAAAATTGAGAAAGTATCGCCGAAATTAAAGTTGCGAAGAAAACCATTTTCCAACTGCCGAAGATTAGCGAGATAAGGACAGCAAATACAGACATTGCACTTAAAATATCACACCAAACCATCGTTTTTTTCGGACTCCAGCGGTCAGCAAATGTGCCTCCAATAAATGAAAAAATAAAAATGGGTGCGAATTCTGCTACTGATATCATGGAAATGGCAAAGGCATCTCCATTTGTCTTTTCCATGACGAATAACAAAACGGCAAAATTCCGTACCCATATCCCTATTTGTAAAAACAACCCTGAGAAGATAATGGCCTGGAATACTCGATTTTTAAAAATGTTAGGTTCCTTTTTATTTAATGTTTCAGATGTGTTATTCGCCAATATAAAAACCCCCTGTGAAATATCTGGACAGGAGGCAGTACAATACAAATATAACAAGAAAAAATATCCCTAATCGAAGGACACAATGATCTTTGTTTGTATTTTAATGTACAGACTAATCCTATCCAGAAAAAAATTCGTTTTAAGCACGCATTTTTTCTTAAAAAATAGGATTAAATGATCATTGTTTAAAGGTCACCCTTCCATTTTATGTTATTTTCATAATAATTTATTTAATCTGATAAATCAAGGGAAAAATTAATAAAATAAAACTATTTTTTGGGATGGGTTTGTTCTATTTATCTAATATAAAAAATGGACTTCCTTTGAAAGAAAGCCCTTTAATATCCTTAAGCTTCAAAGGGCTGTCGCCGAATATGGCTTCTGACCTTTGTTACCTTATCCATCATTTTTTCTTGATCTTTTCCCGGATTATCTCAAGCAAATGTGTTTCTTCTTTTCAGGTTTCCAATAAACGTTCTTGATTAGGATTGCCCTGTACAAGCAAATGGGAAGATGGCATTAGAATTTGATGTTCATGTAAAGCAGTCATCATTTCAAACCTCACGCTTCTCGATGTTTCAAAGTAATCATCAGGTTTCACAAGTCCCACTATGCATAGTTCATATCCAACATATTTTAGATTCGGATTTAAATCCGTAATGCCTATGTATCTAAAATCCTCTTCGGGTGTACCATCTTCTAGCCTTAGAAGGCTTTCACCATACTTATCATTACAGATAATACATATATCCTCCAACAGCCGTTTTACCTTTTCAGGATTTTCCTGGTAACTTACTGTAATGCGTTCAATGACTCGCATTCTCCCTTTATTAAAATTTTGAATCGTCCTGATTTCACTATGTGGGATGGTCAGCAATTTTCCTGACCATTCCCTGATCTGCATGAACCGGATACCGATTTCCTCAATCGTCCCGGAACTTGTCCCGTTGAATGTCACGAAATTCCCGACTCGGAATTCATTATCCGAAAGCCTTACAAATCCCAATAAGATATCCTTAAGCATTTGCTGAGCGGCAAATCCGATCACGACCCCTAAAATACCAGCTCCGGCTAAAATTCCTTTTAGGTCTATAAACTGTCCAATCAAATATATAAGGAAAAGCCCGGATATACCGTACCTAAGAGAAGAACGAGTAACCCCCTGTATTGTTTTTTCGACTTCTTCGTCGAAAAAATTGGATCTTCTAAAAAACCATTCAACCAGTTTATTCAAAATATAATAAACAGCCAATAACAGTATAGCCAAAATGAAAAGCCTCAATAATAAAAATTCTTCCCAGTAATCCACAGCAAGCTCAGAAAATTTCAAGATATTCATGTTTTCACCTCCATTTCACGTTTATTCAGATTCGATTAAAATCCAGTCATCATCCTTTCCGATTATCCCTTTATCAAGGATAAGTCTTGTTTTAAGGCGATAGGATACCCCTCGCTTATAAGGCTCCTTCAATATAGGCAGACAAAAGTTGAAAGGAATTTCGTTGCTTTCCCCTGAATTTATCTCCCTTGTAGACAAAATGGTGCTCGTTTTAAGGATCTCTTCCATTCCCGTAGAATGAGTATCCATGATCAAATCACATTCAATCCTTCTTATTCTTTGCGCAAGGGTACCACCCTTAATCAAAAAATATCCATTTATGCATTCACCGGATTTATACGTATTTTTCGGAAGGATTAAATCTATTTGTGCAGAACCTATTCCTAAAAGTAGCAAAGATTTTCTAAGTATCAAAGAATACACTCCATTTATATTTATTTGTTTTTCTATTAAAACCTACATGTTTATACATTTCCTTAAGGGGACTACAAAAAAACCTTTACCACTTTGGTAAAGGTTTACTAAAACAAAATAGACCTTTACCAATAGGTAAGGTCTGGCTAACAACAATATGCTGCCAACAACACCGAGAGCAAAGAGCTCCGTAATGACGACATTGTTGTAAAAGCTACTCCCCTTTGGAGAATGTATTCAAGTATATAATTTATAATACGGTAGAATTAGAAAGTTTGTCAAACCATTATATTTTATTTTTTCCGGATCTGCCTGGGTAATTCGAGTTCTTTGAACATATGTTGATATTAATGAAAATATAATGAATGAACTTGTCCGTTGAAAGTATTCACTTCTTGGTTTTAAAAAGGTCAGTTGGTGGAATAGGAAGTATGTAACCTCATTCTATTGCAAATCCGTGAACGCCCTTTCAAAAAGAATATAGTGAACAAACTATGAATATGTAATAAAACCTAAAATTTATTTAAAAATTTACAAGATTTCTCTTTTACTTATGCCAAACATGTTGTAATATAAATGTAACAATTGTAATATTTATTAAACTTTCGTTACATAAGTATCCTATTAGGGATTGGGGAGATATGATATGAAAAAACTTTTAGGTATGTTATTATCCATTATCATTTTATTTTTCACATTAAGTGGTCCGGTTACCGCAAAAACGACAACATTGTCTGACGCAAATGCATTAAAGATAGCCGATAATGCCAGCAAACATTTTTGGAATGCTTTATATGGATACAAAACCCGTTCATGTTCACAAAAAACTTTCAATTATAAAGGGACAGAGTATTCATACCTTTGCCAAGAGTTTAACACAAAAGATAAATTGACTGCCTACTTAGCAGAGACATTTACTAATAATGCAGTTGAAAAAGGGCTGACTAAATATAATTACATTACCCATAAAGGGAAATTAGCCCGTCCAGTCGGAGATGGCTTTAGCATGTTAGAGTGGAAAAAAGCAAAAATTAAATTAGTCTATCAAAAACAAAACGTTAGGTCATACAATTTAACAGTACCTACAGTTGACGGTGAGTCAGTAAAAAGAACGGTGACCTTTTATAAGTCCGGATCTACTTGGAAAGTCAATCAGTTCGATGCAGTTCAATAAAACATTGGTTTAAATGTAACGCCTCATATGCTGTATAGTTAGTTAAAAACTATATGACATATGTGGTGTTTTTTTGTTGACCATTATATCTTGAGAAATAATCTTTCTGGCTTGTATCAGCTCACCTTTCACTTCACAAAACATTCAAAAAAAAACACAGCTAGGATGCTGTGCCTTAACGGATTTTTGCCTTTCGGAAGCCTTGATAGGTATCGTAGGCGGCAAAAATGATGGAGAGGAGTATGAGACCCCAGTATATCGAGCTTTTCCATTCATCGATTGAGAATAGTGTTCTTTGGTATGCAAGGAATTCCGGGTTCAATAAATCAGGATTACTAATGATGATGATGAAGGCCAGAGTGTACAACAGCTGGTATATGGCATGAAAAAAAGCTAATTTCAGGGTCCATCGACCTAAAAATAATTTATATATCGCTAAGAGCACCCCAATGATAATGACGCAAGATACCAGCAGCCAATAGGAATTCAATACATCTTGATTAAAAGAAGGTGTCACGAAAATGAGACTGCCATTTCTTTTTTCATAGACGCCTAACAGGTTTGCTGCATTGAAATAAAGGGCTGCGAATACGGAAAGGCCTAACAAACTTGCAAAAACCTCGATCATAGGGACCGCTTTTATCTTTGAAATGTTCGGAATATCTTTTAAGTTTTCCGGTGTCCATGGTTTCAAGTCTTTTGTTACGGGCGACTGGTCCTTTGAAGTGTCCAAGCGTTCTAAAATGGCAAATGAAAGCGTTAACCAGAAAAACACTTGGATACCTGTACTGATGATACTTGAAATTCCTTTCCCGATTATTTTTAAAATTGCTTCCATAACAGTATTCCCCGTATCCCGAAACGGATTGTCCCCTACTAATGCGATCAGTGAAATGACTGCAGCGATTGGTAAAATCATCTTCAACAGACTGATATAAACATCATAATAACGAGGTCCGATCAGATGCATTGGCCGATCACGATAACCACCTGCCAGTGTAACCGGATCTCCTAATTTTAAAAGTACCGCTTTCACGTCTTGCTCCGTATGATCATCCGGAAGCATATCTTCGATTGTGGATTGAAGCTCAAGCGCAATATCCGCCCGGTTTTTTTCTGGCAGCCTTCGGGTCACTTCCTGAATATAAAGTTCAATCAGCTCCATGTTCTCCCTCTCCTTTTAATAATATATAAAGCTCTTGAGAAGTTTTTTCCCATTCTTCCTTTAACTGCGTGAAGATTTCTCCCCCATAATCACTTAAAGAATAGTACTTGCGCGGTCTACTTTCAGAAGTATCCCAGCTGCTGGTCACCAATTCTTGTTTTTCCAGGCGGCGAAGCAAAGGATATAAAGTACTTTGATCGATGGTAATTCCAGACTTCTCTAAACGCTGGACAAGCGAGTACCCATACTGCGGAGTTTTGAGCTGACTTAAGACAGCTAACGTCAAAGTGCCTCTGCGCAGCTCAGTGGTTAATGAATTCAGTAAAGTGCTCATCCAATCACCCCTTCTCTATACTATGTGACGTACACCATACCTTATACTATGCATCATACACTATTTTAGTTCTTACACCAACATGAAAATGAAAATATATTTTATTTAAAGCATAAAAAAAGAAGCGGTTCACGCCTCTCCGTTTTTCCAATATTCATATTACACAAGAATGCCCCACAATATCATCGTCGTGATAATCGTGACCACTCCTTGTATTAAGGTTGCCATTGTTTGAGCTTTATAGGCATCCGTCACTTTCATCCCGCTAAATTGGGTGACCACCCAGAAGAAGCTATCATTTACATGACTTACTGTCATCGCACCTGCTCCAACAGCCATGACTACCAATGCAAGAGGAACAGCCCCTTCAATCCCCAACGTTGGAAGCATGGGGGAAATCAAAGATGAAGTGATGACCAGTGATGCTGTCGAAGAACCCTGAGCCGTTTTCAACCCAGCAGCAATTAGGAACGGGACCAACAGGAACAAGGAACCGCTAAAGATGCTGCCCATATCCCAACTTTGGATGATGTCTGCAATCCCCGTATTTTTAATGACGGTACCAAATGCTCCGCCCACCCCGGTGATCAATAAAATTGGCGCAGCATCCAATAAGGCGGCTCCTATCCAGTTTGTTAATGTTTCTTCATCATACTTAGGCAGCAATGTCAAAGCGGAAATTACTCCTACGAGCAATGCGATGACCGGCTGGCCCAAGAATACGAAAAATGCGGCAATCCCCCCTTCCGTTCCAAAGAGCGTTAATACAGAACTGGCTCCAATCAAGACAATCGGTAAAACGATCGGTAAAAATGATTGTAAGGCAGAAGGCATCTTGCCGAATGAACGGACAATTTCATCATAATCGTAATCCAGGTCACTTCGGTCATCTTCAACTTCTATCTTGGTCGCTACTTTCATTGACCATATATAACCAGCAAGTGCAGCTGGTATGGCCGTAATAAGACCTATCAAAATGACAGTCCCCAAGTATCCGTCCGCTCCGATATTTCCGGCTGCCGCAATTGGCCCTGGAGTTGGAGGTACAAGTGTATGTGTTGCATACAAACCAGTTGCAAGTGCAACTGACATGGAAGCAACTGCTACTTTTGCGCGTCTTGCCAACGCTTTTCTTAAGCTCGATAAAATAACGAAACCTGAATCGCAAAACACGGGTATGGATACGATAAAGCCAATCATACTCATGGCAAGCTGCGGTCTTTTAGGGCCGACAATCCTCAATACAACTTCGGCCATTCTTAATGCGGCACCGGCCTTTTCCAAAATGGTCCCGATTATTGTACCGAAAACGATTACAAGTCCAATGCTTGTCATCAATCCGCCAAAACCGCCGTTGATATTCTCAACAATCTGATCCAGAGGCATTCCAGAAGCAAAACCCACAAATAAAGTGCCTAATAGAAGCGATAAGAACGGATGCAGCTTGAATTTAGTTGTCGAAAAAACAATTAAGAACACGCCGATGGCCAAAACAATAAATAACATAAGATTACCCCCTATTTTTGATCGCTGCCAAAAAAGCCCGCATTACTTGTTCGGCTGAAACTTCCAACAATTCAGCTCCTCTTTCCATTGCTTCCTTTAAAGGCATGGGAGCATTCACCAAACTATGAACACTCGTTATTCCGTGGTCATATAAAACTTCAATACCTGTTCCGATCGATCCAGCCAAAACAAATACCGGAATACCATGCTTTTTGGCTTCTTGTGCAACTCCCATGGGTGTTTTGCCTGAAGCAGTCTGGTAATCGATTTGGCCCTCACCGGTAAAGACACAATCGGCACCGGACAATTTTTCACCCAGTTTCGTATACTCCATGACAATATCGATGCCCCTTTTTGTTTCTGCACGGAAAAAGGCTTGAAATGCACCTCCAATTCCTCCTGCAGCACCAGCACCTGCTTTATCATGCAAGTGTATGCCTGTTTTGATTTCCACCAAATCAGCCCATGATGATAAAGCTTTATCAAGCATTTCAACCATGTCAGAAGTCGCCCCTTTTTGAGGTCCGAATACCCTTGATGCCCCATCAGGACCGACTAACGGATTTTGGACATCCGAGGCAATCAAAAATTCGGAATCCGCTATTCTGGAATCAAAATCCTCCGTATTAATGCTTGATATCCGTGATAATTCGGCACCTCCGTATCCCAGAGTTTTGCCTTCTTCATCAAACACCTTCATTCCCAAAGCCTGGAGCATACCGACACCGCCATCATTGGTAGCGCTTCCGCCAATCGCTAAAATGAACTTTCGACAGCCATCATTCAATGCCTTTTGAATAAGCTCCCCTGTCCCGTATGAAGTAGTGATCAATGGGTTCAACTCAGCTGGATCGACAAGGCAAAGACCAGATGCACTAGCCATTTCAATCACACAAGTTTTTTGATCGCCCAAGATTGCATATGCTGCCTGAACATCTTCAAGTAAAGGTCCTTTTACGGTCACTTCAACTTTTCGACCATTTGTAGCTGCTACAAGACTATCCATCGTGCCTTCCCCGCCATCCGCCGCAGGAACCAGTACTGTCTCCGCATCCGGCAGTGCCTTCCTGATTCCTCGCTCAATAGCCTTTGAAGCTTCTGTTGCTGATAAACTTCCTTTATAGGAATCTGGTGCAATAACAATTTTCATGCTCAGTTCCCCTTTGAATATATTTTTATATCAATTAATTATAATCTTCGGAAATATTTTAATCATCGTTCATTCTAAACGAAAATAAGTATGACATATTGGATTTTTTTGGTTATACTATACAAAAAAATAATCTGTCTGAAAAGTTTTCTGTTATTTTCCTATTTTCATAAAATATAAGATAGCTAAAGGCTTAAACTATCGACAATCCCTTTACATGAAAAATCATAGCTTGTTTGCATAAAATATGATCACCATTCTGTTAGCAAATAAAAAAACTCTAGAAGGATGACTTGAATGCTGACCCAAGAAATTGCAATGGAAATTGTCAAACAAACCACCAATAGACTTAACAGAAACATTAATATTATGGATGATAAAGGAATCATCATCGCTTCCGGAAATCATGAACGCATCGACCAATTGCATTTAGGAGCAAGGGAAGTACTGAAAACGGGAAAGCCGTTAATCATTCCCGAAAATGATCGTCATCAATGGGTAGGTGTCCTTCCTGGAATTAATTTGCCGATTAATTTTCAAAATGGAATTATAGGTGTCATTGGGATCACCGGAGATCCGACTGAACTTTTGGAATTCGGCGAATTGGTGAAAATGATAACGGAAATGATGCTTCATCAAGCTTTTATGGCGGAACAACTCGAATGGAAACAACACTTGAAAGAATTGGTATTTGAAGACTTATTAAAGGAAGATATCAATCAGCATTCGATTGATCAGAGACTTGAACTGATTGGAATGAAATTAGAACCTCCCTATCAAGTGGGGGTAATGGAAATGAAATTAAATCCGTTAAATAAGAATGAGCTGATTCAGATGACTGAAACTGTTTTTGGTTCCCAGTATGCCCTTGTTGGGTTCCTGAGTGTGAATCGGGTTTTCATTCTCACTACGGCGCTTAGCGGAAATAACATTGAGAAAAGACTGGATTCAGCCATCAAACAATTAAAAGCAAAAGACTTCGTTATACAAATCGGTTTGGGCTCTATCGTGGATAAGGAATCATCCATCGTCCACTCTTTCCGCGAAGCTGAAACAGCACTTTTACTAGGTGAAGCCAAACAAGCTTTATCTAGATATACTGATGTGGAAACAAAAGCTCTGTTGGAAAGGATAGATGAGCGGACGAAACAGCAATTTCAGGAAAGAATTCTAGGCAACTTATCTGAGAAGTTGATTGAGACACTGCATCAATTTTTCCTTAGTAACTTAAATATCGGGGAATGTGCCAAAAGAATGTATATCCATCGTAATTCCCTTATATACCGATTAAAAAAAATCAAGGAAATTACCGGATATAATCCACAAGTGCTGCATGATGCCATAACTTTGCAGTTAGCCATTTGGGTAAGCCAATCGAAAAGGAGAAGTTGAAACATATTGTGAGAACGATAATGCCTATTTAATTTTTTTCGTTCAATCCCTATAAAACCTTGCATTGGAATTTTGTATAATTGATCGAATTACCGAGTAGATTAAAAATACATGATTTTTTTGCATATCAGGAGGGATTGAATGAGTGGCATCGCAAATGTTTTAATTATCCTTGGATTTACCGTTATTTTCATCATTATCATCATTTTGGTTTTACTATTACTTTATATGATTTTCTTTGATCGCATGCAGAAGCATCATGCAATTTTAAGAAATTACCCCGTGCTTGGGAGAATACGATACTTTCTGGAAAAAATTGGACCTGAGATGCGGCAATATTGGTTTAACAGTGATAACGAAGGAAAACCCTTTTCTCGCGATGACTATGAACATATGGTGAAAAGTTCAAAATATTTACGGGATGTCATAGGTTTTGGTTCAAAGCGGGATTTTGATGAGGAAGGCTTCTTTGTTAAAAATAGCATGTTTCCAAAATTGTCAGAAGAAGAAAAATATGATCGTGAAACCAAAGTGACGACAAAAAGATACATTCTATTGAAAGACCCGCTTTTCTCACAACGAGAAGAAAAATGGGAAGATGAAGCTTCCTCTGCATTCTTATTGGATGATGAGGATGCCGTAATCATCGGCCCAAACACTAAGAATCCCTTTCGGCTAAAAGGTCTTATCGGAATGTCCGCCATGAGTTATGGCTCTTTGGGTAAGAACGCAATCACTGCGCTTTCTGAGGGATTGGCTGCTGCAAAAGGCACCTGGATGAATACAGGTGAAGGCGGACTATCTCCTTACCATTTAATCGGCGGCGTCGATATCATCATGCAAATTGGTCCAGCCATGTTTGGGGTTCGGGATAATACCGGCGAAATGGATTGGGATGAATTAAAGAGAAAAAGTGAAATACCCGAAATCAAAGCATTTGAAATCAAATTGGCCCAAGGTGCCAAAACTCGCGGAGGTCATATCGATGCTGAAAAAGTGAATCCGGAAATCGCTGAAATCCGTAAGGTCGCTCCGTACAAGGCAATTGATAGTCCGAATCGGTTTCACCAATACGATGACGTAAAATCCATGTGCGATTTTATCGAAAAAATCAGGGACCATACAGGAATCCCGGTAGGCATCAAAATGGTAATCGGCGGAACTGACAGTGTTGAAGAGCTTGCTAGCTACATGAAAGAAACCGGGAAAGGTCCGGATTTCATTACATTGGATGGCGGTGAAGGAGGAACCGGTGCTTCTTATCAGGAGTTGATCGATAGCGTAGGATTGCCGATAAAATCCGCTTTACCGATTTTAGTATCGACACTGGAAAAATACGGAGTCCGCAATAGGGTCAAAATCATCGCCTCCGGTAAATTGTTCACGCCTGATAGAATTGCGATCGCTCTAGCCATGGGAGCAGACCTTGTGAACATAGCCCGGGGTTTCATGATTGCGATAGGATGTATACAGACGATGAAATGCCATTCCAATGCTTGTCCTGTCGGGGTAGCCACCACTGATCCGGAATTGCAAAAAGCACTTGTCATCGATGAAAAGAAATACCGTGTGGTTAACTTTCTTGTAACCCTTAGAAAAGGATTATTTCGGATCTCAGCCGCAGCTGGTTTAGAATCGCCTCTCCATTTTCAGCCTAAGCACATTAGCTATAAGGACGATAAAGGAATTGTCATATCTCTTGAAGATATTATGAAAGAAGTTAATGGACAAATAGGGTCCAGGCAATGAAAAGACCACCGCCCAAGTATGATGGGCGATGGTCTTTTCTTTTTCAATCAATGAATATCAGGCATGTATTCGAGTATCACCTGTCTCCGCTCTTCCCTTACCCGCCAGCTTTCCATAGCGATAATAAACATAAAATGGAGTAATTAGCGGCTTTAGATGGCTTTACTATAGTTTGGAAAAAATTTCAGATGGATTGATAATACCATTTGCCATCACGTTTAAACTTTCTGCATTGGTCATTCAAAAGAAGGTATTCTAGGTGTGCCAATGTTTCACCTACAGCAAATCTGGTTTCGTGAATGGACAGATTTTTAAATAAGATCTGGCAAGCACTTTTTACAGAAATCGGCTCTTTCATGTTTTCATGAATTACATGCAACCGGTCCTGGTGGTGATCCAACAATTCAACAATTCTTTTATTGGCATTTTGAAACGGTTTCCCATGAGAAGGGATGATATATTCAACGTCAAGCTTTTGTATTTTTTTCAAAGAATTAAAAAACTCTTCCAATGGGTTGCTGAAACCTTTAAACCAATAAGATATATTTGGAGATATCTTGGGCAATATATGATCTGTCGAGAAAAGGACGCTATTTTCCTTATTATATAAGGAAATCAGGCCGTCCGAATGTCCCGGAGTGAAAAGCACTTCATACTCATATTTGCCAAAATGCAGCTTCATTCCTTCTTCAAGATGATGATTTACGGTAGGATAGGGTTTTACTTGGGGCATGAATCCGCTTTCGTCACTGGATAAGGCCGCGGCGACATCTTCTTCCATACCACACGCATTGTAATTTTCTTTAAGCAGATTCAGCGAATCGGCTTCCCAATACGTAGTTCCCGCATGCTCATCCACTTCTGTCATCCATACATCCGCACAGGTCAATTGTTGTAATGTCCCTGCATACCCGAAATGATCTGGGTGATAATGTGTGATGATAATATCGGCAATATCGTGTTTTTCGATAATTGGGTTCCATAAATCCCTGGTCGTTTTGTTATTTAATCCCGCATCAATGATAGTCCATCCTTTTTCACCTTCCGCCAAGTAACAATGGACATGGTCCAATCTAAAAGGCAATGGAATGGTAATTTGAGTAACTTTCAATTCATTCAGCAAGTATAACTTCCCCTTCCGATGTAACTACATTTACATGAAAAAAATCGAAATTGCTAAAAAAAAAACATTTAAGTTTATTAAATAACGTATATCATTAATCAATTCGACGAATCCTTTCAAGTTCCTTTTATTAATATCCAGGGTCATCGATAAAAATCCAGAAGCAAAGCCTAGGGGCATCGGTTAAATCAAGAAGTAAAAAAACCGCCATTAAAATTTATGGCGGCACTTCGTTTTACATATTTTCCTCGATCGTTTGAACAAGGTTGAAAAGAAAATGATAAATTAAATGAAAAGCTTCTTCTAATGTCATGTCTTCTCGGAATCCTTTTATGTTATCCAAGGCTAAATTCACATCCCATAGCCCGTCGCCCTGGTTAAACATTAAACTGAACGAACCAATTTCTGCTTGAAGTTCCTTAGTCAAATATGTTTTTAAAACTTCTCCCATTTTTTTCTGGAATTTCAATCCGAACATTGCGTTATACGTACCAAAAACATCATCGACTTCTAACGAAAGTGCCTCAACACCGATTAATCCGAACCATTGTGATTCAAAGTAAAGGAATTCATCTTTGTTTTTTTTCAAATACTCAATCGGTTGTGATAAAAATGCAGAGTTCTCTTCAGAGATTAATTCTTCGCTCTCTTTATTACTGCGCTCTATATAAGCATCCGTAAAACGCGATGCATTTTCTTTTTCCACTATGATGATATCCTCGGCGAGTAATTTATGCTTTTCTACATAATCCTTTTCTTCTTTAAATAACTCAATCTTGTTTTCGATTACGGATTCTGATATGTATGATTCCATTTGTTTTTTTAGCATGATATGTCCTCCTAGTGTCTTTTCAAGCTTTCACAATTTCAATCATAGCATATTCAGTATAGATAAAATAACTTTGTGAAAGAAATTACAATATCAAATGTGGCAATCATTTCTGGTCTCCGATATAGTAGTGGTAAGCGTTTATACATATGAAAGAAATGAGATGTTGAATCATGCAAAAAATCATTGTAGTTGGTGCAGGAATTTTGGGAGCTTCCACTGCCTATCAATTGGCTAAAAATGAGGTTGAAGTGATCATTATTGACCGCCAAGATGCCGGTCAGGCAACATCTGCAGCTGCAGGAATCGTTTGCCCGTGGATATCGCAAAGGCGCAACCAAGCTTGGTATCTTCTTGCCAAAAATGGTGCGGCCTTTTACCCGGGCTTAATTGAAGAACTTGAACGGGACGGTGAAACCGAGACTGGGTATGCTCAGGTCGGTGCCATAAGTCTGCATACAGATGAAGCTAAACTGAATGCCATGAAGAACCGGGCGGCAAAACGGCAAGAAGAAGCACCGGAGATGGGGGCGATCACCTTACTTTCCTCAGAGGAAACACGTGCCTTATTCCCGCCTCTTTCCAGCGAATATGCAGCCGTTCATGTGAGTGGTGCAGCGCGGGTCAATGGACGCGCACTACGTGATTCCTTATTGAGGGCTTCACAAAAATACGGTGCAAAACTTATGTATGGCGAAGCTAAACTTACATATAACGGTACTCAAGTGTCAGGTGTAACACTTAGAGATGAATTCATTCCTGCTGATAAAGTAATTGTTTGTGCTGGCGCTTGGGCACCGGAATTACTGAAACCACTGGGCGTGAATTTTCAAGTCACTTTCCAAAAGGCTCAAATCATTCATCTGGAAATGGCAAATGAAAATACAAATAACTGGCCTGTAGTCATGCCTCCGAGTGATCAATATCTTTTGGCTTTTGATCATAATAAAATCGTTGCGGGGGCGACTCATGAAAATACGGAAGTTTTCGATAACCGAATGACCGCAGGAGGGCTGCAGGAGCTTTTCAACAAAGCCTTGCAAACCGCCCCCGGTTTGACAGATAGCACGTTTGTTGAAGCAAGGGTCGGATTCCGTCCATTCACGCCGGGATTCCTTCCCGTCATGGGACCTTTACCTGGCTGGGGAGGCATAATCGTAGCCAATGGTCTTGGAGCTTCAGGTTTAACTATGGGCCCATATATAGGCTCACTATTGGCAAACCTCGCACTTGACAGAGAAATTGAAATCGAAATCGATAATTATGATGTAAGAGGTGCGCTATAAATTTAACTTCCCTTTCATTAACTTGCTGTATGAACTCGACTGATCAGAAAATGATCAGTTCCGTTTTTTTCAAATGGTCCTTTTCAAAAAAAAAATCAAGGACCTTTAATGGGTCCTTGATTCAGACTGTAGACAAACTCGAGGAAAATCGAGTTTGTCTATTTTTATGGCTTGTCCAATTGGGACGTTGATTGGAACGTAGGGCATCGCTTTCCGCGTGAGGTCGGCCCTCGGCTTTCGCCTGCGGGGTCTGCCCTAGACGCGCTTTTCTATTTGCTTGAACTCTTAGATAGAACACTTCTGCCTAGGGTCATTTTAAAATAGAAGTATTAAAACATGAGGTGATGAAGATTCTTTCTAAACATGATTCTATTCAGCGAGATCAACTTGAAATGATTACTTTAGATTTAGTTCAACTGGTGCCACCGAACCATTTGGTTCGTAAATGGAGGCTGCCATTGACTTCACTTTCATTTATGACTTGGTGAAAGATATGTATTCAGAGTTAGGACGCCCAAGTATTGATCCAGTTATTTTAGCCAATATACCTTTGGTATTCGTTCCATGCGTAAAACGATTGAAGAAGCGGAAACAAATAAGGCTTACCGTTGGTTCTTAGGCTATGGTTTTCATGATAAAGTACCTCCTACTCCACGTTCAGGAAAAAACATGCTGTTCTTTGAAATGAAACAATAAGAATCTTCCATTTCAATTTATTTCATCTATTTATTAATATCAGGTTCACTTACTTCTTCATAAATAACTTTCAACTCTTCAATAGTGAGTGTTTTTAAAAATTCCTCTAATTCATCCATGTTAATGCCTCCTATAATTAAGAACATTCGTTCCTATTATAATCACCATAATATCAGTAGTAAATAGTTAATTTTACTTTTAACACAAATTGATGAATTATAGAATTCAATAATCAACTGTTCCCCATCCTTTCATACCTACAAAAGCTTCAATGAGCATACAGCACTCCTTTTTAACCCACGGTCATTTCCTTTGAAAAATAGTGCTGTAACATCATTTTCATTTGCTCTTTATTTGCTGCAAATTGCTTATGACGATGACCATTTCCTCCAGATGGATGAGGAAATCCTAGAAGTATGTTATTGGCATCCAAATAATCTTGACCCGCTAAATAGTTTAAGACCTTGGTAACATTAACGCCTAAAGGAATAATAAGCGGACGATCAATGGTACCTATTTCGGTAGCTAAGCCTTCCATTATATTTTTTTTAAGCAACTCGGTCTTTAAAATGTTCGGAGTTGTTCCACTATAGTTTTTTCCGTTATAAAAAACTGGGTAGGTTAAAACTGAGGTAGTATGAACGAGGTGACTCGCTTCGTCAAAAAGATCCAGTGTGGACGAAATGTTTAAGTATGTGTATAATCCAAGCTCATCCAACATTTTAACTAAATTTTTTCTCATCGTTCCTTCAAAACTGGAATTTTTTTTTACTTCGTGCAGGATCTCTTCGTCACCATGCAGGTGCCCTCTTGCATTAATTACGGTAGAATAAGATTTTTTCATTTGATGTAAACCAGGAGTGATTCCGACAATCACCACTTTGGCCCGTTCATTTATATATTCGAAAGGAGCATAATATATTTCGAGTTTTTTCTTTTCTTCTCTTTCAAGCAAAAATTGCTCACTCTTTATCATTTCATCTGTATAGACAGCAGGTAAAGCTTTAATTAAGTCTTTAAATTGCGGAAACTTAGAAAAATTAGCGATCCCCATAAATTACTACCCCTTCTTCCCTTTATTTATTTTGGCCAATATAGTATATCAGAAATTCAGATTTGCCACCGACATAGGGGCATTATGAACCTTGTTGGAAACCTCTCAAAAAAAAGATAAATTGCTTTCCAACCCTTGGATTGAAAAGAATTTATCTTGAAAATGGTATTTGGGGATGAAAAAAATGTTTGGGTTTACAAATTGAAACTATTGATTGAATCTTCCGCGTTGGCGAAGTAATTCACGATTCAGGTTCGGATCCTTTTCAAATGCAGCGCGGCCGTGAAGCCAGAATATGTTGTTGACAACAACTAAATCTCCAACAGGCAGTTCAAGTTCGAGTACACTTTCATCACTTTCTAATGAATTGGATAAATCGCGCAAGTATTTGGCTTGTTCGATTGATTCAGGATAAACAAATTGATCGATAAAACATACACCAGGTTTGTTATTATGATTGAAGAAGGTCAATCTTTCAATTTCCTGGTCAACGTTCTTGCTTTTTGGAGCTTTATACGTGAATTTGTGGCTGGATAATGGATGATTCACATACATATCAAGCTCTTTCCAATCGTCTAAATGCAATAAACGTGATTCGCCACCACTTGCATTTTGTTCGATCATCTTCATCATTAGTAACCAATCCGTTGGTTCATCTACAAAGGTGCCATCCGTATGAAGTGTAAATAAACGATAAGCCTGACGTAAATATGAATCACTGCTATCCGTGTCTTGAACACTGAAGCGGGCATAATATTTCCCTGACATGGAATCATGGTTTGGAGTTCCCAGCAAGTATGAAATGGCCGTTGCAAAAATGACATATTCATCTGTATTCTCCGTGACACCCTCCAAGCCAAGGGTGAAGCCCCCGGATTCCCGATCATGAACGATGTTACGAAGCAATTCACCAAAGTCTTCCCCTACTTGATCCATAAGATATGAAGCAATGATGAGTCGTGCATATGGCGTATATTCCAGATGTTGAACAGACTGATTATCCTTGGATACCGTTTCTAAAAAAGCAGCAATCGCCTCTTTTGAAATTTCAATATGATATAAACGGCTGGATTGAGGGTGAACTTTCACCTCGTATTTTTCTGTTTTCCTTTCAAACTTCGCTCTCTTTTTTTCTGCAATGTTCATGAATGATTCCTCCTGTTATTTGTAATATAGGTGACAAAGTTAACAGGAAATATAAAAAGCCAGTCGCACATGATTCCCAAATAAAATGGGAATCCAACTGTACAACTGGCTTATATTCACTTCACTGCTCTATGCAAATAGAGTCACAGCGAATATGCAGTTTATGTATGATTTATTTTTCCTGTTTCCAATCATTAAGATCTTTACACGATTCTGAAAAGGTAGTTTCCAAAAGGTGTTAATGTCATAATATTGGCTTAATTACATTAAAACGTTTTTTCATATAATTGTCAACATCTTTTACAAATTATTCTGATAAATCATTTTACTAACTTGGTAGTTTCGTTTTTTCTGCCGCTTTAATTTGCTGAAAATGGAGATCCAGGTCCTTCAATGCAGCAATCAATGCATTAGCCGCTTTCCCCCGATAATAAGATGTAATCGATTCTATCGCTTCATCAACACCATCATTTAAACTGATCCCTTTTAATAAACGCCCAATAAATTCCCGTCCATGCTCTGTTGCCAGTGTACAAGAAGCCTCCAGGATAACACCATATTTAGCATCGACTTCTGCAGTGATGGTCAATGTTTCAAAGACACTTTTCGCCGCCATCCCTTGAGGTAAACGTGCATGACCTGCAATAAAAATTGTTTTACCATTGAACATGAAGCCTCTTCCTCTCTTTAACAATATTATTTTGTCAATACAGCTTCCAATAAGTGTGTTTGTTCCGGAATGCGGGTAACAACCTCTTTTCCAATTTCAATGGAGGCTGTTGCTGCAGGTGACGGTGCATTACAAACATGAATGGTCCGTTTCCCCATTATAATATGAAAATCATCCACCATATTACCATCATCCTGTAACGCCTGTGCTCGGACTCCGGAAGGTGCAGGTATTAAATCATCTTCTTGAATTTCCGGAATCAATTCCTGAAGGCTTTTCGTAAATTGCTTTTTACTAAAAGAACGGACATATTCATCCATCCCTTCCTTCATGAATTTACTGGCCATTTTCCAAAAACCTTTATAGCTTAAAACTTCAGTTAAATCCTTCGCATTGAAATCGGTTTTTTTATAACCTTCACGTTTGAAACTTAGTACAGCATTTGGGCCAGCATCTACTTCGCCGCTAATCATCCGTGTGAAATGAACTCCTAGAAATGGAAACTTAGGGTTAGGTACCGGATAAATTAAATGATTGACAAGAAAGCGCTTTTCGGGCTTCAATTTAAAATATTCACCGCGAAACGGGACAATTTTCATATCAGTTTTATACCCCGCGGCTGCTGCGATACGGTCACTGTGCAATCCAGCGCAATTAATGACTATCCTTGCTTTTATTGTCCCGTTGTTCGTAGCGATGATGACTTCATCAGAATCCTCGTCAATCTTCTCCACCTTTGTATTCAGCTTGATTTCACCGCCGTTGCCTCGGATGATATCCGCCATCTTTTCACTTACCTGACGATAATTGACGATGCCGGCTTGCGGGACGCGAATCGCTCCAAGTCCATTAACATGCGGTTCAATTTCCTTTAACTCTTCCACACCGATTCTTTGGATAGCTAGCTCATTTTGTAAACCGCGTGAAAATAAATCATCTAGAAGGGGCAACTCTTCTGGTTTTGTTGCAACAATGACCTTGCCGCAAATATCATGATCAATTCCATGCATCCTACAGAATTCCGTCATTGATTTGCTTCCTTGACGGGCAAACCGTGCCTTGAAACTGCCTGGTTTATAATAAATTCCTGAATGGATGACTCCGCTGTTATGCCCCGTTTGATGATCTGCAACAACAGCCTCTTTTTCAATGACTACCACTTTAGCATTAGGAAACCGCTGATAAAGGGCCATTCCCGTCGATAAACCTACAATTCCCCCGCCAACAATTGCGAAATCATACACAATTAACACTCCTTTTATTAATGATTTTTAGTATTCAGCAACTCCATATACGTAATTAAATTGTTCTTAGTCCGTAAGATGTGAAATTCTACTGCTGCCCTTAGTTCTGCAGGATCCCCTCTTAGTGCCGCTTCATATATCATCCGGTGTTCCCGTTGCGTTTCTGGGTAATAATCAATCAGCAAATTCGGCGCAATGGGTGAGATACCCAACGTTTCTACCATTTTTTGAACTCTTGGCCACGGGCACCCTTTTCGGAGGGTTTCATGAAAAGTCGCATTCAAAAGGATATAATGTTCATTGGTTTCATCAGATAACTGAATCCCTTCCATTTCAATCAAAATTCCCTTTAATTCTTCTTTATCCTCCTTTGTTAAATAAGGAAGCGACTTTTCTACAGCAAGGCCTTCAAGCAGAGACCTGGTATGATAAATTTCTTCAATATCATCCCGGGTAATCGGTGTGACGATTGCACCTTTATGAGGAACCATTTCCACCAACCCCTCCATTTGAAGTTGTGTAAGGGCTTCACGAATGGGCATTCTGCTTACTTCCAGGCGATCTGCCCACTCCTCTTGGATGAGTCGATCCCCCTTTTTTAACGTCCCATTCAAGATCGCCTTCCTAAGACTTTTCGTTACATTTTTTACGATTGTAGATTTATCTCTTTTAGAATTAGCATTATCCAATTCAGCGTCCACCTTTCGATATTGGATACAATTTAAACTATATCAACTTAATGAAGCGATTACAATGCAGAAAATTAAATAAATTGTATCCAATTTAAAAAACACTGGATACAATACTAGGTAAACATCTACTTTTCTCATATAAAGATAATTTATGGCATTCATTTATATGTAGCTATACACTAGTGATTTAAAATAATCATCTTATATTGTTCAGTTCAGTATAGAGAAGTTTTTTTGGGATGAAATTCCATTCAAATCAAGTCTTTTTGTATCAAGATACATTAATATCTTATCTGCAGGCTCCAAGCGTGTTAAAATCAAACAAATATAGTTATGAAATACAAAATTTGAAATTGGTAAAAGTCATTAGAATAAAGGGGAAAATTGCATGGCTGAATTAATCGATTGGAAAAATAGTGCTCACGGGCATAAATTCATAGCATCTTTTAGCGGAGGAAAGGATAGTGTCTTAGCCTTATATAAGGCATTGAAGGTTGGAGAAGCTGTAGGACTGATTGTCATGTTGGAGGAGGAAGGAAAACGTTCCAGATCCCATGGAATGCCTCCGGAACTCATAAAAGCCCAAGCTGAATCAATAGGTTTGCCTGTATATACTGCGGCTGCGAGTTGGACTGATTATGAAAAGGTATTTATGCGCCTTTTAGAAGATGCAAAGAATCAAGGAGCAGAAGTGTTGGTAACTGGAGACCTGGATATGCCTGCCCATGGTTGTTGGCATGAAAAAGTTACGAAGAATGCCGGATTGAAGCTTGGAATGCCTTTATGGGAAATGAACCATCGTGAAGCTGTCGAAGAGTTCATGAATCTAGGATTCGTTACGATCATTGTAACCGTTAATTTATCATTGGGAATGCGAGAGGATGATTTAGGACGAACATTAACCCATGAATACGTGAAGGAACTTGAAGCTCGCGGCATTGACCCCTGCGGAGAAGGTGGAGAGTTTCATACCACAGTAATAAATGGGCCTATTTTTAAACAGCCAATTCCAGTTCGTAAATGTGAGATTATTAAAGACGGGGAGTATGCTTTTTTACCTTTGGAGCTAGATAAGATGACGAATAAGAGTACCTTATAACCGAACTTATTATCAATATTCCTGGCAACAACTCTACACTGCACCCCAATTATGTGATTTTCTTTAGATTGAGGTGCAGTTCATCTGAGGAGTCCTTTAACAATAGGATAAAATTATTTTAGTTAACATAATAAAATTATAGTAACTTAACTTTGCAGCAATCATTCATTGCTGAAAACTTTCTGATTCATTATTTGTTAAATAGGAGAACAACAGACTTTTAGAAGGAAAAATATTTCTAATATACTATTTTAATAAGAAATTAAGCGATAAAAATCAGTACTGGTGACATCAAAAAAAGACTATATATTCTAGTCTTTTTTGAAAAGTCATTCGGTTGATTTAAAACTGTTGCCCTAACAAAACTCTTATATTTTTCAAAAATCCTCAGTGAAGGCGATTTTCTTAGTATAAGGAGCTTATCCCCCTCTGAAACCCCTTTCACCTCTCCGCACCAATGATGCCGGTTTTATCTCCCCTTTCAGATATAACGAAATAATGTTTCTCTATAATAATGCTCTATTTAAGGACTGTGTTATCCATATAAAAAGAATGAAAAATACAGGAGTTGTCTTCGTCCGTTCAATTAATAATAGAAATCCATTAATGTTTCGTCCATTAAATCCTGTGTGAGTCCTATGTAAATCATCGTATCTTTGGGATTGGAATGATTAAGGATTTGCTGCAGTAGAGCGATATCCTTGAATTTTTGGTAATGCAAATAGCCGAAGGTTTTTCGGAGGGTATGTGTACCGACATCCGGAATGTCTGCCATTTCAGCCGCTTTGTTCAGAACTCGATAGGCCTGCACCCTGGTGATTGGACCATTACCTTTTCGACTTGGAAATAAATACTGTTCATTTTTCAGGTTCGATTTGCGGACATATTTCCTAACTTCCTTACGAAGCTGAGGATTGACAAGGAACCGCTTAATTTTATCTGTTTTTTGCTCCACAATGACTATATGCGTACCCTCAAGGATGTCTTTCACTCGCAATTGTAAAAGATCCCCTATACGTAATCCGATGTTTATCCCGATTGAAAACATCATATAATCCCTGTAGCTGCAATATTTTAATAGTGATTTTTTCATCTTTTCTATGTGATCCAACCTGCGTATCGGCTGAACATTTTTAATTCTTTGAGAGGTTGCTTGCATGAACGGCTCATTCCCCTTTCTCCTTCTTTCATTGTACGTGAACAGCTTAAAAAAAGGCAAGTTTTATAAATTTTGATACGCTTATAAACCTTGATTTAACGGGATTTCGAATGTATCAATAGAGGTCCTTTGTTACATTCGGAATATTCTAACAAAAGTGACCCGGGAAGAGCTTGTAATCTACTATCCTCCTTTCGCCGTCTTACAGCTTCATAGAGCGCTTTTAATTTGTTCTTGACTTATGACTCCAATGAATTAAAACAATAGCTTTAAAAGCCAAATATGGAGCTCGTTTTTTTGACTTTTTTATTATTTTTGTAAAATAATGTATACCACACCTATAACCCAATCAATTTTCCATTCATTTGGCAATTCATTAAATTTACTATAATTTAATTATGTAAACTTTTGTTTTAAACATTTCTTCATTTTAAATTTAACAAAGAGAATTCAATTTACTTCTCTTTGTCAAATATCCCCCAATCCATTAATGAATATAAAAACTGGCATCATCAATGATTTCTATGTCTTTGTGACTTTTCAGCTCATCCATCAGCTGGAAAAGCGCTCCATCCTTTTGTTTTGCTTCAATCATGCAGTCGAGATGTGGTAAGCTTCCCTTTATTTGTTGCAAAAATTCCATGAACATCCCAGTATTCACAAAGTCAGCATGTGCTCGAAATTCTTTATCGGACCTTGGACTTGAAATATGCATTTTAGGGTGTAGTTTGGAATTACTCCAGGTAGTCAATATTCGGTCCCAATGATTTTTCCAATCTTCATTTGGTAAATGATGTGCGAGGTGATGGTGATAATCAAAAACCATTGGTATTCCCAATTTTTCACATAAATAAAGGGTTTCCGACAAAGTAAAGGTAGTATCATCATTCTCAAGAATGACCATTCTTTGAATCGATTCCGGAATCAAACCCCAATTATGGATAAACTGCTCTAATGCCTGTACATGCTCGCCGTACCCCCCGCCAACATGTAAAACACAGCGATGTTCGGGATCCACTCCCATTTTTTTTAATAATGTATAATGCATCCTTAATGTTTTTAAGGATGTCTTCAGAATATCGATATTTGAACTATTCAAGATGACAAAATGATCTGGATGAAAATCTATCCTTATTTTGGGGTGATTCTTTATGAATGTTTTTAATTTAGCCAGTTCTTCTGAAATAGCTTCTATGTAATCCCATTCTGGAATTTCCGGATGATTGGCTAAAGGGATAAGTTTTGAAGAAAGCCTAAAGAACTGAATATTATTGGCTTCGTTATGAATCAGTAAACGCCAGCAATTATGAAGATTGGATATTGAAAGGCGTTCGAGCTTCCTTATCGCTGCATCTCTGTCCTTAATCTTCGAAAACTGAGTATAAGTCATCGTTTGGGATGGCGAACAGTTTGGCACATGATTACTCATGGCTACATAACCAAGTCGAATTAATGTCAAGGTGATGGCTCCTTTACGGTTGAATATTTAATGGAAGTATTCCCCTTTTTGACCAATAATATATATGTGAAAAATCCACCGCTCTAAGAAATTAAAAAAATGGCCTTTTTCCGAAAAAATATCGGGCCAAAGCCATTTTTCCAAGTTATCATTTCAGTCTAGAATTTCATACTTTTTTTCACTTACACTTCAGGGGTAGGAGTTGGTTTGGCATACCCACTTTTATATTTTTCATCGACTTTATTCCGGATCTCTTTGACGCTCATGCCATCATTCAAGTCCAATATGGATTGCGCAGCAATTTCCAAGCAAACTCCGCATCTTGTCCCGTGGTCATCCCAAACCACTTCCCCATTTTTTTTATTCTCATGGATAAAGCAATCATAATTATTTTTATGGTTAGCTGACTCTCCGCAACCGCAATAACAAGGTATTTTTTCTAGTAAATCTTTATTTTGTGCAACAGCTAAATAGATTGTCTTCATATCCTCCGGTTTTTCGGCTAAGAAATCAGGTGCTATTTCCTTACTGCTTGTCTCCTCCTGAAGATCTCCGGATACCGTATGCTCTGAATGTCCTTCATGGCCGCTTTCTTTTTGTACAACACTTTCCTCTTCACTTGAACAACCTGAAAGTATTATTGAAAAACAGATTCCCATAGTGACCGACATTAATTTCAGATTCATTTTTACACTCCTTGCTCCTTTTAATACTCCCATTTTATGGCACGCAAGCTGTTTCTACAAGCATAAGTTTCCTTAATTATTAGGATTTAAAATATCAATTATACTAAAATGGTTTTCTGGTACGACTTTCGTACATAATTTTAAAGTATTTACCACGCTTTAAGATAAAAGAATGAGGTGATACTGTGATAAGAGCGCTACCATCATTGTGTTTTTTAGGCACGTATTTACTTATTATACTCCTCGACAACCTACAGGGCTTGAATAAATGGCTCTTTCTTTAGAATCAAACAATATTTGATCGTAGGTCGTGGATAAGATTACTTTCTGCTCTTGTTATTTACCATATTTTTTTATATTTGTTTATATCCTCAGCTATCAAAAACCGGCAGCCTCCCTCTTCATGAAGCAGCTGGTTTAATTTTTTGTTTTATATAAGCGGTTATAAATAAGGACCTAATACGGACAAAGAACGATCGAATTGAGGGTTAAGGAAACCCCACCTATAATTATGCAAAGAGGCCCACTTTAACGGCAGAACTCTTTTTATTCAAATACGGAAGGATCATCGTAATCGTAATCAATTCTCCAAAAGGCACGGTGATACCTGTAGAAATCAACTCTTTCCATTCCATAATGATGTTACCATCCGCCAATCCGTCAAGGTGGATTACAGTTGGCTTTGCCGATTTTTGGTGTGGAGATTCAACCATTCGCACGGACAAATCTGAACTATGACCGAGCTCTTTCATCAATCTCTTTACATTTTCACTCCCTCACATAATAGGTGCCATCGGTTGTAGGTTTTTCTTTAGCTCTTTTAAAAGAGCGTCCTATTCTTACTTTTCCGCCCCTTAATAATTAAGTGTGTGTTCGTTTCACTTATGATT
This sequence comes from Peribacillus sp. QJM3NY_7, assembly GCF_056173225.1. Classification (NCBI taxonomy): domain Bacteria; kingdom Bacillati; phylum Bacillota; class Bacilli; order Caryophanales; family Bacillaceae; genus Peribacillus; species Peribacillus sp. QJM3NY_7. Next base: position 2,751,964 of record NZ_CM149663.1, read on the forward strand.
GCTTTTATTATTTGTATCTCATATAAGTAATGTAATAAAAGGATGGCGAGAGAAATTTTGATAGCACGTTCAACGAAAAAAACCGATGCATTCCCTTTTGGCGATCATCGGCTTAAATATTTTTAGTGGGTTCTCAAAAAACAAAGTCAATTTCGTAGACGATTCTACGTCCATTTCAATAAGTTTAACGAGCAAGGCACTTTATTTCTTACTTTTAGCTAAGGTTAGTGGAATCGTTACGAGTGAAACTCCAGCTGCAATCCAAAACCATCCGGTGTTTCGTTTATCGCTTCCGCTTTTACTGGGAATACTTGATCCGTATGATTTTCTGGAGGCGGGCCGTTCTATTTCCACTGTTTCATTCGTTTTATGCAAATGCTGATTCTCCGGTAATTGGGTGGTTCTTTCTAAATCGCTTGTATCTTCTCCCATTCCTTTAATAAAAGTCATCAGGAAGGTCATGGCTTGTTTGACTTCTTGGTCATTCAAGGAACGCAGTAACGCTAAATAACTTGGCTTTTCTGGCGTTTTATCAGCTTCGGCCACACGGGCAATCCCTGAGTTGACTTTGAGGATTAGCGGTTCAAGCTGCTGAACATTAAGTGTCCCTAATGTGCCAAGTATGAGAAGCAGATTTTTCAGCGTATTTGCCGTTTCTGGGGTGTCCGCTGTCTTGACAAGAATGTTCAGCACTTTATCCCCTTCCTTCAACAAGCTGTTAACCATCGATAATATCCCACGATCCCGCATGCCCTTCATGACTTCAAACGTTTCTTTAATCACTTCTTTATTTTCCAATAGGGTACGCTCGATATCCTCGAGTTCAATCCTTCTTCTTTCTTCATCACTAATGCTGATTCGATTGATCACTTTTGTCGCTTTAGCCACGGTTCCTCTCCTCCTTTTTGATCTTCAAGAGGTCACCAGGGAATATATAATCTTCGCGGGCCCATTTTTTTTGTACTTGTACACCCATTTGCGGTTGAGGATTCCCATTACGATGGTTGATGCTCGGCAACGGATTGTCTCCTTTGACCCTAAGAACTTCCATTTTTGCTTGAACTTCCTTATAGGCGGGAGTATCAGTATCTTTATCTGAATGGCTGCTTGTCAATTGGTTGATGGCCCCGTCACCTGAATCGTTCATCGGAAGATAAACTTCTTTACCTTTTACACGATCCGTAATCAGACATTCCACTTTTGCATGTCCATACGGTGAAGTGAGCCGAACAAGGGTGCCATCCTCAAGCCCTCTATCTTTTGCCAATTCCCGGGATACCTCAAGGAAGACCTTTGGCGTTTTGGAACTGATGCCTTTTGATTTATATGTCATGTTTCCTTCATGGAAATGTTCTAATAAGCGGCCATTATTTACATGGATATCAAACTCATCCCCAAAGTCAATCGGTTTGGTCCATTCGACTGGAAATAACCTCGCTTTTCCATCGGGAAACGGAAAAACTTCCGTGAATAACAATGGAGTATCTTTACCATCTGAAGCAACTGGCCATTGAAGACTTTTATAACCTTCCAAGCGTTCGTAACTTACTCCAGCATATAAAGGCGATAATTTAGCTGCTTCTTCCATGATGTCACTTGGATGCCGATAATCCCACCCCGCTCCTAACAAATTCGCCACATTCATAATGATTTGCCAATCAGGCTTTGAGTCGCCAAGCGGTTCAAAGACTTGATACAGGCGTTGTATACGGCGTTCGGTATTCGTGAAGGTACCTTCTTTTTCAAAGCTTGGGCTTGCTGGAAGGACGACATCCGCGAATTCAGCCGTTCTTGATAAGAAGATATCTTGTACCACAAAGAAGTCCAGTTTTTCAAAAGCTTCATGGACATGATTGATATTCGAATCGACCAACCCCATATCTTCGCCTTTTAAGTACATGGCTTTAATGGTACCTGAATGAATCCCTTCGACCATTTCATGATTATTAAGGCCAGGGTTTTCAGGAATTTTTGTACCCCAGATGTTTTCATATTTCGCGCGTACCTTTTCATCCGTTACTTTTTCATAACCTGGCAAGCGATCCGGCATACTGCCAAAATCACTGGCTCCTTGTACATTATTATGTCCGCGTAAAGGGTAAGTGCCTGTTCCAGGTTTACCGTAGTTGCCCGTTATGAGCAATAGATTGGAAATTGCAGTACTCGTATCACTTCCTCCGCCATGCTGGGTAACGCCCATGGCCCAAAGCGCTGCAACGCTTCCCGCTTCATGAATGGCTTTTGCCAACGTAATTAAATCTTCCTTAGCTACGCCTGTTACTTTTTCCGCATAATCCATTGTGTAGGGTTCTAAAGTCTTGATATATTCCTCCATCCCATTTACACGATTTTTAATGAAGTCTTTATCTGTCCAACCTTTATCGACGATATATTTAGTGACGGCCGATAGCCATATCATATCCGATCCCGGAGCAGGCTGGATGAAGAGGTCGGAACGGTCAGCCATTTCATGCTTTCTGATGTCTGCGACTATCAGCTTCTGTTTCCCCAGTTTATGGGAACGCTTGATTCTTGTAGCCAACACGGGATGTGATTCGGATGTATTGGAGCCTATGATCAATACAAGTTCGGAATTTTCGATATCCTTTATGCCCCCTGTATCTCCACCATATCCAACCGTTCTGAATAGTCCCAAAGTAGCCGGTGTCTGACAATACCGGGAACAGTTATCAACATTATTCGTGCCGATGATGCCCCTAGCCAGTTTTTGCATTAAATAGGACTCTTCATTGGTGCATTTGGAAGACGTTATGAAAGCCATCGAATCCGGACCGTGAGAATCCTTGATGTCGGTGAATTTACGGGAAATCAATTCAAGGGCTTCTTCCCATTCAGCCTCTCTGAACGCATCCCCTTCTCTAATTAAAGGTTTTGTTAGTCTTTCTTCACTATTCACGAAATCCCATCCGAATTTCCCTTTAACGCAAGTCGAAATTCCATTTGCAGGTGCCTCCACTTGCGGTTCGATCTTAAGGATTTTACGGTCTTTGGTCCAAACGTCAAAGCTGCATCCTACACCACAATATGTACAAACCGTTTTTGTCTTCTTGATCCTTGCATCCCTCATGGCGGATTCCATATCTGAAATCGCTAAAATCGAGCCATAACCCGTTTCAACATTTTTGGTAATTTCTATCATAGGTCGAAGAGTTTGTTTAGCGATGCCAGTTAAAAATCCGGCTTCACCCTCCATCCCTTTTTCCATCATTGCATTACACGGGCAAACTGTGGAACAGTGCCCACATGACACACATGAAGATTCATTGATCGGAACATTATCATCCCAAATGACACGCGGACGTTTTGCTTCCCAATCAATAGTCAATGTTTCAGTGACCTGTACATCTTGACAAGCTTCAACACAACGGCCGCAAAGGATGCATTGATCTGGGTCATATCGATAGAATGGATTCGTCCGATCCACTTCATAGGGTTTTTGATCAAAAGGAACACTTTGATGATTTACCTTCATTTCCTTAACGGTATTGTGTATTTCACAAGTGCCATTATTATAATCGCAAACCGTACAATAAAGCTCATGGTTATATAATATCTTGTCCATCGCCATGACCTGTGCTTCTTTTACCTCTGCTCCGGCTGTATCGATTACATCCCCATCTTTGATCTTGGTGGAACAAGATCTAACTAGTTCCCCATTAACGCTCACTAAACATGTATCACATGTTTCGATAGGGCCTAGGCTAGGGTGGTAACAAACATTCGGGACTTCAATGGAGCTATCCGTCAGCATTTGTAATATTGTTTGATTACCTTCCACACTGGTCTCAGCACCATTGATTTTTATATGCACTTTCTCTGGCAAAATAATCGCTCCCCTCTTAAAAAACGATAAAATTCATCATTTGGTATTTTCTACCCTCGCACAAATTTTCTCAAACTTGTGAAAGTGAATAATGGAAGTCTTCATTTGACCAATTTCATATTAGAAAATGAACAAAAGCCGAAGTGAGACATAGTATTCACTCACTTCGACTTTAGTATCAATGATTAGTGTTTGCTTTCAATACAAACGAACTTAAAGGGGCAACGGTTATCTGACTCCCTGTAATCCTATCAATTTCTTCCAGGCCCGAACGCTGACCATCCACTAAAACGGACCAATTACCTTCGTGCGGAAGAGTAATGGTTATCGCGTCCCAATTTGCATTATGAATCACTGCCATTTTATAATCTTGATGTTGTAAGGTGAATGCAACCGCATTTGGCGGAGCATCAATGAATTGTAATTGCTCCTCAATTTCTTCGGGTGTGCTTAACCTAAAAACAGAATGATTTTTCCTGAGAGATATCAGCCCTTTCATATACTCCACTTCCCGATCTAACTCCGCTCTCCTTTTCCAATCCAACCTGTTAATCCAATCAGAAGATTGATAGCTGTTTTCATCTCCATCCTTCGTGCGCATAAACTCTTGTCCAGCATGTATCATGGGAATTCCCTGTGACAGTAAGACAATTGCCGAAGCTAATTTATGCATCTGTTTCCGTTTTTCTTCCGTAGCATCTGGATTAGTGATGAGCAGCTTATCCCATAACGTATAATTATCATGTGCTTCAACATAATTGATCACCTGATCTGGTCTTTGATATGTGGCGATATCTTCATCATATTTCAAACCACCAGCGATGCCCTTTTTTATAATATCTTCCATTCCTGGTTTGCCATTGACGAATCCCTTATCATGTTCATTCATGACAAACCCTTTTAAACCATCACGGATCGCATCATTAAAGTGAGCGATTCCAGGCATTTTAAAAGCATTCTTTTGATTTGCTTTCAGCTCTTGGGCCAAGGGGGTATCCATATCCCAGCCTTCGCCCAAAACAATGAGGGTCGGATCAATTTCTGCCAGTGCCTTTTTCACTACATTCATCGTTTCCACATCGTGAATACCCATTAAATCGAAGCGGAAACCATCAAGGTTAAATTCCTTCGCCCAATAGGTCACGGATTCAACGATGAATTTTCTCATCATTTTACGTTCGGAAGCAGTATCATTTCCTACACCAGTTCCATTCGATAAGGTGCCATCGGCGTTATAGCGAAAAAAGTATTTGGGAACGAGTTTATGGAAGTTTGAGTCCTCCACAGAATAAACGTGATTATATACAACATCCATGATTACTCGTAACCCGTGGTCATGTAAACCTTGTATCATTTCCTTTAACTCCCGGATCCTTACTTTTGGCTGATACGGATCAGTCGAATAAGAGCCTTCGGGAGCGTTATAATTCTGTGGATCATATCCCCAGTTATATTGTGGTTCATTCAATTTCTTTTCATTGACTGTAGCAAAATCAAATATCGGGATAAACTGAACATGGGTAACACCTAGATCTTTAATATGATCAAGACCCGTTTTCGCTCCTTCTGGACCTTTGGTTCCGGCTTCAACTACTCCTAAGAATTTACCTTTATGATGGATTCCGCTTTCAGGATGAATCGATAAATCCCGTGTATGCAATTCATAAATGACTATGTCCTCAGCTTTTTCAAGAGGTGGTTTATCCCGTGTCCACCTTTTTGGGTTCGTATCTGTTAAATCTATCACGACCCCTTTATCACCATTAACAGTAACTGCGCGAACATAGGGATCGACGGCTTCACTCCAGGTTTCTCCCACTTTCACTTTATATGTATAAATCAATCCATCCTGATTTCCGTTCAGCTCAATGGTCCAGGTCCCCTTTTCCGAACGAACCATTTGAATCTCCATTCCATTTGTATCATCCCAATGTTTATAAGTAACTAGCTTGGCTTCAGATGCAAGTGGTGCCCATAATCGGAATGCCGTTTTATCTTTAAGATAGGAATTTCCTAAATCTTTGCCTTCATAGAAATATAAATCATCCAATTCTGACGGGTTTACCGGATTAATATTAGCAATCGGCAGGGATTCCAACTGATTTTCCGTTTCATTATCCATAGGTTTTTGATTATTTTTATTTTCCTCTTCAAAATAAGAAAGTGAATCTTTAATAGGTCATTCCTCCATTGAAATTCCCATAATAGAACAGGAATTATTCATTTTATAATCATGAGCGAATCTTCCATTATGTTATGATTCCACAGGCATTACCCATCAAAACATCCAAACTGCAAATTATGTCGAAAATTCAGAAATCTATATTTAATAATCGAAAGCAGCAGGTCATTTTGCTGGACCTTACTTATCGTTTAATGAAAAGTGAATCCAAAAAAAGAAAAAAATGCCTCCATAACAGTTTTACGGTCTTGGAGGCATTTCTAGTACTCTTTATGGTGTTTTAATAATTTTCACTGAGTTATCTTCAACAATTGCAGTAAAGTTCTTAACTTCAGGCTGCTCAAAGATAAAGTCAGTGATGCCATCTTCGAGCTGTTCTTGAAGAACACGGCGGAGCGGTCTCGCCCCGAAAGTTGGGTGATATCCGAGTTCAATTAGCCTTTGTTTCGCTTCATTGGTCACATCTAAAGATAAACCATTTGCAGCAAGTGTTTCGTCTAGCTCGTGAATCATGATATCAACAATTTGCAGAAGATCTTCTTTCTTCAATGCAGAGAATTCAATGATGCTATCGAACCGGTTCAAGAATTCCGGTTTGAAGAAGCTGCCTAAAGATTGCAGGATGGAAGCCTCTTCCACAGCTGAACTTGTACCGAATCCCATTACTTTTTGTTTCTCACCGACTCCTGCATTACTCGTCATGATGATCACGGTATCTTTAAAAGTAACGGTCCGGCCTTGACTGTCGGTTAAGCGGCCATCTTCCATGATTTGCAGGAACATATGCATGACATCCGGATGTGCCTTTTCGATTTCATCCAATAAGATGATACTGTAAGGCTTGCGGCGAACTTTTTCCGTCAATTGTCCAGCTTCCTCATGTCCTACATATCCAGGAGGAGAACCAATTAATTTGGAAACACTGTGTTTCTCCATGAATTCACTCATGTCAAGACGAATCATAGCGTCCTTGTCCCCGAATAATTCCTCGGCAAGAGTTTTCGCCAATTCGGTTTTACCAACTCCTGTCGGACCGACGAAAAGGAAAGAACCGGTAGGACGATTTTTGGATTTTAACCCGGCACGACTTCTTCGAACGGCCTTGGATACCTTTTTGACAGCCTCTTCCTGCCCAATTACTTTTTTCATCAGCTCCGCTTGAAGATGAACCATTCTTTCTTGCTCATCTTCTTGGAGCTTACCTACAGGAATGCCGGTCTTTTGTTCGATGATATTTTGAATGTCTTCAACGGTTACGGTTGGCTTAATTGCATCTTCCCCTGCTTGCAATGACTTTTCCAGTTTTTCTTCTTCATCACGAAGAACGGCAGCTTTTTCATATGCTTCTTCTTTTAAGGCCATTTCTTTTTCTTTATAAATTTGCACTAGCCGTTCTTTCATGTTTTCTACCTGGCCGTCTTCGATGGTCAAGTTCAATTTGGAACCAGCTTCATCCATTAAGTCTATTGCCTTGTCAGGGAGGAATCGGTCTTGAATGTAGCGGTTCGAAAGTTCAACAGCCGCTTTCAGGGCTTCCTCACTATATGTTACACCATGATAAGATTCATAACTTTCTTTTAAACCGCGTAAGATGACCAATGCCTCAGCCGTTGTAGGTTCGTTAACCTGTACAGGCTGGAAACGTCTTTCAAGTGCACCGTCTTTTTCAATTTTCCTATATTCGGATAAAGTGGTTGCTCCGACAAGCTGAAGTTCGCCGCGTGCAAGTGCAGGCTTCAAGATATTTCCTGCATCCATTGATCCTTCGGCCGAACCCGCTCCCACAAGTTGATGAATTTCATCGATGAATAAAATGACATTTTTCCTTTCCTGTAATTCGCTGATCAATTCCTTCATTCTTTCTTCGAATTGCCCTCTAATTCCAGTATTGGAAACAAGGGACGCTACATCGAGCATATATACTAGCTTATTACGTAATTTAACTGGCACTGAACCTTCAACAATCGCTAAAGCAAGACCTTCAGCAATGGCTGTTTTACCGACACCAGGTTCACCGATTAAAACTGGATTATTTTTATTGCGTCTGTTTAGAACTTCAATGACGCGTTTGATTTCTTCATTTCGTCCGATTACCGGATCAATAAGTCCTGCTTTAGCAGCATCGGTCAAATTGTGGCCATACTCCTCAAGCAATCCTCCGTCCTCGCCATGTTCAGCAGAATCCGGTTTTGGTACACCTTTATAATTAAATGGATTGAATGAGTTTGGAGATCCGTTAAATTGGAATTTCCCCATATCCATTCCGCCCATAGCAGCTCCAAGTTTGTTTCGTTCTTCTTTATAACAAGTGGAGCACAGTTTCACATCATGCTCCTGACCATTCATTTTTAGGTGAACTTGAATATTAGCTTGGTTTACATGGCATTTTTCACAAAGCATGTAGTACTCCTCCTTTAAAAAATTAAATTGAAAATAAATCTTTGACCTTCTTTGACTTTCTGACTTTATTATACATTGACCTTCTTTGACTTTCAATAATTTTGTCTGGAAACTTTTTTTAAAAAAAGGAATTCCTTCGATTTGGTTTGCTTAGCATATTAAACTATCCATTTCCAGTCAACTAAAAAGCTTTCATGAATGCTTCATACTACCGATTACCCAATTCAGGACTCACCATAACCTTAAACTATTAGCAAAATGCCAATTATCTTGTCCATGTGCCTCATTCACTTTTATTTTTTAAAACAAAAAAAGACTTTATTAAGTCTCTTTATGGTTAACAATTTTTAAACGTTGGATTTCCACTCCAGGTACTCGCTTTCCTCGGGCGGTCGGGGAGCCTCCTCGGCGTCTTCGCACCTGTGGGGACTCCCCTTGACGCGCTTTTCCCGCAGGAGTCTCGAACACCCGATCCAATCATCTTTGATTTAATTTTAAGATAGAATACTTTTTTGTTTTAATACTTGAGGTGATATCGATACTCTCTTAAAAGTCCCCTCGTTGTTCAACCCATGCCATGCTTTCCTTTCCGCAATAGCTGATTCAATTCCAATAAAAAACCAAAAAGGTTTCGGAATGAATCCTTCCGAAACCTTTTTGTCTACAAATTGAAAGAGACTTCATTAAGTCTCTTAGCTTTTTTATATTAAGAGTGTTTTTCTTCTATTATATCCGTTTCGCACCGATATACTTTGGCTTCCAATAACTATTATTGGTTTTAGCGTATGACACTCCTTTTGATGATGACGAGTGTATGAATTCATTGTTTCCTATGTATATGGCCACATGTGTGGGTTTTTTCGCTGTATTTGGTGCAAAGAACATTAAGTCACCTTTTTGCAGGCTTTTAACTTTCTTTCCTTTTATATATATGTCAGCAGCAGTTCTTGGTAAATTCTTACCAGCCTTTTGATATGAATACTTCACTAAACCCGAACAATCAAAACCTGATGAAGAAATGCCACCCATTTTATATTTTGTACCTAGTTCACTTTTAGCCACTTTAATCGCTTTTATATGATATGAAGCAGCTTCCACTTGGTTTCCGGCAAAGGATGCGGTTACAAGCGTGATAGCCAATGACAATCCGACGACAATTTTCTTAAATAAATTATTTACCCCCTGATGTGATTTGCTAAACCTAATATACTAGAAAAGCTATATCACTCGCATCACAGGATCTTTACGAATATGTTACATTTAGTAGATTTAGGAAGAATGACCATATAAAACATAGAAATAAGTCGAATCAAGTGTCCATTCAATATATTGAAAAGCACCTTTAATAAAACTATCTTTTCTTCATAAAAAAACAGCGGTAAAAAACCACTGTCAAAATTCTTTTGAGAAAAATGGAAGAAATAATTTCACTCCACGTTTATTAAAAGGTAAACATTTCAAATCTGCAATTAAATGACTTATGTATCCTAATGAACAAGTGGCGAAAATTCCGTCAATCCCCATAAAGGCTTCGAATTGAAAGGCAATGATGCCAAAGAAAGCGATACCGGCAATCGAATGGGTATAACTTCTATGTGGTGTAAAGGATGCCAAGATAATATAGACTCCAAAAAGCCACAACCAGCTTTCCTGCAAAGATAAACCTCCTCCTAATACCGCTAATCCAGTCAAGGTCAGCATATGCCTTTGCCTAATGAAAGATGAAATAATGATGATTCCGATTCCTGCCCCTGCCCCGATCCACTTTTCCGTTTCAGAGCCTTCCAAAAGACTATAAATGATCATTAAAATCCCAATCGTTTGTGCTATCGTTCGGATAAACTTATGTGAAAAGGTAATCCTATTACTTAACTTCCCATCAATATCCATATCGGGCATCAGCCCTGAAACTCCCCCGATGCCCACCAAGAATAAAGTGGTGGTTGGATCTGTTTGAAGTGTGTTTGCCGTCAAGAATCCAACTGTTGCCCCTATAGCCATGTGTGCTGTCCCGTTCACTGTCTCTCTCCTGTCCCTCTAAGAAGTAATCTGCTCAAGAAAACGAATGTTTGTTCGAATCTCTGCATATCTAACTATACAACATTTTGGGGAAAATTTCTCTAGTTCTTATAAATAAAGCCAAAGAAATCAGTGATTAGAGCAAATAAAATACCTTTTCGTACATTTAAAACACTTTTTCTAATGTCTATAATTGCTTTGTTTAGGTAATTTTCATTACTCTAAATACGCAAAATATTTTTCAGTAAATTGAGGTTTTTCATGAAATTTTATCCAAAATATGAATATACTAATCTATAAGGGGAGTGATTCAGATAGCTTTTTTAAATGCCTTCAATAATTTTAAAAATGGGAAAAAGTCCAAGAAAATAAAGAACATGGATTTTCGGGAACAGCATGTAAATAAATCGTCGGAGCTCATTGGTAATAATGTAATTGTCCAAAATATAATTAACAATCACCTTTCCAAAAAAAATAACCACTTGTAGGGTGGTTTTTTTAATTATTAGGGGAAATGGTTTCATTCTTTTCCACCTTCTCACTTGCTTCGTAAATATAGTTATATTGTAAATAGTAATCGTATATGACGTTTTGCAGGATTTTAAGCAGTGATTTATCGAATGTATCGAATTCAGTTTGATAACTATTTAAGACGGTGACGAATTTCCCGTCCATGTTTTCGAAATAATGGATAAGAAAATTCTTGTAATATTCACTATCGCTATTGCTTTTATTCGTAATGCACGGATCGCCGGTTTGAATGGACTTTTCAAGCATCGCTTTGATGGATTTAGGCAGCTTTGCTTTTTTGAACTGGTTCAGGGTATAGATATCATAGGTAAAGGAAAGACCTAATTGATCGGAATAAAAATCCACGGCACAGTCCAATGTATAGATTAAGGGTGTTTTAAAGTCTTTACTGTTGGCAATTTCCTCTGATATCTCCAGTTGAAATTCCTCGGATGTTAAATAGGCTGCAAATTTCATTTTTGAACTGCTCATGCTGAATACTTCATAAACGGCTGCATCTTGTTTTTCAATTTCAATTTCGATATTAAAGAATTTAAAGTGTTTCAAACGGTAAAAAGCAATCGGGGCTAATAGGAATAGCAATATCCAAACTAGGTAAAGGAATAATGTGTTAAAGATGATTTGATAAAATTCAGATGTTACGATAGGTTCGATGATTAACGATATCAATGTATGTTCAAATCCCTGAGAAACAGGGGGGGCAGGTACAATGGTTTCCTCTGGCTTTTTTAAAGTTTGGATACCTAAATGAGCCATCGCGACTAACGTGTAAACAAAAATTAAAATTGTCCCAATCACATAAAATTTTGGCATGAATCCTATAATCCTGTCGAAAACAGAAATCCGTTTATCTTTCTGCTCCTCTATAGCCAATGTGGTTGCTCCTTTAAGATTATTAATATCAGGAAAAGTCTACAGGGACTTAGAATTTCCTGGAGACTACCTATTTAATTTATATGTTTGCAATTATGTTAAAATACGTAAAATTCGTTTAAACATTGACATATTCCAAATTACTTTCGACGTTTTCATTAAAATTAATAATAATTCGTCGTTAAAAATGCCCAACCTCTTCATTGAAAATGAAAGGATGAGCAAATGTTCAGGGTTTTATTTAGGACGACCCTTTATCGCAAATTCTTCGACCTTCCTTAGAAATAGCTCCATGGCTTTTGATGATTCGAAGTCCAACTTTTTCACGATCGAAAAAGGTCTTATTAGGGGCTCATTTTTCAAATGGAAAGTTTTCAATTCATTGGACTTCAATTCTTTTTGTACTGTCAATCGGGATAATAAGGCAATGCCGAGTCCAGCCATCACCGCTTCTTTCACTCCTTGGATACTGGTGAAAATAAAGGTTTTTTTTATGTTTAACTCCAGACTGCTCAGAAGTTTATCGGAATATGTACGGGTCCCCGATCCTTGCTCCCTAAGTACCCATGTTTGGTTTTGGAGCATATTGCCCTCGATGAGATCCATCTGTGAAAGTGGATGATCCGGGGGAACGACCACAATCATCTCGTCATTCATGAAGGGCCTGACATCTATATCTTTATAATCCGTTTCCCCTTCAATCAAGCCTATATCAAGCTTATTCGAACGGATTCCTTGAATGACATCATTTGAATTAGAGATGATGATTTGTATATCCACCATCGGATATTGTGCCGCAAATTCTGCCAATACTTTTGGAAGGTAATATTCCCCTATCGTGAAGCTTGCACCTATTTTCATCGTTCCGCTAACCACGTTATTAAATTCATTTATTTCTCTTTTTGCTGTTTCATAATGATTAAGCATTTGCTTTGCATGTCTATACAAAATTTTTCCCGGCTCAGTTATTTGAACTTGTTTGGGGGAACGATAAATTAATTTCGTTCCTAACTCATTTTCCAGATTCCTTATGTGAAGACTGACTCCTGGCTGCGACATGTTCAGGATATCCCCTGCCCTTGAAAAGTTTTGCTGTTCGATTACAGTTACGAATACTTTTAACGGATCCATTGTTACCTCCTTATTTTCCTATGCGTTTCATTTTACCATAAGTAGAAGTAATCATTGAAATAGCAAAAATATATTTCACTTATTTTTAATTTAGTTTTAAAGTTAAAGCATCAACATAGATGGAGTGATCACACTGGAACAAATAAAAGTTGAAACTAGAAAACTCGGATTTACAAAAGGAATAGCATTGACTTTGCTAATTGCCATTGCAGCAAAATACTTAGCGGTGCTTCCATTTCTTCATATAATGGGACAGCTAGTCATTGCAATACTGATTGGTGTTGTTTGGAAATCGCTAATCGGTGTCCCGGCTTACGCCGTTGCAGGGACAAATTATTCAAGTAAAGTCCTTTTGAGAGTGGGCATTATCTTATTGGGTATGCGCTTGAACCTAAAGGATATTATTTATGCCGGTCCGAAAACATTTGCAGTTGGCGCCATTAGTCTTGCATTTGGTATATTAGTAGTTTATGGATTGACCCGCCTATTTAATGTTGAGAAAAAGCTTGGCATATTGACAGCTTGCGGAACGGGAATTTGCGGAGCTGCTGCCATACTGGCAATTTCCTCCCAAATAAAAGCAAAAGAAAAAGATACAGCAATAGCTGTAGCGACGGTTGCTGTATTAGGTACAACCTTCACCTTCGGATATACGGTCCTATATCCATTATTGGAGTTATCCGATCAAGGATATGGTATTTTTTCCGGTGCGACACTCCATGAAATTGCTCACGTCATCGCTGCTGCGGCACCGGGGGGGAATGAGGCTGTCGACTTGGCAGTGGTGGTCAAATTAACTAGGGTGGCCCTGCTTATACCCGTTGCCATTTTAATTGGATTCATCATGAATTGGAAAGAACGATCAACGGTTACCGGAAAGAAATTTTCCTGGAAATCCATTCAGATACCATGGTTCATTTTTGGGTTTTTATTGATGAGTGCCATTTATTCTTCAGGTGCAGTTCCTGAACCTTTGGCCGAAATGCTTGTTATGCTTTCCTATATCCTCATGGCAATGGCGATGGCGGGACTAGGATTGAATATTGACCTTGTCACTTTTAGGAAATATGGCGGTAAACCTTTTATTGCTGGACTGATTGGCTCTATATTATTGAGTTGCCTCGGCTATGTATTGGTTCAGGCTTTCCATTTAAATTAATTTTTCTATTTAAACAAGCATCCCTTAATCGGCATGCTTGTCTTTTTCTATTGGATGCGGAACATTGGCACCATAAAAAATTTCATCCATTTCTGTTTGAAGCCTTTCTATAATTTCTTGCCTTTCCTCTTTATTCAGTTTTTCCTCTGTATAATTGAATAAATAATTATTAATATCGAACCTTTTCAGCTTACATTTCGTATGGAATATATTTTCTTGGTATACATTTACATCGATCATGTCATATAAACCTTTTACTTCATCAGGAATATAGTTTTGAATGGAATTAATATCATGGTCAATGAACAATTTCCGCCCATCTTTATCTCTCGTAAATCCTCTTACTCGGTAATCGATCGTGATAATGTCGGTATCGAAGGAATGAATGAGATAATTAAGGGCTTTAAGGGGTGATATTTCTCCACATGTAGAGACATCGATATCGGCCCTGAATGTGCTAATGCCTTCATTTGGATGGTATTCAGGGTATGTATGTACGGTAATATGGCTTTTATCCAGTTGCATGACCACATTATCAGGTAAAGGCCCTGGTGATTCCTCATAAGTCCCCCTAGGTACTTCGACGACAGGTCCTTCTGAAACAAGAATGGTTACACTGGCGCCTTGAGGGACATAATCCTGTTTGGCCGTATTTAAAACATGCGCCCCTATTAAATCCGCAACATTGTGCAGGATCTTCGAAAGCCGCTCTGCATTATATTGTTCATCGATATAATCCAGGTAGGACTCCCTCTCTTCCCTGGTTTTTGTATAACAAATATCATACATATTAAAGCTTAAAGATTTAGTAAGATTATTAAAGCCATGAAGTTCAATACGCTGCTCAGGTGTAAGTTTCATGAATGATTCCCCTTATACTTTTTTTAGGACTACCCTTATAGTTACCCTTTTCGTGAAATAAAAAACTAAATCTGCCAGTCAAAGCTTCTGACTTCTAATCGGTAAGCTAAGAAAAAGCCATTGCATTAACATGCAACGGCTTTTTTATTTTCCTGATTTGTTCTAGGCAGTATGAACTTTTTTCTTCTTTATCGGTGAAAGAATCCGTTCCAGCCATCCGAGTAAAAGATCCGAGAGAATGGCCATCAATGCCGTCGGAATTGCTCCTGCAAGTATGATTGCCGTTCCATTTGACGCATTCGTTCCCCTGACAATGATATCTCCCAGTCCGCCTGCCCCTACGAATGTACCGACAGCAGTTACCCCAATTGCAACGACAAGAGCTGTACGTAAGCCAGCCATGATGACAGATAGAGATAATGGCAGTTCGACCATTCTTAGTAACTGGAGCTTTGTCATTCCCATTGCCTTTCCAGATTCTAAATAAGCATGATCTATACTTGTAATCCCGACATACGTGTTTCTCAGGATTGGCAATAATGAATACAAAAACAACGATAAGATTACCGTATTTGTCCCCAGCCCCATCACTAGCATCAGGAGTGCAAGCATAGCCAATGCTGGTATGGTTTGTATGACATTCGTTATCGAAAATACCCAATTACTCAATTTCTTATGTTTCGCGATGAAAATGCCTATCGGGATGGCTACAATTGCTGCAAATAACACTCCATAAGCAGACATTAAAAAATGGCGATAAAACTCAGTAAGAACATACATCCAATTTTGGGAATAATACGTTCCCAACTGTTGCAAGGTTTCCATTAGTTTGCACCTCCCAATTATTCAAAATATTTATGTGCTTTAAGGAATTCCGATGCTACGACCGATGGCTCCTTCAAGTTCCCATCCACTTCATAATTCAGTTCCTGCATGGTTTCAGTAGTGATCTCGCCAATTAACTTGTTAAGTTCCTCTTCAATTTCAGGATGCCGTTCCAATAATTCTTCAGTAACGACCGGTGAACAGTCATATGGAGGGAAATATTGTTTATCATCTTCTAAGAGCTTCAAATCATTAACCTTAATCCGTCCATCTGAGGAATATGCAAGGACAATATCCATCTGACCATTTTTGACTGCATCGTAAACCAAGCCAATCTGCATCGGATAAGTTTCGCCAAACTCCAATCCATATGTATCGACGAATCCTTTATAACCATCCCCTTTTCTTTTCAGCCAAGCACTATCCACACCTAACCTTAAATTATCTGCATCCTTTTCCAAATCCGATATTCTCTGATACCCTTTTTCCTCAGCCAATTCATTTGAAATCGTAAAGGCATATGTGTTATCGAATCCATAAGAATCAAAAAATTTGAATCCATATTGTTCCTTGAATTCCCTTTGAACAATTTCCATCGCCTTTAC
This sequence comes from Peribacillus sp. QJM3NY_7, assembly GCF_056173225.1. Classification (NCBI taxonomy): domain Bacteria; kingdom Bacillati; phylum Bacillota; class Bacilli; order Caryophanales; family Bacillaceae; genus Peribacillus; species Peribacillus sp. QJM3NY_7. The sequence continues at coordinate 2,768,394 of NZ_CM149663.1, forward strand.
TGGGTCCTTTTCGATTTCCTGTCCCAAGACACTCGTTAAATCAGTCCCTGTATATCTAGTTGCGGCTATATCTATATCACCGGTCTCCATCGCTTTTTGCTGAACGAAATTCGAACCTAGATTTTTGATGATTTTCGTATCAAGTTCCGTATTCCTTTCAAGGAGTTGAGCGATCATGTTCGCCAGGATTTCGGATTCGGTCATGCTTTGGGCACCGATCTTTACAGTAGTCTCAGAAGATGACCCTAGACCAGGCAAAGAACAGCCGGTGATCATTAATGCACAAACGATAAGGGCCATTAAAATTGTATTTCTTATTTTTTTATTCATGGTAATCCTCCTCAAGCAACTTCCTTCATGCCTTTCAAGCCTTTTGGTACGACTTTTCGCTCTATGATCGAGAATACATAATCAACCAGGATAGCCATGACGATTACCGGAACTGCACCAGCGATGATATATTCTGTTTGGTATAAATTCAAACCGATAAAAATGTAATCTCCCAAGCCCCCGCCTCCAATAAAGGAAGCTAAGGTGGCCCATCCAATTAAATAGACGGAAGCCGTACGGATACCAGCCATAATGACGGAAAGTGCAAGCGGGAATTCCACCAGACGAATCCTCTCCCAACTTGACATCCCGATGCCCCGTCCGGATTCCAGCAGATTTTCATTTACTCCTTTAATGCCTGTGTATGTATTCCTGAGTATGGGTAAAACGGAATAGAAAAATAACGCAATGATTGCGGGTGTTTTCCCAACGCCAAGGAAAGGAATGAAAAAGGCGAGAACCGCTAAGCTTGGCAATGTCTGCATAATATTCGCAATTCCGATTATAATCGATGCGCTCCTTTTCATTCGTGTCAACATTATCCCTAGAGGTACAGCGACTATTATTCCAAGGAAAACAGCGATTATGGAAATATATAAGTGCTCCCATGCTTTAAAGATCAATTCTTGCCAGTTCGTTTGTAAAAAATCGAGCATTGTTTCCATCTCTTACACCTCCTAACACATTTCTACTACTTCTGCCACTTGATTTTCTTCCTCTCCCCAAATGCTGTCATATACGATGTCGACCAATGTAGCTCTAGTGACAATTCCGACCAAATGTTTATTTTGGTCAACTACAGGCACGTATTTGAAACCTCGTTTTAAAATCTTTTGAACGGAATCACGGATTAAAGTATCCTGTTTCACTGAATAGACTTCAGTATTGATGACTTCGCTGATAAATTTAGCTTTTTTTCGATATTCACTGATCGTTTCAACATCTACAAACCCTTTCAAAACATTTTGCTCATCGACCACAAGTAAAGAATCGACCCTTTTCTCGCGCATTATCGTAATAGCAGCGGTAAGGGATTTTTCCTCTGTAATGGAAATTGGGTTTCGACTCATGATTTGTTCAACCAACTCAACATTGGGTCTTGTTTGAAGCAAACGATCTTTGCCGATGAATTCTTCAACAAACTCATTGGCTGGGTTTCTGAGGATTTCATCCGGTGTTCCCACTTGGACGATTTCACCAGCCTTTAAGATGACGATCCTGTCGGCTAGTTTAATGGCTTCATCCATATCATGCGTAACAAAAACGATTGTTTTATCAAGTGTGCGCTGCAGATTTTTAAACTCCTCCTGAAGGGCATCGCGGGTGATTGGATCTAGTGCGCCAAAAGGTTCATCCATTAAAATGAGTGGAGGATTGGAAGCAAGTGCTCTGAGAACGCCTATCCTTTGTTGCTGCCCGCCGCTCAATTCGTAGGGATACCTTTCCAGGTATTCGGGTCCCATATCGACAAGCTGAAGCAATTCCAGTGCGCGTTCCTTCTTCTTCTGGTCATTCCATTTAAGAAGTTTTGGAACGAGGGTGATATTTTCAAGAATGGTCATGTGAGGGAAAAGGCCGATTTGCTGGATAACGTACCCGATCTGTCTTCTAAGCTCGACTGGGTCTTTATCCATGATATTTTCACCATTAATAAGTATCTTGCCTTCAGATGGTTCGATAAGACGGTTAATCATTTTCATTGTCGTTGTCTTTCCACATCCACTCGGACCAATGAAGCAAATGAACTCCCCTTTTTTAATATCCAATGATATATTTTTTACAGCTTTCTTTCCTCCCTTGTAGATTTTCGATACATTTTCGATTTTTAACATAAAAAGCACCTCCATCATTCGCATACAATTACAAATTTTACAAAAATATTAATTTTTCATATGCACAGTCTCTTGTACCCATAAGGTAAACTGCTTAAACCTTTTTTTATAAAAAACTAGTTCATTGTATTTATATTGAAAAAATGGTAAAAAAAACTGCCCCATCTTAATTGAGGCAGTTGGATAGATTTATAGTATTAAAAATGAATTAAAATCCTATATTTTTAGCAATCAGGGTTTTTATGGTTTCATCTGTCCCTGTAAAGAATGTTGGCAAAGAAATGTCCCGATGACGCCGGGCAATTTTATCGTCACCCATACTTCCGTAACGATCATGCAACTGCATGCACTTATCAGATATTCGCTTAGACATCCCCGTTATCCATTGTTTAGCCATCGATACTTCAGTTATGATATTCTCCCCAGTCATATGTTTACAGATCAACCCATCAATAAACGTTCTTCCCAGTTGAATATCTGTCGCTATTTCAGCGATGGTAAACTGTGCATTTTTAAATGCACTTCTTTTATTATCAATTGCTTTTTGACTTTTTATAAAATTCATCGTCAAGTGAAGCATGTCTTTTGCAGCCATTATAGAACTGATCGCACAGATTAGTCTTTCCTGCTGCAATTTTTGCATGATATATGAAAGGCCCTTCCCTTCCTCCCCAAGGAGGTTGCCAACTGGAACTGGAGCATCATCGAAAAATAGTTCGGCTGTACCTAGGCTTCCCTGTTCTGGTTTACTAAGCTTTCTACCCCGTGATAGACCAGGTGTATCTTTATCAATAAGCAGTAGACTGATTCCGTCCTTGGGAGGAACAGCATTTAGATCTGTTTTGCATGCTACTATCATGAAGTCAGCTTTAAAGCCATTTGTAACGAACTTTTTGGCTCCATTGAGAAGATAATAGCCATCTTTCTTGATGGCTGTGGTTTGAATATCAGCTAATTCCGATCCCATTTCCGGCTCTGTCCATGCAAAGGCAGAAATCATTTCCCCTGTAATGAACTTTGGTAAATATCTTTGTTTTTGATCTATTGTCCCGAATGAAGCAATATAAGGGGCTACAACATCAGAATGAATGGATATTCCCCCCAAGGCTGAACCCACCCTCTCCAATTCCTCTGCCAGCACAACAGAATATCCAAAATTTGCTCCTATTCCACCGAATTCCACTTCAATCCATGGACATAAAAATCCATTATTGCCTACCTTTTCCCAAAATGAGTAAGGTATTTCCCCCTCTTTTTCCCATTGATCATAAAAGGGGACAGCCTCCTTGGCGAGAAATTCACGAATTGATTGTTTAAATAATAGGTGTTCTTCCGTTAGAAAGGAACGGGAATCATCCTTATTGATTGCCATCGTGCTAACCATTGGCTAACCTCCATTCTTTTTTTACTGATAATTACTACCATAAACAAATAAAATATGTTAAACGCCTCGATGTAAACGGTTACAATTTCAAACAATTAAAATGTTCCTCAATATTCATGTTCAACAAAAGTATGGAATTCCCTTTTAAAAATCTATTTTTTTCCATTTTAAATGATTTGATTATGACTTAACTGCTTGAATTTGGTTTTTAACTTATATTCTGTCGAGGTTATTCTTGGAATACAAAATGTAATAAATAGACAATTCTTCTTTTTACGCTCAAATCTCATTCTTTTTTTGCTTAATACAATGGTTTTTTAACAGCCTTCGTTAGTGAAATATACCAGCTAATAGCATGTCAATATCCTTCTCTAAAAGATTCATTTCCCTTAGATCTACTATTTTGGGCCATGCCCAATAACCCTCCAAAACCTTTTTGGAAGGATATTTCTCTGATTCAGTTAATTAGGCAACATCCAGGAACGTTTCTTTTCTCTTTAATAAACTGTAATTCCTAATAATATAGACAATAATTCCAGGTTTTTCAAACACGATTATTGACTGTTAAATCTTTCTTGGTTTATATTAATTCCTTCATAACATCTTTTTTGGTAAGAACAGCTTTTGCAAACTGCTAAGGAATCCGTCTTCAAATACTTTTTGGGTTCTTGTAAAAGATTCTTGATCATGTTCAGGTATTCCAATCCACCAGAAACATCTTTCTTGGTTGGTATAAATGTTTCTTTTTTACCTTCTATAAGCGAGTATATATCTATTCTTTCCGGTAATTGACCAAATGCCTTTTCACAAAATACCGAAATCATATTATTAAATAAAAGATTCATTTCTTCATCTGTATCAACTAAATACTTCTTTATGATGAATGAGTTGCCTGACCATTCTGCCACTTCAAAAGTTAAGGAAAGTTCGGTACCCAACTCATCCATATTCATGTTAAATTTTTCATATAAAAACAAAGGTGGATTTTCAATTCCTTCAGTAGTTAAACATTGGAGTAAATGATCTGTAATATTAGCAAGAGCCTTATAATAATGAATCTTCGACTCGAACTGACGTACTTCAATGGCACTCCAATGATCATCTATGAACTCCAAAACCTTCTTAGTCGTCTGACTTTTTGGAGGAAGTTTATAATATCGACTTACAACTTGATTAACCACAACTTGAACCATCTTCCTCCAATCCGATTGTGTGGTGATTTTTCCTTCTATATGAAAATAGTAAAATTGATAAGGACATATGATAAAATCCTGTAAATGATAATCAGTTAAAGTAGCAATGGAAATCCGATGTTCCCTACCGATCATTCCCTTCTCCTCTCTCTCCTCATAAAATTTCAAATTCTATATTGAAGTGACAAAACTATTCTTAATAAATTCCCTCCCGAAATTTTGGCAGTTCTTAATATCCTCATCATCTGGGGTTAATTCTACTTTTAAACCTTCCAGGACGATAGCAGCACCTTGTTCCCTTAATTTCCCTGTCAAAATATCTACGGCTGCACCATATTGTGGGTAAGCTGAATCGCAGGAACCAAACGCCGCAGCCTTCTTTCCAGTTAGATCAATATGATTCATATCCTCATAAAAGTCTAAAAAATCATCGGGTAACTCCCCGTCTCCCCACGTATATGCTCCTAATATGATCCCATCGTAATCTTCAAGCATGGAAGCTACAGGACCATCCATAATATCCATCTTTTCGATACTCACATCACTGATTTCTGTGATTCCTTCTGCAATGGTATTCGCCATTTCTTCTGTATTCCACTCATACTGGCAAAAATTATAATGATTTTAGACATGATAAGTTCCCCTTCCAACATCTCGAACGATTTATTGTTTTTATGTTATATGTACATGAAATTTGTTTTCTTAAAAAGCATGTACATCATCAGAGTTCATTTTATTCTTAATTTTTTGTACGTTGCTCAGTTCATCGGAAAATGAAAGAAATGACTCCCTATCATGTGCATCGAGTGCTTCGTTTAGTTTAAAACTCAAATGGTTAATTTTAAGGTTCAAATCCAAAATGGAGCAAATGCTGCCCTTGGAATACAGTTCCTCGATATCTTCCACGTGCATAAAAAACTGAAACTCGTTGTTGACAACTATTAAGGAATGCCATCCTAGGCAATCAATGTACTTCCGTTCATTTGTAATTGTCCAAACATCTCCTTGAAGAAACTCAATTATATGTTGGTGCCTTTGACCCGGGCAGCAGCAGCTTACTTCATGCTGAAATAGTTCTAAAATTATAAAATTTTTATCCATAGGTGCTCCTCCTTCACTCACATTCAGTTTTTTTGAATTCTTCTTTTACCTTGGCACTTGGTCAGTCCGTTCGTTTTTGACAGAGGTACCGCCTATTCGAAATTCATTTTATAAACATGCAGAGACTTAATTGAAATTGATAATCATTTTCAATTAGTATTTTATGTGATAATGATTATCATTGTCAATATATTTTAGCTAAGTTTTCATATTTTTGTTTTGTTGCCTCGGAAAAATAGAAGCCTAACTACCGCTGCCAAGTACAAAAAAATACTCTGGAGAATAACTCATCCCAGAGTATTTTTTTTACGCTATACAACTATTTTATCGTCTTTATCCCTTACCCGGTTTAAAAGCAGGAAGCTGTCCTGCCGCTATATTCCTTCGCATTCTAAAAAGTGCATTCTTTATTCCTACACTACTTTTTATCCTTGTATTTTCCCATTAATGACAACACACTTCCCATTTGTTTGCTTCTTTATCATCCTTCCATCCTTGATGTATACAGTGTAAGTATTATTGACTTTAGCATCTAATCTTGCTAGGTCTCCCGATATTGCTATGATATTTTTGACAGCTTCCCTCTTCAGATTTTCGATAACTTTCTTTTTCCATTGTTCCCGTTTTATTTCATCAACCATCAGGATCACATCCTTCTTGTTTGATTTATGTCTTCTCCCTGATATAGAGTATTACATTTTTATTATCTTGTTACCCTTATGCTTTTCCTTATTAATCCGTTTCGAATTCTTTTTTTGTTTTAATATCATAACAGGTTACGGTAAAATGAGTGAATGATTCAGGTACAAGCTTTTTTAGCAGGAAATAATCTATGGTAACTATGCAAGAGTTTTCCTCATAAAAATGTTTTATGGTATGATAGTTAGATTGTTTTTCCACCCTGTGACAACTTTACATTCATCAAGGAAAGAGGTATTTATGCACACCACAGAATTAACCAAGCGGCATTGGCTGCTCATCTTAACACTTACTTTATTAACATTTGTTCTCGGGACAAGCGAATTTGTTATCGTCGGGATCTTAACCGATATTTCCTCGAGTCTCCATATTACCAATGCAAAAGCAGGCACACTCGTTTCTGCGTTTGCCATTACGTTTGCCATTGCCACACCGCTCGTGATGTCGGCAACCAGCCATTTTCCAAAACGGAAATGGATGTTGTTTTTGATAGGTTTGTTCATCATCCTGAATGCTTTGTGCGTGATTTCGACGACCTACGTCATGCTCCTTGCACTTCGGATGATGACTGCGATTGTAACAGGAGTTTTAATTTCTCTTGCCATGATCGTTGCCAGTGAAAACATGCCAATCGCAAAACGTGGACTTGCTATTTCATTCGTTTTCGGTGGTTTTACACTTGCAAACGTGATCGGAGTACCAATTGGCACTGTCATCGCCGAAAGGTACGACTGGAATGCAACCTTCCTGTTAACGACTTTACTCGGAGCTATTGCATTTTTGGCATCTTTCTTCATTTTGCCTACTATGCACAGTCCATTCCGCAGTTCAATGCGTGATCAATTTTCTTTGTTGACACACCCGCGAATCTTAATGGCTTTTTTCATTCCATCACTTGGATTTGGAGCGACGTATGCCGTTTATACGTATCTTGTTCCGATCCTGAAAGGAATGGAAGCACCAAGTGGTTCCATCAGTTGGATCTTGTTTGGCTACGGATTCATTTCCATTTTCAGCAACATACTCGCTGGTAAAATTGCCAGCTACAATGCCATCGGACGCCTCCGGTTTGTTTTTCTCGTGCAAGCAGTTGTCCTGATCAGTTTATATTGGACGACAGATAATTTTATCTTTGGCTTGGTTAACATTAGTTTGATGTCATTAATGGCCATCCTTTTAACAACATCTACCCAGCTATATTTAATAGACCTAGCAGGTATTTATCAACCTAAAGCTACAGGATTGGCCGCTTCACTGATGCCTGTGGCAAGCAATGTCGGTATCGCCTTTGGTTCCGCATTAGGCGGAATTGTTTACCATCAGGGAAATTTGATGAGTGTCACATGGGTAGGCGGGCTGATTGCTATCTTGGCAAGTCTTTTAACTTTCCTGAGTCATCGCTTAGACCAGAAACAAAAGCAGGCAGCATAAGATGTTAAAGAATTGAGGCGAATAGTTTATAAACATCAATTATCAAGGCTTTTTTCACATACTTTGTTGCTATTTACCAGGTAGTGAGTTGTGGTTGCTTCCCCTCCAGATACTCGCTTTCCTCGGGGCGGGCGGTGAGCCTCCTCGGCGTAAACGCCTGTGGGGTCTCACCTGTCCCGCTGCTCCCGCAGGAGTCTCGCACTTCCGCTCCAATCAACCTTAAATAGTTTCGTTTTAAAAACAACAATCTTTACGAAAAGAGCCATAATTAAAAAGAAAACCGGTCATTTGAGTTCGGTTTCATTTTTTTTAGGCTTTTTTGAATTCATCTATTTCTTTATAGTGAAATATTAAAATTGTAGTTCATCATATAGAAGATTTGTTTAATACAGAATAGATCTTTGGGTGAAATTTCTCCATTACTCAAAATTTATTAATCATACTGTCAAACTTCTTTTGAATTCATAACTGAGGAATATGGCTTGGCATAATTTAAAAACCTCATGACTTATGGTGCGGTTCCACTACTGCAAGGCCTGGGTGTAGCCTTTGTTAGGAACGGAGAAAAGTTAATATATAAGTTGACCCTTCAAGAAACCTGCCTCTCTAGTTGCATAAGAAAAGGAGCTGCTGAGCTTTCGGTAATGAAGGGAAAACACCATGTTCGTTTAAGTAAAACTCTTCACAATCTACCTAGCATAATCAATATAAATACAAATTCACCTCCAAGAACTAGAGGTGGGGATAGGAATCAATTAAACTTTACATAGTCCCCTTCTTTGATTTGATTCTTTTCAAACCATCCAAGATTCACTTCAATTGCATAATAATAAAACATTCCTGGATCATAGGTAGGGCAATAATCCTCTATACAAGGTTCCATATCAAGTATTTTTATTATTACCCCATATGAATCAAGAAAAGCGATGGATAAAGGGATAAATGTGTTCTTCATCCAAAATCCACCATATATTTCTTCTGAAAACACAAATAACATCCCCTCATTTTCGGGTAATTTTCCGACAAACATCAAGCCCTTTTCTCTTTTTCTTTGAGTATCTGCAACTTGAACAGTTAATCCAGTTACCTTGTTTCCACTGATTATTTTTATCACTTTTGTTTTAATTCTATTTTTCATGTTCACTCACCTTCGCAGGGAATAGACCTTATTTCAAAAAAAGAAAATGTCAATCTCATGAACTTCTTTTAAGACAGCAACTTTCTTTCCCTGCTTCTAAAGAATAAAAGGGAAGAAAGTTGATCATGAAGCGAATATAGGAAAAAATAACTAAGCAGGGTCCATTTGACTTCTAATACTTTATTCCATGACTTTTAAATTTAATACCCTGTTTTTAAAAATCACAGCAACAGTATATAATCACAACTTTTAGTTGTTTTCCCTGCTTCTTATGTTCAGTAATGAATATCAAAACCTGCTGTCCGTATAGCAACTCAAAGGACTGAGTGACGGTTACTCCAGTTCCTTTATGATTTCACCAAGTCCACCGGAAAGTGATGGAGACACCGTAGGGAACCAGATCGGGTTCCAGGCTATATAAAGATATCTTTATAACATTACTATGCCATAGTTAATATAGGCAGTTTTTTGTTTGAATGTACGATTATGTATGATTTTCAATGAATGTACTTGTCTTACTTTTTAAGACTTTATGGCCTCAACATGGGTGCCGATGAGAATCCTAAAAAAACCCTCCCTATTTAGCACCTTTCATAAGACCCATCCTAGGGCCTGTACAACTGTACTACGTAACGTCATACGGTATCAGCAAGGCTACTATCATAGGGGGATTTGGTGAATTGGAATAGTATATTATATGCTCAATATTTCAGTTAGTGTCTAATGGTCATACATATCCGCATAAGCCCCCGATCCCCTGAACATGTTTGGATAAACCCTATTCAGCCACAAAAACTTAATTCGCCCCCCGGAATTCTTGATTTTTAAGAAGGGTCTTTATGATACCGAAAGGATGGGTGCTATCCATTAATGGACAAAAAAAGGCCAGCATTTCTTGAATGCTGACTCTAGGTTTTTATGAAAATCCTCTGAATGAGGGTACTTCTTTAAAGCATTTTATTGATACTTTTCATAAAGCCTGTCGTAACGGCGGATAATTTTCCCTGAGCTTCCTTCATCGAGCTTCCTTGAACACCGAAATAAAATTTTATTTTAGGTTCTGTTCCGGAAGGGCGTAAACATACCCATGTCCCATCTTCAAGAAAGTATTTTAATACGTTCGACTTTGGGAGTTTGATGTCCTCTTCCCTATTTGTCCCATACATGTATTTTTTACTGCTGAGATAATCCTCTTGAATCACGACTTGATGACCAGAGATTTGATTTGGTGGATTACTCCGGAATTCATTGAGAATCGCTTGAATTTGCTTCGTACCTTCAATTCCTTTTAAAGTCAACGACCGTAAATCTTCCATATAGTATCCATATTTATCGAATACATCCAGTAAACCTTCGTACATCGTTTTACCTTGCTTTTTGTAATAGGCACAGACTTCCACTGCCAGAATAGTAGCCTGTATGGCATCCTTATCACGAGCAAAATCTTTGATCAAATATCCATAGCTTTCTTCATAGCCAAACAGGAAAGAATGTTCTCCACTTGTCTGGTATTCATTGATTTTTTCTGTAATGTATTTAAATCCAGTTAAAACATCTACAGTTTTTAAACCATTTTGCTCAGAAATCGCCCGTCCTATTTCTGAAGTCACGATGGTCTTTAATACGACTCCATTTTGAGGAAGGGTCCCTTTCTTTTGTTTTTGTGAAATTAAATAATCCAAAAAGAGAGCGCCAGTTTGGTTGCCTGTTAATACGACATAATTTCCAGCATTGTTCTTCACGCTAATTCCAAGCCTATCCGCATCCGGATCGGTGGCAATCAATAAATCAGCATTAACACGGTTCCCCAGCGCAATGGCCAATTCAAAAGCATCATGTTCCTCTGGATTAGGCACTTTAACAGTAGGAAAATGAGCATCAGGCAATTCCTGTTCCTTAACAATATGGACATTTCGATATCCTAAATCATGCAAAGCACGTTTTACTGATTTATTGGCTGTACCATGAAGTGGTGTAAACACGAGCTTTACATCGATTTCATCTGCTAACTTTGAATCTTCCGGAACAGTGAGCAAATGCTCGTTATAAGCAGTATCCAGCTCCTCGCCAATGATTTGAATGAGCCCTCTGTCCTTTAGGGCTTCTTCTTCCTCCACTACAATGGAAAGCTCACTTTCAATCGCGTTCACGTATTTAATGACTTGATCCGCCGCCTCAGGAAGTAGTTGTGCCCCATCTGGACCATACACTTTATACCCATTATATTCAGGCGGATTATGGCTTGCTGTAATGACGATCCCTGCAAATGCACTCAGCTTACGTACAGAAAAAGAGAGCTGTGGGGTAGGGCGTAATTCATCAAATACATAAGCTTTAATTCCCTTTGTGGCCAAAGTCTTGGCTGCTTCCAATGCAAATTCGGGAGATTTATGTCTTGAATCGTAAGCAATTACGACTCCTCTGGATTTTGCCTCATTCCCAAACGATTGAATATATTCAGCAAGTCCTAAAGTCGCTTTACGAACAGTATAAATGTTCATCCTATTCGTACCTGGACCCATTTCCCCTCTCATACCACCTGTCCCGAATTCCAAATTTTTATAAAAGGCGTCTTCAAGTGATATTTCATCATCCTTCATTTCTTCAAGCATTAAACGCATTTCATTATTTAAATTGGGATAACTAGTCCAAATAGTATATAAAGACTTCCAGTCCATGAAAATACAGCTCCTCCTGCCTGTATGTTTTTGCTTTCTTTGGCATTTCTTTTTGATCGTAGTACACATTGCAAGCGATCAATTGAATATGAAGTCTAACCATCGTTCCTAGAGCATTAGCTCCCTTTTCTCGTTCTTCATCCCGTAACGGACGTGGTAGCATCGCCAAATGCGCTACCTCCAAAGTTGTTGGTTACACTCTAATCATTTTACCTACCAATAATTTGGAAGAGTGTCATTTATTCTTCTTTTCCTTCACGCACCGCTGTTTCCTAACTTGATTTATTTTTTCTTTTTACTCTTTTCCGTTTTCGTTTGCGTATTCGTTTTTGTTTTCGATTTCTTTTTCATTTCCTTTTTCTTTTCCGATTCCGCTTTGGTTTTCTTTTCCGATTCCGATTGCTTATACGTTTTCTTTTTCGTTGCCGTTTCTGTTTTCACTGTATTAACAAGAGAATATAGTCTTTGTTGCTCAATAATTTGTTTATTGACATCAAATTTTTCTTCAATGACTTTCCGTGCTCTTTCCGTATAGTCGGTCCAAATATCTGGATTTTCTATAAAGAATTGTATGCCTTTCGCTAACTCCATATCATTTTTTTCTGGAGCTAGGTATCCTGTTCTCTGATGTTCAATTAATTCCGGGATTCCTGCGTGTCGAGTGGAAACGACAGGTAAACCGCTAGCCATTGCTTCTTTTAAGGCATTAGGAATACCCTCGATATCACCATTTTTAGCTGTCTGACTTGCTAGACAGAAGATATGGGCTTTTTTCAATTCGTCCGAAACCTGTTTTGAATCCATAGCTCCTCTAAGAATCACAACATCTTTCAGGTTATATTCTGCTATGGTGGATTTAATTCGTTTCTCATCTTCACCTGCTCCAATAATATGCAGCCTAGCATTTGGATATTGTGAATAAATGCGTTTAAATGCTTTTATAAGAGTAACAAATCCTTTTTTGTCTACAAGTCTACCTACCGATAGAACTCTTATTTCGCCTACTCTAGGAAGAGTGCGGTTAGAATAGGGGAAAAGATCTAATTCGATACCACCATATAATATATGCATATTCTTAGCCGGAATTCCTAACCTTCTTAATCCTTCTGCAAGATATTGGCATACAGGGTAATAGTGTGCACCATGTTTATTTAATGCTGAATATCGCTTAGCATTTTTTTTGAAAATTTCCGGTCTGTCCGAACCATCTCGTCCTCTAATGCTAACAATCAAAGGAATATTATATTTTTCACATAATGGCAAAATCTCTTGTCCGTGTGATCCATGATGAGCATGAATGGCTATGATATCTTGTTCTTCGAAGAACTTTTTTAGATCTTTAATTTTGTTTATATTATAGTAGTTTTCAAAGGGGAATTCTGTACGGTCGGTATTGTCGAATGGGCCGATTACGATTGTGCGATAGTTAGTTATTTTTACGATTTGATTATATATAAAACGTTGGTGTGTTTTAATGTTTTCACTTACAAAATAAGCAATGGTTTTCATTCCACCCCAGTCCCTTTAATAAGAAATTTTCTCTTTTCGCGTTCTGCTAAAACTAAAAGTTCATGATATTTGCCTGATTTTTTTAATTTTCCTCGTTCTGTAATTTGTTTCACTTGTTTGTGAAATTCTTGAGGGAACATAGAATCGGCTTTATAAATGTCTTTAAATGGCAGGTCTTCAGAACAAACTTTAAAGTAGTTTTCAAACAGAGGATTTAATTTGAATAGAGGCTTTTTTGTTGAATTTCGTTTAATGGATGTCATGAGAAAATCTGACAAATTATACTCATTAAGAACTTCCAATGGAGTTTTCATATTTTCAGGATTCAAATTACTTTCTCCTTTTAATAACTTACAAAAATTTTAATTTATATTTTCACTTGCATTATTCGTCCATATACCCATTCTTTGGTTTTGGGTTTTTACATATTATACTTTAAATTTATTGATCAGTGCTGCCTAATATGCACATTGAAGTTTGACAACACCTATTTTTCACATACACCCATGACAAGTAAAATTTCCTCAAGGCTGGACTTCAAAAGAGATTCCTACTTTTATTTTTTATCGATTAATATCCCATTTGGTAAAACTCACTGTTTCTGTTTCTTTTCCTTATTTATTGTACTTTTTGTACCAATTTACAAAATGAGCTAAACCTTCTTCTATTGTTGTTGAAGGATGGAACCCCACATCAGCATGTAAATCGGCAATATCTGCATATGTCTCCTTAACATCCCCCGGTTGCATTGGTAAGAATTCTACTTTTGCCTTTTTGCCAATTAGTTTTTCTAATGTGTTAATGAAATCCATTAATTTTATAGGTTTATTGTTACCGATATTATAAATTTTGTATGGGGCATAGCTTGAACTTGAATCAGGGTTAGCTCTGTCCCATCCAATAGTATGAATCGGTGGTTTATCAAGTAACCGGACTATTCCTTCAACAATATCATCAATATAAGTGAAGTCTCTTCTCATATCTCCATTATTAAAAACCTTTATTGTATTCTCTTCGATAATATTTTTAGTAAAAGAATAATAAGCCATATCAGGTCTCCCCCATGGGCCATACACCGTAAAGAAACGGAGTCCTGTGGTTGGAATATTATATAAATGACTATACGTATGAGCCATTAATTCATTAGACTTTTTAGTGGCAGCGTATAAACTTACTGGATGATCCACTGGGTCTTTGGTTGAGAAGGGGATATTAGTATTTGCTCCATATACAGAACTAGAGGATGCATAAATTAAGTGCTTTACGTTATTGTGTCGACAAACCTCCAAGATATTGACAAAACCAACAAGGTTGGAATTAACATAAGAATCCGGATTTTCTATGCTATAACGTACTCCAGCCTGGGCTGCTAAGTTAATCACTATATCAATGGTTCTGTCTTTGAATAATTGATTTAATTTTTCTTTGTTTGACAAATCCATTTTGTGGAATTCAAAATCAGGGTTTTCTTCTAATATCTTCAGTCGATTGTTTTTTAAAATAACATCATAATAATCATTAATATTGTCTACTCCAATAACCTTGTTATCTAGGGCTAACAAACGTTTTGTTAAATGGAAACCAATGAATCCTGCTGCCCCTGTTACTAAAATGTTCATAGCATTAATTCCAACCCTTTCTATTACATTAGGATTCTGACACCTTTTTCGGAACACTGACTACATTATTTATACAGTGATACTTTCGATTCTTTACACCAACAGAACAGAATTCATGACGGATAAAAAGAGGAAATAAACTCAAAATTCTCATTGGAGAGAGACTTACGTTTTATTCGTAAACCACCAATTCATGCTATCTTTTTGGCTTTAAGCCTCATGAGGTTATTCACTCTTATACCCGCTGTGAACTAGCACTTAATACTAAAACCATCTTGGAAACCGGTGAATGCGAAATCATCATCGGTTTTTTAAATGCTCGGTTACTGTTAGATAACTATGACTATACAAGGGTATTTTCATTTTCATCTAATGGGATTGGTGTTTTTGTCCATTCAGCATACGTACCGGGATCTAACGCCTTCACTTGTTCTAAAAAAGCATCTAAAAAATTTCTTTCTCGCAGGTCTTTAAATAACTCGAGAGGTCTTTTTTGTTCTCGTGAAAAAGAGTACACATGGTCGACTAATTTAAAACCATTCTTGGTTACAATAATATGTCGTAATGGGGCATCAATTTGTTTGAAACCTGATTTTTCCATTGTTTTTAATATAAAGAGTAACCGTTTTGTGATGTCCACAGAAAGTACAGATTGTTTTTTAAGAAACGTATTTAAATCTGGTCCTAATAGATATTCCATTAAAATATAATTGGGTCCTGATTCAAAAACTTTCGGTATAAAGGGCAAGTCTTGACTTGATAAAAGAACCATTTTTTCCTGATTTGCATGTTCAGTTTTTCCGTAAAGTTTAACGCATGTCTCTTCAGACACTCGATAAACAGCACCTTGATGTCCTTTTCCAATGAGGGTTTGTGTTATGGCGCTATCCACTTTCACTCCATTACCTGAACCTCCTGAGTGGACTGGAATATTTCTAAAGTCCAAACTATTTTGATTGAAATAACCCTCCCACTCATTGAAGGTATCCGGTTCAAGCTTTTTCACTTGATCTAGGAACGAGTCCTTTAAAAGGATTATTTTCAAATCTCTTAATAATTTTAATGGAACAGGGTGTATCCTTTTAAAGGAATTCACATGGTCAATCACCTTAAGTTCCTCATTACCGACGACAAAAATATGGCGTAGGGGGGCATCTATCATGGTGAACTTTGCTTGTTTTAATTCCTTTAATATATAGAGAAGTTTCTTTACAATAGAATCAGGGATATAGGTACAATTTCTCAGATATTCTTTTAAGGTCGGGGCATTAAAATATTCCATGACTATATAGTTTGGTCCTGTATCATATACCAAAGGCATAAAGGGTAGATGTTTTCCAGCTGCAAGAGCTTCTTCCTCCATTTTTGCTTGTACTGGGTCTGAATAGATTTTTACACATTTATCTTTTGAAAGTTGAAAAACTGCACCTTGAGCACCCATTCCAATCAGCGAATAGGTAGTTGGATTGTTAATTTCCAAAGATTTTTCACCTTTGGTAACAGTAATGGTTTTAAAGTCCTCCATGATCTCCTCCTAACTGCTCATCTATTGCCTGCTGTTGAAACTGTTGAAACTGCTGAATTTTATTAAGAGCTTTTTTTACTTTTTCGGCTTTTTGACTTTTTTTTTCTTTTTTATGAGATTCCATTGTTTCATCATTACCTTTAGCCTTCTGTTGAATTTTAGCTTTTTTGTCTTTTTTATTAGATGCTACAAGTTCATCTTTGACCTTAGACTTAGTCTGCTCTTGAAGCTGTGGAAGTTCTTGAAGCTCTTGAAGCTGTTGAAACTGTTGGGGCTGTTGGAGCTGCTGAAGCTGCTGAAGCTGCTGAAGCTGCTGAAGCTGTTGGAGCTGTTGGAGCTGTTGGAGCTGTTGGAGCTGTTGGAGCTGTTGGAGCTGTTGGAGCTGTTGGAGCTGCTGAAGCTGCTGAAGCTGTGGAAGCTGTTGGAGCTGTTGGAGCTGCTGAAGCTGTGGAAGCTGCTGGAACTGTTGAAGTTTCTGGAACTGTTGAAGTTTCTGGAACTGCTGAAGCTGTGGAAGCTTTTCAAACTCTTCAAACTCTTCAAGCTCTTGAAGATGCTGAAGCTGCTGCATATAAATAAGGGCTTTTCTGGCTATTTCGGCTTTTTTTCTAGGCGCTATCTTTTCGCCATCAACCTTTCCTTGCAGTTGAGGCTGTGGAGTCTCCTTAAGGACTTTTTTATCTATTTGGCGCGGTGTTACTAAATATCGTTTACCTACTTTATAAGGGGCTACAAGTTCATCATAAAATTCAGCTTGTTGTTGAAGTTGTTGGGCGAGGTTAAAGTTTTGTTCCACTTTTTGACGAGCCGCTACTGTATATGTTTCCCATATCTCTCTGTTCGTCAGCATAAATTCAAGAGCATCTGCCAGTTCATCCACATTTTTTTCTTGTACTAAAACCCCTTCTTTGTTATTTGTTATTAATTCAGGGATACCGGCATGATTGGTCGAAATCACTGGTACTCCAATCGCCATAGCTTCTTTTAATGTATTAGGTATACCTTCTACATCTCCATCGGCAGCTTCTAAGCTCGCGGCGCAAAATATATCTGCATTGGTCATTTGTTCTCGTACTTGATCTTTAGGGAGATGGTTTAATAAACGAAAAGAGTCTCCTAAATTAAGTTGATTTGCCAATGAAATGAGATATTCTTCAAGCTCCCCTCTTCCGATAATCGTCAAGGTTGCATTTGGAAATTTACCTCTGATTTTTTGGAAAGCTTGCATTAAGATGTGATGTCCTTTTTTTTCCACTAACCTACCGATGGATAGAATGTTTTGAGAATCCCCTTTATGTGGTGCCCGGTATTTGAATTCGTTAAGGTCAACGCCCCCATATAACACTCTAATTTTTTCTGAAGGACAACCCCAAGCAATTAACCTATCTGCTAAATACTGACAAACTGGGAAAAAACGCTCCCCTCGATCAAATAGCATTTTCATGTTATCTAGATAGCCAATGGGCTGATTGGCCAGGGTTGCATCCCGGCCTCTAATACTTGTTACCAACGGAATGTTTGTTTCCTCTTTAAAAGGAAGTAATAACATCCCTAATTGGCCATGATGAGCATGTAATAGGGAGATATTATTTCTTTTTACATATTCTTTTGGTGAGAAAACTTCATTGAGATAATGAACCTTCTCATTTAAAAGGGAAAGATCTATCATATACTTAGGTTGTCGTACCATATGAATATAATCATAATCAGGAACTTCTCGAATCTGTGAGATATATTGGGTCGGATCAACTCTTAAATTCAAATGCATAACTGTGTGCAAATAAATGATCTCCTTTCATGCATAGTAAGCAAATTTCCTGGACCTTTTCAAGTATATTATGCAGGACTCCCTAGGTACGCATGGACTAATAACATACAGTAAAGCTAAATCGCAGAGAGTATGCGTTTGTCTAATACAAAGGGGATTTAAGTAGGTGCCATGACACAAGATCATTTACAAACAATGATAATAAAAAAACATGTATAGTTGATGTTAATTAAGGTTTTAATCGTCGATGTTGATTTTTCTTCTTTTTAAGAAATATAAAAAAGCACCCAAGATACGATCAAAGGTGCTGCATTGCCAGTTTGAACCTAATATACGTTTTCAAAAAATCATGTCTGAGTTAAAGAAGTGTTAGAAAAATTTTTTCGCTTTATGTCATTCCAATAACAATTGCTGGTCTTCCTATTGGGTAATATTCAATTTTCTTGCACGCTCTGATTCGATCTTCTTCAAGACAATTTCTACCATCAAAAACGATTGGCCGTCTCATTGTTGTCATCAATGTTTTCAAATCTAAAAGTCTAAACTCTTTCCATTCGGTAACAATGAATACAGCATCCGCATTCACTGCCGCTTCGCGGACTGTGCTGGCAAACCTGATTGTATCCCCTAATATGATCTTCGCATTATCCACTGCAACCGGATCATAAGCTACCACTTCTGCTCCAAGTTTGGTTAATGAACGCGCAATTTTGATTGATGGAGCTTCCCTCATGTCGTCTGTCTCTGGCTTGAAAGCGAGACCAAGCATTGCAACTTTTTTCCCTTTTAAATCTCCTAAGCGATTTATCGCTTTGGTTACAAGAAGCTCCTGCTGAAAATCATTGATCGCTACTGTTTCTTTTAACAGGGAAAAATGTACTCCATTTAAATTGGCAGTATGAAGCAACGCTTTAACATCCTTTGGAAAACAAGATCCTCCATAACCAATGCCGGGCTGTAAAAAAGCTTCTCCGATCCTTTTATCTTTTCCCATTCCCTGTGCTACATCTTTAACATCTGCACCCACTACTCCGCATAAATTGGCAACTTCATTGATAAAGCTAATCTTGGTCGCCAAAAAGGCATTAGAGGCGTACTTAATCATTTCCGCACTTCGAATGCTTGTTAGTATAAATGGTACATTTAACGGACGATACATTTCTTGCACTTTCTTAGCAGCCTCATCATTTTCAGAACCGATTATGATTCGATCTGCTTGCATCGTATCCATGACGGCTGACCCTTGTCTTAAAAATTCAGGATTTGAAACCATATTAAAGCTGACACTTTCGTTACAATGTTCTTCAATGATGCTTTTAATAAAATCATTGGTACCAACAGGCACAGTACTCTTTATAACGACTACTGAACTTTGTACCAGGTTCGCAGCAATATCCTTCGCGGCCTGCTCAATATAAGATAAATCTGCTCCCCCATCCTCCATTTGCGGTGTTCCTACGGCAATGATGATAATCTCGGCACCATTTAGCGCTTCTCGATGAGATGTAGTAAATAGCAGTCTACCCGCTGCAGCATTTTGAGCAAGCAAATTCTCCAGACCCGGTTCATATATTGGGGAAATCCCTTGACGTAAACTTTTAATTTTCTGTTCATCTGTATCGATACAAATGACATTATGACCTATTTCTGACAAACAAACACCAGTGGACAGACCGACATAACCTGTACCCAAAACAGCTATTTTCATATTATTCAAGCTCTCTCTTTATAATTTGGAGGTTTTCTTTCTTATTTACATCCCTTAAATAGGAAAGTACCTCGTCTCTTATATCATCCCTGCGCAAAGCAAAGTCTATTGTTGCCTTAATGAATCCAACTTTATCACCAATATCATATCGGTTTCCCTCAAAGTTATATGCTAATACGGCCTGCTGCTTATTTAGCTCATTTATGGCATCAGTAAGTTGTAATTCATTACCATGTCCAACAGGAAGCTTTGATAATGTTTCAAAAATCTCGGGTCTAAAAACATAACGCCCCATTATCGCATATCTGGAAGGAGCCTCTTCCCTTTTCGGTTTTTCCACCAAAGAATCAATATGGAAAAGGTTTGGCTCAATCATTGTCCCTTTTGGCTTAATAATTCCATATTTACTGACATCCTTTTCTGGAACATTCTGAACAGCTACGACGGAACTGTTGCAATACTCAAAAACATTGATGATTTGTTTCAGACAGGGTGTATTAGACATAACGATGTCATCCCCTAACAAAACCGCAAAAGGTTCATTTCCAATGAAGCTTTTAGCACAGAGAATTGCATGTCCTAACCCCATTGGCTCCTTTTGGCGGACATAATAGATATTTGCCAAGCTGGATATTTTCTGAACTTCCTCTAAAATATCGAGCTGATTTTTTCTTAAAAGTGCATCTTCCAACTCATAGGATTTATCAAAATGATCCTCTATTGATCTTTTTCCTCTACCGATTATGATAATTATTTCCTCTATGCCCGAAGCTACTGCTTCTTCAACAATATATTGAATCGTTGGTTTATCAACAATCGGCAGCATTTCCTTAGCCTGAGCTTTTGTAGCAGGTAAAAATCGGGTCCCTAGACCTGCGGCCGGAATAATGGCCTTTCGGATTTTCATAAGCTGCCTCCCTTTTGTCATTCATTAATCCTTTATATGCAATAGGACAACTTACGGTCTAGTTAGTAGCCCAATTCGTCCATTTTTATTTAACAGGGGCCAGTAGGATATATATGGAAGAATTCCAATCTGGCTGTGGCCGGGCCCCGCATCCTGTCGGTTAGTGCCCTTTAAAACCTGCATTACACTTTTTATGTAATGGAGGTTGAAATGATCGATATACGGTTTGGATTAACTACTGTAGAGCTTTTTTTTTCCGGTACAGTAGCCTAACCGATTTCCCTTTCTCTTTCTTTGAAAAACTCCATCGCAGGATCAGTTTTTTGTTTAATTTTAAAGGCTCTTTTCGTAAAGGTTGTTGTTTTTAAACGAAACTATCTAAGGTTGATTGGAGCGGAAGTGCGAGACTCCTGCGGGAGTGGCGGGACAGGTGAAGGGGAAATCAACCACACCTCACTACTTGGTAAATAGCAACAAAGTATGTGAAAACAGCCATTTTAAAATATATGACGGACTGTATTCATGATTTTGAGGTGGGAATTTTCAAATGAAAGGGGAGGTTTTTTTAACCCCATCCATTTTTAATAAGAATTCGATCTATGTTGAATGGATATAGTTAAGGAATTTCACTCCTAAAGCAATAACACTTATCATCCTTTTAGAGGCTAATGCAACACTTTTACTTTCTCGGTACGTGAAGAGCAAAACTTAGCATATTGGATACAATTCTAATGAGTCATTTCGCTCCATTTGCAACCTTCGTCTAGTTTTGACGTATGGCAACTACTGTGCACCGGAATCCGATGGAAATGAACTTTTTTTCAAATAAAGAAGAAGAGGCTCTAACAGCCTCTTCTTCTTTATTGAGTTTCATCTTCATTTTTATTACCACTACTGCTATTTGCTATAAACATCGCAATTTGCGCTTTTTTTTCTACATCTAAATCAAGGGTATCGATTATGCTAAAAGGTGATTTTAATAAGGGGGGGTGTGGTTGTGCAATCTTCGTTATTTCTTGCAAGATTTTATCTGAAGTTTGATCTTGTTGTTTTATTAACTGATTCTGAAGTTGAATCTGAAGTTCCTTCTGTTGTTCTTCTTGGTGTTGGAGTTGGTCTTGAATTTTTTCTAGTGGTTGTGAACGCTTCGATATTTCGTGTAAGACTTTATCTAAATGCTCATCTTGTTGTTTAGATAATTTATTCTGGAGTTGAACCTGAAGATCCTTCTGTTTTTGTTCTTGGAGTTGGAGTTGGTCTTGAATTTTTTCCAGTGGTTGTGAAATCTTCGTTATTTCTTGTAAGATTTTATTTAAAGTATCATTTTGTTGTTTAATTAATTGATTCTGAAGTTGAACCTGAAGATCCTTCTGTTTTTGTTCTTGGAGTTGGAGTTGGCCTTGAATATTTTCTAATATATGGTTATATTTTTTCCTATTGTCTTCCTTGTGATTATCTGTTTGATCATTTTTACCCATTAGGTTCCCACCCTTTTCACTATTTATTGGTTATGGAGGCACATTTGAATTACATATTGTGAGTTGGAAAAATCGTCTTCCCAATTGAAATTACTTTCACCTTTTATGTTTCTAGTAAATAACTTTTGTTGCAGAATCAGTATATGGACAATCGGAGATAGGCTATTTCACCATTTCTTAGTATTGTCGACATGATTGTGTTGCCGTTGCCGATCATAATAATAGCAATGTACTTATAATTTATTGTATCGGGACAACAACTGATCCATCGTAATCATTCCGGTCTGATACTTCAAGAGTAATGGAAGCCCAAAGAATGGAACTGTATAAGCAGTCTTAGTCGAAATGGTTGGTGTCAAATTTAGGGATGTTTGAAAATGAATCACCTCTTTTTAGTTTAGGAAACCATACATGTGGTTTCCGATTTTCTTATTTGCATAGACAGATCTTTCATAGATAAACAACCATCACTTTCTTTCTATAGTTATTCAACAAGCCTTTGAATGACTGAGCGTTTGTCATGTGTAGACGTTAAACTTATACCATCTCCCAAAAAAAATTCAAAAAAACCACTTTAATAAGGAAAAATCGTTATCTGGTTGTAAAAATGATTTTACGAATATTGTAATTTGTCCTTATAACTGCCGAACATGCACTTTTGCGAACGGGAGAAATAATGCTTTTCCGCCCATTTCGCAAAATTTTAGAGTCTGGGATAATTCCAAACTAAAAAGCCGAACTCCTTTACGTTAAGGGTTCGACTTTCCTCTTTTAAGTTTCCCTGCTTGTACGACATAATTGGATTTGTAGGAAATCATCATGGATTTTTTGCGATATTGGCCCACTTAACATCTTTTAAGCACCACTTTCGCATATTCTCATTTATATCGCATTGAAGTCGATATTTTTTTGCCATTCTTCATACGATTCAGGATCGATTTTCTTTGCTTGTTTCAGGAAAGTATCCAATAACCCCAATTTCTTTAAATCACGAAACATCTTTGGATTATATGGATCATTCATTGTGAGGCCATCTGAATGATCGATTGCTTTCAGCACATTTCCCTTTGTTACAACAAAATGTCCGATTGAGGTCTTGATTCTAATAAATCCAACTCTCTTCAGTTCCTTTCGAATCATTATGATTTGTTCTGTAATCGATTCGGGAATATCTTGCTTCCCTTTCAAATAATCTTTTAGATTGGGACCTTTTAAATACTCCATAATTACATAGTTTGGACCGACTTCATATAACCTTGGAACAATATGGGTATCCTTCGCTGCTTCAAGCGCTTTCCCCTCTTTAGTTGCTGCATTGGGATTGACATAGATTTTTACGCAAATATCTTCATCAAGCTGAAAAACTGCACCTTGACTTCCTGCCCCAATTAGTTTTAATGTGGTTGGATTATGAATAAGAAGTTCCTTTTTACCGTTCTTTTCTATTCTTTCAACCCTTATTAATTTAAAATCAATCATCGAACCTACCACCACTTTTCTGCTTATTAATAATCATAATATCTATACTATGAAATCATTGAATATTTGCTTTAGGGTAATAACACTTTTTCACAAAATTAAGTCATCCCTTCTTTTCTGAGTTCTTAAGGACGAGATATTAGCAATTGATGCATAATTCTCTTAAGGAAAGCTTTTCCCAGCATTTCTTCAGTGTCTTATGCTCATACACATAAAATTAAGAACTTTACAAAAAACAAACAAATATATGTACTTGTCCGTTTCGAATCTTTTCCATTTTGCATTTACTATAAAAGTAGATTAACCAAAAAAGATCAGAAAGGAGACTTGAGATGGGATACATTGAAGATTTACGTGCTCTCGTTGGAACTAGAACTTTGATACTTACTGGGGTCACCGTTTTGGTTATCGATCAGAACAGCCGTTTTCTAATGGTACAATCCGAAAAAATGTGGAAATTGCCAGGCGGCTTCATCGAATTAGGAGAATCTGCGGAAGAGGCATGCAGACGTGAAATTTTGGAGGAAACAGGAATTAACATCGGTAACCTTCAATTAATTGGCGTTTTTTCAGGGAAGGACTATTTTACGAAGCTGCCTAATGGTGATCAATACTTTTCAGTCAACATTGCTTACGTTACCGAAGAAATACTCAGCGGAGATTTAAAGGCTGATGATATAGAAATACAAAAAGTACAATTTTTTAAATGGTCCGCTTTTCCGAAAGATCTATCTGAACGAGATCGACAAATATTTCAAAGTTTTATCGAAAATTTGATTTTAGAGAGAAGAAAGGGATTGAAATAGTGAAGACAATCGCTTTTTACATTAGAGAACCTATAAAAATCAATCAAGGATTTATGTACAATCAGATCATTATGCTGGATCAATATCTCCCTATTGTTATAGGCCCATACCCAAATTGCGACAATGTTCAATATCAGTTTGAACACTATTATAATTTGAACGAAATTCAAAACCTTGGAGCCTTCTTTAAGGAGCAAAATGTCGTTGCGATTCACGCTCATCAAGGGAAACATTCCATCGATATATTACCAGCAGCTATTGAGTATGATATTCCTTTGGTTGTTCATTTTCGAGGACGTGATTCTTCCACTCAAACATATAAGAGGTTTCGCAAAAATGTCCTCCGATATCAAAATTTAGTAAAACATGGAGCTGCTTGTTTTTCAGTCTGCCATTTTCTTGCAGATGAATTGAAAAAATTAGGATTTAAAGAAGATAAAATACATGTACTATATGGGGGGCTGGATTTAGATTTATACCCATTTGTCCAACGTTCCCTACCTAATGAAGGAGAAATCCGAATCTTGTCCGTAGCCAGACTTGTCGAGAAAAAGGGGTTCCTTACACTTTTGAAGGCTTTTCAACGGATTCATCAGGAATACCCAAGAACGACACTGCACATCATTGGGACAGGTAAAGATGAAGAGAAGTTAAGAATTTTCATTGATGAAAATCAATTAAACGAGCGCGTTTTTCTTAGAGGACCAATGGATTCAAACCAAATTTCTAACGAATTAAGAGATTCCCACCTCTTTTGCCTTGCCAGTGAAACAGGCGAAGATGGTGATGTAGAAGGGATTCCAAATGCATTAAAAGAAGCTATGGCAAGTGGTTTACCAGTCATCTCCACCTTTCACGGTGGGATTCCGGAATTGATTGAGCATAAAAAAACAGGTTACCTTGTTCCTGAGAAAGATGATTTAAAATTGGCTCAAGGTCTAAAATATTTCCTGAGTCATCCAAGAGTATGGAAGAGATATACCAGAAGTGCAAGACAGATAATTGATGAAAATTTCGATTTGAATAAACAAATCATCGAACAACAAAGGCTATACAGCTTAATAGAAAAAAACAACGAAATTAATTAACTATGAGTCAGTCCAAAATAACCTGTTGAGCTCGTAAAATCATTAATTTGTGGAAAGGTACATGTCATTCTTTTTAGCGATGGTAAAAAGTTTGTAATTAAATGAATGGCACTGAAAATAAAAGAACCAATAATAGTAGTAATTGAGTATGTGTGCAATAAATTAGCAATGTTCCTTCCTTTTGTCCCCGTCGGACTAATTTATACCCATGACGAAATCATGAAAATACTCCTAAATTACATTCCAAAAATACAAATTTAGTTCAGATCCACTATTCGTGTTTATTTATCGAGAAAAGTATTTTACTAGAACTTAGTGAAGGCACCAATTTTGTCCATATGATTGATCCCAGAATTCGGGTGATATCGTAGTATGCAAAAATGAGTTCTCAGGTACTATGCTAAATGAAGGGTTTTAACATCATTTGTATTCCTTCCCAAAGGAAGAAAGTGAAGTGCTGTACAAATTTCTTTTTAGAAAAGAAAAGTCATTTACCGAAACTTAAAACGAATTTCATCAATCAATACAGAAGCAATAATGTTAATAAAAAAGATAAGGTGAAAATGAAAAAGAGCTAGACAAATATTTTTAAAGGAGACAAAGTGATATGACAAAATATCCAGTTAAATATGTACAAACATTAAGGGGCGGAACCGCACATGTCATTCTTTTCAGCGATGGTAAAGAATATGTCGTGAAGTGGTTCGATACTAAGAAAGACAGAGAAAAGGAAGTGGTCAATGAATACCTGATCGGAAAGTTGGCAGAGCTCCTTTCACTTCCCGTTATCCCATTTGATCTTGTATATATACCGGAAGATTTCATCAAGAAGACGCCTGAATTACAATCCACTAAACACAACTATAGTTCTGGATACCAATATGGCTGTGTATTTATTAGAAACAGTACCGTTTTCGAGAATGTTAGAGAAAATCCTCCCACAAAGACGGATGTTAAAAACCGGGATATGCTTGCCGGTATAACGGTATTCGACCAATGGGTGAATAACTCTGATCGAGGTACGATGAATGTCATTTTGGAAAATCTCAGCGATGGCGGATATTATGTCCATATGATTGATCATGGCAGAGTTTTTCCAGGACGCTACCAATGGTCTGCTCAAACATTAAGTGAAACACCGGTATATAACTACCATTGGCCTTTTTATAAGTGGGCCTTCTCTCTTCTCGATGATCACAAAGAGCTTACATCGTTTATAGAAAAAATTGTGAAATTGCCGAACAAATCGATCTATCAAGTAATCGAATCCATCCCTAAAGAGTGGAATGTGAAAACGAAGGATAGAGATGCTCTCTACAAGTTTCTTTTAGAACAGAAAAATAAATTGCCTGAAATCGTTGAACGTATCATCCAGCATCATAGCAATCCCAAATAACGCTGGTTTTTTCCATAGAAAAAAGTAACTCTTATTTGCTTTAAAGGAGTTACTTTTTTTATTTATAAATTTTTCCATTCTATATAGGATTCGGGATCCATTTCTCTTAACTCTTCCAAGAAAATTGGTAATAGACCTAACTTTTTTAGGCCTTTGAATATCAACTCTGGTTTGTTTCGAATCCGTGTAAAGGAGCTATAATGATCTATTACTTTTAACTCTTCTTCCTTAGTTACAATAATGTGGCGCAAATCGGCATCCAATCTGGTAAACTTTAATCGCTTCATTTCTTTTAAAACAAAAAGAATTTGCCTCATCAATTTTTCGGATAGGATCCCCCCAGATTCTAAATATTGAAATAAAGTTGGCCCTTCAAGATATTCCATAATAATATAGTTATGCCCCACCTCATAAAGCCGTGGAATAGCGGGAGACTCCTGTGCAATTTTTAATACATTTCCCTCTTTAGCTGCAAATTCTGGTTTTGCACAAATTTTCACACATTTATCTGAAGAAATTTTAAAAACAGCCCCTTGCGCCCCCTTTCCGATCAGTGGAAACGACGTCGGATTTTTTATCACATCCACTTTTTTAATTCCTTCAGTAACACAGATAGATTTAAAGTCTTCCACTTTCAATCACTCCTTAATATTCACTATCGTACTATTACTTTTTATCCTTTGTCTCTTTTTCTCTAAGATTCTTGGTGATGAATCCTCCGTCCCCTTGTCATTGTGCACATTCTGAAAGAAAACGGCTTTGATTATAGGGTTAAGAGAATAGCTTATATAAACCCTTCAATCATAAAAGAGGAATGATATACCTTTCACAAAAATGTGAACAAGCAAGCATCATTTTTACTCTTATTTGAACAGAAGGAAAAATTCACGTAAGGATTTTAGTGAAAATACACACATGAAAATCTATGCAAAGAGACTTGTTCATATTGTGAGCTTCCTATATTTTATGTAAAAGATTAAAGTTTGCTATAGTCAAGCGCCAGTTCATCCAGTAATTTTTACTTGTCGACGGAAATAAGTAACAGATACATATCAATGTTCATGGTATAATTAACATGGGAAAACGCTTACAGAATAATCCAAACATTTTGTTCTGAAAATTCATTCTTTTGGGAGTCGATGAAAGTTGACAGTGGATAATAAAACAAGTAAAGAACAAACGATTTTTAATCATATTGGAAATAAAATCAAAACGGAAGACAGAGAAATAAATGTAGTTGCTAGATTAGAAGAACCTCTAATTGTAGTTTTAGAAAATGTTTTGAGTGACGAAGAATGTGACGGACTTATTGAAATGTCAAAAGACAAAATGAATCGTTCCAAAATTGGAGTTACGCACGAAGTAAATGAGATAAGAACAAGCAGCAGTATGTTTTTTCAAGAAAATGAATATGACATCCTTACCAAAATTGAAAAAAGGATATCAACAATCATGAATATACCCGTTGAACATGGAGAGGGTATTCAAATTCTTAAATACACTCCTGGACAAGAGTATAAAGCTCATTTTGATTTTTTTACATCTTCAAGTATTGCCGCAAAAAATAATAGAATTAGCACAATCATCTTGTACTTAAATGATGTGGAACATGGAGGGGAAACTTTTTTTCCTAAATTGAATTTTTCAGTATCCCCGCGAAAGGGAATGGCTGTGTATTTCGAATATTTTTACAACGATAAAAACCTAAACGAACTAACTTTACACGGTGGGGCGCCCGTTATCACGGGGGAAAAATGGGTTGCAACACAATGGATGAGGAGACAGAGTAGCCGCTCATGATGTGTAAACGATAGACTTTAAAAGCCTCAAATTTAGGTGCCTAATGAACAAAGGCACCTATTCGTTCATTTAAAAATCCCCTATTTAAAATCGCCAAACAAAAAATAATGATCAATAGTCTAAATTGACACTGTTTCGTCCCATCAAACTATTTCCGACGTTTCAAATTACGCTTTTCCCCTAGGGTTTTCTTTAGGTTTGATGTAAAAATACCTTTGCATGCATTCACTATTCATTTACCTTTGTTGCTCTTTCTAAAATTATCGTAATCAGTCTTAATGTAATGAAATACCTTCGCGTTGCCATTATGGTCTGGATGAGTTATTTTTAGTAACCCTTTATATTCTGCCAATACTTCTTTATCGCTCGCCATTTTAGAAAGCCCTAATTTTTCACTATAATCATTGGATTGAATAGTGGAGTCAATCATGTAATTGTTTCTGATTTTTTCTTTTAATTTTATCAATTCATTACGTAATTCAATATTTTCTTTTAATAAATCCTTTGATTCATTTTGTAATTCACTTTTCTCATTCTTTAGAATGGCAACTTCCTTTTTGAACATATCCCTTTGCTGAATCAATATTCTTTTTGCTGTCTCATGAAGCTCTTCGATACCTTCTATATGCTTTTCTTGAGCTTGTATTTTTAATTTTAATCGGTGTATGATTTCGTCCTTATTTTGATTTATACTATCATTTATAGCAAGCTTTGAAGCTGTGTCATCACTTATGTATCCGGTGTTCCTCTTTCCGTTCCCGGCGTATTTAATCTTACCTTCGCCAAGCCAGCGCCTGACAGTCTGTACACTATTACTTTCTGTTACTCCTGCATCTTTTAACATTTCAAATGCTTGATCTGTGTCATCCATTATGTACCCGGTTTTCCTATTCCCGTTGCCTCCCTCATATTTAATCTTACCTTCACGAAGCCAGCGTCTAACAGTTTGTATACTACTGCTTTCTGTTACTCCTGCATCCTTTAGCAGGTCGAAAGCTTGATCTGTGTTCACATTGTTTCCCCTTTCCCCTTATTACGCAATGAATTGTTACTTCGAATGATATGATAGTACCTGTACCTGATTAAAAGGAAAAATTTTTACAAAGAAGAGCCTAATTTGTATGTCAATGTTTTAAATAATAGCATAGGCATATTCTAAACAAAGAACAAATAGATGAAGAATATATGACGAATATCACAGGGAGATAACGATAATGTATCAGAGTAAAATTGTGGAACCAGAAAACTACGTATTCATGATTTCATTGGTGGAGTTACGAGCTATATATACATTCAGATTGAATCTAGAATCCAGTGACAGTGAGAATGGACGCCTACTTAATCTATAAACGTGATGTTATCTTATATGCTTCCGTGGGGGATCTTTTGATGCCCTATGAAAAGAGATAAGAGTCATACTTAAAAATCCCGGTCTCTCAGTAATATTAATGAGAAATCGGGATTTATTTATTCACACATTACAGCTGCAACTATTCACCAAAGCAGCTGTTATTATTTAACCAATCATTTTTCACCCTCTGTATAAATTTGAAAGGTTACACCGAATTTGTCTGTTACAATCCCATAAGCAGGGCTGAAAAAAGCTTCCTGCAGAGGCATTTTCACTTCTCCACCTTGCGACAAAGTTTCAAAGATTCGTTTTGATTTTTCAATTTCGTTAATTGAAATGCAGATCGTGACTTGATCTCCAGATTGACTGGTTTGACCTGGAAACGTATCCGAAAACATGAAGTCCGTTTCCCCAACCTTTAACATTGCGTGTGCCAAAAGATCCTTTGCTTCTTCTGGCAGAGGAAATTCAGGATTTTCTGGCATTTCTCCAAAAGTTTGTTTAAAGAGGACTTTGGCATCCAATGCTTTTTCGTAAAATTGAATCGCTTCCTTCGCATTTCCATTCATCATTAAATATGGAGATAATCGCATGGTCATAATTAGATAACTCCTTTTGCTTTGAATTTTTTTACTAAGCTTGGAAATTTCCAGGCTTGCTTTGAACTGTCAATGGCAATAATCACTATACCATTATTACCCATGATTGAATTTTATAACATAGAACATGCGTTCGTCAATGGGAATTTACTGAAAACTATCAAATTTTATAAATGTTGAATTGAAAATTCCAAGGTTCTTGATGTATAGACAAAGTATGTCACGTTATGGCAGTTATGGGAAACTTCTTTTATTCGTGGTTTTTCAAATCATGAAGCACTTCAAATAATAATAGATGAAATGAAATAGGCATGACCCTAGTAGATTACCGGTATCATGCCTCAAGAATGCTTAAAAAAGTGTTGGAATTTTTGTCGCTTAATCTTATTAGCTTGCTATCCTATCCCAATCCTGTGTTTTTTTTAGTTTTGGTAATTTAGAGTCTATAGATAGGAAGCGGCTTCCATTCAATACTAGGTGAAGGGCAATAATCATAAGAACGAGATCCAGTTCATACCCTGAGCCTTCTCCATTCCCCATAAAACCTGCTGGGAATTTCACATAAACAATTGCACCAGCCATGATGAATACAAGGAGGGCAGAAATTATTCTTGTTCCAAGACCTATTATTAAAGCAATTCCTCCAACCAATTCAATCATACCGACTACATAGGCCATGAATCCCGGAATGCCTATACTTTGAAACCACCCTGAAGTGTTTTCCAATCCACCTTTAAATTTTGACAAACCATGCAAGAAAAAAGAAATTCCCAACATAACTCTTAATAAAAAGGTACCTATTTCTTGTTTATTCATGACACATCTCCTTTTTTTATTTTACACTACAAAGTGTAGTGTAAGGTGGTAAAAAAATCAAGTGAAAGTCATCAGACAATCACTATAGTCATTCCGATAAGGATAACCAAAACATAAATGGAAACAAAAATCGTGGTAGTTTCAGCCCTTAAAGGAATTGTTTTATGGGGATCAATTAATTGCTGAAGTCTATAGTTAACTGATTCATTCGAGAAATGAACAAGGACAGGAGAGGATTTATCTGTGCACCCATGTTTAATTAACTTCAATAAAGCGGCACTTATTCCTAATTCAGTCCCCATTTTATGAATCGCATTTTCGTCGGCTGATAATTCACTTATTATTTTGTAATTTTTATGACACCATTTTGTCAATGGGACAAACCATAACGCATTTGAAATCAACTGTAAAATAAAGATGACCAGTGGATCATATTTCTTTTGGTGAAAGGCCTCATGCTCCACTACCGCTTCTAGTTCATCAAAGTCCAGTAATCGAATTAAACCAGTACTGAACACAATGAAAGGCCGCCTGAAACCAAGCGTAAACGCAAGAGGCTGTTCAGCGTTCACAACTAAGATATCATTGTTGACCCGATTGAATGTTTCATTTACATTCCTTGTCATATCAACGTTTTTTGAAAGAAAAAGCTTTTGTTTAAACCTTCTGGATAAGAAATATTGCTCTGCAATTTTGAATAAGGTGCTCAATATACTATAGGATATTATTATACTGAGCAGTGTAACGACCACAAAGTAGTATACTGAATCTTCCTTGAATAAACTAAAACAAAATTTAAAGAAATTAGATTTAATATTCACGCCAAAAAAGATGTGTACTAAAAAAGCTCCCATTTGGCACCATACCACACAGGCAATTAAAAGACTCAGGCTTATCACAAAATAAGACTTTCTCTTCCACATTATAATTTATCCTTTTTTAACGATTGAATTTTTTGTTCCAATTTTTCAATTAAACCTTGGTCTGCGTCTTTCATGGCATCCAGCATATGGCTTATGACCGCTCCACCAAATTCATCCAGCAAGTTCTCAGTCAGTTTCTTTGACTGCTCTTCAAAAAACTCCTCTTTGGACTGCACCGGGCGAAATAATGAAAGCCTTCCTTCAGACCTCTTTTCAAGAATGCCTTTTTCGACTAAACGATTCATGACGGTCATTACTGTGTTGAAATTGATAGGTTTGTCAAGTTCCAATGATTGTTGAACCGCTTTAATGCTTTGTTCATCTTTATCCCATAAATATTCCATGATATTTGCTTCCAATGGACCAAAGAAACGATTCAGTCCAACTTCATCATATTTAAAATTTTTAATATTCATCCTTTTCCACCTCCCACTACAAATTGTAGTGGAAATCACTGTTACAATCAAGTTTCATCCGGAAGATTTGAACATTGATTTTCACTCCAGGTACTTGCTTTAACCTCAGTAGTCTCCTACCTTCCGTTCCAATCAAATGATACGTTTATAGATAAAAAAATGTAGGTAAACTGGCTTTTATTCGAGTTTGACTACAGTCTAAAACGAGCCTTTTACAGGCACGTTTTTATAATTAATAGTAATCCTTTGTCCTCCATTTCCTCAAATTTATAAATGCTTTATAAAAAAGGAAGTCAATTTTATCTAGGGCTTCATTATTTAGATAACCAGCTGAAAGGAACACAAAGTGCATTGGATATTATTATGACTATTAGCAGCAAAACCGGTAGCAGTCGAATAGCACTAAACAAGAAGCAATTTCAGAAGATTTTTTATAGCTAAGTACAAAACTTGCAGGAGGATCCTTCGAAAATTTGCAACTTCCATATTGAATTTGCAATCATAGGGGATTTTTCATCTTATACCAGTAAACCACTGAAAGATTTCATTTATGAGTGTAATAAAGGGAACAATGTTTTTTTTGTTCCATCAGAACAAGAAGCGATCGATAACTTGTCTAAAGCACTATAAACATTACCAGAAAATTTCTAAAAAAGACCTGGATCTTTATACTCGGTTTTCTTATTGAGCTAACTCAGCTATAGAAACAACTAAAAACCTTTGGCATTGCTTATTACCAAGACCTTCTGGTTCTCCACCTTTATTACACAGGAATTTAAAAACGAGCCTATTGGGGCCCGTTTTCAGTATATCGTCGGCATGGTCTTCTAAAAACCTTCATTTTTACAGGAAACTTGTATCTATTTTTTTACTATTTTATCCGGATGATCACTATTAATCGTAACTCTTTGTGCAAATTCCTCTATTTCAGCAGAATCATAAAAATGATATCCTTTTGCCGTCGTTTGGGCCGCAACGTACATTGCAGCAGCTACTTTGTTTGCTTCTATTGCACGATATGGACGTAAAGGGCCTACAAAGACAAATTTTGCAAAAGTACTTAGCAGCCCAGAAATCTTTTCACCTGCCCTGAATTCCTTTCGTTCTCCAAGAAGTAGGGAAGGACAGAAAATATGTACAGTATTCAATGCCAGATGTTGTAGTGTCCCTTCCACATCACCTTTAACACGGCTGTAGAAGAACTTTGATTTGGAATTGGCACCCATGGCCGTAATGACGAGTACTTTTTCAACATTGGATGTCTTCGCCAATCTAGCTGCTTCAATTACATAGTCATAATCCACTTTACGAAATGCTTCCTTCGATTTAGCCTTTTTAATAGTTGTACCCAAACAAATGAACACATCGTTGACTATGAACAAATCGGCATACTTGGATAAATTATCGAAATCCACAATATGTCCTATGCATTTGGGATCGGTGAGTTTCAGTGCCCTTCTTGTCAGCAAATGGATTTCACTATAGATTTTGCTTTTGCCTAGCTCTTTAACCAACTGGGTGCCTACCATACCTGTAGCACCTAAAATCAATGCCTTCTTATTAGTCATGATTTCCTTCTTTCTATAATTAGCTTTTCAAACACCCATTTTCTTTTTAACTAACCTAGCTTAATAGGACTAAGATAAATGATTCACTTGATTGAAATCATCAATTATCCAAGAATCAACTTCAAATCTAATCGTACTCAAACATGCATTGAACAAGCGCATTTCGTTGGATATGATTGACTCATTTGACATCAAGCGTAAAATAAAATGAATGACGGCTCCATGTGCAACAAGTATAACTTTCTTCTCAGGATACTCCTTCTGAATTTCCTGGAGTCCATTCATCAGCCTGTTTCGTAGAGATTCCTGATTTTCCTGACCAGGATAATCTTTATCCCTGAATGCAGACTTCCTTTCCGCTGCAGTCATTCCTTCAGCGACGCCAAAATTCTTTTCAATGAATTCCATTTTTTCAATAACCGGTACTTCAATATAGTGCGAAATGATATCCGCCGTCTCCCTTGCCCTCTTCAGGGGGCTTGTAATAATTACATCCCAATCATCTTTTGACAAAAATTCACCACATTGCCGTGCCTGTATCTTTCCAAGTTCATTTAAAGGAATATCAGTCTGCCCTTGCAGCTTTCCTAGTGCATTCCAATCTGTTTGACCATGCCGCACTAAACAAATAGTAGTAATTGTCCTCAAACCCCTCTAAGTAGATTGTTATTTTTTCACTTCTTCAATGATGGAATGTCCTTCAGTCCGTTCGAGATCTGACCATTTCCACTTTTCATGCAAGCGCAACCTTCCATCAGGCAGCATTTCAGGGGTGGAAAGGCAGCTGCCTCCTCTAATTTCCCCTTTTTCATTGATATGATTATATCTAAATTCCAGAGTTCCATCCAGATTGACCAGCCCTATTAAAGTCCCTTTAACAATCTCTCCCCCCTGATAACTTGCTGAAAGAATTGAGCCATCTTGTGAATAGTGGAAGGTGGTATTTCCTGACACTTCTCCATTTTCAGAATTGATTTTAGCTTTGAATATCCGACCATCATAATTAAACATCATCATTCCCCCATATGAATTAATAAGGATAATGATACCAAATTAATTAAAAAAAGAATATTGAAAAATCTTATGGGATTTTTAATTCTGTGTCCATTGAAATGACACAAAAAATACATAATATTCCCCATTGAATTCCCCTATTATGATGTGGTTATATTAGGGAAGATGTTACTTATGGAATGAACAATTCATAATTTGAAACGTCTAATCAAACTGGAAGATTTTGGTGAGGTGCTCAAGTGAAAGAAATACTTCTGATTCTACTATTACAACTTATTTATGTTCCAATTTACACATTGCGAACCATTTTCTTAGTAAAAAATATTACCATACTCGCCTCGATACTGGGTATCGCAGAAATGTTAATATACGTTTTTGGATTATCCCTCGTATTTGGCGGTGACCAAAGCATACTCGCCATGGTTGTATATGCAGTCGGTTTTGGAATCGGAATAATTTTTGGTACGAAAATTGAGCAAAAACTTGCCATCGGTTTTATTAATGTAACCGTTAATACTCAAACCAAAAATGAACATTTGGTAGATACATTGAGGAACAACGGATTTGGTGTAACTCTTTATACGGGCGAGGGCAGGGATAGCAACCGTTATCGTATGGAAATCTTGACCAAACGCAATCGGGAACAAGAATTGATAGCAACCGTTGAAAAGTTTGAACCTAAGGCTTTCATCATTTCATATGAACCACGTTATTTTAAAGGTGGATTTTTATTGGATCGGTTGAAAAATAAAGCAAGCTGAAAATGAAAAGCAAAAGCCCACCTTATTAAGATGGGCTTTTGCTTTATTTCGTTTTTGATTTTCTTATTCTCACTGCCCTTGTAACCGGTTGTTTTTTAATCCACTTTAAATATTTTTTTAATGCTTCATCATCTTTTAACAAAAGCACGGTATTTAGTCGGATGGCCAGTTCTCGGTTTGAATACAGTGCGTGAATCTGTTTGTGGCAAGATTTACAGAGATAGGCTATTGGTAAATGGCTTCCGCCAAATTCTCTAGGTGTTAAATGATGGATGGTCAGTTCTATCTCATCCCTATCACAAAGCTTACAAGTACCTATCATTACATTACTCGGCCAATTATGGCTTTACGGATTTTCCTTCTTCAACAATATGAAACATCAAATGGGCAAGATGATGGATTGGTCCGTACTCTTCATTGTCATCATCTTCTTCATCCTCCACTTCCACTTCATCCATCCCTTGTAAATAAAGTGCCATGAACTCATAAAAATCATTTTTAGTAAAGGAGTAACAATCACTTGGATCCTGATTATCTTCTTCATACTGTAAAACTAGATGGGATAAATCACCCTCATCATCTTCAGCATCAAAAAATACGAAATAACCGATATTTGTATCCAGTTCAAATAATCTGCGAAATCCGCGTGATGTTGCTTTTTCAAACTCAGCCGACGTCAATTTTTGCACTTGCATGCTGTCTACATTATCTTCTTGATGAAAGCCCACGATAAATGTGTTCATAATCAAACCTCCTGTTGAATATGGATAACCATTAGTATCCCCATTTAACCGAATTTATTCCATTTAGAGGTTTGTTTCCAAAACGACCGGGCAATGATCGCTGCCCATGACATCGCAGTGAATGTTTGCCTCTATTAAAGAATCCGCCAGACGTTTTGAAACAATGAAATAATCGATTCTCCACCCAATATTCCGCTCCCTGACTTTTTCCATATATGACCACCAAGTATAAGAGCCTTCCTGGTCTGGATAAAAATGGCGAAATGTATCGATAAACCCTGAATCAAGTAATTCAGTCATCTTTCCACGTTCTTCATTTGTAAAACCTGAATTCCCTATATTGGGTTTTGGGTTTTTCAAGTCGATTTCCTGGTGTGCGACATTGAGGTCACCACAAAAGATAACCGGCTTCATCAGGTCCAGTTCCTTAAGATATTTTATCATCTCATCTTCCCATTCGAGACGGTAATTCAATCTTGATAAATCCCTTTTTGCATTGGGGGTATAAACATTCACCATATAAAAACTCTCGAACTCCAGTGTTATGATCCTGCCTTCCGGCTCCTCATCCAGCTCTCCTACACCATATTTCACTGAAAGCGGTTTTTCCTTCGTGAAAATGGCTGTACCTGAATATCCTTTTTTCAGTGCATAATTCCAATATTGATGGTACCCTTCCAACTCAAGTGAAATTTGCCCTTCTTGAAGCTTAGTTTCTTGAAGGCAGAAAATATCTGCATCCACGTCTTTAAAGTAATCTAAAAATCCTTTTTTAACACAAGCCCGAATTCCATTTACATTCCAGGAAACCAATTTCATATTCTCTTAAATTCTCCTTATGTCCAATTAATTTCTTTACATTTCAACTATACTATTAATCTGCTTTTTTTCCCATTAGAGTACATTCGAAAACAATCTGGCAAATGATTCTTTTGAACGTTCCAGTAAACCACGATTGTTATACCCGATAGGATCTAGTTTGTCACTATCCATCATATCCTCTTTGTAATGAGTGATGAGATCTTCAATGGTACGGCTGCCCATAAGAAAGACATTCACTTCGAAATTCAGGTGGAAACTCCTCATATCCATATTTGCCGTTCCTATGGAAGCCATATCACCATCTACGATAATAAGTTTCTGATGTAGAAAACCTTTTTTGTACGAGTATACCTCTACGCCGAATTGAAGCAGCTCACCGAAATAGGAGCGACTGCCGTATTGGGTTAAAAACCCATCATTTACTGCCGGAACCAGAACCCTAACTTGTATCCCCTTAATTGCGGCATGTTTAATTGCTGCTTTAATCGCTTGATTTGGTACGAAGTATGGACTTGCAATCCAGATTGATTTTGTGGCGTTCGTGATAAGTGAATAGTAAAAATCACTCATGATCCCCTGTTGTGTATCAGGTCCGCTCGCTACCACCTGGACAGCTCCATCCCCTTGTACCACTTTATTCTTGAATTCTGGACGTCCTTGCAATACATCTTCGCCGCTGACATATTCCCAATCCAAAAGGAAAACGGTATGAAGCATATATACCGCTTCACCTTTAAGGATCATATGTGTATCTCTCCAAAAACCAATGCTTTTATTTCGGCCTAAATACTCCTCTCCTACGTTTAAACCTCCTACAAAGCCAACTTCCCCATCTATGATGATGATTTTGCGGTGATTCCTAAAATTAAATTTTTGATTGAAAAAACCGTGTTTCAATGGCGAAAAGGGATAGGCTTTAACCCCTGCATTTTTCATCCGTTTAACCTCATTATTTGAGAGGCTTAAGCTTCCTGCCGCATCAAAAATGAATAAAACCTCCACACCATTTTTTGCTTTTTCAATAAGGATATCTATAATTTCAGTACCAAGCCTGTCGGAACGAAAAATATAGTATTCAATATGGATGAATTTCTCAGCTTTTCTTAATTGTTTTATGATTTCTGTAAACGTTTCGTTGCCATTTTTCAATACTTCCGTTTTCGATGATGTACTAATGGTGGTCTCAGATGCATTTTTGGCAAAAGCTGCGAATGATTTCTGATGATCATTCAAGAACGATAAATCTGGAGAGGATACCCGTGTAACAAGACTCTTCCATTCTTCTCTATCTTTTTTCCTTTTACTTCGGAATAAATACCCCTTTAAATAGAGCTGACCTGAGAAAAGATAAAATACATATCCAAATACCGGGAAAAACAAAAGCACATACATCCATAAAAGTGTCTCGTGGGCAAATCTATTTTCGAGCATTAGTGAAAATAGGGTGATAAACATGACCAAAATATATAATCCAATAAAAAATAGCTTCACGTCGAAGCTAACTGAAGTGAACAGGATCATATAAACTGAAGCAATTAATATAAATAAAAATACAATTTCCATCCTTCTTCTTTTCATCTTTTCATTCTCCTACACAGCAATATTTTATATATAAATATCATATACCCATATTTGATGGTAAAAGAAACAAAACACTTACGAAAACAATGTTCGCAAGTGCTTTGTGTATTACCTATCCAGTTATCACTTCATGACAGGAATCAAACTTTCATACAGCTCCATATACTTTAATGACGATGATGTCCAACTGAAGTCTAACTTCATTGCATTTTCGGCCATTTTCCTCCATCTTTTCGGCTGGAATTTGTACAGGCCAACAGATTGCTCAATTGTATGGAGCATATCGTGTGCATTATAATTCGTAAAACTGAAGCCATTGCCTTCACCAGTAAATTGGTTATACGGTATGACCGTATCACGAAGTCCGCCAGTTTCCCTCACTAAAGGCAGTGTACCATAACGCAGTGCCAAGAGTTGGCCGATACCACATGGTTCGAATTGTGATGGCATCAGGAATAAATCAGAACCTGCATATATCCTTCTTGCTAACCCCTCATCAAAATATGTATGGACTGAAACCTGATTTGGATATTGGTCAGCTAAATGACGAAATGCCGATTCATATTGCTCTTCACCCGTACCTAAAAGAATGAATTGAACTCCTTGGTTCATCATTTCATGAAAAACATGGAGAACAAGATCTATTCCTTTTTGATCAACAAGCCTCGTTACCATTGATAAAACCGGGACGTCATCATTGACAGGAAGACCCAGCGATTCCTGTAGCTGACGTTTATTCTCCATCTTACCCTCATAAGAATCGAATGGAACAGCAAGATGTTCATCTGCTGCAGGATTATATTCCTCATAATCGATTCCGTTGATAATACCTTTAAGTTCACCTTTTCTCTTACGTAAAAACCCATCCAGATTTTCCCCGAAATAAGGTATCTGAATTTCTTCCGCATAACTTGGGCTTACCGTTGTGACAATGTTAGAAAAAGCCAGGCCGGCTTTCAAATAACTTACATTCCCATGAAATTCAAGACCATCGATATTAAAATATAACTCACTCAAATCGAGTAATTCAGCTAATACAACTTTAGGATAAACTCCTTGATAGCGTAAATTATGTATTGTAAATATCGTTTTAATATCCTGATAAAATGGATGTTTATGATAATGGGCTTTCATCAAAACGCTGACAAGGCCCGTTTGCCAATCATGGCAGTGTATAACATCCGGTTTTTCTTCCAAATAGGGTAATGCCTCTAAAATGGCACGGGAAAAGAAGGCGAACCTTTCGCCATCATCGAAGAAACCATAACTACCATGCCTTTTGAAATAATATTCATTATCCAGAAAATAATATGTAATTCCGTTAGCAACAAGTTTTTCGATGCCACAAAATTGCTGGCGCCAGCCAACAGGAACTTCAATACTCGTCATATGTTCCAATTCCTGTTTGAATTGGTTAGGAAGATCCCCGTATTTAGGTAGGATGACACTTACATGGACTCCCTGTTTTTTCAGCGCTTTCGGGAGCGCGCCTATAACGTCTCCGAGCCCTCCCGTTTTTATAAAAGGGGCGCATTCTGAAGCAGCAAATACAACATTCATTGCCGCACCTCCTCTATTAAATTACTTCCGCTTTTTTTATTACAGTAGGCTGTTTTAAACCAATTACTGATTTTTCACTAGTAACTCTCACTTCTTTATCAGTTATGATATTTTCTACGATGGCTCCTTCTTCAATCACGCCTTTTTGCATGATGATGCTATTTCTTACTATCGCACCCTTTTTCACCTTTACCCCACGGAAGAGTATACTGTTTTCGACAATCCCTTCAATATCACAACCGTTGGCTATCAATGAATTGGTAACCTTCGAAGAACTTGAATATTTGGTCGGTGCCTCATGTTTGATTTTCGTATAAACATCCCAAGTATCCCCGAAGAAAGAACGGATTACCGAAGGGTTCAGGAAATTCATATTACTGGCATGAAAGCTTTCAATCGAATGGATGAATGGCATATCACCTGTAAAGTTATAGCCTTTTACGGTAAAACGATGAAGATTTGCTTTCACAGCGTCTTTCAAAAAGTCATATTCCCCACTGGCAACACAGCTTTTGATCAAATTCACCAATAGCGATTTACTTATGATGAAAGTTTCTAGACAAACATGGTCACCAGGTCTAGGGATTGTATAAAAGCTAATGTCAGTTATGTCTTCATCCGAATCTACCGAGCAGGTGTGATAGATTGGTTTTTCAATCAATTCCCCTACATAATCCTTATATACCACCGTGATATCCGCTTTATGTTTTTTGTGATAATCAAGCACTTCATTAAAATCCAATTTGCATACATGGCTTCCTGGGGAAATGATGACAGTATCTGCCTCTGCACGTTCGAAAAAGCTGAGATGATCATAAAATTGCTTCATATCGCCTGTTACCGTTTCATCCGGATGGATAGGGGGCAAGATGTATAAGCCTCCTGAACGCCGATCCAAGTTCCATTCTTTACCTGAGCCAAGATGATCCATAACTGAAAGATACTTTTCTTTTGGGAAAACGGCTACTTTTGATACATCTGCATTAATGAGATTCGACATAGTAAAGTCAATCAAACGGTAGCGTCCACCAAATGGCACAGATGCTACATTACGGTGAGCAGTCAGATCTTTTAAATGTTGTCTTTCATTGATTAAGTTTATAATACCCAACACATTTTCCATAGCATCTTCCCCTTTTTCTAGTTAAGAGTGATCTTTTTTTTGTTTGGATTGATAATGGTCTGATTTTCACCAATTAAGGTAATATCGGATGTCACCGCTGAATTGCCAACTACGGCACCATCTTCTATAACACAATTACTGGCTATGATGCTTCTTTCTATATGAACGTTTTCACCAATCGTGACATTAGGCATGATGACTGAATCTTTTATGGTTGAACCATAGCCCACCTGTACATTATAGGATAAAACCGAATGTTCAATGTTCCCATGTATCATGCATCCTTCATTGATAAGCGAC
Source organism: Peribacillus sp. QJM3NY_7 (assembly GCF_056173225.1). NCBI lineage: Bacteria > Bacillati > Bacillota > Bacilli > Caryophanales > Bacillaceae > Peribacillus > Peribacillus sp. QJM3NY_7. Next base: position 2,810,840 of record NZ_CM149663.1, read on the forward strand.
TGACTGACCTCGGCATCCGGTGATATATATTGCGGTGGATGATTTGCATTGCGGGCAAAAATTTTCCATTGCTGATCATTCAACTGGAAATTTGGCGTATCCTCCAATAAGTCCATATGTGCCTGCCAAAGGCTTTCGACCGTTCCAACATCTTTCCAATAATCATTAAAACGGTAGGCATATAGCTTTTTTCGATCTTCAAGCATTTTTGGAATGATGTTGCTGCCAAAATCATTGGAAGAATTTTCGTCTTTTTCATCATTGATTAAATACCGTCTTAGGGTTTTCCAATTGAAAAGGTAAACTCCCATGGAAGCAAGATTACTTTTTGGGTATTTTGGTTTTTCGTCAAATTGTGTGACTTTATCATCATCATTGGTATTCATGATTCCGAAACGACTTGCTTCCTGCCACGGCACTTGAATGACCGCTATTGTTGCCTCTGCATTTTTTTCGATGTGATAATCCAGCATCTTACTGTAGTCCATCTTATAAATATGGTCACCAGAGAGAATTAGTACATGTTCCGGATCATAGTTATCAATGTATTGGATATTTTGATAAACAGCATTTGCCGTCCCTTTATACCATTCACCGCCTTCTTTCCCTTGATAAGGGGGAAGTACGGAAACTCCGCCAACATCCAAATCAAGGTCCCAAGCTTTGCCATTACCAACATAATCATTTAGAATCAATGGCTGGTATTGGGTCAGTACCCCAACCGTATCTATACCAGAATGAGTGCAGTTACTTAATGGAAAATCGATGATTCTATATTTACCGCCAAAGGGAACAGCTGGTTTTGCCAAACCAATCGTCAATTCGCCTAACCTTGAACCCTGGCCTCCTGCCAATAACATTGCTATCCATTTTTTCGCTCCCATTATTCGGTCACTCTCCCCCGTCTTTTTTTTGTTTGCTTCATAAAAATAGAAATGCCTAATGGAGGTACAGTTATTTCCATGCTGTATGGTTGATTTTGGTATGGTATCTTTTTGACATTAATGGGTTCTTCATTGATCTGACCCGATCCTCCGAAAGCTGCTGAATCACTGCTGAAAACTTCTATATATTTGCCTTGGGATGGTACACCTATTTGATAGTAAGCATGAGCCTGTGCAGAAAAATTACAGACAACAATGCAATAATCGCCTTTGCGTTTACCTTTTCTCATAAAAGTAATGATACTTTGTTCACTATTGTTCGGATCGATCCATTCAAAACCTTCCTGGACATGATCCAGTCTCCAAAGGGAGGAAGTTTGGCTGTAAAAGTCCTGAAGGGTACGGAAGTAATATGCCATCTTTTCGTGGGATTCATATTCCAAAAGCAACCAATCCAATTGTTCCTCATCTTTCCATTCTATGAATTGGCCAAATTCTCCTCCCATAAATAGAAGCTTCTTCCCAGGATGCGTCATGAAATACCCAAAAAGCAACCGTAAATTTGCAAACTTCTGCCAATAGTCACCTGGCATTTTATTCAATAATGACTTCTTGCCATGAACTACTTCATCATGTGAAAAGGGCAAGACGAAATTTTCTGAAAAAGCATAGAAAAATGAAAATGTTAAGAGGTTATGATGATATGGCCTTTCATTTGTTTCAAGTTTCATATAACGAAGGATATCGTTAGTCCATCCCATATTCCATTTATAATTAAAGCCCAGGCCGCCTATATCGGTAGGTGAAGTTATAAGTGGCCGGTCTGTCGCTTCTTCAGCCATCATTAATGCATTGGGATATTTCTTAAAAACCACTTCGTTAAGTTTTTGTAAAAATTGTATGGCTTCAAGGTTTTCCTCACCGCCAAACTGGTTTTTCAGCTTGACCGGCAATGGATTATCATGATTCAAGTAAACCATTGAGGATACCGCATCGACACGGACCCCATCAATATGGTATACATCCATCCAAAACATTACATTTGATATAAGGAAACTTATTACTTCTGGTTTAGTAAAATCAAAGTTGTATGTCCCCCATAACGGGCGATCTGCTCTCGTGTAATCAATTGGTTCATAGAGAGGCGTACCATCAAAACGGGAAAGTCCATGAGCGTCTTTACAAAAATGGGCGGGAACCCAGTCAAGGATTACACCTATGCCCTTTTGGTGGCAAAGGTTAATTAAATATTTAAAATCTTCCGGTGAACCGTACCGACTGTTTACGGAATAATAACCCGTGACCTGATATCCCCAAGATTTATCAAAAGGGTGTTCCATTATGGCCATGATTTCAATATGTGTAAAACTATTATCAATCACATATTCAACTAATCTATCAGCCAATTCACGGTACGAATAAAATTCACCATCTTCTTTCTGTTTCCATGTTCCTGGGTGCACTTCATAAATGGACATGGGTTTTTGATAAATATTTTCCTTTTTCCTATCGGCTATCCACTTCGAATCTTGCCATTCAAAATTATCCAGCCTTTTAATGACCGAAGCAGTATTTGGTCTGACCTCCGAATAAAAGGCATATGGATCGGCTTTTAGGATACGTTTATTTCCGGGTGTATGTATTTCATATTTATAGAGTTCCCCTTCTTGTAATCCTGGTACGAACAACACCCAGATACCTGAACGCTCGATCCGTTTCATCGTATGATCTTTTCCGTCCCAATTATTAAAATTACCGACTACTGAAACTTGCTTGGCATGGGGGGCCCAAACGGTGAATCGTACTCCTTCATTACCTAATGTTGTCACAATGTGTGCCCCAAGCATTTTATAGCTTTCATAAAGGGTGCCTTCATGAAACAAATACAAATCGAAATCGCTTGGATAAATCTCTTGTAGCTGGTCAATAATTGTACTCAATAAAACCCCTCCATCAGTATTAACTCGATAGTATTTTACCCATCCTTCCCCAGTTATTATATATATTCGATGAAAATGATATTAATCCTTCAAATGGAGGTGAAGTTATTGTTATAAATAGCCGTTTTTTTGTAAATTTAAACACTTTTTTAAAGAAAAAAGACATTTATTGTAAAAATATTATTATACCAAGAAAAACTCTTCCCTTTTTTTAGGAAGAGCTTTAAGGTATCCAGTATGAATGCTTCATGTTATTTGTTCAGTTCGAATCATGGAAGTCTTCGTCAAGAATAAATAGGATAATGAGACTGACCATGCCAAAGGAGTATTCCCGTTTGGTATATTACTGCCTCCAATATATAACTCAGGAACTTCCCAATTTTCCGGAATGATCATTTTTGTTTTATCTATATATTCATTAACTTTGTTCATCATGCCAAGTTCAAGGTAGCATAAGCCCAACCATGGAAGCCCGAAACACCATTCCGCTTCTTGACCGTCATTATAATAAAGGTCCTTCTCATATCTAATGCAACCATTTGTTCTTTCTAGTCTTTCTGTGACATTCTTCAATATTTCAAGTGCTATTTCACGGTCTACCAGCCGATACGGATAAATCAACGATAAAAGGGCTAAATCCGTCTCTTTTGAATAACTTTCCCTTGGAAGCAGGAAACGAAGTGTTTCTTCTCCCTTTTTAATCAGTTCTTCCTTGACGTTTACCAGCATTTTGACTGAATTCAATCCAGCAACACATGCACCTATGCTTGAAGCGTGGATTTCTATATTTTCTTCCCACATCCCGTTATCTTCCGACTGCCAATATTGCAGGCATTCCAAGTAATTGACCAGCTTTTGGACAATTTCTAAATCACGTTGGTTTCTTATCACCTTTTTACCATGCCTATATCCTTCACCGACACCCCATAAAAAGGCACCTACCGCATCATTTTGGGCATGCCCCCACTCATCGGGCAGTTCTTTTAGCTCAGTGGAATACCTTGCATGGATATGTTCAAATAGAAACTGGGGTTTCTGCACCGTATGAATATCTATCTTCCACTCATAGGTTTGAAATAAGTCGAATAAAGCATGATATGCTTTTTCGTAACGATTGGACGGATCATTTATAAAAGGTATTACTGTATAAACGACATCCCTTATCCAGACATAATTATAATCATCGGAAACGCTTGCAGTATATGCACCATTAGGAAGCCGCATGCGATCAAGAACCTCTAGGGCACCATTAACATTCATCAATTGAACACCTCCATAGTTATTTGCTTATTCCCATTGTAGACAGACTCCCGTTTTCTAAACGTTGGTTGTTTCATTTTCAATTAGAAGCGCTTTCATTTCTGCTAACCAAAACGACCATTCAGAAGTACATTCACCCTAGTTTATGTAATCACTGGCCATTTTGATAATCAAGCTTCCAATGTTCATTAAAAAGCGTCATTTGCCTAACCGTAATGAACGAACTCAGAAAGGTGCGGTTTATGAAATATGTTCTTGGGAAATAAAAAACCAGTAATGGCAATCCATTACTGGTTATATCGGCCTATCATTAAAATGTTTAGTAATCATTAAAAGAAATTTAGTAATTTCATCAAGGAAAGCAAGCCAATCGTCTTCTCGTAAAAACGGCAGCCAGGAAAGCTGTAAAAAGATTCGGCCAAATCCAACCCATTATCCTAAAGTGAAAAGACCTGTTCTATATGCAAAAAGCGCCGCCATTAAGGCTACTTTCTCATGCTTTAGCCAATCGATGCCCCATTCAGGAATCTGCATATTACTAAGCAACGCCAAAAGATCGATTCTAGGTATGAAAGTCCCTATCGACGAGCCTGTTAGCAAGACTGATACTTAGGTATCCCATAAAATAGATATACAATTCTTTACTCCTTGGCAAAAGTTTCACCACCATTGACCTCGGAAAAGCCACCGCTTTTCCATTTTAGCATTATCCTGACTCGTATAATTTCACCGTTGTTTTAATAAGTTTCTTCAATTGCTTTTCAGCTGGCTAAGCAGAATGGGCAACTCACTATATATTTCGATGATCTCATTTATCGGCATTCTAACTAAACCGCTGGAAGATGGGGCAACGAATTCCATGGTCTCATTGGATGTGGTTTCTTCTTGCAGCCCCCATGAGATTTTTCGTAATTGACGATATTCCTGATAGACACCCTTTCCTACAAAACAGACAAGTTTAGGTTTATACTTTTTTATTTTCCTTTTTAATTGTTTCCTTCCTTTTATGTACTCTTCTTTAGTGATATCGTCCGCTCCTTTTGTAGGCCTGGAAACGATATTGGTAAAACCATAACCTAAATCCAGCAATGAAGAGTCTTCAGTCGGTTCATATTTCCTTGGTGTCAGCCCGGACTCGAAGAGGATTTTCCAAAAGCGATTATTTGGATTCGCATAATGATGACCAGTCTCACCTGAACGAATGCTTGGATTGAAACCTACGAACAAAATATCCAAATTTTCCTTTAAATGATCAGAGATGCCTTCCATATTAAAACTCCTTTTCAAATTTGCTATTTAATCATTGTACAAAACTGAAAAATATTTAACTACCTTTTGAACGGTGACGGCTCCATAGTATGGGTGCAGACCTTATAAATTGTATATAGAAGACCTATTGCTCCTAAAGCATTACGTTCGCCTTCACTGGACACACTGCCAGACATTAGATATGAAAAGGATACCATAGTGGAGGTAAAGATTTTTTTTTCCAAGGAATAAACCGATTTTTCCGATGTCCCGTCATAAAGCAAAAACCTGCATGCTTTTCAAAGCTTGCAGGGATTTAAATTAAAGGATATCCGCGATTTTTTTTCATGTACTCATCGTCGGAAATGACAGAAAGCTAAAGGACATTAAGAATATGGCTGAGTGCATTCAATTTGCCCAGTCATTTACTAGTAGTGATTTGAAGACCAATTGTAGGCACGGGGAGGGTTATTGGGGAAACCAAGACAAGCGAAAGACCCGTTATTCCTGGTGGAAATCACGGGTCTTTTTGGACGCTGAATTAGCCTCCATCAATCAAATGCTGATATCCAAACAGGCAGGGATTTAAATTCGATAGAGTAAAAGAAATAGTTCCTCCTATTATATTAAGTGAAAGTGTAAATCACTCATTTGAACAGTAGGAGCTATAAATTATTGATTCTGCTTCTGTTCTAAAATCATTCAAATCTCTCCGATGGCTTACTTTAGTTAAGGGTACTATTGATTCTTATATAGATTTGGAGTGATAAGTCTCTCGATTTTAGGAACCTTTAAAAATGGTAATGAATCTATTAAATAAGATCAAGATCCTTTATTAAAACCGCAGCAACTTTATAGTCGGAATTCCATTTGGCAAACGACTTTACTCGTAGGCACATACATACCTACGAGTTTATTTACGCATCGGAATATGCAACTTGTGTACATTCGCTTCTTTCAAACTCGGGAATCAGGAAACATTCTGGCGGTGTTCGATATGATCATCTTTTCTCGCATTGGCCATTTTATTGATGGTAAGAAGAATTCCAGAAAACCATATTATCACGATGCCAGTATAGATGTATATATGGGCTTCAATCGGAATCCATGTAGCTAATAATGTTCTTACATTGATTAAGATAATGAAACCGCCCACTAAAACACCCATTAATTGAGCAGGAAGCATCCTGACGAGCCAGGCTGCAATTGGTGCGGCAACCACTCCTCCAATTATCAACGCTACGACCCAAAGCCAATTGACAGCTTCCCATCCAAGAGAAATGATAAAGCCAAGACTTCCAAAGAAAGCAATGGCAAATTCGCTCGTATCTACAGTTCCTACAGCTTTTCTCGCCGTCATGCCTTTTTTTGACAATAAAACGGGTGTTGCAATGGGTCCCCAACCGCCTCCGCCTGTTGCATCACAAAAGCCTGCAAAAAGGCCTAACGGAATGGATTGTTTTGCTGTCAATGGCTTTACGGTTTCATTTTCCTTTGACGGTTTAAAAATAAATAAAAAGCGGAATAAAACGTATACACCAAGACCAAATAAAAATATGGCAATATACGGTTTTGCTAATTCGGCTGGCAGGTTACTCAGGAAACATGCACCTACAAATGCACCAACAGAACCTGGAATGATCAAGCGATAGACCATATTTTTATCAACGTTCCCAAACTTTATATGTGAGGCTCCGGATACTGCTGTGGTCACTACTTCCGATAAATGAACGGATGCTGATGCTACTGCAGGGGCAATCCCGAATGTCAACAATAAGGAAGTGGAACTCACTCCATACCCCATTCCAAGCGAACCATCGATTAATTGGGCTAAAAACCCGATAAAGGCCAAAACGATTAACTTTTTCATGACATTCCCCTTTTTTCACTAAAATAGAACCTATATCATCGACCCGATGGTACCGTTTGCCTGTATACATCATTTAGATTTCCTTTAAGGCACAAAGAGGCACCTAACCAACATGAAATGACATGTTGGTTAGGTGCCTTCAGTTTTTCTGATCAGCCCAATGATATATTTTCTTCAGCTTCTACTGGTAAAAGCCTAGCTAAAAAACGATATCTTTCTTTTAAGGAATATTTATAAATATCCTCTATTGAATCTTTCAATAATTTAGATTTTTCTTCTTTTGAAAATGACCCATTCTTTATAATCATTCTTGCTTCAAAAAGGAATTCAAGATATTCTTCATATGATTCATCATATACTTTACCTAGGTCATTCCGTATTTTTTTTGCGAGCGTTGGACTTGCTCCATTGGTAGAAACACTTATGGAAAGCATGCCTCTATTCAATGTGGCCGGTATATGAAAATTACCCAACTCATGATTGCTGATTACGTTAACCAACTGACTTTCGGATGCATTCTCGTAAACTCGTTCATTTACTTCAGTAGAATTGGTAGCCACAATGATTAAAAATGCATCATTATAGTCAGTTTCTTCCACTTCTTTAAGTAAAACCCGAATCTTACCTTCTTTCTCCAACGCTTGAAAACCTGTGCATATTTCGGGGCTTACGACGGTAACTTCAGCACCAGCTTCCAATAAGGGGCCCGCTTTAAAGTAAGCTATTTTACCGCCGCCGATGATGACACACTTTCTGTTCTCGATATTAAGCGTAATTGGATACATAGGCTCCCTCCCCACTCACTTCATGAATTCGTTCCGATATTGCTTGTTCAATCTTTGGGTGATAACCTAAATATCGGCATAGTATGATTCTTTGCTTCCCCTTTTTTGGGATCTTTTTTATACTATTTTCAATCGACTGCATTAAGAGACCTGTAAACAATAAGTAAGGAATGATAAATACTTGGTTTGATCGAGATTCCACTGCAAATTCTAACGCTTCTCCAAAGCTTGGTGTGGCAGCTGTCAAATAACACTCTTGCACCCGGATTTTTGGAAACCTGTTCCTTAGCAACACGGCCAATCGAGATAAATCCCTTTTCACGTCGGGGTCACTGCTGCCCCTTCCAACCAATAATACCAAGGAATCCTCTGTAACACTTACATTTGTTTCCTCCAACCGTTCCACTAAAATGTCAACCATTTTCTCGCTGACACCAATCGGCCTTCCGTATTTCAATTCAACGGCGGGGTACCGTTCTTTCATTTTATTCAATATGACTGGAATATCATGTTTTGCATGTACAGCTGTCAGCAATAGAACTGGAATGGCCAATATGCTCGTCGCACCTTTTTGGACGCATCGTTCGTAGGCCTCTTCAATCGTAGGAGTTTCCAATTCCAAGAAGCAATACTCTTGAATGGAATATGGCTGTGCTTGCATACAAACTTTAATAAAATCAATAGCTTGGGCTGAAGCTTCTTTAACACGGCTGCCATGGCAAATATATAAAATGGCTTCCATTAAAAGGCCTCATTCGCCAACAAATTTTCGGTTTGTTTTCCTTCAAACCATTTGATTTTTTCCCGTAAATTAACGACATCCCCCACAACTATCATGCAAGGATTCGAAATTTGTTCGTTATTGGCGGTTTCCACTACTTTAGCCAACGTACTGACAGCTGTTTTTTGCGTTGTTAATGTACCCCAATGAATAAGGGCTACCGGAGTCTCTGGGCTTTTTCCATGTTCCAAAAGTTTTCCTTGAATATATGGCAGGTTTTTAACACCCATATAAATGGCTAATGTATCGATTCCTTTTGCAAGGGATTCCCACTTGATATTATCCTCTTCATCTTTTTTCCGATGACCGGTAACAATTGCAAATGATGAAGCATGGTCCCTATGTGTAACTGGAATTCCCGCATAGGCTGTAGCAGCGATTCCAGCTGTAATTCCTGGTACGATTTCAAAGCTCACGCCACTTTTGGCAAGGGCTTCCGCTTCCTCACCGCCCCTCCCAAAGACGAATGGATCGCCGCCTTTCAAACGGGTGACTATTTTTCCCTTTTTTGCATATTTAACGAGGAACCGATTGATGGTATCCTGCTGCAACAAATGATAATCCGGCAGTTTACCGCAATTAATCAGCTCGACACCGTCTTTTGCATGATTCAAAAGTTCTTTATTGACAAGTCGATCATATAAAATGACATCAGCTTCTTGGATGCATTTTAATCCTTTTAATGTAATTAAATCTGGATCTCCGGGACCGGCTCCTACTAGATATACTTTCCCCATTTTTGCATCCTGCCTTCCCTTAGAGAATTGTTTCGAATTCCGATAAAACGAAACCTGCTCCATTTTTAATTTTCCTTTTTTCATATAATGAGATGTCATCCACTTCAGGCATTTTCAAATAATGCTTTTCCAGCTCGATATCAACAAGGTCAAACGCCTTTTCATCTGAATCGGCAACAATGATGACATGAATTGGTTTTTCCTTGATAGTGACTTCAAAACGGTATAGATTCATGGAATGCTTACCTTCCCCTATTAAACGGCCACTTCCGCTAATATATCATCAAGTTTACTTTGTAATTTGTCTACCCCTACCCTTTCCACAAAGTCGAGAAAGGTTTCGGAAAGAAGTTTAGTTTCTTTGAAAAATAGGATCATTTCTTTCAAAACATGATGGAGCTTTTCAGCTTCCACTTTTCCTTTAAGCTTTTCATTGAACTTCCCGCCCTCATTCAGCGTTCCTCCAACGTATATCTCAAAAGCCTCGACCATCTTTTTATCCTGATTTTTCATTTTTATGCCTTGCAGCCCTATTTCGGCGATGGCTCTTTGACCGCAATTATTCGGACAGCCGACCATATGCATCCTTACAGGCACATCGAGATCTATTTCCTTGTCCAGTGATTCAGAAATGGTCCTCATTCGGTTTTTCGTTTCAACTAGAGCCAGGTTGCAATACTCGATGCCTGTACACGAAACGGAGTACCCAATGAATTTCTTTGGTTGATATGGAAATCTTTCGAAGATGGATTCCTGCTTTAATTCCTCAAGTTTTGCATCCGGCACATTAGGAATGATTAGATTTTGAGAATTACAGTTGCGGATTTCACCATTTCCATATTTTTTTGCAAGTTCGGCAAACTCGATCACTTCGTCTGGGTTTAGACGACCAACTGGTATATTGACGCCAACATAGTTCAGACCATCTTGCTTTTGTTTATGGATGCCGTAGAAATACCCTGCATTCCATCCCTTCACCGCACTTTCTCCCTTTTCAGGAAGCGGACCGGTGTATTCCAGCAATTTTTCCTTGAATCGTTCAGGACCCCAGTCAGCGACAAGGAATTTCAAACGTGAGCGATGACGCTTTTCACGGTACCCAAAGTCACGGAATATCGTCGTGATGGCGGCAGCCACTTCCACAGTTTTTTCAGGTAAAATGAATAAGTCAAGTTCTTCTGCCAGCATCGGAACGGAGGAAAGCCCACCCCCTACTTTTACGTGAAAACCGACTTCCGTTACTCCATCAATCACTTTAGTAGCTGGATTGAATGAAACACAGTTGATTTCAGCATTTGAAGCATTATGGATATTGGCACTTATGGACATTTTATATTTCCGCGGAAGGTTCGAATAGTCTTCATTAAGGCGGAAATACTCAAATACATCATATAGTACCTCGCGTGTATCAAATAGTTCATCAGGATCGATGCCTGCCAATGCATTACCGATGATATTACGGGTTATATCACCACAAGCTCCAGCCGTAGTCATTCCAACCTTTTCTAAACGATTCAATATATCCGGGACCTGTTCGATGGTCAGCCAATGGAATTGAATGGCTTGACGGGTTGTAATGTCATATACGTCCCTCCCGTAATCTTTAGCGATGTTAGCTAGAGTTATTTGTTGATCATAAGTCAGGATACCTCCGGGAATAACGACTCGCATCATCCAATAACCAGCTTCTTTTGGCCGTTGCAGGTATAAACCTGCCCACTTGAACATATCCCATTTCTCTTTAGGGATGGAATCAAACCCATTAGCTGCGTAATGTGGAATATCTTCAAATATCTTCAAGCCGTCTTTTTCCAATTTCCAGATTTCCGTTTTATTTTTAGCGATTAGTGGATTTTCCGACCAAAATTTCTCGTAAACCATTACATTTCCTCCTTGATTAAATCGCTTTCTTTGCTGTTAAATAACCGATTACCTGTTCAACGCACTCTTCAATGCTGTATTGGTCGGATTCTAAAATGATTTCCGGTCGTTCAGGTTCTTCGTATGGAGAGTCGATTCCGGTAAAATCTTTAATGATGCCTTTACGGGCCTTGTCATAAAGCCCTTTTGGATCACGCACTTCGCACTCTTCGATCGGACACTTTATGTATACTTCAATAAACTCCCCTTCTTCGAGTAAATCACGTACAATCTGCCGATCTGCCCTGAAAGGTGATATGAAAGCGGTCAATACGAACTGCCCACTATCCACGAATAACTTGGAAACCTCACCGATCCGCCTAATATTCTCGGTTCTATCTTCTTCAGAAAAACCTAAATCTTTATTTAAGCCATGACGGATATTATCACCATCCAAAACATAACTTCGAATATTCCGATTGTATAATTCTTTAGCGACCGCGTTTGCAATCGTTGATTTTCCGGAACCCGATAGTCCTGTAAACCATAGAACCGTGCTTTCATGCCCGTTCTGCTTCCGTCGGTGATCCTTGGTCAATGACGTCTCATGCCATGTGACATTCGTACTTTTACTCATTTGATAATCCCCCTCTTCATGTGACCCTTCCATTTATGTCCAATCAGTTATAAACTTCATTTTTTTTAGACCTTCTATCAACACCTCGATGACTTCCTTACGGCTAAAGGTAGCTGGAGGAATATCTCCATTACGCAACATTTCCCTTACCTTCGTTCCAGACAGGATGACATGGTCTTCCTTGCCATGCGGACAAGTTTTAGCGGAAGCCATATTGCCACATGCTTTACAGTAAAAACTATGTTCAAAGAATAATAGCGTGATTCCTAACTCATCTGCGTTAAAGTTCCCAAAGATTTTTTGAGCATCGTATGTGCCATAATAATCGCCCACACCCGCATGATCACGTCCGACGATAAAATGGGTGCAACCATAATTTTTACGGACCATCGCATGGAAAATGGCTTCTCTAGGTCCTGCATAACGCATGGCAGCAGGGAAAACTGCAAGGGAGACGCGATCCTTAGGATAATATTTGTCAAGCAGCACTTTATAGCTTTCCATTCTTACATCTGCCGGAATGTCATCTGATTTAGTGGCACCGACGAGTGGATTTAAGAATAAGCCGTCGACGATTTCCAATGCTGTCTTTTGAATATATTCATGTGCACGGTGAACAGGGTTCCTCGTTTGGAAACCGACAACCGTTTCCCATCCTTTTTCAGCGAAAGCCTTCCTTGTCTCGACTGGGTCCAAATAATGAGCTTGAAATAGCGGGCGCTCTATTCTCTTGATCAACTTTATTTCCCCGCCGACATATACATCCCCGCGGTTATATAAATTTTTCACTCCAGGATGCTTCTCATCAGCTGTTTGATATACCAATGTCGCTTCCAATTGCTTATCTGGAGTGTAAATATCAGAAACGGAGAGAACCCCGTATGTTTCACCATCATGGGTTAATGTTACTTCTTCACCTATAGTAAGGCTTCCTGCAGTTTCTTCGGTCAAAGGCAGCGTAATCGGGATGCTCCATACATGTCCGCTGCTAAGCCTCATATCCTTTACCACTGTCTCATAGTCACTTTTTGTAAAGAATCCTTTAATCGGGCTGTAGGCACCAGTCCCTATCAATTCAAGATCGCTTAAAGCAATTTCATCGATTTCGATTGACTTCGTTATTTTACTAAAATCATATTTTGGTTCCCAAAGATCGATTAATGTTCCTCCGTGCGGTAAACTGATTGTCATGCTAATTTCCCCCTATGGTTTCTATTTATTTAAGCCTATAATTTCTATTTATTTAAGATAAATGCAAACCGCATTCCGTTTTTTGAGCCCCTTGCCAACGGCCTGAGCGTAAATCATCTGCATTGAAGGCAGGTGCAGTACACGTTTTACATCCAATGCTCGGATATCCATTATCATGCAGGACATTATATGGAAGTCCATTTTTGTGGGCATAGCGCCAAACATCTTTCCATGTCCAATGTATGAGTGGGCATATTTTAACTGATTTGAACTTATTATCCTTATTGATATACTCGGTCTTAGCCCTTGTTTCGGATTGCTCCCTCCGCAGTCCCGAAAGCCAGGCTGTTGCCGATGAAAGCACATCTGTAAGCGGAACGATTTTACGGATGTTACAGCACTTATTGGAATCACTAAGCCATAATTCATCGCCATATTCCGCCGCTTGTTCCTCAAGCGTCAAGTCAGGTTTCTTCATTTCGATCAAAAGCTTCGGATATCGCTTCTTCACTTCCTCGATCAATTGGTAAGTTTCCTCAAAATGAACATCTGTATCTAGGAATACTATTTTTGCCGAAGGATTGACCTTCGCCAATAAATCCGTAAGCACGATGCCTTCAATACCAAAACTGCAAGCATAAATCAGTTTGTCTCCATAATGGTCATTCGCCCATTGCAGTACTTCCAAAGCACCTTTTGTCTCAGTGTCTTCAGGAAATACAGGGAAGTCCCCTGTATTGAAATTTTCATAGTTTATTAATGCAGCCAACTTTGTAGCCCCCTCTAAAAACTTGCTGTATCAGGTTAGAGTAACTGTTGATCAATTCCCTTTGTAATATCCCCCGGGTTATTTGAATCTAGGAAAAAGAGACGAATCTAACCAATACTCTCTTTATATCAGTTAAACCCGCCTCTAGTTTTTCTAGTCAGCAGATACCTTATTTAATTCTTAGTTTTTCATTTCTCTCCATTTGAATGATTTTACCATCCTGGACAATAAGTGTAATGGATCCATATTTCATTGAATTAAGCATTTCTTGAAGTCGTTCAAAAATTTCTTCAAGCTGATTCTCTTTATTCAAACCAGTTCCTCCTTTAAGAAAACCCGCGAATATTTTATTTTAAATTTTTTAGATTTATATAATTCCATACAACCTTACATTGTTATGGTCTGCCTAAAATTTTCACAAAAAACAAAAATCTTTCCATGATGGAAAGATCGCAAGGTAAATATCTTTACCTTATCTTCCAAAATGATCAACATTTTGTTGGAGGTAGCACCTTGCATCCATCATGCAGGTTGCCGGACTTCAAAGGGCCAATTCCCTCCGTCGCTCTGGATAAGTTTTATTATTTTAAATATTAACATATATTTAATCCTTGTCAATGGAGTTTTCTTATAAAATAACTTGGTTTAATATTATGGATGAACTGTTATTTTTATACACACTATTCAATTTATGATTTTATGTTCATATAAATACGAAAATAGACTCGTCTTTTTAGATAAAATCTCCAAAAAAATGAGTCTATTTTCATTAATAGGCCTATTATTGACGCGTGTTATTCTAAAAAAATTTCTAGGGTTCCAGTCTTTTTATAAAAGGAATTAATTTATTGAAGTCATTAATTTCTTAACTGTATCGCTTCTACAAATTCTTGAACCTGACTCTGGACGCGATCAATTAGATGCAAATCATTGATCGGATTTTCTGGATTCTGTTTATCTATTTCCTTATCAACAAAATAAATCCCCTGCAGCGGCTCGCCTTTTAATATTGAAATTAATGGTTTAAGCGCATAGTCAATCGCCAATAGATGCCTGTTACTTCCACCAATCATGATTGGCAGCACCGGCTTACCCTTAAAAGCACCTTCTGGCAGCAAATCAATCAATGCTTTCAATACACCTGTATAAGAAGCCTTATATACCGGTGAACCTATAATGACTCCTCTGGCTGCTTGAATTCTCTCTGAAAGCTTTGAGATATCCTCGCTATTATATTTCCCTTGGAATAAATCATCTGCTGAGAAATCCGTAATCGAGAAATAAGCTGTAGTAAATCCTGCATTTTCGACTAATGATTGAATATGTTTTAGTGAAATGTCCGTTCTTGATGGAATAGCCGGACTTCCTGATAAAATTACGATATCGCTCATTTGATACCCTCCAATGTTACAAGATTTCCAGATATAATTTTCTTAAAGCATTTCGTGAAGTATACATTTATCGTAATTGTCTGAAAAATATAAGTCAAATCTTACACTCTGGACATCTACTCTGAATGAAAAAAGAAACGGTCATATTTACGGCTTGATGCTCATGCCCTAAATATGACCGTTTCATTATGTATGATTTTGTTTCCCATGAATACCATATACCAAAAGTTGGGCAATGCTCTTAATTCGTTCAGAAGTAAAATATGGCTCCTTTTTTTGTTGATGGATCTCATAATGTGTAGATAAAGCCAATGTGAAAGAAATGATCCCTACATTAAATAAAATAATATCAGAGATATATTGTATCTCTCCGCTATCTATTCTCTTCTGTATTTCAATATGCCTGGCATTTGGCTTGAAAATCTGATCTACATATTGCTTTGAAATATCTTGATCGAATTGTGTTTCCCTAAATAATATCGAAAACTGTTCTTTATTTTCAAGAATTTTTTTTATCATGGTAGTAACATGATTCTCCACTAGATCATCCGTGGATAGATGGCTAGTCCCATCTTCAGATTCCTCTTTTTCATTAGGGGTAATTGTAGACAAAAGCAAATCTTTTTTGCTGTCAAAGTATTTGTAAATAGTAGCTTCGGAAACATTGCATGCAGAGGCAATTTCATTCGTTCTTGTCATGTCAAAACCTTTAGTGGCAAAAAGAGTCCGGGCTACATTTATGATTCGTTCTTTGGTTTGCTGCCCTTTTTTCAAAAATATCAACCTTCTTTTATAAAGATAAGACCGATTTCACCCATCTATTTCCCATGATATATCGCTGGTATCAATCGGTCAATATTACCTTTGATCTATTAGAATTCAATATTCCCATATATCATAAATAGAAAACATCATCTGGTTGGGACGATGTTTTCTATTTATGAAAATCACTTAAAAGATGCATAGCCATCATCGACCATGACTACACTTCCATTGTTCGCCTCCGCTTCCTCTAACGATAATAGATAGACGGCATTTGCAACGGCTTCTGGCTTAATCAATTCACCGCGCATTTGACTTGCATTCAATTTATCGATGATTCCCATGTCTTTATAACCTTGTATGATAGGAGTGTCGACCCCGCCCGGCGCAATGCCCACTACGCGTATGCCATGAGCACCCAATTCCAAAGCTGCTGTCTGTGTCATCATTCTTACAGCGCCTTTAGTCGCCTGATAGGCAAAAGTCCCATGGGTAGCTAAGTAGCCAAACACGGAAGCGGTATTTATAATGACTCCCTTGTTACCCAGTTCCTTCATTTTCCGTCCTGCTGCCATGATTCCAAAGGCCACTCCGTGCTGGTTCACCCCAATCGTTTTGTAGTAACCTTCCATATCTTGGTCTAGGATCATACCGCCCGCACCAATGCCGGCATTATTAAACATGATATCGAGCCTTCCGTATGTTTCCACTGCTTTATTGATTAACGATTCAACATCTTCCTGCTTAGAAACATCCGTTTTAACATAAATGGCCACTCCACCATTAGCTGTTATCTGATCAACGGTTTCCCGACCCATTTCTTCATTAAAATCCGCAACAACGACCTTGTCCCCTTTTGCTGCGAATTTCAGGCATGTGGCTCGGCCTATACCGCTTGCTCCCCCTGTGATAACTGCAACTCTTGCTGTCATATACATTCCCTTTCCAAATAAGTAAGTAATTACTTACTTATTATAAAAGTAAAGAATAGTAAATTCAAGCAATATGTTTTTTTTAAAAGTTTTGAGCTTTCAAAAGTAAAGCTGTCCTATTAATAGGACAGCTTCATTTGTTTAGCAGGTTTTCAATTCGGCCTTACTTACGGATGTCTTCACCATTTCAATGAAAAGTTGAAGGAAGCGATCATCACCTGTCAATTCTGGATGAAATGCACTTACGAGGACATGGTCTTGTCTCGCAGCCACTACATTCTCTTCATAAACAGCCAATACTTCTACACCTTCTCCAACTTCATCAGCAAATGGCGCCCGGATGAATACTGCCTTATAAGGGGCTTCCATTCCTTTGATGGATAGGTCAGCCTCGAAACTTTCCCGTTGACGTCCAAATCCGTTCCTTTTCACGGAAATGTCCATTAGTCCGAGATAGGCCACCTCATCGCCAGTCAATTCATTTGCCGCCAATACCATCCCAGCACATGTACCGAAAATAGGTTTTTTACCTTCGAAGAAAGTTTTGATCGGTTCCATAAATCCATAACGATCCATTAGCTTCCTCATCGTCGTGCTTTCTCCGCCTGGAATGATCAAGCCATCGATTTCCCGCAACTGTTCCGGTTTTTTTACTATAATCGCTTGTTCGCCGGCAGCTTTGATTTGGTTCAAGTGTTCTTCAACCGCTCCCTGTAATCCCAAAACACCGATCGTTATCATATTACCATCCACGTTCCTGCATCCGTTCTGCCGGAGCTAGTTTGGAAATATCAATGCCCTTCATTGCACTGCCCAATTCTTTTGACAACTTGCCAATCAATTCATAATCGGTGAAATATGTAGTCGCTTGAACGATTGCGGATGCGAATTTTTCTGGAGTTTCAGATTTAAAAATACCAGACCCAACGAAAACGCCATCTGCTCCCAATTCCATCATCAATGCAGCATCTGCTGGAGTGGCAATTCCGCCGGCTGCAAAGTTAACTACAGGCAATTTACCTGTGCGTTTGATTTCTCTTAAAATTTCAAAAGGGGCTCCAAGATTTTTTGCCTCTGTCATTAATTCATCATCACTCATGATGCTCACTTTGCGAATTTGTGACTGTACCTTTCTCATATGACGCACAGCTTCCACAATATTACCTGTTCCTGGTTCTCCTTTTGTACGAAGCATGGATGCTCCTTCACCAATACGGCGCGCAGCTTCGCCTAAATCACGGCAGCCACAAACGAAAGGTACTGTGAAATCACTTTTTAGGATATGGTATTCTTCATCCGCAGGAGTCAGCACTTCACTTTCATCGATATAATCCACTCCCATGGATTCCAGGACCCTTGATTCAACGATATGGCCAATCCTTGCTTTAGCCATGACCGGGATTGAGACTGCATTCATTACTTCCTCGACAATTCGCGGATCTGCCATTCTTGCTACGCCGCCAGCCGCACGGATGTCGGAAGGAACCCTTTCCAATGCCATGACAGCGACCGCACCAGATGCTTCTGCGATTTTTGCTTGTTCTGCGTTAATGACGTCCATGATTACGCCACCCTTTTGCATTTGTGCCATTCCTCTTTTTACTGTGTCAGTTCCTAATAATTTTTCCATTTTTTTCTTCCCCCTAATATTTTCATTTTTTAGATTTGTTAGGCTTAGTATAAAAAAGAGTTGACCACATTGAAAGTGTCAGTTTTAATAAATTTAATGGGGTCAGTAAAATTTTATCAAAAAGGTGGCAACAAAATGAATATGCTTTCTTGCAATTTAAATCGGTTAAGTGAAGTACCTTTGTACGAACAATTATATTCATATATTAAAAAAGAAATCATTGAAGGCCGTCTTCTTTACGGCACAAAACTGCCTTCCAAACGGAAATTGGCAGAGTTCCTTCAAATAAGTCAAAATACCGTAGAGACTGCATATGAACAATTGACTGCTGAAGGATACGTTGAAGTCATACCAAGAAAAGGGTACTATATTCAAACATTCGAGGATTTAGAGTATACACAAACTAACCAAGTATCAGTTGAACAAATCAATCATAAACAAGGGGAATTGCTATATCATTTTCATCCCAGCCAAATTGACACGGAACATTTCCCATTTGAAAAATGGAGAAAATACATGAAAAGCAAAATCGATGAATCACATCAAGATCTTCTTTTACTTGGGGATTCTCAAGGGGAATATGAATTACGATGTGAAATTGCCCATTATTTGTATCATGCACGTGGTGTTCAATGTGTCCCAGAACAGATCATCATTGGTGCAGGAATGGAAATTTTATTACAGCAGCTTGTCCTTCTATTCGATAAAAATGCCATCTATGGTGTTGAAGATCCCGGGTATCACTTGATTCATCGGATTTTACGCAGCTACCCAAATGAAGTCCATCCACTGCAAATTGATGAAGAAGGCGTAAAGGTGAACCAAATTGAAGATTCAAACATCGACGTTGTGTATGTCACTCCCTCACATCACTTCCCCAATGGGACAATCCTATCCGTTAACAGACGGACGCGATTGTTGAACTGGGCTCAAGGGGCAGCAAACCGCTATATTATCGAAGACGATTATGATAGTGAATTTCGTTATAGTGGAAAAACAATTCCTTCCTTACAAAGTATGGATGCTGGTGATAAGGTGATTTATTTAGGGTCATTTTCAAAATCATTGATGCCATCAATTCGGATCAGTTATATGGTTCTTCCCGCTCCATTGTTACAAATGCATCAACAGGAATTGTCTTTTTACCATTCAACCGTTTCACGGATTGATCAGCACGTGTTGACACAGTTCATGAAGGAAGGGGATTTTGAAAAGCATTTAAATCGGATGAGGAAAGTGTACCGTCGGAAGCTGGATAAAGTGATTGATCTATTTAAACCCCATCAACAAATAAAAATCATTGGAGAGCGGTCAGGATTGCATATCGTCCTCATCGTCAAGAACGGCATGGATGAACAGACACTTATTCAAAAGGCAAACGAAGACCATATTAAAATTTATGGATTATCAACATATTCAATCGAGAAAATTGACGAACATCCTCCAAAAATTATATTGGGCTTTGCAGGGATTCCTGAATCCGAATTGGAAAAAGCCATTCACCTTTTATTGAACTCATGGGGGTTATAAATATAAAGAAGTTCACTGTCGTGAACTTCACGAACTGTAGACAAACTTTCGCTCGAGTTTGTCTACAGTTTTTTTAGCTTTTACATATTGAACGTTGATTTCCACTTCAGGCGCTTGCTTTCCGCCGGCGGTCGGCCCTCGGCTTTCGCCTGAGGGGTCTCCCCTAGACGCGCTTTTAGTAGTGGCACGGCATTTCTGACAAGCATATCGTGGAAGATGCAGATCATCTGCGTCATTTTTAGATCTAAAACCTATATATGCGAAACATAAAAAAACGATTGAGTGTGTATTCGTAGATGCAAAAGAAGCATGATATGAGTAAGACTGCTTTAAGGGGACTTAAAAAGTTGCCGATGCAAGCGATGCTTACTTTCTCTGCCATTAATTTAAAGAATATGGCCAATTGAACATGGCTAGGTCCAAAAGAGGCATAACATAGTGGCTCATAGAGCCCCAATTTCTTAACTTTAGGAGATATTTCAATGAAAATGTCAAAAGAGGTTCGGAATGGTCTCATCCTGATTCCCTCTCACGATTGTATCGGGATGATTACCCTGATTTTAATACAAGACTTTTCTTTGTGATGAAGGATTGAATGTCTGGAGCCCAGCCACTGCTTGAAACTTGCGGTGAGGAGTATTTGGCAGGACGTCGACCTTAAGGGAACGGAATCATCATCCGGACAGCAAAATTTATGCTCCGGGGTTCGAATAATTCGTTGTCGGTCAAATAAAGTGCGGTTTGGACGAAAAACGGCTTCGTCTGAAAACACCTGAGAGGTTTTTAAAATAAAAATAATGCAGGCAAACTCACTTTTCTACGAGTTTACCTGCATTCTGAAAATTTCACTCTTGTGGATTTTTTTAACATTTAGATAAATACGAATCCATCATATCTTTTGGTACCATGCTCCCGCCGGTCGCCCAGATGACATGCGTCGACTGGTTCATTTTAGCCAGCAGTTTTTGATCCATAAGATATTCCCTTCCTTCTTTAGCTGACAAAAGTTGTATCGGACCAAATGCTCCTGCTAGGGCAGATGGCTCTAAATAATGGCCTTCCGTCTCTGCCATTTCCTTGAGCAGTTCGAATAACCTTCTATCCTCTATGGTATAGCTACCGCTTAACATGGTCGTCATCATACTGGAAACCAATGCTGAAGGCCTTCCTACTGCAAGACCATCCGCTTCCGTCTTATTATCGATGCCAAAGTCCTGAACCGAAACTTTGTCATGAAGTCCTGTCATCAATCCGAGCGTCATGCATGGTGAATGTGTCGGCTCTGCAAAAAAACAATGTACATCATCTTCAAAGGCTAACTTGAGCCCATATGTTATGCCGCCGGGCCCGCCGCCGACACCGCATGGTAAGTACACAAACAAAGGATGATCTTCATCTACGGCAATGGACATATCTTTCAATTGTTTCTTCAGTCGCGTTGCAGCTGTCGCATAACCTAGCAGCAGATCCATGGAATTTTCATCATCAATAAAGTGGCAATCGGGATTAAGTGATGCTTCTTTACGGCCTTCTTCTACAGCTTTACTATAATCATCATCATATTCCTTTACAATGACACCCAGACTTGTTAATCTATCCTTTTTCCACTGTTTGGCATCTGCAGACATATGGACCGTTACTTTAAATCCCAGCTTCGCGCTTATTATTCCAATACTCATTCCTAAATTGCCGGTTGAACCGACAGCAATCGAATATTTTGAAAAAAGCTCCTTATATTCATCACTCGCAAGTATTCCATAATTATCAGTCCGCTTTAAACCGCCATGCTTCATTGCTATTTCCTCAGCACGTTTTAAGACCTCATAAATACCTCCGCGTGCCTTGATTGAACCTGATATAGGTAAATGACTGTCACATTTCAGCAAAAGTTTTCCCGCAATTTTAGTTCCATAGGATTTTTCCAAGTTTTTTTGCATGAAAGGAATCTCTACTAGAGGTGATTCAATGATCCCCTCCATTGGTTCAGTTTCTGGAAATGCTTTAATTATATAATTGGCAAATCTATTTAATCTTTCTTCAGCCGATTTAACTTGTTCAGCTTGGACGATTGGATTTTCTTGTTTGTTACCGTAATCTGGATTCTTCCAGAAGACTTCATTCATCTTTATCACATTATTAAGTATAGGATCTTTCGCTTTCCATTCGTTAATCGATAATCCTGCGATTTTATGCATCTCCTCAGCAGTCCCTCCCCCAAATGTAGTATTCATCATCTACTATAACTCAACAAACTGTAATAAAGATTACACTTTTCACTTTTTTACGAATTATCAGCTTAGAAAGTTAAATTCACTTTTAATTTCCCTCGCACACTATTAATGAACCAAATTTCCTCAGCGTTATTGAGGTCAGCCTTTGAAATGTTTTTTACCTTGATTTCCTTCTTCCTGATCAATTCTTGACGAAATGTTCCTGCAAGCAAACCTGATTCCACCGGAGGGGTATAGAGGTCACCATTTATCTTTACCACTACATTTCCGTTGGTGAATTCCGTAATGTATCCTTCTTCATTCCAAAGCAGAACATCCTGGAAGTCGGGATTATTCATTTGAAAGCCTTCATAGACATCACGATTGGTGGTCTTATGAAATAGAAATGGATTTGCCCTTGATATTGGAGCTTCAGCCAGTATGGCCTTGAATTCTGGATCAAGGGGCTTGATTGCTTGTCCCAAGACTTCAATTTCACCATTTTCATGTAGTAGTACCCTTACTTTTTGCAGCGTCCCATGGTTAATTTCCGCATACTTTTGGAGTCGATCTCTAAGATACAATTCAGAGAATCGATAATCGAAGTACTCAGCGGATTGTTTCATCCTGTCGATATGATCATTCAACAAATAATATTCGCCATCGCTGAGCTTTATCGATTCCAATAGTTTGTAAGCAGGCCGTTCAACCGTTAATAATTTGGCTTTTAAAAAGGCTTCGTCATATTCTTCCGATAACTCGGAATCCCAAGTGATCCCCCCGCCAACCCCATACTCGGCTTTCCCTGTTTCCTTATCTATCACGACCGTACGAATCGGCACATTAAAAACGGCTTCGGATTCAGGAGTGATAAACCCGATTGCACCGCAATAAACTTCACGCGGTGAATTCTCGATATCAGCGATGATTTCCATCGTTTTAATTTTAGGTGCCCCTGTTATCGATCCACAAGGAAAAAGGGCCTTGAATATATCAATGATTGTTGTTCCTGGATTCGTATCGGCTGTAATCGTGGATGTCATTTGCCAAACGGTCGGATATTTTTCAATTGCCTTAAGTTGTGGAACTTCGACACTTCCTGGTTCCGCAATCATTCCCAAATCATTTCTTAGCAGGTCCACAATCATGTAGTTTTCAGCTTGATTCTTTTCCGAGGCTGCCAACCATTCAGCATTGAGCTGATCCCCTTTCAGTGTCGTTCCCCGCTTTACCGTTCCCTTCATGGGCCGAGTAATCAGCTGACCATCTTCCCAACGAAAAAACAACTCCGGTGAAGCCGATAGGATTCGATGTGAACCCACGTTCAAATATGCACTATAGTTCGAGCGTTGGGCTCTCTTCAAACGTTCAAAAAAAGCGAAGTCATCTCCTTCGAACTGAGATTGCAAACGCATCGTATAATTGACTTGGTATGTGTTGCCTTTCTTGATTTCTGATTTTATTCTTTGAAATCCAGAACGATAGGCATTTGAATCCGTTTCTGATTGCCATTCAGATAACTGAAAAGCCCCGGTCACTTTTTCAGGTATTTCCGCTTCCGGTTTATCAAAAATCCCGAACCATAATAATGGCATTTTGGCTCCATCTTTTACTTTAAAGGATTGTTCAAAAGCAGGTGCCGCTTCATAGGAAACATATCCCGCTGCATAATTCCCCTGTTCGATCGATTCCTGGACTTTTTGGAATTGGGGAAGGACATCCTCAATTGAATGGGCGGTGATCACTTTTTTCGGATTCGCAAAATATAGTGGCCTGCTGTCACCTTTTTTATCTGTGAAGTGAAATATTAAGGATAAAGGATCTTCTCGTTTCATTACTCTCTCCTAACTTTGTTTATGAAGCCAATCGGTATGTATTTTTATAAAAAAGCTTGCAGACACGGGATCTGCAAGCTCATTCTTTAACAATTATTTCATTCCAGTAACCTCTGCAATGATTTCATAAGAACGAAGGCGTGCATCCTGATCATAAATGGCAGAGTTTATAATCATTTCATCCGCCTGTGTTTCATTTAAAAATCCCTGCAACTGCTCTTTTACCTCTTTTGGATTACCTATAATGGAAGCGTTCAGCTGCTTCATGACAATGGCTTTTTCATATTCTGTCCAAAGGCCTTCCATCGTATCAACTGGAGGAGCTAGTTGACCGGGTGTGTTCCGTATCAAATTCAAGAACTGCTGTTGATATGATGTAGCAATCCTTTGCGCTTCTTCCGTAGTATCGGCTGCAAAAACATTGATACCAACCATGACATAAGGTTTATCTAGAACGTCGGATGGTTGGAAATTATTGCGGTAGCGGGCTAAAGCTGGTTGAGTATTTTCAGGGGAAAAATGGCTTGCAAATGAAAATGGCAATCCCAGCTGTGCTGATAATGCTGCACTGAACCCACTTGAACCAAGCAGCCAAATCGGGATGTCCTGCCCTTCTCCAGGAATGGCGCGAACACGATTATGTTTAGAATCCGCATCTAAATAGCTACGGAGCTGCGCCAATTGTTCAGGAAAATCCTGTCCGTTATTACGTACATCACCCCGAAGTGCCATGGCTGTATATTGGTCGCTTCCCGGAGCACGCCCCAGTCCTAAATCTATTCTACCAGGATACATTGCTTCCAATGTTCCAAATTGTTCTGCGATAACCAGCGGTGCATGATTCGGTAGCATTATGCCTCCAGAACCTACCCGAATCCTTTCCGTCCTGCCTGCAACATAGCCTATAAGCACTGACGTTGCAGAGCTTGCAATCCCAGGCATGCTATGATGTTCTGCAACCCAGAAACGGTTGTAATTCCATTGCTCTGCATGTTTAGCTAATTCTACTGTATTTTTAAAAGCTCCCGAAACTGTACCACCTTCAACAATAGAAGCCAGGTCCAGAACGGAAAAAGAAATGTCGCCAAGTTTTTTTGCATATTGATCAGCATTCATATCTTCATCTTCTTTCTTTCAATTATGATAAATCGGACGCAAAGCCATCATATAGAAAATACACAAAAAATGCACATAAAATGCTTAAGGATTAACTGTTAAGCATTTCCCTGGCAATCAATCGAAACGAATTAAGCCGATCCTCCAACTTATGAGTGATGGTTATCAACATGATTTCATCTGCCTGATATTTCTCCTGAATCGTCAATAGGCGATCCTTAACTTGTGAAGGGGTACCAAGAATCAGTTTTTTATGCATGGTTTCCATCTGTGTTTTTTCTTTTTCAGTCCATTCATGATTCCTTACTTCTTCTATACTTGGAACTTGCTTTCTTTCCCCATGTCCACTTTGAATTTTCCACAGGGTGTTGCTGAGGGCGATTTCTTTCGCATATTCTTCCGTTTCAGCACAAATGGCCGATACCGTAATAATCGTTTTAGGTGCTTTGAGTAACCCTTTTGTTTGAAAGTGCTCACGGTACTGTTTAATACTCTGCACGCCATCATTTTCGCTCATGAATTCCCCAAACGCGTATGCAGTTCCATTCTCAGCGGCTAGTTTTGCACTTTTCCCGCTTGTTCCCAATATCCATGGTTCAGGGGATAGCATTGGGATAGGAGCAGCAGAGACATTTGAAAACGGATGTTCTTTCGGAAATTCATCTCTTAGAAAATTTAACAGTTCTTGAACAAGTTCGGGCATTTTATATACATTTTGAAGGAAATTATCGGATAAGGCCATCGTTGCTTCGGCAGATCCACCAGGAGCACGTCCCATTCCGATATCAATCCGGCCTGGAAAAAGCGTGGCTAGCATATTATATGTCTCTGCTATTCGGTATGGCTTATAATGTGGAAGCAGTACTGCCCCTGATCCAATCCGGATATTTTTTGTTTGTGAACCAATATAGCTTATCAAAACCTCTGGAACGGAACAGGCCAAGCCAGGCAAATCATGATGTTCAGTAAACCAGATTCTGCTATAACCCAGCCTATCTCCTTCTTGAGCTAGTTGAAGTGAAGCCTGCAAAGCTTCTTGTGCTGATTGCCCGGATGCAATCGGGGATTGATCCAATATGCTCAATTTCAATTTGTTACCTCCTTTCTTGGCTTTCGTAACTTAATCGTAAATCATAACCAGCCGAAAGTCGCCTGAAACGCTTGCCTTGTTGTTTAGTTTGCAGCCTTTAGCAGAAAATATAAGGAGTTGAATCCAAATTAGGGAGTATACGTGAATTATATATTCTAACGAGGTGTTTGGTTTAATATACTAAGGACGCAAGTGGCTCAAATGGTCATCATTTATTCTATCGAGGTCTTTTTAGGGATTTATGTAAAAAAGAAAAGCCCTTTTAAGGGGCTTTCCAAAGCTATTCACTTTTTTTGAATTGAGATAGTAATTCATCTGCCATGATTTTTGAATCCAAACGAGCCGCTATATATGGGGGCTGAACCCGATTATTGGACTCCACGGGCAAACCTAGCCAAATAACTCGATGATCAAAGATGATAAAGGAAAAGGAAATAGGTGAACAAATAAAATGATCCGAGTTGATATCAGGATTTCTTTTTGCTGATATGATCGTCAATTTCACTGCAGGGTTCCGTTTCATTAAATATTGCTGCCATTCTTCTGACAAACTGTTCAAATCCGGTACAGCGATAACCATGTCATGTTTTGTTGTTTCAATATCTCCCTGAAAGTCCCCCAATTTACGGGCATGCATCCATCGTAATTTCGGGTGCTGGTGGTTAACCCATTTTCCAATGTCTTTCTTTGATACAATCTGATCATTTTGAATTTGATGATCGACAAGCTGACGAAGTGTTTTACTGCGATAAACGTGTTTGTTAACAAACGAAGTGTCACATACATGTACGAACTTACCTTTAGTCCTTGTTATGGCCACGTTAATCAGCCTTTCACTTTCTCTCCCTGTCAATAACATTCCAGCCCTGTTTTGCGGATAACTATCAACTGTGTCAAAGATCATCATCTCACGTTCACTTCCCTGGAAACGATGTACAGTTGCAGCGATGATATCCGCAGTTTGCCGTTCTTTTTCATATAAGTCATCCAATAGCTTTTCCATCAATTCTGCCTGAGCCCGATATGGTGCGACATAACCAATTGACCTTGAACCGCCCACATAAGCTTCATGAATCAACTGAAAAGATAAAAGCAATTGCCATAAATTCATTCTCGAGTGGGATGTCCGTTCAGTGATGCAATATTCCCCTGCTAAGCTAGTATCAAGAAGTGCCGATGCCCTATTGGCAAACGGTTCCGCCAGCATTATGCCCTCCCTGCTAGTCGCAACACTTTTATGATCGCCAACAAAATTGTTATAGACGACACGATTAGTGAATGCTGAAATATCCGGATGCATGCGGCGCTGTTCCTTTAATAGGAATAGATGGGGATGGAGTTCTCCTTCTTCAACAGACTGGGCGACACCGGCCCGATGAAATATGTCTTCCTTCAGCCAAAGTTTTACGAGGGAATCACGAGCCGAAGCAATGGGCGGCAATTGTTTGAAATCACCACAAACGATAATATGCTTGGCTAACGCTGCAGCAAAAGCCACCTGAGGAACGTAAGCCATACTCGCTTCATCCAAGATGACCAGATCATACTCCTTTTGATAAACCGTTTCGTCATTTGCGGCTTTAGCTAAGGTCGTCCCGATCACTTTTGCTTCTTTTACGAATTGAATCTCTTTTTGGCGGATTTTCTCCAATACTTTGGCCAGCTTTTTCTCTATCTCAATTAACTGATCTGTATCCCTTTTACTGAAGGAACCTGCCAAATCATATTTTAAAAGACGTTTTTCTTCGTCAAGTTCTTCTTTTTCTTTAATTAATGTCGGTTCATGTTTACCTAATAATTGCCCCGTAACAATATCATCATGGATAGCTAGTGATTCACCGAATTGAGATCCATAGCGAAGCACATCGCCTTCTTTGAAAAGATCTTTCTTTTTAATGAATGATGAAATTTCAGCCATCAAAACATCTACAGCCTGGTTGCTATGGGACAAAACCAGAACTTTTTTAGCTTGTAAATAATGATTGGCTACTGTACGAGCCAAAGTATAGGTTTTTCCTGTTCCAGGCGGTCCCCAAACAAAAGTGACAGGATTGAACTTCGAACGGGAATATAATTCTTTCACACTGCTTTGTTTTTCAGTTAAAGGATGTTTTTGCGGCATGGACGGATCCATCAGGCGCTTGATTCGAAGCCTTTTCCTTTTACTCCTCTTGATTTCATCCAAGCGGATAATCAATTGCTCCAGCAATTCCCAGGGATCATGGTATAAAAAGGCTTCACTGATGATATCGCCTAACGAGCGATCAAAAACAATGATTATACTTTTCCCTTCCGATGAGAGGATCCTTCCATCCTGTTTAATCCCTCCCCATTCAAGTCGAACGAGGGAACCGACAGGGATTTTTACCGATGAACCTGTTTCAAAATAATAGTTGAAGGAACCGTCGCTTGTAAGCAGATGGACGTTCGAAACCAAGTATTTTGTGCTGCCATATTTTTTCAAATGCAGGATTTCAAGTTGAAGTGCCTGCTGCCATTCTTTTATATAATTAACTGTCGAATTCATTTTTCACTTTCCTCACAAAATATGCCATTGTAGTACGAAGAAACTGGCCCATTGGCTAGGCTCCGATGTTGAAAATAACGCTGTCATCATGACTTTTTCGCGAATTAACTGTTTCTTTTGCATATAAAATAAGGCCCAATCTATTGATTGGGCCTTTCATACGCCAATGTTTTAACTATAGCATTTTTTATAACATCATACCATGGGCTCTTTTGGAAGAAATGGTTTAGATTAGCCTTCTGTCAACTCACTGAATTGGTCGACGAGATCACTGAAAATCTTCATTGCATTTTCGATCGGCTCAGGTTTCGTTAAATCTACGCCTGTTTTCTTAAGCAGCTCCAATGGGAAATCGGAACTCCCGCTTTTCAAGAAAGTCAAATAACTTTCAAGTGTTTTTTTGTCCCCAGAAAGGATCTTATCAGCGATCGTAATGGCTGAAACGTAACCTGTAGCATATTTGTAGACATAAAACGGACGATAAAAGTGTGGGATGCGTGACCAGCCATACTTCACTTCTTCATCGAAACTTATTTCATCTCCATTATATGCACGAAATATCGTTTCATAGGCTGTATTAAAAACCTCGGCATTTAGAGGTTCTTCATTTTCAGCTTTTTCATGTACAATCTTTTCGAACTCCGCAAACATCACTTGTGTGAAGAATGTCCCTTTAAAACTATCTATGAAATGGTTAAGTAAATGTTTTTTCTTTTGTACGTCTTTTGTTGTCTTAATTAAATGGCGAATCAAAAGGATTTCATTCACAGTGGAAGCAACCTCAGCGACAAAAATGGAATACCCAGCACTTATTTGCGGTTGGTATTTTGAGCTATAGTATGAGTGCATGCCATGTCCAGATTCATGTGCAAGTGTAAATACACTGTCTAAATCATCACGATGATTTAATAGGATGAAAGGGTGAACACCATAAAGTCCTAAATTGTAAGCACCTGAACGTTTTCCAGGTGTTTCCCTGACGTCGATATACCTGTTTTCCTTAAAGGTTTTAAGGATTGTGATATACTCTTCGCCAAGTGGCTTTAGTGCCTCCACCATCAAAGCAAAACCATCATCGTAAGAAATCTCCTCTTTAGCCCCTTCGACTAATGGTACACTTAAATCATAAGCACGTAATTCTTCTACACCCAGCAATTTTTTTCTTAAATGAATGTATTTATGCATGGGTCCGATATTTTGCTTAGTAGACATAATCAAATTATCATAAACCTCTTTTGGAACTTGATCTCCAAATAAGGATTTTTCCAAGGCAGATGGATAATTTCTCAGCTTTGAAAGATTCACATTATTTTTGATTGCCGTTGCAAGTGTGGAAGCGATTGTATTCTTCAATTGTACATATGGCTGATAATATGCGAAATAAGCCTCTTTTCTTTTATCCCGATCATCATCTTCAATCAATTTGGAATACATTCCTCGCGTCAGCTCTACCCTCTCGCCGTCTTCATTCGTAACTTCCCCAAATTTTATATCCGCATTGTTGATCATTCCGAACGTTTTTTGTGGAGCTGAAAAGGCTTCGCCTATTTGCGAAAGCACTTCTTCTTGTTCTTTCGTTAATACATGGGCTTTATAGCGGAAGGAATCCAATAAATCCTCTTCAAAATATTTCAAACCCTCGACTTCTTTTATGTACCCTTTTAATGTTTGTTCTTCCAGGCTTAGAAGAAGCGGCATGAAGAATGCAGAAGCATTACTTATTTTCTGCCCTAACTTACCAGCTCGATCCAGCAATGCTTGTGATGAGGTGACCCGTGTATCCAAATCGGCTTGAAGCATGGCAAATACATATAGCTTGTTATAAATGTAGCCAACTTCCTCACTTAACCGTAAATACTCGAATAAATCTTGGGCTGACTGAATATGGCCATCGTAAGTTTTTAATTTTTCTGTCATCTTTAGGACTTCTTGATAATCTTTTTCCCAATTAGCCTGATCTTCGTAAATATCCTTTAAATTCCAAGTTTCTTCTATCTTTAATTCGTCACGTGATTTAAACGTTTGCATATCCTCTGCACTTCCTTTCATGCTTATAGCTTACCCTTTATTATAATCGACTTTCAGAAAAATCTGCATAGAAAAACCAGTATGCTAAAAATACATACTGGTTTTCCTTTTAAAAAATTAGAATCTTGCTGCAGTTTCAGCAACTTTCGCCAATCCTTCTGCAACTATATCCTGTGAGCGATCTGGATATTGATTATGTCCCTCGATTACGACCGTTTCTGGGTTTTTAATGCCCCATAAGTTTAGATTCATCGTTACGTATTTCTCAGCCATTTCGCCAGCTTCCATTCCAGGCAATGCATAATCGGATCCGCGTGCATTAAGTAAGGCTACTTTTTTATCTCCAGCTAAGCCAACTGGGCCTTCAGCTGTATATTTGAATGTTGTTCCCGCTTGGGCAAGATAAGAAATATAAGTTACCAATGGTGCCGGAACCGTTGCGTTCCATAGCGGGAAGGCAAATACTACTTTATCGGCAGCAAGGAATTGATTCAAGTATTGTTGCACGATATCAGCAATTTCCACTTCTTCTTCAGTCAATTCCATGCCTTGGTTGCGTTTATATAAGGCAGTGATTGCAGTATTTCCGTAATAAGGCAAATTCAATTCAAATAAATCCAATTCAGTTATTTCATCGCTACTATTAGCTTCCTTATATGCGTTCAAAAACGTTTCATACATTTTGACACTGATAGCTTGATCCGCTGGGCGGTCATTTGATTTAACAAACAATACTTTAGACATTTTCGTTCCCCCAATTGTTAATTTTGTATATTTAATAAAAATAGCATTTAATCCATATATCTCGAATTAACTGCAATTGCTACTTTCACATTATAAAACTGAAAATCCAATAAGGCAAGGATTATGTTTTTTATTTTCAAACGCAAAAAAACCGAGAGCAATTTGCTCACGGTTACGTTAATTGTTTATGATGGAAGGGACACTTACCTTTTATCGGTTCTATATCATCCCCTATGAAAAATTGTTTCCATTCATTATGATTTACATCGCCAAAGTGACTGATATCAGGATGCTTCGGGAGATTATCCCATTTCTCCACCCGTTCCCGGACCTTTTCCCGTGACATGATTCCGCCTTTTTCCGTTCCTTCCAATCCTTCAAAGATCATCCTGGGCTGGAAACCAAGGACAAGGCTATTTCCTAAATCGCGAGTTTTACGCTGTTTATAAGCAGGTGCATTACCAAAGACAAAGATTGGTTCCCCGGCAAAATGATAGTCCCATAAATAATGATCCGGATCTTTCGGCTTTTCAATTGGCCAAGGTTTTTCATCCGCTTGATGCAGGTATTGAAGGATCTCCCAAAACCTTTTACGGTAAAATTCTATATCACCCTCTATCGAATCAGGCTCCATAAAAACGAAAAGTCCATGCCTTATATATGGTGGTTCCTGAAATAAATCAAGAAAGCTTTCCACTGCTTTAGGGAGATTGGACCAATCTTCCTGTGTGATATAAGCATAACGAAGTTCCCCTTTATTTTCAGCTTTCATACCAAAATAACAAGGAAAGGTTTTATCGGTCACTGTTTCATGGAATGTTTGATATTCCTTGATTAGCCATTGCGGCACTCGATCGGGATTTGTCATATCTTCTTTTGTTAACAAACTTGAATTCGCAGTCAGCATCATTTTCTCCTTAAATCGTCGTTTTATTATATGTTACCCGCTTTAAATAAACTAAAACTTCTTCGAATTGGAAATCAGGTTTATCATTTTCATTTCATTAGGATAACCTAAGAAAAAAATAGGAGGAGGTATTGCTAAATGGCAAGGAGAAGGAGAATATTGGTATCTGAAGCGCGACAAGGCCTTGATGATTTAAAAGCCAAAATCGCTGGCACAAAGAATCCCGAAGAGGCAAAGTTTGAAGTAGCAAAAGAAATGGGCGTACCGTTGAAAAAAGACTATAACGGTGAACTGACATCCAAGCAGAATGGAAAAATAGGCGGAAAGTTAGGCGGAGGCATGGTCAAGGAACTTATAAAGATGGCACAGGAAAACTTAGGAAAAAAACATTAACCAGAGTCTATCACTGTAGTTCTTAGACATCAGATAAAGAAATGAACTTTTGAATGGTAAAATTCGGGACTTAACACGTTACAACGCAATAAAAGCCAACCTTTACGGGCTGGCTTTTTTAGATCAGTTAATTCTTACGGGTGAAACTCTTGAAACAACTGACATTATTAATTCCTCCGACATCGGGTAATTAGCGGCAGCTGGGTCGGTCATTACTGCTTTCAGAATTCTTTCCATATCCGACTGGTTAATTTCATAGGCGCTGAAGTCGGAGGGCAGCCCAAGATCAGATAGGAAAACACGTAGCTTTTCTACCACTTTCGCTAAGATCCTTTTTGAATCTTCATCCTGTACTTTTACACTAAAGGCTTCTGCTATCAAATGGGCCTTTTGAAGATATAAAGCCGGGATTGATTCCATGACGACCGGTAATAATACGGCATTGGCCAGTCCATGCGGAATACGGAATAACGCCCCATATGCGTGGGCAAAGTTATGAACAGGAATCGCATTCAATGCACTACAAAATGCAGTGATTCCCATCATGCTTCCATGCAGCATTTCCATTCTAGCCTCAATATTCGTTCCATCCTTTACGGCCCTCGGTAAATTTCTTTCAATAACTCGAATGGCCTGATATGCATATGCATCGGTTATTGATGTCGCAGCAGGTGAAATGATCGCTTCAATTGCATGTGTCAATGCATCGGCACCAGTAAACGCCGTAATGTCAGACGGAAGTCCGACTGTTAACTCGGGATCTAGAATCGCAACATCCGAACTTAAAAAAACATTGTATATATTCATTTTGACATTTTTATGTTCATTATATATGACTGCGATCGGAGATACTTCAGAACCGGTTCCTGCTGTTGTGGCTACGGATATATGCGGGATATTCATGGATTGTGCTTTTGGAAAACCCTCATATAGAAAACCGCTTGGTATTGAATCATTTATATCCGTAATTCCTTTATATAATCCGTATTTCAATGCTTTTGCGGTATCGATGACACTCCCTCCACCAATGGCAAGGATGGCATCGGCATGAACTTCGCGTGCATATTTCAATGCTTCGTTTACACATTTACTCGCTGCGTCTTGTGTTACACCCAGAAACTGTCCAACTATTTCAGCTTTGGCACCCAATTTCTGCTGCTCAAAAGTTTCGGCAACTTTTTTAACGACGCCTGCATTTTCCAAGCCAGCATCGCTCACGAGCAGAATCCTTCGTGCCCCCAGACCATTGAATAGGCCCGGTATGAGTGAACGAGTGTTAGTGCCACTGTAAACCGAAGACCTTAACCAAAAATTCGAATGAGCATTTACCTTCATATCGTTTCACCTCGGATTTAATAGTCTATATTCGCAGTTAAGAATCGTTCATACGTTGCATTCAAGTTCCCAATGACCATCCATTAACGAATGTAAACTTACAGTATGCTTGTATCTTATTTCGGCATTATAACACCCCATATTCCTTTTCATTGCTTTGGTAGATTTCTTCAATCCCTTTCCCTTTTGCCCTGGCTAATATCTCCATCCGCACTGATAATTGTTTCAGGGTAAAATTCAATACAGCTTGTTGGTCATTACCAAAGGGATTTCCTAACCGATCATATCCCTCCGTATTTAACGTGATGGCCAGTGGTGAAAGCTCCTCCATCCTCTTTTCAACCTGTTTAAAGATATGTGGATGTTCACTGATGATTCGCTGCAGCAGGAAAGTCCCATATGCAATATGGCGTGATTCGTCCTTTTTCAAAAAACCCACACCTTTTAATAAACCAGGCATCATTTTATTAGCTTCGAGAGACTGATAGAACCCGAAATATCCAGTTTCTGCAAGAACGCCTTCGGTAAACATATTATAAACAGTGGCCGCTTCTGCCAAGGCTTCTGGTGATTGATCGGTTAAAAGTTCCTCCATCGTTTCAGGCAAAATTTCATAAAAAATCGATTTATAAGTGTCTGAGTGATAACCCGTCAAATCACCCGTTTCACCAATTTGATCTAATGTATAGCGAAAGAACTCCATATGCTTCGCTTCCTCGAACAGAAATGTCGTTAAGTACATTTCTTCTTCGATCCGGCCTTCTTTGGCTATTGTCATTATGAGCGGCAGCAAATCCAAAGTCACGGCTTCTTCCCCACCCTGAAAAAGGGAAATGATCCGTAATAACACTTCCCTTTCAATGTCAGTAAATGACTTCCAATCTTCTTTATCCTGGCTGAAATCAATGTCCCGAGGATTCCATATACCGAATTTCTTTGCCTTTTGGTAAAGTTTAAATGGTAGGGTGTCTTCTCTAAAACTCCTGCTTGTGGTCGTTAAACTCTTTCTTTTCATGGTAATGCCTCCTTGAAATTATGAACTTTAAACTTTTGAATCTCTAAGGATTTTTAAATTTGTAAGAGTTTTCATTATATTGTAAGATATTAGTAGCATTTATCCTAGTACTGAAAATGTAGGGAGGAATTAAGTCGAATGCTTGAGGAAACTCTGATGAAACATGTAAAAAAGATTTCCCAACAAAAAGATATGGCAAATAAATCACAAATGATCGTAAAGGGCTGTGTGGATTTTTTTTCATTTCAACGAGCATCTTTATTCAGTTACTCATGTTTAACAGGAATGGGTGAAGGAATTTGTGCATGTACAAGTGAAGATACTTTTTCATTACATAATGTTAGGGAAAATATTCATGATATATACCCGATCCACCAAGCAGTCATCCATAACAAGCCCATATACTTAACCATCCAGCATGCGAAATCCTCCATCCCTGCAAAATACGTTAAAAGATTTTCCATCTCTTCATTGGCAATCATTCCGATAATTGTGAATGACTTGGCCATCGGTTTAGTGTTGGTTGACCCCATTCACACCAACGAGCCCGTTACCAAGAATGATTTAATGAAGCTTTCCCATTATTTGAAGCTGGCTGTCAGTTCAACATTCGATTCCGCCCCTCCCACTTACCTTCTAAGCAAACGTGAAGCGGAGGTCCTTCAATATTTAGCGAATGGGATGGGAGTAAAGCAAATGGCACCAAAAATGAGCGTTAGTGAATTTACTGTCAGAGATCATATTTCTTCTGCCATCAGGAAATTGGGAGTGAATCACCGGACCGAGGCCGTCGCAGTTGCCATAAGGCACAAAATGATTATCTGAAAGCAAAAAAAAAACCTTCAAAGAAGGTTTTTTAAAGTATCATTGAGTCACTTTTTCTTCAACTTTCGTAGTCCAGCTCAACTCGTCTGTGACTTTACCTGTTTGGACACCTGTCAGTGTATCATAAAGCTTTCTGGAAAGTTCGCCCGTTTCTCCGCTTTGAACAATCATTTCTTCACCATTCCACAAAAATTCACCAATTGGTGATATGACCGCGGCTGTTCCCGTTCCAAAGGCCTCTTCCAAGTGACCCAATTTATAGGCTTCATGGACTTCCTCCATCGAGATGCGTCTTTCCGACACGGGAAGACCCCAATGTTTCAGCAATTCTATAATGGAATCACGAGTAATACCCGGAAGGATGCTTCCATTTAAAGCAGGGGTGATGATTTCACCATTAATTTTGAAGAAAACATTCATGCTTCCAACTTCTTCGATATATTTTTTCTCCACTCCATCTAACCAAAGAACTTGAGCATAACCCATCTTTTCGGATACTTCCTGGGCTTTTAGGCTCGATGCATAATTACCGCCCGTTTTGGCTTCACCTGTACCTCCATTAACTGCACGTGTAAAAGCTGACTCCACTGCAATTTTAACTGGATGGATGCCTTCTTTATAATACGATCCCACTGGTGACATGATGATGATGAACTGATACTTATTCGATGGAGATACTCCAAGATAAGGCTCAGTAGCTATAATGAATGGCCTGATATATAAAGATGTCCCTTCTGCCTGGGGAACCCAATCCTTATCAACGCTAATTAAAGTCTTTAAGGCCTTCAACGCGAAATCAACGTCGACATCCGGTATGCATAATCGGCTATTCGAACTATTTAAGCGTTGGAAATTCTTTTCCGGACGGAATAAGATAATTTCATCCTCAGGTGTTGCATATGCCTTCAATCCTTCAAAAACGGATTGACCATAGTGAAAAATCATAGCTGATGGCTCCAATGAGAGCGGTTGATAAGGAACAATTCTTGGATCATGCCACCCTTGCCCTTGTGTGTAATCCATAATAAACATATGATCGGTAAACTGCTTACCGAACTCAAGCTGGTCCGCTTGTGGTTTTTCTTTCTTTGTTGTACTAAGCGTGATTTGCATGTCATGTTCCTTCATTACCAAAACCCCTTGTTGATTAAATTTACAAGATTTCACTTCCATAAAATCTATCTTTCATTAGTTTACTCCTATAAGGAATCATAGTTCAAGCCTTTAAGACGAAATTTTCGGAATTTTTTAAAATAAATTGGTTTTTCTTTGATTTCCAGACTATGATTCCTGAAAAAAGAATCAATTATTCCTGAAACCACTAAAAATATCAATTCCGAGTGGTACGCTAATATGTCTTGAATATTAGATTAATTTTATCAAAATAATCACTATAAAGCCAATGAGAATAATTTTGGTTCATCGCACCTTTAGAGTAAATTCAATCATTTGCCTTTTGTAACCAAGAAAATCGATAAATGAAAAGACTTTTGGCAGATTCGTGAATAATACACCAAAGCAATACCTGCAAACCTTATATGTATATTAAATTCCTTAGAATATATAACATTTTTAATCCGAATCCATAAAGTGGTTTTTCCCAATTCTAAGCACAGAGGAAAATTTTACATGAATTTCAATTTAGTAGTTTACTACTAAATAATATTCTTATATACTTATCCCACGAGATAGATAAAACGCATGCAAAACGATATATTATAGACAAAACGCATGCAACTTTCTAATTCTTTAACGAAAAGGGGTAACAACATGACAAAAAACAGATGGTTAATCGCTTTATCCGCTATCGCCATTCACCTATCCATTGGCGGTGCATACGCATATAGCGTTTACAAAAAACCATTAGTCGAGACCATGGGGTGGTCAGAAACTGAAGTAACGTTAGCATTCACAATAATGATGGCGCTTGCAGGAACTTCTGCTGCCTTCTTTGGCAAATTCGTAGAAAAAAATGGTCCAAGGAAGTCAGCTATGGTCGCTGCCGTATTATTCGGTTTAGGTCAAGCCGGTTCCGGTTTAGCGGTAATGGTCGATTCACTTCCGCTTTACCTATTGACTTATGGGGTGTTAAGTGGACTTGGTATGGGGATCGGGTACATTTCACCAGTATCCACTTTAGTCAAATGGTTCCCAGATCGCAGAGGATTGGCGACAGGAATGGCAGTATTGGGTTTCGGTGCCGGAGCTCTCATTACAGCCCCAGTCGCTGCAAGCCTTATGGAATCCGTTGGCATTTATACTACATATTATATTTTAGGCGCAGGCTATTTCATACTGATGTTCTTAGGGGCATCCTATATTGCACCTCCAAAAGCCAACTGGCTGCCTGAAGGAATGAAGAAAGATATTGAGTCCGGTAAGAAAGAACTGAAGAAAGACCTAAGGCAATTAACTGCAAAAGAAGCGGTTAAAACTAAACACTTCTGGATGTTATGGTCCATGAAATTGATCAATACAAGTGCAGGGATCATGATGATTTCGGTTGCTTCTCCTATGGCTCAAGACGTTGTCGGGCTGTCAGTGGCAGGTGCAGCAACATTAGTCGGTATAATGGGAATCTTTAATGGCGGAGGAAGACTTGGCTGGGCAGCGGCATCTGATTATATGGGCCGTCCAAATGTTTTCGTCATTTTCTTCATCATTCAAATCGGTGCCTTCCTTTTACTTCCAACGACTACAAATACACTATTGTTCCAAGGACTCATCTTGTTGGTCGTTAGTTGTTATGGAGGAGGATTTTCTAATCTCCCTGCATTTGCCGGGGATTTATTTGGCACTAAGGAAATTGGTGCCATCCATGGTTATCTTTTAACTACATGGTCTCTAGGCGGGGTTTGCGGCCCAATGTTGGTTACTGCAATCAGGGAAAGTACGAACAGTTACATTCCGGTATTCTACGTTTTCGCAGCATTAATTGCGATAGCATTCGCCATTTCCATCTGGTTGCGTCTGGACATCAAAAAAATGCAAAAAGAACAGAAACAAGGTGCAACGAACACATTAAGTAAGATATCCTAATTTAATAACCTTTAAAAAAGGCATGATCAAGTAAACTTCCATAACCGGAATTTACCTTGATGATGCCTTTTTAGTATGTATATGACCGTATCGGTGCTTTTTGAACTGTAGCACATTGGAATATCATATGGATTAGGTCATCTCACCTGGGGGCAGTTGTGAGCATAAATTCAGATTATCGACTTATGCACGTAAAGACAGGTTAAAGTCAAAATGGCCGATATATTTTTTTAATATGTCCTTCTTTTTACAGTGAAAGTCTTGTTTTTGTTTCCATGCACCGAACATTTAATCAAGTTATTTAGTTTAACATTTAGCTAAATCAGGGAATCAAGTAAGAGATGGAATTAGGGGGGATTGTCTTGTGGATCAATAAACCGTTTTTCAAATATGCTTGCGCGATCATTTTGATCATTTTAATTATTTTTTTACTGGGTAAGATTGATTATGTTCTCCTACCTCTGCAAAAAATCATTGCTGCCATGTTTTTCCCTATTATTTTGGCTGGGCTTTTATACTATATATTACGGCCGGTCGTTAACTTGTTAACTGAATTTATCCCGAGGTCAGCTAGCATCTTCACCGTGTTTTTGATCATATTTAGTATGATTGGGATGGCAGGTTACTTTGGCAGTCCTGTAATCGTTGACCAATTTCAAAAATTATCTGAAAACCTCCCCAGCAAAGTCAAGGAATTCTCTAAAGAATCTGAAGTCATGATTGAAAAAAATGATTTTGGCATGGTAAATATGGAAGAGTTGAAAGAAAAAGCGGTCACGCATTTGAAAGATTATTCGGAAAAACTCATCGTGAATGTCAATACCATTTTATCCACGATAACTAGTGTATTAACAGTATTGGTCATTACACCATTCATTTTATTCTATTTCTTGAAGGATGGAGATAAATTACGACCATTTCTATTAAAATACATACCGAACGATGTAGAATCAGAGGGGAACACAATTTTAAAAGACGTCGATAAAGCCCTTTCAACTTATATTATTGGTCAATTCATCATATCAATTGTCATAGGGACTTTGATGTATGTTGGCTACCTTATTATCGGTCTCGATTATGCACTCGTATTGGCCTTATTCGCCATGGTTTTTACCGTTGTACCATTCCTTGGTCCATTAATAAGCATCATCCCCGCCCTTTTCATTGCCTTACAGCAAGACATTGGGCTGGCAGTGAAAGTACTTATTGTCCTTATTGTTGTTCAACAGGTCGAAGGGCACTTGGTTACACCGAATATTATGGGGAAACGGCTTAACATTCACCCGCTTACCATTATCCTATTGCTGCTTGCTGCTGGATCAATATACGGATTCATTGGCATTTTAATCGCTATCCCTACCTATTCTGTAGTAAAAACGATTATAGGGAATTTCAGGAAGTTTTACAGGTTACGGAATAGGGTTACATAAACAGGAAAAGTTGTCTACACACTTAATTAAATGAACGATTAAAAATGAATTTGACTACAGTTTTTTCTTTCAAAAAAAGTTCCAGTTTATTTCATAAAACCATAAAAAACCATTATGGAAAACCTATTCTTACTATCATGGTTCGGAATAGTCCATCCCCCCCTTTTTGTAGACAAACTAAAAACGTTGATAGTTGCATCAACGTTTTTTTAATAATTTTTTAACACAGCGTTTAAAAAAGGCTGTGAAGCTTTTCTTTTTGATGACTTGCTGGGTATGAATTTGCTTCTGTATATAAATTTCTTCTTTGTTTATGGCGTTACTTTCCGCTAACACCAGACCCAAATCGGAGTTATGATCTTTGTTTAGGACGATTTTGTAAGGAATATCATGACTCATTGCCAATTTAATATATTTTCCTAGATATTGATAGTCCATCTGACCATTTAAAAACAAATTTGAACGGGGATACTGCTTCATCATTTGCTCTATCTCCGGGTATACATTCGTTTCAAAGACTTGGCTTCTTTTTAAGACGATGACTACGCGTTCCCGTAATGTGCCCAGAAATTCCCTTCGTTCACCAGCCTTGATTTCTTTTGGACCATGGATGCCTTGTTCTAGATAGTCCTCCACCTTTAGGCGTGACAATTCTTTCCCACCTCCGCTTTCCCTTCAATAATGTATGTAATATGGCCAAAAATAGTGCCCATCATTCTTTTGATATGCATAAAAGTGAAATTGGATCTAAGTTTGACTTTTCCCATAGTTAATTAGTCTACCCTTTTTTAAAAAAATTGTCACTTTAGCCTCGCTTCATGCATAGGATAGTATATGTGTAAATGTAGGTTGCTTAAATGAGGGACGGGGAAAAACATGAAAAAATTAATTGTATTTGTATTGATTTTCGCCTTTAGTTTTTTGGGGTTCAGTAATACTTCAGGTGCGGCAGCAAGACAACTGATTATCATCAATAAAGCCAATAATCAGCTTGCCTATTACGAAAATGATAAATTGGTGAGGGTATTCATCGTGGCGACAGGTAAGAAAGCCTCCTACACTCCTGAAGGAAAGTTTAAAGTAGTGACAAAGATTGTGAATCGTCCCTATTATAAAGGCAACATTAGAGGCGGAGACCCAAAAAACCCTCTAGGTAAAAGATGGCTGGGGATCAATGCAAGGAATACACCAGGAAATACGTACGCAATACACGGCAATAATGATTCTTCAACAATCGGGAAATATATAAGTGCCGGTTGTATCCGTATGTATAACAATGATGTACAATGGCTTTACGATAGGGTGAGAATGAGCACTGTAGTCTTGATTGCCAGTTCGAATAAATCATTTGCCAACATAGCTGCCACAAATGGATTCAAAGTGAGCGGGTCTGTGAGCCTGCCGGTGAATACAAACGCTACCCTAAAGAAAGGAAGCAGTGGCCCTCAGGTTATCGAACTGCAAAAAAGATTAACTAAACTTGGATACAGCACTAAAGGAGTAGATGGGTCATTTGGAAAAAACACCGAAACAGCCGTAAAGAAATTCCAAAAGTCCAAAAAACTTACTTCTGATGGAATCGTCGGACCAAAAACAAAAAAAGCACTAGGACTTAAATAAATTTCTCAATGATATCCACTGTTTAGAGGATATCTTTTTTATATTTTAACTGTACAACAATACATTATTACCCATATCGCCTTTA
Organism: Peribacillus sp. QJM3NY_7; assembly: GCF_056173225.1. Taxonomy (NCBI): domain Bacteria; kingdom Bacillati; phylum Bacillota; class Bacilli; order Caryophanales; family Bacillaceae; genus Peribacillus; species Peribacillus sp. QJM3NY_7. The sequence continues at coordinate 2,853,246 of NZ_CM149663.1, forward strand.
ATTTCCCACCATCAGATATTGACTTTATGTTATAATTTATACATCAACAGCTAATCATAATCGCACTGTCATTACATACAAGGAGGTAATACAAATGTACGATGAAATTCTAGTGAATTCCATTAAAGCAATTTTTGTTATCGGCACCATTTCAATGTTTGTGATTTTAGGATTCGTAAAAGGACGCAGGTTTTAACTTTATCCAATCGTTAAAATATCTCCACGTGCCTGGTTTCTTGTATTATTTTCATACAGGTAATCAGGCTATTTTCTCTTTAAAAAAGGCTCTTTTCGTAAAGATAGTTGTTTTTAAAACGAAACTATTTAAGGTGATTGGAGCGGAAGTGCGAGACTCCTGCGGGAGCAGCAGGACAGGTGAGACCCCACAGGCGTTTACGCCGAGGAGTTTCAACGCCCGCCCTGCGGAAAGTGAGCATCTGGAGGGGAAATCAACCACAACTCACTACCTGGTAAATAGCAACAAAGTATGTGAAAACAGCCTAAAAAAAGCATATCCTCTATGGGTATGCTTTTCTTTACCAATTCCAATTATCCGTATTATCTAAAAGTTGATCGATGTCAAATGTATCAAGATGGAATGGAACTGACTCTTCTGCTATCGCTTCAGTGGCTAACAATAATTGGTCGATATCAATAATGGCCAAAACAGCCCTCTCCCTTTTTTAATGGTCTTTACCCTCATTTTTAATACTTTAAACAATTCGTTCAAAAGAAATTTTATTAGAGGGTCTCCTTAAAATTTTACATTTGACATTTATTTAAGAGGCAGTGAATCTTTTTCAGATCCTTCCGGAGAAAGCGTATGTATCAATTTAACCAGCTTATAAAAGGTCCCGCTGCAGATTTTTACCTCGGGCAGATTATGAAATATTGATTTTTTATTAATATGATAATTTTCTTTCTCAGGAGAATACACAATTATTTTCTTATTTAATGATAAAGCATAGCCAAGCTCATATAGATTACCTTTTCCTGCCGTTAGGAAGATCAGCATGAAATCGGCTTCCTCTATCCCCTTTTTTTCATATTCTCCAATGTCGTCCGTTATTTGGTTTTTCTCATCATTCGTATTTAAATTCATGTCATTCACACAAGTAAATCCTTTTGAAGTCAATTTCTTGATCAATGATTTTACTTGCTTCAAATTTTTTTCGTCTGATGCTATATAATATTTCACACATACACCTCCAAAATATATAACTATTGATACTTTTTACCTACGTTACCTATACTATACATATTCGTTATAAAGAACGCAATATCCTTTCCCCAAAAATAAAAAATAATTAAATGGGGATTTTTTTAGCGAAACTAAAAACCATCATTCCTTTTACAGGTAATGATGGTTTCAGACTGTAGACAAACTCGATGAAAATCGAGTTTGTCTATTTTTATAGCTTGTACAATTTGGACGTTGATTTCCACTCCAGGCACTCGCTTTCCGCGGGCGGTCGGGGAGCCTCCTCGGCTTTCGCCTGCGGGGTCTCCCCTAGACGCGCTTTCCCCGCAGGAGTCTCGAACACCCGCTCCAATCAACTTTGTCTTACCTTTTAGGTTTCCATGATAAAGTACCTCATTTCTCTACGACGCTTTAAAGATACAGACCTGTTTGAACAGATTTTCTATCGCATTTTAATGACAGCTGCTAATAAAAAGTTAATAAGTGCTGAACACGTTTTCGTGGATTCCACACATGTGAAAGCCAGTGCGAATAAACGGAAATTCGAAAAGAAAATCGTTCGTAAAGAAACACGAGCGTATCAAGGACGTCTTCAAGAAGAAATCAATCAAGATCGTGAAAACCATGGAAAAAAGCCTTTTCCACCAGATAAATTTGATAAAGAAGAGACCAAAGAGATTAAAGAAAGTATAACGGATTCTGAGATTGGCTACTATGTGAAAGATGAACGAACAAAACAGTTTGCCTATTCATTCCACGCGGCCGCAGACCGCAACGGTTTTGTATTGGGAACGATTGTAACACCTGGAAATACACATGACAGTCAGATCTTAGAGCCACTAGTTGAACAAGTGATTGAGAAAGTTGGAAAACCGGAAGCCGTTGCTGCAGATGCAGCTTATAAAACACCAGCGATTACAAGCTACCTATTTAACAAAGAAATCATACCGGCTTTACCTTATACACGTCCTCGCACCAAAGAAGGATTTTTCCGCAAACAGGACTATGTATACGATGAACATTTTGATTGTTACCTTTGCCCTGCGGGCGAAACTTTAAAGTACTCAACAACAAATAAAGAGGGCTATCGCGAGTACAAATCGCCAAAACAAATTTGAACAACATGCTCATTTTTATCTCGGTGTACAGAAAGCAAAGACTGTCAAAAAGTGGTGACACGGCATATCTGGCAAACACATGTGGAAGAAGCAGATCATCTGCGTCATCATCAAGATGTAAAACCTATATATGCAAAACGTAAAGAAACAATTGAGCGTGTATTCGCAGATGCAAAAGAAAAGCATGGTATGCGTTGGACTACTTTAAGGGGACTTAAAAAATTGTCAATGCAGGCGATGCTTACTTTCGCTGCCATTCATTTATAGTATGTACTGGTCTGACATTCCGGGTTACAAATTCAAGTAATCCAAAATAAAAACCTTGTCCTTTAACCGGCAAGGTTTTTTTATTTTTCATATGTGATATTTTCTATTTCGATTCTGAAGGGTGCAGCCTCGCATATATTAATTCCCCGATCCAGATTCACCTTTTCCATTTCGCTTGCATCCGGGATTGTTTTTTTATCGTGTATAAAATGTTCGACCATGGATTCCAACAGTTCTTGAGCACAAGCTAAGGCATCTAACCGGTTCCTGCCGCTAACGGAAGAAATAATTCCTTCTCGCCTAAAATCCGGGAAACAAACTTGAACGGAAAAAGAGTCGATAATCAACGGGTGCTTTTCATAATAGAATACGGCTGGGTACTCAAAGATTTGAATGGTCAAAATATCATCCCTTCATACAATATTTAGATATTTATAATAATTATAACATGAATTTCCATTTTATATAGGTTTAAATTACTTTTCTTTGTTTGTCAAGTTAATACTTACATTCAATAGGTTGATATATCCGTATTGACTACGAAATAAAAAAACACCATGAAAATCAAAATCATGAGAACATTCAAGATTATTCCAATAATGCTGCACACTTTTCCAGCTGTCACTAAACCATTTCCAGATTCACCAGTAAGGTTCATTTCTTGTTTACTTTTCGATGCAAATATTAACCCTAAAATACCTAATATGATGCCGATGATTGGAATAAACAGGGATAATACCCCCATGATCAATGATACAATCGCTTTGCTATTACTTCTTTTAATTTCCGACATATTTTCCACCTTCTTTCTTCCTTTATATATACGGTTATTAAAAGCAAAAGATTCATTTTTTGTGTACTCATTCATCACTATTATTCTATTTGATTAAGAAGTCCGCTCCCTTTCCGCCGACTGTATGCCATGCCTTCTCGGCACAAGCGCCTGCTGGGTCTCGGCTAGCCAGTTATTCGGATGGAGTATCATATATCTCTTCAATCCATAAAGGATTACAGTATAAAACCATGAAGGATAACTTAGTTTCAACGTGTTTGGCATGAGTTCAGCCTACGGTTTCTTCTGAAAATAACATTCCAGTTGATTCCAGAAGTCCGCTCCTTTTCCGCCGACTGTATGGATCATGGAGTTAAACAAGTTTTAAAACAAGGCTGAGGGTGAGACACTTCCGAATCTCCTAGACAAATAGAAAACGACTCATTTCTGAGCCGTTTTTTTAGGTGCGTTTCAATTCAAGTCTCTGGGCTACCAAAGAAAGGCTATAGTTAACTATGAAATACATGAGAGCTACCAGGATCAAAATCGGTATTAAATACTTTTGACTTTGTCCATATATGATTTGACCATGATGTGTCAGCTCCGGCAAAGAGATGACAACCGCTAAAGAGGTATCCTTTAATAAAGAAATGAATTGGCTGACAATGGGAGGAACCATGCGGCGCAGCGCTTGGGGCAGAATAATATGTATCAATGCCTGTGTATAGCTCAAACCTGATGAACGGGCAGCTTCCATTTGACCTTTATCAATGGATTTCAGTCCACTTCTAATGACTTCAGAAAGCATGGCTGACTCAAAAATTGTCAAGGCAACTATGGCTGCTGGAATGATTTCCAGTTTAATCCGTATCTCCGGCAAAGCAAAATACGTAAAAAATATGATTAATAACAGAGGTAAATTACGTACCGTTTCTACAATCAAAGCTAGTATTTGTGATAACACCGGCACTTTTGCGTATCGGATTATACCTACAAGCCCGCCAATAATGAAACTTAGAATAATGGATATAAAAGCTACCTGGAGCGTTACCCAAAATCCTTCTAATAAAAACTTAAGATTATCTGGTGTATAGGCACCTGCAAAATCCATATCTTATACCTCCCTCAATTACTCTTAGCCAGACGTTTTTCCAAATAACCAACGCCAAAGCTTAAAGGAATGGTAAGAATTAAGTAAAAAGCTGCAACGAAAATGTACACATCAAACACGACAAATGTCCTTGAAGAAATCAAATCCCCGTGGTACATAAGATCGAGTCCTGCAACGACGGCCAAAATGGAAGAATTCTTTACTAAATTGATAAATTGGTTCCCTAAAGGAGGAATGACGATTTTAACGGCCTGCGGCAGTATGACGAGCCTCATGGCCTGCCCATATGTCAGGCCTGATGAACGGGCAGCTTCCATTTGACCCTTAGGCACGGAGAGTATGCCTGCCCGAATTGCCTCAGCTATGAAAGATGAAGTGTAAATGGTCAAGGCTAATGTCCCTGCATATAGACCGCTTAGTTTAAGACCAAGAAAGAAGAAAAAGGTAATGATCAATAACGGTATGTTCCGAATGAACTCGACATAGGCGGTACCCAGCCAGTTTAGTGGCTTTATTGGCGCAATCCGCATGATGGCAATTAGCACACCAAGAATCAAACTCGATACCAACGCGACCAAACTCGACATGATCGTATTTTTAAAGCCTAATAAATACATATCCAGATTCTCTGTTAAAATGGAGAAATCAAGCACGGCATACAACTCCTTTAACTAGTAAGGATGAGCAAAACGCTCATCCTCACAGACAAATGTTCAAATGTTATTCAAGGTCAGCTGCCCATATACATTTGCTAAAATGTTTAGTGTTTAATCCATTTATCATGGATTTCGTCGTACTTGCCTGAATTTTTAAGTGACTTAAGGGCTTTATTCAACTCTTCCACAAATTCAGAATTCCCTTTTTTTACGGCAATTCCATAAGGCTCTTCGGTAAATGTACCGCCAACAAGCTCATAGCTTGGATCTTCATCTGCCATTCCATAAAGGATGGAATCATCCGTTGTCAATGCATCCCCTTGTCCGGATTTAAGTGCAGCGAACGCTTCGGAATAGTTTTCAAATTCCAGCACTTGTGCTTCAGGAGCTTTTTCACGGATATTTATGGAAGAAGTAGAGCCCTTGACAGCCAATACCTTTTTCCCTTTCAAACTATCAATACCCTTGATATCGCTGCCCTTTTTGACTAACAAAGATTGTCCCGCGTCGAAGTAAACATCAGTGAAGTCAACTTCTTTTTTACGATCTTCCGTGATTGTCATAGTTGCTACAATTGCGTCGATATCACCATTATTCAATAAGGCCATCCTAGTTTTAGAAGTCACTTCTTTAAATTCAACTTTATTCTCATCACCAAGGATTTCTGCTGCAAGAGCTTTGGCAATATCAATATCAAAGCCTTCTACCTCTCCAGTACTAGGATTCTTCAAACCGAATAGCCTTGTATCATTTTTCACCCCAAAAACGATCTTATCCTTTTCCTTCACTTGTGCTAGAACATCTTTTTCTTTGCCTTTACCTCCACCCTCTTCAGCTTTGTCGGTATCATTCCCCCCGCTGCAACCAGCTAATAAAATGACTGCCAGTAATGATAGCAAAGATAATTTTAACCATTTCTTTTTCTTCAACATGTAATTCACCCCTGTTTTTTATTTAATGATTTAATATACGGCTAAGGAATAAACGAGCCCTCTCTTCACGAGGATTGGCGTAAAACTCAGCCGGAGTTGCCTCTTCTAAAACCCTGCCTTCGTCCATGAATACGATTCGATCCGCCACTTCACGGGCAAATCCCATTTCGTGCGTAACAACCACCATCGTCATTCCTTCATGGGCAAGTGCTTTCATAACATCCAGTACCTCGCCAATCATTTCCGGATCCAAGGCTGAGGTAGGTTCATCAAAAAGCATGATTTCCGGTCCCATTGCCAAACCTCTGGCAATCGCTACCCGTTGCTGCTGTCCACCTGAAAGCTGGGAAGGAAATGAATTTGCTTTATCTCCAATCCCCACTTTGTCCAAATACTTCAGTGCAATCTTTTTTGCTTCCTCTTCGGATTGTCCCAAGACCTTCCTGGGAGCAAGCATGATATTCTCGAGCACGGTTTTATGGGGATACAAGTGAAAATGCTGGAAAACCATACCGATATTCCGACGGAGTTTGTTAATGTCCGTCTTTTTATCCGCTACATTCAAACCATTTATTGAAAGGGATCCTTGCGAAATGGTCTCTAGACGATTAATGCATCGAAGCAGTGTACTTTTTCCTGATCCGGAAGGTCCGATGACCACTACCACTTCCCCTTTCTTGATTGTTAAATTAATTTCTTTCAATACATGGAAATCGCCATAATACTTATTCACTCGGTCAAAAACTATCATAATTAGCACCCCACCCATAATCAATCTTCGAAACTGAATATTTATAATAATCAGAATTATAAAAACGTACTATAACATTCTCTTAACTCGATTCATATCTTATGTATAATCCTTTCTTCCAATATTATTTCCCAATATTTCGATAGTGTTAGGGAAGCGACCATTTTTATTGTTATTTTAAACTAGTAATTTAAATAATATATTCAATATTCACACTTTTTATTATATATAATTTTTCTTAAAATTACCATATAAACTTTAAATTGTTAAAAACGTTATCATATTTCATGATATTATTGCTATATTCCATATAAATGTTAAATTTTAACTTATTTCCCCTTGGAAAAATTCCCTCTTTTTATAAAAATCATTTATTTCCCGAAAGCTGAATACGCTTTTAATAATATAAAAAGACAGCATTTGCTGTCTTTTCGTATTATTCCATTATCGCATCTTCAAATGGTGCTGAATACAAACCCCTTGGCGCCAGCATATCCGTATCTGATTCATGAATTTCCCCATTGTGGGTATATGGACCTGCTGGAAAAAAATCAAACAAATCACTTTCCTTATGTATGATCAAGAAATAATCGTATAAATCATCCATAAGTTCCTGATGTTCATCTATTTTCATGATTTCACCACATTCATCAAGTTCAAAGTTTTCATTAATCGCATCTTGAAGTTCCTCATTATTTGAATACGCGATATAAAAATCGACATCTCCGCACTCCATGCATAGCAAGAGTTTTTCTTCCAGTGCTTCTTCAAAGGTTTTCAGGACGATTTCCTTTAGTATGGCATCAATCTTTCCAGGATTAATCAATTTAATTTTAGTCTGGAACACAAAACCCCTCCAATCAAATACTGGCATTAACATACCAAACGCCAGTTTAATAAGCTACTCTTTAATATTAAAATGAAATTGTTGAAATCATTTTTTCATCAACACCTAAATAAAGGCCATAAGTTCATGTACCGCAATGGGTACCCAGCCCAAGATTTGGTCATCAAGGGCAATGCCTATAATTAGGCCGGATCTCGTTTATTGGATAGGAAACGTCCGATTCGTGTTTAAAATAAGTTTGCCCACATAATTAGAATCATAATCTTCTATAATACAAAGAAAAAGATGATGGGAAGCGTAATCAGGCTTAAAGATGTACTGATGAATGTAGCACTTGAAACGAATTCAGGCTCCGTATTGAATTGGAGCGCATACATTGTAGTGTTGGCCGCCGTTGGCATGGCAGCTACGATGATCATGATATGCCTGACCATTTCACCCACTGGCAAGGCAAGTGATAACAGGAAGGCAATTGCTGGTGAAACGGCAAGTTTAAGGAGTAGCGAAACTGATAGCTTTCGATAGGCAATTTTTTTCAGGGAAATGTTGGCCAGCTGCATTCCCAGTGTAATCATGATTGTCGGGATCGCTGCGTTTGCAACAAGATTAATAGCTTCCATAACCGAATTGCTTAAAGGTATGTTCACGAACTGAAAGGCTGTTCCTGCAATAGCTCCATATACAATTGGCATTCGACATACCGCTTTAATTGCTGTATGAACTCCGTTTCCTTCAGGACTGCCCTTTGCTGCAAAATAAATGCCGATCGTGCACATCACTAACTGCTGTCCCACCATAAGGATGATTGCATAATCGAGTCCTGCGGCTCCGAATAACAGGAAAATGACGGGTGTACCGTAATTCCCGTTATTCATGAATGCCGATGCCAATATCATGCCGCTTGTTTCAGTGACTGTATAATTGCGAAAAAAAGATATAATGTAGACTACCAGTATGAGAGAAAGGCAAAGTACTATCGTGAATAAGAACAGGTAAAAATAATTAATCGTAAATTCTGCGGAATAAAAAGTCCGGAACACGAGAAAAGGTGACATTAAATATAATGCCATCGTGGAAATCGATTTTGTATCAAGATTAAACTTTTTCTGACCAATGAAACCTAAAACAAATATACCGAATATCGGTAATAGAACTCCCAAAAAACCCATGCATATCACCTTCATAATTCTAATGATTTTCTTCTAACAATATCAGTTTTATAATTATTTGTAAAAATTCTTTTAAATCCTTTCGATTGCACGTAATAAATTGATTTTTCTTTATTTTCAGAAAACGATATTCTGTTTCCCCAGACATATGGTATATTGTTTATTATATTTACGTTAAAAAACGTAACATTAACACTTTTTAGTTATTAATATATGAAGGGGTGTTTTTTTAGTGGATGTAAAATTCATGGAAATGGCTGTTCGGCTTGCAAATGAAAATGTACTGGCTAAGAACGGAGGTCCTTTTGGTGCTATAATCGTAAAAGATGGCAAAGTCGTGGGCAGAGGATGTAATAATGTGACAACGGCCAACGATCCTACTGCTCACGCCGAGGTACAGGCGATTCGTGATGCATGCAGGAATCTCGACAGCTTCCAGCTTACAGATTGTGAAATTTACACTAGCTGCGAGCCATGCCCCATGTGCATCGGTGCTATTTATTGGGCACGTCCAAAAGCCATTTATTACGCATGCACTAAAGAAGACGCTGCAGTTATTGGCTTTGATGATCACTTTATCTACCAAGAACTTGCCCTGCCAATGGAAAACCGCACAATTAAAATGAAACAATTGTCTTTTAATGACCATGATTTACCATTCCGAACATGGGAAACCAATACGGAAAAAGTGAAATATTAACTGGTTTTTATGGCCAAAGGGGTTATGAATATGAAAAAAAACTTACTTAAAAGGAGAATTGACGTGGCATCAGGAAGAACACCTGCAGATTGCGTCATTAAGAACGGGCAAATCATAGATGTATTCAATGGTGATATCTATACTGGCGACATTGCGATCGCCGATGGTTATTTTGCTGGAATTGGGCATTATGAGGGTACTACGGAAATCGATGCTTCAGGAAAATTCATATGCCCTTCCTTCATTGATGGCCATGTTCATATAGAATCATCGATGGTCAGGCCTTATGAACTTGCAAAAATCCTCCTTTTACATGGTGTGACCTGCATCGTTGCAGATCCTCATGAAATTGCCAATGTTTCTGGCAAAAAGGGCATGGAATATATGATTGAACAATCAGATCAACTTCCTTTTGATTTTTACTTCATGATGCCCTCTTGTGTACCTGCTACGGAGTTTGAACATTCTGGTGCTGTCTTAAGAAGTGAAGATTTAATTTCCTTTTATCAAAACCCGAGAGTGCTTGGTTTAGCCGAAGTAATGAATTTCCCTGCCGTTTCACATACAGATGAAGATATGCTGCAAAAAATATACGATGCAAACAGACTGGGCAAAAGCATCGATGGTCATGCAGCTGGATTATCCGAACAACAGCTCGATGTTTATCTAAGTGCAGGCATTAAAACGGATCATGAATGCACTACAGCGGAAGAGGCAAAAGAAAGACTGCGTAAAGGAATGTATCTTATGATCAGGGAAGGCACCGTCGCCAAAGACTTAATTAACCTGATTCCAGTTATTAATGAGAAGAACTCCCGCCGTTGTTTATTCGTCACCGATGACCGGCACCTAGATGATATAGTTTCTGAAGGAAGTATCGATCACAACGTTCGACTTTCCATAGAAACAGGTGTCCCGCCAATTACCGCCATTCAAATGGCGACCATTAATGCAGCAGAATGCTTTGGATTAAAGGAACATGGTGCAATTGCACCTGGATACAAGGCAGACTTCCTACTGCTGGATGATCTTGATTCAGTCATCCTCCATTCGGTCTTCAAAGATGGAAAGCTTATGGTACAAAATAATCGATTGCTTAACTATCCAGCTGATGAGAAACAGGTTATTATCGACGGGTTGAAGCACTCTGTTCAATTTCATGAAATAACCGGAGATGATTTCGCGATACCTTTTAAAAATGAGTTCGCTAATATTATTGAGATAACTCCAAACAGCTTGATTACAAAGCATTCGATTGAACCGGTCACACTTAATCATGATGGTCTATTTCAGTTCTCCGAACATGTTGATCATTTAAAACTTGCTGTTATTGAACGGCATCATATGACCAAACAAGTCGGCCTGGGAATCGTCAAAGGGCTCGGGTTGAAATCAGGAGCCATTGCCACGACAGTAGCCCATGATTCACATAATTTGATCATTGCCGGAACGAATGACCAGGATATGCTTCTGGCAGCTAAGGAAATCAAAAAAATGCAGGGTGGATTGACTGTAATCCAAAATGGGGAAATACTAGCTTCCCTTCCCCTTCCAATAGCTGGATTGATGAGTGAATGCAATTATATGGATGTGGTCCATTCATTGAAGCACATCGATGAAGCCTTATTGAAACTCGGTGCTAACAGGCATTTCAACCCTTTTCTTACACTTGCCTTCTTGGCGCTACCAGTCATCCCTGAAATCAAACTGACGGATCAGGGTTTATTTTCCGTTTCTGAGTTTAGGCATATACCCATCGAAGCTTCAAAGCCAGTCGATTTAAATTAACCCGCTAGGCGGGTTTTTTTCATATCACCCAAAAAAATTCTAAAAGAAAAAGGTTCCGACTCAACATAAAATGGGAAAAGGATATATGCGCATCATCTATGTTAAAATAAAAATAAACACAATTCTTTCTTGGAGGAGATAAATATGGCAAAACATAATCAACAGAACATCATTGGATACATAGGCACTTACACAAAAGGAAACAGCGAAGGTATTTACCGATTTACTTTAGATACAGCAGAAGGAAAGCTCAGTACACCGGTACTTGCAGCAGAATTGACCGATCCGACTTATGTCGCCATCAGCCAGGACAAAAAGAATCTCTACGCCATTTTTAAAGAAGCGGGCAGCGGTGGGGTTTCAGCCTATTCGATTAATGAAGATTCAGGTGAGCTTACCTTCTTAGGCAAACAACTTACACCAAATGGCTCTTCCTGCCATATAAGTGTCGACAGCAAGAAACAGGTTTTGGTCACTTCCAGTTATGGAGAAGGCGTGATTGAATCATATCCGCTTCATGACGATGCGACCCCTTTGCCTGTATCATCAACTGTTCAACATGAAGGGCATGGACCGAATGAAGAACGTCAGGAAAAAGCACACACTCACTTCGCTGGTTTCACGCCGGATGAAAGGTTCATTGCTGTTGTCGACCTCGGAATAGATAAAGTAATAACCTATAAACTACATAATGGGGTTTTGGAAGAAGTAAACAGCTTATCTGTTGCTCCCGGCAGCGGACCACGGCATCTGACCTTCCACCCAAACGGTAAATTTGCGTATGTCATGGCAGAACTTGTACCTGAAGTCATTGTTTTGAGCTTCGATAGTCAAACCGGTAGTTTTTCTGAATTGCAAACGGTACGGACCGTCCCTGAAGATTTCAAGGAAAATAACCAAGGAAGCGCCATTCATATTTCTGATGACGGGCGATTCATATATGCCGCAAACCGCGGTCATGATAGTGTTGCCGTTTACGAAACCAATCAAGAAACAGGCAAACTGGCATTCGTGCAGCTGGTTTCCACCGAAGGACATTGGCCGCGTGATTTTTCATTGGACCCTAGCGGAAAATTTCTGATTGCTTCTAATGAACAATCAGGAAACTTGACACTATATGCCCGGAATGAACATGACGGAAAATTAACATTATTGCAAAAGGATGTTCAAGTTCCTTTCCCTGTTTGCGTAAAATTCTTATAATCCATAATAAAAGAGGATTGAAGCTTTCGCTGCGCTTCAATCCTCTTTTTATGCCCTAATTTAATTCCAATTCTCTGCCATTTCGGGAAAATCTATATATGGGTTACGATTACCCTGCATTTCATGTATAGCGAGGTTTCTATGTTTTTCATAAGTGCTGACGGGAAAAAGCCGATGCCATTCCAAAAGCAGTGAAAGATCGATATTGCCGCTATCGATGATTCCCTCATATCTGAGTAAAAAATACAAAGTTGCCCTCGCCACGATCCCTTTTCCGTATTCGGGCTCGAATTTACTTTCGTCCGTTTTCCCGCAACCCGCTTTTATACCGGCAGCCGTTCTTTCAGGGATATAATCCTCAAAATCATGGTATGGATAGTTACTCCGGCTGCTATTACACGTTGGTTCACAGGCGAACAGATGATGCAAATCCCCCCTCATCGGTTCTTTTTTATCGAACCATGATTGAGGTACTACATGTTCACAATTAACGAGAATATTCTCCGAATTTGTTGATTCAATACCTCTTGACAACACTTCCAGTATACGGATATCTTCCTCAATCACTTGTGCAGGATCCATCCCTTTACCGGAATACAAACTTTTCAGCTGGCCATCTTCCTGTAAGTCCACCCATGGGTAAACATGACGATGCGGTGAGTAGTTCAGCTGGTTTTTATGGGTTGCCACAAGTAGGTCCTTCAATCCTTCCCGGTCCAAGGAACCATCTTTGTAGTATGCCAGCTTAAGTTCCTGATCTTTGGTTTCATCATAGTATTCGCGGTTTTCATTAAAGTTGACTAGTGCAGCCATTGCCATTTCCCGTTCTTTTTCAAGTACTTCAAAACTATACTTCATCCACTCATCCCCCCGCTTCTATTAAAAATCTAACTTTTACCATAATTAAAGTTTAATAGAAATAGACCGAAAAAAAAAGGTGCTTTAGAAGGGTCTAACGAAGAATTTCAATAAAATGGGTAAGGATTTTCGCTGTCATTCCCCAGATTACCCGACCATTATATAAGTAAAAATACTCTTCCATCTGTTTTGGCTGCCATTTATAATTCTCCCCGCCAACGACTAAATCATGGGGGAAGTTTGCATGCGGTTCCACTTTATATTCCACATGATAAATTTCTGGCGGTTTTTCCATGAAAAAGGAAAGCGGGACCGTAAAAATGGTTTCTACCTCAGCTGGATTAGGTATTATCCGTTGATGGTTACGAACAAATCCTGCATAAGGATAGACAATCATCCCGAATGGAGATACCAAATAATCGATTGGAAAGACGTTTTCGATATCTTCTTTTCGCAAATTAAGTTCCTCATATGTTTCCCTTAGGGCAGCAGCCTGTTCATCATGATCCAGCTTGTCTATTTTCCCGCCCGGAAAACATATATCCCCCGGCTGCCTCCTCAGTTTGTGCGAACGCTCTTCGAAAAGAACATGAATTCCATCTTCTTTCTCTATTAGCGGTACCAATACAGCATACTTTGAAAAATTCCCACTCCCTAAAATTTCAGGGATATGTAATGTTAATTTTTTTGTTATATCTTCATTATTCATGTCCCTCACCTCTTCTGCCGGATAATATAGATATTCTATCACTACTCCTTATCATTCCATTTTCGAACATCCGCTATAACTAAGCAAGGAAAACGATTCCAAAATATCGCCTTTAATTTCCACTAGATTCCTTTACCTCTTATTCTTCCTTGATCATAGACAAAAGCACCGTTCAAAGTTCCGAACGGTGCTAAAACTAACGTATCAGCCTCATTAAAAAGTAAGTTATGTGTATCAACAGGCACATGCATGAAATTGTCGAATATTCAGTTTTTTCATTTTATTTTCATAGTTCAGCTAACGTTCGCTTTACCGTCGCTATGATGAATGCGAAATCCTCTTCAGTTATACTAAGCGGGGGAGCAAGAGTCAGGATATTATTGAAACCTGCTACTGTATCGCCATTTTTCCCTATGATCAGCCCCTTTTCTTTACATGAAGCAATGACTTTATTGATTTTGGAAAGTTCGATCGGCTGTTTTGTCAGTTTATCTTCCACTAGTTCAATGCCTACCAACAAACCTTTCCCGCGTACATCCCCAACATTGGGATGAGATTTGATTTCTTCAAACTCTTGCAGAAAGCGTAGCCCTAACTCCTTGGACCGTTCAATTAGTTTTTCATTTTCATATATTTCAATATTCTTCAAAGCGACAGCACAGGCAGCAGGATTGCCGCCAAATGTATTTACATGCCGAAAGCGGTCATAAACGTCTGAGCCAATATACGCTTCATAAATTTCACGTTTGACGGCAGTAGCGGATAATGGCAAATAAGCGCTCGTGATCCCTTTAGCCATTGTTATGATGTCTGGTTTTACATCATAGTTCATAAATCCGAATTTCTTACCAGTTCGGCCAAACCCGCAAATGACCTCATCCGAAATGAGAAGGACACCATTTTTCTCACAAATTTCTTTGACACGTTTCATATATCCATCGGGCGGCATCAAAATTCCGCCCCCGGTGATGATTGGTTCCATGATGACCGCAGCCACCGTTTCGCTCAGCTCCCATGTAATGGTACGTTCAATTTCCGCTGCACTTTTTTCACCGCTTTCATCCTCTGGATTTCGGTAAGAATCTGGCGGTGATACATGAAGAAACCCTGGGGCGAGAGGTTCGTATTTATATTTTCGCTGTGCCTGCCCGGTAGCTGACAGGGCTCCCATTGAATTGCCATGATAGCCGCGATAACGAGAAATGAATTTATAGCGTCCATGTTCACCCTTTTGCTGATGATACTGCCGCGCAATTTTAAAGGCCGCCTCATTGGCTTCTGAACCGCTGTTAGAGAAGAAAATCACATAATCCCCACCAAGCCATTCATTTAATTTCTCCGCTAGCTTAATAGCCGGGATGTGGCTATTCGTTAAAGGGGCATATGGAAGTTCCTTCAGCTGCTCGTAAGCTGCTTCAGCCAGTTCCGTGCGGCCATAACCGACGTTGACACACCATAAACCAGACATCCCATCCAGGAAGCGATTCCCATCAACATCCGTAATCCATGCTCCTTGCCCGTTTTTAATCACCATTGCACCAGGGGTGGGTTCAGCCCCTTTCATATGATGCCACACATATTTACCATCCATCGCTTTAAGATCCTGACCCTGTTTTTCAACCTGCATAAGCTACACTCCTCCTAAAATAATGTATAAAGGAAGGCCGACCACAAATTGCGCCGACCCCCTTTTTCCTATCAGTATCTTGCCGTTAACATTTTCTTTCTGGTATAAAATTCCACGCCGTCTTTCCCATTGGCATGAAGGTCCCCATAAAACGAACTTTTATATCCGGAAAATGGAAAGAATGCCATTGGCGCGGGTACCCCAAGGTTAATGCCAAGCATCCCTGCATCAATTTCTTCGCGAAATTCCCGGATGGCTTTTGCACTATCCGTATAGAGGCAGGCACCATTGGCAAATTCGGATTGATTGGTCAATTCAATTGCTTCTTCAAGAGTATTAACTCGTACTATGGATAAGACAGGAGCAAAAATTTCATCACTCCATATTTTCATGTTTGTTTTTACATGATCAAATAATGTCGGTCCAACGTAATAGCCTTTTTCCTGATCGCCTTCATTCCTGCCATCACGAAGGAGGACAGCTCCTTCTTTTTCCCCGATTTCAATATATTTTTCTGTTCTTTTTTTATGAGTATCACGGATTACAGGTCCCAGGAAAACGTCCTTATCCATTCCATTTCCAATCTTGATGTTGTCCGCTGCAGCCTTTAATTTCTCAACGAGCGTATCTCCCACTTCTCCCACCGCAACAACCACTGACGCAGCCATGCAGCGCTCGCCTGCAGATCCGAAAGCTGCATTCGTTATGTTCGTTACGGCATTATCCAAATCTGCATCAGGCATGACGATCGAATGATTTTTCGCACCCGATAAAGCCTGGACACGTTTTTTATTGGCAGCTGCCGTTTTGTATACATACTCTGCGACAGGCTGGGATCCCACAAATGATACCGCTTTAATGTCTTCATGCTCCAAAATCCCATTCACGACATCGTGGGCACCATGGACAATATTGACAACACCATCCGGAACACCGGCTTCTGTCAATAATTCCACGAGACGGTTGGCCAAAAGCGGTGTCCGTTCTGAAGGTTTTAAGATAAACGTATTTCCACAAGCTATTGCCAGCGGGAACATCCAACATGGCACCATCATCGGGAAATTAAACGGCGTAATCCCGGCAACGACACCCATTGGATAACGATACATGCCAGATTCAATGCCTGGGGAAATATCAGGAAGCTGACTTCCCATCATCAAGGTAGGGGCACCTGCTGCGAACTCCACGCATTCAATCCCGCGCTGAACCTCACCATATGCTTCTGTATAGCTTTTTCCGTTTTCCATAGTGACCAGCTTTGCAAGCTCATCCCAGTGTTCAATCAGTAATTGCTGGTAACGGAATAAGAAGCGAGCTCTTTTTGGAACGGCGACCTTTTTCCATTCTTTATACGCCTTTTTAGCAACCTCCACCGCTTGGTTTACATCTTCCTTTGTTGAAAGGGGTACGATTGCCAATGCTTCTCCTGTTGCCGGGTTTGGCACTTGTTCATGTTTCGAAGTTGTGGAATCAACCCATTTGCCACCGATATAATTTTTCAACGTTTCTACTTCATTGATAACTGTCATTAAATAAACCCTCCATTTCAACACGATTTCATAGTTTCATTATATTTTTCAAAACGACTTTTTACATTAGACGTTTTGTATAGTTTTTGATTCAATATTTGCACATATTGTTTGTTTCTGGCTTTCCACCATAATCAACAACAGAAATTCACGATTTCGCAAACGATGTATATTTTTCATACTTTCCCTTTAATCAGCTGACTACGCGGCCATCATTTTATAATGGAATATAGCTTTAGATCTTGATGCTTCCCCTTGACGAACATTCCTTTTCTGATGATTCCCTCAAAAGACATACCAGCCTTTTGCATGACTCGCTCTGAACCTGAATTTTCAACGAAGCACCTTGCTTGTATTCGAACTAGGTTCATATTTTCGAAGCCAAAGGCGATTATCTTTTGGACTGCCTCCGTCATCAAGCCACTCCCCCAATATTCTGGTGCAAGCACATACCCTATTTCCGCACGATGATGGTCAACCTGCCATGAAACAAAATCAATGGTACCAATCAACTTACCGCTTTCCTTGTGTTCTATGCCCCATGGAGCGATTTTCTTATCCTCATAATTTTGAAGTATAAATCGGATAAAATCTTTTGTATCACTTAGGGAACGATGGGCTTCCCAGGTGACGTAACGGGAAACTTCATTTTTGGATGCATAAGCGAACATGTCTTCGGCATCATTCATGGTGACTTTCCTCATGATCAATCGTTTTGATTCCAGGGCAGGCAGCTGTCCATATATCTCTTTCACGTTCATGATTACACCCCATTCCATTGATTATTAGTATTATAGCAAGATTGGTAAGCAATCGCCTTCCCAATTGAAATATTATCGAAATTTACGTATAATTCAGAAAAAAATATCCAGGAGGATAATTATGTCAAAAAGAAAACTCATAATAAGCCAAAATTTGAATGAAATCTTATTACAGAAGATCCAAGAATTGATTCCCGAGTGGACTGTTATCACCGGGAGATCCCCGGAAAAATGGAGAGATCATATTGCCGATGCAGAAGTCATCGCAGGCTGGAAAGCGGAAATGTCTGTATCGATTGCTGAGAGCGATGTTAAATGGATCCAGACATGGAGTGCAGGAGTGAATGCTTTACCCCTGGACAATTTAGAAAAAAAGAATGTTCAGATTACAACTGCAAACGGCGTTCATGCGTATCCCATTTCAGAGACAATTTTCGCGTTAATGCTTGCCTTAACAAGAAAAGTAGATACATATATTAAGCAACAGCAGACAAGGACCTGGCATCACGCACATATGAAGCAGGAAATTCATGAAAAGACCATCGGAATCATCGGTGTCGGGAAAATCGGAAAGGAAACCGCAAAAATTGCCAAGGCTTTTGGCATGACCGTATTAGGGATGCGCCATTCCGGTAAATCAGAAGAATTCGTAGATGAGATGTTCACACAAAAACAATTGATTGATCTTCTTCCTAGGTGTGATTATATTGTCGTGACATTACCATTGACCCCAGAAACAAGGAATATGTTCGGTAAAAACGAATTCAAGTTAATGAAGCGCTCCGCATTTTTCATTAATATAGGAAGGGGAAACCTGGTCATTCAAAACGAATTGATTCAAGCGCTTAAGGACAAAGATATTGCAGGTGCTGGTCTTGATGTGTTTGAAACGGAGCCACTTCCTGAGAATAGCCCTTTATGGGAGTTGAACAACGTAATCATCACGCCGCACACATCCGGAAATACGGAATTTTACGACCAAAGGCTAATTCAGGATATTTTCATGCCGAATTTAAAGGACTATCTAAATGGTAAAACACCTTCAACAAATTTACTTGATTACAAAAAAGGGTATTAAGAATTGTTCATTTTCTGTATACATTAATAATCTTTCCTTGTTAGCTTGCAGATTCCGACATTATCTGTTATATTTAAAAAGAATTATTTTTGTTCGGGAAGATTGATAAGTGAAAAACTTTTCGTCTAATGATTGAGCAAGGGTAGTAACACAATGTGTGGATTCACACTAGGAGGCAACAACAATGGAACAAGGTAAAGTAAAATGGTTTAACGCAGAAAAAGGATTTGGCTTCATCGAACGCGAAAACGGAGACGATGTATTCGTACATTTCTCAGCTATCCAAAGCGAAGGATTCAAATCATTAGACGAAGGTCAAGAAGTTACTTTTGAAGTTGAGCAAGGTCAACGTGGACCCCAAGCTACTAACGTTCAAAAAGCATAATTTTAAATACAATATATAACGGACCCTACTTGTAGGGTCTGTTTTTTTTGATCAAAAAAACAATCATAAAAAAACCCTATTCACAGGGAATAGGGAACATGAAACAAGTTTAGTAAATGGTAAACCTAGTATAACACACTAAGAAAAGAAACCCTAATTTATCCGAAAAGTAAAAATTATCAAGCACTTCCGAAGCCCTCGATATCGACCTTACCATTCATTCATTTCTTATCCGCTTCATATGTTCGATCCGTTCCCCACGGATAAAACGGAGGCATATCCGTGCTGCTTTTCATTTTGAAATCGGCTTTCCTTTTTTCGAGAAAAGCCTCAATTCCTTCTAGTGCATCAGCTTGTTTTCCGGTCCAATGAATCATTTTCGATTCTATTTTGTGTGATTCAACAGGATGGTTCGCACCGAGCATGGACCACATTAACTGCCGGGATAGCGTCACAGAGACGGAAGATGTATTTTCCGCAATGTCTGTCGCAATCTCCATTGCTGCAGACATCAATTCTTCTGGCTCGACGATCTTGTTTACCAGCCTCCCCTCATATGCTTCACTGGCCGTAATCATCCTGCCGGTAAAAATCCATTCGGAAGCTTTGCCCATTCCGACAAGTCTAGGCAAGAACCAGCCGCTGCATGCCTCCATCGTTATCCCCCGCCTTGCAAATACAAAACCCATCTTTGCATCTGTTGAAGCAATTCTAATGTCCATGGGCAAAGTCATTGTTATCCCAATCCCGACTGCCGCTCCATTAATGGCTGCTATCATAGGTTTCTTCATCTCAAAAATCCGTAATGACAACATTCCTCCTGCATCGCGATATTCAACCAAAGGAGTGTGATCCATAAACGTTTCTGCACCTTTTTCCAAATCCATTCCAGCACAAAAAGCATCCCCAGCGCCAGTTAATATGACGGCTCTTACGTCATCATTTTCATCCGCTTCATTAAAAGCGCGAATCATCTCCTCACACATCTTTTCATTGAAAGCATTCATTCTCTCTGGACGATTAAGAGTAACAATCATGACACGATCGACAATCTCACTAGTTATCGTGGAATACAATAACAGTCCCTCCTTCTCTCACAAATTGAAACATTCAACAGAATTTTATATTTACATATAATTACATTTTATATGTTTTAATTTCAGATTCCTAGTTTTTTATTTTGACATGCTGATAAATAATTTGATAATCGTTTCTATTCTAAAAATATTTTACATAAATGTGTAAAAAAAGACCAGTCGCAAATGCAACTGGTTTTTTTGTTTACCAATATAAATGACAAGCAACGAAATGCCCTGGTTTTTGTTCTTTCCATTCAGGTACAGCACTGGAGCATATCTCCATCGCCTTAGGGCAGCGCGTCCGAAATACACAGCCGCTCGGCGGATTGATCGGACTTGGTACATCACCTTTAAGGACGATCCTTTCCCGTTTAATAGTCGGGTCTGGTATCGGCACTGCGGATAGCAAGGCCTGTGTGTATGGGTGTAGCGGATCTTTCGTTAAAGAATCACTATCCGAAAGTTCCATCATTCTTCCAAGGTACATGACTAAAATGCGATCTGAAATATACTTGACCATCGATAAATCATGCGCGATGAATAAATAAGTCAATCCCATTTCTTTTTGCAGTTCTTTTAATAAGTTGACCACTTGGGCCTGTATCGAAACATCCAAGGCAGAGATTGGTTCATCACAAACGATGAATTTAGGATTTAAAGCCAATGCCCTTGCAATTCCAATACGCTGCCGTTGTCCACCACTGAATTCATGCGGAAAACGAGTGATATGTTCCGGACTTAAACCAACCAGCTTTAACAGGTCTTCCACCCGTTTTCTTCGCTCTTTACCTTTTGATATCCCATGAATGGCAAGTGGTTCCCCAATCAATTCCTCCACCTTCATCCTTGGGTTCAAGGATGCGTAAGGATCTTGGAAAATCATTTGTATTTCACGGCGGATATGTGACATTTCCCCAGGTTTGTAATCGAAAATATTTTTCCCCTGAAAAAGAACTTCTCCATCTGTCGGTTCATATAATCGAGTGATTGTACGACCTGCAGTCGACTTACCGCAACCGCTTTCCCCAACAAGACCGACAGTTTCCCCTGGATAGATTTTGAGATCCAAACCATCTACCGCTTTCAGCGATTGAGAACCGATAGGAAAATGCTTCTTCAGATTCTTTATTTCAACAAGAGGAGAATTTTCGTTGTATGTCTTTTCTTTTACGGCCTTATTTTTCAGTGAAACCATTGGTTCTCCTCCTTTATACGTTAGTCGGTGCTTGTACCTGTGCTGCCTTGGCCATCGGATGGTGCAGCCAGCATGCGGCTGTCTGACCTTCTTCCACTACTTCAAGCTCCGGATCATGGTCTTTGCACACTTTCATTGCTGATTCACATCTTGGGTAAAATGGGCATCCTTTTGGCGGATCCAATAAATCTGGTGGTGATCCGATAATTGGAACCAACGGAGCCGTTTTTTCCATATCCAGCCTCGGCACCGTTTTAAGCAAACCTCTTGTATAAGGATGCTGCGGGTTTGAAAATATTGCCTCTACCGTACCCGTCTCCACAACCTTGCCTGCATACATGACGACTACCCGTTCACAAGTTTCCGCAACCACACCTAAATCATGAGTGATTAAAATGATGGAAGTATCCATTCTTCGTTGGATATCTTTCATCAGTTCCAATATTTGCGCTTGTATCGTTACATCCAATGCAGTTGTAGGTTCATCGGCAATCAGTAATTTCGGTTCACAAGCAAGGGCCATCGCTATCATTGCCCTTTGGCGCATACCACCTGAAAACTCATGCGGATATTGCTGCATCCTTTTTTCCGGCTGTGGAATACCTACTAGTTTCAGTGTTTCCAGCGCCCGTTCGTATGCATCATTTCGGGACATATTTTTATTATGCTTTAAAATTCCTTCCATGATCTGGCTGCCGATTTTTGTCGTTGGATTGAGCGAAGTCATCGGATCCTGGAAAATCATGCTGATTTCATTCCCGCGAATCCTCTGCATTTCCTTTTCACTCATTTTAAGAAGGTCTTTACCGCCAAAGTTTATCGACCCTTTTCCATACTCTGCCGGGGGTGTTTCCAATAATCTCATGATAGATTTCGCTGTAACACTTTTGCCGCATCCGGACTCCCCAACAATCGCAACGGCTTCCCCCTTTTTCACGCCAAAGTTCACACCGCGAACCGCTTGCACTTTACCTGCATAAGTATGGAAGGTGATTTGTAAATCGTTGACTTCTAATAGGTTCTCCATCATCGTCCCTCCTATTCTAGTAATATCAAATCATTATGTTAGGACTCATTTATTTCCGTAGTTTTGGATCTAAGGCATCCTGCAATCCGTCACCAGCCACATTGAACGCGAACATCGTTAAGGAAATCAATATTGCCGGGATTAACAGTTGATAGAAATTCCCTACCAGAATGCTTCCCAGTGCATCACTTGTCAATGTTCCCCAGCTTGCCTGAGGTGCCGGAACTCCCAGTCCCAAGAAGCTAAGTGTAGCTTCGGCAAAAATGGCAGTAGGTACAGTCAACGTTAAATTGACAAGGATCGGTCCCATTGTATTTGGAATCATGTGTTTTCTTAAAGTCCAGCTCGTATTGGCTCCAGAGATTGTTGCAGCATGGATATATTCATTCTCTTTCAGTTGTAAAACCTGGCCCCGTACCAGTCGCGCCATCGGAATCCACCCCGTAATCGACATCGCAATGATGATCGGCAGAATACCAGGTTTTAATACGACCATCATTAAGATAACCATCAATAGGTATGGAATCGCATAGATCACCTCAGCGAAACGCATCATGATATTATCCGTGCGTCCACCGCGAATGGCAGAAATCCCGCCATAAAGGACACCAATTAAAAAGTCGATCAGCGCTGCCATCAATCCAATGAACAAGGATATCCTTGCACCGTACCAAGCTCGCGTAAATAGATCCCTTCCTGATGAATCTGTTCCAAACCAATGCTCGCTATTTGGGCTAAGATTCTTTTTCTCGAAATCTTGTCCATAATAAGTATATCCGTTAATGTACGGACCAAAAATCGCCATCAAGACCAAGAGGATTATAAGAATAAACCCCGTCATCGCCAGCTTATTTTCTTTAAATCGACGCCAGACGTCAGACCAATATGAAACTGTAGGTCTTGCTATTTTTTCAGCTTCCTTAAAGTTGCCTTCGGCGGGTTGGAACATATCTTCGGTTAAATGCACTTTATCTGCCATTATTTCTTCTCCCCCGTCACTTTAATTCTAGGATCAATCAACGTATAGGCTATATCAACGATGAATATCAATAAAATAAGCACTGCACTATACACAATTGTGGAACCAAGAATCACCGGGTAGTCCCTGTTGGATATTCCCTTTACGAACATATCTCCCATGCCAGGAATACCAAAAATACGTTCAATGATGAAGCTTCCTGTCACGATATTAGCCGTAAGGATGCCCAGAACCGTGATAATCGGCAATAACGCATTCCGAATCGCATGTTTGATTATGACACCGCTCCGTTTCAATCCTTTGGCTTTTGCTGTCAAAATGTAATCCTGCCCCATTACTTCAAGCATGCTTGTCCGCATCAGTCTCGCGATGAAAGCAAGCGGCATCATGGAAAGGGCAATGGATGGTAAAATGGTATGCTGCCATGTCGCCCATGTAGCAACAGGGAATATATTCCATTTAATTGCAAAATAATTAATTAAAATAGTCGCCAGGATAAAGTTAGGAACGGAAATCCCTACGATGGCAATGATCATTGATAAATAGTCGGGCCATTTATTTCTTTTCAGTGATGCCACGACACCCAAAATGAGGCCAAAGAAGATGGCAATCACCAAAGCTTGTGCCCCTAAGTGCAATGACACCGGAAACCCCTTCAAAATGTAATCATTCACGGAAATGGATGAAGATTTCAATGAAGGACCAAAATCAAATTGAACGACTTCCAATAAATAATTCCCATATTGGGTCAACAACGGCTTGTCCAATCCATAGTGGACTTGAAGGTTTTCATATACAGCAGGAGGCATGGCTCCTTCTTTTGCAAATGGATTTCCCGGAATCGTATGCATTATGATGAACGTTAATGTAATAACAGCCCATAAAGTAATAATCGCCCATTTAAAACGGTTTAATGTATATCTCAACATGGTAATCACCCCAATCATCGATTTTCTAAGAAGTTGAAAACGGAAATGAATGCATGAAATATTCAAATTCGCAATTGAAAAATGGGGTATGTCCTTAATCGGACATACCTCCCATTTCACTATTATCCTTCTATTATTTTTTATCCGCGTAAATAAAGTTCGGATAAGCGTTAATTGGAGCATAAACTCCAGTAACATTCGATTTAACCATATATGGTTTAGTATAGAAGTAAACCGGAAGGATCGGCATTTCGTCAATCATGACTTTCTCTGCTTTATGCAAAGCATCCATGCGTTCTTTTGGATCCATTGTAGATTTTGCTTCTTTTAATAAATTATCATATTCTTTGTTTGACCAACCTGCATCATTATAGGCGCCGTCCGTTTCCCAAAGCATGAATGTCATCGGGTCAACATAGTCACCAACCCATCCTGCACGGGAAATTTCAAAGTCACCAGCTTTTTCACGGTCAAGCTTAACTTGGAATTCCGCATTTTCAAGTGTCACTTCAACACCCAGGTTATCACGCCACATTCCTTGAACCGCTTCAGCAATTTTCTTGTGTGAATCTAAAGTGTTATACAAAATTGAAAACTCAGGTAATTCTTTCATGCCTTCTTCAGCAAGTCCTTCTTTTAACAATTTCTTAGCTTCTTTAACATCTTCCTTAAATAGGTTACCTGTATTTTCCTGGAAATCTCCAGATGCATCAGGAATACCCGGAGGGACTACGCCGAAAGCAGGCTTTTGTCCGCCTTGAGCAACATTTTCGGTGATTTTTTGACGCTCGATAGCCATTGAAAGCGCTTTCCTTACTTTAGCATTATTGAAAGGTTTCACTTCTGTATTAAAGTTGTAATAGTAAACGGCAAGTTCTTTGCCCATTTTGAATTCTTTATCATCAGAATTGACCATTTGACCTTGAATATCCACTGGCAGTGGATAAGCGAGGTCCAATTCGCCACTCTGATACATTTGCCATGCTGTATTTTCATCTTCAATTAGAGCAAAGTTAACCGCATCCAATTTGATTTTATCTTTATCGTAGTAATTTTCATTCTTTTCGATTTTCAGGCTTTCTTTATGTTTCCACTCCGTTAATTTGAACGGACCGTTTGAAACGTGTGTTTTTGCATCCAGAGCCCATTTTGGATTTTCTTCCTGTACCTTTTTATCGATTGGATAGAAAGTATAGAAAGAAGTCAAGTCAAGGAAATATGGTGTAGGCTGTTCCAAAGTAACGACTAATGTATGATCGTCTGTCGCTTTAACGCCTACGTCCTCTTCCTTCCCTTTCTTACTGTTGTATGCTTCCCCGCCTTTAAGATAATAAAGTTGGTAAGCATAATCAGCAGCTGTTTCCGGTTTCAAAGCATATTTCCAAGCATATTCGAAGTCATTGGCTGTAAGCGGATCTCCATTTGACCATTTCAAACCATCTTTCAATTTGAATGTCCAAGTTAATCCATCTTCACTGATTTCCCATGATTCAGCAGAACCAGGTACGATTTTGCCCTCTTCTGTTTTCTTTGTCAGTCCCTCAAACGTATGTTCAAGGATCCATGATTCATGAGTACCTTGAGCATTTGCAGGGTGAAGCGAACCAGGTTCACTCGAATTGTTTACGTTTAATACTTTTGATCCGGATGAGTCACCCGAGCCCCCTTCTTTTTCATTCGAAGTTTCCTTCGAACCGCCGTTGCATGCCGCAAGCATAAGCATGATGGCCATAAGAAGAGCAAGCACTGAAAATTTAGACTTTTTCAAAAAATATTCCCCCTCATCTTTAATCTTTCTTAGAATATTCCCATTTAAGAGATTATCCTTCTAACACCTATTAATCTTCCGTATAGTACATATAATGATTGCGAGGAAAAGCAGAAGCATTCATTGCAGGAATTCACCAAAAACAATTAGCGAACCGTTTGCATAAATCTTAATTTCTACCTAAAAAAGCAATTAATGCAGTTTACTAGGTATAAAATCACCTTTTTTTCACCTCGCCAAGGATACTATACCTCGAATTAAAGATGTTGAATTTTAAGTATATTACGAATAAACCAAAAAATCAATAAACCGGTGAGTACTTTTTCACAATATAGTAATTAATTGCTAATCAATTCGATCTAGATACTAGGTAAATAGAAATGATCACCTAAAAGGACTTCCGACTTCCAGGTGTTTTTACAAACCCTTCTAAATCAGTATTCATATAGGTTCTCTTGTCTATTTATTTCTCAATATTCTAATAATTCACATCAGGTTGATTACTAAGACAACTTTCCTAGCAAACCATCCCCTCTCAAATAATATATTTTAGCAGAATAATGCATTACTTGATTAAAATATTTAGTTCTCTTTAATCAATCTCCAAATAATAGACATTAACTATAGGGGAATAGAAATATTCCCCTATATGTACCCGTCATTTCATTGAAAAGTGCCCCTTCTTCATTTATGATTAAACAAATATAATGACACGAAAAGTAAACAAATTCCTGCCACCTTTTTCGCATCCAATGGGATGCGAACGCCTCCGAATAAACCGAAATGGTCAATGACTGCCCCAATAATTATCTGGCCTGCTATAACCCCGACCAATGCCGGTGCCACTCCAATCCGAGGCACGACCAATACGATCACAATGACATAAATAGCCCCTAACAGCCCGCCTGTTAATTGCCATTTGGGTACAGACGCGATGGAAGAAATATTTCCATTTCCCGCAAACAAAACAATAAATAATAAAGCGAGAGTCCCGATTCCAAACGAAATGAAGGAAGCTTCAATTACCCCCACCTTTTTTCCTAATCCACCATTGATTTGTCCTTGTATGGCAATGGTGATTCCGCCCAGGACCGCGAGCAACGGAAATAATATCTTCACAGTGATTTTGCTCCTTTTTATGTCCATCCGGACTGATTAATGAATTCGCATACCATTTTAACATGAAAAATATGTATATTGTCCTTTACTGATATAAAATCATCTGCAAATAAAAAAACTGGCACTTTGGGCCAGCTGCAATCTTCTATACCAAACTAAAATCTATATGATTCCTGAACACTTTGTTGCCTTAACTGGCAATACTCCGTACTCAACAAGGAAAATACCAGGGCATCATGGTACTGGTCACGAAGAAATAGATAACTTCTGAGGCTGCCTTCCTCTTTGAATCCAAATTTCTTCAGAAGGTTTCTGGATGCAATATTATCCTTGAAAGTTAAAGCGGCGATTCTGTTTAGTCTCAATTCCTCAAAGCAATAGCGCAAAACTACGTTGACAGCTTCAGACGTAAAGTGTTTCCTCCAATATTCAGGATGGATTTCATATCCTATTTCGGTGCGTTTGTTGGCTAGGCTCAATTGATGCAGGCCAACAGTACCGATGAACTTGCCTGAATCCTTTAGAATGACTCCCCACCGCATCCCTCGTTTGTTTATATAAGCACTTTTAAACGAGTCGATTAAGCGGCAGGCATCTTCTACTAGAGTTAAACTTTCTATCCCATCAT
The DNA here is from genome assembly GCF_056173225.1 of Peribacillus sp. QJM3NY_7. Lineage (NCBI taxonomy): Bacteria > Bacillati > Bacillota > Bacilli > Caryophanales > Bacillaceae > Peribacillus > Peribacillus sp. QJM3NY_7. The sequence goes on from NZ_CM149663.1 coordinate 2,881,432, forward strand.
ATTTGGTCACTTCATCTTTAGAGAGGATTTCAAACAGACTCTCGGCATGATGGTGACCTATTTCGATTAAATGCAGTCTTTCTGTTTCCAATTCCTTAAACCACATCGAAGAATCCCTCCCGTATATTCAGCTGTCTACTTAATTCTATTCAAGATGAAGAGATACCTGTCTTAATGGACAATACTTTTTGAAAAATGCCTTAATCCCTGATTATTTTGGGAACGGTTGACACTGTAAACCTTCACATTCCCGCCATAACCCAATAAGAAGTAGAATTAGGATGGTCAGGATACATTCCTATTGTCGGTAAACCATCATGGATCTCACAAAGCTCCCCAATAATAATCAGCCCAGATCCGATTCTCTAATTCTGGAAACAGATTGACAAGCTGCTTTATTAATTTATCTCTATTGTTCAAAATCATTGATTCATCAAGGCCACCAATGATAATTCGATTGCCAGGAGTTTTTCTTGCATATAAATAAGGCCGTGCCGTTTCCCAAATCATCATATTATCATGCCATTGAGCTTGATCGGCTATTTGATTTGTTGCTATGGCATATGAACTGAGAACCACTGCATTTTTATCCTTCACTTCTTTTTGGGCTTCATAACCAGTTGCGAAGATGACCGTCTGTGCATGTACGGTATGACCCTTTTCGATAAATAACTGGGTTTGATTCTCTTTTAGTATCTTTCCATTGATTTTTGTTTTTGCATAGACACGTACGCCTTTCGAAACTGCCTTTTCAATCAATAAATGTACATGTTTATAAGGATTGATTTCAGCATCATTATCTGTAACCAGCGCTCCTGCTTCCGAAAACGAAAATTTCCGGTTAATCTCTTTTTCAGTATAATATTCAACAGGGAAATTGCAGGTTTTAAGATTCCTATATTCTTCTTTAAGCTTAGAAACATCCATGGGATTGGATGCATAGTACAAGCTTTTTCTACTCATTTGAAAACTGTAAAAGTCCAGTGTTCGCAACCGTACTTCCTTCACTTCCATCCCTTTTATCGATCAGGAAAAAAATTAGACCAGTCTCTGTCAAAAAATAGGCACAGTGTGCATGAAACTCTTCCTTCTATACAAACATCACATGGAAGGTCTTCCTCCAACATGGGATATTTTCTCGCTTCAAATGTATCTTTGCAAAAAACTTTCCCTGCCTTTAAATCCATACAAGCTCCACCCTTGAGATAAATAATTAGTTTCAACCTTTTTAGTTCCATATAACTATATCGTTTTGATGTACTTGTTATTTCCCTGAAAAACATGGCCTGCAAACGTAAAATGATTCTTTTTTTCCAGAAATTCAGCATTCCAATTTATCAAATAGACCTATGATTTTCATTTACCATATAATCTGCCAAGTTATATGGACCCTTATTATGTATATTCTTATACTATCCTTTTTCCTAGTCCTATAAAGAATGAGAATGAGCTAATTTTACACAAAACTATTTTTATAGGATACTATATTACCAATCCAGATATTCTACTAGGAGGAATTAAAATGAAGAAAATCATCCTTTTATCAGCACTGTCACTATCACTTCTATCTCCAAAAGTTGCTTTGGGAGCGAATACATACGAGGTGGCAGAAGGAGATACCTTAACGAAAATCGCTTCTGAATATGATGTCAGCATTGACGAATTACTTAAATCGAACTCTGCTATAAACGATGCAAATCAAATTCGAATCGGACAAATCATAAATCTTCCCGAATCATCCATTACCGCGGTTAATCGCAAAGAAAGTCAATCAGTTGAACAGCAGGTCCTTAGTTTAGTTAATGAAGAACGGGCAAAATCGGGCCTCCCTTCACTTAAAATGGATACAGCCATTTCCAACGTAGCCATTCTAAAATCTGAGGATATGCGTGATAATAATTATTTCAATCATACAAGCCCCAGTTATGGATCGCCTTTCGATATGATGAAATCCTTTGGGATCAGTTACGAGTACGCAGGGGAAAATATCGCAGCAGGTCAACCTAGTGCGGATGCTGTCATGAAATCATGGATGAACAGCCCCGGACATAAGGCGAATATTCTTAACAAGAACTATACGCACATTGGAATCGGGCATGTAACTGGAGGGAAATACGCCCACTATTGGACCCAACAATTCATTGGAAATTAAAAGCTTCAGAGGCGGCAGATTGCCGTCTCTGAGTTTGTCGACACAACTCTCCCCCGGACCATGATAATGTAAGGAAACTTGGTTATCCTTCATGAATTTTTACCTATTTGGAATGAAACCTCATTAGATAGAAGAAATTTGCGACACTCCTGCCGAATAACTGGCTAGCCGAGACCCCCCAGACGCTTGCGTCGAGCAGGCTTGGCAGACAGTCGGCGGAAAGGGAGTGGATTTCTGAAATCAACTGCAACTTTTTTCAAATTAAAAACTGTAAACTAGCTCGATTTTCATCGAATTTGTCTACAGTCTGAGAGGCGGCGATTGCCGCCTCTTTTTATTTATTCTTATATTATATTCCAAGTCAAATGATTGCCATTATCGCTGATTATATTCCTTTCTCACTTTATATCAAAAAGGCTTAATTTCAGTTTGATCGTATCATATCATACTATCTTTCGATTATCTTACTGATAAAAAATAAATTATGTTAAAATAGAATTTTAGACATAGGTACAAAGGGACAATTGTAATGAAAATAGAGGTTGGCTCTGTCATCAACGAATTACGAATTAAACAAAATCTTACACGAGAAGAACTGGCTAAGGATATATGTGAACCTAATGGCCTGTCAGATTATGAAAGAAGCATCACTTCTCCAACCATTGATGAATTGGCACTTTTTGCGGATAAACTTAAAGTTGACCTGCCGTATTTCTTCACTACCAAAAATGAACCGATTTATAATTACATAGAAACCATTAAACTTTTGATTAACAAATACAAACGCACACGTAATTATGAAGCAATTTATGAAATCATTCAAAAAGAAATGGCAACTGCACCGGAAAAATCGATATCATTTTATCAATTCTTAAAATGGCATGAAGGTATCTCTTTTTTTATTTGTACAATGACAAACAAAAGGCTATTGAATTATTGAATGAAGCCATGCAGATTACCATGGGTAAACGGGTCATTCTTCATCAACAGGAGATAGAAGTTTTAAATAGTATCGGGATCATCCATTTTAAAACGAAGAATTATGAAGAGGCCATCACCATCTTCAATGATGCACTGGAATTTATCGAGAATATTCCCCATGTGAACCAAGAAGGTACCATTATCGTGAAGATCATTCATGGATTAGCACAAACATTGACTGAACTTCATTATTATCAAGCATCATTAAATTATACTCTTAAAGGGATCAACATTTGTAATTCGATAGAATCATTATATTTATATGCGGAACTCCATCTTTTAACTGGTAAGAATCTGGTTCATCTGCAACAACCTGAAGAAGGACTGCACTATATAAAGCAATCCAAAAACATTTTCAGTCTTCAAAAAAACGAAGAATTCGTACAAATTGCCGAACATGAAACGGAAAACATTTTGCACTGCATATGAACATGGATAAAAAAGATAGAGATTTGCACATAACCCTGTCAAGTAGACAATAAAAAAAGAGTACTTTTTAAGCTGCGGCCTTTTCTCGATATTCAATTGGGGAAAGGCCGTTGAATTTCTCTTGAAAGCGAGTCGTATTGTAAAACTCTATATACTCTTGAATAGCTAGATAAGCTTGCTCTGCTGTTTTTGGACATTTTAAATATAACTTTTCTGTTTTTAAATGTGAGAAGAAGCTTTCTATACACGCGTTGTCGTGACAATTGCCACGACGAGAGTGGCTTCCTCGAATGCCGAGTTCCTTCACCTGATTTTCATATGATTTCGTCGTATATTGGAATCCTTGATCTGAGTGCAGGAGAGCCCCCTTGCTAAACGGCTTGTCCCTTAGCTGGTTTAGCGTATTATGAACCAATTCAAGATCATTTCGTGTAGAAACTTCCCATGCAACAATTTCATTATTATACAAATCTAAAACGGCGGAAAGGTAGGCAAACGTGTCTCCAATCCGTACATAGGTTATATCTGTTACTAACTTATGAAACCTCATCTCTGCGTAGAATTCACGATTTAAGACATTATGAAATACAACTGACCCTCTTCGACCGTAGAAAGGGCGTTTCTTCCGAATGACTGATTGGACCCCCAACTCTCTCATTAATCGACGAACACGCTTGTGGTTTACAACGATTCCTTCTCTGGACAAAGCTCCAGTCATCCGTTTATATCCGTAGTAGGGGTGTAGCTTATGGATGGCTAAAATATGTTCCTTTATCCATAAATTTTTCTCAAGTCGCAAAGAACGAGCAGAATGTGTCTTCCGCCATTTGTAGTATCCAGCCTTTGAAACTTCAGCGATTTTTAATAGCCACGAAAGTGGGTACGTTTTCCTCAAACCATCGATTATTTGAAACCTTTCGGCTTTCAGGACCATTCCTTCCCATGTAGATTTGGATTGCGCTTTTTTAAATAATCCACCTGCGCTTTTAGATAGGTATTTTCCTCTTCGACACTAGAAAAATTCTTACGGTTCCATACACCACGTTGATCTTCAAAAGATTCGTTATTCTGCACTTTCTTCACCCAACTGGCTATCTGTGCATCACTTTTAATACCAAAACGCTCACGAATCTGGCGATATGACCAACCTTCCTCCACTTTCAGACGAACCACTTCTCTCTTTAATTCTTCTGTATACGCTTGAAACGTTTGCCCCTTCTTTGCCATACAAAAAATCCCCTCCAGATTGACAGTTAAGAACATTTTATCATGTTCTCTTTTTTCTCTGTCTACCTGAAGGGGATAATACCAATTGCTTAAAAATCTCTATCTTTTTTAGTATCGTTAGTTCACCCTTACCTTCAATATTTCAAATCCTTTAAAACGATCATAATGCTTTCAATAGCCATTCTATGTCAGCTATAATAGAAGAATGTAACCCAACTGGAGGAAAAAAAATTGACTAATAGATTAGGTGTAGTACTGGATGTAGAAACTACTGGTTTACGTCCCTCTTCAGATGAAATTATCGAGCTTGCCCTTATACTCTTTACATACAGTAGTGAAACAGGGGAAATCATTAATCTTATTGATCAAGAATCATTTTTAAGGGAGCCTCTCTCTTATGGAGCAAGAAGGAATTATGATCAAGCATACAGAATTCATGGAATTCCATACAGCTCCGTAGAAGGAAAGAGTTTTCATGATGAAAAAATTAAAACCTTCATTGACCGTACCGATTCGATTTTCGCACACAATGCTTCTTTCGATAGAAGTTTTCTCTACCAAATGTATCCGGAAATCAATGATCAAAAGTGGTACTGTACGATGCGTAATGTACCTTGGAAGCAATATGGATTTGAGAATAGTAAACTCTTAACATTACTGCAGGCACATAATATCACCAATTTTCAAACACATAGGGCCATGGACGATATATCTTACCTAATGGAGCTTATGAGAAAACCAGGTCCTTCTGGCCATCCTTATTTGAAGGATGTCATTGCAAAAAATCCAATGAAGAAATATGCACCTGCCGCTCAAAAGACAAGGGTATAACAGCTGTTTAAATACTTTTACACTCTTGTACAGGTTGCGCCATAGTTTTGTCACTATAATCGTTTTTTGACATCTTTCCCTTTCTTTGTGAGCAGGAAGCGCTTGGCACATATATTCAGGTTATTAATAAAAAACAGCGAATCATGACGGGTAGCTGTTTCAGTTTGTAGACAAAGGGGTTCGGAATTAAAAAATTCAGAACCCCATTTGAAATATGTTTAGAAAGCATCCTCATCACCTCAATTTTTATAATTATATTTTAAAACAATATAGACTTTAGGCAAAAGGGTACTATCTAAAAGTTAAAACAAAGTTGATTGGAGCGGAGGGTGCGAGACTCCTGCGGGAAAAGCGCGTCTAGGGGAGACCCCGCAGGCGCAAAGGCGCGCCGAGGAGGCTCCCGGACCGCCCGCGGAAATCAACGTCTAAATTGTAACACCCATAAAAAAAGACAAACCCGATTTCCATCGAGTTTGTCTACAGTCTGAAACAGCGACCTAGACGGATCGCTGTTTTTTTGATCATTGTACAGTTGCTTCTTCCCGATTTTCATTCAATGTGCCGTTCATTTTCTTATACCGATAAATAAAGTAAAGAAGTGATAAGATTAATGCCGTAACGAGGAATATCGCCAATATGGCAAGATTGTGCCACATGAAGCTATAATCTCCTGTTGAGATGACAGCACGAAAAGCATTAATGGAATAAGTCATCGGCAGGAACGGTGTGAATCCTTGCAAGAAGCCAGGTACTAATTCATTGGGGAATGTTCCGCCACTGCTGGTCAGTTGGAGAATCAAAATCAATAATGCTATGAACCGGCCTGGATTGTCAAAGGCTGAACCCAGGAACTGGATGATTGCCATGAATGTGCAGCTAGCAAGAATGCTTACTGCAAAAAACAACGGCAGGCTCGTAACATTGATTCCAAGACCTAAAATTAAAATCGAGTCCACCAATATGGCTTGACAGATTCCGATGAGTGCCATGACACTGTATTTACTAATAAACCAGCTAAATCCACTCGCAGGTATAACAGCAGGATCTCTTAGCGGGAAAATGATCGTCAGAACGATAGCCCCGATAAATAAACTTAATGAAATTAAATACGGTGCAAAACTGGTGCCATAGTTCGGTACATTATTAATTGGTAATTTATCTACTTTAACTGGGCTTGCAAACATGTCATAAACTTCTTCATTGGATTTGATCTTGCCTGCCTCATTTGCCCCGTCATTCAATTCGTCATGTAATTCTGCAGATCCATCTGAAAGTTTGGCGATACCATCTTGTAACTTAATGGCTCCATTCGCCAGTTCTCCCATTCCGCTAGTTAGGCTGTTTGAACCCTCCTTCAATCTATCCGTTCCTGTAACCAGGCCTTCCGAACCTTCGGAAAGCTGTGAGGTTCCACTTGATAATTGCTTGGAGCCATCTTCAAGCTGATCAAGCCCACTTACCAAGTTATTGATGCCATCAGTTAATTGTCCAAGTCCACTCTGCGCTGAATCTATACTTTCGCCAAATGTTGTCAAACCAGACACCAATTGACCTTGGCCATTTTTCAGTTCATTCGCCCCATTGGCAAGTTTATCCTGAGTTTGCTTCAATTGCGTGAAACCGCCGCTTAACGCACTAGTGCCTTCACTTAACTGATTGGCTCCATCACTAAGGCTATTTGAGCCTTTAGCAATTTCGGTTGCACTGGCCGATAGTTTTCCCACTCCTTCAGATACTCCTTTACTACCTTCACTGATGCGTGTTAGAGAAGAAATCACTTCCTCCAAACGCGCTTTCTCTGCAGGATCATCCGTAGCTTCAGATTGTTGTTCCAATCCGGAAATAACCTCATCCAAACCTGCCGAAACTTCAGATGCCCCCGCTTTTGCTTCGTTCGATGCTGCGCTCCATTCAGACAATGAACCTGAAAGCTGGGCGGCTCCAGCCGCTACACCATTTGCTCCCTCAGTTAAAGCGGGCAGCTTTTCATCTATTTGATTGAAGCCCTCTAATGACTGTTGCAATCCAGAGGCCAATTCACCAGTTCCCGCTTCAGATTTCTTGGCCCCTTGCAAAAGCTCGGATTGACCATCTTTCATTTGCCCAACACCAGAACTGAACTGTTGTAACCCTTGATTAAGTTCCTTTGATCCTGCAGCTGCCGAACCGACCCCATTCGAAAAGGTCAATGATTTTTCAGCTAATTTTTCCAGGTTTTCATGGATTTCGACAGAACCTGAATGAAGGGAGTCAATTCCTTCATCCACTTTTTTGGAACCTTCTTTTGCTGAGATAATCCCTTCACCAAGTTCACTGGAGCCGTTTTTCACTGTATCTGTTCCGTCTTTCAATTCTCCAGCTCCATCACTGGCACTTTTGAGTCCGTCAGCCACTTCGTTCAAATTATCGAACATTGACTCCGCATAGGTTTTCGTAACCGCTGACGAAACCTCCCCTTTGATTCTCTCCGAAGCTGCATCACCTATTTTAGTGGATATATAATTAAACCCTTCATTGGACGTATAAATTAAATCAAGTTTTTTCGGATTGTCCTCCTGCAAGGTCGTTGCATTCTTCGAAAAGTTTTTCGGAATTTCTATTTTCATGTAATAATCTTGATTTTCCAGGCCTTCATTGGCTTCTTTTTGACTGACGAAATGCCAATCGAAATCCTTCTTTTCCTTTAACTCCTTGACTAAATCTTTTCCTATTGTAAGTTCCGTTTCATTGAACTCCGCACCCTCATCCAAATTGACAATGGCTACTGGCAATTGGTCCACCTTACCATATGGATCCCAAAATGCCCAAAGGAATGTGCCGCTATATAATAAAGGAATCAGTATGATCCCTATTATGGAAATGAGTATCATAGGATGTTTTATTATGGCTAAAAATTCACCCTTTAAAGATTTTAACACGCCTACCAAGCCCTCCCATACGACGAATATGCCGTTTATTTAATCTATCTCTGTGAAAACGCATGAAAGAATACAAAATTAAGTCATATGCTTCTGCAATGTTAATTTAACATTCTTCATTTTCAACTAAATATATATTACTTTTTAAACAATCAATAATATATGACTAGATTGTCCATTTGGTCATTATCACGAAAATAATATAACATTTATCCATCTTTTTATCAATATTTTTTCACAGCGATACATCCTACCTTTACTGCTTTTATCTTTAAATCCATTTAGATTGCCTTTTAAGCTGAAAATACTTTATTATGAATTAGCTCTGATATTACATGGAAAAAAAGGGTACCCATAATGGGTACCCTTTATATTGGCTATATTAGAATAATTAAATAAAGCGCTTTCATATCATTTCGATATAAATCCTTTTAATTTTTCCGCCTGCCCGGTCAATTTCTTCAAGGACTCCTGATATTCTTTTTCTAATTGTTTTATGATGCCTGCAGCGGTATCTACTTTTTTAATCGCCCCCACACCATGACCCGCTGACCAAATATCACGCCATGCTTTAGATTCAGACGATTTGGACATGCTGTCAAAATCGACTTTTTCTTTTTTGGCTAATTGTTCTGGGTCCAATCCTTCCTTCCTGATGCTCGGTTTAAGCATATTACAATTAACGCCTGAAAATGCATCAGTCAAGATGATGTCATCATGGTCAGAATCGACAAGCATTTCACGATATTCATCATTTGCCCTGCTCTCTTTCGCCACGATAAAACGTGTACCCATATATGCAAGATCCGCTCCTGCCGCCTGAGCTGCCAAGATACTGTGACCAGTACTGATCGATCCGGCGAGCAAAATGATTCCGTCCCAGAATGTCCTTACGCTGTCCACGAAAGCAAAGCTATTTATCTCACCAGCATGACCGCCTGCTCCCGCAGCAACCAAGATCAATCCGTCCACACCAGACTCCGCAGCTTTCTTTGCAAAATCCACAGAGCTGACATCCGAAAAGACCAACCCGCCATAGCTATGTACGACATCCACCACATGTTTTGGTGAACCTAATGATGTAATGACGATGGGAGGCTGATGCTTTATGACCAATTCCAACTCTTCTTCAAGCCGGCTATATGTACGGTGAACAACCATATTCATTGCCCATGGAGCGATCTTTGAGCCTGGTTCTTTATCCTTTGCTGCAATCAATGTATCGTTTATGTCACCCATCCATTGATCCAGTACCTCTATCGGCCGCGCATTCGGTGCTGGAAAAGAGCCGATCACCCCATTCAAACAGCATTCTTTCACTAACTCAGGACCAGATATTAAAAACATAGGTGCTGAGATAACTGGTAAAGTTAATTGATTCCACCACTGTTCAGGCAAACTACTTGTCATCCTTAAACCTCCCATTATTAATATATTACCAAAATATAACACTACAAGATTATCATACTTCTAAAAGACACAATTTTCAAGAAATTAATTCAGCAGCTAAAATTTAATTGTCATGCAGCACCATTTTAATAAAAAAACTGTATATGGAATACGCCCCATATACAGTTTCGATTCAATTTGAAAGCACCCATTTCCGAATGGCCTTAGCTACACCATCTTCTTCGTTTGTCGCTGTAATCCAATCTGCTTTTTCTTTCACAATTTCTTGGGCATTTCCCATTGCCACGCCCATTTTCGCTTCAGAAATCATCGCAAGGTCATTAAGGCTGTCACCCACTGCCATTACATTTTCCATGCTAATGTCGAGCAGTGAACATACGAGCTTTATCGCTTTCGCTTTATTGACTCCCATGGCATTCACTTCAATATTCGTTGGGCTTGAATTGCTTATTTCAAAGGTTCCTTTTGATACCAGTTCATCCATGATGATTTGGCGGATGCTTTCATCATTTGTATCAAAACCGAATTTAAGCCATTGCGAATCATGGATTTTTTCAGGCATTTCGGCCCTGTAAATATTATCGCAGCTAATGGCCCAAAAATGTGTACCATGTTTTTGGCTTAATTCCCACATCCATTGTATGGATTCACTATCGACGATATTCCTTTCCACCAGTTTTCCTTGGTTATCGTAAATTTCGCTTCCGTTTACTGTAATGAGGTATGATTGGAGTTCCATTGACTTTGCAAAATCACTGCACGTCGCATAGGATCTTCCTGTGCTCAATACCACAAAAACCCCTTCATTTTCGGCTTCTTTTATCGCTCTCCGGTTTTCTTCAGATATCTCTCCAGCCTTATTGAGAAGCGTGCCATCCATATCAAGTGCAACTAGCTTAATATTTTGTTTCTCCATTCTTATTCACCCTTCCATAATCCTTCATTATGTAACTAAGTCCATGATAGCTTATAATGCATACCCAAGGAAAGTACGTGATGAATTGAACAGCATTATCATTAGTGTCTTGATTTATAATCACACAATTATCCTAATCATGACATTTTGTATTCTGCCATTATTTCTACTCGCTGTCTTTTTTGATTTCATTCAATTCTTTTTTTATCTGACCTTCCCATTTTGGGATACCATCATTTTCATCAAATTCTATAATGACGTCCGTTACCCCTCTTTCCTTTAATATTTGATTAAACAGCCGATCTTTAATGTCGTCCGCCTGTGCGATTGAAATATGGGGATCAAGTTCAACTTCAAGTTCAACATGAAAATCTTCCCCTTCTTTTATTACGGCCAGTTTCTGTATATCCCTTACGTCTAGATCATCCATGACCATCGCACCAATTTTTTGCCGCATTTCAATATCGGCTTCCCCAAGAGCACCAGCAGCATTGTCAAGAAAAACCCTTCCAACCACATAGAACATACCAAGACCGATCATGACGGAAGCAACTCCTTCCGCTTGGATAAAAGGCGTGAAGTTTGCTAATAATATGGCAATTATCGCAAGGACGCCGCCACCTGTCGCTACCATATCTTCCATAAATACTAATTTCGTCGCTGGTTTTGCCCTTTTTAAACCAGAAAAGCTCTTGAATATGACGGCTGCCCCTTTAGCTTCGATTCCAGTCTCATGGACCACTTCTTTCATCGCTTTAAATAATACATATGATTCCAACACAACCGCTAACGAAAGGACTGACAAGTTAATAAGGATACCAGTTGATTCTGAAGGGTGTAAAATGTGATGGAACCCTTCTTTAATCGTTTCATAAGACATGATCCCGACAACCAATACTGCCCCTAGTAATACAAGGTTAACCAAACGTCCAAAACCATCAGGGAATCGATCAGTTGGTGACTTTTTACTTAGTGCAGAACCAATGAAGACGAAAAACTGATTAGCAGCATCGCCCAAAGTATGTAAAGTTTCAGCAAACATAGCGACATTTCCTGTCATGAAATAGGCAATCCCCTTTAGCACTGCGATGATACTATTCACACAGGCAGCAATGAACGCCGATTTATTACCTTGTTTCAATAATCGAAATAATTCTTTCATATGAATATCCCCCCTTATTTTTTTTATAAATGCATGATCATAATGTATTATCCCCAACACTGGAAAATATGAAACCACAAACGCAAAACCAATACGATTGGAGAAAGGTTATAAGTTGTATCTCCCACAAACGAATATATTCCAGTGGTGGACGCATCTATTCTAATAAGTTCATGTAATCATTCATTTCTTTAGATGCCTGAATACGGCAAATAAAAAAGGAGTAAGCGGCGGCTTACTCCATATCATCCAATAACTTCGAGTGTTTATCCTTCTTTTTTCACTAACTTGGATGGATTATTTACTTTATAGCGTATTTCTTTATTGTATTTTTTGTCGACCACTTTTCCATCAAATTCGATTGCGTCTCCTTCTTCGAGCTCAGCTTTTTTTAATGTCTTGCTATATCCACACCAAGCATCGCCAATAGTCAATTCAGGCTCCGTTGTCACTTTGACATTCTCCAAGAGTATGACTTCATCTTCTTCACCAGTGAAATGGTTCATTTTTGCCGTGAACTCCTTGATAGTCGCGGTGAAATGCACTTTTTCCCCAGGCAAGTCCAATTTAGGTTTTGCTGTCGTCTTTTTAGTTTTGGTTTTTGCCTTATTTGGTTCTGCACTTGGCCGATCGGCGTTTTCCGTAATTGGTGCTTCATCCACCTGCTCAGTTTCACTTGAAACTGCGGCTGTTTCGGAAACCGGGCCACTCAACAGTTCTTTTCCGAAACTGGAGCTTTGCATTTCCTTTAAATAGGAAGGGTTAATGCAGCTAAGCTTACCATTTTCAAATTGAACGACTACAGTGTCAAGTCCGTTGCCATATTGTTCATAACCTGCCAATTTGACTTTTGCTTGAAAACTTCCGCTTTTATATAATAGTTCTCTTTTAACCGAACGGGCAGTGAATAATTTCCATTCCAATCCTTTAGCGATATAGTCCATATCATCTAAAAAAGGGATATACTCTCCTTTTGGTGCAATATAATGAATCAAACCTTCAGCTGGAGTTTCAGCCACAGTCACCACTCCTAATCTTTTCTATAGATTATATTCTAGCAAAGGATTTCAAAGTTGCAAATGAATGAGTATCATAATTGTACAGAGGGGGTGGCAGTCAAAGTTACGGTTATATATAACGCCCCCATGAAATGAATGCAATCATTTTTGGAAACAGAAAAAAAGCTGCCCACTAAGAGCAGCCCAGGCTGTAGACAAACTCGATGTAAATCGAGTTTGTCTATTTTTATGGCTTGTACAATTTAGACGTTGGTTGGAACGTAGGGCACTCGCTTTCCGCGGGCGATCGGCCCTCGGCTTTCGCCTGCGGGGTCTCACGTTCAAAGTGTACAAACCCCGTAAAAAAGTAAAAACATGAAGGATAACTTAGTCTTCTTTTAAAATCATGGTTTGGGTAGAGACTATTTCGAAACCCCTATAGTCGACAAACGGAGCTGCCCACTAAAGGCAGTCTTTTATTAGAATAGTCAATCTCTTTTCACTATAATTGGACAAAGCGACTACATTCCTCACCCTTCCTTAACGTGGATATTTTTTAGTTTTCCTTCTTGTTCAGCAGCAATTACGTTTTTCTTATGATAAAACAGAAAGTATGACCCAATAACTAGAATCGTGAGAAGGGTTGTAAGAAAGAATTGCAATCTCATGGAATCAATAAACGCCTGAGCAACGAATATAATAAATAAAACGGCAATGGTCGCATAGGTTAAATAAGGGAATAGCCACATTTTCACTTTGAGTGTCCCGGGATTTTCTTTTTCCGTCTTTTTCCGTAAATATAGATGAGAAAAGGCGATAAAGATATACATGATCATCGTGACTCCTCCCGAGCTGTTTGCGAGAAAAGCAAACAATTTATCAGGGGAAACAAATTTAAATGTCGTGAACACATAAGCAAAGAAAACACTTGCCATTAACGCCCAAATCGGGATTCCCCGCTTATTCACTCGGGAAAGGATTTTCGGTGCATCACCTTTTTTTGATAAAGAATATAACATACGAGAGCTAGTATATAGGCCTGAATTCAAAACAGAAAGCAATGAAGTGAAGATTACGATATTCATGATTTGACCCGCTGCCGGCAGGCCTGCCATGTCAAATACGCTGGCATAGGGGGTTTTCAGTAAATCTTCAGCACCTTGGGGGATTACGAGAACCAACACGGTCACTGAACCAACAAAGAAAAGAAGAAGACGCCATACGACACTGTTTATGGCTCTAATAATGTTTTTTTCAGGGTTTTCAGACTCACCTGCAGCAATGGCAGCTACCTCACTTCCCGATAAAGAGAAAGTGATGAATATCACACTAAGAAGGACAGGCAGAAAACCTTTTGGTAAAAATCCTTCCGCTCCAGTTATGTTTGAAAGGCCTGGTGAATCAAATCCCGGAACCAATCCAAAAATCATGGCGGCACCAAGGAAGAGGAATATTACAATGGCAGCCACTTTCATGAAAGCTAGCCAGTATTCAAATTCCCCATAAGCTTTGACTGAATAGATATTCGTAATCGTCATTAATATAGGGAAAGATAGACTGGCAGCCCACATAGGTATACCAGGAAACCAATCATGAATCATAGTTCCCAATAACGTAGTTTCAATAGCAATGATGATAACCCAGTTGAACCAGTATAACCAGCCGATCGTGTACCCGGCCCAAGGACCGAATGCTTGATGTGCATATGTTGAGAAGGATCCGCTATCAGGATTTACCACAGCCATTTCACCCAGCATACGCATTATAAGCACGATCATCAATCCTGCGATTATATACGATAAAATCGCACCAGGACCAGCTGAATCAATTATGGTTCCGCTTCCGATAAATAGTCCTGCCCCTATTACCCCGCCAATAGAAATCATTGTGACATGCCTGGTCTTGAGACCATGTTTCAATTCATTTGTTTGAAGTGCCACTATTGTCACCATCCTTAAAAACTGTCAATTTAACGTTTTGTAAGCAGTAAACCACTGCTCATGGGTACCCTAGTAGAAATCTTTCATTCAAAAAAACAATGTTAACAGTCCTATACCCGTTTCATCATTCGTTTTCATGAGGCCAAATTCACAATCGTTATATGTATATTGAACAGCGTATATTCTATTAACCGGTAATGCATTTCTATTTATACTATCTCTTTACTACCATTAGCCCCTCAATGAATTACACGGAACGTACAATGGTCCTTGTTGATATTTCACTTTCGCTTTTGTTGAGTGAAGTTCTTTTCTTTTATGTAAAATAACCAGCTCTTATTCTTTCTTTCCTCTATCTTCTTTTTTTATAAAAGCACCCTCTCTCATTAAAATTTCATACCTATATAAAATAAAAGCAATATCCATGCCAAAAAAAGGATAGTTATTCAATTAGGGTTTAACGCTTTTATGGATTAAAAACGATTCATTGTTGCATCATAAATGCATTTTTTGATTCATATATTAATTATTGACCCATTTTGATTCACAATTGAATTAAAAATGACCATTTAACTGATTTCATTTTAGATTTCGACACCTTTACATACCGAAAAATAACAGATAAAAAGAAGATGCCAAAAACCAAATTATGATTTTGCATCTTCCAAATATATTTATTTTCTTGAGAATGATTTTATGTAATTCCGGCAGATCCGAAACAGCCTTTCCTATTAATCAAAAATCTGTACATACTTCGAAAAATATCGATATGTATACTATTTTACTTTATGAAAAGTCACTATATGATATGTATTATACCCTTTGAAGCTCATTCTGGACTTTAGGGAAATGGATGCTGAATGTGGTTAAATTTTCATTGGAGACACAATTCATATATCCATCATTACTTTCAATGATCTTTTTACATACGTATAACCCAATTCCCGTTCCTAACTCTTTCGTCGTGACAAAGGGTTCAAAAATAGATTCAATCAATTCACTGGCAATGGCCGGTCCATTATTTGAAATTCTAATTATTCTCTCATTCGCCTCGATTAAAGAGTTTATCCTCAAAATTCTTGGATGTTCTTTATCCTTTAAGGCATCAATCGAATTTATAAAAAGATTCAAGAACACTTGTTTTAACCCATCCTTGCTCGCTGTCATGACGAAGTTTGGATAAATATCTATTTCCACATTAACACTGGCATCCACAATATTTGCATAAGTCAGTTCTTGAATTTCTTCAATTAGCTTTAACACTGAAATTTCCTCTCTTTGTTCCTCATTAAAATCTGATTTAGAGGTATGGAGGAATTGGGTTATCCTGAAATTCAGCTGATTTAACTCATAATCGATGATATCCAAATATTTCAAATCCGGATTCTCCCTCTTCAGTAATTTATTGAACCCCATGATAGCTGTAAGAGGATTTCGGAATTCATGTACAAAGCTTGATGATATCTGGCCCAATACCGCTAATTTATCTTTGTGGTTTTCACTTATATAAGACTTTTTTTCCTCAATCACTTCATTTGTAAGATTCGTATATCTCGTTACTGCATGGTAACTGAACGTATCAAAGTGCAAGTTGATGTCATTAATGAATTTCTGCATATAATTAATCGGGATATTTGCCCCAAAAAGATTTCTGATTATGATATTTCTCCCCAAATTGATATTATATAGAAAATCCCCAATGTTGATATTCGCTTCAAGACGTTCTTTTGCAACCTGGTAAGCCAATTTAATCAGCAAATCTTCAGATAGTACTTCCTTGAACGTTTGGATCACCAGTGAGTACATTCCATAACCATTTTCTTTAATCTTTTCTTTGTAGGGATCTATTTCATTGATCTTAATAGTCTCGTTCCATTCATTTAAAAACTCAGATTCTTTTTCTTCCAAATATTGGATCAATACAAATTTATACTTCTTATGTTCAGATGACAACTTCATACTATTGACCACACATCCCCTTACGGAAATTTAGATACTATATCAATAACATTATTCTATATGAGATTTTGATTTCCTGCACTTCATTATTAATAGTAGTGAAATGTAGCTTATAAGGAGACAAGGTATGCATGTTCGCATATAGTTACTTGCAATAACAAGAACCGACCAAATCAGGTCGGGAATCTGAATTTTAAAAGAAAAATTATCATACATATTTTTTATATACTAAGGAACTCTTACTTTTGAAAGTTGATTCCATATTTTTTCATTTTTCTATAAAGCGTATTTCGGCCGATGTCGAGTTGTTTCGCGGCGTTACTGATATTTCCACCTGTTCGTTCCAATGCATTTCTGATAAGCTGGGTTTCTTGTTCTTGAAAGTTTCTTGGTTTTCGATCGGCAATTGCCCCTTCCTCATTTGTAATGGAAGAAACAGGACAAAGTGCCACAAGCATGTCCCTTGTAATCGGGCCCTTATCAGCTAGGAATGCAGCCTGTCCGAGAACGTTTTGCAATTCACGGAAATTTCCTGGCCACGAATATCCCAAAATGAATGTTTTAGCTTCGACTGTCAGTTCAGTATGTTCGCTCTTATAAGGTAAATCCGCTAAAATGTATTCTGCTAAGAGCAATAAATCTTTACGACTCCTCAGATTTGGAAGTTTTAAAGATAATCCACAAAGGCGGAAAAATAAATCTGCACGGAATTCTCCAGCTTCCATTTCTTTTTGTAAGTCTTTGTTGGTGGCAGCAATGACCCTGACATCGATTGGAATGGAAGCATGTCCGCCGACACGCGTCACACATCGTTCCTGAAGCACACGGAGCAGAGACGCTTGAGCTTGAACCGGCATGTCCCCTATTTCATCCAAAAACAGGGTTCCGCCATCTGCAGCTTCGAACTTCCCCTTATGCCCGCCGCTTTTTGCTCCAGTAAAGGCACCCTTTTCATACCCAAATAACTCACTTTCCAATAAGTTTTCTGGAATTGCGCTGCAATTGATGGCGATGAATGGCTTATCACTTCTTAAGCTATACCCATGAATGGATTGAGCGAACAGTTCTTTTCCCGTTCCGCTTTCTCCAGTGATTAGCAAGCTGATATCAAGCGCTGAAGCTCTTTTAGCAATGGATATGGTTTGATTCATTTGCGGATCATTACTTATTATATCGGTAAATTGATAACGATTGGTTGTTAATCCATCAATCAATTTCTGTTTTTTTAACCGTACGATCACGGATGATTGATGTTCCATATTTTTGCCAAGGGTTTGAACCAAGAATTCCTGGTCTTTAATGGAAACCCTCCGTTCTAAAACGAGTGGGTCAGTTCCTGATACAATATTCGATACCGGTTTTTCCAATGTGCCGATAACATCTGACGCCGCTGAATTGAGATCTGTAACTTTCCCCTCTTTATCTAGGGTAATTAACGGATCAGGGTATGAATCATATATAAAATAAAGGTTTTTCTCCCTTTTTTGTGTTTGGGACAACAAGAGTGCTTGTTTAATGCTATCAGCCACCCTCTGAACTAAGCTAATGGAAAAAGGATGATAATTCTGTTGATGACTGCTTAAGTTCAAAACACCAAGCAGGTGCCCATCAGGGTGATAAATGGGCGATGCGGCACAAGTAAGAAAATGGTTATCCTGATGAAAGTGTTGACTGCCATGAATCAATACAGGGTTCCTCTCCACTATGGCTGTTCCTATTGCATTTGTTCCTTTTGATTCCTCTAGCCAATTGGCCCCTTTTCTTAAGGAAACATTATCTGCATGGCGGATGAAAGCTGGATCCCCAACTGTTTCGATGATATATCCTTCAGGAGCAGCAAGTAATAAAATGGACTCCAAACCATTAATCGAATGATAAACTTCTTCTAAAATGGGAGAAGAATGGTACAGAAGTTCCGCATATCGATCGTGGTATTCGGCCAACTCAAAAGCACCAAGCATATCTTCCTTTTCCATCATGCTTGGCTGAAGTCCCTTCGAAATGCACCGCTGCCATGATTCTTGAATAAATGCCGGTATGGTTCCTTTATCCGCGCTTATATTAACAGACATTGAATAATCCTCCCGTATGTATAATCAAGTAAATCGGCTTCTGTTTTTTATTCAATTTCTTTAATGAAACTCTAAGTGATCCAAAGTTTCAGAGCATTCAGGGTTCATTCCTTCAATTTAATTATAACAGAAAATTCAGATATCCACCAAAATGAAAACAAGCTTATGTGAACTACTAAACTTTTTTGTTCCATATTGGAACACCTGCCCGTTCCAATATGGAACAGTAAGGCACCTTCCCTTTTCCCTCCACCACCTTTTTAACTGATTTCATCGGTTTTTTGTTATGGCATCAGTCTTGCATAATTACATGTCGAGATATTGATTCCTTTTGATAAAGGGGGGAAAGAAATCAAGCAATCCAGTTTTAAAATGATTTGCTGCAAGTCTGCCAAAGGGAATTGGAAAAAAACATAGTAGTATGCCTGATCCTTTTACTTAGAGCCATTGTCCAAACAGATATCGAACATATAATCCAATTGAAAAGGGGTATTATACATGGAACAAACTATTAAACTCAATCCACGTGTGCAAGAATTCTTGAAGGGCACCAAAAAGCTTTTGATAAATGGGGAATTGGTGGAAGCTGCTTCAGGAAAAACCTTTGAGACTCTCGATCCTTCAAACGGCAAGGTTTTAGCGGTTGTGAGTGAAGCGGGTCCGGAAGATGTAGATAAAGCAGTCAAAGCAGCCCGTACGGCGTTCGACAAAGGTCCTTGGAAAAAAATGAGTGCATCGGAACGCAGTCGCCTCATTTATAAATTAGCGGACCTCATGGAGGAACATAAAGAGGCTTTAGCGCAATTGGATACCCTGGATAATGGCAAGCCAATTGGCGAAACCACTAATGCCGATGTCCCCCTTGCAATCGATCACTTCCGTTATTATGCGGGATGGACCACTAAGATAGTAGGACAAACGATACCTGTTGCTGGGAATTACTTCAATTATACCCGTCATGAAGCGGTTGGAGTGGTAGGTCAGATCATCCCTTGGAATTTCCCCCTACTTATGGCCGCATGGAAATTAGGCGCAGCCCTTGCCACCGGATGTACGATCGTTTTAAAACCAGCGGAGCAAACGCCGCTTTCAGCCTTATATTTAGGACAATTGGCGCTTGAAGCAGGTTTTCCTCCTGGCGTTCTCAATGTCATACCAGGATTTGGTGAAACAGCAGGGTCACCGCTTGTAGATCATCCTGATGTCGATAAAATTGCCTTTACCGGTTCAACCTCAGTAGGGAAAATGATCATGCGCCAAGCTTCGGGAACCGTGAAAAAAATCTCGTTGGAATTAGGCGGGAAATCACCTAATATCATTTTACCGGATGCAGATATGAGTAAAGCCATTCCTGGAGCTTTAATGGGAATCATGTTTAATCAAGGACAAGTTTGCTGTGCCGGTTCCCGCCTGTACATTCAAAAGAAATCCTATGATAACGTGGTAGCTGACTTAGTGTCCCATGCAAAAAACATTAAACAAGGGGCCGGTCTTGATCCATCTACCCAGATAGGGCCTTTGGTATCCAGTGAACAAATGGAAAGAGTCGGCGGTTATATTGAAAAAGGAAAGTCTGAAGGAGCTGAAGTGGTTACCGGGGGTAATTACGGTCAAGGAGAGGGTTATTTTGTAACACCTACAATATTTGCAGGTGTTGAAGACGAAATGACAATCGCTAAAGAGGAAATCTTCGGTCCTGTTGTAGCTGCGATGCCTTTTGACGATTTGGATGATGTAATAAACCGGGCAAATAACTCAGAATATGGATTGGCTGCAGGTTTATGGACACAGGATGTAAAAAAAGCCCATTATGTCGCTAATGAATTA
The DNA here is from genome assembly GCF_056173225.1 of Peribacillus sp. QJM3NY_7. NCBI lineage: Bacteria > Bacillati > Bacillota > Bacilli > Caryophanales > Bacillaceae > Peribacillus > Peribacillus sp. QJM3NY_7. The sequence continues at coordinate 2,902,254 of NZ_CM149663.1, forward strand.
AAAGCAGGTACAGTTTGGGTAAACTGCTATAACGCATTTGATGCAGCTTCTCCATTTGGCGGGTATAAACAAAGTGGAATCGGTCGGGAAATGGGCAGTTATGCTTTGGATAATTATACGGAAGTCAAAAGTGTCTGGATTAACTTAAACTAAAATAACAGAGTGAACGCTCCATATGCTCATTTGGCAAAGATATCATGATTGAAGTGCATGTTATCGTTTGCTAATTCGCAAAAGGACGTACCAAAGTGCGGACTTTGGTACGTCCCTTTTCTTGTTTTGCACTTATATGGCATAGACAAAAAGAAGAGACCTTTCATCCGAAAGGTCTCTTTGTATCGATTATCCATTACGTTCGATTTGCATTTTTTCTCTGTTTGCTTTTTCTTTTTCGATGTTTTTCTGTCTTGAAATCCCGGCAAACAGGATTCCAATCACCACTATCGCTTCAAATCCATATTTAATGAAGGGATTTGCAAAGTAGTCGTGCATGAAAGGTTCAGCTACGATCATTTTAGCAGCTGTCCAGCCTAGTATTCCCGCACCAATTATTATGATGAATGGGAAGCGTTCGATCAGTTTCAGAATCAAAGTGCTTCCATACATCACTACTGGAATTGATACAAGTAAACCGATCACCACTAAAAGGAAGTTACCATGAGAAGCACCTGCAACCGCTAGGACATTGTCCAATCCCATCAATGCATCAGCAATAATGATGGTTTTTATGGCAGCCCACATCGAGTCTGCAGGCTTCACATCATGTTCTTCTTCATCGATAAGGAGCTTATAAGCAATCCATACAAGAAGTAATCCCCCTATTAAATGCAGTCCTGGCACCTCTAATAGCCAAACAACTAGCAGCGTTGCAATGATCCTTATCACTATAGCCCCGACCGCTCCCCATATTATCACCTTTTTTTGCTGTTCTTTTGGAAGCTTTCTTGCAGCCAATCCAATAAGGATCGCATTATCACCGGCTAGAACCAAATCTATCATAATGATCGCTAAAAGTCCTGAAATGAATTCACCTGTTAAAAAATCCAACACAAATTCCTCCTTTTTACAAAAATAAAGAGACCTCTGCCATAAATGGCAAAGGTCTCGCTAAGCACTAAATGAATTAGGCCAATAAAGCCGGTGGGATTCCCACGTAATGACGACTTTATTTCAGGTTATCCCTGACGCTACTCCCCTTCACGGGAATAAAGAATATGTAATTCTTTTAATATCTTTCCATTAGGAAACTACCAAGAAAAAATATCACTAATTCAGTATACCAAAAATACAAATAAAATAAAGAAAAAAATAATAGATAGTAATGTTATTCATGAACTTAACCTTGTCCATATCCTTTCAACGGATTATTTTAGTCGATCATCCCTTCTAGATATTGGCATATTTCATTTCCTAGGTTCGGGATATCGCTCAAATCCTTCCCCCATAGATATTGATTACTTAAGGTTGCCTCTATCAATTGTCTAAGCGGGACTTCCCCTTTATCATAACGAAGCCATTGTTCCTGGAAAAATTCAATTGTCTTTATATCATCTTTAACGACATAGTCTTTACCCGCAAAGCTTTTACCAATATAACTCCCCTTCATTTCATTAACCCTATAAAATCGGATCAGGCCCGAAAAACCTCTTACGATACAGTCGGGCAGCGTGCCTTTCGCCTCATGATATTCCTCTAAGGTAGGAAGGAGACGAGCCTTGAACTTCGAAATACTGTTCAGCGAGATATCGGCCAGGAGGTGATGTACAAAAGGATTCTTAAATCGCTCAAGAACACTTTCCCCATATTGCATCATCTCATTTTGATCAAAAGGTAATGAAGGAATTATTTCCTTTTCGATGGCATTGCTTAGAAATTGGTTGAATTCGGGATGATCGATTGCCTGTTTTACTTCTTCCAATCCAGATAAAATGCCTAAAGGAGCCAACAAGGTATGTGAACCATTAAGTATCCTTACCTTCCTCATTTGATAAGGTGTCAAATCTTTTACCCAATGCACATTCAATCCGGATTGTTGTAAAGGAAGACGTTGATCGATACAAGGGTCACCTTCAATAGCCCATAAATGGTAGGGTTCTGCCGTATTTAGCAGAGTATCCTTGTATCCCCATTCAGCAAATAGGGTGTCCGACTCATTGGCTGGAAATCCTGTAACGATACGGTCTACAAGCGAGTTTAGGAATAGGTTGTCCCGGTCCACCCACTCCATGAATGGCTTTGGTAAATCCCAATCCCTGCTATGCTTAAGAACATATTGCTTCAATGAATCACCATTTCTCTCTAAAAGCTCACATGGAAGCATGATCAGTCCCTTTTTCGCATCCCCGTTAAAATGCAGATAGCGATGATACAAAAAAGCGGTCAGCTTTCCTGGAAAAGATTCCATCGGCTTTCCTTCTTCCAAAGGAATCGGCTGGTATTTGAGTCCTGCTTCAGTCGTGTTGGAAACTACAAATTCCAATTCAGGATTTTCTGAAAGTGCTAAAAATTCCATCCATTCTTCATATGGATCAATTACCTTTGAAAAAACGGAAATGATCTCTGTATGTTCCACTTTCTTCCCTTGGTGAAAACCACGTAACATTAATGTATACAGTCCATCTTGCCGCTTCACTTCCTCTATTTTCCCTTTCCCGGCGCGGCGGGGCTGGGTAACTGCAATGCTTCCCTTGAAATGACCTTGTTTATTACACTCATGAATCATCCAATCAAAGAAGCCCCGAAGAAAATTCCCCTCACCAATCTGCAATACTTTTATGGGGAAATCCATCTTATGTGAGGATTGGACAGCTTTTGTATCTTTACTCAAACGCTTTAGTGGACTTTTATTTATGTTCATGATCAAAGAATTCCTTTCTTATTGAAATATCCAATTCAGAGTGCGATTTAACAGCATACTGCTTATATTTCGACAATAGCCTTGATCACTTTAGCTTCAGGAGTTAACCATCCTTCAAATTGATTGATCATTTCATCCATATGTGTGCGGTGTGTAATATACTGGCTCATATCCAACAAATCATTTTTCAGCGTATTCACGACATAATCAAAGTCATCCCTTGTTGCATTGCGGCTTCCCATCAATGTAAGCTCTTTACTGTGGAATTCAGGATCATTGAAGGAAATATCCGCTTTAACTAAACCTACATAAATCAATCTTCCGCCGTGAGCAGGATATTTAAAAGAATCCATCATTGACTTAGCATTACCTGTCGCATCAAATACCACGCTTGGCATATCTCCATTCGTCAATTGGGCCAATTTCTCCATTGGATTCTCCAAAACATTCAAAGTATAATCGGCATTTGCCCATTTGCCAGCAAACGCAAGGCGTTCATCATTTATATCCATTGCGATCACCTTCGCTCCCTGTTCTTTAGCGAATGCCATGACTCCCAAACCAATGGGACCAGCACCAATCACTAGTGCAAATTCCCCTTTATGAATAGCAGCGCGCCTAACTGCGTGAGCTCCGATACTTAAAGGCTCTATCATTGCGGATTGATCAAGTGTGAGACCCTCGGTTCTCACCAAATGATTATAAGGAACCGTAATCCACTCACTCATGCCGCCTTCAGCATGTACACCCAACACTTTCATATCCGTACAGCAGTTCGTTTTTCCACTTCTGCAAGCCAGGCATTCTCCACATTCCATATAGGGGATGATCGATACTTGATCCCCGACATTAAGCCCAGATTCATTTTCCGGTATGGACTCAATATAACCGGATAATTCATGGCCAAGAATTTGAGGATAGCTAAAAAAGGGTTGATTGCCTCCATATGCATGGATATCCGTACCGCATATACCTATACGCCGCACACGAATCAAAGCTTCCCCTGAGTTTGGTACGGGTTTTTCCGACTGTATCATCTTAAATTCAAAAGGTTGTTCACAAACGATACTTTTCACTGATTAACACTCCTTTTTTATAGCTTAATAGACACCTTGTACTATTAGAGAATGACACCTTCTTTAAATATGCTAATCTCCCTATACCCGAATTTTTCATTATTCGTTTTCTTTTTACCGGATGAAAGCTCAAGAATGTAATGGAATAAATCGTCCTTTAATTCATCCATCTTTTGACCTTCAATCAACCGGCCGGCATTATAATCAATCCAGTGCTTTTTACGATCGGCTAAATCCGAATTAGTGGCTATTTTTACAGTTGGCACCGGTCCGCCGAATGGTGTTCCTCTTCCCGTAGTGAATAGAACGATATGTGCGCCGGCTGCTGCCAAAGCCGTCACCGAAATCAGGTCATTTCCAGGAGAATTGATTAAATTCAAACCATGCTTCTCTACTCGTTGTCCATATGGGCTTACATCCACTACAGTGGCATGTCCCCCTTTTTGTGTACATCCAAGTGATTTTTCCTCCAGTGTACTTATGCCGCCTTCCTTGTTTCCAGGTGAAGGGTTTTCATAAATTTCTTGATCATGGCGAATGAAATACTGTTTGAAATCATTTATAAGGTCAACGATTTTCTTAAAGGTTTCTTCATCCATCGCCCTGTTCATCAATATCGTTTCCGCTCCAAACATCTCAGGAACCTCTGTCAATATCGTGGTCCCGCCATTTTCCACAATTAAGTCGGAAACCGCACCAACCAATGGATTAGCAGTAATGCCTGAAAAACCATCGGAACCACCGCATTTCAAGCCTATTTTCAACTTTGAAACTGGTACGTTCTGGCGTACGAACCCTTCTGCATAGTCCACTAGTTCCCCCATTAAACGTAAGCCACTCTCCAATTCATCTTGAACCTCCTGGGCTTTTAAAAATTTAATCCGACTTGGAGGAAATTCGCCTATAACTTCTTTAAATGCTTCGATTTGATTGTTCTCACACCCTAATCCTACAACTAAAACCCCTGCTGCATTTGGATGTTGAGCCAAGGCTGCCAATAGTTTCTGCGTATGGGTCAAATCATCTCCCAATTGAGAACAACCGTAGGGGTGGGAAAAGTGATGAACTCCATCGATTTGACGATCTTTAAATTGCTCACTGCCCATTTTGGCGAGAAGTTCACATGTTTTATTGATGCAGCCCACCGTATTGATGATCCAGATTTCATTCCGGATACCCACTTCCCCATTTTCACGGATATATCCTTGGAAGGTATGATTTTGACTGGGTTCTTTTGTTTTTTGCCTGCTAGGTTGATAGGAGTAATCCAATATGCCATGCAAACCGGATGTCAGATTATGGGTGTGAACCCAATCTCCAATGGAGAGATCTTCTTTAGCTTTTCCGATCGAGTAGCCAAATTTGATTACGTCCTCCCCTCGCTTAACCGGATTCACTAACATTTTATGCCCTTTAGGAATGTCATCACGTGCCTTGATATGGATCATTCCCCTATCTTTTGTTTGAATCTGGAGGCTCTGTCCTTTCTGAATCCCCTCCAAGGAAATAACAACATCATCGTTTGAATGCAATTGAACAAATTTATTCATTTTGTTCCCTCCTTATCATGAGTGAAGAAGTTCTAAAGGTAACTTAAATCCATTCCGAAAGCCCTTTCATTTTTCCCTTGATTTTTTTAAATTTTCAAATCCTCTATTAATTTTAACATCAATTTTTGAAATATTAATTACGTATTTTGCTATAAATATACTCATTCTTGTTGTATTATACTTTCAGGAGATGAACAAATGAAAAAAATCCACAATGCATTAAATCATGATTTACTCTTCCCATTTTCTTTTGTCTATCAAGATACGAAAAGTCCCCAGAATGAATTGTCCGATCATATGCATGACCATTATGAAATTGTTTATGTTTATAACGGTAAAGGGACCTTTTTTATCGGTGATGTGTTTTATGATATGCAGCAAGGGGATGTATTCCTGATCCCGAATAATACCATTCATAGGGCTTTACCGAATAAGGACGACCCTGTCACCTCCACCATTATCTTTTTCAGTCCCACATTAATATATAAAGATATGGTTGATGATTCTTTTTCATATTTACATTTGTTTGATCTGACAAAAAAGAGTAAGAATTATAAAATATCATTGCCGCAAAAGAAACAAGTAAAGATGGAAGAACAGCTAGAACTCATCCTGCAAGAAACGAATAGCCGATCGATAGGCTCGAGGCATGCTTGTTTGCTGACCGTTCATCAGATCATACTTGATTTATACCGTATCCGGATAAATGGCAAACAAGAATTATCCGAGGGCAAGAGCTATAGTTCAGAATGGATGAAAGATATTTTAATCTATATTAATGAACATATGGATGAACCATTGACGCTGACGATACTTGCACAAAAAGCATTGGTCAGTCCCGCACATTTTAGCAGGGTTTTTAAGGAAACGACTGGAATTGGGTTAGTCGTGTATCTAAACACGAAAAGGATCATCAAGGCAAAGGAACTTTTACTGGAAACGAATCACACCATTGCCCATATTGCCGAAATGTGTGGTTTTGAAAGCATGCCCCAATTTTATCGTACCTTTAAGAAATACAATGAAAAGACACCAGCTACATTTCGAAAAGAAAATAGGATCCGCTAGGCATGCCTAATACAAATGAAAAAGGAAGTGTCTTCCCTTTGGGAGACACTTCCTTTCTAACAATCTATTACGCAGGCTTTACTATCGGTCGTACAAAACGGATGACCGCTAGCGAGGCAACAACTGCCAATCCACCTGCAAGCAAGAATGCAACTGTGTATGTGCCTGAGGTATCGACAATGTATCCTGTTAACGTCGGTCCGATGATTCCTGCTGTATTTGCCAAGAAATGCATAAAACCTCCAACAGAACCAACATTACCAGGGTCGACGACATCGTTGACGATGGCCCAGTAAATGGCACCAGTCAAATATAGGAAGAAGACGGAAAGTGCGACAAGCGTTACTGCACTGACTGTTGTGGATACAAGTCCAGCAAAACCGATACATAACGCCGATAAGAACAAACATGTTACTAGCACTAGCTTACGTGAGAATAAAACACCTTTTTGTGCGAATTTTTTATAGAAGAAATCTGACACGAATCCACCCAAAGCTAGTCCGATGAATCCAAAAATCCAAGGAATCACTGTAATGATACTCATATTTTCCACACTTAGGCCGCGTGCATCCACCAAATAGCTTGGGAACCAAGTTAAGAAAAAGAAGAGGATGTAGTTGTAAGAAAAAAAGGCTAGAGCTGTAAATAAAACCGTTTTTTGTTTTAAATAAAAGGTGAATTTCACCTTTCCTTCCGATGTAGCCGCTACATAAGATTTCCCTGTATGTTTCTGTTCTTTTGACTCTTGTGGTTTTTCTTTAACGAACTTCCACCAGCAAATCGCCCAAATAAGACCAATTATCATTATGGCAATGAAAGAAACTCTCCATCCATATGAGATGGCAATGAATCCAACTATTGGACCTGCGATTGCGCCACCAAGCGGAGTCCCGCTATTCGTCAAACCAACGACAGATGCCCGTTGATTTGACGGGAACCAGTTATTCACCATTTTATTGATGGTTGATGAGAGAGGGCCTTCGCCCATCCCAAACAGGATACGGATGACGATCATACTGGCAAAACCGACAGCAAGTACAAGTGCACCACTGAATAAAGACCATACGATCATCGCCACGAAAAGCGTAAGCTTTGCTCCCCATTTATCGGACGCCATGCCTCCAAGGAAGTTAAATACGGCATATCCGACTGAAAAGCTACTAAAGATAATTCCCATCTGTGTTGCTGTTAAGGATAAATCATCCTGGATGAACGGAGCTGCAATGGACAGTGCAGATCGGTCCAGATAATTTATTACCCCTGCCAAGAACAAGAAAACGATAACCATTCCTCTACCATTTGAAAACATAAAGTACCCCCCTATTCGTTTCTATAAATGCAAGCAGCATTTTTGGAAACGTTTCCATTTAATAACCAAGAGTAAAGCCTATATGACCCATGACTAAATCGGTTTAGAATCCCCGTAAAAAAAGCGCTTTCTTTTTCACAGGAATTCTTACATCCGATTCTAGCAAGAATTCCTTGAAAGCAAAGTCGGTTTCAAGCGATGGACGCTTGTATCCTCTTTTCCTGTTTTATTGATTTGACTAAGCAGTAACTCTGCTGCCAAGTTGGCCATTTCAATGGCTGGCTGATTAACCGTTGTGATGGTCGGTGTATAGAAACTGGCATACGGAACATCATCGATTCCTATGACCGCTATGTCATCAGGTATATGGATTTCATGCTGTTTCATATAACGCAATACCTCATTAAGTACGATATCATTTCCTGCCAAAATGGCTTGAGGCGGCTTTTCCAATTCGAAAAATTCTGAAAGTGCAACCGGAATTTCATCTGCATTCACAGTTTTAATATATTCTGAATGGAATGGTATCCCATGGGAAGCAAGCGAATCCTTATACCCTTGGATCCGTTCGATTCGAGGACTGATATCGCGTATTATTGAAGTGGTAATGATTGCAATGTTTTCAAAACCCTTTTCAATAAACCGATCGATCGCTAACCTGGAAGCAAGATGATTATCGAGCATGACTGTAGCGATATCCAATTCTTCGATCGTCCTATCCATGAAAACAATCGGGAATTCATCACTCTTCATACGTTGATATAAATCAAGATTGTCCCCTGTGGGAAAAATGATGATCCCATCCACTTGTTTAGCCCTTAGCATTTCAATATAATTCTTTTCCTTTTCAGGATTGTCATCTGCATTGCATACGATAATGTGGAACCCTTGTTCATAAAAGTAGTTTTCTATCGCTCTGATAACTTGCGTTGAAAACGTGTGAAGGATATTGGCAACCACTACCCCAACGGTAAAAGTGGATTTTTGTTTTAAACTGCGCGCTATTATATTAGGCTGATAGTTTAACTCTTCGATTGTTTCTTCAATTTTTTTCCTGGTTTTTTCACTCATATATTCATAGCGTTTGTTCAGGTATTGGGAAACTGTACTTTTTGATACTTTCGCGTGATTGGCGACATCAGTAATTGTAATGGTTTTCATTTCATTCATCCCTGTCGTGTGATTTCAATATATAAGGAATATTCTATTATAATAAGTAAAGCTTTACAATCACCTTCTGATGCAGTAAAAAGTCAATTTCCCATACCACGGAACTTAATTTATCACGTTAACTTGTTTGCCTTTTTATAGGAGCTGAATTCAGACGCCGGAGTATGCCATGAAACCACCATCGACCGGTACCGTAATTCCTGTGACAAAGCCCGAGTAGGATTCATCAGCGAGCCAAAGCAACGTTCCAAGTAAGTCTTCAGGCTGCCCAAAACGCTTCATGGGTGTTGAAGTAATGATTTTATTAGACCTTGCTGTCAGACTGCCATCTTCATTAAGCAGAAGATCCCGATTTTGCTTCGTCAAAAAGAATCCTGGAGCAATGGCATTCACCCGTAAACCTGCTTCGGCAAAATGTACCGCCATCCACATCGTAAAATTATTTATCGAAGCTTTGGCCGCACTGTATGCTGGCACTTTAGTCATCGGAGCGTAGGCACTCATGGAAGATACATTTACGATAACCGGTGCTTCCACTTGCAATAACTCTTTCCCAAAAACCTGACTGGCCAAAAATGTACCGGTGAAATTACTGGCAAAAACCTGGGAGAAACCATTTTCGTCTAAATCAAAAAAGGATTTCCCTTCCGCTTCTTCCCCATATTTCTCTGGAGCTGTAATGGCATCAGGATGATTGCCTCCCGCTCCATTTATTAATAGATCCACTCTTCCGAACGCTTCTATTATTTTTCCTCTTGCATTCTCCAATGAGGCTCTATCCAAAACGTCTGCTGCTATGGATATCGCAGTGCCCCCTTTTTGTTCAATGAGTTCGACCACTTCTTGCCCTTTTTCGGCCGATCTGTTCAATATAGCTATCCTGACACCATGACGGGCCAATTCCACAGCCATTTTCGAACATAAAACACCGCTGCCTCCAGTGATCACTGCCACCCTATTCAATAAGTTTTCATGGATGGGAATCATGATTTCCCACCTGATTTACCAGCTTCATATGCATCCCATAATCCGAGCAAATACATGATGCCCAATGCTCGGTCATATAAACCGTAACCTGGGCGACAATCTTCACCCCAAATATGGCGGCCATGATCTGGTCTGACATAACCAGTATAATTCTGCTTATTCAATTCTTCCACGACGCCCTGTATATTGATGGATCCATCCTGGGTATGATGGGATGTTTCCACAAAGTCACCATTTTCATAAATCTTCACATTTCGAATATGGGAGAAAGGCGAACGGTTTGCATACTTTTTAGCCACTTGGACCATATCATTTTCAGGGTTTGCCCCCATCGATCCAGTACACATGGTAAATGCATTCGACGGTGAGTCCGAAATCGATATCAGTTTTTCATAGCTCGATTCACCTGTGATGATTCTTGGCAAGCCAAAAATGGACCATGGCGGATCATCCGGATGAATAGCCATTTTAATGCCGCAAGCTTCGGCAACAGGTAATATTTCTTTTAGGAATATTTCAAGATTCGCCCATAACTGCTCTTCGTCGACAGTTTTGTAAGCTTCGAATAATTCAGAAATTCGATCCATCTTTTCTGGTTCCCAACCTGGTAAAGTTAAATCGGAAGCTTCCGTCACAGTACGAATCAAATCTTTCGGTTCTAACGTATCCACTTTCGCCTTTTCATAAAATAGGGCAGTTGAGCCATCTTCCAAAGGATGGAACATTTCCGTACGAGTCCAATCAAAAATCGGCATGAAGTTATAGCAAATGACTTTCACTCCAGCTTCCGAGAGATTCCGGATCGTCTCTTTGTATTTCTCAATATATATCATGCGGTCTTCGTTACCCAATTTAATCGATTCATGGACATTTACACTTTCTACAACATCCGTGTGAAAACCAAATGATTGGATATATTCGATTTCTTCTTTAATTTCTTCCTTTTCCCATACCTCACCAACAGGTTTTTGGTGTAGTGCCCAAACAATCCCTTTCACACCAGGAATCTGTTTAATGTGCTCCAATGTAACGGTATCATTGTCTTTCCCATACCATCTAAATGTAATGTTCATCATGCACCTCCGTCATTCCGCAATCTTTTGCATATATTTTCCGCTTAATTCCACTGCTGCTTCATAGCCGCCATTTTGATAGGCTTTGTTCAAATCACTGCCAATCCCAATTGCTACCGCACCTGCATTCAGCCAGTCCTTCATGTTATCCAAATTAATTCCGCCGGTTGGCATGATTCTTACATTAGGCAGTGGACCATTAACCGACTTGATGAAAGAAGGTTCAAAATGGTTTGCCGGAAATAACTTCAAAACATCACAACCTGCTTCCAATGCCGTAGCCATTTCTTTGATTGTCATGCAACCAGGCATATAGGGAATGCCGTATCGATTACAAAGTTCGGCTACTCCATTGACAAAATACGGACTGACGATAAAATTGGCACCAGCTAAAATCGCATGTCGAGCCGTTTCAGAATCAAGTACCGATCCTGCTCCTAAGAGTGCATCCGTATTCTGCAGTTCATTGAAAGCTTCTTCAATTCCCGGTGTTGTATAAGTCAATTCTATTGCCCGAACACCGCCTTCCACAGCTGCTTTAGACAGTTGTGCCGCTTCCTTTGCATCTTGTCCCCGGATAACAGCTACAACTTTCGTTTCCTTTATTCGATGAATGATTGATTGTTTGTCCATAAATCCTGCCCCCCTTTAATTAAAAACGATGATCGCTTTTCGAACTTGTTCGGGATGATTTTCCACAAAATTAAATGCTTCCTGGATATCATCGAGCGAAAATGTGTGGGTAATTAAACCTTCTTGTCTGAGTTTTCCTTCATTTAAAAGTTTAACTACTTTTGGGAACTGATTGGTTTGCAACCTAGATCCTTTAACCGAGACTTCCTTTTTAGTGATTGGCAGTTGGGAAACTGATGCAGGCCGTTCATCAAAACCGAGTACGACAATCCGGCCCGCCGTTGATACGACATCAAAGGACAATTCAAATGTCATCGGCAAGCATACTGCATCAATGACGACGTTGGCACCTTCTCCATTCGTCCATTCTTCCACTCGTTTTTGAACATCTTCTTTTCCCGCATGGACAATGATATTAGCGCCGCTTTCTTTAGCGAATTCCAAACGTTCCTCACTTAAATCCGTGATCATCACTGATGCTCCTTGAAGCTTTGCCATCTTTAATATGCAAATCCCAATAGGCCCAGCTCCCTGGATAAGCACTGTTTCCCCTTCCTCTACTTCACCTCTCCAAACGGCCTGTGCTCCGATTGTATATGGCTCAGCCAATACTATTTCTTCCCAAGCCAACGCGGAATCCACAACATGTAATTGTTTCTCGGGAAGGACGAACCATTCTCTCATACCACCATCTTCATGTACGCCAAAAACGGACAGTTTTTCACAAACATTTTGGCGGCCTTTGCGGCAGGCGTAACACTTCCCGCAGTAACTGATGGGCTCAATAACAACATGGTCCCCAACTTTTATGCCCACGACGCCTTGTCCAATCTCCACAACTTCTCCCGCTACTTCATGCCCGACGACTCGCGGCAGCGTAGCAAGAGGATTCGTACCATGGTAAATATGCATATCCGATCCACAAATCCCGACTCTTTTTACTTTTACAAGGACATCCGTCGAGTTCGAAATCCGTGGTTTTTCCACTTCTTGTATGATAAGTTCATGAGCTTTCCGTACTTGAACCGCTTTCATTTCTCCCACCTACTTTGTAAGAAATTCATAAACACTTGATGCTATCGTAATACCATGTTTCAGGTTTTTTTCTTCATTGATCTGTTCAATCTCACCCGGTACATATACGCGATCGAACCCTGGAGCAGGTTCAACCTGTTTAAGCTCTTCAATCATTTGATCCATTTGCTCTAAAAATATATCAGTATCTGTAAAGAATGAAGGATTAATTACACAAAAATAATGCCCCAGCTTCCGTTTCTTATCAAGATCGACATACATTTTCCCAATGTGCGGGCCAAATGCCGCACCGGCCAATAATCCAGAAAACACATCTACAATTACCGATAGACCATAGCCTTTCGGGCCTCCGAAAGTGGAAAGGGAAACGACTTTATTCGGATCCGTGACTGCAGCTCCATTTTCATCGACACCCCATCCTTCAGGGATTTCCTTTCCTTCTTCGCGTGCCTGGAGAATTTTCCCCCATGCAACATTGGATGTAGCCATATCAAGAATATAGGGTTTCTTCGTTTTGGCAGGAACTCCGTAAGCGATTGGGTTGGTACCAAGAAATGATGTTTTTCCCCCGAACGGGACCACAATTTTATCGGTATGTGACATCGCGATGCCAATCAACTTTGCATCAGCGGCTTTTTGAACGAAATAACTTAGTGCTCCGCAATGGCTGCTATTAAAAACAGTCACCATGCCCACGCCATTTTCTCTCGCCATATCGATTGCATGGTCCATGGCCACGTCGCTGATCACATGCCCAAATCCATCATCTCCATCAACTACACCGGTAACGGGCCCTGTCTTTTGGAAGGAAATCTGGGCTTCGGGATTTATACCCCCTGCCTGTAAACGGTTCACATAATGCTCTGTTCGCAAAACACCATGGGAATTGACATTTCTGAGATCAGCATGAACCAATACTTCCGCAATTTTCCCGGCAGTTTCTTCATTCAAACCCACTTTGGTCAGCTGCTTTATAACTAATCGTTTTGCTTCCTCGGCTTGTATCGTTACTGTTGCCATTTTCTCTCCCCATTTCTTTCAGCCTGCTATCTTTCTATTACAATCTCATTCTGTATGAAAGGCATTACTTCATCCAAATATGGTAATCCTTCATTGTCCCCTGCAACAGTGGTGACAAGAGCTCCTACACCATTTGCGAATGCCAATCTTTCATCAATTGATAAACCATTAAGGTATCCGTAAATATAACCGGCATCATAACCATCTCCTGCACCAACTGTATCTACAGGTATTACAGGGAAAGCTTCTTTTTCATGCCATTCACTTTTGGTATATAGTTTTGAACCTTGTTTCCCGTCCTTAATGACAAGCTGATCAATAGCATTCACCTTCGCGAATTCAGCCAAAGATTCTTTTGAGTCAGTACCGATGATCAATCTTATTTCATCTAAACCTGTAAGCAAAATATCAACATATGGAAAAATATCATAGTAAACTGACCTTGCTTCCTCGATGGACCATAGCTTTAAGCGGATATTCGGATCAAAAGAAACAGGTATATTTTTTTGTTTTGCAATTTCCATTACCCTCTTGGCAATGTTGACATTTTTCGGATCTATAGCCAAAAATACTCCAGTAAGGTGGACTATATCAATCCCTTCAAACATCTTCTCTGTTATATCTCCAGGCTTTAAAGTTAAAATGGGAGATTGATAGCGGTAATAAAATGTCTTTCCGGAACCATCTTCCCGAATTTCTTTAAAGTTAAGAGATGTTGGATATCCATTTACATAGGCCACATAACTCATGTCCACGCCTTCCCCACGAGCGAAATTATAAATAACTTTACCGAACTCATCCTTGCCTAAACGGCTAATCCATTTTGACCGCAAGCCTAGCCTTGCACAGCCAATCGCAAAATTCAGTTCAGCGCCTCCTACTTTTCGCTCAAAACGGTTAACGAATCTTAAAGGTCCTGTCTCTTCCGGATTTAGCGTGATCATGGCGTCGCCCAGCGTTAAAACACCATATTTTGATGACAATACAGTACCTCCTTCTTGCGAACATTCACAAATGGAAACAAAAACATTTGATCATATCACTTTCATTATGCTTATTAGCTAAATCGATTTAGTTAATTACTAAACCGGTTTGGTAAATCATAAGGAAATTGTAAATGAAAACCCTATCAAAAACAATAGAAAAGTTTGATAATTTGTAATTTTATTTTTATTCGATACTATTTCATATGATATTTCAGCTAAATTTAAGATAAATAAACCTTATTATGGAAAATGAACAAGAACTGTTTCATCTTTAAATGATTGACAGTTTCAGATTTTTTTCGATCAAATTTACTCTTTGCTATTAATTTGGGAGAAAGTTGTATAATATATCAATTGTTAAATAAGTTTGAAAGGTTGTTTGGAATGAGTTTTTTGAAAATATACATCTTACTTACCGGAATAATGATTACATGGGGGTTAAATGTCTCAGTTATTAAAATTTTAGTTGCGCATACGCAGCCCGTAACGATAACATCTATGAGAATTTTTACTGCTTCTCTTATCGTCATTATTATCCTTTTCTTCTTTGGACTAATACGCCTTCCTAAAAAAAGTGAACTTTTTTACGTTTTTGGAGGAGCACTTTTGAGTGTCGTTTTTCATCATTATTTTTTAGCTGAGGGATTGACGAAGACTTCCGCCTCGAATGCTGGATTGATTTTGGGCATGGGGCCAATATTGACTGTCATTTTGACCATGATTTTCTTTCGAAAAAAACCTACGTTAATCAAGCTGCTTGGCTTTATATGCGGTTCCCTGGGTGTGAGTTTTACCGTTATGGCAGGAAGCGGAGGAATTCATTCTATTAATCTTGGGGATGTGGATATTTTGCTTTCCATTCTTTCACAGGCATTGAGTTTCATCCTCATTAATAAAGCCTCAAAAACAATGGATCCACGATTATTAACCGGCTACATGATGCTGATCGGTTCTTTTATTCTTTTTGCTATCAGCTTATGGAAGGAACCAGAGGGCTTATCTTCCCTGGCATCCGCACCGCCATCCATCTGGGGAGCTTTCTTTTTCTCCGCTATTTTTGCCACCGCCCTCGGGCACATGAGCTATAATTATGCCATTGGTAAGGTAGGCGCAGCCGAATCATCCATATTTCTTAACTTAAACACCTTATTCTCTTTGTTAGGGGCAGCATTTTTCCTAAATGAAGCCCTTGTGCCTGCACATTTCATCGGACTTATCTTCATTGTTTCAGGAGTATTGCTTGGCTCTGGTGCAATTGAAATATGGATTCTCCAAAGGAAAAATAAACGTTTATCTGCCTAGGACCGGAGCAGAACCTAGATTTCGTGACTTTCTATGTAACATGATAACAGATCCTACGACACTGCCAATCTTATAAAAATGGCAGTGTCATGGGGTCTTATTTTTATTGTCCATCCCTTCTTTCAACTACAAATAATTGCAGAATAATAATTGGGGATTCATATCTGTTACAATATACCCAGGAATTTGCTTGAACATGTCCATTGAAGTGTTCCTGTAAAGACAAGCTTATTGTCGGTTGTGGCCTTTTCTTTCTGAGGAATCAAGCTTGGTTTGATGAACTTATATAAAAAAAAGACTGACTATTCGTTTTAGACAGTCAAATATCATGCTTATAAAATAAATCAACTAGCCCAGAGCGCAAACAAGCCTTCTGTTACACCCAATTTGTATATATAATAAAGTCCGAATGCAAAACTTATAGCTCCCGCTATTTTGATGAAGATTCGGTTTAAAACGATGTCCTTCCCATTCAAAGCAAACGGTATGCCTAGAATGGTAGTAAAGCACAGCATGCCAATAATTGTCCCTGCGCCAAATATAATGATATAGATAGATCCTTCGCCAATACCGGTTACGGTCGACATTGTTAAAATGACCATTGCGGCACTGCCCGCGAGACCATGTACGAAACCAATTAAAGCAGACACCAAATAAGGACGAAATCTATCTTTCTCGTTCTTAATATCAGGGCGTGCTTTAAATAAACTTCTCGCCCCTAGCATAACAAGCATAATGCCAACGCCGAATTCCAGTGTCATGCTTAACGACTCTGGAATTTCCCCCTTCATCCAAATGAATAGGACACCTATAAGAAACAGCGTACTTGTATGGCCTATCCCCCAATACACCCCCGTTAGAGTGGAACGGGATAATTTTTTCGTGTTTCCTGCCGTCGTTGCTACGGCAATAATGATCCGGTTCTAACGAATGCTTTATCCCCAATAGGAATCCTAATGTAAGAATCGACACCAAACTCATTTCTCTTTGACCTCCCCGAGACACTTCCAAACTTCTTCATACACCCTTTTAAGAGGTATATTGTTCTGTAAGGCAATTTTACGGCAATCTTCATATTCAGGTGCCTGCTGCAAGGTCAATCCCTCATGAATACCCCTCTTCATCGTCACTTTTCCCCATTGTGTATGTACATGTAAAAATGATCGTTCGAGCCTGTGCACGGTAAGTGGATAGTAGCGTATCCCGAGAGTCGTCGTTTCAG
This sequence comes from Peribacillus sp. QJM3NY_7, assembly GCF_056173225.1. Lineage (NCBI taxonomy): Bacteria > Bacillati > Bacillota > Bacilli > Caryophanales > Bacillaceae > Peribacillus > Peribacillus sp. QJM3NY_7. The sequence goes on from NZ_CM149663.1 coordinate 2,919,542, forward strand.
CAAATAATATCTTCTTCATTTTCGAAATCACCTGCTGTGAACAGAGAAGCTGCAATAACACTCCCGGTCGATTTTTTTTCATATAGATTGGCGTATAAAATACATCATTTGCTCCTGATTCAAACAACAAATCCATAACATACCCAAGCCATTCACCGGAAATATCATCTAGATTCACTTCCATTTTTACCATTTGTTCATCAAGATGCTCATGATCAGGTGGGCGGTTCATTTAGTCTCCCCTATGATAACTCGAAGGACGTTCGGATGATTTTCGAATGTTTTTGAGCCCGCACCATAGCCAATCGATTCGACAGTCATGGGTGGAAGCGAGCCAAAATTTCCAGCTAAAACCGCAGCGATGGCAGCACCGGTCGGCGTTGCTAATTCAGAACGAATATCGTTTGAGGCAATCGGTACCCCCTTTAATATTTCAAGAGTGGCAGGTGCAGGAACAGGATATATTCCGTGATCAATATGTATATGTCCAGATCCAGTTGGAATGGCTGATGACTGAACTGATTCAATACCTAGCTGATCGATTAAAATTGCAGCTCCGATTATATCTATTATTGAATCTACCGCCCCTACTTCATGAAAGTGTACTTTTTCCAGTGGAAGCCCGTGTATATGTCCTTCCGCTTCACCAATCTTCTTAAAAATGGCGAGTGACATGTTAGCTACCGATTCATTAAAGTTCGCCTCATTGATAGCTTCTACAATTTGTTTGTAGGTACGGCTGCCGTGATGGCTGTGTGGTACATGGCTATGGTTGTGTTCATGTCCAAGACTGTGCTCGTGTCCATGACTGTGCTCGTGTTCATGTGTTTGGTCTGATTTACTGGTAAGAATGACATCAAATTTAGTACTCGTAATGCCATTTTTGACGACCTTCCCCCATGACAGATTATATTCTTCATCCATGTTCAACTTTTTTAACTCTTCTTCCATTTGTACAGGGTCTGCACCTGCATCGATTAACGCACCAATAACCATATCTCCGCTTATGCCGGAAAAGCAGTCAAAATATAAAGTCCTCACCACAATTGACCTCCTTTTTATGTACAAGTTTGTATATAATCGCTGCATTGTAGGCTGCACCAAATCCATTATCGATGTTCACCACACTTACACCAGATGCGCATGAATTGAGCATTGATAAAAGGGCCGATAAACCGTTAAAATTAGCACCGTAACCAATACTTGTCGGCACAGCAATAATTGGATTCGTGACAAGGCCTCCTAACACACTTGGAAGTGCCCCTTCCATTCCCGCGACACAAACTGATACGGTAGCACCCCTTATTTCGTCTATATTGTCAAGGAGGCGATGAAGCCCAGCAACGCCAACATCGTATATACGCCTGACAGGAATACCTAGAGTTTCGGCCGTCACGGCTGCTTCTTCAGCAACAGACAAATCTGATGTCCCGGCGCATACAATTGCAATATATGAATCAACGGATTTCGGCTTTTCTCTAACCCAAGCAAGTGTCCGTGCAATCTCGTTATACTCAAAATCACTACATTCTTTTTGTACAAATACCGCTTTTTCCCGAGAAATACGAGTCACAAGCACGGAATCATTCCTTGTCCGCAGCGATTGGACAATCGTTAAAATTTGTTCAGCTGTTTTCCCTTCCCCAAACACAATTTCGGGAAAGCCTTGTCTCCTTTTGCGATGATGATCGATTTTTACAAACCCTAAATTTTCATAGGATGCAAGTTTTCCCTTGGCTTCCGCAACTGTTAATGAACCCTTTTGAACCTGCTCCAAAATATCGTCAATCATGACATTTCTTCCTTTTTAAGCGCCATATTCATACTTCCGCTTGTATAGCCGGTGAGATCCATTGATACATACTTATAACCAAATTGCTTCAGACGTTTCGTGATCGCCGCATGGTATTGAAGCACTTTTGGCATATCATCGGGTTCAACTTCAATTCGGGCAGTATCCTCATGCGTCCTTACTCTTACCTGATGAATATCCAGTGATTTTATGTAAGCCTCTGATTTATCAACTTTGGTCAATTTTTCCTTCGTAATGATATCGCCATATGCTATTCGTGAGGATAGGCAAGCAAATGACGGTTTATCCCAGGTTGGCAATCCGGCTTGCTTGGACAATACTCTTATTTCTTCTTTGAATAAATCGGCTTCTAGAAGAGGTCCCCTGATTCCTTTTTCTTTAGCTGCTTTCATGCCTGGACGAAATTCGTTAGCATCATCAGCGATAACTCCATAAATAATATTATTAAATTCATATTCTTCAAGAATAGGAAGCAGGTGGTCAAATAAACTACTTTTACAAAAGTAACAGCGATTCTGATTGTTTTCTTTATATCCAGGAATGGCCAACTCCGAAGTTTGAATGACACGATGGTTGGCACCAATCCATTTTGATAGCATAATGGCTTCTTTCAACTCACTCGATGGATAGGTTTCCGAATCCGCTGTAACGGCTAACACTTTATCATAACCCAGAGTATCAATAGCGACTTTTAACAAAAACGTGCTGTCCACCCCTCCTGAAAAAGCGACCACAACCGACTCCATTTTTTGAAGAATATCCTGCAGATTTCTGTACTTTTCTAGTAACATATCACTTTTCCCCTTTCTGGTTTATCTGAATTTATCCACTGCCCACCAGCATTATCACACCCTTGATGGATTACAAAAAAATTGAAAAGGAGGAAATAAAGCAGTCGTACTTTCATTCCCAGCGCTTATTGAAATGATATTCATATAAGCGCTGGACGGCTTTAGCTTTTTTGTACGATAGCCGAGAATTTTTTTGCCGTTTCTGTCAGCCTGGTGTAATCTTCACCTGTAATCAATTTCGCAGGATTGATCAATGAACCGCCTACTCCCGCCGCGATGGCCCCTGCCTTAAAAAATGACGCGAGGTTGTCAAGGTTGACACCGCCAGTTGGCATAAGGGGAATATGAGGGAGCGGTCCTTTAAGATTTTTAAAGTAGCTAACACCTAGTGCATCTGCCGGGAAAACTTTGATAATGTCAGCTCCATGCTCGTAAGCAGTCAATATTTCGGTTGGTGTGAGCGCACCAGGGATGCTAATAACGCCATAGCGCTTCGCCAGTTTAATCGTTTGGACATTGACGGTTGGAGAAAAGATAAATTCAGCCCCTGCCATGATGACCGCACGGGCCGTTTCAGGATCCAATACTGTACCGGCACCCGCTATGATATCATCACCGAACTCCTCTTTCACTTTTTCGATCAAATGGCACACTTTGGGTGTTTCCACTGTTATTTCTAGCGTTCGGATGCCGCCCTCTTTCAGGGCCCGGGCGATTGGTATAATTTGATTGGGGCGTGCACCGCGGATGACGCCGACCAGCTTCCCATGTTTAAGCTCTTCAAGTTTAGTCATTTTTTCCACCTTTCTACCTCGTTACATCCTCTGTGCCGCCACTCATGAACAAATCGAGGTCGGCACGGGCCGGCAAACCCTCAACATCGCCATTTACCATCGTTGCCATTGCTCCCATGGCATTTCCACGCCTTACAGCTTCATCTAGCGGCAGTCCATCAAGCATTCCGGAAAGTACACCGGATGCAAAAGCATCACCAGCACCGATGGGATCCACGACCCGTTCGACATAGAATCCAGGAACGTATGTTTTCGGTACAGACGGGGCTGAAATTAAAGAGCCTTCTTTGCCCAATTTAAGTAAAACTGTTTCGACACCGAGTTCATGAAAATGATCGGCAAATTTCTCCGGAGTATGGGAGCCAAATAAAAATTCGGCTTCGGCCACCCCAGGCATGACGATATCACTTTTTGAGGCGTACTTTGTTATGATGTGACGTGCTTCATTTTCATCACCCCATATTTTCAAACGAATATTCGGATCGAAGACGATTTTTGTTCCGTTTTCTTTAGCAATGCGGACCGCTTTATCCAAGAGCGACTGACAAGAATTCCCTAGTGCAGGGGTAATCCCCGTAATATGGAGATAAGCGGCATCTTGGATGGCAAGATCAGTTAGTAATTCCGCCGTCATTTTACTAGCTGCCGAATCTTTCCGGTAATAATAAACCCGGGTATCATTCAGCCGTCTGAATTCTTTAAAAAAGACGCCGGTAGGCGCATCAGGGTCTCTTGTTACATAAGAGACATCAACGCCTTCTCCGCGAATGAACGATTGCATGGCATCGCCAAATTCGTCATCACCGAGACGGCTAATCCAGCGTGAGCTATGACCGAGTCGGCTTAACCCGATCGCGACATTGGATTCCGCACCGGCAAACTTCATCGAAAAAGATCTGGCGTGGCGTAGCGGTCCTTCTTCATTCGGGGTAAACACTGTCATTGTTTCTCCGATGGTTACAACATCCATGTCATCATCTTCTTTCTCTTGTCATGCTATTACGTGATTAGAAAGCGTACCGATCTTCTCAATGCTGACGTTCATCCGGTCACCGTTTTTCAACCAGATTTTTGGATTCCTTCCCATTCCAACTCCTGGTGGCGTGCCAGTTGCAATCAAATCACCTGGCATTAGTGTCATGGACTGTGATAAAAATGAAATGATTTTCGGAACCGTAAAAATTAGGTTGCTTGTATTTGAATCCTGCATAATTTCACCGTTTAATTCAAGCGAAATCGCTAGATTGTGAGGGTCACCCACTTCATCTTTTGTCACGATAACAGGACCAAATGGAGCAAATGTGTCCGCCGTTTTGCCTCTTGACCACTGACCGTCCTGAAATTGCAAATCTCGGGCGCTGATATCATTCATAATCGTGTAGCCAAAGACGTAGTCATCCGCCTCTTCTTCTGACACATGTTTCGCTTCTTTTCCAATGACAAAAGCAAGCTCTGCTTCAAAGTCGACCTCTGTTGAATTAATTGGGATTTCAATCGGATCATTATGACCTGTAATCGCATTCGAATATTTTGAAAAAATGACTGGCGAAGCCGGCGGCTCCATCCCGGTTTCCTTGCAATGATCAAAATAGTTAAGTCCTACGCAAATGATTTTATCCGGCTTTGCGATTGGCGGCAGGATCTTTACTTCTGACAGTTTGAATATTGCATCGTTATTTACCCGTTGCTCGATTAACTGTTCAGCACGTGAACGCAACTCGCTGCCTCGTTCTATAAATTTTTTCATGCATGCAGGAAATTCCTCTGGACAGAGAGCCGTTAAACTAATTATTTGATCATCTTGAACTAGACCGATGTGCTGTTCGGATTGCACGGAAAAAGTCGCTATTTTCATTTTTTTCCCCTTTCTTAGGTTAATGCGTATGGTGTTTTTTCCCCTTTTAAGACCTGAACGATATTTCTTGCTGCTTTTTGACGAAGTTCAACCATCGCTTCCTCAGAATACCAGGCGCTGTGAGGCGTAATGATGACATTGTCCATTGTGAGTAGCGGGCTATCGATGCTGACCGGCTCATTTTCTGTCACATCAAGTGCAGCACCTGCTATGATCCCTTTTTCAAGTGCATTGGAAAGTGCTTTTTCATCGATTATCGGTCCGCGTGCCGTGTTAATGATGACCGCGTTACTCTTCATCTGTTTAAGGCGCTCCTCATTGATCAGGTGGTATGTATCATCACCTAAGGGCACATGGATCGACAAATAATCGGCTTCACCTATTATTTCGTCGAGATCCATTTTTTGAACCCCGACAGCAGCCATGTCTGCAGCCGATACGAAAGGGTCATAAGCAGCGGTTTTAAAGCCTAGCGGTTTCACCTTTTCAATGAAACGGCGCGGAATCCGACCAAAGCCAAGAACCCCAACAGTTTGCTTGTCAAAGCGATGAATCGGGACACACACTTTAAAGTCCCAGTTACCTTTTTTCACTTCCTTGTTTAACAGTGCCACTTTCCGCGCCGAAGAAAGTAAAAGTGCCAATGCATGATTCGATACTTCTTCCATGCCATAATCCGGTACATTGGCGACAGTAATCCCCTTTTCCTTAGCGGAATCGAGATCAATTGTATTGACGCCAACACCATAGCGGGAAATGATTTTCGTGTTTTCGAGCGACTCGATGACTCGTCGTGAGATAGGAGCATATTGATTTAAAATTGCATCCACTTCTTTTGCATGCTCCATTACTTCCTCTTCAGTTTTGCATTGCGCTTTGATGAAATTGATATCCAGACCGCTTTCTTGAAAAATCTCTTCTTCATATTTCAAATGTTCAAATTCGTAATCCGTTAATAATATTTTAAAGGTCATTCGGGCTCCACTCCTTTATAGTAAGACCAGACATCTATTTCGCTGCTGCCTTTTCAATTTTTGCAATGCCGAGTCCTTCTGCACCGAGTTTCGATGTTATTGCTTCAGGATAGTATCGTTCGATCATTTGAATGCCAATTGCGGCACGGCGTACACGTTCTTGAGCGAGTGAGATGTTCGTACTTTCCCATTGTTTCCCTGAAGGGTATACATCAGGATGATTACGCAGACCAAATTTAATGTATACTGGCGCCAATACACGGATAATTTCCGGTATTTCATAATAGCGAAGAAAGCCTCCAAAGGTATCAGGAACTTCAACATATAAATCAATGGGAATGTTTATTGATTGTCGGATTGCTGCAAGTTTGGACAGCGTTAATGCAGGTGGCACGTTGTAGGTATCCGCTCCGATGTCTTCCATTAATTTAACGGATACTGGATTGGCTGAACCCATTTGAACCGATACTTTAACAACAAAGTCTTCCGGAAGCTGTCCGTATTTTTTCATTTCTTTCGTTAAAAGTAGGAGTCCTTCATCTGCAACTAACGCACCGCGAAGACCAAGTGCAGCACCTCTTTTCAAGTCTTCCATGGCATAAACAAGCTGGTCCGATCCTTCATGGCGGATTCCCTGGGATTTACCTCCTGGCGTAAGCGGTCCCGCACTGACATCCCAAGAACCCCTGGGACCGACAAACAAACTGAGCTCCATACCGCGCTCTGCTGTCATTTCACACATTTCTTTAATTTCTTCATCCGTTTGAAGCATGATGCCGCTGCCCTGGGATATCCGGTGAATAGTCAAACCAAGCCGGTCAATTTCTTTCAATGTTTCTTTTAGGGCCGCTGGACCTTCTACACTTGGCAGTTCAATGCGGTATTGAGCACCGTCCGGAAATGTTTTCGTTGATGTAGGAAGTTCTTTAAGATCAGTAGATGGGTAGCCTAACGTTTCGAGCAAGTCGCGTGATTCTTTCATTTTTGGACGCCTTCTTTCATATCTATATTTTTTAAGAGAGCAGCTACTTTGTCACTCAAATCAGCAGGGTATACATCACATGGGGCACGGTGACCAGCAGCAACGTCAAACCAGCGCTGATGAACAGCTTCCTTCATGGCTGTAAAAAATGTCGGACCGTAATTGTACACATCCATCAGTTTTGAAATCACTTGATGATTTTTCTGGGCTTCAGCGAGATCTCCTTTATGATACGATTCATATAAATGTACGGATATTTCCGGGGCAAAGACCGCGCTTCCATTAATGCTTCCCGCTGCTCCAATCATTTGGGCCGGAAGCAAATGCTCGTCAAAAGCGGAGAAGACTTTGAAATCACTGCGAACTTTCTTCACTTCCGCCAGCACTTGACGAAGGTGGCCGAAATCACTGACCGTCTCTTTAATACCTGCAATGTTTGAATGATCTTCGGCTAATTTTTTAATCAGTTCGATGGATAAGTTTTGACCTGTCAAGAGCGGGATGTTATAAATGAAAACTTGCAGATTAGTATGGTTCGCCACGCTGGAAAAATGTCGGTATAATTGCTCGTCAGACAGCTTCCAGTAATATGGGTTTACTACGAGAACACCGTTCGCTCCATGCTCTTCTGCATAAGAAGTCAGTTCTTGCACCTCTTTTAATGCGGTATGCCCGACTCCGACCATAACTGGCACTCTTCCGTTAATGTACTTTAACATTTCGCGTACATATAATTTCCTTTCTTCAGTTGTAAGTGAGGAGAACTCACCTGAACTACCCATCAACAAAATACCGTCAATATTCCGTGAGATTAATAGGTCGATATACCTTCTGTTCAACTCCAAATCCAAGTTCCCCGTTTCATCAAATAAGGTGACTACCGGTGGAATGATGCCATGAAAGTCCATTATTTTTCCTCCTTTTATTACCATTCAGCGATGCTCCCGTCCTCATTTCGCCAAATTGGGTTCTTCCAATCATGTCCGGTCTCTGCTGCCTGCATCACTTTTTCCTCATCGATTTCCACACCAAGACCCGGTTTATCAGGAATGTTCACATAACCATCTTCATAGTCGAATAATTCTGGATTTTTCATATAATCGAGAATGTCCATGCCTTCGTTGTAATGAATACCAAGGCTTTGCTCCTGAATAATGAAATTCGGTGTCGTTGCGTCCAGATGAATGGATGAAGCAAGAGTCATCGGACCGAGCGGGCAGTGCGGCGCAATGGCTACATCATACGCTTCTGCCATTGCGGCAATTTTTTTCCCTTCTAAAATACCACCTGTATGAGACAGATCCGGCTGAATTATATCGACATAACCATCTTGAAGTAGCTGCTTAAAGCCCCAGCGAGTATACATTCTTTCTCCCGTCGCAATCGGACACGTAGTATGCCAGGCAATCTCACGAAGTGCTTCATTGTTTTCCGGGAGCACCGGTTCTTCAATGAACATGGGGCGGTAAGGTTCTAGTTCTTTTACAATCGCTTTTGCCATCGTTTTATGAATCCTCCCGTGAAAATCCACACCGATGCCAAAGTCTTTGCCAACCGCTTCCCTGATTGAAGCAACCCGTTCGATGACCGCTTCTACTTTCGAAAAGCTATCTATGTAATTCATTTCTTCTGATGCGTTCATTTTGACAGCAAGGAAGCCTTCTTTCTGTTTTTCAATTGCGGCTGCAACGACATCCACCGGTCTATCTCCTCCGACCCATGAGTAAACTTTAATTTTTTGACGTGCTTTGCCGCCGAGCATTTGGTATACAGGAATATTGAAGTATTTTCCTTTTATATCCCATAATGCCTGCTCAATGCCGGAAATGGCACTCATTAAAATTGGGCCCCCGCGGTAAAATCCACCTCTATAAAGCGTTTGCCAGATATCTTCAATGTCGTTCGGATTTCTCCCGATCAAATAATCAGTCAGTTCGTTAACTGCTGCTTTAACCGTTTCAGCACGGCCTTCCACAACAGGCTCTCCCCATCCGGAAATGCCTTCATCCGTATCGATTTTTAAAAACAGCCAGCGGGGCGGAACTTTGTATAAAGAAATTTTTATGATTTTCATCAAGCACCTCGCAATGTTTTTTGAAGAAAGAGAGATTTTCAAAAATGCAAACCTCCCTTGAACTTGTTAAGAACCTTTAATAAAAACCGTTTTTATGGCTGTATAAAATTCTTTCGCCGCTTCACCTTGTTCTCGCGAACCCGTGCTTGATGCCTTCATGCCTCCGAATGGGGCTTGCAACTCTACGCCCGCGCTTTCTGCGTTAATGCGGACAAGACCTGCTTCAATTTCATCGATGAATTCCAAAATTGAACTAATATTTGATGTGAAGATTGATGCACTCAATCCGTACTTCGTATTATTTGCCAAGTCAATCGCTTCGACCAGATCGGTTGCTTTCATAAGCGCGATAACTGGTCCAAAAATTTCTGCCTGTGCAATCTCCATTTCGGACGTCACGTCTTCAAAAATCGCTGGTGTGATGAAAAAGCCCCTATCATAGTCTCCGCCAGTTAATATCTCCCCGCCATGTATGAGTTTTGCACCCTCCTGCTTGCCTTTTTCAATGTACTCTGTGACCGTTTTGAACTGGCTTTCGCTTGCACATGGGCCCATCCAAATACCCTCTTGAAGACCGTTGCCAACTGTAATTTCCGCTGCTGCCTTTACCAGTTTTTGTTTGAATTCATCATAGACTGACGATTCAACGACAACACGGCTTGAAGCTGTGCATTTCTGGCCGGAAGAACGAAATCCACCGCTGATGACCGCCTCGACAGCTTGGTCGATGTTTGCATCTTTCGCTACGATGACTGGATTCTTTCCACCCATTTCAAGCTGATATTTTATCCCACGGGCAGAAGCTGATTTTGCGACGCTCTGACCTACACTTTCAGAACCGGTAAATGTGATCGCATTTAAAAGCGGATGATCGATGAGTCCTTGACCAATGATCGATCCTTTACCGGTAATAAAATTCACTACGCCCTCAGGGAAGCCTGCTTTTGTGAAGCATTCCATGACTTTCGCTGCCGTAACGGCTCCCTCCGTAGCCGGTTTCCATACGATTGAGTTGCCATATACAAGAGCAGGAGCCATTTTCCAGATGGGAATTGCAACCGGGAAGTTCCATGGCGTGATTATCCCGACAACACCAAGTGGGCTGCGTTTCGTGAACATTAGGGCATCTTTATCGGATGATGGAATAACATCGCCGTCTTTCCGCATCCCTTCCCCAGCATAGTAACGCAGGATTGCAACCCCCCGTGCCGTTTCACCCCTTGCTTCCGGTAACGTTTTACCCATTTCGCGAGTCATGGTTTCGGCAATTTCATCTAGATTTTCTTCCAATATATTGGCCGTTTTGAAAAGGATTTGCCCACGTGCAGACTGGCCGAGCCTGCGCCAATCCCTTTTTGCCTTATGCGCTGCGGCTACAGCTTTATTCAAGTCTTTTTCGGTTGAGCTTTGTACGTAGCCAACCGGTTCTTTGTCCGCAGGATTAATGCTTTGGATTGTATTTCCAGAAGATGCATTCACCCACTCATTATTAATGAAATTTTTATATGTTTTCGTTGCAAATGTAGTTGATATCATAGTCTTTAGCTCCTTTTTCGTTTTAGAATGTCGGTCCAATTCTCCATATACCAAAGTCATGCTGCTTTAATATCTCCGCTTTTGTTAGTTTCCCGTTAGAAACATGTTGAATTTCTTCCATGATGCGCCTGCCCACTTCATCAACGGTTTCTAAACCATCAACGATCGTACCGGCATTTAAATCCATATTTTCATTCATCCTGTCAAACATTGGTGTATTAGTCGAGATTTTTATGACGGGTGAAATAGGAGAACCAGTCGGCGTGCCTCTTCCACTTGTAAAGAGAACGATTTGGGCACCGCCTGCGACCATACCCGTCAATTGCTCAATGTCATGGCCAGGCGTATCCATCCATACTAGCCCTTTTTTTGTGGGTACCTGGGCATAATCAATGACTTCTTCCAATCTGGTTGTACCTGATTTTGTCGCTGCCCCCAGGGATTTTTCTTCTAGTGAGCTGAGACCTCCCTCAATGTTTCCCGGACTTGGATTTCCGGTGCGGATGTCTACGCCCATATGAATCGAGCGGTCTTCCATCATTTTAATAACCGCATACGCTTTTTTTGCTACCTGGTCATTTGCCGCCCTGTTTGCGATCAAATGCTCTGCACCGATGAGTTCAGTCGTTTCCGCTAATATTGCGGTTCCCCCTTGCTGAACTACCAAATCGCTAGTACGTCCGACTGCCGGGTTCGCCGATAAGCCGGAGCATGCATCCGACCCACCGCATTCTGTGCCGACAATCAGCTCGCTAAAATCACATAATTCCCGTTGCACCATCGAGGCATCCTGGACCATTTTGACTGCGATTTTAGATACTTCGGCAATGGTTTGAAGAGTGCCTCCATGATCCTGGATCGATACAGTTTTCACTGGTTTACCGCATTTGGCAATTTCATCCCCAATACGGTGCGCCTGATGTGTTTCACAGCCAAGTCCGAGTACTATGACACCATATACATTTGGATTCATGCCCATTCCCGCATAGGTTCGGGCCGTTTGATTATAATCAGTGCCCACTTGCGCACAGCCATGCTGATGAATGAATGTGACGGTTCCGCTCACCAATTCTGTGACGCGCTGAGCTGTTTGAGTTGCACATGTTATCGTCGGCAAAATCAGTACATGATTCCGTACACCGACGCGGCTGTCCGGACGGCGGTAACCCCAAAACTGCATTTTTTCATTCAGCAATTTTGTCACCCCTTCCTCTTTTGCCTTCTAAATTGTGTACATGAACATGTGCACCAATGGGAATAAAAGCTGAGGCTGCACCTATGACTTCCCCATATTTAATTATGTCTTCTCCTTGTTTGATGGCCTTGACTGCGAACTTATGTCCAAAACGGATCGATTCAAGAATGGGTACGACAAGTTCTTCAAGGTCTGACTTCACAACTACTGATGTGTTTGCAGGGATTTCGGATAAAGCGACAGCTACACTATCCTCCCTACTTAAGTAAAGTGTTTTATACTCGCTCATTTTGTCACCCCTTAAATGGTTTGAACTGCTTTACTTTGGATAACCGGATTGTTTAATACCCCTATCCCTGGTATTTCGATTTCAATCCGGTCATCGCCTTTCAATGTAAATTCATTTGGCGGAACCACACATGTACCTGTAAGTAAAACGGATCCGTCAAATACAGTATTATCTAAGACTAAATAGTCGACGAGCTCTTCCAATTTTCGTTTCAGTTGGTTTACTTTCGCTTCACCTTCAAATACTTTTTCTTCATTTCGAAAAATCCGGCACATGATTTTAAGCTCATATGGATCTGGAACAGCCTCTTTTAACAAGATGGCCGGTCCAATGGAACAAGAGTTTTTCCAAACTTTTGCCTGTGGGAGATAAAGCGGGTTTTCACCTTCAATATCACGGCAGCTCATGTCATTACCTGCGATATATCCGAGCACCGTTCCCTTTTTATCGATGACAAGACCAAGCTCTGGTTCAGGAATTTGCCATTTTGAATCTGAACGCAAATATACCGGGTCATTAGGTCCTACGGTTCTTGCTGCAGTTGATTTAAAGAAAATCTCAGGACGCTCTGCATCATAAACTTTGTCATAGAAAGTTTGGCGGTCCAGCTTTCCTTGCGTTGCTTCGTAGTTACGTGCTTCCTTGCTTTTTTTATACGTAACGCCAGATGCCCATACTTCCGGTGCGTCGATAGGCGTTGTTAATTGAAGACCTTCCAATGGCTGCCTTTTCCCTTCAGTGACAATTTGTTTTACAATATCAAACGCCGTTCTGTTTTCATGGCGTGCCGTTGTAATCAACGACATAAAATCAGTAAATGGAAGGTCCACCACATTGTTTTCGTTTGTCACGGCAGCAAGTTGTTTTTTGTTTTCATGTACATAGCGAATAATTCTCATTTGCTAGTTCCTCCTAAGGGCAAACCTTTTTTTTATATTTTTTGATATTCATAACCGAGCTCCTGCGAAATTTTACTGCTGCATTCCTTTAAGAGACGTACATAATACTCATGTGTTTCTTCGTTTACTTTCGAAGCAGGCATCGATACACTCATTGCAGCGATTACCTTTCCTGAATAATCTCTTATCGGTACGGCAAGACAGAAAATGCCCGGTTCATTTTCTTCATTATCCATTGAATAACCATTAATGCGTGCTTTTTCGATTTCGGCTAAAAACTGTTCCTTGGATCTAATCGATTTTTCTGTCGGTCCCGTATAATCATAGCCGTCCAAGAGCAAATCCAGTTCACTATCCGTTTTGGTTGCAACAAGAGATTTGCCAACTGCACTTGTATGAATCGGAACACGACGTCCAATACGGGAATACAGGACCGTTACCCCAGTACCTTCAACTTTATCGACATAGACACCTTCCTGCCCGTCCAATATGACAAGGTGCAGCGTCAAATTCGTTGTTGCTGAAAGCCCTTCAAGATGTTTTCTTGCTACATTGCGCAAATCGAGATGGGTCACAACAACGCTTCCCCTCTCCAATAGCTTTAATCCTAGCGAGTATTTTCCATTTTCTTCGCCTTGTGAAATATAGTGATGCTCCTGTAAGGTTTTTAATAGTGAATGAACCGTACTTTTATGTAAATTCATTCTCTTACTTATCTCTGTGATAGTTAGTTCACGCTCACGCTCATCAAATAAATCCAATATTTTCAAGGCACGCTCCACCGATTGGATGATAGGCATCGTTCCTCACTCCTTTTCATTCTGTCTACCTTTATCTTATCGGATTTATGACGAGCATACCTCACTTTATTTCTACTTTTTTTTCATGGATTATAATATCTTGTTCATAATCAAGTACCGCATCCTCAATGACAGCGATTGGAACAACACCATTTGCTGCATCTGTATGCCCAAACATCCTGTTGCTTGCCGCAACCATTTTTTGTCTAACTTTCATCCGCTGCTTGCGTTCAGCTGCCAATGATTGTCTTTCTTCTTTAAAGTGATCCGCAAAATCATGAATAACCTTTCCAGAATGAAGTTTAGTAGAATCTACAAAATCAATTCGTCGATCACGAAGCTGAAGGTGAATTACATCCCCTGATTTAAGTAAACCTATGCCGCCACCTTCATACGCTTCCGGTGTCATATGCCCTATGGCAGCTCCATATGTGACTCCTGAATAGCGGCCGTCGCTAATGATTGTAGCGATTTTTTTCATAACACGATTTGCATTGATGTGTTGCATTGGTGTAAACATTTCCGGCATTCCGAATGCCACTGGCCCCTGCCCTGAGATAATAACCGCAATTTTCAATGTGCCGGCTTCAACCATCCTGTCAAATAATTCCCCATAGGTAGCGGTTTTTAGAAGAGACCATTCCGACTCATTGTTGTATTTAAGAGATTCTAGCAATAGATTATGTTCGAAAAGCTTTTGCTCTTTTATTTTTGAAAGCAGATTTGACTCGAGCAGGCTTTTATTTGCATCATCTTCATTTTCGTAATAAAGGACAAATGCAAGCTTATCGTCGAATTGGTCAAGCTGTGGTGTTGGCATTCCGCTGATTTTTACAACGGCGCTTTCAAAGAAGTTTCCTTTTAATACATCAACACCGCTGAATCCACGTCGTGGATTGGATAAAATGACCTGATTTTTCTTAACATTAACTGCTTTTAGGCTATTTGTGATCGAAAGACGTTCTTTCCAAGTTTTTGCTGCGACAGTCGGCGCATCCTGATCCATTGGTACACCATTCTCAATAAGTTCATGAAAAAGTGTTTCCATTCCTCTGCTTTTCCCGCTGCAACACTGCATCGCAAGTGAATAAATGTCCCTTCCTTCTGTCAAACTGTAATCAAATAAGTCAGGAATTGGATGTGAATGATGAATGCGGTCAAGGTCCCATAAACTGAATTTGAATCCTGCATAAAGCATGCCTGCGACAATATGCATCATTAAGTTAGTAGAACCACCCGATGCGCTGTGTATACGGATTGCATTTTTTATGTTCGCAGCGACAATGTTGGCCACGCCGTAGCGCTCTTCGTTTATCATGCCGGCAAAGCTATCAAGCACCGAGTTAATCTGGCGTTGTGTTGGCGGATCGGTCAACAGCTCCACTGCTGGATGTACGAGACCCATGCCTGCCACTAAATGACGTGAACTATTCCCCGTACCATTAAAGGCACATACACCTCCCTGCCCGTCACATGTTGCGACAGCAAGTCTCATTTCAAAGTATTTATGCTGTTCCTTCGTCAATATTCCTCGTTCATAGGCCCGTTCAAACACGCCCTGGAAAGCAGTATTCGATGAACATTGCAATATATATGCCATCGTATCTCGTAAATCTACGGCTACATCGGCTGCTCCTTTGCTTTCCGCATTTTTCGCAAGAGTTTCCAATTCTTCAATTACGTCAACTGGAATCGAACCGCCTTCCAATACGTGAGCAGGTGCGAATGTTGCGAAAAAGGGTGCTTCACCACGGTTTCGGCGAACACGATCAACATGGGCGAGTGCACTTACAACACCAAGAGGCTGCTTATCACACCCTTGAATGACGAATGCACCATGATAACTGTGAGCTTCCAGCTGGTTGACAACCATTTGTGCAACCGCGTTTCGGCTCTGGAGAGAGTAACTCATTCCTTGATTGTTTTGTGCAGTGCCATCACACATTACCGGTGTCGAGAAATGAAACGGCACGCCGCCGTTTTGCCAAATGCGGATTGCTGCCCGTGCTGACGTTTGGTAATCCATTATATGGGCCGGATGATCGGACGAACCACCGATTATTGCGATACGCGGGGCATTCCTCTCGAGCCGCATATAAATTTCTTCAAGCGTCCAATCAGGCTTCCCCCCTTCATATGTGGTGCCTAGCGTCAGCTTCGAACGGTCCAACAGACCTGCAACCGTAATAGGTTCATTTGCTTTTCCCTGCACATTATCGCGGTAAGGGTTTATTTCGTTTCCAATTAGTGGATATAGGTGTGTCATTTCAGCACTCCTTTTCTGAGTTCAAATCAATTCTTTCGTTCTATGAAAATAGTAAAGAAGATTTTTAGTCCAGCGCCAAGTCTTCTGGGTCTGACAAGATCTCTATATCTTCATTCTTTAAAGCTTCTTCCATCATGCTTTCAGAAATCCAAATTTCACCGATTTCAAGCGTGTTTTTAATTCTTACGATTCTCACTTTATTCAAATCGAAGGCATTGCATGTTTTGATGGCAGCTTTTACAGCCAATTCCTGCGTATCCAAAAACATCGGGAGCTTTACTACATCTGTGACTGTGCTGGTGAGTGCATTGGCATACCCTTTTTCCCATTTTATTTCATTCATGACGGCTTTTGTCGTCATATCTGCCATGCCAATGCCATTCGCATTACCGTGAGTTTTTTCAGTAAGTCCAAGTACAACGGTCCGTTTAACGTCTGGCCCCCCGGTAGCATATGGTGTGGCGAAGTTACCCGTAATATTCGGGTCCATTCCATCCCCCGAAATGTCCTTTCCGAGTTCATTTACAATAAGTACGTCCATCGAATCGAAATGTATTTTCGGCATCAATGATTTTGCTTCAAGCAATAGTCCCGGCTCCACTTCCTCCAGGTCCTCTGCTGGGACTGCGACGATTTTCGCCGGTTTATCATAAGCGTTTTCAATCGACGCAAGACCAAATATGATAGGAGCTTTTGACAAGGAAACCTTAGCCATTTCAGGGACATGTTCCGCCATATACTTAAAGCTGTATGCATGTGCAGCTTCGGCTCCCTTTTGCTTTCCTAAACCGATAGTTATCATTTTCATAAGTCCGCTTTCAACCGGTCCGCGAAATGCTGTATGTGGTTTTATCCGATTAATGACTATGATTTTATCCGATTCGTAAGCAAGTTTATCAATATAGACAGGGAGGCCATTTGGCAACTCATCCAGTTTAATAACTTCCATCGATGACCTGATAGGCGCTCCAACCGCTTCTTCTGAAATACCCAGCTGAAGCAACACATCGATTTGCCCTTCCGCCGTGGCACCACCATGGCTTCCCATTGCAGGTACGATGAAAGGATTACCTCCCGCCTCCTTAACGGCAGCCACCGTTTCTCTTACTAATGTAGGAAGGTCCGCTACCCCTCTGCTTCCTACTGCAATTGCCACCCTGTCTTCTTCATTTATTCTTGATAAGACACCTGCTTCTTTTATCGCCTTCTTCACCTCACCAGCTACATCAGCGATTTGAGTTGTACGAAATTTCTGCCTCACTTGTACCATTTTCGGTAATTGGATTTCACGTAAAAGTTCAGAGATAATATCCATTTTCTTTCCTCCAAACAATTTGGATTATTTACCGCGTACTTTTTCAACTTCGCTCATCATTTCCTCTACAAGATCTGGTCCGAATTTCTTGGCATATTCATCCGTCACTGGTTGGATGGCCTTCTTCATTTTTTCGATTTCTTCCGGTTCTACTTCATTGATTTTCATTCCTTCTTCTTTTAGATAATTAAGTGCCTTTTCATTTTCTTTTTGGTTAACTTCCCGTTGATACTTTCCAGCCTCTTGTGCGGCCTCACTCATGATTTCTTGTTCTTGTTCTGATAGGTCATCCCAGAACTTTTTACTTACAAGGAATACAAATGGTGTATAAACATGATTTGTAAGACTTAGGTATTCCTGCACTTCATTATATTTTTGCGTTTGAATTGTTGCGAGTGGATTCTCCTGACCATCAACAGTGCCTGTTTCCAGTGCAGTAAACACTTCTGAGAAAGCCATCGGAGATGGATTCGCCCCTAACTTGGAAAATGCATCTAAATGCACTTCATTTTGCATGGTACGAAGTTTAAGCCCTTTGAAATCTTCAGCCGTTTTAACAGGGTGTTTGCTGTTGGTTAAGTTTCGGAAACCATTTTCCCAGTATCCCAAACCTACTAAATCATGTTCCGGTAATTTATCCAAAAGTTTTTTTCCTACTGCACCATCAAGTACTGTATAAGCTTCTTCTTCATTTTTAAAGACAAATGGGAAGTCATAAATTCCAAATTCCTTAATCATACCAACAAGTGGTGAGGTTGAAGGAACAGTTACTTCCTGTAAGCCACCTTGAAGAGCTTCTGTCATTTTCTGATCATCTCCGAGGGTGGCATCAAAAAAGTTTTGGACTTTCATTTTCCCCCCGCTTTTTTCTTCAACCAGTTCTTTAAATTTCTCCATTCCTTTTCCTTGTGGATGCATTTTACTATTTCCGATCCCTGCTTTGATTGTTCTTTTCTGAATACCGTCAGCTGAAGCGCTTTCATTTTGTCCGCTTCCGCAAGCGCTTAATAGTAGTAATGATGGCAGTAAAACTCCGACCGCCAAACGTTTGAACAAATTATTCATTATCATTTTCCTCCTATAAAATAAGATGAATATCAGCATACAAACCGAATTAGCAGTTTCATTCCGTTAGGAGGTAAACCATCCTAGCGGTACCATCACTAATGAAGGAAACAGTAACAATAAGATCAATACAATTACTTCAACGAGCAAGAAAGGCCAAATCCCCTTCATGATTTCTTCCATACTGATCTTACTTATGCCGCACATGACATTTAAAACGGTTCCGACAGGTGGTGTAAGTAAACCGATGGCGTTATTCAGGATAAACAGGACACCAAAGTAAACTGGATCAATACCTGCAGCGACCACCAATGGCATCAAGACAGGTGTTAGAATAAGGATTGTCGGCGTCATATCCATAGCTGTTCCAACTACGATAACCAATAGGTTTATCATTACTAATAGAAGCAAAGGATGATCCATAAATGGCTCAAGCAATCCAATTACCTGACCAGGTAAATCCGCTACAGTTATCAGCCAGGATGATACGAGTGCTGCAGCGACCAGAAACATGACAACACTCGTCATTTTTCCTGCATGTACAAAGACCTCATACAAATCTTTCACTTTCATCTCGCGATAGATTACAAGACCGACAAATATTGCATAGACTGCAGCCACCACTGCTGCTTCAGTCGGTGTAAATAAACCGAATTTCAATCCACCAATGATAATGACGGGCAGGAATAGAGCCCAAATGCCTTGACGAAATGAAGTAAGTATTTCTTTAGCTGAAGCTCGGGGGTTAACGGCGACTTTATCTTTTCGTGCAACAATGGCCCAGGTAACCGTAAGTCCAACCGCTAGTAAAACACCTGGAACGATTCCTGCCATGAACAGCTTTGTAATGGACACACCGCTTGCGACACCGAAAATGATAAAACCAATACTTGGCGGTATGATCGGGGCAATGATACCACCTGATGCAATCAAACCACTTGACCGGTTCACATCATAACCGGACTTCACCATCATTGGAATTAATATAGCGCCAAGCGCGGCCGTATCGGCAACCGCAGATCCTGATAAACTCGCAAACAACACACTCGCAATGATCGCAACATAACCAAGGCCTCCCTTGATATGACCCACCAATTTCATTGCCATCTCAACGATACGCCGTGATAAACCGCCCCGATTCATCGCCTCTCCTGCTAGCATAAAGAATGGTATGGCCATTAGAGGGAAGTTATCCGCGCCACTGATTAGGTTTTGTGCGATAATTTGACTATCAAAAATACCAAGAAAGTACATAAGCACTACGCTACTAACAAGTAAGGCAAAAGCAATAGGTATTCCAAGTCCCATGGCTCCCAGTAAAGATCCGACGAATACACCTATCATCCCTGCTTCTCCTCCTTAACTATCCTAATATCTGACTCAAATTCATCAGCATGGAGGGAAATTAGCTCTTCTGACTCACTTATCATCACCAATTCTTCGTCTTTAATTTTATTGAAGAAAATCCGATACAAATTGAAAATGATCATGCTGCCCATTGAAACACTTACAAGAATACCTGTCCCATATACAAATGCCAGTGGCATTCCAGTGGCCGGTGCAGCACTATCAATGTTTATCATAGTCATTTTCCAGCTTCCATCCAGGATTAAGAGAAGAACGAATAACATCATCAAATCACTAATAACAAGTACCACTTTTTTCATCTTATTCGGAAGCCGTTTAATGACCATGTCTACACCTAAGTGTTCTTTGTTTTTGAAAGCTCCAATGGCGCCGAGGAACGTCAACCAAATAAAAAGATACCTTGACATTTCTTCTGACCAAGTAATCCCTGAATTAAAGAAATAACGGAGGACCACATTACCAAACACGAGTACGACCATTATCGCTAAAGCAGCTGCCATAATAATGTTTAACGAATTTTCCAAGATTCTGGATATTTTATTCACCTATACATCTCCCCCTTCCTATCTAGAGCGCCTGCTTCATTGCTTCATTCTGCTTTTATTTTTCCGACGAGCTCCTCCGCCCAGTCATTTTCCTCAAAGGCCTCATCATAAACAGGTTGAGATGCTTTTAACATTTTTTCTGAAAAGTCTTTGTCAGGCGTAGTGAATTTGATTCCATTATCCTTAAGATAAGCTTTGTCATCTTCATAACTTTTTTCCATCAATTCAAACTCATATGCTGCCGACTCTTTTGCTGCTTTTTGAATGATTTTTTGTTGTTCTTTTGATAGCCCTTTATAGAATTTGCTGTTGATAATGTAAATATTAGGGCTGAACATATGCTTGGATTCCAGAACATCACTTTGAACTTCATTCCACCCCGAGGATCTCAGCGTGGCTATGGGATTATCTTGAGCATCTACTACCTTTTGTTCAAGTGCGGTAAAAACTTCTGAAATAGGCAATGGGCTAACGTTCGCTCCCAATGATTCACCTAATTTTATGTAATTCGGGATGTTCGGCATTCTCAGTCGAAGTCCATCAAAATCTTTCATGCTCTTTATAGGACGATTACTCGAAAACATCCTAAATCCGTTTGCACTCCATGCAAGAGGTGTCACTCCATGTTTTGGATCAAGCTCTTCTGTCAATTCCTCTCCGATAGGTCCATTCAATACCTTCTTTACATGATCGTAATCCCTAAACAGGAAGGGCCATTCCGGAACACCCATTTTAGGAATGTCCGACTGCATAATTAGTCCTGGAACACCCATTTCGATCGTTCCGTTTCTGACGCCGTCATAAAATTCTTTCTCTGCACCTAAAGTACTGTTCGCATAAATCCGAACCTCTAGTTCACCATTACTCTCCTTTTCTACTATTTTTTTAAATTTTTCTTTCAAGGCAATGTTTTGAGGATGATTTTCAGCAAAATAATGTGCCACTTTAATTGTTTTCTTTTCAACTCCAGATCCACTGGTTTTTTCTCCCTCACCTCCACCACATCCTGATAAAAGGAATGCTGCTGCAAGAGTTAAGCTGGCGGAGAATACAAAAAGCTTTCTTTTTTTCAATAAAAACCCTCCCCGATTTTTTTGTAAGCGTCATCATTTAAGGCTGATCTTTAAAACTTCTCCTCACCCTTGTATAAGCAAAAATCAAATCGTTTTATAATATAAAACTTAGTTTTTGTTTTATTCGGAGTGAGGAAAAAACACTTCACTTCTCATTACGTTATGTTTCACAAGTTGATTCACTTTTTAAGCCATTACCTAATAAAATTAATGATTAATTTGTTCTATAATATAAAACTCGGTTTTCGAATTTTACATCTTACGTTGATTATAAGCTCCTATTTTTATTAATGTCAAACCATTTTTTGAATTTTATAACAATTTAACAAATTCTCCATTTCTCTAATTAATATTTACGGTTGAGATTTTTAGAAACAAAACGGGAAAGATAAAAGTCGTTTTTTCTATATTAGAATATTTATAGGATGGAAAATCAATATGAACCCCTCTTACAACAGATTGAAATCTGAAGGATAAAAACTCCACCCGAGGGTTTTAAAAAGGACTCATTAAATAAATTTAATTATTACCGATATATAAAACATGGTAAATATATAACACGGGGAAGGAATAAACAAAGATGAATAAACTCAGTACGAAAATAGGTTTTGTTCTTTTAACAGACATGATCATTACATTAATTGGAAGTTTATTATTAATGTATAAAAGTACAAATGATACGGTTGAGAAAACAATCGCTATGAGCAGCTTAAACATAGCAAGCAACATCTCTCAAGGAATAAATCCAACATCTTATGCTGATTTTTTAAGTAATCAATCCGAAAACTCTACATATTGGGAGATACGCGAGCAGTTAGACGATTATAGACAAAAAACTGGAGCATTATATGTATATACATTGGGAATTGACGAAAATAGCGAAAAAGTCCATATTCTTATAGACGGAATGGGTAAGGGAAATAAAAAAGCATCTCCCATTTTAACACCCACAACTGCAACTTCATTTCAGGATGTAGAAAGCGTCATGAAGGGAAAGGCTTCAACTACTTCCATCGTTCAAGATCCTGAATATGGTGACTATTTATCCGTTTTCGTTCCCATAAAGAATGGTAACGAGGTCATTGGAATTCTAGGGGTGGATATCGATGCCAGCAAAGTCGATGCTACGGCCAGCAAGGTTCTGGGTGGCATCCTGCCCCTGACGATAATAATCAATGTAATCTTAATGGCGATCGTGGTGGGTGCACTAATATGGTTCTTGACTAAAAAGTTAAGCCCGCTTCTCAAGGTCAGCTTGGCTGCAAAGGAAATCTCAAATGGGGATTTATTAACAGCCAATAAACTGATTAGCAACACAAGGGTTAAGGGAAACGACGAAATCAAGGTTTTAGTGAAATCCTTTGAAGAAATGATCACCAATACAACTATGATCGTCAATTCCATGAAAAGCTCATCATTCCAGCTAATGGAATCATCAAGTGATATCGAGCACAAAATCAAAGAAATGGATACTTCCACACAATATATCGTTAATGGGATTCAGCAAGTTGCAGGAGCTGCGGAAGTACAATTGCACAGAAGTGAAGAATCATCGAGGGTCATCGAGGAAATGACCATAGGTATACAAAGAATTGCCGAAGCCTCTTCAGAAGTCAGCGAACAGACAAATCATGTTTCATCTAGGATGTCCATTGGAAATCAAGATATAAATGAACTCTCAAATCAAATTCTGCAAGTAAAAGATGTGATGCTGCAAACAAGTTCAAGAATAAAGAATTTGGACGATCAAGCAAATGAAATTGTGAATATTGTACATGTAATTACAGGAATTGCCGAGCAAACAAACCTGCTATCACTAAATGCGGCAATTGAAGCTGCTAGAGCCGGTGAACAAGGTAAAGGTTTTGCGGTGGTATCGAACGAGGTACGGAAATTGGCAGTGGGCACGAAGGAATCTGCAATCCATATTCAAGAGTCCCTGCTTCATTTTAAATCCATCATAAATGAAGCAGTGAAAATGATGGAAACTGGAACTAATGAGGTAGAGGAAGGGGCAAAACTTGTGCTCAATACAAGAGAAACTTTTAAACAGACTATAAAATCTTTTGAGCATGTTAGTGATCAGATTCAAGAAATATCAGCCATTACAGAGCAGATGGCAGCAAGTTCTCAGGAAATCAATGCTTCGATAGAAGATTTTGCAGGGTTGACAAGGGAAACGGCAGTGGCTTCAAAGCAAGTGGCACAATCAACCGATCAACAAGCAAAATCCATGGAGGACATTTCCTTCTCCACCTCCTCAATGGTTAAGCTCGCTAATGACCTGGAGACATCTGTTGAACGGTTTAACGCTTAAACATCTCTAACCACCACTCTATTACTATATCAAGAAAGGGATTTTGCTATTCATGCAAAATCCCTTTCTTACTATTTTACTTAGTTGATTTTAGTTTCAAATCACCTTCATAAGGTATATGTTCCACTGTTATCGTTATATCTTTTCCCTCTTTATCTTTACCGATTCGTTTATAAGTGAATTTATTTTCATTAAGCTCTGTAATTTCAAGAACTGCGCCATATCTATTTTCCCTAGTGAAACATGTGCTCTTATCTTATTTCCGTGAACAACATCGTAATAGCCGTAATCACCACGGCTTTCACCGGTTTTAGCATCAAAAAATTCATACTTATTTGTTTTATCATCATATTTTGCAAGACCTAAATAATTCGAGTTATAGCTTGATACATCATTTCCCTTTTCATCCAATGCCACTGTTCCTTGACATGGGGTTCTTGATAAAATTTTATCTCCATCAACATCTGTTTCTACGTCCCCTGTGTAAGTTTCCAAATTTTTGTCTGGATCTGTAAAGGAAAGTTCTGTTTCCGTATAAGGAATATGATCAACAAACACCTCTACGTTTTACGACTTCCTTTTCAAATTCCACACTAATGAATGGAATTAAACCCAGTCTTTGAAACTCGTTAAATAACGCATCAATCTTATAATATGGCCCCCCTATTTGCAAAAGCGGGTCCATTATCGTAAACGAGTGGGAAAATAGGTTCGTGAAATAGGCATATTCAAAATGCAGCTGCTCCTGAATTAGCCTTAATTCTGCTTGGACCTCATCATTTAAGGCATATTCCAGCTGTCCCATCACCAGTAATCGCTGGGCTTTATCCCGGACAAGAACAGGTTCTTCTGGCAGTTTGATTTGTACCGTCGAAACCCCCGATTCTTTCACCGTAACACTTTTGCGAAATATACTTGCTCAATTCAATTAAAAAGTGCGGTGAATTCACCAAGGTATATTGTTCGCTTATATTATTTACTTCCTGGAAAGGTTCTTTTTTATGAAGACCTCGATATTCGGCAGGTGTTTGATTGTACATTTCCTTAAAAGCCTTGTTAAAAGCTTTCACATTAGGAAAACCATTATTTAACGAGACTTTCATGATGTTATGATCGGTATATAATAGCTCATGAACAGCTGATTTCAAACGGTTTGCTTTACATATTGTGAAAAACTGACACCAACAGCCTGCTTGAAATAACGGGACAAATAGTATAGTGATAAATATTGCCGTTTGGCAATCTCTTCTAAAGACATCTGTTTGCGATAATTTTTTTCAATAAAAGTAAGGATGTCCCTAATTCTATCATCCTTCAATTCAATAAATTGATTGTGACCGAGATGTGTGGTTTTGAAATTCCGGATAAAGAGTGTAACTAGCTTGTATATCAGGCTGTTGATTTCAAGTACACTTCCATCCTGCTCTTGGTAATGTGCGATTAAAATTTCAGCCAAGAGTTGACGGATTTGATCAAAAAGAAGATATAACCCATTATCCTCTTTGGATGAATGGCAGTCGAAATAACACACATAAATATCCTGATAAAGCTGCTCGATGGAATTTAGGGGAATTTGCAGCAATAATACTACATTATCTTCGTACCCCTTAATGGTATGAACATCATTGGAATTAATTAGCAGGAGATCATTTTCCGCCAAATGCCAGGAATCTTGATTGACCATGACCTCGACTTCTCCCCGGATTACGAAAAGAATTTCAATTCCTAAATGGATATGCTGAGAGTGATGGCGAATATTTTGCAAACTGATTTGATAAGAATCTTCTATTATGTTCCAGACATGAACATTCACCTTTTTTACTGGGATTTTACCACTGCCCATCAAGCTTTAGTAAATCATTATAACACTTTACTTTTATGTAATAAGATGGTAAGTAAGGTTTTTAACTCTTAGAGTAAGAAAAAGCAGCTCCCCGCTTATTGAATTAAGGCAGTTAGAACAATAAGGGATGAGCCAAAACAGTCACATAAAAGCATGTGATATAAATTTTTCATAACCAGTGTTTTGGATATTGTCTTGTTTGAAATAAATTATTATAAATCATCGATATAAAAACTAATAATAAAGTGCCAATTACAATTGAAGTCAGGAATCCCCAACCAGCTTGAGAATTGATCGAAACAAGGGCACTAGCTGCTGCGGGCGGGTGAATAGTTTTTGTAAAAGTCATTATAATTAATACAATGGCCAATACGAGACCGATAATGAATAAGCTTTTACCAAAGATGCTCCAAATGATAAGAGCTATTGTTGTAGAGATAATATGTCCTCCAATAACATTACGGGGTTGTGACAAGAGACTTTTATGCGCACCAAAAACAATGACACAGCTCGCCCCAAGAGGAGCTAATGCCATCGGATACCCTAAATAGACAGCTATAAAACTAATAATGATTATAGCAATGAGCCCACCCATAGCTGAAACAAAGGAATCGATATAATCAATTCTATCCTTTTCCCTAGCTTCACCCTTCATTTTCTTTAAATATGCTGTTAGAGCTATGTTTTGTTGATTGCTCCAACTTTTTTCAACACTTTTTTCGAATTCCATAATTTCTATTTTCCTCACGTTTTGTAAGTCGACAAGTCGACAGGTTTTTTATATATTGTTATCTTACAGGAAAACAATGAATTTTTAAATATATATCTGAATATTCATTTATTGATTCCCGTAAAACAGTTATCATCCCCCACTTTTTTGTCTGTGAACCTTCAATATTCATTGGCATACCATTAAGGATTTACAGTAAAAGAGAGTATAGATTAGTATCAAATGAAACATCATTTTGGTACATATAATTTCTTAATATCCCTTCCTTTTTGAAACCTAAATTAATCAACAATTTGTTGGATGCTTTATTTTCAATAAAAACAATTGCTCCAATACGCGTTAATTCAAGCTCTTTAAAACCATAAGAAATCACTTTACTGACAGCTTCTGTTGCATAACCGTTACCCCAATATTTTGGAAAAAGTGCATAGCTCAATTCTGCTCTTTTATGTTCATGAGACCATTCTTGAAATCCAATCGTTCCAATAATGCCCTCCTTTCCTTCCCATTCAATTCCCCATTTAATTCCATGTTTTTCTTCGTAACTCTTTGAAAAATTCCTAATGATTCGCTTCACCTGATCTGTATTTGTTAATGGAGTTTGCCCATAATATCTTAATACATCTGGATTGGAAAAACATTTTAATAGATCTGCTGTATCACCTTCAACCAATTCTCTCAAGACCAACCGCTTTGTTTCTAAAATCGGAAACATTTTTCCACTCCCTTTGCTATAATTAGATCTATATCGTACCAGCGGTGCACCTCAATAACATCCGTACCCAATACTTCCATATAAACCGGCTGCCTTATAATTAAGAACACACCCCTTATCTTTTTTTTAAGGGCTTCGTTGTTTCACCCATCAGGGTTCCCCATTATGTTCCATAGTTATTACGACTTTTCCCTTCTTGTGTCCTTTCTCTACATACCTATGGGCTTGAACTAATTCTTCAAACGCATAACACCTGTCAATGATCACTTTTAACTTCCCTGCTTCAACAAGCTCCTTGAGGAAGTTTAGAGCTTCGGGAGTTTCTGGTGAATTTTGACTCAATATCAGCTTCTTGCCGGTTGTCAATTTAGTCCATAGCATTCGAACACCTGGTACAGGTACTGTGACATTTAGATAGGTTCCGTCCTTCTTCAACGATTTCATACAAGCTGAAAACGGACTCTTGTTTACCGCTTCAAAGATAACATCATAGGTCCCACCATCTCTGGAAAAATCCTCTGAAGTGTAATCGATGACCTTATCGGCTCCAAGAGATTTTACCAATTCTACATTCGCGGTACTGCAAACCCCTGTAACTTTTGCTCCGAAATACTTGGCAATTTGTACTGCATAACTTCCTACACTCCCTGAAGCACCATAGACAAGAACCTTTTGACCACTCTGAACGTTAGCTTTTCTAAGATAAAACAATGCTGTACGTGCCCCGATTGGAATGGCTGCGGCTTCCTCAAAAGATAAATTATTAGGTTTTATGGAAACGGGCCCGTCTTCACGCAAGCACTTATACTCGGCATAAGCACCATAACTCGCTTGGGAAGCGGCAAAAATCTGGTCACCTGCTTTAAACAGCTTGACATCTTTGCCCACTGACTCAACTTCTCCAGATAACTCCAAGCCCAATATGGTTTTCTTGGGACGTCTTAATCCCATAATAAACCGAGCTGGCAGCCAAACAGAGAGGGGAACTATAAAGCTCCGTGACCGAATATCCCCCATTGTTACCGTTGCCGCTTTTACTTTTATCAGTATTTCATTCTCGTTAGGATCCGGTTTTTCTACCTCTTTCAAATGAAGAACGTCAGGGGGACCGTACTTGGTGTACACGATTGCTTTCATTAATCCTTCTCCAATTCGTTATATTCACTTAAAATTTACTAACCTTCAATAACTGTACTTGAACTATCCTGCTCCATTCGTTGAATAAAGAATACCGATTTGTCGAAATGGAAAATTGATTATTCCGGATACATACTCTCAAAAAAGCAATCAACATTTGAATACATGGGGAGTTCTAACATTTTTTGCAGGAGAAACTGTGTTCTAAGAATATGGTTTTATTCCTATTTTCAACGGGTCAAACTGGCTAAAGATCTCTTCGGCATCGTATGACATAATAACCGGATCACCCGTTAATGAAGGTTTACTCCAATTTATATTCCCAAATCAATTCCTATATTATAAGAAAAAATCCATTCGTTTCTGAATGGATTTTAATCAATCGCTTGCTCCCTGATGCTTAAAATTAAAATGTAATGGCCCTCGTACTTGCTATCAATCTACAACGGTTTTGGATTGATTTTGATCTAAAACCCAAGAATATATAAGCCTCTCTGTCCATTAAGCATTTATATGATGTTCAGCATATACTATTAGTCTGAATATCGATACATAAAGTTCATTATGCTTTTAATTGTCTTACCCTACACGATTATACTTTCATGATTTAGATTCAATAAAAGCAGCAGCTCCCGCAACAGCAAAGACCAATAGGATTGGAAAAGCGGCAGGTAAATAATAATAAATAAGTACAGTAATGAGGGAACACCAAAACCCTACACACCAATAGCAACTTAAAAGCGAACCTATGAAATAACGAAGTCCCGATCCTTTTATTTCAATGATTTCCTCCAGTTGTCCAGAGGCATTTTCTTGGATGGTGGCAGTCAAAAAAGGTTTTCTGATGAATGAAGTGATATCGTCAAATACAATTAAATGAGTTAACCGGAAGGTAGCCAATATTAAAATAAAAAAATCAAGCCATTCAATAGCCAACACCTATTCACCTCCTAATCTTTCTTTTAAGATTTTATGATTAGAATTTTGATTATATAAATATACATTTATACATTCATAATATTTTATTAGCCCATTTTCTAAGAAAAATGTACCCATAAAAAGATATCCCCATAGTATGTTAATGTGTTCAAAACCTGATACTGAAGGGAAAGATGTTTGATGAAAAAAAGGAACGTCAAATCTATTCAGGGCCGACAAGTGGTACCGAACCCCATCGGACCTGAATGTATTCGAGTTACTAAAGTATATGACTGGGTTGTTCTAACAAATCGTGACCGCAATAAAGTTCAAATACCTGAGGAATGCTTTGCGGCAATTGAAGATGCACGTCATGATGGTAACACTATAACCGCTACTTGTTCGGAAGTAGTTGGTACACGAAGCTGTGATTTTATCGGAGCCATTCCAGCTAACATTCCTAGTGTTCCAGGGGCCCAAATTGTTTCCCTTGCCTTCCATGTCCATATCCGCGTTCAATTCTTTTGCAATGGAGAACCACTACCAGGTTGTAATTTCGTAGTACCTGTTAGTTTCATGGATGAAGTTATCCTATGTTTCCCAGAGGGAACAGAAATCAACTGTAATATTTTCGATGTTCAATGTACAGTTGTTTTAAATCAAATGCTTGGTGATATGGTTGTACTTGATGTGACCATGTGTAAAGATGTTCAAGTTGAGGCTGAGGTTAAGCTTGAGGTCGAGGCTAAGTTCTGTGGACCGCGTCCTGTCATTCCAATTGAAGAAGACGGCTTCGTGTGCCCAACACCACGATTCCCGCAACAATGCCCAACCTTCTTCCCGACATTGAACTGCGACTGTCAAGGTTCAGCAGACTTTACTGGCGAAGCAACTATTAGTGTAACAGAAGGCGGTATTGGTGGCCTTACAACAGGACAATTGGATCTCACGGCTCTAGTTTGTGACCAATGTACCCTTTCTGGTAGCAGAATACAAGTTACCTTCCTCGATACACTAGGACCGACACCTATCGGAACACCAGATGCTGATATTGACCAAAGCTTCACGTTTACAGCCACTGACTTTAACCAACCTGTCTGTGATTTAGCTGCAGGAACGCTTACCGTAACAGGTACTGGAACTATCACACCTGCTGGAGGATTACCGGAAAATGCCGGCTTCACTCTAATCTTAACTGATCTGGATCCTGCGGGAGATACAGTTATGCTTACAATAAATGGTTCATCTACTGTTGTAATGATATCTCTGACAGAAGGAGCTAACCCTGGATTAGAGGTTGAAGTAGGAGATTGCGAACGTTTCCCTGTATAATACTAAAAACCCGAGGGATATTAATCTCTCGGTTTTTTTTATAAAGAAACTTGGAAAGTCCATTTCCATCGTTTACTTCAACACTTAGTAAATGTATCCCGCATTTTAGGCGACCCATTTATTAATTATTAGGTTACATAAAGATTCATGTTTTCATATTTATAGAGCATACCTATAAAAGGAGAGAAAAAAATGGCATCTGATAAGCTAAGACGTAAAGTAAGAAGAAAATTAGGAATGCCTAACCCGCAGCCCACTCAACAACATCAAATCACTCCCTCTGCCCTCCAGGTTCGACCAGTACGAGCAAAAGGTTGTTGTGGAAAAAACAAATGATTTAAGTTTAACATCCGGTACTTTTTACATCAACAATCATGTTAGGCTTGAAATGATTTCACATTGCAAACGAGAACTTCCTTATGAGGCCTGTGGACTGCTTTCAGGGCGAAATGGGGTCGCAGAAACAATTTGGCCTATGGAAAATGTAAATAGGAGCTCCTTTTCCTACTCGATGGATTTAGATCAAATTCGTCATGTATTTGAACTTATCGATAGGAGGAATGAAGAATTTATTGGCATCTACCATTCCCACCCAACAGATGGTGCTTATCCGTCAGAGGGGGATATTGCTTTAAATAACTACCCAGAGGTAGCTCACCTAATTATTTCGTTTGCAAACTCGACCCCTGAATTAAAATGTTTCAAACTAACAGAAAAAAAATCCTTTCCGATTCAATTAAAATTCGTAAACTGAATTTAGTGTAACTAAGATACTCGTACCTCTTCCTTTTGCATTCAAGGTTGAATCTGCGAGTATTCTTTTATATTATTTCCCTCCAATGATTATATTTTTAATTTTTGTTTACTTTTTAAACTGATCGTTCCACTTTTTTACTAGGTCGGAATGTTTGTATTCTTTTCCATCAAGAATCATGTCAAGGGCATGCCCGAAATCAATGGCAACCTTCTGGGTGAATTTTGCAATTCTTGGAGCTAAAATGGTTGCCGGAATCCCGGCAGAAATTAACGCTATTTCCCATTTCTGATTAGACTGTAGCTCATTTTGTACTTTATTTAATTCTTCATAACCATTTAAATTTATACTGCCAATAATTTGTACGCCTTGTTTTTTAAAAACGATTTCTGCTTCTTTTGAACGGCGTCCAACAAGAAATACCCTCTTATTACTCAGCCATGGCCATAATGTCCCCTCATCCAAGAGGCTCTGCATGATCCAAGCACAACAAGCTTTCGAAGGCATGAACTTCAGTTGTTTAAGTACAGTTCGGGTTTGTTTTGCCCAAGGATCCAGTCGCCAAGGAGCTATCAAACCAGCAATGTCTGTATCCCGCAATGACCTGACCAATTCCCTCCTAATTATTTCTGGTGAATTGGATACTCCCGCATAAGATTCATATCGTTTAAACTCCTGGACCAATAATCCATTGGCAGGCCAGCTTAAATAGCTTATTTCACCTATTCCAAAACGGGCAAGAGAAAAGCCTTTTTTCTGTTTTATCGCTTGGTCCAATAATTTTATCACTTTCATATTATCTAATAACTGGTTCTCAAAGTGATAAGTCCCTTCAAACACCCCACTCCCACCCCCAATATGCTCTCCCATTTACCCTTGTTTCTTCGTTAATAATAAGGAAATTTGATTACTTGAACTGATTTCCAGATCTTGTTCTTTAAAAAATACAAAAGCCTCTACACGAATATTGCTGTTTTCTTCAGGTTGAAGGACGCTTATTTGTAAGTTAGTTAAAGATTCTGTTTGCCTGGGGTTAATATTTTTAGATTGAATTGGACATATCCAGGTTTCACCCTTCTCCATTTCTTCAAACCATTCCTCATTCATATATTTCCACCCTTTTGTTTCTTCATTTTTCATGACCCCCAAAGTTTCGGCAACATTGGGCGGCAATATTTGCCCAGATATTTTTATACTTTCTGAAGGGCTGGAACGCAGACAGATAACTGGATTCCGCAAAACCTCCGTACCTATATTTTTAATATGAAGATTTCCAATAAGCTTGATTTTGTTACGTTCTTCAAGTTCTTCAATAAAAATATGATAATCTAAAAACACTTCTGCTTCTTTTCTTTTAGTAATAGTTGGTTTCTTTAATAAAAACTTTTTCTTTTCTGGTAACCTTTTTTCTTTTTGCATGGCAGGCTCTAAATTTATCCCAGTTTTTTCAGAATGAATAAACATGTTTGAGAAAATTTCAATTGGAACTAATGACAAAACAGATAAAGGTGAGCTTTCGTGAAATCTAGCCAATATTCCTATAGTTATGGACATCGCATATTTCTCACCAAGTTTCCCCCAAAAATCTTCATCCGTAAAAACAGGATACATAATCTGTATATTAATAAAAGGGTTATTTGCGTTTCTGACTACCTCATTAGATTTAAATTTTGTTCCAGTCCTTTTACATTCATATTGAAAAATATCCAATAACTTTTTATTAGCAGATTTTGAATTATGGACTAATTCAAGAATGGGCTCTTTTATTCCTGGAATTTCAAAGAGTGAAAAGTATACATGAAAATCAGCCCTTTCTGATTCATTCTTTTCATCCATAAGAATCACCTTTGCCCCGCATGCAGATAGGAATGTTTGAATATACTCCAACACCTTCCTTTCTAGAAGGTGCTTTCTAAAGGTGTTATATTTAACATCATAGTCGGATGAAATGACAATTCTTTTACCCTGCAATGCAGAACTTAAGTGTACCTTCTTATTTTCAGTGTCTGGCTGCACATCAAAACCCAATTCCCTGAAAAGATAAGTAAATGCCGGAAGAGACTCATAAGGGATGGCTCCTGCCCTTTTATCTCCAACTTCTACTTTAATATCCATTTATGTATCCCCCTCTATATTAATCCTGGTTACAGATTTACTATTCAAAAGGATTAAATAATACCGTACGGCTCTTTTCTCACAACCCTTAACCACCCATATTTATAATATGTAAGAGGAATGAAGAAATGATAAAGAATACACTCGGCAAACTCTAAATTCCTTGGGTAAGTTTGTGTATACAATATTAAAAGGAAATGTAGTGCCTTCATCCATGTAAATGAATTTTATGAGGGGAATCAAAAAGGTGATAAATATAATCACCTTTTTGAAATACGGTACATATAACTATTATGGAATCATTTATAAAGGGATCAGTATTTGATTAAAACCAGTCACATGAATATTGAAAAATTGAAATCAAAGATTTTTCGGTCAAGATGATCATTTTATGAGGAGGAATTTTCTTTTGTCTACCATTACCCCTAAAATGATTTGGATGTCGCAGTGTTCCTAATCATGAAGCAACACCAACACTCTGACGAACGGTTCTCCACACCCATAAAAATCTTGATAAACATCTCCGCATAGGAACTTCTTGGTCATTTACAGTCGCTCAATCTCAACCTGTCTAATTGATTCCTTATTAGTAATGGCTGGAGATTACCGCCTGTCACACGTGATCAAAAATAAGGAGTGGTTATTTTGTACACAGATGATGAAAAAGCCAATGAAATTCAAAAAAGTAAATTGAATAAAATAACTCCAGTTCAACTTCAGCAAATGATCATTCACCTTAGATCTGAACTTTCCCTATACAAATCAAAAGTTAATGAATACGAAGTCGATTATAGTAAAAAGAAAATAAGAAAATTAATAAAACACAATGAAGAAATGATAAATGAACAAAGAACATTTCAAGAACTAATCAATCGGAAGGAACATGAAAGGAAGAGTGCAGAAACCAAGGTTCAGAAGTTGGAAGAAGAAATTAACAAATATAAGGCAGAACTACAGTACTTTAAAGAAACCAAAACAAACGACGTAAAGAAAAAAAATGACATAAAAACTCTTGGAGATAAGAATAAATTATTACAAAGTGAAATTGCTGCTCTTCAAAAGAAAGTTAAAGATTATGAGTCTGCTCAAAAACAAAATGCTAAAAATATAGAAATTAAAAGCCATGATGGTTTTCAAAAAATGGCGGATGGGCTTACAGAGGTGAAATCACTTCTTGCTCCAGTAAATAAAAAAATAACTAACCTAGATGTACAAAGCATAAATTTAGAGATTGAGAAATTAGTTGAAACAGTTATGTTTTATTTTCACGAGCAAAATATTTTCAAAAATGAAATTCAAGAGTTAAAAGGAACCATTCATTCTCTCAACGAAAAAGAAATGAATTATAAAAAAGAAATGAATCAGCTTACTAAAACCATTGATCTTTTATACGATCAAGAAAAGCAATATAAAGTGGAGATGAATCACTTAGAAAAAGAACTTTCAGATAAGGAAGAGCACCATAAAAAAGATATAAAAAAATATAAGAAAGAAATTGATCATTACATTTCAAAGATTAGCCAACTATCCGAACAGGAAAGTCAATATAAATTGGAGATTGAACGTTTAGAAAAAGACCTGATCGAACTTTCCGAAAAGGAAGGGCAGCAGAAACAAGTTATCGAAAACTTTAAACTTGAAATTGAAAATTATACACAAATGATTGGCCACCTATCCGAACAGGAAAGTCAATTTAAGGTGGACATTGCTAATTTAGAACAGATGATTTCCGATCTAAAGGAAAAAGAGTCCTACCATCAACAGGAAATCGCGCAGTTAAATCAAACGATTAGCGATGCATCCCAACAAGAAAGTCAATATAAATTGGAGATTGAACGTTTAGAAAAAGACCTGATCGAACTTTCCGAAAAGGAAGGGCAGCAGAAACAAGTTATCGAAAACTTTAAACTTGAAATTGAAAATTATACCCAAATGATTGGCCACCTATCCGAACAGGAAAGTCAATTTAAGATGGAGATTGCTAATTTAGAACAGATGATTTCCGATCTAAAGGAAAAAGAGTCCTACCATCAACAAGAAATCGATCAGTTAAATCAAACGATTAGCGATGCATCCCAACAAGAAAATAAATATAAATTGGACATTGAAAGTTTAGAAAAGGCTATGATCGAACTTTCCGAAAAGGAAGAGCAGCAGAAACAAGTTATCGAAAACTTTAAACTTGAAATTGAAAATTATACCCAAATGATTGGCCACCTATCCGAACAGGAAAGTCAATTTAAGGTGGACATTACTAATTTAGAACAGATGATTTCCGATCTAAAGGAAAAAGAGTCCTACCAACAACAAGAAATCCATCAGTTAAATCAAACGATTAGCGATGCATCCCAACAAGAAATTAAATATAAAACGGAGATTGAAAATTTAGAGAAATCGATGATTGAACTTACTGAAAAGGAGGCGCAGCAGAAACAAGTTATCGAAAACTTTAAACTTGAAATTGAAAATTATACCCAAATGATTGGCCACCTATCCGAACAGGAAAGTCAATTTAAGGTGGACATTACTAATTTAGAACAGATGATTTCCGATCTAAAGGAAAAAGAGTCCTACCATCAACAAAAAACCCATCAGTTAAATCAAACGATTAGCGATGCATCCCAACAAGAAATTAAATATAAAACAGAGATTGAAAATTTAGAGAAATCGATGATTGAACTTACTGAAAAGGAAGCGCAGCAGAAACAAGTTATCGAAAACTTTAAACTTGAAATTGAAAATTATACTCAAATGATTGGCCACCTATCCGAACAGGAAAGTCAATTTAAGGTGGACATTGCTAATTTAGAACAGATGATTTCCGATCTAAAGGAAAAAGAGTCCTACCATCAACAAGAAATCGCGCAGTTAAATCAAACGATTGCTCTTGTTTCAAAGCAAGAAAATAAATATAAAGCGGAGATTGAAAATTTAGAGACATCCATGATCGAACTTTCCGAAAAGGAAAATCATCATATACAAGTTATCGAAAACTTTAAACATGACGTTGAAAATTATACTCAAACGATCGACCGCCTATCCGAACAGGAAAGTCAATATAAAGTGAATATTGAGAAATTGGAACAGCTGATTTCCGAACTAAAGGAAAAAGAAAACGACCATCAACAAGAAATCGATCAGTTGAATGAAACGATTAGCGTTGTAACCCAACAAGAAAATAAATATAAAGCCGAGATTGATAATTTAGAGAAATCCATGTTCGAACTTTCTGAAAAGGAAAATCATCATAAACAAATTATCGAAAACTTTAAACATAAAATTGAAAATTATACTCAAATAATCGGCCACCTATCCGAACAGGAAAGACAATATAAAGTGAACATTGAGAATTTGGAACAGATGATTACCGATCTAAGGGAAAAAGAGAACGACCATCAGCAAGAAATCGATCAGTTAAATCAAACGATTAGCGTTGTATCCCAACAAGAAAATAAATATAAAGCCGAGATTAAAAGTTTAGAAAAAGCCATGATTGAACTTTCCGAAAAGGAAGAGCAGCAGAAAAAAGTTATCGGCAACTTTAAACAGGAAAATGAAAATTATACTCAAATGATCGGCCAACTATCGGAACAGCAAAGTCAATATAAGGTGGAAATTGCAAATTTAGAACAGATGATTATAGATTTAAAGGAAAAAGAGAACTACCATCAACAAGAAATCGATCAGTTAAATCAAACGATTAGCGTTGTACCCCAACAAGAAAATAAATATAAAGTGGAGATTGAAAGCTTAGAAAAAGCCATGATCGAACTTTCCGAAAAGGAAAATCATCATATACAAGTTATCAAAAACTTTAAACAGGAAATGGAAAAATATAATCAAACGATCGACCACCTATCCGAACAGGAAAGTCATTACAAAGTGAACATTGAGAATTTGGAACAGATGATTTCCGACCTAAAGGATAAAGAGAACTACCATCAACAAGAAATCGATCAGTTAAATCAATCGATTGCCGTTGTATCCCAACAAGAAAATAAATATAAAGCCGAGATTGAAAGTTTAGAAAAAGCCATGATCGAACTTTCCGAAAAGGAAGAAAAGCAAAAACAAGTTATCGACAACTTTAAACAGGAAATTGAAAATTATACTCAAATGGTCGGCCAACTATCGGAACAGGAAAGTCAATATAAGGTGGAAATTGCAAGTCTAGAACAGATGATTATAGATTTAAAGGAAAAAGAGAACTACCATCAACAAGAAATCGATCAGTTAAATCAAACGATTAGCGTTGTATCCCAACAAGAAAATAAATATAGAGTGGAGATTGAAAAATTAGAAAAAGCCATGATTGAACTTTCCGAAAAGGAAAATCATCATATACAAGTTATCGACAAATTTAACCAGGAAATTGAAAATTATACCCAAACCATCGACCACCTATCCGAACAGGAAAATAAATATAAAGCAGAGATTGAAAACCTAGGGCAAATGATTATTGATATTAAAGAAAATGAAGATCACCATCAACAAGAAATCGAACAATTAAATCAATCGATTACTCTTTTTTCAGGGCAAGAAAATAAATATAAAGCCGAGATTGAAAACCTGGAGCAAATGCTTATTAATTTTAAGAAAAATGAAGATAACCATCAACAAGAAATCGATCAGTTAAATCAAACTATTGCTCTTGTTTCGGAGCAAGAAAATAAATATAAAGCCGAGATTGAATATTTAGAACAGACGATTATCAATTTAAAGGAAAATCAAAGTCAACAACAACAAGAAATCGATCAGTTAAATCAATCGATTGCTCTTGTTTCGGAGCAAGAAAATAAATATAAAACTGAGATTGATCATTTAGAAAAGACGATTATCAATCTAAAGGAAAATGAAAATCAACGTCAACAGGAAATCGATCAGTTAAATCAATC
Source organism: Peribacillus sp. QJM3NY_7 (assembly GCF_056173225.1). Lineage (NCBI taxonomy): Bacteria > Bacillati > Bacillota > Bacilli > Caryophanales > Bacillaceae > Peribacillus > Peribacillus sp. QJM3NY_7. Next base: position 2,957,932 of record NZ_CM149663.1, read on the forward strand.
GATCGCTTTTGTTTCGGAGCAAGAAAATAGATATAAAGCAGAGATTGAAAACCTAGAGCAAATGATTATTCATTTTAAGGAAAATGAAAGTCAACATCAACAAGAAATCGATCAGTTAAATCAATCGATTGCTCGTGTTTCAGAGCAAGAAAATAAATATAAAGCCGAGATTGATCATTTAGAACAGACGATTATCAATTTAAAGGAAAATGAAAGCCAACATCAACAGGAAATTAAGAACTTAACCGGTTCTATAATAGATTTAAAAGATAAAGAAATTAATTATTTAAAAAAAATGGAAACTACAAGTAAAACGGTAAATGATCAAAAAGCAAAAGAAATACATGATAAAGATGAACGAACAAAATATATTAAACAACGAGAAAAAAATCATTTGCAAGCAACAGGAAAAATGGAAAAACCTTTTAATAATAATGGAAAACAACAGCAAGTTGGAAATACTCGTGTTAATATGGGAAATTTCAATTCGCCAAATAACAAAGAAGTAATTAATCAACCAAGTGCGTTTCGATTCTCGAATGAAACAAACCAACAAAAAAATACAACCCAAAATTTTAATATGCAAACATCACATAGTCAAATATCCTCTCCCCTAAATAAACCGAGTTACACAGAAATTGATCGAACTCAACAAAATTATAATTCCGGGATCTTGTCATCGTATCAGAAAAAAGATTACCAAGATACTACATTTAAAAACACTAAGTCAGATTCATTTTCATTAGATATGTTTTATAAAAATCATCCTTTATATAATTTACATTCTGGAGCGCAAAAAACAGCGATAGATCCCTTTAAGAATTTTAGAAAGCATTAATAATAACCATTATTAAGAGTATATGTACCCTCACTTTAACTCATGGAACTACAAACAGAAACTTAAATACCACTTTCAACCGAAGATCAAGGATTGTGATAATCTCCCTATTAAATTCAATATCACAGTCCTTGATTTTTCTTACTAATGAAAAATCGTTACAAAAGGAGAGATAAATGAAGTGAAAAATCATCCTTTAATTTCAATAATTTTCCCTGCCAAAAATGAAGGGAAAAATGTGAAAAACACTCTCGATTCATTATTTTCAGTTGATACAGATTATTCCTTCGAAGTGATTATTATAAACGATGGATCATCAGATGATTGCTGTGATTTTCTTCCTACCTATAATCACGCAAACCAGGTTAAAATTTTTGAAACAGAAGGAATTGGAGCTGCTAACGCACGAAATTTAGGAGCAAAAAAAGCTTCTGGAGAATTCCTGATTTTTTGCGATGCCCATTTACAGTTTGAAGATTTGTGGATCGATCATATTGTAGAACCCCTGCTTACAGGAAAAACAGATGCAGTAACCCCAGCAATCGCTTCGTTTGGCAATTCCGATTTCATTGGCTATGGTCAGACCTTAAAGTCAAACCTTAGAATTAAATGGAACCCTAAACAAAATGGGCTTTTTGAAACTGCCGTATTACCCGGAGGATGTTTTATTATCTCAAAAAAAGTGTTTGAAGATGTTGGCGGATTTGAAACGGGATTTAAAACTTGGGGACATGAAGATGTAGAGCTTTCTATTAAGCTATGGCTGTTTGGATTTCGCTGTCACGCTATGCCCGGTGTAAAAATTATCCACTTGTTCAGAAAAACTCACCCCTATGAAGTTAGCTATGATGAAGTTTATTATAATTTATTAAGAATGGCCTACTCTCATTTTAATACTCATCGCATACAAAAGTGCAAAAAACTCATGATCCATGTAAAAGCAAACCCTATTGAATCCCAAGTGCTCCTTGATGGAGTTAAAAAGCAGCGACGGGCCTACTTTCAAAAACGAAAATATGATGATGATTGGTACTTTACCAAATTTAATATAGATTTCTAGATTTTACAGATTGCCCTTTCGAGTCATGTCGTTTTTTTAATTCCTTTCTAAATTAACAAAATGATGAAAGGTGAGAATGTAAATGAAAGAGCTATTTACAAATATTTATAAGAAAAACAGGTGGAGAAATTCTGAGTCTGTATCTGGTACGGGTTCATCACTTACTCAAACCAAAACACTCATTCAGGAATTACCAAGCATAATAAAACAATTTCAGATAAAAAAAATGATAGATGCACCGTGTGGTGATTTTAATTGGATGAAAGAAGTATACAAAAATACGGAATTATATATTGGGATTGATATCGTCGATGAGATAATTAAAAGAAATAAAAAAAAATATCCCTTAAACAATGTACAGTTTTTTCATATGGACATAACAAAAGATCGTCTACCTACAGGTGATTTAATCCTCTGTAGAGATTGTCTCGTACATTTTAGTTTTTCTGATATTCATTTAGCTTTAAACAATTTTAAAGCTAGCCAATCGAGGTATTTATTAACGACTACATTTACAAATCATTCGTGTAATCATGAAATAAGAACAGGACGCTGGCGCCCTCTTAACCTAGAGATTGAGCCATTCAACTTTCCAAAACCCATCTTGGTTATTAATGAGAATTGTACGGAAGGAGAAATGAATTTTGCTGATAAATCACTAGCTTTATGGGATTTGAATCTAATCAATTTATAAAATAGGAGGAATGAGGTAAATAATAATGATTTTCCTATGGCTCGCATTACGGATTTTCGTATAAAGATAATTTAACTTGAATACATTGAACATATCAAAAGTTATCCCTAATTAATCTTTCCTCATAAATTTCAGACCTTGATTCTTTCGACCATTTGGTATCCAACAAATAACGCTGGTTTGTAGTTTTGATCATCTTAATTACATCTAGCCCTTTGTTAACAATAGCCTTTATGAGGGGCTGCTAGGTAGGAGGAGAAAAAATTGAAGAGTAATAAATATCCACCTGATACATCCCCACTGACCTCCATTATCATTCTTACCCGAAATGGCCTTACTTTTACAAAGGAATGCATATCGAGCATATTTCGCTACACCAGGGAAAACTTTGAATTGATCTTAGTTGACAATGGATCTACGGATGGCACACTTGAATTTCTTAAAACGCTCCCTAATACCAAGGTAATTGCTAATAAAAAAAACAAAGGATTTTCCGGCGGATGCAATCAGGGCATTACTATGGCGAGAGGAGAAAATATTGTCCTTCTAAACAATGATACTGTTGTTACAAACGAATGGTTATGCCGGCTACTATGCCAACTCAATAAAAATCCTTCCATTGGCATCGTTGGGCCCAGATCAAATAATGTCGTTTCACATCAAGCAATTATTCCAACTCCATACAAGAATATGGATCAAATGCAAAAATTCGCTAATGAATGGACACAAAAGCATGATCAACAAGGCTATAAAGTGGATTACTTAAGCGGCCTTTGCATGATTTTCAAAAGAAGTTTGATTGATATGATCGGGGGTCTTGATGAACGCTTTTCCCCTGGATATTTTGAAGATGCAGATTTCAGTATAAGAGCTCAAATTTCCAATAGAGAACTATGGGTAGCAAATGATGTTTTTATTCATCATTATGGCAGTAGTAGTTTTAGGTTAAATAGGGCATTACAGAATAAAATCATCCTAGACAGCCAAAAAAGGTTCCTTCTTAAATGGAAGATGAGTGATCTTAAAGAGATTAGAGAAACTGTGGAACGCGAAAAGCCTTTCAATCGGGAGCATCATTATATCCCCTTTTGAAAGGCTTTTTTATTTTCAAAAAAGAATCTCCCACTTAAAAGGCTCTCCTGTTTTAAATTTAGATAACAACGAAAGGTCCATTTTAACTGGATTCGTAACCGGAAGCTTCAGCTTCATCGCTACCTGTTTTTCTAAAGGATGTAAACAATTATTGAGGCTAATGTAATAGTTTTCATGTTTAAATAGGGTGCCATCTGGCAAAATAGGGGTGTTTTCGGATAATTCCTCAATCGGCAAACCATCTGGTAATTGGGCTAATAAATGTTCTTCAAACGGAACTCTTGTAAGAGGGCCATCCTCAGAGACATATATTATTGAAAATCAAGTACGGAGAAAGATTTCCCAAGAAGTGTTTACAAAATTAAAATATGATCCTAGCATGGTTGTGAAGATTCCGGATCCATTTCTTTTCAAATATAAAGAGGGAACACCAATAGACAGTCAGGTATTTATAAACTTTTTGCTTTTTCCTAATCAAAGACTTGTAAAGGCGCAATATCACCCGGCTGTATATTATTTACAAAATGATCATAAGCACCTCATTAAAAATGAAAAAACATTCAGTGATTTTAATTTTAGGTGGGATAAGATAATATCCACTGGTATGCTCTTTGGCAAATGAGTATACAGTCTCTGGAATGATTTATCATCTTTAATCGCGATATCTAAAATTTCCGGAATAGGATGAAATGGCTTATATTTTGTTAAACGACTCCAAAAAGCTGCATCCCCATTATACCAGTATGCTTGATCATCATTCCAGTAGCTTCCAAATCCCTTGAATATTCTTACTGCAAGGTTACGAGTATGCATAATTGAACAATGATCAACCCACCCCACAGGGTTCTTTAATACTCCATATGTTTTTCGAACTTTTTCCTGTTCAACTATTCCATATTCGTTAATGGTTTTCACCAATTGCTGTGAATATACGATTTCTATTTAAGGATTTTGATTCAGTACTTTTAACATCGATTCAAAGCGTGAAGGTAAAAATGAATTGTCATCTGTTAGATAAGTAAGATACTTTCCTCTTGTCTTAGGAATCGCTTCATTAATTAATGTGGCATACCTTGTTGTTGGATTTGAGTCAATATTTTGGACACTAAAAAGTTAAATCTTAAGCTGTATTCCTAATTCGATCTTCAATGGCTTGAGGGGTTTGATAACCCAAGCTGCTGTGAATTCTTTTTCGGTTATACCAACCTTCAATAAATTGGAACATCGCTAATTTAGCTGTTTCATAGTCTAGATATTGTACGTGGTTGACTTCTTCCTTCTTTAATAGGGCATGAAAGGATTCAATACAGGCATTATCGTACGGGCAACCTTTCTGACTAAAGGATTGCTTAATATGATGGTTTTGGATATGTTGAGTAAACTCACTGCTTGTATATTGTGAGCCAAGATCGGTATGAAGAACTAAGCCCTCCGAGGGCTTTTGTGATAGGTGTGCGTTATTGAAAGCTTTTATGACCAGTTCTGTCGTCATTGAACGAGAAAATGAATATCCTACTATTTTCTTAGAATGAAGGTCCAATACCGAAGCTAAATAACACCATCCGTCTTTTAACGTGTGGATATACGTAATATCTGCTACCCATTTCTCATTAATGGTCTGAGTAGTGAAGTCTCGTTTTAGCAAATTATCCAATTGAATAACCTTTTCTTTAGATGGATAGGGCCGGTATTTTTTCTTAGTAATAGAACGAATTCTCGCCTTGCTCATTAAGCGTTGAACACGCTTTAGACTTAGGGAAAACCCTTTGGTTAATAAGCTTTCATGAATCTTTGGAGCCCCATATCGTCCCTTGCTTTCCAGGTAAATGAGATGAATTTCCTTCGTGAGTTCTTGGTTTTCCTGTTCACGATTTGATACGACTATTTGAAGGGACTGATAATGGCTGCTTCTTGGGATTTCTAGTATTTCACACATCTTCTGTACGGGATATTGTTTCTTGTGTTCCTCAATAAATTCGGTAAGATCTGTTTCGGTTACTTTTTCGCGAATATGACCATAGCCTTTTTTAAGATTTCAACTTCTTGCTTTAACCGAAGGTTTTCCTTCTGAATGGCGGCTAATTCCTTTGGAGTCATGGACTCTTCCCCTAAACAGATTGGAGTAAATTCTTTAACCCATTTATAAATGGTGACTTCTGATACGCCATATTCGCCGCTTAATTCTTTGACCGAATTACCCGAGTGATAAAGATCTACAATAGTCTTCTTGAATTCATTATTATATTTTTTACCTGTATTTTTACGTTCCAAGACGGACACATCCTCTCAAAAATCATTGTAAGGACTTAACTAAAATGTGTCCATGAAACTATACTAACTCCATTGTTTTATATCTTTCACTGTCTTGAATGTTACTGTTAAAGTAATGTATTCTTGGCTTATTTATATATTGCTTTATGATTTTTACTGTTTCTTCATTGGAGTTATCATCCATAATGAAAAGTTCCCAATTCTGATAAGTTTGATCGAGAACACTTTCTATGGCTTTCCCAATTGTATAGGGTTTGTTATAACTAGTTAAAATGATGGATATTATGGGGGTCATTTACTAAACTCTCCTCTTTTATTGTAGAATTATAACGATTTATTAATACAATTGGATTTAAGTCATTATTTTGGACAAAAGAAGGTTAAGCTGTATTTCTAATTCGATTTTTAATGGCATGAGGAGTTTGATATCCAAATCTGCTGTGAATTCTTTTCTATTTTACTTCCATAAATTGGAAATGGGCAGATTTTGCAGTTGATAGTCTAAGTACTGTTTGTGGTTTACTTCTTCTTTTTTTAAGATAGCATGAAAGGATTCAATACAGGCATTATCGTACAGGCAACCCTTCGCTTAATCTAATGATTTTTATATCTCCTACCCAATTCTCATTAATGGTCTGTGTAGTGAGGTCTTGCTTAAGCAAATTATTCAATTGAATAACCTTTTCTTTGGATGGATAAGGATTCTTTATAGAACCCTCATTCACCTGGAAAGCAAAGGACGTTATGGGGAATCCAAGAGGTACATGAAATCTTATTAACAAAGGCTTTTTCCTAATATATACGTGTTCAAAGTTTAATGAGCAAAATGTATTTTCTTAGTTAGTTTTTTGTTTTCCTGTTCGGGGTTTACACGACTATTTGAAATGACTGATAATGGCTGCTTCTTGGTTTTCTAAAAACTTCACACATTTTCTGAACGGGATATTGATTCTTGTGTTCCACAAAAAATCGGTAGGATCTGTCTCGGTTACATTTTCGCGAATATGGCATAGCTTTTTTAAGATTTCAACTTCTTGCTTTAACCAAAGGTTTTCCTTCTGTATGACAAATAATTCCTTTGACTTCAACGACTCTTGCCTAAACCGATAGGAGTAAATTCCTTAACTCATTTATAAATGGTAACTTCACCATATTCGCCTTAATTTTTTGACCGAATTACCCGAGTAATAAAGATCTACAGTAGTCTTCTTAAATTCATTATTATATTTTTCACCTGTATTCTTACGCTCCAAGGCGGGCACATCCTCTCAAAAATCATTGTAAGGACTTAACTAAAAAGTGTCCATGGAACTATACTAACTCCACGAGTTCTTCTTCATTTATACCAAAAGATTGTTAACTAACCCCTTCTCTTATATTAAACTCCTTTATAACCGTCATTTTTAGATCCCTTCAAGACTTTTTAAACAATCTATATTATATATCTGAGAAATCCATTTTATCTTTCTTCAATAAGCAAGAATCCCCATATCCTTGGAAAACATCTGACAAAAATCCACACGCGAAAAAAGCCTTTCCATTAGAAACATTATAATGTTCCCAATAGAAGGGCTTCTTTAATTCAAAGTGTCTGTCTATAAAAGAAAATCTCACTGTAATCCAAAAACAAATTAACACATCAAAATAAAACGTTTAATTTATATATTATTTTTCCACATATTTTTAATTTCAATTTCCTGATACCCAAACTGTTTTAGGGCCAGTAGTTCTTTTTCGGAGAATTCCAACTTTTCTCTTTTCCAATTTGTATACTCTTCGCTAGTTAAACCAAATGCATAAATAACTTTATAAGCGCCGTATAATGCGTCTGATTCAATTGTTCTAGCCAAGTGTTCTGGCATATGTGAAAGTATATATCCAGTGTTCATTCCGAGCTTGTTTGCTTTTTGTTGATAATATCCATCAATTCCGTATAAATCACCCTTGATTAAATTTGATTTAGAAAAATGTTTTCGCCAAAGATCTTTTTTTAACATAACGCATCCAAATACAGTGAATTTATCTTCAAAACTGAATTTGTATTCTGACTTGTTAATAATTCTGTTATTAAAATCATTGGTACTTTGTAAATTATTTAATACTGCAGGCCATATTAATGATACATATGCCAAATTTTCAAAATCTTCAAATGCTTTTGACATTACTGTAATCCAATTATTTTTTGGAACTATAATATCATCATCCAATATTATAAGGAATTCCCCTTTTGCAAAGTTTGCTCCATAATTAAATCCTGTAGCATTACCAATGTTACTTAAAGGATCTAACACTTTAACACGAGGGTGGTTAATATTATTAATATATTCTACGGCATCCTGATAAGGTGGGTGATTATTTATTAATATAATTTCAGTTTGGGAGTCAGTAGAATTTATTGCGGCATTTACACATTTCCTGATTATTGAAAGTTTGTTGAAACATCTTATTATTATAGAAAACTTCATTAAAGAACACTCCTATTTTTTTTCTATTCCCAAGCAATATTTAGTAAACTATTAATTCTGTTTAAAAAAGTATGTTCTTCTTGGGTTTTATTCAGACCATGTAGTGCAATAGCTTTCCTTTCAGCTTCATGATTCAAATAATATTCTATCTTTCTAATTAAATCATTAGGTGAAGAATAGGTGGCAATATCCACTCCAGGCATATAAAAACTAGTTAAACCATCTCGGATATCAGTCAGCTGGAAAGCTCCACATGCAGAAATTTCAAATGTTCGAGGATTAACTGAATTTGCGTTTACTTTTTGGGTGTTTATGTTAATTGTTGAGTCATCATGTAAGCGATGAATATTGATAACAATTTTTGCACCATTATAATAACTTGCTGTCTCTTCTGGAGAGGCCCAAGTATTACGAATTTTCCCTTTCAGTAAACGGTAATTTTTTAGTCGTTGCCAGTATGGCCCTAATATTATGACATTTTTTTTGTATAGATATCTAGCAATCGAATCAAATAAGTTTACACGGTTCCAGAACGCACAACCAACAAATAAAATATCCGATTCATAATTCGGATTTACTATCTTCGGATGAAAAACATCAGGATCTGCTGCAAGTGGAAGATAGTGAACCTTAGGGCAACCAACTGATTGATATAGAGGAACACAGCTATACTCCTGTGTAAATACTACATCAAAACAAGAAGCTTTAGATTTCGTTATGTCTATATAATACGGGTCATCTGTTAACCATAGTGCCGTTTTTATTCCTTGTTTTTTTAGCTCTTCTATTAGATCACATTGCAAACTTACACCAGGTGAAAAAAAAATGGCTATATCAGGGTTCATAATTTTAGATATTCCTAATAAATCCTCATTAGGTGATCCAACCTTTAATTCACGAACAACATCGTTTAAGGTTTTTATTATAGAATTTTCTAATGGTGTATATGGGACTCCATTTCCTGAATTAACAAACAGTATTTTCAAGTCTTTCTTATAAGTTTTTAAATAAAAAGGGTCAAAATCATTAGCATTAGATCTTATTGCTCCTCCGTCAAATGTCCAATACCTAAAAAGTCCTTTTTCTTCGCCAGTTATGAGCTTTTCCATATTTGATTTAATTTCACATTCTGATTTATCGAAATCCCAAATTTTAACACACTTTAAATAACCCACATAATTTCCATAAGGTTCTAAACCTCCTAATAGACCAGAAGCAAAGACATTCTCTTTTGGACTAGTTAATCCTTTCTTCTTAAAGTCACCATTAATATATAAATAAGGTGTTTTATTACGATAAACTACAGCTATATGTGTCCACTCAGTAATGGACATGGGGTAAACTAAAAGTGCAGGGAGATAGTAACCACTATGTTCATAAACAATAACCCCATTTGTACCCACTGATACTCCTGTACCTGCATTCTGCGATTTTTCTCCAATCCCTGGTCCTATTACAAATCTTTGCCCTACCGTACCACTGGCACCCTCAAGAGATTCTGTATCAATGTAGATGGCTTTTAAAGGTTTCACCCAAAATTCATAGGTAAAAGAGTTTTGAATATCTTTAAATAGTGTTTTAATTTTAATATTATTATATCCTGTAAATAGAATGGGTTCCTGTTCCATAAATAAATCTCCCTTCCAAGATGATTTTAGAACCCTAATGAAAAAGAAATAGACACATTCATTAATTTCCGCCGCCAATAACCTTTATAATTTCTGAATGTTTATAATGAGTTATACATTTTCAATGATAACACTATGATTTATTAGCAAGATACATTTTATAACTGAGCTACCCGGAAATTTTAATTAATAAATTAGTGATACACTAGGTATTGTCCACAGCCAACTATATCTATATCCTAATAATTTTTATGCTGTTTTTTACCACTTAGAAAATGATGTTTTTTGTCTGTTTTTATAAATAAAGGCATTAGGGTATAAATCATTTTCATTTAACCTTTTTCAAATATCCTTTAGAATTGAAGGTTAATAAAAATTTTTTCCGACTTTTATCAATGACGAATTCATCGTTCATTAAAAGAAACTCTTCTAGTTCCTCCATGGGCCCCTCTCCAAAATCAGGTAAAACAGGGTGTCCGTTAATATTTGTTTCCTCTACAATTAAATAATTTCCTTTAGTAACCAATGAATGATACATTTGTAATTCTTTTAAAACATGACTTTTTGAATGATCTGAGTCTAAAATCAACATTACTGAGTCATTCTTTGTAATTTTCGTTTAACCTCTTTAATGAACTCATCTGAAGTTGTAGAACCAATTAGATAATGTATTCTAGGAAGAGTTTTTGGTTTATTATAGTATGTTATATCTATTGTTCAATCAGCTACAGCGGCTATATACCTCCAATTATTTACTTTCCATAATTTCAAACCACCTTTTTATACTCAGGAATTTCAAAAAGAACTTCAATATCCTTAAATAAATAATTCTCTTACTAATCACTTGGATAATACATATTATTATATGAAAGTCAAGAGCACTTGCAACACTTATTTTTAAGCAAAATTCCCTTATTCCGTTTAATCATCTTTATAAAATGCACTTTCGCTATATTCCTAATTCGAACTTCTATGGCTCAGATAACGACTCTTACTTTTATGTCACTGACAAAGAAAAAGACCAGATTCCACTAAATAGCTAAATACAATAGAACCGGCCCCAAATATATTTTAATTTCTTTCTGAAAAGACCTCATTATTTGTTTTCTGTCTCCCATGAAAAACCTATTTCCGAATCATCCCAATTAATCCGTTTCTCATCAGGATTGAGCGGATTATATGACTCAGTTGTAAAGTAAAGAATCGTAACGGGTTTTTGCCCGAGAACACGATACCCATGTGCAACGCCTTTTGGTATCAGTAGCATGATTGGATTTTCCTCACCCATATAATACACATCAGTTTCTCCCTTTGTAGAAGAACCTTCCCTCAAATCATAAAGAACGACTTGGGCATTCCCTGAAGGAAAAAACCATAGATCATCCTGTTTCTCATGATAATGAAAAGCTTTAACGACTCCTGGATAACTCATCGAACAAGAAGCCTGACCAAACCTCGACAACAATTCAGGTTCATCATCACGGACAAGCTCTGCAAAAAAGCCACGGTCATCACAATGTTTCACAAGTTTCTTAACCTTTACACCTTCAATCATGACAGACCTCTTTTCGAATAAATTCCTTTAATGCTTCGTTCCATGGTCGGGGGATTTGAACCTTTTCTCGAAGCAATGCTTTATTTTCCAAGACTGAAAAATGAGGTCTCGGGGCTAAAGCACCAAATTCTTCAGTAGTTATGATTTTCACCAAATTTGAATCGAATCCAGCTTCCTCAAAAATCGCTTTTGCAAGTATATACCAAGAGCATGAGCCAGCATTACTTACATGATAAATGCCGTTTTTCTTATCGAATAAATGACTAATCGTTTCAGCAAGATCATTAACATACGTAGGGGAACCCACCTGATCATTTACAACTCTTATTTCCTTATTTTTTTTCGCCACTTCTAACATAGTCTTCACAAAATTCTTCCCGTCATGGCCGTATAACCAGGAAGTGCGGATCACTGTCCCATTATTTATTGAAAGGACCAATTGTTCCCCAATCCATTTGGTCATACCGTAAGTTGATTGTGGGTTTGGAACATCTTCCTCCAAATAAGGAGATTGCTTATTTCCATCAAACACATAATCAGAACTAATATAAAACACCTTGGCACCAACCATATTTGCAGCTAGCGAAACATAGCCGGTACCAAGGCTATTTACTTCAAAAGCCTTTCTACGGTCTGTTTCACATTGATCCACGGCAGTATTTGCGGCAGCATGAATAATGATTTGCGGCTCAAGTTGGGTAATTTTTTTATATACTTCCTCTTTTTCTGAGATGTCTAAATCATTTTTACTTAAACTTATCACAGTATGAAATTGACCTAACCGTCTTTCTAGTTCTTTTCCTAATTGGCCATTGGCACCGGTAATGACAATATCCAAATTCTCACCCATTCTTTTATTCATTTTGGCGATACCATTCTATTGTCTTTTGAATCCCTTCATGAAAAGAAATAGTTGGCCTCCAACCTAGTTCCCTCGAGATTTTCGAGGAATCCATGGAGTATCGTCGATCATGCCCTTTTCGGTCCGCTACATTCTTGATCAGTTTTCCCTCTTTTCTTAACAGCTTTAAAATATAGTCGATTATTTCTCGATTTGTTTTTTCCTCTGAACCTCCAATATTATAGACCTCGCCGGACAATCCCTTTTCAAGAACAGCATGGATGGCACGGCAATGATCCTCAACATATATCCAGTCACGAATATTTAATCCGTCGCCATATAAGGGGATTTCTATATTATTTAAGGCTCTCGTAATGACTTTAGGAATGAATTTTTCTATATGTTGCATAGGACCATAGTTATTGCTGCACCTAGTAACCGTTAACGGCAGTTGATAGGTTTGGAAGTAGGATCTTACTAATAAATCCGCACTAGCTTTACTTGCTGAATATGGATTGTTCGGAGCAAGAGAGGTTGTTTCAGTAAATGGAGGATCATTCGGCTCTAAAGAACCATATACTTCATCTGTTGAGATTTGAATCATCTTATGAGCTTTTCCAGACATAACTGCCTGTAATAGGTTATATGTTCCGATAATATTTGTATGAATAAAAGGAAATGCATCCTCAATACTTCGATCTACATGGGATTCGGCAGCAAAATTAATGATGGCAAAATAATCTTGATCAAATACCTTGGATAATTCTGTTTTTTCACCAATATCTGCTTGAATGCTACGAAAGCGATTCGATTTTTCAAATGGTTGGATATTCTCAACTTTTGCGGCATAGGTAAAGGAGTCCACGTTGGTTATATAGTAATTAGAATTTTCAAGTAAATAGGAAATGAAATTGGATCCAATAAAACCGGCTCCACCTGTTATGAGGAGGTGTCGTTTCAATTCGCATCTTCCTTCTTTATTTTTTCGTATACACATTGATTCGCCTGATAAAGTGACTCATGTGTGCCTGCATCAACCCACCATCCTTGCAAAATATCAAATTGCAGTTTATCGTCTTGAATATATAGATTATTCACATCGGTTATTTCCAACTCATTTCGATGTGAAGGATGAATCGTTTCAATATATTCAAAAACCTTTTGATCAAACATATAGATTCCAGTTACACAATATAAAGACGGAGGATTGCTCGGTTTTTCAATGATGGACTTTATTTTTTGATTGGTTTTGTCTAAATGAGGTACACCATATCGAGTAAGATCTTCCACTTCTTTTAGAAGTAACCTTGCACCCTTTTCCTGTTTTTGAAATGACTGAACAAAAGGGGATAATGAATCTTCAAAAATATTATCTCCTAGTAATACCACAAATTTTTCATTATTTATAAAATTTTTAGCTGCCATTAGTGCATCTGCTATTCCTCCACCTTCGTTATCCTGTATTTTATATTGAATGTTTACATGGAGATCTTCCCCAAGTCCCAATAACTCGATAAAGGAACTAAGATGGTTTTTATTTGTTACAATTAAAATTTCATTTATTCCGGCTTCTTTCAACTTTAAAATTGACCAATAAATCATCGGATAAGGTCCTACTGGCAAAAGATGCTTATTCAGAAATTTAGTTAATGGCTTTAGACGAGACCCTGTACCACCAGCAAGTATTACTCCTTTCATTTTTTACCACCTTTTTATTGTATTAGTATCAGATATTTTCCATGAATCAAAGAGTTTCTTTCCAAAAATGTTGACATTACATATTACTATATGACTGACATACTCACTTGACATAATATTTTGAATAAAAATGGTTTACTTTATAAGTTATTATTGATATTTGGTATTATTATTATATTTTGCTTTTCACACCATTTACCCCCACCTACATTCTTATGGATGTGAAACGATTAGTTCTAAATTACCCTTAATTTCAAAATCCCCTAAATCGAACGGCAGAATAAATTTGTCTCCTTTTTTGATTAAAGTTGTTCCTTCTGCTGTTTTAATTTGACCATTTCTAGATTACACTTACTAATTGAAACCTTTCGTTTTGTGTATAAGAAAAAGACCCATTCACCTCCCATTTATATACAGAGAAATACTCAGAATCCACAAATTTTGTAATAGTTGCCTCATCTTTTTTTATCACCATACAGCTTGATTATTTTATGGGGAATTATTGTTACATCAATCGCTTTATCTAAATGTAATTCTCTCAGGTTACCATTACTGTCGACACGGTTATAATCATAGACACTGTAAGTGGAGTCAGATCTTTGTTGTGTTTCCAAAACAAGGATTCCTTTACCAAGAGAATGTATCGTACCAGCTGGTACATAGAAAAAGTCACCCGGTCAAACGGTCCCATTGCTTATTTTCAATCATATTTATTAATTCTTCCTTTGTATTTGCATTATGCCCAAGTACAATCTCTGAATCATCTTCGCAGTGAATTATATACCAGCATTCTGTTTTACCCTGTGTACCATTTTCCTTGTTATTAGCATTTTCATCGTTAGGATGGACTTGTATAGATAAATCATTATTCGCAACTAAAATTTTTGTTAAAAGTGGAAAATCCCCCTTATTCATTCCATCAAAAATCCCAGGGTATTTTCCCTAAAGCTCTCCTAGGGAAAGGCCTTTAAATTCACCTGCACTTAAAACACTTTGCCCATTTGGGTGGGCAGAAATGACCCAGCATTCACCAGTATTTTGTGAAGGAATGTTATAATGAAATTTGTTCGTAACGCAGTGCCTCCCCATATTTTTTCTTTGAAAGCCGGTTGTAAAAATATTGGGTAATTCAACCCTCTCCAAATTTTTAAAAAAATATTACAAACAACTAAAACATCTTCTATTATTTTATGGATAACTTGAAGAATCGGTTCCATTGCATACTCGGATTAGTAGCAAAAGTTTATTTAACCCTCAATTAAGAATCTGCTATTTCAAATAAATTAATAAACGAGATCTATAAGAAGTCATATCCGTCTTCACTTAATTACATCCAAATTAAAAAAAGACCTGGATCAACTCCAAGTCCTCCTATGTGCTACATTATTATATTTTCCCTAACCTTTATTACCCGTGATTCGGTTTGTTAGTACACTGGATGCCTACTTCCACTGACATTCAGTTCGGTAAGCCCAATCAATAAGCGGTTCAAAATCCAGTTGACAAGACTGCTAGACCAACTCTCAAGTTAAGTGCTGACTGTCCCGACTCGCCAATATGAAGAGTATCAAAAAGTGCAACTTATGTGTTTAATGATAGTTAAAGACTGGCACAAGCAAATACAGGTTTTGGGGGAATATCGGATACTGTACCCTACAATGATAACAATTTAGGAATCAAGCAGTCTAAAAAGATTAAGGGCTTGCCAGGTGCGGAAGCTGCTTGAACCCGGGGGTTGGCTTGAACCGTTAGCTGCCTTGACGCAACCCTTTTGTTCCTCGTAGAACTTACTAAAGAAGCAGGAGTGATTTCATTAATATACATCCCAATATGGAATCGTAGTTCTCTTGTATATAATGCAAGGTGTTTGAAAGAGAAGACGAAGATAATTGAAGCATTGGTTATGTATTAAATTATAAATTAACGAAAAGGACTACCTCATCTCATACCTTCATTTTTTCTTGAATTCTTAATGAAAATAACTCCACGATATAAAAAAGCTACATATCCTCAATGAAAGGATATGTAGCTTTTGATCACCATCATTTTTGGAATTGTAATTGATGCAGATTGGCAAAAATGCCCCCCTGCTTAAGTAAGTCATCGTGACCGCCTTCTTCAGCAATTCCTTCTTCCGTAACAACCACGATCTTGTCAGCGTTTCGAATGGTTGCCAATCGGTGTGCGATGATTAACGTCGTTCTGTTTTCAGCTAGTTCCGTAAGAGCCTGCTGGATTATTCTTTCCGTCTCCGTATCGAGTGCAGAGGTTGCCTCATCGAGAATTAATATTGGCGGATTCTTCAAAAACATCCTCGCTATTGCAATTCGTTGTTTTTGTCCACCCGATAATTTCAAGCCTCGTTCACCTATTTGAGTTTCATAGCCTTCTGGAAGTCCTTCAATGAAAGTCTCCAAATGGGCTTTCCTTGCGGCTTCCTGAATTTGTTCATCCGATGCTCCAAGCATTCCGTACGCAATGTTCTCTTTTACAGTTCCTGTGAAAAGGAATACATCTTGCTGGACTATGCCAATTTGTGAGCGCAATGACTTTTTCGTCATTTCCCGAATATCAATTCCATCAATGGATATCGAACCGGCCATAACATCATAAAAACGTGGAATCAATGAACATATAGTCGTTTTCCCAGCTCCTGAAGGCCCGACAAAAGCGATGGTTTCACCAGCTTTAATTGTTAGATCAATTCCTTTTAAAACTGGCTTTTTGTCTTCATAGTTAAAAGAAACATCTTTAAAGGAAATATCCCCTAATAGGGTGGTCATCTCAATTGCATCCTTTTTATCCACTACATCAGGCGCGACATCCAGTAGTTCCGTAAAACGCTTAAAGCCGGCCATCCCTTTTGGATAGAGTTCCATCAACGCACTGATTTTGTCGATCGGCTTAAATAATACGTTAACATATAAGACGAATGCAACCAGTTCCCCATAAGATAGCTGCCCATGAAAAGTCAGCCAAGCTCCGATCACCAACACGGCAAGGGTCATAAACCTTGTCATCATGTATATGCCTGATAAGCTAAAGGACATAACCTTATAACCTAGTAGTTTCGCTTTACGGAATCTGCGATTATTAGTAGCAAATCTTTTCATTTCATATGTTTCATTCGTAAAGGATTGTACAACCCTCACTCCTGAGACGCTATCTTCCACACGGGCATTTACATCCGCAACCTCTGTATACATTTTCTTCCAAGCTTTATTCATCTTTAAATTACTTATGACAATCAATAACACGAGAAACGGTAAAATACAAACCGATACGAGTGCCAGTTTCACATTGATTGTCAACATAATCCAAAATGCACCTATAAAAGTCATGAAGGCAATGAATAAATCTTCGGGACCATGGTGAGCAAGTTCACCAATATCGAACAGATCATTGGTTATGCGGCTCATGACATGGCCGGTTTTCGTGTTATCAAAAAAACGAAAAGATTGTTTCTGCACATGCTCAAATAATTCCTCACGCATATCAGTCTCGATATTTATACCCAATTTGTGGCCCCAGTACCCTACGATGAACTGTAAGAAGGTACTAATGATATAAAGCAGGAACAAACCGGCACTTACCGAAACAATGGCAGACCAATCGTCGCCAGGCAGCAGTGTATCAATAAACCACTGAACAGCTAGCGGAAATGCAAGCTCAAGTACAGCCACGACCACTGCACTGAAGAAATCAATAATGAATAACCGCTTATGCGGCAGGTAATATGAAGCAAAACGTCGAATCATCAAATTTTTCTCCTTTTTTACATATATTAAGGAGTATAATTCCATATTCCATATTGAGCAAGCATTTCAGAACGCCCACGTTCATATTATGGTAAAATCATTTATAAAAAAAGCCAACCCGGCTCATGCAATCTATTGAATTTAAGGAGTGAATCCAGTGTAAAAAAATAACCATTCTAAATATCCATGAACTTTATTTTCGTAAAGGATGGTATTCATGAAAAACACATCGTTTCGATGCCTTTGGATTGGTCAGGCATTTGCAAATCTAGGGGATATTTTTTATGTTGTCGGGTTGATTTCACTATTATATAATTTGACGGGGTCTGCCTTCTATTTGAGTTTGCTCCCGTTCATTACAACGATTTTTCGGTTCATCAGCAGTTTACTTGCCCCCCTCGTCATCGACAGGTTTCCTTTAAAAAGAATCATGGTTCAATCTCAATGGTGGAAAACGCTCTTACTCGTTTGCCTAGGAATCTTTATAATAAGTTTCGATCATGGTTTTTCTGTTGCCGTCATTTTCTTCATTGCTTTGATTTCATTATTGGACGGAGTCGCTGCCCCGGTTAGCGCAGCTTTGGTTCCTCAATTAGTTCCAAAAGAAGAGCGGATGAAAGCGAATGGTTTCTTGAATGTGATCACCCAGACCATCTTTGTAGCAGGATGGCCACTAGGTTCCGTCTTATTGATAAGTACCAACAGCAGTTTCATCATTTGGCTTACGGTCATGCTTTATGCCGTTTCAACGATCTATACAGGGAGAATCAAAGTCCCTGAACAAGCGACGGACCCTGTTGCTCCTTCAAACTGGGATTCGATTAAATCCGGATGGGTTGCGATTCATCAAATCCCAACTATCCGTACCCTCATTTCCATTGATTTCATAACCACTTTAGCTTCAAGCGTGTGGGTGGCTGCCGTTATCTATATATATGTAGAACAGAACCTGCAACTGGGTGAGGAATGGTGGGGGTACATTAACACAAGCTACTTTGTCGGCATGATTTTCAGTGGATTGATCGTCATCCGTTTTGCCAAGTTACTAGAAAAATATATTGGATTCTTCATCACTTTCGGGCTATTTCTCAGTTCACTGCTGATCCTGCTTTTTGGAACTACCAGTATTCCTGCATTAGCTTTGCTGCTGGCATGCCTGTACGGGCTTTCAGAACAAATCCGGGAAGTGATCTATACCAAGCTATTCCAAGACCATGCTACGGAAAAGACTCTTGCAAAAATTCATGCCGTTTGGGGAGCAGTCATCAATCTTACATTTGCCGGCTCTGTCTTACTATTAGGCTTTATAACGGAAACATACAGTGTCAAAACAACATTCCAATTTTCCTCCACGCTGATATTCCTTGCCTTTCTTTATGCAACTTTTAAAAGGAACGACTTAATAGGGAAGCAATGTGATCAATTGCTGTCAAGTAAGTCATCTAATCTTCCTAGATGATTTCGTTTCACGAAAAAAAGGAGCCTTGGTTTTCCATGGCACCTTTTTTATCGTTTCAAGACCCGTCTAACAATATTGCCTCTCTTTAAAATCTTGCTCGGTATGATTGGCTTGCCTCTGTTAAAAGCCGTACAACCAAACAAGGGAAGTAAATATATAAACCGCCTGCACCCATTCATTCTATTTGATAATCCAGATATTATTATTTATAAACTCCCAATTCTGCGGGAATTCTAAACCAATCTGCCAATAAGTTGCTCCTATCAGTTCATATGCATCAATCATTTCATATTTTGCACTTATCGATCGTATATCTTCAAACCACACGACATGATTCGAATTCTCTCTTCGGTAGGAATAGGAAGGTGAAGCCGCTGAGGTGTCAAAAGTTATTTCAGCACCAGTTGCAATGGCAAGGTTTTGGGCATTTTGAGCTGATAAAGCTTTCGTCTCGTGGCTCGGTACTATCCAATCGTATCCATACATAGGAAATGCCGACTGCAGTTTATATTCAGGAATATTCAACAAAGCATAACGAAGAACCTCTCCCATCCACCAAAGTGGGGAAATGGGTTCAGGCGGTCCAGTCGGATACCCATAGTCAATGGTCATCACGGCAACAAGGTCAGCTGCCTCTCCGATCCCCCGATAATCATGCCCGCCTACAATTCGATTATCAGGATTATCCGCTGTTTTTGCATGTACGTTCACATGCAGGATCAGTTCGTTCAAACCCTCCTTTAATTCTTTTAAAAAAAGCACATAATCGGAACGCCTGGCAGGTGGGATGAATTCGATGTCCATGCTGACACCCCCATAGCCTTTCTCCCTTACGAAAGTCAGCATACTATTGATTAAATTCGCTCTGTATACTGAACTGGCAAGGACATCACCAGCCAAATCAGCATCGAAATCACCATCTTGAAAGTTTCGGATCATTAGTAGCGGCTTCACCCCTGTCTGTTCGCATTTCGCGATAAGCGGGAGATCATCTCCATCAACGTACGCATTTCCTTCCCTTGTAAACGAATAAGCGACAATGGCTAAATAGGATAATTTATCACCATTCTGCTCAAGTGTTTCAAATACGACTCCACCTGAAGTCGGGAAGGCAAAACCCAGCGTAATCAATTGATTTTTGTAAGGAGACGGTATCAAAATTTCCGTACCGACTTTTAGCGAGTTTTCAGAGATTCCTGGGTTTGCCTCCTTGATTGCCGCTGCACTCGTACCAAAACGACTGCCGATTTTAGTAAGGGTATCCTGACTTTTAATTAGATACCTTCGATTCACCGCTTTTTCATTAGGTATATACAATGCCAGACCAGGAACCAAAGCTGTTGATTCCAATCCGTTGACTTCAATTATCCTCGATGGGGCAACTTTATTTTTCGAGGCAATTTCCCAAAGGCTGTCACCTTTTTTCACAATAATGATCGTCATTCAAAACCCTCCAAACTCCCTCCAAAAAAGTTTATGTTATTCAGGTAATTGGATAGAACGAATTATCACATTTCCTAATGATGATTCGTTTTTTTAATGGAATAAAGGATCACAAAAAAAAGAGGCTGTCCAAAGGGACACCCCCTACGCTATAAGCCATATTTCCTATACATAAGTAAATTCTTAATGTCGTAGAACTTCCCATTCTCCAAATCTTCTGCTTCAAGCAGCTGCAAAAGTTTATCTGCCACAAATTCGGGGCTTCTTAATATGCCCTTCTCTTTATATTCATGAAATTTGTCTCAATCGGCAAAGTCCCGTTCTTCTGCTGAACGGATTGTCCCTTGCATCTCCGTATCGAACTATTTTTATGGCCATTTCAAATAAATATAGGAGTGATAGCTTTGCATGTTATTCTATTATCAGGCGGTTCAGGACAACGCCTCTGGCCTTAATCAAATTATTCACGATCAAAACAGTTTTTAAAGGTATTACCTTCTGATGAAGAGCCAAATAAACACATTTCTATGGTTTAGCGTGTGTGTCAACAGCTTCAAAAAGCTAATCAGGCTGATCGGACTTTTGTATCTACAAGTGAATCACAGGTTGGTCGACGTCTTTGATGAATCCATTGCATATCGGCTGTCCTCTACAAACAATATTAATTGTTTGTCTCTACCTAATTGGTTAAGAATGATTTGAATTACTTCCAGGTTTGTATGTTCATCTGTTCCACCAGTATTATAAATTTCTCCATTAATCCCCTTTTCAAGAACCTTTTAAATCGCTCTGTAATGATCTTTAACTTAAATCCAATCACGAATATTTAAACCATCGCCATTCACAGGGATTTTATCGTTATTAATAGCGTTTTTAATGATTTTTGGGATAAATTGTTCTGTATGCTGCCTTGGGCCATAATTATTACTGCACCTTGAGATAATAAGCAGTAATTGATATGTTTGAACAAAGGAGCGAACAAGTAAATCGGCGCTGGCTTTTCTTACAGAATACGGATTATTCGGTGCTAAGGGAGTTTTTTCTGTAAATGGAGGATTTGCCGAGTCTAAAGATCCATACACTTCATCTGTAGAAATTTGGATGATTTTTTCTGCTTTCCCGTTTAAAACCGCTTGAACTAGATTAAACGTCCATAAATATTGGTTTCAATAAAGGGAAGTGCATGCATGCTGAATGCTGCGATCCACATGTGATTCTGCAGCAAAATTACTAATTGCATTCTATGCTTGATTGAAGACTAAATTCAGTTTATCACTATCACTAATATCACTTTGAATAAAACGATATCTATTGGATGTTTCAAAAGGCTGAATATTATTAGGACTGCCAGCATACGTTAATGCATCAATATTTGTAATATAGAAATCAGAATGATTTAAAATATAAGTAATAAAATTAAAGTCAATAAAACCAGCACCACATGTAATGAGAAGGTGTTTATTCAATTGATTTCCTCCTTCTCTATTACTTAGTTAACATATTGAAAAGCTTTAAAGAGCGATTCATGCGTGCCTGCATCAATCCACCATCCAGTTAAAATATCAAATTGAAGTTGATTATTTTCAATATATAAATTGTTCACATCCGTTATTTCTAGTTCATTAAGATTAGAAGGATTAGTTTTTTCTATATACGTAAAAACGTCATGACATACGCATAAATACCTGTTACACAATAATTGGAAAGTGGTTTTTTAGGTTTTTCTATAATGGATAAAATTTTATAATTAGATTGATCGATTTCAGGAACACCGTAACAAGTAGGATCTTCAACTTCTTTAAAAGTACTCTGGCATTATTTCCCTTATTTTTAAAAGCTTTTACAAAAGGAGTTAAAGAATCTTCAAAAATATTATCTCCTAATAATACTACAAACTTTTCTTCCAATAAAAAATCTTTGGCACACTAAATACCTTCAGCAATTCCTCCGCCTTCATTGCTTTGTACGTTATAATGCAACGTAACGCCTAATTCTTTTTCCTGACCTAATATCGAAATAAAATTATTGATGTCCTTCGGATTTATAATAATCATAATTTCTTTTATACCGGCGTCTCTTAAGTTAAAAATCTGGAGTTAGTATAGTTTCATGGACACATTTTAGTTAAGTCCTTACAATGATTTTTGAGAGGATGTGTCCGTCTTGGAACGTAAAAATACAGGTAAAAAATATAATAATGAATTCAAGAAGACTATTGTAGATCTTTATCACTCGGGTAATTCGGTCAAAGAATTAAGCGGCGAATATGGCGTATCAGAAGTCACCATTTATAAATGGGTTAAAAATTTACTCCAATCGGTTTAGGGGAAGAGTCCATGACTCCAAAGGAATTAGCCGCCATTCAGAAGGAAAACCTTCGGTTAAAGCAAGAAGTTGAAATCTTAAAAAAGGCTATGGCCATATTCGCGAAAAAGTAACCGAAACAGATCTTACCGAATTTATTGAGGAACACAAGAAACAATATCCCGTACAGAAGATGTGTGAAATACTAGAAATCCCAAGAAGCAGCCATTATCAGTCCCTTCAAATAGTCGCATCAAATCGTGAACAGGAAAACCAAGAACTCACGAAGGAAATTCATCTCATTTACCTGGAAAGCAAGGGACGATATGGGGCTCCAAAGATTCATGAAAGCTTATTAACCAAAGGGTTTTCCCTAAGTCTAAAGCGTGTTCAACGCTTAATGAGCAAGGCGAGAATTCGTTCTATTACTAAGAAAAAATACCGTCCCTATCCATCTAAAGAAAAGGTTATTCAATTGGATAATTTGCTAAAACGAGACTTCACTACTCAGACCATTAATGAGAAATGGGTAGCAGATATTACGTATATCCACACGTTAAAAGACGGATGGTGTTATTTAGCTTCGGTATTGGACCTTCATTCTAAGAAAATAGTAGGATATTCATTTTCTCGTTCAATGACGACAGAACTGGTCATAAAAGCTTTCAATAACGCACACCTATCACAAAAGCCCTCGGAGGGCTTAGTTCTTCATACCGATCTTGGCTCACAATATACAAGCAGTGAGTTTACTCAACATATCCAAAACCATCATATTAAGCAATCCTTTAGTCAGAAAGGTTGCCCGTACGATAATGCCTGTATTGAATCCTTTCATGCCCTATTAAAGAAGGAAGAAGTCAACCACGTACAATATCTAGACTATGAAACAGCTAAATTAGCGATGTTCCAATTTATTGAAGGTTGGTATAACCGAAAAAGAATTCACAGCAGCTTGGGTTATCAAACCCCTCAAGCCATTGAAGATCGAATTAGGAATACAGCTTAAGATTTAACTTTTTAGTGTCCAAAATATTGACTCAAATCCAAATCGGCCAATAAATCATTGGGTGGCTGCTACAGTAAGAGATGATTATTTATAATAGAAGTAAATGGTCTAAGTCGAGTTCCGGTTCCACCTGCAAGTATGACTCCTTTCATTAATTAATGACTCCTTTCCGGCATTTATCAAAAGATTCATACACTTTTATCAATATACAATATGTTGCTCACTTTTATTTGTTACTTAGTTGATTTTTTATCAAAATTAGTATTAAAATTGATTATTTATAATTACCATTAAAATAAAAAACCCCAAGTTTTTAAGCAAAAATACTTAACAAAATCTTTGGAATCAATACATATTTACAAATTTATATTGAATTACTATTTACCAAAGTTTAATCAGTTGTTTTTTTCTTTTAATATTTTTTTATTTGTATTTGGCAAGTAAAAAATGGTTCTGACGGATATTGGATGAATAAAAATATCCTTCAGAACCATTTTTATAGTGCCATAAACATTTTATCACTGATACATAGATAAGTAGTTTCCTAGTTTCCTATAAAACCATTAAGTTAGTATTTACTCACATATTTCTGTTAAATATAATAATTTGTTATAAAACCTGTTTTAATTTAGATGATTTTGATTGTAACCATACATTTCAAAAGCCTTTTTAAATAACTCTCTTACTAAATCTCTTGTTTCTTCATCATAAAAATACTCATATTTTGGTATAGGCCCTCTCAATTTTTCTTGAGACATAACAATCTCTGCGAATGTTTGTTTACCTTTATCGGTTATTGTTTGTGTTATATGATGGATAATTATCCATTAGATAAGGATTTTTCATTTATTTATAATGATGATTATTTAAAAGTTTCTTTAGAAAAAGCAAAAGAAAATTTCAGAAAATATGACTTATTAGATAATAATAAGTGAATATAATCACTTAACGAAAAACTTAATACGTCATGAAAAAATCCAGTTGCATTCTTTTCTTAAACGAAGATCCTCAGAGAGAGAGGCATGATCCTGATTCATTGTATCGAGCTTTTCTCGATCAACAAAATGCTGAATCGCCCACCCTTTTTCTAGATTATGCTTAGGAATTCTTGTTTGTATAAATAACTTTCTTTGAATCATCCTCTCATTCCATGGGCTAAACCCAAACCATAGTACATATGCATCCGGATGTTTTATTGCAGGTGTATGATTTGAAAAATGGCGGCCAACAATATAGGCTCCATCAGGATATCTATGAATAAATCGATCTCTATATCCAGATAAATCATTATTAAAGGCTACCGGTTTTTTTTCTATTTCAATATAACCATGGAATCGCTGATTAGGTAACGATATTGTAGGATCAGGATTTTTTTTATAAAAACCAATCGGATCTGCCATGACAATTCCATTTGCTCGATAAATATCATTTCCACTTTTTTCAATACCCTTTAAGAACTCATTTTTATCTTTTACATAAAGTAACTCAGTTGTATTTAAAACCGTCTTCCAGCCCTGAAATTCCCTTTCAATTTCCATTACTTCTTGGTCACAAGCTTCAACATCAAATTCATTATTTCTCGATCTGCGAATCTCCCAACTCGGAGCCAACTGACGAATAAGTTCGTTTGATTGGTCAGTCGATCCATAATCAATCATTACACCGTGATCAAATAACTGATAATGGTGTTTTAACCACCATTGCAATAAATAATGTTCATTATAATAATGACAAATCACAACAAAATCAGAAGCCATTATTATTCCTCCAATTCATTTTTGTAATAATTCTTTCAGTTTTTCATGATCATGATTCTAAAAAGAAACATTTGTGCATCATTTATCCTAGGTTTAACGGAAAGAAGGTCCCTCTCCACTATATTCAGAGTATACATAGAAAATGATCCCCTGCTTATAAAGTTTCACTTTATCTATTTCAGTGAAAAAAAATATGAATTACAAATGAAATTCAAAAACAAAAACCCCATACAACTTGGCATCCTTTCTAACAAGTTCAGCTACTAAACCTTGCAAGAATACCTCCTATTCTTCATTCAGGATACCGCTTCTAAAGTTTATGGAATGAACACATATTTAAAAAGGATGTGAAGAATGTAAAATTTTTAGTGATACTCAACAAATGTCGTTTTTGCAGCAATTAATTGTTTATTTAATAAAATTGAGGCTGACTCAAAAAGTCAATCTATGTTTTAATCAGCCTCTTTTTGAGTTATTAAGAAATTGGAGCAATTTTAAAAAGAGATTTGAATATAACACACAGTCTTTTCTAACTGTCTAATCAAACAATCTATCTACTAATTTATTTATTCTATGATCATACGTGTGTTCTGAAAGGGTTCTTTGCAATCCCCGTTTTGCTATTATTCTTCTTTCGTCAGGATGATTTAAATAGTATTCAAGCAGATGCATTAAATCCAAGTGAGAGGAATAAGTGACAATATCATCCTCTGGGTTATACTGATTAATTAAATCCTTTCGTAAATCTGTTAATTGAAAAGAACCACATGCAGAAACTTCAAAGGTTCTGGGATTAATTGAAAATGCGGGGATGTTTCGACTGTTTAGATTAACATATCGATCATCAGTTGTCCTATGAAAATTAATCACAATCTTTGCACCATTATAATATTTGGCCGTTTCCTCCGGAGAAGCCCATTGATGTTGAATTTTTCCCGCTAGTATACGATACTTACTTAATTTTTCCCACCCATTACCAATGATTCGCAAATTCTTTGTAGATAAATATCTAGCCATTTTATCGAACATTTTAATCCGTTCAGTAAATGCACTCCCCACAAATAAAATATCTGATTCATATTCTGGTCCTACACTTTTAGGGTGAAAGATTTCTGTATCTACTGCCAGTGGTAAATAATAGACTCTCTGACAACCACGTAATTTATAAATATTTACACAATTTAGTTCTTGTGTAAAAACAATATCAAAAAAAGAAACAACATTTTGTGTATAATCCATATAATACGGATCATCTGTAAGCCATAACGCCTTCTTTATTCTTAACTGACTTACTACATCAAGATGTGCTTGGGTAAGGATACCAGGACTAAAATAAAGAATAATATTTGGATTGGTTTCGTGGACAATTTTTAGAATATCATCATTAGGAGACACGACAATCAAATCTTTAACAGTCTTTCTCAAAGCCTGAATTATTACCTTCTCCATATCAGGATAAATTAAACCTGCATTAGATACCACAAATATCATTTTTATGTCCTTTTTATAGAACTCTTTAAAAATGAAGTTATGTTTATTCGTTGACTTGATTAAATTTTCCTTAAAGGTCCAGTATCCAAAAAGCCCATTTTCATTTCCGATGAATGTATTATTTAGATTTTCGTTTATATCCTTCTTAGATCTTACATTACTCCAAATTCTAATCTCTCTTAAAAAACCAACATAATATCCATATGGTTCATAGCCCCCAAAAAAACCGGAGGCATATACGGTATTTTTATTGCTCTTCAATCCTTGCTTTATAAATTCACCATTTATATATAAATAAGGAGTTTTTTCACGATAGACGATTGCGATATGTGTCCAATCAGTTATTGTCACAGGAAATACTAAAAGGGCTGGTAAATAGCTAGAACTATGTTCATAAACGATAATACCATTTGTACCAACAGATACCCCTACACCAGCTTCCTTTTCATTTTCTCCATGCCCTGGACCAATAATAAATCTTTGGTTTGTAAGACCGCTTATACCGGACAAGGACTCCACGTCAATATGAATAGTATCTAACGGTTTGACCCAAAATTCAATCGTAAAAGAATTACTTACATTTTTAAATAATGATTCAATGGAAATTTCCTTGCTTCCATTAAGATAAATGGACTTTTGTTCCATCAATAACATACTCCCTTTATTTAATCAAGTATTGAAATGCCTTATTATAAATACTAACCTCCCGGAATTATTGATGTTTAGCATAATAGTTCTTTGCAATATTTTCGATAAATATTGCAAGATTTTTATTTTTGGGAAATAAGATCCCAAGACCATGATTGATTGTAATATCGATAAAATTCAATGGTATAGAAGATTCTTTTATAAAATCTTCAATAGCTGTAAGGACACCGTTTTGTTCTCCACCCTCGTATAGAGCGTTATTCAATTGAGGATTCACAATTCCGGGTACTTCATTGGAATCGATTAACCCATTAAAGCCTTGCAACATTCCTTTTTGGGCATATGGTTTTCGATATTGAGAAGGAATTGAAATTGGAAAATAATACATATCTCTTCTACCATATGGCCAATCAGTATCATGAAAAAAGATAATTGGAAATTCATGATCCTTCAAAGAATTTTTCTCTATTGTTTTCAATTCATGATAAACCGTATACCAATTATGATCTCCATCAATTAAAATAGCATCGTAATGAGTAATGAGCGGTAAGGCATTTAAACTTAAATCTTTTTTAATCGTAAAATGAGGATTTTGCATTTCTAATGTATCCACATCAAATTGGGGCACCGGGTCAATAGCTAACAGGTGAGCGTTTTGTTCCGAACAATAAGCTAAAATATTATGTGTATTAATTCCATCTGCACACCCTATTTCAATAATTGATTTGATATTCTCCTTCAAAAAAATAGGCTTTATAACGTCATCCCAAAATCTGTTCATAATTTAGCTCCTTACCTCTAGTGAGAGTTTTCGTTCTTCTCCATTTGGTATAATCATCTCTAGTCAGTTCAAACGTATAAATGACTTTATATGCACCATATAAAGGATCAGTTTCTATTGAGCGGCCTAAATGCTCTGGCATATGAGAAAGAATATAGGTGGTTTTCATCCCTAACTGGCTCGCTTTTTCCTGATAATACCCATCTATTCCATATAAATCACTTTTGATTAAATCAGAAAAATGTACCTGCCATAGTTCCTTCTTTAACATGACACAACCAAAGACAGTATAAGATGCCTCAAAATAAATCGTATAATCTGGTTTCGTAAAGATGTTTTCTCAAAAAATATTTTATTTTTTAAGCCATCTAAAACTCCAGACCACATAAGTGACACATAGGCGAAATCAGGATAATCTTGGAGAGCATTAAACATGACTTGGAGCCAGTTATTATTTGGAACAATAATATCATCCTCCAAGATAACCAAATTTCCCCCATTTGCCTGCAGGGCTCAAAAATTAAATCCCTCAGGGTTCCCAATATTTTTCATTGGATCTACTATTCTTGCCCTTGGGTGATCAATACTATTAATATAATCAATTGCTTTGACCTAGTACTCGATATCCATATGCCACCTACTTTGGAATAAGCAAAATAATTGGATTTTCTTCTCCCATATAGTAAACATTTGTTAACCCTTTCTCGGCGAGCCTTCTCGTGAATCATGATTGAAAACATCAGAATTATACATATAAATCCCTGCTATAAAATAAGAAGAAGGGGTATTTATCGGTTTTCAATAATATAGAAATTTGTTATTTTTCCTGTCTAATTCGAGCACGACACAACGAGTAGGATCATGAACTTCTTTCAGTAGAACTCTGGCACCTGTAACCTGCCTTTGAAATTTCTGAACAAAAGGGTTTAAAGAGTATTGGAAAATATTACCTCTAATAACACAACAAATTTTTCTTCTTGTAAAAAGTCTTTTGCACACTTAAGGGAATCAGCAATCCCACCGCCTACATAAATTAGAACATTAAGAATGAAAGGAGTTATTCTTGCAGGTGATACTGGAACTCGTATAAAACCCTTAACCTCGGTTGTCAATAAACACCTTTTATCTGTAGGTCCTTACCCGTTTGGCCGATTATTCGCTTAAGGGATGCAGGCATTCATGAAATATCATTATTAAAAATAAAAAAGATCTAAGTGGATTTATCAGGTTATTAGAACACGGAGAAAAATTAAATGTTTCTCTCCATAATACGCAGCAGATAAACAGTATGTATAGGCTTTTTGATTGGTACTCTGAACTATTTGCTCTTGAAGATATGTTGACCAATACCTTCTTTCTGTTCCAGTCCTTTGTCTGTTTAACGAATTCATCAGCCAATACGATGGGTGCCATGAAATTCACCCGCATGCTCGTTTCCAAATTTACTGTACCAAGGTTTCCTACCGGCTTAATAGGTTCAATGACACCTGCATTATTAATGAAATAAATGTCACTTGTATCATCGACAGCAGCAAGAATCTCCTTGACTAAGGAAGGCAACTTTTCAGTTTCATTCAAGTCCAGCGAATAAATGTAAGTTTCGTCCAAACCGGTCAGCCATCCGCTGCATTTCAGGATGGGCTGTACGGGAAACTAAAATGCAATGATCACTTGTCTGCACACACCCTTTGGCGATGGCGGCACCTAAACCTTTTGAAGCTCATGTGAATATAAACGTTTTCACGGCTTTTCCCCCTTTTCTGGATATAACTATTGTACCAAAATCGAGTTTGGAATGGTCTCATCCCGAACCATGATATTAAAGCAAAGTTGATTGGAGCGGTGTGCGAGACTCCTGCGGGAAATGCGCGTCCAAGGGAGGAGACCCCGCAGGCGCAAAGGCGTCGAGGGCGGACCCGCGGAAAGCGAGAGCCTGGAGAGGAAATCAACGATTTTTGCAACCTCAATTAATAACAGTTGTTTACAACTGAATGGGAGCGGATTTCTTAAATCAAGCTCCGTACTATTTTTAAATAAAAAAACTGCAGGCAAACTTGAACTGCCCCGTAAATGTTAGACACCAAACTAACATTTACGGGGTGTTTTTTATGGCTAATTTTTCTACCGAACAGAAAATATTCATTACACGACTTTACCTTGAAGGTGAGCACAGCTATATGGATCTTCAAAAAATATTTGAAGTTTCGTATCAAATGATTCAAGGATGGGTTCGTTTATACCAAATTCAAGGAGCCGATGGATTTAAGAAATCCTATACAAGTTATTCTACGGAGTTTAAAATGGATGTACTTAATTATATGAATAAAACGGGTATATCTTCTTACGACGCAGCCGCAAGGTTTAATATTTCATCTCCAGCGCTAATTCGGACGTGGAGAATAAATGTTAATGCCTATGGATTAGATGCCCTAATTTCTAAGAAAAAGGGGAGACCATCCATGAAAAAAGATATCAATCCATCCAAACAAATTGAAGGTTCGGTTAAAGAGCTTGAAGAACGAATTAAACAACTAGAAATGGAGAATGCGTATTTAAAAAAGTTAAATACTTTAGTTCAAATGCAGGAAAAATTACAACCCAAATCAAAGCGCAAGTAATTTATGAACTAAAGTCCATTTATGAGGTTGTGGCCTTAATTAAAGTCGCTGATATTCCACGTAGCACGTACTATTATTGGGAAAAACGCTTGAATCGAGAAGATAAGTATTCGAAGGTAAAAGCCACTATTCAGTCTATCTATCATGAACATAAAGGACGTTACGGTTATCGTCGTATCACAAAAGAGTTAAAAAAATATGGATTTTCTCACAATCCAAAGACCATCAACCGCCTCATGAATGAAATGGGCGTAAAATGTTTAGTCCGTATGAAAAAGTATCGTTCGTATAAGGGGCGTGTTGGTCGAATTGCCCCCCATATTTTACAACGTGATTTTCAAGCCGAGAAAATGAATCAAAAATGGGTAACAGACGTAACGGAATTTCATTTATTTGGGGAGAAACGTTACCTATCCCCTATCCTTGATTTATGTAATGGTGAAATTATTGCCTACAAAGTGATGAAACGCCCTGTTTATAAACTTGTTGGAGATATGTTAGATGAGGCGATTAAACACCTAAAACCAGAAGATACGGTCATCCTCCATTCGGATCAAGGGTGGCATTATCAAATGAAGAAGTATCAAAAAACCTTAAAAGATTCCCGCATTATACAAAGCATGTCCCGTAAGGGAAATTGTTTAGATAACGCAGTCATTGAAAACTTTTTTGGCTTGTTAAAGTCTGAATCGCTTTATCTCCAAGAGTTTGAAAGTATGGAGCACTTTGAAAAGGAATTAGATGATTATATTCATTACTATAACCACAAACGAATGAAGGTAAAATTAAAAGACCTGAGTCCGATAGAATACCGAACTCAGGTCTTAGAAGCTGCTTAAATTATATGTCTAACTTTATTAGGTCAGATCAACTCGATTGTTCGAATTTGTCTACAGTCTGAACAGACCATGTAGTAATGGTTCGTTTATTTAATATATTATAATATCGGTGATACCAGCCTTGCAATGGACTCTTTAAAACGAATCCACTTTGATCGCTTTTCAAACTCTTCAATTGTAAGCTGCCTGCATACATCGATATCCTTATAAAAAATCCTGGTCAGTGTTTCGGCCATGCCTTCATCATAAATGAAGGCATTGACTTCAAAGTTCAATTTAAAACTACGGACATCAATGTTTGCTGTCCCCACCGAGGAGACCTCTTCGTCCACCACGATCATCTTCGCATGAATAAAGCCGTTATCATAGATGAAT
Organism: Peribacillus sp. QJM3NY_7; assembly: GCF_056173225.1. NCBI lineage: Bacteria > Bacillati > Bacillota > Bacilli > Caryophanales > Bacillaceae > Peribacillus > Peribacillus sp. QJM3NY_7. The sequence continues at coordinate 2,990,556 of NZ_CM149663.1, forward strand.
ACCTTAGCACCCGCTCTTAATAGCTGCCCAGCATTGAAAGTCGTTGCCCAATAAACAAATAGATGATCAGGTTTATTCGGAATCATGATTTTCACATCTACCCCTGATAAGCTCGCAATCCTGATTGCATCCAATAAACTGGCATCCGGTATGAAGTAAGGTGTTTGAATGAGAATCGATTTCTTTGCTGATGAAATTAATTTAATATAGCCATTTTTAATTTGTTCCCATTCAGAATCCGGCCCACTTGTCACTATTTGCAAATCTATATTCCCTTGGGTCTCTACAATAGGGAAATAATGAGGCTGATAAGTTATATCATGATGCTTTGATGCCTGATTCCAATCCAGGATAAACCGAGTTTGAATGGCCTTGACAGCCGACCCCTCTATACGAAGGTGTGTATCACGCCAATAACCGAATTTTGGATTAAGCCCTAAATATTCATCACCAACATTAAAGCCGCCAACATACCCTACTTTTCCATCTATGATGACGAGCTTTCGATGGTTACGGAAATTCAGTCGTAAATTTATAAATTTAAATTTGGATGGAAAGAATGCCTCCACTCGTCCTCCAGCCTGCCTAAATTCCCTGAAGAAACGTTTAGTCATCCCTCTAGATCCCAATTCGTCATAAAGCAGCCGAACTTTGACGCCTTCATTCGCTTTTTTAGTCAAAGCTTCAATGAATCGTTTACCCAGGCCGTCCCTTTGAATGATGTAATATTGTATATGTATATGGTTTTCGGCCGCTTCGATATCTTTAAAAAGCTGGTCAAACTTATTTTTCCCTTCCGTAAAAATATCGACCTGATTATCTTCAGTAAGGACGGCATCATTGTTTCGGAGATGCATATAAATCAAATCACGATAATTACTCGAAGAAGCATTTCGAAAAGGAAAATGATTCGTTGAAAGCTCTTCCATCTGTTTATCAATAATTTCTTCGATCCCGATCTTCTTCTTATCCTCCCATTGGAATAAGTGTGCATGCCTTAAACTTGTTCCAAAAAGCAGATATAAAATAAAACCGACTACAGGCAAAAAATATAAAACCAATAACCAAGCCCAGGTCGTGCTCGCTTCCCTTCTTTCAAAAAATATGACAATCGTTGCAAATAAAATATTTAGAATGATGACGAGGCCGAGCAAAACCGATGTAACATGCGTAAATTCCATAGCATACCCTCACTAAATTTTTATCCCTTTAAGGATACCATGCAAATTCTTTATATCAAAGGATTTGCTTATCAGAAATGAAAACAGAGAATTCACAAAAATGGACCTCTTCTTGTAGAGGCCCATTTTAAAAAATACATCCAGCCCGGACACTAAAATTTCTCAGATTGGCCAGGCAGTCTAATAATATTTGTTTTAAAAATTCCAATTTAACAAAAAAATAATCGCTTACCGGCTTTTCACTAATAAATTCACAGCTTCTTTCACTAGCTCTTCGGGATTCTTTTCCCCGGATTCATTAGCCTCCCGGACGCATTCAACAAGATTGGAACTTACTATTACCCCAATCGTCCGATCGATTGCAGATCTGGTTGCAGATAACTGAGTTACTACATCCCTGCAATCTTTATTATCCTCCATCATTTTCAAAATCCCACGAAGCTGTCCTTCAATTCGCTTCACTCTATTTTTAACCTGCTTATCGTACTCCATGTGAGGCCTCCTACCCTGCCTATTACTTATGAATCCTATCCAGATATCCATCATAAAACCCCTTCAGACGAAATGAAGGTTTGATAAAAATCTTACAATTTATAATACATACCACCTAGGTATAATTGTCAAGTGCCAATATCCAATAAAACTCCAATATGTAATTCCTATTTTTGTACAAGGAGACTTTGTGCAACTGCCTCAGAAAACTCGATCGTCATTTGGGGAACGTAGGTTTTTAACAAAGCATTGACGATAGGGGCTTTAGCGCCTTTTGCCGTAATCGCCAGGCAGCCAGTCATTTTAGTCTGTCCAATTCCGCACTCTTCCGCTAAAAAATAGCCATGCCCATCAAATTTTTCATTTAATCCCTTAAGCTTAAATGTTACCTTATCTGGTTCAATCCATTCCATAATATTCACTTCCAGTTTAATTTTCTTCTTCATTAATCCCAAATCGCTTTTAAACTCCCAAATAAGTGTCCGCTCATTTAACATCTCATGATTGATATATCCTGGGACTAGAGGTGCCCAACGATCTATGCTACTTACAAAACCCCATACCGTTTTTTTGGAAACAGGTAATATGATACTATGCACACCTTCTGACAAAGCAGTTCCCCCTTAATCATTCTATTTACATCTTTGTAATGTATGGCTGAACAATACTGAATAGAACGGTACGATTAGAATCTTGAACAAAATTCTCCCGGTGTAAGATATCATTTAAAGATAATAACAGCAAAGAATCGCCCCTGTAAAAAAAGGGACGATCGTTTTTTATTGCTGGGCCTCAGACTTTAGACAAACTCGAACAATATTGAATGCCTACATTTTTTTGAGGGAATGTAAAATATAAGCGTTGATTTCCACTCCAGGCACTCGCTTTCCGCGGGCGGTCCGGGAGCCTCCTCGGCGCTCTTGGCGCCTGTGGGGTTGCTTTTCCCGCCGGAGTCTCGCACCTCCAACTTTGCTTAAAATTTAGATGCAACCCCTTTGGTCTACAAACTCAGACCCAGCTTAATCACTGGGGCTTTTTTTAGGCTAAGATTATTCTTCCGTAACTTTTTCAGTTTCTTCATTTTCTACAATTTAGGAGTATTAATCGCAGTCCTTGTTTATTGGTTTAACCCTGCAGGCAACCCAATGATTGATATTATATCCCTAATTGCGATTTGATTCTTAATTTATGGACCAGTAATGTTAATAGGTCTGCAAGCACTTGATTTAGTTCCTAAAAAAGCTGCAGGCACTGCAGCAGGACTGACTGGCTTATTTGGATATCTAGGTGGATCTGTAGCGGCTAATGCCATTATGGGATTTGTAGTTGACTTTTCAGGCTGTAATGCAGGTTTTACATTAATTACGATTTCTTGTGTACTGGCAGTAGTGGTCTTTGCATGTACTTGGAATGTTCGAGGACAGGAAGTGGTAAAGGGCTAATACAGGCATATTATTGAGCTCAAGTTTCCCCATCCCCCTGGATATATTCTAAGGGGGATGGGTTTTTTACTGTCAGTTAAACCGATCCATGATTAATTGACGCAATATTAAGTTATCTATGGCAAAAAGAAGTTGACGGACGTTTGTGACATACCTTATTGAAATGCATATAAAAAATGACCATGCCTTTAAACCAACGGTCCTAAAGGCATAGTCATTATATCAAAAATCATATAGATTCATGCTTTCTACCAAAATACTGGTTATTGCCGATCAAAAAGAGAAGCCCCCGCTATTCCGGGTTTTGTCATCTCATAAGGATTTAGAATCAGATCCAATTCTTCTTCTGTCAACACATCATATTGTAAACAAAGTTCGCGAACTGATTTCCCTTTCAATATCGCTTCACGGGCAATACGTGAAACCACTTCATACCCAAGGTGCGGATTGACTGCTGTAATCACTCCGACACTTTGTTCGACATAATCTTTTAAATGCTGCTCATTAGCCTCAATGCCTTCCAAACAATAATCTGTAAAGACATTGAAAGCATTGTTCATAATGCTGATTGATTGCAACAAATTGAATACAAGCACTGGCTCCATTACGTTCAACTCTAGTTGTCCCGCTTCTGATGCTAAGCAAATCGTATTATCGTTCCCGATTACTTGGAAAGCGACTTGATTAATTAATTCTGGCATGACTGGATTTACTTTACCTGGCATGATGGATGAACCTGGTTGACGGGCTGGAAGTGTGATTTCTCCTAATCCCGCTCTCGGTCCTGAAGCCATCAAACGTAAATCATTTGCAATTTTAGACATATTCATCATACATACTTTCAATGAAGCTGATACCTCAGTGTATGCATCCGTATTTTGGGTTGCATCTACTAAATGTTCTGCTCCTACAAGCGGCAAGTTACTGATTTCAGCTAAATATGTAACAACGTTTTCAATGTAACGCGGATCTGCGTTCAATCCCGTTCCCACTGCTGTTGCTCCCATATTCACTTCATATAAATGTTGACGTGATTGACTTATTCTTTTTATATCCCGATCCAAAACGCGACTGTAAGCCTCGAATTCTTGACCAAGGCGAATCGGCACTGCGTCTTGAAGATGTGTGCGTCCCATTTTGATAACATGATCAAATTGTTTTGCTTTTTTCTTTAAAACCGTACTCATCTTGGTCATTGTTTGTAACAATTGCTCCAAAAGACGCAGTGTTGATAAATGAATGGCAGTTGGGAATACGTCATTGGTTGATTGAGACATGTTAACATGGCTATTTGGGCTAACATGTACATAATCACCTTTATTGTGTCCCATAAGTTCTAACGCACGGTTGGCAACGATTTCATTAATATTCATATTCATCGATGTCCCCGCACCGCCTTGAATTGGGTCAACGATGAAATATTCATGCCACTTTCCATCGATCACTTCTTCAGAAGCTTTGACGATAGCGCTTCCAATACCATCATATAACCGTTTGGTATCCATATTCGCTAAAGCGGCGGCTTTTTTAATCATGGCCAATGCACGAATCATTTCTTCATTGACTTTGTAACCGGTAATCGGAAAATTTTCCACTGCGCGTAAAGTTTGTATACCATAATAAACATCTGCTGGAATTTCCTTTTCCCCAAGAAAGTCTTTCTCGATTCGGTATGTTTTCTCTTCTATCAACATTTCCTCTTGCCCCTTTGTTTGTTCTAGAATGTAATGTCCTCTGCAATCGGTGTTTCCATCATTTCCTTCACTTTTTTAGGATCCTGCGTCTTCGCTAATATCCACATCAACTTAGGAACGATGGCTTCTGTATTCATATTCCTGGAACGAATGATGACATTCTTGTTCACTTTTCGTCCCACTTCGTAAATATCCATATCTTCCCCTTCTTCTAAGCATTGGGTAGTAATGACAACGGATATTCCACATTGTACTAACTCATTCAATTTCTCTAAAATGTTTCTTCCTTGAAATGGAATACCACCGCTTCCATAACTTTCAATTACGATTCCCCGACACTGATTTTTCAGGAAATCAAAGAATTCAGGCTTAATACCGGGATGCAGCTTGACTAAAGCAACATCAGTACATAGGGAAGCATCCAGCTTAGCTTCCTTATTCTTTGGTGAATGAACTGGCTTTAGATACTCAATTTTATCTTTGAATATGGTCGCAATATAAGGATAGTTAATACTTTCAAACGAATCATAGCTTTTCGTTCTCAATTTAATGGCCCTCGTACCCTGAATGACTCTGCCATCAAAAACAACATATACTCCTCCAATATCTTCACAAGCAAACCGGATCGCATCAGAGATATTCCTTTTGGCATCTGTCTTTTTAAAGGCAATCGGGACCTGAGAACCAGTAATGACGATTGGTTTCCCTAAATCTTGTAACATATATGAGAGCGCAGCAGAAGTGTAAGCCATTGTATCTGTTCCATGGGTAATCACAAAGCCATCGTAATCATGGTAGTGCTTATGGATGGATTGTGCCATTTCTGTCCAATCTTCCGGCTGCATATTTGTACTATCAATATTCATCAAAGGCTTACTATCAATCTGACATAGTAAATCCAATCCCGGTAGGTGGCCTAAAATTTCGTCAGCTTTCATTTCTGGAACAAGTCCATTTTTTCCTTCTAACGATGCAATTGTACCACCTGTAGTAAGCAACATCAACTTCTTCATTTTTGATTTTAACTTTTCCAATATACTACCCCCTAATAAGCCTCCCTGTTTCACTATCATTCTAATATCTCAGATAAGGATGTTTCCGCTGTAAATGTTCATGTAACGCGTACAACACATGTTATTATAGTCATGTTTCATAGTGAAATCAAGCGAAAGTTATTCATTACGCGTACACTTTTTTCAATATGATGTTATAATGGATTTATATAAAAGGAGAGTAATAATAATGATTTTAAATAGATTGACTACATTAAGGAAGTCCAAAAGATGGTCTTTGCAATATACCGCTGACAGGCTCGGAATCGCCAAAAGTACCTATGCCGGTTACGAATCGGGCCACCGCCGCCCTTCATTAGAAACGATTAATTTATTGGCAGGCTTATATGATACCTCAACTGATTACATTCTCGGTCGAGTGGAGTATCAATCTAAGGATATGGATAATGAGTCGCCTCAAGTCATGGAATTAACGGATTTACCAGATATGAAGCTAGCTGTAGATGGAATTTCCCTTTCTGAAGAGGAAACGATTCAATTTATCGCTTTTATTAGAGCTAAACGGGAAGTGGAAATAAATCGCGATAAACAAAATGAAACATAGGCAGACATTGAGTTTAAACTGGTATTTGGTAAAAGAACCGTACTTCTTCAGCAGGTTCTTATACTGCCTGACATGTTCATTATAATTGTAATATACCGCAGCTTTCATCAAATAGGATAGTTCGGTTCGCCCAGTTTGACGGTTGCACGTAATTATTTCTGTGTTTAGAAATTTAAATTTCATTAACTAATATATAGAAGATAGTCGGTTTTTTTAAAAAATCATCCATTTTCATTTTCTGTTGTCCTCTTTAGACTTATTCATTTTCCCTCTTTATCTATTTGCAATGAAAGAAAAAACATGGCAAAGATCATGGTTTCCCCCGGTGAATTAATCAAAAAAGAAGCAACATGAAGTGAGCGTTATGTCTTAATTCATGTGCTTCTATTATTGGAATCCTTAAAGAAATGGAAAATTCCTCAATATAATGTCTCAACAGATATGCTGCATTTCCATATTTTAAGGCATTTCATCTTCTTTTTCCCTATTCTTGAAAGCTTCATGAGTGACAATATCCTCAATCTGTTCATACTGGCGGCTGTGTTCCTTCTCTTCGCTAATTCTATTATTGGGTAAATTTCCTGGATGTCCTTTTTCTTTATGATTAAAATTTTTACCACGACTCATAACTCATTCTCTCCTTTCCATTCATTGTTTGTCTAGTTTTCCCAAGCACGAAAAAAATATGATTTAATTTCTCTTTTTACAGTTTTTGCAAAAGGGTTGGTTTACCTGTAATTTTCAGCTGATCTTGCGCGACTTATTTCTGAAGTGTCAAGAAATTAATTATTCAATCCTTTCAAATTACTCGAATCTGAATAAAGAGCTCAAAAAGAACAGGAACCGCCAGATTCCTGTTCTTTTTGTTTATAGGTTTCCCGACTACTTACATATTTAATAACAATATTTTTGATAACAAAAAAGGCTAGGAGAACGTTACCACGGAAGGTCGCCACTTTCTTGAAATGCCCGCAATATGATGAGGAGCGGTTCTGCAACATCCTCCAATTATATTTGCCCCCGCATGGTGCCAATCTTCAGATTTCACATCGAGCCTATTACATGATTCTGGACCATGCCATGTTTTAGTTTCTGGATTATATGATTCACCGGAATTCGGATAAACGATAATTGGTTTATTCGTGTTTGCACGCAACACCTGTATGGCTTCCGTGATAACTGATACAGGCGCACAGTTGATGCCAATTGCGGCAATTTGCTCACTGTCCCCAAACAATCTGGCACACTCCTCCAGCAATGTGCCGTCACTAATCGCTTTTTCATTTTTCAAAGAAAAGGACAGCCAAGCATAGACTTCTGGATAATCTTTCAATAATGAATGTAATACTTTTGCTTCTTGCAGGGAAGGAATCGTTTCAAATGCTAAAATGTCAGCTCCTGCTTCAATCAAAGCTGATATTCGTGAGCGATGAAATGCCGCCAAAGTTTCATCTGAAACACCATAATTCCCGACATACTCTGAACCATCTGCAAGATAAGCCCCATAAGGTCCAACTGATGCAGCAACCAATGGCTTAGGTCTAATCGTTTGAAATTCTTCCTTCCAAAATTCATCTCTTGCTTTTCTTGCTAGTAAAACCGTTTTCCTGATTAGATCCAATGCCTCTTTTTCTTGTATTCCGCGGAGGGCGAAACCTTCAACCGTTGCTTGATAGCTTGCCGTTATCGAACAGTCAGCACCAGCTCGAAAGTAGTCAGAGTGCACCTGGTAAATCACTTCTGGATTTTCAAGTAATACACGTGCAGACCACAGGGGATCGTCCAAATCACACCCATGACTTTCAAGCTCTGTAGCTAAAGCTCCGTCCAAAATCATAACTGAATGACCTTGTAAAATTTCTTCAATTGGGTTAATTTTATTTTTCATGGTCTACTCCTCTTTTCTTTATGGTTTGTGTCAGATAATAACTTCCATAGCAAAACAAAATAAACGGAATGCCACAATATAGTGCTATTCTTTGTGTAGGATCAAATGCAATTCCTATGCAAGAAGCAAGACATAGCATAAATGAAACGATTGGTACGAATGGATATAATGGTGTATGATAAGCCAAATCATTAACTGAGTTTCCTTCGTTTATATATCGTCTGCGAAATAGAAACTGTGACGCGCTAATACTCATCCAAACTATAACCACGGCTAGTCCAGAAATGGATACAAGCACTATATATACAGTATCCGGCGCAATAATACTCGAGAAAAGTGCTAAAACACCGCCCAGCATACTGAAAAGGACTGCATTCAAGGGAACACCCCGTTTTGTCAATTTTGCAAATATTGGTGAAATAGTTTTCTTATCTGCAAGTGACCAAAGCATCCTGGATGAGGCATATAGTCCTGAGTTCGCAGCAGACAAAATGGCAGTTAATATAACAAAGTTCATAATATCCGCTGCATATGGCACTCCAATTCGTTCTAGAACGGCAACAAAGGGGCTCTCTAATACGCTTGCATCCGAAACAGGCAATAATGCGGATAAAACAACGATGGTACCTACAAAAAAGATAATCAATCTCCATAATGTCATACGGATTGCCTTTGGAATCGTTTTTTCCGGATTCACAGTTTCTCCAGCTGCAACTCCGATCAATTCAGTTCCAGAAAATGCAAAATTCACCGCGAGCATCGTCATTAGAATGGCAAAAGCACCATTTGGAAATAAACCTGCACTTGTAACATTGGAAAATAACGGAGCTGATTGTGCGTTAATCATTGGAATGAAACCTATCATTGCCGCAGCTCCCAGAATAATGAATATTACAATAGCAAATACCTTTATAGACGCAAACCAGAATTCGGATTCAGCGAAAAACTTAACGGTCCACGCATTTAATGCCAAAACCAAAATGGCAAATAGAGCACTCCATATCCAGACACTGATTGATGGAAACCATCGCTGCATCAACAATCCTGCAGCCGTGAATTCCGAACCTAGTGCAACAGTCCAGGTTAGCCAATACAACCAGGCTACTGTATATCCTGTCCCTGGTCCGATGTATTTGGTTGCGTAACTATGAAACGCACCAGTCTCGGGCATATGCACTGATAGTTCACCTAGACATAGCATGACTAGATAAACCACTAATGCACCAATCAGATACGAAAGGATGGTTCCGAACGGACCAGCCTGTTGAATCGTATAACCCGAACTTAAGAATAAACCAGTTCCAATCACCCCGCCAAGCGATAGCATTATTATATGCCGTGCTTGCATTTGCCTTTGAAAATCATGCTTCCTTTTGTTATCCATTCTTACTCTCCTTAATCTTGCATCCAGAAAAAACGAAAACGCACTCTAAAAAAGAGTGCGTTACTGACAAATAAACACGTACGGTCTTATCTATCAAGGTTTCACCCCCTGGAATTAGCACAGTGTCTTTGTAGACCTGTTGCTGAGGTTTCATAGGGCCAGTCCCTCCACCTCTCTGGATAAGAAATTATTTTTTTATAACTTTATCAATCTATGAAAAATTTGTCAAGTTTTGTTTCGGAATGTTAAGACTTCCTTTAAATGCTAACGATCATGGCGTCTGCGGCATTAATATTAAAAGGTTGCTTATTTTTGGAACAGGCGCTAAGCATATTATAATGGCAAATAAAACTAACCGGGGTCATGTTGGTCTTAAAAATGGCAACATCTTAAAAGATGTCGCCATTTTTTTCTTTTTCCTTAAGGACGTTCTATTTCAAATAATTCCCCTAGTTTTGTATAAGTATGACCTGCTAATCTTGCTACAGGTTTTAGCCCATTCGGGTCAATACGGCCATTATGGTAAATATCTTGCTCTATATGATAGCAGACTATTTTCCCTATCAGTAAATCACAACCAGGTTCATTCTTGGAACCTGCCAATGGAATCGATTGCTCTAATGTACATTCAAAACGCACCTTCGCTTCTTCCAATCCTGGTACGGATACCCTATCACTAACAGCCAGCGTGAAATTAGTAAGACCCAATTCACTTTCTTCAGATGGGAGTTCCTTGGCCGTTCGATTTGCATCAGCAACATTATTTTCGTCAGTGATATGAACAACGAACTCACCTGTTTGAATTGCATTTCGGGCTGTATCCTTTGAAACTCCTTCTTTCCGTTGAACAGAAATGGAAATCATCGGAGGATTTGAACTGACTATGTTAAAAAAGCTGAACGGCGCTATATTGATTGTACCGGTTTCGGATTGTGTCGTAACCAGCGCTATAGGTCTCGGTATAATGCTTCCAGTCAAAAACTTATAATTATCCCGTTCAGTCAGACTTTCAGGGTTAACAGAAATCATCTTCATTCCCTCTCATTCTTATAAAAAGTTCTTTTGAAACCATGAACCTGCTGCATCAACCTCTGAACGTGTCAACTGATGACCATAATTTTCCCATTGAACTTCAACTGTTGCGCCAGCTTGCTGTAAAAGTTGATTAAGTTCTTCAGTTTCTTCTGCCGGGCAAATCGGATCGTTTTTACCTGCAGCTATAAATACAGGTATATCTGAAAGGGACGGCAAAGCAATCCCTCGTCTTGGAACCATTGGATGATGAAGAATCGCTCCTTGTAAGGCCCCCTCGTAATGGAACAGCAAACTTGCCGCTATATTTGCACCATTGGAATAACCTAATGCCACCACTCTGTCACGGTCGAAGTCATATTTTCCGGACGCTGATTCCAAGAAGTCATAAAGCTCCTTCGTTCGGAAAATCAAATCCTCTTCATCAAAAACCCCTTCAGCTAACCGTCGGAAATAACGGGGCATTCCATTTTCAAGTACATTTCCCCGTACGCTCAGTACGGACGAACCCGGTGAAACCATTTCGGATAATGGCAAGAGATCTGTTTCCGTTCCTCCAGTGCCATGTAACAGCAGTAGTAACGGAGCTTCTGGATTACTTCCTTTTTGAAAAATATGTTTCATCATTTATCCTCCTCTAGTACTCTCGGCACTGCCGGCAGTAACGTTTTTTCCATAACTTCCCGCTTTTCTTCCAACCATGGCGGCAGCATTAATTTACTGCCCATCGTTTCTTTCGTTTCATCATGAGCAAAGCCAGGTGGATCTGTGGCTACTTCAAAGAGTATGCCTCCATCTTCCCTGAAATAAATGGCATTGAAGTATTGTCGGTCTGTAAAGGGTGTCACACCATAGCCATGGTTACCGATATGCTCCCTCCATTCTTTATGATCTTCATTATCGCTCGCACGCCATGCAATGTGATGGACAGTTCCCACTCCGATTTTACCGTTTGGTAAAACCGTTTTTTTAACATCGATCAAATTGCCGATATCCGATGTGGATTTGAAGCGGATGAAATCGCCCTCTTCCCCAACCTTTTGAAGGCCCATCACTTCCTCTAAAAGTTCCATCGTTTTGATCGGTTTTGACGTCAATAATACAGCTCCGCCGAAACCCTTGACCGCCTTATCAGCTGGTACACCGCCGGATGACCACTCGCTATTTTTACCTTCTTTACGCTCAACCAGTTCAAGTTGCAAACCATGTGGGTCTTGGAACTCAAGATATTCCTCACCGAAACGTGAAACCTTTTCAAAGTCTATATTAAATTTACCCAAACGATTTTCCCAGAAGCCCATTGAACCCTCCGGAACGGCATATGTTGTAATCCCCACTTGTCCGGAGCCAATTGTCCCTCGGTATGCCCCAGGCCAAGGAAAGAAAGTGATGATTGTGCCCGGTGAACCGGATTCATCTCCGAAATATAAATGATAGGTGCCTGGATCATCAAAATTAACGGTTTTCTTCACCATACGCATTCCCAATACTCCAGCATAAAAATCCACATTCTCTTGAGGATTGCCTACAATTGCGGTTATATGGTGTATCCCTGCATTTTGCTTTTGCATGCCGATTACTTCCTTTCCCGTTGATTAATTAGTTGATTTTGTATTAAGTGGTTTTAAATTCGATTCAATATCCTTTCTTTTCGATTCCAAAAAAGGTGGCAGGGCAAGGTTCTCACCTAGATGCTGCTCAGCTTCATCCACTTCAAAACCAGGTCCATCAGTAGCTAGTTCAAATAATATGCCATTCGGCTCCCTAAAATAGAGTGAACGGAAATAAAAGCGGTCCACATATCCCGAATTCACGAATTTCGATTCACTAATCTTTTCTACCCATTTTCTCAATTCTTCTTCATCATCCACCCGAAAGGCAACATGGTGTACTCCACCCCTCCCCAGCCTTTCCCGAGGTATGTCATTCCTTTCTTCAATATGGAGTTCTGCTCCAGTTCCTCCTTCACCTGTCTCGTAAACGACTATCGGATTTTGCCCCCTGATTGCGGATGGGTATGTGCCTGATTTCCTGAACCCCAATACCTCGATAAGAACACTTTCTGTTTGTTCAATATTGGGTACTGTGAGTTTTACTGGTCCTAATCCAAGTATGGAAAACTCTTGCGGCACTGGGCTTCCATTCCACGGAAATCCTCCATCAACACCGTTATTATCCTGATCGGAAACCAGAAGAAGCCTCTGCCCTTCAGGATCTTTAAAAGAAAGCACCTTTCTTTCAAAACGGCTCGATATTTCATCGTGCTCAACATTGAATTCCACAAACCGTTTTTTCCAATATCCTAGCGCTTCATCATCCCTCACCCTTAAAGAAATTTCTGAAATGCTATTGTTTCCCTCATGAGTGCGGGCAGCATTTGGAATTTCAAAAAACGTCAATTCCGTACCCGGTGAACCAATTTGATCTCCATAAAATAAGTGATACACACGAACATCATCTTGATTCACCGTTTTTTTGATTAATCGCATCCCTAAGACTTTTGTGTAGAATTCAAAGTTATTTCCCGCTTTTGCTGTAATCGCCGAAACATGATGTAATCCTTTTAATTCCATCCGTACCACTCCTATCTTTATAAATCTCCCCTTACGGAGATGAATTAATCCGCTAATAATATCTCGAATTCAAGGTATTCAACCTAACATAATACTTTTAATGCAAATATCTTGATTTAAAGATAAACGACAGGGATAAAATTGTCAACCATTTTCATTCAAATAATTTCAACCGGATTCACTTATCATAAAATAAAAAATACAGGCCAAAATAAATCGGTATAAGAATGGAGGTTGTGATATATGGTTAAAGATTTTTTTAGCGCAATTGAAGATAGACGCTCTTATTATTCCCTTAGCAAGGAACATGTTGTTCCTGATAAAAGGATTAAAGAAGTTATCGATCATGCCGTTCAATACTCCCCTTCCGCTTTCAACTCCCAAAGTGCCAGAGTGATTGTATTAACTGGTCAAAGCCACGAACAATTATGGGATATCACGAAAGAAACATTAAAAAAAGCAGCCGATGGCAAAGATTTTACAAAAACGGAAGAAAAAATGAGGTCATTTATAAATGGTTATGGAACGGTTTTATTCTTTGAAGACCAGGCCAAAATAAATAGGCTACAAGAACAATACAAAACGTATGCCGAAAATTTTCCGATTTGGTCGAACCAATCTTCTGCCATTTTACAATTTGTCGTATGGACTTCCTTGGAAATTGAGGGGTTTGGTGCAAGCCTTCAGCATTATAATCCTTTAATCGATGACGAAGTGAGAAAGACATGGGATATATCACGAGATTGGAAACTCATCGCACAGTTGCCTTTTGGAAAACCCACTGCAGAACCTGGCGATAAAGACTTCTCACCACTTGAAGAACGTGTGAAATATTATCGATGATAAAATAGAGACTGGCTCTACTTAACGAGCCAGCCCTTTTATTTTATTTCGCTTTAGTAATCCGGAAATGTTGCAAAAAATTTTGAAAATATCAATGACGCAAAGCCTATATACTCAACAACCGGCATGATTTTGATATCCTCACTGACGTTCAACACGTACATTTCACATCCCCCTATTAATCTTATTGAATTGGTGAAGAACGCCCTGGCAGCCATTCCTTCAAATAATATGGGAGTACACCGGAATATTGTCTAGCAGCATGTCCACTTTTCAGTAGGCTATATGTCTTATCCTTACATGTTAAATGCTCCATTACCGGATAAATCATTTCCTGTGGGACCAGTCGATCATACTTACTTGCTATGACCAAAACACTAGCATCAATTTTCGATAGCTTCGCTTTTTTTCCCCTTACCTTAAAACCACCATTAACCAAGCTATTTTTTATCAATAAATCCTTGGTTATTTGTTTTGCGGCTGCTCCGGATAACGGTACATGCCCATTAGCCCAAGCATTGAAGCGGCGCCAGTTTTGAACGTATTTTTCATCATCCGCTTGATTCAATAAAGATAAATAAGGTGATATATAGACGGGCGATGTAATTAACCTGATACCATATTTAACTGCACTGGCCGGTATCGTTTGATAAATATCTATTGTCTCGTCAAAATCCGCTGTTCCTTCTTTTAACGCTTCCTGCCATTGATCAAAAAATTCCGAGGCACTGAAATCGACCGGGGTCACGGAAAGTATCAAATTCTTGATGGGCTCGTCTGCAATGGCAGCATATATTGCGGCTATTGTACCTCCGAGGCAAAACCCCATGACTGTAATTTCTGATGCTCCAGAGTGACGTAATGCACGCTGCACTCCTTTTTGAATATAATCGACGATATAATCTTCGATCGATATGTCACCATCTTCAAAGCCCGGGCTTCCAAAATCAAGCAAATACACATCAAAACCTTCATTTACAAAAGATTCTATTAAACTATTCCCCGGAGATAAATCAAGAATCAAAGGAGTATTGATTAGTGAATATATAAGAAAAACCGGTACATCATATTTTTTTTGTGCTGAGGGATAAAACCAAAGCGTTGATTTGTTTTTTTTCCACACCGCTATTTTCGGAGTCAGTCCCATTTCAGGCATTGGCTGATTGGGAATATCCAATAAATGTTGCCATTTAGTTTTGGATTCAGATTGATTTTTCGGCACTTTCCGCTTAGCCATTTGAATTCTCCTGACCAACTGAATTGAACTCAGGCAGCTGTGAGCTTAACAATAAGGAGTTATTTATAAAATCAGATAACCTTTTTTTACTCCCTTCCTTTTCATTGGATGCCAATCTTGATTTCTTTTTGATGCTGCGGGATGAATTGGCATTGCCTTTATTGCGAATTGAAGAATTACCCCCGACATTCCCGCCCCTATTCTCAACTAGTATAGAGACCAATTCTTGCAACCCATCAATTTTTTCTTCGAGTTGGATGACTAATTTCGCTAAACTCGCCACATCTTTTTTTGTTGGGTAATTCATGATGATGGACATTCTTTCTGAGGTTTCCTGCAGACTATTTATTCTTGGTACCTGCATTTGCGCATTATTGCTAACTCTTTCGATTAATTCGCGATTATTCAGCAGATTTTGAATTTTACTATTCAGCTGTTGCTCTTTTTGTGTGCCCAGTAATTTAAGCCCTTTATAAAAATTGGATTTTTCCGCCATATATTTCTTCCTTCCTTTCTCCTCCGTTTATACTAATGCTGATATTCCACCGTCAATGATCAAAATATGACCCACCATATAGTCAGAAGCCTGTGAGGCTAAAAAAACGGCGGCACCCTTTAAATCATCTTCATCGCCAAACCTGCCAGCCGGAGTTTTACCTAATATGTCATAGTTAGACTTTTCAAGAATTTCCTTTGTGATTTTAGTCGGGAAAAATCCAGGTGCAATTGCATTGACTTGAATGCCGTATCTAGCAAGTTTAACTCCTAAATCCTTGGTCATTGTAATGATGGCACCCTTACTGGTGTTATAAGCTATCGTATCCAAAAGCTCAGGAAACGTCCCGCCAAGACCTGACACCGATGCAATATTTATGATTTTTCCGGAATTTTGCTGCTTCATGACCTTCGCTACCGCCTGTGAAAACAGGAATGTACCTGTAACGTTAACATTCAATACTTTTTCCCACTTGTCCTTGGGAAGATCCAAAAGCGGACCTGACCAAGACGTACCGCTATTATTGAAAAGAATATCAATCGTGCCGAATTGAGCAACCGTTTCCTGAACGACATGGTCAATGGCGCTCACATCGGTGATATCACATTCAAAGGCAGCGGCATTAACACCCATCGATTGCAAGTCTTCACATACCTCCTTACATACAGGCAGATTTCGTGAAGCAATGACTATATTTGCGCCAGCCTCTCCCAACGCCATGGCGATCTGTTTTCCCAGTCCTCTGCCGCCGCCGGTAATGATAGCCGTTTTATTAGTCAAATCGAACATATTACTCAATGTAGTCAACTTTTCAGCCCTTCCTTAATGAAGTATTATTTATATAAAACCGTCTATATCATTATAGAAAAGCCTATCCAATATTGTGCTTAAAATAGCCTAATGCCTCTGCCTTTTGTTTCATCAACATGTATCTTATATTTAATAAGCATGCTTCTGTCAGCTAGCAGAAATTGAGCCTACTGGAAACGTAATTCGGCAGGGCTGTAATTTGTTTGATCAATTCATATCTTAGATCCGCACAGCGGATTCTTTGCCATTTAAAAACTCTGGCAATCGCTGGATTATTTGACTGATTGAGCAAAATCGGATACTTAACCTGTTTTGTCGTTTACACTATAGAATAGTAAGGAGGTTAAAAAATGACAATACATCACTTTCATTTAACTGCGGAGTGGCCTGGCGGCAGAAATGATAGCGGCACGATTCATTCAGGGAATCTTCAAACACAGATAAGCATTCCTACGGAAATGGAAGGACCAGGGATTGGAACTAATCCCGATGAAATGCTGCTTGGAGCGGCATCGACCTGCTATATCATTACCTATGCTGCCATGTTAGAGCGGTCCCATATAGAAAAGGTGAGCTTGACCATGCAATCAGAAGCGTTAGTGGATGTTACGAATGGTGTATTCACCTATAAGAAAATCATTCATCGCCCCGCACTTATATTGGTGCCGGGTACTTCTGAAAAAGTGGTTGAAAAAGCGGGGAGACTTGCTGAAAAAGCCGAGACTTCATGTATGATTTCCCGGGCGATCAAAGGGAATGTAGCAGTGGAGTTGATTGCGGAAATTTCCATAGCACAGTAACCTTGAATAAACGGAAAAAGTGCCTAACCCTATATCGGTTTAGGCACTTTTTGAACTATTGAATGGTATTCACTTTATTTTCAACCTCGCGGCACACTTCATCAGCCGTTAAACCATTTGCCTCAATGATAGACGCTTTTAATGAAGTATCGCTTATACCCATCACATTACTTTCCAAACCTGTTACCACACAACAATCCACGTTTTTTGCGTCAGCTTCTTGTTTAATTTCCACAACATCAAAACCTTTTTCACGAAGTGCTTCCTGAATATTCGTTAATGATTCTTCAACACCGATTCTTGACATCAACACACACCTCCTCTACCTTCTAACCTGTCCTTATCCCCCTCAATATATGTATAGGATGCAAAGGAAATAGGAAAAGTAATATCGAGGTGATAAACATGAATGGAAAAAACAAGAAAGATGCTTCACAAACTCGTTTAGGTTCTTCTCAGGTAGAGGGGCAAGGTACCACTACAAAAGAAACCGGGTCCTTCACTCAACCCTCTTCACTTAAAAAGCAAAAGCGTACCTGATAAAAGTGAATCCTAAATCAACCATGAAATTCAAACCATGATACGAAAAAAACGCTTGGTTTATCCGCCAAGCGTTTTCCGCTGCATGATTCTTTTTTGTTTTAAATTAAAATCAGGGACTACTCTTACATATTTTGCTTTCTGATTTCCTCTTGGATCTTTAGATCATTCAATTGATCTCCATCAATTGTTTTTGAATCCATTTTTCCTTTTCCGGCTCCATCTGGGTTTAAATCACTTGCCCTTAAATTATTATTGCGAGATGCTTGCTCGTTCCATTTGGTCATCTTGATCTCCTCCTCAGTCCTTTATCCTTCCCAAACCTAAGAATATTCATGAATACACCCCATCATTTATTGCAAAGATAAAAATGGAGGTGGTTTTATTGGAACCAAACAAACCCGGCAATAAGAAGGTACCGGATTTTAAAGAGTTGAACGATCGTATCATAAGAGAAGCGTCACAGAGTCCCCGTTTAGTGATTAAAACCAATTTGGATGCAAAGAATGTAAATGATGAAAACCCTTATACAGATCGCATTAACAGTGAAGGTTTTTCTGATTTTTTTGAGGAATAAAACAAAAACATGCTTGGCAGCATCAACCTAA
Source organism: Peribacillus sp. QJM3NY_7 (assembly GCF_056173225.1). Taxonomy (NCBI): domain Bacteria; kingdom Bacillati; phylum Bacillota; class Bacilli; order Caryophanales; family Bacillaceae; genus Peribacillus; species Peribacillus sp. QJM3NY_7. The sequence goes on from NZ_CM149663.1 coordinate 3,009,193, forward strand.
TGGTTCTCGCACCAGTTGAACTATAATTGGAACGTAAGGTGCGAGACTCCTGCGGGAAAAGCGAGTCCATGAGAGACCCCACAGGCGCAAATGCGGCGAGGGCGGACAGCCCGCGGAAAGCGAGTGCCCTACGTTCCAATCAATGTTCAAATTGCACAAACCCATAATAAAAACCGGCTTAATAAGCCGGTTGATCTTAAAAATATTTTTTCTTCCAAAAAATGAATGCAGTCGTCCCCGCCAAAGTGATGGCAATTAATAATGTAAAAATGAAAGCAAACCGATTATGTTCAAATGGCAGTTCCACATTCATTCCGTAAAAACTTGCCACCATCGTCGGAAGCGTTAATATAATGGTCACTGATGTTAGAAACTTCATGGCATTATTGACATTATTGGAAATGATCGAAGCGAATGCATCCATCATACCGCTAAGAATGGATAGATACACTTCTGCCATTTCGATAGCCTGAGCATTTTCGATGATTACATCCTCAAGCAATTCTTTATCTTCTTCATACATTTTCAGATAATTAAATCGGAGGATCTTATCAAGGACTACACGATTGGATTTCAATGATGTCGTAAAATAAACCAGGCTTTTTTCCAAAGCAAGGAAAGTGTATAATTCTTTATTTTTCATCGACTGATGTAATTCACGTTCGGCTTCATTAGTCATCTTATTAATCTGTTTCAGGTAACGTAAATAATAGGATGAAATCTCGAATAATATTTGTAAAGCAAATCTCGTCTTCTTATTGGTGAAGAATCCTTTGATCTTATTGTTTTTGAAATTCGCCAATATCGGAGTTTCTTTCAGAGATACCGTAATGAAACAGTCTTTGGTAAAGATCATGCCTATGGGAATCGTTTCAAAAATCGGTAAGTCGGCTTCATCCCTGGTCAAATATGGGAAGTCGACAATTATTAAAACATTATCATCCTCTTTTTCGATTCGCGGTCTTTCCTCATCATCGAGTGGATCTTTCATGAAATTGATCGGTAACTTCAAAGTCGAGCATATATAATCTATTTCAGCTTCTGTGGGCGCGACAATGTTCACCCAGGAACCTTTTGTCATTTCCTCGATATTGTTCAGGTGACGGTTATCATCCGTCTTGTAGATTTCAATCATTTTTTGACCTCCTCTTCTATAGAGAAAGCCTTATTTACCTTCTTCGAGCAGATACTCAGGGAGAATAACAGTCTCGACTTCTAGCATCATATTGGCTTCCTCTTGCTTTCTGGGTTCAGGATCATAAGAACTGCTGCTCACTCGTATCCACTTCCTTTCGATTCTTTTATCTTAATCCTTATTCATTTAAAGTACAATAAAGAATTTAATACCTTGAATCCTTGTTCAGATTTCGTAATCATCTAACTTTTATCAATTGATAAATAAAATGCCACTACAAAAAAACGCCTGGGTAGCCCCAAGCGATAGTTAGTAGACAAAAAGGGTTCGGAAAACGTAACTGATGTTCCTAAACCACCTGATTCAAAACACACCTTCAACTCCTCGGGTATGGTTACAATTTTCAGATGTTGATTTCCACTCCAGTTTGTTTAAAATTATGGTTATCATTCATTTTTTTTACTTTTTATATGGATGAAACCCTCATTAGATTGAAGAAATTTGCGACACTCCTGCCGAAGTACTGGCTAGCAGACACCACAGGTGCTTTGAAACGGCTTGGCAGACAGTCGGCGGAAAAGGAGCGGATTTCTGAAATCAAAAGAACTTTTTAATTAAAAAAACTGCAGACAAACTGAACAAGTTTGTCTGCAGTCTGACGCTTGGGTACTCCCAAGCGATTCTGATTGCTTTATCCATGCTTTGCATTATTATAATAGTGAACACCGTACATGGCGCCTTCGTCCACCATTTTATTGTCATCATGATCATATGGATCAGGGTGACCCGCCTTTTCAATTACAGGATCCAGCTCTGAAGCCGTCCTATTCCAAAAGCCTACCGTTTTTGCTTTTGCATTTGACCACATGTCCTTCACTTTTCCTCTGTTCGTTTTATTCGATAAAAATGAGACTCCGGCAACTCCGACTCCTAGTAATACCGCGTTTCTTCCTAATGCCATCATTACCTTCCCCCTTATTTATTTGGCTTACTGTATATATACCCGCCGCCAGTTCATGTAAACCTTTATTTATATGGAGGAATTTGATAAAAGAAATTAGGTTTCATAATTTCATTGTTATATGGCTGATGGAAAACATGGGTCGTGGCTGGTGACACCGGTGGAATTAACCAGGTCCAATCCCCCGTTACTTTCCGGTCATATGAGGCTTCTTTTTCTTCGAATTTCTTGAATTGCTTAGCTGCTGTATGGTGATCAACAATGCTGACTCCGTGTTTTTTATACGAATGAAGGACTGCTTCATTCAGTTCGATAAGGGCCCGATCTTTCCATAAACTCGAATCACGTTTAATATCCAGGCCCATCCTCTCCCCGATTGCCGGCAGCATATTGTAGCGTTCTTCATCAGCAAGATTCCTAGCACCGATTTCCGTTCCCATGTACCACCCATTAAATGGTGCAGCTGAATAAGTAATACCGCCAATTTCCAGCCTCATACCAGATATGATTGGAACTGCGTACCATTTTAGTTTAAGATCTTCGAACCATGTCAGTTCAGGGTGGGTGATTTGAACCTCTTTAACGAGGCTTTCAGGTATATCATGAAAACTAGCGGTTTTTCCGTTCACTTGGACTACAAGGGGTAAAATATCGAAAGGTCCGAATTTCCCTTCCCACCCTAATGCCATACATCGCTTGGTGAATTCGATTGAACTTGAATCGCCGATTACACCATGTTCCGTCTCATATCCTGCATAACGAATAAGTTGATGATTCCAAATATCCACTTTTCGATCATGATCTTTCTGTTTGAAAATTGTAATCACAGGTCTGATATTCCCATTATTCGTAGCATATTCGATATGCTCGAAGAGGGCCGATACCATTTGTTCTTCGCTTTGAATCATTCTTTTATCAATCACCCTTAGTGATTCCCAAAAAAAGCGCCCAATGCAACGATTGCTATTCCGCCAAGCTAATTTAGCACCATAAACCAATTCTTCATATGTATGTTCATATCTGCCTGTTTCATTTATTTCCTTTTTAATTTGTTCGATCCTGCCATTTATGTCCTCTTCCGTTTTCAATAATTCCGGATAACTTGTACTGATAAAGGATACGGCCTCTTGCAGTAACTCACTCATCTTTCCCACGGATCCTTCCATTTGCAAAACTTTGACTTCAATATTAAAATAACATATTTTACATGGTATCTCTAAACAACACATTTTTAAAAGCACGCTTTTTTTAAAAATGTGGCAAATCCGAGGCGGAATCCTTTTCATGATACTTAAAGTAAGCTCGTGAATTTCTTATACTATAACATCTCTAGTAACTAAATAATTTTCGGTAAAGTTGTTACATATGAGGTAAATGCATTATAATATATTAATAATGAGGTGATATGATGAATAATACGACACTTTGTCCACGATTTGAAAAAGGAATGCAAATCTTGAGTAAACGCTGGACTGGATTGATTGTCAATCAATTACTTAATGGCCCTCAAAGGTTTTGTAATATTGAATCTGCATTCCCGATAAGCGGCAGGATTCTTTCTGAACGTTTAAAGGACTTGGAAATTGAAGGTATTGTTAAAAGGGACGTATATCCAGAGACACCGGTCAGGATTGAATATTCTTTAACTGATAAAGGCAAGGCCCTTGCACCGGTTATGAACGAAATTCAAAATTGGGCACAAGAATGGCTCGACCCAATACAGAATCAATGATATAGGCTAAAGATAAGGGAGGAAGATCTGCCAGATGCGGACTTTCTCCTTTTTTTTGTTTAAGCTCCAGCGACTAGTGGTATATTTTTTACAGATAGAATAACACTAGGTTTATTCCAAATTTATGGGCGGTGAATTCATGAAACAAGCAGATTGCATTATTATTGGTGGAGGTATAGCCGGGATTCAGGCAGCCATCCAGCTAGGAAGGTATAAACATGATATTATCGTCATTGATTCTGCTCAAGGCCGCTCCTCCATTGCCAAGGCATACCATAACATTCTTGGGTGGCCAGACGGGGTAAGCGGGAAACAATTAAGGACCCTTGGCAGGCAGCACGCTGAAAAATTCGGTGTCGAATTCATGGATGATACAGTGACATCTCTAGAAAAAAAGCAGGACAAGTTTTTTATCCAAACTAACAATGACAGGGAATATCAAGCAAAAATGATTTTTCTTGGTACTGGCATTACCGATAACATTCCTCCAATCAAAAACATCTATTCAACTCTTGGGACATCCACATATATATGCCCTGACTGTGATGGATATGAGATCATGGATAAGCAAACCGTTGTTCTTGGTGGCGGAAATACGGGTGCAGGCATGGCGCTTACTCTATTATATTGGTCAAAAGATATCATTTACGTAAACCATTTGAAATCTAAAATTGATGATGAGTATAGAGATAAGTTAACGGCAAATCACATTCCCGTAATTGAAGAGGAAGTTTGTGGGGTTCATGTCGATGCCAATCAGGAGTTAACGGGCATAGAATTAGTATCTGGTAAAATTATCAGAGCTGAAAAGGCATTTACGGCGTTTAAAGGGAACAAGCTTAATAATGGCCTAGCCTTACAATTAGGTGTGCAGGTCAATGAAAACAATCATGTCGTGGTTCATCCCCGGACTAAAGAAACGAATATTAAAGGAGTCTGGGCAGGCGGCGACCTCGTTGCCCATTCCGAACAAGTCACCATTTCCATGGGAGATGGCACCCAGTCAGCGATATGGATTCATAAGAGGCTGTTAGGCCATCCACTTCCTTATGATTGACAGTTTCCTGAATTAAAAGGCGCCCTGTTCACCAGGCCGCCTTTTACATTGGTATTTAAAGCTTTTCCAGGTCAGTCATTCAATACACCTCTACATTCGATTCCTTCCCTTAAAAACCTTAACCAAAATGAGAATGACCGCGATGATAAGCAAGATATGTATAAAGCCTGCAGCCACTTTGAAGACTAAACCAAGAACCCATAATAATATTATTACACCAATAATCGTCCAAATCATGATAATCCCCCTTTCTTCCCTTTTAAAGGACTTTTTATTAATAAGAATTCCACTTACATTTAAAATACCCATATCTTTCTCTAACAAACCTCCCCCTTATTTTTTACATAAAACTGTAAATGCTGTAAATGATAATAAAGAAATAAGGAATCTTCCATATTGATTATCATTCACCATTAGGAAGAGACTTTCAGATTTTTAAAGGTTCTACAGTTCTTCATTTAGGCAGAAAAAATCATTAAAAAGAAGGAGTCGTTCATTCATGAAAAAGTTTTTCGTCATCTGTTTAACAGCTTGTTCCCTATTCTTAGTCAACCTTAATCATCCGGCTGCACAGGAAAATAAAGCAAAGACTGAAAGTGTACAATTCACTGATGCTCAAAAATCGGAAATCGCTAAGATCCAAAAACAAATACTTGCTGACAAAAAGATATTGATCGAAAAATATGTTGAGTATGGCGCGCTTTCGAAAGAAGAAGCCGATAAAATGGTTTCTCATTTTGAAAAACATTATAAAATGATGGAAGAACATAATTTCCAAATACCGCCGCACCGTCCGCATACAGGACATATGCATAAGTAATTGTAAGTTTTTGCCGATATATCCAGATAATCCGACCTGATAAAAAGGCCGGATTATTTTCATTTCTTTCGTCCTTGATAAATAAACATGACATTTACCATTTACTAAAGGATTTTATTTCTCTTTAGCGAAATACATAACTATGAGAAATGAAAGGGTGAAAAGGATGAACAAAATAGGTATAACAGCAAGAGACTTATTTCACTTGAAATCAGTAACCGATCCAAAGCTATCACCGGATGGCAGCATGGCGGTTTATGTCCAAACCAGAATAGATGAAAAAACGGAAAAATACATTTCCAATCTGTTTATGTTCAGCCTGATTACGAATGAAACAAAGCAATGGACGTTTGGGGATAATCGTGATACATCACCAGCCTGGTCCCCCGACGGCAAGCATATCGCCTTTATATCAGATAGATCAGGAAAAAAACAAGTCCACATTATCGGGAGCATTGGCGGGGAAGCTCGCCAGCTCACCCATTTCGTCAACGGCGCATCTAAGCCAATTTGGTCCCCTTGTTCCACCAAGTTACTGCTTTCTACCGGGTTAAAGGAAGGCGAAAACCTTAATACGGTAAATGAAAATGATCTATCCAAAGAAGTTAATAGGTATGACCGGATCAAGTACAAATGGGATGGGAGAGGCTATTTTGATCAGTTATATCAGCAGCTTGTAATAGCGGACATTTTTAAGGGAGAATTCACATTGCTGACGGAAAACAATATTGATCATCTTCCGAATGCGTGGTCTCCAGACGGACAACGTATTGCATTCATAAGCGGGGATGCAGAAAGAAGTGATGATGAACTTTTTTCAGATATATTCATCATGGATCTTGATACGAAATCTTTAGAGAAAATTACGGATAGTACAGGTTTCTTTAGAGATCCTAAATGGTCTCCAAATGGCGAATATCTATCTTTCATAGGCCATAATAAAGAATTTGCCGGTGCGACCTTTTCAAATATCTGGTTATATTCCATCATGGACCAAACGACTAAGTGTTTGACCGACGGATGGGACGTGCAAATTGGAGATTCCGCAATAGGGGATTTCCAAATCGGAGCCGTCGACCCAGGTATTTTGTGGACAAACGATAGCCAAGGTTTTTACTTTTTAATAAGTGATTATGGTAATACCGGAGTATATTATGGTTCCATTGAAGGAGCTATGTATCCATCAATCCTTGACCCGCAGCATATATACGGCCTGACTATAGATCCCGAAAGCCACCGTGCTGTCGTGGCCATCAGTACACCTGTTCATCCTGGCGATCTCTTTGCTTATAACCTTACCAATGGTGATAAGGAACAAATCAGTTTTGTTAATGAGGAGTTTTTGAAGGATAAACATTTGTCCATGGCTGAACCCATTACTTTTCCATCAGTCGATGGGCTTACCATTCACGGCTGGATCATGAGACCGAACGGTTTTAATGGTAGTCAAAAATATCCGCTCATTTTAGAAATACATGGCGGACCGCATATGATGTATGCTAATACCTATGTTCATGAATTCCAGACCTTGGCTAATGAAGGGTATACTGTATTCTTCACTAACCCGCGAGGAAGTGTAGGATATGGCCAGGACTTTGTAAACGCCTGCCGTGGCGACTATGGAGGCATGGATTATAAGGACTTAATGGCTGGAGTCGATCACGTTCTAGCTACGTATGATTTTATAGACGATGAAGAGTTAGGGGTATCCGGAGGAAGTTATGGAGGATTCATGGTAAATTGGATCATCGGACATACCAACCGCTTCAAGGCGGCTGTTTCTCAGCGTTGTATCAGTAACTGGCTAAGTTTTTATGGGGTCAGCGACATTGGCTATTATTTTACAGAATGGGAAGTTGGCGGCGATATCATTAACTCTGCTGAAAAACTATGGCAGCACTCTCCATTAAAATATGTTTCCACTGTGGATACGCCTTTACTTTTACTTCACGGAGAAAAGGACTTCCGCTGTCCCATTGAACAGAGCGAGCAATTCTTTGTCGCTTTAAAACGGCAAAATAAAGAAGCCATACTTGTTTCATTCCCAAATGAAACTCATGAGGTATCGCGAAGCGGATCTCCAAAAATGCGCCTGCAACATGTTGAGGAAATCAAGGGCTGGTTCAATAAGTATCTTTAAAAACCAAAACTCTGTTAGCAATAGCTAACAGAGTTTTGATTTTTAGTGCTGAATTTGATCTCTGTCTTCGGAAATTGAACTTAAAGCATCTCCCGCCATTGAATTTGTCTGTTGGTGTACAGCAAGATCACCTAATGCCACGACACCGACCAGCTTTTCATTCTCAATGATAGGGAGCCTTCTGATTTGTTCGGTAGCCATTAACTCCTCAGCTTCCTCCACTGACATATCAGGCGTACCTGTTACAAGATTGGTGGAGATGACATCGGTAATTCTAGTCGAATTTGGCTTTTTCTCGGCAACACAGCGAATGACGATATCCCTGTCTGTAATGACACCGATTAAATGGTTATTCTCCAATACAGGAATGACACCAACATCACCATTCTTCATTTTGACTGCTGCTTCATATATATTATCCTCCGCAGTGCAACAGTCAACGTCTGTTGTCATGATATCTCTTAAATTAGTCACGGAAATCCCTCCATTTTTCATAAGTTGCTTGTTTATTTTTGACTTTTGTAGAGAAATTATTCATTAAACACGGTCACCCTTCATTCCACATATTTCCCATGATCCGGTTTAGCTAATGAATCGAATTCCTTTGCAAGCTTCGCTAAACCCATTTCCAGTTCTTTCCCTTCAACAGGATACCCGTGCCCCGTTATGGCAACAGCAGGCTTCAGACTTTCCAATAGACGTACCGATTCTTTGGCAGCCTCCCAATCGGTTGTTAAATACCGCGGCGGTCCTGCTATTTCTTTCTCCTGAGTGATAACCTTGTATAGGGAATCTTGCCTGACATTCACAAAAGCATCTCCAGCAATCAAACTCCGGTCACTTTCACGGAAAAGTGAAATATGTCCTTTCGAATGGCCTGGGGTGTGAACCCATTTCCAATCACGAAGCCCGGGAACACTATGATCATCAGGCAATGGCTGAACTTTTTCATCAAGGTTGATTCCCTCATTCGGAAATATCGATGAGATTTTGGCGACCATCCCCCCTTCAACAGTTGGATCTGGTTCGGGATAATTTTCCTGTCCCGTTAAATAAGGCATTTCTTTAATGTGGGCATAAACAGGAGCCTCCCAATACTCCATTAACTCAATAAGTGCACCAACGTGATCGAAATGTCCATGTGTCAAAATAATTGCAGCAGGTGGTTTTTGCGGTCCGTATATTTCTTCAGCAGTATTCTTTATTGCCTCTGCTGAACGTGGCATCCCTGCATCTATCAATACCCATTTATCATCCTTGGGTGACCCTACAAAAATTACGTTAACGATTTGGACGGACAGACAATATATATCCTCATTTATAATCTGTACATCTCCACTGGAAACTGAAGTCATTGGCATGAATTTTTCATTCAAATGATTATCATCCATTTATAATCCTCCTATTTTGAACATACTTTTTTATAAAGGATACCCTGTACGAGAAAATAAAAAACAACCTATAATTTTTATAGGCTGTTCAGACTGCAGGCAAATTCGAAAGCGTGCCTACAATTTTTTTAAAAAAGGAGGAGTTGATTTCAGAAATCCGCTCCCTTTCCGCCGACTTTCTGCCAAGCCTTCTCGACGCAAGCGTCTGTGGTGTCTCGGCTAGACAGTTATTCCGGCTGGAGTGTTGCAAATTTCTTCAATCCATTGAGGGTTTCAGTTCATATAAAACAGTAAAATTTCATGTGGATAACCAGGTCTTGTTTTAAAAGCGACACTTCCGAACCAATTATGTCAACAAACAGAAACAACTTATAATTTCTATAGGCTGTTTCTCAGTATACATCCCTCCGGGTAAATACTGTAAAAGATACAATTAAAGCAAGCGCCCACCAAACGAGCAGAGTAATGACGGAGGATAATAAAGTCATCCCTTCTATTGGCGGAGCCGTTCCGCTAATATAAGCGGTCAATTTCAAATTCACCATAAAGAAATACTTCGCTGATTCCCATGATGAAACCATATTGTTCAATATAGCCCCGGAAATCAATGCAGCCAGCATGATACCCATGCCTGCAGGGGTGCTTCTCACCAGTACCGAAAGCATGAAAGAAAGGGTCCCTACAACAACCGCCACCAGCCAGACAAGTCCCAAATCCATCAATAGGAATTTCCATTGTTCCACTAGCCTTACTTGACTGACATCCACGTCAGCCCCCTTCAATTCAAATCCGGTTATTACAGGGGCCCCCCAACCTTGATATCCGAAAACGATACCCGATAATAGGTAAGACAATAAGGCTGTCACCGCCACGATAATCGAAACCGATAATAATAATGTTACATATTTGCTCAATAAGATTTTCCAACGCTCCACTGGCCGTGTCAGCAAAAGCTTGATTGTCCCTTGACTATTTTCGGAAGAAACCATATCACTAGCCACAATCATGATTAACAGCGGAATGAACAAATCGATTGCATTTTCCAAAAACATGCGTGTAAAAGTGGCTGCGCCTGGTTCTGAGGGATTGATATCATGATCGAGATAATATTGCTGCTGCTTCAGACTAACTTGCAGCTGTTCACGCCATTCATCGAGCATCCTATTGGAGCCCAATCGATTTTGAGTATCAATGATTTGCTGCTGAAGAGCTGCACGCCAATCATCAGTTCCCAACTTCTCCCGTTGCTCTTCCACTTGTTTGTATTGGGCATATGTAAACATCAGGACTAAAATTCCAACGATGAGACCGATTATGATTAACCGTTTCTTTGCCAGCAACTTCATCATTTCATTTTGGACCAAGTTATTCAATTCCCGCACCTCCCCCCGTAACTTGCAAAAACAATTCTTCCAATCCCGGGAGCTTTCGATTCATTTCATGCACCCTCACGCCTGCTTGGTTAAGAGCAGCATTCCATTCAGGTGTCTTGAGTTCATCATAGGCTGTAATGATATATTTTTGATCTAAAGTAATTTCGGTGAAGCTGCTAAGTATTTCCGCACCCTTTTGAATAGGTTCCACCCGCCAGAATATCCGCTCCTGCGTGGATAATAAGCTCTCCACTGTATCCGTTTTAATAATTTCCCCACCTTTAATGATTGCGACCCGGTCACAAAGTTGCTGGATTTCACCTAACAAGTGTGAGGAAACCAGAACGCTCATACCATCTTCTTCAGCCAACTTTCTGATGAATTGCCGCATTTCACGGATTCCGGCTGGATCTAGCCCGTTAGTTGGTTCATCCAAAATCAATAGTTTAGGGCTGTTGAGCATGGCCTGCGCGATTCCTAAACGCTGTCTCATTCCTAATGAATAGGTCTTCACTTTATCGTGAATTCTCGCTTGCAAACCGACGAGTTCAACAACCTCGTCCATTCTTGTTTCATCAACATCAGGTAACATTCTTGCAAAGTGGAGCAAATTATCCCACCCGCTCAAAAATGGATATAACTCTGGATTTTCAACGATGCAGCCCATTTGCTTCATAGCCTTTGTAAAGTCCTGACGAACATCATACCCGCATATATGGATGGAACCCGAGGTTGGCTTAATCAAACCGACCAACATGCGGATCGTCGTCGTCTTGCCTGCTCCATTCGGTCCTAAAAAGCCGAAAACTTCCCCTTCATTCAGCTCAAAATCAATTCCTTTAATAATTTCCCTTTTGCCAATCCTTTTTTTCAAGTCCCTGACAGACAATGTCACCTGTTTCATCGTTCCACATCCTCCCATTTTATTAAAGGAGCAACTCTATCAGCAATTAAACGATATCCCTTCTTATTAGGGTGAAATTTATCTGAATACAAATACTCATTTACCGACAATTGAAATAAATCAAAAGTTGGTACGAAAATGGCATTTTCATAAAGAGCGACGACTTCCGCCGTTTCATTATTCCAGTCCCGTACGATGCGGTTCGTATCAAAGTCTTCATCCAAATCTATAAACGGATTATACAGCCCAAGCAACAAAATGGTAGCTGTATCATTGACTTTATTGATATCTTTAAAAATTTCATGTAAATTTCCCAAGAAATTCTTTTGTGATACAGTAATAGCTTCACGATCATATTCAAGCAGGGTCCTGCCTTTTTGAAATAAATCGTTACCCCCGATTGTAACTAAAATAACATCAGCAGCCTGGATTTGGCGCTTCACTTCCGGTTGTCTCACTTGCTGAACCAATTCTTTAGACACTTGTCCATTAATTCCCAGGTTATGAATGATTGGTTTTCTATTGTATTCACTCTTTAAATCTTCAATAACAAGTCCAACGTAACCTTTCCCTGTTTCATCACCTGTGCCTCGGGTCAATGAATCGCCTATCGCAACTACCGTAAAATCATCGGGAAAATCATTTTTTTTAATGGCGGTTTCTTCAATCACTTCCTTATCGGAAGTACCCTTTCCATAATGGTCCATAATCGCCCATCCAAGACAAAATAAAAAAAACAGGCCGATAAAAGCTGATGCGATGGTAATAGCCAACACTTTTGGTTTGCTCAAAAACACTCACCCTTCCATTCATTCTCTATCTTCCATTAAATCATATTATTTCCAAAAATAAAAAACTGATTGTTTTGGTTAAAATTCCCAATTCATAAAAACATATCTTTTATAACTTACCGCGGAAAGTTTACAAAAGGGGTTCTCTCTAAATTTTTAATAAAGCTGATTGGAACAGGCGATCGAGACTTGTGAGGAAAAACGTGTCCAAGGTAGACTGGCAGGCTAAATTGCCGCGGAAAGCGAGTGCCTTTCATTCCAATCAACGTGTAAATTATAGAAACCCATTTAAAATTGGAGACAAATCCATTTTCACCGAGTTTGTCTACTGAGGAATTTTAATGAACCCCTACGCCCTTTCAAAGAATGTTCATTCTGCTTGATCATTTAGCCTGCCTTCTCTTAAATTTGTAAATAGAATAGAGAAAGACCTCTTCACCATGATAGGCAAAGAGGTCCCTCGCTTTATTTTCCATCATTTTTCTATTATACCTATGGGTCTCCCCATAACTTTTAATTTTTTTTCATACCTCATGAGCCATATTGTAAGCAGCATTCCGATCAGGGTGAGTAAACCATAAAATAAATAGACCGCATATATTCCTGATTTATCCAGGATTATTCCGCCGCTGAAGGTACTGAACCAGTTACCCAATCCATTGCCTATGGCGGAATAAAGCGTTATTGCCGTTACTGTAATACGTACAGGGACAACTTCCCTGATATATTGTAAAGCCGCAGGAATGAATAAGCCAAGTGAAAACCCTTGAATGATCGAGGACACATATACGGTAGCCAAACTCGGTTCGGTGAAGTATAAAACCCAGCGGACCAATGAGGCCGTTCCAGCCAATAAGGTAATTGGCAGCAAGCCTATCTTATGAATCCAGGTACCTGCGATTCTCATAAAGGGGATTTCCGATAATACAGCTAAAAGGAACGCAATGCCAATTCCTGTATATGTCCCTCCCCTTGCCTCTACAAACAAACCGTAGTATACGTTATTTGCAAGATTAGGACCAAAAAGCAAGAATGTTATAGCAAGAAAGATAAGAAATCGTTTCATCGTGATCAATTCTTTCATTCCACCGAAAAGCTTCACCTTTTCCCCAGGCGGCTCTTCGGGCAAACGAAGAGCCAGACTAGCCGCGATCAAAAGGCCGAAGAAAAAAGCATAAAATATCACGGAAGGACCCATGAAGGATTCAGATAATTTTCCCATTACAAAAACGGCCACACCGTAACCAAGTGATCCGAATAAACGGATTTTCCCATAATTCGATTTGATTTTCGTTGTATATTGAAGGGTGATGCTATCTGAAACTGGTATTATCGCACTTTGAAAAATAGCCAATGCGACAGCAACGGACACTATAAGTAAATAGTGATCGAACAGCAAGTAACCTAAACCGAATACACCAGCAAGCAACGATGTCATTGCCAGTATTTTTGCCGGTCTCCCGCTCCAATCACATACAATCCCCCAAAAAGGTTGAAAAACGATCATCACTATCGGTCCAATGGACATGATCGTACCTATTTCAATACCTGACAAACCTGCCTCATTGGCTAAATAAACGCTTAATAGCGGTGTTAAACTTCCTACTGCAAAAAATGAAAAAAGGTAAAACACCTTCAAGCTAATGATATTGACTTGCTTTTGATTTTCCAAATCCAGTTCCCCCGCAGACATCTTCTTGTTGATATTTTTTCATTGCTCCTATTAGGCTAAATAGGGAGCACAATTTTAAAGACTGTACCTTTATTGACCTCGCTCTCGACAAAGACATTTCCCAAATGGCTTTCTATGATTTTAAAGCTGATCATTAACCCTAACCCATTACCAGATTTTTTCGTTGTGAAAAATGGTTCTCCCAGTCTCTTAAGCTGCTCTGGCGGAATCCCAATTCCTGTGTCGGTAATGGATATTTGCACTTTATCCTCTTTTTTTTCAGTCATGACTTTTATGAACCCACCGTCAGGCATAGCTTCCATACCATTTTTAATGAAGTTCAATATGACTTGTTTTAATCGATTCTCATCACAACGAACGAAGATCTCTTCGTCATTACAATCCGAAAACAGCGTGATGTTCTTCTTCCTGGCTTCAAATTCCGTCAAAGATACAACATTTTGAATGATTGGCACAAGATTCTTCATCTCCAAAGTCAAGGCCTGTGGTTTGGCCAATTGTAAGAACTCTTCAACTATCTCATTCACACGATTGATTTCTTCCATGATTATTTCCAGATATTCTTGCTTATTTTCGTCCGTTTCATCCAATTGCAAAAATTCCGTATACCCTTTCATGGAGGTCAAGGGATTGCGTATTTCATGTGCCACTCCAGCAGCAAGCTGACCGACAGCAGCTAATTTATCCTGCCGATGGAGCATCTCTTCCGATTGTTTACGCTCGGTTATGTCATAACTAATTGTTAAATACTGAAATGGCTTTCCTTCTTCGCTGAAAAATGGAACAATTGTTGTATCGACCCAATAAAAACTGCCCTCTTTCGCCTTGTTTTTAATTTCACCTTTCCAAACTTTGCATTCACGGACGGTCTTCCACATTTTTTCAAAGAATTCCTTTGAGTGGTATCCAGAATTAACGATCTTATGGGTCTGGCCTATCAATTCACCTCTCCCATAACCAGAAACCTCCGAGAACTTTTCATTCACTTCGATAATGACTCCTTTATCATCGGTAATCGCCACAATCAAGGACTGGTTGATTGCATAATGCATATCTTCCAGTTCTTTAATTGACTCCTTTAAAGCATTTTCTGCTTTTTTACGACTGGAAATATCCGAACGGATGGAAATATATTGATATGGTTTACCCTTTTTCATAAAAGGAACGATAGTTGTATCCACCCAATATACATTACCATCTTTAGCCCGATTGCATATTTCACCATGCCATGTTTTCCCTTTGCTGATCGTTAGCCATAAGTCAGTGAAAAATTCTTTCGGATGATGACCAGAATTGATTATGGAATGATTTTTCCCTATTAGTTCATATTTTTCATATTGTGATATTTCCATGAATTTTTCGTTTACATATGTAATGATCCCATTTGCATCCGTGATGGCGACGATCGCCGATTGATCTAAAGCATAACGGATATCGCTTACAGTATTATCACTTTTTGCTAACCGCCGGCCCACAATCGTACTTGAAGCTATCAAGCTGGCAAGGATGAATAATGAAACGAAGCATGTAAGATAAAGCATAAATGGAGTGAGTGGAACAAATTCACCCGCTTCATTTTTCGCGTTCATCGGTAACACCCTTACAAAAAGATAATAGCCTTCAATGATTGCCCCACTCATCAAAAGAGTACTGACTGGTTTTAGCGAGGATTGACTTAATTTATTAAAATGAAATAAGATGGCAAGTGCTGCTACAAATAAAATAAAGATGCTGAAAAGCGTACTGAAGACCGATAATGGGTTAAAGTGCAAAGAGTGGTTTAATGAAGATGTTCCCATTATATAATTGGATAATATGGCCATCGTAAACATGAAACCGCAAAAAACGATTTGCAGTACTTGTGTTTTATACGAAATGGCCAATAACCCAACCCCTGCGAGAGCGATGGCTAATGCTAACGAAAAAATTATTGTAGAAAAGTTGTTTGCTGCCATTCCTGAATTATCGAGGGTGAATATGACAACAAAATTAAGCGTCCAAATAGCCACTCCCATAGAGCAGCTGCTCCCTATATACACAAGGCGTTTATATCTCTTTATCGTCAGTAATGTTGTCAGTAAATCCAACGCCGTATAACAAGCCATTATTATCAAAAGTACTGCAATCATAAAGAGAACAGGATTTGATGCTACAATTGATTGTTCCATTTTTTTACTTGATCACCTCAAACGTTCTATTCTCCTATATTGTAAAGGAAATTCATAGTACCTCAAAGGTTTTTTATTTCCTTATTCCTATTTATTTACACATCGATTCTTTCGGTGCACCCCATATCTCAAGAAAATGCAGGTTTCTTTCATAAATTCAATAAAATTAGAAATACTATTGTTTTGTATGGAGTAGAATAAGAATACATGGTAATGACAAGCATTAACAACCCTGTTTCTTCATTCCAGGACGTTATCAATGATACCAATAATTATTCAGGAATATATGAATCAGAATGTTAATTTCTTTATTTAATTATACCTATAGGTTTATAATTACATAGAACCTATATAGAGAGAAGGAGTGGGTGGCATGATTATGTCAGACCTGGCAGGTGCAAGTACAACAGAAATTATGCAAAAGAAGACCCAGCATAAAAAATTAACCCTGAGACAAATTTTACAGAGAGGTCTATTAATTACAATCGGTGCGGTTTTGATGGCTGTCGGCCTCGAGATTTTTTTAGTGCCGAATAACGTAATCGACGGGGGCATAACGGGTATATCGATTATGTTATCTTACATCACTGGATGGAAGCTCGGAATCTTTCTTTTCATTTTGAATCTTCCTTTCTTTTTTATCGGTTATAAACAAATTGGCAAAACCTTCGCATTATCTACCCTTTATGGAATTTTAATCCTTTCCATTACCACTACATTGCTTCATCATGTACCAGCTTTCACTCAAGATATCCTCCTAGCGTCCGCTTTCGGCGGAATGATTCTTGGCATTGGAGTTGGAATGGTCATTCGATATGGCGGCTCATTGGATGGTACAGAAATACTTGCTATACTCGCTAGTAAGAAGCTCCCTTTTTCCGTTGGGGAGATCGTCATGTTTTTCAATTTATTCATCCTGGGAAGTGCGGGCTTCGTATTCTCGTGGGATCGTGCCATGTATTCGATCATAGCTTACTTCGTGGCATATAAAACGATGGATATCGTCATCGCAGGTTTGGACGAATCCAAATTTGTCTGGATTATCAGTGATGAATTTAATGATATCGGTGAAGCCATAATGAATCGCCTTGGACGGGGCGTAACCTTTTTAGCTGGTGAAGGTGCTTATTCCGGTGATGATAAAAAAGTCATCTTTTGTGTAATAAACAGGCTTGAGGAAGCTAAACTTAAAGAGATAGTCAAAAGCTTCGATCCATCTGCATTTCTTGCTGTAGGGGATATCGCGGAAGTCCGAGGCGGCCGATTCAAGAAAAAAGATATCCACTAATCATTCATCTGCTTTTTGCTTCATCAAATTGGCAGAAAGATAAAAAAAGCTGAAGGGAATCCCCTTCAGCTTTTTTTATAGCCTTAATAGTTTCTTGGATTGTTAATTGCTTGAAGCATTCTGGTGCCGGGTTTCATCTCGCTGCTACATAACGGACAAACATGTTCATCATTACTTGTAAAGTTATCGCGAATCCAACCTTTGCAATCTTCTGATGTACATTCCCACACCTTTGTTTCTTCAGGAATGATTTCTTCCGTATTATTTCTTCTATACATATATCTCACTCCTTAGAATTGAATTGACTCCGTCCTGCATAACAGATCACAAGCCATAAAGATAAAAGAAGAATAGATGGCGTTTAATCTAAATTGTGAGTAAATAACCATTCGCAAATCTAAGTATGATTATTGTTCTTTCAACCAAACTTTTTGAATGGTAAGAACTTGAGATTACGGCATGAATTTTTCATATCTCAGTTACCATTATATCATATATATGCTTTATATATTTGAGGAAAGATTCTAAAAAAGAAAGTATTCCCCAAAATGAAACACAGTCCCTGACTTACCCTTCAGATAATCGAGACTGCGCCTGTTTAAGAATCCATTCCATATGGTTCTTCCTGCTCGTTCGTTGAACATTTCAAATCGAAGCGAACACGAGAGTAATTTTTAATGCCAAAACCTAAAACAATGAAAGCCCTGCCTCTCTCCCATCCATACGGTTCCTAGACCGTGCCTGCGAGAATCAGATAAAAGCTTGTAAGTACATGTTTATTAATTAAAACCGTCCGTAATTCCAATTGGGTAGATTAAATTCCAAAAGACAAATGGTACATAGAAGTAAGTTAATGAAGAACAGAAATGGATCGAGGAAAATACTTGGTGATAACATGTATTTCTTTTTTCTAAATGTGTTTAACTCGTTTCTACTTCATCATGAAAATGATGAAAAATTATTTTATTAATAAAAATGTTACTTTAAATTACCCTCCAGTGCATTCTTTTCATAACACTGAAATCTAATAATATCATACATATCTTTATATGTAAAGCATTAATCCCAGATAAAAACACTCCTCCATCCTTCCTTCTCAAAATAAAAAATAAAGAGGCTATGATTCACCTCTTTTATTTAAACGCATTATACTCATTTTCAATTTTTGGGAGCTCCCTGATTTCTTCAACCAATTGACTTCCACACATTGGGCAATCATAGTTTTCCGAGGCAAAATCTTTTCTCATCCAACCATTGCAATCCGCTGATCCGCATGCATATACTATCGTATCTTCCATAACTATTTCCGGTTCCTCTGAATTCTTTTTACCAAAATACATGAGCAACCTCCTCTTTTTTATAAAGACTCTGATTAAAGGAGCGAAATTTCACCTTTTTATCATTCCTAGTATACGCATTAAACCAAATTCTTATTTATTCAATGAAGAAATTATCCAAAAAACCTTAACACCTTTCGTTTTCCAGCCCTGCCTTAACCAAGATCGCTTTGATCATAAAGTAGGAAATATGTTCGGGCAGGGCTTCTTTAAGTGGTTTCAATTTTTCTGAATCCAATTGTTTCGCAGTTTCCAAAACAAGATTAAAATCTTTCTCCAAGAAAATCTCATCCCAATTGATATCCAAGTGTTCTTCTGCACACTTTAATAAATGATTTTCAATTGAAATGGCAGACAATCCTCTCAATGTCCCTATTTCCTTGATTGATTTGCCTTCCTGATATAAGCGATAGCTTTCTAAGTGAGATGGTTTAGTAGCTCTCTTTACCGTTTCCTTTGTAACCATAGTATTCGTTTCTAACTCAGGGTGTGCCTGTACATACTGGGAAATCACTTGTAAAAATGCGTCTCCGAAGCGTTCGAATTTCTGCATCCCCACCCCTTTGACTTCCAGGAATTCCTCTTCCGTCCTCGGCAGTTTGACGGCCATATCTTTCAAAGATGCATCGGAAAAAATAATGAATGGAGGTACATTTTCCATACTTGCCAATTCTTTTCTTAACTGTCTCAACTCTTCAAACAGCCCATGATCAGCACTGATGCTGCTTACTTTTTTTATTTCCTTACGCAGGACTTTTTTCTGTCCCAAAAGCACTTCCCTGCCAGCATTGGTAACTTTAAGAACCGGAAACTGTCCGCCCGTCATTTCGATATACTGTTTTGCTGTCAGGAAATCAATGAAATCACCAACATCCTTCGCAGTTTGATCATTGATGATACCATAGGTTGAAAGCTTCTGGAATCCGAACTCTTCAATTTTCTTATTGCGTGATCCCGTAAGCACTTGGGAAATCATCGTTTTACCGAATCGCTCCCCCATTCGCAACATGCACGAAAGGACCATTTGTGCATGTGTAGTTACATCAACAGAGTCACGTTTATCTGTACAATTTTCGCAATGACCGCAATCTTCAGGGTTTTCTTCTCCAAAATATCTAAGAATGAAGGCTTGCAAACATCCTTCGGTAAAACAATAATCCTTCATTCTGTTCAATTTCTTCAATTCCTGGGATTGCCACTCCTGAGAGGGATTTGATTGATCAATCAAGAAACGCTGTATCTGCATATCCTGTGGGGAATATAAGAGGATACACTCGCTATCCAAACCATCCCTCCCTGCACGGCCCGCTTCCTGATAATAACTCTCCATGTTCTTTGGAGTTTGGTAATGGATGACGTATCTAACATTCGACTTATCGATTCCCATCCCGAAGGCAGATGTCGCTACCATCAAGGGAACGTCATCACGAATGAATTGATCCTGCTGTTCCGACCGTTCTTTTTCATTCATGCCAGCATGATATCGACCTGTTTTGAATCCGGCTTTAATTAGCTTGGCATACAAGGAATCGACTTCTTTCCTGGTTGCTGCATATATGATACCCGATTCATTTTTGTTTTTCTCCAAATAGCGCATTAAAAACCGACTGCGATTTTCTTCTTTCACAACGGAAAAGAACAGGTTATCTCTGGAAAATCCCGTGGATACCGTATGCTGTACAGATATTCCGAGCGACTGACATATATCAGCTGTCACATGCGGTGTGGCAGTTGCCGTTAAAGCCAGTACAGTCGGAGCGGATGGCATGTTTTTCAATAAGGTTTTGATTTTTAGGTAGCTTGGCCTGAAGTCATGTCCCCATTGAGATATACAGTGGGCCTCATCAATGGCAACCATAGAAATTTCCACATTAAATAGATCCTGTTGAAATGCAGGATTTTCCAAACGTTCAGGTGCAACATAAACCAGCTTATATCTACCATGCTTAATATCGTTCATTCTATTGGATGATTCTAACCCAGAAATGGAGCTATTAAGAAACGTGGCATCAATCCCATTTTGTTCGAGGGCATCTACTTGGTCCTTCATCAAGGAAATTAGTGGGGATATAACGAGTGTTACACCTGGTAACAGAAGGGCTGGAATTTGGTAACATATTGATTTACCTCCGCCGGTAGGCATGATTCCCGCTGTGTTTATCCCTCCCAACACCTGTTCGATAATCTGTTCCTGACCTTTTCGGAATGACTCATAACCAAAGTATTCTTGTAAATATTCACGTGCTTTTTCCATCAATTTACTATTCCTCCTATTTACCTTCTAAGGATTTATAAGGATCTATTTCTTCTATTGTACCTGCTTTTCCCGACAACCTAAAGGACAAAAAAGCAGACACAATATGTCTGTGTCTGCTTTTTCAATATATAAACATGTTTTGCATGGCTAAATTAATTCAGGATTTTCACTTTAAC
Source organism: Peribacillus sp. QJM3NY_7 (assembly GCF_056173225.1). Lineage (NCBI taxonomy): Bacteria > Bacillati > Bacillota > Bacilli > Caryophanales > Bacillaceae > Peribacillus > Peribacillus sp. QJM3NY_7. The sequence continues at coordinate 3,030,416 of NZ_CM149663.1, forward strand.
GTTTTTAACGCCCCAATTCACGGCATCCTGTTCGTTTGGAACAAATATGTCCACTCTATTCCCTTTGATGGCACTGCCTGTATCGGCTGCCGTTGCATAGCCATAACCTTCAACATAAACCTTTGAGCCTAGCGGAATGACTGATGGGTCCACAGCAATCACCTTTGCATCTGGATTAGCTTTCAAATCCACTCCTGTTGCTGTTGTTCCGCTGCAGCCTTGACAATCAGCCGTATAGGCGGTTGCACTAACAGAAATCTCTTTTCCAGATTCGGCTTGATCTTGGGATTCATTGTTTGAATCTGCTGGTTCCGATTGTTCAACCGGCTTAGTTTGTTCAGCTGGTTCGGATTGCTCTGCTTGTGCTGCTTGCCCTGATTTCTGTGCAGGCCCTACACTTGCAGCTTCGACTTTGTTAGCTGCCGGTTTAATGACAAATTCTTGACCAGGATGGATTGTATCTGAACTTAAACCGTTCCAAGATTTAATATCATTTACCCCTACATCATATTTGTGTGCAATTCCCGATAATGTGTCCCCTGACTTTACTTTATAATGCTCTTCTTGAGAAATATGTATGGTTTCTCCGGCATAAATCGCGTCTGAAGACAAATCGTTCCAAGACTTAATATCTTCTACTGATACTTTATATGTTTGAGATATCCCCCATAATGTGTCTCCATCTTTCACTTTGACATCTTCTGCTTGTACCGGAATTGTGAATGCACCGGATATAGCAGCCGCTGCCGCTAACGATAAGATTGATTTTTTCATATGTTGTTACCTCCTTGTGAGCTGCTTTATAAGCTACGAGTTAAATCTTAACATAGTTTTTTTCTATACAAAGAACAAACAGATAAAGAATAGATGACAAACATCTCAGTAAGATAACGGGACTATAACAAGATTTTATAATATTCTGAAAAAACATCATTTTCCATTTAATTCCCTTTCCAGGCCAAAGCAGTCATATTATGCATTACCGAGGCATAAAAATTAGAGGCTATATCTTTACAAAGGAGGTATTTTTTTGTGACTCGCGAAAAGACTTTTACCCTAGTTAAGTCATATAAACCTTTCCATAGTAAATTCGATCCGTGTCCGCCTATTGGGAGAAAGTATTACAGGACACCTCCTAATTTGTATATTAATTTTCAACCGCCCAATATGGAGCAGTTCACTCCGGAAGAAGCTTTGAAATACGGTACACTTTGGAAATTCTTTTATGATTTTTATGATAATCCATATCGGGAAAGGGAGACGTAAATGAATAAGAAACTGGATGATGAATATTATCAGTTGCTTGAACAAATACAGGCTGCCGATTTCGTACTTGTCGAGTTGACTCTTTATTTGGATACACATCCTAACGACCAGCAGGCTTTACAGCAATTCAATCAATTTCATGAATACTCCCAACAACTGAAATCGGTTTTTGAGCCTAAATATGGTCCATTATTGGGATTTGGAAACAGTCCAGGCGGTGAAAATAAATGGGAATGGGGCCAAGGCCCTTGGCCATGGCAGGTATAAGGAGAGATGAGCTATGTGGGTTTATGAAAAGAAGCTGCAATATCCAGTTAAAGTAAGAGACTGTAATCCCCGATTGGCTAAATATTTAATAGAACAATACGGAGGTGCTGATGGCGAGTTGGCTGCAGCACTCCGATACTTAAATCAACGATATACAATTCCTGATAAAGTGATTGGCCTGCTTACGGATATCGGAACGGAAGAATTCGCCCATCTCGAAATGATTGCCACAATGATTTATAAGCTTACAAAAGACGCCACCCCTCAGCAGATGGCTGCAGCTGGCCTAGGTGAACATTATGCCAATCATGATAGTGCCCTTTTTTATCATGACGCAGCAGGGAATCCATTTACTGCCACATATATCCAAGCCAAGGGCGATCCGATTGCAGATTTATATGAAGACATCGCCGCTGAAGAGAAGGCCAGAGCAACTTATCAGTGGTTGATCGACATCTCGGATGATCCCGATATCAATGATTCACTCAGATTTTTGCGTGAGAGGGAAATTATCCATTCGATGAGGTTCAGGGAAGCGGTGGAGATTTTAAAAGAAGAAAAAGGTAAAAAGAAGTTCTTTTAATGAAATTCACAATAAAAAAGCAGCGGATAAAATCCGCTGCTTTTTTCATTTACGGTCTGAAGAATATGTCCATCCATCTTCCTGGTAAATCTTTTCTTCTTTCATCAGTTTGCCGAGAGCACGCTTGAACGCTCCCTTGCTCAAACCGAAGTGGAACTTGATATCATCAGGTGGCGTTTTGTCACCATAAGGCATTGCACCGCCGCGATTCATTAAATAAGTGAAAATGACATCAGCATCTTCCCCCATTAAATCTTGTTTAAAGGGGATTAAAGAAACGTTAAGCGTTCCATCTTCTTTACTATCAATGACGCGCCCTTCAACTAATTCACCAAGACGGGGCTCCTCCTTGCGTTCACTTTCGTGAATGAAACAGCGGTACCCTTCTTCTGAAATAAAGAATGATCCAACCATAAGCAAACGATAGACATTTCCCTTAATACTGGTGTTACGAATCCCTTTTAATGGAGCTGTTACTGCAATCTCCTGAATGACATCTTCGGTTGCAAGTTTACCAAACAGGCGATCATGACGATCTGTCTTCAGGGATACATATAGACGATCACCAACCTCAGGCCATAATCGATCTATATTCGGAAGGTCATCCAGGGATACAAGAATATCTTTCGAAAGACCGATGTCAACAAAAACACCAAGTTTCCTTTTCACATTGACAACTTCCGCCCAGCCATACTGTTCAATCTGAATTTCGGGTATCTTCATTGTCGCTGTTAGCCTTGCTTGTTTGTCATGGTAGATGAAAACAGTTACTTCATCGCCAATCTCAAGTTCCGTTCCTTCATTCATTTCATTATGATGAAGTAAGACATCTTCTGAACCATCCGTTAAAAACCATCCGAAATCAGCCTTACGTTCCACTTCTAACTCTACAGCCATGCCGGCCTGAATTTTTTGCATGAATAAAAATCCTCCTGTAACTTACCTTTACCTACAATTGTACCCAATTATTTATTTTTCCAACATATTTGAATTTATCATTTTTTTGATGTTCTGTATACCTATTACGGTTTTTTATTTTTTACCCCTTGTTTTCTCCATGAAATGCCTGCGGGATTAATATCTGCCCTTGTTTACCGTTACTTAACAAGGTATGCATGATCACTTTGGATAATTGGCTCGGTTTATAAGGTTTAACTAAATAATCCTTAGCTCCCAAGGCATCCCCTTCTCCCTTTCCAAGTGCAGTCGAAACAAAAACGGGACTCATTCAAATCAGAGGATTCTTTTAATTCCCTCAGGATCGCCCAGCCGTCCATCTCCCCCTCTTCAAGAAGGATATCCAGTACAATGGCGTCCGGAGGTGAGGATTTCAGCTTTTGAAAAGCCTTTCTACATCAAGTCAATCAAATAGCTTTTCGGTGATGGCCATAAGTCCACATAATTGCAGCATTCCAGCCGACCCTTTGACTGAATGCAGAAATCGGAATATCTCTTGAGCCGGAATGGTCTGCCCTACATCCAGCTCCAGCCAATCAGAAAGTTTATTTTTTATATTCCCAAATAAGCTGTTTTTATATTTTTCCACATTTACAAGATTCACTTCATATCACTTAACCCTCCCAACCCAAAGGTCCCTATAATTATCCTTTAACTACATAAATCTGTTTAATGCATTTTTAATTGGTCTAAAGTATATACTTTCAGGAGTATTTTACATCAAAAGGGCAGTCTATAAATAGTTATTGCCATCTTGCACAATTTATTTAGAATTTGTCATAAAGTTTTGCTTTTATCCCTGACTAATCTTCTAAAACCCGCGATTTTAAACTCTAGTATTTCGGTGATATAATTTAATGATCAACTGAAAGGAAAAAGAAATCATTCATGACAAAAAAATTATATTACACGTCCACCAAGACCTCCCAATGGGATACCGAAATTCGGGAGACCATTGTAGAAAATGGCTTTTACTATATCACTCTTGAAGAAACCGCTTTTTATCCCGAAGGCGGCGGTCAGCCAGCAGATACTGGTAAAATAGAAGGAATCACCGTTCTTGACGTTATAAAAGACAATGATGGAAAGATTCTTCATAAGATGGAGAGACGGCCAGATTCAGAGATCGTCCACTGTGAACTTGATTGGCCCCGCCGCTTCGATCATATGCAACAGCATAGCGGCCAGCATCTACTCTCTGCTGTCTGCAGGGAACTGTTTGACTCTAATACGGTTAGCTTTCACCTTGGTAAGGAATATTTAACGATCGATATAATGGCAGGATTTCAATGGACTGAGGTACATACGGCTGCTGCTGAAAAGCTAGTTAATCAATATATCATCGAGAATCGCGAATTACTTATCTATTATGTAACAAACGAGAAACTACAGACACTTCCTGTCGTCAAAATGCCTAAAGTGTCTGAAAATATCCGTATTGTTGAGATAGTAGGAATTGAATATAACCCTTGCGGTGGAACTCATGTAGAGCGTACCGGTGAGATTGGGTTAATAAAAATTTTCAAAGCGGAGAAGCAGAAGGAGCTTACCCGTCTCTACTTTAAGTGCGGCTTCAGGGCATTGAATGATTATTCCGAAAGTCTAGGAATTCTTTCTGCATTATCGACTAAATTCAATACCGGACGTACAGAGATCCTGAATAGGGTGGAGAAACTTGAAAATGACTATAAGCAGCTGCTATCGGCAAATGAAAACTTAAAACTTGAAAATGCAAATTTTCTTGCTGACTCCCTGCTTGCAGAAAATGGAGGGGGATTCATTTCTCATATTTTCGAAGATAGCTCAATGAAAGAACTGCTTTACCTTGCAGGTACGATTGTAAAAAAAGAAAAGGTTACTGTATTATTAGCATCACGTAAGGAGCAAAAGGTCATCCTCTCGCACAGCGGGGACAATCCCTTTAATTGCGGACAATATTTCAAAGCGGAACTGGGCTCCTATAATGGAAAAGGCGGAGGGAACGGACGTACTGCACAAGCAGGCTTTGCATCACAAAATGACTTAATTGCATTTTATCAATACTCAGTTGAAAAATTAGGTCAAAATCCTCGTGCATAAAACCGATCCGTAATGGATGGCATACGTGATGATCATGGAAATCATTACTTCTCAAATTCAGAAAAGAGAGGACAGATTACGTCCTCTCTCCAGACTGTAGACAAACTCGATGAAAATCGAGTTTGTCTATTTTTTATGAGTTGTACAATTGGCCGTTGATTTTCCACTCCAGGCACTCGCTTTCCGCGGGCGGTCGGGGAGCCTCCTCGGCTTTCGCCTGCGGGGTCTCCCCTAGACGCGCTTTTCCCGCAGGAGTCTCGTACCTTCCGTTCCAATCAACTTTGTCTTACCTTTTAGATAAACACTTTTGCCTGGAGTCATTTTTGTTTTAAAATAGAAGTATTAAAACTTGAGGTGATGAGGATGCTTTCTAAACATGATTCTATTCAGCGAGATCAACTTGAAATGATTACGTTAGATCAACTGGTGCCACCGAACCATTTGGTTCGTAAAATGGAGGCTGCCATTGACTTCACTTTCATTTATGACTTGGTGAAAGAGATGTATTCAGAGGTAGGACGCCCAAGTATTGATCCAGTTATTTTAGTTAAACTGACATTCATTCAATATACCTTCGGTATTCGTTCCATGCGTAAAACGATTGAAGAAGTTGAAACCAATATGGCTTACCGTTGGTTCTTAGGCTATGGTTTCCATGATAAAGTACCTCCTACTCCACGTTCGGGAAAAATTATGAGCGACGCTTTAAAGATACAGACCTGTTTGAACAGATTTTCTATCGCATTTTAATGACAGCTGCTAATAAAAAGTTAATAAGTGCTGAACACGTTTTCGTGGATTCCACACATGTGAAAGCCAGTGCGAATAAACGGAAATTTGAAAAGAAAATCGTTCGTAAAGAAACACGAGCGTATCAAGGGCGTCTTCAAGAAGAAATCAATCAAGATCGTGAAAACCATGGAAAGAAGCCTTTTCCATCAGATAAATTTGATAAAGAAGAGACCAAAGAGATTAAAGAAAGTACAACGGATTCTGAGAGTGGCTACTATGTGAAAGATGAACGAACAAAACAGTTTGCCTATTCATTCCACGCGGCTGCAGATCGCAACGGTTTTGTATTGGGAACGATTGTAACACCTGGAAATATACATGACAGTCAGATCTTAGAGCCACTAGTTGAACAAGTGATTGAGAAAGTTGGAAAACCGGAAGCCGTTGCCGCAGATGCAGCTTATAAAACACCAGCGATTACAAGCTACCTATTTAACAAAGAAATCATACCGGCTTTACCTTATACACGTCCTCGCACCAAAGAAGGATTTTTCCGCAAACAGGACTATGTATACGATGAACATTTTGATTGTTACCTTTGTCCTTCGGGAGAGCTATTAAAGTACTCAACAACCAATAAAGAAGGCTACCGCGAGTATAAATCACCCAAACACACTTGTGCGACATGCTCATTTTTATCTCAGTGTACAGAAAGCAAAGACCATCAAAAAGTGGTGACACGGCATATTTGGCAAACACATGTGGAAGAAGCAAATCATCTGCGTCATCATCAAGATGTAAAAACTATATATGCGAAACGTAAAGAAACGATTGAGCGTGTATTCGCAGATGCAAAAGAAAAGCATGGTATGCGTTGGACAACTTTAAGGGGACTTAAAAAATTGTCGATGCAGGCGATGCTTACTTTCGCTGCTATTAATTTAAAGAAGATGGCCAATTGGACATGGCGAGGTCCAAAAATGGCCTAACATAGTGGGCTCGTAGAGCCCCAATCTCCTAACTTCAGGAAAAAATTCAAAGGGAATCTCTAAAAGGGGTTCGGAATTTTTTAATTCCGAACCCCTTTTGTCTACAAACTGAAGAGAGGACAGATTACGTCCTCTCTCTTTTTATTCTCCTATTTTCAATTTCCCTAACCCGTGTTCTTCAATATGAAGATGATATTTTTCCTCGAGCTCCATGATACGTTTAAACGCTTCCTCCTGATTGTATTCATGGTTTTCCGACTCCAAGGCGAACTCTTTCCTAGCCAAATGGTAGGCAAGCTTATCCCTGAACACTCCATCTTCATACTCATTTATGACTGTATGAAGTTGATCCTCCAATTCCCTGCTCAGATCATACATTTCGTAATCCTTTATAAACTGTACTCCTTCCATGCCGAAATCTTTCGCAAAGGAATTGATATACTGTTCCATTTCACTGAATTCTTTATTATCTTCAGTATCGGAAGCAACCCAATATCCGTACTGAACCATTTTGAATAATGTTTCATACTGTTTCTTGGTAAAATTGATTTTCATTGACGATACTCCTTTTCCGGTTTCCTTACAACAAAAAGAATAAACCGCAATGGAATAAAAGTCCAATGCGGTTCATTCTCAATCCAATATTTCGGTTACAGAAAAATATGCTGCTTTTTCCGTATCTACGACATAATGGCAATCGCCTTTAACTAAATTATAATAACGGTGCTTTTGAATATTTGAAATCATTTGAGTTGAATCATCACCTTCAACCTCATGCTCTAGTTCTTTGCCGCCCGGAAAATAAAAACCAACTTTCAATTTCATCTTTCTCATCCTTCCCTTCATCTGGTTGATCACTCTTTTATTTCTTATCCTTTCAAAAGCAGTTATAAACATAAATAAAATGCTTATTCACTTTTTCCATGATATTCTAGGGGGAAATATGAAAATCTGAAGGTGTTTTTTATGAAGATAAGGAAAGCCATAGAAGAAGATGTAGATGGAATAGCAATAGTACATATAAACAGCTGGAAAACAACTTATAAAGGAATCCTTCCGGATCAATATTTGTCTTCCATGAATCTGGAAGCCAAAAAGAAAAACTGGCTAAGGAATTTAAAAATGCTGCATAATGCTACCTTTGTTGCGGAAAACGCCAATGGGGAAATCATCGGTTTCGCTGCCGGTGGACCAGAACAAACGAATGATCCGCATTTTCAAGGTGAAGTATATGCCATTTATTTTTTAAAAGAATATCAACAACAGGGACTTGGACGAAAAATGATAAAAGCGGTCATACATGAGCTTATGAAAATGGAACATAAGAATTTAATAATCTGGGCATTAAAGGATAACCCATCATGCGGTTTTTACAAAGCACTTGGAGGTCAAGTGATAGCTGAAAAAACCGTTAAAATGGCAGGCGTCGAGCTTATCGAAGTCGGTTTCGGATGGGAAGATATTCAGGATATCCTTTTGCATCTATGAGCATTTCACGAGGAGGTGGTGGCATTCCACCCTCCCCCTTTCATGTCTCAATAAGGAAAGCATTTTTCTCTTTACCTAAAAAATATAGCCTGTGCAATGGCCTTGTCATTGTTACGTACAGCAATTTGATATCAAGTTCGTTTTCGTGGCAATACGCTTCTTCGAGGGATATTGCAAATACGACATCGAATTCGAGACCTTTGGCTTGATAGGAAGGAACAATCAATGTTTTATCTTTAGGGATGTTTCCCGCTTCATCTATTAAATGAAAGCCTTGATGGAATTCACTTAGTTTCTCATTTGCCAGCTTGCAATCTTTCATCGTTTTGGCAATAACGGCAAACGTTTTAAAACCTTCTCCACTAAGGGTTGCGATCAGCTCGATCAGTTCTTCTTCCCAACCTTCCTTTTCAATGTAAATGAATTCTGGATCCTTGCCATGCCGGACCACGGGTTCAACTTCCGGGAAATCGTATGTTAACAACTGAAGTATTTCATTAGCTTGTTTCATAATTTCAACAGTTGTTCTGTAGCTTTTTTGTAATTCAGTATACGTCGCCCGAGGGAAAATACGACTGTGAACCTCTTCCCATGTTTGAAGTCCGCGGTATGAATGGATGCCTTGTGCAAGGTCGCCTACAAGTGTGAACATATCGGTATCCACTGCCGTCTTTAGGGCCTGTAACTGCATGAAGCTATAATCCTGTGCCTCATCAATGACAACATTTTTTGCTTTGTTTTCTTTATCGACACCGAAAAGCCGCTCCTGAAGATATAATAGTGCTCCTAAGTCCTCTATCTCATAACTATTAGCAGAAAATAATTTATGATTGTACTCACATAAAACCCTGGCATCTTCAACAGTAAGCTTACCGTTGCTGTATGAGGCGAGGCGCTCTGGATCTTGGTATAATTCCTGATAGTACTCCAGGAGATCTTTACTTTTGAATTGCTTAAAATACGCTTTTACAGAAGAACGGATCGCCTTTTGGATCTGTCCTATCCTTTCCTCTTTTTTATCGAGGCATTTTGTAACAAATTCCGTGCGTATGACTGGATCGATATTCTTATAGAGCGCCTTCTCGATTTTGGCATCATAAAGATCAACAACACGTTCAAGCATTGTTTTCTTTTTTAATTTCACTTCATTTTGTAAAATGGCCTTCAGTTTGTCCAGCCTGCTGTATAACGGTAAATACCAATAATCCTCTTCCAATAATCTAATGAACTTCTTAGCGGAATAGAGGCGATATTTATCACAATAAAAATCAGCATCCGGATGAAACCCACTGAAAATATCCTTTATATATTCGTCCAATATATATTTAAAGGCAGGGGATCCTTTCAGACCTGATATCCAGACGGCTGAATTAATTTCTTCATCATCTTTTTCCAGCAATCGCGTTAATTTATCATCCGCTATAAGCTTCACTTGCTTTCCTATCGCTGCCTGAACATATTCGGAAAACGTGAATTGTTTTACCTTTTCGACACCCAATTCAGGTAAAGCTTCAGATATGTAATCAATGAATACCCGGCTCGGAGCAAGAATCATTAATTGTCGCGGATCGAACAAGTCTTTATAGTGGTAAATGAAATAAGAGATCCTATGTAAAGCGATTGTGGTTTTACCGCTGCCCGCTGCGCCCTGGACAATGATAGGTTTATTCAAATCTGCCCGAATGATTTTATTCTGTTCTTCCTGGATCGTGGTGATGATATCCGTCAATCGATTGCTGGAACTCTTGGAAAGGGATTCCTGCAACAATTCATCCGTTGTTGTCAAATCAATGTCCCTTATCTCCTCCAAGACACCTTCTTCTATCATTAGCTGTCTTTTTAAAGTGATGTTCCCGCTGAATGTCTCCCCTTCCGCTTCATATTCTATTTCACCAATCCGTCCCTCATAATACAGATTTGCAATCGGTGAACGCCAATCGACGATGATCTGTTCCTGGCTTTCCCTCTGATAAAGAGATGCTTTTCCGAAATAAAGGACTTCGCCTCTCTCCCCATCATTCCTTTCAAAATCCACTCTTGCAAAGTAAGGTTTTTTACTTGCTTTGCGTAAACTTTCAAGTTCGGTTTTGGACATCTCAAAAAAGTTGGCCGTCGTCAGCAGCTGTGAATATAACGCAGATTCAGACCAATCGGCATCGCCAAAGGCTTCTTGCATATTCCGCTGAAATTGATCTTTGCTTGTTTCAGATGTTTTGATGACTACATCGATATAACGTTTTGTAAAATCCAGCCGCTGTCGTTCCTGTTCAAAATCAGGGTGATTACCCAATGAAATCACTCCCCTTCCTTGTATATTGATCAAACTTATTAAAATGCCGATGCTAAGACGAAATGGACATTTATACTATCAGAAAAGCCAATGGTTGACAAATCTGGAGACATAGAATTATATAGTTGTAATGTACCTTCCCTGATATTTCATATAATTCGAAGAATACACGATATATTCCAGATTGGATTTAGCTTTGGTATGTTGACTTATGCTGAGACCTTCATGGATATGCCTTTCTTCTGTAATTGTCATCAACTCTTAACATAAATAACGCAACTTTAATGTTTTATCGGAAACTGACATTATATACTTAAATGACAATTACATAACTTTTTTAAGAAAGCGGGTCCTGTCATGGAAATAAATCAAAAACAACCAATGCTATCCCCTAAATTAATCGATGAACTTGAAATCTTATCATCCAAAACACAAATGCCTATTTCTGAATTACTGGAAATATCCGTAATTTCACTGCTGGAAAAAGTGAATGATACAAAAGAACTTAATGTTGGACTTAATAATAAAGAAATGATTTTAAGAAATAAAATCATCATCAATCAAAATAAAGAGGTTTTGAATAACAAAAGCACTTGACCATTAAGGTTAAGTGCTCTTTAGCTTCCTAACTGCCACTGTATTACCGCTAGAGATATTCTATCGTGGTTTCCAATGTAATATTTATACCTAAATACCGTACAATAAAGTATTCGGCTAAATTTCCTCCATATTTAAAAAATCATATCGGTTTGAATCTGTATTTTCGCAAAAAAAAAAGCAGCTATTAAACTGCTTATCCGTTATTCATGGTTCATTTGATGTCACGTATGTACCTGCTATGAAATCATGTATCGATCTATGGTCTTTCCTTATGCCAACCATGAATGCACTGACAATAAACCCTATCCCTAATGTAATGGCATATACCAAAGCAGCAACTAAATACCTCAATAGCATAGTGCCTATGCCTAATTTTTTGCCGTCCATCCTTACTATGCGTATACCCATAATCCTTTTACCAACTGTATAGCCATACCATAGTATCGGGACAATCACCATGTAAAGAAAGTTAAAAAGAGTTGAAAAATTTTCGTTTTCCCAATCACCGGTAATCACCCCGAAAATTATCGCTAATGGTGCTGATACTATTATGCCGTCCAAAACACCTGCAAAAAGACGTTTCCAAAAACCTACTGAATCACTCATATATGTTCCTCCCATTGTATTAGTTACAGTTACCTATATTACCAATTATAAAGTTGTTGTGTAATGAGACTTTATACCCATAATCATATTCAATAAAAAAATAGTACTTACATTTATAGGTTGCAATTTATAAACAAAATTAAATCCTTGTGTAATTTTTGCTTATAAACGTTTGTTTTTACTAATCTGCCTTTAATTTTCCTAAGAAATAAGATACAATTTAAATGATGCACAGTTTAAAACATACAAGATTGTAAACTGCTGTTTGTATGAATCAGCGTAAAACTAATGAAACAAAGTGTTGAACACGTTGAAACAAAAGTATTTTGGAGGAATGTAAATAAATGATTACAGTAAATAATGTTGGTTTACGTTATGGCGATCGTAAACTGTTTGAAGATGTTAATATAAAATTCACTCCTGGTAACTGCTATGGCCTGATTGGTGCGAATGGTGCCGGTAAATCCACTTTCTTAAAAATCCTTTCAGGTGAAATTGAAGCACAATCCGGTGATGTCCATATGGGGCCAGGCGAACGCCTTGCCGTTCTAAAGCAGGATCACTTCGCTTATGAAGAGGAAGAAGTCCTTAAAGTCGTCATTATGGGACATGAAAGATTATATGAAGTCATGCAAGAAAAAGATGCCATCTATATGAAGGAAAACTTCACCGACGAAGACGGAATGAAAGCGGCCGAGCTTGAAGGGGAATTTGCCGAATTAAACGGATGGGAAGCTGAACCCGAAGCTTCAATCCTCTTAAAAGGCCTTGGGATTACAGAAGACCTGCATACGAAGAAAATGGCTGAATTGAATGGTGGCGACAAAGTTAAAGTATTGCTTGCCCAGGCACTATTCGGTAAACCGGATGTTCTATTACTGGATGAGCCTACCAACCACTTGGACTTAAAAGCGATCAAATGGCTGGAAGAATTCCTAATCAACTTTGAAAACACTGTTATCGTAGTTTCCCATGACCGTTACTTCCTTAACAAGGTTTGTACACATATCGCGGATCTTGATTTCGGTAAAATCAAAGTTTATATCGGTAACTATGACTTCTGGTATGAATCTAGCCAGCTTGCCCTTAAACTGACTCAAGATGCCAATAAGAAAAAAGAAGAAAAAATCAAAGAGCTTCAAAATTTCATCGCGCGTTTCAGTGCCAACGCATCCAAATCGAGCCAGGCTACATCCCGTAAGAAATTATTGGATAAAATCAGCTTGGATGACATCGAGCCTTCTTCACGCCGCTATCCATATGTCGGCTTTACTCCTGAACGTGAAATCGGGAACGACCTGCTTCGTGTAGATGGAATCTCGAAAACGATCGATGGCGTAAAAATATTGGATAATGTCAGCTTCACGATGAATAAAGGCGATAAAATTGCATTTGTCGGTAAAGATGAGATTGCTAAAACAACAATGTTCAAAATCTTGGCAGGTGAAATCGAACCGGATGGCGGCTCATTCAAATGGGGCGTTACAACATCTCAGGCTTACTTCCCTAAAGATAATGCTGAATTCTTTGAAGGTGTCGATTTAAATCTTGTCGATTGGCTCCGTCAATATTCTCCTAATGACCAGAGCGAAAGCTTCCTGCGCGGTTTCTTGGGCAGGATGTTATTCTCTGGCGATGAAGTCACGAAAAAGGCAAGTGTACTTTCAGGGGGCGAAAAAGTCCGCTGTATGCTTTCCAAAATGATGTTAAGCGGTTCGAACGTCCTGATGCTTGATGAACCTACCAACCATCTGGACTTAGAATCGATTACGGCATTAAACAACGGTTTGATCAGCTTTAAAGGATCTATGATCTTCTCTTCTCATGATCATCAGTTCATCCAAACTATTGCGAACCGGATCATTGAACTTACTCCAAAAGGTACAGTCGATAAGCAAATGAGTTATGATGAGTACCTTGAAAATGGCGAATTGCAAAAACAAGTCGCTGAAATGTACAAATAATACTTTTATGAAAGCACATCCTTATTGGATGTGCTTTTTTCGTTCGCTATTCCTTCTGCCTGCATTTATTCCATACCTTTAATGTATTGAAGGCATAAAAAACACGCTGCAATAAATATAATAATATTCCCTGAAAGATGAGCCCTGAATAATTTCATGGATAAAAAGGTATATTGGTAAGGAAGGAGTGAGTTAGAATTGGATGGTCATACAGTGAAAAATATTTTTGATGATACAGGATATCTTTTTTTATATGATAAATTCAGTTATCATTTTTATATATCCGGATTGTTCGATGTAGTGGAACAAGAAAAAGTAATCTCGGATTTTTTAAATTCTTATAGCTTCGATGATAAAAACCCTCTCTTTTTTGACGACTTTTCCTACTACTTTAATTGCTTTCATTATTCACACCAGAAACAAAGGATGATGAATTACTTGAAAACCGAGTATGACGAACATATTTGTTAAGTAGTATAAAAGGCCAGATAAACTGTCAAAACTATTCAAAAAAAGGTAAGAGTATAATCGTCCCTTACCTGAGACTATAGGCAAACTTGATTAAAATTGAGTTTGCCTACAGTTTTTTCATGGTTGTACGATTTAGATGTTGATTTCCGCTCCAGGCACACGCTTTCCGCGGGCGGTCCGGGAATCCTCCTCGGCGCCTTTGCGCCTGCGGGGTCTCCCCTGGACGCGTTTTTCCCGCAGGAGTCTCGCACCTTTCTCTCCAATCAACTTTGGTTTAACTTTTAGATAATAGTAGTCTACAAACCGTCGCTCCCTTGTCTATATGATTGGACCAACAGTTTTTTGCCTATACAATTGGGGTGTTGATTTCCGAACCCACTTTGTCTACATACTGGGGTAAGTGCCCCTTAAATTCCCCCCTGTTATTCTTCCTTTCTTGCTGCCATATTCATGTTCGCTTCGGCTCGCTTGATTCGCGATTTTTTCTCTGCATCGACGAGCTATATCACCCTCCCTCACCTGCGTAATCCTTGGCTTTCCAAGCGACTCACGATATCCATTTTTATCCCAAACGTCTTTATTGGTGGACGTTACGATAATGAGTCCCACTTTAGCTAAGTCGTTCGAGGCTGCCCACTGTAACTCCTAGGGAAACTTTTCACGGTTTTTATAAATTTCCTCGACTGTCTTATGTGAGAATTAAAGAATATATATGGTATATGATTATCCATTAATCCCAAGTGCTTCTGGGAGAAATTAAACCTAAAATTGTATCTTTTCCGTAAGGTGTTAAGAACTAAGGTTCTGTTCAGAAAACCTAAGTTTCTTAACACATTTTAGCTGAAGGATTTATGAGGATTTTCCTCATCTGTTTATGTTCAATAACTCATACATTTATATATGATCAGTTAATATGACAAAGATAAGTTTCAGTACATATAAGACAGTCTTAGCTTATAGAAATCGGGCTTTTTTATGTCGAAATTGCTAAATGTTGGTGGGGCCCCTTTTAGTAAATTTTCATATTTGAAGAGTTATTTCTTATAAAAGAATGTATGTGTACTCATATGAAAGGTATCTGCCAAGATGAGATTCAATTAATCGGATCAAAATGTGTAACCTTCATATTCTTAAAGATCGCTTTGCCGCCCTCGGAGAAGAGAGTAATTCCCTTATCTTCGGCATGAGGGAATATTAAGTTTGAATAAGCAACCTTTCCATCATCCACAAAAACTTCAATACTCGTTTTATCGACGAGAATCTTTAAATGAACCTTCTTCTTACTGACATCAAATGGTGCAATACTTTCAACCAACTGATTCGTTTCGTCAGGTTGATCTGTGAATACCCGATTGACATAAGAGTAATTTCCTTCTGCAGAGATGCCTACGTCAACGTGGCGTTTTTGATCATCTGACTCCCTGAGCCTAAATCCTGCATTCTTAAAATCCGACCATGAGAGATCCGCCTCTATTTGATAGGCATCTCCTTTAAAATCAAGTGTTTCCGAGCCATCCACTTCGATTTTATTAAAAGAATTCGTTGAGCTTATCAATTCTTTTAATGCTTCAGAAGGCTGTGAAGAAAGATAATACTTATTCTCGCCTTCACGCTTTAGTTCAATTTGACGGACGATCGAATCCATTCCGTTAAACCCTTCTTTTAATGTCGGCGTATTGTTGGCGTAGGCCCAGTTATTCATCCAAGCGAGGGCATAGCGTTTGTCTAATTTGTCACTTGCCTTGCCATCTTCAAACGTTACTCCGCCATACCAATCGAAACCGTAGTCTAGCCATTGCGGTTCATTGTTATCTGGAAGAAATTCCGTTCCATTAAACGTTCCTGTCCAGTATGCATAGGTGTTGGGTTTCCCTGCTGCTTTTCCGTTTGCACTGACGCCCAGCACCCACTTTACTGTCCCGTCATCAGCGCGGATCTGGTAAAGGTCAGGGCACTCTAAAACTCCAATGTTCTTAGTGGAAAAACTGCTCGTATAGCGCCAATCTTTCAGGTTATAAGACTCATAAAAACCTATTTTCGATCCTTCGGCCATGGTCATGACCCATTTTTGATTCGTGTTATCCCAGATGATTTTTGGATCTCTAAAATCCTTCGTTCCTGGATTTTTCATAATAGGCTCGTCACTGTAAGAGGTAAACGTATTTCCTTTGTCCGTACTGTACCATAGAAATTGTTCTTGTTTCTGGCCATCCTTAGATGGTTGTGTTACGATCGCCACAAAAGCCCCTTTTCCAAACCCAGCTGTATTTTCCTTGTCAAACACGACTGACCCTGTCCATGGATCCCCATTTTGATTCGTATATTTTGGAATGGCAATTCCTTCATCCTTCCAGTGAATCAAATCTTTAGAGGTGGCATGTCGCCATTCTGTACCATTGCCATCCGGGTAATCTCCATTATAAAGGTAAAAATAATGATAATTTCCTTCATAGTAAAGGGGCTTCTGTGGATCGTTTTTCCAATGATCAGGAGAAGTAAAATGATAGGCAGCCCGGTATGAGTGCTTTTCTACCTTATTTGGCGGATTAGCTTCTTTTGTTTTATAAAATGAATGAATCAAAATTCCTGTGCAAATAACCATCCATAATCCAAGAAAGAATAATCCAACCATCTTATATTTCTTTTTGTTCACTTAAACTCACCACTTTTCTCTTTTAAAATAGAAAAAAGAAAATGCCAAGTTTTCCTGACATTTTCTTTTTCTTTTCATTGGGTAACTACTTAACCGTAATCTGGCCTTGTTCAAGAATACTGTCTTTTACTACCGATGTTTGTTTCCCTTTAATGTTAAGCTGGAAGCTTGGGGCAAAGGTAGATTTATTGTCTTCAAAATAACCTCTGTTTGTCATGTAGCTTGTCACTACAACATTATCACTGCCAGCCTGCGGGATCGCATAGTGTGCATAGTTCCAAGTGATGTCATATGGATCTAGATCCTGATGCAGGACGATGCCCGTTTTATTTAATGGTTTATATGGGCCAGTTAAGGAATTTGACGTGTAGCCTAACATGTAAATATCTTGATTATCGATTCCATCAATGGTCATTTTTGATCCTCTTGAACTTGTGAATAAATACCACTTGCCGTCCTTTTTAAAGATGTTTGGACGTTCGATTTCATCTGTGACCGTATTTGAAACAATCAATGGCTTCATTTCTTTTTTCAATGTATAATCGTCGTTTACTTCAATGATTCCAATTGCACCGTTTGCAAGTTCAGCTAACTCTTTTTTAGGGCTTTGCAAAAGTTTGTTTTTCTCACCCTGGAAGAATTTATTGCTGTTGCCATAATAAGCTCTATTGTATAGCGATTCTTCGCCTTGGTAGCCATATTCTGTACCCGTATTTGCTTCAAACACAAGGTATTTGCGGCCGTTGTCTTCTACATAGTGAGGGTCTCTGAATGTATGATTATCAGCGGAATTTCCGTCCTCTACAAATTTATCTACAGTTTGGTAGTACTTGCTGTCTTTGCCTTCATAGATGGATTTGTAATCCTCAACACCATCCACTTTTAATGTTTCAGAATCTGGCTCTGAAAGGTTTACTTGAGCGGTTGTCAAGGTTTGTTTCCCATAATTCCCTGACTCAGGTTTATACGGTTCACGGTTTGTATAGAATAAGCGAACTTCCCCGTCCTCAGTGAAGGTTGCAGAACCTGACCACTCTTCGGCTTGCTCTTTTAGGTAAGGATCATTTGGAACGTTTTTATCATTGTCATCAAATACTCTTCCAGCATTCTTCCAAGCATCAAGGGAGTTGTCGCCCACTTTTTTGTAGAATATGTAGATAAACGTATCACTCGCGTTTTTAGGATCGCCTGCCAATCCAAAAACGATATGATATCCTTTGTACTCTGCAACAGTTCCATCAGCGTTTTGCAATGGCCATGTATCCCACACATCTAAATCAATGGTTTCGCCTGATTCCGTTACTTTTTTGGCAGAAGGGATGTTTTTAATTGTGGATTCGTCAAACCTAGGAACGGCATATCTAGTATCACCGTGCTGATTAATCATATCTTTCATAGCTGATCGAGTGATTTGTGAAGTATCGTACGTTTCTTTGTAATCCGCCGGATCCTTTGGAGCTGCAAAGGATTGGGTAACAGTACCGCTTAATAGAATGCCAGTACTAAGTATTCCTGCTGTTGCCTGTTTGGCAAGCCTGCTAAAGTTCATAAATCTTCCTCCTCGTTTTATGTGTTTGCTAGTACAATAGAATTATAGGCGATTCCTGAAAAGAGAGGTATGCCACATATTGATTGGAATTTAGTCGTATATTGATATCGCAGTTGTAAAAGGCAAAAAAAGCCCCGGCAAGAGGCTATTCCTTCGAAAACCTCTCCCAGGACTTCTGATATTCATTGAGCAGCTGATTGCGGTTCAGCTGTTTCCCGACATAGAGCTGAGTCGCGGCTCCGAATTCTTCCCTAATTTCAACAGGGAAGTGAAACCAGTTAGATGGGACGGTGTTCCCATCTTTGTAATTTCGAAGTGTTTCTTCTGCGAGCGGCCCTATATCATCAGTTTTAATGTTCTTAAACGCAGGAATGAATTTGAATTCTTCCGTCATGAACCGTTTTCCTTGTTCTGACAACACCATCCAATTTAAAAATTTCTTGGCTTCTTTTTTCTTTTCAGGAATGGACTGTTTATTTACGGCCCAATAATTTGGAACGCTGACGACAAGGGCTTCCTTTAAAGGTCGGTCATTAATCGGAATCGGCATAAAACCGATGTTCATGTCAGGCGAAGCTTGATCGATCATCGGCTGAATCCAGTTGCCTTGCTGAATGATGGCTGCTTTTCCGGAGGTAAACAGATTCACTTCCATTGTATAGTCCGTAGACAGTGGATTATCGTTTCCGTACTTTATGGTGAGGTCCAGCAGGGCAAGGAGATCCTTAAATGTTTGATTGGTACTGATTTTTTCCGTTCCGTTATTTAAATTTCTTATAAAAGCATCAGTATCCTTTTGCTGGGCAAAAGCAACATTCATTAGATGGTCTCCCAATTTCCAGTCTTCATAATAGCCTGTTGCAAAGGGAGTAATGCCTGCATTCTGCAGCTTTTCGGCAGCTGCTGTCAATTCAGAAAGAGTGGCGGGCTGGTCAGTAATGCCGGCTTGTTTAAATAGATCCTTATTATAGATAAAGCCATACCCTTCAAGGTTAACCGGCATTCCGTAAATTTTCCCGTCCAATGTGACTGGCGTCAGGGATTCTTTGTATGCTTGATTAATCCAGGGCTCCCCTGAAAGATCCTCCAGATAGTTCCGCCACAGCTTGGCATTTTCATAGCCGCTGTTTGTAAAGATATCCGGACCAGTGCCGGTCGCCATTTCGGCTTTTAGGTTGGCGAGGTCATCCATTGCCCCTCCAACAGTATGTACCCTGATATTGACGTGAGGATTTTCCCGTTCATAAGCACGCGTCATTTCTTCAAATTGAGTGGAGATTTCCACTTTCGGATTCCTTAAATCCAGCGTGATTTTCCGCTCTGTCTTTTCTGTTTTTTCTGGTGGGGCTTCATCCTGACATGCAGAAAGAGGCAGGCTGACGGCTCCGATTAACAAAAGAGATAAAAACCTGTTTTTCATCATGTCACCCCTTTAGATTCATGTTGATCGTTCTTGTTCCTGAACTCAAAAGGCGTCATGCCGACGACCTTTTTAAATAGCTTTGAAAAGTAGATTTCATCTTGATAGCCAAGCATGGTAGAGATGGAATAAATGCTTTTGTCTTTTTGTTTCAGCCACGACTTTGCTTGGCTGATTCTAAGCTCCGTGATGTATTTGGACAGGGTCATTCCGGTTTCTTGCTTATACTTTCTTGAGATATGCTCGCGGCTTAAAAAGAAAACATTCGACAGCTTTTCCAGACTCAAATCCTCCATATAATACATGTCAACATAGGAAACCATGTCTTCCATGCGGCGAGCGGCATCTATTTCATCCAGACGGTGGATGGATCGGAAGTTTTGTTCCTCGAGCTTTTTCTGCAGAGCCTGAAACGAGGTCCTGATATCCGATAAAGTTTCGACCTGCTCTTCAGTTACAAGCCTTACCGGGATATCGAACTCCTGGCTGATCCATTCCTCAACGGAGAGCCATTGATCGCGAATGGTGATAACAAGGCAGAGGTTAAGATCCGTCTGCAGGGAAAACGCATTTCCTAATTTGCGGTCCGTAAGCTCATCTGAAAGCTTTTGGATATAGAGATCCGGATTGTGCATCTGGTAAAAGGAGAGCAGCGTCAGCATATAGCCCTCCGATTCAGGAAGAAACTCGGCCAGGCTGCTTGAATCCGAACGGTCCCCCAGACATATCGCAGTGGCTAACTGGTTTCTCCGCAGTTTTTTCACATCTTCCAGCACTTCAGCATGTTCAAAGTCATCCTTCCAGGCTTGTACCGATTTTTCCAGTGTATGATTGAACGCCTCATACTCAATCGGCTTCAGCAGGTAATCAAAGCTGCTGTGCTGAATGGCTTTGCGCATATAGGAATAATCGTTATAACCAGTAATGAAAATAACTTTCCCAGGATAGGAAATGGAATCCAGCCACTCAATCAGTTCGATTCCGCCCATACCGGGCATTTTCACGTCTGTAAAGATAATCTCCGGGCGTTCTTTTTCAATCAGTGATTTTGCCTCATGGCCATTTTTGGCTTCCAATAGCTTGGTGATGCCGTGAGTTTCCCACTGGCCTAAATGGCGTATGACGTCCCGCACATTGAATTCATCATCGACAATCAGTGCTTTCACCGTGTTCATCTCCTTTCCTGAAGTAAGTCTTTATCATTCCCAAGGGGCTCTTTATCGGGATCCTCATGCTGACGGAAAACCCCAGCCCGTCATTCGAATCTACTTTCATTTCTGCACTTGGTCCATACCCTAGAAGCAGCCTGTCACGAATATTCTTCAGGCCTATATGTTCATGCGAATAAGTCCCTTCGTAAGGGGGTGTATAGATATGTTCCCGTAGTGTCTGAAGCTCTTCTTCCGTCAGACCCGGACCATCATTCTCAACAGTAAAGCACAGATCGTTTCCTTGTTTTTCCCCGTTAATGGACAAATGAGCGTTGCTGTACCCTTCCTCATACGTGTGTTTAAAGAAATTCTCTGCCAGGGGCTGCAGAATCATACTTGGAATAGTCATGTCCAAAATGGACTCATCGATATTGACCGAATAACTTACATTTTCACCAAAACGCTCTGTTTGAAGGGAGAGGTACGCTTTTGTATACTCAACTTCATCCCGAACCCGTACCCATTGATCTGCCTGCATTGAGTAGCGCATCATTTTGGACAGCGAAGTCAGCAATTGATAGACCTTTGGTGCATTCGACCTGAGGGCAACAGCGCCGATGGATTGTAAAGCGTTAAACAAAAAATGAGGATTAACCTGTGATTTTAACGCCCTGAACTGGTTCTTCCTGTTTTCAATTTCAAGCTTATATTCACGGTCAATGTGGGAATTGATCCGGTTCATCATGTCCTTCATGTGGGACTCCAAATGGCCAATTTCATCGCTTCTGGTATCATCAAAAGGGACATTCATATTTCCGCCTTCAATGGAGCGGACTTTGCTGCTCAGCCTCGTAATGGGACGGGTAATCCTATTTGAGATAATGCCTATCATCAGCAAACCCAGTATTCCTACGCCGATGCCGACAAGGATATTGGTATAGGCAGTTTTCCTGACATCTTCATATAAAGCCTGACTCGACATGACCTTAATCAATTTCCAGCCGTTCAGTGACCCTGATAACTCTTTTGATAAGAGAATATCGTCATCATGCCGGCTCCTATTCCCGTCAAGACGTTGCTTTTCTTCGGCAGGAAGAGGTTTTCCAATCAGGGCACGATCATTTGCATACATGACACGATCTTTTGAATCAATAAGCAAAACTGAAGATGCGTCTCCCTGGACAAGGTTATTGCAAATGCGGGCGTATTCGCCCAAATCAATATCGATTGTAATCATCCCAAGAAACTTTTTAGAAAGAACGTCTATAATTTTGTGGTGAAAAGTCATCACCATCGTTTTGTCCGATTTTGGAACAATGGCTGCATTATTGTAATTCTCAAGAGGGTGGGGCGGCTCAATCAAATATTGTGAGTCAGATGTATACAGCTGTTTGATCGGGTCCCGGTTCAGAAAATCCGGCTGATACCTGTGTGTGCTGATCATTGCATTATAGACAGTAAATGACTCATTGTTTTTAGCAATATAGAAACGGATTTGCCGGAATTCGTTTCTCATTAGATAAAAGGTTTCGAGACTCTTTTCCATGGTCATAGGGTTGAAATATATGGAGTCTTCGAAGCCGTTTTTAAAAATCCGAAACAGATCAGGGTTGCGGTACAGAATATATGGAAAATCAATCATGTCGTCAAAATACTGCTCCAGTTCATCCGCATTCTTCTGAAGCTGCTCCCGGCTGTTTTCAAGTTCATACTGCTCCACACTGTTTTTTGTGTAAGTGTAGATGAAAAAAACGGACAGGAAATAGGGCAGAACGATGAAAATCAGCAGCATGATCAATAAACGGCTTTGTATGCTTTTCAAAGGAGGCACCCCCTTTCGCAGAAGGCTATTTTTTAGTCTGATCTTATCTTCTCACTTTAGCATCCTAAAACTATATCAAATCAAAAAACCAAGTCAATCATGCTTAAGTAGGATTCGTGTAAGTGCATGTATCGTTATATTTCGCAGTTCGGGCTTATATTATGTTCCAATTTGCGCTGCGCCAGAGATTTGAAGATGATAAGGCAAACACAAAAAAAGCTGAAGACATCTTCAGCTTTTACAAAAATTATGCTTTTTCTCCTACTCTTCATTAACAAAAACATTAAATAAGGAGCCCCTATTAAAGCGATCATAATCCCCGCAGGTATGTCTTTGGGTTCAAGTATGTTTCTTCCGATAGTATCTGCCACAAGCATCCAGGCGCTGATCAGAATCGCTAACGGCAGGAAGAGCTGATTTCGAGGTCCGACCAGAGCTTTTGCAAAGTACGGACCCTGAGCCCGACAAAGGCGCTGCCTCCTGTGACAAAGACAGCTGCTGCTGCTGCAAGCGAAACCGATGTCAGCAACAGGATCGCCCTTTTTTTCAACTGATACACCTAAGCCTATTGGCATAGGTACACTCAACCCAAAAAGATTCAGCCGAGTCGCTTTGTACAGTGTAAAGGGGATGAGAATAGCAGGTCTGCACCCCATATGTTCCCTGACAGCCAATTTGTAATAAAATCCACCTTTTGTCAATCAGCAGATGAAATAAGGACAAGCATCAGACCTGAGAGGACCACAGAAAATCCCACCCCTGTTAATACAAGTTTGACTGGCTGCATTCCCGCAGTCCGTCTTCGTAATTGTCACAAGAGGTGGTAATTCGATGGCTTCAGAAGGTTTCAAACAGCAACAACATCATGTAACTTGTCGTAACTTTATGTAAAGCATTCGAAGCTTCAATAAAGTAATCATTGTCTAATTCGAAACCAATAAAGTTCCGATTTAGATTTATAGTAGCCTGCCCTGTTCATCCTGAACCCATAAAACAATCCAATACTGTTTCCCCTTCATTGGTTATAGTTACGAGAATAAATTAATTAACTAAGTAACTATATTAAGGCAAAATTTATCTTCCATTTACATTAACTTTAGAAGATATTCGTCAAAATATGATGAATTATGAAAAGGATATGTCTGGACTATATTAGTATGGGGAACGGCTGTAGGGTTTTATACAAAGTATAAATTTCCTACAAGTATGCATTTGAATATCGAAGATTCTATTAACACTTATAGGAGTAGCTGTTAGTTTAAATAAAATAATTAAATAAACATTCACATAAATATAACTTTAAAACAAATCGAATAATTCAAAGTAGAGATAGAATTGATAAACAGTTGATAGAGAGACTGAAAGAAGAAAAAGTCATTCACTCTTTCAGTTAAAGCACGGTCTCGATGCAAGGATGGAAATAGGAAATAAATACAGAAATAAACCTTTACCACTTTGGGCAAAGGCTCCTTTTTTGACGAGTTTCTTCTATTAACTAGGAAGGTATTAGACTGCCTTTTTCCTTTAGAAATACATTTATAACAATTAAGGTCAAGTACATCTCGGGGTGCCCTAGATCTGCTTATAGCTATAATACTGTATATATCACAGCTAACTTTTTTATTAGCAAAACCCCAAAAATGCAATTGCAGTTAACAAAAAGGGTATTGAAAAGTGTAGAATTATCCAATCAATCCCTGATATCAGTGTAATAATAATGGCTACGAGTGATTTATACTAAAAGTTAGCAACACTCTACTTCTGCCTCATATTAAGAGTTTTCCTACAACCTTATAAAAAGAAAGACTGCTCCTCCTTCTCATTTGAAATAGGATCGTCATTACTTTATTAATCTTTTAAAAATGTTAGTAACGCTTCATTAAATTCTTTTGGATGAGTTGCGTTTAATCCATGCGGACCACCCTTTATTAGAGCGAGCTTACTACCAGGAATGGAATCATATGTACGTTTTCCACTTAACTCAAAAGGTACAGTTGCATCAGAGTCACCGTGAATAATAAGAGTAGGTATATTGAACTTTTCCAAGTCCTTTCTAAAATCTGTCTTACTAAAGGCCGTTATACAATCGAGCGTACCCTTAGGTGAGGCACTGGCTGCGATATCCCAATTATATAAACGGAATGGCTCACTAACTAAATCTGTTTGATTACCCGCCGCGAAAAATCCCTTCGTAAATTTGTCAAGAAATGCAAGGCGGTCATTTATCACGCCACTTTTGAATTCTTCAATTGTTGCATCATCTAATGCTCCTTCAGGATTATCCTCTGATTTGTATAAATAAGGAGGAACTGCTCCAGCAAAAACAGCCTTTTCAATACGATCTGTTCCATACGTACTAATGTATCGAGCTACCTCACCTCCACCCATAGAAAAACCAACAAGTGTGACATTTTGAAGATCTAAATGTTCTAACAGTTTATGTAAATCGGAAGCAAATGTTTCATATTCATATCCTTCCCATGGCTGGGATGACTTTCCGAATCCTCGACGATCATATGTTATGACTCTGTAACCCGCTTCAATAAGAGCTGGCACCTGATATTCCCAAGAGCGTCCACTTAAAGGCCAACCATGTATTAAGACAACAGGTTTCCCTGAACCCTGGTCCTCATAATAAAGTTCAATTGGAGCATGATTTTCATTACCTACAGTAAATTTTGCCATATAAATTTCCTCCCATGAATTAAACCTATATTCTTGCTTCTCTAAAAAAAACTCTTCACTCCAAAACATTTAACATATTTTTTGCAAAATGTTTATAGGATTATTATATTCCCTACTATCGAAATTGTAAAATTATTCAAAAAATATCAAATCAACTAATATTATTAGATTCAATTTATTTAAACCAAGGTGTGTAAATTATTAAAAAATATTGAAAAAACTAAACTGAAAAATCGAATTAAAGATTTCTAAGCAACTGCAATTGGGGTAGGAATCACAGCCCTTCCTAAAACATCAAGGCTTATTTATCCGATTTCACTCTGCGAATTTTAAGTTATTTACAAAAAAATTAATTTGTATTTCTAAAGTTTAAAAGACTCTACGATACCAGTGAGCCGCAGCTTCAACTTCATCAACAGTCAATTGATGCCCCCTATTTTCCCAATGAATTTCAACTTTTGCATTAGCCTTTTCAAATAAGGATTGAAGTTCAGTAGATTCCATCGGCGAACATATAGGATCATTTTTACCAGAAACAATAAATACTGATTTTCCTGACAAATCAGGAAGAACAACTCCTTTTCTCGGTACCATCGGGTGATGGAGACTGGCTCCCTTTAATGCATTTTGAAAGTGAAATAATAAACTAGCAGCTATATTAGCTCCATTTAAGTATCCAATGGCAATCATGTTTTCTCGATCAAAATTATACTTTGCAGCAGAATCATCAAGAAACTCATATAATTCTTTTGTACGGAAAATCAGATCTTCCTCATCGAATACACCTTCAGCTAATCTCCGAAAGAATCGAGGCATTCCATTTTCCAATACATTTCAGCGGACACTTAGCACTGAAGCCTCGTCATCAATTCTTCCCGCTATAGGTAATAAATCTAATTCATTTCCGCAGTACCATGTAGTAATAATAACGTTGGTTTCGTTGAATCTTTACCCTTATTAAATATATGTTTCATGATTGATCTCCCTCCAGAACGCGAACTTCCACATTAGGTAAGGCTTCTTCTAATTCTTCTCGGTTTGGCTCCAGCCAGGATGGCAACATCAGTTTACTTCCAAGCTCAGCGACAGCTTCATCAACGGAAAAGCCTGGCGGATCTGTCGCTATTTCAAAAAGGATACCGCCTTGTTCATGGAAATACACAGCTTTGAAGTAGTTTCGATCACGAATCTCAGTCGGATAATACTCCTTATCTTGAAGAAGTGTTCTCCATCTCAATAGATCTTGGTCATCCTTTGCCCTCCATGCGATATGGTGAACAGTTCCAGCCCCTTTTAACCCGCGAACCGAAGGAGTTAGCTTAATATCAATTGTATTTCCAAACCGACCATCCGATTTAAACCTAAGGAAGCTCGCTTCTTGCCCAAGACATTCGAGCCCTAATACGTTTTCAAGCACATTTGCAGTTTTATTAGGCTGAGTTGAAATTAATATAGCTCCACCAAACCCTTTAATTGCAACCTCTGAATCGACTTCCCCAAAACTCCAAGTATTTTTTGGCCCTTCATTTCGTTCCACTAATTCAATTTCGAGACCATCTGGATCTTGAAATTGTAAATATTTTTCTCCAAAACGTACTGATTGAATAAACCTGATTCTAAATTTCCCCAAACGATTTTCCCAAAATTTAATCGAATGATTCGGGATTATAAAACTGGTTACTCCAACCTGTCCTGTTCCAATTCGACCTTTTAACTGCTTTGACCACGGAAAAAAAGTTATAACAGATCCAGGTTGACCAGTTTCATTTCCAAAATAAAGATGATAGACTTCTGGACGATCAAAGTTTATCGTCTTTTTTATAAGTCTTAACCCCAGTATGCCAGCATAAAAATCAATACTTCTTTGGGCATCGTTCACCATTGCTGTTATATGATGGATCCCTGTAGTTTTTTGCAACCTCACCATTCCCATTCTTTTCATTACTTTGATCAAGAAATTAATTAGGTCTCTCTATGGAAAAAATCTCACCTAACTTTGCTTAATTTGTACCAGCTAACCAGCTCACAACCCTAATTCTCTTACCTCAAATGGTAATAAACTTTGTTTAATCTGCCCTCTAGACTGTTCATACTGCTCTGGCAACATTAATTTTTCTCCCATCGTCGCTTCAGGTTCATCGTGAGCAAATCCTGGAGGATCTGTTGCAATCTCAAAGAGAATTTCCCCGTGTTCTTTAAAGTAAATCGCATTAAAATAGTTTCGATCTCTTACAGGAGTTACCCCATATCCGTTTTCCTCAACATATTTTTGCCATTCCAATTGGTCTTGATCATCCTTTGCCCGCCATGCAATGTGGTGTACGGTGCCAGCACCCATTGTCCCGCGTCCTATTGCCGTTAATTTTAAGTCAATGATATTGCCAATTTCTGCTGAAGAACGGTAACGTGCAAAGTCGCCATCCTTGCCGATTAATTCTAGTCCCAATATGTTTTCTAGCAATACAGCCGTTTTGTCAGGATGGGTCGATAATAAAGTAGCACCTCCAAAGCCTTTAATAGCTACCCCAGGTGTTACCCCGCCAAAGGTCCATGCATTTACTTCCCCTTCTTCCCTTTCAACAATTTCCAAGTGTAGCCCATGTGGGTCATCAAATTCCAAGTATTCCTCGCTAAAGCGCTCTCTTACAGTAAAAGGAATATTGAAGGATTCCAGTCTTTTTTTCCAGAACTTCATAGCTCCTTTTGGAACAACATATGATGTAACGCCTACTTGACCATCACCAATTTTCCCTTGACTAGCTCCTGCCCATGGGAAAAATGTCATGATTGTTCCTGGTTTTCCACCCTCATTACCAAAATAAAGATGGTAGGTACCTGGGTCATCAAAATTGACAGTTTTTTTCACTAAACGTAAACCTAATACACCTGCATAGAAATCAACATTCTCTTGAGGATGACCAACTATTGCAGTAATGTGGTGAATACCCATCGTTTTTTTACTCATTTTATTTTCACTCCTCTTTTTATTTCTGGTTAGACACTAACCTTAAAAAAGCATCGCCAATTTGTTGATAATTGTATATGCGACTTTATGGGTGTTTTTTCCTTTGTCCAAATTTTTTTATTGTCTATAAATATTGGATCTTTAATTTTATTAAAAAAAGAAGCATGGAAATTATTCACAATACCCATTTTTATTTCAATCAACTTATGGATAAACTGATTCAATATCAAATGGAAGTAATACCAATATATACAAATAAACCAGCACTATAGATTGATACTGGTTTAATTGATGCTTTTATTTATGTAGTTGTTAATTTAGCATAGATGATGAAAAACAGGGTTAATTGTCCTATTATCACAATATTTGGTACTACTACAACCAAATTAATAACAAAAAAGACTGGTAAAATCCCTAAAAACAAGCAAAAATGATAAATTTTCAAACGGTGTTGTTCAAACCTGTATTGATGAAAAACAAGTGGGCTGTATTAGTCGGAACCTTTTCTAAACACTTTCTTCCAAGCAGTGGGATAATATCGATAAGAATTCCGAAAATACAACACAGCATACCGAATCCAAGAATCAAAAAAGACGGATAATAATGAAATAACGATTCCAATCCAAAAATATCTTCCTAGAAAGAGTGCTCCTTTCTTACGAACTCCTGCTCCTATCCGCTGGACAATAAGATATTGGATCGCAGTCACGGCCCTTAACCGAATATAACCTATTAGAAAGATAATATGGATCAAAATCAGCTGACAAGCTTGATGTCATTATTAGGACAAAAACATTTGCAGGATCAAAAAGATTCGTTAATAAAATAAATCTTTTCCGAAACGGTTAAAAAGATGGTTTGCCTCTCCCTAGCCCACCAGATCGGAATGAAAATTAAGACGAATTTCACTAAATACTCTATATGGATATGACCATCTTCAACATGAAGTAAAACATGAGTTGCCACCGCAACCGCCGCCACAAACAACAAATCATAAAATAGTTCTAACAACGCAACTTTCTTTTTTTCCATTTCTGCACTCCCTCCAATTTTTTTATAGTTAATAGTACGTTGGAAATATATGGTTATTCGAAGAGGGAATAATATAGACATAGTCTATTTGCCATAGCTTGCAAACACAAACCAATAATAAGAAAACTAATGAGAAACCCTTACATCCTAGATTATTTGTACTAAACACCTCATTAAATTAAACAGTTTGATCATTAGGCATAAAGCCACTTTTTTTACGTTGGTATATCATGGTATGATGAGGTGATTTTAACAAAGGAGGAAATATATGACAAAAACTATAGGCCTTATTTGTGGTAGTTTACGAAAAGACTCTTATAATCGAATCATTGCTCAATCATTAACAGAGATGGATGATTCCCATCAATTTCGTTGGATCGAGATAAATAATCTACCTTTGTTTAATGAAGACTTAGAAATAAGTGTTCCAGAAACAGTGACATCATTTAAATCTGCTATCCAAGACGTTGACGGTATCATTATTGTAAGTCCAGAGTACAATTCTGGAATTCCAGGCGTATTAAAGAATGCATTGGACTGGGCATCAAGACCCCGGGAATCCGCAGTTCTTAGCAGAAAACCGGTTGGCCTAATCGGAGCAACTCCTGGGGGGTTAGGTACTGTTTATGCTCAGATGCAAATCAGAGAAATACTAGAAACTATGCAAGTTCATGTTCTTCCATTTCAAAAAGTACTGATTTCTCAAGTACATGAAAAGATTGATTCCGATCAGAAAGTGCTTACTGACGAACAAACAAAACGTTATCTTCAGCGTTATTTACAACAATTTATAATTTGGATAGATAAAACTCTTGTTTTAGATAAAGAAGTAAAGTAAGCATTTTTAAAAATAAATCTGACGTTTTTTCTGATTTCCAAGAAAATTATTGGCATAAATATAAGTTTAGTTATAAAGTGATTGCGGAAATTGAAGAAATTTATGGTAAATAATCCAATGTTTAAACTTTCTTCATTACTTTAATTTAGGAGGAATACATAATGTCTGATCTCTATTCTCGTATTAATAAAGATGAAGCTGTCGTTCTTTTAGTGGATCATCAAACTGGCCTTATGGCTGGACTTGTTCGTGACTATGGTGTTGATGAATTTAAGAACAATGTTTTGGCTCTTGCTCATACTGCTAAGTTTTTTGATTTACCAGTTATTTTAACAACAAGCTTTGAAAACGGACCTAATGGACCACTTATGCAGGAATTGGTTGATCTTTTTCCTAACGCTCCAAAAATAGCTCGTCCTGGACAAATTAACGCATGGGATAATGACGATTTTGTAAAAGCAATCGAAAAAACTGGAAAAAAACAACTTATTATCGCGGGCGTAGTTACGGATGTATGCGTTGCCTTCCCTGCACTTTCCGCAATAAAAGCTGGGTATGAAGTTTTTGCTGTTACTGATGCTTCAGGAACTTTCAGTAAACAAGTTGCAGAAGCTGCCAATACGCGTATGGCACATAGTGGCGTGCAACTAATGAACTGGTTTAGCGTAGCTTGCGAACTACAACGCGATTGGCGCAACGATGTCGAAGGTTTTGGCAATTTGCTTGCTAGTAATCTTCCAGGTTATCAAAATGTAATTGGAAGCTATATGGGAGCTCAGCGAGATCTTAGTAAACAAAATGCATAAATTTATTCCTAAGAACTAGCTATAAATCAATCACTTTTTTTAAAAGTGGATCGTATAAATTTAGCGCTGATTTAATCAGCGCTCCTTTTTAAATTAGAAGTATAGCAAGGCTTTTATTTTTTCGATTACAGCTGAAACTAATAATTGCCTTTTAGATGAAACAATTTTAAAAAAGGAGTGTTTTATTATGAGTAATTTAGAATTGTTAACTCCGGAGAACAGTGCATTAATTTTGATCGATTTTCAGCCTCAAATGACTTTTGGAGTTGCAAGCATTGACAGACAAACATTAATGAATAACGTTATGCTACTTTCTAAATCAGCAAAAGCTTTTAATGTACCCACTATTCTTACTACAGTTGAAACACAAAGCTTTTCTGGTTATTTTTGGCCACAAATCCTTGACATATTCCCAAACCATGAAATTATAGAACGTAGTTCAATGAACTCTTGGGAAGATTCAAAATTTGTTGAGGCAGTTAAAGCAACAGGTAGAAAGAAATTGATATTTGCAGCACTTTGGACTGAAGTTTGTCTTGCATTCCCTGTGCTTGAAGCAATTAAAGCTGGCTATGAAGTTTATGCAGTTGATGATGCTTCAGGTGGCACAAGTTTGACAGCACATAACGCTGCTATGCGTCGTGTAGAACAAGCTGGAGCAATTCCAGTGACAGCAATTCAAGTTTTACTTGAATACCAACGTGACTGGGCACGCAAAGACACTTATGATGCTGTTATGGAAATTGTAAAAGAACACACTGGCGCTTATGGTCAAGGCGTGGAATACGCATATACTATGGTACATGGCGCGCCTCCAAGCAGGAAAATATGAATCAAGAAAAAGTAACTGTCGGAGAAACTCAAACAGGGAACTCTATGGATGCCGGTGGTCCAGTTACAACGATTGTTACATGGGAAATTCAAGAAGGTAGAGAAAAACAGTTTGAAATGTGGAGACATGAAATTGAAGCTGCCGCCACTAAATTTCCAGGGCATTTAGGCGTAAATCTAATAGTCCCCAATAACAGATCCAGAGAGTATACTGTTGTTTTTCGCTTTAATACGTATGATCATCTTCGTGCTTGGCAAGAATCAGATATTCGTCGAGATTTGTTAAAAAAGGCAGAACCATTTCAAGCTACTAATCCAACTTACAAAACTGAAAGCAGTTTGGCATATTGGTTTGTTACTCCGAAAACGCCAGTTCCGCCGCCAAAATGGAAAATGTCCATTGTTACCGTTCTTGGTGTATGGCCTCTTAGCATGTTGGTTCCTATAGTGGTAGGACCTGTTATAAAAAATATGAATCATATTATGTCAACTTTTTTTGTTTCGGTATGTATAGTGTCTTTGCTATCATGGGTATTAATGCCCGTTCTCGGTAAAATATTTCATCCATGGTTACAGAATAATAGGAAGTAAACGAGGTGTGAACATGAATTTACCGGATATGATCTTATATAACGGAAAAATCACTACCCTTGCCCCATCTCAACCTGAGGTATCGGCTATCGCCATAACTGATGGTTTAATCACTGCAGTAGGTGGAGATGAGCTTCTTGATAGTGCCACAGAAAAAACCAAAAAAATAGACCTTAAAAGAAAGAGAGCTATTCCGGGCTTGAATGACTCTCATATACACGTTATTCGTGGCGGTCTTCATTATAATATGGAATTGCGCTGGGAAGGTGTGCCATCACTTGCTATTGCTCTGGAAATGCTTAGAGAGCAGGCAAGGCGTACACCTGCTCCTCAGTGGGTAAGAGTAGTTGGAGGTTGGTCTGAATTTCAGTTTAAAGAAAGACGGATGCCAACTTTGGAAGAGATTAATGCTGTTTCTGAAGACACGCCTGTCTTTGTGCTACATCTTTATGATAGAGCACTTGTAAATCGAGCAGGGCTGCGTGCACTGGGATACACAAAAGATACCCCAGACCCTCCGGGATGTTTAATTCAGCGGGATAAACGAGGTAATCCAACGGGTCTTTTAATTGCCAATCCTAACGCTTCTATTCTATATTCAAGTTTAGGCAGAGCTCCAGTACTTAATATTGACGACCAGATTAACTCAACTCGCCATTTTATGCGCGAATTAAATAGACTAGGTATCACAAGTGCCATTGACGCAGGTGGCGGATTCCAAAATTATCCTGATGATTACAAAGTTGTTGAACATTTAGCCGAGAAGGATCAATTAACTTTGCGTATTGCTTATAATCTATTTACGCAAAATCCAGATCATGAATATGAAGACTTTGCATCATGGGCAAAAATTGTTTCTCCTGGTCAAGGAAATGATAAGTATAAAATGAATGGTGCCGGAGAAATGTTAGTATTCTCGGCAGCCGATTTTGAAAAATTTCAAATGCCCCGGCCCGACCTAGCTACTGTGATGGAAGCTGACTTAAAGAAAGTAATTTCTCTATTGGTGGAAAACCGTTGGCCATTCCGTTTACATGCAACTTATGACGAGTCAATAACACGTTTCTTAAATGTTTTTGAGGAAGTCAACAGAGAAATTCCATTTAATGGTCTACGCTGGTGGTTTGACCATGCAGAAACAATCTCAGATCGTAGTATGGAACGTGTTAAGGCTTTAAATGGCGGTATTGCCATCCAAGACCGCATGGCTTTCCAAGGTGAATACTTTGTTGATTTATACGGAAAGGAAGCCGCAAAGCATACTCCTCCGATTTATCGTATGCTAGACCTGGGTATACCTGTTGGCGCCGGTAGTGATGCAACGAGGGTTTCTAGCTATAACCCTTGGGTTGCTCTTTACTGGATGGTTGCAGGAAAAACCATTGGTGGTCTTTCGATATACGATGAAAAGAATAAACTTGACAGAAAAGTAGCTCTGGAACTATATTCCAAAGGAAGTGCGTGGTTCTCCGGTGATGAAGATAAAAAGGGTACCCTTGCAGTAGGTCAGTTTGCTGATATTGCTGTATTGTTTGCTGACTACTTTACTGTGCCAGAAGAAGAAATCAAAGACCTTGAATCAATTCTCACCATTATGGGTGGGCAGGTTGTTTATGGAAATGATGAATTTAAATATTTATCACCTGAATTGCCGCCAGCATCACCTGATTGGTCACCGACGGGAGTTTATGGTTATGGTGGTGCTAACCTAGCCGACAGTATACTTTCTCACGATGCCCATGATCACAAACATAGTTGCAGTAACCCTCTCCATCAACACACTCATACCGTAATAGGAAATGATGGAACTAAGTGGGGTATCGGTTGTACTTGCTTTGCTTTCTAATGAGGGTTTGGGGCCAAGGACGAATCCAAACATAAAATGAAAAAAGCCTAACTTTCTCCTTAAAGAGAAAGTTAGGCTCTTTATATTATTTAAATAAAGTTTTACATTTTCTATTTCAGTATATGATTATCTCATGAATTTTAAAATATTTAGGGATTTGTTTGATGAAATAAAATTGAAAGAACATGCCTTGTCTTTAAATACTCTAGAAATGTAGAGATAGTAGATTGATATTTCCTCCTGGCCATAGGTTCTGTAACTGAGGTTTGTTAATCAATGGGGAGCGTGTGTTGAATTAAGACTTTTTATGAGGTAAATAAGGAAAGGCTTAAGGATTTGACTTCACCTTAAGCCTATCTTGCCCTATTTTAAAAATCCATCGATATATATTTTTCCTTCTAAATATTCTTCAAGGCCTTGATGGCCGCCTTCTTTCATGCCGCCAAATGGCGCTTGTGCAACGGTGGGAATGGCGTCGTTGTAGCCGATGATAGATTCTATGATAAATCATACGATAACACCTTTATCGAACATAATTGGCTGCATTAGATATTTCTTGTAAAGTAAACACCTCTTAAACTTGTACACCTATTCATTCTTACTCTTAAAAGATAAAATACCTTATGTACACAATTAATATATCGTGTACATAAGGTATATAAAAATCCCAAACACCTTTAATGGTGAACGCTACGATAATGAGGCCAACTTTAGCTAAGTCCTGTGAGGCTACCCTCTGTACCTCCTGGGAAAACTTTTCATGGTTTTTTATAAACTTCCTCGACTGTCTTATGTGAGAATTAAAGAAATTATATGTGGTATATAGAGTATCCATTATACCCAAGTGTTTCCGGGAGCAATAAAAGCTAAAATTGTATTTTAAAAAAATTTTATGTATCAATACCGATTCTACCATCTATAGGACTTCTTAGTATCCTAACCTATTGTTAGAACTAGAAAGTTGCCAGTCTCTTCAAAAAAGAACTGGCAACTTTCTCTATTACATTCTTTTTGCTCCTACATATCTTTTCTTCCAATAACTATTATCCATGGAGGAAATACTTACACCGTTTGATGAGGAGCTGTGTATGAATTGATTGCCGCCTATATAAATACCAGCATGTGAGGCACCAGGTTTATAGGTTTCATAAAAGACCACATCTCCTACTTGTGGTTTGGACACCTTTGTCCCCTTTTTATAAATTTCCGATACCGTTCTTGGTAATGTGACATTTGCGCCTTTATCAAAAGCGTATTTTAGGAATCCGCTGCAATCAAAACCTTTTGGTGTAGTTCCACCCCATACATACCGTACATTCAAATGTTTCTTTGCTTCCTTCACTATCGCAGCAGATTTATTGCTTGTTTTATTTACACTAGCTACGTTGGAGGTCTTCTTTTTTACTCCCAAAGCTTTATATGTATTCGGACCGACAATACCATCAGCTTTTAAACCTTTACTTTTTTGGAACTTTACGACTGCACTTTTAGTAACGGTCCCAAAATATTTAGTTGTATTATTACTCTTAAAATATTGTTTTTTCTTTAGAACCTCTTGTAATTGTTTTACTTCTGTATGAGTCATTCCACTTTTTAATGTACGATCGCCCAATGCAGCATTACCAACCAACGGATTTGATAGTAACAATCCAGAAACAACAAAAGATGCTATGATTTTTTTCATTTTCTCCCCCGATTAAATCTCTTTTTTATCATTTTATCACCTTTAAGTGACACACACATTTACCTAATTTTACATTATTATTACAAATGCATACATAAAGTGAGTATAAAATACAAAATAACCAAAATATTGCTCATGTTTTCGAAAGGTAGTAATAAAGAGTAAATTTCTTGCTTTTTATAATAGTAACCATCCGGTTTGGATAGCCTCCTCGTACTGTGATATATTTGCGACTCCTTACATTTTATTATTTTCACTAGTTACAAATCCTTGAGCTTATTAAATACATCGAAGTTCTGACATTAATTTGGTATATTCAATTTAATCCTCTCAACCTTAAATTAGGTGGTGTCTAATAAAGGCATATCGCTTACGACAATAACTGCCTGAATATTTTTCGTGATGCCATTCCATTCTTGTACAATTCTGCCTTGTTTCGTACAAAACAATCGAGTGAATGATTTGTTGGGGACAATCGTTAATTTTTGTTAAGGCATAGGAAAAGCACCTCCTTTGATACAAGGATCGTATCAGGGGGTGCTACGTATAGAATATGTGCTGTTTAAATGGGTGCTTATCTTTAACCTTAGTTTTACAGCCCACCATCTAACTGTTTACGCTTAAAGATATAAGTTATCCTCTATCCTTGAAAACTCAGTTCGAGTGAATGGCTAACTCTTATTCGGCGGGAATCCTGCCTGCTACATGCCACGAGCTATGTTCGATCGTTCTTACAGTCACGGATGTTGATCCCAACTAGCAGCCGAATCTATGTAAAATTATTAAAATGAAATCAGCCAATTCTACTCTTTAACACTAACTGGAACCTTCAGCTGAGTGGGTACTGACCTCAATTTTGTATTTTGTTTGGGAAGTATAATTTTGGCCTGCTAAAAGAAGAATATCCCCAAAACCTTCAAACTCAATCGCCCCTGGAGCAGCTTGGGTTTCAAACGTTATTCCGCCGTGTTGAATTAATTTTTCTCCGTGCATAAGTGGCACATCTTTCACAAAGTTTGCCGTGTAAATGACAACCGCAGGCTCTTCTGTGTATACCTCGACTGTTATTTTCTGGTCAGGACTAATTAATTTGGCTGCAGTTTGATGAAGTCCTGGGCACGTAAGGAAGAATGGATGATCGATCCCTTGAACTTTTTTAACTTCTGCGTCAATGGCTTCAAAGGTTGATTTTAATTTCTTCGGGGTTCGAAAATCATAAGGCGTGCCAATTGTACTACGCTTTTCCCCAGTTACCGTGGTATCTTCATTTACTGGTGCAAATTCTTGAGAAGAGATTTGTAAGAAATGATCATCGATTGGATGACTGGGATGCCCTGTTAAGTTAAAATAGACGTGATTGGTCGGATTAAAAACGGTGTCTTTATCACTTTTTGCTTGATAGCTCACTGACCAAATATTTAAGTTGTCTAATGTGTAAGTCACACTTACTTTCAAATTCCCCGGAAAACCATTCTCGCCATCAGGTGAGTCGGTTGAAAAGATGATCGAAGCACTTTCATCCGTCTCCTTCACTTCATAACCCCAGGTTTTTTCATCGAATCCAGGGCTGCCACCGTGTAATGTATTCCCTAATTGATTTACAGACGTTTGGTAACGTGATTCACCAATTGAAAATTCGCCATTTTTTATTCTTCCAGCGACTCTTCCTATTGTTGCTCCATAATACGTTTCTTTTTTGTAATCCTCAATCGAATCAAATCCCAATACGATATTATTACGACCCGATTCCGTTAGGACGAACAGATTGACGATTCTTGCACCAAAGTTCGTAACTTCCATTCTTAATCCATGATCATTTTCTATCGTAAACAGCAAGACATCATTTCCAAACGAGCTTTGTGCTACTTTCATTTTTATCGGCCTCCTTCCCTATTAAATTCCTTCATATAAATAAAAGCTAAAACACCATAAATTGCATAAAAAGTTCAGCTAACATTTTTAATAATTGTAAAGCCCGAAGTAGCAACCTCGGGCCTAAGAAAAGGAATCATATGAGTAAATCAACATATTCTTGATGAAGTATTTCCCTTATTGCCTCCTGATTTAAAATCTCTTCTATTCTGGTATAGCTTCTTTTAATTCCGCTCCAAACCTTAATAGGTCTAATTTAAGCACTTTTCCCCTTAGCTTGCCTAATTTCCCCAATTTTTTCAATTTCCTCCAAAGTATGACCTCGAGTTTCAGGAACGCATGTCCGGATAAATAAAACACCAAGTAAACAAATAGCACCGAAGATTGAAAAAACAGCTTCTTGAGACATCGAAGCGGTCATGATCGGAAATAGCAGGCCGACCAAGAAAGAACCAATCCAGTTAAATGATGAAGCCACTCCTGACGCCCGCCCGCGAATTACCAGCGGGAAAATTTCTCCAACTATGACCCAAGTTAATGGAGCCCAAGTGAATGAATAAAGAGCTACATAGATACTTAAGAAAACAACCATCATCATCGGATTTGCATTAGGAATTAATACATTCAATATGGCCGGCAAAATAAAGGATAGCCCCATAATCGTTCCGCCGATTGTTAATAAAGTACGGCGATTAAATTTATCAGCAATCATTAGGAATACTAATGAACCTAGTACGAGAATAACCCCTTGAATAATTGGCCACATCAATACTGAGCTGGCTTCATGCCCTGTTGCTTTTTCCACAATCATAGGAATGTAATAAAAAATTGCGTTTGCTCCCTGGAACTGTTGAAACGCAGCAACACCCACACCAGCCATTACTAAATAACGGTATTTATTACTTAAAAGGGTACCCCATGATGCTTTTTGATTTACCTTTTCTTCCTCTTTAACAGTTTCTTGTATTTGTGTTATTTCAGAATCAATTTGTTCCTTGTCGGCGCGAATATAGCCCAACACCCTACGAGCTTCATCCATTTTATTGTTCTTAATTAAAAAACGTGGTGATTCGGGTAACCTGGACACTCCAATAAATAAGATCAAAGCAGGTACGGCAGCCAAACTAAGCATCAACCGCCATGCCATTGTCCCTGGTAAGTCTTTCAATAAATAAGCGACAATGTATGAAAGCAACATTCCAGAGACTATCATTGTTTGGTTAATTCCTGACAGACGTCCACGTAAACGTGCAGGCGCCATTTCCGACATATAGGCTGGGACCAACGCAGAAGCAGCTCCAACAGCCAAGCCTAATAAAATCCTGGCAACAATCATAAAAAGGATTCCGTTATGAGGGGATATTCCTGCCAAAATGGATCCAACAGCAAAAATGATAGAAGATATTAAAATCATTTTGCGCCGTCCTAAACGATCGGAAAGTTGTCCGGCCATGGCACCTCCAAAAATAGCTCCAAACATCAACGAAGAGGTAATCCAGCCAATGGCACCTGGGTTGTTTTGAAGGTTCCAATCATGTTGCAGAAAAGGCAAAGCACCCGTCATAACGCCGATATCATAACCGAAGAGAATGCCTCCAAAAGCCCCAAAAAAATAAATGAATCCACTTGAGATTTTCTTTTCATTAA
This sequence comes from Peribacillus sp. QJM3NY_7, assembly GCF_056173225.1. Lineage (NCBI taxonomy): Bacteria > Bacillati > Bacillota > Bacilli > Caryophanales > Bacillaceae > Peribacillus > Peribacillus sp. QJM3NY_7. Next base: position 3,070,100 of record NZ_CM149663.1, read on the forward strand.
CCATTTAAGTTCCCCCTAAAGGTTTTAAAATTATATTTAATCCCACTACTAAAATATTGATTGCTTTTTGAGAAATAATAATAGTGTTTTCAACCACAAATACATCCCAGTTTCCGTCGTAAAAGTTATTTGTTAGGATGAATTCCGTGTCGTCATTGTCTATTAAAACGCTTTCATCTTTTCCCTAAAAACCACGAAAACGCTTACGAAAATAAAGGGATCATACTAATGGTCACTATTTCCGTTCTTCAACTTCTGGATTACCTATTTTTTCCCTCCAAGGAAGCGGAGCCTCCTTGAAGGGAGAGACATTACTTAATAACTACGTATTCCAAGCCAACAAGTTTGGCATAGGTTATGATTTGGTCTGTTGTTAAATTCAATGAAACAACTGTATGGTGACCGCCACCATTCTCAAGCCAAGCTTTCACTCCATCTTGGAAGTTTGGCTTCACTTCCCAAAGTACACGGGCAACTGGCAGGTTTGGTGCTGGAACTGTTGGCTCGAATGCAGAAACTTCATTAATCAAAAGTTTATAGTTTGTACCAAAGTCTGCCATGGAAACAACGACACCGTCTCCTGCTTTGCCGTTGAATACTAAACGTGCTGGATCTTCACGATCACCTATACCTAATGGAGATACGACAATTTTTGGTTTGTTACTTGCTAAAGATGGGTCGACTTCGAGCATATGTGATTGAAGGATTGATTCTTGTCCTGCAGCTAATTCATATGTGTAATCTTCCATAAATCCAGTTGATTGGTTATGGCTCATCACTTTCAGTAAGCGATCAAGTGCTGCCGTCTTCCAATCTCCTTCACCCGCAAAGCCATATCCTTGTGCCATCAAACGTTGGACGGCAAGACCAGGAAGTTGTTTCATCCCATATAAATCTTCGAAGTTCGTTGTAAAGGCCGTGTAACCACCATCATCAAGGAAACGTTTAATCGCAATTTCATAGCTTGCCTGTATTTTTACGCTTTTCTCCCAATTTTCCCTCCTGTAGGTACCATAATCAAATTCATAATGGCCTTCGTATACTGCAAATAAAGCATCAATTTCTTCATCAGTAACCGCATTTACATATTGAACAAGGTCTCCGATTCCAAAATAGTCAACTGTCCACCCAAATTGGATTTGCGCTTCAACCTTATCCCCTTCGGTTACTCCAACGTTACGCATGTTGTCACCAAAGCGAGCGACCTTAATGTTGAAGCTTTCGTTATAAGCAACCGCTACGTCCATCCATTGTGCAATTTGCTGCCGCACTTCAGGACGCTCCCAATAACCTACAACAACTTTATTTTGTTTTTTCAATCGGGCATTGATAAAACCATATTCGCGGTCACCATGAGCGGATTGGTTCAGGTTCATAAAGTCCATATCAATCGTTGCCCAAGGAATACTTTCATTGAATTGTGTTGCTAAATGAAGCAATGGTTTTTGTAATAATTTTGTTCCACGAATCCACATTTTTGCAGGTGAGAAAGTATGCATCCAAGTGATGACACCGGCAACTTCGTCACGATAGTTGACTTCTTTCATGATGCTTGTGATTTTATCTGCACTGACAGCTAAATCTTGCAATACAAGTGGATAGGGTAATATACCGCTTTCATTTAATGCATCGGCTATCGTTTGTGCATTCGCCTTGACCTCTGCTAACGCTTCTTCCCCATATAGATGTTGTGATCCTACGACAAACCAAAATTCCTTTTTTTCTGTTGTTAACATAATAAGCCTCTTTTCTTTATCTAATAGGTTGATAATTTGATAGAGTTGATCTTACTTTTGACCGTAATAAGCATATTTTCCATGTTTTCGTAAATAGTGTTTATCCAAAATATTTTGTGGTAATTCTTTTGCAAAATGATTTAATTCCCGTGTAAATAAATTCATTTTCGAAACTTCATCCAACACCACACTATTCATTACGGCGGATTTTGCATCTTTTCCCCAAGTAAAGGGACCATGACCATGAAGTAAGATACCAGGAACGGCTAAAATGTTTAACCCGCGCTCTTCAAATGTTTCGATGATTAACTTCCCAGTCTCCACTTCGTACCCACGATCAATCTCCTCTTGTGTTAGGTAGCGGGCACATGGGATGGATCCATAAAATGTGTCTGCATGAGTGGTCCCCATCGCTGGAACATCAAGGCCTGCTTGAGCCCAGATTGTCGCCCAAGTTGAATGAGTATGCACAATGCCGCCGATTTCTTGGTAATATTTATAAAGTACAGCGTGAGTCGCTGTATCTGATGAAGGCCTTAACTCTCCTTCAACAACATTGCCATCTAAATCAACAACAACCATATCGCTGGCTTTCATCGTTTCGTAATCAACGCCACTAGGCTTGATAACAAATAAACCGCTTTCACGATCGATGGCACTCGCATTTCCCCATGTATATTTCACGAGTCCATATTTAGGCAAGTCCAAATTTGCTTGATATACCTCTTCTTTCAGTTGTTCTAACACGTCAATCCCTCCAGTTTTCCACTCATAACATCAAATTGTCTACAGCGGCCTGCTCAATCACTAAACCCTTCCTGTATCTTTCAATAAATGCTTCAAATCCTTTAACATCTACTTGATCAGGATAAATTTCTTGACCATCAGCCTCTTCGAATACTTTTTTGTCAAGGAAGTCTTCTAAACTTTCTTTTTGTTCTTTATTCATCATGTAAGATGCAAGAATCGCCATTCCCCACGCGCCGCCTTCTCCTGCTGTTGACATAACTGATACTGGAGCATTCATTGCAGCCGCAACGATTTTTTGTCCAACAAGAGGGGTTTTAAATAAACCACCGTGAGCCAAAATACGATCAATTGCAACATTTTCTTCTTTTGTCAAAATACCCATTCCGATTTTCAATGCACCGAAAGCAGTAAAAAGGTGAGTGCGCATGAAGTTTGCTAAATTGAATTGACTCTCAGGCGAGCGGACAAATAATGGTCGCCCTTTTTCCAATCCTGTGATATTTTCACCTGAGAAATAACCGTAGCTAAGCAAACCGCCACCATCTGGATCCGCTTCCAAAGCTTTATTCAACATTACTTCAAATAATTTATTTATATCAACCTTTTGTCCCATTGCCTCAGAAAATTCACGGAACAATCCCAGCCAAGCATTGAGATCACTTGAACAGTTATTCGCGTGAACCATTCCAACGGGACTTCCATTTGGTGTAGTTACCAGATCAATTTCTGGATATACTTTTGAAAGTTCTTTCTCTAATACAATCATCGCAAAAACGGAAGTTCCTACTGAGATGTTTCCGGTACGTTTCCTCACACTATTCGTAGCAACCATTCCAGTCCCAGCATCGCCTTCCGGTGGACAAATTGGAGTGCCTGGTTGTAAATTTCTTGATCTATCGAGGATTTTCGCTCCAATTTCGGTTAATTCACCCGCCTGCTCACCTGAAATGTAGACTTTAGGAAGAATCTCTTTTAGCTTCCAAGGATAACCTTTTGTCGCAATTAATTCGTCAAACTGCTTGACCATTGATTCATTGTAATCTTGCGTTGATTCATCAATGGGGAACATGCCTGAAGCATCTCCAATGCCAATTGCTTTATTTCCAGTCAATAACCAGTGAATGTATCCAGCCAAAGTCGTAATACAATCAATGCGAGGCAAATGTTTTTCTTCATTTAATATCGCTTGATAAAGGTGAGCAATACTCCATCGTTCAGGGATATTAAATTGAAATTTATCAGTTAGTTCTTTTGCGGCAACACCTGTTGTTGAGTTACGCCAAGTTCGAAACGGAACAAGTAGCTCCCCTGTACTGTCAAAAGCCATGTAACCGTGCATCATTGCGGAAAATCCAATAGAACCTATTTTCCGAATGGTAATTCCATAATTCCGTTCAACTTCTTGCTTCATTTCACTATAAGCTGTTTGCAGACCAGTGATAATATCCACTAAGTTGTACGTCCAAATTCCATCTTCCAAGAAATTTTCCCACTCATAACTTCCAGATGCGATAGTTTCATGATGATTATCAATCAACACCGCTTTAATACGTGTGGATCCAAATTCGATTCCAAGTGAAGTTTCTCCCCCGGTAATCGCTTGTTTAATTTTTAATATATTCGTTTGCACGTTAATCCCCCTTCTGTCAGCGCTTTCAAAAAAAGGAGTCGCTTAAATTTATTAACAACCATATTATATTTTTTGTACGTACATTTGTCAACATTTTATATTATTTATACTTACAACTTTCAGACGAAATACTCCATCCTCACCTTAAAGTCATGAATTTGTATTAAGGGAAGTTATACTACATGAAACCTAAAGGTAAATAGGGTGAATTTATAACTTTATACAAAAAATAAGATGATTTGTTTTAATTTATTCAAAAATTATGGTAAAATATGTCCGCACAAATATTTTAAGCGCATAAATTAGAATGCAAACAACTATGGAAGAAGTGAGGTTTAATGAAACCAAAGTATCAGGTAATCATTGATGATTTAAAAAATAAAATCCTTACAGGTGAATATAGAGTAGGGGAACAAATTCCTACTGAATCCGTCATGCAAGAAATGTACAACGTTAGCAGACACACTGTACGAAAGTCCATTTTAGAATTATCAAACGAGGGATTCTTGAGAAGTGAAAAAGGATCTGGCACATATGTTAGTAACCAATATCAATCAAAATCTGGTGGCAATTCCAAAAATAAAACGATTGGTGTAATCACGACCTACATTTCTGATTACATTTTCCCTTCTATTATCCGCGGAATTGAAAGAAGGTTGAATGAAGATAATTATTCGTTACTGTTAGCCAGTACAAATAATGATGTCGAACAAGAAAAAAAAGCCTTGGAAATGATGTTGTCATTTGGCGTGGATGGTATGATCATTGAACCTACAAAAAGCAATCTATACAATCCCAACATCGGTTACTACCTATCATTTAAGGAACAAGAGGTTCCATTCATCATGATCAACGCTTATTATGAAGAATTAGAGGTTCCTTTCTTTTGCCTGGATGATGTGCAGTCAAGCTACCTCGCAACAAAAGAATTGATTTCGAAAGGACACACCCAAATCGGACTCATTGCTAAAATGGATGACTTACAAGGAAAGTATCGAATGAAAGGGTATATAAAAGCACTTGGAGAAGCCAAATTACGCTTTCAACCAGAACAATTGCTTTCGTATACTACAGAAACGAAGCTAGACCTATACACGAACTTGAAGGAGTTCCTAAATGAAAATAGAGACGTGTTGACTGCCATTGTTTGTTATAACGACGAGGTAGGTTTGGAAGTAGTAAATGTTTGCAGACAACTCGATATTTCTATTCCCGAACAATTATCAATTATTGGTCAGGACAATTCCTATATTGCGAAAAATGCCAATATCAAACTAACGACATTAACACACCCACAAGAACAAATGGGACATGATGCAGCTGATTGGGTCATTAAGAAATTACAAGGAAAGAAGGATTTACCAAACGAAACCTATTATCAGCCAGTGTTAATTGAAGGCGAAACTGTCAAAGAGTTAGACATACAATAACCTTAGTGTGTGATGACTATAGGCTCCACTCCCACAATGGCTGCCTCCATCCATTTTATTAAAACAACAAATCCATCTTCATTATTTTCAAATGCAAATGGGTCTACGATTACAATTCCACGGGAATTCACTGCTCTAGCACATGTAATTGTTGGGCAATATCCACTCCAATGGAAATTCCATCGTTTAGTTGATTTTGTTTATCTTGCATTTTAAACTTCATATTAGGGTTCCTCATAGGGTTTTGAGTTAGTGTGGTGTCTTACCCATATCTCACTGAGGAGCCCTATTTTTTTAAAAGCTGAACCCGTTTTGTTCCATAAGAAACTTCTATGGCGGCCAACCTCGCCGCCACCATCTACTACGAAAATCCAAACTCAAAAATAGAGTCTAACCCATTAACCCCTTGACGATAATGGATGATAACAATACAACCAGGCTGAACTTTTTTTGGTGGATCTTAAGGAAGATACCCTGTATAAGAAACTGGTTGTGACAGGTTTGAAGAACCATTTAGTGTGCTACTAGTACGTATACAAAAATTTTTGTAACAAATCTCCTGTCATATGTATTGTTAATCTTTTTTTGAGGTGATTCTCCTATGGAAGCAATGATTGAACGGTGTGCTGGCTTAGATGTACACCAAGAAACAGTAGTAGCCTGTGTGTTATTTGGTCCATTAGATAAAAAGCCAAAAACCTCTATTGAAACTTTTTCAACTACAACAACGGGACTCTTGGCTTTAAGTGATTGGCTCGCTACCCTTCAGGTATCCGATGTTGTGATGGAAAGTACTGGAGTCTACTGGAAACCAATATGGAATATACTCGAAGATTCTTTTCACCTTGTTCTTGCCAATGCCAGACATGTCAAAAATGTTCCAGGGCGTAAAACTGATGTGAAAGATGCCGAATGGCTTGCCAAGCTTTTAAGATGCGGACTTATTGAAAGCAATTTTGTTCCACCAGAAAATATTCGTGATTTACGAGATCTTACTCGTTATCGAAAAAAATTGATTCATCATCGCACTTCAGAGCAGAATCGCATTCACAAAATTCTTCAAGATGCTAATATCAAGCTAACATCCGTATTATCAGACATTTTTGGTGTATCGGGACGCCGTATCCTTGAAGCGATTCTAAACGGCGAAAAAATAGAGACCGATGGTCTCCGAAAAATGGTGGATTGGCGAACAAAAGCAAGTATTACTGACATTGCCCATGCAATTAATGGTCGTATTCGCCGTCATCACCGTGATATGTTGCGTTACCATTGGGATCATATGAGTTATTTAGAAAAAGCCATAGAAGAATTGGAAAAACAAATCGATCAACTCCTGTCCCCCTATCGTAAGGAAGTAGAATTATTGGATGGTATACCTGGTGTGAACAAAGCTGCCGCAGCTACTTTTATTGCGGAGATGGGCGTTGATATGTCCGTATTTAAGTCGGCTAAACATCTTGCATCTTGGGCTGGTGTGAGTCCCGGAAATTACGAAAGTGCTGGTAAAAAAAAACGAGTAAAACCACACAAGGAAATAAAGCATTAAAAACGATGGCCGTAGAGTGTGTATTAGCGACATCAAGGCAAAATAACCGAATTGCTTCACATCGAAAAAGGATTACTAAACGACAGGGGAAAATGAAGGGACGAATCGCATCTGCCCATTTACTATTAACGATTGCTTACAACATCTTAAAAACAGGAGAACCTTATCATGAACTAGGCTCAAATTACCTTGAAGAAAAACAAATGAACAAAGAATTAAAAATGATCGAATACCTAAAAAAGAAAGGCTATACAATCGCTCCATCTGAACAACAAACTGCATAACCAGTTAAATAACGACATAGTACATTTACCCCCATCAAAAAAATGAGAATATGGAGGGTTTATTTTAGCATGGCTTTTTTACTATTGTGTTTTCATACAAAAAAGGCTGCCACAGCAACCTCCCTTTTTAAAGCAAGACCCATTAGTTCAGTAATTTTTAATAAAACATCATTTCTAAGGAAATTGGAACAAATAGTAAAACTGTTGCAAACCAAATGGGGTAGCTAAACGAGCAGAAGAAATTGCTTAATCAACAATTATGGCTAACGTAACCTGCAACGAAGAGAGTACTACATTGAGCACGTAGATGAACAAAATGGAACAGGTTCAATCCATTTACTTGTTAACCTAGTAAAAAACAAAGTGTATGTAACCAGCTTATAAGAACAGTAATTTGTCCATATTTCTTCGATACATTAATTAACTTCCACCATCGGGTATGGTTTCATGTTAGATTAAGTTCATGGACCATCTTCGTTAACAATCTATCCCCTTGTTTAAGTCTACACCATATCTCTTTGCCACCTCTTTGCTGACGGATTCCCGCTTTTACCCACATCCCTCGCGATTAAGGGAATAATAAGAAAGCAGACCCTGCTACTACGGTAACTAACGTAAACAAATTCCAACACCAACATCAGCAAGCGCATAATCATCTAACGTTTTACTTTTCCCTTCGAATCTACGATATTAAAAAAGACTATTCCCACTGCTACTGTCCCAGTCGAACATCCCCATACTTGAAACGATTCATGTTGATTGGGAATACAGTATCTTCTTTTAAAAAAAAATATATTTATTAAATTGTGGCAGTCAACGGATTATGTTGCTTAATTTCTTGTATTGATAGATTTAACGAATAGTTCCCATAATCGAGAATTTTATTAAGAAAAAGATTCAATAGTTCTTGAGAGTTAACTTTTATTTTTAAATGGTAACAACCTTCTCCCGATACTCGGTGAGCTTCAACTATCTCATTTCTATCATTAATAAAACGTATAAACGAATCATGGTTTGCTGTTTCCATATAAATAATGACAAATGCTGTATAAGAAAGTCCTAATTTCATTTCATCGACTATTAGTGAGTAGGCTTTAATTACTCCATTTTCCTCAAGTTTTTTAATCCGATTTCCTACTGCTTGTCCCGTCATATGAATTTGTTCACCTAAGTCTTTCCACTGAATACGTGAATTTTCGGATAATAACCGAAGGATTTGAAAATCAATGTTATCAAGTTCCATAATAAATTCCTTTCACCATGAAATGCTTTGATATAAAAGTGTTTCATCAAAGTATCGATAGAAATCAATATATCATTTATCATTATATTGTACTAAAATTTTTTAAAGAGGTGGAAAAAATGAGCAGAGCTTTAATCATTGTCGATATTCAAAATGACTATTTTCCAAATGGAAAGATGGAATTAAGCAACCCTGAAAAAGCAGCCGCTAATGCTGCTAAAGTTCTTGAATGGTTTAGGCAGAATAACAAAGATAATATTTTTCATGTCCAGCATATCGCTAGTGATCCTGGGTTAGGCTTTTTTCTTCCGAATACGGATGGAGTTAAACTGAATGAAGCTGTTCTACCATTAGAACACGAAAGCATTATCATAAAACATTTCCCTAACAGCTTTTTACAGACTGAATTAGAAAGCAAATTAAAAGAAAAAGGAGTAACAAAGCTAGTGATTGCAGGTATGATGACGCATATGTGCATTGATGCCACAGTCAGAGCTGCAGTGGATTTAGGCTTTGAAACTACTCTTATTGAAGATGCATGTGCGACAAGGGACTTATCTTATCAAGATAAGGTCGTTCCAGCTGAACAGGTCCATTATGCCTTTGTCAGCGCACTTAACGGTATGCATGCCAATGTAATTTCGACCGAGGATTTCCTGGAATAAGAAAATAATACAACCTTGTAGAACCAATAATTTATTATAAGTGGGAGCTTGTTTTTAAACAAGCTCCCTTTTTTACTGATGTTAGATTGTTATCCAAGCTGTATCTTGTAGTTTCCTGCAAATGTGCAACTACCCGTTGCACAAAAAAAATCAAACAAAAAAAAGAGAAATGATGTTAAAGGTATACCGTCACATGCCCATCAAACTAGGGCATGTGACAGTACCTCAATACTAAAATACCTGTATCAAATTAACACTTAGCTCACGGCCAAAATAAGATTGCACAATCAACTTTTAAAAGCTTAACATTCGAAGCTTATTATCTAATTCGAAACCAATAAAGTTCCCTTTTAGGTTAATTGCAGCCTGTCCTGTTGATCCTGAACCCATAAAACAATGTAATACTTTTTCAAACAATAACTTAATTTTGACAAGGGTGAATGCTTACTTTTCCACTAACGCAGGAGCATCATTAGAAGCTCCCATTAATAAGAATTAAACGTTCTTTTTGACCCTTTGTGATAAAACCCTTTTGAACGGCTTTCCTTTTACTTTCATAATTCCCGTTAAAAACAAAAAATGATGAATTACTTGAAAACCGGGTATGACAACGTATTTGTTAAATATAAAAAGGCAGCAGCTGCAATTATCAAAGAAAAGATAAGAGTATAATAGTGCCCTTACCTCAGACTGTAGGCAAACTCGATGAAAATTGAGTATGCCTATGGTTTTTTTTGGGTGTATTATTTAGACGTTGATTTACGCTCCAGGCACTCGCTTCCGCGGGCGGTCCGGGAAGCCTCCTCGGCGCCTTTGCGCCTGCGGGGTCTCCCCTGCACGCGTTTTTCCCGCAGGAGTCTCGCACCTTTCTCTCCAATCAACTTTGGTTTAGCTTTTAGATGGTAGTCTACAAACTGTGGCTCCCATGTCTATATGATTGGATCTGCAGTTTTTGCCTTGCCTGTACCATTTGGATGTTGATTTCCGCTCCAGGCACTTGCTTTCAGCGGATGGTCGCGGGGAAGCCTCCTTTGCACCTGGGGGGTCTCCCCTTGACACGTTTTTCCCGCAGGAGTCTCGCACTTCCGCTCCAAACCTTTAGATAGAAACCTTTTGCCTAGAGTCTTTATTGTTTTTAACCGAATTATTAAAAAAACTTGTGTGATGAGAATGCCTTCTAAAAATGATTCTATTCAGGGAGATCAACTGGTGCCTGCAATCTAGTTGTTCGTAAAATTGAGGCTTCCATTGACTTTAAAGCATGCAATTGCATGAGGGAATAACGAACAAAAGTCATCTTCAATGATAAATCCAGGCATAAAATATCTTTCCATTTCGTTTTACTTATTATCTTAGTAGAATCGATTTTTATCAAATATTCTTATGTTTTGGAGGGGCTCGCAAAGACGGAGAATACCCCTAGAACAATATATAAATAACCAGTTATCCGATTCTGCAAACTAGAATTCAATTCCCTACCCAGAATCCGCTTTCTAATACTTGCTGCAAGTACTGCATACAGACCATCACTAATAAAAGCTAGGATAATAAATATAGTTCCTAAAAGTAAAAATTGTATTGTGACTGATACGGCCGAAGGTGATATGAATTGCGGAAAGAAGGCTAAAAAAAAGAGTGCTGTCTTAGGATTCATTACTTCCACGAGCGCAGATTCGTAAAATATCTTTACTAACTTTTTACTAGGGGCTTTTGGAATTTCTGAAGTCGTTCGATCAGATGTAGAAAATAAAGTCCTGCACCCCAGATAGATAAGATAAGCAGCACCCAAGTATTTAACGATATTAAAGGCTGTTGCTGATGTCATAAGGATCGCTGAAACTCCAACCGCTCCAGCTAAAACGTGAACAGAACCGCCAAGTGATACACCAAGAACTGATACTATGCCCGCTTTCTTCCCTTGGTCTATACTTCTTGCCATAATATACAACACAGCCGGTCCAGGTATTATTAACAATGTAGCAGCAGCAATTACAAATAGCCAAATATTAGAAAAATCCATAAAAAGCAACTCCTTATTGTATTTTGGCACAAGATTTATTGGGCTCCTCCTTGATGGTGAAAGCAAGGTTACACTTTTTTTAAGGTTCGTTTTCATCAAGGAGGCGATTTGTTGCTCATTTAGAAAAGGAATATGTTCCAACTGTTCTCTTGTCTGTAAGGAATGGTTTTGACTTACCTAAATGATAAACACCATTTTTGCTTTTAGGGGTGCCATAGCAAACCCTAGTAATATGCCAATCATTCAATTGACCCTTTCCTTTGCTCTCGCATCCATTGCGCAACCTGAAATTCCCCTTGTTCATTTGATTTTTCAAGCTCTGTAATAATCGCTCTGTAATCTGTGTCATTGCGATTTTGACTCATTTTGGCTGCAGCTTGAATAGATGTGATTTCAATTTCAAAGCCCACTATTCCTTTCATTTCACTCTTAAGCAACTCTGGATCAAACGTTTCCCAGGTCCGGCCATTTTCTCGGTGACCCTCATAATGATTAAGCATAGTATCCAAGGAGGAAATCAGCTCGTCTTCAGTGATTAAACGCGCTGATCCATACGCATGTACAGCTAGATAGTCCCATGTTGGAACCTCTTCGCACTGATACCAACTTGATGAAATGTAAGCGTGCTGCCCTTGAAAAATCAGTAACACATCACTATTATTGTCTAAAGTCTTTTTCTGCATGTTTCCGTATGCGATATGCCCAGTCGCATAGATTTTTCCTTCATCTTCGCGAATTTCCAAAGGAATATGAGTAGCCAAGGGACGATGTTCTTTAACAGTAATCAATAAGGCAAACGGGTTAGACTTCATAATTTGAACTGCTTCTTCATTTTTCATACGATATTGCTTAGGAATGTACACAATAATCTTCCTTTCAACTTATATTTGAATTTTTAAAATATATATCCGATAAAAAAATATTATTATACAAGTTGACATAAAAAAAGGTACAATATTAAACAAATATACATGTCAGAGGGAATGCAAATGAATAATACCATTTTTACGTTCAATGATAACGCCCCAAAATACAAACAAATCTATGAGAAATTCAAATCATATATTGAACAAGGAGACATTTTTGCAAATGAGCAATTACCCTCCATTCGTCAACTTGCAGATTCTTTACATGTAAGCCGCAATACAACTTTACTGGCATATGAACAACTTGTTGCTGAAGGGTATATTCGTGGAGAGGGCAGAAAAGGTTATTTTGCAAACGAGTTAGAACCCCGTATATTTCAGGAACCCTTAATCTCTTATGATAAAAAGCAGACTGGGTCCAAGAGACCTCCGGTAGTTGATTTCAGGGCAGATGCCGTTGATCAAACACATTTCCCACTGAAAATTTGGAGGAGAATTGCTAATCAAGTATTAACATTACAGGATAGCTTTCGATACGGGGAACCATTTGGGGAAGAATGCCTGCGCGAACAAATCTCCACATATTTATTCCAATCACGCGGAGTGAAAACAAATGCAAATGCAATTATGATCGGAAGCAGTACCCAACAAATGCTTGTATACCTGGGACATATACTGAAGGATGAATTCCAGAGTATTATAGTTGAAGACCCTGGTTACGACGGTGCCAGGGAAGCTTTTCAATTCCATCGTTTTATGTTTGAAACTTTGCCGGTTTATGAAACAGGTGCTGAACTTTCAAAATTAGAACAAATGAAATCACGATTAATCTATGTAACCCCTTCCCATCAAAGTCCAATTGGAGTAAGCATGTCTATTCAACAACGGCAAATGATTATTCATTGGGTTAACAAGATGCGTGGATATATTATCGAAGACGATTATGATAGTGAATTTCGCTATACACAAAAACCATTTCCTGCTCTTGCCTCCATTGATTCAGCAAGAGTCATTTATTTAGGGAATTTCTCGAAGTCCTTTCTTCCAGGAATTCGTTTAAGTTATATGGTCTTGCCACAGCCACTTTTAAATCGTTATAAAAATCAATTTCTTCATTTTGAAGCTACTACCTCCCTGCTTAGCCAGCTTACAATGGCTAAATTTATGGAAGAGGGAGAATGGAGTAGACATATTAAACGCATGCGCCTTGTTTATAAAAGAAAAATGCAGCACTTAGTATCCGCTTTAAAAGAGCAATTCGGTCAAAATACATCCATTATTGGTGAACAATCTGGTTTGTACGTATTAGTCAAAGTACATCTGAAGCATACAGAAGAATGGTTAATTCAACAAGCTTCCTCACATGGAGTTACTGTATATCCTACGTCCCTCTACTTCATTAAAAATAACACCGACGGACCAATGGTTAAACTAGGTTTCAGTAATCTTTCTTCCAATGAAATCGATGTGGGTGTGAAACTCTTAAAGAAGGCATGGTTCAAAGAATAACTCCACCATTCTTTGAAAGAATGAATTGTAGCTGTTTTATTTGAATGTTTGGTGCTGCACCGATAAATAATCTTCATAGGTCCCTTAATTTTTAATTGCGATGAAATTAAGTGGCAGCTGTAGATCAAAAACTAAGCCTAATTTCCATCTGAAATTAGGCTTAATTTTTTAACAAATCTACCACATCAGTTGAACAAGACAATGTCGAATAACTTTTATTTTTCTAGATTCTTCTTCATAAGAGACGCTACTTGTATATTATCTTGTTGAGAAGTGTTTTCTAGATTCTTAATAATCAATTCTTGCCGTTCCACAGGGTGATTTTGACTTAATTTAGCTTTCGCTTCAATTTTTGTGATTTTTATTTTAAATGCTACAATCCCTTTACTCATTCCTTCGATAAATCTGGAATCCACATCAATTAAATTGTATGGGCTATCTGGACTTTCATATTTTTTTATCATATCATTCAGGGAATCGAATATGACTTTTTGATCTTCGACAATCTCCATCTTTCCATATAAATGGATAGAGACATAATTCCAAGTAGGAACTGCCATCGTTGTTTCATACCAAGAAGGAGATATATAAGAGTGAGGACCTTGGAAAACCGCAAGAACTTTTTGGTATTCTATATCCTTCCATTGTTCGTTTGGACGGGCAAAATGACCATATAATGCACTTTCACCTTTATTTAATGTGAGTGGAAGATGGGTAGCGTATGGTTCTCCATTGTGTTGAGAAAATAAAGTGGCAAAGCTGTACTTTTCGATAAAATCATAAATTATTTCTTCATCCTTGAGTTGAAAATGTTTAGGTATATACATGATTTAGCTCCTCCTTATAAAGTCTTTTCAAATTTCGTAAATTTTAAGTATTATAGGAAATATTCTATTATGTAAACTGACATCTAAAAAGGTACAATTATTATTAATTGTACATGTCAATATTGATTACAATTTTCATATAATGATGACCTTTTATTTTGAGTATATAAACTTTCATTTAGTGAATTAATTACGACTTCAATTTTAATCAGTAATTAGACATGATTTCTGTTTAACCAGGCCCGTTATCCAAATCATAGTGAGGTATTTATGAACCAAAATAACAAATAGCCTAATGGTGTTTTTTAATTTTATCCAGCAATCGGGCCAAATTATGGAATAATCCCTTCAAATAAAGTAACTTAATAACTAGATTATTTTATTGGAAGCATACAGATTTAATTATTTTCATTAGAAAGGATTGAAATAGTATCGAAATAAGACATTTAGAATATTTCTTAATGGTCAGTAAAGAACTGCATTTTACAAAAGCAGCTGAAAAATTAGGAATTTCGCAACCAACTTTAAGCCATCAAATTAAAATGCTTGAACAAGATGTGGGCTATGCACTATTCAACCGTATTGGTAAGAAGATTGAACTTACTAAGGTGGGGGAAATCGTACAACAAGAAGCATTGAATATTCAAAATTCCTTACAAAGTATATCTTCTCAAATTAGAGCACTTACAAAAGTAGAAATCGGGGAATTGAAAATTGCCGTGTTACCAGGAGAAATAACTGATTTAGTATCCACTTTGTGCATTAAATTCAACCAATTATATCCAAACATAAAAGTGTTTGTTCAAAGTACTGATCAAGTGGAAAAGGCTGTTTTAGAGAATCAAGCAGATTTTGGTATTGGTTTTGAATTCGATCGTGATGATATGTTGATGGTGACGAAGTTGTATGATGAAGAATTTTACCTGATTAGTAATCAAAGTACCGGAAAGCAGAAGGCTTCATTTTCCGATGTTTTAGATAGTCCGCTTATTTTATTTCCAAATATCCATCAATGCAGAAAAATACTTGATAAAACGAGTCATGAGGTTGGCAGGCAGTTAGAACCCATCGTCGAAACGTCTAGCATTGAATCTATCTTGAAGCTCGTTCGAAATGGGGTTGGCCGCAGTTTTGTTTCGCGTACATTATATGAATTTTATGATACAGAGGATTTATTTTTCCAACGTATTGAAAAACCAACTTTGACTAGATCTGTCTATCTCGTGATGAAAAAGAATCGTTTTATCAATTATGCGGCACGTAAGTATATTAAGTTATTATTATGTGAAATCGAAAGGCTGCGTTTTCATACAGAAAATGATGAGATAGCTTCTTTAAAAAGTTCTATATTATAGTTTTTATCTATTATTATCATAGAAATGAATGGATAGATAAATGATAAATTTCTCTTTACAATGAAAACAAGTTCATAATCAAATTGTAAAGGGGATTTTCAATTATGTTTCAAGAAGTAGCAGGCATTAAAATTCCAGATTCTCAATTGGCTAAAGAAGCAGCAGATCTTTTACGCGAGCATGGGGACGACTTGTTGTGGAATCATTCAAATCGTGTATTTTTATTTGGTGCAGTCAACGGAAAAAAGACGAAGCAGAATCATGATTTAGAGTTGCTATATGTTAGTGCATTATTCCATGATTTAGGTTTAACAAAAAAGTTCAGCAGTCCAGATTTACGATTTGAAGTAGACGGTGCAAATGCTGCGAGGAGCTTTTTACAGCAGTATCAAATTCCAGATGAGTCGATTCGTCTTGTATGGGATGCTATTGCATTACATACGACACCTGGCGTTGCAGAACATAAGGAAGCTGAAGTGGCACTACTCTTTTCAGGTGTTGGTTTAGATGTGATGGGAGATGGCTTTGAACAATTCCCTGACGACTTACGTGAAGAAATTATAAAGGCTTTCCCACGTAACAATTTCAAAAAGGACATTATTCCAGCGTTTTATGAGGGCTTTAATCATAAGCCAGAAACTACTTTTGGCAATATGAAGGAAGATATTATTGAATATTTTAGACCGGAATATAAAAATAAAAATTTCTGTGAATGTATTTTGCATTCACCTTGGACAGAATAGCGTACAAAAATGACAGAAAGTTTGTACAAAAGGTTATATCGGCCAAGGAAGCCACTAAAAAATAAAGGCTGTTTTCGCATACTTTGTTTCTATTTACCAAGTAGTGCGGTGTGGTTGATTTCCCCTCCAGATGCTCGCTTTCCGCGGGGCGGGCGGTGCACCCGCCGGAGTCTCGCACTTCCGCTCCAATCAACCTTAAATAGTTTCGTTTAAAAACAACAATCTTTACGAAAAAAGCCAAATAAAAAATAAACAACCAATTAGATTTCTCCCTTGGTTGTTTATTTTTCGTAACTAATAAAGACCCCTGTATTTGAAAAAGTAACATTCCATTTTTTAATTCAATTCTAACCTGAAATAAAAATCGATTAAGACTTTCCAACCCACTTTCTGTCCTGCCAATCGGATGACTTCCTGCCAGTCACCATTCGGAAACTTACGGGAAACATCCACATACTTATATTCTTAAAGCCGTAAAGCAACCTCCCCCTACGGTTAAGATTAATCAGATGAAATGCCTGATTCGGCTCTCTCCGTTTGCCCCATCCAAATCAACGCGTATAGTTCACGGGGTCATTAACACGCATATATATATTGAAGAAATGCTGCTCCCTCTTCAATATTGCACCAACTTTAAGCGCTTCTACAGGAAACAGCTCTGAAACTGGAAGTCCCCCCGCTAATGAAATGACTTCTGGTCTTTCTGTTACTTTTACTATCTCACGGGTCTCAGAATATGAAACTAGACGAGCTCATTTTCCATTTGTAAACAATCCTTCCTTGAAACTTCGATATTTTTAACTTTCACCTCTATTTTATTTGAATACTCAGACACCCATCCGTTAAGCTAATCATTACTACTGACTTCATGATTCGAGACTTGCCCCCTATACATTGCACCAATGCCGGACGCACTTAAATAGCCTTTGCTGCATTGAGCAAAGGCTTACCTTTTTGACGAGTTTCTTCTATATAGTTAAAATAAAAATCCCGCCAAGCTATTTCTCCACTTTTTCCTTATTTCTTAACTTCTCCACTTTTTCGGGAGTGAGGGTGATGTCCCGGACAGGGGAAACTCTTCCCCATTCATCCTTGTGAACGATGTGTTTTCGTTCAAATTTGGTCGGAGTATCTATACCTGCGGCAGCTGCAAGGTTAAATAGCCCCTCGCGGAGGGAAATCACGTAATTGGCGACTCGGTATTGTTTTTCCTCAATAACCAGACCTTCCTGCAACTTTGAATCAGTTGTGGCTACTCCTGCAGGGCAATGATTTGTATGGCAGATTTCAGCCATGATGCAGCCAACGCTAATCATAAAACCGCGGGCTATATTGACTAAATCTGCCCCCATCGCTAAAGCGACCGCCACTTTATCTGGAGAAGTCAGCTTGCCTGATGCAATCAGCTTGACCCGGTTTCGTACACCATATTTTTTTAACATCTCATCTACAAGTGGCAAGGCTGACATAATTGGGAGTCCGACTGCATCTGCAAGCTCCTGATAGGTTGCCCCAGTTCCGCCTTCCCCGCCATCCACCGTGATAAAATCCGGCCCTTTACCTGTATCTCTCATGGTTTTCGTCATTTCCTCAAGTGCATCAAGATCCCCCACAACAATTTTGATACCGATAGGCTTTCCGCCTACATCCCTCATTCTTTCCACAAATTCGAACAATTCATTAAAATTCTTGAATTCATAGAACCGGTTAGGGCTATTGATCGTTTGGCCAGGTTCTACCAGGCGGATTTGGGCAATTTCTTCTGTCACCTTCTGTCCTTCAATATGCCCACCTCTGATTTTGGCACCTTGTGCCAGCTTAATTTCAAATGCCTTTACTTGCCCGATTTCACTTTTCTTCTTGAATTCTTCCCAGGAGAACTCCCCACCTGGTGTCCTTACTCCAAACAGTCCCGGACCGATTTGCATCATGATGTCGGGATTTCCGGAGAGATGATATTTGGAAAGACCACCTTCACCAGTATTCATCCATGTTCCTCCTGCAAGCCCTAATCCTCTCGACAGTGCAGTGATGGCATTCTCACCGAGTGCCCCGTAGCTCATTGCAGACTGTCCTACGAGCCCCTTTAATTTAAAGGGATTCCGGCATGTATCCCCTCCGATTATGACAGCATCCTCGTCTCGTAAAAAGTACGGTTCTATTTGTCTATCTTCGCGCTTCTCCTTTCTGGTCAATAGACCTTCCTCATCTACTTCATATACCTTTGTATTGATTTTTTGGCTATTATCTATTCTCAATTCTTCCCGGAGATTGGGAAACATACTATTTCGAATATAGTATCCAGCCTCATTGAAGTCACGTTCCGATCCAAATCCGATTAAACGCTCCTTATATTTTCCTGCTTTTACAACATCCTCGAATTCCTTTCTTGAGAAAGGGGTGCCTTCATTATTATTTTCAAATAAATACTGCCTAAGTTCAGGTCCTATTTGCTCTGTCATGTATCTAATTCTGCCGATTAGGGGGAAGTTCCTCAGGATTGAATGTTGTTTTTGTGTATCATCCTTTCGGTAAAAGTACGCTGCGGCCGCAACTGTCCCTAAAACCGCAGATCCTTTTAAAACTGTAGGAAGGTAATTTTTTAACTTGGACATTTTATCACCCTTTGCTTCTTATTTTTGTACAAGTTACTCGAGTTATCTATAATCTTTGGAGTGCTTCATCAATCAGAATTTCGCCAGAAGTTACATGGAACGTTTTATTAAATACTTCTTCAGTATCCAGCGCTTTGACCAATACAGAAGCAATATCCTCTTTTGGTATCTCGCCTTTGTCATTCACAATTGATGGTCCAGCTTCAACTTTACCTATTCCCGGCTTATCCACAGGCATACTTGTCCGTATGACCGTATATGTAAGCTTTTCCTGTTTTAATAGCTCTTCTGAGTGGTACTTGACATCGTTTGTACTAGAATTCTTGCTCTCCATTTCTTTTGCTCGCATGGTGTTCATCAGAACAAAGCGCTTCACCCCATGTTTCTTAGCTGCCTCAACAGAGTCTATTACTGACTGATGGTCAACCAGTATTGGTTTGCCCTCCCCAGTCCGGGGACTGGCACTACTCAGGTAGATCACTGCTTCACAGCCCGAAAAGGCACTGGAAAAATCCCTTTTTTCCAAAGAAACTACATCTCGTGCTCCAAGTTTAACCATTTCCTCTACTTTATTCTCTGCTCCTACCAGTGCTACCGGGTTATGGTGCCTGTCTGCCAGCTGTTTTACAACGTGCTCTCCGGTCATGTCCTCTGTTCCTATTACCAGAACTCTCATTTTAATACCTCCCTGCTAGTTTGATACTATCTATTTACCACTTTAAAGTTTAATGAAACAATTAAGCGTCTTCGCCGTATCGTTAATTTTAACGATTCTTTGATAGTTAATTATTAGGGAAATTCCAATTTCTTCAGTGGAAGCGATTAGGCTTTTATTATTACTGAAGCTGTAGGAACTAGATTAGTGATTGGTATTAAATAGTAACGAAACCCAACTACTCCGCTCTTGTGAAGTGAGTTAGGCTTAATTTGGGTAATTATAGAAAACTTGACAATAAAGACGATTATTTCCTGGGGAAACAAAACCGAAAATTATCTCTTATAAATATTCATTTTTTATGTAAATCACTCCATACATTCCATAGTTAATCGCACCCAGACTTTCTAACGAACACCATATTGAGGAATTCCACGAAGGATACTGGCCATAGTATAAAAACTATATTTATCAATCCGGAAATGAGGTGCCCCATTTTTTCAAAACTGAAAAATTACTAACTACAAGAATACTAAACTGACCAGCTTTCCATATATGAAAAAAGAACCTCTAGTAATAAACTAGAGATTCGGGATTAATAAATATATTGTAATTTAAATATGTTAATTGAAAGCAATTAAATTAATAGATTTCCATAATACGAGATAAACGAATAGAGAAAATCTTTTGATTTTCATCCTTTAAGGAAAGGGTTTGTTCATTAAGGTTAAGTTTATGCAATTGACCCTTGCATGTTTTTAATACTCCTTCTTTATAATAAATGATGGTCGTTATGCCCTTTTTTTTCAACGATTTTAAGATCACCTGATTATCTCCTTTCTGTCTATTCAATTATTTATTTAAAATTGTATGATAATTGGTGCAAAACTATGATATCAATTAGGATATATATATATTATACAATGAAAATCGTAAGCGTTTTCATTATTGTTGTGAACAATTTGTGAAGGTTTGAACATTAGAATATTTTAGGGAATGGTAAAATCAATAATAAAAATGAATATTAAGTGAATCGACTTTTTAGACTGAAAATTACTTAACGTATAATATCCCCGTTTTGTCGGCGGACTCCCTTATCGACAATACGGACTGATTTCTAAAATGATTTATCCGAAGTCATTCCAAGATCGTTCATAGATTTTCTAGTCCAGAAAGAATTGGATTCCCTATCTTCTTCAAATTGTCATTTGGACTAAACGGGATTGCTTTTCAAAAGTTAGGTTAAAATGAAGTTGATAGATTTGAATGTTTGATCATTTTTTTACAATACAATATATTGACGGCCTCAATACATGATGCGATTCTTCATTAAGAAGGATCGCTTTTTCTTTGCGGCATAATCTTAAGGGAGAGCGGGTGTCAGAAACCGATTGATATTCGGAATTTAAAGACTAATGACTCATTTACAAACTATTCAGTTAAATACATAATTAGGAAGATTATGAATAAGGAGGGATTATATGTATAGAAAATCACTAACAGTACTATTAGCTGCGGGTATGGTTCTATCAACTGGTACAGTATTTGCACAAACTAGCGGAGCAATAAATGCCCAGTCTGACACAGCTTTTGATAACAAAGTTATCAAAAAAATTAGTGCGGACAATATGTATAATACGATTGCCTATCTATCAGAGCAACCGAGAGCTGCTGGTACAGAAGGGGAGCTCCGTGCAGTCAAATACATAGAAAGTCAGTTTAAGAGTCTTGGTTTCGAAACAAAGGTTCAGCCTTTTCCCATCTATGATACGGTGCAAAATGTAACAGTGAAAATTGGTGACAGTGATTTAGGAGGAACACCGCGTGCCCTTAGCGGCAGTATCAGCGGAAAGGTAACGGCCGAACTTGTTAATGTTGGAAAAGCAAAGCCAGAGGAAGTTGGAGAAAATGTATCTGGGAAAATTGCACTAGTTGAACGTGGGGACATTACCTTTGTTGAAAAGGTTCAGAATGTCTTAAATAAAGGAGCGGTTGGCGTTTTAATGTACAACAACTCACCATCAGGAAATAATTTCGGACAAGTATCAGCGGGGCAAAATATACCTGCTGTAGCCATTACCCAAGCCCAAGGGTTAGGGTTGGTCGAACAGCTTAAAACTAAACAAATCACGTCCAGTCTGGAAGTGGGAAAAGCTGAAAGAATCGAAAAGACATCCTACAATGTCATCGCTTCCCTAAAACCAAAAGCCAATAAGGATAATGGTCAAATCGTGACTGTTGGAGCCCATCATGATTCTGTCCCGGGCGGCCCTGGTGCAAACGATGATGCTTCTGGTGTATCAGCTGTGCTGGAACTGGCAAGGATCCTGGCCAAAACCCCAATTGACACTGAAATTCGCTTCCTTACGTTCGGATCTGAGGAAAGAGGGCTCGTTGGATCATCCTTCTATGCTGATTCCCTTCCCAAAGAGGATGTAGACCGCATGGTGGCTCACTTCCAAATGGATATGATAGGCGGACGTGATGCTGGCGAGGATAATCCTGCAGGTGGTTTGATTATGTATACCATTGATGGAATGAAAAACCTTGTGACGGACCTGGGTTCCTCAGCAGGGGCCAGAACGATGGATGTTGCGATTCCTTATGGACAGCTGGGCAGGAGTGACCACCAACCATTCCATGAGCTTGGCATTCCATCCGCCTTGTTTATCCATTCCCCTGTAGAGCCTTGGTATCACCAGCCTACAGATACACTGGATAAGATATCGAAAGAAAAATTGCAACAAGCAGCTGAAATTGTCGGTGCCAGTGTGTATCAAATTGCCCGTCCGGAAACTCCGGCATTAACAAATGCTCGTGTAGCTCCTGGCACGGTAGACTATGATTTTGATGATCGTCCGGTAGATTAAATACTTCATTGTACAGAATTACGAGATTAATAATGGATCTTGGAGAAAAACAGGAGGGCATCTGTGTAGTTTACAGATGCTCTCTTCTTTTTATCGGCCAGCGCCTTGTGCTTAATTTTTTCACTATTACTAAGCTCTAAGTCTAGTGAAGATCCTATATGAATTATGTAATAAAACATACATGCTTATCCAACTCCAATACCATCCTACTGTAAATATTCAATATAATCAGTGTACCTCTCCAATACTACTTCACTGGAATAATTTCATCAATCAATAGATAGAAATCCAAAAACAGCACAAACTTTAAAGTGTGGGCTGTTTTTGGAAATTTTAGGTTACAAATTAAATCATAACGCTTTCTAAGTCGCAAGTAACATAGCCATGTTCTAACTGTGAATGAACCAAAGATAAAAGCCACTTGTTTTGCATGTTCCGGCAGCATTTTCAAAATCATGTCCATTACAGCGGCTTGCCCGAACTGTTCAAATGCTTCAGCTATTTTCTGCTTGGCTTCTGCTTCTGCTACTGCTACCCCTTTTAACCTGATGATTTCCGCTTCTGTCGTACCTTGTGCCCTTTGGGCGTCCGCTTTAGCAAGACCGCCCATGCGACGCGTTCCGCTTCCGCTTTTGTAAACTTTCTTTGCCCGTTCCATGTCATCCACATGAATTTCGAGGTGAACTAATCTTCCCATGATTACCTCCTAGTTTTGTTCAAAATTTTTCCTCTTACCGTAAGTTGATACTTATGTAGCTTCATGCCTATGGTGGTTTATTTATATTTTAAAGTCTAAGATGAAGCAGGCTTTTCAATTTGAGTTAAGTCACTTCTTTATTATAGGACAGTTGCGGGAATATCTGACAAAAAAGGCAGCTCCCTGATGGGGGATAGCTACCTTCGTTTACGATTACTATGAAAAGGTAGGAGCAGGGAATTCATCAATTCTCATACGAAGTAAACTATATGGTTTTTCCCGGAGGTCTCTTCCATAATGAAATCTCGCCTGCCGATGTAATTGATTCACAATGACATATAAGTATTGATCGGGGCCAATCGAAAAAGTATCCGGCCATAAAATTCTCGGGTCATGTGCGATGGTTTCCATTGCGCCATTCGGCAATATCTTCCGGATACTATTGTTTTCATAGTCTCCCGCATAAACGATTCCTTTTGCGCTGGTGATCATTCCATCAGACGCACCTTTTTCCCCCAAATACTGCACATATTGGGATAAATTCAGGTCCTGTATCCTTCTGTCTCTTAGGGCTTCTGTTGAGATCGAGAACAGCTGACGGCTGGTTAGCGGAGCATAAAATAAAACCTTTCCATCAGGAGAAATCGCTAAACTATCGGAAGCCAATCTAAATGGGAAAGTCGAGCCGTCCTGGTTTCGATTCATCAGAATTTCACCTTCTACTTTCGGTAAAAAATAGGGATCAGGTGAAGTTGATATTGCCCCATTTAACCGTCTAAACGCGTTCCCATTTTCTAAATCTACGACGATAATAGCCCCTGGCCCTCTGGAAGAAGAATCCGTTATATATGCATAGCCTGCTCTTCCAACCCGAAAATCCAAACGGACATCATTCAGATAAGTTGTTGGCAAGACAACATCTTCTGTAAAGGTATATACTCTCCTTATTGTATTCGTGCTTAAATCAACTGCAACTAATTTTGCTCCCCCTTGAATAGGTTCAGAAAAATTTGGTGCCCCTGTATCTAGTACCCAAAGTGTTCCTCTTCCATCAGCAACGATACTTTGGACACTGACGAAAGACATCGTAATATTCCCAGTATTAACTAAATTAGTTTCTACACTGGGATAAGGCTGCAATTCACCCTCAACAATTTCTGCCACAGTAAATTGAACGTCGTCTCCCCATTTCGGAAAGCATACAAAAATACGACCGGTTTCGGAAACGCTGACACCTGTAGGCATAGCCCCATAAAAAGCATGCACCAGTTCAAACTGCCCAAAATATTTTTCCATAGGTAACATAGGTTGCATGATATCCTCCTCATCAAATCCGAACGGATATCACCTATATATGATGAAAATTTTTTGTAGTGCCTGGTTCTTGATAAATTTTTCTATCGTGATGGATGCTGTGGGTTTATTAGTCCGAGAAACATGGGAGTTTCGATAAAGTGATTCAAGCTTCCACTGGCTCTTCAAAGACGGGGAATGAGAGCGTCTGAATTTACGTTTGCAGTCAATTTGAATTAACATAAAAACTTTTATGATTTGCTCCCGTCCAGCAGCCTGGTTAGAAAATAAATCTGTCTCCTGCCATAAGAAAAGGCAGCTTCAGCAACCTGCCTTATTGTAGAGTTGACACAAACTGTGAAGTTAAAAGGAAGTGCGAAAAAAACTTAAGTAAAGGGAGTAGTGAGCCCGGCCGGCTACTCCCTAAGAACATTAACCATTACAAATCATAAGTACATTACCATCTGGGTCTTGAAAGTTAAAATAAGCAAAATTTCCAATACGCTCTATTTCTTTAACAATGGCTATGTTATTACTCTTGATAAATTGGTAAGCTTCGTCTATATCTTTTGCGTAGAAATTAAATAAGACATTATTGGATGGCTTAAATATGAAATTAGGATCAAACGTATGGTCATCTAAAGTTAATCCAGTTTCACTTGTTACAGGAATATTGTAAACAGGTGATTCTACAGAGTCATTATTTCGCGAGATGCCAAGGAGATTGCAATACCATTCAACTGATTTCTTTAAATCATTAACGATTCCAACCAGGAACATTAACGACCTTTATAAATAAGTGTCCTTCGTCAAATAGTTTTAAAAGAAAATTATGAGCAACTTACATTATTTTAAAACACAGTCCAAAGAAACTGAGATACTGTATTGCACATATCCATACAGTCATATTATGAAAGCAAAGGTCATTCACTGTGTGTTCAAACTAAGCTTTTTCAACTAAACTACCTCTCTAGTTTCATAAGAAACTTCTATGGCGGCCAACCTCGCCGCCACCATCTACTACGAAAATCCAAACTCAAAAATAGAGTCTAACCCATTAACCCCTTGACGATAATGGATGATAACAATACAACCAGGCTGAGCTTTTTTTGGTGGATCTTAAGGAAGATACCCTGTATAAGAAACTGGTTGTGACAGGATGGAAGAACCATTTAGTGTGCTACTAGTACGTATACAAAAATTTTTGTAACAAATCTCCTGTCATATGTATTGTTAATCTTTTTTTGAGGTGATTCTCCTATGGAAGCAATGATTGAACGGTGTGCTGGCTTAGATGTACACCAAGAAACAGTAGTAGCCTGTGTGTTATTTGGTCCATTAGATAAAAAGCCAAAAACCTCTATTGAAACTTTTTCAACTACAACAACGGGACTCTTGGCTTTAAGTGATTGGCTCGCTACCCTTCAGGTATCCGATGTTGTGATGGAAAGTACTGGAGTCTACTGGAAACCAGTATGGAATATACTCGAAGGATCTTTTCACCTTGTTCTTGCCAATGCCAGGCATGTCAAAAATGTTCCAGGGCGTAAAACTGATGTGAAAGATGCCGAATGGCTTGCCAAGCTTCTAAGATGCGGACTTATTGAAAGCAATTTTGTCCCACCAGAGGATATTCGTGATTTACGAGATCTTACTCGTTATCGAAAAAAATTGATTCATCATCGCACCTCAGAGCAGAATCGCATTCACAAAATTCTTCAAGATGCTAATATCAAGCTAACATCCGTGCTATCAGACATTTTTGGTGTATCGGGACGCCGTATCCTTGAAGCGATTCTAAACGGTGAAAAAATAGAGACCGATGGTCTTCGAAAAATGGTGGATTGGCGAACAAAAGCAAGTATTACTGACATTGCCCATGCAATTAATGGTCGTATTCGCCGTCATCACCGTGATATGTTGCGTTACCATTGGGATCATATGAGTTATTTAGAAAAAGCCATAGAAGAATTGGAAAAACAAATCGATCAACTCCTGTCCCCCTATCGTAAGGAAGTAGAATTATTGGATGGTATACCTGGTGTGAACAAAGCTGCCGCAGCTACTTTTATTGCGGAGATGGGCGTTGATATGTCCGTATTTAAGTCGGCTAAACATCTTGCATCTTGGGCTGGTGTGAGTCCCGGAAATTACGAAAGTGCTGGTAAAAAAAAAACGAGTAAAACCACACAAGGAAATAAAGCATTAAAAACGATGGCCGTAGAGTGTGTATTAGCGACATCAAGGCAAAATAACCGAATTGCTTCACATCGAAAAAGGATTACCAAACGGCAGGGAAAAATGAAGGGACGAATCGCTTCTGCCCATTTACTATTAACGATTGCTTACAACATCTTAAAAACAGGAGAACCCTATCATGAACTAGGTTCAAATTACCTTGAAGAAAAACAAATGAACAAAGAATTAAAAATGATCGAATACCTAAAAAAGAAAGGCTATACAATCGCTCCATCTGAACAACAAACTGCATAACCATTAAAATAACGACATGGTACATTTACGTCCTTCAAAAAATTAGAATATGGTGGGCTTATTTTGTATGGCCTTTCACGAATATATTTTCATACAAAAAGGCTGCCTCAGCAACCTCCCTTATTGAAGTAAAGCACCCAATCATTTAAGTAGAAACCTTCACATTTCTTTTGTGAATCAAAAAAAGGATGGGACCAATGCAATCCCATCCTAAAAATCTTTATTGTTGGTGTTTCTTATCCTCTTGTTGTTTATGCTTCTCTTCCTTTTGTTTATGTTTCTTTTCCTCTTGTTGTTTATGATTCTCTTCCTTTTGTTTGTGTTTCTTTTCCTCTTGCTGTTTATGATTCTCTTCCTCTTGTTTATGTTTTTTATCCTCTTTATTTTCACCAATTTCAAATGGTTTATCTTTATTATTTTTTGTAACTTGTGGAGCTTCTTCAGGATTTGCACCTTTAATGAACAGTTCATTATTCACCTGGTATACATCACTAGGCTGCTGGAATCTGCTTTGGTCTGTTCCAAACGCTTCCAGCATGACCTTAAACATTTGGTGCGAGATTTTAGTTGTATTTCCATCCATATAATTACCTGGACCATTTTTAGTATATCCAGTCCAAACCGCCATAGTGTATTGCGGTGTATAACCAGCGAACCAACTATCATTTACCGAACCGGTTGGATATCCATATTGTGCTCTGGTTTTACTGTCAAAATTGGTTGTGCCAGTTTTTCCAGCCACATCTTGTCCAAGAACATTTGCAGTTTTTCCTGTACCAGATTTTACGACTGTCCGTAACATATCCGTCACCAAATAAGCTGTGTAATCATGCATAACACGTTTTGGCTTTGGAGTAAAATTAACAACTCTGCCATCAGGATAGACAACTTTACGAACAAAATGTGGTGTATTGTATTCACCGTTATTTCCAAAAGCACTATATGCCCCTGCCAACTCTAATGGATTAACCGTATTACTTCCAATCGCATATGATTCGTACACCTTATTATTATTAAAAGTAATACCCAGATTTTCTGCAAAGTTTTGTGCCTTATCCATTCCTACTTCTTGAAGGGTAAGGAGTGCTGGAATATTGTATGACCATTGAAGTGCTGTTCTAATAGACAACATTCCGTGATATTGATGATCCCAGTTAGAAATAGATTGACCATTTGAGTAGGTTATCTCATGATCATTAATTTGGTGTGCTGTAGACCATTTTGAATTTTCAATAGCAGGACCATAATCAAAGACTGGCTTGAAAGTAGATCCTGGTTGACGTTTAATATCAACCGCAAAGTTGTTGCCTCGGAAGGAAGCTTTATATTGGTTTCGACCGCTTCCAATAGCTCGAACTTCTCCTGTTTTTGTATCTAAAAATACGAATGCTCCTTGAAAATTGTCATTTGGATAAGAAATAATCGTATCGGTGTTCATTAATTTATCCGCAAAGGTCTGAGCTTTTGGATCTAGCGTCGTATAAATAGATAATCCATCCGAACTGATATCAACATTTTTCTGCTTTTTTTCAACTTCTTTTACAACAGCGTCCAAAAACGCCTCGTACGGCATTCCTTGTTGTTTCTTTTTTGGAACAAGTCCTGATGTAACTGGAACCTTCTTTGCATCCTCCAATTGCTTTTTCGTAATATACCCTTGTTTATACATAGCTTTTAAAACATTATTACGACGATTTGTTGCAGCTTTCACATGTTCGGCTTCAGTGGGATCGTAATAACTTGGACTCTGTGGAAGCCCCGCTAACATAGCGGCCTCCGGAAGCGTCAATTTATTTAGATCATCGGCATCGATTCCGTAGTAATTTTTGGCGGCTGCTGCTACACCATATGCCCCGTCTCCAAGGTAGATCTTATTTAAATACATCATTAAGATTTGATGTTTAGAATACTTTTGCTCAAGCTGATAGGACAAGCTCCATTCCTGTACCTTTCGCTTTATTGTTTTCTGAGGTGACAAAAAGGAGTTCTTGATGACTTGCTGTGTAATCGTACTTCCGCCTTGAGATCCGAAATCCCCTTTTAGGTTCTTGAAGATTGCTCTCGTAGTTCCTTTTATATCAATGCCATTGTGTTCATAAAAATGAGCATCCTCCGTGGCAAGGAAAGCATGTTCCAACATTTTTGGAACTTGAGAATACTTAATTTTCGTCCGCTTTTCTTTACCATATTCGTAAAGGAAATTACCGTTTTTATCGTATAATTTGGTAGAAAGCGGATCGACAAGTTTTGAAGCATCTATTTTAGGTGCATCCTTAATCATCGCTGCAACCGTAACTGCCCCTATTCCAATTGAAATAACCCATAACAGAAAACACCAAAGTAGAACTTTTTTCAAGAAAGACCTTCTTTTAGTGGAGTTTTTACCTTTTGTTTGATCTTGTTTTGTTTTTTCCACTTGTTTTCGTTCCTGACGTGAACGATACGTTTCTGACATTAATCTTCTCTCCCATATTCAAGTTAATCAACAAAATTGAAGAAAACTATGCAAATAACCTTTTATTTAGTCACTAGTCATTAATATTCAGTATGGTATTAAAAACAGTGCATTTCACTCAAGACCTGAATATAACGTATTAAGGAAGAATTTATCCTATACTCTCCTTGGTCGGTTTTCGCAATAAAGTAATTACTTCGTACTATCTTATCTAATACATCTTTAAGAACGTCTTCCTTCTTTACATCTGGCCCTTTTATTATTTTTTCTCGTTTAATATCATTATCCAAGGTATAACAAACAATAAATTTCTTCAAATTAAATCCCCCTTTCGAGAACAACTTGTGATTTGTCTTAAGTAGGGAAACACGTCTACTTATTTGAAGCGAATAGTCTTAAAATTATCCTGAAAAGAATGCTATTATCGACCTGCTTTGTCTTAAAGACGTTATACATGAAACAAATGCCCCTGTTGATAAAATGATGGATGGCATTCCCTACTATTTTTGAAAAATACCTTTGTGTACCAACTATAAATATTTCATGAATACCATAGATACCTCCTAAAAGGATCAAAGCGTGTATAGAAAATTTCATTTTTTTCAGTCATTACACAGACCATTTATATTAATTCGAAAAGAACCTTAGTATTAAGGGGGCAAAAATATTTAATCCTCGATTCCCCCCTCTATATAAAGATCAAATCTGCCCACTTTATTCAATAAAAAAAGCCACCAATTATGACAGCTGGATTTTGTTCCCGTTTATAAGCACTTTCTTTTTTTCTATATATTATGTTTGTTTTACGTAATAACCCGGATAACTTACCTATCTATAGACCATAACAAGAATTATCCAAGAAACACCCTAAGGATCATGGTGTTTGTATGAATCCATCCTTGAAGCTTTTCAGGGATGGATTTTTATTTTTTTACTTTTCTTAGCTGAATAATATGTCCCAAGAGCGCCTTAAAAGAGAATTGGATTTTCAACCCGTCTTATTACACTAACTCCCTCAATAAACTAAACACAATCTCACGATTGCTCTAGAATTCTTAGGATTTCATAGTCATATCATTAACCGTTATCTATGTAAGCTCGGCATTACGCCTCAAGAATAGGGATTTACCGAAAAAAGTGCATGCTAAACTAGCCAATCATAGGAAAAAATTGGTTTAAACAATGTTATGATCGCACTTTAGGATATCCACATGTCTCATGGAGGTCAACCCTCCCATGTCTCACAGAGTCGATGCTCCTACATTCCTTCGTTCAACCTTTCCATGAGGTGGATGTCGGTCATGCTGCCCCACAGGATCTAAGTCCTCACGTTAGTTGCTTTGCCGACTAATCCGTGCTTCACTTTTAAATGAGTGTTAATTAAATGACCGTGTAACCATAAAAATCCGATGAACTATGCGACTGTTTGATGTCCTACAAATGTTGCCATATGAGGGATATCCTTTAACATCTTGTCTTCTTGAAACGTAAATTGTTTTTTACCGATTGAAAACAGAATTCGAATAAGCTTGTTACACAAGGCTATCAGAGATTGCATTTTCTTTAAGGGATTGTGGGAACGTGTTGTGTAATATATATGAAGAGCTTTAAAAGCCTTGTTCTTTGCCACCAGTATCATGGCTGCCCGGAATAAGAGAGCCCTCAATTTCTTTCGTCCCCGTTTGGTAATCTTGGTCTGACCTTTGTGCTTTCCGGATGTGTTTTCTTTTAAACTTAAACCTGCTAATTTTACGATTTGGCGAGGATGTTGATAGTCTCTGAGGTCTCCGACCTCTGCGAAAAACCCTGCTACTGTATCTCGACCGATTCCTGACACCTCTAACATCTGTGTGACACCTGGGATATGGTCTAATAACTGATCTAATTGATGATCTATTTCTTCGAATTTCATTTGAATAAAATCATACTTCTCTAGTAAAGCTCTCAACTCTAATTTCGCCATAGCTGCCCCTTGACGAATACCAATCGAACGATTGGCTGCTTCTTTAAGTGCTCGTATTTTCTTTAAGCCTATGCTGCGTTTTACCACTTGTCTTAGGGAAAGTAAGAGCTCTTCATCCGTATACTTTACAAGTTCATGTGGCAAGGCTTCTAGCTTTAGAAAATGAATAGCTGCCTTGCCTTCCCAACTTTTGAACACCGTCAAAAATTCGGGAAAGTAACGATCAAGCCAGTTATGAACTTGTCCCTGAACGACCTGTAAGTCAACGTTGAGAAGATCGCGAAGTTTTTTGGCCACTCGGAGTTCTGCATAAATTCCACGTGGAATTGTTGGTTCGGCGTATCTTCCGTCTTTGACTAACTGTGCGATGACTTTTGCATCTTTCACGTCATTCTTAGTAGGTGAATTATCGTCTAATTCTTTACTTCGTTTAACATGTAGTGGATTGACTGATACGAACTTAATATTATTCTCTTTTAGAAGATGAGCTAGATTTAACCAGTAGTGACCGGTTGGCTCCATCCCTACAATCACTTGATTTAACTTACACCCTTTAACAAGTTGGGTAATCCAATCTAGAAACGAATGAAATCCTGCTTTCGTATTTTCAAAGAAACACGTTTTACCTAGTTCCAATCCTCTAAAATCTTGTGCTCTCGCGACATGATTGTGCTTGGCTATATCTACTCCGACAATTAAGGTTTCAGAAGTAATTTGAGTGATTTTATGATTTTGGTTATAATTCATTGTGAGACCTCCAAATAGATGTTTTGTCCTTTTTTAGCTGGCCAGCTTAGGACACATTCATCTTATCAAGAGGTCTTTTTTCGTTCAAACCTCATTTTCAGTTATTACAGGAATGCTGCCCCGTTAGTTTAAGTACATTTCTTCACAAACTTTTTCCAAATATAAATGTAGCTTTGAAATAAAGTTTGATTAAATTAACCCTATAAACCTTGATAAAAGAGCAAGAGAAAAAGCGTTTTTTGAAAAAAAGATTGATCAAAACACGCTTTTTCTATATTCAATTAAATCACCCTTTTATAAAAAAGTTTAATTATATTACTATGGTCTTTCCTCATTTAAAGCGCCCGATAGTTGAAGATTGTTATTGAACTAAAGTCATCCGTTTGCAAATTGTTATAAATCGTCCAACGAGGAAACAGTTCTTTCGTTCATTTATTTTTCCTCAAAGTTCTAGGGGCTTACTCACCTACCATACCGTCCTTATCATTATCTTGCATATATGGGTATAACCAATGATCACTCGTTATTGGCATACTAAAACCTGCTGCTTTTGCTTCTTTAATCGTCACCTGTCCATTACCGTTAGTATCAACACTAGAAATATCACCGTTTGTGTTTGAACTAGTTGAATCAGAAGGCTCACTGCCTGTTAAACCGAGTGATGAGTTTACTTCATCAGGGTTCACATTGTCAAATGTATCAACGATTTCTCTACCCATTAAAGTATAGGTATACTGATAACTTGAAGGAATCTGCGTTTCCGTATTCGGATATGTGATAATTGCTTCAAAATTAGTAGCTCCACCTGCGTTACGGATCACGTCTTCCATATAAGCTTGATCACCATGTCGGTTAAGCGTACTATCTTGTGGGGCAATATTATAAGCATTCGATACCCCTCCGAGAGAATCAGCAATGATATGTCCTTCATCTAAAACGTCACTTTCGACACCAGGAACCTTTGCCTCATCAGAATAGTATCTGCCAGACGATAATACAGGTTCATTACTGTCATCTTGTATAATGATTTCGTCAGCAATGACACGTACTAGTTGCCCGTATTCATTAGTAAATGCCCAATATTCACGGTCCCCATAACCAATGTCAACGACGACGTTAGGTTCACGATATCCAGACAAATCACCACCATCAACTTCAGTAAGTTTGTATCCTGAGAAGAGTTCATTTTTTGGTTGGGTTGGTGTTTCCTCTACTACTGGTTCATCAACAACCGTAGTGATAGTTTCTTCTTTTTCGCTATTTTTATTTGTTTCCACTGTGGTTACTTCTTGTGGATCTGTTTCTCCATCTGTAACGGATGCATCTTCTACGTTGGTACAACCAACCATAAAGATGGTCGTTAAAAGTAAGATAAAATAGTTCATTTTCTTTTTCATTTTAGGACTCTCCTATAGTAGTTTCATACTGTTCATTCTAAAAATCTCGGAATTTAACATAGATTAACATTGTTAACCTATTGATAATAGTATATTCCAAGATTAACTTTATTACAGTAGATAATTTGTTCGAAGTGTGCAGTATTAAATTTCAATAAAGGCTTGTACAGTTTCAAATTGCAACGAATAATGCAGCTGGGATTTAGGGGGAAAAGAAAAACCCTATATTTAATACAGGGTTTTATCAAACTTTGTTTTAAAATATCAATCTTTTTTAGAAATTATCAGACTTTATTTCAAATCAACAATAAAAGGTTGTCATTAGGCACCCTTATTGTTGAGAAATAATTCCAGACATTCTTAGCACTTTACCATCCATTTCAGATTTAATCTGTTTCATTCCATTTTTTCTATAAAAGGCTATTGCGTGATAAATTGGATGGGGAGACACGAAGATGGTATTCACTAACTCAATTGTCTTTAAAGAAATTAATTGCATAGTCGTGTAAAAGTGAACCTAACCCCATTCCTCGTTTTTCTGGAATAAGGTAATAAAGATTGATAAAACCAATTCCTCTTCCTTCATATTCCTTAAAAGTTAGTTCAAGTTGACCGATTGGTTCCTCGTTTTCTACTACTAAAATAAAGCCTTTGGTTTTTTTGGCTGACTGCTGTTGTATCCAATCTAGATATTTTTTTCCATCTCCAAAATCCCTAATCTTCAGCTAAACCAGCTAATAGGATGTCAATATCTTTCTCTAAAATTTTCTTTTCCCTTATGATATACTATTTTTGTTCATGACAAATAACCCTCCAAAACCCTTTTGGAAGGATTTTTCTCTGTTTCACAAAACCGTTAATTAGGCTAAATCTAGGAACATTTCTTTTCTCTTTAATAAAGCGTAAATCCAATGAAGCAACTTATTCATACAGGCAACGATTGATACTTTGTCAGGTTTTCCTTCTGATTTTTTCTTATCATAGAATTCTTTAAGCTTTTTGTTCCTTGAACTTCTTATGCCGCATAGTACGGCAAGATACAGAGAATGACGTAGTCTGCTTGAACCTCTTTTAGTTATACGATTAATGGTTGCCGTAAACTTACCCGATGAGTGAACACTTGGATCTACTCCAGCGAAGGCAACCAGTTTTTTCGGATGATTAAACCGGTCGATTCACCAATTTCAGAGATAATCGTGGCTGCGATTTTTTCTCCTATACCGGGAATCGATTGGATGATCTTATATTCTTCCATTTCATTTGCTAGGGCCACTATACGATCTTCCAAATCAGAGAGGTGTCCCTGGTAATGAAAAAGCAACTCAATATACATATGAAGATTGATTACGTGACTTTCATACACGTTTTTTTGAAATGGATTTCGAGATGCGGAGTCCATTATTTTTTTGGCTTTTCCCCATGCCCATTGACCAGAACGGCTAGGACAGAACTCCATTACACTCTCTGCTAGTTTACTTTCACAGGCTTTTAATACGGCCTCTGAAGTAGGATATTCCTTTAACATCAATAATGAAACCTTTGAAAATAAATCGCCAAAAACCTTTCGGTATTCAGGAAACACTTGATCTAAAATGGTGTGAAACTGAAGTTTAGCTTCCACATACATATTCGTTACGATTTCCTGTTGTCTTGACAAATTCCGAAGGTCCAAAAGTCGAGTTCCTCTAATTTTATGAGATTCAAAATCCTCTTTGTAATACAGCACACACAACTGGTACGCATCAATTGCGTCTGTTTTTACCTTTCGTAAACTAGACTTCTTTGCCTGATAAGAAATAATCGGATTTAGTAAGATATATAGAACTCCTTGTTCCTCCAAGAATTGAATAACGGGAGTATGGTAATGCCCTGTAGATTCTAAAATGACCTTAGGCATCTGCCCTGTCACCTCTTCGATTTCTTTTAGAAATCCAATAAAATGATCTAACTCTCTAGTATGCTTTATTGAAAAGCTCTTTCCATACGGTTTTGATTGATCTAAAAATGCCTGAACTTGGCTCTCTCCCTTTGCCACATCCAGACCAACTACTGGATTCATTGTTTTTCCCTCCTCTACTTACTAACCAGTACCCCTAGTCCTCCATGTAGTGTCATAGCTTCGCTTGTTATACGAGATCTACGTCCCAACCAGCCTCAAACATGTTTCTACAAGTAGGGGGCGGACAGTTTAGTTCACGGGATCAAGTCCCACGCACCCGTACGTCCTACCCTGGCTACCGATATAATAGATTCTATTAAAAAAAGGTCAACCAGTAAATAAACTGTACCCTATGTAAAGGACATTTTAAAAAAAGGTCATGCCACTCGGAGAAGGTGATTTCTGTATTGAACAGGAGTCATCTTCTTTAAGTTCCATTGATATCTGAAATTGTTATAGTACGTCATATAACTTCTTATTTCCTTTTTTAGTTCTTCTATAGTATTACAAGGTTTAATATAGGCTTCATCTTTGAAATGACCAAAGAAGGACTCTAGTGGAGCGTTATCCCAACAGTTCCCTCTTCTTGACATGGATTGCCCAAGTCCTAGTTTTTTTACGTGTTTCTGAAAAGTGGGACTAGTATAGTGTACTCCTTGATCAGAGTGAATAAAGGCCCCTTCGGCAAACTTTACTCGTTTATTCTTCGTTAACTTTACTAATGTATCTGTAGCTAAATCTAATGTCATTCGGCTAGACACATTATAGGCAAGTATTACATTCGTTGAACTATCTTTAATCGTGGATAAATAAG
Organism: Peribacillus sp. QJM3NY_7; assembly: GCF_056173225.1. Classification (NCBI taxonomy): domain Bacteria; kingdom Bacillati; phylum Bacillota; class Bacilli; order Caryophanales; family Bacillaceae; genus Peribacillus; species Peribacillus sp. QJM3NY_7. The sequence continues at coordinate 3,106,645 of NZ_CM149663.1, forward strand.
CCTTTTGTCTATTGTCATAATATAAATATGTAATATCAGTAAGTAATACTTTTCCTGGAATTGCTTGTTTAAACTCTCGGTTTAATAAGTTTGGCAGAATGGTATGTTCTTGAGTGGCTTTCAACATCTTCTGATAAGGGTTGGTTCTTCTAATAGGACAAACAATCCTGTATTTCCTCATAATCCTTCGGATTCGCTTCAAGTTATATGTAATTCGAAACTGTCCTTCTAACGTCATCTTAATCTGGCGTGCACCTTTTTTGCGGCGTTTAAAATGAAAAGCATTTAAAATATTTTCTTTAAGTATCAAGTCTTTTTCTTCTCTTCGCTCTCTTCTTTCCTGAGCTTGTGAAGAAAAGTAGTTATAAAAACCAGAGCGAGAAACTCCCGCCATTTCGCATAAGAAACTCACCATATTTTTAAGTAGATACTTTTCTATTACTGAACGTATTAAAAGAAACCTCTGTTCAGCAGAGACTTTTACTCGTTTTTCTTCATCCCCCTTTCCATCATGTCTAACTTTTTTAGTAACTCATTCTCAGCTCTCAACAATTGATTTTGTGCTTCTAATCTAGCATTCTTTTCTTCTAGAGAAAGCTCCTTCTGAATTGGTCTCCCCGAATTATCACTACGCGTATCCCTAAGCCCCAATACTCCTGATTTTTTATAAGCAGTACGCCATCTGGAGGCTGCCCTTTGTACTCTGACAATACCTATGACTTCAATATTAAAACCATTCTCCTCGAAAATCTGCCTTGGCAACTTACCATTTTCATTTTCAGCTATAAAAATCCTCTTAAATTCGTCTGTATATGTAACACCCTTTGAACTTACAGATTTAACATATGGATTATTAGATAGTATTTCTATTTCTTTCTCAGTAAAGAGTTTTTGGCATTTAATTGTTCTCCGATTCTCCCATTTTTTTCATTATACATAAAAGTACCCTACAGAGCAGACCTTTTTTTAGTGTCTACTCTATAGGGTACAGTTTAAAAAACTGGCTAACCTTATAATACGAACGCACCCGTTACCATCCATGCAGCGCAAAACCGGCGCTGCACCACAGAGAATGAAATGGGGTTCGGGGTCAATAATGTTTAATGGCTGGCGAAGAAGGTCGTTGAACTATGGTGCCTTTGAGCCCATCCGTTAGTCTGACTCCGGCGACCACGGTGTACCACCGACTGTCGCGCCCTTTATGGGTAGCACTCATGGGAGATTAATCCTTTTTTTTGTCGTCGCGCTAGCCTCTACTTAATTTGCTATGATTGGAGGTTTTTGTTTACCCATTTACCAAACTCAATCAGATCACTCATAAGGCTCAGCCTTTTTTTAAAAAGCGTTTTTACTGGGGTGGTTTTTTCTGAATTTTGACCTTTTTTAATTTTCATGGGAGTTTAAGTATATTTCTTCACAATCTCGTTGTATCTGACAAAACTATCTTCTAACTATAAATTCCTATCTAACAAAAGCCCCACTTGTTCTGCCACGACTTGTGTCGGTTCTGATAATCCATTATTGAACCACACTTCTACAATCTCTACTATAGCTGCTCCAAAGAATTTAAGAATTAAATCCTTACTTAAACCTTGATTTTTCCCTTCAGTTACATCAACTTCACCCTCTAACTCTTGGATTACAAATTCTAGGAAATGACTACGGAAAGCAGGGGCTCCTTTACTCGTTAACATTGTTGAAAAGAATGAATGATTACGTTCAAAGTATTCAAACCAAATTAGATTTCCCTCGACAAAATTCAATTCAGATGCCGACTCGCAGAGTATCCTTAGTTGGTTAATATGTTCTTCAATGAGTTTATCAAGTAGATCAAATTTATCCATGTAATGGTCATAAATCGTTCTGCGTCCGACATTTGCCCTGTCGGAAATATCTTGTATCGTAATATGATCAAAACTTTTTTCAGTCATTAGTTCAATAAAAGCATTTTTTATTGCTTCTTGAGATTTTTGTACTCTTCTATCCACCCTAGACATTGTAGTTTTCACCAAACTTTCTTAAAAATTAACGCACAATTTCAATTAACTTGTGCAATAACGTACAAATCGTAGCATTTTGATAGTTGTAGACATCCTCTTTACATTTTATATTATATACAAATGTGCGATATCGTATCAATATGCGATTTGCTAACACATCAAATTTTACTACCTTGGAATAATAGAAGAGTTAATTCAAAGAGGAGGTTTAGTTATGGACCGTGTTGAAAAGAGCCAGGAAAAGTTCAAACAGCTTTTTGGTGAGGGAATAACTGCCGCACATACTACTGATCCTGATTTTCAGGACATTCTAAGCCATTTCATTTTTGGGGAAGTTTTTTATCAAGGTAACCTTGATGATAAGATGCGTGAGTTGATCACACTGGTTGTTCTTGCGACCAATCAAACATTGCATCAGTTGAATGCGCATGTTCACGCCGCACTAAACGTTGGGCTAACATCTGTCGAAATCAAAGAGGCTGTTTACCAGTGTGCTCCATACATCGGATTCCCAAAAACGTTAAATGCTATCAATGAAGTCAATGAGGTTTTCAAAGCAAAGAATATCGCTTTGCCGATTGAAAGTCAAAAGACTGTAGATGAAGAAAATCGTTTTGATAAAGGACTTGCAGTGCAAGTAAAGATATTTGGTGATGTCATTAAAAAAATGCAGGAGAGTGCTCCGTCAAATTAAAAGCATATACAGGAATATCTAACCACTTTTTGCTTCGGAGATTTATACACCCGTGGCGGACTTGATTTGAAAACACGAGAATTGTTAACGCTCTGCATCATTACTGCTTTAGGTGGTGCTGAAGGTCAAGTGAAGGCACATGTACAGGGTAACAAAAATGTGGGCAATGACAAGGGAAAATTGATCAGCGCCATCACCCACTGCCTTCCATATATGGGCTTTCCGAGAACACTGAACGCATTAGCTTGCGTAAATGAAATTATTCCTGAAAATTAAGAAAGGGTGTTATTTATTATGTCTAATATTCAAGATAAAGTTGTCATTATTACAGGTGCTTCTTCTGGAATTGGAGAAGCTACTGCAAAAGAACTTGCGTTTAAAGGAGCAAAGTTGGTACTCGCAGCTCGTCGTGAAGATCGATTAAAGAAATTACAAGAAGAAATTAGAACCAATGGCGGTGAAGCCATTTATAAAGTGACAGATGTCACTTCTCGTCAACAAATGGAAGAACTCGCTGCTTATGCACTTAAAGAGTTTGGCAAAATTGATGTACTAGTTAACAATGCTGGAATCATGCCACAAGCTTTTCTAGCTGAAAATAAAGTTGATGAGTGGGATAAAATGATTGATGTCAACATCAAAGGTGTTTTGTATGCCATCGCTGGTATCGTTCCATCTATGAGAGAACGCAAATCCGGTCACGTTATCAACCTTTCTTCAGTAGCAGGACATAACATCTACCCTGGTGGAACAGTATACTGTGGTACCAAATTTGCAGTAAGAGCCATCTCTGAAGGTTTACGCCAAGAAGAAGCGATGAATGGCACCAATATCCGAGTTACCAATATTTCTCCTGGGGCTGTTAGCAGCGAATTGTTAGAAACTACAACAGACCCAGCGATGAAAGCAGGGCTAGATGAATTTTACAAAGTTGCCATCGATGGTGACAGTATCGCTCGTGGAATAGCCTTTGCCATTGAACAACCATCTAATGTAGGAATAAATGAACTGATTATACGCCCTACAGTTCAAGTAGGTTAATAATAAAAAATATAGTTTATTGGAGGAATTAAAATGGCAAAACATGAGGAAGTAAAAAATGGCGTTATTTTCCCAGTGGGCGAAAAAAATGAAGCATATGCACAATTTTTTGTTGGACAAAGTTATCTTAAATCATTAATTGCTGACCCTAAAGTGAGTGTAGGTGTAGGGAATGTGACCTTTGAACCAGGATGCAGAAATAACTGGCATATTCATCGTGATGGATTCCAACTTTTATTAGTAACTGGTGGCGAAGGTTGGTACCAAGAAGAAGGAAAACCTGCTCAATTCTTAAAAGCCGGTGATGTTATTGTCACCCACGATGGTGTAAAACATTGGCACGGGGCTACAAAAGATAGCTGGTTTGAACACATTGCAATCACTGCAGGTACACCGGAATGGTTGGAACCAGTAACAGATGTGGAATATAGCAAATTAAAATAAAAGTTGATGATAAGAATTGCCCTGTTATACAGGGCTTTTTTATATCAATCATAAGAATTATGATGTATTCAACCACTACTTTTATGAAGGAGTAATACCTTTGGATAGACCATATGAAACCAGATTTGGTTCAAATTCTTTGAGAGAATATAAGAAAATTCGGGACAAACGGAACCCCTTGTTTAATAATTAATTCGTGTAACCCTAACATAAAGCGTAAATGCATAAACATATGCGTACCCCATTGATGTCTTTAGGAGGTTTAACAGCAATAACATCATTTACTTTCCTCATCTTTGTGCAAGGCCTTCGTAGCTTTGTTAAAGTAAGTATTATCTAACTCGAACCAATAAAGTTCCAATTTAAGTGCAGCCTGTCCTGTTGATCCTGAACCCATAAAACAATCTAATACTGTTTCACCTTTATTAGAATGAGTTGTTCGAGAACATCAACTGGCTTTTGACAAGGGTAAAATCTCACTTTTCCACTAACCATAGGTGCTCCATAAGAAGCCTCATCATAATAAAAATTAAACGTTCTTTTTGTCCCTTTAGTATAGGAAATAAAATATTCTTCTATTCAAAAAAAGGTAAGAGCATATAAGTGCCCTTACCTTTCTTCATTTTCTTCTCCACTACTACTCTTCCTTGCTTGCTGCCATATTCATGCTCGCTTCGACATTCTCCTGGCTGATGGTGGTGAATGGTAAATTTCGTTTTCCAGAGAAATTCTCAAGCAAGTCTTTGACGTCAATTCCCGAAGATGCTTTTAATGACTCCTGCAAGGTTGCCATTAAATCCGTTGCATATCCAGTCACTTTATTAGCCCCGCCATTCGCACCGCTTCCGCCTGTGTCCACTACAGTGATCTTGTCTATATTACTAAGCGGGCTAGCCACTTGTTTTGCATATTCCGGCAGCATTTTCAAAATCATGTCCATTACAGCGGCTTGCCCGAACTGTTCAAAAGCTTCAGCTATTTTCTGCTTGGCTTCTGCCTCTGCTACCCCTTTTAACCTGATGATTTCCGCTTCTGTCGTACCTTGTGCCCTTTGGGCGTCCGCTTTAGCAAGACCGTCCATGCGAACGCGTTCCGCTTCCGCTTTTGCCATGGCTTCAATTTTATACTTATCGGCATCCGCTTCTGTAATCTGTTTCATCTTGTTGGCAGAGGCTGCCTGCTCTACCGCATATCGGTCGGCATCGGCCTTTTTCTTCACTTCTGAATCATATTGCTTTTCACGGCGGAGGATTTCTTTTTCCTCCAGCTCAATTTGCTTCTGCCGTTCGATGATCCTGATTTGCATTTCCTGTTCGGTTACATCCTGCTTAGATCTGGCCGTTTCAAGATCGTACGCTTGGTCAGCCCGTGCCTTCGCAATATCCTGCTCTCTACGGAATTCCGCTACCTTTAGCTTGTTGATTTTTTCGGCTTCGGCTATTTCGGTTGCCCTTTCAAGTTCGGCACGCTGAGCTTCCTTCGAAGCTTCGGCTCGCTTGATTCGCGTTTCTTTCTCTGCATCGGCGGTAGCTATATCGGCATCCCTCTTCACCTGTGCAATCCTTGGCTTTCCGAGCGACTCAAGATATCCATTTTTATCCCGAACATCTTTAATCGTGAACGATACGATAATGAGTCCCATTTTAGCTAAGTCCTGCGAGGCAACCCTCTGTACTTCCTGGGAAAACTTTTCACGATTTTTATAAATTTCCTCGACGGTCATCGAACCAAGGATGGAACGAAGATGTCCTTCCAATACTTCCCGCGCTTCCTGTTCACGGTCATCTTTCGATTTACCAAGGAATTGCTCAGCAGCTGTGGCTATATCGGTGATTGAACCGCCAATCTTGATGATCGATACACCATCTGCCATGACCGGAACTCCCTGTTCTGTATATACTTCGGGAGTGGAGACCTCAAGCTTGCTTGACAATAAGCTTAGTGGTTCCGCTTGCTGGAACACCGGGAGAACGAAAGCACCCCCGCCGCGGACGATTTTAATTTTATTTCCTGATTCGTCAATGTGAACATTTTTGCTTCCTAAGTAGCTTCCGGTCACGATTAATGCCTCATCAGGACCAGCCGTGCGATATTTCGTAACAAAGACAGCAATAAGTGCGATAAATAAAACTGCAACTATGGCGACAACTATCCAAATCAAATCAAACATAACTTACCTCCTACACTTTTTTAATCCTGGTGGGGCATTACATAGATAACCCCATTTTTAACTTCGATGATCAAGACCTTTGTATCCGAAACAATTCCTTCATTCTTATAGCTGGCCGCAGTTTTGGCGATGCTTCCACTGATGCTTTCTATCAGGACTTCCCCAAACCCGTCAACGGGGATTGATGTGAGAACCCTGCCGACCCTTCCTCTGAGGTCATTATCATGAAATGTCAAACTTTCTTCCGCTGATGAGATGGGAATCAAAACAAATACATTCAGTAAAGTGACGATGGTAAATGAAATGATGAGGGAAATGCCGGCACATAATCCAGCATTAAGCCCTGAAAGCAATTCAAGTAAAAAACCACTCGCAAAAAACACGGTCAAAAAGCTTAAAATGAGCGTAGGATTAAATATATCCGGTAATTCAAGGCCGGAAAATATATCATTAAACAAGATAAATAAGAATGTTAACCCCCCGAATATAATTAATCCATATAAATAGACTGTTTCTAATGGAACTCCAAATAACTCCATCTCTTTCATCCTTTAAATTCGATTTTTCTAAGCCGCATACTACTTTAATGGCCTAGGCTAAGCGTTTTACCAACATTAATAATCTATGGTTATAATCCCCTCCATTTACTTCGCTTACCATTCATACGATTGATGCATTCAAAAAGTTTCATTTATTTTCCAAGTTTTGAATTTCACCCTTGTAAAACCCTGTATTCTCTAGGACCATTATTGAAATAAAATGCATAATACCATTGACAGTGTTTAGTTAACATATTAAAATTCTTTATATGTTAACTCGTTACATATCCAGGTTTACATTAGGAGGAAACACGATGAAGGAGCGTCATGAGAAGTTAAGAATGATGATGGTTACAGCATTATTTGCAGCACTTATAGGAATACTTGCCCAAATTACCATTCCACTGCCCTTAGTTCCAATTACAGGACAGACTCTAGCTGTTGGACTGGCAGCAACGATACTGGGTTCACGTTATGGAACCTCTTCCGTTTTACTATACCTGTTCATAGGCGCAGCGGGAGTACCGGTTTTCGCTGAAATGTCCGGGGGACTAGCTAAGATATTCGGTCCGACTGGCGGTTATTTATTATCCTATATCCCGACAGTATATATAACGGGTCTGATATTGGAAAAAACCCGTTTCTCCGTTGCAATGGCTTTCGTTGCAAATACAATCGGGATGATAATTACTTTGGTAATCGGTACGGTTTGGTTAAAATATATGAGTTCATTATCTTGGCCAGTGGCATTCGCCAGCGGTTTTGCACCATTTATAATCGTAGGCGTTTTAAAGGCATTCCTTGCATCTTGGCTTGGCATTACAATCCGTTCAAGGTTAGCGTCGGCTAATATGCTGCCAAAAAAAAATGCACCAATATCCCAATGATGGGTAAATGAAGAGAGGATACCGCTTATGGCATCCTCTCTTTTCTTCTATATTCAACTTCCAGAATACTGCAAAAAAAAAGACTCTTAAAAAAGAATCTTTTTTGCAAGTGTTTATTGCGGTCCTATCCCCATAAGTCCGAATATGAATAGCAAATGTATATTATCCCCTCTGCTAACCGTAATCATTTTACTATAGGAACAGTAATTTGACAACTATTGAAGGCACACAGAAACATTCAGAATATCGTTACGGATTTTAGTTACTTATTACTCACTTTATATTCTTTTTTCGTACCATCATCGAAAACGACCTCTAAATCAAATTCTTGATAGCCATCCTTCAAATTAAAAGCTTTTGTCACTTCTTGAATGACTTCATCATCTGTTGAATCTTTAGTGAATGTCAATTTTTCTAGAATCGGGGTCAACTCTTTCATTGCTTCATCACCGTGAACTTCGTGTTTGTTAAGCTTGTCCTCGATTGAAGCTTCTGTTTGGGCTCCCATTGTATCATATTCAGCTTCGTATTCGTTATCATTGCCGGTATAATCCACTTCTAATTGAAAATCCTTATATGTGAAAGCCAGTTTTTCATTATTATCCTTGCCTGTTTCAGGATTATTTTCAGCTTGATTTTCATTTTCCTGAACCGGGGGGTTTTTCACTTCATCTTTTTCTTCGCCGCATCCAGCCAAAACAAGCATAGCGGCAAACGGCACTGATAATATTTTGATTGATCTCCCCATTAGTTTTTTCCTCCTTTAGTTTGTATACCTTACTTATTTCCTAATGGGGGTCATTTAAAACCTCAACCAATCTCTCAAATACATCAAATCGGCCAAGTTATCATTGTGGAAGGATATAAAACAATACCGCAAAAAAGTGTGTGGCAGTTCCCCCAAGCACGAATACATGCCAAACCGCGTGATGGAACGGAAACCCCCGCCAAACATAAAAGATGGCTCCGAACGTATAAAGCAATCCCCCTGCAATCAGTAGCTGGATACCCGCTGCAGGCATCGTAGCTGTAAGTGGTCCCCAAACGATAACGATCATCCACCCCATGGCAATATAAAGGATCGTCGAAAGGAAGAGGAATTTTTTCACATAGAAAGCTTTGAAGACGACGCCAATGATTGCAACTCCCCAAATGATACCTAGCAGTGTCCAGCCCAGTGACCCTTTGATCACAAGAAGCATGATTGGCGTGTATGTTCCTGCAATGAATATATATATGGCTGAATGATCAAAGATTTCAAAAATATCCTTTGTTTTACCTTCTGGAAAACTATGCACTAAAGTGGAAGAGACGTATAAAAGAAGCATGGAAACACCATATATGACCGAAATGACTACATTCCAAGGCGATCCTGTTTGGGCTGAGAATATGATTAAAAACACAAGTGCGGCAATACTCAACAAAACGCCGACACCGTGGGTTATCGCATTGACCACTTCTTCTTTTCTTGTATAAACATGAGTATTGGCCATGTTACAGCTCCTTAATTCCGGATTAATTTTTTTAGTATTCCCCTAAAGTATACATCAGATCTTCCAAGCAATATAGAAAAGTGAATAGTAACTTGATTAACTGCCACTAATTAGATTATTATCTAATTAGATGTTAATCTAATTATGAGGGGGGGGATAAAGTGCAATTAGAAAAATTGGTCGCTTTCCACAAGACGATTGGTGATGTGACAAGGATCAGGATAATATCCATCCTGGCAAACGGTCCAAAACACGGACAGGCACTTGCAGGTATACTAAAATTGACGGCTCCGACCATCTCACACCATTTATCGAAATTGAAAGACATTAATTTAGTGAAGGACCGGAGGGAAAAAAATACGGTCTATTATTTTTTGAATGAAGATGTCCTGAAGCATTATTCGTCAGCATTGCCTAAAATGGTTTCAACTAAGGGGGACTCCAGTAAAATGGAAAATCAAAAGCTGATTTTAGAACATAAAAAGATCCTTGAAAACTTTTATACTCCAGATGGTCGACTAAAAACTATACCAGCACAAAGAAAAAAGAAAATGATCGTTCTTCATCATATTGGAAGCCTTCTGGAAAAGGGACGTAAATATCCAGAAAAAGAACTGAATGAATTCATCCAGTCTTTCCATGATGATTATGCAACGATAAGGCGTGAACTCATTATCGGAAGCATCATGTACCGCGAAAACAGCATTTATGAGCTGAATCCCCGCGAAATGTGGGCTGATATCATTTAACGGTTTTCTAAAAAAAAGAACCGGTCTCCCAATTGGAAAGCCGGTTCTTAAGATGCAGTTTAGATGGCAAAATGGTGCCCGCCGATAATTTTTATTACCTCTAATTGTTTCATCCATTCGCTGTCCGAAATACTTGGATTCCAAAAATACAAGGCATCATTTGTGTAACCATGAATAGCCAATGCTTCATTGACAGCTCTCTTGGCATCCTTTCCTGCCGGTTTGTTTATACTGCCATCACCAACAGGCGAGAATTGGTTTTTTTGATAAATCACTTCCCGGACCGTATCAGGGAATTCATTGCTATCAAGGCGATTCAAAACAACTCCCGCCACCTCGACCTTTCCTCTGTATGGTTCCCCTTTGGCTTCTGCATGCACAAGCCTTGCTAATAATTCTTTATCTTTATCATTCATTACATGTGGAATAATCAATGTTTTACCAGGTTCGGCAACATTATTTACGTTATGATTGACTTCTTTTAACTTACCGATTGGAACACCGTGCTGCTTTGCAATATCCCAAATCGATTCACCTTGTTTAATGACATGTTTAGTTGCCCCATCAGAAGCTTTAGTTGTCGTTCCCTTAGAAAAAGCTATACCAAGTACGATGACACTTAGAGTCATTATCACGGATATTAATACTGATAATTTCATCCTGTTACCTCCTCGTTAAGCACCTTCCTAGGATAACAGACCATATTGGAGAAAACAGTGCTAAATTTTTTCCAAGGAAATGCAGGAAATATTTTCACATTTCAATTTACCTTCGGAATTTTAATGATTCCCACTCTTCCCGCAGCATTCCCATTCTGATTGAATCATAATAATAACCATCATGATAGCGGCATTTTCTCATTCTTCCCTCTACTTGCATTCCTACCTTTTTCCCAACTGCGATCATACGTTCATTACCTGACCAAGTTGTAAGTCCAACCCGCTCAATCTCCAGGTTTTCGAATAAATACCCACTGAACATCATTAATGCTTCTGTCCCATGACCGCCATTCCAATACTGGGGATCAAAAATAGTAATTCCGATTTCAAGCCAGCGTGAAGGTTCATGTTCCCAGTAATATACAACAGATCCTATAATTTGATCGTTTTTTTCCATTAATAGCTCGGAGTAAGCCCCGATTTTTTCATCATAGGTTTTATGCTTCATTTCTTTTTCGATAAACGTATGGAAATCAATGAGTTCAAGAGGGAGATAAGGTGCATCCCACTTTTTCCATTCGGGATCGGTTTCTCCATATTTCAGGCTCCATAAACGTTTTAAATCGGTTTGTTTTACATTCCTCAATATGACTTTGCTACCTTCAATCCGAACATCGTCCACTCCGCTTCCTCCCACTTCATCCATGCTGAACCTTCCATTTTACTGGTCGACACTTAATTTAATAAAATATTGCCTTTCTCTGGGACCATCGAATTCACAAAAATACACACCCTGCCAAGTACCAAGGACTAAGCTCCCTTTATGGATGATCACCTGTTGTGAAGAACCAACCGTACTTGATTTCAAATGGGCAGCCGTGTTACCTTCCATATGTAAATCCAATGTATGATTCCATGGGTATTGCTCATCCAGTCTCCTCAATATATCCTTTTTGACATCGGGGTCAGCATTTTCATTGATCGTGATCCCGGCAGTCGTATGTGGACAATATATAAGAGCTACCCCTTCTTGAATCCCCTTTTCCTTGATGAATGCCTGTACTTCTGTCGTAACATCAATCATATCATCCCTTTTCACCGTTTTTAAGGTATTTTTCTTCAGCATGTACATTCACTCCTTTTATTCATTTTAATACTCCTTTACCCATAAACATAAAAATTCATGCTTTCTTAAACCATGCACGACTAAAACATAAGGAGATCTTATCGATGGCAATCAAAAAAAGCATCCTTATTGATCTTTTTATTTTAAAATTGGATATATAAGGAATCGGGAGGAGTTGCAAGATGAACTTCATTTTTAAGTCAATCGACCATTACCAATTAGCATCTCCTAATACCGAGGACCAATCAAGGAAGTTTTTCACTGAGATACTAATGTTCCGGGAAGTGAAAAAGCCTCTGTCATTAAGTTCCAATGGCGGGTTATGGTTCGAATCGGGATCGATCAAGATTCATGTCGGAACGGAGGATCATTTCATTCCGCAAGAAAAGCGCATCCAGCACTTGAAGTTGAAAAACTCAACGAATTTAAACAACATTTAATGACTTAGTATATTTCTTTTACAGTAGATGGGGGTTGCCCGGTGCGAACCGTATATATTTAACCGATCCCTTCGGCTGGATCGAAATATTGGAATGGAAGTAATAAAAAGCGGGTCCATTTATCTCGGACCCGCTTTTGTAGTATATTTATTTTTGTTTCTTTTTCCAGATTCCCAATATTAAAGCGGTAATGAGGGCTCCTATTAAAATCGCCAGCAAATAGCGGAAAGGATGGTTGACTAGGGGGATGACGAATATACCCCCATGCGGCGCTGGCAATGTTACATTAAAAGCCATTGACAGCGCTCCTGCCGTCGCTGACCCAATAACACTGCTGACAATAACCCGTAATGGATCCGCCGCCGCAAAAGGAATAGCTCCCTCTGTAATGAACGAAGCACCCATGAAGTAATTAGTGAAGCCGGATTTCCTTTCCGTTTCACTGAATTTACTTTTAAAGAATGTAGTTGCAAGTGCGATTCCAAGAGGAGGAACCATTCCACCAGCCATAACTGCAGCATGCGGTCCGAAACTTGATGCTTCAATGGCTGCAATCCCAAAAGTGAATGCCGCTTTATTTAAGGGGCCTCCCATATCCACAGCCATCATGCCCCCAAGAATCAAGCCGAGGAATATTGCGTTCGTGCCTGATAAGCCCTGCAGCCAATTGGTCAGGCCCGTGTTAATTGCAGTTACTGGTTCATTTACGAGAAATATCATGATAAACCCTGTAATTAACATCCCGAATACAGGATAGAGTAAAACCGGTTTAATGCCATCAAGTGTTTGCGGTAACTTGGAAAACAATTTTCTTAATAGTAAGACGACATAACCTGCAAGGAAACCGGCAATCAGCCCGCCAAGAAAACCGGCATTAGCCTGTGCTGCCAATAATCCCCCTACCATACCAGGGGCAAAACCTGGACGGTCGGCTATACTTGAAGCAATGAATCCAGCGAGTACTGGGACAAGTAAGAAGAAGGCACCATTTCCCCCGCCAATATCACTTAATGCTTTGGCAATGGGATTATAATCCGGATTTGCCGGATCAGCTGCCTCGATTCCAAAAAAGAAAGAAAGCGCAATCAAGATTCCGCCCCCGACGACAAATGGAAGCATATTACTTACGCCATTCATTAAATGCTTGTAAATCCCCAATCCTCCTTTAGCTGAATCACCTTCATCATTTTTATCATTTCCAGTTCCTTTGTAAACAGGTGCATCCTGATTCACGGCCCTGGTTAACAGTTCCTCGGTCTTCCGGATCCCCTGGGCAACAGGGACAATAATGACATGTTTTCCATTAAAACGATCCATTTCCACCTGCTTATCAGCAGCAACAATAATGGCATCCGCCTCTTCAATTTCTGCGGCGGTTAAACCATTTTTAATACCTGTGGAACCATTTGTTTCCACTTTGAAATCGATTCCCATTTCCTTCGCTTTAGCCTTTAACGCATCGGCAGCCATATAAGTATGGGCAATTCCTGTTGGACAAGCTGTAACGGCAAGGATTTTACCTCCTTTATCGTTACTGCTGGCGCTATTACTCAATTGCTTTTCTTCACTTTCTTCTTCATAAGCTTCCATTTCTTTTTGATTGATTATCTCCAACACTTCCTCACCAGAAGAAGCAGAAATCAATCGGGCCCTGAATTTATCATCCATCAGTAACGAAGAAAGCCTGGAAAGGGTTTCCAAGTGATCTGCATTCGCTCCTTCACTGGCTGCAATCATGAAGAACAAATGGGCCGGCTGTCCATCAAGCGATTCATAATCCACACCACTGACCGATTTGCCGAAACAGATGGCAGGTATCTTTACAGCATTTGTTTTTGCATGCGGTATGGCTATCCCTTCACCAATCCCGGTTGTGCTTTGTTCTTCACGTTTTAAGATGGCAGCTTTGAAACCATCCACATCATTTAACCTTTCTGCCTCGGCTAACTTTCCTGATAGTTCATCAATGACTGCTTGCTTTGTAACACTTTGCAGATTGATTATGATTGTATCCAATTTTAACAAGTCTGTAATTTTCATAGAGTCAGCCTCCTGTTAGTTGATTGATAGCAATTTGCGGTAATAACTCTTCAATTTTATCCAATGTACCGAGATCGGATGAAAAGGCTGTAGCACTTCCTGCCGCAAGACTGAAGCGGAAAGCAGATAGAATATCCCCTGTCCTTTCATATGTCCCGATGAAACCTGCGACCATGGAATCACCGGCACCCACTGAGTTGATGACGTTCCCTTTTGGAACATTTGCGGAATATGATTCTCCACCCGAGCAAAGCACGGCACCCTGTCCCGCCATTGAGACAATAACGTTTTGTGCTCCTGCTTCAACCAATTTAGCGCCATATTCCCTAGCATCATCAATGTTACTTATTTCGGTGGAAAAAATCTCACCCAGTTCATGATGATTCGGCTTTATTAAAAATGGCCGGTGTGGAAGGACATTCAGTAATTCCTTGCCACTCGTATCCACCACCACTTTAATGCCATTAAGGGTACAAGACCTTGCCATGGCTTCGTATACATCCGAAGGAACGCTTGGAGGAATGCTTCCTGACAAAATGAGGATATCATTATTGTTCAACTGTTCAATCTGACTAAATAATTGTTGATAATTCCCTTTTGAAATGACTGGCCCTTGGCTATTTATTTCGGTCTCAAGCCCTGTTTTCAATTTAATGTTAATTCTTGTATCTCCAGCTATTTCTGTAAAGTCCGTGAAAATCTCTTCCTGTCTTAAAAACCTTTTTACAAATTCACCTGTTTGTCCACCGATGAATCCTAACGCTGTTGTACTATTTCCCAGCCTTTTTAGCACACGGGAAACATTGATCCCTTTCCCTCCAGGGAATTTTGCATCATAACTGGTTCGATTCACCTTGCCCATTTGAAAGCTCTCCACTTCGACCAGGTAATCGATGGATGGATTAAGTGTCACTGTATAAATCATTAAATGGTCACGACCTTTACCTTTGGATTTTTTTGAAGGTGAGCAACAGCCTCTTCATCATTGCTGTCAGTAAGGATAATGGCATCGCTTACATCTGCCACCTTGGCGAAAGTAGCTTCATTAAGTTTTGAACTGTCAGCAAGCACGTAGGTCTCGTTAGAGAGACGTAATGCCATCTTCTTCAGCAGGGCTTCCTCCGGGTCTGGTGTTGTGAAACCCAATTCTTGATGGATGCCGTTCATTCCCAAGAAACATTTATCAAAACGGTATTCATTCAAAAACTGTACAGCATTACTTCCTATAATTGCATTTGTCGAAAACTTTATCGTTCCGCCAACTAACACTGTTTTGATTTCCAATTCGATGAGTTTTGGAATATGCATAAGACCATTTGTCAGCACCGTTATATTTTTATCCTTTAAATAAGGAATCATTTCGGCAGTTGTCGTGCCTGCATCAAGATATATACAATCATTTTTCTCTATGAATGAAGCAGCCAGCTTTGCTATAAGTTGTTTTTCAGCTCTTGCTTTGTATTGCTTTTCCATAGTTGTTGGCTCAAGGCCTTTTCTTTGCAGTAAAGAGGCCCCGCCATGCACGCGTTTCAAGAGCTTCATTTCTTCGAGTTGCACTAAATCTCTCCGAATGGTCAACTCCGAGGCTTGTAACTGATCTACAAGCTCCTGCAGCTTTACCGTTCCTTGTTCTTTAAGGATCGATAAGATGAACTGGTGCCTTTCAGTTGTCAACAATTCGCCCACCTCACTTTAATATCATCATCATATATGAAAATGAAGGAATAATCAATCATAAACGTTTAAAAATAATCAAATTCATCCAAAAATACATTCAAAAACATTCATTTTTATTAGAGATGAACTTTCTTGAATTTCATTATCTTTTTTTCTATGAAAATATCCTTTCTTGTTCAACAAAAAAACCCCCATGTCAAGATGACAGGAGGGTAGTATTATTTTATTAGCCTTGAAGTAAAAGTTGTTCTGGATCTTCAAGCATATCTTTGATGGCCACCAAGAAACCAACAGCTTCTTTTCCGTCTACGATACGGTGATCATAAGATAATGCAAGGTACATCATTGGTCTGTTTTCGATTTGGTCTCCAACAGCGATTGGACGAGTCTTGATTGTATGCATGCCCAAAATCCCAACTTGAGGGGCATTCAATATTGGTGTTGATAATAGGGAACCGAAAGTCCCTCCGTTAGTGATGGTAAAAGTACCACCTGATAAATCTGAAAGTCCCAGTTTGTTGTTACGCGCTTTAACAGCTAAATCCGAAATGTTCTTCTCGATTTCAGCAAAGCTTTTGCGGTCAGCATCCCTTACAACCGGAACGACAAGACCTTCATCAGTGGATACTGCTACACCGATATCATAAAAGTTCTTTTTCAGGATATGGTCGCCTTGGATTTCAGCATTCAATAACGGATATTTTTTCAATGCGCCAATGACCGCTTTAGTGAAGAATGACATGAAACCAAGTTTAACATCATTTGTTTTCACGAAAGAATCCTTATGGCGGTTACGCAATTCCATGACTGCAGAAAGATCGACTTCGTTAAAAGTTGTAAGCATGGCTGCTTCTGATTGTACTTGAACTAGACGTTTGGCAATGGTTTGACGACGGCGTGTCATTTTAACCACTTCAATGCGGTCATCATTCACTTCAACAGGAGCTGCTGCTTGTTTAGCTGCAGGAGCTTGTTTTGGAGCTGCCGCAGGTGCTGCAGGAGCTGCAGGTGCATTACTTGCTGCTTCTACGTCTTGTACACGTACACGACCTAGTGGATCTGCTACAGGCACCTGAGTCAAGTCAATTCCTTTTTCACGAGCCAATTTCCTTGCAGCTGGTGATGCAATAACTTGTTGAGTGGATGATGATTCTTTCGCTTCTGCTTTAGGAGCCTCTTTAGCAGGAGCCGCTTGTTCAGCCTTAACTGGTTCTGCTTTAGCTTCTTCAACCTTAGGAGCTTCCGCTTTTGGAGCTGCTGCAGCTGATCCATTTTCATCAACGATGGCGATAGCCTGTCCGACTTGGACAGTATCGCCTTCTTCTGCTAAATGTTCAGAAAGTGTACCAGTATAATCTGAAATGATTTCAACGTTCACTTTATCCGTTTCAAGTTCAAGGACATATTCTCCTTTTTCAACGTGATCACCGGGTTGTTTTAACCATTGCGCAATAGATCCTTCAGAAATTGATTCTGCTAATTCAGGTACTTTTACTTCAGCCATTTTATTTCTCCCCCTCATTATTGCGTGTAATTGCTTGAGTCATAATCCGTTGTTGTTCATTTTTATGGACAAGTGGATCTCCCTCAGCCGGGCTTGATCTGCGCTTCCTTCCTATATATGTTACTGAAAGATTGCCAGGAGCCGCTGCATTTAGGCGAGGTTCAACAAATGTCCAAGCACCCATGTTTTTAGGTTCTTCTTGAGCCCAGAAGATTTCTTTAAGATTTGTATATTTTTTCAGGGCTTCTTGAACTCCAGTGAATGGGAATGGATAAATTTCTTCGATACTGATGATTTGCAACCAATCCGTATTTTTTTCAGTTGCCGCTTTTTCACGAAGTTCAACCGCCAATTTACCTGTTGCAAAAACAATGCGTTCAACCGATTTAGGTTTTTTGCCCAAAGCTTTGGTTTCTACGAATGATTCAAACGCACCTTCACTGAATTCTTCTGTTGTAGAAGCCATCACCTGATTACGAAGCATACTCTTCGGTGTCATGATGACAAGCGGACGTACTTGTTCTTGATCCAAAATCTTAGCTTGTCTTCTAAGGATATGGAAGTATTGAGCTGCCGAACTTAAGTTAGCAACTGTCCAGTTGTTTTCAGCTGCTAATTGAAGGAAGCGTTCCAGTCGTGCACTTGAGTGCTCTGGCCCTTGTCCTTCATAACCGTGTGGAAGCAGCATGACAAGACCTGATTTTTGACCCCATTTTGCACGGCCAGCAGCGATGAATTGGTCAAAGATCACTTGTGCTGTATTAGCGAAGTCACCGAATTGGCCTTCCCATAATACAAGTGTCTCAGGTGCAAAAACGTTATAACCATATTCATAAGCCAGAACTGCCGTTTCCGTAAGCGGGCTGTTATGAACAGCGAATGAAGCTTTGGCAGTTTCAAGTGTGTGAAGTGGTGAATATGTTTTTCCATTAACACTATCATGTAACATGATATTACGCTGTGCGAATGTTCCACGCTCTGAATCTTGTCCTGTCAAACGGATTGGCGTGCCGTCACTTAGAATCGATGCAAAAGCCAATGTCTCGGCATGTGCCCAATCGATTTTTCCGTCAGGACCAAAGGAATCCAAGCGGCGTGATAAGATCTTTCCTAATTTTTTATTAGGGGTGAATCCTTCCGGCCATTTAACAAGCTCTTCGTTAATTGTAACAAGTTCTTGTTTCGGAACTGCCGTTTCAATGGCTGGAAGTCCTTTTTCAATAATCCCAGGAGGATTACACTCTTTGGAAGCTTCCGGTTTATTTCCGGAAATTTTCGCATATGCATCTGCAAGCCTTGTATCCACTTGCTCAGCAATCGCTTTAACTTCAGCTTCAGTGAACTCGCCGGATTCAATAAGTTTTTTCCCATAAAGCTCTTTTACGGTTGGATGCTTATGGATTAATGCATACATTTCAGGTTGAGTCACCAATGGCTCATCCATTTCGTTATGGCCGAAACGTCTGTAACCGATCAGGTCGATCAAGAAATCCTTGTTGTATTTTTCACGATATAGGTTAGCAAGGTTCACAGCAGCCATACATGCTTCTGGATCATCTGCATTTACATGCACGATCGGCACTTCGAAGCCTTTTGCCAAATCACTAGCATATAAGGTTGAGCGTGAATCTTCACTTTCCGTTGTAAAACCGATCATGTTATTGGCGATGATATGGATTGCGCCGCCAACTTGATAACCGCGTAAACGGCTTAAGTTAAACGTTTCAGGTACAATTCCTTCACCTGGGAATGCAGCATCACCATGAATCAGGATTGCAAGAGATTTGGAAATGTCTTGCACAGGGAATCCTTTTTCTGTACGGTCTTCTTGAGCCGCACGAGAATACCCTTCCACGATTGGACCGACTACTTCCAAGTGACTTGGGTTATTGGCAAGTGTAATCCTTGCTTTTTGTATATTAGCTTTAGTAATCTGTTTATCCAGACCTAAATGGTATTTAACATCACCTGTCCATCCATTGTTAATGCCTGTCGAACCCTCGGAAGGAACCAAATCTTTATTCGGTGAATGTTGGAATTCGGAGAAAATGACCTCATAAGGCTTTCCTAATACATGTGCAAGCACATTCAAACGTCCACGGTGAGCCATGGCAATATTCACATTACCCGTTCCGTTTTGGACAGTTTGTGAAATCATTTCATCTAAAATCGGAACCATAGCATCCAGTCCTTCAATTGAGAAACGTTTTTGCCCTACATATGTGCGGTGAAGGAATTTCTCGAAACCTTCTACTTCATTCAATCGTTTAAGTAATAGTTCTTTTTTCTCTTTTCCCACTTCCGGGAACATGCTTCCAGATTCGACCATATCAGTAAGCCATTGCTTTTCATCCAAGTCATTAACATGATGAAATTCAAAGGCTATCGTTTTTGTATAGAGTTGTTTTAGGTATTGTACGGCTTCGTATCCGTCTTTCACGTCTTCAGGTGATTCCGGACAAATAAAGTCAGCCGGTATTTTCCTTAAATCATCTGCAGTCAAGCCATATTTTTCAAAGTGAATTTGTTCAGTATCCAGAGCTTCTTCTTTTAAAGGATAAATATTTGCAGCAAGATGCCCGTATGCACGGATATTTTCAGCTAACTTCACTGCAGACATAATTTTCTTCATTGGAAGAACTTCTCCAGTTTGTACAGTTGATGCACTTACAGTCGTTGTTTCTGCCGATACATCGAATGAAGGAGGACCTGCTACTTCAAAAAAGTTTTTCAGTTCCGGATCCACTTCTTCCGGGTTGGCTAGAAATAAATCGTATTGCTCCATGACATACCCAAGGTTTGGACCCGAAAAAGCTTTCCAGCGGTCTAATACCTTAGAATCATTGATGGTCATTTTGTAAACCCCCAAATTTTTCTCATAATTTTTTTCATTCCGTTTTATCCATCCCCAAATTTCTTTCTTCTAATTTTCCCCAAATATAGGATATATATAAGATATATAATAAATAACTTGGTTATTGAATAATAAAATTTTAAAGGATAAAACGTTTTCAGATGTTATATTAACATGTTTTTGTCGAAATATCCAAAGGTTAAACCACTTTATACAACCTTTTTTCAACTATATTTCTGCTTAATTCGTCAAAAATCGCTTTTAACTGTCTTTTTTGCTCATTTAAGTCTTTTTTTCGCTAAAAAAAGATTTTTGTATTTTTGTATAATGATTATTTTTCAGGTAAATTTAACTAGTTTGAAAACCCTTTCAGCTCACTCAAACTTCCAGGCTGTTAAACTTAGATTGCCATATTGAAAGCTTCTGTGCAGAAGAGCCGCTTTTTTATTGTCATCCCCTGAGCCCATTGCGATGACCAATGGAATGAAATGCTCTTTGGAAGGCACAGCCTCTGTACTGTAAGGGGCGATATTTTCATAATTGAACAAAGATTGCAAATCCCATTTCATGATTTTTTCTTCGACCCAGTTCTCAAACTCGATTGCCCATCCCTCTGCAACATGCATATCTTCCTGAATATGTGTGAAATTATGGACAATTCCACCGCTTCCTATGATCAGGACATTATTTTCCTTTAATTCCCTTAATGCTTTCCCAATTTCATACTGCTTGTCCAATGGCAGCGAAGGACTAATGGACATAGATACGGTCGGGATATCAGCTTCTGGGTACATGATATGCAAAAGCCCCCATGCTCCATGATCCAGGGGGCGCCTTTCATCAAGTTCCCCCAATACATCTATCCTGGACAATAAGGTTAAAATTCGATCTGACAGCTCCAGGCATCCCCTCGCAGGATATGTTATCTGAAATATTTCTTCAGGAAATCCAGCAAAATCGTAAATGACTTCATGCTTCCCCACTGCAGAAATCATTTGATCTTCATTTTCCCAATGTGCTGACAAAATAACGATGGCAGCAGGTTTCTTCATAGTTTGCATATACTCCTTCAAAAAAAGAGTATAGCTATTCTTTTCCAAAGCTAATAGCGGTGTTCCATGTGATAAAAACAATGATGGCATCATAGAGACGATAAATCCTTTCGCATTGTAATCTCAATATCCTATACCTTAATTTACTATAGTTAAACAATGTGTTCATCAATTAAATTGCATTTTCGGCGTAGTCTCATCAATAGTATCAAAGGTATATCCTTCTTTTTTAAGGAATTCAATTATATCAGGCAACGCTTTTACTGTATTTTTCATACTATTGATATCATGCAATAAGATATTAACATGCTTTTGATTTTTCGTCCCTTTTTGTACAGCAGAAATGATTTGTTGTTCACTTATTGACGGACTGAAGCCATCTGTCGAGTCAATGGACCAATCAAAATAAATATACCCTTTTTCCTTTAGTTGTTGAAGGATTCCATTGATGATTGGTTTCGTTGACGCCTGATGCCGCAGCTGATTATTCGAGCCGCCAGGAAGGCGCACAATACGGCTTTTTATCCCATATTCCTCTTGCAGCATGGTTTCAAGTCTATTCAAATCTTGAAAGAAACTCTCAGTCGACCGATAAACGATGGAATAATCATGTGTATAAGAATGAAGGGCGATCGAATGACCGCGGGATATCATTTCCTGATAACATCTCTTTGCGTATGGTTCTTCGTTACCTTTAACGAAAAATGTGGCCTTAACATGATAGCGATCCAAAATATTCAAAATCTCCATGGTATTCAAGGATGGTCCGTCATCGAAGGTCAAATAAGCGATTTTCTGATTCACCTTACTTTTTAGCAACGGTGTCATCTCTTCGGGAATAACTGCATGTACTTGAATGTTTTGCACATCCACATCAGACAAAATAATAATGAGAGAACTCGCCATGACAAGAATTAATTTTAGCATCTTCTTCATAGGTGCTGCATCCCCTTCCTTTTGACCATTAAGGTGTACCAGTTAAGGGGTTTCATGCGCAATAAGGCAGCGGTAAAAAATACCGCTGCCTTATTAAATGAAGTTATCGATCGACATTAAAGTAACGAGCTTCAGGATGTGCAAAAACAATGGCTGAAACGGAAGCCTCTGGTTCCATCATGCATCCTTCAGTCAATTCCACGCCAATATCTTGAGGTTGCAGCAGGCGGAATAGCTTCTCCTGGTCTTCCAGATTAGGACAAGCAGGATAACCAAATGAAAACCTTTGCCCGGTGTACTTAGCTGCAAACCGCTCTTTCATGGACATATCAATCGGATCGCTTATACCTAAATCATCCCGCATTAATTGATGGATTCTTTCCGCGAACCCTTCAGCTGTTTCAAGAGCAAGTGATTGAAGGGCGTGATTTTTCAAGAAATCACCTTCAAGTTTCAGTTTTTCTGCCCATTTTCTGATTCCTTTTCCGGCAGTGACCAGGAAGAAACCAACATAATCCATTTGCCCGGAGGAAATCGGTTTTGCGAAGTCCGCTAAACAAAGATGCGGATTCGTATCTTGCCGGGGGAATTCGAAAGTTTCCAAAACCTCATGATGATTGTCCGGGTTGTATATAAATAGCTTATCTCCTTCGCTTTGAGCAGGGAAAAATTGATAAACTGCATGCAAACCATAATCCGGTTCCGTCTTTAGGAATTCGATCAATTCGTCTACGAGATCATTGAGCTGCACTGCTTTTTCATTCCCTTGCTTAAGCAATTCGGTAACTTTGCCTTTTAACCCCAAATGATGACCAATCAGCATTTGCCTATTTATATATGGCTGGACGACATCCAATGGATAGTTTTTCAGGACGTGTCGTTTGATGTCACGCGGTGTTTGAACAGGAACATCGCTTAAAGGAGCCGCTGTGGACTGCTTACGAACAGGTTTTTCCAATGTGGCAGCAATGGCGGCATTCGCTTTCGATCTTTCTCGTTTCTCGACCAACTCTTCCAAGTACACCACTTTTTTGTCGGCGTCATGTAAAATATTCGTTACCGCCAAACCATCCATCGCATCTTTGGAATATAAAACCGGCCCTTCATATTCAGGTGAAATTTTAAAATCGGTGAATTTACGGGATAATGCTGCCCCTCCAACTAAAATTGGGGTATCTATTCCCGCTTGCCTTAAATCCTGTGCGGTTAAAACCATTTGCTGTGCAGATTTGACAAGTAACCCAGATAGGCCAATGATGGTTGGCTCATGTTTTCGAACCTCTTCAATGATTTGTTGCGGTGCGACCTTTATTCCCAAATCAATGACTTCATAGCCGTTATTGGAAAGGATGATATCCACTAGATTTTTCCCGATATCATGCACATCTCCCTTGACGGTCGCCAACAGGATTTTCCCTTTCTTAGCACTATCTTCAGCGTTTTCCATAAGTGGTTCAAGGTGAGCTACAGCCGCCTTCATCGCTTCAGCACTCTGAAGCACCTCTGCGACAATAAGTTGGTTGTCATTGAACAGCCGCCCCACTTCACTCATCCCATCCATCAATGGGCCATTGATGATTTCCAATGGGGTATCACCGCGCTCTATCGCTTCATTTAAATCATCAATCAATCCTTCTTTCGTTCCTTCGATAATATAGTTACCAAGACGTTCGTCCAATGGCAGGATCACACCATCATCCTTCTTCTCCGCTTTTTTTCCACGATAAAATTCGGTAAAAATCGCTAAAGTTTCAGTTGATGTCTCAAACAGGAGTGCCTCCGCCAATTTCACTTCCTCATCCGATATCAAGGCGAAACGTTCAAGTTTTTCTGTATTCACGATAGCATAATCGAGACCCGCTTTTGTACAATGGTAAAGGAAAACGGCATTTAATATTTCCCTTCCCCTCTCCGGCAGACCGAAAGAAACGTTGGAAATTCCAAGTATCGTCAGGCATTCCGGAAACTTTTCTTTAATCGCCTTTATTCCATTCACCGTCTCCAATGCAGATCCAATATATTGTTCATCCCCAGTGCCTACAGGAAATACCAGCGGATCAAAAATGATGTCATTTTTGTTTAGACCGTACTTATTGACGAGCAAATCCACAGACCGCGTAGCCACTTCCAATTTCCGTTCAGCATCAACAGCCATCCCAATTTCATCAATGGTTCCCACGACAACGGCAGCACCATATTGATGGACTAAGGGTACTATTTTTTCAAAGCGCTCTTCACCATCTTCAAGGTTTATGGAATTTATGATCGATTTTCCTTGTGAATGTTTTAATGCTTGTTCAAGTACGACTTCATCCGTAGTGTCGATGACCAATGGGACTTTCACTTTTTTGACGACCTCTTCTACAAATTCCTTCATGTCGCCAAGCTCATCCCCATCAGGATCGGCAAGACAGATATCAATGACATGGGCGCCTTTCTTTACCTGGTTACGTGCAATTTCGGCAGCTGGCTCGTAATGCTTTCCACGTATCAGCTCCTTGAATTTTCGGGAACCGATAACATTCGTTCTCTCCCCTACGAATAAAGGACGCATTGAATCATCATAAATTAGCGGCTCTATCCCTGATACGGCATGACCATGGGCAGCTTCCATAATTGTACGGGGCTTCATGCCTTCGAGTACCCTGGAAAGTTCTTTAATATGTTCTGGTGTCGTGCCACAACATCCGCCAATAATATTGACCCATCCCTTTTCGGCAAATTGCTTCATTTTCTCTGCCAGGGATGTAGGTGATTCATGATAGTGGCCTTCTTCATCAGGTAGCCCGGCATTCGGATAACAGCTGATGGCGCTATTTGATATATCTGCAAGTGTCCTGATATGGTCTATCATGAATTCCGGCCCTGTTGCACAATTAAGGCCGACAGCTACGGGTTTCATATGTTCAACCGATAAATAAAAAGCTTCTATGGACTGGCCTGCAAGTGTCGTGCCCATCGGTTCGATTGTTCCTGATATGATGACAGGCACATCTTTTCCCGTTTTAGCGAATGCTGCTTTGATTCCAGAAAAGGCAGCCTTGACATTAAGCATATCCTGACAGGTTTCCACCAACAGCAAGTCTACCCCGCCATCCAAGAGACCCAGTGCCTGCTCTTCATAAGAATCTGTTAAAACATCAAAAGTCGTTCCGCCCGTTACGGAAAGCGTTTTTGTAGTGGGGCCCATCGATCCAGCTACATATCTTGGCCATTCATCATTGGAATATTTTTCACAAGCTTTAACGGCAAGCTCAGCTGAAA
Organism: Peribacillus sp. QJM3NY_7; assembly: GCF_056173225.1. Taxonomy (NCBI): domain Bacteria; kingdom Bacillati; phylum Bacillota; class Bacilli; order Caryophanales; family Bacillaceae; genus Peribacillus; species Peribacillus sp. QJM3NY_7. Next base: position 3,132,214 of record NZ_CM149663.1, read on the forward strand.
TTTTATTTAGCTTGTAGGCAATCGTACTTATTTGGTATTCCTCAAGGACGATGCTGGTCGCTCCAAAGGTATTTGTTTCTATGATATCTGCGCCCGCTGCTAAATATTTTTCATGAATGGATTGGATGATTTCCGGTTGCGTCAGTGATAAATATTCATTGCAGCCCTCGAATTGTTCCCCACCAAAATCGTCTGCTGTCAAATCCTCCGCTTGAAGCATCGTTCCCATCGCCCCATCAAGTAGGAGAATCTTAGAATTCAACTGATCTTGTATCGCTTTTTTATTCATGTACTTTCCACCTCTGATGTCTGTTTACTATCGACTTTTCTAATATATTTCGTAAGTTCCGCCGTCATTTCATAGCGAAGGAATGGAGTGATTAAATATATGCCCTTGAATTTTTCCCTAGCCGCGTCCACCAGTTCCCGCGCGATATTCACCCCTTCAATCCTTGACTTTACAGGGTCATCCCCCGCTAGAGCCATGGCCCTTCTAACATTATCAGGCAATTTGATGCCTGGGATTTCATTATGGATGAATTCGGCGTTCCGGGTGCTTGTCAACGGCATGATACCGATGAAAATCGGGGTTTCCAGATGTTTTGTCGCTTCATATACTTCTTCGATTTGCTCCACGGAATAAATTGGCTGTGTCAAAAAGGATTGAGCACCGCAGGCAATCTTCTTTTCCATTCTAAGTACGGCTTTATCCAGATATTTCACATTGGGATTAAAAGCTGCCGCAATTTTAAAATTTGCCCGTTGACCCAAACTTTGACCGGAATAGGAAAGACCTTCATTAAATTGTTTGACCATGCTTATCAGGTCAAAGGAAGATAAATCATAAACCGAAGTGGCACCCGGGAAGTCCCCAATTTTTGAAGGGTCTCCGGTGATGATCAATAATTCGTTCAGCCCCACCGTCTGCAGACCCATTAAATGTGACTGCAGGCCAATCAAATTTCGATCACGGCATGTTATATGCACCATCGGTTTTATATTCAATTGGTTCTTCAGTAAATTAGCCAGTGCATCATTCGATATCCTCGGTGAGGCAAGTGAATTATCCGCTAATGTTATGGAATCGACCCCTGCTTTTTTCAAAACTTCAGCACCACTCATGAAGCTCTCTATCCCTAGCTTTTTCGGTGGATCAAGCTCAACAAGAATCGTCCGTTCCGTTTTGGCTTTTTCGTAAAGGGGAAGTTCCAATTCTCTATCGTTCACTTCAATTACTTCTATTTCACGGGATTTCGTAAATTTCTCTTTCACGGGAGCCAAACTTCCAATTGCATGCTTTACAGCTTGAATATGCAGTGGAGTCGTTCCACAGCACCCTCCTATGATCGCGGCGCCTTGCTCACGAAGTTCCAGGGCACTAGAACCGAAATATTCCGGGACAGCTTTATAAACGAGCCTCCCATCGACATAATCCGGCAGGCTGGCGTTAGGGTAAATGGCAATCGATGCTTGCTTTGGCAAACTCACTTCTTCCAAGGCCCGAATCATATGATGTGGTCCAAGGCGGCAATTCACCCCAACCACATCGGCACCCAATTGCTCAAGTTTTTGAAAGGCATCATTTAAATGGATTCCATTTTGAAGATTACCCAGTTCATGCATCGAAACATTTGCGATGATCGGGAGTCCAGATTCAAATTTAACGATTTTCAGCACGGTCTCCAGTTCTTCCAGGTCATAAAATGTTTCCAGGAGGATCCCATCAGGGTTTTCCATCAACAAACTGTATAGCTGTTCACGAAAACCTCGCTTTATCTCTTCCATGCTTAAATCCGATTTCCTGATCCCCCGCTGTGCCCCTATGGTACCGAAGACATATGCCTTTCCTTTTGCTGCTTTTTTAGCAAGAATGACTCCCTGACGATTGATTCTGCTCACTTCACCTTCAAGTCCATGCCGTTTCAATTTGTTGAAGTTGGCCCCGTAAGTATTCGATTGAAGGATATCTGCACCAGCTTCCAGATAGGCTCTGTGGATGTACTCTATTTTATCTGGGTTCGTGCAGTTTAATTCCTCATAACATTGATCGATGCCATAAGAGTAAAGCAAGGTCCCCATTGCCCCTTCCCCAACCAGCATTCTTTCTTTCACTTCTTTACGAAAATTCATTATTACACCCTCTCCCAAAAACAATCCTGTTTTTGTCGTTTTCTATAGAGTATGAGAGAAAAGAAAAAAAACCTTCTCAAAGAAGAAGGTTTTTTGAAACATTCTCCTCATCTATCAAGCTCTGCTTGCTGGATTTAGCACCTTTGCCTAAGCTGGTTGCTGAGGTTTCTTCGGGCCAGTCCCTCCACCTCTCTCGATAAGATCCATTTATATAATTTTCATAAGATTTCAAAATTTGATTATATTTAATTTACATTAATAGTCTGTCAATTTCAATACCTGATCGACATTTTTTTCACTTTTGCAAAAATCATTCAATCTTTTGCTGCTTGAACCCTCTTCAAGATCCTTTGTTTCCAGTCTTCCGCTAACGAGTCTAGTGTAAGTATAGCCTTAGCACCTTCAAGCCCATCCCGTTTATGAAGGATGACCTCTGCTGCGTAATGGACAGAAATTTTTTCTTGTAGACGATCTATCAGCACAATCTCGTTTTGTTTATTTATCGTTCCTTCTTGAAGTACTCTTGCAAAATAACCAGTGAAACTCGTTTTCAGCACGTGTTCCAAAAACTTAGGTTCTTGATTGAAGAGGGAAATGGTCGAACAAGGTATCCTCCCTTGGTTAATTTGAACAATCACATCGCCTATTTGATAAATATCGCCGATATATGTTGTTTCTTCCTTCATCCCCGCTATAGTTAAATTTTCACCGAATGCAGGGATATCCAGCTCTTTAGAGAATTTTTCATTCCATAATGAATAATGCTCAAATGGGTAAAAGCACAAAGCCCGATCAGGACCTCCATGGAACTTTACATTACCGACACCATCACCGATTATGCCAGCTTTAGTCACTTTCAAATTATCCTGTGCTTGTTTATCCATGGCTGAAAAGATATCAATATTCGAAAAAATTTCATGTTTCGGCTTCCCCGCATGTAGTGATTTGATTTTCCCATTTTCCATTTTGCATCTTCCATTCATATTAAATTTATATCGTCCTATATGTATAAATTATACTAAAAGTCCATTTTATTCAGTACCTTTTTATATGTATATGAAATGAAAAAGCCATATGCGGCGTTAATGGGCTAAATATCATTGATTTCCAGAAAAATTCATAGGTTAGTTTCAGTAATTTAGTTGCTATTTCAGAATTAAATATGGTAGAATATGAACACAATATATAGTCGAAAACTACAACCGTTCGCCTATATGTTGATTTTCACGATTGAATTCCTCATTGTCGCTCTTTAGGGAGCGAATTTTTTTTGCTTTCGTTAATATCCACTAATTTCCTGTAATTCCATTCAGTTTCTTGCATCGTGATCGACTCACCTATTTGTACTTTCCTTCCCTCTTTATCAAGACCTTTTCATCTTATTAGAAGCCTGATTCCTTGCAAAAACAAGCAGAAAGCCGAGCGACATCATCCGTCTTCCGCTCAGCTTCCTGTTTACGCTTGTTTCTTTTTTTTCGGTGCCGCTTTCTTTCGGGTCGTCTTTTTCTTTTCCGGTTCATCATGTTTTGTACGGTCTATGGATGCTTGTAGTGCCTCCATTAAATCAGTTACATTGTTGGAAACTGGTTCTTTTGTTTTCGCTGTAATCGTCGTCTGACCCGTTTTCTTTGATTCAATCAATTCTAGTAACGCGGTTCGATAGTCATCGGTGTATTTTGTCGGATCGAAAGTAGTCGTTAATTGATCTATCAATAATACGGCAGTATCGATTTCTTTTTTTACAATGGTATCATTGGCAGGGATATTCGGAACATCCGCTGTGGAGCGGACTTCATCCGGATAATGAATCGTTTCCATAACCAAGGTATTATCAACGACTCGGATTACCGCCATTTGTTCTTTGGAGCGAATGATGATTTTTGCCAACCCAACCTTATTCGATTCCTTGAGGGCCTGCCTCAAAAGGGAATAAGCTTTTATCCCCCCGTCATTTGGGGACATGTAATAACTCCGGTTAAAATAAATAGGATCTATTTCTTCAATTTTAACGAAATCCACGATTTCCACGGCTTTTTCTTCGTTTTGTTTTTTCAGTTGTTCTAGTTCATTGTCTTCCAATACAACAAACTTTCCCTTTGTATACTCAAAAGCGCGGACTATATCATCCTTCCCCACTTCTTTCTCGCATACTGGACAAACCTTTTCGTATTTAATCGGTGTATGACATTCCTTATGCAACGTCCTTAAAGATATATCCTTATCCTCCGTTGCAGCATGAAGTTTGATCGGAATGTTCACCAAACCGAATGATATGCTCCCCTTCCACATCGTATGCATATTCGTCACCTCATAACTTATTTTTGATGAGAAGAACAATTTTATTATTCCCCTTTGTTCAAAAAAAACCGAAAAAACAATTGCCAACTCTAACACTTCGTTTTTTTGGCAAAATAATGTTATCAATTATTTGCGGAGGTAAATACAAAAATGAAACCGATGCTGCCTACCTATTACCCTGAAGCCCCCAACTCCAATGATTGGCGTTATGAAGTCAAGTATGACGGCTTTAGGGCTATTTTAACGATAGACTCCGATACCATAAGCATTTCGAGTCGAAATGAAAAGGAATTATCACCTCAATTCCCAGAAATCATTGCTTACATCAAAGACCTGGACCTGGAAGGTTATCTCCCGCTTCAATTAGATGGAGAATTGGTCTGGCTTACGAATCAGGCGAAAGCGGACTTTTTTCAAATACAGTGGCGAGGACGCCTTGGGAAACTATCCTTAATTTCAGAAAATGCCCGTTTTTCCCCGTGTCGGTTTATAGCGTTTGACCTGCTTCGCATCAGCGGAAAAGACATAGCAGATAAACCTATGGTGGAACGAAGGGAATTGATGTTGAATATGGGGGGAAAACTCGGTCTTCCTATACCTCCTGATCCCACCGATAAGGCTTTGATACAATTAATAGAGAGTTTTGACGTTTTGGATATTGCCTTGAATAAGGTCACCTTGTTAGATGGCGAAGGGATTGTCGCCAAGGAAACTCGGGGTGCTTGGCAAGAAGGAAGACGTACAACATCTTGGATTAAGGTGAAAAATTGGAAGACCGTTTCTTGTTTCATCACAGCATTGCACAAAGAAAATGGCTACGTTTCCCTTGCAGTATTGAAAGAAGGTGCCGTAACGAAAATTGGAAGTGTCAAAAATGGACTGAGTGCTAGAGATAAAAGTATATTGCATCAATTGATCAAGCAAAATGCATCAGACGAAGACGCACAATTTTTTTATATCCACCCATCCATTTGCATTGAAGTTCAATTCTTGCACGTTTATGAGGAAAATGAATTGCGTGAACCTCAGTTTTCCCAGTGGCTTTTACAAACTTCTCCCGACGAATGTACCTGGGAGAAATTCGTGCTAGGCCAATATACATTTCCAGATACTGTACAAATAACTTCCAGGGATAAACCGCTTTGGAAAACAGAAGGTAAACAGGTGGTAAAAGTAGAATATCTTCATTATTTACGGGAGGTTTCAGCTTTCTTCTTACCCTTCTTGAAGGATAAGCTTCTTACCACGATCCGCTATCCTCATGGAACTTTGGATAAAGAAAGATTTTTCCAAAAAAACAAACCTGATTATGCGCCGAACTTTATAAAAACGTTCATGGATGAGGATATCGAGTATATGCTGTGTAACGACATTGAAACTCTCCTTTGGTTTGGTAATCAACTTGCATTGGAATTTCATGCCCCATTTCAGAAAGCCGGTAAAACAAGACCCGACGAAATCGTCCTGGACTTGGATCCTCCTTCCATCGAATATTTCTCGCTTGCGGTAAAGGCTGCACAGGAAATAAAAAAGGTGATGGAATCATTAAGGATTAAAGCTTTTGTAAAAACTTCAGGTAACAAAGGACTGCAAATTCACATCCCTCTGCCTGAAGACAGATTTACTTATCAGGAGACTCGCATATTCACTGACTTTCTAGGTGATTATTTAACAAGTTCCAATCCGAATGATTTTACAACGGAAAGAATGAAAATAAATCGGCATAATCGACTTTACTTGGACTTTGTGCAGCATAGTGAAGGAAAAACCATCATTCTTCCTTATTCCCCACGGGGAAATTCTTTCGCTGGTGTGGCTACACCTTTGTTTTGGGAGGAAGTGAACGAAAGTCTCCAGTTAAAGGACTTTACGATTGAAACCATACCAAACAGAATAAAAAGGGACGGGTGTGCGTTTATGGATTACCGACTGGTGGATAATGGACCAGCCTTTTTGGAAGTATTGTCGTTCCTAAAACAAAAAAAGACCAATAACTAATTGGTAAGATGGAAAGTTGCTCTAGAAACGCGCTTTCCGCGGGCGGTTTTTGCTTTGATGCAGCTTGGCAGACAGTCGAGCGGTTAGGGAGCGGACTTCTGAAATTAACTCGAACATTATTTTTGAAGGTTAGTAATTCTGATCGTTGATTTCCACACCAGGCACTCGCTTGCCCGGGCGGTCCGCCCTCGGCGCTGGCCTGCGGGGTCTCCCTTGGACTCGCTTTTCCCGCAGGAGTCTCGCGCCTTCCGTTCCAATCAACTTAGTGTATTAAAAGAAAAAACTGCTGGCTCGTCTTATTCCGAAACCTATTTAAGACTAGTTTATCCTTCAGTTTTTTTTATGTAACCCTTAATGGATGGAAGAAATTTGCGACACTCCTGCCGAATAACTGGCTAGTCGAGACCCCACAGGTTCTTTTAGCCGAGGAGGCTTGGCAGACAGTCAGCTGAAAGCGAGCGGATCTTTGAAATCAACTGCAACTTTTTTCAAATAAGAAAACTGCAGGAAAACTCGTTTTTTCGAGTTCGCCTGCAGTTTAAAAATTTCATAATAATTTTGTTCTCAAATAACTTTGCACTTCATCCTGCAGCTTGGCATATAAGCTTGTTTCCAATTCAAAATCCTCTTTTTCAAGCATTTCAAATTTTTCAGGTTGATCTAAGTCCATTTCAATCGATACTTTGAATTCATAGGTTGCATTCCCGATTAAATCAATTGAATACGTTTGGCTTTCTACATCATGGTGGACTACGCATTTAACTTTTCCGCCGTTATTGTAGACAGATATTTCACTTTCCAACGCGTTTAACCCAACAGAGCATGTTACTAGGCTAGAAGCCGACATCGCCGTTCCACATGCATTCGTGAAGCCTACTCCACGTTCGAATGTCCGCACATAAATGCTCCCTGGTTCCAACTCTTTCACAAAGCTGACATTGACACCATCAGGGAAAAGTTCATTCGGTTGATTGACCTTTGTTGAAAGTTTTTCCTGCAAATCACTTTGTAAAACATCACTATCGACAAGTGTGATCAAATGTGGATTTGGAACCGCCAATGCCGAAAATAAAAGGGTATCATGCAGTTCCGGCAATGTTTCGTTTTGCAGCTGTTCTTTAGCCAATACAAGAGGTAGATCCTTCACATTAAAACTTACCGGTGAAATTTCCACCTTGAAAGTCGGAATGCCCTCATAAATATCTTCCGTTTTTTCGACTAGTAAATTTGCCTTCATGGTTTCCACGATCATTTTATCTAGCCCCAGAACGTCGTTCGCGTAACGTGCAACACAGCGAAGTCCGTTGCCGCACATCGAGGCTTCCGATCCATCCGCATTAAAGACACGCATCCGGCAATCAGCATGTTCACTTTTCATTACGAACAAAATACCATCCGCTCCGAGCCTCTCCCGATTGCATAGGGCCTTCGCGAAATTTTTCCGCTCTTCTTCCGTAAACGTCAGGGTCGTAGTCAATTCATCAATTATCAAGAAATCATTTCCTGAACCATGGCTTTTTAAACCTTCAATAATCATCCTGTCACATCCTCTAATATGCTGCTTGTCATTTATCATTTTTTTAATATTCTATATCATAGCATTTTGAAGATGGATGTGTCATCGCGTAAATCACATTAAATCCATTTTTTTCGACGAAAAAACCAATAAGAAGAGCGGTTGGAATAAGAATTAACTCATTCCAACCGCTCTTTTGAATTTTAACCGATCATACCAATGATGAAATAGACGATAAACATTCCGGCACTCACATACATCGGGGCTGACACTTCTCTCGCTTTTCCGGTTACAAGCTTCAAGAATGGGTACAGGATGAAACCGAATGCCATTCCATCGGCAATACTGTATGTGAAAGGAATGATCGTGATGATCATGATTGCAGGTATGCTCTCGGTTAAATCACTGAAATTCAGCTTTTTTATGTTTCCGAGCATCAAAATGCCAATGATAATCAAGATGGGGGCAATGGCGCTATCAGGGATCACTTTAATCACCGGTATAAATAACAGTGATAGGATGAATAGCACGCCCGTCACCACTGAAGTAAGACCAGTCCTGCCTCCTGATGCGATTCCTGCTGCCGTTTCTACTGTTGCGACGGTAGGACTCGAACCGAATAAGCCTGATAATAGAACGGACACACTTGTCGCCTGCAGCGACTTTTTATAGGCATCCTGGCGGTTGATACTGTCTACATGCCCGTGTACAAGACCAATATTTTCAAAAACAAGAACCATCGTCATCGCAAATACACTTATCCAGAATTCAATCCGGTTCGCTTCCAAGAACGATAATGAAAAGAAGAGATCGCCGTAGGAAGCTGTGTTAATGCCTGAAAAATGGATTTCCGATAGTTGAACCGTCCCGAACCAATAGGCAATAAGGCTGCCTGCCAGGATGGTTATCATGAAATTACCGGGGATATTCTTGATGAACAGCGTGATTGCCAGTAAAAAGGTCAACACCGTTGCAAACACCGCTGGATCGCTTAAATCTCCCAGTGCGACGATTGATGATGAACCTCTTGTGATGATCCCGCCCTTTTCAAGTCCGATCAGCATCAAGAATAAGCCAAGACCAACAGATATGGCTTCTTTTATCGAACTTGGAATCGAATCACTGATGATTTTGGAGTATTTTGTAAAAGCGATGATTACAAAAATTACCCCTGAGACAAACACAGCACCAAGAGCCGATTTCCATGATAGACCCATTCCTTGAACCATGGTATAAGCAAATAGGGCATTGACGCCCATTCCTGGAACGAGAAGGATTGGGACATTCGCCCAAAATCCTATCATGACACAGCTTAAAGCAGATAAAAGAATCGTGGCAATCACTGCACCATTAATCGGTATACCCGCTTCCGATAAAATCAGGGAATTCACGATGAGAATATAGACTATCGTAAAATAGCCGACCACTCCAGCAAGGATTTCACGTTTTCCATTCGTTCCATAGTCGGAAAAATGAAAAAACGTTTCCAAGTTTAATTTCTTCATGTTGTATCCTTATCAAATTTATCCCTCGCCCACCCGTTTGTATTAGTGACAAACTACACTTGGCGATTTTAACAAAAAAAAGGATAAAAATAAATAGCAATGATAAAAATTTGAAAAAAACTGTCGGAAATGCTCCCGACAGCCTCGATGAATATATTATTTTTGTTCTTGCGAATACCCATCTACTACCAATTCCAGCTTCCCTGTATCAGGCGAAATGATTAGACCATGCACAGGAATATTTTTAGGAATCAATGGATGTCCTTTAATCACTTCGACGCTGTTCTTACAACTTTCATAAACATCATCAAATCCGCGAAGCCAACTGCGGATATCGATTCCTGCAGCTCCCAGTGTATCGATGGTGCTCTTCGGTATATCACGTTCGATCATCTTGTCCATTACAGCATCGGCATCGACTGATGCCATCCCGCAGTCATGGTGAGGTATGACCAATACTTCATCTGCCTTTAGCTCATAAATAGCAACAAGGATACTCCGCATGACACTGCCGAATGGGTGGGAGACGATTGCCCCGGCAGTCTTCAGGATTTTGACATCACCATTTTTGACATTCAAGGATTTTGGCAATAGTTCAACGAGCCGAGTGTCCATACAGCTTATGATGACCATACGTTTCTCAGGAAACTTATCCGTCCTATACTTAACATATTCACCTTTTTCTACAAACTGTTCATTATAATCCAGAATCTCATTAAGTAAACTCATAGTTACCACCTTTTTATTATGTATTTAATCTATGTATCTCCTATTATTATATCAGGTATTTAAAAGATTTGCTAAAGGGGAACCGTAGTCAATTTGAACGATGATTCAGCGTGGCTGCACAGAACCCAAAGACAATGATTTTAGGAATTTCAGCAACATTTGATGAAAAAGAAAGTATGGGTGTATTAGTCTTGAATCGTTTCCCCCACTCCAAAGGCATCCAGCCTTCTTGGTATGAAGCGATCTTTTCCCCGTCTTTTGTGGCAATCTCGAAAGAATTTACACTTCCCGGAGTTTCAATTTGCATCCATTCCGTACCATCTTCCTTATAGATCATTCCATTTACCTTCACGAATGACCGATTTTCTTGATACGATCCAATAATGCCGCCCTGATCATCCAGGATCGTCATTTTATTGAAAAGCCCCCTTTTGATATGGTACTTAGCCAGCAAACGCCCCTCATGGTCCACCAGTTCATATCGCTTGGCCATTAGCATCGACAAGAAATTGGGAATCATCCACATGAACCACCTCATATTCAAATCACGTACCTCGCCCATTAGTGACCCATCGGGCGCAAAGAGAAGCAGTCGCAAAGTCGGTGCTGGCATAAAAGTCAATAAAACATGTTCATTTTTTAATAACCCGGCATTCGTCCCGATATGTTCTTCAGGCAATTCCTTCATTCTATTTTCATATATACGATGACTGACAAATTGAGCAATGCTAAAGAAAATAAAAGGAGAAGTTATCAATAATATATTGCCCGGAATCATCGCAAAAATATGGCAAATGAAAAAAACAACGGCCAAAACAAGAGATACCCAAGATGCATGAAAATTTGAATTGCTCGTTTTCTGATAATATTCACGTATATTCATATCCCGCTTTGCTCCTCACTCCTTACAAGAAAGATTACCGCCTTTAATGCGGCCATTGATTAGCAATACCACAATCCGCCCGGATCCGCTTCCTAAATGTGCAGGGAAGCAGTTATCATAATACTTTATTCGCTTTAATGTGATCTATTCCCTTTTTAATGAAGGGCAATTCCCAACACGGTCCAAATAAAAAAGGACTCTGCATTGAACGGAATCCTATTGTAGCACTAGATTTTTCTTAATGTCTTTTTACTGTTTTCCTTTTTGGATTGAAGGAAATTTGCGACACTCCTGCCGAAAAACTGGCTAGCCGAGACCCCACAGACGCTTGCGTCGAGGAGGCTTGGCAGAAAGTCGGGGGAAAGGGAGCGGATTTCTGAAATCCACTGGAATTATTAAAAGAAACAACTGCAGGTTCGTCTTATTCCGAACCCTATTTAAGACTAGTTTATCTTTCATGTTTTTCCCTGTACTCCTTAATGGATGGAAGAAATATGCGACACTCCTGCCGAAAAACTGGCTAGCCGAGACCCCACAGACGCTTGCGTCGAGGAGGCTTGGCAGACAGTCGGCGGAAAGGGAGCGGATTTCTGAAATCCACTGGAATTATTAAAAGAAAAAACTGCAGGTTCGTCTTATTCCGAACCCTATTTAAGACTAGTTTATCTTTTATGTTTTTCCCTGTACTCCTTAATGGATGGAAGAAATATGCGACACTCCTGGCGAAAAACCGGCTAGCCGAGACCCCACAGACGCTTGCGTCGAGGAGGCTTGGCAGACAGTCGGCGGAAAGGGAGCGGATTTCTGAAATCCACTGGAACGTTTTTCAAATAAAAAACAGCAGACAAACTCGCTTTTCTTCGAGTTTGCCTGCAGTTCTCAAAGGACTCCGAATGAACGGAATTCTTTTACATCATTCTATAATATCCTGAAAATCAACGGGAATCGATAATCCGTTCCTTCGTAAGCCCTAACAGCAGCAATGATGGTGAATACGACTAAAGCTATCCCGATTACCGGCAATAGCAAGAATCCAACCAATACTATAGTGAGTATCCCTGCGACTATTGAATACACGGTGTAGGAAATGAAAAAATTCAAATATTCCCTTCCGTGGTAATCCACAAATTGTGACGAGTCCTTCTTCAATAACCAAATCACCAAAGGACCGATAAATGCTGTAAAAAAGCTGATCACATAAATAAGGGCAGCAAACACTCTTTCATCTTTACTAGGCATAGTGTCTTCTCCTCCTTTCTCATATAAATATTTACGAATCAAATGAAAAATAGTTTCATTTTTCCTCTCATTATATTCGAAAGAAGGTAAATCTGGACTGCCTTTTCTTGATATCACCACTAAAATCCGGACATGTTCATCCGTCTTGTGCATACAGTTTAAATAATGGATTGTCCTATACCTTCTAGAATGGAGTGATGTTTTTTTGCTGAATGAATTTCAAGCCTTCATCCTTGGGATCATTCAAGGCTTGACTGAGTTTTTACCTATTTCAAGCACTGGACATTTATATTTAGGTCGGCATATTTTCCACCTTGACGAGGCGGGCATTTTTCTGGATACCATGCTCCACATCGGAACCTTGCTGGCATTATTGGTCGTTTATAAGAAGGACATAATTGCCATTTTGAAAAATCCTTTCTCCAAAATGACTCTGCTTCTCATTGCTGGGACGATTCCTGCCGTGATTGCCGGCATTTTACTTGGTGATTGGTTTGACGGCCTTTCAAAAACAGGTGTGACCATAGGCTGGGAATTTTTAGCGACCGGACTGATTTTATGGGTAGCCGACGGTGTAAGAAAAGGCGGCAAATCCCTTAATGAAATTTCGATTAAAGACGCGCTGATCATCGGTACTTTCCAAGCTGCTGCCATCATGCCCGCTCTTTCGCGCTCCGGCTTAACGATAGCAGCTGGCCTCTTCTGCAGGCTGGATAGGGCCACTGCAGCCTATTTTTCCTTTTTGCTTTCCATTCCTGCCATTACGGGGGGCATCGTATTTCAGATGAAACCGATTTTTACAGGAGAAGTTGAACGGCTTCCACTCACTGCGCTTTTCGTCGGGACCCTGTCAGCAGCAATCTTTGGTTATATAGCTGTAGTATGGATGATCGATTTCTTAAAAAAGCGTTCACTTAAAATATTCTCCATCTATGTATGGGCCCTTGGCGCAATCATTTTATTCATGCAATTTACAGGTAAATTTTAAAGAAAAAAACGGGTGAAACAATCAGTTTTTCATGGAAGAATGCAGACGTTTGCCTAAAGATTTCACCCTTCAAGAAAAAGTTGAAATTTGACGAAAAAAAAAGGCAAAAAACCTATTCCCAAAGCGTTTTTTTTTTAGTATTATACCTTCGTAAGGTTCTTTAGATTTGCATACTTTCTGACAATAAAAATAGGGAAGGCAAATGGTGCGCCACCGGTTTCCGGTTCTAGTGGGTTCGATTCCCACCCCGAAATTTTTTGATGAACGACTTGAAAAATTTCGAGGGTGGGCAGCGACTACGCATAAGAACTGCCCTCAAACGGAGGGACGGAAATGTTAAAAAAGAGAGATTTCACAGATTGTTTTTCTCTTTATGAACAAATGACGCATCCAGATGTCTTCCCTTTCGTGCGCCATAAGGTAGATTCATATGAAGAATATGTTTTCATTACTAAGCAAACGATCGAAGCCGAAGATGCTGGGCAACTCATTTCACGAACAATCTTGGATGAATGGGAAAATCCCATCGGTTGTATTTCTTTATACGATATTGAAAATGGTGCAGGTTTCTTAGGTACATGGCTTGGCAAGCCTTATCATGGAAAAGGGTATAATGCCATCGCAAAAGACGCTTTCTTCAAAGAGCTTTTTTTCGAGCTCGGTTTGGAAACGGTCTTCATGCGAATTCGCAAAAAAAATATCCGCTCCATAAAAGCCGCAGAAAAGCTTCCCTATGCCGTCATTGCCAACGAAACAAGAAAATCCCTTTATGATCAGATCAATCATGAGGGAGATATCTACGATCTGTATGAAATCCCTAAAGATTTATACACCTTTCATATCCTTAGACAGCATGATGATGACGAACAGCAGTTACTTGAAGCATAGAGCGAAGAACATTTCAATTATGCTTTGTTTATCCTTTCATATAATGGCCGGAGCTTCCATACCTGGAAAGCTCTTTTTTCCAGTTTCACAGGATGTTAAACATAGATTGCTGCAAATCCCTATTCTTTTTAGGGATATTTTTTTATAATGAATACAATTGACCAATTCAATAATATATTCAAAGCGTCATTGAAAGGACTTAATCATGAGAAAAATATTTGCTTTTATCGTGCAGCTTATCTTCCTGCTCATCATTTGCAAGCTTGGCTATTATTTAGCCAATTTACTTCACTTACCTATACCAGGTAACGTCATCGGCATGATTCTGTTATTCGGTTTATTACAGACGAAGGTCATAAAAGTCGAATGGATTGAACTTACATCAGGATTTTTGGTAAAGCACCTAGCCTTTTTCTTCATTCCCATTTCAATCAGCTTAATGACCATGGGATGGCTTTTCATTGAATTCGGTTTGCCTTTGGCACTTACCTTAGGTATAAGCCTGATATTTGGATTCATCGTTTCAGCATGGACCGTTCAGAAGCTATCCAACAGAGGAGAGGTTAAACAGCATGACAGCGTTCATCACAACATATAGCATCTTGATAACCATCCTTGCCTATTTCATCGGAAGGAAAATATATGCTAAACACCCATCCCCTTTTACGACGCCCGTATTTTTCAGTACGGTTACAATTATTCTCGTACTGCTGATCAGCGGTTTGGACTTCGAGGATTATTCACCTGGAAAAGACATCATTACCTATTTCCTGGGACCAGCTACCGTTGCTCTGGCCGTACCACTTTATAAAAACAGAAAAATAATCGTTAAATATGCAATGCCGGCTATTAGCGGGATGATTTTTGGTCTCCTTGTCACATTGATCATTGCCTTCGCCATCGCTAAAGCATTTTCACTTCCACCATTCATATTCCAAGGATTGGCGGTTAAATCCATTACAGTGCCAATCGCGGTTGAAATCACGGAACTTTATGGCGGGAATTCTAATATATCAGCTGCCTTCGTCATTTTGACAGGGGTGCTGGGTACGATGATCGCTCCAAAAATGATGGATAAACTAAACATTACAATGCCCTTCGCACGTGGTATCGCCTATGGTACGATCGCCCATGGACTTGGAACCGCTCAAGCTGCCCAGGAAAGTGAGTTTACCGGGGCTGTCGCAGGTGCGGCAATGGCTATCGCAGGTATCCTCATTTCCTGTTTCTTTCCTTTTATAAGTAATTTCCTATAAAAAGAACCGCAACGTCAACGCGTTGCGGTTCTTTTTATGATTATTTTTTTTGCAGATCCTCGTATAAACGCCTTAGAATATAAGTCTTATACAGCTCCAGCTTTCTTTTTTCAATTGGATGATAGCTAATCCCTGCGGCTTTTAGCTGCTGAATGAACCATCCTTTGGAATACTCATAAGCCATTCTACCCCCTCCTCTGTTCGAAAAAGATATGCTGCATAGAGGGAAATGATACTTATTTTTTTGCAGCCATTACTTTAAGCAGTAATTCATACATTTCAGCTGCCGTTTTGAATGGCCGTTTTTGACGCATCTTCTCTTGATATTCATCCGATTTTTTCAATAAATCCCCTAATGTAGTATTAAAAATCCGATCATTCAGCTCTTCTTCTTGGAGGACTTTACAAAAACCCTGTTTTTCAAAACTTGACGCATTCAGGATTTGATCTCCCCGGGATGCATTGGCACTTAGAGGGATAAGCAGCATCGGCTTTTGCAAACCAAGGAATTCAAAGATAGAATTTGAACCAGCCCTTGACACAACGACATCGGCAGCCGCCAAAAGATCGAATAATTCTTCGTGCACGAATTCAAAAGGAGCATATCCCCTTTGTTTCAATTCGGTTTTCACATTTCCCTTCCCGCAAATGTGTATAATCTGATAATCCTTTAATAAGGCATCAAGGTTATCTGTAATTAAATTATTGATTTTAACGGCCCCAAGGCTTCCGCCCATAACGAGTAACACCGGTTTGTTTTTCGTGAATCCACAAAATGCTTTACCAGCAGAAGCGTTTCCCGTAAAAATGCCATCGCGTAATACAGCGCCAAGATACATGGCCTTCTCTTTTGGAAGTTCTTTTTCCGTTTCTTGGAAGGTAGTGAAAATTTTCGATGCAAGTGGCATCGCGATCTTATTAGCCAGACCAGGCGTATAATCCGATTCATGTATGGCAATCGGAATCCTAAGCATCCTGCCTGCCAAAACGACTGGAACCGAAACGAAACCACCTTTAGAAAAAATGAAATCAGGCTTGGTCTTTTTTAATATTTTTCGTGCATCAAAAATCCCTTTTATGACCCGGAAAGGATCTTTCATATTTTCAACAGATAGGTAACGCCGGAATTTCCCAACGGAAATCGTTTCATAACGGACCTCGGGAAATTCCGTTTCGATGATATTTTTTTCAATGCCTTTTTTTGAACCAATATAAGTAACATCCCAATCATGCTTTAAAAATTCCGGGATGATTGCTGCATTAACAGATACATGACCGGCAGAACCGCCTCCGGTAAATACTATTTTCTTAGTCAATATTTCCACCTTCCAAACTTAAAAAATCACTTTGCATCCATATTACCATATATCCTTGCCATTAATAACTTGAAAAAGTATTCAGTGAACCGAAATCCCCCATGATGTATGTAATCATCGATTATTTTTCCTTTTTCAGCATGGATATATTATAATCTTAGTATTCTACAATACTACAAGATACAATGGAGGAGTAATACATTGCAAGAAGTTTCTGAATCACTCAATCAATTTGATGGAATCGAAGCCTGGACCAAATTAGGAATTTCCATAGGCATTTTTCTAATCTTCCTTTTGCTTCGGAAAGTATTTACTACATATATATTCAAGTTCTTTCTACGGATTGCAGAAAAACGTAAAGTTGAATTTGCCGCCAACTTAATGCTCGCAATAGAACAGCCAGTAAGATGGCTTATCGTTTTGATTGGGGTTATCATTTCACTGCACTACTTTCCGATCGACTCACCTTCGATTGAACTCAGATCGAAAATATACAGGTCGTTTTTTGTCTTCTTATTCTTTTGGACGATTTTCAACATCAGTTCGATCTTAACCATTTTATTTCCGAAATTAGTAAGTAAATTCGGACTTGAAGTCGATCAAATCGTCATGCCGTTCTTTACGAAAATCACAAACATAATCATCATTGCTTTTGGTGCCTCCATCATCGCGGAAGAATGGGGATTCAATGTCGATGGATTTGTTGCTGGGCTTGGTTTGGGTGGATTGGCTTTCGCACTTGCCGCTAAAGATACCGTCAGCAATTTCTTCGGGGGTATCGTCATCGTTACCGAAAAACCTTTTACCATAGGAGATTGGGTCAAAACTCCAAGCGTGGAGGGAACCATTGAAGACATCACATTCCGAAGCACTAAAGTTCGGACTTTTGCCCAAGCTTTAGTTACAGTCCCAAATGCGACCCTTTCGAATGAACCGATCATCAACTGGTCCAAGATGGGAAAAAGACAGATCGCCTTCCATTTGGGTGTTAATGTCACAACACCAAAAGAAAAATTGGAAAATGTCATTAAAGACATTGAAAGAATGCTTATTGATCATCCTGAAGTACATCCGGAAACGATTTTGGTTAAATTTGATGAGTTCAGTCATTCCGGTTTCAACCTTTATCTATATTTCTTCACGAAAGCCACGGACTTTGGAGGATATTTATCAATCAAAGAAGATGTGAACTTTAAAATAATGGAGATATTGGAACATGAAGGAGTACAAATTGCCATTCCTTCACAGGCATTCATTCTTCAAAAAGACTCAGATACGGAAGCCATGAATGATTTTGAATCCATGCGTGACTGACAAAAGGGGTTCCATCTGAATTTTTAACAAAGTTGATTGGAGCGGGTGTTCGAGACTCCTGCGGGAACGCCTGCGGAAAGCGAGTGCCTGGTGGAAATCAACGTTCATATTTTATACTGCCTAAAAAAATGTAGGCAGTCTTAATTAAATATCGGATTTATCTACAAACTGAGACTTGCCCTAAACGGCAAGTCTTTTTTGCATCAAATAAAAATTCTTAAAATATCACATGCTTATGTGATATAATTCTTTCATTGTGTTGAAAATTCCAAATATTGATATTGAGGTACTTTGATGAATCAGACTTATACTAAATCACAAAAGATCCGCCTGTTATTTTATATATTGATACCTATCCTGATCACCCAAATCAGCATGTATGCCATGACTTTTTTTGATGTGATGATGTCGGGGCAATACAGCACTCAGGACGTTGCTGGCGTCTCCATCGGCAGTTCGCTATGGACACCCGTGTACACGGGGCTGAGCGGGATATTGATTGCCTTAACACCGGTGGTTTCACAGCTGGTGGGTTCCAGGCAGTCCAAATCCGTTTCCTATTCCGTGATGCAGGCCATTTATTTAGCTGTGGCTTTAGCATTGATCATTTTAATCATTGGAGCATTTTCTTTGAACCCCGTATTGAATGCCATGGACCTTGAAGATAGTGTCCACATGGTGGCTCATGATTATTTGATCGCCCTTTCACTCGGTATCATTCCTTTATTCATTTATAATGCGTTGAGGGCTTTCATCGATGCTCTGGGGCAAACCAGGATTTCCATGATCATTACCTTATGTGCGCTCCCGGTAAACGTCCTTTTTAATTACTTGTTAATATACGGGAAGTTTGGATTCCCTGAACTTGGCGGTGTCGGTTCCGGGTACGCCACTGCCATTACCTATTGGTTAATTGCCCTGGTGGCCATACTGGTCGTGATAAAAATAAACCCATTTTCGACATATCAGGTTTTCACTGAATTTTTCCGGGTTTCATGGAAAGAATGGAAGGCCTTATTATTGATTGGGGTACCCATCGGGCTCGCTATTTTCTTTGAAACAAGCATTTTTTCGGCTGTCACCCTTTTGATGAGTAAGTATGATACCGTTACGATTGCGTCACACCAGATTGCCATGAATTTTGCGTCACTGCTTTATATGATACCGCTAAGTATATCCATGGCATTGACGATCGTCATTGGATTTGAAATCGGGGCAGCCCGTTATAAAGATGCCAAAGAGTATAGCTGGATTGGCATTTCGATGGCCTTGACGATGTCACTCGTTTTGTCGACCATCCTCTTCCTCTTCCGTGAACCTGTGGCCTTTTTATACACTAAAGATCACGAAGTAATGATTCTGACATCACATTTTTTAATATATGCCATCTTCTTTCAGATATCGGACGCCCTGCAGGCACCTATTCAGGGCATTTTGCGTGGATATAAAGATGTAAATGTTACATTTGCCATGTCACTGGTCTCCTACTGGATTCTCGGGCTTCCAATTGGCTATTTCTTTGCAAAGTTTACGGATATGGGAGCCTTTGGGTATTGGATCGGCTTAATTTCCGGCTTGGCTCTTGGGGCAATAGGCTTGGCTGCTCGCTTACGGTTCATTCAGCGAGTAAAATATAAAAAAATGGCATAAAAAAAGTGGGGCTGGATTACACCAGCCTCACTTTTTTTCATTCTGAATTCAAATTCTAAATCACTAGGCTTTATATATTTTCCCAAGAACATCCTTACCGCCTGTTACCGGTATGATGCTCCCGGTAATGAAATCCGATTTTTCATCACAAAGGAACGTGATGACCCTCGCTATATCTTCCCCCGTCCCCGGTCTGCCGACTGGAACCGTATCATCCTTTTCTGCTCTCGCGACCCTTATTTCCTTCTCTTTCCAATCCCCTATGATATCACCAGGACAAACCATATTCACGGTGATTCCATGAGTAGCTTCTTCCGCAGCCAAGGTTCTTGTCAAGGAGGTCAAGCCGCTCTTTGCAGCGGCAAAAGCAGAACGATAAATCCAACCTGGTGCAGTTTCACACCGTTCAAACCCTAAGGTAATGACTCTGCCCCAATTTCTGCTGCGCATTTGTGGAATAAGTTCCTTCGCAAAATAGAAAAAACCATTTAAATTCCCGTCCATGATGTACTTCCATTCATTGCCGCCATATTCAGTCATCGGTTTACGATCATGCATATATGGCCCTGCGTTATGAATGAAGATATCAACATGGCCAAATGTCTCCGAAATCTTTTGCAATATATTCCGGCAATCTTCCTCATTTGACGAGTCACCTTGAATCGCAATTGCCTTAACATGGTACAGTTCCTGTAATTCATCCACTAATGCTAAAGCTGCCTTTTTACTTTTTCGATAAGTAATGATAATGGACATTCCATTATCCGCGAGTGAAAATGCCATCCTTTTGCCGATACCCGTTGCTCCACCAGTAATAAAAGCTACTTTTTCATCCACAGGCTTACCCTCTTTATCTAATGGATTTTACTTAATTATACATAAGTTTATTCCATTTTCTATAATTTAGTAATTATAAAAAAGAACCTCTGGGCTTTAGCTGCATAAAATATAACAAATAAACCTGTCAGACCATAAACAGGAGAGAGGAATTCAATATGTTTCCCTGGAATTCACTTTTTTCTTTTAAGAATAACCCTAACCAAAAGGAATTCATGAAAAATATGCAGCAAAGTGATGTTCAATCGTTCATTGAAAAGGTATTTTCACAAGTGATCCCTGACAATATGCAAGGTATGATGAACCAAAATGATGGCGGCTCACAAAAAGTAAATGCCAGATCTGAACATCCTTTACATGCCGAAGTATTTGAAACCCACTTATATGTCTTCGTAAGAATTCCAATACAAGATGAATCTTGGCTAAAGAAAATGAAACTTTACCATACATCTAACCAATCCATCATCGAGGGGATTCCCGAAGAGTCAGATCGTCATGTCATAACACTCCCCGCACCTGTAAAGAAAAAAGGAGCATCAGCCCAATATAAAGAATCAACATTGGAAATACGGCTTCAAAAAAGTTTCAATACACAGTATTCAGAAATCGATGTATCGGAAATTTAAGTGGCTTCACCGGGACCTCACTGATGTTAAGGTGCGGTTCCAGTTATTTCTTGGTTCAATTTTTTTAGATTGGGGTACATTATAGAGAGCTAATAAATGGTACAATTGATTTTTTCCCATGGAATGGAACCATTCTCGCAAAAAAAAAAGCGCACCCCATGTTAATGAACTGTGCCCCATTTTACGGACAGTATAAAAAAGTGCCTAAGCGGCTAATAAATGGTCCCGGTATTGTACCGGGGCCATTTTCTTTAGCCCCCATTGATAACGATGATCATTATATTCTTCAATAACTCGATCAACTTCTTCCTTCACATCCGTTAAATGAGTACATGTTTTATATTCTGCCAAATCCTTAAAGTGGCCAAAGAAACTTTCCATTGGCGCATTATCCCAACAGTTTCCCTTGCGGGACATGGATTGGGTTATCCCAAGTTCCTTCACTTTGCGCTGAAATAGCGGATGGGTGTAATGGAACCCCTGGTCAGAATGAAGGATTGCATTCGGATGGAACTTGTGACACACAGCCTGCTTTAGCTTACTTAAAGTCTCGTAAACGATATCCATTTCTAATGAAGTGGATAAATGGTACGTAACGATTTCTTTTGTCGCGGCATCTTTTACGCAGGATAAATACGCTTTTTGGCCTTTCCCATAATAAAGATAGGTAATGTCAGTAAGCAGGACCTTGCCTGGCTCCTCCTGATTGAATTCACGATCAAGGAGGTTTGGACAAGTAAGGTGCTCCTTGGTTGCTTTGGCCATCTTCCGATATGGGTTGGCCCTTCTGATTTTCGCTAGGAGATTATATTTTGTCATCAACCGCCTGATTTTTTTATGATTCATTACCGCCGAGTAGTCATTCTCCATAATCATTTTGATTTGGAGGGCGCCTACTTTTTCCTTTTTACTGATGAAAATATTTCTAATCAATTCTATGTCCAATTCATCCTGTTCTTCACGAAGCTCACGGTAAGTAGCTGCCTTTAACCAATCATAGTAGCCACTTCGACTTACACCAGCCAACTTGCATAGATAGGAAACAGCCTTCTTTAATTGGTGTATTCTGATTGTCCTTTCAATTAGATAGAACTTCTCAGCAGCAGTTAGAATCATTTCTTTTTCAGAGCCTGCCTTTCTAGCTCCTCCAGCTTTTTTAGGAAGTCATTTTCTGCTTCAAGGAATTTGATTCTCGCCTCGGCCTTCCTAAGTTGGTCCTCTACAGACTGTGGCTTAGAAGTGGGGCGTCCTGTACTTCCTTTTCCACGGCGTTCCGTAAGGAAACCTTCCTCACCAAACCTTTCAAAGGTACTACGCCAGCGCTGTAGACAACGTTTAGGTTGTTTCTTTCCAATTATCTCGAGATTAAATCCCTGGTCAATGAAAATTTGAGAGGGGGATTTCCCCTTTTTATAATCCTTAACAGCTTTTGTCTTAAATTCCGGACTATAGGAAATAGATCGCTCGGAAGCACTAATGATATTTGGATTCTTTTCAAGTTCTTTAATCTGAAATTCAGTATATATATTCTTACTCATAGAAACCCTCCGTCCATACTCATTACATCTATTGAAACATAAAAAAACCCGGATAAGGGACACTTTTTTATGTGTGTCCGTTATCCGGGGTATAGTTCATTAATGGGATGCACTTTTCTATTAATCTATTATTTTCCGATGAATTGTTGAGTCCAGTAGTTACCAGATTCTACGTAACCTACTCCAATATGAGTAAAGCTAGGGTTCATGATGTTTTCACGGTGTCCTTGGCTATTCATCCAAGCTTGTACCACTTCTTCTGGTGTTTGTTGACCTTGTGCGATGTTTTCGCCAGCTGTTTTATAGCTGATTCCGAATTGTTTCATCATATCGAAAGGTGAGCCGTAAGTCGGGCTATTGTGGTCAAAGTAGTTTTTATCTTTCATGTCTTGAGACTTGATACGTGCAACTTTGCTCAACTCAGTGTCGATTTTAAGAGCTGCCAAACCTTGTTTTTCACGTTCTGCATTCGTTAATTTAACAACTTCTTGTTCAAAAGCACTTAATTCAGAGCTTGTCTCTGGTTTTTTATCAGTTGATTTATCAGGTGTTACTTCTGGTGCTGCAGGTTTTGCTGCTGGTTTTGATTGGTTCGTTGTTCCAACTTCTTGTTGAGCTGGTTTTTGAACTGGTTTTTGAACTGGTTTTTGAACTGGTTGTTGAACTGGTTTTTGTTGTGCCTGCGCTGCAGGAATAGTGATATTGTATTTAGCTAGGTATTGGTTAAGGACTTTTTGCATATCCTCTTTATTCGTAGTTTTATAAGTTACTTGTTTCACTGTATCACAGTTGGCTGCTTCAGCTTGGTTAGCTCCTACTCCTGTGAATATAATAGCTGCAGCCGCTGCTGCTGACATAATCATTTTCTTTTTCATTCGTATTTCCTCCTGTGATGTTCATTTTTTGTTGTGCTTTGCTTCTGGAATTATCATAACATGCACTTTTTGTAATAAAGGCACCATCAATTTCCATCAAATTCACAGGATGCGAATGAAAATATAATTATGTTCCAAGTTTCAGAGAAAACAAGCAGAAATGCTTTAACTATCTATGTTTCTGCCAACAGTATAAATACTCATATTTTTCCAGCAATTATTTGTCAATGGTAGTTACATAGAACCATTTCCATGGAATACTAATAACTTTTAGTTGACATATCGTTACTAACCGAATTATTATGACTTTCTTTACTTTTATGTTACAAATTTTTCGGTTTCACTTCGACATTTCCTCATTTTCCCCCTATCGTCTTGAACAGTTTTCCAAATAAAAAAACAATCCGGATTTAAGCCCGAATTGTTTTGATTTTGATGGTACTTTCATCATTTCAGTTCTTCATCATTTCATTTCTTCATCATTCATCTCGTCCATTTCTTTTTTTCCGCCATTTTGTTCGGGAGTGCTTGGTTTGCCTATTACGAATTCTTTCTTTGGCATGTTGTGCATGTCCCTTGCCGTTACGTGGGCATATACATAATAGGTACCTTCTTCATCAAAAGCCTTTTCCAGTTCATATATACCGTTCCCTTTATGTTTTACTGCTATCTTGTCATGGTCATCGCTATTCGCAAGCCAAATTTCAAAACTGACATCATCCGCATCTGTCACGACTTCGTCCCCATATGTTACTTTTGCCTGAAATTTCACAGGCTCATTCACTTTACCCTGAGTTGGATCGACAGCTAAATCGACATTTAACATTTTTGGAATCTCCTCTTTCTTGCCGCATCCAGCCAAAAAAATTAACGCCATGCAAAATAACATGATTTTTTTCATTTTTGAACGTATCCCCTTTTTATGAATTCCATTCTTCTTTTATATTCGGCAGGATGACCCTGACTGTTGTTCCCCTTTTTTCCTTGCTTTCTATTTCAATTTTACCATTTTGTAATTCCACCAATTTTTTGACAATGGACAGTCCAAGCCCTGAACCGCCATCAAATCGGCTGCGTGCTTTGTTCACACGGTAAAAACGATTCATGATATACGGCAGATCCGCTTCCGGAATCCCGTTGCCCGTGTCAGTTACCAGCAGTTCGCAATCATCTTTATGCTGAATTAGGGTAATATGAATCGCCCCTCCGGAATCCGTATACTGAATGGCATTATCAAAAATGTTATGTAGAATCTGTTCCATCCTTCCTTCATCCCCAAAAATAATCGGGTCTGGATCCAGGTCTAGCTTCAGGCCCAATTGTTTTTCCTTTATTATCGGTTCATATTTCACAAGTACGTCTTCAATGAATTGCGCATAGGCAATCGGGGTTTTATTTAACAAGAATGGAGCACTTTCCATTTTTGATAAGTCCATAAGATCTCCCACAAGCCGCTGCAGCCTAAGAGCCTCCCTTGAAATGAGGTGAAGGTATTTCCGTTGCTCTTCATCATTTTTCACGACACCATCCAATATGGCCTGCGTATATCCCTTTACGTAACTAAGCGGGGTTCTGAGCTCATGTGCAACATTTTCTAGAAATTCTTTTTTTCTTTCTTCTTCCAAATGGATGGAATTGGCCATATCATTAAAGGCTATTGCCAGTTTACCTATCTCATCATGACTCCTTACCTCGACGTGTATGTCATAATCCCCCTCTGAGACACGATGGGCCGCAGTCTCGATTTCCTTAATCGGACTGACTAGCTTTTTCAACCATTTAGTAGTAAACAAAATCGCGACAATCAAAAATAATAGAACCGCCGCCAACCATTTTGCAGCAAATTCCTTAAATAAGACCGTAATGGAATCTACAGGAATATATGTATAGATGATACCTTCGAGGCGATTTTCGTCAATCAGAGGTATGATCGCCGCTACGATGTTCTTTTCAAACCTTTTCTCATATCCTTCTTTTTCTACGGCTTTCCCATCTAAAAGCATTTGCCGTTCTTCTTCAGAAATAAGGGTATCGTAATTGATTTCAAAAGGCAGACAAGCACTCAATTCCCTGGGATTATTGACGACAAAGACTTCGCTGTCGTTCTTACTGTTAAACCATTCAACTTTTTGCTTAAAGTCCTCGCTGATTTCACCGCCGGAATAATCCGCCCCTAGCAATGATGCTTCATTGACTAAATCCGTTTTAAGCTTCTCCACATATAGATTTTTATAATAATATTGAGAAAGGGAGTAAGCGAACAGCACGGATAGGATGATGGCGGAGATAATGGTGAGCCATAATTTAAAAGAAAGGGTTCGCCATTCATAGATCATTTCTTTTCCTCTATCTTATAACCGATTCCCCAGACGGTTTGAATGTAATCGGCCGCTCTTAATTTCATTCGTAACGTTTTAATATGGGTATCCACAGTACGTAAAGATCCTCCATACTCACCGCTCCATACATTTTCAAGCAGTTGTTCACGGCTGAGTGCCTGGCTTTTATGACGCATGAGGAATAACAGCAATTCGAATTCTTTCAAGGTTAAATTGATTGGCTTCCCTTCCACTAAAACCGTTCTGGATTGTAAGTTCAAGCTAATTTTACCGAATCGGACATGGTTTTGATTCTCTTCATTCAATGATAATTTCCCTGTCCTTCGCAATACCGCTTCGACCCTTGCGACCAATTCTCCTGGATTGAAAGGTTTGACGATATAATCGTCGCCGCCAAGCTTCAGCCCTTTCACCTTATCCCATTCTTCACCTTTCGCACTGACAAATATCACAGGGATCTCCCCAATTTCGCGAATTTCTTCACAAACGGAGAAACCGTCCATACCTGGCATCATGATATCCAATAGGATTAAATCCACTTCCTCTGTTTCAACCATACTTATAGCTTCTTTTCCATTCGCAGCTTGAAGGCATCGATAACCTGAGTTCAGCAAATACATTTCAACTAGATTACGCATATCTTCTTCATCATCCACGACTAAAATGGTGTAAACATGCATGTCATCTACTCCTCAACATCAATTGGAATGGACCTTCGCCGACTTTGATTGTTTTTTTAACATCGACTGTTTCAGCATCCATTACATACACTTCATCACTATCATATCCCGCCACGACCACATCTTCATTAAAGTTCGCCATTTCAAAGGGGTTGACGCCGACCACTTTGCTTTTGACTTCCTCATATTGATCATTCAATTTATATAAGGAGCTAGTCCCATGACTAAGGACAAATATCCCTTCCTCATTTTCCAGGAACTTTATCGGCATGGTTGGGGCCTTAAGCTTTTTCTTCAACTCTCCCGTTTTTGCCGAATAAATATAAAGATCTTCTTCCACTTGATCCCCATCACCGTGTCCTCCAATCCATATTTCATCCTTTTCTTCCCTTAATAATGTGCCTGTGCTGGAACTATGTACGGGAAATTCGAAATCGACCTTTTTCGTTTCAAGATTTATCAATGAACATTTGGTATCACCAAAATTAATAACATATAATCGATTCGCTTGCTCTCCTTGAAGAACGGTCAAGGGGCTTTTACCAACCTTGACAATATCCTGTTCCTCCCCATCAGCATTTAAAAAATAAATGGAGTGATTCGATTGATTGACCGCCACGATGCTTTTTCCATCACGTAACAACTGCATATTGACGATCCCTTTTCCAATTTCCCAACTGTTTATCAGTTTTCCTGCAGATAAAGAGTACACTTGGACTTTCTCCATCTCTTTTCCATAAAGCAGGATAGTATCTTTGTCTGCCAGGAGCAGGGCTCCGGTAAATGGTTCTGAAATATCCCATTTTGCAAAAGCATGATAGTTTGCGTCTATGAAAGTCAGTGAGGTATCCTTGATATTGACAGTTGCCAGGAAAGATTGACTTTTATTGATTTTAGTAAATGCATTACCGCTAATACACCCCGTAAGCAGTACGATGGCAAGAAAAAGCCCGCCCCACTTCATAATTTTAAGCTCCTTATTCATTAAATATCTATTTTTTTAAAATTTTAACAATGATTTGTGAAAAAAGTATGAAGCATAAAAGAATATTTGCTAACAAGCATCCGTACACACTCAAAAAATCATAATCTTTCCAATTCAGTGATATAGGCCATTACAATCTCATTTTTCATTTCTTCCGAAAGCGAAGATTCCATCACGCGTTTAATAGAAAGGTAAAATTTCTCCAATACTGGTTTTCGGGCGCGGGGATGGGCATTTTCATCCAAAAGCTCTCGTCTGATGAGTTCCGGCAACACTTCCCTTCCCCCTCCATCGTTCACCTTACGATTGTTCCATATGCTTAAATAAGCCACCAGTAATTCTTCTTGCCTGACATTTTCTTTCATAGTATCCCTTCCATCCATTACTAATTTATACATATTAATGTTCAAGTTTGTAAAGACTATCTTATAAGATATCATGCTTTTTAAAATCCAAAAAAGGAGTGAGTACAATGTCTCAAGTATACCGCTGTCCGAATTGCCGGACAAATAAATCTCGCTTCAATCTCATTCAGCAAGTAGCAACACCCATTAAAAAGGATCCCCAATCCGGTGAGATTGTTGAACAATATTCGAACGACTCCCTTCTGCCATTCCATCTAGCATATAATGGTCCTGAAGTTCGGGTTCAGTGCGCTGCCTGCGGATTGATAGAAGACGAAAAGACATTTGCCGCCTTTGGAATGCAACAATAAAAATGGTCAGACCCCTATGTGGGTCTGACCATTTTCTCAATCATTTCCTACTAACATCTTAGCCCGGTCTATGGCAATTGGAATGGCTTTTCCATCCTCATATCCTTCATCCAATAAAGCATTCGCGATTTCTATAGCCTTTTCCCTGACATCTTCATCTAGATTCTTCATCGAGTTTGGGTAATCGTCCTTATTCCATGGCACTGATACCGCCTCCTTAATAAGAAAGTCTTCTTTTCATGTTTCCCTTCTTTAATGGGCGGTAAACGTTTATCGGGCCGCTTTCGCTTCCAAAGCTTTCAACTGACCGATCAACATTTCCTTATCCAACTTTTCCCCGATCATGACGATATTCAATGGCATTTTCATCATTTCATTCATATACATCGGCATTCCGTAGGAGTATTGGAATAAATGCGGGTATTGTGAATGTGTAAAGGAAATATATCCTTTCATTCGATAGACCGTTTCCGGAAGGGCCCTAAGCCACTCTTCAAAGTCGGTTTGTGCCACAGCACCTTCAAATGTATGAACGATTGCAGTTAAGTGCAAATGGTCATGTACATCAAGCTTTTGATGTACATTATGCCTTTTGCTTTGCATTTGCTGCAATGATGCCAATGAAACGGCTGCATACTCCGTCAATAAACATACAGCATCCGTATTCAGCGCCTGTATCGTATATATTAGCTGTGCGGCCTCCATCTCACTTACCATATCCGCTTTATTCAATAAAATGAAATCGGCATGATGGATTTGCTCTGTAAGCAACTGTCGAAGCTGCGGAGACAGTTCCTCCCGATCGCGCCACCTTAATAAATCGACGACCGTGATGATCCCTTTATACTCAAGCTTTTTGGCGAAAATCGGCGACATGATGCCATCCAATACTTCAACTGGATGAGCTGCACCCGTCGTTTCAATATAAACCGCATCCAGTTCATTTTCGGTTAGTAACTCATGAAGCTGAACTTCCAGTTTATCTTGAATTGTGCAGCAAATGCACCCGTCAAACAACTCCTTCAGAGGCACTCCATCACCAATGAGTCCGCTGTCAACCGATACACTGCCGAGCTCATTTAAAAGCACTGCCACTTTTCTGCCCGCTTCACTTTCCTGTTTTAAAATATTTCGAAGAAGCGTCGTTTTCCCGCTGCCGAGAAAGCCGCCCAATATGTACACTTCGGTCGTTTTCATTCTTATCTGCTCCTAAATCCGGTTAAATTCGATTCCGTTAAATTTTATCATAATTAGCTTATTAAAGCACTTGCCGGATTCACATAAAAAAACCAGCCCGTAAGCTGGTTTCAGACTATGCAAATTCGAAGAAAAGCGAGTTCGTCTGCAGTTTTTTATTTAAAAACATCCAGTCGATTTCAGAAATCCTCTCCCTTTCCGCCGACTGTCTGCCAAGCCGCATCAAAGCAAGCGCCTGTGGGTTCTCGGCTAGACAGTTATTCGGCAGGAGTGTCGCAAGTTTCTTCAATCTTGCGGGATTTCTTTCCTATAAAATAGAAAAAACACAAAGGGATTAATGTTTTTTAAAAAAATCAAGATTAGGTGAGACCATTCCGACTTCCCTTTTTTCTACAAATAAAAACCAGCCCGTAAGCTGGCTTTTCAACATTGATTCATGCTTGAACTTCGTCTTTTTCGTAAATTGGCACCCATCCTGCAGCTGTTACGAAAATCCGGACAGCAACAGTTTTCCTATCTTCCGCGAGCGTGAAATAATGTCTTGTTGATTCTGGTACACTAATAAGATCTCCTGGATTAAGCCGTACATCAAACCACTGTTTATCATTGCCTTCAATGGCAAAGATACTCGTTCCACCTGCTATGAAACGCACTTCATCATCTTCGTGATGGTGTTCCTGCTTAAAGTTTTCAAGCATTTGATCCAAGTTCGGATTTGCATCGGATAATGTGATGATATCATGGGCTTTATAGCCTCTTCTTTCAGAGATTTCCGCTATCTCTGATTGGAATGTTACAAGGATTTCCTCCTTGTCAGCATCTGTTAGATCGTATTTTTCTACAAGATGTGCAGGTAATTTAGAAATGTCCCATTGCTCATAAATAACCCCTTGTGTTTCTAAAAAACCTTTTACCTGTTCACCGTTTTCAATAACCTCGTTTGTTTCATGGAATCTGATCGTCGCCATCATTCATTCCTCCTCTATGAGTATTTATCTTATAGAACCTGCAAACGCCTTTTGTTGATTAAGTAACAGTTGATATTGAAATAAAAATTCGCAGGCTTCAAGTATTCTTTTTGCCTCGAATCCGCTTTTGCCCCAAACCGTAATGCCATGATTGCGTATCAGCACAGCGCCAGAGTCTTCTTCGACATGCGGCTTGAACTTATCGGATAGCAACGGTATGTCAGCGTGATTATATATGATTGGAATCCGAAGCTCCGAATCTTCATCCCACCGACCGGTCGCTTTAATGATTTCATGATTACGAAAGGAAACTTGGCCTTCATCTCCGTACAATTCCGAAATCACATTATTTTCAACTGTATGGACATGGAGTACACAGTTCGCATTGGTTTTTCGGTAAATGTCTGTATGAAGTAACGTTTCGGCCGATGGTCTTAGGTTCGTATCTTCAACTGGTTTTCCTTTTAAATCCACCAGTAAAAAGTCCGTATCCGATTGCTTCCTTTTATCCTTACCGCTTGCGGTAATATAAAAGAAAGGGCTTTTGGGTTCGCGGATGGACAAATTCCCGCTTGTTCCCATAAACCAATCCCTTTCGGCCAGTTCAGCTTTAATATCTGCCAACTCAAGCCATTCTTTAGAATGAGTGTTCACGCTTTAACCACCTCCTGCTGCTTTATGATGTCAATTACATCAAAAAATGTTTCGAATCCTTGATGTGGAATTCCTTCCCTACCGCATTTTTCAAGCAATATGTCACGGGCTATGACAAAATCGGCCTGTTTTGCCGCTTCAAAATCCGTAACTGAATCTCCAATAACAAGTTTAAAATCTTCCGGACCCGCAATTTCCCTCATAATGGATGGCTTGCAGCAACCGCAATCATTATTACATTGCTCATCACAAGCATGTGGCCACTCAATATAAATCTTTTCCTTATCAAAAAATGCATGGTTGCAATAAACGGACTCTGTTGGCAAGATATCATTCAAAAGGGGGGAAATGAAAAAATCCATGCCCCCGCTTACAATATATAAAGGGATATTGGCTTGTTTCGTATACTCAACGAATTCATAAAACCCTGGTCGAATGCCGGCCGTTTTTCTTACATATTGGATGATGTCATCCTTCAAGCCACTATCAAGCAGGGAAAACATATCCCCAACTCCTGAAGATATACTGATTTTTTGCTGAAGGACACCGTCTTTCAACGCTTCCCATTCCGGAGGCGCAAATTTCTTCATAATTGAAATGATATTATCTGTGTTGGTGATCGTTCCGTCAAAATCACAAAAGATGATCGGTTTCATTATTTCTTATAGCCCTCCCCACAACACAAGAGCTTTTTTTAGGGTTTCTTCCTCAGCCGCCGCTTCAGAAAGTTCCTTTCCTGCCAGAACGGCTTCCACAGCAGAACGGAATGCCTTGGCACCGCCCTCTGCTCCGTCAGGGTGCCCGTGAATTCCGCCTCCGGCATTAATCACACTATCAAGCCCGAAATCCTTGATCAGGTCCGGAACCATGCCCGGATGAATGCCTGCAGAAGGAACAGGGAAGGCTTTTTTCCATGAAAGTTCATCTCTTGTCAGAGCTTCAGCAATCGCTAAGGTCTCCGTTTTTTCAAGTGCGACATTTCCATAAGGGGAAGGGAACAAGGATAAATCCGCACCTGATAATCTTACTAATTTACCAAGCAATAATGGATAGCCGATACCATAAAATGATGAAGATGCCAATGCCCCGCTATATGCGGGGTGCGCCATGATCGGCAGCTTTATACGATCATGTTCACTCAAGGCCTGCAATACATCCAAACCATATGTATGAACGTTGAACAATAAAGCATCTGCCCCTGCTTCAGCCGCTTGCTCTGCCTTATCCAATAATTCAAAAGTTTTCCCAGATAGATTGACAGCATATAAAGTACGGTGGCCAGTGGTTTCATAGACTTCATTCAATATTCTTTTTCCCGTTTTTATTCTATCGAAAAATGGAGTGAGTTCCTGGTCGAAGAGGATCTCATCATCCTTAACTAGGTCGACACCTCCCAATGCTTGTTGCTTCAGTTGCTCATTATGAAATGTTAGGTCTCTTCCCAATACACCTTTAAAGATGCTCATCACCAAGGGCCGGTTAAATACGCCAAGCTTTTCCCTTATGCCTTCAATGCCAAATTGCGGCCCGGGAAAAGCTTTTTGAATATCACCGACAAAATCCAAGTCTATAAGTTTTATTTCACCGTCCAATGAAAGTTTGCCGAAGACCGTCGTAAGGATTGCAGGTAAATCATTGGAGAAATTCCTTGCCGGATAGGCAATTTTAATCAGCGAACGGTATACTTTCCGATTAAAGTAGCTGTTTGCCCTCTCTTCTTCAGATAGGGGTGTCACCGATACGACGCGTCCCTTATGTTTTTCCAGTTGTTTCTGTACCAAATGCGGCAAGTCCGTCCATGTCCCGACAGTCAGACCCAAGGCAATGCTCTCTGCTTTTTTCTCATGATTTCCAATAAAGTCATGAATTAAATAAGTAGCGACTATCTCGCTCATCTGATCACTCCTATAACACGTTAGTAAACTCTCGATGTCACTATTGGCCTGAGATGGTCTCAAAATGGCAAAAGCCCCTTCATAAAGAAGAGGCTTTAAAAAGCCATCTTCTTATCTCCCAGCCATCGGCTGCAAGAATTAGCACCGTGCCTTGTGGATTTCAAAAAAATCCGGCGGAAGGATTCCGCCCCATTTTACAATGGAATTACGGTCGGTTGCTGGGCTTCATCGGGCTAGTCCCTCCACCTGCTCAAAATAAGAAAACGCTGATATATAAGTTGCATCCAAGTATCGAAAGATTAAGAATTTATTTTGTATTCTGACAGGTAATTCCTACTTTGTCAATAAGTTTTAACTATTTAAAGGTGAACCTTATTGCATTAAAATAAGTTTAATGTCCGTATTCGTTCCACAGCCTCTTGCAGCCGTTCTTCCGAAGTCAGTAGCCCTACCCTGACATAACCTTCGCCAAATTCACCGAACCCATTCCCTGCGGCAACAGCTACATGGGCATGCGTTAATAAATAGTCCGCAAAACTCTCGGACGTAAAACCTCCAGGTACCTTGAGCCAGGCAAAAAACGATGCCGCTGGAGCTTTGACTTCCCAGCCGATGGACCTCAATCCCTCAATGAAAACATTCCTTCGCCCCTCGTACATTTGCACTAACTGCTCTACACAGGTCTGTGAGTCAAGCAAAGCGCTTGCCGCAGCTTCTTGTATCGCCGGGAAAAGACTCACATAAAGATGGTCTTGTAATAGTTCAAGAGCTTCTATTACACTCTTATTGCCCACTGCGAAGCCGACTCTCCACCCTGCCATATTATATGTTTTCGATAGAGTGTATATTTCAACTCCTACATCCTTCGCTCCCTCCGCCTGGAGAAAGCTTATCGGTTTTTTTCCGTCGAATCCGATCGCCCCATAGGCGAAATCATGGACCACACAAATTGAATGTTCTTTTGCAAAGGAGACGGTTTCATCAAAGAAACTTTCAGTTGCAGAAGCGCCTGTGGGATTATTCGGATAATTCAAGAACATCATTTTGGCTTTATCAAGAACCTCTTTATGTATGTCATCGTATTTCGGAAGAAAATCATTTTCTTCTGTCAAGGGCATCAGTTCGGTCTTTGCCTGGGCTAAAACAACACCGGAAAGATAATCCGGATAGCCGGGATCTGGAACAAGGATTGTATCACCTGGATTCAATAAACACTGCGGAAGTTCGACAAGACCTGCCTTTCCCCCGAATAGAATCGCCACTTCACTATTCGGATCCAGCTTGACACCGTATTCCCGTTCATAAAAGACGGCAGCAGCATCTTTTAAATATTGATGTCCCCGGAATGGCGAATATTTATGATTAATCGTTTTTTCAGCGGCAGTTTGCAAACTTTTGACGATATGTTCCGGCGTCGGCTGATCAGGGTTTCCCTGGCCTAAATTAATGACATCATGTCCTTGCTCCGTGATTGCATTGACTTTTGCGACCAGTGAAGCAAAAAACTGCTTGGGCAGGTCCTGAAGCAGTCCGGATTTTTCGAATTGCACCATTTATACACCTTCTCTGAAATTTCTTGAAATTCTAGTCACAAATGATATATGTTTATCGTAGTCTTGTAAAGCATTTTTTACATGTGGGGGGTTTAAACGATGAAGTGGAAAATAGCTTGTATTCAAATGGATATAGCTTTCGGGCAACCAGATATCAATTTTCAGGTTGCAGAACAATGGATGGAAAAAGCAGCTCGGTCCGAACCCGATATCGTCATATTACCAGAGCTTTGGACAACCGGATACGACTTGACCAGGCTGAATGAGATTGCTGATCAAGAGGCAGAAAAAACGATTGAATTTCTTAAAACACAGGCACAGAAACACCAGATTCACATCATCGGAGGTTCCATTGCGAAAAAAACAAGCAAGGGAATCTATAACACCATGATCATCATCGATAAACACGGAAAGCTCATTAAAGAATATGATAAGCTTCACTTATTTCAATTAATGGATGAACATCATTTCCTGCAGCCAGGTGAAAAAGATGGTTTATTCACCCTTGATGAAAAAATATGTGCCGGGTTCGTTTGTTATGACATTCGTTTCCCAGAATGGCAGCGAGCCCATACCGTTCAAGGCGCGGAAGTTCTATTCGTTACGGCTGAATGGCCAAAGCCGAGACTCGATCACTGGAGAGCTTTATTGATAAGCCGTGCCATCGAGAACCAAGCCTATGTTGTAGCCGTTAATCGTACAGGTTCGGATGTCAATAATATATTTGCGGGCCATTCCTTGATTATTGATCCATGGGGGAATATCATAAGTGAAGCCGGAGAAGGAAACGAACTATTGACAGGCAGCTTGGACTTCAACAAAGTTACGGAAGCACGTAACAAAATACCTGTATTCGAAGATCGCCGTCCTGATTTTTATTAATTTACCCATTGACAAACTATTTAAAAAGTTGATATTATTTTCCCGAAGATTAAAATTTCAGAAAACATTTACTCTTATCAAGAGCAGGCTGAGGGATAAAGGCCCTATGAAGCCCAGCAACCGACTGTAATACCATTGTGAAATGGGGCGGATCTTCCGCCGGATTATTGAATCCACAGAGCACGGTGCTAATTCCACCAGAATTCATTTTCTGGAAGATAAGAGGTCCGAAGCCAAAACTTCTGCCTCTTTCTATATGAAAGAGGCTTTTTTATTCTTATTTTGAATCTGGAGGGGAAAAGAATGACTCAAAACCATTCAAATTTTAAGAGATTGACAAACGAAACAGCTATAACTCTTGCAAAAAAACTTGGCTTGGTCAATGCGGATGCAAGTTTGAAATGTAATGAAATCGGCGATGGTAACTTAAATTATGTTTTTCATATTACAGACACGGTCACAAACAAAGGTCTAATAATAAAACAAGCGGTCCCTTATGCCAAGGTACTTGGTGAAAGCTGGCCGCTGACATTGAAAAGGGCAGCCATTGAAGCGAATGCGCTGATTCATTTCAGAAGTTATTGCCCCGAATTCGTACCGCAAGTCTACTATTCGGATGAACAGCTTGCCATCACAGTCATGGAGGATTTATCGCACTTGAAAATCGTTAGAACAGGATTGATCGATGGCGATTCATATCCATTGCTTTCACAACATATTGGTGAGTATGTTGCGAAGACGGCATTTTATACATCCGATTATCATTTAGAACCCTCTTCTAAAAAGGAGGTGGCCCGACATTTCACGAATCCCGAACTCTGCAAAATCACTGAGGTCTTTATTTTCACGGATCCATTTTTTGAGGAACTCCCTGGAGATTTCGAGGTGGAATTGAAAGATGCCGCCCAAAAAATATGGAATGATCAAGAAGTGATACTTGAGGTCGCCAAGCTGAAGCAAAGCTTTGAAACCGAGCAGGAAGCCTTGCTTCATGGAGATTTACATACTGGAAGTATATTTGCAAGTGTAACTGAAACAAAGGTTATTGATCCGGAATTCGCTTTTTATGGGCCAGTTGGTTTTGACCTTGGTCAATACACCGCCAATCTTCTCTTTCAGGCAGTCACACGCAATGGCGCTGGAAAGGAAGAGATTTTCACGCTCCTTCATGAATTTTGGAATGCCTTTGAAGAAACTTACACCAAATTATGGGAGGTCCAAAATAAAAGTCCATTCCGCCATGTGAAGGGTTATCTGCCTTATTTACTGACAAAATTCAAAAAAGATGCATTCGGCTTTGCCGGCTGCGAACTGATTCGGCGAACCATTGGCCTTTCCCATGTAGCCGATTTAAACGTCATTGAAGATAAAGAAACAAGGATCGCAGCCAAAACGGCAACATTGGAAATCGGTACTTTTTTAATTAAAAAACGGGGAGAATTGGATGTTCCAGCCGTCATTGAAGCGTTGAAGCAACGGATACTGCCATCTTACTCAACCATTTAAAAGGAGACCTGAACATGACTACAATTGCACCCTTACCATATTCGGTACATTGGGATGATACCCATATTACATTATTAAATCAACAAGCCCTTCCTTCCATAACTGAATTTATTGAACTTCATTCTGTTGATGATGTATATGACAGCATTTTGTCTTTAAAAGTTCGCGGTGCCCCAGCAATTGGGCTGACGGCAGCATTTGGTGTTGCACTTGGCGCCAAGCAGGAAACAACCGCTGATTTAGGGGAATTCAAGAAAAATGTAATGAGACATATTGAAAAACTCGCCTCTTCACGGCCTACTGCAGTCAACCTTTTTTGGGCGTTAAGGAGGATGGAGAACACCTTGCAGGCTGCGCAAAGCATTTCAACTGCCAAGGAAGCACTTATATCGGAGGCTAAAGCCATCTTTGCTGAAGATGAAGAAATGTGCAGGAAAATCGGGGAACATGGTTTATCGCTATTCACTAGAGGAGATTCCATTCTTACGCATTGCAACGCTGGGGGAATCGCCACGGCTCGGTATGGCACAGCCTTGGCTCCCTTCCACCTGGCTAAAGAAAGGGACTTTCCGCTAAAAGTGTACGCATGTGAAACAAGGCCTGTCCTGCAAGGGGCGCGTTTGACGGCTTGGGAATTGATGCAAGCGGGAGTTGACGTCACCTTAATTTCTGATAATATGGCTGCCCATACGATTCACCAGAAAGAAATAAAGGGAATTATCGTCGGGGCCGACAGGATTGCGGCAAATGGAGATACTGCCAATAAAATCGGGACGTTGGGATTGGCCATATTAGCCAAGCACTTTGGTATCCCCTTTTATGTGGCCGCACCATCAAGCACATTCGACCTTTCTATCGAATCCGGCACATCCATCCCGATCGAAGAACGGAATGGAACGGAAATCACCTTCATTCAAGGTGTAAGGATCGCTCCGGAAAACGTGAAGACTTTCAATCCAGCCTTCGACGTTACACCGAATCATCTAATTACAAGCATCATTACCGAAAACGGCATCATAACACCGGATTTCTTCAAAAACATTCCGCATTTTGTTAATTGATCCAGGTTCCTTTTATGGTGTTAAAAAACGAGAAGGATTTTTTATCCCTCTCGTTTTTTAAAGGTGATTGAATTAAGATTATTCTTGCGAGGTCTATAATACAATATTTAAATTTGAACATCTTCAGTTAATATTAGGATGTCTTCGATAAGAGAAAAGGACATTCTTATTATTTTGAAAAGAACTCCTGAAGTGCCTTCTTATTTTTAGTGTAGTCTATTTCCAAAACGGCTCCGGACTGGGGATATATTTCATCCTTAAAGCTTCCTTTCACTGGAACCCTTAAGGTTTCGACCGTGTCCGGTGTATGGAAGACGGCTTTGGGACCCATTTCCATTATTGTTTTCAGGCCAATATCCGTATCCAAGTACGAGAGTCCTTGTTCGATTATACTAGGAAGGGCCGCCATCCCTTCGAAGGATGAGATTTGATTTATAAACGCTGTTTTTAATTGAACCATTACTTCTTGTTGTCGTTCAACCCTGCCAAAATCACTTTCATCGTCATGTCTAAAACGGACATATTTCAATATTTCCTCACCATGTAAAACGCTTTTACCGACGCTTGCTTGGATGCTCATATCATCTATGATTTCCTGATCCACATTCACCGCCACCCCCTCAGGGGCAAGTAAATCCACCATCTTCACAAATCCCTTAAAGTCGATTACCGCTACATGGTCAATCTTGACATCGAAGTTTTCCTGTATGGTTTTCTTGAGCAATTCCCTCCCACCATAATAATAAGCAGCATTTATTTTGTTATATCCTGATTTATTCCCGGGGATTTTCACATAACTATCACGCATAATCGAAGCCAGCTTCAGTTTCTCCTGCTCAGGAAAGTATTTTGCAAGGATAATCGCATCTGATCGAGATTTTTGCTCTCCCCTTGTGTCAACACCAATTAACAGAAAAGTTTTATCGTTTTCCTGGTTATCTTCATTGGTTAGTTTTTTTTCCGTACCTTCATTTCCATTTTGTTTGGGTAAAGGGGCATAGGTGCAGCCTGCCAGAATCAAGACCAATAGATATATGAACAATACCTTTTCTTTCATTACCTCACCTCATCGGAAAATTACCCCTATTCTCTGCCTAATTTTGGAATTCTATGCATGAAACGAAAAAAAAGCCTGCCAACGATATCCGCTGACAGGCTTTTCGATCAAAATCATTTATTGATTTCTTTCTTTAATACTTCTACTGCCTTTTTCACTTGTGTGTCGTTTTTAAGGATTTTCTCGCGGATGACCTGCATCAATTTCACGGTAGTATCATCCTTAATGGTGCCGGTTTCTTTAATTTTTTGTTCCCTTTGGAATGCTGTGACCGCATTCTTGGTTGCTTCATCGAAGAATCCATCTATTTTACCTGGATCATGTCCTGCTTCCTTCAGCATCTCTTCAGCCGCCTTCACTTCACTAGAAGAATCGGATGCTTTCAATTCCTTATCAGGCGAAATGTACGGAAGGCTGGCATAATCGGGAAGCTTCACATTAATATCCGGCTTGATCCCTTTTTTATGAATCCAATTGCCTTCAGGAGTCAACCATTTAGCTGCCGTATATTTGAAGTTAGATCCATCTTTAAAGGGTTTTTCGGCAGTCTGCACTGTCCCTTTCCCAAATGACTTGACACCAATCAATGGAATGTCCGCAGACTCACTGACAGCCGCTGCAACGATTTCAGAAGCACTGGCACTTCCGTCATCAATCAACACGACTACCGGGATTTTCAGTTCTCCATCATTCTCCGATTTATATACATCTTTTTTCCCGCTGCGATCCTCAACTTGAAGGACCACTTTCCCATTAGGCACGAACAGGCTTGCCATTTCTATTGCTTGGTCAAGAAGTCCTCCTGGGTTTCCCCGTAAATCCAATACGAGACCCTTCATATCCTTCTTCGACATTTCTTCAAGCGCCGTTTTCAGCTCTTGGACTGTATGTTCGGAAAAACTGGTCACTTGAATTTTTGCAACTCCATCATCAAGCATTTCCGCATATACGGTTTCAATCGGAATTGTGTCCCGTTTAATGGTGAGCTCGATCGGTTCAGACTCACCAGCTCTTGAGATGGAAAGATCCACTTTGGTACCCTTCTCGCCCCTGATTTTCAGGACAGCTTCAGAAGAGGTTAGCCCTTCAACACTTTTACCATCCACACTTAAAATGATATCATTTGGTTTTACCCCTGCTTTTTCTGCTGGGGACCCTTTTATCGGTGAGACGACCATGATTTTTCCATCCTGCTCCTGAATCTCAGCACCGATTCCTTCAAAAGATGAAGAGATGCTCTCATGGAAACTCGATGCTTCCTTTTTATCCATATAAGCAGAGTAGGGATCATCCAATGATTTGATCATTCCATTAATTGCGCCGTCAACCAGCTTTTCTTCATCAACCTCTTCATAATAGTTATCTTTTATCTTATCGTATGTAGTATACAGCTTTTCAAATTCCGCATGCTTATCCGGTGCTAATGACTCTACTTTTTCATCTCCAAAGGTCAAGGCTATTGTAGTAATCCCTGCAGTTAGAAATATGACTAAGAAAATCCCCATAATGAACGTAAACTTTTTTATTTTAATGAATTTCCCTGCCTCTTTTGGCTGTTTTTGATTTTCTTCTTCCACTGAAGCCTCACCACTTTCATTCTTCATGACGATATAAACGATTTCTATCTATTTTAACAGCTTTCATGCCAATCGAAAAATAATAGTTATCAAAAATAACAACTTATAGCCATATGTATTTTTTAATAAACTTCAAATCATGGAGAATGCTCCAAAGACAACAGGCATCTCCTGATATTACAAAAATGCGGATACCTGGAACAAATGAGCCTGTATCCAAACTGCCATTATACAGCATCACTTATTCCTGGTCACCCGCCTGTCATTTACATCCAATTATCAGTCCTGGATAGCTGCTTCCAATGCCACTTCAACCATTTCGTTAAAAGTTGACTGGCGCTCATCCGCCGACGTTTCCTCACCAGTTAAAATGTGATCGGAAATGGTCAATACAGATAAAGCTTGGCGTCCAAATTTAGCAGCAAGCGTGTAAAGGGCCGCTGATTCCATTTCTATCGCAAGTATTTGGTATTTTGCCCATTTTTCCAATTCACTATTATCGTTATAAAACTGATCGGCCGTAAATACATTACCGACCTTCAATTGCAAGCCCTTTGCCGTGCCGGCGTCATAAGCTTTTCTTAGTAATTCGAAATCTGCGGTCGGGGCAAAGTCCACCCCGCCGAAAGTCATACGATTCATTTGGGAATCGGTGGAGGCACTCATGGCAAGGATCACATCCCTGACTTTTACATCTTTTTGAATCGCTCCTGCAGTTCCCACACGAATCAACTTCTGGACATTATAGCTATTCATCAATTCATTCACGTAAATCGAAATGGATGGGACACCCATGCCTGTACCTTGTACAGAAATTCGTTTTCCTTTATATGTCCCTGTATATCCAAACATGTTACGAACTTCATTATAAAGTTTAGCATCCTCTAAAAATGTTTCAGCAATATATTTTGCACGCAACGGGTCCCCAGGAAGTAAGACCGTTTCCGCAATTTCATTCTCTTTTGCACCAATATGTACGCTCATACGACTATGTCCTCCTTAACTTGTGGTTGAAATGATATTCAAAAACTACTATACCATATCAACCACAAGTTAGGAAAATCGAACCTTATCTGGAACTTAAAAAATGGAAATCACGAAACGACTTTTGGCACCCTTCCTAAATCGCAAACAAAACGGCGGAGGTCCGCCGTCTTTTTTTTTAATGGTTAATAAAATTAAGGGAAAGGAAGCTGCTAACCGTCTTATGACAGGTTACTCATCGACTTCTTCATCAATTATGCATTTTTCAAGAAGATATTCGAATGTGATGTCAGCAAGATCTTCAACTTCAGCTTCTGTTGGAAGATAGCCCCGTCTTATCAATTCTTGAAAAAAGAATTCCGCTATCTCTTCTGTATCAATAAAAACCTCAATTTCTCGCAAATCATCGCCCCCTTATTTAAAGGTCTATGAATGTGTAGAGACAAATATACCAGTAAGGCATCCCTTAATGGAAAAACATATGAAAGGTCTATCGTTATCAAGTTCCATTCGTGTTCAATTTGAATGGATACTTCTTTAGGGAATCTGGAAATTTCCCTTTATAGGTGTTTTTCACTTCGTTTGCTTCTTTTTATGATCTGGATAAATTTCCTCTGCCGCCTTTTCTATTTTAGCAAGGGCGATTTTCATGATGTGACGATATTCATCATCGCCAAAATGTTCGTAGAGCTTACAATAATCATTATATAAATCCAACAGGCCATCAATCATTTCCTTTTTTTCATCTTTTGTCATTGTCATTTCTCGCTCACCTTTACCAGGGTTGTTTTGTTTAGCAATGATAGCAAGCTCATTTTTCTTTTGAGGAAGGAGCAGACCCAACTTTTTAATGATTCCATCTGCACGTTTAGCATCGGCAATCAAAGTCAGTTCTTCTTCATGCGCTTCAAGCCATTCACCATCAGAGATTCTTGATAACTCATAGATTACATCCTCCCAGGCATTTTCCTTATAGCGCCAAATTTCCGTTCGATAGCCGATAATCTTGAAATAATCCTGTTCATATCCATCCACTTGGACCAAGTCACCTAATAAAAATTTATATTCAATATCGATTTGCTCTTTCGGATAAAGGATTTCTCCTTCATATTCATTTATCGATTGCAATGTTTTTTCGATATAAAGACCTTCACTATAGTTCACTTCATACACATAAGCACCATCGAGAAATTTTACATCGGTTATATTCCCGACTGTCCCATACATTGTTATTACGACTGTATCGCCTAATTTAAATTTCGGCTGTTTTTTTTTGCCCATAAGAGACATCCCCCAATATGGTCCTTATCGTTTGATTAGTAAATTATATGCACAAACAAACATGGAGGTTAATGGAATTAAGCGGGCATTTTGCTCATTTAGCTAATTAACCGGCCCATTTATTTAAGGGCACTGCAACCAAAAACCGCCTCATTTAATGAGACGGTTCGTAGTGGGGATAGTGAGCGTCACTTTCGTTCCTTCGTCGGGGACGCTCTCAATTTGGAATTTCCCTTTTAATTCCTCCATTATCTGAATGCATGTCGCTACACCTAATCCGTTTCCATCCGGTTTGGTGGTATAAAAGGGCATACCGATATTTTTTAAATTCTCGGGACTTATGCCTTTTCCATCATCACTGATCACTAATCTTATATATTGGGAGATGGAATCGTGATGCAGTTCAATCTGCCCCCTTGCTTCGATGGCTTCACATGCATTATTCAAGACATTCAAGAGAACCTGCCTTAACCGGTTCCTGTCTGAATAAACAATGACGGATTGTGTCATGCCATTAATTATTCTTACATGAGAACTCGGAATTGAGGAAGTATAGGTATCCATAATTTCATCAAGGAAATCCTTTAAATCGATTTTCTCCCATTCCAGTTGATGCGGTTTTGCCAAATCAAGAAGTTGTGTTACAAATACATTGACCCGATCCACTTCATGAAGCATGACATCGCTATATTTTTCTATCAATGATTTATCATGATCCTGGCTCTTCAATAATTGGAAAAAACCCTTTATTGTCGTCAATGGGTTCCTGATTTCATGGGCGACACCGGCAGCTAGCTGGCCTACATATTTCAATTTTTCCGTACGGACGATTTCCTTCTCACGATCTTCTATCGTTTCCATCATTCTTAGAAAGGCAAGGTTCAATTTTTCCATTTCTTCGAAGCTTCTTTTATCGGAAATGATGAATTCCTTTCCACCTATGAAATCCTCTGTCGCTTCGACAAGTTCTTGAACTGGCCGAACGAGGCTCTTTGTTAGTAAATAGACAGCCAGAATGATAGAAACAAAAACGATGCTATAGATGGTCAGGTACCGTGTCAATAGGTCATTCAAAGGCTGAAACACCTGCTTCTTATCAGCACCCACAACAACAAACCATTTATTCTCTGTTTGTGCTATCGTATGGACAGGCTTGATGGAATATATTTTTTCCCCATTCTCTGCACTGTACAAATCATCCGATAACGAAGCTTCCATCAGCTTATCTTTTGTTAATCCCATTTCTCTCAAGGCAGAATCCTGCATCATGCCGTGTGGGTCTTTTTTCGAAATCATGATGCCTTCCTGGTTGATCATGAAAAAGTTCACTGGGTATTTATCGCTGATTTCATTAGCCTTTTTTTCCATCATCTCCCAGAGGCCTTCCAAACGGAAAGCTGTGGACACGACTCCGATCATTTTCCCTGCATGATCATATACCGGCGTACTCAGAGCTATAATCGGTTCTGGGAAAGCCCGGGTTTTATATACGTCTGAAAGGAACTCATGACCTTCCGTGGCCTCTTTGAACCATATTCTCTTCGCGAGGTTATCCCCGATCATTTTATTGGATGTATCTGCAATGACATTGCCTTCCATATCCAAATGCAAAACTCCGTAATAATTTCCTTTTGCATCGATAAACTTTTTTAGTTCATCTGACTTCTCTTCTTTTGAGTGGCCAGGATTGATGATTGCAGAATTTGCACTCATTAACCTCACATCACTGATCCGTTCGTTCAAATAGCTGTATGTTTCATTTACAATATTCAGTGAACCTGCATTCAGGGCATTTTTTGCTTCCTTCTCCAGAAGGGAGCGTTGTGATCCATAGGATATGATTCCCAAAATCAGAAGAGGAACACTTGCAATAAGTAAAGAATAAAGCAAAATTCGGGTTTGAAGGCTTTTTAACATCCTTCCGATCCTCCCTATTC
This sequence comes from Peribacillus sp. QJM3NY_7, assembly GCF_056173225.1. Classification (NCBI taxonomy): domain Bacteria; kingdom Bacillati; phylum Bacillota; class Bacilli; order Caryophanales; family Bacillaceae; genus Peribacillus; species Peribacillus sp. QJM3NY_7. The sequence goes on from NZ_CM149663.1 coordinate 3,177,071, forward strand.
CTGATCTCCCAATATGAGCCCTTCTTCTATTTGGACATACTGTTCCCACGCTTGATCGAATACTGACATACTTTCGAGATAGTCTGCATTCAATTCTAAATAACTGCTCAGTTCATTATAATCAGTCGATTGTTTTGGGAAGCCATGATCCTCATAGGCATAATTGGCAAATTTAGTGATTGCATCAATCTCCTTTGGTTGTCGAAATTTCATTAAATATAAATAAAATGGTCTCATGATGTCGAGCCCCCCTAAAATAACTATGATTTCTGCTTTAATATATCGGAAACTTTCGCTTCCGTCCACTTTTTTAAAAAACAATTTGGTTTTTTCTTCCTCATTTTATGAAATCCACGATTTTTCAGCACAAAACGCATTCGTTTTATTACGGAATTACACTAAAATATCGTACTCTTTCCTTAAAACGGGAAATTTTTTTATTTTTAACGATATCGTTCTAAGTATGTTCGATAAAGGAGACGAAGTTCTTCAACTGGTATCAATCAATGCCCAAGGCCTATAATAAACATGCGGGGTACGGTCTGTCATTCCGAATTAAGGATGACGGAATGACTTCAAAAATCTTCAATTTCCCGCAGGCTATAGTTTTCTGAAAGGAAAAATCAAATCCCCTTCATCGATAGAAATAGTGGTTTCCACTGTTCTGTCTAAAATGAGGGGATTTATTCATTCATATATGGAACAATTTATTGCTTTTGTTTGCTGTAAAAAATCCAGTCTTTTCACTATCGCCTTACACCTCTTACGAATAGTATGAAGAACATATTACTCACGAGTAGGATTTTCACGATGAAGTTCTTGATAATGATATGCTTTCATTGCATCTGGAGAAATAGGGAATTTCTTTTTGGTACTCTTCCCAGCCATGAAACTCCTTGCTATTACTTTTCCCTAATAGTTTATAAAACATTTTTTTAGATGGCTATCTGAATCCGCACGATCAGTTGCTATTTCCCCCATTCTCATTGGGATTGGAAATAACCTTAAAAGGGAATTTCAATAGCCGTATCCCTTAAATGAAGGTCTTTTTAAAATTGGAATTTATCAGCAGTTATATTGTGATAGGGCTTTATAAGCTTTTCCCTATTCATAGCTCATTGTCCCTATTTCAACTTCAATTACTCATCATACGCCTTCTGTTCCCAAGCTGTATCATATCAATAACTCCAACCCCAGATCATACATAGTATTGTACCGAAGACAGTAATTAGAGCTAGGAATATAGCGCAATATAATGTCATAAAAATTGATTTGCTATCATCAGTTTCACGAGCATGCATAAACACAACTAGTTGAACAGCTGCTTGTATGAATGCTGTCAATATAAAAATCGTCATGCCTGTTGCTTTTGACATATTGAAGAAGTAAACCAAAATAGCTACAAACGTCAAAATCAATGAAAATACAAAACCCCATACTTGCTTAGCCGGGAATAATTCCTTCATGTTCATGTCATCCCTTTCATGTAGATAAAGGTGAAGATGAAGATCCAAACGATATCTAAGAAATGCCAGTAAAGAGAGAAAATGAAAGATTTATTGGCTGTTTCAGGTGTCAACCCGCGTTTTTTCACTTGAAGGATAATAAATAACCCCCAGAAAAGCCCTAATGTAACATGTGCTCCATGTGTCCCTAATGTTGTAAAAAGCATCGATGTAAATGCACTAGTTTGCAGTGTAGCTCCTTCGCGATAATAGGTAATGAACTCAGTAATTTCAAATCCTATAAATCCTAATCCAAGAAGGAGAGTGATTACGAAAAATGTCAACATAGCTTTCTTGTTGCCAATTCGCATGGCATGAATTCCAAGCCCGATGACAAAACTGCTTGTTAAGAGCAAGAATGTTTCAGCAAGTACTGGAGTGATTTCAAATAATTCTGCTCCTGCAGGTCCATTACCCGTACGATCAACTAATGTAAAATATGATGCAAAGAGTGTTGCAAAAAGCATAATTTCGGCTCCAAGGAAAATCCAGAAGCCTAAAATATTTAGACGATTTTGTTCCGTACTATATTCAAGAGGTTGCGAGTGATCTATTTCCATTTATTAACACCTCCGAATTTTGCTTCTGTCTCTTTAATTTCTTCTACAGAAATGTAATGCCCATGATCAATTTCGAATGAACGATGAGCCATGCAAACAAAGATACCGATTAACCCAATAATCGCAAGAAACCATATGCTGAATACTAACGCAAATCCAAAGACAAAGAAGATACAGGACAGGATAAACGGTCCCCCGCTGTTATTGGGCATATGAATTTTTTCATAGTCACCCTTGAATAATTCATGACCATTATATTTAGCATCCCAAAACGTTTCCCTTGAGTTCACTTGTGGAATAATAGCAAAGTTATATTCTGGTACTGGATTATGAGTAGCCCATTCAAGGGAACGTGCATCCCACGGATCATCACTAACATCTCTTGGAGCATGGCGAATGCTATAGTAAATCGTGTATACGATTAATACAAAGCTGATTGCCATTAAAGCTGCCCCGATAAACGAAATCATATTCAATGGTCCAAATCCAGACGATTCAGAGTATGTGTACATACGACGTGCTTGACCATCTAAACCCGTAATATACATAGGGAAGAATGCTAAGCAAAAACCAATGGTTAGAAACCAGAACGCCCATTTCCCAATCCTTTCATTCAACATGAAACCAAACATTTTCGGCCAGTAGTAAGTTCCGGCACCAAGCACAGCAAATACTACACCCGGAATAATGACATTGTGGAAGTGAGCTACTAAAAACATTGTATTATGGTATTGATAATCCGCCGCTGACATCGCAAGCATAACCCCGGTAACTCCACCGATTGTGAAAAGAGGTATGAAACCTATTGAATAAAGCATAGGTACGGTAAATCTGATTCTGCCTTTCCACATCGTGAACAACCAGTTAAAGATCTTGATTCCAGTCGGGATAGCGATTACCATCGTTGTAATCGAGAAAATACTATTAACATATGCTGCTTGCCCCATTGTAAAGAAATGGTGCGTCCAAACGAAGAATGAATATATAGAGATAAATACCATTGAAGCAACCATTGATCGATATCCATATAGGTTACGTCGTGAAAAGGTTGGGATAATCTCACTAAAAAGACCAAATGCAGGCAAAATTAAGATATAAACTTCAGGATGTCCCCAAACCCAGAACAGGTTAGCCCAAAGCATATCCATACCGCCATCAGTCATTGTGAAAAACTTGGTTGCAAATAGTCGATCCATTGTTCCCATGATCAGCGCCACTGTTAATACAGGGAATGCGAAAATGATAATAATGCTTGTGACTAAAGCAGACCATGTAAACATTGGCATTTTCATTAATGTCATACCGGGTGCTCTCATTTTAAGAATAGTCGTCAAAAAGTTAATCCCCGTCATTAATGTACCTATTCCGGCTATCTGAATACCAATCATATAATAATTCGTTCCAACATGCGGGCTAAATTCATTACCTGCAAGCGGGAAATAAGATGTCCACCCTGCATCAGGCGAACCACCAATTACAAAAGAGATGTTGAAAAGCATCGCACCCATAAAAAATAACCAGAAACTTACGGCATTTAGACGTGGGAATGCTACATCTCGGGCTCCAATTTGTAATGGCACTACGAAATTCATTAAGGCCATAATGTACGGCATCGCCATAAAGAGAATCATCACAACCCCATGTGTTGAAAAAATTTCATTATAGTGCTGTGAATCTAATAATTTGTTATCCGGTACGGCAAGTTGCGCACGCATCATCACAGCATCTACCCCACCACGAAATAGCATTAGCAAAGCAGATATTAGATACATAATACCTATTCTTTTATGATCGACGGTTGTTAGCCAGCCACTCCATAAAAAAAACCATTTTTTAAAGTGGGTTAAACCAACAATGATCAAGAGAACAGTAACACCAATGGCCACCATTGATGAGTAAATGACGGGACTAGGATTAGGTATAAGAAATCTAGAGAAAAAACCCATACTTTTGTGTTTCCTTTCTGAAAATATTTTTCTCGAGATAGACTAAGAAATTATTCATGATTGTGTACTGATTTTTCTTTACTATTACTTGACTTATGATCATGTTCCATATGTTCGCCTTTTGAATTCGCGTTAGAGTCACTTGAGCCATGATGATGTCCAGCATTTTCACCTTCTGGAGCTGGTGAGAAGTCTAAATGAGTTCCAGTAAACGTTAACTGTCCTTCATGACCCGGTTTTAATAATTCATTGAATCTTACTTCAGTAATGGGTTTCGCAGTTTCTTTAACTTCCTTTACCCATTCATCAAACTTATCTTGAGAAATCGCTTCGACGTGGAACATATTTTCAGCGAATCCTTTCCCACTAAAGTTTGCATTTCGTCCCATCATTTCCCCTGATTCGTCCGCTGCTAAGTGTAATGTGGTCACCATGTTAGACATGGCATATTTTTGACCGCCAAGTTGTGGAATCCAGAAACTCGTGATAGGCCCGAATGAATAAAGTTTAAATTCAAGTGGTCGATTTGTTGGAATATACAAGTAGTTAACTGTCTCGATATCGTTTTCTGGATAACTAAAATGCCACTTCCAGTCTGATGACGAAGCGTAAATAACTAATGGATCTTGACCCTTGTACCCTTCCGGAGTGGCTTCCACTTTATTGTTGGAAATTACAGAAACAACGGAGAAGAAAATGACGATTAAAATTGGGACCCCAACAATAATCGTTTCAACAACATGATTCCCTTCAATGTAGGGTGGTTCATAATCTTTAGGTAGTTTAGAGTCACGGTATTTCGTTAAGACAAAGACTAAAATAGCACAAACAACTATAACAATAACCGCCATGATCGCAATTGATAGCCAAATCACATTGGCCTGCGTTTGGGCTTGAGGTCCTTTAGGGTCTAAGACCGCTAATGATTCACAGCCAGAAAGCACATTGACGATGGTAGAAAGAATAGCTAATGTAACCCATTTTATTTTCATATATGTACCCTTTCTTTTAAGATTCATTTCTAAGTTATCCACAAAAAATGAAGTTATCCCAAAAAATGCTTATTAAGAATGGTAATTTCTCACAATCACACTTATAGGCGGGATATATATATGAATTCATTTGGGGAATGTTCAGAGAAACAGGTAATCTAAATACCTACTTGCTTTGAAAAGAAATTTGAATATGTGAGGAGGAGATACTGCATGGTTTTTTTTATTCCTAGTGGTCAAAGTAAGGGAGTGAAGATGAAGATTTAAAATGGTTGCAATTGTCCTTGATAGGGGTTGGCTGCACTATTGGTACTGAATTTTTTCTTGGACCGGCCATTGATATAAAAATAACAGGCCCTTAAATTTGCCTTTCCTTTACAACAGCCGCAGGGTTTTTAATTTTGTACGATTGGTCTTTCATTATTATTTCTGCTTCGTATTTTGAAAATAAAATTTAGTTGTTTTAACAGTGCTTTTTCATCTACCCTAATACCCTTTGAAGAAATTTAAAAAGACCTCTCCAAAAGAGCCTCCAAAATAATATATCTCAATATACCGCTTGCTTTCTTCAGAATTCCGCGTCACTACGGAAAGCAACCGCTAATATTGCCTTCACTGTTCGAGATGTGCACCCTTAGACCGCACCGCCGGGCGCACAGAAAAACCTCACCAAAAAAGTAGATGATGAGGCAACTTCTAATTATTTTTTATTTCCAAAATCAAAATAATTCCGCTTTAACAACCGCTTCATCTTCAATAACTCGTCATACGTCGTCTGTTTCCCTAACTCTTTCGTATCAATTAAAAACAGCTGGTCTTCAATCTCTTTAGTCGTTTCATCACTCTGAAATAGCGCATGGCAATTATCACAATAGAACGATGGCGTTTCATCAATTTCAACCGCTCTCGATCCATCTGGCAACTCCCAAAACACTGTATCGGTTACCGATTGTAATGTTCCGACCTCACACCATGGACACGTCTCCATGCTATTCATCCCCCTTAGGAGTGCTCTTTTTTTGCTGTGCCTGGAATTTCTTTTCTTTTAACAAATCTCGCTTTTCACGTTTGTTCTTCAATGAAGCATGCTCTGGGTTGGTCACGTAATTTTCCCGTCGGTTCATTCGCTTTAGCCCTTCAGGCACTAAATTGAATTGCTTGTCGTTCATTAAACCAGATACACCTATATCTGACTGTTTTTCTTCCATATCAGGATATACCCTTTTGAAATAATCATCTGCAAGTCCTGGTGTATATTGCTCAGGTTCAGGATATGTGGTTATCACACCTTCAAAATTGCGCAGTACCGTTTTTGTTGGAGATTGTGAAAGGATATAATTCGGCTGCAGGGTGATTTTCCCTCCCCCTCCTGGAGCATCGACGACGAAGGTAGGCACTGCATACCCGGATGTATGGCCCCGGAGCCCTTCGATGATTTCAATTCCTTTTGAAATGGGTGCCCTGAAATGACCGATTCCTTCCGAAAGGTCGCACTGATAGATATAGTAAGGGCGGACACGGATCTTAACAAGATCATGCATCAGCTTTTTCATGATTGCGACACTGTCATTTATCCCCGCTAAAATAACTGCCTGGTTGCCTACAGGTACACCCGCATCGGCAAGCATCTCACATGCTTTCTTTGACTCTTCGGTAATTTCTATCGAGGTATTGAAATGAGTATTCAGCCAAACCGGGTGATATTTTTTTAATATGGCACATAAATTTTCAGTGATTCTTTGAGGAAAAACAACCGGTGCCCGTGTACCTATCCTGATTATTTCAACATGAGGAATTTCCCTTAAGTTTTTAAGGATATATTCAAGGATCGTGTCATTGATCAATAATCCGTCCCCGCCGGAAATAAGGACATCCCGAACTGCCGGTGTGTCACGTATATAACCGATTGCTGCGTCCAATTGTTTTTTTGGCACGCCCATGCCAATTTGGCCTGAAAAACGTCTCCGCGTACAATAACGGCAGTACATGGAACATTGATTCGTCACCAAAAAAAGAACGCGATCCGGATATCTATGGGTCAATCCCGGTACAGGGGAGTCCTCATCCTCATGCAGGGGGTCTTCCATGTCATATTTGGTTTTATGCATTTCTTCCGAGATTGGGACCGATTGCATTCTGATTGGACACCTTGGGTCATCTTTATTCATTAACGAAGCATAGTATGGGGTGATATTCAATGGAATGGTTTTCGTGGAAATCCTCACGCCTTCCTCTTCATCCGGAGTCAGGTTTATCACTTTTTTCAAATCATCAACTGTTCGAATCGTATTTGTAAGCTGCCACAGCCAGTTGTTCCATTGTTCTTCGGTTACATCTTTCCATAGCTCTATATCTTTCCAATTGCGATCTGGCTTATATAAGTCAAATAACATGGTTATACCTCCTGAGTTATGATAGTAGTATTAAATGCAAGAAGGATGCCAAAATGACCCAAAAATTCGAATGCCCATAAAAAAAAACCGGACTGCAGGCTGCATCCGGATTTTTTCCATCAAATATGTTTTTTTATTTTATATTGCAAGGTCTGTCTTGGAATTTGCAATAGCTTCGATGCTTGGAAAACGTTACCGTTCGTTTGAAGAAGTGCCTCGGTAATCAATTTTGTTTCCATCTCAATCATGGCCTCACGAAGCGGAAGTATTTTTTCGGATGGGTTGCGCTTCTTTAAAAACTGGGGCAGATCTTCAAGATTCATAACATCATTCTCCGTATGGTTCATCATGAATTCTATCGTATGTTTAAGTTCCCTTACATTTCCAGGCCAGTGATATTTCCGAAAAAAATCCTTTGTCTTCTCATCCATGCCTTTTATGGACAGTCCTAATTTACTGTTAAATATTGATATGAAATGTTCAGAAAGAAGCTCTATATCATCAATCCGCTCCCTTAGCGGAGGCAGCTCGTAGCTCAATACGTTCAATCGGTAAAATAAATCCGGCCTTAGCCTGTTTTCCGATACGGCCTTTTTCGGATCAATATTCATCGCTGCCATGATCCTGACATTCACCTGTACACTTTTTGTGCCACCTATCCTCCTGATGAACCCATCTTCAAGCACGCGCAGAAGCTTTGCCTGCAAGTCAATCGGCATCGATTGCAATTCATCCAAAAACAAGGTTCCGCCGTTGGCCAATTCAAACAATCCCTGTCGCTCCACAGCACCAGTGTAGCTTCCTTTTGCCGTACCGAATAGAAGCGATTCCAATAAACTTTCTGGTAAGGCCGCACAATTTTGCGCGATGAAAGGTTCATTACTGCGGCTCGATTCCTGGTGGATGCTTTGAACAAAAAGCTCTTTTCCTACACCGCTTTCCCCATAAACCAATACCGATGAGGTGGAGCGGGCAGCCTTTTTACCTTGGGATATCAAACCTTTAAACCCCTTATCACTTGTCAGGATTTCAGTGAAAGAATACAATCCGCCGTTCCCAGTCGTTTTCCTTTGAGGACTTTTGATTGTCTTGAGCGAGCTTTCCAGATCAGCTAACCTTTCCGATAATTGCTTCAAGCTTGAATAATCCTTTGCAATCTCGATTGCACCTATCATAAACCCATCTACATATATGGGTAGAGTAGTATTTAGCGTCTCAATGATACGCCCATGAGCATTTACATACGATTGACTATAGTTATAGATTGGTTTTTCAGATTTAATGACCCGGAGTAACGTCGATGATTTGTGATTCAAAGAAGGGAACGCTTCAAGCAACGGTTTCCCGAGCACTTCACTTCTTTTCATCCCATCATGATTGGCGGCCACTTCGTTATAAAAGATGGTCTGTCCTTTTGGATCTATCACATGAATGCCTTCATCAATGGTTTCTAATATCGCTTCCAACACTTCACTTGTATTAAAAAATTCACTAGGCAAGCTATCCCTCCTCAATACCTTCTTGCTAGATGTATATGAGGAAATGCCAAAAACTTGTCATGAACCGCCTAAAAATGAGCATTCAACTAAAGTTTTTCACCCAAAGATTCATATCTTCCAGTTTATCAAAGATATAACAATTATTGGCCAAACGTCCGCGGTACGAGTATCCATGCTGATGCAATGCAGCATTCATGCCGAACGAGAGCGACCGGGCAATCGAATAGATACAATAAATGCCGTGTGAAATAAGATAGTCTTCAAGCGCGGAAATCAAGTGTTTCATCAAGCCGTACTGCCGATGTTCCGGCAATGTCGCACAATCAGTGATTTCTGCATTATGGTAAAAGGAATTAATTTCTGCGGAAGCAGCACTGACGATCCTCTCTTCATGGACATAAATATAAAAAACCGTTCCCATTTCCATGCACTTTTTCACATAAACCGGATCATTCATCGGTGTGGGATACACCTCGAAAACCTTCCCATACAGTTGGGCCAGCTGAAGTGCATCTGCCACTTCAGCTTTACGGCCTTGATAGGCTGACGGCGGTTCATCCAGTCCGGATTTAATCGGCAGCATCTGAACATCGGTAAGGATTTGATCTTCCCTTTCCCATTCAGCACTGTTGCGCCTTTCATTCCGGTTATATTTAACAAGGAAGAAACAATCGCTTCCCAAAAAGAATTTATCGATGCTTCCTTCATATAGAAAGCCCTGAGCAAGCAATGCCATAACGTTTTCCTTGCGGGACTTGAAGATGATTTTTTCTGCTGATATGCTTTTAGCCACCTTCAAGGTTTCCTCCACGCATTCTTGAAAATGCCCTAGATAATCATCAACCCTGATTCGCTTATTAAAATGGTCGATCGTAATATGTATGGTGCACATTGGCTTTCGAATTCTTTTTTCGATGATTCCAGCCTCCATTTGTCCCGCTCCTTTCACATCTTCGAAAATTGTTGCGAAAGGCCTGACCCTTCCTGGATCAGACCTTGGAAAAATGATTATTCCTGGTCCACCCCACACCATTCAATAATGGTCAAAGCGATGATTTCCGCAACTTCCAACATTTTATCCACCTCTATATATTCGTTCGAATCATGGGCCATCTTCGTTTCCCCTGGTCCAAACACAACGACGGGGGTAGAACCAACCGATGAAAGATACCCTCCATCCGTCGCCCATGGTGAAGCTTCGACAAGCGGTTCTTCCCCGACCACTTTTTCATAGTATGTGCTAATTGTCTTCATGAGCGGGTGATTGATTTCGAGATTGCCAGGCAGCCATCTGGCCCCAAACCATTCTAATTCAATAGGTCTTTCTTTGAACCATGCATCACTCTCGTTTAAAGCATCTATTCGCTCCTTCATCGATTCTTGTGCATCTTCCATGGTTTCTGTAGGGGCAATGCCGAATCTTCCTTCCAGGACGGCTGTATCCGGCACGGAGGAAGGCCAATTCCCGCTTTGAATGCTACCAATATTGATTGGAATGGGGATAGGGACATTTTTATAGAGTGAATGACGGAGTGACTCATTCCGTTCTTGTTCAAGCATCTTGATTTCTTTCATTACAACAACCGCTTTATCAATTGCACTGACTCCTTCATACCTAGTGCCTCCATGTGCAGACTTGCCTTTTATTCTCAGTCGAAACCACATCGAACCTTGCTGTAATGGGAATAGTTTCATATTTGTAGGTTCCGGAATGATTGCACCATCAGCTTTATACCCGCGTATGACTGCCGCAAGTGTGCCGGCACCACCGCTTTCCTCTTCAATCACACTCTGAAATATCAAATCCCCCTTCAATTGGATTCCAGATTCGACGATCGCTTCAATGGCCAGCAATAAAGATACATTGCCGCCTTTCATATCCGTCGTTCCCCGCCCGAAAACTTTCCCGTCCATCAACTTGCCGCTATAGGGTTCATCATGCCATGCTGCATGATCTCCTTCAGGAACTACATCAATATGTCCGTTTAAAATAAGGGATTTCCCCTTGCCTGTTCCTCTTTTAATGGCCACAAGGTTCGGATTTCCTTTAAAATCCCTGCGGTCGCAATAAAAATGGGGATGTTTTCTTAATTGTTCATCCCCGATTTCCCATAGGTCTATTTCCAGACCAAGTTGTCTGCACTTTTCGACCACTATTGCTTGTGCACTTCCTTCTTGGCCCCTTTTGCTCGGTTCCTGAACCAGTTTTTGCAAAAGCTGAACCCCATTCATCCGATGTTCTTTCAGCCATGTTCTTATTTTTTCCTCATACATATCCATTCTCCTCTCTCATTCTTTTAATTTGTGGATGTTTTCAGAGACGGTAAACAAGGCTTCTGTCCGATTCCTGATTTCCTCAATGCTGGACGTATCAAATACATCAGTTAATAGAAGGCCCTCCGAAGTTACGGAAAACACGCCTAATTCGGTGATGATCATATGTACGCATTTTTGGGCTGTTAACGGCAACGTACATGTTTTGACTAATTTAGACATGCCCGCTTTATCGTTATGTTCCATCAAGACAATGACCTTTTTTGCCTTTGCAGCCAGTTCCATTGCACCGCCCATGCCTGGCACCCGCTTTCCCGGAACAATCCAATTTGCGAGATCCCCCGCTTGACTTACTTGAAGGGCTCCTAGAATCGTGATATCCACCCTGCCGCGGCGTATCATTCCAAATGCAACAGTACTGTCGCAGTAAGAAGCCCCGGCTCTAATGGTGATCGGCAATCCCCCAGCATTGCAAAGATGCGCATCTTCCTTCCCCGTTTCAGGAGTACTGCCAATTCCCACAAGGCCATTTTCTGCATGAAACATCACTTTATGATCATCCCAAAGATGATTCGGTACAAGTGATGGAATGCCAATTCCCAAATTGACCAGCATCCCATCGCTTATTTCTGCTGCTGCCCGTTTCGCTATTCTGTTTCTATCCCCTGTTCCCAAACCCATTTCCAATCGACTCCTTTTGATGGAATGATATAATCCACAAAGGCCCCCGGTACAATGATGTTCTCTGGATCCAAAGTGCCCAGCGGAACGATTTGCCTGACTTCGACTATAGTGATCTGTCCGGCTGCAGCAACGATTGGATTCGTATTCCTGGCACTTTTATCGAATAGAAGATTTCCATAAGGATCAGCCATTTCTGCGTAAACAATGGCGATATCTGCAGTTAATGCCGATTCCACCAGATAATTTTTCTTGCCTAGCTTTACGGTTTGCTTGCCTTCCCGGACGATATCGGCTTCCATTCCAATATCGGTCAATATTCCGCCGAGTCCCATCCCTCCGGCCCGGATGCGTTCGACAAGTGTCCCTTGCGGACAGAACTCCACTTCGAGTTCACCATTGTTCATTAATAGTCCTGCATTGGGATTGGAACCGATATGGGAAACGATGACTTTTTTCGCTCGGCGCTGGGTGACCAGTTTTCCGATTCCGATATCTGGGAAACCTGTATCGTTCCCAATCAAGGTTAAATCCTTAATACCTGATTCCAAAATCACATTGATCAATCCCGGAGGCGTCCCTATGCCACCGAATCCCCCAAATAGGATGGACTGTTTATCTTTAAAGTGATGGCGGACATCTTCCAAACGACAAGTCTTCTGGAATGTATTTTCCACCACTATGACTCACTTCCTTGTTGTGATGATCGTTTACCTATCGATTCATTAAATTGCCCAAGGGTTATATCGACCCTCATTAACAATTCAGCACACTCCTCTTCCGATATCGTTAGCGGCGGGGAGATGATGAGGGCTGCCCCGGTTACACCGTCAAGGCCTGCAGCTGCGGGATAAAGAAGGATTCCGTTCCTCATTCCCAATTCAATGATTTCATTGGTCACATCTGCATCCTTCGGAAATGGGGCCTTCGTTGCTTTATCCAGGACAAATTCGATGCCAATCAATAAACCTCTCCCACGTATATCACCGATAAAGGAATACTTCCCTGCCAACTTTTTCAAGCCCCTAATCAGGTAATTCCCCCTGTCGGCTGATTTTTCGACAAGTTCATTCCTTTCGATATAGTCTAAAACCGCCAAAGATACCGCACACGATAACGGATTTGCACTTAAAGTATGACCTCCTATAATTGACTTCGATCCTTTCATTATGGGTTCCATCACGTTTTTGGTCATTACTGCCGCCGCTATTGGGGTATACCCCCCACTCATACCTTTACCTAATGTCACGATATCAGGTTCCACATCCCAATATTCGGAAGCAAGCATCTTACCGGTACGTCCAAATCCGGTCATTACTTCATCCGCAATGAATAAAATATCATTCTCTTCGCAGATTTTCTTGAGTTTTTGAAAATAACCGTCAGGAGGAACAATGGCCCCTCCGGCTGCGCCGATAACAGGTTCTGCAATGAACGCCGCTATATTTTCACTGCCAATGCGCCGGATTGATGCTTCCAATTCCGAAGCACACGCCATTCCGCAAGTATGTTGGTCAAGTTGAAGTGGACATCGGTAACAATATGGAGGAGATACAGAAGGATATGATTCAAGCAAAGGAGTAAAGCGTTCCCGGCGAATCGGATGTCCAGACATTGAAAGAGCTCCCATCGTGATGCCATGGTAGCTCATCCATCTCGATATGATTTTCTGTTTCTTTGGCTTCCCTTTTTCCTGCCAATGCTGAATGGCAATTTTTAATGCCGTTTCAGTCGCCTCGGAGCCGCTGTTTACAAAAAAGCTGTATGTCAGTTCCCCTTTGGTCAATTCTGCAATTTTTCCGGCGAGTTTCTCTGCAGCATCGCTGGTAAATTGGGAACGATACACAAACGAAACCTGTTGAGCCTGTTTTACCATCGCCTCAATGATTTCCTGGACTCCATGGCCAATATTGGCTGTAACGGCACCGGAAGAAGCATCGAGATAATCCTTTCCATTTTTATCGTATAAAAACACTCCCTGACCATGACTGATAGTCGGGTAGGCTCCTCCCAGGACCGGTTTGATCAATGAAGACTGCTCCATAAGCCCACACACTCCTTCTCTTTAAAAACAAATGCCATATAATAAAGTGTATGTCCAGATGAAGGCAATCTTGCTAAGGAAATTGGCCTAAGCCTGTATACGGATAATTTCTTGGTTTCATGGGTGATTTTCCAAAAATGGCGACAAAAAAAGTGTATCCGCGAGAGATACACTTTTTTCTTACAATACGCTATTTAGTTTTTCTTCACGAATGGATTCCAAAAAACTTTCATCCTTTAAAACAGCCAACACATTTTTATAAAAAGCCGTTTTATCGATATTTGAAGTATGTACATATTCATACTCTTTTAAAGACGGATGACGCAAAACATTTTTCATGCAGGAATGACAAACTTTTTTAGTTCCTAACTTATAGTAGTTCAAGTTACTTGCATCCCCGTTAGAAGTGTCTTCGTTACAAACGGAACATGTATGGCTCACACGGCCTTTTTTATTATACTCGGCCAAAGCCCCTTCTAAACGAATGGATGCTGGAATTGTTAATAACACATAATCACCTTTTCTATTTTAAATCTCTTAGTATTATATCAGAAAAATAAAGAATTTGAACTATTAGACTCATATTCCCTAATAATGCTTGTAAAATAGGACAATTTCCAGTACTGACAAGAGGAAAGACTCCTAATATACACCATAATGAAAACCATATACATACATACCCCTAACAGATGAAAACACCGTCCATTTTTTGAACGGCGTCTTCAAACTGTTCATGGATGGATCTGGATCGTCGCTTTTCCGTTCTTCACTTTCATTACTGCTTTTGAACCAACCGGCACAGTTACAAAAGGATGAACATGACCAAAGTTGGCATTAGCGATCACGGGTATGCCATTTATCTCCTTTTTGGCGGCGATGATTTCCTGCAAAGCATATTCAGTCATTCCTGAATCCTTTTGGAAACGGCCGATGACTATTCCTTTAATGCCACTTGCACCTGGCTGATGGAGCAAGGATTGTAAATCCCGGTCAAAACTGAATGGATGGCTTTCTTCGTCATCTTCTATGAAAAGGATACTGTCCTTTAAAGATGGCATGTACTCTGTACCTTGTAATAGATTGATTGTACAAAGATTTCCCCCAATGATTGTCCCGGCAGCTTCACCTTCCTGAATGACCATGTATCCAGCATTCGGGTGGAAAGTTCGGTCATCCTGTTCCAAATGCCAAGAATCATCACTCCACGTTTCACTTGGTTCAAGATAAAAGCCTTCACTTTCAATTACAGCCTTTTTAAAATATTCCATCGTATATTCCAGACCAGCCTTCATCCCGAACGTCGAGAAATGGGGACCTGAATATGTAGTTAAGCCTGTTTTATTATAAATGGCCAATAAAATGGCGGTTATATCACTATACCCCACCAACACTTTTGGATTTTCCTTAATCAAATCATAGTCGATATACCGTAACAATTGGTTAGCGTTATACCCCCCTATGCTTGTGAAAATCCCCTTAACATTCGGATCCCTGAACGCATCATGCAAATCCTCGATCCGGTCTTCGATCGAATTCGAGAAAAAGTCATCATGGAACAAAACCGTTTTACCATATGTCACTTTAAAACCAAGCTCAGTCAATCTTTCTTCTGCCAATCTGCGTTGTTCCCCTTTGACAATCGCCAAGCTTCTAGAAGGAGCAATTACGCGAATTTCATCCCCTGCTTGTAAACGGGAAGGTTTCATATCTTTATCCCCCTAAATTAATTACATTCTGTCGTTATTTTAGCAGAAATGGTTTACAAAGAAAACTAAGTCCTTTATCGTATTACATTCACCGAGCTAGTTTCTTTGAATTCTCACGCCATTCCAGATGCACAGAAATCAGGATTTAAAAAAGGAATGGCTGTGTATCGCCTGTCCCATTATCACCTGGATTTATCCATGACGATTCAGTCAGCAACCATGGAATTGGAAAAGTCCACCGTCAAACCACCAATTTCCATACATAAAGAAAAGACCAGCTTTATCAACTGGTCTTTGGGTTATTGAATTAGCAGCAGAATGAAGCACCGATGATAATCAATAGAATGAACAAGACAACGATTAAAGCGAAGCCTGATCCAAATCCGCAGCTACCGCCGCCGCATCCGCCGCCGCCGTATCCACCGCCACCATATCCGTACCCTGGTCCTGCACCATTTCCACCATATCCGTACATTAAGTTTCACTCCTTTTAGAATTCTGTTTTCTCTTTACACCTTACCATATGTCGATACGCCCGCCTTGGTCTGTGCATTTGCCCATTTTTTTGGATTTAAGAAAAAACTTCAATCAACACCATCTTAAGCGTTATTCATTCAATGGCTGAAATCCCACGAGTAACCATGAAAATTGTCACAAATTTATTGTGTTACTTTAAAATTGGGATATAATAAGGAAAAAACAATTCTTAGCCTCTTTAAGCTATCTCATACCTACATGGATACATAAAAGGCAATACGGGGGAACATAATTGAAAACGAACGCAAAATCCTTCATCCCTTTCGCTGCAATCGCCACGATCCTTCTAATCAGCTATATCCTTCAAAAAGTTCCTAAAACATATGGATCAGATGATTCGATAAATGTTTATCAAAAATTCCAATCAGGCCAGCCCATTCAGTATCTCGTCATTGGTGACAGTATCGGAAGAGGATCGGGAGCTGAAAATCCTAATCGAACATGGTTCAAACAGCTAGAAAATAAGATGAATGATGCCAATGAAATTCCGTTACACGGTGACTACGTGGTCCAAAGCGGATCAACTGCTTTTGAGGGCCTATTCAAGCTTTCCCAAAGAAGGAAGCATGATCATAAAGATCTGATTTTCTTCGTTTTTGGTGAAAATGACCGCAAATATATGAATGTCGATGATTTTACCATGACATATGAAGCGTTAATGAGAAAGGCAAAACGGCTCCACCCTAATGCTGAGTTATTCACAATAACAGAGAGTTCCTTGAAATATGAGGAATTTGCGACAGCCATTGGACTTTTATCCAAACATTATGGTGCTACAAATGTGGATATGCGGCCGATATTCAAAAATTCAGGATATACGGAAAAACAGCTGACCAAAGATTTGGTACATCCAAATGGGCTGGGGTATAAATTATATGCCGATGCCATTTATGAACGGTTCCTGAATAACATCAAACAAGAGAAGGCTGTAGCGGGTCTTCCAACTAAGCTGCATGCCCATTCCGGTTTTGAATTATCGGAAATTGACCACTATGAAAAAATGAGCGGTTTCCGGCCAATGGGCGGATATTTCACTAGTAGTGAAAAGGGCAGTGTGATTCAATATACCTTCAAAGGGAGTATGCTTGGTGTGAAACTGCTTAGAAGTCCTGATGGCGGGGAAGTGAATGTATGGATTGACGGAAATGAAATCACGACTTTGAATACATGGTGGCCATTTGCCCGTGAAAGATATTTATTTGTCACTAATGGACTTCGCCCCGGTTCACATACTGTCCGTTTTGAGGTGACTGGCAGGACTAAAGCAATGGACCTGACCGACATTCCATATGTCCGGATCGCGTCAATCATCACAGATTGAATATTACTCAATAAATAACCCCTATCATAATCTGATAGGGGGTTTTCCAATCACTCAAAAAGCTTTTTATATTCCCCGTATCCCTCTTTTTCAAGATCTTGGAGCGGGATGAACCTTAATGATGCAGAATTGATGCAATAGCGTAATCCTGACGGTCCCGGACCGTCATTGAAAACATGTCCCAGATGAGAATCGGCAGTTTTTGAGCGGACCTCGATCCTTCTCATACCATAACTCGTATCGAGGTTTTCCACCACTTCCTCTTCTTTAAGCGGTTTAGTGAAGCTTGGCCAACCGCAGCCTGAATCGAACTTTTCCTTTGAAGTGAAAAGAGGATTGCCTGAAACGATATCCACATATAATCCTTCCTCCTTCAAATTCCAATATTCATTGTTAAAGGCTGGTTCCGTTCCATTATTTTGCGTGACTTCATATTGAATCGGAGTGAGTTTCTTTTTTAATTCTTCTTTACTTTTCATTTTTTCCCCCCCAGTGATGTTGTATAAATGCTTTACGTCCTGAGCCAGTCGAATATCTTTCATAATGTTCAGGTTGCTTTTTATAGTAATGCTGGTGGTATGTCTCGGCTGGATAAAACGTTTTGGCCGGTATAATCGGGGTTACGATTGGTCCGGAAAACTTCCCGCTCGCCTGCAGCTTGGCTTTGGATGCTTCTGCAATTTCACGTTGGTTTTCGTCATGATAAAAAATGGCCGTTTGATAAGAACTTCCCCGGTCATAAAATTGCCCGCCAGGATCTGTCGGATCAATTTGCTGCCAAAATAACTCAATTATCTTCTCATATGGATATACGTTTGGATCAAAGGTGATCTGAACAGCTTCATAATGTCCCGTGGTTTCAGAACAAACCTCTTTGTACGTGGGATTTTCCGTAGTCCCGCCTGTATAGCCCGAGATAACGGATTCGATGCCGGGCTGTTCATCGAACGGTTTCACCATGCACCAGAAACATCCACCTGCGAATGTTGCTTTCTCTAATTGCTTTGTCAATGAAAATCCTCCTTTTTTACAAACCATCCATTGAATGCATTTTAACGTTTTTATATACCCCTGTAAAATAATATGCCGAGAGCCTTTTCACGAAAATGGTACCTTTCTTATTAAAAAGGAGACACACGCCCAAGCATGATTACATATGTTAACAACATGATGGAAAAATGAGAGGTGTTGGAAATGAGCGATAAACAATCATATCCACAAAAATCGGAAACATATGATTTACTATCGTCTTATAAAAACAGCGATTCGGAATTTCATGATTATTATTACCATAAACATTTGAAAAGTCTCGAAAATTCAACATACAGAAATGAACAAATAACTGTCCTACCGCCTGCACAAGTCCGCTTCTTACATGCTGCCCCAACAGCTCACCCATTTGATGTTCATGTAAATGAAATGCGTATCCTCAAAAATTTCTCGTATAAAGAGTGCAATGGTTATTCACCACTGCCCCCCGGCAAGTACCAATTGGATATATACCACAGCGGGCAAAACACCTCACCTCTATTAAGCTGTAAAGTGGCTCTCGAAATCGGAGCTTCCTATACCATTGCTCTAGCACCTACCGTGGCTAACGAATCGTTGAAAATTTTACCTTTCGAGGATAACCCATCTGTTCCCCCAAATGAAGCAAAGGTCCGATTCATCCAGCTTTCACATGAATTACCCTCGGTGGACATTGCGGTCAAAAGCGGAGATGTCGTCTTTGATCAACTCCATTTCAGGAAAGCAAGCGAATATCTCACTATTCATCCCATGATAGTTGACTTCGAAGTGAGGAAAACTGGAACAAAAGAAATCGCACTCCCTTTGCCAAACAAAGCATTTCAAGAAAATACTTCCTCTACCATTTATATAATCGGATCGAATCGGGAATCATCCTCACTAGAAACCCTAACGCTCTCCCCATAAATGAATAAAAAACCAGGATGCATCGATCCTGGTTTTTATCCATTTATTCACGATCACTGTAATGATGATGGGATGGTCAATAAAAATGAAATGTCATCATTTTTCAGATCGAATTCTTTCGCCTTCACCCTTATATCGCTTTTCAGTTCCATATCCTGTAATGACACATAAATACTTTTATCATTGGGGCTTATGCTAACCCATTCAGGCATATTATATCGCTCATTAATCAAATTCATTACATATGAAACAGGAAGGTTCATTTTACCGACTGCAATTGATTTTTGCTTAAGAATCAAATCCCCATTCTTTTGGGCAATTGGTTCAAAAGTCAATTTCATTTCCACTTCACGGTTGAAAAATGGCATTGTTCCGTATAGCTCCACCTCATCCGTTAAATACACTTCATAGTGAATGGATCCCGTTAACCCCTCTTTATCCAGATACTGGTTGATTAACCTTGTCAAATCTTCCCGATTCGTGTGAATTTGAAATTGGATATCTTCTTCGCGGCTTACTTTGGGTATCAGCTCTTTATCTTTAGTCGGCAGATTAACTAAAATCGTTACAAACAGGATGACCAGGATGTTTAAGGCTAATAGGGAAATAAACAAAGTCTTCCATTTGACATTTGTCATTCTTGGTCATCATCTCCTTTGGCACTCGCTTCCAATGTGTCTTTTCCGATAGTGGTAATATCCATATCATTATAGATTCTTGTCGCGATTAATTCATATCCGCGGTCATTTGGGTGAAAATAATCCTCGGCATAAAGCAAATCTTCTTCGGGATTCTCGAAAATGTCTGCTATTTCAATAAAATATGCTGAATCATATTCTTCAATGATCTCTTTTCCACTTTCATTCCAATCATTCATGATCATATCAAGTTCATAAAAGTCTCCGAACCATTTGGAAAATGGATTGTAGACGCCTACAAGGTATATTTGCGCAGAATCATTTTCGGAACGAACCTTATCAAGTATCTGCCTTAATCTTTTTTCATACCCTATTTTTGCCGAATCAAACTGATTCAGTTCCAGATTGGAGAAATTCTGTTTAAAGACCTTCATGATATCATTTCCACCGATTGTGACGACAATCGAGTCAGCTTGCTTTATGTCCTCTTTAATCCTAGTCTTATCCAGTCTTTTCAATAGTTGGTCGGTCCTATTTCCACGTATGCCATGATTAATCATCTCAACGGAAGTAATCGATGGTTCTTTTTCCAGCTTATTTTGTAAATAAGGCAGATACCCGCCATTATCTTTACTATCACCGACACCTTGAGTCAAGGAGTCGCCAATTGACACGATTTTCACAGGGTCCGGAAAAAAGCTGGCAGGAATGGTTTCCTTTTTACTCAGCTCAACTATGCTTTTCTGCTGAACAGATGGCTGATTTGAGGCTGTTTCATTTTGACTGCAGCCTGAAATCCAAACTAGGCATATGAAAAGACAGGTGATTTTGTTCCTCATGACCCTCACCTTCCTACCCATATATTATATCATGCAGAAAAAGAAAAATTGCAAACAATATACCTTCATTGTACTTCCAAAATTGAGCATTCCTTACTATACAATATGAAAAACGCTGTGAATTAAAGCTAGTCCTATAAAAATTAGCATGTTACTTAGCATGTAAAATCATTCTTCACTACCGACGTTTCTTCAAAAACTTATTGCTCATTTTCACCATCGATAAAGCCCGGTAATTAAGAAGGATGAAAACAGAAAGAACAGGTCATTTAACCTGTTCAATAATTCTGTAAAATTTTAATATGCTTAATGATTTCATCAAACGGAATATCCTGCAGACCTGTATAATCCATGATGATCTTTCCTTCTTGATCCATCAGAAAAAAACTGGTCCCATGAATCACCTGATCTTCCGCTTCTGGTTTTTTGACGATCGTTTTAAAGTTATCCAATGCAAACTGCTCGATTTCTTCCTGTCCATAACCGGTCAGAAAGTGCCAGTTGCCGTAATCCACATTAAATTGGTCACCAAATTTTTTTAAAACATCAGGTTTGTCAATTTCCGGATCCACGGAAAATGAAACGAACTCTACATCCTTAATCCCTTCATCCTTCAATTGCTGCTGCAGCTTCGTCATATTCGATGTCATGGGGAGACAGACCGTCTCACAGCTCGTGAATATAAAATCCGCTACCCAAACCTTTCCTTTAAGATCGCTTTTTGAGAAAGGCTTCCCCTCCTGATCGATATAACTGAAGTCTTCAAGGTCCCAATTTTTGGCATCAGGTACACCATTGGAACCGCATGCGGTCAACAGCAATAAAATTGACGCTCCCATAGCTGCCATAAGCAATTGCAGCTTTCTCATCCCTACCCCGTCCTTTATGTATAAAATATTCTGTTACTTCATTTATTCTAACAGACCATCCGGAATGAGGACAGCAACTATTTCTACGAATTAAAGACACTTGTAAAAGTGACGAAACCGCCGCCAAACACAGTTTCATATGGTATATCCTTATCAGTCCCAATAATACATGATCGCCATGGCGCCTTCACCTGTATGGGTACTGACAACGGCAGTCGTTGCTTCTATCTTTATGTCTTGATATCCTGTCAAGTCTGCAATGGCCTGGCGGACCTTATCCGCTATTTCAAGGCCATTCGCATGTACAAAACCGATGCCTCTAATCTTTTTGCCTTGAGTCTCTTCTTTGAATTTCTTGATGATGAACTTGACGACCTGTGACTGGCTCCTGGCTTTGGATACAGGGTTCAGTACACCATCATCAAGAAGTGCAATCGGCTTTATGTGCAGCAATGAACCGATAAAAGCAGAAACTTTGCCAATCCTTCCACCCTTAACGAGGTTATCAAGTGTTTCTATGACAATGATTAAACTTGACTGCTTTTTAATATGTTCCAATCGTTCAATTATCTCGGCTACGGATTTCCCTTCCTTCGCCATCTTCGCTGCCTCGATCACCTGAAATGACATCGCTTTTGAAATGAATTTCGAGTCAAGAACGGTAACCTTCGTTTCAGACATGCTAGCTGCGCTTTCCGCTGAACGAACAGTACCGCTCATGCCACCTGTCATATGTATGGAAATAATCTCGCTGCCGTCTTTTCCGAGTTCATCATATACCTCCACAAAGGTACCTACGGCCGGTTGTGAGCTTTTTGGCAGTTCTTTTGACTGGTTCATCCTTTTCAGGAATTCTTCTTGTTCGATTTCGACCTTATCCAAAAAAGTCTCCCCATCTATAAAGATCGATAAAGGGACCATTGTAATATCATAAAATTCCAGTTCCTCTGGTGTCATATCTACTGTCGAGTCTGTTACTATCTTTACTTTATTCATCATTACACATCCCTAAATTAACATATCTATTGTATTATACCTATTCAAGGTAAGCATTCAAACCAAAGGTTTCATTTTTTGACTGAAGTGATACTTATCTTTTGAAATGATTACACAAAAAAAGACCGTTCCATGAGCTAACCTGAACACATGCCGATACATTCGATATTGCATGGCATTCGTGTCATCTCTTTTAACGGAGATGTTAGCTATGGAACAATCCGCATTAAGCATTATTGAGTAAACTTCCAAAAAAAAGCTTGTTGTAAACGGGCCATTTGAGTACGGATGCTAAATAATGCTTAAATGAGTAATTTTCTTTATGATCTTTATTGGCAAAAACCTTCTTAACAAATACTTCCAAACGCACGGTCAACATAAAAAAATTCGGATCACTAGGCAGTAAGACAGGTATTTCTGAAATGGTGACCTTATGTCCAAAACAATCTTTGAATTCCAAGCATTTGAACATCAAAATATCAATCCTCATTTTTAACCGATTGCTTACATTATACACAATAAATCCAAAAGTATAAATATTCAAATGTGTAAAAAAATGAGAAATCAGATTGAAAATCATAAAAAAAAGACCCATAAGGGCAAAATGCCATTATGGGCTTCTTCTTATAAACCTTCCTCGTAGGTGTCTTCCCGCAAGTTTTCACGTCTCACCCTTCGTTTATAGACGACTTTAGATAATGAAATACTGATTTCGTATAATAACAGCAATGGAACCATCACCATAAAGTCTGACATAAAGTCAGGCGGCGTAATCGATATCGCTATGACAACAAGTACAAAGTATGCATACTTCCTTAATTTTTGAAGCACATAAGGATTTATTATGCCAAGGGAGGTCAAAAACATGGTAACGACAGGAAGCTCGAATAAAACAGCAAAAGGTATCGTCATATTAAATACGAATGAAAAGTACTTATCAGCTGTAAAACTGGTTATGAACATCCCATCACCCAATTCAATCAAAAATTGAAGAATGGTCGGGAAGATGACAAAATAACCGAAAGCAAGCCCTCCGATAAAAAGCAGGAAAAGTGCTGGAATATAGGCAAGGGTCGCCCTCACTTCATTTGGCATCAAAGCGGGTTTAACGAATAACCAGATTTGCAGGGCAATTACCGGTATCGTTGCCGCAATGGCTACGACACCTGCAAGCATGAAGTAAATCCAGATAATATCACTCGGTCCCAATACCATCAGGTCAAAATCGAGATCTTTCACGAACCAATTATAAATCTCCTCAACATAAATAAAGCTGGCGATAAAAAAGATGACAAAAGCAACAGCTGTAATGATGAGCCGTTTTCTCAATTCATCGAGATGATCGATGATATTTAATTCCTTATCTTCCAAAGTTGATCACGCCTTCATCTGAAAATCCGTATCTTTGTTACAGCGTAAAGGCGCAAGACGATTCCATCTTACGCCCAGCATTCAATCATTCATGATTTTTTTGTTGTAGCTTCTTATCTTCTTCATAATCACCTTTTGTTAAATCACTTGTGGATTTTTTAAACTCACGAAGCGTTTGTCCAAAAGCACGGCCAATTTCTGGAAGTTTCTTCGGACCAAAGATAATTAATGCCAAAATTAAGATTAGAATTAGACCAGGTACTCCAATGTTCGACATGGATACATCCCCTTTGGTGTTGTAATTAGACCTACTCCGATTATAATACCATTTCCAACCAATTGAAAGGGAACTGGCAATTCGTCATAGAATGGTAACAATTATCGACAGTATGCCCATATACGACTGGGCCGGCAGAATAAAATGTAAAAACATAGGTATTATTCTATCCTAATTTAACATTTTATCCATGTTTAAATCAACAAGTGAAATAAATTACTGTCTTTATTGACCTCTACGAAAGAGAATCCTTTCTTGTTCATCCTTTGGATGAGCCCTTCATAATCATTTTTATCTTTTAGCTCTATACCAACCAGGGCCGGCCCGCTTTCTTTATTATTTTTCTTCGTATATTCAAAACGGCTTATATCATCATTCGGTCCTAACACTTCATCAAGGAATTCCCTTAAAGCGCCAGCACGTTGTGGAAAATTCACGATAAAATAATAAAGCAGCCCTTCATATAATAAGGATTTCTCTTTAATTTCCTGCATGCGCCCAATGTCGTTATTCCCTCCGCTGACCATGCAAACAACCGTTTTTCCTTTGATTTGTTCTTTATATGAATCCAACGCGGCTACAGATATAGCACCTGCCGGTTCAGCGACAATCGCATGCTGATTATACAAATCGAGAATCGTCGTACAGATTTGGCCTGAAGGTACGACAACGATATCTTCAAGGTTTTCCTTACAAAGCTGATATGTCAACTGTCCCACACACTTGACAGCTGCGCCATCAACGAATGTATCTATTTTTTCGAGTTCAGATACTTTTCCTTCCTTGAAGGAGTATTCCATCGAAGCAGCACCTTGCGGCTCAACTCCAATGCATTTCGTATTTGGGGAGACCGATTTGAAATAACTCGATACTCCGGCCATTAACCCGCCGCCGCCCATAGCGGCAAATACATAGTCGATTCCATCTTCACAATCGTTCAGGATTTCTACAGCCGTTGTACCTTGCCCGGCGATTACCTTTTCATCGTCAAATGGATGGATAAAGGAACGCTCTTCTTTTTCACAGCATTCCATCGCCATGGCAAATGCATCATCGAATGTATCCCCTATTAGGATGATCTCCACATTATCCCTGCCGAATAGCTGAACTTGATCGACTTTTTGCCTTGGAGTTGTAGCAGGCATATAAATTTTCCCGTGAATGCCCAATTGGCTGCAGGAAAAAGCAACACCCTGTGCATGGTTTCCTGCACTGGCACAAACGACTCCGTTCTTCGTCTCTTCCTCGGTCAGGCTTTTCATTTTATAGTAAGCCCCTCTTAATTTAAAGGAACGTACGTGTTGTAAGTCCTCGCGTTTTAAATAAACATTACAATCATATTTTTCAGAGAGCCTCTGATTTTTTTGTAAAGGTGTATGTAAAACGATTTCTTTCAGTTCTCTATAGGCAATTAGAATATCTTCCAATTGAATCCCCCTATTCTTAGATGCAGTCTGATTCATAACAATCCCTCATTTCCTTTCTGATGAATTCAATCATTATAGCACTTTACTGTTATTAATGTAATTGATTTTTCTAAAAATTCTTTCTTTTGGTTGTCCCATACCAAAAAAAATCCGATTATGGTCATTTCCCCATAATCGGATTAGCACTTTATTTTTTTTGTAGAATAATAAAATCATGTGCAAATCGATTTTTTTCATCGATGTTGCCTGGGTTTGAGGAAATTTCATCCCATTCATTTTCATCAATCTCGGGAAAGAAAGTATCCCCTTCGAAAGTTTCATGAATTTCCGTAATATACAGGCGGTCGGTAAAAGGAAGGATTTCCTTGAAGATTTCGGCTCCGCCAATTACGAAGACTTCCTCTTCATGGTTATCTGCGAACATTTTGATTTGTGCAATATCATGTAATACTACGCAGCCTTCCGCTTTAAATTCCTGATTGCGGGTGACGATGACATTTTCGCGGCCAGGCAGGACCCTGCCGATCGATTCAAATGTTTTTCGCCCCATGACGATTGGATGGCCCATCGTCACTTTTTTAAAATACTGCAGATCTGCTGGTAAATGCCATGGCAGTTTATTGTTTTTACCTATCACACGATTTTGATCCATAGCCACTATCAACGATATCATATGCTAACCTCACCTTTTATATGGGGATGGGCTTCGTAATTTTCCAAAACGAAGTCCTCGAAGCTAAAATCAAAGATATTTTTCACATCTGGATTGATTTTCATGATTGGCAATGGTTTCGGGTCACGAGTCAACTGCAGTTCCACTTGTTCAAGGTGGTTAGAGTAGATGTGGACATCCCCGAAAGTATGTACAAATTCGCCAACTTCCAAATCACATACCTGGGCGATCATCATCGTTAAAAGCGCATACGAAGCTATATTAAAAGGAACACCTAAGAAGACGTCCGCTGAACGTTGGTATAGCTGACATGAAAGCTTGCCATCAGCAACATAGAATTGAAAGAAAGCATGGCAAGGCGGCAAGGCCATTTCATCCAGTTCCCCAACATTCCAAGCACTGACTATCAATCTTCTTGAATTTGGATTCGTCTTGATTTGTTCGATCAATTCACTGATTTGGTCGATTTGCCTTCCATCGGCCGTTCCCCAGGAACGCCATTGATGACCATAAATCGGACCTAATTCCCCCTTTTCATCCGCCCATTCATTCCAGATGCGCACACTGTTTTCCTGAAGGTACCCAACGTTTGTATCACCCTTCAAAAACCATAATAGTTCATGGATAATCGCTTTTAAACTAACCTTTTTCGTTGTAAGTACAGGGAATCCATCTTTTAAATTGAATCTCATTTGATATCCAAAGGTACTGATCGTTCCTGTCCCCGTACGATCACCTTTTTGCGTTCCATTTTCGAGTACATGCTTGCATAAATCTAAATATTGCTTCATGATAAACCACCTTTTCTACTTTCATTCTCCTTATTTTAACGTATTATTGCCCAATGTTTAATCTAATTGTTTAATAAAATTATAAGTCTCGGGTGCTTTTTGTCTAAGCAATTGATTTTGTTCATGGTTCACATAAAACATGGCGAACGTTTCTGCAAAATATTCCTCAGGGTAGTTGGAAAAATACGTAATCCCAGGAAACAGCCCATCCACTTCCTTACCCCAAATCTTCAAATAATCCATGTCATCACGGATTCCATCAAACACTATATTATCAATGGAGTGCCCCAGCTCATGCAGTTCCAAATTAACCGAGCCATGCCCGTTGCCCTTGTCACTCGCCCCGATTTTAACCAATACCGTATGTGATCCGCCCATACCAGGCACATCATCCCAAGTTGTTTCTTTATTCAAATAACCACGCGGAGTTTTCCCCTTTAATTTAGCCGCGGATTGATTTTCCGTTATATCGCCATCGAATAGTTTGATCCTCACACCACTTTCCGCTGTTTTCACCAAAAGTGAATGAGGCAGTTTATTAATGGTTCCAGCAATTTTCAGTGCTTCCCCTTGATCGTACTCCTCTTCTGGAAATAAAAATATTCTTTGCAATTCTTTATTTCCCTTAAAAAGTTCAGCTTGTCTTAAAAGATTATCTTTGGGTAAATTCCGCCATTTTACCCCATCATCTTTCGCTAATGAATAGGAGAGCATTGAGAGTAAAAAGACAAACAATGCTAATATGGATAACCACCATTTCTTCCTTTTCATACTCTTCTCCCCTTTCTTCATTCTCCATGTATCGTTAAGAAAATATATGTTATTTAAAATCTCTAAATCTTACATACTATTATATTAGTATAACATGTTGCCTGAATGTAAAAGTTCTATGTTTTTTTGGTAATTTTGGTTGCACATTCATCCTGAGAAGAACCATTGATCCGCGGTTTTCATATATCAAATATATATAATCGTAAAAGGTTTAAGGTGATCGCATGGAAACCAACAATAAAAAAGCCATCTTGAATGAGCAACATGAACTTGCTGAAGAAGTCCTTGATATTTACAGTTTAAAAGTGTTTATCATTCTCGACCTTTTTCTGTTCTCCATTTTCTTTGGCATACTGCTGCATCCGCTACTATCTTCTCTATGGCTTAACTTTTTATTGCCTTTTCTTTTTTTCACTACATTTACCGCTCTTCTTCAAATACTTGATATTTTCCATAAAAAAAGCTGACATCATTTTTGATGTCAGCTTTAAACGGGTAGGCAACCTGATGAAAAAGCATTTCACATTCAACTTTTACTTTATATTAAAATTTCAGTTGATTTCAGAAATTCACTCCCTTTCCGCCGACTGACTGCCAAGCCTCCTCGACGCAAGCGTCTGCGGGGTCTCGGCTAGTCAGTTATTCGGCAGGAGTGTCGCAAATTTCTTCAATCCTATGAGGGTTTCGTCCATATAAAAAAGTAAAAACATGAAGAAAAATTCTTAAATCATATTAGGGTGGGACCCTTTCGGACCAAGTTTATTGACAGAATGATACAATCGCAAAAAATGCTGATGAATTCGAAGAAAAAGCCTTTCACCTTCAATTTTTTTGTATTAACATTTCAGTTGATTTCAAAAATCGCTCCCTTTCCGCCGACTGACTGCCAAGCCTCCTCGACGCAAGCGTCTGTGGGGTCTCGGCTAGTCAGTTATTCGGCAGGAGTGTCGCAAATTTCTTCAATCCTATGAGGGTTTCATCCATATAAAAAAGTAAAAACATGAAGAAAAATTCTTAAATCATATTAGGGTGGGACCCTTTCGGACCAAGTTTATTGACAGAATGATACAATCGCAAAAAATGCTGATGAATTCGAAGAAAAAGCCTTTCACCTTCAATTTTTTCTTTGTATTAACATTTCAGTTGATTTCAGAAATCCGCTCCCTTTCCGTCGACTGTCTGCCAAGCCTCCTCGACGCAAGCGTCTGCGGGGTCTCGGCTAGTCAGTTATTCGGCAGGAGTGTCGCAAATTTCTTCAATCCTATGAGGGTTTCATCCATATAAAAAAGTAAAAACATGAAGAAAAATTCTTAAATCATATTAGGATGGGACCCTTTCAGACCAAGTTTATTGACAGATTGATACAACCGCAAAAATTGCAGATGAATTCGAAGAAAAAGCATTTCACTTTCAATTTTTTTGTATTAAAATTTCAGTTGATTTCAAAAACCGCTCCCTTTCCGTCGACTGTCTGCCAAGCCTCCTCGACGCAAGTGTATGTGGGGTCTCGGCTAGTCAGTTATTCGGCAGGAGTGTCGCAAATCTCTTCAATCCTATGAGGGTTTCGTCCATAAAAAAGCAAGACAAAGTTTGTTTTAAAATTATGGTTAGGGTTGAGACCATTCAAATCGCCAGACTGAAGACAATTTAGAAGAAAAGCGAGTTACCCTGTAGTTTTCATTTAAAAAACATTCCAGTTGATTGGAACGTAAGGTACGAGACTCCTGCGGGAAAAGCGTGGCCAAGGGAGACCCCCGCAGGCGAGCGCCGAGGAGGCTCCCGGACCGCCCGCGGAAAGCGAGTGCCTGGAGTGGAAATCA
Organism: Peribacillus sp. QJM3NY_7; assembly: GCF_056173225.1. NCBI lineage: Bacteria > Bacillati > Bacillota > Bacilli > Caryophanales > Bacillaceae > Peribacillus > Peribacillus sp. QJM3NY_7. The sequence continues at coordinate 3,206,936 of NZ_CM149663.1, forward strand.
ACGCTCAGATTTACTAACCCTCAAAAAAAACATTCCAGTTGATTGGAACGTAAGGTACGAGACTCCTGCGGGCGAAGAGAGTGATTATTTTTTAATATAATGAATTGTTTTTTCATCAATCTACAGATCCCTCTCGGAACATAAACTTGATATTTCTTCATTTAAACCATCTTGTCATCCCTTTGATACTTCCTCAAGGGAAAATACAATTACTAACAAGAATAATTCTTCATTTAATTTGATTCTTAAACAATGAACTTTTTTATGGAAAATCGGGAAAGTGCTACTGGATGAGACCATTTCGAAACTTTGGCGAAAAAAAGCTGACATCATTTTGATGACAGCTTTTTAAATGGCGCTCAGCCATGTTCCTTGACCTTTTTCCCTTTCTTCAAATGATACACGATTGTAGTGCCGAAAATCAGTAATATAAAGACAAAAAAGATCGCAGGTTGGATTTCGATCCCTGCAACTGCCATTAACATTTTTATTGCTATGAATCCGATAAGGACATAAGCGGCAGTTTCCAATTCTGGAACCTTATCTATCAATTTTAGAAATACTCCGGCCACTCCCCGCATCATCAAGACACCAATCATTCCGCCTGTCAAAAGGACCCAGACTTTTTCACTCACTCCGAAAGCGGCCAAGACACTATCGACGGAAAATGCTATATCCATCAATTCCACTGCCGCAACCGTTCCCCATAAAGTACCAAACATTCGGATCAGTATGCTGTTTTTACTCATTCCCTGGATATCTTCGTCGATCCCAGCTTGTTTTTTTCTTTTATCCCTAAAGTATTTAAACGAGAGCCAACCAAGGTAGGCGGCTCCAATCACCTTCACCCACCAAAGCTTTATGAGGAAAACACCGATTCCAATCGCTATAAATCTAAAAGCATAAGCACCAAACAAACCGTAAAATAATGCTTTTTTCCGTTGTTTTTGAGGAAGGTGCCTGACCATCACAGCTAATACCAGTGCGTTATCCGCTGATAGCAATCCTTCCATTAAGACGAGCGTTCCGATCAACCCCCAGCTCACAGGGTCGGATAAAACCTCCACCCACATATGCCAGTCAAAAAATTGAGCATACGTTTGCACGATGTTATTTAACAACTCTGACATGATAAAGACTCCTCTGTTCCTATAACAGCAAAATTAGAAAACCTTTTAAAATAACATTGTTCCCAGTTATGATAAAAACTTTACTTTAAGTTTTAACACAAAATAAATACGTTGCAGGACAACGTATCATTCGATGCTTATTAAGTTTCATTTCATCATACTCTTCCACTTAAATAAAATCAACGAAATCCACCACTATGAGAGCTTTTGTTTACTCGTCCACTCTGGCGGCGTATTTTTATCCCAATATATTTTCCCTATATTATAATGGGTGGCAAATGAATCATGATGAGTATGATAGTGAAAATCGAACCAATGTCCTTCCAATGGGGGATTTTCCTGCCTTACATGGAATCTGATGATATCCTTGCCGCTGATTGAATCATAAATATGGAATATCTTCTCGGCCCTGCCTGCACTCGGCTGCTCAGTGATGGTCAATTGCTGTAATTTTTCATCCGGAAATTGTGCAGCCATTTCTGTAATGGCTTCTTCCATTTTTGGTAATATGACCATTTTGAATTCATCGCCAATTTTTGGATTGATCTTATCGCCAAATTTCATAAATGCGTTTTCCTCTGCCTTATTCAGGATGTCCGATAAAAATTCTTCCCGGTTGAATTCTTCCTCAATTTCAGTTGAATTCTGCGAAGGAAGATAGGCTAATCCCTCTTCTTCCACTATTCCCTTTTTAGTATCCTTTAACGGATCGGCTTCCGCTAACCACGCCAGATCTGAAGGAGTGACAAGACCAAACGTCAAAACGGATACTAAAATGACGAGACTTTTCCTGAACCAAACCGCTGCTTTCAACTCACACTCCCCCTCCTTTTTTGTATTGTCTTTATATTTAGTATACTTTTATTTTTTGGTAATTACGAATATATAGTTACCCATGTTTTAAAAATCAAAAAAAAGGATAAATACCTATATAAAGTTTAATGAACTCGAACTTTTTAATAAATATCAATAAATTTACATTTAAATGAAGGATTTTGACGATTTTTGGAGAAATTAATTAGATTCAAGTCTTTTTAAGGAGGGGTCTTATATGGCTTCGACTGCCATGGTGGCTTTATGTCTTGTTACATTAGCATTTTTCGTATATTTATCATTTGCTGATTAAGAATAAATGAATACCTACGAAAAATCTCCTTGTCATTTTTCTACAATGACAAGGTTTTCTTTTCACTCAAACATAAGTTTACCTTTTTGGCAGATAAAAGGACTGAATAATGGAGGAATCATTTTGGAAAACAACAATGAGAAGATAAAAGATAAGGATTACAAAAGGGAAACTGCGAAAGGGAGCTCCGGAATGGTCGTTACAGCTCATCCTGTCGCAACTTCAATAGGGGAAAAAATATTACGTGAAGGTGGAAATGCTGTCGATGCGGCCGTCGCCATCCAATTTGCCCTAAATGTTGTTGAACCAATGATGACTGGTATCGGCGGAAGTGGTTTTCTTATGGTATATAATGCAAAAGATAAGGAAACGAAAATATACGATGGCCATGTAAGGGCACCTAAAGCCGCACATCGAGACATGTTTCTTGATGAAAAAGGGGAAGTCATCCCTTTTAAAGAGAGATCTATCAAAGCAACAGCGGTTGGCATTCCTGGAATACTGAAAGCTATGGATGAAGCACTCGCCGAAAATGGCAGCAAGCCATTGGCAGAACTTATCGAGCCATCCATTGAATTTGCTGAAAAAGGAGTTCCCGTCAATTGGGTTCTATGCGATGCTCTTAAAAACTTTGAATATCGATTGGGCGATGAAGCGCGTAAGTTCTTCATACCAAACGGAAAACCCTATCAGGATGGCGATTTGCTGATTAAAGAAAAATTGGCGAATACCTATCGGATATTACAACGTGAAGGAATTTCCGCTTTTTATGAAGGTGAAATCGGAGAGGGCATCATTTCCTGCATACAGGAACTTGGAGGGTTCATGGAGCTTTCTGATTTAAAGGGCTATAAAGCTACTATCGATGTACCAATGTATGGGACTTATAAGGATTATTTAATTGCTTCATCAAATGCGCCAAGTGCCGGCGGATTCACGGTCATTCAAATCCTGAAAATTTTGGAAAGCTTCCAAATTGAACAATATGACGCCCGTTCTTGGGAAAAATATTATTTAATCGCAGAAGCGATGCGTCTGGCATTTACAGATAAAAAAGCATTTCTCGCTGATCCCGAATTTGCCGAATTGCCATTGGCGGGTCTCATGCATGATGAGTATATAGCTAAACGCCGCTCATTCATTAATTTCAAGGCAAGAAATAATGCCATTGACTTCGGAAACCCTTGGATTTATGATTCCGTGCAACAAAGGGAAGTCATTCCGCAACCTAATGAAGAAGAGATCAGTGAAACGACGCACTTCACTGTCCGTGACAGATGGGGTAATATCGCAGCATGCACTTCTACAGTGGAACATCCATTCGGATCAGGCATCATGGTTTCCGACTATGGTTTCATGCTGAATAACGAACTGACTGATTTTGATTCCATTCCTGGCGGCATGAATGAAGTGCAGCCCAATAAACGCCCAGTCAGCTGTAAAAGCCCGACCATCATCTTTAAGGACGGCGAGCCGATCTTGACCTTAGGGTCACCAGGAGGACCAACCATCATCAGTTCAGTCGTACAAACGATCATTAATGTACTCGATTTAAAAATGGATTTGAAAGCAGCCATCGAAGAACCTAGAATTTTCACTCCGATGGGGCCTCATATTGAATGGGAGCCTGGAATGGATATGACTAGCAAAGGCCACTTGGAAGCAATGGGCTTCGCCTTTAATGAAGTTCCCCACTCAATAGGGAATGTCCAAGCGATTCAAATCAACCCCGATGGCTCGAACTATGGTGCTGCCGATTCAAGCCGGGAAGGCTGTGCCATGGGTCTGGACGAAACAGATTATAAATCGTGATCACTGGATGGAAATGAAGCCAAAATGGAATTTGGATGTTTTTCTTTTTAGTACCTCAAATCCAAATTCCTCAAAGCGGGAGCTGCGGTAATGGTCTTTCAACACGACTCTATTGCGCGCAACCCGCTTGGCTTCTTTCATTATTTCAACCGATAGATCCTTACCATCCGCAAAATGAGACAGTCCCCTGATACCATTCGATTCCTGAATCGTTTCTTCAAACATGGGATCGAAATATACGACATCAAAATGATTATCCGGCAATGTTTTCAATATTTCGTAATGGTCACCCTGCCTGACCTCTATTCTTCTCATCGCAGAAATCATTTTTTCTTCTGCATCCTCCCATGTTTTCATTCCACGGTCCACGAGCAAGGCCAAATATTGATTTCCTTCCAATCCGACAACCCGTCCATGTTCACCCACCGCGAAACTTGAGACAATCGCATCAGAGCCCAATCCCAAGGTACAATCAAGCACAGCGCTCCCTTCATTTATATCTCCGGCAATGAGAAATGGATCACTCTCTCCGCGCATTATTCTTTTTATACGGATCATCGCCAGGTTCGGATGAAAAAAGAATGGTTCTTTTTCCTGATATCGATATAACTCCATCCGCTTTTTACCAAAAACAAGGCAATCATCTTCATTATGTTCCGCTTGGATATCACTCACCGATCGTTTTCTTCTTGCTATAAAGGGGATTTGCAATTCTTCAGCTAACCTTTTGGCTAATATCATCGTTTCTTTATCGGCTCTTCCTACTGTTGTGACAAACATGAATCCTACCCCTTCATACTCTCTTAAAATTTGAAAAGAATGCCCTGTTTCCAGGACATTCCACTTCATCACTTATTTACTTACTGAACGCTGCCAATAAATTTTCCATGATGGCTTCCATTGGCTGTCCTTCTATATCATGGCGCGGAATGAAATGTACGACCTCTTTGCCCTTTAAAAGAGCCATGGATGGTGAAGAAGGTTCTATTCCATCGAAGTATTCGCGCATTTTAGCTGTCGCTTCCTTATCTTGGCCTGCGAATACAGTTACCAAATGATCTGGCTTATTGTCCGCTTGGAGTACGGCTTGAGTAGCAGCTGGACGGGCTAACCCGGCAGCACAGCCGCAAACTGAATTCACGACCACAAGTGTCGTACCTTCCACCGATTCCATAAAGTTTTCAACCGCTTCAGCGGATTCCAACTCATCAAAACCTGCCTGCACCAGTTCCGCACGCATTGGTTTCACCATTTGTTTCATATATTCATCATATGCCATCGACATAAAAAAACCTCCTTGGTTACATTTCTTCAATTAGTATAATGATACTATATTCTTCAGTGCATATGCAAAAATGACGCTTAAAGCTTTGTAAAATTTCATTTTTCTTCACAAAGAAACATGGTGACAGAAATCCAGTTTCCTTCTGCCACCATGTTTTAGTCTTCCCTTTAAACTTAAACTTTCATCACTCCGCCTGAGCTGGCATTCGTCACAAGTTTGGAATACCGTGCTAAATAGCCAGTCCTGACCTTTGACTCGAAGCCTTTCCAATTGGCTTTGCGTTTTTCGAATTCTTCATCGGAAATTTCCAATTGGATTTTACGATTATTCAAATCCAATTCGATGATATCTCCATCTTCAACAAAGGCGATCGGGCCTCCCTCAGCTGCTTCGGGGGATATATGACCAATGCTGATGCCTCGCGATGCTCCTGAAAAGCGGCCATCAGTGATCAAACCGACTTTCGCTCCAAGTCCCCTCCCGACGATTTGGGAAGTGGGTGCCAACATTTCCGGCATTCCCGGCCCACCTTTAGGCCCTTCGTAACGAATGACCACTACATCCCCTTCTTTAACCTTTCCGGTAATGATTCCGGAAAGTGCATCTTCCTGGGAATCGAAACAAATGGCCGGACCCCTGTGATAGCCACCAACTGATGCGTCAACGGCGCCCACTTTTACGATGGAGCCTTGAGGAGCAAGGTTACCGAACAATACCGCAAGCCCGCCACGCTCAGAATGCGGATTATCCAATGGATGGATTACATCCTTGTCCAATATTTCACAACCGGCAACATTTTCGCGGAGCGTCTTACCTGAGACAGAAAGGCAATCTCCATTAAACGCACCTGGTTTTTTGAGCAACTCATTAATGACGGCACTTACACCACCGGCATTATGTACATCTTCAATATGGTAATCGGATGCCGGTGCAATTTTCGCTAGATGCGGTACGCGGTTAGCTATTTCATTTATGCGTTCCATCGGATATTCAAAACCTGCTTCATGTGCCAATGCAAGTGTATGAAGCACGGTGTTCGTCGAACCGCCCATCGCCATATCCAAGGCAAATGCGTTATCAATTGCATCAATCGTCACGATATCACGAGGCTTGATATCCTGTTTGATTATCTCCATCAACTGTTTAGCGGATTTCTTAACGAATTCCTTACGTTCTTCGGCTACCGCCAAAATCGTTCCATTTCCCGGTAGCGCAAGTCCCAATCCTTCAGCCAGGCAGTTCATGGAGTTTGCTGTGAACATTCCTGAACAAGAACCGCAAGTAGGGCATGCAACTTGCTCGATCTCCTGCAAATCCTCTTCATTGATATTACCTGCTTGATAAGCACCCACCCCTTCAAAAACGGATGTTAATGAAAGAGATTTACCATTTTTATCTTTACCTGCTTTCATGGGTCCGCCGCTTACGAATATTGTAGGAATATTGACACGAAGTGCTCCCATCATCATTCCCGGCGTTATCTTGTCACAGTTTGGAATGCACACCATACCGTCAAACCAATGTGCCGATACAACAGTTTCCACGGAATCTGCGATGATTTCACGGCTTGGCAAGGAATAGCGCATACCAATATGCCCCATTGCAATTCCATCGTCTACCCCGATCGTATTAAATTCGAAAGGAACACCGCCCGCTTCGCGAATCGCTTCCTTCACAATTTTTCCGAATTCCTGAAGGTGGACATGACCTGGAACGATATCGATGTATGAATTACAAACCGCGATGAACGGTTTACCGAAATCTTCTTCTTTAACCCCAGCTGCCCGCAACAGACTTCTATGTGGAGCTCGATCGACCCCTTTTGTAATCATGTCACTTCTCATATTTGATGTAGACATTTGTTGTACCCCCAATTTCCGCTAAATGTTTAATGATTCAGAATAATATAATTTTTAGTATACTCTAAAAATTCTAACACATTTATAGACAAATGCAACCATTCTTCACTAAATATCTACAAAAATCATTTTACTAAAATAATAGAGTTCCAATTTATAGATTCGACCTCAGGGGAACCCCTTTCAAACGATTGGAAATGATCCTAAAAAAAATAATAAGGCATGCGGATTATATCAGCCGCATGCCTTTTTCCTGGGTCATTTCAAATCACTTGTCATTCGCTTGTCTTGATTCTGTCATTTGCTTCCAAACCGAACCTTTTGCTTCTTCGCCATTTTCTATACGGTCTATGGCCATCTTGACCTGCAGGGCCACTTCGAATTCAGGATCCTGTTCCGCTTGTTTAAGATAAGGGAGGGTCGTTTCATTTCCCACTTCGTATAAAAACATCGCGGCCCGCCATCTAACCAATTTATTTTTATCCGAAAGTGATTGAGACATTTCTCCCATCGCTTCTTCAAAGCCAAGATCTGATAAACAATCACCAGCAGTACGTCTTACGGCCGCGCTTTTATCTTTCAAGGCTTTATACAAGCTCGGAAGCACTTTTCTATCTTCAATCATACCCAAGTATACTACCGCGAGCCTTCGAATGGAGACTTTACTGTCGGAGAGTACCATATCCAATACTGGAATATCATCAACCGTAGGATCTTCCATTTGTTCTAATGCCTGATAACGCTTTTCCCAACTTTCATCATTCATCATTTCTGCAGTCAGTTTAATTTTTGGACGTTTCAAAATTGCTTCCTTCGTATCGACCATTTCTTGTGCAGCTGCAACTAGCCGATTAATTCGATCTTCCGGATAAGCTGCGATCAGTTCATCCGACACTTCCTTCACGATATCTTCCATATCACCATATCTTACGCCATAATCCTTCCATTTTCGAAGCAGGACTACATTATCATCTTCTTTTTGGGCAGCGGCAATGCCCTTTATGAAATATTCCGGTAAGGCAAAACGTTTTTCGTGTTGACTATCACTTGCTTTAATTTGCATCGGAATGCCCTTGAATTGTTGAATGGCAACAGTTACTTCACCGTAATGTTCATTTAATGCCCCTTGTTGATTTTGTTCCTCGGTTTTTTCACCAAAGACCTGACGGATTTGGACCAAGATATCTTTCCAATCATATTTCGCGTTTCGCTCAACGGCTAAGAAGTCCGCAACATGATATACCCCTTTCACTCCCTCGATCGTAAATAAATCCCTTATCAGCTTGGGTGCCTGGTCAGCTTGATCTTTCTTATAATTATTGCTTTTACCAGCTAATAGCTCTTCTGTTAAATTGATTTTCATTGTATTCGGACTTGGTGTAGGTTCTATCGACTTAATTTTCAATGCATTTCTCTCCTTTGACAAGACGTTTCCATGTACTAGATATTATCACATCGCAAACAGATTCTCATGCAATTGAGATTGGCAAAAAAAAGACTGATCCAAGTTTACTTCCTTGGACCAGTCACCACGCTCATTCTTCTTCCAATTTTTCCGCTAAATACGCCCATCTTTCCATCAAATGGTCTAATTTAACCGATAGTTCCTTTTCTTCTTCAAGAAGCAGGCGGACTTTTTCAAAATCGCTTCCCGCTGCTGACATTTCTGATGTAATGTCTTTCAAGCGCTGCTCGGCCCGCTCCATGTTCCCTTCTATCTCTTCCCATTCCTTACTTTCCGCATAAGTCAGTTTTTTCTTTTTCTTTTCGGTCCGGTTCATCTGTGGCTCTGGTGCTTTTACTGGCACAGCCTCTTCCGTCTTGTCTTCCAAGAACTCTGAATATGAGCCGTAATAAAAGTCAATGTCACCTTTATTCTTGAAAACAAGAAGCTGGTGGCACGTTTTATCCAAGAAATACCTATCATGTGAGACAGTAATGACTACCCCTGAAAATGTTTCTAAATAATCCTCAAGAACGGTCAAGGTTTGCGTGTCCAGATCATTCGTCGGTTCATCCAAAAGCAGGACATTAGGTGCCGACATCAATATGTTAAGGAGATATAATCGCCTTTTCTCCCCACCGGACAGCTTACGAATTGGCGTCCCATGCGATCCCATTGGAAATAAGAACCTTTCAAGCATCTGCGCAGCCGATATGAAACTACCATCTTTAAGGGCGATTGAATCCGCCGTTTCCCGAATATACTCTATCATGCGCAAATTCTCATCCATATCGACGCTTTCTTGCGTATAGTACCCTATTTTCACGGTTTGCCCTTTTTCCAGGTTTCCTTCATCTATGGATTCCCTACCTGCCAGGATATTCAACAAGGTTGACTTTCCGCTGCCATTATTACCGACGATCCCAATTCGATCACCTGGTTTGAAGAGGAAGGAAAAATGGTTGATGATGGTTCGATCACCGAAGGATTTAGAAACATCCTGCATCTCAAGTACTTTTTTCCCAAGACGGGCACCGCTTAATTCCATTTCCAGGTTCTCGGTTTTCTGCTTATCCTTTACACCTGATTCCAATGTTTCGAAGCGTTGGATCCTGGCCTTTTGTTTCGTTGTCCGGGCCTTTGCACCCTTACGGATCCAGGCCAGTTCTTTTTTGAATAGACTTTCCTTTTTCGTTCTTTCAGCCGATTCATTCTCTTCACGAATGGCCTTTGATTCTAAATAATCCGCATAGTTTCCTTTGTATTCGAAAAGCTGGGTCTGGGCGATTTCCCAAATCTTATTGGACACACGATCAAGGAAATATCGATCATGGGTTACAAATAAAACGGATTTTTGATATTTACCTAAATATTCTTCAAGCCAAGTGATGCTTTCAAAATCGAGATGGTTCGTAGGTTCATCCAAAATCAATAAATCAGGGGTCTCAATCAAGGTTTTTGCCAGGGCCGCACGTTTTTTTTGGCCGCCTGATAGTTCCCCCAGTCTCCTTGAATGATCAGGAAGTCCAAGCTTGGTCAGTATCGTTCTGGCATTGGCACTTGTATCCCAGGCGCCTAGCGTGTCCATATCCTGCTGCTGTTTTAACAAACGGTCCTGTATTGCGCTATTCTGCGGGTCCACTTGAAGTTCAATGAGCGTCTTTTCATACTCTTTAATCAACGAAAATACAGGAGTTGAACTTTCATACATATATTCCATGATCGTCAATTTCTCATCAAAATGCGGATCTTGGGACAGATAGGAAATCGTATAATCATTCGGATGATCCTTCGTTCCTAAATCACTGTCTTCCAGCCCTGCGATGATATTCAATAATGTCGATTTACCGGTACCGTTTATCCCAACGATCCCGATTTTTTCCCCTTCGGTAATGGAAAAAGAGACATCTTTAAAAAGCAGCTTTTCCCCTTGGGTTTTCATTACATGTTCCATGCTAAAAACTTTCATAATCGTACATCCCATTCCTTATTAAATTCCTCTAAAAATCCTACCATATATTCATGCCTTTCACTAGCAATCTTCTTGGCTGTACAAGTATTAAGCATGTCTTGCAAGCGCAATAATTTTTCATGAAAGTGATGAATGGAAGAGCTTTTGCCATTCCTGTATTCCTTCTTGGTCATATTTTCCCTAATGGGCAATGAAGGATCATACATAAGCTGTCCCTTCTTTCCGCCAAATGCAAATGTCCTGGCTATGCCAATGGCACCAATTGCATCCAAGCGATCCGCATCCTGAACAATTTCAGCCTCTATCGAAGGTAGCCTCATCTGTCCTGCACTAAATGAAATTGTATTGATGATCTTTTTGATGGCATCAACACTATCAATATCCAACTTTATTTCATCAAACCAAGCATCAAGCTTTTTCCAGCCCCCATCGGCTTCCTGGTTTAGTTTATCATCAGGGATATCATGAAGCAGAGCCGCCATTTCAATGATGAACTCATTTCCTATCCGTTCTTCTTTTGCAATATGTAAAGCCAGCTTACGAACACGATCGATATGGAACCAATCATGGCCGCTGGCATCAGAATTCAATCGGTCATATACATACTTCTCCGTTAACTCAATCATCGTTTGTTTCATTTCACCACTCCATGTCCTTTCTATTTTACCATGGTTCTCAATAATGGTGTGCTTTAATCTTCATTGAACCAACTGAGCCCAATCGTCTGTTCACCGGTATGCACCCCGATGGCGCTCCCCAGTGGGGATACATGGATCAACACATGAGGGAATTCTTCGGAAATCACCTTTTTCCATTTTTGTGCCTGCTCCGACACTCCACCATATAATATGGTGCATTCCTTTACTGTTCCCGCTTCGACTGATCTGCGAAAATCAGTGAAGATCTGTTTTTCCGCTTTTTTAAGGTTCCGAGGTTTAGATTTAGTATGGAGCACACCATTTTCAATTGAAATGATGGGTTTAAAGCTCAATAGGCTTCCTAGAATATACTGTGCGTTTGTTAACCTGCCGCTCCGATGCAGCTGATCTAAAGAGCCTATCATTACATAGGTCTCATGGTTATCCGCATACATTCTCGTTTTGACGAATGCTTCATTGATGGTATCGCCATTCTCAATATAATGCATGAGCCGTTTCAAGATTAATAGCATTGGAAAGGAAATAAGTAAAGTATCAAAAACGTCAACAGGGATCGGAACCATTTGTGCAGCTTGCCTGCTCGCAGAAACCGTCCCGCTCAATTCACTGGAAAGATGTACGGCTATGATTCGATCATAGCGTTTTTCAAGCTCCTTATATAATTCCTGGAATCGGCCGACCGAGGGCTGTGACGTGGTTGCCGTGATTTTTTCCTCACTCATCCGCCGGTATAATTCCTCAGGTAATAGGTCGACGCCATCTTCATATTCCTTCCCATCGATGATGACGACCATCGGAACGATGTATACATGTTCATTCAATGATAATTCTTCATCTAAAGTTCCCGTACTATCTGTTACCCATGCAATTCGTTCCATGGTTTCCCCCCTCATTTGTGTCTTTTATTATATTCAATATCCCAACCATCTGTCCCCTTTTAAAAACGGATGCATGCAATAAATATCTTACCTCAAGAAAAGAGCCCAACAGAAACTTTCCGTTGGACTCGATTTCATACTTCATATTAATTTTTTTATATCTTCTTCCATTTCCAGAGGTTTTGTTTTAGGTGCAAACCGGCTGACGATATTTCCATTACGATCAATCAAGAACTTTGTAAAATTCCATTTTATCGATTTGGACCCCATCACTCCAGGAGCATTTTCAGTCAGATAGCTGAATAAGGGATGGGCTTCCTTTCCTTTGACATTCACTTTTGCGAACATCGGGAAGGTTACACCATGATTCAATTTGCAGTATGAATCGATTTCCAGATCATCACCAGGCTCCTGATTCAAAAACTGATTACACGGAAAACCAAGCACGACTACCCCATCCTCTTTATATTGCACATACAGACTTTGCAAATCATCATACTGTGGCGAAAAACCGCATTTGCTTGCGGTATTCACTATAATCATCACTTTCCCTTTATATTCCTCAAGCGAGATGGTTTCGCCATTGATTTTATTGACTTCAAATTCGTAAATGGACATGAATGATCTCTCCCTTTAGTATGATGATTCATTTTACCGTATTTAAAGGTAGGTTTACCAACTTTAATCCTTTTCCTATCATCCAGGAATCTTCACTGCTTGAATGGATTGAATCAAATACTCTACCATGTCTTCCAAATCATCCATTTGCTCTTCTCTTACAAGCCTTCCAAATGAAATTTTATATATAGAAGAAGTAATGGGTTGCATTTTTTTACTGACCGTTTCGCTGGTCGTCACAGATATGATTCTCTGATCTCCCCAGATTTTTTCCAGGTCACTCATAAATTGTTCAGCATTCACATCATCAAGCTTTTTAGGAAAAGAAATGAATATATTGACCGTGCAGCCTGAATGCGTATCATCAATAGCTGCATCGAGTAACTCTGAACTTAGGTTATGTAGGGAAGCGTGTAGCTCAATGGCACCGCTAATGGAAATGGGCGCGTTTGTTTTTTTCAATTCCATCTCGATCTTATATGATCTGGACATGGTTGAGAGATTCACTATTTCATCACGGTTTATGACCAATATATCCCCAATGAAGTCACGATCGTAAACCGCTCCTTCCAATACCACTTTCATGTTTTCAAATGCTGTAGGATCAAACAATCTCCAAACACCTCTCCAACTTCATAGTTAATGTATTCCGCTCTTCCCATTTTACCATTCCCAGGCCCTTTCCTTCGGGATTTACAAGAAATTATTAAAATAGCTTTTCTATTCAATAATTTTCTATATAATTAAAATATTATGATTTTTGAAGAAGGAGGCTAATCATGCCAATTAGAATTCCGGAACAACTGCCAGCAAGGGAAATTTTAGAACAGGAAAATATCTTCGTAATGGATGAGCAAAGAGCTACCAATCAGGAAATCCGTCCATTGAATATATTAATTTTAAACCTAATGCCAGAGAAAGAAAAAACGGAGGCCCAGTTACTGCGCTTTCTTGGCAATACTCCCATTCAAGTAAATATATCATTCCTGCGCTTAAGCACACATGAATCAAAGAACACAAGTAAATTTCATTTAGATCAGTTTTATAAATCATTCAATGATATTCGCACAAAGAAATATGACGGCTTGATCATTACAGGCGCTCCAGTGGAAAAGCTGGAGTTTTCAGACGTTAATTATTGGGAAGAACTGCAGAGCATCATGAACTGGTCAAGTGAAAATGTCACTTCCACCCTACATATCTGTTGGGGGGCACAAGCTGCACTGTACCATCATTATGGAATAGGCAAATACGAACTTCCAGAGAAATGCTTTGGGGTATACACTCATGAGGTTCTTGAACCGAATGAAAATCTAGTCCGCGGTTTCGATGATTATTTTATGGCCCCTCATTCACGCTATACGGATATTGACTATCAAAAATTAGTTAACCATCCTGAGTTGAAGGTTCTCGCACAGTCCGATCAAGCTGGTGTATTGATGGCTGCTTCAGTTGATGGAAAAAGAATTATGGTTACCGGCCATTTCGAGTATGATGCCGATACCCTCGGTGAAGAATACAAGCGCGATAGGGAACGCGGGATCAATACGCAACTCCCTGAAAATTACTTTCCTGATAACGATCCGACCAGGATACCTCTTCACCGCTGGAAGAGCCATTGCAGCCTGATGTTCTCGAATTGGCTGAACTATTATGTCTACCAATCAACCCCTTATGAGTGGGATTGAAAGGGTAAGAAAAAAGAAGCTTTCACTTTGAAATGAATCGCTTTTTTATGGCAGACACATCCGATCATCATGGGAAACAACCTGAGTATCTGACTCAGGTTGTTTGTTTCATGATTCCTTATTACCGAAATATACCTCTTCAAAAGGTTGGACCACCACAAATCCTTGTCCTTCGAATTTCATTTGAACGGATTCGCCGCTTCCCCTTCCAAAAAACGACTTCAATGAAACATCCGTTACGAATTCAGGCTGCAATTCCCCTGACCATGCTACTGTGGCATTCGGGTCGGTATAAACTGGATTCCCAGGTTCCACCATTAAAGTAAGAGGCTCATAATGGGAAGTGAATGCGACCATGCCTCTCCCCTCGAGCCTTACGTTGAACAATCCGCCCGCCAATAACCCGGCAATGCGCCGCATCATTTTTATATCCCATGAAATCCCCGGCTCAAATGCGAGTAAATCATTTCCGTTAACACAGATCGATTCACCATTTAACTGTAAAATGGAAATCTTCTTCCCTTGATCCGCGACGTATAGCTTGCCGCTTCCGGTCGCTTTCATCAGGGATGCCCCCTCACCAGTTAAGGCTTTTTTAAAGAGTTTACCAAGACCATGCTCCAAGATGCCTTCCCGCTCGAATTTAACATGACCTCGATAAGAAACCATCGTCCCCATTTTTGCCCAGATCTGCTTTTCCAAATTAATCTCCAGGATTCGTTCCGTTTCAAGTTCGAATAATCCTTGCCCTTTATCCTGCTGCTTCGTCTTTTCAACGAATTGATCGATTTGATACTTCCCCATCACTGCCCCACCTCTTTTTGCAGGAGGAAAAGCCACATGAACGATACAGCTTGCTTTAATTCCTTTGAAAAATGTCCCAGCTTTGCATAGTCCACCCCTCTCTTTGCAACGCCGGTATCAGCCACTGCCTTCCATCCCGTTTCTAAAGCCATTTTTTCAAATTCCCACGGCTGCATGGTATTCATGATGACTTCATCTCCCAATAACCGGTGGAAGCTGAATTTTTTTCGCGGCTCAGCTGTTGGACCAAGTATTCCAAAACAGACATAACCTCCAGGCTTTATTACCCGTTGGATTTCCTTCATCACCGTTAATGGTTCGCCCGTATATTCCAAAGAATTAATGACCATTGCCGCATCCATTTCTTCATCTTCGAAGGGAAGGTTATAGAAATCCCCTTGCAGGAAAGAAAGTCCTGGTTGTTGAGCGGTTTTCCCCTTTGCAAATTCAATCATCACATTGGATAAATCAACTCCAGTTACTTTAAATCCCGCTTCGGCCAATTTCAAGGAACCAACTCCATCTCCACAGCCTATGTCAGCCACCTTCAATCCCGAAGGTACATATTCAGAAAAGAAGGGAATGATGTTTTTCCGACTCCCCGTTTCCCACATTTCTTGCGAATTCTTCACCCACATAGGTGCAAAAACATCCCATTCCTTTTCCGACTCTTTATGCCATGTATGTATATTCATAAGAAATTCTCCCTCCCATTTAACCCCTAATCAATAAGTTACTGAAAAACACAAAAACACTTCGTTTTCCTGAATCAAAATACCGGGGCCTCTTTATAGCTATTCTGTTCATAATTAAAAAATCCTCTTTTAAAACGTTACTCCCCTTTAGACCTTATTTGTAAAATGAACCATGCCCGGCTCAAGAAGACAGATGATATTAAAACATAAAAAAAACTGCCAGCGGCAGCTTATTTTGAATTTTCTTCATTTCTTTTTTGTATCTTTCGTAAATCCTCGACACGGTCTGGAGATTCTTCAAAGAATTCAACCAGGTCTCCAATCCTATCGATGGCATTCCAACTAAGGTGGTGTTCAATCCCCTCTACATCCTGATAAATATTTTCTTCCTTGACCCCAATCAACCTTAGCATCTGTTCTAAAAGTTCATGGCGGTATACGAGCCTTTTACCAACTTTTTTCCCATTTGCGGTTAAGACCAGCCCCCGGTACTTTTCATATATCAAGTATTTTTCCTGATCAAGTTTTTGAACCATTTTTGTAACAGAAGATGGGTGGACGGAAAGATTTTCAGCAATATCGGAAACCCTTGCATATCCTTTTTCTTCAATAAGTAAATAAATTTGTTCTATGTAATCCTCCATGCTCGGTGTAGGCATTCGGAATCCTCCCATTCAAACGCATATCTAAAAATTTTACTATATATACGACCCCGAAACAAGAAGATATAAGTCTCGGGGCGCCTTTAATGAAGTCTTTCCTTAAGTTTGCTTGACGTTTTGTTCTGTCGGGAAAGTAAAACTGATCTTCTTTTCAGAGTCGGACCAAGATAAAATGGCATCAAAGGTCTTTTCCCCTTTCTTAAAACCGCTTATCAAATCCGTTTCACCGCTCGCCAACAGCTTTTTTATATTTGCTTGACTAACTTTCTTATTAAGGATTTTTTTGGATATTGTGAAATTACACTTTGTTTTTTGATAACTTACACATCCATAGAATTCCCCTTTATCGACAATCTTAGAACCGCATAGTTTACAGCTGCCCACAGATGCCGAGCTTCTTTTTTTAGAGCCGCTCCGTTGAATCGACTCGGTATCCAGCCCTTGAAAATCCCAGTTTTCCGATGATTCCACGGCATCACTGATGATTTTTGCTGACATCTTTTTAACAGCTTCCATAAAGCCTCCAGCTGAAGCCTTTCCTTCACCGATTTCCCTCAAACGCTGTTCCCATTTGGCTGTCATTTCAGGTGAAGCCAGGATTTTCTCCCCGATGGCAGTAATCAGCACTTTTCCTTTATCTGTCGCAAACACCTGGTTTTTTTTGACATTGATGTATTTACGGTCTTTGAGCATGGTAATGATGCCAGCCCGAGTTGCTTCGGTTCCGAGACCCTCGGTTTTCATCAGTACTTTTTCTAACTCTTCATTATCCAGATGCTTTCCGGCAGTTTTCATCAAAGTGATCAGCTGACCCTCTGTATAGCGCTTAGGAGGTTGGGTTTTTCCTTCTTTCACCTTTATATTGGCGACATTTCCAGTATCCCCTTTGGAAACGGACGGCAAAATGATATCATCATCCTTGTCATCTTGGAAAATCACTTTGCGCCATCCCTCTTGAATCTGCTGCTTGCCTTTAGAAATGAATTCGGCCCGCTTATCGACGAGCGTTTTAATGGTGGTGTAATCGAAAATGGCCTTCTCATAATGGGCCGCAATCAACCGGCGAACAACCAAGTCATATATATTCCGTTCTTCAGCGGAAAGCCGCTTCGGGTCGGTTACCTGCTCCGTCGGAATAATGGCATAGTGATCAGTCACTTTTTTTTCATTTACAAACCGTTTATTATTCATGATGTTCGGTTGTGGCAAAGGAAACAGGGATTCATATTCTGAAAATCCGCTTAGTTTTTGTAAAATATCGGGAAATGTTTCGGCTTCCCCCTCCGTCACGTAATTGGAATCTGAACGTGGATAAGAAACGATCCCTTTTTGATATAAACTTTGCACGATATCAAGCGTCTGTTTAGGTGAATATTTATAAATCTTGTTCACTGTCGCTTGCAATGATGATAGATTAAATAACAAAGGCGGCTGAAATTCTTTCCTTTCAGTATCCATTTCCGCTATTTCAGCTTCCTTACCCTTACAAAAGGCGGCAATTTTATCAGCCATTTCTTTTGTCTTGATTCTCGGATCATTATTCAGCTGCCATTTACCCTGATATTTCTTACCGTCCATCTTGAAGTCAGCGAACACTTCCCAGAACGGTTCAGACTTGAATTGCTCAATTTCCATTTCCCGCTTTACTATCAAAGCAAGAGTCGGTGTCTGAACCCTTCCAGCTGAAAACACATCCGAAACACCCCTTTGTTTCAATAAAATACTATACGCTCTCGACGCATTCATTCCCACAACCCAGTCCGCACAAGCTCTCGTATACGCTTCATAATAAAGCGGCCTGGTTTTTTCTTCGCTCTTCAGATTTTGAAATCCCTCATAAATCGCTTTCGGGGTCAAAGAGGATATCCATAAACGTTTCATCGGTTTATTGACATTGCATAAGTTAACGATGTTGCGTACAATCAATTCTCCTTCACGCCCGGCATCACCTGCATGAATGATTTCATCGACTTCCGTTTTCCTAAGCAAAGTCTTCACAACATTGAATTGCTTTGCCTTTTGCCGGGTCACTTCATATTGAAATTTCTCAGGAATCATCGGCAACGTTTCCATCGACCATTTTTTCCATTTTGAATGATAGGTTTCCGGCGAAACAAGTTGACATAAATGTCCGACGGCCCAAGTTACATAAGCTCCATCGGGGAAAAGTTCATTCGGCATGATTTCTATATAGCCTTGCTGTTTTTTCGTTTTAAATTGAGCCGCTAGCGTTGAACCTTGATCTGGTTTCTCCGCAATGATTAGCTTCATGATCATCTTCACCTAATCCGTTACATAATATCTTTCCCCTATCATTATACCTTAATTATCACAATCGGCTAGATATGACTTCGTTTTTACCGGACTGTTCTAAAGTATTGTTTTTATCTATGATTTATAAAAGCTAAAGGAATTGGATCAACATTATAGTCTTGGTTTGATTGCAATCCAGTTAATGATTACCCTAAAAAGCCCTTCTAAGGAACGCTAATTGGCAAAAGAACTAAAGTCACTTTAAAAAATGTTATTAATAAAGAATACAAAGATAGCCGAGTTGCCTAAGGAAAAATACTTAATACCTGTTGAATGGAGTGATTACAAGCCAATTTAGACTAACTCATATAGTATATTTAAATGCTTTGGCTATAGCCGGCAATAAAATTATTCCTTATAACCAGCCAAACATTAAAGAAGTATAAAAAATCTAGCTTCAGAAGCTAATGTTACTCGTTATTTTGCAAATTTATTACCAGAGGATAAAGTAGATGCCATAAAGAAATTACAATATGAAGGACATAAGGTAGCAATGGTTGGAGATGGTATTAATGATGCCCCAGCACTTGCAACAGCAGATTTAGGTATTGCTATGGGCGGTGCAGAGACTGACACCGCAATGGAGACAGCAGATATTGTTTTAATGGCTGATAATCTTGATAAACTTCCTCATACAATGAAGTTAAGCAGAAAAGCTTTAACTATTATTAAACAAAATATTTGTTTCTCCGTAATTATTAAAGTCATTGCATTGGTTTTATTCTTTCCTGGCTGGCTTACACTTTGATATTAAGTGATACAGGTGCTGCATTAATTGTTATTTTAAATGCAATAAGATTATTAAAAATTAAAGAATAGATGTTAATGAGATGCTTCTTGATAAGAAGCATCTCATTTTTTTAAAAAATACTATTTTTATCTTCGAAATAAAGATTGATCAAAAGTTCCTCCCGAGTCCCATATTAACTTAAATTAGAATCCATTTTGAAAAAAGATTGACCAAAATGGCTTCTTTTATTTATAAAGGTTGCCGAAGCAACCAATTATTGATGCACAAATCCTCTCTTTCCTATTTTTGATGATGTAAAGTTTAGTTCTCATAAACAATAGGCTAGATCCATTCCACCCTTTTTGCAGCAATATATCGTCTGTAACCGTCCGGATGGATCTTAGTTCATCCACCTTTCCAGATCCATACTTGCTTATCATCGTATACGAAGTATTCTGAAAAAAGAGTTGACATCAAACTTGTACTTACCTTAAAGTATAGCTTATACAACAAAAAGTTTCCTTAAGGAAACTTTTTAGAAGGGGGTCAAGTAATGACTGATGAGAAAAAGGTTTCCCGCAGAGATATTTTAAAGATGGGAACTGCAGGTGCGTTTGGAGTAGCTGGATCTTATTACTTAAATAAAATGGCACAATTTCCAACTATGGCTCAGGCATCCAATAATTCATCTCACAAGAATGGCAATCATTCCAATCATGCAAATATGAGTGATAAAACAAAAACCACAGGTTATAAAATGGCAGAACGGCTCCTTACTGAGTTTGATTATGGAAACGTTACCAAGCTGCCCAACGGTCAAACACTCCGGGAATATGAAGTCGTGGCAATTGATAAGGAAATCGAAGTTGCCAAAGGAATTAAATTTCCAGGCTGGACTTATAATGGAACAATTCCAGGACCTTCTTTTCGTTGTACCGAGGGGGACCTATTGCGGTTTCACTTTATTAATCAGGGCAGCCACCCCCACTCTATTCATTTTCACGGAATTCATCCTCCAGAGATGGACGGTTTAACTTCTATTTATCCTGGACAGAAATTCACGTACGAATTTGAAGCGAAGCCTTACGGATTACAAATTTACCATTGCCATGTGCTCCCCCTAGCCCGCCATATTCATAAAGGCTTATACGGTAATTTTATTATTGATCCAAAGAAGCCAAGAGAGCCGGCATTAGAGTTAAACATGGTTATGAATGGATTTGATTTGGATTTAGACGGCGAAAACGAGTTTTATACGGTGAATGGCTATGCCTTCGCATTTATGAATCACCCTATTAAAATCAAAAAAGATCAACTCGTAAGGATCTATCTAAGTAATTTAACAGAATTCGACTTATTAAATTCGTTTCACTTGCATGCGAATTACTTTACGTATTATCCAACCGGGAGAAACGATAACCCCTCTCAGTTCACTGATACGATCATGCAATGTCAGGGAGAACGTGGAATTATTGAAGTTCGATTTCCATACAAGGGAACATATATGTTCCATGCCCATGTAAGTGAATTTGCTGAGTTAGGCTGGATGGGATTCTTTGAGGTCGAATAAAAAAGGAGGGATAATTATGAAGGGAAAATGGCTAATTACTGTTTTAATACCGTTAGTATTACTTATAGGGGTGCTAGGTTGGGTGCTAATGAATGGAGCAGGTGTAGAAAAAGATCCTGCAGCACCGATAGAAGTCTTGAACATTGAACGCATCAAGGTAACTAAATTCGGTTTCGAATTATCTGTTAGTAATACCGGACCTAAACCCTTAACGATTTCTCAAGTGATGGTTAATGATTCGGTGTGGAATTATAATGTCTCTCCTCAAGCAAAACTTGAACGATTTGATGAGGGAAAGGTGACCATCTCTTACCCATGGGTGGAAGGTGATCCACATACCATTAAGTTAATCACAGAATATGGCATTATCACGGAAGGTGAAATTGCAGCTGCCACACTAACTCCAGAAACCACCTGGAGCAACTTTCTTAATTACGGCTTAATCGGATTTTACGTTGGAATTGTCCCGATCACATTGGGGTTGTTATGGTATCCATTTATGAAACGTTTCTCACGAAAATCTATAAATGGGATTCTTGCGCTTACCGTTGGGCTCCTTTTATTCTTATTTGTCGGGACTCTGGCTGATGGATTTGAAATTGGTGCAGAAGCACCTTCTGTCTTTCAGGGGAATATGGTTGTCATAATTGGGGCTTCCTTAACCTTTTTATTATTGATCGGCTTTGAACAGTATCAACAAAGAAAACAAGAAAGGAAAGGATATTCCCCTTTTGGTCTGGCTTTGTTAATGGCTACCGGAATTGGCCTTCATAACTTTGGAGAAGGTTTGGCAATTGGTTCTTCCTTTGCACTAGGTGAAGCTGCTTTAGGAACCTTTTTAATCGTAGGGTTTACCCTTCACAACATCACGGAAGGAATTGGAATCGCTGCTCCTTTATTAAAGGCCACACCTCGTTTTAGAGACTTTCT
The DNA here is from genome assembly GCF_056173225.1 of Peribacillus sp. QJM3NY_7. NCBI lineage: Bacteria > Bacillati > Bacillota > Bacilli > Caryophanales > Bacillaceae > Peribacillus > Peribacillus sp. QJM3NY_7. Next base: position 3,229,111 of record NZ_CM149663.1, read on the forward strand.
ATTACTTGGAGTTATCGCAGGTGCACCCGCCATTGCGGGTACATGGGTGGGCGGATTCATCTTCTCACCAATTTGGGGAGCTTTATTCCTTGGTATTGGAGCAGGGGCCATTCTTCAAGTAATTTATGTCATAACAAAAATGCTCATTGAAGATCATAGAAAACATAATGAAGCATCTGTTTCATGGTTAAACCTTTCTGGTTTCGCGATTGGACTATTAATCATGTACTTTACTGCATTTTTCGTGAAATTTTAAGGGATGCCTTAATCTTGTTTGGACCCATAAGCAATCCCCGAACTTGGTAGAGCTTTTCAACATTGTTGAATTAAAAATTAACCAACGCTGCTAAAACTAATTAAAAGGAGCGTAATTGGCAATGAGACTTGGGAAAAAAGTAATTTTGGTAGATGGGTGGATAAACAAAAAGACCTAAATGAATTAGAGTTAGAAAGAGCATCAAATATAAGTAGAGGTACAATTTCAAAATTATGTAGCGATCCGAACTATCGACCAAAAATTTCAACGGTAATTAAAATAAATCAGGGCTTAAAAAAACTTGATAAGAATATGGATTTAAACGATTTTTTTTACTGAAGTTATTCTAAAAATGATCTAAAAGGAATTACAAAATTTAATTACTTGGGGGAAGTATTATGTTTCAAAGTATAGGTATACCAGGTTTAATTTTAATACTTGTCATTGCCTTGATTATTTTTGGACCTAAAAAGCTGCCGGAAATCGGTAGAGCCTTTGGACGTACTTTAACTGAATTCAAGGGTGCAACCAAGGGATTAGTATCTGACGAAGATAAAGGAGAAGGAGAAAGAGAAGGGGAAAATCCTGAGTTAACGACTGTTGAAAAGAAGCAGGATAAATCAGGTGATGCCTAAGAATTAAAAATTGTTCCTGCTTTTTGATTTTTAGAATATCAACAAAAAAGTATTACGTTTACAAACGGTCTTAGCAAACTATATAGCCCATTTCTGAAATTTTATACGCTAAAAGAATTCCAACATAAAAAGTCGATCTCCTTTACATTAAGGAATCGACTTTGTTAGTTTTTCTTAATGAAGAATTACACCTTTTTCTTGAATAATGATGAGAGTACACACAAACCAAAACTCATCTTAAGGAGAAAGCTCTATGAATTTTAAAATGCAAAACAAACAAAATCAACTAATTGAAAGAATCACGAATCGTCATCTTGTTGTAGGAATTGATATTGCACAACAATCTCATGTTGCTTGAGCTGTTAACTATCGAGGAATTTGGTCGGTCATCCTCTAACCTTTGAAAATAACGATGAGGGGTTTACTAAATTTCTAAGTTCGATCAAAGAACTTAAACCAATAAACCGTTTAGACACCGCCATCGTGGGAATTCATTACTGGTTGAATCTATCAAAATGGTTAGTCATAATGAACAAAAACAGTAATCTGCCCCGATAGTTGCATAATCGAGTAGGGCGAAAATAAGTTTATTTTCGCCCCTCTCACAACACCGTACGTACGGTTCGCGTATACGGCGTTTCAATTTATATCACAGTGTGTACTTTTAGATAATGTTCTAAAGCAGAGGGGACTCCCCTCTGCTTTAGTCTTTTGTTTGAGATTGCTCTTTGGACGACTTTGGATACTCCTATGAATCGGTAACCTTTTCGACAGTAGGTTAATCCTTTCGCTTCTTCCTCCGGAATTCCTAGTTGAATAAGCGATTTAATTTGTTTTTTCGCTACTTTCCATTGTTTCCATATGATGACCCTAATTCTAGAGCGAAGCTTTGTGTCTATTCGTTCCGTCGTTTTTTTCATGTTTGCCATTCTGAAGTAGTTTACCCATCCAACTATTACTTGGTTCAATTTCAATATTCGGTAGTCTAGTGGCACATTCCAATTTCGCTTTGTCAGTTGTCGAAGTTTCCTTTGAAACTTCTGTACAGAACTTGGATGAGGTTTCACTTTGTAGTTGTTGTTATTAGTGTCGTAATAATACCCAAATCCTAAGAATTTCAACTCTTTTGGACGTGAGATTCTACTCTTCTCTACGTTGACTATCAGGCCTAATTTCTCTTCTATAAATCTCACGATTGTGCTCATTACTCGGTTCGCTGCCTTTTCACTTTTCACAAAGATAAGGGCATCATCAGCGTACCTCACGAACCTTAATCCTCTTTTCTCCAGTTCCTTATCAAGTTCGTTTAACATTATATTACTTAATAGTGGACTGAGGTTGCCTCCTTGCGGAGTACCGACAGGTGTGTCTTCATATTTTCCATTCACCATGACTCCACTGACTAAGTATTTTCTGATTAACGAGATGACATTTCCGTCTTTTATTGTGTTGGATATGATTCTAATGAGTTTATTGTGATGGACGGTATCGAAGAACCTTTCAAGATCAATGTCGACTACCCAATCATGTTCATCATTCAGAAACTCCAGGCTTTTAATTATCGCCATTTCACAACTTCTTTTTGGTCTGAAACCGTAACTGAATTCACTGAATTGCTTTTCAAATAGTGGACTGAGAACTTGATGAATGGCTTGTTGAACGACTCTATCCACTACTGTTGGTATTCCCAATTTGCGCATCTTTCCATTTTCTTTTGGGATCTCCACTCTTAAGGCAGCTTGTGGTTGGTATTTTCTTGTTCTGATGCGCTGACGCAGTTCATCTTTGTTCTCTTTCAGGTATTGCTTTAGTTCGTCGACTGTTACTCCGTCGACCCCACTTGCACCTTTATTTTTATAGACACGTATGTAGGCTTCGTTCATATTTTTATTACTTAGGATTTGTTCTAAAAGTTCCACACTCGTTTCTCCTTTCCTCTCACGTAGTAAGTGATATCTCCATTTGGTTATTCTTTGAGGTACGCTCATACTTTCACCATTAACACATTCGGAGTCCGTCACTTACGCATTCGTGGCGTTGAAACACTATAAATTGTTAAGCCCTTCATGAAATTATTTCAATACTATGGCTTCTGCTGACTTCTTGCGACTAACCTTTTTCGACTGTACTTCTGTACATCCGCAAGACCTCCCAGGGTAAGACACCTATCTTTCCTCTTTTACTCGCCTGATTTACTCTATAAAGTTACGCACATCTTTTGGACTTTAACTTGTCTTGGAGTTTAGTCCCTTTATAGAGCCTTAGTATCAGATTCCTGTTCGTCGAACCAAGATTTTATTCCACGCTTCCTCCAGCCCTTACCTCACGATAAGCACCTTGCGCTTCCTTAGTGGGTGGTCGATGTGTACCCCCACAGCGGACTTTCACCACCTAGATAGTTGCCATGCCTGGCACACAAGAAAAAGCTGCCTTAAAGGCAGCTCCGATTTAAACTAACGGAGTGTTAGTGAAGGAAAACTCTTATTTCTCAACTTTCACAAACGTTTTTCCTGATCAATGTCAAAGCCATTGATTCTCAAAGGTATCTCACCTTCTCGCTTTCCATTTTCTTCACCCACCCAACAGCCATACAATTCAAAAAAAGTCTTCAAGATGACTAATCATAATATGTGTCAGACCCCATCATTAGTTTTAACTCATGACTTTCCACAATGGGCCGAGAATATCCAGTCTTTGCTACTTGTATCATTGCTTTTCCCAATAATTCTGATGTAATGATACTGCTTAACGAATCATCAAAATGTTGGTGGTACCTGCCGAATGCTTGACTGTTCGGTTTGAGCTTTCCATTCTTCCTGACGGAACTCTTTTTCCCACTTCGAAACCACAATACAAGCGAGGACATGTCCAGGAGTATTACAAGCTGTACGTGCCATATCCAGCACACGGTCAATGCCTGCTATAATTGCGACGCCTTCTGCCGGAAGCCCTACTGCTGAGGCGGTAGCTAAAAGGACAACTAGCGAACCGGATGGAACAGCAGCAATTCCTTTTGAGGTTGCAACAAGAACCCCCATTACAATCAACTGTTGGCCAAAATCCATCGGGATGCCATATGCCTGTGCTAGGAAAATAGAGCAAACAGAAAGGTACAATGTCGAACCATCACAATTCAGTGATAGCCCAGAAGGAATAACGAATGAAACAACACGTTTCGAACAACCGTATGCTTCCATTCGATCCATTAACTGAGGCAGAATGGTTTCTGTACTTGTTGTAGAAAAAGCGATAAGGAACAAATCCCATACCATTCGAAACACTTTAAAGTAAGAAATCTTCAAGAACCAAGCAATTATTGGAAACAGAACGAAAATAACAATAGCAAGCCCAAGATACACAACCCCAATCAACTTTGCCATAGGGATTAAAAGGGCAATACCATACTGACCTACAGAGGCTGCCATGAGAGAGAGTACACCAATCGGAGCGGTTACCATGACCATTTGTGTCAGTTTAAACATGATATTTGCAACTGATTCCATAAACTTCATTGCTGGCTCTGACTTTTTGCCAATTGCTCCAGCAGCTGCACCAAATAAAATAGCGAAGAATATAACAGCTAATAAATCACTTTTTGCCATCGCATCAACAATGTTGCTTGGAATGATGTTAACAAGCATCGTTTTAAAATCGACAACTTTGGTAACGCTTTCATTTAATTGTGTGATATCCTTCTGAGCAAGATGGGACAAATTAAGCCCAGCACCAGGCTTTAAAATGTTAACAAGTAGAAGACCTATACCTAGAATCAGAGTGGTTATAAATTCAAACCAAATAATTGTTTTAAGTCCTAATGAACCCATTTTTTTCATGTTTCCGTCGCCCGATGACCCAATGACAATGGTAGTGAAAACAATAGGCACAACAATCATTTTAATAAGATGAATAAAAGCGTCGCCAATTGGTTCTAAGGATTGGCCAAGTTCAGGAAAAAAATGTCCGATAAGTGCTCCAATAAACAATGCAATTAAAACTTGAAAAGCAAAAAACCTTTTCATAGGTTGTCCTCCCTGAACGAAAGATTAATAGCCTCATCACACAATATGTCAATAAATAGATCATTCCTATCTCATTTGACTATTGAAAGAGAAAGAAGAAATAGCTTTTAAAAACCGTTTCTGTATATTCCATAGATAACCTCCTTTTAAAAATATTTGTAAATATAAAAAAACTGTATCACCTATTCGCGATTCAGTAAAATACTGAATTACTATAAAGTTATAAGAATAAATTATTAATCCCGTTTACATTTTTAATTTTTCCTTAATCAGCTAACGCACCCGTTCGTATAAGGTCAGCCAGAAAATATTTTTGGTTGACCATTTTTTTTGGTTTTATTATAACGGTAGCCGGGGCAAAACGTACCTGCTCGTGGGATAAACCCCGTCAATAAACAGTTTGCCCCTGCTTGTAGAAACATGATTAGGCTGGTTGGGACGTAGATCGAAGCTGTGATACTATAAGGAAAAAATAGGGTAACCGGCAATTCACTAGATTAGGAGGAGATTTAGAATTTATATAAATACGCTTGTTTGCTACTGAATTTGATTAAATTCTTCAAGATGTAAAACCAAAAATACTTTATGTTTACGAAATGAGAGTAGAAGATTTATCTTCATTTAATATGGCTTAATGGAAATAGGGTGCATGATTTACACTGATTTTGGATATGTTTCGGAAACTTGAATGTATAAAAGCGAGTCTAAGATATCATCATCAATCTTTATTTTATACTCCCAGTTTGACTGAATCTACTGGGACGAATCTTTTTAATTCGCCAACAATTTTTCTTCATTTGACCCAAGCTTGATCGTGTATTCAGTCTGTATCCATAAGCCTGTATTCTCATTTCTTCCTTGGAGAACATATTTCGGGTTGTTTTTGCCCATACGTTCTGCAGCTGTTTTCGAAAGCTTGCCGATATCACCTGTTTTGAGGCGGTTGATAATTAAACCTAGTTTCAAACTCTTAATTGTCAGCATTTCATAATCTGTACTGCTGTCTCCAGCTACGAATATCGGACCGTATCCGCCCCTCGTTTTGGAGATGGCGTGTTCGATCACTTCCACCTTACCTTCTCGAGCAGTGATCGGCCAATTGTCTTCATATTCTGCTTGAGTAATTCCTTCCTTCTTTTTTAATCTCATCCCAAAGACATTTTCCTTTGGAAGGTTGTAGCCGTATTTTGGATTTGACGAAAATACCTCCACCACCTCTTCCATCGAAGCCGAAATAACATAAACGTCAATCCCATTCTCCATAAAAGTATGCATTAAGTTTGCGATTTCCGAGGCCAGACGCAGTCCTGTTGTATAGGTAACTTCAACTGTACCGGCTTTTCCTAACATGGACCCAGGACTTATAAGCGTCACCGATGACATTTCCGCCCCTAAGTTATAATCATTTGAAGCCTCTGCAAGCTGCTGAACTTCTTCGGTCGACATGTTCGCAAATAAATAAAGCACCCATGGATATCCGATTTCAACACCGTATGTTTCCCCAATGGCTTCATACAGAAAGTACATTTTCGCTTTAAAATCTTTAAATCGATCAGTTGAATGTAGCGTTTCTAACCGCTCTTTTCCATTCATCCCATTATAGTTGGAATAAAGAAATTCGTAATCGCGTTTCAGATCCTCGGCGATTTGCTTGAGAGTGACTGCATCTCCCTGAAGGTTTTTAAACTCGTGTGAAAAGGGTCCATTCGGCACATTCTTTTTGATCACTTCATAAAACTCTTCCGGTTGCATGTTATATGCCAAGTGATCAATTTGATAAAGAAAGAGGGCCTCCTCCGTATCATTCATGATGCTCGTATGATCCCAATCAAAAACAACATAAGGTTTTCGATTTGGATCGTATGCTGTACTTCCAGCACCATGCTTATCAATTAGGTTTTGAATAGACTTATAGGTGTCAGGAGCCCATTTTCCTTTATCCAACACTTGAATACAGTGGGGCTCCCTTTTTTGCTCATTCGAAACTGCATTTCCGCTTGCAGCCGCTCCTAAGGAAGCAGACAAAAACAAGCAAATAATGATCATGCCAAATAGAGCCTTTAATTTGGTTCTATTATTCATATTATCCCCCCTGAAAAATGCAAAAGACGCCTGCCCAATAGCTCGTTATTAGCTATTGAAACAGGCGCCATTGCCGATTGATTCTTTTATGCGTAAATATTATCAATAATTTCCATAATAGTCAAATATCATTTGTAATTCTTAACATTTTCTATAAAATCCTCTCTAATAAGTCCCCTACCTTCTCTGCCATTTCCTCCGGTGGATAAGGCATGCCATTTTTTAACCACCATTCCACTACACCTACATAAGCATTTGCCACAAATTCGACAACTACATCTTCACTTTGACCAAAATTTTTTCCTTTTGTTATATCCACGTCTTTTTTGAACTCTTCGATATTATGCTGAACAAACCGGCTGCGAAAGTACGGAGCTCCCTCACTTGCCAACATCGTCGAAAAAAATAAATAATTACGTTCAAGATATTCCATGCAGTGTACAGTCGATTCAATCCAATCCATTTCAGCTTCCGATTCACAAAGGTTAACCATGTTATTGATATGTTCTTCTATGATTTTATCCAACAGATCAAATTTATCCAAGTAATGGAGATAAACAGTTGCACGGTTAATATTTGCCCTATCAGAAATATCCTGAATGGTCATGCTATCAAAATTTTTTTCAGACATCAATTCAAGAAATGCTTTCTTAATTGCTTCTTGAGTTCTTACAATTCTTCTATCCACTTTTGCCATATTAACACCATACTTTCCTTGAGATAGTCAACAATTTTTATTGATTTGTTGTTTAAACAACAAAACTGATTAAATTAACGATTTATATGCCTTGTTTTGTTTAAATTTATATTTTAAATTATAGACAGATGTCGAGAAAACATCAATTGTAGTTTTATTTTACATGAAAGGATGAAACGAAATGACAATTGAAAACAAAGTGGTTGTAATTACAGGCGCAAGTTCGGGTATTGGGGAAGCAACAGCTAAGCTGTTAGCTGAAAAAGGTGCAAAAGTTGTACTTGGCGCAAGACGTGAAGAGCGTTTAGCAAAATTAGCAGAAGAAATTAGATCGAACGGTGGTCAAGTGGCTTATCGCGTCACAGATGTCGTTAACCCAGATGATAGTCAGCAGCTTGTTCAACTAGCTAAAGACACTTTTGGCGGTGTTGATGTAATCTTCTTGAACGCTGGACTAATGCCTAATTCACCACTTTCCGAATTAAAAACCGACGAGTGGAATAGCATGGTTGACGTTAATATTAAAGGTGTATTGAATGGTATCGCAGCAGTATTGCCAACATTTACTTCGCAAAAGTCTGGACATGTCATCACAACGTCATCAGTAGCTGGGCTTAAAGCATACCCAGGCGGTGCTGTTTATGGAGCAACAAAGTGGGCTGTTCGTGATTTAATGGAAGTTTTGCGTATGGAATCTGCCCAAGAAGGTACTAATATCCGCACAGCAACTATTTATCCAGCAGCGATCAACACGGAATTGCTGGATACGATTACTGATAAGAATATTTCAGAAGGTATGACTGCGCTGTACGAACAATATGGTATTGCACCTGATAGAGTTGCCAATATTGTGGCATTCGCTATTGATCAGCCAGAAGATACGAACATTAATGAGTTTACAATTGGACCAACAAGTCAACCTTGGTAATAATAAAAGGAAGATAAAACTAAGAGCTATTCATTTTCTGAAATTTAGGCTGTCGAGAAGATCTTGACAGCCTTTCAATTTCTTCTCGGGATGTTTACAGACTTTAACTGGAGAAATCTCCTCTGATCAAAATTATTATCCAAAAAATGGAGGAATTAACATGTCAAAGGATGCGAAAGTTGCACTTGTCACAGGCGGAAATAGAGGAATTGGATATGAATTAGTCAAACAATTAGCTTTGATAGGTTTTAAGGTTATTTTGTCAAGTCGGAATCCGGAGATGGGTCATAAAGCGATACAACAATTTAGGGAGTCAAATCTGGACGTTTCGTTTGTGTCGATAGATGTCAATAATCAAGAAAGCATCCGTCAAGCTGCGGTAGCAATAAATGAGAAGTATGGCAGATTAGACGTATTGATTAATAATGCTGGCGTGTATCTGGATGAGAATAAACAATTATTGAATATGGATCCATCAATTTTAGAGAATACAATGGAAACCAATTTCTTTGGAGTTTACCATATGATCCGTTCCTTTATTCCCCTCATGGAAAAACAAGGCTATGGGAGAATCATCAATGTTTCCTCAGAATATGGGGCAATGAGCGAAATGTCATATCCAGGAGTAGGGGCTTATAAAATGTCCAAATTTGCCCTGAATGGATTGACACAATTAATAGCTGTAGAAATCAAATCTGATATCAAAATAAATGCGGTCGACCCGGGATGGGTAAGTACAGATATGGGGGGACCATCTGCTCCAAGAACTCCTGAGCAAGCTGCTGAATCTATCCTTTGGTTAGCTACTACTGGAGCTGAAGGACCTAACGGGGGATTCTTCAAAGATGGAAAACGAATCGATTGGTAGCAATACTTCATGTGCAAATTATTTGGTGTTAAAGCTGGTTCGATGAAACCATCTTTTGCAATTGTTATTGCTTTAGAACCAATTAAAGAAAAAATCCGGTTTTCCTTTGCCTAACTAGGATAACCGGATTTTTCTATAATTTGGTGAAGAAATATACCTAAACTAAACTGTCCCGTTCGTGCCATATGAAAAAGGCTGCCTCAGCAACCTGCCTTATTGAAGTAAAGCACTTTAGTTGAAGTATTTTGCGAGTATTATTTCATAGACTGTAGATATGCTGGTTTATTAACTTTCAATGGAGATTTTTTTCATAAATCGTTTTTAATTTATCTTCCGTAGCTGTTCCCTCTACTGGTGTATAGATACTGCATCTTAGGTCCATGTCCCCCTGGACTTGGAGAGAAGTTAAATTAAACAGCATCTTACCGGCTTTGGCATGTCTAAATTCAATCATCATTTCTGGAGCTTTACTCACTTGACTTTCTTGCCATAAAGATTGAAATTCCGGATGAGAATCACTCATTTCTTTAATAAATAGGTTGTACCATTCATCACCTAAGTAGTGACCATAATAGGCACGAAAAATGGAAAGAAATCCTTTAACAAAATGCTCCCAATTCACAGCTAATGATTTTAATTCTTTTCTTGTAAATAATAGATGGATCAAATTTCTTTGGTCATCAGGAAGTTGTTCAAAATCTAGAAATACATGAGCGGCAGCATTGTTCCAGCCTACAATATGACAATGTCGATCTGTAATGATAGTAGGGCAATACGTTAACTCCGCTAAAATTCTTTCCAAAGAAGGACTAAGTTTTGGCTGATCCTTCTTTCGATGAATAATGGATGATTTCGCTTCTAAAGCTAAATCATATAGATACTCTCGTTCATCATTATTTAATTGCAGAGCTGTAGATATGCAATCCAATACGCTTGTAGAGACCTTTATATCCCGACCTTGCTCTAGCCACGTATACCAAGTAGTACTAACTCCCGCCAAATGTGCAACTTCTTCTCTTCGTAAGCCAGGTGTTCTTCTCCGGGTACCAGCAGGTATACCTATAGATTCAGGCTTAATTTGGGATCGCTTCGTTTTCAAAAATGTAGACAAAGCTTCGAGTCTGGTTTTATCATTCATTTCTAAACCCTCCATCATAACCATTTAACCGGGTAGTTATTATACCAGGATAAATGCTCACTTGTAATAGGATAACCCTGAAGTATAATACGAGTATACTATTCATTTGGGGTGATGAAAAATGGAAAGAGTCGTTATTACCGGAATGGGAGTAGTCTCTCCTATTGGAAACAACGTAGAAAAATTTTGGAGAAATCTGACTGAAGGTAAGTCAGGCATTTCCTCTATTGATACATTTGATGTGAGCAACCATAAAGCAAAAATTGCTGGAATTATTCGTGATTTTAATGCAGATGATACTTTAGGAAAAAATGAAGCCCGACGTCTTGATCGCTTTTCCCAATTTGCTTTGGCTGCTGCTGAACAAGCTTGGACTGATTCTAAATTAGATATTGATGATATCAATCTAGAAAGACTTGGCGTATATGTTGGTTCGGGGATAGGAGGAATTGAAACATTGATTGAAAATGTGGATACTCTTCGAGAGAAAGGTCCAAGAAGAGTCAGTCCAACCCTGGTACCAGCCATGATTTCTAATGCAGCCGCAGCCCAAATTAGTATCAAATGGAACGCAATGGGACCTACTATGTCACCTGTTTCTGCTTGTGCAATCGGAAATACCGCTATTGGTGAAGCATTCAGGCTTATTCGCTTTGGAGAAGCTGATGCCGTTTTTGCTGGAGGAGCAGAGGCAGCTATTACAGATTTATCACTAGCTAGTTTTGGTAATGCTACAGCATTATCAACGAGAAACGATAATCCAGCTAAAGCTAGCCGTCCTTTTGATGTAAATCGAGATGGATTTGTCATGTCAGAAGGAGCAGGAATTTTAATCTTGGAATCTTTATCTCACGCTTTACGCAGAGATGCAAAGATTTATGCTGAAGTCATAGGGTATGGTGCAAGTTCTGATGCCTATCATATGGTAGCTACACACCCAGAAGGAAAAGGAGCCTACCTTGCAATGAAAATGGCTTTGAAAAACGCAAATATTTCTCCAGAAGAGATTGATGTTATTAGCGCACATGCAACAAGTACAGAAGTGGGAGATCTATCTGAGACACTAGCGATTAAAAAGCTATTTGAATCAAAAGCTTATCAAATCCCAATAACAGCTAATAAATCTATGCTAGGTCATATGTTAGGAGCAGCTGGAGGCGTGGAAGCAATTGCTTTGGCAAAAAGTTTAAAGGAAGGAATTATTCCTCCAACCATCAACTTAGAAAAGCCTGATTCATTATGTGATTTGGATTATGTACCAGGTGTTGCTCGGAAAGTGAAAATAAATACTGGTCTATCCAATTCATTTGGTTTTGGAGGTCATAATGCAGCTATCGTTTTAAAAAAGTACGAGTGAATTAACTTTCACTCGTATTTTTATTAAAGTCCTCAATAGTACCTTTAGTTAGCGCCGCATTGGGTCTTTTTCTTCGATTAAGGTTTTTTTTCTTATTCAGAAAGCCCTATTTTTTGAAATACCTTTTAGCTATACTAACTAATTTAGTAAACAAAACAGTTAGAATTCCTTGTCCACAAGTCTTCTGAAGTAAAACATATTAATACTCTTGTTGGTATTGCACCACAAGCAATAATTTTTCATTATCTTTTATCATCCTATAAACAAGGCTACATTTTTCTTCGATTAAGAAAATGACAAAAAAAGATTTAGTGCCAATGACTAGATTCTCTTTTTAATATCTTCTCTTAATGATTCAATGATAGTACCTGATAAGTTTGCAGGAAGTGATGAACCATCCTCAAAAACCCATGCATTAATTATTTCAAGATCTTCTTTTTTTAAAGTAATGCTATAATCTTTATCATTGTGAGTAAAGTCAGCTGTAACCGATTCTTCACCATTAAACTCGTCATCAATAATCATATTTTTTATTTCATATGGCTTCACGATGTAATCTCCTTTTTAACATTCTTGTCTATAGAATTAGCCTTATATGATTGTTTATTCATTTTTTTCACGCCAAACCAAAAAACGAAGGGCTATTTTCAGAAGATGAAAGAATGTCAATTCCATTAACTTTGTGGTTATCATAGTTGAACATTCATATTTTTTCTCCATCACTTCTTCATTTTCCTTCATGATCTTCACCTAATCCTTTATCACAATCGGCTAGATATGACTTCGTTTTTAGTGAACTGTTCCGGGAAAGGAGAACGGAGATTTTAGTCTGATGGATAAAACTTTTCCAAATATAGGAGGATTAAGGGGAAATCGGAGCGCAATAGGAAGCAAGTGCACTATTAAATGTTCTCTTCCTGGCTTATAAAAACAACAATAAAACAAGCGTTACTTACTGATCAAAGTAAGTAACGCTTGTTTACTAATTCTTACTCAAGAACTAATTAGTGCGCCTTTTTTTATTTTATAACATACCCTAATTATTTTTAGGATTCCCCATCCCCATTATCAAAAAATGAATCAAATCCCCCATCAAATTCCTCTGTTGCTTCTTCAAACATCTCCTCCATATCAAAACCTTCCATCATCTCAGTGAATAACATAGTCCCTAAAACACCCACTGCTAATCCACCAACCATTCCAGGTATAGCGTTTCCCATTTGGTAAGAGCGACCATGAGGATGGTTTGCGGAATAAGAGAACGTCCGTGTAAAAGCATGAGGCTGTTCTATAGCTTCCGATATATACTTTTCAAGTAGCTTATGAAGATCGTCTTCTTGCTCAAGAACTTCTCGATTTAAAAGAAACTCTCGTTTCGCTTCAATTTCCTTGTAGCCGCTTTTACAGTCAACCTCCATCCAGACCCGGATACCTGATTCTTCATTGGCAAACCGCATTTCCACTTCATTTACTTGTCCCATGAATTGTTGAGTGGGAAAGAAAGCAAATTCCTGTCCATATTGATCGAGTTTACCTGAGTCAGCTGTCTCGCGAAATCCTAATTGAGCCATTGCATTAAAAATGGATGTGATGGATTCCTGGGATTGGATGACTAGCCGGTCTACATCTTTGCGGTCGACCCCGCCCTCAATATCAAGATGTGTATCCAGATAGTATGAGACAGTTCCCCTTGAAATAGGAATATTCGCAGGTAGGACGTAATGAAAAGGAATGACCTTACGTTCTTTGGGCTGAATACAATCTCGATTAATTAATGGTATATGGGCAACTTCCTTAGTAACGCTTCCTTGGTTTAATACCACATTCATCATCAGCCGGACAGTCACTTGATTGATTTTCTGTTCCACCTCACCGCCTTGAATGACTATCTGCCCTTGAATGCTTTCTCCAGCTTGATAATTATGATTGTCACATTGTAAATCTACAGTTGCAGCTCCTTTTCCTAAGCTGGCTAAGATTTTTTTAAACATACGTCCTCTTCCCTTCGTCAAACCTATATTAGAATTTATATGTATAATGGGGCGTAATTAGAAAGAACAGGAAATCCATTTGTTTTTTATGAGATTTCTAAATTATCCCTGATAGTATTACGTCAAAAAATGAAAATAGTTTCAAATAATTTGCCGCAGTATGTGATCTTCATTTGATAATGGAGTTCGTCGTCTTTTATAATGCTGTTGATGGATTATTAAATTTAAAAGAGAAGGATTGATTCCTTCTCTTTTATTATTAATTATATTTATATAGGGGGAAATCCAGCAACAAAACGTCAAAGTAAAGAAAGAGAGAGTTCAATTTTCTCTCTAAAAAAAATGCCAGGAGCTAACAATCCTCCGTCCTGGCATTTTTTTTGTTTAGAAAATACTTTAAAAATAACAGTTCGTCTTTATTATGATATATCCATTTCCCGGAACATTATTAGCCATTAAACTAATTTATCCTCGCTGGTAAAACAAATCTATTCCATCCCTCTTAAATGCATGCGCTTACATTCAAATCCGGATAAACACGTCTCTCTTTCACAACAGATCCGTTCATTATTACCTTACTGGGCTAAAGGTATATTCCTATCTAAAATATATAGAAATAACCGACTTCACGTTATTAAGGGATATTAGGACCATATTATAATTTCTCGATTAATGATTGCAATTCCTCTTGAAGGTTTCCTTTTGAAAAAGCAGAGTGCAGAATTTCATGAACAGTATTTAAGGATATTTGTAGTTTTTCTTCACCTAATGTAGTTAACCGTGTGTAAATACCTCTTCGATCATCTTCGCATATTTGCCTTTGTAATACGCCGCAGCTTTTTGCTTCAAGCCTGACTACCAGCCTGGATATAGCACTTTGACTTAATCCTACCATCTCTTGTAATTGTTGTAGCCTCAATTGTTTTTCGCTTGTTTTGGATAAAAAGTAAAGAACGTAAAACTCTTTTAATGAAAGGTTATGATTTTTTTGCAAAGCACTTTCCAGCTCATTCGTAATGCCCATTTGAATATTTGTAATCGAGAGCCAATTATCTAAATACTTCTTTTCTTGGTTGTTTTTCATGCACATTCCACCCTGTTCCATCCTATATAATTAAAATTTGGCACTTTAATTGATTATCATAAGGCATATAAATTGTTCTAAGATACTTCATAAAAAATAATTTTACCAAAGCCATAATGTAATGGTTGAACTTATTTTAAAAAAGTGCGTGCCATGTATGTTATATGGTTATTTTAGACGAGTTTCTTCTTTTTGTCTAAAATTGAGCTAATCCATAAAAAAAGCAGTCAAAATGACTGCTTTTTTCTTTAACCCATCGTAACAGAACAGGACCCTATTTCATTTCCACCCCAGTTAAGTGAAAGCTGGTCTTGATCTGAAAGAGGACCGACGCCACTTGGAGTACCGGTATAAATTATATCTCCTTTTCCAAGCCCAAAATGCTCTGCTGTAAATTCTATAATGGTTTGCAAATCAAAAAGTAAGTCTTTAATATTCCCGACCTGTACACGCTCTCCATTTTTAAAAAGGGAAAAATCTAATTGTTCACATGCTTCAACACCTGGAAACGGAATAAAATCACTAACAACTGCCGAATTTTTGAATCCTTTAGCCAAAAGCCAAGGATGCTGTTTTTGTTTTAACTGTGATTGAACATCTCTAAGTGTCAGATCCAACCCAATGGCCATGGAGTCTACTATTTCATCTACTTTCATTCCTGGTTCGAACTGTTTTGCGATATGTATGACAAGTTCAGTTTCAAAGTGAACGGAACCCTGATTACTCGGCAACGTAATTGACTGACCGTGTGCTTCCACGAGCGAATGAGTCGGTTTTGAAAATAAAAAAGGGGAAGTTGGTATTTCATTATTCAATTCCTTTGCATGCAAGGCGTAGTTTCGACCTACACAATAGATATTTTTAATGTCTTTCTTCATAAAAACCACTCTTTTCTCTTAAGAAATAAATATTTAAATGATAGTGGAACAATTTGAAAACCTTACTCATGACATAAGAAGAAGCCCTCCGATTTAAGTACATTTTATATTTTTCTGACTTTTTATACAATGATTAATATAATTTCATGTTCGAATGACGTTAGGGCGGTCCAGATTTTAACTTGCGGATAAAATACGAATTCTTAATGCGCTATGATTGGTGAAGAAGAATTCAGACATATAATTATTTTTTATTTTGACAAAAAAAGAGCCAACTTCTAAACATGATTCTATTCAGCGAGATCAGCATCCTCATCACCTCAAGTTTTAATACTTCTATTTTAAAACAAAAATGACTCCTTGCAAAAGTGTTCTATCTAAAAGGCAAGACAAAGTTAATTGGAGCGGGTGTACGAGACTCCTGCTTAGAAAAGCGCGTCTAGGGGAGACCCCGCAGGCGAAAGCCGAGGGCCGACCGCCCGCGGAAAGCGAGTGCCCTACGTTCCAATCAACGTCCAATTGTACAAGCCATAAAAATAGACAAACTCGATTTTCATCGAGTTTGTCTACAGTCTGAGCCAACAAAAATTGTTGGCTCCTTGATTTAAAAAGTAGAAGCTAAATCTTTTGAACGTGCTATAGCATTTTCTTTAATTTCTTGTGCTTTATCAGGCATTGCTGCATGTCCTTCAATGAATAAACCTTCAAAGGAAGGCACTCCGAAGAATTGCATAATGATATTTAGATATCGGTGACCCATTTCCATTTCAGCTGCCGGTCCTTCTGAATAAATACCACCGCGAGCTTGAATATGCAAGGCTTTTTTATCAGTTAAAAGACCAACGGGGCCTTGTTCGGTGTATTTAAATGATTTACCTGCAACAGCTACGGAATCAATATAAGCTTTCAAAACTGGCGGGAATGAAAAATTCCATAAAGGCGATACAAATATATATTTATCGGCGGCTATAAATTGCTCACATAATTCTGAGAGCCGACTAACTTTCGCTTTCTCCTCCGACGAGAGTTCTTCAAAACCCTTTCCAGCTTGAAGTTTCCCCCAACCACTGAAAACATCCACATCAATTTCAGGAATATTTTCTTTATAAAGGTCAATATTCACAATTTCATGGCTAGGATTTACTTCTTTATATGTGTCAATAAATGCTTTTCCAACAGCCATACTGTAAGATTGTTTGTCATCATGAGGATGAGCCGTGATATACAATACCTTTGTCATTCAGTATCTTCCCTTTCTTTTTACATATTTGGACATTCTAGTTTGTCTTGGGAATTCAACCTTTATACAATTACTCGAACTAAAATATCTTTAATTGATGGGTATAAAATTAAATCCGTAAGATAGAAATTCGTTTTCGAGGGTAGTAAGGTATAAATCTTCTTTCATTTTGTGAGAAAGGATATGAATTTTGGATATGATAAAATAAGACAATCTGGTTCACTTTAGGAGGACTAAGTAAATGACGAATTCAATAAAATTTGATCTCCACACTCACCATGAACGCTGTGGACATGCTATCGGCACAATTGAGGATTATGTAAAGCAAGCCATCGAATACGGCTTGCATTATATTGGGATTTCTGACCATTCTCCATACTTTTATAGTGAGGACGACCATCTCTACCCAACTACTGCAATGGCAAAAAGTGAATTAGTTCCTTATATTGAGGAAGTACTTCGCTTAAAAGAGAAATATGCAGGCAAAATTCACGTGTTATTAGGAATGGAAAGTGATTTCTTCCCTGATCACATTGAAGTCTACCGCGATCAATATCTTTTACACCCTTTTGACTACATAATTGGATCTGTTCATTATGTTCAGGATATTAGCATTTTTAAAAGAGGTCGTTGGAATGGCTTAACCTCTAAAGAACAGTCAAAAGTAAAGGATGAATATTATGAATTAATACAGAAATCGGCTAAAAGCGGAGTGTTCCAAATCTTAGGCCATATTGATGCAATGAAAGGTTTTTATCCAGCCTTTTCTTCCATTGAGACAGACAGTATTGAAAAAACGCTAAAAATCATTAGTTCAGAAGATATCGCCATTGAGATTAATACCTCTGGTAAAACGAAAGATTGTGGTGGGTGGTATCCAGCAGATGACATTTTAGAACGAGCTCTTTTCTATGATGTGAAGGTAACCTTTGGATCGGATTCGCATACACCGGAACGTATTGGCGATGAATTTGAACTAGTTAAAAAAAGACTAAAGGAGATCGGCTTTTCTGAGTGGGCTTACTTTGATAAAAAGGAAAGGATTCTCACTCCACTTTAACCTTTCAATGAGAACTGGTCCGATCATTAGAGCTTCCTGTAACCACATGTGGAATGAACTTTTTCAATCCTTTTGCTACTAAGAAGGCCAAAGTCCAAAAATTAATTCGTGGGTCGCTAGTTAATCCTGTTAAATCCCTCAACTGATCAATGAATCGGTACCATTTTTTTTTATGGGCATAAAATAATCATTATGCATCCAGTCATAAAAATCATCACGATTGCTTACACGTTTTTCTCCGTTCATTTCAATGAATTCCAGTCATCGCCATATTTTTTTGCATAAAATAAAAGTATTTAGGGAATTAATAACTAACCATTCGTTTATCTTATAAAAAGGAGTTGATTTTGGGATGATTGAAAACCCATTGCATAAAGAGAATGATGAAACCCTTGAAGAGTCAGTTGAAGGTGGTATCAACTCTTCAATAGGGCGATCCGAAGCCCCTCCAAAAACCCAGTCAAAAGATCCTGAATTCGATCTTTTTGGCACAGTATTAAATGGGTATCTTTAATTTATACTTCCTTATTGAATAAACCTTATTTCAAGACCTAAAACATTATAAATTCCTAAAAAGAAGAGCACATATTAGTCACGTATAATATGTGCTTTCCTTTTATTAAATTCAAGCGCCCTATTCTGGGTTATAGCTGGTGTACCCAATTAATAATTAATCTTATTATCTTAGATATCCTCTATTATTAATTATCTAATGTTACGCCTGTAAAATGTTTGGCTCTATCTGATTTTAAGTAGACAACCGTATCCAGTCACATCTTCAGGCCGGACAGGTGTTTTTATGAGATGTGATTTATATAGTCCTCTTTTTTCCAAGCAGGTATCTTACCATCATCGGAGTATTAACCATCACAGGAGCGACAGCATTAACTCCTCTGATTTAGACACCGACCAACTCTAATTATGCCTACCAAACTATCCCATCCCGAGCTCTAATAATCTTGGCATGACTTTTGTAATGGGAATAAACATTCAGAAAAAAATCAACCATTCATCTAAATGGCTGATTTTTATTTTATGAAACTATAAGTGTTGTTTCCAATGGCGTGGATACCACCTTCGTCATCCATCGCGATTAAGTGCAGATGCATCCGGCTTATCCTCTAAAGGAATTTTCCAATACCACCATTTTAACTTAATGGAGATTAAAACGCAGACAATAGAAATAGCCGCGTAAATCCCAACAAATGACCAGTGTTGTCCGCCTAATAGCATTGCCGGTCCAGCTGACCATGCAAATAATTCTATAGGCGTATTAAGCGGTCCAACGATAGCTGTATCTGTGAGTGTCTTAGATTTATTATTTGGATCAACTACTCTTAATAGGGTCAGCCCTATCGCAAAGACACCTGTTGCATAACCGTAAACAAATATTGAACGCTCAAACCAACTTTCATAGTTCATGAGTGGACCGACTGCCCATAACATTAAAATGACAATTATGATTCCTGAAAGCATTAATAATCCAAGTGGAAGTGCATACTCAAGAACGACAGGTAGTTTTATTGAGGCTACTCCAAAAAATACAAGGTAATCCGTTGCTGAGCTACCTAACCTATTTACCACATTTTCGTCCACATATTTATAGACACCCTTTTTCCCCTTGCCCATGAATGCATACATTAACAATGCAACGATGAATGCTATTGTAAATGTTGGAAAGTCTAGGCCCCAGGTATCTGCAATATATGTATTAAGCAAGTAACCTAAACCGGATGGAATTAGTAAAAGCCCAACATGAAATGCCAATGGATCAAGTGCTATCGGTGAAATCGTCTCCGTCCCTATGGATACTCGATTATCAGGCTTCACTAAACCTGTCCTCATGTCCTCTGATATTTCGGAGAAGTCTTTAACATATTGTGTATATCCTTTTTTTGTGGCCATTTTTATAAATATTAGTCCACCGAAAATACCTGCTAATATACCAATGGTGGCTGATGTCATACCTAAATCTGTTGCTGCGGCAAAACCTAAATTTTCAAAGGTTGATCCTACCGCAGCTGCTGTTCCATGCCCCCCATAAAATCCAGTTGCCAAAATTAATCCAAAACCATAATTAATCTCAGGAACCCATTTAGAAATAACCAATATTGAAAATGTAATTGGAATAAAAATGAGGACGCCAATTATCAATATTTTGTATGAAGCATATGCCCCCATTCTTTTGAGGTCTTTTTTCATATTCCCCGGGGTAAATGAAAATCCATTTATCCCTACCGAAGCAAACACAAAAATTATGATGACTCCTGCATACGAACCTATGTCCGCTGAAAAAGGTAGGATATTCAGGAATCCAGGACCTAACGCTAAACCTAAAAATCCTGCCATTAAACTTGCGGGAATGAAATTCTTTTGCAATAACTTGATTTTTGACCGCATAAACATACTTATTAATATAAGTATACTTGCGAGAGTGAAGTCTACCAACAGCGTATATAACGTCATAGCTGAATCCACCTTTTCTGATTAGATTTTTAAAAAGTAATCTGACCTTGTAACTGTAGCGGGTGGTGCAATGTCCAATTTCACTTGTGTAATATCAAGGATATCTTCCGGTTTTATCCATGGTCTGTTTTGAATAGCACTAGTTTCTTCATGAGTGAGATAGCCTTTATACGCCGTCAGACTCCGTCTTAAAAAACCATCTTTTATGCAGGCTTCTTTAACACCTGAATTTAGAATAGATCTAAGGTGGCCTAATACAGATGCAGCATATGCTACGGATGTGGAATTTGCTATAGCACCTGGAATATTGCCCACACAATAGTGAACGACGCCGTTTTCAATATAAGTAGGATTATCATGAGTGGTTTCACGGAAGGACTCGATCGCCCCTTCAGCATCATTGCTAATATCTACTATTACAGATCCTTTTTCCATTAAGTTGAGCATATCTCTATCTATTAAATAATCCTTATTTCCTTTTGGCCATTTCACGCTATTAATCACTATATCAATTTCCGGAAGTATTTTTTGGATATTTTGTTTAGTTGATATTTGAGTG
Source organism: Peribacillus sp. QJM3NY_7 (assembly GCF_056173225.1). NCBI lineage: Bacteria > Bacillati > Bacillota > Bacilli > Caryophanales > Bacillaceae > Peribacillus > Peribacillus sp. QJM3NY_7. The sequence goes on from NZ_CM149663.1 coordinate 3,250,369, forward strand.
TTTACTTTTTCGTTATAAATCTTTCCAATTTCCCTTAATGTACCGAAGTCTATATCCATTACAGTACACCAAGCTCCTAATGAATGTAGAACTTGTAATGCTGATTTTCCGACTAGACCTCCCCCGAGGATGAGGACTTTAATGCTGGGTGCCCCTGCTAATCCGCTTACAAATTTCCCTTTGCCTCCATTTATCGTTAGCATCGAGTGTAAGCCCATTAGAGCTCCTTGTTTACCTGCTGCTTCACAATTCACTGAGCCGAATCGATGTGAATCCTCTGCCGTAAATGCAATACATTTGCTGTCAAGAATGGCTTGGACTTGTTTTTCATTAGCAGCTGGATGGATACAGGTATAGATAATTTGATTTTCTCTAAGTAATTTGTACTCAATTTCTTCAATTTCTTTCACCTTTGCTAAGAGGTTAGACCTTTCATACATTTCCTTCAATTCGTCTACTATCTCAGCACCTTGCTCTTCATATTCTTCATTGCTAAACCCTGCTAGGAGTCCCGCATCTTTTTGAACAAGGACGGTATGACCATCGCTTTTAATAGTTCCGACCTCTAATGGAGTTGCTATTACTCGGAACTCCCCGACTTTACTATCTTTCAATACACCAAATATCAATTTACTTCCCCCTTAGTTTCAAAATTCACAGCAATACCTGCTGTGTTTTCATTGTGACAATAAAATTTTTTCACTATAAGGTACCTTTTTGATTCAATATAATCCTAATTTTTTATAATCCTTTTTCTTAACTCAACCTTTCACTCCTTTTCCTATCTTTATGACTAAATATTACTTCCTATTTTTTGAAAGGTCACAAATCCCTTTTCTTTCATATGTATACTTAAGCAAGAAGTATGCCAAAAGAAATCATCATTTTCGGCTGATTTAAGCTGAAAAATCAGAAAAAACAAGAGTTTTTATTTAATATATGTCGATTGCAGATATAAAAAATGATTAAATTGTTAATATTTGAGCAGTGAATGTTATTTTTCGGGCACTATGTACATAAGTTTATTTCACTTTTGTTAACTTTTGGGCACAATTTCGTACAATCTGATCTTATTTTGCAGAGTTTGTCTTGGGATTTCGAGTATTTTAGCTGCTTGTGATACATTGTTTTTTGTTTGTTGGATTGCCTTATCAATCATTTTCTTTTCTAATCTGGCAACAGCTTCTTTTAAAGGTCCAATCTGAAACTCTTCTTCACTATGTCGAATGAAATTCTTCACACGCTCTTCAATATCTTTCATTTGAAGTGTATCTTCCCAGTCATCCATTTGATTGATTGCAAATTCAACAATATGTTCCAACTCCCGTACATTTCCCGGCCAGTTGTAACTCAAGAGAAAGTCATATACCTCTCTCGATACATTGTTTATATTTTTGTGCAGCAACACATTATATTTAGAAATAAAAGATACCAATAATAGCTTTATATCATCTTTCCGGTCCCGTAATGGTGGAATATTGAGAGTCATTACACATAATCTGTAATATAAATCAAGCCTAATATCTTTATCCTTTACACAATCTTCAGGGCGTTTATTGGATGCGGTGATTACACGCACATCAACTTTTCTAATATTTTTATCTCCTAATCTTCGAATATATCCGTCTTGCAGTACTCTTAATAACTTGGACTGTAGATGAATTGGCATTGAGTTAATTTCATCTAGAAAAATCGTTCCACCTTCTGCTATTTCAAATAAGCCTGGATTATTTTCCGCTCCGGTAAAACTCCCTTTAATTGTACCGAACAAAATACTTTCAATTAAGGCTTCCGGAATTGCTGCACAGTTTTGCGCTATGAAAGGCTTTTCTACACGATTACTGGCATTATGCAGCGCTTGAGCAAATAATTCTTTTCCTGTTCCTGTTTCACCATATATAAAGACGGGTGAGCTCCCTTTTGCAATTTTTTCGGTTAAGCGCTTTATATTCTTCATTTGTTCGTTATTCGTTATAATATCTCTCAATGTATATTTTGCTCGTTCTGGATGAATATTTTCTAGTAATCGTTTATCACCTTTAAACATTTCTGAATTTATATCGATTGTATGATTAGGAATAAGATTTTCTTTATTTTCTTTACTTATTTCTTTCGAAAATTCAATTGCTCCTATAATTTTCCCATGGGCTCTGATTGGTAGTGAAATATTTGTGGTTTCAATTTTCCGTCCCATAAAATCAACAATCTCTTGCTTACCTCTAAAAATCGGACGCCCTGATTTCATCGCATTTAACAACGTACTCGTCTTTTCATTCAACGTAGGGAAAACGGAAAATAAACTTTCTCCTAATATTTCCTCACGTTCAAGAACCTCAGAGTGAAATCGAGGATTAAATTTGACTGTAAATAAGATTGTCCCTTTGTTATCAATAATAGTTATACCATCAATGTATTTCAGTTGATTTAGAACCTCATAATCATTTAATCGACTCATTGTATACTCCTCCATGATTTTGTAGTAAGGGGGTGTACTTTTTTGGGATATTCTAGTAAAAAATATGCTTGATGCTTGTGCCACGAAAGACTTAGAATGTAATGGCTGAACTTGTTCCGCCTAACCTTGCCATGCTAGAAACACCGTAGAGGTCATCGAACCATCGTGGTGGGCTAAAATATGTAGTTTGATGCAGGGATACAAGGTATATGGTGCACATCTCGGCCCGTTCAAAGTGCTGAAGATTGGACTAAATTGGCGTTTCGTCCTTCTATAGTCTGCGGATTTTTGCTTGGAAGTGCGATGAATTTCTCCTTGGTTAATGCGTCTTAGACCCCAATTTCGAAGGATTTTGGAATTCCGTTGCAGTTTCCTTGCAAGCCGGGTGCTTACAATAGCCTCTTGGAGATGACAGATGCGTGACTTCTCGTGGATGCAACAGAGCGTTGTGCCATGGAACTATGCGTGTCGCTTAGGTTTTCACGATTACGTAGATACCGAAGCCATGTTTATGAACATCTTCTGAGACTTTCGCAAACGCAAAGTCATCCCATAAACCAAAAGCCGGCCTTGTATTAGGTCGGCTTCTTATATATTTTGTACGTTATCGAGCTGCCGGTTTGTTAGAACGATAGCCTCCCCCGTACTTTTTCTCTATATGTGAATCCGCCCACCTACACCTCAGATGCAGGATCTCCTTTTAAAATCCAGACTTAGTCTGTCAGTTCATACTCTACCTTCGGTGGAACCTGGTTGTAAGTAATACCTAAGATTACACCTTCCTCTTCAAGCTCCCGAAGTTGCTGAGTTAAACATTTTTTTGAGTAATTGCGGGTATCAAACTTTTTTCAATTCATTGGTACGTCTCTCTCATCACAAGATTCCATTTCCATCCAAAACCTACCAAAATTGTCTCAACCGCATTGCAGTAAATCTTATTAGGATCCTTCATTATACACCTCGGCTCCCTTTTTCGAATATTTCGACATAATCACTGGAAAACATCAGAGTAAGGACCATAGCATTAAATTCCTTCTTTGAACATTATATCTGCAAGCAAGCTATTACGCTATCCTGCCCCCTTTAATTGAATCATTTATGATTCCATTCCTTACGGATAGTCCCTTCTCTTTATTAAGAGGTTTCATGACAAATTCTTATCAAATCCAAGGTTCTACCCTTATGCCACTATTAAAATAATCGGCAACTCAAAGGCGATGTTATAGGATACATTAGCTGATATAACCTTTATCAACTGGATATCTGATTATGTTCGTAAGCTTCGTATATCAAGCCAATGCGCTGTAATTATGGAACGCCCCGAAAGAAAGCACGGTTAATCAGATCAAATGTTGGATAGACTTAGTATTCTCAAAGCTTCGGGAGTTTTTTTAATGTGACAGGTCTAATAAATTGATGAAGGTGAAAACGATGAGCGACTAAACTATGGTTCCGACAAGTTTGTATAACCTAATGGAAAATCAGCGTGGCTTATTTAGTCTATGTTGTATTTTCTTTCATTGTTTCCATGCTGAAGTAATATCCGGTGGTGATTTATAACGGATTTCATTTGAAGTAGGGAAAAAACGTATGTCTGTAACGTTCACCTTTCATCTTGTTTTTTATGGAGTATCCGTTTATTAACTTCAAGAAAATCAAATTTTTTCCGTTCATGCCTTCTATCCTGCAAAAGGAGAAATGAATCAACCTATACATGGATAATATCAAAATTTTAATACAAAATATAAAAAAGTTAAAGGTTTAGCCTTTAGTAAAAATAATGAAGGAGACTTTTAAAATGACACAAAAACAACAATATCAGCAAGCTATCATTGCTGCGCAACAAGCCAAACAGGCTATACAATCTGCCCAAGAGAATGATAATCCACAACTATTCCAACAAGCACAGCAACAGCTTGAAGAAGCTCAACAACAACTTCAAGAAGTTCAACAGTCTTGGTTCTAAATTTCATAGGTAATGAAACGTTCTGGCATCAAAATGAATAAAATCAAGGTGAAGAGAGAGTGAAAAAATAAGCATTATCATAGACTTCCTGGAGCCATTCACGATATACATGTCGGGGATTTTTTTCGTTTTGTCTTCCTTAATATTTGACTTTAAAAAAGCCTTGCTTTTGGTCTATGCAGGCAAAAGCAAATTTTGATTTCTTTCCTCCATTTTTTCCTCTATTCGTATAAGAACCATATAATATTCCCATCTTTTTCACTGATTTCTTCTGACGGACGGCCTAGCTCTGTTTTTCCTTCTTTACCTAACTAAAAAAGGAATCCTTCTTTTTGGATTCCCTTTAGAAAAAATATGCATTTATTTGGCTTTGGTAAGGTAGCTCGTGTTTCAAACTCTCATGGCATTAATTGATAGGAGTAACTCATTTGCTCGCTGAAGCTCTGTCCGTTTTAGTTTCCCGAGTTCGCCTCGTTAACCGGCTGTTGTACTTGTACCTCTTCCCCTATTTGAATGGATAGTAAATCCTCCCCTACTAACACAGTTCCTTCATATGTTTTTTTTGTTCTTTCGAGCAAATCAGCTTTTTCTTCTGTTAATCCTCCCAATAATACTATATGTGAGTACACAGCAAGTTTTGGTTGTATTTGGCTAAAGACTTTACCTGCTTCCTCCGGTGTAGTGTGAAGATCAAGTATATTGGCGATTGATTCTGATTCATTATCAGGTTTTGCCGCTGCAACCTCATGAATCACTACATCAGCACCTTTGGAGAATTTTATAAGATTTTCATTATATCGGGTGTCGCCTGAGATAACGACTGAATGTCCTTTGTAATTAACCCGATAACCGAAAGCCGGCTCTATTGATTTATGGTCAACCTTGAAGGCTATTACTTCAATTCCCTTTTTGTTATAGACAATACCCTCCTTGATATCATTTGCGACAATACTTGCTCCTTCAACGTTCCCATTTCCAGAGTCATCCCTTGCATCCAAATCGGCTTTATATGCTTTATTCATATGTACCATCATTTTCTCGGTTCCCTTAGGTCCCCAAATCTTAAATGCTTGCTCTCTTTTCCCTCCTGTTGGTAAGGAACCTGTAAGCCATACGTCCGGTATGCCGATTGTATGATCCGAATGCAAATGCGTCAGGAATAACTTATCAACACTTCCTGGTAACATATTCGCTTTATATAATTGTAAAGCGGTTCCGCGCCCAGCATCAAAGAGGAGTTTTTCATTACCAACTTCTACAAGAGTAGCTGGACCGGAGCGGGATGTACTTAAAAGTGGAGAACCTGTACCTAATAGGGTTACTTTAAACTCGGTTTGCTGGACCGCTGTTTGGCCAAATGAAGGAAGAAATAATGATAATGATAGAATTATGGTCACTGCCAACAAAAAACCAAACGAAGTATTTCTTATTCTTTTCTTCATAACAAAAACCTCCTGTCAGATTATTTGACTGTACACAAAGAAAATCCAGTTGTTTCGAATATAAAACCTCGTTTCAAAAAAAACAAATACGCAAAATAAATATTACAATATTTATAATATTCAGTCAACGATAACCGAAAGAATATCGTGTATGTTGTTTCAACCTTCCATTAAGACAACCGGACTCAATTTGGGAAAGAAGCGGAAATAATCTTAGTGAATATTGGATGAATCGTTCATACTAAATAAAAAATAACTGTTCAAGAAGGAGTTTATATGCCAAAAGAAAAAAATAATCCAGCTCAGCCAAAAAGTCAGGTTAGTCGATTAAACGACGTGATGGAAGTGGATACAGATGTCAATGAAGATCCTAATCGGGAAAAATTATTGGATGAATCCGTTGATGCTTTTCTAAAATCGAAAGAAGGACAGGGATATTAGGGGCAAAATTGTGGTCGCTATTGACTTGTTTTAAGACGTTTTTATATTTTTTTCACGTTAAGTGGGCCCCTCATGAAGCTATTGAGCGGCCCGTTTTGTTTCCTTATCAACGAACGTTTTTCTTATTGGGATACCGCCACATCGCCATCAAGGTACGCCCGCAAGAGATAATATACAAGGATGTTCTCTTTAATTTGCTATGGTAACGCTAAAAATAACGCTGACAAAAAAACATCCATGTTGAAATTGATTCAAAACTCCTTCCGTTCTAACTGAATAAAGAGAGTACCTTTCTTCACAGTCCCATTCCAAAAAAAATCTGGTTCATCATTCTTACGATATATACGAGAATTCAACTTCAAACGTGAGATTTAGTAAGCACCTTCATCATTCATTTTCAATGTAAGCGTGTAAGTCGAAATACCCTAAATCCCTTATGTATAAGCCTTTCGATTGAATGGTTAGTAGACCCGTGGAACCGAAAGTGGTTTTATCATTTTCCCTCGCTTTTCCTACTAAACGTGGAGGAACTCCCCACCCCTCAGGGCTCATGAGGACACCTGTAGATGCTTCGAGGCGGCTACACAATTGTGTGAGTGGTGTTACTCGCGACTGTTGACTAAACCATACACATAAAGCAATTAATTCTTGTGCTTGATATTTAGTTGTACGTTGAACAAAACCAACTTCTTTAGCTAATTGTTGTAGAGAAGATGGAGATAAGTAGTTTTGAAACTCTCGTTTTTTTATGATGATACAAATTCACCTTAGCTTGATGGCGATGGGGTCCCGCCAACATTTTAACGAAATTATACGCAAAGCCTTCGGATGTTACCAGACCCGGCCGTCTCTCTTCTATAAAGTCTGTTTTTATGAAGTAAATCTTTTTGTTCGTGATAACAAAAAGGAAATATTTGTTTTTGTGTGAATAAGTCGAAAATATATAAAGGTGAACTAAACATTGTATATTTTCGACTTGTTGCTAAAGTACCAGGGTTTCATTCACATCTGTACTTGAACTGAGGCTCTGTCTGTATATAAAAAGCATTTCTTACTTGTGCACTCCAATTTGCAAAGGCTGATCTCCATTCAGGAGTGTTAAAGAATTGATCTACAGTTTGAGTTTCAGAATGCCAAACTATAAATAGGTTGAGTGGGGCAATTCCTCCTGCCCAAATTCCATTATTTGCGTCAGTATCTTCTTCCCTTACTAATAATAAGGGTAGACCAAATTGAAAAGCCATTGAAGGTTCTACTTGTGAATAAACGGATCCTGTCCAGAATGGAGTGGAAGGTGGAAGGGGTCCTGCATTGACATCAACTGTTTGAATTTTAAAACGACGAAGGTTTACTGCCAACATTCCATAGCTTGATGAAACTAACCGACGAATATCAGTTAAAATGGATTCAGGATAACTTTCGCTTAATGGTAATGTACGCGGAAAAAGCAAAGCATTCTCAATCTCTAAAATTAGACGGTTTAGAAACCGTTGTTGGTTGTCATTTAAATGAGTCGTCGTACTTAAAAATATAGGAATACGATAAGCACGATCAATACACTCTTGGTGTGCCGATTCTATTTTCGCTTTATCTTTACGTAAAGAGCTATGCTCATTATTACTCACTTTCTCTTCATCCTTGCGTGAAGAGCTATTCTTACTTTTACTCACTTTCTCACCTCCTTTTTTTATTAGTATATGGAAAAGGAATAAGTGAGCTTGGACATAACAGGATTTCATATTAGAAAGGCTTTATAAAACAGAAATTAGTAATTTTGTCTAAATATGAATAATTTTATAAAAAATTTATTTAATTTATCTGAAGCAGGAAATAGGTAATCTTTCATTAAGCTATCCACAATAAGCTTTTGGATGAATTCAATGTTGAGGAAAAAATATACCCACAACAAGATTGTGGGAAAATGCTCTTGGGCATGGGGTACCGCCAGCAAACACTGGATTATAATGATTTAATGCACAAAACTCCCCATTAGTTGAAAATGACGATACAATGTTAGTGGAATAATTATATTAGATAAAAAGGAGGTCGTTTCCATGAATATTTTAATTTTGGGTGCAACTGGACGAGTTGGGGGTCAATTAGTTATTTATGGTCTGCAAGACAATCATCATGTTACGGTTTTAGTTCGCACTCCAGAGAAGATTACTATAAACAATGCCAATTTAACCATTATTCAAGGTAATGTTTTAAATAAAGATGATATCGTACGCGCCATGCATGGAATTGATGTAGTGATTAGTGCACTTAATACTGATGGGACAACGACTTTATCAGAAAGTATGCCACTAATTATCGAAGCTATGGAAAACGAAGGTATACAACGAATTATTACCATTGGAACGGCAGGTATCCTCCAAAGTAGAACAATCCCAAATTCTTTGCGTTATCAGACAAGTGAATCAAAGCAGAGGTCTACCCGTGCAGCGAAAGAACATCATGAAGTTTTCGATTTGCTTAAACAATCAACACTTCAATGGACAATTGTCTGTCCTACGTATTTGCCGGATGGAAAAAGAGTTGGTATATATCGTATAGAAGGCGACTTTTTGCCGGAGGATGGGGTTGAAATATCCGTTCCGGATACAGCAGAATTTGCATTTAGTCAAATAAAAAGTAACGATTATTTAAAAGCACGTGTAGGCATCGCCTACTAAAAATTCCAATATGCAATAAACCCCTTCGAAGTTAAATCGTATAGAAAGCCGGTTCAATTTTCTTCGTCAATGAACACAGTCAGGTGAACCATTGCCAGGAATATTTTCCGGTTTCTTTTGGGCGAAGATTTTGCCTGTACCTTGTTCATGGACCATCTATTCCTTTGTGCTATATTTCCTTTCCAAAAATAGCCACATTCTGCCGGTCAGGAGCAAATGCTTTCCCGTTCCATTTCAATACGGTCTGTACAAATCCCAGTGAGTCGGCATTGTACCTCCCGGCGATCCTCTGATACGCTTCGAGCTCATATATGCCATCTCTATTGAAATCAACCGGATATAAACCAGATAAAGGATTGACCCATCCTTCAATCGGCGCCTTCAATATACCTTCCTTGTTATAAATTTCAGATAAATATTCCTGATCCTTAGAAGTCAGGTCAAGAATGTACCTTTCTTTTAGGTAGCGACTGTTCACCTTCACTTTGTATTGGTTTTGATAATTAACATCGTATTGAAAGGATTCATTGAATGAATCCGAATTAAAAATGGTCATGGGTTGGCCGTTAAGGCAGGAAAAAACATACGCATAAATGGAACCCCCGCTTCCTCCTGTATCAATGACCACTAATATGTCATCCCCCTCATTACCTGTAAAATCACCAAGAAAAAGGGTCGGATTATATCCTGAGTCATTTTTCATTGGAACTTGTTCATATTGATTAGTCCTCCCATTATGGATAACCAACGTTATATTCCTCCAAAAGGGACTATCAGGGGTTTTGTTAGCGGTAAGAAAAACATTGTCCTTTATCCCGTCCCCATCAATATCTCCCTGCTTTGAGGTCACTATGACTGTTCTGTTTGAGTTCATTTGTCTTGAAAGAACGGTTTGGAGGTTCAATTGCATGACTAGCAGTTCCTGTTTGGAAGGATAAGGATTCTGAAACGACAAGGCGTTATCTATCGTTTTCAGTGCTTCATTTGTTAATCCGGCCCTACTTTGGGTCTCAGCCAAACAGTACCAATAATAAGGATGATTCGTTTCTTGTATTTTTGTGTAATAGTAATGAATCTCATTTCTGATGTCATACATATCCAACTTCATCCCACCTGCCTCTTTAATTTCCATATAGAATTATATGCAGGAATTTTGTGAATAGCCTTGAGTGCATAGCTATGTCCTTTTCAAATATAGCGCCATAATTATCAATGATTTCGGGCATAATACCTTTTTATTAACATATTCGCTTGCATATATTTATGTAATTTGCTAATATAACTGACGAACGTTCGTTAAATTATGAGGTGATATTATTGAAAAGTAATGAAATTAAGGAAGCCGCTCTAAAATATTTCACGATTCATGGTTATGAAGGAGCTTCGCTTTCTCAAATAGCTGAAGAAGTCGGCATGAAAAAGCAATCCATTTACGCTCATTTTAAAGGCAAGGATGATCTTTTCCTGCAAGTTTTACGTGATGCGAAAGAGACGGAGCTATCGTCGAAGCTCCAATATTTCCGTAAAGTTGATTCAAAAAATCCTGAAAAAGATTTATACGGATTCCTTCAATTGGTCATCGACCTTTTCCAAAAAAATGAGCATATAAAGTTTTGGCTGCGTATGTCCTTTTTTCCGCCAGCACATCTTGAAAAAGAAATCGGGCAGGAAGTGATCGATATCGAGGAAAAGGTGCAGGCGATCCTGGAATGTAAATTCCATGATTGGATCAATGCCAAATTAATCGTCGAAGATGAAGCCATAACTCCGACCTATGCATTCTTGGGAGTCGTGGATTCCATTTTGCTTGAGCTTGTATACGGCAATGATGAGAAACGGCTGAATGATAAATTATCAGCCTCCTGGAAAGTGTTTTGGAGGGGTATTTCGCAAAAATGATTCACAAAGAAAGTGGTGTTAAAACATGAATAAACCAATTAAAGATCAAAAGGCGGTATTAATTATTCTTCTAAGCAATATATTCATTGCTTTTCTGGGAATAGGACTCATCATCCCCGTTATGCCGTCATTTATGAATATCATGCATTTATCCGGAAGCACGATGGGCTATCTGGTTGCCGTATTTGCGGTTTCACAGCTTGTCATGTCTCCTTTCGCAGGTCGTTGGGTTGACCGTTACGGCAGAAAGAAAATCATCATCATCGGCTTATTCCTTTTTGGTGTTTCTGAACTAATCTTCGGTGTAGGGACAAATGTGTCGGTGTTTTATTTATCTAGGATCCTAGGCGGAATCAGTGCCGCCTTTATCATGCCTGGTGTTACTGCATATGTTGCGGACATTACATCCGTTCAAGAAAGGCCAAAAGCAATGGGCTATATTTCAGCCGCCATTAGCTTGGGCTTTATAATAGGACCAGGAATCGGTGGCTTTGTTGCAGAATATGGTATACGCTTGCCCTTCTTCCTTGCGGCGGGCATTGCTTTTATAGCTTGCCTTTCATCAATATTCATTTTAAAAGAACCGATGACAAAGGAACAGCTTGCAAAAGTTTCTGCTAATACAAAGCAAACGAACTTTATCGGCGATTTAAAAAAATCCCTGAATCCGCTTTACTTCATTGCGTTCATCATTGTATTTGTTCTCGCTTTTGGTTTGTCAGCCTATGAAACGGTTTTTAGCCTATTTTCTGATCATAAATTCGGCTTCACGCCGAAGGATATTGCCATTATCATTACAATAAGCTCTATTTTCGGAGTTGTTGTACAGGTATTCATGTTTGGAAAGCTGGTAGATATTCTCGGCGAAAAGAAGCTTATCCAATTATGTTTAATCGTCGGGGCCATTTTTGCGGTAGCATCCACTATGATTTCCAGCTTTTTGGCAGTACTAGTGGTAACTTGCTTCATATTCCTTGCATTTGACCTGCTTCGTCCGGCATTGACGACATTTTTATCAAAAGCTGCCGGAAAAGAACAAGGATTCGTTGCTGGAATGAACTCCACCTATACGAGCTTAGGGAATATCGCCGGGCCATCCATGGGAGGATTGCTTTTTGACGTAAACATCCACTACCCTTATCTTTTCGCTGCTGTCATTATCGTCATTGGCCTTGGCATTACAGTCATTTGGAAAGAAAACCGATTGACAGAAAGCTTAGCGAAATAATGAAAGTCCCGGATTGTTAATCCGTATCTTTCCTTTCTATCTCGCAAATTCTCAATCTTGAAAAATGATATTCTACTAAAAACCCCCCTTGTCCATATTTGGGCAGGGGGGGTTTTTTAGTAATCCTTTGAGAACGGGATTATTACTACCATTTTGCTCACGATAACCGCTCCAAATTGATTTTGAATGTATATCGATCAGCCCGGTAGACAGATCTGACAACCGCAAGTGGCTGATTGGTTTCAAGGGTACTTCTTCGTTCTATCAGCAATACAGGAGAACCTTCAGCTACCCCGAGCATTTCCGCCTCTTTTTTTTGAGCGATGGCGGCTTCAATTACCTGTCTGCCATGCTGGATTTTTAAGCCTAACCTTTTTTCAACATAATCATGAATGGCACTTACAGCTATTTCTTCCTTAAGGTCCAGGGCATGATCTTTAGGGATGTATAGCTTTTCATATGCCATCGGCAACCGATCAGCAAGCCTTACACGTTCCAGTTCGAAAATAGCAGTTCCTGCTTCAACCTCAAGATTTACAGCAAGTTCATGATCTGCCTTGACCTCCGTAAAACTGATAACTCGCGTACTTGGTTTAAGTCCTCTTGAAATCATATCCTCTGTAAAGTTAGTCAGACCTTGCAAGGGCGGCTCCGATTTTTGTTCGGCAACGAAGTTCCTTTTCCGCGCTGCCTGTATAAATAACCGCCATTCACGAGGTTAGAAATGGCCTGTCTCACCGTCATCCTGCTTATGCCATATTTTTCAGTGTATTCTTTTTCTGAAGGAATCATCTCTCCTGGCACCAATTCAAGACTTTGAATCGCTCCTTTAATCTCCTCTTCAAGTTGATGATAAATGGGACTCGGAGAATTCTTTTGGATCATTCAGCTTACATCTTCCTTTCATCGTGATGTATATTTTTACAAGGCATCCTGATCGGAAACATCTCAAGCTAAAATTTAGGTTCGTTGATTTTATCCATTTTATTAGGCCCACATTTAGGTATCCACATTCCTTTTTGTGAATTTCAGTACCGATTCCCTTGAACGTTCAATTTCGTTTTTATTTTCATTATAGTATTTAGAAACATACGCATAGAAAATAATGCTGACCGTTAGAAATTGGGCAAATAGCGAACTTGTTGCAGCACTTCGGAATTTAGCCTCCGGTGCACGGACATGATTTAGTGACATATCAACTTTTTTAGTTAGTCCATTGTTCCCCAATCGCGATAAACCAATTGTTTTAATGCCATATGCTTTAGCAATATCAACGAGTTCCAGGATTTCTTCAGTTTCGCCACTATTGGATATACAGAAAAAAACGGTATTCTTTGATGATGCAGCAAGTGCAGTGGCCGTAATATGCGGGTCTTGATTGGCACTTACAATCTTTCCCAACCGTAACCATTTCTGTGTAATATCTTCAGCAACGAGCCATGATGCCCCTAAACCATAGACATAAATCACATCTGCACTTCTCATGGTTTCAATGATATTGTCAAGAACGGCCTCATCCAAATAATGTGCCGTTTCTTGAATGGCCTGGACAGAGTTGGACACTATTTTATTTTTGATCGATGCTATTGTTTCATTAGGCTCAATGTCATGGAAACCTTTTTTCTCCGGCTGGGAAATCAGGGATGATAGGGATACCTTCAGTTCTGAAAAACTATTAACTTTTATGGAATGACAGAACCTCGTTACTGCCGAACTGCTTGCGTTGGCATGGTCGGCCAATTCATGTATCGTCATTCTTACTATATCTTTGGGATTTTCTAAAATATATTGTGCAATTTTCTTTTCTGATTTGGGCAATTGGTTCAATAAACTTTCAATTCTCAATATAATATTTTCGCCGTGCATATGATTTACTCTCCTTGATCTACTTACTTTAAATGCTTCATTGCTATGTAGTAACAACCCAAGGTAGCTGATACGTCTTCTAAAACAAATTTCACATTTGGGTTTTCAAGTTTAATATGATTGATGAATGAGCTTTGCACCAATGGTACATTAGACAATATGCTACCTTTTAATGCAATTGTAACATTCTCACACAACTTTAACTTCTTGATAACCTCAAGCGTTTGTTTTGCAAGGTGGTACCCGGCCTGATTCAGAATATTTTGCGAGAAGCCATCCCCCTTCTCCGCATGTTGGACTATTAGGGGAACAAACGCGGCTATCTCGGATTTCGTGGCAGAATAAATGAATTTCTTCAGTTCCATTACACTAAGATAGCCAAGTTTTTTCAGTATCGACTCGGTTAAATGGCTATATTCATACCCTTCATCCTCTTCTTGCGTCATTCTTATAAAAGCCTGCATGGCGATCCAATAGCCACTTCCTTCATCCCCAAGAATGTGTCCCCATCCACCAGCCGATTTCTCGATTCCTTCATGGATGCCGATACTTACAGATCCCGTTCCGGATATGGTCAAAATGCCATCATTTCCTTTTAGCAAAGCAGCATGAGCGATAATTGCATCATTTACAATGGTGAACGGGGCCTTAAATGCCTTGCTTAATGCACTTTTTATGCCCTGCGGATTTTCAACTCCTCCATACCCGGCTAATCCTAAACAAATGTATAGGCAGCTGCCATCAATAGGAGTCATGCTTTGTTCAATTGCCTGTATAATGTTAGCGGTGGCTTGTTTTTCATTAATAAGCAGGTTTCCAAAGCCCGCTCTGCCTTCACTAATTTTATTACCATCCATATCATAAGCCACTGCTTCAGTTTTGGTCCCTCCGCCGTCAACACCGATAATATAATTCATGTCATTCTCCTATTCAGTAAAAAAGGAAGGAATATCACCGTTCCTTCCCTGATCCATTAATATTGAATTGGAATTTCCCCCATGGTTCCAAATAATCGAGGAGAAAAATCTCCTCTTCTGCTATTCGGGCAACTACATTCGTTTTCCCCGAATTCTTCATTTCCTTCAATGCAATCTGCAATTCCCCTTTATATTGTCTATAGAGCTCGTTTTCAATTAATATATCACCGCGTCTAATATCAGGCGTATATGTTGGTTTAAATTCTTCGCTCTTATATTTCACTCGTGATTGAGTCGAGCGAATTAGATAATCGGAAACATCTCCACGGTAAAAATGGAATTCTTCCAATACTATTTTTTTCTCCAAAGCTGTTATGGTTTCGTGAAGGTTAACATTAAATGTTAACAGACCGCTGTTTAACATGCTAAGCTGTTTCAATTCATCTTCAGATGCGTAAGCATTTGCTATGATTACATCATCAATCAATCCTGTTGCATACAAATGTGTCGCTTGTGTTGTAATCGGTAATTCCCGGTGCATTTCCAATGTACATAATCCTTCCATTATAGGCCAAGGTCCGTACGTTGCTGCATGTGAGCTTATGAAAGCTGCCGTGCGGATATTATGCTTTTTGAATGACTCACAGCATTTAATGAAATGTGGATAGCTCAATCCTGCATAGCGATGGGGATAGAAGTTGTGAGATCCAACTAAATTTTCTATATTTGGTTTGTAATCCATGATATTTTCTAGATACTTCGTTGCATTACTCATGTTTATTTCAATTTTTAGACCATATGGATTATGTGTCATGATCGACTCTTCGTTGCCTGTAAAACCCATGTCCAGCCTGATTCCATACGCGCCTAATTCTGCAAAGAATGATAAGTCATTATACGAAATGCCTAGTGAACCGAATACTCGGGGAGCAATATCGACCATCACTTCCATATTCAATTGATTGGCATAATGAATCGTTTCTTTAAATTCTTTTAAAATCTTCTCTTTGTCTCCTTCGACAGAAAGCAAGCAAGTAAAGATCTTTTTGAAGCCATATTTGTGTGCAAGTGCAATGTATTCCATGTCTTTTTCAACGGTTGAATGCTCTGGATAGATAGATATACCGAGTTTTCCCATTTTCAATCACCTCTTTACTGTTGTGGGGCTAGCTTTTTTACTATGCGAATCATGTGTTCTATTAGTTTTTGTTCGCTCATTGCAGTCATCAAGTGATCTTGAGCATGAATCATCAATAAAGTTTTCTCACTTGGAACTCCATTCAATTCTGCTTGAATGAGCTTGGTTTGTGTCTTATGGGCCATGTTCAATTCTTCCTGGCCTTGTTTAATTAGTTCCTCTGCCATTTCAAAATTAAATTCTTCCGCTTCTTTCAGTGCTTCGAATGCTAATCCTCTTGCATTTCCACTATGTGATATTATTTCAAAAATTTCCATTTCGTTATTGTTCAGTTCAGTTGACATATCATTACACTCCCATTTATGTTAGATTATGAAGGTTCATTGGATTTCTGTAATCCAGATTCACTAGTTAAAACACCATTCACTTGATGTTCGGAACAGCACTTTCACTGAAGAATCGCGGTAAGTATTCTTCATGCGCTTTTAAAAGTTTTTGTAAAACCATTTCCGCCAGGTCATCACTTGGGATGAGCGGGTTGATCGTTAAAGCCAATAACGCTTTATCATAAGAACCTGTAACGGCTGCCTCAGCACCAATTCTCTCAAATGATTTGATTTGTTGGATCAAGCCATGCACTTGTACGGGTAATTTACCCATAGCCAAAGGAATTGGTCCATTCTTGGTGACGATACAGCTTACTTCGACTGCTGAATCATAATCAATATCAGTAAGCGATCCTTTGTTTTGTACATTTAGCACTTGAATGTCTTTTTTATCATTATAAATAGAAGAAATGACGTTACATGCTGCATCACTATAGTAAGCTCCACCGCGCTACTCTAGTTGTGGAGGCTTGATGTCAAGGGTTTCATCCTTGTATAGGTCAAATAAACCTTCTTCTAATTTTTTGACAACTTCAGCTCGGGTTTTCCCTGATTTGAATGCTTCCAACTCTTCTTCTAAAATCGTTTTTGTTTTGTAATAATACCGATGGTACGGGCAAGGCACCACTCCTAAAGATTTCAAAAACCTTCTGTTCCAAGCCAATGGGGCAATATTCTTCATTGTCAGCTGAATTTCAGGATTGCCAAGCATTTCAAGCACTTTATCTGTTACTTCTTGATCATCAACGAACACATGCATCCCAAATACCATGTGGTTTAAACCGGCGAAATCTATGTGCACTCTCTTCATATCGACACCAAGCATGCTAGAAATAGACATATGCATATTAAATGGAACATTGCATACTCCAATGACTTTTTTATGTTTACTGTAGCGGAGCAGGGCTTCCGTTACCATCCCCGCTGGATTTGTGAAGTTAATTAACCATGCATCAGGGCAGAGCTCCTCCATTTCTTCTGCAATTTCCAGAAGTATGGGTATCGTTCGTAATGCCTTGGACAATCCTCCTGCCCCATTTGTTTCTTGACCAATTAATCCTAATTCCAACGGGATCCTCTCGTCCTTGATTCGTGCATCAAGTAAACCCACTCTCATTTGAGTTGTGACAAAATCAGCATCTTGCAAGGCTTGACGGCGGTCTAACGTTAGATGTATTTCCATTGGAAGTCCTGCTTTTTCAACCATCCGTTTTGCCAAGGTTCCTACAATCTCCAGTTTTTCTTTTCCTGCCTCAATATCCACTAACCACAGTTCCCTAATAGGCAACTCATCATATCGTTTTATAAAACCTTCTATTAATTCTGGCGTATAACTGGAGCCTCCACCGATTGTGGCAATCTTCAGCCCTTTTTCCATTTCCATTTCCCCAACACCTCATCGTAAGCTAATCTGGATTCTTCATTCATTTATAGATTATTGCATAACAAACCAGTGCACTTACCGCTAATAAAGACAAGAATAATAGTGTTGCCTGTTTCTTGTTTTTAAACTTACCTTCAACAAAACAAACAACCATCGTCAATCCTGCGCTTATGGCAAAGGTATTTCCTAAGTACAGTGATAATTGTTTATTTATCTCAAAGGCATCCATTAATCCGTTAAAGATAAAATTAAAAACAAGAATGAAGCCAAAAAATAGAAAGGCACTTTTGTAACTAAAAAAGTGAATTCTGGATGTTGAATTCATGTCCTTTCCTCCTCTCAATTTATAAAAGGAGTTTGGAGCATTAGTCCCAAACTCCCTTTTAGGTATTCCTTATAAAGCGATATTTTTATTATCCGTTGTTTCTACCATGTTTTCCTGTGCTAAAAGCTTTTTATCGTACATCTTAAAGAATGGCAGATATATAAGGACCGAAATGGTTAAATTCACCATCACGAGAACAATGGCTCTCCAATCCCCGCCCGTTGAAAGGTAGGCACCTATTGGAGCGGGCAATGTCCAGGGAACCATTACATATGTCGGGTTCACAAGTCCGATGGACGTTGCTATATATGCAAGTGTTGCTCCAATCAGCGGTGTAATGATGAATGGAATAATCAGTACCGGGTTTAGTACAATCGGCATCCCAAAGATAACAGGTTCATTGATGTTAAAAATGCTCGGCACAATTGTTGCTTTCCCCATTGCTTTACTATAGCTGGACTTCGCCGTTAAGAGCATGGCTATTACTAATCCCAATGTTGCACCAGATCCACCAATCCAAATAAACCATTGGAAGAATGTTTCAGGTGCTATGTGGGGAATTGCCTTTCCAGCTGCAACTGCTGCAGAGTTATTCCCCAAGTATACTTCCCATACCGGACGAGCTACGGCACCTACTACCGATACGCCGTGAATACCAAATGACCAGAAGAATGTAATCAAAAATACTGGAATTAATACACCTGGCAATGTATCGCCAGCACTGATGAGCGGTGCAACCGCTTTATCAACAAGTGAATGTAAATCAACAGCAAAAACGACTGTAATTAAAGTCATGACAAGCAGGACAATTGAAACTGGAATTAATGCTTCAAATGAGCGGGCTACTGAAGTTGGAACAGAATCCGGCATTTTAATCGTGATATTTTTTGTTTTACAAAAACGCAGAATTTCGACAGCAAAAATGGATACAAGCATTCCTACAAAAAGGCCATGGCCTCCGAGATTTGTCATTGGCAAAACAAACCCCACATCATCCATCATCTTTACACCAATTGTGAACAAGAAGGCTGCCAATGAAAGTAAACCTCCAGATAGCGGATCAAGTTTATAGCTTTGAGATAAGCTGTAGCCAATACCAAAAGTAATATATAGCGTCATGATAAACATCGTTAATCGATATGGAATTAAAATTTCAGCTATATGTTTTGCAGACCATTCACCTAATGCAGTATCTGCTGCAACGGGCGGAAATGCAATGATCAAGAATAAACTGCCAAAGATGATGAATGGTAACGCAGAAACCACACCATCCCGAATTGCGCGTAAATGCTTTTGCTCAGACAATTTAGCCATAGGTGTTGAAAGATTATTTTCTAAAAAAGCTACAAACTTGTCCATTCGTGTTTTCCCCTTTTACGTTTAGTGATAAGAATAGTGGTCCGTTTATTATTTTACTAGTTCCGTTACAAGTTTAAGTAGCTTAGGTCCGCCAAGAGGGCTGTAGGCTTGAGCTGGAATGGCTTCACATGGGACGCCCGCTTCATCTGCAGAAGCCTTAAAGCCGTCGAAACGATGTTTGACTTGCGGAGCTACCATCGCGACATCCCAGCCATTTCGTACTTCTGCATCGAATTCTTGTGTGCCGACCGCCAATACTTCTATGTTTATACCCTGTTTTTCCCCTTCCTTTTTTAAAGCGCTTACAACGATTGCACTGGACATTCCACCTGAACATACGAATAATACCTTCATTATTTGTTCCTCCAATTTTTTAATTTTTTTTTATAAAAAGCGTTAAATCGTTTTTCTTATGAATCCTTGTGCCTTCACTAAACGATTTGACGCTTCTTCATATGATACATTCGTTAATATCATGACAATGGCGATTTTAGGCTGGGCATGTGCCTTTTCTAAAAATTCATCTGCAATTTCATAGCTGCAGTCAGTAGCATCCATGATAATACGTTTTGCACGTTCAACCAGCTTTTCATTAGTTAACTGTAAATCTACCATTAAATTCCCATAAACTTTTCCAACTCCAACCATTGAGGCGGTGGAAAGCATATTGCATACTAACTTTTGCGATGTTCCAGCTTTTAAACGTGTAGAACCCGTCAGGACTTCAGGCCCGTTTACCACTTCAATCGCAACTTTTGCAATCTTACCTATTTCGGAACCTTTGTTACAGCTTATCGACACAGTTCCTGCACCAACTTGATTGGCATATTCCAATCCAGCAATAACATATGGAGTGCGTCCACTAGCTGCAATGCCCACTACGACGTCCCTGTTTGTCAATTCGATTTTCTTCAAATCTTCAGGACCTAATTCAAAACTGTCTTCAGCACCTTCAACCGCCTTAATGAAAGCCTTTTCCCCACCAGCTATGAGACCCACTACTTCACTCGGATCGGTATTGAATGTTGGGGGACATTCTACTGCATCCAATAAACCGATGCGCCCGCTTGTTCCTGCACCCATGTAAATTAATCTGCCGTTTTTATTCATGGCTTCAACGATCATGTCCACAGCTTTAGATATTTGCGGAAGTTCTTTTTTTACACAATGAGCAACTTTAATGTCTTCTTCGTTCATCACTTCTAAAAATTCAAGAGTTCCCATTTCATCTAAACTCATGGTCTTTTCATTACGACTCTCTGTCGTTAAATGCTCTAGCATACATATCATCCTTTTTTATTTCAGTGGTGAAAGTGGTGAAACTTTATTAGCTAAAGAGACTATATCACTATTAAAATTTAATTTCAATATTGTGTATACATTTTTAAAATTTAATTTTAAAATAAAAGTAAGATACCTAAATTGATTGATTGATTGTTATCTTTCTACTAAAAATAAAAAATGTAAACCGAGTAGCCATTTCGTGAACCAAACCTACGATTCTTTTTATTGTTGGTTTTTATCTCAGTTTTCATAGGTGATAAATGCATATATTCATTATTTGTTAACGCTTACAAATAATTAAATATAAATATTAGTAATGAAATGAGGTTGTACTATTGATGAATGAAAGAATTACAAAGAAAAAATTGGGTTCATTGGCTCTAGCCGCTTTGGTGGGAGGATCACTTCTCCTTCCAGCTGATTTGATTGCAAATGCAGAATCAGGGACAATCCCGCAAGCAACCACTTATGTAAAACAGGAACTGCGCGCAACTTGGATTGCAAGTGTGTTAAATATTGACTGGCCGTCCAAACCTGGTTTATCCATATCAGCACAGAAAGAAGAATTCATAAAATATTTGGATGAACAAAAAGCGATGGGGATGAATGCTGTCGTTATGCAAATCAAACCCACTGCGGATGCTTTTT
This sequence comes from Peribacillus sp. QJM3NY_7, assembly GCF_056173225.1. Lineage (NCBI taxonomy): Bacteria > Bacillati > Bacillota > Bacilli > Caryophanales > Bacillaceae > Peribacillus > Peribacillus sp. QJM3NY_7. The sequence continues at coordinate 3,271,782 of NZ_CM149663.1, forward strand.
ATCCTTCTGAATACGGTCTTTGGTCAAAATATTTAACAGGGGTCCAAGGAAAAGATCCTGGGTATGACCCTCTTGCATTCATGGTAGAAGCGGCACATGATCGTAATATGGAATTCCATGCGTGGTTTAATCCGTACCGCATTACGATGCCTTTAGGTAAAACAGCTGAAATATCGGATATTGATAATCTTCCAGAATCTCATCCTGCTAGAAAGCATCCGGATTGGGTCATACCATATGGGCAGCAATTGTACTTTGACCCAGGCATTCCTGGCGTACAACGGTTTGTGATCGATGGAATATTGGAAGTTGTTAAGAATTATGATATCGATGCAGTCCATATGGACGATTATTTCTATCCTTACAAGATTGCAGGAGTACCTTTCCCAGATGATATTTCCTATCAAAAATATGGAGCAGATAGATTTACAAATGTTGAAGATTGGCGCAGGGATAATGTAAATAACCTTGTTAAGTATATAAACGAAGAAATCAAGGCAGAAAAATCTTTTGTGAAGTTTGGTATAAGTCCATTTGGAGTTTGGCGCAACAAAGCAGTTGATCCCACAGGATCTGACACTGCCGCTGGACAAACGAATTATGATGATTTATATGCAGATACCCGAACATGGATCAATAATGGATACATTGATTATATTGCCCCTCAATTATATTGGAATATAGGATTGCCAGTAGCTGACTATGCCAAACTTCTGGATTGGTGGACAAAAGAAGTCGCAGGAAAAAATGTTCAACTCTATATTGGACAGGGAGACTATAAAATTAATACCGAGTCCAATGGTGTGCAAAACTGGTTCAATTCTGAAGAAATGCCAAACCAGTTAAAACTGAATCGAACATATAAGGAATTTGATGGAAGCATGCATTTCAGTGCCAAGGATTTACGGAAAAACCCTCTTGGGATAGCGGATCGCTTAAGCGAGGATATTTATAAGCATCCCGCATTGGTTCCAGCCATGCCTTGGATTGATGATCATGCACCAAAGGCCCCAAAGGTGAGCAAGGCCACACAATCAGGAGATGGGATACAATTCGAAATTCAAGATCATAAGCAATCAGATGCAACCTATTATGCCATTTATCGTTTTGATGGGAATAAAAAAGGAAACATTGAAGATTCAACGAACTTACTTGCCACAGTGCATAAGGAAAATACAAGTCAATTGTTTAATGACGGCAGTGTAGAAAAAGGAAAGACTTACACATATGTTGTGACAGCATTGGACCGCACCCACAATGAAAGCAAACAAACTAAACAGATTGATATAAAAGTAAAATGATCTTCAAGAAAAAGCATTATAGTTTAAAAGGCCCTTCTCAGTGAACAATGGACGTAAAGCATCCATAAACAATATATTGGAAAAGGTTTTATCTTAATAGCATACACTGTTGTATATTATGCTATATCACGATGATAAAAGAATCGAAGTAGGTGGAATGACGATGTACATAGTTGGATTAATGTCCGGAACATCACTGGATGGAATTGATGCCGCACTCGTTCGGGTGAATAAAAGTGGACTCGAAACTGAAATCGAAATGATTGAGTTCATGACATGCCCGTTTCCAAAAGAAATTGAAAAAGAAATTATACAGTCTTTATCTGCAGACACATCCAATGTGCAGTTAATATGCAGTTTGAATTTTAAATTAGGGAAATTATTTGCCAATGCCGTAAAGGAAGTTTGTCATAAAGCTGGATTTCCCATTAATAAACTTGATCTTATCGGATCCCATGGACAAACCATTTACCACCAGCCTTTAAAAGAACAAAATTATATCCCCTCCACTTTGCAAATTGGGGAAGCTGCAGTAATTGCTCACGATACAAACACACTTGTAATCTCTAATTTTCGGACGATGGACATGGCTGCTGGTGGACAAGGAGCTCCTCTTGTTCCTTTTACCGAATACATTCTTTATAGAAGTGAAGCAAAGGGACGATTACTTCAAAACATAGGTGGCATTGGAAACGTAACCGTCTTACCCAAGCAAGCATCTTTGGATGACATGTACGCTTTTGATACAGGGCCTGGGAATATGATCATTGATGAAGTATGCCGCCAATTGTTCAATATAAGCTATGACGAAGGTGGAAACATAGCTAAACAAGGACAAATCAGTGACGAACTTTTATCTTATTGTATCAGTCATCCTTATATTATGAGCCCTCCACCAAAATCAACGGGCAGGGAATTGTTTGGAAAGCAATATGTAGTAAAACTATTAAAGATGTTTGAATCGCTTCCAAACCAAGATATTTTGGCAACCGTAACGATGTTTACAGCAAAGTCCATTGTGGAAAACTATCGAAATTTCATCTTCCCAAAAACCAGTATTGAAGAAGTGATCATTGGCGGAGGTGGCAGCTATAACAAAACGCTATTAAACATGATTCAATCACTGCTTGGAAATTCTATTCAAGTTTTGACTCAAGAAGAGTTGGGATACTCTTCTGAAGCGAAAGAAGCGGTGGCCTTTGCATTACTTGCAAATGAGACTTTCCATGGTCATACAAGTAACGTTCCCATGGCTACCGGTGCTGTCTCCGATGTCATCCTTGGAAACATGACCTTTCCTCCTTCCTATCTGAAGGGACGTAAAAATCATTTTAACCATTGAAAAAGAGTGGAAGGCACATCGATAATTGATGGGCCTTCCACTCTTTTTTTGCCTTAAGAATCATGGCGGACCCTTCTGTTTTTTTTACTTGCCAAGCTGCATGGAGACATACTTCACTTCTAAATATTCATCCATGCCGTAGTGTCCGCCTTCCCTGCCTATACCGCTTTCCTTCATGCCTCCAAATGGCGCTTGTGCAGTGGATGGGGCACTGTCATTAATACCGACAATCCCATATTCAAGTGCATCCGAGTAGGCAACCGCCTTATTAAGTGACTCGGTATACACATAAGCTGCCAAGCCAAAATTCGTGTTATTGGCTCGATCTATCGCTTCTTGATCGGTTTTGAATGTACTGACTGGCGCAATTGGCCCAAACGTTTCTTCCTGCATGCACAGCATATCATCCGTTACATTGGAAAGTATGGCTGGTGCTATGAAATGGCCTTGTTGTTCATCGACTCTTGAGGTGTTATGGATTATGGCGCCCTTACTTGCAGCATCCTCCAACTGAAGCCGAACCTTTTTAACTGCAGCTCCATCTATCAATGGACCAAGATCGGCTCCTTCCATTCCATTTCCAACCTTCAAAGCTAAAACAGCTTGTTCGAAAGCTTGTAAAAACGGCTGTTCAATTGTCTCATGGACGAATATCCTGTTCGCACAAATACATGTTTGTCCAGCATTCCTGAATTTCGATTGAATCAAACCATATACTGCTTCTTCGATATTCGCATCCTCAGCAATGATGAACGGAGCCAATCCACCGAGTTCAAGCGAGACTTTTTTCACTGTTTCTGCCGCCTTTTTCATTAAATGTTTCCCTACTGGAGTGGAGCCGGTAAATGTGATCTTCTTAACACGTGAATCATTCATCCACACGTCTGATACATCTCCCGGTTTTTGTGTAGTTACAATATTTATCACACCTGCCGGAATGCCCGCTTCATGAGCACTTTCAACCAATAGCAAAGCGGTCAAAGGCGTTTGTTCCGCGGGTTTTATGACCACGGTACATCCCGCAGCAAGAGCCGGCGCCACTTTTCTCGTGATCATGGCAGCAGGAAAATTCCACGGGGTAATGGCAGCAATAACACCGACTGCCTGCTTTTGCACTAAAATACGCTTTGATGCAACGGAGGCTGGTATGATTTCCCCATAGTTGCGCTTTGCTTCTTCAGCGTACCATTTCACGAAACTTGAGGCGTACTTCATTTCACCTTTTGCCTCTGCCAATGGCTTTCCTTGTTCCAGGGTCATGATCGTTGCGATTTCATCCAGCCTGTTCTCAATGATGGTATACCATTTCTCAAGTAATTCCGCCCTATGGTATGCACTCGTTTTCGACCAAGTCAGAAAAGCAGCTTGAGCTGCATCCACAGCAGCCTTTGCCTCTTTTTCGTTAGCGTCCGGAACATAGCCCACAGGCTCCAATGTTGCTGGATTTTCCACTACAAAATGACTTTCTGTATGAATAGGTGCGCCATTAATATAAATTGGCCATTTTTCCACTACTTTTTTCATGATGCCTTACTCTCCTCTTCTTCTCCATGATCTGTAAAAGTCTTATCATTCTCTCCTTTGAAAAAGTCCTTGCCATATAATAGGGCACATAATAGAATGCCTGCAGCAAACGCCATGCCAGCACCTTTTATAACAAGGATGGCAGCAACGACACCTGCAATTCCGAGGTCGCGTTGGCTCTTCGCCTGCATCACCCCTACGCGTACGCTAACATATCCTTGAACCAAAAGCGTCAAGGCCAAGGCGACACCGAGAATGGGTTCCACCAGGCTGACTACCGGCAATAAGAATAACCCTGTATTCGTACCCCAACGGAACGAGCCGGCACCGCCGAAGAAAGAATTCATGGCTTTCTTGCCATTCTTGAACCGTTCCACAACCACGACCTGCATGGCTGCCCACAACGGACCGCACATTGTTATATCAGGTCCGATAAAACTCATGATCACATTTCGGCCGCCAAAAATTAAATGGGCTCTGTTTGGATTATAGTCCACCTTTTCATCTTCCCTGACCTCATCGGATTCAGAAAGCAGCGCTTTTGTTTTGAGCACATCCCCGAATACGACTAAATAAGTAGCAAAAACAGCTGGAATCGCACTTAAAAAGAAGGTCAAGGCAGGAAAACCTAAACCGAAAACAGTATAGTCTGACCATAGCGTAGCAAAATCCGGACTGCTGAATCCCCATTGGATATCAGGCCATTTTGCTTCTCCAAAAATCGGGGCTACAAAGACCGCGAGTAAAATTGCCGGCAATATCCCTAAATTCCCTATGAATACCCAAGCTTTATTTCGCATTTTCAATTTTCCAAAACTTTTCGAAAAAAGCAGATAAAAAGCAAAGCCGATACAAATGCTAATTGTATAAGGAAATAAATCAAACTTTCCACCTACTTCAAAAATGGAAACGACAGCACCAATACCCGCCCCTAAAATAATGCCTGATTTGATTGCATTCGGCACTAGTCGCACGACCTTACTGGCAAGTCCGGTCATTCCAAGCAATATCGATAAAATACCTAATGTTAATTGAAACGCAACGAGTGCATAGACCCGATCAGGCCCCTCCGGAAATTGCCCGACGAACAATACAAGCAATGGGACCGCAGGTGTAATCCAACCTGGTATAACCGGGTCCCCGAGTAAATGATGCGCCAAGTATAATAATCCATTCAAGATAACGACGGCTAGAGCCACGTCAAAAGACATACCGAGATGGTCTGCAAGCAGCGTTATCGCTCCAAGGTCAACTGCACACATCAATAATCCTTGAACGTAGTCAGGCCACTCAAAACGATAATGGACAAATGGCAGTCTAATCTTAAAAGGTCCCGCAGGTATATACGATGTCTCTTCTCCGTAGCGGCGTTTTTTCCATTTCATAATGTTTCCTCCACTTAAAAGCCATAGGCTGAACGGTATATTTTTTCGATATCCCGAACGTTTAATGCACGGGGATTATTGCGAAGTAAACGGACTTGTTTGATGGCCTCGGCAGCCATTTCACTTAAAGCCGATTCAGGAATCTCAAATTCACTTAGTGACTGTGGTATATCAACATAGCGACATATTCTGGTCATCGCTTCTATCGCTTTATCCGCTGCCTCATCATCATTTAAATGATTGACTTTCTCTCCAAGTGCTTCAGCAATGTCGCGAAACCTTTCCAAACAGGCAATTTTATTCCACTTCATGACAAATGGCAGTAATAATGAATTGCTGACTCCATGTGATAAATGGAAGCGGCCTCCAAGCGGATAAGCTAAGGCATGAACAGCTCCAACACCTGCATTGCCAAAAGCTAACCCTGCCATTAGGCTTCCAGTTATCATCGCTTCCCGTGCTTCCATATTATCCGGCGCAGCATAAGCCTTAGGTAAATTTTTTGCGATTAACTTCATGGCCCCAATTGCCAAAGCATCCGTAACGGGCGAAGCAAATTTGGAAATATAAGCCTCGACCGCATGAACAAGTGCATCCACTCCACTCGCAGCAGTCACACTTGGCGGGCAAGTCAGCGTCATGACGGGTGATACAATCGCTACATCCGGTAAAAGGTACGGACTTACGATTCCCTTCTTTACCTGTTCTTTTTTGTCCGATAAAATCGAAATATTCGTCACTTCTGACCCGGTCCCTGCCGTCGTGGGTATCGCTATTAAAGGGAGACCTGGAACTTCAATCAAGTTCGTACCGAAATAGCTCTCGATGCTGCCTGAATTCGTAGCCATGACGGAAGAGGCTTTTGCAATATCAATCGCACTTCCACCGCCTACCGCAATCAGTCCATCATGTTTTCCGTCCTTGATTGTCCGTACACAATGCTCAACGATTTCAATTTCCGGTTCTGGATTCACATCCGAGAAAATACCGTATGCTGATGAAAGTAAATCCTCAACCCTTTGTACAACCCCGGCACCCACTAAAACTTTATCTGTAACGATCAACGGATTCCTCATCCCTAATCGCGTAGCCTCATCAGTCAGCTGCTGTAAAGAGTCTGCTCCTGTCACCAATTTGTTTGCCATAGAAAATATAGAAATATTCATGGTTATCTCCCCTTTCATGTTTTTACTAATGCAGGAATCATGCCAAAGTGAAAACGCTTAATTTATAAGGGAGATAACCTTTTTTTCATGTGTTACCGGATCAATAATGAGTAGAAATCAAATCAAATAAACTAATTCGATTCGTTTTCTAATCGCATGTGAAATTTTTTCATTTTTTGCACCAAAGCGCTTTGACTGATATCCAAAGAGATGGCGGCGGCCCTTGTAGTCCCATATTTTTTCATCGCATTCAATATCAGTGAACGCTCCAGCTCGGAAACGGCTTCCTTCAAAGAATGTGTTGTCGTTTTTCTTGATAAGACCGGCTGGATGAAAGATGGCAAATTAGATAAATCTATCGTATCATCATAAGTCGTGACGACCAGCCGCTCTGCAAGACTCGCAAGCTCACGTATATTACCAGGCCACGAATAGTTCGTCAGCCATTCATAGCATTCCGGTGTCATCTTTTTCTTCTCATTATATTTTTCATTGAATTTTTTCAAATACATTTCTAAAAGCGGGATCGTTTCTTCCTTTCTCTGGCGTAAAGGCGGGACTTCAAAGGAAACGATATTAAGCCGGTAATAGAGATCTTCGCGGAAGGATCCTTCTTGCACGAGGGAGGCCAGATCGCGATGGGTGGCTGTAATTAACCTGACATCCACTTCTTTCATTTCGGTAGAACCCACTCTCATAAACTTGTTTTCTTCTACCACTTTCAAAAGTTTCACCTGTAACTCTAAAGGTAAATCCCCAATTTCGTCCAAAAATAAAGTGCCACCATTCACTTTTTCAAAAATCCCCATTTTTCCATTCTTTAGGGATCCGGTAAATGCCCCTGGTTCATATCCAAAAAGTTCAGATTCCACCAAGTTCGCTGGAATGGCTCCGCAATTTAATTCAAGGAAAATTTTTTCCTTTCTGGAGCTTTTGGCATGTATGTACTTGGCGATTAAACTCTTCCCTACTCCCGTTTCCCCCTGTAACAAGATCTTCGCATCCGTTTTAGCCACTTTATCAGCCAGTTTGAATAATGGAGTTGTAGAAGGACCAATGATTATTTCCTGAAAATTGACCTGTTCCGAGCCAGGCAATAATTGGGAAATAGGTTGGAAAGATAACTTTTGGCTGTCAATCGTATACTTCATCCGGATTAATTCAGTAATATCCCTGACACTATTTATGACAAATATAACTTCATTTTGTGGCGATAGAATAGGTGTGGCCGATACGATAATCTTTCTTCCATTTCGAATTCTTTGTGTCAAAGTAACTTGATTCTTCGTTCGAATGGAATCCAATGAAGCTGAAACGGATATCATACCTTGCTCAATTAAATAACTCATCGGTTTTCCGATGATTTCCTCTTCTCTTATTCCAGTAATACGTTGATAAGCTTGATTGATAAATAATGTCGTTCCAACACCATCAGTGATATACACTCCATCATACAGTGCATTAAAAACAACCCTGCATAAATCACTCTCAAAGAATGCTTGAAATTGATCATATGGTATTGAGTAATTCCGTAAATTTTGCAGCGGTGCATTAACCGTAATGAAATGAGAAATGGGCTTCGTTAAATCACTCTGCTGCACTGCCGCTGATAAAGCCTCTATTGTCAAAAATCCGATGAAATCCTCTGAATCATCCAAAACTTCCACTTCAGTGCTTCCTATCGGGAAACAAGATATTGCTTCCTCCACTGTCATATCCGAATAAAACTTAGTCATCAATATCCACTCCCTGGCTGGTCTTTACTATTTGATAGAACGCTTCCTCCTTGATTGAAGACTTTTTGAAGGTCCTGTCGGCTTCCAAGTCTATTCAATTAAAGAAGACAATGAACTTATTAAATTATATTGTGTGAGCATTATGTAATGTTTTTTCCTTTTTCTTTTTAATGATACTATGTACGACAATCAACGACACCAAGAATAAATGCTGCACCGGTAAAACGATTCAATCTCATTGCCCTATTTCTGATTAAAACGATAAATAGCAATGGTATGTTACTTTTATCATATCAATGGTGTTTTTTATGCTCAAATCCATTTTCACTCATCACAGGAAAACTTGTCCTTTTGTTGCATAATAAAAACGCCTGCGAAATGGCTCATACCTTAAGATTGTTTAATTTCAGATACTTTAAGGGTTAAGAACTATTTGTTAAGTGTTTTAAAAAGTTTCTCGACAGTTTGAAAAAACCTAATCCGTATTTGGATTAGGTTTCAGACTGTAGACAAACTCGATGAAAACTCAGTTTGCCTGCAGTTTTTTAATTGAAAAAAGTTGCAGATGATTTCAGAGATTCGCTCCCTTTCCTCCGACTGTCTGCCAAGCCTCATCAAAGCAAGCGCCTTTAGGGTCTTGACTAGCCAGGAATTAGGCAGGAGTGTCGCAAATCTCTTCAATCTAGTGAGGGTTTCATCCGTATAAACTAGTAAAAAACATGAAAGATACTCAAGTTTAATTTTAAAACCTTGATTCGGGGCGAATGCAATTCGAAACTCCTTTTGTCAAAAAATTGATGAAACCGCCAGACTGTTTAAACGAATTGGAGAAGAAGAGCCAGTTTCCCTTCAATATTTCTTAAAAAAGAAGTTCCAGTTGATTGGAATGGAAGGTACGAGACTCCTGCGGGAAAAGCGTGGCCAAGGGAGACCCCGCAGGCGAACAGCCGAGGAGGCTCACGGACCGCCCGCGGAAAGCGAGTGCCTGGAGTGGAAATCATTACACATAACCCTTTCAGGAAATCCGCTCCCTTTCCTCCGACTGTCTGCCAAGCCTCATCAAAGCAAGCGCCTGTGGGGTCTCGGCTAGCCAGTAATTCGGCAGGAGAGTCGCAAATCTCTTCAATCTAGTGAGGGTTTCTTCCGTATAAACTAGTAAAAAACATGAAAGATACTCAAGTTTAATATTGGTTCAGGGCGAGTGCAATTCGAAACTCCTTTTGTCAAAAAATTGATGAAACCGCCAGACTGTTTAAACGAATTGGAGAAGAAGAGACAGTTTCCCTTCAATATTTCTTAAAAAAGAAGTTCCAGTTGATTGGAATGGAAGGTACGAGACTCCTGCGGGAAAAGCGTGGCCAAGGGAGACCCCGCAGGCGAACAGCCGAGGAGGCTCACGGACCGCCCGCGGAAAGCGAGTGCCTGGAGTGGAAATCATTACACATACCCCTTTTCGGAAATCGCTCCCTTTCCGCCGACTGTCTGCCAAGCCTCATCAAAGCAAGCGCCTGTGGGGTCCCGGCTAGCCAGTAATTCGGCAGGAGTGTCGCAAGTCTCTTCAATCTAGTGAAGGTTTCTTTCTTCCGTATAAACTAGTAAAAAACATGAAAGATACTCAAGTTTAATTTTAAAACCTTGGTTCGGGGCGAGTGCCAATTCGAAACTCCTTTTGTCAAAAAATTGATGAAACCGCCAGACTGTTTAAACGAATTGGAGAAGAAGTGACAGTTTCCCTTCAATATTTCTTAAAAAAGAAGTTCCAGTTGATTGGAATGGAAGGTACGAGACTCCTGCGGGAAAAGCGTGGCCAAGGGAGACCCCGCAGGCGAACAGCCGAGGAGGCTCACGGACCGCCCGCGGAAAGCGAGTGCCTGGAGTGGAAATCATTACACATAACCCTTTCACTAACCCATTTTGTCGCCAAACTGAAACCTAATCCGTATTTGGATTAGGTTTTTGGTTTGATTAAAGAAAGTAAGTGACGATTATTTTGGAAACCAGCCGACGGGTTTTACATCGAGATTGATGTTGATTTGTTTAATTTCCTGGTATTCGTCCAAGCCGTATTTTCCTAAACTGCGTCCAATCCCGCTCTGTTTGTAACCGCCCCATGGCGCCTCGACATATGTTGGATGATAATCATTTACCCATGTGATGCCTGCCCGTACCTTCTTGATCACACGCAATCCTTTTGCTCCATCGTTCGTGAATACGCCGCCTGCAAGTCCGTAGTCTGTATCATTTGCCAGTTTAATAGCTTCTTCTTCATCTTTGAACTTTTGAATGACAACGACTGGACCGAAGATCTCCTCTTGTACGATGCGCATATCAGGTGTTACATCGGTGAAGACAGTCGGTGCAATGAAATACCCTTTGTCAAGACCGTCATCAACAAGACGGTAACCGCCTGCCGCAAGTGTCGCACCTTCCTGTTTGCCGATTTCAATATAGTTCAAAATGCTATTCATTTGCGCTTCGCTGACAATGGCCCCCATGTTGCTGTCTTCTGCAAGTCCAGGTCCAACTTTAATTTTATTTGCGCGTTCAACATAACGTTTTACATATTCATCATAAATACTTTCTTCAACTAGAATTCGGCTGCCTGATGAACAAACTTGACCGGCACCGAAGAAGATGCCAAATAATCCATAATCGACGGCCGTCTCTAAATCTGCATCTGCAAAAACGATGTTAGGTGATTTACCGCCAAGCTCCAGGGAAATTTTCTTTAAGTTGCCCGCTGCCGCCTTCATGATGGAGCGGCCAACATCCGTACTTCCTGTAAATGAAACAATGTCAACATCGTTGCTTTCCGCGATGGTTTGACCGACAACGGTGCCGCGGCCCATCACCATATTAGCCACACCTTTTGGGATGCCTGCTTCCTCCAGGATTTCGAATAATTTCATTGCTGTTACAGGTGTCACTTCAGCCGGTTTATATACAATGGTGTTTCCTGCTGCAAGCGCCGGTGCGATTTTCCAGACACTCATTAGAAGTGGGAAATTCCAAGGTACAATCAAACCGGCTACACCTACTGGCTCACGAACAACCATCGCTTGCACGGGAGCGGGAACTTGATACGTTTCCCCTTCTGGATGAAGGACCAAACCAGCGTAGTAACGGAAACACGCGGCGGCATCAGCAATATCGAAACCTGCCTCTGCTTTAAGTTTCCCGTTGTCCATTGTTTCAAGAATCGTTAACTCTTCGGCACGTTCATCAATTTTATCAGCAATTTTATATAGGTAGGAAGCACGCTCCTGTGCTGTTAGGCCTGACCAGATTCCACTTTCAAAGGCTGCCTTCGCTACTGAGATTGCCCTTTCTGTATCTTCTTTGGTGGCACGCGGAGCTTTTGCGATGATTTCCTGTGTTGCAGGATTGATTACCGGGATTACTTCATTTGAAGATGAGGCCTGCCACTTACCGTCGATGTAATTTTTAAGCTCTAATACTGCCGTTTCTAATATTGTCATGTTTCATTCCTCCGGTTTTCATTATTTTTTTATAATCTGTACAGGATTTAATCGTTACAGTTTTAAGACCAGTCTGTCGTCCTTCGCACGTGAGCAGCATGTCAGGATTGATTTCCGTGTTTGACGGTTTTCTTCGCTAAGGAAGAAATCACGGTGATCCACTTCACCTTCTGCAACATCCACCTCACAACTTCCGCACCCGCCTACTTTACAAGAATAAGGTGCATCGATTCCTTCCCTTAAAAGCGCATCAAGCAGTGTTTCACCCTCCTGAACGCGGATGGACCGATCGCTGTCTGTAAGGTCGACGATGAAAGGATCTCTCGCCCCATCATTTTTTGCCGCAAATAATTCGAAGTGGATCGCATGTTCCGGATAACCATAGGAACTGGCAGCTTTTCGATACTCTTGCACCATCTCGATTGGTCCGCAAAAATAGACGTGCGTGCCAATGCGATGATCCATCATCGTCTCGGGCATCATTCTGCGTTTGTCTTCTGCCTGTGAAAAATAAAAGGTGCATTGATCATTGTATTTGGCTTTCAGCAGATCATAAAAAGCACATAACTCCGGAGTGCGTGCAGCATAATGGAGTTCGAAGGTTTGCCCTTCGGCGGCCATGTCTTCCATCATTGCCAGAAATGGGGTTATGCCGATTCCAGCTGCATAAAAAGCATGATGCTTAGCTCGAAAGCTGAGAGGGAAGTTATTTTTAGGAAAACTGACTTCCAACCTGGAATCTATCTTTACTTGATCATGCCAGAAAGCCGAACCTCCGCGTGATGCCTCATCACGCCGAATAGAAATCGCATATTTATTGCGGTCCCTTGGGTTGCTGATAAGGGAGTACTCTCTCTCGAAAATCTTATCTCCAGCCGGCATGTAAGTGGTCAAATGCGAACCGCCTGTAAATGCAGGCAACGGCTTTCCATCAACTGGAATCAACTCGAACTGTTTCACGAATGGAGTTTCTTGAATGATCTTGTTTACTTTCATTTGAATATTTCCTACTACCCGCATGATGATCAGCTCCCTACTTCTTCTTTTCCGATCGGGATGTATGGGTAACCAATATAACCTTCCCGTACGATTGAATAAAAAGGACCTATTTCAAGACTGGCTTTGCAATGGTCACATTCTGCAATTTCTGATTCTTCTTCGACTTCCGACACTTCGAAACATTTCATGCAATATACGTAACGTCGTTTAGGCCCGATAATCACCGTCTGGATCTCAGCTTCAGATAGACCAGCCTCCACTCCGAGCGAGAAGATCATCACGGCATTGTTCCACGCAGCTGCAATATAAAATTGGGTGCCCATCTTTTGTGACAGGATGACTCTCTTAATCTCCTCTTTATCTTCCATTCCGTTAATGGATAGACATTCAACAGGCACTGTACCTTCGATTTCAGAAGTGAAACTTTTCGCCTGATCATATCCGGCTTGATCAGAAATGACGACAAACTTTCTTCGTTCATTCCGAGGGGTAAATTTGTTTACGATCGTAATGGATTTATCAAACAATACTGGACTATTGTACAAGGCCCTATCCTCCTACTTATTGTTTATCTTCGCTTTTTTCTTTTCATCGATACCCCTCAAATATTCGACCGATTGTGGAAGGAATGGGGCAATTCCTTTGTATTCAGCCATTGGTCCGGGAATATCCTGCAGTACGCTATATGTCAGATCAAACCACTCCTGGCGCAATGTCAAATCCTCTAGCGGCAGGAATTGAGTATTCAATACGAATAGAATGGCGTTGCTTCGTGGCATGCGATAAAATTTTTGTTCTTCAACACGCAAACGAACAAGTTTACCTGCATTTTCCGGTGTTATTTCAGAACGTTGCGGTCCCCAGACATCCATCGTTTCATAGTTGACATCCCAACGGTCCGCCATCAGGTTCCAATTGATGCGTGTCCATGGCTTTCCTGGCTCGATGGATAATAAAAACTTACGAACGCGATCTGCGAGTTCATCACCTTTCCGTGATACGAATGGAACAGGTGCATGTATCTCATCAAAGGACATCCCTTTATTCCAGTTAGCCGAGAAGAGTGCAGCGTATGAAACTTGACCCACTTCCAAATAGAAATTACTATCGCGATGAACCATTAAAACAAAATCATTATGGAAATGGCGGCCTATATAGTCAAGCGGCTCATTTGGAAGCGTGCTGGCATCGCCATACACGAATGAATCGGTTTCCCCGAAAATGTGGTTCTTGAAAGTCCATTTGTCCCCATCTTTAATGACATCGAAATGCTCCGGATAGCGATCAGCTGCCATGTCAATCAGCATTTCCAACACTTCCCATTGCATTTCCATTGTGTGTGAAAAAGATTGAAACCTTATATGCGGCTGTTCTTCAAGGAGACGACGCTTCGTTTCCACTTGGAGTTTGTATTCTGGTGTAACTTCAATACAGTTAACGTTTGAGAGTTTTTTCAAGTCGTTTGAATAACGATAGTTACCCGAAGTGAATGGAAATGGGAATGTATCTAAATCTGTTGTTTTGAAATCTAAACTTTGTGTAAACATTGAACAATCTCCTCTCGTTCCCTAGATTCTTTAAAGTGAGTTTTTTTCTACTTAGCTTCCTTTAATTCCACGGATGGACGCACCATGTCAACTTCATAACGGAAAATGTATTTAGATGAAACATAGTAGGTGACTAAAGCGACAAAGTATGTTGGAATTCCGGCAGCTGTATAAAGGAAAAAGTCACTTGCTTCAAAAGTCAATGGATTATAGAGTGCCCAGTAAACAATCGTTCCAATGACCACCGTGAGAACGGCAGACGGGTTAATGCCTTTCCAATAAGTATAAGAGCCTTGTGTGTCATACAAATCCCTTATTGAAATGCGTTGGCGCTTTACAAAAAAGTAATCTGCCACGACAATGCCGCCAAGTACAGCCATAATGAAGGAAATGACAGCAATAAATGAACCAAATGCATCATAGAACGTTGAGCTTAGAAGTAAGAATATAGCCGGTACGGTCGTTCCCATCGCAATCATCCATGATTTTTTCGGGAATACAGTTTTAAAGCTGACAGCTTGTGAGTACATAAGGAAAATGGCTGCACCGACATTCCCTACCGAAAGTAAAATCAAGCCAATGAAGCCGCCCCAACTTCCTGCGATGGAAAACATCCAGTCAGAAGGATTAAGTGAACCAGCGACTAATGCAGCAAGGGCCCCAACTAATGCAGCGATACAGACGATGATTCCATAGCTGTAGAATCCCGCTTTAAATGCGCCTCCTTCTGTTTTGGACAAACGGCTGTATTGGCCAAGATACGGAAGCCATGAAAAGCCGAGACCGACATTTAATTCCAGGGCTGTCGCGAATGAACGAGAAGTCGTTTCAAAGGGTTCAGAAGGAAGTATATGGGCAACTTTCGTGAATCCCTGTCCAAACAAAACAATTGCGAGAAGCCCAAACATGAGAACCATAAAAACCGGCACGGCCACTGCGGTATATTTTTGTATCGCTACCGGTCCCCTCACAGTTACAAGAAATGCACAGATAAAGAGTAAAATCGAGAAAAACGGCGCCCCCATTGCCTGGCTTGAAAAAATCGCGGGCATCCCCAGCCAATTAGCAGCCTCGGCCAACGCCTGGCCGGACATAAAGAGCGCAATGGAAATGTAGCCGAGGGTTAAAATAAGAAAAACAAAGAAAAAGATATTGGATCCTAAATAACCAAGTGAACTTCGAAACCCTACAAAAGTGTCTATGCCATAACGCGCAAAATAAAGGGTAATGGGAACAATCAACAGCATAGGGAAGGCGTTACCGAATAAAATCGCTGCAAGTGACTGCTTCGCGTCAAGCATTGTACCTGTATATCCGCCAGTCAACAGCCCAAAAGATGAGAGGCCAATAACAACTTGAACTAAAATTAAATCCCGTAGGTTAAAAATCCGGTCGTTTTTACTTGCCGGTAAGAACCCAAAGGCCACATCCTTTGAAATGGAGGAATTTTCTTTGCTCACACGCTTCTCTCCCAACTATTAAAATAATGATTGTATGGCTTGGAATGAGGCTGTCATTGTTCTTCGTGACCTAAACAACATTTTAGACAAATGAATAGATTAGGTAGGCTATGATTAAAATCATGAAAAAAATAGAACCTGTCGCATCACTCCATTTCATTTTTTCGATTTTCACGGCATCTTCCTGCTCATACGCATTGATCCGCTCATTCAAATCTGAATATAGATTTTTAATAAAGGGATCTTGAGAATTGATATTCTGTCGGAACTGATTCTCTTTATTCAAAATCGCTTCTCCCTCCTTTGCAATCATGCTTTCTAGTCCCTTCTCTTTACTTATTGCAATAACCATGCCAATCAGAAAGCACTATGCTAACAGGGTTTTCAATAGGAAGAATATTCATTTTTGAAACTATTGAACAATTGTGAAATTTCTGTAATATGAAACTAGGAAGTTAAATGAAAGGCAGGTAGACATAAATGGATCACTTCACCTCTGCACTCTTGTCTATTTACGATCAGCTTATTGTGACAGATAAAAATGGCACCATCATGAAATCGACCGGAACAGGGAAAACCTTATTCCATACAATCAAATCCGCTAATGTCGGTGGTTCCATCAAGGATGTTGAACAAGATTTATTTTCCACAAGCTTGGCAGAAGAGATAATGGGCAAAAATGAGAAAAGATCTATCATGCAGTCCTCATGGCAGGGTCATGAGCTGCTGATGACGGCATACCCAATTGAATCCGGGGCATGGGTCTGGGCTTACAAAGAAATTAAAGACTCATATCCAGATACATCAAGGGGGCAATCGGGACCATTAATGGAATCGAAAAAGCCAACTTTTCCATTTGTGATCCGCAGTAAACCGATGCTTGATGTTCTGCATAAAATGCAAATGGTTTGTGATGTCAGCGCAACCGTCCTTTTATTGGGGGAATCCGGTGTAGGAAAGGAAATAGCCGCCAGGGCCATACATAATATGGGTAATAGAAGCGACGGACCATTTATACCTGTCAATTGCGGCGCCATTCCGGAAAACCTGATTGAAAGCGAACTGTTTGGCTATGTAGAAGGGGCTTTTACCAGCGCACGGAAAGAAGGCGCCAAGGGAAAATTCACACTGGCCCATAAAGGTATCTTATTTTTGGATGAAGTGGGCGAGTTACCGCTTAACGTACAGGTAAAACTGCTTCGTGTCCTTCAGGAGCGAGTTGTCACACCAATTGGAAGTACGACCTCACACCCTGTTGACATTCAAGTGATTGCCGCAACAAATAAATCGCTCGAAAAAATGGTGAAAAAAGGTGAATTCCGAGAAGACTTATATTATCGTCTTCATGTCGTGCCTATCCATCTTCCGCCGCTAAGAAATCGTGTGGATGAGATCCCCCACCTGGTTCAGTTTTTTTTACAAAAGTACAATACACTGTACAATCGAAAGGTAGCGTTCACCCCGGATGCAATCGACTTGCTTTGCATCTATCAATGGCCCGGTAACGTGCGCGAACTTGAAAATACAGTTGAAAGACTTGTGATTACTAGCGGAATGCCGGAAGTGGATGTTGCTTTGGTTAAAGAGGTGCTTCCATTTAAAGGGCCCAAACCTCTTTCACTACCTGTCATCGATTTCCTAATGCCTTTGCAGGAAGCCGTTGACCTTGTGGAAGAACAACTCATCAACATGGCGATGGAACAATATAAATCATTGAAACTGGCGGCAAAGGTATTGGAAGTCAGCCAGCCGACGATGAGCAGGAAATATAAAAAATTACGAAATAAAATGGAAGAGGCAAGCTTTTCACCAGTGGATAAACGGGCCATTTTAGAAGAACAAATAAACCAGCGGCTTCGATCCATTGCCGTTGTAACCGCAGCTATCATTCCAGCTGAAGAGGTTATCAGTCTACAAAAAAATATGAACCGGCAAACTTCCTATTCCCAGAAATTAAAACAAAAACTTACCATGATTCAAGAAAAGGAAGGCGTAATTGAATGGGTCTTTATATTTATCATGTCGGAGGATGGACGTCTGATTCACCTTGTTGCAGACAAAGGCTTTGTAATTGAACCGGGAGAAGAATATATGGGTCCCCCGGAAATGGTCAATGTCGCTTACCAGGCGTTTAATGGTAAAGCGGGTGTTACTCCCATATACGAAGACAGGTACGGTGAGTGGAAAACAAGCTTTGCGCCAATCATCGATGATGACGGCAATATCGTAGCAATTGTCGGATGTGATTACAGCAAAGCCTATTTCAATTCAGAAATGCAACGTCTCCGCAAACAGCTAAACATACATGTTTGATTTTCGGCGTGCAGTCCCATTATCGAATTGGAGCCCATGGTAAAAAAGAAAAGCTGACAACAGGAGCCGTTTTGAACGGGCTTCTGCTGTCAGCTTTTTCGTTATTATCAAACCATATATATACATCAAGCAATTAAAATGGCTGTAGGCAATATGGCATCTTGTTCCTCCACCAACCGTCCTCAAAAATGAAACGGTTAAGCGTATCCCGCCGAATCTGGATAATCATTTGCAAAAAAACAAAGACTTATTCCGATTATAAAAATGAGTGCCCATAAGCCTTTTTGCCATGAACCTATATAGCTTTCTCTTTATTTTCTCCTTTTTTCACCAAAAAATAAGCAGTAATCAAGGCTGTAATAGGAATTATCAGGGCTACTCCGGTTCCAGCACAAAATATAGTGATCATTTCAGCACTGAATATTTTTGAGTTTACTATTTCCCCAACAGAATAGGACAAATCTTTAAACCATATAAGCAATGCCAAATAGCCTCCAAAGAAAGCAAAAAATAGTGTATTCGTAGATGTCCCTAAAATATCCCGCCCAATACTCAATCCAAATGTGAATAATTCCTTCTTGCTAATGGATGGATGGTGATGATGCATTTCTCGCATGGGAGATGCAATGGCCATGGCTGTATCGATAATCGCGCCAATAGTACTCATAATAATTACTGAAGCTCCAATTTTAACAAAATCCACCCCAATATAAAGGGAAAAGATGCTAAGCTCTTCTATTTCTTCTTCACCGAAACCTTGTATCATCGCATTTTCCGTCACAATGACAATAAAAAAGAGGACAATAACAATCGTGATAATAGTAGAAATGAATGCTGTTTTTGTTGTACTGTACACTTCGTTAATGAAAAATAAATTAATATAACTAATCACCGTACATGCAATCAATGTTACGATATACGGATCAATATATGGATTAGTCATAAAAATGATGGTGAAAAGTAACACACCAAAGTTTAGGAACAAAGCAAAAAATGAACGTGCCCCTTTTTTTCCGCCAATCAAGATCATTAATATAAATAGTATAAACGCTAGCAACACTAATACATTCATTATCTTTCCCTCTTTCGATTAATGAAAAAAATAGAGACATATAGACCGATCGGGATAGTTAACACGATTCCGATACCACCAGCTAGGGCACGGGCCAATTCCAATGTGAGGTTCATGGAAAGGGTAAAACCCAATGCGGAATCATTTTTCAAATACAAAATAATCATAGGAATGGAACCACTTATATAGGCAAAAAACAAAATATTTGTCATGGTTCCCATTATGTCTTTTCCAATCTCTAATCCTGAAGTTTTAAGTGCTTTTACTGATATGTGGATATTCTTTTCATACAACCCGAAAATCGAAGAAGACATGGTAATGGCTATATCCATTACGGCTCCTAAAGAACCGATAAATAACCCTGCCAAAAACACCATTTTATAAGGACGAGTGATAAATTGCATCTCTTCATATCGAAGGCCCTTTTCGGAAGTTAACCACATAACAAGATAAGCAATGAGCAGAGATAAAAATGTCCCTAACAGTGTCGCAATAACGGCTGCATATGTTTTTTCATTAAAACCATTAACGAGTAAAAGGGAAAAGACCGTAAATAGAATGATGCTTATACTGCATATCAAAACCAAACCAATGTTTGATGTATTCAAATAAAAATCTAATGCATATGACAATAGTATGGCATTGACTGCCAAACTAATAATTGAAAGCAGGCCTTGTTTTTTTCCAACGATAAGTAATGTCAAAATAAAAACCCATGCTACGATCAACACAAATTTATCCCGTTTTACGTCTTTTATGGTTCCGGTCAACTCTTTATTTCCTTTTGTCTTCGTATCAATCGAAACAAATAAATCATTTCCAACTCGATATTCTTGATCAAACGCTCCGGATGAGGAATATTCATTCTTTAGATGAATAAGTTTTCCTTTTTCTTCTCCATTTTGTAATTCGGCTATTATACTCTGGGTAAATAGTCGATCTTCATTTTGATACATATCATTCAATTCAGTTGTATTTTCCAGATTTGTTTTAATGACTTTGGCTATTGGGCGTTCATAGAATGAATAATTGTAATGAACAAAGAAAACAGACAAGACAAAACAAAGTGCTATGACGGCGTACAAAGAAACATGCTTGTATCCCATTTTTTTAAATTTATTTGCGATAACATTCAAAATAAAACCTCCAAATATTGGGTGGGCAAAAAAGGCAGGAAGGAGCCAGAATTGACTGACTCCACCCCGCCTTACTAGTATTTGATTTATTTATCTTATCATGAATGGATTTGGTTTGCGTAAACAAAATCCGATATACCACCTTAACGTCTCCACGGTAGGATGGGAAGAAGCAAATTCCAAAAAAATACTTGTCAAGCCTCTTCATTCCTGTTTTTCTCACTTCATTGTCAATATCATCAGTTGTGAAAAACTAAGGGCAATACTACAATTCCTAAGTAGTATTGCCCTTAAATTCGTATAATTATCGTTTAGTAAAATGTGAATGATTCAAGAATATATAGAAGATCTTTTTAAAATCAAGTATCTCAGAGATCTATGGTGGATTTCTAGAGCATGCCTACATCCATCGCTCCAACTTTGGAGCTTCCCTAGATTGCAATGAATGTAGGTATTTTCATTTTTTCCATCAATTGATTTTGAACAAATTCTTGCATTTCCATTGCAGAAATATTTTGTGTAAATCCAGCCTTTTTAGCACTTTCACTACCATCTTTTTCAGTTTTCCACCTAATTCATCTTTAGAAAACGGCATTTCATCTCCATATACTTTTAACACAGTACTTCAACGTTAAATCCTCCGGGTGCTTGTGTAAGTGTTGTGGAGGTTTTACCTTGAATCCATCCTCCTTCAACCTCTGATTGATCCTGTTAACTTGTTCTTCATTTTCTTGAATGAATCCAACATGAAAAGTTTTGGGGTATCGTACATTGCTTCCTTTCATCAGAGTCAATATGGAACCATCATCATCTTTCATTGCAGCGAACCCATCTCCCCTACTTCCTGCACATGTCAATCCAAAGTATGTTTCTAAAAAGTCACGTGAAGCTGTAACATCATTAACAGTTAAATTTATGTGATTGATTTTCATTACTTCCCCCATTTTTAATTGTATAGTTTTCTTTTCCTTCTCTCCACATGCTTCATTGTCCTTAGGTGCATAAGAAACTTCTATGGCGGCCAACCTCGCCGCCACCATCTACTACGAAAATCCAAACTCAAAAATAGAGTCTAACCCATTAACCCCTTGACGATAATGGATGATAACAATACAACCAGGCTGAACTTTTTTTGGTGGATCTTAAGGAAGATACCCTGTATAAGAAACTGGTTGTGACAGGTTTGAAGAACCATTTAGTGTGCTACTAGTACGTATACAAAAATTTTTGTAACAAATCTCCTGTCATATGTATTGTTAATCTTTTTTTGAGGTGATTCTCCTATGGAAGCAATGATTGAACGGTGTGCTGGCTTAGATGTACACCAAGAAACAGTAGTAGCCTGTGTGTTATTTGGTCCATTAGATAAAAAGCCAAAAACCTCTATTGAAACTTTTTCAACTACAACAACGGGACTCTTGGCTTTAAGTGATTGGCTCGCTACCCTTCAGGTATCCGATGTTGTGATGGAAAGTACTGGAGTCTACTGGAAACCAATATGGAATATACTCGAAGATTCTTTTCACCTTGTTCTTGCCAATGCCAGACATGTCAAAAATGTTCCAGGGCGTAAAACTGATGTGAAAGATGCCGAATGGCTTGCCAAGCTTTTAAGATGCGGACTTATTGAAAGCAATTTTGTTCCACCAGAAAATATTCGTGATTTACGAGATCTTACTCGTTATCGAAAAAAATTGATTCATCATCGCACTTCAGAGCAGAATCGCATTCACAAAATTCTTCAAGATGCTAATATCAAGCTAACATCCGTATTATCAGACATTTTTGGTGTATCGGGACGCCGTATCCTTGAAGCGATTCTAAACGGCGAAAAAATAGAGACCGATGGTCTCCGAAAAATGGTGGATTGGCGAACAAAAGCAAGTATTACTGACATTGCCCATGCAATTAATGGTCGTATTCGCCGTCATCACCGTGATATGTTGCGTTACCATTGGGATCATATGAGTTATTTAGAAAAAGCCATAGAAGAATTGGAAAAACAAATCGATCAACTCCTGTCCCCCTATCGTAAGGAAGTAGAATTATTGGATGGTATACCTGGTGTGAACAAAGCTGCCGCAGCTACTTTTATTGCGGAGATGGGCGTTGATATGTCCGTATTTAAGTCGGCTAAACATCTTGCATCTTGGGCTGGTGTGAGTCCCGGAAATTACGAAAGTGCTGGTAAAAAAAAACGAGTAAAACCACACAAGGAAATAAAGCATTAAAAACGATGGCCGTAGAGTGTGTATTAGCGACATCAAGGCAAAATAACCGAATTGCTTCACATCGAAAAAGGATTACTAAACGACAGGGGAAAATGAAGGGACGAATCGCATCTGCCCATTTACTATTAACGATTGCTTACAACATCTTAAAAACAGGAGAACCTTATCATGAACTAGGCTCAAATTACCTTGAAGAAAAACAAATGAACAAAGAATTAAAAATGATCGAATACCTAAAAAAGAAAGGCTATACAATCGCTCCATCTGAACAACAAACTGCATAACCAGTTAAATAACGACATAGTACATTTACCCCCATCAAAAAAATGAGAATATGGAGGGTTTATTTTAGCATGGCTTTTTTACTATTGTGTTTTCATACAAAAAAAGCGATCCTGCTTAAGTAAGACTCGCATATGTTACGTTCATATGACACGAGTTGTTAAATAGCACCTATACCTTTTTACCACAGCTCCTGAAGCTTATCCAGCAGGTCGTCGAGGCGGTAAAATTGCAAGGCACATCCTTGAACTATACCCATTCCCATTACTTGCTGAAGCCCCTCGACTGAAGCGAATCCAGAACGCATGATGAGTTTTGTCTTACCCTCGTGTTCAACAAACGTCAACGTTACCAGTGTAACTGGCATACCGTCGGCTGCGTTGCCTTCTTCATCTGCAAACATGTCCGTTAAGACAATCTTCTCGGGTACGGTTATTTCTTGATAAACAGCTTTCCCCCAAGATTCTTGGTTATAAAATTCACCTTGGTTTTCACCTGTGCACGGCATGCAATAATGCCATAAGCCGTCAGACTTAAAATTAAACGCCCGATTTTCCGTTGCCATCCACTCGGTCCCCACCATCCAGCCAGTGCTCAGAAAAAACAAGGTCCCGCTGCCCGTCAAATATACGTTCCATGACGAGATCCCTCCCCTCTATACTCGTTGTGATGTTATTAGTCACTTTGTTATCAGACATTCCCATTCCTCCTTCCTATTTTCGTAATATGATATTCCTTCTATTTCGTCAAAATGTCAGTATTCCCCTCCCAAATAATCATTCAAGTGACCGCAGCTACAAGATTAAAAAAGGTTAACCAGTAATTACTGGTTAACCTTTTATACGAACGGGCAATCAATATAGGGACTCTATTACAATATTTTTTCATTTTCTATGTTCGTGTTCGACTCTGCTTTCTTAGCCAATTTAAATTTATAGAATAATATACAGGCTACCAAAAATCCTATTCCATAAAACAGTCCAACTCTTTGAGTGGGGTCAAAGGCAAGGAATACTAGAATCAGCGAACAAAAGCCTAAACAAAACAACGGGACGAATGGGTAAAACGGTACTATATATTGTAAGTCTTCCGTTTTGCCACCCGCTTTAATAAATTTCTTTCTAAACATATATTGCGATAAAGCAATTCCCATCCATGAAATCGTGACGGAGATACCCGCTATGGACATTAGTATCACGAACACAGTATCCGCCGCAATGAAGCTAGTCAATAACGAGAGAAGCGAAAAGCATATTGTAAAAAGAAGGGCATTCAAGGGCACTTTCCTTTTGGACAATAGACCAAACACTTTTGGTGCCATCCCATCATGGGCCATCGACCAAAGCAACCTTGTAGATGCATAAAGACATGAATTCCCCACTGAAAGAATGGCTGTTAATATAATGAAATTCATGATACCTGCTGCATAAGGAATCCCCGCTATCTTCATCAAAGTTACAAAAGGACTTTCCAATAAACCTAATTCCGAAGAAGGGAATATGGCGGAAAGGATGATAATGGATGAAATGTAAAAAACAATGATTCTAAATAGTACGTTTCGAATGGCTTTAGGAATGTTTTCTTCAGGTTTTTCACTTTCACCTGCCGCTATTCCTATAAGTTCTGAGCCTTGATAAGAAAATATTACATTCATCATTGTCACAAAGATAATTGTAATGCCGCCAGCTGGAAATAGACCAGAAGGTGCCAAATTCTCGAAGAATGGGGTTGGACGATCAGATAAAGAGACAAAACCAAAGATACCAGCGATTCCAATCAAGATAAACAAAATCACTGCAACGATTTTTATTCCAGCGAACCAATATTCTGCCTCTGCAAAACCTCTTGTCGTTAATGCATTCAATGTAAATAAAAGCACTATGAACACCGCACACCACATCCAGGTAGGACTATGGGGGAACCATTGTTTCATCAATATTCCTGCTGCCGTAAATTCAACTCCTGCAGTTGCGGCTGAGCCTACGAAATACATCCATCCTAGAGAGAAACCTGCGGAAGGCCCAATATATTCGGCAGCATATTTTTGGAATGATCCTGTAACCGGCATATGAACGGCTAGCTCGCCAAGGCAGACCATGACCATATACAAAATAAGACCGCCTGCTAGATAACCGATCAGGGCTCCTCCTGCCCCCGCTTGGTTAATCGTATAGCCAGCATTTAAAAAAAGGCCTGTACCAATTACGCCGCCAAGTGAAAGCATAAATAAATGGCGTCTTTTCATTGAGCGTTGCAGCTGATCATTATTCTCCAGTCCATACCCCATATAATCACGTCCTTATTTTATCTATTAGCCTATGCCTTCTTCCAAAACATCTTAGAACCTCAATGAGAGACAACTAAGGCCGCCATCTTGTTTTTGAAATTCAGTCATTTCCACTTCAATCACTGTGTATCCCAATTCTTCAATCTTTTTCTTTGTACCCTCAAACCCTTTCGGGACAATAACGCAGTCGTTCATTCTGACGCAGTTACCGGAATATTCTTCTTCCTCTTTTACGATGATTTGATTAAAGCTAGAAAAAGCCTCATGATTAATGAATTCTCCTGCCACTAATAAATTATTGTCTCCCAGATAATTGACACCCGTTTTTAAATGAAAGAATTTCTTAAGGGGAATGATGGTCGTGCCATAACCATACTTACCCATGATATCTTTGAACTGCAGAGCACCTGCTTCATTCGTTCTGGTTGAAAGGCCAACATAGAAGTGATCCTCAACTTGCATTACATCCCCGCCATCTAACATACCTGGAGATTGAATATATTCGATTGTGTCATAAAAGTCCTTTAAAACTTCTTTCATTTCATCAATCTCACCATTCCGGCTTTCTGCTCCAGGATTGGTTACAAGGGCACATTTGGGCGTCAACACCGCGGTATCTTCTACAAACGTGGAATCAGGATACCTCTCATCCGATTCGAGAACGGTCACTTTCACACCGCATTGTTTTAATGCTTCTACATAAGCCTCGTGTTGTACAAGCGCTTTTTCATAATTCGGGTTTCCTAAATCTGATGTTGTTAAGCCATTTACAAAACTTTTTCCAATCTTTCTTACAATCGCGTGATTAAACATATATATTCCTCCTAAATAGGTTGCTTATTTTTTAAAATGTGGGAAATTCACCTTTTTGAAATGAATTTCCTTTTTGACCTTTTTGCTGTTCAAGCAGTTGCTTAACTATGACAAAAGCGAGAGAAAAGACAACCGAAAGCCTTACTTAACTAAAAGGGGTGTCTCTTCTTAATCCATGCTTTCTCTATTATTTTGATGACCGCATAATTTTTCCGCTATTCCTACAAAATATCTTACTCCATACCCTAAAGCCTTCTCATCGATTTTAAATTTAGGATGGTGCAAAGGATAAGCTTTTCCAAACTCATGATCATGGACGCCTAGAAATTGCATGGAAGAGGGAACGATTTCGGAAAAAGCCGAAAAATCTTCTGTCCCAAACATAGGATCATCAACTTGGATGATATTATTTTCCTCAAAAATACCTTCCATGACCGTTCTTGAAATATCAACGGCAGCTTTATCATTCACCACCGCTGGATACCCTAAATACCAAGTGACTTCACATTTTGCCCCATGCGCTTCTGAAATCCCCTTAACGATTTGCTCTAGATACTCCCTAGCTTTCACTCGGCTATCAGCGTCCAAGGAACGAATGGTACCGCCGATTTCTGCATATTCAGGTATGACATTGAGCGCACTTCCGGAATGGAATTGGGTGACTGAAATGACAGGTGTCCTAAGAGCTGAAATTTTTCTGGAAACGATATGTTGAATATTCGTCGTTATTTCTGCACCAATGATAAGCGGATCTACCGTTAATTCCGGAGTCGACGCATGACCGCCTTGCCCTATGATTTTAATTTCAAAATCATCGGCTGCTGCACAGAATACCCCTTCCCTTAAACATATGGTTCCTGTTCGTTCATAAGGAGTAACATGCAATGCAAATGCATAATTCACTCCTTCCATGACCCCTTTTTTCACCAATTCCTGAGCTCCTCCTGGCAGAACCTCTTCGGCGTGTTGGAAAATGAACCTGATTTCTCCATTAATCTCGTCTTTTTTCCCGGAGAGGACTTTTGCAGCACCTAATAACATCGCAGCATGTGCATCATGTCCGCATGCATGCATAACCCCTGGATTTTTTGATTGATATTCAATATCTGCTTCCTCTTCAATCGGGAGTGCATCAATATCTGCACGAAAGGAAATCGTATTCGATTTTCGGGGTGATTTTTTTGCGCCTTTGAGAACCGCTAATACACTCGTTTCGGTAGGTCTTGTCACTTCTAATCCTGTAAAGGTTTTTAATTTCCTATAGATGAATTCGGAAGTCTGGTGCTCCTGATACGAGAGCTCCGGATTTTCATGAAAATGACGTCTCCATGAAATCACTTCATCCACAACTGTCTCCTGTATTGTCTTCATCAAAAATGCCTCCCTTATCACTTAGTGCCAATATTCAGATTTTTTAGATCTTTAAAAGGGGCCATACTGTATGCTTTGAGCAATGATCAGAAAGATAATCGCTACGGCAACCTGAATCAAAAGATAAGGAAATACCCATTTTACCCATTTCGTAAATGATATGCCGGCCACTGCCAGTCCAGCCAATAGCACTCCAGAAGTCGGAAATATCATATTTGAAATCCCATCCCCTAATTGAAAAGCTAAAACTGCCGTTTGTCTTGTCACACCCATTAAATCCGCTAATGGAGCCATGATCGGCATCGTCAATGCTGCTTGTCCGCTTCCTGAAGGAACAATGAAGTTAAGGAATAATTGGACAATGAACATTCCAATTGCATTTATGGCGGGAGGAAGCTGCTCAACCAATCCTGCAGCATAATATAAAATGGTATCAAGCAATCCGCCACTAGTAATGATGACCAAGATTGTCTGAGCAACACCTATTATCAATGCCCCGGAAACCATATCGCCTGCTCCTGAAATAAAACCATTAGCCATCTTGGACGGAGTCAAGCCTCCGATTAGGCCCATTATGATCCCGCTTAATAAAAACAAGCCGCCAATTTCACTTATATACCATCCTAATTTAATAACTCCATATACTAATAGGATGAAATTCACCAATAAAATAATTAAAGCAGCGCTATGTCTTTTGCTCATCCTAAAGTTTTTATCAAGTTGTCCATGTTCTTCACGCCTGAATTTCCCATACTCCCCCAGTTCAGGGTTCCTTTTAACCTTCATTGCATGAAAATAGATGTACAATACTGTAACGATATAAAAAACTGCAAGAAGAGCGATCCGCAATCCCATTCCCGAATACATGGGCAATTCTGCAATGCTTTGGGCAACTCCAACATTAAATGGGTTCGTAATGCCCGAAATGAATCCAGTCGCCAATGTTCCAAGGATGACGATCGCAAAACCAGTGAGTGCATCAAAGCCTAATGCGATTGTCATCGGAACAATGATGGCGATATAAACTAATGCATCTTCAGCAGAGCCGATCAGTGTCCCTAATGATGCGAAGATTAATATCATCAACGGAATAAGCAATTTTTCTTTTGTTCCGAATCGGACAGCCACAAACTTAATGAAAGAATCCAGTGCTCCTGTTGCCTGCATGATTCCCAGTGCTCCGCCAAACAAAAAGACGAACAAGATAATTGACGCTCCTTCAATCATCCCTGCATGAATACTGCTGAACATTTCCAATAATCCCACAGGTGTTGATTCTACGAATTCAAAAGAAGTGGGATCGACTACACTTCGGCCATCCTTTTCAATTCTTTCATATTGGCCTGCTGGTAAGATATAGGTTAGAACCGTCACTATCACAATTACGATAAACATTAATACAAAAGGATTTACCCCTTTTTCCGGCAACTCCGTTAGTTGGTTAAGTGGTTTATTATTCTGGTTAAGCGGCTTGGAAGTGATTGGACCATTAGGAAGGTCATTCATCTTAATACCCCCAGTTAAAGTTTAATGCTATTAATCCAGTTTTCCTGTCGGACCATCACTTCTCAACCAAACACTTAAACATACTCTTTATTAACTTCTCAAGCAAAACGGGCGTATGGACAAAGGCGCTATCGATGTGAAGGCGCTCAGTACGCTGATGGGCATCCTTGCCGAATGGCCCCACATTAAGTACGGGTGCCTGAAGTTTTTGCATATCGGCAAAAGGAATGCTGTAAGTATCGCCCCAGACTGGTGTATTTTTTTCAAAAGCCGTCCAGCCGTCAGAATCATCAGTATATTGAACATAGCTTAAATCGCAAAGGCCATTAAAATAATGAATTTGGCTGACTTCTTCATCAAACTTTCTGGCAGTCTCCTTCATTAATTTCACAGATTCGATGATAAGCGGATCATCGGACGAATTGACGGCTGGATAATATGGCGGTGCGAACAGCAATACAATGGCGGGTGATAGCTCCTGACATTGTATCATCAATTTTTCAGCGATCCGCACTGATTTTTCACGTTCATCCAAATCCTTGTTTCCTTTAACTTCACTCTTTATTTGCTCAACAAAACTCCCGCCAAATTTGCCCTCGGCATATGAAAGTAACTTTTCGTAGCGCAATACTTGTACTTCGCCCACACCTTCAATTTGTTCACGCAGGCATAGTTCTTTATAAGATTCATTGCATTTCATCGCTGCTTCGTTCGCAACCTGCTCGAATAGATCCATTATTTCTGCAGCTGTTCTTTTCATGATGAACACATTATAAAGCGCGGCTGCCCGATAAGGTGTCTGTGTTGAATATTGTAGTTTTAGATCTTTTTGCTGAAGCGATACTGGTAAAGGTGTTTCCTCGCCAAGGTCACTTTCCAGAAAAAGAGTGTTCCACTCCATGAGCTGCGTGAGAAACGAGGCTATATAGTTAGCGGTTATGCCCTTTAATGGCTCACCTACATGAGTTTCTTTCCCATAAAAAAGGGCAGCGGGCATGATTTTCCCCAAAGTTCCGGAATAAATATAATGATTATTATCACCCGGTTTCTGTGAAAAGGACGGTTCACTATTAAAAAACATTTTATAGGAAAGGTCATATTTATCCCGTAAAGCCACAAGTTCTTTAACTGCAGCCCTCATTCCCGCAGAATTCACTTCCTCATCCGGAACCGTTAACAGCAGGAGATTGATCGGCCATTGTTCGATGCTTGCCTTTTCGATGATAGCCATATGAAGGGCAAGCCCCATTTTCATATCCATCGTTCCTCTACCAAACAAGTACTTTCCTGATTCCAGATCAATGCGCGCTTCTTCCGGCAGATCATCTTTCCTATCATGAAGTTTTTTCGTGAGCTCCTCTGGTTGAAATGCAAGAGTCTCAAGGTCACCGTATTCTTCAGTATGAACCGTATCAAAATGGCTAATTAATACTACGGTCTCCTTGCTATCGGGATGTTTATAAAAGGCATTGACAAAATTCCTTCCTAAATCTGCCTCATGAAGCGATAAGTGTGCCGGGTTCCTTTTAAAATAATCAAGCTCCCTTAATTTCTCTTGCACCTTATAAGGGAACATTCGCTCCCCTGGTGTAAGAGTCCGGCTTTCCCAGCTAACAAGTTCACACAACAAAGCACGGAGCGTTTCTGGAGTATCCCATAGTAATTGAATCATTTCAATCCCCCTTCATCAATATTTCTACGCACCACCGGGCAGGTTAAACAGGTAGGACCTCCAGTGCCCTTGAAACTGATTTCAGTTCCTTTGTACTCATAAACTGTCGCTCCCGCATCAATTAACTTTTGCTTCGTGTAAGCGTTACCAGAAGGTATCACGCAAACCCGCGGAGCTATGGCAAGCACATTACACCCCAAGTTCAAGTACTCATCAATCGGCACTTCGATAAGCTGAATGCCTCGTTCAATAAGCAGTTTTCTGAAAAAGACAGGCATAAGGCGGGAATGAACTACCGCTAAATCATGGTCGACCATGCTGATGAAAGACATGAGATGGAGACACTCTGCCTCTCCTTGATCATGCGGAAGCTGAACTACGATGAATTCATCCACAAGATGTGCGGTCATTTCCTTTAATTGCCGAATGGCTTCAGCGTTTGTACGATAACCATGCCCGACAACCAAGGTCTTATCATCAAGCCAAACGATATCACCGCCATCCGCGACCGCATCACCCGTTAAATACCCAATGATCGGGATGTTCTTTTCCTTACAGTATTCCTTGTATACAGTCGCTTCAGGCTGCCTCGATTCTTTCCCCGACTTTAAAATAATGGCCCCTTGGCTAGTGAATTTGACTGGGTCATGCGCATATAAGGAGTCAATTCCAACTACCGAAGATGCTGGCAAATAATCGATGTTTGGGACATATTTCTCCAAAATGGATATAAAGTCACCATACTCTGTTAGCGCTTCGTTGAAATCTGGCTCTTCCAAAAAGTTGAAGTTCTCCCATGTTTGGCTTAAATGCTCTTGACTAATAAAAGCTTCTTTCGGATGTTTTACAATGACACGTTCCAATGGTTTGTACATGGACGAACAAAATGTCACTGCCTCCCCCTCCTTTTCCGCATAGCGGAAAACGTTTCCGCCAATAGGAATTTTTCTTTTATTATAAATTTAGTTTTGGTATAATGTCAATATGTTTTAAATTTTCAAATAAATTAACTTTTTATTTAACTTGTATGGAAAGATAGGTGGTTTTTATATGCAATCAATCGACCGCGCCATGAACGTTATAAAGGTGCTGGTATCCAATTCTTCGGAAAACTGGCTGTCAATTACGGAACTTTCCCAAGAATGTGATCTTCCTGTCAGCTCCATGCATCGTTTGTTAAAGGCAATGTCCTTGCATGGATTAATTCAACAGGACGGGCAATCCAAACAATATGGTTTGGGGAATATTTGGCTCGAATATGGTTTACGCATGTATGACAAAATGGATTACATTAGTCAAATAAGACCTGAACTCGAAAGGCTTATGAACAAAGTGGAGGAAAGCGTCTATCTAAGCCAACCAATCGGGATGGAATCACTCGTTATCGAAAGGATCGACAGTGAAAAGAGCCAAATCCGGGTTTATGACCAGCTTGGCTCACGTGTACCTATGCATATCGGGGCTGCCAATAAAGCGATGCTCGCCTATATGCCATATAATCAAACAAAAAAAATCATAGATGCTCTTCTGCCAACTAAAGAAAGAGCAGCTTTTTGGGATATATTGCAAGAGACTAAAACGAAGGGACATGGGATCAGTCACAGTGAAAGAACAGAGGGAACCTGTTCTGTTGCCGTACCGATATTGAACCATTTTGGGGAAGTTCACGGTGCGGTGAGCATTGGTTTTGTCAGTTTTAACCTGACAGATGAAAGACTCGATTTCCTCATTAAGAATGTGATGGAAACTGGGAATCGGGTTTCTGCAAAATTGTGGTATAGGGGACCATGATAATAAGAGAGAAGTGGAGGATTATCGGATAAAACAAAAAGAAGATGAATCATATCATCTTCTTTTTGTTTGGCTCTTTTCGTAAAGATTGTTGTTTTTAAAACAAAACTATTTTAGGTTGATTGGAGCGGAAGTGCGAGACTCCTGCGGGAGCTGCGGGACAGGTGAGACCCCACAGGCGTTTACGCCGAGGAGGCTCACCGCCCGCACCAAGGAAAGCGAGCGCCTGGAGGGGAAATCAACCACACTGCACTACTTCGTAAATAGCAACAAAGTATGCGAAAACAGCCTTTCGTTTTATATTAATCGCTGCCGGTCACAAATAAATCTTCTTTAAAATAGGCGAGGACCTCGCCGGCCACCACTGGTTCGCCCTCCAATACCTCCAAAGTTTCTATTTTCCCGCTGACACCAATATCAATGATTTCCACACTTCCATCTGCCTTCTTAATCTGAAATAATTGTTCCCATTCGTAAAATCTCGAATTTTTGGATATTGAAATTTTTTCAATCCTGCCATCACAAGGGCTAAGAATCACATCAACGTACATTTACATCATTCCTTCCTTCAGTATTCTTCAAAATGAAATGGGGTTTGTAAAACTAACCTTAGAAAGTTTTGGAACTCAGATATATCTTCTTGTTCAATGCCAAGGGTCGGAGCCCAGTACTGATCTAAATTAATATCATTGGCACAAAGCAGGATCATTCTTCCGCTTTGCATGGAAGTCACCATTGCTTTACCGAAAAACTGGGCCGAATATACAATGGTTACATCATATCTATAATCTTGTGACAATAAGCAATAATGATGAATAGCCTGGTTTTCTTTATTTTCGGAAAGAATATCAAAATTCAACGGATTGCCTCCTTTCTTGTAAACCCTAATTCGTTCAGAACCTGATCCACCCCCGAAGCTGGGATGCTTCTGCTATTTTGCGAATCCCTTCAATATAAGCAGCCACTTTCATGTTCACGGAATATTTTTGTGAAGTATGGTAGACATTCAAAAAGCTGGCCGTTATCTTTTCCTTCAATCGTTCATCTACAAGCTCTTCCGTCCAGTAATAACCTTGATTGTTTTGACACCATTCAAAATACGAGACAATTACCCCTCCAGAATTCGCCAAAATATCCGGGACTAGCACTATACCTTTATCATCGAGAATCTTGATCGCTTCCTTTGTCGTCGGCCCATTTGCTGCTTCAATCAGGATTTCACATTTTAGTCGTTTTGCATTATCCTTATTCACCACTCCGCTAATCGCTGCGGGGATCAGCACATCACACTCTTTTTCCAATAATTCTTGATTGGATAATGAATCTTTGTATAAGTTCGAAACGACCCCAAAAGAGTCCCTGTTCTCCAAAAGGTAAGGAATGTCCAATCCATTCGGATCATATAAACCTCCAAGTTCATCCGCTATTCCGACAACCTTTGCCCCCATTTCATGTAAATACAATGCTAAATGACTGCCGACATTCCCGAATCCCTGGATGATTACCCGCATGCCTTCAATGGGAATCCCCTTTAAATCACAAATCATTTGAAGTGTATATAATACGCCCTTGGAAGTGGCTTTTTCCCTGCCCTTCGATCCTCCTAATCTCAGAGGCTTTCCTGTAATGAAGCCCGGTGAATCGAATTCCCTGATGTGATCATATTCATCCAGCATCCATGCCATGATTTGGGAATTCGTATACATATCTGGTGCAGGGATATCTTTTGTAGGGCCCACTATTTGACTTACTGCCCTGACATACCCTCTGCTTAATCGTTCAAGCTCAGATGAACTCATCTGTCTCGGATCACACACAATGCCGCCTTTTGCCCCTCCGTATGGAAGATCGGTTATTCCGCATTTCAAGCTCATCCATCCGGCCAATGCCTTAACTTCTTCAGGAGTGACATCCGGGTGAAACCGGATTCCCCCTTTCGTTGGACCGGCTGCATCATTATGTTGAGCACGATACCCTTGAAACATCCTTGTCTCGCCATTATCCATTTGAATAGGAATACAGACTTCCAGAAAACGCATTGGCGCTTTCAAAAAATCAAAAACCTGCTCTGGATAGTCCAAAACATGAATCGCTTCTTTTAAGATATCCTGGAATTCTTGCAGTGGATTATCCAATTGACGTTTTTCAATAACCTTAATTTCCTCTGACATTTTAGCACCTCACTTTTATTCTTATTACTTATTAAGCAACTTTCATGCCAGCTGTGAGGATATTGTATGAATGGCACCATACCGCCATCTGTCCTCACCCAAATCACACATACAATCATCAGGACATATGTATTAATTCATAAGCAATTCAGATTTGCATATGTAAAAATGATGATTAAATACAAAAAAAAAAGCACCAGATAAATGTATAAACATTCATTGAGTGCTCTTTTTTTGTTTATCCTGAAAAAGAAAGTGTTGACCTGTAGCAGATGCCAAATGATGGTACAAATCTAATCCACGGCAGTCAATCCTAGGACTGTTAAGCTTAAAAAAATACTCAAAATATATATTGAAACTTCTATTTTCCAACCAACAGGTTTAACTCATCTACAAACCTTTTTGTGATAATTTCCGGGCGAGTAATGGCCGTTCCTACTACGACTGCAAAAGCTCCACTTTCAATAGCTTTTCTAGCATGATCTTTCGTATGAATATGCCCTTCAGCGATGATGGGGATATTTAAGGCAGAAGAGAGTTTTCGAATAAGGTCATAATCAACCTCCTTCACGTATTTTGTTTCCTCTGTATACCCACACAATGTGGTTGATATTATATCAGCACCGAATTTTTCTGCGATTAGTCCCTCTTCAAAAGTCGCACAATCTGCCATCACTAAAATATTGGGATGCTCACTATTGATTTTACCTATGATTCTTTCTACCGTTTCTCCATGGGGGCGCTTTCGTTGAGTCCCATCTAATGCTACGATTGACGCTCCAGCCTCAATAATGCTTATAGCACTTTCATAGGTAGGAGTAATATATACTTCACATTCTTCGGTCCATTGCTTGTGAATACCTAATACAGGCAATTTTGTTACCTTTTTAATCGCTTTAATATTTTCTGGCCCGGTAGCCCTAATACCAACTGCGCCTCCCTTTTCTGCAGCCTTGCTTAATGCGCCCATGATTTCCGCCCCATACATCGGCCATCCCCTTCTAGCCTGGCACGAAACTATCAATCCATTCTTAATAGATTCCAGTACGTTTTTTTTATCCATAATTACCACCTAAACAACCCCCAAGAATTTACCAGCTAATCCTACCATAAAGCAAAGGAGGATTAACCAGTAGATAGCTTTTTGATATTTAAGTAATGCCCATAAGAAACCAAGTGTTAAAAGGAGCGGTAAAAGCCCAGGTAAAATTGAATCAAGAAGTTCTTGTAAATTTATTTCTTTTCCACCAAAGTTCCATTTAGCAGCCACGGCCACTTTAACAAAATTCACTACCATTGATCCTGTTACCATTAATCCTACAATGGTAGCTCCCTGAACAAACTTATTTAACACATCAGAGTCTTTCATTTTAAGGATGAGGCTTATCCCAAACTGGTACCCATAGACAATACCGTAGTAACGAGAAAAAATATTGAGCAAGACGTTTGGCACAATAAATATAATGGGTCCAAGTGAATTTCCATCCAACGCCAAACCAGCGCCGATTGCAGCAAAAATGGTCATAAAAGTTGCTTTAAAAACAGAATCGCCAATTCCAGAGAGCGGTCCCATCAATGCGGCTTTCGTAGAAGAAATTGTATCGGATGTGATGGGATTACCTTGTGCCCGTTGTTCTTCAAGTGCAAGAGTAACACCTATGATGGCATTGGAAGTATACGGATGGCAGTTAAAAAATTCATTATGACGAACAACCGATTCTTTTAAATCCTGATTAATTGGATATAGTTTTTTGAGTGCCGGCAATATCGCATAGCAGAATCCTAAACTGCCATAACGCTCATAATTTATAGACGTCATACTGAAGAAAGTGCGGAAGAATGTTTTCATTAAATCTTTCCTTGTCAGAATCGTCGTTTTAGCTGTACTCTTGCGGGAGGAATCACGGGAAGTTCCACTATCATTTCCTTTCGTTCCCACTGCTGTAATGCTGACCGCGATTCCAAGACCCAAAAAGGCTATCGAAAGTACATTTAGTTCCAAGTAGACTGCCAGAACAAATCCAATTAGGAAAAATGACCAAAACTTCTTGAAGTTCATCATTTTCAGGAGCATGGCCATTCCAATTGCAGGTAGGATCCCTGCTGTAATCTTTAACCCTTCCATAAACCAAGAAGGCATTGAGCCTACGATATTATTTACAAATTCACTGCCAAAATAAACGGCTAAAAAAGTTGGAATGAACATCACTGTAAAAAAAACGATTATTCCAAAAAGGTGAAGCCGTTCTGCCCTTTTTAGATTTAGCTCTTGTAAAGCATTGTCTGCCCGATGCACTAGATAAATATTAAAGTTCCAAGCTAGCATGATTAAAAATTGTGCTAAAATACCGATTGGTAATGCCAGAGCAATTCCAACCTCAGGCTTCCCCCCAGCACTAATCGCGAAAATAGTCCCAATTAGACCAGCAATTTGTGCATTAGGAGGAACACTGCCTCCAATGGGCAAGACCCCCATAAACATCAATTCCACACTGGCCCCTACAATCAATCCAGTCTGTAGGTCTCCCATTATTAGTCCCATCAATGGCCCAGCAAAAATGGGACGGCTAATCATCCAATATCCATATCCATAATTTTCGGTCATGAGAATTGCAACAAAACCACTTAACAAAATCGCTGATATTAACTCAATTTCCACTTTTCCTCCCCCTTTTTACTCTGACTATCTTTTCGACCTTTAAATCTTGGTGAATAAATCAATCGATTTATCATTAGGAGAGGTTCTGATCTCACAAGGGATCCCGTGATCTCTAATCTTGAGAAAAATAGATTTATCTTCTTCATCCAAATAGACTGTTTTACTTATTTCCTGTTTTCCTACTTTATAGTACATGCCGCCTACATTTATAGAAGGCAGAATGATACCTTTTTCAATGAGAGATAAAAGGACTCGAGGACTTTTTACTACAATAAACGTTTTTTCCTGATCAGACTGCTCAACCAGATATTTGACTGCATCTTCGACAGAAAGGATAGCATGTCTTTTCCCCGAAGGTACTGCCAAGCTTAGTAACAAATGTTGTGTAGGGTCGGTTGCAACCCTATCATCAATTACAATAAATTCTGTGACTTGATAAGCAACACTCCATGAATAAGCAACTTGCCCATGTATGAGTCGTTCATCGATACGGGTAACAACGATACTCATTACAATTCCTCCTTTATGGGGTTAACTGTAGAGTTTATATAGCTAATACTCATAGAGGTATTAGCTATAAGCTCTTCGGGACTTACAGGTGAAAGGCAAGATTCAATAACTAAACCTAAATGAAAACCAGCGATTACTTGTACCCGGCTATCTTTCAACACTTGAAGTGTAGCTGCATTGCATGGGGTACCCCCTTTAATATCTGCCAGAATGATTATTTCTTTGTACCAATCCAACAATTGATTGACTGCCGATTCCAGTTCTCTTGCAAATGAATCTAACGTTACTTGATCATCCATGCTCAATGCAAAGAGTTGCTTCTGTTTCCCTGCTATAAGCTCTACACAGTCTTTCATAGTCGAAGCTAAATTCCCATGACTTACAAGTAAAATGGCCCGATTCAAACTATCTCCTCCTTATAACTTATTTTTTGAATATTCACACAAGTACATCTTATTGAAAAAGAATTAAAAAATCAAGGTTTTATTAAAAATATAAGAAATAAAATTTCAATTATGGCATTTTTTTTTGCATTATGTGCAAAAAACATTTCATTTATGATATAAATGAAACAATAGGGATTTACATCATTTAATAAAATATTTAATAAAGGAGACATATCATGAGCTTAACTTTATTACAAAAAATAAATGAAAAAGCCGATTCCTTGTCTCGTGCTGAACGGCAAGTAGCCAAATATATATTGGACCATGCGGATTTGGTGCAAACTTACACGATTTCTGAAATATCAACCAACGCAAATGTTTCCCAAGCTAGTGTTGTGCGTTTTTGTAAAAGAATGGGTATAGACAGCTTTAAAACCTTTCAACATACATTGGTGAAAGAAATGAGTTCAAATAATGCCAACATTAATGATCTTTCTTTACTGCGTGAAAATGATACGCCCTATCAACTTTTCCAAAAAGTAACTATGAGCAATAAATTCGCTTTAGACTCTTTAGTACAAACGCTTAACAAAAAAGAGTTTGAAAAAGCAGTAGAATGCTTAAGTCTAGCAAAGAAAATTGCATTTTTTGGTGTTGGGGGCTCCTCTACGGCTGCATTGGATGCTAGTAATAAATTTGCTAAACTTGGCGTTACTACAGGAATGAACACTGACTTTCATACAGTGATTTCCTACATTTCCAATTTCACACCAGAAGACGCATTGGTCATTTTCTCCACATCCGGAAAAACAAAAGATATATTGGAGATGGCTTCATATGCAAAAAAGATAAACGTACCAGTATTGGCAATAACTGCTTATACAAAGTCGCCTTTATTGAAAATAGCAAGTATACAACTTTGTTTTCCTGACATCGAACATGATCAACGAATCGGTAGTATAGCATCTAGAATCATGCAACTTAACATGGTTGATGCTCTTTACTTAAGTGTTTTTCATCGAATCGATAAAAAAACCATAGATAACTATCAAAAAGCACGTGAAGAAATTCTACGTCTAAGAAGATAGCCTGCTTAAGGATGTGTTTTACTACATTTCGTTAAGAGGCTTGGTATGTATTAATTCATAGGCATTTCAGGATTGCATATAAAAAAACGCATCCTTTTTAGGATGCGTTCAGTTTGTAGACAAAAGGGGTTTCCATCTAAATTTTTAAACATAGTTGATTGGAACGGAAGGTGCGAGACTCCTGCGGGAATAGCGAGTCTAAGGGAGACCCCACAGGCGCAATTGCGCCGAGGAGGCTCCCGGACCGCCCGCGGAAAGCGAGTGCCCTACGTTCCAATCAACGTCCAAATTTGTACAAGCCAAAAAAAAAATGTAGACAAACTCGATTTTCATCGAGTTTGTCTACATTCTGACGCACCCTTATCGGATGCGTTTCTCCTTCGAAAATTTCATAGCTGAATTTCTTCAACTTGGTATTGGGGCGGTGCCTTCCTGAATGCCTTTGTGATATATAATAGATAACAAAAACCAATAATGAACCAACTTGTCCCCATTATTAGGGAACTTGCCTCAAGGTTGATCCATAGAATGCCAATTGCTATAGCTCCAATTAAAGGCATAATTAAGTATTTAATACACCCCTTTATCGTTCGGTGCTCCTTTTCCCGAATGATAAAATGGCTGATCACTGAAAGGTTTACAAAGGTAAATGCCATTAATGCACCAAAGTTGATCAGTGACGTTGCTGTCACTAAATCAAAGAATAAAGCAGACATTGAAATGACTCCAACTATGAGTACATTAATGGCTGGTGTTTTCCACTTGGGATGAATGAATCCAAACCATTTTTCCGGAAACACTTTATCACGGCCCATAACATACAAAAGACGGGAAACGCTGGCATGTGATGCTAGTCCCGAGGCTAGCGTATTGACGAAAGTCGTACAAAGAAAAATGGATTGAAATAGCTTCCCGCCTACATAAAGGGCGATTTCCGGTAATGCAGCATCCGGTTCCTTAAAACGGGATATATCCGGAAAAAAGAGCTGAATAAAGAAAGAGGCGGTAATGAAGATGATTCCACCCCAAAGTGCAGTTAAAAATATCGCTTTTGGAATCGTTTTTTTCGGATCCGGCGTTTCCTCAGATAGGGTCGTTACCGCATCGAATCCCAAAAAGGAAAAACAAAGGATCGTAGCTCCGGTTATTATGGCCGAGAAGTCCATCCCTTCATTTACGAAAGGCATTAATGTAAACACTTCTCCTGTACCTTCTCCATCATTCAATCCTTTGATAACAAGAATGATGAACACTGCCATGATGGCAATCTGAATTAAAACAAAAAGCGCATTAAAGTTAGCAAGTACATTGACGCTCTTGAGATTGAGAATGGTGACGATTGCTACGAACAATACTACCCAAATCCATGTAGGAACTCCTGGAAATAATGCTGTCAAATAAATTTTGGTCAACAATGCATTGACCATAGGTAAAAACAAATAGTCCAACAACGAAGACCATCCTACCAGGAATCCTAAATGCGGGTTAATCGCTTTTTGCGTATAAGTGTAGGCAGAACCTGCAGCAGGAAAAACCTTTACAAGTTTTCCATAGCTGGCAGCTGTAAAAAGCATCCCCACCAATGCAACGATATAGGCAGTCGGCACATGGCCGCCCGTAATCCCAGATACAATGCCGAATGTA
Source organism: Peribacillus sp. QJM3NY_7 (assembly GCF_056173225.1). Classification (NCBI taxonomy): domain Bacteria; kingdom Bacillati; phylum Bacillota; class Bacilli; order Caryophanales; family Bacillaceae; genus Peribacillus; species Peribacillus sp. QJM3NY_7. Next base: position 3,312,653 of record NZ_CM149663.1, read on the forward strand.
TCAAATACGACCATGGGGGTCATATATGCTAACCCCATCATAACGATTTGCCATAATTTCAGTGATCTTTTCAATGTAACCTCATTTTCCACCTATCATTCCTCCTTGAAACCGCTTTCAAACCAGTGAGTTCAATTTCTTAACTAGAATAATCCCCATGCCTCCCTCTTTTTTAAAAGTTTTACCTGTATACCTTTATGCAATTTCTGTGCCACATGATTTCGGTTTATTTCGACAGACGAAAAACGCCTTAATTCCTGTATTCTTACCCACAATTGATTGATTCACAGATATGAAGTCTTTCAGTATCTCTTCATTGATGATTCAATTTCCCATAACTTATTCGCCTTTGCATACACAAAGCCCATGTTATCTTGTAAAAACCCTCGTTAAATCACTCACAGTGACTTGGCATGGTAATTGCATGATTAATCATCTATAGGAATTCATTTAATGAGTTTCAAAACTACTATAGTTATAAGAAAATGGAGGAATAGAAAAAATGAAATATCCTTTATCACCTGATGTTAAACCAGAGTTTTGTACCACCGGATCATTTATGCGCTTACCTTCTTCAAGGGAAAATGCCAAATTGGCAGTGGTAGGTGTGCCTTTTGATACAGCTGCTTCATTCAGGGTAGGAGCCCGGTTTGCTCCACAGGCAGTCCGCCAAGCATCCATGACGTTGTTTCCTTATCATCCCATTCACAAGGTATTTCCTTTTGACGAATGTAATGCAATTGATATCGGGGACGTTTCGGTGATTCCCCATAATATACATCGAAGCTATGAGTTAATTGAAAAGGCTATGTCAGACTTGATGAAAAACGGGATCATTCCAATAGGCATCGGAGGAGATCATTCAGTAACATTGGCTAATTTAAGAGCAGCCGCAAAAATCCACGGTCCTGTTGCACTTCTTCATTTTGATTCACATACAGATACTTGGGATACTTATTATGAAGAAAAATACTGGCATGGTTCCCCGTTTATCCGTGCATATGAGGAAGGCTTGCTCCAAACGGATAAAGTTTTCCAGATTGGCATCAGAGGTACGCTCAATCATCCAGGAGATTTAGATTCCAGTACAGAACTAGGGTACAATGTGATAACTACGCCCGAGCTGAAGAAGAGAGGAATCGAAGATGTCGTGAAGGAAGTCAAGAAAACCATTGGGGATACACCATGTTTCTTGACATTCGATATTGATTTTGTCGATCCATCCTGCGCTCCAGGGACTGGCACATTGGAGGTCGGCGGTCTAAATAGCTTTGAAACCCTAGAGATGATACGCTCTCTGCAAGGATTCAACTTTATTGGGTTCGACCTGGTGGAAGTCCTCCCGCCGTATGATCCAACACAAATTACATCACTATTGGCAGCCACCATCATTCATGACTTTGCCAGTCTAGTAGCCTTACAACTAAAAGAAGAAGAAAAAAAGGAGAATTCAACCGAAAAAAGTTTATAGGACAAACACTGGCCATATAGGCCGATACTGTTAATCGATCAGATAGATCCAAGCTAATGATATAAAAGTCTAAGTACAAAATAAAGTCCTGAAATTCAAAAAGCACCTGTTTATGAAAACAGATGCTCAGACTGTAGACAAATTTGAACTGCCCCGTAAATGTTAGACACCAAATTAACATTTACGGGGTGTTTTTTATGGCTAATTTTTCTGCCGAACAGAAAATATTCATTACACGACTTTACCTTGAAGGTGAGCACAGCTATATGGATCTTCAAAAAATATTTGAAGTTTCGTATCAAATGATTCAAGGATGGGTTCGTTTATACCAAATTCAAGGAGCCGATGGATTTAAGAAATCCTATACAAGTTATTCTACGGAGTTTAAAATGGATGTACTTAATTATATGAATGAAACGGGTATATCTTCTTACGACGCAGCCGCAAGGTTTAATATTTCATCTCCAGCGCTAATTCGGACGTGGAGAATACATGTTAATGCCTATGGATTAGATGCCCTAATTTCTAAGAAAAAGGGGAGACCATCCATGAAAAAAGATATCAATCCATCCAAACAAATTGAAGGTTCGGTTAAAGATCTTGAAGAACGAATTAAACAACTAGAAATGGAGAATGCATATTTAAAAAAGTTAAATACTTTAGTTCAAATGCAGGAAAAATTACAACCCAAATCAAAGCGCAAGTAATTTATGAACTAAAGTCCATTTATGAGGTTGTGGCCTTAATTAAAGTCGCTGATATTCCACGTAGCACGTACTATTATTGGGAAAAACGCTTGAATCGAGAAGATAAGTATTCGAAGGTAAAAGCCACTATTCAGTCTATCTATCATGAACATAAAGGACGTTACGGTTATCGTCGTATCACAAAAGAGTTAAAAAAATATGGGTTTTCTCACAATCCAAAGACCATCAACCGCCTCATGAAGGAAATGGGCGTAAAATGTTTAGTCCGTATGAAAAAGTATCGTTCGTATAAGGGGCGTGTTGGTCGAATTGCCCCCCATATTTTACAACGTGATTTTCAAGCCGAGAAAATGAATCAAAAATGGGTAACAGACGTAACGGAATTTCATTTATTTGGAGAGAAACGTTACCTATCCCCTATCCTTGATTTATGTAATGGTGAAATTATTGCCTACAAAGTGATGAAACGCCCTGTTTATAAACTTGTTGGAGATATGTTAGATGAGGCGATTAAACACCTAAAACCAGAAGATACGGTCATCCTCCATTCGGATCAAGGGTGGCATTATCAAATGAAGAAGTATCAAAAAACCTTAAAAGATTCCCGCATTATACAAAGCATGTCCCGTAAGGGAAATTGTTTAGATAACGCAGTCATTGAAAACTTTTTTGGCTTGTTAAAGTCTGAATTGCTTTATCTCCAAGAGTTTGAAAGTATGGAGCACTTTGAAAAGGAATTAGATGATTATATACATTACTATAACCACAAACGAATGAAGGTAAAATTAAAAGACCTGAGTCCGATAGAATACCGAACTCAGGTCTTAGAAGCTGCTTAAATTATATGTCTAACTTTATTGGGTCAGATCAATTTCAGAAATCCGCTCCCTTTCCGCCGACTGTCTGCCAAGCCTCCTCGACGCAAGCGTCTGTGGTGTCTCGGCTAGCGAGCTATTCTGCAGGAGTGTCGCAAATTTCTTCCATCCATTGAGGGTTTCATAAAACAAAAATCATTAAGGAACATCTAATCTTCCTTTAAAATCATGGTTCTATGTGAAATCATTCCGAACCCCCTTTTGTCGACAAACTGAGCATCTTCTTAGGTGAAAGCAGATGCTTTTTTTCTATGTCATCTTTATCCTTGTCCTGCTACATTCCATATAACAACTTCGTCTATCGGTGTAGGAAAATAAAAAAACACATCCCATCTGAAAGAATGGAATGTGTCTTCATTTTATTCGTCCGATTCTATCCCGGGACGATTTGATTGTGTTGGCAGGGTGTCCCAAAAGCTTGCATCGACAGTTTCAATTGAATCATCGGCAATAGCTCTGACAGCTGCATCCAAAGTGGTTACCGTTTGCTTTATTAGATAGCCATTACTTTTTTGTCCAAGCGCTACTGACTCGACATTGTGGTCCGACATACCTCGCATCTCAAAGAGCAGTGTGGCAATATCATAGCGAACGGCTGCACCATTACGGCCTATATTTTCTCCAGAACCGCCATCATACCTACCAATATGCCCCCAACCAGTTGGTTCAATGGAGTTATATACGACAGCACCCAATTTTTTTGAGGCTTCTAACACTTCAGGCTTTACGTTCGGGTTTGTAGGATAAAGAATTGAACCTGAAACAAGTTCACCGTCCGTTTCGCTTAGCGTCCCTTGATGATGTAAATCTATCATGTAATCTATATCGTATTTCGCAAATACATTTTCGTGTAAAGCCTTTACCTCTACTTGCATGTTATCAGTTTTTTTATCATGCTCACGGTTCAAGTCAATCCCATTTGCATTTGCCCGTGTTAAATGCCGATCACCTTTTGCTAAATAATCATCAAGAGGGAAATTAACATCTCCCATGGCTCCATCTGCATTTAACATGGGAATGATCAATATATTTACATTATCCAAAATACCTTTAGTCTTGTTCGTGCCTAGATGTTTAATGAATTCGAGTGCACCCTCGGTAGTCAGTTGTTCATTTCCATGCTGTTGCGTCAAAAATAGTATGGTTGGATTCTTAGGATTTGAGATGTACTTCGCTAGGTAAATGTCCCTTCCTTTTACCGTTTCCCCGATTACTTCCAGTGCCAGCCTTTCTTGTTTAGCATCCTGCGTTTTAAGATAGCTCACCAGGCTTTCATATGTATGAAGATTTGAAGTTGTCACTTGTCCATTTCCAGCACTGGGACCATTTCCAACCGCTCCGACAGGTAACGCAACAGCTGTTACTGCGCTTAACGTCATTAAACTAGATAATGAAACTGATAGAACCTTCTTTTTAAAATTCAATAAAAACCCTCCTTATCAAATATAATAATCAGAAAAAAATACTATTAATAATATTCTGACACTTTTACTACTTTATGTTAATAGTGAAAAATGACTATGTTTCCAAATAGTTTTCTTCTACCAAAAAACATTTTTGTTCCCGATGAAGAAAAACCAGACGGACATTCGTCTGACGTTGATTGGAACGTAGGGCACTCGCTTTCCGCGGGCGGCCGGGGGAGCCTCCTCGGCTTTCGCCTGCGGGGTCTCCCCTAGACGCGCTTTTCTAAGCAGGAGTCTCGAACACCCGCTCCAATCAACTTTGTCTTACCTTTTAGATAGAACACATTTGCCTAGAGTTCCGTCTGGTTACTTCAATATATGCTGGAAGTTATAAAACTATCTTTTCCTCACTTTTAATTATTGCCTGCCCTCCGTCAGTGGAATTGACTCGTATTGTTCCGGATTGATTTTATATACAGAGCCATCAGTAACTCCATCAATTATTCCATATAGGCCTCTTTCAACTGCTTTAATGAGCATGCCTTTTTTCTTTTGGCCAAAAGACTGAGTTTGACCTCTAACTTCAAAGAGTACTGTCCCGCTTCCGTTTAAAGCAAAGGCTCCTAAAGCCGTTCCAGGAAGGTTTTGATTTTGCGGATACAAGGATATATTCCCATATGGAGAATTACCTTGTGCTTTCATGGCATTATATACCGCCACATTCAATTGTCTGGAAAAATCATAATTATAGTTTTTTGCATATTTTGCATAATCCTGTCCTGAAGGCGAGCTTGGATCAGGAACAAATTGAGCGGAAATCGAGTAGGTGACTAAATCATCCGTTCCATCAACTTCATAATAGGGAGCTTGGTGATGCAGGTCCACAAAAATCTCCACCTTACCGTATTGCTTCAGTAGAGACTTGTAAACATCACGTGTTGTTTGTGATTCAGGTGTTATGAACCAACCAGGGGTGGATGATTTTCCAGGGAAGTCTTTAGCTTGAGGAATATAATTTAAATCAGGATTAAAGTCACGATTAACATCGAAACCTGGTTTGGACTCATAATCGAATGATTCATTTTTGTATGTATAGTAGTTCCAAGATGGATTCGCTCCTGCTAACTGCGGAAACTGGTCGACGACCTCTGCCCAGGTCATATCATTTCCGCGACGGTTCAATTCAGCGGCATCGGGATTCATTTTAGGCAAAGCTACCAAGGTAATTTCTTTACGAATTTTTTCCGCTTCAGGTGAGTTGGTCCCCAAAAACTTCAAGATATTCAAGATGGCATCCGTACCAGTTTTCTCATTCCCATGGATCTCACTTTGAATGAAAACGACTTTGTCGCCAGTTCCTACGGTTGCTTTATAGATTTCTCTATGTCTATTGGAATATCCAGCTACCTCCACTTTCACTTTACCTTGGCTATCACTCGCAATTTGTTCTAGCTTTTTCCCTAGTTCAACATGATCTGTAAAACCTGAAACCGAATAAGTTTGTTGAATGGGTGTTCCCGGGGATGTTTCATTAGCTGCAAATGCTGGTGCCGCAATACTCGCCGATAAAACGGCAACTCCCAGAGTTGAAATAACCTTCCTGTTTTTCATATGACAACAATCACTCCCTTAAAATATTTTTCTATCTCATTATACAAAATGGAAAAGTAGAAATATGTTGGAATTTGGTGTCGTATTATGGCTATTTTATGATGCTGCCACTAGCTTGAGCTAAAAGTTGGGAGCTGCACTAAAATATACTCTTTTTATGTTAGTGCAAAAATGCATATTTTCCCACAACAACGATCGTTGTTGCCGGATGCCTTTAACCATATATATATTGGCTATGCATTTAGTCGAATTGATGATTTGTACTATAACATCACATTACGTTATAATAAAAGAAAAAAATAAGAGAAAGGGGAAAACATGAAACTCAACACTCATAGTTCTACGCCATTATATATGCAATTGAAACAATCTATTATTGAAGATATAAACAAAGGGATTTACTCTCCTGGCGAAAGATTACCAACCGAAACAGAATTATGTGACATATATGGAGTAAGTCGCATTACTGTTAGAAAAGCGGTTTTGGACTTGGTGGAAGAGGGTCTTCTAATACGCCAACAAGGAAAGGGAACATTTGTCCAATATCCTAAAGTAAAAAGGGAACTATTTGCTGTTAACGGTCATGCTGAATATATGTCAGAATTAGGGAAGATACCTCAAACTAAAATCCTTTCATTTGGGATCATACCCGCACCGGCTAATATTTCTAAATCCTTGGAGATTACTCCTGAAAGTGATGTTCTTGAATTACAACGGATCTTATACTATGATAATCAACCTCTCACCTTGGAAATTTCTCATTATTCCTTAAAGGTTCTGCCTAATTTAAATGAACATGTCCATAACTCCGTTTCCATGTATGACATCATAAAACATAAATATAATATAACTCCTGTTCATAACACGAAACTTTTAAATATGGTATTAGCAAATGCAGATGAAGCAAAATTTTTAGAGTGCGAAGTGGGAGATCCCCTTTTCAAAGTGGAGAAAGTGGCATATGACGCAAAGAAGCAGCCCATCCATTCCTCCTTCTTATATTATCCTGCCAATCGCGTGACCTTTACGATTGATAGTTCCATGTCGCAAGAAAAAGGTAACGAATCCCCCTCCTAATCCGGGATCTCGTTACCTTTTTCCATCTATAAATCATGTTAAACCAGCATATGGTCAGGAATATATTCTTTACCATACCCAAAAGCTCCATAATCCTGACAGGTTTGGGAGGCAGCTAAAGCTCCTTTTTGTAAAGCTTTATTTACATCTTGCCCTTGGACATACGATGAGAGAAAACCAGCAATAAATGAATCTCCCGCCCCCAATGTATCTACAACTTTGGTTTGGATAATAGCTTGTTCATATAATTGATTTTCAATTGATAAGAGTGCTCCCTTTTCCCCACGAGTAACACATACCACTTTTGAGCCGAACGAATGCACCTTTTGAATCAGTGCATGGCACTCTGCAGTGTTTAAATTACTTCCTGAAAAAAATGCATATGTCACATACGGACAAACTTTTTGTAAATAGTGTTCCTCTTGATTTGTCGAAAAATCAAAAGAAATGTCAATGAGTTGGCTTAATGATGGGAGGTTATGCTCTATATGGCTATAAACACTTGTATGAAGAAGGTCGTGTTGCCGAATATAATCCAAATCCTTGTCATTCAGTACAATCCCCAATCTGGATTGAATTCCCCCTCTATTGGAACCAATGAAAATTCGGTCCCCGTCCTTATCCAACGCGACGACGGCCATACCGTTCTCTCCTACCGCTTGTCTTACTCTACTGATCTCCATCTTTTCCTTTTGCAATACCTCCAACACATGGTCTGCCGCCCCATCATTTCCTACAATGCCAATATATGAAGATTGCTCATCATTTAAACGATTGTACATGACTGCCACGTTTAATGAATTGCCGCCGGGATATATCTTTCCTTGGTCTTTATAATAATCTACTACGTTATCCCCAATTCCAATTAGCTTCATGCCTGTTCCCCCTGTTATCATTTTACACTTCCACTAGCAATTCCACGGATAAAATACTTCTGCATGAATAAAAATAAAATGACGATAGGTGCCGCTGAAATCGTTAATCCAGAAAGCAACACTCCCCAATCGGTTTGCAATGCATCTCGGAATTGCATTAAACCGGCAGGTATCGTACGTAAACTATCATCATCTATAAAGATGATGGCGAACATGAATTCATTCCATGTATAGTAAGCTGTTAAAATTACCGTCGTTAATAAAATAGGTTTACTCATGGGTATGAAAATCCTAAAAAGGATTCCAAGGTTTGTGCACCCATCCAGCCGGGCAGCCTCTTCCAGTTCTTTCGGAATGGACAGGAAGTAGGCACGAATCAACAAGATGGTTAGCGGAATTCTGTATGCTACATAAGGTAAGATTAGCGCCCAATGGGTGTTATATATCCCAAGCTTCTGAATGATATTATACAAAGGGATCAGGCTTACTTGAGGAGATAGCATCAAACCGCCTAAGCATATGACCAAAATGAAAGCCTTTCCACGAAAATCGAAGCGAGATAATCCGTATGCACCTAACGCACTTACTAAAACCGTTAGCATACAAGTCATGCCAGTAACCATGACACTATTTAAAAAGTAGGAAGAAATCCCACTATTCCAAGCTGTAACATAATTTTCAAACAACCATGTATGAGGAAGTGACCAACTATGGTTAAAAATTTCCTCTGTGCTTTTGAAGGAACTGATGACCATCCATAATAAGGGATATGCAACAACAAGAAAGTAGGCGATCAAACCTGCATAAACAAGGGCTATTCTCATATTATAGGTTTTTCTTTTCCTTGCATACTCTAGATCTTCCACAACTAATTCCGGTACTCCGATCGTTGATTTAGGCATCTCCATTATTAGTCCTCCTTTCCCGTTTTAAATATTTTCATTTGTACAAGAGAAATAAGTAACGTAATAATTAAGATAACCGTTGCTATGGCAGAAGCATATCCCATCATATCTTTTGAAAAAGCCGTTTTATATAAATAGGTACTCAGGACTTCCGAAGAAGTTCCCGGTCCCCCTCCGGTTAAGATATATGGTTCATTAAACACTGTAAAGGCACCTGTCAATGTTAATATTACGGCGACGAATGTCATTTCCTTTGTTGCTGGAACCGTAATGTGAAAAAACGTTTTTATTTTATTCGCTCCATCCATTTCAGCTGCTTCATATAGTTCAGGTGAAATTTTTTGAATGGAAACGATATATAGCATGGCTATATAACCAATTGATTGCCACTGTGAGACAGCAATGACTGCATAGATTGCTGTTTCACTATCACCCAACCATGGCAATGCTAAATTATTCAATCCAATCATTTTAAGAAACTGATTTAACAACCCTACTTCCGGGTTGTAAAAAAATGAAAACAGCAATGCGATGACTGTCATTGAAACGACGACCGGCAAAAAATAGACTGTGCGAAATATAGGTGAAAATTTACGGATTAATTTATCTTCTAAAACGGCTGCAACAATTAACCCTCCAAAAACCTGGAAAACAATCGAAATGACAGCATAAAGAATATTATTTTTTAAAGCTTCATAAAATACGGGATCTTTAAATAAAGTAAAGTAGTTATCCATCCCTACAAATGCTTTATCTGGTGAAAATGTACTCCAATTATACATACTATCGCCAATATTCTGGAAAATGGGAATATAAACAAGCAATAAAAAAACTAAGGCTGGAAGAAGATATAGATAAGGTACAAATTTATCGGGTTTTATCATTAAAATATCACTCCCTTAATAAAACGGAAAAATGAATTCCCTTATTTCCCCGCTTCAAATCTAACGGTATCAGCAGCTTTTTGAACATCACGCATAATTTGTTTAGGTGTTTTATCTCCATTTAACATCATTTGTGTTCCGGTTAAATAGGCATCTGCAATACGCGCATCGATGCTCATGTCAAACCATGGGGCCATTTCTTTTGTGTTTAATATGCTTTGAACCGCTTCCAGCTGTTCCGGGGAAGAATTATTTTCATTCACCGTACCTTTAACTGCACTATACTTGCCCACATCAGTGACTAGTTTTTCTCCCATATGTTTAGTGGTTAGAAACTTTAAAAACTCCATCGCTTCTTTGGGATGCTTTGTCTTGGAAGAAACCATAAAGCCTTCAGGCGATCCCGTTAGATTTGTTTGATTACCCTTTCCTCCTTCTACCTCAGGGAAGTTAAACATTCCAAGTTCAAACTTAGTGGGTCCAAATAACTTGATCTCTGCCGTTTCTGCATAAAACATAGGTGCTTTACCATTTGAAAATTGCTGCCTTGCATATTCATGATCTATTGAATTAGTATTCTCATTAAAGTAAGGTAACAACTCTTGGAATTTCTCAAGCGCTTTTATGTAGTCGTCATCCTTGAATTTTCCGGTTTTTCGATTATAATCCATTGCCAGCACTTCCGGACTAACCAGACGTTGATTCAATGTGCCCACATAATGGGAAATTGTCCAAGTATCTTGACTGCCGAATTGAAGAGCTGTGTAGTTATTCTTTTTTAACACTTTTAATACATCGATAAAATCATTCCAGGTTTTAGGTGGGTGTATGTTCAATTTTTCGAAGACATCCTTGTTATAGAAAAACATTTTCCCATCCATTGTTACGGGGACACCATATACCTTATCATTAATTGTATATGGTTTGACTTGGGATGGAACGAGTTGAGAAGACCATGTCGGATCGTTTTTATAATAAGAAGTTAAATCCAAAGCTTTATTGCCTCGCACAAACTGACTGGCAAATTCATCACTCCAAGAGAAATAAATATCAGGCGGATTATTTGTACCTGTCATTACTTTAATTTTGTCTTTATACGAATCGTTTAGGACTGCTTCGGTTTTAATATGGATATCGGGGTTTTGTTTTTCAAATTCTTTTACAACTTCATTAAAGTAAGTTTTTTCCGGTTCCTTTGGCCACCTATGGAAAAATGTTAAGGTGGTTTTTCCAACTTCTGATTCTGAAGATGTTCTTTCACCAGAACATCCCCCAAGCATTAAAGATAAACTTAAAAATGATGCGAATATAAGTTTTGTTTTTCTCATGAATACCCTCCTTTTTATAAATGCTTTTATCATCAGGAAATTATACTATAATGTTATAAAACATTATAGTATAATTCGCAAATAAAATATACAGAATATTAAGTTTTCTCTAGCTATCAGTATTCTACTTTCCACATATAACGCCTTTTGCTTAAGGGATGATTACGCGCTTCCGCTAATTCATCTGCATATTGACGTAATACACGGTTTAAGATAAGCGGTGCAATATATCCTTTTACTTCTTCATCAATACCATTAAGATCATACTGTTTTGCATCTAACACCGTTAGCTTTTTGCCATAACGCTGAGAAAAAGATAATGCTCTTTCTTCCAATGGTCTTGTTTCATCCAATCCCAATAGAATGATAAACGGTACATTTTCGTCAATAATTTCGAATGGTCCATGGAAGTACTCACCAGCATGAATGGCATGTGAGTGTATCCATTGCATTTCCATTAAGATACAAATGCTGAAAGAATAGGCTGTCCCATAGTTTGAACCACTTGCCATTGTATAGATAACAGGTTCTTTTGCATGAGATTGTGCGAATACCCTTGCATTGGAAACTTCTTGCTCCAGGGCTTTTTCATACACTGGCTGTAAGTTCTCCAAACTTGAAACCAGTTTTCCGAACTTTTCATTGTTTTCCGCCATATGAAGTACACCAAAAACTAATTGATATAAAACACTGAGGTTTGTATCGAAGGCGTTTACACCGTTCCCCCATTCATATTTAATATAAAGGTCCGCATTTTGGGCCAATGGTGATGCTGGTTCGTTCGTTAATGCCACTGTAAACGCACCTTTACTTTTTGCAAACTTAGCCGCTTCAGCTGTTTCAGGAGTTGTTCCGGACATCGAGCATAAAATGACTAAAGATTCCTTCCCTAGTTGTTGTGGATTGCGATGTATAAACTCATTTGAACTATACAGATCGGAGGTTATATTTTTAGCTTCACGATCCAGTATATACTTAGCTGAATACATAATGGCAGAAGATCCCCCGCATGCTACCAAATAAATATTGTTAATTTTCTTACCCTTTAATTGATCCAATACTGTTTTTACATTACTTTTTACATTCATTACCGATTTACTCATTTTCCCACTCCTTTAATATTTGATATACAACATTATGTAATGTTATATATTGTTATATTAAATCATCAGCTTTCTTTAGTCAATGTATTTGTCAGAATATTTTATTTACTCCATTTCCATGTCCCATCAAAATTTTCATGGTAAATTTTTTCCAGATGCAAGTAATGTCTACCTGAACAAGTGACGCCCCCTTACCTTCCCCTAATTTTCCCAACTGTTAATAATAACAATGGCATAATAAAACAAATCGTTAAGGATAATGGTGTCCAAGCTGTAGCCATAAAGTGTTGATAATGCACAAGATCGGGATGCGAAAAGATGGTAAACGTGAGAATTAGAAAAGCTAATGGGAATAGAAGTATTTTGTAATTTTGCAGTCCCATCAATTGTGCTAGTCCCAAGGCGAGTCCATAAAAGCATATGGTCAACTTAAAATACTCTGTAAAAACCCATATGAAGGCTACAATGACCTCGACCCTTTCAAAAAAATCACCAATGCTTATCCTCATTCCCAGTTTATACGAAGGGTAGGTTAATCTTGCTGTATTCTCAGCACCCAAAACAAGGATACAGAAAATGATCACTAAAAATAGAACGCCGCCACCTAATATGGTCCCTAGATAAAAGTTTTTCTTCATTTCAGCCTTTTCATGTACATATGGAGTGATCATTAAAAAGAAAACAAGCTGAACATAAGGCAGGGCTAAAGAGTGATATGCCCCCCTCATTATCGGTTTCATGCCTTCTTCAAATACAGGTTGCATATTTTCCATTTTGATGTCAGGGATAAGAAATACGAATAATATGAAAAGCAGCAGTACAAGCCAAGGAAAAAAGATTAATGCCGTTCGGCAGATGACTTCCAATCCTAGCCGTGCACCAAATAAGCTTGTTAATATAAACAAGATCATAATCATTTCCATAGGTGTCTCAACCAGAACCTGTGTTGAAAAAAAATTCCCAATTTCACTAAGTAACGCTGAAGAAAGGTAATATAAATATAATAGGAAAAGCAGTGCCGAGATCTTCCCGATCCATATCCCAAATATTTTTTCATTAACTTCTATATAATTCATGGATGGGTAAAGTAAGGCGAGCCGGGTAAATAACAGAACGAAACATAACCCGATGAGAGTAGCTATAATATAAGCAATCCAGCCATCCTGTTTTGCTAATGAAACTAGTACGGAAGGTAAAGTAAGTATCGCTCCTCCAATGGTGAATATGATGACCATTATAAGAAATTCACCAGAGCTGATTTTTCCTTTTTCAAGCATATTCCATTCCTCCCTAGGATAAAATGCGATCCATGAAATGAGCGAGTGGACTATATATTTTCGTTATCCAGTCTATAGGAGTGGGGATGGTAATATCCTTGATTATTAAAATACTCAACGTCATGCCAATTAAAAGCAATAAAATGAAAATGACAATTTCCTTCCAGCATTTCTTTTTAATAAGAGGGGGTATTTCGAAAAATGAAATAATGGCTCCGGTACAAACTGTTCCAATAATTGCCCACATTGGTCTTTACTCCTCAATTTCTTTTTGAAAAGAATCTGATATCGTCCCTAAATTGCGAATCTTTGCAGTAACGGTTACATTCACGTCCAAATTTGCGAATTCCTGATCCCAATTTCCTTTTAAACGCTTCCATTCTTTGGGATCGGTTCTATGAATTTCGTCACCAAAACCGAAGATGTCACTTTGATACTTCTCTTGAAGCGTTTTTATCGATCCTTCTATTTTACCTTTAATGTCTTTTGCGTATCTTTTATTTAATTCTTTGATTTTTTCCGGTTTAGCTAAATCGATTTTGCACTCTACATCATCAATACTCCCTTCTGACGTGACATTTATATCAATTTTCGGATTTCCTTTTTCCATTTTTCCCTTTACTTTCGTTTTTGAACTAGTCGTATTTATTGTAATTTTTCCACCTTCACATGGAATAGTTTCCACTGTTGACTTCACAGTATCTGTAATGTAACTAACACCTTTACTATCGTTCTTATTTAACCATCCGACAAGTTTATCCTTCTTGAATACTCCAAGATAATCCAGTCGCAAACCAGATTTCGGGGAGATATTTTGTGCATTTGTGACCTTGCTTCCGGATTCGGGATCACCATAAACATAAATACCCGTCAGCATAGGCTCTCTGCCTTTACTGACGATACTGCTGACCAGCTCATCCAAAGTGACCGTCCTTGTCGGCGCCCATCTTCTCTCTGAATTTTCCAAGGAGTCAAAAACTTTATTTGCCGGTATTTTTTCAAGGGCCGTTTGCACATTAAGCGTATCATAAGCAGTTGAACCCTTCGCAACGGTCATATAGAAATCCGAACGCAACTCCTTTTGCCGGGAAAGGACATCCAGAGGTTTTGCAATTCCTGCCCTGGCCATTTCCTCACCAAAGACAACTTCACGAAGATGTGCGACATATAACCTTCTTGGTACATCAGTTGATAGGCTTCTAATTGCTTCAAAAATAGTTGCACCACTTTTCTTAAAGGTTACAACTTCTGTGCGACCAGACCTGGCATCACCTGCTAGCTCACTCGGATTCAGAATTTGAACGGTTACAAGGTATCCATTTTCCGTTTTATCAATTCCCATGGCAGTAACGATGGCAAGTTTATTCAACTCAGTGCTGCTCCAACAACCGGATAGACATATAATAGGTAACATTAAAAAAACCCTTAACATTTTTTTCATCGTGAACCCCTCATTATCTCATCATTTTAACTAGGTGGTTTCGGAGAACTTGTATCTCCTCTGTCTGTATCTTTTTTACTAATCAGACGAGGCCGCTTTAATAATGACCAATGCGGCATTCGAATGATGTTATCTTTTTGATCTTGTAAAATGAATGGTGCATTCGGAGCTAAATAAGGTAATCCAAAAGATCGTAAGCTATTTAAGTGTAGGACCATAACAATCAGCCCCAAAATGATCCCGTATAATCCAAACGTAGCCGCAAGGATCATAAACAAGAAACGAAGCATCCGAAAAGCCATGGCCATACTATTGGATGGAAACACAAAGCTGCAGATGGCTGTTAAGGACACGATGATAACCATTGTTGCTGAAACGAACCCTGCTTCGACAGCAGCCTGTCCAATAACTAACGCACCTACGATGGAAATGGATGAACCAATTGCTCTAGGCATTCTCACACCTGCTTCACGCAAGATTTCAAACACTAGCTCCATCATCATCGCCTCAACAAATGCTGGAAATGGTACACCCTCTCGTTGTGAAGACAAACTTATGAGCAAAGGGGTAGGAAGCATTTCTTGATGAAAGGTTGAGACAGCTACATAAAGTGACGGTGTAAGCAAAGCAAGGAAAAAGGATAAATACCGTAATAGTCGAATTAACGTTGCTACATCTGCCCGTTGATAATAATCTTCACTGGATTGGAAAAAATGTACCATCAGAGCCGGAACGATAAGGACAAACGGCGTTCCGTCAACAAGAATCGCAATCCTACCTTCTAAAATGGCAGAGGCTACAGCATCAGGACGTTCCGTATTATAAACGGTTGGAAACGGGGTGTATACTTCATCCTGAATAAGCTCTTCAATGTAGCCACTCTCAAGAATCGCATCTATATTGATTCGGTTTAACCGGCTCTGTAATTCTGAAACCGTTTTATCATTGGCAACACCTTTTAGATACATAATCGCAACGTCCGTTTGCGTTTTTTCTCCAATCTGCTTTGTTTCAAGCCAAAGGTTAGGATCTTTTATTCTCCGTCTTATTAAGGCAGTATTTGTTCGCAGCGTTTCAGTAAATCCATCCTTTGGCCCTCTTACTACTGTTTGGGAGGAAGGTTCTTGAACTCCGCGATCGACCCACCCTCTTGAGCCGAGTGCCAATCCTTTTGGGGAGCCGTCCATCAATAACATCGTGTCTCCCGATAAAACATGGTTGAAAAGCTTTTGAAAATCTGTTATTTCCACTATTCCCCCTACAGGAAGAGTATGTGATTTTATCAATTCAAAACAATCAGGGACCGCTACGTCCGAGTCAGAGTTCCGAATTTGAACCATCAAAGTGTCGAGGATTAAATCCTGGATGGAAGCAGAATCCGTTAATCCATCTGTGTATACTATGCCTAACTTAATTTCCCCATTTTTACCTGCTTGGAAATCCCTTATAACGATGTCTGAACTATTTCCTAACGTTTTCTTAATATGGTCTATATTATATTGAAGATCAGGGGATATAAGTTTTGTTTGATGATTCCTTGAGTCCTTACTTCTGTTTTGGGATGTAACTGGATTTTGGTTTTGATTTTTAGTTTTGCTGGAGTTTGGATTTTCGCTTTGATTCAGGTCTTCTTGTTGTTTTTTATTTTTCACCGATTGTTTATCTTCAATTAACTTCCTCAATGGGATAGGAATTCGAGATTTCAATGCTAACCCCCTCATAACCAAAAGCTTGCTAAAATTAGGTTTTCACCTTCGCAGCAATTATATCCATGTATGTAAAATAAATCGCTGTGCAAAAAACATTATAAACATGATAATCTTTTATCAAAATTTCACTTTTTCCCTTAAATCCACGATTGTTATCAACCACTTCCCGCCATCTTTTCAAACTCGGAAAAAATTTGCTTTTTAGAATCAATTCGGCAGGGTGCACAATCTAAATCAAATCCATTGGAAATTATGTATAAAAGCATTCTATGAGTAAATGCATAGATTGCCAATATTCGCATAATCCATTATTGGACTAAATTGACGGGATGGTTTAGAGCAAAAAAAAACCCTGCAGATTTCCACAGAGTTTTTAAAAGCTTTCAACTAATTTTTGGATGGCAAGAATTAAAGAGTAAAGAGCTTTTTCCTTCAACTTGTTTAATTCCAAGTATATTAATACCTGTTTTTTCCAAACTCAACTTTTATAATTGTTTCGTCCCCATTTTCCCAACACTCTTGAAGTCGCAACATTTCATTTCCGGTACATATGTACGATAAAAAGACTACGCCCAATAAGTCCTCTTCCCCATCCTAATATGGGTGACAAGGCGCCGATTTCAAGCTTCCAATGTAATATATTCAGCTCCTTGTTCTTTTGCCCAATTATGTATATAACTGAGCAGATTATATCCAAGGCCACTAGGACGATGATTTACATCAGTAACCAAATCTTGTACATAAACATAGCGTTCATTATATGAATCTTCACGCCAGCTAATACCTGCTAATGCTACAATGCTTGTATCATGATATAAAGCAAATAACCGTTTCCCCTCCTTACGCATATCATTTAATAAATCTAGATATTCCTTTAAAGTCAAATCTGTACGTAACTGACTCAATATAGGAAAAGCCTGTAAAAATTGATGTTCTACAGTTAACTCCACTATATTTTCCACTGGTATTTTCATACTAATTTCTCCTAACATTTTAAGTTTAACCGCTTCGCCTTGCCCTTTATGAATCCGGATTAAGTTTCTGACATTTAAGCCTATCAAATATGCTTGATAACCTAGAGCTTAAATATTTTTCAATATGTCCAACAGTTCCTCTTCCTTTCTCCAAATATTAGATATACCAATAAATCATTTGCAAGAATTGTGCCATATCAAAGGAAATGTACACGTTCAGTGCAATTAATATCTTCCAGGAAAGTCAAGAAGGTCCCTATCAAGTACTAGGAGGAATTACTGAAAAAGTTAGGCCATAGTTAAAACAATATACGGTTCCTAAACCATTAAGGTTCGGGACTAAGGAATTAAATTACTTTCTATTGGACAGTAATTCTATGATTGTATAGTAGAGCTACATCAGTAAAAAGGCAGAAAATTCGCGACCGATTGATGTAACGGGGGTGGATTGTTGAAGATAGGCAATTGATGTCCGTGTGAATAACTTGAACAAGAATAGCCAAAAATAGGGAGTATTAAGAAGGAAGGAACAAACATATAGGTGAAAAATAATGCCTGGTAGTTTCAAAATTTCATCACATCAATTGATGATTTTAATCCTCTTGTATTCGGTAGGAACGGTTATTTTACATACTCCTTCACCTTTAGCTGGTTTTGCAAAGCAGGATGCGTGGCTTGCTGCATTATTTGGAACAGGAATCGCATTAATTTTTGTATGGTTTTACATCAGGGTTGGAAATTTATATCCTGATCTCGCTTTAGATCAAATAAATGAAAAGGTTTTCGGTAAGTTAATCGGAAAGATGATCAATCTCACATTTTTCTTCTGGTCATTTTCAACTGCTGCCGAGACCACCTATTATGTGGGGAATTTCATTAAAACTTTTTGGATGCCGGATACTCCTCTTGTAGCTTTAAATATATTGTTAGCTGCAGTAGTGATCTTTACAGTCCGCCTTGGTTTTGAAACTTTTACACGCACGTTGGAAATATTCTTCATTCCCGTATTACTATTACTGATTATTTTTTTGGTTTCCATCATTCCTCAAGCAAACATTCAAAACATTCTGCCAGTATTTGAAGGAGGCACTAAACCCTTAATACGGGCGATACTTTTTTATGTCAGCGTGTTCACGCTTTCCCCTGTTATGTTTTTAATGATTTTCCCTTCAAAAGTAAATGAAAGAAAACAAGGGGGAAAAGCCTTTTATATTGGCACTTTGATCGGAGGAATCATATTAATTCTGGTTATCATGCTGGATATCTTGGTTCTTGGACCCGATAACACCGCAAGAAATATTGCTCCAAGTTACACGATGGCAAAAAAAATAAATGTAGGGAATTTCCTCATGCGGATCGAAGCAGTAATTGCCACTATTTGGATTTTCACAACCTATACGAGGACGGTTATGTATTTTTATGTTTCGGTTGTCGTATTTTCAAACATTTTCAATATAAAGGATTATCGGCCATTTACTACAGCTTTAGGGGTGATAATGGTTTTTTATTCATTGATTGTTTTTCCGACGGTCTCTTCATCCGGGGAATACAATAAAAATATATGGTTATTCCATGCAGCGGCTTTTGGTCTGGTCATGCCTTTATTATTGTTTATAACGGCTAAATTTAGAAACATCTTTAAAAAGCACCATGGTAGCCAATAAAAATGTGATCATATAATGAGTGAGTTGGAGACTTTAAAAAGAACGTCATAAAAATACTCCAAATAGTCATTTTTTCCGGGTTCAATCTGGCTCGATTGGATGATCGTAATGAATATTTACGAATGAGGTGAGTATATTGAAACATAAAATAATCATTATTTTTAGTTTGGTATTTATAGCATTCATGACTGGGTTACTCATCTTTTACCTCAAAAAGGATGATTCTTCCCGATGGATGGTAGCTCTTGGCGGAATAGTGGTAAGTGCCTTGCCCATTTCATTACTATTTGTAAAAAATAATCCCTTTAACATTCCAATCATAATCGGCTATTATGTTTTTATTTTCTGTACGGCATTTTTAGGATCCATCGCAAATTTTTATATTGATTTTAAATGGTGGGACTCTGGACTTCATTTCTACAAAGGCATCTTCGTGGGATTTGTGGGGATTGCCCTTTATAAACTTTACATCCCTCAAAAAGCGAGAAAAGACACTTCAAGGTGGGTCATTTTCCTTTTTGTTCTATCACTTTCAGCTTGTGTCACTGTTTTTTGGGAAATATATGAATTTGTGGGAGATCTCACTTTTACTCATACCATGCAGCGAGGCGGTAACAAAGATACCATGTACGATATAATTTTCGGACTAACCGGCGGCCTGCTCATTTCCATTTATTCTAGTGTACAAAAATTAAAATTATGATGATTTGTTGAGGTAATCATATGAATCGTAAGCTAGTTATTTCATTAAGTTTAGTGTATGTACTTTTCATGGGAGCTTTATCTATTTATTACTATACAGCCGATGAAACTTTCAAATCACTGGTTTCGATAGGCGGTGTGGTATGTGGGGCAATTCCCCTTTCACTGGCCTTATTTACCAAGCTTCAATTCAATTTGCCAATTATCATTTCCTATTTGATCTTCTTATTCGCTTCACAATTTTTAGGATCTATTTTAGGTTGGTATGGACTGGGTTGGTGGGACACATTTTTGCATTTGTTAAGCGGTTCCCTTCTTGCTTTTACGGGAATTGCTTTATATGAACGATTGGTATACAGAAATGCGGGCAAAGAGATATCCCCTTGGTTCGTCTTTTTGTTCACCCTTTCTTTCTCGGCACTTGGAGGTGTCATATGGGAGATCTACGAATTTAGTTCTGATCAATTATTCGGAATGACACTGCAAGGCGGGGGAAATAAAGATACAATGATCGATTTAATCGCGGATACGATTGGAGGACTTATCATTGCAGTGTGGGCTGGAGTGCGGACAAAGATTAAGTTAAAAAAAATATAAAAAAGCATGCCAGTTGATTTCAGGTACCTGCTCCCTTTCCGCCGACTGTCTGTCACGCCTCCTCGACGCAAATGTCTCCGGGGTATCGGCTAGCCAGTTATTCGGCAGGAGTGTTGCAAATTTCTTCAATCTAATGAGGTTTCTTTCTATTTAAATGAAAAAAAGTCATGGTGTATAACCAAGTCTGTTTTAAAATTATGGTATCCATTCCCTCAGAAAAATCGTGAAAGGGATTCGGATAAGACCATTCACCCCTATTTTGCGAATTAACTGAGACACCATATTCCATTATAGGTCTTTTTATTTTAAAGGCTCTTTTCGTAAAGAGTTTTTAAAACGAAACTATTTAAGGTTGATTGGAGCGGAAGTGCGAGACTCCTGCGGGAGCAGCGGGACAGGTGAGACCCCACAGGCGTTTACGCCGAGGAGGCTCACCGCCCGCCCCGCGGAAAGCGAGCATCTGAAGGGGAAATCAACCACAACTCACTTCCTGGTATATTGCAACAAAGTATGGGAAAACAGCCATTTTAAAAAACGTTCCAGTTGATTTCAGGTACCTGCTCCCTTTCCGCCGATTGTCTGTCAAGCCTTCTCGACGCAAACGTCTCCAATCAACCTCCAAATTTGTATAAGCAAAAAAACTGTAGACAAACTCGATGAAAATCGAGTTGATCTGACCCAATAAAGTTAGACATATAATTTAAGCAGCTTCTAAGACCTGAGTTCGGTATTCTATCGGACTCAGGTCTTTTAATTTTACCTTCATTCGTTTGTGGTTATAGTAATGTATATAATCATCTAATTCCTTTTCAAAGTGCTCCATACTTTCAAACTCTTGGAGATAAAGCAATTCAGACTTTAACAAGCCAAAAAAGTTTTCAATGACTGCGTTATCTAAACAATTTCCCTTACGGGACATGCTTTGTATAATGCGGGAATCTTTTAAGGTTTTTTGATACTTCTTCATTTGATAATGCCACCCTTGATCCGAATGGAGGATGACCGTATCTTCTGGTTTTAGGTGTTTAATCGCCTCATCTAACATATCTCCAACAAGTTTATAAACAGGGCGTTTCATCACTTTGTAGGCAATAATTTCACCATTACATAAATCAAGGATAGGGGATAGGTAACGTTTCTCTCCAAATAAATGAAATTCCGTTACGTCTGTTACCCATTTTTGATTCATTTTCTCGGCTTGAAAATCACGTTGTAAAATATGGGGGGCAATTCGACCAACACGCCCCTTATACGAACGATACTTTTTCATACGGACTAAACATTTTACGCCCATTTCATTCATGAGGCGGTTGATGGTCTTTGGATTGTGAGAAAATCCATATTTTTTTAACTCTTTTGTGATACGACGATAACCGTAACGTCCTTTATGTTCATGATAGATAGACTGAATAGTGGCTTTTACCTTCGAATACTTATCTTCTCGATTCAAGCGTTTTTCCCAATAATAGTACGTGCTACGTGGAATATCAGCGACTTTAATTAAGGCCACAACCTCATAAATGGACTTTAGTTCATAAATTACTTGCGCTTTGATTTGGGTTGTAATTTTTCCTGCATTTGAACTAAAGTATTTAACTTTTTTAAATATGCATTATCCATTTCTAGTTGTTTAATTCGTTCTTCAAGATCTTTAACCGAACCTTCAATTTGTTTGGATGGATTGATATCTTTTTTCATGGATGGTCTCCCCTTTTTCTTAGAAATTAGGGCATCTAATCCATAGGCATTAACATTTATTCTCCACGTCCGAATTAGCGCTGGAGATGAAATATTAAACCTTGCGGCTGCGTCGTAAGAAGATATACCCGTTTCATTCATATAATTAAGTACATCCATTTTAAACTCCGTAGAATAACTTGTATTGGATTTCTTAAATCCATCGGCTCCTTGAATTTGGTATAAACGAACCCATCCTTGAATCATTTGGTACGAAACTTCAAATATTTTTTGAAGATCCATATAGCTGTGCTCACCTTCAAGGTAAAGTCGTGTAATGAATATTTTCTGTTCGGCAGAAAAATTAGCCATAAAAAACACCCCGTAAATGTTAATTTGGTGTCTAACATTTACGGGGCAGTTCAAGTTTGTCTACAGTCTGAAACGACCATCTTACCGATGGTCATTTTTATGTTCATTTAAATATGATGGAAATTATTTTTTCCGTAGTCATCGCACTATCCACCACATATGTTCCAGGTCGTAATCCGTTGGCCTTGCCTTTCTTTTCAACCGCGTCGGAAAACTCATTGGCATTTTTGATGACTTTTGCTTTTTGCAAGTTTTTACCCACATCGATGCTTGTCGAGCCTTTAGACACAGTAAGAACTGTACGGTATATGATTTTTTCCGTTGGTTCTTTTACCGTTTCTTTTTCCGCCTCCGCCTTATCTTTAACCGACTGTGCTTCAGCAATCTGATCTTCCCATTCTTTTTCGGAATGTATGACATACCCTTCTGAAGCCAGAGACTCTTTCATTTCATCTTCTGATAGTTTCTCAGACGTGCCGGTCGCTTCACCTGGACCAAAGAAGTACACTGCACCGCATAAGCCTGCGGCAACAACAAGGCCTCCGGCAAAGCTGCGCATTGATTTAGATGTCATTGGCCACATTTCTCCTTTCATTCGTCGTTTTCATGTAAGGAGTAAGCATCCGTTCTATTTCTTCTTCCGGCTGTTTTGTCTTAAGTGCGATGCTTTCAAATGAATAGCCTCGCTTATGTAGGTCGAGTACTTCACGCAACATGTTTCGCTTTTCGGAAGACATTGCCAAAATGCCTGCCTCTTGCACCGTAATTTCAGCATCTATCTCGATGTTCCTGATTTTTTCCTGTAATACATTCATTTCATTCCCAAAAGTGCTGGCAATCTGTTCCAATTGACTGTCCACTTTTACAGAGTCCTTTTTAATAAACGATAAAATGAACAGTAATACTGCTGCAGCGAACAAAATGATCAGAGCCCATTCCATCATTCTATGTCCCTCCTTAATCTTTGAATCTACTATCTCGCCTTCTAATTATATATTGATTTGTTCCAAAACTCGATTTAAAAGTACTAAATACCACATTAGTCACGTAATTATGACAAAAAAAGGCGCGAGAAGGTCATCCATAACTATTAATAATGAAAAAACGAAAAATAAAGCTTCCATTTGAGGACCATTTTACCATAATTCATTCATCATTCATACCACTATTGGTTTATTAAGGTAAATGATCTGTATTTCGACTCCTCATACTTCAAGAATACTTCAAGAATTTTTCAACACATATAACAGGGCATTCCATTGATCATCCACATGTGTCACAGCGTTTACTTTTCCCTCAAAAAGGTCCAAGAGTATATTAAATGACAAACATGTTTCCAAACGATAAGATATATATAGGTTCCTTTTCCTATTTCATTAATAAATACGATTTTACAGTGCCATTTATTTATTGGTGCAAGATAATAAGGAGGAAACAATGAATATCAAAATAAATAATATACCCGGTTTCATGCAAAACGAAATCGAACAACTTCAATTAAAGTTGTCCCCCTTGTTGAAGAAAAATATGAAATACGGTTTTTTTTCAACGGTGATGATAGGCTTTTCCATCATTAATCTTTTTTTTCTCTTATTTAAGAACGACTCTTTACCCATTTCGAAAATCGCACTTGGAATCTATGCATTGGTGGGAGCTGTAGGATTTGCCTTATTAAAAGAAAACAAACACAACCAAAGAGAAATAGTGAAAATGAGTCAAAAATATATGTTGGAGAGAATCAAAAAAAGCAACTATTTAACAGATGCCAGAAAAAACAACTACTTTAAACGAGTAGATGAGCATCCGCTTACTGCCATGAATGTTTTTTTTGAGTTTCTTGCTGAAGAACAACAATGGAAGAACAAATCCTCCCACTCCGAATAAATAAAAGGAAGTTCGCAAATTTCATAACAAATAAGGCAAAAAAGGCAGCACAAAAAAACAACTCAACCAGTATGCTCCGGTAAACTGCCGAATCACACTGGTTGGTTGCTTAGGTTTTTTCATTTACAAATTCTCCATGATCCTTTTTTAGTGCATTCCAATTGAGAGCTCAGTGGTTAGTTCTGGAGCTTATTTTCAATGAGTTCATGAAAATAGACTGCAGCATGTTCTGTTGGAGAAAAGATTCCATTTGTAAATGCCTCGGAACTTAATCCTTTTTGCAGTTTTTCCACTAGATCAAAATCTTCCTGCCGTACTTGATCAACAAATTTAAAATATTCCTCTTTTTCTATGGTTGTTTTTTCATCTAAGGAATAATCCCGATAAATACCTAACGACGTCACAGCATCAACGGGAATTACTTGAATGGTATTCACGTTTCCGTCTCCTGGATAAACGTTAATCATCATATTCGGCCAAACCCAATAAAAACGCGCTTGGTCCCCTTCGCCATTCTTGCTTGCTGTCATATATTGATAGGTGAATTTGTCATGTGTCGTTGTGCAAAAGTTTGCTAAATCAAAGGATTTAGCAAAGCCAGGATGAGCAATGGAACAATGATCACATTCCAGGTAATTGTCAACAACGGCCTTCCAATTAGCTTTTACCACACGGCGGGTTTCCCTAACTAGTTTCAGTGAATCAAAGAATGGATACTCTTTCATTTCCTCTAAAAATTCCCGATATGCTTCTGCCATAGGGGGTGCATTTTTGTCAAGATTGACAAAAATCATGGCATTCTGAACTTCTATGCGAATGGATTTCATACAGCTGTGTATCCCCAGCTCATTCGTTTTAAAATTAGGGGCTCTATTTACACTTCCATCTAATTTGAACGTCCATCCATGGTATCCGCATTGTAAAATTTTCTTATTTCCTTTATCGGCGTTTTCTACTTTCATTCCGCGATGAGGGCAAATATTGTAGAAAGCACGCAGTTCACCATCGGTCCCGTGAGAAATGATAATAGGCTCTCCGGCGATATCCAATGTCATGAAATCTCCTACCTTTTCCACTTGGCTTGCATGCCCTGCCAAAATCCAACTCTTTCTGAAGATCTTTTTGCTTTCTTCATTGAATACCTCTGGATCGACATACCGTGAATAAGGCAGTGTTGGGCTGAACTGTACATTTTCTTTCGTGGACATTTTGAAATCCCCTCCTGTTTTTGATCTAATTTAAAAGTTTAAAAACGCTTAATTCAATTTTAGTTATATCCGATCCATATAGACTGTCTTGACTTCTGTATAGAATTCAACGGCACTCTTCCCTTGTTCACGGCTGCCCGCACTTGAACTTTTACATCCGCCAAATGGCATTTGCGGTTCGGTTCCTGCCGTTTCCGAATTGACATGAACAAGACCCACTTCAACATCTTCAATAAACCGTTGAGCCAATGTTAAATTGTTTGTACAAATTGCTGCGCTCAATCCATACTCTGTATCATTTGCCATCTTAACTGCTTCCTCATAATTTCCAGCCTTAAAAAGGGCAATGACTGGTCCAAAGATTTCTTCACGCGCAATGCGGGCATGTTGAGGAACATTTTCAAAGATTGCCGGCTTGACATAAAAACCATTCGCCAATTCCGCTTCTGCCGGGATCTCTCCTCCGCATAAAAGTGTAGCTTCTGATTTCCCAACATCGATCATTTCAAGTACGCCATCGCGTTGTGATCTAGAAACAGCGGGACCGATATATGTTTCTTCTTTGAGCGGGTCGCCCACTTTTAATTCTTTCGTACGTGCGACAAGCCGTTCCCGGAATACTTCATAAATTCCTTCCTCCACAATCACCCGGCTAGTGGCTGTGCATTTTTGCCCTGTGGATTTAAAAGCTCCGCCTATAGCTATTTCCACTGCTTTTTCAAGATCAGCATCGGCGAGGACGACAAGCGGGTTTTTCCCTCCCATTTCCGCTTGCACTTTCTTTCCATGCTCAATGGCTTGTTTTTGAATTTGCTGACCTATTTGATTCGAGCCCGTAAAAGATATAGCCTTCACATCAGGATGTTCCACTAATGCAGCACCAATGACGGAACCCCTTCCGAATACACAATTGATGACACCGGGCGGAAGACCCGCTTCATCAAAGGCTTTTATCACATGATGGACAGACTTAGGTGTAAGATCAGCCGGTTTAATCACGACTGTATTCCCATAAATCAAGGCCGGCGCCAATTTCCATACAGGGATGGCGATAGGAAAGTTCCATGGTGTAATCAAACCCACCGGACCGAGCGGCGTGCGGGTAGTATATAAAAATGTATTGGCATTGGCTGAAGGAATTACTTCCCCGAGTGGCTGCCGAGCTTCAGCAGCATAATATTCAAGTATGCTGGCAGCCCGATTGGCTTCCCCCATCCCTTCCAAGAATGTTTTTCCTTCTTCCTTTATCAAATCTTGACCTACTTCCTGCATATTCTTTTTCAAAATATCAGCTGCTTTTTGCAAATATGAAGCCCGTTGCTGAAACGAAAGTTTTTTCCATAAAGGGAATGAACTTTTTGCGGCTGCCACTGCATCATGTAAATCAGCCGCCGCACTAGATGGAAATTCTCCTAAATTTTCACCATCATGGGGACTAAGATTTTCTCTATACTCCCCTGTAGTGGGTTCTTTCCATTTTCCATTAATATAATTTAAGTAACGCATACTATTTCCTCCGTATTCTATTATTCTACTTCTCTAAGTTATAGGTCTTGCTTTTAACTGCACTTCTAAATGAATCTTAAACGACCGTTTTCTTATATCTTGATATAATAATCACTATTGAATAAAATCATTGGTCTGTTCAGTTTTTAAGGCTGGCACCTCGACGTTCCTTCGCGCATATCTGAAATAGTAAAATATATAGCAAGCAACGACGAAGCCCAATCCCCAATACAACGAAGTTCGCTGTGTCGGATCATAAGCGGTGAACACGAAAATACCTAGACACATAATGATGCAGAGAATCGGGGCAAACGGGAAAAAAGGTACTCTAAACTTCAGATTTTCAACCTTTCCGCCTGCTCTGATATACTGCTTGCGGAATCTGTACTGTGCGAACGCAATCGCCATCCAAGTAAGCACCCCTCCAACCCCGCTTATGGAAAGCAGTACAACGAATAACGTTTCTTCCGCTACTACACTAGTAAGCAGCGACAGCAAGGCAAAGACCATGGTGACTAGTAAGGCGTTCATAGGTACACCGCGCCGATTGAGCTTTCCAAATGAAGAATGTGCCATACCGTTTTGAGAAAGGGAGAAAAGGATTCTTGTACAAGCAAACAGACCCGTATTTCCTACAGAGAGGACCGCCGTCAAAATTACGAAATTCATAATGTCTGCTGCATAAGGAATGCCTACCATTTCAAACACGGTTACAAATGGACTTTCCAGTACACCGACTTCTTTCCAAGGAACGATGGCCGATAGAACAAAGATTGCCAGTACATAGAAAAGCAGCACACGTATTACGATGTTTCGAATCGCTCTCGGAATGCTTTGTTGCGGGTTTTCCGTCTCTCCTGCTGCAACACCCATGATTTCCGATCCCTGGAAAGCATATACGACTGTCATCATCGATATGAAAACACCAGTGAACCCTGTAGGAAATAGTCCATCTCCTATAAAATTGGAAAGGAACGGAGCAGGTTGTGCATCCTCCATATGAATCAATCCAAACATCGCTGCTGCACCGATAATTATGAAGAGAATGACGGCAAGCACTTTAATCCCGGAGAACCAATACTCGGTCTCTGCAAAACTTCGCGTAGTCAATGCATTTATAGTGAATAAAAGGACCGTAAATATCACACACCATATCCATACTGGTATATCGGGAAACCATCTGGTCATGAGCAAACCGGCCGCTACAAATTCCAGGCCTACGTAAAGAGCCCAGCTTAGCCAGTAAATCCAGCCAATGACAAATCCAGTGGCGGGACCAATAAATTTCGTTGCATGGACCTGAAAGGAACCGGACACCGGCATCACTACCGATAATTCACCGAGACAAATCATCGCCAAGTACATTAATAAACCACCGACCAAATAGGCAACAATCGATCCTAAGGGTCCAGCTTCACCGATTGCATATCCTGATCCCAGGAAAAGACCTGTTCCAATTACCCCACCTAAGGAGAGCATGAATAAATGTCTGCTCTTCATTGAACGCTGTAATTCTTTTGGCTGATTTTCATCTTCTGTTTGCATGAATTCCCCCCCGTTCCTGATTGATAAACTGCCTGAACACTTTCATGATTAACACAAGTTAACGAGAGTTCCCCGATAACGCTTCGGAAGGCACTGCATATTCCGGCAAGTCGCTGATTGTCGGTTTAAATATTTCATAAGCTACTTCTCTTTGATATTTTTTTTGTTTTTTTGCTTGAGTAAACAAATGATACGTATTTTTCCTGCATAGTTTTTCTATATCATCGACGACAGCTTGTGGATTTGGTTTAATCAGTCCGAAAATAACCGCATCATAAAATCTTATCGCCCCCAGGTTGGCAACGAAATCATTGACAACATCTATTCCTCTCTGTCTTATGATTTCGTCTCCCTCGGGAGAAAGGGGAATGTTTGCCGCCTCCACAATCAAGCTCGCTTTTACGCTTTTGGCATTGGATATGTGGATGACATCCTCCAATGCGGACGGAATTAAAATGTCGCAATCTATGTCGAGCCATTCCGTGTTTGGCCTTACATCATAATGCGGTTCAAAAAAGGCTTTATCCATTTCCCCGTACATATTCTTATGATCAATAAGCTTTTGGACATCCAATCCTTCGTCACATGTAACCAAAAGGGCTGCATCGGAAATTCCCACAACTTTATAACCGAACTGGAACATTTTCAATGCGCAGCTTGCCCCTACACAGCCGAATCCTTGAATGACAACTCTTGCTCCACCTTTTCCGTTTTTAAATTTCCATGCCTCATCTGCGGAGAAAGCCACACCATAGCCTGTAACGACATCGTTTAAAAACAACCCGTCGATTTTTGTCGTCAACAGTTCATCAAAGTCTTTTATCCCTTGCAGAACATTCGGATTCTGCTTCATTGATTTCGTTAGGGGGATATCAATGCCAAATTCATTAAATATTTTGAGTACATCTTCATATTTGGTACCTAAATCACTGCCTAACGATACCCCTATATCTATATAAGGCATCATCGCAATCAGAAATCTTCTTAACACTGCATATGCGTCTGGCGCTTTATAATCATAGGCAATGCCCGCTTTACAACCGCCAGTCGTCTCAGACTCACAGGCTACATACTTATAAGCCATCGCCTCGGCCAGTCTTTCGACCTCTTCTCTGGTAACCGTTGGGTGCATTCTTGTACCGCCGCCTGTGTATCCTTTTACAAAGTTATGGACGACCAGCCAGCCTTTAGCATCTGTTTCCGTATCATTCCATTCAACAACTATATATGGTTTTAACAACTATGATACCTCCCTTACATGCCTTTTATTGGGTCCTGCTAACTTCCAAAGTTAATTATTAGACACTAACTTTTCGTATACTTCCTTCTTGTCCTGGCCTACAGATAGAATCTTTGGATTGACTGCAACTTCTATTACAGACGGCAGCCCTGAAGCAATCGCCCGTTGCAGCGCTGGCGCAAAATCAATATTTTTTTCAACCTTTTCACCATGTGCTCCAAATAAGCGGGCCAATCCAGCAAAATCAGGATTAGATATGTCAGTTCCAACGGCCCGGTTTGGAAAATGCCTTTCTTGATGTGCTCGAATTGTTCCGTAAATATTATTGTTCACAACAATTGATATGGTCGGAATTTTATACCTTACAGCGGTTTCAATCTCTTGGAGAGTCATCATGAAGCCGCCATCCCCCGAAATAGAAACAACATGTTTGTGAGGCTGCGCCAGTTTTGCCCCAATAGCAGCAGGCAATCCATATCCCATTGCACCCGACGTTGGCCCCACGTATGTGTTTTCTTGTTCAAAACGATAATATCTTGATAGCCATCCAAAAAAGTTGCCTGCATCATTTGTAATGATGGTATCCTTCGGCAGACAGACAGCCAGATCATGCATCAATCCGTCCATATCCACGAAATCCTCTGTGTAATCGGCCTTCGGTTCAGAAAATCCCATATATTTATCGTGCAATTCTTTCAGATGATCTTCGCCTGAAATAAAAGATCCTGATTCTGGCGCTTGCAGTGCTTGTTCCAAAAAGCTCTTGGCATCCGCTTCAATGGCAAGAGAAGGAGCATACACTTTACCAAAAATATCGGGACAAATATCCACATGGATCAGCTTTGAATTTTTAGAAAGCAAGGTGTAATCTTGTGTTCCTACTTGAGAGAATCGTGTCCCTAATGCCAAAACTACATCTGCATCCCGGATTGCATCAAGTAAATATTGAGATGTCCCAAATCCAAGCCACCCTGCATAGCAAGGATGTGAGTTCGGAAACGCGTCAAACCGACGGAAAGCTGTAACGACAGGAAGTTTCATTGCCTCCGCAAACTGTACAAGCAACCTGTTGGCCTTAGCATGAATCACACCTCCGCCAGCAATCAATACGGGGCGCTCCGCGTTTCGTATCGTATCCATCGCCTGCTTCACATCTTCCATATGTGGTTGAGGAGGAAGCGAGCGATATGAAGGGTTCATGTTCAACTCTGCCTCGTCTTCCAACATGTCATGCGGCAAAGCCACTAATACAGGGCCAGGACGCCCCGATCTCGCAATATGGAAAGCTCGTTGCAATAATTCCGGGATTCTTTCCACACGATCGATCTCTACCGTCCATTTACATAAATGACTGAAAAAACCCGTCAAATTCACTTCCTGGAATGCTTCCTTTTCTTTAAAAGGGCGTTCGACTTGGCCAATAAGCGCAATCAAAGGGGTTGAATCCTGAGCAGCAGTATGAATGCCGATAGCTAAGTTTGTAGCACCCACTCCACGCGTTGCCATACAGACCCCCACCTCTCCTGAAGCCTTGGCATACCCTTCCGCCATAAAAGAGGCACCTCCTTCATGCCTTGCGGAAATAAGTTCTATTTCAGGATGTTGGTATAGTGCATCCATTACACTAAGATAACTTTCACCTGGTACACAAAAAGCTTTTTTTACCCCTTCTTTAGCCATTACTTCTACGACTGCTCTTCCTCCACTGACTTTCATAATCAAGCCTCCCGCTTTCGAAAACGTGTTTTTATTCTATTAATCTATGATTATATGAATATTGGACTGATTCCCACTGTCATTTAACAAGCTTTTCCATTCCTGAAGCCGGTTTAATATCTTCTTTCATCCCAAGTGAAGTTTTTCTAGTAATGGCACTCACTCCTAAAGTCACTGCGATGTTGATGAATAATACAGCTAACCCTACATCAAGATCTTGTATGGCTTGCGGCAGAGATGGAAATAATGTAGCAAGTGTCGTACCTGATGTAGTCGAATATACAACAATTAGAATTCCAACGATCATGCCGGCAAATGCTCCTTGAACCGTGACAGGATTCTTTTTCCACAAACTGAAAAATAGTGCTGGAAACAACTGTGCCATGAAGCTATATGCCATAAGATACAAGGTAAAAATCGACTCCCCGCCATTGAACGTAAAATATAGAGTCACTATAGAAATGACAGGTACTAACATCCTGCTCAATCTTTGTAGCTGGTCATCCGATGTATTCGGCTTCCATACCTTATATACATTTTTTGAAAGTATCGTGGCCGTAGCCGTCAAAACGAGTGAACTGGGAATAAGGGCGGCCATTGCCCCTGATGCTCCAATAACTCCTACAAACCAGGGATCAAATGACATCTTCGCCATTTTAAATAAAGCTAAATCTGCTTCTGCTCCCTGTAAATTCGGAACTTGGAGAATCGCAGAAAAACCAATAAATAACGAAAAAATGATGATTATTTGATAAATTGGCATAACCCCAGCATTCCAACGAAGTGATTTCGGACTTTTTGCAGAGAACACTCCCGCTAACATATGAGGAAACATGTAGAATGCCAATGCTGTCATGATCGTAGCTGAAATAAACCAAGAGATACTCAAACCTTGTTCCGGGAAAATCAAAAATCCTTGTTTTGCTGTATCGATTGCTTCAAACATCGGCTGTATACCACCGTAATAATGAAGTGGAAAATAAATCCCCATAAAGACGACAACTGTCAGAATCATGATATCTTTAATGACCGCGGTCCACGCCACTCCATGCATCCCTGAAGCCGTTACATAAATTGTGATTGCAATTACCCCAACAACTATAGCCACATTTGGAGATATGGAACCATAGGAGGTTTCCGATACGATAATACCTAACCCTTTCAACTGCATGATCAGATATGGAATAATTGAAATGACGCTAATTACCGCCACAAGAACACCTAAAGCCGGACTGTTGTACTTTTTGTCATAAAAATCAGATTGAGAAATGACATTATTTTTTTTTGCATATCTCCAAATAGGCGGCAACAGCCAATAGGCGATTACAAAATAGAAGCAATTAAAAGCGTATAAGGCAGGAGGCATACCAGATCGATAAGCTCCGCCGCTCGCCCCCAAAAACGTATATGTCGTAAACATTTCACCTGCTATCAAAAAGAAGAGCAAAAAGCTGCCGAAGCCTCTTCCGCCAATGGCCCATTGTTCCAAACTCATTTTTTTACCTTTTCGAGCTTGAAGCCCTAACCAAATACACAGAACCAGAAAGAAAAGGATAACGAGCAGGGCTTCATTCATCAGTCTTCTTCCTCCTCGGTTGCAGGATCAAGTTTATTAGCGATTATCAAAAAAACTGAAGTAAGACAGACCCATAATATGGCCCAAAAAAGAACAAATGGCATCCCTAACACATAAGGTTCAATTCGATTGATAACCACTAGCGAGCCAAGTGCCGGTATTGCACTTATCACATAGATTATTTTCTTCATTTGTTCACCACCCTTATCAACAAATGCTAAACTCGAATCTTTCAAACCTCATTTGTCAGAAAATACGGATAATTATCTCTGTATGATTACATTGACACTCCTTTAGTTAAAGGCTCATTTACAGCCCAGTTCGGTTTCACGCCAGAAAGAACTTGTTCCACCTGCATTGCGGCATGTACAGCCATGCGTACGGAACCTTCCTTCGTTAAAGCGGCATTATGAGGACTGACAATCACATTATCCAATTTAAAAAGTGCATTCCATTTATCAGGAGGTTCAACTTCAAATACGTCTATTCCGGCACCGGCAATCTCGCCTGCTTGCAAAGCGTTTACTAGATCAATTTCCTTCACCACACCGCCTCTGGAAGCGTTTACAAAAAAGGAGGAAGTTTTCATCCAGGAAAACTCACGGCTTCCTATTAATCCTTTTGTTGTTTTCGTTAACGGCAGATGCAGACTAATAACATCAGCGTTTCTGAATACCCATTCTAAATCTGTTGCTATCTCCAGCCCAGAATTCGGGCTGGCGGTAACATAAGGGTCGTAGCCAATCACTTTCATATCGAAGCCTTCGGAAGCCTTTTTTGCCAGTATTCTACCGATTCTCCCCAGTCCGATAATCCCCAAAGTCTTGCCTTCCAAGTCCATACCAAAAAGTTGATTACGGATAGCAAAATTCCCGCTGCGCAGCTCTTTGTCAGCCAAGCTTAAGTTTTTGGACAAAGATAAAATTAATGCCATTACATGTTCCGCTACAGAATTCGCATTTGCCTCTGGGGTATTTGTTACATAAATGCCACGCTCTGTAGCAGCTTCAATATCAATATTGTCCAAGCCCACTCCATACTTGGCTATTACTTTGAGGTTTTCAGCTGCTGTAATAACTTCTCTATTTATTACAGCCGTTGATCTCGTTAGTACTGCATCACAACCCTTGATTTCTTCCATAAGAATTTCTTGCGACAAATCAGATCCTACTTTAATCTTAAAGCCTTTTTCTACTAAATAACTTTTCCCCTCTTTCTCAATATCTTGAGGAATATACACTAAATGACTCACACATTCCCACCAACCTTTCATGTAAACCTTGAAGGAAAAACCTTTCCTACTACATTGTTTATATACAATTATTGTGCCAACATAAAAAAGATCTGTTTATTCAAGAAAGAAGCCTATTCGTTCTCAAACCAAGACATAAATAAAGTTAACAAATTGTATCAAAATGAATGAATTTGTTTCATTACGTTTCAATTTGTTTCAATATTCAAACTTTTTATCTTTCTCCATAAAGTCGTCCGACTCATCCCTAACTCAAAAGCAGCTTTTCCTTTGTTAAAATTCACCTTTATTAACGTTTGAACAATTCTTTCACGCTCGGATAAATGTATCCCAGGTGATATATCCATCTCTTCGTTTTGTTCCGAAAGAAGTATTTTCTTATTACTATTATTCGGAAAATACATTTCGATATCGTACACATCAATTAACTTGTTCTTATAAAGAGCGCATAATCGCTCACAAAAATTTTGCAATTGGCGAATATTCCCTTCCCAATTCCCTTCACTTAGCTTTTTCATGGCAGTTTCCGTAATCTTGATTTGTTTCTGGTCCGAATGACCTTTCCGAATAAAAGCATTCACCAATAACGGAATATCTTCTCTGCGATCCCGAAGTGGAGGCAATACAAGGTCCAGCACGCTCAAGCGATAATAAAGATCCTCCCGAAAGTCATTACTCTTTACCATTTGCATGAGGTCTTTGTTCGTTGCCGACACTATTCTCACATCAACAGGGATTACTTTATCATCACCGATGCGCATGATTTCACGCTCCTGCAGGACACGCAGCAGCCGGCTTTGCATTTTTGGGGAGATTTCTCCTATTTCATCCAAAAAAATCGTACCTCTATGAGCAAGTTCAAAAAATCCTTGCTTTCCGCCTTTCATGGCTCCCGTGAAAGCACCTTCTGCATATCCGAAAAGCTCACTTTCCAATAAATTTTCGGGAAGCGCTGCGCAATTAATGGCAACAAATGGGTTATTTTTCCGATTGCTATGATTATGTATGCTTTGGGCGAATATTTCCTTGCCCGTTCCAGTTTCTCCAATTATAAGAATGTTTGAATCCACTTCACTATAACGTTGAGCTGTTTCAATCGTCCTCTTGATTTCCGAACTCCGATACAATATATCATCAAATGTGTACTTTGCCACATGTCCGCGTGAATGAAGCTTTCTAAAGAACTTCCCTTCCATCTCCTGAATGCGGGTAACATCTTGAAAGGCGACCATATCCCCCACTTTTTTACCTTTTAAAAATATCCCGACCTTTTTTACCGATAATTGAATGGATTGGTAAGCAACGGTATCTTTTTCGTATTCATCGTCGCTTAAAAGCATATTACGAAATGTTCCGGGCTTTATTATATCGTATACAGAATTTCCAATTAAGCTCCCCTTGGAAATGGCTAATATCTCCTGAGCGGCCGTATTGAATACGGATATTTGTCCTTTTAAATCTATTGCAATAACCCCTTCATAGGCATAATTAAGAATCGTTTGGTAACGCTTGGTCTTCTCCTGTTCCCTTCTGCTGACAAGAGCTACCCTTTTCGCCTCAATCAACGCCTGCCGAAATGATTCCTTTCCAGTATCAACCAGAATGGCCCCCAACCCTATCTCTTCAGCATATTTACAGGTACTTAACCCACTTAACACAACCTCACAGCCATCTCTGACGGCTAAATCCACTAAACTGACTGAGGACTCGATATCATTTAATATATAGGACTGAATTGGCAAATCGACGATATCCGAAAGGTTTTCCACGCCATAAATCATATTCAAAGCTCCTATGACGGCCACTTTTTTACTGCCGAAACGTGCCTTGCAATCATGCAGGGAACGAATGAGGTCAATGCCCTGCACAGGAATATCAACGATAGGAATGGATTCATTGCATTCTTTTAATAGTTTCGTGATTAATCCCCTTGAGATGATTACATCGGCATCAAGCTTCAACTTCCCAATCTTATCGGCATCCTCAACTACCTCCTCTAAAACAAACTTCACTGAAACGTTACCACCGTTTTCCGATTCTTCCAACTTGTTGAACTCCTCAAATCTTTCAAAAGCATCCGTAATATACCCTTTTCGGGGAACAACGAGTTTTATTTTTATCAAAATACCCACCTCCAGCGTAAAATCAATTTGGCTTATTGGATGTAAGCTCTGGCAACCTGTTATTCTAGCCCAGGTCAAATAAGGACGAGATATAATAAAGGTAGCTAATACGCCGCAAAAGTTTTCATTTAAAGCCGCGCTAAGAAAAGTAATGGCCATAAGTACGCTTGAGGTTATTTCTGCATTTTATTAAGATTTTTCATTTTGAAAAATAAAAAACCCTGTTATCCTGGGTTTTTAAGGATTCCGATTGATATTAATTATTACAAAAAGAATGGACATTCAAATCATCTCATTTAAACTTACTTTTCATTACTAGAGAACGATTTTTAATATCAACATCATCATAATGATCCTTATGGTGAAATTGATATGTCTCTTTAATTTCTTAAAGCGGCTTCCATCTACGTTATTTTCCATAATTCCCCTTCCTTTCACGCTAACAGGACTATATTCCTTTTATTCTTCATACAAATGTGGAATTCCTTTTGATTTTATCGTTAGTGACAATAAAATTAGCCTACAAACAGATTAACCCCGTTCAAGAATCCTGAACGGGGTTTATCAATAAATAAGAGCTGTTTATTTTTGAGTTTTTATGGAGTTTAGGTCTCAAACATCATAAGTCTGTTCATTCAAGGTGGTTTTACTTACGAACTTAAAAAGGATCGGCGATGACAAGGATTTTCCCTGCCTTAATATCCTCTAGATATTGATCGACTTCGGCTTCCTCCAGTCCAATGTCCAATAATGGCTTTCTCAATCCGCCTGCTCCCGATGCTGCCCCGGCTGCGGCTCCGCCAAATGTGGTGAAAATCGGACCCGCTGCCAATATCGGACCTATTCCTGGTACGGCCAATGCACTCATTCCAATAAGCAGGCCTGTCAATCCGACAGCTCCGCCGGCTGCTGCCCCGGCTACTAATCCATCAGTTTTTGCCGGGCTGACTTCCTCTGCTTCAGTTGGTAATTTATCGATGTTTTTTGCCACTACTGATATTTGATCGGATGTATATCCTTGTTCCTTTAAATTTTTGACTGCTGAAGTCGCTTCATTTTCATTATCATATATTGCTATAAACCTCTTGTCCATGGTATCTGCTCCTTTAAAAGTAATGTATTGTACAATACCCTTAATTGAGGTTTAATAACCTTCCATGAAAGAAATGAATTCTATTCCCGGATTTGCCCCTGGCCGTATATGAAGTACTTGCTTGATGTTAAGGCAGGTAAACCCATTGGTCCGCGTGCATGCAGCTTTTGAGTGGAAATGCCGATTTCTGCGCCATAACCGAATTCAAAGCCGTCGGTAAAACGGGTGGAAGCATTGTGATAAACGGCTGCGGCATCCACTTTATTCAAAAATGCGTAAGCATTTTGTTCATCCCTCGTTAGGATTGCTTCAGAATGCTTGGAACCGTATCGGTTTATGTGATCAATGGCATCGGATACACCTTTTACAGTTTTCACGCTGAGTTTTAAAGCCAGGTACTCAGTTGACCAATCTTCCTCCGTAGCCGTTTTCGCTCTCGGAAAGGAGCTGCAAACCGCTTCATCTCCATATAATTCAATACCCTTTTCTTCCAGGAGTTCCAGAATACGCACTCCATTTTCTTCAAACCATTTTTCATGGATCAGAAGCCCTTCAATGGCATTGCATACGGATGGTCGCTGAGTTTTACCGTTTAAGACAATTTTCTCGACCATCGTGATATCTGCGGTCTGATCGATGAAGATATGGCAATTGCCTGCTCCTGTTTCAAGGACGGGGACAGTGGACTCCTTAATCACCGTTTCAATTAAGTTCTTTCCGCCGCGTGGAATCAAGACATCTAAATAGTCATTTAGATGAAAAAGTTCCTTAGCGGTTTCACGACTCGTATCCTCGATCAACTGAACAGCTTCTACAGGGATTTCCGTATTCTCCAATGCTTTATGAATGGAAGAGACTAGTGCGATATTGGAGTATTTGGCTGACGAGCTGCCTCTTAAGATGACAGCATTCCCCGTTTTCAAGGATAATGTAGCTGCATCGATGGTCACATTCGGCCTTGCTTCATAAATCATTCCGATTACCCCGATAGGCACCCGTTGTTTTTTAATCAATAAACCATTCTCTTTTTCAATCGTTTCCAATCGTTCCCCAATCGGATCATTTAAATCGATTAAAAGCATAATGGCCGCTGCCATGTCATCAATACGGTTACCATTCAACATAATTCGATCTAAGATAGACTCGCTGAGACCTTTTTTCCTGCCATCTTCCAGATCCTTTTGGTTTTCCTTTATCAAAAAATCTTTATCGATAATAAGTTGTTTAGCAATTTTCCCAAGAGCCTCATTCTTTTTTTCCGTACTCAATCCGATTAGCTGATAACTGGCTTTTTTGGCTGCCTTTCCTTTCGCCGTCACTTCACTCATTTCTAAATTCCCCCTTTTTTCTTGAAATTGATTTTTTATGCTTTCACCCATTTATCGCGATGAATAACTTCTATGGAAGTGATTATAAGCTCGGATGTCCTCTTTCCCATCGCCTGTTTTAATTCTTCGTCGGAATAAAGGACCTCACCCCGCCCTAATAACCCATTTGCACCAAAGACTTCGACAACATCACCCTTATTGAAGACTCCTTTAATTTCATAAATTCCAGCTGGCAGCAGACTGCTTCCATTTGAAACTAAGGCCCTTTCGGCACCTTCATCAACGAAAATTTTCCCGGATACTTTTGAATGAAGGGATATCCATTGTTTGTTTTTCGTTACCATCGCCATGTCTTCATTCCCTATATATGTGCCATCACCATTGCCTTCAAGGATAGTTAGAAGTTTATCACTCCCCAAACCAGATCCGATGAATACTTTCACCCCTAGTGACAATGCCGTTTGCGCTGCAATCAGCTTCGATTTCATCCCACCGGTTCCGACATTAGATCCTGCACCTTCTGCCATTTGCAATAAATCATCCGTAACTTCGGATAATTCATCAAATCGTTTCGCCCCTGGATTTGTCTGTGGATTGGAATCATAGAGCCCATTAATGTCCGTTAATATGATCAAGTTCGTGGCATGGACTAACCCGCTTACCAAGGCGGATAGCATATCATTATCACCAAAAGTCAACTCCTCGACCGATACTGTATCATTTTCATTTATGATCGGAAGGATGCCGCGTTCAAGCAATTCCATCAATGTGGCATATGCATTTTTATATCGATCTTTTTTCGAGAAATCTTTCCTTGTTAATAAAATCTGCGCCGGAACGATTCCAAAATGCCCCAATTGTTCCATATACGATTGAATCAATAGGCTTTGACCTACAGCTGCAGCAGCTTGTTTTCCTTTGAGAGTGATAGGTCGCGTAGGGTAGCCAAGCTTGCGAAAACCTGTCGCTACAGCACCTGATGAAACAAGGACAACTTCATGTCCGGCTTTCCTTAAAGCTGCCACTGCCTGGATATGATCGGAAAATTTATTCTGGTCGATTTCACCTTGTGTGTTGGTCAAAGAACTACTTCCTATCTTTACAACGATGCGTTTCTTTTCCATCGATTACTTCCTCCAATAAATATCTAAGACATGAAAAAAAGCCCTTTTCATCCTCGAAATAAGGACGAAAAGGGCTGCTCTCCGTGGTACCACCTTCATTGAATGCAAATTCATGCATTCCACTTTGCCTGATAACGCCAGGATTTGCGCCTATGGTTTGCATAGGACTCAAGAAGCAGGTTCAGCGCATTCCTGTCGCGGGCCTTCCAGCAAATGACTCCGCTCTCTGTCACAGTGATTCTCGCATACTAATCTTCTCTCAACGTTCATTGTTTTAATATAGTATGCAAAATTATCTGCTTGATGTCAATAACATTCCTTCGATGAATGAACCTTATAGCGCCATGGCCGGGCCGAAGAATTCATAGTGGATTTTATCCGTATCTACCTCAAGCTCTTTCAGGTAAGTGATGATGGCCTTCATGAAAGGCACAGGGCCGCACACATAATAATCAGCTTCAGGTTTAACAATACTGCTCAATAATTCCTTATCTACATACCCTTGCTTTGCAAAATTCGGCAGGTTCTTATCATCCTCACTCGGGTTTTTAAAGACAAAGGATAATTGATAGTTGGTAAGTTTGTGTCCTAGTTCTGTCAGTTCCATTCTGAACGGCTGTAAATGGCCATTATCGGTTGCATGAATGAATTGTACATCACGCTCAGGTGTCTTTTCAGCCAACGCATGTACCATGCTCATGAAAGGCGTTATGCCAACGCCTCCGCTCAAGAATACTGCCGGTGTTCGTTTATCCAAGTCGATGGTGAAATCACCTGCAGGAGCCGTTACGTCAATACTGTCACCCATCTGAATGGATTCATGCAAGTAGTTAGAGACCCTTCCATCAGGAGAGGTTCCCGGCTTTTCTTTTTTAACGGAAATACGGAAATAATCTTTTCCCGGAACATCAGATAAACTATACTGACGGTTGAATAAATGAGATTCACCCGGTATCTCGATCCGAACGGTAATATATTGTCCTGGAAGAAATGCCGGAACCTGATTTCCATCTGATGGCTTTAGATAAAAGGATGTGATTACGTCACTTTCACGTACTTTTTCCACCACTGTGAATCGTTTGAAATCAGACCATCCGCCGACCTGATTGGAAGCTTCGTCGTACATTTCCTTTTCGATGCTGATGAAAACATCCGCAATGACTCCGTACGCCTCTCCCCAAGCTTGAAGGATTTCTTCTGTAGCCGAATCTTGTAACACTTCTTTGATTGCGCCTAATAGGTGTTCACCAACAATCGGATAATGTTCGGCTTTGACTGCAAGGCTTCTATGTTTTTGTGCTATTTGCTTCACGGCAGGTAAAATCGTTTCAAGTTGATCTATATATTTAGCTGCTGCCAATACCGTGTTGGCAAGTGCAGTTTGCTGGCGCCCCTTTTTTTGATTGGCATGATTGAAAACATTTAATAATTCAGGATGTGCTTCGAAAAGATTTTTATAGAATACAGTTGTGATAGTTGTACCATGCACTTCTAATACAGGTACGGTTGATTTTATAATATCGATAGTTTTCTGGGATAGCATAGGTAAACCTCTTTTCATAAACAAGTATTTTGAATACATGTTTATATTAGAACTTAAATGCATTAAAAGCAATATTTTTTATACATCTTTTCAGATAATAAGTTTTCATGTTTATAAAATGTTCACATTTATGATATAGTCAAATGGGGATAGAATGTGAGGCGATAAACATGAGGTTGACGAGTTATTCCGATTACTCACTTAGAGTGTTGATTTACCTGGCTACCCACGACCAAAGCAAATTATCAAATATCAAAGAGATTTCTGAAGTATATCAACTGTCTAAAAATCATTTGATGAAAATTGTTCATAATCTAGGTAAATTAGGCTATATTGAGACGATACGTGGAAGAAATGGCGGTTTCCGGCTTGCAAAATCACCCGCTGAAATAAATGTAGGGGAACTTGTGCGGAGAACCGAAGAAGATTTTTATCTAGTGGAATGTTTTAAAGATCACGATAACTGTGTGATTTCTCCCGTTTGTTCATTGAAATTTGTCCTTAACAATGCCTTGGATGCTTTTCTTCAAGTCCTTGATCAATATACGATTGCAGACTTCAGCGAAAATAAAGTGATGCTCAAAACCTATTTTGATTCGGTAAAGCAGAATGACGAAAAGCCCGATTTTTTATAATCGGGCTTTTTTCCATTAACCGATGATTCATTCGATTTTCCATTCGTAAATCTATGATCTCTGTACCGGTTTTCAATAAAGCTTTATGGGGATTGTATGGATCGATCATGATGATCGTCCCGAATCGTCCATTGGTTAGCATGACTTCTTTTCCTACCAACGTGGACATTAATCGGCTTACAAGCTCCATTAGGATCTCAGGATTGAATTTACTGACCATATCCCTGTTCATTTGCTCAATCACCTTATAAAACGGCATGGCCTGATGATGATGACATCGCATGGAATACGTCGGCTATAGCGACGATTTTCGCATGAAGATGGATATCCTTTCCACTCTTCCCTTGAGGATAGCCTTGCCCATCTTCCCGTTCATGGTGCTGGAGGGCTGTTAATGCAATCGATGGTGGGATTCCAGGGATATTTTTAAGTAATTCATATCCATAAATGGCATGGCGTTTCATATCTTCATATTCTGCCTCATTCAGTTTACCCGGTTTTTCCACTATATTATCCGAAATCCTTGTTTTCCCCACATCATGCAGCATGGCTGCCAAAGTCAGGGCTGAAAGGTTTTCTTTGGATAATCCAAGCTTCATCCCTAGATAAGTGGCGATTATCCCGACACCTATATTATGCCGATACGTGTACTCGTGATCTGCATGCGGCTCATCGAAAAGGGAATAAATATCAGGGTTCATTGCAGCTTCTGCAATGACAGGTGCAACTTTTGCTTTAATCAATACAATCTTTTCAAGCTGTATTTTTCCTTCTTTACGTATATCTTGAAAGATGTTTTTCAAATGAAGCGAAGCTTCGTTGATTCTATCCTGAATATTTACGTTAGGTTGTACATGTTCTACCCTTAAAGCAAATGCATCTTTTTTCAATTCTTCCCTTATGAAATCATTTTGGGGTATGGTAAGAGGCTGTTTCACATGCTTCCCTCTTCTATTTTTTATTGCTCTCACACTTTTCTCTATTTTTTATCTGTAATACCATATCCTTCTTTCTCTTGTGTCTTAATGAAAGCAATTAAGTTCGGTCACTAAGTTCATTGCCGAGCTGTTTTAGTTTTTCACCAACCGTGCATTCTGAAATACAGAACTGATGGGCATACGTACGCCCATTCTCTTTTCGAAAATGCTTTCTTAAAAAACAATCTTGGCAAAATGAAGCGAGAACATCTTCCACTTCTTCATATATTTTTTTCCTGTTCATTGTTGTTATGGCTCCTTTGACCCAGCAATTTCTATTTTACTGAAAATGGCCTTTCCCTGCAGTGCAAGTGTGGCCAGGCGATCGGCTTCCTGGTTTTCCTTTCGAGAAATCGGCTTGCAGACAGGAATGATCTTTAATTTATCCAATTTCGCTTCAATGCGGTCCAGCCATTTATTTAAGTTTTCTTCCATACAGGGCCATTCACCGGAAAGTTGATTTAAGACGACGAGAGAATCACCTTTAAAGACACAGCTTTGATGGTGGATTCCAAGTTCGTCCATCTGCCTGACCGCTTCATGAAAAGCCGCATATTCAGCTTCATTATTGGATTCGAATTGCTCCAATTTCACATTGGTGCGTAACCGCAAGAACTTCTTTCCTTGACGATAATAAATGGCAACACCAATTCCTGCCACCTTTTCATCTTTTTGAAAACCTCCATCAAAGAAGACCGTCACATCCTGCGGTTCTTCCTCAATTTCCGTCAGGAGTTTCTTTAACTCCTTCTTGTTCCATGTTGTATCGAATTCATCCTTGAATTCCACTTCTTTCAGCCTTCCTGCCTTTTCAAGATCTTCTGTAATGACCAGTGCAGTCCCGGCATCAAGCCAATCCGAAACGAAATCGGCAGATGGTTTTTTTGAAGCTTGATATGTCCATTGCATAATTACCTTCAAAGATTTCCAGCTCCTTATCCATTCACGATTCATGCAGAACAGCTTACAATTTTCATACCTTTTTTTCGTCATACCCTTTATAATATATTGTAAGCATTTTAATCACTCTTTTTAATTATAGTTCCCATATCAGCCTGAAATTCTCATGTTTCAATCTTAATTTTAAAGGAACGTTATTATATCGAACATTTAAACAGTTAAACTCGAGGAGGAGCACATCTTGATCGAAGTGTATATTGATGGTGCCAGTGCGGGCAATCCAGGGCCTAGCGGTGCAGGTGTTTTCATAAATAATAACGGTGTGGTCGAGAGGCATTCCTTTCCGCTTGGGAATATGGAAAACCATGAAGCGGAGTACCATGCCTTAATCAAAGCATTGGAGATTTGT
The DNA here is from genome assembly GCF_056173225.1 of Peribacillus sp. QJM3NY_7. NCBI lineage: Bacteria > Bacillati > Bacillota > Bacilli > Caryophanales > Bacillaceae > Peribacillus > Peribacillus sp. QJM3NY_7. Next base: position 3,357,367 of record NZ_CM149663.1, read on the forward strand.
GTGGCCAATGAGTATCAAGTCGTTTCTTTTCGTACAGACTCCCAAGCCATCAACCAAGCCATTGAAAAAAGATTTGCAAAAAATAAGTATGCCCTTTTGCTGGAACGGGCGTTAAAGCTTTCCGACGAGCTTGATTTATTTTTCATGAAATGGATTCCAAATATCGAAAATAAGTCCGCGGATGAGTTGGCGAGACGGGCCATTCGCTTGAATAAGGCTGAGGAAAATCATGAACAAGACAGCTGATTTTTCATTATTATTCGTTGTATTCATCTGGGGCGTCACTTTTGTCATGGTCCAAAATGCGCTATCTTTTCTTGACCCCTTCACGTTTAATGCCGTCCGTTTTTTCATGGCGTTCGTATTCTTGCTCATCCCTTATTTATTTACTCTACACAAAAAGGGGAAAAACGGGAGCAAAGGCCTTTTTAAAGCTGGGTTTCACATTGGTGTATGGCTTTTTCTCGGCTATGGACTTCAAACGATCGGATTGAATTATACAACACCTGCCAAGACTGGCTTTATAACAGGATTAAGTGTTGTCATGGTACCTGTTTTTTCCCTGCTGCTATTAAAGCATAGGCTTTCCCGCAATACAATAATAGGTGTCGCAGCCGCAACCATCGGACTTTATTTAATGACTTTCGCTGACCGCTCCAATTTGAATATCGGTGATTTGCTGGTATTTTTGTGTGCAATCAGTTTTGCCATGCAAATCATCACTACCGCTAAATATGCCAAGACCCTTCCCGCTTTACCGCTGACGTTGATTCAGGTTTCCACCGTATCTTTATTATCATTTGTTTCAGCTTTCATTTTCAAAGAGAATCATTCCGTCATCTTCAGCTCAGAGGTCATGTTACAGAGAGATGTATGGACTGCTTTGTTGGTTACGGCAGCCCTTGCCACGGCCTTCGCCTTTTTCGCACAAACCTTCTTCCAAGCCTATACGACACCTACAAGAGTGGCGCTGATCTTTTCAATGGAACCGGTTTTTGCAGCGTTATCCTCATACATATTGATAGGGGAAAAATTAACTTCCGCTTCCATCATCGGCTGCGCATTCATATTCTTGGGAATGATTTTTGCAGAACTGCCTGTTAAGAAAAAGAAACCGGTGACACAGGGGTTTTCTTGAAAAGCCCAAAATAAATCGGACTTCCAGTTACGAAGTCCGATTTATTTAAGTAGCCCCTGTTCTTTTGCAAACGATACCGCTGCACTACGCGTTTCAATGCCATTTTGTTTTAAATTTTCCAAAAAGGAGATATAAAAGCTGCCATCAAAATTCTTTTGTACCTTTAATGTCAACTCTATTGCTGCATTGACTAAAATATCACTTGCATCCGTGTAGCGCTTACCAAAATAAATAAAACCAATTGCGTCATTACCAAAAGTGAATCCCTTACCCTCTAAAAAACTAACATACTCTTCAGTTGATTTCGCCACTTGCTCATCCACTCCATACTTCATGCCTTATTTTCATCTTACCGTATATCAAAGAATTTGACTATCCATTTTTCGACAAAAAAATCATCGTACAAAATAAAGGACCGATGTCCCGGACTGTACAATTTGAACGTTGATTGGAACTAGGGCACTCGCTTTCCGCGGGCGGTCCGCCTGCGGGGTCTCCCTTCGACTCGCGGGCTAGTAGATCCCCAAATTCTTAAATTCAGGCGAAAATTTAAAGGGAATTTCAAAAGGGGGAGCCCCCATTAGGAAGCTCCCCCTTGTTAGATTAGATCATGCGCAGTAATGTCCTGAATTCATGATCCCTAGCCAGGTTTTTGACCTTTTCGCGATCATACTGATAAACCGCATCGTCCAAAGGACATGAAATTGGTACATCGCATTTTATTTCTGCTAGCTTTCTGGATAAATGAAGCATATCGACAGCGGATTCAATTTTAGCCCGTTGCCCATTCGTCAATGAAGCAACATTTTCAAGAATGCCTTCGATACTTTGATACTGTATCAATAATTTCAACGCTGTCTTCTCCCCAATTCCTTTAACTCCGGGATAGTTATCAGCTGTATCACCCATTAAAGCTTTTAAATCGATCATTTGCCTTGGTGTAATCCCTTTCCACTCAAAAAAGCTATCGGGATTATGCACCTCATAGTTACCATACCCTTTTTTTAATAATAGTACGGAAATGTTTTCCTCTATTAACTGAAGCATATCTTGATCGCCAGTCAATATACCCACTCGGCTATGCTGTGCAGATGCTTTGGCAATTGTTCCGATACAGTCATCCGCCTCATAACCAGATAGTCCTATGTTAGGGATATCGAATGCTTCAACCGCTTTTTTCGCTAAGTCGAATTGAGGGATCATTTCGACTGGAGCTTCTGATCGGTTCGCCTTGTATCCATCAAATAATTCATTTCTGAAAGTCTTGCTGCCCATATCCCAGCATACCGCTACATGACTGGGTGAAAAGTGATTCACCGCCGTCAGCATATGCTTCAAAAAACCTTGAACGGCATTGGTCGGGATGCCTTTGGAGTTAATCATGAATTGACCAGTAACGGCCGTTGCATAAAAAGCTCTAAATAAAAGCGCCATTCCATCGACAAGCATAAAGGATGGATGCTGCTCATTTTCTTTCATTAACACATTATCACCTCTATCATGATGTACTTCCATTTTAACATAACTGTCCCTTTTTTTAAGGATCGTTTAATTGGAAAAAATATTATTCAATTGGATTATCATCATACGATATCCAGTCACTGAAACTGCCAATATAAATCTTTACATCTTTAAAGCCCGCTTCTTTCAGGGCGATATAATTGGGTGAGGCCGTTACACCTGAACCGCAGTACACAATGATTTCCTTATCTTTACCGATGCTTGTAAAATTCGACTGAAGATCTTCCTTCTTTTTAAAATAGCCATTTTCCAGAACGTTCGTCCACACCTTATTTACTGCACCAGGTATATGGCCGGCTTTTTTATCAATTGGCTCCTCGATTCCCTCGTAGCGCTTAGATTCCCGTGAATCCATTAATACGATATCGTCAGGTCTATTCAAAGTGTAATCCTTCACTTTTCGAAAAGATGCAAAAACGTGTTCATTTAAATCGATACGATATTCGGTTGGCCTATAATTCATTTGAATCGAGTCAATCGGATAGCCCGCATCCCTCCAGGCGCGGTATCCCCCGTTCAGGACAAAGACTTTCTGATGCCCAAGGTAGCTTAGCAACCAGACAAACCTGGAAGCAAAAGAACCTTCCCCGCCATCATAAGCGATAAGTACAGTATCGTTGGTGATTCCATTTGATTCCAGTTTATCTTTAATGGTTTCCAGGTCAGGAAGAGGATGTCTTCCGCCATGATCTTGAACCTGACCAGATAAGTCCTTTTCAAGATCGAAATAAACAGCGCCTAAAATATGGTCTTTTTTGTAATCATTATACCCTGCATCAGGAGAGCCTAGTTGAAAGCGGCAGTCACAAATTCTGATATCTTTAGAATTCAACAACGGCAACAGCTCTTCTTTTTCGATTATAAAACTCATCTCATATCCCCCTATTCCAAAATGGCCCAAATCAATTCATTAAGTTCCATTTCCATGTTCTTCCCTTGATGTAGCCTAGTTATCTCATTCTTTATGGAAAGTGATTTCCCTTCTATTAGCGAAAGATTATTTTCACTTTCATTGTTGCTTATACATTCTTCCATTTGTTTTGCTTTAAATATCCGGATCATCCTGTTTTTCATTCCTTGGTCCATTGAAACCGAATCAAGTAATTCCCATACCGATAATGGTGGCAGCGAACCCCGTTGGAAGATATATTCAAGGGTTAAATACGAACGGTATACTTGTACCCATATTTTTAGCTCTTTTCTTTCGGAACCCCTTGTTTTTGACAATTGTTGAAGATTGTCGCTCATCATCCGATAGTAATGGTGCCCCAGTGCCTTTTTGGAATAGCAATCCGCTATCAAACCAGTCATCTTCCTATAATAATCCGGATGGGTTATCAACCTGATAGGTGACTGAAACAATTCAAATAGAGCAGGGTTACTCTTTAAGGTAAGTCGGGATGATTTAAAGAGATCCCAGCCTTCCATGTCGAATAGGCCTTCTTTCACTTGAATGACTTCAACTGGCTGACTCAAGCTCAAGTATGATCGCTTATCATTATGAACATATATAAACCGAACATCGAAATCCGATTGGACCGATGATAAACCAAAAGAATGGCTGCCAGTAACAGCAGCCATCAATATCGTTATATCCTCATTCTTTTCCAGGTATCTCAAGCGTGAAATAAGGTTTTCTTTCATGAATGAACCTCGTTTCTATTTCGAATGCATTTTAGCCAATTCCGCTACAGCATTTTCATAATACGGTAAATCAACCGTTTCCTCCAATGCTGCACGTAAACCTGCAAAGATATCCGATACTTCCGTCTTAAACTCTTTTTGAATCGCGAGTAGCTCTTGATCGAGGACTTCATTATACATTTCGTAAATCCGCTCACCCTGTTCTTTTGCATATATAAGGGCAGGTTCATCCAAACGCTTCTGAAGACCTTCGCTCATTTTCGCTTTTTCATTCTTTTCAAAGAAAGATTTTGGATTCTTGAATAATGCCAATTCCTTTTTGAATTCCCCTGTATCCAATTGGGCAAAAGCTCCAGTGAATTCAAGGGATTCCCTCTCATTGGGTTCATATGGCTGTAATGAAAGGGTTCTTCTTATTTTTTGCATTTGCTGAAGCAAACTGCCCTGTTTCTCATTCAGTAATTTATTTACGAACATTTCCGTCCTTAAAGCCGTTGCCCGCATTTCCTGGGCAAGGTCAAAGCCTAACGCATCCAATAAGTTCTTCATCGATTGCTTGAGGACAATTTTCAGATCGCCTCCATCATCTTTTAAAACAGCTGGATTGAACGATTCTTTGAAGAAATCATTAAACCGGAAGAAGACCCGTTGTTTACTATAGAAAGTCAATTCGTCTATCTCTTTTTTCAACCGTTGCTTTTCGGCATCCCCTTTAATGACTGAAAGGAGTTCCGAAATGGCCTGTGACTCATGAGAAAGTGTCTCCAGGGCTTTTCGTTTCGCTTTCTCATCCTGTCTGGAAGCTGTAATTACATCTCGTAGCAATTCTTCGGTTCTTTTTACAGCCGCTTGAGCCGATTCAATCGCAAGTCCAGTTAAATCGTTTTCTATGAAAGAATCGAATTGGCCTTGGAATTCCATGATTCCGCTATTAGGAAGGAATGAATGCTTAAACGAACCAGGCGTTTGTTTTTCCATCAACGCCCCCTTACTCGTAAGCGGGAACAGTTTTGGAAAACGGATACCGAATCCATTCAATTGATCTGTGACATAATCCATCACTTCGTCCAATTCGTCAGTCGTTTGTGCCAGGTCGACGGCATTTACGATGAAAAACATCTTATCCATAGCAAAAGAATCTTTCACACGTCCAAGCTGTATCAGGAACTCCCTGTCTGCCCGGGAAAATGGATGATTATAATAAGTCACAAATAGGATGGCGTCCGAATTCTTAATATATTCGAAAGCTGCTCCAGTATGGCGTGCATTAATCGAATCGGCACCAGGTGTGTCAACAAGGACCATCCCCTGCTTTGTCATTTCACAGTCATAACGCAATTCGATCAGATCAACAAGACATGACTTGGACTCTTCCGCAGCAAACCGTTTAAATCCTTCAAGGTCTACCGTAACCACATTTCCTAAATCATTTTGGTACTCGGGAAGCCCTTGATGAAACGCCCTAAGAAACGATAAGTGCGTTTTACCCTTATCAACTTCCCCTGCCTTCGCAATGATTTGCCCTGCTAGTTGAAGTGCTTCATCCAGAGTCTTTGCCGATTTATCAAAAGCTGCCAATGCCAGGCTTACATCTTCCAACAGCATCGCTTCGGTCTTTAATTTGACGGTTGCCGTTCCATGTGGATGCTCAGCGTCCGAAGACATGATTTTGTTGATTGCGGCAGTTGTCGGATTTGGTGAGACAGGAAGGACGCTTTCTCCCATCAAAGCATTGGCAAAGGAAGACTTACCCGCACTGAATGCACCGAAGAGGGCAACCGTAAACGTCTGTTGTTCCAAGCGATTTGCCTTCTCTTTCAGTTCTTTATAAAGCGATTGAAACCCTCTCAGAGGTTGGATCAGCTCGGCCGCCTGTTTTAAACTCGCTGCAGTTTCCACCAGCTTTTCTTTTCCGCGTAAATCAGTAGCATCAGATGAAGAAACAGTCACGGAAGGTACAGCATCCGTGATTTCTTTAACATGATCACTTACAGATTGTTCGTTGACGGACCTTGAATTACTTACTTTATCGGTTGTCATGATTTTGACTGTAATATTATTTTCCTCTTCATTCCATTCAGTTAACAGCATATCGATTTCACGCTCATCGACCAATGATTCAGTTTGATGGGCAATGGCCTCTAAACGTTCCGTTTGGTACTCGATTTCCGCGTTCATCGCAGCAGTAACTTTAAGGGCTTCCGCAAATTCAGAAAAACCTTCAAGTTCCTTATCGATGGACATGGACTGCTGTTCCACTATTCCTTCCATAACGGTAACCATATCATTCAAAAATCCTTCTGACACATCACGTGCTTTCTTTTTGATGGCTGATGCCAGATCATTCGTATAGTTTAAAACGTATTCACCCGTAATATCGACTTGAGGCTTCAAAGAGTTTTTTATGTAAGATTCCGTTACCTCGATCTGAAGTGCCTGAGCCTTACTTTCAAGTGTTGAATCATGGATTTCCGCTTGATTAAGCGTTTTAACCGCCAGTTCTTTAAGATGCCATTCAAGCTGGGTTTTCACCTTTTCTTGCAGATCGCTCAAGAACGCCTTAATACGTGCCTCACGTTCGGCATCCGTTTTTTTCTTGGCAAATAATAGACCCATTTTAAAGTCCGGCTGAGCCGATTCCAAGAATGATTTACCTAGGTCCCGTGTTGCAGCCGGCATGATGTATGCGCCTTTTAAAATGGTTTCCAATGCATCGGCATACTGGCCCTTGATTTCCTCTATGCGTCCAGTCAATGATTTTTTTTCTTTCAATAGGCTGTCCACCTGATTGGTCAGGTGTATCCGCTCTTCATGAGGCAGTTCTGATAATACTTCAATATCATCGGCATGTTCCTCTTCATACTGCTCCTTCAGCCAATTAAGATGTCTTTCGACAAGGGCATTAGCCGATTGCATGATGGCATCCTTCCCATCATTTAAACCTTTGCCCGCCATTTCATATATGAATTGCTTGACCACTTCTATTTCATTTTCGGAATTGTTCAAGTCTCTTACGGATGTATAAAAAATACCATCAGGATATACATTCCAGTTCGCAAAAGCTTCAGAAACGGAAAGCTTGAAGTCTTGAAATCCAAGCTCCTTTTCATCATGCTTATCGATCATATTGATAATTAAGTATGTCGGTTTTTCAGCCTCCAACAATTCTTTCGTGAATAGGAAGTTCACTTCTGATTGGACGTGATTGTAGTCCATGACATAAAAGACGACATCAGCTAGATGCAGGGCAGATTCCGTAGAAACTCTATGTGCATCGTCTGTCGAATCGATTCCTGGCGTATCCATGATCGCACATGAATCCGGCAGTGAAAAATCATTGGAACTTATCGTTATTGCCGATACTGAATCTCCATCCTTGGCAAATTTCTTGACCTCTTTAAAATCATAAGGTGCAGGAAATAAGACTGGTGGCTCATGATGGTAAAAGACTTTGGCATAGTCTTCCCCTTTTTGTACCTTTACCGTATTTGCACTCGTAGGAATCGGACTTGAAGGCAATACTTGATCACCAAGGAGAAAGTTGATCATACTAGATTTCCCCGCTGAAAAATGCCCGCAAAAAGCAATGATGAACTCCTCATTATTCACTTTCATGATTAACTGTTTCATTTTATCTGCATTGCCTGTATCACCTGCCGATTGAAATTTCTCATACATGGCAGTCAAAATTCCCAATTTGGACTGTTGCTTTAATGTTTCTTGAATCATGAATCCATACCCCTTAATCTATCGTCATTTTGATATTCTTATTGTAAACGATTTCGTTTGTTATTCATACCGTCAGCTTTATTTTTACTATATGATTCATTACAGGCCATGTTCAAAAAAAAACCACCAATTGGTGGATTCGCGCAATTTGATCCTATTGTTGGAATGCAAAAAAAAAACCAGGATGTTTACCTGGTTGTTGGGGTGGGGTTAAAAGCAGCTCGGTTTTCCATTGGTGACCCGGTATAAGGTTTTACTGCCTTTGCCGGTTTTTGAATATTATTCAATACATGTTTCATCACAAAACCATATGTAGCGATTGTCAATAAAATGAATACCCAAACCATTACCAACACCATCCTCTTTTATATTGATTAGATTTTAGTTTTTTAATTAAAATAAATGATTGAAATCCGAATGAGAATAATTTTCATCTTCATTTAGAATCTTATCACGAACGATAATCATTTTCAATAAGTAATTAAATTTTTTTATTATTCTCCCTTAAAAACCGTAGAATATTCCGTGTGTTCCTTTAATGCCTTCTCTTCCAGTGGAATTCTTACCATCATCATCCAAACATTCAATAAACTAAAGATGATAGCAGTATAATATGCATTGAATAATAAGGAAATAACTAAAATCTCAGTTGCCACTATGATATAGTTCGGATGTTTGAAAAATTTATAAGGACCTTTAATGACTACATCGGCATCAGGAACCACTATGATTTTTGTATTCCAATGTTTTCCCAATGAACGGATTACCCAAATCCTTCCTGACTGCGCAATTAGAAAAAGGGTCAGCCAAATCGGCCAAAGTCCAGATATATCCCTTTCAAGGGCGACCACTTCAATAATGAGAACAATAAAAAAACTAAGATGCATCAGAACCATCCATTTGTAATGGGACTCACCGTATTCTATTGCTCCTCCGGCTTTCAACTGTTTTTCATTTTGTTTGGCGATATATAATTCAACAAGGCGCTGTATAGCGATCAAAATAATGAAAATGGCGAAGATCATCACTTCCACCTCATTAACACAAGTTCAGATGAAAACCCAGGCCCCAATGCAGCAGCCAGGCCCACCTCACCTTTATTCCCGCCCCGCTGCATGAACCTCTCCAGAACGTACAAAATAGTTGCTGAGGACATATTGCCGAATTCACGCAATACGCTCATTGACTCTCCCGTCATGCTTTCATCGAACCCGAGGGCTTCGTGATAAGCATCAATTACTTTCTTGCCTCCAGGATGAGCGATGAAATCTTTTACATCGTTTAGATCGAATCCATTCTCCATTAAGAACTCTTGAACATTCGGTTTAAGCCAATCCTTGATGATTGTAGGGATATCTTTCGAAAAAATCACGTATAACCCTTGATCTTTAACATCCCACCCCATTACATCCAATGAATCCGGCATGAGCGTCGATTGCGAATCCAAAAAATGCAAATGTCTTACTTTTTTTGAGAACTGTTCACTCGGCACTTCATCACCGCAAACCAAAACACAGCTTACTCCGTCGGAAAATAGGGAAGTCCCAATTAAATTGCTTTTGGAGATATCATTCCTTTGAAATGTCAGACTGCATAACTCCACGCTTAAAACAATGACCTTCGCAGTCGGGTATGCTTGGCAATATTCAAAAGCACGTGATAGGCCACTCGCTCCCCCTGCACAGCCAAGCCCCCAAATCGGAATCCTTTTAGCATGCGGGTTAAATGTTAGTTCATTCATTATCCTGGCATCAATGGTCGGGGTGGCAATCCCCGTGCTTGAGATAAAGAAGAAAGCATCTAGCTCGTTTGCCTGCAGTCCTTCTTTTAAAAATTCTGTGTTGGCTAAGCATTTTTCTATAGCTTCTTTCCCAAATTTGATTGCCTGCTGTATATATAAATCATTCCGATCGGCAAAAGAATGATCCTCTTTAAACCAATCGAGATCATTTGAAAAATATCTATTTTCCACTTGTCCATTTTTAAAGGCCTTTAGTAACCGTTCTATATTCTTAAATGATGCTCCAAATATTTCTCTCGAAAATTCCATGATTTTTTCTTGTGAAAGCAAATGTGGCAGTTTTACATGAGATGCAGATAATAAATACGGCATGATTCCACCCCTAAATATTCATGATATGGTTAATATACCCACCATGACACCAATTATGCTTTATAGCTAAATGGTGATATGTATAGGCATTTAACAATTTTTTTCTTTTCTTCTAAATACTCAGGCAAAAAGGACTGCGTAATACTATAAAACGGAAAGTACAACAATACAAGCGGAGGAACATCTTCCACGAATATCACCTTTCATGCAAATAAGGACGCTAATGCATTCCTGTACGAAAGGCTGACTTATGAGGTACGGCTTTTGAATGTCCAAAGAGAAACATGATGGGCAATGGCGATAAAATGGCGAGGTACTCTTCATATCACCTTAATAATCGATATGTATACACGATATAATAAAACCCCCTTACCTATAATTTGGTAAGGGGGCGCTTTCAGTCATCTTTCTTTACTGAAGATTGATTTTGCACTTGTATAATAATGTTTTGAAACTCCTCTTTTCCACACACACTGCACCTATACTCCTGGCTTAGTATGGTCCTGCAATGAATACAATATTTTTTCTCCATCCCTATCACTACTTTCCTGAACATATACTATCAATATATTCAAAAAGTGAAGAGAGTTTCCTTTTATCTGACAAAACTCCAAATTCATTATCAATGATATGCTTAGGCCTAAATGAAAAAAATGCCCAAAATCCTCTTCACCTGAGGATTTTGGGCATGTAAACGGGTGAATCTATCAAGATTACAGAATCTATTTTTAATCAGGCTACATTTTGCCCTTCAATACGGGCTTCCTTCACTTTCCCTTTTGTAGGGATGATGTTAAAAACGATATTCAAGAATATGGCTGTCAAACTTCCGGCAACAATACCGTTTTCCGTTAAGATTTGAAAGCTTTCCGGAATTTGCGCAAATAACTCAGGAACGACGGTCACCCCTAGTCCCATCCCTACTGAACAAGCGATGATCAATAAATTTTCTTGAGAAGCAAAATCAACTTTGCTCAACATCTTAATTCCAGCGGCAATTACCATCCCGAACATCGCCACCATTGCACCGCCAAGCACGGATGAAGGGATAATTGTCGTGAATGCACCAATTTTTGGAACAAAACCTATGAAAATAAGAATGCCAGCCGTTGTGAATATGACATTTCTTGTTTTAATGCCTGACAATTGAATTAAGCCGACATTTTGTGAAAAAGCTGTATACGGAAACGCATTGAACAAACCGCCAATCATGATGGCAAGTCCTTCAGAACGATATCCGCGAGCCAGATCGTCTTCTGAAATTTCTTTGTCCGTGATTTCACCAAGAGCATAATAAACACCAGTCGATTCCACCAAGCTGACGATCGCCACCAATGTCATTGTAATGATTGCCGTGACGTTGAATGTCGGGGTTCCAAAGTAGAAAAAATGAGGCATATGCAGCCAAGTGGCACTGACAACCGAGCTAAAGTCCACTTTCCCAAGGAAGAAAGCTGCAAATGTTCCTACTAACAGCCCCAATAAAATAGAGATGGAGCGTACGAATCCTGATGAGAATTTATACATGAATATAATGAATAACAAAGTTCCGAACCCAAGAGCTACATTATTCAAGTCTCCGAAATCAGCAGCTCCTTGGCCACCACCAAGGTTGTTGATGGCAACAGGAATGAGCGTAATGCCAATAATCAAAACGACCGATCCAGTGACAATGGGCGGGAAGAACCTTGCCAGTTTTCCGAAAAACTTACTAATGATAATGACGATCAATCCCGACGCCAAAATAGATCCATAAATGGAGTTGATTCCATATTGCGTACCAATTGCAATCATCGGGCTAACTGCTGTAAATGTGCAGCCCAGGACGACCGGAAGCCCAATTCCAAAGAATTTATTTTTCCAAACTTGCAATAAAGTGGCTATCCCGCACATCAAAATGTCTATCGAAACTAAATAAGTTAACTGCGCTGCATTCAATCCCAGCGCCCCACCGACTATCAATGGAATGACGACTGAACCGGCATACATGGCAAGAACATGTTGTAATCCTAATGAAGCAACTTTTAATGGTGATTGATTAGACATTGACGGCTTCTCCTTCCTTTTCCTCAGCAAACGTTATCTCACCGAATTTCAACTCAGCAATCCGTGCAAGTGATTCCACTTGAAAACCTTGTTCCCTAAGATCCTTACCACCGCTTTGGAATGCTTTTTCAATCACGATGCCGATTCCGGCCACTTCTGCTCCAACCTGCTTACAGATTTCCACCAACCCACGCGCTGCCTGTCCGACAGCAAGGAAGTCATCAATGATCAAAACCTTATCTCCGGCTTCAATATATTTATTGGAAACCGTAATGGCATTGGTTTCTTTTTTTGTAAAGGAATGAACGGACGCCGTTATTAAATCATTTGTTAAAGTAAGTGATTTACGTTTACGGGCAAAAATGAGCGGAACTTCCAATTCCAGCGCAGCCATCAAACCAGGTCCAATACCAGAAGATTCAATTGTCAGCACTTTCGTTATTTCCTTTTGTTCGAAACGTTTTACGAATTCTTTACCAATTTCTTTCATTAATATAGGATCCATTTGATGATTTAAAAATGAATCTACTTTTAAAATATCTTCTGATAAAGCTTGACCCTCGGACAAAATTTTATCCTTTAAAAGTTGCATGAAGGTTCCTCCCAATCTTGGATGTTTATTGACCCATAATCTATGCAATTGTTTCCAGGCATATAAAAAAGCCCAAGAAACATTGCTGCACTTTTTTTGAGTGAAGCAATACTTCTTGGGCATGAATGAAAAATGAATCAGCAAAAGCCTTCATTATGCAACAAGATCTATTACTCACCCATAGTCGAATTATTTACGGTAATCCGGTAGAAACTTGCAGGCCATATCCCTGCTATTATACGAGTGAAACTTAATATTTTATTAATATATGAATTATAACAACGCTGACTCTATTTGAAAAGTTATTTTTGTTAAAAACCGAACTTTCAATAAAAAAAATAAGTCATCATTCGTATTAATAGAAAATTGTGAAATCACTAAACCTAAATAGCATGGATTTACCTATAAAGAAAAAACACCGCTGCCACTTCAAATAACATTTACTGGTATTTTACTCATGCCCTTTTATGGTTTGTACAATTTGACCGTTGATTTCCTCTACAGGTACTCGCTTTCCACGGGCGGTCCGCCCACGTCGCCTTTGCGCCTGCGGGGTCTCCCCTGGACTCGCTTTTCTAAGCAGGCGTCTCGCATATTCCGTTCAACCTTTGTTTTAACTTTTAGAACCCTTTTGCCTATAAAGCATGATTCTATTCAGCGAAATCAACTGGAAATGATTACTTATAAAGAGGGTTATCGTGAGTACAAATCGCCAAAACACATCTGTCCAACATCCTCATCTTTATCACAGTGTACAAAAAGAATTTCAAAAAGTGGTGACACGGCCTATCTGGCAAACATAAGTGGAAGAGGGAGATCATCTGCGTCATCATTTAGATGTAAAAACTATATATGCGAAACGTAAAGAAACGATTGAGCGTGTATTCGGGAGATGCAAAAGAATGGTATGCAGTGGACTACTTTAAGGGGACTTAAAAATTGTAGATGCAGGCGATGCTTACTTTTTCGCTGGATTACTAAAAAAAAGATGGCCAATTGGACATAGTAAGGTCCAAAAATGGCCTAACCTAGTGGGCTTGTAGAGCCCCAATCGCTTAATTCCAGGCGGAAGTTTAAAGGAATTTCCAAAAGGGGTTCGGAATTTTTAATTCCGAACCCCTTTTGTCTACAAACTTAGAAGGCCTTTACACTTAATGCAAGTCCTTCTTCCTTTGATTCATTTGATTTTATAAACTTCTTTATATTTATCTTCAAGATACTTTATTAAATACTGAACATTCAGGCCTTCCCCTGTCGTTTCTTTCAAAATCTCCAAAGGTTTTTTTGTTTTTCCATATTTATGTATATTTTCATTAAGCCATTCCCTGATTGGCGCAATATCCCCCGCTTCCAACAGTCCATCAAAATCAGGCACATCTTTAAGCATCGCTTGCTTGATTTGGGCTGCATACATATAGCCCAATGCATAAGAAGGGAAATAACCAAAGCTGCCATCTGCCCAGTGTACATCTTGCAACACGCCCATGGCATCATTTTCAGGAACAATTCCCAAATAATCCTTATATTTTTCATTCCAGACTTCCGGTAAATCCTTCACTTCAAGTTCTCCATTAAAAAGAGCCTTTTCCAGTTCATACCGAATCATTATATGTAGAGGATACGTCAGTTCATCTGCTTCAATACGGATGAACGATGGTTTCGATTCGTTAATGCCCCGGTAAAATTCATCCAGTGTCACGTCATTGAATTGTTCGGGGGCATATTCTTTTAATAAGGAGAATTTATTTTTCCAGAAGCTATGGTTCCGTCCAATGAAGTTTTCGAAAAATAAAGATTGTGATTCATGGATCCCCATGGATGTCCCGGAATCAAGAAGTGTTCCGGTTAACTCATTGGCGATATTCTGTTCATAAATGGCATGTCCACATTCATGAATGGTACCAAAGATTGCCCCCCTAAAATCATTTTCATCGTATCGGGTCGTCACCCGGACATCTCCCCTATTTATTCTAATTTCGAAAGGGTGAACCGTTTCATCCAGCCTGCCAGCCTTGAAATCGTATCCTAGCTGTTTTAGAATTTCCAAGTTGAGTTGATGCTGTTTTTCTTTTGGAAATTCTTTATAAAGGAACCCTGTTTCAGGTCTATGTTCGCTTGTTGCAATCTGTTTTACCAAAGGAACGATCCTCGACCGAAGCTCACTGAATACGCTGTCAAGTACATCTACAGTCATGCCTGGTTCATACATATCCAAAAGGGTATTATATTTCGTCCCTTCATATCCCCAGTATTCTACAAACCTGCGGGTATACGCTACAATTTGCTCCAGATAAGGTTGAAATAAAGAAAAATCAGCTTTTTCCCTTGCCTCTTCCCATGCACTTTCAGAACGCGATTGTAAAATGACGAATTCCTTATATTCGTTTGCAGGAATTTTCTTATTCCTTTCAAAATCTTTCTTACACTCTTGCACCATTTTATTAGTCGTTTCACTAAGAGGCTCCATCGAAAGTTCTGCAATGAAGGATTCCATTTCTTTACTTGTGCTCATATTAAACACTTCGGAGGAAAGCACCCCAATAACTTCGGAACGCTGCTCAACTCCCTTTTTCGGTGCACCTGTACGCAAATCCCAAAAAATTAACGCGAGTGCTTCATTATACGCCGAGATTTTCTTTACATATTCTTTAAACTCTTTTTCTATCAGATCGATACCCTTTTTAGTCATAGTCACTGCTCCTTCCAACTACACTTTACCATATTATACAAAAATCATTCCTATCAGAACCACTCCGATTAAAAAATTAAAATAAAAAAAGAACCAAGGGGCACCTTGGCTCTTTTTTGGATTGACTTTAGTTAAAGCGTGACAGGAAGAATGGATACAATCTTCTCTTTCACCTGCTCCGAAAGATCCTTATCAATCAAAATCTGGACTGTCCCCGAATCATTGCTCGTCCTGATCAAACGCCCTATTCCCTGGCGCAAGCGAAGGAGCATGTATGGAAGGTCCACTTCTTCAAATGCTTCGGAAACCGAGTTGCGTTTAGCCTCGAAAACTGGATCGCGCGGCGGGAATGGCAGGGAGTGTATCACAACATTTTGTAATGAAGGCCCTGGAACATCAAGTCCTTCCCATAAATGATAGGAGAAAAGAACAGATTGCTCATCCTCTTGGAACTTCTTAACCAGCTCGCTGATTTCCGCTTCCCCTTCAAAATAAAATGGATAAGAAGACATTGGGCAGTTTTCCTTGAACCAATGCAATTCTTCTTTTGATTGGAACAACACGAGTGTTCGACCTTGATTTTCCTCAATTGTCTTCATCGTAAATTGAAGTTTAGCCAATTGATCTCCATTTTCGAAGGTAGGCATGTTCATTTTCATGACTTCATCGTAATCAAACGGTGATTCAACGGAAAAGCTGTCATACTTTTCTATCCCTAAACTATCTGCAATGTACTGAAAGGATTTATTATCCGATAATGTTGCCGATGAAAAAATGTAAGGGATTTTTTTAGAGAATACCTGTTCAGACAAAATATCCTGTACGAGCCTTGGCATGATGACCAATGTTTTGGTCATTTCATTTTCTTCAAACCAGGAAACGGCCTGTTCATCCTTTATAAATAAAGAAAGGGAGTAGCCCAGCTGCTCTAAATATTCTTCCGTCACTTTTAAATCATAATCATTGATCGTGTACATTTCCGCTTCAAAAACTAGGTTCTCCTCTAACTCCTCAACCTTTTTGTGAAGCTTATGGGCAAAGCTTGTAATTTCTTTGGACATTGGGATTTCATAACGATTAGATCCGCTGACATGTATCGCTTTTTCATCCAACAAATCAAAAAATTCTTCATTGATATCAATTAAATCCTCAATGATGTATAAGGTTTCTTCACGAACCTGATTGGCTGTTAGCAATTCCAAAACCGAGGCAAGGGTTTGTTCCCCAACTTTATAAGTTAAAGCCTTTTGAGCAGCAAATTCCAATAAGTGGCCTTCATCAAAGACAACGCAGCTATGATCTGGCAGCAATGGTAACTGTCCTTCACGCTTACGCTTTTCCTTGGTCCATACATGCTCCATGAAGAAGTCATGTGAACAAATGATCAAATCACTTGATTTTCGATAGTGGTCCCGTGATAGGGTTTGCCCGCATCGATGGCGTTTATCACAAGTGAAACAGTTTTGGAGTTGATCCCAGCCAACTTTAGACCAGTCTTCATCATTTAAATATGGGTACTGTTTACGGTCCCCATATGCTGTATAGGCGTTCATGGATGAGTTATCATGGACAAACTTGGGAAGTTCATCATATAGCTGATCTATTCCCTCTGAATCTTCATGATTCACTGCGTAATCCAACTTCTTTAGACATACATATTGATCGTGATATTTAGCAAGCCGAACATCCACTTCAATACCTAAAGCATTCTTGATTTTTTGGATGTCGCCTTCCTCTTTGACAAGCTGTTCAATCAACGTTTCATCTGCACACGAAATAATGGCCGGTTTATTCGTATATCTCGCATAACAAATCGCATATAGTAAATAGACCAATGTCTTACCGGTCCCTACCCCTGCTTCAGCAAAACTTACATTCTTTTCCTTAAAGGCTTTTTCTAATTGAAATGCCATGAAGATTTGTTCGTCACGCAGCTCAAATCCTTTTTCGGGAAGAATATCGTAAAAGACATCACCGATCCATTCTGAAAGCTTATCGTAAAAAGAATCTTCCTTTGTTACCGAAAAAGGCAGTGTTTTAAGCATCCTGGTCTCCCCTTTTATCTATCATCAGTATATAGAATCCGAATCATTATAATCTTAGGCAAAAGTATATTATCCTTTATTTCACATTAATAGTCAAGATATTTACCAACCATTAGAAAATGAAACCGTATTATGTTTTTTCTATTTATGCTGCCTGGTTGTCCCATTCGTAAAATAAAAGACAGGCTCCAAAAGAGAGCCTGTCTGTAAATAATATAGGGTTGAATTAAGCTTTGTTTACGTTTGATGCTTGTGGTCCACGTTGACCTTGTTCTACATCAAATGTAACGTCTTGGCCTTCTTCAAGAGTTTTGAAACCTTCGCCTTGGATAGCTGAGAAATGTACGAATACATCGTCTCCACCTTCACGTTCGATGAATCCAAAACCTTTTTCTGCGTTAAACCATTTTACTTTACCTTGTTCCATTTTTGTTGCCTCCTAGTGTGTTCTCCACACATTATATTACTATCCTTGTTCAAAAGAATATTAAGGTATTCCTTAAATCTGAACAAAAATAATTCATTATTAGAATAACAGAAAAGGAAATGATAAGCAAGACTGGAACCTATTATGAATAAATCGTCCTGACTAGCAAAATCCTCCGTTATATTCTACCTACTTATTCACCTTGAGGCTGTCTTGGCGGCCTTTTCCCCCAATATTGATAAAGGTCAGCACGAATGAAACCATTGAACAATTTCCTTTTTTTCGTTGCAGGCTTACCATAATGCTGTTCGAAGTCAGGGTTGGAGGTAATCATGTATACTGACCAAGTATCAAGCTTCTTGAAGGCTTGGCCCATTTCCCTATACATCTGCTCAACCGCTTTTTTCTCGCCAAGACGTTCTCCATAAGGCGGGTTCCCGACAATGACACCATACTCTTTCCTGGTTGAGATATCCCTCACTTGCATTTGTTTAAATTCAATCAGATCACCCAGACCGGCTTCAAAACTATTAGCTTTAGCTATATCGACCATTCGATGGTCAATATCACAACCGGTTATGTCCAAGTACTGATCATAATCGGCTAAATCTTCAGCCTCGATCCGTGCTTCATCCCAAACCTTGCTGTCCATCCAAGACCAAGTTTCAGATACGAATTCCCTATTAAACCCAGGTGCTATGTTCTGACCAATTAAGGCCGCCTCGATGGGAATCGTTCCAGATCCACAAAATGGATCTATGAAAGGTTTATCCGCTTTCCAATTGGTCAGCATGATTAACGCAGCCGCCAATGTTTCTTTAAGAGGTGCCTCCCCCTGCCCGGTTCGATATCCCCGTTTATGCAGACCTGCACCTGAAGTGTCCATGGTAAGTGTCACAACATCTTTTAAAATAGATACTTCAATTTTAAACAAAGGACCAGTCTCGGCAAACCAAGACACTTGCTTGTATTTACTTTTCAATCTATCAACAATTGCCTTTTTGACAATTGCCTGACAATCAGGGACACTGTATAGCTTTGACTTAACGGATTTTCCACTCACGGGGAACTCGACATCGGCCGATAAGTAATCTTCCCAATTCAATGCCTTTGTTTTTTCAAACAACTCATCAAATGAATATGCTTTAAATTCCGCGATTTTAATTTTCACCCTATCGGCAGTGCGCAGCCATAAATTAGAGCGGGCAATGGCGGATTGATCCCCTTTATACGTGATTTTACCATTTTCGACTTGACAATCGTAACCAAGATCCCGAACCTCCTTGGCAACAATTGATTCCAATCCCATTGCTGATGTTGCGATAATATCGAATTGTTTCATTAATTCTGCACCTTCTTTCCATTAATCCAAATCAATGGCACCTTTTCGCGAATTTCTTCATTTATGTATTTTTAGAAGCAGGCATTGATTTTTTACATGTAAACCTTATTTAAAAGGTCCACTACCATTATCTTGTCGTTAGAATTCTTCATTGTTGGCCTAGCTTCTATCATGATCATATAGCGGGAACGTCTATGGATTACCGTGAAATTAAAGCTTTACTCTATTATCACTGCACCTTAAGACACTCGCTGCAATTATATGATTGAAATCATCCAAACCAATTATGTATGGTTCCCATCCATCATCCGCCTTCAGCTAACAGAAGAGTTAAGGAACCTTTATAAATAGGATACCCAGAATCAAGGAATGCTTAACATTCCAACACTATTTTTAACACCGTTTCCGAAGACTTCATTCATGCCTTTTCTTTACGCTGGACACTTTTCGAATGGTATGAAAAACTGGCCAAGTTCTAAGTTTAACACAGCGGAGTTTCAGAAAACGAAAAATAAAAGGAAATGCCCAATCTTTTTATATTAGGGCAATCTCCATAAACAAAAACTCTCCTTTTAAAAGGAGAGTTGTGCTTTTGGTGTAATATGATAACGTTTTGTAAGCCATGTTTTGTTCCTCAGTACTGCAAGCGACTCGCGTCTCGTACTTCGGCGGTAATCATCTATCTACAGAAGCATGTGCTCCTGTCCTTCTCCTCGTTCATTTCCAAGGAAGAAAGCGCCCCTACCATTAATTTGGGTTTCTCGCTCGTGGGGTTTACCTCGTTCCACCCTTTACATTTCTGTAAAGGCTACGTCACTGTGGCACTTTTATAGGTATTCATGCCATATCCAAAAGGACTTAGGCATTTTCCCAGCCGTCAGCAATCCAAGATTGCTGCCCAAGCTTATTTTTTCGCCAGGCACGAACACTACGGACATCGCAGTCCGTGCGAGCATGGACTTTCCTCTACTGCATAAATGCAGCAGCAATTACCCAAACGTTAACATAACATAATTGATTATACTCCATTATTCACGAAAACACAATACCACAATAATTTTTACTTTTACAATGCAAAACCTCAATCAAAAAGCTTGTTACCAAAAACGTGCTTTTCCAAGTTGGATAACCGTTTAAGGATGTCAAAGTTAGTGGTTCCCGGGGTAGCACTTGGAGCAGGTTGATTTGGACGTTTTGTACTCTCGTCGGCTTGTTTTTTCAATTTAAGATTTTCTTGTTTAAGATCTTCAATTTCCTGATGGAACACTTCATAATCTTTAATGATCAGATCCAGGAATTGATCCACATCTTCAGGTTTATACCCGCGCATGGCTGTTTTAAAATCTTTTTCAAGAATATCTTTAGCCGTTAATTTTATCTTATCGGATAGCATAAGACTTCACCTCAATACTTTCGCCAATACAATCGACTTTTTATTATTTTTTCAAATCTGCTTGGGTTTGTCAACGAAACACCTTTTTGTATCTTACTGTTTCAGTGAACGGTATGTATTCCCATTAAAACTGTATCTAAATTTCATAATAATATGATTATGCTTTAGAAACAACTTTTAATCCATAATTATTTTCTCTCATTCTTCAGACCAGCTCGCTTCTTCCGCAGCCGATTGCAAATCATCAAAGTTTATCTGAAAGATGGGGTATGGCTGTGTTTCTGCTTTTTTCATCGCTTCAAAATAAGGATATCGGGCTGATCCTTCTTTTTCGGCTTCGAAAATGATGAGCATGGCATCGCTTTTATGGACCATATACCTATTTTTGATTTTAAGCTGTTCGGGCCCTTCATATGGTTTGTTGAAAATGGATTCAATAAAATCGGCACGGGCCAATATGGATCGGTAAAACTCTTGATTCGTTTCATTCCATGACTCTTCCTGTTTCAGGAAAGGAGTAAGCACACCTAATTTAAGCTGATGAAATTCTTCCTGTAATTCGAAAACCACTTCGGCACCCCATAATTCCGTACCCAACTGACCTGAGATGATCACCCATTCCAGCCCATCTTCCACCAATGGCAGGAGACGCTGTTTCATCGCTTTCTTTATATATTTTACGGCTTCATGGTCATTTTTAAATATCCCGAATTCAAAAGCTTTGTAGCCGGTCATATACAAAACCTTCATTGCATAGTCAATCTCCCTTTTAACATGATTATGTAAGAAAACAAGGGCTTGATAAGCCCTTATTTTTTAGTATCCGAAATGCCTAGGCGGACAGCATGGTTTTTGCGGCGGCCTCCCACAAATCAAGTGTTGATTATAGCACTCATTCACAACGGATTGAGTATGCGGGAAATAATGCTTAAACGTGTTCACATGTTTATTGACATTTGTAGTATGTGATGGATGAACGACAGGAATCACTGTGTTCGATACATTCGTATTGACATATTGCTGTGTTGGAGAGACTTGCGCTGGGGCAACTTGAGATGGAGAAGTTTGTGTTGGACCATATTGCGCTGGAGACACAGCCATTGGACTATAGGCTCCCATTACGTCAGACGCTCCCATTACGTTTGAATTTTTTTTACCGGTTGATGCGCCCATTACATTGTTGTGTGCGCCCATTACATTGGATGTTCCCATAACATTGTTGGATGCTCCCATAACATGGGGTTTATTTCCTCCACAATTACGAAAATACATTTATAATACGTCCCCTTTCATCATGATAAGTTTAGTCTTACCATTACAGACTATGAAAAAAAGGGGATACGTGTACTGATGAAATGACCTAATTATACAGAATAAGTATAAAACGAAGTATGGCTGTCGATAAGTACACTATTATATGAATGCTATCTCTTCAAATATAGAGGGTAATTTTCTACAAAAAGGAATAGAGACTGTCTTTTAATGAAGTAAATAAAACAATCGTTAAACAAAGGACAACAAAAAATAGAAATAAAGTCGTTTTATACATTTCTCCGCTCCGCTTTCACCTTAATTTTATTTGATGTAAAGGTATGAAATGAACGCTTGGAATTTCACCCTCAACTCTTTCCATTTTACACACAATAGTTGAAGCCTACAATAATTGTATACATATTTTTTATTTTCATCCTTTTGCACTAAAAGACCATTCTTATTCCTTTATTTTATACAGAAATATCCTTTGAACCTTCTTTCTTTTCGAGCCGCCGAATCCTCTTTTCCAATTCCAATTGTTTTTTTTCCTGATTGATCCCTTCTCTTACCATCTCTTGATGGGCAATTATTGAACATTTTAGAGCATGACCGACTTCCTTAAATTGATGTTCGTATAATTTTGCACATTCAATCTGCGCCTGTATCCTTATTTGCACATTGCCTTTTAAGGCAACTTCCTTCCAAATCTCCAAAGCTTCATTGAATTGTTTTAGCTTCTTTTTCTGGAAAGCTAAGGCATGACCAGCCATTATCCGATCTTCCTCACTTCCCGCTTCCAATATTTTTTGATATGTCTCAACTGACTCCTCTTTTTTCCCCAAATAATCGAGCCATCGTGCAATCTCCATGGACTCTTCCGTATATCCATCGATTTGGAGGATTTTTCGGGACAAATGAATATACAATGTGATCAGTGATAAGATATCCCATTCATTATGCTTCATGATCCCAAACAGAATTTCCGGATTCTTCCTCTCAACAAAATCAAAATAAATCATCGGCGCCAAATATCCAGGAATATCATCCTCTCTATGTACACCTAAAATATCTGTTTCGACCGCTGATAATTTCACTCGCTCCAATTTGTTTCTCCAAAGGCGCCTTGAAGCATGATACAAATCGAAATGTCCGAACTCCGGTAGTTTTGGTACATGTTCTTTTATCAAGGTATGTCTTGTTTTTAGCTGAGGCCAATCAAAGGATTTACCATTATATGTGACAAGGGTTTCGTAATTGATGTTTTCCAGAAAGCTTTGATAAAGCGGGATTTCACTTCCTGGCTGCGGAAGGATATGTTGCTTCACGACAACTTCTTCACCTTCTAAATACGCATAGCCAAGTAAAAAAATGGTATTGCCCGCTCCGCCTCCAAGCCCTGTCGTTTCCGTATCGAAGAAAAACAGATCTTCACTTTTAACGCCCTTGGCGGAGAGTGGATGCTCCAATGAAGCTTGATTCCACTCTTTTACGACCTTTTTTAGCTCGGAAAATGCATATAAGCCGTGTTTGTGATTTATAGGGTAGCGGACTTCCCTAATGAAACAATAGTCACCATCGAAATGAAAGGAAACGGTATCGTTCTCCAGCCACTTTTCAAAGTAAGGAATTTCTTCATTCTCTTTCTGGTCAATTACTTCTACAGGAGAAGTATGTTTCTCTAGGTTCATATGGGTTTTCATACGGTTTAGTTTATTTTTTAAAGACATGAAATTACACCTCTTTTCACGGATCCCTGTAATCTATTAATGTTTTTGCTTACAAAATTGACTTAATAATTGTTTGGCATCACTCTTGGCTGTTTTCGTTGCGGATTCCGTTCCAATACAGGAAGGACAGCCGCTTTCACAAGTGCAATTCTCGATCATTGATATTGTTTCCATCAGGATGACTTCAGAGTTTTCATATACTTTATCACTTAACCCTATGCCACCCGGATAACTATCATAGATGAAAATGGTCGGTTTTTCATTATGCGCTGCCTTAACCTGCGGATACACATGGATATCATGCGGATCGCACATAACATATAGCGGAATCATGTAATTCAGTGCATGGGAGGCTCCTATCATTCCTTGTTCTATTCGATTTTCGTCCCAATTGAATATATCAGAATCCATGGAAAGCATGGCCGAACTCGTATGCAGCTCCATCTCCGGAAGACTGATTGGTCCTGAACCAATATTTTCATGAGTTTCGAATTTGATTTTCTTGAAGATCGTAGGCATTGCCCGGATTGCGACATCACCAAAAGCAGCTGCTGTGGAAGCGAAAGTTCGCTGTTTATCGACTTCCAATACAGACAACTGGACAGCAAGGTTAGCATCCGTATAATAGTCCACATTGACTTCTCGTACATAAGCTTTCTTTTCATCCCAATCAAGTTCTTCCACCTGAAATTGAATTCCCTGGTGCAAATAAATGGCTTCATCGTGGAGAAGGGTCATTGCACTGAACGTATCCATTTCCCCGATGACCCGATTAACCGGTGCATTGGTTTGGTCGATGATCACGACATTTTCCTGTGCCGCTGAACGCAGGCTGATATTGCTTGCGGGAAAAGCATCATTCATCCAATGCCATTTGTCCCCATTCAAGTGTAAGACCCTTTCTTCTGTAAGGAATTCAAGAACGTCCATAATCTCTGTTTTCCCAAATGTATCGCCTTTTTTAAATGGCAGCTCATATGCTGCACATTTTACATGATCAACCAGGATCAAAAGATTATCAGGATTGATTCTTGCCGTTTCTGGATTTCTGGTAAAGAAATAATCGGGATGCTGTACGATATATTGATCAAGGGCACTGGAACTGCCAACCATGATGATCAATGCTTCACCATGTCTCCTTCCTGCCCGTCCCGCCTGTTGCCAGGCACTCGATATGGACCCAGGGTAACCAGTCATTATGCAAACCTGAAGCTGGCCGATATCGACACCCAACTCAAGTGCATTTGTGGACACCACTCCATAAATGGAACCATCCCTAAGGCCTTGTTCAATTTCCCTACGCTGTGTTGGCAGATATCCGCCGCGATAGCCCCTGATTGATTTTGGCCCCAATTGCTTTGATACAAGCTCCTGTAAATATGTCAATAGAATTTCCACACGAACCCTGCTTCGCGCAAAAACGATGGTTTGAATTTTATTTTTCAAAAATTCATTTGCCAGCTTCCTGACTTCCAAAACCGCACTCCTGCGTATGTTCAGCGGTTTATTGACTATTGGGGGATTGTAAAACACAAAATGCTTTTTCCCACTCGGGGCTCCGTTATTATCGATAAGGACCATTTGTTTTTCCGTAAGCTCTTCTGCCAACTCTTTTGGGTTATTGATCGTAGCGGAAGTACAGATGAATACAGGGTCGCTTCCATAAAAATTACAAATCCGTTTTAACCTTCTAATGACGTTGGCTGTATGACTTCCGAAAACGCCGCGGTAAATATGAAGTTCATCGATGACCACATACTTCAAGTTTTCAAATAAAGAGACCCATTTCGTATGATGGGGCAGGATTCCTGAATGGAGCATATCAGGATTGGTGATCACGATATGTCCGGCCTGGCGGATTTTTTGCCTGATATTTGAAGGTGTGTCCCCATCGTATGTATAACTATTTATTTCAGCATCCATTTCATGAATCATTTCATTCAGTTCGCTTTTTTGATCATAGCTCAGTGCTTTTGTCGGAAAAATATAAAGCGCCCTGGTTTTTTCATCTTCCAGTATTTTTTGAAGGACCGGCAAGTTATAGCATAATGTTTTACCAGAAGCTGTAGGTGTTACCGCTACAAGGCTATTGCCGCTGACAGCAGTATCAAATGCAGTTGCCTGATGGGTATACAACCCATTAATCCCCCGTATTTCAAGAGCATGCTTGATTTTATCATTCATTGCTTCGGGAAAGGGAACATGTTTTGCCTCTTTTGCTTCAATGACTTGCCAATGTACTATATTTTCTTTAAAATCTTCATTTGTTTTTAGATCCTTTATGACTTCCAGTAAATTTTTTCGCAGTTTCATTTAACCACCTCATCCTCCTATTCTACCGAATGAACGTTCTATGCAAAAGGGAAACTATTTCCTATTCAAAAAAAAAAAGCTGGAAACGTCAACATCTCGTTTCCAGCCCGGTCATTATTTTCACTTAATTCTTCTCGACAAAGCGAATGATTTCTTCAATTAGTCTGCCTGGAGCTTCCAACATTCCCATATGGCCGCTGCCCTTAAGTATTACTTCATTGATATGGCTCCCTTTTACAGAAAAGGTTTTTTCAACGGGAATCACCTTATCCTTTTCACCTGCAACCAAAAGGACAGGCAACTTCGTATCTTCGAGAACATGATTTCTGTCCATTCTGTTCCTCATGGCATGTAAAGATCCTATCGCACCAATTTCACTTGTTTTATATCCGATTTCCTTTGTATGTTCAATATTGGGATCATCGGAATGAGCGAAAAGCTTCGGTATAAGTCCGTCAATGAAAGCAGGGATTCCCTCACTTTCGATTTTCTCGACTGATTTTAAGCGCCCCGCCTTTCCAGTCTCATCATCAGGGAAAGCGGTGGAATGTACCAATGAAAAACCAGACAATTTCCCAGGAAACCTTTCTGCGAATGCCAAGGTGATATATCCCCCAAGCGAATGACCAAACATATATACCTGTCCAATTTCCAGTTCTTCCAAAAATGACGCAATATCAGCTGCCATATCTTCAATCGAGAAAGACTCCCCTATTTCCTCACTTGCACCATGTCCCCGTAAATCAACGGCAATAACCCGGTATTCTTCCTTTAATCCAGCAATGATGTCGCTCCAATATTCATGGCTTCCGCAAAATCCATGGATAAACAACAATGTTTCCTTTCCTTTCCCGGTATCTATGTAGGAAAGCTTGCTATCTGTCATATTAATCCCTCATTTCCTTTATTAATCATTCAGTACCGTTATTCCCTATGGACCTGAATCTGAAACCCAACAGTCCATTCACATTTCTTCATTCCTCACATAGCTTATAGGCAAAGGAATTTTTTAGAAAGGAGCACCGTGATGACCTCTTCTGAAAAAAATAATAACCGGAATCGAATGGAACCCTTTTCCCATTTCATTAACAAAATGGATCGGCTGTTTTCCGAAAGGCCTCCTAAAGGCATGCTGAAATCTCTTGACGATTTCTTCGGCTCGACGAAAGAACGCAGCTTTCCGGTTGATATTCACGAAACGCATTCAGAATATACCCTAACTGCCACCTTGCCCGGAATTCCACGCAGCCAAATATCAATTGATGTACTGGCCCATTCCGTAACCATATCTGCAAAATATGGAGATAGAAAGGATAAAAATCAAGGATTGTTCCAAAAGGAAGTTTCAGCCGGTACTTTTTCAAGAACCATTTCCTTTCCAAAACCGATTGATGAAGCAAATGTGACCGCTCGACATCGCGATGGCATCCTCACGCTTCACCTACCCAAAATCAGGGGGAATCGGATTGAAATCCATTAGGCATGAATAAAAGCAGACTTAAAAAAGTGGCTGGTCACTTGTAAGTCTGCTTTTTTCTTTATTCACCATCTATGCTTTGAAGAAGCCCCCTACTCCTTTGACCATTGAAGATACTTGGGAAACTGTATTCATCATTTGTCCAGCTGTGTTCATCATCTTCGTTATATCCATGGAGCCATCTTGTGTTTTGAATTGATTCATGACCGATTTGAAACCCGATGGCTGGGGTTTTTGCATGAACTGCTGCTTTGGATATGGATTATGAGCCTGCTGCTGACTTTGCGGAGGTCTTTTAGCTGGCTGTAACGGATTTGCGAACGGACTAAAAGTAAAAGCTTGCGGCTGAAGATTGGACTGGATTGGCTGCATTTGTGCCATTGGCTGCATAACACTGTTGCCCGGATAAGCTCCCACGGGCATCGCCTGCTGCGTGACTGGTTGAAATGGGTGATACGCTGCCTGCTGATAAGGATCATGATATGGCGTCATATAGCCCCCTGTATCCTGGTGATGATATGGATACATAAATGGTTGTTCAAGATTATGATTATTTGGCG
Organism: Peribacillus sp. QJM3NY_7; assembly: GCF_056173225.1. Lineage (NCBI taxonomy): Bacteria > Bacillati > Bacillota > Bacilli > Caryophanales > Bacillaceae > Peribacillus > Peribacillus sp. QJM3NY_7. The sequence continues at coordinate 3,385,377 of NZ_CM149663.1, forward strand.
GAGGATATGGCATTGGCTGTTGGTATCCTCCCCAATTTTCCGGAATTGATTGAGGAAACTGTCCTTGATTTGGGGAGATTTGGTTATAACCGGATCTCATCATGACAATAAGCCCTCCTCTTTTTCATTACATGGTTCTGATAATATATGAAAAAAGAAGGAATAAAGTGTAGGTGTTTTTATGATAAAATCCGATCGATTTCCGTTTTTACATTATTAAGGATGAATTCGATCGACTGGACATGGCTTTTAAATCGCTTATAACTTGTTTTAGGAAAAAATGCCTGAACGGCCACATCAGAAAGGTTATGGGCGGTTTGTTCGATTTGCTCGGGGAAAAGATGCCTAAATTCGGTTTCTTTCATCCACTCCTTCATTCCGGTTTCCCATTCGATGCATACGGTCCTGACCTGATCTGCAAACGGCTTTACTTCCGAAAAGAAATCCTTTTCCTTTCCTTCCAGGCGTACACCCTCATAAATATCATCTGCCTGGTCCGTATATTTAATCAATTGTTCTGTTAACAGCTGCAGTTTTTCTTTTTGCACAATATATTCCTCCGTACATTTGTTTCCCTTAGTATAATCCAGTTCTCCATAAAATGAAATTCCTGCGGATTATACGTGCAATTCAGTGAAAACCTTGTGTTTTATAATTGTTTTTTCCGGAACAATGGAAAAGGAGTGGTTCACACCTTCAGCATTCACCCAATAATCCTCGGCTTTCTCAATGGCTTCCTGGGCTTCATTAACTAATGTATATTGTTCCGCCCATAGTTTACACCGCACTGTATTTACAGTTTCCCCATATGAAATTTCCAAACGATCCAGGCTGGTACTGATCTCAGCTATCATCCTTAATATCTCTTCTGTTGCGACACTTTTATTGACCATGCTGATCCCTCCCATTCTTTACCTGTACTATTCTTTTTTTTATCTGAAAGCCCTTCATGACTGACAAAACTAGAAGCTAATCGGCAAAGAAAGTGCAATTCACTTAATTTATTATGCCCTTCGACAACAATGGCAGAATGAAGAATGGAGTTTTAAACAAGAATACAGACAGGAGGTGATTTTATGCAGTCGAATGAAAGCAGACAGCAGAAAAACGAAAAACGACAAAAGCCGCCCACTAAAGAGGCAGGAACGGGAAACCCGAAACTTAGTGGAGAAAACCGCCCCTCTACGTAAGTAATAAATACTGAACGATAAACAGGGAAGGCTTCATCGATGCCTTCCCTGTTTCCTATTATAAAATCCAATTTTTGATTTTTGCTGCCGTATGCAGCTGCTTTTGTTTATGATCATACCATTCCGTCAAATGCGGGTCTTCTTCCCATTTGGGTTCATTGAACCATTTTTTTTTAACCTTTTTTTTCATATCCCATTGCTCTGTCTCCCCTGCTTGATGATGAATTAATGGATATACTCCTCTCAGCATCGGGGTTTCATGGTATCTAGGCTTTTTTCGATATTGTTCATAATCATATCTGGCACCCGTTGGTTCAGTCCTGCAGGAAAATTCATAAAATAGTGGAAATAAATCTTCAGAAAATAAAAGTCCAGCCAACCTTTTCCCCAATTCAATCCTTTTATCGATATTTCTAAAATGCGCAACGGACGATCCATACAGTTCTCCATTGCAAGTAGGAAATAAAACGGTGCTAAAATGCATCCAATCCTGCAGGAAAAATAACAGAGAATGAAAAACGAAGGATTGCTTTTTAATAACCGGTTCTTCAATGATGTTTTGTTCATTTATGATAAGCGCAGTGACTAATTTTTCACGATTTCCATATTTCCAAAAGGAATGCCATTCGTTCTTCATGAATTTGGTAATAAAAAAATAATGACATAAGTGAAACAATGGACGTCCATATTTCGTCGAATAATGATAGAGAAGTAATTGCGGATATGCATCTTGGAATATTCTCCAGTTGGCTTCTTCATACGTTAGGAATAATTGATGCCTGTATTTAAGGCCAAGTAAATTGGAAAACCAAATCCCTTCAAGATCACACATATTCCAGCCTGCATTCCTGGAAACCATCCCGGCTAAAAAAGACCATTGTATTTCTGGATGGATTCTAAAAAATTGTTCATATGCTTTCGTTCTTGATATATTATCCCTATTCCCTTTTGCAGTTTGGGCTTTTATGGATTGGAGCAACTGCTTTTCCGTCTTTAACATTCGCATCTAGCCTTTCTATAGCGATGAATTGTGACATATAGTTGTACTTAAATCCTATCGTTCTAAGAAACAATTCTTTTTATTCACATTTTGGATTCTTTTTTTGCTAATATAGATAAGTGAAAAAAAGGAGGGGTAAAAGTGGCATTTCATTATCCCAACGGACGAAGATTTGTACCGCAGGCTATGGAAGAAAAGAAAAGTCCACTAAAAAAAATCAGTTACAGCAACCGGGGAAAAACATTGGAAGACGATTTGAACGAAACCAATCAGTATTATTTAGCACACGGCATTGCCGTCATCCATAAAAAACCGACACCCATACAAATTGTCGATGTCCACTATCCGAAAAGAAGTGCTGCAGTCATTAAAGAAGCTTATTTCAAACAAGCATCGACCACCGATTATAATGGTGTTTATAAAGGAAAGTACATTGATTTTGAGGCAAAGGAAACGAAAAACAGCAGTTCGTTCCCGCTGAAGAATTTTCATGACCATCAAATTGAACATATGAAGCATATCGTTCAGCATGACGGAATTGCGTTTGTCATCATCCGGTTTTCCGCAATGGATGATATATATTTAATGAGTTCCGAACAACTGAGTTTTTATTGGAAGAGAATGAAAGAAGGCGGACGCAAATCTATAACTCTTCAAGAGGTTGAAAGCAGTTCACGAAAGATTACTCTTGGCTTTCAACCGAGAATTGACTATATTAAAGTAGTAGATTCGCTCATCTCAGAAAATTTTTAGTTTTTTAGAAAGGCAGGTTAGCTGTAATGGCTGAAAAATATAATACTAGAGAAGAACGCCGAAAGCAGGGGCAGACTCAAAAAAAGGGACAGAATAAAAGTCCTAAAAAACCAACCAATATGCTTAAGCGGATTTTCCTTATACTTGTTACATTCGGAATAATAGGCCTGGTTGCCGGAGGAGCTGCAATGGCTTATTTTATAAGCGACGCTCCAGAACTTGACGACAAGCTTTTAAAAGATCCGGTCACATCCAAGATTCTCGATGAAAATGGTAAATTACTTGCTGAAATCGGAAAGGAAAACCGGGATTATGTAAATTATGAAGACATACCCGATCTTGTCGAAGAAGCTTTCCTGGCAACGGAAGATTCCCGCTTTTATGAGCATCACGGTGTCGATTTCTTACGTCTGGGCAGTGCCGTCATAGCCAACGTCAAAAACGGATTCGGCTCAGAGGGTGCAAGTACATTGACCCAGCAGGTCATCAAGCGTTCTTATTTAACGCCTGATAAGACCATTAAAAGGAAAGTCCAGGAAATGTGGCTATCCATACAGCTTGAAAGAAAATATACAAAAGAAGAAATTTTCGAAATGTATGTGAATAAGATTTTCTTTGCAAACCGTGCCAACGGGATCTTAACTGCATCGCAAACTTATTATGGAAAAGATCTTAACGAATTGAAGTTGAACGAAGCGGCCATGCTTGTAGGATTACCGCAAAGCCCAAGCAGATATGACCCGTATAAATACCCTGAACGTGCGAAAGAACGCCGTGATATTGTCTTGCATTTAATGAACAAACATGGATATATCACGGAAACGGAAATGAAAAATGCACAAAGCATCGATATAACAGAAGGACTTCAAGAAATCGATAAGAGCCAAATCGATACGACCGCATACGATGCATTCATCGATTTGGTAATTGAGGAAGTCGGAGATATGGGTGACTATAACGTATTTACCGATGGTCTGGAAATCCAGACGACCATTGATAAAGATGCCCAAGAATATGTTTATAACATGTTGAACAGTGATGAAATCATCAATTATCCAAGTAAAGATCTCCAAGCCGGAGTCACATTACTCGATACAGAAACTGGTGAAATTAAAGCAGTGGGCGGCGGCAGGAATACGACGGTTAAACGCGGCTGGAATTATGCAACGGATGCCAAGCGATCACCTGGTTCGACCATTAAGCCGATTCTGGATTACGGTCCTGCCGTGGAATATTTAAATTGGTCCACCTACCACCAAATCAAGGATGAGGAATATACTTACAGTAATGGAACACCGCTTAAAAATGCTTCAGGACGACATTATGGCACTGTAACGACTCGGGAAGCACTGGCACGGTCATTAAATATCCCTGCCTTAAAAACGCTACAAGCAGTCGGATTGGACCGGGCACGTGATTTTGCCACTGATCTTGGGATTCCTTTCGACAAGGAGATTACCGAATCGGCAGCATTGGGCGGCGGTAAGGATGTTTCTACACTTGAACTTGCCGGTGCATACAGTTCATTCGGAAACAACGGTATCTATAATGAACCGCATAGTGTGAAAAAGATTGTTTTACGTGATAAAACAACCATCAAAAACAAGACGGAATCAAAGCCGGTCATGAAAGATTCAACAGCTTTCATCGTGACGGACATGTTGAAAAGCGTCATGAAAGAACCTTATGGAACAGGAAGGTTAGCCAATATACCTAGTCTCCCGGTAGCCGGTAAAACCGGGTCAACCAACTTCACGCCTGAACAGCGTGCAGCGAACAACATCCCATCTTCGGGTGTAAAAGATAGCTGGATGGCAGGTTACACTACCAATTATACAGTCGCGGTTTGGGCTGGTTATGATAATGCATCTGGTGAGAAAATGGAATATCTGGGTGAATCATCTCAAAGGATCCCTAAATTCATCTTTAAGAATTTAATGGAACATATGGCCCAATCAAAAGAAACGAAAGACTTTGATCAACCTGACAGTGTTGTGAAGGTTGGAGTCATCAAAGGTTCGAATCCAGCTGTTAAAGCCAATGAATATACACCAAGCAGTAAAATCACTTATGAATATTATGTTAAAGGTCACGAGCCTACACAAGTGACGACAGAATATGAAAAAATCGACTCACCTGGCATTAACGCTTCTTACAACCAGGAAAGCAATGAAATCAATCTATCATGGTCATATCCTAAAGGAAATGGGAATACCCAATTCGAGGTTAAGATGTCCGTGGACGGCGGCGCACAGAGCGTATTGAAAAAATCGAAGGATACTAGTTTAACGATCCCTAATCCAACCCCTGGAAGTAAATATACTTTCTCAGTGGTAGCTCTAGTGGATAACCAACAAAGTGATCCTGCGAGTACATCTGTCAAAATACCTGCTGAAGCGGTAGTCCCTGAGGATACTGAAGACGAGAAGATTGAAGATCCTGCCGAAGGTGATAATCCGGAACAAGAAATTCCTGCTGAAGGCGAAGAGGATAAACAAGACGAAGACAAAAATAACAATGGCGAAAACGGCAATAAAGATAATAACGACAATAATGGCAATAACGGTAATAATGGCAATAACGACAATAATGGCAATGGGAACAATGGTAATAATGGTAATGGTAATGGTAATGGTAATGGTAATGGCAACAACACGGATGACGGAAATGGCAATAATGGAGAGGATGTCGAGGGCGGGGATGATACCACTGACCCTGGAACGGTAGAAGAGGAAAAACCAGTCGAGACCCCTGATCCCGATCCTAATCCGGACCCAGATCCAAACCAAGATACCGAATAAATATATGAAGATTGACCAAAAAAACGTCTAAGCTTTTGCTTAGACGTTTTTTTGGCTATTCTTATTTTTGATCATGAACTTTACATATTGTTTTTCAAATTCTCGGAACAACTCACTGAGCTGTCTATAAGAATGAAAAAAAGCGGGTCTGGCAAGGATGAAAGAAAGCCTTTCATCCATGTTCACCGGAATATTGTTAAAGGATTGTATTTGGCACCGGATATCATTCAATGCCACTGGCTGCCCATGCATCCAGAAGACTGCGGTTAAAAATAAACCGATCCCCTGCTTCATGAGTCCCAAGGTTTGTCCCGCTTTTCGCTCAGAATATAGCAAACTGCATTCCGAATCAATTCCCTTCCATCTCTCCAGGAGTTCCTTTACATGCATTGCCCCCTTCGTCCAGGGAGCATAGGCTTCTACATTATTATAATAAAGTAACTCATACGGGAAAGCCTCGAATGGAATCGTTTCACTCCAACCTGCATATCGTTCTTTTTCCAAGATGGTTTCCTTTTCAGGAAAAAACAAATGATGAGCCAATTCTTCAGGGACTTTTAATGATATGGACTGCGTCAATTGGCTTCTTTCCTTTTCATTCTTTTTTTTCCTTCACGGCATAATTCGAGAAGCGGGCAGGTTTCACACCTTGGTGACTGGGCCTTGCAATGATAGCGTCCAAAGAATATCAGGCGGTGATGCGTAACGGACCACTCATCCTTCGGTATCTTAGCCATCAGCGTTTTTTCAACGTCGAGGACACTATCCTTCCAACGGCATAATCCCAGGCGCTTGGAAACACGCTCTACATGGGTATCCACAGCGATCGCCGGCACATCAAAAGCAACGGAAACGACTACATTCGCCGTCTTTCTGCCAACGCCAGGCAATTTAACAAGCTCATCACGATCTCTCGGTACTTCCTTACCGTATTCTTCGATCAGCATGCGCGACAGCTTTTGTATATTCTTAGCCTTGTTACGAAACAAACCGATTGAGCGAATGTCATTTTCCAACTCTTCAATCGGAACGCTTATGTAATCCTCAGGCGTTTTATATTTCTGAAATAAATCCTTCGTCACTTTATTGACTAATACATCCGTACACTGAGCTGACAGGGCAACAGCAACCACCAATTCAAATGGATTGGAGTGATTCAGCTCACAATGGGCATCTGGAAACATTTCACCCATCGTATCCAGGCAATATCGAATTTGAGCTTTATTCAACATATCGGTTCTCCTTCAATTTACATTACTGCTCGAGCCAGTTATAGAAAGGCACATCTTTCAATGGTTGTGCAGTTTCCGTCTTTCGGTCCCTCTTTTGATGAACTCTAAATTTTTGTCCTTGCTCCCTTGCCTGTTCCAAGGTTTTAATTCCATTCTTTTTCCACTCGAATAAAATTCGATCAATGTATCGGAAATTCAATTTTCCGGAAATGACAGACTCCCTCAGAGCTGACTTAATGATTTCAGGTTGATGGTCATCCTCCATCCACATTGCCAATGTCTCACATTCAAAGGGAGATAAAGGGCGGCCGAACTCCTGTTCAAAAATCGTATAAAGGCTCTCCCCCGCTTTTTGAATTTCTGCAGACTCTGCCTGTTTCAAAGTTTTCAAGAAACAGTCCATCATTTTTTCATACAGTGGAGACAACGAATATTTTTCCTGTCCGATTTCTTGGCTCCCCTCAACCACCATTTCAACAAATCCCCTTTGGACCAAACGCTGGATCATGAATAGACATTCCGTTTCCTGCAATGTCATTCGGTCAGAAAGTTGGGAGGGTGCAGGGAAATGATTACCTTTATCGATGAAGCTTTGCAATTGTAATAATAGGACCATTTCTTGTTCATTCAGTCCCATTGCACTATAGTTAGTCAACAAAAAGGATGGAATCGTTATCGTTCCTTCCTTAAACCACGCATATAAATGTTCTTTATTCATGTTTTTGGACACCTCTGATTTAGTATAACATGAATACGGCTCATCGAATAAGTTTATAATTTTAACAAAAAACGGTTATCTGCCAATAGGCAAGATAACCGCTTCATAACGTAATCAAGGATATAATCGATTTAATAGACGTGGGAACGGGATGGTTTCACGGACATGCTCGACTCCACTGATCCATGCTACGGTGCGTTCCAATCCCAAACCGAAGCCTGAATGCGGCACAGAGCCATATTTTCTTAATTCCATATACCATTTGTAAGCATCTTCGCTCAAGCCATGCTCATTGATTCTCTGTTCAAGCAATCCCTGATCATGAATCCGTTCTGAACCGCCAATTATTTCTCCATATCCTTCCGGGGCGATCAAATCGGCACAAAGAACGACTTCTTCCCTGTCAGGATCTGGCTGCATATAGAAAGGCTTGATTTTGGTTGGGTAATGAGTTATGAAAACGGGCTTATCATAACTTTCCGCTATCGCAGTTTCATGCGGAGCTCCAAAATCATCCCCCCATTGAATATCATCAAATCCTTGTTCATGAAGGAACTTAATGGCTTCATCATATGTAATGCGCGGGAAAGGAGCTTGGATTTGTTCAAGCTTCGAGGTATCACGGCCCAGTGTATTCAACTCAAGCTCACAGTTTTTCAATACGGATTGGATGATGGAAGAAACGAATTTCTCCTGTACCTCCAGGTTTTCTTTAAATTCGATGAAAGCCATTTCTGGTTCAATCATCCAGAACTCGATTAAGTGTCGTCTTGTTTTGGATTTTTCTGCCCTGAAGGTTGGGCCAAAGGAAAATACCTTCCCAAGTGCCATGGCAGCCGCTTCCATATAGAGTTGACCACTTTGTGAAAGGTATGCATCCTCATCAAAGTATTTGGTCGCGAACAATTCACTCGTTCCCTCTGGTGCGCTTCCCGTTAAAATTGGGGGATCCACTTTAACGAAGCCTTCTTCATTAAAGAATTCATATGTAGCACGGATTATTTCGTTCCGGATTTTCATGACTGCATGCTGCCGTTTTGAACGCAGCCACAAATGGCGGTTATCCATTAAAAATTCAGGACCATGCGCTTTAGGTGTAATGGGATAATCCAATGATTCATGAATGATTTCAATATCTTTCACCTGTAATTCAAAACCGAACGGCGAGCGTTCATCCTTTTGAATGACACCAGTTACATACAAGGATGACTCTTGCGAAACCGATTTCGCACGAGCGAAAATCTCTTCTCCAACTTCAGCTTTCACGACCACCCCTTGAATAAAACCAGAGCCATCACGTATTTGAAGGAAAGCAATTTTCCCACTGGAACGTTTGCTGGCAAGCCAGCCTCCAATGGTTACTTCTTGATCGACGAATTTGCTAGCATTTTTTATTGTAATTTTCACGGAATTTACCTCCAAAAATAACTTAACTTACTAATGAATTTACTCTACTTATTATACCCATAGCCCTGCTTACAAGCAAATAAATCAATTGAAGCGGAGGTTCCATGCCTTTTATATCATTCTTATTATGTTTTTGTCGCGTATTCGCCAGATTGTTGCATGGTAAATTACTTTTCACTAATGCCCATGCTCTTATTACAGTAAAATCATCTCGGTATATGTTTAGGCCGACATTTCTAATATTGAACAAAGGATTGAATCCAATCAACCAATAGTAATCAAATACTCTTTACCATTCATCATCAGAATATCCCCCATTCATAATCTTTCAATTTGAACTCCTAGCTTCATACTAACTAAATGTTCCAGGCATTTTTCTGTTGAAACCCAGCTTTTTTCTAACATTTTTTGTCTAATTATACTGAATAATCTAAATATGTTGAACTTAAACAAAAAATCATATACGATATCATATATGATTAATTAAAAAATCAAGGGGTGAGTGCCATGGCAAAAGCAAGAGTTAAACTCCAAAAGACAGATTACTCAGAAGAAATGGAAATACTGTCGAACCGCTATATATTAATGAACGGTGTTAAGTATGAGGTATCACGAATCAAGTTGGATAACCCTATTTCCGGAACGGTATATGGAACATTATTAAACTATAAAGGATCATTGGAAGCAATGAAGGGAAAGATCGACCATCCGCCTTATAATGAACCTCCTAAAGGGCCGATCCTTTATATTAAACCTAGAAACACGTTTTCTTCTTATTCAAATCCAGTTCCCCTTCCAACCGGCATACCTGAATTGGAAATCGGAGCCGCACTTGGAATAGTGATCAGTAAAACGGCGACAAGAGTCAAGAAAGAACATGCCTCGGATTATATAGAAGGTTTTACGATCGCCAATGATATTAGCATTCCTCATGAAAGCGTTTTCCGTCCTGCTATCCGCCATAAAGCCCGTGATGGATTTTGCCCGATCGGTCCATGGGTCGTATCCAAGGAATCCATCTCCAACCCCGATTCTTTAGGACTTCGTGTATATATTAATGGAGAGCTAAGGCAAGAAAATTCAACTTCAAATCTAATTCGCTCCATCCCCCGGCTTATTGAGGATGTAACGGACTTCATGACCTTGAGTACGGGTGACGTCCTTCTAGTTGGAGTTCCTGAGAATGCACCGCTGGCCAAAGCCAATGATCAAGTCAGGATAGAAATAGACGAAATCGGTTATTTGGAAAATACGATCATTTCCGAGGAAAAATTATCACTGGAGGGGATTTTATGAAGAGAGCACGTGTAGCCTATGCAGGTGCCATACATCCAGCAAGTGAATATCATGGCCAGCTCCAATTGGCGGATGGCCGGCTTGTCAATGAGCAGGACGTTGTCTGGCTTCCCCCTGTGGAACCACGAACTGTCTTCGCGCTTGGCTTGAATTATGCAGACCATGCGAAGGAGCTAGCTTTTAAAGCCCCGGAAGAACCCCTTGCATTCTTAAAAGGTCCCAATACATTCATCGGCCACCGGGGACAGACAAGGCGGCCTGCTGATACAGCTTATATGCATTATGAATGTGAACTGGCAGTGGTCATCGGTAAAAAGGCGAAGAACATAAAAAAGGAAGAAGCCTTTAATTATGTAAGTGGATATACGATTGCAAATGATTATGCAATACGGGATTATCTGGAGAACTACTACCGGCCAAATTTAAAGGTCAAAAATCGCGATACCTGCACCCCCATTGGTCCCTGGCTCGTCGATGCCGAAGATATTCCAGATCCTTCGAATCTTGCCATCAAAACTTACGTCAACCGAAAATTGACTCAGCAAGGCAACACGAAAGACATGATTTTCGGCATTGCTGATTTAATTGAATATTTCAGCAGCTTCATGACTTTGAGTCCGAACGATATCATATTGACAGGCACACCTGAAGGCTTGGCGGATACTGCTGTAGGCGATGAAATCATCACTGAAATTGAAGGTATCGGAAAACTCGTTAGCACAATAGTCGGGGACGATGTATTTACTGAAAACGTGGATCGGCCTCATCTGAATATCCACAAATAATGGAAGGGACTAATCATATGCCTCATATAATTATTGAATATACGGATAATATCAAAGATGAAATCCAGATTGACGGCTTATTAAGAAAGGTGAATGATGTACTGATATCCTATCCCTCCATCTTTCCAATTGGCGGGATTCGATCCCGGGCCATTGAATTGAAGCATTATCGTGTTGCCGATGGTACAGAGGATGATGCTTTTGTTCATGCCATACTAAAAATTGGCGCTGGACGCCAGGACAGTGATAAAACAAAAGTATGTGACCACCTTTTCGAAACGATGGAGTCCCATTTGGCATCCCTCTTTTCAAAAAGATATCTTGCCCTCTCCATGGAACTTACGGAATTCAGTGATTTTGGCACATATAAAAAGAATAATATCCATAATCGATATAATAAATGAACAATATTTCATATTTAAAGGCCTTCCACATCATCGGGAAGGCCTTTAAATTAATATGTTTTGCCAATGCTACCGGGCTCAGTTGATTTCAGCAAGGTTTTCAGTACGGTTCAAGAACTCCTTGACACGGTCCACATATTCCTGTTTATCATAGCCGTTATATAAAGCGCTAGCCATACGGACCGGATCCCCAAAAAAGAATCTTTCGTACAGGGTTTGCCTGGATCCAAATGAACTCATGCATACATCCCATGCGAGACGATACAATTTAACCCTGTCATAGGCTCCACCATTCGCAGCTTGAAGATATTTATCCAAATCCGGTCGAAGCTCCGAATTGAAATCGGCTTCATTTGGTATCGCCATTAAGCCACTAGCCCCAAGAAGCTGCATTATTTCACTGAATCTAGGGTAAATCTTCGGATAATAATTACGGGCAATGTTTAACGGTGTGAAATCGGGTGTCATCATTCCCCACTTATCCACTTTCGCGTTTGCCTCCGAAGCTGTTATGAAAGCCTTTACCGTTTCAAGCGCTATGATGACTTCCGAGATTTTTTCCTGAACATGCTGGTATTGCCCGATATTGATGGTTTCCACCATTAGTTGCAGAATCCCCAGAATGAACTCGGTTTTGGCGATATTCTTCGCTACCACCTGATGGGTCATATGAACAACCGCATTGCTTTCATTATAAGCCTGGTTGCAAATGCCGACATCCCCATATGCAAATACCCGATTCCAAGGAACGACTACATCATCAAAAACGATAATCGTATCCATTTCCTCAAATCTTGAACCAAGAGGATGGTCAAAATGTGATTTGCCATAGTCGAATGATTCACGACAGATGAATTTCAACCCTGGTGTATTATTTGGTATGGAGAATGCGAATGCATAAGGGTTTTCTTCTTCCGATTGTTTAAGCAATGTTGAAGGGAATACCATGATTTCATCCGTTATTCCTCCTTGTGTAGCTAATAATCTAGCTCCCTTTATAATAAGCCCTTCTGAATTCTTGCCAGCAATCCGTGCAGCGATGTAAGGATCCGGAAGCTTTGCGGCACTAACTCCCCTATTAACCTGGGGTTGAATCAGGGTATGTGTCAACGACAAATCCTTTTCCCTGCAGAGCTCATAATAATCTTTCATATTTTTAGCAAATGTCGAATCCTGAGTGCCGAACATATCAGCTGCTGTACCGTACGCCATCATCCCACTGTTGATATAGTCAGGGGAACGTCCCATCATTCCATTATTATGCCTTGCCCATTCTTGAATCATTTTCCTCCTTTTTTCAAGGTCTTCCTTAGTCCGCGGCTGCATGAATGAGGTCCCTACTCTTTCGTTTGAAGTTGGTGAAATATAAGTCATGATGTCAGTTTTCGCGGAATCATGCTGCAAATCATATAATTCGGCCTGTGATTTCATGACCCCTTTAAAAGCTGGGTGTTGACTGATCTTATTTTTTACTTGCTCTCCATTGATCCATACATTCGCCTTTGCTTTGTCTACCCTCTCGATATATTCTTTACCTGTTTTAGCCGGCATGCTTACATCCCCCTTTAGTATTAACTTAATAAAGCGCTTACAATTAAATAAATTCCAAAAATTGAATTAATTCCTATAACAAAATATACCATGTGTTATGATATATATGTAATACTTTAAAAATTCAATATGTATATGTAAATCATATGTATGAGGTGTATATAATGGACATCCGGCAGTTAAAGTATTTTGTGACGATCGTTCAGGAAGAACAAGTAACCAAAGCCGCAAAAAAATTACATATGGCTCAACCGCCCCTTAGCCAGCAACTTAAATTAATGGAAATGGAAATCGGTGAAAAACTTTTCGATCGGAATGGAAAGAAACTTGAACTCACTGAAACTGGCAAGGTCCTTTATAAAAAAGCTGAAGCTCTATTAATCCAGTTCGAAGAATCACTACTGGAAGTGAAGGAAGTCAGTAAAGGGGTAAAGGGGACTCTTTCCATAGGTTCAGTAAAAACTTGCTTTTCTTACATTCCGCAAAGGATGAGAACCTTTAGGGTTAAATACCCTGACATTCGTTTCAAGTTAATGGAAGGTGATACGTTCCGTTTGACAGAAGGCTTAATAAACAGGGAAATCGAGTTGGCCATTGTAAGGCTTCCTATTAACGGTAAGCAATTCTCATCGATTAACCTTCCGCCGGAAGATTTTGTGCTTGTCACCCCAAAAGATTGGGATATCCCAGACTCGATCGAATTCAAACAAATTAAGGAATATCCTCTCTTATTGCTGCATAGGGTTAGCGGTCAAGGTACTTACGAACTGATAGTGGATGAATGCCTAAGACATGGATTTGACCCTACGATTGTATGTGAATGTCCTGATGCTGCCATGATCTTATCCTTAGTGAAGGAAGGAGTAGGCGCTACCATCATGCCACGTACCACGTCCATATCGTTTTCAACCCAGGGGATAAAAATAGTCGAATTGATAGATTGTGTAGTACAATCGGAAGCCGCCCTTATTTGGCTCGAAGAACGCTATCTTTCCAAAGGAGCCGTCAAATTCCTAGAAACATTTTCTGAAGGAATGCCCAGTTATCCCTGAATATTAGTTCATCTGTACCTCTTTGTAGTAATCTTTTGTATTTGTTCGAATTTCTTTATCCATTGAAAAGAAAAAAGCAACCTATCATTTGATGGCCGCTTTTTCAAATCCATTCACAATTGCGTTGGACTGTGCTTTATTAATAGGCATGCCTTTACATCATTTAATGTCGCAAAACCCCCTTAACATCATGACCGGTATTGGACTTTACCAGGATTTCATTATAATTGTCTTTTGCAACCGTTTTCGGACCGGTCCTGCGATTACCGATCAGGGCACCTAAATAGCAGGCGATGAATCCAAGCGGAATGGAAACGATTCCTGGTGAATTCAAAGGGAAAATCGGTTCACCTGTCATTATGGATGCTCCGGGGACCGGGTCCCAGACATTTGGACTGAGGGCCACGAGCAAAAGTGTTCCAAAAAGACCTGTCATCATACCGACTATCGCTCCAGTTTTATTGAATTTTTTCCAATAGATCGTAAGAAGGATTACTGGCAAATTCGAACTGGCGGCCAATGTAAAGGCGATAGATGCCAGAAACGCTACATTGAATTCCTGCAGACCTAATGATAAAACAATCGCAAGTGCAGTCACACCAATAGAAGCCCATCTAGCCATCGTCATTTGCTGTTTTTCCGTGGCTTTTCCATCTTTTAATATTTCATTATAAAAATCATGTGAAAATGCCGTAGCACCAGTTAAAACGATTCCTGCAACTACTGCGAGTATCGTAGCGAAGGAAACGGCCGCAATAAATGCGAATAAGATGTCCCCGCCCACAAGTTGGGCCAATAAAGGTGCAGCCATGTTACCTGCTGGATTAGCGGCCATGATATTCGATGTTCCGACCAACTTAGCAGCACCGAATCCGAGAAAAATGACCATGATATGAAATGCACCCATAATCCACATCACCCAAACAACCGACTTTCTTGCCACTCGTGCATTCGGGACAGTCAAAAAACGTATTAAAATGTGAGGCAGACCTGCCGTTCCCAGAATCAGGCCCAGTGACAAGGATGCTGCATCCCACCCACTGGCATACTTAATTCCTGCCTTCAGGTAATCTGCACCCATGGGTGTCGCTGTTTTCATATCCGTGAAAATTCCGATGAAACTAAAATTCAACTTCCACATGACGATCATGAATAATATAAACACTCCGCCTATCAGCAGGATGGCTTTAATGATCTGCACCCAGCTAGTCGCCGTCATCCCCCCGAATAGAACAAATACCAGCATTACAATACCTACGATGATGACAGAGGTATTATACGGGATGTCTAAAAGCAATTTAAATAAAGCGCCTGCAGCAACAAGTTGCCCCAGCATGTACATGACTGATATCACCAGGGTATTAAATGCGGTCACTCCCCGGACCTGTTTATATTTAAACCTTGTAGTCACCATATCAGCCAATGTGTATTTCCCTAAGTTCCTTAATGGCTCAGCCACTAGGAATAACACGACAAGAAATGAAACAAGTGCTCCATACATCAGGAAAAATCCATCATATCCCGTTAAGGAAAATGCCCCTATCAACCCTAAAAACGTGGAAGCCGACATAAAATCCCCGGCCAATGCAAGTCCATTTTGCCTAGCGGTCAACCCGCCCCCAGCCGTATAAAAGGAGCCTGCCGTTTTAGTTTTTTTGGAAGCGATATACGTGATGAAAAGCGTACCTATCGACATTAGCGCAAAGAGAATGATAACTGTCCAATTCATGTTTCAAAGCCCTTCTTTCTCGATGATTTCTTTTATTTGTTCATCGATTCTTTCAGATTTCCTTACATATATGCTGCAAACCCATACAGACATAACCGTAATGGAGACACCGTACGCCCACGCCCAGGTTATGTCCCCGATGAAAGGGTGATCCAGGATATCTGTGTAAAAAACTAAGAAGGGCAAAAGCAAGGAATATCCCATAAAGAAAATCGTAAAAGGGATGACGAACTTCTTTTTGTCGGAGAGCATATTCTGAAACTCTTTCGAGGCAACAATCTTTTCATAATCCACTAGATTGGTTTGTTCCGATTCATCAAGGTTTTTTTCCAGCTGAACCATCTCTACACACCTCTTCTGATATTTATTTTTACAAGGACGGTCCTGGTAGTATTCCTCCAATGTCAGCCGCATTCTTCAATGGCACAGATCCCCCTCCATCCCAGAATACCTACAACCTCATCTGCCCAAAGAGGGTCTGAAGCCCATTCCCTAAGCTTTCCATACTCCTTTTGTGAAACCGATGAAACTTACAAATAGGGCAGCAGTAAGCTCCCACTGCTGCCCTGTCCCAGACCATATCTTTTAAAAGGTTTGCACTTTCACAATAGTCTTGGCTCGCCTATCCTTCATCTGTTTCGACTTCTTGATACATTCACTTTTCCATTTGATATGAATCTTCTTTCCTTTCAAGGGAAGAGAATCATTGAAATGTAAGTGCCAACTCCCTTGAAAGGATCCGTCCATTATTTGATGGGCCATTCCTTATCCAGCAGTCTTCCATCAACTTTTCACCATTTGCACAGGCGCCCTATTGAAAAGACTATGAGAGTCCATGCATTTTTGCTGAATTTTCCATCTTTCATCCTAAATCCCGCTTCTTTTTAGATGATGAATTCAGGCTTACTTTTTGCCAGGATCGGTTCTTTAAGAGGAACTTCTTCTCCTGATATTATATCAAGCACAGAAGATGCCTCATCAAACCATGAATCCGGAGCTTGGGCTCCCCAGAATGTCTGGCGTCTTGGATCATTCAAATCCCAATGAATCGGTTCGGTATCCGGGTCAGATGTTAAGTAATCCCCATTGTATAATTCGATCCTGTGACCATCCGGATCTCTTAAATATAGGAAGAATGCATTGGATAGGCCGTGCCTCCCTGGGCCGCGTTCGATTGACTGTGCATATCCAAGAGATGCCAGTACATCACAGGCATGGATAAGTGCAAGCGGGTCAGGCAGAAAGAAGCCTACATGATGAAGTCTTGGACCGATACCGTTCATGAACGCCTGGTCATGGACCGTTTGCTTTCTATGTAGCCACGTTGCCCATAATTTGCCCGACTCATCCACAGTATCTTCCGAGCAGGCAAAACCTAATTCTTTCATATAAAAGTCAGAGGCTTTTTGCACATTTGGCACACAACAATTCACATGATCGATTCTTTGGACCCTCGAACCCCTATGCATATCATATCGTTGCAGCAATCTCTCGACTTTATCCATTTTGTAAAAAAACTCCACTGGCAATCCTGAAATATCCTGAACTCGCAGTGACTTGCCTAGTGCATGCTGTGTTCCTTCCTGCATCCACTTCATTTTCATTCCCTTGGATAGGAAGAAAGATTCCAACCCTTCAAGGTCTTCCTCTTTTTCAACCTTGTATCCTATTGCTTCAACGCTTGGCTTTTCTGCCTTTTGCAAGATAAGCGAATGATGATGCGCTTCCTCTAAACCACGTAAATATATGTGGTCATTCGTTCTTTCCGTTTCAATAAAACCTAAAGCATCCACATAAAAGGCTCTTGATTTATCTAAATCTGTTACATTAAGTATCGTTCTCGCAACACGAATAATAGAAAAATTCATAGTATTTCTCCCCTTCTTTAATGAAACCCGGATTATTTTTCAGCAGAAGAAACGGCATTTTGTTTTACGTCGCCAAATTTCGGAATGTGATGTTCTCCAATTGCCACGTGGATAACTTGTGTTTCCGTATAGAATTCAAAGCTATAATGGCCGCCTTCACGTCCTACCCCACTATATTTCGACCCTCCAAAAGGAATCCGCAAATCCCTAACGTTTTGGGAATTCACCCAGACCATCCCACTATCGACAGCTTGAGCAAACCTATGTCCACGTTTCATATCATTGGTCCATACATAAGCAGCTAGCCCATACTTTACATCATTAGCCATTCTCAGTACTTCCTCTTCAGTCTTGAAAGGAATGACTGCCATGACAGGGCCAAAAATCTCTTCTTGTGCCACCGTCATATCATTTGTACAGTTCAAAAGAAGCGTCGGGGCAATATAATTCCCTTCCTTGAAAGCACTTGGTATGGCACCGCTTACAATTTCCGCCCCTTCATCTTTTGCTATATCCAGATATCGGGAGACATTATTAAAATGGTTACGATGGATCAGCGGTCCGATTTCCGTGTCTGGATCCATTGGGTTTCCAATCTTGATATTATGAACACGTTCCTTCAATTCTGCCACGAACTGGTCTATTATCGATTCATGGACAAATAATCTGGAATTGGCTGTGCAGCGCTCCCCATTGAACGAATAGATTCCCCATACCACTGAATCCAGGGCCTTTTCTAAATCGGCATCTTCAAAAATTACTGCTGGTGATTTACCGCCGAGTTCCATGGAAAAACGTTTCATTGTATCTGCACCATTTTTAATGATTTCAGCGCCGGTTGTCGTTTCTCCGGTAAAGGATATCAATTGGACTTCAGGATGGGCAACCAAGGACGCCCCCGCTGTCTCCCCAAAACCGTGAACAATATTGAATACGCCTTTTGGCAGACCGGATTGATCAATGATTTGAGCTAATTTATTGGCAGTCAATGGAGACCACTCCGCTGGTTTAAGGACACATGTATTACCTGTAGCCAGGGCCGGGGCGATCTTCCAGGTTTCTAACATGAAAGGTGCATTCCAAGGAGTGATTAATCCTGCCACTCCTATCGGTTTATGAATCGTATAATTGATGAAAGTGTCATCCACTTGATATGACTCTCCTATCAGCCTGCTTTTCACCATTTCAGAATAAAAACGAAAATTCTCCGCTCCCCTTGCCGCTTGTTTTTTTGTCTGGCTAATCGGCAACCCTGTATCCAGTGATTCCAAAAAGGAGATTTCTTCGGCATTTTCTTCAATTAGATCAGCAATCCTATTCATGTACTTCAATCTTTCTTCCACTTTCATCGTTCTCCATGGGCCATTATCGAATGCAGCTCTTGCGGCGGCGACCGCTTGATCAATATCCTCTTTAAAGCCTTCTGCCACATTATTGATTGCTTGATTATTAAAAGGGCTTAGATTTTCAAATGTTTTTCCTGAGATACCATCCACAAATTGACCATTGACGTAATGCTTCACATCCTGCACGGGAAAAGTTTGCATGATAAATCCTCCTTTAAAAATTAATTCGGGAAGATGACAAAAATCGTTTGGATTTGTGCAATCTTCCCAATCTAGCTTTATGACTGGATTTTCTGGTCAATCAACCCATATGATTGAAGGGTTTCACGCAGTTCTTTTTCCAATGGTTCCGAAGGCGGTCCCATAGGCGGCCTTAATGCCGGATTGATTTTCCCCATCATCCCCATCGCAGCTTTTAATGGTCCTGGATTGGTTTCTTTAAACAAAACATCATTCAATGGCATTAATTTGTAATGGAGGTCAAGCGCCTTATCTACATCACCCTCCACCCAAAAATTATAAATGTCCGCCACTTCTTTAGGAGTGATATTGGCAGTAGCACTTATATGTCCTGCCCCTCCAATAGCCAACATTGGATAGCATAATAATTCAATGCCAGAATATAAGAGAAAATCCCTTCCGCAATTCAATAAGACACGGTTCACATGTTCGAAATCTTTATTAGATTCTTTTACACCAATAATATTTTCACAATCTTCAGCAAGACGTGCCAATGTCTTCACTTCTAAATTCGTCGCCGTTCTTCCGGGAATGTTATAAACGATCAGCGGGATATCAACAGCATTGGCTACGGTTTTAAAATGATTATAAAGTGCCTGTTGATTCGGTTTATTGTAATAAGGTACGATGACTAAAGCAGCATCCGCGCCCATTTCCTGTGCCCTTTTTGTCAAATGCAACGTTTCTTTCTGATTGGCAGATCCGGTACCTGGTGCAACTGGAACACGGGATTTTGCTGCTTTAATTGCCGTTTCCATCACTAATTCCCGTTCCTCAATCGTAAGTGAACTCGGCTCGCCTGTAGTCCCGCATACCGAAATTCCATGGGAACCGCTTTCAATATGCCAGTTTACTAGATTTTCAATGGCCTTTACATCAACTTCCATCTTGTCATCAAAGGGAGTGATAACGGGTGCGATGGATCCTCTTAAACGACTTTTGATTTCCTCGTACATTTTTTCTACCACCTTTTTATTATTTGAATATTCCGAATAATTCAAATGAAAAAATCGGCTTTGCTTTTATCAATAATCAATCGACTATAATAAAACAAAGCCTGGGTCATCAAAGTGCCTGATCTTGATTAGTTTCCGCCCTCTGCTTGAAAGTGCTTATCGCATTCAGTTTATGCTTTCTCACCAATGATTCAATTTCTTCAAAAGATGCTTTTTCCTTTAGGAGCTTTATGATGCTTTCATGTTCGCGAATCGATTGGACTGCGCGTTGCGGCACCATGGTGAACATGGACTTTCTGACTCTATTCATTCTTTGTTGTGCCTGTTTAATTTCCTCTATTAAAAAGGAATTTCCGCACTTTTCATAAATTTCCGCATGGAAACATTCGTTTAATTTACCAAACAGCTCTAATTCAAAGTTATGGAGGGCTTTTTCCATTTCATTGTTTAAATTAATTAGATTTTCAAAATCATGATCATTCATGGTTAAAGAACTGAGTGCAGCTGCATATCCTTCAAGCAGAGATAAAACAGAAAGAGTTTCAATGTATTCGCTCTCATTTATGCTTGTAACCACCGCTCCACTATAAGGCTTATATTGAATAAGGCCGTCAGATTCCAGTTGCCTGATCGCTTCCCTGACAGGAATCGGACTTAAACTAAGTTCTTTTGCCGTTTGATCGATAATGATCCGCTGTCCAGAACCATATGTTCCATCCAAAATTAATTTACGAAGGTGCTCATAAGCTAGTTGTTTTTTGCTGGGGTTTTTGCTTTTCTCTTCCATATTTTCATCATATATGAAATCATATATGATTGCAATCGATTTTCATTAAAAATCATATATGATTTTCCACATGCTTGTTTTGCATATACGAATGATCTGTGCCTATGAATAGACTGAATGTATCTAGAAAATCCGGCAGCCCACCTTTTCCTTTACAATGGTGAAGTGAACTAAAATGCAATGTCCCGCCTTCTTCACGTATCGAAATATAATCCAACTAAAAAAAACTGCAGACTGTAGACAAACTCGATGAAAATCGAGTTTGTCTATTTTTATTGCTTGTACAATTTGGACGTTGATTGGAACGTAAGGCACTCGCTTTCCGCGGGCGGTCCGGGAGCCTCCTCGGCTTTCGCCTGCGGGGTCTCCCCTAGACTCGCTTTTCTAAGCAGGAGTCTCGAACACCCGCTCCAATCAACTTTGTCTTACCTTTTAGGTTTCCATGATAAAGTACCTCATTTCTCTACGACGCTTTAAAGATACAGACCTGTTTGAACAGATTTTCTATCGCATTTTAATGACAGCTACTAATAAAAAGTTAATAAGTGCTGAACACGATTTTGTAGATTCCACCCATGTGAAAGCCAGTGCGAATAAACGGAAATTTGAAAAGAAAATCGTTCGTAAAGAAACACGAGCGTATCAAGGACGTCTTCAAGAAGAAATCAATCAAGATCGTGAAAACCATGGAAAAAAGCCTTTTCCACCAGATAAATTTGATAAAGAAGAGACCAAAGAGATTAAAGAAAATATAGAGTGGCTACTAAGTGAAAGATGAACGAACAAAACAGTTGGCCTATTCATTCCACGCGGCCTCAGACCGCAACGGTTTTGTATTGGGAACGATTGTAACACCTGGAAATACACATGACAGTCAGATCTTAGAGCCACTAGTTGAACAAGTGATTGAGAAAGTTGGAAAACCGGAAGCCGTTGCCGCAGATGCAGCTTATAAAACACCAGCGATTACAAGCTACCTATTTAACAAAGAAATCATACCGGCTTTACCTTATACACGTCCTCGCACCAAAGAAGGATTTTTCCGCAAACAGGACTATGTATACGATGAACATTTTGATTGTTACCTTTGCCCTTCGGGCGAAACTTTAAAGTACTCAACAACAAATAAAGAGGGCTATCGCGAGTACAAATCGCCAAAACAAATTTGTACAACATGCTCATTTTTATCTCGGTGTACAGAAAGCAAAGACTGTCAAAAAGTGGTGACACGGCATATCTGGCAAACACATGTGGAAGAAGCAGATTATCTGCGTCATCATCAAGATGTAAAACCTATATATGCAAAACGTAAAGAAACGATTGAGCGTGTATTCGCAGATGCAAAAGAAAAGCATGGTATGCGTTGGACTACTTTAAGAGGACTTAAAAAATTGTCAATGCAGGCGATGCTTACTTTCGCTGCCATTCATTTAAAGAAGATGGCCAATTGGACATGGCGAGGTCCAAAAATGGCCTAACATGTGGGCTCGTAGAGCCGCAATCTCTTAACTTTAGGCGAAAATTCAAAGGAATTTCAAAAGGGGTTCAGAATTTTTTAATTCCGAACCCCTTTTGTCTACAAACTGAAACCTGCAGACTCAGTCTGCAGGTTTTTAATAAATTAGGCCATTTTTGAATTAACGAATGAATGTATTCTTTCAACGGCTGCTTCCAGCAGCTCCAGTGAAGTTGCATAAGAGAGTCTGATGTTATCAGGTGCACCGAACCCTGAACCTGGAATAACAGCCACTTGAGCTTCTTCAAGCAACGCAGTCGTAAAATCTTCGACATTGCTATACCCTGTTAATTCAACTGCACGTTTAACGTTCGGGAATAAATAAAATGCCCCTTGTGGTTTAATGCAGCTTACGCCTGGAATTTCAACCAATTTATCATAGATTTTATTCAAACGGCTTTCAAATGCTTGACGCATTTCCTCAACAGGCTCCTGTGTACCTTCATAAGCCGCAATCGCACCATATTGAGCGGTTGTGGTTGGGTTGGATGTGCTATGGCTAGCAAGGTTCGCCATTGCTTTAATGATGGACTCATCACCGGCTGCATAGCCTATTCTCCAGCCAGTCATCGAGTGCGATTTAGAAACACCATTGATGATGATCGTTTGCTTTTTCAATTCAGGGGAAATCTCTGCAATGGATGTATGTTTAGCATTTCCATAAACCAATTTTTCGTAAATTTCGTCGGAAACGATCAAGATATCATGAGCCAGGCAAACTTCCCCGATAGCCGCCAATTCTTCCCTGGAATAAAGCATGCCCGTTGGATTGCTTGGAGAGTTGATGATAACCGCTTTCGTTTTATCGGTAATTGCTTGTTCTAATTGTTCTTTCGTGATTTTATATTGATTTTCTTCCGTACCGACTATATAAACCGGCTTACCGTCAGCAAGCTTGATTTGCTCAGGATAGCTCACCCAATATGGTATCGGAACAATGACTTCATCTTCTTCATCCAGGATAGCTTGAAACAATGTGTACAGCGAGTGCTTTGCACCTGATCCAACTGCAATTTCAGACGGTTTGTAATCCAAGCCCTGATCACGCTTCAATTTATCCGCAATTGCTTCTTTTAACTTCGGCAGACCAGCGGATGGCGTGTATTTAGTTTGACCTTCATTCATGGAAAGAAGTGCTGCATCTATGATATGTTTGGGCGTATTATAGTCTGGTTCACCTGCACCCAAACCAATTATATCTAAACCTTGGGCCTTAAGTTCCTTTGCTTTTGCCGTAATGGCCAATGTTGTTGATGGCGTTAATGACTGAACACGGTTCGCTAATTTCATTTTAAATTAATCCTCCATTCTAAATGCTTCGATAATACTTTAGCCATTCCCCAGTTTTAAAATCATAATAGTCATAATTAAAGCGCTCGGATTCATCAAGATACGTTACTTCCCAAAGCGGGACGTTCTTTTCCATGCCTAGCTTAACCGAAATGATTTTTTGGGGATTAAGCTTTTCTTTGACAATGTTCATGATTTCTTTTTTTGATTTACCATCTTTATAGTTTTCCACTACTATTTCTTTCTTCTTGTCCTCAGGAAGCCAGACTATTTTCTTAGTCCCTTTTTCCCCCTTACCAATGATGACAGAGTATGAATCCTGCCCATTATAAAGGTAGAATTCTTCCATGGTAACAAGGCCGCCCTCTTCCTTTGCCTTTTTAAAAGCCTCATTACCAGCCTCTTTTTTAGGCTGCAACGCTTTAATATATGCCCCGCTGACAAATCCGATAAAACAAAGGACTAGGATAGAAGCAATAATCAACCATTTTTTCAAAGCTGCTTTTCCTTCTTTCTATGTACGATAAATTGTAAATATCGCTTTTTCTTGATCTTGGGAATCCAATGCCAGACCGAACATCAAATCATCTTTTTTCAATGTTCGGTTCAAGGAATCCACAATTTTATACAGATCAGGAGAATGTTGCAACCTGACTGTTGAAATTACTTCGATTTTACTTTCCATGAAAATGCCCCTCCATTTTAATAAATTGTCAACAACCACTGGTATGAATAGGATTTGAAGGCTTTACCACCTATCACATTATACCAGTTCAGTGGTTATTTTTCTTTAAAAATTATAAAAATTCCTGGATTAATGAATTATCAAGATCATTTAAATCCACTCTTCTATCATTTCAGCCATTTCTGAAATAGTGCCTTGGTGCCAGTCCACTTTCGGAATCGCCTTTTGAAATTCAGTTCCATATTTAGCCGTGATGATGCGGCGATCAAGTATAACCAAAATCCCTTTATCTTCTGGAGTGCGTATAAGCCTGCCGAAACCTTGTCGGAACCTTAATAGGGCTTCGGGTAATGAATACTCAGAGAATGGATTGCGCCCCTGCTTCTCGAGAAGTTGGCATTTTGCAGCTGTCACTGGTTCATCCGGTGGCGAAAAAGGCAGCCTGACAATGATTAAACAAGATAAATCCTCGCCAGGGATATCGACGCCCTCCCATAGGCTTGTTGTCCCAAACAGGACCGCTTTCTCGAAGTTTTGGAAATTCCTGAGCAGCCTCATCCGGCTTCCGCCAGAAATCCCTTGTGCAAACAGGGTGAACTCATCCAGAACACCACAATCTTTGACCGAATGATAGGTTGCGCGCAGCATTTCATGCGAGGTGAATAATACCATCATTCTCCCTTTCGCTGCCTGAGCGGCAGCAATAATATGGTTTGCCGCGGTTTCGGAGAATTCCTCCACCGATAAACAATTGATATCTGGTAGATCATTTGGAACCAGTACCTTTACGAGTTTCTTATAAGGAAAGGGTGATGGAAAACTTGCTGTCTGCATAGGCTCATTCTCTAATCCGAGTTGTTCCTTAAAATACTTAAAAGAATCCTTCACCACAAGGGTTGCCGATGTCATGACCACACTTTTTTGGCGCCCGAAATAGGAATCCCATAGCCGTTTACTGCCTGCAATCGGCTGAACCGTCAAAGTCACCCCATGCTGAGGTGCTGCATTCGTATAATCAAGCCAATAAATATTTTCTTCATGAGGCTTGATGAAAAACTCATGCAAGGAGTCCCTGGTATCCTGTAAATGTCCAAGCAGCACCTCGATATCATTTAAGTGAAATAATGAATTTTTCCCTAATGGGGACTCATTATTCAATAAAAGGGCCAATCTTTTCTCTAACTCCGTGATGATGTATCCTAATAAATCCACCAACCGCTCAGCGACAAGAATCGCTTTTCCCCATCTTCCATCATCTATTTTGAATGAAAGCCGTTTTGGACTTACAGAACGTGAAAGTTTTTCCGCCTGATTGGAAAGGTAATAAAAAAGCTGTTCGAATTCATACGAAAAATCACTAAGCTTTTGATCCAATTCATGTGAAGATCTCCCGTCCGTCAGTCCGTTATTCAAAAGCATCCTGTCCAATTTATATAATAATTGCTTTTGATCCGATGTCCCTAGTCTGTTCAAAATCGTCTTCACCGAAATGTAATTAAGCCTGCTCCCAAGCTGTTTGGATGCAGCCTGTTCCAAATGGTGTGCTTCATCGAGAACCAAATACCCTTTTTTGGGAATCAAGGCGTCTTCCGTAAGAAGATCCGTCATTAAAAATGAATGGTTAGTAATGATGATATCCGCCTTTGCAGCTGTTTTTTTTGCCCGTTCAAAAAAATCCAATTCAAGCCAGGGCTGTTTTAAACCGGCGTATGTAAGACCATCACTTTGAAGCCTATTCCAAAATAGCTGACCGCCGCTTGTAAGGTTCAATTCATCTTTATCACCTGTTACGGTCTCAGTAAGCCAAACCAATATCTGCATTTTCGTTAAGGCCGTTTCATAATTATCTTCCTTTTCACGCAAAGCCCTTTCGAACTTTGCCAAGCTCAAATAATTGCTTCTCCCCTTCAGTAAAACAGCTTGAAAGGTAAAAGGAAGGATTTTCTTAAGCTTAGGAACCTCGTTTTGAAGTAGTTGGTCCTGCAACTGAAGCGTATATGTCGAAACGACGACAGGTTTTTGATGTTTTTTTGCAAAATAAACGGCCGGAAGCAGATAACCTATCGATTTACCAATACCGGTTCCAGCTTCAATGATTGCATCCTGGCTGGTTTCGAAAGAATTGTGAATCAGGTTCATCATATCAAGTTGTCCGCTTCTTGCTTCGAATGCAGGGAATGCACTTTGGAGCATGGCTACTTTTTCCTCATTGTCGAGCGGGAATTTAGACCCCGTGTCTTTATGATCACCTTCATGTTCAGCCTTTTTAAAGGCAAGGCCCCTATAAGTAATTAGATCAGGTGAATGGACTTCTGCTTTGGCAAGTTTGCTTGCAATGCAAGCATCTATTAATTCGGAAACCTCACTTTGTAAGGAATAAGATAATCGATACAACTGTTTAAGTGTCATGACTGGAAGATTCATCAGCTTTTTTTTCAATTCCAACAATAATAAAGCGGTGGCATATGCATCACTATCCGCTTGATGGGGCCTGGAATGATCTAGGTTTTCTTCTTTAGCCAGCTGGTGCAGCTTATATCCATCGGATGTTGGTTTTAATATTTTCGCTAACTCCACTGTATCAAGGGTGGAACCATAAAACGGCTCAAACCCGCATCGCACTAATTCTTCCTGTAAAAAAGATAAATCAAATAAAACATTATGGGCAACAAAACATGCCCCTTCTATAAGCCGGGCAATATTTTCTGCAACATCTTCAAAGTCAGGTGCATTTTTTACCGTCTCGTTGCTTATTCCGGTCAATTCTTCAATAAACAAGGAAATTTCCTGTCCAGGGTGGATGAATGTCGAGTATTCATCCACGATTTGGTCATTTTCGATGACCACTCCAGCAAATTGAATAATCCTATCTCCTTTTTTCGGAGAATTCCCTGTTGTTTCCAAATCGACCACTACATATCGTTGCATCATGAATTGTACACCTCAAACTTCGCTTTCTCCACTTCCTGATGGAATTCTCTTATCTTTTTTATACCATAATAATCGTAATAAAGGAAACAAGCCGTTCATCAAAAGACGAAAAGGGCCGGCACCTATATGCATGTTTCATGCACATGTGCCGGCCCTCCGCTTACATGATTGTAGCTGCAGGTTCGTTTGAAATTAAATCAATGATTTTATTGTATTCATCCATGATCGCAACTTTTGGTTTGTGATCTCCCAGTTTATCCTCAGAAACCATCACATAAGAAATGATTATCACGATATCATCCGGCTGCACCAGTCTAGCTGCCGCTCCATTCAAACACACGACACCGCTACCCCGTTCACCCGCAATCACATACGTTTCAAGCCTTGCACCATTATTATTATTCACGATGGCGACTTTCTCATTAGGCAAAATCCCTACCGCATCTATTATATCTTCATCAATCGTAATGCTGCCTACATAATTCAAATTAGCTTCAGTTACCCGTGCACGGTGGATTTTTCCATTCATCATCGTTCGAAACATCTCAATTCCCCCTGATCTTATGATTTATTCTATATATAAGGTGATATTATCAATTAGTCTTGCATGCTTGAACTTTACAGCCATTGCAATGATGATGTTTCCTGCCAGTGATTCAAGTGGTTTAAGTTCCGGGTATTGATAGACTTCAATATAGTCAATCACGCCACTTGTTTGGGCAGTAATATGTTCACTAATTAGAGCCGTGACGGTAGCTGCATTTCTTTCACCTGATTCAACCGCCTCTTTGGCCTTCAATAAACTTTGGTACAGCTCTTTAGCCTCCATGCGTTCTTGATCTGATAGGTTCACATTTCGCGAACTCTTCGCTAACCCATCTTCCTCGCGTACGGTATCTACAGCAACAAGCTGGATAGGGAAATTGAAGTCTTTGATCAGTCCATCTATCACGGCGACTTGCTGGGCATCCTTCTTACCAAAGTAAGCTCTATCGGGAAGGATGATATTGAAGAATTTCGTTAAGACTGTCGCTACACCATCAAAGTGTCCAGGCCTTTGTCTCCCGCATAAAACATCCGTCCTGCTTTGGACAACAACTTTCACAGATGGTTCTTCACCGTACATTTCATGGACTGTTGGATAGAAGAGATAATCCACTCCGCCATTGGCTGCGACATTTTCATCCCGTTCCAAATCCCGCGGATATGTTTCAAAATCCTCATTCGGTCCAAACTGCATCGGATTTACAAAAATACTCAATACCACAATATCATTTTCTTTGCGGGCCTTTTCCAAAAGGGTTGCATGCCCCTCATGCAAAAACCCCATTGTCGCTACATAGCCAATGCTTTTGTGATTGTTTTTTTCCTCTCTAAGTGCCAATTGCAAATCAGCTGCTGATGTAAAAGTTTTCATCTTTTTCCTCCGTAAAGTTCAGAAAGCTGCTCTTCCTTCATCGTGAATGTATGTTCTTCCGACGGAAAATCTTTAGATTTCACTTCATTCACAAAGCTTGTAATCGATTGGCCAATCAGTTCATTTGCATCTCCATAAACTTTTACGAATTTCGCTAGCCGGTCTACCCCATACTTGATTACATCATGGTAAACGAGGACTTGACCATCCGTTTCTGCACCTGCTCCAATTCCAATGGTTGGAATTTCGAGGTTCCGTGTGACGAGTTCCCCCACTTGATATGGAACACATTCAAAAACTACTAGCATCGCCCCTGCCGCTTCACACTTTCTCGCATCTTCCAAGAGTTGTGCTGCACTTTCTGCATCTTTTCCTTGCACTTTATATCCGCCCAGAACGCCGACGGATTGAGGAGTCAAGCCAAGATGGGCTACAACCGGGATGCCTGCCTTTGTCAATGCTGATATTTTTTCAACAACATCATCCGCTCCCTCGAGCTTCACGGCGTCCGCATGACCTTCCTGCATGATCCGGGCTGCATTCTTCAGTGTTTCATCCATAGATAGGTGATAGCTCATAAAGGGCATATCCGTCACGACAAATGTATTCGGTGCCCCGCGTTTTACTGCCTTTGTATGATGGATCATGTCATTCACCGTAACTGGAATCGTTGAGTCATACCCCAATACGACCATTCCTAAAGAATCACCGACTAAAATCATGTCTACACCTGATTGTTCGGCTAACTTTGCTGACGGGTAATCATAAGCCGTGAGCATGACAATCTTCTCTTGATTTTGTTTCATCTTCAAAAAATCTCCGGACAATTTCATTACGTTTCCTCCTTTTAATGGAGGAGATGAAAACATCAGCGAAAACTGGTGTCTATACATTCATGCGCAAAAAAAGGACTGACTAAAAAAGTATCTGTTTCGCTACGAAAAATGGCATGAAAAGCCACAATTCGATCAATAAACAGCACTTAGCTTTTTAGTCAATCCCTTTGTTTCATCAGAAGTTTCATCCCTCCGTCCCAGTCCAGTTCTCTGGATCAAGGCAGATTTTCAAATAATTTGGTATTTATGGGGGTGCAGTTCACATGAGATACTGCCCACTTGCATTATATCAAGCAAATTTGAAATTTTCTATTTAATTTTCACGAATTTGACAAAAATCTACTGAATTTCAATATCAGCAGAATATATGGAATGTACGGTACCTTTTCCGTCTTCGAGAAGTAAAACGCCTGAATCCGTTATGCCCAATGCTTTTCCGACAATCATGTCATTAACGGTACTGGCTTTGATTACCTGTCCAAGACTGATCGCATAACTCTCCCATAAATCCTTTATAGGCATGAACCCTTGATCTAAATAGAGTTCGTACAGATTTTCAAGACGAAATAATGCTCGTTGAATGACCTTGGACCTTGAAATCGTCCCTCCACTTTCTATGAGTAGGGAGGACGCTTTTTCCTGCAGTTCTTCAGGAAAATCCTCCAATTGCTGATTGATATTCATTCCAATTCCGATAATGACAGAATGGATTCTATCTGACTCCGCCTGCATCTCCGTCAGGATGCCCACCACTTTCTTGCGATTCACCAAAATATCATTCGGCCACTTTATCTGCGGCTTCAAATCAGTGGTATCCTCTATAGCCTGAGCTACAGCGACCGCGGCCAATAATGTAAGTTGTGGCGCCTCATGAATCGGAATTTTCGGTCTTAGGATCAGACTCATCCATATCCCGCTGAATTTTGGGGAATGCCAAGATCTCATTAGCCTTCCTTTGCCGGATAACTGCTCCTCGGCAACGACGAGGGTTCCCTCCTGAACGCCTTCATTTGCTAGTTGATGCGCAATTTTTTGAGTGGATTCAACAGTTTCCTGATAATGGATCATCTTGCCGATCGTTTTTGTTTCCAAGCCAAGTTGTATTTCGCTCTCGGACACTTTTTCCGGCGCCGATATGATCCGGTAGCCTTTTTTCCTAACAGCTTCGACATTATATCCTTCACTGCGCAGGTCTTCTATATGCTTCCAGACCGCTGTGCGCGAACAGCCAATGTATTCAGCAATTTCCTGACCGGATATAAACGCACCATCCGCTTTTGAGAGGGCTTCCATCAGCTTTGTTCTTAACTCAGATTGCATTTCACCAGCCACCTCTTAATTTCTTCTTTATCATTTCTTAATTCTTCATTCAAGACAGCTTTCAATATTTTTTCCAAGTATTCCTTGACCCATGGACCTGGCTTTTCTTGATGCCAAATCAATAGATCCGTCCCCGTGACGGCAAGATCCGACATTTGTTTTATAATAAGTCCATTGTAGCGTTGGTGTGCATTCTCTTCAGCATCCGATACATTCCCGGCATTCAGTGCAGCTCTGACTTTAGCAGCTTGTACCGTTATGCCATGACCTGCCTGAAATACATCGATGGCTGATTGTTTCTTACTCTTCACCAGCTTTATCGTACGTTGAACGTTTCTTATCGTTTTCAATGGCAGCTTCCATGCCCTCAAAGCCTCTTCGATTTCTTGATCCTTTGTGTGAATCATGATGATAGACCATATTTCTGCCGCATTCAGTTGATGAAGCGGCAGGTTCAGTAAGTCCATCAGATGATCTTTTTTACTTGAGAATAGAGGCAGGTATTGATATAATCCGCTTTCCAGCAATAGTGAGAAAGCCTTTATCTTATTGGAGCCGGCCGCTAGTTTCTCAAATTCAACCAGGATTCTTTCGACAGCGATTTCACTGATGTTCTGGGCGTTCTCTTTAAGGGAATCAAAGGTTTCTTGATCCAGTTCAAAATCAAGTTGACTGACGAACCTTAAAGCACGCATCATTCTCAATGCATCTTCATGAAACCTTTCATGCGGGTTACCAACTGTGATAATCCTTTTTTGTGCCAAATCGCGCTTACCATTAAATGGATCGATGACCTTTCCGGTCTTATCCATTGCTATTGCATTCATGGTAAAATCTCTTCTTTGCAAATCTTCGGTCAAAGAACGGACAAACTTTACGGCATCGGGCCTCCGAAAGTCCGAATACCCGCTTTCCGTTCTATACGTCGTAATTTCGTATGTACCCATATCCGTAATGACAAGCACTGTACCGTGGTCGATTCCGATATCAGCCGTATTAGGAAAAATCCTTTTGATTTCCTGGGGTGTTGCGGAAGTAGCGATGTCCACATCGTTTATTGTCCTGCCAAGGATATAATCCCTTACAGAGCCGCCAACGAAATAAGCCTCATATCCTGCTTCTTCAATCAATTCCAGAATGGGTACTGATTTCAAGAATAACCGATCCATCAGCGTCTCCTCCCTATTCCATGGATTTACCTTCAAGTGCTTGAATGTAGATGGCTTCATACTCTGACATAATCGTATCACTATGGAAATCAGTATTGGCCCTTTCCAGCGCAGCTTCAGAAAAGCGTTTATGTAAACTCGGGTCGCTTAAAAGTCCAACCGCTTTTTCAGCAACCATTTTGACATCTCCCAATTCACAAATATAACCAGTCTCCCCATCAACGATGACTTCAGGTATTCCCCCGATATTCGTCCCGATACAAGGAACTCCACATGCCATCGCCTCGAGCAGCACAAGTCCGAAACTCTCTTTTTCCGATAACAGGAATATCAAATCACTGATTGAATATAATTCCGCAAGGTTATCCTGCTTACCAAGGAACAAGACCGCATCATCGATTCCAAGATCTTTAGCCAATTTCAATACGGTTGTCACCTCCGGCCCATCTCCTACGAGCAGTAGCTTTGCAGGCATTTTCTTTTGAGTTAAATAAAACGCCTGGATGACATCTTTCACTCGCTTGACCGAACGGAAATTCGAAACATGTATGATCACTTTTTCATCTTCCCTGATTCCGTATTCATCCTTAAGGTAATCTGAATCGGATTTATGGTACTCTCTTTCATCAATGAAATTATAAACGGTTTTGATTTCCTTATCCGGCGCGATTAATTCGTGCGTTTGCTGAACAAGGGAATTAGATACTCCTGTAACGACATCTGATTGCTCTATGCCGAATTTAATCAAATTGGTCAATGAGGGATCCTGGCCCAAAACGGTGATATCCGTACCATGCAGTGTCGTTACGATCTTTACTTCATTACCTGACATCTGCTTTGCAAGGATCGCACAAACAGCATGTGGAATTGCATAGTGAACGTGAAGGATATCTAATTTTTCCCGTTTTACGACATCCGCCATCTTGCTCGCAAGCGCCAAGTCATATGGCGGATATTGAAAGACTGAATATGAGTTCACTTCAACCTGGTGATAAAAAATATTACAGTACATCTTATTTAAGCGAAAAGGGATGCTTGAAGAAATGAAATGTATTTCATGTCCTTTTTCTGCAAGCATCTTACCTAATTCAGTTGCTACGACACCAGAACCCCCAACTGTCGGGTAACAGGTAATTCCAATTTTTAATTTCATAAGATTATTATTCTCCTAACAAGTCGGCATCGATCAGTAACGGTTTTTTTGTCATGAATCCCTCCGCAAAGGCGACACCCACTTCTTTGCCAAACATCCGCTCCCGTGCCTCTACAGTCTCGATATAGCCATTAACTAACGGTGTTTCTACAGATACCTGACTTTTTTCGAATTGGCTCCCATATGCCCTAAGGCTATCCAGCTTTTTCGATATTGTAGACGTGATATCCACGACGAAGTCCGGTTTGTGAAACCCATTGATCATATAATAGTGCATATTTTGGATACGATGGGAACCCAGACCTTCTTCTTCCATATACTTTCTTACTCCTGCCGAAAAAACTGCTTCCTCGACTAATTTGGCACAGTTACCATGATCGGGATGGCGATCTTCCAAAAATGGTGCAAATACAAGTGCAGGTTTATATTGGCGAATGACCGTGATGATTTGGTTTATGTATTCCGCCTTCATGTATAGTCCCCTGTCGGGCAGATCAAGGGAAATCCTCTTCACCCCAAGGATTTCAGCAGCCTTATCGGCTTCCTCTTGCCGCAGTGGAACGGTTCCATTGGACGACATTTCAGCTTTTGTCAAATCACAAATGACAATTTTCCTGCCTTGTTGCACATATTTAGCGATTGTGCCACCCATACCGATTTCAACATCATCAGCATGTGCCCCGAAAGCCAGGATATCTATATTACTTTTGTTTATCATTTATCTCACCTTGTTTTTGCCGTAGTTTTAACCAGTCCATATACCCATGTTTCAAACCTTGTATGAGCACTTCTGCAGTGCCCATATTTGTTGCCAAGGGAATTTCATATACATCTGATAGGCGGATAAGCGCAGATACATCAGGTTCATGCGGCTGTGATGTCAAAGGATCGCGGAAAAATAGGACCATGTCCATTTCCCCGCGTGCAATCATTGCACCTATTTCCTGATCTCCGCCAAGAGGTCCTGAATGAAAACGATGGACAGGCAGTGATACTTCTTCCTTGATTCGTTTCCCAGTCGTACCTGTTGCAAATAATTCATGCTGCTCAAATACATCTTTATAGGCTGTCACAAATTGAATGATATCTTCCTTTTTCATATCATGGGCAATTAAGGCAATTTTCATCGTAAATCCTCCTGATCCCTATTCAATAATATTTTCCAAGCCGTATACAAGAACATCCAATTTCATGACCGTATCGACAGCAAGTTTGACTCCTGACATGAAGGAAGCTCGATTAAAGGAATCATGCCTAACCGTCAATAGCTCTCCATCACTTCCGAAAAGCACCTGTTGATGGGCAACGAGTCCCGGTAAACGGACACTGTGGATATGCATGCCATCTACATTTGCACCTCTTGCCCCCTGGATGGTTTCTTTTTCATTAGGGTGCCCCTGTTGTTTTGTTTCACGTACCGCTGCAATCATGTCTGCCGTTTTGGAAGCAGTTCCAGAAGGTGCATCCAGTTTTTGATCATGGTGCATTTCTATGATTTCCACATCCGGGAAATACTTTGCGGCCATTTGGGAAAACTTCATCATCAAAATGGCGCCAATTGCAAAGTTTGGCGCGATGATGCAACCAATGCCTTTTTCTTTTGTCAATGAATCCAGCTTTGCTAAATCTTCTTTTGTAAAACCAGTCGTTCCCACTACAGGGCGGATGCCATGATTAAGTGCCGTTTCGGTATGGAACATGCCCACTTCCGGTGTGGTCAAATCGATCAATACGTCTGCCTCTACAGAAGAAAAGCATTCATTTATATCAGAAAAAACCGGTGCTTCAATCCCGTGAAAACCTTCTATTGCGGAAAGGCTTTCCCCGTTATGCTTGCGATCTATGACAGCTGCCAATTCAAACCCTTCTGTCCTATGTACAAGCTTCACCGCTTCATTTCCCATTCTGCCCCGTGGACCTGCTACAATCACTTTCACTTTACTCATCTTTACCTTCCTCCTCCATTTCCTCTTCTTTTCTTGTCCATCTATCTTTATCGCGGGTTGTGAATTTTTCCATGACCAAATCATGCGAGTTTTGAAGATCAATCCCTAAAGAATTGGCAAAACAAATCAACACAAAAAGCATGTCCCCCAATTCCGCTTCAATGGTATTCTCTTCCTCTGTCGCCTTCTTTGGTTTTTCACCATGGTAATGATTGACTTCCCTAGCCAATTCCCCAAGTTCTTCAGAACATGCGGGCGAGCATGGCCAGAGGGCTGAAATATCCTTCTTTAAATTGTCCTATGTATCGGTCGACTTCCGCTTGCATTTGTTGGATCGTCTTTTGCTTTTCCATATGAGTCACCCATTCTTGATTTTCGTTTTCAAACATCATACCTTCTCCATGTTAGCTAAAAGTGAAACAGATGACAACAGATACGTTTGGAATCAAAATTGCCCATAATTGGTTAATTAGTTATAATAAGTAAATTAATGCTATGCAAACCTTTGGAGGTATGGGACATGCTTTTGGGCTTAAAATTGAAAAACATCATATTTATCCTTTTTGGGGCTGGAATATTCGCTTTTGGCCTTGTGCATTTTAACATGCAGAACAACTTGGCCGAGGGCGGATTCACTGGCCTCACCTTGATTATATATCAACTTATCGGGATAAATCCTTCTTATTCTAATTTGATTTTGAATATTCCCTTATTTTTAATTGGGTGGAAATATTTAGGGCGCACATCTTTCTTTTATACGATTATCGGAACGGTTGGCCTCTCCGTTTGGCTTTGGGTTTTCGAGAGATACGAATTTGAAATCAATCTCGGTAATGATTTGATGCTTGTGGCATTGTTTGCCGGGGTCTCGGTTGGTGTCGGGCTGGGCATCATTTTTCGTTACGGCGGTACAACAGGCGGAGTGGATATCATTGCCCGTTTTGCTCATCGTTACTTAGGGATTGGCATGGGTCGGACCATGTTCATCTTTGATGCCGTCGTCATTGGCCTGTCCATCCTTACATACCTGGATTACCGGCAAGCGATGTATACCCTCGTTGCCGTTTTTATAGGTGCCCGAGTAATCGACTTTATGCAAGAAGGAGCCTATGCTGCTAGAGGTGCAATGATCATTAGTGATAAAAACAAGGAAATTGCCGAAAAAATCATGAATGATATGGAGCGGGGCGTAACTGTATTAAGGGGCTATGGGTCCTTTACACGCAATGACCGGGAAGTCCTCTATTGTGTTGTTGGGAAAAATGAGTTAGTCCGCTTAAAAAATGCCATAACTTCTGTGGACCCTCATGCGTTTGTATCAGTCAGTGAAGTTCATGACGTATTGGGTGAGGGCTTTACCCTTGATGAGAACAAGAATCCCATTGAAAGGTGATCCATTGACTGTAC
This sequence comes from Peribacillus sp. QJM3NY_7, assembly GCF_056173225.1. NCBI lineage: Bacteria > Bacillati > Bacillota > Bacilli > Caryophanales > Bacillaceae > Peribacillus > Peribacillus sp. QJM3NY_7. The sequence goes on from NZ_CM149663.1 coordinate 3,422,162, forward strand.
ATACCGATTGAATGCAACCCTTATGAATGTTTCCCTGTCCAACTGAATTTTATTAGCAATGTGCAGCAAATACTCTTAAAAATGAAAAAAGGACCCCATCCCAAGATGGTGTCCTTTTCTCATTAATCTTCTTCCCTCATTCCTGTATACATAAGCAGAAGACGAACTAATTCCAGTACGGCTACAAGAGCGGCAGCAACATAAGTCATCGCAGCGGCACTTAATACTTTTTTCGTTTCCCGTTCTTCATCGTTGCGGATGACCCCGGCGGAAACGAGTTGATCCATCGCCCTAGAAGAGGCATTGAATTCAACCGGCAGGGTAATCACTTGGAACAATACAGCGGCTGCCATAAATACGATACCCGCCAATAGCAACCCAGGAATTGAAGCTAACATCCCGATTAAAATCAAAATCCAAGATATGTTAGAGCCAAAATTAGCTACCGGTACTAATGCATGACGGAAACGCAAGAATGCATAGGCTTCTTTATCTTGAATCGCATGTCCAACTTCATGGGCTGCTACCGCTACACCGGCAACTGAATGGCCGTGATAGTTATCCGATGATAAACGCACCGTTTTATCCCTTGGGTCATAATGGTCCGAAAGCATTCCAGGTGTCTCTTCGACCCTGACATTGAACAGTCCATTTTGATCTAAAATGGCCCGCGCCGTCTCAGCACCGCTCATACCGGAAGAGGCCGATACCTTTGAATATTTTTTATATGTGCTTTTCACTTTCATTTGTGCATAAATCGGGATTAAAATGATAATCGCCAAATAAATGAAATACATGGTATCCTCCTATAACTATTATTACTCTTAATTCTATGGATTGAAGGCAACCGTGTCAAATATAGTGTTCTCTTCCCCTGTCTATTTAATCATTATGTTCTTTCCTTGGTTTTTCCCTATCACCTTTATATTTTCTCCAGCCTACATAAGAAAGCGTCATGATAATGATTGAGCCTGTCGATATGATGACCCACCAAAGGGAAGGATCTGCATCATCTTCACCCATATCATCAAAAATGGAAGTTAGTTCGTTTTGCAACGCATCCAGTTCCTTCTGACTTTCTCCATCACTGATTACCTCCGGACGGTATTGGTTGATGTATTGAATCCTCGTGTCCAGTTGCTGCATCGTTTCTTTAGAAAGGTCAACTTTCAAGCTTGGATATATCATTTCATATTGTGATAGGAATAAGTTCAATTGGCTATTGAAGGTAATTGTGTCTTGATTGATCGCGGCATTCTTTGTCTGCTGGAAAGAATTCATCATTTGATCCTCCATCTCTGTCCAAAGAGGCTGATGGGTGGACTTGACCGCATCAACAACAAGCCGGAACTTTGTAACAGAATTAACCTTTTCGGAATCTCCCTTGTTCATATCCTTTATTGTCATCAACGCCTCATTATGAGCTACAGTGATAATTCGAAGTTCGTCCATGTCAAGGATCTGCTCTTTCGCTGTCTCTTTTAAAAACCGGTCAGAAAAAAACGTCAGCATCTTTTCCGAATCTCCATATCGCTTCAACTTGGTCATTTCCAAGGCTCTATCGGAAATGTTATCTAATTGCTCCAAACTTGAAGAGGATTCTGCATAGACAGGGAAATGTAAGACGACAAATAAAACAGCAATGGTTAATATGAATTTTTTCAACATGCTACTCGTCCCTCCTCATATCTCTACTAAAACGATATGAAAGAAAAAACATGAGTAGACCTCGTTCATCATAAAAAAGTTAACCCTGCTTTTACAAAGCTGTATTTAAAGTTAACTTTTTAATGGATGAAGGATAGGGTGGTCCGCTTTTTTCTATATCCAAAGTACCAGCCGACAAAAATGGATAGTATACTGAGCCAAAAAGTGAAATAACCTATCGAATTCATAAATACCAATAAATCACGATAAATTGGCATCATTTCGAAAACATAATCGATTATGTCATTATGTATGGTCCAAATCCCTGCCACTATCAAATGCCAAGGTTTTATTCGATAAAATGGTGCATATAATACCCCTTGTATCGCCATCCCCAAATGAGAAGCCATTAACATATAACCTTCCCATGGCAATGAACCGGTTGTCACGAAGGTCATCAAATTCATTGCAACCGCCCATATTCCATATTTGAATAGTGTTATGATCGCCAACGCTTCCATAAGTCCGAAATTCCTTCTTAACAGGAACCCCAATAAAACAAATACAAAAAACAGGCTAGCTGTCGGGCTGTCCGGAACAAATGCCAAAAAAATCGCCGGAGTGTTTTCCAATTGACTACCATACCAATAATATCCATAGGCAGTACCGAATATATTTATTAATAATAACAAAGCGAGCATTTGCCGGTTTGCAAGCAAACTGTAAATAACATTCATTCTTTTACCCTCACTTACATTCTCAAGTATATTCATTTTACAGGCCATCAACCAGAAAACCAAGTATTCATTTCAAATTCCTCTCATATACGCTTCAATTTACCAATAAAAAAGCCGACAACCGTAGTCGTCAGCTTTATTTGCAGCCTATGAAAGAAATTGAAGTTTATGGCTATATTACTTTGTCGATAAACCAGATACAAATTCAGCTAATGTTTTCAGTTCTTCATCTGTACCTTTGAACATGCCAGCTGGCATGGCACCCTGGCCTTTGACTGCGATTTTAGAAATTTCTTCTGGCTTCAATCCAGTGTCAATTAAGCTTGGCGCTCCTGCTCCACCAGTTAATTCTGCTCCGTGACAGCTAATACAGCCATTAGAATCCATCAGTTTATACCCATCGCTCTCTTTATCAATGTCTGCACCTTCCACGATGGCTCCTTGCTTCTTGGAAGCTTCCCAATCGTGATGGGCTGCGGACTCCCATGTTAGATAGAAAACGCCGGCCATTGCCAATAGCATGAAGCCTACAGCAAAAGGACGTTTCGCCGGGCTCCGCTCTGGACCACGATCTAGAAAAGGTGCCAAGAGCAACGCTCCGAAAGCCAAGCCGGGTATTACCATGGACCCGATAGCATTATAAGGACCTGAAGCATAGGTATACTTAAGTAATTGGTAAAGGAATAGGAAATACCAGTCCGGCAGCGGAATATACCCTGTATCTGTTGGATCTGCTATCCTTTCCAATGGTGACGGATGTGCGATTGTCAGGCAAAGGTAGCCTACAAGAAATACAGCTCCTACCATCCATTCTTTTAAAAGGAAATTAGGCCAAAATGCTTCAGTTTTCCCAGGATATTCTGAATAATCTTTCGGAATATTCGGTTTACGGTCCGCGGAGATACGCGAGTCACCTACGAATTTCATACCTTTCCCACGATGCATTGAACAATTCCCCTCCTTTATGAAAAGGTTTTTTTGGTTTTTGGTTCACCATTCTTTTATAGCGGACCTGAAATACCTTGTTTTCGGATCATCAGGAAATGAGCCGCTAGTAAAGCAAATAATGCTGCTGGCAGGAAGAATACATGAATTGCAAAGAATCGTGTCAATGTCTGTGCTCCAACGATGGTTGGATCTCCTGCTATCAATGTCTTGAGTGCCGGTCCCATCAACGGTACCGATTCGACAATTGTCAACGTAACTTTCGTTGCGAATAGCGCTTTCATATCCCATGGCAATAAATAACCAGTCAAGCCTAATGCCAGCATGATGAAGAAAATCAATACGCCGACCATCCAGTTCAATTCACGCGGTTTTTTGTAAGCTCCCTGGAAGAAGACACGAAGAGTATGTAAAAACATCATAACGATAACTAGACTTGCTCCCCAGTGATGCATACCACGGACAATTTGACCGAAGGCAACTTCATTTTGCAAATAATAAACAGATTCCCAAGCGTTTTTAATGTCCGGGACATAGTACATCGTCAAGAACATGCCTGACAAGATTTGGATGACCGTAATAAAGAAAGTTAACCCACCAAAACAATATACGAATGCAGAAAAATGATGTGCGGGGTTAACATGTTCAGGAACCTCATGGTCAGCAATATCCCGCCATAACGGCGTAATATCTAAACGCTCGTCCACCCAGTCATATAACTTTGTTAGCAATGTTTACGCCTCCCCGTGCGGTTTTAGTTGACCCAAATAAAGTATTCCATCTTTTTCTTTCGTGTCAAAGACATCCAATGGTGAAACTGGCGGTGTCCCTTTCACATTCACCCCATCTTTCGTATACCTGCCGTAATGGCAAGGACAGAAAAATTGATTCGGATTAGTCTTATCCGTATTCCACCCTACCGTACAGCCTAAATGTTTACAGATTGGAGATAAAGCAACGATCTTACCATCATCCGTTTTGTAAACCCAAGCTGTATTTGTTTCTTCAGACTCATACCACCCATCGACCTGTTTAAAACTAAAGTCGACACGGGTTGGTTCGGTAGTGAGTTCACCTACCTTTTGCTTAGTTGCAACGTAATCCCCGCCTTTATCAGCTGATAATACAGGATCAATTGCAAACCTAACCATAGGCATCAACATACCGGCCGCCATAAATCCACCAACGCCAGTAAGTGTGTAATTAAGGAATTGACGTCGTGAAACATTATGCTTGCTCATGCGTTTTCCCCCCCTCTATTACTATACTGAGAGCCCAAAGGACCAATAAATAGCGACACTATAAAACTAGGACATTTCCATGATATCTCAATAATTTACCAAGGTCAATATTTGTAAAACCCAAAAGGTGGCAACTATGTGTCAAATAATGCGAAAAATCCTACTTTTTTTCATTTTTCCAATTATAAGAGAAAATATCAAGGATTTGGATAACTTGCTGGTTAATCATTTCCCTTGCTTGTTCAATTTCAAGCCCCTCCAAGGGAATGGCAGGAATCCATACTAAATTATTTTCTAATTCCCGCTCTTCTTTTTTCCACTCGAAATCCGATGTAAGAAAGAAAACATGCTCGAAATTATTTTCTTTCACTTCATTGGCCCAACGCTTTAACCGTTCAACCTTATCCATTTCATCGCTTAAATAATGAAATGTCGGCAATAAAAGAATTCTACCTTTCATCTGCTTTTCAATTTCCAAGCTTAAAATGGTAAGAAATTCATTCATTGAGCCCGTTTGCTTCATTTGCCCTTTAAAAGATAGGGGAACCAAAGGAATCAAAACGGTATCCACATACTCTTTTGATTGCATATACATGTCAAGATCTTTTGCTGTCCATTTCATGTTTTTTCTTCACTCCCGATTTTTGAATCAACTCCTTATCATTTTACCATTATTTTTATAACATCTTTACCATATACCCATAGTCTTTACAAAAATGTGGATTTTATCAATGTTTTATAAAAAATAAAAACCTTTCCTGTTTAAGGAAAGGTCAATTTATTTCATCCAAGTACTTTCAATTGATTCAATTGTTCGGTTAAATCCTTAAATGCTTGTTCATCATGCTTATCAAGTGCTTCATCGATTTCCTTAAGAAGACGGTCCCTTTGAAAATACAACATGCTTCTTTCTAAAAATTGTTCAGCTAGCAGCTGATCTTTTTCATTCGATGCCGTCGATTTCGGCATGAAGGGATTATGCTCGAGTACCGCTGCATATTGATAGGAAGAGTAAGACGATTTAAAATTAAGCTGAATATAAATGTCTTCGTCCCGATTTAAACGGATATCATGAAAAGATTTCTCTGCATCGGTCGTCATGATATTGGACTTATAGAACCTGAAAGGGACCTCATCCACACAATGTGTCGACATGATCAGTCCACGTGGGCAATATTGTGCATTTTCTACAAAATGAACCTTTTTCATCAGTTGATCATGACTCATTAAGTAATTCAATATCCACACGCATTCTCTTCGTTTCAGTTGATAATGATTTAAGAACCACCGAATAAAATCCTTCTTCTCATTCACAGAAACAGGGGCAGCCACCATGAATTCCCTCCTCTGTCTTGATTTAGTTTTATTTCACTTATCTACATTTCCTCTGTGCTTTCACCTAGCCGCTCCAAGATCATTGCATACTCATCATTCGCCGGATTCATCTCAAGCAGCTTATTAAATACTTCTCTAGATGTGGCTCTGTCTCCTTCTTCAATTAAAAAGAAACCATAATCTTCAAGGAAATCTTGATTGCTCTTGAATGAATTATATGCTTTATGATAGCTGGTTAATGACTCTTTAAATTGTTCGGTATGCTGATAAGATACAGCAGCAATCCAATCAAACTGAGGATCATCCTCTCCATATCGCCTTACTTCACCTATACACTCCAATACATCTTCATACCTTTCTTGGTGCATATACAATTTCAAAAGGGTGAGTGCAGCTTCCAGATATCCCGGATCAATGGCAAGTGCTTCTTTAAATAGATTTTCAGCCTCTTCGTCAAGCCCGCTTTTCAAGGCTATTTTACCACCGAAGAAGTAAAGTTCCTTATTGAATTCATCAGCATTGATTCCTTCTTTGACCGTTTTCAAGGCATTTTCGAGATCTTCAAGATGTTCATAACTCTTTGCCAGGTACAAATATAGTGAATGATATTCATGATCTAATTCTTTCAGTTCAATAAACTTTCGTACGGCTGTCTCATAAAGACCTGCCTGAAAAGCAGTAAATGCATATTCAAATAGAGTATTGATTTCAAGTCCGTCCTTCAAGGCCTTCTCAAAGTGCGGAAGGGCCTCCTCGAACTTGCCCGAGCTGCTTAATGCTTCAGCAAGCCTCTGATTGACATTAACACCAGCGATTTCTTGTTCCTGTTCCAAAACCTTTATGTAATTTGCAATGGCTTCCTGATCCCTGCCTTGATGAAAGAACAGTTCAGCTAGTGCAAAATCAATGATGATCTCATCTGGAAGCATTTCCTTAGCCTGCAGTAATTTCCGTTCGCTGACCTCATCCATCCCCTGCAATTGATAAAGGTCCGCTTCCAAAAGCAAAGCACTTGGATACACTTCATCATCTGCACTTACTTTTTCAAGCATCAGCATCGCTTCATCTTCCTGGTCCATATCAATTAGGATTTCCGCCAACGAAACAATCAATTCTCCTTCATCGGGATAGAGTTGCAGCAGATGTTCAAAAAGATCCTTTGCCTCTTCCGCAAAGCCAAGCTGGAGCATTTCTTCGGCCAGCAATAAAATGTCCTCTGCTGACTCTGATGATTTAATTCGATTTATATGTTTAAGAGCTTCTGTTAATTCCCCTTTTTTTAAATGCTGTATAACTTGTTCCACTGTGTTCATTGTTGAATCCTTCCTTTTGCATGATAGACTTGGTCCCTAGTCATACACACTCACGCCATAATGTAACATACTCTGCCATTAAGAACAAAATACCTTGTAATCGCGAGATGCATAGTAAACAGTATTCATTAGTTTACCATACTGCAGCCTTGTATTCCATCGATGAAGTCCCCTCCCATTCTCATTAAAAAAAGGTTACTAGTTAATTCTCCATGCTACGGTAAATCTCCTTTTTGATCTTGAACCCCTTTTTCATTATTTTCATGATCAATTCAGGTACAAAACACCCCTGATGTTAGCGCTTTCAACACTTTTAAGCATTTAAAAAAAGTTTACAGACCAAATAAGGTATGTAAACTTTTTTTAAATTTACTTTATCAATTGCGTCAAATGCCCAAAAAATTGTGGATATGATACATCGATGGCATCAGGGTCGGCAAGTTCCACTTCCCCATCCGTTATCAAAGCCGCTACAGCAAGCATCATCCCGATACGATGATCCCCATGGCTTGTAACCATACCTCCATTCAGGGCTTTACGGCCTTTGATGATCAATCCGTCTGCTGTCGGGGTTATATCTGCCCCCAGAATGGAAAGCTCATTTGCAACAGTATCAATTCGATTCGTCTCTTTCACTTTTAATTCTGCTGCATCCTTGATCGTCGTTATCCCTTCTGCCTGTGTCGCCAGAAGTGCAATTACCGGTATTTCATCGATGAGACGGGGAATTAAATCACCGCTGATGGTCGTTCCTTTTAATCGGGAGCTTCTGACCGTGATGTCACCTGCAGGTTCTCCCTCGCTCGTCTTCTTCTCTATCGTGATATCAGCCCCCATCGATTTCATGACTTCGATGATTCCAGTCCTTGTCGAATTAAGGCCCACATTCTTTAATACCACTTCACTATTTTCCGTAATCGCTGCAGCCACCATGAAGAAAGCTGCCGAAGAAATATCACCCGGCACATGGATGGCCGTCCCTTTGAAGACTTGATTTCCGCTTACTTTAATCGTATGGCCGTCCTTTTCGATTTTACCGCCAAACTCCTGGATCATTCGTTCTGTATGATCACGGGTCTCTTCCGGTTCGATAATGATCGTTTCACCTTCTGCCTGTAAACCGGCCAAGATTATCGCAGATTTCACCTGTGCACTCGCTACAGGCAATTCGTAGCGAAACCCTTGTAATTTGCCTCCTCTTATGGCGAGGGGGGTATATTCGGCTCCTTTTCGGCCATCAATGGTTGCTCCCATCTGACGTAGAGGGTTGACTACCCGGGTCATTGGACGTTTGGCTATCGATTCGTCACCTGCCAAAACGGCTGAAAAATCCTGTCCTGCCAATATGCCCATCATTAACCTGATCGTGGTACCAGAATTTCCGACATCCAGTACTGATTCAGGTTCCTTTAATCCATTAAAACCTTTGCCTTCAATTTTAACGTGCTGGCCATCTTGTTCAATATGGACTCCAAGCTGCTTAAAACAGGAAATCGTACTTAAACAATCAGCTCCTGGCAGAAAATTAGTTACTGTCGTTTCCCCTTCGGCAAGGGCTCCAAACATTATCGAACGATGGGAGATCGACTTATCTCCAGGTATGGCAATCGAACCACGCAATGTTTGGATTTTTGTTTGTAATTTTTTAGTATTCATAAAACCATCCTTCCCTATATTATTATGCCAGGATCGTTTCATAATCTGTATGTCTTGAAATACACTCCGCAGCTTTTATGCGATCAACATCCGTTTGGAAACTGATGACCAGCACACCGTATATCTCTTCCCTGGTTTCAATGATCCTTATGTTTGTAATGCTGATACCTTCTTGTGCCAAATATCCGGTAATCTCAGAAATTATTCCGGCATAATCCGGTATATCGATATATAAATCATAAAACGCTGGTATGGCGCCTTTCGCATGTGTCGGCAAATCATCCCTGAAAATCTTGGCATCGGTAAAGAATCGAAGGATTTCTTCACTTTCTTCATTCGCAACCAGACCTTTTATATGCTCCATTTCATTCAGCCAATCATTCATTAATTCAAGCAGCACATCCCGGTTATGTAACAAAATGTCACGCCACATTTCCGGACTGCTTGAGGCGATTCTGGTAATATCCCGGAATCCACCTGCTGCGAGCCTTGAAATCAACTTGTTTTCCTTACTGTAATTTTCTGCCTGCTTAACGAGCCCTGATGCGACAATATGCGGAAAATGACTAATGACCCCAGTCAGCTTATCGTGTGTGGCAGGACTAACAATAAGAAAGTTAGCTCTTGTCCCCTGCAGCCACCCTTTCAGCTGCTCAACTTTTTCTTCTTTGATGGTTTCCCCGGGAGTAAGCAAATAAAATGCATGTTCGAATAAATGTAATTTGGCTGCCGCAGCGCCGCTCTTATGGGAACCAGCCATAGGGTGCCCCCCGATGAAGGCCACCCCTTTATCTATCAATGGTTTCGCTGCCTTAACGACTGTATCCTTCGTACTTCCTGCATCAGATATGAGCACATCACTTTTCAAATCCATATCAGCCAATTGAGCTAAAATCTTCACGGTTTCATTGACAGGCACAGCAAGTAGAATCAAATCAGCTTCACATGCTCCCGCTTCCAAAGATGATACAGAATCATCAATGATCCCCAATAGCATCGATAGTTGAATATTCTTTTCACTTAGGTCCATACCAACAATCACGGCTTCAGGATGTGCATGGCGTACAGCCATGGCCAGTGATCCGCCTATTAGACCTAAACCTATTACAAAAACCTTACCCTTCACTCTTCTCTCCCCCGCATCTTTTATGCTCCTCTAGGTTTGATGAAACGTTAAAGCAGCGAATCAGAAGGTGCCTCAACTTCATTCAAAAAAGCTTTAATAGCATGGATCATTCCTTCATTTTCTTCCGTAGAACCAATCGTTACCCTCAGGCTGTTAGGAAAACCGAAAGATTTCCCCGACCTTGCGATGAAGCCGCGCTCAAGCAAATATTGAAATACCACATCGGCATCCTGTTTAAAATGGATAAAGATGAAATTACCTTGTGACGCGTAATAAGCCAAATTTTCCTTATTGCAAAATTCATAGTACTGCTTTAGCCCTTTTTGATTTTCTTCCTTGCATTTTTCAATGAAGTCCTGATCTTCCAAAGCGACGATAGCAATATTCTGTGCAAATGTGTTCACATTGAATGGTTCCCGGGATGGATCTAGTTTCTGGATGATATCCTCATCCGCCAAACCGTACCCTACCCTAAAACTGGCAAGTCCATAAATTTTCGAGAAAGTCCGGAGTATGATCAAATTTTTATATTTATTGATCCATTGATTCGTTCTAGGGTAATCCTCAGCCGTTGCATATTCACAATAAGCTTCATCCAAAACGATAAGAACATCTTCCGGCACTTTTTCGATGAACGATAATAAGTCCTGTTCCGAAATGTATTTACCTGTTGGATTATTTGGTGTACAAAGCCATACAACCGATGTTTCATCATCTATTACTTTAAGCATTCCTTCTAGATCATGAGCACCGTCAATATGAGGAACTTCCCTTATTTCCGCTCCTTCTAGTATGGCATTATGGCGATACTGCGAAAAAGTGCCTGTTGCCATGACCGTATTCTTTCCAGCTCCCAATAGACTCCTGGAGATGATTTGAATGTTCTCATCAGATCCATTTCCAAAAATAAGCTGAGTTTCTTTCACACCTGTATGTTTCGCAACAGCTTCCCTTAGCATCGTTGCATATCCATCTGGATAGATGGCAAACGAATGGGTTGAATTCCTAACGGATTCCTTGACCTTTTCCGAACAGCCAAAAGGATTTTCATTTGAAGCTAATTTCGTGATTTTTTCCAGCCCATATAATTTTTTCACTTCATCAGTGGATTTTCCCGGTTGATAAGACTTCAAGGAAAGGACCGCTTCATTCCATTTCATGTCAATCACCTCTATATTTTTATCACTTTAAAGTAAGAAAGTGTGAGAATAGTATATCATATTAATAGATTTATAATCATCTTATATCTGCTTTGTCAAATCTGGCCGTAATACCGTAGCCCCTGCCTGGTATACATGCTGTATCTCTTTTTGAGATTTTGTCGTATTTACGTGGATCATGACCCGGATGCAAAATGGCAAGGAATTGCTCACCGGTATTTCTTTCATGCATGTAACCGGTACATAAGTCCAGCCTTCGAATTTCCTCAAGGCTTTGGCAGGGAAGACAGAACGAATCTCTTCCGTAGCAGAAAAAAATACAGAAGCTACCATATCGGGATCAACTTCGTTGACCTGAATGATCTCGGCCATCAACTTTTCGACAGCAGAAATCACTTCCATTTCTGTGTCACTTTCTACTGTAGTGGCACCCCTTATTCCTCTTATCACACGTAGTCCCCCTTCTACTGAACTCTAAATCATCTCCGCCATTTCCTCTATCAGCTCAGAGTCGGCTATATCCATTAATAGCGGTGACCCCACTTCGTTTAGCAGGACAAAGGTAGCTGCATCATTGACCGATTTTTTGTCTGTTTTCATTAATTCTAGCAGCATTTCATGTTCAAGTCGGGTTGGAATGGTTATTTGATAACCTAAAGAAGAAACCCAGGCAATAAACTCATCTAGTTTAAAATCAAGATCCACTTTCTTTCTGCTTAGTTTAAGAGCATATACCATCCCGATTAAAATCGATTCCCCATGCGTAAAGTTTCCGTATCCCATTGAACCTTCCACTGCATGTCCAAGCGTATGACCAAAATTCAAAAAGGCACGAATGCCGTTTTCCTTCTCATCCTCTTCGACAATTTTAGCTTTAATGCCAATCCCTTTTGTAATCATGGTAAGGAATTGCTCATCCGTTATATCATTCAAATCAACAATATTCGACTTTAACCATAGATAAAGCTCATTATCTGCTATCAAGGAATGTTTAATGACTTCTGCAAAACCTGACCTTAATTCTTTAAGTGGCAGAGTCTTTAAAAATTCCAGATCATAAATGACCGCTTCAGGCTGATGAAAGGCCCCAATCATATTTTTCCCTAGCGGGTGATTGATGGCAACCTTGCCGCCCACTGCACTGTCGTGGGCAAGCAAAGTCGTCGGAACCTGTATAAATGGAATCCCTCTCATAAATGTAGCTGCAACGAATCCAGCCAAGTCACCGACTGCACCGCCGCCAAGGGCAATAATCAATGACTTTCGATTAATCTGTTGTGTTAAGCAGAAGCTTTGGCATTCATAAAACACATCGAATGTTTTAGCATGCTCCCCTTCTGGCACTACATGATGCAAGACCGGTTTTCCCGTCTTGATCAGGGCGTCCTTCACAGTCTGCAAATGAAGTGCCGCCACTTTCTCATCAGTTATGATCAGAATCTTGTTTAGATGATTCAGCTCATGTGTTATTAATTCGGGCAATTCATTGATTGCCTTCTTGCCAATTAAAACCGGATATTGCTTGGAAGCCGTTTTTATTTGGATGGATTCCATGATTTAAAACCCCTTTACTTCTTCCCGATATGATCTTATGTACTCTGCTAATTGCTCATAACGATCTGAAGGGAATTGATCAACGATGGCAGCCGCCAGTTCCCATGCCGCTACCGCCTCAGCAACTACTGCTGCCGCAGGAACCGCACAACTATCGGAACGCTCGACACTTGCTTCAAACACTTCCTTCGTATCAATATCAACACTTTTCAAAGGTTTATATAAAGTGGGGATCGGCTTCATCACACCGCGTACAACTATTGGCATTCCAGTTGTCATACCGCCTTCAAAACCTCCAAGGCGATTGGTTTTCCGGTAATAACCCTGTTCTTCATCCCATGCGATTTCATCATGGACATCACTGCCGAATAGATGGGCCGCTTCAAATCCTAGACCTATTTCCACCCCTTTAAATGCATTGATGCTCATTATCGCTGCGGCTAGTTTTGCATCAAGCTTACGGTCATAATGCACATAACTTCCCACTCCTACCGGCATTCCTTCTACAATGACTTCGACGATTCCGCCGATGGAATCTCCTTTTTGTTTCGCTTCATCAATTGCATCCTTCATCTGCTGCTCTACGTTTTTGTCGAAACATCTAACGGAAGATTCTTCTGTTACCTGTTGCAATTGCTGGATCGTTTCGTATTTTGGCGGTTCTGCCTTCACTCCGCCAATTTCCAAAACATGCGATGCCACTTCTATCCCCAATAAAGACAATAGTTTTTTTGCGACAGAACCTGCCGCCACCCTTACTGTCGTTTCACGGGCTGAAGATCGTTCCAGAACATTTCTCAAATCGCGGTGCCCATATTTAATCCCGCCGTTCAAGTCGGCATGACCAGGGCGAGGCCGGGTGATTTTACGTTTAATTTCTTCAGCTTCCTCTTCTGAAAGCCCTTCACTTCCCATAATCTTTGTCCAATGTTTCCAATCATCGTTCTCGACCACCAAAGCAACCGGTGAACCGAGTGTGTAGCCATGTCTGATTCCTGAAGAAATAAAAGCCTGATCTTTCTCGATCTGCATCCTTCTTCCACGTCCATGCCCTTTTTGCCGGCGTCCCAATTCTTGATTGATATCCTCATTCGAAATCGGCATTCCTGCCGGTAATCCCTCAATGATAGTAGTCAGTTGCGGACCATGTGATTCTCCCGCTGTTAAATATCTCATCTTCCAGCCCCCTTTTAGCACTTTAAAGTGTATATGTATCAATATACCACAATTTTATGAAATGTGGGTATATGTAAAACGTAAAAACCATATTGTTTGAATTTAATCATTTTTCACTCTATTTTACAAGCACTTAAACATTTTCGATATAGTTTTTCTTTCAAATCAGAGTTCTACTGGATTTGCTATTACTCGACAAACGAAAAGGACTGAACGCCCATGAGCAGAATCAGTCCCTTTTTTAAATAGTATTTACTTTTTCTTATAAAAAAATGTGTCGATCGTTTCAAATTGATATTTTCCAGGGGTGAATATTTGCTCTGTACTTCCTACAAAAAAAACCCCGCCGCTTCTTAGTGATGCACTGAATTTTTCATATAACAAATTTTTGGCTTCTTCCGTGAAATAAATTAGCACATTGCGGCAAATGATTAAATCGAACCCCTGTTCAAAACGATCAGCGAGAAGGTTTTGCTTTTTAAATGTCACCCTTCTCTTGATTTCTTCATCAACGCGATAAAAATCCGTTTTTTTTTCAAAGTATTTCCTTTTGATTTCTTCAGGCACTTCATTTAAGGAACGTTCAGGATACATCCCCAATTCCGCTCGCGCCAACACATTTTCATCCAGATCCGTCGCCAATATCTCTATCTGGCTAAGTGGAACCAGATTGGATAAAATCATGGCAAGTGTGTATGGTTCCTCGCCAGTTGAACAGGCCGCACTCCAAATCTTCAACTTTTTTTTGCTTGCTAATAAACCTGGAAGGATTTTCTGCTCCAACACCTTCCATCTTTTCGCATTTCGATAAAATTCGGAAACATTGATTGTCATTCTATCCAGAAACTCATTTAAAACTTCGGGATTGGTTTGAATGTCTTTATGGTATTCACGAAATGAATGATATCCTCTTTTTTCATATAGAGATTTCAATCGCCTTTTCATTTGCCCTTCCTTATATAATGCCAAATCAATGCCTGTCAGCGTTTTGATATTACGAATAAACTCTTCATATTCTTGAGGCATTCCTACGACTCCCCTGCACATAATTATTTAAGTGGTCCTTCCCTTTATATATCGGAGAGTGCCATATTTTCTTTAAACTACAATAATTCCTTACCATCCCGGGAAGCTAAAAAAGCAACGCAAAAAAAAACGGGTTCCATCGCATAATGACGATGAAACCCGCTTCCTATATAGTGATGAGTACTAATTAATAAACCCACTCGTTTACAAGTTTAGAATACTCAACAAGTTCTTCTTCTTTGAAGAATAAACCGATTTCACGTACAGCGCTTTCAGCTGAATCAGATCCGTGAATGATGTTTTTGCCGACAGTTACCGCAAAATCGCCACGAATTGTTGCTGCTGCTGCATCTTTAGGGTTAGTAGCACCCATCATTTGACGTGCTGTAGCGATTACATTTTCACCTTCCCAAACCATTGCGAAGACAGGACCTGAAGTAATGAAGTCCACTAATTCGCCAAAGAAAGGACGTTCTTTGTGCTCGCCATAATGTTGCTCAGCCAATTCTTGAGAAATGACCATTAATTTTGCTCCTGCAAGAAGGAAGCCTTTCTTTTCGAAACGGGAAACGATTTCACCGATTAAATTGCGTTGAACGCCGTCAGGCTTTACCATTAAAAAAGTTCTTTCCATGAATGTCACTCCTAATATGTATCATTGTTATTTGCCTATATAAGGCAATACTTTTAGAATATTACCATTGTTTGATGAGTTTCGCAACTCCCATTATCAAAACTTTCTTTTTCCGATATTTTTCGCGATATCCGATAAAGTTTTTCTAGCTTTAATGGCAGGAAGACCCTTCAACTCAGTAAAAGCTTTTTCTAAATACATATCACTGATCCTCGCTGCCTGTTCAATGGCACCGGAAGTTTTTATCGCATTGATTATATGGGACATTTCATCTATTGGCGTATCTTCCCGAACAGTTTCGATAAGCTTTTTTAACTTTGGATCCTCCATAGCGATCAAAACGGGTAAAGTGATATTACCTTGAATCAAATCACTCCCGGCCGGTTTACCAAGCTCTTCTTCCGACGCCGTAAAATCCAATATATCATCGGTGATTTGATAGGACATACCGACATAATATCCGAATTTAAATAGCTTTTCGTGAATTGCCTCTTCAACACCTGCTGAAATGGCTCCCAACTGGCAGCTGGATGCAATGAGCAATGCCGTTTTCCGTTTGATCCGTCTAAAATATATCCGCCAATTCTGTTCGAAATTATACTTATCTTTAATTTGTTCAATTTCCCCAAGACATAGTTCAACCATGGTATCAGCGAGAATTTGATGCGCAAGCGGAGACTCGATGACCGCCATCATTTCCAGTGCACGAGCAAAAATGAAGTCGCCTGTGTACATGGCGACACGATTATCCCATTTCGACTTGATGGTAGCCGACCCCCTGCGTAAATCCGCATCATCCACAACATCATCATGTACAAGGGAAGCCGTATGAATCAGTTCCAGAGTCGCTGCGACATGCTTTACGACATGAATATCATAGTTGCCAAACTTCGCACCCAATAGGACGAATACCGGACGGATCCGTTTTCCACCGGATTGCAGTAAATGCAGGGAAGCTTCCCTTAAAACCGTGGAATCCGCTTCAATTGCGGCTTCCAGTTCTTTTTCTATTAATTGCAAATCTGCATTCAAAAATGAATACATCATTTTAAATTTCATACATTCCACCCAGCTTTGTCCATTGCTATTCTGCTTATTTTGAAGGCTTGTACCCGAAATGCGTTGCTGCTACCCCACCGAAATGGGCTTTATAACTGACATTTTCCATTCCTGCCTGCTTAAACATGTTTTCAAGCTTTTTCATGCCTGGGAAATCTCGAGCCGATTCCTGCAACCATGAGTATTCACTATAGCTTTTTGCGAATAATTTGCCGAACATGGGCATGATGAAACGGAAATAAAAATAATATCCCTGTTTAAAGCCTAGCATCGTTGGCTGTGACGTATCCAGGCAAACGACCATACCACCTGGCTTCGCTACACGGTTTAATTCTTTAAGCACTTTCATGTAATCAGGGACATTCCGCAGCCCGAAACCGATCGTGACATAGTCAAAGCTATTATCCTCAAAAGGAAGTTCCATTGCATTCCCATGCATTAGGGAAACTTGATCCAGATTGAGTTCCTTCACCTTTTGTTCGCCGATTTTCAGCATGTTTTTACTAAAATCCAGACCAACAACCTTTCCTTCTGGTCCTACTTCATTAGCAAGGGCAATGGTCCAGTCCGCTGTTCCACAGCATACATCCAGTGCATGGGCGCCTTTTGGGACATTCATGATGGCCATTGTAGCCTTCCGCCATTTAAGATGCTGTTTAAAGCTGATGAGGGAATTCATCTTGTCATAATTTCCGTAAATCTTTTCAAAGACATGATGAACTTTTTGCTCTTTAGACTGCTCCATGATTCACCCTTCTTTCACATATGAATTTGCCATACTCTCTGTTTGTTCCAAGATGGCCTTCACTCTTTCCAGTAGTTCATCATCCAACTTTGCCAGCTTCCGCATCGAGCGTTCTACGGATTGCCTGGCATCCCTCAGGCACTTGTCGAATTGGGTGCGTACCTGTTCTTCCTTTTCCGAAATGGGAACATCCCCACCGATCGAGTCATCAAAAGGCATTTCCCTTAGGACATCAAAAACTATTGATTCCCCCGACTTCATATAACTTCTCTTCTCGGCATGCAACCGTTTTAAAAGCAGCAGATCTTCCGATATCTCTATCCAGACAGGCTCATTATAGTAATCCGCAAGTTTCTGAATCAGCGAAGCCTCGATCGCTTTTATCGTCATTAAAAGCGTTGGTACATCTTGAATCGACCCTTGTTGGTATAGAATGATTTTATTATCATTTATTTTTTTTATCGCGCTTGAAAGGATACGGATCATATCAACATTACCTATACTGGCAAGCCCTTGATAATATAAGCCACTATAGTAATCACCGGCAAGCACTTGTAATTGGCGATTTTTCAATACCTCCGGCGACTCGATTCCTTCACCCGAATTTGAGACGATTTCATGGGTATCCAAAGCTATTTGCACTAACATGGTTGAAATGATGTATTGATTCCGTTTTTCGCTTGTAACGTCCAAATCGTTAAACAATCCCCAAAGCAACATCAGTTTATCTTCGTCCAAGCTTGGCTTTTGTATATACTTCAACAAATATGGATGTTGAGCTTTCGTTTCTATTAATCGTTTTAATTGCCTTATGTCGTCCGTTATGTTTAACAATTGAGATCACCCTTGCATCCCCGAAAGATAATTTTTTTCATACATACATATTGGTTTCTGTCTGTGTAAAATACACATTATTATACCATAAAAACAATCAGATGAAATGGTCAACGTTTATAAAATGAAACTTCCAAAAACAAGGAAATCATCGACTTTTGCTCTTCAAAAAATGGATGCGGGAAATTTACAGCTTGTTAAACGCGTATCAGGTGATTGATTTATAATTAACCAAGCATTGAGAAACGATCATTTGTCAGGTGAATTCTTTTTGGAATCACTTTCTATCTCTCCGAATGGAGTATAGACCTTTGCATGGCCCCTGATTTTAATTGCCGAGGTATGCTCCGTGAATTGTGCGATCATCACCTCTCCTGAGTCCAGTTTTTCGGAGTGGTGAAACTTGGTGTCCGTTCCCCTTGTCAACCCGATGACATTCACACTATCCTCAATGGCTTTGATTACGACAAAATCATTCAGAATCTTTTTATCATTCATTTTTTCCTGCCCCCATATCCTTAGTCTTTAATGAATGCCAGTACTTCAGCTCTAGTACGGTGATCCTTCGCAAACGTTCCCCTTACAGCTGAAGTCACTGTTTTAGATCCGGGTTTTTTCACGCCTCGCATGGTCATGCACATATGTTCAGCCTCGACTACAACCATTACACCATGAGGCTCGAGCTTTTCCATTATCGAGTCTGCAACTGTAGAAGTGATGCGCTCTTGAAGCTGCGGACGCTTCGATACAGCCTCAACCGCCCGTGCCAATTTGCTTAAACCAGTCACTTTTCCGTTTTTCGGAATATATGCTACATGGGCTTTCCCGTAAAAAGGGACTAAATGATGTTCACATACCGAGTAAAACGGAATATCCTTTACAAGTACGAGTTCTTCATGGTCCTCCCCAAAAACAGTATCGAAATATTCCTTTGGATCCTGATTAAGTCCAGAAAAAATTTCTTCATACATTCTGGCTACACGAGCAGGAGTATCCAGCAGTCCTTCCCTCGTTGGGTCTTCCCCTACAGCCTCGAGAAGCATTTTAACCGCTTCTTCTAATTTGGCATGATCAACATTAGCCATTTTTTGTACCTCCTAAAAAATCAATAATATTATGTATTCAGATAAAAAAACCAAAGCGCGTTGCACCCGGAAATCCATAATTGCAATTATAAAGCGACCGATTACCCAAAGATTCAAGCCCTTTAAAGGCGGTTTCGCCAGAAGCGGTTTCGGATGGGTATTTTCTTGTGACAGATTTACCATCTGAAGCGTATCTAAAATATTCACTGTCTTTTATATTATCACAGATGGAAATTAAGAAGCAAAAAAAGGACCGCGTTTTCACGCGGCCCTTTTCGGTTAAGCACCCGTATGTAATGGTAGAATTACTTCACTGCATCTTTCAGCGCTTTACCGGGTTTGAAAGCTGGCACTTTGCTAGCTGCAATTTCGATTTCGTCACCAGTTTGTGGGTTACGGCCTTTACGAGCCGCACGTTCACGAACTTCAAAGTTACCAAAACCGATCAATTGGACTTTATCACCGTTTTTTAGAGCTTCTAAGATTGTATCAAAAACAGCATCAACAGCTTTTGTAGCGTCTTTCTTAGAAATTTCAGTTGCTGTAACAACTTCATTAATTAATTCTGTTTTGTTCATGCCATTCACCTCCTCCCAAAAGGAATCTTTATAAAAAATCATTATTACAACACTATAATAGTGATTTGATATTAGCTTCGGTCAAAAAATTTTCATTCCCTGACAATCAAGGATTACCAAGCCGATTTAATTTCCAAATAATTCATCCAGAAATTTATAAATAGGTTGAAATCGCTGTTATAACGCGTTTTCTGTATGTAGATTATCACAAATCCTATAAGCTTAGCAAGGGAATTCAAAAAATAATGGGAATCTTTTCATCAAAAATTGTATATATTATAAATTTTGTCTTTCGCTATTCATCATTTCCCTTTTTTATAGAAATTAAACTTATTATATTGCTGAAAATCGCTTAACCACAAGGTTTTTTCAAGATTATACTAAAGAATAGCAGATTAATTCAAATATTAGCGTTCATAAATGATATTTTTCTTTCGATCCTGCCGTTTCTTCCATGTAAAAAGACCAATCCATAAATGGAGTTGGTCCGGCCTTAAACGTTTTCTATAAGATGATGGCAATCAAACCGCCACTGCCCTCATTAATAATCCTCTCAAGTGTTTCTTTTAATTTATAGCGTGCATTGTCTGGCATCATCGCTAATTTCACCTGTATGCCTTCCCTTACGTAGGAACTTAGGCTTCTTCCAAAAATATCGGAGTTCCAAATGGAAAGTGGATTGTCTTCGAAATCCTGCATCAGATACCGTACTAATTCCTCACTTTGCTTTTCCGTACCGATGATTGGCGAGAATTCGGATTCGACATCGACCTTGATCATATGGATGGAAGGAGCTACAGCTTTTAGCCTGACACCGAACCTGGCTCCCTGGCGGATGATTTCCGGTTCATCAAGACTCATATCGTTAAGGGATGGGGCTGCGACACCATATCCAGTTTGTTTAACCATTCTCAACGCATCGGCCACCTGATCATATTCTGCTTTCGCATACGCAAAGTCCTGCATCAATGATAACAGATGATCCTTGCCCCGAATCTCCACACCGACAATTTCCTTCAGAATATCATCATATAGTTCATCCGGGGCGTATAGGTCTATTTCTGCAACCCCCTGCCCCATCTCAATGCCTGCAAGCGCTGCACGGTCAATGAACTCGAATTCATTGAAATGACCGACTACACGATCAACATCCCTCAGGCGCTTAATGTCCTTGACTGTCTCTTTAACCGCTTCCTGGTAACTTTCCCTTAACCAATGATCCTCGCGCAGAACCATTACCCAGCTCGGGAGATTAACATTGACCTCGAGAACAGGAAATTCGTACAAGGCCTCGCGCAGTACGCTGTAAACATCCGATTCCCGCATTCCTTCGACACTCATGGCCAATACGGGGATATCATACTTTTCCTGCAAGGATTCCCTCAGTGCTACCGTATTCGGGTGGTGAGGCTGAACGGAATTGACAATCATGATAAATGGCTTGCCAACCTCCTTCAATTCTTCGACGACCCTTTCCTCGGCCTCTAAATAATCACTTCGCGGGATTTCTCCTATCGAACCATCCGTCGTAACGACCACACCTAATGTGGAATGATCCTGAATTACTTTACGAGTACCGATCTCGGCAGCTTCATTGAACGGAATCGGCTCTTCATACCAAGGCGTGTGAATCATGCGGGGACCATTTTCATCCTCATACCCTTTTGCCCCGGGTATTGTATAACCGACACAATCGACTAAACGGATGTTCACGTCGAGACCCTCAGCTACTTGAATCGATGCTGCCTGGTTCGGTACGAATTTGGGTTCCGTCGTCATGATCGTCTTTCCGGCAGCACTTTGTGGCAATTCATCCTGTGCCCTGGCGCGGTCCGCCTCAGACGGTATATTCGGAATGACGACTAGCTCCATGAATTTTTTAATAAATGTGGATTTTCCAGTCCTGACGGCACCGACCACCCCCAAGTATATATCGCCACCGGTCCGTTCAGCTATATCTTTAAAAATATCTACCTTTTCCAAGGTATCCCCTCCCGAATTAGAGTTTTGGGATTTCGTTTATCCATTTGCATTTATTTAGGACAATATATATCTATGATGTTGTCCTAAAAATTTATTCCATTTATTTCCCTGGTTCAATCCCTTCCTCCACCAGAAATTTTTATATAAGGGTTGTTATTTTAAAAGTAAGATGAAATAAAGATAAAAGAAATAACCCTTCCCCTACAATATATTTTGCAGAAGAAGGGTTATGCCTATTTTGTAAGAAATATTGGAGTATTTGTTTTTTCATCAATTGTATATGGTAACGAATAGGCAGGGACGAACTCCGAACTCTGCACCAGCAGTTCCCGGATATCTTCACCTTGCTTGATTTCCCCCTCATTCTTCTTCAATGCCTCAAGTAAATCCGGGGTATAATCAACAAAAACGCTGCCTTGACCATCGACTACAAGGTATAAATCTTTTTGTGAAAATGGACTCGTGACCGTCGGAGCTTCCTTCAGGCCCATCTTTTCATAATCAAGCGTGAAGACATTATCGGATAACCTTTCCTTAAACGGCGGGTATCCGTTGCTTTGCTGATAGGCAGTCAATCTCAAGGAAACATCCTGAATCTTCTGCGCCATCCTGACATCCAACAGCTTTACAGTCGGATCTTTTTCAACATTAACGAGGATGTATTGAAAGACACCCCCTGATTCAAAGGCATTGTCAGGCGGTTCAGCCATATACCTCGGCGAAATCTTAGAAAATTTTATGACATATTTTTGATAAATCGGTGTCCCTGCATCTTTAGTAACTATCGGCAGTATGCCGCCTTCATCCTTCTGAAATTGATCCACTGCACTTTGGACGGATTGTATTTGTTCTTTATAAGGCAGTTGGTTTTGCATTTTTTGCTTCTCCGGATATAAGCAGCCGGATAATGATACAGAGATGCATAATAAACATAATATTTTGAAAAAATTTCTCATCATTTCTCCTCACCTATCAAGTGGTTGGCCCGCTAAGAACAACGATAAGGATGATCAAGCCGGCCAGAATCATAAGTATGTATGCGATAATTGCTGTCAAGACTCTCCAAAAACCTTTTAATTTATAGCGGCTTAAGTAGATTAGAAATATAGAGATAACCATAAAGCCCATAGCTATAAAGGATATCCACATTTTTTGCAGAGCAGGTGTCATATCTTCATCACTCCTTTTTCCAGAAATTATTATAACATACCAAATTACGTTAAAGGAATTAAATCCTTGTCCAATCTGTGTAATTCCCGTTTTCATTACTCGTTCTCGTGAAAAAAAATTCTGAGATCAAGTTATAAAACGAGAAATATGTAATTATTCCCTCCTCCAAGCAACAAAAAAACAGCGCAATGACTGTTTCAGTTTATAAACAAACTCGATAATAATTGAGTTTGTCGACAGTTTTTTAAGGTGTTTAAAATTTGACCGTTGATTGGAACGTAGGGCACTCGCTTTACCGGAAGGTCCGCCCTCGGCTCTATTAGCGCCTGTGGGGTCTCCCTTGGCCCCGTTTTCCCGCAGGAGTCTCGTACGTTCCGTTCCAGTCAACCTTGTGTTAACAGGAAGATAAGCTCCTTATTTAAGGGTGAATACTCGAGGTGGTGAGGATACCTTTGATCAGCTTGAAATGTTTACTTAGAACACCTCTTGCAGATTAGTAGAATGGAGGTTCCCATTCATGTAAAGAAGATGGCCACCTGGACTTGACGAAGGGGAGAAATGGTGGAAATAATGACCTTGGAGAGTTCATCATTATCTAAAACTGCTACAAATTCAAAAAGGTTTCGGAATGATACCATTCCGAAACCTTTTTATCTACAGTCTGAATCAGCCAAAGGCTGTTTTTCTGCTTTTTTTAATTAAGATTGAAGAGTTGGCAAGACTTCTTTAAACGCTTTAATTACTGTATCGACTTCATCCAGCTTAATAGTCAATGATGGCTCGATCCTGATTGTTTTGGAATTAATAAGCGTACCTGCCACCAAAATGCCTTTATCAAAAAGGGCTTTTGAGAATTCATAACCCACTTCATCTTTATGGAACTCAATACCGATCATTAATCCTTGGCCACGGATTTCCAGCACCTTATCTTTGTGCTCAGCAGCCACTTCCCTTAACCCATTTAAGAAGTATTCTCCAACTTCCGCAGCACGCTGCGGTAAGTTTTCTTCCAAAAGTACGTCGATCGTAGCGATGGCCGCAGCACAAGCTAATGGATTTCCACCAAATGTCGTAGTATGCATGAATGGATTGTCGAACCAGCTTTTAAATACTTTCTCATTGGCTACAACAGCGCCTGCAGGCATTACACCGCCACCAAATGCTTTCGCTAAACAAATAATGTCCGGAACAACATCATATAGCTGGGATGCAAACATTTTACCTGTCCGTCCCATTCCTGTTTGCACTTCATCCAAGATCAATAACGCATCATATTCGTCACATAATGCCCGAACCTGCTTTAAATAATCCTGCGGAGGCAGAATGACCCCTCCTTCACCTTGAATAGGCTCTAACAGCACAGCAGCAACATCTTCACCGACCAATGCACAACTTTCAAACGTTTTTCTCATCATATCCACATCACCGAACGGTACATGGCGCACACCTGGAACCAACGGGATGAACGGTTTTCTGAACATGCCCTTTGCCGTTGCCGATAGGGAACCAAGGCTTTTCCCATGAAATGATTTTGTCGTGGAAATGATCGTGTATTTGTCACTGTACATTTTAGCCAACTTAAGTGCAGCTTCCACGCTCTCGGTACCGCTGTTCGTAAAGAATGAGTATTTTAGATCTCCCGGTGTGATTTCGGCAAGGATCTTGGCAAGCATTGCACGTAATGGATCAAGTAAGTCCTGGCTATGAAGGGCTTGTCTTTGCAATTGATCGGTTACTGCCTTTACTACTTTAGGGTTACGATGGCCAACATTATAAATACCAAAGCCACCTAAACAATCAATATATTTTTTTCCATTTACATCCGTAAAACAGGAATCTTGATCAGACCACTCCACCGAAGCGAACTGTGTGTCTTTAGTGACCGTCTTCCGGTATTCCAAAAACCCAGGGTTTACATGGTTACGGAAATTCTCGACCGTTTCTCTTGTTATCCACTGTGCATCTTCTTTTGAAATTTCTTTCTGCTCGATCAATTGAAGCACCTTTTTAATATAATCTTGAGTTGCTGATTGGTTAGCTTGAGTGTTTTTACTTTCTACGTTAATTGACATTTTATAATCTCCTTTTTTTATAGCTTTAGTTGATGGGTTAATTAAGTTTGCTTGTTTTATGAAACTTTGATGCTTACCTCCCTTTTTTCTTATACTTACTAATCAAGCAAGAAGCATGCCAAGTTAATTAACCAATAAAATCGCATTTTTTTAAAAAAAACCACTCTAAAACTATGCAAATATGCATATCGTTATTTCACTTTGCATAATCAAGTTTGGGAAATCATTGAAAAGCTTCGAAAATGCCTTCATAAAAATAAAAGCCGTTGACAAGTGATTTTCATCACTCGGCAACGGCTTTTGATCAAAATGCATCATTTTCGATTTTCTTACTTTGTTGTTCAGCTAACACTTTTTGATACTTCCTGCTCACTGACGATTGACTTATCCCGAGCGCCTTAGCCGCTTTGGTCGTGGTTTTATACTGTTTCATGGCAAGCATGATCAATTGTTCTTCCACATGATCCTGCGCTTCCTGCAGCGGAAGGATTCTCGTAATGATGGGTTTCGTTTGTTTAAAGTCACTGCCCACAGGTATGAACCTTTGAATGAAGTCAGCATCGATCATCTCTTCATCTGCCGAAACAACCAACCTTTCAATCATGTTCTGCAACTCACGAATGTTTCCCGGCCAAGTATAGACTTCCAGTATATTTAATGCATCAGGGGAAAAGTGATAATTCCGCTGATACCTTTCATTCAGTTTTTGCAGGAAATGAAAGGCTAGCGGCGGGATATCCTCCGGCCTTTCCCTTAATGGGGGCACATGTATGGGTATGACGTTCAACCGATAGAATAAATCTTCCCGGAACGTGCCCATCTCGACCATTTTTTCCAGACTCTTATTCGTGGCCGCAACAATTTGAACATCAATGGAAATGGGTGTAGTGCTGCCAATCGGAATCACTTCCTGTTCCTGGAGTACCCGCAGTAGCTTGACTTGCAGATGTATGGGCATGTCACCAACTTCATCCAGGAATAAAACACCTTTATTGGCCTGCTGAAAGTATCCTACCTTCCCATTTTTATCCGCTCCTGTAAAGGAACCCTTCGTATAACCAAACAATTCACTTTCGAGAAGGTTTTCCGGAATCGCCCCGCAATTTATCTTCAGGAAAGGCATTTTAGATCGCCTGCCCATTTTATGAATGGCTTCAGCTATCACTTCTTTACCTACTCCCGACTCCCCATTAATTAATACAGTAGATGAAAAATGGGCGATTTTCTTGACTTGGCTGATTATCTGCTCCATTTTAGGACTTGCAAAAACCAACTCTTTATAAAATTGATCCTGTTTTTTGAAAGAGTCCAGTTCTTTCCTCATTTCATTTAATTCCGATTTCAATTGTGTCGTTTCAGTTATATCCCTTGATGCAATGACTATTCGATCTATTTCCCCTTTTTCATTGAACACAGGGGTGCCGACGGAAAGGACTTTCTTATTCATTTTCGTATCTTGGACAATCGATACTTTCTTTTTTTGTTCAAGGACTAACCGGGTTACCGAAGGATTAAAAATCCCTTCATCCTCTAATTGCAAGAGATTCTTCCCGATATAATCTTTTAAGTCCTTCCCCCAGAATCCCGAGATGATGCTGTCACTATAGCGCAGCAGCTCTCCTTTTTGATTGACTACAAGTATTTCATCATAGATATTCGCTAAAATGGCATTCAAATCTTTATTCGAGCTTTTTATCAATTCTATTTCCATGGCCATTTCCTCAACCATCGGTAAATCCTGAACGATGATGATCAGGCCTTCGACTTCTTTTTCATGGTTCAGAATCGGGCTATAGTCGACAAGCACACTCATGACATCAGTAATCTCCAACTGATTCAGAATACTGCTCCCGCTGGCAAACACGCTATGTATATGCTGCTTATTGAAGATGCTCGCAGCAGGTTCATTAATGACTTGTTCAGAAGGTTTTTTTATCATCTTCAAGCCTGATTCATTGAAGTTCACGATATTCTTTTCTTTATCAGCCACAAATATCCCCATAGGAATGGAGGTTAATATAACATTTAACAGGTCTAAATTTTGTTTGCTGTCCTGCTTGAATAATTCAGCTAATACATCTTCCCTTTTTACATAACCGGTTAGCAGGCCATCATCCGTTTTTATCAGTACGATAGGCTCACCGATAATTTGAAACAAATGCGGCAAGGAAATGTTAGGGTGCAATTTACAGACATTATCAATCGAAAAAGCATACTGTAAAAGCTGATCGACTGTCGTTATTTTTTCATTTAACGGGAGGTCATCCATGCGGATATACGCAAACACTTGATTTTCCTTCATAAGAAAGAAGAAAGGTTCCTGTATCTCATGAATATTTTGGTCTGAAAATGTAGGCTGATCAATTGTTATAGTTATGAATGGTCTAATTTTATCATCCGGAATAGATAACACAGTTTCACTCTCCTTTTGTAACCTAACCTATATTTTATCACAATTCCGAATTGCAAGATAAAAAATAAGAGGCACCATTACTCATATCCAGCATTTACCTTTACTCATCCCACGACAAAAGGGTCCTTTAACGGACCCTTTTGACCTAAAAACCTGATATGCAGCTTAGACTTATTTTATAAAAGACCGTCCACCTTATCTTATACATTCCAATCATGTTTGAATTTTGCTTATTCCTGTTTGTTATGATTCGTGGATGGCCGTCCTCTGCCAGGGCTTTTTATACAGATAGGACAGCTCCCTCCATACCGTCATTACGGCTTCATACCCTGTTTTCAACACTATAAGGAACCAAGGGTAACATATATGCTTCCATGCTTCTGCCCCCGTCGCTATTCCTTATTCATCCCCCTACATAATTTCCCAGATAAATAACACCCACTTTCCCAACCATGACACGGGATCCGTCACAATAATCAGTAAATTCAATGCTTATGGAAAGGTCAGTACAAAAGGAAATTTATTAAAAGCAATATAATTGAAATGAATAATTAATCCATCAGTGTCGACTAACCTGCAAAAACAGGCGTATGTATGAATGGACTTTTGCATATAAACCTACACCGAACCTGCCGAAGGAATGACTTTGCCACATTACATAACCGTACGCCGGGAAAAGCATTACCATGAAAGCTCCCGGGCACCATACTAAGCGACATATTCTTGCCCTAAGCGCTGAATACATGTTGCTAACGCCATGAACGGAAATAGACAACAAGCAATAGCATTAATGTCCTCTTCATTTCTCATCAGGCATATAACACCCTCCCTCGTGTAATGAAACAGTAGAATAAATTCACTGTGCTTTTTCAAATTGGAATAGCGGAGGGGATTCCGTAAACCATTTTGTCCGATATAGAAGATAACCAATCCCAATTACCGCCCAGACTATTCCTAAAATCAAGGAACTCATCTCGAGATTAAGCCAAAGGATGAAGACCGAAGCCGCGCCTAAAACGGGGGACAGAATAGTTGAAAGAAATCCTTTAATCGTTCTGAAGCTTTTGTTTCTTATCGAATGGACGATTACACAAATATTCACGAAGGTAAAAGCGATTAATGCCCCAAAGTTTATGAGGGAAGTGGCCGTAACCAAATCAAGGAATAAGGCAACCAGTGATATCGACCCGACAAAAATGACATTAAAAAATGGCGTGTTGTACTTGGGGTGGACAAACCCAAATAGTTTTTTCGGAATCATTTGGTCACGCCCCATGACATATAGCAACCTAGAAACACTAGCGTGAGATGCAAGACCGGAGGCAAGGGTACCGCATAAGGTTCCTGCAAGAAAGAATGCCTGAAATAACTTCCCGCCCACGAAAAGGGCAATTTCCGGAGAAGCTGCTTCAGGATCGCTAAAACGGGAAATATCCGGGAAAAATAACTGTGTAAAGAATGATGCCGTCACGAATAAAACCCCTCCGATCAGGGCAGTCAAAAAGATGGCCCGGGGGACCGTTTTGGATGGATTCGGTGTTTCTTCCGATAAAGTAGTGACTGCGTCAAACCCCAAAAAAGAAAAACAAAGGATTGTTGCACCAGTTATGAGCGTCGAGATTTCCATATGGGGTCCGATGAATGGCTGAACCGACAAGACCTCTCCAGTCCCTTCTCCACCCATGACTCCTTTAACGACAAGTACCCCAAAAATGACGATGACCAACATTTGAAAAAAAACCAGGAAGCTATTAAAGTTGGCCGCAAAATTAACATTGAATAAGTTAATGACTGTCATTAAAAGGACAAATGCCA
Organism: Peribacillus sp. QJM3NY_7; assembly: GCF_056173225.1. Lineage (NCBI taxonomy): Bacteria > Bacillati > Bacillota > Bacilli > Caryophanales > Bacillaceae > Peribacillus > Peribacillus sp. QJM3NY_7. Next base: position 3,451,466 of record NZ_CM149663.1, read on the forward strand.
CCACCCATATCCATGGGTATACTTCCGGAAAAAGAGCAGTTAAGTATATTTTTGTCAAAATGCCGTTCACCATCGGTAAAAATAAATAGTCAAGTAACGAAGACCACCCGACGAGGAATCCTAAATGCGGACTGATCGTTTTTTGTGTGTACGTATAGGATGAACCTGCCTGCGGATATATTTTAACCATTTTCCCATAACTTGCTGCTGTAAACAACATTGCCAAAAGAGCAATGATATAAGCGGTCGGCACATGCCCCCCGGTTTTTTCGGAAACTATCCCGAATGTATCAAAAACAACCATCGGCGTCATATATCCAACACCGAGCAATACGATATGCCACAAGTTTAATGACCTTTTCAGATTACCTGTTTGCATGTATCATTCCCCTTCCTTTTATGCGAGAAAAGTTAAGACAAACTTTTCTAGCCTCCCTTATAAATTTTTGGTCATATTACACTTCGCAATTTTCATACCAAAAAAAAGGGTCGATTTTTAACAAAAAACAAGGAAATATGTAGAATGATTTATGCAAAATCGAATAATCTATTCAATTATTCATAAATAGAAGATTTTTTGCCAATAAAAAAAAGCAGAAGATATTTAGATATCTTCTGCTCATTTGACTAAATCCCCCGTGCCGAGGTCAAATTACTAGTTTACTTTCGTTGCATTGTATGCTGATACACGGCAAGGCGCATCATCAAATGCCTAATTTAATGAAATTCTTTTATGAAAATCAACAGATTGGAGATTAATCCTGCTGCCTGCTATCCAATATGTTAAAAAGTTCTTCCATCTCATTCGTTTTTGAACGATTCATCAAAAGGTCAACTGCCTTTTTCACTTCTTCCCCATTGAATAAAACATCGTACAGGGCTTCGGTGATCGGCATATTCACTTCGTACTTTTGGGCTAGTTGATAGGCGGCTTTAGTGGTTCTGACACCTTCAACGACCATCCCCATGTTTTCCAAAACTTCTTCAAGCTTTTGCCCTTTACCAAGCATATTCCCAGCTCTCCAATTACGGGAATGAACGCTTGTACAAGTGACGATCAAGTCGCCAATCCCAGCTAAACCTGAAAACGTTAGTGGGTTAGCCCCCATGGCCACCCCTAGACGGGATATTTCAGCCAACCCTCGTGTCATTAATGCAGCCTTGGCATTATCCCCGTAGCCTAAACCATCCGTAAGGCCGGCACCCAAAGCAATGATGTTCTTTAATGCCCCACCGATTTCAACACCAATCAAGTCCGGATTTGTATAGACACGGAAATTATTATTGATAAAGATGTCCTGAACCCTTTCGGCAGCTTTCATATTCTTTGAAGAAACGGCAACTGTTGTCGGGTGACGTAAACTGACTTCTTCTGCATGGCTCGGTCCAGAAAGAACCACTATATCTTTAAGCCAATCCGCCGAAGAGACTTCTTCAATCATTTCTGATATACGAAGCAGTGTATCAGGTTCAATTCCTTTACTCACATGAACGATCGTCAATGGTTTATCATGAGCCTCTTTAATCTGGCCAAGCACTTCCCTGTAGGCTTTTGTCGGCACCGCCAAAATAATTATTTCAATCCCGGCCAATGCTTCCTTAAGGGAAGAATAACCTTTAATCCCCAAAGGCAATTCAATCCCAGGCAAGTATTTTTCATTCGTATGATTTTGATTGATTTCATCGATTTGTTTCTGATTATGTCCCCATAATCTCACTTCATGCTGGTTATCAGCGATTACAAGCGCTAAAGCAGTCCCCCAGCTCCCCGCTCCAATCACTGCGATACTTTCTTTTTCTTTTACCACGGTATAACCACCTTTACTATTTTCTCTGGCGTCCAAAAATTCGTATTGGTGTTCCTTCAAAACCAAAGGCATCCCTAATTCGATTTTCTAAAAATCTCTCATATGAGAAATGCAATAACTCCGGATCGTTAACGAATACGACGAAAGTTGGCGGCTTGATGGCTACCTGTGTCGTATAGTAAATTTTCAAACGGTTTCCATTATGAGTCGGTGTCGGATTCATTGCCACGGCATCCATAACCACTTCATTCAATACATTTGTCTGAACCCGGATAGCATGATTCTCACTAGCCTGATCAATGACCGGTATTAAGGTATGTGTCCGTTTTTTCGTTAAGGCAGAAAGATAAATGATTGGCGCATAATCCAAGAACAGGAAATGAGCACGGATCTTTTCTTCAAAATCCTTCATCGTTTTTTCATCTTTCTCGATGGCATCCCACTTATTGACGACGATGATGACCGCCCTACCCGCTTCATGGGCATATCCCGCAATTTTCTTATCCTGCTCACGAATTCCTTCTTCAGCGTTCAGGACTACAAGAACAACGTCTGAACGTTCAATTGCCCTTAATGCACGAAGTACGCTATATTTTTCCGTACTTTCATACACCTTGCCTTTTTTCCGCATCCCTGCTGTATCAATAATGACATACTCTTTGCCATTATACTTATACGGAGAGTCAATCGCGTCACGAGTCGTACCTTCAATATCACTGACAATGACGCGTTCTTCACCTAACAATGCATTGACCAGAGAAGATTTACCTACGTTCGGTCTTCCAATCAAACTGAATTTAATGACATCATCAGCATAATCCGGGCCGTCAAATTTAGGGAAATGTTTAGCCGCTTCATCCAGAAGGTCACCAAGGCCAAGTCCATGAGACCCGGAGATCGGGAATGGATCGCCAAAACCTAACGCATAGAAATCATAAATTTGATCTTTCATTTCTGGGTTATCGACTTTATTTACTGCAAGGACAACCGGCTTTCTTGATTTATATAGTATCTTTGCGACCTCTTCATCAGCAGCTGTTACACCTTCACGACCATTCGTCATAAAAATTATCACATCAGCTTCGTCAATGGCAATTTCAGCCTGCTGGCGAATTTGTTCTAGGAACGGCTCGTCACCGATATCAATTCCACCTGTATCAATAATGTTGAAATCATGTGTCAACCATTCACCCGAACTATAAATCCTGTCCCGGGTCACTCCTGGAACGTCTTCAACAATCGAAACCCGTTCTCCAACTATTCTATTAAAGATTGTCGATTTTCCCACGTTCGGACGACCGACTATCGCAATTACCGGTTTTGGCATTGCTATTCACCCTTTCTGCTACTATATCTCTGTCAAAGTCACGAAATTCATGAATGCATTTATTACGGTTGCTTTGCATTATTGATTTTCATAATTTCCTTTTAAAGGAAAAGGTTGTATTCATCATCATTTAAAGGAATCTTTCATCAGTAAGGATAATCCCAACTGATGTTCAGTTAAACTCATCAGGTATTCACGGGCGGTTTGTCCACTTGACGCCCCGGTTCCTTAGGTGACATGAAGCTGAACCCTCTGCATGCTAAAACTTGATTCTAAACAGCCCAATAAAATGAAGAAAGCTTCGGCATACGGCTTCCTTTTTAATTGTTTTGAGCATTTTACGATTTATCTACAGACCTCTAACTATCCTATAGTAACAAATTTCTCGCCAATCAACAATGATTGTATGAATAAAAGCCTTCCAATTCCAATTGGTTCCATTTATATTTCTGCCTTTTGATAAAACAGCTAATACCCCATACTAATTTTCTCCATACTCATTGATTAAAATTCTCTTTTCCTTGTTTTGATAAAAATCTCGAATGGGAAATTGTATAAATGTATTGGCCAACCAGTTCCAACATTCTCCACAGTATGTTTGCTCCCAATACCTTTACGGCATTATCATGCCATGCGTAAGCAAGGGCCACATAAGGTAAAGAGTGGTAAGCAAGTAATCCGGAATATATGATATCTCCCAGCAGCATCCCAATTAAAAGGACGAACAATCGATGTTTCCAATTTTTAAAAAGTAATAATATAAGATAATTCAGGAAAATACACAATAGATAAGAAGGTTTCATTATGAGCCATATCGGATCAAGTAAAGAAAAAAGTTGAAAACTCGCATAGGCGAGAGTGATAATAAGACTTCCGCTGATCAGTTCCATCATCTTGATGATGGATTTCTTCCTAATATATACACACAGAATAAAGAAAAGATACGGTCCGCTCAAATGCACGGAAACCAACGGAGACTCCAGTTTATAGCCCGCTAATACCATTACGGCCAATAGATGAAAAAGAAAATCAAAACGAAAGGGAACCGTTTTCGGAATAAAATACATGACAATGACCCAAACTATCCATGAAATCCAATAAAATATAATTCCATCCATGCAGCGTCCCCCCTTTTAGGAACATTATGGGTTGTTTATTCAAAGTATAAACGTTAAGCACGGCATTTAATGAGGAAACCTTACCCCATTCATTTAAAAAGGAGGTGTGAACATGGGAAAAGATCGACAAGAGAAGAAGTTAAGAGAAAGTAAACGGGTGGAGTCCGACAGGGACCAATCACTGGGTCATAAAGGGGCAACAAGAATGGAAAGCCCTGAAGAGGCACGAAAAAGGAATAGTTAAGTCTATCCATGAACAAAAAGGAAGCATCTCCATTCGATCCAATGAGATGCTTCCTTTTTGTGGTCATTCATTTAGCATACGCGGAACAATCAATGCCTCTTTGAGATAACCAATGATAGGTATTTCCTTTGATGACTAATTTCGATTTTCTTAACTCTGAGATATTACCGCATCCGAGTGCAGTCATGATGACCTTTAAATCTTCATGTATGTAATGTATTTCTTTAATCAAATGCTCCAAGCCCAACTCTTTATAGAGCTTGAGGAAATGTCCAGCCAATCCGACACCTTTCGCTCCTAGCGCCAGGCTTTTTGTAATTTCCAAAGGGCTTTGAATGCCACCCGACCCAATGACTGAAAGCTGTGGTGAAACATTCACTGCTTCGACAATCGAAGCGGCTGTCGGTATGCCCCATTCATTAAAATATCCGAGTATTTTTGCTCGTCTTTCATTCTCGATTTTAGCAAAGTTCGTTCCGCCAAACCCGCCTACATCAATGATTGAAACACCTACGGAATGTAATTGCCGTACCGTTTCCATACTCATCCCAAATCCAACTTCTTTTACGATGACAGGAATTCCGATCGTTTCATTGATTTTTTCTATTCTCGAAAGGGTACCCGCAAAATCCCTGTCCCCTTCAGGCATCGTCAATTCTTGGATGACGTTAATATGTATTTGAAGGGCATCGGCCCCGATCATTTCGCTTGCCCGCTTAGCCTGTTCGACTGTTGCTTCACCACCGAGATTACCAATCAACACACCATCAGGATTTTCCTTCCTTACAACTTTGAAAGAAGCTTGCTGGCTAGGATCCTTGATGGCTGCCATTTGCGATCCTACCGCCATGGCGATTCCCGTTTCCCTTGCAGCAATGGCTAGGTCACCATTCAATTTTTCCGTTTCAGGGCCTCCGCCTCCGGTCATGGCATTTATAAAAATTGGCGAACTTAATTCAAGTTCGCCAACTTCTGCTGTGAGGTTCACATTATTCAAGGAAATACCTGGTAAGCTTTGGTGAATAAACGAAATATCTTCTAGTCCGGTTTGATGCTGCTGTCCTGTCTTAAGCGCAAATTCTATATGATCTAATTTTCGTTGTTTTCTCTCCAAGGCCATCACCATTATTATCTTATTTTAGTTTTTTCAATTGATCACCGATCATTTCACCTAACTGAAAACCCTTCGATTCTTCAGGCATCTCATAATCTGATGTGTTGTAATTGGATTGAGGTTCTTCAAGTTCCTTGATGCTCAATGATAAACGCTGATCCGTTTCATTGACTTCCAGCACTTTCACTTCGACAGACTGGCCTTCTTTAAGTACTTCTTGCGGTGTGGCAATATGCTTGTGTGAAATTTGTGATATATGGACAAGCCCTTCTACGCCTGGAAAAATTTCCACGAATGCACCAAAAGAAACAAGGCGTTTGACGATACCTTCCAGTTTAGAGCCTTTGGCAGCTTTTTCTGCAATTCCTGCCCAAGGTCCAGGCAGGGTATCCTTGATGGAAAGTGAAATCCTTTCATTATCACGATCGATGGATAGCACTTTCACCTGCACCTTATCCCCTTCGGACACGACATCGGATGCCTTGTCGACATGCTGATGGGAAAGCTGGGAAATGTGGACAAGGCCGTCTACGCCACCAATATCCACGAACGCACCAAAATCGGTAATCCTTTGGACCACACCCTCAAGCACTTGCCCGCTTTCAATCTTATCCAAGACGTTTGCTTTTTGCTTTTCCTTTTGGTCCTGGACCACTGCCCGATGTGAGAGGATTAAGCGATTTTTGTCTTTCTCAAGTTCAACGATCTTGAATGTTAAAGTTTTGTTTTTGTAATCAGAAAAGTCTTCAACGAAATAGTCTTCTACTAGAGAAGCTGGAACAAAACCACGTACGCCTAGATCTACGACAAGCCCGCCTTTGACGACATCTTTAACTTCAGCCTCAAATACGTCTCCATTTTCAAATTTCAATTCCAGGTCATCCCATGCCTTAAGAGCGTCAATTTTACGTTTTGATAGAATGAGAGCTTCTTCTTCGACTTTAATGACTTCCAGCTCCAATGCATCACCTTCCGAAACGGCATCTGACGCCTTTTCGACATGCAGGCTTGAAAGCTCACTGATAGGTATGATTCCATCAGTCTTGCTGTTTTCCACATCGACAATGACCTGTTTTTCTTCTACCTTTGAAACGGTTGCTTTAACTTGATCCCCAACTTTGTAATCGTTCACTTCTACTTGGTTCATATCTTCTGTCATTACTAACTCCTCCTTAACCCATGACTGATCAGCAAATTTCCTCTTCATCGGCCACATATTTTATTTAAAGTGGTTCAATAAAAACACTTTCCTAATAAAGATAAAAACAGTTTTTTTTTAGAGTAATAAAGTTATATTCCTTTTCATCGGCAATAAGGAACAATACCCTTATTTTATAAATTCTAACAAAATCAGAAAATTGTCAAGTATGAAGGACTATTTATGCTCGGAAATCAATTTCCCAATATGCTCCATGATGATCTTGGTGGCTTCATCGGCTGATATTTTCTGTTCACGATATTCGGTAAAATTTATTGGAGGACCGTAAACGACCTTCAATGGACGTAAAAATTTATATGGGCCGATGATTGCACACGGTATGATAATGGCATCAGACCGCAACGCAAAAAATCCTGCCCCCGCCAAACCTTCTCCCAATTGACCAGTCTTGCTTCTGGTTCCCTCGGGAAACAGACCAATCGCCTTGCCCTCCTTCAAAAGCTTTAAGCCTTTCCTAAGGGATTCCCGATCGCTATTGCCACGTTTCACGGGAAATGCATTTACTCTCGGTAATATACCCTTTAAAACAGGTGCATGAAACAACTCTTCTTTCGCCATGAAATGAATATCTCTTGGAGACGTCATGCCAACTACGGGCGGATCCAAATTATCAATGTGATTGGCACAGATCAATACCCCGCCCTCTTTAGGGATATATTCCTTTCCGAGTGTTTTAACCCTAAACGAAGGCGTTAAAACGCCTTTTACGATGTTCTTGGCAAATGTGTAAAAATCCAATGTCATCTTTTCCTCTCTTCTATTAAAGACATGATACTTTCTGCAACTTCCTGAATCGATAATGAGGTCGTATCGATTTCGATAGCATCCGCTGCCTTTTTCAAAGGCGATACCTCGCGTTCGGAGTCCAGCTTGTCCCTTGTTGCGATTTCTTCCCTTAATTTTTCGATATCTGAAGGAAAACCTTTCAATATATTTTCCTGATGCCTCCGCTGTGCCCTTTCATCCACAGAAGCGATTAGAAATACCTTTACTTCGGCGTTTGGTAACACATGCGTACCGATGTCCCTGCCATCCATGACGACACCGCCATTTTCACCTAAGATTTGCTGCCTGCGAACCAATTCCTCCCGGATGCTCCGGTGCTTGGCCACTTCCGAAACGGAACCAGTCACTTCATTGTTCCTGATTTGGGCTGTCACGTCCTCGTTATCCAAGAAAACCAACTGCCCATTTTCACTTGGTCTTAATTCGATTTCCGTATTGATGAGAACTTCTGATAATGCTTGTTCATCATTAAGAAGAATCTTTTGATTAAGGGCCTTATAGGTAATGGCCCTATACATTGCCCCTGTATCCACATATATGTAATTGAACTTTTCTGCAACAATTTTAGCAACCGTGCTTTTTCCAGCAGCAGCTGGTCCATCGATTGCGACTGATAATTTTTTTTTCATAAATCCTCCCAAGAATCCTACAATCATGCTGATTATTTAGTACCTTTTCATTTTATCACAACTAGCGGGAAAATCATTAATAAAAGGGATGTGTACGATCAAAATCACCTTTGTTCTTTTTTTGATCCCAACAGCCATCAAACGTTATCGTTTTACTGAAAATCTTCTTACAAAAAAAAGCGGGTATCACCGCTTTTACTTATGGGGCCCATTGAATGTTTCAATGATTTTCGTATAATTATTGCTGGTGACACCTTCATACCTCGAGAGCTTGGTCAAATCAAAGATTTGATCCTCCCTGCTCAAAAGGAATTGGAAAAAAAATAAGCAGGCCAATTGGATGATGATCACTTTAATTAATAGTCTTTCAAATGTTTTCATATAAGCCGCCGCACCCTCCATCCGTTTATATTAGCAGTATGGATGGAATCGCTGTTTTTCATTCAATCAAGTTAAACATGCAAACCTTTTTTCTTTAAATCCACCTGCTTTTCAAATATAAACCTCATTAATGTCTGTACATCATTTTTTGAAGGTTCACGAAATTGGACGTGCAGCAGCATATTTCCATGCTCTTTTCCGTTACGCGAATGACTTTGCTTTTAACCTTAAATAATGAAACTCACCTGATTTCAACGTAAGCGGCATCCACAGGTATAATTGCGAAACCGATTGAATTGCAGTGCCTCTTAAAAGCCTTATGGAAGCTCCGCCAGCGCTGATATCCTCCGTTAATGTGCGAAAAGGGGTAGACTCGGAATGTTCTGGATGAATGGCCGTATCCAAGGTTACATCCAGGAGTACGAATTTGCCTCCACTGGATTTTAACAAACGTTTCTGCTTCGGGCAGCAATAGTTGCATCATGGGTATTCTACCTTTCACTTTTCCAGGCACTTCAGACTCGAATACATAAACAGCCTGCTCTTCATTGGAAAATGTGACATTGAATTGTGTCCCATTCATAAGGAATGCAATTTTTCCAGTCTCTACATCGATGGGAAAGTCCGTATAGAAACAACCCGTTCCCATTTCTACAACCATTCATTTGAACTTTTCCTTCTGTGGTATAATTCCCCATATAATCCAATAATCATGAAGTTTTTATGTCATAAGAAAAAGGGAAAGTGACTAAGCACATTTCCCTACAACTTATGATTGGCGATTGTTTTAAATTAAATTCTCATATACCGGTTCGGAATTCTTTAATTTTTCCACCTTTTCTTCTTGACCGGTATCTGCATTAATGAAAATACGGTAGGTATCGTCTTTAATCGTACCGAGAAATTCATAACAAAGAACTTCTTCACCAATATCATTGGTGATTAACGCCTTTCCTTCTTCCATTATTTTTACGTTGCTGTTGATTTTGTCCTTTGCTTCTTTCTCGGATATGTTCGGATTCCCTACTTCCCTGGTTTTATGTGATTTTAAATACTCATCAGCTGAAAAACCTATAACGGATCCATCATCCAATGCGATTTTGACCTTGACTGAATCCGGGTAAATCTTGACTCCATTTTCCGATGTTACGAAATTCAATAATGCGATATTATCGTATTGAGCACTTTCAAATAATTCAAGTGAACTGAAATCATGTTCCTTTAAAAAAGCTTCGGCTTTTGTATAGGCTTGATTCAAATCAATATTTGTTTTGTTCACGTCTCTATTATTGATATACCAAATAGGGTAACCGCCTTTTTTTGTCAAATCCATATTCAATTCAGTATCTGAATCTTTATCGAGGATGCTCACACTATAAAATCCATAATCGGAACCTTTTCCATTTTCCTCCACATTAACCTTCAGATTTTTGCTTTTTGAGTGTGCATAGTTTTTTGCTGTCGCGATTGCTTCTTCTTTCGTAATGGTTTCACCTTGCAAATTTTTGAAGTTTTCATCCCTCTGTTGTGCAGAAGTAAAAGTCGGGTTCATCTCATTTGTTTCCCCGTACCCAGATACTTTTTTCTCTACCGTCTTTAATCCGTCAATGATCGTGTTATCCGAATTTTCTTTTCCTGATGCAAGAGCCATCTCGACATCCATCCATCTTAAATTGTTTTTAAGGACTAGATACTGCACTTTCCTTAACTCGCCCTGGATGTCTCCTGCCTGTGTGTACAAGGATTGCAGTGTCGCATATTCCTTATCATCCAATGGTTCTTTTTCAAGGTCCCGTACCGCTGTTTTATAACTGAAGTCCGCAATTTTCGATAAAAATTCCTCTGTCTTGTTAAAAGGAAGCAAGGTCAATGGCAACTGCCCGACATCACTCTGGGCTTCGGAAGTTATACGCCAAACATCTGTTAACGCCGGACTTAATGAATAACGTGAATTCATGGCCAAAGTACTGCCGACCTTATCGTGCAATAAATCCACTTGATAGCTTAAATCATGAAAGGCACGCTGATACGTATTTTCCGCGTTGATTAATACAGCATTTTTTTCCTTATGTTCTTGATAACCCCAGAATGCAGTTCCCGCAACAACTACAACAAGCAGGGCAATCACTATATTCCTGATCATTTTCCTTCACCTCTTTACTTACAAAAGATATGTTTTCCGATTCTTTTAATTTGTTCCCTTGACCAGATCCATTTACTTGTTGCCGTATCGGGATTAAAGTAATATTCTGCATTACCGCTTGGATCCCACCCATTGATAGCATCCACCACGGCTTCTTTCGCCCTTTCGTTCGGTGTAAGCCAAATCTGTCCATCCGCAACAGCCGTAAACGCCCCAGGTTCAAAAATCACTCCCGAAATGGTATTAGGAAATGCGGCACTTTCCACCCTATTCAGGATTACAGCTGCAACGGCAACCTGACCTGTATATGGCTCCCCTCGCGCCTCTCCATAAACGGCATTGGCCATCAGCTGTATATCGTTTTGAGAATAACCCCCTGGAAGATTGGCAGATGTCGTTGGTTTGGAAGGGGCCTTTCCGGTAGCCGTCCCTCCAGTTCCATTTCCTTTCGCTTTTACCTGTTTTTCAATGGGGACCCCCCCAAAATAGGTGAACTCGTTTCCTTTATTGATTTGCTCATGAACCCATGCTTTATTGAAATTAGACGCATTCGCTAACTTCTGTTTTGTTGTAGTCCCTGCTAAACCATCGATTGGCAGCCCGAAATCTTGTTGAAAGTTTCGAAGTGCCCAATAAGTGCCCCATCCATAGGCTCCATCAATCTTTCCGTTATAGTAACCGATGTTTTGCAGGCGTGCCTGCAGTTCAATTACATCATCTCCAACCGCACCTTTTTGAATGACTTGGCTCGAAAAGGCATTTGTTCTTGTTTCCGGGTAAATTCCGAAACATATAGTTATACACGAAAACAGCAAAAGCCATTTCCATTTTGACGAAATTCCTTTCATCAAAAACACTCCTCTTTTTCTTGAATTAATGTAATTCTATTTTCTTCTTTACTGGCTTTTTTATTCCAAACATAAAAAAAACGGAGCGGGCAAAATATGCCAGCACTCCGTTTTTTGATAGTATTCGTCATTTGCTAAGGTAGTGATTCTGTGAAAGTTTTTCTGCGTGAAAGTCGGACAACAAACGTGCTTTCTTTACTTTTTTCATGCCTAACCACCATAGATAAATCATGAATGGCATAATAAAGTACACCCAAAATTTTTGGGAAACCAAAATATAATCGTAAACCCCATGTAACGAAATTGGTATGATCAATGCCAATAATAAATAGACCCTATTATTCGAAGCCGAAAATTTCGCCTTGCCCAAATAATATCCCATGATCACACCGAACAAAGCGTGACTGGATACAGGGAGAACGGCCCTGAGAAAAGCGTGTTCCACCCCGTTGGCCAGCAGGTATAAAATATTCTCCATTGTGGCGAATCCAAGGGAGACTGCAGCTCCGTAAACAATCCCATCATATGGCTCATCGAATGCCACATGCTGATAAATAACGTAAATGAGTATGAACCACTTGAAGAATTCCTCAAGCAGTGCAGCCCATAAAAAAGCATTTGCTAAATCCGTATTCAAGATATGTTCGGTTTCGAGCACATACTGTATGAACATAATCGGCAATACAAGAAAAACACCGAATATAAATGTTTTGACCACAACCGATATCGGTTCGGTCTCATATTGATCTTTCAAATAGAAATAGCTCAGTAGCGCCAATCCTGGCGCAATAGCCGCTGACAACATGACCAGCATTAGCTGACCCTCTTTTCATCTTCTTTTCCTTAATCGTACCATGGAATGAAGAAAAACTGAATCCAAGAATCAACTCTTCCATTTTTTATTTAATCCTTCAGTACTTAAAGAAGGTCTCATCTATAGGGTTTTCGCTTGCCAGCATGACAGCTAACTTGATTCGTGCCTTCTTGCTGTCATAATCAGCGCCCAAAATCACACCGCGTTGTTTTAGATCAAATGCGCTGCCTTCATAATCATAAGCTGGGTACACTTTTCCTTCTTCTGCACTTGTAGTCATGATGATCGTGATTCCTTTATCGATTGCAGCTTGTATGGAGGTTACCATTACAGGGGTGACTTGCCCCCTTCCTACACCCTCGAGCACGATGCCTTTCGCACCGTTTGCAACCGCAGCATCAATAAAGAGGCCATCAGCTCCTGTATGGCACTTGATGATATCGACCCTTGGGATGAGATTCTGAATATCAAAACACTCCCTATGTAAAGGTTTTTGATAGATGCTCACGACATCATTATCAATTATCCCCAAATATCCATAGCCAAAAGATTCGAATCCCTGTAAATTGGAAGCATGAACTTTTTTGACATACTTTGCTGAATAGATCCGCTCATTAAAAACGACCACTACCCCAACATCCCTAATAAGATCACTTGCAGCGCATAATATCGAATTCCTTAGATTGGAATATACATCGGTGCCCACTTCTTGAGGAGAACGTTGGGAGCCGGTTAATACGATTGGACGTTGGTCCTTACTCGTGACATCAAGGAAATATGCCGTTTCTTCAAGTGTATCCGTACCGTGTGTCACGACGATTCCCGTAACTTCGGGATCCTCCAATTCCTTTTGAATGGCTAAATTAAGCTGTTGCATTTTCTCAAAGGACATGGACATGCTTGAAATCTGGAAAAGATTAACCACCTTAACCTCGATATCGTTGGGCAATTCGCAAAGTGATGCCAACTCATGGCCAGTCAATGCACCAGAGGCCAGCATACCATTCACGGTTTCTTTACTGGCAATAGTCCCACCAGTCGTTATTAGCGATATTTTTTCCATACGGTCACTGCTCCTCATTTATATCATTCACTTTTCTTTAACGGCCAAATGATAGGCAATCAATCCACCATGAAACCTGCCGTTCTCGATGAAGATTTCGTTCGCATTATTTCCGGCTGCCAGAACTCCTGCAATATAAAGACCTTTAACGTTCGTTTCCATCGTTTCCTCGTTATATGCAGGCCTTCCAGTCTCCTTATCAATAGTTATGCCCATTGCAGCTAAAAAGGAATGGTCAGGATGGTAACCAGTCATTGCAAATACAAAATCATTTTTAATGACTTTTTCCTCATCACCTACATGATAAATCACGCTGTCTTCCGTTATCCTGTCGACATTCGCATTAAATTCCATCTTGATCGTTCCATTGCGGACTAATGATTCGAATTCCGGAAGAATCCAAGGTTTGATACTTGGAGAGTAATCCGATCCTCTATAAAGGACTGATACCCTTGCTCCTGATTTGACCAATTCCAAAGCTGCATCCACACTTGAGTTTTTGCCACCGATGACTGCAACATCACAATTAAAGTAGGGATGGCCCTCCTTGAAGTAATGAAATACTTTAGGGAGCTGTTCGCCCGGTATGCACATATAGTTAGGATGGTCATAGTATCCGGTCGATATGATCACATGCAGAGCTGTATAGTCCCCTTTCGATGTCTTGACTAAAAACTTGCCATCTTCTCTTTTTTCCACTTTTTCCACTTTTTCGAATGTATTGACCCGCAATTCTTTCCTTTTGACTACCTCCCTATAATAGGCTAGCGCCTGATTGCGGACCGGTTTACGGTTTTCGATTATAAAAGCGACATCACCAATTTCCAGTTTTTCACTCGAACTGAAAAATGTTTGATGTGTCGGATAACGGTAAATGGAATCAACCACATTTCCTTTTTCAATGATCAGGGACTGTATTCCCACTTCTTTAAGAGCGATCGCAGCAGCCAATCCACACGGGCCCCCACCTATGATAATGACTTCTTCAACATTCATCTTTATTCTCCACTGCCTTTCCATCCACTATGTGATACGTTCGTCTAAAAATAAAAACTCCTATCAATACATGATAGGAGTTTTTACAATTCATTTCAATGATAAAGCAATGAACATGATGTTAACTATATATTAAAACCGATTTGAATCCTTTTAGATCCAACCACGGAAGCGAGAAGCTTCAGCCATTTTTCTTACGCCGATCATATAAGCCGCTAGGCGCATATCAACGCGTCTTGATTGAGCAAGTTCATAAATGTTATTAAAAGATTTTATAAGGATTTTTTCCAGCTTTTCGTCCACTTCTTCTTCAGACCAGTAATACCCTTGATTATTTTGTACCCATTCGAAGTAAGAAACCGTTACACCGCCAGCAGAAGCAAGCACATCAGGAACAAGAAGGATTCCGCGATCCGTCAGGATTTGTGTCGCTTCAATTGTTGTAGGTCCGTTAGCTGCCTCGACAACGATCGATGCTTTGATATCCGCAGCATTTTCTTCAGTGATTTGGTTTTCGATTGCAGCCGGAACTAAAATATCACATTCCAATTCAAGCAGTTCTTTATTTGAAATTGTGCTTTTAAACAATTTCGTTACGGTTCCGAAACTATCTCTCCGATCGAGAAGATAATCGATATCCAATCCCTCCGGATCGTGGAGTGCACCATATGCATCTGAAATACCAATGACTTTAGCACCTGCGTCATGCATGAACTTAGCTAAGAAACTACCTGCGTTACCAAAACCTTGAATGACGACCCGTGCCCCTTTAATATCGATGCCGCGTTTTTTGGCAGCTTCATTGATACAGATCGTTACACCTTTAGCAGTGGCTGATTCACGGCCATGAGAACCACCAAGCACTAGCGGCTTACCCGTAATGAATCCTGGCGAGTTGAATTCATCCATACGGCTGTATTCATCCATCATCCAAGCCATGATTTGGGAATTTGTAAATACATCAGGTGCCGGGATATCCTTAGTCGGCCCCACGATTTGGCTAATTGCACGAACGTAGCCCCGGCTCAGTCTTTCAAGCTCACGGAATGACATATTACGAGGATCACAAACGATACCGCCTTTACCCCCGCCGTATGGCAAATCTACGATACCGCATTTCAAACTCATCCAAATGGATAATGCCTTCACTTCACGTTCCGTTACATTAGGGTGAAAACGGATACCGCCTTTTGTAGGCCCAACAGCATCGTTATGCTGCGCACGGTAACCCGTGAAAATTTTAACCGATCCATCATCCATGCGTACCGGTATCTTCACCGTCAATAAACGCAAAGGTTCCTTCAACAGCTCAAAAACTTCTTCCGGGTAACCCAGCTTATCCAAAGCTTTATGTATTACAGTTTGGGTTGACCTCAGTACGTCGTTTTTTTCTTCTTCATTTACATGGCTATTGCCTTTTGCCGATTCCATTAAAAGTACCTCCTAGAATATCTCATCCATATATAATATTATAATGTACAAATAGTCCTCTTCATGTGCTAGTATACACCTTCGTTACATTTATGCAAGAGTAAAAACGGGAAATTAAAAGTTGGAAATATTCTAAAAATGAAAACGTTATCATATCAACTGCTTTCTTACTCTTTTACCGTATATCTTGTTCGGCCGAAAGTTGACATAAAAAAAGGCAAACCACATTTTTTACCGTAATGCGGCTGCCTTGTCTTCTTTGTTTTACATCAGCTAAAATGTTTGAGCAAAACATGTATCGCTTCATTTTCGATGATACATGTTCCATATTCATTGATGCGGCTGAGTGTCAATGTAGATGCATGGCCATACTCAGCCGCTAGAGATATGACCGTGTCATATGTCGTGTCTTTAACATTTTCGATAAGTAAATAGTATCTACCCTCAAAATGATAAAGGGTACTTTTAAGCAAACCTTGAAAAGATAATCTATGAGATAATTGGACGATATCTTCAAAGTCATCGAAAACATAAAGAATATGGGGGAAATCATCAATTTTCACCTGTAAATCCAAAAATTCCTCTTCGTCTGCCAATAGTTCCTCTTCTTCCTTTGTCACAATGATTATCAACCCTTGTGCAGGCAAGGAGAAAATTTCGATTGCAATGGAGCCACTCATTTTAAAGCTGAGTTCTTCGCACGCTTCTTCGACCATATCCTGAAATAGCTTGTGGACCTTTAAGGAATTCCCTAAAATATCTTCTTTCGTTATGCCTCTATCAATTAAATCATCAAGGGTCAAAAAAATCTTGATTTTATTATTAGTTAATCGCTCCAGCTTCATAAAAAAATGCCCCCTGGTTACCATCTTCATACATCATATGAAGCCTTGGTCTTAGAGTGCATATCCATTATTTCTCCTAATACGGCCGTCGCTAACCTTTCAGCCACTCCTCCCATTTCGATTGCGTGTCCCCCATTAAGACTCCGCTGAAGGCAGTTCGGTCTTCTTCAGAAATAAGGCTCAAAGCCGCACCGCCAAGACCCACCTTCAAATCCGGAAAATCCTTTATTAACGCTTCAACCAGCTTAAATGTTCCATCAAGATTCTCTTTCAGTGAACATGACATGAATAGGTAAGAGGGCTTAATGATATTTAGAACGGTGAAAAGGTCCTTATCAGCAATGGATTCCCCTAAATAAATGGTTTCAAACCCTTTCCGCTTCAAAAAAATGGTGAAGATTAATAGTCCAAATTCATGTTTTTCACCGGGAGCGCAGACGGTAAGGGCTTTCGGAAGAAAACCATTAGTCGGAATTGTATGCATAACCGAACTGATCCTGGATTTTATTATGTTCGACGCAAAGTGTTCATGAGCGGAAGTAATTTCTCCCCTTTCCCACTTATCCCCAATCTGAACCATTATTGAACCGAGTACATCCACTATGGTTTGTTCGATTGTATACATACTGAATGCCCGGCTTATCAGCATATGGGCTTTATTTTCATTGAAATTCAATAGAGCTTCGATTAATTCATCCGATAACTTAATCGCTTGTTCATCCTTACGGTTCGTTTCAGGAACTCCAGGCGCCAGGGTGCCTGTACTTTCGAGAAGTGAAACGGCTTGGCTTATTGTAAAACCTTGCTTTGTTTTAGTAATGAGCCACTTAAGGATTTGCAGATGTTTTTCAGTATACAGCCGGTGCCCCGATTCATTCCTTACAGGTTCGATAAATTTATAGCGCCTTTCCCAAGCCCTAAGGGTTCCCGACTGAATGTCCAGCAGCTTTGAAACTGCCTTTATATTATATTTACCTTCTTGCATGGTTTTACAAGGCCTCCAATAACTGTACGATCATTTGATGAAATTATAGTGGATTTTTCAAGGTCTGTAAAATCCCGGTATACTCGCTTAAAAGCATCCTAATAGGTTTTTTCCACCGCTTCGCCTATTTCGGTGTCTGTCCCCCTTTTCAGGGTGAAGAGGTGCGTTTCAGGCTTAGCTTCAAGCCTTAAAGGCACTGCGCTTGTCCCATAGCCATTACTCGTCATATATATACAGTCCCCCTCTTTTTTAACGCTTCCGATCTGATAGGGCCCGAATCCGAATATGCGAATCTGACCGCCATGGGTGTGACCTGACAGGACAAGACTAATATGGTGTTCCGGATTCAACTGTTTCTTGACCAATGGATTATGGCTCACCAAAATCCGGAAATCTTCATTCCCGCAATCCGACAGGGCAAGGTCAAGCCTATCACGTTCTTCCGATATATCATCAATGCCCAGAAGAGCGATTTTGCTTCCATTCTGAGACTCAAAAGAAACAGCTGTATTATCAAGGATCTTCACCCCATGTTTCAAAAGCGTCGCATCCAATTCATGGAAGTCTCCTTCATAATCATTATTACCCCAAACAAAATAAAGGGGACCAAGTTCTTTTAACTTCAATATATTTTTTTCCACACGTTCTAAGGGAACCCCGCTTTCCCTAATGTCACCGCCGATTATCACCAAATCTGCCTTGTCACGTGTTTCCTCAATCAATTTATCCGCAACGATACGCCGATGAAGATCGGATATAAAAAAAATCCGCACATCGCCAAAGCCTTCAGGAAAGTCTTTGAAATATAGGTCTTGAGAAATCACCCTATCTTGCATAGCCGTACGCCACATGTAAAAGATCATGGCAAATGACAGCAGGATGATGATTAAAAATAAGCCAGATAACCATAACATCATCGTTAAACCTTCTTTCCATCCTTATCCAAACGTACTTTCATATAACCATAAAACGGTATTACCCGCAATTAAATATGATTTAACGCGATCATCATTTATTTTCATGATATAGGTTAATATCATAATTCTTCTTCATCATTTCAAAAACCTTATGGCGATTTTTCCATTCTTCCTCTTTTTCCCACAATTGCTTACTTTTATTAATGATTTCACAGCGTAGCAGTTGAAACTCCTTTTCAGCTTTATCTAGCTTTTTTTTAATTAAAACCATATATCCATATAGACCAATCGCTGCCGCCAAAAAAAGGAAATGGCTAAAATGGTCGACGAAAACACTAAACATACTGAAAAAGGAATAAGAATAAGGTACAACGATATAAAAATAAAGATAAATCATAAAAAGGACAGCAACAATCATGGTTGCCCATAAGCTTTGAAGGTGCTTCTTTTTAAGTGCCTCGAATTTTTTCTTCCGATCCACGACATTTTGCAGCATTTGTTTTGTTGCTTGATCCGTTTTCTCATCCAGTAAAATGATTGTCGATTCCATCGCATTTCCTCCTCTGCTCTTTCAAATCATGATATGAAAGAGTAGAGGAAAAAATGATAATGTACCTGTCACGATGCCCTTCATACTTAACCAAGTTGAACAATATTAAAAATACCCTGCCTATAAAGACAGGGTCAGACTGGAGACAAACTCGTTTTAGGTTTTTAAAATTTGAATGTTGATTTTCACTTCAGGCACTCGCTTTCCGAGGCGGCCCGCCCTCGGCGCCATTGCGCCTGCGAGGTTCTCCCTTGGACACGCTTTCCCCGCAGGAGTCTCGAACACCCGCTCCAATCAATTTTGTTTTAACATTAAGGTAGAACTCCTTTTGCCTAAAGTCTTTTTTGTTTTGAAATAGAAGGATTTAAAAACTTAATTTTTTCTTAAGGTGCCATCATTATTTCTTGATCGGAATTTTCAAAACCTGACCCCTGGAAATTTCATTGCCATTCAGCCCATTCCACTCCCTGATCAGAGCAATTCCTTCCTGTGATTTGTAGTAATTCATTGAAATGCGAAATAATGTTTCTTCACCTTGAACAGTATGTAAAACAACTTTGTATTCCTCTTTATCCGATTTAGCGGCTTGTACATTTTTCTTTTCTGCTGCTGCTTTCTTTGCCCTTTCCTCAGCTTCTTGCTGCACCTTGGCCTTTTCCTCTGCTTCTTGCTGCGCTTTGGCTTTAGCCTCAGCTTCCCGCTGCACTTTAGCCTTTTCTTCAGCTTCTTCCTGTGCCTTGGCTTTTTCCTTAGCTTCCTGCTGCGCTTTGGCTTTAGCTTTAGCCTTAGCCTCAGCTTCTTCTTTTTCTTTCTCCGCTTCAGCCTTTGCCGACTCTTTTTCCTTTAAGTCCTCTGCCGTTGCTGTAGTTGGAATCGATTCTTTATCTTCCTCTTTTAAGACGACTTGGTCACTTTTAGTAACAGGTAAAGGCCTATCCTGAAAATATGTATAAAGGCTGTAAAATCCAATTGGAAGCAAAATGAAAAATAACGCTAATAATTGTATCATTGGAAGTTTAATCTTCACTTTACTTTTTTTCTTTTTATTCTGGTGGACTTTGCTCCGTTTGGGCAATGATGACTTAGCCTTCTGGCGTTCAATTCGCGAACGAAGTTCAACAGCCTGATCATTTTCTTTTTCATTCTTTTGCACCCGGCTCATTCAAGTCACCCCCTTTCTTGCTAAACCCTCTTTGCTTTTTGTTCCTGATTAAAATACCAAGGATAAAGTCAATCAAAAAGTGGGCCGTTATCGTCACGATGATATTATTAGTCATTTCAAATAGAAACCCGATAAAGAAGCTCAAAACCAATACATTTAAAAATAAAAACCAATTAAAAAGGTAACGATAATGAACAGCTGCAAAAATGAGGCTCGTAAGCAGCAACCCAAAATGTGTTTGCAACACTCCTCGGAATAATACTTCTTCACTTACCGCTACAACCAAAGCTACGACAAATATCATCGGGTATGACAAATTACTGAAAATGCGTTCATTAATGCCGCCATCATCCTGATAGGAAGATGGTGTCACTTTCATAAGCAATATGTCAATTAACACGACAATGACTCCCGCAGGAACACCAATCAGCAAAATGTTCAGGTCATCAAAGATAAATAAGTCGAAAAAAGCAGAACGGTCTTTAAATAAAATAATACCTAAAAAAGTGGCTAACGTTAAGAGAATAATTTGTGTAAGAAACAAATTATATAGCAACTGTTTATCTGTAAGTTGTTTAATTAATTCAGCTTGCTTATTTTTCATTGCCATTTTCCTTCTTTAGTAAGATATAAGCCAATTCCTTTTTCCAAGTGGAAAAGGAATTGGCCGGATCCACCTTTACTTCCGGCCAAACATCAGCCATTTTTTCGGAATCCATCCCACAGATATCACAGCAGATGGGGTTCGCTTCCCGATGCTTTTCTCCAAAATAGTCCAGTATCCCTGAACGGCGACATTCCTGTGCATATATCCAGTGAAGGAATTTATGCAGCTTTTCTTGATTCCTGATTTTCCTCTTCTTACAATACTCTTTCATCTCTGCCACTTGATCCTGGTTATTGCCCATAATAAACTGGGTAAAAAAACGGAGCTGGATTTCGTTTAACGAAAAGGATTGCGACAGCTGCTCTTTTTCTGAGGGGGTCAAATTCGCCAAATTCTTTTGTGATTCATTAAGGAAAGAACATACACCATCGATTTGCGAATCCGTAGGCAACTGTTGCTCCATCAAATGAAGGGGAAGCCCTTCATCCCCTTCGCTATATAATAAGACAGCCACACTTTGTTTCCGGTCTCGCCCCGCCCTGCCAATCTCCTGAAGATATGCTTCCATCGTGGACGGGATATGATAATGGATAACATATCTGACATCCGATTTATTCACACCCATTCCAAAAGCACTTGTTGCGCATATGATTTTCAGCTGGCCGGAAATGAATTGCTGCTGAATGAGCATCCTTTGTTCCTGCTCCATTCCACCGTGATAATAATTGACACTATCGATCCCGTTATCCTGTAAAAAACCAGCGACTGATTCCGCCACTTTTTTAGAGGAAAAATAAATAATTCCGCTTCCGGTAAATTTCCTGACAAGCTCCAGCACACGGGCTAGCTTCTCATCGTAGCTGAACATTCGCTCGATAATAATGGCAATATTTTCACGATCAACCGATGAAACCATTTCCTCGGCCTGCCCAATGTTAAGTTTAACAACGATGTCCCTCCGGACCTCATCGGTTGCAGTTGCCGTCAGGGCAAGCGTCAACGGATTATTCAGCTCACGCCTCACTTCTCCTAAATTCAAATAATCCGGACGGAAATCGTACCCCCATTGTGAAATGCAGTGTGCTTCGTCTATGACGAACAAACCTATTTCTATGGATTTCAAGGATTTTATCACACCATCGATGCTCAGCATTTCAGGAGATAAAAAGATAAATCGATAACTATGTAACCGATCGAAAGCTTTCCTTTTTTGATTAAGCGTCAAAAAAGAGTTGAGGGTCAATACACTTTTTTCGCCGCTCATCTTCAGCTGATCCGCTTGATCCTGCATTAAAGATAATAACGGGGAGACAATTATGACAGTCTTATTCACCAGATAAGCAGGCAGCTGATAACATAATGATTTACCTGACCCGGTTGGGAGCATCGCTAATGTATGACGGCCGGACATCAATGATTCAACCACTTCCTTCTGTCCAGGACGGAATTCATCAAAACCGAATTTTTCTTTGAGGACTCGTTCTATGTTCATCATCTCTCACCTATTTTCGCAAGTACAAGTCTTATTTGGAAAAAGCTTATTTGTTTATTATCGACCATCTGCTTGATAGCTTTAAGCTTTTTTGTACCAAGTTCCTTAATCGCTTCAGCGATTTCCTTCTCATCCTCGATTGTCACATAATCGGAAATCGGAAAATCCTTTTCCGATAAAACAATTTCTACGAGGTGATCTTCGATGGTGTTGACTTTCAATCTGCGGATTTCAGCTATTTCACCGAGGTTTTTCCCTTCCTGGATGTATCGTAAAGTAGTCTTTGTAGATTGTGTCAAATGAGGATTACCACTTCTTTTCCAATCATTGGTTAATGAGGATAAGAGAGGGTAATCACCACCCGTTTCCATATCTGCAAGCATTTGATGCAATGAGTCAAGGAATGTATAGCGAACATACTCTTCTTCCGTATTTTTCCTTTTGGCAATCTGTTCAAACGTTAGACCAATCCTGTTTATCCCGGTCAATTTCAAAATGAAAATGTCTCGTTTCATATCACTTTGATTTTCTAAAAGGGATACCAGTTCATCATATAAATGTTGGGCAATCAACGCTCGATCCTGACGATTGGCATGTAAAAATTCCTTTACGAAGAATTGAATTTTGGGATTTCGTTGTATCGGATAAAAACGTCTTTCATTGTGGACAATATGGGATATGGTTTGAATGAGTAAATTTAACCTTCCCCAGAAAACAGGGGTGATATTGTGATACTTCCAACCATTTAAATACTCCGGAAAAGGATTATTTTTAAAGTAATCGTCCAACATTCGTTCACCTTGCAAACTAATTTCATATGCATCCTGTTTATCCGTTAAATTAATTAAGTCATGCTTAAGTGAATGTTCAATGTTTTGATTTAATTGCTGACGGGTAAATCGAGGTATTGTCCCAAAAATATCCGTTAACCCGAATAAATGGGCATCTTGGATGGTTTGTGACGATTTCTTACCCTGCAGCATATGGTATATAGCATAAATGGAGCGCTCACCTTGAAATTTTTTTATCGCATATAGAATGATGGCCTGTAGATAATTATTCATGGGACTCACATCCTTGTTTCATTTAACCAATAAACCCATTGTAACAAAAATCTGCAAAAACCGCCGTTATTATTGATGAATACAACGGAAATTATGTGACTAAATGACGAAACATGGAAAGGACCAAGTTAATTTTTCCGATGTTTTTCGTTGACATTCAGCTACATGATAGTTATTATCAATACAATTTCTATTGAAAAGTTTGGCATTCGGTCTTACAATAAGAAAGAGATAATAATCTGAAATACAAGATTATCAGTTGTTAATCAACTTAGGAGGGGTTATATTCATGGCTAAATTTACTATTGTGGATAAAGAAACATGCATAGCTTGTGGAGCTTGCGGAGCAGCTGCACCAGATATATATGATTATGATGACGAAGGGATTGCATTTGTTACCCTTGACGATAACGAGGGAATCGTTGAAATTCCAGATGTACTTATAGACGACATGATGGATGCATTTGAAGGATGCCCAACGGATTCCATCAAAGTTGCTGACGAGGCATTTGACGGAGATGCACTAAAATTCGAATAAAGGTACAAGCCATTTTCAATCGAGAATGGCTTTTTCTTTTGGCCAATGCACATACCAAAAAACAGGCATAAAAAAAACAACCGGATATGGATATCCGGTTGTTTTTTCATATCTATCGTCAATGCCATTAAGCATTTTTATATAATGTTTGCTTATTGATCCATGTCTGTAATTTAATGAACAGCAACATGAATACAGATGTGATGAGCACGCCTTTAATCACGTTGAAAGGCAAGATTGCCGTCGTAACGAACTTTCTTGACTCGGGCGCCGACATGGCATCCCATCCCATAAAGAAGGTATAAGCCGGTAAAAAGACAAAATAGTTTAATACGCTCATGAATACTGCCATGGAAACTGTTCCCGCAAGTAAGGCGAACGTCATTCCTTTTTTTGAATTGATTTTCTGAAATACATAATAAGTCGGCAAGACAAACAGTATTCCGGCTATAAAGTTAGCGATATGCCCCACAGGCACAGCAGTCAAGGTCCCTGTCATGACTAAATCCAATAGGTTTTTAATGAACTCGACTAGAATTCCAGCCATCGGACCGAAAATCAATGCCGCCATCAGTGCTGGTATGTCGCTAAAATCAACATTGAGAAAAGGCGGGAATCCTGGAAACGGGAAATTTAAAAGCATCAATAAATACGAAATGCTTCCCATCATGGCAAGTGAGACCATTTTTTTCACTTTGTTCTTTTTCATAGTTCTCTCTCCTTCTTTTCCGATCTACCTGAAAAAGAGGTTAGGATTCCAAAATATGTTGATGTTCAATAAAAACCCTTTAATTCCAATGGAATTAAAGGGATAAATTAAAGGTTACATCAAACAAACGTTCAGCAAATAACTGTTGAAACGCACTAAGGAACCTCCATCTTCTCCCATCCAGACTATACTGTCGGCTTTGGAATCACACCAAATCCTGCCTTGTAAGGCTCGCGGGCTTAGAAGTAGAAATTCCTTCATCACCGCCGGTGGGGAATTGCGCCCCGCCCCGAAGATAGACCTATAAAATTTTTTATACTTCCCATTATATCTGAAATGCCTTTTTTTTGATAGCATTTTTTCTCATTTGATGCATGTAGGATGAATATCGATTGTCGCAGTGAACGGCTTAAAACAAACAGCGGATTTACAATATGGCAATTCGAAAATTTTTCGCAAAAGGAGCGAAGCTATTTATATCGCCACCTTAAACGGATGATCAGTTGAAAATCATTTGTTTAAGCGCTTTCATTCAGATATGCCAAATTGACATTATCAGCATTTCAATTGTAAAATTAACTGAAATTTAAGATAACTTTTTTCCTTAGGAAGGTGTTTAGACGTGTATCGGATTTTAGTAGCAGACGCCATTAAACCAGAAGGACTTGGACCGCTTTCAGAAGCATCCAATATTCAGCTCACTCAGAAGACCGTAGAGGAAGCTGCAAACGAACTTGATCAGATCGATGCAATTCTTGTGAGAAGTGCAACAAAGGTTTCGGAAGATTTAATGAACCGTATGCCGCAGTTGAAAATTATAGCCCGCGCTGGTGTCGGTGTTGATAACATAGACATCCCCGCAGCGACAAAACGCGGGATTGTCGTGGTTAATGCACCTGACGGCAACACCATTTCAACAGCTGAACATACATTCGCGATGATGGCTTCATTAATGCGCCACATTCCGCAAGCTTATGCTTCATTGAAAAATGGGGAGTGGAAACGTTCTTCATATACGGGAACTGAACTTCGTGGAAAAACATTAGGCATAGTTGGCTTTGGACGCATCGGAGGGGAACTTGCCAAACGTGCTAAAGTGTTTGGCATGGATGTCATTGTCTATGACCCGTTCCTGACTGTAGATCGTGCAAAGAAAATGTCCGTAACGGCCCTGCCATTGGATGAATTGCTTCCTAAAGCAGACATCATTACTGTTCATACACCACTAACGAATGAAACTAGAGGATTAATTAATAAAGAAAAACTGCTTACCTGTAAAAAAGGGGTTTATGTACTGAACTGCGCCCGTGGTGGAATTCTAGACGAAGATGATTTATATGAAATGTTAGTTCAAGGGCATGTTGCAGGGGCGGCACTGGACGTTTTCGTCGAAGAACCTCCACTTGGCCATAAACTGCTGGAACTGGACAGCGTCATTGCTACACCGCATCTAGGCGCTTCCACGAAAGAAGCCCAATTGAATGTCGCCGTACAGGTTGCCCAAGAAGTTTTGACCTATTTCGAAGGAAATCCAGTCTCAAGCTCAATCAACCTTCCAGCCATATCTAAAGAAGTGTTTGAAAAGGTACAGCCATTCCATCAACTTGTTCAGCAAATGGGATCGATTGCTTCCCAGTGCATGAATGAAGGAATTCAGGAAATCTCCGTTACATATGCAGGAGAATCTTTGGATTTCGATACCGCGATTCTTACAAAAAGTTTAATCTCCGGCTTTTTAAGATCAAGAGTCGATGCATCAGTCAATGAAGTGAATGCCTTGTTGATCGCAAAAGAGCGTGGCATAACCATTGGTGAAAAAATCTCTACGGACTCATTAGGTTACTCGAATTTGATCAGCCTTAAAGTAAAAGGTGACAACCGAGAATTAACAATAAGTGGGACCTATATCGAAAATTACGGTTCTCGAATTGTAAGTTTGAATGGTTTCAAAATCGACTTTCACCCAGAATCGAATTTACTTTATATCCAGCATACCGATAAACCCGGTGTAATCGGTAACGTAGGTAAGGTCCTGGGTGATCACGGAGTGAATATCGCCACCATGCAGGTTGGCCGAAAAGAAGCTGGCGGTGAAGCCATCATGG
Organism: Peribacillus sp. QJM3NY_7; assembly: GCF_056173225.1. Taxonomy (NCBI): domain Bacteria; kingdom Bacillati; phylum Bacillota; class Bacilli; order Caryophanales; family Bacillaceae; genus Peribacillus; species Peribacillus sp. QJM3NY_7. The sequence goes on from NZ_CM149663.1 coordinate 3,478,361, forward strand.
TTTTGAGCTTCGATTTACCATTAGAAGACAACATGAAACAGTTTTTAATGGAAACAGAAGAAATTACGTTCTTGGCCCGTATTTCATTATAAGAAGAAAAAAGTGCCCGCAGCGCGGGCACTTTTTTTCTGTTAATGCATTCAATTCACTTGGTTCGGTGCTTCGGGCACCATTATGTCTTCAGTTAAATTCAGCTTTCCCACCTCTTCAATAGGAGCATTTTCAAACTTCACTTTTTCAAAACCAAAATCCTTAGCTATGAAGAGTATGGCTTCTAAAGCTTGAAGGGTTTCCTCACTATTTTCAATAACAGCTTGATCTGATAGGTGAATAGTCACAAGATTTCCATTAGTGCTTATCCTTTCCCATTTCAGGTCATGGGGGATTGCAGGTGAAATTCCCTCGATGTCCGCCTCCCCTTTTCCGGCTTGAAGCGCCTCCTCAAAGTCCCGATAACCCATATTGCTTGGAACAAGGAAACTTGGAGATGACTCATCCCTTTGATAAAGAAGGTATGTGCGTTTTTTTTGATGAGGTATATCCACCTCCTTTAAATATCCCGCATGCGCAAACCTGGCACCTTGCTTACCTTCTGTGGAAAATGTCATTTTCTCTATATTGTTATAGGAAAGCGTTTCTTCCATCGAATGGAGAAAAAGTGTATCTTCAGCCAACAGTCGGCTTTTTTCTGGAAAATCGATATGGGCAGTGTTTATATCGTTTCCTTGGCTAATCTTTATATCAAGCGGAAAATAGTCAGATAGCCCATATTGCGCTTCATCAATATCGGACATTTGATTAACTAACTGATTCAGTGTATCACTTTCATCATGATGTTTAAGTTTAATTGAAATGGGAACGATGAAATTCATTTGATCATCCGGGACACCCATCGTAATGATCGAGGCATTTTTAAGGTCATCCTGGTAGATCGCTTGTTCAAATGTTTTTTCCTTTTCCCCTTTTCGCGGTTCCATTTCTGAAAACTTGTCCTTGGATTCGATTTTCGCTTGGTTACTCGAAAACTCTTGAGCTTCCTGTTTATCTTCTGAGGGCTTTTCTTGGTTACTTGAATCCTTCCGTTCAAGATCTGCCATTTCCTTACTTTCAGATAGAGATAATTTCCCACTGCTGCCGCTGTCTTCTCGACTTGTCGTTCCTTTTTTTTCAATAATGAACGATGATGCCAAAACAACCATTAAGAATAAGGAGGCAACACCCGCGAACAGAGGTATCCAGTGTTTCTTCTTCTTTTTCTTTTTATCATGTATTCTCGCATACACCTCTGCCTTGGTCCGGTCATCTTTTAATGTCGGAAGCTCGCGCAGCATGTCTTCAATTTCGCTTTCTTTCCAACGGGATCTCCTCAATGCGGTGGCCCTCCTTTCCTGATAAATCTTCCATCAACTTTTTAATGGCCTTCAAAGCTCGGTGCTGGGTCGTTTTTACCTTACTTTCACTCCAATTCAATACTTCAGAAGTTTCCGTAATGGACAATCCCTGAATATATCGTAAAATGATCACGGATCTTTGATTCGTGGTACACCGGTTTAAGCATTGGTAAATATCTTGGATTTCATCGTTCTTGATAGCCACTTCCTCGGGAATGGGCTCTTCATCTTTCAGCAATTGCCTATCCCAATCAAAATTAGGAAAGATTTTGTCTTTCCAACCTTTTTGTTTCCGAAAGTGATCAATCGTCACATTTCTGGCAATCGAATACATCCACGTTTTTTCACTGCTTTTTCCTTCGAAGCGTTCATAGGCCTTCATCACCCGGATATAGACCTCCTGAACAAGGTCTTCGGCGGTTTCTCGATTTTTAGTCATATAGAAAATGAATTGATATATTTCCTGATGATATTTTTCATAAAGATCGTGGAAAACGGAATCCATCATTTCCCCACATCCGTTCATAAATATAGTCGTCAATCCTAAACAAAAGTTACATACTTCGGCTTTAATCTTATTATAAAATTCCGTTAATTTCCACATATCAGGTACTTCTTATTTTGTGTCCTAAAAAAACAAAGACAAGTTGGAAAGAAATCCAATTGCCTTTGTCTTCGCAGTTCTTTATGAAACAAGATTATCTGGCGATCCACCTGTCATTCATTCAGCGTTTTCCATAATTCGAGGCAAAATGATACTGAATGTCGTCCCTTTATTAGGTAAACTGTTTACCGAAATGTACCCATCATGGGCATTGATTATATTTTTTACGATTGCCAAACCCAATCCGGTACCCGAACGGCCGCGGGTCCTTGCTTTATCCGCTTTATAAAACCTCTCGAATACAAAAGGCAGATCCTCTTCGGGAATTCCAGATCCAGAGTCCCTCACATCAATGATCAGTCCCCTTCGATCACTTGTCCTCTGAATGACATCAATGTTACCGCCTGGGGGAGTATGACGAATCGCATTATCAATTAAATTGGTCAAAACCTGTTCAATACGGTCCGGATCGAAATGCCATTGAATCTTATTGTCTTGCAGGCTGGCAGATATTGTAATCCCTTTTTCTTTAGCCAGCCCAGAAAACTTACTTGTAATCCTCTTTAAATATGGAGAAACGGGTACACATTCATAGCTAAGATTCATTTTACCCGATTCCAATTTAGCTAGATCGAGTAGATCATTGACTAAACGTCCCATTCTTAAAGATTCATCATAGATGATGCGGGCCATTTCCACCTTTTCCTCTTCACTGCCCGCAATGTCATCTACAATCGCTTCACTATATCCTTGCAACATTGAAATCGGGGTCCTTAACTCATGGGAGACATTCGCTATGAAATCAGTCCTGAGTTTGTCCATACGTCTTTCATCACTCATATCCCTTATGATGGCCACCGCTCCCCGTATATTGTCGCCATTTGTATATAGCGGACTGACAATCAATCCCCAATTACGGCCCTGCAAGGTAATTTCACCGACTTGTTCCTTATCGAAGGACTCAGATTCATCAAAAAGATTCATCAAAACCAAAGGGACATTCACATTATCTTCCCGGTTATAGCCCTTTTCAAAATACCAGGATTGCAGAAACCTTTCCGCTGGCGGATTCGTTTCAAGAATTGTGCCGTCTTTATTGAAGGTGATGACCCCATCTGCCATACTGCTAAGAATGCTGGAGAGATGTTCCTTTTCCTGACTAAGTGCATTCATGTTGAATTTCAGTTGCTTTCTCATCTGATTAAACGCTATGGCCAGCTCACCGATTTCATCTTGAGTCAGTATTGGAACCTTTGTATCAAATTTCCCCCGGGCAATCGCTAGGGCGGCTTCCCTCATCTTCACCAATGGAGCATTGATTCTTGTAGATAAAAAGAAAGCAAAAATCGTTGTCAAAATAATGGCGATGCCTGCTGCCAATAAAATGAACTGTGTAGTGGATTTTGTGGTTTCTTCCATGGACTCCAACGATTGAAATAGGAACACTTCATCCTGTTCCCCATTCAATTCAAGCGGAATGCCTACCACGATTGCGGATAAGCCCTCGTTTCCCGCATCATCCGATAGCGCCATTTCCTTTTTTACAGTCTTTCTTTCCGTAAAAACCTTGATCAATTCGGGGTCATTTTTAATGAGTTCCGGCGTGATTTCAAACTCATTATCTCCACCGATGGATGAGAATACCATTTTGTCATCATTAAGAATGATCATTTTCGTTTCATTGCCTATTAATTCCGAAGCTATTTGTAATACCTCATTGCTGGATCCCTGATGTTCATTGGTCACCTTAATGATTTGTTCAGCCGTTTTGGTTAAATCATTTTCAATATTTTCAATTTGGAAATTCTCAAAGAATTCGACCAGCAGAACGGTTAAAACAATTAATACAAACGACACGAGCAATAGGATCGTTGCCCATAGCTTCCCTACAACACTGCCCCATAGCATCAGTCATTAATGACTTCGAACTTGTAACCTACACCCCAAACGGTCACAATCATCTTGGCTGCGTTTTCGGATATGCGGTTTAATTTTTCACGCAAGCGTTTAACATGCGTGTCTACAGTTCGAAGATCTCCAAAGAATTCATAGTGCCATACTTCTTTTAACAATTGCTCCCGGTCAAAAACCTTATCTGGGGATTTCGCCAAGAAATATAACAATTCATATTCTTTCGGTGTTAATGAAACCTCTTTGTTATCAGCAAGTACACGGTGGGCATCATTATCTATTGTTAGATGCGAGAAGACGATCACATCTTTTGCCGTCGTTTCCGTCTGCATGTAACCTGTGCTTGAAGAGCGACGCAATAAAGCTTTAACCCTTAACACGACTTCACGGGGACTGAACGGCTTTACGATATAATCATCAGTCCCCACTTCGAATCCTTGAACACGGTTCACTTCTTCCCCTTTAGCCGTCAGCATGATAATTGGAGTCGTTTTCTTTTCCCTTAATTCACGGCAAACTTCGATTCCATCTTTCCCAGGCATCATAATATCCAATAAAATTAAATCATAATCATTTTCAAGGGCTTTTGTTAAAGCCATATCTCCATTTTCAGCTTCATCGATTATGTATTCTTCCCTTTCCAAATACATCTTTAGCAGCCGGCGGATTCTTTCCTCATCATCCACCACGAGAATTTTAATAGCGTTATACATTATGTAATCAGCCTCCTATCATATATTCTACAAAATGAATACTTCCATGACTAATACTTTCTCCTTACATCGTACGATAAAGAACCGATTTCACAAGGCTTCCATGAACCTTTCACCATTTTGTCACAAAAAAGACTCCGACCGCCCATCAAGAATGGATAATTGCTATTTCACCGAAATATTCCCATTGAATGGGATTTACAGAAAAAGGGATCATTTTCTAGAAAAATCGATAAGCCAACTCTCGACGTTTCTATCAAAAGACCCCCTTCATCTAAACATTACAATACAGAATCAAGCATATGAATGCAAACCAGCAATAACAAGATTGACGAAAATCAGGTTAAACATGATGATGGCAAAACCGATGACGGCAAGCCAAGCCGATTTTTCCCCTTGCCAGCCCTTTGACATCCGCAGATGCAAGAAAGCCGCATAAAACAACCAAGTAACCAATGCCCAGACCTCTTTCGGATCCCAGCCCCAGAATCGTGTCCAGGCCACTTGGGCCCAGATCATTGCAAAAATGAGGGCACCGAGTGTAAAGATCGGAAAACCGATAAGGACCGAACGATAACTAATCTCGTCCAATAAATTCAAATTCACATTTTTAACGATCGGTTTAATCAAAGCTGCCACTCTTTTGCGAGCAATCAACCTTATTAAACCATACAGGACGAGTCCCATGCCGAATGACCAAAGAACAGTATTCAGTTTCTTGGCATTGATCAGTGCAGGCATGTCCACCAACGGTTCAAATCGATCCGTCTCGATGAGTTTCCCTTCATTGGGACCTACCAATGCCGGCAGGTTGAATTCCTGTTTGACTTCGGCACCTTTTTTATCGACCCAATCAAAATTCGCCTTATAATCCATGGCAGCAAAAGAAGAAGTGATGATGACGAAACCGATGGTGCAGACTAATGTGAACATGATGACTTCAAGCCAGAACGTTCTTTTGCTTGATTGTGTCTGATCAACGAACTTGATTAAATAAATGATGGCAGTAACGAAACTTATGGCAAGGATTGACTGTCCTGCCGCTGCAGTCGTTACATGAATATGGAGCCAATCACTCTGCAAAGCAGGGATGAGTGGCGAAATTTCTGTAGGGAACATACTTGCATAAGCGATTATCAATAATGCTATCGGTAAAGCGAATAGCCCAAGGGCAGGTGTTTTATAAAGAAAATAAATTAATATGAAAGCACCGACCAGCATCATTCCGAAAAAGGTCGTAAATTCAAACAGGTTACTTACCGGGGCATGCCCGGCAGCAATCCATCTAGTGATGAAATACCCAATTTGCGCCGCAAACCCGATAATGGTGACGAAAATGCCCAGTTTTGCCCATTTGTTTTGTTTCTTTTCCTCCGCACCGCGTTTATCCTTGATCGATCCCCCGAATAAAAAGGTAGCGATCAGATATAAAATGAAAGCTGCATATAAAAGGTTACTGCTTAATTCAGCCATTTAAAACTTCCCCCTTACTAGAAGATTTCTCCTCTTCAAGTTGATCCATTGGTTCGGAAAGTGATGTTGATTCTATCGCTTGTTTTATATCTCTTTTAATGCCGTGCCAGTTTTTGTTTGTATGGCCGGCCAAAAGTATCTCATCATCTTTCCTCTTGATCCATATACGCCGATGATTCCAATAAGACCCTTGGACAACGCCGATCATGAAGATGATTCCACCCGTGAATAAGATCCAAAGGGTTAAATCCTTCCTGACGGTCAAAGCCGTGACATCTTGGGTTTCCACACCATTAAAAGCCATTTTATAAGTGTTTTCCCCTAAAGGCTCCACAGTCTCCTTAATCGCTACGAAACTGACTTCACCCTCTGGCTTATCCGGGGTATGCATCTTAAAGATAAATGCTGGATTATTCGGAATCTTCGATATCGTTCTAGGTTCGCCTTTTTCATCGAACTCGAAATCAGGGAAGTAACTGATCAAGTCAACGGAATATCCTTCTTTCAACTCGTATTTCTTTTGCGGGTTGTTCAAATCAACCTTTAAGCTTCCATATTTCTCTTCGGTTTTTTTATTTATCAAATTAAAAGCCATCGTACTGAGCTCATCCAATTTATAGTCTACTTGGTAAAGGGCATAATGATCATGTTTCAGAGGTTCATTGACTTTGATTTTATAATCTTTAAGCTTATCAAGGTCCACTTTTTCCCCTGGTAAGGTTTCTCCCTTGCGCTCATAGAGCGTAACATCGGATTGATATGTTTTAGCGATCGTACCGGTTTTATCAATTGCAGCACTGTACTGCTTATCTTCTTCACTCTCTTTGTCATACACCTCTAAGGTAAATTCATTATTCTGAAGATAGTATTCACCATTTGTACCGGGGATTTCTTTCCTCTCGCCTTCACGCAGCCAAAGTACTTTGTCGATATACATCCCAGGGACGGAACGCAATAATGCTCCAATTAAGAAAATGATAAGTCCAATATGATTGACATAGGGTCCCCAACGTGAAAAACGACCTTTTTCGGCAAGTATATGACCGTTTTCCTCTCGTATATGATAACGCTGCCTTTTTAGTCTATCCTTTACTTCTTCAAGGTTTATATCGTGGTCTTCAAGCTTTGTCACCCCATAAATCCGCTGACGTTTCATGAAACCGTCATGACGTGTGACCCCTTGCTTTTTTAACGATCGATATAACGGAAAGAACCGGTCGATACTGGCAATCAATAGTGATATGCCCAGCATGCCTATGATAATCAAATACCACCATGAACTATACAAGTTATGAAACCCGAGTTCATAATACACCCTTCCAAACCAGCCATATTCCAGTTCATAATGCTCTGCAGGCGTCGCGGTTGAAGGGATGTACATTTCCTGGGGTAAAATCGTCCCGATAGCTGAAGCGATCAAAGCAATGACTATGAGCGTCACCCCGACCTTAACGGAAGAAAAGAAATTCCATATTTTATCGATGATCGTTTTTTTATATGTTTGTGAACGCCTGGCACTTCCTTCATATCTCATATCAATAAGCTGATTCTCTTTTTCGTTACCAAGCACCATTCCGCATTTCCCGCATATCTTTGTGCCAAACGGATTTACATGACCACAATCGCATTTTACTTCTTTCATGTCAAAAACTCCCCAATATTATGGTTTAATTCTCTCCATATGCTTTTGGATGCTCTCTTCTGTCAAAGCTCCGGTGATGATATCTATCACTTTCCCCTCTTTATCAACCAAAAAGGAGACAGGCAATATATCCACGCGGTAAGCATTTTCCACTTCCCTACCTTTATCGATCATGACAGGAAAGGTAAGGTCATGCTTTGTAATGAAATTATTGACAGCATAGTCAGATTCCCCGACGTTAACGGCCAATATCTCAACGCCCTGGTCTTTAAAGTTTTTATATTGATTTTCCATATAAGGCATTTCATATTCACACGGCTTGCAATATGTACCCCAAAAGTTCAGGAAGACGCCTTTTCCCTTGTAATCTGAAAGTTTATGCTCTTTACCTTCCATATCAGTCAAGACGAAATTGGGTGCATCGGATCCTTTTCTCAGGCTTTCATTCTTATCTTTAGTGAAGTTCGTATAAAGGGCAAACACTAAAGCTGCACCTAATAGCAGGAGAATGATGGTTCTGCTAATGAGGCGTCGCTTCTTTTTATCCATAGAGATCCTCCTAAGGCCACACTAAATTTAACCTTACCATTATACCATTTAACGCCATGTCCTTTATATTTGCATTTCTGAAGGTTTTGTGACATTCTTTCCCGATTCATGAAGGAAAAGGTATTTACAGGTTGTTTTCCACCACCCATTTCTTCCAGGGGAAGAGTAGGGGTAGTGGTTTCAACCTATCAATACAGGCAAAATACTAGCTTACATTCTCCGCTGTTTAGGCTCGGTCGTTGCTAAAGTCCGCATTAATTTAACTTCATGTGGAGTCAGCTCCCGGGAATCCCCTGCAGTTAAACCATCCAAGGTCAAGAAACCATATTGCTCCCTCTTCAATTTAATGACGGGATGGCCAATTGCTTCGAACATCCGGCGGACTTGCCTATTCCTGCCTTCATGTATTGTGATTTCAACTATGGCCGTTTCCTTTTTCTTGTCGGTAGACAATACCCTTGTCTTGGCCGGAGCAGTCTTGCCATCCTCCAACTTGATTCCCTTATCCAGCTTTTTCAAACTTTCACGCAAAGGCATCCCTTTCACTTTTGCCACATACACTTTATCCACTTCATGCTTCGGATGCATTAACGTGTTTGCAAATTCCCCGTCATTGGTTAAAATCAACAAGCCCGAAGTATCGTAATCCAAGCGGCCAACTGGATAAATCCGTTCATTGATGTAAGGGAAAAAGTCCGTTACGACTTTTCTGTTCTTATCATCAGAAACGGCCGAAATGACGCCGCGCGGTTTATAGAATAGGAAATAAACCGGAGCTTCTTTTTCAAGCGGGACTTCATTAACCTCAACCTTATCATTAGGCCCCACTTTCACACCTAATTCCTTCACTACTTTGCCGTTCACTTTTACCTTACCTTCTAAAATCAACTCTTCTGCTTTACGGCGGGAAGCCAGTCCAGCATGTGCTATCACCTTTTGTAATCGTTCCATCTATCTTCACCCCATAGTATAATCATTCGTTTGTTATTGCCTATACATACACAATCATACAATTATTACATATTGAGAGGCAAAAACAAAAGGTTTTTCGCGATTAAGAGCTTTTCTTTTATTATTACACCAATAATGGGACGGTTAAATGGGTTGGTTTCCATAATGAGTGTAACATAGCTTATTTTTCCATACAAAAAAATGTTTCTTTTGATGAAAGTTTGAATACACCTTAATAATGGATGGCTGCTTTTAAGAAAAAAGACAAAAAAAAAGAAATGGAATCGTCCATTTCCCTACCTTTTAATTCATGCCGAAAACCAGTGTGACGACAATAACGGCAGCTATGATTCCGATCAAGTCTGCCAAAAGGCCGACCTTAAGGGCATCACCCATTTTTTTGATTCCGACGGCTCCAAAATAAACGGTCAATACATAGAAGGTGGTATCCGTACTTCCCTGAATCGTGGCAGCCAAGCGGCCAACAAAGGAATCCGGTCCATAAACCGATATCAGGTCGCTGGTGATTCCTAAAGCCGCTGTTCCGGATATTGGTCTAATAATCGCAAGGGGTAAAACCTCAGACGGAAAATGAAGAAAGGAAAGCAAGGGGTTTAGTGATTGTACAATGAAATCCAAGGCCCCTGATGCCCTAAATACCGAAATCGCCACAAGCATCCCTACCAGGAAAGGAATAAGGGAAAAGGACATGTTGATTCCTTCTTTCCCCCCCTCAACGAAGGTCTCATAGGTGGGAACTCTTTTCAATGTGCCATACAGTAATATTCCGAGGATCAAAACCGGTATCATCCAAATTGAAATGGTGGTCATCCAGTGCAACATCCTTATTCCCTCCCGTTCCTCTTTCTCCTGTAATAAAAATATCGATCTATCGCGATTCCTCCAACGGCGGAAACGGCCGTTGCTATTATGGTCGGAAATACGATGTCCGTCGGGGAGTGGGCATCGTAGTTCATGCGGATCGCAATGACAGTGGTTGGAATCAACGTTACGCTTGAGGTATTGATTGCTAAAAAAGTGACCATCGAGCGGCTGACCGTTGCTTTTCCTCCATTTAGTTTCTTAAGCTGTTCCATGGCTTTTATACCAAGAGGCGTGGCTGCATTCCCCAACCCGAATGTGTTTGCCATCATATTGGAAAGTATATACCCCATAGCGGGATGATTAGGAGGCACTTCAGGGAATAGCCATCTCATGAACGGCTTGAACAAGTTGGATAGTTTATCTAACAGCCCCGATTCCTCCGCAATTTTCATCAAACCCAGCCAAAAGACAAGTATGCTCATCAGTCCCAGGCAAAGGGTGACCGCTTCCTTTGCGCTGACAAATAGAGCTTCATTCACCTGATCCATCGTTCCATTAACCATGCCAAAGACGATACCGATCACGAACATCCCGACCCAAATGTAATTAACCATTGCGTCCGATTCCCAATACCGCTTCAAATACTTCAGCCCATGAAGATTGGAATGATTGTTGCTTGAAGCTTTCTTTTGCTTCCCCATAAAAAATTGACCGAGTTCCTATTTTCTTCCCATCAAGATAGATGGATGCTCTGCCGACAACTTCCGGGATTTTCCTTTTATCATCCCAAGCCTTCTGGGGCTTCAACAATTTCATTTTCACTTTGACCAATTCTCTCTCTTCGTTTGTCAGTGGGTATGAAAAATCATTTTTAATATAGACATGTCCTTTATATATTTTATTTTCCATGTTTTCCACCATGCCTGCGGGTAAAATTTCTGTTGGCTTATAATCCTTAAAGGCCGATTCGTACATATGAATATGATCATTCCAATCATCCGGACCATTCAATGTCACAGCAATCAGGTCATGCTCGTTTTTTGTTGCCGTCGTGACCAAGGTACGTTTTGCTAGTTTCGTATACCCTGTTTTCCCCCCTGTGCAATACTCATATAATTGTGTAAGTAGGCGATTTTTGTTCTTCCATACATAATCCCATTGTTCTGTGGAATTAGGTGCCCTGTGTTCCTTTGTGCCGGCAATCTTCGCATACGTTTCATTTTGCATGGCATAACGAGTGAGAATGGCCATATCATAGGCGGTTGAATAATGGTTCTTCGAATTATCCAAACCATGTGGATTTGAAAAATGGGTATCCTTCATCCCTATTTCTTCCGCCTTTTGATTCATCATCCAGACGAATCCATCCAGGCTTCCGCCAACCTTTTCGCTGATTGCCACTGCTGCATCATTACCTGAACGAAGCATCAAGCCATAAACCAAATCTTCGAGCTTAATTTTTTCTCCTACTTTTAAGTAAAGGGAAGATCCCTCCGTCCCGAAGGCATTGCTGCTCACCCTCACTGTCTCATCCATCTGTCCCGATTCAATAGCCAAGATGGCCGTCATTATTTTCGTAATGCTTGCTATGCGATTCTTTTCATGAGCATTCACTTCATAAATGACCCTTCCGCTATCCTCATCCATTAAAATCGCGCTATGGGCACTTACGGATACATTTGCATAGGCGCTTTGTACAGGTGCCATAAAAGACAACAGGAGAATGACGATACACAAACTCGATAACCCTTTATATAGAAAACGCATGAGTGCCCCCTCGTCTCTTTACTTGTTTTTGTACAAGTTTATGCAAAGGGACAAGGGTTATGAATAAAAGAATCTAAACCCTGATGTTATCCACTGTTTTCAAGGGAAGTTTTCAAAAAAAAAATCGATAGGGACTCCTATCGATTTAGTGTTCTATTATACTAATAGTGCAGCGATTTCATCAATTTTCTTAGCTCCGAATACCACTTGTTCATCATTGATGATCATGGCCGGCACGCTCATGACTTTATATTTCTTCTTGATTTCCTGGAAATTGCTTATATCGACCATTTCAGCTTCAACGTTAGGGTTTTCAATCGCTATGCGCTGCGCACCCACAACAACGTCTGGACAGTAGTGACATGACAATGAAACCATGACCTTAATGTTCGCTTTTTTACTGATTCCCTTGATTGAATTCAATACGGCTGAATCCAATGCTTGACCAGGTCCAGCCAGGTTATAGATGGCCAAAATGAAGGAATTCAACTCATGGCCGCCTGGTACACCGTGGAATTTGACGCCACTGTATACACCATTTGAATTTAAGAGGGCAACGACAGGGAACTTATCCGCATTGATTTTTTCTTCGATTTCCGCATTTTCCCCTTTGTTGTATAACTCAAGATGAAGCTTATCTCCTAATTCCGCAACATCCAAAAGGAAGTCTCGCAATTCTATTGATTTTGGCAAACTTTCATCGACAATGGACACCATAGTAACGTCGCTCTCCATCTTACCGAAGATTCCCTTTAATTGGCCACGTAACGCATCACTTAATAAAGCGCTCTTGCCTGCTGGGACAGCTGCCTGTTCTTTTTTCGCCGGTTTTTCAACTTCAGGTTCATCCTTGATTCCCAGGCGATCTTTTTCTTCCTCAATATATTTGCCGGCATCCGTTGCTGCAATCGCTCCATCGGATACAGCTGTGATAATCTGGCGCAAGGATTTTGGCCTTAGGTCGCCCGCCGCATAGACACCATTCACATTAGTCTTCATATCATCATCGGTTAAAATGTAACCAGCATCATCCATTTCGATATGGCCCTTGAATATCTCTGTTTTCGGCTCGTAACCTATGAAAACGAATACGCCAAATGTATTGTCTTCTTCCTTCGCCTTATATTCAAATTCTTCTTTGGTAACGTTATTGATGAAACGTGCACTTTGAATCATCCCGTCTCCATGAACCCCAAGGATTTCCGTATTGAATTTCACTACAATCTTATCATTTGCCATTACTTTATCAACAATGGACGGGGCACACGAGAAGCTTGATTCACGGGCGATGATTGTGACTTTTGTAGCAAAACGTGTCAGGAATATCGCTTCTTCAGCGGCTGCATATCCTGCCCCGATAACGAAAACTTCCAACCCTTCAAAGAATTCACCATCACATGTTGAACAATAAGCTACACCGCGGCCAGTGAATTCCTCTTCACCTGGAAATCCTAGTGTTCTTGGAGAAGCACCCGTTGCAATGATGACGGCGCGTGCATGGTAGTCCCCGCCAAGGGTTTTAACGACTTTCACCTCACCGGAGAAATCCACACCCGTTACATCAGCTTTGGCGAACTCAACGCCAAAATCTTCGTTTTGAAGCTTCATTTCTTCAACTAACCTAGGACCCGATATATGACGGATACCAGGATAATTGGCTATTTCCGACGTAGTTGCAGCTTGACCGCCGCCAGTGCCTTTTTCAAGAATTATCGTCTTTAGCTTCGCTCTTCCTGCATAAACACCGGCTGAGAGGCCTGCAGGACCGCCGCCAATAATTAATAAATCATATATTTTTTTCATCTTTTGTGCTCCTTGCTGAATGATTATAACGTGCTAAACTGATTATTTTGAAAAACAAAAGGCACTTATTTTAGGTAAGTGCCTTTTGTCATTGTATCATGTCGGACGATTTGTCCAGTAATCGTAATCAATGCTGGGTATGTCCATTACCTGTAGAAATGGGCCCTCCCATTAAAAATTAAAGTTTACCTACAAGGTCTAGGCTTGGTTCAAGAGTAGCTTCACCTGGAGTCCATTTTGCAGGGCAAACTTTATCTCCATGTTCCGCTACGAATTGTGCAGCTTGAACTTTTCTTACAAGTTCTTCTGCATTACGGCCAATTCCTAAATCATTGACTTCGTATGCTTTAATTTGTCCTTCTGGATTTACAATGAAAGTTCCACGTAGAGCCAATCCATCTTCTTCAATCAATACACCGAATTGACGGGATAAAACGTTTGCTGGGTCAGCTAACATTGGATATTGGATTTTACCGATTGTATCAGTAGCATCAGCCCATCCTTTGTGGCTGAAATGAGTATCTGTTGAAACTGAGTAAACTTCACAACCAATTTCCTTGAATGTTTCATAGTTATCTTGAAGATCGGCTAATTCAGTTGGACAAACGAAAGAGAAGTCAGCTGGGTAGAAAAAGAATACTGCCCATTTCCCTTTAACATCTTCAAGTGTAACTTCTTTGAATTCTCCTGCATGGTAAGCTTGTACTTTAAAATCTTCAACTTGTTTATTGATCAATGACATAATAAATTCCTCCAATAGCTATTTTTTTATCTGCTCCTGTTTATAATAATTATTAAATAGAAACTAGTCAATAAATATACCTTAATAATTTTTAAGTTCACAAATTGGTCACAGTTTTTATATTAATATAAATTAATTATTTTTAAAATCCCATAGCACTTCAAATTAGCTTTTTCAACACATTTCCAATATTATTTCTAGGTTTCAAATAAGACACATGCTCATTATTTCGTGAGATGATTTCCTCTCCTTTTCAATCTAATTATAATATCCAAATGAGAATCATAAGTCGCTTTCTAATAAAAATTTTCAGGTCTCCTACATATCTTTCCCATATTTCCCCTAAAAAATTCTTGTTTCAAAATTTCAATCAAAAAAAACGAACCTTGACGGCCCGTTTAGTTGTAATTGGTTCTCCAAAGACATTTCTATATTTTATCAGTTATTGCTTTTTCCAAATAAGCTTTTTCGCTTCGGTGAACCTTACGGCTATTTTCGGCCAGTTTACAACGTCCCACCATTTGTCCACATAGCCTGCCCGATTATTTTTATATTGCAGGTAATAAGCATGTTCCCATACATCAAGAACAAGGATTGGGATCGTATCCCACTGGGTCAAAACCATGTGCAATTCCGATTGAAGTATTTCTAGCCGCCGCGCACGCGGAGACCAGACTAATATCGCCCAGCCAACACCTTCTACTTGTTTGGCAGCCTCACTAAAATGACTTTTAAAAGCTGCAAAGCTTCCAAAATCCTTCTCAATCTGTTTAAGTAAATCCCCCCTTGGCTGTCCGCCCCCTCCCGGAATCATCACTTCCCAGAACAGCGTATGGAGATAATGGCCCGATCCATGAAAGGCTGCTTCCTTTTCCCAATGTTTCAACAAGGAAAAATCATTCGTTTCTCTCGCTTTTTTCATCATCAATTCCGCTTTATTCAGACCATCGACATATGCTTGATGATGCTTATCATGGTGCAGATACATGATTTCCCTTGAGATCGTCGGTTCCAACGCTTCATAGGCATAAGGTAATGGCGGTAACGTATGCTTCCCAATCGGCACTGATTGCCTTTCCTGTATATTGAATTCTCTAGCGAGTTCTTCAATTTCCTCGTAGACCCGAGCCATCTCTTCTTCAATCAGGACCATATCCTCATAATCCATTTCTTCCTCATCCATATTCTTTGCCAACCCGGAAAGACGTTCAATATTTGACAGCAACGGCGAATCGGTGATATCGATCTTCTCAAGATATTCCATCACTCCATCAACCCAATCACTTACCTCTTTAGCATAATCTTTTACCTCTGACATCTTGCAACCTCCCCCTATTCCCATACACATAAATCATCAAAGTATTTTATGTATCGATTAAGCGGAGATTCCATTTATAGCTAAAAAAACAGCAAGGCTTATTAAGCCTTGCTGTTTCATTATCTTGACTGCAACATTTTCGTCCGGTAATCCGTTTCATAAAACTCCAATTCCTCACGCATGGTCTGGAATCCACTTTCCACGGCCTTCAGAATGGATATTATGCTGTCAGGTACACTTTGGTGAAATTTAATCGAATTTTTTCCTGTATAGGCAGATCTGCTGTCCTCAAACCACCGATCTGATTTTGGGGAAAAGTATTCTTCGATACATTGATGATAAACTCTATAAAGCGTCTTTTCAGCTGCAGCTTTATTGAAAACATCATTTTTCAGAACGATTTGGCAAGCCTCCAAGCCCTCTTCACAACTTACAAGCATTCTTCTTAAACTTGAAAGGATTCCTTTATAATAGGTTTCATCCCCGCTTTTTTCTTCTTGCAGCTTAGAATAGGTCGTCTCATTTATAAATTCTTCCAGTTGAGCCACTGTCGTTTCCAAAAAGCCCTTTACATCCTCAAGCTGAGATTTTACCAATGTATTCCCCAACCGTGAACCCTCCTCAAATTGATTAAGATTGAATATAATAGTCAACATGTGATTCTATATCATATGGTTTAGCTTGGTCAATAGATATAAACACTTTCTCCAATTTTTCAAAATCTATATTTTCGAAATAACCAGCCAGCTCTTTTTCTGCATTTATATATATTCGTTTTCGGTTAACCAGGCCCGGGTCTTTGAGTAGACAGACCATGGCGATGATGTCAGCCATATAAATATCTCTGTTAGGGCTTTTGAATAGGGGGTTGGCGGGATATGGGGTCCAAAGAGTGACCATCTCATCAAAATAGCGAAGATACAGTACATTCAGCGTCTTTTCTTCTCCATCCTTTATGTATTGTATAACGGATCGATTAAAGAAGTCCTCAGGTGAATTTGACTTTTCCTTTTCAAGCCCAAATCCATTGCATGCTACAATTCGCACCCGCAATCCCCCCGCATTCATTTTTTTCTATATTATCACAATTCAAAGAAAAATGTTATTCGATTGTTTGCTGAAATTTTTCAAAAAACAAATCGGCTTCACCACTTTCAAAGCTATCATCCGAATTATCGGCGAGAGGCGGTAATTCATCAATGGAATTCAGGCCGAAGTAATCCAAAAACTCTTTTGTTGTCCCATATAAATAAGCCCGGCCCGAGCCTTCAGCACGTCCGACCTCTTTAATTAAGACTTTGGTGACAAGTGTATGAATGGGGCGTTCCGTTTTCACTCCGCGTATTTCATCAATTTCAGCTCTAGTAATCGGCTGCTTATAAGCAATGATTGCGAGTGTTTCCAATGCCGCCTGGGATAAGCCTTGAGTGCTTGATGTTTCGACTAGTCTTTTCAAGTAATCCGAGTGCTCTTTTTTTGTCGTCATTTGATAAACGCCCGCTATTTCGATCACTTGAATCCCGCGTACATCCGATACATATTCTTCCTTTAAACTTTCAACGATGTCCGTTGCTTGATATTCCGTAATTTCTAGGACCGAGGCAATTTGTTTGACAGAGAGCCCTTCATCTCCGGCAGCAAACAATAATGCCTCAAGAATCCCTTTCCAATTAATAACTTCCAACTGGTTCTACACCTTCCTTAGCAGCAATCATGATTTCAGAAAAATTACCTTCTTGTTCAACGATGATTTCATTAAGTTTCATCAGTTCCAGCACCGCCATGAAAGTGATGACGATATGCTCCTTGACCGGGATCGAAAACAGTTCAAAAAAACTTTTCTTCCCTTTAATGGACTGTAACTCCATCTTGATTTCATCCATTCGTTTCTCTATCGATATCTCTTGTTTCGTTACTTTCGTGTAAAGCGGCTTTTGAATTTTTTGCCTTCTCAGCAATTTTTGCAGAGCCCCCAACATATCATATAGACTTATATTCAACTCTTGTTTATCACTTTCCGCTTCTTTAACATAAACAGATAGATCACTTGGGGGTTTGGTGAACATCAAGCTTCTTTCTTCTTCCATCCCTTTAAATTCTTCGGCTGCATTTTTATACTTTTTATATTCTAATAGTTTTTCCACAAGCTCATCCCGTGGATCTTCCTCAAATATTTCCCCATCTTCATCAATCATTTGCTCATCTTCATGCTTTGGAAGCAGCATTTTACTCTTGATGGCAAGCAGTGTTGCAGCCATCACCAGATATTCGCTGGCCACATCCAATTCCAGATGCTGCATCGTATGGATGTAACCTAGGTATTGATCTGTAATATCAGCCATCGGAATATCGTAGATGTCTATTTCCAGGCGATTGATCAAATGCAGGAGTAAATCCATCGGACCTTCGAAAGCGTCAATTTTTATGTTATAACCCATTAAATTACCTCATTTAAATCTAATTGGCCGATATAGACCTATTTCTTTTACTAATCAAGTATAGTGGATTGCCGCCCTTTATCCAAATAATAATTTACTGTCCATAGAAAAGTTTTTATTTGGGATTACCGTCAAATGGGTCGGTGCCCAATCACATTCTGAAATCCAACATAACCTAGAAATGTAAGAATAGCAGAACAAAGGAGGTACTCATTATGGGTGCAGGTGGTTTTGGAAACGGCGGCGGATTCGCGTTTATTGTAGTATTGTTCATTTTATTAGTTATCGTCGGTGCTTCTTGGTGTTAATGGGAGACTGATGAATCAGCTGATTGCCTTGCAATCAGCTTTCTTTATTTTCCAGGAAAAAATTCTATGCTAAACTTAGTGAGTATACATAGCGGATGTTAAGCTATAAGAAAATGGCTTTTTGCCATACTTAGTTGATTCCATCAAACAAAAGGGGTGCTCCTATTGACTTACGCGGAAGACTACCTTTCTTTCCTTGTCCATTTCCATGGAACGAGGGATTACTTCGAATGTCATGAAATCCTTGAAGAATATTGGAAGGAAACCGCACCAAAAGAGCGTGACTCTCATTGGGTCGGGCTCATTCAGATTGCGGTTGCCCTGTATCATGATCGCAGGGGAAACAAAAAAGGGGCTGCAAGGACCCTGTCTAAAGCCTTGGCAAATCTCCACCTAAAAAAGGCCGAGCTCCTGAAGTTGGGACTCGATCCAGAACGACTGTTCAAATTGCTCGAGGATACACATGAGCGAATGTTATCACAAAAGCCATATAAAAGCATCAATCTGCCAATATCGGATCAAAGACTGATCGAAAAATGCCAATCCATGTGTTCGCAAGCAGGATCCATATGGGGTGCGGATAGCGACATAACCAATACATCGATAGTTGATAAGCACCTAATGCGTGACCGTTCGGATGTCATTTCAGAAAGGGCTCGACAGCTATCCCTTCGAAAAACAAGAATGGAGGACCGCCCTTAAAGGCGATCCTCCATTCAAGCTTTCATATTCAGAAATCTTCACACCTGTCAAGAAAGCTTTCCGTAAACTCATTTGCTTTTAATTCTTTGTCAGGATATTGCTCCTTGATGGCCCTGACCATCGTTTTACCGATACCTTGCTTCCGGAAGGATGGATTTACAGATATATGTTGTATCTCAATGTGGGTTGGAGAGACTTCTATACCGATCAGGCCCGTAATCTCTTCATCTTTCCATAAGAACAGCTGTAGGTTTTCATCCGTTTCATAATTCTTCATCGTATTCCGAAGCGTTTTTATCTCTTTTTCATTTGGCATGAAAGATAATAATCCCATGGCAAACTTCTCATAACTTTTCTTATACTTAATCAACATAATATCCCTCGTTACTAAATAACGTTTTTATTATCTTCCTGTTTCCAATTAATTTGCTTTGAATAATAATCCTCACATATAACATTTACATCATACATAAAAATCCCGTTCGTTTCAACATCACTTTCAGCACTTGATTTATCAATGGGCTATGTGCTAAGCGATAAACAGCCAGTATACGATTCCCCATATCAAAGCGATAATAAGCATCATAAGTAAAAGAGTCTTATTACTTTTCCTCATCCCATACTCCCTTTATGAATGGACCAAATATTTAAATAACGAATTCATTCTACTATAACTTAACACAATCTGACAAATATCCTTGCAATCTTGCTTCAATTTTACTACATTGGTAAAGTGATCTAGGTTCATAGAGTGCCATCTTAGGTATAAAAGACAAAGATACACCCAACTTCTTCGTTTAAATGAACGTAGCTATTTGGCTATAAATTTTTTTCAGGAATATATGTATCTTTTTTAGCCTTTGTTTCGTCAAATACTATGAATCTGATTTAAAGTGCCGCCCTTTTATTGAAGGATTCCCAATTCAGCAGGAAAGTTAAGGAGGATTATCATGAAAAAAATGAATAAATGGGTCATTGTAACCATTTTATTATGTCTATTATTGCCATATAAGGCTTTTGCAGATGCAGCTGTTGGTGAAATGATCGTCACACTTGGTGAGAATTTGACAAATGAACAAAAAAGTATGATTTTATCAGAAATGAAAGCACCAAATGATGTTGAGGTTTTAACCGTTACAAATGCGGAGGAACATGAATACTTAGGAGACTATATCGCTAGCCGTCTAATCGGTACAAAAGCGATTTCATCCTCTGCGATTACTTTGGAGGAAAAAGGTACCGGTCTTAAACTTGAGTCGAAAAACATTAACTGGGTTTCCGATGAAATGTATATCAATGCACTGGCTACTGCAGGAGTAAAAGATGCTACCGTTTATGTCACCGCACCTATACCCGTTTCCGGTACAGCGGCTTTGACAGGAGTCATTAAAGCCTATGAAATATCTGCCGACAAGAAGATTCCTGAAGATGTGAAACAGGCAGCGAATGAGGAAATGGTGAAAACAGCAAAATTGGGTGACGAAATCGGTACGGAAGAAGCCTCTGCACTTGTTACGAAAATCAAAGAGGAAATGGCTGCAAATCCACCAGCCAATACTGAAGAGGTCCGCGAGGTTGTCGAGTCTTCAGCAAAAGACCTTGGAATCGCCTTAAATGAAGATCAAGTACAAAGTTTAATTGATTTATTCAATAAGCTAAAAGAATTGAATATTGATTGGAACGCTGTCGGTGATCAGCTGACTGCAGCTAAAGATAAACTTTCCAATTTTCTTGAATCCGAAGAGGGTCAATCATTTCTGGATAAATTGAAAGAAGTGTTCAGTAGTTTAATAGACGCAATCAAATCACTTTTCAGCTGATTCAAATAAAAAAAGGATGGCCAATGCCATCCTTTCAGACGTAGACAAACTCGATGAAAATCGAGTTTGTCTATTTTTATGCCTGTACAATTTGAGCGTTGAGTTCCACTGAAGGCACTCGCTTTCCGCGGGCGGTCCGGGAAGCCTCCTCGGCGCTATTGCGCCTGCGGGGTCTCCCTTTGACGCGCTTTTCCCGCAGGAGTCTCGTCCCCTTCCGTTCTAATTGAAGGTATTGCTATTGGTTATTTGGTTCGGGAACATCATTTGAGCAAAGTTACGTTTTCAAAGCCCTTTATTTACAAACTGAAAGGATGGCCAATGCCATCCTTTTTTCTATTCTTTATTGACGACTGCCGCTTCATGAAGGGCCAAGTCCAAATGGATAAGATCTTCGTAAGTTTCGCGTTTGATGACCAACCGGGCTTCTCCCTTTTCGGCAAAGACGACAGCCGGTCTCGGAATGCGATTGTAATTATTCGACATGGAATATCCATATGCCCCTGTACAAAATACCGCCAAGACATCACCGCGGCCGGCTTTCGGCAATGGTAAATCCCAAATCAACATATCTCCGCTTTCACAGCATTTTCCGGCAATGGACACTGTCTCTTCCACAGGGTCGAGCGGCCGGTTTGCAAGAATGGCATCATATTTAGCTTCGTAAAGAGCGGGACGTATATTATCACTCATGCCCCCATCTACGGCAATATATTTACGGACATTAGGAACTTCCTTTTCAGAACCCACCTTATACAGTGTCACACCGGCGTCTCCGACCAATGAACGGCCAGGTTCGATCCAGATTTCAGGCATCACTAAATCAGAATCAGCAATCAGGTTCTGCACTTCCCTAACGATCTCCTCAACATATTGAGACGCCGGTAGCGGGTCGTCCTCTTGTGTATACCGAATCCCGAATCCCCCTCCGAGATTCAATACCTGTGGTTGAAACCCTACCGAATCGTGCCAATCACTCAGCTTGCCGATAATTTTTTGGGCTGCCAGAAGGAAACCGGTCGTTTGAAAGATTTGGGAACCGATATGGCAGTGTAATCCAAGAACTTCCAGAAACTCACTATGAAGCGCTTGTCGAAGGGCAGCTTCTGCCTGGCCGTTAATAAGATCAAAACCAAATTTCGAATCTTCTTGCCCTGTCAAAATATAATCATGCGTATGGGCTTCAATACCAGGTGTTACACGAAGAAGGATTTTCACCTTTTGTTCACGGTTTGTACAAATTTCTTCCAACAGTGTCAACTCTGAAAAATTATCGACTACTATACAGCCAATGTCATGATCCAAAGCCATATGTAGCTCTTCTTCACTTTTGTTATTTCCATGGAAGTGAATCCGTTCTGTTGGGAAATTTGCCTTAATTGCCGTATATAATTCCCCCGCTGAGACAACATCGAGAGACAGTCCCTCTTGCTCAGCCAACTGGATCATGGCAATCGAAGAAAAGGCCTTACTTGCGTAAGCAACTTGTGCTGAAACCCCCAATTCCTCAAAAGTTCTCTTGAACCCCCTCGCCCGTTCGCGAATTAGCTCTACATCATAAACATATAATGGTGTACCAAATTGTTCGATCAATTCGATCGTGTCCACTCCGCCAATCTCCAGATGTCCACGTTCATTGACACCGCCGGTTCCGTACAAATGCATGATAGCCTCACCTTCCTGACTTAAAACTATTAATAAGAAATGAGGCAGCCTCAAATAAAGAAAACCTGCTGTAAAGGGTCTTCTATATAATCCAGCCTCATCCGAATCAATTATCCCATGTAAATATTGTTATCTATGACTGCTTAGTAGTTCGAAGGGAAAGACATATTGGTTTAAACTCCAAAGAGTCATAGTAGCTTTATCTCTTTGTTAAGCCCAACTTTATCGCTTTATCCGAATAAAAATAAATTACCACAACTTTTCGACAACATCAACCTTTAGATTTTCTAGGCTGTCTATATAGATCTTGGGGATGTACAATGCTCGGCCGTTCTATAGTACCAGGATAAGGTCTTCTTAATATTATATGTGACAAGGCCTTCGGCTGAAACGGGAGAAGCGGCCATAAATAAGGTGTATTTAATGTTTTTATACTAGTGAGCATGATCAAATAGAGTGTGATGCCTATGACTAAGCCCGGCACTTTAAATAATGCGACCAAGACTATCAGTGCTAAACGGGTAATTTTATTTGCAACTCCTAGTTCTAAACTCGGAGTGACAAATGTACCTATTGTCGCAACGGAAGCGTAGAGAACCACTTCAGGAACAAATAGGCCAACATCTATCGCTATCTGTCCTATCAAAACTGCCGCAACCAAGCCCATTGCCGTGGAAAGCGGGGTCGGGGTATGAACGGCTGCCATCCTTAAAAATTCTATCCCAATATCGGAAATGAAGATTTGGATCACAATGGGTATATGTGTTTTTTCATTCGGCCCGATAAACTCGAGCTTCTCCGGCAGGAGGGAAGGTTCTAAACAGAACAATAACCATATCGGCAGCAAGAATAACGAAACGAAAATCCCGAGAAAACGGACCCAGCGCACCAAGGTCCCGACGGCAGGCGCCTGCCGATACTCCTCGGCGTGTTGCATGTGATGGAAAAGGGTGGACGGGGTAATGATGACACTCGGTGAGGTATCCACATAAATAAGGACATGGCCCTCAAGCAAATGCGTTGCCGCCACATCAGCCCGTTCCGTATATCTGACAAGCGGGTATGGGTTATACCTTTGCTTTACGATGAACTCTTCGATTGTTTTATCAGACATCGTTATGCCATCAACCTCAATATTATTCAATTCCTTACGAACGATTTCTATTAAATCCGGATCGGCAATATCTTTAATGTAGCCGATGGATATATCCGATTTCGATCGTTCCCCCACATGCAGCATTTCGAAACGTAATCTTTCATCCCGGATTCTTCGTCTGGTTATCGCCGTGTTTATGATGATATTCTCGACAAAACCATCCCTTGATCCACGGACGACTTTTTCGGTATCGGGTTCTACTGGCTGTCTCCCGGGATAACTCCTGACATCCACGACCAGCCCTATTGGTTTACCATCAACAACAACGACGATTAAACCGGATAATACCTGATCAACAAGCTCATCCATCGTCTTTATTTCCTGAACGGATTGGTGTACGAGCAAGTCTTTGACTACATCAAAAACTTTAGTAGACACGATATCGGCATTTTTGTTATGAATGAGAGAATCGAGGATATCAATGATGTACTCCGTATCCGTCAGCCCGTTTATATAGTAAAGATGTACATCTTTTCTTAAGACCTTTATCTTTCTTACTCCTAAGTCAAAGCTGACGCCTAGACCTACTTTCTCTTCCATGTATGCGTCAACTTCCGCTACCCTACTCGGAATCGGCATCATGTTTTGAGGTTTCTCTGAAGTCATCATGACCACTCCTTTCCAATATGATCTCCACCGCTAGCTTCGTTATCGGTGCTCCTCTTTTAAAATCGTCCTGATGGGACATTTTTCCGATATCCCCTATCCCAACTACTATGGGAACATGTAATTGATCGATGCAATACACCGTATCTCCTGTTATCTTGCCCAGCTCAAATTCCTCGGCGCCGTATTTATCAACCCCGTTCGGTGTCAAATTACCATCACGGTCAATACAGATATCCACCTTGGTCCACTCTTCCCTTCTGGTCTTTGAAGCGACCGCTATCACGCCAAGGACATCAATATCAGGGTGTCCGGCAACTACCTTCATTGCCTGTTCGCCTGATCCTTCTCCTATAAAACCGCTATCATCAAACATGACCAATACAGGATCATACTTCGCCTTTTTTATTAATTCAACTAACTCCAAGCCCGTATATCGTGATGGATTACCTTGGGACATGGAGATACATCTTCCCCCTATTTCCTTGGCTACATGCTCGACAGCCCGTTTTGCATACTCATCTCCATCCGTAATCAATATCACTTTTCGTTTGGTCACCATCTTGGGCCTACCTTTCATCATCAGGAATAGTTACCTTTTACACTTATAAGTCGACAAAATAAATCCATTGGAATAATGATCCGGCTATTTTCCCCAATACGAGTGCCATTAACAAATAAATGATCTTCTCTTGAATTCCGATTCGTTTTGAAAGAACTGGAAATACATTCAGGACTTCAGTTAAGGCAGCCGCAAGCATCCCATTAAATATCCCGTCAGCCAAACCGATCGGAATTAAAAGAAAATGCGGAAGTGAAAGTTCCGTTTCCTGTAATCCTAACCATGTCCCTGCGACAACTCCGGCAATGATGGCTCCTTCATAGTAATGTATCATTTTCATTGTTTTTGTCAGCTGAGTCAGTCTTGGAATCACCCCAAGTACAGTTAAAAACGCTACAAAACCGGCACCTGTTGCAAACCCCCCGGCTAAACCGACAAAGATTCCGAAGATGATTTTACCGGTCATCAAGGTGGCGCACGTTTTCCTTATTTTCATTCATGATTACATAACGGTCCAAATCCTGCTGATAATTGAACATTTCAACCTCGAGCGGACTAGGTTCCTCATTGAAGCGTTTTTTAAAGAAATGATTAAAAAATAGAATCATGCCCATACCAAGGCCGAAGCTATATGGGATTTGGATCAATAACGGCTTATCTTCCACTTTTCCCGTTATTATAGTAAAGATTTTTTGATGCACTTCCCCCATGCTGACATCCACATGAAAATTCATGATCGTCATCCCGCCGCCGACAAATAACAAAAACCAAACTAAAGCGAATGTCAGGTATGACATTTTCTTTTTCGAGAGGATGACTTCGATGATCGTTTGGGAAGGGCCGAATGTTTCCACTTCAATAGTCGGATCCACCTTGCGGATGGCCATGATAACTTGAGCTAAATCAATGACAATAATATTCTTATCTTCCTTCTTGACCGTTAATAATATGATTTCTTCAATTTTGGTAATCACTTCTTCAGGTCCGATTATCCTTGCAATATCTTTTATCCTCACCGTTTGATTTCCCTTTGCTTGTACACGGTTCCTCATCCTGATATATACAACTGCCATTATCATCACATCCCGACCTTTTATTTCCTTATGCTAGTAGTATGGATTGGAAGCAGTTTGAAAATGCAGGAAGTGAACCATGTCCAAATATTACTAATTTGAAACCAAAAAAAGACACGCTGCAATGACAGCATGTCTCAAACTGTAAACAAATTCGATTAAAAACGAGTTTGACTACAGTTTTTTTTGCTTGTACAAACTTGGACGTTGATTGGAACGTAGGGCACTCGCTTTCCGCGGGCGGTCCGCCCTCGGCGCATTTGCGCCTGTGGGGTCTCCCTTGGACTCGCTATTCCCGCAGGAGTCTCGCACACCCGCTCCAATCAACTATGTTTGAAAATTTGGATTGAACTCCTTTTGCCTACAGTCTTTTTTGTTTTAAAATAGATCTATTAAAATTTGAGGTATGAGGATGCTTTCGAAACATTATCTTCAACGAGATCAACTTGAAATGATTACTTTAGATCAACTGGTGCCGGCGAACCATTTGGTTCGTAAAATGGAGGCTTCCATTGATCCAGTCATCATCAAGATGTAAAACCTTTATATTCGAAACGTAAAGAAACGATTGAGCATGTATTCTCAGATGCAAAAGAAAGCATTGTATGCGTTGGGTAACTTTAAGGGGACTTAAAAAATTGTTAATGCAAGCGATGCTTACTTTCGCTGCCATTAATTTAAAGAAGATGGCCACGCGGACATGGCAAGGTCCTAAAATCCCGTAACATAGTGACTCGAAGAGCCCAAATCTCTTAACCTTTGGTCAAAATTTCAAAGGGAATTTTAAAAGGGGTTCGGAATTTTTAATTCCGAACCCCTTTTGCCTACAAACTGAGACACCTGCAATGTCAGAGATGTCTTTTTGGTTTACATTCAACTATTAATGAGTGGGGAAGAAAATCAGCTGAACCAAAAATATCAAACCAAAAATATATATGAGCGGATGTACCGATTTTCCTTTTCCGCTGAATACCTTCATTAGGGGATATGTAATGAACCCAATTGCAATCCCTGTAGATATACTTGAAGTAAGCGGCATCGTTAAAATGATCGCAAATGCCGGAAATGCCTCATCAAAAAGTTTCCAATTGACTTTAGCCAGACCTTCCATCATGAAACATCCCACGATGATCAAAACGGGTGCTGTGATTGCCTGAACGGAAGAAATTGCCGATATCAATGGAGAAAAGAAAATCGATACAGCAAACAAGATGGCCACGACAGTAGCGGTCAATCCCGTACGTCCGCCTGCAGCCACTCCCGTACTCGATTCCACATAGGCAGTCGATGGGCTTGTACCAAACATCGAGCCCACTGTAGTCGCAATCGCATCACCTAAAAAGGCTTTCTTTGCACGAGGGATTTTCCCATCCTTCGTTAGTCCTGCCTGTTCTGTCACGCCAATCAAGGTGCCTGTCGTATCGAAGATCGTCACAAGTAAAAAGGCGAAGACAATTGAATATAAAGAATTCGTGAAGACCCCAGCGATATCGATATCGAAAAATACTGGTGTCGGAGGTACAGATAAGACCCCATCGAAGTCGAGCAAACCGATAAAGTAGGCAATGATTGCCGTAACGATCATGCCAATGAAAATGGCCCCTTTTATATTACGGGCCATAAAAATCAAGGTAATGAATAAGCCTGCTAACGCTAAAACGGTTCCTGGCTGATGTAAATCGCCAAGCGTCACCATCGTTGATTCATTTGGCACTATGATTCCAGCATTTTTCAATCCGATAAATGCAATGAATAAACCAATTCCGGATGTAATGCCATATTTTAATGAGTTAGGAATCGCATCAATTATCATTTTACGCAAGCTAGTCACGCTAATTAATAGAAATAGCAAACCAGCAATGAAAACCGTACCGAATACGGTCTGGTATGAAAGGCCCTGTGCCCCCACCACGCTGGCAAAATAAGCATTCAAGCCCATCCCTGGTGCTATCGCTATCGGGTATTTTGCAACGAGCCCCATGATTAGGGTACCAATCACCGCTGATATGACCGTTGCCATGAAAACTTGTTCAAATGGAATTCCGATTGAAGACAATAAAGCCGGATTCACAATGAGGATATAAACCATAGTCAAAAATGTCGTAACACCCGCCATGACTTCTGTACGGACATCCGTCCCATTTTCTTTCAGGGAGAAAAACTTTTCCATAAACATATTTTAGACCTCCAGATCTAAAGGAATCACCGACAACCGTTTGCACGAAAAGACAAGGTGTCCTAATATTGTACTGCATCGACGTTTTTCCTGTTCATTATTCATTGAAAGAAAGATAAAAAAACGAATGAGAAACGCGACCTTTACTATAATATTCGTTTTTATCCCTAAATTCAACTAAAAATTCGGCCCCATCCCTAGTTTCATCTTAAATCACTTTTACTTTTTCCTAAAATCAGTATTTATTTTCAGCTCAATAAAAAAACCACATGAATCACTGATTCATGTGGTTTTTCATTTGCTGAAGAATCTTTTTCTCCAGCCTTGATACCTGAACTTGGGAAATACCAAGCCTTGCCGCCACTTCCGATTGCGTCTGATCTTTATAATACCTCAGGAAAACAATCAGCCTTTCACGTTCATTCAATTCATGTATGGCTTCTTTCAAAGCGATTTGATCGAACCAGGATGTTTCATTATGGTCGGCAATCTGGTCAAGAAGAGTAATCGGATCTCCATCATTTTCGTAAACCGTTTCATGGATCGATGAAGGGCTCCTGCTAGCTTCTTGGGCCATGATGATTTCCTCTGGCGAAAGCTCTAGATGTGCCGCCAATTCATTGACAGTCGGAACGCGGCCATACGTCTTTGAAAGTTCCTCTTTGGCCCTGCGAATTTTATTCGCCATTTCCTTTAATGACCGGCTTACTTTAACCGTTCCGTCATCACGGATAAAACGTTGGATTTCACCAATGATCATAGGCACAGCATACGTTGAGAATTTCACTTCAAACGATAAGTCAAATTTATCCACGGACTTCAACAGACCTATACAGCCTATTTGATAAAGGTCATCCGGTTCGTAACCTCGATTGAGGAATCTTTGCACTACTGACCATACAAGCCTCAGATTGCTATTGACAATCAGATTCCTCGCATCTTGGTCACCGCTCTGGCTGCGTTGGATTAAATTCCGCAATTCCTCATCTTTTAAATGGGGCTGGCCTTTCTTGCTCTTCTCGTTTTTAACCTCCACATCCATATGCAAGTCTCCCTTAATTGCACAAAGCTCTGCTTGTAGTTAAGTGCTTTTTTAATCGAATGATCGTGCCTTCGCCCTTATGGGAAATTATATTGATTTCATCCATGAAGTTTTCCATGATGGTGAATCCCATACCGGAACGCTCAAGTTCGGGTTTTGTCGTAAATAACGGCTGTTTAGCCTCCTCGACGTCTTCAATGCCCAGTCCTTCATCCCGGATGGTCAATTCCACAGTATCGCCTTCGATGACCACTGAAATGTAGACCCAACCTTCCGGGTCACTCTCATACCCATGGATGATCGAATTCGTAACGGCTTCTGACACGACAGTCTTGATCTCTGTCAATTCATCCATCGTCGGGTCCAATTGGGCAATGAATGCCGCAACAGTTACCCTGGCAAAAGATTCATTTTGGCTAAGTGCAGAAAATTTCGTTTCCATTTTATTTTTCATATTAGGCAACCCCCAGTCTTTGCAAAGCGTTTTTTTCGGATAGTTCCATTTTAACAATTTTAAACAACCCTGACATCTCAAATAACCGCTTTACTGCTGGAGAAATTGCACAGACCACCATTTCACCTTGCTTTTTGTTTACCTGCTTATAACGGCCCAAAATAACTCCGAGCCCTGAACTGTCCATAAAATCCAATTCTTCCATATTAAGGATGATATGCTTGATATTATGCTTTTGAATGGCTGCCTCTGCCTGATTTTTCAATTTTTCTGCTGTATGATGATCTAAATCACCTTTGAGACGAATGCACAATACGCGATTTTTCGCCTCCATATTAATCGTAAGACTCATTATATACAGCCTCCTTCACTGTCTTATAAAGAGTCAAATTCTCTTTTTCACCTGCCGATTCCTCCTTACTAGCAAAACTAGTGGAGTTTCGCCTAAATTAGTACGATTAACTGGCAATGCGACAATTTATTCTATTTCGAATGGGTAAACATGCCGAAAGCCCGTTTATACAATTGCCACCAGCTGGCATTATCAACAGTTTCCTTCGCAACAATCGGAGATTCGACATATACCTTACCGTTTTTCTTCAATTCAAGCGTACCAATTTCATCACCTTTTTTAATCGGGGCATCCAAATCTTTATCAAGCGTGATTTTTTTTGTAAAGTCCTTTGCCGTTCCGTTTTTGGCTGTCAAAACTGAAATAGGTTCACTTGTGACGCCCACCACGGTTTTCTTTTGCCCTTTACTTACCTTGGCTTCACCTAACACCTCACCGCGTTTATAAATAGGGTATGTGATGTATTGTGAAAATGCATAATCTAACATCTTGGTAACCTGAGCGTTTCGTTCCTTTGGAGAAACGGCTCCGAAAACGACGGCAATGACACGCATATTCCCTTTTTTAGCAGTCGCTGTCAAACAATATTTCGCTTCATTTGTGAATCCTGTTTTCAGTCCATCGACCCCAGGATAAAATTTCACTAACCTATTTGTGTTGACAAGCCAAAACTTCTTTTCGGTATTTTCACGGAGATAATCTTCATATGTACCCGTGAACCTTGTAATCGTATCGTATTTCAATAATTCCTTCGCCATGATCGACATATCATGTGCTGAGCTGTAATGATCTTTAACAGGAAGTCCTGTTGCGTTTTGGAACTTTGTATTTTTCAAACCGAGGTCTTTCGCCTTTTTGTTCATTTCCCTGACAAACTCTTCTTCCGATCCAGCTAGACGTTCAGCCATCGCCACCGATGCATCATTCGCCGAACCAATCGAGATGCCTTTAAGCATTTGTTCCGTGGTCATTTCTTCACCTGGCTCGAGGAAGATCTGGGAACCGCCCATCGACGCTGCATACTCACTAGTCCTGATTTTCTCCTTCATGCTGAGTTCGCCTTTATCGATCGCTTCCATGATCAGCAGCATCGTCATGATTTTCGTCATGCTTGCCGGTGAAAGGCGATCGTCTGCATTTTTATCATAGAGAACAGTACCTGTATCCCGTTCAATCAAAATAGCGGATTTAGCATTTGCCGCCAGTTCGACTCCTTTTTCTTCAGCTGCTTTTGTATGCGGGATGTTAAAACCCAATGCTACCAAAACGGTTAAAAATACAGAAAGAATCCGCTTCATCTCCATACCCTCCAATCTTTATATTTTTTATTTTTTCCATTAAACCCATTTTTATACAAATAAAGATGAATTTTGAACATATACTGGATATAGGGTAACAAAGTGAACCAAATTAAAAGAGGATGCGCATGGGCATCCTCTTTTAATAATTCAATGGGATAAACGTAAAAAGGCCGCTCAAAAGCGCGGCCTTTTTTGGGAAATGTTTATTCCATGATCTCTTTATAGATCAATGTAGGTTTTTCTATTTTCTCTTTTGAAATCGCAATGCTTTCATACAATTTTTCTTTCACCTTTGAAACATCTTCGAAATTGCTGTAAATCGTCACAAGTGATTCACCTTTTGCCACGGTTTCCCCGATTTTTTTACGAAGTACCAGTCCGACGGCCAAATCAATCTCTGATTCTTTTGTCGCCCGCCCGGCGCCCAACAGCATGGCTGCCGTTCCTACTTCATCAGCGATGATTTCCGATACATATCCGTCCTCTTTCGCTTCCAGCTCGAAAGTATGAGCAGCCTGCGGTAGTTTTTCCGGCTGATCTACAACCGAACCATCGCCTCCCTGCGCTTCCAGGAAAATCTTGAATGAGTTAAGTGCAGAACCATCCTTGATCGCATTTTCCAGCAAGGTTCTTGCTTCTTCCAGCGAGTTTGCCTTTTTGGCAAGGTATACCATATGGCTTCCCAGTGTTAAAGAAAGTTCCGTTAAATCTTCCGGTCCCTCTCCTTTAAGCGTATCGATGGCTTCCTTCACTTCTAAAGCATTTCCGATTGCGTAACCTAACGGTTGGCTCATATCGGAAATGACAGCCATCGTGTTTCGTCCCACGTTGTTTCCGATGCTAACCATTGCATGCGCCAATTCTTCGGAATCTTCGAGAGTTTTCATGAAAGCGCCCGCTCCCGTTTTAACATCAAGTACGATTGCATCAGCACCAGCGGCGATTTTCTTACTCATGATCGAGCCAGCAATCAAACCGATACTGTTAACGGTACCCGTAACATCGCGCAATGCATATAACTTTTTGTCGGCCGGAGTCAGGTTACCGCTTTGCCCAATGACAGCTATCTTATTTTTATTGACAAGTCTGATGAACTCGTCATTTTCTATTTCGACATGAAATCCTTTTACAGACTCCAACTTATCGATCGTCCCGCCTGTATGGCCAAGACCGCGTCCTGACATCTTTGCCACTGGAACCCCAACAGCAGCAACCAATGGTCCAAGCACTAGAGTTGTGGTATCACCCACACCGCCTGTTGAATGTTTATCGACCTTAATTCCTTCAATCATCGATAAATCTATTTGATCTCCCGATTCGACCATTGCCATGGTTAGATCAGCACGTTCCTGCTCATTCATGCCTTTAAAATAAACAGCCATTGACCAAGCGCTCATTTGGTAATCCGGAATCGATCCATCGGTAAACCCATTGATGATGAACTGTATTTCTTCTGTAGTAAGAGCCTTTCCATCACGCTTTTTCTCGATTAAGTCTACCATTCTCATATTAGAATCCCCACTTTTTAAAGACACCGATTTTCTTTAGGTGTACTTGTATTTTTTTGGTTCGTTTTATATGTCTTTAACGATTTGCTTAACAAATTCAAGAAAACTGCTTTTCACTTTTTCAGTCGTTTCAATTACCTCTTCATGTGACAAAGGCTGATCCAGAATGCCTGCGGCCATATTGGTAAGGCATGAGATTCCGAGCACCTTCATTCCGCTATGCCTTGCTACGATAACTTCCGGGACTGTCGACATACCAACTGCATCCCCGCCAAGGATCCTTGCCATTTTCACTTCTGCCGGTGTCTCATAGGTCGGTCCTGTATTACCGATATAGACACCTTCTTTAATATCCAATCCTAGTGAAGCTGCTATTTTTTTTGCTTGCGCCCGAAGGTCTTTATTATAAGCTTCCGACATATCAGGGAATCTAGGGCCGAAACGCTCTTCATTAGGACCAATCAATGGGTTTGCCCCCATTAAATTAATATGATCCGTAATGAGCATCAAGTCACCTGGTTGATAGCTTTCATTAACGCTTCCGGCAGCATTCGTTACGATTAACTGTTCAACACCAAGAAGTTTCATTACACGGACAGGGAAAGTGACCTTCTCCATGGAGTAACCCTCATAAAAGTGGAAACGTCCTTGCATCGCGACAACCTTTTTGCCACTTAATTGTCCAATGACAAGCTGTCCAGCGTGTCCTTCAACAGTCGATACTGGGAATTCCGGGATTTCGTGGTAAGGAATCGTTATCGGATTTTCAATTTCATCCGCCAATACTCCAAGTCCGGAACCAAGAATCAGTCCTATCTCCGGAGAGCCTTCAATTTTACTTTTTATGAATGACGCAGCTGTCTCTATTTTATTAAACATCTATTTATTCTCCCCTAAATTTAGATCGCCCAATATACTTTTTCCGAAGGCAGGCATTTTCACATCAAAATTAGCAGCGACCGTCGCCCCAATATCTGCAAATGTATCTCTTATCGGGAGTTCGGCACCTTCTGTAAATCGTTTGGAATAGACTAACAATGGTACATATTCACGTGTGTGATCAGTTCCTTCATGGACCGGATCATTCCCGTGATCGGCAGTGATGATCAATAAATCATCCTCTTTCAGTTTATCAAGGACTTCAGGCATCCGGGCATCGAATTCTTCCAATGCCTTTCCGTATCCCTCTGGGTCGCGGCGGTGACCGTATAAAGCATCGAAGTCGACTAGATTAAGGAAACTTAACCCTTTGAAATCCTGTTCTACCGTTTGGATTAATTTATCCATTCCATCCATATTGGATACGGTCCTTAATGATTCAGTGACACCTTCCCCATCAAAGATATCCGAGATCTTCCCGATTGCAAGGACATCATATCCGGAATCTTTCAATTCATCCATTACTGTCCGGTCAAACGGTTTCAATGCATAATCATGACGGTTAGGCGTTCTTTTGAAGTTGCCTGGTTCACCAGTGAACGGTCTGGCAATAACGCGTCCAACCTTGAACTCATCAGCCATTGTCACTTCACGGGCAATTTCACAAATCTTGTATAATTCGTCTATCGGGACGATATCTTCATGTGCAGCAATCTGTAATACGGAATCAGCTGATGTATATACAATCAGCGCACCCGTTTTCATATGTTCCTCGCCAAGCCTCTCAATGATTTCCGTGCCGCTTGCCGGGACATTCCCAATAATTCCCCGACCCATTTTCGCCTCGAGTTCATTGACTAATAATTCCGGGAAACCATCTGGAAATACACGGAATGGAGTCGATATATTCAACCCCATGATTTCCCAATGTCCAGTCATCGTATCTTTTCCTGTAGAGGCTTCCTTCATTTTCGTATAGTATGCGAGAGGTTGCTGGGCTTTTTCAATTCCCTTGATTTCACGGATATTGCCTAAACCCAATTTTGCGAGAGTCGGCATGTTCAATCCATTCATTTTTTCTGCGATATGGCCGAGTGTATCCGCACCTTTATCGCCGAATAAATCTGCATCAGGTGCTTCGCCAATCCCAACTGAATCCATAACTATTACAAATATTCGTTTAAATGCTGAATTCCCTTTCATGAGTCATTCCTCCTAAAATAGTAAATCACTTTTTATACTCTCTATAATACCCTTATTCTGCTCAGTTACTCTTCATTTAAATGAAATCGCAAGAACGTCAGAAGTCTGACCTCTCTACATTGTAAACGATTACCATGATGGAGACAAATAATATATTTCGGAATGAAACAAAGTGCCATAAGATGTGCGTTAGAATCATCAGCATCCCTTATAGCCGTCTCGCCGACACAGAAAAGGCTGCTCCTTCAACTGCCTTGCAGTTAAATTCACAACCTTTCTATCATTCTATTAATCCTTTAAGCTCGCGGATGGAATTTTGAATAGACATCCTTGATCCGTACGTTCGTAATATGTGTATAAATTTGAGTTGTCGAAATATCCGCATGACCAAGCATTTCTTGGACGGCACGTAAATCAGCCCCATTCATCAATAGATGTGTCGCGAAAGAATGTCTCAGTGTATGTGGTGTAATTTCTTTTTCAATTTGTGCGGATTTTACAAGTTTTTTTAGAATCTTCCAAAATCCCTGCCTTGTCAGCCTGTTTCCATGATGATTCAAAAAAAGCGAATCTGTCCTGTGCTTGGGGCTGGCCATTTTCCCCCGGGAACTTTCCAAATAATGTTCAATCGCACCCAATGCAGTTTGTCCAATCGGAATGATCCTCTCTTTATTTCCTTTCCCTACACAACGGACAAAACCCATCGATGCATGGACATCACTCACATCCATGGATATCAACTCACTGACACGCATACCCGTCGCATACATCAGTTCGAGCATTGCCTTATCGCGTAAGCCGAATTCATCCATTTTCTTCGGGGCTTCCAATAGTGCTTCAACCTCTTCCATGCTTAATACCTTTGGAAGGCTTCGTTCCGGTTTTGGCGTTTCTATATGTATGGACGGATCCTGATTTGTTACTCTTTCCCTTAGAAGAAATTGATGAAAAGACCGAATGGAAGCTATATGACGCGCCACCGTCTTCGATGACTTCCCTTGATCCTTTAACTGCACGAGAAAATGCAGGATGTTCACCCGCCGCGAATCATTCCAATCTTCAATGGTTTCAACATCTTTCAGAAAGCTCCAATATGATCTTAAGTCACGCTCATACGAGACGAGCGTATTCTTGGCAAGTCCTTTTTCAATGGTTAAAAAATGAATGAAATCCCTAATTTGATTCTCCATATTCATTACTCCCCGTTTAAATAAAACAACATTAGGCGTTCAAGCCATGCATCATCACCCGTATCAACAGCCTTCGATACTTTTACAGCCATGCCTTTCGGTTCATCATAACGATGATAACTTTGATATTCCTGATTTAACCATACCATTCCTATATAAAAAAGAACAGTGAAGCTAACAAAGAGAATCATCACTTTAGCCGTGTGCAAAATAAGCGATAATGATGTTTTCATCCTTTCCCCTCCCATTCGACCCTTTGTATCAATCTATGCCCAACAGGACAAGTTTTATACGTATTTCGGAAAGGAGAAAACAAAAACAGCTCTTACTTGAGAAAACCAGCTATTAAAATGCAGAAAACCTTCTCCATTATTAAATGGAAAAGGTCCGTCTTCATTCACCTTAATTTTCTTCTTTGTCATGACATCGATGACAAATGCCATGAAAGGTTAATCTATGGTCTTTTATCTTGAAGTTCCAGTCGCGTTCCACAATGTCTTCTACGTCTTCAAGTAGGTCTTCCTGGATTTCATCTACCGCACCACATTCAACACAAACAAGATGATGATGGAAATGCGCAGCTCCTTCTTGTCTTAAATCATAACGGGAAACCCCGTCTCCAAAGTTAATTTTATCTACTATTTTCAATTCAGTCAGCAACTCTAGCGTACGGTAAACTGTTGCCAATCCAATTTCCGGCGACTTTTCTTTGACAAGGAGGTAAACGTCTTCTGCGCTTAAATGATCCTCTTCATGCTCAAGTAAAACGCGGACGGTCGCTTCTCGCTGAGGCGTTAATTTGTAGCTGGACGAGTGTAACTGCTTTTTTATCCTATCAATTCTGTTTTCTATTTCCATACCTAATATTCCCTCCCGCGCCGCTATCTTATCCATTATATCAAAAGAGGGAAAACTGTCAAAATAGATTTCTTGTTAATGATAAAAAAATTTGCGGGAACGGTATATTTCCATCAATGACCCAATAAACTTACGACATTTTTCATTAAAGAAGGGGATAGGTACGCTTCAAATGCAGCAGCCGTAATCAAGAATAACCCTGACAAAACCAATGAGAAAATATACCGTGAAATTATCGGCTTCAGCGGCTCACGAATCTGCTTAAGGAAAATCCGGCTGATCATTTTCATGGATAGTGAAACGGCAAGGACGGTTATTACGATGAATATCGGGACGATGAATATATTTTGGGGCAGAATAGCGACAAACGATAATAAGAACCCGCTCCATCCCATTTGATTGACTAAAAAGCCGACCGTGAATCCAACGACCATCCCTTTTATAAATAACAAAACCAGGATGACAGGCAAACCGATGACCGATATTCCGAGAATCCAGATGACCCCGATATATTTTATATTATGCATAATACTTTGGCTGAACATATCATGCGAAGATGCAAATTCACCTTTGGATACTTGTCCGAAAAATTGCGATAAATAATAGAACAAGTCTTCCTTTTGGGTAAAGCTCAAACTATTCACCAATATTGCCCCAAAAATGACACCCATCAAAAAAAGCACAGTGATAAAGACATATAATGAGGAATGTTCGTTAATATGTTTCATTACGGCATTTTGTACGACAGATTTTTTTTTCATCTTTCATCCTCCCAACTCCGCTTACTAGAATCTATGTTTTCACTCTTTCATTTATGCTAAGAAAACTTTCCCCTTCAGCCGAACACATTGAACCTAATTTATGTTATAATTTTCCACATTAATGAGATGGAGGCAGGATATGAAAGCTATATTAATGGATTTTCCCGAAAGAATTGAAACCCCTCGATTATATCTAAGACCTTGTCAGCCTGGCGATGGCCTGGACCTTTACGAAGCCATTGTCCATTCTAAACCTGAATTGAAACAGTGGCTGCCGTTTGCCCATCAAGATGTTTCTTTGGAAACTTCTGAACAGAACGTCCTTAAGGCCTTTGCGGACTTTATTTTAAAAGAGGATATCAGACTCCATATTTATAGGAAAGAAGACGATCAATTCATCGGCTCCACTGGTCTGCACCGAATCAACTGGGATATTCCTAAATTCGAAATTGGCTATTGGATTGATACGAGATTCAGTAAACTGGGCTACATAACGGAGACAGTGGAAAAGTTAACTAAATTCGCCTTTTACCATTACGGTGCAAAACGGGTCGAAATCCGCTGTGACCCTAATAATATTGCCAGCAAACGGATTCCCGAGAAGCTGGGGTTCACCCTTGAAGGAATTTTGCGTAATGACTGCCTTAGTGCAGACGGCATGGAAGTGCGGGACACCTCCATTTATGCAAAAACAACAAATTAAAAAAGTCCTGACAGTGAACTGCACCCCAATTGTTAGACACCATCTAACAATTGGAGGTGCTTTTTTTATGACAAAATATTCATTAGAGTTGAAATTAAAAGCTGTCCTTGCTTATTTAGAAGGAATGGACTCATTCAGAACTGTAGCCAATCAATTTAATATCAGTTTGACTCCTTTAAAGCAATGGGTGGCGCATTATAAAGAACATGGGATAGAAGGGCTAATGTCCACCTATACAAATTATGATATTAGCTTTAAGATGGATGTACTAAACTATATGAACGATTTTGGAGTGTCTAGTACCCATGCAGCTGCTGTGTATAACATTGCTTCTCCTTCTACTATTACTAATTGGCTAAAGCAATTGGAGGAGTACGGAGTTGACGCTCTTGAAACGAAGAAAAAGGGGCGTCCATCCATGAAAAAAGAAACGAAGAAAAAACCAGTAGAAGGGTCATTAGAGGCATTACAGGCTGAAAATGAAAGATTACGTGCAGAGAATGCATATTTAAAAAAGTTGAGAGCCTTAGTTCAAGAAAGCGAAGCGTCCGAACGCAAAAAGCAAAAGTAGTACATGAACTAAGGGGAGATTTTAATTTAAAGCTACTTCTGTCAGTCGCAAATCTCTCAAGGAGTACCTATTATTATTGGATAAACGCCTTCGGGCGTCAGGATAAATACGAAGAAATAAAGCCAGTTATCCAGGAGATATTTCATACGAATAAAGGGAGATACGGGTATCGTCGCATTACATTGGAATTACGTAATAGAGGGATTTCATTGAACCATAAAACGGTCCTTCGATTGATGAAGGAGTTGGGACTAAAGTGTCTGGTCCGTATGAAGAAATACCGTTCATACAAAGGCAAGATTGGAAAGGTTGCGCCTAATATCCTCAATCGTAATTTTAAGGCAACAAAGCCAAATCAAAAATGGGTTACGGACGTAACTGAATTTCATTTACACGGTGAGAAATTGTATTTATCGCCCATTCTAGACTTATATAATGGAGAGATCATTGCTTACAATATCGAATCACGTCCTGTTTATCCCTTAGTCTCCAAGATGCTTGACCAAGCCTTTATACGATTGGAACCGAAAGATTCCCCCGTTCTCCATTCAGATCAGGGCTGGCATTACCAGATGAAACAATACTCACATGATTTGAAAAGACATAATATTATACAAAGCATGTCCCGCAAGGGAAATTGTCTTGATAATGCGGTCATTGAAAACTTCTTTGGCTTATTAAAATCCGAATTACTCTATCTTCATGAATTTGAAAGCATGGAGCATTTCAAACAAGAACTAGAAGAATATATCTATTACTACAATCATCAACGAATTAAGGTAAAATTAAAAGGCATGAGCCCAGTAGATTACCGGGTTCATGCCCTCAAGGCTGCCTAAGTAAATAAAGTGTCTAACTTTTTGGGTTCACTTCAACAGATCTCATCTGTCAGGACTTTTTTCAGGTTAATTCCTTTTTGACCTTTCCGTACTTTCCTCCGCCCCCCACTTCAAAAGAAAGCGTCCCTTTTCTGGCAGAATCGATGTAGACCGCCAATTTTTCAGGAACGATTTCCATTAGCTGTTCAAGCGTAACTTCATGAAGGATATTCATCTCTGTTCCAAATGCCACCAGCAGTTTTTCCATGGATTTAGGTCCGAGTCCCGGGATGAAGTCGAGTGGCACTTGATGGATATACGGCGGCCTTTCCTTTCCGTCTCTTCTGTCCATCCCGGAAACGGAGAGTTCTTCAATCCTGGCCGATACCCCTTTAATAATGGATTTATTACCACACTCAGGACATTGTTCACTATCCCTCAATACCTGATGTAAGCACCCTGAACATACGGTTTGATGATACTTTCCCAATAAGGGGTTCAATCCATAATTAACGGTCACCTTGCGATTCCCTGTTTCTTTAAGGGCTTTTGCCAGCTCATTGAAACTTGGTTCTTCAAGCAGGACTTTTTGATATTCACGAGCGATTTTCCCAAGCGAATGCGCATCGGAATTTGTTACGAATACATAGGAGTCCAACTCCTCGATATCCTTGACCATTTCTGTATCCGAACTTAAACCAAGCTCGATGGCATCAATTAGCTCCGGATCGAATACTTCAGTCAGACTGGATCGCACCCCTTTTCCATATAAGCTTTTAAATGGGGTGAAAACATGTGCCGGGATAAACAGGCCGCCCAGTGACTTCACGGTTTTTTGCAGCGTTCTTCCATCACAATAAATCCTTTGGGAGCTCAAGGTGATATTTTTAACATGTCCGCTCATCCATGAGGCGAATTCCTTCATCGCATTTAAAGTGGGAAAATAGGCGAGGACATGGATCGGTCCATTACAATTTTGATCATAAATTTCAATCTCCGAGCCCGGAATGATGGTTGTATTCTTGTATTGAAGTCCGCCTTCAGTCTTTTCCGTGATTTCGCCATCAAGAATCCCCGCTTCGATCTCTTCGATAATTTCAGGAGAATGACAATCGATTATCCCGATTAGATCAAGGCCCTTCCTTTCACTTGCCACTTGCAGCACATTGCTGAAGGTTAACGTTTTAGCACCTGTTATTTTCACGGCCCTTCCGCTTCTCGTTCTGCCTATATGGATATGCAGGTCAGCGTAATACTCTTTCATTTATGATGTCATCGCCTTTTTCAACTGCAAATACTGAACTGCATATGCCGTTTTGGCATCCTGGATCTTCCCTTCATCCATATAAGTTTGAGCTTCCTCCAGCGTGAGTTCAAGCATCTCGACAAATTCATCTTCATCCAGCGGTGCCGCATTTTCTTTCTTTTTCAAATTGTGGGCCACATACAGGTGGACCAATTCATCGGCGAAACCTGGGGATGTATAGAAGGATATGATATGCTCCATTTTTTCACATTCATAACCTGTCTCCTCTTCCAGCTCCCGTTTAGCCGACAGGACCGGTTCTTCGCCTTTTTCAAGCTTCCCTGCAGGAATTTCCACCAAGCTTCTCTCCAGCGCTTTACGGTACTGTTCAACCATGATGATTTTATTTTCTGACGTGAGAGCTATGACGGCAACCGCTCCCGGATGCTTGATTATTTCACGTTTACCCGTTTTCCCATCAGGAAGCTCTACATCATCCACTTGCAGGCTGATTACTTTTCCTGTGAAGATTTTTTCCGAAGACAGCGTTTTTTCTTCAAATTTTTTCATCGTGACCACTCCTCTGTTCTAATTGCAGCATGATTCCTCATACATTTTACCATAATAGAGATGGAGGGCGATTTAATGAAAGTTTACGTATTGGAAAAAAGCGTTACTTTATCCGGAAAGAGCTGGGAAATTATTCAAAAACTAAAGCAATTACAAAATCAATATGTTTATGTCAATGATTGGATTGCCGACATTCACGATCAGGTGCCACCCACTCCTTTAAAACGGATCAAGTGAATTCTTTGAGTGAAATGGATTTCTCCTTTACAATGAATGTAAAGGGAGTGGATAACATGAAAAAACGCAGACTAGGAAATTCTGACTTGCTAGTTTCTGAAATCGGGCTTGGATGCATGTCATTGGGGACTGTTGAAAATCAGGCATCCGAAATCATACAGGCCGCTTTAAATGAAGGAATCAATTATTTTGATACGGCCGATTTATATGATTTCGGTATGAATGAAGAAATCGTCGGAAAGAATTTAAAATCGGTCCGCGATAAGGTATACATAGCCACCAAGGTCGGAAACCGCTGGAATGAAAATAAAGATTCCTGGAGCTGGGATCCATCCGGCGCTCATATTAAAACGGCAGTAAAAGATAGCTTAAAGCGATTGAGGACTGATTATATTGACCTATATCAGTTACATGGCGGCACCCTTTCAGACAATATCGAAGAAACGGTAGAAGCATTTGAAGATTTAAAAAAAGAAGGCTATATCCGATATTATGGAATTTCCTCGATTCGTCCGAATGTCATCAAGGAATTCACTGAAAAGTCTGAGCTTGATTCCGTGATGATGCAGTTTAATCTGCTCGACCGCCGC
Organism: Peribacillus sp. QJM3NY_7; assembly: GCF_056173225.1. Lineage (NCBI taxonomy): Bacteria > Bacillati > Bacillota > Bacilli > Caryophanales > Bacillaceae > Peribacillus > Peribacillus sp. QJM3NY_7. The sequence continues at coordinate 3,520,836 of NZ_CM149663.1, forward strand.
CCAGAAGAGTGGCTGTCCCTTTTAGCCAACAAACAGATCAGCGTGATCGCCCGTGGGCCCCTTGCCAAAGGGCTGCTCAGTGAAAAAATGCTTGAAAAGGCAAATGAGGATGGATACCTTGACTATAGCTATCACGAACTTAAAGATTTGCTTCCGCAAATAAAGGACAAACTTTCCGATAGGAAGTTGAATGAAACGGCACTTCAATATGTCTTGTCCCATCAAAGCGTAGCTACCGTTGTTCCAGGAGCAAGCTCAGTACAGCAGCTACGTGATAACTGCCAAGCTGCCAACAGCCCTTCACTGTCCACAACCGAGTTGGATATCCTGAAGCGGTTGACCAAAGTGAACAAATATGAAAGTCACCGGAATTAAAAAAGAAATGTCAGGACAAACCTTTAGGCTGCTCTATCTCCGTTTAATCAACGGGATAGTCAGCCTTTTTCCGTTCCATCTTTTTTTCGCCTTCTTTACCAACTTCAAGTTTGCGATCATTCTAATTCCTTCCAAAACCCATTTAACGGTTTTAAACTTATCATTGGACATCCTAAAATTAATGTTGTACAATTCAGTTGCGCACAATCAAAAATAAAAAAGATAAGGGAGAAAAAATGATGACAAAAACATTATTTACAACGTCTGTAACAGTCGATGGCGGAAGAGAAGGAACGGCAATTTCTGCTGACGGCAACTTCACGGTTGATATTGCGATGCCTGGAACACCAAGGGCTAAACAGATGCCTGAAGCATCTAATCCGGAACAGCTTTTTGCAGCTGGATATGCTGCATGTTTTGATAGTGCTTTGCAATCAGTTGGTAAAATTGAACGCGTTTCTTTCGATTCAAAAGTCACCGCAAGCGTCAGTCTATTGATGGGTGAGATGCATCAGTACAGCTTGGCTATAACTTTGGCTGTGAAGGGATCCGGGGTCGACAAGGAGACATTCGAAACCCTTGTTCATAAAGCGCATCAAATGTGTCCTTATTCAAAAGCAATCAACGGCAATGTGGACGTCGCCTTTGAAATAGATGTAGATTAAATCCGACAAATAGACGCTTGGGGAACCCCAAGCGTCTTTTCTTTGCTAAAATTGCTGTAAAGTTTTCAATAGTTGGAGCAGTGAAGCTTTTAAATCCTCGACCACCTTCTTATCCTCACCCGACATTGCCGAAATGCGATTGGGAATGAAACAGGCCTCTGCCTGTAAACCAAGTCCCTTTTCCGTCAGCTTAATCATGACAGACCGTTCATCTTCAGTGGAACGTTCACGGACAATCAAGCCATTCTGCTCCATTCGTTTCAACATGGGGGTAAGCGTTCCTGAGTCGAGGGCAAGGAGCTCCCCAAGTTTTTTTACTGTAAGTGTATCCTGTTCCCATAATAGAAGCAGAACAAGATATTGAGGATATGTCACTTCAAGTTTATCAAGCAACGGTTTATATTTCTTCGTCATTTCCCGCGAACTTGCATAAAGCAGGAAACATAATTGGTCTTCCAGCACTTTTTCTATTTTATTTTGCATCCCATCACCAGCTAATAGTAGTCCATCCGATATGAAAGCATATCGAACTTATCTTTAATATAATCGTTATACTTTATAAAATAAAGGAATTCCTGAACAGAAAAAGGGAGCCAGCCCTTTTAAAATTTTAACTGCTCCCTGTTCTATTTATAGTTCTTCCAGTTCAGATTGCTTTCACCCAATAGTTCTTCGAATGATTTATTCTTTTCCCGCTGCTTTCTTTCTTCACGTTTTTTTTCTTCTTCCGCTTCCCTTTTCTCTTGTTCAGCCTCATTAAGTTCTTTTTGCTTTTGACGAAGCTGGGACATGATATCTTGATTGATCATATCACCGAGTTTCAATGAAGATGAATCTTTATCTTGGTTTTTGCTTTGACTTTGTTTTCGCGGCTGTTTCTTTTTCATCCTTAAAACCTCCTGGCCATTTATGAAATAATTATATCACGACTGCCGTTTTCCTCATCATGGTTTTCAAACAGTGTTTTCCCATTTCCCTCATGGTAAAATAAAGAAAATCATTCGAGGAGGTCCTTTCATGAAGAAATGGTGGTTTACACTGGCTGGAATCCTAGCGTATATCATCGGCGTCGGCCTTTATTTTTCCAATCGGATCATGTATATGAAAAAGAAGGAAGATGATTTTATCCAAAGTCGTGAAATCATGGCTAAACGCCTGATCACGGAGGATTTTGATAATCTGCCTAAATCGGAAATTTGGGTATCGTCACCATCCGGATATTCCTTGAAATGCTTGTTTATCGAACCCCATGACACCAAAAAGTGGGTGGTCATTTCTCATGGTGTGACGGAGAACAAAGTCAATTCGATTAAGTACATGAACATTTTTCTTAAGCGGGGCTTCAATGCGATCATTTATGACCACCGCCGGCATGGGGATTCCGGTGGCAAGACGAGCAGTTATGGACATTATGAAAAATTCGACCTGAAGGCCGTAATCGATGAATTGAAAAGACGTAAAGGGCCCGACCTTCATATTGGCATTCATGGAGAATCCATGGGGGCCGTAACCCTGCTTTTATATGCCGGGATGCTTGAAGATGGTGCTGATTTTTACATTGCCGACTGTCCATTTTCAAACTTCGAGGATCAGATCAAACACAGGCTCAAGCATGAAGTCCCATTTCCTTCTTGGACCGTATTTCCGCTCGGGCGTACGTTCATCAAACTCCGTGACGGATATTGGACCAATGAAGTGTCCCCAATCGATTATATGAAAAATATCCGAAAACCCGTGCTGTTCATCCATAGTGAAAATGACAGTTTCATTCCCGCTTCCATGACAGCGGAATTATATGCAGCAAAAGAGGGCCCAAAACAGCTGTACATCGCTAAAAAAGGGGCCCACGCTCAATCTTATAATGAAAATCCAAAAGAATACGAAGATCAAATCGATCAGTTTCTAAAAAAACTTGTCTGAAAAGAAAAGAGAGGGTGTCTACGATCCCCTCTTTTGCTTTAGTTAGATTTTATTAAAAAAGCTCATCCTCGGATTTAAGATTTGATTCGGACTTTTTAATTGAAAGCTGTTCGCTTCCGGAACAAAGTCTATTTTCATGACTTCATCAAGAAATATCATTTTTGATTTCTCAACATATAGCGGAATTCCGTTCGTTTCCACTTTTTCGGTACCTTCTTCAGGTTCGTTGACCCACCATAGCGCCGTCACACCACTTACCACGCAGCCGCAGCCATCAGTATCATATTTCAACTGTAAATATCCTTTTTGTCCCTGTACCTTACCGGCTATTTTCCCAGCCGCTGTTTCCGTCCATTCAATATACATGATTGTTGCCTCCCGATGTCTTTGCATTCCCCCATTATAAACGATAAAAACGTTTCTGTTAAAGAAACTGCCTCCTTTACAAGCGTCAGCCGACACGAAAATCACTTTCTTCATTGACGGTGCTAACAAATGCCGATTCTCATACTCCTCCGTGATACCTTTCATCACGATGCCGTTTGAAAGGCTGTCCCTTGGGGAACAGCCCTTCCGCTCATCATTCCATTATCCTTACATCCGCTATATCGGAAAGCCTGATATAGTGAGCCTGCTCAAACCGGTCAACGATATGAAGCTTTTGGGTGAGCTCATTATAATAATGGATCCTGCCGATTAACAGCTGATACCGGTTTCCTTCATAATGAGCAATCGTGACATCCTTTCTTTCCTCCATCGCTTCCCCCATTACCGCATTCATTTCTTCCAGTTGCTGTTCATCCAGGATGCGCTTCGTTTCATAGCCATCCTCCACCGCCCAATCACGGAGCATCTTCACATGTTCCGGCAACATCATCGATGTCCATTTGATACGGCCGCGATCACGAATCATTTCTTTTCCCTCCTTTCAAAGTCAGCCTTACGCCTTATGCCCACCAAGCAGCTTGCTTCGGTATACGGCTGTACCTGCTTCTGTATACGAAACGGCACGCAATAACGATTTGGCTCCATATTTGTGGCGGATTCGATCAACCGTGTAACTCAATTCCCGCTTCTTCCAGCGCGAAGCATCAAATAGAGTCAGCTGCATTTCATTATCATCCACAATATTCGAGAGTCTGACCTCTATGCTTCGAACCGTTTTTTGCTTATAGTTCTCATGGAAAAGCTCCAGGCAAACTTTATATAACTCCATCGTGATGTTGGTCGGTTCGTTAATCGAACGCGAACGATGGAAACCTCCGCCAAACTCATCCTTGCTGTAACCAATGCCTAGGCTCACCGTTCTTCCTGCCTTACGATGGGTGCGTGCCCTTCTTCCAACTTCTTCGCAAATTTCCAGCATGACCTGCTTTACCTCATGCTCATCCTTATAATCCCGCAGCAGGATTTGACTTTTGCCGAAGCTGACCTGCCCTTCGATGATCGCTGCCCCCATATCGGATAAATCTATTCCCCAGGCATGGTGGTAAAGCTGATTGCCCATAATTCCAAACTTCGCTTCAAGTAATTCAAGATCATAATTGGCAAGCTGCCCAACCGTAAATATCCCCATTCCATGAAGGGTTTTTTCTACGCGCCTGCCGATCCCCCACATTTCACGAAGCGGGGAAATCGGCCAAAGTTTGCTTGGCACATCCTCATACTTCCATTCCGCAATACCTTTATGTTTGGCTTCCAAATCAAGGCAAAGTTTTGCCATGAGCATATTCGGTCCAATTCCAATGGCACAGGGGAGCTGTAATTCCCGTTCAATTTCATCTTTTATCTTTTCAGCTATCATGCGGGCATCTCCCCATAAAGAAGCAGCACCATCGACTTTCACAAAACTTTCGTCCACACTATATACGTGAATCGCTTCTTTTGGCACATAACGGTTGAACAAGCGGGTGATTTCCGTCGAAACCCTTAAATAAGTCGCCATTTTAGGTTCAACGACGACAATCCTCGGGTCATTCGGGATCTCAAACATCCGCGAACCTGTCTTGATGCCAAATTCCTTCTTCATCTTTGGAGAAGCCGCGAGCACAATGCTCCCTGTCCTCTCCAAATCACCAACCACCGCCAAATAACAATCAAGCGGGTCCAGACCAAGCATGACCGCTGAACAGCTTGCATAAAAACTTTTCATATCGATACACATAATTGATTGTTTCGGCATCGTCCCATAATCCATCATTTCTTCACCCTAACAAGAATATACGTTCGCTTTATTATATTCATAACTTTAACCGAATATACGTTCTTATTCAATGGAAGTTTTCATACAAATTTCTACTTTTTATTGTAATTTCCTTGAAAAATATAATGGATACTAAAAATGGATAAAATACCAAATTTAAACTGAGTATCCAGATTGTTTTTTTGAAAAAGATTAATTGGTAGCTTGAATAATTTTAAGTAGGTCCATATGCTCGATTTTTTAAAATCCCTCCATCCTTTTCAACAGACTTTCGTCTACTTGGAAGCCAGTCTTAATGCTCATTTTTTGTAATGAAACTGTAACCAAAATTATGTCTATTTGTCATAATGGTATTGTAGGATAATATTGTTAAGAAATAATAGAGAGATAGATAGAGAGGAAATGAAAATTATGAAGAAATGGATCGCTTCAGCTGCTGTTGCATCTGCCATGATGCTAACCCCACTGCAAGCCTTTGCCAATATTGGAGACCAAACCCTCAGACCCGGAATGACACATAGTGATGTCAAACAACTACAACAACTATTAAAAACCAAAGGTTATTTCACATATTCAGGTTCACTGACTACATATTACGGCACCTATTCTGTATCAGCAGTAAAAAAATTCCAAAAAGCCAAAGGGTTGACTGCCGACGGAATTGCCGGCCGTAACACATTTAATGCGCTTGGTGTTTATAAAGTCAATAATACTAGCTTGATCAGCTATGCAAAAACCTTAATAGGCAAACCCTACAAATGGGGCGGAACAACACCAACTGGATTTGACTGCTCAGGCTTCGTCTATTACGTATTCCAGAAATCCCAAGGAATTACCTTACCGCGTACAACATCCTTGCTCTATTCCAATACGGGTTTAAAAGTATCTTCACCAGCTAAGGGTGATCTTGTATTCTTTGATACTTCTTCTGGAAGAACAGGAGTATCCCATGTTGGGATCTATATCGGAAATGGCCAATTCATTAGTGCTACGTCTTCTAAAGGAATAACCATCACGGATATGGATAATTCTTATTGGAAACCAAAATATTTAGGTGCGAAAACTTTATAAAATAAAACAGCCGGACAGAATTTCAAAGTGATTCAGTCCGGTTGTTTTATTTTATATATAATATTTCATCCGTTACATCCTCAACAGTCACAATGAATGAAGAATCCAAGTTGGAACGATTCATCATTTCGATATTATAAACATGCTCTGAGGGTAAATGGACGACTTCGAGAACCATGAATCGCTGACTTTCCGCTTTGCTGACATGATCGAGAGCAGCAATGACCGCCCTTTGTTCGGCTAAGCTGTTTTCATCCGTCAAAACCAGAATCAATTCCGCTTCCGCTTTCCCAGGAAATGATTTCTTCACCCCGCCCCGGTGCCATGGTTTCCCTTTCATCCCGATTTCCAGTTCGGAATAATCAAGGTCATTACCATGTTGATCTTGAATATATGTATCATTGGTCACCTTATAGTACGTCCCTTTAATCAAAATCCTCTTATCGTCAAGATCCGTAATGAAACCTTCTTCCCCTTTATCAATGGATTCATCCATGTTCCAATCGGGGGATTGACAGCTGCCCAGTATAAAGGCGACGAATAAATATATATAAAGGTTTACAATCATCTTCATGAAAATCCCTCCTAATAGAAATAGACGGATTCCCCATGAAATAGTTACCCATTCATATGATAACTTCGCTTAATTCAAAAGGGGAATGTCATCGACATTCCCCTTTACCTATTATTGGACCAATTTTCACCTGGAATCGAAAGACTAGCCTACTTTTTAAAAAATGCTTTTTTTCCTAAAGTTTCGGTGATCTTCGGAAACATGTTATACCATTTCCCAGCTAAATTCATCCAGCCAGGGAGATTGATTTCCCTCTTGTTGGTCAGCATCGCCGCTACGATTTTAGCAGCGACATCTCCAGGCTTAAGCATGAATTTTTCAACGTTCTTTAAGTATGTACCTGATTCATCCGCAATGTTAAAGAAATTCGTTTCTATAGGGCCAGGATTGACTGTGGTCACAAAAACATGATCTTCCATCACTTCGAGCCGAAGTGCGTTTGAATAGCCAAGAACTGCGAACTTGGTAGAAGAGTACAATGTTGATTTAGGAGTGGCGATTTTACCGGCCTGTGAAGCGATATTGATGATATGCCCGGATTTTCTCTGCTTCATATACGGCAGAACCAGCTTTGTGCAGGCCATTAAGCCAATGACGTTGACAGCAAACATTGCTTTCGTTTCATTTAATTCCGTATCCTGCGCTTCTTTAAACGTGCCGAAACCAGCATTGTTGACCAACACATCCACTTCACCTATTTGCTCATGGATGTCATTAAAAACATTCGTCACCTGATCAGTGTCTGCAACATCAAGCTTATAGGCATATGCATCAATCCCATATTGGGCGATCAGTTCATTCTTTAGCAGCAGTAATTTATCCATGCTTCTGGCCAAGAGGACGAGACGGCCTCCCTGTTTTGCACTTTGAATGGCAACTTCCTTGCCAATCCCTCCGGAAGCACCGGTAATAACAATAACTTTACCTTGTAACTTATTCAAAAAAAGCGGCCTCCTTCGAACATTAAGCGATTGAATACAGAATGACCCCTGATTGGATTTCTGTTTGGACTTCACCCAAGTCTTCTAAATAGTCCAGCTGACCGACCGTTTCCGAAAGTGTCAGGCCCACTTCCTGAAGGTATACTTTCGGAAACAACTGCTGACACACTTCAAAGACAGATAAAGGCTTATCTTGAAGCATGCTTTTCACCTGCATGGCACGGTTATGCTGCCGATCGAATCTATATTGAATCAAGTCTGCAACTGCATCTCCTGCCACTTCAGATCCATGTCCTGAGTAAACAGTGGATATGGGGAAATCCAATAATTTTTGAAGTGATGCATTATATTGCAGTAACGGACGAGGCCTCATGCCTCCAGGGAGTAAAGGTGGTTCCATTAATGGGTTAGGTGAAATCTTGGCAAGCAAGTGATCGCCAGCGATCATGACCCCGTCACTTTCCCGGTAAAAAGATAAATGGCTTTGCGCATGCCCTGGAGTCTCGATCACTTTCCAGCCTGGAAGACCAGGGAGCTCATCCCCCTCAGCTAAATATCCATGCAGCTTCCGTTCACTAAGGAAACGGATTTCGTCGCGGTTATGGATCAGTTTATTTTTCAGCTCTTCTGCCACTCCGAACTTTGAGGCATAATCAAGGAAAAAACGATTATGGGTTTCAAGGAATTCATCACTGATAGTCAGCCAGCGCTGATTATTTTTGTGTCCATAAACCGGGATATCCTTTTCAAAGAAATCGAGTGCACCAGCATGATCGGGATGATGATGGGTTAAAATGATTTGTTCGATATCAGTCAGTTTCAGACCTAAATCCCCAAGACCGTTAGTCAAGGCTTCCTTTGAACGTTTGGTTTTCACACCAGTATCGATTAATGTTAAAGCATCCCCTTTAACGACATAAACATTCACATCACCCACTGCAAACGGCGTGGGCAAAGCAATTTTCGCAATATCTCCATTCCAATTCGCCATAATCTTTTCCACCTTAGAAAATTATATTTATATAAATCTTTCTATACGCTAAACAGGATTCTAAGTATAGCTATCATGTATAATTAACATTTTACATGTATTTTAAATCACTGTCATTATTTTCACATAATTCATGTCTACTTTTTATCGTCCATGCATATATTATCATTGACAGAGTACTGATATATCCTTCATAATCACAAGTAATTAAAGACGGCGTGGCATTGATTAAGGCCAAGTAAATTTATGATGGCGTAAAGAGAGTGAAGCTCGGAATGTGCTGAAAGGCTTCATCGCCCCCTCATTATTGAACCTACCTTATGAGCCTTCAGGAAAACCTGACGTAATTCCCGCGTTAGAGGAATCAAGTGCAGCTTTTCTGTATTTATTATGGAAAAGTTGAACAAAGGTGGTACCACGGAAGCTAGACCTTTCGTCCTTTATTGGATGAGGGGTCTTTTTGTTTTTCATAAAGGCTCTTTTCGTTAAGATTGTTGTTTTTAAACGAAACTATTTAAGGTTGATTGGAGCGGAAGTGCGAGACTCCTGCGGGAGCAGCGGGACAGGTGAGACCCCACAGGCGTTTACGCCGAGGGGGCTCACCGCCCGCCCCGCGGAAAGCGAGCATCTGGAAGGGAAATCAACCACAACTCACTACCTGGTAAATAGCAACAAAGTATGTGAAAACAGCCTTCATAAAATGGCCGAAAATTCAAAAGAAAAAGGAGCGGGAAATATGAAAAAAATCGCGTTTATCGGAGCTGGATCGATGGCAGAAGCAATCATTTCGGGGCTGGTGACCCAACAGGTAATTGAACCAGAAAATATTTTTGTAACAAATAAATCAAATGATGATCGGTTCGTTTATTTAAAGGACCAATATGGTGTAACTGCAACACGATCACTGCAGTTATTAGTACAGGATGCGGACCTTGTCGTACTGGCGGTGAAACCGAAAGATATTTTAGAAACGATGCAATCAATAAAAGAATACATTCGTGAAGAAATGCTGTTCATTTCCGTTGTTGCCGGGGTTCATACAACAAGCTTGGAAGGAATCGCCAACAAGCGGTTTTCGATCGTCCGTGCCATGCCTAATACATCGGCAGCTGTAGGAAAATCAGCAACGGCCCTTGCGGCTAACTGTCATACGGAAGACTCGCAATTACAAACGGCGATTACCCTTTTTGAAACGGTGGGTACGGTGGCAGTGGTCGAAGAATCCCAGCTAGATGCGGTAACAGGCTTATCAGGCAGCGGTCCTGCTTATATTTATTACTTGGTCGAGGCATTGGAAAAATCAGCGGAAAAAATAGGGCTCGATTCCGAAACCGCTAAGCAATTGATTCTCCAGACATTGATGGGCGCAGCCGACATGTTACAGAAATCACCTAAAACGCCTGCCGTACTAAGAAAGGAAGTAACTTCACCAGGAGGAACGACTGAAGCAGGTCTGAAAGCACTACAAGCACACCAAGTGGAAGATGCATTCATTGCCTGTGTACAAGAAGCGACAGAGCAATCGAAGCGAATGGGCAATCAAATAAGTAAAGAACTGGCCAAATATGTAGTTTCGCAGTAAGCCTCATGATGATCGGCTGTTGCCTGGCCACTCCTGCAGCAGTGGCAGGCAACAGCCCTTTTTATGATCCATACGCCTTATAAAGGGGTAAATCTTCTGAAGTGAGCGTTACTTTATAATCAGCATATCATTTTCATCGAAACTCCAGTCCTTCGAATAAGCAACCTCCCAACAGTAACCATCGGGATCTGAAAAATATCCGCTGTATCCTCCCCAAAAAACATGCTGAGGTGATTTCTCGATTGTTCCCCCAGCATTTTCAGCCCTGTTGATCATTTCATCCACTTCTTCAATTGATTTAGCATTATAAGCGAGTGTAAGACCCGGGAAACCATTTTTCTTAGGCGGTTCCATCTCATTAATGTCTTTTGCTAGCTCCTCTAAAGGATACAAAGCAAGTTTCGTACCGGCATTATAAAAAAAACGATTGCGGGATCGTCCTCTTTAATCAATGTACGGAATCCCAACCCGTCCCGGTAAAACCTTAATGATTGAGTAATATCCCTGACACCTAAAGTTATAATGTTGATCCTGTTCATGCTAGTCCTCCTTTTCCATGTTTTAAGGGTAAATTCGACATCTGGATCACTTTTCCCTTTTTAGCTTGATTGACCAGCACCCACACCATAGCAAATGCTTCTTAAAGACCACTTTGCAAAAAACAGCTCAACGGGGAATTCCACCTTGGATTGCCCCTCATGCAAATTACGTAGGAATTCCACTTTCTTTGCCGAATGAATACATGTTTTGTCATCTGTAAAGGAATTCCCCCATACTTATCGAATTCAACAAGCAAAAGGGGGAATCTCGATGAATACAAGCGCAGTTGCCCGGTTACTGAATGTTTCCCATAGTACGATTCAACGCTGGGTCACCCAATTGAACATGGAAGTAGAACGGAATCAGCTTGGCCACTACCAGTTTTCGGATGAAGACATTGCATTATTGAGAACAATCCAAGATCAGCTGAACGAGGGCATCATTCTCCAAAAGGTCAGCATCTCAGAGAAAAAGATTAGAAAAGCAACCCTCCAAAAACACTCCGAACCGAATAAAGAACATGATCAACTGCTTGAACGGGTCATCAGGCTGGAAAATGGCCTGAAAACAAAAGCGGACGATGTTGTATCCTATCAGCTTTTACAGCACAGAAGTGAAATGGAAGAAATGCACAAACTCGTTAAAAAGCTTGAAGCCCGTATCGAAGCGTTAGAAACACCAACGGGCCAGCACTTTGATTATTTCCTCGCGGCTGAAGAGGCTGCTGCCACTAAAAAGACGAAGAAAAGGCCATTTATAAAAATGATTTTCGGAAACAGAAAGAATGATAGTTCATCATGGAGCACAGCCGACAGCGATTGACATCTATTATCAAGATCTTTCATGAGCACCCCACGAATAACCATTTTTGTTAGGCAAAGCATCTCTTCAAAAATAGGACCCGATCTTATTAATTACCCCAAAATAAAAAGGCCCTGACCCAAGATTAAACTCACCTGGGTCGGGCCTTTTCATCATTTTAAATCAACACTGCACGGTCATTGATCATTTTTTCGCCTTTGATGCGTTGGAATTCGTTAAGCAGTTTTTCGACGGTTAACTTCTGCTTTGCAGCGCCTCTGGCTTCAAAAATGATCTGTCCCTTATCCATCATGATCAGGGAATTTCCAAGATCGATTGCCTGCTGCATATTATGAGTCACCATCAACGTCGTTAATTGGTTCTTTTCGACGATTTCCTTTGTCAGGTTTGTAACAAGTTCTGCCCGCGAAGGATCAAGCGCTGCAGTATGTTCATCAAGAAGCAGGATTTTAGGATCGGTGAAGGTCGCCATCAGCAATGATAGTGCCTGACGCTCCCCTCCTGACAATAATCCCACTTTTGCAGTCATCCGATTTTCCAAGCCTAAATGAAGGGTGCCCAAACATTCTTTAAAAAGGTCTTTCCGTTTTTTTGTCACCCCAAAGCCTAAACCTCTTCTATTGGTTCTGCCATAAGCAATTGCCATATTTTCTTCAATCGTCATATGCGGTGCCGTACCCAGCATGGGATCCTGAAAAACGCGTCCAATCATTTTTGCACGGGCATGTTCTTCAATGGCCGATACGTTTTCACCATCGATGATGACTTCACCGGCATCAGGGAGAATCTTACCGGAAATCATATTCATCAAAGTCGATTTACCTGCTCCATTACTACCGATGACTGTTACAAATTCACCTTTTGTCATCTGCAGTTCCAGATTTCCAAGGGCTAGCTTTTCATCTGGTGTTCCCTCATTGAACACTTTATAAATCTGATTTAACCGAAGCATATTCTCCCCTCCCTTTCGGTAAAGTGCCATCATGACGCATCTGTATTTCTTTAAGCCGCCTTTTCTTCCGGGTTTTTTCCTTTTGTTTATCGGAAATTTTTGGAATAACAAGTGCCCCGACCACAATAAGTGCCGTAATTAATTTAACATCTCCCGTTTCAAGGAATTCAACGCGAAGTGCCAAGGTTACGACGATCCGGTAAATGATCGCCCCTCCAATGACAGCCAGCGTAGCACGTGCAATCGTTTTTGCCCCGAATAGAGCTTCACCGATTATGACGGATGCCAATCCGATGACAATGATTCCAATCCCCATGCCTATATCGCTAAAACCGTTATATTGGGCAACCAGGGACCCCGAAAAAGCCACAAGTGCATTTCCGATTGCAAGTCCTAAGATCTTCATGTTGCCGGTATGGGCGGAAAAACTTTTGACCATTGCTTCATTATCACCAGTCGCCCGTAAGGCAAGACCAATTTCCGTTTTTAAAAACGCTGACATTCCCGCTTGGATGACTACAGCCACAACCAGCATAACGATTAATATGGCCCACGTTTTTGGCAGGCTGTCACCGAGACCCACGAATGATAAAAGACCATTCAACAAATTGTCCAGCCCAGTGCCAGCCCAGGCATCCTGGATATTCGTGATAATGGTTGTTTGGGAAAGCAACGGAATGTTGGATGCACCCATGATCCGCAAATTGATCGAATAGAGCGCAATCATCATTAAGATACCTGCCAAGAGAGGATTGATTTTCCCTTTTGTATGAAGGAACCCCGTTATCGTCCCAGCGATGAACCCTGCCACCATGGCACACAACGTGGCTACGATCGGCGAGTAACCGTTAACGATCATAATCGCGGCAACAGAGGCCCCTGTCACAAAACTGCCTTCCACAGTCATATCCGGGAAATCGAGAATCCTGAATGTTAAATAGACACCAAGTGCCATGATTGCATAAATCATTCCCGACTCAAAAGAGTTGAATAAGGCTGAGAACATGTTTTTCTTCCTTCCCCGAACAAAAGCAGAGTTTATTTTACAAACTCAGCATCTGCTTTCCATTCTTCTTTTATTTCAACACCCATATCTTTTGCTGCTTTTTCATTGATGACCAATTTCAGTTTTTGTGGATATTGAACCGGGATATCTCCAGGTTTTTTACCATCCTTCAGGATTTCAACCGCTTTTTGCCCCGCTTCATAACCAATATCATAGTAACTGAAGCCATATGCTGCAAAACCGCCAGCATTCACGGAATCAAGCTCGCCGACAAATAAGGGGATATCTTGATCATTTGCCACGGAAATGACCGATTCCAGTGCAGAGACAACTGTATTATCAGTAATGATATAGAAAGCATCCGCTTTTCCGATTAATGATTCCGTTGCCTGTTTAACATCCGCTGAAGTCGAGACGGACGCTTCCACGACTTTCAATCCAGCTTTTTTCGCTTCCGCCTTAACATTCTTTATTTGGACGACTGAATTTTGCTCTCCTGTGTTATAAACCGTTCCAATCGTTTTGGCGCCAAGCTCTTCCGCTAGAAATTTCATTGACTTGGCAATGGCTTCAGGATGGGAATCCGTCGTACCCGTCACATTTCCGCCTGGTTTTTCCAAAGAAGTGACAAGCTCCCCCGCTACAGGATCGGTAACCGATGTAAAGACGATCGGAATATCCTTGGTCGCATTTAAAGCACTTAGAGCACTAGGAGTCGAATTCGCAAATATCAGATCCACTTTATCCCCAACGAAGTTATTGGCAATCGTTTGGCTGTTGTTTTGGTCACCCTGAGCAATTTGAAGATCATATTTAGCATTGATGTCACTATCCTTCAATGCCGCCTGGAAGCCTTCATATGCTTGATCCAAGGAATCATGCTGAACGATTTGTGTTACCCCAATGTTAAAGGTATCCTTTCCGCTTTCATCCTTTGCCGCATCTTTTTCCTTTTCATTTCCACACCCAGCCAATAATAAACCTGCGACCAATGTCATGGCTGCAGTTGAATATAATTTCTTTTTCATATTTTCCCCCCGCTTTTTCCTTATTTAAAATAATGTTTTTCTAACGACGCCAGCTTTTTTCGCTTTTATTTCCTAAATTATAATCGTTTAGTCCCAATTATTCCAATATATTTTTTAACTTTTTAGAATTTTTTGAGTTCTGCATGTAAAACATGAAAAAAGCTGCTGTGAAAGGTATGGTAACTTTCACAGCAGCTTTTTGAAAAATCAATGTTCGACAACCTGGCTGACAATTTCGGTAACGGTAGCCCGATCAATTTTTTCTTTACCTTCTTTTAGGGCTTTCAATGTAGCTTTTGCCAATTCCAAAGGTATTTTACAGAATTGGATGATGTCCTTCGTTTCAATCTCTTCAATGTACGCATCGGCTAATGCAAGATTACGCTCCGTATGGGCAAGCATCTCGTCGAAACCCCAGCCATCCGGATAAAAGTTCACACCACGTTCTGCATCTTCCTCGCGGTTACGCAGGATATTGACCGTTTGGAGTCCACGGCCAAATGCGATGGCAAGTTCACGGTCCGTTTCGGTTCCATCGTACCAGTTCCACATATCAGACAGCATGACCCCGACTAAACCTGCAACATAATAAGTGTAATCATCGAGTTCCTCTTCATTATGGATTTGCCAGTCCTTAATAACCCATTTTGCCATGCCTTCGGCCATTTCCTTTGTTGACTCCAAGACTTTATCTTTTGCACCGGGTGGACAAAATTCAACCCAGTCCGAAAGAAACAGGGTCACCTCGGGCAGTTCATCCTTATATGGTTCAAATAACTTTTGTAGATTCTCTTCCTTGAAATCCGCATCCGGCAGCTCACTAAGGGCCTGTAACAAAGAAACCTTACTATCTGCAGGAAGACTTGGGTGGTCCTCGATCTCATCGATGGCGCGCATGCAAAGGTATGCAGCTCCAATACCCTCTTGCAATCCCTTTGGGAGATAACTGATTGGAATGAAAAAAGTCCGGCTTGTTTTTAGGAGAAAATCCATTGCTTTAGTATGTAGGTCACTTTTGTCAGTCATATTTACACTCCTTTAAATATCCAATGAACAATTGATTAATTATATCAAACATTGGCTTTGATTTCAGCTGTCCGATTCCTCTGAATACAAAGGAACTTTAATCGCCATCAGATCTTCACCCATGATCGTATTTGCAAAGATTGATTTGCTTTCCTCTTTTAGCCTCCCAGCATCCTCTGGAGTATACCGTGAGCTGATATGCGTAAGGATTAGATGCTTAGCTCCCGCTTTCAAGGCCGTTTCTGCAGCCTGAACGGTGGTCGAATGATAATAGGCTGATGCCATTTCAGCTTCTTCCGCTGAAAATGTAGCTTCATGAACAAGGTAATCCGCCGATTCAGCAAGAATGAGCGCATTGCTGCACATTCTTGTATCACCAAGAATCGTGATGATCCGGCCTTTTTTCGGAGTACTGATATAGTCCTTCCCATTTATGACACGGCCATCATCGAGACAGACCGTTTGTCCATTTTTCAATGCTTTAAAAAGAGGCCCCGGCTTCACACCTTCGGAACGCAGCCGGTCGACCAGCAGGCTACCCGGACGATCTTTTTCCACAATCCGATAACCGATGCTGTAAATGCCATGGTCAAGCGACTTGGCCGTCACTGTGAATTGTTCGTCCTCAAACACTGTGCCTTCTTCTATTTCGATGATTTCCAAGGGATATTTTAAATGAGTCCCACTCACCTGTAAGCTCGTCTTAATGAATGAATCTATGCCTTGTGGACCATATACGGTCAATTTATCCACTCCGCCCTGAAAAGATCTGCTGCTTAAAAAACCAGGCAGTCCGAAGATGTGGTCACCATGTAAATGGGTGATGAAGATCTTTTCAACCTTTCGCGGTTTGACCGCCGTTTTTAATATTTGATGCTGTGTTGCTTCCCCACAATCGAATAACCAAATAGTCCCTCGTTCTTCCAATAATTGAAGGGCGATTGATGTCACATTCCGCGCTTTGGCCGGAACGCCAGCGCCTGTACCCAATAAAACGAAATCCACTCATACTACCTCCGTTGCAAATACTTTATGCCTTAACTATAGCATAACCAAGGTGCTCTTTCATTTATGACCCATTAAAACCGAAACCAAATTAAACTTTTAATGAAATCTGAGAAAAAATGCGCAAATTGATTGCTTTGAGGGAAAGCTAAACGTAAAATTAGAAATTGGTACACATACGGGAATTCCAACTTTATAGACAGATTTAACGGAAAGTTGAGGTTTTAACATGACAGAAAACAATAAACCCACAGCATTGATCATGATTTTTGGTGCTACCGGAGATTTAGCGAAAAGGAAATTATTTCCTTCCATATATCGACTATTTCAAAAAGAGAAAATCAATAAGTTCGCGGTCGTCGGTGTGGCAAGGAGGCCATTGACGAACGAGGAGTTCCAAACAAGTGTCAAGGACTCGATTCTTACGTTCGGACATGCGGAAGAAAAGGTCGATGAATTCATTTCCCATTTCCATTATCACTCCCATGACGTCTCAAGTTCGGAATCATACTTGCAATTAAAAGACATTGCCGAACAATTAGACGGACAATATCAATTAGAAGGAAACAGGATCTTCTATTTGGCGATGGCACCTGAGTTTTTCGGAACGATTGCCGAACAGATTAAAGCTCAAGGCCTGAGTGACACGGATGGATATAAACGCCTGGTCATCGAGAAGCCATTTGGACACAGTTTTGAAACAGCACAACAATTGAATGAGCAGATTCGGACTGCATTCGCTGAAGATGAAATTTACCGCATCGATCATTATTTAGGTAAAGAAATGGTACAAAATATCGAGGTAATCCGTTTTTCCAATGCCCTTTTCGAGCCGCTATGGAATAACAGATATATATCCAATATCCAGGTTACTTCAAGCGAAACACTCGGCGTTGAAGAACGCGGGCGTTATTATGAAACCAGCGGTGCCCTAAGGGATATGGTCCAAAACCACCTGCTGCAAATGGTGGCCCTGCTTGCAATGGAACCCCCGATCGCTTTGACGACTGAAGAGATTCGAAGCGAAAAAGTACGGGCATTGCGTTCACTTCGACCAATGAAGGTCGACGAAGTCAACCAATACTTCGTTCGTGGCCAGTATGGTGAAGGAACGATAGACGGTCAAATGCTTCCGGCCTACCGAAATGAACATAATGTAAATCCCGAATCCAACACAGAGACCTATGTTGCGGGTAAATTGATGATTGATAATTTCCGTTGGGCCGGTGTTCCTTTTTATATCCGTACCGGTAAGAGAATGGATGTCAAATCAACGAATATCGTTGTTCAATTCAAAGATATTCCAATGAATCTGTATTATAAAACGGAAGAAACGCTGAATCCGAATCTTCTCGTCATCAATATCCAGCCTGACGAGGGTATCACATTGTACTTAAATGTCAAAAAATCCGGGACGACATCCAATACAAAGCCAATGAAGCTGACCGTCTCGAACAAAGGGATCGAACACATCAATTCTCCCGAGGCATATGAAAAGCTATTGTTTGACAGCATGCGCGGGGATGCTACAAACTTTACGCACTGGGACGAGGTTGCCCTCTCATGGAAGTTCGTCGATACCATTTCCAATGCATGGGAAAATACTAAAGAAGAGTCTTTCCCTAACTATGAAGCGGGATCAACAGGTCCACTTGCATCCGATGAACTCCTGGCGGAAGATGGACATATTTGGTGGCAAGTCAAGAAAAACGAAAATAATAATTGAAATGAAAAAGGGATGCAGATTTGAATCTGCATCCCTTCTTCTTCATGAAACACTCTTCCTCAGCAATTTATTCCGGATAATATGAAACATTTGCTTGGACTTGGACATTTCTTCCCCTTTTTCTGAATTGAGCCAAAATGAAACACCGGATTCTAAGGCAATGAAAAATAAAAAAATGGCTACAGCCCACCAGATGATGAACATAAAGTCCTCCGCTCCTTCTCTCTCTTTCTGCCTACTGTATTCTACGGCCCGCCCATCTCTTTCAATGTTTATATTCCTTTTTCCACAGGTGTTTAAACCTAAAAAAAGCAAGGATGAATGTCATACATCATACTATGTTTTCCCTAAAAAAGGTAAATTAATTGGAACTATTTACAACTAGTTCGTTTTTACCATTTTTACCCTTATCTATAAAGAATGGTAAGCCTTTGCTGAGGATACACTAAAAAAGGTGCTTAGTGACAGTACCGCTAACTTCGATGTGGAGGGATTAAACGATGGACATTCGTGAAGGGTTAATTCCAACAGCGTTGGGCACAGCCGTGACAGCTGCGGGTTATGCAATGAAGCAGACCCGGGGTTCAAACAAAATGGTAGCTAATACGGTTTTTGGTTTCGGTTTGGCACATGTTGTATTAGGGGTCATTGATCTTGTAGAGCATCGGAGATAGTAATAAAAGGGGGCGCCAAGCGCCCCCTTTTTACATGAAACAAAAAAGCCGGCTTAAAGGGGATCTCCTTTAAGCCTGGCTTGAACTTTTTATTTTTCCATCCATTCGGTATGGAACGTTCCTTCTTTATCAATGCGTTGGTAAGTATGAGCTCCAAAATAGTCACGCTGAGCTTGAATCAGGTTGGCTGGCAGTGTTTCTGTACGATAGCTGTCGAAATAGGCAAGTGCCGATGACAAGCAAGGAACCGGGATTCCGTTCATCACAGCCGTTGATACTACTTCACGTAAAGCTCCTTGATAGCTTTCGACGATCCCTTGGAAGTAAGGATCTAGAAGAAGATTGTTCAAGTTCGCTTCACGATCGTACGCTTCCTTGATTTTTTGGAGGAATTGTGCTCGAATGATACAGCCGCCACGGAAAATCATCGCGATTTCCCCATATTGCAAGTTCCAGCCATTTTCTTCTGATGCTGCTTTCATTTGTGCAAATCCTTGTGCATATGAACAGATTTTGCTCATATAAAGTGCTTTTCGGATACTTTCAATCAAAGCCTTTTTGTCGCCTGTAAATGAATCGGTTTTTGGACCGCGAAGGATTTTACTCGCTTCGACACGCTCGTCCTTGATTGCTGAAATAAACCGGGCAAACACGGATTCCGTAATGATTGGAAGCGGAACACCAAGATCAAGCGCACTTTGACTTGTCCATTTACCTGTACCTTTTTGGCCAGCTTTATCTAAAATGACATCGACCATCGGCTTGCCGGTTTCTTCATCATATTTTTTGAAAATATCAGCAGTAATTTCAATTAAATAGCTATCAAGTTCCCCTTCATTCCATTCAGTAAAGACTTCATGGAATTCTTCAGCAGATAGTCCAAGGAGATTTTTCAGAAGGAAATAAGATTCGGAAATCAATTGCATGTCCCCGTATTCAATACCATTATGTACCATTTTAACATAATGACCTGCCCCATCCGGTCCGATATACGTGCAGCAAGCATCACCATCGACCTTAGCTGAAATATCCTTCAAAATCGGTGCAACAAGTTCATATGCTTCTTTTTGACCTCCAGGCATGATGGAAGGACCTGTTAGAGCTCCTTCTTCCCCACCTGACACGCCAGTACCGATGAAATGGATGCCAAGCTTGCTTAACTCCTCATTGCGGCGCTGAGTGTCCTTGAAGAAGGTATTCCCTCCATCAATAACGATATCACCTTTTTCAAGCAACGGTTTTAAATGCTCGATTGTTGCATCCGTTGCAGCTCCGGCTTTAACCATCAATAAAATTTTGCGTGGTGTTTCCAAAGAATTGACGAATTCTTCAAGCGTATAAGCGGCTGTTACGTTTTTGCCTTCCGCTTCCTTCATCATCTCGTCCGTTTTTGATCCTGAGCGATTATATACGGAAATTGAATATCCCCTGCTTTCAATATTAAATGCAAGGTTCTTGCCCATTACGGCTAGTCCGATAACGCCAATCTGCTGTTTTGTCATGATTCATCTTCCCTTCTCTCTATCTTTACACAGCTTGTACGCTATTCTTTGTCAAAAGAAGGATCATTCCTCCTGGATTGCTCAAAGAAATCTTTGCTGAAGCTAGTGTCTGTTCCTATTGAACGTTTTTTCAAGGGTAATCCCTTTTTAATAATATTTTCTCCGTACTTATTTTGCAAGTGTTCCATCGCATCATACAGAGGTTCTTTTTCTGCATCCTCTTGAAAGGAGAAAATATCCAGTTGCTTGAAGGCCGACTCTTTTTCGATGACATCATAGGCTGTGACACCAAGAAGCCTGATTCCTTCCCCATTCCAATTTTTCATGAAGAGATCGATAGCTTCATCCAAAATATCCTTTTTTTCAAAAACTGGATTAGGAACCGTCCTGCTTCTCGTAATTGTCCGGCGGTCTTTGTAACGGATCGTAACACCTATTTTTTGACCAAGGAGGCGTTTATTTCTCAAGCGGACGGCAACTTTCCCGGAAAGCTTTTCCAATACACCGATCAATTCTTTTTGATTGGCGGAGTCATGCGGAAGAGTTGTCGAGTTCCCGATGCTCTTATGCTCAAAAATCGCTTCGGGATCCACTACCCTTGGGTCAATTCCATTAGCCCTATCTTTCAAACGGATGCCATTGATCCCAAGAAGCTGTTTAAGTTGTCTATCATTGGCGTGTGCAAGGTCCCTGATCGTCATGATCCCGATAGCTTGAAGCTTTTCCGATGTCTTATCCCCGATGCCATGCATTTCGCCCACTTGTAAAGGCCAGAGCTTTTCCGGAATGTCCCGTTTCCTTAACACGGTGATCCCCATAGGTTTCTTCATATCAGAAGCCGTTTTGGCCAAAAATTTATTAGGGGCAATCCCGATACTGCAAGGGAGATCCATCGTATTAAAAATTCTTTCCTGAATGCTATTGGCTATATCTAAAGGCGAACCCAATTCGGCGCATTCACTGATATCCAGATACCCCTCATCAATCGAAACCGGTTCAACCATCTCTGTATATTGCCTCAAAACATCGAAAATAGCCAGTGATGCCTTTCGATAGCGCTCGAAATTCGGTTTCTGAATGACTAATTGAGGACATAATTTTTTCGCCTGCCAAATCGGCATGGTCGTTTTAACCCCGAACTTCCTCGCCTCATAGCTGCAGGTGACGATTATGCCCCTTCTCTCTTCAACATTGCCTGCAATGGCAAGCGGTTTGCCTTTCAATGAAACATCATATGACATTTCCACTGAAGCATAGAAACTATTCATGTCTACATGGAGAATGACCCTGCCATTTTTGGGATACATGTCCTTCATGTTTGACCGTCACATCCTTGTAAAAATAAAAAACATTTCTATTAAAGTATCCCTATTTATCTTTGGTAACCACGCTGAAAGATGCTTCCACTCCAAGAAAAACAGCCATCATATCATTGATGACTGTACATATATCCTTCAATACTTTGAACATCTTGACCTATTATGGGTGATTATTCCCCTGAAACTTCTTTGATGATGGTGATGACCATTTCAGCTAGTTTCGTTAATTCCTCAACTGGAATTCTTTCATTCGTAGTATGGATATCTTCATAGCCCACTGCGAGATTGACAGTAGGGATGCCAAAGCCTGCAATGACATTTGCATCGCTTCCACCGCCGCTTTTAACCAGCTCGCATGGACGGCCGATTTTCTCTGCTGCCTTTCTTGCGATTTCGACAACATGGTCACCAGCACCATATTTAAAACCAGGATACATGACGGTAACTTCAACTTCAGCACGTCCGCCCATTTCAATGGCTGCAGTCTCGAAAGCCTCTTTCATTTTCGCTACCTGTATTTCCATTTTTTCAGGGATCAAGGATCTTGCTTCTGCAAGGATTTCAACATGGTCACAAACAATATTGGTTTGCTGTCCCCCCTGGAAACGTCCGATATTGGCTGTCGTTTCTTCGTCGATTCTGCCTAATGGCATTCTAGAGATTGCTTTGGCTGCGATCGTAATGGCCGAAACGCCTTTCTCTGGAGCGACACCAGCGTGAGCAGTCTTGCCTAAAATGGTTGCGGACACTTTCGCCTGAGTAGGTGCAGCAACAACCACATTGCCCACTTTTCCATCACTATCAAGCGCAAAACCGAATTTAGCCGTTACAAGGGAGCGATCCAATGCCTTTGCCCCTACCAAGCCAGATTCTTCACCGACTGTAATGATGAATTCAATTGTACCATGTTCGATATTCTGTTCTTTCAACACTTTAAGCGTTTCTAACATGACTGCCAATCCAGCTTTGTCATCCGCCCCTAATATGGTCGTTCCGTCTGACACTATGTATCCATCTTTGATGGAAGGCTTGATTCCATTACCCGGTACAACCGTATCCATATGGGAGGTGAAATAAATGGTATCTACGCCTTCTTTCGTTCCTTTTAAAGTACATACTAAATTCCCTGCACCATGACCGGTGACTGCTGTTGTATCATCTTCAAAAACTTCTACACCCAGTGCCCCGAATTTTTCTTTCAGCACTTTGGCGATGGCTGCTTCATTTTTCGTTTCGGAATCGATCTGCACCAATTCCATAAATTCATTAACTAAACGTTCTTCATTAATCATAAAATAAAACCTCCAAAAAAGTTTTCCTCTTCAATTATACTTCTAAAAGCGGCGCCCCGGCAAATAATGTGGCATGCTGGTCCTAAGACCATTTTAAAAAGTGAATGATGACTTATTTCAAAATGGTATCTTCCCCCGTATGGAAAAGAGCCCAAAACAGATCGTTAGGGCTCCTTGCAAAGATTGATCACAACGGGATATTACCGTGTTTTTTCCATGGTCGAGTTTCTTTTTTGTTGCGTAGCATATCAAGAGATTGAATGATCTTAATCCTGGTTTCACGGGGATCGATAACATCATCCACCATCCCAAGACTTGCGGCGACATATGGATTGGCGAACTTCTCACGGTATTCTTCAATTTTAGCTGCTCGTGTCGCTTCCGGATCTTGGCTATTTTGAATTTCACGCGCAAAAATGATATTTGCCGCTCCAGCAGAACCCATTACAGCGATTTCAGCATTCGGCCATGCAAACGTAAGATCCGCACCGATGGATTTACTATTAAGAGCCACATAAGCTCCTCCGTATGCTTTTCGCAGAATGATCGTCAATTTAGGTACTGTTGCTTCCGAATAAGCATATAGCAGCTTTGCACCGTGGCGAATGATTCCGCCATGTTCTTGTTTAACGCCGGGGAAAAACCCTGAAACGTCTTCAAACGTAATAAGCGGAATGTTAAACGAGTCACAAAAACGAATAAAACGGGCAGCTTTATCTGATGAATCTATATCAAGTCCCCCTGCCAATACCTTTGGCTGGTTACAGACAAGCCCCACTGATTTCCCTTTGATCCGTGCCAAGCCGACCACTATGTTTTTCGCAAAGCCCTCTTGCACTTCCATAAAGGAATCCTCATCGACAACCTGCTCCAATACTTTCCGAACATCATATGGCCGGATCCCTTCATAAGGGACTACATCCGTTAAGTCCGGCCGGTAGTCATCTCCCTCATCCGCTTCCAAAACCGGCGGCTTCTCTTCATTATTTTGTGGAAGATAGCTCAGGAGCCGTCTAACGTCAGCCAAAACTTGCTCCTCAGATGCTCCTTTGAAATGGGCATTACCGCTTATGGTATTATGTACAGCCGCTCCGCCCAATCCTTCGGATGAAATCTTTTCACCTGTAACCGTTTCAATGACTTTAGGACCTGTTATGAACATTTGGCTCGTTTTTTCAACCATGAAAACAAAGTCGGTAATGGCTGGGGAATATACGGCTCCGCCTGCACAAGGTCCCATAATAACCGAAATCTGTGGAATGACCCCTGAATATATGGAATTCCGGTAAAATATTTGGCCATATCCGTCAAGCGAAACTACGCCTTCTTGAATTCGCGCCCCGCCAGAATCGTTTAAACCGATGAAAGGGGCTCCATTTTCCGCTGCCAAATCCATAACATTGGCAATTTTCAGGGCATGCATTTCACCAAGTGCACCGCCAAAAACAGTGAAATCCTGTGAAAACAGATAAATGTCGCGGCCGTTGACCTTTCCATAACCGGTGACAACCCCTTCTCCCGGCCCTTCTTCCTTTTCCATGCCGAAATTGGTATTACGGTGTTTGATAAAAGGATTAAGCTCGATGAAAGTACCTGGATCAACTAGAAGTTCAATTCTTTCCCTTGCCGTAAGTTTGCCCTTTTCATGCTGCTTATCGATTCTTTCTTCACCGCCGCCCATTTCCACTTTTCGGCGTCTGTCATATAGGTCATTGATCGTATCATAAATGTCTGTCATTTCTGCTCCTCCTTTGATAATGCTTGTTCACAAAGCTCATATAATACTCCCGCGGTAGACTTTGGATGAACGAAAGCAACATCCGCATTGTGCGCTCCCTTTCTTGATGAATCATCAATCATGCGCAATCCAGCTTCTTTGATTTCTTTTATTCTATCTTCGATGTCATCGACGCCTAGTGCCACATGATGAATCCCTTCACCGCGTTTTTCGATGAATTTGGCGATTGGGCTTGCAGGTGACAACGCTTCCAACAATTCCAAACGGGTATTGCCTGCCAGGATGAAGGCCACTTTCACTCCTTGGCTCTCCACTGTCTCGATTCCTTCAAGTTTCAATTTCAACGTTTCCGTGTAAAGCGGCAAGGCTTCATCTAGTGACTTGACGGCAATACCGATATGATCGATATTTTTAATCATCATAAAAACCCCCATGCTATGTATTATTGGATGACTCCATTAAAATACTACTAATCTTGCATTAAAGCCTTTTAAGATTCGGAATAATATGAACATTATACTTTTACTTGTTTCTACTAAATGTTCAAGTTAAAATAAAATCAATCAAACTGTATTAAGGGAGAGAGCATATGGGAAACAGGAAAATCAGAAAGATCGTCGTGTATTTAATGCTTATCTCAATGTTATTAATGAGCTTATTATCAGGTATCGCATTTCTTTTGTAATAGACACCGGGGAGGGGAGCAAAAAGCTTCCCTCTCTTTATTTTATCGCTCCGTTTTTCTTAGCTAGCGTTTTGAAATCCTCGTTCGATAGGGTGATCAACACCTTGGTGCCGATGGGGACTTTTTCGTACAAACGCTCCACATCGGATTTATGCATCCGTACACAGCCATTTGAAATATATTCACCAATCGATGATGGCTGATTCGTACCATGTATGCCGTATATCCTCCCATCGGTATTTCGCGCATCGAATCCAATCCACCGCGACCCCAAAGGGTTCCTGGGATCACCGCCAGGAATATTCTTTTTCCGGTAATATGGATTGACCGCTTTTACTTTGACCGTGAAGATCCCTTCAGGTGTCAGTTCCTGACTCTTTCCCGTACCGACCGGCAGAATCTCCTTGACCTCATTATCATCAATGAACGCCAATTTATTGTTGGCTTTATTGATGATGATAAGCGGATCTCCAGGCTTAACCGATTGAGGCTGGGCCTGTACCTGTAACGGCCACAAAGATAGCATAAGCAACAAAGAAAGGATCCATTTCATTTGTATCATTCCTTTACTTTTTTGCTTAGTTTAAGCCAAGTGCCTCTTTTTCATTCGGTTGCCGGTCAGCTTGGGTAATCCCTTGAAGGAATGCTTCAACAATAAATAGCGCTCCATTTCCTTCATGAGCTGCAGTAATGCAGCCCTGGATTCGAACTCTTCACGTGTATGCGGCAGTGCCATTCCCCTAAAATGGATCTCCATTTCTTCAAGCTTCTTCAGATAAAGGATGGCCGTATTTTGTGGGTGGACGTTTTCTGCCAAATCTTCTATAAAATCAGCCACTATCCCGCTTTGCTTGACGACCAACGGAATATTCGTGACCAGGGGAAGAATTCGTTCAATTATTTCAAATTGCTTTTCACGCATTTTGAAATAATGGTAATACAGGTCTTCTTCCCTTAAGAAATGATTTTCCACGTCCCTGAAGGCAAGGCTCTTGGCTTGATTAAGAAGGTTGGCTGTTTCGGTGATTTCCTTACCATCCCATGTGTGATCATTATCCCTCAAATAGCGGACAATTCCCATCAAGATCGCACTGAAGTTCGTTTCGATACTTTCCTGATAGGCCAGCAGTTTGTCATCGACACTGGGCATGTACAGATTCATGACAAGTGCCACTCCAACTCCAACTGCAATTAATATCGTTTCATTGATCAGCAGGGAAAAAGTGATGTTACCGGACCCATATAGGTGCATGATGATGACGCTGCTCGTCACGATCCCCTCATTAATCTTCAAGGCAACTGCCGTTGGAATGAAAATCAAGAGAATCAAACCTATTATCAGCGGATGGAATGCGATGAACTGAAATAATAGGGATGCATAGGCCATTGCGATCAAACAAGCTAAAAACCGGTGCCAGGAGGCATACACCGACTTCTTTTTTGTAACTTGGATGCATAAGATCGCAATGATTCCCGCGGCAGAGAAATATTCGAGATTAAGCATTTGTGCAATAATAATTGCCAGGGTGGCCCCCAAAGCAGTTTTAATCGTCCTGTATCCGATTTTAAACATTGTTATGTATCACCTGGCTCTTTCTCTATCTATTATAATACTATCAGGAAATCAGAAATTTTTACAGTCCTTTGCGAGTTAAATTTCCAATTTTTCTAAATACATGCACGCAAAAATACATTATAGGAAAAAAATAAAAAAGGTAACTAAACGTTACCTTTTTTCACAATTATATACTATTTGCTTTAGCTTATAAAACTTTTTCCAAGAAGTCTTTTGCACGCTGGCTTTTCGGATTGGAAAAGAAATCTTCCGGAGCACTTTCCTCAACGAGCAGACCCCCGTCAAGGAATAGTACTCGATCGGCCACTTCTTTGGCGAAGCCCATTTCATGCGTTACAATCAGCATGGTCATCCCCGTATGTGCCAGTGACTTCATAACCTCGAGCACTTCTTTTACCATCTCGGGGTCAAGCGCTGAAGTCGGCTCATCGAAAAGCATTACTTCCGGGTTCATTGCCAATGCCCGTGCAATCGCGACCCTTTGTTTTTGTCCGCCTGACAGACGATTCGGATAAGTCGATTCTTTATCGGCCAAACCGACTTTAGTCAAGAGCTCACGAGCCTGTTTTACAGCCTCGGCCTTTGATAATTTTTTCACCTTCATAGGTGCATATATCAGATTCTCCAGTACGGTTTTATGTGGAAATAAATGAAAATGCTGAAATACCATTCCGACATTTTCACGCACTTTCATGATATTGGTCTTTTTATCAGTGATGATTTGATCTTTAAACCTGATTTGACCATCAGTTGGAGTTTCAAGCATATTGATGCAGCGCAAGAAAGTTGATTTTCCCGAACCGGATGGACCGATGATCGCTACCACTTCACCCTGTCCTATCTCGGTGCTGATTCCTTTTAAAACTTCGAGCTTACCATAATTTTTTTTGAGTCCATCAATTTTAATCACTGCGTCTCATTCTCCTTTCAATCACTTTGCCTAAGATGGTGAGAATCATGACCATCACATAATAAATGAGACCGGCAAATAAAATCGGCTCGAAGAATTTATATGTCTCACCGCCGACAATATAAGCACGGCGCATGATATCCCCTAATCCAATAATTGTGACAACGGCTGATTCCTTCGTTAAGGAAATCAATTCGTTAACAAGGGACGGCAGGATGTTCTTGATGGCCTGCGGAAGGATAATATTAAGCATCATCCCTGAATAGGGAACCCCAAGTGCAAGTGCAGCCTCTCGTTGGCCTTTATCGACCGCTAAAATGCCTCCCCTGATAATTTCAGAGATATATGCAGCTGAATTTAGCCCGAATGCTAAAAATGCTGCTTGGAACGCTTCGATTTGAATCCCTAATATTTGTGGTGAACCAAAATAAATCAGCATTAATTGCAGCACCAAAGGGGTACCGCGAAAAATGGATGTATAAAAGTCAGCAATCCAATTCAATGGCTTGATTCTGCTGATTTTAAGTATAGATAATAATATTCCCAAAACAAATCCGATTACTGCCGCTACCGCTACAACCTTTAATGTAGTCGGCATTCCCTCCAGGATATATGGAAGGGAAGGCATAATCCTTTCAAATTCCAGATTCACTCCATTCATCCTCTCTTATGAAGGCCGTTATCTTGGGCCTTCCTCCTGCTTCATTTTATTAACAATAAAGCGCGGAAAAACGTTCAGAAGGCATTCTGAACGCTTTTCATCTCTCTGTTTTATTCAGTTTCACTGCCACCGAACCATTTTAATATTAATTTTTCCATTTCACCATTTTCCATCATTTTTTTCAACTCGGCATTGAATTCTTCAGTTAACTTGCTTCCTTTTTGGAAAGCGATTGCCGAACCGGCATCTTGATCACCAGACTTGATCAAATGGCCAACCAATTCTTTATTATCTTTCAAGTAGCCTTTTGCAACAGTATCTTCCATGATCACGGCGTCAAAACGTCCTGTTGACATTTCTTGAACAACCTCAGGAATACGATTCCGTTTTTCAACTTTCATCCCGATATCTTGGGATTTATTCAAGTCATTTGCCAATGTCTCCTGAATGGATGCAAGCTGTACGCCTACCGTTTTCCCTTTTAAATCTTCAACAGTTTTGATTTTACTGTCCTTTGTCGTGATGATCATGTTTTTAGCTGTATAGTAAATATCACTGAAATCGACTGATTGCTCACGTTTTTCTGTTGGAGTCATTCCGGAGATAACGAAATCGACCGATTTATTTTCCAGGGCAGGCACAAGACTATTAAAGTCAATGTCCTTCACTTCGACCTCATAACCTAATTTTTTTCCGATTGCTTTAGCGATATCAATGTCAAATCCTTGGATTTCATCACTTTTAGATGTTTCAACAAATTCAAATGGCGGATAATCCGCAGATGTTCCCATTACCAGGACCTTCTTGTCTTCATTGTCAGCTGTGTTCTTATCTTCTTTCTCTGATGTTCCGCATGCCGCTAAAATACCTACTAATAAAATAGAAGTAAGCAACAATGCTAACTGCTTTTTCAACTTCATTATTATTCCTCCAAAATGATATTTTCAATTCTCTTGTTATTAAATTAGGTTAGTTAAATTTCGAATAACTAATATTCATACACTAATGTGTATTTTAACACACTCTAATAATTATTCAATAACGTAAATAATAGATTCATTTTTCAGAATATTATCATAATTTAACATCTGGGCTTCGTGCTTTCTCATCAAAGGTAATATATCCGCCTCCATATCTATCTTCTTTCCCAAAAGTTCCTGACTTATGCAATTTCATGAATAAAAAAACCCACCGATTGGGCGGGTTCAGACTGTAGACAAAATTCGAACAAAAGCCAGTTTTCATATAGTTTTTTTCTTAAAAAAGTATTTCTATTGATTCCAGAAATCCGCTCCCTTTCCGCCGACTGACTGCCAAGCCTCCTCAGCGCAAGCGCCTGTGGGGTCTCGGCTAGCCAGTTACTCGGCAGGAGTGTCGCTCATATCTTCCATCCAGTTAGGATCAATGTAAAACAAATCAAGGTCACCTGTTCTAAAACTTGGTTCGGGATGTCTAGCCTCAGTTTTTTTCTTAAAATTACATTCCAGTTTTTCAGAGATCCTGCTCCCTTTCCGCCGACTGTCTGCCAATGCCTCATTAAAGCAAGCACCTAAAGGGGCATAAAAGCCAATTATCCGGGAGGGCTGTCGTAATCGCGGCAATCCAATTATGATTTAAAGTAATAACCACCTATGGTGATCTAGCCTTGTTTGAAGATCCTGTTCAGGATGAGATCATTCCGAATCTCTTTTTGTTGACAAACTAAAACCCGCCGATTGGGCGGGTTTTTAGTTTATCGATATGGATTAAACTTCTTCGCAATATTGATCGAAGTAGTCTTGTAATTTTTCTACTACAGACATCGGGTGGTGCCCTTCAATTTCATGGCGTTCTATCATGGTGATGATTTTTCCATCCTTCAGCAATGCAAATGATGGGGATGACGGCGGATATCCTTCGAAATAATCACGGGCTTTTTCCGTCGCCTCTTTATCTTGCCCAGCAAAAACGGTTACAAGCTGATCTGGGCGTTTATCATTATGGATTGCATGAGCAGCTGCAGGTCTAGCTATTCCCCCAGCGCAGCCACAAACGGAGTTTACCATAACAAGTGTCGTTCCTTTTTGTGCAAATACTTCCTCTACTTCTTCGGGAGTGGTCAGTTCTGTATATCCAGCAGTCTTAATCTCATCGCGAGCCTGTTTGACTACGTCGTTCATTAAAAAATTAAAATCCATATTCATGGCATTTGCTCCTTCCAAGTTTTCTCTTCAATCCTATCATAACAATTGCCTCTTCGTGATTCAATAAATTTACCTATTAAAACCGCATAATCCGTTCCGAACATGTTTAAAACGAAAGGGGAGCGGGAATCATGTGTGTAACAACAAGACTTACAAAAGGATGGGGCAGGCGTGGAAATAGATCCATGCCTCCCCATCCCATTTATTTTTCATTAGACTTAAATGTTTCTGCAAAAGATTGAAAGGCCTGCTTAACAGCAGCAGTGACCGTTTTATTCCCTGACATCACTTGATTCTCGAGCATAGGGAGAAGACTCTTGACGGTTTCATTTTTATAAAACATCGTTTTAAGCTGGTGATCGATCAATGAATAAAGCCATTCCCTAGATTGCATTCTTCTCCGTTCTTGAAAAACCCCCGATTCCTTGGTCATTTGGGAAAATTCATTCAATACATCCCAAAGTTCAGGAATTCCTTTACCGGTTATGGCGGAACAAGTATATGCCTTTCCTGCCCAACCCTTTGTGGCTGGCTGAAGGAAGTGCAAGATTCTGCTATATTCGGATTTCGTCCTAATCGCCAGGGGGAGGTTCTCGCCGTCGGCCTTATTGACAACAATTCCGTCCACAAGTTCCAGAATCCCTTTTTTCATCCCTTGCAATTCATCTCCGGCACCCGTTAGGACAAGGAGCATGAAGAAGTCGACCATACTTCGAACTATAGCTTCACTCTGACCGACCCCGACAGTTTCTATCAGTATCACATCAAAACCTGCCGCTTCACAAAGCAGCATCGTTTCCCTCGTTTTGCGGTGAACCCCGCCAAGAGTTCCTTCGGATGGTGAGGGTCTTATGAAGGCATGGGGGTTTCTAGCCAGTTCCTCCATTCTTGTCTTATCGCCCAGTATACTTCCGCCATTGACCGAAGAGCTTGGATCGACGGCTAGAACGGCAACCTTATGGCCCCTGTCACATAAGTAGGTTCCGAACGTCTCGATGAAGGTACTTTTCCCGGCACCGGGCACTCCGGAAATCCCGATGCGCATTGAGTTCCCTGTATGAGGAAGGATGCTATGCAATAATTCCTGTGCATGATCCAAATGGTGGGATGCATTGCTTTCAACCAATGTAATCCCTTTGGCTAGCTTGGCCCTGTCCCCTTTTATGATTCCCTCTTTAAGCTCATGGACCGGTATGTTTACATTATGTTTTTTGACGAATTTGCTTTTTGAAGGTTTGTTTTGGCTGGCTGCTAATTCCACACCTGGCTTTAATGAAGAAGCAAAACCTTCCTTATTGTTAAGATCGACCCATTCCGGCTTCTTGTCTTCACTCATTATTGGGCCACTTCCTCATATCCGAGGCGATTGTATATTTCCTGAAGCACTTTCTTTGCTGCCTGCGGAATGACCGTCCCGGGTCCAAAAATGGCTGTAGCGCCATTTTCCATAAGATAATCATAATCCTGTGCAGGGATGACGCCGCCTACGATCACTATGATGTCCTCTCGTCCCAAGTTCTTCAGTTCCGTCATAAGCTGCGGCAACAATGTTTTATGGCCGGCAGCTAGGGAACTCATTCCGACTACATGCACATCATTTTCCACGGCCTGGATGGCGGTTTCTTTCGGTGTTTGGAATAATGGACCGATATCGACATCATAGCCTAAATCCGCAAACCCCGTTCCGACTACTTTAGCTCCGCGATCATGACCGTCCTGGCCCATTTTAGCCATTAACAAACGCGGTCTTCTTCCTTCATTTTCAAGGAATTCTTCCGTCATGCGGACGACTTCCTCAATTTCCGCTTCTTTTGAGTATGCCGAGCTGTATACGCCGCTGATAGAACGGATCGTTGCTTTGTGACGTCCAGCCACCTCTTCGATCGCATCGGAGATTTCACCTAATGAAGCCCGTACTCTTGCTGCTTGCACAGCCAGTTCAAGAAGGTTACCCTCTTCAGTTCTGGCCGCCATTGAAAGCGCTTTAAGAGCTTCATCCACCTTTGCCTGATCACGTTTCGCCTTCAATTCGCTCAATCGCTTAAGCTGACTTTCGCGAACTGCTGTATTGTCAATCTCCAGTATTTCAATCGGATCTTCTTTTTTCAACCGATACTTATTGACGCCTACGATTGTTTCATCTTGAGAATCGATTTTAGCCTGTCGCTTTGCAGCGGCTTCCTCGATCCTCATTTTTGGAAGGCCGGTTTCAATTGCCTTCGCCATTCCTCCCAGACCTTCGATTTCCTCTATGTGAGCCCAAGCCCGTTCGATCAATTCATTAGTGAGCGATTCTACATAGTAAGAACCTGCCCATGGATCGATTACTTTTGTGATTCCGGTTTCCTCCTGCAGATAGAGCTGTGTATTACGTGCAATACGTGCCGAGAAATCCGTTGGCAGGGCAATGGCCTCATCCAATGCGTTCGTATGGAGCGACTGTGTATGTCCAAGTGCAGCCGCATGCGCTTCAATAAGGGTCCTTGCGACATTGTTAAACGGATCCTGCTCGGAAAGGCTCCAGCCGGAGGTTTGGGAATGAGTCCTCAATGCCATCGCTTTATTATTTTTCGGTTCGAATTGTTTCATCAATTTTGACCAAATGAAACGAGCCGCCCGCATTTTCGCCACTTCCATGAAATAGTTCATTCCTACAGCCCAGAAGAATGACAGGCGTGGTGCAAATTTATCGATATCAATGCCTGCTTTCATTCCGGTACGTGCATACTCAAGCCCATCCGCCAACGTATAGGCAAGTTCGATATCAGCCGGCGCCCCCGCTTCTTGCAGATGATAACCGGAGATGGAAATGGAATTGAACTTGGGCATATATTTGGAAGTATACTCAAAGATATCAGCTATGATTTTCATGGACATTTCAGGCGGGTAGATATACGTATTCCTAACCATGTATTCCTTTAAGATGTCATTTTGAATCGTGCCTGAAAGCTTATCCTGTGTTACGCCTTGTTCTTCAGCTGTCACGATATAAAACGCAAGGATCGGTAATACTGCACCGTTCATTGTCATTGACACGGACATCTGATCAAGCGGAATGCCGTCGAACAGGATCTTCATGTCAAGAATGGAATCAATGGCAACTCCCGCCTTCCCCACATCACCGACAACGCGCGGATGATCGGAGTCATAACCGCGGTGTGTAGCTAAATCAAAAGCAACTGAGAGCCCTTTTTGCCCCATCGCCAGATTACGTCTGTAAAACGCATTGGATTCCTCAGCAGTCGAAAAACCTGCATACTGCCGTACCGTCCAAGGACGATTGACATACATCGAAGGATAGGGACCCCTTGTAAAAGGAGCGATGCCTGGCACACTTTCCATATGCTCCAGGCCGCGAATATCTTCCTCAACATAAAGCGGTTTGATTTTTATTTGTTCATTGGTTTCAAACAGAAGATCCTCAATGTTTTTCCCAACGGCCTTTTCGACTTCCTTTTTCCATGCTTCCACTGTACCTTTCATCTCGGACTTAGCAGGATTTATAGCAGAAAAATTCGGTTTTTTCATTTCAGTTCACCCCTAGCTTCTGCAATAATTCAAGTAAAATGGATATTGCATTCATTTTAACATGGATAAAATCTTTGACCCCGGCTTCTCTTAGTGTAATCTCCAATTCTTCTTGCTGCTTGCCGGCACTATAAATAGTGATTTCAGGGAATTGCTTTTTAATTTCTTTGATGATGACTGGCGCTAATTCCGAATAGTCACCATCACTGCCGCAAAGACAATAGATTGGGAGATTGGTCGCAGCTACATAATCGATTGCTTCCTCAACGGTTTGACATCCCTTACTGCCGATTGTTTCAATACCACCTGCTGCCGCAAGACTTTGAACGAAATCTGCACGAGGTTTATAGGATTTGAGATTTATCAAATTAATTAAACCGATAGTTGGAGCCGTTCCGCTTATTCCTTTAAACTTTTCACTGCGCAGTCTTATCTGTTCGAACTGACTGGATACCCGTTCCAATTCAAGTGGGGTAATGCCAACCGGCTTCGCAACTTTCATATACGACACATGTTTATCCTTTGTGGTGTTTTTAATCTTATCAGCGGGATTCGGATATACATTCGTTCCGATGATACTTTCTTTTCTGAAAGCCGCATTTTGAACTCTTTCTTGGTAAACTTCAGCTATTTCTTTCTGAAGGGTACCTTGTTTAATTAGCTCCAGAATCCCTCCAGCTGCATCGATTTCAAGGAATTTTGCCCAAGCCTTTTCAGCCAATTCATCCGTTAGTTGCTCAACATACCATGAACCGCCAGCAGGATCGACAACTGTTGTAATATTTGTTTCTTCTTTTAAAATCAAGTGAGTATTACGGGCAATTCTTTCTGAAAACTCATCGGTTTCACCGGTTGCGTGTGTAAATGGATGGATTTGAAGATATTGAATGCCTCCAATAGCTGCTGAAAAAGCTTGGTTCGTGGTCCGAAGAATATTGACGTGCTGATCATATAGCGTTTCCGTCAACTCGGAAGTTACGGCATGTATCGTCATTTTAAAATGGTCCGATGCTGTATCGAAAGCTTCTGCAAGACCTGCCCAAAGCCTTCTGGCAGCCCTCAGTTTAGCGATGGACATGAAGTAATTTGAATCCACTGCAAACGAGAATACTATTTTTTCGGAAACCGCAGCAATAGAAAGCCCCTGCTTTTGCCCTTCCAATAGATATTGGACGGCTGCCGATAATCCGTAAGCTATTTCTTGTACGGCATTGGCTCCTCCATTATGGTAGACTGCCGTATTAATCAAAACTGTTTTTAAATCACTGCCTACCTTCTGATAATCCTGGATCGTCTTCAGCCATTCTGCAAAATAGTTATCCGTATCTTCTGGCAGCTGACCGCAAATGAGCCATTCTGCAATTGGATCTTCAGCAATGACGCCTGTCAATTGGGTATTTTGTGCTTCGGCAACAGCTTTGAATTGAGGGAATAATTCTTTTTGTTTCCCCTTAAGGTCAATGAAAACCGGCATTTCTTTTAATGGGATTTCCTTAAACAATGTTTCAGCCCTTGCTCCCCCGGAAAGCAATCGTGCAGGGTATGCCACGACATTTTGACCGCGCTTGAATGAAGCCCTCATCTTTTCATTTGCTTCTTCAGCCGTGATACCGCTTACAGGTTGAACGACAAGCCAAGGTTTGTCATGATATCCCGTTGGGGACGTTCCTCGGGTGAAAGGGAAAAATCCTGGCAATTCAGCTACTTTTTCCGTTGATTCCGCCTTTTCTGTATAGAGTGGATATAAAGCGATGCCCTCATATGTATTCGTTTTAAGCTTTTCTACACTTTTCCCTTTTAAACTTACTTCCGCAGCTTCTTTCCACTCTTCAAAAGAAGGCTTAGGAAAGGTTATGTTTTTTACATCTTTAAGTTCCATCTGTAATCGCTTTCTTATCCTCATACGCCCTCACCCTTCATTGGTAGAACGAACGCTCAGTCAGTTTTGGATAAGAAAACCACCCTCCCGTCAATTTGATCTGGATTATACTAACATTCTACCATAATTTTCTTGAAATTTAAGACAATAGAAATTAGCAAACCTGTTATTAGGGAAACCACTAGCCTATTTTGCCTCTTTAAATCAAGTACAGCTTCTGACCTGTATTAGAACAGCCCTTAATAAAATAATAGCAAAAATAAAATTTTTGTCGATGTTTTTCTACGGAAAAGTGAAGTGCAAAAAAAAGGAAGGACCTTCCGGCCTTCCTTTTCTTCATTTTAGTATATGGGAGTGTTGTCTTTGGAAATCTTTTCGATGATTTCTTTAACCCTCGCGAGGAATCGTCCGCATACCAGTCCGTCCAAAACACGATGATCAAGTGATAAACAGAGATTCACCATATCTCGTACTGCAATCATGTCATTAATGACCACTGGACGTTTTACAATCGTTTCAACCTGTAAAATGGCTGCCTGTGGATAATTGATGATTCCCATGGACTGGACAGAACCGAATGAGCCAGTGTTATTAACAGTGAACGTACCACCTTGCATATCCTCTGCTTTTAAGTTACCTGACTTCACTTTGGATGCAAGTTCCTGTATTTCCCTTGCTATACCTTTGATTGATTTTTCATCTGCATTTTTAATGACCGGAACAAATAGGGCATCTTCAGTTGCAACGGCTATCGATATATTGATTTCTTTCTTTTGTACGATTTTTTCGCCGGCCCACATCGAATTCAGTTCTGGAAATTCCGTAAGGGCTTGAGCAACAGCTTTTACGAAAAAGGCAAAGTACGTTAAATTATAGCCTTCTTTTTGTTTAAAATCAGATTTTAGATTATCACGCAACTTCACCATATTGCTGGCGTCAACTTCCACCATCGTCCAAGCATGCGGAATTTCGTGCTTACTTTTCAACATATTGGACGCAATTGCCTTACGGATGCCGGTGACCGGTATTTCCTTGTCACCAGCCGCAGTCGGCACGTTTGTTACAGGACTTGTTTGACGATTGACTTGAGGGGCGATCACTTCAGGAGCCGCATCGGAAATTGCGGAAGGCTCATCCGCCTTAGGAAGATTCCCTGATTCAACAAGTTTCAGTAAATCTTTACGGGTGATCCGTCCCTCATTCCCCGTTCCTTTAACTTTTGATAGATCGATTCCATGCTCCTGGGAAAGTTTTAACACAGCTGGTGAATAGCGAGCTTTCCTTGATGGTTCTGCCGCTTGCTGCACATCTCTTATAACAGGTGCATCAACTTTTTCCTCATTATGAGAAATTTGCCCAGCATTTTCATTATCCGTCTTTCCCATTTCAACTTCAATCGAGCAAATGACTTCCCCGACTGCCAATGTTTGATTCTCATCCGCTTTCAATTCCTTGATGATGCCGGTGAAGGAAGAAGGAACCTCAGCATTTACTTTATCCGTCATCACTTCAGCTAGCGGGTCGTATTTCGTGACATGATCTCCAGGCTTCACAAGCCATTTACTGATGGTTCCCTCTGTGACACTTTCGCCTAGTTGGGGCATCTTCATTAATTCCATAGCCATAATTCGTTCCTCCTTCTTAACAGTCATTAATACTCGGCCAATTCCCTCATTGCCTTTTCCACTTTATCGGGATTCACCATGAAATGTTTTTCCATCGTTGGCGCATAAGGCATGGCAGGTACATCCGGGCCGGCCAATCGTTTTACAGGGGCATCCAAATCAAAAAGGCAATGCTCGGCAATTATGGCTGCGACCTCACTCATGATGCTTCCTTCTTTATTATCTTCCGTAACCAGTAATACTTTCCCCGTTTTAGAAGCTGCTTCTATGATGGCATCCTTATCCAAAGGGTACACGGTACGCAAGTCAAGAACATGTGCAGAAATTCCATCTGCAGCTAATTTTTCTGCTGCCTGAAGGGCAAAATGCACACAAAGGCCATAGGAGATGACTGTAATGTCTTCCCCTTCCCTTTTCACATCCGCCTTACCGATTGGAAGTACATAATCTTCAGTAGGCACCTCACCCTTGATCAAGCGGTATGCACGTTTATGTTCAAAGAAAAGCACTGGGTCTTCATCGCGAATGGCAGCTTTAAGCAAACCCTTTACATCATACGGAGTGGAAGGCATCACAATTTTCAAGCCCGGCTGATTGGCAAAGATCGCTTCAACCGATTGCGAATGATAAAGAGCTCCATGAATTCCCCCTCCATATGGAGCACGGATTACCATAGGACAGCTCCAGTCATTATTGGAACGGTATCTGATTTTGGCTGCCTCTGAAACGATTTGGTTAATGGCTGGCATGATGAAATCAGCGAATTGCATCTCGGCTATCGGCCGAAGCCCATACATGGCGGCTCCAATTCCAACTCCTGCGATTGCAGATTCTGCGAGCGGGGTATCGATGACCCTGTCTTCACCGAATTGGTCGTATAAACCATTAGTGGCTTTAAAGACCCCACCTTTTTTTCCTACATCCTCTCCCAATACGAATACACGGGAATCTCGTTCCATCTCTTCCCTCATTGCCATTGTCACGGCATCTATATAAGAAATCACTGGCATTCTATTACCCCCTTACTTTTGTGCATACACATGATTCATAGCACTTTCAGCCTTTGGATATGGAGCATTTTCAGCATAATCGGTTGCTTCGTTGACTATCTTCATTACTTCATCATTCATTTGTTTCTCAAGGTCATCATCCATGATTCCCACTTCTTTTAAATAGGCTCCAAATGTCATTATGGAATCCTTCGTTTTGGCTTCGGCCACTTCGTCCGCCGTCCGGTAGCTTCGGTCATCATCATCACTTGAATGTGGTGTGAGCCTGTATGAGACGGTTTCCACTAGTGTAGGGCCTTCTCCCCTTCGTGCACGGTCAGCCGCTTCTTTCACCGCAGCATACACGGCCAATGGATCATTGCCATCCACCGTTATTCCAGGCATCCCATAGCCAATCGCCCTGTCGGAAACATTTTCACACGATAGCTGTTTCTCTATAGGAACGGAAATCGCATATTTATTATTTTCACACATGAAAATGACCGGTAGCTTATGCACACCTGCAAAGTTGGCCCCTTCATGAAAATCGCCCTGATTGGATGAACCTTCCCCAAACGTTACGAAAGTCACCAAATCCTTACCTTCCATCTTCCCTGCAAGGGCAATTCCGACTGCATGCGGGACCTGTGTCGTTACAGGCGATGAACCAGTGACGATCCTATTTTTCTTTTGACCAAAATGACCTGGCATTTGGCGCCCGCCGGAATTGGGATCTTCCTCTTTCGCGAAACCTGAAAGCATCAAATCTTTTGCGGTCATTCCGAAGGTAAGCACCACACCTACATCCCGGTAATAAGGCAGTACATAATCCTTTTGCCGATCAAGCGCAAACGCTGCCCCAACCTGTGCAGCTTCTTGCCCCTGGCAGGAAATCACGAAGGGAATTTTCCCGGATCGGTTTAGAAGCCACATGCGCTCATCAATTCTGCGGGACAAAAGCATTGTCCGGTACATATCTAAAACCGTTTCCTCATTTAAGCCTAATTGTTCATGACGTTTTTCTACCATCATAAAACCTCCTGACCTTATTCTTTAAGAATGTATGGCACGTCCATCGACAGCAAGGGCCGCCTCCCCGATTGCTTCAGAAAGACTTGGGTGCGGATGAATTGTCTTGCCTACTTCCCAAGGTGTCGCATCAAGCACTTTTGCAAGTCCAGCTTCTGAAATCATATCCGTAACATGTGGCCCGATCATATGAACGCCCAGTATATCATCCGTTTTCTTATCGGCGATGATTTTGACAAAACCATCCGCTTCCCCAAAAACAAGGGCCTTACCAACTGCACGGAATGGGAATTTCCCTATTTTAAGGTCATAACCTTCCTTATTTGCCTGATCTTCCGTCAAACCGACACTTGCAGCCTCAGGGCTTGAATACACACATTTAGAAATGAGCGAATAATCCAGCGGTTCCGGTTTTTTGCCTGCAATATGTTCAACGGCCGTAATACCTTCATGGGAGGCAACGTGTGCCAATTGCAGACCGCCGATACAGTCACCGATCGCATAGATATGTGATTCCTTCGTTTGGAAGAAGTCATTGGTTTCAATAAAACCTTTTTCTTTCACAATCTCCGTATTTTCAAGACCGATCCCTTCAACATTTGCTGACCTTCCTACGGAAACCAGCATTTTTTCAGCTGTGAATTCCTCTACCGAACCTTTGACTTCAGCAGAAATGGATACTGACTCACCCGTTTTCAGGGTTTCAGGCAATACCTTGGCACCTGTAACGAATTTGACGCCTTTTTTCGTTAGGAGACGAAGCATTTCACTGGAAATATCATGGTCTTCTGTCGGGATGATTCTATCTGCATATTCCAGTACTGTCACTTCCACACCAAAATCATTGAGCATCGAAGCCCATTCAATGCCGATAACTCCACCGCCTACAATAATCATCGATTTTGGCAGGCTCTCAAGCTTTAGAGCTTCATCCGATGTAAGCACCAATTCCCCATCAACCGCTAAACCGGGCAGTGTCTTCGGACGCGAACCGGTTGCAATGATGACATTCTGGGGAATGAGCATTTCATTTTCACTGCCATCATTCATTTCCACGGAAATTGTCCCAGGCATCGGTGAAAATATAGAAGGACCTAGTATACGCCCTAACCCTTCATAAACCGTTATCTTTCCTTGTTTCATCAAGTGCTGAACTCCTTTATAGAGTTGATCGACCACTTTAGTTTTTCTTTCCTGCACTTTAAGGAAATCTACCTTTACATCCCCGGTAACAATACCGAATTCCTCACTTTTCACTGCAGTCTGATAAACTTCCGCACTCCTTAAAAGTGCTTTCGAGGGGATACAGCCTTTATGTAGACACGTTCCGCCGAGTTTGCCTTTCTCCACGACAGCCGTTTTCAATCCTAATTGAGCAGCCCTTATTGCCGCCACATACCCGCCTGTTCCTCCTCCGAGGACAACGAGGTCAAATTCTTCAGCCAAAACCACTCCTCCTCACAAATACATACAATTTGTCACCATTTTTACTTGCCCTATGTTTATTACGTTATCCATGTTGAAAATTCCTGTGTTTATTTAAAAAAACACAGGAATCTAATCTTGTAAAATTACATTCATTTTCTTCCATTCAGGATATGTTTTTCATTTTGCAGGAATTGGCTCCTTGAATTCCTCATGCGAGCAATTCGCTCCTCTGCCATCCTATCCGCCGCTTTATAAGTTGGGATTTGATCACGTTTTGCAATCTCGAAGACTCTTTCAATTGTATCATAAACCGTTTCCACTTTCTTAAGGGCTCTTTCCCGATTATACCCTAAAAGCTCATCGGCCACGTTTATGACTCCCCCTGCATTAATTACATAATCAGGTGCATATATAATCCCTTTTTCATGAATTTGATCGCCATGAACCGTTTCCTTTAATTGATTATTCGCAGCACCTGCAATGACCTTCGCCCTGATTTGATTGATCGTTTGATCATTTATGACAGCCCCTAATGCACAAGGTGCATAGATATCACATTCGACTCCATAAATTTCATCTGGATTCACTGCAGTCGCCCCAAAGGACTCAACCGCACGGGCCACGCTTTCTTTATTGATATCCGTAACGATGAGCTTGGCGCCCTCCTCATGAAGATGACGGCATA
The DNA here is from genome assembly GCF_056173225.1 of Peribacillus sp. QJM3NY_7. Classification (NCBI taxonomy): domain Bacteria; kingdom Bacillati; phylum Bacillota; class Bacilli; order Caryophanales; family Bacillaceae; genus Peribacillus; species Peribacillus sp. QJM3NY_7. Next base: position 3,562,966 of record NZ_CM149663.1, read on the forward strand.
AGTTATAAGAAACATTCCCGACGCCTTGGACAGCAACCACCTTGCCTTCTAAGGAATCAGTTCCGAATGCCTCTTTTGCAGCAGCCTTCATACCGCGGTATACCCCATATGCCGTTACTGGGGAAGGGTTACCCGAAGAACCGAATGCAGGGGAAATCCCCGTGACAAAATCCGTCTCCTCATGAATGAGATCCATATCCTCAACCGTTGTACCTACATCTTCAGCTGTTATATAACGGCCATTCAGCCCTTGGATATACCTTCCGAATGCACGGAACATTTCTTCATTTTTATCCTTACGCGGATCGCCGATGATGACTGTTTTCCCCCCGCCTAAATTCAAGCCGGCAGCGGCGTTTTTATATGTCATTCCTCTCGAAAGCCTTAAGGCATCTTCAATGGCATCTTCTTCAGATGCATACGTCCACATCCTTGTGCCTCCAAGCGCAGGCCCTAATGTTGTATCATGAATGGCAATAATCGCTTTCAAACCCGATTGTTTATCCTGACAGAATAGCAATTGCTCGTAATCATACTTCTCAAGATATTTAAAAATTTCCATAAAGGAATCCTCCCTAGATGTTTTAATACATGTCAGATATGAGACTACTGAATTTCTCCTCATTCTTACTTGTTCCTACGTTCGTTTTAAATAAAATCCGCTACTCACATGATATTTTCCCCATGGGGAATGGTTCCCTTGAAAAACCCATGCACTTTTAAATATGCAAATAACATGCCAATAAAATACATAATCGGGACCTATTTATCCAAAAAAAGGACATGCTGGTTAATAAGTTGGGCAACTATAGCCTATAACAAATTCAAAAAAATTTCATGTCAGAAGTGGAGTCTCGCTTAAATTAAAATAAATCAGAAAATTCCATGCATTATTTTTCATAGTGTGCAAATGATTGCATGCAAAATTTTTCACAGTTTTAGTTTTTCCATTTTATAATATAGATTTCTAACTGAAATCCCCAGCGCTTTTGCCGTAAGTGTTTTATTTCCCTTGTGGGTATGGAACGCTTGCTGAATGATTTCGGCTTCATACTGGTCTATTATCTCCGAGAGCGGTTTCCCCGATACGTAGCCGGAAGGCCTCATTAATAAATTCTCTTGATTTAATGGAATCCCTTCGATAAAATCCGGAATATGATGGATATCAATGATTGTCTCGTTCAATTTCATGAAAATGATTGCCCGTCCTAAGATATTTTCCAGTTCCCTCACATTTCCCGGCCAGTTGTAGATTTGCATCTTATGTATAGCTGCTCCTGTAATTCCCTCTATGCTCCGTCCATACTCCTGATTGATTTTATTAATCAAATGCTCCGCCAATTCTCTCAAATCTTCTTTTCTCTTTCTTAATGGAGCAATGAAAATAGGCATGCGGTTCAGCCTGAAATATAAGTCTTCCCTGAATGATCCGTTTGCGATGGCCTGTTCAAGATTGATGTTCGTAGCGGCTATGACCCGGACATTGATGGGGATCGGCTTCGTCCCCCCCACCCTGACGATTTCCTTTTCTTGTAAAACCCGCAGTAATTTAGCTTGGATGTTGGCTGGCAATTCACCAATTTCGTCCAAAAAGATACTCCCTTGATTTGCCTCTTCAAAAAAACCGACCTTTCCGCCCCTGCTTGCCCCGGTAAAGGCTCCTTCATCATAACCGAATAGTTCACTTTCAAGTAATGATTCCGAGATGGCCGCACAATTTACCCGAACGAATTTATTGAACTTCCTATCGCTCGCATTATGGATGGCATGTGCAAATAACTCTTTTCCCGTCCCTGATTCCCCTCTTAATAAAACAGTAGCAGGTGTTCTAGCCGATAATTTCGCCTGTTCAATGGGAAGCTTCATCTCTTCGGAAGCCCCAATTATATCATCAAAGGAATATTTGGCCTGCAATGTTCGGATGATCTGTCTTGCCCGATTAAGTTCGTGGGTCAAGGCTTGAATTTCCGATACATCATGAATGACGCCAACACTTCCTTTCAGGCACCCATCCACGATGATTGGAGCAACATTCACGATCACTTCCTTATGTTTTGGGCCGACACGCATATTGACACCACGAACAGGTTTTTTTGTCTGAAGCACTTTCATATGCATACTTTCGCCTTCGTAAATATCGATGGAAGCCGGTTTACCGATCACTTGGGCCTTTGTTAAGCCAGTGATTCTTGTATATGCCGGATTGATCAAAAGCCCCCTTCCTTGATCATCCACAACAGATATGGCTTCATCACTGGATTGAATGATTGCCTGGAGCATCGTCTGTATCTCTTTTAAATCAGTGATCTGCTCCGCCAATTGCACAGCTTCCATCTTATTCCTAAACACGGCAAAAGCCCCTATGATTTCCTTATCGGCATTCACCAGCGGTATCCTTGTCGTTATGAGTTCCATCCCATTGCCAAGGGTGATTTCCTGATTCACTTCTTTTTGGTTCGTTTGCATCACTCGCAGCAATCCTGTTGATGGGATGAAATCTTTGATCTGTCTCCCAATTACATCCTCGCGCTTTGTGTCTGATGCACGTTCCGCACTATCATTGAACATGATGATGAATCCTTCATGGTCAATCACCACCATCCCTTCACTGGTCGTATTAAGGATCAAATCCATTTTTGCGGAGGTATTCTCCAATTTACTTATTAAACGATTTTTCTCTTCAAACAACTTAGTCATAATGAGGGCGACACTTCCAGGAATGAGAATCGTTTGTTCGCCCATGTCCCTTTTTATCTTTTTATAGACAGACGGGTCACCGGTCGTATCAAATATGATGTCCAAATCCCACTTCAATCCCATGCTCCAATTAGTCACGGTAGGAATCCTTCGTTCCTTCGCAGCAAGCATCCCTTCAGCGGATTCATTCGTATCAGCCAAACAAACAATGGAGAATACTTCACTTTCCGATAGGAGTTTCAACACGGTCGTCCCTCCCACTCCTCCCCCTACTATCATGACCTTTTGCATCAGCCATCCCCCTTAAGAAATAATTACCCCTTTAAATAGATCATTCCCTGCAATTTTTTTCATACTCCACACCATTTTACCATATCGGCCCCCATTAAAAACAGCCGCCAACTCCCAGTCATTATCTAGATTCCCGTTACTTGACAAATAATTTATATCCTTTATCATTTTTTAAAGATGGAATTTTCGGAAGGGATTTGACTGCATGAAACGTTTAATCGCTTTTTTGATTCTTTTTATACCCGGTGCCTTTGCTGCCTATGGCATAAAAATAATGAGGGACATGGTATTCGGTATTTTACAGCCCCCCTATCCATTCCTTTGGCTGCAATTTTTAATAGGACTGCTCATTACGATAGGCGGAATCGCCTTTATCGCCGGCTTCGTCCTACATCGAGATCGAAAACAAAATAAGGTCCAGAGCAGGTTCAATAAATTTTAAACGCAAAAAGGAAGGTGCCTTGTATGGCACCTTCTTTCTTTATCTTGACTTCAATTCTTCTCTTATCCGTACCGCTGCTTTGGGGAAATCGGTTATGATGCCGCTGCACCCCAGTTTGAATAACCGCTTCATCTCGGCTTCTTCATTAATGGTATAGGGCCTTACAGGAACACCCATACTAACCGATGATTGAATGAGTGCATCAGGGGCAGCACGGATATTTGGGTGAATTGCACTTCCGCCTATTGCCTTGGCATATATCCACGGCATGTATAGGCCATCCCTGTATAGCGGTGCCGTTTCCAATTCTGGTGCCAATCGATGGCAATTGACCAAACTGTAATGATTGAAAGAAGAAAGGATTATCCTTTCCTCCATTTCGTAGGTACGGATGAGCCGGATGACTTTCTCTTCCAAGCCTGGATACAGAAAAACCGTATTTTTCAATTCAATATTGCAAAAGAGCTGATTATCATTAAGCCAAATAAACAGTTCTTCAAGCGTGGGAATCTTTTCATCACCAAAATTACCCTTATGGGTTGCGGAAGCATTAAAGGTTTTCAACTCCTTTAATGTCCGGTCTTTTACATACCCCGAGGCATTCGTGGTCCGATCGAGCTTTTCATCGTGGATGATGACCACTTCTCCATCTTTCGAGAGCTGGACATCCGTTTCAATTCCGTCCGCACCGACACGGGCAGCTTCCTTGAACGCCGACATCGTATTTTCCGGATGAGTTCCTGCAGAGCCTCGATGTGCAAAGATTAAGGTCATGATGAAACGCCGCCTCTCTCAAAAATTGTTATACACCGATTTTATGAACAGAAACAGCAAATTATTTTCATCTAGATCAATTCTACAATCAAAACGCAGGTGATTATTTTCTGCATAGGAGGTTCCTTTCCTCAAATCACTCCATTTCTTTTACAATCTGATTTGTGCCGCTTTTTCAACCAAACAAAAACGCCTTTTATTTATGGGATTTGCTGCAAAATCCCATAAATAAAAGGCGTTTAATTTTTTTAACCGGCGTAAAAAGATTTGAAGTTGCCGATTAGAAAAAATCACGAAGCAACTTCTTCCTGTCCTTTACCTCCAGACGGAGAGTTCCTATTTATATTTAGCGGCTCTAGCCTTTATAAGGTCAATAGTTACCCTGAGTCTTAACAACCGGTATTACCCTACCCCTGTCAAGAAGCTTTATGTTCGAGGCGCAGCTTATCGGCAACCATGGCAATGAATTCGGAATTTGTAGGTTTTGCCTTTGTCATGCTTACGGTATAGCCGAAAAGAGATGATATGGATTCTATATTTCCACGGCTCCAGGCCACTTCAATCGCATGCCGGATAGCACGTTCAACTCGACTGGCCGTAGTATTGTATTTTTTTGCGATATCCGGATATAAAACTTTGGTGATGGAACCCAATAATTCAATATCATTATATACCATGGATATGGCTTCCCTTAAATACAAATAGCCCTTAATATGTGCAGGCACTCCAATCTCATGAATGATGCTGGTGATGCTTGCATCAAGGTTCTTCGGTTTGGATTCATTTTGGGGACGATAGCTAAATTGACTATGATTTTTTAAAACCGCCTGCCCTTTACCGCTTACCTGACGGATGTGATTGGCCAGATTTTCCATATCAAATGGTTTCAGGATGAAATAAGACGCACCCAAATCAACTGCTTTTTTCGTAACATCTTCTTGACCAAAGGCAGTAAGCATTATCACATTAGGCATGGCACCCCGTTTTACTTCACGAAGTTTCTCAAGTACACCTAACCCATCTAAATGAGGCATGATAATATCGAGGATCAAAATATCCGGATCAACGCTTTCTAGCATACCCAGGCAATCTTGACCGTTATGTGCCACCCCAATCACTTCCATGTCTTCCTGTGCAGAAATGTATTCTTCCAGAAGGCCAACAAGTTCTCTATTATCATCTACAACGCACACCTTAATTTTTTTCACGCTTGATTTCCTCCTCAACTACAATTGGTCTTTTTTTCTATATGACTAAATTCTATTGTAATTGAACTTTTCGACAATGGAAACTAAATTCCTTTTATTTTTGAAAAAATATAAGGAATTCAATATTATTCTCCGGATATCTCTTGTTTTCGACTTCGTTTGCTATTGGAATAAACCGTTTGTCGAAAAATCTTCATATCGTTTTCATTTTATCACATCGTTCCAAAAAAACCTCTATTTTTTGAAGAAATCAAAATTAATTCCGACCTAAACCTATGCTAATCATAATTTTCCATTAAAAAGGGGCATCCAAAAGGATACCCGGATTCTTAGCTTGCCTTTTCATAATTATCTTTGTCGTATATATTTATACCGGCTTCGTTTAACATCCATTCGATATGGACTCCATACCCACTTGTAGGATCATTAACGAATACATGGGTGACTGCACCGATTAATTTCCCATTTTGAATGATAGGACTGCCGCTCATACCTTGAACGATCCCACCCGTTTTTTGAAGCAATTCTTTATCCGTCACTTTTAAGACCATTCCTTTGATTGCAGGAAACTTCTGTGGGATGGAACTGACGATTTCGACATCGAATTCCTCCACTTCAGAACCATTCACCACTGTAAGGATTTTTGCTGGCCCTTCCTTTACCTCATGGGAAAGGGTGATGGGGAGTGGTTTGTCGTTAATTCCATTTTTAAAATCTTGATTTAATTTCCCAAAAATGCCAAAGGGACTATTACGATTGATATTTCCTATTTTTTCTTTATTGGAAGAAAAGCGTGCCAATTTTTCTCCCGGATCACCATTGCTTCCTTTTTCGATGGATGTGACCGTCGATTGAACGATCTGTCCGTCCTTAACAACAATCGGCTTTTTTGTATCCATATCGGATATGACATGTCCCAACGCCCCATATTTTTTTGAATCCGGGTGATAAAACGTCATCGTTCCGATGCCAGCTGCCGAATCACGGATATACAAACCCAATTTGTAAGTTCCTTCATTTTTATCTTTTAGCGGGAATAAGGTACTATGAAGCACTTTATTATCACGGTTAATGACAATTTTCAACGCCTCACCCTTTTCACCTGCCTGCTGAACAAAAGGGGTTACATCCCCCATCTTCTTTATCGTCTGACCATTGATTTCTGTAATAATATCACCGATTTCAATTTTCGCTTTTTCTCCCGGTGATTTTTTCCCCTGCGCCGTATCAATAAGATGATGACCTACTACGAGCACCCCAAGAGTATTAAGCTTCACTCCAATGGATTGGCCTCCAGGCATGACCCTAAAGTCTTTTAACACCCTGATGTCGACCTTTTTGGCAGGCAAGCCTGCTACATCGAGTAACACTTCATTCGTACCTGGTTTCTCTGCACCAAGCGTAATCGAAGCTTGTTCATCATGAAGTGAAATTCCATCACTGGATCCCGAAGTTTTTGCAGAAACAGGCAATGATTTGGAAATACTATATTGACTTCCTTCAAATAGTACAAGATGATTTGGAATTAAAAAATATTCACGAGATGGCTGGTATAACCCTAATGTTAATAGCGAAACAAGGAGAATTCCACCGATGATCCTGTTTATCCATATAAATTTCAATCCATTCACTCTCCTCGCTCTCTGAAACTTTATGGCTACACCTTTAATTTAGCCCTCATGACAGTCATTTATAACAGGTGCAAAAAATAAAAGCTATCCGTTTTTGGATAGCTTTACAATGAATGCTTATGATAAGTTTAAATAATCTTCTTACAGGCCCATCAAGATGTAATCTTCAGCCTTTTGGCCAGCTGGATTAATTCATTGGCATGTTGTTTCGTCAAGTCCGTAATCTCTACTCCCGAAATCATCCTGCCAATTTCTTTTATTTTTTCAGTTTCCATTAGCGGCTTGACCGAGGTATGCGTGCGTCCAGCCCTTACATTTTTCGCTATGAAAAGGTGAGTATCCGCCATGGCTGCCACCTGTGGCAAATGGGATATGCACAATACTTGTGATCCAGTTGCCACTTTATAGATCTTTTCGGCAATGGATTGTGCAACCCGTCCGCTCACACCTGTATCCACTTCATCAAATATAATGGATGTTATGCCTTGATGCTTGGAGAAAATGCTTTTCAAAGCCAGCATGATCCTCGACAGTTCTCCACCAGATGCGATTTTAGAAAGAGGTTTTAACGGTTCACCTGGATTCGTGGAAATATAAAATTCCATTGAATCCAGCCCTGACTGATTAATGCCCCTATCTGACAATTCATCGAAAGTATAGGCTGTCTGAAGGAAATGAGGTTCAAAAATTGTTTTTTCCATATATAGATCCTTTAATTCCTGATGAATCTTTTTGGTTAGCTGCTGAGCGAATTTCTGGCGAAGTTCAGACAGATTCTTTGCTTCGACGATAAGATCTGCCTTGATGGATTTCATTTCCTTTTCAAGCTTCGCGATATGGGTTTCCCTATTTTGCAGCTTTTCGACTTCTTCTTCAATTGCGGCCCCATATTCCAGGATTTCCTCGATGGTCCGTCCGTATTTACGCTTTAATTGATTTATTTCATTAAGTCGACTTTCAATGAATTCCACACGTTCTGTATCATAATCCAAAGAGTCCAATTGGTCCCGGATGTTTGACACAGCCTCTTCGAGCAGGAAGTAGCTATTTGAAACGGTTTCAGAGCTGTGCTTTAAACCTTCATCAAGCCCTGCCGCTTCCTCCAAATTATTCATGGCTACGGAAAGCCAATCAATTGCATGCTGCTCACCATTTAAAGCATTATAACTGGTTTGCAGCGCTTCATGGATTTTTTCGAAATTATTAATTTTCTTCCGTTCTTCCATCAATTCTTCATCTTCGCGTAATTTCAAATCAGCTTTTTGGATTTCATCGAATTGAAACTGGATCAAATCAAGGCGGTGGACCATTTGCTGTTCATTTTGGCTCAAACCATTCAATTGTTTAGAAGCGGTTTCATATCGTTTATATAGCTTTTGGTATTCAGTGAGTGCAGATGCGATTTTTTCACCGCCGAATTGATCGAGCAGCGGAAGATGGAGTCGTTCATCCATTAATTCCTGATGTTCATGCTGACCATGGATGTCTATCAATGTTCGCCCTATCTCACGCAAAGTGGAAATCGTCACCAGCTTCCCATTTACCCTGCAAACGCTTTTACCGCTTTGTGAAATATCCCTTCGAAGTATCGCCATCCCATCATTCATATCCAGGCCAAACTCTTCCGCTTTGGCAAAGACCGGGTGTTTTTCATCTTCAATTTGGAATAATCCTTCTATTTCAGCCTTCGACTCACCATGCCGAATGAACTCTGCAGAACCACGTCCCCCAACCAACAGATGAACGGCATCTATTATGATTGACTTCCCTGCCCCTGTTTCTCCTGTCAAGACCGTCAAGCCTTTCTCAAATGAAACGGACAGGCTGTCTATGATCGCAAAATTCCTAATCGATAGTTCTGTTAACAAACTAGATCACCTCACAACATTATTAGAGCATGTCCAAGAATTTGCCGGAAATGATCTTTGCATCTTCCTCGGAACGGCAGATAATTAAACAAGTATCGTCGCCGCCTATCGTCCCGAGTATTTCTTGCCAATTTAAATTATCAATCAATGCACAGATGGCTTGGGCATTACCCGGGAGCATTTTCATAACCAGCAAATTGTTGGCTGAGTCAATGCGTACAAAGGCATCGACAAGGATTCTCTTTAATTTTTGAAGTGGATTGAAACGTTGGTCGGCCGGCAGACTGTATTTATACCTTCCATCCGTTAAAGGAACTTTTACAAGGTGAAGCTCTTTAATATCCCTTGAAACGGTGGCTTGAGTTACATTGTATCCAGCTAATTTCAATTCTTCAACTAACTCATCCTGTGTTTCGATATCATTATTCGTTATAATGTCCCTTATTTTTATATGTCGTTGTCCTTTATTCATAAGTAGAAGCACCTCTTCTCAACTGTTGCTCATTTAATGGTAATGGTATCACTTTCAATATTAATGTTATCGGATTTTTATGCAATTGTACAACTTTTTTCTCTAAAATGAATACAAGTCTAATTTTTGCACTTACCTATTTTATGTATCCACTCATAAATGATTCAATTCCATGACGACAATGCATAGTCAAAAAGCTCCTTTAGCCAACCATTCAGCCAAAGGAGCCATACAAAGTTCTAGCTATTCTTTTTTAAATTGGGCATGGGCCTCTCCAACGATGTCATCAACCGTTTTCGAAAGCAATAATGCTCCATCTTCCTTCGGCCCTTGCCAGTGTAAGTGGAGTAAGAATTCAATATTTCCATCACCGCCGGTAATCGGTGAGAAGGAGGCATCCTTAATATCATAGCCTTCCTTTAAAGAAAAAGAAATGATCTTATCCAACACTTGTTTATGGATTTTGGGATCACGAACAATCCCCTTTTTACCCACTTGATCCTTCCCGGCTTCGAATTGCGGTTTAACCAAGGCAACGACATCACTATTCGGGACGAGCAAGGTCTTTAGTACCGGTAAAATTAACGTAAGCGAGATGAAGGAAACATCAATGCTTGCGAAGTTTGGCATCTCCCCGTCGAGATCGGCGGGTGTAACGTAACGGAAATTGGTTCTTTCCATTACTTTTACCCGCTCATCCTGCCTAAGCTTCCAGGCAAGTTGATTATAGCCGACATCAAGCGCATAAGACATTATGGCGCCATTTTGCAAAGCACAATCCGTAAACCCGCCAGTTGATGATCCGATATCAAGCAGTATTTTTCCATTCACTTGTAAATCGAATTCCCTTAATGCCTTCTCAAGTTTAAGACCGCCTCTTGAAACGTAAGGCATGACTTTTCCTTTGATCGTGAATTCTAGATCGACCGGCACTTTTTCCCCCGGTTTTTCGTATCTCTCTTCATTCGCGTAGACAAGGCCTGCCATAACCATACGCTTCGCTTTTTCACGTGTATCGGCCAAGCCTTGTTCTACAAGTAATACATCCACTCTTTCTTTCATCACTTTCATATTTTCAGGCCCTTTTTTCTTTTTTGGGTGTTATCATTTTAATCTTTTTGATGACTGTATCAGTCGTCAGACCGATTTCTTCAAGAAGTTCATCGACGCTTCCATGTTCAATGAAATAATCAGGTATCCCCATTCGATCTATAATTGCCCCATAAAATCCTTGATCATGAGCATATTCAAGAACAGAACTACCAAAACCACCTTGAAGAACCGCTTCTTCTATTGTCAGGATTGGCGTTTTTTCACCAAGGAGACTGCTTAGCATGTTCTCATCCAAAGGCTTAATGAACCGGGCATTGACCACCTTCACTGAATAATCCTCTTTCTCGAGCAGTTCTGCCGCTTCAAGAGCCATGGGAATCGTTGTGCCGAAAGTTAAGATGGCAGCATCCGTTCCTTCTTTAAGAACTTCCCACGAACCGATCGGAATCTGCTGTAATTCAGCATCCATCTCTACTCCCCAACCATTCCCACGAGGGAAACGCATGGCAATCGGACCATCATTATATTTTAAGGCCGTATTGACCATATGCTGGCCTTCGTTTTCATCTTTCGGCATCATCAGCACCATATTCGGTACGTGGCGCAAGAAAGCAATGTCGAAAACGCCTTGATGCGTTTCACCATCGGAACCAACCAATCCGGCACGATCGATTCCTATGAATACGTTCAAATTTTGACGGCAAATATCATGCACCACCTGGTCATAAGCCCTTTGCAGGAAGGTTGAATATATAGCCAGGAATGGTTTCATTTTTTGCGTTGCCAATCCGGCTGCAAAAGTTGCAGCATGCTGCTCGGCAATCCCTACATCATAGAAACGCTCTGGGAACTCTTGAGAGAAGCCCACCAATTTCGAACCTACGGGCATTGCAGGTGTAATCGCGACAATCCGCTCATCGTCACGGGCTAGCCTGCTGACAGTATCGCTTACGAGAGCGCTCCAAGCAGGACCCTTACTAGGGGATTTCACGAAATCACCAGTCTCGATCTTATATGGGCCAGTCCCATGCCAGTTCCCGGTTGTGTCCAACTCGGCAGGTGAATATCCCTTGCCTTTTTTCGTGATGACATGCAGCAGGACCGGTCCCTTCGTTTTCTTGGCATATCTTAAATTCTCAAGCAATTCTTCATAATTATGTCCATCTACTGGTCCAAGATAAGTGAATCCGAGTTCTTCGAAAAAGATTCCTGATACCAATAAATATTTCATGCTATCCTTCAAACGTTCAGCTGTAGCCGCAAGTTTACCACCGACTGCAGGAATTTTTTTCAAAAGCAGCTCCAATTCATCTTTTGCCCAGTTATATTTACCTGCTGTCCGCAATCTTCCCAATATCGTGTGTAAGGCACCTACATTGGGGGCTATGGACATTTCATTATCATTCAGGATAACGATCATGTCCTTTTTTTCATCACCGATATGATTCAACGCTTCAAGCGCCATCCCCCCTGTTAGGGCACCGTCTCCGATTACAGGCAAAATAAAGCTGTTTTCCCCTTTGATATCACGGGCAGCCGCCATCCCCATTGCAGCTGAAAGGGAAGTCGAACTGTGACCGGTTTCCCAAACATCATGGGGGCTTTCAATCATTTTAGGAAAACCGCAAAGACCTTTATATTTCTTTAAGGTGTCGAACTCTCCTGCTCTGCCAGTCAGGATTTTATGGACATAGGATTGATGTCCGACATCCCATAAAATTTTATCATTCGGACTGTCGAATTCTTTATGCAAGGCTATAGTCAACTCGACGACACCTAAATTGGGACCAATGTGCCCACCGGTCACCGATAATTTTTCCACAAGGAATTTCCGTACTTCCACACTTAACTCGACAAGTTCTTCATTATTCATCTTCTTCAAAAAAGAAGGGTCTTTTATAGATAGAAGATCCAAACAGGACCACTCACTTTCTGTCATTTTCGGTGGTTAGCATAAACAAAGCCTCATGAAAGAGGGCTATGGAAGACTTGACCGAAAAATTGGTTTTAAGTTAAAAAATAGCCGCCAACACCCAGGTGATTTCGGCGGCTTATTATACCTATTTTATCACGTATCTCAATTAAAAAATTCATTTTGATTTTCACATATTTTTGCACAATGAGTATACCACAAAACCTCAATTGATAACAAATTTGGCCACAATCAATGATTACGGTTCGCAATTAAATCAGTTAGTTCATTCAACAAACCCGTTTGTAAGGTTGTTTTTCCTAAAGCGGCATGGGCAAGTTCTATATGATGTTCCAACTTTTGCTTTGCCCCTTGAAGGGTTAGTAAAGAAGGATATGTGCTTTTATGATTCCCCACATCACTGCCAACCGGCTTGCCGATCAACTCGACTGACCCTTCAATATCCAGAATATCATCGCGAATTTGAAAAGCAAGCCCCAGGTGGTATGCAAAGTCACGTAAATGCAGTTGCTGTTCTTCACTCGCCCCTGCTAATATAGCACCGGAAAGGATGCTTGCAGTCAATAACTTCCCTGTTTTATGTTCATGTATATACTCCAATTCCTGAAGGGTCAGCTGTTTATTCTCACCTTCCATATCGGCAACTTGCCCCCCAACCATTCCTTCGGCTCCGGCGGACTTCGCAATTTCACTTACAAGGTTCAGCTTCATTTCAGCCGTGACCTCGGGATTGGTCATATCCGTCACCAATTGAAAGCTATAAGTAAGAAGTGCATCACCTGCCAGTATGGCCACCGCTTCACCGAACACTTTATGATTCGTCGGTTTTCCGCGGCGGAGATCATCATCATCCATTGCCGGAAGGTCATCATGAATCAAAGAATATGTATGAATCATTTCAATGGCAGCCGCTGCAGGAATCCCTATCCTCAAGCTTTTTCCAAAGGCCTCCAAAACCGCAAAGACCAATAATGGGCGAATCCGTTTACCCCCTGCCTGCAGTGAATAGATCATGGCTTCTTTGACTACTGCCGGGGCTTTAAGTTTATTGACATATTCGACGATTTCCCGTTCTATAATTGCCTTATATTCATTAGAAAACATTTCAAAGGACGCCGTACCCATGTCATTCTTCCTCCTTTACAGCAAAGTTTTCAAGTTCCCCATCTTCGCGTAAAATTTGAGTCAACTGATCTTCAACAGCCTTAAGCTTTGAATGGCAAAGCCTTGATAAATCCATCCCTTGTTTATATATTGAAATGGCTTCTTCCAAGGGCACATCGCCTTCTTCCAACTGCTCTACAATTTTTTCGAGATTCTCCATCGCTTCTTCAAATGTAGCTTCCTGTTTTTTTGTCATGATTCAATCCGCTCCTTAATTTCTTTAATTTCACATTCAAGAGTTCCATCTTTTATCGAAACCGCTATCTTATCCCCTTTTGATACTTGCTGTGTACTTTTTACTAATGTCTCATCCTCAGCAAAAACCAATCCATAGCCCCGTTCCATGATTTTTAGTGGACTGAGAGCAGATAAAGTGGCTGTAATATGGACGAACTGCTGAGATTTATGCCGATAGATGGCTTCCATGGCCCTCCGTAAAACCTTTGCATGCTGCTGCAGTTCATCTTTCGCATTTTTCACCGCTTGTTCAGGATGCTGCTTTTTCAAAATATCGTTCAGCTGATTCAGCTCATCTCTCTTTTTCATGAAATATCGCGTGCTGGTCCTCCCTAGCCTGTCCATCGTCTTGTCTAGTTGTTCCAGCTTCTGTTCGTACATTTTATGTGGGTAACGGAAGGCATAAGACCTCTCCATCCTGGTCAAACGGGTTCGTTCAAAATTCACTGCTTCTTGAATGGAGCGGGTCAATCGATTCTTGCGGTTCATCAGGCGTTCGAGTATTTCATTCAAGTGAGGAACCGCTAACTCTGCTGCACCAGTCGGTGTAGGAGCACGCATATCGGCGACAAAATCAGCAATCGTAAAGTCGGTTTCGTGACCGACAGCAGAAATTACAGGTATATCGGAATCATATATAGATTCAGCCACTATCTCCTCATTAAAGGCCCATAGTTCCTCGATCGACCCGCCGCCCCTTCCGACAATGAGAACATCGCTTTCCGCCCTTGCGTTCGCCATGGAAATTGCCTTGGCAATCGATTTAGCGGCATTATTCCCTTGTACAAGTGCTGGATAAACGATGATCCTGGCGATCGGATATCTCCGCTTGATGGTTGTCAGGATATCTCTTAATGCAGCTCCGGTCGGCGAAGTTATGACCCCTACAGACTTAGGGTACTGCGGGATCGGCTTCTTGTGTTCGGCCAAAAACAAGCCTGCCCCCTCCAGCTTTTTCTTCAGCTGTTCATAAGCAAGATATAAATCCCCCACACCATCAGGGGCCATGCTTTTCACATAAAGCTGATACTGTCCTCCAGCTTCATATAATGATATATCACCCTTAACAAGTACCTTCATGCCATTTTCAGGAAGGAATTTCATGCCTTTATTATTGGCGGCAAACATGACGGAGAGAAGTCGTGCCTTCTCATCCTTTAAAGTAAAATACATATGTCCGCTTGTATGTTGTTTAAAATTTGAAATTTCACCTTTTATGTATACATTTTGCAAATGGGGGTCGGCATCGAACTTCCTTTTGATGTACTTCGTTAAAGCCGACACACTCAAATATTGTTGGTTGCTCATATAATGTCTCCTTCCGATGGAAATCGGATATAAAGAAAACTCACCTATAGATTATCATAAATCCATGAATGGAAAAAAAGCGGTCTCCCGTTATTATAAAACAAGAGGTCCGCTTCTTTAAAATAATTTAACGTTTTTTTCAGCTTTTTAATGCTTGCTTGTTTGATTCAAGAGCTTTTTGAGCAGATTTGACCGTATTCTTCATAAGCATCGTAATCGTCATGGGACCAACGCCTTTAGGAACAGGTGTAATGTATGAAGCCTTATTTTTCACTTCATCAAACGCCACATCACCGCAAAGCTTCCCTTCATCATTCCTGTTCATTCCGACGTCAATGACGATTGCGCCTTCTTTAATATGGTCACTCGTGATCGTGTCCCTCTTTCCGACCGCTGCCACAACGACATCGGCTTGCTTGGTATAATAAGCAAGATCCTTTGTCCGTGAATGACAGTATGTAACGGTTGCATTTGCGTTTAAAAACAATTGTCCGGCTGGTTTTCCGACGATATTACTTCTCCCTACGATGACAACATGCTTACCTTCAAGGTCATAGTCGATATACTCAAGCATCACCATGACGCCGTACGGAGTACAAGGTAAAAATGCATCTTGTCCCGTCATCATCCGCCCAATATTAATCGGGTGGAATCCATCTACATCCTTTTCAGGGGAAATCGCTTCAATAATCGCCTTTTCCTGAATATGTCCAGGCAAGGGCAGCTGCACCAATATACCATGAATGCTGTCATCCTGGTTTAATTCAGCAATGCTCTGAATTAATTCCTCCTGAGATAGATCCGCAGGTTTTTTAATTAGTACGGAATGCATACCCAAGTCCTCACAGGCCTTTTGCTTATGGCGCACATAAGTTTGAGATGCTTGATTGTCACCCACCAGGATTACAGCTAAACCCGGAACGACATTTTTTTCACGTAACTGTTGAACTTCCTTACTGATTTCCTGCCTAACTGACTCTGCAATTTCTTTACCATTAATGATTTGAGCTGACATGTGTTTATTCCTCCCAAGTTAATTTTGCTAAAGAAATTGCTGAGAGAATCCTTGTTCAAGGCTGCAGCTTTAGCTGCCGCTTTTCACCTTCACTTTGGATAAAACGGCATTTACAAAGCTGCTTGATTGATCATCACCGAATTTCTTAGCAATTTCAATAGCTTCATTCATTGCAACACTTACAGGAACATCTTCACTGTGAACCATTTCATAAACCGCGATCCGCAGTAAATTCCGATCAATGTTCGCCAGTCTTTCCAACGTCCAATTCTCTAAATTGTCCCTGATCATTCCATCAATTTGTTCACGATTTTCCGTTATCCCCATTACTAATTTCTTGAAATAATTATCAGTGGGAGCACCATCCAGTACGCTTTCCATTGCTTCTTCTGCATTCGAGTTGGCAATATCTATCTGATATAGTGCTTGAAGGGACTTTTCACGGGCTTCTCTTCTTTTCATAATCTTACTCCTTTTACATCTACTATTATATATGAAAATGCTAGAACAAACGAACATTAAATAACATTTTTTCAAAAATATTAAGATTCTCGCCATATTTTTTATAAAAACAAGCTAAATCCCACTAAATTAAAGGCCAAAATATTCAATATCTTGATTCAAGATTACATCTCAAGATTACTTTCCATTTAAACGGCCAACACAGTCCCATACTTTTTGAAAGTGTCAAAAAGCTCTTGCCTAGCTTTCATGCTCATATTTCACCTTTTACACTCTAACAGAAATCACCCTTGAATTAAAGGGAAATTTCCAGACACCGCCTTATTATGTTCATTTATATTTAATATTATAAGCAGGCTCCAAAAACGGGTATCTTGGAGTTTACTTTCAAAAAAACAAAAACCCGGCTTTTTGCCGGGTTTTTGCTGGTGTGAATCGAATGAAGCCCACTTACACTTCTTGTTCGTAATCCGCTTCTTGTTTAGCGTTTTCAAACGCAATGCCCACTACATGAATGTTCACTTCGCCAGCGTCGATAGCGGTCATATTCAACAAAGCTTCACGAATGTTATCTTGCACTTCCTGAGCAACTTTCGGAATTGAAACACCAAACTTCATGACACAATAAAGTTCGACTTTGATGGATTCTCCCGTTAAGTCCACTTTAACACCTTTACCGTGGTTCTTTTTACCAAGCTTTTCAACAACACCCGTAGCGAAATTCCCGCGCATATGTGCAACACCTTCAACTTCCGATGCAGCGATACCCGCAATCACCTCTATCACCTCAGGCGCAATCTCAACTTTGCCCAGCCCACTATTATAATCATTCATTTCGAGTAATTGGCCTTCCATTTCACTCATTCAAAAGCACCTCCTGTCTTCCTTTACATTATGAGTTCATTACATCATATATTTCAAGGAATTTGGTATTAAATTCCCCGGAAACAAATTGTTCATGCTGAAGTAACTTAATATGGAAAGGAATTGTGGTACTGATCCCTTCAATGACAAACTCACCCAAGGCGCGTTTCATCTTCTCGATTGCCTCTTCCCTAGTCGGTGCATGGACAATCAATTTAGCGATCATGGAATCGTAATACGGCGGTATCGAGTACCCAGGGTATGCAGCAGAATCCACACGAACTCCGTAGCCGCCTGGAGGTAAATACATTTGAATCTTACCTGCGGAAGGCATGAAATTCTTTTCTGGATTTTCGGCATTGATCCGGCATTCGATAGACCATCCGTTATAAGTGACATCCTCTTGCGAAAGCGATAGTTTGTTGCCTGAAGCAACTTTAATCTGTTCTTTAATCAAATCCACGCCCGTTACCATTTCTGTAACTGGGTGTTCAACCTGGATACGTGTATTCATTTCCATAAAGTAGTATTTTCTATTCACATAGTCATAAATAAATTCTACTGTTCCGGCTCCTGAATAGTTTACGGCAAGTGCAGCCGTCACAGCGGCCTGCCCCATTTCCGCACGTATTTCACCATCCAACGCCGGTGACGGGGTTTCTTCAACAAGTTTTTGCAAACGTCGTTGGACCGTACAATCACGCTCACCTAAATGGATGGCGTTGCCATGATTATCTGCCATGACCTGTATTTCAACGTGACGGAAGTCCTCGATGAACTTTTCAATATACACGCCAGGATTCCCGAATGCCGTCGCGGCTTCCTGTTGTGTGATGTTAATGCCCTTAATGAGATCTTCTTCCGTCCTTGCGACGCGGATACCTTTACCGCCTCCGCCTGCAGTAGCTTTGATGATGACTGGATAGCCCATTTCATTAGCTAGTGCTACACCCTCATCCGTATCTTTGATTATGCCTTTAGAACCTGGCACGATCGGTACACCAGCTTTGCGCATGGTTTCCCTTGCTACGTCCTTTGTACCCATTTTATTGATCGCTTCAGGGCTAGGACCGATGAAAATGATATTGCATTCACGGCATAGCTCGGCAAAGTCGGCATTTTCAGCTAGGAAACCATATCCCGGATGAATTGCATCGGATCCCGTTTTCTTGGCAGTGCTGATAATGTTGGTTTTATTTAAATAACTGTCTTTTGATAATTTAGGACCGATGCAATATGCTTCATCAGCAATTTGAACATGTAATGCTTCTTTATCTGCTTCTGAATAGACAGCAACAGTCTCGATTCCTAACTCCTTGCATGCCCGGATGATACGGACAGCAATTTCCCCGCGATTGGCAATTAATACCTTTTTAATCATTTAGAAACAGCTCCTCATTCCGGCTTTACTAAAAATAATGGTTGACCATATTCTACAAGCTGACCTTCTTTTACAAGGACTTCAACGATTTCACCGCTTACTTCAGCTTCGATTTCATTGAAAAGTTTCATGGCTTCCACGATGCAGACGATGGAATCCCCCGTTACTTTATCGCCTGCTTTTACGTATGCAGGTGAATCCGGTGCAGGAGATTGGTAGAATGTCCCTACCATAGGGGAAGTGATTTTATGTAAATTTTCCTGTTCAGTGACGGCTGCAGCCGGTTTTGCAGGTTCAACAGCTTTCGGTACTTCAGGGGCAGGGGCCGCTGCGGGCTTGACCTCTACAGCTGCATTGGCTTGAACAACATCTGGAGCAACTGCTGCTTGGTGTAATACTGTACCCGTTTCGGTTTTTTTCAATTTAATTTTCGTTCCTTCATTTTCGAAAACGAATTCACCGATATTTGATTGATCGACTAACTTAATAATTTCACGTATTTCTTGCACTTTCATTTTGTGGCACCCCTTGTCTAATTTAATATGAGTTTGTGAGGCAATAATATTTTATGTAACCCTACCCTTAGCTTATCCTACTTTGTCCAATACTGCACAAAGTAGCCGCTTTCTTTACGCGAATGCGAATAAACTGACTACAAACCCCATCTGTATTATAACAGATATTTCACTTTCTCAAAATATTGTTTCCCTAAGAAAATTGAAAAGTTTATGACCAGCTTCTAACATCATACAATATTAGCTTATACAAATTCAATGATAGATTAATTGTTACTGAATATCCATACTTCCATCTTACACCTTTATTATAATATTGTGAATATATATCAACTTGGGCACCTTAACGCTTGCTCTTTAATTTTGCATTTCATTCCTGGAAAACCATCCATAATATCCATTGTAATTACTTTTCTAGAATATTACGGATGATCATTATCACCATTTCTATTTGAGTTCCTGATTCCAATCGACATAAAAAAGCTTTTCCTCTAAAGTTTCCAGGTTTGTGAGATAGTTTAAAAAATCATAATAAAAAAGCCTCCCATTTTTTTATTAAGGGGGCTTTCAAATTTTTATGAGGTTGAACTGTTCTGTATCAGTCACTTTTTTCTGTATGTGTGTTTACTTTTCCGGTTGGAAATCGACCACTACATTTTGTGCATCGCTCACTTCTTTCCTTACGAGGCGGATAATGTTATTTGCCTCTGTTTTCGTTTGTTTATCCGCCTTGACACTCACCTTAACATCCGTTCCGTCCACCCGGACCAGTGCGGCATTGTAATCCATAGCAACAATTAAGTTTTCGATGATATTTTCTTTCACTTTCGTTTCACTTAATTGTTCGATTTTTGCATAAGCCTCGTCTCTTTCTTCAGCTGATAGTTCTGTGTTGCCCATCTTTGCAGTCAATTCTTCATTCAGCTTCGCCCGTTCATCTTCAATCTGCATCCTTAACGATTCGAACTCATCTCCAGATGCAATGGTTACAGAGGAACCTTCTGTATTTTTGGAAGTTTCTTTTTCACTTTTGTTTTCCCCTTTTGTCTCTGTTTTGTTCTCTGTTTTATTTTCTTCCTTTTCCATTTGCTCTGTTGCCGTCATATCGGCGGCATTTTCTTCAGGAGCGGTTAAATAATAGACTGAAAGCACAACTACCAGACTTAGCATAGTCAATAACCAAACGGTTTGTTTTTTTAATAACATGTAGATTTTCCCCCTTATTTTTTAGGCATGACAGAAACCCTGTGACTCGGTACATCAAGTGAGCGTGTGACAGCCTCGATGATCCACTTCTTTATTTGAATGTTTTCGGCCCCTTTTGCGACTACCAGGACTCCTCGTACACTAGGTTTTTTCGTTTCCGAAATGATCGGTCCTTCTTTTTCACCGCTCTTGACCAAAACTAGCTGTTCATCAACGGATGTGTCTTCAACCGTCCTTTTGCCGCCTTCCTGGTCGGTTTCTTCAGTGACTTGTTTTTGGGTGACTTTATTTCTTTCATATACTTTTTTCTCGGATGCATCGACGTAGATTACGACTTTCACATCCTGGACGCCTGCGATGGATTCCAGCGCTTCCTTCATTTCATTCTGTAGATATATTTCATAGTCTTTTGTAGTTTTGAATTCTGATTTCTTCTGGCCGAATGTTTCAACATCCCCATCTTCTTCCTGCTGTTTATCATTATTGAATACAGTCGTCACTTCAGATGTTTGTCCCGTCTTGTTGGTGGTTAACAAATTCCCGGCCATCATGATTCCCGATCCCAAAAGGACAACTATTAGAGCATAAACATACAGGGAAGGTTTTTTTTCCTTAGGCTCTTTTTGGTCAGGGTCTTTATTTAATAGTTTTTGCAGCCAGGATAATGGACCTTTGTCTTTGTTCAATACTCAGTCACTTCCTTTCCCCGGCGATTTCAATGATCTCTTCATCAACAGACCAACTTGTTGCCAGAAACCTTTTGACAGCATCCAGATTGGCATCATTCGAAGTGGATGGGCTATCTGTATTGATATCAACCTTCGCTACTGCCTCTATCTCCGAGTTTTCTTTCCCTTCTGCCTTTTCCAATGAGATGGTTATGTTCTGCAGATCATCAACACCCGGCTCTTCCTCATTCTTGACCCCTACATCAATTGAACTAATCCTCATGTTATAATCCGCCATCAGCTCCTCTTCCACTTCTGCCTGTAAGTCAACAGCCATTTGTTTTAAAATATATGCACCCTGGGTAGCTTGTATTTCTTTTTTCTTCATTTCTGTCAAATTTCCTAAATCTTTTTTTTTCTGATCCTCAAATTCACTAGTGGCCGCAGTGAGAATATCATCGAAATCCTTATTGAATAATCCCAATATAGGAGTGATGATGATTGCAATCAGTAAAAGCCCGATAACCATTTTGGCATACTTCTGTAAAGCTGAATTCGGCAGAAGCATATCGATCACAGTAGCCAGCAGTACAAATATGATGATGTTGGATACCCAGCCAGCTAAAAAACTCACCAAGTCCTCCTCCTTTCTAACGAACCATCAGGGTAATGTTTCCAGAGGCGATGATTACCGTGATACTTAAAAAAAACATGAGTGAGACAATGGCCAATGCGGCGAAAATATAAATCATGCTTTTACTTATGATGTCAAGGCATTTTATTACAGGTCCTCCGCCCAGCGGCTGCAAAAGACTCGCTGCCAATTTATAGACAAAAGAAATCATCAGGATTTTTATGGCGGGAAATGTGGTAATGAGCAAGAGAATGATGACGCCTGACAATCCCACTGTATTTTTCAAAAGGACGGAGGCACTAATGACCGTATCCGTTGCATCGGTAAACATGCGCCCTATGACCGGTATAAAGTTACCTGTCACGAATTTGGCTGTCCTGATCGTCACTCCGTCAGCTACAGCTGAGGATGCTCCCTGAACGGAGATCACACCAAGGAATATGGTCATGAATGCTCCAAGGATCCCGATGGCAAAATTACGGAGAAGTTGTGCCAGCTGTGTCACTTTGTAATGTTCGGTCAACGTGCTGACTATGCTTAAAATCGCTGCAAAGAATAATAACGGAAGGACGACGAACTGAATCAAGATGCCGCTTGTATTCATCAAAAACATCAATACCGGATGAAAGAAGGCTGCCGATACAAGTCCGCCTGAAGCAGCTATCAATGCCAAGAGTAAAGGGATGAGCGCCATTAAAAAGGAAATCATCAAATCTATCGTATCTTTTGTATATTCAATCGCCACATGAAAACTGTTAAGTGCCAAAATGATCAGCACCATATAAACGATTGCATAAGCGACCTTACTTACGGAGCTTTGCTCGAACGCATTCTGCAAAGACTGGAGGAACATGCTGAAAACGGTTAATAAAATGAGTGACCCCAGCAGCTTTCCATTCACGAGCAGTTCATGAAAAATGAATTTTGTGATTCCCTTTATCCATTCATCAAATGAAAATTTCTTATCGCCGCTTACAAAATCCATGAAGCTCCCTTTCTGGCTTTCCGGTAAGAATCCTCCATATTCCGTAACGATGTCATCCCAATATTGTTTGAGCTCATCGACGCCCAGCCTTTCTATTTGGGCTTGTACCAGTTCGGACTGCATGATCGGCTCTTGATCAACTTCACCATTTTCTGGATTTTCGGCAGCTTGTCCAATAGATGCATGCAAAAAAAAGAGTAAAACGAATAGTATGGATAAGTAAGGCATCCGCTGCTTCATACATTCACCTCATTGACTAGGAGTAATCCATTAACTTGGGAGCATCTGTAGAATCGTTTCGATAATGACGGTCAAAATCGGAATCGCCATGGCAAGAATCAAGATTTTTCCGCTCAATTCTATTTTGGAAGCGAGCGAACCTTGCCCTGCATCTTTTGTAATTTGGGAAGCGAATTCTGCAATATAGGCAATTCCGATTATTTTTAAAATGGTCTCTAGATACACGGTATTTACATTCGCATTAACTGCAATTTTTTCTAACATTAGAATGATTTCGTATATCTTGTCAGCTAAAAAAAGAAAAATGGAGCATCCTACAAAAACAACAAGCAGGAATGCTAAATTTGGTTTTTGCTCTTTGACGATCAGTGCCAAAAAGGTGGCAACTAGGGCAATGGCCACGATTTTTATGATTTCAATCGCGAATCCCTCCCTTACTGAAATAGAAATACAGATTTAATTTTTTGAAATAAATCCTCTACTACAGAAGCAACCATGAATAATATATAGATAAATCCGAAAAGTGTCACCCACTGGGCATATTCCTTCTTCCCAACCTGATCGAGTATCGTGTGAAGAAATGCCACTACAAGCCCCACACCCGCTATTTTAAATATGATGTCCACGTCAATGCCCATTTTCATTCCCCCCACATATTCCTACATCAGCAAGATGATCAATAATAGCCCTGATAAAAAACCAAGACTTTTCATCATTTTTTCATATTTCCCCTGGCGGTCGAGTGCATCGGTTTCTTCCCGTTCCAGATGTGCCATCGTTAGCATGATTTGCTTTTGCTGATGATATTTATCGCTTTTCCCAAGCGTCTCCCCAAACTGTGAAAGAATCTCGAATTCTCCCTGTTTTAAAGCAAGGGATTGCCATATTTTCTTCAAACTATCATCCCATGCTTCTTTGACGGTGGTTTCACCTGACTCGAGCCGATTTGCAAATGTATCGAAAAAGCTGGACAAAGGTTTGGCCATCTGTTTAGAAAGTTTCCTTGCCGCTTCTTTCAAAGGTGTATGACCGAACATGATTTCAGCTTCAAGCGATTGCATGGCGACTTTCAGCTGTCTAAGTTGACGAGGCCTCATACTTAATTTTTTCGCCGCTTCAAAACCTGCCCAAGTCGTCGCTATAATAATTATCGCTGCTCCAATTAACTTAAACATGCGGGTTCACACTTTCTCCCAAGTAAATGGGAACCCCTGCTGCATCAAGGACTTTGTAGCCCCTCCTACCGGATTTACTTCTTTTTAATTCAATAAAGCGTTCAAAGATGTTTTGCTTTAATATTTCAGCGATAATGGGTCGCTTCTTGATTTCATCCAGTGTATGGCCATGCGTGGTTATCATGAGTTTAATACCTGCATTCACGGCTTCCAGCACAGCCTGCGTATCCGCTTCCCTGCCTATTTCATCCACGATCAATACATCCGGGGACATCGAACGGATCATCATCATCATCCCTTCCGCTTTAGGACATCCATCGAGCACATCAACCCTTGTTCCGAATTCGAGCTGCGGCACTCCATGCACACATCCGGCAATTTCTGAGCGCTCGTCCACTATCCCCACCTTTTGAGGGGCAATGCCGAGTTTTTCATTACCACTGGATATCATTCTTGCAATATCACGTAATATGGTCGTTTTTCCCGTTTGCGGAGCACCGATCAACATGGTATGCTGCCATTCCCCGTCATATAAATATGAAGTGAGAGGTTCGGCTGCACCTATTTTTTCACG
The DNA here is from genome assembly GCF_056173225.1 of Peribacillus sp. QJM3NY_7. Lineage (NCBI taxonomy): Bacteria > Bacillati > Bacillota > Bacilli > Caryophanales > Bacillaceae > Peribacillus > Peribacillus sp. QJM3NY_7. The sequence continues at coordinate 3,587,763 of NZ_CM149663.1, forward strand.
TGCAACCCGAATATTGAATGAGGAAATATCCCTGATCGCTTTGACCGAACCATTTTCCAGGATCACCTTGCCAGCAAGCCCCACCCGATGTCCCCCCGCTATGGTTATATATCCTCGCTTTAATTCTTCCTCAAGCGTATATAACGAAAATTGACCTATATTATTCAATAATTGATCTGCATCCGAATGGGTCACTTCATAGGAAAAAAAGTATGGTTCCCCCCCTACAATGACCTCAAGCGGCCTGCCAACCCGAATTCGCAGTTCTTCCATCCTATCGATCACCATCGGTGTCATACCGCGGAGTTGCTCGTATAAACTTTTCGGTAAAAAAGAAAGAATCGTTTCCATTTTGACAATCCTCCTGTATACACCACTTTCAATAAAATATATGCCGACAAGCACGCAATGATGACAGGCTATTAAAGAAACGGACCATTTATTGATTTTTTATAGCTTCCTGGATCTAAAAAAGACCGAGAAATTAATCTCGGTCTACGTCTTTTTATTTTAAAAAAGTTGCAGTTGATTTCAGAAATCCTCTCCCTTTCCGCCGACTGTCTGCCAAGCCTCCTCGGCGCAAGCGCCTGTGGGGTCTCGGCTAGCCAGTTATTCGGCAGGAGTGCCGCAGATTTCTTCAATCCAGTGAGGGTTCCACTCCATAAAAAAGTAAAACATGAAGGGTAACCAAGTCTTCTTATAAAATCATGGTTTGGGATGAGACCATACGGACCTTCCAGACTGGGAACTTGAGGAGATGGGGATGCTTTTTAAACATGATCATGATTCGATCAGCATGAATGATTACTTTAGACCAACTGGTGCCAGCTTGTAAAATGGAGATTAAAGAGGAATATCGTGTGTACAAATCATCCAATTGCATTTGTGCAGGACTCGTTCATTTTTATCACAGTGTTGTACAGAAAGTAAGGACCTTCAGAAAGTGGTGGCACTCCATATTGGCATGAATATACGGAAGAAGCAGATCATCTGCGTCATCATGAAGTCCAATCCCATAAAAAATCAAAAAGGTTTCGGAATGAAACCATTCCGAAACCTTTTTGTCTGCAATTTGAGGCCGAGATATTAATCTCGGCCTTCTTTCATTTATGCACGTGATACGTAAGAACCTTCATTTGTATTGATCAATAGTTTGTCACCTTGGTTGATGAAAAATGGCACTTGAACCGAAAGGCCTGTCTCAAGTACGGCTGATTTCGTGCCGCCTGAAGATGTATCGCCTTTAATTCCAGGCTCAGTCTCCGCCACTTCTAGTTCCACTGTGTTTGGAAGTTCGACACCAAGAGTTTCCGCTTGGAAAGTCATGATATGTACTTCCATATTTTCCTTTAGGAACTTAAGTTCACGTTCAATGCTTGAAGCCGGCAGCTCGATTTGGTCATACGTTTCGTTATCCATGAATACATGGCTGTCTCCACTTGCATAAAGGTACTGCATCTTGCGGTTTTCGATATGTGCTTTAGCAACTTTTTCACCAGCACGGAATGTTTTCTCCTGGATTGAACCCGTACGAAGGTTCCGAAGTTTAGAACGTACAAAAGCTGCACCTTTACCAGGTTTAACGTGTTGGAACTCGATAACCTGCCAAATTCCATTGTCTACTTCAATCGTAACACCCGTGCGAAAATCGTTTACAGAAATCATAAATTTGTCCTCCTACATGTACATGTTTACAGAATGATTAACTCTTTAGTTGAATGAGTAAGTGCTTCGTTACCGTCAATTGTAACGATTGTATCATCTTCAATCCGCACTCCGCCTACGCCCGGTAAATAAATGCCCGGTTCAACGGTTACAGCCATACCTGGTTCTAAAATGATATCAGACCTAAAGGATAATGCTGGACCTTCATGAACTTCAAGGCCGATTCCATGTCCGGTCGAATGTCCAAAATACTGCCCATATCCCTTTTCTTCAATTAGATTTCGAGTTAGTGCATCCGCTTCCCTGCCAGTCATACCGGGTTTGATCCCAGCCATTCCTCTCAGTTGAGCTTCTAAAACAATGTCATAAATATTAATAAGTTCTTCACTTGGCTTGCCAACCGCTAATGTCCGAGTGATGTCAGACACATACCCGTTATAATATGCCCCGTAATCCAATGTGACAAAATCGCCTTTTTCGATGATTTTATCAGTAGCCACTCCATGCGGAAGTGCGGACCTTATGCCGGATGCTACTATAATATCGAAGGAAGAAGAAGTTGCCCCTTGTTTCCTCATAAAGAATTCAAGTTCATTGGATACATCCAGTTCCGTAATCCCTGGACGCAGGAAATCCAGAATATGCGTAAACGCAGCATCAGCAATAGCAGCCGCTTCCTTTAATATCTTAATCTCTGACGAAGTCTTTATCAAGCGTAAATTCTCAATAACCCCAGACACCGGCAAAAGTTGGCCATCAATGGCCGCTTCATAAGCTTTATATGTAGCATAAGTCAGGTGCTCTTGCTCAAAACCCAGCTTGCCGATGTTCATCGCTTTAGCCTGCTTGCCGACTTCTTCCATGATGGTTCCTTTGTGTTGAACGACTTCATAGTCCGGTGCCTGCTTGCCCGCTTGTTCCACGTATCTGAAATCAGTGATGAATTTAGCTTCTTTTTGGGAAATGAGGACAACGCCTGCACTTCCCGTGAAGTTGGTCATGTATCGGCGGTTATATGTACTGGTGATCAAAAAACCATCAATGCCCACCTTTTCCATCGAGGCTCTTAAGCGCATTAGTTTATTCATTTAATTTCCCCCTTTGCAATCTTTGTGATCGCCTGCAACGCCAATTCATAACCGTGTATCCCCAAGCCGACAATCTGTCCCGCCGATACCGCAGCGGTCACTGATTCATGTCGAAAGCTTTCACGGGCATGTATGTTCGAAATATGCACTTCCACCACTGGAACATCAATTCCGGCTATTGCATCACGAATCGCATAACTATAATGAGTAAAAGCCCCAGGATTAATGATAATCCCGTCGATCCCATGATCCTCTGACCAATGGAGCTTGTCGATAATCGCTCCTTCATGGTTAGTTTGAAAAGAGGTTAATTCCACATTTAACCCTTGTGCTTGCAGCATTAATTGCGCTTCCACATCCGCAAGCGTCGAGGATCCATAATGCGCAGGTTCCCGCTTCCCCAAGCGATTTAAATTCGGACCATTGATTAGTAAGATTTTTGTCATCATCAAACACCTGCTCATGTTAAAAGATTGCTTTCCATGAACATTCTATCATAATTCCAAATTGTCTTACTACTTTTTTACAACCAAGAAGCAATCAGCTTTCCGATTGCTTCTCGGCCTTGTTTTTATGGCGTATATATTCCTGATGATCATATGATATAGAAAACCCTACAAAAAGACCGTATATAATAAAAATGCATACACTTGTTATAACCGTATTTGCTGACATTTTATAAAAAGTTGGCAAATCGATGAACATCGGTTTCAGGACAAATACAAGTAAAGCCCAGCAGACCACCCCCAAAAAAATACCCGGAAAAATACTCTTCATCCTTTTAAAGAGACTATAGTATATAAAAGCGATCCCCACGGATAAAATTCCGAATAAAATCATGGTCATTACCGTACCGAGCCAATGATCGATCCAGGTCATATTTGACCACGAAGTCAGTATGAATTTTGGGCTAAAATCCATAAAGTTAACATAATAGGCTAGGATTCCGATAAAACTTGCTAAAGCCCCCCCAACAAAACCGACAGCAAGTACATTGTAGATTAACATGCTTTGATATTCCTGTTGAATTTGTCCATTTTCATTAGAAGACATATCAAACACCTCCGCTACGTAGTATGCCCTTTGTTAAATAGAACTATTTTTTTTTATTATTGGGGAGGAGAATCACTAGAGGTTTTGTGATTAATTCTGTATGATTAAATCATAAATAATCTGCTTTTTTCAGAGGAAAATCCCCTTCCTCTGTTGAAATTTATAATGTACACAGGATAATACCTTCCTGTGATTCAACATTCAAAAAGCAATTGTAAGGGATAAAGCTTCCATTCCATTTTGGAGGACCGCCTTAAACCCTTGTGATGCTTGATAATACACATGTTAGCACCCATGAGAGAGCTACGTGAATAACTATTAGGTTGGTGTAGAAATGTCTGAGGTTCAAAAACCCGTTTATGGAGGGCAGGCTGTAGTGGAAGGCGTCATGTTCGGTGGCAAACATCACACAGTCACTGCGGTACGCCGCAAAGATTCGACGATTGTATATTATCATCTGCCGCGTGAATCGAAACCTGTTGTAAACCGCTTAAAAAAAATACCGTTTCTACGGGGTATCGTATCACTGATTCAGTCAAGTGCCACCGGTTCGAAACATCTTAACTTTTCAACTGAACAGTATGAAGAAGAAGAAGACGGGGAAAAACAGGTAGAAACGAAAAAAGAAACGAAAGACCCCTCTAAATTAAGTCTTTGGCTAGGTGTTGCCGTTATCGGTGTGATCTCCTTCCTATTTGGGAAATTGCTTTTCACCTTGATTCCTGTCTTCCTCGCAAAATTGACAGAACCCATTTTCAGTGGCCATACGGCTCAGGTATTAGTGGAAAGCTTGTTCAAGCTGATTTTACTGCTCGTATATATTTATGTAGTTTCCTTGACGCCATTGATCAAGCGGGTCTTTCAGTATCATGGAGCAGAGCATAAGGTGATTAATTGCTTTGAAAGCGGAAAAGAATTGACGGTTGCGAATGTGCAGTCAAGTTCCCGCCTTCATTATCGCTGTGGCAGCAGTTTTATTTTATTTACTGTCATTGTAGGGATGTTTATCTATCTTCTTGTACCAACGGATCCGCTATGGGTTCGTGTCGTCAATCGCATTTTGCTTATCCCCGTCGTGCTCGGCATAGCATTCGAAGTCTTGCAGTTGACTAACAAAGTAAGGGACACTCCCATCCTGCGTTACCTTGGCTATCCCGGCCTTTGGCTTCAGTTATTGACAACCAAAGCCCCTACCGATGATCAAGTCGAAGTCGCATTGGCATCCTTCCAAGAATTATTGAGGATGGAAAAAGAGACCAAAAAAGGTTTAGAATCGGATGTAATTGTGTAAAACATCTATACACATTTTGATGATGAAAAATCATATACTAACTAAATGAATGATCTTCATTTTTTCAAATATTTTACATTTAGAATGTTTAAAATAAGCTAAAAATGCTTATGATGCTCTTAAGGAGGTGTCTTTGTTGAAACGTTTCATATCTTTCATGATATACGGAATCATCGCCCTCGGAGTCCTCGGACTATTGAGCCGACTATTTAATGACCCGATTGGCTTTTTTAGAAACATTCTCATAATAGCCATTGTCGCAGGGATTATTTATATGATTTATACCGGATTAACAAAGGGAAAACCAGTTAAGAAAGAGCAGCAAGCATTCCGAAAGGCTGCCCGCCAATCGAAAAAAAGGCTAAAAAACCGAACTTCGAAAAAAGATAATGTGGCTAGCTTCTCTGCAGCAAAATCATCAAAGAAAATAAAATGGAGAAAGAAAACGGATAGTCACTTAACCGTCATCGAAGGGAAAAAGAATAAAAAGAAAAATCGGGCTTCTTTTTAAGAGCCCGATTTTTTATTTATTATCAATAAGTCCATTTTTTAAGGAATTCCTTCGTACACTGCCTGCCGTTATTGATCAATTCACCCTTTTTTTCATCATTCAGATTAAAATCCATTGCAGAAATTCCCTTCATCGGGATGAATACAATATTATGGACGTGTTTCTTGGAAATATACCTAGCATCATGGGCATCTTTCATCGTTTTGAATAGTGCGGAGAATAATTCAACCGCATTATCCACCTCATGCGGTTTCCATATCTCATCGACGCTTAACCGCAGGCCAATGACCGGTCTTTCCTTTCTAACATGATCTGAATTGAATAACCACATTGGAAAATTGCTTAACACACCTCCATCAACAAAAAGGAACTTGCTTTTTCCGACATTAAGTTTGACTGGCTCAAAGAAATACGGAATGCTGCAACTCATTCTTACTGCCTTTGCCACTGGAAAAGCGCTCGGGTCTATTCCATAATTAGGCAAATCATCAGGCAGTACGACCAATTTCCCATTTGAAATGTCAGAGGTTATGATACGGAGTGATTTCGGCCGAACATCCTTAAAGGTAACTACATTCCTTTCGGCAAGTTTACCGGCGACCCATGCTTCCAAGGCGTTGCCTTTATAAAGGCCCAGTTTCCAGTATAAAAGAAGCCATTTAGCAAATGGGATAGGCAAAAGACCACGCCTCTTATCCAGCAGGCCGCTTAAATCTATATCAAGAAAAAACTTTTCCATTTCTTTTCCCGTGTACCCAGCCGCTACGAATGCTGCAATTATGGATCCTGCACTCGTACCTGCTGTTCGATGGAATACAAATCCCTTTTCTTCTAATTCCTGCAGGGCTCCCACTAAACCATAGCCTTTAATCCCGCCTCCGGAAAAAACGCCGTCAATAATCATAGCTGCCCTCCCCTAATCCGGTCTTTACATTTCTAAGCAGGATTAGAGCGATTTATGACAGTTTTAAAAAGAAAATTGCCTTGATTCAGGTAAAATACTGAATTTCCGCTTTCGGGAAGAATTCCGCTATATACCCACGAATGGTCGTTTCCAGTTCTGCCGCTTCCTCGTTTTGATAAACATATTTACCAATTCCATATCGGCCCCATTTATATTTACGCTTCGTTTCGTCCAGTTCCAATTTTGTTTTCGGATAGTTTTTTTGAATCACTTTTTTTGCTGGACCAGTGAACCGATGCTGGATTAATTCGAAAGTCAAGTCAGGGATATCCACCCCTTTTAAGGCCTCACTCAACCGTTCGAATAATTCATGGTAGCCCTCCTTCCATGCTTCATGACGGTATATTGGAGCTACGATAAAACCCAGGGGATATCCGGCACCTGCCACTTTACGTGCCGCTTCCATCCGTTCTTCGAAGCTCGAAGTCCCGGGTTCGAAATTTTTTATCACATAACGTGAATTTATACTGAAGCGAAACCTCGTTTTTCCATTATGTTCAGCATCCAACAGATGATCGACATGATGGAATTTAGTGACGAACCTAAGAACCCCATATTCACTTTTCCCAAAATACTCTATGGCCCTTTTTAATGAATGTGTCAAATGATCAATTCCGACGATATCCGATGTACACGCTGCCTCAAAACGGGTAATTTCAGGCTTTCTCTCATTTATATATTTTTCGGCAGCCTCGAAAATCTCGTCAAGATTCACATATGTCCGAATATATGGCTTTGATCCGAGTGTCGTCTGTAAATAACAATAGTGACAATGCCCCATGCACCCTGTAGCAAGAGGAATGGCATATTCAGCAGATGGCTTTGAAGAATCGAATTTCAATGTTTTTCTGATTCCTATCACGAGTGTCGATTTGGCGACACGATATTTTTGCAGATCATTTTCTCCAGGAAGATCCCTAATTTGGTTATGCGACGTGGTCTCACGGATTTCAATGTTCAAATCCTCGAATTTCTTCTTCAATTCCCGGCCAAGCGGGTATTCCAATGCCCTTGGCTCGATATATACTAACTGTGGCATAAATGGTTTCATTTCGATCTCCATTCTTTTTTCGATTTGTTCATACTTTCAATCGAACTACACAATCTAATTAATAAGGATAGTTTTTCTTTATTCTTTTATCCTCATGATTGTTTTTACTTGGAAATTCAAAATGAAGGAGATGCGATATGGCTAATAAACGAGACTTCTTGACAAATGGAATGGGAAAACAAACGATCACCGTTCAAACAGATAATAAATTTCCAAATCCAAGGAATATACCGGGAGACTCCGTCGATGAATTTTCGGTATTGAAAGATGGCAACCAATATCTAGCCGAAAAGGAAATAGGGCAGCAAAATGAAAATGGTTGATTGAACGTGAAAAGAAGACCGAATTTACGATGATTCGGTCTTCTTTATTGGTATTTAATTGAACAGGCTGTCACTGCCCTGGATTAATGACTCTAAAAAAAGCCGTTAAGATAGCTTTGCAGCATACTTAACGACTTCCTTTGCATCAGCTTATAGCCCGCATTTCAATTGCGCTCCGCAATTCGTGCACGTATTGCATCCGCCCATTTCCTGAACTTCACCCTTACGGCATACGGGGCAAGTGTTACCCACTTCCGAACCAATTGTAACATTCGTCGAACGCAGCTCATTTATCGTATCGACCAATACAACTTTTTTCTTTTCTTCCACATCTGTCAATTCATCCATTTCAAGCTGCTCGTCCATTTGGTTTTCTTCCGCTTTGAGCGTAAGGACCTGACTGTCACGACTGCCATCCACATATACCGTTCCGCCTTTTGCTCCGCCTTTGTATAGACGTTCATATACCTTTTCAACTTGTTCGACAGTATATCCTTTTGGAGCATTGACCGTCTTGCTGATCGAGCTGTCAATCCAGCGTTGAATGATGCATTGAACATCAGCATGTGCTTCTGGAGCTAATTCCATAGCGGAAATGAACCATTTTGGAAGCTCTTCTGTATCTGCTTCTGGATGGCGATCCAAGTATTCCTGTACAATGTCAGCCTTAACTTCAATGAATTTACCAAGACGGCCGCTGCGGAAATACGTGAAGGAGAAATACGGTTCAAGACCTGTTGATACCCCAACCATCGTTCCTGTACTTCCCGTAGGAGCCACTGTCAATAAATGAGAGTTACGGATACCATGCGCAGCAACACTTTCCCTGATATCTTCCGGCATTTTTTCCATAAATCCGGTTTGTGTGAAACGTGTTCTAAGCTCATTGGTTTCTTTGTCCGTTGACCCGATCAGGAACGGGAAACTGCCTTTTTCTTTAGCAAGTTCCACCGAAGCCCTGTAAGCTGTGGTCGCAATCGTTTCAAACACCTTGTCAACCAGGATATTTCCTTCTTCAGAGCCATATTCCGTTTCACAGTAGATCAACAGGTCATGCAGACCCATTACACCTAGTCCAACTCTTCGCTCGCCCAGTGCCTGTTTTTTGTTTTCATCCAAGAAATAAGGAGTTGCGTCAATGACATTGTCCTGCATGCGCACACCGACTTCAACTGTCTGCTTAAGTTTCTCGAAATTAACCGTTTTGCTTTCTTTATCAGCCATTTCAGCCAGATTGACAGCAGCAAGGTTACATACTGAATATGGGGCCAATGGCTGTTCTCCACAAGGGTTCGTGGCTACAACCTGTTGACCGTATGCTTTGGCATTCGTCATTTCATTAGCATTATCGATAAAGAAAATACCTGGTTCAGCAGAATATGTTGCACAAATATTTATTAAGTTCCAAAGCTCTTTAGCCCGGATTTTACGGTAAACACGGACTTTATGACCCATTTTCTCCCATTCGCGAACATCGCCGACATTATGCCATTCTTCATTGTAAATGGCCATTTCTTCGGCATTATAGCTTTCAACATCAGGAAAACGTAATTCATATTCCGCATCTTGTTCAGCCGCTTCCATAAATTCCTTGGTCAGGCAAATGGAGATATTGGCTCCAGTCAAGAAATCCGAATTATGGACACTGTATGTTCCGCCTGTACGGATCTTTTCCTCTGCATCCCTAATGATTTTCTCGCTGAACCCGCCTTGGCCAGGAATCTCCTTATAATTGATGATCCCTTGATACATAGCCGTTTCCTGTTCCGTGTGCGGCGTGAATTTCAATTTATCCGTGGCATATTTCTTGATGGCTTCATCTTTGGTGTTTTCCACTAGGTAACGCAAAATCCTTGGATTTTGCATTTTGGAAATGATGAACTCTGCAATATCGGGATGCCAATCAGCAAGCATGATCATTTGCGCGCCTCGTCTGCTGCCGCCCTGTTCAACAAGATGCGTCAGTTTTGCAATATCGTCAAGCCATGACACTGACCCCGAGGATTTTCCATTGACCCCTTTTGCCAGAGTGTTTCTTGGACGCAGTGTCGATCCGTTCGTACCCACTCCGCCGCCGCGGCTCATGATTTCCATCACTTGTTTCCTATGTTCTGAAATACCTTCACGTGAATCCGGTACGAATGGCATTACATAGCAGTTGAAATAAGTAACATCCGTATTGGAACCTGCACCGTATAATACTCGGCCTGCCGGGACGAAATTAAGGTTCTTTAATTCTTCATAGAATTTATTGAACCATTCCGTTCTTTTTTCTTCCGTGGTTTCCACTGATGCCAATCCCGTTGCATTACGTTTCGCAATTTGTTCATAGTATATTTCAAGAGGCTTTTCGATTATATCCAACGGACGGTTTACAATTCCCGTCTCAACTTCTTCCGGATTATCCAATACGCCACGGAATTCTTCATCCACCAATACCTTGGCTTTTTTGGTTTCCCAATCAATTTCAACGATGTAACCGAGACCCCTTGCCGGGAATTTCGGATCTTCCTTAATCGTCAACACGACGAAATCGCCTGCCGAGAGTGTGATTTTTTCAGTATCCTTAAAAGAATAGCGGTCAAGCATGACTAGACGGGACACTCCCTTATGCGCCATTTTCATATCAGCAGTTACAGGGTGAACCTGGGGAAATAAAGAAATATCCTTATTCAACCTTTCTAGATCAACCTTTAAAGCTTCTTTTATTACAACCGACATAATTCCCTCTCCTTTATATGTTTCATGATCCGTTCTTGCTGCCGCAAAAATCCTTATGTAGCCTTACATGTCCGTTTCGCTTAACAAGTACCCTAAATTTATCATAGCGAAACTCAAAAATCAACATATAGTGTCGTATTAAATATTTCAACTACTATATATTGTGTTTGTTTTGAATAACTTTTAATTTTGTCAAACGTTAAATCAATTAATATAGTTAGCAAAAGGGAGGAAAATGTCGATTTATAATAATTTTTCATCAGATTTCAATTAATTTGGACCTTGCTTTTTCCCCATCCCTTTTAGGGCTTATCCCTGCAAGGAATGTGTTATTCGGTCAAACAAATCTGAAAAAACTTTTTATTATCCACTCTAATTATGCTTACTCTATCTCATGAAATTCCATTCATCGCTTTCATATTTGCTTTCTGCAATTGCCTTCACTTCCAGCAATTGCTTTTCAGTGAGGACATATGGCTCTAAATCGACCGAAAGTCCTTCGGCAAAACCTTTTTCGAAAGCTTCTTTCGCTTCAGGGATGGTTATCTTTCTCCCGGCAATATCATTCATGGCCACAGCTTTGTTTTTTAAGTTTTTTTGCATTCTCTCTTTAACCCTGTCATTTGAGAATTTAAATACGCTAAAGAGCTTATCATCATCAAGCTCAAGCAAAATGGACCCGTGCTGAAGGATGACGCCTTTTTGCCTGGTTTGAGCGCTGCCAGCGACCTTCCTGCCCTCAACGACCAGTTCATACCAGCTAGGTGCATCAAAGCAGACGGAAGACCTGGGCGATTTTAAAGCCGCTTTTTCCTGTTCGCTCCGAGGCACGGCAAAATAAGCATCCAATCCAAGATTCCTGAACCCCATCAATATTCCTTCAGAAATGACACGATAAGCTTCAGTAACGGTGGTTGGCATTCCCGGATAGGATTCTGGAACGATTACACTATAAGTCAATTCATGTTCGTGCAGTACCGCTCGTCCTCCTGTCGGCCTGCGAACAAAACCAAGGCCCTGCCTTTTGACCTCTTCCAGATCAATCTCCGCTTCTGCCTTTTGAAAATAACCGATCGACAATGTCGCTGGATCCCAGCCGTAAAAGCGTATGATCGGCGGAATTTCCCCTTTGCTTTGCCAGTTTAACAGGGCTTCGTCCAGCGCCATATTAAAAGCCGGTGAACAATACCCCGAATCTATAAAACCCCATTTTTCTTTAGTCATCCTTACCCCTCGTTTCGATAGACGTTTTTCAATCCCCCACAAAAAACTCACATGTAGTAGTTTAACAGACTTTAACACTCTAAAAAAGAAAGTGCTATCAAGTCATGAAGAATTTGATGAAAATTCTTTTTGATTATTGGGTAAAGCAATTATATAATAAAGATTGTCTGTATTCGTTAAGGTAGAAGGGAGTTTTTATGTTTGGAAATATTATATACTCTGCTCATCATCCTCGGAGTGGTTATTGCGTATTCACTTTTTAATTGGTACCGCCAGCGTAAAATCGTTAAAACACTAACACAGGACGAATTTATCGCCAACTACAGAAAAGTGCAGCTAATTGATGTGCGGGAACCGAATGATTTCGAAAATGGTCATATCTTAGGCGCAAGAAACATCCCTATGACTCAAATGAAAACCCGCTTGGTCGAAATTAGGCCGGACAAGCCTGTATATTTGTACGCTCAAAGCGAAATCATCAGCGGCAGAGCTGCAGCCATGCTATACAAAAAGGGCTACAGGGAACTTTTTCACTTAAAGGGCGGTTTCAAGATGTGGACCGGGAAAATCAAAGCAAAGAAATAAGACCCATCTCGGCATGGGCTCTTTTTAATTCCATAGCTCAAGTAAAAGAAAGTCAACAGTTGGACTTTAATGGAATCTTACATAAACATGAAAAATCCCCGCCGGAAGGCAGGGATTTTTTTCGTGTAAGCTACTAATCTAGGCTTGATAACGCAAAATGGGTTTTCTTGCAGCAAGTGTTTCATCAAGCCGCTTTATTACGGTTGTATGCGGAGCTTCCTGAACGATTTCCGGGGTTTCTTCCGCTTCCTTGGCAATCTGGATCATCGCGTCGATGAACGCATCCAGCGTTTCTTTTGACTCGGTTTCAGTCGGTTCTATCATCATTCCTTCTTCCACGTTCAACGGGAAGTAAATGGTTGGAGGATGATACCCGAAATCCAGCAATCTTTTAGCTATATCGAGCGTCCTTACCCCCAATTTCTTTTGCCGGCGTCCGCTTAATACGAATTCATGCTTACAATGACGATTATATGGTAAGTCAAAATAAGGTTCCAACTTGCGCATCATATAATTGGCATTGATGACCGCGTTCTCTGTGACGGCTTTAAGGCCATCAGGACCCATTGAACGGATGTACGTATATGCCCTCACGTTTATTCCGAAATTACCATAATAAGGTTTTACCCTGCCAATGGATTGCGGACGATCATAATCAAGGACGAATTGCTCGCCTTGCTTGACTATAAGAGGTTTAGGCAAGTAAGGAATCAAGTCGGACTTCACACCTACAGGACCAGAACCCGGGCCGCCGCCTCCATGCGGGCCTGTGAATGTTTTATGGAGATTTAAATGAACCACATCAAAGCCCATGTCACCCGGTCGTGCTTTTGATAGGACTGCATTCAGATTCGCTCCATCATAATAAAGCTTCCCACCTGCATCATGGACAAGTTGTGCCATTTCCAAAATATTTTCTTCAAACAATCCCAATGTATTGGGGTTCGTCAGCATCAAGGCCGCCGTATCAGGTCCGACAACACGTTTTAAATCTTCAAGGTCGACTAACCCATTTTCATCGGACTTCACCGTAATCGTTTCTAGTCCGGCAACAGTGGCAGAGGCAGGATTCGTACCATGGGCCGAATCAGGTACAATCACTTTCGTCCGTTCTGTATCGCCATTCGCTTCGTGAAAAGCGCGAATCATCATCAATCCTGTCCATTCACCGTGGGCACCTGCTGCAGGCTGTAATGTCACTTGGTCCATCCCGGTGATTTCCGTTAAGTGTTCCTGCAAATCAAATAATAGTCCCAATGCTCCTTGTACAGTAGCGGGATCTTGATATGGATGGATATGGGCAAAACCGTTGAAACGTGCCACATTTTCATTTATTTTCGGATTATATTTCATCGTGCATGAACCCAGCGGATAAAAACCCGAATCCACCCCATGATTCCGTTTGGAAAGTGCAGTATAGTGACGCATGATATCCAGTTCGGACACCTCAGGAAGCTTTGCCTCTTCTTCACGGATGTAGTCGGCAGGAAGAATTTCTTCGAGCGGAATAGTTGCAACATCCATTTCTGGCAGACTGTACCCGATCCGGCCGGAAGTACTGATTTCAAAAATGAGTGATTGATCTTGATTATTCATGTTGATCCCCCAATTCCTGCGCAAGTGCATCAATTTCTTCTTTTGTTCTTAGTTCAGTTACCGCAACCAGCATATGGTCTTTCAATTCAGGATAAACCGTCCCTAAATCGAAGCCGCCGATCATCCCTTTTTCAAAAAGGTTTTTATTGACCTCTGAAAACGGAGCAGGCAGTTTAATGACAAATTCATTAAACGAAGGACCGTCGAATATCACTTCCACCCCTTTTGCCATAATTGCTTTTTTTGCATAATGTGCTTTTTGAATATTTTGCACGGCCATTTCTTTGACACCCTTTTTCCCAAGCGCGGTCATTGCAACAGAAGCGGCCAAGGCATTCAAAGCTTGATTGGAACAAATGTTGGATGTGGCTTTGTCACGGCGAATGTGCTGTTCACGAGCTTGAAGCGTCAGGACAAACCCTCTTTTTCCATTCTCATCGACCGTTTGACCGACGAGTCTGCCCGGAACTTTCCGTACAAGTTTATTAGTAACCGCAAAATATCCACAATGAGGGCCACCGAATGCCGCTGGAATGCCGAATGGCTGAGCATCCCCCGTTACGATATCTGCACCGAGTGCACCAGGGGATGTCAAAGCTCCCAATGCAAGCGGATTACTGGAAACGATAAACATGGACTTGACGTCATGAATGATTTCTTCCATTTCTTTCAATGGCTCGATCCGGCCAAAAAAGTTCGGGTATTGCACGATCACTCCTGCAATGTCATCATTCGCCAATTCCCTTAAAGCAGCTAAGTCCGTCACACCGTCTTTATGAGGAATTTCGATCACTTCCACGCGTTGCCCTTTTGCATATGTCTTCACAACTTCTCTTGATTCAGGATGAACGGTTCCTGAAATGAGAATCTTCTTCCGCCTTGTCTGTCCTGAAGCAAGCATCGCTGCTTCAGCCAGCGCCGTCCCGCCGTCATACATGGAGGAGTTAGCCACATCCATACCCGTCAATTCACATATCATCGTTTGATATTCAAAGATTGCTTGAAGCTCGCCCTGTGAAATTTCAGGCTGATACGGTGTATACGCCGTATAAAACTCAGAACGGGAAAGAACATGATCGACGATGACCGGCGCATAATGGTCATAGACACCCGCACCAAGGAAGGAAGCATAATTTTTAAGGTCCGCATTCTTTGCAGCAAGCCTTGATAATTCTTTCATTAATGCAGGTTCCGATTTAGCAGGCTTGATATCGTATTCTCCTTGAAAACGAACGCTTTCAGGGATATCATTGAAAAGTTCTTCAGCAGCGGATACCCCTATCGCTTCCAGCATTTCTTGTTTATCTTGCTCTGTCATGGGTAAATAACGATGTTTCATCTAATGACCATTCCCCTCTATTTACGTGGTTTTTTATAAAAAGGTGTTTGTATTATAACGGCTTTCAAACGTTTGGAACGGATTTCCACTTCGACTTCCGCATCCAGCACCGAAAATTCCTTATCGATAAGTACCAATCCAACGTTTTTCTTCAATGTTGGCGATTGGGTACCAGTCGTGACCTCGCCAATGACTTCATCACCGCTGTAGACCTTATACCCATGACGTGGAATGCCACGGTCAATCATTTCAATTCCCACAAGCTTCCGGGGAGCCCCTTTCTCCTTTTGCTCAGCAAGAACGGCTTTCCCGAAAAAATCAACTTCCTTATCCACTTTTACTGCAAAACCAATCCCGGCTTCTATCGGGGTGATGTCCGCCGAAAGCTCCTGCCCATACAGCGGCAGTTTCGCTTCAAAACGCAGGGTATCACGAGCGCCTAAACCAATTGGCTGAACCCCCTCTTCCTTACCGGCATCCATAATCGCCTTCCAAAGGGCAGGGCCATTTTTACTGTCGCTATATATTTCAAAACCATCTTCACCAGTGTATCCAGTACGGGATACCAGCGTGGAGATACCGTTAATCATGACATTATCCTTGAACCTGAAAAATCCAATTTCACTTAAGTCAGTACTTCCGGATAGTTTTTGTAATATCTTCTCTGCAGCTGGTCCTTGAAGTGCCAGCTGTGTATAGTCACTTGATACATTCGTAATTTGGGCATCTTCCGTTAAATTCGCTTGAAGCCAATTGAAATCTTTTTCTGTATTCGCTGCATTGACCACGAGCAGATAGTCGTCCTCAGCCCTTTTATACACGATAAGATCATCAACCGTGCCTCCGTTTTCATAACACATGGCGGTATATTGGGCCCCGCCCTGTTGCAGCTTTGATATATCATTTGTCAGCATCTTCTGTAAAAAGGAAAGGCTCCCAGGCCCCTTAACATCGACTTCCCCCATATGGGAAACATCAAATAACCCCGCTTTTGTCCGTACGGCTTCATGTTCATCCTTTATACCCGAAAATTGGACAGGAAGTTCCCAGCCGCCAAAATCAATCGTTTTACCTCCATATTCACGATAAACCTCAAATAGTGGTGTTCTGTTTAAATTGGTCAAAACATGACCCCCTTCAGATTTTTTTAAAAATTAATTGGCTTCATTATCAAAAGCTTCTTGTCATTACGCATCAGATACATCCTGATTCATGATGTGAAAAAAGCACAAAAAAGGACAGAGAAAGCCCGTTTGAGCTTTTTCTCTGTCCTGAAACCTGAAAGTTTACCTATGTAATAGGTTTTCCCCTTTGGTGGCCGTCCCATAACGGGCGGCGCTCTCCAGAGTTGCGTCCAATAAGAGTTCTTTTGCCTGAGAGATTCACTGCTAAGTTTGCTCCTTCGGCGCTACATCCGTAGTCTCTCCCCTTATCTTCACCCGCATATAAATGGTCTACCATTGAAAGGAAACGAATAAGTTCCAAGCATCGGTAAAACCTTTTAGCATAAATGGGATGCATTCTCTGCCAATTCTCCTAAAACTTCAGAAACCGTTTGACTGATCTCCTTCAGTAATCTTGGATAAATTAGGAGCCTATAGCCCATACTAAGAAAACGCGAACTGCAAAATCGATGTACAAACATTCTTTGTAGCGTTTGGAAATTGGAATTTTCTAAATATACTTATATCCTACCCTAAGAAACTTATCTCTGCAATATTTTTTGAAAAAGAAATATTTTTCTTACTTCACATATGAAATGTTCGGGTTTTGACCTTATATTAAGGAAATTATGATTTAAGAGGGAGTTATTTCTATGAAAATCAATATATCCTTCAATTCTGAATGGAATGACGAGTTTCTGCAAAAGATGGAAAATGACGGTCCATGGGGAAATTGGGAGCTTTATAAGTTGGCGGTTCAAATGGAGGAAAACCTTATCATCCCTGATTTCGAAGGTTTACAGGCCCCAAAGCATCTTCCTCAGCTAACCCCGCTTCCCCATCAATTGGAAGCGGCGAAGCAAGTAGTGGAAAAGATGAATGGAAAAGCCATTTTGGCTGATGAGGTAGGGCTGGGAAAAACAATTGAAGCAGGCTTGATCCTAAAAGAGTATATGATTAGGGGCCTTGTAAA
The DNA here is from genome assembly GCF_056173225.1 of Peribacillus sp. QJM3NY_7. Lineage (NCBI taxonomy): Bacteria > Bacillati > Bacillota > Bacilli > Caryophanales > Bacillaceae > Peribacillus > Peribacillus sp. QJM3NY_7. The sequence goes on from NZ_CM149663.1 coordinate 3,605,310, forward strand.
AAAAGTATTGATCCTTGTTCCGGCTTCCCTTGTCACACAATGGGCATTTGAATTGAATACCAAGTTTCATATTCCGGCAGTCGTTCAGAGAAAAAGTTATGTCTGGGACTCCTGTGATGTGGTCATTTCATCCATTGATACAGCGAAACGCGCTCCACATCGAGATATCATCTTTACTCAGGAATATGACTTCATCATTATTGATGAAGCTCATAAACTTAAAAATAATAAGACGAAGAACTATGAATTCGTCCAAAATCTGAAAAAGAAATTTTGTTTACTCCTGACAGCCACTCCGATTCAAAATAAAGTCGAGGAGATATTCCACCTCGTTTCGTTATTGAAACCGGGCCACTTGGGAAATGCTTCGCTCTTTTCGGAAAAGTATAAAGGGAAAGGCCGGAACATAACTGAAGATGAACACCTAAAGGAACTGGTCAATACTGTCATGATTCGAAACCGGCGGGCCGATACTGGCATTGAATGGACAAAACGGCATGTGGAAACCATCACCATTGAATTTTCTCCAACGGAACAAGCATTGTATGATGCTGTTTCCAAATTCAAGCCAATTTCGGATGGATCAAAAGGAAGCGCCTTTTCGGCTCTCACTCTCCAAAGGGAAGCATGCAGCAGCAGAGAGGCTGTCTTTTATACATTAAAGAATATGAGGGATAAATACGATCAGCCTTCCCCTGATTTTTTGGCAAAGCTTGATGATTTATTTACTAAAGTGAATGAAACGGTCCAGAACTCAAAGGCTGAAAAAGCTTTGGAACTGATCAAGAAAATAGATGACAAAGTGATTATCTTTACGGAATATAGGGCGACTCAACTATATCTCCAATGGTACCTACAGCAGAATGGAATTTCTTCTGTTCCTTTCCGAGGCGGTTTTAAGCGCGGAAAGAAAGACTGGATGCGTGAATTATTCCAAAAGAACATTCAGGTATTAATCGCAACAGAAGCTGGCGGGGAAGGGATAAACCTTCAGTTTTGCCATCACTTGATTAATTTTGACCTGCCCTGGAACCCAATGAGGCTTGAACAGAGAATTGGAAGGATTCACCGCCTTGGTCAGGAAGAAGATGTGATGATTTATAACTTTGCCACGAAAAATACAGTTGAAGAACATATACTGAAGTTACTATACGAAAAAATAAATTTATTTGAAAAAGTAATCGGTGAATTGGATGATATTTTAACCAAACTGGATATTAACAACATTGAAGAATATTTAATTGATGTGGTCGGCGAGTCCAAAACCGAAGGTGAAATGAAAGTCAAGATGGATAATTTTTCATCGTTGATCCAATTCGCTCAATCAATGAAGGAAGGTGAGGTTCATGCAGCAACGGGAAATTCATGATTTTTTAATCACTTTCTTTAAAGCCAATGATTGTGAAATACTGGATAATGCACCAACCCACCTTACAGTGCAATTGACGATTGAGATGGATAAAGAATTAATGAACAGACCCTTTTATTGGCATTATCTAGAAAAAACAGGAGGTGTTCCGAACCCGGCACAAATCACTTTCATTACCGATCCAGAACAAGCTCCATCCGATTTAAAGGGAGAAATGATTCATTTCGGCTCCCCTCGTCTTCACCAGATTATTCAATCAACCAAAAAGCTGGCAGGGTATACTAGACTTTTTGAGAATACGCCTCCATCAAAAGGCAGAAATAATCCTTTGTTTCCTTGGCTGACCCTGAATGTGAAAATATCCTATCAATGCGACCGCAAAAAAGATACTTTCATGTCAATCGGACTGAATTTAATCTCGGGTGAAATAATGGAAGGGTTTCACCATCGGGTTTTACCGATTAACGTCACCCCGAAAATACCGGATTACTCCTTTACGCTTTCACCTCTGATCATGCCCAAGAGTGGATTGGCAAGACTTGATACATACATCAGAACCAGTTTCGAGGATGATGACCATTCCTGGGCGGAGGAAGCAATGCTGCGCTGGCAGAATGACTTGAATTTATTGGAGCATTTTTACAAGGATATGGACGAAAAAAGTGAGAGCTATTATACCGAAAAAGAAGCACTAAAAGCACAATATGAACCCAACATCAGAATTTCCATCATCAACGGAGGATTATTTTACCTTTCAGATAGGGCTTTGGGATAAGGAAAGAACAAAAAAACAGATGTCCCAAGTTCAGGACATCTGTTTTACTTTTTGATCGTTTTCCTTATAAACATCGACAAAGCAAAAGGGACAATGCCAAACCAATGTGACATACCCTGGTTTTTATCCTCTTTTCTGTGAAGGCGTTTTTCTTTTCGTTCTTTTTTCGTCAGATTGAAATACTCGACAAGCTGCTGCGTCAGATATTTAATATAAGCGTTTGTAGACATATAAAATCATCACCCTACGCAAAGTATGTCCGGTTTACGCTTTTTTTATTCCTTTCCTTGCTCCCTTCACCGTAAACCTCTCGCGTTCCCTAATAAAATGGTGTTGATTTTACTATTACACAGCTTGCCTCTCCAACCATTCTTTCACTTCCCCCGCTTCTTTATCGTATTGAATGATGACCCTGCCCTCTCGATCATTTTTAGTTTTGGAAGAAAACTCGATATAGACGTAAGGACCTTCTTGCTTCATTAAGGAATATCGCACCACACCATTGGGATATGATATTTCCCCCTGGATGATTTTCGGAATCTCTTCGCCCCACTCTGCCGTCACATCCTTGATGGCTAGATGGACAAGATGGTCGGCCACAAGCGACTCTTCCACTTCTTTATAAAACTTTTTATCAATGATAAACTGGTCGATCATTAGTATCGTGAACATGATGAAAACACTCGCCACAATCATGACCATCGGGAAAACGACTCCTTTTTGATTATTCATCAATTTTCGTATCATTCCTAAAGAAAGGATGAAATCTTCGACTGAAAGTAGTCCCTGCTTTATCCGTTATATTTATAACAATGACACTGCCATCCTTATTGACCTGGAATTCCGAAATGTTCTGCAAGATGACCTCATGCCCCATACCATCCACTCGTCTTCGGACCTTATCTTCATATTGTTCCAGCGATGCTAATTGTTCACCTGAAAGCAAATATAATTTATTTCCCATTACATCTTGTGCTTTGGAACTCCGGACCTCCTGCTTCACTTGCATGGTAAAGACCTCCCACTCCTTAGGATGCAATTTATCAACGGACCTCATCTGGGTGTGAATGATCGAGAAGAGCTGCAGAACGAAAAGCGACGTCGTCATTAAAATCAATAAAGAAAAAAGCAATTCGATCATCGTAAAGCCATCATTTTTTCGCAGCATCACAAATGGATTCCCAATTACCCGTTTCATGTTCATAGCGTACACACCCTTTAATCATTCCCGGGAAATCCCCATGGTCCTTCCAAAACAATTCAAAGCTTCTTTTTTTGTAAATGATCTCCTGACCAACTGCTTGAATCTCCCCATCCATGAACGCCGTCAATCTTTCATATAATAAATGGTGGGCTTCGGTCCTTACGGGAATATCTTTCCGCTGCGTCAATACCTCTTCAAGAATTGGTAAAATGGCAAGGGCCAGTAATATACAAATAGAAAATGCGGCCATCAGCTCAAGGTAGACGTACCCTTTACAATTTCTCAATCCGGAACCTCCCTTTACCGATATTGAGGACCAGCTTGTACTTTCCCTTTGAGGTATCAATCATAATCGTTCCGGCTTTGGATGCATTTCCATATTGATTAAAATGAAAGCTGAACCCCAAAGTGCCGCTTAAAAACTGGATATCCTCTGGTATACTTCTCTCTAAAACGATCCCCTCCTTATAAGACGAAACGGTATAAATCTTTTCGGTATTATCAATATGGAGGTAAATCAAGCTCTTATGACTGATGGCATACTGTTGAGCATAGAAAAGATCTTCATGAAATTGTGAAAGAAAAAGCCTATTTTCCATTCCTTTAGTGAAGCTGGGATATAGATTAGGACCAATGGAAATTAGGAGTACAAAAATAGCGAGGACAATAAGGGTTTCAGATAGTGTATACCCACCATCGGAATTCCGTATATTCACTTCTCTCCTACTCAACGACCGTTATCATTCCTTTACTATCCAAACTAATTTCATCCCCATTAGGGCAGGATGTCTGTTTGAGATAGCCTTGACTTTCCAATTCACCGATACTTCCGGGCAGTTTAGCATTATCGATTTCATAAGCCTGCACCTGTGCTTGGGCCATCTTAACGAAAGCTTCACATCCTTTAGACTGGATTGTGGATTGGTTTTTCGTGATATTGGGGATTGTTATAATCAAAAGGATGGATATCACCAGTAAAACAATAAGCATTTCTATTAGGGTAAAACCACGTTCATTCATCACTTTCTTCAACATATCATCATGCTCCTAAAAGCATCTGAATACCAGATGACCTTCGGGCATTTTCACCTCCGGAATACAAAAATGAAATCCTATAAACCTTCGAGCAGTGAGAACATCGGCAGCAAAACCGCCAAATAAATGGACACGATCAAAAGACCTATCAGTGAAAACATTAGAGGCTGAATGATTTTCAAGATTGCATTCATTCTCTCTTCAATTTTCTCCAGTATAAAACGACTGTAATGAAGTAACTCGGCATCAAGTCTGCCGTATTTTTGACCATTTGCAGCGACCACCGGTAAATTCCCATCAAAATATGGGAGCTCCCGAAAAATCATTTCAAGTGATCTGCCCTCGATCAGATCATCCTTGATGATATTGCAAAGTTTTTGGTAAAAAGGCTGCTGTTGATTTATCGAGAATAATTTGATGCTATCGTTAATCGATAGTCCTCCGGAAAGCAAGCCACTGAATTGGCTTGCAAAAAAATATGTTTCGTATAATTTGATGAACGTCCCGAATATCGGAATTCCCATCAAAATCCTTCGCTGCCTTAATGGGCATAATCCATTGAACCAAAATCGTTTGAGTGCATACAAGAATAGGAGCAATCCGAGTAATAAGAAGGGTAGTGCTGGAAGAATTAACGTGGAGGCTGACATTAATCTTAAGAGAATATGCTGATCGACATCCATCGTGAAATAGATGGTCTGGAATTGGGGAAGGAGAACACTCTGAAGAATATAAAAAACGATGCTTACAAAAAAGACTAAGAATACGGGATACACCATTAACTTTTTTACTTTATCCATATCCTCGATTCTTTTCTTCCAATATCGCCCTCCTTCTTTCAACGCCCGTTCCAGGTCGCCATATTGTTCTCCATAAAATATATAACTTACAAGCTGCGGATGAAAATTAAGATGGGTCAGCACCATGTGCAACGGGTAGCCGTTCCTTAAATCGGCTATAGCCTGAGTGAAGTCTTCCGCTTTCTTCTTTGATTCCTGAAACTCAAGAAAATGTAAGGCTTCCGCCAAAGGATAACCATGATTCAATAATTCACCTAGCTTCGAAATAAAGACCGCCTGCTCTTTTACCTTCCATTTACTTTTTGGTTTCATGGTAGACCAGCCGTTCATATTCCTGAGATCCCACATAGCCCATCGCAACCGCTTTTCCGATTTCATCCTTTAATTGGCGGTAGCTGACCGTTGCCATTTCTTTTTCATCTCCCATTATCCGGAGAACTTCAGCCAGACTTTTTCCATATAGCAATTCATATACACTTGCCCTTTTATTCCTTGCAGTCATTTTGCAAGCTAAAGCACAGTCCTCTTTACACGGAAGACATCGCAATTCAACCAGCCGCTGCGCTGTCACGCCAATCAAAGTCTGTTCAACCTCAAGTAAGCTGACACCAAATTCCAGTAATCTGGAGATGGCGCCCGGGGCGTCCCTCGTATGCATGGTCGTTAGTATCAAATGACCGGTTAATGCGGCACGGACTGCGATTTTGGCAGTTTCTGCATCCCGGACTTCCCCAACCATGATCACGTCCGGGTCATGCCTCAGAACAGCTTTTAGGCCGACTGAATACGTAATGCCCGCCTTTTCATTGATTTGGACTTGCAATACCTTTTCGGATACATTTTCAATGGGATCTTCAAGTGTAATGATATTTCGATTGATCATCTCATGGGCGTGGTGAAGCAGGGAATATAGTGTCGTGGTTTTCCCACTGCCGGTCGGGCCGGTAAATATGAGCATGCCATGGGAATGCTTCAGGAGTGCAATCAATTTTTGAACGGTGTTTGGAAATAAGGATAACTGTTCTAGAGGAAGGATATTCTGTTGGGGTATTAAGCGTATGACCAAACTTTCGAGATGGGCAGTGGGTAAAGTGGAAAGGCGGAGTCCGACCACCTGGTTAGCCAAATTAATGGTGATGGCACCACTCTGGGGCCTCCTTTTCTCCCCTATATCCATCGAGGCAAGGAACTTCAAATGAGCGATCAGCCTTTCAGCTTCAAAGAATGATAATGTTTCCTGGGGAACAAGCTTATTGTCTATTCTGAATTGGATGTGAGGCCCCTCGCCGCGAAAAAAAATGTGGATATCCGATGCCGATTCCACGATGGCACGGGTTAGTATTTTTTCTGCGGTCTTTTCAATCGATATCAATTCATTCATCACCTCCTATGTTTCTTGTTTTATTGATTCGACAATCCACGACAAATTCCTGCTTCAGAATAAAAAAAATTCCCGAAAAACTTCGAGAATCATCTCACATGCTTATTTTCAAATCAAGTCTCCGGGAAACCAAATTTCTTAATGCATCTACATTATGGCCAATCACCAGTTTTTCCCCGTCTATGAGAATGGGCCTTCTTAATAACTTCGGTTCTTTTGTTAATAATTGGATGACATCAGAAAGCACCATTTCGTCAATATTAACTTGTAAGTCTTTGTAAGCTTCACTTCTTGTCGCCAAGACTTCATCAAGTCCCTCCGATGTCAATTCAAGAATTCTTTTTAACTCTGCTACAGTTGGTGTCTCTCTGAATAAATGTCGCTCATCGAAGGAAACTTGATTGGCGCTTAACCATTTTTTTGTTTTGCGGCAAGATGTACAGCTTGGATACGAAAAGAAAGTTAACTGTGCCATACTAATCACTCCCCGTTCACATTTTGTATACATTTATAGTCTATACAATTATTGTACAATGTTTGTATAATAAATGTATACATATTTGCTTTATAAAACCGTTTTAAATGTGAACGTTTTTTAAACTAAAGAGTGTTTGCCCTTTCCCTTATTCCATTTTTTTCTGCCTGCATTATAATGGACATAGGTAAACTATGGAATAGCAGGAGGGTGTAATGGAACAAACGTTAAAAATAACAAACGTGTTAGCTGATCCCACCAGATATTATATATATCAGCATATAGTGAACAACCATGGTGATGTATCGGTACAGGAAATCGCCGATTCTTTCAACATCCATCCAAATGTTGCCCGTCTACATTTGTCAAAACTTGAGGATATCGATATGTTGACCTCGATTTCCCGAAAGACCGGGAAAGGCGGCCGCCCAAGCAGACTTTATCGATTATCTGACAAAGTCATACAGCTTCATTTTCCATATAGGAACTATCAGCTGCTTGCAAAGATTGACGTCCAGTCGATGATGACATTAGGGGAACAAGGAAAACAGGCTCTTTATGAAACGGGAAAAGTATTCGGGGAGGAATTGATCAATCAGCAACTTGCCCTGAACTCGACATCGATCGATCGGCTTGCTTTTGCGGAAAAAGTCAACATGCTTAAAAATGTGGCTACCATTGCAGGGTTATCTCCTGAAATACAAGCAAGCGAAGAAGAAAATAAAATATCCTTCCGTATCTTCAATTGCCCGTTTAAGGAAGTTACTGAAGTCGAGCCAGGAACAATCTGCTCCATGCATAATTCTTTTTTAAAAGGTATGTTCGAAGCCTTGTTTGAGAATGTCACTATTGTGGAAATAGAAAATATGATGTCCAATTGTGCAGCATGCTCATACCAGGCTTCGGTTCTCACATAGAAACAAAAGGCATCCTTTACATTACCTTACAATTTCATTTATAATTATTTAGAATGTACACGACTAGACATAAGGAGGGATTCGGATGGAACGCATGTTCAGAGTATGTGGATTTTGGACAGGAATTATGGCCATTTTCTTTTATCTTGGCCATATGCATCAAACGTCTTTGCTTTTCTTTGCACAAACGATCTTTTTTGTACTTTTAAGTTATTTGAAATTATCCGAGCGCATGTATATCTATGTTTTCGGCGCCTATCTTACCGTTTTCTTTGCAGGATTTTCCTACTGGAGCGTATTTATGATGACTCCGGGTGCTGCTCATTAAGAACAAGCAATATTACATAACCCATGAATTTGGATTCATGGGTTTTTACTTGTCACCATTCAGGAAAGATCCTTACATCATCTGCTAAATTCTTCGATTGAAGCAACACTTTGAAATGTTCACTAAATCCCCCAGGAACGATCAGCCCCCGGATTGCCCGATTACGCTTTGCCGTTTTCGAGAATGGATCAGTTCCTTGATGGTCCTTCAATTCCTCTAGTATCCCTGCTTTAAGCAAGAATTCATTTTGAAGAAAAAGCCCTCGATTGGAAAGATCCTTTCTTTTTCCAATCTCGATTAATGTGTCAAAATGGATATGTGTCGTCAGATCCATATCACCAGGATACATAAGTGCATCTTTAATCATTTGATGCCGATAATAGCCCCTCAAGCTCCCTTGAAGATGAGCAGGCTCCTTCCATTCCCTATCGGTATAGCCATAATCAATTGTAAGGAGAATACCCGATTCGATACAGGAAACGATCTTCTCATATTCACGGATCATGTTTAGCGGAACTTCGTATCGTTGTTTTTCATTTAAGGTGATTTTTCGTTCAGTAAGGTAAGAAAGAATGTCAGGGTTGTCCAAAGGTTCTCTCTCTTCTACCAAATCTCCTTCCTTTTCAGTGATGAATACCTCTACCAAGGCTCCCTTATACTTTTCAATGACATACACAGGCAACGCGTCGAAAAGTTCGTTTGAAAAGACGATTCCATTTACATTCGTCCATTTTTCTAAACTGGCAGCAGAAACTGCCTGTTTGAATATCCCTAAACGTTCGTGCTGAATCTTTCTATGAAATGGACTGCCATCCACAAGAACATAAGTTAAAGAGTCCCATATCTGCGGTTCCGTTTCTTTTATGTAAACGAGGATGTCATACGCCAGTTTACCGTCCCCTGCGCCGACCTCGATGATTCTTGGTGAAACTCCGCATCTTTTTATCAAATATACGAACCATCTCGCCAGTGATCTCCCAAATGCATCCCCAACATTGCCGGACGTATAAAAATCCCCTCTTGGGCCAATCTTCTCTTTTGCGCGTGCATAGTAGCCTATTTTTGGCGTATATAAAACAGCATCCATATAGTCATTATAGGAGATTCTTTTTTGCGGGCTTCCTGCAATCAATTCCTTTAAATGATTTTTCAACACAACAGCCTCCGTCTCCATGATTTTCCACCTAACATAGTAAATAAGTTTTTTTAACGACATTTATACATGAACACAAATTTAAAGTTCACAAAATGTTCAATTTTCATCTCGCAGTTATAACAGTGCATCCACTAAATGAATTTCATAGGAGGTTCAAAAATGCACTTTGGGGCAGACCCTGTTTTTTTATATTCAGTATAGTTCCGGAATTGACCCATTTCAATATTTTCACATAATTAAGAACTTAAAAAAACAGGTGCCATAGCGGCACCTGTATAAGTAATTATCTCAAAAAGGGATTGGTATTCTTTTCATCCAGAATCGTCGTGACAGGGCCATGACCTGGAAAAACGATAGCATCATCAGAAAGTGTCAGCAGCTTCGTTTCAATGCTATTTAAGAGCACTGACTCGCTTCCGCCTATTAAATCGGTTCTGCCAACGCTTCCTTGGAACAAGACGTCCCCAGAAAAGAGGAGACGTTCGTCCTTCACATAATACGAAACGCTCCCTGGTGAGTGTCCAGGGGTTTCGAATACTTCGAAAGTGAATCCTCCAATCGTAAGCTCTTGCTCATTTGCCAAGATATGATCGGCAGGCTTCATTCGCATTGGATTTTCAGGGAACCAGTTTTGAGAACCATTCAATGCGGGATCAAGTAGCCACTTGGCCTCTTTTTCATGAATATATGCAGGGATTCCATAATGATCCCGAATAGCATCCAGAGCACCGATATGATCAAAATGTGCATGTGTCAATAAAATCGCTAAAGGCTTTAAATTTTTTGTTTGTATGTACTGTATGATTTTCTGTGGCTCTTCACCCGGATCGAAAATGATGCAATCCTGTCCATCGGAAACTACATAACAATTCGTTTGCAACGGGCCTAGAGGAATTTGTGTCCATTTCATTTCCATCAACTCCATTATGATTTTCTATCTTTATCTTACACTAATTAAGCTGCTAATGTTAATCCAGTTTACTCATGTCATAGAAGTGTCACCTATTAAGCCTCGACAAATAATTGAAAAAATATTAAGATATTAACAAATGCAATCTTTTCTACATATTTTTGGTAGTTGCTTTATTCTCTGGGTATATTATTAGGGATTAGGTATTCATTACGAAAAAAGGGGGTTTTGACATGATATTAATGGTTGTTTTCGGACTTGTGGCTATATTAGGAGTAGCAGCTGTGTTTACCTCATTAAAAAAGAGAAACTTCTTAGGATTCATTTTTGCAGCCGGCAGTGCAGTCGTGTTTGGCTGGTTCACTGTCATGACTATCATCAACAGCGGTTTTCCTGTTGCCCATTGAAGAAAAAAGCTCGCCATCCGGCGAGCTTTTGTTTTAGGTTATCATGTTTGTTTGAACAATCTTTGTATTTGATGGGTTTTCATATCAATGATTTTCTCAAATTGATATCCATATAAGCAGAAGTTGCCATCAAGCGAACAGCTTAATGGTTCATTTTCCATGTCCTTCATCAATTCTTCTTGTGTGCCTTTTTCCCAATTAAATTTAGTTAAGGTAAACCTTCCCTCATATTGGTCCGCATCTTTTGATTCATTAGGAATAAACGTTATGAATTCCTTGTTTTTTTCAATGAAATCATAGGATGGAATGACCCAATCTGAAAAGCTTTTCAATAGTGGCACGGAAAAAGAGTGGATCGGCTTGTTTGTTGGATCATAAAATGCATATGTACCCCGATCTTGTTTTTCTGTCTCCACTTGAATCGTCATCAGCGCTTGCTTCACTTTTTTAAAGTGAATGACATCGAGCATAAGGCTGTCTGCCCCATCCCCATGCAGCGCTTTTCTTTCTAGGGGAGCCGTCAAAGCAGGTTCTTCTTTGTCCCAATCCAAAAACATCAAGTCATTTTCACTTGCCCATTGAGCAAAGGGCTGTGGAAAGTCCAGGGTTTCCATAGTTTGTTCATCTGGATTCAATACATAACTGCTATATGTCCAATCTTCATAAAAGCTCGATACAAACAACCGGCCATCTTTAAATGAATTCCACTCATAAGCTAATTCATAGGCTGGGATTGCCACGGAATACAGTGGATTCCCCGTTTTATCGAGTATTGTGATTGATGCTTTATCCGAAGAGGTAAAGGACGACAACAAAATATGCGTACCAGACGGACTGATCGATACTTCAGAAAACGCAAAAGCCGGCTGATAGAAAACGGAAGTTTCATTCGTTTCCAAATTCCATGCCATCAACTGGGATAATTCATTACCATCCCGCTTCACAGAATATAAAATGGTTTTTGAATCCAGCCATCCAAAAATGGCTTCGATTTTTTCCGTTTCTGCGGTCGGGACCTTTAAATTGCTTACTGAAGTTTCCTGGTTAGATTGGGAGTGTTCTTTTTCCGTATCATTTACGGGTTTACTAAGGTCCTTGGAAGGCTCACAAGCCGAGATAAGAAGGATAGTGGAGATAAATAATGGGACGAAACACAACATCTTACAAATGGAAAGCCGCATACAAAGTGCTGCTTTGGATACTTTAATCTCCACACACCTCCCACTTCAAAACTAAAACGCCTGGCATATGTGAGCGAGACATTAGAAAGAGAGTAAGGATTAACCAATCGAGTCCTTACTCTCTTTCATTATAAAGTAAAAAAGAGAAAATGTGGCGGATAATGATCTTATATTTTTTTGGAAGTATATTCATTAGGGGGATGCATCACATATATAGGCCTGCCATCAAAATCTTGACGGAATCTTCATATATACCAGGCAAATGGGATAGCGGAAGCGGATTGATGCCCTTTCCCAGTTCGATTGTGAATCCACCGCGTTTGAATTCCTGAATGAACCAATCTTTATACCCAGCATGGCTGTCAACGTATTTTACGGCCCGATATCCGCTGCGCTCCTCAAACTCCCTCGCAACATTCGCTGCCTGTTCAGGTTCATGTCCCTCATATCCCCAATAGAATTCTTTTCCCTGGGTGTGAAGTGCAAGCACTCTTTCAAAATTCCGTCTTATTGCCAGCTCCTTCATGGCCAATGCTTCTGGTTCTGATAACGCGGTTTCTCCTGGAAAATCCCTCGGGGCAGGGGCTTTTGGAATCTTTCTGCGCTTTTCAACCTCCCAGTTAGCAGGATATTGGTTATTCAGGTCTACACCGCGGATATTGGCTTTCCAAGCATAAAAGGCAGGATTGCCATTATTTATTTTTAAAACATCAACCTTCCCCTCTGCCGCCTCCTCCCCCTTTAGGACAAGGTCGACTCCATCCGGATTCACCATTGGAACGATCGAAATGGACATATCCCGGTAGTACGGCATACAGTCCATTCCGCAAAGTGTACGATCATTCGTTACTGCCAGCAGAAAATCATTCAGCCATTTCATCAAAACAGCCGTAGTGATCCATTCATTAGCGTGGAATGAACCGTTATAATGTATGATCTTTTCACCTTGACCGATTCTTACCTCAAGGAGTTCTTTTCCCAGCACACTCTTTCCGACCGATTCAACCTTAATAAAGGGGTAATGACAAGATAGAACATCAAGATCGTCAAGAAGAGATTGATATTCGTAGGGCTTGTCGGTGACTATCACGGGATTCATCACCCGGACGGGTACCGAAAAAGGCTTTTGTCCATCTTGATTCAATAATACTATCCCATCGATTGGCAGGTGATATTGTAAAGCGATTTCAGCAAAATCGATATCTAACCGGGACTCTTGCTGAACAATGTATCCAGGTATCTGTACTTCGATGCCATTTGGCAAAACTCCGCCAGTAATGGCCGGATTGGCATCCTCAATCAAAACCCGGGGAATTTGGAACAATTGACTATAATATGCCAAATCATCCCCGCTTCTGCTCACAACTTTCATTCAGCCTCCGCCCCTTTCATTGTTTTATCTTTATGAAGGGAAAAACAGAAAGATGTTCAGGAAGTCTCTTATTTCATAATTGTAAGGGGTACTGATTTCCCTGAAAAAGCGAAAAAACCTGGATTGCGCCAGGTTTCAGTAGACAAACTCGATGAAAATCAACTACAGTTTTTTTAGGTTTTGTGCAATTTGAACGTCGATTTCCTCTTCAGGCACTCGCTTTCCGCGGGCGGTCCGCCCTCGGCGCCTTTGCGCCTGCGGGGTCTCCCTGGACACGTTTTTCCCGCAGGAGTCTCGCACCTTACGTTCCAATCAACTTTGTTTTAACTTTTAGATAGAACACTTTTTTTGTTTAGTATTAAAACTTGAGGTGACTAAAGAAACTTTCAAAACAAGATTCTATTCAGCGATATCGGCTTGAAATAATTGCTTTAGATATTTGATCCATCCAAACGATTTTTTAGCCCGCACGCTTGTAATACCAGGTATGATAGTAATTTCCTAAAGGTCTATAGTGGAAGAGTTGATTGGAAGAGTTGAAACCGGAAGCTGTAGCCGCAGATGCCTTATAAAACACCTGTGATTACGAGATACTTATTATCGTGAGTATCAACACCGAAACATAATTGGGCAACAAGTTTGAGCACAATGTACGGAAAGAAAAGATCCTCAAAAGTAGTGACACGTCCTAATTGGCCAGAATAAGTGGAAGAATCACGAGAGGTCAACTGTTTTTCTATACCTGCTTCAATTCCAATAAAGAATCAAAAGGAAACCTGGATTGCGCCAGGTTTCCTTTTTCAAGGCTGCTCATAAAATCGGAGCAAATCTCCGTAAATGATTTTGTCGGAGTAATCAAGCTCCTGCTTTGCCTTTTCCAAATACTTCTCACATGAATCCTTTGCAGTCGCCGCCCCGGTGTTTTTATCATAGCAGGTATCCATCGTATAGAGGTAATCCTTCGTGATGAAACTGCTATCGCGAAGAACGGTGAACTCTAATTTCTCTTCGGAAAATAGATCTTTGCCGAATTCAATATAATCATCATTTTCAATTCCCAATAAATGAAGGAGAGTCGGCCTTACATCAATTTGGCCGGAAACGGTGGAAATCGTTTTTCCCTTCTGCCCGGGGACATGTATGATGAGCGGGACACGCTGAAGCTGGATCGATTCGAAAGGAGTAATTTCCTTCCCAAGGAACTGGCTCATGGCAGAGTTGTGATTTTCAGAAATTCCATAATGGTCTCCATATAGAACAATGATGGAATCCTCATATAATCCATTACGTTTCAAATCGCCGATAAACTGTTTCAAGGATTCGTCGGTATAACGTACGGTCGGAAAATACTGATTCAATGTTTTGGAATTCGAATCGTAAGGTTCCAATGTCCGGTCTTCTTCATTCAAAGTGAATGGAAAATGATTGGTTAACGTTATGAACTTGGCATAAAAAGGCTCAGGCATCCTCTTCAAGTGAGAAATTGATTGCTTGAAGAACGATTTATCATTCAAACCCCAATTGATGGAATTCCCTTCAGACACTTTGTATTCATCACTATCATAAAACCGTTGGTACCCAAGAGAATCGTACATTATATCACGATTCCAAAAGCTTTTATTATTGGCATGCAAGGAAGCCGTATAGTACCCTTTTTCCGTTAAGATTTCAGGTGTGGCTTTGTATTCATTTTGGGCATGAGTGAAAAATACTGCACCTCTACCTAAAGGATAGAGGGAATTCTCAATAATGAATTCTGAATCGGATGTTTTCCCCTGGCCGGTTTGGTGATAAAAGTTATTGAAATAATAGCTATCTTTAATGAATTGGTTCAGAAAAGGAGTGATTTCTTCCCCATTGACAGTTTTATTGATGACAAAGCTTTGAGTGGATTCCAATGATATAATAATCACATTTTTGCCTTTTGCCAGACCATAAAGTTCATCATTAACTTCTTTTTGATTGGCACGGACATAATTTTCAATTTCCGACAATTCACTGCCATCAGCAAGTGCACGTTGAGCTGATGATTTCGTCTGTAATATTGCATCATAGAGGTGATAATGGTACGTACCGATATTCTTAACGAGGATTTCGCGGTCAAACGTTCTTGTCAGGAGTTCAGGACGAGCCGCTTCCGCTAAAGCTAAGTTAAAAAATGTCACTCCTAAAGCCATTAACAAATAGAATTTACGATCCTTTGGATTGTAATGACTTTCATGGAATGCTTTTGGTTTGTATTTCAGCAGAAGCATCAAGCACAGAATATCGGCAAAATACAATAGATCACTCGGATTGATCAATTCATGTACACTGCTTCCAAGGTCGTTCATATTGCTCGTTTGAAAAAGAACGGGAATGGTTAAAAAATCATTGAAAAAGCGAAAAAAAACAAGATTGGCAAAGAGGACGAAGGTGATGAAAAAACTCATGATCAATAAGTATGCAGTCCGTCTATTTTCTTTTAAAAATAGATTCACGCCAAGTGTAAGTAAAAGGAAACTGACAGGATTGATGAATAGTATGAACTCCTGGATCCAATTATCAATATCTATCTCAAAACTTGTTTTATAGGCGCTATATGTTTTAAGCCAAAGTGAAATCAATACGACCCAAAACAATGAATACCCCTGTTTTTTGAAGCCCCTTTTCAATCCTGGTCCCTCCTCATCGAAGAAGCGCTGAATCTGCGATCCAGAGCGCCTCAATAATGGGTCATGGTTCCCCCCCCCCCTCAAAAAGGGGGAACTATCTTTGAAGATTCCATCTTTTTTTCTTATAACCCCAGATTGCCAGAGGGCAGTATGGGATCACGTATTCATTTGGCTTTTAATGAGCCAGGCTGCACCTATTACCCCTGCATCATTGCCTAGAGTGGCCAGGCTGATTTTCGTTGATTTACTAACCCGTTTGAATGCATACTTTCCGAATGCAGAACGGACAGTATCAAGCAAAATGTCTCCCGCTTGTGAAACGCCGCCGCCAATGACGATTTTATCTGGATTCATGACATTCCCAACATGTGATAGTGCCAGC
Organism: Peribacillus sp. QJM3NY_7; assembly: GCF_056173225.1. Lineage (NCBI taxonomy): Bacteria > Bacillati > Bacillota > Bacilli > Caryophanales > Bacillaceae > Peribacillus > Peribacillus sp. QJM3NY_7. The sequence goes on from NZ_CM149663.1 coordinate 3,621,656, forward strand.
CCCAAGTAATTGCCTACCTTATCCACCACAGCTTTGGACAAGGGATCACCTGCTTCGGCGCATTGGAATAACAGTTTGGAAGTAACCGTATTCCCCTCTTCTACTTTCTGCTGAAGCAATGACTTTTCATCGGCGGCATTCAAGGCTTCTAAAGCCATACGGACGATTCCCGTTGCCGAAGCAACCGTTTCCAAACAACCAGTCTTGCCGCAATTGCATGGTGCCCCTCCGTCCGTTACGACCGTTATATGGCCTACTTCCCCAGCAGCTCCACTGGTACCATGGACGATTTGGCCATTATGGATGATTCCGCCTCCTACACCCGTTCCCAAAGTGACACAAACGAGGTCTTTGGCTCCATTACCGGCACCTTTCCACATTTCTCCCAAAGCTGCCATATTGGCATCATTATCGATCACAGCTGGAAGAGCTGTCTCCACCTCCAATAAATCTTTTAAAGGATAGTCCTTCCAGCCAAGATTGACGGCTTCATATATGGAACCGTTAACAAATTTCACAGGACCGGGAGCACCCATTCCTATCCCAACTATCTTACTCTTCGGTTCATTAAGTTCCACGAGCTTCGCATCAATTGCTTTGGCTATGTTAATCGTAATGTATTTTCCCTTTTCGGAGATGTCCGTGCTGATTTCCCATTTATGAATGATTTCTCCGTACAAATTGATTAAAGCCAGTTTGGTAGTTGTACCGCCTAAATCCACACCCATCAGCCACTTTTCCATCATTCTCACCTTTTTTATCAATTTTTTTTCTGTTTTTCCCTTTCAAGAGACGATTGCTGCCTGATTAAAAGAATCGCCATTTGATAATCTTTCGTATCCATCATCTGCATACGGTGGAGTTCCCTTATTTCGGCCTCCATCAGTTCAAGCTCGGCTAAGCGATCGCCAATATAGATAAATGTACCAAATCTTTTTAAGTATTGTTGAAGATCATAATATGTTTTCATAGTAAACCTCTTTACTCTTTTCTTTAGGAAAGTATATCGAATCAGCACCTTTGTAACAAGCGCCCATTTCCTCTTTTGATAATTTCCCCATCCCCCTCATACATGTCCAACTGTATTCATATGATGAAATATCAAGAATGTGGACTCCTTTGATTGATTTAACAGCTTAATGTTTTTAAACCATTCATCACGCGTGAAAACGGAGGGGAAAAATGAAAGTACAATTGAAGTATACCGTCTTTTTGGTTTTAACCACCATTTTTGTCATCCTTTATTTATCAAATCATAAACGGACAGAGGAAACCATCATTTTTTTTCCCATCGATTCCTCGCTCCATTTTGAACATGCTTCCACCCATCTGACACCAAAGGGAACCGGGGATTCCACCTATACCATCACTTGGAGGGTGGATTCTACGTTGGACCAGCCTGCTTACTTACGTCAGGACGTATCGCTTTTATACAAAAATGGAAAATTGGCAGGGGCTTTAAAAAATTGGCGCCAAAATAAACAAGAACTCTCTCAAAAAGCGAAATATAAAGAATCCGAGAGTGGGCGTTATGAAGCTGTAACGTTTCATTATGCCGAGGTTCATCCAAGTGACACCATTTTCACCAGTGCCCAGCAGCTCAGTAAAGATAAACTCTATACAGTAACGACACCGGTTTTTCAATTTTTCCACCGCCCCCTTTCAGAAGAACAGATTCAGTGGAAAAAAACGCTGGACGGCTTGACAGATCAAACGGTTCGAAATGGTTTGGAGAAAGCCGGGCAAGCCTTTCAGGTCAATCTTGATCAGTACAAAATCATTTCTTTAACAGATCTGCCTTCAAAGAAAAATCAATGGCTTGCTGCCTTCCCCCAATTCAAACGGGAAGAAATTGTGGGAAAACTATGGGAAGGACTATACAAAAATTATGTGTTGGGAGTAAAAAAGGAGGATGGCTCCACTGTGAGTCCACAAGGTAGCACCATCCCCCTATTGCTTATGGCGAAGAATCAAAGGGAAATACTTGTCTTGTTTACCCTGAAAGACGGTACTCCAATCATGCTGCGTCAAGAGTTATAGTTGCTTTTCGATTTCTTCCAGTAGTTTAGTGTATGACTTATTATCCGGGGCAAGCTCAATAGCCTTATCAGCTTGCTCTTTAGCTTGGTCGAATGATTTGAGATTCATGTAGACCAAAGCAAGATTGTAATGGGCTTCATGCAAATCCGGGTTACTTTCAATCGCTTTTTCATAATAACCCTTTGCCTTGTATATGTCCTTTTTATCAAAAGATAAATTTCCGAGCATAAAGAGCGATAGCGGTGCATCAGGATTTGAATCCACATATTTGAATAACATCTCTTCCGCCTTATCCTTTTCATCATCATCAATATACTTTTGGGCCAGCATTGCCATGGTATTATCATCAATAGCTGCACTTTCCTGATGATTGAAACCAAATTGCAGCAGGGAATAGGTCAGTATTACCGTCCCGATCAGAAAAGCCAGCTGCCGAAGGATATTCTTGGATCTTGGAAGATGTACCACTCCAGCAGCCAAAAACCCACCGATCAAACCTCCGATATGCCCTGCATTGTCAATTCCCGAAACGCTGAAACCATATATTAAGTTGATGATGATCAACACGATCACCGATGAGCCCATCGAGCGCATGAATAATTTCGGATAGACGATGCCAAAGTACAAAAGTGCCCCAAAACAGCCAAAAATGGCTCCGCTCGCTCCTGCGGAAAGGTTCGGGGTCATGATGAAGCTGCCTAGAGTTCCAGCGAAACCAGCGAATATATAGATGAAAAGGAACCTGGCATTACCGTAAATCCTTTCAACTTCAGCACCAATCAAATACAGCGAAAATGTATTCATCAGTAAATGAATGAACCCAATATGGACGATCATCGGTGTAAAGAACCGCCACCATTCCCCTTGGATGATATAAGGGGAAAATTTAGCGCCAAACTCAATCAAAGTCTTGGAATTGGTGCTGCCCCCATTAAACTCCATCAAGATGAACACTGCTATTTGTACCGCCATGAATATATATGTAAAGAATGGCTTATTGGCATTTTGAAATACCTTCTGTTCGGCCTTAGCCTTTTTGACTGACTCCGAGATGGCGTTCTTCTTTACTTCAAGAACCTTTTCCTCATCTATTTCATTTTCCTCAAGAACTTGAATTGAAAGTGGTTTTTTCAAAACATGTTCAAGGTTTTGCAACGAATCATGAAAGTTCTCACAAGTTAGAAGGAACGTGTTGACATCCGTCTTTTTAAAGGAGGCCACCCGTGAACTAAAGTCATGATCATCGACCGGGGCGAATTTACTAACATAGATACTTAATATGTTTATGGGCTTTTTATATAATTTCCTTCTGATTCTTTCCCCATTCTGCAATGTTCGCTCGATATCGCGTTTCAGCCAATTAGCCCAATCCAAATCATGGCGGATGAGTCTTATGACTGGAAACTCCTTATTCTTATCGCTCTCAAGCCAAATCTCCTGATGGTTTTCCGTGACTGTGATCATTCGATAATCGTAATGGGCAGACAACTCCCTTATGGTTTCCCAAAAAAAATAATCCTCTTTAAATCCCAATGCCTTCCCCACTTTCCAATGAAACTTAAGCTTCTAAAATTCCTGTTCTTTAATTAAAACTATAGACGAAATCATGTAAAAAGTAAAAAAGGAGACTGTTTTCCCGCTCCTAAAAATAAAAAAAGGAACCCTCGGTCAGGTTCCCTTTTCAAGATGCCGGCATCCTCATTTGGTCTGAGTGAACATGCTTTGCATCATTTTATCCCTGAACATTGGCATATCCAAGGATTTAGTCACTAGAAATCTTCTCAGTATGCCGTTGGACAGCGCAACATTAATCAGGCGGTACCGGTTTTTGTAACCTGCATAAACAGCTAAACCAACCAAGAAGATCTGAATAATTAATCGAAGCATAACAATCCCTCCTATCAATAGTGTGATACAGGATAGGATTTTTATGAGCTAAAAGTGATAATTAATGAACTTCTTCTTAATGTGCGTACGTGCGTATAACCTTGGATGGGGTAATGAGTTTGCCCACCGCTAGATCATGTACCTCTATCGGGAGTTCATCCATTAATTGGAACTCGTATGTAAGGGCCAATGTATCTCCTCGGTAATTAGATAGGAAACGGTCATAATAACCCCCTCCAAAGCCTAGGCGATACCCTTCCTTGGTAAAAGCAAGTCCGGGTACGATCAATGCGTCCAATTCCTCTTTGCTGGCCTTGGCTGTTTCAGCCACTGGTTCCAGCAATCCGTAATAAACAGACTCGAGCTGATTGAAGGACGAAATTTTTTTGAATTCCATTGTCTTTTTTTCGGGATCACATTTTGGTACAGCCACTACTTTTCCTTCGCTCCATGCTTGTTCGATGATCCGTACCGTTGGGACTTCAGGGGGAATGGAGATGGTGATGCCAATGGTATCAGCATTTTTCCATTCTTCCAAAGCGAATAAGTTTTCAGCGATTCTGGTGGATAGTTCTTCATGTTCCTCTTTAGTCAGCTGCATTAAACGGGACCTAATTTCTTGACGGAGCTTATTCTTGTTTTCTCTCATCTCTTCCGACTCCTTTAGTCTACTTCTATCATTATCTCATAATATTTGTCCATTTACGAAAATACGGTGTCGGAAATCGCCGAATCATTCGTGCATTCTGGTGAAAATATTCACTAAAGGAAAGAGAGAAAAGAGGGACTTAAAAAAATGCATAAAAAAAACAACAGGAAAAATCCTGTTGCTTACTTTGTTTCACGGTGAGTCGTGCTGCGTTTTTCTCTTGAGCAGTATTTTTTAAGCTCAAGACGGTCTGGATTGTTACGTTTATTTTTTTTAGAAATATAGTTACGGTCTCCACATTCAGTGCAAGCTAATGTAATATTTACGCGCATTGTGTATTTCCCTCCAAACATATTGACATTTTCACATAGGACTTTTCTATAATATCATTATTCAATGCGAATTGCTAGTATGTTTTTCGGGAAATCCAACATTACTTTTTCGTATTCTTAATTGTTTACGTTTTGCATCGTCAGGAGGAGTTGATTATTTATAACTTTCGCTTCTTCTTTCGTATCAGCATGAATGACCCAAGCCACAGCTTCCACACATTCTTTCGGTAAGATTTCCGTTTCTAGCGTAAACACACTGGTAACTTCCCCTTTGGCGAGCGGTGAATAAGCCAGGAGACCTTCTTTCAATGATTTGAAGCATCCTTCTTGATAAAGGCTTCCCTTACCTTGGATGCAATATTGAGAGATGCTTTTCCCTTTCACCAATCCCCCCAATAGGGCAATCGATTGAGGGGCTACATGTAAAATCGCCCGTTCATTCGGGCTGTAAAAAGCCACCGCCTGCCTTTCGAAAGCGTTTTCATAGTGAAAAAACACTTTTGGCCGCTTGGTCTCGAATGAGGTATTCCTGATCGTGAACTTCGAAAAGGTCACCTGCCCTTGGGTATACGTCTGTGAAAGTGTCCGGATCTCTCCATTAGGATGACTCATCATATCCTCCTCAGGATACCAATCAAAACTCTCATCCATCCATAATCCAGCCTTTAATCCCTTACGAAATAATTCCTGGTTATCCTGTGGCATATACGCGGATAGCGAATTCATATAATCATCCCTTCCCCTTCTTTTATCTTTATATTACTTATCGTTAGGCGCTGACAGTGAAACTATCCACTTTAAATTCTGCACACCATTTTCTTATAGGATCATTGATTTTTAATAATTCAAAATATTTCGTTTTTTTGATTTATTCTATCTTTATGTTAGCACTGAATTGGCTGATGGACAATAAACACATTTTGTCGAATTTTATGTACGTTATCTTTCAAAGGTTTTTTTCCCATTTTCATGCCTAATTTTTTTCCATCAACGACGGTCACATCGCTTTTCGACAATATTTGAAAAAAAACAGACAATAAATGAAGTTTACTGCCTACTTCCGAAAATATAAAAATATGAAAATCCCCAGTTTTTTTCGAATATGTGTAAACTATAAGTATATTGTCGAAAATTATCTTCTGAGGTGAAACCATGGAAACACTTATCGTCCTCCTTTTTTCATTAGCGATCGTCCTTCTCATCATTTCCTTTTTCGGTAAAGATAAAGTTGCCAAATTAGAAGAAGATTTAGAACAGATGACACTAACGTATATGCAGGATATCTACCAATTAAAGAAGAAGGTGAAGATTCTTGAAGAGGAATTCGTTATCCAGGACGACCCTGTTCCCTCTGTAAAGGATCAATCAACTGTCACTTCCAATGATATCGAACCCATACATGAGATTCTAAAAAGCCAGGTTCTATCTTTATATAGTCAAGGTCTCACTTTGGACCAGATCGCTAGACAATCCTCGTTAACGAAGGAACAAACCATTTCAGTGATTGAGCAGCAAAGATTGCGGGGTGAATGAACATGAATAAAGCAAGACTGCAAGGTCTTTCCGCCGGCATCATTTTTACAACAACAATCTTTGCTGCCTTTTATTATGGCACCGATAAGTTCGAAGGCACCACTCCCTCTGCGGAGGAAGCTAAGGAATTGCTCGTAAAGAAGGGATTCGTCGTTACACTTCCTACCGAGGAAGCTAAAAAGACCGTCCAACCGAAGGATCCGGATAAGGTTATAATGGAGAAGGAAGCTTCAACCTATACAATTAAAGTGAAAACGAATATGAACACAGCCGAGATTGCCGATCTCCTTTCCAAGGAAAAAATCATCGATGATGCTGCTGAATTTGAAGCTTACATGAATGACCGGGATTTCTCGAAAAAAATACAAATCGGCGAGTTTGTTGTTACGAATAATATGACATATAGACAATTGGCCAATACATTGACACATTAATGAATAAGAGAGACTTTTAAATGGACTATGTCCGAGAAAAAGCCTCTCTTTTTTCAATTAGAATGGGGTCATTCATTCCTGCTGATATATCTACCTCTTACAAGGAAGTAAATATTCTCTGCGATATTCGTTGTATGGTCCGCTGTCCTTTCCAAATATCGAGCAATTAGGGAAAGCTGCGTAACCTGCTGAAGGTTTTTTTCATCTGAAAGGCGTAGGAGACTTCGAATCATTTCTCCATAAAAGCGATCAACCTCATCATCCATTTCAATGATTTCTCTTGAAAGAACAACATCTTCCTTCTCAAATGCTTCTATTGAAAGTCGAATCATCTTTAATGTAATATCATGCATCTGCTTTAATGGTGTTAAAGGCAGAATAAATGGCTGGTCACCGATTCGGATCGCCGATTTGGCGATATTCACACCAAAGTCTGCCATCCTTTCAATATCCGAGGCGATTTTTATGGCTGCAATGATACGCCTTAAATCAATCGCAACCGGCTGTTGCTTAGCAATCAGTAAAATCGCAAAGTCATTTATTTCCTCTTCCAGTAAATCAGCTATTGTATCATCATCAATAACTTCAAGAGCCTCATCTACATTATTGCTTTCCAGTGCGGCATATGATTTTGATATGGCGCCAGAAGCTAAATTAGCCAACTTCACGATTTTCTCTTGCAGCTCTTTCAATTGAAGCTCGAAATTTTCACGAACGATCATTATCGCATCTCCTTTTCTCTTAACCGAAACGTCCGGTAATGTAATCTTCTGTTCTTTTATCATTCGGATTAGAGAAGATGGTATTTGTATCAGAATATTCGATGACTTCCCCATTTAAGAAGAAGGCTGTTCTATCAGAGATACGTGCTGCCTGCTGCATGTTATGGGTAACGATGATGATGCTGAAATCCTTTTTCAGTTCCTGGACCAATTCTTCTATTTTCAACGTGGATATCGGATCAAGGGCAGAAGTAGGTTCATCCATTAGAATGACATCTGGTTCGATTGCCAAACATCTGGCAATACAAAGACGCTGTTGCTGTCCACCTGAAAGTCCATATGCATTTTCATGCAGACGGTCTTTCACTTCATCCCAAATCGCTGCCCCTTTTAAACTCTTTTCGACAATCTCATCAAGAATTTTTTTATTTTTAATTCCATGGATCTTTGGTCCATATACAACATTTTCATAAATGGATTTAGGAAAGGGATTAGGCTTTTGGAAGACCATCCCCACCTGTGTCCTTAAATCTTCCACCTTATAGGACTGATCAAGGATATTCCTGTTCCTATATTTAATCTGTCCTGTCGTTTTCACATCCGGGACTAGTTCTATCATTCGGTTCAATGTTTTAATGTAGGTGGATTTCCCACATCCTGAAGGCCCTATGATGGCCGTCACTTCATTTTGGTGCATATCCAGATTAATATTTTTCAAAGCATGGTTTTCTCCATACCATAAATTAAGATTGGATGTTTCATACACCTTTTCCGACAAGGCAGCTGATCCGACATTATTGATTTCGATAGCCGGTGACTCTTTTTCTCTCGTTAAGGTCATATTCATGCTTCCTTCCTCCTATCAGTATCTTTTCTGGAATTTATTTCGAATTATAACGGCTATTGAATTCATGATTATTAACAGGATGAGTAAAACGATGATTCCCGCGGCAGCAACCTGCTGGAATTCCTCCTGCGGACGAGATGTCCAATTATAGATTTGCATTGGCAGCACTGTAAATGTATCCATGACCGTTTGAGGTAAAAAGGCGATGAACATTGGAATGCCAACCACCACCAATGGCGCCGTTTCACCGATTGCCCGTGACAAAGCAAGTATTCCTCCAGTTAAAATGCCAGGTATCGCAGCAGGCAGGACCACTTTCAAAATGGTTTGCCACTTTGTTGCACCCATTCCAAAAGAAGCTTCCCTTAAATCACGAGGTACGGCACGTATGGCCTCCTGTGCAGCGACTATGATGACCGGGAGAACGAGTAGGCTCATGGTCAGGCCCGCTGCCAATATGGACCGGTCCAAGGCAAGAGCACGAACGAAAACCGTTAAGCCCAGTAGTCCAAATACAATTGACGGGACACCTGCCAGATTGGAAATATTCACTTTGATAAAAGTGGTGATCCAATTCTTCCTCGCATATTCCTCTAAATAAATGGCCGTTCCAACACCAAGTAGCAGGGAAACCGGGGCCACCACTACCATCAACCATATTGAACCGATCAGCGCTGCCTTTATACCAGCCTCTTCAGGTTTCCTGGAAGCGAAATTCTGAAGGAAATCCCCATTCAGACTACCAATTCCTTGAGTGAATATCCGATAAAATAAGATGGCCAATACGAGGAGGCCAACCAATGTTGCCAAGAAGAATAATCCTTTACAAATCGTGTTAACAGCAAGCCTAGCAGGCATTTTTTTTGCAACATGACTTTTGTTTATCAGTTTCATGACTTAATATTCCTCCCTGAACTTGCGAGAGATGAACTGCGCCAGTAAATTCATGACAAGCGTAAAGACGAACAGTGTCATTCCAACCGCATATATGCTGTAGTAAATCGTTGTCCCATACCCTGCATCCCCCGAACTGACCTGAACGATATAAGCGGTCATCGTTTGAATCGATGAAGTGACATCCATGCTCATATTTGGGGTCGAGCCACCGGCAACACTCACAATCATGGTTTCCCCGATCGCTCTGGATAAAGCAAGAACGATGGATGCCACAATTCCAGAAATGGCTGCTGGCAATACCACTTTAATTGTCGTTTCAAGTTTCGTTGCTCCTAAAGCATACGCACCTTCGCGAATCGACTTCGGCACTGATACCAGGGCATCTTCCGACAAAGAAGCTATCATCGGCATGATCATGATACCTACGACGATTCCAGGACTCAGGGCATTGAACATGTCAAGGGAAGGAAATAAATCCCGCAAAACCGGTGTTACAAAAGTTAAGGCAAAAAAGCCATAAACGATAGTAGGAATCCCAGCTAAAACTTCTAAAATCGGCTTGATGATTCTCCGTGTTTTCTCTGATGCATATTCACTCAAGAAAATGGCTGTTGCAAGTCCTACTGGAACTGCAACCACCGCTGCTATGACTGTTATCTTCAACGTTCCAACAATGAGGGGCATAATTCCATAGGAAGGTGCAGATGCAAATGGCAGCCATTTAGCTTCCGTAAAAAATTCGACGATGGATACTCTGTCAAAAAAGATGAATGTTTCAAATATAAGGGTCAGGATGATCCCGATTGTAGTAAAAACGGAAATTGCCGCCGTAAGGAACAAAAGTTTAGGCATGACTTTTTCCATATTGATTTTTTTCTTACTTTTCTTTTCCAGAATCATTTGCTGTACAGAATAGGTTTCTGTTTTTCTAAGTTCCAACTTGCATCCTCCATTTCAGACACGCAATATTTGGATTTACAAGCTGTTCCCCCCGCCTCAATCGAGTCAAGGCGGGATTTCAATAGCCTGTAATATCGTTTATTTTTCCAATTCTTTTAATTTATCAAGATCTTTCTGGTACTCTTCTTCCGGCAGGCTGATATAACCCACTTCTTCTGCAAGCTCTCCTGCATTTTCAATGACGAATTGAGTATAATCTGCAACTTGTTCTTTTTCAGCTACCAACTTATTAGCTACATATGTGTAAAGTGGACGTGACAATGGTGCATACTCCCCACTTTTAATCGTTTCATGCGTTGGCTCTACAGCACCTTTGCCGTTGTCGATGGAAATGATCTTTAACTTATCTTTATTTTCAGAGTAGTAGGCATAACCGAAGAATCCAATCGCATTTTTATCGCCTTCTACACCTTGTACAAGAACGTTATCGTCTTCTGAAAGCGTAGCATTTTCCACCATTGGTTTTTCTTCAAGGATCACTTCATTGAAATAATCATATGTTCCTGAATCTGTTCCCGGAGAGTAGAATTTAATTTCTTCGTTCGGCCATTCAGGACGTATATCAGACCATTTCTTCACCTTTCCATTATCAATCCACAGTTTTTGAAGTTCTTCAACTGTTAGTGAATCGATGAAATCATTATCTTTATTGGCAACGATTGAAATACCGTCAAATGCCAGTTTCAATTCTGTATATTCAACACCCTTTTCATCAAGTAAGGCACTTTCTTCTTCTTTCACCGGACGCGATGCATTGGCTAGGTCCGTATCACCAGCGATGAATTTCTTGAATCCCCCACCTGTTCCTGACGCTCCCACTGAAACCTTCACATCAGGCTGTGTAGCCATATATTCTTCCGCAACTGCCTCCATGATCGGAAAGACCGTTGAAGAACCATCCGTAATAACTTCTCCCTTGAGTTGATCTGAAGCCGCTTCATTTCCTTTACCGCTGTTTGAAGTATCATTAGATCCACATCCAGCTGCCACTGCGATTACTCCACCCATTACTGCGGTCATAGCCATAAATTTGAAACGTCTCATTTGTAAATCCCCCTAAGAATTTTATATGAATATTTTGTCCTACTCCCACATCATACTTTCAGACTGTAAATTCCGTTTAAAGCATTTGTAAATATTCAGTAAATAATTGTGTACTTATTGTAAAGATGTAAGAACAGTGCTGATCCCTTTCTTAAAATGCAAAAAAAACACGTTTCCGGTTTTACCCAAAAACGTGTTTTTAACCTTTTATTATTCATTTTCCTGGCTTTTCCTAACTTCAGCCTGGTCCTTTTGAACGTCTTTACCATTCTCCACCTTCAAATCGGTCGAGGTTTCGGTATTTTCCTTATCCTTCTTAGCCCGTTCTTTTTTCAGTTCGAAATAGGTATCCATAATTTCTTCACCTATCTCTTTACTCATGCTGTGGCCTGTATGTCCTTGGTATGCCCACGGTACAACGACCGCAAAAGCGACCTCCGGATTTTTGGCTGGGGCATAGCCAACAAGCGTGATGTTCATCGTTTCTTGGGGCTCGCTATAATCCAACCGGTTCGGGCCGTCATAGAATGCTTCCGCCGTCCCGGTTTTAGCTGCCACTGTATACGGTTTATTCCCAAAATACTTATAAGCCGTTCCGCCTTGTTCCATCGCAACTTTATCGAAACCGCTCTGAACACGTTCAATCCACTCTTCCTTCATATCAAGACGATTAAGGACAGTCGGTGAAACGTCTTCGGCAACAGGTCCCAATTGCTCATTATTATCAACAGGATCACGGATTTCCTTAACCATATGCGGCTTCATGCGGTTACCGCCATTCGCAATGGCAGAAACATATTGCGCGAGCTGCATTGGTGTGTACGTATCATACTGTCCGATAGCAAGGTCAAGCAGCTTACCTGGAGATGTTTCGGAACCTTTGAACCCGCTCATTTCATTCGGGAGATCAATCCCTGTACGGACTCCCAATCCAAACTGGGCAAATGAATTCCGCATGGTCGAAAAGGCGCTAGAACTAATATTCAATGGCTCATTCGGCACATAATGCGCACCTGCAATATTAATGGCCGTCCTGAACATATAAACGTTCGAAGATACTTTCAATGCTGTCAAATCATTAATGTTCCCGAAGTTACTATATGAACCTTTTGCTGGTGTACCTTTGATTTTCAGCTTCGTATCATAAAAGTACGTACCCGGCTGGATCGCACCCTGCTGATAACCGGTTAAAACGGTAGCGCCTTTAACCGCAGAACCCATCGTATAGGAAGTCGTGATATTTCCTAATGCGAAGTCCTCAATCGAGGATTTCCCCGTTTTTGGGTCCTTCTCATATTTCTTGCCAGCCATCGTCAATACTTCCCCTGTATCGGGATCCATCATGACGACAAAGGCCCTGTCCAAGAATTTGGTGTTACCCATTTTTTTCTTGGCAATCAATTGCTTTTCAATGATTTCCTCTGTTGCAAGCTGTAAATCCATATCAACTGTCAATATAAGATCTTTTCCCCGTGAACCTTCGGTAATCACTTCGGAATCGACGACATTTCCTGATTTATCGGTCACATTCCTTACTTTCGCTTTCTGCCCTTGGAGGATATCTTCATATTGCGCCTCGATATAGCTCTTTCCTACGCGGTCATTCCGGCTATAATCACGTGCAAGGTAGTAGTTCAGGCTTTCACTAGGCAACCCTTCTTCAGATGAGGAAACTTTACCCAATACAGATTTAAGTGTTTTATTATAAGTATAAAAACGATCCCAATCTGTAGATATATCGACCCCTGGGAGCGAATCAAGGTTTTCACTCACCTTGGCGAATTCTTCTTTTGTTACTTTCTTGTTTTTCACAATTTGCGGGGTAAGGGCATATCCGCTTGCAAATTCCCTATAGATGGCAAGGACTTCCAGATCTTTTTCCGAAAGCTTTGTTTCTTCATCAGTAATCCGATCAATCTGAAGCTTATACAAATCACTTTCTTCCATCTCGCCCTCTTCCACTTTTTTGCGCTCTTTATCGGTAATCTTTTTTTCGGCCAGCTTCGGATTCTTCAAAATCCAAAAATCCTTTTTATCGCGTTCAGTCACTTTGTCTGTTTCCTTTTCGATCAACTTCGCGAGTTTCTCAGCCGTTTCCACCATTTCTGTTTGTTTCGTACCTTGCTTTCGTGTATATGTAATTGCATCCAGTGGTTGGTTATCGACCATAAGTTTTAAATTACGGTCATACATTTTCCCACGGGGCACCGAATTATTCACGGTCACTTCCTCTGTTCTTTCAATCTCACGCCGGTAATCATCACCATAAACAATCTGTACAACACCCAAGCGTAAAATTAAAGCGGAAAACAAAACAAACACTAAAAAGAAAAGAATATTCAATCTGAAAGGCACATGCGTCTTTTTCTTTTTCTTTTTATTCACACTAAGCCACACATCCTTTTTACATAGTCATAATAGGTCCTATACCATTCTATAGAACATTTATATTTTTTTCTACCTTAGTGTTCTAGAAATATTAAACATCTAACGAACTTTACATAAAAAGTGACTTACGGCTCATATATCCTAAATCCGTAAGTCAAGTATATTGAAAAAAGGCCTCTAAGGCCTCTTTTCAATCTTGGTCAATGATATCGATTTTCCGTACAAACCAATATATCACAGTATGCCCTGCCCCGACGATTAACAGATAAACCGGCAGTAATTGCTTTAGGTCGAATAACATGACGGAAAGTATGAACCCTGATATGGATACAATCCTTCCAATATGAACGAACAATTCCCGGACAACGATATATTCAATCCTCATTTCCGCTGCTTTCCAAGCCCGGCCTATAATATCATAGGTCAGTGATATATAAGGGACCAAAAGAATAGGATAAGCGGTTGCGACAATTGCCCCATAAATGAGAAGCTTCCCGAATGTGATATCAAATGCAATCAATAAGACCCCTGCATACAACAGGATTCCTCCAATAAGTATCGCCTTTTTGCGCATCGGCTGTTTTATATATCGTGAAGCAAAAAAATACGCAACGAATGATATGGCCGAATTTAACAGACCATAGCTTCCTAATGCAAGTTCACTATCCGTCTGAATGAAAACGGTAATCGAAATGATGAACATGAATGTGCCCTCTCGTATCCCTTGAAAAAAGTGAGCACGAGTGATCAAGAGCCAATTCCGATTATTTTTCCGTTCCTGCAATATCCTAAAGAAGCAGTACCTGCCATGAGCCGGACGTCTTTTTAACGAAAAGCTAAGAAAAACCGCAATGGAAAACAATAGCAAAGACAGCCCGAATACAATGGAATATCCCGTGAATTTCTCAAGCCTCGAAATGATGAACCCTGAAAGAATCGGACCGACCATTCCTCCAATGGATGATAAAATCCCTAAAAATCCATTGAAGAAATCCCTGGTTTCCGGTTCAGTTATTTCAAAAGTCAAGACATTATAGGCAAGCCAATAAAACCCATAACCGATTCCTAACAGCCCACCAAGCAACCAAAGGAAATCCGTTGCCCGTGTGCCGACCAATAGGACCGATAAATAAAACAGGGCCAAAAAGATAACACCCAGACGCAAAACAATGATTCGGTCAACCTTTTTTGCGAGCCTGCCGGCAAAGACAAAAGTAAGCGGTTGAAAAAGCACCACGGTTAGATTATATACGGCAATATCAACAATTTGACCGGATTGTTTCCACAAGTACACATTAACGAATGTATTGGATAAAGCAATACTTAGGCTGTACAGCCCGCCAATAAACAAAAGGAGGTGCAAATCCTTCTTCCCGCCCGCTTCACCCAACCATCTCTCTAAAATACCCATTGTTTTAACTCTCCTTTAAATTCCACTCTAGTGTTTGAAAAAACAAAAGAATTTATGTAAAAAAAGGTAAAGAAAACTCTTCGACTGGCGATGACAGAGAAGTAGTTGCCCTTATACTGTTTTCCTTAAAAGCTCTCTCAAATAAAATTAAGAACAGTGTAAAGAAAACTCTTCGATTGGCGAGCCAGGATGGCGACGACAGAGAAGTAGTTGCCCTTATACTGTTTTCCTTAAAAGCTCTCTCAAATAAAATTAAGAACAGTGTAAAGAAAACTCTTCGATTGGCGAGCCAGGATGGCGACGACAGAGAAGTAGTTGCCCTTATACTGTTTTCCTTAAAAGCTCTCTCAAATAAAATTAAGAACAGTGTAAAGAAAACTCTTGATTGGCGAGCCAGGATGGCGATGACAGAGAAGTAGTTGCCCTTATACTGTTTTCCTTAAAATCTTTTCCCTTTAAATCAAGAACAGTATAAAGAAAACTCTTCGATTGGCGAGCCAGGATGGCGATGACAGAGAAGTAGTTGCCCTTATACTGTTTTCCTTAAAAGCTCTCTCAAATAAAATCAAGAACAGTTTAAAGAAACCTCTTCGATTGGCGAGCCAGGATGGCGATGACAGAGAAGTAGTTGCACTTATACTGTTTTCCTTAAAAGCTCTCTCAAATAAAATTAAGAACAGTATAAAGAAAACTCTTCGACTGGCTAGCCAGGATGGCGACGACAGAGAAGTAGTTGCCCTTATACTGTTTTCCTTAAAATCTTTTCCCTTTAAATTAAGAACAGTATAAAGAAAACTCTTCGATTGGCGAGCCAGGATGGCGATGACAGAGAAGTAGTTGCCCTTATACTGTTTTCCTTAAAAGCTCTCTCAAATAAAATTAAGAACAGTATAAAGAAAACTCTTCGACTGGCTAGCCAGGATGGCGACGACAGAGAAGTAGTTGCCCTTATACTGTTTTCCTTAAAAGCTTTTCCCTTTAAATTAAGAACAGTATAAAGAAAACTCTTCGACTGGCGAGCCAGGATGGCGACGACAGAGAAGTAGTTGCCCTTATACTGTTTTCCTTAAAATCTTTTCCCTTTAAATTAAGAACAGTATAAAGAAAACTCTTCGATTGGCGAGCCAGGATGGCGATGACAGAGAAGTAGTTGCCCTTATACTGTTTTCCTTCTGAACTTGAACAGTAACAGTATAAAGAAAACTCTTCGATTGGCGAGCCAGGATGGCGACGACAGAGAAGTAGTTGCCCTTATACTGTTTTCCTTAAAAGCTCTCTCAAATAAAATTAAGAACAGTATAAAGAAAACTCTTCGATTGGCGAGCCAGGATGGCGATGACAGAGAAGTAGTTGCACTTATACTGTTTTCCTCCTGTACTTGAACAGTAACAGTATAAAGAAAACTCTTCGACTGGCGAGCCAGGATGGCGATGACAGAGAAGTAGTTGCCCTTATACTGTTTTCCTTAAAATCTTTTCCCTTTAAATCAAGAACAGTGTAAAGAAAACTCTTCGACTGGCGAGCCAGGATGGCGATGACAGAGAAGTAGTTGCCCTTATACTGTTTTCCTTAAAATCTTTTCCCTTTAAATCAAGAACAGTATAAAGAAAACTCTTCGATTGGCGAGCCAGGATGGCGATGACAGAGAAGTAGTTGCACTTATACTGTTTTCCTCCTGTACTTGAACAGTAACAGTATAAAGAAAACTCTTCGATTGGGAGACGAAGGGGATGTTCATGAATTTGGGGTGTTCACTCGTGAATTCGGACTTTTACTCGTGTATTTCGAGTTTTCACTCATGAATTGGGGTGTTTACTCATGAATCGTTGCTTTTATTCGTGAATTTTGAGCTTTTACTCTGGAATTGGAGTGTTACTCGTGAATTTCGGGCTTTTACTCGTGAGTTTTGGGCATTTACTCGTGAGTTTTGAGCTTTTACTCGTGAGTTTTGGGCATTTACTCGTGAGTTTTGAGCTTTCATTCGGGAATTTGAAGATTTTACTCGTGAATTTATGCGTTCTCGTAAATTCGGAGCTTTTACTTGTGAATTCCTTTCATTTCTTTTGGGCGAAACAAGCAATACGAGTTGCCTTTATTTGTTTTTCTTTAATATTCCGGTTCGGATAAAAGAAACCAAAAAAAGACGGGATTCCTTTTTACAAAAGGAATCCCGTCTTTTTTAATTACAAATTATTTTGCAGCGCTGTAACGTTTTGCAACTTCATCCCAGTTTACAACATTCCAGAAAGAATTGATGTATTCAGGACGGCGGTTTTGGTAGTTTAAGTAGTAAGCATGCTCCCAAACGTCCAATCCAAGTAGCGGTGTTTTACCTTCTGATAATGGATTGTCTTGGTTTGGTGTACTTGTTACTTCCAACTCGCCATTGTTGACTGCAAGCCAAGCCCAGCCAGATCCGAAACGAGTAGTAGCCGCTTTAGCGAACTCTTCTTTAAAGCTGTCAAAGCTTCCGAATTTTGAAGTGATGGCATCCGCTAATTCACCAGTTGGTTGTCCGCCGCCGTTAGGTGAAAGGATTTCCCAGAATAAAGTGTGGTTAGCGTGTCCGCCACCATTGTTGCGTACAGCTGTACGAACAGCTTCAGGTACTGCGTCAAGGTTAGCGACGATTTCTTCTACGCTTTTGCTTAGAAGTTCTTGGTTACCTTCAAGCGCATTGTTCAGGTTTGTCACATATGTGTTGTGATGTTTAGTGTGGTGAATGTTCATTGTTTCTTTGTCGATGTGTGGTTCTAATGCATCATATGCATACGGTAATTGTGGAAGTTCAAAAGCCATAATAAAATTCCTCCCTATGTAAGCTGTTTTTTTGAGGGCTTCAGTTCTCGAAAGATACCTAAAGCTCGCTAGCAATAGAGTATCAAATTTTTGTAACCGTTTCAAACCATATGCCTCAATTTTTCATTTTTCGATTATTTTTCCTATGAGAATACCACGAATATAAAATATCCTATCATCAGAAGCTGAATGATGCCTTTTGTGATTACGCTGCTTATAAAGCCTACAACGGAACCTAGGCCGATTTTGGAAGCAGTAACAGGGTCTTGTTTATGTACCAGGATCTCTGCCAGGAATGCCCCGATGAATGGACCTATCAGAATTCCGACGAATGGAATCACGAATGGCCCGACCAGGAGCCCAATCGTACTGCCCCATATCCCCGCTTTCGTGCCGCCATACTTTTTGACCCCGACCATGTTGGCAATATAATCGGCTGCGAATAAAAGGATAACGAATAAAATTTGGACCGTCCAGAAAAACCAGCCAAAAGGTTCAAAAGAATAAAAAAGTCCATATAACAATATTCCGCCAAAAATGAACAAAACACTTGGGATGATTGGAAAAATCAGACCGACAAATCCCATTATGAACATGAGGGTGATTATTATCCAAAATAGTGTGTCCATATCTCAAAAGCCCCTTTCTCATTTAATTTATAATTTGATTTATCTCTCCATAATTACCTCATTACTGTTGTTTGAAACCAATGAAGCTGAATACAGGTTGTTTTATTTTTCCCATATAGTTAAAATTGGTTAGGAATCTTATATAGATAGGTGCTGAAAACATTGAACATATTCAAACAACTATGGGTTAGCATATTTTCCCCTAAAGATATCGCTTCCTTTCAAAACCAAGGTATCGGGAAAACGATTTTATACGTTTTCTTTATAAGTCTCATCGCCTTTCTCCCTTCAGCTTTTTATTTCGGTACAATGATAGTTGATGGGATAGATGCCATGCACGAAACAGTATCCGAAGACTTACCGGCATTTGAAATCAAAAATGGCACGTTGACGACTGAAGAAGATGAGCCATTTAGCCTGAATAAAAACGGGTATCAAATTTTTGTGGATGGCACGGGAGCCTTGACCCCGGAAAAGGTAGCTGCAGAAGCTGATGAGGCTGTCGCACTTTTGAAGTCTGACCTGGTTTTCGTATCCGGAGGCAATGTGCAATCCTCTCCTTATTCAGTTCTGGAGGGAAATAATCAGGAAATATCCACTTGGCTTGATTCAGTTGAATCTGTGCTGCCGATCATCATTCCATTGCTTCTACTCATATTATACCTGTTTACTGCTAGCGGAATCTTCATTAAAGTGACAATCATTGCTGCTTTTGGTCTTTTTTTCAAGAACGCTCTTGGCCGTCCACTTTCCTACAGGCATCTTTGGAGAATTAGTGCATACAGCATAACTCTTGCCACCATTTTCTTCACCATCATGGATGCTTTTCAAGCAGTTGTACCATTCGCTTCCATCATTAGCTGGTTTGTGACATTAATGATGTTATATTTATCCATTAAAGAAACATCAGCCAATAAGATGGGAAATTGAGGTTAAATAAGATCCGGCCCCACCTCGGTCCGGATCTTTTTGCTTTTGCACAAAACCGGGCAATCCTTGCCATTCCCTCGTATGACTACAGTCATCATTTTTTATATCTACTTAATTCGACAAAATACTCACCCAGTTATTACTATACTTATGATTAAAAATAGTATTTAAGAGGGGATAGACGTGAAGGAGAGTCATATTGATGTACAGTGGTTGTTACTCATATTGGAGGCAAAAAAGAGTGGGCTGACCCAAAAGGAAATTCGCTCCTTTCTCAGCAATCATTCAACTATTAAGGATGTTACTCAACTGAAATAGACAATTTGAATGGCCACTCTCACATTCCATTTGAAAAATCGCCCATTTTTAGGCATATTTTTTGCCCCCTCCAAGTATAGATGAATTAAAGACAAGCTTGGGAGGATGGAAAATTGAAACGGCTACTGCTTTTTATCTCATTCTGTTTCACTTTATTTATTATTTATTTTGATTTGACTACAGGTACCCTGCCGGCTTCCCATCCACCTGCCTCTACAGGCGAACCGGCCGTGCCGGCCAGCCAGCCTGAATCCGCACCATCTGCCGCTTATAAAGAAATCACCATGCAACCCGGGGATACCTTACTCTCCATCGTTGAAAAGGAAAAAGGCAAAACCAATCACCCAATCGAAACGATCATCTCTGACTTTCAAAGTTTAAATGAGGGATTGAAGCCCGAAAATATGCAGATTGGCAAAACTTATAAAATTCCCGTTTATAAATAACTTTCATATGGGGATTAGTGCCTTCCAAACACACTTAAGGGGATTATCAAATACCAATAATTTCCTTAAATAGGAAATGTCACTTATTGAAAAAAGATTATGCGTCCTATTTCCTTGTCAAGCGGTAAGTACATTGATACAATATTTCAGAGAAACAAATTAAAAATCAAAACTGATTTTTTCCTAAAGGAGAGAATTCCACTTGAGTGAAATCATACATCGCACCAAAACGCGGCCAATTAAAGTCGGAAACTTAACGATTGGCGGCAATAATGAAGTTATAGTACAAAGCATGACAACAACAAAAACACATGATGTTGAAGCAACGGTTGCTGAAATCCTTCGTCTTGAAGAGGCGGGATGTCAAATCGTACGTGTCGCCTGTCCGGATGAAAGGGCAGCTGACGCAATCTCTGAGATAAAAAAACGGATAAACATCCCTCTTGTAGTCGATATTCATTTCGATTACAAACTTGCTCTGAAGGCAATCGAAGGCGGAGCGGATAAAATCAGGATAAACCCTGGTAATATCGGACGCCGTGAAAAGGTTGAAGCAGTCGTGAAAGCTGCGAAGGCTAAAGGAATACCAATCCGCATCGGCGTCAATGCTGGTTCTCTAGAGAAGAAAATCCTCGAGAAATATGGCTACCCGACTGCTGATGGAATGGTGGAAAGTGCTTTACACCATATCAAGATCCTAGAAGATCTGGATTTTCATGATATTATCGTTTCGATGAAAGCTTCCGATGTGAATTTAGCAATCGAGGCATATGAAAAAGCTTCAAAAGCATTCGATTATCCTTTACATCTTGGGATCACGGAATCAGGTACACTGTTCTCCGGAACCGTAAAAAGCGCCGCCGGACTAGGTGCCATCCTAAGTCAGGGTATCGGAAGCACGATTCGTGTTTCCTTAAGTGCCGATCCCGTCGAAGAGGTGAAGGTGGCAAGGGAGCTCCTAAAAGTATTCGGCCTTGCTTCCAACATGGCCACTTTAATTTCCTGCCCAACTTGCGGTCGAATCGAGATTGATTTGATTTCCATCGCCAATGAAGTTGAAGAGTACATCCAGACGGTTAAAGCACCAATCAAGGTATCAGTGCTTGGTTGTGCGGTAAACGGCCCTGGAGAAGCCCGTGAGGCTGATATCGGCATAGCCGGCGCCCGCGGTGAAGGTTTACTGTTTAGAAAAGGTCAAATCGTACGTAAAGTGCCTGAAGAGACGATGGTCGAGGAACTGAAAAAGGAAATTGACAAAATCGCTGAAGAGTACTATGAAAAACAAAGAGCCGAAGCTGCTGCAGCAGCATTACTAAATAAATAAAACAAAGAATCCCGAATTTTCATTATCGGGATTTTTTGTTTTTTATCATTTGAAAAACCCTTTGATGTAAATGACATCAAAGGGTTTAACGATGCTAAAAGAACGGGGCGATAAATATGCCAACGATGATGGAGACAACACCTATACCGATGGCCCAAGTACCCAGGTTCGATCCCCGGCTTCTTGCCACTATACCTACAATGATACCCACAATCCCTAAAATGAAAGGCATCATGAATAACGATAAAATGGAGATGATCAATGCTATGACACCAATCGCTTTTCCTCTTGATGCCACATTCCCCAAACCATTCCCCTCTGCGGTCTCATCATTTTTATATGACCTGATTCGCTGAGGCGGTGTTGAAATCTCGGCAGACGTTTCTTCCTGATAACGGTTATCCATATTGGTTATGGTCTCACCGCTCTCATATCGTCTGTCATCTTCAGGTTTATCTTCATTATAATACCGCTCATGATGCTGATCATCCACAACGGATGGTTCACTGCCCTCTTTCGTCAATTGCATTTCATCGTCAATACTGGAGTATTGATCTTTTTCCATTCGTGCATCCCTCACTTTCGTTTGTGAAGCATTTATAGTGTATGTAAAAATCGCAGGAACCCATCGTGAAAATGGTTTCATGTCTTGGAAATAAATACGGGTTTTTACCAAAGCTATGATGGGATATGTTACACTATTACAAGTATTGAAAATGAGGAGAGATTCATCATGAAAAAACGTTTTGGCATCGATATAGACGGGACTGTCACAAGACCTGATTCCATGGTTCCCTTTTTAAATAAAGCATTTCAACTGAATTTAGCATATGAAGACATAACCGAATATGACTTATTGCCTTTCGTGAATGTTCCAAAAGAGGATTTCACTAAATGGTTCATCGAGACCGAGCCGCTCATCTATTCCGAATCATTATTGGCTGAAGGTGCGAAAGAGGTATTGGAAAAATGGACAGAACAAGCCAACCTTTATTTCATCAGTGCCAGGAGCTCCCGTTTATTGGATGTAACGAAGAATTGGTTCACGAGTAATCAAGTCCTATATGATCATATAGAGCTTGTAGGTTCACACGATAAGATTGCTGCAGCCAAAAAATTCGAAGTCGATCTCTTTTTGGAGGACAAGCACGATAATGCAGTGGCGATTTCAGAAGAGTGTAAAATACCCGTGATTTTATTTAATACCCCTTACAACCAAGATCCCGTGCCTAAAAGGGTGATTCGGGTCAACAATTGGCAAGAAGCCTCTGCCTGGGTGAATCAATGGATGTCAGGGGAACCGGCAACTATAAAATGAGACAAGAAAAAACCATTGACTTGAGGTCAATGGTTTTTATGCTTCCAAAGATACGCTGCATGCAGGACAGCGTCCGTAAATTTCAAATTTATGCCCCGAAACATCGTAGTCCTTCAAGCTTTCCTGAAGTTCCTGCATCGGGCACAATTCAATTTCTTTCGTTTTTCCACAGTTCAAACAGATGAAGTGGTGATGGTGGGAAGAATGACCGCATGTAAAACGAAAACGCTTTTCCCCTTCCAACTCGGTCGCTTCAAAGATGCCCAGTTCGACAAATAATGAAAGATTTCTGTAAATCGTATCGAAGCTTAAACCTGGATAATCCTGTTTCATATTCTCCAATACATCTTTGGCCGTTAAATATTTATCGCTGGAAGAGAAAAGCTGAAGCATTTCTTCCCTCTTTCCTGTATGCTTAAAACCTTTATCTTTTAAAAGTTGCATGGCAGTAGTTACGTTCAAAATACATCACCCCATCTATCGATTTTTCCACTTATCAAACAAAATTGACAAGATGAGAATTAGTACAGCTATTATTACAATGGTCCCGCCGGGAGCGAGGTCAAGGTTGTATGATAAGAATAATCCGCCTATGACGGAAACTTCACCGAATAATACCGAATAACCAATCATCTGCTTAAAGCCCTTGGCAAAGCGGAGACTGGCTGCTACCGGGAGCGTCATGAGCGAAGAAACAAGTAATATGCCAATGATTTTCATGGAAGCGGCAATAACCAATGCGACCATGACGATAAAAATAAAATGAATCGCTTTATAAGGGATTCCAGACGCTTTGGCATGCTCTTCATCAAATGATAACAGAAATAATTCTTTATACAATAAAGTGAGCATCAAGGCTACGACTAGCCCCACTGCCAAAATGACGTACAAGTCCGCCCGGCTGACGGCACTGACACTGCCGAATAAATAACCATATAAATCCGTATTGAAACCATCTGCAATGGATATGAAGATGACACTAAGACCCATGCCGCCGGACATAATGATCGGGATTGCAAGCTCTTGATAATGCTTGTACACCCCTCTTAATTTTTCAATGAATAATGAACCACCTACAGAAAACGCCATTCCAATATAAAGTGGATTCAATCCTGCTAAAGATAGAAAGCTCTTCTGCAGCAATAAACTGAACGCTATACCAGCAAGCGCTACATGACTGAGCGCATCGGAAATCATCGACATCCGCCTTACCACGACAAAAACGCCCACTAATGGCGCAATCGCTCCGATGATGATTCCGGTCAAGAATGCGTTCTGCAAAAATTCAAATTGCAATATCCCCGATATCATTGGGCTATCCTCCAAAACATATTAATGATCATGATTTAAAAATTGGACTCCATGTCCATAAATGGACGAGAGTTCACCTTCATCCAACTCATTATATTCACAGGCATCCCCATGAAAATGAAGCTTTTTATTCAAGCAGGCGACATGTGTGACTTTATCGGTCACAGTACCAACATCATGGGTTACTAAAATCAGGGTTATTCCTAATTTTTTATTCAACATCTCAAGCATTTCATAAAATTGGTGGACGTTTTTTGAATCAACGCCAACAGTGGGCTCATCCAATATCATCAATTCCGGCTCGCTGACCAGTGAACGGGCAATGAATACCCTCTGCTGCTGGCCTCCGGACAATTCCCCGATATTGCGGTTTTGATATTCCAGCATGTCCACTGATTTCAGAGCCTTCTTCACCTTTTGCTTATCCTCTTTGCCAGCGAACTTAAATAAGCCTATTTTTTTGGTCAAACCGCTCTGAACCACCTCAAATACAGTGGCAGGGAATCCTGAGTTGAAGGAATTCGCCTTTTGGGAAACGAACCCGACCTTTTGCCAATCTTTAAAGCGCCGAATGTCTTCACCGAATATTTCAATTTTCCCCTTTTGGAGCTTGAACACACCAAGCAGCAACTTCAAAAGCGTTGATTTACCGGATCCATTCGGCCCGACGATAGCTAGGAATGCCCCTCTGGGAATTTCAAGCGAAACATGTTCCAGCACCAGATCTTTTGTATATTTGTAAGATATATCTTCAAATTTAACTATGGGGTTTACTACATTATCCAAAGAGATCACCTATTTTTTAAGAATCATTACGATTAACAATCGTTAGTATAAATCAAAGAAGTCCAGATGTAAAGAATCCGGTCCTCCGAACAAGTGCCGATATGCCTTGAATCACAAAAAAATGTTATCTGAACCAATTTCGTAATCAAACAAAGTTTCATGTTCACATACATCCACTTCCTTCATATGTTTTAACAAAGGAGGAGATCGTTTGAAATTATTTGAAATGATGGTCAATCATAAAATCAACAGTATACGCCCAGATGAACTGCTTTCCCTTGCTAAACAGCATAAGGTTGCACTCACTCAAAAACAAGCACAGGATATTACTGCACTTCTAGCCGGTAAAAATATTAACATTTTTGATATACGTCAAAGACAGAACGTACTAGGACAAATTACAAAAGTTGCCGGAGCAAGCACGGCCAGGGAAATAGAATCCCTCTTCAACAACCTTACATCCAATTTTTAAAGATTCCAAGCCTGCTGACGACAGTCTTTATTTGAGCATACTTAATCCAAATGCAAAATGAAAGGACGATTCATCTTCATATCGATGAATCGTCCCTTTCTATTTGTGATTATTGAAATCTGATCTTTTCCAATAAATCTTCTTCAAATTGTTTATTCTTGAACATATCAATTTCGAATTTATATGGGGCCTTTTTGTCTTTTTTGTCTTCCCCTACATAAGGTGTTTCCAGGATTTTAGGAACAGAGCTTAATTGCGGATGGTGGACAATATCATTCAAAGCCTTAAAACCAATATGGCCGAAACCAATGTTTTCATGGCGGTCCTTACGCGTGCCGCGTTCGTTTTTGCTATCGTTTATGTGAAGTACCTTGATTCGGTCAACACCGACCACTTTATCAAATTCATTCAGTACTCCATCGAAATCCTCGATGATATTATATCCGGCATCGTGAGTATGGCAAGTATCGAAGCAAACCGATAATTTTCCATTATGGGTCACACCATCAATGATCATCGCCAGCTCTTCAAAAGACCTGCCACATTCGGAACCCTTACCTGCCATCGTTTCAAGGGCAATCTGAACTTTATCATCGGCAGTCAGCACTTCATTCAAACCTTCGATGATTCTCTTGATTCCCAGTTCGCTTCCAGCACCAACATGCGCACCTGGATGAAGTACGATCTGCCTTGCGCCAATCGCTTCGGTCCGATCGATTTCACTGCGTAAGAAGTTGACTCCAAGTTCGTATGTGGCTGGATTCGTGGTATTTCCTATATTAATGATATACGGAGCATGGACGACGATATCACTGATTCCATTTTCCTCCATATGCAATCTTCCGGCTTCGATATTTAAATCCTCGATTTTTTTACGTCTTGTGTTTTGAGGGGCCCCTGTATAGATCATGAATGTATTGGAGCCATACGAAACCGCTTCCTGACTCGCAGCAAGAAGCATGCCTTTCCCGCTCATTGAAACATGCGATCCAATCTTCAGCATCTGATTTCTCCCCTATTTCTTTCTCTGTATACGACGTTCGCGTTTTTTAAAGTTTTCCACATCTCGTTGAATTTTCTTCTTGTATCCTGGCTTGACTTTAGTTGGCTTCTTAATGTGCCTGCTCGCTTTAACATCGATATCAGATTTTTGTTTTTTACGGTTTTTCCGTTTATTACGTTCGTCGATATCAACCCAATCACCGTTTTGGATATCGGCATCACGGAACTCGATGCCCATTTTTTCAAGGCGGTTCAATGCATCTTCATCGGAAGTATCGTAAATGGTAGTGGCAATGCCTGAATATCCTGCACGAGCCGTCCTGCCCGTCCTATGGATATAAAAATCCAAATCTGAAGGCAATTCATAGTTAATGATATGGCTTACACCTTCAATATCGATTCCACGGGAAGCCAGATCAGTCGCAACGATGAATTGATACTCCAAATCATTGATTTGCTTCATCATTTTTTTACGCTCACGAGGCGTTAAATCCCCATGAATTCGGCCGACATTCAACCCTTTTTCGATCAAGGAATTAGCCACATGGTCCGCCATTTTCTTTGTGTTCGTGAAAATGATCGCCAAATAAGGATTATAACGAACAATGATGTCATGAAGTAACTGCTCCCTGTTACGGTGGCGAAGCGGTACGAGAACATGTTCAATTTTCGCAGCTGTCGCCTGCTTGGGATTCACCTGAACATACTTTGGATTCTCCATATATTTATTCAAAAACGGCTTCAATTTTTCTGGGATGGTTGCCGAAAAGACAAGCATTTGAATTTTTTCAGCCATACGTGATGCAAATAAATCGACATCTTCTATGAATCCCATATCTAGCATAAGATCCGCTTCATCGACTACAAGCATTTTTGCTGTATACACCTGTAATGCCTGGGCTTCAACCAAGTCCTTGATCCGGCCCGGCGTACCAATTACCAATTGCGGCTGTGTCTTCAATTTATCGATCATTCTCTGTTTATCAGTACCACCGATGAAACAACGGACTTGAATCTGCTCATCCTCAGGGAAATGGTCAGCAATTTTCAAAGCTTCTTTGTAGATTTGGTTCGCTAACTCACGGGTTGGTGCGGAAATAATCGCTTGAACCTCATTTTTACCAGCATCAAGCCTGTTCATGATCGGCAGCAAATAGGAATGTGTCTTTCCTGTACCTGTCTGCGACTGTCCAATTAAGCTACTTCCCTTTAAAAGCGACGGAAGCACGCGCTCTTGAATTTCCGTCGGCTTATCGAACCCTAAAGTACGAACCGCATCTAGAATGTAGCTTTTCAAATTAAATCGTTCAAATTGATTTTGTTTCATCAAAAAACCCCTTTATCCTGTCAGTCATAAGACATGTCCTGTTATTATAATAAATTTTACACAAAAAGCGCAAGCGCCTGGGTTGCTCGTGAAGAAAATAGGGATTGTCCCATAAGGCGCTTTTTGCCTTGTGAGGGCAATCCTCTTTTTCACATCGAGCTAGGCGCTGAAGCTGGATTACACAAAAAGCGCAAGCGCCTGGGTTGCTCGTGAAGAAAATAGGGATTGTCCCATAATGGGCAGGTCATCCACCTTTTCCAATATACCCCCATTCTAATCACAAAAGCGCATGCGCTGAGGTTAGTTCTCTTAAAATGGACTCTTGCAAACGAAAAGCCCCTGTCCTGGTCATAGCGTATCCCCCGCAGACATGGAGCTAAAAGACTACCGTTACCATCTTACCTTCTTTCCGGTTACTTCACAACTGCCCAGTCACTCTTTCCTCAAACCTTTTTTGTCGAGTTGCATAATTTATATAGAAGATTACACCAGCATATAATATTCTTAGGAGGTGAAACCTATGTTCCCAAATAGAAATCGTCAACCCGGACCCGGTTTTCCGCCACCCAATGGCCGAAGGAGGCAGCAGCCCCCTGCTCCATTCAGGCAGTCACCGCAAATCCCCCATCCTTATCAGCAGATGCAGCGTCCGATGATTCCAAACAGACCGCAGGTACCACAGGGACCTCAAGGTTTCCACGGCCCATTCAACCAACAGCAGCGGCAGGAAATGCCGCCAGCAAAGAAAGAAGGGTTATTGTCAAAAATACTCGGTAAGTCGAAACAAAAAGCAGCTTCTCCGAATTTGTTTGCGCCAGCGGGTTCCACTAACCAAAGTTCTTCAAGAAGCAGCGGAGGCGGTATCTTAGAAACATTAAAAAACCCCGATTCCCTTAATAATATGCTTTCCAACACGCAAAAGGTGTTGCAAGCGGCGGAACAATTCACGCCTATGGTGGAACAATACGGTCCAGTGATTAAAAACCTGCCTTCCATGTGGAAAGTTTTCCGAAGCATATCATCAGCCGATGAGACCAAGGACGACGGAGCTTCCGTTGAAAGCGGGCCCGCGGTTGGGGCACAAGAAAACAGTGAAGTAAAAACGGTTTCGAAGAAAAAAGAAAAAGCTATAGAAGCTAACCCCACTGCGCCAGTTCGTCCCGAAACCAAAAGGAAGAGATCTTCAGGTCCCAAGCTTTATATTTAAAGGCTACAAAAAAATTACCAATAACTGATTTATGTAAATATGATGTTTTGTAATATCATCTATGGTCTTATATAATAGAAAGGTATAAAAAGTGAGAGTTTCTTGCCTTGAAGGAGGACACATAGATGAAAGTGATTAAAATTTCCCCGCGCGGCTATTGTTATGGCGTTGTCGATGCCATGGTCATCGCCCGAAATGCGGCTTTAGATAAAACCTTGCCACGTCCCATTTACATTTTAGGAATGATCGTGCATAACAAACATGTGACGGATGCGTTTGAAGAAGAAGGCATCATCACGTTGGACGGCAGCAACCGCAACGATATCATCGAACAGGTGGACAGCGGAACCGTCATCTTTACTGCTCACGGCGTTTCGCCTGAGATCAGGAAGATCGCTGAGAAAAAAGGGCTTGTGACGCTTGATGCAACATGTCCCGATGTTACCGCAACACATGACTTAATTCGGGAAAAACAAGCGGAAGGCTATCAAATCATTTATATTGGCAAAAAAGGCCATCCGGAACCTGAGGGTGCTGTCGGAGTTGCTCCCGATGTCGTTCACCTGGTTCAAAAGGATGAAGATGTGGAAGCCTTGACTTTGAATAGTGATAAGATCATCGTCACCAATCAAACAACGATGAGCCAATGGGATGTTTTGGATATCATGGATAAGGTCAAGGAAAAGTTCCCACATGCCGAAGTCCATAAGGAAATTTGCTTAGCGACACAGGTTCGCCAAGAAGCCGTTGCCGAGCAAGCTGGCGAAGCTGATGTTTTAATCGTTGTCGGAGATCCTAAGAGTAATAATTCAAACCGTCTTGCACAAGTATCCCAAGAGATTGCCGGCACGAGGGCTTATCGCATCGCTGACATTTCCGAGCTGAACCTTGAATGGCTAAAAGGTGCAGAAACGGTTGCCGTCACTTCGGGGGCTTCTACACCAACTCCGATCACGAAGGAAGTTATCGCATTTCTAGAACAATATGAAGCAAATGATGAATCCACTTGGAATACCGAAAAGAAAACGCCATTGCATAAAATTTTACCTAAAATTAAAGTGAAGAAATGATTGCACAAATACAAAGGCAGCCACTAAGGCTGCCTTTTTCGTGTTATCAAATGAAGCGGAATGGGTCTGTATTCAGCCTGGATGGAATGAATTCCACATCGAAGTTCTTTTCGCGGCACGTTTTTTCAAGGAATCGTGCCACCCCTTTTTTCATCACCTTTTCAACATTGTGGCCGGGATCGACGATATTCAGTCCAATCATCATCGCGTCATGGGCTGTATGGTAATACATATCACCTGTAACGTAAACATCGGCACCCTTGAATTTTGCTGTCGTAAAGTATTTATTGCCGTCTCCGCCCAAAACGGCCACTTTTTTTATCGGACTTTGCAGATCTCCCACGACACGCACCTTTTCAACATCGAGTGTCCGCTTCACATGTTCGGAAAATTGTTCAAGCGTCATTTCTTCGGCAAGTACACCAATCTTTCCTAAGCCAAGTGACTCCCCTTTATTCTCCAGTTTATATATATCGTGAGCAACCTCTTCATATGGATGGGCTTTAATCATCGCAGCTAGTACTATCTTCTCGATATTTTCTGGGAATATCGTTTCAATCCGCATTTCAGCTACTTCTTCAAGCCTTCCTTCAGAGCCGATAACCGGTTCACTGCCTTCACCTGGCAAGAAGCGTCCGGTACCTTCCCCCGAAAACGAACAATTGCTGTAGTTCCCGATCGCTCCGGCCCCCGCCTTGCCCAGGGCTTCCCTCACTTTTTGTTCGTCGGTCTTTGGAACATATACGACCAATTTCTTAAGAGCTGTCTCATAGGTTGGAATCAATACCTCTGTGTCCTGCAATTGAAGAGCTTCGGCAAGCAAATCATTCACTCCGCCCTTAGCAACATCCAAATTGGTATGTGCAGCGTAAACAGCGATATCATGTTTGATCAGCTTTTCGATGATGCGGCCTCCAGTTGTGTTTGTATCGATCCTTTTCAATGGTCGGTAAATTAACGGATGGTGGGCAATGATCAATTCCACGCCATGTTCGATCGCTTCGTCTACAACCTCTTCCAGCACATCAAGGGCAATCAGCACTTTAGTAACCGGCTTATTTAGCTGCCCGACATGCAGCCCGATTGGATCTCCCTCCATTGCATAATGCTTTGGGGAGAATTGTTCAAACATCTCAATGATTTTGTGACCATTCACTGTCTTCAACCTTTAAGCACCTCCTCGATTACCGAAATTTGAGATTTCAATTCATTGCGCTTCGTTTCCAGTCCGCTTCTTCCGCTTTCATCCAATTGTTCGATGATTCTCTCCAAATGTTTTTTCTCAAGCTGCCATTTTTTTGTGAAAATTTCACTGAATTGCTCTTTTAAGAATGGACCGAAAGTGAGGCCCGTTTGCTTGTTTACACCATAAGGGCGGAGCGGGTCTCCTTTTTTGGCAATTAAGATCTCATAGATCTTCCCATCTTCCTCAAGGATCTCCTCTCCACAAAGCTCCCAGCCGTTTTCGATTAGCCAGCTGCGAACATTCGCTGCACCGACATTAGGCTGAAGGATTAGCCTTTCTGCCTTGCCGAGTTTCGCTTTTCCGCTTTCCAATATACTTGATATTAAAGTCCCTCCCATGCCTGCAATCGTAATGCATGTCGCTTCATCGGGATTCAATATTTCAAGCCCATCTCCTTTACGGACCTCTATCTTGTCTCCAAGACCCGTCATTGCCACTTGCTTGCGTGCTGACTGATAGGGTCCTTCTACAACCTCACCTGCTATGGCGCTGGCACACAAGCCGTTAGTCACCGCATAGCACGGCAAGTAAGCATGGTCTGATCCTATGTCTGCCAGGATGCTTCCTTTTGGTATATGTATGGCAACACGTTCTAATCTCATCGATAGTTTTTCATGATTCATATTTATCAACTCTCTTAATTCAAATAATGTCTTGCTATAATTACTTTCCCATTCGATTATACCAAGTTCAATCGAAAAATTACAGAAAGGAGGAATAGGGTTCTTTCTATACATGGGCAAAAGAAAAACTGCAATCTGGAATCTTCCTTCTCCGAAAAATGAAAAACTGACTCAAAAAATTCGCTTTCCACGATTTCTTGAGTCAGTTTCATGAATTATTTCAGTCCATGAATATATTCGGCCATGGCGTCAATGTTCTGTTCTTCGACTAAACCTGATGGCATTGCACCTCGGCCATTAGTGATCACGTTTTTAACCTCGTCCACCGAAAGGCGATCGCCAACTCCTTTTAGAGCAGGCCCGACACCGCCTTGATAGGCGTCACCATGACAAGAGATACAGTTTTGCTTATAAATGTCCTCAGGTGATGCTGAGGCATTTTCTGTTTCTTCTGTCTTTTCGCCGCCCTCTTTTTCCTTGGCAAGATCTTTGGCATCACCCAAACCTTTAAACGAAAGTAAAAACATAAGTCCAATACCAAAAACCATGATAATAATAAAAGGCATTACTGGATTGCGCTTCATAGTATTTCCTCCCCTATGTAGAACCTAAACTTACCATATTTAATATTATATACAAACAGCTATATATTATTTTACTTGAAAAGAGTTTCAAGTAAAAGCCCAAAAATAGAAGATATTATATAATTTCTTAAAATTGTCAAAAACTTATGTATATTTCCAAACATTTTTACTTTTTCTTACATATGTTTCATAATACCCAAAAATCATTATTTAAAACCGCTGGAGTGTCCTTGAATTTTATTATTAAAAAGTAAAGAGTGACCAGTGCTCCAAGGCTTCCCGCTATGGAAAAATGGAGCAGCTTCAGCTTATAGCCCAATAAAATCCAGAGTCCGCAATTAATGAATAAGAAAATATAAAGGATACCCGCTTTGCCGGGTGCCATGAATTCCGCCAAACTGACAGTTAATAAAAGCAATGATAGTACCATCCCCATCAACGCCACCTGAAAAATGATTTTCCTGCCTTTTAAGCGGCGGACTGCCAGCCCAAAGACAAGTATTGAAATTGTTGTCATAAGCATTTGCATTCTTATGGTTATTTCAGTAAAATAATTCAAAAATACAATAAATGCAAAAAAAGTTCCATTCAACACCCCGAAAAAGATGTCGTTTTTTTTGCTCGCGGTTTCATTCGATTTTGATGGCGGAATTTCGCCTTGACCGTATAATGCAAGCAGGTAATTACAATATTGCTCCGGAAACATACGACTTTCCTTCCAGGAGTTTATTTCTTGAATGATGATTTCTTTCTCATTTCATCCATGAATCTCACATCCTCATGATGATCTTCTTTTTAACGGCTAAGCTTTTAAATCTTTTTCCTTTATACGGAAAAACGGATAACCATTGTTCTAATTAGGATATTTTTACATCGGAATTAAAAAAAGAGCCGCTCCCGAACGCTGGGCATTCAAAGAGGGCTCTGTTAAGGGCATATATTCTATTCAAGGAAATCTTTCAATCGTTTGCTTCTGCTTGGATGTCTCAGTTTACGCAGCGCCTTCGCTTCGATTTGACGGATACGCTCGCGGGTGACCCCAAACACTTTACCTACCTCTTCAAGAGTACGGGTACGGCCATCATCAAGTCCAAAGCGGAGTCTCAAGACGTTCTCTTCACGGTCAGTAAGAGTATCCAATACGTCTTCAAGCTGTTCTTTCAATAGTTCATATGCTGCATGCTCCGATGGGGAAGTCGCATCCTGATCTTCAATGAAATCACCTAAATGTGAATCGTCTTCTTCACCTATCGGCGTTTCCAATGAAACAGGCTCCTGAGCTATTTTCAAGATTTCACGAACTTTTTCGGGAGTCAGGTCCATATCCTCCGCAATTTCTTCCGGTGAAGGTTCACGTCCTAAATCCTGAAGAAGCTGTCTTTGGACACGAATCAATTTATTGATGGTTTCCACCATATGCACCGGTATCCGGATCGTTCTTGCTTGGTCGGCAATGGCACGGGTTATCGCTTGGCGAATCCACCATGTTGCATACGTACTGAATTTGAATCCCTTGCGGTAATCAAATTTTTCCACAGCTTTGATAAGTCCCATATTACCTTCCTGAATCAAATCAAGGAAAAGCATTCCGCGTCCGACATAACGCTTGGCGATACTGACAACAAGACGTAGGTTAGCTTCTGCCAAACGGCGTTTCGCTTCTTCATCTCCATCTTCAATTCTCGTCGCCAAAGAGATTTCCTCTTCTGCAGATAAAAGATCGACCCGGCCAATTTCCTTTAAATACATGCGTACTGGGTCATTAATTTTTACGCCAGGAGGAACACTTAAATCATTTAAGTCAAACTCTTCTTCTTTTGCAAGTTTCTTCTCATCTGGATCATCTTCATCTTCGTCTTCCTCACCATCAGTAAGTATTTCGACGCCGTTTTCTGCTAACACCTCATAGAACTCATCCATTTGATCGGAATCTAACTCAAAACCGCCAATCATTTCAGCGATTTTTTCTAAAGTCAAAGAGCCTCGTTTTTTACCTAGCTCTAGTAGTTTTTCTTTCACCTGTTCAAGGCTAAATTCATTATCAACTTGTTTGGAACGTGCTGGTTTTTCAGCCATTAGTTCCCCTCCTTCCAGGACTTACACCTAAACGACTACAACATTTTACGCAATTTAATGATTTCCATGGCAATTTGTGCAGCAGTGACATAATCACTTCGTCTAACTGCATCTTTTTCTTCAACTTGTTTTTCTTTTATCTTTAACAACTTTTCATATTTCAACACTTGATTTATACAATCGGTCAGTTCTTTATCGGTAACTTCCTCATTCACTGACATCATTTCTATTTCCGAAACGATCCTTCTCAAGTTTGGATCCGGTAAATAAGTAAGGAAAAAGCTTGTATCCGGTTCGTGTCCATCTTCATAGAACGCATATAAATAGGTGATGATTGCCTGATGTTCATCTACATGGAAGACCGTTTGCCCAAGCAACTGCTGAATTTTGAAAGTCATATCCCTGCTTTTCAGCATATGGGCAATCAACTTCGTTTCAGCATTATGGTGAGCAGGTTTTAACTTATGCTCATATTGCAGGGCCATTTTCTTTTGGGCTGCTGGCTGCGGCAATGTCCCCTTCTTGCGTTCCGTAAAGAACACCTGACGCTGCTGCTGTTCCAGCGCATCCAATGAAAGGGAAAATTCAGAGGATAGCTGCCGGAGATAATGATCCCTCTCCACTGCATTGGGCAATCGCGAAATTTCTTTAAGGACTTCTTCGATATATTGAATTCGATCTCCTTCATTATTTACATTTTTCCCTCGACGCAAATAATGCATTTTGAATGCCATGTAGGTTAAACTGGCCCCTATTACTTCAGAAACAAAGCTTTTTTCACCGAATTCCTTTATGTAGTCATCGGGGTCCAGGTTATCAGGCATGAGAGCGACTTTCACGGAAAACTCATGGTCCTGTAACATATTGACTGCACGATTGGCAGCGTTCAATCCCGCTGAGTCCGAATCGTAGCAAATAAGTATCTGGTCAGTATTTCTTTTTAAAAGCTGGATATGCTGGTCCGTCAGGGCAGTGCCCATTGTAGCGACCGCATTCTCCACACCTGCGCCAACTGCTGAAATGCAATCGGCAAAGCCTTCAAAAATGACTGCTTGTTCTTTCTTTCGTATGTGGGGTCTTGCATGATGGAAATTATATAAAGTTTTACTTTTATTAAAGATTGGCGTTTCAGGACTATTCAAATATTTGGGCTCATCGTCCCCCATTGCTCTTCCTGAAAACGCAATCGTATTTCCTTGATGATCCATAATTGGAAACATGACTCTATTTCTGAAACGGTCAAAATATGACTCGTCTTTTTCCCTGAAAATAATAAGCCCTGCCTGCTCCATGTATTCCGCTGGAAACCCGCGTTTTAAAAGAAACTTGGACACGAAGTCCCATGAATCCAAGGAGTAGCCAATTTGGAACTTTTCTATCGTCTCTTCAGTAAACCCTCGTTTAAGTAAATATTCGAGAGCATCCTGCCCCTCTTTCGTATTAACGAGGAGATGATGATAAAACTTCCTCAGCAGGTCATGGGCTTCAACCATTTGCTGAGCGCCTGCCGGCATGTTGGAACGCTTGGAATCCTTATTGATTTCAACTTCCAAAGGAACATTCCCTTTTTCAGCTAAAACTTTTGCAGATTCCACAAAGCTGTAGCCTTCTATATCCATTAAGAAGGTAAAAATATTTCCGCCTGCCCCGCAACCGAAACAGTGAAAGATTTGTTTTTCCGTTGAAACGGAAAACGAGGGCGAGTTTTCACCATGAAAAGGACATAGGCCAAAGTAATTGCGCCCCTGCTTCTTCAGCTGGACATACTCCCCAATTAAATCAACAATGTCAACAGCTTCACGAATTTGATTAATTTTCTCATCTTCTATACGGCCATTTATCATTTTTCCACCTTGCAATATTGGTGATAGTTTCTTATTCGATACTGTTTCCTAATTCCCTGCAAAGTTCGACAATGTTTTCATAAGTTTATTTGTAAAACATGCACGATCTTCCTTTGTGAATGCTTTCGGCCCTTTCGTATGCTTACCCTGCCTGCGGAGTTTCGCCGACTGATAACGCATATCCAAGAGCATGAAAATATTCTCTTCCGTGTATTCTTTTCCCCTTGGCGAAAGGACATAAACGTTTTTAGGAAGCAGTGTCCCAGCCAAACCAATATCTGCAGTAACGACAATATCACCCTTTTTTACTGAGTTTACTATATAAAGATCTGCCGCTTCTTTGTCTGCATCGACATATACCCATTTACCTTCAGGGTTATTCATCATATTTTTATATGATGCAACAAAACAGACTTCAATTTCGTGCAAACTTGCACAATGAAGGATTTCGTCTTTCACCGGGCATGCATCGGCATCGACGTGTATCGTAGGTTTATTATTCATACCTTCTAATTCTACATCTTTCTGCATAATCCTTTTTCTCCCCTAAACTTTATGAAGATATGGTGAATTTCCAGCATGATTCAAAGCGTTCCCTCTAAAAGAGCAAACATTATCCTTCAAAGAATATCTGTTTATGCAAGTGAAAGCACCTCATTTGCCTTGAAAAAGACCAACCCTTCCTGAATTATACGGAACATGTCGAATTATTTATATGATAAAAACCTTGACATCTCATTAACCTTTAGTTTATTCCTTATTAATTAAGTCTAAACCTTAAGATTACTTTTTTCTCACAATTTTTTATTATAGTCTATTTGATTAGAAGATGCCAACATTTAAATCCCGAATGTGTTTTCATGTAAATCAATGGATTTGCATGAGGAAACTAAGAGGAATTTTATGTAATTATTTTGAATTTATTCTTATTAATCCCTTATTTGACCTTGGCATTAAAATGTGAGCTGACACATAGAGTGTCTAGCTCACATTTTGATTTGCCTTAATTTAAAGATCAACGGTTTTTGTTTTGAAGGATATTGATGATTAAATTGGCTGTTTCTTCAACAGCTTTATTGGTTACATCAATGATAGGACAATTCAGCCTTGATATGATTTTATCAAAGTATGTCAATTCTTCTTTTATGCGCTCCACATTTGCGTAAATGGCATGATCATTGAGCCCAAGTGACTTTAATCGTTCTTTACGAATATGGTTCAGCTTTTCCGGGCTGATCTTTAAACCAATGCATTTTTCAGGAGGTACCAGGAACAGCTCTTCTGGCGGTTCCACTTCAGGCACTAAAGGTACGTTCGCCACTTTATAGCGTTTGTGGGCTAAATATTGTGATAATGGCGTTTTGGAAGTGCGTGAAACACCCACAAGGACGATATCTGCACGTAAAATGCCGCGAGGGTCACGTCCATCATCATATTTTACAGCAAATTCAATGGCTTCCACACGCTTGAAATAGTCATCATCCAGCTTTCTTACCAGACCAGGTTCATTAAGCGGCCCTTTTGGAGCCCTTTCCTGAAGGATGTCCATGAGCGGCCCTAAAATGTCATAAGCAGCCAGGTTTTCTTTCTCGACCTGTGCTTTCATATACGCTCTAATTGCTGGCTTCACCAGAGTATAAGCAATGATTGCCCCATCCAACTTAGCCAGTGATATCACTTCATCCACGTTTTGTTCATCTTCAATATACGGAATTCTCTTTATGGAAAAAGCAGATCCCGAGAACTGGCTTGCAGCGGCTTTTGTGACCAATTCCGCTGTTTCTCCTACTGAATCCGATACAACATATATAATAGAACCGTTCATATTCTCCGTCATTCCTTTTGCAAGCCCCCTAATAGCCTTCATCAGCCAAAGCTACGAATGCTTTCGTAATATTGGTTTTTGTAATCCTTCCAATTACTTCATAGCCCTTTTCTGTGTCTTTGACGACCGGTAATGAGTCGATTTGTTTATCAATCAGTTTTTTGGCAACATCAATCAAAAGGTCTTCTTTTGAACACATTGTAATATTGGGCATCCTAGTCATGATGATATTGACTGGAATGGAGTTAAGCTCTTGTTTCCCAATACTCGCACGCAATAAGTCTTTCCTTGATAAGACACCAACAAGCAATGCATGCTTATCGACGACGAACATTGTTCCGACATCTTCTAAAAACATCATGACGATTGCATCGTATACGGAAATGCCCTCGTCAACGACGACAGGTATCGATTGGTAGTCCCGTACATAAAGATGGTTAAGGCTATCTGTCAAAAGCTGTGTCCCTGACCTGCCTGTATAGAAATACCCCACTCTGGGCCGGGCATCAAGAAAACCTGCCATCGTTAAAATCGCTAAATCCGGGCGAAGTGTCGCCCTGGTAAGGTTCAATCTATCCGCAATATGTTCTCCAGTAATCGGTCCGTTTTCTTTTACAATTTGTAAAATTTGTTCCTGACGCTTATTCAATTGGATTATAATCACCACCCCACTGCTTTCGCAGAGTAAAGTAACAAAAGTTATTCATTTAATAATTATATACTAAATAATTTAATTAGGGCATTTTTGTCCTATTTATTGATCATTTATCTTTTTAAGAAATCGGAAACCCATATTCAAAGGGTTTCCGATTCCATACATCCTTTCGATCATGTAAGGATGATTTTATTCATGGCAGCAAAACCTGCAACCAAATCACTGATTTCCTTCATTAAGGATAAACGGTTGTTGCGGATTGCTTCATCCTCTGCCATGACCATTGTATTCTCGAAATATGACTCTATTTCCGATTGAAGCGAAACAAGCTCTTCAAACCGCTCATTCTCATCTTTAGATTCCATATAACGCATTGCCACTTTTTGATATTTTACATATAACGCATTTTCTTGATCATTTTCAAAGGCAGCAGGGTCGACTGTCACCTGATTGTCACATTTTACGGCAATGTTCATGACCCGGCTTAGAGCTTCCAGGCTTTCCTTAAAGCCTGCTTCTTCTTTTTTCGCATCCAATACATGTGCACGTTCCACGATTGAGTGGATATAACCGATCTCATTAAACAAAACTGCGTCAATCAAATCGTAACGGATTTGCTGTTCTTGAAGCATGTGTTTGACACGTGCTTTAAAGAATGTGAACATATCCGCTTTAACTTCTTCAAGATCACGTTTTAAGATACCTTTTGATTCCGGTCCTTTAAGACCTAAAACAATAAGCTCCTCTAATGAAATATTCCATTTCTTCTCAGCTAGAATTTGGACGACACCGCTCGCCTGCCTTCTTAATGCGTAAGGATCCTGGGAACCTGTCGGGATGACGCCAATAGCGAAGAACGAAGACAATGTATCAATTTTTTCAGCCAAACTCACAACCGCTCCAATGACTGAAGGCGGTACAGCATCATCCGCATGCCTTGGCATATAATGTTCATTGATAGCCGCGGCCACTTCTTTGGCTTCCCCTTTTAAGAGAGCATATTTTTCACCCATATACCCTTGCAATTCAGGGAATTCATAAACCATATTACTTACCAAATCGAACTTGGCAATTGCCGCTGTACGAAGCGCCATTTCTTTTTCCGCCTTTAAATTCAAAGCATCCGCAAGAGCACCGGTCACTTCAGTTACCCGGGCAGTTTTCTCGGCCAATGTACCGATTTCTTCATGATAAACGATGCTGTCAAGCTTTTTCAAAGCATCCGAAATCTCTTTTTTCTGATCTTCTTTATAGAAAAATGCTGCATCCGATAAGCGGGCACGCAATACTTTTTCATTACCTTTAGAAACCTTATCCAAATGGCGGTCATCGCCGTTGCGCACGGTTACAAAGTAAGCAAGCAGGTTCCCTTCTTGATCTTTAACAGGGAAATAACGTTGGTGTTCCTTCATTGATGTGATAAGTACCTCAGCAGGAAGCTCAAGGAATTCTTCTTCAAAATGTCCAAATAACACCGTTGGATACTCTACCAAATTATTTACCTCTTCAAGCAGATCTTCATCGACAGGGATGATCCAGCCTTTCTCCTGCTCAAGCTCTTTAATCTGATCCAATATAACTTGCCGGCGTTTATCTGGATCTGCCATTACAAATTGTTCTGTCAGCGTATCTTCGTACTGTTCCGGCTGCTCGATGATGGCGCTATTACCTAAGAAACGATGTCCTTTTGTTTCACGGCCCGTTTCCACATCAGCAATGCTGAATGGCACTATTTCATTGCCAAATAAGGCAATCAGCCATTTAATCGGACGGACGAAGCGGAGCTCCTGATTGGCCCAGCGCATATTTTTCGGGAACGTCATGCCGCTGATGATTTCAGCAAGCTCAGATAAAAGCTGAACGGTTTGCTGTCCTTTTATGAATTTATTCACATGGACATATTCAACACCCTTGAGTTCTTTAAAATATATGTCCTCTGAAGTCATGCCTTGACCCCTGACGAATCCCAATGCTGCTTTAGACCAGTTGCCTTCGCTGTCCAACGCGATTTTTTTGGCCGGACCTTTTGCCTCTTCTTCGATATCCTTTTGTGATTCTTCCACGTCCTTCACCAATACGGCCAAACGTCTTGGTGTGGAAAAAGCTTCAACCGTCCCGAATTCTATCGCTTTTTCCGTAAGCCATCGCTGCACTTTATCTGACAACTGTTTCATTGATGTTGTCACAAAACGGGCAGGCAGTTCTTCCAATCCAATCTCCAATAACAAATCACGCTTGCTCATTTGTATTCTCCCCTTTCACTTTCAGGATCGGGAAGCCTAATTTTTCCCGCTCTTCATAGAAGGTTTTTGCAACCTTACGCGCTAAGTTACGGCACCGGGCAATATAACCCGTTCTTTCCGTCACCGAGATGGCGCCTTTGGCATCCAAAAGGTTAAATGTATGGGAACATTTCAAAACATAATCATATGCAGGATGTACAAGTCCTTCTTCCATTTGTCGATGCGCTTCCTTTTCATACATCGTGAAAAGCTGAAACAGCATGTCAAGGTCGGAGGTTTCGAACGTATATTTCGAATGTTCGTATTCCGGCTGACCAAATATATCGCGAACAGTGAATCCATCTGTCCATTCTAGGTCAAATACGTTCTCCTTATCTTGAATGTAAGAGGCGAGACGTTCGATCCCGTATGTAATTTCCACGGAAACCGGTTTACACTCAAGGCCGCCCACCTGTTGGAAATATGTAAATTGCGTGATTTCCATTCCATCAAGCCACACTTCCCAACCGAGTCCGGCACACCCTAGGGATGGATTTTCCCAATTGTCCTCCACAAAGCGAATATCATGCTCGAGCGGATTTATCCCTAAAGCACGTAATGAATCCAAATACAACTCTTGGATATTGTCAGGAGACGGCTTCATGATCACTTGGAACTGATGATGCTGATACAGTCGATTAGGGTTCTCACCATAACGACCGTCAGCAGGACGGCGGGAAGGCTCTACGTAAGCCACGCTCCAAGGCTCCGGTCCAATGGCTCTCAGGAACGTGTATGGGCTCATCGTACCTGCCCCTTTCTCGACATCATAAGCATTCATCAATATGCAGCCTTGCTCAGACCAATGCTTTTGTAACGTTAAAATCATATTTTGAATATTCATCGTACACCTCCAGGTTATTTAAACGGCTTTTAGATTATAGGTCGGAAACCCATTACATTTTGGCAAACAAAAAACTCCCGTCCCTATGCGAAATGCATAGGGACGAGAGTTTACCCGCGGTTCCACCCTAATTGCCGTTTACAAAACGGCCTCTTTTCAAAGCAACATGCTCCGGAAACGCCCTTCCCTGTAAATCCATATCCCGGCTTCCACCGTCCCGGGTTCGCTTTTTATGGAGAATGACAGATACTC
This sequence comes from Peribacillus sp. QJM3NY_7, assembly GCF_056173225.1. Taxonomy (NCBI): domain Bacteria; kingdom Bacillati; phylum Bacillota; class Bacilli; order Caryophanales; family Bacillaceae; genus Peribacillus; species Peribacillus sp. QJM3NY_7. The sequence goes on from NZ_CM149663.1 coordinate 3,663,970, forward strand.
TTTTCCATCAACGCAATCTTCTTATTTTGATGATTAGAATTTTATACAAACTAGCATGGAATGTCAATAGGTCAGAACCTAAAACATATCTTTCATCGTATCAATCTGTTTCAGGAACTTTTTTGATTTCAAAAGCAGACCGGAATATTCCTCATAATATGCATCGATGATCTTCCGCAGTTCTTTTTTCGTTTCAGGCTTGACCGAAATGTTTCCGAGCCTTGATAAATCTAAATAATAAAAAATCCGAAGCAATTTGACGGCTGCAGGTGAAATTTTAAAATGATAAGGGTCTTTCCCCAGACAGCGGTGACAAATAAAGCCCGCTTCCCGAAGCGAGAAGGAGAATTCCCCTTCCGTTTCACCACATACAGCACACTGATTCAGCACTGGGTTAATCCCATTGACGGGCAGCATCTTCATTTCAAAAATGAATGTCAAAACCTCCGCGTCATATTCCTCGTTTATGTAATGCAAGGTTTGCGAAAGCAATTCATACAAATATGGATTCGGTTTCTTATCCTCGACGCTTTTATCAAGCAATTCAATAATATATGAAGCATAAGCGGTGGCAAAAAGATCCTCCCTTATGAAACGGAGTGAATCGACCATTTCGCCTTGCTGAAGACTGCCGAGTCCGGTTGATGTGGTTACAAGAAAATACCCGGAGCAAAAAAGCTGTGTGACGGCGGAAAGCCTGCTGTTAGGTTTACTGGCCCCTCTCGCCATGACGCCAATTTTCCCTAGCTCACGGGTATATATAGTAATGATTTTGTTGTTTTCTCCATATGCAGTTCGCCTTATGACAATGCCCTCACATTTTTGGAGCATACCAAGACACCACCCATGCTCGCCAAGGCTAACCTATGAAACAGGAAAATCAATTTCTGCTAGCTCATCATTCAATCCCAAGTGTCTTTCCTGTCTTTCGACTTCTATCTCCTTAAACAGCAAATAGGTGTCCACATTACCTGTTTCAGTGAATAATTCCCAGGTAAAATCCAACATATAAAGCCCACCTTTCATTTTTAACTAGCAATATGAATATCCGACCATATGATTAGCTTGACCGTTTTCCTAACTTTCATGATGCGTAAATTTTGTTAATTAATACTCGCTTTCATTGAAGCCGTAATCACGAAGCTGGCTTGCTTTGTTACGCCAATCCTTCTGTACCTTCACCCATAGTTCCAAGAAAACTTTAGAGCCCAATAGGTTTTCGATATCCACCCTGGCACGGCTGCCGACTTCTTTAAGCATTTTCCCTTGCTTTCCAATGACAATGCCTTTTTGTGAATCCCGTTCGACAACGATAGTCGCCATGACATTGATGGTGTCGCTATTGTCCATCTTTTTAATTGAATCGATGACAACAGCCACTGAATGTGGAATTTCTTCCCGTGTCAGGTGCAGTACCTTCTCGCGGACCAATTCGGAAATGATAAAACGTTCCGGGTGGTCGGTCACTTGGTCAGCTGGATAGAACTGGGGACCTTCAGGCAGATGCTCTTTGATTTGTTCAAGCAGGGTATCCACATTATTTCCTTCAAGCGCAGAAATCGGAACGACTGCCGCAAAAGGGTAAAGCTGTTGATATTTTTCAATGATCGGAAGCAAATCATCTGGATGCATCGCATCGATTTTGTTTACGACGAGGAAAACAGGCGTTTTTACGGATTGAAGTTTTTCGATGATAAACTCGTCACCGCGTCCGTATCCTTCAGTCGCATTGATCATGAAGAGAATCAAATCGACTTCCTTCAATGTATTCGTTGCCACTTTCATCATGAAGTCGCCAAGCTTATGCTTTGGTTTATGGATGCCGGGTGTATCGATGAATATCATTTGTGAATCGTTTTGCGTAAGTACACCCTGGACCTTATTTCTTGTAGTTTGCGGTTTATCACTCATAATGGCGATTTTCTGGCCGATGACCCGATTCAGAAATGTACTTTTTCCAACATTAGGTCGTCCAATTATTGAAATGAAACCTGATTTGTAACCTTTTACTTGTGTATCGTCAAATAGTTTATCCATTTAAATCCTCCGGTGAAAAAGCTCCTGGAAGCAATTCCTGTACTGTTAGTTCTTTTATATCCCCATGTAAGTTGGTCAAAACGACTGGCATATCCTTTTCGCACAGTTCTGAAATAACCTGCCTGCATGCCCCGCATGGAGCGACGGGACCATCGGTATCAGCCACGACTGCAAGTTTGGTGAATTTTTTATCGTCATGGGCATAAGCGCTGAATAAAGCTGTCCTTTCGGCGCAATTACACATGCTGTATGCAGCATTTTCTATATTACAACCATGATAGACCTTTCCATCAGCGGTTAAAAGGGCTGCCCCCACCTTAAACTTGGAGTAAGGCACATAAGCTTTATCCCTTGCTTTTTTAGCTTCCTCAATCAATTCTTTTGTATTCAATTCACATCTTCCTTTCAAATTGAGTACCATTTCGGCAACCTACAGGCCAACCTTAGGCAAAAAGATAATCAATCCAACTATAATAGAAAATATAGCATATATGAATACAGCTCCGGCTGCAATATCTTTTGCCTGCTTGGCAAGCGGATGGATTTGGTCCGTTACCAGGTCCACTACCCTTTCAATCGCGGAATTAACGAGCTCCAACGTAATCGTACCGGCTATGGCCGCCAAAATGAAAAGCCACTCCATCCCATTCAATGAGAAGTGCCAACCAAAGAATACGACGATTGCCGTTAACGCGAAATGGATCTTGATATTGCGTTCAGTCCGAACAGCCTCCAAAATTCCCTGACAGGCGAAAGAGAAACTTTTTAATAAAGGATACTTTTTTTTACCCTTCTCTTGAAAGTCCATATTCTTCCAAGATCTCCTTTTGTTTAGTGAACATCACTTTTTCATCTTCTTCATTCATATGGTCGAATCCCAATAAATGAAGAAAACCATGCAGTGCTAAAAATCCAAGTTCCCGGTCAAATGAATGACCATATTCTTCAGCTTGTTCTTTCGTGCGTTCAATGGAAATGATGATATCACCTAACATGCGGGGCATTTCCGCTCCGACAATTTCCACTTCATCTTCCCCCATTTCTTCAAGCGCAAAAGAAATGACATCTGTAGCTGAATCTTTATGACGATATTCTTTATTGATTTCCCGAATCCTATCATTGTCTACAAATGTAACAGACAGCTCGGTGTCTTTTTCAATGTTTTCTTTTCTTGCCGCAAATTGAAGAATGCTTTCAACAAGCTGCTGAGCTTCCTCCGTTACTTCATTCGTTTCATCCATTAAATCGATAGCTAAAATCATTCTTTCACCTTCTGTCCTAATTTATCCGGCTCCGGATATTCAATCCTGGAGTGGAAGATACCATTCAGCGATTCACATAAGGAATGCTTCACGATACTTAATTCTCTCATAGTAATGTCACATTCATCAAATTGTCCATCAGAAATCCTGTCCTGAATGATGAAACTAACCAGCTCTTCAATCTTCTCCGGAGTTGGGTGCTTCATCGACCTCACTGCAGCTTCCACACTATCGGCTATGCCGATGACGGCCACTTCCTTCATTATCGCCCTCGGCCCGGGATATCGGTAGGCCGCCTCGAGTGTGGACTCATCCTGTTTTTTTGCCTTATGGTAGAAAAATTTCAATAATGTGGTCCCATGATGCTGCTCTGCAATATCCACAATCTCTTTCGGGAATTTGTGACTGCGCAGCATCTCCCCGCCATCTACGGCATGGGCAATGATGATATCCCTGCTCGTTTCCGGCTGCAGCCGATCATGCGGGTTCTCTTCGCTCATCTGATTTTCGATGAAGAAGTGCGGCCGCTTCGTTTTACCGATATCATGATAATAACTGCCGACCCTTGCCAGCAAGCCATTCGAGCCGATGGCTTCACAAGCCGATTCCGCCAAATTGGCGACCATTACACTATGATGATATGTCCCCGGAGCCTCAATCAAGATCTTCCGCAATAACGGATGATTGGGATTCGCGAGCTCGATAAGCTTAATCGATGATAAAATCCCGAAACCAGCCTCGAAAAACGGTAACAGGCCCATTGTCAAAACGGCTGCACCCACTCCAGAACCTATGGCAGCTAAAGCATAATATAAGTACTCCATTCTAGTATAATGGCTGTCCATAATAAAGATGAGCGAAAAAACAAATGCCATATTGATTAAAGACAACAGCAGCCCCGCTACCAGCACCTTTGATTTGAAATTGGGCCTGGATAGGATGATGATTGCCGTCAATCCCCCGAAAATGATATAAAGCCCCATCGAGAAATCCAGATTTCCAGGTGTATCACCATTAAATATAATCGTACCATACGAACCTAACAAAATGATCATTGCTACCGCTAACCTATCATTCAATAATATCTTGATGAGCATCGCCGCCATGGCACCCGGAAAAATGTATTCCAAGTTCGAGTTTTTCAGGTCTGCCAGAATGCTGACCGTCTTCATGGTAGCCATTGAAAGGACAAAGACAAGACTGAAGATCAATAACTGATTGTACTTGTTATCCTTTTTGGAAACGGAATAGTAGAAATAATAATAAAAAGCCGCAAAAGTCAGGAATATGAATAACAGCAGGCCGATATACGGGTAAATGGTGGACTCCGTATTTAAGAAGCCTGCCAGTTCAAGCTGCCTATATACATCCCTGTCCACTAACTGATTTTCTTCAACGATGATCTGGCCTTGAAGGATCCTGATCGGCTCCACGCTTTCAACCGCTTTCCTTCGCTGTTCCTCGGTTTTGTCCTTATCGAAAAATACATTCTGAATGATTGCCGTACGCGCAAGGGAAGTGGAGGCTTTTTTCATATCGCCACTAATGCTCATATAACCCAATTCCTCTACAACCTTTTTCTTGGCATTTTCGACGTCACTTGCAGCGATTCGGGAGCTCATCACATTATTCACTGCCGTAATGGTCGAATCCTTCGCTATTTTCAACTCATCTTCATCCGCCTGCACCAATGCCAGGAAAACGGATTCCTCGATATTTTTATTCACTTCATCAGTCAATTTTTCTTTTAATATCGAAACTTTTTGAGCATCCGTCTTTACGGTCTCTTTTTTATCCTCATCTTCTTTATGATCTTCATCGGGGTCCGTTTCTTTATTCACCTCAATCGCTGAATCGAAAATGGATGAAATCAGATCGACTTTATTTTTGGCATATTCTTTTTTTAAAGAATAAACATCCGCCACCTGTTTTGAAATCTCTTCTTTTTCCTGTTCCGTCTTATAGGTATCTTCCACAGTCTTGGTTGATCGGATCGTTTGTTCCGCAGGCTTAAAAAGCTCTACCTGAACCCTTTCCGGCTTCACATTGGAGAACATTAAACCATACGCAAACAAACCAAGTATGATGAACAAAAGCACTTGAAAAAAACGATGGACCAACAGCCCTTTTATTTGAGTGAAAAATTTCTGGATACGATTCAAGGAAGGTCCTCCTAAAAAAATGATGTTTATTATTCTAGATATGTAAAATCATAACAGTTTTCATATGAATTTTCACCTTCGTATTGATAAATGTAAAGGTTCTGTCATTTCATATCCACTTTTCCACCATAAAGTTCGTCATTTAGACACATCACGAAAAATCCGCCGATTGAAATGGCGGATTTTTTCTTATGACTTCGCCTGCTCGTAAGCAGTAATGATTTTAGCGACAAGCGGATGCCTTACTACATCACTTTGTTCAAAATAAACAAAGGAAAGGCCTTTAACATTCTTCAATATCTCTTCTACCCGGACAAGACCTGACTTCATGCCTTTTGGAAGGTCAATCTGGGTCCGGTCTCCCGTAATGACCATTTTCGATCCGAAACCAAGCCTGGTCAAGAACATCTTCATTTGGGCTTCCGTCGTATTCTGGGCTTCATCCAATATGACAAAGGCATCTTCAAGCGTACGACCCCTCATATAAGCCAGGGGAGCTATTTCGATCGTTCCGCGCTCTATCATCCTTTGCGTCTGTTCCATCCCCAGGAGGTCATGGAGAGCGTCATACAGCGGTCTTAGATAAGGATCTACCTTTTCCTTCAGATCACCAGGCAGGAAACCTAGGCTCTCCCCTGCTTCGACGGCAGGCCGTGTCAGGATGATCCGTTTAACATGTCCATTTTTCAAAGCATTGATGGCCATCACTACAGCAAGATAGGTCTTCCCGGTTCCGGCAGGCCCAATTCCAAAGACAAGATCCTGTTTCTTTATTGCCTGGATATAGTATCTCTGCCCGATTGTTTTGACTTTAATGGATTTCCCCTTAGCCGTTTTAGCGATTTCCTCATTATATAATTCACCGAAATACTCCAATGTGCCTTTTCTTGCCAATTCAATTGCATAAAGCACATCTCTGGAACTGATTGCAATTCCTTTTCTGACTACAGTCAATAATGCCTTGAGGATTTCCTCCCCCATCGTTACCCGCTCGATATCCCCGGCAACACTCACCGCTTCACCTCGGGTTATGACGGAAATGCCAAGTTCCTCTTCGAGCACTTTTACATTTGAATCTCCATTGCCCAATAACGCGATCGCTTCATTGGGTGATTCGATTTCGAGCTTAATTACTTTCACATCATCTGCCATTCGTTAGTCTCCTTGAATGATTGGCTGTCCAATCGCTATATCTTCAATAACTTGGTAATGTATAGACAATTTAACTTTACCATTCTCCATGCTTTCGTGCAAAATTTTTTCTTCGACGATTTCATCTTCTTCGTCTAAATGTTTTTTTAATTCCGCTTTGGCCATTTTCCGGCCTTCCTCCACCGCTTCTTTCTCCGTATAGCTTCGCACAATATCTTCCTTGCTCCTTAAGGTCACTTGTTTATAAGAAATCGGCAGCTCCCATTGAAGAAAGTGAAAAGGCCTCACTGTCGTTTCCTTTTCCTGTTTTTCATATCCCGGATCTTTGAAGCCCCATACCGGAAGGGAAAAGCCCCCCATTTTCAAAAAGTGCTTGCTCGTTTCATCTCCGTTAAAAACAGAAAACTTGGTTTTTAACGGAACTTCCACTTTCGCTTTATACCACGTTTTCCCTTTTATTACTCCCTTTGCGGATACAATTTCCTGTTTATCCTCTTTACCAATCAATCCTGAAACAAGAAGTTGTCCTTTTCCTACATAATCATTCACATTAACAATAGATTGTCCTTTTTCAACGAACATATCAGCGATGATCGCTTTTTTTGATGCTACCAAATTCTGTGGAGATGTTTTCTCGACCTCTTTAGGCTGCCGTTTTTCCACAACCCGAAAATGATATGTCGTTCCCTTTAGCTCGACCCCCACCCATGTCAATGCACCGATCCGGTCCGACAGCTTACGCTGAATCGTATCCACATCATCAACAAAGAATTGCACTTTACCGATCTTCACGCCCATCTTGTCCAATTCTTTCCGGATGGCATGCTCGGTTGCCGGTTTGGCATCTTGAACCTCGATGCCCCATACCATATTGGAAAGTACAAATATACATAGCAGGAAAGCGATCATCCCCGCTAAAAACCCGCTGTTTTTCATGACTCTCTTCATCAGGAAAGGGAAACCCTTTCCCTGCATGAACTTTACTTTACAATCACTCTTACGCATGACCTGACGTAGTTTGGGGATATCCCTGATATCCATATGGAAAATCAGGGCTTCACTTCCGACACGCTTCACATCCCAGATATGAAGCCCCCTTCTCGTCAGCATATTAATTAACCGTTCTGCACCTTTTCCATAAGCCTTCACCTTTACATAGCCTGTATAATAGTTTGTCCATTGGTTTTTCATGGAGACCTCCCGGGATCATTCATTGATAAAATAAACCTTGTCAATTTTGCCTTCGAGCATGATTTCTTCCGGCAAAATCGTCTTTATGACAAAGGCATTTCCCTTTATCAGCAACTGCCCATTTTTCAGCATCAATCGTACTTCGCTGTCTGTAAAAGCCAATAAGCCACGATGGTTTTCAATATAAATATGTAATTGTCCGATCATTGTAATTCGCGGCAGGTCCATCATGACATCTTGCGGAAGGTCCATTGTTTTGGTCATAAGCTGTTTCACTTTTTTTCCCCAATTGCGTGCCATAAAAAAGAACCCCCTTTCATCTCAATGTATGAAATGAAAGAGGGTTCTAGCACAAAATTATAAGTGAATGAAAGTCTATTTTTTCATGCTTATTTAATGAAGGTCTAAAAAAGCCCAAGGCTTCCGAATCACCTTCTGGACCTTTGAAGACTTCTCTTCGCCCTTGGCGGTCCCAGCACTTCTGACATGATGATGCCATCAATCAGCTGCTTTTTGCCAAAAGACGGTCCTTTGCGATAGACCGGACTGTTATTATCTGCAATCGTTGAAGTAAGTTGATCCGCCTTCGCTTTTTGATACAAACGCTCTTGATCGTACTTCTGCTGTAGCCGTCTAAGCTCCGCAATCCTTTTGTTCGCTTCGTTCGTCGTCTCATCGATCACTTCTGCAGCCTGTGCTGCCTGCTGTTCGACTTTCCTTACGGGAGCAGGTGCAGGTCTTTGCTGCTGATTCCCTTGCTGCATTTCACCTTGAAGCTCCTGCATGACCTCCTGCCATTTCTTTTTCGGAGGGGTGTTAGGATCTTGAGGCTGTTTTTTCTTTCCTAACATGGACGTTAAAATACCGATCAAGACAATGATAAGGAATGGGTTCTTGAGAAAGAAATCAATAAAATCTCCCATTTAAAGACCTTCCTTCCCTACCTAATTATTATTATGGTTATTGTTGTTATCTTTTGGATTTTCGGATATTTTACTGATGGAACCGCGCATATCCGTATCGGCCGTGATATTTTGGATATTCATATAATCCATCACTCCAAGGTTTCCGCTTTTCAGTGCATCGGCCATGGCCAGCGGAACTTCCGCTTCGGATTGAACAACCTTCGCTCTCATTTCCTGAACACGGGCAACCATTTCCTGTTCAAGTGCAACAGCCATCGCACGTCGTTCTTCGGCCTTTGCCTGGGCTATTTTCTTATCGGCTTCGGCTTGGTCCGTCTGTAATATGGCCCCGATATTTTTACCGATATCCACTTCAGCAATATCAATGGAAAGAATTTCGAATGCCGTCCCTGAATCCAACCCTTTCGATAAAACCGTTCTTGAAATCAAATCGGGATGTTCCAGTACATCCGTATGCATTTGCGAAGCACCGATCGTCGATACGATCCCTTCCCCTACACGGGCAATGATCGTCTCTTCACCGGCACCACCGACCAGGCGTTCAATATTGGCCCGGACCGTGATCCTTGCCTTCGCTTTCACTTCAATACCATTCATCGCCACACCTGAGATGAATGGAGTTTCGATCACTTTCGGGTTAACGCTCATTTGAACGGCTTGCAGTACATCACGACCTGCAAGGTCAATGGCTGCACCCCGTTCGAAAGGTAACGTGATATTGGCGCGTTCTGCAGCAATTAATGCATTCACCACTCGATCGACATTACCGCCTGCAAGGTAATGGCTCTCCAATTGATTCGTCGAAACATTGATTCCAGCCTTATGGGCCTTGATAAGGGGATTGACGACCCTGCTTGGTATAACACGGCGAAGCCTCATCCCAACTAATGTAAATATACTGATTTTGACTCCTGCCGCTAAAGCGGAAATCCATAACATGACTGGTACGAATGTGAAAAACACTGCCAATACGATGATAGCAGCAATCACTGCCAGTACAATAAATACCGTTCCTGAAGTTATCACTTAATGATTCATCCTTCCTGTATCCTTTAATTTTAATTTGAATCCGGAATTTCCCGGACGACTACCCTTGACCCTTCAACTTTAACGATAATGATTGCCGAACCTTTGGAAATAAAGCTCCCTTCGGTCACGACATCCACTCTTTCTTCTTTGACCAAAGCTGTTCCTGAAGGCCTCAAATCTGTTAGGGCCTTCCCTTCTGCACCTAATAAATCCAAACGATTCGGATTGCTGACATATCCTTGTTCCGTTTTTGTTGCATCGGTTAATATCATTTTCCTGAAAAATTTCATCTGTTTTCCAAACACCTTTACAAGTAGGATGAATACCAAAATGGATACGGTGACCGCAATTAGCAAGGAGATCGTCATATGGACCGGATCACCTGTCGCAAGGAATAGACTCCCCACTACCGCTGTAAACCCGAGCAGCCCGATAATCCCCCCTGGGATAAAAAATTCAATTAGTACGAGAATGACCCCAATGATGAACATCGCTAACGATTCGTATCCGGTGATACCGGCGACAAGATGACCATAGAAGAATAAGACAAGACTGGTGATTCCAATTACGCCCGGAATTCCAAAACCGGGTGAAAACAATTCCATCACAATCCCGATTCCCGCTATCGTTAATAAAATGGGAACGACGATCGGGTTGGTCAAAAAGCGGGCTAGTTTCTCAGGAAAGCTTTCTTCGATTGTCCGAATATCAGCATCTTCAACTCCAAGTATACTATACAGCTCCGCTTTTCCAGAGACGGTGCCTTCGCTATACCCAGCCTTTTTTGCCTGTTCGGCTGTAAATGTCAGCAGCTTCCCTTTTTCCGCTCCATATTCGGGTAAATCGATGTCAACATCCGCCATCGCCTGGGCGTATATGGGATCACGTCCATTTTGTTCAGCAGCGGTCTTCATGGCAGCCAACCAATAAGATTGCGCTTTCTTACTTGCAGCGTTCCCTGTTGAATCAATCACAGCTGCAGATCCCATGGTGGCACTCGGAACCATATAGATCTCATCCGCACTTAAAGAAATGTATGCCCCTGCAGATAAAGCCCTGTTATTGACATAGGCAACTGTCTTTATTGGTGAATCCGCCAGTAACTTTGCAATTTCCCCCGCTGCATCCACAGCACCTCCAGGGGTATTCACCTCGAAAACGACAAGATCTGCATCTGCTGCTTCAGCAGTGGTCAGTGCTCGTTCCAAAAAGGCCGAGAGTCCCTTTTCCACCGTTTCTTCAATGGGTACATGGTAAACGATCTTCTCGTTTGCAGATACCGTCGCTCCACCAAAGGAAGACATGGTGAACAGCAATCCAAATAGGAGAACAGAAAAATAACGCCAAATTTTCAACGGAACGCCCCCTTTCCCGTATTAAACGCGGTAAGTGTCCCATTATCCAGGAACTTACCAGTAAATTCAGCCCGCAACTAAAATTCGAATAAGGAGCAATTGAAGCAACCCTTTACCCTGTTCTTTAGTTATTACGTATGTATATGAAAAAGGTTTCAAAAAAAAGCAAATAAAATTAAAAGTGCCACAATTATCTTGGGCTTCGTTTCAATAATATACGCATAAAATTCATGAAATACACAAAAACCACAGGCAATTTGCCTGCGGTTAGGTTTCGAGTTTTAAGTTTAGAGTTTAAGATAGATGTTGTTGTACTAATTTGTTAACTAGAGAACCATCCGCTTTACCTTTAACTTTAGGCATTAAAGCTCCCATAACTCGGCCCATATCTGCTTTGGATGTTGCATTGACTTCTAAAATCGTTTCGTTAACGATTTTAGAAATGTCTTCTTCTGAAAGTTGCTGAGGCATATATGCCTCTACGTATACTAGTTCGGTGCGGACTTTATCCACGAGATCTGAACGACCTGCGTTTTCAAACTCCTGGAGGGAGTCTTTGCGTTGTTTTAATTCGCGAGAGAGCACTGTCAATTCTTCATCATCTGTTAAATCTTGTCTCTGCTTCAAGGCTTCGTTTTGAATAGAAGCTTTCAGCATCCGAATAACAGATAGTTTGTCCTTTTCCTTGTTCTTCATCGCTTGTTTCATATCATTATTTAAACGCTCGAGAAGACTCATCTTTCCACCCTCTCTTAGAATTTACGTTTTCTTGCAGCTTCAGACTTTTTCTTACGTTTTACGCTTGGTTTTTCATAAAATTCACGCTTCCTAGCTTCCTGAAGCGATCCTGCTTTAGATACAGTACGTTTGAAACGACGAAGAGCATCTTCAAGCGATTCGTTTTTACGAACGACGGTTTTAGACATCTCTTTCCCTCCCTCCGAAAACAACACACTAACTCAAGTTGTCAACATGTTATACATGTACTAAACAATTATAATATATCATCTTTAGCAGGTCAACCAATAAAATCAAACTTATTTTGAATATAATCATGTTATTATCATAATTTTTCACTAAGCGATGATTCAACTTGCATGAAATTCCAATTTATAGCATGTCCCCCGTTAATGGGCCATAAGCTTACTATGAGGTGACAGTCATGCATGAGCTATTTTTATTCATTTTATTCATAGCGATATTTCTGGCAGGTATGTCAGTTTTACGAATCGGACTGTTCAATATGTCCGGTGCAGCATTAAAAACATTTCTCTCAAAGGTGACGGATAAGCCATGGAAAGGCTTCTTGGCCGGAACCATCTTTACTGGGATCCTGCAGAGCAGCTCGGCGGTCATGGTCATGACGGTCGGCCTCGTTTCCGCAGGAAGCTTAACATTCCCGCAAACAATCGGGATCATTCTTGGAACGAATATCGGATCCACCTTTACAGCAGAGTTCATGACTTTCTCTTTGGATAGCTGGATCATTCCCGGTGTCGTAAGCGGCGCTTTCCTTTGCTTCATGCCAAAAGCGTTACCGAGAAGCCTAGGAATGTCCCTGATCGGAATCTCGGCCATCTTCGCGGCGATGAGCGGTTTTAAAACGCTTTCGACACCGATTGCAGCCTATCCATCCATACAAACGCTTATCCAGTACATAGAGAGCCATATGAGTTATGCCCTGATTGCCGGGTTATTATTGACGGCACTCATTCACTCCAGTTCTGCAACCATCGGGATAGCCATGAGTTTTTTGATGAATGGGGAGTTATCCGTGTCCTCGGCAATCATCATCATGCTCGGTTCGAATATCGGCACTTGCATCACCGGATACATGGCCAGCATCGGTTCTGGCAGACAAGCTGCCTTCACAGCTTATGCACATATTTGGCTGAACATCATCGGGGTTGCCGCATTCCTGCCTTTTGTGGACATCCTGGAAAGTACGGCTGCCTATTTCACCGAAAACAAAGGGACACAGCTCGCGCATGCCAGTGTCATTTTCAATATCTTGACTTCTTTGGCCGTCTTGCCATTCGCACGGCGATTCTCCAACCTCATTCTTTGGGTGCATCGGCCACACTTAAAAAAATAAGAGCTGTCCAAAAGTCATTGGCAACTGACTATGGGACAGCCATAAATAAGATAGTCATAACCTAAACGCAAAGATAAAAAGGGCGGTAAACGATTTCAGCTAACCTTTTATAATTAGTTTTATGGTTCAATAAGCTCAAACCACTCAATAATACAACAGCTACTATCAAAATCAGCAAACTTTCATTAGAGAATGATGTTAGATAAAAGCAGTTACTGCCATTATAAATAAAACGGTTATTGAATGGTAAAATTTCACCATGCATTTTACCATTCAAAATGAAAAACCAATTTAATATAAGCATGTTTACTCCCTAATTGATACCTCCTTATATCTATTAAATCCACAATAAACTTATTTTTGAATGTATGGGTTCCATAAATGATACAGGTCCTCTTTTTTTATGGAAGAAATAGGCCAATATACGGGCAAGGGAAATTGCCAATTGAATTATTTTTGGAATCAATAAAAAACAGGCGGAGAAAAAATAATTCATTTTTCTCCGCCTGCTTTATTTTAGGGAATTATACGGTCCTTCAAAATCAATAATCGGAATCAGCCGTTAAGCCCTTCACGATGGAGACACCTGCACTCGCTCCAATTCTTGTTGCACCAGCTTCTATCACATTCTGGGCATCGCTCGTGTTGCGGACCCCGCCTGAAGCTTTGACACCGATATCCGGGCCAACCGTTTTTCTCATAAGCGCGATATCTTCAACTGTCGCTCCGCCGGTCGAAAAACCAGTTGATGTTTTCACATAATCCGTTCCGGCTTTTACGGCCAATTCACATGCACGGACTTTTTCTTCATCGGTCAATAAAGAAGTTTCAATGATCACTTTTGAAAGAGCCTTACCAGTGGATGCCGCTACCACAGCACGAATATCCCGCTCTACCAACTCATCATCCTTGTCCTTCAATGCGCCGATATTGATCACCATATCGACTTCGTGAGCACCATTGGCGATGGCATCTTTCGTTTCAAAAGCTTTGGTTTCCGGTGTGGTTGCACCTAGAGGGAAGCCGATTACCGTACAAACTTTCACTTCTGAACCTTCCAAAAGTTCACTTGCATATTTCACCCAAGTTGGGTTTACGCATACGGAAGCAAAGTTATACTCTCTCGCTTCTTCGCATAATACCTTTATTTGCTCTTTGGTTGCATCTGCTTTTAATAACGTGTGGTCAATTAAACCTGCTACATTTTGTGACATTAATAAATCCTCCTCAAAAACAATCTATACCTAGTTGTACGTACCTCTCATGATACCATAGTTTATCCATTTTGACGATATATATAGTCTTTACCCGAAAGCGCCAAGAAAACACATCTAAAAAAGGATAATAAAAAAAGACAGCGGTTAACCGCTGCCTTACAGACTGTGAACAAACTCGATATTAATTAAGATTGCCTACTTTGAGGGAGTGTAAAATATGAACGTTGATTTCCACTCCAGGCACTCGCTTTCCGCGGGCGGTCCGGGAGCCTCCTCGGCGCTCTTGGCGCCTGTGGGGTCTCCCTAGGACGCGCTTTTCCCGCAGGAGTCTCGTACCCTACGTTCCAATCAACTTAGTTTAACAATCTAGATAGAACTCCCTTTTGTCTACAAACTCAAAGACAGCGATTTACCGCTGTCTTTGATTAGATATTGGATGCTTGTTGCAAAGGAAAATCCTTCACTACCGTCACGAACTGACCTTCACTAAATGGATAGCCAGATTTTGTGATTTTAACTTTGACGATTTCACCGACCATTTCTTCCGATGCCGGGAAGACGACTTTCATGTAATTATCTGAGTAGCCCTCATAAAGGCCATTTTCCAACTTCGTTTCAGGAATGACTTCCAGAACTTCCCCCTCGAATCGGGAGGCATACTCTTTTGCCAACTGATCCGACAACGTAATAAGGCGGTGGACTCGTTCATTTTTGATATCTTCATCCACTTGATCTCCCATACGGGCAGCCGGAGTCCCTGTCCGTTTTGAATAAGGGAAAACATGAAGTTCGGAGAATTTATATTTTTCTATAAAGTTATATGTCTCCATGAATTCTTCTTCAGTTTCACCTGGGAAACCTACGATGACATCAGAGGTAACAGCAAGGCCCGGAAGTGCAATTTTCAGCTTTTCGATTCGATCACCGAAGAAATCCATCGTATATTTACGTCTCATCCGTTTTAGAACGGTATCGGAACCCGATTGGATTGGTATATGCAAATGACGTACCACTTTTTTCGAATTCGTCAGCACTTCAATGATCTCATCTGTAATTTGGCTGGCTTCAATGGATGAAATACGGATACGCTTCAGCCCATCGACTTTTTCCAAGTCACGCAGCAGCATCGCCAAATTATAGTCTTTCAAATCGTCTCCGTAGCCGCCCGTATGGATTCCGGTAAGGACTAGCTCCTTATAGCCTGCCTCAACAAGCTGTTCAGCCTGGTGAACGACTTCTTTTGGATCGCGGGAACGCATCAAGCCACGTGCCCAAGGAATGATGCAGAAAGTGCAGAAATTATTGCAGCCTTCCTGAATCTTCAGTGAAGCGCGTGTACGGTCTGTAAAAGCAGGTACATCCAACTCTTCGTAGACACGGTTTTTCATGATATTACCTACGGCATTGATTGGTTCACGCTCAACCTTGAATTGCTCAATGTAATCAAGCAGTTTAACCCTGTCTTGTGTTCCTACAACAATATCCACACCTGGTATGGCCATGATTTCTGCCGGCGATGTCTGTGCGTAACATCCCGTTACCGCTATGACGGCATTCGGATTCTTACGAATGGCACGACGGATGACCTGACGGCTTTTCTTATCGCCAGTGTTTGTCACCGTGCATGTGTTGATGACATATACATCTGATGTATTTTCAAACTCAACACGATCATATCCCCCAGTTTTGAATAATTGCCATATAGCCTCTGTTTCATAATGATTCACTTTACAGCCTAATGTATGGAAAGCGACCGTTGCCATTTTTCATCACCTCAAAAGTTCTACATGATAAGAAACAGCGGAAAGTGCATATAAAGGTGCTGTTTCAGTTCTTAATATTCTTGGTCCAAGACCGCAAGCCATAAAACCGGCATCAGTCAGTTTTTCAATTTCCTTATCTGCTAAACCACCTTCAGGCCCAAAAACGAATAGGATGGATTGCCCAGCAGTAATATCTTTCAAGACAGAAGCGAGTACAGAAGTTTCCCCCTGTTTTGCCTCTTCTTCAAAAGCGATTAATTTATGATCGAAACCAGTTGCATACCCAGCTAGCTGATCTGCCGTCATCGGTTCCTTGATGGCAGGGATAACCGTGCGGTGAGATTGCTCAGCCGCCTCTTTTGAAATCTTCTGGAGCCTCTCCAATTTCTTGCCTACCTTTTTGTGGTCCCATTTTACCACCGAACGAGCAGCAATAAAAGGGATAAATTCAACGGCCCCCAGTTCAGTGCCCTTTTGAACGATATATTCCAATTTATCCCCTTTAGGCAGACCGCTCGCAATCACTACCTTTACAGGAAGTTCCTTTTCTTCATTCTTCCATTCAGTTACCGTACCTATTACAGCATCATCAGTAATTTCCGAAATTTCCGCGATTGCTGTCATGCCATTACCTTTCACCGTGATGATCCGCTCACCTGGTCCCATTCTCATCACTCTGGCGATATGGTGAAAATCATCACCTGATATCGTCACCATGTTTCCATTGATATCTGCTTCGTTAAGAAAATACCGTTGCACACTGCCACCTACTTCGTCTAGTCTAAATAACTCACAGGCTAACAGTCGGGAATCCAGAATGCAAGCCGTGCAAAGATTCAAGCTAAAAAAAGGTACTCTGACTATCAAAAAAACCGATAATCAGAGTAACTTTTCCAATTAAGCATTTCTTTTTGCGATTATTGCCACCCAATCTTCCATCAAGATCGTTTCCTCAACGGTGAAACCAGATGCTATAATCGCTTCCTTCACATCTTGTTTCTTAGTTTGAATGATTCCGGAAGCGATGAAAAATCCGCCAGGTTTAACGACTTTCGCTACATCATCCGTAAAACGCATGATCACTTCGGCAAGAATATTAGCCACGACAATATCCGCTTGTTCATTTACACCATCCAATAAGTTGCCTTGTGACACGGACACTTTATCCTGCACGTTATTTAGTTCAACGTTTTGCTTGGCTGACTGTACTGCCACTTCATCCAAATCAAGTGACTGGATTCGCTTTGCATCCAATAATGCAGCTGCAATGCTTAGAACACCAGAACCAGTTCCTACATCAACGACTAAATCCCCAGGCGTTACTGTTCGTTCCAGCGCTTGGATGCACATGACCGTCGTCGGGTGTGTTCCCGTTCCGAAGGCCATGCCTGGATCAAGTTCAATGATCAATTCGTCACTGCTTACCGGAGTATAGTCTTCCCACGTTGGCACGATGGTAAAACGTTCGGATATCTTGACGGGGTTATAATATTTTTTCCAAGCCGTCGCCCACTCTTCTTCATTCACTTCACTAATTGAAACAACATTTTTCCCAAGGTCAATATCAAAAAGTTGGAGATTATTGATTGATTCCTTAATAGCATCAATGGTATCGCCAAGGAAGCTGTTTACGGGCAGATAAGCCTTAATGACTACACCTTCATCCGGATAATCATCGGGGTTTAAGTGGTAGATTTCGCCAAAAACATTTTCACGTTCCTTGACTAATTCTAGAGGATCCTCAATGACAACACCGCTCGCACCTGCCTCATGAAGAATATTCGAAACAGGTTCAACCGCTTCATTCGTTGTTTGGATTGCAAATTCAGACCACTTCATAATCTACCAACTCCCAATTTGTTCTTTTTACTTTTATTCACCTATCTTTGAAAGCCCGCTTCACTTTTGAGAAAAAGCCATCATCTTGTTCATCTACACCTTGTCCGCTGATATCACTGAACTCACGAAGCAATTCCTTTTGTTTTTCCGTTAATTTCTTAGGCGTGACAACCAATACGACCACATGCTGATCTCCTTGGCCATATCCTCTGACATTCGGAACTCCTTTGCCCTTTAAACGGAAACGAGTGCTAGTTTGTGTACCTGCTGGAATCTTCAGCTTCACTTTTCCATGCAGCGTCGGAACTTCTATTTCATCGCCTAATGCTGCCTGGGCAAAAGTAACCGGCATTTCACAATAAATATCATCGCCATCCCGTTCAAAGAATTCATGGCTGCGCACATGGAAGACTACATACAGGTCTCCTGCGGGGCCGCCATTGATTCCAGGCTCGCCTTGGCCTGTTACGCGCAACTGCTGGCCATCATCAATTCCTGCTGGCACCTTGACTTGGATTTTTTTACGTTTTTGGACTTTTCCGTCGCCGCCGCATGTTGAACATTTATTAGGAATGATTTTTCCTGTTCCTTGACAATGGTGACATGCTCTCCGGTTCACAATCCTTCCGAAAGCTGTGTTTTGTTCAACATTCAATTGACCGGTTCCATGACAATGTGAACAGTTTTCCACCTTTGTACCTGGTTTGGCACCGGATCCTTTACATGTACCGCAATCCTCTTCACGCGGAATTTCGATCTCAGTATCTTTTCCGAATGCAGCCTCTTCAAACGAAAGCGTCATCGTATACTGCAAATCCGCTCCTTGACGCGGTGCATTAGGATCTCTCCTGCGTCCGCCGCCACCAAAGAAGCTACTGAAAATATCTTCAAAACCGCCGAAACCGCCGAAGTCCTGACCGCCAAAGCCTTGATTGGGATCGGTATGTCCGAATTGGTCATAATGGGCTTTTTTCTGTTCGTCACTCAATACTTCGTAAGCTTCCTTGATTTCCTTGAATTTATCCGCAGCATCGTCCGCTTTATTAATATCAGGGTGATATTGTTTGGAGAGCTTTCGATACGCTTTTTTGATTTCATCCTTCGAAGCACTTTTCGAAAGGCCTAACACCTCATAATAATCGCGTTTACTCATATCTAAAATCCACTCCCGATTCGATTCACATAAAGGTAATATTATCACTGAACGAAGATAATAATCAACTAGAAAAGTACAAACGGCTTTAACACATTTTTGCAAATGGCATTGCCAGCCCCAATTTGCACACATTTTTCTCTAAAATCCCACGATTCCCCATCAGTGATTGCAACAATGTTTCCATTCACTGTAAAAAAAGCCAAAGTCAAGATAACCTGACTTTGACTTTTTTACAATGGGGCAGAATACTGCCCGATATATCAGTGTCCCGATTGGGGCACTTTTTATTTTTTCTCTTCTTCGTTTACTTCAGTGTATTCAGCATCAACGACATTATCGTCTTGAGCAAACTCGCCAGCACCCGCTTCGCCAGCTTGCTGAGCTTTTGCCGCTTCTTCATAAAGCTTCATTGTCAAAGCTTGAACGATTTCGTTAAGTGCATCTTTTTTCACGCGGATTTCTTCAAGCTCATTTTTCTCGATTGCAGCTTTCAGTTCATCCTTCGCTTCATTCGCTTTTGTCACTTCCGCTTCGTCCACTTTACCTTCTAGATCTTTAAGCGTTTTTTCCGTTTGGAAAACTAATTGATCTGCTTCGTTACGAAGTTCAACTTCTTCTTTACGTTGTTTATCGCTATCGGCATTTTCTTCCGCTTCACGTACCATGCGTTCGATCTCTTCATCAGAAAGGCCTGAAGATGATTTGATGGTGATTGCTTGTTCTTTGTTCGTGCCAAGATCTTTCGCACGAACGTTCACGATACCGTTTTTATCGATATCGAATGTCACTTCAACTTGCGGAACTCCACGCGGTGCCGGTGGAATGTCACTCAATTGGAAACGACCAAGAGTTTTGTTATCCGCTGACATTGGACGCTCCCCTTGAAGGACATGGATATCAACTGCCGTTTGATTATCAGCCGCTGTCGAGAATACTTGTGATTTACTTGTCGGAATCGTAGTATTACGGTCGATCAGTTTCGTGAATACTCCGCCCATCGTTTCAATTCCAAGTGAAAGTGGAGTTACATCAAGAAGGACAACATCTTTAACATCACCTGTCAATACGCCACCTTGAATTGCAGCACCCATAGCCACCACTTCATCAGGGTTTACACCTTTGCTTGGTTCTTGACCGATTTCCTTTTTGATCGCTTCAACGACAGCAGGAATACGTGTAGATCCACCAACAAGGATTACTTTGTCGATTTCAGATGCTGAAAGGCCGGCATCTTTCAATGCTTGACGAGTAGGTCCCATCGTACGTTCCACAAGACCTGTGGAAAGCTCATCGAATTTAGCTCTAGTCATCGTTACATCCAAGTGAAGCGGGCCAGCTTCTCCAGCAGTGATGAACGGTAAAGAAATTTGAGTTGACGTTACGCCGGAAAGATCTTTCTTCGCTTTTTCAGCTGCATCTTTCAAACGTTGAACCGCCATTTTATCTTTTGAAAGGTCGATTCCGTTTTCTTTCTTGAATGCTTCAACCAGGTAATCGATGATGACTTGGTCGAAATCATCCCCACCTAGACGGTTGTCGCCTGCTGTGGACTTAACTTCGAAAACGCCGTCTCCAAGTTCCATGATCGATACGTCAAATGTACCGCCGCCAAGGTCGAATACAAGGATCGTTTGATCTTCTTCCGTTTTATCCAAACCGTATGCAAGTGCTGCAGCTGTCGGTTCGTTGATGATACGTTCCACTTCAAGGCCGGCAATTTGACCAGCATCCTTGGTTGCTTGACGTTCTGCATCATTGAAGTAAGCAGGTACAGTGATAACCGCTTTAGTGACTTTTTCGCCAAGATACTCTTCAGCGTATGATTTCAAGTATTGAAGGATGATTGCAGAAACTTCTTGAGGTGAGTATTCTTTTCCTTCAATTACTTCTTTATGGTTGGTACCCATATGGCGTTTAATGGAAATGATCGTGTTAGGGTTTGTAATCGCTTGGCGTTTTGCCACTTCCCCAACTTGCCTTTCTCCATTTTTGAATGCCACTACGGATGGTGTTGTACGGTTTCCTTCCGGATTCGGGATTACTTTTGGTTCCCCGCCTTCAAGTACAGATACACAAGAGTTTGTTGTACCTAAGTCAATACCAATAATCTTGCTCATAGTTTCACTACCTCCCAATTATTTATATGTAAGAATCCTATTCGTTCACTTTTACCATTGCAGGTCGAATCACACGGTCTTTAAGAAGGTATCCTTTTTGGAATTCCTCGACGACGATGTTCGAACCGAAGTTTTCATCTTGAACTTGCATGACCGCTTGATGCAAACGCGGATCGAACTCTTCGCCAACCGAACTGATCGGTTCGATGCCTTCTTTAGCCAATGCACCAGTAATCGCTTTATAGACCATTTCCATGCCGGATAGCAAGGATTTCGTCTGTTCATTTTCCGCTTCGATTTTTGTTGCTCTTTCAAAATTATCAAGAGCCTCCACTAAATCACTAGCAATACTTTGAACTCTATATTTTTGAGCCGCCTCCATATCAAGCTTGGCACGGCGTCTAGAATTATCAAAATCGGCCTGCAGACGAAGATAACGGTTATCCATTTCTTCGATTTTCGCCTCAAGTTCGGCAATTTTTTCTTGAGCCAATTGAAGTTCATCTTTTTCAACAGGACCATCGTTTTCTTCCGCTGCTGGAATTTCTCCTTCAGCGAAAACTGCTTCTGCAGCGCTTTCCTCGATTGTTTCATTTTCCAATGTTTGTTCTTCGTTTTTATTTTCTGTCACAATCTCACCTCCCTAAAAGGGTTATACAATTTATGCTAAAGTAATATGCCAGGCCGCGGAATACACTCCTCCGCCACCTTAACAATATTACCTTTGCTACTATTTTTGATACAGTTTTGTCATCAGGGCCGTTAAATCTTTCGAGAAAAACGAAAGCAAACTGATCACTCTCGAATATTCCATTCTCGTTGGACCCAATATGGCCAATGTGCCAACTTGCTCCTGCCCGATTGAGTAGGTTGCCGTAATCAAACTGCAGTCATCGAGCACTGTGTTTTGATTTTCACGGCCGATCTTGACGTGGATGCCCGATGGATTTTGAGTAATTAGTTCATAAAATCCCTGTTCCTGCTCAATCATCGATAAAAGCGTGCTTACTTTCGCAATATCATGGAACTCCGGCTGCCTCAGCATATTCGTTTTCCCGCCGAAAAATATTTTTTCGGGCTTTGTGTCCGTCAGGGTCTCCGCAAGGACCGAGACCATCGATCCATAGTTATGAATGTGGCGGCTCAATAGAACGGCAACTTCCTTATAGATCTTATCCTTTAGATCAACTAGCGGAACATCGACCAAACGGGAATTCAATATATTCACCATCTTTTCAATTTCGTTTATATCAAAAGAAGGCGGTAAGGAAATCATTCGATTTTCCACATGACCTGTATCCGTAATAATGATGGCTATTGCCGTTTCAGGACTTAAGGGAATGATCTGGATTTTTTTCAGCTTATGCTCATTCACTTTTGGTCCCAGTACAATCGCCGTATAATTCGTCAGTTCCGAAAGTATTTTCGCTGACTTCTGAACGATCTTTTCCAATTCATAAATTCGTTCTACAAAAACGGATTTTAAAATCTTCACTTCATTCTTTTTCGGAGCTTGAGGAGAAAGTAAATGATCCACATAATATCTATACCCTTTTTCAGAAGGGATCCTACCGGAAGAAGTATGGGTTTTTTCTAAAAACCCCATTTCTTCAAGGTCAGACATTTCGTTGCGAATTGTGGCAGAGCTGAACGTGATTTCATCTTTCTTCGACAAGCTTCGTGACCCGACTGGCTGGGCAGAATGGATGAAATCCTCGATTATCACTTGTAGAATCAATAATTGACGATCAGTTAGCATGTATGATCACCTCTGTTAGCACTCTGTCTCATCGAGTGCTAATATACTAATAAATTATCAAATGCAGCTTATGATGTCAACAATGAAAACCGCTAATTCATCGTTAAAATAACATGGATTTCCTTCAGTCGGAATCAATAACGCCTAAAAATGTTTGGAACACTTCATTTCCAAGCAGTTTGCCCCGCTCAGTCAAGCGCACGAACCCGCCTTCCACCTTAAGCAAACCCTTTGCCGATCCTTCTTCGAGCGGTTTCCTGAAAATCTCCGTCATTTCTACAAAAAATTTATTCTTGAAGATTTCCAATGAAACCCCTTGCGTTTTCCGGAGACCCAAAAACATCTCCTCTTCCATCCGTTCATGAAGCGGTACTGGATGTTCCTCCAACACAGGCAGCTCGTTCGAAAGCAATGGAGTGATATATTTCTTCACAGGCCCATGATTGGCCACCCTTTTACCTCCAGTATAGCCATGTGCACCAGCACCAATCCCATAATACTCCACATTATCCCAATATGTCAGGTTGTGCCTGCTTTCAAACCCAGCCCGGGCAAAATTACTGATTTCATATTGGTGGTTACCATGCTTCTCCATCTCTTCCATCAGCCTCTCATACATCGAAGCCTCGAGCTCCTGCGGCGGCAGGTTTAATTTACCTCTTCGCATCTGATTATAAAAAACCGTCTTCGGTTCAACGATCAATGAGTAGCTTGAGTAGTGCGGCAATTGAAGCGCGATCGCTTTATCCAGCGTATCCTTGAAATCTTCCATCGTTTGGCCCGGCAATCCATAAATCAAGTCGATGCTTATATTCATAAAGCCAACTTCTTGAGCCAAATGGATCGTTTCATATACTTCTGAAGCCCGGTGAGTCCGGCCAATTCGTTTTAATAATTCATCATTGAAGCTTTGCACTCCAAAGCTAAGTCTATTGACCCCTGAATCATAAAGTATCTTGAGTTTTTCCCTTGAAAGATCCCCGGGATTGGCTTCAAAGGTATATTCAGCCTTCATAGGATCAAAGGGCATGGTTTCATTGATTGCTTCACATAAGAATGCAAGCTGCTTTTCATCCAGTGAGGTCGGTGTCCCTCCACCGACGAAAACCGTATCCAAACCTGCAGTCGGGTATTTGGAAAGCTGCATCACCATTTCCCTTTTCATCATCTGTAAATATTCGTCGACCGGCTGTCCCTGCAAAAATACTTTATTGAAATCACAATAGTGACAAATATGTTCACAAAATGGTATATGGAGGTAGGCGCTTTTGATCATTGTGTTCACAACCTTTTAATCGAATGAGTCGATAGAAAAAGAGGCTAGATTTCCTCTACCCTCTTTTTTCTAACTATCGTTTATTTTATTTATTTTTTGGGTGTCGTATCATCCATTTTCAAAACAGCCATGAAAGCTTCTTGCGGAACTTCAACGGAACCTACTTGTTTCATCCGCTTTTTACCTTCTTTCTGTTTTTCGAGCAACTTACGTTTACGGGAAATATCGCCGCCGTAACATTTAGCCAATACGTTTTTGCGCATTGCACTAATCGAAGAACGGGCGATGATTTTTTGCCCGATCGCCGCTTGGATCGGCACTTCGAATTGTTGCCTTGGAATCAATTTCTTCAATTTTTCAACAATGACTTTACCGCGTTCATAAGCAAAGTCCTTATGAACGATGAAACTTAAAGCATCGACAGTTTCAGCATTCAGTAAGATATCCATCTTCACAAGCTTGGACGGTTGGTAGCCGATCAGCTCATAATCGAAGGAAGCATAGCCTCTTGTATTGGATTTCAATTGATCGAAGAAATCATACACGATTTCCGATAATGGAATTTCATAATGAATGCTCACACGAGTCTCATCGATATATTCCATATCAATGAAGTTACCGCGTTTATTTTGACAGATTTCCATGATTGCCCCGACAAACTCCGTCGGTGCCATCATTGTTGCTTTGACATATGGCTCCTCGACACGTTCGATCTTTTGAGCATCAGGCATATTGGACGGGTTATCCACTTTCAGGACCGTTCCGTCTGTTTGCACCACATCATAAATAACACTCGGTGCAGTGGTGATCAGATCGATTTTGAATTCACGTTCAATCCGTTCCTGGATGATCTCCATATGAAGGAGTCCAAGGAATCCGCAACGGAAACCGAAGCCCAATGCTTGCGATGATTCCGCTTCAAACTGCAGCGCTGAATCGTTCAATTCCAATTTCTCCAATGCATCCCGTAAATCATTGAATTTCGATGCGTCAATTGGGTATAAACCGCAATATACCATCGGATTCATCTTCCTGTAACCCGGCAATGCTTCTGTCGCACTATTCACGGCACTCGTGATCGTATCACCGACAGTCGTATCACCAACGTTTTTAATGGATGCCGTTAGGAAACCTACATCACCGACGTTCAGTTCATCCAAAAGCTGTGTTTTAGGGTTGAAAACACCCAATTCGGTAACATCGAATTCCTTGCCAGTGGACATCATTTTGATTTTGTCGCCCACTTTAATGGAACCCTCAACAACACGGATATAGGCAACTACACCGCGGTACGCATCAAACAGTGAATCGAAAATAAGCGCCTTGAAAGGAGCATCCGGATCACCTTGCGGAGCTGGAACCAATTCAACGACCTGTTCCAAAATCTCCTCGATTCCGATTCCGGCTTTAGCCGAAGCCAAAACTGCATCGGAAGCATCCAATCCGATCACTTCCTCGATTTCTCCGCGCACCCGTTCCGGATCTGCACTCGGCAAATCAATTTTATTGATGACCGGAATGATTTCAAGGTTGTTGTCCAAAGCTAAATACACATTTGCAAGCGTTTGGGCCTCAATTCCCTGTGCCGCATCGACAACAAGGACAGCGCCTTCACAAGCTGCAAGGCTTCGTGACACTTCATACGTAAAATCGACATGTCCCGGTGTATCAATAAGATGGAAGATGTATTCTTCTCCATCTTTCGCGTTATATTTCAATTGAATCGCATTCAATTTAATCGTAATTCCACGCTCACGCTCTAAATCCATGGAATCCAACAGCTGACTCTTCATTTCACGCTGAGTCATGGCGTTCGTTTTTTCAATGATACGATCCGCCAATGTAGATTTACCATGATCGATATGAGCGATGATGGAAAAGTTACGAATTTTTGATTGTCTTTTTAATTTTTCTTCTCTATTCATGACGTTCACTCCCACTAGTCGACACAATACACTATTTTTTATTATATCAATAGAAAATGCAAGATTCAACAGAATAGTTACAAAAGAAGCATCATTGCAGGACAAAGCATAAAAAAAGGCTGCATCCCGGATTCGGATGCAGCCTTTTGGCAGAACACACTCAACTTATTTCCTACCTAAATCATATCAATAAGGGCCTGAAAGGCACCTGATATGGTCTCTCCAAGCGTTTTTCCGATCGATGAGAAAAAGTTGAAAGCTTTCATTTCTTCAAGCTTTTCTTTTTTCGTCTCCAAATCATGACTCGTCACTTTTTCGCCAAGGATATCCGCTTCCATCTCCCCTTGGTCCGATTGGTTAATGATGAATGCACTATTCAAAGAGGGATCTTCATACCCCTTCATTTTTTTCATCCCGTCGTTCGCTTGCTGCATCCCGATTAGAACACCTAAAAATAATACGAGCACAATCCCTGTACATTTCAACCAAAATCGAACCATGATAAGAGAACTCCTTTCAAATTACCTCGCTTCCGAATCCCCGGTCGGGTTATCCACTGCTTTGGCATCCCAGTAAAATTCACTGAAAACCTCGGTAAAGGCATCAACAGTCAAGTACATTTCCTCGAAAGTATTATCAACACCGCCAACTTCAATTAGCATGGAATTGCCTGATAAATCCTGATTATATATACCATTATGGCTAGATCCGCCCTGTTTCATAACCCCTCGGGAAATACCTGGGTATTTTTTCTCCAATGCTTTATGAAGCTTATTGGCAAGCGCGGCATTTTTTTCATAGTTCGGGTTATTCCCCCCGATCACGAATGCGATCTTGGCATACTCTTTACCTCTGATTGTAATTGTCGTATGTTTCTTCCGCTTTGAATCGCGGTGGATATCAATCAGGTATTCTAAATCTTTGTTATTGGCCAATGCCGTCTGGACCGATTTCCGTGATTCTTGATACGATTTGGCATAATTCAATCCTTTATTATTCAGATTTCCCATGATATCCGTTTTATCGAGCGAGGAGCCGATCCCCTTATCAGCCAAATCTTCAACCATCCGTTCCCCGAGTTTCGTAATATTGATTTTAGAATGGTAGGCTAGATCGGGGTCTGTCACCCCTTTTAAATATGGAAGATATGACTCCCGGTTATGGCTATGGTATATCTCGACCACTTTCCGGCCATTGGTCGTTTGATTCGGCTGATTGGTCACTCCTTTATCCGGTTCTTTAATCTCATCCAGGTTTTGCAGGGATGCATCCCTTTCTTCATTCAGGACATCCACTGGCGGTGAAGATTCATACGGCATATTCGTATAATTCGTTCCTTCCCCAGCAACGAGGATCTCATTATCAAAAATCGAAAAGCCAGGAAGCTCCCTTCCCAGTAAACTTCGCGGGTCCTCAAGTGAAATGTTGGTCGAGACTTTTATCAATTGATTCGTGATGATCGATTCCTGCTTACCTTCCGGCAGGGCATTAAAAAGATAATGATTTTCGTTGGCCAGCATCGAAAACAGCATTTTCCCCGAGAATTGATTGGCTACAGTATGTACGGAGTTAGAAGATATCCGATACTCCGGTCTTAGGGAAGTCATGACCCCACTGACTGAAAAAACAAAAAGAAGCAAGGCGAGAATACCTAGAAAAGTTTTTATTATTGTTGATCCGTGAATGGCTGTTATGATTCCTGGGGAATTTCTTCTTTTCATCTTTCCACCCTCTCTATAGCTTGTCTATTAATACCTATGACTTTGCTAGAAAGGGTAGAACACCATTTTTGGGCACTGAAAGTGATTTAACGGGTGTAATAGCCGGCATTATCTTGATTTATTGAATGATGCAAGGCTGCATTTAAACCATTGGCTATCAAATTGGCCATATCCTCGATGAAAACATCTACTTCTTTTGGTGTAACCATTAAATTATGACCAAGTGGCGAAAGCACCTCATAAATCAATTTCCGTTTCTCTTCATCAGGGAGGACACCTATCATTCCCAAGAAGGTTTGGCGTTCCTTTTCACCCGGCATATCCTCTTCGGTCAGCTTTGTCCGCTTCCCAAAACTGAATCCAGCAGGTGCCAATGAACGTGATGGTCTGTCCCCTTCATTCATTTCCTTGCCAAAGTGCTTTAAAATATAATCAATCGTATCGCTGGCAATCGATACGGCATCCACGACGGTAGGTATTCCAATTGCGATAACTGGAACTCCCAGTGTAGCCTGACTCAATTCTTTACGTTTATTTCCTACACCAGACCCTGGATGGATACCTGTATCCGTAATTTGAATCGTAGAATTCACACGATCGATCGAACGGGCAGCCAATGCGTCAACGACGATCAGGAAATCAGGATTACTTTTTTCGATGACGCCTTTTATGATGTCACTCGTCTCGATTCCGGTAATCCCCATCACCCCTGGGGAAATGGCACTGACCGGCCGATAGCCTTCCTTGACGGACTCTGGCTGCAATTCGAACAAATGTCTTGTAACTACAAGGTTCTCAACGACTGCAGGTCCCAGAGCATCGGGGGTAACATTCCAATTACCAAGGCCGACAACTAGACAACTGCTTTCCTTGGTGATTTTATTCCGTTTCAAGAAGTAAGCCAGTTCGTTGGCGAACACCTTTTCCACCCGTTGCTGCGTTTCCGTATCCTGCTGGCGGATTCCCTGGACCTCGATGGTCAAATAGCTGCCCTGTTTTTTTCCGATTTCTTTTTCCCCCTCAGCCGTGACCTCGACTAAGGATACCTTCAGATCATCCACATCTTTTTCCTTAATAATGACCCCTTCGATGCGAGAAACATCCACTTCCTCTACTACACCTTTATGTTCAAGGGCAATTTCCTTTGCTTCAATCGCCAAATCTGTCCGAATTCCGTATTCACTAAGGTCCAATTTATTTTCCATAACGGCCTCCTGATGTTTGAATTGTATCTAATCTAGTATTTTCAATAGTCTCTCTTAAACATTCTGTCGTTTTTGCTTTTTTATTATTCATTTTTTTGGTACAATGAATGATGACGAGATGAATTTATTACTGAAATTATAATTCCTTTTCGATTCTCAATCTGAAGTATTGCATATTTATGAGCAGTCTGATAGAATATCACTTGTGCTATTTGATATGGATTTGAAAAGTCGAGTTCATATAATCTCGATTTCTTTGTAGGAGGTGAACGGAATGCCAAACATTAAATCTGCTATTAAACGTGTAAAAATCAACGACAAAAAACGCGTTCATAACATTACTGTTAGATCAACTATGCGTACTACAGTGAAAAACGCTGAAGTTGCATTAGCTGGTGAAAACGTTGAAGCTGCTAAAGAAGCTCTTTTAACAGCTGCTGTGAAATTAGACAAAGCTGCATCTAAGGGATTAATCCATAAAAATGCGGCAGCCCGTAAAAAATCTCGTTTAGCGAAAAGACTTAACGCTCTTAACGCATAATGACAAAAAATTAAACGATCCAATCGGATCGTTTTTTTTGTGCCGTTTTTTGCATATAAAAAAAGGTGACAGGATATCTGCCACCTTTTTATCATCTAATTTTTAAAAGCAGCAGTTCAAGCGTGATTGCCTTATCTGCTTGGCCGGTCTTCATTTTATAATCCGCTTCCGCTAAGTCGTTCATGATGCTCAACAACTCGCGTTCCTGGAATTTCCCCGTCTTTTCAAGTGCCAGCTTTACCCTGTAAGGGTGCACCTTCAGTTGACCCGCAATTTTTTGCTGGCTATAGCCCTGACGGGAAAGCTCCTTCACTTGATACATGAGCCTGACCTGACCAGCCATGACACTCAAGATCTTGATCGGCTCTTCATTCTGCCTGAGAAGATCGTGCAGTATCGTCATGGCACTCTCCATTTTTCTCTGTAACACATGATCAACAAGTGTGAAGATATTCTGTTCAAGGGATTTTGCGACCAGCTTTTCCACTACCTCGACTGTAATGTGCTTCTCAGCTTCCGTATAAAGCACCATTTTATCCAGTTCATTCGTCAGCATCATCAGATTCGTTCCTGCAAGTTCAAGTAAAAGCTCTGTAGCCTGCTCATCTATTCGGACTGAAGAAGCTTCGACCCTCTCCTTCACCCACCCCTTTAACTCATGATCACCAAGCTTCTTCGCTTCAACGAGAACCGCCTTACGCTTCAGTTCCTTGGTGATTTTTTTCCGTTCATCCAGTTTCTCATAAGGTGCGGTCAATACGACAATAGAATATGGAACCGGGTCAGCCAAATACGCTTCCAGTCTTTTCACATTATGCTCAACTCTTGACTTCGTTTTTTCAGCTGTCAAAAAAAATGGGTTTTGCATGAAGACAAGGCGCCTTTCCCCGATAAACGGGAGGGTTTCGACATCTTCAAGTGCAGTTTCAACAGGCGTCTCTTCTAAATCAAATTGAGAAAAGTTAAAATCCATCTCATCTTCATGAAGGACATTCTCGATCAATAGCTGCTTCGTTTCATTAATTAGATAGGCTTCCGTCCCATATAACAAGTATACTGGCGCGAATTGCCCTTTTTTTATACTTTTCCAAACGTCTAATACCAATAGAATCCGCCTCTTTACTATGTATTCTTCTCTAATGGTATAGGTGGATGGACCATTTGACAAGCTATAAAGGGAACTAGCCCTTAAAAGGGCTAATTCCGGATCTATATGAACACTTTCAAGAAAGGCCCGGGTAATCTCCCTTGAAAGCGGGTAGAGTATTCATGTAGAACAAATGAGCTTTTCGTTTTCGCTTGCTTTGTTTGTACTTTTATTTTGACCTCAAAATCCCAAACTATTTGTGACAACTCTTGTCAGTAAAGGAAATGAAGGAATGAAGCCTGTAGATTTTTTTTTGGTAATGTTTTATACTATTAGCAGAAATAGGAGGGGTAAATAATGAACGAATTCGAAAAGAATGTTCAATCAAAGACAGATGACGTCGCTGATTCCGCTATAGGATTCATCGGTTCTTTTGTATTTTTCGCTGCCATGTTCACCATAGCTGTCGTCATTAAAGCTGTCGGATCCTGATTTCATTCATTACATGCACTTATTTTTCCTGATGGGGGCTGCTGCTGCAGTCTCTTTCTTTTTGATTTTCTATATACTATGGGAGAGTCTTCAGAAAGGTTCCACTGCTTTTGTAATACTTGTAAATAATGGAACCATCCTCGTCCGTCCTGAACACTTTTATGCCATTCCCCTCCAAATTCCCAATTACGTCTCCATGAGGGTGCCCGTAGCGGTTATCTTTTCCAACTGAAATAAGCGCCGCTTTCGGCTGCAGCTGTTCAAGGAAGGGCGCGGAAGAAGACGTTTTACTGCCATGGTGACCGACCTTCAAGATATCCGCCTTCAACTGCGGAAATGTTCTCAAAAGTTCCCTTTCCCCTTCTTCTCCCATATCGCCGGTCAATAACCATGACACTCCCCCAAGCTCCGTGAATAGAACGATGGATGAATCATTCTTATCTTCCTCTTGCTTAAATGGACTTAGCACAGCAAACCGCACTCCGCCCGCCACCCATTGGTCCCCCCTTTTCAGGACGGTCATTTTCACTTTTTTCTCTTTCGCCACGGTTACAAGATCCATATCCCTATATTGCTCTTCACTCCAGCCTCCAATGATGATCTCCGCAACTTTAAAATGATCTATTAATTCTTTTGCACTTCCCATATGATCTGCATCCGGATGGGTTAAAATCAATTTGTCCAATTGGTGGATTCCTTTACTTTTCAATAATGGAATAATGATATCATCCGCCGTGTTGAACTTCTTTCGCTTTATCGCCCACGTATCGATTGGAAATGTAATTTGCCCGCCCGTATCAATTAAATAATTACCTCGATTGAAAGGCAGGGAAATGAAAATGGAGTCACCTTGTCCTACGTCGATGATTTGCACTTCACCGAAAGGCGAGAACCTTTGTAAGTTATATTGCAAAAGTAAAAGGACGATTATCATTCCGCACCAGATTTTACTTTTTTCAAAGGATACTTCCCAAGTCAGGCATAACCCTATAAGGGAAATAACAAGTAGTAACATCATGAGGAAAGGCGGCTTTCCAAACGGTATGGATGCGAGCGGCAATCCTGATGCTGCATCTGCGGCTTTATTGCAGAGTACGAAGGTGAAATTCAATAATGATATGAGAGGTTGACCAAAGGAAGGCAGTAATAAATGAATGAGGAGGGAAATCAGTGAAAATGGCAGCAATATGATGGAATAAATCGGAACATACAATACGTTCAGAAACACGCCAAGTAAAGATACTTCAAAAAAGTGAAAAAGCAAAATCGGAAGGGCTGCCAGTTGGCAGATGGAACTGAGGATGAATAGCTGCATCGATTTCTTCGGGTATTGCAAGAAGATGCTTGAAGACATGATAATGGAGAATGTGACCGCAAATGAAAGCTGAAAACCTATATCATAGAGCATATTAGGCCGAAAAAACAAAAGTGCCATATAAGTCGATCCGATTGCGGCACCCGCCGAAATCCGCTTCTTGAATAGCAGGAGTAGAAAGAAAAGCATAGCCATTGAACAGGATCGCACCACTGATGGACTGGCACCTGAAAGTAACATGTAAACCGGAAGGAAGAGTAAGATGGCCATCATCATTCTTTCCCGTGTAATCCCAACCCTGATGCCGATGTAAAATAACACCCCCGTTAAAAAACTGACATGAAGGCCGGAAATCGCCAGTAAATGAACCAACCCCAACCGCTGATAATTAGTAAGGTCCCCTTCATCTATATATCTCTGGTCACCGAATATGAGCGCTGTGACAAAACCGCTCGACTCTTCAGGAAAGTGTTCTCTAATATATGCAATCCCCTTCAGGCGCAAATTACGAATCGAAACCAGAATCGAGTTTCCACCTTCTTTGCATTCTTGAAATGAAATGGAATCCGCTTTGAATATCCAATGGGTGCCTTGGCGGAAAAGATAACGCTGGTAATCGAAACTGTTTTCATTCCTGTTTTTCTCGGGAACTTGCAATGTCCCTTCAGCCGGACATGATAAACCGATTCGCAGAAACTGACTCAGCTTTTCCTGTTCCAATTCGGTCGTGATTTTATAACGAAGCAATAGCCGTTCGCCTTTCTCACTGCCAATGAATCCTTTTAATGAATTTCCATCTATATTCGGTTGGTCGGTAAATGTGATGATAAATTGGCTTTCCGTTCCATGATAGGCAGTTTTGTTTCGGTGATCGGAGAAGGAGGCGGCCCCTAAAAATATCCCAATGATCACCAAATGAAAACTAAGGGCCTTCACACTTAAGCCCACCGAAAAATAAAGGAAACAGAGAAAAATTAGGATAATGATCAGCAGCCTTACATTTAAAAGAGAATGGGCCGTAACACCAAATGTGGCTGAAACGGCCAGTAAGATAAGATGTCTGGCCATGCCTGCCCCCCGTCCTATTTAATTTTCGAATATCTGATTGGCCTGCTTTTCCAGTGCCAATAAATCTTCTTTTCCCAGACCGTTTTGTTCAAGTTGAGCTAGCAATGAGAATACAAAGTCCTTTTTTTGTTTTCCATTAACATCGATGGCCCCTTTTGCTTCAACCTTCTCGGTCTTGACACCCGCCTGTTTGAATAATTCGAGGGCATATGGATGATTTTTGTAATCCTCGGCATAATAAACGGCCTTTATGCCAGCTTGGATGAGTGATTTACAGCACTGAAGACACGGAAAATGCGTCACATATATTTCCGCCTGATCAGTCGGCACCCCAAATTTCGCACATTGTAAAAGTGCATTCATTTCTGCATGTATCGTTCTGACACAATGGTTATCAATTACATAACAGCCGTCATCAATACAATGCGTCCCTCCCGCAATGGACCCATTATATCCCCCAGCAATGATTCGATTGTCCCTGACGATGGTCGCCCCTACAGTGAGGCGTGTACATGTGCTTCTTAAAGCTAATAAATGGCTTTGTGCCATGAAATATTGATCCCAACTAATTCTGTTCATGTTGTATCCCCTTACCCCTAGAATGATTTTCTTCAATTTTACCCTCTTCCTGTCCATTTGTGTAGCATTCATTTCACCGAGATGGAATCCCGTAACCTTTCAAACGTTTTATCGCCGATTCCCGTAACCTGCTTCAATTCATCGACCTCCTTGAATTTCCCTGCCGTCTCCCTGTATTCCAGGATCGCATTCGCTTTGGATGGTCCAATTCCCGTCAAGGTTTGCAAATCTTCCTGTGTAGCAGTATTCAAGTTCACCAGCCCTCCTGACGTACCCTTAGTGATGGCATCACCAGAAGTCCCGACTTGTATATTCTCCAAGTCCCCTTTGTCTTCTTCACCTATTTCCGGAACATAAATGACCATTTGATCTTCGATGATTTGGGCAAAATTCACTTTATCCGTGTCAGCCTTTTCCGTAAAACTGCCCGCAGCCGAAATCAAATCAATCACCCGGTCACCTGCCTGTGCAGTAAAGATGCCCGGGGACTTGACCGCTCCTTTAACATCCACTTTAATGATCTCAGGCTCGGCAGACGATTCATTTACACTTTGTTCCATTTCAGCTTCTTTTGCAGTAACGGAAAATATATCTTCCGTATCAGCCGGATCCTCCCCTTGTTGAGAAAAAAAGTAAATGCCCCCTGCCACAAATGCCACGGCAACGGTAATCATCGTCATTTTCCTTTTTAAAATCCCTTCCATTTCTTTACCTCCTTATTGGATTTCGCACGATACATTGTCATAGGACAGATTAAAAATACATAGTGTTTTTAGGAGAATCAATCGCTTTAAGTGAGAGGAGTTGATCGGAATTGAAGAAAATCGGTGTTATCGGAACCGGAAATATGGGTACCATTTTAATCGAGGCATGGCTGGAGGCAAAAATATTGAATCCGGCAGATCTAATCATTACAAATCGCACACTTTCCAAAGCATTGGTGCTGAAAGAGAAACATCCGGGTATCAAGGTTGCGGAAAGCGCAGCCGAAATCGTCGAACAAGCGGACTTTATCTTTCTCTGTGTAAAACCATTGCAAATTAACAGCCTATTACAAGGCATCAAACAGCATATAAAAAGGGATCAGCTGGTTATTTCCATCACAAGCCCGCTTTCCGTCTCCCAGCTCGAATCGGCAGTGAATGCACCCTGTGCCCGTTTTATCCCGAGTATAACGAACCGTGTGAGTTCAGGCGTATCGTTACTGAGTTTCAGCGAGAGCTGCAGTAAGGAGAAAGTGTCAGCTTTATTTGATTTGGCCTCCGCCATATCGGCACCGGTCATCATTGAAAATGATATCACCCGGGTAGCTTCCGATATTGTCAGCTGCGGCCCTGCCTTCTTCAGCTATTTAGCTCAAGCTTTCATTGACGCGGCTTGCCAAACGACGAAGATAGATAAAGAAACGGCTACGACTTTGACTGAGAATATGCTGGTCGGCTTAGGGGAATTGCTCGGTAAAGGGGTTTATACATTGCCGACCTTACAGGAAAAGGTTTGTGTAAAAGGTGGAATAACAGGTGAGGGAATCAAGGTTTTAGAAGCTGAAACCGGGGAAATGTTCCATCATCTTTTTCAAGCGACACATGAAAAGTTTGCAGAGGATCTTCACGAAGTTGAAAAACAGTTCGGCCATCCTTATTAATATTCGTAATCAAGATCTCAATTCCTTCTAAAAGTAAAAAAAAGAAGAGGTCAGACCTCCACTCGTCCTTGTACGAACGGGGATCTTGACCTCTTTATCATTTACTGGCTACAAACAAGATTCTTTCGGTTTTCGTTACAAGCGGTGCTTCTTCAAGATCCGCCAGAATTTCAGAAACCGTGAAACCTGCTTGCTCCAGCCATTTTTTATATTGTTCAACCGGATAGGTCCGTTGATAATGCAACTCATCAAAACGGTCATAAAGACCGCTTTCTTCATCCCTTACGAAAAAACTTAAATCATGTTCCACACTGTAAGGTTCTTCACCCGGGAAGCAATCCCATATATAGGATACTTCTTCACCATTGACAGCAAACGTATGATCACTAAAGACTTCTTCCATTTTATAAAGGGAATGGATATCAAACATGAATAATCCGCCATCCTTCAAATGCTCATGAACCCGGCTGAACGTCTTGACGATATCCTCTTCGTCGCGAAGGTAGTTCAGCGAATCACAAAAAATCGTGACACAATCAAATTGGCAAAGTCCTTCGAGTTCTGCCATATTCTGCTGGAAAAGCGGAATCGATAATCCAAGCTTAACCGCTTTTTCATTAGCAACAAGAAGCATTTCATCAGATAAATCCACGCCGGTGACTTCGAAGCCGTGCTGCGCCAATTCAACGGTAATCTCCCCGGTTCCACATGCCAAATCCAGGACTTTCCTTCCATCAATTCCATACTGTTCCAGCTTCGCCGTAAGGATCATCAGCCATTTTTCATAAGGTGCGTCCTTCATCAATTCATCGTATACATAGGCAAAGCGTTCGTAAGTCATGAAGTCAGTTCACTCTCTAGATCTTCAAAAGGTGCATCTCCCCATAGACGTTCAAGGTTATAGTAGTTTCTTTCATCTTTATGGAAAATGTGGGCCACTACATCGCCAAGATCCACAAGCACCCATTTCGCCTCGTCAAAACCTTCAAGACGCTTTACATTGATTCCTGATTCATCAGCTTTGTTCTTCATTTCACGAGCTATTGCTTGTACTTGTTTTTCAGAATTACCGTGGCAGATCAAAAAGTAATCCGCTACAAGGGAAATACCTTGCATGTTCAATGCCACGATATCCTCCGCTCTTTTATCATCCGCCGCTTTTGCTGCAATTACAAGAAGTTCACGTTCAGTCATTACATCTTCTCCTTCAAATTCATGATCAAATCATTATATGTCTTAAATGTGTCAGGGTAAATTGCCTGATTTCTTTTCATTAAAAAAACAACTGTATTCCTTAAAGCCTGGATGACAGCATGATCCAAATTTTGCTTTGCTGTCTGCCTGACTTCGTCGACACCGGGAAAAGAACGTCCCGGCTCGATATAATCGGCAAGGTATACGACTTTATCCAAGAGGCTCATGCCAACCCTGCCAGACGTGTGATAGGCAATCGCATCCAAGATTTCATCGTCCTGAATGCCTGCTTCCTTATTCACCAGATAAGCCCCGACAGGAGCGTGCCACAGCTCCATATTATATTCAAGTAACGCCGGGTCCATTTTTTCAGCGATTATTATTTGCTCCATTTCTTCTTTAGGACGAAATTTTGCATAATCATGGAAAATGGCTGCAAGTTCCGCTTTTTTGACGTCGGCACCATATCGTTCAGCAAGTTCAATCGCTGACTCGACCACACCCAAGGTATGAATGTACCTGCGCTCGGTGATTTGTTCTTTGACCAGCGCCAATGCTTTCTCACGATTCATATAAACCATTCCCTTTAATATACTTCACCACTGGATCTGCTATTAAATATTTCACGGTTTTCCCTGTTCTTAACTTCCTTCGTATCATGGAAGAAGAAATGAACATCTGCGGGACTTTCACCATCGTGATCGGGTATAAGGTATTCTCATTATATCCAGGGCGCTTCACCCCGACGAAATTGACCATATGCACCAGCTCATCGATACGATGCCAATTCGGTAAGTACTCAATCATATCTGCGCCAATTATGAAATAGAACTCATTGGCTGGCTCAAGTTCTTTAAGCAATTTTATCGTGTCATACGTATAAGATGTGCCTTTTCTTTCTATTTCAATACCCTCAATATAAAAAGATGGGTTTCCGGCTATCGCGTTTTCCAACATGGCCAGCCTGTCCATATCGGTTACTTCCTCCGATTTTTCCTTATGTGGAGGTACGTGATTTGGCATGAACCTGATTTCATCTAGCTCAAGGGCATCCAGCACTTCATTGGCTATAATTAAATGCCCGATATGCGGAGGATTGAATGTACCGCCAAGAATTCCAATTTTTTTCATAGATAGGTTCCTTAAGGTAATTTGAGTTGTTTGTTTTCTTTTGATTCTTTATATAGCACAATTGTGTTGCCGATAATCTGAACCAATTCAGCCCGTGCACCTTTTGATAAAGTAAGCCCCACATCATTGCGGTCCTCTTCACAGTTTTGCAGGATGCTGACCTTGATCAATTCACGTACTTCAAGCGCCTCACCAATTTGCTTGATGAGATTATCATTGACTCCGCCTTTACCAACTTGAAAAATTGGATTGAGGTGATGGGCCTTTGATCGTAAAAATCTTTTTTGTTTTCCTGTTAACATGTGTTACCTCCTAGTTTGTTCAAGACAATATCTGTCATTCTTGCTGTATCCGGCATAATGCCTGTCCATATCTCAAAGGCAAGCGCAGCCTGGTTGATGAACATTCCCAGACCATTTTGCGTTTCCGCCCCTTTTTCCGCAGCTTCACGCAGCAGCTTGGTTTGCAGAGGGTTATAGATGATATCACTGACAATTGCACCGGTTTTAAGCTGGTCGACCTTTAACGGAGAATGATCCAGTTCAGGACTCATTCCAGAAGAAGTCGTTTGGATGATTAAATCATATTGTGATAAGCTTTCTTCCGCTTCGATAATCGAGAGTGCCTTCGATACTTTATCATAAGGGCAATCAGAAACAAGCTGGGCCGCTCTTTCCTTTGTCCGATTTGCAATATCAACTTGCTTTACCCCTTCTTTCACGAGGGTAAAATAAATCGCACGCGCAGCACCGCCCGCTCCGATCACTAACGTTTTTTTAGCCTTGATGTCACCTGATATTTCATCGCATAAAGATTTAAAAAATCCTTTTCCGTCTGTATTATACCCTATAAACCGACCATTTTTGTTAACAACCGTATTTACAGCCCCGATTGCCTGGGCCAGTTCATCCACTTCATCAAGGAAAGGGATGATTGAAGTCTTATGAGGTATCGTGATGTTAAACCCTTCTATACCAAGGGCTTTCATGCCTTTCACGGCATCGTTCAAACCTTCTTTCGTCACATGAAAATGGTGATAAACCGCTTCTATATTTTCTTTTTCAAATGCATCATTATGAATGTCCGGTGACATCGAATGTGCAATTGGATCTCCCATTACCCCATATATCTTTTTCATAGACTAGACGACCCCTATATTTAGATTAATGATTTGCGAACGATCACATTGACGCCCTTTGGAACATGTGCAACGATTTTCGCCCCTGGCTCATTGACCGTCACCCAGCCAAGAC
This sequence comes from Peribacillus sp. QJM3NY_7, assembly GCF_056173225.1. NCBI lineage: Bacteria > Bacillati > Bacillota > Bacilli > Caryophanales > Bacillaceae > Peribacillus > Peribacillus sp. QJM3NY_7. The sequence goes on from NZ_CM149663.1 coordinate 3,703,462, forward strand.
CAGAAAACACAATATCCATTTTACCATCTTTCAAGGAAAATTCATGTGGAATCAGCTTCGGAAATTCCTCGATTTGTTCCGGGCGTGGGGGAGTCAGTAATTCCCCGGCATGGTTTTTATACAATTCATCGGCATTTTCCAGTTTCGTACGGTGAATATTCAATTCGTTCGAAAGGTAGCAAGTCAATGAACGCCTTCCGCCTGAAACATAGTCCAACCTAGCCAACCCTCCGAAAAATAGCGTCTGCCCCTCATTCAGTTGGTACACTCTCGGCTTGATTTCCTTTTTCGGCATAATCACCTTGAAGTCCCGTTTGTCCACATAGTGAGCCATTTGATGATGATTAATGATTCCAGGTGTATCGATCAATGCCTGTTCATCATCCAAAGGAATTTCAATCATATCCAAGGTAGTCCCAGGGAAGTGGGAAGTCGTGATGATATCACTTTCACCGCTCACTTCTTTTATAAGACGGTTGATGAAAGTCGATTTTCCTACATTCGTACAGCCCACCACATAGACATCTTTTCCTCTGCGATACCGCTCGATCGCATCCGCCGCTTCAAGTATGTGCTTTCCCTTTTCCGCACTGACAAGCAGGACATCGATCGGGTTAAGACCCAATTCCTTGGACGATTGCTTCATCCAATTGATCAACTTGTTCGGTTTTACCGATTTAGGCAATAAATCGACCTTATTTCCGATCAGAAGAACATCATTTCTTCCTACAAATCGATGAAGGCCAGGCAGCCAGCTTCCATTGAAATCAAAAATATCGACGATTTTGACGATTAAAGAGTCGGTTTCGCCTACTTTATTCAAGATTTTCAAGAAGTCATCGTCTGTTAAGGATACATCCTGAACTTCGTTATAATGTTTCAATTTAAAGCAGCGCTGACAAACGATGCTCTCTTTTTCCAGAGCCGATTTAGGGGCAAAGCCCAACTCCTTCGGATCTTCAGTCTGGACCTTCACACCGCAGCCGATGCACACTAATTCTTGATGATTGTTCAATTGTGATCCTCCCATTCTATCATTCCTTTTCGTTTAAAAAACGCCATGATCTTTCTTTCAAAATAACGATTGATCCTTGTTCTGAATTCGTCGGTTTGTGCGACAGGGACCACTAAGATCGTATGAAACCCGCCTCTGTTCCCTCCCAATACATCCGTCAATAACTGATCGCCGATTACCACCGTTTCTTCTAATTTCAACCCCATTGTCTTACGGGCTTTATGGAAAGCCCTTGCCATCGGTTTTCTGGCCTGGAAGATAAACGGAATGTGAAGCGGATCGGAAAAAGCCCGAACCCGATTTTCATTATTATTGGACACAATCGTCACTAAAATCCCATGATCCCGCATATTGTCGAACCATTTGATTAAATCGGGGGTGGCAGTCGGCCTGTCCCATTCAACGAGAGTATTATCCAAATCGGTAATGACGCCCTTAATCCCTCTTTTTTTCAATTCTTGAGGATCTATATTAAAAATGCTTTTAACATGTTCACTCGGCAAAAATAATTTAAGCATATTGGCACCTCTATATTTTATTAAAATTTACCGTTTCCATCATATCGAATTTTCAGCCCACTTTCAAAAAAAATTAGGAAAGAATGGCTGACGGTAAAGAAACATCATAATGTATGTTTTCTGATATGGAAAGGCATTTTTCATTAAATAATGGGAAATTTGCAGGCAGACCAGAACCAAAGAACTAATTATTCATAAAAGATTTCGACAAAAAATTCATTTATTCAACCTGTGGATAACTTTACTAACATTTTCCATACTGATGGGCACCATTTCGTTCACTTTGCAAACAACTTAACCACAGGTTATCCACTTTCATCTGTGGATAACAGAACGATTGTTCTCCACGTTTATTTCTGATACAGTAGGGGTACATCAAGGATGACTTATCAATATATGCAAGTAAACACCAAATTATTCCTCGCAATTCCTACTGGAGGTGAGCAGCCCTTAAGTGGCGTTCTGATGCAAAAACTATCTGATGACCTGTTGCTTGAATCCTATTTTAAAGCACAGAATTTAAAGTTGAGTACCGATTTCATCCGCCTCATAGAAACGGAAATTCATCGAAGGTCCCTAACACATAAAATCCGATCCATATTTTAATATGAAATACATAGGCTGACATCAAATGTCAGCCTCTTATTTTATATTTGAAGTTAGACCGCTCTCATGAATCCGATTGTTTCACCTACACGGACATCTGCGGGAATGGATATGTTTCCTTCAAGTTCAAAACTTTCTTTTTCAAAAAGAAGCACAACTGTGGACCCAAAGCTGAAATAAGAAAACTCCTGCCCTTTTTCCAATTGATCCGAATCATCAGTAATGACGATCGAATTTATGAACATGGCCCCGACTTTCACCATTGCCAGATTTCCCGCCTCATTTTGTAGTTCAGTTATTGTCCGGTAATTTTTTGATAAAGGCTCTTTTCCATATTTCATCCCCCATTTATTAACGGGGTATGATTTCCTTCCAAGCGTCCATCGCTTGACCACGGAACCCTTGATAGGCGCATGGATCCTATGGTAATGACTCGGGCTTAAGTATAACACGAGATATTTGCCGCCTAAGTACTTTTCCAATAAAAGCTCATCCCCGAGCATTTCCTCCATTGAATATACCTTTCCCTTAACGACGATCTTTTTATCAGCGTGTATCTCCCCTGAGTCCTCAAGTACACCGTCCACGGGACAAGCTACAGCAGATGGAACTGCCGTAATTGGCCTCACGTCAGCCTTTAACTGCCTTGTAAATAGCTCGTGCAAATTGGTATATGCTTTTAACTCCTTACCAAATTCCTGTGTATTAAGCTTGAATGTTTTTACATAAAGTAAAATTAAGGGCCTGCTCCAACGAGATTGGCTAAAGTGTTTTAATAAACCTGATGAAAACTGACCATTCGTCAGTTCAATAAGAACGCGATACAAAGACTGAAACAAAATATAACCACTCCAAATTGTAAAATTGTAAAATTATTCTAAAATCCTCTTGCATAAATTGTATTAAATAAAATATTATTATATAATAAATACTTATGTTTACTATATTTTGTTTTAATTTGTTTCACTTGAAAGGAGTGAAAAGATGTTTTTATTACACGCCCTAGATCAAACCATTAAAAAAGTGAAAGCACAAACAGCAAATATACTTACCTTAATTAATTTATCCCTTGGTGGATTTGCGATAATTGCCGTGATGCACGGTCAATTGAATTTAAGCTTGCTTTTAATCTTCCTGGCTGCCCTTGCAGATCGCTTTGACGGTATGGTTGCACGGAAATTCAACATTGAATCGGAATTGGGTAAGCAACTTGATTCCATGTGTGACATCATATCCTTTGGCGTCGCACCGGCTCTATTATTATACCAAGGAATATTGATAGAATTCGGAGCACCTGGCACACTCTTCACGGTTTTCTATATTGGCTGTGGCGCGTTTCGTCTCGCCCGCTTCAATATAAGTGAAAGCAATGGCTATTTTACAGGAGTGCCCATTACGGTTGCGGGCTGCATCGCCACTTTAAGTTATTTAGCCATTCCGTATTTCCATCCGGTCTTTTTCTTATCCCTCATGATTATATTATCATTACTCATGGTCAGTCCATTTAAACTGAAGAAAGTTTAATAAGAAAAGCGGATGTCCTAAACCGGACATCCGCTTTCTTTTGTTCCTATTCCACCTAAACCCATCTTATGCTTTTCGGACTAATGGGTCGGTCAAACGCATGAATTCTTCTACATCCTCCATACAGGCATTGACTGCTTCCTCCCAAAAATCCCGGGTCTTTAAATCGACGCCTAAATGTTTCTCCGCCAAATCCTCGACCTTCATGGAACCGGTATCCTTTAATAGAGCGATATATTTTTCTTCGAATCCTTCAGGTTCTTTCAGAGCATTCGCGTATATGCCTAATGAGAATAAGTAACCGAATGTGTACGGAAAATTATAAAATGGTACACCTGTAATATAAAAATGGAGCTTTGAAGCCCAGAAAGTTGGATTATAATCACTTAAAGCATCGCCATAAGCTTCTTTTTGTGCATCGACCATCAGTTCATTCAACCGTTCGGCACTGACATATCCTTGCTTCCTCTCGTCATAAAACCTAGTTTCGAATAAGTAACGCGCGTGGATATTCATCAATAATGCCACGGAACGCTGAATTTTATCTTCTAAAAGCACCAGCTTTTCTTCCTCACTGTCTGCTTCCTTAACAGCTGCATCCGCTACGACCATTTCAGCAAAAGTGGAAGCGGTTTCCGCCACATTCATTGCATATGACCGATTCAATGGATGGATATCCCTCATCGCATAAGAATGGAATGCATGTCCCAATTCATGAGCCAATGTCGATACATTGGACGGTGTGCCCGAATACGTCATGAAAATTCTTGACTGCTTATTCAATGGAAAGCCGGTGCAAAAACCGCCTGGTCTCTTACCTGGTCTGTCCTCAGCTTCAATCCAGCTGTCTTCAAAAGCTTTTTGGGTGAAGTTCGCTAATTGAGAGCCGAATTTAGCGAATTGCTGGATGATGAAGTCTGTACCTTCTTGATAATCCATTACTTTGGATTCTGCCGTAACAGCGAGCGGTGCATCCAAATCCGCCCAACTTAATTTATCCAAATCCAGTAACTCCGCTTTCCTTTTTAAAAATCTCACAAGCGGCTCTTTATGATCTGCAATTACATTCCACATGCTTTCGAGGGTTTCTTTTTTCATCCTTCCTATTTCAAGAGGCTCTTTCAAAATATCATCCCAGCCCCTTTTTTCATTCACACTGAGACGGAAGCCAGCCAAGTGGTTCAAAGTCCGGGCAAACAGGTCACTTTTTTCCTCCCAAGCCTGTTCCCACGCTGTAAATAATTCTTTCCGGGTCCTTTCATCAGGATCAGAAAATTTATTCGCCGCTTGGCCTACAGAAAGCTTTTCACCCTTGTAAGGGATGGTCATTGAACCGACGATCGTATCATACATTTGGCTCCAACCTTCAAAACCGTCCATGGCCAATTGGGTGATTAATGATTCTTCCTTCACGGAAAGCTTTTCCTTTGCCTTTTCCCGACGTTCATTCAATACGAATTTCAATTCATTCAATGGTTCTTTTTCGAGGATTTTCATGAAAAATGCATCATCAAGCTGCATCAACTTTTCATCCAGCTTGCTTAACACCATTTTTAGTGAAGCGACTATCTTCATTTGTTTGATCCGCAGCTGACCAGCCTTCTTATCCTGCGCATTTTGAGCTTCCAGGCATCCAATGAAAGCACCTGCCTGCGAAGATTTCATATTTGTATTTTTAAAAAGATCAAATGCCTGGATTAAACTGAATTCATCATTTCCTACCGGATTGATATTGCTTACAAGCCTGTCTAATTCTTTTACCTCTTCGTTGAATTCATCTAAAAAAATCAGGAACTCCTTAGAAGAGCTTCCCCCTTTAAAAAAGATATCCAAATCCCATGTCATAGAATATCCCATACTAAATTGCCCCCTTTTTATCACTAACCCCATTATAGAGGTTCATTCAATATTTTTCTAATTAAAAGGAATTTTCAGTATTTTTCAGAACATTTTTCTATATCCCAGATTAAAAGCATGTTATGATGAATATAATCTTGGGAAAGGGGTGGTTGATTCATATGAAATTCTTTATTCACATGTCTGCCATCATCCTGCTCCTTTGGACACTGCCCATACAGTTCCACCATCATGCACAGCAGCTAACCATTGAAGAACATACCGATGTTCACCATTGGGATAAGGCCGACAAGAAACAGCCTTTCGTGCCGTCCTTTAGTTCATGGCAGTCACTTATTGTAATACTCATTTTCGAATTCACCATTTTGGGCTTTCTTTATTTTCCCTCGAATCTTCGACGGCGATATCTCAGTCCCGTTTTTTATCAGGCGAATTACGTAGCCTCACGCTCTGACATTTTATAAAAAATAAAATGGAGGAGTGATTCATATGTGGTTTCGACTAATAATGGTAGGGGTCTTTTCTTTAACCGCTTCACGTCTGTTCCTTTTTCAGGGAATCGAGATTTATCATGCATTTACAGATTTGATCAGAAATAAATATTAAAAAAAGAGTGCGGGGAATTTCCCCGCACTCTCTTTGTTTACCATTCCTATCCTTTAGCTTTCTTTTCCTTCTCTTTTTCTGCCCTGTAAAATTCATGGAACATCTTCATCAAAGCACGTTTTTCGATCCTTGATACATAACTGCGGGAAATGCCAAGCTCTTTAGCGATTTCCCTCTGGGTTTTCTCCTTTTTCAAATCCAGTCCAAACCTGCCTACAATGACTTCCTTTTCGCGTTCATCCAAAATATCAATATACTTTTTCACTTTTTCAATTTCCATATTGAGCTGAATCGTATCGATGACATCTTCCGATTCCGATTTCAGTACATCGATTAAACTGATTTCATTTCCTTCTTTATCCTGACCGATCGGATCATGCAGGGAAATATCTTTCTTTGTTTTCTTTGTCGCTCGTAAATGCATCAAGATCTCATTCTCAATGCATCGCGCCGCATATGTGGCCAGCTTCGTACCCTTCCCATCCGAATAACTCTCAATGGCCTTTATCAAACCAATGGTCCCAATCGAAATCAAATCCTCTGTATCTTCGCCCGTATTCTCGAATTTCTTGACGATATGGGCAACAAGCCTGAGATTATGCTCGATCAGGATATTACGGGCATCACCGTCCCCCTCACTCATAAGCTTCAGATATTTCTTTTCATCCTGAGATGACAAGGGCTGGGGAAAAGCATTGTTTTTCACATAGGAAACGAATAAGTAAAATTCTTTGATAATATAACCGACAACTGTAAGTATTCCGGGCATTGGCTTCATCCCCCGTTTCTTTGGCTTCCCTATTCATACCTATGCAACAGTGGGCTTGTTCGTGCCTGTCCCGCTAAAAGAAATCGTGAAAGTGTTAAATGTTCAAACCAGCCTGGATGAATTCCCAAACGAACGAAGGCAAATGTTCATATAATGATAGGGAATTTTTTAGGGAAAGGGGGTTTTTGCGATGGGATATAACTATGGACCATACGGATGCAGCTATGGTTATCCGGCTCCTGCGCCTTGTTATTCAGGGTCCGGGTCCGGTTACGGCTTTGGTTATGGCCTGTTTATTGTCCTCCTGATTTTATTGCTCATTTTCGGGTTTTGGTGGTTGCCGGGATGTGGATTTGGTTATGGTGGGTCAGGTCCGTGCTGCTGATTCAGGCAAAGAAAAAAACTCGGCCCTAAGGCCGAGTTTTCCCATTTTACCTATTCATATCTAACGTTGGCGTTCCCAGTTGATCAGCGTCATGACCATCTTGATCAACATCTCTTCAATTCATCACGTTTCCAATGCCATTTTCCGCTGTTCCTATACATACAAACCATGACAATGCTGGCCATGCACCGGCAAATACGTTAGCCGGTATCCTTCTCCTGCCAATAGCAACGCTTCTCTCCTTTTACGTAAAACAAGTTCAACATATTAACCTCCACCTTTCTTTAATTTTTTTATGAACGGAATACCTACCTCATATGTTTTTAGAAAAAAGGACGATGCTTCAACGCTTTATCTAGATGTTCTTCTCGAATCTTGTGAATTCTCTCCTGTTGCAAACATTCCTCGGCAGTCATTTTTTTCATTTTAATCGTGATTGTGAAAAAAAGCATATTCAGTGTCATAATATCACCTCCTTTAGGGGAGCGGCCCAACAAAAAGGCATAAAAAGGCCGCAGAAAGTTACGTCCTCCTGCGGGCTTTTTTAGAGAATATAAAAAGACCGCAGGATAAAACACTTCTCCCTGCGGCCGCTATGTCTGAATGATTAATAAAGCCAAATTGCTTTAGAAATATTCCGCTTGGCACAGGTCGAATGTTATGTGATTGTCATTTGAAACGGACCGGCTGATTGCGACGACTCCATGTAGATACAATGTCATTTTCTTCGACCTCCTTTGGAATATTTTTTATTACTTGGTAAGTATATCCACAAATTCGAAAATTGTAAACGGCTTTTGCCTATTTATTTGAAAATTTCGATCTTTTTACCCATTTTCAATAGTCATTATTGCCTTAAGGAGGTAAGTCGTATGATAAATCTGCCCCTTAATGGGCTACAACAATTGAAAAATAAAAAAACCTGATTCTTTAAAGAATCAGGTTTGCTTCTATTGTTGTAAAGTGTCCTGGTCATCCATTTCGGCCAAGATCTTCTTATATTTTTTTGATAATGAGAAAAATACTATGGATATGCCCAGGAACATGATTGTCGCTCCCATATAGACATATGTGTCAATCATCGCTTTGTCGCCAGTGGGAAGGATGGTTCCTATATAGAAGAACGAACCCACACATAACAAAGTGATCGCAAATTGTTTAAAATCGACCATTTTCGAACGCAGCATTGCCGTCGTTTGTTTTTTGCGGTTTTTCATGCCATTCCACCTTCTTTCAAGCTAATAAGATATCGATATCTCATTCTACCATATTTATTCCAAATGACAGGGTGTAAATAATGGCAGTCAGCTATGAATTTCGGGTCCCTAAACGATTATCCTTGCAGCGCTTGTTCCAAGTCTTCCAATAAGTCTTCAACATCTTCCAGACCTACCGAAATACGAATCAACCCATCCGTTATCCCAAGTTCTGCACGACGCTCAGCCGGAATGGAAGCATGCGTCATCAAAGCCGGAATGGAAATCAAGCTCTCCACTGCCCCTAGACTTTCCGCAAGTGTAAAGTATCTCACTTTGTTCAAAACGGACTCGGCCTTTTCCGCACTGCCGACATCAAATGAAACCATACCGCCGAATCCACGCGATTGTTTTTTGGCAATATCATGATTTGGGTGGTTTTCAAGACCTGGGTAATAGATTTTCGAAACGCCTTCATGCCCGGATAGGAAACGAACGATTTGAGATGTGTTTTTTTCATGTTCTTCCATCCTGATTCCCAGCGTTTTAATGCCTCGCATCAGCAACCATGAATCTTGGGGCCCTAGCACGCCTCCTGTGGAGTTTTGGATGAAATGAAGGTCATTGCCAATCTTTTCATCATTCACCACGACAAGACCCGCTACAACATCGCTGTGTCCCCCCAGATACTTCGTTGCACTATGAAGCACGATATCGGCTCCAAGTGAAAGCGGATTTTGCCAGTAAGGCGTACTGAAGGTATTGTCCACAATGGTGAGGATGCCGTTTTCTTTTGCTATTTTTGATACTTCTTCCAAATCGGTGATCTTCAATAATGGATTCGTCGGAGTTTCAATGAACAGTGCTTTCGTATTGTCCTTTATCTCTTTTTCGATCGAGTGTATGTCACTCGTATTGATGAACGTAGCTTCCACCCCAAAGCGATTAAGCACTTTAGTGATGACCCGGAAAGAACCTCCATAAACATCATCTGTCATCAATACATGATCACCATGACTGAACATCATCATAACCGCAGTCATCGCTGCCATTCCTGATCCGAAGGCGAAACCTCTTTTTCCTTCCTCAAGATCCTTGATCAATTCTTCGAGGGCATGGCGGGTCGGGTTGCCTGTACGGGAGTATTCATAGCCCCGATGATTCCCCGGACCATCCTGTTTATAGGTGCTCACTTGATAAATCGGCACCGAAACCGCTCCTGTTTGTTCATCACCAAAAATGCCGCCGTGGATCAATTGTGTTTTTTTTCTCATTTTACATTCCTCCCTGATAAATTTTTTTGCTTAAGTATCGTTCACTTGAATCCGGAAATATGACGACGATATTCGCCCCCCGGGAAGCCTTGGCCGCTTCTTTCATGGCCGCTGCAAATGCCGCACCGGAAGAACTGCCGACAAGAAGGCCTTCTTTAATCGCCAATTCCTTCACCATATCGAAAGCGTCACGATCGCTTATCGTATGGATTGCGTCAAAATACGTTTCATCCATATAGGCCGGTAGAAATTCCATCCCGATCCCCTCTGTTTTATGGGGTCCGGCTTTTCCGCCGTTTAAAATCGATCCTTCTGGTTCGACAATGACCGTTTTGACAGCAGCGTTCTTTTCTTTCAAATATCGCGATGTTCCCATGAATGTCCCGCCCGTCCCGGCACCGGCAACAAACACATCCACATCGCCTTTCATCTGTTCCCATATTTCAGGTCCCAGCGTTTTATAATAGGCATCAGGATTGGAAGGGTTGGCGAACTGCTGGGGACAATATGATCCCGGAATTTCAGCCAGCAGCGCCTCAGCCTTGGCGATTGCTCCTGTCATCCCTTCCTCTGTCGGGGTTTGGATCACATTCGCTCCAAGGGCACGCATCAATTCCTGTTTCTCGGTACTGAATTTCTCCGGAACGCAAAAGATAACGTCCACCCCACTGTTTATCGCAGCCAACGCCAAGCCAATCCCGGTATTCCCGGCAGTCGGTTCGATGATCGTCCCGCCCTTTTTCACCTTCCCTGTCTGCAGCGCTTTGGCTAACAGTTCTTGACCAAGCCGATCCTTCACACTGCCTCCCGGATTGAAGTATTCCAGTTTGGCAAAGATACGGACTTCATCCGGAAGCGGGAAATGGGTGATTTCCATCATCGGCGTTTCCCCTATCAGCTCATGAATATTTTTAAAGACTTTCATATCCGGACATCCTTTCATAGTTATCCTACCAATTTAATAAGGATTATGCAATAAAGAATGATCAGCAGAAAAGCTTCCGCTGATCACTTACCATTCATTTCATTTTTTCAACCATTTTCAAAATCAGTGCCGCTGAATGAAGAGCCGCAGTTTCCAGGAATTTATCAAAGGAAATATTGGACTCCTTACCTGCGATATCCGAAAGGGAACGAATGATGACAAACGGTGTTTTGAATTGGAAGGCTACCTGTGCAATGGCTGCCGCTTCCATTTCCACCGCGTATAAATCAGAGAATTTCCCTCTGACGAATTCAACCCTGTCAGGATCATTCATGAAAGAATCCCCCGTCACGATCAACCCTTTCGCCACTTGTATATCCTCGATTTCTTTTGCTGCTTCTTCTGCGATTGCAAAAAGCTTTTCATCCGGTGTAAAAGCTGCAGGCAGCTGAGGTACTTGACCGTATTCATATCCAAAAATCGTCACATCGACATCATGGTGCCGCACTTCCGTGGATATGACCACATCCCCTACATTCAGATCTGGATGATAACCGCCGGCAGAGCCAGTATTGATGACCGCATCCGGTTTGAATTTTTCTAACAGGATTGCAGTGGACATTGCCGCATTCACTTTACCGATACCCGATTTAAGTAAAATGACCTCGATACCATTCAGTGTGCCTGTATTGAACTCGGAACCGGCAATGGTCACCTGCTCCAACCCTTCCAATTTATCACGTAAAATCGTAACTTCTTCTTCCATTGCTCCGATTATGGCTACCTTCATTAGTAAAAACCTCTTCCTATAATTTTTCCGCCTCCATGATCCAGACGAATTGATTGCAGCGCTCGAAGTTCACTTTATATCCATTTGCTTCAAGCACTTTTTCCAAAAAAGGAATCGTAGTATAATATTCCGTTTGCAAATCGTTCGCCAAATTATGAAAGCCTGCCTGCCTTGCATTTTGAATCGCTCGTTCATGAGCTTCCTTTGATTGATACATTGTATCAGCAAACACTATTTTACCACCAGTATTCAGTAACTTTCCATAGTTGGCTATCGCTTTTTCTTTTTCTTCATCGGTTAAATGATGAAACGCGTACGTACTCACGATCGAATCAACCTGTTCCGGCTTCGGAAAATCGATAAAATCACCATCTACAATTTCTGTTTTTCCGCTCAGCTTGCTTACCGCTATTTCCCTCATCGCAGGAGAAGGTTCTATTCCCGATACCTTTAGGCCCTTCTTCAAAAGTCTTTCCGTCAAATTCCCGGTACCCACCCCGAACTCCAGCACATGACCAAAAGCCCGATTGGTGACGCTGTCCAATATGCCATCATAATGTTTAAAAACCTCTTGATACTCAATATCGTGTCCACCAACCGTATCATCATACGATTTCGACCATTCTTCAAATAAATCGATAAATTCTCTGCCCATTTTTAATCACCTTTTATAATAAGATAATAAAACCTATAAGCATACTATGAAATAAACAGAGAAACCGTTCTTGTTTTTAGGCAAATTCATTAGGTTCAGATTCGGACAAAATGGTGTTAAACTAACAGTATCTGAATGTTGGAGGGGAATAGTCATGAGTTTTCAACTCGACTTAAACTTATTCGAAGATAAAATAGAATTTTTCGAGGCAGAAAGCATCAAGAATCTTGAAGAAAAAATCCAATCACAAATTGAAATCAATAAAGCGATCATGCTTCAGGTGGAATCCGTGTCACACCAAATGTATGTAAGTGAAGAAGGCAGACGTTTTTATAGTGCAGTCGTCCACTTTAAAGCTAAAAAATGATCACCATGAAAAACCCCCGAAAAGCGGAATACCTTTCGGGGGTTTTTCGTATATACATTTTTTCTGAACATTATCTTTTATCGTTTGTCTTCAGCTCTTCGACTTTTACAGGTTTCCAACCTGATCCGTCCACCCATTCAATATAAACCCGGAAGGTTTTAGGGTTGTCCCCTTCAGAAACCGTACCGATTGCCGTGGTCGACGAACCGCCGTTTTGCAGCCACCATAGCTTCATGTTGCCTTCATCGATTCCAGCTCCGCTTGCTATCGCTTTACTCATTTCATTCCAATCGACCGAGCTCTTTTCGAAGCTGGTAGTGTGCTCCCCGGATTGCTCCGTTCCTACTGGTTTCCAACTCTCACTTGTATATGTAGACGCAACATTGCCATCGCCGCTGCCTTCCACTTCCACAAGTTCGGCATCTCCTGCTTTTTCTGGATCTGCATCATCTTCAGCCTTCTCTTCTGCATCTTCCTCTGTTGCTTTACTATCTTCTTTTTCCGCATCCTCTTCTGTTGCTTCACTATCACCTACTGGGTCTTCCTTCTCTGAATCCGTTTCTTCCTCTTTGCCAGAAGGTTTGTCCACTACTTTCCCTTTTTCTGTCTCGGCGACTTGCTTTGGTTCAGTCGTGGCTTTTTTTGTTTCGGTGCCATCATCACTTAAGAAAATCGAGATTGCGACAATGACGATTAAAATGGAAACGATGGTGATTGCAATATTATATATTTTATTTACTTTTCTTTTTTGATCTCTCTGATTGAAACGTGAGCCCAAGGTCCATTCCTCCCCTTACCATTTCTTACTGCCTCATTTTAACATGATTTAGCCAGAGATAGAAGGGAAGGGTTTCCTACACTTTTCGTCAATTCTCGCTATTGTCCTGGTCCTTCGAGTACAGGACTTTTACAATATCTGAAAAAAGAGGCGTCATGCTGGAACTGTTTTCCTTCGTTTCAAAACTTACGGTAACAAGAGCATATTTGGGATCTTTATATGGAAAGTAGCCTGCAAACCATTTATTGAGCTCCCCTTTTTCGATATTGGTCTGAGCTGTCCCGGACTTGCCGGCGACCTCCACAGGCAAATCTCTCAAGAAGGCGCCCGTCCCTTTCTCTTCCGTCACGACCTTCCTAAGAAGATGCTGCATCTTCATCGCTGTATAGGGTGACAGTTTCTCGCCGCCAATGCTTTGATTGGGAAAGTCGACTACGGTCGTACTATTGTTAAATTCGACCTTGGAAACGGCTTTGACCTGTTCCTTCTTGCCGCCGCGGGCAATCGTTGCCATCATATTCGCGATCGCGAGCGGCGTCGTTTGGACATCCTGCTGGCCAATTGCCGTTTTGGCAACCATTTTGGGATCTTTTTTTAAATCGTCATCATGCCAGACCTTTCCTGTTTGTTCATGATGCAGCTGAGTGACTTCCGTGTGATATACGTCCCCTTGCCAGCCCGTTTCACCAACCAGCCCTAACATTTTTGCATATTTGTCCAAAAAGTCCGGATCCTTCTCCGCTATTTCCTGGGACAATTCGGCAAACGTCCTATTACAGCTTTGGGCAAAGCTATTTTCAAAATTAAGTACGCCCAGTTCCCTCTGTTTATCCGTTTTGCCGTCTATCGTCAAATTACAATTAAATGTCCTGGTGGGACTGGCCGCTTCATAATCGATGGCCGCTGCTGCCGTGACCGTTTTAAAGACGGAACCCGGCGTTTTTTGAGTCAGCATCATATTGACGGCCCCTTCGCCATTTGGATCTTTTATATTAAGCGCCGGACGTGATACCATGGCGACGATTTCACTTTTTTCGATATCGATCAGGACGAGACCGCCTTTTTTTATCCCGCGTTCATCGACGAGCTTCTCCGCTTTCTCCTGAATTTCTTTATCGATCGTCGTCATGACCTTCACCGGGTAAAGCGGATTTGCTGGTTCCACATATTTAACATCGACACCGAACATCGGTCCTCCGCTGGCGTCCACGTGAAAAATGAGCTTCGATTCCCCAGCGGAAAGCAAGAACTCATCGAAGGTCCTTTGCAGTCCCGTATTGCCTATTTTCGTTTCAGGAGATAAATTCATGTCCGGATAACGTTTTTTCTTTTCCGCATCAGATATATTCGTCGTTCCGATCAATTGTGCTGCAGGCGTTTGATCATGATATAATTTCTCATTCACGGCAAAGACCCCGGGAATCTTCAATTCATTGATTGCCTTCGACTGGCTGGACGTCAACTCTATCGGTTCATCCCCGCCAAATACGAATGGTTCATCTGCTTCTTCTATAGCCCGTTTTAACTCCGCTTCCGATTTCCCTATTATCGAGGCCACTTCATCTATGGGCCATGTCATTTTTTTTAGAAAGGGAAAAAGGACGAGCGTCGGGATTTCTTCATGTGCCAGCGGTTCTCCATTTCTGTCATAGAACTTTCCGCGTCCATCATCAATCTTTAATATTTGTGAACGCTGATTCACGCTTGCTTCCAACAGGTTCACATCATGCTTTGAAAAAGATTCTGTCGATACAAGTTGGATGTAGGCAAGCCTGCCTATGAGCATCAGCATGAAAGTGGTCAAAAAAAGTGCCAGCAACCTCATTCGTTTCTTTTTCATAAAATACACCTCGATAACCATTGTTGACGAGGTGCGAATTTTTAAACAATTATGAACAAATTTAACGCGGCACTTTTCCATAAGGCTCTTTTCGTAAAGATTGTTGTTTTTAAACGAAACTATTTAAGGTTGATTGGAGCGGAAGTGCGAGACTCCTGCGGGAGCAGCGGGACAGGTGAGACCCCACAGGCGTTTACGCCGAGGAGGCTCACCGCCCGCACCAAGGAAAGCGAGCATCCTGAGGGGAAATCAACCACAACTCACTACTGGTAAATAGCAACAAAGTATGTGAAAACAGCCTTCCATAAAAAAAGGATGCCCCGATGGACATCCCTTTTGCATTTTATTTAGTCGATGGATACAATCTTGACGCTCATTTCGCCGCCAGGTGTCATGATCGATACCTTGTCGCCGACCCTTTTCCCTATCAGGCTTTTCGCGATTGGGGAATCATTGGAGATTTTTCCTTCGAATGGGTCCGCTTCAACGCTTCCTACGATGGAATATGTTTCTTCGTCACCATTTGGAAGTTCCACGAAGGTTACCGATTTTCCAAGTGAAACTGTATCTGTATTCGAATCATTGCCTTCAATGATTTTTGCATTGCGGATCATGTTTTCGATCGTTGTAATACGTCCTTCAACGAAAGCCTGCTCTTCTTTTGCGGAATCGTATTCTGAGTTCTCGGAAAGGTCGCCAAAACTGCGGGCGATTTTGATTCTTTCCACCACTTCTTTACGTTTAACCGTTTTTAACTGTTCCAGTTCCTGTTCAAGCTTTAACTTACCTTCTTTAGTCATTGGATATTCTTTTTCAATTGCCAAAACCCTTCACTCCTTCAATTTCTTTACAGCAAGCATTCGCTGTGACAAGTTTATGTACTATATCGTGCTTAACCCTAAATCGAGTCAAAATATATAATTGCGCGACTTAAAAAGTCGCGCTTCGATACTAAGAAACAATCCGTTCCTTAGTATATAAACCGACTGCGGTGAGCAGCCGGTTCGTTCTGTATCAAGAATAGAGTATTGCGTTTTCCAACATTTGTCCAGTCTTTCCCATTAAATAAATGGGATTTTTAAATAAACGGAGGAAAATGGCACCTATCATTATTTATGCTATGTTATTACAAAAAAGACTTTTGTTCAAGGATTGTTTGAATTTTTGTCACCATAAGGTCAATCGCCACATGGTTTTGGCCGCCTTCTGGTATGATGATGTCGGCATAACGCTTCGTCGGTTCTATGAACTGATTATGCATCGGACGGACGACACTGATGTATTGTTCGATGACGGAATCTATGGAACGGCCGCGTTCTTTAATATCACGGGTCATCCGGCGAAGGATCCGCAGGTCTGCGTCCGTATCGACATATAGCTTCATATCCATCAGGTCTCGCAGGCGCTCATCCTCCAGTACAAGAATCCCTTCAAGGATGATGACATCCTGTGGCTCAACTGTGATGACTTCTTCCGAGCGCGTATGGATCGAATAATCATAAACCGGTTTTTCTATCGTTTCATAGCGCAGCAATGCGTTAATGTGATCGATTAACAAATCATTATCAAATGCAAGCGGATGATCATAGTTCGTTTTCAGGCGCTCTTCAAAAGGCAGATGACTTTGATCTTTATAATAATAATCTTGTTCGATCATCAAGATGGAATGTCCTTGGAAGAATTCAAAAATGGAACGGGTAACACTTGTTTTACCTGATCCCGACCCTCCGGTAACTCCGATGACCACTGGTTTCTTTCTTGTCATATCAATTCTCCTTCCGCATCATATTGTTCACATAAACTCTATTATCTACTTGAATGCGGACAATTTGAAGCGGATGGCGGGCTGCCTCCAGCTCCTTACCTGACTCATCCCAGATCGTACCGATTTTTTGAGTGAAGTTTTCGATTTCCGGTCCAAAAAACTCCACTTCATCCCCAGGCTTGAAGAAATTACGTTGCTGCATGGTGACGATTTTAGTTTCCTCGTTGTAATCAAGCACCAATCCTGCGAAGTCGAAGCGAGTCTTTACGGTATGATTCCCGAACATTTGCTGTTTATACCCAGGAATTTCCCCTTCCATGAACGATGATGCCGTCTCACGGTTCGCACACTTATCAAGCTCTTCCAGCCATTCTTGTTTAATCTTGAAATTGTCGGGATCGGCACAATACGCATCGATCACTTTACGATACACGCTGACAACCGTTGCAATATAATGAATCGATTTCATTCTTCCTTCAACTTTTAAGCTGTCTATGCCAATTTCAATCATGCCAGGCAGTGATTCAATCAGCTTCAAGTCTTTTGGACTCATTGCGAATGGAGCATCTTCTTTATCGAATAAAGCCTTTTCCCCATCTTGATCCAACTCATATAAATCATAATCCCAACGACAAGACTGACAGCAGCCGCCGCGGTTCGAATCACGCGCCGTCATATGGTTCGAAAGGGTGCAGCGTCCAGAATAGGCAATGCACATGGCCCCATGAACGAAAGCCTCGATTTCGATATCGACCTTTTCCTTCATTTCACGGATTTCATCAGCACTCGTCTCACGTGCCAAAACAACACGCTCCAAGCCTTCCTCTTTCCAATACTGAACAGCCTTCCAATTCGATAGCGATTGCTGTGTGCTTAAATGGATCTCGACTTTCGGAGCGACCCTTTTACAGGTTTCGATGATTAATGGGTCGGCGACGATGATACCATGGACCCCTGCCTCCTGAAGACCTTCCAGATATTCATCAAGACCATCGATATTTTCATTATGTGCGAAGATATTTGTAGTTACATATACTTTGGCACCATACTTATTAGCGAATTCGACGCCTTCCTTCATTTCTTCAAACGTGAAGTTACCGGCATTGGAACGAAGGCCATATTCCTGACCGCCAATGAACACGGCATCCGCGCCGTAATGGACGGCAATTTTTAATTTTTCCAGGTTTCCGGCCGGAGCCAGCAATTCCGGTTTTTTTACAATGACTCTCTTTCCATCAACGATCTTGGAAATTTTATCAGCAATAGCATTCAAGGCTATTCCTCCTCTTTCTCTTACCCTTTTCTTTAATAAACCGATTCTTTGAAGAAGAACCCAGTATCCAACTCACGGTTATCCGGCTGAACCGCTTTGACTTTTTCAAAAAGTTCCGATTTGATATCATCATAGCGGTCAGGGTCTTCAGCACATACGTCAATCGCTTCCCGATATAACCTTGTCATTTCAATGACATATTCCGGAGTTTGTAGTAACCCTTCGATTTTCAGTGAATCAATTTCCGCTTCAATCAATTCCTGAAGTTCATCAATCATGCACATATCATTCGGACTCATGATATGTGTACCATTTTCATCTTCATAAATCGGGTATTTATTTTCGCGTTCCTTATCATGCAAGAACATATTTCTATGTTCCTTCCGATTTTCCACTTCCAATGCCTTGCCTTGGTATTCAAAGTAATTACCTAGGAGCGTACGCTTCGATTGGAACATGCATGTCATGCCATGCACTTGCACTTCAATCTCCACTTCGGCATTTTCTTTCATTTCCACGATCTCGTCCAGACTTATCTCACGGGCAGCAACGGCACGGACAGCACCGCGTTTTCCCCAGTAATTACATGTGTACCAGTTCGTTACCGTCATCTCTGTATTCCAGTGCAGGGGCATATCAGGTGCCACGGCACGGACTGCCATCAAGACTGCGGGATCACCGAAAATGATCCGGTCGGCACCAGCCTCTTTAAGGAATGTAACATACCCTTCAAGCTCGTCCACTTTTTCATTATGAAAAATGGCGTTCATGGATACGTACACTTTCTTGCCCGCAGCATGTGCAAGTTCAATTGCCTTCTCTACATCTTCACGATTGAACTCCCCTGCCAGCCTTAGTGCATAACGTTGTTCGCCAATGACGAAGGCGTCAGCGCCAGCATCGATGAGTTCTGTTATATGATCGACACTTGTCGGAGTCACGAGTAATTCAGGCTTTTTCATTTTTGTCACCTCTATGTTTACTAATGGCCACACCATCACCAATCGGCAAAATTACAGTATCGAAATGAGGATGGTCATGTAACCAGATGTTAAAGTCTCTGATTTTTTTGATAAGAGCTCGCTTTCTTCTCGTCATTTCCATTTCTTCAATGTTTTCGGCAACCAAGCCTTTGAATAAAACATTGTCAGTAATGATGATGCCAGCATCAGCAAGGAATGGTTCAAACAGTTCAAAGAATCGCTTGTACTGCCCTTTAGCTGCATCAACGAAGATGATATCGAACGGGCCATGCTCCATCACTTTCGGTCCCGCTTCAAGGGCATCCCCTTCAATGAGGGTGATCCTTTCCGACAGTCCCGCCTTCTTGAAGTTAGCCTTTGCCTGCTCAATGCGGGCTTCATTCCGTTCAAGTGTGACGATTTGAGCTTCCGGAAGGGTCTCAGCCATCCTTATGGCCGAATAGCCAATGGCCGAACCTACTTCCAATATCGCTTTTGGCTGATGAAGCCTTAAAATCTGAAGCAGCACTTCAATTCCTTCGGGCTCCATGATCGGCACATTATTTTCCATCGCAAAATCTTCCAACTCCTTAAGCAAACCCGTACGCTCCGGAATTAAGGAATGAAGATATTGTTCTATTTTTCCGTTCAAAACGTTTCCTCCATTTATAAGGAAAACAAAAGCGCTTGGTCAGTAACATGAAAAAATTGATTAAACAATTTCTTCACAAGGAGCTGAAACAAGTATGCTTGACGATCTACATTTCCTTATCTTTCAAAATAAAACCCGGCATTCGCCGAGTTACGTCACCGATAAGAATCGGATCAAAAATTCACTTGTACTATTCTATCATAAAAACAAGGGGAAAGTAATATCTCTCCCCCCTCGGTGTCCTTGCATTTTTTTATTTATTTATTGGAAATATGCTCTGCCTTTTTGTTATTGTGGTCATCCAAGGTCTTGGAGTAAAGGACTTCCCCTTCAGGTGTTGCCAAAAAGTACAGGTAATCCGTTTTCTCAGGTTTCAATACCGCATCGATCGATGTCGTTCCGGCATTTGCAATCGGCCCTGGCGGAAGCCCCTTGTTCTTATACGTATTATAAGGGGATTTCACCTCAAGGTCTTTATAATACACCCTGCTCTTATGTGAACCCTTCGCATACAAAACGGTCGGATCCGTTTGAAGCGGCATATCTTCCTTAATACGATTGTAAAAGACGGAAGCTATCTTTCCGCGATCGACTTGTGCCGTCGCCTCTTCTTCGACAAGCGAAGCGAAGGTCAGCATCTCGTGTACGGAATAATCGTTCTTGTCCATTTGGCCCTCGTAAGCCTGCAAAGTTTCTTCGGTTTTCTTCAGCATCTCGATGACGATCGACTCCAGGGTCGGCTTTTCTTCATAAAAGTCATAAGTAGCTGGGAAAAGATACCCTTCCAGCGGATATAAAACCTTTTCATTTTCAATTTCCGAGGTCAATAGCTGCGGAAATTGCTCTTGCATGGAATTAACGAACTTCTTATCATTCAATTTCTTGAAGACCTTTTTCGGATCTTCACCCGTCTTCCCCGCGATGATATCGGCAATTTGGATTAGCTGCTTCCCTTCAGGAATCGTTATCTTCATTGCCGCTTCCTTCATGAGTTTCCCGGTTTTGATGCTTGTGACAATATCTTCAATCGGCATGGAAGGTGATAATTTATACTCCCCTGCCTGAAAACCGGATTCATTGCGGAATTTAATATAATATTTGAATACGCGTGCGTCCTTGATTATTCCCTGCTCTTCAAGCAGAGTTGAAATTCCGTTAACGGATGAACCGATCGGGATTTTCACTTTCTTGATGGTGTCATCATCCGGATCGACTGGTTTCATGGCTGAGTTGATATATAAAAAGCCCACAAGACCAACTATCCCGATTAGTAAAATAAGCGAAGCGACCGTAATCATGATGATTTTACGAACCAGCTTGGCTTCTCCTTGCTGTTCTAACAATTTCATTCGGATATGTTCCTTTTTAGATAGATTTTTATCTTTTTCATCCATGTTCATTCCCCCTGCAAACTCACACCAACTACAGAATGGTTTCTAGATGATGCTTTTCTCTAATTAATCTTTGCTTCGAACATTATACTAAAATCAACAAATAATTACATGTTTTTTGCAAAACTACATTCATCAATACTCTATTTATGGCAAAAATGCACTAGTTTTGTCAATATACAGGTATTATTTAATAGGAAAATGGTGATATCTTTGTCTACAGTTTTTTTGAGGGCATATTAATTTCCGCTTCAGGCATTCCCTTTGACGCGTTTTTCCCGCACCTTACTCTCCAATCAACTTTGTTTTAATTATTTACTCAGCTTAAAAATTTGTTCCCGGCATGTATTAGGCATTTCAAGAAATAGCAGGAATATTCATATAGGAATGCCATAATGATTTGAGGAAAAGGAAAGGTGTGAAGGAGTTGGATCAGTCTTATTTTGTAGGTTGGGGGACATTGGCACTCATAAACGCCGGACTTGCTCAAGGAAAAAATAGAACGGCGCTGAACTGGTTCTTGCTATCATTATTTTTGGGTCCGTTCGCTACTTTTATGCTTTTATTCGCAAAGAAAAGATAAGGGGTAACTGGTACAAAAATGAAAAAAACGGCGTATACGCCTGCAATTTTATACAGGTTTTTACAATTCAAACGTTGATTCCCACTCCAGGCACTCACTTTTCGCGGATTTCGTCTGCGGGGTCCTCCTTTGATATGCTTTTTCCGCAGAGGTCTCGCACACCCGCTCCCATCAATTTTGTTATTAAATTTTAGATGAAGTCCCTTTTCAAAAAAAGGCTATTTTCATACTTTGTTGCTATTTACGAAGTAGTGCAGTGTGGTTGATTTCCCCTCCAGGTGCTCGCTTTCCTTGGTGCGGGCGGTGAGCCTCCTCGGCGTAAACGCCTGTGGGGTCTCACCTGTCCCGCTGCTCCCGCAGGAGTCTCGCACTTCCGCTCCAATCAACCTTAAATAGTTTCGTTTAAAAACAACAATCTTTACGAAAAGAGCCAAAAAAAAAACCGACCTTTAGGGGCCGGTTTTTTTTTATTCTTCTTCAGCTTCTTCTTGGTCAAGGAATGTATTTAACATTTCTTCGACAAGATCCCACTCTTCTTCTGTTTCGATCGGTGTAAGTTCACCATCTTTATTATCTTCGCTCGGTACGAATGATGAAGCGTGGATTTCAATTTCTTCCTCTTCATCTTCTGCAGACATCGGATAGTAAAGTACATAAGATTTGTTGAATTTATCTGAGTCGAATGTGAAAAGGATTTCGCATAGCTGCTCGTTTCCATTTTCATCTACTACTGTAATGTTGTTTTCGCCGTGTTCCATTTGTATTCACCTCATATTGAATTTGTTTGTCTGTCCAAGAATCCTTGCAGAATCATGACAGCTGCCATTTTATCAATGACTTTTTTGCGTTTGCTTCGGCTCACGTCCGCCTCAAGAAGGACACGTTCAGCCGCCATAGTTGTCAACCGTTCATCCCAGAGAAACACCGGCAGCTTGAATTTGTATTCTAATCGTTTAGCGAAATCTTGGCTGATCTCGCCTCGCGGTCCAACAGTCCCATTCATGTTTTTAGGTAAACCGAGGACAATTTTAGAAACATCATGCTCTTTTATAATTTCATTGAGGCGTTTAAAGCCGAAGTCATTTCCAGCTTCGTTAATTTTGATCGTTTCCAATCCTTGTGCAGTCCAACCCATCGCGTCGCTCAAGGCGACGCCGATGGTTTTTGAACCTAAATCAAGTCCCATTGTGCGCATTAGTATTCCTCTCGATGGTTCTTAAGATACGATTTAACCAATTCTTCGATGATTTCATCGCGTTCAAGCTTACGAATAATGTTTCGAGCATCCATATGGCGCGGGATGTAGGCCGGGTCACCAGATAATAGATAACCGACAATCTGGTTTATCGGGTTATAACCTTTTTCCTGAAGTGCAACATACACTTGAGACAATACTTCTTGTACATCTCTTTCGAATGGTTCTTCGGGAAAATTAAATTTCATCGTTTTATCAAAGGAACTCATTAACATGCACCTCTCCTCAGCGTCCAAATCCACTATTACCTACATTGTACAACACTTTCCATTGATTATGAAATCGATAAGACCCATTCTTCAACAAAATTAAGTGCTGCATCCAATTTTTCAGGGTCTTTTCCGCCGGCTTGGGCCATATCTGGACGTCCGCCACCGCCACCGCCGCAACGGGAAGCAACTTCTTTCACCAATTTACCAGCATGGAAACCGCGGTCGATGTAATCCTTGGTCACCCCGGCAATCAAATTGACTTTATCGCCTTGGGCCGAGCCTAATACGATAATGACAGAATCGAGCTTTTGTTTCAAATCATCCGCCATGGCACGCAGATTATTCATGTCGGTAGCTTGAACCTTCGCCACCAATACTTGAACACCATTTACGTCTTTTACGTTAGAAACAAGGCTACTTGCTTCAATATTACTTAATTTTGCAGTAAGGCTTTCATTCTCGCGATGAAGATCCTTCACTTCAGCCAGTACCGTTTCAATTCTTGAAGGTACGTCTTTCAAGTTCGTTTTCAATTTTGCAGCCGCGTCTTTCAGGACACCGATTTGATCGGTCATCAATTTGTACGCCCCGGCACCCGTTACCGCTTCTATACGGCGAGTTCCTGCACCGATGCCGCTTTCGGAAACGATTTTGAACAAGCCGATCACCGCTGTATTCGGAACGTGGACACCGCCGCATAGTTCCAAGCTGTAATCGCCTATTTGAACGACACGTACAATCTTGCCGTATTTTTCGCCGAACAAGGCCATTGCGCCCATAGCCTTGGCTTCTTCGATGTTTTTATAATCCGTATTCACTTGTAAGCTTTGCCAAATCTTTTCATTTACAATCGTTTCGATTTGTTCAATCTCTTCCGCCGTTATCTGGCCAAAATGCGAGAAATCGAAGCGAAGGCGCTCAGCCTGTACGAGTGAACCCGCTTGGTTGACATGTGTACCAAGCACATCTTTCAACGCCTGATGCAAAAGATGCGTCGCTGTATGGTTTTTCGTGATATGGATGCGATTTTCTTGATTTACCGCAGCAACGATATGGGAATCTGCTGTTAATGTCCCGGCAGTAACTGCTACACGGTGCAGATTTTGGCCATTAGGAGCTTTTTGAACATCAAGGACATCAACCTTCACCGATTCACTGGCCATCGTTCCTATATCGGCTATTTGTCCGCCGCTTTCCGCGTAGAAAGGAGTCTTGTCCAATATCACTTGAACTTCTTCTCCTTCTTGTGCCTCCGTTACAAGCTCGCCATTTTGTATGATGGCGGCAACTTTGGCTTCGACAGCAACTTGCTCATATCCGACAAATTCACTTTCAACTTTAATATCGCCCAATACCCCGCCTTGGATTTGCATGGAATCAACATCTTGACGCGCTGAACGGGCACGTTCACGCTGAGCATCCATCTCTTTTTCAAATCCAGCTTGATCGACCGCCATGCCTTCTTCTTCTGCATACTCTTCCGTTAACTCAATCGGGAAACCATATGTGTCATATAAACGGAATGCATCGCTGCCCGGAATGGTCGTATTGCCTTTTTCCTTTTCCTTTTTAATGACCTCAGAAAGGATGGACAGTCCATCATTCAGGGTTTCATGGAAACGTTCCTCTTCATTTTTGATTACTTTTGCAATGAATTCTTTATTCTTGAGGACTTCAGGATAGAAGTCTTTCATGATTTCACCGACGACCGTCACAAGCTCGAACATGAATGGTCGGTTGATGTTGATTTGCTTAGCATATCGAACCGCTCTGCGAAGTAAACGGCGCAATACATAACCGCGGCCTTCGTTGGATGGAAGAGCCCCGTCACCTACTGCAAAGGCTACCGTACGAATATGGTCGGCTATGACTTTGAATGCCACATCTTTTTCTGAATCAACACCATATTTCACATCGGATATCTCTTCGACTGCGCGGATGATTGGCATGAATAAATCTGTATCATAGTTCGTCGCCACATCTTGAACGACGGAAGCCATACGTTCAAGGCCCATCCCTGTATCGATATTTTTCTTTGGAAGCGGTGTATAAGAACCGTCCGGATTATGGTTGAATTGAGAAAAAACAAGATTCCATACTTCCAGATGACGTTCATTTTCCCCGCCTGGATATAGTTCCGGATCATTCGGATCATCGCCATATGCTGGTCCGCGGTCATAGAAAATCTCCGTATTCGGACCGCTTGGACCTTCCCCGATATCCCAGAAGTTTTCTTCCAGGCGAATGATCCTTTCAGCAGGTACACCGATTTTCTTATTCCAAAGTTCGAATGCTTCATCATCTTCAGGATGGATCGTCACAGCCAATTTATCTTTATCGAACCCAATCCATTTTTCATCGGTCAAAAATTCCCATGCCCATGTGATGGCTTCTTCTTTGAAATATTCACCAATGGAGAAGTTTCCGAGCATTTCGAAAAACGTATGATGACGTGCCGTTTTCCCCACGTTTTCAATATCGTTTGTACGGATCGCCTTTTGAGCATTCGTAATCCTTGGATTTTCAGGAATCACCCGTCCATCAAAATATTTCTTTAACGTCGCCACCCCGGAATTGATCCAAAGCAATGATGGATCTTCATGAGGAACCAATGATGCACTTGGTTCGATGTTATGTCCTTTTTCACTAAAAAAGTCTAAATACATTTGGCGGATTTGAGCACCAGTTAAATACTTCATATATATATCCTCCTTTTAAAAATTATGTAATTTTGAGCACACAAAAAACCCCCATCCCAAAAACAGGGACGAGAGTTGACTCGCGGTACCACCCTGATTATGGACGCAGGAATTCATCCCAGGCCCATCACCTTCATAAAAGCCTTAACGCGGCGTAACGGCAGGTATTAGCTGCTCTCAGGACTAGCTTTCTGCTGCTCTTCACCTGGCAGTCCCTTTCAGCCTGGGGGACCCCTCTCTTTAGATGGACTTCAGCATACTTCATCCTTCAACGAATTATCTTATGTTATGGATTATATTCACAAGACTTTTATTTGTCAATAAGGGGCGGCTTCTTTCTAAAGTGAACGCGGGCATGAAGTACAAAAACTTTCAACACAGCCAAGATTGGAATCGAAACGACCATGCCGACGATACCGCCTATTTCGCCTCCGGCCAATAATGCAAGCATGATGAACAGCGGATGCATATGGAGGCTTTTACCGACTATTAGCGGAGACAGGATATTTCCTTCAAGAAATTGAAGGACAAGCACAATGACCGCGATGATCAACACCATTTTCACTGACATTGTCGCGGCGATAACTACAGCAGGAATGGCCCCAATAATCGGTCCGAAATACGGAATGACATTCGTTATTCCGATTATCGCCCCCAAAAGAAGCGGATATTTCATTCCGGCTATCCAGAAGAGCAGCGAGGAAATCAAACCGATCACGACACAGACGATGATTTGTCCGCGGATATAGCCTCCAAGCGATGCATCGACATCACGGACGAATGCCCGTCCCTGATTGCGCCATTTTTTCGGGGTCATATACCATGCCATTTTTTTTAAAACGGTGAAATCTTTGAGGATATAAAAAGCAATGAATGGAATCAACGCTATCAGGACGATGAAATCAATCATCTTCATTGCATACTCCATCGCCTTTTCCGGTATACGCTTCAGCCACCCTTCGAAAAGGGTGACACCCTCTTCGAATCTTTCATGAATTCCGAACGGCCAGGCCGCCGTTTGATGATTGAGCTTATCAATGCTGCCCCGGTACTGTTCAACCAGTTCCGGCACGCTTTCCGACAGCTCGCGAACCTGGCTGACGATCACTGGAATTCCTTTATAAACGGCAAAACCAATCCCCCCGAAAAACAACAAATAGATGATCGTGATCGAAAGCCAGCGACGCATCCCTTTCTCATTCAAATATTCCACTACAGGGTGCAGCAAGTAACTGATGAACGCACCGACCAAAAAGGGCAGCAGCACCGTCACACATACAGTAACGGCAGGTCCCCACATGGGCTTAAGTTTCATAAAAATATAGATGACGAAAAATAAGAGCAATAAAAAACCCAGGCGATAAAACCACTTTAGCCGAATACTCACAATAACACCCCCCGCTCATTTATTCTTCGAAAGGCGGAAGGTTTTCATACATAAAAAAGAGTGCCCTCATTATCAGGACACCCATTCCTGCTATAATAATGACTTTAATCTTTTGCGTATTTTCTTCATGTTCCGTTTGATCATCTTCGAGTTCATCAAGTCGGAACCCATATTCATTAGAGTATTGCGTGAACGTCTAGCCATTGCAAACACCTCTTCCGTTATTTACATACCGAAGCGGCGGTCATTTTCCTCAAACAAATCGTCCAATGAGCTTAAACTTCCATCTTCCTCGACTTGGTGCGTATTGATGAGCCCTTCGGACAGAGTCATTTCAATAAAGCAATTCCAACAATAATATTGATTTACGCCAATCTTCCCAACATCTTTACTGCGGCAATTCGGACATTTAATTTCCAAAATGGACACCTCACTGTTCATAAACTGAAACAATGATGGTATCCTTCCCTAATGCAGGCGGCTGTTTTGATTCTATCACTGTCGACTCCGAGAAAAACCCATCCGTTGTTTCATACGCTATAATCGTGCCCATTTTTTCCTTGAAATATACATCCTGCAGTAAACCAAGTTCTTCGCCCATTTCTGAAAACAGCATGCGTCCCAATACTTCGTCCTTCGAAAGGCAAATGGAATCCACAGGCACTTTCCTTAAGGTTGAATCTTGGTGGCTGATGATGATCCCATCTGGACCGAATGAAGAAATATCGTCAAGTTTCAAATGAAAAGCTCTTTTGAACAATGCTTGCTGATGAACGACCAAGCCCGTTACCTTTCCCATTTCAGAAATTGATAAATCGTGGACCGTGCCGATTCTTTCTCCTTTGATTGTGAAAACCGGCATTCCTTTCAATATAGAAAACGTCCGCAAGGTCATCCCGCCTTTCCGAACATTTTTATTATCTCTTTACTACTGAAAATAGATGTGCTGAAAGGTTTTCCATTGTTGGTCCGACACAGGGGCCATACATAAAAAAAGGCTGTTTTCACATACTTTGTTGCTATTTACCAGGTAGTGAGTTGTGGTTGATTTCCCCTCCAGATGCTCGCTTTCCGCGGGGCGGGCGGTGAGCCTACTCGGCGTAAACGCCTGTGGGGTCTCACCTGTCCCGCTGCTCCCGCAGGAGTCTCGCACTTTCGCTCCAATCAACCTTAAATAGTTTCGTTTTTAAAAAAACAATCTTTACGAAAAAAAAGACCGGTTTCCCGGTCAGACCCACTGCTTTACCAGCCCCTGCTGGCACCTCCGCCGCCGGAACTTCCTCCGCCGCCGCCCCGTGGACCGCCGCTTCCGCCTCCACGGCCGCCGCCGCCGCGACTTATGAATATCAAAAGGATATTGATTAGCGTTTGAAGGAAAAACCCTTTAAAGAATTTGGCATCGAGGATGAATACGATGATGACGACGATGATAATGAGGAAAATCTGTAAACCTGATGGCTGAAAGGTTTCTGAATCGGACTGAACGGAGAGATCTTGATAAAACTCGTCACCTAGGTTGTATTCTTTCGTGACGTCATTATATACAGCCTTATAGGTCTCCGTCAGGGCAACATCATATTTACCCTCTTTCAGCGCGGGGATAGCCACATCATCCAAAATCTGTCCAGATTTTATATCGGTGATGGCCCCTTCCAAACCGTATCCCACTTCAATACGGATTTTCTGTTCTTCCATGGCCAGCACGATGAGGACTCCATTGTTCAGCTCGGCATCACCAAGCTTGAATGATCTTAATGCCTCGACCGAGTACTCCTCGATCTCGGATCCTTCCATCGAATCAACCGTCAAAATGGAAATTTGTGCTTTTGTGGCATCATCCAATCGTTTCCCAAGTTCGATGAGTTCCGATTTTTCCTGATCATCCAGGACTCCGGCGAAGTCCTGAACATATATATCCCCAACTGGTTCAGGAATGTTAGGTTGTGCTGCGGCCACGTTTGCTAAACTGAACGTGAGAATGAAGAATAGCGCAAACACAGCGAGTTTTTTCATTATTTATCGCTCCCGAAATCAACCTTTGGCGTTTCTTTTTCTTGATCGGTCACTTCAAAATATGGTTTGGCATCGAACCCGAACGCTCCTGCCATCATATTCTTCGGAAAGCGTTTAATCATCTTATTATAGTTGGTAACTTCATCATTATAGTCTTTTCGTGCTACCGTCAGCCGATTTTCCGTGCCTTCCAAACTATCCATGAGACCCTTAAAGTTCTCATTGGCCTTTAAGTCCGGATAGTTCTCGACAACCACCAAAAGACGGCTCAAGGCCCCGCTCAATTCTTGATCGGCTTCAATTGCATCTTCGGTCGAATTGGCACCTGCCAGCTTCGAGCGTGCATCACTCACCGCTTTAATGGCTTCCGTTTCATGAGCGGCATAACCCTTCACCGTTTCTACAAGATTCGGAATCAAATCCGCTCTTCGTTTTAATTGGTTATCCACCTGTGACCATTTATTATCGACGTCTTCACTGGCACTAACAAGTCCGTTGTACGAAGATGCACCATAAATGACCAGTAGAACGACAACGACTATCCCGATTATCCAACCCTTTTTCATCAAATCCCCCCTGCTTACATATAAGTTATATCCTTATTAGTTCCACCAAAACCATGAATTTTAAACAAAATCAATCAAAAAGAACCTACATAAAATCATATGGCGTGACATTCTCCATCCCGATCATCGGGTCAGCATGCATAAGAATATCAAGATAACTTGCCTCTTGATGTACCTCTCCCTTTTCGACCGGCATTTCTTCTTCACTCAAGATCTCCCGCAGCTTTTCACGCAAAGTCGTTTTCCGGCGCATCTCATCATTACGTTCGATCCCTAAACGGAATGCATCTTCTTCACCACATAGGATCAAGAAATTTTTACTGCGGGTAATCGCCGTATACAATAAATTACGGCGGAGCATCCGGTAATAACTTTTCACTACAGGTAAAATGACGATGGGGAATTCGCTTCCCTGCGACTTATGGATGGAGCAGCAATAGGCATGTGTAATCTGGTTCAAATCCTGCTTCGTGTAAGTCACTTCGATGCCTTCGAACGATATGATCACTTTATCGACAGAATCGGTATTTTCTTTAGCGAACAATATGGATACGATTTCCCCCATATCGCCATTAAAGACACCCTCTTCTGGCTGGTTCACCAGTTGAAGCACCTTATCTCCGGTTCTATATATCACATCGCCGAATTTTATTTCCCGCCGCTTTTCATTCGCATTGCTATTGAACACTTCCTGAAGCATTTTATTCAGTGCATCAATTCCGGCAGGCCCTCTATACATGGGGGCCAGCACCTGTATATCTTTGGCCGTGAAGCCTTTCGTCCTCGCATTGGCAACCACTTTCTCGATCACTTGGGGGATTTGATTCGTTTGGCAGCGAATGAACGATCGATCTTCCTGCTGTTTCGTGACATCATCCGGAAGCCTTCCTTTTTTGATTTCATGGGCCAATTCAATGATCGATGAGCCATCAGCTTGACGATATATATGTTCGAGACTGACAGTCGGTACACAATTCGATGCAAGCAAATCCTTTAAAACCTGCCCAGGGCCAACAGATGGCAGCTGATCTTCATCACCAACCAATATCACTTGGACATTTTCCGGCAGAGCTTTAAACAATTGATTAGCAAGCCACGTATCCACCATCGAAACCTCATCGATGATCACGATACGGCCATCCAGCTGATTATCCTCATCATGGGAAAAGCCTTCACTTCCGTTCCACCCCAGCAAACGATGGATCGTGACTGCGGGGAGCCCCGTCGACTCGGCCATGCGTTTCGCTGCACGGCCAGTAGGAGCCGCAAGTACGAATGGAAAGGGATCGCTTCCTTCTTTTTTATAATCGTTAATGTCCATGGATACACCATGCAGCTCTGCATATAGCTCAACGATGCCTTTGATGACTGTCGTCTTACCGGTACCCGGTCCCCCAGTCAAGATTAACATCGGCGATTGCAAGGCTGTCTGGATCGCTTCCTTTTGGGCCGGGGCATAGGAAACATCCAGCCGCTCTTCCAGCTCCCCAAGTGCCAGCAAGAACTCCGATTCAGGGAACTGGTCCTCATACTCGGTTTGAGCAAGCAGCCGCTTGATGTTCATCACGATTCCCTTTTCCGAATAAAATAGCGAAGGCGGATAAATTCGTTGATCCTCGACAACGATTTTCCCCTCTTCCGTCAATTCGATTATTTCCGAGGAAATGTTGGTGAACTCAATGCGATCCCGTTTATTTTCCTCCAGCAGCCGTTTGACCGCTTCCAAGAGCTGCTCGGCTTCTATGTAGATATTTCCGTCCTGGAGGCATTGGGATTCAAGCGTATACAAGCACGCAGCCTTGATTCGGTCGGGGTGGCTGCCGGAAATGCCCAGCTGATGCCCAAGCTCATCCGCCCGTCCAAACCCAATCCCTTCAATATCCTCTACGAGCTTATACGGATTACCCTGAACCATCGTGATCGTATCCTGCTTATACATTTGATAGATTTTCATCGACAGCTGCGGACCGAAGCCATATTGATTCAAGGCGATCATCACCTGCTCCAGACCTTGATGCTCGACTAATGTATCATAGAGGCCTTTTGCCTTTTCCCCTGATAGCTTCGGGATATCATCAAGCAGCGAAGGCTGAGCCAGAATTTTTGAAATGGCCTTTTCACCCAGTGTCTCAACAATGCTTTCGGCTGTTTTTTTCCCAATGCCCTTGAAAAGGTCACCTGATAAATAACTGACGATTCCTTCCTTGGATTGAGGCAGATCCTTGCGAAAATGCTCTACATGGAATTGAAGGCCAAAACGCGGATGTTCCTTCATGGCCCCATAAAAAATATAGATCTCATCCTCATGCATCTTTGGAAAGTAACCGGTTACGACCGCTTCCTTCTCTTCATAATTCAGATTCGTTTCATGCACACGAATTCTTACAACCGAGTACATATTTTCTTCATTATGAAAGATCGTCACTAAATGACTGCCTTTCATGAACTTTTTCTCTTCTGAAAACAAATCCAACGAATCTTGCTGGCTCAACTCTTCTCCCCACCTTTCCATGCATATGCTTTTTATTTACTCAGCATTCATTTCTTCCATCAGTTTCTTACCGTGCGCAGCAAGCATATGGTCAGGCTGTGCTTCCAAAGCCTTATCAAAATAAACCATCGCGGCTTTCGCATCCTCACGATACCCTGCAAACGCAACACCTAAATTATAATAAGCATCCGCATGGCCCGGATCCTGTTCCACAACTTTATTCAGCTGATCGATCAATTCATCATACAATTCCGCATTAGCAAGACATAACGCATATTGGAATCTTGCATCAACATCCTCAGGGCTCAGCTCCACCGTTCTCTGCAGATAAGGCATCGCCAATTTCGGTTGATCCAATGCCATCAATGTCAATCCAAGCATGAAGTAAGCATCGCTGTTATCCAGTCCCAGACGGATGGCCTTTTCAAACATATCCTTCGCTTCGACCAATTTAGAATCGGATTCATAATATAAGTTTCCTAATGAATAGTACGCCGCTGCTGCATTTTCATCCAGCTCGATCGCCTTTTTGTAAAACTTGACCGCTTTATCCGTTTCACCCACGGCAGTCAATACATTCCCAAAGTTTATGTAAGCAACAGGCTCATTCGGGTTTTCCTCAATCGCCTCATTAAAAATTTTCGCCGCTTCTTCGTATTTCCCTTGCTGCATAAATTCAATACCTTGTTGATTCTTATCCATATCCATTCACACTCCATTTTTATATTAAAAAGTATAGCATAAGCCAGTGGTCGAATTCAGGCGGTCACCCGCAATCCAAAAGAAGTCCCCAACCGCAAACACAGCTGGGGACATGATTATTTTACCCTACGTAAGTCAGTTTTTCACCTTTTTTAAATACTTCATCAATCGTACCGCCGCCAAGGCACACTTCACCATCATAGAAGACGACTGCTTGTCCAGGTGTGATCGCACGGACTGGCTCGTCAAAGATGACTTCGACATCACCATTGTCCAAGACCTTCACCTTAACACCGCTATCGTCCTGACGGTACCTGAATTTTGCCGTGCATGTGAATTCATCGGCAGGCGCATGTTCCGCTACCCAGCTGACATTCACGGCACGAAGGGAATTGGAATACAGCACATCATTATCAAATCCTTGACACACATACAGTACATTGCGCTTCAAGTCTTTTCCCGCAACAAACCAAGGATCGCCGCTGCCGCCAATTCCCAGACCGTGACGCTGACCGATCGTGTAATACATCAATCCGTCATGCTTGCCCATAACCTTGCCCTCCATCGTGACCATATCACCCGGCTGAGCTGGGAGGTAATTGCTTAAAAACTCTTTGAAATTGCGTTCACCGATAAAACAAATTCCTGTAGAATCTTTTTTCGTTGCTGTGGCAAGACCCGCTTCTTTCGCAATTTCACGAACTTCCTTCTTATCAATGTGTCCAAGCGGAAACATGACTTTTTCCAACTGTTCTTGAGTAAGCTGGTTCAAGAAGTACGTTTGATCTTTATTATTATCGATACCGCGCAGCATTTTGTATTCGCCATCCCGGTATTCAACCTGTGCGTAATGACCTGTAGCCACATAGTCGGCACCAAGGCTTACCGCATGTTCAAGAAAAGCCTTGAACTTGATTTCCTTATTGCACATTACATCCGGATTCGGGGTACGGCCCGCTTTATACTCATCCAGGAAATAAGTGAAAACTTTATCCCAATACTGCTTCTCGAAATTGACCGCATAATATGGGATGCCGATTTGATTACAAACGGCAATTACATCATTGTAGTCTTCCGTTGCCGTACAGACTCCGTTTTCATCTGTATCATCCCAGTTCTTCATGAAAATCCCGACCACATCATAGCCTTGATTCTTCAATAGCAGGGCTGACACAGAAGAATCCACGCCTCCTGACATACCCACGACGACGCGGGTGTCCTGTGGTGCTTTTCTCATTCTGTCACCTCATTTATTTAAAGTAAGAATTATCTTCTCACTAATCTATTAACGATTTTAACGGTGGTTTCTGCCGCCTGCCTTACTTCCTCTTCCGTGTTGTTCAGACCGAAGCTGAAACGGATCGAATTCTTCGTCCGCTCCGAATCTTTCCCGAACATCGCCACAAGCACATGCGACGGATCGATTGACCCGGCAGTACAAGCGGATCCGCTCGATACAGCAACACCTGCCAAGTCCATATTGACGAGCATCGATTCCACATTCGTACCAGGAAAACTAACATTCAGCAAATGCGGCAGCGACTGTTCCATGGATCCGTTAATTTCATATTGTACATCCGCCTCATCAAAGACGGCAAGCAATACGTCTTTGAATCGCTTGTATTGCTCCTTTTTCTTTTCCATCGTGCTCTGTGCAATTGAAACAGCTTCTGAAAAACCGGCAATTGCCGGCACACTCTCCGTACCAGCACGGCGCTTGCGTTCTTGTTCCCCGCCATATAAATGCGGATTCAGCTTCAACCCTTCACGAATATAAAGAAAGCCGATTCCCTTGGGACCGTTGATTTTATGCGCGGATACACTCAGCAAATCCACACCCAGCTCACGAACATCGATAGAGATCAAACCATATGCCTGAACCGCATCCGTATGGAAAATGGCTTGGTGACCCTTGAGCACCTGCCCTATTTCAGCAATCGGCTGGATCGTACCCACCTCATTATTGCCGAACATGACCGAAACCAAAATCGTGTCGTCCCTCAATGCCGCCTTTAAATCGGCAATTGAAATAAGCCCCGCCTCATTCACAGGTAAATATGTGACCTCAAAGCCAGACTTCTCAAGGTATTGGCAAGTATGCAAGACCGCATGATGCTCAATCTCCGTCGTAATGATGTGCTTCCCTTGTTCTTTGTAAGCATTCGCAACACCAATGATCGCCGTGTTGTCAGCCTCGGTTCCGCCGCTCGTGAAAATGATTTCATTCCGCCCGGCACCGATGCTCGCTGCAACACTCGAACGCGCCTCATCCAAAACATGCCGCGCCTCCCGTCCGAAAGCATGAATGCTCGACGGATTTCCGAAATCATTGCTCATGACCCTCATCATCGTATCGATCACATTCGGATGCATCGGTGAAGTCGCAGCATGATCTAAATATATTCTGTCCACTTTTTTGTCGCCTCCATTAAAAAACGCAAGCGCCTACATAATAGGCGCATTGCTGATCAATTAAATATAGTACATATAAGAATCGATTTCACCCGTATCCTTGTAGCTCGCCAAATCCATAAGCGTCGTATTATCCAATACATCCTTCACGGCATCGCGAATCCTGATCCAAAGCTGACGCTTCACCGGCTCTTCATCCTCGATTCCCTCAACAGGCGTAATCGGCCCTTCCAATACACGAATGACATCACCTGAAGTAATCTCCTGAGGATCTTTGGACAGGACATACCCGCCATACGCACCGCGGACACTCTTCACCAACCCCGCATTGCGAAGCGGAGCAATCAACTGCTCCAAATAATGCTCCGACAAATTATGCGTCTGGGCAATCGATTTCAAACTCTTCGGGCCTTCTCCATAATGTTTAGCAAGCTCGATCATGATCGTCAAACCATAACGGCCTTTAGTAGATATCTTCATACATATACACCCCAAATTATTTATCCGTTTCTAAATTCTTTTGAAATTATAGCATATTCGCGCCGGAAATGCATTCACCCGCCCTTCCTTTGTCAAATTATCCTAATTGGAGAGGTAGGATAAGTGGAAATAAAGAATGAAATGTAAACCGCTCGAGGGGCAGATCGAATTATTCGAGACCACCATAATAGGAATCCCCCTCTTTTTATAGCATAATCAGCGCATTTCCCCCATCAGTTGTGATACCTTATATAAAAAGGAGAGGTGCGCAATGAATATTAAACCGCTTGCTTTCCGGATGCGGCCTCGATCGATTGATGAAATCATCGGGCAGGAGCATCTGGTCGGTGAAGGAAAAATTATCGCAAGGATGGTCAAAGCCAAGCAGCTTTCTTCCATGATCCTGTATGGTCCCCCGGGAATTGGCAAGACATCAATCGCAAGTGCGATTGCCGGAAGCACGAAGTTTGCGTTCCGGACGCTGAACGCAGTGACCAATAATAAAAAGGATATGGAAATCGTGGCAGCCGAAGCAAAAATGTCCGGTAAAGTGATTTTGCTGCTTGATGAGGTTCATCGGCTCGATAAGGCGAAGCAGGATTTCCTATTGCCTTATCTTGAAAACGGAATGATCACCCTGATCGGTGCAACGACCAGCAATCCCTATCACGCCATCAATCCGGCCATCAGAAGCCGGTGCCAGATTTTCGAGCTCAAATCATTGGTAACCGAGGATATAACCAAAGCGCTGGAACGGGCACTTCATGATGAAGAGCGGGGACTTGGTGCATATGAAACCGAGGTTAGCTTTGATGCCCTTACCCATTTCGCGACTGCTTCGAATGGAGATGTCCGCAGTGCCCTTAACGCACTTGAGCTCGCCGTCATTTCCACAGAACCCTATGAGTCCGGAACCATTCATATAGATCTGCAAATTGCCGAGGAATGCATGCAGAAAAAAAGCTTCTCGCATGACAAGGATGGAGATGCCCATTATGATGTCCTGTCCGCTTTCCAAAAATCAATTCGCGGCAGTGATGTGAATGCCGCCCTTCATTATTTGGGTCGCTTAGTCGAAGCCGGCGATCTTGTAAGCATCGCCCGCCGTTTGGTAGTCATCGCTTACGAAGACATAGCTCTTGCCAACCCCCAGGCTGGCCCCAGGGCCCTCGCTGCAGTCGAAGCCGCTGAACGACTCGGTTTTCCTGAAGCCCGGATTCCACTTGCCAACTCAGTGATCGAATTATGCCTATCACCCAAATCGAACACGGCCATTGTCGCAATCGATGCAGCTCTATCAGACATTCGCAGCGGCCATAGCGGCGATGTACCAGATCATCTTAAGGATGCCCATTACAAAGGGGCCACAGAACTCGGCCGCGGCATCGACTACCTTTATCCGCATGACTACGAAAATGGCTGGGTGAAGCAGCAATACTTACCGGACAAACTGCGCAGCAAAAAATATTACAAACCGAAAAAGAGCGGGAAATTTGAACAAGCACTTGCCTCGGTCTATGAAAATATCGAGAAAAAGAAATAACTCCGGATCACTTCAAATCCGGAGTTTTTTTATTGAAAACTTTCAACATGCCTCATGTTGACAAAACTGCCTCCCCATTGTTCATTCATCATCTCAATGATGCCATCTTTCACCGCACTGATCATCCCACTAATCTAACGGACGCAAACTAAATTGAGCACGGACCAGTTTTTTGGTTTGTAAACAGAAAAGTGTACAGCCACATTCCACTTAAACTTATTTCTATTAAAATCCCTACTGCATGAATTTCCCAAAGAGATCCAGTTCAATATATTGACCATTATCCCGCAAAAAACCACCAGTAAGCCATTGTGTTTTAATCATCCCTAGGCAATATGTACAATTGTCAGCCAAACACCCTGGCTAGGTCCTTTCTTAAGAAACCGCTTAAAACTAAATTCCCTTTGAATTGCCTTGCTTGGCCAATTTTTCTCGTATCTAGTAAATGGATTACAATCCTAGCGTCAATTATGAGTCTAGCGGCATGTCCTTTTACAAAAGAAGGCACAACAACTCTTTGGTTGCTGTACCTGTATGGTCAATCTTCGTCTTTATAGATACCCTTCGATGCTTTAATCATATTATCCAGCCACATTTTCTTAAATACGTTCACACGGCGAGGAGTGCCATTTCCCTCACCCTCAGCTGAATTTTCAGTTTCTTCTGCAGCCTCGGAAAGGATTTCAGTTGAACTGCTTTCATCTGAAGAACTTTCCGTTGAGCTGCTTTCATCTGATGAGCTTTCCGTTGAACTGCTTTCATCTGATGAACTTTCCGTTGAGCTGCTTTCATCTGATGAGCTTTCCGTTGAGCTGCTTTCATCTGATGAACTTTCCGTTGAATCACTTTCGTACGATGAGCTTTCCGTTGAATCACTCTCGTACGATGAGCTTTCCGTTGAATCACTCTCATACGAGGAACTTTCCGTTGTATATTCCATTTATTCTTTAACCTCCAAAATTTATTTATCCTCTAGGGATATCCGTACTGCATATATATGTTCCTACTTTCTAATAGGGACTTTGCTTATCACCCATTTTTAAGTAAATCTCCGTTCTAATTTAACTAGTTGTTAAATCTGATTAGCTTTCAGTTGAACTACTTTCATCATCTGATTGGCTTTCCGTTAACTCACCCTCGTCTGATGAGCACACTCTCGTACGATGAGCTTTCCGCTGAATCACTCTCGTACGATGAGCTTTCCGCTGAATCACTTTCGTATGATGAACTTTCCGTTGAATCACTTTCGTATGATGAGCTTTCCGTTGAATCGCTCTCGTACGATGAGCTTTCCTCTGAATCGCTCTCGTATGAGGAACTTTCCGTTGAATCGCTTTCGTATGAGGAACTTTCCGTTAAAAATTCCATTTGTGCTTAGCCTCCAAGACTTATTTATTCTTTAAGGATATCCGTATCATATATATGCGCCTTCTTTCTTGGAGGGACTTTGCTTATCACCCATTTTGACTGGTTCAATTCATTAGATTCATAGTTTTTCTCATTCCAAACAAAAAAGTAACCTCGGACTCTTTTCCGAAGCTACTTTATTATTCCTTCATATTAGCTATGATGTCCCTTTAGCCAACCGATCACTGATTTCCCACTAGATTCTCGAAGACCCTCGACACTCTCCTTAGAGATGATCTCGCCATCCTTAATCAGAATGACTTCATCAAGGATTTTATCGATTTCCTCGATTTCATGAGTCGCCATGATAACCATTTGCCTTTCAAAATCGATATAAGACAGCAAGCTCCGTACAATCGAATCCCGGACCATAACGTCCAACCCAGAGAATGGTTCATCCAATAACACGACAGGTGCCTCCCGAGACAAAGCTAGCACTAATTTAAGCCTTCCGCGATTACCTTTCGACATCGTACGGACCTTCTTCCGTACATCCAATTTCATGAATGCCAGCATTTCAATTGCCTTATCCCGATTAAAATCAGCAAACTGAGAGGCATGAAAATCAATATACTGACCTGCCGTAAAATGAGGATAAAAAAAATCAAGCTCTGTCAGATAAGAAACATGTGAAGCCGACCTCCTGCTTACCGGCACCCCACCGACCGTAACCTCTCCTTGATCCGGTTTGACGAGACCGGCAATCAGTTTGAGCAATGTTGACTTACCGCTTCCATTGGTCCCTAACACCCCATAAATCTTCCCCACTTCAAACGTGAGTGTTACACCATCAAGGGCAGCAATGCTGCCATACTTTTTAGATACATCATACAGCTCAACCGTCATTCCGCATCCCCCTGCTTCTTCAGAAATTGCTGTACTGCTGTAAGCATTTCTTCTTTCGACAAGCCGATTTCTTTCATGTTCTCAACGAATGTCTCAATAACTTCCGTTTGAATCCTAGTACGCAATGAAGCAATCAGCGCAGGATCACTTTTAACGAATGTACCCTGCCCCCTTCTCGTCTCCACGATTCCATCCCTCTCAATCTCGGTATAAGTGCGTTGGATTGTATTCGGATTGACGCCCATCTGGACAGCCATTTCGCGAACCGATGGCAGCCTATTCCCACTCTTTATCTCACCGCGTAATATTGAATAACAAATTCGATCTGCAACCTGTAAATAAATCGGCTTTGATGCATGGAATTCCTCAGACATCATTTACACCTCAATCTTTCGATCCAAGAGCCAACATGAAGCTAGGAACAATATCAATAATCCAATAACATCCAATCCGCTTGTCAAAAGCGAAATATTCCCTCCGCCTTCCAAATAAAACTCCAAATTGGTTTTAGATAAGCTAAACGATGACGAACCGCTAAATGCCGGTACAGCCCATATTTCATCCAGTTTCTGATATACCTTTGTATTTCCAACCCAATTTTTCAACAAAATCATTCCTATAAACAAAAAAAACACAAACAGCCAACGAATATTTTTAATAAGTTGAATCCTTGCGAGTGCATGATACACTACCCATAAAAACATCATAAGCACTGCAATGACAATACTGACCGCCGTCAAAACCCCGCCTATCTGTAACAAGCCACCTAATTCCGTTATATTTTCCACCTGAAAGTCTTGCTGAAAATAACTAGTCGGAACCTTAAAAGCCACAAAAACTAAACAGCTGGCAAATAAAATGGAAACCACTTGAAACAGCACACTTGACAATAATTTACTTCCAAGCAACATCGCCGCAGACTGGGGATTGTAAATCCACAATTGCGTCTTCCCATCATAATTCAAACATCCAAAAATCAAAGAGAACATAATAAATGGCTGCAAGATCATGATTACCCATGTAGACATATAAAAAATACCTGCAACTTCCCAATACCTGGATACTAAAAAAGAAATAATCACAAATCCAACTTGCGCAACCAACAACCACAAAAGTGTGGATTTCCCAATCAACCACTCCTTTAGCACTAAACCCTTAAATGAATTCAATTTTTCCAACCCCTTAAAAATTGTTCTAGCTACATAGTACACAGTTACACTAAAATATGTCAAAGGTATTATAAAATAGTAAAATATACTATTCTTTTACTATGAAATTAAATATAATAGATGAAGTGGTTACAAAAAGAGGAAGGAAGTAAACTATGAGACATGAAAAAAAGAAGAAAAAGAAACGGACATGGCTGAAGGTAGTCGGGATAATTGTCCTACTTTTTATACTAGCTGGGGGAGCCTTTGCCTACTCCGTATGGAATTCACTTACTAAAACCGTTGACACGATGCATACACCAATAGACCGTACCACCGATAAACGAACGAAGGACCTTGCACTGTCAGATCAAGAGCCATTCTCGATGCTCATGCTTGGTGTCGATGAACGTGACGGCGACAAAGGCCGTTCAGATACTATGATCGTCTTAACAGTCAATCCACAAAAGAAATCGGTCAAAATGCTAAGCATTCCGCGTGATACACGGACCGAGATCGTCGGTCATGGGACACAGGATAAAATCAACCATGCATTTGCCTTCGGCGGCGCGAAAATGTCCATGGATACCGTTGAAAACTTCTTGGATATCCCAATCGACTATTATATGAAGATCAATATGGAAGGCTTTAAGGATATCGTTGATGCAGTCGGCGGCGTGACCGTTCAAAACGATTTGGACTTTACATCAGATGGCATTCATTTTGCAAAAGGTACGCATACCCTTAACGGTAAAGAAGCTCTTGCCTATTCAAGAATGAGACATGATGATCCAAGTGGTGATTTCGGCCGTCAATCCAGACAACGTTCCATCATCGAAGCAGTCATCAAGGAAGGCGCAAGCCTTTCCTCCCTGACGAAATACAATGAAGTCTTCGATGCACTCGGTAATAATATCCAGACTAATTTGACGTTTGATGACATGATGGACATCCAGAAGAACTACAGGGACGCAAGCAAAAGCATTACCCAGTCGTCCATAAATGGCAATGGAACGAAAATCGACGGAATCTACTATTATATTGTGTCGGATGAAGAAAAAGAAAAGGTACAATCCGAATTAAAAGAACAATTATCCATAAAATAAGAAAAAATGAAAGAGCTGTCCGGACCCGCATCCTGACAGCTTTTTCATTTTCCCCGTCCAATATTCTGACAAAAAACGAACACCAATTGTAGAGATTTGTTGGAATTTTTGTTGTTTATTAGGCATTAAAAGACGGTATAATCTAATATGAGCTGACAATCCATCTTCCCCTTGCCCCTATAAATCACTTGACACTATTATTCTCTGGACCCAGAAATTCCATCATCCGTCATTCATCACCTATAATAAATAATCCTAAAACAAAAGGAGTGTATTTGTATGAAAATCAAAGCAGGCAGCTGGGCTATGCTAAGCACACAGGACAAAATGTTTATTTTGAAAGCCATCAGTGACCGTTCAAGAATGAAATATGTTTCATGAGAAGTAAATCTATTAGGCATTATATGAGAGCAGCGCCTCTCCCTTTTCAATAAAACGAACTTGAGCCTGAAAAAGGAGAGGAATCTATTCAAACTGATAATCCCATAATATACGCCATTCGCCTTTTTCTTTGACGGCATAGCAATTTTGTTTCAAAGTAAACATTCCATAGCGAGAATTGAAGACCTGTGTAACTGGAATTTCATAGGCCGTTTTATGCAGCCTTCCACTCTTATCCAACTTCCAGTTCTTCACTTTCTTAGAATGGCCTACATCATACTGAAAGGACTCCACATCCATATGCTGTAAAAATACATGTGACCGATTTTGCACATAATCTGCCTGATTCGGAAACCGCTGCTTCATTTCAGAACTTAACAATACCCAGGACTTCCCGAACTCCGCTTTACTTTCATACTCATAGAAATCTTCAACCACGCTTTTTGATCCGCTGGGAAAAAGAAAAATGATACAGGCTCCTACAGCTAAAACCACGAGAATAGCCGTCAATACTCCTATTGGAATCTTACTGATTCTCCTCACCCTCATCA
This sequence comes from Peribacillus sp. QJM3NY_7, assembly GCF_056173225.1. Classification (NCBI taxonomy): domain Bacteria; kingdom Bacillati; phylum Bacillota; class Bacilli; order Caryophanales; family Bacillaceae; genus Peribacillus; species Peribacillus sp. QJM3NY_7. The sequence continues at coordinate 3,746,392 of NZ_CM149663.1, forward strand.
CCCTCACAGGTTATGTTTCATATATATATATAATGGAAAACCATAAAAAAGAAGCATGTTGTTAAACATGCTCCTTAAGTATATGTATCTGAAATGATTTCTTAGGTTCATTGACGCCTTCTCCATCGATAAAAGAAAAGAAGATGACGGTCGCCCATAAAACGAGCAAAATGGGGAAAAGGTATCTACGGATCATATACTATCAGGTTGTTCAATGATCCCGCTTAATTTCTCCTTAATCTCCTCCACAAGTTCATTTACAGTAACATCTTGTCCAAACTCACCCTTGGCAAAAGTGTCTTTTAAAATATCAAAAAAATCCATTCGAAATTTCCACTCCAATATATAATTGAGCCACCATTTCATACTGTTGTCCTAATCCTTTTTTCAAATATAAGGAATATAGCTCATTTATTTGATAATCACATATATAGTAGGAATTGGCAAGCATAAACTAGTTTAATAACCAAAAATTTACCCAATTTTAACATTTCTGAAATATCCCTTAGGAATGAACTAGTAAGTTTTAGGTAAATACGTGTGGATATAAGAAAACAAAAAAGGACCGATTCCTCGGCCCCTCTGATAATACATATTATGCTTGTCCCATAAAATAAGTCATTAATGAAATTAATACTAAAGTAATAGCGATATAAGTCCCAATAAAAATTTTCTTGCTTCTCTGTTTCTTTTCATAAACTTCCTCGAACGTAATGAATTTATTTTTTTTCATCAAATAATCTCCTTATATTTTGATGGAGCTATCTGACATCGCCTTTTGCGAGGTCCCTTTGCTTGATCTCTATAATGTAATATCGGCATATAACCAAAAATATTTAGGCATTATTAACTACTTTTTTAATAGGCGATATTTCTCAAATGTGTAGAAGGTTAAGACTAACGCATTATGTACAATAACTAAATTCTATGATTATCCTGTTAAATCCTGCCTAGGTATCATTTTAATATTTAAATTTATTAAGCGCTTACTTTATAAAATTCATTATTATTTTTATCCAACCTAAAAATGCCAACCATAACGGTACACTAAATACAGTTCCCCACATTAATCCCTTCAAAAAGGCAATAGGTACATCCATAATAAAAATCCCCCTCAATAAGGTTGCATTTTTATTATCATAGCCATGTTATTTATTCTGGATACCTTTTACGTTAATGAAAATAAAAAAAGAAGACTGTATAACAGCCTTCCCTAACGTAATTTTTATCCCTGATTTGTTTTTTCCAGTTCATTTTCCTTGATGAACTCCCGCACATCTTCAATAGATAATCCTAGATTTTTAGCCTCTAACATTAAATAAACCCATTCTTCCAGTTCGTTGTTAGCTTCCATGATAAACCCCACCCAGCTTGTGGTAACACAGCCGTCTTAGCATGTAGCCTTAGACCTGTAATTTTGCGTCCCTACTTTTCAATAGGTTTGCCTTTTTCAAGAATATTTCACATTATGATCTTCCTATTTTGGTTCATGGAGTCAATTTTTTCATTCTTTCTTTTTAAGAAATCGTAATAGCCCATGAATTTTTTCACTAAGTATTTAATACTATATTCATGTTAATTATACTTAAAATCCTGTCCATTAATTAAAATACTTTTCGTTAATTTCCGCCATCATTCTACAATATTCTTCAAATAATAACTAGATATCTAGGAATTTTTATCAATCACAACAAGGTAAATAGGGAGTAATATTAAAACAAAGCATTACGTTAACTTTCTTCGACGTTTATTAAAAACTTTCATAAAAATACTTCCTTCTTCTGTTTTAAAAAACTTAACTCCAACTAATTTTAAAGGTGTCCATATTTCTCTCATTTGGTATAAAGGCATTAAAGATCATCCTTTCTTCTATAAATTATTAATTGGGCTTTTTCTTTTAAAAGTGACAGGTATATATCAAATAGTAACATCTATTATTTTACATTTTTTGTTACTTTATTTTTATTCTTCGATAGAATTAACATAACAAACAAAATGTTCTTTATAACGAATAGTTAAATTGAAATTACCATCTTTACATTATTATGTCAATTGGTTTCTTAGTTTATTCTATTTGCATATTTAGTAGTTTATTTCCCTCTTACAGGAATAATAAACATCACCTGTATGTCTAATCCACAACTTGCTAACTAATCCCCAAACTTCCATATCTTACATTAAATTTATGGTAGTGGGAACAGGATTTATCCATTGGCCAAAGTCTTGAAATTATTAAGGCATTTGTGTTCCGACTTTCAACTATGCTCCTTTTTATTAATTGACAAAAGTTTTTTCGCCCATTAAACATTTCATAATTGAGCCTAAAAATTAGGATATGATGGTTAATTTTGTATTTTTCTGTCTTTTCTTGTCTGTTTTAAAGAACTAACTATACTTTATTAAGAACAAGTGCTATATTATAAAAAAAACGGTTCTTATGGAGGAGGATATGACTAGATATGAGGAATTCGACTCATTAAGGGGTTTAGCCGCTCTCATTGTGTTAATTGGGCATTATTTGATGGTATACCCTTCATATGCTAATTATCAGTATGGTTCAAGCAGCTCCTACATGATTTATTTGTTCAAGGAAACTCCTTTACGCCTTTTTTTCAGTAGTGGAAATGAGTCTGTCATTCTATTCTTTGTATTAAGTGGTTTTGTTTTGTATTTATCAGTTAATAGTGCTAAATTCCACTATTCTACATACTTAATAAAACGAGTGTTTCGAATTTATATACCATATCTAGTAGCAATAGGCATGGCTATATTGGCTAAAATGCTTTTAAGCCAAATTGATTTGCCCTATATCACTGACTGGTTTAATAAATCTTGGACAGGCCCAGATACTCCTTCCTTATTAATAGAACATCTTTTGTTTATAGGGCAGTACAATACAGACGCCTATAACAATGTTATATGGTCTCTTGTACATGAAATGAGAATTTCAATTATATTTCCTTTACTGATTTTTTTATTTATACGAAAAAAGCTTAAAGACTCTTTATTATGGCTTTTTGTTTTAATTTTTTCGTCGACTATTTTTTTGTTTTTGTTTGGTTCTGGTGGCGATATAACCAGCATTCTTCTAAGTTTCCACTACTGTACTCTTTTTTTAATGGGAGCAATAATAGCGAAATATCGACATGGGCTTTTTTCCTACACCTTGAAAATGAAAAAACCTGTAAAAATCGCATTGTTGTTGGGTGCAATTATCTGTTTTATGTACGAAGGCATCATTGGTGAAGTGGATTTTTTAAACAATTATATTTTCAGGGATTATGTAGTCTCGTGCGGTGTTTGCATTTTTATTTTCATGAGCGTGTCTTCCCAGAAAGTTTCAAAGATTTTGAGGTCTAGAATGCTAACTCTTCTTGGGAAAATTTCCTATAGCTTGTATTTGTACCATCTTATATCCTTATTCTCATTGATGTACCTTTTCTATAACAAGCTGCCTACCGTTTTAATATTGATCTTTTCATTTTTCTTATCTTTTTTACTCTCTTCAGCGTCCTATTTACTCGTGGAAAAACCATGCATGAGGCTCGGAACGTATTTCACAAGAAACAAACAAGAAAAAGTAATATCCAGAGATTCGATAGCTTTAAAACGTAAAATAGGATAATTCCAACTATTATATAAAAATTCTTTGCAAGTTGTGAACGTATTCTTACTATCTCTAAAAAAGTGGTGAAATCGATGAATGAAAAAGTAAAAATTAAAGATTTTATACGAATCTTAAAAAAGCGAATATTTATCATTATTCTATCTACCCTTTGTATTACTGGTTTCATTATTTTTTCGTCCATGTACCTTATGAAACCAACTTATCAGTATTCCACTCAAGTTCTGGCAGGATCTTTAAGTATGGATGAAAAGGAATCTTCCATAAACAAAGTTCAAGAGAACAGACAGCTTGCCCTTTCATATATGGATATCATTAAAAGTCCACAGATCATGTTAGGAGTTAAAGAGGAATTGAATCTTAAGACTTCTAGCTATGACTTACTTAAGCAAGTTTCCATTACTAATCGAGATAATTCCCAAATCATCACGATTACCGTCAAGGATTCAAATCCTGAATCCGCTAAAGACATCGCCCAAACTGTCGCGAGGCATTCGATATCTAATTTTAAAGACATTACAAACGTTAAACAGATTAGTATTCTCAATGATAATGAAATGGGACAAGCAGAACTGCTTTTCCCAAAGCCAAAATTCATCATAGCCATTTCAATCGTAATAGGCTTTTTTGCTGGAATAGGCTTAGCACTTCTTAGAGAGCACTTTGATGATTCAACCTACTCCGATAGGGAGCTTGAACTTCTTGGAATTCCATTATTAGGGAGGCTGAATTTGAATACCAAAAGAATAAACAGAAAACGTAAAACAACATATAAAACCTTACCTTCCACAAAACGGGGTGAATATAGTGAGTATTAAATTCACAAGGAAACAATCCTTTTACCTAAATGAAATCAATAAAGAGCAATTTTATTCGATATGTAACAATATCGAGTCCAACCTTCATAAAGACGATTCAATATTAATGATTACATCTCTTTCACAATCACAGAATATTGTAAATGCATCAGCGTACTTAGCACTTGCCTTTTCTGAGCAGCGTAAACGAGTCCTGGTAGTGGATGCTAATCTGCGCCAACCTTCGCTGCATCAAGTGTTTAATATCGATAATTCATTCGGTTTGACCAACTTGCTTTTAAACGAGGAGCCCAAGATTAACGAACATGCTATACATATAAAGGGTCATCTATTCTGTATCCCTACAAGCGAAGCCATTTATGAACCAGCAACATTATTAACATTAGAAACCCTTCCAACCCTGATTGAAGAGTGGAAGAAGGATTTTGACATCATTTTATTTCATACATCAGACAGCTTAAATAAACCTGATGCAAATATCGTTGCTAAATATTGTGATGGCATAATATTAGCGATACAAGAAGGCAGAGATAAGTTAGAGAAAATTGCCGGTGTGAAAATGCAATTTGAAAGGGCAAATCTTGAAATTTCAGGATCAATGATCATTTCTTAATTCAGGGAGGATAACCAGTGGATTCGAAAGTCAGAGTCGATAGGCAGGAAGAAATCCTGATAAAGCCACTATCGACAACATCTAATTTTTATATAAAGCGCGTTATGGATATTATTATCTCGTTTTTTATGCTAATACTTACAGCACCTATTTTACTTTTATTCTGTATTCTTATCCCTATTGATTCAACTGGCTCCCCTTTTTTTTATCAGCAAAGACTAGGCCTGGATGGGAAGCCCTTCAACATGATTAAATTGCGTTCCATGGGCATCGATGCCGAAAAAAATGGTCCGAAGTGGGCAAGTGCAAATGATTCCAGGGTGACTAGAATAGGAGCCTTTATACGAAAAACACGGATTGATGAAATCCCTCAGCTTATTAATGTTTTAAAAGGAGATATGTCACTCATCGGGCCAAGACCTGAAAGAGAATTTTTCTATAAAGAATTTGAAAAGTTTTTGCCTGGCTTTAAAAACCGTTTATATGTAAAACCTGGAATTACTGGATGGGCACAAGTAAATGGGGGGTATGATTTATCACCAAAAGAAAAGCTGCATTACGACCTATATTATATTCAACACCGCTCATTTGCTATGGAAATCAAGATTTTGTTCCGAACATTGACCATAGTCTTTACTGGTAATGGAGCTAGATAACCTAAAAAAAGGGGTAGTGAAAAATGAAAAAAGTACTAGTAACTGGGGGCTTTGGATTTATTGGTTCTCATATAGTTGATACATTAATCCGTAATAATTATGAAGTGGCTATATATGATAACCTCTCCACCGGATCTATCGGAAATGTCCAGGCCAAAGTCACTCCCTTCTTTGGAAATGTTGAAGATGAGGTCCTGCTTGAAAATGCGATGGAGACATTTAGGCCTGACTATGTCATTCATCAAGCTGCACAAGTAAGTGTACAACAATCCATTTCGGATATTACGAATGATGCACGAATCAATATCATGGGAACGATAAACATCGCTAAACTCTCTCACAAGTATGCCGTTAAAAAGATCGTGTTTGCCTCATCAGCAGCTGTATATGGAGATGCTGATGTCATGCCAATCACATTATCACATCTTACCTCTCCATTATCACCCTATGGTGCATCAAAAAAAACGGCAGAGGATTATCTAAAGCTTGCTAAAGAATTATACGATTTAAATTATGTGAATCTTCGATACAGCAATGTCTATGGACCAAGACAGACAGCTAGCGGCGAAGGCGGTGTTATATCGATTTTCACTAATCTTGTCATAAAAAATGAGCGGCCCGTCATTTATGGAGACGGTACTCAAACAAGGGATTTCATCTATGTAAAGGATGTAGCCGATGCCAATCTGAAAGCGTTGGAATATGAAGAAAGCGGCACCTTCAATGTCTCATCAACCACCAGTACAAGCATCAATCAATTAATTTCGATTATTCAATCCTTTGGCAGCCATGATTTATCTCCTATTTATCAGCCAGCGAAAAATGGGGATATCAAAGAAAGCATACTCTGTAATAAAATGACACTTCAAAAATTGGCTTGGCATCCCGCCTATTCACTTGAACAGGGTCTTGAGAGCACATATGAATATTATTTAAACCAAAATCAGCCTTCTTTAACAAGAAAGACAATTCAATCAACTGCACCACTACTCAACCCAACGACTTTATCGTCATAAAATCGGGAGCGAATAAAGTGAATACAAAGAAAAACTCTATTTTAAAAAATATTGTCCATTTATTTTACAGTACCATTCTATCCAATGTTCTTAATGCGGCGACTCTCATTTTATTAGCTAATTACTTTAACTCAAAGAACTATGGAATTTTCAGTGTGGCATTGGCTCTCGCCATGGTCATGAACTTTTTCACTGACCTCGGGACAAGTAATACTTTTTTAAGGGAAGGATCAAAAAAGGAAAACCTAGGAAGAACATTTTCTTCCTATATTAAGATTCGGATTGTTTGCTCCCTTTTGACCTTTTTTGTTTTTTTTGCCGGCATTCATATTCTTTATCAAGAACAAAAAATTCTTTATATGATCTATAGCTTAATGATTCCAATGGTCATTGGCCTGGCGATGCAAAGTATAGGGATAACCTATTTTCAATTAACTGAAAGGATGCAATTCATCGCGTCGATAAAAATCTTCTCTTCTTTTGCGTTGATACTTTCAACCACGGTGAGTATGGGTTTAAAAGTGGATGTTCATCTAGCAGCCTTTTTATATGGATTCTCGTATTTAGCCGGTGGATATTACAGCCTTTATTTACTGCTGAAAAAAGCGGAAATACAATGGAAGTCTCCTTTTGAAAAACAATTATTAACGAATCTCAGTCCGTTTTTAATCAGTGGGTTATTTATTATGCTAACCCCACAATTGGGACCATTGGTGCTGGAAAAAACACTGCCTTTAGCGCTTGTCGGCCTCTTTGCAGTAGCCTATCGGATTCCTTCTGCTTTATACCAAATACCAGGAGTCATCGCAGGCGCCTTTTTTCCGCTTTTATTTAAGCGATACAACCAAGGTGAGCTTGCAGAACACACAAGATTGAATATCTTGCAAATGAAAATCATGTCCTATATCGGCATGTGCATGACTATTACCTTATTCTACTTGGCCACTTATCTCGTCACCATTTTATTTGGACCCGAGTGGGGATCTGCGGTTCAGCCTTTAAAAATATTGGCTTTTATAATCGTTCTGCAAGGCTTTAACATTGCCATTGCTGACGGTCTCACAACAAGGGGATTACAAAACCGGCGTACAATTGTCCAGTTCATAACCATCACTGTTGGTTTCGCTTCTTTCTATTTTCTAAGCGTTAACTATGCAGTGGCTGGCTCAGCTTTTGCCGTCCTTACCATGGAAATCGTCTCATTCATTGGCTATGTCGCTGCCAACCCGGAAAAAAGAACGGTATTCTTCAAGGTCATCCTGCCGTATGGTACCTTCTTTTTCATTAGTTTCATACCGATGCAAAACTTATTATCCAAGTATCCTTTTATAGCCATGATTTCTACCATCATTTTCGTCACTGCTCTAATTTTGCTGCTTGATAAGAACATCAAGCAATTAATCGTTGGCTTCATTAAAAAGAAAACTGCTACCGAACATTTACAAGATGGGAGACAAAAAGAGAATGGAAAGATTGCTAATTAATAAAAACACCTCTATCTGGTCAGTCTTTCTCTTGTTATTTTTTATTACGCTCAGTAAATATAATATCTCCATTGGTTTTTCTTTAAAAATTTACATGGTTTTTCTTGCCATTTTCTTTTGCATTCATTTTCGGGATTTTTATTTCCATACCCTTTATCATTATGAAATCCTTTTGCTTTTATTTTATTTCACCTATTGTCTGAGCGGCGCGTTTTCTCAGTATCCTGAATCGAGCATTCGGGTCATTCTAGGAGTGATACTCGTACTTGGCTGTTATTTCATCATGAGATATGTATTGGAGCTAACTTCTTTAGATGCGATTGAGAAATCGATTGTAAATGTCGGAATCATCTTTAACGTCATTAGCCTATTATTATACTTCATTGGAATACAGGTGACAGGAAGATTTCCAACAGGTGTTGAGATTACATCATATGGATTATTATTGGACCGGGATTATCCAAGATTAATCGGTTTGCTGGATGACCCAAATATCTTCATTTTTTTTAACACAATCTTTTTTTCCTATTATTTAACCAATTTAAAGGGATTCAAGCATTCAATTGGATTCCTCCTATGTATGATTACTTCCCTTCTGACTTTTTCTAGAGGCGGTATTTTAGCGCTTGTACTGGTGGTCGTTTTGTACATGCTGTTAGCTAATTTCTCAAAAAAAATCAAAATGTTAGCTGTTTCCTTATTATTTTTAGGGGTGATATATGTTGCTGGATCTTTTATCAATATAGATCTCAATGAAATCGTCACGAGCCGCATTTCTGACTTTTCAACAGATGGGGGAAGCGGAAGGTTTGAATTATGGGGGCAGGCGATCAACTACTTTGTGTCAAATCCCCTTTTTGGCATTGGCGCTTTTAATTTTTCCGATTATTACGCTTTTGAGCATAATGAAAAACTATATGTTCACAATACGTATCTCGAGGTTTTAGTAGAGTCTGGAATCATTGGTTTTCTTTTTTACCTTTCCTTTTTATTGATGCTTATACTCACCTTATTCAAGACTAAATTACATAAAGAAAAACCGTTCATTGTTCTAACTCTTTTTGCTTTCTTAATACAGATGATGTCCCTTTCACTCATGATTAATGAAGCATTTTTTTCCTTTTTAGCACTAACTTTAAAATATATTTCGGTATATGAGAAAAAAGAGGTGGAATGTAATGACCTACAGCAAAAAGGATGATAGACCTTTAGTTTCCGTGATAACTCCTTCTTATAACTGCTCGTCTTTTATCCCTGAAACGATAAAAACTGTCCAAGATCAAACCTATTTTAACTGGGAGATGATCATTGTAGATGATCAATCAAAGGATGATTCTGTTTCTATCATTAAAACCTTTGCAGAGCACGATTCACGGATCAGACTTATTCCCTTATCCAAGAATGTCGGAGCTGCCCGCGCAAGAAATATAGCCATTAAAGAAGCCAACGGAAAATATATCGCGTTTCTTGATAGTGATGATTTATGGCTCCCAACTAAATTGGAAGAACAAGTCGCATTTATGCAAAAGGGAAAACTAGCATTCTCTTTCACCTCCTATTCTTTAATAGATGAAGAAGGTAAGTCTCTTGATGTTGAAGTAAAGGCACCTAAAGAGGTGGATTATAAGCATCTGATTGGAAATACAACAATTGGCTGTTTAACCGTGATGCTGGATAGGCTGCAATTCAAGCATATCGAAATGCCCGATATTCAGCCTGAAGATACTGCATTATGGCTGTTACTGTTACGACAAGGATATAAAGCGCATGGCTTACCAAAAGTCTTATCCAAATATCGGATTGTAAGTAACTCTACTTCAAGAAATAAATTTAAGGCTGCTTACCGATATTGGAAGCTGTTACGAAGCCAGGAAAAATTAAGCTTTGTAAAAGCTAACTTCTATTTTAGCAAGTACGCCTATAACGCATACAACAAAAACAGAGGTTCACAGCCTGCCTCTTTACAAAATGGAGGGAAATAAGGTATATGAACAATGTCCTGCTACTTACAGATAAACTCATAATTGGCGGAGCTGAGATGTATTTTTGCAAATTGGAAAACCATCTCCAGGATGAAAACATGACGTTTTACTCTGCTGCTGCGACTGGGGAATTATACAAGCAAATTCATAACAAACAACAATTCATTCCTTTAAGCTTAAAGAATCACCTTGCCAACCTTAAAATACTGACTAAAGAAGTCCGCTTAAAACACATCAATGTCATTCATGCCAATAGCTTACGAATGCTGCTATACTCGATCGCCATCAAGAAGCTTACCAGAAGAAATATCAAGCTGGTGTATACCAAGCATAATGTAACCATCCTAGAAAAAAAGATGCCCTTTCTATTTAAAAGAGTGCTGAATCAGCATGTGGAAGAAATTATTGCAATTAGTAATTTTGAACGGGATAACTTACTTCAGCTTGGTGTTAGGAAGGAGCTTATTCGGACGATTTACAATGGCGTAGATGTAGAGCACTTTTCTTTTAAACAATTACAGCCTAAAGAAACCTTCAATGTAGGAATCTTAGCCCGCTTATCAAAGGAGAAAAATCATGAACTTTTCTTAAAAATCGTTAATGAGTTAAAGGATGTTCCTAATGTGATGTTTTATATTGCTGGTGATGGACCGGAGCGGGATTCTGTAGAAAAAATGATTAAAGACTTAAAGTTACGCCATAAAGTGGTGCTCTTAGGCAATGCCTCCAATCCATATGAATTTATATGCAATATGGACGTACTTCTTTTAACATCACTTAGAGAAGTTTTTCCGATGGTCGTCCTGGAAGCAATGGCAGCCGGAACACCAATTATGTCAGTCGATGTAGGCGGCATTAAAGAGGCGGTTGTGGACCATGAAACCGGGATTCTCATTTCACAGCATTCAGAACAGGAATTTGCCAAACAAATAAAAGCGCTTCAAGATAGTGTAGATTTAAGACAACGCTTGGGAAGTAAAGCGAGACAAAAAGTAGAAGAATCCTTCTCCCTCTCGAATATGATTCATTCTACAATGAAAACCTATCAATGAACAAAAAACAAACGATGACCTCGTTTGTTTTTTGTTTTTTATACCTATACATACTTTTTGGACAAGCATATGCTATATAACATCACCATAAAAGGAGTGTTATATATGGCAGACCCACTCAACCTCCCTGAGGATTGCCAGAACAGGAATGTCGCTAATATAGATTGTTTTGGCGCCGATCCGAATCTAGCGGATAATTCACCAGCCATTCAAGCAGCGATTGATTATTGTGTAGATAATAACTACTCTAAAGTTGTCATTACAGGGAAGAAACAATATATCCTCTCCTCCCCCATTGTCATTAAGCAAAATGTCCATCTAGAAATTGATCCGACGATAACATTAATCGTTAAAGGTAATTTCCAGGTTTTTGAGCTTCAAAAGGATGCTTCCCTCTCCGGCGGGACGATTGAAGTAGTCGATACTAGCTTCAATTCATCCGTCATTTTTCTTTCCGGGGCGCAGCAAATAGAAATCCATAATCATACAGCTATATCGAATATCAATATTATTAATCGTACAACAACATATCAAGGTATCGCCATCCATTTATACTGTAACAAAGCATGGGATTTCATCAGCTTCTTTAAGGCAAGCTCCCTCCAAATTACAAACTTCCATACAGCCCTCTATTTAAAAACCGAAAAACTATCAAATGTAGATACCCCATGCTGGATTAATGCCAACTCCTTCGAGTCCATCTTTATAGATGGCTGCCAGTATGGAATCGAGATTGTCGGAAGCAGTGATCTACCTTACGAAATTTCCGGAAATATGTTTACCGGAATCCAAGTTCAATGCCGGAGCCAAACAAAGAAAGTCATCCGTTGTTCGGGTGCCTATAATTTTTTTGAAGGAGTTATATGGGATACCTATCGTATGGATGCTCCTCCTCTGGTCATCGAATTCTCTTCTACATCTCATCACAACTACCTCTTTTCGAACCAAGTAGCTACATCAATTCTAGACCGTGGCCAATACAATCGGTGCACATCGCCACATGAAGAATCGCTTCAAGTATATCCACCTATTGCCTTAGGAAAAGCCCATCTGGTCGGGAATCAAGACGATATTTTAGTAAGTGCAAACGTCCGCTACGCTGTACGTCAGCTTTCTGGAAAGGCTCCTTATGGAGGAAATATCAATAACTGTTTCAATTTACTCGATGAGCAAAGTGTAAATTACCTCGATGTGCCTAGTTCGCAACCGGTAGTGATTGAATTGGATTTTACCAAACAGCCTATTAAAATGCTAAATTGCTTTGGTATTTATTTTGGATGGAATGAAAGTCCCAGCCGAGTATTGATTGAATATCAACAAAGCTTAAATGGACCATGGACTGCAGCTAAAAATCTCCCATTTAATGCAGGTAACACGGTAATCTCAGAAACAAGAGCAGAAACACTGTACAAGATTAGACTGACGTTAAGCGGCTATACACAAGAGCACAAACGATTCCGGATCAATCGGCTCTTCGCAAGATCATCGTTACAGCAAGGTGCAGCTTGGCTACCGACTACAGGCGGAACATTATATGGAGATTTAGAACTTCAAAAGGGGAAAGCTGTGACAATGGCTTCACCAAACGGAACAAAGTGGAAAGTGACTATTAATGATCAAGGGCAAATTATCACTACAAAGCTTTGACTATTAATATTAAAAAACTGGCATATATACCTTTTATCCACAGAAGAAAGAATTATTCCCCAGTGATAAAGATTAATAGTACCAGCAATTACATTACAGGGTGTATGCCTATCTATTAGCTGCTAATCACCCTTTTCAATTTTATTATCACTTCAAGATATTGGCTTGACCTCTGTCAGCTATTCAACTTATAGGCAGAGATGGGATATCAATGCTAGTTCCCATGCTATTATCCTTAAGTTCAATAACCTCGTTTTGCAGTGTGATTTTGTCCAGATCCCAAACCATTCCCTCAAACTTATTGTATTGCCCACTTATCTTCAAAATGCTCTTTGTTTTGCCTGAAGGCTGTATCTGTAAGCTAGTAAATTGATTACCACTAACCTCATTCGGTACGGTAGAGTTACTATCTATGTAAATCATATTGACACAATCTTCTAATGATAGGTTAAAAAAACGATTAGCATTGATCCAGGTCTTACCAGAAGACGGTTTTTTAGCTATTAGTTTTACTCCAGTCTCCATTCCTGCAACTTTGACATTTTCAAAGTTCACGAAAGAAATCTCATGTTCTTTACCGCCAGCATACAATGATAGCCCTGTACCCTTATTACTCTCAGACCAGTTAATGATATTTACATCCTTCACTTGCGTTTTGTTCCAGGTATTATAATATTTATACTTACCATCTAAGTAAATGACCTCTGAATCAAATTCAGCATCATTTATCACTACATAAGCACCCTCTATGGAAGCATTCTGCTCAAGCTCAAGCACCCTGAAATTCCCCTCAACAATGAACTTCGTTCCGTATCCAAATAATAGCCTAACACCTTTCCTAACTTTGATCGGTGATGAAACCGAATACTCCCTATCATCCAGCATAACCGTCTTTAACTTATTGGCCTTTGCATGATCAATGGCAGCCTGTATCTTTGCAGAATCATCGGACCCTTTAAAATCTTCAACGTATATCTTTTCTTTGTGATTTGATAGAGAATGTTTCTGCTGAAAAATGAAGAAAACAATCAGCAAAAAACATAAGGAAAAAACGATGATTTTTTTCATGAAATTCATCCTTTTTAAAGTTTTTTATTTAGGTGACTCCTACAGGAGATAAGAGTCTCCCATCAATTTTTGCATAATAGTTTCAGTAACTGTCAATATAAAAGTACAGACAGCTAAAAAATGTTTCAATTTTAACAAATATGACTGAAATGTTTGTGGGCTTTAATTATGAAGGAAATGTAGGACTATCACGAGGTATATATAATAATAGAAGAATCCCTTTTCGAGTTTAAAAAAAGACAAAGAGCTTTCAAAAACACTCTCTGTCTCTATTAATCTTAGAAAATTCTTAGGGCCTGGCATCCAAAAAAATTTCATACCATTTATCAGTTTACTATTGTTACTTTTTATTATAATATTCCACATACCAATTTGCGAACTTTTGCAAACCCTCTTCTATTGAAGTTTCCGGTTTAAATCCGACAGCCTTCTGCAGCAAATCAGTAGAAGCATAAGTAGCAGGTACATCTCCAGGTTTGATTGGTTCGAAAACCTTATTAAATTCAACCTCTTTACCTAGAGCATTACTTAAACATTTCTCCAAAGCTCCAATGAAAGCCATCAACTTTTCAGGATTATTGTTTCCAATGTTAAATACTTTGTGAGGAACGTCATTATCTCCAACTGAAGGATTAGATAGAAGCCGTTCTATTCCCTCGATAATGTCATCAATGAAGGTGAAGTCCCTATATAAGTCATTTTCAAAATCACCATTGTTAAAGATCTTAATTGGTTCACCAGCAAAATACTTATCAGTAAATCCAAAGTAGGCCATATCCGGTCGTCCCATAGGTCCATAAACCGTAAAGAAACGGAGTCCTGTAGTAGGTATATTATATAGATGACTGTATGTATGGGCCATCAATTCATTAGATTTCTTAGTTGAAGCATAAAGCGATACAGGATTGTCCACAAAATCCGTTTCTTCAAATGGAACCTTTTTGTTAGCTCCATAAACTGAACTGGAAGAAGCATAGACAAGATGGTCGACAGGATAGTGCCTGCAAGCTTCAAGTATGTTGTAAAAACCAATGATATTACTTTGAATGTACACATCTGGATTCTCGATCGAGTATCGTACTCCCGCTTGTGCAGCCAGATTTACTACAATATTAGGTTTATACTCTTCGAAGATATTGGAGATCATCGCTTTGTCAGAAATATCACCCTTAATAAAGGTAAATTTCTCATAAGGTTTAAGCTGCTCCAAACGAGCATATTTAAGCTTCACATCATAGTAATCATTTATATTATCAACACCGATCACATTACAGCCCTGTTCTAATAGTTTTCTTGATAAGAAAAAACCGATGAAACCTGCCGCTCCAGTAATCAAGTATGTTTTACTAGGATCTAGGGATTTGTAATTCAACTTGTTTCGACTCCTTTATAGCTTCTCTACTTGCAGGTTTTCTTCCAATGGAGTGATACTCCACACCTGATTTTTGCATTTCTTCAACATTATAGATATTTCTTCCGTCATATACTAAAGGAGTCCTCATCAACTTTTTATATGTTTCAGGAGTTAATGCTTTCACTTCTCCCCATTCAGTAAAAATAAAACAGACATTTGCACTTTCTAAGGCATGCTCTATATTCGCAACATACGTGATACTGCCTTTGCCATTTTTACCTTCTGGATACACTCTAGCAAAATTCTCTGCTCCAACAGGATCAAAAGCATAGATATCGGCACCTTGTTCTAATAATAAAGGCACGTTCTCAAGAGATGCAGCCTCTCTTAAATCGTCAGTCCCAGGCTTAAAAGTCAATCCTAGTACAGCTACCTTAAGACCATTAAACGTAATCAGTCTTTTACTAGCTTTTTTATATAGCATCGTCTTTTGGTCCTTGTTCACATCAATGGCGGCTTTGACGGTTTTAAGCTCGTAACCGTTTTGTCTTGCCAGATACTCCAATGCTTTAGTATCCTTTGGAAAACATGAACCTCCATAACCAATACCTGCGTTTAAAAACTTGCTTCCGATACGATTATCGAAGCTCATCCCTCTAGCAACATCCTGTATATCCGCGCCAACAAGTTCACAAAGGTTGGCGATATCATTCATATAAGAGATTTTAAGAGCAAGAAAATCATTGGAGGCATACTTGATCATTTCTGCGGATCTTCTATTGACTGAAACAACAGGTAAATGAAATGGCTCATAAATATTCTGCATCAGTTCTTCAGCCCATTTACTTTCCGTTCCGATAATGATCCGTTCGGCATGCAGTGTATCATGCACAGCAGAACCTTGTGCCAAGAATTCCGGGTTCGATACAACTTCCACCTTAACATCATTAACCAAAAAGTCTTGAATAAACTGCTCGACTTTATCATTCGTTCCAACCGGGACCGTAGATTTCACCACAACTAAACTGTCCTTTTCCACTGATTCAGCAATTTGCCTTGCGACTGTTGCGATGTAAGAAAGATTGGCAGAACCATCTGATTGCTCTGGAGTACCGACACCGATAAAGATCGCATCAGCATCCTTATAGGCTGATTTATAATCAGTTGTATAATCAATCCTTCCAGCAGTGTAATTCTTCTGCATTAAGTCTTCTAAATCTGCTTCATAGATAGGAGAAATCCCAGACTTCATTACGTTTACTTTATTTTCATCTATATCAACACAGGTTACTTGATGACCAACTTCAGCAAAACATACACCTGCCACTAAGCCAACATACCCTGTTCCAGCTACTGCTATTTTGTACATAATTAGCCTTCCTTTGCTCTTGTAATTTTATATGTGTTTCAAAGTCATATATTTAAAACCTTTATTTCACAAATGATCCTACCTTCTTATCTTTAATAATATCTTATATCAGCTCTAAAGAACGCTCATTATAAAAGTAGGTACATTAATTAAATTTGTCTTGATTTAATCCTATTTTTATAATCTCGGATGTCCTTTCGTATAATTGGGAATAAACATAAAACGAAAAAGTACAAGAAAGCGCATAAACTTATTGTTATTATATTCCAAAATATTCCACTGTATAAATGTTGAAGTAGAAAAACAAAAATACCCATTATCATTACTGAAACTGCTGAAGGTATTAGATTCTTTAATGTTTTTACAATAGGAAATCCTATAGCAAATTTCATTACAATAAAATGGATTAATACAAAATAAAACTGGATTAATGATCTAGCATAAACCAGGGTCAAAAAACCAACTTTAGCACTAATAATTATAGTTGGAACCAAGACAATTAAATATAAAATTTGAGCTAAAAATGATAATTTAGGTCTACCCTTTGCTCTATATACTTCACTTGAAAAATTACAAAAAATTATCTTTACTGCACTTGTTAATGCCCAAAGACCAATTAACACACTAGCTTCTTCCCACTGATTGCCTAATAATACACTCGTAACTAAATCACTAAAGAGATATATTCCAACCCCAAAAGGAAATATAAAAATCGAAGCTATTCTCTGAAATTTATAAAACACCTGTTTAAAACTACTATTGTCATTTTGTAAACGAGATAGTGTTGCAAAAAAGACAGGTATAATAGAAGCAGTTATAAGACCCATAATTGAATTGACCATTGTTGTGGATGTCTTAAATAGTCCGAGAAAATGTTGATTTAAGTAATATCCTACAATAAATGCATCTACCCAAACTGTAAACCAAATAGATATTGCCTCTATAAAAGACCAAATACTAAAAGCTAACATCTTTTTTAAAAGACTAACATCAAAATATAATTTAGGTTTCCACTTAGACTTAACTGTCAATATAATTGCATTAGAAAGATACGTAAATATTGAGCCAATTATTAGAGCCCAATAACTAAGACCTAATAGAGCTAAAGGGATTGTCAATACTAGTGGAATTAAGATTGATACCATTCGAACGAAAAAAAGAGTTTCAAAGTCAAACTCTCTCTTGTAAAGTGCCATTTGAATACTAGAAAATGCTGTAATTGGTAACTGAATACATGCTATCATAATCAGATTCCCTAAACCTGGACTTCCTACTAATACTGAGATTGAATTAGAAAAAAAAGCTATAGTTCCAAACAAAAAAATAGAAATACTAAAATTTGTCCAAAACGCAACATTAGCACTTTTATACTTTTCATCTTCATCTTTAAATTCATGCTGTACAAGATATTTTTGGAATCCCGCATCAGTAAACATCTCAACAAAACTAATAATCATAGTTATTGTTGCTACTACACCAAAAGCTTCAGGTACAAGTATTCTGGCTAAAATCATATTGGCAATAGGCGCAACTAATTTAGCAGATACTTCTGTAATAGTTGACCATTTTGTTGCCTTCGCTACTTTTAGTTTAAATTCCTTTTCTTTCATCCAAATTTTCTCCCTTAAGAATTTATACTAATAGTACTCTCTAATTGAAGTAGATATATCTTTTAGTCTAGATTTAAAATCAACATATAATTTAGTAAACTTTAAATTAAGATAATAATTTAAGAGTTGTTTTTTATCGTAACAAAATTTAATTTATCCTTAACATTTAAATTAGTGTTTAAAATTATTGCTATAATAATCAAATAAAAAATCAGATTTTCTCTAAATATTAAATTAATAGCTGTTCCTCGTACCATTAGTATTATAAATGGTAAATGATTCACTAAATTACGTTTAACAGATAAATTACGTTTAGGGAAAATACTAATTATACAGAAAAGATATAGAATTGCCCCTATAACCCCAAGATAATAAATGGTCTCTATTATATAATTGTGGGATGCTATAGACCCATAGACTTCTGCACCGAGCCCCTTACCAAACAAAAAAACCTTAATATCAGAAAATATATAACCTACATAGCTCGTCCATATATCATAACGTCCAGTAGTAACACTAGATAAGGATGCATTAGCACTATCATTATTTAAGAATCTGCCTAACAATACATTAAGATATTCCTTATCTACAAAAATATATATCCCGACAATTACTATTCCGACAATAAATACTCCCTTTATTAAACCTCTAATACTCTGCTTTCCAAAGCTAGTCAGCACTAATAGTAACAATACTAAATAAATTACCAAGAACGACTTACTAAGAGACATTATTCCAAATACTGATAACATAATAATTAATATATAATCAAACGGTTTTGCAAGCCTACTTATTACCAATCCAAACCATCCAGCTAAAGCTATACTTAAGTCCATAGTATAAAAATTAGGGTTTGATTGTATACCAGAAAACCGTTCAAAATATTCACCAGGCTCTAATTTAAATCTCACATCTCGTATAAAAGAAGAAAGTCCGGTAATATAATCACTAAACAACCCTGCCACAGATGCCAAAATTAAACCCCAAGTAAAAAACAATAATATACTACGTAAATCTATTTTCTTGTCTTGGTTAAACACGAGTAACATCAACACAAAACCGGGGATAATATCACCCAAGCGAATTGTTCCATTTACTCCACCAAATATCAATACATAAGTAAAAAAAAGCAATAGTACAAAAACCTGTTTATAATTAAACCTCAAATCTACTTTTGTAAATAGTAATTTAACGATTGCTGCTATAATTAAAAAACTGAAGAAACTAAAGCTATTTGGATTGAGTTTAAATATAGGAGAAAAAGCTAATACGAAGAAAAGTATCCCAAGTAATTGTTTAAATGAACCCAAGAAAATAAAGATACAGGCCAACAAAAAAGCAATAATAGTAAAGAAAGGAATATTCACTCCAATTAGAACCAGGAACGCTATAATTGAACATTTTAAAATAATCGAACTATTTTTCGGCTCAACCCCAAGATGTGCAACATGTTTCATTATATCCTCCTACATATTTACTCATAAAACGTTTATACAAAGAAAATCACATTATAGTTGGTAGAGAATAAGTGTATAACTAACTCATTCTCTCCATAAAATTAATAATATTTTTTGCACGCTCACTTATACTTAGTTTTTCTGCTTTATTTATTGCACCGTCTGATAATTTTTCCCGTAGAGTCTTCTTATTTTTCAACAAATTAATAGCATTATAGATTGAAGTTTCATCAAACGGATCAACTCTTATCGAACAATTTTCATCTAATATATCATCGTTAAATGGTAAATTGGATGATATAATAGGTAAACC
The DNA here is from genome assembly GCF_056173225.1 of Peribacillus sp. QJM3NY_7. NCBI lineage: Bacteria > Bacillati > Bacillota > Bacilli > Caryophanales > Bacillaceae > Peribacillus > Peribacillus sp. QJM3NY_7. The sequence continues at coordinate 3,766,456 of NZ_CM149663.1, forward strand.
GCACGCCAATGCTTCTATAATTGCATTACAACAACCTTCCGCAATTGTTGGTAATACAAATACATCCGCTGCATTTAAGTATTTATAGACACTATCATGTGGGACTTTGCCCTTAAACAAAATATTGTTACATTGGGGTTCATTTAACCCTGAACCAATAAATATAGAATAAACATCTTGAAATTCATTCAATACATTAGATAGAACATTAATTCCTTTTCTTTCAATAAATTGTCCCAAAAAGGCAACAACAAACTTATCCTCACTAATATTAAGTTCCTTTCTTACAGAAGCCTTATCTTCCTTATAAAATTTACCAGAATCAATTGCATTTGGAAAAACATCAACAACTGAATTATTCTCAACTAATCCTGCATCTAGAAGTTCTCTCTTATTCTCACTAGACACAGATATTATGCCACTTAATTTTTTAATCTTATTTTTCAAAAAAGATTTTTTTACATTTTTATACCTATCAAGTGAACTCTCACCATATGCTAAAAATGAGGGAATATTCATGTCTTGGCCTATATCTGCAGCACATATTCCTGATGGAGATATAAAATGCCCATAAATGGCATCAACCGATATATTACGATTTTTCATCTCATGTAAAACACATCTTTTATAACTATTATAAGTAATTCTAGATGTATTTATATTCATGATTTTACTAGAAAAAGAAATAAACCTTGGTCTAAAAATTTTTATGGTATTACCTTTTCTTGTTTTTTTAGTACTTTCTATTGGCACATTTTCAACTCTTCTTACAATACGTTTTGTGATACTTACAGGTGATATTACAGTGCATTCAATCCCGTTATCCGCCAATTCACATACAAGTTGATCTACAAATGTATACTCTGGATTCTTTTCTGTAGGGTATTTTGCTGATATTATACAAATACTATTTATCTTTTTTTTCATGACAACTTACCTCTTCATAAATATCTATATATTTTTTAACTATTAAGTCCCAATTAAACTTATCACATAGTTCAATACAATTTAGTGACATAATTTCATAATTTTTGGATATATCAATTATCTTATCTGCAATCTCTTTTAGATTAAAACAATCCACACTATATCCTACTTTACCATCTTGGAATTGACCGTCAAACCCCTGATTTTTCGTGTAAATAACTGGTAATCCTTGACTCATTGCTTCTGCATATACCAAACCGAAAGTTTCATGTATGGAAGGCATAATAAAAATATCATTTGTACGGAATAAGTCAATTAGCTTTTCTTTAGGCTTAGGTGGTATAAACGAAACAAAGTCATATTTAGCCACTTTTTTATATTCCTTTTCGTCATCAATTTTCCCTACAACCGTTAAAGTTGTATTTATCCCCCTACTTTTCAACAAATTACAAACTTCTGCAGTAGTCGTAATGTTTTTGTTTGAATCTATTCGTCCTGCATATATAAGTTTAATAATATTAGAATTATTTTTTTTCCTTGACTCAAATTTATTCTTTAACCAGAATTCATCTATACCGTTAGGTACTATTACACTCTTTTCCTCAATATCTCTATGATATTTTTTAGGTATATAGTTATCTAATAATTCATTTTTATAAACTTTTGAAATAAAAATTATTTTACTTGCATTTTTTAAAATCTCTACCCCTGTATTTCTTAACAAAACCCTTTTCTTAAAAAAAGCATTAATATCTGTATTACGCACAGTTACTACATAAGGGATACTATATTTTTTTTGTAACTTATAAGCAACATAACCATCAGTGAACAGAGTATGCGCATGTACTAAATTATATGAATTAACATCCATATCCTTATTTAAATTAGTAAAAATTTTTTTTTGTTTATAGTAATAAAAATATCTATCATTTTTTTTAAAACACACTGGATGATAAACATAATCTTTAGAGGATATTACAAATTCCGTTTCTCCATGCGTAGGCATATATACATTGTTAGTTATATTTTTTTCATTTAAGCATTCAATTAATTTTTCATAAAGTGTGGTATATAAATAATTTGAGTTTATGTGTAATACTTTCATCTTTTAAATTCTCGTTTCATAATAATATTGTCTGAATCAGGATTTTAAAAACCACTAAAACTTGTTTTATATGCCCTTAGCCATAATTATATTAATAGCTTATAGTTAATCGTTGATAGAGTTAGTTAATTTAAGGTGTGAAACTATTATATACAACTATAGACGCATTTCAATAGATTTTATTACTTCTTTAGCTTTGGCAATGTCAAAGTTATACCATCCACTTTCTTGTATGGTTTTAATCATTTTATCATTAAAGCGGTATTTAATTACTTTAGCTGGTATGCCTACTGCAATTCCGTAATCAGGTACATCACTTGTAACGACCGCATTGGCGCCGATAACTGCACCATTACCAATCTTAACTCCTTGCATAATAACTACATTAGCACCACACCATACATCATTTCCTATTATTGTAGGTGTTGTACTTAGCGAATATCCTATTAACTCAGAACTAATCTTTTGGTAGGTTGTTATATATGACAAACTATGTTTTCCTTGTCCCATCTTAACTCCAGGACCAATAGAACAATAATTTCCGACTTTGGCATTATTAATCATTGTATAAGGTCCAAAGTAGTTGTACTTACCAATGGATGCACCTTCTACTATAAATACTCCTTTTGTGAATTTATTTCCTTTCCCATGAATATCTCCATAAATCCCTTTTTTACCTATAGTAATTCTGAAAATCCTAAATAATGCTTTCCTTATTAAACTCATAATATTCACCTTTCAATTACATAATCTACAATAAGCATATAAATACATTCCCAACCCTTGATTCATTGGATTTTCTAAGTGAAAATCATCAAGTTCTAGAATAGTTTGTCGAGATAAACAATATACAGAAGTACCCCTAATCCAAACTAAGCTCCCTTGCATTGGATAAAGAGTACTCCAGATATTTCTTTATAGATTAAGATTAATTCAACACACTTAATTTTCGATATTTATTAGATCATATGTAGTATTAAAAAAATTATAAACTCCAATAAACATACTCTCTTAATTCACATTCTCTTCGATTCATCAATCCTTTGATATCAATCAAAACCTTTTTATTGTCTTTATACACATTATCAAAGAAATCTAAATCATAGCTTTCTTTAAATTCATTATGATTAACAGCTAGTACTACACAGTTTAAATTTTTCAATTCCTCTTTATCAGCTAGATTTATTCTATAAGAATTCCATACATCTTCTTTATCTGCAACGGGATCATGAACTATAACATCTACACCAAATTCTTCAAGTTCTTTAATAATATCAATTATCTTAGTATTTCTAACATCAGAAACATTCTCTTTAAATGTTATTCCTAATAACGCCACTTTCGACCCTTTTATAGGTTGTTCTGCTTTAATTAAATTTTTAATAATATTATGTGCTACATATACACCCATATCATCATTGATTTTTCTACCAGAAAGAATTATCTGAGAATGATAACCAAGTTGTTCAGCTTTATAAGTGAAATAATATGGATCTACCCCTATACAATGCCCCCCAACTAAACCAGGAGCAAATTTAAGGAAGTTCCATTTTGTTCCCGCGGCTTCTAAAACGGCTTTTGTATCTATACCCATCCTGTTAAATACCATTGAAAGTTCATTCATAAAGGCAATATTGATATCTCTTTGAGAATTTTCTATTACCTTTGACGCTTCTGCTACCTTTATTGATTCAGCTCTATGAACACCCGCTTCAATAATTGACTCATAAATTTTAGCTATATTTTCAAGAGCAACTTCATCCGATCCAGATACTACCTTAGTGATTTTTGTCAGTGTGTTTATTTTGTCGCCTGGATTTATTCGTTCAGGGGAATAACCAACTTTAAAGTCTTTACCATATTCCAAACCTGATTCTTTCTCAAGTATAGGTATACAAACTTCTTCAGTAGTTCCAGGGTATACTGTAGATTCATAAACAACTATAGATCCTTTAGTAAGATTTCTCCCTACAGTTTTACTTGCTCCAATTACTGGAGTTAAATCAGGTGTTTTATCACTATTAATTGGAGTAGGTACCGCTACTACATGAAATTTACAATCTCTTAATTTCCCTTCTTCATTTGTAAAAATCATAGTAGTAGTTTTTAAAGCTTCATCCCCTACTTCGTCTGTTATATCAATACCAGATAAATATTTGTCTAATTTTCTAGTATTCACATCAAACCCTATAACATCAAATTTTTTTGCTAACTCAATAGCAAGGGGGAGTCCTACATATCCTAATCCAATTACAGATATTTTTTCCTTTTTTTCTACAATATTAGCATACAAATTAAAACTCATAATAATCTCCCTTTATTAGTTAATTTTTTTTGATATTGCCTGTAAGTGTCTTGATAGCTCTACGTAAACTTTTTCGGCATTAAATTTTGTTTCATATAATCTATAAGCATTTTCTGACATATCATTTAATAGATGTCTATCTAAAAAAAATCTTTCTACTATTAACGCTAGCTCATTTGAATCTTTATATTTCGCTCCACATTTATACTCAGAAACTAAATCTTCCATAACCCCCTCTACACCTAAGATAACTGGAAGTGATGCTGATAAATATTCTCCAAATTTATTTGGGGTATTACTAGTAAAATTTACACTGTTTCTATAAGGAGCAATACCAACTGATGAAGCAGATAATAATGATAAGATTTGTTCTTCTTCAATCCATCCTGGTAGCACAACATTCTCTGAATTACTAGACATCTTCTTAATATTATCAAGGGATTCCCCTACACCACAAAGGACAAACTTAATATTGCTATATCCATTGAGTTTTTTTGCTGCGTCAATTAATGGTTCTAAAATAAACTGCCGACCAAAATTGCCTAAGAAAACAACAATGAAATCTGTACTTTTTAGGCCAAACTTCGACCAATGTTTTTCGAAGTTTTTTAATTGTCCTGATAAATCACGTGGATTATATGATGTATAAAAAACATTATCGAATTCTCTTTTATTTATTTTCGCTATATTTAAACCATAGTCTAAAAACTGTGGAGTAACTCCAATCATTGCGGTAGATTTTTTAAGTATTTTCCTTAATTGGCTTTTACAAAACCATATATATGGTTTTATAATTATTTTCCCCCATTTTGGAACTACTTCATTAAAAATTTCAGGCCATAAATCTCTAATATCTATTACTACTGGAACGTTATTATGTTCTCCATATTCTATTACTGCTTTTGAAAACTCAAGGGGGGCCATTGTTGCTATAATTATATCTGGTTTTTCATAGGAATTTGTATTCGATGAAAATTTTCGTGATAATTCCCTATGATGAGATATTCTTTCAAATGATACATTTTTGCTATATCCTTTTGTTTTTAACAAGTGAATGGTAAAATTTTTTTCAACGCTTATATCTTTATCATTGTTGCATCTTTGTTCTTTTTTATAATGATGGAAGGATGAACTAAACCAGTGGACCTCATGCCCATTTTGATACAAAATCTCAGAAAGCATACCCATCCTTCTTAGTCTTACTTTACCTTCATCTGTTGGTAAAGGTTCACCGTCCGAAACTATCCACACATTCAAATTTTTACTTCCTTTCTTATATCAAATAAAACCTTTTATTTAAATGCAAGTAAATATTTAATATTAAATAAGGGTCTATACCAAACAACTGCTTTAATATGAAAAGCAGTTGCTCTGCTTTCCTTTTAGGCTAGTACATCAGTTTAATTAGCTGGTTTAAAAGAGCAATGTCGGAATATAAAAAGAACATATTCTATGTGTTGACCCTTATTTAATATAAATTATATTGATTATAAAACATTAACTTTTATGGAAGTTACAGCCTCTTTACAAACATTAATCGCTTCATTTGATGTGCTAGCTTGGGTAATAACATATCCAATCCTATCGATACTACTACCTATTTTTGTGATTCTATCACCAATACTTTTCGTTATCGTTACCTCTTTAACGCCATCTTTCTTAATTAAATCGGTTGGATAATCGATTGACTTTAATATTCCTTCTCCTGATTCCAAATATCTAATCGCTGCTCCCCTTTGGTGAATTTGGGGTAGCTTTACATCTTCTCCGAGAGCTAAGCGTAGAGAACATTCAACCATATCAATCCCCGTTGCCAAAGGTACTAGGTGTGTTGTTATATTATCTCCACCTAGTCTAGCACCCAGTTCAACAATTTTGGGACCATCAGAAGTAAAAATAATTTCTGTATGAGTTGGTCCGACATCAATTCCAATTGCATGTATCGCAGAAGTTGCTAATATTTTTATTTTATTTTGCATATCAACAGGAAGTTGGGACGGTATAGAATGCCCCATTTCAACAAAATGTGGGGCTCCAGTAGTGAGTTTATCTGTTATTGCTACAACATGAGTTATGCCATCAATAGTTAGTGTTTCTACGCTTACTTCAGGCCCCTCCATGTATTCTTCTACCAAGATTTCACCCGTTCTTGAATGTTGTTTAGCATACCAAAAAGCTTCATTTAAATTTTTGATATCCTTAACTAAAACGATTCCCCTACTACCTGAATTATCGGATGGTTTAACAATGAATTTTCCCTTAAAATTGCTCGTTACCTCAAGATATTGTTCTATACTTGAAACAATAAAAAAGTTAGGGATTGGGATATTCATTTCTTTAAGTCTTTTTCGCATTTTCCCTTTATCTGTAGCATTTATTGCAGTATCATATGAGATTGTTTTTAAGCCACACTTTTCTCCTATTGCAGCAACTGTTCTAATAGGCATATCGCTAGCCAAAGTCATAACAGCATCTAGTTTTAACTCCATTGCTTTTTTTACTGCATTCTCAACATCAATGGTACTTAAATGTATTTGTTTGTCTGAAATCTTAAAACCAGGGGCATTAGGATCCATATCCAGGGTAACTACATAAAGGCCCATCTCTTTAGCTTTAATGATTGCAGGTACTTGCAATATACCAGCACCAATTATCAAAATGTGTTTTTGCTCTAGCATGTTATCATTCTCCTAAAAAAAGAGGTTTTTACTTATCATTTAATATAGCCATTAGGATTTTATCATGATATTTTCCATCTTTAAAATGACTCTCTCTCATTATCCCTTCAGTTATAAATCCAACTTTTTCATATGCACTTATTGCCCTAGTATTATATGAAAATACGACTAGAGAAACTCTATGCAAGTTGAGTTCATCAAAAGCAAATCGAATTAAGGTTCTGACAGCATCAGTTCCAAGTCCTTTACCCCGCTGCAGTTCATCACCAATATAAGTATATAATTCTGCACTCCGATTAATTAAATCGCTGTTTTTTAGTCCAATAATACCAATTAAGCTTTCAGTAGTACTCTCTTGAATACCAAATATTTTATCGACCTTTTCATTGAGTTTATTCTCAAACCATTTTTCATGTTCGACATCCGAAACGGGATATAACGTTCCTGTTAAATATTTCAACTTAGGATTGTTTACCCACTTCAAAATCTGTTGTGAATCGTCTCTTTTAAGAGCTCGTATAATCACTTTTTCACCGATTACCAATACAATCACCTTCCTGACGGCAAAATTTATACGAAGAGGCTTTATAAAATCATTTATTATTTTGCAATTTTTTATTATTTTCTATATTAATATTTTTTCTTCTAATAACACTAATAATAGTAGCAAAGAATATTCTAATATCAACAATTAATGATATGTTATTTACGTATAAAATATCATTTTTAAATTTTTCTCTTTGTGTTATCGAGTTTCTATAATAAGCTTGATTGTAACCAGTTATACCCGGTCTTACATCTAACTTTTGAATTTCTTCCTTATTATAAAAACCTAATGCTTCAGGTAAGTCAGGTCTTGGACCTATAAAACTCATGTCTCCTATAAGTACATTTATAATTTGGGGTAATTCATCTATACTAGTTTTTCTTAAAAACTTCCCTATCTTAGTTAATCTAGGATCATCGTCTGAATTAAAAGTTGAACCATCCTCATTTCTCAAATCAGGAGCATTTGTTTTCATAGAACGAAATTTATACATCTTAAATACTTTTCCTTTCTTACCAAGTCGTGGTGCATTATAAAATATTGACCCCTTATCTTGAAAATATATGATTGGGCCTACAATAACTAAGATAATAAAGAAAACTAGGAAAACTATTAATGCGAGTATTATATCAAATACTCTTTTAAAAAAAATATTATACATTTAGTCACCCACCGTGATTTCACCAATTAGTTTTTTAAAATTTCCAACGACATACTCTACATCCTCATCACTCAACAATGTATGAAGTGGAAGTGTAATCTCATTCCTATACATATCAAAAGCGTTAGGAAATTCCTTAATATCAAAGCTTAAATTCTTGTACGCCGTCAACATAGGCAGTGGCTTATAATGGACATTACATGTAATACCAACCTCCGCCATTTGAACAATTATCTCATTTCTCTGTTGTTCCCCAATATCTGGTATCCTCGCTAAATAAAGATGACCTGATGAAGCAAAATCCTGACCATAATGCTGTAAACTTTGAATACCCATTGGTAAAAGTGCTTTATCATACATCTCAATAATCTCTTTACGTCTTTTCATCAGACCTTCATATCTATTTAACTGTATCAAACCAAACCCAGCCATAATATCGGTCATATTGCACTTGTAAGCGGGATAGACAATGTCATATTCCCATGCACCTTTTTGTGTTTTCGCAAATGCATCTTTAGATTGACCATGAAGACTGTATAGCATGAATTGCTTATAAAGCCACTCATCATCTAACCCAAGGTCATCACTCCAAACGACTGCACCACCTTCAGCAGTTGTCAGATTCTTTACTGCATGGAAAGAGTAGCAAGTAAAATCTGCAACTTGCCCACTTTTCCTACCTTTTCTCTCAGCTCCAAAAGCATGAGCAGCATCAGTCATTACAATTACTCTATTAAATAACTCTTGAATTTTATTATTAGCCTTAAATAATTCTCTTTTACTCTCCACTATTTCGTATATAGAATCGTAATCACACATCTTTCCTGCTATATCAACGGGAATAATCGCTTTTGTCTTCTCATTAATCGCATCAGCAAGTTTTGAATAATCCATTTCAAAGGAATCTGGCGCTGTATCAACCAGTACAATTTTTGCACCTACGTGATCAATAATAGAGGCAGATGCTGTATAAGTATATGCAGAAGTAATGACCTCATCTCCAGGGCCAATTCCTAAAATACGAAGAGTAAGCTCCATAGATGCTGTTGCGGAATTTAAACAAACCGCTTTTTTTGTCCCAACATATTCAGCTATTTTTTTTTCAAACTCTTTAGTTCTTGGTCCGGTAGTAATCCAACCTGACTTCATTGCTTTTATAACTTCTTCAATCTCAGCATCTGTTATATCTGGTGGAGAAAAAGGTATGTTTCTTACTTGTATATCAACCACTTTGATTTCCTCGCTTTTTTTCAAGTTTTGATTTTTTTTTTAGATTTTTTCTTATGTTAACCCAACTAGGAAAATAAAAAACGATACCCGAGTCAAAAGGACTGATAAATAGGTAACTTTATTCCTAAGCATTAATCTTTTCTGAAGAAAAATCCTTAACCATTTGTTCTAAAAACTCTACTAACTCATCCTTGATTTCTTCGTTCTGCAGAGCAAACTCTAATGTCGTTTTTACAAACCCTAATTTCTCCCCAACATCATATCGTTTTCCTTCAAAATCATAAGCAAAAACTTGTTGTATCTGGTTTAACTTTTGTATCGCATCCGTTAACTGAATTTCTCCTCCTGCACCAGCTTCCTGCTGATCAAGAAAACTAAAGATTTCAGGAGTAAGGATATAACGTCCCATTATTGCTAAATTAGAAGGAGCTGTTCCTAATGCAGGTTTTTCTACAAAGTTTTCAACTTGGTAAAGTCGGCCATCTTGAAAAGAAGGATCTATTATTCCATAGCGATTTGTTTCTTCATTAGGTACATTTTGAACTCCAATTATAGAATTATTATTTGTTTCTTCATACTGATTAATAAGCTGCTTTAAGCATGGAGTATCACTCTGTACAATATCATCACCTAAAAGTACAGCGAAAGGCTCATCCCCAATAAATTTACGTGCACACCAAACAGCGTGACCTAATCCTTTGGGCTCCTTTTGTCTAATGTAATGGATATTAGCAAGGTTAGTAGAGTACTGTACCTTATCGAGCAATTCTGACTTTCCTTTATCCATTAGATTTTGTTCAAGTTCAGGAGCGAAATCAAAATGATCTTCAATCGCACGTTTGCCTTTTCCAGTAACAATTATTATATCTTCTATTCCAGATGCAACAGCCTCTTCAACTATGTACTGAATAGTAGGTTTATCAACAATTGGCAGCATCTCCTTTGGCATAGCTTTTGTTGCAGGCAAAAAACGAGTACCCAATCCTGCTGCAGGAATGATTGCTTTTGTGATTTTTTTCACTTATTAGTCCTCCTAATGCTATTTCACTACCGAGAAATCTTTGTTCTTTCTTCGATTTGCTAGATCTATCACGAATTCTTTAAGTTCTGTTATGGAAAAATCATCATAGGAGTTTAATAGATGCTGTATTTCCTCTTCCTGTTCCAGTACCGCTTTTCCTATAAAGATTTTAGGGAACACAGCTTCACTATGAACCTCTTTCTCCCCTAATAGTTCTTCATACATTTTCTCACCGGGACGGATCCCTGAGAATTCAATTCCAATTTCATCAATGGAATAACCTGATAGCTGAATAAGATTTGTCGCTAAATCTACGATCTTGACTGGTTCACCCATATCAAGTACGAAGATTTCTCCACCACGCGCTAAAGAACTTGCTTGAACAACCAACCTAGATGCTTCGGGTATAGTCATAAAATACCTTGTCATATCTGGATGGGTGACCGTTACTGGTCCACCTGCCTGGATTTGTCTTTTAAATAAAGGAATAACACTCCCTCTGCTGCCTAAAACATTTCCGAAGCGAACGGCAACAAATTTTGTTGTGCTATGTTTAGCTAACTGCTGTATGATCATTTCAGCAATCCGCTTGGTCGATCCCATGACGTTTGTTGGGTTAACGGCTTTATCGGATGAGATCATCACAAATGCACCTACACCAAAAGTATCTGCAGCTTCTGCAACATTCTTTGTACCAAAAACATTATTCTTTACAGCCTCACGAGGATTGTATTCCATAAGTGGAACATGCTTGTGTGCAGCCGCATGGTAAACAACATCAGGTCGATGGGTGTCCATCACTTCAAAAATTCTTTCTCGGTCCTGAATATCTGCGATGACAGGTATGATCTCAATTTGATCTGCATATAGCTTTTTCAGTTCCATGTCAATCTGATAAATACTATTTTCCCCATGTCCTAGTATTATAAGAGTTCCCGGAGAGAATCTGCATATCTGTCGGCAAATCTCTGAACCAATAGATCCTCCAGCTCCAGTAACTAGTATGGTCTTGCCAGTTACATATTCAGAAATACTATTAATATCTAATTCGACTGGTTCTCTTCCCAATAAATCCTCTACTTCCACTTCTTTAAACTGATTAACCGCTACTTTCCCTAACATAATATCTTCAATCATCGGCATGATTTGTGTTTTTGCATTCGTTTTCACACATTCATCAAAAATGACCTTCAATTCTTTCTTACTTAATGAGGGAATAGCAATAACAATATTATCTATATGATATTTTTCAACCATTTCAGGGATATGTGTTGAATTACCCACAACGGGTATTCCTAAAATGTCTAGCTTATCCTTTTTTGGATCATCATCTATGAATGCCACTGGTTTAAGTTCCGTATCATGATTATTAAGAAGTTGACGTACAACCATGGTTCCAGCAGATCCCGCCCCAATTACCAATGTGTTTCTGGTTTCCTTTTGATTATGTATCAAACGGTCACGCAGCATTCTCCACGAAAAGCGGGAACCACCAATAAGGATGACATGCATCATCCACGTCAATGCCATGGCCCTTACGTAAACATCTTGAAAAACCATTAACTGGATGGCGATAACTGTAATAACCGATAGGCTTACGGCTTTAACAATGGACAGTAACTCTCCAATACTCGCATATTCCCAGGCCTTCTTATACAGTTTATAAATAGAAGCAAAAAAATGATGGCTTATTAATAGAGAGACTGATGTAACTAAGAGTGTTGGTAATTTAAATATTTCCAAATAGGGATACAAGAATAAATAACTTACATAAATGGCCGATAATACTATTAATGAGTCTAATAAGGCCAGAAGTGTTAATCGTTTTCGGTAGGCCAACCACATTTCCCCCTTTAATATTGTTTGATTTACTCTCTATTAAATACAGTTTTTACGAATTGTATTTTATTTCACATGATTTTCATTTTTATATAAAAATGAAATATACTGTGTAAGTTTCTTTTTGTTTGCCTTTTTTATGTCCTTATGACCTTAGGGTTATTTGTCGTTGAACGGGTTACTAATCTGTATGAAGGTAATTTACCAATCTATAATTTACATCCAGTAGATATATAACGTAGGAAACATACATGATGGCAAAATTTTTTATACTATGTAACTTTTCCTAATAATCTATCTTTCTAAAATATTCCCAAAATTCTCTTTTTGAATGGCACTGGTTTTTCAACAGCAAGGCATTGGTCCTTTAATAACTGTTCAGCGTTTTCTTTGAAATAAAATGTACGTTGTATTCCGTATGCCTTTGTGATGGTTTCATAGGCTTGTTGTAACGTGAACCCTCTAGAGCCTATATTATGAGCATCTGTTGCAATAAAATGGGCCAGATTATGTTCGATTATCTTCTTTGAAAAAGATTGAATACTTTTACCGAAGTTCCCAATGATACTGCCTGAGGTAAGTTGGGTTAACGCACCTTCCTGGACCAATTCAAATAGTAGTTTATGATTTTCAATCAATTCCTTATTTCTCTCCGGATGCACGACAATCGGTGTGATTCCTTTAAGCAGCAGTTCATATATCACTTCTTGTGTGTATGTAGGAACCCTTCCCGACGGAAGCTCTAGTAGCAAATACCTTCCGTTATCGTCTAGCGTTAGGATTTCTTCCTTTTCAAGTGAAGTAAATATTTCCCGGTGTATTCTTACTTCTTGTCCGTGATGAATGGTAAGGGGAATATTTTCTAGTTGAAAACTCTCATTTAACCTCACTACGCGGTCAATTATGTCATTCTTAACATTTACATATTTCTCATTTAAGTGATGAGGCGTGGCAAAGATATGAGTGATTCCTGCTTCTGCCGCTTTTCTTGCCATATTCAAGCTTTCCTTGATGTCCGCGGCTCCATCATCCACTCCTGGGAGAATGTGACAATGTATGTCGATCAAATTTCATACACTTCCTTTATAAAATAAATAGGAAAAAGGCCCCAACTTCCAAAAAAATAGGAATTAATACCCTGACTAATGGTAGCATACAAAACTGCCATTAAACAGGGTGTTATTTTGTCGAAAATTGTTTTATTTCATTAAGATTGATAGTAATAATAATTGCTGTTATCCGCTTCAACGCCATTCAAAACGACTCCAAGTAAGGATGTGTTAGCTTTCACTAACAGCTCCTTTGCTTTCACTGCACTTTGTTTGTTTGTCTTGCCGCTAGCCACTACCATGATCACGCCATCACATTTATTGGCTACAATTTGGGAATCCGGCACTACCAGAACCGGTGGTGTATCAAAAATGATATAATCATACATTCCTTTTAGTTCATCAATTGCTGTTTCTATCGCTTTGGAATTTAATAACTCTGAAGGATTAGGTGGTATCGGCCCACTTGTTAAAATTTCTAAATTTGAAACATTTGAATTCAAGATAGTTTTTCTTAAGTCCATTTTCTTTGTCAATACGCTAGTAAGTCCATGTATATTACTTAGGTTAAAAGCATAATGAACCGATGGTTTCCTTAAGTCCGCATCCACAAGTAATACTTTTTTCTCTTCTTGAGCAAGCACAATCGCTAGATTGGCAGCTGTAGTCGATTTCCCATCATTAGGCTCCGATGAAGTAACCACAATCGTTTTGATTTCTTTATCTACTGATGAGAATTGTATGTTTGTCCTAATTAATCGATATTGTTCAGTAATAGGCGATTTAGGATTAGTCTGCGCAATTAAATTCATTTGTTTTTCATCTTTACTTCTCAAAAATCCCACTTCCTTTCTTGATGTCACTGAATGGTTCTTTATTTATGTTGCGATATTTTTTGAATAGATCCAAGTAATGGCAAGTCAAGGAGTCTCTCGATATCATCCTCGTCCTTAATCGTATTGTCCAAATACTCTAGTAGGAATGCCAAGCCTATTCCAGCCATCAATCCCACTACAACTGCAATAGCGATATTCAATAATGGATTAGGTTTTACAGGAGTAGGATTTTCCTTTATTTCTGCCTTAGCAAGTATGCTAACATTGTCGACTTTCATAATATCTTTGATTTCCTTTTGAAAAATTGAAGAAACCGTATTGGCAATCTCTACTGCCTTGGCCGGATTACTATCTTGAACCGTTAATGAGAAGACTTGCGAATTTTCTTGGCTGTTAATCGTAATTTTTTGACTAAGTTGATCTACGCTTTGGTCTAGTTTAAGTTCATCAATGACCTTCTCCAAAATGGCAGGGCTCTTTATGATCACACTGTATGTATTGATCATGTCGATATTGGAACGTATTTGAGTCGAGTCCAATTGGTTCTCCGATTGTTTCTGATTAACGAGAATCTGTGTTGAAGATTGGTAAACGGGTGTTAATAAGAAATAAGAAATTGTTCCACTAATCAAAGCGGCAATTAATGTCAGCAGCATGATTAGCTTCCAACGTTTCTTTAATGTTTTAAAAATATCTTTAATACTAATAGTTTCTTCCATTTCATCCTCCTGATATGTTAAAAATGACCTATTGCATTATACCATAATATTACCTATATTTATGTATTTTCAAGGAAATTTTCATAAAACTTACAATGAATGAATACTTTTCAAATCCCTTAGTAATATTACAAAAAAGAAAACGGTAATACAAATGAAATAATTGTCATTTTTGAAATATTGCATTTATCACATCTAAATAACTCATTTTCCAGAATATTTGCGCCTGAATTTTATTAAACCTAAGTATACACTTAATACCATATTTTGTTAGGACTGCGTGTAATTTAACAACATTTACCATAATGAAAACCTAACTAAATGCCTACCAACACAGGAAAATTCGTTTATATATATAATTGTGTCAAGTATTTTAGTGCCTAGTTATCATTAAAAATGAAAGGGAAATGTGTAAACTGAAAGTGATAGTTTAAATCAGTATGTAATTTTATATTAATGGTTAGGTGTGGTCACAATGATAGGTTACCGAGTTAAGTTGCTTAGGGAAGAAAGGAAAATGTCAATTACTGAACTCTCCGCAAAATCCGGCGTTGCCAAATCCTATATAAGCTCACTTGAAAGAAACCTTCAAACAAACCCTACTATTTTAGTTTTGGAAAAGATCGCTAAAATCCTTTGTATTAAAGTGGATGCTCTGTTGAATGAACAAGTAGACAAGGTCATGGATGAAGAGTGGATGGAAATCATGCAGGATGTTATGGGTTCAGGTATATCGAAAAAGGAAATGCGCGAATTTATTCAAGGTAGAAAGTGATGTCTTTAAGGCTTGAGAAATTATGATACCGCTTTCTTTTAGTGCAATGAATAAAATTAAAGGGGGAAATGTGGATATAGCCACGTTTCCCCCTTTTATATATACTACTTTAACTTAAAATATTCCTGCATCACCTCGAACCATATGTAATGCCCTTGATCATTGGGATGGATATTATCATTCGTCAGTATATCAGCCAATCTCATATTCTTTTCCTTTAGCTTCTTTTCTATTCCTTCTTTGCTATTCATATAAGTCCATTTATTCGTATTGATGACCTGTTCGGAAGCATGAATATAATCTAAATAATTCAGACCTAAACTATTCTCCGTTTTACCATTGGCGACTGGGCTTGGTGAAATGATAAGAATCTTTGCATTAGGTAGCTCTTTCTGTAACATTGTCATGATGCTTTCCAAATCTTTTTTTGTCTGTTCCAAGCTTAATGATTGATAATGATTATTTATCAGCGAATTTTCAAAAATAATCAGATCGGGATCATCTTGTATGACCGCTTGAATTTTCTTACCTTCCAGCAAATCCTCTGTTGAATCCCCCTCATGTCCATGGTTAATGAGACTTAGTGTTTCCAGTTCATCACAATCAGCGCGCAAACTCTTCTCTAAACGCCCTGCCCAACTATTGGAAGTCTTACTAGCACCGGTTCCGGAAGTACCATTACTCCCCATTAAGGAAACAATAACCTTATCTTGCGTTAGCGATTTATGCAGGTAATCTATTAGCGCCTGCTGTTTATTATTTTCCGGATTTAAACTTTGGATTAATGCTTCCCTTTCTTCTTTTTCCTCTTCTTTCACTTTTGCTGCAGCTTCTCTAGCCTCTGCCCCTGCTACCTGACTTATGTTTTTTCCAATGCAGATGGCCAAAAACCAGCACTGCTAAGCAAATTCCTGCGATGATGATTAAACCATATTTCTTCATCTTTACCTCCCATATTGGAACATTAGTGACTGACATGGAAGTCTAAAATAGAGTAAAACTCTTATTTGAGTACTTACCTATCTCTTTTTCACTTTTTTCGGTTATTTTTCTCTCATTAATTATAACTATCAAATTTTTTACGATAAAGAAAATTCTCCCAATTTATTCCAACAACACTCGACATTGTTATGGTACCGTCTTCGCCTTTTAGAGGTATTTAATTATCAGGAGGGATACCTAGCAATTACTCATATTGGATAGCTGTACCTAATTAAGTTGCTGCAAAATAGTTATTTCATGATTAAGCCGACTGATTCAACTTTTCTGCTTAATGTTAAGGATTACATTGTAAAGTAATTGCTTAAATTGCCTCGTCTAAAAAGAAAACGTTCTCATTTATAATTATCACAAGAAAACTAAGCCGAGAGGTGTATTATGGTAAGGAATAATGAAGGGAATTTTTTTAAAGGACTTTTGTTTGGTACATCTTTGAGCATACCGTTATGGATTTCTTTTATTGGTTGGCTAAAATTGATCATTAATAGTTTATTTTAGGGCCCTAGGGCTCTTTTTATTTTGCTTTGGTAGAGACGAACTCTGCGAGCATGGAAACCTAATACTAAAAACGAATCCCCTTCAATTTTTTAACCCCATGTAAACTATGTTATGGTTTTATTTGTTTTAAGTAATGTTATTGTATTTCCTGTTTCCTTCTCTCTTTTTCGTTGTATGATAGAAAAAAAAGGAGTTTTGGGAATGATTATTCTGCAGTATATTGGAAAAGTTTTTTCATTCATGCATAAGGATATACCGGAAACTCATATTAAATGCCATGTTTGTGCAGGTACAGGTGCTTACGATATTTATACAGATTGTCTTACCTGTAATGCAAAGGGATTGATCAGTAAAGTAGAGTATAATAGGAGGCTTGAAGAGGGTGAAATTTAATGAATTTCATGAAGTCGATATATGTAATCCAAGAAGCAATATTGGCTATTGCTTCTTTTTTTGTCCCCAAAACAGTACGGTTTCCCCCTTCATTAAAGGATATTTAATATCAGGGAGATACATATGATTAAATTAATACATGTTTTATATTCTGCTAAATCTTAATAGTCCCAAAAAGACTTTCCATCGACGCATTATCCAAACAGTTTCCCTTGCTGGTCATGGATTTGGTTAGCCAAAGTTCCTTCACTTTGTTTTTGAAATAGCGGAAGGGTGTATGGGAAGCCTTGGTCTGAATGCAGGATTGCACTCGGGTAGAACTCTTGATTCAGAGCCTGCCTTAGCTTATTTAATTACATAAACGATATTCATATCTAATGAAAGAATCCCTTGGAAATTTTCAAGGGATTCTTTCATTAGTTTTGTGCATAGACTCTTCCGTAGCTTTGTACAGTACCAATGTCATTTTCACTCGTATAAATTACACTGCTTTAATTTCAATTGCTACTGTTTTATTTCCTGACTCCTCACTAGTATTATCTTGTGTTCTGTACACAGGTTTTTTTAATACTCCAATTATACAAGCTGTAATAATTGAACCGATTAAAATACATACAATGTATAACAATGGACTGCTTGCAGCAATAGGAATTACAAAGATTCCACCATGAGGAGCCTGTAATGAAATTCCTAATGCCATACAAATCCCTCCACCAATTGCTGAACCAACAATATTTGCTGGAATTATTCTTAATGGATCACTTGCAGCAAACGGAATGGCTGCCTCAGTAATAAAAGATGCCCCCATAATATAAGCAGCTTTTCCTGCGTTGCGGTCTTCAAGTGAGAATTTATTTTTAAATAGTGTTGTTGCTAATGCAATCCCTAATGGAGGAACCATCCCTCCAACCATTAGTGCAGCAGATGGTTCGTATATTTGATTTGCAAACATCGCTAAGCCAAATGCCGATGCTGTTTTGTTGATAGGGCCGCCCATATCAGATGCCATCATTCCTGCCAAAAGCGCTCCTAATAAAATTGCATTCGAACCAGTTAAACCATTTAACCAACCTTGTAACGACTCATTAATCCACGCCATCGGACTATTTATTACAAAGTGCATAATAAAGGCTGTTACAAACGTAGCCAACAAAGGAAGTATAAGCACTGGGGAAAGACTTTGTAATGAATCTGGAATGCCTTTTAATAATTTTTTCAACCCTAAGATTGTATAACCAGCAATAAAACCGGCAATCATACCACCTAAAAATCCTGAACCACCAAGGGTTGCCATCATACCACCAATCATACCTGGTGCTAAACCTGGACGATCTGCAATACTATACGCAATATATCCTGCTAGTACAGGAACCATTAGTGCGAATGCTGCGCTCCCACCTGCTGTACCTAGAAAAGCGGCGAATGCATTATATTCTGAACTATTCGGGTCAGAAGCATGAATGCCAAACATAAAGGAGATTGCGATTAATATACCGCCAGCAACAACAAATGGAATCATAAAAGATACCCCATTCATTATATGGCTGTATATTTTAGGTTGTTTTAATCGTGTTTTTTCTTTTGCTTCCTTTAACTTGTTGTTCCCCTGATTTAAAACCGTACCTTTTCCAGAAACAGCATCTTCAATTAAATCCTTAGCATGATGTATCCCATTTTTAACAGACGTTTTAATGACCTTACGATCACCGAAGACATCCATGTCCACTTTAACATCTGCAGCAACAATTATGCCATCTGCTTCATCAATATCTTCTTGAGTTAATCTGTTCTGTATTCCCGTCGATCCATTGGTTTGAACTTTTATTTGAACGCCAAGCTCCTCAGCGGCATTTTTTAATGCTTCTGCAGCCATAAATGTATGTGCTATACCAGTAGGGCATCCAGTTACTCCGACCAATTTCTTACCAAAATACTTCTTATCATTCGCATCTACTTGTACCATTTTTTCTTCAGCATTTGCAAATAGCTGGACAACTTCATGACTATCTTTGGCAAGAATGAGCTTAGCTCTAAAGGTTTCATCCATTAGAAAAGTGGAGATTTTAGATAAAGTCTTTAAGTGCTCAGTTGAAGAATCCTTGCCGGCTGCTATCATGAAAAATAAATTGCATTTTTCAGAACTATACTTAATTCCACTTAAAGATCTTCCCATAATAATAGCGGGCGATTTAACTCCAGCAGATTTTGCATGTGGAATAGCAATACCAAACCCTACTTCTGTTGGAACCTGATCTTCTCGTGCCCAAATATCCTGTTTAAATTGTTCAAGATCATGTAAGTGGCCGTTTGTATTTAATTTTTCTGCAAGCTCATTAATTAAGTCCTCTTTCGTTTCAGCAACTAAATCTAATATTATGTTTTCTGGCCTTAAGACACTAGAAGTCATCATATTTATCCCTCCTCTTAAATTTCTCCTAATTTATAGAGTGATGCTTTTCCAGTTGAACCAAATAGATCCATTTTCTTCTTTACTAATTCAATAGCGGCCTTCGTTGCTTCAGGCATTAATATATCTGGTTCGTAAGCATTTGGATTTTCATCAAGCGTAGCTCTTAATTGGTTATAAAACGCTCTCTTCATATCTGTAGATAAATTAATTTTGGCAATACCATGTTTCACAGCTTGTCTTATTTCTTCATCTGGGTTGTCTGATCCACCGTGGAGAACTAAAGGAATGTTTACTTTTTCATGAATCTTCCTTAATCGATCAATTTTAATAGAGTGATCTTTCGTTTCTGGGTATAAGCCATGTGAAGTTCCAACAGCAACAGCAAGCGTATCAATTCCTGTTGTTTCAACAAAAATGGCTGCTTCATCAGGATTCGTATATAAAATCTCATCTGCTCCGCCTTCTGAACTTCCCTCATTACTTCCAATAGTACCTAGTTCACCCTCTACAGACACACCTACCATATGAGCAAGTTCTACTGCTTTTTTTGTTAATGCCATATTTTCTTCAAATGGTAAATGTGACGCATCCATCATCACAGACGTATAGCCATTTCTAATAGATCGAGTAATATCTTCGATTGTTGCCCCGTGGTCTAAATGAATAACAAAAGGAACTTTAGACTTTGACGCAGCCTCTCGTACATAGGCCACAAATTCATCAGTCACTAAATTTATTTCATTCGGGTGAATTTGAAGTATGGCAGGAGATTTTTGCTCCTCTGCAGCACTTACTACAACTTTGACAAATTCGCTATTTGCTACATTAAATGACCCGACTGCAAATTTATTCTCATAAGCTACTAAAAGTAAATCTTTCATATTCATTAACATTTTTATTCCTCCTAATATTATTTGGAAGACCAAACTTCCAAAAACTCATCATAATTGGTTACATTCAATAATTTTTCTGTCATGTTTGTTTGCTTAAACACATCATGAATCTCTTCAAAAAACTTTGTATTATTTACCTTTTGATTTTTTGGAGGGATAAATAGAAAGATAATTTGAGCCATTTTGTCTCCCCACAAAATTCTTTGTTTATTTATTGCTACTAACACTCTTAATTTATTGTTATTTCCACAATCAAATGGATGCGGCATGGCCACTAAATTACCAATATTAGTACTCGACATCTTTTCTCTTTCATTAATGCTTGTATACAGATGTTGAATATCTCCAAACTGCGTAAGAGTTTTTAATAAATCTATTTGATTCTCTTCATCTAAGAAATAAAGATCATTCGAAGATAAATAGTACTTTAGTAAGCCACGATTCAATTGGATAGAAATAGTCTTCATATCTTCATTTGTAATCATTTCACTAACACGAATACAATTTTTCACATTTAGGTGTTGCTCCTCAAGGATTACACTAGTAGTTATTATAGTTTCTATCTCTTCAGGAATTAAATGGATTTCATGATTTGCAAATAAACCATCAATTTTAATATTTGGGAAGTATAAATTTATTTTTCTTTCTATTAGCTTACCTACTAACGGATTTTTCCCATAAATAATTGCAATTCTTTTCCTTGTTTCTTGGGAATTTTCAAGAATATTCATAACATGCAGTGTCAAGTAACCGATTTCATTTTCTGGTATCTTTATATTTAAGCAAAATTGTAATTCTTTCGCTAAAACCACTGCAATATTATAAGCATTCATATATTCTGACTTTATTTGAGAAATAAATGGATTCTCTAAAGGAAAGTAATATTTTAATGGATATAATGACTTTGTAATATGTACCAATAGGCGATTAAATAACTTTTCATTCTTTCGACTTGAAAAACCATATCGATCCCCAACATTTTTTATAACCGCTTTTACTTTTTCCTCTATTTCATCTGAGTGTTCATGCACAGTTACTTCATTTTTCTTTGGTAATATTTGCAAAGTAATTAACAGGTAGCATAAATACTGATATTCATATTCGTCAAACGGTACATTCATTTCCTTAGCTAATCGACTAAGGATTAACTTTGCTATTTCTAATTCTTCAAAGCAAGTATTATCTAACCTCATGTCTTTTTCAGCAATTTTTTGATGAAGGCCTACTCGTTTTAAACTAATCATTATGTTCACACATATTGAGAATAGTTCTTCAGAGCTTAGTAACAAATTGTACTTAGTGACTTCTTCTTCAATACAAGAATATACTAATTGAATGGAGGCCTGACTAAACCAATCACCAAAATAGTATTGCAGCGCTTCATCAAGAGACATTCGCTTTAAACAATTTGTTGTTACTAACTTTTTTAGTAATAGACGTTTTTCTACTTCACTTCCCTTAAGCCTTACCCCTTGAAAGATAATTGCTTCAACCTCAATGTTCCATTGTTCGGCTTGGATTATTTGAAATAATCTTTGTACGTCTTTCCTAATTGTTTGAGTAGAAAAATAAAGTTTTTTTGCCAGTTCATCATAAGTTATAAAACCAGTTTCAGATAAAAGTGTTTTTATAATATGAAAAGCTCGTTCTTCGTAATCATCTTCATTTTGCTGAATACTTGATAAATCCCCAACTAATTTATACCCTTTTTGAGTACTACCAGTAATTATTACTTTATCTAAAAAAGTTTCATTTATTTCCTTAATGTCATTTCTGATTGTTCTTGTCGTTACATTAAATAGATTAGCAAGTTCGCTTCCACTTACAAAGTCATCGTTAGATTGTTCTAAATATTCCAATAACTTAATGTAACGTTTTTTCATTGGTATTTCCTCCTCACACTTATATTAATGTAAGCGTTTCACTTTTACCAAGCCTATACATTTTCCTAATAGTTAGGAAGTGTTTAATACTAGGATGATGTTATAATAGACCAACGAAGGAAAAATGGTCGAAGAACTCTATCCAATTTGGAAATAAAACGATATCGCATACACTCACGAGAAGCCAACGTCTCAAACCATTTTATATTTCTGTAGATTAGCAGGGCGTGTCTGTCATATCTCCTTCTAATATAGATGTAGTAAAACACCTATTGGATTCCAATGATATTCAATTTACTATATCCTGATCGTTTTCTGCCATGGCAACTCAATACACGCAAAGAGAATTCTTCTCTAATGAGGAAAAATGAATTCACGTGGTTTACATATAGAAAGAGATGAATTACGCCTAGCTTCAGCGTCATAAGAAGATTTTCATAAGGAACATAAGGTTGGTGTAAGCAAATTGCTCAATAAATTTTATTCCATTAGTGCAAGTCAATAAACCATACCTCTCCAAGACTGTATGATGCAAGGAATTACCGGTGCAAACCCAAAGAATGAAGGTTGAAAAAATTGAAGAAAATATCAGTCATCTTAGTTATTATTGTAGGCTCCGTAATGCTGTTCAAATTATGGAATCCTTTTTCACCTCCCACCCCGGATCGGTCTTCTGAAAAGACAGTAGAGCAATCTACAATCCGGAAACCTTTTACGGAAGAGATATTGCAGCTTTTGCAAAAAGACTACAAAACAATCCCAGTATCAATCCCACACGGAAGTGATGCAAGTAAACAGATTCAAAAAGCATTGAACACTGCAAGAGATTCGGATACGCCTATTAAAGTACTTTTACCTAAAGGAAAATACACACTGAAAAAATCATTACACATTTATAGTAATACATGGCTTAAAATTCCAACTAAAACAATTCTGCAAAAAGCTGACTCAAATAATGACATTATGTTGTTGAATGGAGATTTTAAAGCTACCTACCATGGTTATAATGGAAATTCCAACATTATTATAGATGGCGGGATTTGGGACGCTGGGGGAGCGGATATAAAACTACGAACTCCTTCTGTGTTTGGTTTTGCCCATGGTCATAATATCCTTATCCGGGATACCGTGTTAAAGAACATAGTAGGTGGCCATGCGATAGATTTAGCAGGTAATAAAAATGTTCTCATACGAAATAGTAAGTTTTTAGGATCTCGTTCGAGTAATGATGATTACACAGAAGCCATTCAGATTGATGGGATGATATCTGATAAAGCATTTCGACGATTTGGGAGTGTAGACTTTACTGTAACTAAAAACGTTAGGATAGAACATAACTATTTTGGGAATTCGCACGTAAGAAATATGAATCCGTGGGGGGTTGGCGTAGGCAGCCATTCAGCGTCCCATAATAGACCATACACGAACATTCAAATTATAGACAATACCTTTGAAAAAATGACATATGCAGCTATACGGGGACATAATTGGAAAGACATTCTTATAAAAGAAAATCAATTCATAGAATGTGCACAAGGAATTCAGATTGATAGTCTAGGTAACTATTACTATTCGAAGAATGGAAAGGATAAAAGCTCAAAAGGGGCATTAGTGATTGCTAATTTTGAAATACACAATAATGAATTCGTGGATACATTAGGTTCCCCAATAGTTCTATATGGGAAAACTATAGAATTCAGAAAGAACGTGAAGGCTTCTTCAAATTCCTTTATTAATTCACCCTCAAAATCATTAGAAACAAATACTGCAGCTGATTAGCCGGTACCTAATCCATAGATAAAAACCCCTAGTTCAAATCCTAGGGGCTTTTATTTTCACCGTTAAAATTTTAAACTAACGGCATTTCAAGTTTTCACCTTAATATATTTAACATGCTCATGCCAATCCGGCCAACAATTGGATTTTGCTTGTACTTTCTCCAAACATATTTAAGAAGGTAACTTCTTTTCAAGACTTTTAGAATTCCATCCGATTTAACAAGTGATTTTTCACGTTCACTGATATACTTATAAATCCTTGAGCTGTTATCGTGATCAACATGTTTAAAATAATTGTTTCTAATTGAACTGAATTCTTCTTTTTCTTTAAACCCATTGTTTATATAAACTCTTAATTTATCAACTAACTCTGAAGAGTTGTAAGCAACCTCTCCAAAAACGTCATTTCTTAAATCCATGTAGCTACCCTGGTTCTCTATATACTTATCCAAATCAAAATGAAAGAAGAGAACGGGTTTCTTTTGATAATATGTCTCCCAAGCTACGCTAGAGTAATCTGTAATCAATAAACTTGAGCGCATAATTAAATCATTAATTTTTGCCTCGCCAAATTGTATAACATTAATATGCTCATGAGAACTAGTGAAATTTGCAACGTACGGCATAAATTTTGGATGGACATAGAAGTTTAATGTGATATCATTTTCCTTTAATAATTGGGAGAGCTTTTCTGATTGTATTAAACTGTTATATTCATGATAATAATCTGATAAAACAAATTTATCATCCTCTACCTCTTCAAGCCAATTTCTCCATGTAGGCATTAAGAAAATCTCTTTTTTTGTATTTTGAAGCGATTTATCCTCTAATGCATCCCATCTTGACAGGCCTGTAACAAT
Organism: Peribacillus sp. QJM3NY_7; assembly: GCF_056173225.1. Lineage (NCBI taxonomy): Bacteria > Bacillati > Bacillota > Bacilli > Caryophanales > Bacillaceae > Peribacillus > Peribacillus sp. QJM3NY_7. Next base: position 3,791,862 of record NZ_CM149663.1, read on the forward strand.
GACGTTTTCTTCAGTGTATCCAAAATAGCTTTTTACGATTTCTTTTTCAAAATCAGAGGATACTACAAATAGGTCTGCACCGTTGGATGAATTTGCTTTAAATGTATTATCGACTCTTTTCAAACCTAGTACTCCATGTTGTAAAAACACATATTTCTTCTCATTTAAAAATTCACGGATAGCTCCTTGGGAAACCCTCCATGCATACCCGTGACCTTTTGTCTCCGAAGATACAATTAGCTTTGATCCAAGTAATAGTAGGAGGTGTTTGACACTCATAAAATGAACGATGCGCTTTTTATAGGGGGCTAAATTTTTTTCATCGGCTGATCCCTTTTTAATCACATAGTATATCTTTTTATTATAATGATTTTCATAACAATATTTGAAGAAATAGAAACTATTATCTTGAGCCGTTTCGGAATATTTTTCATGAATAAGCCAAATTGGCTTCCATGCGAAGTACCAACCCAATAAAATGTATAGGAAATAAGCCGTATACTCGTTAATCTTATGCTTGAAAGACTCAAATTCACCTATTTGTCGATAGGTTAAACTCAGACAATCATTCATAGTAATGTAGGGATAAATCATATATTCATCCGGGGTATTTATCGTATATCGAAACATACCATGTTTCAATTTTTTACTAATTAAATAATTATCATTGTTAAGACGCACATGGCGTTTATCACCATTACCTAGAGTAATTGTAATGAAAAAATCCCAATAAAATTGCTCTAATTCTAACTGACTAATATTTAATTCTGCTTTGACCTTTCTACTATTCTTGTCCTGTGACACCTCTTCAGCACAAGGGACCTCAATTACCTGGCTCTTATCCTGTCGTAACCTTAGTGTTACATGGTCTACTACAAAATCATTTGTTTCTTTTACATGAATAGAGGCAGTAAGTTGTAGTAATCCTTCCTTATTCATAGATACTTCATGAAGTTTTGTTTTTGCAGGATACTTTGAATTCATATACTGTTCTTCAGTACAAAAATATAATGAGAACTCGTTATCTTTTGTCAGATATGGTGATATACCTACGGCTTCATTTAGCATTAAATACCCTGCACGCTTATCTTTCTCTGACAAAGGCATAACGTTGTAGTTTCCTATCCGTCTGTTCACTTTCACGTGATCATGGGAGAGTTCCATATACAAATCCCAACGGCTTATAACAGCAATCTTTTCTTTCAACTGTGAAGCCGGAATGATGATTTGTTCTTTCCCCCCAGATACGGTCCTTTTTACATCAAGTGTTATTATTTCAGGCTCTTGTCTTTTCTTTAGATAAAATTCAACCTTATTTGCATGCTTCAATTCTTTTGACGATATATCAAATGTTATATATCCATCCTCAACCCTTAAATTTTCTGCATCCACTTGCCCTTTAAAATGTTGAATAATCGTGGACATTTGTTTTCCTTGTTTTCTTACAAGAAACTTCATTTCATCATCTTGGTATTTCACTTGAACATTTATACCATAGCGTTCTAGTATATGGCCTTTGGTAATTTGTAAATATAAGTTCCATTTTCCTTTTAGTGAAACCGAATGAAGGTCTTTTTTACTGACTATAAGAGTTTTTCCATCAGTATCTATATTCATGGGAAGAACAAAAACACTGTCCCCACTTTTCATAACAAGTCTCGTATCTTTTATGTTATTATTTAAAGTCTCAGAAAAGTTGAGGAATACTTTTGTATCTGTTTCTTTTACACTCAATACTTGTTTAGAAAGACGTATAACATTATAACTAATGTCTTCCAGTTGCAGCATATTAGCGCTGTGTATAGATAAACCATTTTTTTCTGTTAGATAAGGAATAAAAGCCTGTGTTCCATTATTAATAATGGGCTTTAAATAGCGTATCAATTCAGATGCTGCACGTGCAGCATATAGGCCTATTCTCTTCTTACGAACATCTTTATTGCTTTCAACTTCAATAAAGAAGTCCCAACGTCCCTTGTCTAACCCTTCAAGTTCCTTTAAAGGAATTATAATTATGTGCTCCTTTAATAACGCTTTACGCTTGTAAGATACAATTCTTTTCTTATTACTATACCGACTTTGAATTTGAAGTTGAAATGTATCCATATTATCTAAAATTTCTTTAGCAAAAGTAATTTGTAGATTTACCCCATCCCAGGTGACATGATTAAATGCCAGTTCATTTTCTTTTCTCTCACGCATTTTGATACTCCTACTCCTCCTTATTTTCCCCATAGCCATACACTTATTATCTTTTGTATGATTAGCTCTAATTGTAAAGGGAAGCACTGATGTTGATTGAATTTTCTGATTTGATTAACATTGGCTCATATGAAGAGATAGCAAAAATTTTATTTTTTATTCATGTATTTCTTTTTCACTTTGTCATATGCTTTTAAAACTTGAGTTTCTGTATTTCTAGAAATTATTTTAGCTGGAATACCTACAACGGTGACATTATCAGGTACGTCTTTGGTTACTACTGAATTAGCACCAATTGCAACATTGTTGCCGATTTTGATACCCCCAAATATCTTGGCGCCAGGTCCTATGTACACATTATTTCCGATTTTAGGAACCTGACCTTTATGAGCTCCAATGTTAACTCCAGAATGAATTTCACAATTCTTACCGATTCGAGCCTTCTTATTAACAATTACAGAACCACTGTGAGGTATCTTTAACCCTGGACCGAAGGACACTGGATGTATTGATATTCCTAGCATAGATCCTACCTTTTTAAGTTTTCTCAATGACCTGTTATATCTCCACATGGAAAATGAACTGTTTAATTTCTTAGTCTTTAAATACTCTGATTTCCTAAGCAGACGTTGGAAATAAAGTTCTGGATGCATTACTTTATAGCTGTACTTCCACTTTTTCAACTTTCTTGCTACTAAATCAGATTCTAGATAAATGTTATAATCGTCACGATTCTTAATTGCCAAAATGCTCTCTCCTTGATGAAAGGTTACTGTTTCACTTTACTCTTTACGATTTTTCTCTAATTCCCACACGAAGAAAAAGCCAGTAGTAACTAGCCTGATACCTCTAGAAAGTCTCCGTGCGGGACAGAGAAATATAAATTAAATTAGTTAACCTGTAACAGCTCTTCTTTTTCTAAAATGCCTTTTAAATATCCAAGAAGATCTTTCTTTAACTCTTCATTTTGCAATGCAAATTCTATAGTAGTTTGAATAAATCCTAATTTCTCTCCGACATCATATCTTGTACCTTCGAAATCGTAAGCGAAAACACTTTGAATTTGGTTTAATTGTTGTATTGCATCGGTTAACTGGATTTCTCCACCAGCTCCAACCTCTTGTTGTTCTAATAACATGAAGATTTCAGGTGTTAATATATATCGTCCCATGATTGCTAAGTTAGATGGTGCTGTACCTGGAGAAGGCTTTTCTACAAAGTTAAGAACTTGGTAACAATTACCTTCTTTCATTAGAGGGTCAACAATTCCATAACGATGTGTCTGATTTTCAGGTACTGTTTGTACACCAATTACAGATGAAGAAGTTCTTTCATACTCATTTATGAGTTGTTCCAAACAAGGTGTTTCAGCCTGGACAATGTCATCTCCTAGTAGGACTGCAAATGGTTCATTTCCAATAAATTTACGAGCACACCATACTGCATGACCAAGACCACGTGGTTCTTTTTGTCTTATATAATGAATATTTACCTTGGAAGACGCTTGTACCTTTTCAAGCAAGTCATTTTTCCCTTTTTCTAAAAGATTCTGTTCCAATTCGACAGCGTAATCAAAATGATCTTCAATAGACCGCTTTCCTTTTCCAGTTACAATAATGATATCTTCAATTCCAGATGCTATTGCCTCTTCCACTACATATTGAATGGTAGGCTTATCTACAATTGGCAACATCTCTTTTGGAATGGCTTTGGTTGCAGGTAAAAATCTTGTTCCGAGACCTGCAGCTGGAATAATAGCTTTTTTAACTCTCATCTTTTGGTTCTCCCTCTCTTGTCTATAAGTAAAATCGTAATGTTTTTTTATCTTTTGCTTGGAAAAGAACCATATGTTGTTCAACCGTTATCTAAACTCGAATATGGTTGTATATGAATCTTGTTTTAGATTTCAAAATATCCTCAGTATTTTATACAAGAGTTTTTTCTAAAAAATGGAAAAATATCTCGAATTTGAGATAGGTAACTCAACTTTTCATTAGTTTCAGTGTTTATTTATTCGTACTTCAAGGCATCTTAAAGTAGCTCGAACAACTGCTCCAATGAACAGCAAAATCGAGTTCGTTTACTTTGTCACAAAGGTTACCCTATTGCTAGAGCCTTGGTATAGTTCTGTAGAATTCAAGTTTTCAAGGTGAGATACTTGAGTAAATAATATAATCTGCAAAATTTTTAGAGTATTTAACTATCATGATAATGCGATTTTATTACCGTTCCTTATTAAGCATCATCAGACCCTAGTACGATGTACTTATTGTTACAACTTTATAAAAAAACAAGGGTCTTTTTAAACATAAAATATATTTTAACACACTTTTTACAATTAGTAACATTGTTTTAATAATTGGCATAAATGTGATGTTAATTCCCTTGGAATATGAGTGAAAATATGATTATTATTAATTGCATGTGTGCACTTTACATTGAAGCAAGAAATAGCCCGGTTTTCTTCCAATGATTCAAGTATTTCTCCTTGATGTTATATAGGGAATATAGACCAAGCGTTTAAACCTACCACATATCAGATTAGCTCCTTATAAAATTTGTTAGTTTAACAAATGATAAGTCTAAGGAGTGATACATTTGAAAGTGGAAGGTGTATATACTTATTTATGTGAAAGTTGTTTAACACTATTTGGCGTAGTTTCTCGTTTTTCTGTTATGGAAGATAAAGTTGATACACTGACGTGTCCCAAGTGTTCGAAGAATGTAGCAGTGTGCATGGGAGAAGGGCATATAAATTACGCAAATCATGAAAGTAGGGAAGAAATAATAACGAACGAAACGGATGAGATTTCACAACTGCCGGAATTATTAACTGTAGAGCATTTGGCAGCTTATTTAAATGTTAGTGAAAGAACAGCTGATGAATACATGGGAAATCCCGATTTTCCTTTAATTCGTTTAAAAAGGTCCAAAAGGGTTTTCAGGGATGACTTTTTAGACTGGTTACAATCAAAAAAAGAATAAATGGTTTGGATTTTGTATGGCTACTATAAATTTTAAAAAGCTGAGGTGCTACGTAATGGCAGCACCTTATTTGTATTTTTCTATTAAAACGAATAGCCATTTCAATAAGATCTGATTTAATGAATTTCTGCGAAGCTGCAACGTCACCTTCATTACATTCACCGACTGCTTATCTCGTTTTGGCTATTACTTATTTTTTTGCCCAAAACGGTTTCTTTTCCCCCCTTCAATTGAAACAAGAACAGCCCCCAATCAGATGATTGGGGGCTGTTCTTGTTTTTCCATCACTTTTTAACGGTTACTTTTCTTGATTCGCTTACGTTTTTCGCTTTGTCTTTCGCATGAATATATAGGTTCTTTCCGGCTTTTTGCTTGGGGATTCTAACCGAGAATGTACCTTTGGTCGTTGCTGTTGCAGAGCCGATCACTTTTTTTGATGCTCTGATGTACACTGTGGAGTTAGCTTCTGCCTTTCCGGTTACTATTGTCGTTTTTGTCGTGACAGTGTTGACCGTCGGTTTACTTGGTGCTGTTTTGTCTGCGACGGTCACGGTTTTGATCGGGCTTGTATTGCCTGCTTTATCGGTTGCTGTAACGGTTAGGACTTTTCCGGCTTTTTGTTTTTTTGACATCGTTACGGTGAAATTCCCTGCGCTGTTGGAATTTGCTTTGCCTAGAACCGTTCTGCCGGTTTTGACGGTGACGGAAGAGCTTGCTTCCGCTTTGCCGGTTACTTTTACGGTATTGTCACCTACCGTATTTACGGACGGTCTTGCAGGAGCCGTTTTATCTGCCACTTTAAATGAAACGGGTATACTTTTATTTCCCGTTTTATCGATGAGCCTTGTAGAGATGGTCGTGCCGGCTGTTTGTTTTGCGATGGTCGCTGTAAACGTTTTTTCGCCGTTGATCTTCACTGAGGCGAGTTGTTTTTTATCGGTATAAATGGAGACGGTCCCCGTTTTGAAATCAACTGGGATTTTCCCATTGATCTTGGTGTCCTTATCGGATATCGCAGTCACGGACGGTTTGGTCAGCGTCTTCATTTCCAGTGCTTTTTTGGCATTGACCCGCCCGTTTCCATAGTATATGTCCTTCCCTTTTGTACCTAGGTCCACGGCTGAATCATAGAGGCGGTATTCAACCTCCGTTTTGTTGAGCTTAGGCTCATGGGACCAAATCAATGCAGCTACACCCGCCACCATGGGCGTCGCCATCGATGTTCCGCTCATCCAGCCGTATTTACCATTTGGCAAGGTTGAAAGGATGTCATCTCCAGGGGCCGCAATATCGACTGTTGAATGGTAGTTGGAATAACTGGGACGCTTGTCACTTGAGTTAGTGGCAGCAACGGAAATGACGTGGCTGAATGCAGCTGGGTACACACGCTGGACATTTTTCCCCATATCCCCTTCATTCCCGGCAGCGGCGACGATCAGTACGCCTTTTTTATAGGCTTCCTGGACGGCCTTGTTCAAGGACTCCGAATAACTTGTGTCGCCTAAACTCATATTGATGATGTTTGCCTTTTGCTGAACGGCATAATGTATCGCGTCAATGATATCGGCCGTATCGGCATACTCTCCATCAAAGACGTTGATCGGCATTAATTTAACGTTCGGGGCAACACCCGCTCCGCCTATGCCGTTGTTCGCAGAACCGGCAATGATGCCAGCGATATGCGTTCCATGCTCCCCTTTTGGGACGATATGCTTCCGATTGCGTATCGTATCATAGGCATTGACGATCCTCCCTTTTAAATCTTCGTGGTTGCGATCGATGCCGTCGTCAATGATCGCCACGATCAATTCCTTCGATCCCATTGATTTTGTCCACGCTGCACTCGTACCAAGCTTTTTATGGTGCCACTGGTCTATGTAGGCTGGATCATTCGGGCTTTCCATCTTCTTGAACAGATAGTTTGGTTCTGCATATTCCACATCCTTCTGTTCTTCAAGTTCCTCGATCAGGTTATCGGTTGATTCCCCTTTAGGAACCTCCACCTTTTCTATCAACTCGTTGATTGGCTCATCGCTCGTCTCTTTATACTTGACGATGATACCATCAGATTGCGGCGTCCCTTCTGCAGATGCAGAGTCTTGCTGGTAGATTGGCAGAATCATAAATAGTAATAATACCGGCAATATGGCCTGAATAAGCTTGTGCATACAATCACTCCAAAAAATATGATTAAGAATAGCTATCGATGAGGTTATATCATGAACCAATTCTACTATTATTCCTAACTAGATTGTATACCGTCCGATTCGGTTTTACTAACCTTTTCATCTAGTTAAATTAACTTATTTACACAACAAAAAAAACGCTATAAAGCGGTCTCAGATTGTCGGCAAAATGGGGTTCTATCTAATTTTAAAACAAAGGGGTTGACTGTAGACAAACTTGATAATAATTGATTACTTTAAAATTTGCACTTTGATTTCCACTCCAGGTACTCGCTTTCCGCGGGCGGTCCGTGAGCCTCCTCGACGCTTCGCGCCTGCGGGGTCTCCCCTGGACTCGCATTTCCCGCAGGAGTCTCGAACACCCGCTCCAATCAACTTCGTTTGAAAAATTCAGATAGAAGCACTTTTGTCTAATAAAGAGAGTTCCAATTGGTCTAATCCTAAACCATGATTTTAAAACAAGACCAAATTCACTTATTGTTTTTTACTGTAATCCTTATTGGATGGAAGAAATTTGCGACACTCCTGCCGAATTACTGGCTAGCCGAGACACCGCACCGCAGCCGCTAGGCGAGGAGGCTTGGCAGACAGCCGGCGGAAAGGGAGCGGATTTCTGAAATCAACTGGAACCTTTTTTTTAAAAAAAACTTGCAAGCAAACTCGTTTTTCCTCGAATATATCTCCAGTCAGTCTGGGAGTTTAGAATGGTCTAATCCTAAACCATGATTTTAAAACAAGACGATATTATTCTTCATGTTTTTTTACTGTAATCCTTAATAGATGGAAGAAATTTGCGACACTCCTGCCGAATTACTGGCTAGCCGAGACACCGCAGCCGCTAGGCGAGGAGGCTTGGCAGACAGTCGGCGGAAAGGGAGCGGATTTCTGAAATCAACTGAAATTTTTTTTAAAAAAACTTGCAAGCAAACTCGCTTTTCCTCGAATATATCTCCAGTCAGTTTGGGAGTTCCGATTGGTCTAATCCTAAACCATGATTTTAAGACAAGACTAGATTATTCTTCATGTTTTTTTACTGTAATCCTTATTAGATGGAAGAAATTTGCGACACTCCTGCCGAATTACTGGCTAGGCGAGGAGGCTTGGCAGACAGTCGGCGGAAAGGGAGCGGATTTCTGAAATCCGCTGGAACCTTTTTAAAACAAAAAAACTGCAGCCAAACTCGCTTTTCCTCGAGTTCGTCTGCAGTCTGTAACAGGTTTAATGTCCGCCTAAATAGGCATTCTTTATTTCTTCGCTTGCGGTCAGTTCCTCTGATTTGCCTGATAGGACGATTCGGCCGGTTTCGACAACATAGGCTCTGTCCGCGATGGATAGTGCTAAGTTGGCATTTTGTTCGACCAGCAGAATCGTCGTACCTGTTTTGTTGATTTCTTCGATGATATGAAAGATTTGCTTCACCAATAATGGAGCAAGTCCCATCGATGGCTCGTCCAGTAACAGAAGCCGGGGCTTGGCCATGAGTGCCCTGCCCATTGCGAGCATTTGCTGTTCCCCGCCGGAAAGGGTTCCGGATTGCTGTTTCAGGCGCTCCAGCAAACGTGGGAATAATTCATAGACTTTCTCCATGTCCTGCTTGATGCCTGCCTTATCCTTGCGCAGATAAGCACCAAGCTGAAGGTTTTCTTCAACGGACATGTTAGCAAATACCCGCCGACCTTCAGGGACATGGGAAATGCCCATTTTCACGATGGATTGTGCTGCCTTTCCTCCGATGGAATCCCCTTCGTATATGATCTTCCCTTGTTTTGGTTTTAATAGGCCGGAAATGCTCTTCAGCAACGTGCTTTTCCCGGCTCCGTTCGCCCCGATCAGAGTTACGATTTCGCCTTCGTTAATAGAAAGCGAGATTCCTTTCAAGGCTTGAATGTTTCCGTAATAGACGTTGATGTCCTCGATTTTTAACATTATGAAACCTCCTCGCCCAGATAGGCCTCGATGACTTTTGGATTGTTACGGATTTCCTCTGGCTTTCCTTGAGCGATCAGTTGCCCGTGATCGAGTACATATATGCGTTCGCAAACACCCATGACGAGCGGCATATCATGTTCTATCAATAATACGGTCAAATCGAATTTCTCACGGATGAGGGCAATCAGGTTCATGAGTTCGTGCGTTTCCTGGGGGTTCATCCCCGCTGCCGGTTCATCGAGCAAAAGCAGTTTCGGGTTGGCGGCAAGGGCACGGGCGATTTCTAAACGTCTTTGTTTACCATATGGCAGGTTCTTTGCCTTTTCATCCTTATATTGATCAAGGTTGAAAATCTTCAGGAACTCAATCGCTTTTTCATCCATTTCCTTTTCGCCTTTAAAATGGATCGGCATGCGGAAGATCGAACTTAAGATGCCATGCTTCGAAAGCGAATGATAGGCCACTTTTACATTATCGATCACGGATAGCTCACTGAATAAGCGAATGTTCTGGAATGTCCGGCTGATCCCTTTTTGCGTGATTTTATATGGAGGCAGTTTTCTTAAGTTCTCACCTTCCAAAGAAATGGTGCCCTCCGTCGGGACGTAAACTCCTGTCAGCAAGTTAAAGAAAGTGGTTTTTCCAGCGCCGTTCGGCCCGATCAAGCCAATTAGTTCTCCTGGATATAATTCGACGTTAACATCAGAAACGGCTTTAAGCCCTCCGAACTGGATGCCGACCGAATCGACTTTAAGCAGCGGTGTTTTTATTTTTTTCATGGCTGCTTCCTCCTTTACGTTTGAACATGGATGTTATTTCTTTGGTACCCATTAAACCTTGCGGGCGATAGAGCATCATCACGATAAGCACAAGACTGTAGATGATCATTCGTGTTTCCGGATAATCCTGCAGGAAAGTCGTGACTACCGTCAGTAATATCGCTGCCAATACGGCACCGGAAAGACTTCCAAGACCGCCAAGTACGACAAGGATCAAAATATCAAATGATTTCAGGAATCCAAAGTTCGAAGGCTGGATGATATAGAAGTTATGAGCGTAAAGCCCCCCAGCGATACCGGCAAAAAAAGCACCGATCGCAAAGGCGACAACTTTGTAATAGGTCGTGTTAATCCCCATCGAATCGGCAGCGGTTTCGTCCTCGCGGATCGATATGCAGGCTCTTCCGTGGGTCGAGCTAGTAAAGTTTCGGATGACGATGATCGTTACGATGACGGAAGCGAATACCCACGGCCAAGTGGTCAAATGGGAAACCTGCATGCCGCTCGCCCCGCCGACATAATCGATATTCAAAAGCACGATCCGGACGATTTCCCCAAAACCAAGGGTCGCAATCGCCAGGTAGTCACCTTTTAAGCGTAAGCTAGGAATTCCGATGATCAATCCTGCCAGCGCTGACGCCAAACCGCCGACTATCAATGCCGCATAAAATGGCATTTCCAGCTTCATCGTCATGACGGCTGAAGCATAGGCACCGACTGCCAGGAATCCGGCATGCCCGATGGAGAACTGCCCGGTTATCCCGATGATCAAGTGCAGGCTCGCTGCCAGAATGATATTGATCCCGATGAACATGAGCGTATTTTGATAAAAAGGATTTAGCGATCCGCCGCCGATTAACACTTGAACTACGGCGAAAAAGATCAATGATAGTGAAATCGAGAGCCAAAAACCTTTTGCTCGCTTAATTGTAGTCATTGCTTTGTCTCCCCTATACTTTTTCTTTTTTGTTTTTACCGAATAAGCCTTGTGGCATGAAAATCAAGATAAGAATCAGTACGACGAAGGCTACAGCATCACGCCATAATGAGTAACCGGCGGCACTGACCAAAGCTTCGATGACTCCTAGCAATAGGCCACCGACCATCGCGCCCGGTATAATCCCGATCCCTCCAAGTACGGCGGCAACGAATGCCTTCAATCCCGGAAGCACACCCATGAGCGGCTCGATCTTAATATAGTAAATACCGAAAATGACGCCCGCTGCCCCAGCCAATGCGGAACCGATTGCAAAGGTGGCAGAAATCGTGTTATCGACATTTATACCCATCAGCTTAGCTGCATCCGCATCGTAGGAAACGGCACGCATCGCTTTTCCAATTTTCGATTTATGAACGATGATTTGAAGGATGATCATCAAGACTACCGCCACTCCAAAAATCAAAATCGATTGACTATTGATGGAAACTCCAAAAATATTGAACTTGTCTGTCGGCAATACATCATTCGGATAAGCTTCCGGCTGTGCACCGCGGACGTAGATGAATCCGTATTCGATCAAAAGGGAAACACCGATGGCCGTGATAAGTGCCGCGATACGTGTTGCGTTACGCAATGGCTTGTACGCGATACGTTCGATCAATACTCCAAACAGAGCACAGACCGTCATCGAGATTAATAGGGCGGGCACGAATGACAGATCCAGGACAGTTATTGAGTAAAACCCAACGAATGAGCCGACCATGAATACATCGCCATGTGCGAAGTTTATCAATTTAACAATCCCGTAAACCATCGTATATCCGAGAGCGATAAGGGCATAAATACTTCCTAATGAAACCCCGTTAATTAACTGTTGTATCAATTCCATGTTCGACTCTCCTTGAAAATCTAATTTTATGAGTGATTAGTCCAGACTCTTTTCATTCCGCTAAGGGGATGTTCAGCACCCTGGCATGCTTGAAAAATGAGAATTCGCCAGCACCTTCTTATTATGGAAGGGCCGGCGAAAGGGTTGGAGTTATTCTCCGAAATTAAGGATTGATTTTTGTGTTGAATACTTGTTTTCCTTCTTTAAATTCAAGGATGGTGGCAGATTTGATTGGATTATGTTTTTCATCCAATGTGAATGTACCCGTAACAAGCTCAAGGTCAGCCGTTTTTTCCAGCGCTTCTTTGATTTTTTCCGAATCCGCTGAACCAGCACGTTTAATCGCGTCTGCAAGGAAGTATCCTGTGTCATATCCTAGGGCATTGAATGCATCCGGTGACTTATCTTTGTATTTCGCTTTAAATGCTGACACAAAATTCTGAATTTTCTCATCAGGATCACCTGAAGAATAATGGTTCGTGATGAACGTATTATTTAGAGCTTTTGCACCGGCAATTTCAACTAGCTTAGGAGAATCCCAGCCGTCGCCGCCCATGAATGGAACGTCAAGTCCAGTTTCCCGTGCCTGCTTCACGATCAGACCAGCTTCCTCATAGTAACCAGGAAGGAAAATGAAATCAGGTTTTGCCGATTTCAAACGAGTCAATGTGGAACGGAAATCAGTATCCTTCGCAATGTAAGCTTCCTGAGCAACAACTTTTCCGCCATTCTTTTCGAATTGTTCTTTAAAGGCTGCGGCTAACCCTTTTGAATAATCACTTGAGCTGTCAATATAGATGGCTGCACTTTTCGCTTTGATTTCATTAGCGGCAAAGTTTGCAGCTACCGTCCCTTGGAACGGATCGATGAAGCTTGTCCTGAAAACGTAATCGTTCAATTTATCCTTGCTGAAAGTGATTTCAGGGCTTGTACCAGATGGTGAGATGACCGGCACTTTATTATCTTGGGCAATCTGTACTTGTGCAATCGAGTTCGTGCTTGTTGCTGCGCCTACGATCGCTGCAACCTGATCTTGTGATGTCAGCTTGATCGCCCCGCTTGTCGCTTCGGACGCTTCAGATTTATTATCGACTTTAATTAGTTTGATTTTTTTACCGTCAATGCCTTCTTTATTGATTTCTGCAGTTGCAAGCTCCAGACCTTCTGCAATCGATTGTCCATATGAAGCGACACCGCCTGATAATTCAAGGTTGACACCGATTTTGATCGTATCTCCATCCCCGCTTGATTTATCTGATGAACCAGAGCCGGAACAACCCGCTAGCACTCCTGCAGCAAGTGATAGAGAAAGGAATGCACTTGCTAATTTTTTCTTTTTCATAAATAATCCCCCCATTTTGTAATCAAGCTCTGATGCATGAATATTTATTCATGATCCTTCAGAAAAAAATTGATTAGATGAAATGTTTCAAATTAAATTAATATTTCGAAAAATAGTTTACCGCATAATTTTCATTCCGTCTATACAATAATCGCGAGAAGATTTCGGTAATTAGGATATTTTTCACAGGTAGTGCTCTGTCATTTTTATCTTTATATATTTTAAATATTGCGACAATAGGCGATATAATCAGAAAAAACGAATAATTAAATTATATTGATATTATAAATTCCTTACTTACAGATCAAAAAATTTTATTCATTCTCTAATTTTCCCCATCCTATTAATTACATTTTTACCAAAATACAAGTATATTGATAGGGAATTAAACCCAGTTTTTGCGTGTTTTTTTAGACTTAATTCCTATATCAAAATTGAATAATACTATATTGGATGTATAAAATCATGCATGAAACCCTGTGCTTTTTTATCTTTTTGCATATTTTGCATAACCCGATCAACAAACAAAAAAACCGCCAAACGGCGGTTTTAGTGGCCTCCTAAATAGGCCATTTTTATTTCTTCACTTGATGTTAGTTCCTCTGCATTGCCCGATAGGACGATTCGGCCCGTTTCAACGACATACGCCCGATCTGCAATGGATAAGGCGAGGTTGGCGTTTTGCTCGACCAAAAGGATCGTTGTGCCGGACTCACTGATTTCCTGGATGATGTTGAATATTTGCTTCACCAGAAGCGGTGCAAGGCCCATCGAAGGTTCATCGAGCAGTAATAATCGCGGTTTCGCCATTAAGGCCCGGCCCATTGCAAGCATCTGCTGTTCGCCGCCTGAAAGCGTGCCAGCCTGCTGTTTGATTCTTTCCAGCAGCCTTGGAAATAGCTCGTATACCTTTTCCATATCCTTTTGGATGCCATCCTTGTCTTTCCGCAAATAAGCTCCAAGCTCCAGGTTTTCGGCCACCGTCATGTTGGCGAAGACACGTCGTCCTTCAGGCACATGGGATATGCCCAGTTTCACGATGGCCTGTGCCGCTTTTCCCCCAATCGAATCGCCTTCGAACAGAACTTTTCCTTGCTTTGGTTTTAACAGACCGGAAATCGTTTTGAGCAGCGTGCTTTTTCCCGCTCCGTTCGCCCCGATCAAAGTCACGATTTCCCCTTCATTTATCTCCATGGAAACCCCTTTTAGCGCTTGGATATTGCCGTAATAAACATTGATGTCCTCTATTTTCAGCATCAGGAAACCTCCTCCCCTAGATATGCCTCGATAACCTTTGGATCGTTGCGGATTTCTTCCGGCTTTCCGTGAGCGATGAGCTGTCCATGATCGAGGACATAAATCCGTTCGCATACACCCATGACCAGTGACATATCATGTTCGATGAGCAAAACGGTAAGGTTGAACTCATTCCGGATAAAAGCAATGAGGTTCATTAATTCTTTCGTTTCATGGGGGTTCATCCCGGCTGCCGGTTCATCCAGTAAAAGAAGTTTCGGATTGGCGGCAAGGGCACGGGCGATTTCCAGCCGCCTTTGCTGTCCGTATGGAAGATTCTTCGCTTTTTCATCCTTAAAATGGTCAAGATTGAAAATCCGCAAAAATTCGAGTGCCTTTCCATCCATTTCCTTTTCCCCTGAAAAATGTCCGGGCAACCGGAATATGGAGCTTGGAATTCCATGCTTGGCAAGCGAGTGGTAAGCAACCTTCACATTATCGATCACGGATAACTCACTGAAGAGACGAATGTTTTGAAAGGTCCTCGAGATCCCTTTTCGGGTAATTTTATAAGGCTGCTGCTTATTTAGATTTTCCCCGTTCAAGGCGATCGTTCCTTCTGTAGGGACATACACACCCGTCAATAAATTGAAGAAGGTCGTTTTCCCAGCTCCATTCGGCCCGATCAGGCCTACAAGTTCCCCTGGAAATAATTCCACGTTCACATCGGACACCGCTTTCAATCCGCCAAAGCGTATACCCACCGAATCTACCTTAAGCAACGGTATTGTGGCTTCCATCCTTTGGGCCCCCTTTCGTTTTTTTATGTGTGAACAATGATGTGATTTCTTTTGTTCCCATTAACCCCTGCGGGCGGAAAATCATCATCAGGATCAGGACAAGACTGTAGATGATCATCCTCGTTTCCGGATAATCCTGAAGGAATGTCGTCACGATCGTCAGTAAAATGGCGGCCAAAACCGAACCTGAAAGACTTCCAAGACCGCCAAGTACGACGAAAATCAGTATATCGAAGGATTTCAGGAAACCGAAATTCGATGGCTGGATAATATAAAAATTATGGGCATAGAGCGATCCGGCAATTCCGGCAAAAAAAGCTCCGATGACGAAGGCCGCCACTTTATAATAGGTCGTATTGATTCCCATCGCATCAGCCGCCGTTTCATCTTCCCTTACGGATATGCATGCACGCCCGTGAGTCGAATTGGTGAAATTCCTGATGACTAAGACGGTGATCATGACACAGGCAAAAACCCATGGCCAAGTAGTCAGGTGGGATACCTGCATCCCGCTTGCACCGCCTACATATTCAATATTCAAAAGGACGATCCGGACAATTTCCCCAAAACCAAGGGTGGCTATCGCCAGGTAATCCCCCTTCAGGCGCAAGCTGGGTATCCCGATCACCATACCTGCAACAGCGGCGATGACGCCCCCAGTCAATACAGCTATGATGAAAGGAAGTTCCAGCTTCATTGTCATGACTGCCGAAGCATAGGCCCCAACCGCTAAAAAACCTGCATGCCCGATCGAGAACTGCCCGGTTATTCCAATGATTAAATGAAGGCTCGTCGCCAGCATGATATTGATGCCGATGAACATGAGCGTGTTGATATAAAATGGATTGAGGATACCGTTTGAAATGGTGTACTGCATGATTCCGAAAAAAATAAGTGCGAGCACGATCGAGAGCCAAAAACCCTTTGAATTCTTTAAAGTAGTCATCGCCATGTCTCCCCTACACTTTTTCTCTTTTATTTTTACCGAATAGTCCCTGCGGCAAGAAAATCAAAATCAAGATAAGTACGACGAAAGCCACACCATCGCGCCATAATGAGTAACCGGCGGCACTGACCAAAGCCTCGATCACTCCAAGCAGCAGACCGCCGACCATCGCTCCCGGAATGATGCCGATGCCGCCCAAGACGGCTGCAACAAATGCTTTGAGGCCAGGAAGGACACCCATCAACGGTTCGATTTTAATATAGTAGATGCCAAAAATGACACCAGCCGCCCCTGCCAGGGCCGAACCTATGGCGAACGTAGCGGAAATCGTATTGTTCACATTGATTCCCATCAGCTTGGCCGCCTCGGAATCGAATGAAACGGCACGCATCGCTTTGCCGATTTTGGTTTTATGGACAACGAATTGCAGGATGATCATTAAAATGATGGATACGGATAAGATCAATATCGATTGACTGCTGATGGAAACTCCGAATATATCGAGTTTATCCATCGGAAGGACATTACTTGGATAGGCTTCCGGCTGGGCGCCCCGGATGTAAATCAGCCCATTTTCTATCAGAAGGGAAACACCGATGGCCGTTATCAAGGCCGCAATCCGTGTTGCATTACGAAGGGGTTTATAAGCAATGCGTTCGATTAAAACGCCAAAGATGGCACATGTGGCCATTGAAATCAATAAAGCCGGGATGAAGGATAAGTCCATTACGGTAATGGCGTAAAAGCCCACAAATGAACCGACCATGAATACGTCTCCATGGGCGAAGTTTATGAGTTTGACGATTCCATACACCATCGTATAACCAAGCGCGATCAAAGCATAAATGCTTCCGAGTGAAATGCCATTTACCAATTGCTGAATCAGTTCCATATTGCACTCTCCCCGTTAAGGTGTTTTTTAAGTGAATATAGGATAGGGGGGGACTTGCCCCCTATCCACGTAAGGTATTATGGATTGATTTTTGTTTTGAATGTTTGTTTGCCATCCACATATTCCAGGATGGTCGCCGATTTGATCGGATCATGATTTTCATCAAGGTTCAGCGTTCCGGAAACTAATTGAAGATCTTTGACATCTTCCAACGCTTGTCTGATTTTTTCAGGGGAAGCATCTCCAGATCTCTTGATGGCGTCTGCCAGGTAGTACCCAGTGTCATAGCCAAGTGCAGCAAAGGCATCCGGTGTTTTATCGTATTCCTTTTTGAAGGCTGCAACGAAATCCTGGATTTTTGCATCTTCATCTTCTGGGGAATAGTGATTCGTGATATACGTATTTTTTAAAGCTTCCGCTCCGGCAATTTCAACGACCTTCGGGGAATCCCAGCCGTCCCCGCCCATGAATGGAAGGTCCATGCCGTCTTCACGTGCCTGTTTTAGGATCAATCCGACTTCCTCATAATAACCAGGAAGAAAAACGAACTCAGGTTTTGCCGATTTGATACGTGTCAATGTAGAACGGAAATCAGTATCTTTCGTTACATAAGCTTCTTCCGCCACGATTTTACCGCCCTTGGCAGTGAATGCTTCTTTAAAAGCTGCGGCCAGTCCTTTAGAATAATCGCTTGCGCTATCCACATAGATCGCAGCCGTCTTTGCCCCTATTTCGTCAGATGCGAAATTGGCTGCCACCGTACCTTGGAATGGATCGATAAAGCAAGTTCTGAACACATAATCATTTAATTTTCCAGCTTTGTTGGTAATGTCGGGATTTGTTGCAGTTGGTGTGAGTAGAGGAACTTTATTATCCTGTGCGACTTGAACCTGTGCCAATGTATTCGTGCTTGTCGCAGATCCGACTACAGCCACAACCTTGTCCTGGCTGACTAACTTGATCGAACCGCTTGTAGCTTCTGCTGCATCTGATTTATTATCAACCTTCACGATTTCCAGTTTTTTACCGTCGATGCCCTCTTTATTAATCTCATCGATGGCCAGTTTCAAACCATCGGCAGCCGATTGGCCGAATGATGCCGTACCTCCGGATAATTCAAGGTTGGCCCCAATTTTGATTGTGTCACCCGATTTTGATGAACCTCCGCTTGAACTGCTGGTTTTCGAGTCGCCGCTGCAACCTGCCAGCGCCCCTGCAACCAAAGAAAGTGATAGAAACACTCCTGCTAGCTTTTTCTTCTTCATTTGAAACCCCCTTGTTTTAATATGTTCTTTTAAACAAATAGAATATCTGAATAAAAATAATATTCTGAAAATATAGTGTATCTCATTCTTTCGACCCCGTCTATATGATATGGATAAAAAAGTTATTTAAAGGAATATCTACTATTCGCCACAAAAAAACTGACCCTTTATAGAGTCAGTTGATTTTTATCAATCATTTACACGGCGAACTTCAATGTCTTTCAATAGATCATTGATCACCCAACTTGCTGCAATTAAGCCCGCAACGGATGGTACGAAAGCATTCGAAGACGGAGGCATTTGGGCTTTACGGATTTTTGCCTCATCATTGCCGACTTCTTTCCGCACATCCTCCCGAATGACAATAGGGCTCTCGTCGGAAAAGACAACGGGAATTCCCTTTGTTATGCCCTCTTTACGCAATCTAGTACGAATGACCTTGGCAAGCGGATCGGTATGCGTTTTGGAGATATCGGCAATTTGAAAACGCGTCGGGTCCATCTTATTAGCGGCCCCCATGCTTGAAATCACCTTGATATTCCGTTTGAGGCACTCCTTCATCACATGGATCTTGTAAATGACCGTATCCGATGCATCAATGACATAGTCCAAGCCATAACTGAAGAATTCTTCAAACGTCTCTTCTGTATAGAACATTTTAAGAGCGATCACTTCGCAGTCGGGATTGATATCTTGAATGCGATTTTTCATCAATTCCGCTTTCGGTTGACCGACTGTTGATAATAGAGCATGAATCTGCCTGTTTACATTTGTGATGTCGACATCGTCTTTATCCACAAGAATAATACGGCCTACCCCGGAACGTGCCAATGCTTCGGCTGAAAATGAACCGACGCCTCCAACACCCAGGACTGCAACGGTCGTATTTTTCAGTATATCGATTCCTTCCTTGCCAATTGCCAATTCATTTCGTGAAAACTGATGCAGCATATATATTCAACTCCAATAAATTCTGTTCTTATTTAGCTTCCCAATTAACAATATATCATAAACATCATTAATGACAAGCGAAATATGAGCAGTCTAATCGGAATTAGTGTGCTAGGTCATTTTTGATAATTTTTGAATGACAGTTGCCAATAGGAGTGTCCTTTCCGTAAGGCTGGGAATTTCCAAATACTCCTCTTCACTATGTGCATTCCCTCCAATGGGGCCGAGTCCATCCACTGTCGCGATTCCCAAATCAGAAGTGATGGAAGCATCCGAACCTCCACCCGTGGCCGTATCCGTGATTTCGATGCCGATTTCCTTCCCAGCCTGGCGGATCGTCTCTAAAAGCAAGTTCGTTTTCTCATTCTTTTCCATGGGAGAGCGGTCCATTTTCCCGCTTAATGTCGTTTTCGTTCCTGGAATATAGGTTTCGGCACAGATTTTTTTCAGTTGCTTGAGGATGATGGCTTCCTGCCTTTTTTCCGAAATCCGCACATCCACAAAAGCGGCAGCATGGGAAGCGATCATATTGACAGCGGAGCCCCCTTCAATTTTGCCGACATTCACGCTGATTCCTTTCTGCTGATCATTCAATCGATGTAAGGCGATGATCTTATGGGCCAATTCTTCAATTGCACTTCGTCCCTTTTCCGGTTCAATCCCTGAATGGGCGGCCACCCCCGCAATATCCACTTTAAACTGACCGCAGCCCCTTCTTGCCGTGACAAGCGAACCGTCCGTCCTTGCCGGTTCAAGAATTAGCGCAAACTTCTTATTGGCCGCTTTTTCCGATATGAGTGAAGCGGATGACGGAGACCCGATCTCCTCATCACTATTAAGAATGATCTGGATATGCTTATAGCCTGTCTGCCCCGTCTGTTTCAGGCAAAGGATCGCATAAAAAAGCTCAACCAAACTAGACTTCATATCCGCCACACCAGGACCGTATGCCCGATTTCCCTTCACTTTAAAAGGACGTTTTTCCGCTGTGCCCTCCGGAAAAACCGTATCCATATGGGCAACGACCAGAATATGCGGTTGATGCGCATCACGATGCTGGATGAGCAGCTGATTGCCATAATTCTGCTGCTCAACGGTATCCACAATAAAATCCAGACTTTCAAATTTCGTTTTCAAAATCGAACCAATTTCATCAATACCCTTTTTTGTATGAGAACCACTATCTATATTCACTAGCCGCTCCACTAATTGAAGCATTTCCATCCTCTTTGCATACAATAAATCTTTCAAAGCCCTCACTACTTTCTATCCTTAGCTGACTATTGCTCAACCTTACTATAATTTACGACTCTATATTGCGGAATGTTACTTAAATGGGAATATTTGAAGATTATTCGCTAGTTTTTGGTAGTTTTCTTTGAGTATGGGGTCTTTATTCGTGAGTCTGGATCGTTTACTCGTGAATTTGCGGCATTTACTCGTGAGTTTGCGGCATTTACTCGTGAGTTTAAGCCATTTACTCGTTAATTTGCGCCGTTTACTCGTGAGTTCGCGGCATTTACTCGTGAATTTTGCTCTTTTACTCGTGAATTTCCGCTGTTTACTCGTGAGTTCGCCATTTACTCGTGAATTAATCCATTAAGTTTATAAGCTCTATTTTTAAACTGCCCCGAATAAGGCAATTCCAGTGAAGACAGCATCCGCTGCATAATATCAATTGAATCTATTTGTAAAAAGAGCCGTGCTTGTTTATTTGTTATATTGGGTTTTATGAGGAGAGCAAAATCGCGAAGAGCTTGAATGTGGGCATCTTTGGAGGCGTAAGAACATTGACTGCATGACCATTTGCCCCAGTGATAGTGCATATGGAAAGCAGCGCATTCAGGACATTGAACGCTTTTTAGCAGATCTTGCTCATCGATTTGATATAAATTGAGTATATCAGGATTAAGTGGAGTGTTTTTTTGCAGAATCGTGTTCGAAAGTCTAGTGCTCTGCCTTTGGGTTAATTGCTTAGAAGGATACTTTTTTTCAAGGGTATTGATTTTGGTTATGAGGGTTTCTTTTCCCGTGATTTTTTTGAAAATGGGGGTAAAACCTGGGGTAGTCCTGATGATCGTATTCGAGTTTGCGTTGGCAATTAACGTTTTAATCGGCAGCGAGGGGAATTTGTGAAAAGTAAGCCAATCATTTAATCGGGATTTTTTGTACGTCGACCTGGATTAGCGGATCCAGATATGCCTGTTCCTGTCCATCTTTTGAACGAATCAATTGGGGATAGGTGCGGTCAAAATAGAGCGTTCCCGCAAAGTTTTTCACTTCAATGATGATACAGTAATTCCTGGTGATTATTAGGAAATCCATTTGAAAATAACGGCTCCCATCGTGGTCTAACCTCAAATCATGAAATACTCGGTATTCTTTCGGGAGATTCTTCAACTCCTTTCCAATACTCCGCTCCCCGTTAAATCCTGTACGAATTTTCCGGAAATCGTTCATTATTCTTTCCTGTTTTGGATGATTTGATGATAGCCTCCTGCTTAATGCCTCCAATTTGAGCATTTTCATAGGCATCTCACACGGTTTTAACATCCATACATCAACTCCTTCTTCTTAAGCTTCTTTATTAATGCCCTTTTTTCCTGCTAGGAACTGAAATCAGACGTTTTACCGTAAGTTTACTCTTTTTAATTCATGAGATTTGTAGCTTACTCGTGAATTTCCGCCATTTTACTCGTGAATTTCCGCTGTTTACTCGTGAGTTTGCACCATTTTCTCGTGAATTTCCGCTGTTTACTCGTGAGTTTGCACCATTTTCTCGTGAATTTCCGCTGTTTACTCGTGAATTTCTGCTATTTACTCGTGAGTTTGCACCATTTTCTCGTGAATTTCCGCCGTTTACTCGTGAGTTTGCACCATTTACTCGTGAATCTGCCGTTTACTCGTGAGTTTGCACCATTTACTCGTGAATTTCAGCTGTTTACTCGTGAGTTCGCCATTTGCTCGTGAATTTCC
The DNA here is from genome assembly GCF_056173225.1 of Peribacillus sp. QJM3NY_7. Taxonomy (NCBI): domain Bacteria; kingdom Bacillati; phylum Bacillota; class Bacilli; order Caryophanales; family Bacillaceae; genus Peribacillus; species Peribacillus sp. QJM3NY_7. The sequence continues at coordinate 3,814,180 of NZ_CM149663.1, forward strand.
GCTGTTTACTCGTGAGTTTGCACCATTTTCTCGTGAATTTCCGCCATTTACTCGTGAATTTCCGCTGTTTACTCGTGAGTTTGCATCATTTACTCGTGAATTTCCGCCATTTACTCGTGAGTTTGCACCATTTTCTCGTGAATTTCCGCCGTTTACTCGTGAATTTGCTCCATTTACTCGTAAGTTAACTATTTTAATGCACAAAAAAACCCATGTTATTTAACATGAGTTGCTTTGTAAGGTGTAAGAGTCCCAATTGTGCCGTTTACGCCTTTGTTTTGAACCCGCTCTCCGCAGGTGGGTGCTCGGTTCCTCGCGTTTGTAAGTCCTCTTCGAGGGAGGCTTTTACGCGGCCAGGAAACTAGTGCTCCCGGTAACTATAAGTGTTCGGTCAAAACTTATAGGTTAAAGAACGAACACATCAGGACTCTTACTTGTTGAAAACATCATAGCATAATGCTTAACTCTATTTCAAGGAAAAACACATAGGTATTTTTTCATATTTTTCCCAAATGTTATTTTTTAAGTGCAGCAAGCCTTAGGTTAAGTTCGGCCAATTGCTTGTCACTTACGGTACTCGGTGCGTCAACGAGCAGGTCGCTTGCGCTTGCTGTTTTCGGGAACGCGATGGTGTCGCGAAGGTTCGTGCGGCCTGCAAGCAGCATGACCATGCGGTCCAGTCCAAGGGCGATTCCGCCGTGTGGTGGCGTTCCGTATTCGAATGCATCCATTAGGAAGCCGAATTGTGCGTTTGCTTCTTCTTCAGAGAATCCAAGAACTTTGAACATTTTTTCCTGAACGTCGCGTTCGAATATCCGCAGTGATCCACCGCCAAGTTCGTAGCCATTCAAGACAAGGTCATATGCTTGTGCACGGACGCTTGCTGGGTCTGATTCCAGTTTGTCCATGTCTTCACGGAATGGCATTGTGAATGGATGGTGTGCTGCATAGTAGCGTCCTTCTTCTTCGTCATATTCAAGTAATGGCCAGTCCGTCACCCATAGGAAGTTGAATTTGCTTTGATCGATCAAGCCTCTTTCTTTACCAAGCTTGATGCGAAGTGCTCCAAGTGCATCTGCGACTATGCCTTTCTTATCCGCCACGAATAGGATTAAATCGCCCACTTCAGCTTCCAATGCAGATACTAATTGCTCTTGATTTTCTGCGAAGAATTTGGCGATTGGCCCTTTTACACCGTCTTCTTCAACTTTTAGCCATGCAAGGCCTTTAGCACCGTAAATCGCTGCAAATTCAGCCAAGCCATCAATGTCTTTACGGGAATAATCCGCATTTCCGTCCTTAACGACGATCGCCTTAACTTGTCCTCCGCTTGCAACAGCACCGGTGAACACTTTGAAATCACTGTCTTTGACGATTTCGGAAACATCTTTAAGTTCCATTCCGAAACGTGTATCCGGTTTGTCGGAACCGTAACGGCTCATCGCTTCATTGTAAGTCATTCGAGGGAATGGCAGTGTTACGTCCAATCCTTTTACGTCTTTCATCACTTTAGCCATCATGTTTTCTGCCGTGTTAATGATATCTTCTTGGCTCATGAAGCTTGTTTCAATATCGATTTGCGTGAATTCAGGCTGTCTGTCAGCACGTAAGTCTTCATCACGGAAACAGCGGGCAATTTGATAATAACGTTCGAAACCGGATACCATCAATAGCTGCTTGAAGATTTGCGGTGATTGCGGAAGTGCATAGAACTCCCCTTCGTGTACGCGGCTAGGCACTAAATAATCACGTGCTCCTTCAGGTGTACTTTTTGTTAAGATAGGTGTTTCGATATCAAGGAAGCCTTCACCGTCCAAGTAATCACGGATCGCTTTTGTTGTTTTGTTGCGCATTTTCAATGTTTCGAACATCGCCGGACGACGCAGGTCCAGATAACGATATTTCAAGCGGATGTCTTCTGATACATCCGTTCTTTCATCAATGATGAATGGAGGGGTCTTTGCTTCGTTTAAAATTGTAACGTTTTCGGCTTGAACTTCGACGGTCCCTGTTGTTACGTTCGGGTTGAAGTTGGCTTCGTCACGTTTGATGACGGTCCCTTGGATATCAAGGACGTATTCATTACGGATTTTTTCGGCTGTGGCAAGCGCGTCTGCCGAAATGTCCGGATTGAATACGACTTGGACGACTCCGCTTCTGTCACGTAGATCGATAAAGATGACCCCGCCCAAATCCCGGCGTTTTTGTACCCATCCTTTTAATGTTACTTTTTCACCAATAGCTGCTTCTGTCACTTCACCATTGAAGTATGTTCTGCCAAACATGGTATTTCCCCCTTAAGCCTGTAGCTTTTTGAATTGTTCAACGAATGTTGCAAGATCCATTTGGACTTGTTCACCGGTTTCCATGAACTTTACATTGATTTTATTATTTGCCAATTCATCATCCCCAAGTGTCGCCACATATCTTGCTTCGAGGCGGTCGGCTGATTTGAATTGTGCTTTCACTTTACGATCTTGATAGTCTTTTTCGACGGTAAAACCGGCATTACGCAATTGATGGGCAAGTTTGACGGTATAATCCTTGGCTGTTTCACCTAGTGAGACAAGATAGCAGTCAATTCCCTTTTTGATCGGAAGCTCGATGTTTTCTGCTTGGAGGGCAGCAATCAGCCGTTCAATGCTAAGTGCAAAGCCGATTCCTGGTGTTTCCGGTCCGCCAAGTTCTTCAGCCAGCCCGTTATAACGGCCGCCGCCGCAAAGTGTAGTGATGGCGCCAAAGCCTTCTGCATCACTCATGATTTCAAATGCGGTATGATTATAGTAATCCAAGCCCCTCACTAGAGTCGGATCTTCGACGAAATCGATTTCCAAATCGCTTAAGTGCTGTTTCACCTTTTCGAAATAAGTACGCGATTCATCATTTAAATATTCAATGATGGAAGGAGCCGTGTTCATCAATTCGTGATCGTGATCCTTTTTGCAATCCAGGATACGCAATGGATTTTTTTCGAGGCGGTTTTGACAATCGCCGCAAAACTCGCCGATGCGTGGTTCGAAATGTTTGATTAACGCATTGCGATGCGCTGTCCGGCTTTCCTTATCACCAAGGCTGTTGATGACTAGCTTCAGCTTTTTCAAACCAAGTTCCTTGTACAGGTTCATCGCAAGTGACAGAACCTCTGCATCGATTCCGGGATCCTTACTTCCTAAAGCTTCGATGCCGAATTGAACGAACTGGCGGAATCGACCTGCTTGCGGACGTTCGTAACGGAACATCGGCCCGATATAATAAAGCTTGACCGGTTGATTGGCCCACCCGAACATTTTGTTCTCGATATATGACCTTACAACCGATGCAGTGCCTTCCGGACGAAGGGTTAAGTTCCTTTCACCGCGATCTTGAAAGGAATACATCTCCTTTTGAACGATATCGGTTGTATCCCCTACACCACGTAAAAATAATTCCGTGTGTTCAAAAATCGGTGTGCGGATTTCTTTATATTGGTAACGGTGACAAATATCACGCGCTGTGTTCTCGATATACTGCCAAATTTCCGTTTGGCCAGGCAATAAATCCTGGGTTCCTCTAGGAATCTGAATAGACATATGTGTTTCCTCCTTTAAAGCAAAGCGGCCTTTCTTATTCGGCACGCTATACTGATTTTTTCCAAACAAAAAACTCCCGCCCCTTGTAACGTAAATGTTACAAGGGACGAGAGTTTGGATATCCCGTGGTGCCACCCTAGTTGAAGCACAAAAAAAGTGCCCCCGCTCAAAAACAGTTAACGCCTGTTTTACGTCCATCTCCTATTAAGTAAATCCGTTCGGAGTGAAGCCTACGGAGGGTTCTTTCATTAAGTCATCATGTGGAATGCTTTCAGCCTCGGCATTTCCTCTCTTTTCATGTGTTTCTTAATTACTCTTCTCCATCATTGGTTATTGCAGTAATAAGTCTGATATTTTATAATCATACGGACGTTAACATCAAATGTCAAGGCAGACTGAGGATTTTTATCGCTTTTTACTGGTTCATACGTTTTTTCAAATTTTTGATCGTCCGGACATTGACCCCGAATTCGGATGCCAATTCAACAAGGTTTGCGCTTTGTTCCTTTTGGATGAAATCGTGAAAATCGACACCCAGTACTTGGTTGCCTCCGCTTAAGCTCGTTTGATCTTTTTCGCTGAATTTCATGTGGTTTCCCTCCTACAGTTATATAAGCTCTATTCTTTCCTAAAAAAATTGTTTTTTGCACAGGGAAAGAGGGAAATTTTCATTGAACGAGAATACATACATATAGACATTAAAAGGGAGAGACAACTTATGAAGAAGAAATCGGGTTTATTCGGCCTGACACTGATGCTGATATTCTCAGCGATTTTCCCCGTCCATCACGCTTTTGGAAAAGATGATGGGGAAAATATCGTGACGACCCAAGTGGTCAATGTGCGTGAAGGTGCAGGTCTCAGTTTCCCTATCGTAAAAAAACTGTCAAAAGGGGAATCGTATCCCATTCTGAATGAAGATGGCGACTGGATTGAAATCCGGATTGGCACCGGCAAATCGGGCTGGGTTGCCAATTGGTTAGTGGAGAGACAAACAGGGTCTGATACCAATCAGGTCAAAAAGGAATCCGGACAAGGGACGATATCAGGCAGCTCCGTCCGTGTCCGAACAGGTCCCGGCACTACATTTCAAACGGTTGGGTCCTTGAGTAAAGGAACTTTTGTTGACATCATTGAAAAGAATGAGAATTGGATAAAGGTCAAAACGGCGGATATTGAAGGCTGGGTCTCTGCTGACTACATAACGCTTCCCTCCGCATCAGAAAAAGCAGCGAAGAAAGATTCAACTAGGGAAAAAGGAACGAATCAATCCGTAAAAACCGGAGTAACTTTGGTGGACCGGCTCAATGTCCGTTCGGATCCATCAACAAGCAGTGCCGCTCTCGGAAAGCTGAATAAAAATACGTCAGTGACCGTCTACAGGGTTGAAAATGAATGGGCTGAAATTGATTTCCAAGGAACCCGCGGTTGGGTAGCTGAACCCTACATACAAGTAAGCGAAAATCATGTTGATATGAAAAAGGACACGGCAGGCGCTACTGCAAGGGTGACCGCCGCGGGTTTAAATGTCAGGAATGAAGCCTCGCTCAAAAGCAAGGTCATCGGTTCGGTGAACAAGGATGAGACTTACGCTGTGCTCCAAACAAAGGGAAATATGACACAGATCCAGCTCACTGGTTCAAAAAAGGGCTGGGTAGTGAGTTGGTACCTGGAAAAAGAGAATGTTGAGCAAACGGCGAAGGAAAAAAAGGTTGATGTAAAAGGAAACAAGATTACCATCATTCATGATGGTACGATCCTTAGAAATGAGCCGGATGGCAACTCGGGGATTGTAGAGCAGGCCAATGCAGGTGAAACGTTCACGGCATCAGGTATGGAAGGCGACTGGTATTCCATTAAACTAAAAGGCGGGAAAACAGCTTATGTGGCCGGATGGATCGTGACGATCGAAGGGAATGCGGAGCAGATCCAACGACCTGGCGTTGAGAAATACCTAAAGGATAAAACGATTGTGATCGATCCCGGACATGGCGGCAGGGATAGCGGTACAATCGGGGTCGGTGGAACACTTGAGAAAAACCTGACGATTCGAACGGCAGAATTGCTGAGGGACAAACTTCAGGCGGCAGGGGCTAAAGTGATCCTGACCAGGAGCGGAAATACCTATGTTCCACTCCCTTCCCGGGTCAGCACTTCACATATACATAACGCGGATGCTTTCATTAGCCTCCATTATGATAGCACCAAGGACCAGATCACCAGCGGGATAACCACATACTACTATCATGATTACCAGCGTACGTTGGCGGCGACACTGGCCAATTCAATCGGTTCCACCATGCAGGTGCCCAATCGCGGATCACGATACGGGGATTATCATGTGACCCGTGAAAATAAACGGGTAGCTACACTCATTGAACTAGGCTATTTAAGTAATCCAGTGGAAGAATTGACATTAACATCGAATGAGTATCAAGAAAAAATCACATCGGCCATCTATAATGGCTTGGCACGGTATTTTAAATAAGGACCAGAAAAGCCAGCTTCGTATAAGAAGCTGGCTTTTCTGCAAAAAAAAACCTGCCGCAGCAGGTCATTTCTTGCTTTCGAGTATTAATGTGACGGGACCGTCATTTGTAAGCTGAACATCCATCATGGCACCAAATTGACCTGTTTCCGTATGGACGCCTTTTTTGCGGAGTTCCTCGTTAAATGCTTCATATAATTCATTCGCCTCTTCAGGACGGGCGGCGTCCATGAAGTTCGGTCGACGGCCTTTACGGCAATCGCCGTATAAGGTGAATTGTGAAACGGATAAAATCGAACCTCCCACATCCAATAGTGAGTGGTTCATCTTTTCATTTTCATCTTCAAATATTCTTAGATTGACAATCTTTTCGGCCAAATAGGCGGCGTCATCGATCGTATCTCCATGAGTGACACCAACCAATAGGACAAGGCCGCTGTCGATTTGTCCGATTATTTGGTCTGCGACAACTACTTTTGCCGCTTTGGAACGTTGTAAAACAACACGCATGGCAATAAAAACTCCTTAGTTCATGATCCTTCTAACGGAATAAACATCTGAAATTTGTTTAATACGGTCGACAACCTTTTGCAAATGGGCAATGTTATGAATATAAATCGACATGTGAATGGTCGCCACCTTATTCCTGTCGGATTTACCCGAGACCGCTGAAATGTTGGTCTTGGTTTCATTGACGGCTTGAAGGACTTCATTCAATAAGCCGCGACGGTCATAGCCGCTGATTTCAATTTCCACGATGTATTCCTTGCGTTCGTTAATCGTACTTTCCCATTCAACCGGTACAAGGCGATGATCGGCATCCCCGCTATCCAGGTTCGGGCAATCTTGCCTATGAACTGAAACTCCACGGCCTTTGGTTATATAACCAACGATTTCGTCCCCTGGTACTGGGTTGCAACAGCGTGATAAGCGGATAAGCAAGTTATCAATCCCTGGTACCTGTACGCCCGAGTCACGTTTTTTAGATGTATTGGAGAAGGTTTTCAGATCGGCTACCGCTTCAGAAATATCCGCTTCTTGCTCGACCATTTTCTGCTTACGCCATTTTTCGGTAAGGCGGTTAGCTACCTGAAGGGCTGTTATTCCGTTATATCCGACTGCTGCATACATATCCTCTTCATTCAGGAAGTTGAATTTATCCGCAACGCGCCTGATATTCTCGGCAGCCAGGATTTCCTTCAGGTCGAACTCCATATCCTTGATTTCCTTTTCAACAAGCTCTTTGCCTTTTTCGATATTTTCTTCCCGGCGCTGCTTCTTGAAAAATTGGCGGATCTTATTTTTCGCTTGAGATGTTTGCGTCAGTTTAAGCCAATCCTGACTTGGACCATATGAATGCTTCGATGTTAAGATTTCTATGATATCGCCAGTTTTCAGTTTATAATCCAGCGGTACCATTTTCCCGTTCACTTTGGCACCAATCGTTTTGTTCCCGATTTCCGAATGAATCCGGTAAGCGAAATCAATCGGGTTGGATCCTGATGGCAGTTCGATGACATCGCCTTTTGGAGTGAAAATGAATACCATATCAGAAAAAAGATCTATTTTAAGGGATTCCATGAATTCCTCGGCATTAGTCGCATCATCCTGGAATTCAAGAATTTCCCGGAACCATGTCAATTTTTCTTCCAGTGAAGGCTGTTCACCGACATCTTTTCCCTCTTTATAAGCCCAGTGCGCTGCAACCCCGAACTCGGCAATGCGATGCATATCGGAAGTGCGGATCTGCACTTCCAGCGGATCGCCTTTCGGTCCGATCACCGTCGTATGGAGCGATTGATACATATTCGGCTTCGGCATCGCGATATAGTCTTTGAATCGGCCAGGCATCGGCTTCCAGCATGTATGGATGATCCCTAAAACGGCATAGCAATCTTTTATGCTATTGACGACGATCCGAACGGCAAGCAAATCATAAATTTCGCTGAACTGTTTATTCTGCAAAGCCATTTTGCGATAAATGCTGTATATATGTTTCGGCCTGCCGGATAGGTCAGCCTTAATGTTGACTTCCTCAACGTTTTTACGCACTTCATCAATGACTTCTTCCAGATAGTTTTCACGTTCTGCACGCTTTTTCTTCATCAGGTTGACGATTCGGTAATACTGCTGAGGATTCAAATACCTTAGTGCAGTATCTTCCAGTTCCCATTTAATCGTGCTGATACCAAGACGATGGGCAAGCGGTGCGAAGATTTCCAGCGTCTCGTTCGATATCCTTCTCTGCTTTTCCTGCGGCAGATGCTTCAATGTCCGCATATTATGCAGTCTGTCCGCAAGCTTGATCAAGATGACCCGTATATCCTGGGCCATCGCCACGAACATTTTCCGATGGTTTTCCGCCTGTTGCTCCTGCTGTGATTTGTACTTGATTTTCCCTAACTTGGTCACGCCATCCACAAGCATGGCGACTTCAGGACTGAAATTTTCTTCAATATCCTTCAAAGTGATTTCCGTGTCTTCAACTACATCATGTAAAAAACCTGCCGCAATGGTTGCAGGGTCCATTTCAAGATCAGCCAGAATGCCCGCCACTTGAATCGGATGAATAATATACGGCTCTCCCGATTTACGGAATTGTTCTCGGTGAGCATACTCTGCATACTTAAACGCTCTATGGATAAATTCAGCTTCTTCCGGCTGAAGATATAAGCTGGCCCGTTCTACAACCTGCTCGGCAGTCAATATTTGATCATTAGCCATTTAATCACCTTAACCCCACTTTAACTGCCACCGGATATGATCCGGATTGAGTATGATTGGTAGCACTTCATTCTGCAAAACGTGACAATTTTTGCGAAAAAAAATAAATCCGCTTAAACGGATAAAAGTGCAAATAAACTTATTAGCAGAAAAACTCTTTATTATTACTATTATCGAAAAAAAAGGCAAGGATGTAAAGAGTTAAACGTGTATTTTATTAAGAATAGTGCATTTTTTCACTGGAAATTCGACAAAATCCAGCTAAAATGGGAAAAACAGAAAGAGAGCACCCTGGTCAGAGTGCTCTCGTTTATTAAAAGCTCATTAATGTCAAGACATCATAGCCGTCTAATTTATCTTTTCCATCCAAGTCAGTCAATTCAATAAGGAAGGCAATCCCTGCTACAATTCCGCCAAGTTGTTCAACCAATTTGATCGTCGCTTCGATTGTTCCCCCGGTAGCTAATAAATCGTCCGTAATCAGGACACGCTGTCCAGGTTTAATGGCATCTTTATGGATTGTCAATACATCCTTGCCATATTCCAGTCCATATTCGACTTTTATCGTTTCACGTGGAAGTTTTCCTTCTTTTCTCACTGGCGCAAAGCCCACTTCCAATGAGTATGCGACTGGACATCCGATAATGAATCCGCGTGCTTCCGGCCCGACCACCAAGTCGATATTTTTATCGCGAGCATACTCGACGATTTGGTCTGTTGCGTATTTATAAGCTGCGCCGTTATCCATTAATGTTGTAATATCTTTGAAGACGATACCCGGTTTTGGCCAGTCTTGCACAATTGTTACATATTGCTTTAAATCCATTGCTTTGTTTCCTCCTCAAGGTCTGTTGCCTCATGAACTAAATAATGATTGAACCAATCGAATAATTGCTGATAGGAAGAATAAACAAGCTCTTGTTCAAGCTCAAATTGCTCTTTCTTTCTTGTATACGATTCAGATTCACTGAGATCGCGTTTTTTCGCATTGGTTGTGAGCATAATTAACCCATTTTCTATTGTAACAAAATCAAGCTCAAAAAACACCTTAGAAATGAATTCCACTGTATCCCTTGACCAGCCGCGATATTTGGCCAGGTCATCACCATATCTTTTCACATCAAGCGGACCCTTCTTGGCAAGGAAGGCATAAAACCATTTAAAATGATCCCTTGTCGGCATCGTACTTAAGAAATGGTCCTGTTCATGGGAAAGGTGAGCGTAGATACGGGAAGGGTTCTTTTTGGCAACCGCCCGTTTCAAATATACCCTGGACGGCGGCATGTCCATGAGTACCAAATGCCCTTCGAAGCAGTCGAGCTGCTCAGCATCCAGTTCATTCTCGATATGAACGAGATCTGGATGGTTTTGCAAAAATGGATATCTGCTATAAATATCTTCCGAGAAAATGACGATCTTCCGGTTTTGTGCAGGAATGTCGGCAAGCCACTTCTCTGCCTGTCCCTTGCCGCGGTAATCGAATAACTGCCAATGGTCCACCGAGACATCCTGGACAAAGATCTGGGGCTTTTTCATATTATTCCACTCATTGATGGAGAGCTCTCCAATCACCGAAACTTCAGCGTGCGGTGCTATTTCATCGACAAAATGACCGAGACCGAAGCCCACACCGTCAAGTTTGTGTTTTTCACCATCTTCCAGCTGAACCTTCAAGTGATTTTGGTTGGCACCAATTTTGCGGACACTTGAAAGTTGTACGGAATCAATCAAAATCTTCGGCTTGGGATTCGTAACCCCAAATGGTGCAAGCAAGCTCATTTCCTGAATCGTTTGAATGGAAACTTCAGCTAAAGTCGTAGCACCGTCCAAGTTTGTAATTGGTGTGAAGTCCTCTTCGTTCAGTTCTTCCTTCGCAATCAAGTTCATGCGGTCCCTAAGCTCCTGAACATCTTCTATTTTCAACGTCATTCCAGCTGCCATAGGATGTCCTCCGAAATGAGGCAGCATTTCACGGCATTGGGAAAGACTTTGAAAAAGATCGAAACCAACGATGCTCCGAGCAGAACCTTTAGCTAATCCCTTATCCCGATCATAGCTCAATACAATCGTCGGCCGGTAAAAGCGTTCAACAAGTTTAGAGGCCACAATCCCCACAACTCCGGCATTCCAGCCTTCCCTGCCGATGATGAGCACGCCATTGGACTCCGGCGGGAAGTTTTCCTCGACTTCAGCAATCGCTTCCTCAGCCATTGCTGCAACCATTTCCTGCCGCTCTTTATTGATATCATTGATTTCATTAGCAAGTTCCATTGCTTCTTCGAGACTTGCGGACATCAATAAATCAACAGCGGGATCGGCATCTCCAAGGCGGCCGACAGCATTGATCCTCGGTGCCATTGCAAAGCCGATCGATTCTTCATTCAATGCTTCCTGCTGAACATTCGCCACTTTCATTAACGCAACAAGTCCCGGGCGGCGAGTCAATCGTAACTGCTCGATGCCTTTCGCAGCAATGACGCGGTTTTCCCCTTGTAAAGGCACTAAATCCGCTATCGTGCCGATTGCCGCTATTTCAAGCAAATCCTCAGGCAATTCCCCAAGCAAGGCGTGTGCAAGCTTAAATGCGACCCCTACTCCCGCAAGGTCTTTAAATGGATAGGTACTGTCCTCAAGTTTAGGATGGATGATCGCCAATGCCTCAGGCAGCTGCGGTCCCGGTTCATGGTGATCGGTCAAAATATAATCCATGCCTAGCTCGGCGGCAAGCTTCGCTTCAGCGACTGCGGAAATTCCGGTATCGACGGTGATCAATACCTTCACACCTTGCTCGGCTGCAAGGCGGAATGCCATCGGATTCGGACCATATCCTTCTGTAAACCGATTCGGGATATAAAAATCAACATCGGCCCCCAATCTCGTCAGCGCGGTCATCATCACTGTGGTCGATGTCACGCCGTCCGCATCATAATCACCGAATATACGTATTTTTTCTCCATTTTGAATCGCTTCTTTTATTCTATATACTGCTTTATCCATATCCTTCAATAAAAATGGGTCATGAAAAGTTTGATTTTTTACAAATAAAAACGATCGGGCACTTTCAATCGTATCAAGGCCTCGATTCACAAGCAGGGCTGCAACCAAAGGTGTGATATGAAGCTCTTCAGCTAGTACAGCAACTTTGTTTTCATCGGCAGTTCGCAAGTTCCACCGGGTTTTTGGCTTTAACATTTATTCACCCCTCAACCTACTCATTATACAAAACGAATATACCAGTTTCAATTTTATTTTAAACTCATAATTGGCTGTAATTCCCTATTCAATAAGCTAGTTCAACAAAAAGAGAGCTGGCATCATGCCAGCCCCCTCTCACCTATTAAACTTGTCCTTCAAGACTTTGTTTCTTTTCTTTTGCGGTATTCAGCGGACCTTTCTTCTTCAATTCCCTGATTTTCAAATCAAGCCAGAATTGGGAAGCGATCAGTAACGATGAATACACTCCGCATATTAAACCGATAAACAGGGCAATGGAGAAGTTACGGATAGCTTCACTGCCGAAGATCATCAACGCGATGACCGTAATGAGAACGGTCAGAACCGTGTTAATGGATCTCGTCAGCGTTTGCCTGATACTGATATTTACAATGTTCTCCAGTTCTTCGACGGTTTTTATTTTACGGCTGAAGCGCAGGTTTTCACGAATACGGTCAAAGGTTACGATCGTATCATTGATCGAATAACCGACGATCGTCAGAACCGCAGCAATGAAGGTGATATCCACTTCGAGCCGGAGCAAGCTGAAAATCGTGATGATGAAGAATGCATCATGTATAAGCGCAACCACGGCAGGTACAGCCATTCGCCATTCAAACCGTATCGATACATACAATATGATTCCGATTGATGCGATCGCCAACGCGTACATGGCATTTTTCGCAAGTTCTTTTCCTACTGTCGGTGATACGGTGCTGACATTCGGTTCCGCTCCGTAATCTTTCTTGAAATGGTCCTTCAATTCAGCAATCTCTTGTTTATTTAGGACGCCGACTGTCCGAACGACAGCATTTTTATTGTCTTGTCCAGCGAGCCTGACATCCTTGATATCATCCTCGTCGATACCGACCTTTTGCATTTCGGCATTGACTTGCTGAGTCGTCAAGACGTCTTTGGACGCAATCTCGATTCGGGTGCCGCTCGTGAAATCAATCCCAAGATTCAATCTGAAGACGAGCAGGAAGATGATCCCGATAATGGTGACACCGATTGAGATGCCGTAAAAAACTTTCCGATGTTTCACGAAATCGATTTTATCAAAGCGTGTTGGCAATGACATTAAGTCCATTTTCTCGGATAAATCGTGAATGTATTTCTTCTTCACGCCAAACCATCCTGTACGTTTGTCCAGGAACCCGCTATTCACCCACAGGCTCATGAAGAGGCGTGTACCATAAACGGCTGTAATGAAACTCATTAAGATCGAAATGATCAAAGTCGTGGCAAACCCTTTAACCGAGCTAGTTCCATAATAGAACAGTACGGCCGCAGCCAGCAGGGTCGTCAAGTTGGCATCCGTGATTGTAGCAAGTGAATTCTTGGTACCTTCTTTATAAGCTGCCTTAACCGATCTGCCAAGTTTCAATTCATCCCTGATTCGCTCATAGGTTATGATATTGGCGTCTACGGCCATCCCGACCCCGAGTACCAATGCTGCAATACCAGGCAGCGTAAGGACCGCATTCATCCAATCAAACACTAAAAGCGTCAAGAAAAGGTATATGCTTAAAGTGACGACTGCAATGAAGCCCGGGAAGCGGTAATACACAAGCATGAAGATGAAAACAAGTGCAATTCCGATGATTCCCGCAAAAATGGTATCATGCAGTGCACCTGCACCGAACTGGGCACCTACTGAAGTGGAGTACTTTTCTTTCAAATCAACCGGCAGGGCACCTGCATTCAGTAGGGCTGCAAGCTCTTTCGCTTCTTCCAACTTGAATTGACCGGTAATAAACACTTTATTCGTATTGAAAACTTCACTGACAGCTGGAGCTGAAATCATATTGTCTTGTGAAGAAGTATCCTTAATGGAATCTTTTCCTTCCTCGAAATCCAGCCAGATTGCAAGTACATTAGTCGGACTTGGCATCGAGGATATTTTTTGAGTGATGTCCTTAAATTTATTTACGTCTTTCAATGTGACTTCGACAACCGGTTTATTATCTTGGAACGTTTGTTTCGCGCCGCCTTCTTTCAGGTCGGCACCGGTCATCATTTCCTTATCGTTATAATCACGGAAGGATAATTTAGCTTGTGTAGAAAGGATTTCCCGAGCGTTGTTTTGGTCTTTGACCCCAGCCAATTGTACGCGGATCCGGTCTTTCCCTTCTATTTGTATGTTAGGCTCGCTAACACCCAACACATTGACACGCCGCTCAAGTGAGCTTACTGTAGCCCGTAAAACTTCCGGGGTGATCTTTTCCCCAGACAGCGGTTTTACTTCATATAACACTTCAAACCCGCCTTGAAGATCAAGACCCAGCTTGATATCCTTTAGGATTCCTTTTGAAGTCGTCCCCATCGCTGCGAAAATCAAAAGTGCGATTAGAAAAAACGCAACGATCCTGCTTCTTTTTACCATTATGTAGTAGGCCCCTTTCTATAATACGCCTGTTCCTGAAGTTAATAAAACCGTCATTTGTTGTTTAAATGATAACTGCATACCCTATGCTTCTTGAGAAAAAAGACACAGCTTTCCATACTTTTCCCAAAAAAAGCATAACCATATCTATTATGATTCATATACAAACAGCTGTCAATTTAAGTATATCTTTGCGTTATTCTTTCAAAAGCTCCTTCAGTTCCTCTTCGGAAAGCGGCTCGAATAGGTTTGGTGATTTATAGGCTTCGACCATTTGGAAGGTCATGAACTGGTTGCTCGAAAATGTCACGATATCTGCGACAAGTTCATGAAGGTGAATGTTTTCCTGCGGGCGTTTCCATTTATTTTTGGTTAAGGTTCCCCATATGTCTTCCTCTGTTACGGCATTCAATCCGACCATTTGGAATTCCTCACGCTTACTCTTCAAAAATGGACGCACCTTTAGATAATACCTTTGATAGGGATGATTCTTTTTTGCCATCACTTTGCCTCCAGTAAAATGATTCTCAAATGAATGCGCAGTTTCTTAGAAGGGTTTCTTATCATTTGTTAGAACGCAAACAAACACTTTTGTCATGCTTTGTCCAAGTACAAGCATATAGATAATTGTATAGCATAACCGCTTTTTTGAGAAGGCAGGGAGGGAGTTCAATGTCCAAATTTTTAAAAGGGACGCTGATTTTATTAATCGCAAGCCTGATTACAAGGGTTCTTGGTTTCATTAACCGTATTGTCATCGCCCGCTTCATCGGCGAAGAAGGCGTTGGTTTATATATGATGGCTCTACCGACACTCTTTCTCGTCGTGAACATAACCCAGTTGGGCCTGCCAATCGCCATTTCGAAATATGTGGCCGAAGCCAATGCCAGGGGTGATGAACGGAAAATCAAGAAAATCCTTGTCGTCTCTTTGGCCTGCACCTTTACTCTATCGATGATTTTCACTCCTGCGATGCTGCTTTTCGCACCGGTTCTATCAGAATACCTATTCACGGACGAACGGACGTTATGGCCGCTCATGGCGATTGCCCCAATCGTACCGATCATTGCCATTTCATCCGTACTGCGCGGTTATTTCCAAGGCAAGCAAAATATGAAGCCCTTCGCTTTCTCACAAGTTATCGAACAGGTGGCCAGAATCACTTTCATAGCCGTCCTGACCAAGGCCTTTTTGCCATATGGAATCGAATATGCGGCAGCCGGGGCAATGCTTGCATCGATTATCGGTGAGCTCGTCTCTCTCATTTACTTATTGACCAGCTTTAAAATAAAGAAACATTTTAAGTTCAGAAAGGGTTTCTTCAATAATGTCAAATCCGGAAAAGGAACGTTCACCGAATTGATGGGGATTGCCCTTCCTACCACCGGAAGCAGGATGATTGGATCGGTATCGTGGTTTTTCGAACCGATAGTCGTTGCCCAGAGTTTGGCACTTGCCGGGGTCACTGCGGCCGCAGCCACCAGTCAATACGGGGAGTTGACTGGATATGCTCTGCCTTTACTCATGCTTCCTTCCTTCGTTACATCATCATTGGCGACGGCACTTGTCCCGGCAGTGAGCGAAGCCCGTACGACCGGAAACTTTTTACTCGTTGAACACAGGCTTCAACAAGCCCTGAAAATCACCTTCATCACAGGCTGTTTAGCTATCGTCATTCTGTTCATCTTTGCCGAACCGATCTTGCAAGTCATGTATGGATCTTCGCATGCTGCCGTTTTCATTAAATTCCTGGCACCTTTTTTCATCCTTTATTACTTTCAATATCCGCTGCAATCCATGCTGCAGGCACTGGACCTTGCAAAGGCTGCAATGTTCAACAGCCTGGCTGGGAACATCCTTAAAATCGGTGTGATCTGGCTTCTGGCTTCAAAGGAAAGTTTCGGGATCATGGGAGCCGCAATCGGGATAGCTGTCGGTACGATGCTCGTTACTTTCCTGCATTTTTCAACCGTGCTGAAGGTCGTCCCTTTCACGCTTCATTTCCGAAGCTATATGTCAGCCCTGGTCCTTGCTTTAATTTCAGGATGGGGCGGTTATTATCTTTATCAATTCCCGCTCTCCTCACAGCCTATCGGGATACGGCTTTTGCTTTCCGTAACCGTCGTTATCCTGCTGTTCACTTTTTTCCTGCTCATGACCGGCAGCATAAAAAAGGCCGATCTGATCAGGATTCCTGTAGTTGGCGGCTTTTTGTCAAAATTGGCTTGGAAATAAAATGAACCGAAGCATTCATAGGCTTTGGTTCATTTCTTCGTTTCATTTTTATCGATGTAAATTTGGCCATCTATGTACCCGCAAATCGAAATCTCTTTAACCTTCGTTTCTCCCTGTTCTTTTAACTGATTCAGAAGCCAAACATGGTTTTTCCCAATTTTATCAAGATTTTTTTCTTGTATCTCTCCGTCGACAATCAGCGGGAATGGCACCTGATTTTCCGACCCTTCTTCGTCGCTTTTTTTAATCACTGAGAGCTTTCCTGAAGTTTCAAGGATTGCAAATTGCACTTCGTTTATATCAATAATTCCTTGTTCACGAAGTTGCGTCAATAAGTCATCAAAATTATATCGTTGTCTGCGCATCGCTTTTTCATCTATTTTCCCCTGATTAATGATGATCTGGGGCTTACCGTCCATGAAATTGCGTAATTTGACACTTTTCAATGAAGCAAATGCCAATGTGATTTGGAGGATCGCGAGGACAAACATCGGGATAGTCTGTCGGATGAACGGTTTTTCCAAATCTTCAAAGGATAGCACAGCAATGTCCCCTATCATGATGGATACCACTAAATCAAGAACGCTCAGTTCCCCAACTTCCCGCTTACCCATCATTCGAAAAAGGAACCAGATGACCAGATAGATTACCGTCGTTCGAAATATAATCCCTAGATAGATATCCACTTCAACAACACTTCCTTCATCCATAGCATGGCTTGGGAATTGAAAAATTACTCCATAATCTTTTCTAATTTTACGTGAAGCTTCTTAAACCTGGTCTAAAGGTTCGATATCGGGAATATGCTTGTACAAACACATAAACAGGCTATACGTATCAGCCTTTTAAAAAGGAGGAATACCCATCGAAACTAAAAAAATGAGTGTCGCCGTAATTTATGGCGTAGGCTCCATCTTTGCCATAGCGATGATTGCTAGTTTAATCGTTTCCATCCTTCTTCGCTTTACTTCATTGGCGGAATCATCCCTGACATACGTGGTCATGATCGTGTCCTTTTTATCGCTGTTCATTGGTGGATTCATATCAGGAGGCAAAGGGAAAAAGCAAGGACTATTCTTGGGCGGAAGCACTGGGCTGCTTTATCTGTTGGTCGTGTTCCTTTTTCAATATTTAGGTCACGATGCCCTTTTCACCATCAAGCAATGGATATACTATGGCTGTTTTGTGATTACGGCCATGATGGGTGGCGTTCTTGGGGTCAACATGAGTTCCGACTCACGCTCCGATTAAAATAAGACAGCAAAAAACCGGGCACATGGCCCGGTTTTCGTTTGTTTTATAGGGATGCTTCTTTATTCGGTGCGCTTTCCGTAATTTCACGGATTGCTGCACGGTCAAAAGTCAGTTTTGTACCGTCTGGTGATTTAATGACGATTCGCTGTTCATCGATTGCATCGATTGTTCCGTGCATGCCGCCGATAGTAGCAACTTTATCACCTTTTTTCAGACTGCTTTGCATGTTTTGCGTAGTCTTTTGGCGTTTTTGCTGCGGACGGATCAATAAGAAATAGAACAATACGAACATTAAAATCAACGGAAGTATTTGTGTTAAAGAACCCATTTAAGTATATTCACTCCTTTCGTTCATTAAAATATTTATGGAATTAGAAGTTTCTCGCATTTGGTTCATTGAAACCATACTGCTCAAAAAACTCTTCCCTAAAGTCTCCAAGACGATCTTCTCGAATAGCTTGTCTGACCTGTTCCATCAAGTTTAACAGAAAATGAAGATTATGGTAAGTCGTAAGGCGAATTCCAAAGGTTTCTTCACATTTAATCAAGTGGCGGATATATGCCCGGCTATAGTTCTTGCAAACATGGCAATCGCAATTTTCATCGATTGGACCGAAATCGCGTGCATACTTCGCATTTTTCACAACCAACCGCCCATTGCTCGTCATGAGCGTACCATTACGCGCGATTCGCGTCGGCAGTACACAGTCAAACATATCAACACCGCGGAGTGCACCATCGATCAATGAGTCCGGTGAACCGACCCCCATAAGATAGCGCGGTTTGTCAGATGGAAGCAGCGGAGTTGTAAACTCAAGGACGCGGTTCATGATATCCTTCGGTTCCCCTACTGATAGTCCTCCAATAGCATAACCCGGGAAGTCAAGGGAGACAAGGTCTTTTGCACTTTGTTTGCGAAGATTTTCAAACTCCCCGCCTTGAACGATTCCGAACAGCCCTTGGTCATTTGGACGCTCATGTGCATTCAAACAGCGTTCCGCCCAGCGCGATGTCCGTTCAACCGACTTCTTCATATATTCTTCAGTCGCCGGAAATGGCGGACATTCATCAAAGGCCATCATGATATCGGAGCCAAGCGCATTTTGTATTTCCATCGCTTTTTCCGGAGATAAAAATAATTTATCGCCATTCAGATGGTTCCTGAAATGCACACCCTCTTCTTCAATTTTGCGGAACTCGCTTAAACTGAAGACTTGAAAGCCGCCTGAATCGGTCAAAATCGCCCGATCCCAGTTCATGAACTTATGCAATCCGCCAGCTTCCTTGATGATTTCATGCCCCGGACGCAGCCATAGGTGGTACGTATTGCTCAAGATGATTCCTGCCCCCATTTGTTTCAAATCTTCCGGGGACATCGTTTTGACAGTAGCCATCGTTCCAACCGGCATAAATGCCGGCGTTTCAAAAGAACCATGCGGCGTATGGACCCGGCCTAGCCGTGCCCCTGTCTGTTTACATGTTTTGATTAACTCATATCGTATTGCAGTCAACGCAATAACTCCCTTCAAGAGCTTCTCACTCTTATATTACTTAATTAACATTGCATCTCCAAAACTAAAGAACCTGTATTTTTCTTCCACAGCCGTTTCATAGGCATGAAGGACATGCTCCCTGCCTGCAAGTGCAGAAATAAGCATGATTAAAGTCGATTTAGGCAAATGAAAGTTCGTTATCATCGCATCGATCCCTTTGAACTCATAACCAGGATAAATGAAGATGCTCGTCCAGCCATTCTCTTCCTTGAAAACCCCATCATTGCGGGACGCAATCGTTTCCAATGTCCTTGTGGACGTAGTGCCGACCGTAATGATTTTCCCGCCTTTTTCCTTCACGTCATTCAGTAATCTGGCAGTGCCTTCCGTCATTTGATAAAATTCCGAATGCATTTCATGGGTGTCAATATCGTCGACACTTACCGGACGGAATGTACCAAGCCCGACATGCAGCGTGATGAAGGCGATGTGGACACCCATCCCTTTAAGTTTCTCAAGCAAATCCTCCGTAAAATGCAGGCCAGCAGTAGGTGCCGCTGCAGATCCCCTTTCCCGCGCATAAACGGTTTGATAGCGGTCCTGATCATCAAGTTGTTCCTTGATGTATGGAGGTAACGGCATTTCGCCCAGCTTCTCCAGTATTTCATAAAATATGCCATCATATTTAAATTCAAGGATACGGCCGCCATGCTCGAGTACACCTGTACAGACGGCACTCAGCTTACCATCGCCGAAAACGATCGTCGAGCCTTCCTTAATCCGTTTGGCCGGCTTCACAAGCGTTTCCCAGACATCATCATGCTCTTGCTTAAGCAGCAATACTTCGATCTTTGCACCTGTCCCTTCTTTACTGCCGTAAAGTCGGGCCGGAAGCACTTTTGTATCATTCAACACCAGGCAATCTCCCGGTTTGATATATTCCGTGATATGGCTGAATACATCATGCTGGAGCTTACCGGTTTCTTTGTCCAGTACCATCAATCTACTTGCTTCCCTATCCTCCAAAGGAACTTGGGCAATCAGTTCCTCCGGTAAATGAAAATCAAACATATCCAATTTCATCTGTTCCACTTCCTTACGTGTCTATCAAGCTGTAATCATTATTTAAAACGGCCGATCAAATAAAAAATCGCGGACAACACAATACTGACGATGATTGATGTAACGATAGGAAAGTAAAAAGTCGTATTCCCCTTTTTCAGAAAAATATCTCCCGGCAGCCTGCCGAGATGGATATATTTCATCGCAAAACCAATCACGAAAATAATCACACCCAGAATCATGACCATCTTTGGTATATTCATCATTCAGGCATCTCCATGCCGAAATGCTCATAAACAAGCTGTGTTGCCATCCGGCCTCTTGGGGTGCGCTGAAGAAAACCGACTTGCAGCAAATATGGTTCATACACATCTTCGATCGTATGTGCCTCTTCGCCAATCGTTGCCGCAATCGTTTCCAGGCCCACGGGCCCGCCACGGAATTTTTCAATGATCCCTTTAAGTAATTTATGGTCAATATGATCGAGTCCTAAACGGTCGACCTGCATTAATTCAAGCGCATAATCGGCAAGCTCCGCCGTTATCGTCCCATCACCGCGTACCTGGGCGAAATCCCTGACCCTCCGTAAAAGCCGATTGGCTATTCTTGGTGTGCCCCTTGACCTTCTTGCAAGCTCTGACGCTGCTTGATCGTCCATTTCCGTATCCATGATTCTTGCTGTACGGATGATGATATCAGTCAAATGGTTTTCGGTATAATATTCAAGACGGCTCAATACGCCAAAACGGTCCCTGAGCGGTGCAGACAGCGAGCCTGCCCGTGTCGTGGCCCCTACAAGGGTGAACGGCGGCAAGTCGATCCGGATCGAACGGGCTTCCGGTCCCTTACCGACTACAATATCCAGACAGAAGTCCTCCATAGCCGGATATAACACTTCCTCAACGACACGAGGGAGACGGTGAATCTCATCAATGAACAATACATCACCTGGTTCAAGTGCACTCAAAATGGCCGCCAGATCTCCCGGCCGCTCAATGGCGGGACCGGAAGTCGTGCGGATATTCACACCCATTTCGTTGGCGATGATGACGGCAAGCGTCGTCTTGCCAAGACCAGGCGGTCCATATAAAAGTACATGATCGAGCGTTTCTTCACGCATCCTTGCCGCCTCGATGTATACACTCAAATTCGCTTTCACTTTATCCTGTCCGATATATTGCTTTAAGTTTTGCGGCCGCAGGCTTTGTTCAAAGGACAGTTCGTTCAGATCGGCTTCCTGATTGAATATTCTCTCCTCCATTGCGCCACTCCTTATCTTAACATCATTTGCAATGCTTTCTTAATATATTGCTCGGTCGTCATATCTTCAGCCTGCAATTTCTTGGCTACCTTTTGGACTTCCTTTTCAGAATAACCAAGAGCCTTCAATGCAAGAATGGCTTCATCCAATTCCTCCGTATAACCATTTGGACTGATTGCAGCCGTGACGCCTTCGTTAAACAAGCTTGGAAACGCATCCGGTATAATGTTCTCCAGTTTCCCTTTTAAGTCGAGAATCATTTGCCGTGCCGTTTTCTTTCCGACTCCCGGGAATTTAACCAAAAATGATTCATCTTCATTTTCGATCGCCTGTACCACCTGATCAACCTGGCCTGATGCCAATATGGCTAGGGCACCCTTCGGCCCGATTCCGGTTACATTCAATAATTTTGTGAATAACGCCTTTTCTTGACGAGTCTGAAATCCGTATAATGCCACCATATCCTCACGAACATAATGATACAGGAAAACTTGGATTTCTTTCTGGTATTGAGCGGAAAAAATAAAAGGATTCGGCGTCATCACTTGATATCCGATCCCCCCATTTTCCACAACTATGTATTCAGGTCCAATATAATCGACCTTGCCTTTTATATAATCATACAAATTAATTCTCTCCCTGATTTTGCTGTACCTCTCATTTTATCATAAAAAGGGGGTGTTGTTCATTAAAAGTTATTTCATAATCGGCAAAGTCTATTCACGGGGAATTCCGGGTGTCACCTCACTGCTTAAAACAAAGTTGATTGAAACCGGCGTGCAAGACTAGCGTCCAAGGGAGACCCGACAGGCGCAAAAATACAAAGGGTGGACCGCCCGCGGAAAGCGAGTTCCCGCAGTCGAAATCAACCGTAATGATAAACACCAAAAAAACTGTAGACAACTCTCCATCATTACCCGAGTCAGTCTACAGTCTGAAGGGTGGGATGCCATCCCACCCTAGTTTAACGAATATGGCTCATATTCTTTAATGAGCTGTTTATATTGGTCTTTATTCATGATCGGAATCCCTTTTTGCAGTTCCTCCTGCTTGTATGCTTCAAGTTTACCAACGTCTATTTGGTAGAATGTATGAATGATCTTGGCGTGCTCAGGCCTGCCGATAAAAATGGATAATGTACCATCTTCCCTCATCCCAAGGTAACCATTCGCTTTTAACAGCGGAGATATGTCATTCTCAATTTTCTTCATGACAATCTGCTCTTCATTTTGATCGACTACTTGCCATCCTTCATATTTTGCCCAAAAGTCCTCCATCGACCAAATTGTTTCTGTCAATTTCTCTTCACTTAACTCGCCATCCAAATACATACGCTGAAGAATGACCTTCCTTTCAATTGGATCATTTTCCTTTTGAACGGTTTCTTCCGCAAAAACGGTTAAGCAAAATGGCAATATGAAAAGTGCCAAGATAAATTGGATTCTAAGTTGATTAAACAATATACTCACCTCTTAAGGCGTTTACTTTTTATGTAGTTTGACCCAAATAAGGATTATTAACCAGAAAAAAAATCAAAAAGAGCTGACTCCAAGTCGGGTCAGCCCACAAATTATTTTAAGTGATTTTCGTGGATGTTAAGGTTATCGAACATGTCATTGGCATCCAAAATGATCATTTCCCTCGTATCTCCATCCCGAAGATTGTTATCAAGTGTCATCGTCCTGAAATAGACACCTTCATCGGTGGTTACATATAGGGTACGGCCATTGGTAAGCGGTCCGATCTCCTTCTTGATTCTTTGTTTAACATCATTTGCTTGGCTATAGTCGTCCAGCCGCAAGGCTACCAGCATTTCATCTTGCATGATGATTGTCCTGGCATCTCTAACCGACTCCACTTTATTGGCGACACCATTTACTCTGTCGGCTAAAGAGCCTTCATAAGAATTATAATAAGATGATTTTGCCTTTAGCGGCTTACTTTCATGTCCATGGTAGTTACGGTCACTCTTACTGTACGCATCATCTTTATTGTATAAACCATGCGCCATATTCTCATAATTGATGTTTCGCACCAATGCATCTTTTTCATGGTATCCTGTATCATTCGTGATATTTTCATTTTCCGCTGTATCATTATTAGCACATCCAACCAAACTGACGGCGGCCAATACCGTATAAAGCGGCTGTGCCCATTTTATTTTCTGCACCAATAACCCTCCCATTGCAATAGAATGAGCTATATTCCGCTCATAATTAGCATGGGTGTCGAATGGGAAATGTACTCTGTAAGATACGGCCAAAAACCCATTTTAATTCCTATTAAGGGAAGAAATCCTTTTCGCCAATTTTTCATTCATCTCCATCCGCTCCGAAAAACCTTCCACTGTCATTTTCCAGACCGAATGAAGCTGGGAAGAACTTTTATTAAGACGATTCCATTCACGGAAGATATCGGTAGGGTAAGTTAAAGCATATAAAAAGGCCAGGTCTGACTGATACCTTTGCAATTGCGGCACTTCCCACAGCTCGTTGGCCGCGTCTTCCAGATGTGGCGAAATTCGATTTGCGTACTGTAAATAATCAATGCACCTCGGGGCATTTGCCATTAAGTCAAAATCGATTAAAGTCAAAGTGCCGTCCGCTCTCCGCAAGAAATTATGGTGGGCACAATCACCATGAATGATGACTTTCTTTTCCTTATCCCATAAAGACTGATATTTATCAAACCCCTCTAGCGACCATTCCCCCCATCTAATCCATTCCTTGATAATATCTTCGGAAACATATTGGCGAACATAAGAAAAGTTCTTTTTAAATAGTGATAAGCGTTCTTTCCACTTTTTTGATTGATTGAACACAGGCGCGTTAATGGAGAGATTTTCCGACACATCATGGAAGCTTTCCAGTAACTGAATGCCTTCTAAGCGGTCCTTATCATTGGAAAACCTGAATTTTTTCTTGTTCGGCGGAAAATAGTCCATACTGCCATACCACTTCCCTTTAAATTGAAAGGGCATTAAATTCTGATGAATATAATACGTTTGATGAAATCCCTTTTGTTTTAATAAAGAAGTCAATTCTCTTTGTCGATCCCATTTTTCAAAACTGTCAAACCCTTTAAGGATCATTGAATGACCTTTTTCAAAAGTTATTAAATAGACACTGCTTTGGATATGGTGGACATTCTTTGGCTTACGATTTAAATAAGAGAGGAGACGAGTGTTAAAAACACTGTCTCCTTGATGATTAGTAGTCATCGCTTTCATCTACATATGTCGGTATCCCAAATGTTTCAGGTGCACGCACGCCCCCGAATTGGCCTGGCTGGCCTCCCATTTGTCCAGGTAACATAGCTTCAGGTTGCCCCCCAAGCTGTCCGCGCATCATGTCCGGCTGACCGCCAAATTGTCCCGGCATCATTCCTGGTTGACCTCCGTTTTGGCCGCCCATCATCATGCCTGGCTGGCCTCCATTTTGGCCACCCATCATTCCCGGCTGACCTCCGTTTTGACCACCCATCATTCCTGGTTGACCTCCGTTTTGGCCGCCCATCATCCACGGCTGGCCTCCATTTTGGCCGCCCATCATTCCTGGTTGACCTCCGTTTTGGCCGCCCATCATACCTGGCTGACCACCGTTTTGATCGCCCATCATCCCTGGAGGACCTCCTATTTGCATTTCCTTTATGCCGGGCTGGCCTCCGTTTTGACCGCCCATCAACATGTCCGGCTGACCTCCGTTTTGACCGCCCATCATCATGCCCGGTGGCTGACCTCCGTTTTGGCCGCCCATCATCATGCCTGGACCTCCGTTTTGATCGCCCATCATCATGCCTGGTGGCTGACCTCCGTTTTGGCCGCCCATCATCATGCCTGGTGGCTGACCTCCGTTTTGGCCGCCCATCATCATGCCTGGTGGCTGACCTCCGTTTTGGCCGCCCATCATCATGCCTGGTGGCTGACCTCCGTTTTGGCTGCCCATCATCATGCCTGGTGGCTGACCTCCGTTTTGACCGCCCATCATCATGCCTGGCTGGCCTCCGTTTTGGCCGCCCATCATCATGCCCGGTGGCTGACCTCCGTTTTGGCCGCCCATCATCATGCCCGGTGGCTGACCTCCGTTTTGGCCGCCCATCATCATGCCTGGTGGCTGGCCTCCGTTTTGACCGCCCATCATCATGCCTGGCTGGCCTCCGTTTTGGCCGCCCATCATCATGCCCGGTGGCTGACCTCCGTTTTGGCCGCCCATCATCATGCCTGGACCTCCGTTTTGATCGCCCATCATCATGCCTGGTGGCTGACCTCCGTTTTGGCCACCCATCATCATGCCTGGACCTCCGTTTTGGCCGCCCATCATCATGCCTGGACCTCCGTTTTGGCCACCCATCATCATGCCTGGACCTCCGTTTTGGCCACCCATCATCATGCCTGGTGGCTGACCTCCGTTTTGGCCGCCCATCATCATGCCTGGACCTCCGTTTTGGCCGCCCATCATCATGCCTGGCTGGCCACCGTTTTGACCGCCCATCATCATGCCTGGTGGCTGACCTCCGTTTTGGCCGCCCATCATCATGTCCGGCTGGCCTCCGTTTTGACCGCCCATCAACATGTCCGGCTGGCCTCCGTTTTGGCCGCCCATCATCATGCCTGGCTGGCCTCCGTTTTGGCCGCCCATCATCAAGAATCCTTCCGATTCTTCTGACTCATCATCAAATTGATATTGCATATCCATTCCCATCTGAGAATCGTTAGGTGACATCCCTGGGTATGGAGCCTGTTGCTGTGATTGAACGGATTGATATTGGTGATAATCCTGTGCATTGGCATCCATCCCTTGGTTCCCTTGATACTGTCCCTTCACTTCCGGGCCATAAGTTCCAAGTAGCCCCTTATTACAACCGCAATCTTCCTCTTCCTCACCGGCAGTCTGTGAAAACTGAGGGAAGTTTTGATTGTAGGAAGATGACTCGCCTGGTGACTCATAATCTTGTTGCATATATGGACCTGCTTGAGGTTGTTGATTCATCCCTCCATAATAATGGTGCGGAACCGGTGCGGAGGCTTGATATGGATAATATTGCTGGCTTGGTGCATTCATGCTCGCCCCTTGGACAAATCCATGATCCATCATTTCCATGTCAGGA
The DNA here is from genome assembly GCF_056173225.1 of Peribacillus sp. QJM3NY_7. Taxonomy (NCBI): domain Bacteria; kingdom Bacillati; phylum Bacillota; class Bacilli; order Caryophanales; family Bacillaceae; genus Peribacillus; species Peribacillus sp. QJM3NY_7. The sequence goes on from NZ_CM149663.1 coordinate 3,840,971, forward strand.
GATTCTCCCCAAATATCAGAGCTCTCTTCCATCATTTGATAACCATGCATTTCCGGAGCCGCCTGATACCCTTGAACGCCTTGGTATGGGGCTTGCATGCCTTGCATTTGCATATGCGCCCACGGTGGCGGTTGAATGCAATAGCCGCTTCCAGGCAAGATTGGCGTTACTGGAATACAATCATCCACCGGCTCATCCTGAGCTGACTGTACAGCTGGCTTTTTCTTCTTCTTTTTAGTGACTGCAGGCTCTTCTTTTTTCTTTGGTAAAGGCGGTGGTGCAGGAGGCTTTTGCACACTCATATTGGTCATGTTGACCATATAATAATTATTGACATCGATTTCCGGAATTACCGGCATAGGCACCGGCATTTCTTTTGGAACGACTTTTTGCTTTTCTTTAATGATAGGCTTTGGCTGAATGATTTGCTGCTCTTTTTTTGGTTTTTGAATGATTGGTTGTTCTTTAACAGGCTGTTGAAATTTTGGCTGCTCTTTTACGGGCTGTTGAAATTTTGGCTGTTCTTTCACCGGTTGTTGAAATTTTGGCTGCTCTTTTACGGGCTGTTGAAATTTTGGCTGTTCTTTCACCGGTTGTTGAAATTTTGGCTGCTCTTTTACGGGCTGTTGAAATTTTGGCTGTTCTTTTACAGCCGGTTTTTGCATGATTTGCTGCTCTTTCATAGGTGCTGGCTGAGCCTGATACGGTTGAATTTGGGATTCTTTCATTCCCGGCTGAATATTCACGTTTGGTTTACCCGTTTCTTTTATTACAGCTCCGGATGTCCCTGGAATTTTAATTTTCATTCCGGGCATCATCATGTCCGGGTTGCTCAATTGCGCGTTAACTTTTTTAAGTTCTTCAAAACTGACGCCGTATTTTTTGGCGAGTTTCCAAAGTGTATCGCCTTTTTGGACTATATGAATTTTCACGCTGTTAACCCCTCCTGTGCATATGTCCATATATTCTATGAAGCATTGGGTGAAATGCTATTATTTTTATCATGAAAACTTATGCGTGAAAAATGACTTTTATGATTGGTTCAATGATTTAGGGACATGGGAGCTACTTTTTTGGAGAAGTAATAAATGATATGACATCTTAAAAAAGGAGATTCCATTGCATTCAGGAGGCAATGGTTTTTTAGTTATGTTCTGAAATGCTTCATTCAAGCTTCTGTCTAAACTTAGGGAAATACGGGTATAAGAAAGTAAATGGCCTAAGGCTTTGTCTTCAGGTACTTATCTTACATTCCTGGGGGGAATAATAATGAAATGGAAAGGTAGACAGGGCAGCTCGAATGTTGAGGACAAAAGAGGGATGACCGGAAAAAGCATGGCAGGAATCGGCGGAGGGGTCGGATTGGTAATTGTCTTGATCGTGACTCTCCTTGGCGGTAATCCAAGTGATTTGCTGGGCAGCTTGAATTCTACTGAACCGAACAATGGCAGCTCTTATGTCGAAACGAATGAAGAGAAGGAGCTTGCGCAGTTCGTATCTGTCGTCCTTGCAGAAACGGAACAGGTCTGGACAAAAGAATTCCGTAAAAATGGACTGGAATATAGGGAACCTACCCTTGTCATGTATTCAGGCAGTGTCGAATCGGCATGCGGGATGGCAGCTTCTTCGGTAGGGCCATTTTATTGTCCTGGTGACATGAAACTGTATATTGATCTCAGCTTTTATCAAGAGTTGAAGCAAGAATTCCAGGCACCCGGGGATTTCGCCATGGCCTATGTCATTGCCCACGAGGTCGGACATCATGTTCAGACACTTTTAGGGACAACGGAAAAGGAAATGCCCGATCGGTCAAAGGTCAGCGAGACTGAATATAATAGGTATTCTGTCCGTCTTGAATTACAGGCCGATTATTTGGCTGGAGTTTGGGCACATCATGTCCAAGGAGAGAATTTGCTTGAAGAAGGCGATCTTGAGGAAGCCTTGAATGCAGCAAGTGGTGTGGGAGATGACCGTATCCAAAAAAAGGCACAGGGGTACGTGGTTCCAGACAGCTTCACGCACGGTACATCCGAACAGAGAAAACGGTGGTTCAATAAAGGATTTAAATCCGGTGATATGAATGAAGGCAATACTTTTAAAGCGAATAGCCTTTAAAAGTTCTACTTGTTTCAAAACATAAAAAAAGGGGGAGTTTATCCCCCTTTTTAGACTGAAGACAAATTCGAAGAAAAGCGAGTTTGTCTACTTTTTTATGGTGAAAATTATATTTGATTTCAGAAATCCGCTCCCTTTCCGCCGACTGTCTGCCAAGTCTCCTCGACGCAAGTGTCTCGGCTATCCAGTTATTCGGCAGGAGTGTCGCAAACCTGTGAGTTTCAGCTAAAACAGTAACAATACACGTGGATTACTCGGTCTTGTTTTAAATCATGGCAATGATCCCATGATAAAATTGCATTCGGGATAAGACCATTCAATCCTCATTAGGCCGACTGACCGAACGGGTGTTCCACCCCTCTATTTCTTATGATTCAAAGTCTTTTACACTGACTCAAACGCGCTCCAGCATTCTGTTTAATGCTAGGATGGCATTATCCGCAATGTTCTTCTCCACTTTTATCGGATTGATGATCATACCTTCTTCAATGGATTCAAGCGCCCATAGCAGGTGAGGCAGATCAATCCGGTTCATTGTAAGACATGGACACATATTCGGATTTAATGAGATGATGTTCTTGTCAGGATTATTGGCGATAAGACGCTTGACAAGGTTCATTTCCGTGCCGATTGCCCAAGAACTACCTGGTTCGGCTTTTTCAATCATATTTATGATGTACGATGTCGAACCCGCATAATCTGACAGGGCGACTACCTCACGGCGGCATTCGGGATGAACGATGATATTCATTTCAGGCTGCTCCGCTCTAAGCGTTTCAATATTCGCCGTAGTGAAATTTTCATGGACTGAACAATGTCCTTTCCAAAGAAGTACCTTCAGATCTTCCAGTTCCCCTTCATAGATCAATTCATCCTTATGCGGATCCCAGACAGCCATTTCATTCAATGGGATTCCAAGGTCAAAGGCGGTATTCCTCCCAAGATGCTGATCGGGAAGAAAAAGGATTCTTTCTTTTTGCGAGAGGGCCCACGAGACCATCCCTTGTGCATTGGAAGACGTCACCGTCGCCCCGCCATTCTTCCCTACAAAAGCTTTGATGGCCGCAGTTGAATTCACATAAGTTAGCGGAAGGATCGTATCGCCAAAAAGATCCTGAAGCTTTGTCCACGCCCGTTCCGTTTGTTCAATATCGGCCATATCCGCCATGGAGCAGCCTGCACGCATATCAGGAAGGATAACCGTCTGCCCTTCTTCCGTCAAAATATCCGCTGTTTCAGCCATGAAATGCACGCCGCAAAACACGATATAATCCGCTTCACGATTTTGCGCGGAAAGCTGGGCCAATTGAAGTGAATCCCCCGTTGAATCCGAAAATTGAATGACTTCCTCCCGTTGATAATGATGACCTGGGATATAAAGACGGTTCCCCAGTCGTTTCTTGATGTCATGGACCCGATTCTCCATCTCTACCTTTGTCATCGTTTTATACTTTTCAGGCAATGTATTTCCTGCTGTTTTAGCCATCTCCAATATGTTCATTTCAATATCCCCTCCTGCTCTTTGACCTTTGCGCTGATATCAAGTGCCCTGACACTGTGCGTCAAGCTGCCCAACGAAATATAATCTACCCCTGTTTCCCGATATGAGGCTAGATTGTCTAAATGGATTCCTCCAGAAGCTTCAGTAATGATGTGGGCGGGAACCAATTTGATCAGTTGCTTGATTTCTTCGGGGCTCCGGTTATCGAACATGATGATATCTGCACCGGCTTCCACTGCTTCAAGCACCTGCTGTGGTGATTCCGTTTCCACTTCCACCTTAGTGGTATGTCCCAGTTTGGATTTTACCGTTTGAACCGCTTTCGTTATGGACCCAGCGAAAGAAATATGGTTGTCCTTTATCATGACTGCATCATACAGACCATATCGGTGATTGAATGCCCCGCCGGAACGGACCGCATATTTTTCAAGCATCCGCAGGCCCGGTGTGGTTTTCCTCGTATCACAAGCTCTCGTCTTCGTCCCCGCTAATATCATGGCAGCTTTATGGGCCTGTGTCGCAATTCCGGACATACGCTGCACCAAATTCAAAACGACCCGTTCCCCTTTTAAAAGGGAGGCCATATCGCCGGTCATTTTTGCAAGCTGCTGTCCTTCTTCGAAAACTTCGCCATCTTGAACAAAAAGGAAAACCTCGATTTGCTCATCCAGCAATGCAAATCCCGTCTTGATGACGTCCCCTCCACTGAAGACGCCGCCTTCTTTTGCGATGAATGTCAAAGTACCTTGTTCACCTTGATCAAAAATCGTATCGCTCGTTACATCGCATTCCCCTATATCTTCCATTAAAAATTGTTGCAGCATCTGCTTAAGCTTCAATATATTCATATAGTCGTCTCCCTTTCACTCGGTTTTTTACATCCGTGCAAGCAAGGATAACCGAATTTTCAAGCCATTGGGTGTCATCTTCGTTAGGATAGTCACTGCGGAAATGACCGCCCCTGCTTTCCGTTCTGGTCAATGCGGATTCGGCAATCAGCCACGCCACGATGATGGCATTGATTTTCGTTATTTCCTGTATCGGTAATGCCGTCACTTCCATTTGCAGCAATTTTTCGATATTAAATGTCTCAAGATAATCCTTCAGTCGGGTTAAACCCGCTTCATTTCGAACGATTCCCGCTTCGTTCATTAATTTTTCCTGCAATGTCGTGAGTTCAGGTAGAAAGGAAATTTGACTGGAACTTTTGGTCTGCTCTTTTTCTTGCGGTATCGACCTTGCCGGCACTTTAGCAAGGAAACGGCCAAGCGTATTTCCAAAAACCAATCCTTCGAGAAGGGAGTTGCTTGCCAATCGGTTTGCACCATGTACACCAGTGCATGCCACTTCACCAACTGCATACAAAGAGGGTACAGAGGTTTGCCCCGATTCATCCACATCAATCCCTCCCATTAGAAAATGGTTTCCAGGTGCAACCGGGATTTTCCCCAATTGAAGATCCAGCCCGCTTTTTTCACATAATGAGCTCACTGTCGGAAAACGATTTTTAAAATCCTTGATCATCGAAATATCCAAAAATACCTTTTCACCGCGCTGCAAATAAGAAAAAATCGTCTGTGCAACAATATGCCTTGGTGCTAGATCCTTCAAGCTATGGACATCCTCCATGATCGGCTTTCCCATTTCCGTCACTAATCTAGCACCATCCCCGCGAACCGCTTCTGAAACCAGCCCTTTCACTTTGCCATTCACAAAAAGCAGGGTCGGATGGAATTGGATGAATTCCATGTCACGCACTTTTGCACCGGCCTTGAATGCAAGTGCGATCCCATCACCTGAAACCGTTTGTGAATTTGAAGTGAAATGGTATAGGGAACCACAGCCGCCTGTTGCCAAAACCGTCCGTTCCGCGTGATAGGCAACAAGTTCCCCTGCCTTATCAAGTGTTTTGACGCCTATGCAAGAATCATCTTTCCCGATGATCAACTCCACTGCAGCAACCTTCTCCATCACAGTAACCGATGATTTTTTCAAGCAGCCTATAAGATGTTCCATCATGTACTTTCCGGTAGCATCCCCGTGACTATGGAGGATTCTTCGTTCACTGTGGGCCCCCTCCATGCCGAGCAATAAAATTCCGTCATCATCTTGGTCAAATCGCATACCCGAAGCAATAAGTTCAGCTATAACCGAAGGTGCCTCTTCAACGAGTTTTTCCACTGCCTTCACCTTGTTATATCGCTGACCAGCCGCCAGCGTATCTTTTTTATGAAAGGATATTCGATCACGATCAGATATTGCAGCAGCAATCCCGCCCTGGGCTAAATAAGAATTACCATGACGGATATTTGATTTTGTGATGAGTATCACATGCTTATGTTCACTTGCTTCCAATGCCGTTTTCAAGGCAGCAATCCCACTGCCTATCACGATGATATCCGCTTTTACCATTATTTCATTCCTCCTGTTTATGACAGGTGTCTTGACAACTATATTTACATATTATTAAACTATTATCAAGAGTTTTTTAAGTTTAAAGGATGGAAGTGATTTCTTGATTTATTTGGATTACGCCGCTACAACTCCGATTGATGAGGAGGCTCTTGACGTATTCAGCCAAGCATCCCGGAAGTTTTTCGGGAATGCGAGCAGTTTGCATGATATTGGCTCTGAAGCGGCACGTTTATTGGATATGTCACGGCAGCAACTCGCAGAAATGCTGAACATAAAAAAGGAAGGAATCATCTTTACGAGCGGCGGATCAGAAAGCAACATGCTTGCGATAGATACTTTCATCGCTTCGAAACCATCCTGGCAGAACCACTTGATTGTAAGCCGGACTGAACATGCATCTCTTGCCAACTTCGTCGAAAAGCTTGAACAAGATGGCTTCGAGGTTACTTATTTACGGCATTTGAAAGATGGCCGTGTTGATATTGAACATCTGCAGGAATGCATGTCGGAGAGAACATGCTTAGTCATTGTCCAACATGTGAATTCGGAAATCGGGGTCATTCAACCCATTGAGCAAATAAGTGAAATCGTTCGAAAACACCAGGCTTTTTTTCATGTGGATTGCGTCCAATCATTTGCTAAATTACCGCTTGGCAAGATAGCCGCCTCATGTGATGGACTATCCGTTTCCAGTCATAAAGTTTATGGTCCAAAAGGGACTGGGGCCGTCATTTTCCCGGCCATCCATCAGTTGAAGGCTTCGGTACCGAATATCACTCATGAATATGGTTTCAGACCAGGAACAGTGGACGTCCCCGGGATAGCTTCCTTCGTGACCGCTGCTAAGAAATTGGGCGACATCATGGAAGATGAACGAAAACGGATCTCCGCACTTAGGACGCAATTGATTCAACGGCTGACGGAAAGGAAAATCAATTTTCAAATCATCGAAGCAAAATACGAGCAATTGCCTCACATATTGGCGCTGACCTTCGCTGGATTGCAAGGACAGTACATCATGCTGGAATTAAACCAGAAAGGATTCGCCGTTTCGACGGGAAGCGCCTGCCAAATCGGTAAACAGGATCCTTCAAAAACGATGATGGCCATTGGAAAAAGCGAAGATGAAGCCCATCAATTCGTCCGCTTTTCCTTTGGCAAAAACACGACGGCCGACGACATTCACAAGTTGGCGGACTGCATCGAAGGAATAGCTTCCATTCGATAAAACCCTCCAAACTGTGTTAGAATGTTTGTAATTAAAGAGGTGAATGTTTATGGAAAGAAAGAAATTACTTGGGGAAGAAAGACGGACGAAACTCTTACATTTATTGCAAACAAGCACGGAGCCTGTAACGGGCAGCGAGCTTTCGCAAATAACGAATGTAAGCCGGCAGGTTATCGTTGGTGACATAACCCTCCTGAAAGCGCGGAATGAACCTATCATTGCCACAAGCCAAGGCTATCTGTACATGCAAACAGGGAGCACGCAGAAGCCGGAAAGGATCATTGCTTGCCAGCACGATCCTTCCCGGACCCAAGAAGAACTATATTTACTAGTGGATATCGGCATCACGGTGAAAGATGTCAAAATCGAGCACCCCGTATACGGCGACCTGACCGCTTCCATCATGGTCAGCAGCCGTAAGGAGGTCCAGCAATTCCTTTCAAGGGTGACGGCAACGAATGCATCGTTTTTATCGGAACTAACGAGCGGCATCCATCTCCATACACTGAGCGCATCATCTGAAGAACTGCTCGACGAAGCGGAGTGCGCTTTGAGGGATGCCGGCATTTTAGTCGATTGAATGAACGAAAAATCCTCAAAAGATAGGGCTTTTGAGGATTTTTTTTATGGACTCTCATGCTCACTCATCATTGGAATTGCTTTCATTTGAGCTTCCATTCCCGGAGTTTTCATCTTCGTTACTTCTCAACTGCCCTATAAGGCTAATGACGGAACCGACCGCCTGTACCCATCCCCCCATCACTTGGATTAATTCTCCATCAGATGGCTTCTCTTCCAAATTAGGATATTGATATTTTTGCTGTTCCTGCTCCTTATCTTGTTCTTCTTGTTCTTGATCCTTATCTTGGTCTTTTTCTAGAATGCTATTTTTAAGTTCGGCAATTCCACCCATCGCTTGCATCGAATTCCCAATCGCCTGCAACAAATTTCCCGTAGCATTGAAGGCCTGTTCCGGTTCATCCGGATTTTCGTATGCCCCCGCCAAAGCGGTTCCTCCTCCCAACGCTTGAATCAGATTGCCTTTGATGATTAATTCCTGTTTCGTTATTTCATCAAAATCAATGACTAGGCCTAAGATAACAGTCGAATTTCCGATTGCCTGTATTATATTCCCGAATTTATCCAGGGACCAGGTTTCTTCCGCGTCGGCCAATAAGGCATTTCCTGTTGCTTGAAGTTCATTTCCAATCAAATCCAAGTTATTACGAAATTCTTCGTCCAAGACATGGGAGGGTGTACCAGCAACAGCAGAAATGACAGTTCCTATCGCTTGAATCCAAGAACCGAAAGTTTCTTTGAATTGATTATCCATCTCTGCTGACCACCACCCTCTCTCTGCATTTTTGATTAAAAAGGTGCATCCACTTAATTAGTTTTCAAAATATGTATTGCCAGTTCCACATGTGACCCACCGAGATTTACTTATTGTATTTGCTTTCAGCACAATCGGTGTTTGTTTTCCATCCAGAATCATAGGCACTTTTTATCATGAAAAACTTCGCCATCTTCCCAAAATCCAATAAACCTGCCTATTGCTATATATTTCATCAAATGACAGCCCACCATTTTAGGAACTTGTACACAAGGGAAATACAAATCTTAACGAACACAAAAAATGCCCCGGAAATAATCCCGGGGCACCCTTCTTATTCATTGTACTCAGCTTTAAACATTCATCGTTGCGGTACACCAGTTTGGACTTTAAAGCATGTATAGCTTCCCATGATCGATACCGTACATCCTAAGGCCTCGAGCTCAGAGATCGCTCCTGGGATCAGGACATCGTCAAGGGACATTTCGATGTCGATGATGAAGAAGTAATTGCCTAATCCTGTTTTCATGGGTCTTGATTCAATCTTGGAAAGGTTAAGTTTCCTCCAGGAAAAAGCGGAAAGTACTTGGTGCAGCTGCCCTGAGTGGTCGGCAGGCAGCTGAATCATCAAGGTCGTTTTCTTATCCCCTTCAACGGTCAAATGCCCTTCATAGTCGACTTCACTGTTGGATACGACGATAAACTTGGTGTGATTATGTTCATAATCGTGAATATTTTGTTTGACAATCGTCAAACCGTACTCCTCCGCAGCCATATCATTCGCAATCGCCGCAATATTGATATCGGGATTCTCCATCACCATCTTCGCAGCGGCTGCAGTGGATGTGACATACTCGTACGGAATGCCCCTTAGCTCATTATGTAGGAATTTGCGGCATTGAGCGATGGCATGGGAATGCGAATAAACCATGTCAGGTTTGAAACCAGGATATGCATGATCCGGGTGCACCATATAATGCTGTTGGATTGGAATAGTCACTTCGCCTTTCATCGGCAATGTGACTTCATGGACTAAGTAATCCATCGTTATATTTACCGAACCCTCTAAAGCATTCTCGATCGGCACGAGCGCATGATTCACTTCCCCGTCCCGAACAGCATCAAGGCAGTCCGGAATCGTGTTCATCGGTATTTTTATATCATTAGGAAATAGTCGCGATACAGCTAAATCCGTGAACGTTGCTTTTGGTCCAAGAAATGCAATTTTCGCTGTCATATTATAAACTCCTTTTCACGGAAAATCTATTGTTTATGTTATGCCATTTTCTGATTTTTTACAATAGTTAATCGTTAATTTCCTCTTACAAATGAAAACAGCCTGAAGATAAACCCGATAATAAATGAGTTTGTCTTCAGGCTATTTTATGTTTTTAAACGTTGACCGTTGATTTTCGCCCCAGGCACTCGCTTTCCGCGGACGGTCACCTGTTTGAACAGATTTACTATTGCATCTTAATGAAAGCTTCCGGATTTTCGCGGAGCTACTATTGCCCCCAACATAAATCCATTACGGTCTGCACCGCATGAAACGAATAGGCAAACTTTTTTATTCAGTATCAGTTGGAAAAGGTTTGGGTAACCTTTTGTCTACAAACTGACAGCCTGTACATGTGTCATGTACAGGCTGTTTTCATGCGCCGTTACCAATGATTTCGACTTTTTCGACGAACTCCATTTTACGCAGTTTAGTGAGCAGTTCATTAATATCCATCGTCATCCCACCCGTATTCAGGGATAGGGTGACATTTGCACGTCCCTGTAAAGGAATCGTTTGGTGGATGGTCATGATGTTGCAACCGGATGAGGCGACGAGCCGTAAAAGCTCCGATAGAGTACCAGAACGATCTTCAAGATAGAAGAACAGTGTAATCAGCTTTTCCTTAACAACTGTATGAAACGGAAAAACCGTGTCACGGTATTTGTAAAAAGCACTCCTGCTTAGGTCCACTCGCTGTACCGCTTCCCAAACTGATTCCGCTTTTCCCCGTTCAATCATTTCTTTTGCATCCAGCGTTTTTTTCATCGCTTCGGGAAGGACATCCTCTCGAACGAGGAAAAATTTCTGATCGGACTTATTCAAACTCCGCACGCCTCCTTTTGCCTGCCATCATGGTCTCCAATCAATCAACAAATTCAAATTCATATTCAAGGATACGGACGATATCGCCATTTGTCGCACCTTTTTGGCGAAGGCCTTCGTCGACTCCGAATGAACGAAGCTGTCTGGCGAAACGACGTATGGACTCTTCACGGGTGAAGTCAGTCATTTTGAATAGACGCTCGATCTTGAATCCTGATACGGCAAAGCTGCCATCGGGTTCGCGTTCAATGTTAAATTCATCCGACTGTGATGTATGTTTATATAGAACCCGGTGGATTCCAGTATTCTCTTCTTCATGTTCAAGAGGGAACTCAGGGGTCTCTTCGATTTTATCAGCAATTGCATAAAGAAGCTCACGAATCCCTTCACGCGTCACGGCAGAAATCGGGAAGACAGGATAGTCTTCTTCCAGCTTTTCTTTGAAAGCAGCTAAGTTATCTTCCGAGTCCGGCATATCCATTTTACTTGCTACAATGATTTGCGGACGTTCAGTCAAGCGCAGGTTATACTCTTCCAATTCTTTATTGATTGTTTGGTAGTCTTCATATGGATCCCGGCCTTCAAGACCCGACATATCGATTACATGAACGATTACCCTCGTTCTTTCAATATGGCGCAGGAATTGATGTCCAAGTCCCACTCCTTCTGAAGCGCCTTCGATCAGACCAGGTAAATCGGCCATGACGAAGCTGCGGTGATCTTCCGTTTCCACCATTCCGAGGTTAGGTACGATCGTTGTAAAATGATATTCGGCAATTTTAGGCCTTGCTGCGGATACGACAGAAAGCAAAGTGGATTTCCCTACACTTGGGAAACCAACCAAACCGACATCAGCCAACAGTTTTAATTCCATGACGATATCGCGTTCTTGGCCGGGTTCGCCATTCTCCGCGATTTCAGGTGCAGGATTGGCAGGCGTGGCAAAACGGGAATTCCCCCGGCCTCCGCGGCCACCTTTGGCGATAACGGCGCGTTGTCCATGCTCAACTAAATCAGCAATGACTTCCTTCGTTTTATCATCGATGACAACGGTGCCAGGTGGAACCTTGATGACCATATCTTTTGCAGCCGCACCATGCATGTTTTTGGACATGCCATGTTCTCCACGAGGTGCCTTAAAGTGACGTTGGTAACGGAAATCCATTAATGTACGCAAGCCCTCTTCCACTTCAAATACGACATTGGCTCCATTACCGCCATCTCCACCAGCTGGTCCGCCTTTAGGTATGAATTTCTCACGACGATAAGCAACTATCCCGTTACCACCGTCTCCGCCTTTTACATAGACTTTCGTTTGATCGACAAACATGCTATCACTTCCTTGTTTTCTGCAAGTCAATTCTTGCTGTATACTTCTCTAAAAGTTAATATCCATCTTAAAAAATATTTCATCCTCTTTACATTCAAGAATTTCAATTGATTGCTCAGCCGTTAATGAACTCTCCAAAAACTCGATCACTGGGGATTGATCAATGAACCTGCCTTGCATATGAAATGTACAGTGCATATCGCTCACTTCTTTTTTACACATAGAAACAGCCAGTATATTTTCAAAAAACGGATCCAGGTTTTTATCCAGAATCTTGAAGAAATCGTTTGTCCAGCGATACATCAGCCCGTCCATCTCGGTTGAGCCTTCAAAAACATCAATGATTTCATATTCGCAATAAAATGATCCATTATTCCAATTCGACGTCAACAGCATCTCGGTGAACTTAGGCAAATTCAAACTGGAAAGTCGTGCTTCATTCTGGGTTTCAACAATGATTTCATCAATGATGCCCTTGACACGATCAATTCTGTTCAACTCCAGATTCCCTTTGATGATTTGAATTTTATTCAGCCAGTCATGCCTGGTTTGACGCAGAGTTTCAATAGTCGTCCAATTTTTATCCATTATTAACACCTTCAATTATGATAAAGAAACTTTTTTCAGCTCTATCATGTTGAATACTTCCATTTGTACAGTATATCAAAAAAACAACAAACAGGAAATGAAGCTCGATTCACATGCCTTCACATGAAAGCCCCCGTCCAAAAAATACAGCCGCACACCCTGAGTTCTTTGGACGATGGTAGAGCCATTTGAACTAAAAAAGAGAATGGGCCTTATTTATGCACCAATTGGAGATATTATAGTTGAATTGGAGTGTCTATTTGGTTTAACCAAATCGGATGGATGAATAATCTTGGATTTACCCCCTGAAAGTTTAAGAAAGCCCGCCTATTGGCGAGCCTTTTGTAAGTCAGAGGTTGTTTCCTTATACTAATGACTAAAGTCTCCTGCAAAATGCTGGTTCGTTCCTATAGTATAAATAAAGGGTCGGACCCCTTCATCACTATATAGCATACCATTATTAATAATGACGCGGTATATAGTGTCTTGTAGAAGGAATCAGACCCTTTTGAGTCAGCCTCTGTTCAAAGATGCCAATTATGCTTCTTGTGCAACTGGATATACGCTTACTTTTTTACGGTCACGTCCGAAACGTTCGAATTTAACAACACCGTCTACTTTAGCGTATAGAGTATCGTCTCCACCACGGCCTACGTTCTCACCTGGATAGATTTTTGTTCCGCGTTGACGGTAAAGGATAGAACCACCAGAAACGAATTGACCATCTGCACGTTTAGCGCCAAGACGCTTAGATTGAGAGTCACGTCCGTTCTTTGTAGAACCTACTCCTTTTTTCGAAGCGAAGAACTGAAGATTTAATCTTAACATTTGTTCCACCTCCTATTGGTTGAGGATAATTTTCATGTATTTACCATAATCACGTTCGATGGTTTGCAGCGATATGAGCATACCGTTCAAGAGCAGCTGCACCTTTTCTTCGGATTCCGGTGAAAGATTCCCCGGAATAACGCAGCGAAGATAGCCGCCTTCTCTCCCTTGCTCAATCTCAGGCTCTACGTCCGTTAAGGACATGATGGCATTGACTGCCCCGAAGGAAACAGCCGATACACCTGCACAAACGATATCAGAACCTTTTTTAGCAAAATTAGCATGTCCGCTTAAGGTGAACGAAGCAATCCGTTCCTGCGGAGCATCAAATACAACTTTGATCATCTAGAATCAGCCCTTACGCGTTGATTGCTTCAATAACAACTTTAGTGTATGGTTGACGATGACCTTGTTTTTTACGATTGTTTTTCTTCGCTTTGTATTTGAAAACAGTGATTTTCTTTTGCTTACCTTGTTTTTCGACAGTACCTGTTACAGTAGCGCCTTCAACTAGTGGAGCACCGACTTTCACGTCTTCGCCACCTACGAATAAAACTTTGTCAAATGTAACAGTTTCGCCTGCTTCTGCGTTTAATTTTTCAATGTAAACCGCTTCGCCAGCTGCTACTTTAATTTGTTTACCGCCAGTTTCGATAATTGCGTACATACTTGCACCTCCTTAAATGTCTCAGACTCGCCAATCACAGGCGTTTTACCAAAAAGGCAAAAGCTTAAAACCTGATGTTGAGCGGTTGTAGCACGGGTGCTACAAACATAACATTAAAATCCTACCATGAAACAGGAAAGGCTGTCAATATATTTATAACAATTCCCGCTCTTCACTCGAAAGCCCGCCCGATTTCCTGAATGCTTCCGAATCGCTTGATGGAATAGGCATTCGTCAAACCTGGGATAAAAGACAGGAATATCTTTTTAGCGATCAATTCCTCCAATGCCGGCCGATATGATTCCTTTTCACCAAGCAGCACGTCCGCCACCGCTTTACTGGCCTCCACCCATACCGCTTCATCATCCGTCTTCCTGTGTTCCAGCAGTTCACGTTCCAACTTGAAGGCCACCGTTTCCGGGCTCTCGATTTTACCGCTTCCACTGCACACAGGGCAGGGCACCGTCGTCATTTCACTTAAAGACGGGGAGGTTCGCTTTCTCGTCATTTGTAAAATGCCCAGTTCCGTAAAACCGATGACCTGGATTCGCTTCTCATCCCTCACCGCTTCCTTTTTGACGATTTCGATGATTTCCTGCTTATGCCGGGACTGGTCCATATTGATGAAATCTATTAGGATGATTCCGCTGATATTCCTCAATCTCAGTTGACGGGCGACCTCTTTCGCCGCAGCCTGATTGACCGCAAACAATGTTGCTTCCTTCGCCACCTTGCCGGTGAACTTACCTGAATTGACATCGATTACGGTGAAAGCTTCCGTTTCTTCAAAAATTAAATATCCGCCATTATCAAGCCAGACGATTTTCTTGGCCATTTTCTCAACTTGCGCTTCCACATTCCATTCGGAAAAAATATTCTTGGTACCCGCTACATGGGATATTTCCCACTCCTTACGGTTTTCCTGTATCCACTTTTTCAACTCGCGATAGGCCTCGAAGTCATCGATGGCAAGTTCCCCGTTCGCCGTTCCCGACATTTCGGAAATGATCATATCAAGGTATGCGTCCCTTTCATAGAGAAGGGACGGGGCCTTTAGGGACGCAGCCTTGACTTCAAGCCCTTTATGGAGCTCCCGCAATCCAGTTAACCTGTCAAGGAAGACCGATTCACTTTCGTTCTCCATCGAGGTGCGGACAATCAGTCCCTCATCAGGATTTTTATGCTGCATGGCCGTTTCCCGCCATTGCTTCTGAAGATCGTCGTTTTTGAATTTCTTTGAAACACCAACATAATCTATTCCATGTATGTAAACGAGTGACTCCGTTGAAAACTCGATCAGCCCCGTCAATTTAGCTCCTTTTGTTCCTGTTTCATCCCGGGTCACCTGAACTAGCAGCTTTTCTCCCTGACGGATAAATTGACCGATGGGTGCTTTCCCATCACTTTTTTTTGTAAGCTGGAAGGAGGGAATCTCGTCTCGGTGTAAAAAACCATTCTTCTCTGCACCATAATCAATGAAGGCGGCATCCATTCCCGGCAGCACCTTCGTCACCTTCCCAAGATAAATATTACCGACCGTACTGCGCTTTTGAGGCGGCATGATTTCAAGTTTACGTAAAACACCATTCTCAAGGACGGCCACTCTTTTTTCGCGTGAAGCTAGGTTCGCGATCATTTTTTTCATCAAAAAAAATCCTCTCCTCAATTTGAAGAAAGGATAACATATTTAATAAGAATATAATAGGTCGCCGATTTTCCCGTTCGTCATTTTCTCCGAAAAATAGGCGTGAAGGATTTCCGTTTCATCCAACGAGCCGCTCTCTTTCCCGTTTTTCATGATGATGACGGGGTGTTTACAGCCGCGTTGAAACAGTTCCAGCACTTTATAAATCGGTTCTTGTGAATCCACCGATATCGGCTTCAGTTTCGCCAAATCATTCGTATGCCCGTAATGGCGCTGCAAAAGAAAGCGGATGAACGCGTAATACCTCTGCCGCCATTCCATGACGAGTGAGAGACTTATGAAAAAGATGATGAGCCAGATATTCAAATTGAGCGGATCCAGTATGATCCAAGTCAAAAAAGCCAGGACAGCGAATACTGCAGAAAAGTGAAGGGTATGCTTCTGCGCTTCCAAAAAGGTGCAGTATAGGGAAATACCGATGAATAGCAAGCGTCCCCCGTCCAAGGGCCAAATTGGCAGCAGATTAAAAATCAGCAGCATGAGGTTCATATACAAAAAGGGCTGGTACAGCTCATATGGGATAATAGTGAAGAAATAGAGCAAAAAAGCTGCGCCAATGAGCCAAACATGTTGAAGCGGACCGGCAAGCACCACCGCCAAATCCTCCTTCAAACTCTTATTTCCATACTCCTCAGTCTCGACTGCCCCGCCAAAAGGAAGCAGCTGGATTGACTTTATCCGCCATTTGAAGTGCTGGGCACAGACAGCATGCCCCATTTCATGAATGAAGACGATGAGCAGCAGCATCATCATTTCAACGAAATGGGCTGTGAGGATGGCGATGCCAATGACAAACCACAGTGTCGGGTGCACCCTGATTTTAAACAGTAACTTCGCATATTCACTCAAAGGAAATCACCTTTTTAGGATCGACGAAAGCATCATTTTCTTTTATCGCTAAATAAAATCTGCCCTTGGATCCATCTTCACTTAGTGTAACCTGTCCGACTTCATTGCCCTTTTTAACGAACTCATACAATTTCACATCAATTTCTTTCAGCTGCCCATACCAAGATTCAGTTTTATTGGCATGCTGAATGACTACCGTCTTTCCGATCCCCTCCTTTTCACCGGCAAAAATGACAACCCCTTCATTAACGGCCTCGACCTTTGAGCCTTTGCTCGTTTCCAATATGATTCCCTCACCGTTCGTCTCGAAGTTTTGGGTAATCTTCGCAGAAGCTGGCATTGCATATTCCTCATTCGAATCAACCGTTTCCGTATTGGCTTCATTCGGTAAAAAAGCGATTGGTTTACCAAACGCACTTTCGTACCAATTGGAGATTGAAGCGAACTGAAATTCCTTGTTCATGTTCTCCGTGACAAAACTTCTGGCAGGGTCCAGCCGCACAGAAGGGTGTTTGAACATCACCGCAACTATCAGGAACAGGCATACACTGGCAAGGATTTTAAAGAAAAAATATTCTTTCTTGAAGAGCGGATGATCTTTCTCGGAATACCCGTTATATGAATCAATCCCATATGGTTCCTCATTGTTGATTTCCGTCCAACTGCTGCTTCCTGCCGGCTTATCATTAAACTTGCGTCTCTTGGCAATACGATTTCGGATATCTTTCCTGCGATCATCCATTCCAGATTCCCCTCCCTGCTCATGTCAAAGCGCTATATTACAACGTATGAGCAACTTGTCCAGACTATGACGGAGAAAAGATATTCTTTCTGCACATCCTGAAAAACTTTTTCCAATGAAAAATCATCAGAAAACTAATGAATTTCCAAGGTGATTTCTGTATCGATTCAGAAAATCTAATAATTGAGATTGATATTGTTCCCTGAAATTTGTTATAATAAAGTGGTTTTAACATTATTGAGGGGGAACATTTTTTTATGTCAATCGAAATAGGCAGCAAAGTACAAGGTAAAGTAACAGGTATCACTAATTTTGGAGCATTCGTAGAATTACCAGGAGGCTCAACAGGTCTTGTGCATATCAGTGAGGTAGCAGATAGCTATGTAAAAGACGTAAATGACCATCTTAAAGTAGGCGACCAAATTGAAGTAAAAGTGATTAGTGAGAAAGACGGAAAAACTGCCTTGTCCATCAAAAAGGCTATAGATAGACCCGAAGGGCAAACCTCTTCTTATACCAAACGCCCACCACGCCAAGGGGATAGCCGTTCTAAAGATTTCCGTTCAAAAGGTAATTTCCAACCAAAGGAAAATTTCGAAGATAAAATGGTGCGCTTTTTAAAGACTAGCGAAGAAAATTTATCGACTCTTAAACGCAGCACTGAATCAAAACGCGGCGGAAGAGGCGGAAGACGCGGATAACCCGCTGCATTTTAGCATATAGAACAGGCAAGCCGGGATACGGCTTGCCTTTTTTATTTTCATGAAGTTCCGTGCAAAAAAAAGCGAGGGCATCAAATGCTCCCCGCTTCTTGACAAAAGAATATAGATTTACCGCACGCTAAAGAATTTTTTCAACTTGGACATGAAGCCCTTTGGTTCGCTGCCAATTGGAGTCAAGGGCACAGATTCACCAAGGATCCTTCTGGCAATGTTCCGATAGGCAAGCGAGACTCTATTGTCCGGATTGTAGGCAATGGGTTCCTTTTTATTCGCTGCCACAATGACCTGGTCATCATCAGGAATGACGCCGATCAAATCAATCTTAAGAAAATCGGCAACTCCATCGATATCCATTTCTTCATCCTCATGAAGCAAATGGCCGCGAATCCGGTTGATGATCAATTGAGGCGGTTCAATATGCTCTTCTTTTTCAAGCAGGCCAATAATACGGTCAGCATCCCTTACAGCCGGTCTCTCTGCCGTCGTAACGATAATCGCCTTGTCTGCCCCAGCTATGGCATTCCTGAACCCCTGTTCGATGCCTGCAGGGCAATCAATGATGACATAATCATAGTCAGGCTTCATATCGCTAATGAGTTTCCTCATCTGCTCTTCATTCACCACTGTTTTATCACTATTTTGCGGAGCTGGAAGCAAATAAAGCAAATCCTCGAAATGTTTATCCTTAATGAGCGCCTGGTGTATCTTGCAGCGCCCTTCGACCACATCGACCAAATCATAGATGATGCGATTCTCCAATCCCATGATCACATCCAAATTCCGAAGACCAATATCCGTATCAATCAAGCAAACCTTCTTGCCTAGAAGAGCTAAAGATGTTCCTAAATTGGCGGAGGTGGTCGTTTTCCCGACACCACCCTTACCGGATGTTATAACTATTGCCTCTCCCACGATTAGAGACCCCCTTCTAATCTATTTAAATTAGGTCTATATTTCTTTAAAACTTGCAGTTTTTCTATAATGATATTTTCTTCTTCATCCATGAAGGCACATTCCAAGTCATGTCCCCATTTTGAATATTGATCAGGAGATAGATTCACTTGTCCGGCAATGCGCAGCTGGGCAGGCTTCATGACAGAGGCAGCTATGATGGCCTCATTATTCCCTTTATATCCGGCATGGGCTATTCCCTTTAGCTGTCCCATGATATATATGTTGCCACCCGCACGAACCGTTCCGTCGGGATTGACATCCCCAATTAACAGTAAGTCACCGGGAACTTCAAAAACCTGTCCCGACCTTATCACCTTTGTCACGGTCGTCACTTGGTTTTCTTCTTTCCATCGTTTCGCTTCATCCTTCGTCAGGACATTCGAAATCATCTCAACCACGAAAAGCTTCTTCTTTTTATGGATGACCTCTTTAATCTTTTCTTCTTGTTGTTCATCAAGATAGCGGTTCCCTGTATGTACTTTTACGGAAATGGACGGGTCATTTTCTTGAAACTGATAGTTTGCCGAAAGCTTCACTTCTAACTCTTTCAATAATTCGGAAAATGAGCAAGAATCATCGAGATGAAGCATAAACCCGTCTTTTGTTCCCTTAATCATGACATTTTGCTGAATTCTTTTATTCATGACGTTTGTTTCACCTCAATGAAATATAATTCGACATAGGAAAACAAATTTCCTTTTTCTACGTACACGGAAAATAGAAAATACATTTCCCACCTGCTTCTTAAAGACACAGGAACGTTATTCCGTTTCTCCTTGCAAATCAAGCATTTCAATCATTCTTTTTAAAGGATAGCAACTGATGATAATGAATGCGAGATTCAATAACAATGTCGGAATCAATCTCCGTTCCGCAAATTCACCAAATCCCATATCTGCAAATGATAGGATGATATTCATCTGAAAGATGACAACCTCTAAAACTGCCGTGAATAAAAGCGCAGTAAGGCAGGCAACCAAAATATTATTTTGCAGGATTTTCATGCTTTTCGATATCAGATAGGCAAGAAAAGGCAGCAGGAACATGTAAATTCCAAGGATTTCCGTATATACGACATCATAAGTCAACCCAAGAATCGCCCCATAAAGCATACCCATTTTCCTGGACCCGTACATGGTCAGGAAAAAAACGAATATCATCATGAAATGGGGCACGACGATTTTATCGGCCCCGAATGCATCTCCAGCGAACATCTGGGCGAAGATGCTTTCAAAAACAAAAAAAACCAAGGCTATGAAAGAAAGGATGAAATATCTCACTCAGCTTCATCCTCCCCTTCACTTTCTTTCGGTACACCGTCCACTTCACGCTGAACGACCATGACATTATTAATATCATAAAAATCCGTCGAAGGTTCGATATATGCAGTCTGGTTCAATCCATATTGATCCACTTTGACATCGACAACTTTCCCGATCAGCAGACCTTTCGGAAAGATTCCTCCATAACCGGATGTGATGACCAATGAATTTTTCTTGATCTTTTTATCGTAAGGAATCCGTTTCATCAGCAAAAGGTTCTTCTTATCATCGAACCCTTCAATCAAGCCATATGCTTTATCATCACCCTGAACGATGGCTGAGACACGGTTGGCTTTATCGATCGAACTTAAAAGTTGAACCGAGGCCGTGAAATCCGTCGCCGTTTTCACCTTACCGACTAACCCATTGGAAGTGATGACAGCCATGTTTTTTTCTACCCCATTACGCTTCCCTTTATTGATCGTCAGCATTTCATGCCAGCGGTCGGGATTACGGCCGATGACCGTCGCCTGAGTGGGCGAATACTTCCGCAGGTCATCTTCTTTTTTGAGGTTATCGCGAAGTTCTTCATTTTCTTCCTTTAAATCTTGGACTTGGGTTTTCAATAATACATATTCATCCAAGCGGGCTTTCAATTTTTTGTTTTCATCGTATGTATGTTGAAGGTCTTTTAAGCCCCCTACAAAACCTGTTATACCCGATACTGGCTTATTAAACACATTTCCGACCCAGCCTGTCGTATCTTTCAGGAATTGCTCCGGCCAGGTCAACTCTTCTCTCTCCCTTAATGAAAAACCGATCAATGCCACGAGAACGATAATACTAACGAGCAAGAGAAGGAGCTTTTTATTAAAAAACTGTGGCATGGTGATTACACCTCTATCTAAAATTTACTCTATGGTTTTTAAAATTACACTATGGATTTAATGAAACAGCAAAACATAAGAAAACCGGCTCAAAAATGCACCTTTTGTTGAGCCGGCCCTATTTGAGAAGTAATGCTTATCGCGAATCTCTTGATTTAGTCTTGAATAAATGAATGTGGTCCAGCGCTTTTCCCGTTCCGATCGCAACACAATCCAGAGGATTTTCAGCGATGATCACCGGCATTTGCGTTTCTTCACTGATGACTTTATCCAAATTGCGCAGCAAAGCACCCCCGCCTGTCAGTACAATGCCTCTGTCCATGATGTCAGCGGCTAATTCAGGTGGTGTTTTCTCTAAAGTGTTTTTCACGGAATCCACAATTGCAGAAACGGTGTCGCTTAATGCTTTGGATATTTCCTCAGCTGTAATTTCGATCGTTTTTGGTAATCCAGTCAATAGGTCACGGCCGCGAATTTCCATGTTTTCGACGCCTTCCGTGTCTCCAGCAGAACCAATTTCCATTTTGATCGCTTCAGCAGTACGCTCACCGATCATCAAATTGTAGTTCTTACGGATGTAAACGATAATGGCATCATCCATTTCGTCACCGGCAATACGGATCGATTGGCTTGTAACGATTCCGCCAAGGGAAATGATGGCCACTTCCGTCGTCCCTCCGCCGATATCAACGACCATGCTGCCTGTAGGCTCCCAAACGGGAAGATCCGCACCGATCGCTGCTGCAAACGGTTCTTCGATAGGATATGCGTCACGGGCTCCAGCTTGTCTTGCTGCATCGATGACTGCACGCTGCTCAACTGCCGTAATTCCAGAAGGCACACAAATCATGACATATGGCTTGTTGCCGAATACGCCCTTCTTTTGAGCTTCCTTCATATAGTACTTCATCATGGTAGCCGTCGTTTCATAATCGGCAATTACTCCATCCTTCATCGGGCGCAGGGCAACCACGTTACCAGGTGTACGGCCGATCATGTTTTTCGCATCGTTTCCGACTGCAACGATTTGCTTTGTATCTGTTTGTACCGCTACAACCGATGGTTCACGTACTGCGATGCCTTTTCCCTTCACATAGACAAGCGTATTCGCCGTTCCTAAATCAATCCCTATATCTCTTGCTCCAATTCCAAACATTATGGTATCTCCCTTTCGTAAACAAAAATGCCTTTTTATAAGTTCAAATAATAATTTGTCGTTTTTTGACAATAAGAGTTTTGAAAAAGTTTCCTCTTTTAAAAATCATAAACAATATTATATCGTATCGTCAAAAAATTTGATAGTGTCATAAATAACCTTTTTCCTTCAAGCTAACATATTTATGTTCCCCGATTATGATATGGTCCAATACTTCAATGCCGATTATTTTACCACATTCGACTAACCTTTTCGTCACTTCAATATCTTCTCTGCTGGGAGAGGGGTCTCCGGAGGGGTGGTTATGAAGACAAATGATAGAGGCAGCTGACCTTTTGAAAGCCTCTTTAAAGACCTCGCGCGGATGCACGATCGAGGCATTGAGGCTCCCGATGAATATCGTAGTTTTTTGTAGCACTTGATTTTTCGTATTTAAATAGAGACAGACGAAATGTTCCTGTGATAAAAAACGCATTTCCTCCATGCAATAATTAGCTCCATCTTCAGGAGATCGAATCACATAACGGTCTTGGTCATTCAAATTGTTAATTCTCCTGCCAAGTTCGACAGAGGCCAGGATTTGTATCGCTTTTGCTTCACCAATCCCTTTAATCACGGTCAGTTCTTCCACTGAGGCTTCTTTTAGCAGGCGCAGGCCCTTGAAGGAATTGATGAGCCTGCCGGATAGTTGCAAGACTGATTCTTCCCTTGATCCCGTCCTCAATAGCAAAGCAAGCAATTCCTGATTGGAAAGACTTTGCGGCCCATCCTGGAGAAACCTTTCGCGCGGCCTCTCTTCTTTCGGGTAATCCCGTATTAACATTTTTTCGCTCAAAAGATCAACCCTTCCATAGAAAAGGGAAGATGCCAGGGGAAATCAGATTATCCTAACTCTTCCTGCATCGCTTTAAGTTCCCGGGCCAGCCTTGAGACCGGAAGCCCGACGACTGAGAAATAGTCCCCTTTGATTTGTTTGACAAGAAGAGATCCGTATCCTTGAATCCCATAGCCGCCAGCTTTGTCAAAAGGTTCCCCGCTATCCAGATATCGTTCGATTTCAGCTTCTGGCAGCTCCCAAAATGTCACTTCCGTTTTTTCTGCGAATACTCTGCGATGCTTTCCGAACAGGATGGCGACACCTGTGTATACTTCATGTGTCCGTCCTGATAACATTTCCAGCATTCTTTTTCCATCCGCCCTGCTTACCGGCTTACCCAAAATCTTACCATCAAGGACAACAACGGTATCCGAGCCGATTACCCAGCTTTCCTGAAATTTTGCTGCGATGGCTTCCGCTTTACGGGATGCCAGTTCTTTCACCGCTGCATCAGGACACATGTTTTCATCAATACTTTCATCAACATTGGAATTCATGCTTTCAAAGGGGATTTGAAGAAATTGAAGAAGTTCTTTACGACGTGGTGATGAGGAAGCTAAAATCAATGGCTGCATAATATAAAAGTCACCTTTCTTTACATAGGGAGATACATATCTATCCTATCAAATAATGATGCAATCCACAATTATTGTTTACTAGGAATCGACAAATCCCTGTAAGTATTTCCCGGAAAATAAAAAAGGTGTCACAGATGGTTTCATATTGGGAGGCTTGTCCCATTAGGCAGCCCCCCTTTTTTCTTTACTTTTGGTAATTCAATAAAAAATTCAGAAGACTTTCTTGAGCCTGGAATAGCTTTTCTTCATTTTTGGAAGTCTCATATTCATCAATCGACTTTGCCGCAGCAGTCAGGTCATCGTTCATCTTTGAAAACGCCGGCGATAATTTCCCCGCCTTCAGTTCATCCATGTTTTTTTTCAGGGTTTCCCCGTTTACCGTCCCTGCCTTTCCGCGAAGCTTTGTTGCGGATGTTTCTGCCAACGAAGCATATACTTCCTTCATCTTGTCGAGGGTTTTTTCATCTTCTTGGCTTGTCCCGGCCGCTTCAAAATTGATTTCCTTCCAATATACATCCACATCATATGACTTTAAGAACAAGGCCAGTTCTTTACTTGCAGCTAGACTCTCTGCCGATCCCAGAAATAAATAATAGCTTTCTTCCAATTTGAAGATTTCAGCAGGAACCTGCTTTTCAATGATTTTCTTTTGAATTTGCCTTGCCGCATCCTCGCTGCTGAATACTCCGCCCTGTACAAGAAATGTCTTCAGCTGGTTTCCCGGTTCGGTCACTGCCGCTTTTTTATCTTCAACAGTGGCTTCGGTTGGAATCGGGGTCTCGACCGAAGATACTTCGGCTTTTTCCTTTGTAATCGTTTTAACGGCGATCAAGCCAAGAATCGACCCAAAAAACACAGCACAGATGACTGCAATCATGAATGTCTTGATCGGTCTTTTATCCGAGCTTTTCAGTGACCCGGTACCAAAGCTGATGAGCTTCGGCATTTTCTTCTTTGGCGGTGTGGGTACCAATACGATCTTGCCTTCATTTGAATCCTCAGGGAGTATCCATTCGAAACTCTCATCAGTTTGTTCCTGTTCCTGCTCCTTACTCGCCGCCTCTTGACTTTCAATTTTTTTATCGGCAAATACTTTTTCTTCCCCATTTATTTTAATCGTTACACCCTTGCTTTGTTCCGGCTTGCCCAATTTTTTTCCTCCCCTCCAGATCATTTTTTTCATCCTATCATAGAGGGAAAAAAAAATAACAAGACTTTTGTCGTCTTGTCATTAATAGGTTTCGTCAAATTTCCCTATTCATATATGGGTATCAAAAAAGGAATTCCGTGTACTGGTACTATTGCTTCATGAACCATTCCATATCACCTCTCACCAATTACATACATCCCTCCATCATTTCATAATCTCTTGCCGTCAAATGGGGATGGTTCCCTACTGAGCTATTGTTCAGGTGATTTTTGACAAATTCCTCTTGGATCAGGATGGCCCTTTAAGCTCATCTTAAAAATGATACATACCAATGTAATAGCGAATCGCCCCAAAAATAAGCAGTCAATGTCCCAAAAACGATATACGGTCCGAAAGGAATAAGGGTTTTCTTTTTTAAGATTCCGGTCAGCAACCCGGTGATGCCAAGCAATGCCCCATAAAAGCACGCAAAAAGCAACGATAACAGCACCATCTTCATTCCCAATACGAAGCCAATCACTGCAAACAGCTTGATATCACCGCCACCCATGCCACCCTTACTCACGACAGCGATCAATAGCAGCAGGCTAAAGCCAATCGCTGCCCCGACAATTGAATCCCACCAGGGCGACAGCGGAAATGAGACTCTTAGAACGATAAAAATCACCGTAAAGAAAAGCAGTATTTTATCGGGTATGAGCATATAGGCGAAATCAGTCACGAAGATGATCATAAATAATGAAATCAATATCCAGCCAACCAAAAGTTCGCCCGACCAGCCAAGGAATATCGGAGCAGAGGCAAACAAAACACCGGTCAGCATTTCCACGGCCGGATAAAGGGGGGATATCCTTGCTTTACAGCCCAGGCATTTACCGACTTGCAACATATAAGAAATAACCGGTATCAACTCGAAGAATGTCAATGTACGCCCGCAAGAAGGGCAGGCGGAACGACGATTCGCGAATGAATGACCAGCTGGAACACTTAAACCGACAACGTTAAAGAATGAGCCTAAAATCAAGCCCAATACGAAGAGATAGATATGGATAGCCATCATTTATACAAAGTGCATGAGGATTCGATTGCCTTTCTTTGAAACCCTGATATAAAAGTCCCTTCCGCTATGTAATTAACCATTGGGTTCTTCATGCTCATCCCTCCCGTCATTTTATTAAGCAGACCCTACTATTCAACATTCATATGGAATGCAATATATAATCATATTTTAACAAATAAACTGGGTGATTTGTTATCAATCACTCTATTGGAGTTTTTTCTTTTCAAGAGGCTCTTTAACAAGAGAAAAGGACCTTTGAAAGGGTCCTCAGACTGTAGACAAACTCGATGAAAATCGAGTTTGTCTATTTTTATGGCTTGTTCAATTTGGACGTTGATTTCCACTCCAGGCACTCGCTTTCCGCGGGCGGTCGGGGAGCCTCCTCGGCTTTCGCCTGCGGGGTCTCCCCTAGACGCGCTTTCCCCGCAGGAGTCTCGTACCTTCCGTTCCAATCAACTTTGTCTTACCTTTTAGATAGAACACTTTTGCCTGGAGTCATTTTTGTTTTAAAATAGAACTATTAAAACCTGAGGTGATGAGGATGCTTTCGAAGCATTATTCTATTCAGCGAGACCAACTTGAAATGATTGCTTTAGATCAACTGGTGCCGGCGAATCATTTGGTTCGTAAAATGGAGGCTGCCATTGACTTCACTTTCATTTGTGATTTGGTGAAAGATATATATTCAGAGATAGGAAGCCCAAGTATTGATCCAGTTATATTAGCCAAACTGACTTTCATTCGATTTACCCTCGGTATTCGTTCAATGCATAAAGCAATTGAAGAAGTTGAAACAAATATGGCTTACCGTTGGTTCTTAGGCTTTGGTTTCCACGATAAAGTGCCTCATTGCGGTAATGCACATCCTTTAGGCATCTTCTCTGATTAGGAACTCCCTCACAAGTGAAAGGAAATGAAGGGACCCTGTAATGACAAGAATCTCTTTATCCCCCGTTTTCCTTCTGCCTTCCGTTATCGCCGCCTGCCAATCCTTGTTCATACTTTTATTTGGATGATTGCATTTTTCATAAAGCGTTTTCGCATCCGCCGCCCGTTCATGGCCGAATTCGGTAATGATGATTTCCATCGCCCCCGTTTCCAGTCCATGAAGCATCTCGGAATAGTTTTTATCTTTAAATGAGCTGAATACGAATCGGTACTTATAGTCGGGGTAATGCACTTTTAGCGTTTCCTTCAGTACGTCGATGCCAGCAGGATTATGTGCACCATCAATGATCACCAGCGGCTCATCCGATATTTTTTCAAAGCGTCCATCCCATTTCGCTGCCCCTATTCCTTTAAGGATGCTTTTTTCATCGATATTTTCCATCCCTACTGTGACAGCAGCAATGGCCAGTGCCGCATTCTCCATTTGATGACGGCCCAGCATCCGCATTTCCACATTTTCAATCGACCTGTCTTCAAGCGAAAATGAGAAACTTTGCCCACGTTCACTTCGCTTCATATCGCTAACACGAAAGTCTTTGCCCAATTGGTAATAAGGTACGCCTAAAGCTAACGCTTTTTCTTCAATTACTTTTGCTGGTTCCCCGGCTGTGACTCCGCTGATGACCGGCGCTCCGCTTTTTATGATGCCTGCCTTCTCAAAAGCAATTTCCCCGAGTGTGTTACCCAGGATATTCGTATGTTCCAAAGAGATCGAGGTAATGATCGAAAGAAACGGCTGGATGACATTGGTTGTGTCAAGCCTGCCTCCCAAACCGGTTTCCATCAAAACCAAATCGACTTCCTTTTTGCTAAAATAAGAGAATGCCATTGCAGTCAAAATTTCGAACTGGGTGGGACCATTCCCCTTGCTGTCCATCTCATGGATGATCGGCCAAAGCTTCCGGAAGACATCGATGAATTCCTGATCACTGATTTCATCCTCATTCACCTTCAGCTGTTCATTCATCCGTATTAAATAAGGAGAAGTGAAGGAAGCGACCCGAATCCCTTGGGCAAGCAGAATTTCTTTAATATATTGCAGTGTCGATCCTTTCCCGTTGGACCCCGCAATGTGAATATACTTTAGCTCCTTGTGCGGGTCGCCTAATTCAGTTAACAATGTTTCCATCCGTGACAGGCCAAAATTCATGCCCAATCGAACTTGGCGCCGTTCAAAAAATTGATTGATTTCCTTCATGGTTGTAACCATTATCGTGGAGCCTCCTCTTTCTTTATACCGCTCTTATGCGTTAAGATTATTTTATCAATATATGTACGATTAACCTAGATGAAAGGTAGTGTTTTACCATGAAAACTTCAGATTTCCACTGTTGGATTGTCGTCAACGGCTATTTACAGCATGATAAGTTTTCCAGTTTAGCTTTGTTCATTAAAGAGGCGGCTGAAAGGAAAGATATCACGGCAACCCTTATCCGCAATTCAGATCTCATGCCCATAATCGAAAAAGGAGTGCCGCTGCTTAAAGGAAACTTTGATAAGCTGCCGGATTTTGTTCTGTTCATGGATAAAGACATTCATTTGGCGCGCCATTTGGAATTGCTCGGCATCCCCGTATATAACAGCAGTGCAGCAATCGATATATGCGACAGCAAAGCAAAAACACATCAAGCCTTAACAGGGCATGACATACCGATGCCGAAAACCATATTTCCCCCTTTTACGTACGAAGGGATTGAAAGGGTCAATATGGATGCTTTCATCCAAATCGGCAATGAACTCGGTTATCCTCTAATCGTTAAGGAAGCATACGGTTCTTTTGGGGAACAAGTATATTTAATCCAAACAGAGGATGAGTTACTGAAGACGATCCGTGATCTTGGCCACAAACCATTTATCATCCAGGAATTCATCGAGCACAGTAAAGGTCGGGATATTCGCGTGAATGTCGTGGGCAATCAAGTCATAGCAGCGATGCAACGTCATTCCGAGCAGGACTTCCGAGCTAATATGACTGCCGGGGGGCAGGCTGCACCATATATCCCCACCAGTGAAGAAGCACAACTTGCCATTCGATGTGCGCAAATTCTGGGTGCCGACTTCGCTGGCGTCGATTTGCTGTTTGGTGAAGAAGGTCCGCTTTTGTGCGAAGTGAATTCAAATTCGCATTTATTGAACATTTATGAATGTACAGGCATCAACATCGCCGATAGCATGTTCGATTATATCTTGAAAGAATTAGGAAAAGGAAGTGCATCTAATGAAAAAACAAGCAGGCTGGTTGATTTATAACCGTGAGGATGCCTTGAAAAATAAAGGATACATAGATTGGATGCTTGACGAAGCCAGTAAGCTTGATCTTGATTTACACTTTCACTTTCGGGAAGACCTTAGGATCGGACATCGTTTCAACAAGTTGTATGTGGAACATGAGATACAGCCAATTTCATTGCCGGACTTTGCCATCATCCGGACCATCGATCCTTTTTTCACTAAGCAACTTGAGCAATTGGGGATTGCTTGCTTTAACTCCTCCTTCGTATCGGAAATCGCGAATGACAAAGCAAAGACGCATCAATATTTGTCCTCGCTGGGGATTCCAATGGCCGATACCGTATATTGTAACGGAAGGCCGAGTGCCGATGACATGGAGCTCCCTTTCATTGCTAAAGAAACAAGCGGCCGCGGCGGGAAACAAGTATTTCTAATCGAGCATGCCGATGATCTTGCCCAGCTGAATGATGGGAATTGGATAGTTCAAAAACCTGGCTTATTCGGTAGGGATATCCGCGTTTTTGTAATTGGAAAAAAAGTGAAGGCTGCTGTACTTAGGGAATCCGCTTCCAGTTTCAAGGCAAATTATACGCTGGGCGGATCGGCTTCGCTATATGAGCTGACTGCGCATGAATTAGCCCTTGTTGAAAGAGTAATGGGTTCATTTGATTTCGGCCTGGTCGGTATCGATTTCATATTTGCCGAAGATGGCAGCCTCATGCTGAACGAGATTGAGGATGTCGTCGGGAGCCGGACATTAAGTGCACTAAGTGATATGAATATCGTATGGGAGTACCTTTCATTCATAAAAGAAAGCATATCCTCTTCTTAAATAGCATGTAAACAGAAAAAGGATGAACCGGCTTCAAGCTGGTTCATCCTTTTGTTTTACAGTTGTTTCAGTTCGCTGATCCTGTGGATTACAGAGTCGCGTTTTTCGCTATAGTCTTTTTCCTTGGCACGTTCTTCTTCGATGACACTTGCCGGCGCCTTTTTGACGAAGCCCTCGTTGCCTAATTTTTTCTGTACACGCTCAACTTCTTTATTAAGTTTGTCGAGTTCTTTTTCAAGACGTTTCACTTCTTCGTCAATATTGATCAGTCCTGTAAGCGGAAGGATTAGTTCTACGCCAGTCACGACAGCTGTCATGGCTTGAGCAGGCTCTTCGACTTCGATGCCGATCGTCAATTGTTCAGGATTACAGAAACGCTCGATATAGCTGCTGTTTTTCTGTAATGTCGCTAAGATGGCCTCATCTTTCGCTTTTA
Organism: Peribacillus sp. QJM3NY_7; assembly: GCF_056173225.1. Lineage (NCBI taxonomy): Bacteria > Bacillati > Bacillota > Bacilli > Caryophanales > Bacillaceae > Peribacillus > Peribacillus sp. QJM3NY_7. The sequence goes on from NZ_CM149663.1 coordinate 3,871,467, forward strand.
AAATCAAATTGATTTTTTTGCTTAACGGTGTGTTCACCTCAGCACGGATATTACGGACGGAGCGGATGATTTCAACAAGCAGCTTCATTTCCTCGGCTGCAGCTGTATCTGTCAACTCTTCATTCACTTCCGGCCAAGCGGCAACAGTGATGGACTCACCTTGATGCGGTAGGTTCTGCCAGATTTCTTCGGTAATGAATGGCATGAACGGGTGTAACAATCTCATTGTGTTATCCAGTACATACGCCAAGATCGAGCGCGTCGTTTTCTTAGCCGCTTCGTCTTCTCCATATAGCGGAAGCTTCGCCATTTCAATATACCAGTCACAGAAGTCATCCCAAATGAAGTTGTATAGCACACGGCCCACTTCACCAAACTCATAACGGTCCGCAAGTCTGGTTACGTTGGAAATCGTTTCATTCAAACGCGTCAAGATCCATTTATCGGCTACAGACTTCTCACCGCTTAAATCGATTTCGTCATACGTCATGCCATTCATGTTCATCAAAGCAAAACGTGATGCGTTCCAAATCTTATTGGAGAAATTCCAAACTGCTTCGACTTTTTCCGTACTATAACGAAGGTCCTGGCCTGGCGAGCTGCCCGTAGATAAGAAGTAACGCAGGGAATCGGCACCGTATTGATCGATGACATCCATCGGATCGACACCATTGCCTAGCGATTTACTCATCTTGCGCCCCTGTTCGTCACGAACCAGTCCGTGGATCAGCACATCTTCAAATGGTCGTTCACCTGTGAACTCAAGAGCTTGGAAAATCATCCGTGATACCCAGAAGAAAATGATATCATAGCCTGTCACAAGTGCCCCGGTTGGATAGTAACGTTGGAAATCGACACTGTCCTTGTCAGGCCAGCCCATAGTCGAGAACGGCCATAATGCCGAGCTGAACCATGTATCAAGGACATCTGTATCCTGTTCCCAGTTTTCAGCGTCCGCCGGCTCTTCATGACCTACATACACTTCACCTGTTTCTTTATGATACCAGGCGGGAATGCGGTGTCCCCACCAAAGCTGACGGGAAATGCACCAGTCGCGGATATTTTCCATCCAATGCAGGTACGTTTTCTCGAAACGGTCCGGTACGAAATGAACTTTTTCCTCATCGGTTCCTTTTTGAAGCTCAACGGATGCATCAGCCAGCGGCTGCATCTTAACGAACCATTGCGTCGAAAGATATGGTTCAACAACAGCACCGCTTCTCTCTGAATGGCCTACTGAGTGAAGGTGATCTTCGATTTTGAAGAGTACTCCTTCTTCCTGAAGGTCCTTGACGATTTGCTTACGGCATTCAAAACGGTCCATGCCTTCATATTTACCGGCCTTTTCATTCATCGAGCCATCTTCATGCATGACAAGGATGCGCTCCAAATCGTGACGGTTCCCGATTTCGAAGTCATTCGGATCATGAGCAGGAGTAATTTTGACCGCGCCTGAACCGAATTCCATATCGACATAATCATCACCGACAATCGGGATTTCCCTGCCTGTAATTGGCAAGCGGACCTTTTTGCCGATCAAGTGTTTATAACGGTCATCTTCAGGGTGTACAGCAACAGCAGTATCGCCAAGCATCGTTTCTGGACGGGTGGTGGCAATTTCAATTTCACCCGATCCGTCAACCAATGGATATTTCATATGGTAAAATGCGCCCTGCACATCTTTGTAAATGACCTCGATATCGGATAACGCCGTTTTCGTTGATGGATCCCAGTTGATGATGTATTCGCCGCGATAAATCAAGCCCTTGTTATAAAGCGAAACGAACACTTCGCGCACTGCTTTTGAAAGACCTTCATCCAGGGTGAAGCGTTCACGGGTATAATCAAGTCCAAGACCTAGCTTTGACCATTGTTCACGGATATGGCTCGCATATTCCTCTTTCCATTTCCATGTCTCTTCCACGAATTTTTCACGCCCAAGGTCATAACGGCTCACGCCATCCGCACGAAGTTTCTGTTCTACTTTCGCTTGAGTGGCAATACCGGCATGGTCCATGCCTGGTAACCATAAAACATCATAGCCTTGCATCCTTTTCATGCGTGTCAATATATCTTGAAGTGTCGTATCCCAAGCGTGGCCAAGATGCAGCTTACCTGTAACGTTAGGCGGCGGGATGACAATCGTGTATGGTTCTTTTTTATCGTCACCCGTCGTTTCGAAAAACTTTCCATCAAGCCACCATTTGTAGCGGCCTTTCTCTATCGTCTGCGGATCATATTTAGTCGGCATTGAAATTTGGTTCTCTTCCATATCATTTCCTCCTTTTGGGCATAAAAAAAACTTCCATCATCTCAAAAGGACGAAGGAAGTTGTTCGCGGTGCCACCTTTTTTCCGAAAAAGAAAAAAATCCCTTTCGGCTCTCAAATCGGATAACGGCTCTTCACCGGCCCTCGCTACTAAGAAGTTCACGAAGACTGCTCGCGGACGACTTCGGATGCTGCTGCCTGGAAACCTCGCACCAATTTGGTTTCCTCTCTGAAAAGTGCATTTCATCTTACTATTTCCGGTCTTTGCATTGATTTATATTCATATGTAAAAACATTGAATGCATATAGTATATAGTACAAAAAACATGGGGCTCCAGTCAATCATCTTTTCGCTTACTTACTCAGGAATCATCCCATTTGATGCATTCATGTTCATTTTCTTTATTTTATCCTCCAGAAACAGTGAATGTGACGGCTGTTTCACCTTTTTCACTGCCCACCCATAGAATATAAGAAGTCCTAAAAAGGAAGGTAATAATATGAAGCGAAGATATACTCCCTATACTTTACCGCCTTGGGTGAAAAAATTCCGCGGTGTCTGCCAGCAGTTCATCGTCCCCTTTATCGTATTCCAAGGATTACGCACGCTGATTTTCCCTACTTTTTTCGATATGCTCCTGCTTATCGCGTTTATTTTCCTGGCCATGTCTTTGTATTTCGAATGGATTTAATTATTCCCTTACAGCAAAAAAATATACATGACTGGAGATGATCCAATCATGTATATTTAGCTTGGGGGTGATTGTTCTTCTTTGGCAGCCTCGGCAGCCGCCTTTTTCTTCTGTTCGATTTCTTCGATTCTCATCACCATATATTCAATATTTTTCAATAGCCAAAATTGCCGCTGAAGTTGCATGACATTATCAAGCTCTGAACGATGGCCCCTGCCATCGGAATAACCCTTCACTAATTCCAAAGCTGATCCAGGGAATGCCAGATAACTTTGCATGAGCAATAATTCTTCTTCTTTTAACGGAAAATAACGAAAATAGTTATATAGCCAGTCAACACAGTCATCGCATTGGACAGGATAAGTCCTGGCCGCTTTAACGAGAAATGGCAGTAAATCGAAATGAGGCGGAGCCGTATTCGAATTCTCAAAATTGATGAAGTAGCCATATCCCCGCTCATCATAAACGAAATGCTTCAAAGAAACCTTTCCGTGCGTTACCACGGTTCGAACCTTTTCACTATCCTTCGTTTTTTCATACCAGGTTTCAAACTTCTTGATCGAGTACTTCAGCGCCTGTGAAATATCAGTGTAGAAAGAACAAACCGTGAGTTCGAATGGAGACATATACCACTTCTTTTCACAGCTGACAATATACTCTTCTATAAATTCCTTTTCGTTATTCCAGGCATCAAGCGTCCGCTCATAATGTGCTTCCCGTTCCTCAATATCCACTTGCATTTCCTTAACGGAAAGTGTATGCATCCGAGCAAGCTCCCTGAACAATTGCTTATGCTTTTCATCGCGCTCCCCGTCCCTTTCATCATTGAGCCAGGGCATCAGGTAATACAAACGTCCATTATGCAGAACGGCGTAACGCTGATCCATCGTTTGATAAATGGGAACGATTCGATTATAGCCGCGATGGTACAGTTTTTGAACATTTTTGATAAAATCAATGCCGTTATGCGGTGACATGGATTTCAAGGCAAATGTACCGCGATCACTGTATACTTTTTTTACACGCCCGAAGTCCTCAATATATTGTACATACATGGCATATTCCTTCAATACGGTCTCCGTGTCCCGATCCCGATTGGCAGGCTGCTGATTCTCGTTTTCCCTCACGAGACTCACTCACTTTCTCTAAAAAAACTAAACAATCCGCTTCCTCTAGCATTTAAAAAACAGGAGCAGAGCATATGCCCTGCTCTCTGTCCCGGTCAATTCTTATACGCAACCGCCTTCGGTATATAAATGACTTGCCCTTCATGGACGTTCTGATTCGACTCCAATTCATTGCTGAAAAGGATCGATTGAACCGTAACATCATATCGTTGAGCCAAGTCATCAAGCGTTTCCCCTTGCTGAACAATGCAAACCTTCATCCTTACCAGTTCTTCTTCTTGTTTCCGTCCGAATAAATCCATGATGGAAAGCTGCTTTTCATCATGATCGGCCGTTTCTTTTTCATCACGTTCCGCTGCTTGTTTCCTGCCTTTGAAACTCTTACCCTCCTTAGCCGGAGGCGCAGGTCTTTCCCTCTTTTTGAATAGATCGCTTATGGACGAATTGGATTCCTCTTCCTGCTCCACCTTCACATTCTCATTAAGGATAGGACCCGCTGTAACGGCATCGTCTTCCTGCCGGATGACATCCTCGGTTTCTACATTTAAAACTGGGCTACTTTCATGATTGGTTGCTTGACTTGGCTCTTCTTCTACTTCTTCTATAAATGTCACTCTAGGAATCTCCAAGGAATCCTGCCTGCTTGGTTCTTCCTCCAATTTCAACTCTCCCATGGAAGGTACCTTTTCCGGGGAGTCAGGCGGATCACCAATTACTTCTTCCTCTACAGCTTCAGCTTCTTCCTGTCTATGCACTTCCGTTTCCCATTCCTCCTCTTCAGGATATGGTGAAACCGGAATTTCAAAAACGGGAGCATTATGCTGATCGCTTAAATAAATCGGTTCCTCTTCTTCTTCTTCATTTGCTTCAGAAACCCGTTTTGACTCTGCAGAAAAAGGCGCGTATAACTCTTCTTCCTCCTCATCACGGAAAACGGGCTGAAAATCCGGGATTGGCGGCACTGCGGCTGCATAAGGAATATATGACTCATTTTCCCCATCCGTTTCTTCCTGATCCTCCGTTTCCCCAACTTCCTGCTCAGTATCAAACCGTTCTTCCACATATGAATCATTATAGATTCCGGTTATCAAAAGGTCCGCTTGCAATTTCAAGCAGTTATGCTCTGGCATGGCATAATCAAAGCTTTGAATCGAGACATCAACCTCATCCAAAGAGGCAATCCGATTATTCGGAATCGTTATATCAACCGGAAAACGGTGTGTGAACTCATTAAGTCCATTGGGATGCCTCTCGACCTTTTGAACCGCTTTTGGCAAAAAGGTCTGCGAAAACTCCTCTTCTTCACCATTTTGCGAGTCTTTGTATTCACCGCTTAAATCCAACGAGCCTCGTATAAAAACATATTGATCACTTTCTTGAATCGACACATTTGGATCAAGGGAAATAGAGTATAGCTCAGCCACTTCCTGTCCCTTCTGGAACCAAACGGATTCCTCTAAAGAAAATCGTAAATACGATTCATTTTCTTGCGACAAGACAACTCCTCCTTTCAGCTTCATGAAACGGTACCTATACCAATATCAATCTATGAAGGGAGGAAGCTGTTTATTCCTTAATTCATTTGCAGCTCTCCTTAGATATTCCCTGAATTAAAAGAAAGAGGTTCAATTTTCAGGCTAAATCAAGCGGGAATAACAATCAGCTAGAAAAGCCCGCTCGGCATACCGCCAGATTAATTCCCAACAGCCTATTAATTCTGCATTCTACCAATTATTTAGACCTACCTCCAATTAATTCGGCCGTGAACGTTAAATTCGGTTCTTCCACGTACGGATTGAATTCAAAAAAACTGGCTGCATTTCTCCAAAAGTTTTTGGAAAAATGGCAGCCAGTTCAAATTTATCATTATCGAATATCGCGGTAGCTCATGAAGCCTTGAATCATTTTTTTAATTTGGCAAAAGCCTGTTCTGCCGCAGCAATGGTTTTTTCGATATCTTCATCACTATGTGCAGTGGAAAGGAATAACCCTTCAAATTGTGACGGCGGCAAGTAGATGCCTTGATTCGCCATTTCCCTATAGTAGGAAGCAAAGAACTCTAAATCGGATGTTTTTGCTGTATCATAGTTTACGACATCCTCATTAGTAAAGAAAAGTCCAATCATGGAACCGGCACGGTTGAATGTATGGGGAACACCGTACTTATCCGCTGCCGCTCCAATTCCTTTTTCGAGCATATCCCCTTTTCGAGTGAACTCAACATAAGATTCTGGAGTCAATTGGCTCAGCGTTTCAAGGCCGGCCGTCATGGCAAGAGGATTACCGGACAATGTTCCCGCTTGATAGATTGTCCCACTCGGGGCAATTTGTTCCATGAATTCGCGCTTGCCTCCAAATGCTCCGACAGGCAAGCCGCCGCCAATTACTTTCCCAAGGCAAGTCAGGTCAGGTACGATGCCAAAATAGCCTTGTGCACAATTATAGCCGACACGGAACCCTGTCATGACTTCGTCAAAGATCAATAAAGCCCCGTATTGGGTCGTCACTTCACGTAAGCCTTCGAGGAAACCAGGTTGTGGCGGAACCACACCCATATTCCCTGCAACAGGTTCTACGATGATACAGGCGATGTCTTCGCCAAATTGTTCAAACGCATATTTGGTTGCAGCAAGATCATTATAGGCTACGGTAATCGTATTTTTTGCAATGCCTTCCGGTACACCAGGGCTATCCGGTAAACCTAATGTTGCAACGCCGGAACCCGCTTTGATCAGCAATGAATCGCCATGGCCATGATAGGAACCTTCGAATTTCAGGATTTTATCACGGCCTGTAATGCCTCGTGCCAGCCTTAGCGCACTCATCGTCGCTTCGGTTCCTGATGATACCATCCGGATCATTTCAATCGAAGGCACCCGTTCCATGACCAGCTTGGCCAGTTCATTCTCAATCAGTGTAGAGGTTCCAAAGCTTGTACCTGACTCCGCTACTTTTTTCAATGATTCCACGACACGGTCATTCGTGTGCCCCAGGATGAGCGGTCCCCATGAAAGAACATAGTCGATATATTCATTTCCATCGATATCATACATTTTCGAGCCTTTTCCACGCTCCATGAAAATGGGATCCATGTCCACAGATTTGAAGGCACGTACCGGGCTGTTCACGCCGCCTGGCATCAAATTTTTTGCTTCGGCAAAAGCTTTTTTCGATTTTTCATATGACCGCATGATTCAATCCCCTTTTTCCATTACAGGTTATATTTTTTTATCATTGATTATCTTCGTTAATCCAGCGTGCTACCTCTTTTGAAAAATACGTGATGATCAAGTCGGAACCTGCGCGTTTCAAGCCTGTCAGCATTTCCATCACTATCGCTTTTTCATCAATCCAGCCATTTTGGGCAGCAGCTTTGACCATTGAATATTCACCGCTGACATTATAGGAAACGATCGGAAGATTAAAGTTATTCTTAACGTCCCTGATGATGTCCATGTAGGAAAGGGCCGGTTTCACGATTAGGAAGTCCGCACCTTCAGCAACATCGCTTTCAGCTTCACGAAACGCTTCAAGGCGATTGGCGGGATCCATTTGGTAAGTTTTCCTGTCGCCAAATTGCGGCGCACCATTCGCGGCATCACGGAATGGGCCGTAAAAAGCCGAAGCATATTTCACCGCATAGGACATGATCGGAATATCTTCATAACCCGCTTCATCCAGACCTGCACGGATGGCCGCAACGAAACCGTCCATCATATTGGAAGGCGCAATGATGTCTGCGCCGGCCTCAGCCTGGCTGATTGCCGTTTTGGCAAGAAGGTCAAGAGAAGCGTCATTAAGGATTTTTTCCCCTTCAACGACCCCGCAATGGCCATGGCTTGTATACTCGCAAAGGCAGGTATCCGCTATGACAATAACTTCAGGATATTGTTTTTTAATATAGCGGGTTGCTTCTTGCACAAGTCCGTTGTGATGAAATGCCCCTGTTCCCTGTTCGTCTTTATCATGATCAAAAGGGACACCGAATAAAATGACTGATTTAATGCCCAGACTCACGACTTCATCCATTTCGGCACCCAGATTATCCATGGATAGCTGATAGATACCTGGCATGGAGTTGATTTCATTTTTCACATTTTCCCCGTCGATGACGAAGATCGGATAAATCAAATCCTCTTTATGCAATTGTGTTTCACGGACTAAAGCCCTCATGCCAGCACTTGCACGCAAGCGGCGGTGGCGATTGAATGGAATGTTTTTCATTTGAAAGTTCCTCCCTGTTTATTTCTTTTCAAGATAAAGCGTATTAACTCAGCAACCATGGCATCCGTCGTATAAACATCTGGACAGACATCGACGGATAGCCCATGTTTTTCAGCCGTTTTAGCGGCAATCGGCCCGATGCAGGCGATGATGATCCGGTCTATGTATGTATCCAATTCATGGCTTTTCATGATCTGTAAAAAATGATTGACCGTCGATGAACTCGTAAAGGTCATGATGTCGATTTCATGGTTCTTTATAAGCTGCACCAGTTTTTTTTCACTGCTTCGAGGAAGCACTGTATGATAAATTATCACTTCATCACAGATTGCTCCAGCTTCATTGATCGCCTCCGCTATAACCGCCCTTGCGAGATTTCCTTTTGCCAGCAACACGCGGGCACCCGGATCTAGCAGGGTATTGAACTCCGCCACGAACCCTTCGGCAACAAACTGAGCTGGAACGAAATCCGCCTTATAACCATGCCGTTTCAGGGCCGCTTCTGTTTTGGAGCCGATTACGGCTATTTTCGGAAGCTTCAAAGGCTGGTTTCCAAGAAGCCTAAAGAAGAAATCCACCCCATTTTGACTGGTCAGAATGATCCAGTCATATGTAAGCAACTCTTCAAACCGCTGCTGCACATCTTCCATATGATCTGGAAGGGTGAACTCAAGCAATGGCACAAGAAGCGGCGTTCCGCCATTTTTTTCGATCGACTCTTTTAAACCATCTGCCTGTCCTTTCCCTCTGGTGATCAATACCTGATAATCCTTAAGAGGTTGAACTGGGTTCATTACTGATCAAGCTCTTCTTTTACGCGATCGATCAATTCTTTACCGCCCATCTCGCTAATCTGTTTGGCTGCAGCATGCCCAACCGCCTCTGGATCAGCACCTTCAACCATTTCTTTATATATCACCTTTCCATCCGGGGCAGCGACCAAAGCCGTCAAGGAAACGGATCCATTATCTTTTGCCACCGCAAATCCGGCAATCGGCACCTGGCATCCGCCTTCCATTTTATCCAAAAAGGCACGTTCCGCTTCAACCGTCCTTTTCGTTTTTTCACAGGTCAATTTCGCAAGTTCCGCCAGCAGTTCTTTGTCGTCCTCACGGCATTCAATGGAAAGAGCTCCTTGTCCAACTGCCGGAATGCAAATATCTTCATCTAAAAATTCCGTTACGATGTCCTGCTCCCAACCCATTCTTGATAGTCCGGCTGCCGCTAAAATGATAGCATCATACTCTTCCGTTTTCAGCTTATTCAGACGGGTATCGATATTTCCGCGAATCCATTTAATTTCAAGGTCCGGCCTTCTAGCCAAAATTTGCGCGCCACGCCGCAAGCTGCTTGTACCTATGATGGAACCGGGCTTCAGTTCGGAAAGGGTTTCATGGTTCTTTGATATCAAAGCATCCCGATGATCCTCCCTCGGTGGTATGCAGCCGATCGTCAAACCTTGAGGCAGCACTGCCGGCATATCCTTCATACTATGTACGGCGATATCAATTTCTTTATCCAGCATCGCTTGTTCGATTTCTTTAACGAATAAGCCCTTTCCGCCGACCTTGGAAAGTGTTACATCAAGGATTTGGTCACCCTTTGTGACAATTTCCTTCACCTCGAACTCGTATGGGACTCCAAGTCCTTTAAGTTGATCGATCACCCAGTTCGTTTGGGTGATCGCTAATTTACTACGTCTTGAACCGACAATTATTTTTCTCATAGTTTCCTCCTATGTATTCCAAAAGTGGAATGTTGAAAGGCTTCCGAAAAGGAAAAAGTTAATTAATACAATCATGAAAGATCCAATATTCAGAAAGGCTAGCGTCCTTCCATACATTTGTTTCCGAATTTTCAAGTATAAAAACACACTGTAAGCAATAAGCAAAATAAATGAGCCGATAATCTTCATGTCCAGCCAGGATACCCCAGGGACTTTTATATAAGCCCATTGAATCCCGAGGATGAGGGAGACCACCAATAATGGAACACCTATAACTGCGAGGACATAGGACATATGCTCGAGCTTTGTTAAATCGCCGAGTCGAAGCAGGCGTTTTCCCCACTTCTTCCGTTTCAATAAATCATATTGAATTAAGTATAAAACTGAAAAAACGAAAGAAAGCGTGAATGCCCCATATGATAGGATCGCAAAAGTGATATGTATGAGCAATAGCTCTGAAACCAGGCGCTGTGCAAGCACTTGAGATTCTATCTGAACAGGTGCAAAGGTATGGATGGCCATAACCATGAAACCTAATACATTCGTAAAAAAGACCGTAAAATCGACTCTTAGCAATCGGTTAATGATCAATGATAGCGATATGAGGACCCATGCATAAAAATATAAGCCTTCAAAAATCGTCAATACCGGGAACCTTCCCGTTTTCAACACATACAGAAACAAAAAAATTGTTTGCAGCACCCAAACAATAGAAAGCAACCAGAAGGCGACCCTGTTCGCCTTCTGGTTATTATTAAGGAAATCAATAAAGTATAAAAGCATACTGATGGCATACAGCAAAACAGTGGCTTCATGCAATCTTGTCATTAGTAATTCCATATCTACCTCATTACTGGACAGGAACTGGATTCAATAGGGATGACTTGGAGCTGTTCCGTTCTTTTTCATCCGCAACCAGCTGGTCTTCAATCAATTCCTCTAAATGGAAGATTTTCACGAAATTATTTAATTGCTCTTTTGCATTCGGCTCATCTGCCAGCTCTTTTGCATAAAGTATCGGATCTTTCAGCATTTGGTTGATGATGCTTTTCGTATGCTTGTTCAGGACTTTTTTGTCACGTTCGCTCAAATGCGGAAGCTTTCTTTCGATGCTTTCCATCGTTTCCTTTTGTATCGATAGGGATTTTTCCCGTAAAGAAGAAATGACGGGAACCACACCAAGTAAATTAATCCACTGGTTGAAGTCCACGATTTCTGATTCGATCATCATTTCTATTTTCTCGGCAGCTTTTTTACGTTCTTCGATATTGGCTTGCACGATCCCTTCCAGATCGTCAATGTCATACAAGAAGACATTTTCCAGCTCGGCCAATGTTGGATCAAGGTCACGCGGCACTGCGATATCCACCATGAAAATAGGACGGCCCTTACGAAGCTTATTGACGAATGACATCATTTCTTTTGTTACAAGAAGATCTTTTGCACCAGTGGAAGTAATCAGGATATCGGTATCCACTAAAGCGCATTGAAGCTCTTGCAGCTGTTTGGCCGTACCATTGAATCTCTCAGCCAGGTCGACCGCTTTCTGAAAGGTGCGGTTAATGACCGTAATGCTGTCGGCGCCATTGCTATGCAGATTTTGAATGGCCAGCTCACCCATCTTACCGGCCCCAAGAATCAAGACATTCTTGCCGTTCAGGCCTCCAAAGATTTTTTTTGCAAGCTCGACTGCCGCATAGCTTACGGAAACGGCATTGGTATTGATTTCGGTTTCCGAATGAGCTTTTTTAGCTAATGTAAGGGCTTGCTTGAAGAGATGGTTAAAAACGGTACCGATCGTATCTTCCTTCTGCCCTAACAAATAGCTTGAACGTACTTGTCCCAAAATCTGAGTTTCTCCCAGTATCATGGAATTCAAACCGCAGGTAACCGAAAATAAATGCTCGACAGCCCCATCGCCTTCATAAATGAACAGATATTTAGAAAATTCTTCTTTATCGATGTTAAACCATTCCGAAAGAAATTCCTTGATATAATACCTGCTTGTATGGAGCTGGTCCCCGACCGCATAGATTTCCGTCCTGTTACATGTTGAAATAATAATATTTTCCAAGATGCTTTTTTTATTTTTAAGAGCTTTCATTGCCTCGGCAAGTTCGGCTTCGTTAAACGATAGTTTTTCCCGAATTTCTACAGGGGCAGTTTTGTAATTTATACCAACCGCTAGAATATGCATCCTTTTGTTTTGCACCCCCAAAATTTTTCATGTAAATTAATTATACCATGTACTAAAATGGATTCACGCAAATAATATGAACAGTTTATGAAAACATATGCTACCATGAAAAGACAGCGAAAACGCCTCAATGCTACAAAAGGTGTCTAAGCGGGATTTGTTAAGTTACATACATATTTCGACATTGTGTACAAAAGTACCATATCAAAAATGGCAAAAAACTTCAAGTAATCGAATTGCATAGGAGGATAAAATGAAAACGCAACGTATTTTCCCAGGAATCGTTTTAATCGGTTTCGGGCTCTATTTTTTTCTTGAACATTCCCAAATCGAAATCTTTCCGGGCTTTTTCAGCTGGCCCACTTTATTATGTATTGTCGGTGCCGCCTTCCTGATTCAGGCATATAGCGGTAATGAATATGAGTCCATCCTGCCAGGCGTCATCTTACTTGGGTTCGGGGCCCACTTCCACATCGCCGAGAACCTGGAGATTTGGCCGGATGATATAGGTATCTTTATTTTAATCATCTCACTGGGATTTATTCTCCGGGCACGTAAAACAAATTCTGGAATGTTTCACGGGATGGTCATATTCATCGTCTCGATCACATTCTTATTCTATGATAAAATCACAACGTCTTTCGGGATTGTTGAAGCAACCACCGCGAACATCGAAAGGTTTTGGCCCTTTGCCTTGATGGCGATCGGCATTTATTTTTTGGTTCGAAAAAAGTGAAGATTTTCGATTACATAATGAAAAAGGGTATTCCAGATGCGGAATACCCTTTTCTTTTACATATATTTCTTAAGGACGCCCCATGCTTGTTCCTTACCTTCGCCTGTTTCACCAGAGAATAGAAGCAATTCATCCTCTTTTTCCATATTTAACGTTTGGCGCGTGATTTTTAAGTGTTTCTGCCATTTGCCTTTTGGAATTTTATCCGCTTTGGTGGCAATGACGATCCGGGGCAGGTCATAATGCTTCAGGAATTCATACATTGCGATATCATCCTTTGTCGGCGGATGACGCAAATCGACGATCAGAAGCGCAGCGCGGAGCTGGTCACGGGAAGTGAAGTACGTTTCGATCATCTTCCCCCAAGCATCACGCTCCGTCTTGGATACTTTTGCATAACCATAACCCGGTACATCCACAAAATGGAGTGCTTCATTTATGATATAAAAATTCAAGGTCTGCGTCTTACCCGGTTTAGAGGATGTGCGCGCCAAGTTTTTTCGATTGATCATTTTGTTGATGAAACTGGACTTCCCAACGTTGGAACGGCCTGCCAAGGCAAATTCCGGTATTGGAGTATTGGGATATTGTTCAGGCTTCACAGCACTGATGACAATATCTGAACTTGTTACTTTCATTCGTTCACACCTACCAATGCATGCTCAAGGACTTCATCGACGTGTGAAACTGGAACAAATGTTAATGCTTTACGGACACTTTCCGGGATATCATCAATATCCTTTTCGTTATTTTGCGGGATGATGATTTTCGTAAGTCCTGCGCGATGGGCCGCTAAAGATTTTTCTTTAAGCCCGCCGATCGGAAGAACCCGTCCGCGTAATGTAATTTCGCCTGTCATGCCTACCTCTTTTCTGATCGGCCTATTTGTAAGGGCCGATATTAACGCTGTTGCAATCGTGATGCCTGCAGAAGGGCCATCTTTTGGAACCGCACCTTCGGGGACATGAATATGAATATCATATTTTTCATGGAAGTTCGCATCAATCTGAAGTTTCTCGGTTTTTGAACGGACATAACTGAAAGCAGCCTGGGCTGACTCTTTCATTACATCGCCAAGCTTTCCTGTAAGGATCAGCTTCCCTTTACCTGGTGATAAGGAAACCTCGATTTGCAGCGTATCGCCACCTACCGACGTGTATGCTAAACCATTAGCTACACCAACTTGGTTCTCGACCTCCGCCTGTCCATAATGGAACATGGTTTTCCCTAAAAACTCCTCGACATTCTTTTCAGCAATGACGACCCGCTTTTTATCTCCGGACACGATGATTTTTGCAGTCTTCCGACAGATGCCTGCAAGCTGTCGTTCCAGACTCCGAACACCGGCTTCCCGAGTATAGTAACGGATGATTTTTGTAAGTGCTTCCTCACGGACTTGCAATTGTGTCTTCAATAAACCATGGTTTTCAAGCTGTCTAGGCAGCAAGTGATCCTTGGCTATATGAAGCTTCTCTATCTCAGTATAACCTGCAATCGAAATGATTTCCATACGATCACGAAGCGGACCAGGAATCGATCCCAAATTATTTGCCGTTGCGACGAACATGACTTTGGAAAGATCGTAGGTTTCTTCAATATAATGATCACTGAAATTATGATTTTGCTCTGGATCGAGCACCTCAAGCATCGCTGCAGATGGATCTCCCCTAAAGTCATTGGACATCTTATCCACTTCGTCCAGTAAAAAGACCGGATTTATCGTTCCAGCTTTTTTCATGCCTTGAATGATCCGTCCCGGCATTGCCCCTACATATGTGCGGCGATGTCCGCGGATTTCTGATTCATCGCGCACCCCACCTAAAGATATACGGACGAAATTCCTATTCAGGGATGAAGCGATCGATTTAGCCAAGCTCGTTTTCCCGACTCCTGGCGGTCCCACCAAGCAAAGGATCGGTCCCTTCAATGATTTGGTCAATTGCTGTACGGCCAAATACTCAAGCACACGCTCCTTCACCTTTTCCAAACCATGGTGGTCCTGGTTCAGGATTTTTTCGGCTTTATGAATATTCAAGTCATCTTTGGTCGCTTTGGTCCAAGGAAGAGAGATCAGCCATTCGATATAATTGCGGATCACAGAGCTTTCGGCTGAGCTCGAAGGAACTTTTTCATAACGGTCCAATTCCTTTAATGCCGTTTCTTTGATATGCTCAGGCATATCCGCTTCTTCTATCTTTTCGTTCAGGACTTCAATTTCCCCTGTTTTTCCTTCTTTATCGCCCAATTCCTTTTGGATCGCTTTCATTTGCTCTCGTAAATAATATTCCTTTTGAGTCCGTTCCATCGAACGTTTAACACGCTGGCCGATCTTCTTCTCGAGAAAAAGAACTTCTTTTTCGTTATTGATGATCTCGATTACACGGCTAAGACGCTCTTTCATATCAATGGTCTCAAGCACTTCTTGCTTCTCCTTCAATTTCAAAGGCAAATGGGAAGCGATTATATCCGCTAATCGCCCAGGCTCTTCAATATCGGAAGTGGACGAAAACGTTTCACCGGTTATTTTCTTGGACATTTTTATGTATTGTTCAAAATAATCCAGTAGTGTGCGCATTAATGCTTGATGTTCAGCATCCTTTTCATCACTGTCTTCATATATTTTAATCTTGGCACCATAATGTGTCTCATAATCGTAAAATTCCATGACTTCTGCGCGGTTCAACCCTTCCACCAACACCCGGATTGTACCATTCGGAAGCTTCAACATCTGTTTTACCTTTGTTAAAGTTCCCATTGTAAATAAATCTTCTTCACCTGGTTCGTCCAACGAAACATCTTGTTGTGTCGTCAAAAATATAAGATGGTCTTCCACCATTGCTTTCTCAAGGGCTTGTACCGATTTATCTCGGCCTACATCTAAATGAAGTACCATCGTTGGATATACAAGCAGTCCTCTAAGCGGCAGGAGGGGGACGATGATTTCTTTATCAGTCATTTCCTGACACCTCCATCTAATTAGTATCGTCGTTGTAAACTATTTACCCATGTTCTCAACCTTTTAACAATTCTATCCTATTTATATAGAAGTGTCTATTCGTTTACCTTAACACGTTTCGACTGCTATTATTATCTCCAATATTAGATAAAAAAGCACGCCTGAATGCGTGTTTATTTTTTACGGCAGGGTGGCCGGGAACGCCAATTTTGTCCTTAAAATGCCCCGGTTCTATTTTTAGCCGGGGCATATCCTTTATACACTTTCTTTTTTTGATAGGTCCAAGGTTGTGAGGATTTGTTCCGACATCAATTCTTTCTTCAGTGCCTGATCCAGCACTTCTTTCACATTCGAAACAGGTATGATCTCTATATCCTTGATTTCAGATAGAAGCGGCTGCATGTTTTCGGCTGGGATGATCACCCTTTTTGCCCCGGCAAGTTTAGCCGCCTTAATTTTCGGAATGACACCGCCGATCGGTTTAACGCCGCCATGAATGCTTATTTCCCCAGTCATCGCCATAGTATGGTCAACAGGGATTTTATATATGGCCGAGTATATGCCTGTGGCCATTGCAATTCCTGCAGAAGGGCCATCCACTGGACTTCCGCCCGGAAAGTTCACATGGATATCGAATTGATTGGCAGGCACTCCCATCGACCGTAAAACCGTAATGACATTTTCAATCGAACCTTTCGCCATGCTCTTGCGTCGAACCGATTTGCCACTCCCGCCGCCGATACTTTCTTCCTCAACGATACCGGTAATGTTTATCGAACCTTTTTCATCAGAGGCAGCCATTACCGTAACCTCTATTTCCAGCAATGCCCCGCTGTTTGGACCATAGACTGCAAGACCGTTGACAAGGCCTATTTTGGATTTCGCTTCTATTTTCCTGTCCATTCTTTGGGTCAGCTGGCTGCTATGGGCCATCCAATCTATATCTTCTTCCCTGATGAAAGTCCTGTTTTCATTAATTGAGATTCCTGCAAGAGTCTGAATCATGTTGACAGCTTCCCTGCCATTTCGGGCATAATCCGAAATCGATTCCAAGCCTTTATCACTGATGGTGATCCCCACTTTATCTGAGGCATTCTTGGCCACGGCGATTATTTCTTCCCGGTCCAGTTCACGGAAAAACACTTCTATGCATCTTGAACGTATCGCAGGCGCGATTTCATTTGGCGTTCTTGTTGTAGCACCAATCAACCGAAAGTCAGCCGGCAGTCCATTTTTAAAAATATCATGGATGTGAGTGGGAATATTTTGATTTTCCTCTTGATAATAGGCACTTTCCAGAAAAACCTTACGATCTTCCAATACCTTCAAAAGTTTATTCATCTGTATCGGATGAAGCTCCCCTATTTCATCTATGAACAGTACGCCTCCATGTGCATTGCTGACTGCACCCTGCTTTGGCTGCGGAATGCCTGCCTGTCCCATTGCCCCGGCTCCTTGGTAGATTGGATCGTGCACAGAACCGATGAGCGGATCGGCAATCCCTCGTTCATCGAACCTGGCTGTGGTGGCGTCCAATTCAACAAAAACGGCCGAATTCTTAAAAGGGGACTTGCCATTTTTCTTCGCCTCTTCCAAAACAAGTCTGGCAGCTGCCGTTTTCCCTACCCCAGGAGGACCGTAAATTATCACATGCTGGGGATTCGGCCCACATAAAGCAGCTTTTAAAGATTTAATCCCATCTTCTTGACCGATGATTTCATTAAATGTGCTTGGTCTAACTTTTTCTGCCAATGGTTCTGTTAACGAAATCGATCTCATCTTCCGTAATTGGTCCATCTCCTTACGTGAATCACGGTCAATGGAAACTTTTTGTGTCCGTTGGCCTTTCAATAAGTTCAAAAAATACAATCCAATAATAATCCCAAAAAACAGCTGGATAAACAACGCCAATCCTGTCCAATTCATCTTATTCCCTCCTGCACTCTCCTAGTTTGTCATTTCTGTTAGTATCTCCTTTGGAAGGGCGAAATTATCCAAGAAATTCGTGTTGAAAAATTGGCGTTTTTATCCTAAATACAACAATTTAGAAAAAAGGGAAAAGAAATAGACTGCCAGGATGAACTGGCAGTCTCAGACTGTAAACAACTCGAAATTATCTGGTATTACCCTACTGTTTTGAGGTTTTAACGTTGATTTCCACTGCAGGCACTCGCTTTCCGCGGGCGGTCTGCGCCTGCGGGTCTCCCTCGGACGCGTATTCCCGCAGGAGTCTCGCACCTTCCGTTACAATCAACTTTGGTCTAAAAACAAGGCTGTTTTCGCATACTTTGTTGCTATTTACGAAGTAGTGCAGTGTGGTTGATTTCCCCTCCAGGTGCTCGCTTTCCTTGGTGCGGGCGGTGAGCCTCCTCGGCGTAAACGCCTGTGGGGTCTCACCTGTCCCGCTGCTTCCGCAGGAGTCTCGCACTTCCGCTCCAATCAACCTTAAATAGTTTCGTTTTAAAAACAACAATCTTTACGAAAAGAGCCAAAAACAAAAAGACTGCCAGCATTAACTGGCAGTCTTTCTTTTCCTTATAAATCAAGCAGATGTTTTCTTTTCTTGTCCTTTTATGGTTGTACCGTCTTTAAGGACGAGCTTTGGAGATTCATTTTTCGAAATCGTGCTGCCTGTGATTACACATTTTGCAACATCATCACGTGAAGGCAGATCGAACATCACTTCAAGGATGATGCCTTCGATGATGGAGCGCAGACCACGCGCACCAGTTTTGCGTTCAATTGCTTTTTTAGCAATTTCACTTAGCGCTTCCTGTTCGAATTCCAATTCAACATCGTCAAGCTCAAGTAACTTTTGATATTGTTTAACAAGGGCATTTTTCGGCTTTGTAAGGATTTCAATCAAAGCCGCTTCATCCAATTGCTCAAGAGTCGCAATTACCGGAAGACGTCCGATGAATTCCGGAATTAATCCGAAACGAAGCAAGTCTTCAGGAAGGACTTTGGAAAGCAATTCTTTTTCTGCAATATCATCCTTTTTCACGTCAGAGCCAAAACCAATGACTTTTTGCCCAAGACGGCGTTTGATGATCGGTTCGATGCCGTCAAAGGCACCGCCGCAGATGAACAAAATATTGGTCGTATCGATTTGGATGAATTCCTGATGTGGATGTTTACGTCCACCTTGAGGCGGAACGCTTGCAACCGTTCCTTCAAGAATTTTCAATAAAGCTTGTTGCACACCTTCACCAGACACGTCACGTGTAATAGAAGGATTTTCCGATTTACGGGCAACTTTATCGATTTCATCAATATAAATGATGCCTTTTTCCGCTTTTTCCACATCATAATCAGCTGCTTGGATTAATTTGAGAAGGATGTTTTCAACATCTTCCCCAACATATCCAGCTTCCGTCAAGGAAGTGGCATCAGCAATGGCAAAAGGAACATTGAGTAAACGTGCCAATGTTTGCGCAAGAAGGGTTTTCCCGCTTCCCGTCGGTCCGATTAGGGCGATGTTACTTTTAGAAAGCTCAACATCGTCGACTTTGCTATTGGAATTGATACGTTTATAATGGTTATAAACAGCTACAGCCAAAGATTTCTTTGCCTGTTCTTGTCCAATCACATATTCGTCAAGAATTTCGCGGATTTCCATAGGTTTAGGAACATCTCTGAATTCTACTTCTTCATCAGTTCCCAGCTCTTCCTCAACGATCTCCGTACAAAGTTCTATACACTCGTCACAAATATAGACACCTGGACCAGCAACCAGTTTACGGACTTGTTCTTGTGTTTTACCGCAAAAAGAACATTTTAACTGTCCTTTTTCATCATTAAATTTAAACATGTACGTTCACCCCTTTAAATACTCTTCCAACTCTATTACATAGCGGTACCTAATCGTAAAGAAAAAAACTAGGCACACATCTGCTTAAACATTCCAAAATCCCTAGTATGTTTTGCATTTTATCATGTTCTTGGAAGTTTAGTAACAAAAATGCTCACGGTCCGAGTTGTTAAATAAGTACAATAATCAATCAATATGTATTTGCCCTTTACCAGCATGCCCAAAACTTCGGATTTTTAAAAGCAGGATTTGCTGTATAAATATGTATATGCGGTATTAGAACTAATCTACACCGAAATCCAAAAAAAATCAATCAGGAATTAACCGATATTTAAAATTTACACTAATTCTCAATATGTATAAAACAAGGCACGATTACTCGCGCCTTGTTTTTTTAAAGGAAATATTTAAATCTACTTATTTATAAAAATTATTTTGCTTCAACTGTTTTGCTGTTTTCTACCAAGAAGTCAATTGCTTTCTTAATTTTAAGATCGCCTTTGATTCCTTCTAAGTTTCCAAGAGCTTGTTTGATCGCGTCAACTTCCATATTGTACATAGTAGCCATTTGTGCAAGTTCAGCTTCTACATCTTCGTCAGTCGCTTCAAGTTTTTCAACTTCTGCGATTGCTTCAAGAGTAAGGCTCGTACGAACTTGACCTTCAGCTTCTTCTTTCATTTGAGCTTTTAAAGCTTCTTCGTCTTGACCTGAGAATTGGTAGTAAAGTTCCAAATTAAGACCTTGAGATTGGATGCGTTGAGAGAACTCATTCATCATGCGGTCAACTTCGTTTGAAATCATTGCTTCAGGAACGTCGATTTCTGCACCTTCAACAGCTTTACCAATTACAGTGTTTTGGATGAAGTTTTCTTCTTCATGTTTTTTGTCATGCTCTAATTTATGTTTTGTTTTTTCTTTAAGTTCAGCCAAAGTTTCCACTTCGTCGTCGACATCTTTCGCGAACTCATCATCCAACTCAGGAAGTTGTTTTGTTTTGATTTCGTGAATTTTCACTTTGAATACTGCTGGTTTACCTGCAAGTTCAGCAGCATGGTATTCTTCAGGGAATGAAACTTCGATATCTTTTTCAGCGCCAGTTTCAAGACCGACAAGTTGCTCTTCGAATCCTGGAATGAAAGAGTTTGAACCGATTTCCAGTGAATGGTTTTCTGAAGCTCCGCCTTCGAATGCTTCACCGTCAACGAATCCTTCAAAGTCAAGAACAACCGTATCGCCTTCAGCGACTTGTCCTTCTTCTTTAACGACAAGTTCAGCTTGACGCTCTTGTAAAGTTTTCAATTCGTTTTCAACATCTTCGTCAGTTACTTCAGTATTGAATTTTTCAACTTCAACACCTTTGTAATCTCCCAATTTAACTTCAGGCTTAACTGTTACAGTTGCAGTGAAGATAAGGTTTTCGCCTTTTTCCATTTTCTCGATGTCGATTTCCGGACGATCTACAGGCTGAATTCCAGCTTCTTCGACAGCATTTGCGTAAGCATCTGGAAGAATGATATCAAGCGCATCTTGGTAAAGTGATTCTACACCGAATTTTTTTTCGAACATTTGACGTGGCATTTTACCTTTACGGAAGCCAGGTACATTTACTTGTTTCACTACTTTTTTGAAAGCTGCGTCTAAACCTTCGTTTACTTTTGCAGCGTCAACTTCAATTGTTAGTACGCCTTGATTACCTTCTTGTTTTTCCCATTTTACAGACATGTGTTTCCCTCCAAAAATCTATATACTTCAATAATAAGCATTGGATGATTATGCTTTGCAAGTGTTAACAAGTCATCCTTCAAATATACCCCCAAAATAATGGGGAAATCGTCAAAATTAGACGAATTATACATTACAACCACTACATTATACCACAGGATTAATCTGTTACAACAGCAATAGCTTAAATAATAGGATAAGAAATTTCTTCAATTTCTTTTATATAGGAAAGAATATCCACAACGCTTTCCTCATCTGCCTTGTAAAGGTCCGCTAAGTCCCTCACGGAAACTTCTCCGGTCATGTACTCTTCCGCCAAGGCATGGTAGGCAGCTGCCCACGCAGGCAAGCTTTCAGGTCCTGGTTCAAAAGGAAACAATAAAAAAGAATGACGTTCAATCAAACTATGGACCATTTCATATAAGCTCGGATTATCCTGACTGATTTCCTCTTCCGCCAGTCCGGTTACCATCTTATAGAAGTCCGTCTCCTTCAAACTTTTCAATTCCCTTGGGATGACCGACTTCGATTGATTGAATTTCCTCACCGTCATTTCCTCGTTATACTCCTGGTCGATAAGGATGTTAAGGAGCATCGTTTTGAAGAAAGGATGTCCCTCATCTTTTTGTAGAAATTCTTCGATTTGAGGGATAAATGGTCGAATATTGATATTCGTGAGTTTTGAAATGACCATAAGCATTTCATTATCCGTTTTCCCTTCAAAAAGGTCATCCTCCTGCATTTCCTCTGAAAGCTGTTGATTTTGCCTTTCTTTCTCTTCTTTTTTATCCTCAAGGGCCCTTTTACTGAACTGAAGCATCTTTTCAAAATGTTCCTCTTTATCAAAGGGAATTTGGTTTTCTTCAAATAACAGTTCGATCGTCGTGACCATTTCCTGATGCTCGCCTAATTGCAGCAGTACCATCAAATAAATATTGATCAGTTGAAAATAGTCGCCGATGCCTTTATTCAGCATCTCTATACACAACTCTTTTGCCTCCTGGTAATACTCAAGTTCAACTAGTGAGACCACCAGTCCCATGCAAACTTCATCATTTTCGGGCTCATACTCCCTGGCTTGGCTGAAAAGCTGCGCAGCCGCTTTAAAGTTCCTGTTACCAAGCTCATCCAGTCCTTTTACAATCAGCCTCTCACCGAGATTTGGAAAGGCGATAATCTTTGTTTCTCCGGCCTTCTTTTGGTTGTTCTCATCATCCATCCTATTTTCCGCCTCACCGTTCGCTTTTTGAGAAACAGTTTAGCATGTAATAGCTGGAAACACAAAAATTTATATGGGCGGATACCTTCTTTCCCGATAAAAAAAATCCCGTATCCTTTCAAATAAGAAAGGATAACGGGAAATGACTTTTTTCTATTAAATACTCGATACAGCCTTTTTTTGAGATTCATAGGCAGAAATCTCTTTATCATATTGAAGCGTTATCGAAATTTCATCCCAGCCTTTGACGAGCATTTCCTTCCAATATGGATGAATATCAAAGCTCGTTTCAAACCCTTGACCATCTTTCAATGTCTGATTGGGAAGGTCGATAGTCAGCTCATAATCAGGTGCTGACACTCTCTCCATTAAATAGTTTACTTCAGTCTGGGTCAAAGCGATGGGGACCATGCCATTTTTCATGCAATTACTTTTAAAGATATCAGCATAAGACGGAGCGATGATGATATCGAACCCGTAGTCTTTCAAAGACCAAGGGGCATGCTCACGGGACGAACCGCAGCCAAAGTTTTCACCTGCTATTAATATGGACGTGTTTTGATTATGGGGCTGATTCAATTCAAAATCAGGACGTTTCTTCCCGGTTTCATCAAAACGCCAGTTATAGAATAAAAATTCGCCAAATCCGCTTCGCTCAATCCTTTTTAAAAATTGCTTTGGAATGATTTGGTCCGTATCCACGTTTTTACGGTCAAGTACCGCCGCTCTTCCTTTATATATAGTAATGGGTTCCATTTTCTGCACCTCCGGTTAATTCGTATTCTTATTGGACTTGTTCAGTTCTTTTCAAATTCCTAATATCGACAAATTTCCCATGAATGGCGGCCGCGGCAGCCATAGCCGGACTAACCAGGTGTGTTCTTGCCCCAGCTCCTTGCCTGCCTTCGAAGTTCCGATTGCTTGTGGAGGCACAATGCTCGCCGGCCGGAACCACGTCAGGGTTCATGCTCAGGCACATGCTGCAGCCCGATTCGCGCCATTCGAAGCCAGCAGATTTGAAAATTTCATCCAACCCTTCATCTTCCGCTTGCCTTTTGACGCTTTGTGAACCGGGAACGACCATCGCCCGAACCCCTTTTTGAACAGTTTGGCCATCGATCATTCCTGCGGCTTGCCTTAAGTCCTCAATGCGTGAATTGGTACACGATCCTATGAATACATGTTGTACGGGAATTTCCGTGATCGGCATCCCTTCCTCAAGGCCCATATACTCAATGGCTCGATTCAGTTCCTTAGGATCCATGATATCCTCTGCGAGGGTAGGTACTTTTCCGTCCACGCCACTAGCCATTCCAGGATTTGTCCCCCAGCTGACCATTGGTGAAATCAGGCTGCCATCAAGAATGATTTCTTGGTCATAAACAGCATCCTCATCACTGGAAAGTGACTTCCAGTCCTGAACACATTGCTCGAACTCTTCTCCTTTCGGCAAATATTTACGGCCTTTCAAATAAGAGAACGTTGTTTCATCAGGAGCTACCAGCCCTGCTCTTGCCCCGCCTTCAATCGACATATTGCAGACCGTCATTCTTTCTTCCATTGACATATCCCGGAAAACTTCCCCGCAATACTCAATGATATGTCCCGTACCGAAATCGACGCCGAATTTGGAAATTACATATAAAATGACATCTTTCGCCATCACGCCATGACCAAGCTTGCCATTGACCTCAAGCTTCAATGTTTTGGGTTTTGTTTGCCATAGGGTTTGTGTGGCCAAAACATGCTCGACCTCACTCGTACCGATTCCAAATGCAATCGAGCCAAACGCACCATGCGTGGAAGTATGACTGTCTCCGCAGACAATCGTCATCCCTGGCTGTGTAAGCCCTAATTCAGGCCCGATAACGTGAACGATACCTTGATCCGGACTGTCTAAATCAGCAAGGCGGATACCGAACTCCTTACAGTTTTGCTCAAGCGCTTCTAGTTGTTTCCTCGCAATATCATCCTCGATGAAATAGCGATTAACGGTTGGCACATTATGATCCATTGTCGCGAAAGTACGATCGGGTCTCCTGACTTTCCGTCCTTTTAATCTCAATCCTTCAAATGCTTGCGGAGAGGTCACTTCATGAATATATTGAAGGTCTATATAAATTAAATCCGGTTTATTCTCCTCTTCATTTACAATATGGCGATCCCATATTTTCTCTATTATCGACTTACCCATCACTATCCCACCTCGATCAATCTTGTATTTTTTTTAAAAAACACGGCCTAATGTTAGGCCGTGAAAGAAGTTTATGCATAAGCTCCCATGATGTTGGAAATGGCTTCCTGGTCTAAAAGGTTTGCTTTTATTTCTGCAATCATCTCTGAGGTAGACGTAATTGTCGGTTGGCCATTTGCGATATCGCCTGTTCTCAAGCCATATTCAAGGACCGTTTCCACCGCCTGTTCAACTGCTTTCGCCTCATCTTCCAAACCAAAGGATAGACGCAGCATGGAAGCCGCCGATAATATCGTCCCAATCGGATTAGCCAGGTTTTTGCCTGCGATATCCGGGGCAGAGCCATGAATCGGTTCATATAGATTAGGACCATTAGTTGATATGGAGGCGGAAGGAAGCATTCCAAGCGAGCCAGTCAATACCGACGCTTCATCGCTTAAAATATCGCCGAACATATTCTCCGTCACGATAATATCAAATTGTTTCGGGTTTTTGATCAATTGCATGGCTGCATTATCAACAAGCATATGTTCAAGGATTACATCCGGATAGTCCTTGGCAATTTCTTCAGCCGTCTCACGCCACATCCTGCTGGATTCAAGAACATTCGCTTTATCCACGGAAGTTACTTTTTTCTTGCGCTCCGATGCTAATGAAAAAGCAAGTTCGATGATGCGCTTCATTTCGCTTTTCTGATAGAAAAGTGTATCGACGACCGCTTCTTTCCCTTCTTTTTCAACGCGCTCACTTGGCTTTCCGAAATAAAGGCCGCCAGTTAGTTCCCTGACAATCACGAAATCCACATCTTCAATGAATTCCTTCTTAAGAGGAGAAGATTCCGACAAGCTGGAATAATAGCTGATTGGACGGATGTTAGCATAAAGATTCAAATCTTTTCGGATTTTCAACAAACCTCGTTCCGGTCTTAGGTGCGCAGGCTGGTCATCCCACTTAGGTCCTCCAACGGCCCCTAATAATACCGCATCGCTGTTTTTACAAATCTCCACTGTTTCATCCGGCAGGGGTGAACCTGTGCTATCGATGGCCCCTCCGCCAATCTCACCATATTGAAATTCAAAATCGTGTCCATATCTTTGGGCAACGGCTTCGAGGATTTCTACAGCGCCTCTTGTTACTTCTTTCCCGATGCCATCTCCTTGAAGCACCGCAATATTCCTTTTCATCGAAATCTCCCCTTCCTATTGTAATACTGCTTTTTCTTCCAGTTCCTTCATAATGATCACACGGTTAACAGCGTTCAAATACGCTTTGGCGGATGCTTCCAAGACGTCCTGATCAAGACCCCTGCCGCTTGTTTCCACACCGTTATAATCAATTTTCACAAAAACCTGTGCGAGGGCATCCATTCCGCCCCCCACCGATTGAATTCGATAGTCCAGCAAGTTGATCTCTTTGCCCAAACATCTTTCAAGCGTGTTATATAGGGCTTCTACACTTCCTGCACCTGTAGCCGCTTCCTGAATCTCTTCATTATCGCCTTTT
This sequence comes from Peribacillus sp. QJM3NY_7, assembly GCF_056173225.1. Classification (NCBI taxonomy): domain Bacteria; kingdom Bacillati; phylum Bacillota; class Bacilli; order Caryophanales; family Bacillaceae; genus Peribacillus; species Peribacillus sp. QJM3NY_7. The sequence continues at coordinate 3,897,844 of NZ_CM149663.1, forward strand.
TTCAGTGTGACCGTTGCAGTCGCCGTCTGATGGGTGCCATGTGAAATCTGCAAGGAAATCATGTCATAGAAACTGATATCCGTCGCTTTCTCTTCAAGCACCAGCGCAACGATATCTTCATCCGTCATGGTCTTTTTATTATCGGCCAATTCCTTGAACTGGACGAATAATGAGTTCATTTCCTCATCCGTCACCGTAAAATTCAACTCTTGTAATCTTTCTTTGAAAGCATGGCGTCCTGAATGCTTTCCTAAAACGAGTGAATTGGACGAAACCCCGACGAGTTCAGGTGATATGATTTCATATGTCGTTTTTTCTTTTAACACGCCATCCTGGTGAATGCCTGATTCATGTGCGTAAGCATTGGCACCAATAATGGCTTTATTAGCAGGAACTTGCATTCCCGTAAGGCGGCTGACCAAATCACTGGTCCTTTTAATTTCATTCAATACAAGACCCGTTTCCGCTTGATAGAAATCTTTACGGATGTAGAGTGCCATGGCCACTTCTTCAAGTGCCACGTTTCCGGCACGTTCACCAATTCCGTTGATTGTGCCTTCGACTTGCGTAGCCCCGCCTTCGATGGCCGCCAATGAATTGGCCGTCGCCATTCCAAGATCGTCATGACAGTGTGCAGATAAACTAACTTTTTCAATAGAAGGAACATGTTCACGAAGGTATCTGAAAATGTTGCCATATTCGATTGGAGCTGCATACCCTACTGTATCCGGGATGTTAATGACCTTGGCACCAGCCTGAATGACCGCTTCAACGATTTCAGCCAAATAGTCAAGTTCCGTGCGGCTTGCATCTTCTGCAGACCATTGTACGATCGGAAAACGCGCTGCTCCGTACTTAACCATTTCAACCGACCTTTCAATCACTTGCTGCTTAGACATTTTCAACTTATATTCACGATGAATGGGCGAAGTGGCGATGAACGTATGCAATCTTGGTTCTGCGCCGCCCCTTAATGAATCCCAAGCTGCATCGATATCTCCTTTTACAGCACGCGCCAGCCCTGTGACAGAGCTGTTTTTGATTTTGCGCGCGATTTCCTGTACGGAGTTGAAATCCCCTTTGGATGCTGCCGGAAAACCGGCTTCGATTATATCAACACCCAATCTTTCAAGCTGATAAGCAATTTCAAGTTTTTCGGTAAAATTTAAATTTACACCGGCGGATTGCTCCCCATCACGAAGTGTGGTTTCAAATATATTAATTTTTCGCAACGGCTACCACTTCTTTCTCTTTTTGTTGAGGTTTTACGAATGGCATCATTTTTCTTAATTCACGGCCAACCACTTCGATTTGATGTTGGTTTTCACGATTATTGATCGCATTGAAGACTGGACGATTCGCTTGGTTTTCCAAGATCCATCCTTTAGCGAACTCACCGTCTTGGATGTCTTTCAAGATCGCTTTCATTGCCTCTTTCGTAGTTTCCGTCACAACGCGTGGTCCAGAAACGAAATCTCCCCATTGAGCTGTGTCAGAGATGGAATAGCGCATGTTTTCCATACCGCCTTCATACATAAGGTCGATGATTAACTTAAGTTCATGCAAACACTCGAAATATGCTACTTCCGGTTGATATCCTGCTTCTGTCAAGGTTTCGAATCCAGCTTTCACAAGGGCAGTCAATCCGCCGCAAAGTACAGCTTGCTCTCCAAATAGATCCGTTTCCGTTTCTTCCTGGAAAGTGGTTTCCAAACCGCCAGCTCTTAAAGAACCGATTCCCCGAGCGTACGCAAGTGCCAATTCTCTTGCTTCACCCGTAACATTTTGATAAATGGCGAACAATGCCGGCACCCCTGCCCCTTGTTCATATGTACGGCGAACAAGATGTCCCGGACCTTTAGGAGCGACTAATAAAACATCTACGTCTGCCGGAGGAACGATTTGATTGAAATGTACGTTGAATCCGTGTGCGAACATTAACGCTTGACCTGCACGCAATACCGGTTTGATTTCTTCTTGGTATACTTTCGGCTGAGTTTCATCCGGTAATAGGTTCATGATCACGTCTGCCTGTTCAGCTGCTTCCTTCACTGTGTAAACATTAAAGCCGTCTTCCACCGCTTTATCGAAGGATTTACCTTTCCTGATTCCGATGATTACATCTACACCGCTGTCACGTAAGTTTTGAGCGTGTGCGTGTCCTTGTGAACCATATCCGATTACCGCTACCTTTTTATTGTTGAAGAAATTCTCGTTTGCTTCTGCGTTATAATATACTTTTGCCATAATAATTACATCTCCCTTTTCATCATTGTTTTTGTTTTTGTTTTTGTTTTTGTTTTTGTTTTATACGATTGTCGCACTCTTAGCGTGTGCAATTTGCATTCCACGCGGGATGGCGGCAGTCCCTGTCCTTGCCAATTCCTTGATGCCATATGGCTTGATCAGTTCAATGAAAGCTTCGATTTTATCCGATTCCCCTGTAATTTGGACGGTCACGCTATCTTTACTGACATCAATAACTGAAGCTCGGAAGGGTTCGATGACTGAATAAATCTCGGCTCGGGTTTGTGTAGTCACCAATATTTTAATGAGTGCAAGTTCCCTCGCCACAATCGATTGATTCGTAATATCATATACTTTCAAAACATCGATCTGCTTATTCAGCTGCTTGGTGATCTGTTCAATGACAGTTTCGTCATCGACATCGACCACAAAGGTCATTCTTGAAATGCCATCCTGTTCGGAAGGTCCGACAGTCATGCCTTCAATGTTATAATTTCTTTTCGTGAACAGGTTCGTAATCCGATTAAGGACGCCTGGCCGGTTATTCACGGTGAGGCTAAGAATTCCCTTCATTGATTAAACTCCTTCCATTTCATCTAGCCCTTTTCCTTGTGCTACCATCGGAAAGACATTTTCGTTTTGTTTGACACGGAAATCAATCAACACTGGACCATCAGTCTTTAACGCTACATCCAGGCAGTTGCTTGCTTCTTCCTCCGTCGTCACCTTATATCCCGGAATTCCATAGGCATCGGCCAATTTCACGAAATCCGGATGCGATTGAAAAATACTGTGTGAAAAACGGTTATCATGAAAGAGTTCCTGCCACTGTCTTACCATCCCTAGTGCACCGTTATTGACGATGATGATTTTGATTGGCAGATTCATTTCGGCAATGACCGAGAGTTCCTGCAGGCACATCTGGAATCCACCATCCCCCGATATGGAAAGCACCGTCGCTTTCGGATTCGCCAGCTGCGCTCCGAGAGCCGAAGGTAAGCCAAAGCCCATCGTCCCCAATCCACCGGAAGTGACCCATGAATTCGGTTTGTTAAATGGATAGTACTGTGCTGCCCACATTTGATGCTGTCCAACATCGGTCGTAACAATGGCCTCCCCATTCGTTTTTTCATGAAGCATCTGGATGACCCGCTGAGGTTTCAATACGCCTTCTTCATGGGTATAGCGCAATGGGAACTCTTCATTCCATGCAGTAAGCTGTGTTGTCCATTCATCAATTTCCGGTTTCTTGCCATTTTGCGCAATCAACTCCGAGAGTGCTTCTTTAGCACTTCCGACAACTGGAATTTTTGTCGGAACATTTTTACCGATTTCGGCTGGATCAATATCGATATGGGCAACCGTTGCGTGCTGTGCGAATTTCGCTAGATTCCCAGTCAATCGATCATCGAACCTTGCACCGATATTGATTAATAGATCACATTTCGCTAACGCCATGTTTGCTGCATAGCAGCCATGCATACCACCCATTCCGATAAAGAGTGGATGTTCCGCCGGAAAGCCCCCAAGACCCAATAAAGTATGGACGACGGGGATGCCTTGCTGCTCGACATATTCCTTTAATAGATGGGAGGCCTTTGCATGCAGGACACCTGCCCCTGCAAGAATGACCGGTCTTTTCGCTCCGCTTACGGCTTCAACAAGCTTTCTGATCTGTAAGTAATTCGGCTTGGTCGTCGGCTGATAGCCAGGGAGATTCATTTCTGGCTCCTCATCCGTCGATACACCTTCCAAAATGGCCATGTCCTTAGGTATATCGATCAATACCGGACCGGGCCGGCCGCTGGAAGCGATATAAAACGCTTCTTTTATGATGCGCGGAAGGTCTTCCGGCTTCCTTACCTGATAGTTATGTTTTGTGATCGGGGTAGTAATCCCCAGTACATCCGCTTCCTGGAAAGCATCCGAGCCGATTACACTGGTAGCTACCTGACCTGAAATTACAACTAGCGGTAAAGAGTCGATCATTGCATCGGCCAAACCAGTGACGATGTTCGTTGCCCCTGGACCGGATGTGACGATGACCACCCCCGGCTTCCCGGTAATCCTGGCGTATCCTTCCGCTGCATGAATCGCACCTTGTTCGTGCCTTGTCAAAATATGAAAAAGTTCTGAACTGTAAAGTTTGTCATAAATCGGCAATACAGAACCTCCTGGATAACCAAAGATGACATCAACATTTTCCTTTTTCAATGCTTCCAGCAGAAATTCGGCACCACTATAATGTGTCTTTCCACTTTTCCGATCAGCAACAACTGACTTTTGTGTCATTTCGTAAAAAACCTCCTTCGCTTTCCTAATTGAATTTTTTCTCAAAATTCAGAATTTTCAGCTTTTTAAGCATACAAAAAAGCCTTTTCACCCCAAATGTACTTGCACTCGGCAAGTTAAAGGGGTGAAAAGGCTTGATGAGCCACTCCACGGTACCACCCTTTTTCGCATGAAACTCCATGCGCACTTTGAATAGACTACACTATTCTCTGTTTTGGTAACGGGTACTGGTACGCACCCGTTCAGCTCTACTAGTCAGACGTTCAAGCTGAAACTCCAAGGTGAGTTCATCTTTCGGGACAATACCGGCTCTCAGCTACCCGGCTCTCTGTGACTGCCTTTTAAAAAGACTACTTATCCTCTTCAATGCTTTTCGCATTATTCATATTTTTCGAAACGCTTATGTTTGATGTCTTGTATTTGTGATTATCTTACGTGTATTTCAGGTAGTAGTCAACAGGTTTTTTTAAATTTTTTGATAATTCTAAATTGAAAGATTTGTTGTATCCGCTTACATACCTATCATGGCCACATTTTATAAAAAAAGTTTTTTCAATTTTTAATTTTTAAAAACACCGGATATCCCAATTAAATGATTCATGTCACGCATCATCCACATGATGTCAGTCACAAGTATCGGATCCTAAAAAAAGAATCATCCATTTTCCCTTTTAGCCTCATTTTCACTGATTGCGGACGCCACTCTTGATATAAGATACGGCCGCCATCCCTTTTGAAGATCTCTCGTTGATAAACCGCCTGACATTCCAAGGTGAGGAAAATCACGGAACAATTCAAAATCCCCTCCCCAAACAAATCCCCGGGATTTTGCTATGGCTGCCACCCTTGTCCACTTCTCGCCCTCTGTCCACAGTGCCCGCTTGCCGTCATCACTAAGGATGACAAAATCAACTGCAAGGCCATAGTTATGCAAGGATTGCCCCCCCTCTGGCATAAGTCACGATTGGCTTGGATTTATTCGTTCTGCTCCGTTCATACAGTTCATGTTGTTCTCGGAAACTTCGATAACCAGCCGTTATTTGAACAAATATCCCCGCTTCATAAGCTAATTTCACCACTTCGAGTATCGTCTCGTTCACGACCGGGTTCATACCGCTTCCCATGTTTTCCTTTGCGTGATTCAATAGGGTTTGTAATTTGATGGCCATCCTAGCACCTCCCCTATATTAAATGCGAACATAAATGCAGGAGGAAAGGCTTTACCATTATTTTATTGGGGGTATAAAGATTATCTAAAAAATGAAAAAAGGCTGAACATAGGAGATATTAATCATCCCCTAAGTCAGCCCTCCGGTTCATTTAGCCAATACATCCTCGTATTCTGCATTTTTTTCAAATTGTTTTTGAACGAACGAACATACCGGAACAATTTTCAGGTTTTCCTCCCTTGCGAATCCTATGATCTTTTCTACAAGGGCATTTCCTACCTTTTGCCCGCGAAGCTTGTCAGAAACAACGGTATGATCGACCGTGATCTCATCATCACCTGATTTAAAGAATGTAATTTCCGCTAGTTTCTCACCAGATTCTTCGACAAAAAAAGAACTTTCACCTTTTTTGATATCCACCATCACGATGACCTCCTTTTCATTCCTCTTTATCATATCTCACAAAATGGAAATTAAACAAATATTTAAAACGTGATTGAAATTGAATAAAGCAAGTACTTTCAAGGATTATAAAGTTAGGAATTACCCATGTGAAGTTTATTTACAAACCGATGATGGTTTATATTTTAAAAGGAAGGCAAAAGACAAAACTTGATCGAACTTTCCCTACGCTTATATACCCTTCCGGTTTCAAATTTCACCATGTTTAACTATTTCAATTTGTCTACAGAAGGGGGGTCAAAAACGTATCTTTCATCAAATGATGCTCACGAAATCAACAGACCTAAAGTACCCAATACCTTTAACTCCTATAGTATCATTTCTATCTGATTTTCATAACGAAGTTGATTGTAGAGGAAGGTGCTCGACTCCACAGGCTCACTAAGCCGCCCGCAGAAAGCGAGTGCCTGGATCGGAAATCCACGCCCAAATTGTAACCGCCATAACATTACAACAAACTCGTTTTCTTCGAATTAGTCTAAGTCTGAATGATTCTTTCATAACCTGAAATACAGTGTTTTTAAAGCTTTCGTTTTTTGATGGCATTAAATTGATGGAAGAAATCTTTCCGTAATGATGTAAGAATAAGTATATAATAGCAGAAACTGAAAAAACTGCCCTATTCAGGTTAGGACAGTTTTAAATGAAAACAAAATATAAAATGATCATCGATAACAATATGACCATAAAAACAGCGATTAGAATTACGTGCACACTTGAAGACTGGAACGTCCCTTCATTGATTTGCCGTTTCTTCTGAAGATAACCGATTGTCGCCAGAACGGTAATCACAAGTCCCAATGCACACGCAAACATCCCCAGCACGATGCTGATCAAGTCAATCCGGGCATCCCGATGCACACCAATCGTAAAATGCAGGCTTGTCGCAAGAAAGCCAACTCCCACTATTGCAATCACCGTTCTTATCCATGCCAAGAAGGTGCGTTCATTAGCCAGATGCTGCTGGGCATATTTCAATTGGTTTTTCTCCATGTCATCACCTTAATCGAGCGTTTTTATCAAATGGTAAAATCAGTCATCTTTTCAGGAGCGAAAAGGCCCTGAACATTGACCCGGCAAACATTAGCCCTGCACCGCCGAGCAATAAATATATACAGAGAGTTTTATCAATAACATTCAAAGGATAAAGCAAGGCCCCCAGCGCCATGATTGCCCCTATTCCCGTTATGGTCCATCCTATTTTTTTCATTCGCAACTCCTAAGATTAATTATTATTTAGTGAAGGTCCTCCACGGGTTTCCCCTTTTTCATAGACAGGTCCCTCATTACTAGCTTAAACCATTTAAAAACTTACAACAAGTGAGATCCACCGATTATTTTTCCCACAAAAAAAGAGCCACAAATGACCCCCTGTTTTGAACACGCCCAAATTCAGCCGTTCTTTTTATCCTTTTCCATATATTCTTTTATTTTTCTTTCTTCCCACTCAGACCCGAAGTTTCCTTGTGCAAGAATGGTAATTCCATGTATCAGAACACCAATCCCCCACCCACCGAGGGGATAAAGGAACCACCAATAACCCGGATCCGTCGAAAGGTTAATGCAATCAACATGACATTCACCAATACATACACCATTATATGAATGTAGAAGCCGGGAATCAAGGAGAATCCCTAAAGGCCACTTATAAGTCAGCGGGTTTCATTCTATTGTATCCCCGTTCTTCGTAAGGCTGTATTTTTTCCATCCACTTTTCTTCAAGTTTTTTCAATTCCCGTTTAGCATCAAAAAACCCTGTTTCTTTTGGCTTCAAGACCTCCAGTACCTCAAAAGAAAAAGCATCTTTCCCATATTGGTTCCACTCGCTTTGCAGCACTTTATTGGTGTTTGTCCCGACTTCCAATTCAAATTGTTTCCCCTTCAACGTCTTTAAATTCCTGGTGCTTCCGATAAAGACTTTATTATTTACCGTATTTCTGATTTGGTATACCCCTGCTTCAACCTTTGTTTCTTTATATAATTGCTTCAATTCTTTTTTACGATCCATCTTTCTTGCCCCCAGTCATCATTTCTTCAGCCAATATTGGCTCCCATCAGGCTTTCTATCCAAGAATCCATATTCTATTAAGTATCTTCTCAAAAGAACATGATCATGATAAACCGCACCCAATATTTGATTGATTTCCTTTTCTTCGTATTTCCGCTCATTTTCAAAACGGTTCATAATTTCTTGTAGAATGATCAGCCTTTGTTTTTCCTTTGGCGGAAAAGACTTTAATGCATCCTGACTGCCTTTAGGGAAGTATTTTTTCAGTACAGTCACCTTTTCATCCTCAGTAACGTTATAACGATCATCGACCATCCTTGCTTTTTGATGAAGCGGGATAAATGCCGGCGCGTGTTCATCTTTATCTTTCAAAAGTTCCATCAGGGCTAAAAACAACTTAGCCTGACGCTCTTTCTCTTTCAACACAAAACGATGGTTCCGAATCGTGGAAGGACTGCCAATTCCCATTTCCTCCTGAACCTCAGCATCATTTTTCCCTAGGTAAAAAAGGCGAAGGAGACGGTTTTGATGGTCGGTGAGACCTGTAAGTTTTTTATCGAGATCAATCAAGTATTCAAAAACCGAGCTGTGTGCATGTTCAATATGAATGCGCATATACCTCTTCGCTTCATAAAGAACACCATCTTTCGGGTATACGATCCCCTTTTCAACTGCATTTCCACACAGCAAACAAACATATTGATTCTCACCTTCGATGTACCCTTGTTTAAGCTCATCCTGAGATGCGCTCCAAAACATTTCCGCGTCCTTCATTAAACAAACACTTCCCTATAAAGTTTACAATATAATAAACATATTATTAATTTGTTTGTATTATGTCAATGTTTTTTCTGTTTTTTTATAACTCCAGCAAATTATGGCCTTCTTAGTCAGAGGGGCTTCATAACATAAAGCTGACAAGGGATTTCACCTTCCACTTTACGGTTCCCATGGCACTATGCCGATATAGTATCATGAGTAATAAGCGGAATATCCCCAGTAATATGCTTTATAAACGTGAATAAGCTTTAGAGGAGGATATCTTATCGAAAGAGGAAAATGAGGCGATTCCATCGATCCATAACACCGATTTACACAAGGCATTACAACATGTATCCGAACAATTCAAGGTCTCACGATTGGAATCACTTATACAAAAACAATCGATGCAGCTGAGTGAAGCTGATGAAAAAAGTTCACCCGTCGAAGAATTGAATACGGCAATAATCAAAAAACCGTGAAATCATAAAAAAAATCTCCAAACCTTAAATAGAATTTGATCGAAAAAAAGACATCCAAGTATGGATGCCTCAGCTGCAGACAAAATTCGATGTAAGTCGATTTTACCTACAGTTCTTTTAGCTTGTACAAATTGAACGTTGCCCCAGGCACTGCTATTCCCGCAGGAGTCTCGCACACCCGACCCAATCAACTATGTTTAAAAATTCAGATAGAAATCTTTTTGCCTACAGTTTTTTATTTGAGAAAGTTGGAGTTGATTTCAGAAATTCGCTCCCTTTCCGCCGACTGTCTGCCAAGTCGCATTAAAGCAAGCACTTTTGGTGTCTCGGCTGCCAGTAATCCGGCAGTAGCGCTGTGCAAATTTCTTAAATCCAGTGAGGATTACAGTTAAGACCATAAAGACCTGAGCAGTTTATCGACCTAAACCACACAATATTCGACCGTTCATGAATTTTTTTAACCCTCACCTCACTGTTCGGTCTCCGATCCCCATTTTGTCGCGAAGGATGTTTTATGAAATTCCTTATAAAAATCCTTCGCAGAGCTCATTAAATATTAGCTAGGCACAAACTTAAGTATTCCTTCCAGATAAACACCTTTTTCTTTTCGTTTACATTCCCTTAACTTGATTCTTCCTTCTTTTTCCAACTCCTTGGCTAATTGGACCACTTCTGTTCCATCTTCGGTTATTTCGACTGAGAAGAAATTGCCCCGAGTGGAAGTTTGAATGAACTTGAATAATCTATCTTTATTCATTTAAACATCTCCTTATTTATTACAAGTTCGACATAAATGGTCATCCACCTGCGATAAATATAAATAAAAAATTTCATGGTTAAAAGGATGCAAATCAAAATGACCCTCGTTAGCTTAAACACCCAAAAAGTAAAAAAGCCAAAACCCTTAGAAGGTTTTGGCTTTTTAAGTTAGTGTCCCAGGAGAGATTCGAACTCCCGACCGACGCCTTAGAAGGGCGTTGCTCTATCCAGCTGAGCTACTGAGACGTTTATGATATAAGTTGCGGTAAAACTTATGTATTACCTGAACTGTTCCCTTAGGACACTTCTTATTATAGTAGGATATCAAAAGGAAGTCAACGGTTTTTCAAAAAAAGTTTTTTTCTTTTTTTAAGAACCAGGAAGCGGGGAAAAACGCTTCCTGTTCATTATACATGAAGTCATTCCATTTGATAAGCATTTCTTAAATCCTCAACGATTTTTCCTTCAAGGTCATAATAGATGATTTCAAGTTGGTCATTTCCAATCTCCAAAATGGCATAGGTTTTCTCTTTTCGTCCCCGCGGCTGCCGTATGCTTCCCGGGTTGATGAAGAGCTTGCCGTCAATCCACTCTGAACCTGGAGTATGGGAATGACCAAAGCAAATAATATCCGCCCCTGTCTCCTCACTTTTATAAGATAGGTTCATCAAGGTCATATTTATGTTATAGAGGTGTCCATGCGTAACGAAGAAACGCTTGCCCGAGATATTCTCCACAATATCATCCGGATATGCCGAATCATAGTCGCAATTCCCGCCAACGGCCAAAAACTCCGCCATGTGAGGATCATTTCTTTCCAACTCTGAATCACCGCAATGGATCATGGCGGCGACCTCTTGTTTATGACGCTCGGCAATCATGCTGATTTCATGAGTTAAGCCATGACTGTCACTCATTATTAGCACTTTCATCGTCACATTCCTTCTTCCCTTTTTAGAAATAGATCAAGTTTTTCATCTAGAGCCCTCAATGCGTTGGCACGGTGGCTGATTTGGTTTTTTTCCTCTTTTGTCAATTCAGCGTTTGTTTTGCCCTGTTCCTCTACAAAAAAGATGGGATCATAACCAAATCCATTCGTTCCTGAGGGCTGTTCCGTGATCAAGCCTTCCATCGTTCCCGATACCGTAATCGTTTCCTGGTTGGGTGACGCTAGTGCCAAGGCGCAATAAAATCTCGCCGTCCTAGCCTCTTTTGGCACGCCTTCCAGTTCGCGGAGGACTTTTTCCGTGTTTGCTTCATCACTCTTGGCCTCTCCAGCATAGCGGGCAGAATAAACGCCTGGACGGCCCTCCAATGCATCTACAATCAATCCGGAGTCATCAGCAATGACAAAGTGGCCTAGCTGATGGGCAATGGCCTCTGCCTTCAGGATCGCATTTTCTTCAAAGGTCGTGCCTGTTTCCTCCACATCCGGGGCATCCGGTACATCGAGAAGTGTTTTGACTTCATAACCTTTAGCGGAAAATAAGCTTTCGAACTCCTTGGCTTTCCCTTTATTTTTCGTTGCAATGATTACTGTCTTCATTTTTCATTTCACCCTTTTTCATTTTATCGGCACCGGAGCTCTTTGGGGCTGAGAAAGAATTTGCTGTCATTCGTAATATGTAAAAGCCGCTTCTTCTCCAGTGCCAACGGACGGATTCAACTCTGCCTATCATGATCAACAATAGCCGCTGAATTTTCCAGATAAGTTAAGTCTAACACAACTCCCTCACCTGCAATAACCTGAAACTTATAAACTAACGTTTGTAATTTTCACTATGTTCAATATGGATATTAACTTTTATGTTATTTATTGAAGTCTTATCAAAGGAATTAATAATTTTTTTATCCCACTTATTGACATGGTATCTGTATGCCTTTTCACTTATGTTAAAAAGGTCTGTATTGATTTTCTCCCCCGTCTCCAATGTCTTCAAAATATCTTGCTTAATTTTTATTTCTACCTTTTTTTCGATTTTTTCCATATCCAAGTTGTCTATATTCTGTTTCAATATCCCATTTGCTTTAACTTCTAAATCATATAAGGGTTTCTTTTGTTGTTCCAATACTTTGATGTTTGCTTTGGGGTCCATGATTTCAACACTTACCTTTTGTTTATTCAGGGAAAAAAACATGACTGTCGCCTTATTTTCAACCCACTTCATACCAATCAAATCTTGTTTACTTACGAACCCTTTATACTGTTGTTTTGATAAAACATAGCCGCCATTCAACGTTGGTATCTTTTTTTCTTTCCCCCTGTCTGTGTAATGATGCTCATTTATTACCATTGAGGGAATTAAAATGGAACCAACCGGTTGATAAAATTTCGAAACCAGTTCACTGAATTTTAACGGGGTAATGAAATAGTTTTCATTAATAACGGTCTCTGGCCTTTGAATGATCGTGAATAAGTTAGGAAGATTAAAGAAACTATCACCGTTAAACACCTTTTTAATATCCTCGTTTGTAACAAACAGCCATGAATTGTATCGCAATAAGGGCTCTTTCCCTACATATTCAATGAAATCCTTCATTTTCTTATTGATTACATCCTCACTTAAGATGAAGGAGTTAACATGCCCGATATAAAGTGGCAATGCTGCATTTTGTTCCAATTCAGTAAATGCTTCTTCGATACTTTCCCCTTTACCTTTCCCAATGACAACACCAGTTTTTTCTTGTAATGCTGTGGCCCCCTCTTGTTTTGCTATATCCGCAAAATTCAATGCTTGAAAGTATAAGATGAATTCACCCTCTTTATAATCGATCCCTAGAGCGGATCCATATGTTTGAGCTTGAATTTCCTTCATTCCCCAGCAGCCTGTCGTCAATAAAAGTTGACAGCCAATTACCATGACTGCAATTAGCTTTCTCATTTGTCCGACTCCTTTTGCGATTCATTATCACTGGATTGTAGAGCTTGATTCCGCTGCCTTAGCATCCCATACGGAAGCTTGAATAAGACTTTTAACATGTCCGATTTATTTGGTTTGGAAAATGGATTCACAAAAGGCTGTCCGAAACTTTCCAAGGAAACCACAACAATCAAGATAAGAAATAATCCCATGAAGAATCCAAACAAGCCTAGAAATGCTGAACATGCAAATATGAATAACCTTATAAGAACGATATTCCCAGCGATATTCTGATTGATTAGGGTATAGCTTGAGAGAACTGTAACAGCAATTACTACGAGCATGGAGGGTGAAGTCAGCCCTGCCCGAATCGCTGCATCACCTATAATCAATCCACCCAATACAGAAACCGTCGGACCAACAGCTTTTGGCAGGCGAAGACCGGCTTCTTTAAATAGTTCAAACAATATGATCATTACGAATGCCTCCAAAGAAGCAGGTATGGGTAATCCCTGTCTCGTGATTGAAATCGTCGCAAGAAGCGAAAAGGGAATTTGATCGAATTGATAGGTAACCAACGCTATAAAAAATCCCGGTAACGTAACCGTTACAAATAATGAGACTACACGAATGATGCGCATAAAACTAATGTAAAAAAAGCTTGCATGTGCGTCATCGGCAGCATAAAGTAACTGATTAATACTCGTTGGTCCGATCAAGCTTGTGGGATTCCCGTCTACCAGGATGGCAAAGCGCCCTTGATTCAAGGATTCAACAACATAGTCCGGTCGACCGATATACTCCATTAAGGGGAAAATGGAAAATTGAGTATCATATAAGAGTTCTTCAACTTGGTAACTGCTGACTATGATATCAGCCTTTAATGAATCCAATCGTTTTTTAACATCCAAAAGAATCGAGGGATTGATAATGTCATCAATATATAGCAGCAATATTTTAGTTTTACTTCTTTTCCCGATTGTATATTCTATACATTTAAGTGATGCCGTTTTTAACCTCTGGCGAATTAAAGACATGTTATCCGCTATATTCTCAACGAATCCATCCCTAGGTCCCCGAATGGAAGATTCTATATTGGATTCTTCCGGACTGCGCTTAGGGGAATTGGCTAATGGGGTATGGTAAATTTCGTTGGAAGATTCATTAATAATGATCAGGTCTCCTGAAAAAAGAATGCTTTCTACTCCGTCTTTTAAATCGGAGCCCTTTTTAAGCGTACTGATCTCCATGATATTGCTTAATTGATCAATTGTTAATTCGCCATTTTCTTGAACCGCTTTAGATATTGTAGGCAGAATCACTTCATTGATGAATGGCATATCCACTAAGTTTGGCGCATATAAAAATCCCAACAAATAACGACCTTCATTATCAAAAGTTTTTGTTCTTAAAACAACATCGGAAGAATATTCGAACCATTTTCGGATTTGGTCAATGTAAGAAGGAGTACCATTCAAATTTCCCTTCTTCATAATGTTTCACCTTTTCCTTTTCCCTTTTTAAAAATAATGAATAACAGTATAATTGCAGCACTAAAAAGAAACAGACTGCTTATCGGAAAGAAATATTTGTATATAAGATTAAAAAATGAAGTAGCATCCCAATGGATTAGCGTTCCAATAACAATTAACAAATATAGTGAAAGCAGTATCCACTTCTGATGTTTTGAATTCGAGATTAACTTATAGCCTATAAATAAACATAAACTTATTCGGATCATGGCACCTGAAAGCCATTGGAAAATGGAAAGGAAATCGAGTCGAGTAATATAATAGCCAAATCTTAGCAACTTCCACTGTTCGTAAGCCGGATTCCTCATTTTCACTGCTTCCACAGAACCAAATTCCGCCATCGCTCCCATGAGGGGGCCTAACGTCAGCATGATGAGGATAATACCAACCAGTAAAAGCCACTTGGCTTTTAGCTTGTTTTTCAAGTAAGGAGTTAAAAATAAAAAAACGATAATTTCTAAATATCCTGCACTCGTATACAGCATTCCATTTAGTGTATGGCGATACCCGCTTTCAAATATCGGGAACAATAATTCGTAATTCTTATTACTCGTGTTCCCCAGCCCCACAAATATCCCCAAAATAGTGACGACCGGAAGAAATAGGAGAGCCAAAGTACTTATGGTGCGTATTCCTTTATAACTTGCAAAAATACAAATAAAAGTGAATAGGCTGACGACTACGATGTTTGGTATGTCATGAGTATAATTAGCTTTTGCCCAAATCAATGTAAATTTGACGGTTATGAAGGCGTTAATTATAAAGTACAAGGCAAATGCTATCGTGAAAATATATGTAACAAAAGGTGTAGACCATTTTTTCAGAAAAGAGATTATATCTTCTTTTTCTAGTTTTTTATAAATATAAAAAATAAATAGTGTCCAAACGATACATGGAACAACACTTATTATGACACTTATCCATCCGTCGCGTTGAGATGCGGATAGTATATTGGGGAGGAGCAGGACATGCACCATGAATCCTGTATTCATGATGATTAAAACATAGATGTGTAAAGCCTGAATGACCTTTTGATCCATAATATCCCCCCATCCATTACATGATTAAAAGTAATTTCCCCTTTTTAAAATTTATTTATGTAAAAACTTTCCCACAACACGGGAAATTGCCTTGGGGCGATATTAGCTTTCACTCTTTAACAGCGTGGTCATTCAATGGCGGAGGCAAAAAAATAAGAGGCAGCTGCGAGCTGCCTCATTGTTTTATTTCTACATATATTTAAAAACTGCCTGTGTTGACTTTCTCTGGACGGACGACTGGTTCGGATAATTTCTTACCTTCTTCATTAAGAACATCTGCGCTGCCCTGCACTTGCACTTCAACGCTTTCAATTCCTTTCTGTTCCGTCAAGGAAAGGACCAAGGCATCAAGGACCTCTTGTGATACCTTTTTCTCTTTAAAGCTTCCAAGGATATTTTCGTTAAAATTCAGGCTGACCTTACCTTCTGCCACTTTTGGCTCGTCAAGTAAAGCTACATCACTCATGAACCCTGTTTGCAGGCTAGAACCCGAAGGACTCTTCGTTAATTCCTGAATGACTGCTGTTACATTATCAGTCACCGTTTCGCTGATCCTGCGCGTCACGGGAACATAATAAGTGTACTCCTCATCACCGCCTACATAATAAACGGTGAGTGCTTTGGTATTGGAAATGTCGACTACATCACTCGTATCGATATTGATTCCTGAAGACCTTGAGATATTTTCATCTATCGGTGTGCCATTGACCGGCATTTCGGAAATATCTTCCCCATTGATTCTCATTTGGATTTTATCGACCGAGTCGAATTGTGTCAGGGTCCATGTGATGGCTTGAAGGATTTTAAGTTCATCCTCTTTCTGATAGTTTTTGAATTCCGGCGAAAAGTCCGCCACAGCCACCCCGTCTTTAATGTTCACGCTTATTTGGGTATCGGCAGGAATGACGGCCCTGAACCCATTAGGAAGTTTATCCGTGACTGGTCCGTTATTGACGAGGTAATCAAGGGCTTGTTTAGCGACAGCTTCCGATTTAGGAAGTTCCAATGTCTGTGGAACCACATACCCGCTTTTATCAATTAAATATAGCTCCGTCTTCACCGTTTTCGATTCTACAGCGCCTTCTTCTCCCTCAGTCGCTGGCTTTTCCTCACCATTCGTTTCTGTTTCTTTTAATGAAGATTCATCCTCGACTAATGAAACATCCTTCGGGGGATCAATTTCCTTTTTCTCTTCACCGCCAAATAATCCGCAGCCTGAAAGCCAAAAAGAAGATGCCAGAATGGTCACAGCCATTGTTACTTTTGATTTATTGGACATAAAATCACTCCTAGGACAGTTTGTACTCCTATTTATACGAGCCCTAGGGGAAAATAGACCAATTATTTTCCCTCCGATAATGGAGCTGGGCAATTTGCCCGTATTGATGCATCTTTTTCAGCTTCATCAGGATTTGGGAGACTTCCTGAATGGAACAATCGACTCCCATCCCCAAGTATAATCTGAATGTTGGATAGGATCCTTTCATGCACCTGCAGGGAAAGCGAGTCCCTCACGTTCCAATCAACGGCCAAATGTACAAACCATAAAAAAACTGCAGACAAACTCCATTTTCATTAAGTTTGTCTGCAGTCTGAAACTTCCAAATGGAAGTCTTATAAGTGATCGATTTTAATTGTTTCGATGGTATTGGCATGAATACCGAGCCAGCTCGACGCGATGGAACCAAACATATCTCTTGAACCGGTTGTATAAAAGCGATGAACTGGACGGAGCTTGCTTTTATTGATTAATTTATAGTAATCCAAAATGACACTTGCCTCCCTGGCCGTCTCTTCTCCAGAGGAAATGACTTGTACTTCATCCCCCATATAGGCAGAGATTACAGGCCCCAGCAGTGGATAATGGGTACAGCCAAGGATCAGTGTATCGATTTTCGTTTTCTTCAACGGGTTCAAGGTTTGTGCCACGACCCGATTGACGATCCCCCCTTGAAACTCCCCGCTTTCTACGATTGGGACAAATTTCGGGCATGCCAAACTATCTACTTTCACATCGGAATTGATGGAAGCAAGTGCATCGTCATAAGCTTTGCTTTTTACCGTGCCTTCCGTACCGATAACTCCAATATGCAAGGAATCAGAAACTTTCAATGCCGCCCTTGCCCCTGGGTGTATGACACCCAACACAGGAATCGGAAGTATAGCCCTGATTTCATCCAATACAGCTGCAGTCGCTGTATTGCAAGCGATGATTAGCATTTTTATATCCTTCTTCATCAAAAATCTCGTCATTTGCCATGTGAAGGTTTGGACATCTTTTTTTGTCCTCGGCCCATATGGGCATCTTGCTGTATCACCTAAGTAAATTATATTTTCATTTGGAAGCTGACGCATGACTTCTTTAGCTACTGTCAAGCCGCCTACTCCTGAATCAATGATGCCTATCGGTTGTTTCAAAAAACTCGCCTCATTTTTCTTTCATTTCTTGATGTAGTTTTACTAGAATCCCTTTGAGGGACTTGATGTCAGATTCGTTAAAATTGACTAACACGCCACTCAAGTACTGCCTCCGTTTATTAATCACTTCTTCGATTATCCGTTCGCCTTCTTCAAGAAGGTGAATTCGAACCACACGCCGATCCTTTTCATCCCTGACACGCTGGACAAGCTGATGTTTCTCCATGCGGTCAATCAGGTCCGTCGTTGTACTGAAAGCGAGAAACATCTTCGTGGACAATTCGCCAATCGTCATGTCCCCTGATTCAAAAAGCCATTGCAAAGCCACGAATTGAGGAATGGTAATTTTATAATCATGGAGAATTTCTCTTCCCCTTTGCTTAAGCCATGACGATACATAGCGCAATTCCTTCTCGATATCGGCTACATATGCCGCCTGCTTCTCTTCATCCATAAACACAGCTCCCCACTTCATGAAACTTATCATACTACCATTTTGGATGAAAGTGAAATGATTTTCAAGATTGATTGACTGGAATCATAATGAAACCCCACCATAAAAATAAGCAGCATCCAAAGAAGTCAAAACAACCAAATTGTTTTGCCCTTCCTTATATGCTGCCAATGAACGGGAGAGAAATTATTTATAAGGCTTACGTATTAAGAGTTAACACATTAAAGCTTAAGTTCTCCCATACGAAGGAGTTCTATGACTGCCTGCGAACGTCCTTTAACTCCAAGCTTCTGCATCGCATTCGAAATATGGTTTCGAACTGTTTTTTCGCTAATAAACAATTCACCTGCGATTTCTTTTGTTGTTTTGTCTTGTACTAGTAACTCAAATACTTCTTTTTCTCTTTTGGTGAGTAATGGCTTATGAGTGAATTCGTTCTCCTTCAAGTAATGTTACCCTCCTTGCCTTCACCAGCATAAAACCCGGAGTGGGTGTCTATTTAGTCAAGATATAGTATGTCGGCTGGGGCAATGGAGTGACTCTTTTACTTGTCTAAATGGAAATATTTTCAGGAATGTTCCAGCACAGTATACAGCATCGAACGCTTCATGTCTTCCGTCCAAGGTACCGGCTTCCCGGTGGCCTTGGACACTTGTACAATCGTCCCCCTGCCCGTTAAACAAATTGAACCATCTTGTTTAGTCCCCATATAGTGTAGGTCCACTGAAGAATTTCCGATATGGTCAGCTTTCACATGGATTGTCAATTGATCATTGAAAAACATCTGCTTAAGGTAATCACACTGTAAATTGGCAACAACCGGCATCTCACCGCATTCAGCCGAGGTCCAATCCTTCA
Organism: Peribacillus sp. QJM3NY_7; assembly: GCF_056173225.1. Taxonomy (NCBI): domain Bacteria; kingdom Bacillati; phylum Bacillota; class Bacilli; order Caryophanales; family Bacillaceae; genus Peribacillus; species Peribacillus sp. QJM3NY_7. The sequence continues at coordinate 3,917,185 of NZ_CM149663.1, forward strand.
TGAACCCCATACTGTTGAAATACTCAATCCGAGCTTCCTCAAAATAAGTAAAAGGAATCGTGTTATTCAAGTGCCCAAACATATCAGTTTCCGAAAAGCGGATCTTAATCTCATGTTTAAAAGAAAAATCATTGATCCACTCCGTTATATTATCGATATATGATATTTTGCCCAACTTGTGCACACCCTTTCTGAATTGAATGACTATTCACTCATTTTATAAGAAAACAACGATAATGAAAAGGATTTTCTATTGAAAGCAGGGTAAATTATCAAGCTCACTTCACAAATCCTTCACAGTTGGCCTGGTGCCGGATTTACACTTCAACCCCAGTTATCAATCGTTTATGATTCTCTCGATTCCCAACCAAGCCTGTGTATGTAAAACAATGAAAAAAAGAACCCATATCATAAGATACAGGTTCTTTCATGTTCATGATTAAACTTCATCACTGCCGAAGAAGTTACGGAATTGTTGGATCGTAGTATCACGGTTCAACGCAGCAATCGAAGTCGTTAATGGAATGCCTTTAGGGCAAGACTGCACGCAGTTTTGAGAGTTACCGCAGTTTGCAAGTCCTCCATCACCCATGATCGTATTTAAACGTTCAGCTTTGTTCATTGCACCAGTTGGATGTGCATTGAATAAACGAACTTGTGATAATGGTTGTGGCCCAATGAAGTCTGAATTGCTGTTTACGTTCGGACAAGCTTCCAAACATACACCGCAAGTCATACATTTAGATAACTCGTAAGCCCATTGACGTTTCTTTTCTGGCATACGCGGTCCTGGTCCAAGGTTGTACGTTCCATCGATTGGAATCCATGCTTTTACCTTTTTCAATGAGTCGAACATACGGCTGCGATCGACTTGCAGGTCACGAACAACAGGGAATGTACGCATTGGTGCTAGACGAACCGGCTGCTCCAATTGATCGATAAGAGCGGTACATGATTGTCTTGGTTTACCATTGATAACCATTGAACAAGCACCACATACCTCTTCAAGACAGTTCATGTCCCATGCGATTGCTGTAGTGTGCTTGCCTTGTACCGTTACTGGATTACGACGAATTTCCATTAGAGCGGAAATTACGTTCATATTCGGACGGTACGCTAATTCGAATTCCTCATCATAAGGAGCTGAATCCGGTGTATCTTGACGAGTGATTATAAAACGGACTGTTTTAGTCTCAGATTTAGTTTCAACCATTTTTTTGCTCCCCCTCTTTAGTGTTTCGTAGTGTAGTCACGTTTACGCGGTGCGATCAGTGATACATCAATATCTTCATAATGGAATTCAGGTGCTTGATCCAAGCCTTTGAATGTTGCCATAGTAGTTTTCATGAATTCCTCATCATTACGTTCTGGGAAATCAGGTTTGTAATGCGCTCCGCGGCTTTCATCACGGTTTAACGCACCAATTGTGATTACACGGGCCAATTGCATCATGTTTTGCAGCTGTCTAGTGAATGCAGCTCCTTGGTTACTCCATTTTGCCGTGTCATTGATGTTAATTTTCTTGTAACGTTCCATCAGCTCAAGAATCTTGTTATCCGTTTCTTTCAGCTTGTCATTGTAACGAACTACAGTAACATGCTGTGTCATCCACTCACCAAGTTCTTTGTGAAGGATGTACGCATTTTCGTTACCATCAAGAGACATGACTTCATTCCATTTCTCTTGTTCTTGTTTTTCGTACCCTTCATACAATGAAGAAGGAATGGATTCTGAAGTTTTAGCAAGGCCTTCAATATATTTAACGGCATTCGGTCCAGCGACTGAACCACCATAGATTGCAGAAAGAAGTGAGTTAGCACCAAGACGGTTACCGCCATGTTGTGAATAATCGCACTCACCTGCAGCGAATAAACCTTTGATGTTAGTCATTTGGTCATAATCAACCCAAAGTCCGCCCATGGAATAGTGAACGGCAGGGAAAATTTTCATTGGAACTTTACGAGGATCTTCACCCATGAATTTCTCGTAGATTTCAATGATTCCGCCAAGTTTAATATCAAGTAATTTAGGATCTTTATGTGATAGATCCAGGTAAACCATGTTTTCACCATTAATGCCAAGCTTCATGTTCATACATACGTCGAAGATTTCACGAGTCGCGATATCACGAGGTACCAGATTACCATAAGCAGGGTATTTTTCTTCAAGGAAATACCAAGGTTTCCCGTCTTTATATGTCCAGATACGTCCACCTTCACCACGAGCGGATTCACTCATTAGACGAAGTTTGTCATCGCCAGGGATTGCTGTCGGGTGAATTTGAATGAACTCACCATTAGCATAATTAACACCTTGCTGATAAACGATGGAAGCTGCTGAACCTGTATTGATCATTGAGTTCGTTGATTTACCGAAAATGATTCCAGGGCCGCCGCTCGCCATGATGACTGCGTCTCCAGGGAATGATTTGATTTCCATTGAAGTCAGGTTTTGTGCTACGATACCGCGTGCTGTTTGCTCATCATCGATAACAGCTCCAAGGAATTCCCAGCCTTCATATTTCGTTACAAGGCCTTCAACTTCATAACGGCGAACCTGCTCGTCCAATGCGTAAAGTAATTGCTGACCAGTTGTTGCACCAGCGAATGCTGTACGGCTATGTTGAGTACCACCGAAACGACGGAAATCAAGAAGACCTTCCGGAGTACGGTTGAACATAACACCCATACGGTCAAACATATGAATGATTGATGGTGCTGCTTCGCACATCGCTTTAACCGGCGGTTGGTTAGCCAAGAAATCTCCGCCATAAACTGTATCGTCGAAGTGGATATATGGAGAATCCCCTTCACCTTTTGTATTTACTGCCCCGTTGATTCCGCCTTGGGCACAAACTGAGTGAGAGCGTTTAACAGGCACTAAAGAAAATAAATCAACCTGTTGTCCCAGCTCTGCTGCTTTGATCGTAGCCATTAATCCAGCTAGACCTCCACCAACGATAACTATTTTACCTTTACCCAATTCTGTCACTCCCTTATTTCCATTAGCCAAGCTATGTTTTTCCTAATTCTTATAAATGAACTCTATCTTCTTATACGAATGCGAAAATTGCGCTGATTCCGATATAAGAAAGAAGAACGAAAACGATCAATGTAAAGTAAGTCATGATTCTTTGCGATCTTGGTGAAACTGTAAGACCCCAGCTCACAGCAAATGACCATAATCCATTAGCAAAGTGGAAGATTGCCGAGATAATACCAACAATATAGAACACAATCATGAATGGACTAGAGAAAATCTCTGCCATCATGTCAAAGTTAACTTCAGCACCCATAGCTGCTTGGATTCTAGTTGCCCATATATGCCAAACAAGGAAAATCAACGTTATGATTCCAGTTAGGCGTTGTAGCATGAACATCCAGTTACGGAAGAAACTAAATCTGCCTAAATTGTTTTTTGCTGTAAAGGCAATATAGATTCCGTACACAGCATGGAAAATGAGCGGTAGATAGATGACGACCCATTCTACCAAAATCTTCACGGGCGTAAACTCAATTAAATGAACTGCCCCATTAAAAGTCTCTTCTCCTTTTGTTGCCATAAAGTTTACAGATAAATGAAAAATTAGGAATAGACCAATTGGAATTACTCCTAGAAGTGAATGAAGCCTGCGATTCCCAAACTCACGATTTTTTGCCACTAAGTGCCCCCCCTTAATTTGTGAAAAATCATGCAAAGATAAACTGGTGGCTACCTTTTATCTCCGCGTGAAAATACAGTATAGAGTCAAAAAACTCCTCTATACTTCCTTTACAATTATGTGACATGTCCATTTTACTCCTGACTTCTATGTGCGTCAAGAAAACGGATACAAGAAATCTCTTTTTCAGAATAGATTTTATTGGATTATCTTGGGTATTTTTTGTTTGTCAAGATGATATTTTGAATAAATTTCTCATTTAACTATTAATATCTCGGTATAATTTCTCATTTTTTTCCAATTGCTATTTAAATAAATAAAAAACAGTATAATTTGCAAAAGAAATACGTTTATAATAGATTTACAGAAAGAGGCGATAAACTATGAAAAAAAATATTGCTGCTGCGATAGAAGAAGAGATTCAAACGGAAGAAATTCAAACTGAAGAATTCAAAGTTCCAGCTTTCGGGTACGAATTAATCAGAGAAGTTCTATTGAACGATATTCTCGGAAAAGACTCTAATCAAATCCTCTATTGGGCAGGTAAACAATTAGCAAGAAAATTCCCATTGAAGGGCGATCAGGAAGTGATTGAATTTTTCCAAAGCGCTGGATGGGGCAATCTGGAAATCTTGAAGTATACGAAACACCAGATGGAATTATCCCTCACGGGTGAAATAATCAGCCGCCGCCTGGATTTACACCCTGATTGTCACTTCCAGCTTGAAGCCGGTTTCCTTGCCGAGCAGTTTTCACTGCAAAAAAAATTCCTCAGCGAATCAACGGAAGAAATCAAACGCCGCGCAAAAAAAGTGATATTCACCATCCAATGGGATCCCAGAGATCCAATCTAATGAGCCCTGAAAACAGACTTACCCTTTTTACCGGAAGTCTGTTTTTTATTGGACTCCTGACACTTAAGCTAGCACATTTGCATGCTGACCAAGTTTAAATGCTTCATGAAGGGATTCAACCGCCTTCACCATTTCCTTTTCATTGACGACGGTCGAAACTTTAATTTCCGATGTGCTGACCATTTTCACCTGGATGCCTGTATTGGCCATCACTTCAAACATTTCGGCAGCCACTCCCGGATTGGATACCATACCAGAACCGACGATGGACACTTTGGCCAATCCGCTCTCCGTTTCGACCCGGTCGAATCCCAATTGTTCTTTATTATTTTCCAGAACGATCAAGGCCGCTTCCGTATCTTCGCTTTTTGTGGAAAAAGATAGATTCGTCGTATCCTCGGCAGTCATGCTTTGAATGATGATGTCCACATTGATCCGGTTTTTCGCAAGCGTCGTGAAGATCGTGGATAATGCACCAAGTGATTGGGGCAAACCATATATTGTAACCCTCGTAATACTGTCTTCAAAAGCAATGCCGCGTACAATTAAGTTTTCTTCCATAGTTGCTTCCTCCTCTATGATCGTACCTGATTCTCTCTCCATGCTTGAACGGACTTCAAGCGGAATTTGATAATTTTTTGCATATTCGACAGCCCTTGGGTGAAGGACGCCAGCCCCCAGGTTGGCAAGTTCCAGCATTTCATCGTAAGAAATGGATTGGAGTTTTCGCGCGCCTTTTATATAGCGTGGGTCCGTTGTGAAAACACCCGTTACATCTGTATAAATATCGCATCTATCCGCATTAAGCGCTGCTGCGATGGCAACTGCCGTCGTATCGGAACCGCCTCGCCCTAAGGTAGTGATTTCCCCATTTGCATCGTTACCCTGGAAACCGGCTACGACCACTATTTTCTTCTCCTGAAGCTGGGCTTGGATCCTCGTGGCATCGATGTTTAAAATCCGGGCATTCCCATGAACGGATTCCGTTTGCATGCCAGCCTGCCAGCCGGTATACGAAATGGCTTCATGTCCTTCTTCAATCAATGCCATCGTTAACAGGGAAATCGTTACCTGTTCCCCAGTCGTCAATAGCATATCCATTTCCCTCTTGCTCGGGGATCCGGAAATATCACGCGCCATGGAAACCAATTGGTCCGTTGTTTTCCCCATAGCTGAAACAACGACGACAACCTCATTTCCTTTCTCCGCTTCCTCGATTACCCGATTGGCAACATTTTTGATTTTTTCTACGCTACCGACGGATGTTCCGCCGAATTTTTGAACGATTAATGCCATCCTCATGCACCCTCTCTACTTTTTAGGCAATAAAAAAAGCAATGAGAAATATCTCATTGCTGTGGTCACATATCTTAATACTGTAATCACAGTGAGATAGCTCTCCAGGGTATAAACCCTGACAATCCGCCATTTATTAAATGTCGGACCAGGAGGACAAGGTATGAGTCTTGTCTTCCTTCGGCGGCGTCCCCTTTCAAAACCTTTCATGGAAGCTCATACTTCTCCAGGTTTTTACTCTTGAATTCCGCACCTCTATCAGCACTTTTAAGTTGTCTAGTTAAAAATTCCTTTTAATCATAGCATAGAGATTTATCGGTAGCAAGATTATTCTTGTAATTTTCTAACGATTCCCTCGGCTACCCCTTTTGGCATGCCAGCTTCCATGATTTCCTCGGCCGTCGCCTCTTTGATTTTCTTCAATGATCCAAAATGCCTTAATAATTGCTTCCTTCGCTTTTCCCCGACTCCTGGAATATCATCAAGCTGGGAGTGTACCGCATTTTTCCCGCGTAGCTGGCGATGAAACGTAATCGCGAACCGATGCACTTCATCCTGAATTCTTTGCAATAGATAAAATTCCTGGCTCCTTGAATCAAGAGGTACAAGTTCAAGCGGATTTCCGATCATCAATTGCGAGGTCCTATGCTTTTCATCCTTAATGAGGCCTGAAAGTGGAATATCCAAACCTAATTCATTTTCCAGAATGTCCCGTACCGCTTCGACATGTCCCTTTCCGCCATCAATGATGATCAAGTCCGGAAGCGGCAGCCCTTCTTTCAATACTCGTGAATACCTTCTTCTGACCACTTCACGCATCGATTCATAATCATCAGGTCCCTGGACCGTCTTGATCTTATATTTTCGGTACTCTCTTTTTTCCGGCTTCCCATCAATGAACACGACTAAAGCGGAAACGGGGTCACTTCCCTGGATATTGGAGTTATCGAAAGCTTCAATTCGATGCGGGGTGTAGATACCCAGTTGTTTCCCGAGGTTTTCCACCGCATTGATCGTTCTTTCTTCATCCCTCTCAATCAAAGAGAATTTTTCCTGAAGGGCGATGGAGGCATTTTTATTCGCCAATTTAAGCATGTCTTTTTTCGCTCCCCGTTTCGGGTGAATCGTTTTGACACCAAGCAGCCCTTCGGCCATTTCGGCATCCACAGATTCAGGCAGCAAGATTTCCTTTGGTTTAAAATGGTTCGTAATCTCGTAAAACTGACCGAGGAATGTAAGAAGTTCCTGTTCGGGTTCATCGTAGACCGGAAAAAGCGAAACATCCCTTTCTATCAATTTACCCTGCCGGACAAAAAATACCTGAACGCACATCCAGCCTTTATCATAGGCAAAGCCAAATACATCCCTGTCGATGAAATCGGTCGTCATCATTTTCTGCTTCTCCATCGTAATATCGATGTGAGCAATCTTGTCACGGAACTCCTTGGCCCTCTCGAAATCGAGTTCTTCCGATGCCTCCAGCATTTTTTCAGTCAGTTCTTTTTTTATTTCAGTATGCCCGCCGTTCAAGAACCGGTTGATATCATCGACCATTTTTTTATATTCCTGTTCCTCTACATCATATACACATGGGGCCAGGCACTGACCAAGGTGATAGTAGAGACAAACGCGATCCGGTAACGTATTGCATTTTCTTAGGGGATAGATGCGGTCGAGCAATTTTTTCGTTTCGTTAGCTGCAAATGCATTCGGATAAGGACCGAAATATTTCCCTTTGTCTTTTTTGACTTTTCGCGTAATGATTAGACGCGGGTGGCGTTCTGCAGTCAGCTTGATGAAAGGATACGTCTTATCATCCTTTAGCATGACATTATATTTTGGGTCATGTTTTTTGATTAAGTTCAACTCTAAAATAAGAGCCTCGATATTGGAAGAGGTGACAATGTATTCGAAATCCTCAATCTCGTTCACGAGTCGAAATGTTTTACCATCGTGAGATCCCGTAAAATAAGAACGGACACGATTCTTCAACACTTTCGCTTTGCCTACATATATGATCGTTCCCTGACGATCTTTCATTAAATAACAACCAGGTTGATCGGGAAGAAGGGCAAGTTTATTCTTTATTTGTTGATTCATGCATTCAGCCTCCTGTTCTCCCTTTTTTACAATCATTATATATCAAGATAGCGAAAAAAGCTTCAAGTCCGCAGACTTGAAGCTTTTTTTAGGCTATCTTACTATTACGCGTGTTTTGCAATAAGTTCAGCAAGTGCTTCTTTAGGTTGGAAACCAACAACCTTATCGACCACTTCACCGTCTTTAAGGACGATTAATGTCGGGATGCTCATCACACCGAATTTTCCAGCTGTTTCTTGGTTTTCATCCACATCCACTTTTACGATTTTTGCTGTATCGCCAATTTCAGTATCAAGCTCTTGAAGAACAGGAGCGATCATTTTACAAGGTCCACACCATGGAGCCCAAAAGTCTACAAGAACGACACCTTCGCTAGTATCTGTTGTGAAAGTTTGGTCAGTTGCATTTACAATAGCCATATATATTTCCTCCTCAAATTTACTCAAATAACTAAAAACAGTATACCACTGTTGCTCAAATCGATGCTAATATTTTGCTTCAGTGGTAGGATGTCCAAAAAAAAAGTAACTATGCAGGCAACAAACCCTCCCCATTAGCGCAAACAAAGGGGCAAGACATGTATCGGCTTATGCCGAATGTCTTGCCCCTCATCTGTATTATTTCTATTACGCGTTAACTTTAAGTTTTTTGAATTCTTCCGTAAGTAATGGAACGACTTCGAAAAGATCTCCGACAATTCCATAATCAGCCACATTGAATATGTTAGCTTCCGGGTCTTTATTGATGGCAACGATAACCTTGGAGTTGGACATTCCCGCTAAATGCTGGATCGCACCGGAAATTCCGCAGGCGATATAAAGGTCAGGTGTTACGACTTTACCCGTTTGCCCGATTTGTAATGAGTAATCGCAATAGTCTGCATCACATGCTCCCCGGGAAGCTCCTACCGCTCCGCCAAGAACCTGTGCCAGTTCCTTTAATGGTTCAAAACCATCTTCACTTTTCACGCCACGGCCGCCCGCGATGATTACTTTCGCTTCTGAAAGGTCGACCCCTTCACTGGCTTTTCTAACAACATCCTTAATGATTGTCCGTAAGTCCTTAATATCCACACTTAATGTAGAAACATCACCAGAGCGGGACTCATCTTTCGCTAATGGTTCGATATTGTTCGGACGGATTGTCGCGAAAATCACGCCAGCTGTAACAATTTTCTTTTCAAATGCTTTACCAGAATATATCGGGCGGGTGAAAACGATATTTCCGCCTTCTTCTTCAATGGATGTAACGTCGGAAATCAATCCTGATTCAAGTTTTCCAGCCAATTTAGGTGCAAGGTCTTTTCCTAAGGCTGTATGTCCAAAGAAAATTCCTTCCGGCTTTTCCTGCTCGATGACGGCAAGCAAGCTTTGCGCATATCCATCCGAAGTATATTGTTTCAATTGATCATTTTCGACTGCAATAACCCGGTCTGCACCATACTGGATCAATTCATTACCGAAATTCTGAACACTGTCTCCAACTAAAACACCAACGATTTCCCCGCCATCCGCTGCAAGCTTAGCCGCACCGATAGCTTCAAATGATACATTTCTTAGTGAACCATCACGAACTTCGCCCAATACAAGAAACTTTCTAGCCATTTATAAAAACCTCCTGTGCTCTATTTTTCTTTTTGTCGTGTGTTGTTTTTTTGAGATGTACCGTATCGATTAAATCACTTTTGCTTCACTGCGTAATAACTGAACAAGCTCGGTAACTTGAGCACTGATTTCCCCGTCCAAAACTTTTCCAGCTTCTTTTTTAGCAGGAAGGTAAATTTCAATCGTTTTTGTTTTGGCCTCAACATCGTCCTCTTCCAAATCAAGGTCATCCAATTCCAATTCTTCAAGCGGTTTTTTCTTTGCCTTCATGATTCCTGGCAATGAAGGATAACGTGGCTCATTTAGCCCTTGTTGCGCTGTCACCAATACTGGAAGAGAGGCTTCGATCGTTTCAGAGTCCCCTTCGACATCACGGATAACGCTTACATTTCCATTTTCTATGTCCAATTTAGTAATGGTTGTAATATAAGGAATTCCCAAAATTTCGGCAACGCGTGGTCCCACTTGACCAGAGCCGCCATCGATTGCAACGTTCCCTGCAATGATTAGATCCGCATTTTTATCTTTTAAGTATTCGCCAATAATTTTGGCAGTCGTGAATTGGTCGCCATTTTCTATGTCGTCTTCTATATTTATCAATACAGCTTTGTCAGCACCCATTGCCAACGCTGTGCGTAATTGCTTTTCAGCCTCTTCTGTTCCGACAGAAATAACCGTTACTTCGCCGCCTTGTGCATCACGCACCTGGATTGCTTCTTCAACTGCATACTCATCGTATGGATTAATGATGAATTCTGCCCCATCCTCATTGATTTTCCCGTTGGATAGTGTAATTTTTTCTTCTGTATCAAATGTTCTTTTCAGCAGTACATAAATGTTCACGATAATACCTCCCGAATAATTTGAGTTTTGAAGATTATGAATTTTATTGATATATAGTAATGTTCTACAGATTTCACCATAATCCTGCATGATATATAAAAATAGTTATTTAAACCGAAACATCATTTCCCTTTGAATACAGCTTCCCTTTTTTCAATGAAAGCGGCGATTCCTTCTTGTGCATCGGCAGTATCGAAAGCCTGACCAAAGAGGGCAGCTTCCCTTTCCACACCTTTATGGTAAGAATCATGCTTGGAATAATTCAATAACTCAATGGCCGCCTTTAATGCCAGTGGGCTCTTCTTGGCAATTTTATTGGCTAGATCCTTAGCTTTTGGAATCAGTTCTTCATCCGTGAAGGCATGATTCGCCAATCCGCATTGCACAGCTTCGGTGCCTGAAATCGGTTCACTTGTAAACAGCATTTCAGCTGCCTTTGCCATGCCTACGTAACGAGGAAGACGTTGGGTCCCAGCAAATCCGGGGATTAAGCCCAACTGCAGCTCAGGCAAACCAAGTTTAGCCCTTTCGGTGACTAAGCGGATGTGGCAGGCCATAGCCAGCTCCAATCCTCCGCCAAGCGCCGCTCCATGGATGGCTGCAATGACCGGTTTTGGAAAAGATTCGATTTTCTCAAATACAGATTGACCATTCTTGGTCAGCTTCTCGAAGGCTTTCCCGTTTTTCACTTCCGTAAACTCTTTAATGTCCGCTCCTGCAGAAAAGAATCTTCCTTCACCATGAAGAAGGACAACCCGTACGGCTTCGTCTTTCCCAATTTGATCGAATGCCTGTGAAAGCTCTCCGATGATAGCCGAGGAAAGTGCATTTGCTGGTGCATGATCAATCGTTATAAAAGCCACATGATTTTCGACAGAAAGCTTAAGATATTCCATATCAATCCCTCCAGGCATGATAGTCAAACTTTTTTGATAATTCTCTATGTATCACTTCCAGTTAAAGCTGGAAGTTGAATTAACCGATTCTTTCGAGGATGGCTAGCCATCCTCTATTTAAATCGTTAACTTTTCAGGCCACAGCCGCCAATCAGCAGGCGGTGAACGTCTGGTGCAAGGTCAGGAAGCGAATACTTTTGCTCATTCATGACCCAAGTCGTCACAGTTTCATCAATCGTTCCAAAAATCATCTGCCTGGCAAGTAAATTATTTAAATCAGGCAGGAATTCGCCGTTCTCTTTTCCTTCTATAATGATCTGATCGATTAAATTTAAATACCCTCTTAACACATCATTGATCCTAAGGCGCAATTCTTTATTCGACTGTCTTAATTCCAACTGAGTGACAATTGCTAAATTCACGTCTTCTGAAAGGTTTTGAAAATGTTTTTGGATGAGCACATGCAGTTTTTCCGAAGCAGTGGTCTTTCCTTTTATCTCTTCTTCGATCTGTTCCACAAAATACCCCATCTTTTCATGGAATAATGATATTAAGATATCTTCTTTATTTTTAAAATAAAGATAAATGGTGCCATCCGCTACTCCTGCCTGTTTGGCGATTTTGGATACTTGGGCTTGATAGTAACCGTTTTGGGCAATGACAATAACGGCCGCATCAATAATTTGATTATACTTTGGTCTGTTGCTTTTCACTGGATGTCCCCTTTCAGAAAAATGAATGAACCATCATTCATATTTCTATCATAAAATGATGACCCTTTACTGTCAAGCAAAACCTTATATAAGGCTCCTGACATTCACTTCTGTTCATTGTACAGCCACCATCCATAGCTTGTCCAGCTGTTCTGCAAAACGGAGCCCTCTTCCGCTGCTCCGTTAAAAGGGGGTGCTTGTTTAAGCTTCTTTTCTTTCCTCGGATATTTTTTTCTTTTCTTCCTCGATAAGGACTCTTCTCAGGATCTTCCCTATCGTCGTTTTAGGAAGTTCATCCCTGAATTCATAGCTTCGCGGCACCTTATACGAAGCCAGGTTCTTTCTGGCAAATTCATTCAATTCCTCTTCAGTAACCCTGGCATTTTTTTTCAGGACGACATAGGCCTTGACGGTCTCTCCTCGATAAGGGTCAGGGATGCCTGCCACAACTACTTCCTGTATGGCCTCATGCTCGTATAGCACCTCTTCCACCTCACGTGGATATATATTGAAACCGCCTGCAATGATTGTATCCTTTTTCCTCTCGACGACATAAAAGAACCCCTGCTCATCCATATAACCCAGATCGCCAGTAAGCAGCCAGCCATTTTTAAAGGTTTTTTCCGTTTCATCCGGACGGTTCCAATAACCTTTCATTACCTGTGGTCCTTTTATGGCAATCTCGCCTATTTCATTCGGAGGAAGCTCTTCATTGGATTCCAGGGACAGAATCGCCGAGTCAGTGTCCGGCCACGGCAGTCCAACGCTTCCTTTTACACGCGGCTGATCCCAAATGAAATTAGCATGTGTCACAGGTGAGGTTTCTGAAAGTCCATAGCCTTCAACTAGCTTCCCGCCGGTAATATTCTCAAACTGCTCTTGAACCTCTAAGGGCAAAGATGCAGAACCGCTAATACAGGCATTGATGGAAGAAAGATCATATTTAGCGATATCCGGATGGTTCAAGAGGCCGATATACATCGTTGGCGCTCCTGGAAACATGGTCGGTTTCTGTTTTTGGATGGTTTTAAGCGTCGCTTCGACATCAAACTTCGGCATGATGATCATGGTGTTCCCTTCCATGACGGAAAGAACCAAGACCGTAGTCATACCGTACACATGGAAGAAAGGCAGAATCGCAAGGATCCTTTCCTCACCGCGCTTATTTTTGTAAAGCCATGCATTGCACATTTTCGTATTTGCCAGCAAGTTCTTATGAGTAAGCATGACCCCTTTGGGAAAGCCAGTTGTCCCACCTGTATATTGCAAAAGGGCAAGGTCATTATTGACATCGATCGGCACAGTGTCGACTTCTTCAGTGATCTTTCGTTTCATGATTTCAGAAAATAAATGATGATTCCCTTCATGCTCCACATTGATGACAATGCCGTATTGCTTTTTTTGAATAAAAGGATAGATAAGATTTTTCGGGAAAGGTAAATATTCCTTGATAGCGGTTACAATTATATGTTCTATATCCGTTCTTGATGCCACTGCAGAAACACGGGGAAATAAAATATCCATCACTAAAATCATTTTCGCTCCGGAATCTTTCATTTGATATTCTAATTCACGTTCAGTATAGGTTGGGTTCGTTTGAACCACGACTCCTCCGGCCATCAATATCCCAAAAAAGCTTATGACACCCTGAGGGCAGTTAGGTAGCATGACGGCAACGCGTTCGCCTTTTTGAAGTCCGATACTTTTTAAATAGGCTGCAAACTTTAAAGCAGATTCATGCACTTCCCGGAAAGTTAATTCTTTTCCCTGGAAATGAATCGATACTTTATCAGGGAATTCCTCGGCTGATTCCTTCAAAAAAGAATAAAGAGGTTTATCTTCGTACGACAAAACAGCGGGTATCTGTTCCGGATAAATAGCTTGCCATGGCTTATTGCTCATTTGCCCCCTCCTTCTGAATATTCTCAATACTCTTAATCATTATAATACAATCGGGATTTTCTTACAATTGCCGAATTTCAGAGTATAAAGACCTTACGATAAAAGGCTGGATAGTATATATGTCCTATTCCAACTACAGGGAATGTTTGAATAGGACATATAAAAAGGGAAACAAAAAAAGGAGTGGCTATACTCCTTTCAGAATGTAGACAACCCTTTTACCCTCATTTTTTTCTTTTAAAAAAGTTCCAGTGATTGGAACGGAAGGTACAAGACTCCTGCGGGAAAGGCGTGTCTAGGGGAGACCCCGCAGGCGCAAGCCGAGGAGGCTCCCCGACCGCCCGCGGAAAGCGAGTGCCTGGAGTGGAAATCATTACACATACCCTCTTTCGGAAATCCGCTCCCTTTCCGCTGACTGTCTGCCAAGCCTCATCAAAGCAATCGCCTGTGGGCCCTCGGCTAGCCAGTTATTCAGCAGGAGTGTCGCAAATCTCTTCCATCCTTTAAGGAATACTGTAAAAATATGAAGAATAAACTAGTTTACTTTTAAAATTTTGGTTCGGGGCGAGAGCAATTCGGAACTCCTTTTGCCGGAAAATTGATGGAACCGCAAGACTGAAGACGAATTGGAGAAGGAGAGCCAGTTTCCCTACAATATTTCTTTAAAAAAAGTTCCAGTTGATTTCAGAAATCCGCTCCCTTTCCGCCGACAGTCTGCCAAGCCTCCTCGGCACAAGCGTCTGCGGTGTCTCGTCTAGCCAGTTATTCGGCAGGAGTGTCGCACATTTCTTCAATCGATTGAGGATTATAGTTAAAAAAACATGAAGGATAAACTAGTCTTAAACATGGTTTAGATGAGCCTGGCCTGCAGTTTTTTCTTTTAAAACACAAAGTTGATTGGAATGGAAGATACGAGACTCCTGCAGAAAAGCGTAGCATGGGAGACCCCGTAGGCGTGCCGAGGAGGCTCCCGACCGCCCGCGGAAAGCGAGTGACTGGAGGGGAAATCAACGTTCCCATTTTACAAACGCAATTTGTAGACAAAAGGGTTCTAACTACATAAAAACTAAGTTGATTGGAACGGAAGGTACGAGACTCCTGCGGGAAAAGCGTGGCAGGGAGACCCCGCAGGCGTGCCGAGGAGGCTCCCGACCGCCCGCGGAAAGCGAGTGCCTGGAGTGGAAATCAACGTTCCCATTTTACAAACCCAGAAAAAACTGTCGGCAAACAATTATTATCTAGTTTTGAACAAAAGGGTTCTATCTAAATAAAACAAAGTTGATTGGAACGGAAGGTACGAGACTCCTGCGGGAAAAGCGTGTCTTGGGGAGACCCCGCAGGCGCAAGCCGAGAAGGCTCCCCGACCGCCCGCGGAAAGCGAGTGCCTGGAGTGGAAATCAACATTCCCATTTTACAAACCCAGAAAAAAACTGTCGGCAAACAATTATTATCTAGTTTTGAACAAAAGGGTTCTATCTAAATAAAACAAAGTTGATTGGAACGGAAGGTGCGAGACTCCTGCGGGAAAAGCGTGTCTTGGGGAGACCCCGCAGGCGCAAGCCGAGAAGGCTCCCCGACCGCCCGCGGAAAGCGAGTGCATGGAGTGGAAATCAACGTTCACATTTTACAAACCCAGAAAAAACTGTCGGCAAACGATTATTATCTAGTTTTGAACAAAAGGGTTCTATCTAAATAAAACAAAGTTGATTGGAACGGAAGGTACGAGACTCCTGCGGGAAAAGCGTGTCTTGGGGAGACCCCGCAGGCGCAAGCCGAGAAGGCTCCCCGACCGCCCGCGGAAAGCGAGTGCCTGGAGTGGTAATCAACATTCCCATTTTACAAACCCAGAAAAAAACTGTCGGCAAACAATTATTATCTAGTTTTGAACAAAGGGTTCAATCTAAATAAAACAAAGTTGATTGGAACGGAAGGTACGAGACTCCTGCGGGAAAAGCGTGTCTTGGGGAGACCCCGCAGGCGCAAGCCGAGGAGGCTCCCCGCGACCGCCCGCGGAAAGCGAGTGCCTGGAGTGGAAATCAACGCTCAAATTTCACAACCCCTCAAGAAAAAAACATAAAGGATATGCAAATTTTCTTTAAGATCACAGATCGGGGAGAGCATTCCGATCCTCTTTTGTCGTCTACTGAAAGGTGCGGTTCTACTCCTTGGTTTTAATTCTATACCAATACTTATATTTTTCTTCAAACCCCAATTTTCCGTATAAGCTTAAAGCAGGTGCGTTCGTTTCTATCACCTGAAGATAAGCATTTTTTGCTCCATTTTCTTTACCCCAATGCAATAGATTACGAATGAGTATTGCACCATTGCCTTGGTTTCGAAAGTTTTCATGGGTAATGATATTGTACAGGCCTATGTATTCGTCTTCCAAAACACCCAGTCCACTTGCTGTAACGGTTCCACCTTCATCAGTCAACAACATAAAGCATGTTTTGGAATGATATTCCCTAACATCTTTTTCAGGATGGTTTGATCATGATCATCAATATTACTAAGCTGGCAGAAATCGTGAAACCATTCATCATGTAAATGATCATACTTTATGACATTGGTTTCATTCGGTGACTCTGTATCTGCCAAATTCAATACCTGGACACTTGTTGTTCCTTCAAGGGCATACCCAGACTCTTCCAGCACACGATCCAAGTTGATAGGGTTTGCCTGTGGAGTCACTTTGTACACGGCCTTATCATTCCTTACAAAATATAATTGTTCACAATTCGAAATTTTCTTTTTCACATTTTCATTCGATGGATAGATGGGGGTGATGGAATTCGCCCTTTTCGTATATCATCCGCAAATCGGATAACCCCTCCATCATAGATTTGTGTTTGCATGGCGGGTAAAGCATTCAGCGATAATTCTTCAATCTTCTGTATCCATTTGGACTGATCCATATTCCTCCTCCTCTTCAAAAGTCTATTTGACCATTATTATTATACATGGCCCCCCATTTTTTTTAATAGAACCAAATAAAAGAAGCGGCACACTGGCCGCTTCAGTTGAACAAAGTCATATAAATGATTCCAAACAGAAAAAAGACTCCGCAACAAACAATTAAGACTTTTGCAAGTTTCTCCACAGCTTACTCCCTCTCATGAAGGGCATTAAGAAATTCCGGCGCCGATGACAAAAGATAATGCGATTGATATGATCATCGATAGGAATCCAACTGCCCGATTATCTTTTTGTATTTCTTCATCTATTTTAAATCCAGGAGTCATAAATTCAAAAATGAAATAACCGATCAACAGCAGGACAAAACCGTAGACGCCCCAGCCAATCATGGTAAGAAGCGAATTCTGATGGAGAATGGACTGTTGGAATACATAGGCGATCCCAAAAATTTTACCACCTGTTGCCAACGCGACAGAAAGGTTTCCCTGTTTGATCTCCTCCCAGTTCTTGTACTTTGTGACAAGTTCAAAAATGGCTAAAAAAACAATCATGCACAGAATAACGACACTGTAACGAGCAGCTATATATATATATTCATTTTCCCACATATTCTCCATGGTCCAACTCCCGAATGGTAACTAGCCACCCGGCTTGGCTGAATTGCCGGAATGACCGCTTTCCTTTATTTAAATTCCACCACCGTAACACCTGTTCCGCCTTCACCGGCTTCGCCGAAGCGAATCCTTTTGACAGAGCGGTGATTTTTCAAGTATTCCTGGACCCCGGACCGAAGAGCACCCGTCCCTTTACCATGAATGATGGAGACACTCGAATAACCGGCCAAAAGAGCATCATCAACGTATTTTTCCACTCTTGATATGGCATTTTCAAAGCGTTCTCCACGAAGGTCAAGTTCGACGCTAACGTGATAATCGCGGCCTTTGATCGTGGTAAGCGGCTTTGTTTCTTTTACTTTTGTGCTCTTGATGAATTCCAGGTCAGACTCCTTCACTTTCATTTTCATGATGCCGATCTGAACCTGCCATTCATTATTTGAGACCTTCTCAATCAAGTGACCTTTTTGACCAAAGCTTACGACCTTTACTTCATCTCCAGGTTTCAAGCTTTTATCCAGCGGCCTCGCAGCTTTATTTGTTGTTTTTTTCACTTTAGGCGCTGCTTCTTCAAGCCGTTTTTTGGCATCGATCAGTTCATGCTCTTTAACATCGGCATGCTTTTCAAGTCGCAGTTTACGTAAGTCGGCAATGATTGCTTCCGCTTCCCTTTGTGCATTTTCAACGATTGCCGCTGCCTCTTTTGCTGCCTTTTCAACCATCGCATCCCGTTCTTGATGGTACTCATCAATTTGCTTTTGAAGGTCTTTATGAAGAATTTCCGCCTGTTTCAGGTGATTCTTGGCTTCCAATTCCTCTTCTTCAGCCTTCTTGCGGCTGTCTTCAAGGGACGCTATCATATTTTCAACTTTATTCGTATCCTCACCGATATGGCCGCGGGCGTTGCTGATCACGTTTTCTTCCAAACCAAGGCGCTTGGAAATTTCAAACGCATTACTCCGCCCTGGAACACCAATTAAAAGTTTATAGGTGGGACTCAAGGTTTCCACATTAAATTCGACGCTTGCATTTATGACGCCTTCCCGATCATATCCATACGCTTTTAATTCCGGGTAATGTGTCGTTGCAATCACACGTGCTCCGCGCTTATACACTTCATCCAAAATGGAAATGGCCAAAGCTGCACCTTCCTGTGGGTCAGTTCCCGCTCCAAGCTCATCGAATAAAACAAGACTGTCATAATCGACATGCTTAAGGATATCGACAATATTGACCATATGCGAAGAAAATGTACTTAAGCTTTGTTCAATCGACTGTTCATCGCCTATATCGGCATAAACAGAGGAAAACACAGCCGTTTCGGAACCATCCAGCGCAGGAATCTGCAGACCGGACTGGGCCATTAACGTACAGAGGCCAATCGTTTTCAGGGTAACCGTCTTACCACCTGTATTCGGACCGGTGATGACGATTGTCGTAAATTCATCACCAAGAAAAATATCATTGGCCACGACGACATCATTCGGAATGAGCGGGTGTTTCGCTTTGAATAATTTCACGCGTCCCTCATTATTCAGAATCGGCTTGGAACCTTTTATCGCTTTTGCATATTTTGCCTTGGCGACAAGGAAATCGATTTGTGCCAGCACTTTGACATTATGAAGCAATTCAGGGGTGAACGCACCGACTTTTTCCGATAGTTCGACCAATATCCGTTCTATTTCCTGCGTTTCCTTCACTCGGGTTTCCTGCAGGACATTATTCAGCTGAACGATTGCTTGAGGTTCAATGAACAACGTCTGCCCTGATGATGATTGATCATGAATGATCCCTCCATACACACTGCGGTATTCCTGTTTTACCGGGATGACGAATCGATCATTCCGGATGGTGATGATGGCATCGGATAACATGGTTGATGCATTGGAAGAACGAATCATACTTTCCAGTTTTTCCCTTACGCGACTTTCATTCGTCCGAATTTGGTTTCTTAGGGTACGAAGCTTGTCGCTGGCAGAATCCATCACTTCGCCATGTTCGCTTACTGCATACGTAATTTCCTGCTGCAAATCAATCAATGGATGTAGGGAATCGATATATTCGGCTAAAAGCGGAACATCAATCTCCTGCTCTGCCAGTTCTTCGAAGAAACGGCTTAAGATCCTGCCGGCACGGATCGTACTCGCAAGTTCCATCAATTCCATCGGTGAGAGCATACCGCCAATCTGTGCCCTTTTTGCATGCGGACGGATATCGAAAATTCCGCCCAATGGCAAGTTACCTTTCAACCTTACGATTTTGGCAGCCTCATCTGTTTCTTCCTGCCATCTCGACACTTCTTCAAAATCCGTGGAAGGCATCAATTGCTCCGCCTTTTCTTTTCCTATGGATGAGGATGCGTGCGAGATTAATTGTTCTTTTATTTTATGAAATTCCAATGTCTTTAAAGCTTTATTATGCATGGAGTTAAAGCTCCTCCTTATTTATGGGCAAATAGTTAATCATTTCTCTTTAAAAACGCCAATAAGCCATCCGTATCCCTTGCATTAAGAACCGTAGATTCTTTAATCCAGCCCTTTTTGGCTGACGAGACCCCCACAGGCATATGTTCAAGCATGTCGATGCTGTGGGCATCCGTATTGATCACAATCGGAACGCCTGCTTCCTGAGCCTTGCGCAGATGCGGAGGTGCCAAATCCAATCGGTTCGGATTCGCATTCAATTCCAAGGCCGTATTCGTTTCACGGGCCAGTTCGATCAGCATTTCTATATCCACATCATATCCGGTTCGTCTGCCGATGATCCTTCCCGTTGGATGTGCAATGATATCTACATGCGGATTATTCAGAGCCGTTTTTAAGCGCTCCATGATCGTTTCCCGAGGCTGTGAAAAACTTGAGTGAATCGATGCAATGACCAAATCCATCTCTGCAAGCAGCTCATCGTCATAATCAAGTGTCCCATCAGGAAGTATATCCATCTCTATCCCGGAAAGAACGGTAAAGTCAGTGTATTTTTCATTAAGTTCATGGATGATCCGTTTTTGTTCACGTAAACGTTCAGCGGTCAAGCCGTTCGCCACTTTCAGATATTGCGAATGATCGGTGATGGCCATATATCGATACCCTTTTGAACGGCATGCTTCAATCATTTCTTCAATCGTATGAGCACCATCACTCCATGTCGTATGCATATGCAGATCACCTTTAATGGCCTCTAAAGATATGAGAGGTTCATTAGCATCATAATGCTCCACTTCCGTTCCGTCTTCACGCAGTTCTGGGGGAATGAAAGGAAGGCCAAAATGATTATAAAATTGTTCTTCCGTTTCAAACGTCAATACATCACCGGTTTCAGTCACTTCCACCCCATATTCGCTGATTTTCTCTCCGCGATCTTTAGCAAGCTGGCGCATCCGCACATTGTGATCCTTCGAACCTGTAAAATGATGAAGTGTCGTGATGAATTCCTTATCCTTAACGATTCGGAAATCGACAGAAATGTCATATTCATAATCAAGCACGACCGATACTTTTGTATCACCGGCCGCAATCACCTGTTTTATCCCTTTTATTGCAAGCAGTTGATTCTTCACCTCTTCGGGATGATCTGTCGAAATGATGAAATCGAGGTCCTTGATTGTTTCCCTCATACGCCGGATGCTGCCCGCCCTGGAAGAACGGATGATGTAATCCATGTTAGCAAGGGCCGTTTCAATATCAGCCGCAATCGGTCTCATGAAGGCTAGGGGCAGCCGATCTGGCCTTGAACCCGCCTCGGCAATTGCAGACAGGATCTTCTCTTCCGTTTTTTTGCCGAAACCGGCAAGCGCCGCGACCCTGCCTTCCTCACAGGCGATTTTAAGATCATTCACATCTTTGACATGCAGCTCTTTATGAAGCTTGGCAATTTTCTTACCGCCCAAACCTTGAAGCTGCAGAAGCGGAATCAATCCTTTTGGCACCTGCTCCTGAAGCTCTTCAAGTACAGTCGATTTCCCTTCATTTATATACTCTTCGATGACGGATGCCGTTCCTTTCCCGATTCCATTCAAAGCGGTAAAATCTTCGATCTCCGTCAGGCTCCGGTCATCCGTTTCCAAGGCGCCCGCTGCCTTTCGGAAAGCTGAAACCTTAAACGGGTTCTCTCCTTTTAGTTCCATATATATTGCAATTTTTTCTAATAGTTTAATGATATCTTTTTTATTAATTGTCATTTAATTCACCGCCGAAAAAATTAGTAGGGTGTCCCATGTTCACTTTCTTAAAGATACCTTTCTTGGAGGTAAAGTACAAGCAGTCAGGTTCTTAACCTTCGAATCAAATAGAAAGAAGCTACATGCCGCTACATAAAAAGGGGCCTCCCCCGTGTTCAAAGTATAGGAATCCAGGACTTTGAACACGGGAGGCAGGCCCTCTTATACTGACATTAAGATTGTTTTACATCATGAAACCAAAGTTCCTTCACTTGCTCGGAAAGGAACGGCGTATGTTTCACGATCGATTCTGCCAGAAATGAGCCAGTTAATGGTTTCTGGATGGAATCCATTGGCAGCATGGCAGCTATATATAATATAATAAACATGATAAGATAGACTTCAAGAAAACCCAATATCCCTCCGCCCCAGCGATTCAACTGCTTTAATATCGGTAGATGGGTAATGAAATTGAGCATGGATCCTATCATTTGCCAAAGAATCTTGGCAGCAAAGAAAATGATTGCAAAGGCAATTGCATTGTAATACGCCGTATCAAGCCCGACTGTATTGAAAAACATATTAAGGGTGGAGGAATCACCCATCGTTGGGAACGGAATCCATAATTTCAAATTGGGAGCAAGATCTCCGTAAAATACATAGGCGACGATGAAGGCTACAATGAACCCAGTCATATGAACCGTTTGTAAAATGAAGCCACGCTTTAAACCGATTAATAAACCGATTAAAAGAATGGC
Organism: Peribacillus sp. QJM3NY_7; assembly: GCF_056173225.1. Classification (NCBI taxonomy): domain Bacteria; kingdom Bacillati; phylum Bacillota; class Bacilli; order Caryophanales; family Bacillaceae; genus Peribacillus; species Peribacillus sp. QJM3NY_7. Next base: position 3,939,498 of record NZ_CM149663.1, read on the forward strand.
CAGAATTGCTAAATCAAGCATGTACTCAGTCCTTCTCTCTCTTTAATTCCAGTTGAAGCTGGTCTAGTTCATCTTTTAATTTAATATATTCATGGATGGTATTCACGGCCGTTAGCACCGCTAGCTTGCTTGTATCCAAGTGTGGATTTTTCATCCTGATCTCTCTCATTTTTTCGTCAACCATCGAAGCGACCAGGCGCATATGACTTGCGCTTTCTGTGCCGACGATTGTATATGGCTGTCCGTATATATCAACTGTTGTTTTATTTCGTTTATCGTCTGACAAAATGATGCCCCCAATCTAAACAATCCTAATTCTATCATATCATGAAGTTTTTCGTCATGAAAGAGAGTACATCGTCATTTCTCGCATTAAAATTTCAATAATTTGTCATACGATATCGAATTTAGGAAGAAGATTACCTAATAAACAAAATGAAGTTAGGAGCTAACCCATTATGTCCCATGTTGTTTTACTTATCAGTCCTGAACAAATAAAGGCGATGAAGTCCCATTATTCTTCATCCTTGGCCGCCAAGCAGCCGCCAGGGAGCATCTTTTCCGCCAAACCGCCGCTATGTACGGTGACGGCCTATAAATCGGGGAAGGTCCTTTTTCAAGGTAAGAATGCCGAAATAGAAGCGGTAAAATGGCAAAAAGGTACCACTGCTGCGGCTCCAAAGAAAAAAACGGCATCCTCTGCATCGGTCAACGTCCATCGATATTCGCCGCCAGCAAATATCGGAACCATGTCAGTGATTGGTTCAGACGAGGTCGGAACAGGAGACTATTTCGGCCCGATGACCGTCGTAGCCGTATATGCCAAGAAGGAGCAACTCGCTCTATTAAAGGAGCTAGGTGTCCAGGATTCCAAAAATCTGAAAGACCCACAGATCATCGACATTGCCAAACAGATTAAGGATGTAGTGCCCTTCAGCCTGCTCACATGCGACAACCCGAAATATAATGCGCTGCAGGCAAAGGGAATGTCACAAGGAAAAATGAAGGCACTCCTCCATAACCAAGCAATCAAGAACCTCATGCAAAAAATCCAGCCAGAACAAGCGGAAGCCGTCCTTATTGATCAATTCGCTCAACCAGAGGTATTTTTCAATTACCTAAAAGGTCAAGAACTATTCCAAGCTAATGCCACCTATCTATGCACAAAAGCGGAAGGCATTCACCTTGGAGTGGCAGCCGCATCCATCCTGGCCCGATATGCATTCGTCAAACGCTTTGACTTGCTGAGTGAAAAAGCCGGATTCAAAATCCCTAAAGGTGCCGGATTTGCAGTCGATGAGGCGGCCGCAAGATTGATTCACGAAAAAGGAATCGATTCATTACACGAATTCACGAAAACCCATTTTGCCAACACAGAAAAAGCGAAGCGACTCTATCAACAGAAATATCATAAATAGAAGAAAGCGGCTGATCTTCCTGAACAGCCGCCTTTTTCTCGTGAAAATGCGCGGTTTACTCATGAATTCACGCTATTTACACGTGAGTTTGTGCGGTTTACCCGGAGTTTGCTCCATTTACTCGTGAGTTTACTCCATTTACTCGTGAGTTTACGCCATTTACTCGTGAGTTTGCTCCATTTACTCGTGAATTCGCTCGGTTTACTCGTGAATTTACGCCATTTACTCGTGAGTTCGCTCGGTTTACTTATGAATTCACTATTTACTCGTGAATTTACGCCATTTACTCGTGAGTTTACGCCATTTACTCGTGAGTTTGCTCCATTTACTCGTGAGTTCGCTCGGTTTACTCGTAAGTTCACCTTTTACTCGTGAGTTTGCACCTTTTACTCGTAAAATCAAAAAAGACAGCTCCCCATGATTCAGGGAGCTGTCTTTTTGGTTTTATCCTCTTAGCTCTGCGCCGGCTTTTTCTTTAACGGCTTCAAGCACTTTATCATGTGCTTTTGTAATGTCCTCGTCCGTCAGGGTACGTTCCGGGTCGTAGTATTTCAGTGAGTAGGCAATGGATTTCTTGCCTTCCTCCATTCTTTCACCTTCGTATAAGTCGAAGATGCTTACTTCTTTCAGCAGTTTGCCGCCGGCTTCATCAATAATATCCTGAATGTCCCCAGCTTTCGTGGCTTGATCCACAACGAGCGCGATATCGCGTGTGGTTGATGGATAGCGCGGAATCGTTTGGTACGCTATCGGCGCGACTTCTGCTTCGGCCAATGCTTTTAAGGAAAGTTCGAAAATGTATGTTTCTTTAATATCCAAGTCTTTTTGGACAGTTGGGTGCACTTGGCCGATAAAGCCAATTACTTCACCATTCAATAGTACTTCCGCTGTCCGTCCTGGGTGCATATCGTTGATTTCCGCTTGGCGGTAACTGATTTGATCAGCTAATCCAAGTGTGTCGAATAATGCTTCGATCACGCCTTTGGCTACAAAGAAATCCACTGGTTTCTTTTCACCCTGCCATAGATGTGACTCCCATAGGCCGGTGATTGCTCCAGCAACATGTTCTTTTTCTTCAGGCAGTTCTTGTTCGTCACGCTTAAAGAATACCGAACCGATTTCATACAGTGCCAGTGAATCAATTTGGCGGGCATTGTTATATTTCACGACTTCCAGCAATTGAGGCACGATGCTTAAACGCAGCTGGCTTCTTTCTTCACTTATTGGCATTGCCAATCGAATGGATTCTCTTGCTTCCAATGCGAATTGGGACGCTTTTTCCTGGCTTGTCAGTGAATAGGTCACTGCTTGATAAAGGCCTGCGCCTTCAAGTGTACGGCGTGCCTTCCGCCGTTTAATTTGATAGTCTGTCAATTGTCCTGGGTTAGCAGAACCGATTGGCAGTGTAACGGGGATGTTATCATATCCATATAAACGTGCAGCCTCTTCGACTAAATCGGCTTCAATTGTAATATCACCACGGCGCGTCGGGACAGTGATCGTGAATGTTTCATTGTCAAGTTCCACGCCGAATTGCAGACGTTTGAAGATTGACTCCACAACTGATACAGTCATGCTTGTTCCAAGGAGTGTGTTGATTTTTTCAAGCGTGATGCTAATGACCGCAGGTTCCATTGACAATTCGTCAACTTCTGCTGCTCCTTGTAAGACTGTTCCGCCTGCATATTGTGCAATCAATTGTGCAGCACGTTCCCCTGCTTCACGAACACGTGCCGGGTCGACGCCTTTTTCAAAGCGGGCACTAGCTTCACTGCGTAATCCATGGTCCTTTGAAGCTTTGCGAACTACTGTACCAGCAAAATATGCACTTTCAATAATGATGTTCGTCGTATCATTTTTGACTTCGGAATCCGCTCCGCCCATCACACCAGCAATCGCAACAGGCTCACTGCCATTCGTGATCACTAAATGGTCAGGTGTCAAAGTGCGTTCCGCTTCATCCAATGTTACGATTTTTTCAGCATCCTTCGCTCTGCGGATGACGATTTCCTTTGAACCAAAGCGGTCATAATCAAAGGCATGGAGCGGTTGGCCGTATTCAAGTAAAATGTAGTTCGTGATATCCACCACATTATTATGAGGTCGGATACCTGCAGACATCAACCTAGTCTGCATCCAAAGCGGTGAGGGTCCGATCTTAACATCCTTGATGATTTTAGCCATGTATATCGGGTTATCTTCTTTCGCTTCCACTTTGACACTGATATAATCAGTTGCTTTTTCAGCTGCCTCTTCTTTCTCGACTACCGGCCATTTCACTTCCCGGCCTAGAATGGCTCCCACTTCGTATGCAACACCAAGCATGCTTAGCGCGTCGGAGCGGTTTGGAGTCAGCCCAAGTTCCAGCACTTCATCACTTAAACCAAGTTCCTCCAATGCATCTTTCCCTACTTCCACATCATTAGGGAAGACGAAGATTCCTGTAGCATAATCCTTGGAAACAAGCTTGGATTCGAAGCCCAATTCTTGAAGCGAGCAAATCATTCCGTGCGATTCTTCTCCGCGAAGTTTCGCTTTCTTGATTTTGAAATTACCTGGAAGGACTGCGCCAACAGTAGCGACTGCAACTTTTTGGCCTTTATCGACATTCGGTGCCCCACAGATGATCTGAACGGGATTTTCGGCCCCGATATCAACTTGGCATTTATTCAATTTATCCGCATTTGGATGTTGTTCACGTTCTAAGACATGCCCGATGACGACCCCTTTTAGCCCTTCACTTTTCTTTTCCACCCCTTCAACCTCAATGCCGCTTTTCGTGATTTTTTCAGCAAGCTCCGTCGCATTGATGCCTGAAAGGTCAACATAATCTTGTAACCATTTATATGACACAAACATGGTAGGTCCTCCTTTTTAAAATAAAAATTTATGCTTCGTGATGGTTGAATTGTTTTAAGAATCGAACATCATTCGTATAGAAATGACGGATATCGTCCACACCGTACTTCAACATGGCAATCCGTTCCACGCCCATTCCAAATGCGAATCCAGAGTATTTCTTGGAATCGAAGCCAGCCATCTCAAGGACGTTCGGATGAACGATCCCAGCGCCAAGCACTTCGATCCAGCCTGTTTTTTTACATACGCTGCAGCCTTTACCGCTGCAGATTTTACAAGAAATATCCACTTCGACGGAAGGCTCAGTAAATGGGAAGAAACTTGGACGAAGACGGATTTCACGGTCTTGCCCGAATACTTTTTTCGCAAATACGTCTAGCGTTCCTTTCAGGTCGCTCATGCTGATGTTCTCATCGATGACCAAGCCTTCAATTTGCTGGAATTGATGGGAGTGTGTCGCATCATCGTTATCCCGGCGATATACTTTTCCTGGGCAAATGATTTTAACAGGGCCTTGACCTTTATGTTTTTCCATCGTTCTGGCTTGAACCGGTGAAGTGTGCGTCCGCATCAGGATTTCATCCGTGATGTAGAAGGAGTCCTGCATATCACGTGCCGGATGGCTTTTTGGCAAGTTAAGTGCCTCGAAGTTGTAGTAGTCGCTCTCGACTTCAGGACCTTCCGCAACCGTATAACCCATCCCGATGAATAAGTCTTCGATTTCTTCCACGATTCGTGTTAATGGGTGAAGATTCCCCTTGTTTACCGGACGTCCTGGAAGTGTGACGTCAATCGTTTCAGTTGCTAGCTTTGCATTGACTGCCGCGGTTTCAAGCGCTTTTTGTTTCTCCTCGATCTTTGTTGCAATCGCTTCACGTACTTCATTGGCTAGTGCCCCGATTTTCGGGCGCTCTTCGGCAGATAATTTACCCATGCCGCGCAATACCTCCGTGATTGGCCCTTTTTTCCCTAAATAAGCAACACGGACTTCATTCAGTTCTTTTAATTCGGAAGCGGCGGCAACTTTTTGCAACGCTTCTTCCTGCAGTTCTAGTAAACGTTCCTGCATCATGTCTTCCTCCTTTATTTTCCTTTTGTAAAAATGAACACAAAAAAACCCCGATCCCTAAAGGGACGAGGTTTATGTATCGCGGTACCACCCTTATTAGTGCATAAACAAAAAAACTTCTGCACTCACTTCATTAAAAATAACGGCTCTTCACCGGAACATTTTTCGGACATTCTGTCTTCCCAATGCCAACTCGAAAGGTGAATTCACTTAAGCAGTGCCATAAAAATGCTTTCAGTCAAGGCATTTTCTCCCTGGATATGGTTAACTTTAAGCTACTACTCTTTGTCATCGTTGTTTTCATTATAAAATTCTGTTTTATTATATTATAATTCTTCGGCCGTTTCAAATCGATTTTCGTAAATGGTACATTAAAATCCCGGCAGCGATCCCCACATTCAAAGATTCACTTTTTCCGTAGATGGGAATATAGAGGTTTTTAGTCGTTTTCTCCAGTAATTCCTTCGATACCCCTTGACCTTCATTACCGACCAGCAGGGCAAATCGGGAAGACTTTTCCACTTCTTCAAATGGCGATGCCCCTTCTAATGCCGTGCCATAAACCGGTGTGCCGCTTTGCTTCAGCTCATCGATGATTTCGGATAGGTTCCCTTTAATGACAGGCATATGGAAGAGGCTCCCTTGCGTCGAACGGACCACTTTGGGATTATACAAGTCAGCACACCCTTCCCCAAGGATGACCGCATCGATTCCCGCTGCATCCGCTGTCCTGATCATCGTTCCAATATTCCCAGGATCTTGGACGGCATCGATCAACAATAATTTCTCCGGATTGATGGACGCCATGCTCGTTGATTTCTGTTCACAAACCGCAGCAATTCCCTGCGGTGCTTCGGTATCGCAAATCGCCTTCATAATATCATTTTTCACATAAATGAGTTCTGTGCCTTCCACCTTAAAATGGGCAGGCATTTCAGTTTCTTCATTGATGATCACTTCCAAGACGATTTCCTCTTTTAAGGCTTCTTCAACTAGGTGAAAACCCTCGACTAAATATTTACCTGTTTTATCTCGTTCTTTTTTCGTCAAAAGTTTTTTCCATTGCTTAACTTGCGGGTTTTTTACGGATTCGATATATTTCAAGGGTAAACGCTCCTTTAACTTCACACTGATTTTCCTATTATAACGCAATTCACATACATATTGCATGCGAGTTTGTGAAATGCTATTAATGTCAGTCATTATGTATTAGAGGAGGAATAATTATGAATTTAAACTTACGTAATGCGATCATCCAAAATGTATCTGGAAATACGCAAGAGCAGCTGGAAGACACGATTGTCGATGCCATACAAAATGGCGAGGAAAAAATGCTTCCTGGATTGGGAGTATTATTCGAGGTCATCTGGCAAAATTCATCCGAGCAGGAAAAACAGGAAATGATCACTGCCCTCGAAGCAGGATTAAAAAAATAACAGCCTTCAAAGGCTGTTATTTTTTTAATCTCGCCTCGCCAGCCTTCAGTTATTCGATGGAGACTTCTTCATCAAGCAGCAAGATGAATTTCTTTGCTTTCACTTCTTCAAGCATCGCTTTTGTCTCAGCAAAAGAGTAGCCGTATTTCGTGAAAAAGCTGCGTAAATCTCCAGATCCTTCATCTGTGAAGTAATGGAAGATTTTCAAAAAAAGAGTATCCTCCTTATCCTGATTGGCGATGATCAGTATATCCGTATGTTCATTTCCAAGCTGCACATTATTTTTTATATCAGCTGCCACTGTCATTTGGGTGCCAGTTACGCCTTTTGCTTTTAAGTCTGAAATTGCAGCAAGTAGTTCCGGATTAGAGTCAAAAACACCATATACGTTTTTTTCCATGTTTCTCCCCCTCCTTGTTACTCTACTTAAAATAAAATTCCTTTGTCATTATACCTTGCAGCTTTATCAATAAACAAGCAAATAGTCTATGGAGACGAACAAGGGAACCCTTCTGCCTAAAGGTTTTTTTAAAATAACAGCCTATAGCAAACTCTAAGAAAATCGAGGTTGCTTGCGGTCCTATTAAAAAGGCTGTTTTCACATACTTTGTTGCGATTTACCAGGTAGTGAGTTGTGGTTGATTTCCCCTCCAGATGCTCGCTTTCCTTGGTGCGGGCGGTGAGCCTCCTCGGCGTAAACGCCTCTGGGGTCTCACCTGTCCCGCTGCTTCCGCAGGAGTCTCGCACTTCCGCTCCAATCAACCTTAAATAGTTTCGTTTTAAAAACAACAATCTTTACGAAAAGAGCCATTAAAAAAAGTTCCACTCCCTTTCCGTCGACTGTCTCACAAGCCAAAGCAAACGGCAGCGTGTCTCAGCTAGCCAGTGATTTCGGCAGGAGTGTCGCAAATTTTTTCAATCTAAATAAACAAACAAAAACAGCCTTATGCAGGCTGCTCTTGTTGCGGTATTACAGATTGTCGGTATTGATTCGATTTTTGATGTATTCATCTTGTAAGCCTTCCTCTTGCTGTCCGCTGGCTGTCGGGCTTGCGGTCCGATCCAGTGATCCTTGAGCGCCCAGGTTTTTGTCAGCATCGTCTGCAAACGGGTCGCTTGCCAGTGTTCCTTCATGAATCCCTGGTTTTTGCTTCTTGAATTTTTCTGTGGAGTTCCCCCAGATTTCCCTTTCTTGAGCTCGCTTCATATCCAGCTCTTCATTTTCATAGATATTGGCGGAATTTCCGTGAAGCTCTTCGCTTCTTCCTGGCTGTGCTTCCATTTCCCTTGTTTGATAGGCATTCGCGGTTGTTTCCGGAAAAAGGTTCGGGTCCGGATTGTTCACCACCCCTGTTTTAAGCGGATTCTCTGCAGGTGCGTCCGTATCCTCGATGCGATTGGAAGTTATGTTCTCACGTGCTGTTACGGTTTCCGATTCATCTAAAAGAATGAGGAATTTTCCAGCCTCCACTTCATTTATATAAGCGGTTGCTTCACTATCGGCAAGCCCTAGCTCACCTAGGCGGTTCCTTATATCTTCGGAACCCTCGTTCAGGAAAAAGTGTTTCATTTTATCAATGAAGGATTCCTCGTTAGAGTTAGTAACGACTTCGACATCCGGATCATGCTTTTCATTAACGAAATCCAAATCTTCTTTCTTATCAGCCATTACCGTTATTTCCCCTTCATGAACCCCCTTTTCCTTGAGGGATTGTATAGCCTGGAACAATTCTCTTTCCGTATTAAAAACACCATATAACGTTTTTCCCATGCATATTCCTCCTCCTTTTTCCGATATTTCTTCTTATGTGTATTTATACCCTGATGGGTGCCAATTAAACAAAAAGGTTTGCCTTCCCTAAGCTCGAACCTTTAAAAATCAAAAGAAAACCTGCAGTTTTAAAACTGCAGGCCATTTCCTTCACTCTTAGAAGCGGTCGGTTCTACGTTCAGTTGCCTTTTTCTCATTCACGATCGATTCATCTGTACTATCAAGCTGGATATCTTCCTTTTTAAGAGTATCCTGAACTTGTTCCGTTTCTTGTACAGCATGTTTCTTGATGACAATTTCATCGGTGACAACCGGTTTTTTCGAAACTTCCAGTTTTTCTTCAACAACCGGGATTCGTAATGTTTCCCCATCTTCAATGGTTCCGGTTTCCCGATTCGCTTCACGTCCTGAAACCGATCTATGCTCAACTGTCACTTCTTCGTGTTCAACAGGGACATTGATCGTTTTATGCTGTTCATTGATCTCTTTATTAATGACCACTTCTCCTGTCTGAACTCTTTCTTTGTCAATGTTCAGCTGTTCTTCCCGAAGTGTAAGTGTCCTTTCATCTTCTGGCAATTCACGGCCTTGTCCGTTGACTCCATAAACATCTTCTTTATTTAATGCATCGGTTTTTTCCGTGCCATTATATAGTGGGTTGGTGGAGTTAGTATCAAGCCTTGTACCGGCAGTGTCCATTGTTCCGGTCGTGAATTTATCTCTTGCCGTTCCAAGATGGCCTTCACCTTCTTCAACCAGAACCAGGACTTTTCCATTTTCTACATCAAAGACATGTTCAGCCGCATCGCTATTCGAAAGGCCTGCATTCGCCAATCTTGTTGAAAGGTCTGCCGTATCTTCCGGCATGAAGAAACGTGCCACCTTGTCCATAAACGATTCGTCGTTAGGAACATTCGTCATTGTGTGAACATCCGTTTCCCGTTGATGGTTCGTGAAATCCAATGTTTCTTCCTTATCTGCGACGACCGTAATATCGTCCCCTTCAAAACCCTTTGCCTTAAGTGCATTAATTGCTTGGATCACTTCTGCATTTGATTCATATACTCCATATACTGTTTTATTCATTTTACATTCCTCCTTAGGTTTTGTTGTTTCGTTTAGTGGATGCTATATATAAACAATACCCGCCATGTTCCTAAGTAAACGAGGAATCCATATTTCATTTTTGTTATATCATTTACAATTCGTTCTCAGCACAGAACGCATTTTTAATTGAAATCCAAGCTTTATAAGGGTTTCCCCCTTTATAAAAATGTAATGTTTAACCAAATCATGCCATTTCGTTTTTTCAAATAATGCTTGTGATCTTTTTTCTTCTATTATAACGCCACAGCCTTTATTAGCAGGTCCGCAATATGCACCGCTTTTGTGCATTCCCCCAAGTTTTCCCGCTCGATCCCCAATTGCATTTGCAACAGGCAGCCAGGGTTTGCCGTGACAACAATATCGGCCTGTGTCGATTTCGTGTGCTCCATTTTAGAGTCGAGAATGTTCATGGACATCTCTGATTCAACAATATTATATATCCCAGCTGAGCCGCAGCAGCGATCGGCATCCTTCATTTCCCTGAAATCGATTCCTTCTATTGATTGAAGGAGAATTCGCGGAGCCGAGGAGGTGTTCATCACATTCCGTAAGTGACAGGAATCCTGGAAAGTTACGGATTGAGCTGGAAGTTTCAGGCGAACTTTTTCCTGAAAACGCAAATCAACAAGGATCTGGCTGATATCTTTCAACTTATTTTTAAATGAGATAGCACGGTCATGCCATTCCGGTTCATCTTGGAGCAGATGATCATAATCTATGAGAAAAGCGCCGCAGCCACCGGCATTCGTAATGATATAATCAACTTCCTCCGTTTCAAAGGCTTCAATATTACGCTTGGCCAGTTGCTTTGCACCTGCTTTTTCACCACTGTGACCATGCAGCGCACCGCAACAGGCCTGGGATTTCGGTATCACGATTTCACATCCGGCCAGCTGAAGAAGCTTTAGTGTGGCCTTGTTCGTTTCCAAAAACATCGTATCCATCAAGCAGCCGGAAAAGAACGCCACCTTTTTGAGCGGCGTTCCGATTGCAGGCAGCTCGGTTGGCCTATTTTTCATTTCTGCTTTTTTCGGGACTTTCGGCAGCACTTTTTCCATGGCTGCCAAATTATCCGGAAGCATGTTGAGGACTCCCGTTTTACGGGCCATGTATTGCAGGCCTGATTTCTGATAGAAGCCAAGCAAACTTGTCATGGTCTGCATTCGCTCCTGGTGCGGGAATAGTCCACTAAAAACGGCCTTGCGAATCGTTTTTACAGGGAAGCTGTGTTTTTTATTCTGATGGATGATATCCCTTGCTTCTTCAAGAAGGTGTCCGTATTTCACACCTGAAGGGCACACAGGTTCACAAGCCCTGCAGCCGAGGCAAAGACTCAACGAACGTTCTACATCCCTATCTGGCTCAATCACACCATCCGCCACCGCTTTCATAAGTGCAATCCGGCCCCTTGGTGAGTGGGATTCCTTCAGCCCCGATTCTATGTATGTCGGGCAATGGGGTAAGCAAAAACCGCAGCGCATACAATTCAACAATTCATCTTCATTCATTTTTTCCGCGAATTGAATGGCAATGGTTTCCCTTTCCTTAACTGTCGTCATGAAGAAACCACCACCCTTTTCCTGGTTTCCTTGGCAAATACTTTGCCGGGATTCATGATGTTATTGGGATCGAAAGCCTGTTTAATCGCCCTCATGGCATCAATCCCTTCTTTCTTCAGCTTCCATTCAAGATACGGTGCCTTCATCGCTCCTACACCATGTTCACCGGTAATCGTCCCGCCAAGGTCGATAGCCGCGGCAAAAATGTCGGCAAAAGCGAGCTCCACCCTCTCCATTTCCTCATGATTACGAGCGTCGGTAATGCATGTCGGATGGAGGTTCCCATCCCCAGCATGACCGAACGTGCAAATGTCCACGTTATGCTTGTCAGCGATCTCATTAATCGCTCTAACCATTTTGGCAATTTCCGAGCGAGGAACGGTGGCATCTTCCAAAATGGTCGTCGGCTTGAGGCGTGCCAATGCGGAAAGTGCTGTCCGTCTTGCCGTTTTCAAGGCGACAGCGTCAGATTCCGTTTCGGCAATTTCCACGGAAACCGCCTTTTCCTCTAGACAGATATCGGCCATCCTTTTCATATCACGTTCCACCACTTCAGGCGGTCCATCCTGTTCAATCAGCAGGACGGCTTCCACATTGGTAGGCAAACCGATTTTCGCAAAGTCCTCAACCACGATCAACGTCGGCCGATCCAGAAATTCCAATGTCACAGGAATGATTTTATTTGAAATGATTTTGGCCACTGACTCGGCTGCAGCATCCAAATCTTGATATAAGGCAAGCATCGTCTTAGTCGTTTCCGGCATTGGAATCAGCTTTAAGGTCGCTTCCGTAACGATGCCCAAGGTCCCTTCCGATCCGACAAAAAGTTTCGTTAAATCATATCCGGCTACATCTTTGGCAAGCTTGCCCCCTGTTCGAATGATGTCCCCATTCGGAAGGACGACTTCAAGCCCGATGACATAATCACGGGTGACTCCATACTTTAAGCCTCGCAGTCCACCAGAATTCTCATTAATGTTACCGCCAATCGTGGAGATTTTCATCGAACTTGGATCCGGCGGATAAAACAATCCCTTCTCTTCAACTGCTGAAATCAAGTCCAAAGTGATGAGCCCAGGCTGTACGGTCGCCGTTAAGTTCTCCTCATCTATTTCAAGTAATGAATTCATTCGATTGAATAAAAGGACAAGCCCTCCCTCTGTCGGGCATGTGCCTCCGCTTAAATTCGTCCCAGACCCGCGCGGAACGATCGGAACATTGTATTCGTTGCAAACTTTGACGATGGCTGCGACTTCAGCTGTGCTGCCCGGTTTGATGACAGCATCCGGCAACGCTTGAAATCCAGGCGTTGCATCATATGAATAGACTAGACATTCCACTTTCGAGTCATCGTAATTCTCCTGACCGACGATGGCAAGAAGTAGCTGCTTAACCTTCTTTGTTAACATGTACATCCTCCTCTTATAAACATAGGAAATTCTAGATTTTTTATATTAGGAAATTCTAGATTTTTTATATGATGTAAGTATAAGAAAAAAACACTCGGCCTTCTATGTATGAACATATAAAGTTTTGAGCTTTACATAGAATTAATTTGTATGTTTATCCAATACACTTACTGCTAGATACATCGTGACTAAATCGGCTAGCTTCCTAGGATTCAGCCGGGTCAAATCCTCTATGCGCTTGAGCCTGTAATGGAGGGTATTGATATGGATATGCAGGGCTCTAGCCGTCTCTTTTAAAGATAGATCACATGCAAAATACATGGTAAGGGTTTTAAGCAGCTCCTCATTAGGAAGCAACTCCTGAATCGTCCGGGATAAATATTCCTGTCTTGTTTCAGCGGTAACTTCATCAAGCAGGACCTCAAGTTTCAAGTCCTCGTCAAATATGATACCTGATGAAGAAGACGCGATTTTCAAGGAACGTTCCGCTTTAAAAAACGCTGGCCTGAAAGCGGATCCTGATGCACGCGAACTAACTCCTGCACACACTTTATAACCCGAACTCTCTTCCAGCTTTTTTTGCAGTTTACTTAGTTTCATATATTGCTGGTTTTTTGAACCGATGAAATCGGCCATTGAAAGAATGACGAATCGGTTCCTCCCCCAACGTACTGCGATGTCATTGGGATGCTGCTGTCTTATGAATATCTGAAGCGTTCTCCATACATGAGGTTCAATGATTTCCTCAGTCTTGAATTCACCAAGGGTGATGATCCGGTCCGCATGAACATCGACCCCAAGTAACTTGGCCTTCTGAAGGAAGTGCTCATTGAACGTCTGCAGCTGATGCCATTCAAATACAAAGAATTCCATCAGACGTGATTGGGATTCTGCTTGTTCAATATGATAGCTTTCCTGAATGAACATCTCCGTCATCTTTTTTAATAGTTCCGCATAAGGGGAAACATGTTTGGGGTCACCTGTAATTCCAATGACACAAACGGCTTCCTGATTAAAGAAAATAGGCAGGTTTATCCCTGCCTTCACTCCTTTCCAACTTCGTTCATCCTGTTTATTGATGATCAATTTCTCACGATTGTTGAAAGCGTGGATGGCTCCTTCATGAAAAGATCCAATACGGCTGCCATCGGTGCTGGCGATAATCATGCCAGCATGATCAATAATGATGATCTCCTCATCGATCAGTTTTCGAACCTCATGCACCAATTTACCTGCAACAGCTGCCAATTGCATGATATGTCCTCCTTTTTTGAATGGACTTGAAAATATTTCGAGGCTCCCCGATGAAAAGGGAGCCTCATTCTACTTATGGAATCATCCAGGAAAGGACGCCATTTTGCAAGAAGGTAATCACACAAACAAGCAGCAATAAAAATAAGCTATGTTTAAGCGTGAATCTCAATAATTCCGATTCCCTGCCCGCCAATCCTACGGCAGCACAAGCTATCGCTATCGATTGGGGGGAAATCATCTTTCCGGTGACCCCTCCAGAAGAGTTCGCCGCCAGTGCCAGAACCGGTTCCATCCCCACTTTAAGCGCAGTCACTTTCTGCAGACTGCCAAATAAGAGGTTGGCTGATGTATCCGATCCGGTAATGAACACACCTAGCCAGCCGAGAACAGGTGCGAAGAACGGAAATAAATCACCCGATTTTGCCAGGGTCATCCCTAATGTTGTCGACATGCCTGAAGCATTCGTCACATAAGCAAAAGCAACCACGGTAGAAATCATCAAGATTGGTTTGGCCAACTCTTTCATCGCTTCAACAAAGGTGCCATAAAAGTCTTTTGAAGACATGTGTGCGATGAACTTCGTTACGATGGCAGCCAGTAAAATGGCCGTCCCGGCTGCTCCGAGCAGTTCTATTTTATAAAAAGCCGCAATCGGCAATCCATTACTTCCGATTATCTCATTATGCAGACCTGGAACTTCGATTTGGAAGGTTAATAGTTTCCCGATTTCATTGATTCCGCCAAGCAGCACATTGTTGCCTTCATAATGTCCGGATAGTGCCGGCTTTATTGGGTTCAGCCCCCATATTGTGATGAAAAGCGTTAACAGAAGGAATGGTGACCAAGCATGGAATATCTGCCATTTCGTGTATTTTGTTTCCGCTTCGGCTGTATATAATGGCTCGACAGCAGCTGCCGTTTCCTCTGATGCAAAGCGAAAGATCGTCTTAGGTTTCCAGAATTTAAGGAAAATCGCCAATGCAAACAGTGACACTAACGCGGATAGGATGTCGGGTAATTCGGGCCCAAGAAAATTCGAACTTAAGTATTGTGTGATGGCAAAGGAAATTCCGGAAACCAAAATTGCCGGCAAAACCTCAAGCGACCTTTTCCACCCAGTCATGATTAAAATGAGATAAAGCGGAATGAAAGCAGAAAGGAATGGCAATTGGCGGCCGACCATTTTGGAAATCTCCATGGCGGCTATGCCAGTAGGGCCTTCCATGGCGATGATCGGTATTCCGACCGCCCCGAACGCTACCGGAGCGGTATTCGCGATCAAACAAATCCCGGCTGCATATAGCGGATTAAAGCCGAGACCGACTAAAAGTGCGGCTGAAATGGCGACCGGTGCTCCAAATCCCGCAGCACCTTCTAAAAAGGCCCCGAAAGAAAATGCCACCAATAATGCCTGGAGGCGCCGGTCTTCCGTAAGCGAAAGCACAGAAGAACGAATGATATTGAATTGCCCGCTTTTAACAGTCATCTTGTACAAAAATACGGAAGTGATGATTATCCATCCGATAGGGAGCAGCCCATATACGCCTCCTTGTGAAGCGGACATCACTGCTTTTCCTGCAGGCATCCCATATATCAATACAGCCACTGCAAGAGCTACAAGCAACGTCGTTATACCTGCCATGTAACCTTTCATGCGTTTGATGGTAAGCGCCCAGAAAAAGTAAAGAATTGGAATGAGTGCGGCAAGAGATGATAAAACTAAATTATCGGTGATCGGCGTAAAGTTTTGTGTCCATGTCATTCATTTCGACTCCTTTTACTATTGATTTTTTAAAAAATTCAGAAATCAAACACTAATTGAAACCCCTTACATATTCAAATATTCAAAGTCATCAGATGACTTGATGAGTACTCATATAAATTAAATGATTGAAAATATAAAAGCAAGATTTTTTTTATTTTTTGTTGATTTTTTAACTCTTCTGGAAGTGTCAAAGATCATTTGTGTTATATAATATTAACTAGAGAAACTCATAGAAAATAGAGGTGCTACTACTTGGTATATAAAAAAATAAAGCCGAAAAAAATTTATGAAGAAGTCAGCGATGAACTTTATGAAATGATTCGGTCAGGCAGCCTGAAACCAGGTGAACAATTGGATTCCATTCAGCAGCTTGCGGAAAATTTCCAAGTCGGGCGCCCGGCCATCCGCGAAGCATTAAGTGCATTGAGTTCAATGGGTCTTATTGAAATAAAACAAGGTGAAGGAACATTCGTCAAAACCTTCGACCCCGCCATCATGAACCACCCCTTGTCTGCCGCCCTTTTGATGGATCAAGACAATATCAAGCATTTACTGGAAGTCCGGAAAATCCTTGAGTCCGGTACGGCGGAAGTGGCAGCGAAGAAGAGAACGGAAGAAAACCTTATCGAACTTAAGGACATGCTTTTTAATATGGAAAAGGTCTCGGATGATGAAGAACTTAGTGATAAAGCGGATATCTCCTTCCATGTTGCCGTGGCAAATGCATCACAAAATGAGCTGCTGATTACATTGATGAATCATGTTTCAGAATTAATGACGGAAAAGATGCGTGATATCCGTCGGGCTGCGCTTTATTCCGAAGAGATGACACTCAAGCAGCTTTACCAGCAGCATGTCAGGATATATGATGCAATCGTGGCACAGGATGAGGACGGAGCCCGCAGTGCCATGCTGTTTCATCTTCAAAGCGTCGAGGAATCGCTGGACCGAGTCATCCAAAAAAATCAGCAAAAGAATCATTGACATTCCTTTAAATTTCAAAAACACCCTATACAAAAAAGGATTAAATTGATATATTATTTTGAAAACGATTACTTCATTTAAAAAATCTTGGAAATTGGTATCTTCTCTTAGCCATTTCCTTTTTCCATTTTCTAGTCATCAGATGACCTGTTAACCTATTTTGAAAAAGGAGGAGTTCAAATTGAAAGTTACTCTCTTTGCAACATGTTTAGTGGATTTGTTTCAATCCAATGTCGGCAAAGCGACAGTGGAGCTACTCGAGAGATTAGGCTGTGAGATCGATTTCCCGGAGTCCCAGATATGCTGCGGACAGCCGGCATATAATAGCGGGTATACGAAGGAATCGAAGGAAGCCATGAAAAAGATGATTAAAACGTTCGCGGATGCTGAATACGTCGTAACCCCTTCCGGTTCCTGTGCAGCGATGTTCAAGGAATATCCGGTACTTTTCAAAGGTGATGCCGTATGGGAAAAGAAAGCGGCATCATTAGCGGCTAAAACATATGAATTGTCCCAATTCATCGTGGATGTCTTAAAAGTGACCGACGTCGGGGCTACCCTCAAGGGAAAGGCCACTTATCATACTTCATGCCATATGACACGGCTGCTTAAGGTGAAGGAAGCACCTGCCATTTTATTAAGCCATGTCAGGGGGCTGGAAATGACACCACTTCCGGATGCCCAAAACTGCTGCGGGTTCGGGGGGACCTTTTCGGTTAAGATGGGTGACATTTCCGGACAAATGGTCGAGGAGAAGGTATGCAATATTGAAGAAACCGGTGCCGACTTTTTAATCGGCGGGGATGCAGGATGTTTGATGAATATCGGCGGACGGATCCAAAGGAAGGGGCAACCGGTGAAGGTCCTTCACATTGCGGAAGTCCTGAATAGCATTTAAAGAAAGCGAGGAGGGAAAAACTTATGGCTATGAAAACCAGCTCTGCCAAATTTAAAGACCGGGTGGATGAAGGAATACATAATGACTTTATGCGATTGGCCGTATCCAGTGCCCAAGAACGATTACACGGACGGCGGCTGACTGCCGTTGATGAATTGGGAAGCTGGGAGGATTGGCGTTCCCTTGGGGAAGAAATTCGGCAGCATGTGCTCAGTAACCTTGATTTCTATTTGCACCAGCTTGCCGAAAACGTTTCGAAAAGGGGCGGTCATGTCTTCTTCGCTGAAACCGCTGAACAAGCAAGCGGCTACATTAAGGATGTCATTGTAAAAAAGAATGCCAAAAAGGTCGTTAAATCCAAATCGATGGTTACGGAAGAGATCAATTTGAATGCAACTCTTGAGGCAGTTGGCCTCGATGTCGTTGAAACTGACCTTGGAGAATACATTTTACAAGTGGATGATCATGATCCCCCTTCCCATATCGTCGCACCTGCGCTCCATAAAAATAAAGAACAGATCAGGGATGTTTTTAAAGAAAAGCTTGCCTATACGCAAACCGAAAAACCGGAAGAGCTTACCGCCCATGTGCGGGGCATTCTGCGGAAAGATTTCTTAAGCGCCGATGTGGGCATTACCGGCTGTAATTTTGCGATTGCGGAAACGGGCTCGATCGGATTGGTGACGAATGAAGGAAATGCCGATTTGGTCACTGCCCTCCCAAAAACGCAAATCACCGTGATGGGAATGGAACGGCTTGTACCTACATTCGATGAATTCGAAGTCCTTGTCAGCTTATTGACAAGAAGCGCTGTCGGCCAAAGATTGACCAGTTACATCACCGCACTTACCGGTCCGCGTGATGAAGGTGATGTAGACGGACCCGAGGAGTTTCACCTTGTGATCGTGGATAATGGACGCTCCTCCATCTTAGGAACTGAGTTTCAATCCGTTCTTCAATGCATTCGCTGTGCTGCCTGTATAAATGTCTGCCCGGTCTATCGCCAGGTTGGCGGTCATTCATATGGTTCAATTTACCCCGGGCCAATCGGCGCTGTGCTTTCACCCTTACTCGGAGGATATGATGATTTCAAGGAACTGCCGTATGCCTCCACTCTTTGTGCAGCCTGTACAGATGCCTGTCCGGTAAAGATTCCTCTCCATGATTTACTGAGGAAACATCGTGAAGTCATCGTTGAAAAGGAAAAAATGGCGCCGTTTTCAGAAAAGATGGCCATGAAGGCCTTTGGGATTGGTGCGGCATCGCCTATGCTTTATAAATTCGGCTCCAAAATGGCCCCATCAGCGATGTCACCTTTTAAAACGGGGGATATCATCTCGAAAGGCCCGGGACCGCTCAAAACTTGGACAGAAAGCCGCGAGTTCCCTGCTCCAGGGAAAGAGAGCTTTCGGGACTGGTTCAAAAATCGGGAAAAAGGAGGGAAACCATCATGAATGGAACCATCCATAATGAAGGGGCATTTTTAAACAATATAGCTAAAAACCTGGGAAGGGCTCCTATTACGGAAGGCATCTCCGTTCCGGAATGGAAGCACGCCCCCCAAAAAGAAGTTTTGAAACATGCGACACAAAATGATCTTGTCGCGGAATTGAAGGAGCAATGTAAACGGGTGCATACTCAATTTCACCTTACAGACTCCAAGCAAGTGGTGAATTGCTTAACAAAGGTGATCAAGGAACTTGGAAACGGACCCGTGATCATCCCTAAGGACGGTCGATTTTCCGAGTATGGGTTAGAGGGCATCTTAAAGGAAAATGATGTCCATATATGGGATCACCAAGCCGGGAATGAAAATATCAAAAAAGCAGAATGTGCTAACATCGGAATCACATTCAGTGAGATGACACTAGCGGAATCAGCGACCGTCGTCTTGTTCAGCGACAAGGATCACGGCCGTTCCATCAGCTTCCTTCCTTCCTGCCATGTTTCCATCATTCCGAAAAGCACCATCGTTCCGCGAATGACCCAGGCTGCTGCGGCCATCCGTTCAAAAGTTACCCGGGGCGAAGTCGTTCCTTCCTGCATCAATTTCATAACAGGGCCGAGCAATTCGGCTGATATTGAAATGGACCTTGTCGTCGGCGTCCATGGACCCATCAAAGCCGTCTATATAATTGTCGAAGACAAGTAGAAATAAGAAAAAGAAAATGGAGAGGACCTATATTAGGCCTCTCCATTTTTAAATTACTATATTACTCGTAAATGATCCGATCAACCGCTTCGCGATCGAGGCGTTTAATCACTTCGACAATGAGCTTGACTGCATTCTCATAATCATCCCTGTGAAGCATTGCTGCGTGTGAATGAATGTAGCGTGTGGCAATTGTGATCGCCAGGGCGGGAACACCATTTGCCGTTAAATGGATGGAGCCGGCATCCGTCCCGCCGCCAGGAATCGATTCATATTGATAAGGAATATTCATTTCATCAGCCGTGTCGGTGACGAAATCTCGTAATCCCTTATGTGCCACCATCGATGAATCATAGATGACGATTTGCGGGCCTTCCCCCATCTTGCTCATCGCTTCTTTTTCGGAAACCCCCGGTGTATCACCAGCAATGCCGACATCGACGGCAAAACCGATATCCGGCTGAATTTTGAATGTGGATGTTTTGGAGCCACGCAGGCCGACCTCTTCTTGCACTGCGCCAATTCCATAAACTACGTTAGGATGGTCGCTGTCTTTCAGCTGTTTAAACACATCAATGGCGATTGCACAGCCAATTCGATTGTCCCAGGCTTTGGCGAGCAGCATCTTTTCATTATTCATAACCGTGAATTCAAAATATGGCACAACCATATCCCCCGGCTTGACGCCCCATTCCTTAACCTCTTCTTTGCTGGATGCACCAATATCAATGAACATATCTTTAATATCAATCGGCTTCTTCCGTGCTTCCGCTGACAGGATATGTGGCGGCTTGGAACCGATAATGCCCGTTATATCACCTTTACCCGTAACGATCGTCACGCGCTGGGCCAGCATTACCTGTGACCACCAGCCCCCTACCGGCTGAAAACGCAAAAATCCCTTATCATCAATTTGGGTGATCATGAAACCGACTTCGTCCATATGCCCGGTAACGATGATTTTCGGTCCGTTTTCATCTCCCGTTTTCTTGGCGATCAAACTTCCCAGCCCATCTGTCGATATTTCATCCGCAAATGGTGTTATGTATTCGGTCATCACTTTTCTTACTTCACTTTCATTTCCTGCAATGCCTTTAGCATCCGTTAAGTCAGCAAGCATCTTTAACGTTTCATCCAATTGAGCCATTCCCTTACCTCCTTATAACTTACATTACAAGAATAATTATACAGACAAACGATTTCATAAACAATCAGTAGCCTTGCTTTTGCCTTTCGTAATTGACTTCATTTTTGCTTACATATGCTTTTTCCACATCCGCTGCCGAAAATCCGAGCAACTCCCCTAAATGTAAATACGCAGTAAAAACCTTTTGGTAAGATGAATCTGTCAACTGTGTGCGAAATTCACTGATGTAGCCGTAAATGGCAGTAAATTGAACCGTCAAATCTTCCTGATGCATCTTTAGGGCAGATGGAGCTTCCGGTACAAAACCCCGTTCGATCCCGAGTGACAAAATGAAATGAATGCCATCCACATATTCAGCCAAAATCGTTTCTTTATCAGAGGGTCCTTTAAGACTCCAGAATTTAAAACATCTTGTTTCATTGGCAAGCTCTCCAAGCTCCACTAAAAGAGCAAGTATCTTCCGTTCCACCAAGTCTTCCGCACCCAAATCATGCTTGGATTGTATATGCTCATCCAAAGCCGCCTGCATTTCCATTAATTTACTTATGTTCATTTTCATCACTTCTTTCCTTCGTCTTCCCCTAAATTATATCAAATAAATGAAACTTATTAAAAACCCATACGTAAATGAAAGGGAATCACTCTGTTTAAGGAGGTATCTCCATGGTATTGATCATGCGGTTCATTCTTTTGGCTCTCATCATTTTCTTAATCTATACAGTCATTAAATACCTATTTAATCCGAAAAGAAAATTAGAGCTGGCACATGAACAGAAAAAATTCTTTCTGCTCGACGATACATCCAATATACGAAAGAATTTTTTATTGACGTACAACGGGGTGATGTTTGAAGGGGAAAAGTATTTAGGGACGACGGAACGCTCCTTCGAGGTCATCTCCATCTTCATTTGGCCTAAAAAAGTGGCAGGCCTGAAAGGCTTGAAGCGAAATGATTTCTTGAAAATCGAGGCAGCCATAAAAAAACAATACCCGGATGCCGTTATTGATTGGAAGAGCCCGGTCAAGGAGTTCTTACAAAATTGAAAAAATCACGCATAATGAAGAGCCTTGAGGAAAATGGACTCAAGGCTCTATATTAATCATCTGAACGAAAAAATTCCTTCCAGGGGACGACCGTCTGCTTCTCTCTCAATAAATAGATCAATAAGGTTAAGGATAATAAAATGATGACGATCAGCGTGGGACTGAAATCTGCAATATAGTGGCCAAAAACCGTGTATACGAATGCTACAGGAAGATTGGTCATGAAGGATAGGTAAAAATAATTTTTCAGCCCTTTATTGGATTCCAATAAACAAAGCGACAATAAATAAAAGTGTATGAATGGTATTAGCCTGAGTACTGCAATTTGCCGGCTGTTCAGTTTTCGGTTACCAAACAGCTTATTCTTAAGCCGCAGCAGCCTTTCCTTTGTTTTCGGAAATTTGCCTATCACGAAATAAAAGGCCATGCTGGAAAGCGTCAAACCGATTACCGAATAGATGGTTCCAAAAGCTGCCCCGAATAATACTCCTCCAGACATGCAAACCACAATGACGGGAATGAATAAAAATTGCCTTAATAAATGAAAAGTGATAAAAATCAACGGTGCAAACACGCTTCCAGATTGAACGTAGCTCATCACAAGTGTCAGTTTATCATTCATGCTCTCCCTCCAGCTACTCTTTGCTGCTTCTACAAGCATATACACTATACGGGCTACTTATTACAATTGAATGAATACCTTAATCAATAAGCCTATCTGCAGAATCATCAATATAGGCAGACCCCACTTAAAAGCGTCATGCTTCGTCTTATGGCGGAATTGCTTCATCCCCAAAAAGGACCCAGTCCCTCCTCCTATGACAGCCCAAAACCAAAGTGTCTTTTCGCTGATCCGGTACTCCCCATTACGAGCTTTCCTTTTGTCGATTCCCATTAAGGCAAAACCGATGATGTTCGTGATGATCATATAAGCAGCAATGAACCATACTCCTTGCATTCCCATTCCCTCCTTTAAATATGTAAAAAGCCACCCTCTTGAAAAGAGAGTGGCGGTATCAGTCAGACTTATTTGTCTAATTGTTGTTTAGCAGCAGTTGCTAATTGAGCAAAAGCTTGTTCGTCAGCAACAGCAAGATCAGCAAGCATTTTGCGGTTCACTTCGATACCAGCAAGCTTTAGGCCATGCATTAAACGGCTGTAAGAAAGACCGTTGATGCGTGCTGCAGCGTTGATACGAGTGATCCAAAGTTTGCGGAAATCACGTTTCTTTTGACGACGGTCACGGAAAGCATAGTTTCCTGACTTCATTACTTGTTGGTTAGCTACTTTGAAAAGAATATGTTTCGCGCCATAGTAACCTTTAGCTAATTTTATTACCTTTTTACGACGTTTGCGAGTAACAGTACCGCCTTTTACACGTGGCATGTTATTTCCCTCCTATTTAACTCGATAAATCGAACTTATTTAATGTTGTCTAGCATATGACGAATACGTTTGAAGTCACCTTTGCTTACAAGGCTAGCTTTGCGAAGCTTACGCTTTTGCTTAGTAGATTTGTTAGCAAATAAATGGCTTGTGTAAGCGTTAGAACGCTTAAGTTTGCCGGATCCAGTCTTTTTGAAACGTTTAGCAGATCCGCGGTGAGTTTTCATTTTAGGCATAAGGTATTCCTCCTCATTACAAATTACTTTACAATTACTTTTCGTTTTTCGGTGCTAAGATAATGAACATGCTGCGCCCGTCCATTTTTGGGTGTTGCTCGATTGTAGCCACTTCTTTACATGCTTCAGAAAAACGAACGAGTACACGTTGACCAATTTCCTTATGCGTAATGGCACGTCCTTTGAATCGGATAGAAGCTTTTACTTTATCGCCTTTTTCAAGGAATTTAATACCGTTGCGAAGCTTCGTATTGAAATCATGCTCTTCAATCGTCGGGCTCAAACGAACCTCTTTCAGACTGATGACTTTTTGATTTTTACGTGCTTCCTTGTCTTTCTTTTGCTGCTCGAAGCGGTGTTTTCCGTAGTCCATGATCCGGGCTACCGGAGGCTTTGCATTTGCAGCAACTAAAACTAGATCAAGATTTACACGAGCGGCAATTTCCAATGCTTCGAATTTCGTTTTAATTCCAAGTTGTTCTCCGTTTTGGTCAATAAGACGAACTTCACGGGCTCGGATGCCCTCGTTTACCATCGCGTCTTTACTAATAGTTAGCCACCTCCAAAGATATTGGCGAATACGAATATTTGAATAAATTCGGTCACGCTCACAACTCGCTTACAGGATATAATCATAATAAAAAAGTGTGGATGCATGTTGCACCCACACTTGATAGACTCATTCAGAAAGATCCAAATAATCAAATCATGACCTGTTAACTGCATTGTTTGCGTCAACCAGGTGAGAAGCGGGTGCTTCTTCTTTCATCAAACACGTATTCAATTCACTTTAGAAATATATCATAAACACTGATGACTTGTCAAATGCTAAATTTTATTCGTTTTTCACAACAAAATTAATATTATCAGACATTCAGTTATTTGACAATACGTTTTTTAAAGTAATTTGGACAAAAAATATTCATCATGATACTTTCCATCAAAAAACAGTGATTCCCGCTTTATTCCTTCCTTTTCGAACCCCATCTTATGATACAAGGAAAGCGCAGGGGCGTTGTTTGCAATCACGGACAATTCCAGGCGCCGTATTTCGTTAGTCCGTGCATGCTCCTCCATTTTCTGAAATAGCTTCGTACCGATGCCTTTTCCTCTAACCTGTTCATGGATGCCGATGACGATTTTGGCGGAATGCCTCGTTCGGCCCATTTGATTGCCCAATAAGATTAGGTAACCATTCAGCTCATTGCCGCTAGCGGAAACGAGGACAATGGAAGGGGGATTTTTTTCGATTTGCTCCAATTGCTTTTCCATTTGTTTCGCTGTAGCTTTTCTTTCCCCAGGGTTAAACAGCATATACCCGGAATCTTCTACATGATTGAACAGAGCAGCCAAGTTACCCGCGTCTTTCCTTGAAGCCCTTCTAATCTCCATTTATCCCCATTCCCCCTTTAGTTACAGTCCATACTGGCCGAAGCCATCACATGTTAAGAGTCTTCTTTCGCCTTTTTCTTTTTCTCAATGGTGTCCCAAGAAAATAGGACTATCCAAAAAAGCAGGACCGGGACGATGGCATATTGTCGATAATCATCCAATAACAATAAGATGATGATGACAAGGAATGTCGGTCCGAATAGATAAGTAAATTTCTTTTTCATGCTGCCCCTCCTTTTCATTGCTGTACATATTTTCACATGATGGTTTCATTTTATCATGCCATGATTAAAAAGAGGGACACAACTATATGTGCCCCTCTTTTTGCTATTAACGGCTCACTTCCGCCTTAATCGCTGAAACGAAATCTTCAAATGCGATCGTTTCGGATTTTTGTTCACCGTATTTACGTACATTCACGCTGCCTTCTTTGGCTTCATTGTCTCCAACGACCAGCATATACGGGATTTTTTGCATTTGTGCTTCACGGATTTTGTAACCGATTTTCTCGTCACGTGTATCCAGGTCGACACGAATGCCTTGCGCTTTAAGTTTTTCCTGTACTTCTTTCGCATAATCCAAGTGCACTTCAGGTGAAACCGGGATCACCTGTGCTTGGATAGGTGCAAGCCAAGTAGGGAATGCCCCCTTGTATTCTTCAATCAAGTAAGCGACAAAACGTTCCATTGTGGAAACGACGCCGCGGTGGATAACAACCGGACGGTGCTGCTTGCCGTCCTCACCGACGTAATTAAGGTCAAAACGTTCAGGAAGCAAGAAATCAAGCTGAACAGTGGAAAGCGTTTCATCTTTCCCTAAGGCAGTGCGCACCTGAACATCAAGCTTAGGACCGTAGAATGCCGCTTCACCTTCCGCTTCAAAGTAATCAAGACCAAGCTCATCCATGGCGCCTTTTAACATGCTTTGCGCTTTTTCCCACATGTCATCATCATCGAAGTATTTTTCTGTATCCTGAGGATCGCGATAAGACAGACGGAATGAATAATCCTTGATATCGAAATCTTTATAAACTTCCAGAACAAGGTTCACAACACGCTTGAACTCTTCTTTGATTTGGTCGGGGCGAACGAAAATGTGCGCATCATTCAATGTCATCCCACGTACACGCTGAAGGCCTGAAAGGGCACCTGACATTTCATAGCGGTGCATCAAGCCTAGCTCGGCAATCCGGATTGGCAGTTCGCGGTAGCTGTGGATGCTGTTTTTATAGACCATCATGTGATGCGGACAGTTCATCGGACGCAGGACAAGCTGTTCGTTTTCCATCTCCATGACCGGGAACATGCCGTCCTGGTAATGATCCCAGTGTCCGGATGTTTTATAAAGGTCCACGCTTCCCATTACAGGTGTGTAGACATGGTCATAGCCTAAACGTTCTTCCTTATCCACGATATATCTTTCGATTGTACGGCGAATTGTCGCGCCTTTTGGCAAC
Source organism: Peribacillus sp. QJM3NY_7 (assembly GCF_056173225.1). Classification (NCBI taxonomy): domain Bacteria; kingdom Bacillati; phylum Bacillota; class Bacilli; order Caryophanales; family Bacillaceae; genus Peribacillus; species Peribacillus sp. QJM3NY_7. Next base: position 3,965,840 of record NZ_CM149663.1, read on the forward strand.
CACATCGGCAGCCCTTGCCCCACTTTCTGTGAGCTCATGAACAAGTTCAATTCTTTGCCGATTTTACGATGGTCACGTTCCTTGGCTTCTTCAAGGAGACGCAGGTGTTCGGCCAAATCTTCTTTTTTATAGAAAGCCGTACCGTAAATGCGTTGAAGCATTTTGTTTTTGCTATCGCCTCTCCAGTATGCTCCAGCGATGCTCAATAGCTTGAATTCTTTGATTTTCCCAGTTGATGGAACATGAATTCCACGACAAAGGTCAAAAAATTCCCCTTGCTCATACAGTGTTACCTGCTGATCGGCAGGAATCGCATCGATCAATTCCAATTTATACTCGTCGCCGATTTCTTTAAAACGGGAAATCGCTTCATCACGACTCACTTCGATGCGGGAGATTGCCAAGTTTTCGTTGACGATTTTCTTCATTTCTTTTTCAATCAATGGAAGGTCTTCGGGAGTCAATGATTCCTCTAGATCCATATCATAGTAAAAGCCGCCTTCAATGACTGGCCCTACGCCGAATTTAGCATTTTTGTACAAACGTTTGATCGCTTGTGCCATCAAGTGCGCTGTACTGTGACGCACTACTTCAAGAGCATCCGCTGCGTCCTGTGTGACGATTTCGATTGTACCATCTTGTTCAATCGGACGTTTTAAATCATATAATTCACCATTGAATTTTCCGGCAATGGATTTTTTCCTTAAACCAGGACTGATGGATGCAGCGATGTCTTCAGTTGTTGTGCCTTTAGCAAACTCCTTGACCGCTCCGTCAGGAAAAGATATTTTCAGTAGTTCTGACATTCAGTTTCACTCCTTCTTATTTGTTCGAACAAATTACAGGTTTTTGATTCCATTACAACACAAAAAAGCCCGCCCCTGTATAAAACAGGGACGAGCTTAGTAATAAATATCATTAACCCGCGGTTCCACCCTCGTTCCAGCTTGCTTTTCACGGCAAAATGGCACTTGTAACTTGGTAACGGCAGCTTCCCGTCAGCTCATATTCGCAGAATGCCTGCTTTCCGAGCCGAAGTTTAAAGGTGGTAAGTGTTCCATGCGAATAGGAAGCTTACAGCCTGTTGGCTTCCCTCTCTGATAATCGGCGACTAGAATACCCTTGTCCTCATCATAACTTTTAGTTTTTTAATAGTATGTAGGAAATTATAATTTGTTATACGGCGAAAATCAAGGTTAATTTTCTTTTTTCCACGAAAGTTCATTCAACTGCTAGAAAATGATGAAAGTGGCAAGATAGTCGCCCGTTCTTCGAAAATCCTTGAAATGGTCTGGATGAGCCCCTCTTCCTTGTCATCGGTATAGATGCACAAGTTTTCAGGAGCAATCGATAAAAGCGGGGCAAGTATCACCGTATCGAGAAAAAGTGAGCTTTTGGCAAGAAGCCTCCTGTCAATCATACTATTGATTTTTGGACGGTCGAGTTTGCTGAATTTCTGATCATAGAAGTGAAAACCGTCCCGGTTGACAAGGTGAAGCTTTCTTAATTTCGACTCCTGCCCTTGAAGGCAATCACGGAGCGTAGCAATGAAATTTTGATAGTCCTGTTCCAGCTTATATTCATCAATCGCCTTGACGACATACTTTTCCAAAGTGTGCTGAAACGATTTTAAACGGAAGGTCGTAAAAGAATCGAATGAAAAAGATACCTTTCCAGCCAAGATGCTTTGAAGTCCTTCCTCAATCAATCGTTTCTCCGTACTGAATGCTCCATCTTGATTCCTGGCTCTTTCCGCCTCGATGATGGATGATGCAATTTCAATGATGGCTTCAATTTCTTCCCGTTCCCTATAAAAAAATTTACCGACTATAATTTGCTCCAGAACAGGAAGCGTCTTTTCTTCCAATAAAAAAGAATGGAATGCATCACGAAGCAGAATTAGCCATTCATCACCTGAAGATTCCGTCATATCCACATGCATGCCTTGTTGCGGAATAAATCGAATATATGCTTGAAATTCTGCCCCCAGTGGATGGACAGAAACGAAATTCAGTAATTTCAATGCCTCTGAATCGTTTTGAAACAAAATTTGCACTACGACATCCCCCCTTCCCCCTTGCTTCTTTTTTCATGTATATGGGGATGGGGACGTGTTTAGAAGTAGGATGGGCCTTGTAAGAAGAAAAAAGTGACCTCCATTAAGAGACCACTTTTCTTCATCTTCTCCGATTCACGCCATCAAGCTTGACCGGCTCGGCTAAATATTGAATTCTTTCCAGTACCCGGGCCGCCTTCACTTCTTCTTTCTCACCGCGCTGTGAAAAGGTCAGGTGGTTCTCCAGGCCATTCATATCAAAATTCGAAGTGAAAAATGTCGGCAGGTTTTCCAGCATCCTAAATTGCAAAATCGGACCAAAAACCTCATCGCGTCCCCAGCTCGTCATGGATTCCGCTCCAATATCATCAAGCATGAGGATAGGTGCCGTTTTCACCATTTCAATTTTTTCATTGACCGTATTATCACCTATCGATCCCTTAAGTTCCCTCAAATAGTCAGGTACATAGACTATAAGGGAGGAAATTTGCCTTTTTGCAAGTTCATTGGCGATCGCACCTAATAAGTACGTTTTCCCAACACCGAATTTCCCATATATATACAAGCCTTTTTGCCTTTTACCCGGCTCATATTCCATAATGAACGACATCGCTTTACTTAGGACAGACAAGCGTTTGTTTTCATCATCCGTTTGGGTAAAATCTTCAATGCTGGCCTTTAAAATATCCTTCGGTACATACAGGCTGCGGATCAGCTTTTCCCGTTTCCGCTTTTCATCCTCTGCCAATTTCCTCGGGCAGACTTCATAATGCAGGTTCAGGGCTTTTCCTTGCACCACCAATTTAGGATAATACCCTTGCATCATATTGATGCAGCCATCCAAGCTCGGACATTTATCACACTTATTGCTCTGTGAAGTGAACTCATAAAGCTTCCCCAAGTTTTTATCAATCATTTCCTTCGTGACCGTCGAGCTGTTGGCATTCATGAATAACCGCACTTGTTCGTTTTCAAAAATCTCCTGTTTCAGCTTTTCATAACGCTGTTGAAATTGATTTGTATTGGCCAATTTATTAAGGGACCTATTAATCTTTTCCATCGTTCATTTCACCTCCCGCTTTCCACAGCTTCCATTTCTCCAGAAGTTCGCGTTTTTGGGCATCCAATTCAGGCTGATCCGCATTCTGCTCCTGCTGTGCTTCTTCTTTTTTCTCAAGCCACTCAGGAACCACTTCTTCCCGTATCGCCTTTTTCCGGCTGCCCTTCGCAGCATTCCTGCTTCCTTGAGCCCAGTCCTGATATTTCCTATGTTCATTTTTGGCCAGTTCCATCGCCTCGACGACTGTTGAGACCTTTAGCCGTGCCCAATGGCCTGCCAGCTTTTCCACATAACCTTTCGTGAACTTCATATCCGTTTTGAGCATGACATATTCAATCAAGACATTGACGACACCCGGATTCAGCTTTTGGTTGATCATCACGCCCTCAACCACTTTCAAATCACCGCTTGACGGCTCTGCACCGCCAGACAATTGCATCAGCCGCTCCCTCGGGGAAATCGTCTCCAAATGACGGATTAACTCTTGTTCCTTTGTTTTCGGTTCTTCTTTTTGTGTCCGTTCACGAATTGGCTGCACCCGATTGACAAGGGAAGGCATATCGGCCTGCCGTTCAATCTGGTACCAGTCCCTTGCCGCCTTTCTAAGCAATTCCTCATCAATCTCATCATCCAATGAAACGGCATCCATTACTAGTTTTTGCATTTCCAGCGGATCAATGCCATATAAAAAAGCGAGTTTGGCAATCGTACTTTTTATTTTAGGAGTAAAAGCCTTTTTCGGCACGATCGAGGATTTCATCCCGGCAAATAAAAGGTCAAAATCGAATAAGTCATCAAACCCCGATGGCTCAACGCCTTCCGCCCGATCGATGTATTGCTGTTCAGGCACCGGTTTCCATTCGTTTTTCGCTTCATCCGTTACATATAAAGAGTCCAAATGGTCTGATGAGAATACTTCCGCAAAAGATTTAGTCACACCTTCATATTGATCGGTTAAGATATGGTCATCACAAAAGAACCTCTTTAACCGGTTGAATTGAGCTTTACCGATTTTTTTGTATAAGTAAATATTCAGCATTCCATCCGTGAAAAACTGCTGGGGTGAAAGCGGCGGGTTTAACTCATAAATGAATTCCTTCGTTTCATTTTTCGATTTCTTATATACATTCAACAGGCCGATTCCTTCAAGTAAAAGGCGCGCTTCGTAAATATCACCTAACTTAAGGCCGATGGTATTCATTAATTGATAATGCGAGGAGGTTTCCGACCATAGCCTGTTTTCCTCCAACTCACTCCATAACGTCATATATAGGCTAATGCAGATAGGTCCAATAAGAGGTTGATATAGTCGGGTAAGTATTTTCCGATCATAATCATGAAGCAGCCCCGCAGATGAGACCAAATATGAATCAGCTGGGAGCAATTCTTGCCAATGCATTGACATCTCCATTCAAACCTTTCAAAAGATGTAGTGAAAAAAGAGCCAAAGTGAATCTTCAGCTCTACTTTCTTTCTTTATTTATTAAATCTTTCAGTTCATCAATAAAGACATTGATATCTTTAAATTGTCGATAGACGGATGCGAACCTTACATAGGCAACCTCATCGACTTCTGCCAGCTTGTCCATTACCATTTCGCCGACACTGTCGCTTTTCACTTCCGATATGCCCTGGTTGCGTAGTTCTTTTTCTACATAACTGGTAATTTGCTCTAGTTCTTTCAAGGGAACCGGACGTTTTTCGCAAGCCCTGATTAAGCCACGCAGGATTTTATCACGACTGAACTCTTCACGTGTCCCGCCCTTTTTCACTACAATAAGCGGTGTTTCCTCCACCTTTTCAAATGTCGTGAATCGAAAACCACATGCCTCACATTCACGGCGTCGTCGAATCGATTTACTTTCATCGACTGGCCTGGAATCGAGCACTCTTGTTCCGTTATATTGACATGATGGGCATTTCATCATTATCAGCTCCGTATTTTATGTAGGACTCCCCTATCTAAATGTTCCCCAAGGAATTACTTCTCTATCTTAATCTTATATTAAAAGGAACGGACAGTACAAGTAAAAAGTGTAAGTTCCGGCAGCAGGCACTTTTTGTTCTGCCGTTGAAGCACCGTTGCCAAGGGCATTGTGCTTCAAGGCAATCCTCTCTAATAAAGTGAATCAGACTGCCGATTCATTGCATTAAAAAAGAGATGCACCCATGGCATCTCTGTGTATACATTTTTTTATAGGGCACTTATATTGGCTTTTTTCATTTGTACAGGACCTAATCCACGTGGTAATTCTATGTTTTCACGTGTTTGCGCATTCAAAGCTTCTGCAATATAATCTGCCGCAATATTCGGATCCAAGTTACCGCATGTATAGACATCAATGCTCGCATAGCCGTGTTCTGGAAAACTGTGAATCGTTAAGTGTGATTCAGAAATGATGACAACCCCGCTGACTCCTTGTGGAGCAAATTTGTGAAAGGCAACTTCTCGTACCTCTGCACCTGATTTCAAAGCAGCGTCAACAAAAATCTTTTCAATTAAATCGATATTGTTCAGTTTTTCAAAGTCACAACCCCAAAGTTCAGAAATGACATGTCTACCCATTGTTTCCATAGTGTAAGCTGTTTCCATATTAAGCTTCCCCCTTACAATGATTTAAAAATAAGTTCTGATAACTACCACGGGGGAAAGTTAGTCCAAAGAGGTCCTAACCCTTTAAGTAGCCATCATGCAAACCGTTTTGAAGAAGTTCACGATTCATAGTATATATGGTTTGAATTTTTTTTGCAACTCCAAATTGAATTTTTGGAAAGATAAGCTTTATATGTAATGGGGATATAGCGAAGGTTCCAATGTGGAGCAAATTCCGTCTTTTGTTTATTCAGTGCCATAAAGCAGCCGGGAATTCATGGATCACTGCATGAAAAATAGCCCGCTAAAAAATTTTAGCAGGCTCGGGTTTTTCATTTTATTTTACTGATAATTCGACTTCGGACATTTTTTTCAACTCGGAGCCAACCAATTTTACAAGGTCCACTACACGGTTGGAGTAACCCCACTCATTATCATACCAAGCAAGGACCTTCACTTTCCTGTCCCCGATCATCATCGTTGTCAATCCATCGATGATTGCAGAGTGTGGATTCGTTTTGAAATCACTGGAAACTAAAGGTTCCATCGTGAATTCCATGATTCCTTTGAGTTCATTTTCTGAAGCGTCGATGAAGGCTTGGTTCACTTCTTCAATCGTGACATCACGGTTTAAATCCACAACAAGATCGACTAAAGATACGTTTGGTGTCGGTACTCGTATCGCCATTCCATGAAGTTTGCCTTTTAATTGCGGCAACACTAGCGAGATGGCTTTTGCAGCTCCTGTAGTCGTAGGAATCATGCTTTCCGCAGCGGCACGGGCACGTCTCAAGTCTTTGTGCGGGTTATCGATATTATTTTGATCATTTGTATAAGAATGTATCGTTGTCATTAAACCGTTGTTTATGCCGAATTTTTCATCAAGCACTTTTGCAACAGGTCCAAGGCAGTTCGTTGTACAAGATGCATTGGATATGACGAAATGCTTGTCAATTTCCAGCACCTCCTGATTCACTCCCATTACAATGGTAACGTCTTCATTTTTACCCGGGGCTGATAATATTACTCTTTTTGCTCCTGCGTCTAAATGAAGAGCCGCTTTAGAACGATCATTGAATTTGCCAGTGGCTTCAATTACAATATCTATGTTCATCTCTTTCCAAGGCAATAGCTTTGGATCGCGGTTATTTATTAGTTTTACTTGGCGGCCATTCACTACTATTGAATCATCTTCAGCTATAATGATACCGTCGAATTTACCATGTATCGTATCATATTTTAGTAAGTGTGCTAAAGTTTCAGCTGGATAGCTTGCATTTATGGCAACAATGTCCAAACTCTCGTCTAATATGGCTTTTCGGAAAACCATTCTTCCAATTCTCCCAAATCCGTTAATCGCTATTCTTGAATTCATTGTTCGGACCCTCCAGAAATATTAGTGTTATACTTATTACCTTTCACATGTAATTAGTATAACATAATTCAGAGGAATTGTGCTAATAAAAATGCGGATTGTTTTATTTTTTCAACATAAAAAGAAGAAACCGGGCGGTTTCTTCTTTTTATCATGATTAAATGACATACCATTCGCTAAGTATGACCTTCACTTGCCGCTTCGTTTCATTAATGTCACCATTATTATCGATGACGGCATCCGCTAAGGCCTTTTTATCGGCCAAGGGCATTTGCGAATTGATCCTGGCAAGTGCCTCCGTCTCCGAAAGACCATTCCTATTCATTAATCGCTTCAATTGTACTTGCTCATCCACATAGATCAAAAGCGTCTTATCCACCATGAATGTCAGCTTGCTTTCGAATAGGAGCGGAATATCCATGAACACCGTTTCTTCTCCTGATGATAGTGCCGCTTCCGTTTTCAGCCGCATCCAATTCCTGACGGCAGGATGCACGATACCATTCAACAGCAATCTCTTTTCTTGATCATTAAATATGATCGACCCAAGCTTTACGCGATCTATATTCCCATCCGTCAATAAGATATCTTCTCCAAATGCTTTCACAACTTGGTGATAGGCTTCTTCACCTGGCTCAACGACAGCACGGGAAGCCAGATCTGCATCGACAATCGTGAATCCGAGTTCCTGTAAATAGAGGCTGACAGTGCTTTTCCCACTGGCAATGCCTCCGGTGATTCCGATGATTTGTCCCATAAGCTCCCCCCTTTTAACCTTATCATAATTTGAATAAACCGATGATGATCAATAATACACCTGGGAGAAAGGTCAAATGCTGGACAACTTTATTATTTGAAAGCAATTTTCCGCTTTGAATTCCGCTCCAAATGAAAATCGAACTCATAACAGCGATGCACCCTGCGAGGATGATCGGTGAAATCCCGATCATAGCCGCTCCAACTCCGGCCCCGAACGCATCCAGCGAAAGTGCAAACCCCAGAACAAGCGCTTCAACGCCTGTTATCGTACCTGATTTATCAAAATCGGCATTCAATGGTTTTTGTAAAATATTAATGACTACCCCAAGTGATTTAATTTCAAAATTAAAGATGATCTTTTCATGATATCTATCATCTTTCAAATCCTTTTCAGGCTTAAAATACTGGTATACCATCCAGGCACCAAGAAAAATGAGGATGATGCCGCCTGTTTTTTCAGCCGCCCCGATAGATATGAGCTGACTGATGAATTGTCCGATGACCATCGCTATACCTAAACTCAATGCAGAACAAAATGAGATGACCGCTATTGACCTTAAGGGGATTTTCATCTTCCGCATACCGAATGTCAAACCGACGCCAAATCCGTCAATACTAACTGCAAAAGCGAGAAAAATAATTTGTAGCCACATCGGAATATTACTCCTTCCCTACTCGTTGCTACCCTAGTATATGGAAGGAGCCCATCCGATGTGTTTGAATAAACATGACCTATTTTAGCGGCTGGCATGACGGACAAATATGTGTGCCGCGTCCTGCAACAACCAGTTTTTCAAGTGGCGTGCCGCATGTTTTGCAGTTCTCGCCTTTTCTTCCATAAACATTCAGTTCCAACTGAAACATGCCGATTTGCCCTTGGGAATTAATGTATGAACGAATCGTGCTTCCGCCTTTTTCCACAGCTTCACCTAACGTCGCAATGATTTCAGCATGCAACGTTTCGATTTCCTGCAACGAGAGTGAAGATGCCATTCTCTCCGGATGGATACCGGAACGGAATAACGACTCGTCCACATATATATTCCCAATCCCGACGACAACGGTTTGATCAAGGAGAACGGGCTTGATTTTCCTATTGGTTCTTGCCAACTTCGCACGAAGACCTTCGACAGTAAAATCTTCGGATAACGGTTCAGGCCCTAAGTGCAGCAGGGGCAACTGTTCAAATTCTTCCCCTTTGGCAAATAGATGCATTGTTCCGAATTTCCGGACATCCCTGTACCGAAGTTCACTGCCATCAGTGAAAGTGAAGATCACATGGGTATGCTTATCATACGGCTCTTCTTTTGGATGAACGCCGTATTTCCCTTCCATTCTTAAATGCGAAACCAGCGAATAATCATCCAAGGTGAAAATGAGGAACTTGCCCCGACGGCCTATTGCAGAAATCGTCTGCCCCCTTAAGGCATCCTGAAACTGTTCGACAGGCTCAGGCGCTTTAATGATCTTTGGCCAGAAAACGGACACTTCCTTGATCTCTTTTCCGAGTACGAGCTGCTCTAACGTTCTTCTGACTGTTTCCACTTCTGGAAGTTCTGGCATTGCAATCACCTATCTTTTATTATTTGGCATCAAACCATGTTGGCCCGAAAGCATAATCGACTTTAAGGGGCACGTTCAATTCAATGGCATTTTCCATTTCCTCCGGAACGATCACTTTAAGGATTTCGAGTTCCTCAGGAGGGGTTTCAAAAATCAATTCATCATGAACCTGTAGAAGCATTCTCGTTTTGAGCCCCTCCTTTTTCAGGCGTTTATTCATGTTGATCATGGCAAGCTTGATGATATCAGCGGCACTGCCTTGAATCGGCGTGTTCATCGCTGTCCGTTCGGCAAAACTCCTGATGTTGAAATTCCTGCTTGTTATCTCAGGTATATATCGCCTTCTTTGCATCAGAGTCGTGCTATATCCTTTTTGACGGGCCTCATGTATGCTTTCTTCCATATATTCCTGAACACCTGGAAAGCTTCGTAAATACTTCTCGATGAACTCTCCAGCTTCTTTTCTCGTGATTCCAAGACTTTGCGATAGTCCGTAATCACTTATACCATAAACGATTCCGAAGTTGACCGCTTTGGCATGGCGCCTCATGTTCGAGGTGACTTGATCTGCCGATACATGGAATACGTCCATGGCTGTCCTTGTATGGATGTCCATCCCGGCCTGGAATGCTTCCACCAATCCGCTGTCATTGGCGATATGCGCCAGGACACGTAATTCGATCTGGGAGTAGTCGGCAGCAAAAATGATCCAATCCTTTTCGGAAGGAATGAAGGCCTGCCTGATTTTCCTTCCTTCTTCCAGTCTGATCGGGATATTCTGGAGATTGGGATCTGTAGAACTTAACCGGCCGGTCTGGGTCAATGCTTGGTTGAACCGGGTGTGCACCTTGTCCGTTTTGCCATTGACCACTTTAAGCAATCCTTCAATGTAAGTGGATTGCAGCTTACCAAGCTGGCGATACAGCAGTATTTCCTTAACGATATCATGCTTGCTCTCCAGTTTTTCCAGCACATCGGCTGAAGTCGAATAACCTGTTTTGGTTTTCTTCATGACCGGAAGCTCCAACTTTTCAAACAGGATGGCCCCAAGCTGTTTAGGTGAATTGATATTGAACGCCTCTCCAGCCAATTCGAAAATTCGCGCTTCGATATTTCTTAAGCGAATGGCTAATTCCTGTCCCATGTTTTTCAGTCGGCCTATGTCCACCTTGATTCCCTGCCATTCCATATTTGCCAGGATGATCGACAAGGGCAGCTCCAGTTCCGTAAATAGGTGATACTGCTCGAACTCTTGCAGCTTATCTATCATCGGTTCTTTCAGAGAAAAGATCGCCTTCGATTTTCTGGCGATATGCTCCCTCAATTCCGCTTCCTCAGGTATTTTGCGTTTTGCACCTTTTCCATAAAAAACATCATCTGTTTCAAGCCGGATAGTACCTTGGGTTTTCGTGATTTCTGCGACTTCGTCCACTGACTCTGCCGGATCAAGGATATAGGATGCCAAAAACACATCAAAATCGATGCCTTTTATTTCGACTCCCCGATGACGCAGTGCCACGACCGTACGCTTCGCATCGAAAACCGTTTTCTTTTTTGTTTCATCCTCTGCCCAGGATTTAAATGCATCGGAACTCAGAGCATCCTCTCCATTGAAGTAAAAATGACCTTGTTCATTACTGATGGCGATCCCTATTATGTCGGCTCGATGATAATTATCTTCTAAAATTTCAACATACAAGGCACTTTCATCTGCAAACATTCCTTCTGTCATTTCAGCAGTGTGCACCTCTATCTTCTCCTGTTCAAGCGGTGCGCTTTCCGTTACATCCAATTTATCGAGTAAAGTCGAAAAACCAAGCTCCTTATAGAATGAGATGACCCGATCCTGATCCATGCCAGTGTACTCGGTCTCGTTAACGGAAACTTCAAGCGGCGCTTCCCTCGTTATCGTAGCCAGCTCTTTGCTTAATAAGGCCAGGTCTTTATGTTCTTCAATTTTCTCTTTCAATTTTTGTCCGCTTACCTCATCAATCGACTGCAGAAGGTTTTCAACCGTTTCAAATTGATGCAATAATTTAAGGGCAGTCTTTTCACCAACACCCGGAATACCGGGGATATTGTCGGAGGCATCTCCCATCAGCCCTTTTAAATCAATGATTTGCAAAGGGGATAGACCGTATTTTTCATGTATATGCTTTGGAGTGTATTCCTCAATTTCAGTAATCCCCTTTTTCGTGATGGAAACTGTCGTACTAGGGGAGGATAATTGCGTTAAGTCCTTATCACCGGAAATGACCTTCACTTCAAAACCATCTTTTTCCGCTTGTAAAGACAGCGTACCGATAATATCATCGGCTTCGTAGTTCTCCAGTTCATACCTTTTTATTTGAAAACAATCAAGCAGCTCCCGAATGAAAGGGAATTGCTCGGATAATTCTGGCGGCGTTTTTTGGCGCCCCCCCTTATATTCTTTAAATGATGCATGCCTGAATGTCGTTTTACCCGCATCGAATGCCACAAGTATGTGCGTTGGCTTTTCTTCTTCAAGAATGCGGTTGAGCATCATGGTGAATCCGTACACGGAATTCGTATGGACCCCCTTATCATTATTCAAGAGCGGAAGCGCAAAAAACGCACGGTATGCAATGCTGTTTCCATCTATGAGCACTAGCTTTTTATCCAAATCCGTCTTCCTCCAGTCATACAGGTTTATGTAGATATAGCTTCTATATAAAAACGCAAAAAGCCGTTCATTTTCCTTCTCTATTCTACCATGAGTAGAAGCGGAAAGAAAAATGACGGCATCAAGGTTATTTAGTATTTCCCATCAACAAGCTGGCATAAGGGGAATCAGAAGGCAGAACGATGACCGTTTGATCTCCAATCGTTTTCTTGTAGGATTCAAGAGTCCGGTATAGTTTATAAAATTCGGGGTCTTTGGAAAACGATTTATTATAGATTTTCGCTGCTTCCCCTTCCCCTTCTGCCCTGATCACTTCTGCATCAGCCTCCGCAGTAGAAAGCAGTTCCTTCACTTTCCTATCGGTATCCGCAATGATACGGTTTTTCTTCGCATCACCTTTGGACAGGTATTCTTGCGCTTTCGATTCCCGCTCGGAAATCATCCTCTTGAAGACGGATGCTTCGTTTTCGGAAGGCAGGTCAGTCCGCTTGATCCGGACATCCGTCAAGCTGATTCCATAACTGTCCTTTTGCAGCAAATCGTTGACTTTTTCGGTTATGCGGTCGTTTAAACTTCCCCTGGATGACTTCTCATCATTGATGATCTCATCATAATTCAGCTGGCCCAGCTCTGAACGAACTGCCGAATAGATGAACTCTTCCATTTTCGTTTCGGCATTCTCAAGTGTCCTTGCATTTGTAATCAATTTCTTCGGATCTTCTATTCTCCAAACTGCATAGTTATCGATCAGCATCCGTTTTTTATCTTTCGTATTGATTTCCGCTTCGGAAACATCGGAAGTCATCTGATACTTCGGTAAGGTCATGATACTCTGAATGAATGGCACCTTCGCCTTCAATCCCGGAGTCTTATCGATCCTTACCACCTCACCGAATTGGCGGACGACCTTGTATTCGCCCTCTTTGACGATATAGACATTGGTGAAGATGATTAGCAGCAGCGCGATGAAAATAATCAGGAAAATGCCGATTCTCACATAGCCCCTCCAATGAAAATCCCCTTTTTTCAACTCAGAGAAATCTATTATTTTTCCACTCATTGTTTAGTGCCCCCTTCCCCTGTCGCTTTTTCTTCCGATGCATTCCCTTTTTTCGTTTCTTCTTCAGGTATGGCAGCTTCATCAGTGGCAGGAGTTTTTTTCGTTTCCTCCTTTTCAAGCGAGCGAAGCGGCAAGTACTTCATTGTGTTTCCATCATCATTCATAATATAAATCTCAGCATTCGGCAATACTTCCTCAAGGGTCTCAATAATTAGACGGTCCTTCGTAATCCCCTTATTGCCTTTATACTCACTGAGCAATTTTTCAAAGACCGCTACATCCCCGCGGGCAGCTTCCGTACGGGCAGCTTTATCCCCATTGGCCTGTGAAATGATGGCATCTTTTTCCCCTTCCGCTTCATTCATACGCTTATTTTCATATTTATCCGCTTCGTTAATTTTCGTATTCGCCGTTTCACGGGCATCCGTTACATTGGTAAATGCTTTCCGCACTTCTTCATTCGGTAACTCCACGTCCTGGAGTTTAACCGCAGATATGGAAATCCCAACATCATACTTCTCCATTAGCTGTGACAATAAATCGCGTACATCCGCTTCGATTTGCGCTTTACCAGATGTAAGGGCATCATCGATTTTCGTGCTGCCGATTATGCTCCGTAATGCAGCTGAAGTCGTATCGTATAATATTTTTTCTGGATCTTCTGCATTGTATAGATATTTTGGAGGGTCGGTGATTTTCCACTGAACGACTAGGTCTGCCAGCACAATATTTTCATCACCCGTAATCATTTTGGTCTCACTCGGGTAATCCGTCACCTCTCCATCCTCTTCCTTATATCCAAATTTAAGACTGAATGTTTCTTTGGATAATTTCTCGACCGATTGAATCGGCCAAGGCAGTTTAAAGTGAAGTCCTGGTTCCGTTATCGTCTCCTCCACTTTACCAAACGTCATTATGACAGCTTGATCGGATTCATCAACCGTGTACCAGGTCGATATCGCAACTACACCCAAAATTAAAATAAGAAAGACAAGTCCTGTAATTGTATATATCCTTTTTAAGCTAACGATATGTATCACCCCTTCTTTGCAGTTATATCTTATTTACGCAAGAAAGGGCCTAAAGTTTCATAAAAATCAAATATTTTCCTAGAAATATAGGATAGAGGAATGGTATCCAGGGAATATAGCCAAAATTAAAAGACAGAGACCATGTCTCTGCCTAAGTTTTAAGGTTTGTACGATTTGAACGTTGATTGCAACTTAGACGCTATTCCTACAGGAGTTTTGTCTACCTGTTCCAATCATCTTGTTTTAAAATTTTGGTTGAACTTCTAAATAATCAAACAGAGACTATGTCTCTGTCAATGTTTAACTCCTTGGATGAGGGGTTGTACAACCATTGTACCCCTGCATTATGAAGTCCGTTTTAAGGAATTGTAAAGGACATGTAAATAAAATGCCCGCTACATTTTCCCTTTTAAGCTTTTATTTAAAGTGACTGTAAAAGTCGTCCCGGTTCCAGGTGTGCTTTCCACGTTGATTTTACCTTTATGGACTTCTATTATATGCTTGACGATTGCCAGTCCAATGCCCGTTCCTCCTGAATCGCGGCTCCTCGCCTTATCGATCCGGTAGAACCGTTCAAAGATCCTTGGCAGTTCTTTTTCTTCGATGCCGATCCCGTTGTCTTGAACTGTAATATCGACAGTCTGTTCATTTTCAATGATGTCAACGGTGACCCTGCCGCCATTTGGTGTATAGGTCAATGCGTTCGTAATCAAATTGATGAAAACCTGTTTGATCCTGTCAGATTCCCCTTCAATGAAAACTGGTTCCGGGGATGTTTTAATTTCAAGGGATACTTCTTTTTCCCTCAGCTTGCCTATAAGCATCTCTTGTATTTCGCCAAGCACTTTCGTAATATCCACGACCCCTGCGTTTAAAACGAATTCCTGCTGCTCCATTTTGGATAAATTCAGCAGCTCCTGAATGAGTTCTTGCAGCCGGTCACTTTCTTTCAAGATAATCGATAAAAAGTGCTTTAAGGTTTTTTCATCTTTTAAGGCTCCATCCAACAATGTTTCAGAGAAGCCTTTAATGGAAGTGATCGGAGTCCTCAATTCATGGGACACATTGGCCACGAAATCCTTCCGCATCTGCTCGAGCCTTTTCAATTCGGTGATATCATGGAAAATGAGGAGGATCCCCTTCCATTCATCATGATTCCCGATTATTGGAGCGCCGTAAATCTCAAAATGCTTTCGTTCTATGGCAAGCGGTATCTTCACCTGCCGTTTTATCGTTTTTTCCGTTCGAAAGATCTCTTCGATGATGGCTATCACTTCCTGGTCTTTAATGACCGAATAATATTCCTGAAACAAAAACGTAGCCGCGTTCACACGGAAGCTTTTCTTGAATTCCCGGTTGATCAAGGTCGTATACCCTTTACTGTCAATCAGCAAGACCCCGCTACCGATATTCTCAACAAGAGTTTCCAAACGATCCTGATTCATTTCCCTAGCTATCTCTGTTTCCTGAAGATTCCTCGCCAATATGTTCAAGGAAGTTGTCAGCATTCCCGTTTCATCGGAATGCCTCCCGAATGTCCGCGTTCCGTAATTCCCTTTTGCCAGTTCAATGGCTGCCATCGTCGCCTCTTCGATCGGACGGGTATAATATGAAGTGATTTTACTCGCAAGCATCAGGATGATGATCAAGGCAACCCCTAAACAAATGATCAATATTTGCCACATTTGTTTATTCACTTGATGGATGGCCTCTATTTCATTGCTATGGACGACAAAGCCTTCGATCTCGCCGTCCTTTTCAACCGTCTTCCAATAATAATGGAGGTCCGATTCGCCTTCGACCACTTCATACCCTTCCCCATTCTTAAGCCCTTTTTCCAAAGTTATTTTGCGAAGGACATTGGCATGGCTTTTAAGTATTTCATTGGATGATGTCGAATCGTATAATATTTCCCCACTCGTGGAAAGAATGGTTAAATTAGAATCTAAAAGGGGTGTCAGTTTTGCCGTCTTCCCTTTTTCCAAAAAGGACTCGATCCCGCCATGCTCCTTAATATATGTAGAAATGAAAAATGTTTCGTTCTGTATACGCTCATTGAACGTTTTAATATAATAACTTTTGAACAAGTGCCCTAATAAAAAGCCCACGGCCATCAGGACGACCATCACCAATGTGATGAGGGTATATAAGAGCTTTTTACGATAGGTCGTCATTCTTTTTTAGGCTCCTCAAGCTTATACCCCAAGCCCCTTATCGTTTTAATATAGAGTGGTTTTTTTGTATCTTTCTCTATTTTTTCACGAAGATGGCTTATATGGACATCGACGATCCGTGAATCTCCCGCGAAATCATAATTCCATACCGCACTGAGAAGTTGATCCCTGGTCAGCACTCTTCCTTTATTCTTCGCCAAATATAAAAGTAATTCAAATTCCTTTGGAGTCAATTCTAATTGCTGTTCATCAAAGAATGCTTCGTATCGTTCCGGGAACACTTTCAATTCCCCTAATTTCAGGAGACCCTCTTCTTGATCCTGACTTGACTCACTTCCGTTCGATTGCAACTGGGATCTTCTTAAAATGGCTTTAATCCGGGCCACTACCTCCCTGGGACTAAATGGCTTGGTCAAGTAATCATCCGCCCCCAGTTCCAGTCCCAGCACCTTGTCAAATTCATCGTCCTTAGCTGTCAGCATCAAGATCGGTATATTGATTTTTTGCTGGCGAAGCTGCTTACATACTTCAAGCCCGTCCATTTTAGGCAGCATCAAATCCAATACCACTAAATCGGGTCGTATATCCACGGCAGCCTCCAGCCCTTGTTCTCCATCCAAAGCTGTGATCACCGTATAACCTGATTGTTCTAAATTGTACTGAAGTAAGGTAACTATTGATTGCTCATCATCCACTACGAGAATTTTCTTTGACATTAGATCCTCCTGAATTATGTATTACCCAAAAGACCAATTTATTGGTCTACTCATCCAATTCCATTATAAAGAATATTATATGAAATTTACACATAAAAAAAACGGAAATAAAGTTATTCCTATCTTCAGCAGGTAGATTATACGTTCCAGGGTTCTTTTGAACGGATTAAAAAACTGCCCGGAGTCGGAATAAGGCGCCTTGGCCTTTTCTTCCAATATCCGGGCAGTCCGATTATGATCTTTTATTGAAGGACTTGCATGACTGCTTTAACTGATTCAACAGATTTTGAAAGTGCCGCTTTTTCGCCTTCAGTCAAATCAAGTTCGATGATTTGTTCAATGCCGTTTGCACCAAGTACAGTCGGCACTCCAAGGTAGATGCCTTCAAATCCGTATTCACCTTCGAGATAAGCGATTGACGGAAGAACGCGACGTTGATCTTTAAGGATCGCTTCAGCCATTTCCACCAGGGATGCAGCCGGTGCATAATAGGCGCTTCCGTTTCCTAGAAGGTTTACGATTTCCCCGCCGCCAGTGCGGGTACGAGCCACTATTGCTTCTAAACGATCTTGAGGGATCAATTTTTCCAAAGGAATTCCGCCTGCATAAGAGTAACGCACTAGAGGAACCATATCGTCTCCGTGTCCGCCAAGTACGAATCCAGTTACATCTTTAACAGATAAGTTTAATTCTTGAGCCACGAAAGTGCGGAAACGAGCTGTATCAAGAACACCTGATTGTCCGATAACGCGTTCTTTAGGGAAACCGGATTCTTTGTATACAGTATAAGTCATTGCATCTACAGGGTTAGTCAAAACGATGATTGTTGTATTAGGGGAATATTTAACGACTTCTTTAGTTACTGATTTCATAACCTTTTGGTTAGTTTGAACTAAGTCGTCACGGCTCATGCCGGGCTTACGGGCAATACCGGCAGTGATGATCACCACGTCGGAATCAGTTGTTTCTGCATAGTCGGATGTACCGATGATGTTAGCATCGAAACCTAGAACAGGTCCTGCTTCCGCCATATCAAGGGCTTTACCTTTTGTAGGGTTTTCAGCTTGCGGAATATCAACTAAAACGATATCACCAAGCTCTTTTTGAGCTGCCAGGAATGCTGCTGTAGCGCCAGTGAATCCAGCACCTACAACTGTGATTTTTTTACGTTTAGACATGTTATTTCCTCCTTAAAATATATAAATACTTTTGGAATACTTTTAACATCCTCTGAAAATATATATAAGCCTCCTGGAAAAGCAGCCCGTTCAGGCACTTTTCCAGAAAGCATATAATGAATTATTTAAGGTTTTTGATAAGCTCGTCAGCGAACTCAGAACATTTAACTTCCGTTGCACCATCCATTAGGCGGGCAAAGTCGTATGTAACAACTTTAGAAGCGATTGTTTGTTCCACTGATTTAGTGATGCTGTTTGCAGCTTCGTTCCAACCAAGGTGCTCAAGTAAAAGAACGCCTGAAAGAAGAACTGAAGATGGGTTAACTTTATCAAGACCAGCATATTTAGGAGCCGTTCCGTGAGTTGCTTCGAAGATGGCATGTCCAGTTTCGTAGTTGATGTTTGCTCCTGGAGCGATACCGATTCCGCCAACTTGTGCAGCTAATGCATCAGAAATGTAATCTCCGTTCAAGTTCATTGTTGCAACAACATCAAACTCTTTAGGACGAGTCAGGATTTGTTGTAAGAAGATATCGGCAATGGAATCTTTAACGATGATTTTGCCTTCAGCTTCAGCAGCAGATTGTGCTTTGTTAGCAGCTTCAGTGCCTTCAGCATCTTTAATTTTGTCATATTGGTTCCATGTGAACACTTTATCGGCGAATTCTTGTTCAGCAACTTCATAACCCCAAGTTTTGAATGCACCTTCAGTGAATTTCATGATGTTACCTTTATGAACAAGCGTTAATGATTTACGGCCTTCTTTGATCGCATAGTTAAGTGCAGCGCGAACAAGACGTTTTGTTCCTTCTTCGGAAATCGGTTTAATTCCGATACCTGAAGTTTCAGGGAAACGGATGTTTGTAACACCGAATTCATTTTGCAGGAATTCGATTAATTTCTTAGCTTCGTCAGAACCTTTTGCATATTCGATACCAGCATAGATGTCTTCAGTGTTTTCACGGAAGATGACCATGTCAGTGTCTTCTGGACGTTTAACTGGTGAAGGTACACCATCAAAGTAACGTACTGGACGAAGACATACGAATAAGTCCAATACTTGACGCAATGCAACGTTCAATGAGCGGATACCGCCACCGATTGGAGTTGTAAGAGGTCCTTTAATAGCGATTAGATATTCGTTAATGACATCAAGAGTTTCTTGTGGAAGCCATTCGCCCGTTTGATCAAATGCTTTTTGTCCAGCTAAAACTTCTTTCCATTCGATTTTCTTTTCGCCATTGTAAGCTTTTTCAACTGCTGCGTCTAGAACGCGGGATGCTGCAGCCCAGATATCAGGACCGATTCCGTCTCCCTCAATATAAGGAACGATTGGGTTGTTTGGTACGTTAAGAACACCGTTAGTAACTGTGATTTTTTGGCTTTGTGTCATGTCTCTTACCTCCGATTCAAATTCAAAGGTTAGATGGCCTGCCATTAAATAAAGCAGAACCACTAACCTTTTTTACTCACATCTATTAATTTACTACAAATTCGATGAAATAAAAAATGATTTTCGAAAAAACTTTTAATTAGCGGTTTTCAATCGGTACATATTTTTGCATACCTGGTCCAACATACTCTGCACGCGGACGGATAAGGCGGTTGTTTGAATATTGCTCAAGGATATGAGCGATCCAGCCTGAAGCACGGCTTACAGCAAAGATTGGTGTAAATAGGTCATGCTCGATGCCTAAACTGTGGTAAACGGAAGCAGAATAGAAATCCACGTTCGGCGGAAGATTCTTTTGACCGGTTACGATTTCATGAATTTTGATGGACATATCATAATATTGAGGTTGCCCAGTAAGTTCAGTCAGTTTTTGTGACATTTCTTTAAGGTGTTTAGCACGAGGATCACCTTTACGGTATACACGGTGGCCAAAGCCCATGATTTTTTCTTTATTGGCTAATTTTTCGTTGATATATGGCTCAACATTATCAACTGAACCAATATCTGTAAGCATTTTCATGACTTGTTCGTTAGCCCCGCCGTGAAGTGGGCCTTTTAAAGCGCCGATGGCAGCAGTTACACCAGAATAGATATCAGCTAATGTAGCCACACAAACGCGTGCAGTGAATGTAGAAGCGTTTAATTCATGGTCAGCATGAAGAACCAATGCTTTGTTGAATGCTTCTTCTTCGATTGCCGTTGGTTCATTACCGCTTAACATATATAAGAAGTTAGCAGCAAAGCTTAAATCTGTACGTGGAGCAACAGCTTCTTTCCCTTGACGGACGCGAGCGAAAGTTGTTACCAATGTAGGGATTTTTGCTTGGATGCGGATTGCTTTACGATAGTTAGCTTCTTCACTCATTACATCTGCTTCTTCATCATAAAGACCAAGAAGGGATACTGCGGTGCGAAGAGCTCCCATTGGATGTACTTTATCAATTGGGTATGTTTTGAAGTGATTAACCACTTCAGCTGGAATTTCAGCATTTTCAGCAAGTTGTTTAGTTAATTCTTCTAGTTGGCTTTTGTTCGGAAGAGCTCCGTGCCATAAAAGATAGATTACTTCCTCGAATGTTGCGTTCGAAGCCAGATCATCGATGTCATAACCTACATACGTTAATGTGTCATCGATAATGGAGCTTACTGATGAAGTTGTTGCTACCACACCTTCAAGACCTTTTGTTGCTGTCATACTAAATCTCTCCTTTTCCTAGATATTCCCCTATGCCCTTGCTATTAGCGTATAAATGTAGCGCTTCCAAGAAATTAGCTATTGTAAACAACCATCTATTTTTTAGCAGATGACATACATCTTCTATTGGAAGCGTTCACAGAATATGACCCCAACAATAGTAAAATGTACGATAATCTTTAATAAGAAATTCTAAAAATAATGCTTGTAGCTATTCCTAGTGAGCGCTTGCTCAATAACTACATCTTTTTTTTAAGATTCCTCAAAAATATCAATGATATTCTGAATCCCAATTTTAATAAATCAGAGCAGTTACATGATTATTATAAACAATAAACACTTTTTTGGGAATGAAAAGCACTTAAAATGTGAAAAAATTATTATTTTATTAGAAAAATTAGCTACATATTCTCTTGCTTTATTCATGCGTTTAAAATCGTTTTTTTCAAAAAAAATGTCTCAAAGCAGAATAAACGAAACATTAAATAGAAAATTTACATTTCCAGTACTGACGGGCTTTTCTCCAATTAGCCACTCGCTTCATTTAAAAAAATTGAAGATCTGCATGCATAAATAAGCAATTCCTGCCCCGATTAACGGGCCGACAGCCACACCTTTGAATAAGGCGACCGCAAGAATCGTCCCAAATACAAGAGCCGTGGTAATGTGCGGATCATGCGACAGCAGTGTAATCCCATTTTTTGCTATGAGTGCAACGGCTATTCCGGATGCAAGTGCAATCCAGGCATAAGGGGATTTTATCGCGTCTCCTAGTTCCTTGAATCCAATCGCCCCGTTTGCTATGGGAATGAGTACGGAGATCGTGATGATCGTGACGCCCAGGTTGATTCCTTTCGCTTCCAGGTATGGAAACACTTTAGCGTCAAGGCCAATCAGTTTCATGCTTAAAAGAAAACCCGCGGCCATGATCAGTGAGGTATTTTTCCCAAACCAACCGATTGCAGCAAGCAGAATTAAAAATACGACAGGACCGTTGATCATTATCCCTTCACCTTCTTCCTTCTGTTTTTTGTTATTTTAACATAACAAACTCCTTTGTTCATGGGAGAAAAATGATTTAAGGAACGATGCATCTGCAGAAAAAATTCAAAACGTAAGATGAAAGAATCTTTCCTTTCTTTTCCATCATCGTTACAATTATAATACAAACTTAATGGTTGAAGGAGGATATGACTTGAATCCGGTATATATGTATCGTTTCATTCGTTCTTTACTGGTCGTCGGAGGGATAATATTAGGTGGAATTGCCTTGTTTTATTTATCTAAATATACATATCCATTCATCATTGCCATGATCATCGCTTTCTTGATGAATCCCCTGGTCATTTTTTTCGAAAGGAAAGGGCGGCTGCCACGGGGGTTGGCTGTATTCGTTTCCCTTTTACTCATTTTCCTTTTATTTGCGGGTCTTATCACCTTACTCGTCACCGAGATCATTTCAGGGACCAATTACCTTGCCGGAGTCATCCCGAAACACATTGAAACCATCGTGGATTATATAGAAACATACATCGCTACCACCGTCATCCCTTTATATAATCAAATAGCTGCCATGTTCAATAATTTGGATACCGAACAGCAAGACACAATCCTCAAGAATATCCAAAATATCGGTGAATCCATCACGACGGGAGTAAGCGGCTTCATTCAAGCCTTCTTGAAGAACATCCCCACAATCATCGGATGGTTTCCAACTACAGCAACGGCACTCCTTTTTACTTTGCTTGGCACATTCTTCATCAGCAAAGATTGGGATACCTTCGGCCGCATGACCGGAAAAGTGTTGCCTGATAAGATTTTTGCGGGAGCAAAGCGTTTATTCAGGGATTTAAAACGGGCTTTATTCGGGTTCATCCGGGCACAATTCACTCTTGTTTCATTGACGACTGTCACGATTTTAATCGGTTTTCTCATTTTAGGGGTGAATTATTCAATTACCATTGCCCTGATATGCGGACTGGTCGATATCATTCCCTATTTGGGGACAGGTACGATTTTCATTCCTTGGATCATCTTTGAATTCATTGCCGGGAATACAAGTCTCGCAATCGGTTTGTCCGTCCTTTACATAATCGTCGTTGTCCAGCGTCAGCTAATAGAGCCAAAAGTACTTTCATCCAGTATTGGTTTGGATCCGCTTGCCACTCTCATCGCCTTGTTCATCGGATTCAAATTGATCGGTTTCCTAGGTTTGATTGCAGGACCTGTCGTACTTGTCATATTCAATACACTTCAGCGTGCCCATGTCTTCAAGGCCATATGGACTTTCATCATCGGGGATACAAAGAAAACCACTTAAGGGAATCCAGACATCTATTAGCATTCACTCTTTTCCACTTAAAAATCCGCCTCGGGTACAAGGCGGATTTTTGGTTTTAAACTAGAATTATTTCGACGTCTCGAATTGTTCTGTTTCAGTAGAACCTGCAAGTGCTGTTGTGGATGATGTTCCACCAGAAACGACTTGTGCCACTTCATCAAAGTAACCCGTTCCCACTTCACGCTGATGGCGTGTTGCTGTATAGCCATCCGGCTCACTAGCGAATTCCGCTTGTTGAAGCTCAGAGTATGCAGCCATGCCGCGTTCTTTATAACCAAGAGCAAGGTTGAACATGCTATGATTCAATGAATGGAAGCCTGCAAGTGTAACGAATTGGAATTTATAACCCAATTTACCCAATTCCACTTGATAATTGGCAATCTCTTCATCACTTAATTTCGCTTTCCAGTTAAATGATGGGGAACAATTGTAAGCAAGCAATTTACCCGGGAACTCTGCATGGATGGCCTCAGCAAAGCGGCGAGCATCCGCTAGATTAGGTTCAGAAGTCTCACACCAGATAAGGTCGGCATATGGCGCATAAGCAAGGCCTCTTGCAATTGCTTGGTCAAGACCTGCATTCGTGCGGTAGAATCCTTCTGGAGTCCTTTCACCAGTGATGAATGGTGCATCGACCGGATCAATATCATCCGTGATCAAATCTGCAGCATCAGCATCCGTACGGGCAATCAAGATGGTCGGTGTACCCATTACATCTGCTGCCAATCGGGCGGAAACTAAATTACGTACTGCCGTTTGGGTAGGAAGAAGGACTTTACCGCCTAGGTGACCGCATTTTTTCTCGGAAGAAAGCTGGTCTTCGAAGTGAACGCCAGCCGCTCCAGCTTCGATCATGCCTTTCATTAATTCAAAGACGTTAAGGGAACCGCCAAAACCTGCTTCAGCATCCGCCACGATTGGAGCGAACCAATCGATATCATTTTTCCCTTCAGCAAAGCTGATTTGGTCTGCACGCTGAAGTGTCTGATTAATGCGTTTAACGACTTGCGGCACGGAGTTGGCTGGATATAAACTTTGGTCAGGGTACATTTGCCCTGCGATGTTAGCATCTGCCGCCACTTGCCAGCCGCTTAAGTAGATTGCTTTCAAACCGGCTTTCACCTGCTGCATGGCTTGGTTACCGGTCAATGCTCCTAATGCATTGATGAAATCCTCTGTTTTTAATAGATTCCATAGTTTTTCGGAACCGCGGCGTGCCAATGTTTGTTCAATATCGATGGAACCTCTCAGTTTAATGACTTCCTCGGCCGTATAAGGACGTTTTATACCAGTCCACCGTGAGTCATTTTCCCAGCTTTGTTGTAATTTTTGCGCTCTCTCATTCATCATCATTATTTCCTCCTATTTCATATTATATATTTTGAATATTAAGATAATTTTTCATATGCCGCGTTAGTTAAGAAATCTGCAAAGTCATCCGCTTCAATCAATTGTTCAAATAGTTTAGTAGACTCTTCAAACTTTCCTGATTTGAAAGTTTCTTCCCCTACTTCCGATTTAATGACCGCCAATTCTTCTTCTTTGATTTGATGGAATAATTCCTCGGTTATTTTCCTGCCATCTTCGAGAATGCCTTTTGGATGACGGATCCATTGCCAGACTTGAGCCCTTGAAATTTCAGCGGTTGCAGCATCTTCCATTAAGTTATTGATAGGTGCCGCACCTCTGCCGCTTAACCATGAGGCGATATATTGGATGCCTACATTAATATTCGTCCTTAAGCCTGCCTCTGTGATCGTTCCTTCCGGTACAGCCAGCAACTCCTGTGCTGTTACATGGACATCTTCCCGTTTCCGGAAAATTTGATTCGGTTTTGGGACGAGCAGGTCAAAAACCTCTTTTGCCGTGCTTACCATACCTGGGTGGGCAACCCATGTTCCATCATGACCGTCTCTTGCTTCGCGTTCTTTATCTGCCTTAACTTTCGCAAAAGCCTCATCGTTCTTAACCGGGTCATTTTTAACGGGAATTTGCGCGGCCATCCCGCCAATTGCAGGAGCATTACGGCTGTGACATGTTTTGATCGCCAGTAAGGAATACGCCCTCATGTTCGGGACGGTCATCGTGACCTGCTGCCGATCTGGGAAAATGACATCATCCGAGTTACGAAATTTTTTCAGGAAACTAAAGATATAATCCCAGCGGCCACAGTTCAGGCCTGCCGAATGTTCTTTCAGCTCGTACAGAATTTCGTCCATTTCGAATGCAGCAAGAATTGTTTCTATCAAGACCGTTGCCTTGATGGTTCCTTGCGGGATTCTCAAATCGTTCTGTGCATATACGAATATTTCATTCCATAATCTTGCTTCGAGATGGCTTTCCATTTTCGGTAAGTAAAAGTATGGACCGCTTTGTTTTTCGACCAATGCTTTTGCGTTGTGGTAAAAGTACAGTCCAAAGTCAAAAATGCTGGCTGATATAGGCTGTCCATCCAAAAGGACATGTTTTTCCTCCAAATGCCAGCCGCGTGGCCTTACCTTTAGCACAGCTGTTCTTTCATTTAATTCATACACTTTGCCATTTGGATTTTTAAATGATATGGTTCCGCGGATTGCATCGCGCAGATTCAATTGGCCATCGATGCAATTCTCCCAAGTGGGTGAATTGGCATCTTCAAAGTCCGCCATGAATACATTGGCACCTGAGTTCATGGCATTTATGATCATTTTACGATCAACAGGTCCAGTGATTTCAACCCTGCGGTCCTGCAAATCATTCGGGAGGGGCGCAATCGTCCAATCACTTGCACGAATATGCTTCGTTTCTTCAAGGAAATCAGGAAGCATGCCTTGATTCAGTTCTTCCTGAACGCTTTTCCGCCGTTCTAGAAGTTCTGCCCTTCTTCCACTGAAATGCCGTTCCATTCTTTCGATGAATTGAAGAGCTTCCGCTGTAAGTATTTGTTCATATCCTGGCTTAATGTTGCCTGTAATCTGTAAGCCTTTTGCTTCCGTAATCATGTTGCCTCTCCACACCCTTTCCAACTCTTTTTATGTTATAATACAGATGTTTTATTTCCTGTTTGTATTATATAACACGTTGTATAAATTTGTCACCAGTTTTTTCTAAAAAATCTAAAAAAAGATTTTTTTAGCATGGAAAAGCCTTATTTACCAATGTTTCCAAGGGTTAATCATTTATAAATCCTGTTATGATACACATTTCATTCTCGTGGATATCATATCATCATTCAATGGTGAAACAGGGAGCCATTTGTAAAGCAAAAAAGCACCCCATAAAAAAACGGGATGCTGTTGCGTACCTTTTTCAAAGACCAAAAAGGCTGCCTAAAAGCTTACGCCTTTAGACAGCCTTATATTATTTATGCCGAATGATGGTAACTTTCCCTTTATTCATCCTGTTCATGATAAACCGGATAACAATCGGTTTGAGGAGATTCCGGGTTGGCGGAAACACAAGGATCAATCCCATGATATCCGAGATGAGCCCAGGGGACAGCAACAGTGCAGCTCCGATAAAGATACAGATTCCATCAATGATTTCATTTCCTGGCATCATTCCGTAACGAATCTGTTCCTGTGCCTTTTTCCACGTCTCCATCCCTTGCCGTTTAGCCAAATAAGCTCCGATCAAACCTGTGGCTACAATCAGGAACAGCGTTGGCCAAAAACCAATCAGATTGCCTGACAGCAAAAGGACAATAATTTCAACGACCGGCATCGCAATGATAAACATTAAAAAATATTTCATCTTCATTCCTCCTGCACAGCCCATTTCTGGTGCGGTACATCCATCTTACCTCATTGGCAAGGAATCAGCCAAAATTTCGTTTTACAGAACGTTTGCATGTCCATCATAAATGACTCCACGACCTGCATCGACCGTTATTCTTTGACCATCCGTGAAAACCTTGGTCGCGTCCTCCGCCCCAACGATTACCGGTATGCCCAATGTGACTCCCACAACAGCTGCATGGCTTGTCAAACCGCCTTCTTCCGTAATCAATGCCGCACACTTTTCAATTGCCGGCATCATTTCGCGGTCAGAACCGATCGTAACCAATACAGAGCCTTCCTTCACTTTTTCCAAAGCTTCCTTGGCATTCTTAGCGATAACCACTTCACCTTTAGCTGATTTCCTGCCGATTCCTTGAGCCTTCAAAAGAACCTCTCCTAACACATGAATTTTCATCAAGTTAGTCGTACCTGTTTCACCTACAGGCACACCGGCTGTAATGACGACTAGATCCCCATGGGAAACTAAGCCGGAATGCAGGCTTTCATCTATTGCGGTTTGAAGCATTTCATCGGTAGTCGTTGCTTTTGGACCAATCTGCGGATAGACTCCCCAAACCAATGCAAGCCCTCTTGTAACATGATCATTGGATGTAACCGCAATGATCGGTGCTTTAGGGCGGTATTTGGAAATCATCCTTGCCGTATGACCGCTTTCTGTAGGGGTGATGATTGCCCCTGCATTAAGATTAAGCGCGGTGTGGGCAACGGATTGACCAATGGCATCCGTGACATTATGACGGTTCACTTTGCTTCTGACTGATAATATATCCCGATAATCAAGGGCAGTTTCAGCACGCGAAGCAATGTTATGCATCGTTTGCACCGCTTCGACAGGATAGGTTCCAGCAGCTGTTTCGCCAGAAAGCATGATTGCATCCGTTCCATCAAATATGGCATTGGCCACGTCACTTGCTTCTGCACGGGTCGGCCTTGGATTACGCTGCATCGAATCGAGCATTTGTGTAGCCGTTATGACTGGTTTCCCGGCATTATTACATTTTTTGATCATTTGTTTTTGGACTAATGGCACTTCTTCTGCAGGAATTTCCACTCCCAAGTCTCCACGTGCCACCATCAAGCCATCTGAAACTTCCAAGATCTCATCAAGACGGTCCACGCCCTCTTGATTTTCGATTTTAGGGATGATTTGAATATGTTCCGCACCATTTTGCTGCAATAATTCACTTACTTCAAGCACATCGGAAGCCCTGCGTACAAATGAGGCAGCAATGAAATCGATACCCTGTTCGATCCCAAAAAGGATATCCTGTTCGTCTTTCTCCGTTATGCCAGGCAGGTTAACCGAAACTCCTGGAACATTGACGCCTTTTTTGTTCTTAAGTGTACCGCTATTCAAGATTTTCGTATGGATTTCTTTTCTGACCTCATCAATCTTCAACACTTCAAGCCCGATCAATCCATCATCCAAAAGGATTTTAGATCCTGGGTGAACATCATGCAGAAGCCCTTCATAGGTAATGGAGAATTTTTCAGGTGTTCCCAGGACTTCATTCATGGAAATAATGACTTCGTTGCCGGCTATAAGCTCCATAGAATCATTTTCCATATTATTTGTCCGTATTTCAGGTCCTTTTGTATCCAACAGGATGGCAACCTGTTTACCCGTTTTTTCGCTCGCTTCTCTTATATTTCGAATTCTAGCTGCGTGTTCTTCATGATTTCCATGAGAAAAGTTAAGCCGTGCTACATTCATTCCCGCCTCTATTAATTGAACCAGCTTTTCTATACTTTCACTTGCGGGGCCAATCGTACAAACAATCTTGGTTTTACGCATAGTGTCATCCTCCTTTAAGGAAAACTACTCGCCGCCTGTCCACTTCTTGAAGACAGGGGGCGCAGTGTTTTATGTCTTCTTTTAAATACCCATTACTAAAAAGCGATTCCTATCGGTCAATAAAAATGATTAAATGGATAGCTCAGCGGATAATTCATACATTTTCTTGTCAATTGTATGCGATTTAGCAAGAGCTTCGATGATATCATAATCAACAAGTTGGTTTTGTTCGATCCCGACTGCCCTGCCCCCTTTTCCTTCTAGAAGCAATTCAACGGCTCTTGCCCCAAGACGGCTTGCCAATACCCGGTCATTTGCAGAGGGAGATCCCCCGCGCTGAACATGGCCCAGGACCGTTACACGAGTTTCAATTCCTGCTTTCGCCTCAATACTCCTGGAGATATCAACGGCACTTCCAACACCTTCGGCTACTATGATGATACTGTGCTTTTTCCCTCGGTCATGTCCGCGGTTCAGCTTTCCAATTAAATCATCTATTTCATATTCATATTCAGGACAAAGAATCGTTTCAGCTCCGCCAGCCAATCCAGCCCAAAGCGCAATATCGCCGGCATCTCTTCCCATCACTTCAACCACATAAGTCCTTTCATGAGAAGTGGCCGTATCCCGAATTTTATCGATAGCATCGATGACTGTATTCAGGGCCGTATCGAAACCAATCGTAAAGTCCGTACCCGGTATGTCATTATCAATCGTTCCAGGAACCCCGATACAAGGGAACCCCCTTTCCGTTAAAGCTCTCGCCCCGCGGTAAGAACCATCGCCACCAATTATGACAATGCCCTCGATACCATGTTTATTCAATTGTTCAATCGCTTTCAGCTGGCCTTCCTCCGTCTTAAATTCCGGACAGCGAGCCGTATGTAACATCGTGCCGCCTCTATGAATGATATCCCCGACCGACCCAAGTTCAAGCTTTTTTATATTGCCATTTATCAGACCCTGATAGCCATGATAAATACCGAAGACCTCCATTTCATGAAAAATTGCTTTCCGGACAACTGCTCGGACTGCCGCATTCATTCCTGGAGAATCTCCTCCACTTGTCAATACACCTATTCTTTTCATAAATGTCACCTCTCTACAGCACTAATCAATTTTAAGCTTCGCTATATCATTGTACCCTTTTTCAAGCTTCAATAAGCAGTAACTGTTTCACTTATGCATACTTGATGTTATAAGCCTAACCGATTCTCTTCAGAAATTGAAGTAAAATGGTGTGAAACTTTACATTCTACACACAAACCATATTCTTTACTCGTTTCGGTAATGAATACATATGCACGAATGAAGGATGAAAAAACGTGTTGCCCCAGGCAGCACGTTTTTCCTTTTCCAAAATGTGTTTATGAATGCTGTTCCACTTCCTTAGGTTCGCCCTCAGGTTGTTGTTTTGCAAATTCATATTCACCGATTTTCTTGAATTTCATATAACGCTGGTTGATTAGATCATCACTATTCAATGGCAACAGTTCATTGAATGAACGTTTCAGGATTTCCTTGATGGCTTCTGCCTGTAAATTCGAATCCCGATGGGCGCCGCCCCTCACTTCAGGAATGATCTCATCGATGACTCCTAAGCGGTTTAAGTCGGGAGCCGTGATTTTCATCGTTTCCGCAGCCCTCTTAGCCTGAGAGGCATCCTTCCACAGCAAGGCTGCAGCCCCTTCAGGGGAAATCACGGAATATGTTGAGTTTTCAAGCATGAAAATTCGGTCTCCGACGCCAAGCGCCAATGCACCGCCGCTTCCGCCTTCACCAATGACAATACTGATGACCGGCACCTTCAGCCCTGCCATTTCGAAAAGGTTTTTCGCAATGGCTTCACTTTGCCCGCGCTCTTCAGCAGCTTTACCAGGGAAAGCTCCCTTCGTATCAATGAAACAAATAATCGGCCTGTTGAATTTTTCAGCCTGTTTCATCAGGCGCAAAGCTTTTCGATAGCCTTCAGGATGGGGCATGCCGAAGTTACGACGGATGTTTTCCTTCGTATCCTTCCCGCGTTGATGACCGATGACAGTCACGGCAAGTCCATTGAATTCTGCGATTCCAGAAACAATCGCTTCATCATCCCCATAATAACGATCTCCATGAAACTCGATGAAGTCATTGAATAACAGCGGAATGTAATCAAGCGTCGTCGGACGGGCTGGATGCCGGGCAATCTGAACACGATCCCACGGTTTAAGATGGTTGTAGATATCCACTTCCAGCTTCTCTAAACGCTTTTCCAATGTCTCGATTTCTGCTGTAAGGTCTACATCAGCATCCTTCGAGATTGCCTTTAGCTCTTTAATTTTATTTCTCAGGTCCGTAATGGGACGCTCGAACTCTAATTCGTAAATCATAACCACTCACCGCCCGGGGCATGGATTTTAAGGATCGTCGTCAAGGTTTCCTTCATTTCCGTACGTTTGACGACCGCATCCAATTGACCGTGCTTCAACAAGAATTCAGCCGTTTGGAAATCTTCAGGAAGCTCTTCACGAATCGTCTGCTCAATGATTCTTCGTCCCGCAAAACCAATAAGTGCTCCAGGTTCGGCTAGATTAATATCGCCAAGTGACGCGAAACTTGCCGAAACCCCGCCTGTGGTAGGATGGGTCATCATTGATATGATCAGTCCGCCTTCATTGCTGAATATCTTGAGTGCTGCACTTGTCTTTGCCATCTGCATCAAGCTCAAAACACCCTCCTGCATCCGGGCGCCGCCTGATGCCGTAAATATGATGAACGGAATCTTCAATTCACCAGCACGTTCAATGGCACGGGTAATTTTTTCGCCAACAACGGATCCCATGCTTCCCATCCGGAAATTCGAATCCATGATGGCAGTTGAAACTTGGTAGCCATTGATGCTTCCGACTCCTGTGACAACCGCCTCATTAATCTTGGCTTTCTTTCTATCCTTTTCCAGTTTTTCTAAGTAATCCGGAAAATCAAGCGGGTTAACGGAAATCATTTCTTTATCAAATTCATTAAAAGTGCCTGCGTCGAATAAAAATTCGATGCGCTCATGGGAAGACATCGGATGATGGTACCCGCAATGCAGACAGACTTTCTTGTTTTTTACCAATTCTTTTGTATACATGATTTTTTTACAGCCGATGCACTTTGTCATGATTCCTTCTGGTACATCTTGTTTCTCCCGATCTAAAGGAACCGTTGCATATTTCTTCTTAGACTTCGCAAATAGCTCTTTAAGCAAGCTTAATCCTCCCTTTACCACCAATTATCTATTTTATGATACTTGGTACAAACTATATCAGAAATAAAATTAGTATCGTGTAAAAAGGTGTCATTCGCCCTTCGACATATTTCTAATTCTAATAAGATACGTTTCGATGGCTTTTTCTTCATCACGTTCGAGCAAATATGTAAGAAGTGCCAGATAGTCTTCTTTTTTCACATTACCCTGTACCATCTCTGATGTTCTAGCATAGCTGTTGACAATGCGCCAAATTCTTTCCAGCAATCGATTGCGATTCAAAATGGCAATTCTTAAAAAGAAATCATCATCATGAAACATATCCGCTTTGACCCAGGCCATTAATCTTTTGATTTCCTCAGCCGTAGCGAAAAAGGCGACGATCCGCAAACAGTCAATTTCAATCAGCCTTTTCGTCTCAGCCAAATCTTCTTGTACTTTTTTATCTTGCAAAAAAAAGGTTCCCAGAAGCTCGACTAGCTTATGCTCCTGGAAATCCCTGATAAACGTCCCTTCACCACGCCTTGTTTCTATTAAGCCTAATAGTTCTAAGGCACGCAATGCTTCACGGACAGAGGAACGCCCAACATTAAAACGATCCGATAACTCCCGTTCTGATGGGATTTTATCTCCCGGCAGGAGGCTGTCCGCTTCAATCATGCTACGTAGGCTCTCAACGACATCGAGATAAATTTTGGATGAAGAAGTACGACCTGCCAAATTAATTATTCCTCACTTTTTCCAATGATCGCTAGTTTCTTTGTTTTTTCTTTAATTTCCTCTGGATCTACATTGATTCTAGCTACTCCGGTTTCCATCGCTGCCTTGGCAACAGCAGCCGCAACGGCAGGTGCCACCCTCGCATCAAATGGAGCAGGGATTACGTAGTCCTCGTTCAACTCATGCTCCTGTATTAATCCAGCAATGGCTTTTACTGCAGCAACCTTCATTTTTTCATTGATATGAGTCGCACGTACATCCAAGGCCCCACGGAAAATCCCTGGGAAAGCAAGGACGTTATTGACCTGATTCGGGAAATCCGAACGGCCAGTTCCAACAACCTTGGCACCCGCTGCTTTTGCATCTTCCGGCATGATTTCCGGATCTGGATTAGCCATCGCGAAAATGATCGCATCCCGATTCATCGAAGAAACCATTTCTTTTGTCAATGCACCTGCGGCAGAAACTCCTATAAATACATCAGCGTTTTCAATGACAGATTCCAAAGGCCCTGAAACCTTATTTCGATTGGTCACTTTCGCCACTTGTTCTTTTGTATCATTCATACCTGTCGAACGGCCCTCATAAATGGCACCCTTCGTATCACACATGATGATGTCGCGAACTCCATAGCTATAAAGCAATTTAATGATGGCAATGCCCGCAGCGCCTGCGCCATTCGCTACCACTTTAATTTCTGACATTGATTTATTCACCAGTCGTAACGCGTTCACAAGACCGGCAACAGTAACAATGGCTGTACCGTGCTGATCATCATGGAAAACAGGAATATTCATTTCTTTTTTGAGTCGTTCTTCAATTTCAAAACAATTTGGTGCGGCTATGTCTTCTAAGTTCACTCCACCGAAAGTCGGTTCGAGTAATTTAACGGTCTCTACAATTTTGTCCACATCCGTCGTTTTTAAACAAATCGGGAAAGCGTCCACTCCGGCGAAACTTTTAAATAAAACGGCTTTTCCTTCCATGACCGGCATAGCAGCTTCCGGACCGATGTTTCCAAGTCCCAAAACAGCCGTTCCATCAGAAATGACGGCAACCGTATTTCCCTTCATTGTATAGTCATAAACGGTTTCCGGCTTATCGTAAATATCTTTACACGGTTCTGCGACACCAGGAGAATAAGCCAGGCTTAAATCTACTGCGTTCCTAACCGGCACTTTCGAAACTGTTTCTAATTTTCCTTGATTCAAGCGGTGCATATGTAATGCTTCTTCTCTTAATGTCATAGTTTCACTCCTAAAACAAATTGGGTAACCCATTATCTTATATGCTGAAATTATGCTGAAATCTAGTGGTCAGACCACAGCGGCCTGTTTTCAATATAACATAACTATTAAAGTTGTAAAACAGTTATTCTTTCTTGTAAACCACATTCCCTTTTCCCACCAAGTCAAATAATGCCTGCATCAGTCTATCTGTAGGATTGACCCAATCCCAATAAGATAGCTGTACATAGCGGTTTTCCCTCTCGTAAAAAAGCATGACCTTGGTTTCACCGCTATGCTGCATTAAAATTTTTTTTATTTTTTGCAGTGTATCCTTCGTTTGCCTGCCAGCCTCAATTTTCAGGAATATCGTTCCGTTTTTTTCCTCTTTCATCTGCTTCACTTTTTCAAGCGGGTATACGCTCCGGATCAGCAGCTGTGTTTTTCCATCCCGCTCTTCCAATGTCCCTTGCAGCATAACGAGTTGTCCATGATTCAAGTCGGCAGAGTGGTTTTTATAAACATTTGGAAAAACGACCGCTTCAATATCCCCCTCTTCATCACTGACGCTCAAGAAAGCCATCACATCGCCCTTTTTTGTCCTTATGGTTTTAACCGACGTAATGTAAGCGCCAAGTAAGACTTTCGATTCCTTTTTATTAATAGCTTCATCTATAGTCAAACAGCCGAAGTGCTGAAAAAGTTCTCTGTAGCTTGTCACAGGATGATTCGATAGATAAAGCCCCAATGCGCTTTTTTCCAACGAGAGTTTGTCCTCGATTGGGATAGGATCGACCCGGTGGTATTTCGGTTTGAGTGAAAACTCGCCATCCGAAAACATATCGAATAGGTCATCATCCGGATTAACCAATTCCGTATGATTGATCGCTACGTCCAAGCTCGCCAACAATGTTGCCCGGTCTTCACCGAATTCATCAAATGCACCTGAATGGACAAGCGCCTCCAACACTTTTCTATTTACGATTTTCCCCGAAACGCGCAAACAGAAATCGAATAAATCTGCGAACTTCTTCTGACGCCTTGCAGCGAAGATATCTTTTAGGACCGTCCCGCCTATCCCTTTTATGGCTCCAAGGCTATAACGGATCCCTTCCTTTTCCGGTAAAAACGGGTAACCGCTCCGGTTAATCGAGGGAGGCAGAACCGCTATCCCTTTCTTTTTTGCTTCTCGGATATATTGCGAAATCTTTTCATCATTCCCGACAACCGATGTCAAAAGTGCTGCCATGAAATATTCCGGATAGTGGGTTTTCAAGTAACCCAGCTGATAAGCGATGAAGCTATACGCCACCGCATGACTTCGGTTGAATCCATAGTTAGCGAAGCGGACAATCAAGGAATAAATCTCATCTGCCGTTTTTTCGGAGTATCCTTGTTTCAATGCGCCGCTCACGAAATGCTGCCGCTCTTGATCCAGAACATCCTTCTTCTTCTTCGAAACGGCACGTCGGAGCAGGTCAGCCTCCCCTAATGAAAACCCGGCTAAACGGGAGGCGATTTGCATGATTTGTTCTTGATATACGATGACCCCATATGTAGGCTCGAGGATATCCTTCAAATCCTCGTGAAGGTAATCAATCGAAGCAAGTCCATGTTTTCGCTCGATGAACAGCGGTATATTTTCCATCGGACCTGGACGATATAGGGCATTGACCGCAACGATATCCTCGAATCGGTTCGGTTTCAGCTTGATCAAAACCTTTCGGATGCCATCCGATTCAAATTGGAACACCCCGGTTGTTTCGCCTCTGCCTAAAGTGGCCAGCGTCTCGGGATCATCCATCGGAATATGGGACAAGTCGAGCTTTTTCCCTGTTCCTTTTTTAATGTTATTTAAAATATTATCGATGAGCGTTAAATTGCGGAGTCCAAGAAAATCCATTTTAAGAAGTCCCAGTTCTTCGAGAAGGTCCATTGGATATTGAGTCAGGTGGATGCCGTCATGCCCTCCCTGAATCGGGATATGCCCGGTCAGTGCCTGGTCACTGATGACGACGCCGGCGGCATGTGTCGAAGCATGGCGAGGCAGCCCTTCAAGCAATAACGCGGTTTGAAATAGTTTTTGATTCAGGTCACTCTCATTAACGAAATCCCTAAGCCTTTTCGATTCCTTGAAAGCCTCGGGAAGCGTGATGCCCAGACGGCCTGGAATCATTTTCGATACCGCTTCCTGTTCCTTTGAATTCAGGCCGAAAACACGTCCTGTATCCCTTAACGCAGCCTTGGCAGCCAATGTCCCGAATGTAATGATCTGTGCTACATGAAGTTCCCCGTATTTCTTCGCGACATAGGCAATCACTTCTTCACGGCGGTTATCCGGAAAGTCAATGTCGATATCCGGCATCGAGACACGTTCCGGATTCAGGAAACGCTCGAACAGCAAGGAATGTTCGATTGGATCGACATCCGTGATCGATAGCACATAAGCGACCATCGATCCTGCGGCCGACCCCCTTCCTGGACCAGTCAGGATTTGGTGGTCCTTAGCGAATTTCATGAAGTCCCAAACGATTAAAAAGTAATCGCTGAATTTCATCTTGGTGATGATATCCAATTCATATCTTAGTCGCTCTTCATATTGAATGGATGGCTCCGGCACTCTTTTCTTCAGCCCTTGGAAGCAGATGGCTTCGAGCATTTCTTCGGCTGTGGCTCCATCTTCAGTAGGGTACTTAGGAAGAAGTGAACGATGAAATGGAATTTCCAGATTGCATTGCGCGGCAATATGCAGTGTATTTTCGAGTGCATCCGGTCTGTCATGGAATAGTTCTGCCATCTGAGACCGGCTTTTCAAATAAAATTGATCGGATTCAAGAACCGTATGCGTCTCATCCGCCAGCTTGTCGCCATTTCCGATTGCCAATAAGACTTCATGAGCGAGAGCATCGCTTTCGTTCAAATAATAAACTGGATTTGTCGCGACAATCTTTATCTCTAAATCTCTCGCCAACTGACTTATGGCTTCGTTACTTTTTTCCTCATCCGCAATCGACAGTCTCTGTATGGATACATAAAAGTTATCATGACCAAAAATTTGCAGAAATCGCCCTGCTGCCTGTTTGGCTTCTTCAGGGTTTTCTTCTCTCAATAGCGTTTCTATTTGCCCCTCTGCACCTGGTGTGACTGCAATCAAACCCCCGGAATAGGCTTTAAGCCAATTCATTGGAATGCCTGACGGGGATTTCGTTTTTATGGCACTGCTTATTTTAAGCAGGTTTTGATATCCTTGCAGACTCTTTGCCAATAAAAGAAGTCCATGTGGCGATTCCCGTTCATCAAGGACATCCGCAAGTATGCCGATGATCGGCTTTATGCCCTGCTTCTTGCATTCTTTATAAAAATAGACCGAACCGTACATAACATTTCGATCGGTTAAGGCAAGACTTGTACAGCCATCCGCTTTCGCTTTGGCCACAAGTTCAGTGATCTTCACCGTACTTGTCAGCAGGCTGTATCCGCTCTGAATATGGAGATGAGTATACACGTTTTTTTCTCCCACCTTTGTAAGGCATGTTTCTTTTCATTATAGTGTTTATTTCAAAAAAAGAAAATATGTTCTCATTACCAATGCAATTTAACCTCCTGATTTCCGGCGACTATCATAATACCTCTGAACATCCCATATAAATGGAATAGAAGAATATCAAGCAAAAAAGGATGATGATACATGAATGAAGCCTTTGTTCCAGCCTTCCTCAACAGCTTTTTCATATCGCTTGGCGTATTGCTTGGCGGCTCGATAATCGGGGGCCTCGCCGCTTTTTTTACTGGACAAGCCCCGATGACGACTGTATTCCGGCTGTCGGACAGCCTTCGTATTTGGGCGATTGTCGCTGCGATCGGGGGAACTTTTGATATGGTCTATAATTTTGAACGCGGTATTTTCCACGGGGAAACGAAGGATATAGTCAAGCAGGTCCTATTGATACTCTCTGCACTTGGAGGGGCACAGACAGGAGCACTGATCATCAACTGGTTCACGCAGGAGCATATTTCACCATGAGGATTCCTCCCTATCACCGGACTCCCACCTGGCAGCGTTTTTTTGCCGGGGCCGCACTTGGCGGATTGATTAGCTGGGTGCTTTTCTTTTATATGCATGGCGTCCAGCAGGAGAAGCAGATCCGGTCCCTTCACGAACAAAGAGAAGAAATCAAGGATTTAAACGGGAAAATCGCAATTTGGGAGCAGGATTATAAAAAATTGAACGAGAAAAACGAGGAAATCCTGACGATTCAGGAAGTGGAAGTAACGATCACGAATGAAAAATACAGTCTGGATCAG
The DNA here is from genome assembly GCF_056173225.1 of Peribacillus sp. QJM3NY_7. Lineage (NCBI taxonomy): Bacteria > Bacillati > Bacillota > Bacilli > Caryophanales > Bacillaceae > Peribacillus > Peribacillus sp. QJM3NY_7. The sequence goes on from NZ_CM149663.1 coordinate 4,004,092, forward strand.
TTGAGTATTGCAGAAGCGGAGGATGTGATTGAGGACGACCTATCCTCTCTTCTCGCCAAAGATGTCGCCAGTGTCTATGACGGTAAGGTGCTGTTGAAAAAATCGATAGAAAATAAGATCATGACCATCAATAAAAAGCGCTATCGACTTGAAGTCGTTGAAATCATGTTTTATACGAAGATGAATATAGAAATCAAACTAAAGAGGACTACTTCTTAAGGATGGGTGAATATCCACCGAATTTAAAAGACCAAATCATTTGTGATTTGGTCTTTTAGTTTTTATCATTCCGCTTTATTCAACTCTTCCATGTCGGCAAGGATATTATCCACTTCATCCCAAGAATAGATCGAAGCCCCTGCTGCAAACGGGTGGCCTCCGCCGTTATATTTACGGGCAATCGTATTGATGACCGGTCCTTTAGAACGGAAACGAACCCTGATTTCTTGATCCTCTTCAATGAAAAAGACCCATGACTTAACATTTTTAATCGAACCCAGCGAGGAAACGAGCTGCGATGCCTCAGATGTGGAAGCATTGAATTTTTCAAGTATATCTTTCGTGATGATCATTTTCCCCGTTCCATATGGAAGGATTTCAAAATGCTGCAGCACATATCCATTCAACCGGACTATGCTATCCTCGACGTCATACATCTCCTGATATAACTGCGGGCGGGAGAACGAATAGTGAATCAATTCACTGGCATAGGCAAATGTCTTTTCAGTCGTGCTTTGGAATAGGAAACGACCTGTATCGCCAACAATGCCTGCATATAGAAGGCGTGCCGCTTCATCACTCATCTTCAAGCCTTGCTCTTTACCGAACTGGTAAAACTCGTAAATCATTTCACTTGTGGAACTTGCCGATGTATCGACCCAACGCATATCCCCATATGGATCTTCATTAGGATGATGATCGATTTTAATCAGTTTATCCCCCGTCGTGTAACGTGCATCACAAATCCGGTCCGTATTTGCGGTATCACAAACGATGACCAAGGCACCTTGATATGTTTCATCCGAAATCACATCGAGCCTTCTTAAATAATTCAATGACGGTTCCTCTTTCCCGACCGTATAAATTCGCTTTTCGGGGAAAGATGCTTTCAGGATTTCCGCCAATCCCCCCTGTGAACCATAAGCGTCCGGGTCTGGACGGACATGACGATGGAGAATGATAGTATCATAACGCTTTATATCTGCTAATATTTCAGCTTTCATATTGATCTCCCCTTAACATATGTATTATCGAGCCTTATAAAGATGATATATTTCATTTAATCAAAAAATTGCGGAAATAGGAAGTCTCATCTTGTTTACTGTGGCATTCTCTTTCATTTCCCGCTACAATAAAAAGGTACATATGTTAAATTGGGGGAATTTCAAACGATGCCTATTCTTGTCACCTTGATCGTTCTTTCACTGGGGGTCTATCTGTTTTATAAAATCAAATCGGTCCGAACCAGAATGCCGATGGAGAAAAAGTGGATTTCAGGGAAGTCTTCCATTGCCCTCGGTGCGTTTGTCGCACTATTCGGAATCAATCAGCTTTTTCTATTCCACACGACCATCACTTATATCATTGCCGCCGTTTTCATCTTCGTTGGCTTATTCAGTATTTGGGGCGGCTATAAAATGTATAAATTTTATTTGCCGCATGCAATCGAAGAAGCTGCAAATCAAAAAGGATAATCGAATTTCGATTATCCTTTTTATTTTTCATGATCGGTCCAGCAATTGACAAGTCAACATCGCCTTGCCGACAAGTTTGCCTTGGTTAAACACCTCGACATCGACTTTTCCGAATTTACGTCCTACATCAAGGACACGCGGATGGATTTCAAGCGTACTGTCGATCTGGACTGGCTTGATGAAGTAGATCGTCATGTTTTCCACGACCAAGTCACCGCGCTTATAGCTTCTAAGTGCTCGATTTGCCGAGTCGGTGACCAATGTCGTGAACACACCGCTTGAAATGGTACCAAGGTAATTGGTCATCTGCGGGGTGACTCCATAGTTATACACTTCCTCGCCCTTGCCGCGATTCGAAGTCATCACAAGCTGGCTGGTGATCGTATCGTCGATCGTTTCGCCGACCTGAGGCTGCCTTTGACTCATTTGCAATGCCTTCAGCACATCCTGCCTGCTCACGATACCCTTTAGGATATGACTGTCATTCACGACCGGGATTAACTCGATCCCTTCCCAAACCATCATATGTGCAGAAGATGCCACACTCATTTTATCGCCTACGGTCATCGGGTTTTTCGTCATCACCTTATCGATGAGCGTCATCTCTTCCTGTCCGATGATATCTTTTGATGTGACCATTCCTTGAACCTTCATATTGTCATCGACAACAGGGAAACGGCTATGCCCCGATTCCTGATTCAGTTCATGCCAGGTCTGAACCCGGTCACCCACGGTCAAAAAGGTCGTTTCCTGTACGGGTGTCAAAATATCCTCCACCAGCAAGATTTCCTTTTTGATCAATTGGTCATAAATCGCCCGATTGATCATCGTTGCGACGGTAAATGTATCGTAACTCGTTGAGATGACTGGCATCTCCAATTCATCGGCTAACCTTTTAACGGGCTCTTCGGTATCGAATCCCCCGGTGATCAGCACCGCTGCACCCGCTTTTAACGCGTGCTCATGGGCCTGTGTACGGTTCCCGACGATCAGCAGGTTTCCTGCGCCTGTATATCTCATCATGGCATCCAGCTTCATCGCCCCGATGACGAATTTATTTAATGTCTTATGAAGTCCCGTTTTCCCTCCAAGAACTTGTCCGTCAACAATATTGACTACCTCTGCAAAAGTGAGCTTTTCAATATTCTCTTTTTTCTTTTTCTCAATGCGGATCGTGCCTACCCGCTCAATCGAGCTCACGTAGCCCTGGTTCTCCGCCTCTTTAATTGCCCGGTATGCCGTACCTTCACTAACATTCAATGCTTTCGCAATTTGACGGACGGAAATCTTCTCGCCAACAGGGAGCCCATCGATATGTTTCAATATTTGTTCATGCTTTGTAGCCAAGCGCTTCACCCTTTTCACGGTATTCCTATTCTCCATTATAAGGTCAAAGAGCCCAGTTTATCAAACAACTACTAGTATTGGCGCAACCTTTTGTATTCCGGCTGGCGCTTTACCTTTTGTTTCTTAGGAGAATATAGTATGCCCGTCAAGTTTCCAGCTACCGCCAACAATGCAAACAACAGCCAGGAGCCGGCAAACAGACCCTCCAGACCGCCACTTTCCAACGACAAGCGCGGCACGGCATAATACAACATCACACCGCATAAAAGCAAACACAGTAATAACCTCTGTTTCATCCAATCCCCCCTTTTTTTTCATCTATTCATTTTATGCCTGCGAAAGGAAAAAAGACTTGGCTGCTGAGCGAGAGTTTACTTTCAGATAGATTCACTTTGCATGGATTCTTTTTTCATAAAAGAGGGGTGAATTTACTCGATATACATAAGGAGGAGTTTTGTTAAACATTTCCATTCAATAATAGTTGCTTTGAGCGCCCTAACTATAGCTGGATGTTCCGAAGCAGGTACTAAAGTGGCAGTCAATGGAGAGGAAAATGATTCTAAACAGACAGATAATAAAGAAGTGTCAGAAATAAAAATGAAGTTTAGAAAAGAAACTCACTGTACGAGGTAGTTTGCAAGGAAAACAGGAAGCAGTAGTATTGGTAAAACACCAATCATCACTTGGTCCACAGCGGTGCAGACAAACGCACCAACAACCACGACTTTCCCATGCATTAGATTTTGGAAACTGGACGCTATCCCGATAATGAGATATACGGAAGTGTATATGTAAAATAATGATCTTGACTTATTTTCCTAAAGTTCTCCTTTTCTAATAAAAAACAAAAAGTCTTTAGTAAAGGCGAATATAAATTGTTAAGTCTTAATGGAGAAAGAAACAGTCAACTTACAAACCTTCCAAAACTGAGGGAAATTGGGTTTCTCTCTTAGTATTAATGCAGAGTTGATTGGAGCGGGTGTGCGAGACTCCTGCGGGAATGCGAGTCCAGGGAGACCCCGCAGGAGTCTCCCCGACCGCCCGCGGAAAGCGAGTGCCTGCAGTGGAAAGAAACGGTCAAATTTTACAAACCTAAAAAAAACTGTCGACACACTCCATTATCATCGAGCCTATCTATAGTCTGACGGAAGCCCCTGCAGGCTCCCGCTCCTTTTAAAAGTCTATTTCATCCCCGGCTTCCATGATCAGTCCATTTTCCTCTTCAAGCAGGTCGAGGAATTTTTCAGGATCCTGTTTGATGACAGGGAAAGTATTGTAATGAATCGGCACGACTTGTTTGGCTTGAAGGAATTTCGCTGCAAGTGCTGCATCTTCCGGGCCCATGGTGTAATTGTCGCCGATAGGCAAGAATGCCAAGTCAATCGGATGTCGTTCCCCGATCAGTTTCATATCCGAAAATACCGCTGTATCCCCTGCATGATAGATCGTTTTCCCTTCTATCGTAAGCAATATTCCAGCAGGCATTCCTAAATAAATGATTTGCCCCTCTCCATTATTGAATCCCGTTCCATGGAAAGCTGGCGTCAGTTTCACTTTTCCAAAGTCGAACTCGAAAGCTCCGCCGATGCTCATCCCGTGGGTCCTGACCCCTTGATCACCCAGGTAATCGGCAATCTCTGCAATGCCGATGACAAGCGCATCATGCCTTTTGGCCAATTCAACCGTATCACCGACGTGGTCATTATGGCCATGTGTTAAGATGATCACATCCGGTTTCACATCTTCCACCTTCAAATCGGTCAATTCGTTTCCAGTAATGAATGGATCGATTAAAATCGTTTTACCATTCGTTTCGACTTTTACAACTGCATGTCCATGAAAAGATACTTTCATTTTTGATGCTCCCTTCCCATACCAACAATTTTTTTATGTAGCTTTCTTAGGTCTTTCCCATTTACTATACTTTTAAATATTGCTAAGGTAATTATATCTTATTAATGGAGGTACCGTCATGAATGAACGTTTGAAAGAACTACAAACTTGGCTACAGGCGAATGAGGCTGAAGCCGCTTTACTTACATCTACAGAGAGCATCTTCTATTTGAGCGGGTTTTTTAGTGATCCTCATGAAAGACTGCTGGCACTTGCCATTTTTGCAAATGCTGAGCCTTTCCTTGTCTGCCCGCAGATGGAAGTTCCGGATGCTAAACAAGCTGGATGGGATGGAGATATCATCGGTTACACCGACATTGAAAACCCTTGGGAAAAAGTTAAGCAGGCAGTCAAGGATCGCGGTTTAACCATTCATACAATGGCCATTGAAAAAGAGCATATGAATGTGGAACGTTATGAAAAGGTCCAACAACACTTCGGAGCACCGAAGCTTGTTTCCGCAGAAGAAAAACTTCAAAAGATGCGAATGATCAAATCGGAAGATGAAATGGTCAAAATCCGTGAAGCATGCCGCCTTGCCGACTTTGCGATTGAAGTGGGTGTCAGCGAAATTCATGAAGGTAAAACGGAAATGGAAATCCTTGCAGCGATTGAATACGAATTGAAAAAGGCCGGAGTGAGCCAAATGTCTTTCTCCACCATGGTCCTGACTGGTAAAAATGGCGCTTCCCCGCATGGCACACCTGGGAATACGAAGGTTCAGCGCGGCGACCTTGTCCTCTTTGACCTTGGCGTCGTTCATGAAGGGTACTGCTCTGACATTACTAGAACGGTTGCTTACGGAGATATCAATGATAAACAGGCAGAAATATATGAAACCGTACGTAGAGCACAAGAAGCTGCCGTTGCAGCCAGTAAACCTGGTGTATCCTGTTCCGAGATAGACTTGACGGCCAGAAACATCATCAGGGATAAAGGATACGGTGAATTCTTCCCGCACAGGCTCGGCCACGGACTTGGGATCAGTGTCCATGAGTATCCATCCTTGACTGAAACGAATTCACTCGAACTTCAATCCGGAATGGTTTATACCATCGAACCTGGCATATATGTTCCAAATGTTGCAGGTGTCAGGATTGAAGATGATCTATTGATCACCGATGCCGGCTGTGAGGTTTTGACCAAATTCCCGAAGAGCCTGCAAATCATAAAGTGATAATGCATGAACCATTTAATATAACGAAATCCAAATACCCCCGCCTTCATTTAAGGCGGGGGTATTTATCCAACATATCAACTAATCGGTCCGCAGTTCATACTTCATTGCTTTATCACTGCCGTCAAACCAAATGACCAGCCATTCACTATCTATTCTTATGATTCCCCTCTCGTCACCGAGATAATAAACAACATGATCTTCCTCTTTAAAATATTCCGTTTCTGTTGGAGACCCTAAAAGCGTGAACACTTCATCTTTTGTCATGCCTATCAATTCATGTTCATTGATTAAGTCATCTACCAGGTAGACTCTTCCTTCAACATCATTTAACCATCTTTCAGTGGTGAACCTTGATTCAGATTCATTTACCCCTAACATAACCACACAAAAAACCAGAAGGGCAAAGCCAAGGCTTGATATGACTATAAATCTAATTTTGGGTTTCCTTTTATTATGCTTATTGGTATATTTCCATGAAATCCTTTGAAAAAATAGTAATAGAATAAATGGAAGCAGCAGTGCTGATATACTCATTAAATTGATCGTAGCATGTACAAAATTGATGTAAGAAATAAAAATGTAATAGATCAAAGCATACAAAAGCACGTATAAATATAATGCATAGTTTACTATTTTTGAAACACTCAAAGAAAAAAACTCCCCTCTCACATTAGAGGTTACCATAAATAAACAAATAAGGTAAAAAGAATAGAGATTCGTCATGCAATGATTCATCACATCATAATAAGGTTGGAATCATACAATTTCCAGATTATTGGCATAAACATTCGCTAATTTGTTACAATTGAAATCAGATCCATAAGGTAAATCATTGTATAATAGGAATGAAATAGAAGGAGGAGATTCACTTGAATAGTATAGATTATAAAAATATTCTTGTAGCAGTGGACGGCTCGGAAGAAGCAGAGTGGGCCTTAAAAAAGGCCATCTACTTAGCAAAACTCAGTGATGCTACCCTTGTGCTCACACACATCGTGGATACAAGGAATTTCCCTACTGTCGAAGCTTATGATATGACTATCCGTGATCACTCTGAAACCTTTGCCAATGAGCTATTGGACAAGTATAAAACGGAAGCCATTGCCTCCGGGATTACAAAGGTCCAAACAGAAGTTGCCTATGGTTCTCCTAAAGTTCAAATTCCAAGGGATTTAGCGAAAAAGCATTCGATCGATTTAATTGTCTGCGGTGCAACAGGCCTTAATGCAGTCGAACGTTTCCTTATCGGCAGCGTGTCGGAAGGCATCGTTCGCCATTCAAACTGTGATGTAATGGTCGTGCGTACGAATCAATAAGAGAAAATGATAAAAAGCTCGTTCGCCAAATTGGTGAACGAGCTTTTTCCTGTTATTCACTTACCAGTTTTTCCGCTTTTTCAATCGCTAGCAGGACTTGGGCAAAACCTGTACCGCCCGCACTGTTACGGCGTTTAACTGCCTCATAAGGATTTAATGCATCATAAATATCCTGATCAAACAACTCGGAAGCTTCCTGGAATTGTTCAATGCTCAGGTCGACTAAATAGCAGCCATTCTGGACACAGAACAATACGAGCTTCCCGACCACTTCGTGCGCCTCACGGAAAGGCATTCCCTTTGAAGCCAGGTAATCAGCTAATTCCGTCGCATTCGAGAAGTCATTTTTTGTTGCTTTTTCCATTACGTCCGTTTTCACTTTCATCGTTGAAATCATGCCGGCAAATATTTTAAGTGAACCAACAATGGTCTTAACCGTATCAAAAACGCCTTCTTTATCTTCTTGCATATCTTTGTTATAAGCAAGCGGCAGTCCTTTCAAAACAGTCAATAACCCCGTTAGGTTCCCATAAACCCGTCCTGTTTTACCACGGATCAATTCCGCCATATCAGGGTTTTTCTTTTGCGGCATGATGCTGCTTCCAGTGGAAAACGCATCATCCAATTCAATGAATTGGAATTCCTGGCTTGACCAGAGAATGATTTCTTCGCTGAAACGGGATAAATGCATCATCATTGTCGCGCTGTTGCTCATGAATTCAATGGCAAAATCACGATCACTTACCGCATCAAGGCTGTTTTCGTATATTCCCTCAAACCCCAATAGCTCCGCACTGAGGGCACGGTCAATCGGGAAAGTCGTCCCAGCTAATGCCCCAGCACCCAATGGAGAAATGTTGATTCTTTTGAAACTCTCGGTGAAGCGCTGCTTGTCACGCTCAAGCATCCAAAAATAGGCCATTAAATGGTGGGCAAACGAAATGGGCTGTGCACGCTGTAAATGTGTATAACCTGGAATCAGTGTTTCCACATTTTTCTTGGATTGTCCCAAAATCGCTATTTGCAAATCATTGATGAGTTCCAGAATCACTTTCGTTTGGTTCCGCATATACAGATGAAGGTCGGTTGCAACTTGGTCATTACGGCTTCTTCCTGTATGAAGCTTTCCGCCAACTGGACCGATTTCGCTTATTAGCATACTTTCCAGGTTGAGGTGGATATCTTCCATCTCAACCTTAAAAGTCAATTCACCCTTCTCAGCTTTTTCCTGTAAACTTTTCAGACCCGCAATGATCTGATCCGCATCTTCTTCAGGTAAAATGCTGCATTGCTTTAACATGGTTACATGAGCTAAACTGCCTTGAATATCTTCAAGGACAAGTTCCTGGTCAAAGGAAATGGAAGCTCCGAACTCATCTACCCATTCTTCGGCAGATTTCGTAAATCTTCCTCCCCAAAGCTTGCTGCTCACACTGTCACCTTCTTGCTATTGACCATGCTGTTCACTTTCGTTGGAAGTCCCCATAGCTTAATGAATCCAACTGCTGCATCATGATCGAATTCGTCCGCTTTTGTATAGGTAGCCAATTTTTCGTCATATAGGGAGTACTCGGATTTTCTTCCTTCAACAATCGCATGACCTTTGAATAGTTTCACACGTACCGTACCCGTTACATTCACTTGTGTTTCTTTCAGGAATGCAGCCAAAGCTTTTTGAAGCGGAGAGAACCAAAGTCCCTCATAAATCAATTCAGTCATTTTCTTCTCGATCACCGGTTTGAAGTGAGCCAGTTCTTTAACAAGCGTAATATCTTCAAGTTCTTTGTGGGCAGCTATCAATGTCATCGCACCAGGAGCTTCATAGACTTCACGTGATTTGATCCCTACTAATCTATTTTCAACGTGATCGATACGTCCAACTCCGTGTTTGCCGGCAATTTGATTCAACTCGACGATCAGGTCAGCCAATTTATAGTTTTTATCATTCAATGTAACCGGCACACCTTGTTCAAAACCAATTTCAATGATATCGGCAGTATCTGGCGTACATTCAAGGCTTGTAGTCAAATCATAGGCCTCTTCCGGCGGAGCTGCCCAAGGATCTTCCAGGATTCCGCATTCGTTACTTCTTCCCCAAAGGTTTTGGTCAATCGAGAACGGGCTCGCCATGCCAATCGGAACGGGAATGCCATTTTTCGCTGCATATTCAATCTCCTCTTCACGAGACCATTTCCAGTCACGAACAGGTGCAAGAACTTGCAAATTAGGGTTCAATGCGGAGATTGATACTTCGAAACGCACTTGGTCATTTCCTTTTCCCGTACAACCGTGCGCAACGGCAACCGCGTTTTCCGCTTCAGCCACTTCCACTAATTTCTTCGCGATCAGCGGACGTGATAAAGCTGATACCAATGGATATTTCCCTTCATACAAAGTATGTGCCTGAAGAGCCGTCAATGCGAATTCATCAGCGAATTCGTCCTTCGCATCAATGACATAGGAACTTACCGCACCAACAGTGATCGCTTTTTCCTTAATGAAATCCAAATCTTTTCCTTCTCCGACATCCAAGCAGCATGCCACAACTTCGTACCCTTGATCTTGTAACCATTTAATTGCAACGGAAGTATCCAAACCTCCGGAATATGCTAAAACAACTTTTTGATTTTCCATTTCCATCGTCCTTTCGTGTGAATAAAAATTCATCGTTTGTTATTTTTATTCATTCTATGATTAGTACTTTATCATCTTTATTAATGAAATACAAGGGGTATTTTAAAGATTTCGCTAAATAATCCCCTATTATTTTCAGGGAATTTACACATTGGATGCTTCCGCGAGAATATAGTAAACTAGGAGTATGATAAATCGAAAAGCGGAGGGCATATGAGAGAACTATTTATCTATGATGAAAGGCTCGGCATCTCCATTCCTGATTTGAATTTGGAGTGGGATGAATATACAAAAGGCGAGCAGCAGCAAATACTCGTACATTGGGAGAATATCAGGGGAAGCATTCCGGACCGCATCAAGGAACTGGAATCCACGATAAACCGAAAGCAGTTTCGGCTCTCCGATGAGAGTAATTTCGCCAAATCATGCCATCTCAATTCCGAAATTGCGGAACTTGCTTCCATCATCAATGATTTATGGCTTTGGTATCGTGCCAATCAAGCCGTGACGGAAAAGATGCATAATTAAGGCCTATTCCATGCAAAAAAAGCCACAGTTTAAAACTGTGGCTTTTTTTGCATCCCTCTTATAAATCCTTGCGAAGTTCACCGACGACATGTCCCAATTCCGGAAGAATCAATTTATTCATTGCAAGCCGAACCGCCCCTGATGAGCCTGGGGTGGAAAAAACCGCTTTGTTGTTCACGACTCCGGCAATTGCCCTGGATAGAATGGCAGCCGTCCCGATGTCCTCTTGATAGCTGAGCATACGGAATATCTCGCCAAAACCGGGTATTTCCTTGGTCATCAATTCTTTGACCGCCTCGATCGTTACATCCCTTTTGGCGATGCCAGTGCCCCCATTTGTTAATATGACATCAACCATGCTGCTTTGACTGCCAAAAGTGACCGCATCCTGAATCGCCTTCCGCTCATCCTTAACGATTACATATTCCGTCACTTCATGACCACTCGATTTCAATAATTCCTTCATCAGTGCCCCGCTTTTATCCGTTACTTCATCGCGCGTATCGCTGACGGTTATCACCATGCAGCGAACTGCCTCCGTGACGGCTTTTTTATGATTCTTGACACTCATTCTCCATCAGCCTTCTTTTCCAGTAAATAACGATATTGATAGAACTTCTGGGCAAATTCACTGACATTCCGGGTCATTTGATAATTGGATCCAGCCCCGATGGCCATGCTGATGAACGGTATGCCCCGAACCAGTTTTTTGCGGAAAACGGCAATGGATAATGCTTTCAACAGCTGTTTGAGCGGCTGTTCCATCCATGTAGGGTTTGTCAATTCTTCGATTCCTAAATAAAAATAGTCATCTTCTGCTGTCTGTACCTCACGGATCAATTCTTCCCAGGCTATTCCTTGGAGCCTCTTTGGCATCGCTCCTGCATTGAATACCTTAAGGGCCAGCATCATTTCAAACGGTGTATTCACCTCGACACCATAAGACATCGCAATCAGCTGTACGATCCTGACATTGATGACGGTCATGGCCGGAATATCGCTCCCCAGCAAAAGCAGGCCTCCTGATCCGCTCATCCCGCCTTGTGCAAAAGAATATAAGCGATGCTTAGCAATATGCTGATTGGCTATGTAATTCAACTGGTCGATCGATAAGTGATTCAAATCACTCAACGTTTCGATTTCTTCATTAAACACGCGCGCAGATGCTAAAATCCGCTCTCTTGCATCTATTTGAACTTGTGAGCTCTGAACCATGGCATGCAAATGAAAAAGCCAAGTATCAAGCTTTTCAAAAAACTGTTGTTGTACGTTTTCCGGTAGCAGGGCAAACCCCTGCTCCAACCATTTATCATACAATGCAGCAAGATCCGTTGGCTCATATTGATAGAGTTTTTCCTGCCATTCACTAATTTCATTCCAAACTTTCATTTCCCGGTTCGTGAATTCCATGCATCAAGCCTCCTATGTACAGAATTGGTGGATTCTCCCTTAAGTATACCATAGAAAGATGCATTTCTGAGAATGGATGATGGCGATCCAGCGTTCAAGGGTATGGATTGCCAGTATATAAAATCAATGAGAAGTCGAATTCCGCTGGTGAAAATTGATAAACTTCATTCACTGGAAAGACCCCCTTACCAAAGAGATAAGGAGATCATTATAAAAAAAACAGGAAGTCATGCTTTCCAGGTTTCTTTCAAAGCTATTTTCACGGTATCCCTGACAATCATGATTTCTTCATTGGTTGGGATGACCATGACTTTGACAGGGGAATAAGGTGTATTGATGAACGCTTCCTTACCCTTGGTATGATTGAGATCCTTATCCCAATATACCCCCATGAATTCAAGTCCCTCCAAGATACGCCCTCTAATCTTTTGACTGTTTTCACCGATGCCCGCTGTAAAAATGATGCCGTCCACACCTCCCATTTTAGCTGAATAGGAGCCAATGTACTTGTGAATCCGATCTGCAAATACTTTAAGTGCGAGTTCAGCCCGCTCATTTCCTTTATCCGCTTCAACTTGAATATCGCGCAGGTCGCTGGAAAATCCGGAAAGGGCTAGCATGCCGCTTTCCTTATTCAGGACATCCAGCACTTCATCTGCAGTTTTTCCCGTCTTCTCCATGATATAAGGAATCAGTGCAGGGTCGATGTTCCCTGACCGCGTTCCCATGGTAACACCGGCCAAGGGAGTAAACCCCATTGATGTATCAATCGATTTGCCTCCCTTTATGGCCGTAATGCTTGCACCATTCCCTAAATGGCAGGATATCAATCGAAGCTGTTCAATTGGGCGGCCAATCATTTCGGCAGCACGCTGCGATACATATTTATGTGAAGTACCATGAAACCCATACTTCCTAATTCCGTACTTTTCATAATATTCAAGAGGTAAGCTGTACAAATAGGAACCTCCTGCCATCGTTTGATGGAAGGCCGTATCGAATACCGCAACCGCTGGCACATCATCAAGTATTCGCCTGAAGGCTTGGATTCCGGTGATATTGGCTGGATTATGAAGGGGCGCCAACTCGGAAAGCTTTTCGATTTCCTCTATTACATCCTCCGTGATCAAGACCGAGTCACTGAATACCTCGCCGCCATGCACCACCCGATGCCCTACGCCATCTATCTCTTCAAAGGAGTCAATGATGCGATGGTCAATGAGCTTTTTCAATAAAAGCCCTACAGCCACTTCATGATTGGGTATATCCACCGTTTCAGAAACATTTTCGCCTTCGACGCTTAAAGTGAATGCGGAATTTTTCAAGCCGATTCTTTCTACAATACCTTTTGTAATTACTTTTTCACTAGGCATCTCAAAAAGCTGAAACTTCAATGAAGAGCTGCCCGCATTAATAGCCATGACTTTTGACATCGCTCCTGCTCCTTTACTCTAAGTTAGTTCTTCCATGTTCATCTCAATGAAACGTGCAGTGTATAGTACAATCTTATCATGGCATGCGATTACAACCAAATGATAACGAAGAATTGCAATAATCATTCCTTCAAAAAAAAAATGAAAGCCAATGCCTGCGGCATCAGCTTTCATTGATTATTTTTCCTCTTTAAACCAATCATCCATCTGTTGCATGACAGACCTTGTCGCTTCGAAATCCGACAACTTCGGAAGTTGTACAAGCAATGCCTTCTTCGGAGCTTCGATCCCCTCTTTTTTCTTTTGAAGGATCAGGATGCTTTTGGCAGCCGATTCATTCTTGAACATGGAAAGCGGCAGTTGCACCATCCCTTGGATATGTGTATGCTTCTTCAAGAAATCATTGAGTTTCGGAGCTTCCTCCGAGACGAACAGGTTATTCGGGACAATGAAGAATAGGTGTCCGCCATCCTTCGCGTGTTTAACACCTTGTTCAATAAACAAATGATGTGCATACGAATGTCCCTTGTCGGCCTTCAATTCATATTCAGCTGCACGCACATCATTCGGGTAATAACCAATCGGCAAATCACTGACAACAACATCTGAAGGATCGATGAAAAGTGGCTCCAAGCTGTCCTGATTGAAAAATTCCAGTGGATGTTCTTGCAGGTTGGCACCAGCATAAGCAAGCCTGATCAAGGTTTCATCAATCTCGACACCATATGAAGCGATGTTCTTATCAGTAAGTTGATTCATGATCGCAAATAGTAAGTTCCCCGTCCCAATGGCTGGATCGAGCATGACTATCTCTTTTTGGTCCTTGGTGAATTTACCTACTAAATAGCTGACGAACATGCCGACTGCATCAGGAGTCATATGATGATTCGGCTGAACACTCTGCTGCATGCCTTTTAAAATGGCAAGCTGATACGCTTTGCGGATTGCTTCCTTCTCATATTTCTCTGGTGAAAAATCTGCATAATGCTTCGCTAACCTTTTCTTCGATACTTCACTGATTTCATCCTGCAGGACTTTCCCTTGGAAGAAATTCTCGCCCGTTTCGCCCAAGGCATCCAGATACGTACATGATAGTTCACTTTGCAATATTTGAGCTGTTTCATCAAATTCATAAAATAATTGTTCAACTGGGGTAGACTTCACTTATTAATTCCTCCTGTTTGCTTCTGTCCCTATTTTAAAGGTAAGAAGAAAGAGATACAAGCAGTACGTCCTGCTCATCATTCTTCGATTATTTAACTTACCGTTTTCCGTTTGATAAGGAATCTCTCGCGCCCACTCCCTTGTAAAATTTGGACGTTGATTTTCACTTCAGGCACTCGCTTTCTGCGGGGGCTCCCTGGACACGCTTTTCCCGCAGGAGTCTCGTTCCTTACGTTCCATTCAACTTTGTTTTGAAATTCAGATAGAAAACCTTTTGTCTAACAAGTGGCTAGGACTGGTCACACCCCGAACCATGAAATGTTATTGGGGGACTTGATTTCCGCTCCAGGCACTCGCTTTCCACGTGTTCTGCCCTCGGCCTTCGCCTGCGGGGTCTCCCCTGGACACGCTTTTCCCGCAGGAGTCTCGTACCTTACGTTCCATTCAACTTTGTTTTGAAATTCAGATAGAAAACCTTTTGTCTAAAACGGGTTGTTTTGTTGCCCTGTAATTTTTTATTACTTGGATAGGCTCAATGAAGGCCCAAACAGAATACCATGCATGAGGTGGTGATTATATATGGATAATCAATATCAAAACTATCATGGGCAGGTTAATCCGATAAATCAGCAACATGATATTCAGTCAACAGATGAATTTAACAGGCAACAGCAGGGGTTTCAACAAGGTTTTCGTCAAGGATTTCGTCAAGGGTATCGACAAGGATATCGAGAAGGTTTTCGAGCAGGGCAACAAGCGGGGTTTTTCCCAGGACCAAGACAAATGCCATCGTGGCCTAATGAAATTGACATAAGAGTTGGAACACCTAATGGTCAGGAATGGTCTGGCAAGGTTGTTTTACCACAAAATGGTCCGACTTTCGAGCCTTAACTGAATCCAGATATAATAAATGATACCCTTCAATTGAAATGAAATGTATCGATCGACACAACTTTCCAATGAACATTAAATCCTAAAAAGGACCTGTCCACTTCAACGACAAGGTGTTTATCAACAAGAAAATCAACATTATAACAAAAAACCGGGCACATTGTGCCCGGTTTCTTAAATTCGCATCTTATTTTGCCGCTTTCGCCGCTTCGATTGCACCTTCGTAATTTGGATGGTTCGTACCTTCACTCACATATTCTACATATGTGATTTCATCAGAGCTGTTCACAACGAATACAGAGCGAGCCAATAGACGAAGTTCTTGCATGACGACACCATATGCTTCACCGAATGAAAGGTCACGGTGATCGGAAAGAACTTGAACATTGTCCAAGCCGCTGGCAGCACACCAGCGTTTTTGCGCGAAAGGAAGGTCGTTACTGATTGTCAGTACTTTCACATTATCCAATTTTGCCGCTTCTTCGTTGAATTTACGTGTTTGTGCATCACATACGCCTGTATCCACGGATGGAACAACGCTGATAATGCGGACAGAACCTTTGGAGTCGCTTAAAGTAACCGGTGATAAGTCATTAGCCAATACTGTAAAATCAGGTGCTTTGTCCCCAACTTTTAGTTCTTGTCCCACTAAAGTGATCGGGTTGTTCTTAAATGTAACTGAAGCCATTAATAATTCCTCCCTTTTCTGCTATATGTACAAGCATAATAATATTTGTTTTGCCGGAATTTTGCAATTAATTGAATCAGGAAATGTGAATGATGCATGCACAAGTTCGCCATCCGAGCTTTTTTCGGTGCAAAGGAAGAACTGCAGCAAAAAAGAAAAACTCGGCGGATGCCGAGTCGCAATTAGAAGTCTATATCCTGTTTAGGTTCTTGGTACCTGTTTACAGCTGGTTGACTGCCGCCTTGGTATTTATTATTTCCTTGGTTTTGATTATTGCCTTGCTTTTGATAATTGTCTTTCTTGGATAGCATGGACTGAATCTTATCGACGACTTGAGGAGCTAAATCCATCATTTTTTCTAGAAGGTGCGTCCCTTCATCGAGATGAATCATTTTCACTCCATGGGAACCGACAATCAAAAAGGCAATTGGTGTTATGGAGACCCCACCGCCGCTACCGCCGCCAAAAGGCTGCTTGGAACCGCCTTGTTGTCCTTGATGGTTTCCATCCATCACAAATTCGCTGCCACCGGCTGCAAAACCAAACCCCACTTTGGATACAGTTAAAATGACACTTCCATCCGGAGTTTCTACCGGATCCCCAATGATCGTGTTCACATCGACCATTTCTTTAAGATTTTCCATCGCTTCTTTCATTAAACCTTGGATCGGATGATCTGACATTTAAATTCCCTCCACTCTATAACGATTGTTTATTGGAATCACCTGATAGCTTCGCTAATTTACTCGACTTGAAATGCGGCTTTCCGCCTTTCCAATAACGAAGCAGTTTTATTCCAGTCACCATAGCCTGCCCGATTCTGAATTGTAATATGCAGGAAATCGATGTATTTGCCTGCCATCTCTGAAAGTCGGGTGTAATGGAATAGGAGGGCATGATCCGAAAGTTGAAATAGGTTGTCAGCAAACCGATGATTGAACCTTTAAGTGCCCAGCATGCACCAGTTAAAACACCGGTGTGTGCAGCGTTTTTAGTACCGACCTTACTATGCCAGGTAAATTTTTTGACTTGGATATTCCCAGCGAATTTACGGACGATCTTATGGAATCCGATTATATGCTGAAGCGTTTCCAGAATGTCTGCGAATCCGTCCCGCAAATCTTCGGCTGTGATTTTTTTCTTTTCTTCCTTATTTGTTTTTCCGTTCATTTCTTGCTCTTTCTTTACTACTGCAGTTCCCGAGTCATCTTCCATTTTTATGACCGGAACCTTGAATGTATAGTGAAAAAGCCCATACCAAGCTGATAATTTAATATGTATTAGGTCATTCGCTTGGACACGCTTGTAGTCGATGGACACTCTTACTTTAGTAAAAATAACAATAAGCAGCACCAAAATGAGGATACCCATAATCATCAAAAGCCACTTCATGCACCTACACCCCTTCAGCCTATCATTATCGGCATATACAAAAAAAAATAAACCTGCAAAAGCGAAAATCACGCTCTTACAGATTTATGAATGGAAGAAATCATCTTCTGATCAACACAACGCCCGTGTCTGCAAAGACATCATGCAAAGCCTGTTTCTTCGGTAATAGGCCTGCCAAGAGATAGCCAATCCAGGTTACTTTTGAAATATAGCGGCCAATCAGCTCCCTGAACAATATCGTGCTCCATGAAATGGTCTTTTTCTCTTCCTTCAAGGCAACCACTTTCAGTCCAAAAATCATCTTGCCAAGGGTTTGATTCAAGAATTTGGTCATCAATACAAAGTATAAGAAAAATACGATCCCCGTTAAGAAGCCCTCTGCGGAGAACCAGAGGTCATCAGTTCCTTCATAAAATTTAAAGATGGGATGAATCAAAATCCGATTCAAGCTTCCGATAACCAATAGATCGGCTAAATAGGCCCAAAACCTCATCCAAAAACCAGCAAAATGCACTTTTTTGACTTCATCATCACCCACAGCCTTTTTGGCTGATGTAAATTCCTGCTGAACGGGAACCTCTTGATCTGCCATTAGATTGGATGAAGCGATTTGTTCATTGTTTTCATTTCTTTCCGTCATCCTTCAGCCCCCCTATTCCGCATACAAATACATTAAGCGTGGAGAATTTGAAGAGGAAAGGATTTTTGTCAAGACTGCCGTTTCCACATCATTTCCCAACATTTTTTGAGCACCCATACTGAATAATGAACCGAAACCTGCCTCATCTGTATAACGGATAACTTGAGCATCCTTTTTACCGATAACCGTTTTCATTGCGGCAATTACATCATCCAAATGGCCGAAATCATCGATTAGATGGTTTTCTTTAGCCTGACGTCCATCATAAATGCGTCCATCGGCAATTTCCCTTACTTCCTTCTCTGTCATTCCGCGTCCGTCAGCAATGACTTTTACAAATTGATCATAAGAATTATTAATCATATTCTGCAGTATTTCACGTTCTTCCCCAGTCATTTCCCGGGTTGGACTCATAATATCTTTGTGTGGTCCGCTTTTGATGGTTTCGAACTCGACACCATACTTCTTGGCCAGCTTCTCGTAATTATACCCATGCATGATGACTCCAAGTGAACCCGTCATCGTTTCTGGGCTGGCATAAATCTTGTCGGCTGGTGCAGAAATATAATATCCGCCTGAAGCAGCCATAGACCCCATTGATACATAAACAGGTTTTTTCACTTTCTTGATATCAAGGATCTTTTCATGAATCTCTGCACTTTCGACAACACCGCCGCCTGGAGAATTTACTCGAAGGATAATCCCTTTGATATCATCATTTTCCTCTGCCATCTTCAGCTTATCCATGAAGGCACGGTGATTATATGTTGCTGAACTAAGTAATGAGGCTTCTCCTGTATCTTGAATCGTGCCCTCTACATCAAATACGGCAATAACATTAGTGTAATCATCGCCTTCTATGACTTCCTCGTAAAATGCACTTTCGGAAGCAAATAATTCATCAATGATATTTTCCGTATCCGCTGTAAATAGTGTAGTGGCCGCCCCTACAGCAATAGATACAAAAAATAAAACGGCTGCGATTCCAAGTGCAGCCCAACGCTTTCCATTCATCTGTTTTCCCCCTTAAATATATGTATCCTTCTTACCATACGAACTAATACCAAAAATGTTTCATTCCATGATAAACTAAGACATATAAAATTGTAGCAAAAAATCCTCAAATTGGAAATGCATTGGTCCATTTTGCACAAATTGCATTTATTGTAAACAGGGTTTAGAAAGCCCTTTCATCACCATACATACTAGGGGGGATACGATGGATACTCGAAGGAATATTTATTTTTTCCATGCACCGAATGAAGAGATGCTCAGCAAGGTTGAATACTTATCAGACTTGGCGAAGCAACATTCGTATGAAGTCATCCAGGATTTCACAAAAGCGAACATCATCGTAAGCATCGGTGATGACGGCACATTCCTGCAGGCAGCCCGTAAAACCGGGTTCAGGGATGACTGTTTATATGCGGGCATTTCCACGACAGGTAACTTGAATATGTATTGCGATTTCCACTTGGAAGACAGTGATAAAATGATTGAAGCCATGACAAGGGAGCAAATCGAGGTGCGTAAATATCCAACCATCTCTATCCAATTGGACGATCAGCCCTCCTTCTATGCCCTTAATGAACTCAGTATCCGCTCTTCGATCACCAAAACGTTCATCATGGATATTTTCATTGATCAACTTCATTTTGAAACTTTTCGCGGGGACGGGATCATCATTGCGACTCCGACCGGAAGCACCGCCTATAATAAATCGGTCAATGGGGCCGTTGTCGATCCCCTTCTCCCTTGCTTCCAAGTGAGCGAGCTTGCTTCCGTCAATAATAATACCTATCGGACCCTAGGCTCCTCATTCATCTTAAGCGGTGCTAAGACGTTGACCGTCCACCTTGAACAAAACGGACCAAGCTATCCGATCGTCGGAATGGACAATGAAGCGTTAAGCATCAATCATGTCGAAAAGGTAAAGGTCCGGTTAAGCGGTAAGGTCATCAAGACCGTTAAGCTAAAAGACAATTCCTTTTGGGAAAAGGTTAAAAGGACCTTTCTTTAAACGAAAGGCTGTTTTCACATAATTTGTTGCTATTTACCAGTAGTGAGTTGTGGTTGATTTCCCCTCCAGATGCTCGCTTTCCTTGGTGCGGGCGGTGAGCCTCCTCGGCGTAAACGCCTGTGGGGTCTCACCTGTCCCGCTGCTCCCGCAGGAGTCTCGCTCTTCCGCTCCAATCAACCTTAAATAGTTTCGTTTTAAAAACAACAATCTTTACGAAAAGAGCCAAACGAAAAAAGGTACCGGATATGATAACCGGTACCTTTATATATGATAAAAATCTTTCGTATTTTGATAAAGGGCTTCATAGACATCCTCAATCGGCAATCCTTTAATCGAAGCAATTTGACGCACACTTTCATGCATCATGCCGGGATGGGTCCATTCCCCATTGAAAACCCCTTCAAACGGCCATGGTCCATCCGTTTCTATCATCATCAGCTTAAGTGGATAGGTCGAAACTAATTCCTGTATTTCCCTCTCATAACAAACATCAGGTGTAATCGAAATGCGGTAGCCCTTTTCGGCCATTCTTTCAACTGTCCGGATATCGCCTTTAAACCAATGAAAGTGTGCCCTTGTAATTTGATGCTTATCCAAAAGGTCGCAAACGATAGGTGCATCGTCATGAACGGCATGAAGGATAACCGGCTTTTCAATCTCTTTAGCTAAGGTCAGGAACCTCTCCAGTATCACTATATATGCTGTGTTATCAATATTGGGGTTTTCCTGCCTTAAGTAATAGGGCAGCCCAACCTCGCCTATGGCAACCATATCGTGACGATGTTCCCGCATCCAGCTCAATAATTCATACACTTCTTCATCACTCGGGAGGGGCTGCTCTGGATGAAAACCAAAGGCAGGCTTAATTCGTGAATCTTTAAGTGAAAGCTGATAATTGTTTATCGAAGAAGCCAAATTCATGGAAACAGTCAGCAAGGATTCCAACTGAACCTTTTCCATGTCTTTCAGGATCTGCTTTCGCTTAACAATATCATACTTATCCAAATGGATATGGCTGTCGATGATTCTCAAATGGTACCGCCTCCTTACTTAAGTAGTGAAAGTTGGCTTGAGTGCTGCATATAATTCTCTCTTCAAATGAATAAATTCATCACTAAGAAGCTGTTCTTCTCTTCTTGGTCTTGAAAATGGAACTTTCACTTCTTTGATGACAGCAGCCGGTTTTGCTGATAACACATAAATTCTATCTGATAGGAAAACCGCTTCATCTATGCTGTGAGTGACAAAAAGCACCGACCTCCGATTTTCTTCCCAAACCGACAACAGCCATTGTTGCATTTGCAATCTTGTCAGTTCATCCAAGGCAGAAAAGGGTTCGTCCAGGCACATCAAGTCCTGTGGACTTAAGATACTCCGAATGAATGCGGCCCTTTGCTTCATGCCTCCAGATAATTCATGGGGATATGCTTTATCGTATTCTTCTAAACCAGCTTTCATCAAAAGGTTTTTTGCCTTTTCTTTATCTCTGGTCCCAGCAAGTTCACTTCCAAGCAAAACATTTTCCAATACCGTTCTCCAAGGTAAAAGGGAAGGCTGCTGAGGCATATAGCTGATATGTCCCTTTAAGCCATTTATCTTTTTACCATCCAATGAAATGATGCCATGATCAGGCTTCAAAATCCCGCCGATCAAGTGAAACAATGTACTTTTACCGCTTCCCGATGGCCCAAGGATCGTGACGAATTCCCCATCATTCACATGGAAATTCATATTCTCCAATATATTCTGCTTACCATCGAAAGAATAGGAGACGTCTTTAATTTCCAGCTTCACCCTTTTCGCCCTCCTTTCTCTTCCAAGAAACCAAGTATTTCTCCAGGAAAGTGATGATTCCAAAAAAAATCAGGCTCATTCCCATAATGATGAAAATGGCTACAAACACCCGATCTGTCCTGAACGCTGAAGAGGCGAGAGTCATATAAACACCAATCCCCGATTTTGCCCCAAGCCATTCCGAAATAACCGCACCCATTACACTATAGGTAGCCGAAATTTTCAGGCCGGAGAAAATGAACGGGATCGAGTGAGGAAGTTCCAGCTTCCAAAATAACTGGTTTTCCCCCGCTCCCATCATCTTGAAATAATGCTTAAGCTCGTATGGTGTCTGGCGAAAACCATCCAATGATGCGACCGCAACCGGAAAAAAACATACAAGTGAAATCACGATTAACTTAGGCAGCATGCCAAAGCCAAACCAGATCACCAAAAGCGGCGCCAAAACAATGATAGGTATATTTTGTGATAGTATGAGCAGAGGATAAACCGCGTCCTTCACACCTGGAAATAGGTGTAGGATTGCCGCGATCAATAAGCCGATGCAGCTTCCAATAAAAAAACCTGACAACGCAAGCTCGGTTGTGGATATAAGGTGTCCGTAAAGATTGCGGGACGACTCTATTCCTTCAATGAAAATGGCCGATGGAGCGGGAAGCAGCCATTCTTCAACTTTCAATAAGACTGTCACTGACTCCCATACAATCAGCAACAATAATAAAAGAAAGAAGGGAGCCCCCTTCTTCCAAATTCCCCTTCCGATCATGCCCGATATTTCTCCGTTAACGTATCCATCGTAATCCCGCTTGGCTGATATAATATTTTCACTTGGGAAATGACATTCGGCGATCCTATTTCAATCATTCTTACATTCATTTTTTCTATCACGGCAAAAAGCTCGGAAAGCTCCCCCTCCATTGTCGTTTCAAGCGGGTGAACCTCATACTTGACACCTGATTCTTCAATGATCTTGATTGCTTCATCGACCATAGGGATGACATTTTCCCCTTTAGGAATAATTTGTATACTAATTAATGAATTGGCCATTGTATTTCCTCCTATTTTGGTAAAAATTCATTGGTAAATGCCTTTTCAGGATCGAAATCACCTTCAAGAAGCTTATTTTCAGTCATCCACTCACTGTAATTCTTCCAAATTTCAAGCTTTTGTTCACCCCATCGCGGAGCATCATCCTGATACTTGGCTGCAAGCCACTCCTGGCTTTTCTTCACTAGTTTTGGATCAAGATCCGGTGCAGACTCAATTAACATATCTGCTGCATCATCAGGATTCTTAATCGCAAACTGGTACCCTTTCGAAGCTGCATGAACGAATGCTTTAACAGTCTCGGGATCTTCTTTTATCATCTTTTCATTTGTAGTCAAAACAGGCGTATAGTAATCAAGCTTATCAGAGTATTCGGTTAAGTACACCATATTAAGCTTTTCATTTCGTAACTCAGCCTCAATGCCTGTCCAACCATAATAAATCCAGGCAAAATCTATATCCCTTTTAACCGAAGTGAAAAAATCCATGTCTCCTGTATTGACTATGTCCACTTCATTTACATCCGCATTTTCCTTTTTCATGAGTGAATCAATAATGGCCTTTTCAACCGGAGATCCCCAGCCACCATACGTTTTCCCTTCAAAATCCTTGGGAGTCTTAATGTCCTTAGCCTCAGGGGAAGCGAATCCCGAAGTATTATGCTGGATGACGGCAGCTACCGAAACAATCGGCACACCCTGTACGCGGGCCTGCGTTATGCCCTCTTGATAGCTCACGCCAAATTCAGATTTCCCTGAAGCGACAAGCTTATCAGCTCCAGCTTCACCTGGCATGATAATTTCCACATCAAGACCTTGTTCTTTAAAATAACCTTTTTCCTTGGCTACATACAATCCTGTATGGTTTGTATTCGGTGTCCAATCGAGCACGACCGATACCTTCTTTAATTCTTCATTTTTAGATGCTTCTTCTTTTTCATTAGTTCCGCCTGCTCCGCATCCAGCTAAAAGGAAGAACGAAGTTAACAGTGGTAAGAATTTATTCAAGTCATTATCCTCCTACACATCTTATAAGATTCATATGCCGGAACCATAATAGGGCTCCAGGGCTATTCAAATACTGGATAAAAAAGCAAAAAACGCCCGAAGATGAATTCGGACGTTAACATACAAAACAGAAAATCAGTCATAATATGTTCCCTCCGCTGGCATCACCCAGATCAGGTTCAAAGAGTCAGCATCTAATGGATGCAATCTCAGCCAGCAGTACTGGCCCCCCTACATTTCTCGCACATATGAACTTTTCTCTCTCATTATATCAATTCATGGGGAAAAAGGAATACTAATTTGCTTCTTCTCTCTAATTGGAAAAGTATTCCTGGCACTTCAAATATCTTTTGAACGAAAATCATTGAAAGCAAAATAACTCTGCCTCTTTCCGTTCCGATCATTCTTGGCTGCAACGGCGGCGGACACGTTCCAAATAGTCATTTCTTTTCAAGCATTCATATAATGAGCATAACGTGTAGACATTTTTGTTTACTGGTTTTATTAAACCCTTAATTTTATTAGCAAAAGGTGGATATGTCATGATAAAGATTAATCACAAATGGTTAGATGTCAGTCAAATCCAACCAGGTACAGCCTCTGCCAAATCGCTTGAAACTCTTCAATGCTTGGCGGAAGATTCTAACGTTTTTGAATACCGGAACTTTGGGGATTTTAATTTCGAGATACAGCTGAGGAACCGAGTCATAGAGGCAGCTATTGCGTTGGATAAAAGCGGTCCGGATTTTTCCACACTTGAGGAGTCTCAATCCAATCAACGTTATTGGCACCTTTCAAAGGATGGCACCTTTACCCTTCAGCCAGGGATTCTCCCTCATGCTGCGCTCGTTGACATTTTCATGAATGGAGGGCTTTATGCCTTCGAATGCGGGACGGCAATGGTCGTCACTTTTTTAAAGGCGATTTTGGATTTAATCGGCCCCAGGAATTTCGACTATCTTTTTTCAGACCTATTTTTATATGACTTTCGCCCTCCAAGGAATATGGCTCTCATCGTTCACCAAGGAAGGGATTATTCACCAGGTGATTGCGTTTACTTCAAAAACCCTGATCACGACTTGGCAACCCCTGAATGGCAAGGTGAAAATGCCATATTATTAGGGAATAACCTCTTTTATGGCCACGGGATCGGGATTACCACTGCACAGGGAATCATCGATGAATTAAATAGCAATAGAAAGCCATTCGCCACCATATCAGCATTTCTGACAACGCATATCATTTTCCTGGATAGTTCCTTCTATAGACAATTCCAACTAAATAACCCCCGTGCCAAGCCCGATAACAGTCCTGCCAGCCTTTCCAATTGTATTGTTTCTGAAATAGGTTCGAAGATATACCTTTCATGACCCTGGCATTTCGCCTATGCCATAAATCCGTTTTATTGAATATCGACATAAAAAAATGCTTGGGGAGAAATTTCCCCAAGCATTTTTTTCTTTTCACGCACCAATATTGCCTTTGCCTTTGAACCTGCGGGCACTTGCCTGCCCCCATTTCGTAATGGATAGTGTATAAACAGCCAAGGCTGACCATATGAACAAAAAGGCTAAAAGATGTGCTTTGGTGAAACTTTCATGATAGACGAATACCCCGATCAATAAAGATAAGGTCGGAGCGATATACTGAAAAATGCCTAGCATCGATAACGGGATCTTCTCGGCCCCTTTTGCAAAATATAAAAGAGGCAATGCCGTGGCAATCCCGCCGCCCACCAACAGCAAGCTTGTGCTCCCGTCTGTAAAGAATTGCATTTCCGACCTGTTCATCAAGTAAATCAGGTAGCCTAGGGCCAGAGGCGTTACCATCATCGTTTCGAGCGTCAGCCCGATTGCCGATTCGGCCTTGATCATTTTTTTTGCCAGACCGTATAATCCAAAGGTCATGGCCAAAACAAGAGAGATCCACGGGATCGTGCCGAAATGAATGCCAAGGATCAAGACTCCGATTCCTGCAAGCAGGAATGAAATAATTTGGGCCCCGCTCAATTTTTCTTTTAAGACTATCACTCCCAATAGTACACTGACGAGCGGATTGATATAATATCCAAGGCTCGTGTCGAGGATCCGTCCTGAGTTAACGGCCCATATGAACACTCCCCAATTGGCTGTAACAAGCAGTGACGCCGTCAGTAATGCCGTAAAGAGTTTCGGATTGCCCATTATGTTTTTGACATAATCTAGAAACGCCTGCCATTTTTTCATGAACATCAATAAAACCAGCATGAACACGAAAGACCATAATACCCTCTGAGCTAAAATTTCTATTGCACCGACTCCCTGAAGGAACTTCCAGTAAACCGGCACAACTCCCCACATCATGTAAGAAAGGGCTGCATAAATCGCCCCTTCTTTTTGTTGATCCACTTTCATAACAAGCCTTCTTTCCATTTACATTCCTTTATCTAATTCCATCTAACAATTTTGTATTTCCATTTCTTTTTTTGCAACTGTTAATTTTTATCATACATGATTTTGTCATCGATGACCGTCATGACCGCCTCAGCTTTCAGGAGATCATCCGGTGCAACAGCAAAGACATCCAGATTAAACACGGTAAAATCGGCATCGTACCCTTTATTGATCACACCGCGGCGTTTTTCCTGGCCGATTGCTGCAGCACTCCCTTTGGTATACAATGCGAAAGCCTCGAAAACGGAAAGCCTTTCAGACAAACCATATACGGTACGGTCCTCACTGTTGATTTTCATCCTTGTGACAGCGGCATGAATGCCCAAAATCGGATTTAATGGTTCAATGGGTGCATCCGACCCTCCCGCACAAATGATGCCCATGTTCAAATAGGTTCTCCAGGCATAGGAGGATTCCAATAGATTGGCTGATACCTTTTCTTCCACCCACGGAAAATCGGACGGAACGAACCCCGGTTGAATATCAAAGATTACCGGCAGCTTTGCCGCCCGCTCCAAAAGCTCCGGCCGTACAATCTGCGCATGGATGAGCCGGTCCCTCTGTCCCTTTTTCGGGGGGAGGGCTTCAATTGCATTCAATACGTATTCAAAAGCGAGATCGCCAATCGCATGGACAGCAATCGGCATTCCGGCAGACCTTGCTTTTTTCACCCATTCCTGAAGCTCGTTTTCAGTGAATATCGCGACTCCATTCGTATTCTTTTGATCTACATAAGGTTCGCTCAACAGGGCTGTGCGTCCGCCTAAGGAGCCGTCGGTAAAGATCTTCATGCTGTCGAATTTGATATATCGCGTACCTTTCTGATAGCCGCCGCCTGCTGCCAGCATTTCTTCTAACGCTTCGTGATGGACGAGCAAGTTGGCGCGAAAGGCCATTTCCCGGTCCTCGATTACCGATTTAAACGCCTGATATGTCGGCATGAAGCCATTGTAGTAATGGAGGTCCTCGGTATGACCGCCAGTCAAACCTAGCTTATATGCGTCTTCTATGGCCTCTGTGAGTGCGTTTTCGATATACTCTTGATCAATGCCGGGAAGGCTGTCTAAAATAAGGTTCTGCGCCTGGCTTTCTTTAAATAATCCATTTAAACGTCCGTCAGGATAACGGCAGATCACCCCGCCTGAAGGTTCTTTTATATCTTCTTTAATATCCGCTTCCAAAAGGGCCCGGGAATTGACCACCAAGGCATGACGGCAGACCCTTTTCAATACGATGGGATGATCTGCCGATATCGCATCAAGCTCATCCCGTAATATCAATTCAGGCCTCGGCCATTCATTTTCATTCCACCCTTCGGCAACGATCCACTTTCCGGCCGGGGTCTTTAAGCACTTTTCCTTCAAGGATTTCATGATCGACTCCCTGCTATCCATCAAAGAGAGGTCTAGACGAAGCAGTCTCTCACCATGTCCGACCAAATGAAGGTGACTATCCACTAATCCCGGCAGCATCGTTTGTCCTTTTAAGTCGATTTCCCTGGAAATATTGCCGGCATATTCATTTTTCAAATGGTCCAGGCTGCCGGTATCAACAATTACCCCCTTTTCAGTGAATACTGCCTCCACTTGATCATTTTCTTTAATCATCGTATAAATCGACCCATTGAACCATAACGTTCCCATTCCGGCTTTACACTCCTTATTAAATGATTGTTACTGTGCAGATATGCAGTAAGTGTACCATCTCATAACACGAATTCCCATATTTATGCTTTTACCCAAGTCCCTGTCAATAAAAAAACGCCAGCCTTGAAGGCTGACGTTCATGCATTTCGATCAATTGTTAAGGAGTGCTTCTTCCCTTTTCCGTAAATCCACCCGTTTGATTTTACCTGATGTCGTTTTGGGCAGCTCTTCTAAAAATTCGATTTTCCTTGGATATTTATATGGAGCAGTCAATTCTTTCACGTGCGATTGAAGCGTCTTGATCAAGTCCTGGCTGTTCGGATCGATATCATCCATCAAGACGACATACGCCTTGACCACATTTCCCCTTATTTCATCAGGACTTGCTATAACGGCACACTCTTTAACATATGGATGCTTAACGAGTGCATCTTCCACTTCAAACGGTCCGATCGTATATCCCGAACTGATGATGATATCATCAGAACGACCCTCAAACCAGAAATAACCATCCTCATCCTTTTTCGCTTGATCGCCGGTGATATAATAGTCCCCGCGGAATTGCTGCGATGTCCGCTCGGGATCTTTAAAATATTCTTTAAAAAGAGCAGGTGTATCGACATGTACGGCAATATCCCCCACTACGCCAGGAGAACAAGGTTTACCGGAGTCATCGATGATTTCCACATGGTTGCCCGGAGTCGGTTTGCCCATGGAGCCCAATTTAATTTCCATGCCTTTCGTTACACCAACCAACAAGGTATTTTCGGTCTGTCCATACCCATCACGCACTTCAATCTGGAAATGGTTCTTAAAGACCTCGAACACTTTTTGATTTAAAGGCTCTCCTGCTGATACGGCACTATGAAGATGGGATAAATCATAATCATCAAGGTTATCCACCTTTGCAATCAATCGATACTCGGTTGGTGTACAGCATAATGCATTCACTTTGTAGTCCTGAAGCAGCTGAAGATATTTTTTCGCCTCGAACTTTCCATGATAGGCAAGGCCTGTCGCTCCTGTCCCCAGAACCGCCAGGAAAGGACTCCAGATCCACTTTTGCCACCCTGGGCCTGCAGTTGCCCAAACGACGTCCGTTTCGCTGATTCCTAGCCAGTTTGCAGCGGACGTTTTCAAATGGGCATAAGCCCAGCCATGTGTATGGACGACCCCTTTTGGATTTCCTGTCGTTCCGGAAGTATACGATAAGAATGCCATATCCTCACTCTTCGTGTCAGCCATGGTCAGCTGATCGGATTCCTCATCGGCGAGCTCATTCAAATCCAGCCAATTTTCGATTCGTTTTCCGATTGAAAACTTCAGGAGGCTTTCCGCTCCTTCTATTTCATTCAATTCGTCAGTATATTCATGATAACTGATGATTCCTTTGACATCACCATGGTTGACTCGGTACTGCAAGTCCTTCGCACGAAGCATTTCAGAACAAGGGATGACAATCATGCCAATTTTCAATGCTGCTAAATACACTTGATAAGCTTCCACCAAACGGGGAATTATGATGAGGACCGTATCACCTTTACCCAGTCCTTTTTTCTTGAAGGCATTTCCAATTTTATTTGCACTTTTTAATAAATTCTCATATGTAAGTTGTTTTTTATCTCCGGTTTCGTTCTCCCAAAGTACGGCAACTTTACCTGGATCTTTTGCATAACGTTCCATTTCACTCACTAAGTTGTAATGTTCCGGAGCCAATAAGTCTTCACGCTTCATATTCTTCCCCTCCAATTATGAACTCTTAGTACCTACTCATTATACAAGATACTTCTCTAAAATTTCTATTTATTTTTACAAATTAAAAAAGAGAGCGGGTGTAGGAATCCACTCCCTTAAGCCTGTAGACAATTCCTAAAGTGAGTTTGCCTTCAGTTTTTCTTTTTAAAAATTCCGCTGATTTTCGAAACCCGATCCCTCTTCACCGACTGTCTGCCAAGCTCATCAAAGCATGCGCCTGTGGGGTCTCGGCTACCCAGTTATTCGGCAGGAGTGTCGCACATCTCTTCATTCCTTTAAAGGATTACAGAAAAAAACTTAAAGGATTAACTAGTCTTAAACATATTCGGGATGAGACCAGCCTGCAGTTTTTTCAAGAAAACATTCCAGTTGATTTCAGAGATCCGCTCCCTTTCCGCCGACTGTCTGCCAAGCCTCCTCGACACAAGCGTCTGTGGGGTCTTGGCTAGCCAGTTATTCGGCAGGAGTGTCGCACATCTCTTCAACCCTTTAAGGAATACTGGAAAAAACTTAAAGGATTAACTAGTCTTAAACAAAATTCGGGATGAGACCAGCCTGCAGTTTTTTCAAAAAAACATTTCAGATTATTTCAGAAACCCGTTCCCCTTCCACTGGCCGTCTGCCAAGCCTCATCAAAGCATGCGCCTGTGGGGTCTCGGCTACCCAGTTATTTGGCAGGAGTGTCGCACATCTCTTCAACCCTTTAAGGAATACTGAAAAAAACTATGAAGGGTAATCTAGTTTACCTTTAAAATTTTGGTTCGGGGCGAGAGCAATTCGGAACTCCTTTTGCCGAAAAATTGATGAAACCGCCAGACTAAGACGAATTGGAGATGAGGAGCCAGTTTCCCTACAATATTTCTTAAAAAAGAAATTCCAGTGGTTGGAACGTAAGGTACGAGACTCCTGCGGGAAAAGCGTGGCCAAGGGAGACCCCGCAGGCGAGCGCCGAGGAGGCTCACGGACCGCCCGCGGAAAGCGAGTGCCTGGAGTGGAAATCATTACACATACTCCCTTTCGGTGGGGTCTCGGCTAGCAGGAGTGTCGCACATCTCTTCAACCCTTTAAGGAATACTGAAAAAAACTATGAAGAGTAATCTAGTTTACCTTTTAAATTTTGCTTCGGGGCGAGAGCAATTCGGAACTCCTTTTGCCGAAAATTGATAAAACCGCCAGACTAAAGACGAATTGGAGAAGAGGAGCCAGTTTCCCTACAATATTTCTTAAAAAAGAAGTTCCAGTGATTGGAACGTAAGGTACGAGACTCCTGCGGGAAAAGCGTGGCCAAGGGAGACCCCGCAGGCGAGCGCCGAGGAGGCTCACGGACCGCCCGCGGAAAGCGAGTGCCTGGAGTGGAAATCATTACACATACTCCCTTTCGGTGGGGTCTCGGCTAGCAGGAGTGTCGCACTTTTCTTCATTCCAATAATGTTTCATATTATATAAAACAGTAAAAAATATGTAGTAAAACTAAGGAATTTATTAAATCGGCGTCCACGAATTAATTCTGCAAACGTAAAGAGAGCGGGTATTAAAACCCGCTCTCTGTAGCCATATTTATGAAATTATCTGTTGAAACCTCCGCCTAATTGTTGTTCAGCCATTTGAACAAGGCGTTTTGTGATTTCTCCACCAACTGAACCGTTAGCGCGAGATGTTGTGTCGGCACCAAGTTGTACGCCGAATTCTGTAGCGATTTCATATTTCATTTGTTGAAGAGCTTGTTCAACTCCAGGTACCAATAATTCGTTTGAGCTGTTGTTGTTTGCCATGTGTGTTTCACCTCCTTGTGATTATAGAGTGTGTTAAAACACATGGCTTCATTCGCAGATTTTTATTGGTAATTAAAGGATACTAGAATAAGTCTTCCATCGCTTCTTCCTTATCGAAAGTCTGACCCGGTTTAACTGTTACTATTTCTGTTTCGGAGACCGCTTTTTCAATCAAGGATTCAAAGTCGACGAAGCTTTCATAGTAATTGACTTTTTCACGTTTCGGTTTCGTTTTTGGGCTTGCCGGCGTAAAGACCGTACAGCAATCCTCGTACGGCAGATTGGATATTTCAAAAGTATCGAGTTCTCTTGCTATTTTGATGATTTCTGTCTTATCCATGGTAATCAACGGACGCAGGATCGGTGTATTCGTCACCTCATTGATGGCAAACATGCTGCTCATCGTCTGGCTTGCAACCTGCCCAAGGCTTTCACCGGTGATAAGTGCCATGGCTTCTTCCTTTTCGCGGATGCGATCGGCGACCCGCATCATTAAACGACGGGTTGTAGTCATTGAGTAGTTTTCCGGGATTTGTTTTTGAATCAATAATTGGATTTCCGTAAATGGAACGATATGCACTTTCATGCTTCCATTAATTTCTGCCAGCTTACCTGCCAAATCAATGACCTTTTGACGTGAACGCTCGCTTGTGAACGGCGGGCTGTAAAAATGGATCGCCTCCACGTCCAATCCCCGTTTCATCGAAAGGAAGCCTGCAACAGGGCTATCAATCCCGCCTGAAAGCATCAGCATCGCCTTCCCGCTTGAACCGAATGGAAGACCGCCTGCACCCTGGATGATTTCACCTGTCAAATACACGGCTTCGCGTCTCACTTCCACTAGCAGGTTCAAATCAGGGTTCTTTACATCGACTTTTAAATCTTCTGTATTTCGGAGCAAATGCCCGCCGATTGCCCTGTTAATTTCATCGGTATTATATGGAAAATCCTTATCGGCGCGTTTTGTCGTGATTTTGAACGTGTTTACCTCTTCAAGGGTATGATTAAGGTAATACAATGCTGCCGTTTTCATCACTTCCAGATCACGCTCTATTTTTATTGCAGGGCTTAATGACTGTATACCAAAAATGCCTTTCAATCGGTCAATGACCGGCACATGGTCAGCACCGTTCAGGAGAACGTACATCCGCTCCCGGTTGGCTGTCAGCACTACGCCTTCTATATCTTTTAAACTCCAGCGGATATGTGCCTTCATTTTGTCTACAAAGCCTTTACGGTTTCTTTTTTTAGTGGAGATTTCTCCATAACGGATAATTATATGATCAAATTTCATTTAGCAACCCTCATTATTTTTTCTAAATTAGCGACTATTTTCTGTATCGCCGCCAGAACTTGCTTTGCTTCTTCCATTTCATTGCCATAGGTAGTGCTGATACGGATGACGCTTTCGGAACGAGCTGAATGATGGTACATCGCGTCCACCGTTTTGCTTACCGTCCTTTTTTTCGAAGAACAGGCACTAGTCGTCGAAACATATATTCCTTCCGATTCCAGTGCATGCAGCAATACCTCGGATTTAAGACCAGGAACGGAAAAATTCACAATATGGGGTGCGCCCTCTTCGGGACTGTTAACCAACACCCCGTCCATTTCCTTCAAACCTTTATATAAATAAGTTTTGATTTGCTGAAGCTTATCATGATACAGCAATTGATTGTTCATACTAATACGCAAAGCCTTCGAAAGGGCGACGATTCCCGCAACATTTTCAGTGCCGCTCCTGATTTTCGTTTCCTGATTGCCACCATGGAAAAGCGGGTCGACCCGAACGCCTTCACGAACATACAGGATGCCCGTCCCCTTCAAACCGTGAACCTTGTGGCCGGAAATTGTACATAAATCCACATTGGCTTCACGCAATGATAACGAAACCTTGCCTGCTCCCTGTACATTATCGACATGAAAGAGCACGTTTGGGTATTGTTTTAACAATTTGCCCACTTCAGCAATCGGCTGTATCGAGCCAACTTCATTATTAACATGCATGACGGAAACCAAAATGGTATCTTCCCTCAATGCATCCTTAAGATCGGTTATATCAATTTGTCCAAATTCGTTAACGGGAAGATATGTGATCTCATATCCCATTCTCGTCAATGATTGGCATGCGTCTTCTACAGAAGGATGTTCAATCGCAGTCGTGATTATGTGTTTGCCGCGATTTCCCTGAGCGTGGGCTGCCCCTTTAATGGCAAGATTATTTCCTTCCGTTCCGCCGGAAGTGAAATATATTTCCGAACTCTTCACCTTTAATAAATCAGCAATCTGCTTTCTGGCAGCGGAAAGCAGTTTTTCGGATTGCACCCCAAGTCCATGAAGCGAAGAGGGGTTCCCGAAATAGTCCGAAGTAACCTTCATGAATGATTCGATTACTTCGGGATATGGTTTTGTTGTTGCACTATTGTCAAAATAAATCATGGGTTCACCTTCCATGTTTTTATATCTATGATGGTCATTCTTCTAAATATAAGTTTCAATGTTGCTGTTGCAACTTCTAATATTAACATAATTGAATTTGAAAGAGAATGTAAAACACTGATCCAAGAATGATAGGATACCCGCTTCTTTTTATTCCAGAGAATGATTTAACTTCCCTCCTAATCTACAAAAAGAAAAAAACCCGCCATGGCGGGTTTTCAGGAAAGGACTTCTTCTATGTTCGCACCGATTTTTTGTAAACTGCCTGGGTCGACCTTTTCTATGGCAGTGGCTGCCGTTTCCAATGCGGCTTGATATTCATAGCTTCGGAATTTCGCTTCGGCTTCCCTTAGGCTCTCGGCTACCATATCGTGGCTGCTTCGGTAACGATTTCCGAATTGGATCACCTTTTCGGCCAAATACATATGCTCGATCAATTCTTGGGCTTTTTCGTGGACCTTATCCACCTGTTGAACCGCTTTTTCCAAATAAATATAAACAGCGGCCATCTCAAGCGGCTTTTCTTCAAGTTTACCCTGAACGTCATCCATGCTTTCTTTGGCATCCTGAAGCACCACTTTATACTCTTCTGGAAGACCTGGAATATTGCTTTTTGAAATTAAACGTCCAGTATCGACCATTTTGCGCTTCAATTCTGCCAGTGAATCCCTGGCATCCATTTCATCTTTTCGTAAAGCCTGTAATTTAACGGTAAAGTCTTTCTGATTTTCCTGTAATTCCTTCAACTGTACTGCAAGCCCCTGCATCTCTTCGCTGATAAGCGAGCTTGCCATCACATTATCCTCCATTTTCAAGACGAGCAATTGATGGCGTTTTGAAATCTGGGCAATCTGCTTTTCCATTTTCCGTTGGGCATCGAGCTCATTTTCCGTCAGATGATACGTGTGTTGAACATGTATGGTTTCAACTTTAAGTTTATCGTTTTCATATTCAAGGTCACTAATCGTTTTCCTGAGAATTTCATCATTTTTCAAGATATACTGTTTTGAAAGTACTTCTTTTTCCAAAAGGTCATAAAGAACCTCGATGCTTTCGCGCATTTCTTTAATGCCTTTTTCCACTGCTTCCGTTTCGGCATTTTCCAATTGTGTTTTATATAGATCCAGTTCTTCCTCAAGCCGTGATATCTCCTGCTCGAATTGGATATGGCTCAACAGGTACCCCTGTCCCGACATCTCCTCATAACCATCCTTCAATTCATTAAGCTGGGAATGCAGCTCGGATTGGCTATCAACCAATAATTTTGGGAGCATTTCCATTTTAACTGACAGAACCGCCAATTTGTCCTTAATGGTGAGAACAAGCTCCCTCGCATTCAAATAATTGCCGTTCACGGTCTCTTCTTCATATTTCTGAAGGATCTGCAACACTTCATCCAAGGAGCTTTCCAGCTTATCAGCCGCTTTCCCATAATTATGCCTGTGTGCAAGCAGGGATTTCTTCAATTGACGGTAGGAATCTTTGATATCCTCAATTTCCAATCGATTCTTTTCCTCACTGCCTACGAGTTCATTCAGTTCGTATAGGATCTTTTTGATCATTTCCTCTATTTCATTCAGCTTGACTGTAATTTTGCGCTGTATCTCTTTTGATCGGCTGAAACGGTATTTATCGACGAATTCCTCGGCATCGAATAAAAGCTCTTCGACTTCGGGCATATGATCCGTAATGATGGCATCCCATTCAATGCGCCAGTTTTCGAACATTTCCTCTGTTTCACCTGTCATGTTCAATTGTTTGACTTTAGAAAGCTCTTCCAGCACGGGGCGGTGCGTGATGCTTATTTTCCAGGATTCCAGTCGATCGATTTCTTTAAAATATCTCTTTTTGAAAAAATAACCCCAAATGATGAAAATCAAAATTAATACAATTACCCCAATTATGTAATCCATGGTAAGCCCCCTGTTCTAGTCCTTACAGTCTTGCTATTTATATATGAATTGTAAAAATGTTAAATTTAATGCTTTTATGATACCATGTTAGCAATAATTTTTGACGAGAAAAATGATTTTTTTGTAGAAAATTGCTACAAATACCTGTTTTTTGGGAGGGAAGGACCATGAAAGCTGACGGTCATGTACACACTCCGTTTTGCCCTCACGGCTCTACGGATAAATTCGATGAATATATTACGCGGGGAATCGAGCTAGGATTGAAGGAAATCACATTTACGGAACATGCTCCATTGCCACGAAATTTTCAAGATCCTACGCCTGAAAAAGACAGCGGGATGGACGCTGCCCTGCTCCTGGATTACTTTCAAGAGCTCCGCGTACTGAAAGAACGCCATAAAGACAAAATCCTGATCAAAACAGGTCTGGAGGTTGACTTTATAGAGGGGTATGAAAAAGAAACAAAAGAATTCCTCGACGAAATCGGAGAATTCCTTGATGATAGTATACTTTCCGTTCACTTCATCAAGCATCAAAACAGCTGGCATTGCATCGATTTCAGCGAAAATGGGTTCGCTGAGATTGCCAATGAACTAGGTTCAGTGGAATCGGTTTATGCCAAATATTACGATACACTGGAAAAATCAATAGAAACTGATTTAGGCATTTATAAACCAAAACGGATCGGGCACATTACGCTTGTCCATAAATTCCAGCATCGATATCCGCCGGCAGCAAGTTTTGACGAGCGGGTTTACAAGGTTCTCGAAATGATCAAGGATCAAAGGTATGAACTGGATTATAATGGAGCTGGGCTTGTAAAGCCGCTATGCGGTGAACCCTACCCTCCTGAACGATTTGCAAAGCGTGCTTTAGAACTCGGCATTCCGCTCATTTATGGTTCCGATGCCCATCAGGCTAAAGATTTGGGTCAGGGCCATCAGGCACTGATTGCAGGGTATAATGGGTAACTCATGTTTACACCTCAGCCCCGGCCAGCTAACAGCGGCTGCAGGTCTTCGGCAATGAAAAGAGTATCTTGCAGAAAACGCCCGACTTCATTGGCATAAATATTCGTGTAATACGCTTCCTGCGGGAATACATGAAGCACATCCATCGCATAATGGGTATGCAGGACAGGAGCCGTCAATAATCCCTTCAACTGAAGCATATACATGGGAACGGAGACCTGCTGGAAACTCCTGCTCTTGATTCCCTGTTCCAATATATATTGAAAATAAGACTTTTCCTTTGTAAAATAAGTCGAATGAATTTCACGGTTTAAATTGGAATCGAGTGAAGATTCCCCATATATGAACCTTGCAGCAAGGAAGTTTTCCCTCTGGAAAGAGAGGATATCCTTTACAAGGTTCATCAAGCAATGCTGCGGGCCTTTAAGTTCAAGCAGCGTCATGTTCGTCTCAAGGACCAGGATATATTCTTCTAAATAGGAAGTGAAACAGAATTCCAGCAACCCCTGCTTATTCTTGAAATAGTAGGCAATATTGGCAGCGTTCACTTTCGCTTTATTCGCAATATCCCGTATGGATGTAGCATGATAGCCTTTTAAATGAAATAGATGCAATGCAGCATCCACAATGGCTTGTTTCGTTGGCGTCTGGCGATTCATTCAGGCAATCCCTCGCTTTCTTTGAGACAAGTCTTATGGACTACTTCTTCACGAAAGAGCCTGAATCCTTTAGTAAGTTCTCGACAATTTCCCAACAATGGAGCATCATGATTAGAAAGTGCTGTAAAAATATGAGGAAGACAGGTGAACGCTTTTGTTTAATGTCGAAATGTATCAAGGAAAAAAAGAAAAAAACTATGAACTGGTCCAAAAACAACTACTTGCCTTAATCGAAGATGAAACGAACAGGATAGCCAATTTAAGCAATGCGGCAGCTTTACTTAATCAGTTTCTCGATGAGATTAACTGGGTTGGCTTTTATTTATATGAAGAAGACCAATTAATACTGGGACCCTTCCAGGGGCTTCCGGCCTGTGTCCGCATTCCAATGGGCAAGGGCGTATGCGGGACCTCAGCGGCAACTGAAAAAACCCTGCGCATTGAGGATGTCCACCAATTCCCTGGACATATCGCCTGCGATGCGGCATCAAGATCTGAAATTGTCATCCCGCTCATGAAGGATGGCAAATTGCTTGGTGTCCTCGATATCGACAGCCCGATAACGGACCGTTTTGACGAAATGGATCAGCAAGGACTGGAGAAGTTCGCTGAAATCCTTTCCAATCATCTATAAAAATTAAAGGGAGCGGCAACCCATGCCTGCTCCCTTTTCCATTTCAATACCCAGGTACAAACCCTTTCCTGAACCCTTCTCAATATATAACTTCCCACCGGCCCTTTTGACATTTCACTTTTAAATGATGCAAAGGCACCCGTGGCAAGGGCCTCCAAGTAATCCCGGAAACCATCCATAATTGTTGTATTCATTATCTCATGATAAAATTGTATTTTTCCTGCCGCCATTCTCTATTCTATAATTATCACAACTGTCCTTGACTCATTGAGCAGAATATTATACAATACTCTTTGTGTAAAATATTGCAGCCTATGTGATAGCCTTTATGTTCTCATTTTGTTCCTCAATCCAGAGGTGTATCTCGTAACCCTCTGCTGCTAGGGCGAAGGTACATGAAAACAAAATGGTCATGATCGTACATTCACACGGTTTTTATTTTACCAAAATAAAAACATTTAAAGGAGGAGTCATCCTATGGCTCGTTATACTGGCCCAAGCTGGAAACTATCCCGTCGTTTAGGAATTTCCCTAACAGGTACTGGTAAAGAATTAGAAAAACGCCCTTATGCTCCAGGACAACATGGTCCTAACCAACGTAGAAAAATTTCTGAATACGGAATGCAACTACAAGAGAAACAAAAACTTCGTCACATGTACGGAATCACTGAGCGTCAATTCCGCACAATGTTCGACCGCGCTGGCAAACTTAAAGGTGTACATGGTGAAAACTTCATGGTTCTTCTTGAATCACGTCTTGACAACCTAGTTTACCGTCTTGGTTTAGCTCGTACACGTCGTCAAGCACGTCAACTTGTTAACCACGGTCACATCACTGTAGACGGAAGCCGCGTAGACATTCCATCTTACAAAGTGTCTCTTGGACAAACAATCTCAGTTCGTGAAAAATCACGCAACTTCTCAATCATCAAAGAATCAGTTGAAGCAACTAACTTCGTTCCTGATTTCCTTACTTTCGATGCTGAGAAATTAGAAGGTACTTTCACTCGTTTACCAGAACGTTCTGAATTGCCTGCTGAAATTAACGAAGCTCTTATCGTTGAGTTCTACTCTCGTTAATAACTTCAAA
This sequence comes from Peribacillus sp. QJM3NY_7, assembly GCF_056173225.1. Lineage (NCBI taxonomy): Bacteria > Bacillati > Bacillota > Bacilli > Caryophanales > Bacillaceae > Peribacillus > Peribacillus sp. QJM3NY_7. The sequence continues at coordinate 4,043,481 of NZ_CM149663.1, forward strand.
AACCCCATCCTTGGATGGGGTTTTTTTTGCACCTAAACACCTTGCATGCCAAAGCCCGGCTGAGATCCAGCCGGGCTTTGGACAATCATTTCACTAATGTGTATTTCTTCTTGCCGCGACGAACGAGGATGAACTCCCCTTCAATCTTGGCAGCTTCCGTCACTACATAATGCAGATCGGTCACTTTCTCCCCATTTATGGAGATTGCCCCGTTCTGAATATCTTCACGGGCTTGACGTTTTGATGGCGAAATTTTCGCTTCAACGATTAAATCGACCAAACCGATATCTTCCTTGCTTTCACGTTCGAAGCTAGGGACATCTTTAAAGCCCAATTTGATTTCCGCTGCAGTTAAATTTTTCACCTCACCGCTGAATAGTGCGGCAGAGATTTTGATTGCTTGGTCAAGAGCTTCCTGACCATGAATCAAACGGGTCATTTCTTCCCCTAAAGCTTTTTGCGCTTTACGCAAATGCGGTTCGTTTTGTACGGATTGCTCTAACTCTTCAATAACTTCACGAGATAGGAATGTGAAGAATTTCAGGTATTTCACGACATCTGCATCTGCTGTATTGATCCAGAATTGGTAAAATTCATAAGGAGTCGTTTTTTCAGGGTCAAGCCAAATCGCTCCGCCTTCCGTTTTACCGAATTTCGTTCCATCCGCTTTCGTTACGAGCGGGATCGTCATACCGAATGCTTTGGCATTCTCATCATTGGATTTCCTGATCATTTCAAGGCCGGTCGTAATGTTGCCCCATTGATCACTGCCGCCTATTTGCAATTTACAGTCGTAATTGCTGTATAAATGACCGAAATCAATTCCTTGTAAAATCGTGTACGCAAATTCAGTGAAGGAAATTCCCGTATCCAAGCGGGAAGCAACCGTATCTTTTGCAAGCATGTAGTTAATGCCGATGTATTTCCCGTAATCACGCAGGAACGTAACCATATCGATTTTGCCTATCCAGTCATAGTTATTGACCATGACCGCACCATTTTCACCGTCGAATTCAAAGATGTGGGATAGCTGCCCTTTTATGCAGTCTGCATTATAAAGCACTTTTTCCAGCGTTTGCAGCTGACGTTCCTCTTTTTTACCGCTAGGATCACCGATGAGTCCTGTCGCACCGCCTACCAGCACAAGGGGACGATGACCGTGCTGCTGGAAACGGCGCAATGTCAAGAATGGCAAGAGATGACCGATGTGCATGCTATCCGCAGTTGGATCGACACCACAGTATAAAGAAATTTTCTCTTTTTCCAAAAGGTTCTTAAAACCTTCTTCATCCGTTTGTTGATAAATAATTCCTCTCCACTCGAGGTCCTTAAGCAATTCCATTAAATATTCCTCCTCCATCTTAGAAAAAACCCGCAAAAAGCACACAAAAACGCCCCTTCATAAATATGAAGGGACGAATGAATTCGCGGTACCACCCAACTTGAGGACATAATACGCCCTCCGCTCAAGACGAATAACGGTCGTCAGCCGTTTCCTGCTACTAATCATTTCACAGCAAATGCTCCAGGAAGTAATTCATCATACCATTTGTACCGATTTCCACTAACCACCGGCTCTCTGAAACAGGGATAGTCTGACTACTGGGTCCTATCATCGCGATCATTTAATCATTTTATTGTTGTTAATAAACTTTTATCATACATAAGAATCCTTGTCAACTTCACCCTACAGATTATAGAAAAATAAGAAAGATGCCCTTTCCCCTACCGGTTGTATGCTATAATATATGTGATTTCAGGGGGTATGATACGATGAATAATAATCAAAAAGATAGATTTCAAACAGTCTGGAAGCAGCTGACCCGTTTTTTCCAAAGTGAAAAAACACATAAGAACGCGCGGGTTACATACCAAGTCATTTGGAATTTAACACTGATCCTCATTATTGTCGGGATCCTAGGATTCTCATTCGCCGGCGGCGTCGGAGCCGGCTATTTCGCTGCCCTCGTCAATGATGAGCCAGTACGCTCAAAAGAAGATTTGAAAAAAGACATTTACAATTATGAAGAGACCTCTGAAGTATACTTTGCAGATGAAGTATACTTGGGCAAGCTTAAGAGTGACCTTGAGCGTGAGGAAGTGTCCATCGATAAAGTTTCCAAGCATCTTAAAAATGCAGTCATCGCTACAGAAGATGAGTATTTTTATGAGCATGACGGGGTTGTCCCGAAAGCCATCCTGCGTGCGATTTACCAGGAATTTTCGAATGCAACCGTCCAATCGGGAGGAAGTACATTAACACAGCAGCTCATTAAAAACCAGATCCTGACCAACGAAGTATCATTTGACCGGAAGGCAAAAGAAATCCTTCTTGCGCTCCGGGTCGAAAAGTTCTTTGAAAAGGAAGAGATTTTGGAAACCTACCTAAACGTCTCCACGTTGGGTCGAAATTCTTCCGGTCGGAACATCGCTGGAGTCGAGTCGGCTGCTGAAGGTATTTTTGGCGTGGAGGCCAAAGATCTGACTCTGCCCCAATCCGCTTTTATTGCTGGATTGCCGCAAAGCCCTTTCGGTTATACACCATATACTCAGCAAGGAAAACTGAAAGAAAATCAAGAACCCGGCATCAACCGGATGAAAACCGTTTTAAAGCGGATGTATAGTAACGGATACATAACAAAAGAAGAATATGATAAAGCGAGAACATACGACATAACAAAAGACTTTATCGGTAAAACGGAGATGCCATCCGAGAAATATCCATGGCTCACCAATGAAATCGAAAAACGCTCCATTAAAATCCTCTCTGTCAGTCTGGCAAAAGAAGATGGATATGAAGAGAAAGATTTAGAGAATGATGATTTAAAAGCTCAATATCTAGCACTTGCCGACCGTAAGCTGCGGCAAAATGGCTATAAGGTATATACGACAGTCAATAAAAAGATTTATGACAAAATGCAGGAAGTAACGAAAAACTATCCGAATTACGGATACGATAAAGCGGGTGAGCCCGTTGAAGCCGGGGCCATTCTAATCGAAAATAAAACAGGAAAAATCATCAGTTTCGTAGGTGGCCGTGATTTCAAGCGGGAACAGACGAACCATGCAACCGCATCACTGCGATCGAACGGATCAACGATGAAGCCGCTGCTCGTATATGGCCCGGGAATCGAGTTAGGAAAGATCTCACCTGGAAGCGTATCGGCCAACGTACCCATATCCATTCCAGCAGGAAAAATGTGGCGTCCAGGAAACTATGGCGGCGGAAGCTATACGGGAGTAACGACAGCGCGTGAGGCACTGAAGAATTCCTATAATATCCCGGCAGCGCTCTTTTACATGAAAATAATCAACAACAGGCCGGCTTCCTATTTGGAAAAAATGGGATTTTCAACCTTAACAGAAGGGGATTACTCTAATCCTGCCATGTCACTAGGAGCGATGACAAATGGTGTAACCGTTGAAGAAAACGTCAATGCGTTCGGCACATTTGCCAATTCAGGAGACTTCATAGATGCCTATATGATTGATAAAATCGTATCGAAAGATGGCGAGGTCATCTATGAACATAAAGCGAAACCAGTGAATGTTTTTTCACCACAAGCCGCTTACTTGACGCTTGATATGATGCGTGATGTCGTAAACAGCGGGACGGCCGCTTCGGTCAGGAACCGCCTTGCTTTCTCAAGTGATTGGGCTGGTAAAACCGGGACTTCACAAAACTATCAGGACGCTTGGTTCGTCGCCACCAACCCGAATGTATCGTTCGGGACATGGCTCGGTTATGACACACCTAAATCCTTGCAAGGAACATATAATGGTCTAGAATATAATAAACGTAATATGTATTATTGGGCAGATTTGATCAATGCCGCATACAAGGTCGAACCGAAACTCGTCGACCCCGATAAGCGCTTTGAAATGCCGGGCGGGATCGTCAGCCGTTCCTTCTGTGGCGTTTCAGGACTGCTTCCGTCAAGTTCGTGTCAAAAGGCAGGACTTGTCAAATCGGATTTATTCATCGCCAAATATGCTCCATCAAGGGCGGATAATAGTTTCATAGATGGACAATATGTATCAGTCGGCAGCAAACGCTACGCGGCCCTTCCGCAAACACCTGGCGAATTCACAAGTGGCGGGTTCATGCTGAATCCGGAGTCATTTGGAGACATCGGATTGAAATATGTGGATGACCCGGGTTCCGTGATTCCTGGAAGCGAAAAATCAGTTGGTGTCGTCGGGACGAAAGCGAAGTTGAATGATAATGGCAAAGCGCCTGATCCCCTCTCCATAACCATAAGCAACGGTAAGATTACATGGGGCTTGCATCATGAAGGAGATGTCGTCGGTTATCGTGTCTATAAAGACGGCAAAAAAGTGGCGAGCATCAATGCTGGGGAGAATCTTGTTTACAAAGTCGGCTCTGGCGGATCTTATTACGTAACGGCCGTCGACATTGTCGGTAAAGAATCAGCCCCTTCCCAACATGTTGAAAGCGGCGCTAAAAAGACAAGTTCCAAAGAGGATTCCACGAAAAATAAAGATGATCGCGGAAAAGATAAAATAGTTAACGAAGTTAAAAAAACAGACTCAAAAGAAGAGAACGGTCCAGACAAAAATACAGATAAACAACCGGAAAAAGATATACAACCAGAAAAAGAAACGGAAACGGATAAAGAAAAAGATCCAGTTCAAGACAAAGATCAAAACAAAGAGAATACAGATAAAGAAATTCAAGGGAACGACAAAGATCAAGGCACAGTCAATGATCAAGAGCAAGAAACAGATAAAGCCGAAGATGAGGAAGAATGACACTCTTGAACTAAAACAGGCTGTCGGGTAACCCCGACAGCCTGTTTCCTTATAATCTCCCAAAAAGGCATCCATGAAAGTGACAATGGATGCCTTTTTCATTTTCAATAATCAGTATGACTCAGTTTCTCAATCCTCCATCGATGATAAATCACCGGTTGGCAAATCAAGTTCCCAAGCTTTCAAGACACGGCGCATGATTTTACCGCTTCTCGTTTTAGGAAGTTTATCCCTAAACTCAATTTCACGAGGTGCTGCATGTGCTGCTAAACCATGCTTCACAAATGTACGAATATCCTCAATCAACTCATCGTTCGCATCGTATCCATCACGAAGGGCGATAAACGCTTTGATAATTTCCCCCCGAACCGGATCCGGCTTACCGATGACCCCCGCTTCAGCTACAGCTGGATGCTCGACCAACTTGCTTTCCACTTCGAAAGGTCCGACCCTCTCCCCTGCCGTCATGATGACATCATCAACACGGCCCTGGAACCAGAAATAACCATCTTCATCCATGTATGCGGAATCTCCGGAAACATACCAATCACCTGGCATAAAGTAAGATTCATATTTCGCTTCATTCTTCCAGACGGTCTTCATCATCGAAGGCCAGCCTTTCTTGATGGCAAGGTTCCCCATTCTATGCGGCGGAAGCTCGTTGCCTTGATCATCCACTATTGCCGCTTTCACGCCAGGAATCGGTTTACCCATCGAACCCGGTTTGATTTCCAGGCAAGGATAATTGCAGATGACCTGAGCCCCGGTCTCCGTCATCCACCATGTATCATGGATCCGGTGATTGAATACCTTCATTCCCCAGCGCACCACTTCCGGGTTCAACGGTTCACCGACACTTAAAATATGGCGGAGAGTGCTTAAATCGAACCGCTTAACGATCTCGTCACCCGCGCCCATCAGCATCCTGAAGGCAGTCGGTGCACTATACCATACCGTGACACCAAAGTCCTCCAAGGTCTTGTACCAGGATTCAGGCTTGAAACGCCCGCCTACAATGACATTCGATGTCCCTGTCAGCCAAGGTCCAAAAATCCCGTAAGACGTCCCTGTCACCCAACCAGGATCCGCTGTGCACCAATACACATCCTCATCCTGCAAATCAAGGACCCATCTTGCCGTTTGATAATGCTGGATCATCGCATTATGAACATGAAGCACCCCTTTAGGTTTTCCTGTGGAACCGGAGGTATAGTGAAGAATCAGACCGTCATTCCGATCGACCCATTCAATGTCGAATTTTTTGTCGGCTTCTTTTAATTTCTTATTGAAGTGATGGTACTTTCCTTCTTCTTTTATATTTTCCCCCACCAGGAAAACATGCTTCAAATGGGGTAATTCATCCACTGGCACGCGCGGCAACAGTTCAGGTGTCGTCACAATCACACTTGCCTCACTATCTTCAAGACGATCCCTTATGGCGCCTTCCATGAAGGCTTCGAACAACGGCCCTACGACCGCTCCCGTTTTAATCGCACCCAACAATGCAAAATACAGCTCCGGGGAGCGAGGCATGAAAATGAAAACACGATCACCTTTTTCCACATTGGCAATGTTCTTGAATACATTGGCCGCTTGGTTCGTATAATCTTTCATTTCCTTGAATGTATACTTTTCATTTCTTTTATCGTCTTTGTAATAAAGGGCCACTTTTTTCTTTTTGTATGTTTCGACATGGCGGTCAATGGCTTCATACGCAAGATTCACTTTACCGGTTTCAGACCAGGAGAATTCCTTTTCCGTCTCAGACCAGTCAAACTTATTGTATTTTTCATCATAATTCTTTAAATTAAAATTACCTTCCACTACTGGTAACGCTTTCACATTCATACGACAAACTCCCCCTTCATTCGGCTCTATATTTTTATTATAGTATAAGAATCGAATTATCTCAATTTTTAAAATATTGAGCGCTTCCATATTAGGGAAATCCCTTCTTGGTGAATGTTGAAAGTTACTGGTATATGGTCATGGTCATGGTGCATCCATATAATTGCCGGGAAAGAAGGGGCACTGTAACAAAAGCGCCTTGAACTTTCTGAATTATGCCCCTTGTTTTCATGTATAATTTATGTAAGCTTTCCATTCGGTTTAAAAGCGATGCTTCGGAATGCGAGAGTGTAAGATTACTATATAACAAGGGTGGTGAAAGAATGGAATATAGTAAGACCTTTTACACTAAGGAACTGCAGACATTAAGCGGAACGCTCATCATCGAGGGACCGTTAAGCGGAGAAAAAATGTCCGCTTATGAGTTTCACGAAGACTTGGTCGCCTTTCGCCCCCCTGCATTGCAGCATAAAGCGTTAATAGAGATAGCAGACTTGCCTGAGGGCAGGATCTTCATCGCCCGTGAAAATGAAACAATCGTGGGGTATGTAACTTACTTATATCCCGATCCCTTGGAGCGCTGGTCGGAAATCGAGATGGAGGACCTGATTGAGCTTGGTGCAATCGAGGTCATCCCTAAATACCGGGGTGCCTCGGTCGGGAAGAACCTGATCCGCCTTTCAATGGAAGACGATTCAGTTGAAGACTTCATCATCATCACCACTGAATACTATTGGCATTGGGATTTGAAAGGGACAGGGCTGAATATTTGGGACTATCGCAAGGTCATGGAAAAAATGATGAGTGCGGGTGGCTTGGTCTACTTTGCAACAGATGATCCTGAAATCAGTTCCCACCCGGCCAACTGCCTGATGGCCCGAATTGGCAAAAGAGTCCCGTCGGAATCCATCCAGAAGTTCGACCAATTGCGTTTTATGAATCGGTTTATGTATTAAAGAGGAGAGGAAGAGGAGGAAGGAAAATGATTGTTGAAACAATAATGAATGAGGATATCATCACCCTCACTCCAACGGATACCATCCATAGCGCTGACTTGATCATTAGGGAGAAACGAATTCGCCATATACCCATTGTCGATGACAGCTTTCAACTTGTGGGATTAGTCAGCGACCGTGATATTCGGGATGCTGCCCCTTCTATTTTCCGTACCGAAGAATACAAAAATGATTTACAAAAACCATTATCAAGCATCATGAAAACGGAAATAATCACAGGCCACCCGCTTGATTTCGTGGAAGAAATCGGGGCTGTTTTTTGTGATAACAATATCAGCTGCCTTCCAATCGTAAAGGGCAGGAAGTTAGTGGGCATCATAACCGGTACTGATTTACTTTATTCATACGTTGAGTTGACAGGAGTCAATCAGCCCGGTTCCCAAATCGAAATCAGAATCCCGGATAAGGCAGGTTCCCTTCATGATATTGCCCATATATTCAAAAGGCGCAATACGAATATCCTGAGCACCCTTGTTTATCCTGAAAAAAATGGAACCGATTATAAAATTCTTGTAATTCGTGTACAGACGATGAATCCATTTATGGTGGTGGAGGATTTGAAGAAAGAAGGCTATACCGTTTTATGGCCTAGTCTACCGGGGATTTCACATGAATGATACATCCCTTTTCGTCTATTCGGATGAACTCCTTACCTACAAATTCAACGATGAGCATCCATTCAATCAAAAACGCCTTAAACTCACGCTTGATTTATTAAAAAAACACCATGCCATCAATGATGATCAAATTATCAAGCCCAGAATGGCTACAGATGCAGAATTGGAACTGATCCATGATCACCATTATGTAAACGCTGTCAGATTAGCGGGCCAGGGAAAGCTCCCCCCTGAAAAGGCAGTAAATTATGGACTGGGAACAGAGGATACCCCTATCTTCCCCAATATGCACGAAGCAAGCGCCTTGCTTGTAGGCGGTACCTTGACGGCTGTGGATGCCGTCATGACCGGTCAGTCCCTGCACGCACTTAATCTTGGCGGTGGCCTGCATCACGGTTTCCGCGGGAAAGCCTCGGGCTTTTGCATTTACAATGATAGTTCGGTCGCGATTAAATACCTGCAAAAGAAATATGGTGCGCGTGTCTTGTATGTCGATACCGATGCACATCATGGTGACGGAGTCCAATGGTCATTTTATGATGATCCCGATGTATGCACCTTATCCATCCATGAAACGGGGCGCTACTTATTTCCCGGCACCGGCACGATTAACGAGCGGGGCCAGGGAAAAGGCTACGGCTATTCATTCAACATCCCGGTCGATGCGTTCACTGAAGACGAATCCTGGCTCGAATGCTATAGGGCTTCCTTTAAAGAAGTCATTGAATTCTTCAAACCGGATGTCATATTAACGCAAAACGGAGCCGATTCCCATTATTACGATCCGCTCACCCATTTATCTGCCACCATGAAGATTTTTAGGGAAATACCAAAGTTGGCCCATGAAATGGCGCATAAGTATTGCGAAGGACGGTGGATTGCAGTAGGAGGCGGCGGATATGATATATGGCGCGTCGTCCCGAGGGCATGGGCAAGGATCTGGCTTGAAATGACGGATAATGATATTTCAGGTCCCCTATCAAAGGAATGGCTCGATAGCTGGCAGCCTGATTCCCCTGTTCCCCTACCGGCTGAATGGGATGACATGGAGGATATATACGAACCCATTCCGAGAAAGCCTGAAATTACCGAGAAGAATGCCCTGACGCTTGAAAAGGCCCTTTATCCCATCAGGTCTTCCAAGCAAACATCGAAAAGCAATGAACAAAGTTAACCAAAAGATCGTTGAAAAACGATCTTTTTTGTTCGGTCATACATTTGGGAAACAAAAAGAGAGTGCCCTCGGGACACTCTCCAAACCAGTTTATTTCGTTGATTGACGGTTTTCAATCCGATGCGGCAGGATCACCTTTTCAAGACCTTCCTCCACTTGTTCTTTATTCATCAACTTTGTAAGAAGCCTCATCGCAACCGCACCAATATCATATAAAGGTTGAACGATCGTTGTGATTTGCGGACGCACCATCAATGTCAATCTCGTATTATCGAAGCTGATCACTTCAAAGTCTTCCGGCACATTATACCCTTTGTCCTGTGCGGCATGGACAATACCAAGCGCCATTTCATCAGCACCGGCGATGAATGCCGTCGGCCTGTCTTCAACTTCCAGGTACTTTTCAAAAGATTCAATTCCTGAATCATATGTATAATCACCTTCAACAATATACCTTTCATCAAATGAAAGACCAGCTTCTTTCAATCCTCGTTTATATCCAGTCAGTTTCATTTCATTAATCAGCGCGGAAGGGTTTCCGCTTACAAAAGCGATATGCTTGTGGCCTTTATTAGCAAAGAAGGTCACTGCGTCAAATGCCGCCGCCTCATAATCAATATTAACAGATGGAACTTGCCCGCTTTCATCTACCGAACCTGCCAGAACGATCGGAACCGGTGAATTCGTAAACTCTTTGACATGCTCATCAGAAATGTTGCCGCCCATGAATACGATGCCATCCACTTGTTTTCCAAGCATCGTATTCAGCAAATGGAATTCCTTATCTATATTCTCATCAGAACTGCTTAGAATGATATTGTATTTATACATGGTCGCTATATCTTCAATGCCCCGTGCCAATTCGGCAAAAAAGATGCTCGAGATATCCGGGATGATGACCCCGACAGTAGTCGTTTTCTTTGAGGCAAGTCCCCTTGCCACTGCATTCGGTCGGTACCCTAACTTTTCAATCACATCTGAAACTTTCTTCCTTGTTGCAGGCTTTACATTTGGATTCCCGTTAACTACGCGGGAAACGGTGGCCATGGAAACATTCGCCTCACGTGCCACATCATAAATGGTTATATTATTCATTCATCCATTCCTCCATTTCTTTCATTTTCCCCATAAAAGACCCGAATTATTTCGGAAAAAAATCTTTTATGCGTTTTTCTCTATAAGGAAGATTATTTTAGGAACGATCTGCCTAACAAAAAACAGTCCTACTCTCTTCTCAGTCAAATATTCAATACCCTATTCAAGTATAAAATTCACATAGATATCACTTTATGTATGACTCAATCTTCCGAACAGTTCTCATTCTTGTTATTTATCATACGATAGTCGAATCTTTCCTGCAATCCAATAGTGCTTATTTCGAAGGTTTTTCTGTAAAAACTAGTATTTTACCATTAAAAAAAGCCCTTGCCAAGTTGGTAAGGGCCGTAAGTAGATCAATTCAAGACATTCTTAGCTTAAACAGTTACCCAGTTCAAACGTTTAATTTCATCGTAGAATTCATCAAATTGTTTGAAGTCCATTTGCTGTGCAGAATCCGATAGAGCAACGGAAGGATCCGGATGCACTTCAGCCATAACACCGTCAGCACCGATTGCAAGAGCCGCTTTAGCCGTTGGAAGCAATAGATCGCGACGTCCAGTTGAATGCGTTACATCAACCATGACCGGTAAATGTGTTTCTTGTTTTAAGATCGGTACAGCAGAGATATCAAGTGTATTTCTTGTTGCTTTTTCGTAAGTGCGGATACCGCGTTCACAAAGGATGATGTTGCCATTGCCCTGCGACATGATGTATTCCGCAGCATGAATGAACTCTTCAATCGTTGCAGCCAGTCCGCGTTTTAACAGAACTGGTTTATTTACTGCACCTGCCGCTTTTAGCAAGTCGAAGTTCTGCATGTTCCGCGCCCCGATTTGGATGACATCGATATGATCGATCGCCGCTTCAATATCATTGGCACTCACGATTTCACTGATGACAGCCAAGCCGTATTCATCAGCAACGCGTTTAAGTATTTGTAAACCTTCCAAACCAAGCCCTTGGAAGTCATATGGAGATGTACGTGGCTTAAAGGCACCGCCGCGCATCAATTTCAAACCTTTAGCTTTAATGACTTCCGCCACCGCAGCTGTCTGCTCATAAGATTCAACGGCACATGGTCCGAAAACGAAGCTAGGGATCCCGTTGCCTACCAATTCACCCTTGATGTCGATGATCGTGTCTTCAGCTTTTTGTTTTCTTGATACAAGAAGCGTCTTCTTCTGATCATCCTTTTGCAGCTCCAAGCCCAATTTAAAGATTTCTTTGAAAATATGTTTAATCGAACCAAGATCAAGCGGTCCTTGATTATTGGCTTCGATAAGATCCAGCATTGTTCTTTCACGGACAGGATCGTAACGGTTTACACCTTGTTTTTCTTTAACGCGACCAATTTCCTGTACAAGTTCAGCACGTTGATTAATAAGATGTAATAACTGAAGGTTCACATCATCCAGTTGATTACGAAGTCCATCAAGCTCTTTGTTGCTCATTACAAATCCATCCCTTCGTTTTTTAAAATAGAAATCGGTTCAGCGGATTCAAACTAAAAAAATCCCATCCGGATCCTCGAACATCCACCCCGATTGTTTTATCAATGAAAAATTTAGAATATTTCATGTATGATTAAATCAATTATAAATGAAGTGTCCATAAATGTCACTATATTTTTCTTTAATAATTAAACGCTTTTAAGCATTAAAGTTATAAATACTTAAAACTAGGTGCCGCTCATGCCAGAAAAACGATTACTCAGAATATTGAAACATGATCCGTTGTAGGAATTATATTGGAAATAGAACAGGAAAGCTATCATTTAATTGATCATTTTTCACAAGAACATAGAAAAGTTTAAATCTTCTGCCACTTGTCCGAAGCCGAGAAATGTTTAAAGAGTCTTTACGGAAGGGCCTTCCTAGAAAAGGTTTCCCCGGGATTAACATCCTTAGGCCCGCCAATCAATGGAATAATAAAAGGCCGGACCCCTTACCAAAGGGATCCGGCCTTCCATTCATTCTGTAATGGCCTTGCTCAATGAATCATATGTAATCCGCCAATGAGATTCATTCCACACAGGTTTTCCACCTTTAAAAAGGATGGCCTGAGGTGATTGATGTTTGACATCAAAGGTTTCTGCCACATAATTGGATAGTGGACGAGCTTCCTGGACGGCCAAATAGGCCGTTTTAAGCTGTTCGTTCCCTAAGATGTACCTCTCATATTGTTCAAATGCTTCAGCACTTACAGGGCATGTTACGCTATGCTTGAAAAGCAGGAATGTATCCTCTTTTAGAAGCTCATTGAATTGTTCTTCTGTTTCGATTTTGCTCATGACCATATAGCAGTCTCCTTTCCTTGTCATATAAATTTTACCATCAAAAAGGCGATGAAGCCATCGAAGCACTTCACCGCCTTATTCTTCGTCCCTTAATGACTCTTCATTCCCATTAAAGGAATCCAGGGAGTTTAATTCTTTAGTTTACTTTCCGTTTCATCGAATGCCTTTTTCGCTTCATCAAGTTTTAATTTTGCCGCATTCTTGTTTCCGCTTGTAGGATCTGCAGGATTATTTTCCGAATCATTGCTGTTAGCAAAGTTCGTTTCGACGGATACGATAGGTGCATCTGTAGTTCCGGTTACATCAATATCCTTATTGCTTGAATTGGTTGTATCATCAGCAGCGTCGCCGTTTTCTTTTCCTGTTTTCAGGCTCTTCACTTTGTTGACGATATTCGAAGATTTATTGGAAACGATTTCCGTGACGGAGTTTGTTTTTTCCTTTGCAGTATCAGCAAGGACTGTACCTTTTTCCATCGCCGTTTGTCTTAATCTTTCTGTTTTCTCGGAAATGTTTCTAGCTTGTTCGTTGAAGTCATTCCTTAATTCCTTGCCTGTTTTCGGAGCCATGAACAAAGCAGTAGCCGCTCCGATCATCCCGCCGATCAAGGCGCCAATCATAAAGTCCTTAGAATTGATCGAGTCGCGTTCGTCCTCATATGATTTCTGATAGTCCTTTGTCGGAAATTCTTTTTGAGTCATAATACATTCCCCTTTCAATTTTCGGTTCATTTTTATTTAACTAGATTTTATGATCTAGAACGTAAAAACCTTTTTTTAGGTAAGTTATCTGTTTCCAGCGCTTCCCTTTCTAACTCTGCCCTTTCAGTCGGGGTCGGGGCTGCCTGTTTGCTTCTGGACTTCCATTTGTCCCTGATCTCCATGGCTACATTGCTCCATTGTACAATTTGTGAGATTCTTTCTTGATTATTATCAATCTCAGCCTGCACTTTATGGGAAACCTTTTGGATGGAAGAATTAAAGCTGGAGATGGATGTACCTACATCCTTCACCGCATCCACCACCGTGTTCAGGTTTTCTGACTTTTGCTGCAAATCTTCAGCCAACGTATTCGTTTTATGTAATAACTGAGTAGTTTCGAGCGTTATGCCCTGCATTTGGCTCTCTAGTCCTGTCAGCGTCCGGGCCACACTGTCCAGGGTAGTTTGAAGTGATGTCAGTACCTTCGTTAGAAAAATAACGAGTACCAAAAAAGCTATCGCTGCAACAGCAGCACTTACGTATAAAATAATCTCCATTGGAACACCTCCGAAAAAAATCGACTTATTTAATAGCTGTTAGATATTAATTACCCCTTCCCTATTATTATAAACTTATTTATTTTTTCAATATACCCTATCAAACCCTAATCTGGAAATATTGTTGTCCGCATCCAGTTCCTCCGTGAAATTCATGAGTGACACTTATGGCAGGAAATCGGGTATGATAGAAAAGATAAGTCGAATTTAAACAATGGAGGTATTTTTTATGAAAGATCCCAGAATTGGTACATTGGCCAAAAACTTAATCAATTATTCCGTGAAGCTTCAAAAAGGTGAAAAAATCTTGATCGAAAACTTTGGATTGCAGCGTGAACTTGTTAACGCACTTGTGAATGAAGCCTATGCAGCAGGTGGTTACCCATTCGTCCTGTTAAAGGATCACCAAGTGGATCGGGCCTTGCTGATGGGTGCCAAAGAAGAACAGTACAAGATGATGGGTGAGTTTGAAGCCAACGTAATGAAGCAGATGGATGCTTATATCGGGCTTCGTGCCGGGGATAATATCAATGAACAATCCGATGTCCCTTCAGAGAAGATGGCGATTCATGGACAGACAGTCGGTAAAGTACATAGAAATATCCGCGTGCCAAAAACAAAATGGGTCGTACTTCGCTACCCGACAAATTCCATGGCCCAATTAGCCAAAATGAGCACAGAAGCATTCGAAGACTTTTATTTCGAAGTCTGCAACCTCGACTATGGCAAAATGAGCGCAGCAATGGACAACCTTGTTGAATTGATGGATAAAACGGATAAGGTCCGCTTAACTGGGCCCGGTACGGACCTAACCTTCTCCATCAAAGACATTAAAGCCATCAAATGTGCGGGTGAGCTGAACATTCCTGACGGTGAAGTATATACGGCTCCAGTTAAAGATTCCATCAATGGAGTGATTTCGTATAATACTCCTTCCCCATATCAGGGTTTTACTTTTGAAAACGTGAAGTTGACATTCAAGGATGGAAAAATCGTTGAAGCGGTTGCGAATGATACGGAACGCATCAACAAAATTTTTGATACTGATGAAGGCGCACGATATGTCGGTGAATTTGCAATTGGTGTAAATCCTTATATTCTACACCCGATGCAAGATATCCTCTTTGATGAAAAAATTGATGGAAGTTTTCATTTCACTCCAGGACAATGCTATGATGATGCCTTTAACGGAAACCATTCAGACATTCACTGGGACCTGGTCAATATCCAGCGGCCTGAATATGGCGGCGGGGAAATCCATTTTGATGACGTCTTGATACGTAAGGACGGACGTTTCGTTTTACCGGAACTGGAAAATTTAAATCCGGAAAATTTAAAATAACCCAATAAAAAAACGACCGATCCGCTACAACGGATGGTCGTTTTTTTTTATTTTACCTGCAGTGAATGCTCATAGGCTGCTTGGAATTTTTGAATGTCCCCCGCACCCATGAATAACACGACACTGTTATCATGGTTTTGCAATATAGATGTTGTGTTCTCCGTAATCAGTTCGGCACCTGGAATCTTATCTTGAAGGTCTTCAATCGATAACTTTCCTTGATGTTCACGAGCAGATCCAAAAATTTCACATAAGTATACTTTGTCGGCCAAATTCAAGCTGTCGGCGAATTCATCCAGGAATGCCTGCGTTCTCGAGAAAGTATGCGGCTGGAATACAGCAACAACTTCACGCTCTGGATATTTCTGACGCGCCGAGTCCACAGTTGCAGAGATCTCGGTCGGATGGTGTGCATAATCATCAATGATGATCTGACTTCCGATTTCCTTTTCGGAGAAGCGGCGTTTAACTCCGCCAAAAGTCCGCAATTGGGCTTTCACAGCTTCCGTATCCAAGTTTTCATATTTACAAAGTGCAATGACACCAAGTGCATTCAACACATTATGCTTTCCAAAAGTAGGAATAGTGAATGTATCATAGTAATTGTTCCTTACATGCACATCAAAAGTCGTGCCATCCGGAGTGACGGAAACATTTTTCGCTTGAAAATCATTTCCTTCTGCAAATCCGTAAAAAATAACCGGTACTTTCGCCTGAATATGTGGTAAATGCTCATCATCCCCGCACGCAATGATGCCTTTGTTGACTTGAAGGGCCATCGTTTGGAAAGCCTCGAACACGTCTTCGACATTAGCGTAATAATCTGGATGATCAAAATCGATATTTGTCATGATTGCATAATCCGGATAATAGGAAAGGAAATGACGGCGATATTCACATGCTTCGAAAACGAAGTAATCAGAATTCACGATTCCTTTACCCGTTCCATCCCCAATCAGGAAGGATGTCGGTTTAGCGCCCCCCATTACATGGGCAAGTAAGCCGGTCGTCGATGTTTTACCATGCGCTCCCGTAACCGCCACGCTGATGAAGTTTTTCATGAAATCACCTAGGAAACGGTGATAACGGATAATCGGCAAATCAAGTTCTTTTGCCTTCAAGATTTCCGGATGACTATCCGGAAACGCATTTCCTGCAATGATGGTCATTCCAGGTTGAATATTTTCCTCGTTGAAAGGAAGGATTTTAATCCCGGCTTTTTCTAATGCCAATTGTGTAAAAAATTCTTTTTCGTAATCGGAACCCTGCACTTCAATATTCATATCATGCAGTATTTGTGCAAGAGCACTCATACCCGACCCTTTAATTCCCACAAAATGGTAAGCAGTCATAAAGCGAACCTCCACCAATCGTCTACCTGTATGACAGTATATGACGTCATCTTTTATTTGTTTTTCCATTACGAGACTTGTTAGTAACGCAATTTCTTCATAGGTTTTCGAACTTTTATTTTCAATCATTCATCAACAAAAAACTATTATATCACTTTTTTATTCATTCATCCATGTCAGGGGGATGCCAATTTATCAAATCATTGGCTTTTCCCTCAATTAAGGTGATAAAAAAGGGTTTTCACCCTTTCACATTATATACAATTTCCTTTTATTAGGTTCTCTTAATTAACATGTAAAAATTCCAGCTCTTCTTGCGTAATCAATACATCCCTGGGCCTTGAGCCCCTGGATTCGGAAACAACCCCCTGTTGCTCCATCATTTCTATTAGACGCGATGCACGGTTATATCCGACACGGAAACGCCGTTGGACGCTCGATGCAGATGCGGCCTGCTGGCTCACGACAAATTCACATGCCTCGAAAAACAGTTCATCCGCTTCTTCCGTGACCTGGGCCCTGTTCAGCAAGTCTTCCTGTTCAAACAGGTATTTCGGCTGCTGCTCCCGTTTAACATGGTTGACCACTTGATCAATCTCTTCATCACTCACGAAAGTCCCTTGCAGGCGCACCGTTTTTGAAGAGCCGTTTTCAGCGAATAACATATCTCCTCTTCCCAAAAGTTTTTCTGCACCGCCGCTATCGATGATTGTACGGGAGTCCACTTGTGAAGAAACCGAAAAAGCAATCCTTGTCGGGATATTTGCCTTGATCAATCCAGTTATGACATCGACTGAAGGTCTTTGAGTGGCTACAATCAAATGGATGCCGCAGGCACGGGCCTTTTGAGCAATCCGGCAAATCGCTTCCTCTACATCAGCCGGGGACATCATCATTAGATCCGCAAGCTCATCGATGATCACCAGGATATACGGCAGCTTGCTTGAATATTGACCGGCTTTTTCCGCTTGTTCATTAAAGCGGGTGATATCACGTACACCGGCATGTACAAACAATTCATAACGCCGTTCCATCTCCTCTACAGCCCATTTCAACGCAGCCGTAGCGGCTTTTACATCGGTTATGACTGGACTGACCAAATGCGGGATCCGGTTATATGGGGCGAGCTCGACCATTTTCGGATCGATCAACAGTAATTTAAGCTCCTGCGGCGTCGCTTTATACAGCAAGCTGACCAGCATGGTGTTGATACAGACACTTTTCCCCGATCCCGTTTGCCCGGCTATCAAACCATGAGGCATCTTTCTCAAATCCGTGATGATCGGCTGACCGGATATATCGAGGCCTAAAGCCACGGCGAGCGGTGATTCATGCTCTTGAAACTCAGTACTTTCCAAAACCTCACGCAAAAATACCGGTTTGCTTTTCCTGTTCGGAATCTCGATGCCGATTGTATGTTTACCCGGAATGGGCGCTTCCATCCTCATATCCTGGGCAGCAAGGCTTAATTTGATGTCATCCATCAGGTTCGTCACTTTATTCACCTTCACTCCCGGCTCCGGATGCACCTCGAAACGAGTGACTGCCGGTCCTTGGGTGACATTGACGACCTTTGCACGGACATTGAAATTTTTCAAGGTCTGATCAAGTAATACAGTCTGTTCCCCGAGCCACTCATCATCATGCACAGCATAAGTGGGAGGTGTCAGCAATTCGATATCCGGAAACACATAGTATGGATTATCATCCGCTTCCACGGAATCAAAAACTTCAAGGGCATTGCCCTGGCCAATTTCCGCTGTCTCTGTTAAAACTGCTTCTTGATACCCATCTCCAGAAATGGGGGATTCCTGTTCCAGAAGCGGCTTAGGGTCGGAACCAATAACGGATTCACCTGTATTTTCAGGCCCGGCGGCGGTTTCGGTGTCCAAAAAGGCAGGTGCAATGTCCGGAGTCTCCTCTTTCGGCATAACTCTGCCTTCCTCCGGTTTCCGTTCGGGAATGGCGGATGGTTCCGCTTGTCCCTCCTCCGATTGAGCAGCATCATCCATTGCTCGTTTATCAGGTGAAACTACTGCCCTTTCCGGATTAAGGCTTTTTTTTTCCGGCATCATTTTATTCATGAAGCCATTTTTTTCCCGATCTTGCTTAAGCATCATCACATTAAATGGAATATGTTTTTTCGGACTTTTAGGCTGCACTTCAGGTATTGCCTCAGATGAGTCATTTTCAGGCATTGTCCCTTGACTTACGGATGGTTGATTGGATTGTACAGCAGCCTCCCCATGAACCGATATCGCTTCAGGCCGTGTGTCGTCCGCCTGTTCCATGATGGATACGGCGACTTCGCGTCCAAAATCGACTTGGTCCTGTTCAATAGCCTCTTTTTCTACCTCAGGCTTAATTATGTTAGGCTCACTTACCGATTCTTCTGGCAATGACTCAGTGGAATTTCTACGAAAGAAAGCGGGTATCTCCGTATCTTCCCTTTTTTTTTCCGCTTGTTCCGGTATAAGAATGGCAGGTTTTGCCGTCATTTCCTCATGTGACGCATCTTTTGAGATTTCAGGGATCGATACCGGAATCTCGATAGCGGGTTCTTCTTTTTTAAAGATGGGCATTTTGCTTTCCAATTCATATTCGACAATTTCTTCAGAAGGGACTATTTTTTTTTCCGGACGACGGAACCCGTAAATGGGTGATGGGATTTCCGTTGGGCGGAATGGAGTATTTGACGGGACTATTTTTGAATTTTCCTCACGGTCAAAGCTTCTCCGTTTTGGTTCAGGATCCCTTACAGGCCTTCTCGTTGTTTCTTTAGTCACATTCTTCCCCTGTTTGGGTTCGTTGTCTTCCCTGTTTCTTTCCCTAGGTTTTCTTTTATTCTGCTCCCGGTCTGGAATGAGCGGAAACTTGAACTGGCCTTTTGGATATTGAAACAGGATTTTCGTATCCGGGTCTGGCGTCTGGGACATTTTTTCCACTTTTTGATTGTAAACCTTTATTTCTTCTTTCTTTGACTTCGTAAGCTGCGAAAAATCCATTTTCCTCAATGTCTCTTCATCAAGCGGTTCATCTATAATAATCTCTTCGATTTCAATAATTTCCTCTGCTTGGAACCATTTTTTCATCTTATTTAGCCATTTCAAAACTATCACTCTTTCTACATCTGTAGTTATGTAACTAATTCTACCAGTTATTTTAAAAATATCGAGAAAATTTAAGCTAAATTGGGATTAGTATCTACTTTTTTATCGCATTCTTGCTACCTTAACGTATTTCGCAGAACTCCTACCCTATTAAACCCCTTCTGCAATGGGTTTAAACCTATCATCACCAAATAACATTAGCCCCTAGTCTACTATTTAAATAAAACACAGCTGTTAAATCGCGTTTACAAAGAGATTAAGTTTTCATGCTGACTTGAAAACAGACTGGCCAATTCATTGCATCATCCTTCATGAAACCTCCGGCAGAATCCTATTGCCTGTCGCAACCCATAAAACACCGTTCGTTAATACCGAACGGTGTTTTGTGGGTTTCTCCGTTTTTTTTGCAAACGAAGACCAAAGGACTAGTTCCATTCATAAAAACGGCAAACAACCTGGGCCACTGATTTGAAGCGATCAAAAGGGCATCTTCATCAATGTCGAATTTAGGATGGTGATTGAAATATGCCTTCTCCACCCCTTTCGGTTTACAGCCCATGTAAAAGAAGCAGCTTCTGCATAATACGAAAAATCTTCTGAACCTGAAAAAACCGGAAATCCGACTACCTTCTTAATTTCTTTGTCATTCATGCTTTCCAGGCTATTTTTCACGAATTCAGTCAGTTCAGGGTCATTGTATAGCGGAGGATAATCGGGCACATATGTAAGTTCGCACTGAACACCGAATGTTTTATCCATATTTTCAAAATATTTCAATTATATTATCACCGATTAAAAAATAAATATCAACTACAAGAGAGTTATAAACTCTATCAAACTTTAAAAGGACCGCTGCCAGATGCTGACACGGTCCTTTTGTGATTCCCTATATTATTGTTCACGCTTTTTGTTTTTACCCATAATGAAGATGGGCTCCAACTCATTTTCTTCGTAAAGGAATGATAGAGCCGTAATCGGAACATGACCGCTGGCAAAGAAGCTCATCGCCATTTGCGCCAGAATATCATAGCCCGTATCATTCTTCACATCGGCAATGATGATGACATCCTGATGGGGAATGGCCACAGCCATGGTTCCCTCGACCTTGTCCTTCATTTCCCGAAGCCATGATTCATTCAGGATCCTGCTGGCATCATATCCATCATTCGTGTTCAAAAAATAAAATGCATTACCTGCAACGATATCCGACTTCATTTCAGTGGAGAGCGAACGGGCATTAAATAGGGCAATTTCACGGATCCTGTCACCCTGCCAGTTTTCCCGTTGAATCATCTTTTCATCTATAAGACGGTAGGTTTTACCTAAATCAAGGGCATAAAAAATCCGGGTTTCAGCTGTATGCTCATCGAATAAAAACGGATTTCCGTCTTCCGATTCCATTGGAAAGGATGTCGAGCGGATGACTGGGAAAATGAATTTCTCCTTGCCTTCCATGCTGTGTTCTCCCCCCATCACATTCAGGGCCTCTTCCACGTAATAAATAATTTCATCGATGGCCTTTTCCTGTACGTTTTCATAGTTAGCAAGTACAGGAGGCAACTCGATGGTGATCCCTTTCCCGGTCTTCACATTTTCCACCCGTAACGTATCTTGCTTGCTATCGAATTTGAATGTCCGACCCTCATCTTTTAAACGTTCCTTCAAAATATTTTTCAGCTTCGTGCTGTCCATTTTCATGACTGACCCTCCTCTTCATTGAAAAATCCCCAGCGAGAAGGGGATTTTGATTATAGTGATTGAATGAATTCCTCAATTTGTTCTTGCGTTTTGCGATCCTTGCTCACGAATCTGCCTAGCTCTTTACCATTATCATAGGCGATGAAACTTGGTATACCGAATACATCATTAGCCGCACACACATCGATGAATTCATCACGGTCCACATAAATGAATGTAAAATCAGGAAATTTCGTTTCTATCTCCGGCATTATCGGTTCGATTACACGGCAATCTCCACACCATGTAGCGGAAAAAAGAAAGATATGTTTGCCTTCATTTTTCAATGCATCATATTGCTCGACGGTTTGTAATTTTTCCATTTGAATATTCCTCCTGCTCTAAATGACACCTTAATTTTTATAATCCCATCATACCAGACTCTCCCCGAATCAACCATTAATACGGATCGGTTGAAAGGCAGGGGTCAGCTTATCTCTGGGGCACGGATGAAACGATTTCCATCATTTGTTTTGCATCGGTTTTTAATTGGTCTTTATCCGTTTCCGTTGTCAGTTTCACCCCGCCGATCCCCACTGCAAGCTCATACTTTTCTTTCGGTATTTCTTTAATTGAAATAAAGCCGAATTTATCATCAGTTTGAAAAGAATGCAGCACTTCAAATTGATCCTCTTGTTCCTTAATCGCCAAATATAACACGGAACTGTCTTCTTTTTCATTTGGATTGACAAATAATATATAAATCTGATCACCTTTTTGTAAAATCAAGTTATTATCATGTTCTTCCACTACTTTAAAATCCTTGGGCAGATGGACCTGAATTAGCCCTGCCTCTTGATTGGGCTGTTTTTCATCGTCACGAAAAGCCACTTCAGCAGCCTTCATTGCCTTTTCGGTTTGTCTCTCGATCCCTGAGCAGCCTACGATCAAACTGCTTATCAACAGGATAACAAGGAAATTCTTATTCGATAAATCCATCGCCATTCCTCCAGCCGTCTCTTTTACTATCTTATGGATAATATTATCCTTATTTATGGAATTCATCCATTTTCTAATAAACATGGTACAATGAAAGCAATTTTAATATCGAGGAGGAAAACAATGAAGTTAACCGTTTATCTTGCTGGGGAAATCCATTCAAATTGGAGAAATGAGTTGAGAGATAAGGCCGCTGCACTGAAGCTTCCATTAGAATTCGTCGGCCCGATGGAAAATCATGAACGCTCCGATAATATCGGTGAAGATGTCCTCGGGGAACAGCCGAATCCTATCCTGAAGGATGCAGCCGCTTCCCAAATCAATAATTTGCGGACAGGTCTTTTGATGAAAAAAGCCGATCTTGTCGTCGCTCTGTTTGGCGAGAAATATAAGCAGTGGAATACTGCCATGGACGCAAGCACTGCCATTTCCCTGGGAAAACCGCTTATTTTGATTCGCCCGGAAACCCATCACCATGCCTTAAAGGAATTATCGGAAAAGGCGAGTGTCACGGTCGAATCCGTGAACCAAGCCATGAAGGTGCTTTCCTATATTTTTGAAGACGGGCTGTAAATCTCCCTGCCCTTAACCAGTACAAAAATGAAGGGCTGATCATTTCATATTTACAAATAAAAAAGCTTGCAGGGGCAAATTAGATGCCTAACCCCCTGCAAGCGAATAAAGAATGATTTTGATGGTTGAATACTATCCCTTTTTAATCGGAATCCAAATTTCGGAGTAATAGTCAGGGTTTGAAGCATCCGCATTGTCGTATACTTCCAATTCAGGAGTTCCGGCATGTTCATGACCGCTCGTAGGGAACCATTCGGAAAAAATCCGCTTCCAAGCTTGTTGCATGCTATCAGGCATAGGTCCGTGAACTTCAAATACAACCCACTTGGAAGCCGGTATCGTAAGGGTCGAAAACTCTTCAGGCACTTTCCCGGCATACTCTGCACCTATCCAATAATCCATCGTTTCACTTTTTTCCACATTACGCTTATCGACACATACACCAAGCAAACCATTTATTTGGCCATTGTTCAACTTCGCTAACCTATCTCCTGTTCCATTCGAATTGACTTTCTCCCACAACTTTGGAATCCCAATCAAATTCTCTTCATTAACCAAGGAAAACTCTTGCTTGATTCCTATCAATTGAAAGGAATCCCTTTCAAGGATATTGTATTTCATCGGTTTTGCCCCTTTCAGAATGACCTGTATCATCAGGCGTTCATAGAATTTCAGCTTCCCCATATACTTTCGCGCTTCGCTTGGAGATACCCCATGCTGCCTTCGAAAAGCTTTTGAGAATGCCTCGGGGGTGTCATAGCCGTACTTGTAGGCTAAATCAATGACCTTGCCATTTGTGGATGATATCTCCTGGGCAGCTAAAGTCAGTCTTCGGCGCCGGATATATTCACCAATGGAAATATCCGTTAAAATGGTGAAGGTCCGTTGAAAATGAAAAGCCGAAGCATTCGCCTGCCTGGAAATGCTCTCGATCGTAAGGTCCTCCAATAAGTGCTCTTCGATATAGTCGATGGCCTTTTGGATTGACTCTACCCACCCCATATTCGCTCACCCCTTGTCACTATAGTACCAAGACCGCTCAATAAAACCCTGTCTTATTCTGCTCAGTTTTGGCAGTGTTCGTTTCCATTCGAAGACGCCTTTCCATGACAGTGATTCATAAATCGTGCTTTCTCATTTTCAGCTTATATTCGTGTTGACCGGCTAGCATCCTCATGATATGAAGGAACATTTCTCCCCTCGTGATTCGCTCATTTGTAAATACGCCGATCGCCCCTTCCTTTTTGCTAATATTCTCTTGCTTTGTGAAGGCGTCCATCACCGGGCCCAACTCTTCACCGTCCAGCACCTTCCCGGCAACGATTTCCGGAACCGGGATTCTCGCTCCGGCAGCTACAAAAACCTCACCGCCCCTCGTGGCCATTGCACCCCAATTACACAGAAACAGGGCTTGTCCCATTTTCACGACACCGCCTTCAAGTCCGATGCCCATATCGGCATCACTGTGAATCAAGCAATTCCGGGCACGTGTCATGGCCCCCTCCATCGTTTCCTCATCTGAAAAAGGCTGTTCCGGAACCCCGCTCTCCACTTGAAGCGAAATGATTTCAGCATCTTCATATACACCAAGCACGGCACTTACTTTCGCCGGATTCTTACTGCCTACTGCTATTTTCAATATAATTACCTTCCTTCTATGTAAAAAAAGCTGATGGAAAAGGATACATGACTGCACCCTTTCCATTTCAGCTTCCTCCATCAACCGTTATTTATCAAAGTCTCAAATGTCGATTTATCGCAGGAACGAACCAATTTCCCAATCAGTTCACGTGCAGCGGCATAATCATCAATATGAATCATGGATGCATGTGTATGAATATAGCGGGAGCAAATACCGATCACCCCGCTTGGAATTCCTTCGTTTGCAATATGGACTTGCCCTGCATCCGTGCCGCCCTGGGAAACGAAATATTGATACGGAATCTCATTCGATTCTGCCGTATCAAGGATGAATTCCCTCATGCCGCGATGCGTAACCATCGAACGATCAAAAATGCGGAGCAGTGCCCCTTTCCCTAGCTGGCCAAATTCACTTTTACTGCCGGACATATCATTCGCCGGACTTGCATCCAAAGCGAAGAAAAGATCCGGTTTGATCATATGAGCTGCAGTCTGCGCACCCCGTAATCCCACTTCCTCCTGCACGGTTGCTCCGGAATATAAGATATTCGGCAGCGTTTCATCTTTTAAATCTTTTAATAATTCGATTGCAAGTCCGCACCCGTAACGATTATCCCACGCTTTTGCAAGGATTTTCTTTTCATTGGCCATCGGCGTGAATGGACAAATCGGTACAATCTGCTGACCGGGCTTAATACCGATTCGCTTCACGTCTTCCTTATCATCCGCCCCGATATCAATCAGCATATTTTTGATATCCATCGGTTTTGAGCGTTGCGAATCATCAAGCAAATGAGGAGGAATCGAACCGATTACACCAATGACCGGGCCGTTATCGGTAATGATTTCGACTCTTTGGGCCAAAAGCACTTGACTCCACCAGCCTCCAAGGGTCTGAAAACGAATCATTCCATTTTCCGTTACGGAAGTGACCATGAAGCCCACCTCATCCATATGCCCGGCAACCAGGACAGTCGGCCCTTCTTCATTCCCTCTTTTTAAGCCAAATATTCCGCCAAGGCGGTCTTGGACGACTTCATCCGAATACTTTTCCAGCTCACTCCTCATGAAACTCCGAACTGCATGTTCATTTCCCGAGGCTCCCGGTAATTCCGTCAATGTTTTAAAAAGCTCCAAAGTCTCATGATTCATTTTTCTACCCCTAACTATGTATTGTTTCTTTCTATTTTACAAAACTTAGCATCATGTTACACTAGAAAGTTCTAATTTATCAGTTTATGGGTAAAATTTCAAATTATTAGTCAAATAAAGCGTTCTTCTGTATACTAGAAGAAGTGATTTTATAAAATGCAATGGAGGAGAAATCAATGAATTGGAAAACGTTTTTACTAGGTACTGCAGCCGGGTTTGCTGCTGGCTATGCAGCAAAACAATTATTGGATCAGTCAAGTAAACCTTCTCCCGATAAAGTCTTGGCCCAAGTGAAGGAAACAGTCAAAAAGGACGGAAATATATATGGCTCATGGATCTTGATGAAGCCGGAGAACTATACAAAAAACGATTTGGACTATGAAGTGTACAAAGGCGGGATCACCAGAAATACAGAAGGTAAACGCGAGCAATTCGAATTTGTTGCAGATGCTTCGACAGGAACGATATTGGAGCTTAATGCTCAAAATGATTGAAACAAAAAAAGGAGGGCCGTCAGATGACGTCCTCCTTGTGCTTTCCTTTTAACGCTTCCGTTTCAATTCGGCTAGTATCTCCTTACCCGTTGCATCCCATTTGATGGCACAGTATTGAGCATCATGGTAGAAGCTATACCAGGACCCATTTTCCAGTCCGGATTTCATCCACTTTTCCTTCGCCTCGATGGAAGTCATGGGATAATCATCATAAGCGAGGACCCAGAGGACATTCGCATGAGCGTGCGTCGGCATGATATCTGCCATGTGGATCAATCTATCCCCGCCATCTTCTATGATGATGATCGCATGTCCATCACTATGCCCCCCGGTATGGATCATTTTAATGCCGGCCGTAATTTCCTGTTCCCCTTCAAAAGGACGTACAAGAGAAGCGACAGCCTCCCAGTTTTCTGACCAATATGTACTTTTTGAACGAATATTCGGGTTTTTCATTTCCGCCCATTCCGTTTTGGTCGTAATGATTTCTGCACGCTCGAAAACAGGCACCCAAGTTTCACCTTCACGTTTCGTCAACCCGCAGGCATGATCGAAATGCAGATGGGTCATTAAAATGTAATCGATATCATTTGGCTGAATCCCAAGTCTGCCAAGATCTTCGACAAGATTGGATTCCTCCGTCACCCCAAAATTCCGTTTCTGCTTGTCATTCATCTTTCCATTGCCAATGCCGGAATCTATAAGCATATTCAATCCATTAGCCTGGACCAAAATCGGATCCGTACGTAACTCGATTTGGTTATTTTCGTTAACGGGATACTTCTTGGACCAAAGCGGCTTCGGTACAACACCGAACATCGCACCGCCATCCAAGTGTGTCACACCGCCATTCAACCATGTTAATTTTATTTCCCCTAATTGCATCGTTTCCATTTTACCCCTCCTCTGCCTTTAGTTTAACACCCGCTTCCATATATTGAAATTGATAACAATCAAGTCATCCCCGTGAATCATAAACAAACAAAAAAACCAGATGCTGTGCACCTGGTTTCAGTTTGTAGACAAAAGGGGTTCGGAATTAAAAAATTCTGCACCCCTTTTGAAATTCCCTTTGAATTTTCGCCTAAAGTTAAGAGGTTGCGGCTCTACGAGCCCACATGTTAGGCCATTTTTGGACCTCGCCATGTCCAATTGGCCATCTTCTTTAAATGAATGGCAGCGAAAGTAAGCATCGCCTGCATTGACAATTTTTTAAGTCCCCTTAAAGTAGTCCAACGCATACCATGCTTTTCTTTTGCATCTGCGAATACACGCTCAATTGTTTCTTTACGTTTTGCATATATAGGTTTTACATCTTGATGATGACGCAGATGATCTGCTTCTTCCACATGTGTTTGCCAGATATGCCGTGTCACCACTTTTTGACAGTCTTTGCTTTCTGTACACCGAGATAAAAATGAGCATGTTGTACAAATTTGTTTTGGCGATTTGTACTCGCGATAGCCCTCTTTATTTGTTGTTGAGTACTTTAAAGTTTCGCCCGCAGGGCAAAGGTAACAATCAAAATGTTCATCGTATACATAGTCCTGTTTGCGGAAAAAACCTTCTTTGGTGCGAGGACGTGTATAAGGTAAAGCCGGTATGACTTCTTTGTTAAATAGGTAGCTTGTAATCGCTGGTGTTTTATAAGCTGCATCTGCGGCAACGGCTTCCGGTTTTCCAACTTTCTCAATCACTTGTTCAACTAGTGGCTCTAAGATCTGACTGTCATGTGTATTTCCAGGTGTTACAATCGTTCCCAATACAAAACCGTTACGGTCTGTGGCCGCGTGGAATGAATAGGCAAACTGTTTTGTTCGTTCATCTTTCACATAGTAGCCACTCTCAGAATCCGTTATACTTTCTTTAATCTCTTTGGTCTCTTCTTTATCAAATTTATCTGGTGGAAAAGGCTTTTTTCCATGGTTTTCACGATCTTGATTGATTTCTTCTTGAAGACGTCCTTGATACGCTCGTGTTTCTTTACGAACGATTTTCTTTTCAAATTTCCGTTTATTCGCACTGGCTTTCACATGTGTGGAATCCACGAAAACGTGTTCAGCACTTATTAACTTTTTATTAGCAGCTGTCATTAAAATGCGATAGAAAATCTGTTCAAACAGGTCTGTATCTTTAAAGCGTCGCTCATAATTCTTCCCGAACGTAGAAAAATGAGGTACTTTATCATGGAAACCATAGCCTAAGAACCAACGGTAAGCCATATTGGTTTCAACTTCTTCAATCGTTTTACGCATGGAACGAATACCGAAGGTATATTGAATGAAAGTCAGTTTAACTAAAATAACTGGATCAATACTTGGGCGTCCAAACTCTGAATACATCTCTTTCACCAAGTCATAAATGAAAGTGAAGTCAATGGCAGCCTCCATTTTACGAACCAAATGGTTCGGTGGCACCAGTTGATCTAACGTAATCATTTCAAGTTGATCTCGCTGAATAGAATCATGTTTAGAAAGCATCCTCATCACCTCAAGTTTTAATACTTCTATTTTAAAACAAAAATGACTCCAGGCAAAAGTGTTCTATCTAAAAGGTAAGACAAAGTTGATTGGAACGGAAGGTACGAGACTCCTGCGGGGAAAGCGCGTCTAGGGGAGACCCCGCAGGCGAAAGCCGAGGAGGCTCCCCGACCGCCCGCGGAAAGCGAGTGCCTGGAGTGGAAATCAACGTCCAAATTGTACAAGCCATAAAAATAGACAAACTCGATTTTCATCGAGTTTGTCTACAGTCTGAAACCAGATGCTGTGCACCTGGTTTCTGATCGTTGATTATTGGAACATTGCTTCCAATCGGTAAATCCGATTGCCTTTACTCGAGAACTTTTCTTCATATTCAGTCATGATGTTGCCTTCAAAACTGCTGTTATGCAAATCAAGGCTTACAAATTTCAAGAGCATGCCGTATTCGGAAATACTTTTCAAAGAAGATTCGAACAACCCTTGATTATCCGTCTTGAAGTGAATCTCGCCTTTGTCTGGCAGGATGCCTTCATATACTTCGAGGAAGGTCTTATATGTTAACCGGCGTTTTGCATGACGTGATTTCGGCCATGGATCAGAGAAATTCAAGTAGACGCGATCCACGTCACCTTTTGCAAAATAGTCCCCTAAGTTCGCTGCGTCAACATTCAACAGCTTTAAATTTGGAACATCCGCTTCAATCAGCAAGTCCAATGCAGCGACAATGACGCTTCCATATACTTCAATTCCAATGAAATTCACATCAGGATGGGCCTTTGCCATTTCTGTGATGAAACGGCCTTTTCCCGTACCCACTTCAATATATAACGGATTATCGTTTCCGAAAACTTCATGCCATTTACCTTTATGGCTCACTGGCTGCTGAATTACATATTGTGGAAAATCATTCAAACGGTCTTCAGCCCAAGGTTTATTTCTTAAACGCATGATGACACCCCTATTTATAATATAATCGTTCAAACCATAACACGAGTGTATGGATTCCTGCAAGTTGATTTTTTCAGGAAACACCCACTGGTCAAATAAAAAAACTGCCGGCCATCCAGGCGACAGTCACTGTAGTTTTCATGTATAAAACTTTCAGCAAAACACACCATAAATAAGTGAAGGGCAGGCGGGCACCACCTGGGAATCCCTTGAATCCATGTTTAAGAAAGGAGAGGCATTATATGCCGCTTTCCCATGAACACCAAATGTCACTATTGAAAGATATATTGACCAACCATCAAACAGACTGCTGCGGATCCGTTTCTGAATGTGAACAGGTTGAAAGGCTCGTCAAATCCTTAATGATCAATATGGATATTGACAGCAATGTAAAAACGATACTGACGGAGATTTACGAATACAGTCAGACGGGCATCGGTACAGCCGATTTAGATGCACATATTTCAACCCACCAGAACGACCTGTCCCAGTGGGTGGATGATATAGATCAATTCTGATCAGCTGACCATCAATAAAGCTTCCAGTTTTTGCAGTAATTCATTTCTTTCCTCGTACCGCTTCCTGCGATGATGCCATTGGATGGAAAGCACAAGTTGTGAAACCGTGTGCCATTTCATCCTCATCTCCAGGCCTGCGTCAAGCTTCTTGCCGTAACGGGCAAGCCATTGATTCCATTCTTCCCTCGGGACATATGAATAAAGGAGTATGCCGAGGTCAATGGCCGGATCGCCTATGACCGCTCCGTCCCAATCAATCAGGAATAATCCGTCCGTTTCTGTCATGAGCCAATTATTGTGGTTCACATCACAATGACAGACGACTTTTTCGTCGCATTCAATCAACAGGAGATTGTTCTGTAAAAAATGGATGGCCTGTTTGATAATCGGAATGTCCGTAACATCCGAAGATAACCCGGTTTCTATGTCTGTAAGTATACTTTCAGGTCGTAAAGGGGATTTCCCAAGCCTTTTGAGCATGCTTAACAAAGGATCGGATTGATGAATTTTTTGAAGCAGCTTTGCGACTCTTATATTGTTCATTTCCTGCTGAGATAGCTCCCTGCCTTCCATCCAATGCTGGGCCGTAATTACATCCCCATTTTCCAGGCGTTTTGTCCACATTAACTTTGGAACAATGCCCTCAGCTGAAAGAACAGCTAAAAATGGCGATGAATTTCGTTTAAGGAAGAGCTTCTGCCCCTCTTTCTCGGCAATAAAGGCTTCTCCCGTAGCTCCTCCAGCAGGGGATATATCCCACTCCTGACCTAATAAATGTTCCAACTGGTTCACCTTCGATTTCCTCGCTTAATCATACAAATGTGGGTACGTTCACCTAGTGTATGTATTACCACTACTTTGAGTCCATGTTTTATAAAAAATCCGCCTGCTGGCGAAGCTGCATATATACTTGCATCGGGATGATACCCGCAATTAAAAACATCCTCATATTAGAGAAATAAAAAAATAGCTATTGAGCAATTAAACAATAGCCATAAATTAAATTTTAGTTGAAAAACGGTTTCTTCGTCAAGTACTATAAAACGATTATACGCATAAAACAAAAACAAATAAATCATTTCATATTTTTGTATCGGTTATCAGCCTGTAACATGACGCGCAATTTCTCTTTCAGAACCACTGCAGCTACTTCGTTCCTACCAACAATTTCCCCATCAGACTGGATTTTCACTGACCCTTCATTCTTCATTTTTATCTTTTTACCGGAAAAAGAATCAACATTTTTAATGTTCAGGTGACCGCCCCATAAAACGGTGATGAAGACGGTCAATAATTTCAACAAAGGAATATCATGGACCGCAATCACGTTCAAACTGCCATCATCCACCTTCGACCTCGGTGAAATTTTCATCCCGCCGCCAAAATAGGACTGGTTCGCAATAACGATGAACCAAACCTTTTTCAAAAAATGCCGGTCACCATCAATGATCAATTCCATGCAGCCGGGCTTGTAAGTCACTATCTTTTTTATAAAAATGAACAGATAAATTAATTTACCCGCTCTGATAAAATTAAACCATTTTTTCAGAGGGGAACGGTCCGCTTCATCGGAAATTTCAGCATCAATGCCCATTCCCAGGCTGTTCACGAAATACCCCATCTTGCCATTCGTCTCGAACTGTCCAATATCAATGGCACTAAAGGCATTCTCCTGAAATAAAGAAAGTGCTTCTTCCACACTCTCGGTTTTTTGAATGCCCCTTACATAATCATTGCCGGATCCAGCCGCAAGGGAGCCGATGATAGCGTGAGGGAAACCAATGGCGCCATTTATCATTTCATTGATCGTGCCATCACCCCCGACAGCGATCATCCGGGTATCCTGCTTCGTCCCTGATAGGATCTCCTTCGTCATTCTTAGCGCATGCCCTTTTTCCCGTGTAAAAAACACCTCATGGGGAACAGCTTTTGATTGCAGTATTTTCTCGGCTTTTTTCCAAACCTTCAAACTCTCTCCATTTCCTGCCATTGGATTGACAATGAAATACACCGTTTCTTTAAGGTGCGGCATGCTGATTTCCATCCGTTTGGTTATACTCCGCTTCCCATTCAGGTCGCAGGCTGGATGTAGTTTGGCAATGTTCAAGCAAAGCCTGTGCCCCTTTTAACTGCTGTGCCTTGAGCGGAGACGATATGGCCCGCATCCTTTCGAACCATTCCGGGAAGGTCCGTTTATCCAATATCGTAATATCATAAGGGGCTTCGGGATAATCGACATATCCGCTCCGGGATAAAATCACCTTTTTAATCGGCATGTTCACTCCATATAGCTCAAATAACTGGGAGACGATGTTCGTCATCCGATTTGCACCAAGCAAAGGATGGAGCACCTTTTTATCAGGATGCTTATGATGCCTGCGGACCCAGAATCGTTCACTTGATCCGATGAAAGCAGCGTCTTCTTCCGCTTCCAGAAACGTGATGCACCAAGCATCAACTGGGGTCAATAAAATGACTTCGACCTCAACAGGCGCATTTTTCAAAAGAAAGATAGGTTTATATAATACGAGAAACGTATCCGGAAAACGCTGCAGAAAAAAGCGGAGCCTCTCATCCAAAAAGAATGATTGGTCCACAAATGACTTTTCACGAAGCGTCGAACTCCCCCATTTCATTTGAAAACGAAGCAATTGATTTAAAAAATTTTGCTTTAATTCATCGAGACTGGCCGGCCGGAACGGAAACCTTAATGAAAAAACATTAGGATCTTCAATCCGGTTCGGCATCGGCAGTTCTTCCGCCCCTGACTCCTGTTTACCTGTCCGGAGGAATATGCCTTTCACCTTTTTAAACAGGCGCTTCGAATCTTTCTGAGGAGGATCAAATTTGACCTGTGTTTCACTTTCAGTATGTTCACTATACAACCGATCTAGCTCGCCCGCATTATAAGCAGCCTTCAATTTATCCCATTGCTGTTTTTTCAACCGCGCAAATTGTGTAGGATAACGATAAATATCCTGCTCATACTGGGAAATATAATCTTGCATCTTTATGAGCTGTGCCATGCGACCACCACCCATCTCTCTATTTTTGGAGGTTTATCGTAAAAATCTTCTCGTATGAAGGGGAAGCTCCAAGATGTGTTTGATATAACGCAACCTGGTCTGCTTCAAAATGCTTATCCTGCACATTCGCCATCTGGCGAACGCCCTCCAGCGAAAAGGGATTATCCCCCTCGAATTTTCTTGCCAGTGTAATATGAGGCTTAAACGGCTTTTTATCAAGTTCAAAACCCGCCTCGATACAGGAATTATAGACTTTCCTTTGAATGGCAAAAAGCCTTTCTTGCTGCTTGACGCCTGCCCATAGAATCCTTGGACTATCACTCTTGCCGAAACCGCCGATATCGCCCAGTTCCAAGCCGAATGAGGCCTCATTGGCAAGCTCGCTTCCCACACGCCCCAAAGCATCTTCTTTCAATGTATCGGGAGCATTGCCCAAAAATGCCATCGTAATATGATAATCGGCTGGATGCAGCCATTTCTTAAATGGAAAGTCTGGCTTTAGTTGTTCCGTAACAGCATTTAAATAGGCCTTAATATCATCAGGCAGTACTAAAGCAAAGAAAAAATGAGTATTCATGTTCATTTCCATTCCTTCCTGTTTTCCCTTTAATTTTACCATAATTCCCATTGCCTATACCTTTTCCTGGGCTTCCTAATACATACTCCCTCCACAGGAATATCCCTAATCCACCATCCTATGAACAAAGCCCCTGGCGGATCATACGCAGGTCCGGAATGTATTTTTCAGGCTGGGTAGATTAACGAAAAAAACAGCAAAAAAGGACCAAAAATCGGTCCTTCCCTGCCATTCCCATATTAGCTGAACAGTGTTTCGTAAAGCAGGAACAAGTTCAGGCCAATGATAAGTACAGCTATAAGCCAAGCGATGCTCGAGGTGATTTTATGGTTGACCAGGCTGCCCATGATTTTTTTATTGCTAGTAAACATGATCAATGGCACTAAGGCAAACGCGATGCCAAACGAGAGGACAACTTGGCTCATCACAAGCGCTTTGGATGGATTCACTCCCCATAATATTATGAGCAGTGGCGGGACGGTAGTAATGACCCTTCTTAAATAAATCGGAATATGTCTTTTAATGAACCCTTGCATGACAACATCACCTGTCATTACACCAACGGATGAGCTCGATAAACCGGCAAATAATAATCCTATTCCGAAGAACATCGCGACTGATGGTCCAAGCATGGCCCCGAATTGTTGATAGGCAACATCCAAGTCCTCCACTAGTGCTCCATTCTTATGAAATAGGGCAGCTGAAACGATGACCATGGCGGCATTGATCGCACCTGCAATCAACATGGCGATGACAATGTCAATTAGCTCAAAACGATAAATCCTTTTTCTTTCCATATCGTTCACTCCGACTATCCTTCTTTGAGTCAAAGAGGAATGAAGGTATATCGCATGTGGCATAACGGTGGCTCCAAGCATACCGGCCGATAGTAAAATGCTGTCCACTCCCTCGAATTTTGGAGTGAATAGTCCTAAAACAACGGCCGAAGTGTCAGGTTTTGCATAAAAAACTTGAGCGCCAAAAGCTATCACAACGACAAATATCATGACCGTGATCAGGGCTTCGAATGTTCGATAACCCCTGCGCTGGATTTCCAGAATGGCAAAGGAACCAATCGCTGCAATGATTGCCGATGTAATTAACGGTAAGTCAAATAGTAAATAAATCCCTAGTGCGGCTCCTATGAATTCAGCCAGGTCGGTGGCCATTATAACGGCTTCAGCCTGAATCCATAATAAGAAAGATGTTTTTTTCGAAAATTTTTCCCTGCATAGCTCCGGAAGGTTCTTTCCAGTGGCTATCCCCAATTTAGCTGATAGAGATTGGATTAGCACAGCCATTAAATTGGAGGCGAAGATAACCCATAATAACGTATAGCCATATTTAGATCCGGCTGTAATATTGGTTGCATAATTCCCCGGATCAATATAGGCAACAGCTGCTATGAAGGCAGGCCCTAGATAGGGAAGCAGTTTTTTTATTCCTCTCGAAGAAGATTGATGCAACACATCGGACATATCTATGTCAACTCCTTTTTATACGCAACTTAAATTGTTGCGACAGGTAAACTTTTTAGGTTATTAGCAAGTATATTCCTGGTTCTTGAAAATGTCAAAAAGGGAGGATTGCATATCGATGTAATTAACGTGATCGGGGATTCGGGGAAGGCCATCTCGCTTCCGGTTAACAGATAAAAAACCCCCTTGCCATTAGTGGCAAAGGGGCCTTACTCTATTTAATGGAACCGCATTGCTTCTCGATTTCCTCGGAAAACAGTTTCTGCAGTCTTTGAGTTATCGGACCGGGTTCCCCGGCTGCAATCGATTGGCCATCGATATTTATAATTGGTGTCACTTCGACGCTAGTGCTTGTATAAAGAACTTCATCGGCTGCCATCATGTCCTCGACCGTAAAGGCTTCTTCGACATAGGGAATCCCATGATCAGCGCAAAGCTTCAGCATCACCTGACGGGTAATTCCATTCAGGATCAAGTTTGTGGCCGGATGCGTTTTAAGTTGCCCATCCACCACGATTGATACATTTGACGAACTACCCTCCGTCACCGTACCATCACGATGCTGGATCGCTTCACCACAGCCGGCTTCCACCGCTTGCTGTTTAGCCATTATATTTCCCAGTAGATTTAAACTCTTGATATTACAGCGCAGCCAGCGTATATCTTCGGTGGTAACAGCATTGACCCCTGGCTTCATTTTGCCTGTATAAGGCATTTCCTTTGTATAGGCGACAAAGACCGGTTCCACCTCTGCAGTTGGAAAAGAGTGTGTACGCGCAGATACTCCCCTTGTCAGCTGCATATAGACGATACCGTCCTTCAGTTGATTTTCAGCGATCAGCTCTTTCATGCGGGTTTTGATTTCCGCTATGGCAAAGGGAACTTTCATCTGAATCAACTTCGCACTGTCCATCAGCCGGTTCAGATGCATATCCTCCGTAAATAATTCGCCATTATAAACCCGGATGACTTCATAGACACCATCACCGAATTGATATCCCCTGTCTTCTATATCTACCTTTACTTCGGACCTGCTTTTAAGGTCGCCGTTAAAAATGATTTTTCCCATGTCTTTCTCCCTCTTTGCCTCTTATTTAGCCAATTCATGAATGGCACGTGCATAAATGGACGTAGCCTTAAGCATATCCTCAATATCAATATATTCATCTTTCTGGTGCGCAATGTCTTCGCTGCCAGGGAAAAGCGGGCCAAATGCAACGCCTTCTTTCAATGAACGGGCATATGTGCCGCCGCCAATCGAAAGAAGCTCGGCTTTATCACCTGTCTCCGCTTCATACACTTCCTGCAACGTCTTAATCAAGAAGCTTTCACTGTCCACATAATGGGGAGTTGAATGCGAATTGGTCTTCACTTTCAAATTATATGCCGCAAGCCTTTCTTCCAGCGCCGCCTTTTGCTGTTCCCACTCAAACGTGACCGGATAACGCATGCTGAAACCGATCGAGCTGTCGCCTTGTTTAGAATAATTGAAAACGCCGGCATTGATCGTCAATTCTCCTGTTTGCTCATCCGAATAAGCCACACCTAAATTATTTCCGCGGGAATCTTCGAACAAACGATCCTTGATGAAAGTGAAGTAGGCTTTCGCATGCGGATCAAGAGTGAGATCAGCTAAAAATACGGCTAAATGCAGACCTGCATTTTTTCCGTTGTTCGGTTCCATCGCGTGTGCCGAGACACCATTCATTTCAAGCAGCACTTGATTTTTTTGCGGAACGGCTTGGCCCCCCAATGAGTACTTTTGCAAATAATCCTGATAGTTTGCCGCCACTTCAGCAGGTTTGTCCGTTTCCACGATAGCCGTCGCAAAATCCGGTACCATATTCGTCCTTCGGCCTGAAGAAAACTCGATGACATTCACGTCTGAGTTCGTGCCATTTCCTGCATCGGCAGGATGGATAACCGAGAAATCCCAGATTCCTTTTTCCGCACTGATGATCGGGAAGTCAGCATCTGGTGCGAAGCCGATCGAAGGCATTTCCTCCACTTCAAAGTACCGGTCAACGCAGCGCCAGTTCGATTCTTCATCGGTTCCAATGATCATCCTCACACGTTTGTTCAAAGGTTCTCCTAGCTCCCGGACCAGCTTCATCGCATGATAGGCAGCCATCGTCGGCCCTTTATCATCGATTGCCCCACGGGCATATATGCGGCCATTGCGGATTTCAGCGCCAAACGGATCCGAACTCCAGCCATCTCCCTCAGGTACCACGTCGACATGGCATAATATCCCGATTAACTCCTCGCCTTCCCCCATTTCGATATGCCCAGCGACATTATCGACATTTTTCACAGTAAAACCGTCTTTTTCGCCTAATTGAAGCATGAAATCAAGCGCTTCCTTCACCCCTTTACCGAGTGGGGCCTCCTCTGTCGGATGTTCTTCATCAAGTACACTTTTTATTTTCAATAAGTTTTGTGTGTCCAGCAATAAGTCCATTTTCCGTTTTTCAACTTCTTCTCGCCAATTCAATTCACTCAAAATATGACAACTCCTCTTTTATATATATTTTTCATTTTATCACTTTTACTACCACATTCGCCAAGCCTTGCTACCTATTCTTCGTATTCCCGCATTATTGCTAACATCAAACTACCGATAAAATCCTTACAAAAATAAAAAAACCCTCTTTTATTAAAAAGAGGATGATTTCATTAGACTATCGTCATTCATTAACTCTGTTACTTTTCTGTTCAGTCTTGGGATATATAATGCTAAAAATAAAGAACGTCCTAAACTGAAAGCCAGGAATGCAAGCCATAAACCATGATTGCCATGATTGCTTACTGCTGCGAATTGGACTATTAAAAAAGCCATCAGTGCCAGAAGCATCGAGTTCCTTACTGGAACGGCTTCAGTCGCACCGGTAAACACTCCATAAAAAATGAGTCCGATAAAGGCACTGAATGGGAATAGGACTATCCAAAGTCCATATTCATGGGCCAATTCGATGACGCCGGGAATGTCCGTGAATAAGAGAATGACCTCATCGCTGAAAAGATAGTAAGATGCGGCAAGTATGAACGAGGCATACAAGCCCCACCGCGCCGAGAGTGAGAGTGTTTTTTTATAAAGGTTTATATCTCTCGAACCAATCGCCTTCCCGACCAGAAGACTTGACGCGTTCGCGAAGCCATCAAAGCAATAGGCCATCAGATAATGGATTTGAATGAGTACGGCATTGGCCGCCAGGGTCTCTGTCCCGAAAGTCGCTCCCTTGGCCGTAAAAAGATTGAAAACCGTGATCAGGCAAATGGTCCTGATGAATAAATCCCTGTTGACCACCATCATTTTTTTCAGGGAAGCCCGATCGAACCCCTCCCGGATTGAAAAAGAATCCGGTACGTTAACCGCTTTCCGGATGACCCACAAGCCCAGTAAAAAAGCGGAAATCTCTGATATCAGTGTAGCGGCAGCAACCCCTGATACAGACCATGAAAAAACATTAACGAAAACGAGGCATAAGATTATATTCATCACGTTCATGAAAACTTGAATGAACAAAGACGTTTTTATCCTCGATTTCCCCATTAACCAGCCTAAGATGACATAATTCAATAGAGCAAATGGCGCGCCCCATATCCTGATGCCGAAATAATCTGCGGCAAAGGCGGAAACATCCGATTCCGGACCGATTGCGCCTAACGATACATTCAAAATGGGCTTTTGGATCACGATAAAAAGCAGACCGATGATCGCTGCAATGAAAAAAGGCCGAATCAAGGCCATCAGGGTTTGCTTTTCATCCCTTGCCCCTTCCGCTTGTGCGGCGAAAGCAGATGTACTGACCCGAAGAAAACCAAAAAGCCAATACATCGTATTAAAAATTATGGTTCCGACAGCCACCCCGCCAATATAAGCGGGATCACTCAACTTTCCAACCACAGCCGTATCGACTGCACCGAGCAAGGGCGTACTCATTGTCGAAATCGTAAGCGGGATGGCCAAGGAAAGGTATACTCTGTTATTCATAAAATGATGACCTCCTATGTACATAAAAGTTCTGAAAAGTTAGAATTGGAATGTCGTTATAAAAAAATGTATTCAAAGTACAAAAATATTGCAGTATTTAATTTTAATCACTAGAATTGTACATATGGTGCTCCCCAACATGCAAGAGATGCCACTACAAGATTACTTGTGGAACGTTTCAAATAGAACGGGTAAAACCCATTTTAAATCTGGATCATTTACGTATCAAAATTTGAAGATTGAAAGATTGATATCGCTTTCAACCCGCAGGAGTTATGGGAAGTACATTTTTATCCAGCAAGAAAAAGGCATTTCCCAAGCCGGAAAATAAAATGCTTGACGGATTCTTGAAGGAGTTTTTAGTATTGCTCGTTGATAATATACCTTTTGAACTATGCTTGAATATATATTCATCGTTATAACAACTAATTAGGAGTGATCATGATGGGAAGATTGACTGATAAAGTAGCCATTATCACTGGCGGAGCATCTGGTATGGGCAGGGAAATGGTAGACCTATTCACAAAAGAAGGAGCACAAGTCATTGCTGCCGATATCAATGAAAAAGCTGTAGCTGCCGTGAATGAACTCGATAACGTCCATGGTACTGTACTTGATGTATCTTCAGACGAAAGCTGGAAAAAGGTGACGGATGAAGTTATCGCTAAATTTGGCCAAATCGACATTTTGGTAAACAATGCCGGTATCTCAACGGAAAAAGGCATTAACGATACGACATTGGCCGATTGGCAGCTAATGTTAGGCATCAATGGATTTGGACCATTCCTTGGAATGAAACACGTTGTTCCTCACATGGCTAAAGAAGGTAAAGGCGCAGTTGTAAACATTTCTTCCTTTACAGCTCAAATCGGAATGGGCTTAAACTCTTATTCAGCTTCAAAAGGTGCCGTCCGTGCTATTTCCAAGGCTGCCGCAACGCAATATGGCCGCATGGGCGTCCGTGTCAATGCCGTATTCCCTGGTATCATCGAAACACCGATGACTCAAAAATTAGAAGAATCAAAAGAGTTAGTGAACCAAATGATCAAGGCCACTCCATTACAACGTTTGGGTCAGCCGGCGGATATTGCAAATGCCGTGCTTTATCTAGCATCCGATGAAGCTTCATACGTAACTGGTGCCGAGCTTGTCATCGACGGCGGATACTCCGCTCAATAATTAAAGCAGAAATGGAAAATCCCGTTTCTAATACTCAGAAACGGGATTTTCTGATTCAATAAAGAAATTTTGTAAGTTGTAATGAGTTAAGTTAACACACCGATGAAATAGCCAAAAGTCGTAAATACCAAACACCAGCTGAATGCCCCTGCTCCTGCAAAGATAAAATACTTTCGTTTCCCCATTCCATTCATACCGGAAATGTAACTGGCGAAGTGACGGACTCCTGGAATGAAATAGGCGATGATAATCGTCCATGGACCGTATTTATTGAACCATTTCTCCAATTTTTCCAACCTCGCGGGGGTCATTTTGACCCACTTACCATGCTTCCTCAAAAAAGGCTTCCCCACCTTTTTTCCGATGAAATAACTGACAAGCATCCCGGATATCGAGCCAAGGAAACTGACAAGGAAAGCTCCCTGGACATTCAAAACGGAAATGGATGACAAATAGCCGACAAAAGTCATCATGAACTCATCAGGTACCGGCAAGCCAATAATCCCAATCGCCAACAATCCATATATCGCAAAATAACCATAGTTTGATATTAAATCTTTTACTATATCCATCTAAAGTACTCCATCTCAGCACCCTTTATTAAAGTAATCCATTTTCTTATGCGGGCCTGGGTAACGTGATTACTTCTTTTTAATAGGATAACCTAATTTAACCCAAATGAGTTGATTTTCAAAAAAAAAATAGAAAAAAAAGAAGAATGGACACGTTTTTTGTTGAAATACCTGTATGGCAGTTTCCTCATTAAGGATGAAAATCGGCAATAATAAAAGCGGACTCGATACCCGAGTCCGCTTCTTCTTATTTCACAATCTTTATTTCATTGATCGGCCAATACACTAGATTCGCCTTGCCCACGATTTCATCGACGGAAATCGTGCCAATTTCACGGCTATCCAAACTATTTTGGCGATTGTCCCCCATAAGGAACAACTGGCCTTCCGGCACTGTCATGCTGCCTGTAATATCTTCGAGCTTGAAGGATTCAGTCAGCGGCACTCCTGATGGCATCTGATTCTTATATTTGTCCAAGTATGGTTCTTCATAAGCTTTCCCATTAATATAAAGCGTATCGTCTTTATATTCAATATGGTCA
The DNA here is from genome assembly GCF_056173225.1 of Peribacillus sp. QJM3NY_7. Lineage (NCBI taxonomy): Bacteria > Bacillati > Bacillota > Bacilli > Caryophanales > Bacillaceae > Peribacillus > Peribacillus sp. QJM3NY_7. The sequence continues at coordinate 4,085,218 of NZ_CM149663.1, forward strand.
CCTGGCAGACCGATAACCCTTTTTATATAATCTTTATCTACCGTTGCATGAAAAACGACAATATCAAACCGGTCTATATTATCGATATTCGTTCCAAACTTGGTAAGAACAATTCTTTCGTGGTCTTGCAGAGTCGGCATCATTGACTCACCGTCCACGACAATCGGTGCAAAAATATACGTTCGAATTAAAAAAGCTAGAATGACTGCAATCAATATCGCTTTTATCCATGAAAAAACTTCTTTTCTTTTTTCCAATCGAAGTCCCTCTCTCTGTTTTTTATTCATGCCATTATAACATAATCCTTTCATGATCACGTCATACAAATACCCACATTTTACACATTGTCATTTACTTCCATTTTTCATACTGGATTTCCATGCTTTCCAACTCTATTTCCCGACGCTGCATTTTAGTTGGACAAATCGCATTATATGTACGGACTTTCTCATTTATTTCACCCATTCGTTTCATTAATTCGGATTCAATTCCATTCATTTTTTTCAATCGAACCAATTCGGCTAGCTCTTCGCGAATTTCTTTTTGCCATTTTATCCAAAGCGGAAGGAAGCCGGCATCCTTGGCCTTCGTCAAGAAGTTGTCATATATATTTCCCGACAGCGCCGACTCCGGAAGCGGTTTACCAAAGCCAGGATTATTCTTCAGCCCGCCTTCCCTTTCATATTCCTTGAAAATCTGATCCATCCAGTTCACATGCCCGTGTTCTTTGCCCATAAACAATCCCCCTTCAGATCACTAATCATTACATGTTTTTACAATTATAACATTTTTATCAATACCCACTCCACCCTTGGGGACACTTTCTACTATTATATATGCCTATCTTTCAGCCAAACACATTCAGGCTTCAAAAAAAGGATTCCCTATGATGGGAATCCTTGCAGACTGTAGACAAACTCGATGAATATCGATTTTGTCTACATTTTTTTATGGTTGTACAATTTGGCCGTTGATTGGAACGTAGGGCACTCGCTTTCCGCGGGCGGTCTGGTAGCCTCCTCGGCGCTTTTGCGCCTGTGGGGTCTACCCTGGACTCGCTTTTCCCGCAGGAGTCTCGCACAGCCGCTCCAATCAATTTTGTTTTAAAATTTAGATAATCCCTTGTCTACAAACTCAAGGATTCCCCTTTTCAGGGAACCCTTGTTGGCCTTCTATTTAACGGTGATTTCCCTTTTTACTTCCGCCTTGTTCTTCGATTTATCCGTAACTGTGTAAGTCAATGTATAGGTGCCTTTTTTCTTCGTATTCACAGTCCCTGTTATTTTGATCTTACTTGTTAAGCTTCCATCAAGATTATCTTTTGCGGATACACCTGATTTAGGATTGAATGTCGAGTTATAGGCAATGGTTTTGCTCTTGGCACCGGAAATGACCGGCTTTGTGCTGTCTACCGTGATCTTTCTTGTGACTGTTGCAGTATTTTTCGATGAATCAGTGATTGTATACTTTAATGTATACGTACCTTTTTTCTTTGTATTCACCGTACCTGTCACCTTTATTTTACTCGTCAAGTTGCCATCCAGGTTATCTTTGGCAGTTACACCCGATTTAGGGCTGAATGTCGAATAATAGCCAACGGTTTTACTATTGGCTCCCGAGATGACTGGCTTGGTGCCATCTATCGTGATCTTTCTTGTGACTGTCGCTGCATTTTTCGATGAATCGGTGACCGTATACCTCAATGTATAGGTCCCCTTTTTCTTCGTATTCACTGTACCCGTCACTTTGATTTTACTAGTCAAATTTCCATCGGCATTATCCTTGGCACTCACGTTTGTTTTTGGATTGAATGAAGAATTAAGTTTGATGGTTTTATTCCCGGCACCGGAAATCACAGGCTTATTCGTATCCTTGACAATCGATGGCCGATTGGAGATGTAAGCTGATGAAACATACCCCTTAATACTCTTGTCTGCCGTTTGTACGGGGTAAAAGACAAATTTATTTCCCTTTGATTCGTGATAGTCAAAATTCCCTGTGATGATCAAGCTTGTATTTGGCGGAACAGTTACTGCACCTGCCGTAGTGGTTATATCTTTCCTGATATTCGCGCTCGATGTCGTCACCACTTTGTCTCCTGCCTTGAACCAATAAACAGAGTCATGCGTTTGATCTGTCAGGGTGTATTCAAGATTTTTAAAGACGATATTTTCCGTGCTGTAACGATCATATTGAAAGTCAGAAGTTTTGAATGGATATATTGCCAGTTTCGTATCATTCAAATAACTTTGGTTTTCTATCTCAGCAAAAACTTCCTCTTGGTACGCATTCACATTTATTTTCCCGTTTTCCTGGTAAAGAGGACTGTTCACCGGTTTTGTCCCATTGTAAGCCATGACAGGGAAATACCAATTTTCGATGACCCTGCGCCCTGCACCTTTGATCTTGGGTAAATCCCTTCTTGAATACATGCCACTCAGGACCTCGACGCCTGCCCCGATATTGTAGACTATATCATTTTCCAGCTTTTTCTGGTCATACCCACTTTTATTGGTAAGCTGCATTAGACCGATGCCGCCATCGTCGGATATAATCGGTTTACCATCCTCATTAAATTGCCTCCAATCCCCGTTTTCCTGCGTAGCCACCGCTTTTACCACTTCAGGGGGGATTTCAGCTTCTATTGCCGCATTCGTCAGTAAGCAGTTGATCTGCTTATGGGAAGGATTTTCATTGGGTTGAACCTCACCGAATGATGAACACGCATTGGTTATTCCAGACTCCGCAAAAGCCTGTCCATTGAACAAACCAAGTGTTAAACAGGTCAGTGCCCCAATCTTCATTAAAGATATCTTCATCGATCGAACTCCAGTCTATTTATATTTAAATCTATAATAATAGTAACATGATAGACTGGTGATCGCAGGTATAATAAGGTATTTCCCCCTTAAATATCCTTACAGCATAAAAGGAGCTTACCCGCATTATCGGGAAAGCTCCTTTGTTTTCAAATCTCAAAACTATGTATGATGCCGGATCATTCGATCACTTCCACCGTTTCCCTCGGCTTCCTTACAAGGCACATGATACCCGGTATGATGAAGAAGATAAGCGGCCAAACATGAAAAATCGTCAGAATGCCCGTAATGATCAATAAGATTCCGGCTCCCTTCGCCTTGCCGCCCTTTAATAGAAAGATAGCGATCAAACCGCCTGCCAAGGCAATGAACAGCGATATGATCCCCACCCAAAGCATTCCCATGAATAACTTGATTGACATTTCTACCTCAGATGAGGAAAACTCGGAATCTGTCATTAATGAGTAGTCCATCATTTCTTTCAAATCGATACTGTTGAGATAGACGGCCGCTATGATCGTCACGATTAAAAAAATCGCGGCGATACTTACGCCTATGATACTTAATGCGTATTCCCATGTCCGTTTCATTTACTTCGCCTCCCTGGAAAAGTCACGTATATATAATACCCAATCTGTGAAGGAATAAAAGACTTTTATTCCTTACTCCTCAAAATTGAGTGTAAATGTGGTGAATTCGTCCAAATCCTTTAACGCCCCCCTGCCTTCATTCATCCTTCTTTTTCAATCGTTCATGTAATTCATCTCTTTTATTATCCAGGTTATTCATTTTTGTCATATTCTTTATAAAGAAACGGACCGCCTTCACAACCATAACGAATAACAGAACAAGTAGGGCAAGGTAGAATAATTGCCATAAAACATCGCCAATATTAAACATGAAGTCACCTTCTGTCTTTGAATGAATTCCGGCCAATAAAAGCAGTAAGTGAGGGCTTTTCGTACTCCGTGATGTTCCGTAATTAAATGATAACACGAGTGGCCCTAACACTGAACGCCAACGATATTAATAGAAGGTGAATAACGAAGCCCCCCAAAGGAAATAGACTCTGTTTTTATCAGAGCCTAAAAAACATTCCTATTCACGATCAAATCCACCAATTGTTCGACAGACGGTTCTTTCGGCATCATATCAGGTGTAAATCCATAGTCTTGAAGTCTATTTCCGGTACTTTCCCCGATCACCCCGATGGAGGCTTGTTTTAGCAGCGCTTCAACATCCACGTTTGCCTTGTTCCCATATTGCATCAGCATATCGACTGAATGCCGGTTTGAAAATAGTACCGTTCCTACAGCTTTCCCATCAAGCATTCTCGAAAAGATTTCAAGGAATCTTTCATCGACAAATTTAGCGATTGATTGAATATAGTCTCCGTCCCCATGTGCCGGATCTCTAAGATCCCTGTTTCGATCTCCAACAACTAACAGTGTTCCGGCTTCCGGCATCCCGGATTTGAGCTCGGCCGTCAGACCCCGTTGCTGCAAAGCCTTTTTCGATTTCCTTGATAACACATATAGTTTAGAAGAAATCCGGCGGAAATCAATAGCTTGTTCAGTGAGTGAATCCAAGAATCCATGGACACTTTCAGGCGAAGTGAAGAGAATTCGATCATATGAAAGAAAAGCGAGCAACTGACTTTCTTCTATTTTCACTTTTTCCGCATTCCATTTAGGAAACTCGATGACTTCGCCGCCAAGTTCATACAGGGCTTCCGCCAAGGCACTCTTTGCCGTCCCAGTCCGGGCCACTAAAAACCGTTGTCCATAAAGCGGCTTCCTTTCGAACCATTGCAGTTTTCCCCTTAGTGAAATGATATCCCCGACCAAGGTGATTGCAGGATTGCCAAGCGACCTTTCACTTACCCGTTCGACGATATCATCCAAGGTCCCCTCGACACTTTCCTGTCTTCCATAAGTGCCCCATTGAATGACGAGTGCCGGTGTATTCCCCGGCTTTCCATGATTGATCAAATTTTTGCGGATAGACGGAAGGTTGGCCACACCCATATAAAAGGCAACCGTATCTATACTCACAAGCCCATTCCAATCTATATCCTTCTTCGTTTGGTCATGGCCCGTCACCATCGCAAAGGAACGTCCGTAATCCCGATGTGTGACGGGAACTCCTGCGTACATGGATGCAGCAATGCTGGACGTAACCCCCGGAATGACTTCGAATGGGATTCCCTTATCTTTCAACGATTCCGCTTCCTCCCCGACTCTTCCAAAAACGGCAGGATCACCGCCTTTCAAGCGGATGACCCGATGCCCTTCCAGTGCTTTGGAAACAAGCAGCTCATTGATTTCCCCTTGGCTGATGCCAGTAGTATAAGGTGTCTTGCCACAATATATCAATTCACAATCGAAGGCGGCAGCCTCCAACAGCTTGGGATTCAGCAACCTATCATATAAAATGACATCCGCTTTTTCAATCTCTTTTTGGCCTTTTACGGTAATCAGGCCTTCATCACCCGGACCTGCACCAACAAAATAAACCTTGCCCTTGGTCATGCCGCACTCACCCCTATCTGCTTGCCATTCCCTGATAATATTTCACCAGCTCCACCATTGCACTGCCCATCCGTTGATCTTCAGGATATATGACCCGCTCAATCCCTTCATCGATCACCACCTGCGCCGTTACCTTTCCGACCGCAAGAGCAATTACATCTGATGCAAACAGGCCGACTATCTTATCCTCCACGCCTTGTTCACGGACAAATCTCATTAAATTTCGCGGCTGGGGTGCACTCGTGAACACAACCGAATCGATTTTGCCTTCAAGGATTTCTTGGATCAGCTGCTGCATCGTTTCTTTTTCAGGCGCTATATGTTCATATGGCAGGATTTCTTTATGTTCCACTTTTTGTTCATCCAGCCAATTCATCAAAAGAGGCGCCGGATCGCCGTGAAGCTGCAAAGCGACCTTTACACCTCCAGGCAGATGGCCTTCCAGATTGCGAACAAGCCCTGCCGTACTGCCATCATCATCACGGATTAATGGCTGCAGGCCAAGCTTTTTCAGCATATTAACCGTTTTATAGCCCCTAGCTGCAATTTTCATAGACTGCAAAGCCTCTATGAAACGATCTCCCGCTTCCATCTTCACTGCCGTTTTATATAATAATTCCGTCCCCACTCCCGTCGTGAGAATGATCCACTCGAACTCCCCTGCCATCAACCGGGTGACATCCTCTTCCAAATGGGAATCATCAAGGAAAACCGTCCCCTGTGCCGGGCGAACAAGCGGGACTCCCCCAAGATTTTGAACGATTTTACTAAGTTCTTCCGTCTTCCGCGCCCCTAATAAAGCAACGGTCCTGCCATTAAGCTTACTCATCCATGCCCCTCCTATATGTACATTCAATTTAATCCATCTCACCCATTATACAAATTTTCAGTCTATGAAACTATAAAAAACGGATTCCATATCAAAAACAACGCTTTTTCTTTCTTTCATCTTATATAAATTCAGTGGATAGATGGATTAGCAGCATTTTGCTTTTCATAAGTCCCGCCCTCATGTGTTTGGAGCAAATACTCGTGAGTTTTGGGCTTTTACTCGTAAGTTTCCAGAAAAGCAAAACATGGCCAGGTTCAATTCCCTCATCTTATCTTTTCAGTCAATATAAAAAAGCTGCCTTCAGGACAGCGATTTTCACGATTTAACCTTTTGTTAATTCTTATTTATCGCCCTTTGGGCAATATGCTCCAGTTCTTTTTTTACAAAAACATCATATTGAGTGGTTTCATGGCGATTCTGAAAGTTTTCAGTGCCTAAGTTCATAGGCGTTTTCGTTTTGAAGGGTATCCCTTCCCTTTCCAATTTCGCAACCGCCTTATAATAATTTTCATTCCCGAATGCTGTATAAATACATGTCCAATATTTATAGGAAATCAGTTTGACAATTACTATACACGCAATCACGAGGACTAGTATTCCAATCATTATATACATCTTTTAACTCCCTTTCATTTCGGACTTTTTTTGGAAAAGCCATCCTGTACACTATATTCTTTGCCATACATGACATTTCCTTTTCAAGTAAAAAAAGGAGACCCCAGTTTGGGGTCTCCTTCTTCATCTTCTATTTTTCCTTTACGTTACAAGAACCGTCCGTACAAGCGTCGCCTGTTGCTGGATCATTCACGATCGTAAGCGGATTTTCCTCAGCCCATACTTTTTTTAGCGTATCGAGGAATGCTTCCGTTGGCTGGGCGCCGGAGATTCCATATTTGCGATTAATGACGAAGAATGGGACGCCTGTAATGCCAAGCAGGCTTCCTTCTTGCTCATTTCCTCTAACCTCTGCCGTGAATGCCGTTCCTGCCAGCATGGACTCCGTCTCGGACTTTTCAATGCCAACCTCTTCTGCCAAACTTGCCAATGTAGCGTGATCGCCAATATGTTTGCCTTCCGTAAAGTAAGCTTTAAATAGGCGTTCATTCATTTCTTTCTCTTTACCTTTTGATTCAGCAAAGTGCATCAAGCGGTGGGCATCGAACGAATTCGTTAAGACCACTTTGTCCAAGTGATAATCGAGTCCCAATTCTTTAGCCTGTTGAGTCAGGTTTTGGCTGTTCGCTTCCACCTGCGCTTGAGACATGCCGTATTTCTTGGCCAGCATTTCATTTTGAGTCATATTGATATCCCGCTCAGCCTCTGGGTTCAACTCAAAACTGCGAAATGAGACCTCTACCTGATCTTTATTTTCAAACTGCTTTAACGCCTCTTCGAACCGACGCTTACCTATATAACAGAACGGACATTGATAATCCGACCAAATTTCCACCTTCATGTAAATACCTCCTCGTTTTAAATGCAATCGCATTAAGCACATTATATAATCCTGGGTATCCTCTTGCAAGGATATTAGCCCAGACACTCATTTTCAAAATTGGTGAAGTCGACTTTTTTCATGAATTCTTCCAATGTATAGCCCTTTAGCAGGCGCAATGTTTCCTTTTCGGCTTCGTTCATGATTTCCTCCAAAGCCGTATCCAGCTGCTTCCCGACTTCACCGCATTCGCTCGTTTCCATACAAACAAGACATTCCGGCCGTACCGCTTGATACACATCCGCCAAAGTAAGCTGAGAGGCAGGCACCTTCAGACTATAACCGCCTTCCCTTCCTTCCTTTGTTTCGACGATCCCCTCAGCTGCAAGCTGTGCCATCACCTTTCTTAAAAAAGTGGCGTGGGACTTCACCTTTAAGGCGATTGCCGAACTTGTCAGGAGCTTTTCGCTTTGTGCGAGCCAAACCAAAGAGTGAATGGCAATGGCAAAGCGCGGCGGACCAATTTGATTGTTTCGATTACTTGAAGACAAGATTATCCCCCCTTACACTCTTATCCATGGTAAGGCCATTATACTATGTTACGTGCTCCCGAACAAATGGCGCCATTTCTCGATTTTCCACCCGCAGCGCACGATTTTCCAGCCGTTTCCGGGTTCGGCAAAATAATATATCCTTTCGGCACCAAAACCCGGCAAAACATCCTTTTGCCGGGTTTTTCAATACTACTGAATGATTTGTACATTTTCATATAAATAAGCTTCTTCCGGTGCCTTTATTTTCTTCGATTCTTTTAAATCGATCACCGGTACGGGTTCCCCTTTATAGCTTCCTTTTTTTAATGTCCCTGTAATCGTATACCAATCATTCTTCTTCATTCCTTCCACGTTCCCGTTGACCATATATCCATATAACGTCGCATCGACCACACAGCAGGACATGGAGAGGCGGGAGATGGCCATTTGTTTTTTCGTGAATGTATCCTCACGGTATATGAACCCTGAAATCTCTATCTCCTTCCCCTTGATCGTATCGAGGTTGTTCAGTAAATCATCCAGCACTTCAAAATAATTATCATCGGTTACGGAGATTTTCTCACCATTCGCATGTTTCCCAGAATCATATGAACTTACCATCTGTGCCTGCTGCTTTGCCATCCCCCTTTTCGCCAGCGCTTCCCCGCTTAAAGTAAAATCGGTCAGGATGAAGCCCAGAAGAATCGGAAGGAAGAACAAACCATATTTCAGGACCGAAGACTCCCCATTCAATCCGCAATCACAATGTTGTTCACTTTGTTTTTGTTTTTGTTTTTTCATGCGGAGAAGGCTGATCACTAAAAAAGCGAAAAGTGCCGCCAATGCATATGGAACCATTTTGGGTGCGATCAATTTCGTTAAATATCCTGAAACATACAATTTAAAGATCATGAGACCCAATCCCAGCAGCAGCAATCCTTCAAGTCTTTGGATAAAAAAACGTTTCATCAGAAGCCCCCCTTACTGATCAATCCTCCTGCAATCAGGCAGAGGCTGAAGACGACTGCGAAAATAAGCAGGACATACGTGACGACGAAGCTCCGTTTAAAACAAGACATCATGATCAAAACATTTTTCAGATCCAGCATGGGGCCAAATACAAGGAATCCCAGTATGGAGCCTGGCAGAAAACTATGGGAAAAGGAGGCCGCAACGAAGGCATCAGCTGATGAACAGAGTGAAAGCACAAACGCAATTCCCATCATCAACGCCGTGCCTTTTATTGGCGCCTGACCAATATCGGCCATTACGGACCGATCCATGAACACCTGAAATACACTGGCAAACAAGGCTCCGATGATAAAGTATCGGCCGACCATAAAAAACTCCTGCGAAGTATGATCAATGAAGCTTGTCCATTTACTGGACTGACTATCATGTACATGCCCTTGCACCAGTTCCAGCTTGTCCTCTTTCACCACATCTTTAGTGCTGAATATATGAATGAATAAACCTGCGATTATGGCCGTCAGGACACAAAGAATGATTCTTCCATATAGAATGGACGGATTATTTTGGAACGCATAATAAGTTGAGCCGAACACGATGACATTCAATATCGGGGCTGTTACAAGCAAGACCACACCTGCATGGACCGGGACACCCTTTTGAATCAATCTCCGGACGACCGGGATGATTGCACATTCGCAAACCGGAATGATCAGCGCCGCGGCTATCGCGGCAAAAATGGCCGTCAGGGGTCTTTTGGGTATCATCCGCTGAATGATTTCTTCACTGATGAACAACTGGATGAATGATGAAGCAATGGCCCCTAAGAACAGGAAAGGAATCGATTCTAAAAACAATCCCAAAAACACGACGAGCACTGAGTGAAGCATCGGGTAGTCCGAGAAATCAATTGCTTTGGGAACGAAGACATCGCCTAGAAAAAAGAATGCCAGCAGCAAAAACAGCAGAATCAATAACAGCAAATTTCCCGCGTAGCGTTTCAAAAGCATATTTAACCACCTCGCAAATCATAATTATTACGATTTAAGTTTGGATTCGGTCTAGTATATGCTTTTGATAGGGTGAAAAGAACAAGAAAAAAGAGAATGGAAGACTTCACCACCCTCATTTATTCCTTCGATATAGATCCCTGCTCTTATAACCTTCTCCTAAAATCGTTTTCATTTCCTGGCGCCGTTTCACTTGTGTCGCCTCTTGTTTTGCACTATACACATAACGGGCCCAATCCTTGCGATACCCTGGCGTAAGTGATTGATAGAACGCAAGCAAATCAGGGGCATCCTGCAAATCTTTCTCAATTTCAGAAATCATGCCGATATAATCATCTACCGATTGGCTTGCTTTGGCTGAGGGACGGTTTCTATTTTTTGAGTCTTCTTTAAGTCCGACTACCGTAAAGACATCATCCAACCCAACCATACGCGCAAACTTCAGGTCACTCGAGCCAACATACCCTTCATCATCCGCACCAAGGCCCTGCATCAGATCATCACGATGAATATATGTAGCATATTCTTTATTCCCCTTCTTGGGGTACGCCAAAAAAATATAGCCGTTTTTACTTAAATGATTTTTATCGATCACCTTATCCACGATTCTCTTTAAAGAATCCATATCCAATACAAAGGCAAATATAAGGTCATAGGCACTTTCATTAAGCTTTGTATCGTAATCCGGCAGCTCTGCTAAATAATCCGCCCCGGCTGGCTGATTCAGGACTGCCACCCGTTCATATTTATGTAAATTCAGTTTTTCAACTATTGTTTTAGCCATGCATTCACCATCCAATCCTGGTTGATTTTTTCTACCTTCAGTTTATAAGCTTCCCATTGCGTTAGCAACTTTTCTCTAGATAGTATAAAAATCCAAAATTCGATGTGGAAACCTTCCGTATCTTTTCATATAATCATTTCTAGGAAAATATTAACTGTGCTATAATTCAGATATAATAATTTCCAATATCCAGCATCTATAGATTCTTTTCCCTTTGAATGCCAGCTTCATTTTTCGGTTCATTAGCGGAGGCCCTAGGCGCAATATTCTAAGTAGGCATAAACTCAACTTTTTTGCATAGGCATGATAGGGTATCAAAGCTCCAGAAAAAATGCAGTCCCTGGAAATATAGACTTGACTCCAGATTTGCATTTCTTCCCAAAATTATGAATACCAGTGAAAAATGTCTTTTCGTTGTACTATAAGAGATATCTTTTAACACTCTTCATTAAATAGAAACCATGCTTCAAAACATAGTGTCGCACTCCTTCAATCATCATGAATCCACTTTAAATCAGGTGTTTTTCCCGTAGTTTTTATGCATTCTTTATGCAATCAGATATCCCTTTTTTTCCTATTTCAAAAAATTCAGTGATGCTTTCATATGTGGGTGTCACAAAAGGGGAGTTCTCATGAATTATATCGAGTATGATTTGCTATTTGAATCAAGAAAACAGTTAATTGAGGAAATTACGGAGTTGGATGAAAAAACGCTCCACCATAAGCCTGTGCCTGAAGTATGGAACATCGCCCAAATTTGCCATCATTTATATCTTACGGAACAGGTTTTTACAGAAGTTATAGCAAATGGCATTCGGGAAAGGGATTTTAATAATATCATTCAAAAAAACATTTACTTCGTTACTGATAGAACAAGGAAATTCTCATCCCCTGAGGCCATTTCACCCTCTTCAGCCCCATTTCAATTATCGAGCCTCATGGATTTGCTGGCAGAATCAAGGGATCGATTATTACAGGTTCTTTATGATATGGATTCAGATATCCTGTTAAATAGAAAGAAAGCCAAACATCCCCTGTTCGGGGACCTCTCATTGGATCAATGGATTGAGTTATTATCCTTACATGAACAAAGGCATATCAAACAGATTCAAGAAATAAAGACCGCCCTTATATAAGCCTTTCATGACAAATTAAATAATCAGCCGGAGACTTTTCAAACAAAGAGACCACGTCATTTTGTGGTCTTTTTTCATGCATGCTATGAAACGATCGTGACTGTCGGGAGCTGCACCAAGTGTATAGATTGGCAGAGCCCATATTTCCCTAGCCAGCATTCTAGTATCAAGATGATACTTTTAGTTTCCTTTTGATTTGTGTTGCGAAGATTTCAAGACAGATTGCGACGATTAGGATAAAATATGTTTTAGTTTCAAGCTAACATCTTCAATGTATCTTGTTGTTGCCAAGTGAACGTACGTTAAGAAAGAGTAAATCTTTGTATAAAATTTGTTAAAGCCGGGCCTCACTATTCAAATTTCGTGCTTTACTCGTGAATTCGGAGCATTTACTCGTGAGTTCTGTAACTTTACTCGTGAGTTCTGGGCATTTACTCGTGAATTTCGTACTTTTACTCGTGAATTCAGAGCATTTACTAGTGAATTCGATCGATATCTGGAATGGAAGTTTTTATATAACATATGTGAAACAATCGCTCCGATAGATTATGATCGTGAGCTCAAGGACTTGATTACTCCGCTTATCCCGGCATAATGATCCCACTTGCAAAAGTGGAATCGAACTTGAACACTGCAAAATATCCCGTTCGAAAAGAGTGGGAAAAATCGCATTCAGCGTGCTCCTGCTGGATCCGAACTCTACAAAGCCGCGCTGCCGATAATATTGAAACATGGAGGTCATATCCGGACCGTCCTTTTCTATTTCAGGAAAAGTTGATTTTGTTACAAAAGATGTATGAAGAGCAATCGGGAAATCGTCTATTAACCTAAGCCTGCCAATTTTAAAGACCTTATTTTCCGCCAACAAAAATCCCCCTTTACATATAATTTCCTTGTTACTGTCAGTGTAATGAGAAAATATGAAGCTATCATGATTTTCTTGTAAAAAAAAGTCCTGGTCAATTACCAAAACAAAAGGAAGCACTTATTTTATCGATCTTTTTCCATACAAGACCCTGTATGTTCAGTCTTTCAAATTCCCAATCCAGCATGTAAGCATGCCGCTTTCACAGCAAATTCCTGGTTTCATAGATCGATATTTTTCAATACCACATCATTAATGGCCATGCTTTTTTTCCTTAATTTCAAAGCATTCACACATTCCGTTCCAGGGCTCATACTGCCAAGCCGAATCGGCTTTTCCCCATAATCCCCATGAAAATCGGAACCTCCTGTTTTAATGAGATTATATTGATCTGCATATGAAATCGCTCTTTCCTCTTCTGCATGACCATGATGCGGGTGAAGAACTTCAATCCCTTCAAGCCCTGCTTTTACAAGATCAGGGATAATTTCGAAGCTCCCGTATTGTCCAGGGTGAGCCAGGACCGGGACGCCTCCGGCAGCACGAATCGCCTTCACAGCCAGTATGGCATCCACATACTCCATAGGAATAAAGGCAATGCCCGGCTCTTCCCCATTTTGGCCGCGGCTGAAGATTTTCCTATACAAATCTCCATAGATAGAATCCGTATACCCCGATTCCCGAAGCGCCAGCATAATATGCTGTTTATAAACACCGGTTCCTCCCCTGAATTTAGATACCTGATCCCAAGTTATTCGATATCCTGCATGAATCAGCCGTTCCACCATTTTTTCAGAAGCTGCATTCCTCTTTTCAATAAGTGGATTACATAAATCCTCAAGGGCCTTATGACCAGGCTCGACAAAATAGCCCAAAATATGTACACGTCTTCCTCTTGCAAAGTCATAACCGGAAACTTCGATACCAGGGATGATTTCAATACCTAGTTCCTTACCCCGTTCCACCATCTCTTGCAATCTCATTGTATCGTGATTCGTAATCGCTAAATGGCCAATGCTCTCCCTTTTTGCAACCTCCAATAGTTCTTCAAAAGAACTGGAACCATCTGAAACGTTCGTATGACAATGTAATTCAACCTTCATGCCAATCCCCCATTCTTATTCGTTTCCCATTTTCATTTTAACTTAGTGCCATGTCGGTCAACGTTAAGATGATGTAAAAAAATGTAAAGGTGTAAAAGTCGTCCTGATTGGTGAAAATACTTAAGTATTTCAAGCTGCAGACAAAAAAATTTCCAGTTGATTTCAGAAACCCGCTCCCTTTCCGCCGACTGTCTGCCAAGCCGCATCAAAGCAAACGCCTATGGGGTCTCGGCTAGCCAGTTATTCGGCAGGAGTGTCGCAATTTTCTTCCATCCATTAAGGAGTACAGGTGAAAAACTTAAAGGATAAACTAGTCTTAAATTGGGTTCGGAGGAAGACGAACCTGCAGTTTTTTCAATAACACAAAGTTGATTGGAACGTAAGGCACGAGACTCCTGCGGGAAAAGCGTGGCATGGGAGACCCCGCAGGCGTGCCGAGGAGGCTCCCGGACCGCCCGCGGAAAGCGAGAACCTGGAGTGAAATCAACGTTCCCATTTTACAAACGCACTTTGTAGACAAAAGGGTTCTATCTAAATAAAAACAAAGTTGATTGGAACGGAAGGTACGAGACTCCTGCGGGAAAAGCGTGGCATGGGAGACCCCGCAGGCGCGCCGAGGAGGCTCCCGCCCGCCCGCGGAAAGCGAGAACCTGGAGTGAAATCAACGTTCCCATTTTACAAACGCACTTTGTAGACAAAAGGGTTCTATCTAAATAAAAACAAAGTTGATTGGAACGGAAGGTACGAGACTCCTGCGGGAAAAGCGTGGCATGGGAGACACCGCAGGCGCGCCGAGGAGGCTCCCTGACCGCCCGCGGAAAGCGAGTGCCTGAAGTGGAAATCAACGTTCCAAAGTAACATGTTCATTCGTCCTTTTCAGCTCCCTACCCTGTTACGGATTTCCCATTAAGTTGAAATAAAATCAGAACAAAACCAATAAAATTTTTGACTTACTGTCAAAAATGATGTACATTACCTAATGGGCGAACAATTTTTATTAAAAAAGACAAAAATATTCGTATATAGAGGTGCATAACATGGAAAACGTGTTTGATTATGAAGATATTCAATTAATTCCTGCAAAATGTGTAGTAAATAGCCGTTCTGAGTGTGATACATCCGTTACTTTAGGTAAACATACATTCAAGTTACCTGTAGTACCTGCCAATATGCAAACGATCATTGATGAAAAGATTGCCATTTACTTGGCTGAAAACGGTTACTTTTATGTAATGCATCGTTTTGAGCCAGAAAAACGACTGACTTTCATTAAAGACATGCATTCAAAAGAATTGATCGCTTCCATCAGTGTCGGCGTTAAAGAAGAAGAATACGGATTCATCGAACAATTATCAAATGACAACATTGTGCCTGAATACATTACGATAGATATAGCGCACGGACATTCCAATGCCGTGATAAAAATGATACAGCATATTAAAAAACATTTACCTGAAAGTTTTGTCATTGCAGGAAATGTGGGAACTCCTGAAGCGGTACGTGAATTGGAACATGCCGGTGCGGATGCTACAAAGGTGGGCATTGGACCAGGGAAAGTATGCATCACTAAAATCAAGACTGGATTTGGAACGGGCGGCTGGCAATTAGCTGCACTTCGCTGGTGTGCAAAAGCGGCAAGCAAGCCAATCATCGCTGACGGCGGCATTCGCACGAACGGTGATATTGCCAAATCAGTTAGATTTGGAGCTTCAATGGTCATGATCGGTTCACTATTTGCCGGACATGAAGAATCTCCAGGTCAAACGATCGAGAAAGATGGAAAGGCCTTTAAAGAATACTTTGGTTCAGCTTCGGAATTCCAAAAAGGTGAAAAGAAAAACGTTGAAGGCAAAAAGATGTTTGTCGAGCACAAAGGATCTTTGGAAGATACGTTGAAGGAAATGGAACAAGATCTTCAGTCATCCATTTCATATGCAGGCGGTACCAAATTGGAAGCTATCCGGAATGTGGATTATGTGGTCGTTAAGAATTCAATCTTTAACGGCGACAAAGTTTATTAAGAAGTAATGATAAAAAACGGCCTAATCAATGGATTAGGCCGTTTTTTTATCATTACACCTTTTTAACAAATTGGGATTTTAATTTCATTGCACCAAAACCATCTATCTTACAATCAATATCATGATCTCCATCAACTAGACGGATGCTTTTGACTTTAGTGCCCATTTTTAAGACGGATGAGCTCCCTTTCACTTTAAGGTCCTTGATTACCGTAACGGTATCACCGTCGTTCAAGGCATTTCCATTAGCATCTTTGATAACCTTCTTTTGATCACCATTTTCCGTTTCCGCTTCCACTGTCCATTCATGGGCGCATTCCGGGCAAACTAAAAGACTGCCGTCTTCGTATGTATATTCTGAATCACATGCAGGGCAATTAGGAAAATCAGGCATAAATTCACTTCCTCCATTCATTATGCCAATTTTAATATAATAATGGTTTACACACAACCAGTAGTTTATTACCTCCCTTGTCCCTCCCTTCCTCTAGAACCTATAAAGGTTTTACTATATACTTTTAAGAAAAAGCTGGAAAGTGCGGTGAACCCCTTGTTTAAACTTCTATTGATAGAAGATGATACAACGTTATTCAATGAAATTAAAGATAGATTGGCGCAATGGTCTTATGATATTTACGGAATCGGCGATTTTAGTAAAGTGGTTCAGGAATTCACGGACATAAAACCTGATTTGGTCATCATTGATATCCAGTTGCCGAAGTTTGACGGATTTCATTGGTGCAGAATGATCCGGGCCCATTCCAATGTTCCCATCATCTTTTTATCATCACGTGATCATCCTACGGACATGGTGATGTCCATGCAGCTTGGAGCTGATGATTTTATCCAGAAGCCTTTTCATTTCGATGTACTCATCGCGAAGATACAGGCCACCCTTCGCCGTGTCTATAATTACAATACGGAAAAGATCGAATTGAAAACGTGGTGCGGCGCCACCGTGGATTACGAGAAGAACACGGTTTCGGCCGAGACGGGCACAATCGAATTGACGAAAAATGAAATTTTCATCTTGAAAAAGCTCATTGAACAGAAAAACAAGATCGTAAGCCGCGAGGAATTGATCAACAGCTTATGGGATGACAAACGTTTCATAAGCGATAACACCCTTACAGTGAATGTGAACCGTTTACGAAAGAGGCTGGATGAACTGGATTTAGGGCATTTTATCGAAACGAAGGTCGGACAGGGCTATATCGCCGTGGAAGTGGCAAATGCATGATCGGAAAATATCTCGTGGAAAGGTTCAGCTGGATCACATTCTACATACTTCTTCATCTATTCATTATCTTTGTCGCCTATCTTGATTCGGCCATTCCGTTAAGGCCCATACTGTATATTGTTTTTTTATCATTGCTCATGTTCAGTATGTTTTTGATTTTCCGCTATAAAAAGGAAACCTACTTTTATAAAAGTTTAGAAGCACGGGAAGACAACCTGGATATAACGAATATAGCCGAACCAGAGAGCCCTTTCGAAAAAATCATAGAAAACTGCATCATTAACCAAACCGAATTATTGAAGCGATCCGCAGCAACCGGTCAAATGACTTTAGAGCAGGAGAAAGATGAATTATTATCTTGGATTCATGAAGTGAAGACACCATTGACGGCGATGCATTTAATGATTGACCGCTTGGATGATGAATTGCTGAAATCACACTTGACTTATGAGTGGCTGCGCATTCATCTTCTTCTTGATCAGCAGCTCCATCAAAGGCGCATGCCTTTCATCGAAAATGATTTGTATATAGAGAAAACCGATTTGGAAACAATAATCTTTGATGAGATTAAAACGCTGCGGTCATGGTGCATTCAAAAAGGAATCGGCTTCGAGATACAATTGGACGTAACCGAAGTGCTTAGTGATGCCAAGTGGCTGGCCTTCATCATGAGGCAGCTCTTGACCAACTCCATTAAATACAGTGAGAACGCAGATATCACGATTTATAGCCATGAGCGAGCCGGACAAACGGTTCTTAAAGTGCAGGATTTTGGACGGGGCATTGACCCAAAGGATTTATCCCGCATATTTGATAAAGGATTTACATCCACGACAAATCATCGTGACAGTGCGGCAACCGGCATGGGTCTATATTTAACCAAGAATGCGGCCGAGTCCCTATTCATCTCCATTGATGTGAAATCAGAGCTTGGAACCGGGACGACCGTTACCTTGACCTTCCCAAAAAGAAATGATTTCGTGAATATCACAAGCATGTGACAAAAGTGTCACATGCTTTTATTCTTTGTTCGTCCAAACGAAGGAAAAGAAATACATGGCCTTTTATAATGAGGATATAGAAAAAAAGGAGTGTATCCAAATGAATATATTAGAAGCGAAAAAAATCCATAAAAGCTATGGTAATAAATTCAATAAACAAGAAGTATTAAAGGGTCTTGATATAAGCATACAAGAAGGTGAATTCGTAAGTATCATGGGTGCTTCCGGTTCAGGAAAAACGACTTTGCTGAATGTCCTTTCCTCGATCGATAAAATCAGCAACGGCACCATTACGATTGATGGTAAAGAGATTTCAGGGATGAAAGAAAAGAATTTGGCCGAATTCCGTAAGAACCACTTGGGCTTCATTTTCCAGGAATATAACCTATTGGACACATTGACTGTCAAAGAAAATATCCTCTTGCCCTTATCCATTACAAAAACTCCCAATAATGAAGCGGCACAAAAGTTTGATAGCGTGGCGAAGGAACTGGGCATATATGAAGTGAAGGATAAATACCCAAATGAAATTTCCGGTGGTCAAAAACAGCGTACGTCTGCAGCGCGGGCTTTCATCCATGATCCAAGCATCATTTTTGCGGATGAACCGACTGGGGCGCTTGACTCCAAATCAGCTTCCGATTTACTGAACAAACTGAGCGAAATGAATAAAAAGCACAAAGCGACCATCATCATGGTAACCCATGATCCCGTGGCCGCCAGTTATTGCAGCCGAGTCATTTTCATTAAAGACGGACAAATCTATACCCAATTGAATAAAGGTGAACAATCCAGACAAACCTTCTTCAAAGACATCATGAAAACACAAGGTGTATTGGGAGGGGTTCAAAATGAGCATTAATCAACTCATCTTGCGAAATCTGAAGAAGAATCTGAAGAACTATTATCTGTATGTGTTTGCCCTGGTCTTCAGCGCTTCCCTGTACTTTGCTTTCGTCACCTTGCAATATGACCCAGCGCTGGATGAAGCGGAGGGTACGGTGAAAGGGGCCGCCTCCATCAAGGCAGCATCGATCCTGCTTGTTGCGATAGTTTCCATATTCCTTTTTTATGCCAATAGCATTTTCATTAAAAGACGCAGTAAAGAAATTGGCTTATTCCAATTGATAGGCATGACGAAGAACAGGATATTCCGTATCCTGAGTGTGGAAAACCTGATCCTGTATTTCTGTTCCGTATTCCTGGGAATCTTTGTAGGGTTTGCCGCTTCAAAATTGATCATCATGATCCTATTTAAAATAATGGGTGTCCAGACAATCGCGACTCTTAACTTTTCTTTTCTGCCGCTAGTGCAAACCTTGCTCGTTTTTAGCGCCATCTATCTTTTAATCATGTTGATGAATTATGCCTTCATTAAAAAGCAAACCATTCTATCATTATTCAGAGTGACTTCCATGACGGAAGGAAAAGTGAAAAAAGTTTCGATGGTCGAAATGATCATCGGGATATTCGGGATCGCCCTGATCACTGCTGGCTATGTCATTTCATCCAAATTATTCGATGGAGCATTTACACAGATGACCGAGCTTTTCATGGCCATGATCGTCATTCTGGCAACCGTCATCATCGGTACCTACCTATTCTATAAAGGATCCGTAAGCTTCATCTTTAATATCGTCCGTAAAAAGAAAAATGGCTATTTGAACATCAATGAAGTATTGTCCCTTTCATCCATCATGTTCCGGATGAAATCAAATGCGATATTATTGACGATCATCACGACCGTTTCCGCTTTGGCAATCGGTTTATTATCATTAAGCTATATCTCCTACTACTCAGCGGAGAAAATGGCACAAAGCAGTATCCCTACCGATTTTTCGATGACGGATATGGGAGATGCGGATAAATTCAAAGAGGCTTTATCAGACAGTAAAATTGATTATGACGCAAAGGTGATTGACGTCATTCAGGTGGATGTCAATGTAAAGGAAATAATGGAAACAAGCCTCGAAGGAGTGAACTTCGATTCGGACATCATGACCGTTCCCGTCATCAGTGATGAATCGGTTAAAGGAATCAACCTAGCTGAAGATGAGACCCTTTTCAGCGGATACAGTAGTATGATGGAGAAGGTCATATCCTTGAAGGATTCCGGAAAGATTGAACTGAAGGGCAAGAATGAAGTAATTCCGCAAACATATATAGGTTTGAATGATGATACCTTCCTGTCCTATTACTTCACGAGTGGCGGATTGCCCGTTGCGATTGTAGACCAAACGATATTCGACCGTTTGAAAAAGGATATCGACCCGAAAATCCAAAAAGTATCATCCGTTAATATCGGCATTGATGTGAAGGATGAAGCTGAACTTGAAAAAGCGAATGATCTATTCAAAAGGATGAGTTTCAAAGAAGAACATGTGAATGATTCCCAATTGGAAATGTTCAACACCCAGAAGAAGAATATGGGCCTTATCATGTTCATCGTCGGCTTCTTGGGATTAACCTTCCTCATTACCTCCGGCTGCATCCTGTATTTCAAGCAAATGGATGAAAGTGAAGGGGAAAAATCCAATTATACGATTTTAAGAAAACTAGGATTCACGCGTGGTGACTTACTAAGAGGAATCCAAGCAAAACAAGTTTTCAATTTCGGTATTCCTTTAGTCGTCGGACTGCTTCACAGTTATTTCGCAGTCCAATCAGGTTGGTTCTTGTTCGGGACCGAAGTTTGGACACCGATGATCATCGTCATGGCATTATACACGGCATTGTATTCGATCTTCGGAATCCTATCCGTATTTCATTACAAGAAGGTCATTAAAGAATCTCTATAATTTCGAAGATACTAAAAGCTCCAGGGCTAATGATGCCTTGGAGCTTTTAAACTGTAGAAAAATCCGGAGAAAAGTCGGTTCGCCTAAAATTTTTCTAAAAAAACATTCCAGTTGATTGGAACGGTGGGTACGAGACTCCTGCGGGAAAAGCGTGTCCAAGGGAGATCCCGCAGGCGCAAAGAGCGCCGAGGGCGGACCCCCGCGGAAAGCGAGTGCCTGGAGTGGAAATCAACGTTCAAATTGTACAAACCCTCAATGAAGTTCCAGCTGCTTTGGAAATCCGCTCCCTTTAAAGTACCCCAGCCGGTTTCATCATTTCCTTGATCAATTCCCTGTTGCGCTTTTTAAAGATTTCATTATGGGAAGAAACCATCCCCACACCGTGAGCATCAGGCTGGATAAATTGCTTTGCCTTGTTTACGGCATTTGCAGCATCTTGAAAAGTGCCTGCTATCAGGTTCAATTTACCTTCATGCTTAAGGATATCACCGGCTGCGTATATTCCATCCATCGAGGATTCACTTGCAGGAGTACCTTCAATATAATAGTTGTCGGCAATGGCAATATCGACTTTACTATTTTGAAGCAGCGATGTATCACGCTCATAACCATGATTGATGATGACTTCATCGATCGGCAAGTAAGAAACTTCTCCCGTTGCGTGATTCGTCAGTTCAACATGTTCAATTGATTGATGATCATCACAGGCGATCAATTTTGTAATCGTCGTATTCAAGAAACAAACAGCAGAGCTTTCCATCAATTGTCTTGCTTGTGATTCATGTCCTGCTAAACTATCTTTCCTGTATGTCAGATAGACCTTTTTGGCGATGGGCTCTAATTCATTTGCCCAGTCTATGGCAGAATTCCCGCCGCCTGAAATGATCACCGTCTTATCCTTGAAACGATTGAAAGACTTGACAGTATAGTTTAAATTGGAGACTTCAAACCTTTCTGCCCCGTCTATTTCCAACTTTTGCGGATTCAGGATTCCGCCGCCAACCGCGACAATGATCGTCTTAGAAAAGTGCACTTGACCTGAAGCCGTATGTAAAACGAAGATGCCTTCTTCATTACGTGTGATTGATTCCACTTTCTCATTCAAGACGACTGTTGGATTGAATGTTAAACCTTGCTCCACTAGCTGCTCAATTAATTTTTCCCCAGTAGTCGGTGTCAGCCCTCCAACATCCCAAATCATCTTCTCTGGATAGACATGAATTTTCCCGCCCAGCCGTGGCTGGTATTCAATCAGTTTAACTTTCATTTCTCTAAGTCCGCTATAAAAAGTGGAGTAAAGGCCTGCTGGCCCTCCCCCAATAACCGTTACATCAAATAAATCCTGCTGTTCCATCTACGCCCACTCCCCGGTAACCAAGTGTGATTGATTATCATTCTCATTTAATCGTACACTCTTTTCTCACTTTTTACAATAAGCAGGCGAGTTAAATTTCAAAAAAACCGATTCATTCTGCACGTATGTATGAAATTAGGGGAAAAAGTGCTGCACTTTCTTCGCACTGAATGCTAGTTTGAACGAGGTCTTTTCCCTTCTTCTATAAGAGTGTTGATGGTATCTATGAGTTCTGGTAGTTCCTCCATCGTTTTGATGGTGAAGTCTGCCCCGTTTTTCAAAAAGATATCTGCCGTTTTAGAGATGAGATCTTGTTTATCTCTTTCTGGCAAACTTGTATACTCATCCAAACTCAATCCCATCTCAGAGCTTCCGACAATTACTCCGACCGTCCATACCCCAGCATTCACTCACTCTTGCATATTGGAAGTGGTATCGCCTACCTTCACTACCTTCCATGATGCCGCTAATTTCAATTTTTCCATATTCCGATAGATCATATAAGGATATGTCCTTCCGATCGAATGGGTTGCATCGGGGGTTACATGAAAATCCGGCCCATACCCTTTTTTCAAAGCATTTGCTGTGACGACCTCCATCATTGTATCGGTATATCCCGTTGTCGACCCAATCTTCAGGCCGCGATTCCTTAATGCTTCCACTGTCTCGATAACCCCTGGAATGGGACCTGTATAATCCGCCAATGACATCATCAGCGCCGGTTCGAATTCAGCATATAGTTTTTCAACGTCTTCCTTATTGAATGGCCTTCCGTATTGCTCCTCCCATAACGAAGATATCCTTGGCATGGTCAGCATCGCACGAATATGGTCGATTTTCAGCATGCCCATCGGAGCTCTGGCTTCCTCCATCGTCACGTCCAGTCCAGCACTCTTAAAAATATCCACAAAAACATTCACTGGTTACAGTTTTTTTGAGTCAGTGTAAAAATTAGATTTCCACTCCAGGCACTCGCTTTCCGTTCCAATCAACTTTGTTTTAAAAGATATAACACCTTTTGTCTACAATCTAATAATAAAGGGAATCGGAATACTCTAACACCGACGATGATTTTAAAGGAAATCAGGCCCATGCCGAACCATGTTTAAGACTAGTTTATCCTTCATGTTTTTTTCCTGTACTCCTTAATGGATGGAAGAAAATTGCGACACTCCTGCCGAATAACGGGCTAGCCGAGACCCTACAGACACTTGCTTTGATGCGGCTTGGCAGACAGTCTGCGGAAAGGGAGCGGATTTCTGAAACAATTGGAACTTTAAATAAAAAAACTGTGTCCTCCGTCAATGGAGAGTGGCCCGGTGATTCCCATAAAGTTGAGCCTAGTACCTCAATTAAAATTCCTTTCATGCTGAAGGAGCCATTCCTTTCTCCACAAGCCACCCGCATAACCAGTTAATTTCCCATTTGAACCTATTATTCGATGACAAGGAATCACGATGCTTAACTTATTTCTGCCGTTAGCGCTCCCTACTGCCCTAATGGCTTTTTCATTACCGATTGAAACGGCAATGTCTTTATAGGAACCCGTGTTAGCGTACAGGATTCCCGTTAATGCGTTCCACACGTTTTTTTGGAAGATGGTCCCTTCAAGTGTATAAGGAAATGTAAATTCCCTGCGTTCACCTTTGAAATACTCATCAAGCTGACTAAAGCACTCCGCCAAAACCTGAGGCGTGTGCTCTTGCATAATATTTATCTTTATATCCCTTTCAGCGAACATTATGGAACTGATGGCATCATTCGTTCCTGATATTTCGATAACTCCAATCGGTGATTCATAATCTAGTTTATATAATTCACTCATATAAGGACCTCCATTTCTGTATATGTGGCTTACACTCGATTCTTAAGATTCATTTTGCGATATTCACTTGGAGTACAATTTTTCAAACGGCGAAATACTTTATAAAAGTTTGAAGGGCTTTGGAAACCGACTTCAAGGCAAATTTCAAGATTCGTTCGACTTGTGCTTGTTAGAAGGTATGAAGCTTTATCCACTCTGATTTTTTCCAAATAGGAACGGGGAGTTTCTAATGTTTCCTTTTTGAACAGCCGCTCCAGATAATAGGAACTTACACCGACATGATTGGCAATATCCTTTAATTCCACTTTTTGATTATACTGATTGACCAAGAAAGTGATGATATCTCTTACAAGTCCCATCTTCAGGGAATCATCAACTTCCGGTTGGCATCTTTTGCAAGCACGGAAACCAGCCTTTTCGACTTCATCGATTCATGATAGAATTTCACATTTATTTTTTTCGGCTTCCTTGACCTGCATGAAGGGCGGCAGTATATTTTAGTTGTCTTTACTGCGGTAAAGAATAATCCGTCATATTTAGGGTCGCAAGCAATGATTTTCTCCCACATTTCTTCAAAAGAAAGATTTATAGCAACAGCCATTATACTCCGCGCATCCTTTCAGGTTTTTCTTCCCATATAAATGTGAGGTGTCACTTAGCTCTACTATTCGTGCTGTATCTCGTTCCAACAATTCAATGGCTTTATCGAACAGGGCATTCCCGAAACTGAATCGTTTCACTCCTAATCCTGCAAGCTCCTTACCATTCGTCAATCCAGGTAAAGATGATACATTAAGGGGAGCGCCTACATTCAAAGTGATTTCCTTTATTTCATCATGGTTCGTTAATCCAGGGATGAATATTCCGCTGGCACACTCTCCACATACGCTTTTGCCCGCTCTGCCGTTTCCGGGAAAGGATGTTCTTTTTGAAAATAAGTATCTGTTCTGGCATTGATGTAAAAACCTTCATACCCATTATAATCCAACGCTTCCCTTATTTTCACTAGCAGGCTGCAGTGTTGGGATATATCTCTTAGCCCTTTTTGCTTTTTGAATGAATCCTCAATATTGATCCCGGCTACACCGGCGTCCGCCGTCCTTAACACATTATCGACAATCTTGTCTGCGGTTTCACCATAGCCTGCTTCAATGTCCGCGATGACGGGAATTTTCACATTATCCGCAATTAGTTTAATGATACCTAAATGTCTTTCAAAATCAATCAATTCGCCATCAGAATACCCCAGGGAGTTGGCAATTCCCCAGCTTGTCGTTCCAATCGCCTTGAATCCTGATTTCTCGAGAATCAAGGCCGATAATAGATCCCAGGCATTCCCCATTATCAACAGGTCCTTCGAAAAGTGTAATTCATTAAATTCCTTAATATTAGTCATTATAGATGCTCCTAAAATTCATTTGTCCCTATTCTAACAATCACCCCAGCTCCAAATCGTCCTCATTCTTGCTCTTATGGTCCATTTCAAATAATGATTGTCCTGGATTCCCGTGATAAATAAAAAAAATGCCCTTTCATTCCGGGGCATTTTCATGATCCAATTGATTAATTTACGAAAAGATATAACTTCCTATGATATTCCTCAAATGCCTGCTGGTCCTTTTCCGTGTAGTCCATCCACTTCACTTTCTTGCATCTTTCCTCTAATCTCTCATTCAGTTCATCTTCTATTTCATTCATGAAACGGATGATTTCCCCATAGGGCATATTGAAATGACGGGCTGCAAGCCTGGGCGGGGAATGTTTTACCAGCAATCTCATGAATTGATCGACCGTGTCCGCCTTCGATGCAAGATAATCTTCTTCGTTCACGATGAATTCATACACTTGTTTTTTGACGCCAGAAAGTTCTGGTTACTTCGTCGCGCAATAAAAACTCCATTAATCTATCGTTCATATGGCTCTACCTCGAATTGGTTTATATTTAAATCCTCTTGGATATGTATGAAAATTCTATACTGCCCGATACCTCATTATGACATCGTAACGGCAAGCCATCAAGCAATTCCTCCATCAATACATAAAGCGTAATAATTACGATTTAAATACTGTTTTAAGTAAAATAACATGCATATGCTTTAAAAGTCAACGTTTGTATTGTGTGCATAGTAAGCATTCTTTATTGGCAAAATATGAGCATGAACAAATGGAACAGCTCTTTATTAATTTTGTATAGGCAATGAGAATAATTTTGTTAAAATTTGATATAATAAATGTAATATTTAGTCAATTAGTATCTTTTCCTAGAATTTGCTTTTGCAAAGGGGTAGAATGAAGCTAATGACATCTTATTTTTTCTAATGTTTCCGAGGAGTTATAGGGTGGGTATAGCAAGTACATAGTGACAGCTGGAATGCTGTCCGACATATCGGTTGTTTTCATTTGTTCAAAATAACAATGAAAAGAATAAGGAGTGATTTTTTGAAACCTTCAACAAATCGCATGTTAACCCGTATTAAATCCGTTTATATGTTCATTAGCAATAACGGTACGGTTTCTACTCAAGAGCTTGTAGAAGAATTTGGCATCACTCCTCGAACTGTGCAGCGCGATTTAAATGTCTTAGCATACAATGACCTTGTTCAAAGCCCAAGCCGAGGCCTTTGGACGACAACAAGTAAAAAGGTGAAGATGTCATCGTAAAAAAGAACGACCACCCGAACAAGATCGATATGTAAAATACTTTGAGGCGGACAATATTGTCCGCCTCATTTTTTGTGTCCAGCTATCATTCAGCCGGTTGGCCCGCCTTTAACTGTTCAAGCTCCTCCGCCGTCAATTCACGGTATTCACCAAGCTCGAGTTCCTCATCAAGCTGTAAACTCCCCATGGAAAGACGCTTTAGGTAGACGACACGTTTGCCAACGGCCTCAAACATCCGCTTCACCTGATGAAACTTCCCTTCCATGATCGTTAGCTCGATATCCGATGTCAGGCCTGATTTTAAAATGTTCAATTCTCCTGGTTTTGTTTCGTATCCATCATCCAAGGTCACTCCGTTGCGGAATGCCTCGATATCCCGTTCCGTTACTTCGCCATCAATGACCGCAAAATATGTTTTAGGGACATGTTTCTTTGGGGAAAGCAGTTGGTGGGCAAGCTTTCCGTCATTCGTGATCAGCAATAAACCTTCTGTGTCCTTATCCAGACGGCCTACAGGAAATGGCTCGAATACCGAATCTTCCGGCTCCAAGATGTCGATGACCGTTTCTTGGTAGTTATCTTCCGTTGCCGACAATACGCCCGGCGGTTTATTCATCATTAAATAAATGAATTCCCTGTATTCAACCCGTTCACCATGAACCGTCACGTTTTCCGTATCAGGGTCCACTTGTTCCTTCGGATCCTTAATCAGCCTTTCATTAACCTTGACGGCGCCGGATTTCAGGAGCTTTTTCACTTCTTTCCTGCTGCCATAACCAATATTGGATAAAATCTTATCTATTCTCATCGTTTCCTCCTAAAGCCTTTTTCAGTAAAAAGCCTTGCCCACTTTAATGACAGGCAAGGCCAATATATTTTAATCGGGGATTCACCATTCAATACCCTTTTTTTTACACATCAAACTTCCAGCTTACAATCCTAATTTAGCTTTTAACCGATCGATCCGGGCACCGAACAAACGATGGGCAAGTTTGCTTTTCAAGGAAAGAGCCGCATAAACGAGCGCTCCAAAAATTGCACAAACGGCCACGATCAAAATCGCCTGGAAGCGCCCTTCCGTTGTAAGCCATAGCGATAGTAAAATGTTCATGCCCCAGGCAGCCAGTCCCATTATTATTGAAAAAACTGATATTAAAACAGATCTCCTGATGGTAAGGCTGTAACGATATCCAGTAAAGTAGGTAATGACATACAAATTCAGCAGCACGGCAGCCAAGTAGCCGAATGCCGTAGCGTAAACGGATCCTTCCGTTTCAAACAACTTGATCAATGGGATATTCAAGCTCAATTTGATTAAAAAGCCCACAAGCAGGCTGAGCACTGTATATTTTTGCTGATTGATCCCTTGTAATACAGCTGCCGAAACGGAAAAAAGCGCAAACAAGATGGAAACGGGCGCATATGCCTTCAGGACACTGATTCCAAGTGGATCATGGCTGTAAAAGGCACTATAGATTGGATCGGCCAGCACAGACATGCCAACGACTGCTGGAATCGTAATGAACAGCAAAATTTGAAAGGCTTGGTTCAGCTGGCGGTTGAACTCGTTTGAATCCTCGCTTACATATGCCTTCGTCACCGAAGGAAGAAGCGCCATCGAAAACCCGGTTGCAAGCGTCATCGGAATCAAGACAAGCTTCTGGGCATACACATTCAACACCCCTAGTGCATCCTCAGCAACATGCTGCAGCCCGATCGACGACATCGCCTTATTGAAAGACAATAAGTCAGCCAACTGAAACATTGGCATCGCGATTCCGACGAATATGAAAGGAATCGACGAAAGGAATATTTCTTTATAAATCTCCTTCAGGGAAATTTCCATCGTTCCCCTGTCTTTCTTCATCAAGCTGTCCAAATATGGTTTTTGTTTTTTCCAATACCAAAATAACACCACTAAACCGCCGACAGCCCCGACCGTCGCTGCGAAGGTAGCTATTTGGATGGCTCTCACTAGCTCTCCGTCAAGGACATTCAAAACAACATACACACCGGCCAGAAGGAACACGATGCGGACAATTTGTTCGACAACCTGGGAAATGGCCGTTGGTTCCATCGCTTCATGCCCTTGAAAGAAGCCGCGGATGATGCTCATGAACGGTACAAAAATCAAGGCGAAGCTGACTGCCCTAATGATCTCCGTGACATCCGCGGCATCTTCCGGGTTGACCCCAAAGACTCCAGTAAACAGCGGGGCCATCGTATAGAGAATCAAAAAAGCGAGAAAACCGGTGATTACCATTAATTTCAGGCTCGATTTAAATAACTTCTCACCGACTGCGTATTCCTCGAGCGCATTATACTTCGAGATGAATTTAGATACTGCAAGCGGCATGCCTGCCGTTGCAAAGCTAATGAAAATGGTATATGGAACGTACCCATATTGATAGAGGGTAGCCCCTTTATTCCCAACCATATGTTCAAACGGGATGACATAAAATAAACCAAGAATCTTGGAAATGATCGCTCCCAACGTTAATATAAAAGCCCCTTTTAAAAACTTAGATGACATCTAATCCCTTCCTGCCTCTGTCAGTTACGTTTCACACGCTCTTTATCTTATCATATTAAAGTATTTTTTCTATAGAAAACTACATTCAAGTTTATCGTTTTCGAAGATAATACACAAACAAATAATTCCTTTTTTTCTACATTCGCAATCTGACGGGCTCTTGCTATATAATGAAGGGACTGAAAATGATAAAGTGGTGATCAATTTGAAATATGATGTAGTGGTAATTGGCGGCGGTCCTTCCGGATTGATGGCAGCAATAGCAGCCGGGGAAAAAGGTGCCCATGTATTGTTAGTGGATAAAGGCGAGAAGCTTGGTAGGAAACTTGCAATCTCGGGCGGGGGACGCTGCAACGTGACGAACAGGCTCTCAATCGATGAAATCATTCAGCATATCCCTGGAAACGGGCGATTTCTATACAGTGCTTTCTCAGAGTTCAATAATGAGGACATTATTCAATTCTTTGAAAATTTGGGCGTCGCTCTAAAAGAAGAGGACCATGGCCGGATGTTTCCTGTCAATGATAAAGCGCAAAGCGTCGTGGATGCCCTTCTGACGCGCCTGTCGAATTTAAAAGTAACGATCTACAAGAACTCTCCAGTTGCGGAAGTTCTCTATGAACATGGAAAAACCAGCGGTGTCCGGTTAAAAGATGGCCAGACCATTGACACGGATGCAGTCGTGATTGCAGTCGGCGGGAAATCAGTTCCCCACACCGGTTCAACCGGAGACGGCTACGCATGGGCTAAAAAGGCAGGGCACACGATTACCGAATTGTTCCCGACTGAAGTTCCCGTACTTAGCCATGAAACATTCATTAAAGATCGATCACTTCAAGGGCTCGCACTTCGCGATGTTTCATTGAGTGTCCTTAACCCAAAGGGCAAGGCCCTGATTACACATAGAATGGATATGCTCTTCACCCATTTTGGCGTCTCCGGTCCAGCTGTTCTAAGATGCAGCCAATTCGTCGTGAAAGCGATGAAGAAATGGAACCTGTCGGAAGTGACCATGAAACTTGATGCCCTTCCGGACCGAAACAAGGAAGAGGTTTTTCAAGACATCATGAAGGAAATAAAAGCCGAACCGAAAAAAGCCATTAAAAACACCTTAAAAGGTTTAGTTCCTGAACGATACCTTCACTTCCTGCTTGAGCGAAGCGGCATCGACCTTCAAGAGCAAGGGGCGACGATATCAAATGAAAAAATCCGCCGCTTTGCAGAATTATGCAAGGACTTCCAATTCGGGGTGCACGGCACCCAGCCGCTAGAAAAGGCCTTCGTAACGGGCGGCGGCGTATCCGTCAAAGAAATACATCCAAAAGAAATGGCATCCAAACTAATGGATGGACTGTATTTCTGCGGTGAAATTCTGGATATACACGGATACACAGGCGGTTACAATATCACATCGGCATTAGTAACCGGCAGGCTCGCCGGCATGAATGCTGCCATGTTTGCCCGTTCATAATCCGTAAAAGAGGCTGATCCGCTTGGATCAGCCTCTTTTACTGCGATTTCGCAAGCCTATACATCGTGTTCGTTAGGCTTTGATTGGTGTAGGTGCTCTTGTTTTGGCCTTCACTGTACTTTTTCGACCAAACCCGCGCCCGCCACTACTAGTCCGGCTATGCGTTTAAAATATTTCTGGATGATAGCGATATGCTTCGAGGTCAATGGTATTCCGGCCCGTGAATGTGATGCCTTCACTCTCGAGCATCGCCTTCTGGTGTTCTGCAGCGCCCTCCGCTTTTATGCCGATTTCACCTTTGGCATTGATCACCCGGTGCCATGGAAGGTCATGTTTTTTACTGCTAGAATGAAGGATCCTTACGACCTGCCTTGCACCGCTCGGACTTCCGGCGAGCTGTCCTATTTGACCATATGTCATCACTTTACCGGAGGGGATTCGTTGTATGATATGAATGACCCGTTCAGTAAAACTTTCCAAATACCTCGCCCCTTTATTCTATCCGTTTGCTAAAATCGTGATTTTTTCATCGGTAATCAGAATTCCATGATGTTTGATCAAGTTTGTTTTAAGCCCGGCAGGCACTCTGCAGTCATCGTATGCACATACAGAAATCAATCCTCTTTCCTTGATCAATTTGTCGATCCCTTTTTCATATTCGCCTATCGCAAAGCTGACTTGATCGTCATGGCCCCATTCAACATGGCCCCAAGTCCGGATGTGCTGATTGCGTTTAGTGTATACATCGATATTTTCCAAGAAATAATCAACCATCGTCGAAGGATGGAAGTCTCCATGAAAACAATAAAAATCAAAATTATTCATAAGATGCACTTGCTCCAATTGCTCCTCATTTAAATGAAGCTGCAATTTCTTGTACACGAAAGGAAAGATGCGGTCGTTTTCGACGACCAGGATATGGTCTCCCTGTTGAACACCGGTAATGATGAAAGTTGCCTCATTTTCAATGTATGACTCCAATTCATTAAAACAGTATAAAATATGGCCACCATCCGACTGCTGTATATTTTCTATTAATTGTTTCATTTTATTATCCAAAATGAATCTCTCCTTTAATACACCAGTCCGTACTATGTATTATGTATAACTTTACCCATTATCTCCGTGTTTGTAAAATTCATAGAAGAATATAATCAGTTTTCCCTAATGACATGTTAAGATCTGGAATTTAGTTAAGTCGAATTATGGCTGCTTTCAGTCCACTCTTAAAAAGACCTAGGCAGCCCAATCCGGCAGACTCCGTACTTCATGCATTTTCCCTTCACTCTTAAATCACGGGATAATACGGCACATAGCGCGGGTTATAATAATATGGCGGTCTAGGTCCAATAAGCGGCAATTCAAAGGTATTTGGGTTGGAGTCATATAACAACTCCACCTTCTCATCCGATTGTTCGACCAATAACCACTTCACTTCTTCGCTATAATAATATGGCATATAGAGGCCTCCAAAAACTTTTTTCTCTCCTTCAGCATATTCGAGCCGCACGGCAACGAGCCCGTCCCGATACATGTTCTTCATGCACGGCATATGCCTGATCATCATAAAGTAATCCGACTAAATTCTTTATTAGGAGGACCCCTCATGGCAGAAGATAATAAAAAGAAATCATCCGGTAAAAGCTATCCCATGCATCCGAATTATGGGAAGATCACCCGTTATCAAGACGTACCCATCACGGTTCCGGAGCAACGCCAATTTCGCCAACCCGGTGTAGAAAAATTAATGGTGCCCAGGCCCATCATCGAAAATCCCAATTATAGGGGCAGCGGGAAATTAACAGGTAAAGTCGCATTGATAACTGGCGGAGA
Organism: Peribacillus sp. QJM3NY_7; assembly: GCF_056173225.1. Lineage (NCBI taxonomy): Bacteria > Bacillati > Bacillota > Bacilli > Caryophanales > Bacillaceae > Peribacillus > Peribacillus sp. QJM3NY_7. The sequence continues at coordinate 4,117,972 of NZ_CM149663.1, forward strand.
CAGTGGGATTGGCGCTGCGGCTGCCATCGCTTTTGCTAAAGAAGGGGCAGATGTTTCCATCGCTTATTTGGATGAACATGAGGATGCCAATCGGACTAAAACGAGAATTGAAGAGCTTGGGCAACGTTGCTTACTGCTGCCTGGGGACTTAAGGGATAAGCAGCAATGCATCGATATCGTGGAAGACACCATCGAAACATTTGGAAAGCTCGATATTCTTTGTAACCACGTGGGCATTCAATTTCAGCAATTAAGCTTGCTTGATATTACGGATGAGCAATTCGATGATACCTTTAAAGTGAATATCTATTCCCACTTCTACACGACGCGTGCTGCCCTTCCCCATTTAAAAGCTGGGTCCTCCATCATTAATACATCTTCTGTCGTGACGTTTAATGGGAATAAGCAATTAATTGATTATACGGCGACTAAAGGGGCCAACATTGGTTTTACCCGTGCCTTGGCAAACAGTCTTGTCGATCAAGGCATCCGTGTGAACGCCATTGCGCCAGGAAGGTTTTGGACACCACTCATCCCTGCAAGTTTCTCGGCAGACGAAGTGACACAAGTCGATAATCCGATGGAGCGTCAAGGCCAGCCATTTGAACTGGCTCCCACCTTTGTCTATCTCGCCTCTGATGATTCCCGTTTTGTGACAGGACAAACACTTCATGTCAATGGCGGGGAAGCGACATCGTCCTAATTTCCACAACGAACATGCCCCCTTCCGAGGAAGTCCAGACGGAAAAAGACTACCTTTGATTGCCCGTCAGCAAGCAATAGGTAGTCCATTATTGATTATAGGGCCAGCCGGCCTTTATTTTTTTTTATAGATGATCATCGCACTGAAACAGTAGATCTGTTCCTCTTCCTCTTCACCTGTAGTGGCGACATTGTATTTGATATCGACGATTTGATTATCACGAATGTCTTCCAGGAAAAAGTTCATTTCATCCTCTAGGTCCTTTTCATGCTCATAATCAAATAATTTCACTTGTATCATCGGCTCTCCCCGCCCTTTTACTATAATGATAGTTATTGTGCAGGATACCCTTTTCACTTGATTTTTATACTTGATTTTTTAGTGAAGCGGATAATATTTTAACCACTTCATCCCCGACTTCCTCTGTAGAAGCTGCCCCGCCCATATCAGGAGTCAGCACCTTTTTATCGACCATCGCCTGTTCAATCACGTCCAACACTTTCGCACCCCAAACCTCATGTCCAAAGAAATCGAGAATCTGACTGGCGGACCATATGGCCGCAAGTGGATTGGCGATGCCTTGATGTGCTATATCCGGGGCTGAACCATGAATCGGTTCGAACATCGAAGGATAAATCCGTTCCGGGTTTAAATTGGCACCGGCCGCCAGTCCCATCCCGCCTGCAATGGCAGCACCTAAATCCGTTATGATGTCACCGAACAAATTGGAGGTGACAACGATTTGGAACCGTTCAGGCTGTTTGACAAAATACATGCTTGCCGCATCGACCAGATAGGAATTCGTTTCTACTTCCGGATACTCCTGTCCAATTTCTTCAAAAACCTGATCCCAAAAAACCATTGAATAATTCAATGCGTTCGCCTTGCTTATGCTCGTTAGCGTCCTTCCCGTCTTGCGCGCCAGTTCATAAGCATAACGGATGATCCTCTCGGTTCCCTTTCGTGAAAAGACCCCCGTCTGCAGGACGACTTCTTCCGGCTTGCCTTTAAAAAGCCAATCACCTGCACCGGAATATTCCCCTTCACTGTTTTCACGGATGACAATCATATCGATTTGGTCACGGGTCACGTCTTTTAATGGACAGGGTGCACCTTGAAGCAATTTAACGGGTCGAACATTCACATATTGGTCAAATCCCTTTCTGATCTTCAGCAGAAGTTCACGTAAGGAAATATGGTCCGGGACACCAGGATAACCGACAGCCCCCAGATACACGGCGTCAAACTTCATCAGTTGTTCCAGTCCATCGTCAGGCAGCATTTTGCCGTGCTCAAGGTAATATTCACAGCCCCATGGAAAATAAGTGAACTGGAAAGAAAAATCACCGGCAATGGCCGCCACTTCTTTAAGGACCTTTACACCCTCATTAATCACCTCAGGGCCAATTCCGTCACCCGCAATGACCGCAATTTTATGAACATTCATTCTCCAACTCTCCTTTTTCTATATTTTCTGACTTCAGCACCCTAATTTTAACATAAAACGTTTGCATCCCCGTAAGTGAGGTTCATATAGAAAAAAGAGTCCTTTCATGATGATGAACTATACCCCGGATAACGGACACACATAAAAAAGTGTCCCTTATCCGGGTTTTTTTATGTTTCAATAGATGTAATGAGTATGGACGGAGGGTTTCTATGAGTAAGAATATATATACTGAATTTCAGATTAAAGAACTTGAAAAGAATCCAAATATCATTAGTGCTTCCGAGCGATCTATTTCCTATAGTCCGGAATTTAAGACAAAAGCTGTTAAGGATTATAAAAAGGGGAAATCCCCCTCTCAAATTTTCATTGACCAGGGATTTAATCTCGAGATAATTGGAAAGAAACAACCTAAACGTTGTCTACAGCGCTGGCGTAGTACCTTTGAAAGGTTTGGTGAGGAAGGTTTCCTTACGGAACGCCGTGGAAAAGGAAGTACAGGACGCCCCACTTCTAAGCCACAGTCTGTAGAGGACCAACTTAGGAAGGCCGAGGCGAGAATCAAATTCCTTGAAGCAGAAAATGACTTCCTAAAAAAGCTGGAGGAGCTAGAAAGGCAGGCTCTGAAAAAGAAATGATTCTAACTGCTGCTGAGAAGTTCTATCTAATTGAAAGGACAATCAGAATACACCAATTAAAGAAGGCTGTTTCCTATCTATGCAAGTTGGCTGGTGTAAGTCGAAGTGGCTACTATGATTGGTTAAAGGCAGCTACTTACCGTGAGCTTCGTGAAGAACAGGATGAATTGGACATAGAATTGATTAGAAATATTTTCATCAGTAAAAAGGAAAAAGTAGGCGCCCTCCAAATCAAAATGATTATGGAGAATGACTACTCGGCGGTAATGAATCATAAAAAAATCAGGCGGTTGATGACAAAATATAATCTCCTAGCGAAAATCAGAAGGGCCAACCCATATCGGAAGATGGCCAAAGCAACCAAGGAGCACCTTACTTGTCCAAACCTCCTTGATCGTGAATTCAATCAGGAGGAGCCAGGCAAGGTCCTGCTTACTGACATTACCTATCTTTATTATGGGAAAGGCCAAAAAGCGTATTTATCCTGCGTAAAAGATGCCGCGACAAAAGAAATCGTTACGTACCATTTATCCACTTCATTAGAAATGGATATCGTTTACGAGACTTTAAGTAAGCTAAAGCAGGCTGTGTGTCACAAGTTCCATCCGAATGCAATCCTTCATTCTGACCAGGGGTTCCATTACACCCATCCGCTATTTCAGCGCAAAGTGAAGGAACTTGGGATAACCCAATCCATGTCCCGCAAGGGAAACTGTTGGGATAATGCGCCAATGGAAAGTTTCTTTGGCCACTTTAAGGATTTGGCAGAATATAAAACATGTACTCATTTAACGGATGTGAAGGGAGAAGTTGATCGAGTTATTGAAGAATATAATGATCATCGTTATCAATGGGGGCTAAAGAAAATGGCCCCGGTACAATACCGGGACCATTTATTAGCCGCTTAGGCACTTTTTTATACTGTCCGTAAAATGGGGCACAGTTCATGATGAAAGGACTCTTTTTTTTCACGCCTTTAAATATGCACGTCTTTCCGCATATTCACGGTATTGTGAACAAACCATGATCTTTTTTCTTTCTTCATTCAAATAAGCCGTCACATTCCTGGATTTACGCTTGCAAAAGTAACAGGCCTTTTTGAAGAGCTTCACTTAACGATGACTTCGCCGTCCCATTCAAGCATTCCGCCAACCATGTTTGCCACTTTATATCCTTGTTCCTGAAGATAATGGCATACATTTTCACTGCGGCGTCCTGAACGGCAGATAAAGATATATTCTTTTTCTTTATCAAAATAGTCAAGGTTCGCCGGGATATCATTCATGCGAATATGTTTCGCGCCTTCGATCATTCCCTCTTGCACTTCTTCGTCTTCACGAACATCGACAAGTTCCATCGCTTCTCCTGCCTCAAGCTTAGCTTCCACTTCTTCCGTTGTAATGATTTTGATTTCTTCCATAATTAGCACCTCGAATTATCGTTTGATTTATCTTTTTCATTATAGCAAAATTTCCAGTCAAACATCACGTAATGGATTCGCATATGCAAATCCCCTCATGCATTGAATGAAAAAACGCCAGCGAATATAATATTCGCCGGCGTTTTAAAAATCCATATCAATGCTTGAATCCCAGTTGATATTGTTTAGGGATCTCCGTTTTTATATTCAAAGCTTTAGATGCTTCAAGTGCCCAATAAGGGTTTCGCAGCATTCCTCTGCCGATGGCGACCAAATCCGCTTCTTCATTGCCAATGATTGAATTTGCTAGAATCGGATCATCTAAACGACCTACAGCAATCACCGGAATATCCAAAGCTTTTTTGATTTCCCTGGCCAACGGAGTTTGATAGCTGGCATGGGTACCAGGTCTTCCGTCTGCTCCAATCGGGCCTTCTCCTCCAGAGCTTACATGGAACATATCGACGCCTGCTTCTTTAAAGACTTGTGAAAATGCAATGCTTTCTTCAATACCATATCCGCCTTCAACGTATTCTTTTGCAGAAATGCGCATGATTAAAGGCATGTCGGCAGGCATTTCGCTTTTCACTGCTTTAATGACTTCCACTCCGAATTTAGTCAGGTCTCTTCCATATTCGTCATCACGTTTATTCGTAAGCGGTGATGTGAATTGGTGGATTAAATACCCGTGTGCACCATGTAATTCGATTACGTCAAATCCTGCCTGAACTGCCCTTCTGGCCGATGCCCGGAATTTATCGACCATTTCCTTCACTTCTTCCGTTTCTAAAGCTCTTGGTGTTTTATACGTTTCATCAAACGCAATGGCTGAAGGTGCCACCGGCGGTTCCGCATCCTCCGCTTTACGGCCTGCATGGGCAATTTGTATCCCGATTTTTGCACCGTATTGATGAACTTCCTTAACGATGTTGGAGAAAGCCCCAATTTGATCGTCGGACCATAATCCAAGATCGCGATTCGAAATGCGCCCATCAGGCTCCACATCGGTCATTTCCACTATAATTAACCCCGTTCCGCCCACTGCCCTGCTTACATAATGTTGCTGGTGCCAGTTCGTTGGTATACCATCTTCCGCTTCGACGGAGTATTGGCACATCGGCGGCATGACGATCCTATTTTTAAGTTCAAGTTCTTTTATGCGATAAGGTGAAAATAAATCATTCATCATTCTTCATCTCCTTTTATATAATGCATGCACATGCATTTATATCATCCCAGTAATACTGTGTCAACTAATCGGATTCCCGAAGCTTTCAGTGTAAATTCCGGTGCGAAATTCATAAAAAAAGAGAAAGACGGATATCCCGTCCCCTGACTGTGGACAAACTGGAATAATTAAGATTGCCTACATTTTTTTTAAGGGAGTGTAATATGAATGTTGATTTTCACTCCAGGCACTCGCTTTCCGCGGGCGGTCCGGGAGCCTCCTCGGCGCAAGCGCCTGCGGGGTCTCCCTTTGACTCGCTTTTCCCGCAGGAGTCTCGCACCTTACATTCCAATCAACTTTGTGTTAAAAGATATGTCCTCTTCAGTCTATAAACTCAGAAGGATATCCCGTCCCTCTCCGTCATACTTAATTAAAAGTCGAAATTATCAGGATCTGGACCAACACGGTGATTCTGATTCAATCCATCAATTTGGTTCATTTCCTCTTCGGTCAATTCGAAATCGAATACAGTTGAGTTTTCGACAATACGATGTTCTTTAGTTGATTTCGGAATCGTTACAATCCCATTTTGTAAATCCCAGCGTAAAATGACTTGTGCAACAGATTTGCCATGCTTGGTTGCAATAGCTTGTAAAACTTCATTATCAAGAAGTTCACCTTGCATCAAAGGAGACCATGCTTCAAGTTGTATTCCTTGTTCCTTACAGAATGCCTGAACTTCTTTTTGAGTTAATCGCGGATGGCATTCCACTTGATTGACCATCGGCTTCACTTCTGCATCTTCCATCAAATCTTTTAGGTGGTGAATCTGGAAATTGCTCACACCGATCGCTTTCACTTTTCCTTCTTTATATAGAGTTTCCAACGCTCTCCAAGCTTCTTTATATTTTCCTTCCACTGGCCAATGGATAAGATATAAATCCAGGTACTCCAAGCCAAGTTTCTGTAAGCTTTTTTCGTAAGCTGCAATTGTCGATTCATAGCCTAAATCGGCATTCCAGACTTTGGATGTTACGAATAAGTCTTCCCTTGAGATTCCAGCTTCTTTCAATCCCTCACGAATCCCTTGTCCGACCCCTTCTTCATTTTCATAAATGGCAGCCGTATCGATGCTGCGATAACCATGTTTAATGGCCACTTTAACTGCATTTACCAGCTCCGGTCCTTCTTCCACCTTAAATACGCCCAATCCGAACCAAGGCATTTTGACGCCGTTATGCAATGTAGTTGTATCTTGTAAGTTTTTCACCATAATACTCTACCTCCAAATGATTGTTTTTATAGATTGTAATGCGCTTTAAGTATCAGTATCAGTATCAGTATCATTACATCCCTTCAGGGAACCTTCCATCATTCGCTGAAGGGATGCAATGATACTTTTCATTGATACCCTATACGCATAGCATACTTTTTCTAAGATGCATCACTTTTTTAATCCTATGCTATTTTGTCCGTTCCCTTGGTACGGTCTTTACTTTCCAGGGCCCGGCTCCATCCTGTTAAAATCACTGCTGCAAACACCATGACTCCACCTATCCACGCTGTATGGATCAATCCGATCGAATCCGTTATCACCCCTCCTAAGTAGGCACCAATGGCGATACCCGCATTGAAGGCGGCAATATTGATGGCTGACGCCACGTCCACTGCACTCGGCACGAAACGCTCCGCTAACATGACGACATACACTTGAAGCCCCGGAACATTCATGAATGCAAACAATCCCATTAAAATGATCGTAATTAAACCAGCTACCTTGAACGGTGCCGTGAAAGTCAACACCACAAGTACAATGGCCTGAATAAGAAACATATAGAATAGGGCATTAATAGGATTGCGATTGGCGAATTTCCCGCCAAGGGTATTTCCTATCGCTATGGCTACTCCATATATTAACAAAATCAAGGCCACAGTTCCTTCTTTAAACCCTGTCACTTCCTGAAGTAATGGCGACAGGTACGTGAAGACAACGAATGTACCGCCATACCCTAACGCTGTAATGATGAATACTAGCAGCAAACGCCCATTCGTCACCAATTTGATTTGGTCACGGAAAGTGGTCCGTGCCGCTTTTCTTAAATCCGATGGGACTAGGATGCCGTTTCCGATGAAAGCGATCAAGCCGATTGCCACAATGATGATGAAAGCGAATCTCCAGCCGAATTGCTGACCGATGAAGGTTCCAAAAGGAACTCCGGTCACCGTTGCCACCGTCAGACCTGTAAACATGATGGCGATGGCACTCGCCCTGCGGTTTTCAGGGACCAAATCAGCGGCAATCGTAGCGCCGATTGACATGAAGATACCATGTGCAAGCGCTGAAATGACACGCGCGATCAATAATACACCGACCGTGGTCGCAGAAGCCGCTAATGCATTTCCGATAATGAACACGACTATTATCCAAAGCAATAAAGTCTTACGCGACATATTCGATGTCAGTGATGTCAGGATAGGTGCCCCGAACATGACCCCCAAAGCGTATAAGGACACCGTCAGTCCCGCCGTCGTCACTGTAATGTGTAAATCCTTAGAAATGAGTGGTAATAATCCCACGCTGATGAACTCAGTTGTTCCAATCGCAAAGGCACTGATCGCTAAAGCCAGCAATGCCCATGTACTTCTATTTTTATTTGAAATCATATCCTCTTCTCCTTCTTGTCATTTTGTACTATCATTGAAATTGCCTGAGCAACTTTTTTTATAAATGGTACAGTGGAATTCGGTGTGCAAGTGTTATTATGAGATATAGTACAAATAAAAAACAGTACGTACTTTAAAGTGATATAGGCACCTTTTAGTACCTATAAAATAAGGAGAGTATGCAAATCATGCAAAAAAAGAAATACAATATATCCGTTGAAGCGACACTTGAAGTAATGGGCGGAAAATGGAAATGCGTGATCCTCTGCCATCTGACCCACGGGAAAAAGCGGACTAGTGAATTGAAGCGCCTTATGCCGAACATCACCCAAAAAATGTTGACCCAACAGTTGAGGGAGTTGGAAAAGGACGAAGTCATCAACCGGATCGTTTACAATCAAGTCCCCCCAAAAGTGGAATATGAACTTAGTGAGTATGGACAAAGCCTGGAAAGTATCCTATCCGCACTATGTACATGGGGGGAAAACCACATAACAAGGGTGTATGGTGATAAGTTTTCCGTTCTCGAGGAAAGTGTCTTGAATGATCAATTAAAGTAATCCCAAACGAAAAAGATTAGCGCAATGGCTAATCTTTTTTTGTTTATAAAGACTTAACTAATGGCTCTTTTCGTAAAGATTGTTGTTTTTAAAACGAAACTATTTAAGGTTGATTGGAGCGGAAGTGCGAGACTCCTGCGGGAGCAGCGGGACAGGTGAGACCCCACAGGCGTTTACGCCGAGGAGGCTCACCGCCCGCACCAAGGAAAGCGAGCATCTGGAGGGGAAATCAACCACAACTCACTACCTGGTAAATCGCAACAAAGTATGTGAAAACAGCCTAACTAATAATGAAAATTTCACCTTCGAAAGAGGTACCTGTTTTATTCCCCTCTTCATTTTTGGTATAATATGTAAAGCCAAACATTTAAATTTTTTATTTTGTAATCGACGAAGTATAATAGGGAAACCAAGGAGTGACATATGAAAGTCTTATTGAATTGTTACGCATCATATTAATATTCGGGATAGCCGGAACAATCATTTCGAGCATTGTAAACGGCATATATATAAACTTGGGAGTGACTCAGTATGGCTGGCTAAGCTCGATTGCGATACTGCTTTTATTATTCGTCTGGTATAGAAATAAACTTCAGTTCAGTGGCTGGTATTCGGGAAAAGGGAAGGAAAAGCTTCCAAAAATGGTCTCGCAAACACTCATTATGTGTTCACTATTTTTGTTAGGTGTCCCACCTGTTTTAAGTATGCTGCAGACGGTCTTTCATTAATCGGGATTCTATATCCTGGATAGAGCAGGAGTGAACGATTTGCGTAAATTGTTTAATATTGTGGTCCTCATACTCCTACTCTCTGGATTATGGTATGGATATGGTAAAGATATTCAAGAATCTGGATTCAAAGCAGGGGTTAGTGCCTTTGCATCAGATGTTCGTTCATTTATAAACGGGCCCGAGGTTACGACAGCCTTGGAAAAACTAAGTACTGGAGTCAGCAGCCTGATTGGCTCCCTGACGGAAACATTGGATACCGCTTCTGAAAAAGAATCTCAGGAAACGGAAAAAGTGAAAAAACCGGCACTGGAAGCACCTGCTGATGCATCCTTTTCAGTCCGTAATATCGAAATTGGCGACACGAAGGATGATGTAGAAAAAATGGCTGGTAAAGCTAAGCGGAATACGCGGAATGAATATGGCGTGGACTGGTTTGCCTATCACGAAAATTATCAAAACTTCTTCATGGTTGCCTACGATAACAACAATAAAGTTGTTGGTTTATATACGAACCAAGATTTGATTTCCTCAAAGGAAGGCATTAAACGCGGTACACCCAAAGAAACCGTGACGGGGAAAATGGCGGAGCCAGTAACAAAACTGCTTAAAGGAAACGTCTATTACCAGATTCGAAGTGACGGCGGCGAATACGATATGTTCGAAATGGATAATAGCTATGTGACCATTTTTTATGACAAACATGAGAAAAATACAGTCACGGCAATCCAAATCATCGACGCAAAACTCGAAAAGCAAAAGAGCGGCTATTTTGCAGAAGCCGGCCCCGAATTAAAGAAGGGCTTTGAATATCAATTATTCGATTTGACCAATGCATCACGGGTCAATCATGATCTCTCCGTACTAACATGGGATAAACGAGTGAAGGTCACCGCCCAGGATCATAGTGCAGATATGGCCGTGAATCAATACTTCAACCATACAAACCTTGAAGGGGAATCCCCTTTTGACCGGATGGAAGATGACAAAATCAATTTCCGAATGGCGGGGGAAAACCTGGCTGCCGGTCAAAATAGCAGTATCTTTGCCCATGAAGGCCTAATGAATTCCATTGGACACAGGGAAAACAAATTACAGAAAGATTTTGAATCCCTCGGTGTCGGAGTTGCCTTCGATGAGGAAAATAAACCATATTATACAGAGAACTATTTGACGAAATAAGAAAAAGCTGTGCATGGAAAATCCTGCACAGCTTTTTTCAGATGCCCGTTTTAAATCACCAAACGAATAATCCAACGACCATGGCACTTAACAGGGAAACAGCCATCCCGCTAACCAACAGCTTCCAAACATTCCTTCCGATAATGTTCGATTTCTCATCATTGAGGATGGAATTGAATGTTCCGTAGATCATGCCCACTGTACTGAAGTTGGCAAAAGACGTCAAATAAGTGACAGCCACGGCTACTGTATGCGGAGGCAGTGTACTGACTTTATCCTTTAAATCGAGCAAGGCAACGAACTCATTCGTGGCAAGCTTGATTCCCATCAATTGAGCGACATACATGGCATCATGTCCAGTTAATCCTAGCAGGAATGCAAATGGACTAAAAATGACAGAGAAAATCTTTTGAATGGTCAAACCATCCACGAAGAAGCCGAAAATGCCGTTTACGCTAGCCGTCAACGCCACATAGCCGATAACCATTGCCATGATGACGAAGACCATTTTGGCCCCAACCAACATACTGTTGGAAATGGTGGAAAAGAAATCTTTACGTTCCTCTTTAGAAGGTACATAAACGACGTCTTCTTCTTTACTGACATCGACGGGATTCAGCATATTAGCTATCAGCAAGGCATTTAAGCAGTTCAAAGGTATCGCTACAAAAACATAGGTTGCCGGTACCATGGACAGGTAGGCTCCAATGATTGAACCGCTGATGCTGCTCATGCTCATGATTCCAAATGTCAAAAGACGCTGATCCTTAATCGCACTAAGTTGAAGGCGGATTACGGCAAGTGCCTCGGTATTTCCGAGGAACATCATTTGAATCGAAAAGAAACTCTCAAGTTTCGGCAAACCGGATACTTTTGAAATAAGCCATCCCACTTTATCAATGATCCACGTAAGTATACCGAAATACGATAAAACATCAAAAAACGTGATAATGAAGATAATCGGCATCAATGCGCTGAAAAAGAAATCCACTTGTTCATTTGCCATAAGCGAAGGAAAGACAAAAGAAATCCCTTCATTCGCACATTCAATCAACCAGGTGAAGAATGAAGCGATCAGATTGATGACCCACGCCCCTATTTTTGTCGATAACATGAACCAAGTGATAAGCAATTCAAGAACCAGCAAGGTAAGAATGGCTTTCCACTTAACGTTCCTTTTATTAGGTGAACAAAGGTAAACGATGCCCATAACAACTAAAACACCTAGTATATTCAATAAGAAATACATGCTTTCATCCCCTTTAGCTATATCATTTCCCATTCGTTTTTTTTATATAAAAAGCCCTCACCTTTTTACACCTTCAGCCGCAGCAAGAAAGTGTGAAAAAGTAAGAGCTTTCATCGAAGCATGTTTTTTAGGATCAAGCTTTTTTCAAGCGAACCAACATTAACCTGTTCATCTCTTCTATTTTCATACTTCCTTGTAGTCCGGCATTACGGCTGCCAGGTAGAAACTATCAGACCATTGTCACTGATATTATACAAGGATATTTTTTAAATAAATTTCTCAGGAAAGATATCATTTTAAATCAGTTTATTTTTAATTACAATACGTTTTAAAGTTGTTATACTAATATAAATTTTTCGAAAACAGTCTATAAAGTCTCCGAAGGGCCAATGTGGGTAATACTTATGAAGGAGCCGACTAAAACTATAAACGGCCCACTCTAAAGAGGCCCATTACTTTTCCTTTATTGGAAATAAGGACGTGAATTTTTGTGGATTTTTTTAGTAGCCAGGAAACTCTTACTGCAATCCAGTGGATTTTAAGAGCCATTATTTCCTTCTTCTTCTTGCTTCTTTCGGTTAAATTGATGGGGCAACGGTCCATTTCGCAGTTAAGATTACTTGATTTCATAATGGCTTTAATTATTGGAAACATTCTTGCCCACCCTTTATCTGATCAACAGTTAGGTTTGAAGGGCTCAATGATAACAACCAGTGTATTTGTCATTTTATATATAATTAGTGTGTTTGCAGGCCTTAAGTGGGGAAAACTCCGAAGGTTTTTTGACTCAGACCCCTTTCCTCTTATCGAAAATGGACAAATCATTTACAATAGCTTAGCAAGGGCCAGAATCTCCATCGATGTTTTATTATCGGAATTAAGAAAGGAAAAAGTAGAAGATATTCAAAAAGTATCCCTCGCGCTATGGGAACCGGACGGTACCATTTCATTGTTTTTAGATCCCCAATATGAAGCAGTAACCCCAGCAGATATGCTCCTGGAAACAAACGCCTTCACTTTTCCTAAAACGATTATTAAAGAGGGAAAGATTGATTCTAAAGAATTGAACCGGGGCGGTAAAGAAGAAGCATGGCTGAAAAACAGAATCAAAATAACATATAATGCCGACGTGAACGATATTTTATTGGCAACTCTTGATAATAACGATACCTTAAAGGTCTTTTTCTACAAATAGATTTGCAGCCAAAATAAAATCCCCTCAAGTATAGTGTAAAGCCTACTTACGACTGTAAGCTTTTTACACGTTCAACTTAAAGGGGATCAAATATATCGCTTATTACTCCGACCAATTCAGTGTATTCAAGAACTTATACACATCTTCATACACCTGTTCACGTTCCTTGCCCAATGTGATAATATGGCCAGACTTTTCATACCAAATCAAGTGTTTATGCTGTGTATCGACTTCATTGAAAATCGCTGTAGCACTCTCCGTATAGTCGGGATCATCCAAACGCCCTTGCAGAACAAGAGTTGGAGATGTGATTAAATCTAAATTTTCACCTGTCTCATTTATAATGTTCAACACATCTTTTAGTTGAGGCATTGGCTCTTCTTCAAGCAGCTTCACTTCTGCAGCAATTTGGTCTGCATCTTTGCCCTCAAACTTCTTATACGCCTGTGCATAATTGAGCAAGCGGTTCTTTTGTCGATCGATACTTTTTCCTTGCGTCGGAGCGCACATTGAAACTACCCCTTTTACAGGCAATTCAATTCCCACTTTTAATGAGAACACTCCCCCTAAAGAAATTCCTACAACTGCAATTTCCTCATAGCCTTCTTCTTTTAGGAAATTATAGCCATTAACTACATCTCCCCACCATTCCTTTGGACCAGTTTTAGCAAGTTCCTCGGCTGATACTCCGTGCCCACTATAAAGAGGTCCGTGGCAAGTATAGTCGAGATCATTTAAGTACTTCCCTAATTTCTTCATATCTCCTGTACTTCCGGTAAACCCGTGAAGCAGAAGAACTGCTCTCTTTCCACCTATATATGTGAATGACTCAGGTGCTTTCACTTTCATCTATCTAGGACCTTCTTTCTTTGCTCTTGTTGATAAATAGAATCTAAATGATTTTCGAAAAAAAATCAATTAATACCCCTTGAGTAGTGATTCTTCTATCCTATTCCGTATTTTCATTCAAACAATTAAATCATATATATAGTATCCTTACCACACTCTTTACAACTCATCCGTTCCGAAGCACATTTTACTATGATTAAATTTATTTAGCAATCGTCATTTAACCATTTTTTTTAAGAAAAGTAAAATGCACCTTGTGATACGATGTACAACGTATTACACTTTAAAAATGAAAAGGAGGAGATTTTATATGGATAAAGAATTAATGAAGGGAAGCATTGACCTCCTTTTGCTTTCACTTCTATCGCAAAAAAAGCTTTACGGCTATGAAATAACGAAAATCCTGAAGCAAATGAGCAAGGGCAACTATGAAATAAGTGAAGGCACCCTCTACCCTGCCCTTAAACGATTAGAAAAAAAAGAATTCATAAAAGGACATTGGAAAGAGTCCGAATCAGGCCGCAGGAAATATTATCATGTCACCGAAAATGGACAAACCGAACTTGAGCGGAAACGCGAATGCTTTTTCTTCCTGGAAAAATTAGTTCGAAAAAGCTCACAGCAATTCTAAACCAAATAAAAAGCTTCCTGCACTTAATGGAACGGCCCAGGAAGATTTTTTTGCTGTTTTACTCGTGAGTTTGGACTTTTACTCGTGAATTTGGACTGTTTACTCGTGAATTTCGCACGTTTACTCGTGAGTTTTGCTCTTTTACTCGTGAATTTCGTACTTTTACTCGTGAATTCGTACTGCACACTTAGTTCGCACGTTTACTCGTGAGTTTCGCACGTTTACTCGTGAATTTGGACTGTTTACTCGTGAGTCACTTCAATCACGCAAAAAAAGGACCAAATCAGGTCCTTTTTTTGTCTATTCCTTTATGCTTGCGATAATTGGCGCAGGAGAGCTTCATGCATTCCCCTTGTACATGCGGGCCATATTTTTCACGAAAGGCCTCGAGGCAATAGCATTTTTCTTCTTCTTTTTTGGTTCCATCCATCGAGTGCATCCCTCCTAGTATTTAACTGGAGACCACACGTTTCTCCAGTTCTACGTTGATTCGTCCCAACAATATGGCACCAATGGACTGAATGATCGTTTTAACGATGATTTGGCCGATGACCGCAGCGGGTACCGCTTCCCATGGCAATATATTGGCACCCAGAGGACTTAGGCCAATCACGACAAATATCACCGAATCGAAAAATCCTCCAACGATCCCGCTGTAAAACACCCTCCAACTCATCGGGAGCTTTAAACGGGTATAAATCTCCGTATCCGCTGTTTCTGCGACCACGAAGGATAATGCGGAAGCAAACACAATCAGTAACGTATCTCCTAATAAAAATGATACACATGCAGATAAAATAAGTGCAGTGACGATGCATATATAGGTCTTTGTGCGGCCGAATTTATTCTGGACCAGATCTCGGAAGATGAAGGTTCCCCCGATGAGCAATGTCCCCATCGGGATGATGAACATGCCAAAATGTAATGGCGCAAAAGCTGCTGTAACCACATTCGCCGTGATGATGGATACTAAATACAATAAAATTCTTAACATTTCTTGATTCTCCTTATACAGAAAAAACAGCACCCTAAGAAAGAGCCCTGTTCTCCTTAGTTTTTTTGAGAGGGTAGCTAGAACCTCTTCCGCCCGGGCGGATTATCATTTTCCTTATTCATCGTAGCTTGAAAGCGTTTGGAAATCAAGAAGTTTCCATACCGTCGATTTTAGTATGTTTTCGCGGTTACCGATTGATTTAGCCATTTATTTCAATGTCCTGTTTCCCCCTTTGCCGATTTCTGTCGCTTAAAACTGCTTGACCGGCTGTATACAAAAGCCGAAAATCAAAGATAGAGTCATGTACTTTATTTGGCGAGGAGAAAAAGAATGATGAAAAAAACTACGTTTGTCTATCCTATTTATATCGCAACTACACCAGAGAAGCTTTGGGAAGCCTTGACGAGTGGTGAAGTCACGAAGAAATACCACTTCGGATTACAAGTAAAGTCTGACTGGCAAGAAGGGTCAGCCGTTCAATATTTGCTGGATGATGGGCGGATTACTGATCATGGGCAAGTACTTAAATGCGAGCCGTTGCACCTGCTCTCGTTTACATGGATCATGGCAGGAGACGAAACCCCTCGCGAGCAGCCTACACGGGTCACTTTTGAATTACAGAAAATGGACGATTCGACTGTGAAGTTAACTCTTAGGCATGAGGAGCTATTGGAGACAGATTTCGTCTATGATGACAATACCTTTGAAGGCTTGAATAATGGATGGCCAGCCCTTTTAAGTAACCTGAAGAGCTTGCTTGAAACTGGACGGATCCTGCCGCCCATATCAGTAGACTGGGATAATTAAACGGAAACTATAAAAACACATTGAAAGAGAGTTGAGTTAGTTATGGATACTCAAATAATCACGAAATTCAAGATCGTCAAGCCAACGAATGAAGTGTTTGAAGCCATAGTGAATCCTGAAAAAATCGGGAATTTCTGGTTCTCATCGAGTTCGGAAAGATGGGAAAAAGGCCGGACGCCTACATTGAGATACAACGAATACGATGCTGAAGTGGTCATTCATGTATTGGAAGTAGAGGAAAATAGGAAAATCGTGTTTGCATGGGGCGGAAATGATCAAGAAACGATTGTTGCCATTACACTAAAAGAGTTGGATAAAACGAGTACGATCATTGAAGTGAACGAATCAGGATTGAGTGAAGACGATCCTGAAATAATAAACAAAATGATCGGACAAAAAGAAGGTTGGGTATATACATTAACCTGTTTAAAGGGTTATTTAGAAAATGGCGTCACTACTTTGAGAGCATCATTAGTTTTTTAATAAATTGCATAAACCCTCAATAAACTGGGGGTTTATCCTTTGCAACACTGGTGAAACAAATGGCAAAGTCCCACTTAAAAACAGTACTATATAGTCCAACCTAATAATTGACATTTAAAAATCCGTGAGCTATCATCCTAATTAACCAGTGGTCAATTAATAAGGAGGTGATAAGATGTCGCCAAGGAAATCGGCAGGTCAAGAATTATCCAGGGACATGGTGTTGAATGAAGCTAGAATCCTTTTTGCAGCGTTAGGGTATTCGAATGTCTCGATGAGGCAATTGGCTAAATCATTGGATTGCAGCCATGGAGCCATTTATTATCATTTTAAAAACAAGGCGGAAATATTTTATAGTTTGGTTAAAACGGATTTTTCCGTTTTAAATTCTTCAATCGATGATATCATCCTGTCGGAAAATGACCCTTCCGTAAAAATGGAAAAGATTTTATTGTGCTTCTTGGAGTTCGGTTTAAACCAACAGAATCATTATTCCATCATGTTTTTATCGAAGGAAAAAGAAATTCAGCAGTTACTCCAATTCGATTCTAATAAAACATACGAAAAGCTAATCCAGTCCTTGACGGATCTAACGGACAACAAACTGAATCCTGCTTCCATTTGGTCGATTTTTCTTTCTCTTCACGGATTCATAACTTTTTACATTAATTCTGAACTATCTTATCAAGATGTAAAAGGTTTAGCCTATTTTCATGTAAAAAATATCACCAAGAACATCATATAATTTTTTCGGGAATTATTGACCTATGGTCAATTAAACTTTGGAGGTTATGAAATGGTGAAGAAATTCCTTCATATTGAAGGACTTATGGTCCTTTTAGCGGTGATTTACATCTATTCGTTATATGAATTCAGCTGGTGGATTTTCCTTTTGTTGATTTTGTCCCCTGATGTTTCCATGCTGGCCTATCTGATCAATGAACAGATTGGAGCAAATGTTTATAACGCATTCCATACTTATATCGTGTCCATCCTCATGATTTTGTTAGCCATATTCCTAAAGTCGGATGCATGGGTGATGATTGGTTTAATTTGGACCGCACATATAGGAATGGATCGCTTATTTGGATATGGCCTTAAATACACATCACTCTTCAAAGCTACACACATGCAAAGGCTGTAATAAGCATAAAAGGCAGTGTGATTAAACATCACACTGCCTTTACTTTACACACCCCGCTTGTTACCCCATATATAGGTATGCAGCTGGGGCAGGACTTTCACATCATTCAATTCATCATCCGCTATCACTTTATCAATTAACTCTTCGTACTTCTTCAATAGGCCGCTGATCAATTGACGATCATCCGCCGTCCTGCTGTCGTCATTGCCGACCTGCAGATAAAAAGGAATATCCGGGTAACGCCCATGTACATGTTTGGCATATTGATAATCTTCCTCGTTAAAGACGACGATCTTCAATGAAACATGGTTTTCTGGGTTTCGATTGGCAAGATTCGAGATGATTTGGTCAAGCACGGTAAAGTCCGTGTCCATTCCAGAGCTCGGCGGCTTAGGTGAGATAGTCAGTTCATCAATATCGAGAAACCAATCCTGCCATCGGCTCCCTTGTGTTTCGACCCCTATTTTCATTTTATTTTCATGTAAGATCGCTATCAAGCCGTTTAGGTTTTTCAGCAGGGCCGGGTTTCCCCCAGATATCGTCACGAAGGAAAAACCGGAACCCCCAATTCGCTTCAGCTCATCCCATATTTCATCGGCAGTCATCTGAACGGTATCTTCCTTACCTGTGCCATCCCAAGTAAAAGCGGAATCACACCAGGAACATGAATAATCGCAGCCAGCCGTCCGAACGAACATGGTTTTTTGACCAATGACCATTCCCTCTCCTTGGATGGTCGGCCCGAAGATTTCCATAACCGGAAGTTTACTCACTTTCCATCCACTCCCGTCTGGCTTCGGCATAGCTTGTCGGCGTTTCGTAAAGTCGAACAAATTCGACTCTTGCACCCTCATATTCTTTTAATGAGAGGGCTTCGGCCATTTTTTCATAAATCCAGACTACCATATTTTCAGCTGTTGTATTCATGAGCGGCAGGGTTTCATTCAAATAACGATGATCCAGGTGGATTTCGATTTCATTTTTCCAGATATTCTTGATGTCCCCAAAATCTATCATCAACCCGCGTGAATCCGTATACCCGCTCAATCCGAAAATGACTTTATACGTGTGGCCATGCAGGTTCTTGCATTTCCCTTCATAGTCATGCAGGTGGTGCGCCGCGTCAAAGGTGAATTCCTTACTCACGAGAACCCTCTTGTTTGTATACTTCAATTGGCTGCGCTGAATATCTTCATCTATTTTTTGGAGTTTATCCACTATCTTAAAACCGTACATCATGAAAGCACCTTCCGTCTGCTTACATAGTCATCCAGTCCTTTTTTCCGCAGATTGCATGCCGGACAATCTCCACAGCCATCGGAGATGATTCCGTTATAGCAAGTCAGGGTCTTTTCGCGGACAAAGTCGAACGCGCCAAGCTGGTCAGCAAGCTCCCATGTTTCCTCTTTATTAAGCCACATTAGCGGCGTATCAATCACGAATGACTGGTCCATCGATAAGTTCAAGGTCACATTCAACGATTTAATGAATACATCGCGGCAGTCAGGATATCCGCTGAAATCCGTTTCACAGACTCCTGTGACAATATGTTTAGCGCCAATCTGACTCGCCAGCACTCCGGCAAACGAAAGGAACAGCAAATTCCTCCCTGGCACGAACGTCGACGGCAGCTCCCCTTCTTCTCCGTCCGCCACTGCGATATCACTTCTCGTCAATGCATTCGGTGCCAATTGGTTCAGCAGCGACATGTCAAGGATATGATGGTTCACGCCCAATTCCTTGGCAATGTTTTGAGCGCATTCGATTTCCAAGCTATGCCGCTGATTATAATCGAACGTCACCGCTTCCACTTCCTCAAATCTCTCCAATGCCCAAAACAGGCACGTCGTACTGTCCTGTCCTCCGCTAAACACAACCACTGCCTTTTCTTTCTTCTTCATTTCTATAAAACTCCTTTTTACGGAAAAAAACAGCACCCTAAGAATAGAGCACTGTTTCTCCTTAGTTTTTTTGAGAGGGTAGCTAGAACCTCTTCCGCCTTAACGCGGAATATTATATTTTTCCAAGTCAATAGTAACTTGAAAATGATAAGAAATCAAGATGTTTATATAAAGTGAACATTAGACCTGATGGCAAATTTGGTTAACTTTTCATTACTTAAAAATCACATTAAAAATCCGATAAAAAAAAGTGAATAAAATATCGATAAGGGGTCCAATAATTTGAAAAGCATTAAAGCCCGTATACGGGAAATTGCTTTTTTCCCTCCCACATAAGGGAAGTTTCATTTTCATAAATTCGGGGAATATATAACTATACACAATAATGAACCATAAAAAAGCAAATCTATCAAAAGCGGCTGGAAGTGAATATTTTCCTTTGTTTTCAGAATATTTAGTGTATAATGAATATAAGGAATATTTTAACTCAAATAATCATTGCTTCCAATACCCGCTTTCTGCAAATCCCGACATTCCCTTTCAATACCATGCACGGTCACTTACTCAGCAAGGACCCATTACATGCTTTTTCTCGAATCAAACCATTCACAACTTTATTCACACAAAAACATAATTTCCACTCCAAAATTGCAAAAAAAGGTTAAACTTCACCAACGATATGTTACTATTAAACTAAGACCTTTTCACCCCATAAGGAGGAATTCATATGAAACGTTTTTTCAAATTCATCGCAGATTTTAACGAAAGAAAAGCATTGCAACGGGAAACCAAAGAATTCTTTCGCAAAGAATACGAAAATTATATGAAGATGAATCCTGACAATCAACGTAAAAAAAGGAGATTAGCTCCTAGATTTTATGTGATTGATGGCGGTAAAAAGGACTCCACCCTTGAGATTTCTGAGAGAAAGAAATCAAGTTAACCTGGATTCCTTCCATTATCAGCTACCCATGCTGTAACTCAAGACCCATAAAAGGTAAATCTATCCATGATAACGGAGATCCGTGACCATTCCATTCATTTACAATATATAAGCCAAAAGCCCAGATATGCTTCTGGGCTTTTTTTATTTTTCATTCTTATATAAACACTATATCTATAGAAGAAACTAGGTATTTTTTAAAAGAAATGGGTTAACTTTAGTTCATTTCATTTTTTAGGTAAAAGGTCAATTATAGACCCATGGGTATTTACCAAGGAAAAACCGGAAAAGATCACAAAAAAGAGATGTGTTCTTTTACTCATCTTTGTCCATATTCAAAAGAGTTCAACTAATTGAGTCGTTAGATGCAAAATTTCACATTGAATGACAAATCCATAAAAATTGTAACCTTTATGTCAAACAATGGGTATAAACAATTAACAAACTGTAATAAACCTCACTTATTTTAAAAAATATTATTCAAATATAGCCATTATGAATTAGGTTCAAATGCTCATAAAACCATGTTGATTCTGACTGAAATGGGGCTTTATTAAACTTTCCATAATTTAGTGTAAATGAAACCTCGATTCCCTCGATTTCCAGCCATATCTTTGTACTCATAAAATAATTCATCTCATTAGATACTATTACACACTAATATACATATATTTGAAAAAGCTGTTGATAACTATATTACGATAGAATAATTGGCTCTTGCCTATTAAGTTTAAAATCATGTAGTGTGTATTCAGTAATTCAAATATTTGAAAAAAAGAGAGGTTAAAAAAAAATGGCACCAATATTTATTTGTGCGATCTTTTTGCTTGGCTATGGCATTTTTGAACAAAAACGCCATCAGAAGCGTCTCGACTCCATCCCGGTACGTGTTAATGTGAATGGGATTCGAGGGAAATCGACTGTAACGCGTCTAATTACAGGTGTGATCCAGGAAGCAAAATACAAAACAGTAGGTAAAACAACCGGAACTTCAGCAAGAATGATCTATTGGTTTACCGACAAGGAAAAACCGATTGTACGCCGCCCGGAAGGACCCAACATAGGAGAACAACGGCGTGTAGTTAAAGAAGTTGCCGACTTAGGCACGGAAGCACTGGTTTGTGAGTGCATGGCCGTACAGCCTGACTATCAACTAATCTTCCAAAACAAAATGATCCAGGCAAACATCGGGGTCATCGTGAATGTATTGGAAGACCATATGGATGTCATGGGACCGACTATGGATGAGGTTGCTGAAGCCTTCACTGCTACCATTCCCCATAATGGTCACTTAATAACCATTGAAAGTGAATATTTGGACTTTTTCAAACAAATCGCCAAAGAACGCAACACAAAAGTGATCGTTGCAGATAATTCAAGGATTTCCGAGGATTTCTTACGCGAATTCGACTATATGGTATTTCCGGATAACGCATCACTGGCCTTGGCCGTTGCGGAAGCTTTGGGAATTGATGAAAAAACGGCTTTCCGCGGCATGCTGAATGCACATCCAGATCCAGGGGCCATGCGGATCACCAAATTCGGAGATCGCATCCAGCCAACTTTCTTTGTCAATGGCTTTGCTGCAAACGACGCGGCATCGACGCTGAACATATGGGAACGTGTCAATACGTTCGGATACAGCACAGAACCTCCTATCGTCATCATGAACTGCCGTGCAGACCGTGTGGACCGTACCGAGCAGTTTGCTAGAGATGTATTGCCGTACATAAAATCCGAAATCGTCATTGCCATTGGTGAAACTACATCACCAATCACGAAGGTATTCGAGCAAGGTAAATTGGATACTAAAGAATATTGGGATTTAGAAAACTGGTCAACTGAAGAAATCGTGGCCCGTCTCCGCCCATTGATGAAAAATCGCATCGTCTACGGTGTCGGGAATATTCACGGTGCAGCGGAACCATTAATTGAAGCATTCATGAAATCTAAAACAAAGCAAAAAGCAAGTTAAGTAGGAGGAACCTTAATGTTTGGATCGGATTTATATGTAGCCCTAGTACTGGGAGTAACGCTTAGCCTTATATTTTCAGAAAAGACGGGTGTCGTACCCGCAGGACTTATCGTGCCAGGTTATTTGGCATTAGTATTTGATCAATGGGAAATCATGCTGACCATTTTGATCATTAGTGTCGTAACTTATTTAATCGTCACCCACGGCCTTTCAAGATGGGTGATTTTATATGGAAGAAGAAAATTCGCCGCCATGATGGTGACCGGGATTTGCTTGAAACTCCTATTGGACTTAGTCTACCCCGTCATGCCCTTTGAAATATTCGAGTTTCGGGGAATCGGTATAATCGTACCTGGATTGATAGCGAATACCATACAAAGACAAGGAATGCCATTGACACTTGGCAGCACGCTTTTATTATCCGGCATAACATTCGGTTTAATGAACGTGTATTACCTATTCTGAGGTGCAAAAAATGAAACGGACTTTAAATGCAAAAGAAAAAACACTTATCTTTATTAAACGCACGAAGAAAAAGAATCTTAAATACACTGGAATCATACTACCTATATTACTAATCGCTTTAGTCATTACCACTTGGATGGGACGGGCTGAGGAAGTGAAAACAGTCGCAACAAAATCCGATCAACCATTGACGATGACAATGGTCGGTGATGTGATGATGGGACGTTATGTTGAAGAAGTGACGGAAAAGCACGGGTATGAATACCTCTTCCGGTATATGAAGCCCTATTTTGCCAATTCGGATTATGTCAGTGGGAATTATGAACATACCGCTTTAAAAGAAGAAGTATCTAACTACAAGGGAGCCGATACGCCCATCCGGTTAAACTCCAATACTAGCGGTGTGGAAGCCGTTAAAGATGCCGGCTTCTCTGTGGTGTCATTGGCAAATAACCATATGATGGACTATGAAGAACAAGGACTCCTTGACACGATTGATGAATTCAAAAGTGCGGATATGCACTATGTCGGTGTTGGATCGAACACTGCGGAAGCAAAAAACAGCATCGACTATGCGGATGTTAATGGCGTTCGTGTCGCAACACTTGGCTTCACAGATGTTTACGGTAAGGATGCCGTATCAAAAAGTGATAAAGCCGGACTATTGAACTCCAATCCCGATTTATTATTTGAAATGATCGGCAAAGCAAGGGATGCCAAGCAAGGCAACGCAGACTTGGTTGTGGTGAATATGCACTGGGGACAAGAGTATTCAACATCAACAACCGATCGACAAAAAGACTTGGCTAAAGCTATCATCGATGCGGGCGCTGACATCATCATCGGCCATCACCCCCACGTGCTTCAATCGTTCGATGTTTATAAAGATGGAATCATTTTCTATAGTCTAGGAAATTTCATATTCGATCAAGGCTGGACACGCACAAAGGATTCAGCCATGGTTCAATACCATTTAGCGAATGACGGAAAAGCTTCAATCGATGTCGTACCGCTGCAAATTGAAGAAGCAACACCAAGGCCAGCTACCTCTTCCATTGACAAATCACGTGTTTACCGACAGTTGACGAAGGAAACGAGTGAAAAAGTCCAGTGGTCTAAAAAAGAGGATCGCATCGAGATTACCTTGGATCACAAGAAGGTAATCGATCATAAGGCACAGCGTGAACAAGAGGAAAAGGCAGCAATGGAAAAGAAAGCTGCACTGGAGAAAAAAGCAGCACAAGAGAAAAAGGCCGTACAAGCTAAACAACCTGGAATACAACCCATTCAGTAAGGAACGCTTTATCACTACTATTTGAAGAATGAAGACACACAACTTAGAATCTCAACGAAAAGGGGGAACAACCGATGATGAACCGTATGACGGGAAAAATGCTCATATCCCTAAGCTTGCTCATATATATTGCTGGATGTTCGAAGACACCCCCTATTTCTGACACGAATGATCCGATAAAGAGTAAAACGGAACAATCATATGGGGTCAGTTCTTCAAATCCAATCGCAATAGATGTCGGGATGGATATATTGGAAAACGGCGGAACGGCGGCTGATGCCGCCATTGCGGTATCGTATGTATTAGGTGTTGTCGAACCTTATGGATCTGGCTTGGGCGGCGGCGGCGGTATGCTGATTGCCCCGGAATCCGGCGAACCCGAATTTATCGATTATCGTGAATCCTCTCCAGAAGACCCAAGTTCAAGACACGATACAGGGATTCCTGGCTTAGTGGCCGGCATGCAGGTCATCAGTGATAAGTATGGGAGCGTACCAATGGCAGACCTTCTTCAGCCGGCTATAGATTTGGCTGAAGAAGGATTTGAAGTCAACGAATCGTTATCATCACGCTTAGAAGCGGCTCAGCCAAGGATATCTTCCGATGCGACTTCACTTTTTTATCCTGATGGTGATGCCATTGAACCAGGCAAAACCCTCGTCCAGGAAAAACTTGCTAAAACACTGAAGGAGATCCAGCATGAAGGTCCTGATGGTTTTTATAAAGGCGAAATTGCGCGGGATATTAAAAGGGAATCAGATATCGACTTGATGGATTTAAAGCGCTATGAGGTGAAAGAACGGAAACCGGTCCAAGGAACATTTGCCGGTTATGATGTTTTTACCGCCCCTCCGCCCTTTTCAGGGATTACCGTTCTTGAAATGTTAAAGCTAGCCGAGGAAATGAACCTAGGTGATTCTTCAAGCAAATCAGCTTATATGAAAGTCTTGGGGGGCATTACGGATACTGCTTATCAAGATCGGGCCGTCAATGTTGGAGATGGAATAAGTCACTCCAAGGCGGAAAAATTGCTCTCCCCCATTCACTTGGATGGTCTTAAAAATAAGATCAAAAGTGAAAAATGGGAAGATAAAGAATCGAATGGTTCCGAAGAACATGAAAGTACGACACACTTTGTGGTAATGGACAAAAACGGCACTGTCGTTTCCACAACGAATACGCTCAGTAACTTTTTCGGATCTGGGGATTATACAAATGGATTTTTCCTTAACGATCAACTGAAAAATTTCAGGTCCGGCTTGAACTCACAAAAGGCATATAAACGGTCAAGAACTTTCACCGCTCCGACCATTCTCAAGAAACCTGGGCGGGAATCGATCGGGATCGGCTCACCAGGCGGTGATAGGATTCCGCAAGTATTGATGCAGGTTCTTTATTCTTATACAGAAAATGAAGGCTCATTGCAGGATATCGTCGATCGTAATCGGTTCGTCTTTGATGGAAAGAAGATTTATACAGAATCCAGGCTTTCGGATGAAACTGTATCCGACTTGGAAGATTCCGGATACGAAGTCATTCAGAAGATTTCCCCCATGTATTATGGCGGGGTTCAAGGACTCGTTAAAAACGAGAAAAATGGACAAATATCCGGAGCTGGAGATAAAAGAAGAAACGGAAGCTGGAAAGCTCAGCAATAAACAGGCAATCCAGCCCCTCCTTTTCTAAATATCATATAAATTTTAGCGTTGTATAAGGGGATTTTGAATATGAATATCGTAAAAAAAATAACAAGCTGGGTAATACCTGTCCTTCTTGTAGCAGCCCTGCTTGTGACAATGAATACGTTTAAACGGACAGAAACGTTAACACCCGACGAACAAAAGAAAATAGAACTATATACGACAGTCGAAAAATGAAAAAGCTGGGGCATCCCCGCTTTTTTTATTTTTGCAGTCAATGGGTATGGAAGATTAGATACACCACAGATACGGAGGATTACCATGATTGAAAATAGCTATACCGATTTTTTTGAATTGCAGGAAAATGAACTAGAATACCTTGATTACCGCATCATCGTTCATCACAGGAATCCTGATATTGCAGTTCTAGCCATCCATGGCGGGAATATCGAACCAGGTACGAGTGAAGTTGCAGCCGCACTTGGAGAGAGACTTTGTGCAAGCACCTACCTATTTGAAGGCATAAAGCCAAGGGGCAACCAGGTCCTCCATATACCATCCCGCTTATTCAATGAACCGAGCGGCGTTTCAATGGCAGCGAACGCTCAGACCACCCTTTCAATCCATGGCCACTACGACGTACATAATGGGCTGGTTTACATTGGCGGAAGGAACGAACCATATAAGAACCTTATTCAGCAATGCCTCAACAAAGCTGGATTTCAAACTGATCATGCACCGCAGCACCTTTCAGGCATGAATGGAAACAACATCACCAACACATCCAAAACGGGCGCAGGCGTACAATTGGAACTTTCCACAAAGCTGAGAAAAAGCTTTTTCAAAGGTGATGACTTTACCAGTAAGAACAGGGTCAATCACTGTAATCTTCTTAAACGGTTCGTTACTGCCATTGAAAAAGCCACTCTTGAATATAAACAGGTTGAATGACCTTCTTAGTCGATGAGGTTTTCGGCTTGACCGAAGCTTTCGAATTTCTCGGCAAAATAACCTGACGAAAGGTTGGAGATATGAACGCCGGTGTTTTCCGTTGAATTGAGAAAACGGCCATCACCCAGATAAATTCCTACATGGGTCACACCCACCCTTGTTCCCGTGTCCCTAAAAAATACTAAATCCCCGGCCTTCGGATTATCGATTTTGGGCACCAATGAGAAGTAATCCTCTGCGGAATCTCGTTTTACAGAAAGGCCCTGCTCCTTCATGACCCAATAAATGAAGCCGCTGCAATCCATTCCGGTCATTGGATCTTCTCCCCCGAAAACATAGGTGAATCCGCGTAAAGTGTATGCATACTTGATGACATCATATGCTTTATCATATGCAGCCTCCTGGTTTACATAAAACGGAAATAGCGGGTTGCTGTATAGTTGAAGGTACTGCCCCTGCATCAACTCATCGGTATTTAAAGCGTTGCGGCTTTTGATTGCACTCATGGAAATGCTGTAATGCTCCGATATACTATTAAGCGTTTCTCCCATTTGGACGATATGCTCTCCTTTAGGAGTGTATGTTTTGTACGCCACTTGGTATTTTGCAAAGTAATCTTCTGTGGTGGATCTCACCTGAACCGTTTCTGCACCATATCCAGAATTGACAAATTGGTTTTCGCCGACATAAATACCCGCAGTCACGACTTTTAAGCTGTCTTTTTCCAGAAAGAATATTATATCCCCAGTTTTCGGAGTGACTGTATCCATCCCTTGCTTATAAAAACCATCTACTGTCAAACGGTCGACCGGCACATTTTGCCGGGACAGCACCCAATGGATCAATCCGCTCGAATCGAACCCTTTTTCAGGCGTCTCCTCTCCAGCTGTCTTTTTAAACCCTATGAAAGATCTCGCATATTTCGCAATTTTTTTTCCTCTCTCCGACCATTGATAGATGGAAGGGGTATACGCCGTTTGAGTGATCGTCAACTTTTGGCCCGCAAATAACTTATCATCCGGTAAACCATTCGTCTTCATCAATTGCTCTGCCGATATATCATATGTCTTGGCAATCGATTCCACCGTTTCGCCAGAGCTTACAGTATGCACAGGATCTGCAGCCTCGGCCTTTAAACCAGGTAAGAAAATGAAACTAACCATGAATACCAATGTCAGTATCATACAGCTTATTTTTCCATTAAACATTTTAACCTTCCTTTATACGCTTAAATATTTTTATATTTATGATGTTCAAGTAAATACCATCATATGAACCTTCTATCCTATCATCCACTTAATCAGATGAACCTTAATGTCTACGGCAATTATATTATCGGTAAAATAAATGAAACTTTCAGTCTGCTTTCCCTAAAAACAAACAGTCGGATTCAATTAAACACCATAAAAGCAAACCTTTATTCCTATACCTCATCGATAAAAGTTGGAAATCGAAGAATTCCTAAAGGATTTTGTTTATCTTGGCAGTATGGGTAAAGGTAGATTAGAGAAATCCCGGTCATGATAAAGTCGTATATATACGGCTTGCCCTATTTATGATGAGGATGACGATATAGGAGTGAACACTTTGATAAAAAGGGAAGATATAGTTTTGGAGGGGAAACGTATTTGAGGTTTTGCATGATAACAAACGGAAATTGATAACGAAGGCGATGGGTTTTTGATCAGGAACCCAAAATCCATTGGTATCACCCATCATCTAGCAGAAGTAAATAAAGGGAAAGCTAAATGGCATTTCCCTCTCTTTACTATGAATCTATCGCATATAAATTTGTGCAAGCTTTTAATATCCGTGCCGACTTGTCCGATTCCTATATATTATTCCCCTTTGTAAAAAAAGCATGGATACTTGACCCGATCCTCTAAATTGTACTTTTGTACTTCCATTGAATATGTCCACCATAAAGAGATGTCCCAGCGATTCACCTCTTTAGAATGATGTAATGGCAATCTAACAAAAAAGGAAACCACTGTAATGGCCTCCCTTTTTGCAACACTTGTTATTCCCTACTTCTCTATCTGGAATTCCCCTAACGTCTGCTCCAAATCATTTATTAACTGGGTAAGCTGCTGTGTATATTGAACAAGTTCATTGGAAGAAGCAGCTTGTTCCTAATCGAATTGGATATTTTCCCTACGGAATCTTCCAGCTCTTTCATGGCTTCACTTACCGTGCTCACGGCATTTTTCTGATCCTTGCTGATTTAGTTCGTTTCATTGGTCGTTTTTTAGCAATTCATCTGTATCTGACAGAATGCTTTGGATGATTGCTTGAATGTTTTTTGTAGCTTCTTTTGAACCATCAGCCAAGCTCCTTACTTCATTCGCCACGACAGCAAAACCTTTGCCGGACTCACCTGCCCTTGCAGCTTCTAAAGATGCATTCAAAGATAATAAATTGGTTTGTTCCGATATTTTCGATATGGCATTCGTGACCCGAAAAACAATGCCCATTGTAAAATGTGAAACGTTGCCTCCAGACACTCGCTTTACAAGGGCCGGGACCCCACTAGTGCATGCTGTGAAGGCTTGGCAGGCAGTCGGCGGTAAGGGAGCGATTTCCGAAAAGGGGGTATGTGTAATGATTTCCACTCCAGGGACTCGCTTTCCGCGGGCGGTCCGTGAGCCTCCTCGGCGCTCGCCTGCGGGGTCTCCCTTGGCCACGCTTTCCCCGCAGGAGTCTCGTACCTTACGTTCCAATCACTGGAACTTCTTTTTTAAGAAATATTGTAGGGAAACTGGCTCTTCTTCTCCAATTCGTCTACAGTCCGGCGGTTCCATCAATTTTTCGGCAAAAGGAAGTTTCGAATTACTCTCGCCCGAACCAAGATTTTAAAAGTAAACTAGTTTATTCTTCATGTTTCTTTACTATAATCCTTAATCGATTGAAGTAATTTGCGACACTCCTGCCGAATAACTGGCTAGACGAGACACTGCAGACGCTTGCGTCGAGGAGGCTTGGCAGACTGTCGGCGGAAAGGCAGCGGATTTCTGAAATCAACTGGAACATTTTTCAAGAAAACTCTAGGCTAGTCTCATCCCCAATATTCTTAAGACTAGATTATCCTTCATGTTTTTTACTGAAACCCTTAATCGATTGAAGTAATTTGCGACACTCCTGCCGAATAACTGGCTAGACGAGACACTGCAGACGCTTGCGTCGAGGAGGCTTGGCAGACTGTCGGCGGAAAGGCAGCGGGATTTCTGAAATCAACTGGAACATTTTTTTAATAAAAAACTAGACCGACATTAGAATATCTCGGTCTAGTGAATTCGAAGCTGATTCTTTTCATGAAGGAAAGGTGATAACTCATTTTACTTTTTACCCGTCTTGGTGAATTGCTGACCAATTGCACCTATTATTAAAATGGTGATCGGAAAGAATGATCAGTATCTTCCGATTATAGCGATCTGCCCATACCCCCGCGATTGGGGAGAGTATGAAGGTGGGCACGAAACCACAAACGATGGATATCGTCATCATGACACCCGACTGTGTATTCAACGTGATATACCACATGATGGCATACTGGACCAAGGACGAACCAAAGAGGGATATCGTCTGACTGCCTAGAAAAAGGGTGATATTCTTTTTCCAATTGTCCTTTTCTTGATCATTTAATGATTTCATCTCTTAAACACCTCATTCTATTTTCAATATTTTTTTCTTGATGCCCTAAAAAAAACACAGGCTATTTGCCTGTGTTTAGAGTAAATGGATCAGAACCTATCTAAAGAAACCTGAGAGGATGAGTATTTTAACGATAAAAAATCAATCTCCCACTGGCCTTCGGTTTGGTCAATACAATGGAGGATCTTACACTTATCCAAAATGACCTTTGGATAGGTAAAGTAATTCTCCCCTTATAATTCTTCCATTTTATAGTCAACTGAAATCGTGAAAACCTTTGATCACAAAGGTTGCCCCGGCTTCAGCTGGACACAAAAAAGAGTTGAAATCGTCTCTTTTTTCTTAAATGCGTAAAATGAGGGTTTCCTTAAAAATAGACAGACCATTCCCATTTACCCTGCGGACGGCAGAGCTCTTGAACGTATTCAATTAACGGTTCAAAGATTGGAAACGCAGTCTGATAAATGTCACAAGGAAAACCTCCATTTCTCAAAAGTTAAAGTCATCTTAACATGGAGCCAACTGGAATATCAATAAAAAACTTCCTTCTGGCAGAAGCATCACTTCGGCTTTGGCCGAAATTCATCGTTCCGTTTCCTTATATATCCTGCTGCATGTCACACATCCATTATCCATCCATTCGTTTGA
Source organism: Peribacillus sp. QJM3NY_7 (assembly GCF_056173225.1). Taxonomy (NCBI): domain Bacteria; kingdom Bacillati; phylum Bacillota; class Bacilli; order Caryophanales; family Bacillaceae; genus Peribacillus; species Peribacillus sp. QJM3NY_7. The sequence goes on from NZ_CM149663.1 coordinate 4,149,302, forward strand.
CGGCGGCCATATATTCCTTATGCCATTTTTCCCATTCATCCATTGGGAAGTCCTGATGGTGTCCATCAAGTAAATCACTAAACATATCAAGGCAAATATGCCAGCCTGCCAAATCTTTTGATGTATGATCATTAACTGGCGTGATGGATTCTTTCAATACCAATGAGCATCCATCCTTTTCAGGGGATATCTCGAAACGAACCCAGCCGTCCCCCCATTCAATATCTAAAACGGCAGATTCCCGGAAGTCCCTGATCTTCATATCAAAAGATTTCCCTGACCCATCATTGAAATTGAATTTTATCGTCCCATCTTTTCGGAGGTCCTTCATTTCCAGGTTGGACATCCACCTTTCCACCTTATCATTCTCCGTTAAAGCACCCCATACCTTTTCAACCGGATGATTGAGCAGGCGATCGAATCTTGCGATAATCCCATTACCTTTTTTTTCGATTACAGCTTGCACTTGGATTCCCCCCACTCAATTCGTTACCCGAGATTATTTTTATAATAAAAAATGGTCGGTTGGAATTCACCATTTGCAGATTTCGCATAATCAGGAATCCTGCCTGCCTGAATATATCCCAATGAGGTATACAGGAGATTTGAAGGATCTGCTTCCCTCGTATCAAGGACCAATAATGTCCGCCCTTCCTGCTTGGCCTTCTTCTCAGCCTCTAGCATGAGTGATCGTCCTATGCCATTTCTTCTATAACCAGTATGTGTCATTAATTTTGCGATTTCCGCTCGATGGCCGCCATTTTGCTTTGAACATAAATGTAACTGCACACTCCCGACAATCTTACCCTGTAACTTAGCAACCAACAGAATCACATCACGATTCATGGCACTACCCCAGTAATCAACGGCCTCAGACTGTTTCATGGGTGGTAAAAAACCGATGGACGCACCATCATCCACCACTTGCACCAATAGTTCGGAAAGTTCATTAAGATGGTATCCGATTGAAGTTAATTGTTCGATTTTCACATCGGCATTCACGTAATCACGCCTTTCAGAGTCATATTCACCATCCCTGGCGCTTTGATAAAGAAGTAATGTGAGCCAGATGATGGCGTCCATGCCATGCATAAATTCCTATATTTTCACCGACAGTAACCACTCCTGAATCAGGATGGATGAATGTTCTGCTCAGGTCGTCCGCATGAAGGTCCGATAAAAGTTTGCCCATTCGGATATGTATACCTTCGATTAGTGATAGAGAACCTTCAACCGGCAAATCATAATCAGGCAGCTCTGCCCATTGCCCCTCCTCATACGGTTTAATGACAGGACTTTCTTCCGTAAGGGCCAATTTGAAGCGAATATACGCGTTCATATGACTATCGGCAACATGATGCACCACCTGGCGGACCGTCCATCCTCCAGGCCGATAAGCCGTATCAAGCTGTTCATCATCCATGTTACCTACCGCTTCACGAAGCATCCGAGGCAAAGCTTCAATCTCTTTGAGCCACCCCTCGGCTATACCACTAGTAATTTCCCGGTCAAACTTAAACTTTCCAATCGGGTATCTTAAATCCATCTTCAATCCCCCTTATGTTCAATAAAAATAGCATCTATATATATTCTTTATCGATTAAGACAAATCCTTTTTCCGGCATACTATGCTTTGCTCTCCCGGCTCATGATTACCCATAAGGAAATTTAATCCATATCATTAGCACGTATACTATTTCCATATTTAGCAACCATAAACAAATGAATGGCATATGCATCAATCCAATCTTTAAACAATGGAAATGGGGATAGGATCATCTTGAAGAAAATTAGTTCGATACAAACCCTCAGCATCTTCTTTTTATCAATCGGCCTTCTTAATCACGTTATCTTGATCCCTTTCCTCCTATCCACCGGCGGAAGGGATGCTTGGTTTTTTTCTATCATTACGATTGGGTTGATCCCGATTTGGGTCTACATATTATCGAGGATAATCAAGAATATGAATAATCAATCCCTGACGGATTGGCTTGAAAATAGATTTGGAAAACATATTAAAAATATCGCTTTATTCTTTATCGTGATCTACCTGATCAGCCTTGTTTTGGCGACTACAAAGGAAACGATAGATTGGATCACTACAAGCTTTCTTTTTGAAACCCCAAGTTTAGCGATTATCATTCCGTTTACGCTGCTAAACCACTGGAATAATGAAATTCGAGGATTCGGTTTGGAATTTATAGTACCCAATATTATTGGATAATGTTGAATTCACGAGTAAATCGGCTTAATTCACGAGTATTTGTTCCATTTTCACGAGTAAATCGACTAAACTCACGAGTAAACGCTGATATCTCATAAGTTTGCTGCTCACCTTGGGTTTATAGCCGAAAAAAATCAGGATGGTGCCTTTTTGAGCTCCATCCTGATTTAGGGGGCTGGAAAATGCGGTCCGGAATTTGGCGGATAGCATGGTTAAATGGTAAATTTAGAGTATTCTAACATTTAGGGGGCCATTTATGAGCATACAGAAGGCTACATTACATGAGCTGGAATCACTGACGGAACTTTTTGATTTATACAGGGTGTTTTATGAGCAAACCTCTGATCCTGGTTGTGCAAGAGAGTTTTTAAAGGAAAGGCTGACAAAAGGGGAGTCTGTGGTTTTTATGGCGTTTGATGAAGGAAATCCAATTGGTTTTGTACAATTGTATCCTTCTTTTTCGTCTGTGAGTATGATGCGGTCATGGATATTGAATGATTTATTCGTGAAGGAGTCCGCCCGTAAAAAGGGATTTGGCGAGGAGTTATTGAACGCGGCCATCGGTTTTGCACGTGAAACAGGTGCTAAAGGGGTTTCACTGGAGACTGGCCAGGATAATGTGAAAGCACAGAGACTTTATGAAAAGATTGGTTTCGCCCGTGAATCGAACCATTTTTATTATTTCACCATTTAATTAAAAAAAGTGTAGGGAAAACCTCCCTACACTTGGATGCTATTTATCTAGTATATTAATTATTTAGCAGTTTCCATGCTGGCTTGAATTTCTTTAATTAGAAGTTCGGCACCTTCTGGGCTAAGTATTAATTTACCGTCAGCAAGTTTCATATTGTCATCGGAAACTTCACCTGTTACCTGACAAGTCATGTTTGGTTTATATTTTTGAAGGATGATGCGCTCTTGTTCTACATAAATCTCCAGAGCGTCTTTCTCATTAATTCCTAATGTTCGGCGCAGTTCAATTGGAATGACTACCCGCCCTAATTCGTCAACTTTACGTACAATACCTGTAGATTTCATTTAATTTACCCCACTAACTTTCTTGCGAATGTTGCATTTATATATTTCGTCACCATTCGACATTATTTGCACTTCTATTAAGATACCACTACCTACCATATTCGTCAATTCTCGTATCTTCTTATACTATCTGCCTCTATATGATTTTTATATGAAATATTATCAATTCCTTCATAACACGCGTCAGGACAACGTTTACCGCTCCTCCCTTTGGTATATATTTCTAATTTAAATTCACAAGTGGAAACGCCTTCATTTAATTCCAAAAAGCTTTCTTTTCATTTCATGTCGAATCACGAAGAATGAATTTCACTAGCTTAAAAGAATCCTGTTGATTTTCTTTTGCTTTTGAAGGAAAATTTAAATTGATCGCTTATAATATTCCGAAAATTCATTCCGCTTTTGAAACAGTGGATATATCCGAATTTTTTTCAGAAAGCCGAAACGATTGCCATCCTTCCAGAGTCTTACTGACTCATAAAACAGATTGAGGTGAGTCAATTGCGTCCGATTATATTAGGTATTTGTTCTGCTTTCTTTTTTGCATTTACGTTTGTTTTGAATCAGGCCATGGAGCTGTCTGGCGGAAGTTGGATTTGGAGTGCTTCGCTGCGTTATTTCTTCATGGTGCCCTTTCTGTTGTGTATCGTATGGAGCAGAAAAAACCTGCGTCCCCTTTTACAAGTGATGAGAGAAAAGCCGGGTCCTTGGCTGCTTTGGAGTTTTGTCGGATTTGGGTTATTTTATGCTCCTTTATGCTTTGCGTCCGCCTACTCACCTGGCTGGCTGATCGCCGGCACCTGGCAAATCACGATCATTTCGGGTGCGCTGCTTGCGCCGCTGTTTTTTGAAAATGTCCAAACGAAAGATGGAATCGAAAGGCAAAGAGGAAGGGTTTCTGTGAAAGGCCTCCTCATGTCCATGATCATTCTGCTTGGGATCATCCTGATGCAGCTGGAACATACCAAACACATTTCAATGGCCGATCTTTGGCTGGGAGTGATCCCGATCGTCATCGCCTCGTTTGCCTACCCTTTGGGAAATCGCAAAATGATGGAAGTATCCGAAGGACGTCTGGATGCTTATCAGCGGGTTTTGGGAATGACTTTGGCGAGTCTTCCATTCTGGCTTTTGCTTTCCTTGTACGGTTTCTTTACAGTAGGTGCGCCGACGAAGATGCAGAGTTTCCAATCCCTTTTGGTGGCACTATTTTCTGGAGTCATCGCCACGGTCCTTTTTTTCATGGCAACCGATTTGGTACGCGGAAATATGCAGAAATTAGCTTCAGTTGAAGCAACACAATCGATGGAGGTCCTTTTTGCCCTGGCTGGCGAATTACTATTCCTATCTTTACCGATTCCTTCTCCGTTATCGTGGTTCGGCATCTTTATCGTCATCATGGGAATGATCCTGCATAGCTATGTATCACATAAAAAAGAAGGTCCATCCCCTAAACGGACAGTGAATGCCTAAATAGCAAGCCAAAAAAGCCCCGGATAAGATTTCGGGGCTTTTTTGAGCTGAAAACTGAAGCAGACTACGTTCTTTTATTCCAATCCGCTAATATCATTATCATCTTCAACAATTAAAATATGAACCTGCTTCTCCATAAGAGCCACCTTCATTCACTCTGTAATCTAATTCTTATATTAGCATTCTTTGTTAAGATCCGAAAAATTGACCTGCACCGCCGCAAATTCCTCAGCCGTTTACACTACCATATCTATCCCTTCATTATTTGTTGATTTCCACTCCAGGCGCTCGACCCCAGGTGTCTCGTACCTTACCTTGCGTTATTTAAATAAAAGGCTATTTTCACATACTTTGTAGCTATCTTTTCGTAAAGGTTGTTGTTTTTAAAACGAAACTATTTATGGTTGATTGGAGCGGAAGTGCGAGACTCCTGCGGGAGCAGCGGGACAGGTGAGACCCCACAGGCGTTTACGCCGAGGAGGCTCACCGCCCGCCCCGCGGAAAGCGAGCATCTGGAGTGGAAATCAACCACAGCTCACCCAAATAAAAAAACTATAGGAAAACTGGCTTTTTTCAAATTTGAATATAGTCTGGAAAGTTCGAAATGGCCTCGCTGTATTCAGATGAAAGCTGCAAACGTTACGGGACATATGCGGATATTAGGGAAAAATCGGCCTGGAATTTGGCAAAACTTTTACCTTGAGTAAGTTCAAAAAGTATGTATAATGAAAGGTAATTGTATATGTCAAAGGTTTTCTAGGGTTCCGCAGTGCGTCTCATTGCTGGTCTGGTCCGAGAGAAAACTCACAGCATGCTGTGTCACGGAAGGATAAAAGCCTGGGAGAAACTGTTTTAACAGTTATCTCTTGGGCTTTTTTTGTTTTTTTGGTAAAGAATAAAATCGGAGGTGCGTTATTACATGAGCACAAACTGGATTAAAGTATTCATTGCAGCTTTTTTTGAAGTATTTTGGGTGATTGGCTTAAAACATGCAGATGACTTTTGGACTTGGACTGGAACGGTCATTTCGATCATCATCAGTTTTTACTTGATGATAATGGCTGGCAGGAAGCTTCCTGTCGGAACGGTATATGCCGTTTTTGTCGGTATGGGGACTGCCGGGACCGTTTTTTCCGAAATCCTTTTCTTTGGAGAATCCTTCAAGCTGAGCAAAACACTATTGATCCTCCTCTTATTATCAGGGGTGATCGGCTTGAAGCTAGTGACGGATGATAAGGCTGAGAAAGGGGATGAATCATAATGGCTTGGGTCTCTTTAATCTTAGCGGGGCTTTTTGAGATGTTTGGGGTTGCGATGATCAATAAATTGCACAAGGACAGAAATTGGCAATCCTTACTGCTGTTATTCATCGGATTTGGAGCAAGTTTCCTGTTTCTTGCTTATGCCATGAAAACCTTGCCGATGGGAACGGCATACGCTATCTGGACAGGAATCGGCGCATCAGGCGGAGCGATAATCGGGATGCTCTTATACGGGGAATCCAAAGATTGGCGCAGGGTCGTTTTTATAGCCATGGTCCTTGGCGCAGCAGTGGGATTAAAACTTGTTTCATAGGAATGACATAAAAGCATAGAAAAAATCAAAGACGACACAATGTGTCGTCTATATTTATTTTTATCTAACTTGAATAATTCATCTTATAAAAATTGACCCTCATCCATCACAGCGGAATCTTTCCCCTTAACCTGTTTTAGCGTCGCTACTATAAGAAAGCTGACAATCACCAATAAGAGCCATGAGCTTACCTTTCCTAGATGTACGAGACTCCATGCATCGGTTTGGTTAGGATATTCCCAAGCTCCAAAGAACGTTGCGATATTTTCGGCTATCCATATGAAAAATCCGATGAGCACAAAAGAAAATGCGATTGGCATGCGATAACGGGTTCCACCAACTTCGTATGTGACCCATGCTCGCCAAAAGACGATGATGACAAGTCCAGATAGCCACCAACGAACATCCATCCAATAATGGTGGGTGAAAAAATTCAAATAAATCGCAAGCGCAAGGGATACAACGACAAAAAACGGCGGCCACTTGATCAGTTCAACCTTTAACCTCCTCCACGCCTGGCAAAGATAACTCGCTACACTAGCGTACATGAATCCGCTATACAGAGGCACTCCAAAAATCTTGAAATATCCTTCCTCTGGATAAGTCCAGGAGCCCATATGTACCTTGAAAAGTTCAAGGGCAAGACCAATAAGGTGGAACAAGGTGATGACCTTTAGTTCATCACGTGTTTCAAGCCCGGAACGCAGCATCCACCACTGCATGATAAGGCAGATGATGAGCAGCCAGTCATACCGCGGCAGAAAGGGAAGCGGGATGAATTTTGTAATAGCCAAAGAGGCAAAAATAACGGCAGGAAACAAGCATGATAGGGCCTGCTCCCAACCAAAACGAACGAGTTGTTTTAGTGCCCTCATGATTGGTGCCTCCATTTTTTTATCTACATTCATGAGTAACTCCCCTTTATAAATCCTAATCTTGAGTGCCTTCATCATTTCGGTATTCTAAAATATCCCCGGGTTGACATTCTAAAGCCTTACAAATCGCATCTAAGGTTGTTAATCGAATCGCTTTTGCCTTGCCATTTTTCAATATGGAAAGATTAGCCATCGTTATTCCAACCCTCTCGGAAAGTTCTGTAACACTCATTTTCCTTTTAGCCAACATCACATCAATATTGATTATAATTGCCAAGTTAATCACCTCAGACTATTAAGTCATTTTCTGATTTTATATCGATGGCTTCTTGTAAAAGCCTTTGAAGAACAGCAGCAAAGACTGCAATCACCATTGAAGCAAAAATGACGACCATTCCGATTACTATGATACCTGGGGCGTCGTCCATTTCCGCGATGAGATAAAAGAGCGGCATGCCTGCCGCATACAAGCCACTTATTGTGATTGCACAATTTTTTATAATCTTTAAAGCTCTTACAGATAATTCCGAGAAAGCTTTGTTCTTGTCAATATAGCTTAAAAGTTTAAAGGCTTGATATAGGGCAAAGTAAAAAGGTATCGCCGATGCATACAAATCGATTAAAACGAGATATTTCAAATAAGCCATATCCGGATATAATTCTGCTGCAAAATTCGCTATCCCAGGCACCAAGAAGATGCACAAAGCAAGAACTGGAATTCCAATAAGAATAACAGCCATCTTTAAAAAGAGTGTTGTTCCTCGTTTCATAAAAAGCACCTCACTTATTTATTGTCCATTTAATTTAACATACGTTTTATCGTTTTACAATAAAACATTGTTGTTTTTTATTATATTATTATTGTTAATGAAATATCCTATTCTTTTTAAAAATGGCTGTTTTCACATACTTTATTGCTATTTACCAGGTAGTGAGTTGTGGTTGATTTCCCCTCCAGATGCTCGCTTTCCTTGGTGCGGGAGGTGAGCCTCCTCGGCGTAAACGCCTGTGGGGTCTCTCCTGTCCCGCTGCTCCCGCAGGAGTCTCGCACTTCCGCTCCAATCAACCTTAAATAGTTTCGTTTTAAAAACTACACTCTTTACGAAAAGTGCCTTAAAAATAAAAAAGCATTCCTCTTTACAAAGGAATGCTCCATAACTGAACTATTTATTTATTACCTTCGGCTAAACCCTTATATCATCAGGATTTCCCTGATATCCTCTTCTGTAAGTGCAGAAGACGACTTGTCTCCAGGGTCGATGATTTCTTCAATAAGATGTCTCTTTTTCTCTTGGAGTTCATTCATTTTTTCTTCGATTGTCCCACGGGCAATAAGCTTGATGACTTGAACCTCATTTTTCTGCCCCATTCGATGGGCACGGTCCGCGGCTTGTTCTTCAACTGCCGGATTCCACCAAAGGTCATATAGTATGACTGTATCGGCACCCGTCAGATTGAGACCCGTACCGCCAGCTTTCAACGAAATGAGGAATATATCCCGTTCTCCTGCATTAAACCGATTGCAGATTTCCACACGTTCCTTTGATGGGGTTTGTCCATCCAGGTAGAAAAAGGGTTGTCCTTCCATGGCCAAATCCCTGCCGATGATTGTAAGCATTTTTGTAAATTGCGAGAAAATCAGCACCCGTCTTCCAGAATGCTTCGAATCTTCGACAATTCGCATCAGCTGCTCATATTTTGCTGAACTGCCTTTATATCCGTCCACAAACAAGGCGGGGTGACAGCATATTTGCCGAAGCCGGGTCAAGCCAGCAAGGATCCTGATCCGATTTTTGCGAAGGGTGTCCTTGTCCAGGTGTTTCAGCGTATCATGCCGCAGCTTGGCCAGATAAGCCCCGTACAGTTTCTTCTGATCGGGAAGCAGTTCCATCGATTCCAGCGACTCGATTTTTTCCGGTAATTCCCCTAGTACGTCCTCTTTCATTCTCCGCAGCAAAAATGGACGAATCCTGCGGGAAATCTGCTTCCTAGAGAGGTTGCTATACTCCTTTAACCCCATGAATAGTTCAGGGAATACGACGTGGAAAAGGGACCAGAGCTCTTCCAGTGAATTCTCGATGGGCGTACCAGTCAACGCGAAGCGATGTGCCGCTTTTATCTTCTTGGCCGCTCGTGCCGTTTGTGTCACCGGGTTCTTGAAAGCCTGTGCCTCATCGAAAAACACCGTATGGAAGTCTTCTTTTTCAAACGAATTGATGTCTTTCCGGAGCAATGGATAAGAAGTGATCACTACATCCACGTCCTTCATTTCTTTAAGCAGCTTCGACCTTTCCGTCTTGTCTCCATCCACGACGACGGCTTGTATATCAGGAGCGAATTTAGTGAATTCACTCAGCCAATTGTAAGTCAATGATGATGGGCAGACAATAAGCACCGGAACCCTTTTCTTACGGATGTCAGGTAGCTCGGATAAAATGAACGTGATGCTTTGCAGTGTTTTTCCCAGACCCATATCATCAGCAAGAATCCCGCCAAAACCGTATTGTGCAAGGATTTTCATCCATTTGTAGCCGTTTTTTTGATACTCGCGCAAAATCGGGTCCAGACTCTTTGGCACAGTGAACTCCAAGGCGCCCGGATTCCTGATGTTATCCAAAAACTCCCGGAATGATTCTTCCATCGTGAATGTCTGGCTGTCATTAACGGAGTCAAGGAGCTGGAGCCCTTTTATGAGGGGCATGTTCAGTGTGCTTTCCAGGTCTTCATCCTGTACGGGCAGTGCATTCAGAAAACGATTGATTTCCTCGTATTCCCTTGTTTCAAGGGAAAGCAGCGATCCATTCCTTAAACGATAGTATTTCCTTTTTTCTTCAAGCGCGGCTAAGACCTCACGTATTTGTTTATCTGGGATATCATCCATTTCAAATTTGAATTCGAGCCAATTAGTACGCTCTTTTTTAATTTTCAACCTAATGCGCGGTGCAGCATTTCCACGGGAAATTCGGTTCCTTACAGCGGTAGTGGCATAGATTTGCACCAGCTTCTGGAGTTTAGGAAAGATATGGTACAAGAACTCATACTCCAATTCTTCGTTATGCAAGAAATAGCCTCCGTCCGTCTTGGCAAACTGGCTATCCTCCATCAGCTTTATTATCTCCGCCTCTTTCTCAACATCCCTCATAACCTTGGATTCCTGTTTTTCCAAAGGGTTGATCACGATATTTTCATAATGGAATTCCAGCCCGGCAAGCAGCCTGTTTTTCACTCGGTCCAAGTATAGCTTTGCAACCAGCGGTGTCTTCAAAAACAATTCGGTGATGGATCTTGCAATATGGACTTCACCGAGTCTTTTCAAGCCTGGTACCACTTTGTCCAGGAATAATTCCAGCTGGTCATGATGGATTGGAATTTGATTCATCCCCGAATCCTCCATCATTTGCTTTAACTCTGAAAGGCGTTTGAAATCCTCATTTTCGAGCTGAACCAATTTCGCCTCAAATAAGATCAATGTGTATGCATTCATGACGATCATCTCGTGCAGCCTTTTAATATTCAGCTGATAACTTTTGTCCTCGCTTTCAGTAAAGTCAAACTGTAAAGGAAGCGGTCCGTTTGTTACTCGAAAGCCATTGAATGTATGGCCGCCATAGGCAAGCTTCACCATTGGTGCCGCTTCAAGGATGGGGACAAGCCTTCGAAAAGAAGATGGAGGCAGAAGTAATAAGTGATGGTCCAATGTATATTCGGATTTATCCGTCAGGGCGTCCACATAGACTTTTTCATCCGATATCACTGTAATGAGCTCCTGAAGCACTAAATCATTTTCATTCTGAAAACAATGCAGCACCGGGTCATATATAAATGAAGGGGACACTTGGGCAGGCTTTCCTGCTTTAACTCGCTTCAGGAAATCCCGGACATTCGACACATTGAGAGAACCGATTTTCATTTCCAGTCCTAACATATATTGTTCCATTCCCATCCATACTGGTTTACAAGTAAACTCCGCTTCAAGCATCGTTCTATTTTCAAAATGGCGCTGATGACCGCTTTTGCGTACAGGCTGATTATTGAAAAGGGTAAGCAAGCCCTCTGACAACTCCTTATGGGCTGTAGCATCAGGACCGGTTGCACGTATCCCTTCAGGAATCGTTCCATCTCGCATATGGTCGTAAACCGACAGCAGGACGGCTGCAATATGCTGGCAATCCCTATGGAAGGAAGCTAGCGCAGGACAGCTGCATTTTGTCTGAAATCCGCCGACTGCATCCACTTCAATCGTGACATGGAAGTCTTCCTTGCCTCTAACCGATGCTTCATAACCATCATGATGATAGCTTTCAAATGTCACTTTATTGGCACGATGAAAAGCTTCCCCTCTTTTGAAGGAGACGGCCCCGCACATGTCTTTTATGATTTTTCGATTCAATTTGATATCCAAATTGCCGTCCTCCTCCCGGGGGTTTTGGTTGAATGATTTTACATTCCGCTGTTAAATAAGCTCGTTTTATCATCATACTATGAAATGGGTTTACAAGGTTATAAAAAAGCAAAAAGACAAACTCCCCCATTCGGAGTTCATCTCTATTTCAGCAACGGGAATTGCAACATCATTGTTGTCCTTTGCCCTTGTTCTTTTTCTTTTTTTTTCGATAAAAGAAGCTGAATACAAGGAATGCAAGAAGAATGAAAAAAAGGATAAGTTCAGCGGGGTCCTTCACCAAAAATGGGTTAAAGGCATGCTTGATCGAATTATCCAGATCAAATCCCATTAGAATATCCATACCTAAAGATATGATCACTATAGGGAACAGAAGCAAAAGCGTAATACCGAAGAATTTCATTTTTGATCAACTCCGCCTTTCAGGAACTTTTTTTGGTGCTTGTCTTCCCTTTTTTTCGATTCTTAAAAAAGGCAATGATCAAGAGAAGCAATGGAATGATCACCTGAAATGGCAGATGGATGTAATTTGGTACCGCCTCCAGCCCTTCATGGATATGTTCCGTATAGCTGCTTGAAATAATAATCGAAATCAATAAAATGACAATGCCAACAGGGTATGCAAGTCTGGAGGGCTGTTTAACATTGAAAACATTCGCCGTACCCGTTACCGCTACATAAGTAAATACACATATCTTGATGAACCCGCCAATCATTAACAAAAACAAGAAGTACACATCGAGACGTTCAAGAAAGCCAGCGACCTCTATGGACTGAATGAGGGTAAGAAGAGGGTATTGCGAACGCGTCGTAAGGTCCACACCAAGTACAGAAACATTCACAGCCATTATTACCGCGAGAAAAATACCGCTTGTCGCCAAGCTCCATATTCCAATTTTTTTCAATCGCTTATGTTCATTTAAATAAGGAAAAATCATTAAAAACACTATGATCTCTCCAAATGGAAAGAATACGGTTTTAGTGAAAGCCATTTTCACCATCTCTGTCCCGCTTATTTCAAAAATGGGTTTTAAGTTGTTTAAATGGATCATGCCTGAAGCAATAATCAGAAGAAAGAAGGTCATTAAAAGTAAATTCTCCAAGACAAAGAATAATTCCCCCGTCCTCGACACTACTTCTATCCCCTTACGGACCGTATACACCACGACTAAAATGAATGCAGCGTTCGCGACAAATAACGGAATATGAGGATAGGCAAAAGTAAGCAGCGTATCTCCGAAATCCCTCAGCACCCTTGCAGAAAGATAGATGAAATAAAGGATATATAGAAAAGCTACGATCCTGCCTAGGAAATTCCCCAATATATTCCGTACAAATTCCGTTAACAGCTGATCAGGGTAGTATTGAAAAAGGCCATAATAAATGAAAAATAATATAAATCCGCCGATCATCGCAATAAGGATGACCAGCCAGGCAGCTTGCTTGGCTTCACCTGCAAGCGGAACCAAAAGTGCACTGCCCATTTCAAACAGGAAAATAAGGACGAACAGCTGGTACCCGCTGATATTTGCCTTTTCCATGAGAATGCCACTTCCTTTCCATTATTGATCTTTCTTTTGTAAATTTGAAAGAAATGGCTTATTACGTAATCCGGTACGGCGAATGAAAGTTTCTACCTGCACATCAACTTCCAGTTTAGGAAAAGTATCGTCGTCCCAGTTTTTCTCTAGTTTCTTCCATTCTTTCGGATGGGATTCGTGCATGAGCTCCCCAAAGCCAAAAATATCGGATTTATTTTTTTGTGCCCGAACGATTGCGTCTTCCATCTCCTTCTTCAAGTCTTTCGCTAACTTCCTTTCAATATCTATCAGAACATGGGTATCGGTTAGATTCAAAGGAACATTCGCTTCCCGGATATCTCCCTCTGCACGGACCTTTATCGATATTTTCGGTTTGCCGTTTACCAATTTTGCCCCGATATTGGTTTTTTGGCGAATGACTGAATAGGTGACTGCGTTTTTTTCACCCTCCCAATCAAGGTATAAATGGACATTTTCGATTCTATCCAATACCCACATTGTTCCTTTTGCCTTATCACCATCCAGCCAGTCAATCAATTTGCCATCTTTAAAAACACCTATCCCTGCTGCATTAGGGTTCGCCTCAATATCCGAGGACATGGTATTCTCCATTTTATCTTCCTTACCCGTGTTTCCTCTCACGGTAAAACCGCTTATTACCGGTTCTTTTCCGGTACTAAGCAGATTCTTGATCACCTCTTGGAGATTGATGCTAATACTATTCCCCTGGGTTTTTTCAGTGGTTTCAATCGTCCTAATGACTTTCTCGGCTGATACCTTATCGATTGCGGTTAACGTTTCGACAATATCCCTTGCTTTCACACCCCGGGCAATCACGATCCTCGTAGTTGCCCTGAATTCCGGTGAGCGCTCAAATGCATCGAAAATATCGGTAAGGCCCTCTTCTTTTGCTAGTTCCTCACCGATGACAACCAGGTTGGCATGGGCAAAATACATATCTCGGGAGATTTTCGTTGAAGCGATGCTATCCAATTCAAGCACATTATTTCCCGTGGCCCTATAAATGGATATGGGTGGATTCGATCCGCCGCCGCCCTGAAGAGCTCCGGCAACATTTCCTGGATTAATGATTTGGAAAGTTCCCACTAACTTCCCTTCTTTATTTCTATCGAGTCCGACCGCCGAAACGATGGCCATTTCATTTAACTCTGTTTTATCCCAACAGCCTGTGGTGAATGTTGCGGCGATCAACGTCATCAAGAGCAGAACTAATCTTTTACGATTCATTGCCTTCACCTTTTTTCCCGTCAGAAGTTTTCATTCCACGCGATTCAGGAGGCAGCGGTCTTTGGTTATTGCCTTCCCTGATCAGATTATTTTCATTGGTCAAATATTGCGGCCTTTCCTTGAATGCCCATATAGGTCTTCTGAAGAATGTGTCGCCCAGCCCTTTTGGATTCAGAGGGGCGAGCGGTGTCATATAAGGAACTCCAAGTGAACGCAGGCTGCATAAATGGACAATAAGGATGATAAAAGCTAAAATCATCCCATAAAAACCTAACATGCCGGCACAAATGATGAATCCGAACCGCACAATGCGGGCAGAAATCGCTATGGCATAAGAAGGGGTTGCAAAACTGGCAATCGCCGTGATCGAGACGATGATGACCATTGCCGGCGATACGATACCAGCCTGGACGGCCGCCTGCCCGATGACCAATGCCCCGACAATGGACATCGTCGAACCAACGGCCTTTGGCATCCGAAGACTTGCTTCCCGTAATATTTCAAAGGTCATTTCCATAAGAAGCGCTTCAACGACGGCAGGCAAAGGAACCGTTTCCCTTTGGGCCGCTACAATGACCAGCAGCTTCGTTGGAATCATTTCCTGATGAAAAGTCGTGGCCGCAACATAGACAGCCGGCCCGACTATCGAGATGATAAAAACGATGATCCGTAAAAAACGTGTCGCTGAAGCAATGTCGAAGCGATTATAGTAGTCTTCGACAGATTGGAAAAATTGTACGAACACTGCCGGGGCGATCAAGACAAAAGGCGTTCCATTTACGAATATCGCCACTCTTCCTTCGAGCAGGTTTCCTGCGACCATATCCGGTCTTTCTGTATGGTTAAGGGTTGGGAATGGGGTCATGACCTGGTCTTCTATCAATTGTTCAATATACCCTGATTCAAGAATGCTATCGATGTTAATTCGATTTAAGCGCTTCTTGACCTCCTCGACAATTCCTTCCTTGACAATTCCATTTATATACATGATGGAAACGTCTGTTTTTGTCACAGTGCCTATTTTCATCGACTCTATCCATAAATCCGGGGTATTGATGATGCGGCGTAACATGGCGATGTTCGTTCCATTCGATTCCGTAAACCCTTCCCTAGATCCCCGGACAGTCAAATGCGTGCTTGGCTCCTGAATCGAGCGCTTCTCTCCTCCTCTTGTACTGGCAACCAGGGCGACGTTTACTTCATCAATAAAAATGATGGTGTCCCCTGATAATAATGTCAAAAATAGCTTTTCCCAGTCCGTGACTCTTTCTACGCCACCGAGGGAAACCACGTCCTCAGAGATAATTTCCATTGCTTCCAGTGGAAGTATGTTTTTTGACAGGTGGGGATTTTTCATGATTGATTCAATTATAAAATCCGTAACGCTAGGATTATCAATTAGACCCTGCACATACAAAATAGTTGTTTTTATCTCCGGGTTTAGTCCGATTTTCAACGTTCGGATAATGATGTCGGGACTTTTTCCCGTCTTTTTCTTCACAATTTCCAGATTGGCAGAAAGGGAACTTTCAATATAATCAGGCGTTTTGCTTTTGGATTGACTTTCATCTTCCTTTTTCTTTTCACGTTGCTTCACTTGTCTCTTTTGTTTGAAAAAAGAAGCCATAGCACCGAACCTCATTCCTTTTTCGTTTCACTCATTTTGTCCAAAGCACTCCCCCTTTATTCTGGGTTCAGTTTTCTTCCTCCAATAAGAAAAGGCTGTCGCAATGACAGCCTTTAATGGTCATATTCGGTTAGGGAATGAACGCCGATAATAACGGCCCAATCAACTAAACTGAGATTATACTTTGCCTTTATTCCTTCTAAAAATCAAAACAACGAAAGCGATTAATAGCAAGGCCAGTATCGCATATACGATGTTTGAATAAATGTCCATGTACCCTACAATATCTTCCCACGAAGAGCCAACAGCTGCCCCGATATTCACCAAGATGATGTTCCAAATTAATGTTCCGGATGTTGTGTAAATCAGGAAGAGCCAAAAGCTCATATGGGACATCCCTGCTGGAATCGAGATCAAACTTCTGATCAGCGGAACCAGCCTGCAGAAAAACACCGTCCATGACCCGTATTTGTCAAACCATGAATTCGCCTTATGGACGTCCGATACCGTTAACCGAAGAATATGGCCCCATCTTTCCACAAACCTTTCAATGACCTTCACATCAAGAAGTAAACCAATTCCATAAAGGACGACTGCCCCTGCCACAGACCCTAGAGTCGAAGCGATCACGACACCGATAATCGTCATATCCGCTTTAGTCGTCATGTAACCGCCAAAAGTTAGAATGACCTCAGACGGGATCGGCGGGAAAATATTCTCCAATGCTATTAATAGAAAGATTCCCATATACCCAAAATCATTCATGAATTCCGTAATCCAGTTTTCCATTTAATACGCTCCTAACTTTCTTGAATCAACAGCTGGCTTGTTACCTTCCGGCTGCTTATCTTGCAATAACCTTGCTCCCTTTATTAACGATCTTTGTTCTTCCGCCAGTCTTGATACCTTTGGAAAAACCAGATGGAAATCGCAATCCAACAACCGCCCGCCAAATACCCGGCAATGATATCACTAGGATAATGGACCCCCAAGTATATTCGGCTAATACCTATCGAGAGGATCATCATCATGCTGAAAAGAATCAAGAGAATCCTTGCCCACCTAGCCGTAATGTGACGCCATAGCAGAAATGTAAGAATACCGTATAAAGAAAATGCATTCATGGCATGTCCACTCGGGAAACTGTATCCCCCTATATCGATGAGTCGATGTAAATCGGGTCGGGCGCGTTGAAAGAATAGCTTAACCATCAAATTGAGAAGAGGTGAACCCACGATGACTGCAGTGAGTAAGACTAGTTCCAAACGATGCTTCAAAACCCTATATAAGAAAAACAAAATGACCAAGGAAAGGATGATCAGTGAATCAGTTGAACCTATGTAAGTAAAGAACTTCATGATGTCCGTCAGCAGAGGGGACTCAATTCCCTGCACCAAGGAAATCACATCTTCATCAAATTTCAGGTATTCATTTGCACTTATTGTAAATGCCATGAAACTGAACCCGATTAAAGAAAGTACACTTATTATAAAGGCAATGGTTAATTGCTGCTTTAATTTCATGATAACATCCTTTCACTTATTAAAACTGTTTCATCTGGAAATTTCTATTTTATCATATCTTCTTCATTGCATGGTGGGTGTAATCGCTTCATCGCCCGCCAACCTAATTCGGGGAACATGACTGAGCACAAAATTTTCTACTTTATCATACTACTCTATTCGTCATTGTCACCTCAACTTCAGGTTACTATAAGATTTCCTGCCGAACGTTTCAAGGAGCGGCAGGAACATATTTAACGCATACCATTCAACATGCAAAAAGAAAAAAAACCTTATGCAGGTTAGGCACAAGGTTTTTCGTTTTTTACATGCGGCTTGCCTTAAGCGGCAGTGAGGTCAAAGTTTGCCCTGTCGCTGAATCGGTAAGATTCTCTTCTAACTGGAACGATGGCACCGCTTCAATATGCTTGAATTTCTTCAGGAATGCAGTAAGCGCAATCTTCGCTTCCAGCCTGGCAAGCGGCGCTCCGAGGCAGAAATGAGGGCCATTACCGAATGTGAGATGTTTCTTATTATTAGGGCGGTGGATATTAAGTGTGAAGGGGTCTTCAAACATCTCTTCGTCCATATTAGCTGCACTCATCCAAACAACCACATTATCCCCTTCTTTCAATTCCACTCCCAATAGATCGTTATCTTCCTTTACAGTGCGATCCAATTTAATAAGATTGAATCGGAAACGGAGCATTTCTTCGACCGCCTGCGGAACTAAATCCAGGTGTTCATGTAACTCTTGATAAACTTCTTTGTCATCATATAGCAGCGAATAAAAGCTATTGGCCAATAAATGACTGGTTGTCTCGACTCCTGCACCTAAAATCAGCATGGTCGTCCGGACAACCTCATCATCCGTAAACATTTCCCCATCCACTTCTGACTTCAATAAATCTGAGATGATGTCATCCGCCGGGTTCAATCGTTTTTGCACAACAATCGGATACAAATACTGATAGTATTCTTTTGCTGCCACTTGCTTCAATTTATCTACTTCTTCTTGTTTTTCTCTATCAAAAGGAAGAAATAAGGTATCCACCCATTTCTTAAACAATAAACGATCTTTCGAGGGAACGCCCATTAAATCGGCCATGACAATGATTGGAAGCGGACTCGCCAATGATGCCACAATATCGATTTCCGTTTCCTTATCCATTTGTCCAATCAATTCATCTGCAATTTCCTGAATGCGAGGTTCCCAGTTTTGAAGACTTCTAGGTGTGAATGCTGCTGCCAGCAGTGAACGGCGTTTTCTATGATCAGGTGGATCCGCTTCAGTGATTTGGATTTTTTCAGGCACAGAACCTTCCTCACTATCCGTTCCAACCGAAATCGTGGTCCGTTTCCGAACACTTGAAAAATGTTTATAATCACTGAGAACCCGCTTTACATCTTCATATTTAAAGACATTCCACGTATCCGTTTCTTCGTGATAACTCACAGGGTCATTTTCTAACATCCTTTTACACCAAGCGTACGGGCTAAATTCCTCCGTCCTTGTTTTAAACCTAGTAATTTCTTTTACTGCAATAACTTCTTTCATGATACCGACTCCTCCCACTTCTCAAAAGTTACCTAACAAAAGGACCGAATGTTAAGCATTCTCCAACTCCGTCGATTTGTTATAGGGTCGAGCATTCCTGATAGACTTTTTCACCAAATCCTTAAATATACATCTATTCCATTATAGGGTAAAAGACCGCAACAAACCATGCATCTTCCATACCAGCGGCCTTACGTGAAATTTGCCCCACAATCCCGACACCCCTATGTAAAACTGCTTATTTTTGACAATTCCCTTTCTTTTTCTATTTTTCTATGTCTCTCAATTGATGCTGAAATCCAATCCTCCTTTTTCAAATTTGGAGACAGTGCTTTCCACTAAGTTATTTCAGTATAGAATATTTTATAATTGCCGGAGTTTGTAGATCACGTTGCTTTCCACTCCAGGCACTCGCTTTCCGCGGGCGGTCCGGGAGCCTCCTCGGCGCTCTTGGCGCCTGTGGGGTCTCCCTTGGACACGCTTTTCCCGCAGGAGTCTCGTACCTTCCGTTCAAATCAACTGGAAAGTTTTTCAATTAATAAAAACTGCGACAACATAGGGGTCGAAATGGTTTCCTGCCGAATGCCCATCAAGCTATTACAGGTGATAACCATGATTTAAAATAAGGCTAGTTTTTTTCACACTTTTATATAGGATTAAATATTATTTCTGGAATCAAGTTCTTTAAATAAAAAAACTGCAGGCAAACTCGCTTTTCTTCGAGTTTACCTGCAGCTTGAACGCCTGCACGATGCCGCCGTCAATTTTTTCCCTTTTTAATCAGTTCATGCAAATCATCCATTTTCTTTTCCATGATATCCAGTCTGGTTTTACGGTGCTTGATGGAACGGAAAAGGGATACGGTCCCGACGATGATCAGGATTAGAAATAAAAGGCAAAGCAATTGGTATACCAGATCCGCAATATTATACCCACTCACTATGTAATCCCCCTAAATGGCATTCTCAATATTCTATTATACACCAGGCAAAATGAACAATTTAACCTTTTTAAGGAGAATCGGGAATAAAAAACCGATAGCCTTTTGCTACCGATTGCTGTTTGTAGACAAAAGGGGTTCGGTAAAAGTGACTTTGATCAAATGATGATCCCAAACCAACACCTTCAACTCATCAGGTATGGTTTCTAACTAATTTTTATAACAAAGCTGTTTGGAGGGGAAGGTGCGAGACTCCTACGGGAAAAGCGCGTCTACAGAGACCTCGCAGGAGGCTCGCGGACCGCCCGCGGAAAGCGAGTTTCTTGAGCGGAAATCAACGTCAAAATTGCACATGCCATAAAAAGACCGTAGACAAACTCGATTAAAATCGAGTTTGTCTACGGTCTGAAACGATAGCCTTATGCTATCGGTTAATCTTTTATCCCTCTATTTGTTGATCATCGTCAATATCCTCTTGAGGCACAATCAGTTCTTCATAGAATGCAGCCGTTGTTGTTCCTGCATAAGGAATCAACCATAGTAAACCAATTCCCAGCGTGAACATGCAAAGGATGCCCCACCCGATGAAGCTTAGGTGCATAAGGAAATACTTCCACTTCAACCCCTTCATTCTTTTTTTACTCTCTGTAATGGCTTCAAGCACCGTGTATTCAGGATGATCCTTCAATAGGAAAAACTGCTGCGAATAAGCGATGGCCTTGATGATACCCGGAATGATTAATAATAATGACCATAAAAAAATGAAAATTGCTTGTAAGATGGATGCCCCAATAAGCTTGAAAGAGGTTTTTCCATCTTTATAGATAGCGAACACTTCTGGAATGCCAGGATTCCCTTCCCTAACTAAATTCAGGTAGAACCAAGTGGTTGAAATGGTAAGCGGGATTAAGGCAATGGAAAAGACCATGCTGAAGATATCGGACCATAACGGTGTGTCTTCCTGCATGAGCCATTCTGAAAACCCACCACTTCCGATCACTTCGACAATTAAAGGAAAAATGAGGTTGATCAAGAACAACAGCAACATAAGCGAAACAGTTACTCCCCATTTACCTCCCAACGACTGAAGGGCTTTCCTCTTTAATTCTGAGATTCTCATACTCTGATTAACTCCCCTCTTTTAAACGGCGGAATTCTGAATTTTTTATTGTAAATATGGATAGATTCAGAAAAAACGCCATTTATTTGATGTCAAAATCTCAATTTGTAGTTTAACATACTAGCTTCTAGCCGTGGGCTTAAATTCCTAGAAAGCGCACACGGTTAGAGTCAACCGGTTTCGAGCAACCATGATCCACTCCTCTCTTGCTTTGGTACTGGCTTGTAAAAGTTTATGAACGGGAATAAGACAATATGCCCTTCCAAATCAAAAATACCTTCGCGGAACCATACCCTGTTATGACGTATGGTCAGCGAAGGAACATGTATTTATCTTGGTTAAAAGTCCTTATGTTAATCTAGTTCTTCTTTCCTTTTCCCAGGTAGAATTATTCCAAAATCTTTCGAACAGCATGGTTGAACTACCCACCACTTATCGACCTTACGATCTGATTGAAGTGTGGGATGAATCTTCGTAAGTGGGATTGTCCTTCATGTTCTTCTCACCACGTTCGAGCCCTCATCGTGTTTCCTTTACAAACTTTTTCCTGGCTTTGTCACCGCCTTATAAATGATCACAATAAAAAAAGAGCATCCCAAAGCAGAAATCACTTCCGCATTTGGGACACCCTCTTTCCTATAATCAATCAGAGCCAGTTATAACAAAATCGTCTTGGAGCAAAGCTAAAGGAAGCTTTCTATTAATAGGATCCCCTGCCGAAACATTAATTTCAGTAATGTGACCACTGGCACCTATTGAAACATCAATCAATTTCCCATCTTCCGTCTTCACTAAAAAGAGCCTTTCCCATTCATAAACATAGGAATCCTTTTGAACGTAAACTTGTTCGACGGTCCCATCTTGAGCACACTCGATGGTATGAATCGGTTTTAACACGGAATCACTCCTCCACTCCCCATTATTAGACTATAGCTTATACCCAGCCGCGGAATATCGAGGCTTCTGCCATTTTTCTGACACCCACCATATACGCTGCCAGCCTCATATCCACTTTTCTCGTCTCGGACATTTCATATATTTGATTAAATGAGTTGACCAATAACGCTTTTAATTTGGTTTGGACCTCTTCATCTTCCCAATAATAACCTTGATTATTTTGAACCCATTCGAAGTAAGAAACTGTCACACCGCCTGAACTTGCCAATACATCAGGTACGAGAAGCACATTGCGTTCCGTCAAGATCTTGGTTGCCTCCAATGTGGTAGGTCCATTCGCGGCCTCGACGACAATTTGGGCTTTGATAAGATGTGCATTTTCTTTGGTGATTTGATTGGAAATGGCAGCAGGCACTAAAATATCACAATCTTGTTCCAGAAGCTCCTGGTTGGTGATTGTATGATCGAATAGTGTCGTTACCGTTCCAAAGCTATCCCTTTTATCAAGTAAGTAATCGATATCCAGACCCTCAGGTTTATAGATGGCACCATATGCGTCCGATATGCCAATCACTTTCGCACCTGCATCATGCATGAATTTGGCCAAAAAGCTCCCTGCATTCCCAAACCCTTGGACGATGATGCGTGCACCTTTCAATTCTATGCCCTTACGCTTTGCCGCTTCCTCGATACAGATGGTGACACCTTGTGCAGTCGCCTTTTCCCTGCCGTGTGAACCGCCCAGTACCAGTGGCTTACCTGTAATGAAACCAGGAGAATCGTGTTCTCTTATTCTACTGTACTCGTCCATCATCCATGCCATGATTTGTGAATTCGTATAAACATCCGGGGCCGGGATATCTTTAGTCGGCCCCACTATTTGGCTGATTGCCCGAACGTATCCACGGCTAAGCCTTTCCAATTCACCGATTGACATTTGGCGCGGATCACAGATGATGCCGCCTTTTCCTCCGCCATATGGCAGATTCACGATTCCGCATTTCAAACTCATCCACATTGAAAGTGCCTTGACTTCTTCCTCATCGACTTCTGGATGAAAACGGATTCCGCCTTTCGTCGGACCGACAGCATCGTTGTGCTGGGCACGGTATCCAGTGAAAATCTTCGTCGAATTGTCATCCATCTTAATTGGAATCCGGACGGTAAGCATCCGTAGAGGTTCCTTCAAAAGCTCGAACACTTCTTCAGAATAGCCAAGCTTATCCAGCGCCTCCTTGATTACGATCTGTGTTGAATCAAGCAAGCTGGCAGTTTCTTTTTCTTCTTTGATTGTTGTACTCAATGGAATTCACCTCATAGGTATATTAGGATAAAACTTTTTTGATGCGTTCGATTGCCCAATCCAAGTCCTCTTTAGTAATCACTAATGGCGGAGCAAAACGGATAACTGTATCATGTGTTTCTTTACATAGCAGTTTTTCTTCTTTAAGCTGCTCACAATATGGTCTTGCTGCTTCTGTTAGTTCGACTCCGATGAATAAGCCTCGGCCGCGGATGTCTTTAATCATTGGATTCTTGATTTCTTTTAAACGATCCATAAAGTATTGCCCAAGCTCCAATGAACGTTCCGCAAGCTTCTCTTCTTCAAGGACTTCCAATGAAGCGATGGAAACCGCACATGCCAATGGATTGCCGCCGAATGTAGAACCATGGGAACCAGGATTGAATACGCCAAGGATTTCACGGTTCGCAGCTACGCAAGAGATTGGGAAAACCCCGCCGCCAAGCGCTTTACCTAAAATGTACATATCAGGAACTACTCCATCCCAGTCAGAGGCGAACATTTTTCCTGAACGTCCAAGTCCTGACTGAATTTCATCTGAAACGAATAGGACATTATTTTCTTTACATAAGTCGTAAGCTTCTTTTAAGAATCCTTGTGGCGGAATGATGATTCCCGCTTCACCTTGAATCGGTTCGATTAAAAATCCAGCCGTTTGCGGTGTAATCGCTTCTTTCAATGCATCAAGATCGCCGTAAGGGATAAGCTTGATCCCTGGCAGCATCGGTCCAAAGCCCCTTCTATATTCATCATCGGATGACAAGGACACGGCTGCCATCGTACGGCCATGGAAGTTCCCGATACAAGCAATGATTTCAGCTTGGTTTTCTGCAATTCCCTTAACATCATAGCCCCAGCGTCTAACAGCTTTGATGGCTGTTTCAACGGCTTCGGCACCTGTATTCATAGGCAGTGCCATGTCTTTTTGCGTAATGCGTGAAACCATTTCATACCATGGTCCTAATTTATCACTATGGAATGCACGGGATGTCAATGTTACGCGATCAGCTTGTTTTTTTAATTCGTCGATGATTTTCGGATGCCTGTGGCCTTGGTTGACTGCTGAATAGGCACTAAGCATATCCATATATTTGTTGCCTTCAGGATCTTCCACCCAAACTCCTTCTGCCTTCGAAATGACGATTGGAAGTGGATTATAATTGTTTGCACCATATTGTTCAGTTTGCTCGATTAATTTTTCCGTTAAAGTTGTCATGTTGATTCCCCCTAAAATTTATAGCGTTTCAGATGTTGTTTTACCTTGAAGATGAAGAACTAAATAATCAGGACCGCCCGCCTTTGAATCTGTACCTGACATATTGAATCCGCCAAATGGCTGGTATCCTACAATGGCACCAGTACAGCCGCGATTGAAGTACAAGTTACCTACGTGGAAATCCTCACGCGCTTGTTCGATATGTTCAATGTTGTTAGAGATGACTGCACCCGTTAATCCATAATCCGTGTTATTGGCAATCTCGATTGCATGATTGAAATCTTTTGCCTTACAGAATGCAACAACCGGTCCGAAGATCTCTTCTTTCATGACACGTGCGTTCTCATCCACATCGGCAATGATAGTTGGCTGGATGAAGAAACCTTTTGAATTGTCTCCTTCTCCCCCTGTAACAATTTTCCCTTCTTCTTTACCGATTTCAACGTAGCTCATGACTTTATCGAAAGCTGCCTGATCGATGACCGGACCCATGAAGTTGTTTAGATCTGTTGGTTCCCCGATCGTTTTTTCTTTCGTTAATTCAATGGCACGATTCAAGACTTGGTCATATACATCTTCCACTATGACAGCACGTGAACAAGCAGAACATTTTTGACCGGAGAATCCGAATGCAGAAGCGACGATTGATTGTGCCGCCAATTCCAGATCAGCCTCTTTATCAACAACGATCGTATCTTTACCGCCCATTTCAGCGATGACACGTTTTAACCAGATCTGGCCTTCATGTACTTTTGCCGCACGCTCATAAATACGGATACCGACATCACGAGATCCGGTAAAGCTGATGAAACGTGTACGAGGATGATCTACCAAATAATCTCCCACTTCGGCACCGCTTCCTGGAATGAAGTTCACAACTCCTGCAGGCATGCCCGCTTCTTCCAGCACTTCGATGAATTTAGCTGCAATGACCGGTGTTGTACTGGCCGGTTTCAATAGGACCGTATTACCTGAAACAAGAGCAGCCGTCGTCATGCCTGCCATGATCGCAAACGGGAAGTTCCAAGGTGAGATGATGACACCGACACCAAGCGGAATATAATTGAAAGCATTGTGTTCAATCGGACGGCTTTCCACTGGCATGCCGTCTTTAAGCTTCAGCATTTGACGTGCATAGTATTCCATGAAGTCGATCGCTTCCGCTGTATCTGCATCCGCCTCATTCCAAGGCTTCCCTGCTTCTTTAACCAATAGAGCCGAGAAATAGTGTTTTCTTCTGCGAACGATCGCTGCAGCCCTGAATAAAATGTTTGCGCGCACTTCCGCTTTCGTTTTTCTCCAAGTTTGGAATGTCTTATCTGCCGCTTGCATCGCTTGCTCTGCAAGATCTTTATTCGCTTTGGATACGGTTCCGATAACTTCTTCTTTATTTGCTGGGTTTACAGAGGTAATGACTTCTTCAGTAAACACTCTTTCACCATTAATGATCAGCGGATATTTCTTCCCTAGATCATTAGCTACATCATTCAATGCCGCTTGAAAAGCTTTATTGTTTTCTTCGATTTTAAAATTAGTAAATGGTTCGTGTTTATATGTTTGGACCATTATGTCTCATCTCCCTAAGTTTATGTTTTTACTTCTCCCTTAATTAAACAAGCAAGTTCCGTGCCAACTTTTCATTTTTTCGAAAAAATAATGTTTTTTCTTGAAAAATGCAATGAAATTCAGCACTTTAAGGGCAAAATTGACATAGTATGCCATTATTTTTTGCTCTAATCCCTATTTTTGTCGCTTAAACCTTACACTTTTTATTAATGCAAATTTCATGCCAACTAGAAAAACCATAAAAAACAGCATTTTCGCACTTTTTCCGCAAAATATTTTTGCACTTCAATGCAAAATAATCTTGCTGTGCAAATTTTATTTGCGCCTTTGCTTCAATTCCTCTACAATAGCTCTAAGAAAAGAAGAAAAACAGGAGGCATTCATGAATTTAGATCAAATCATTAAAATAGATGGTTTCCAATCCATCCTCTATTCGCTTGTGGATGTAATCGATACAGGGATACATATAATCGATATAAAGGGGCGGACGATTGTATATAACAAGAAAATGGCAGAAATCGAAGGAATGGATTCAGAAGAAGTGTTAGGGAAGAAGATTCACGAAATCTTTAAATTCAAGGAAGAAACGGAGAGTACATTAATAAGGGCACTTCATTCGGGGAAGACAACCGAGAACTCGAAGCAGACTTACTTCAATAATCTTGGTCAGGAAATTACAACAATCAATAATACGTTTCCGATTTTAGATCAAAAGCAAAATATCATCGGGGCCATTGAAGTGGCAAAGGATATAACGAATCTGGAAAGAATCATTAAAGATAATATATTGAATAAGGGCGATACCAAATACACCTTTGACAGCATCATCGGAACGAGTGAAAATTTCCTGGAAGTGATAGAAAAGTGCAAGCGCTCGACCAGGACGGCATCCTCCATCCTCATCGTTGGGGAAACGGGCACCGGAAAAGAGCTCTTCGCCCAAAGTATCCATAATGGCAGCAGCCGTTCGACACACCCTTTCATCAGCCAAAACTGTGCAGCCCTGCCAGACAGTCTAATTGAAGGGATACTCTTCGGCACAAAGAAAGGCGCCTTCACCGGATCGATCGAACGGCCTGGATTATTCGAACAGGCACAGGGCGGTACCATCCTGCTAGATGAAATCAACTCATTAAATCCGAACATGCAAGCGAAATTATTACGGGCCCTTCAAGAAAGGACGATTCGCCGTGTTGGGGATACTAAGGATAAACAAATTGACGTTAGGGTCATTGCAACGATAAATGAAGATCCGATAGATGCCATTTCAAATGACCATTTACGAAAGGATTTATACTACCGATTAAGTGTCGTTTCGTTATTCATCCCGCCTCTTCGTGAACGGAAAGAGGATATTCCTTTGCTGGCGCAATCCTTCATCGAGAAATTCAATGCGCTGTTCGAATTGAATATAGAAGGGATCAGCGAAGAAGTCTACTCGCTTTTTTATGATTACGACTGGCCCGGGAACGTAAGGGAACTCGAACATATCATTGAGGGGGCCATGAATTTAATGGAGCCTGGCGATACAAAGATTGCCATCACCCACCTTCCGGCTCTATTTAGGAAGAAAGCCCATTTGGAAGACATTCATCCCGGAAGAAAAGAGACTCATGCAAATGGAGATTTACAGGATTCGACCTTATCTCTTGATGATTATATCGCCAATACTGAAAAGCAATACTTGGAGAAGATATTGAAGGAACATGGCATGAATATCTCCCAAGCAGCCAAGGCCCTGAATATTAGCCGCCAAAGCCTTCAATACCGTTTGAAAAAGTATCAGGTCAAATAACAAATAACACCATCCCTGCACAAAGGAGGCCCCCATTGATATGGAGGCCTTTTGTTTATCGGCGGAAAGGGAGCGGGTTTAGGAAGTTGATTTCCACTCCAGGCACTCGCTTTCCGCGGGCGGTCCGGGAGCCTCCTCGGCGCTCCTTGCGCCTGTGGGGTCTCCCTTGGACCTGCTTTCCCCGCAGGAGTCTCGAACACCCGCTCCAATCAAATGGAATGTTTTTTATAAAAACTGTAGGTTGGTCACATTCCGAATCCCTAACAAGAATTAAAAACAAGAGTTGGTTATACTCCATGATTTTGTATTCATTTATATGGGATTAACCCTCATTGAAGAAATTTGCGACACTCCTGCCGAATAACTGGCTAGCCGAGACCCCGCAGACGCTTGCTTTGATGCGGCTTGGCAGACAGTCTGCGGAAAGGGAGCGGATTTCTGAAATCAGCTGAAATGTTTTTCGAATAAAAAACTGCAGGCAAAGTCTAAAGGCCCCCATTGATATGGAGGCCTTTCTTTGCCTGCTATTCTTTTCACTTTGCAATCAGAATGCTTCAGCCGCTTTTGCAACGCTTTCCAAACCATCCGCGATGATTTTTTGTGACCGATCCGGATACTGATTATGGCCTTCAATGACCACGGTCTCCGGGCTCTTAATACCCCATAGACTAATGATATTTTTCACTAAACTCACGGCCATTTCAGCGGAAGACATTCCTTCTAATGCATAATCAGAACCGCGGGCATTCAATAGCATGACTTTTTTATCTCCAGCATACCCGACAGGACCTTCCGCCGTATAATTGAACATTATTCCTGCTTGTGCCAAATAAGAAAGATAGGTGATTAACGGTGCAGGAACCGTTGAGTTCCATAGAGGGAAAGCGAATACCACTTTATCCATGGCCATGAATTGATTTAAATATTGGTCAACCAGTTTTGCGGCATTTTCCTCTTCAGCTGTCAGTTCAAGACCTTGGTTGCGTTTATATAGTCCGGTAATCGCCGTATTTCCATAGTAAGGAAGCTCTTCTTTAAATAAATCCAGCTCTGTCACTTCATCTGTACGGTGTGTCTCTTTATATGTTTGTAAGAATGTGTCATACATTTTCGAGCTGATTGCCTGATCTGCTGGACGGTCGTTCACTTTCACGAATAATACTTTTGTCATTTTCCCATTCTCTTCTGCCGCGGCTTCTTTATTTCCAAATAATCTGTTTAAGAATCCCATTATCCTCTCACCATTGCTTTCTATATTATTCTTATAATTTAGACCACTAAATGAATCTCATTGCCTGATGGATCTGTTACAGTGAAAAACCCTTCTTTTTTCGTGACGACAGCCCCGATTCCTTCCAGTTGCTCCGTTACTTTGTTTCTCGCTTCTTCATCTGCATAAACGAGTGTATACCAGTTTAGCCCCACACTATTTTCCTTAGGGGCAGGCGCACCAACGCCATTCCATGTGTTCAATCCGATGTGATGATGATATCCGCCGGTTGAAGTAAAGAGCGCTCCTCCATATCGATTCACGACGGTAAACCCAAGACCTTGCATGTAAAACTCCTCCGTTTTACGTAAATCCGCTACATGCAGATGTATATGCCCCATTAAGGTACCAGCAGGCAGTTTTCTCCACTCACCATCGCTTTCTTTCAGAAGGTCATTCCCATCCAGCGGATCCGTGCCCATTTCGACCTCCCCGCCTGCCCATCTCCAATCAGCTGATGGCCGGTCAGAGTATACTTCGATGCCATTTCCATCCGGATCGGTAATGTACAGCGCTTCACTCACTTCATGATCCGCCGCTCCAAATGGATATTTCGTTTGAAGTAAATGGCGTAAAAAAATCGATAAGTCGGCACGGGTAGGCAGCAACAGGGCAAAGTGATATAAGCCCGTCGTCCGCCCTTCTTTCGGAATCACATCCGCAGGCTGCTCAAGTGTCAGCAACGGGGTTTTTCCGTCTGTCGTCAAAACAGCTTTCCGGTCGGTTTTCTTCAATACTTGAAGACCGATGATTTCTTGATAAAACAGAATGGCCTTATTCAAATCCAAAACATTAATACTCACTTCTCCAACAAATGTAATTGGTTTTTGATGAAAATTTTTATCCATATTGTCACTTCCCTTTTTTATTGAAAATCACATAATCCAAAGAAAGAACCGTGCGGTTTGCACACGCTAGATAGACAGACATGGCAAGCAGTGCCAAGTCCAGTTCGTAACCCGCCGCTTGCCCGTTTCCAAGAAAACCGGCAGGTAATTTAGCCGTGAAAATCGCCCCCGCCATAATGACCGCAAATAGGACGGATACGATTCGTGTTCCCAAACCCAGTATAACCGCAAGTCCTCCAATCAATTCGATTCCTGCAACGATGTATGCCATGAAGCCAGGAATGCCAAGGCTATCGAAAAATCCCGCCGTATTTCCTATGCCCCCTTGAAACTTTGAAACGCCGTGAATGAAAAAAGTAAGACCTAAAATCACCCTTAAAAAAACTTGACCTGCATCATTTTTATTCATGTATGAATTCTCCTTTTTGTCAGTTACTTTATGTAAGTAATTATATTTTCATAAGCTTATAATGTCAAGTAAGTTTATTGGAATTCATTTTTTTACCTAAAAAAACGAATTGCCGAAAGCAACTCGTTATATGGTGCCACTATTTAAATGTGTAATAAATGGTTGAATTGATGATGAAAGAATCCGCAATCGTTCTCCCGACTTCCTAACATGCCACCTTACTTCCTCCTTAAGCATTAAACTTAGTCGAAATCATTGCGATTTAAAACTCAAACTTCATTATTCAAACATCGAAATCAGTTCTTTTGTGTATGAATGGCGATCGCTGCAAAAAAGCCGTTCTTTCTCGAAAGAATCCACAATAACCCCCCCTTTCATCACCATGATCCGTTGGCTCATCTCCTGTACAGCCGATAGATCATGAGAAATAAAAAGGTAGGAAGTGTCCAAAGTCTCCCGCAGCCCGCCTAACAATTTCAGCACCGCCGCTTGGGACAGCACGTCCAGGCTTGAAGCCGGTTCATCCAATATAATGAGGGCCGGTTCGATGCTGATTGCACGTGCTATGGTCACCCGCTGCTTTTGTCCGCCGCTTAGCTCATGCGGGTAACGTTCAGCAAAACTCCTTGGAAGCTCCACCGATTCCAGGAGCTGTCCGATAAAGTTCGCTTCACTTGTATACGTAAAATATTTCAAATTGACCAGGCTGCCAAATTGAAGATATGGATCCATTAGTGAATCCTTTATCCTTAGTTTTGGATTCAAAGCCGATGCAGGATTTTGCAAAACGGCCTGGATGTTCTTGCGATACGGTTTCAAACTGCGTTCGCTTTTGTTTTGCAGCTCGGTTCCTTCAAATAGGATGCTGCCCTTGTCAAAAGATTCAATCTGAAGGATGAGTCTTGCCAGTGTGCTTTTTCCGCAGCCGCTCTCCCCCACTAACCCGAGGCATTCCTTCCTTTCCATGCTGAAATTCACGTTCCTTAGTATTTCCACTCCGTTATCATAGCTTTTATGGACATTTCGCACGTCTAATAAACTCATCCTGACACTCCTTCAAGCTTAAATGTAATTCTCCTCAATGATGGCGATGATTGAATCAGTTCATTCGTATAAGCATGCTGCGGATGATTCAATACCTGATTTTTATCACCGGTCTCTATGATGGCCCCGTCTTTCATGACCGCAATGCGGTCCGCATACTTCCTGACATGACGTAAATCATGGGTAATGAACAAGATTGCACATCCAGTTTCTTTTTGGAGCTTTGATAATAGCTGTAAGACCTTAAAGGAAGATACACTGTCCAAGGCTGTGGTCGGTTCATCCGCTATCAAGATATCAGGTTCAAGCAGCAGGGCCATTGAAATCGATACGCGTTGAAGCTGCCCGCCGCTTAATTGAAAAGGGTATCTGCCGTAGATATCGTCCCTCAGGCCCACCGATATGAGCGCATTGACCGCTTGCTGCCTCCTTGCCTTTTTGGAAAGGTTCAAATGTGTTCGCTGATATTCGTCGAAATGCTGACCGATGGTAAGGAACGGTGTGAATGAACCCTGGTAATCTTGAAAAATATAGGCCAGGCGCTTTCCGCGAACCTTCCTGATTTCTGAGGAAGATAGGGTTAATAAATTCTTTTCCCCGTACCATATTTCCCCCTTCGCTTGAAGATTGGGTGCAAGCAGCTGACATATTGCCATGGCCGTCATGCTTTTGCCGCTCCCGCTTTGTCCGACAAGTGCGAACCACTCACCCTCCTGCACATCTAATGAAAAATCCTTGACGATATGATCTTGCTTTCCCATGATATGCAGCTGCCTCACGGATAAAATGCTCATGATCCCACCTCCTTTTTCACATCGAATGCATCACGCAAATAATCACCGAGCATGTTGGTTAGAAGGACGACAAATACGATGGCGAGCCCTGGGTAAATCATCAGCAACATATTGGATTGAAAATATGGTCGGGCATCATTCAGCATGGCTCCCCACTCCGGTGCCGGCGGCTGCGCACCGAGCCCGATATATGATAAGGAAGATATGAGCAAAATGATTTTTCCTAAATCGAGGCTAGAAAGGACAAGCACATTCCCGATAAGGTGCGGAAATAGATGCTTCCGCATGATCCCAAATGAACTTAATCCATTGATTTTAGCAACTGTGACATATTCCTTCTGACGTTCGGTGATCACCGTACTTCGCACAAGCCGGGCATAATTCACCCATTTCACCAGAACGATCGCCAACAGGAGATTTTCGATTCCCGGTCCTAATAAACCGCTAAGAACAATGGCAACGATCGTATCTGGGAAGGCGAGAAACGCGTCGGCAATGCGCATGAAGATCCGATCGATCAGACCTCCTTTAAAACCGGCAATCATCCCGAACGGGACGCCGATGATAACTGCGGCAAACAAAGATAAGAGGCCGTAGCCAACCGTCAGCTGTGCACCAAGCAGAAGGCGCGTCAATACATCACGCCCTAGATGATCCGTCCCTAACGGATGTTCCATGCTCGCCGGCCATAGCCTTTCTTCCAGATTGACCAGTGCCGGATCATGTTTCACAATAAGAAAGGTGTAAGCCGCAACGGCAAGGATTGTCGCCATCACCGTAAATAGGACGGTCATTCTCCAGCGCCTTTTGGATTTTCCTTTGATAACTAACTCCATTTTCCATGCTTCCTTTCCTTCAGTCTTAGCTCCGGATTTAAATAGCGATAAGATAAATCCACGGCACTATTAACCATGAATACAATGATGGCCATGACCAGCAGGTACCCTTGGATGACTGGATAATCCCGCGACCGAATCGAGTCCACGACCATCTTACCTATGCCCGGATAGGCAAAAATAACTTCGATCACGACTACACCGCCGATCAGGCTGCCAAGGCTGACGCCGAATACGGTAATGACCGGGGGCAAGCTATAACGAAATGCATGGGCAAAGAATATCCGCATCTCTGAAATCCCCCTAGATCGGGCAGCCCTGATGAAATCATGACTGAGGGAATCTATCAAGCTCGAACGCAGCAAACGGACGTACACACTTGTGATGGCCAGCCCCAGCGTGACCGACGGCAGAATCAAAGAACGAAACCCGTCCCTGCCCATCGTTGGAAGGGCTCCCCAACGTACCGCAAATAAATCTATCAAAAGCAGCCCCAGCCAAAAGCTAGGAATGGCTGCCCCCAATAAAGAAACAGCCCGGCTGAATTGATCGATCCAGCTCCCCCTGTACAAGGCAGCAAGCGAACCTAACGGAATCGCTATACCAAGCATGACAAGCAATGCACCAACCGCCAGCTCAAGTGTTGCAGGCAGCCCGCTCATGATCATTTCCATCACAGGCTGATTCGTCAGATAGGAATGCCCGAAATCCAATCGGATAAAGTCCGCAAACCAATTGCCATACTGCACGAACAGCGGATCATTGAACCCTAATTCTTCACGAAGCTCATTGACTTGCTCGTTTGTGACCGATACATCATCCACTTGAAGTATCGAGAGAACCGGGTCGCCAGGAGCAAGCCGAACAAAAAGGAAAGAAATGAATGTAATCACAAGAACAAAAATCGCGACCTCAATGAACCGGCGGACTAAGATGCGAAACATTCACTTCACATCCAATTCATTCGTCAGCATGTAGTATTCGCTTCTCGAAGTGATCCAGTTTTTAACTTTATCGGCATCATAAGCAACAAGTGTATTCGGATGTAAAATGAATGAATTATACACTTGTTCATCCACATACATCGCAATCTCCTCAGCTAAATCCGAGCGCTCCTCCTGCCCGACCGTCACGTTCAGCTCATCAATCAGGGACGTCAGGCGATCATCATCAGCCCCACTGAAGTTCAAGGCACCCTTTGGATGATAAGTAGCATTTAAATAATAACCGGCATCCCCTCTCGGAGCCGTTAAATTGCTGTAGGTCGTTAAATCCCAATCGCGATTGGAAGCCATATACTCTTCAGGGATTTCTATTTGCTTGATATTCACATCAATCCCCAACTGACCGGCATCCGATTGAAAAACTTGGGCAATTAACGGCAGGTCGGCACGTGAACTGTATGTAAGCAGTGTAAACGTTAACGGTTTACCGTCTTTTTGCATGACACCATCCACTTTCTTATATCCCGCATGATCAAGAAACGCCTTAGCGGCTTCCATTCCATTCGCTTTTTTCGGATAATCCGGGGCAAAAGAGAAAGTGGATGGGAATGGCCCCGTCGCCACTTCAGCATGACCATGTAAAATCGTTTCCGCAATGGATGGACGATCGATCAAGGCATCAACCGCCTTCCGGACGTGTATGTCCTGCAATGCTTTACGTTCCAAATTCATCGTCATTTGATGTACGCGGAAAGTCGATGTCGATTCAACCTTCACACCATCTTTCGCCTCTAAATTTTCCAGGCTTTCCACTTCCGGACGGAAAACAATATCAGCGTCTCCCGATTCAAGGGCAAGAGACCGAGCATTGGCATCTTCATTAAACGAAAACCTGGCTCTCTCAAGCTTTGCGGCTCCATCCCAGTAAGACTCATACCGCATTAAATCAACAGCCGTACCTGGTATGAATTTCGAAACGGCAAATGGCCCGGTTCCTATCGGCTTGTTTATATAGTCACTTTCCTTCACATCAATAATCGATGTATTTGGATGAACCAATTCAGAAGGAAACTCAGGAAAAGGAACCTCCGTCTTAATGGTCAGCGCATTCCCGTCCGCTTCAATCGACTCAATCCGCAAAGCATTCTTGATCGCCGGACTATCTTTCATCGCCCTCTCCAAGGAAGCCTTCACCGCTTTGCCATCCATCGGCTTTCCATTCTGAAACGTCACACCCTCCCTTAACTCAAAATTCCATAATTGACCATCCTTGCTATCCCAGCTCTTCGCCAGCCAAGGTTCGATGGTCAAATCCTTATCATTGAGATGCACCAATGTCTCAGTGATGCCAGCCCTAAGCGACACATAACTAGTATCAACATTCGGATCAAGCGAGCTAGTCGCAAAATTAAAAAGCAAGTTCACTTCCTTCTTCCCTCCCGCTTGATCCTTCGCAGACTCGGTGGAACAAGCAGCCAAAAGAAAGACTGATAAACATACAATAAAAATCAATTTACATTTTCTGAACACGATATATTTCCTCCATTACCTCAACTATTTTTATTGACTGTTTTAAAATCGTATTGATTACGATTTAGGTTGCAGCTTTACCATCATCAAACGACGTAACACATCGCCGAATGCTTATCCGAAATCAAACTATGTAATCCTCCTCGAGAGTAAACATCCATTCACGAGTATATGTGTATGTGCTAAACTCACGAGTATTTGCTCCAAATTCACGAGTAAATCCTCCAAATTCACGAGTATTTGCTCTAAACTCACGAGTAAATCCTCCAAATTCACGAGTATTTGCTTCAAATTCGTGAGTATTTGCTTCAAATTCGTGAGTATTTGCTCTAAACCCTTAAATAACAGCTCTAAATCTCTTGCAATAGGACTAAAATATTAAAAAATGCACCAAATTCTCTATTTATTGCACGAATCCTTCTTTTTCAATCCATTCTTTCAGTGCTTTTCGTCTAATAAATCAAAATGATTACGATTTATTCTTTAAAACACTCTCTCTTGTCTTGATTGTCTTCCATTATAAAACGTAATGATTACTGTTTACAAGGTTTTTTTGAGTTTTATTATCGGATGCCAGTTCCTTCGATGATTGGCTTTTTGATTAAGTAAAAAACTCCTGAAAAGGATTTCAGGAGTTCTTCGGCTTTTATTTCAAGTTGTTGTAGTGGTTGATGACTTCTTCGGTGATTTCGCTATTCTCGTCCAAGCCGCTAACTTCCTTAAGTGCTGAAGCTACACCGTGTTCTTTGATCATCGTTTGCAGTTTAAGGGCTTCTTCATCTTCGTTAAAATCAAAGAGTAAAGCGGCCGCTATCGCTTTCGCCAGATTTGTATAGGAAAGTCCGGCTTTCTTTGCTTCTACGGCAGGGCGCACGAGACGGTCGTTTGGCCCGAGTTTACGCAGCGGTGAACGTCCGACTCTATTCACCGAATCATTCAGGTAGGAGTTTTTAAAACGATTAATGATTTTTTCGATATACTGCTGATGCTCACCTGCATCCAAGCCGTATTGCTTTATTAAATAGGCACCCGTTTCCCCTAGGGTTTTCTTGACTTGCTCCACAATGCCTGCGTCTTCCAATGACTGGTCAATCGTTGATTTTTTATTTTTGAGATAACCGAGGTAAGCAATGACGGCATGTCCTGTATTAACGGTAAACAGTTTTCTCTCAATGAATGGGGCGAGTTCTTTTACAATGGTCATCCCTTCAACGGCAGGTATGCTTTCCTTCGTTTCAACGACCCATTCATAATAAGGTTCCACCAAAACATCAAGTGATCCTTCGTTATTTTGGATAGGAACGATGCGATCGACTGCTGAGTTAAAGAAGTAAACTTTATCGGCTAGTTTTTCCTTTGTGGCTTGATCCAGGTTTTCCAGAATATAGCCTTCTAAAAGGTCTGTTGCCGATATTTGGTTTTCGCAAGCGATCACATATAGTTTTTCATCGGTTTCCTTCACTCTTGATGCCAATCCTTTTGCAATTAAAGGAGCGATATGAGGCAAAATATTGGGACCAATAGCAGTGGTGAGGTAGGTTGCTTCGGAAATTGCTTTAATGACTTCCTCTTCCTGCTTTAAACTGTTTAAACCCGAAACATTTTTCACAGTGACTGATTCTTGTTGATCAGTGGCCAGTTTGACTTGATATTGCTTTTTATCATTTAACTGATCGATGATTTGATCAGCTATATCTACAAATGTCACATGATATCCAGATTGTGAAAAAAGTGCTCCGATAAATCCTCTTCCAATGTTTCCTGCACCGAAATGTACTGCTTGTTTCATTACAATCATCCCTTTATCAAGTTAGTATATAAATAATCCAAAAATATGGCTTCCAGCCTTCTTCTAATCATTTCTTCGTCCGAAGATGAAAAAATCATGATGGATTCATTGCTTTCAATTAAGCTTGAACTTATTAAGCTGACGATTTCCTGCTGCTTCACACTCAATTCTTCAGGTGCCAGCATCAGCAGTAAATTTTTCATATGGACGTCATTGCCGTCCATACCTTTGACGAGACGATATTCCTCCAGGTGGGCCACCCGGAATATCAGTTCTTTTACATTCTTTTGTCTCGTATGGAAAAGGCCCATCCCCGTGCCCGGAATGCCTAAACCGCCCTTTTTTTCCCGTTCCTTCAAGGATCTGACCACATCATCCGCACCCTTCAGCAGTTCTTCCGTTTCAGCCATCCTCACCATTTCTTCGATGATTTCTGGATGTCCTTTCCGATGCGGCAGCCGATAAAACCGGAAATTATCCATGATCGACTCAATGCTCTGCTGGGCATCTTTCAATTCCTGCAGCACTTCTTTCAGTTCGCCATCCTCTTTTTTGGTCACGGTATCCTTATCGGCTGACTGAATTCCATAACGCTTATTCTTCGTGAAGTTTTCGATATTCTTCCTTAAATAATTCCTGATGTTCAAAATATTCTCTTCACTCAAAAGAGGGGATACAAGGATATAATCACTATCGATATACGGAAGCCGGACGGTAGAAATGATCACATCATAGTTTTTCAGGCTGCCCTGCTGCTGGATGTCTTTGATGGTCTTGATTTCTACAGTCTCGATTTCGATGATTTCCTTTTTGATCCGGCTTGCAAGCATCTTCGACGTACCGATACCTGTCGGGCAAACGATGAGTGCCCTTATTGATATTTCTTCCTCCCGCAGCACTAATGCAGATCCGAAATGAAGGACGATGAAGGCTATTTCATCTTCAGGAAATTCTTTTATTTCTTTGAATCCCTTTTCCAGACTGGTCTTCACTGCCAAAAAGAGAACCGGATACTTTCGCTTAATATCTTCGGTTAAGGGGTTGTACAATCCCATTTCCTGTTTGATCCGGAAAAGCGATGGCTCCATATGGGCAAGGAGCCCCTGATACAATGGGAAATCCTTGGTCAAATCGATTTGCAGTTGTGCCGAAACATCTTTTATCAGGTTTCTTATCAGCTGGCCAAGCAGCACACTGTCATAGGGAACGGCATCCGCCGCATGAAGCTTGGAGCCTTTAAGGACGGCTGCAAGGTAGCTTATATCATCGATGGTAAAAGAGACTTCCAGCATGGCGCTGAGTTCCTTGCCTATTTTATTCATGAGATTAGTCTCATCGGAAAGTTCGCTTATTTTATTGAAATCCTTCTCCAAAAAATATTGGCTTTCATTTCTTTGCAGGGTTACATAAATATGTACAATTAACCCTATATACCCGCTATCCGCCAATCGGGAGTGGGCACTGTTAAAAGTGGAAAACAGCACCCCGTCGATAGCCAGAAGATATTCGGGATCAAAATAGTCGAGGATTTTCGCTTCTGGAAATTTCCCTTCTTGCAGCAAAAATAAACTTTCAATCAGCTCTTCATTAAAGAAGTGCAAGAAATAGGCTGCCTGGGCTTTCCGTTTATTTTCTTCGGTGCCGGCAAGCTCTATTCCGACTCCCCTTTTTCTGGTAATCACGATATTAAAATTCTTTAACCATTCGGTCAGTTCGTCCAAATAGGTTGTAAGAGTCGTAATGCTTATTCCGAGATCCCCCGCAAGAACTTGGGTTTTATATGATTCTTCCTGCAGTAAAGCTAAAAGAAGATGCAGTTTTCTTTCTTGTGGCGTTTGATCGATCGGATGATTGCCCATCAGGTGCTGTACAAGCCGAAAGACTTGTTCATTCTTCCCGTCGATGGACAGTCCCTCATGTGTATTGCGTGTTAAATGCAACTCGAATGATTGCAGGATTTTTTCTATGGACTTCAAATCGCGTTGAACCGTCCGGACACTAACATTCAATTGTGTCGCAATGGATAAGGCTGTATGTTTTCCTGAAGTTTTTATGATCAATTCTATGATTGATTTTTCCCTTGAAGTAATATACATGCTACCAACTCATTTCTGGTGGAGTAACACGAGAAAATACTGAATAGAAAAGCGTATAACGCTTTTCTATTCTTGGTTAAGAGTATTTAATTATTTTCTACATTTATAATATCCATCAATTCCCTGGCTGATGTGGCTTTAACCATCTTTTCAATATTCTCCATGTCAGAGCATGTAACTGCAATGCCAGATAGAATTTCAAGATGTGTCCCGTCCTTGCCGGCAATGCCGAATATCAATCGTGCCTTTTGGCCGTCAAAGTCGACACCATCAGGAATTTGTAAAACGGTAAATCCGGATTTAAGGACATCTTTCTTAGCTTCCTCGGTTCCGTGCGGAATGGCTACATCGTTCCCCATATAGGTTGAAGTCAATTCATCACGGGCAATCATCGCTTCAATATAGCTTTCCTTAACGTAACCTGCATTGACCAAAGCTCTTCCCGCAAAGCGGATCGCTTCTTCCTTATTGGCGAACTGTTGATTAAGGAAGACATTTTCTTCACGAAGCAATTCATTACCTTCCGGCTCATCCCCGTCGATGCCAGGTTCGATTGAATGTTCACGAACACCGGGAACCTTCTCTTCAGCATCTTCGACGATTTCATGCAGCTCATCTGTACCGTCATCCTGAAGCCGTGCAAGCAATGAATCGTATTCAGGGCTTGATAGGAAATTATCGACGGATACATGATAGGCATTCGGCACTTTATTCTGTGCCCTTGGAGTTAACTCCTCCTGTGTAATGACGATTTGTGCATCAGCAGGAATGTTTGAGATCGCCGTATTTGTAACAGTGATATTCAATCCGGCTTCCTTCACCTTCTTGCGAAGCAGCGAAGCCCCCATCGCACTTGATCCCATTCCGGCATCACAGGCAAAAATTATTTTGCTGACGTTTGTTGGCATCGTTCCCGGTTCTGAAGCGAATACATCGGCAACAGAGCTTTTCTTGCCTTTCATTTCTTGCATTTTTTTCGCGGCATCTTCAATATTCTCTTCAGATTGCTTTCCTGTTTTCAGGATGAATGCACCGACGATGAATGAAACAAGGGCGGCTACGATGACGCCTGCAAAGTTAGCAATATATGCACCTGCATTATGCGGAGTTACCGCTGTAATGGCAAGTATGCTGCCTGGAGATGCTGGAGCGAACAATCCTCCGCCTAGTAGGACCAATGTGAAAACTCCACTCATGCCTCCAAGAATGACGGCTAAGAATAACATCGGCTTCATTAGGATATAAGGGAAATAAATTTCATGGATCCCGCCGAAGAAATGAATGATGGCAGCTCCTGGCGCCGATTTCTTCGCCGTTCCCTTTCCAAAAAAGCAATAAGCGAGCAGTACGCCGATACCTGGTCCTGGATTCGATTCCAGAAGGAACAGGATGGAAGCCCCTGTTTGTTTGACTTGCTCTACACCAATTGGTGATAGTACACCATGATTGATGGCATTGTTCAAGAACAAGACCTTGGCAGGCTCGATCAGGATACTTGTCAACGGCAGTAAACCTGTACCGACAAGCCAATCGACTCCTGCTACAAGCCAGCCTGTAAATACGTCAACAGCAGGCCCGATGGCCAAGAAGGATAGAATGGACAATAAGCCGCCAATAATCCCCGCCGAAAAATTATTAACAAGCATTTCAAAACCGGCTTTTATTTTCCCTTCAATCAATTGATCGAATTTCTTGATGACATAACCGCCGAACGGTCCCATTATCATGGCTCCAAGGAACATCGGGATGTCAGATCCGACGATGACGCCCATTGTCGCAATGGCACCGACTAC
The DNA here is from genome assembly GCF_056173225.1 of Peribacillus sp. QJM3NY_7. NCBI lineage: Bacteria > Bacillati > Bacillota > Bacilli > Caryophanales > Bacillaceae > Peribacillus > Peribacillus sp. QJM3NY_7. The sequence continues at coordinate 4,190,555 of NZ_CM149663.1, forward strand.
GCCTCCGCGGTGGTCATGGATTAGCTTACCGCCCGTATACCCAATTAAAAGCGGCAATAAAAACGTAACCATCGGTGTAACCATTTTGGCAAGGCTTTCATTTGGCAGGAAACCAGATGGGATGAATAGGGCAGTGATTAGCCCCCATGCTATGAAAGCTGATATATTCGGCATGACCATTGAACTTAGAAAGTTACCGAACTTTTGAACTGCAACTTTTATATTAAAGTGAGCCATTTTTGCTCTCTTCCCTTCTTATTAAATATTGTTTCCTTTAATCTTAAGGTACGTACATCCCTCATTCAATAAAAGAAAAAGCTAACTTTGTCGCGAAAGAGAAGACAAACATAATGTATCTCACTTTTCCAGATTTATTCAGCGCTTGATGCAGACATAAAAGAGTCCCGTTCGCATCGTGGCGAACGGGACTCTTTAAAGCTTTATAGCGGGATGATTCCCAATAGGACACAAACCACTATCATGACAAGCGTCGATCCGCATGCCCATTTCAGGAAAGTGCGCTGCAAGGCACCGAAATCTTCCCCTACCATTCCAACCAATAGATAGGTAGATGGAACAAGCGGGCTTAATAGATGGACGGGAAGCCCCAATAGTGAAGCTCTGCCGATCAGGGCAGGGTCAATTCCATAAGCAGCCCCCGCTTTAGCAAGTAATGGGAGCACCCCATAATAAAATGCGTCATTAGACATGAAGAACGTAAAAGGTGCTGAGATGATGGCTGTGATGACAGCAAAATGTGCGCCCATTTGATCTGGAATATGCTGAATCAAAGAGTTTGCCATGGCATCGACCATCTCCGTGCCGGCAAGGATTCCAGTGAAAACACCTGCTGCAAAAATCATCGAAATGACGGATAAAGCATTGTCCGCATAGTTTGCTACACGTTCTTTCTGATCACTGAGTTTCGGATAGTTAACCGTAATGGCAATCGCGAAACCTACCATGAACAGAACCGCTGAAGGCATAAGTTCCATGATCAGCGCAACCAGCAGTGTAAGAGTCAATGCGTAATTGAATATGATCATTTTAGGCCGTTTTAGATAAGCATCTTCCGTTGCAGCCGCGTGCTGTGCCACAGCATGATAATCGACCTCAATGATCCCGATTCTCTTTCTTTCTTTTTTACCAAGGCAATATGCCATGAAAAGGACGAATAGGACTCCGCCAATCATCGCAGGAATGACAGGAGTGAAAACATCGGACATTTCAAGTTTTAAAGCGGTCATCACCCGTGCTGTAGGGCCTCCCCAAGGAAGAAGGTTCATGACTCCAGATGACGAAACGGCAATGCCGGCCAATACTAGCGGTCTCATTCCAATCCGTTTATATAACGGAAGCATGGCAGAAATCGTTATCATATAAGTAGTCGTACCATCTCCATCCAAGGAAATCAGCAAAGCCAGGACTGCCGTGCCGATGGCAATTTTCACCGGATCTCCTTTTACAACCTTAAGGATCGTATTGATGATCGGGTCAAAAACCCCAGCATCAATCAAAATGCCAAAGAAAAGGATCGCAAATAAAATCATGATTCCCGTTGGCGCAACGTCTTTGATCCCTTCCAGCGCCATCTCACCCATTTTACCGCCAAACCCGCCAATAAGTGCAAAGGCACTTGGTACTGCAATCAAAGCTATCATGGCTGAAAGTCGCCCTGTCATAATTAAAATCATAAACACTACTATCATCAAGTATCCTAATAAAGCGAGCATATCTATCACTCCTATCTTCTAATAAGATAAAGTGTATATGAAACCGCTTCATTTGTAAGCGTTCTCAATTTATTGTTTTTTAAAATTATTATGTTAATTGTGTTCATTGTGTTCACGGAAGCGATTTTTCGAGGAGGAACCGAACGCCATTCCCTGGGTTGAATGGCGCGTTCTTCAAGGAAATAAGCGAATATTCAAGCAAATGTTCCGCGCATTTATTCTTCAAATGATAAATTTTCCGGTCCGTCCAAAAGGTCACAGCCGTAATCTATATTGGTCGTTGGTGTATCGATTGTGTTTCAAAGCGGTAATATAAAGCAATATCGATTATTTTTTCATCGGCATAAAGCAGCATGTTAGCTGCATTGGCAATTCTTCGATATCGAATATATTCCGATACGGTCACGCCAAGCTCCTTTTGAAAAATACGATGATAATGAAACTTCGAAAAACCTGCGAACCTTGCGATGTTCTCCAAGGATAATTCGTCTTGTAAGCTATTCTCTATATATTCAATCGTTTTTTTGACATATATTGCTTTTTTCATAATCTTTCAAACGATGCATGATAAAAAAAGGCACTTTTCGTAAAGATTGTTGTTTTTAAAACGAAACTATTTAAGGTTGATTGGAGCGGAAGTGCGAGACTCCTGCGGGAGCGGCGGGACAGGTGAGACCCCACAGGAGTTTACGCCCGCGGAAAGCGAGCATCTGGAGGGGAAATCAACCACAACTCACTACCTGGTAAATAGCAACAAAGTATATGTGAAAACAGCCTAAAAAAGACACCTTCCATCTTGAAGGTGTCTCTCACTTAATTCTATTGAATTTTATAATATCTTCGCTCAGGTCTCCCCACTACCCCATATACGACTTCCGCTTTACATTTCTTAACGGATATCAAGTATTCCAGGTAGCGTCTCGCGGTTGTCCTGGAAGCGCCGATCTGTCCGCTCACTTGCTCAGCCGACAAACCGATATCGCTTCCTTCGAGTACCTCGATCACCTTCGCCAAAGTGATTTCGTCTACCCCTTTCGGCAGGGCCTGCCCATCGTTCGATTCCGATACGGATGAACCCTTTTTCAAAATGAGATCCACAAAATCCTGGTCTATCTCTTGTTTGGATTTCATCAGATGGACTTTCTTCAGATACTCTTCGATAACTTGGTTGAAACGCTTCATCTCCACTGGTTTAATTAAATAATTCTCAACACCATAGTGAAGCGCCTTTTCCAGTTGTTCTTTATCCGTTGCCGCGGTAATCATGATGATATCCACATTCGGGAATTTTTTCCGTATGTCCGGAAGGAGGTCTGTACCAAGCTGATCTGGCATATAAACATCAAGCAAAAGCAAATCCGGGCTTTTTTGTTCCAAAATCCGAAGCGTTTTTTTGGCATTGACAGCTTTTCCGACCACTTCTATTTCATCAAAGTTTTTCAAGAATTTTTCATGGATATCCGCTACACGAAAATCATCCTCTGCAATGACTGCTCTTATCTTCAGCATTCTTTCCCTCCTCGCTGTTCTTTAGGAAGATAAACGGTGAATATGGTGTTCCCATCTTCGCTTTGGACTTCGATGATTCCGCCCAGCTCTTTTACGACATGATCAGCATTCGAAAGTCCATAACCACTCGGACTTCCGCTGTTTTTCGAAGTGAAACCCCTATCGAAAATATGGGCGATGGCATCCTCAGGTATTCCTTTTCCGTTATCACTCACTTCAAATACCATATCATTTCCGATATCTGTGGCGAAAAATTTCACGAGCGGCTCCTCCATGCTTGAAACCGCTTCAAGTGCATTATCGATAATGTTTCCTAGAATCAATGTCAGTTGTGACAGTTTTATATGGTCCGGCAGTTTCTCCAGGTAACTTTGTGCATCTATTTCGAAGATGATCTTCTTCTCCGATGCTTTCCCGATCTTGCCAAGTAACAGGGCTTGTACCTTTGTATCCTTTATCTGTTCGAACACGACACGGTTCAGGGAATGCAATTCGGATGTTTCGCTTTGAATCATATCGATTGCTTCATCGTATTCCCCTAATTGTATCAAACCTGAAAGGACGTATAGTTTATTGGTAAATTCATGGGTTTGTGCCCTTAAATCCTCTGAATGCATCTTCACTTCCGATAGTGTGTTGACCATTTCCTCAATTTCCGTTCGATCACGGAACGAAGCGACAACACCGCTTACCCCTTCACTATCGAAAATCGGCGTACAATTGACGATAACGGATTTGTCTTCCCATGAAATCTCCTTATCCACTTGCGGTTCACCGGACTTCAGCACCTCGAATAAATATTTCGAAGGAAAAAGGCCATCGACGTTCAAATGGCGAACGGACTCTTTAATATCCAGCAATTTTTTTGCCGGCTGATTCATCGAGGTAATCAGCCCATTTTGGTCAATGGCCAGAATCCCTTCTTTCACCGATTGAAGCACTGCATTTTTTTCTTTATATAAATTGGCGATTTCAAATGGTTCCAGCCCCAGTGTATCTTTACGTATGCTCCTTGCCAGCATATAACTGCCAATGATCGAGATCATGATGGCCACTAAAGATACAATCATCTCCTTGGACAAATCCTTGAAAATTTGGGCGCGGACATCGTCCACCAAAAAACCGACGGAGACGATTCCAATTATTTTTCCATCCTCATTGAATACCGGTGACTTCCCCCGAATGGAAAGACCGAGTGATCCTGCCGCTTCGGAGACATAATATTCACCTTCCTGAATGGCCCTGCTATTATCCCCGCCTTCCATCCGCTTCCCAATTTCGGAAGCCAGCGGATGGGAATAGCGAATTCCCTCTGCATTCCCCACAACAATGAACTCTGCACCTGTTTCCCTGCGGATCTTTTCGGCAATCGGCTGGATGATGCCAGCGGGATCATCCGTCTCAAAAGCCTCTGTAACGGTAGGCATGAAGCTAATCGTCTTTGAAAGCTCCAACGCCAATTGACCTTTATCCTTCGCTATTTGCCTTCCTTCCATATAGGAAAAAGTAGTCGTCAATAACAGGATCAAAAACAGGCTCAACGATAAGACTAACCCGAGAATCTTGGTTTCCAGCGATACTTTCCTCATATTCAACAGCATCCTCTATTTTCATTTTCATTCACTAATTTTTATAGGAGCATAATGATTTTACCATTTCTATTAAATATTGAACATTGTTGGCCATTTATTTCCCAGTGCCCTATTTAAGAAAAATGGACACGCCGATGATGGTGCGAAGTTCAAGGAGCAGTTATTTTCCACCTTGTAATCTTAATGATGCTTATCTATGGACAATGTGTCTTGAAAGCAAAACAATCAGAAACATAAAATGCTCAAAGGAAACATTTCCTTTGAGCATTTTTTCAAAAACAGCTAAATGAATTGATTTGTCTTGTCTCAATGCCAAAAACGTCCAGAACCTGCCATTCCACCTGAAGCCGGCAACAGAACGTGGTCCGACGAAGAGGGGGTAATACCAGAAACGCGCACCATTGTTTAGTTATATAAAAACAGACAAAACGAAATCGCACCCGGATCTATTGCAAATGCTGAAATCGACGTTATTTGCAGTTTTATCTCCGAATATAGGGATATATCGACGTAATTTATAGTTTTATCTCCGAATATAGGGATATATCGACGTTACTTGCAGTTTTATCCTGGGATTCAATATAGCAATCTCCATAAATAGAAGGTTGCATAGGATTCCCAATCAGCCCACGCTTCCGATAGTTTCAGGATTTCCGCTTTCGTTGGTTTTGCTTCTGTTTGCATGAGCAGTTTCATGGAATTATGCAGCCCGACGTCATCGATGGGAAAGGCTGCTGGAAAACGCAAACAGCGCATCAAGACATAGTTCGCTGTCCACGGACCGATTCCCCGTATGTTGGTCAGCATTTTTTCAGCCTCTTTTACATCCATTGCATTCAACAGCTTTTCTTTAGTAAGTTCCCCTTCTGCAATCAGTTGAGCAACACCTATTAAATATTCACACTTCTTTACCGTCATCCTCAAATCGGCAAAATCTTCGACGGTCAATTTCGCGATTGCATCAGGGGTCGGAAACAGCCAATATTGCTTTCCTTCGAATTCAACATATTCACCAAATCCCTCCACAAGCCTCCGTTTCAAGGTATAGGCATAAGTCAAGTTAATCTGCTGACCAAGTATTCCCCAGGCAATCGCTTCAAATAAATCAGGGATGCCCATATTTCTCAAGCCGAAGAATTGGCTTACCGGCTTTTGCAATAAAGGGTCATTTTGGGCCAATTCATAAAAAGGAAGCAGATTTGTCTCAAGATCGAACCAGTGACGAACGTATTGGCAAACAGCATCCTTTACCTGATTTTCCATCGGTGCTGTTCGTCCTGGGAAACGGACGGTCAGCTCCGTTTCATTCATCGCACTGATTTCTACTAAAAGCGTCTCGTTTTCGACAACAAGTGCTCGATAAATCTTTTGATCAACAATATCGAACAGACATTCATTGGAGGATCTTGATAAATATTTAAGATTTTCAGAAAAACGAAACTCTTTTGGTGCATGAATCCTCAATTCCATCATGCCTTCATCATTTGATAATGTCTCTATCATCCTGCTCCCTCCTTTAGCTTTATTCTAATGACAAACCGATACGTTATCTTGCTCTTTCATTTAACTCCCTAATTTTAACAAAATTTATTGAACAATTACGTTATCTTGCTTTTATATTAACAAAATGTTTGTATATCAACCCTTTCTTGTATACTAAATGGAGAGGTGAATGTAGTGAATCCGAAAAAGGCAGATTTCCCGAATGAATATTGGAAAGCTATTATAGATTGTGATGCAGCATATGATGATCATTTTTTATACGGGGTAATTACGACAGGCATCTTTTGCAGGCCCTCCTGTAAATCAAGGGTGCCGAATAAGGAAAACGTGAAGATCTTCAAAAATGCCATGATGGCTTTGGAAGAGGAGTTCCGGCCTTGTAAACGATGTAAACCGGAAGGACTGAATGTGCCGACAGAAGAATGGGTTGAACAAATAGCCGAATGGATCGACACCCATTACAGCGAACCCCTCACTTTGAACAAATTGGCGGATATTTCCCATGGCAGCCCGTATCATTTACAACGAACATTCAAGCGAGTGAAGGGAATATCGCCCACTGAATACATTCAGCGGCTTCGCCTTGAAAAAGCGGCGAGGCTGCTGGAAACCTCCGAAATGCCGATAACTGAAATAGGCTTCGCTGCCGGGTTCTCCAGTACACCCTATTTCATGACGTTATTCAAAAGGAAAATGGGGAATACCCCTTCAGGATATAGGAATGCTTATCTCAAAACTCAAGCTTTGGAGCGTGAAGAAAATGAAGAATGATAAAAAACAAACCATTGAATGGGCCATATTGCATGATGATAAGTGGCAATTATATGTGGCCAGGACGGAAAAAGGGCTTTGCTATGTAGGCTCTCCCGGTCAAACGTATGAAGAGCTGAAGTCCTTGATGCAAAAACGCTTTCCACATGCGAACCTTGTTGAAAATGAAAAAGCATTAAATCCCTATCTAAAAGAACTACAAGAATATTTCGAAGGAACCAGGCAGACTTTCTCCCTTCCTGCAGATATAATAGGTACGCCCTTTCAACAAGAAATTTGGGCAGCGCTGAATCAAATACCCTATGGACAAACCTGTTCCTATTCCGATATTGCCCAAATCATCCAAAGACCTGCAGCTGTTCGGGCGGTTGGTACGGCCATTGGCGCCAACCCAATTCTGATCACGGTGCCATGTCACCGGGTTATCGGAAAAAACGGGGCCATTACCGGCTACCGTGGAGGTACGGAGATGAAACGATATTTACTTCAATTGGAAGCACAATCTGACCGCAAAAAAAGCATCCGGCTATAAGGATGCTTTTTTGCGTTTTTGTTTTTTTAGTACCAAATAGTCACTGCTTTTTTATAGGCATCACTATTTGGAATCGCATGGATCCCTTGGGCCTGTGCTTTGCGCGGGTCATAGTCATATACCATTGGTGTATAGCATGAGGTCTGCCCGATATTCACGACTCCATTGCCCCCGGAACTTGAGCATGTATAGGCCTTACCATCAGTACTTCGGACGATTCTGGCATCCGCTTCATGATTGTATACGGCGGGGCGTGTTACGGTCACTTTTGCCCAGGCGGTTTTACACACAGTGCTGTATTTCAATTCTACGTATGAATTGGAATCGATCCATTTTTTATCCTTCGTTACCGCCGAATTCGCACAACTATTATAGTATGGACTTTTTCCATCATAGGTGTGTGTTTCGGCCAGTGCTTGATTTTTTCCAAATCCAAAGTCGACAACAAACAGCGACAGTGTCATCATCATGGTTAAACCTATCATTTTAAGCTTTTTATTCAATTCATTCATCCTTTCTTTGCAAAAATATAGATGAAGGTTTTTATTTTTTCATTAATACCAGTCGGTTTCACCTGCTGTATATGGCCAAAAGGCTACCGCTTTTGCTTTACGCGGATCTAAATCATATACCATCGGTGTATAGCATGACGTTTGACCTTTATTTATTTCACCATTTCCTCCAGGAGATGCACAGCTGAATTGTTTATTATCAGTATTGCGGACAACCAATGCCGTTGCCTCACCATCTGCTTTAGCCGGTCTGCTTAGAGTGATCTTCGCCCAGGCGGTTTTACAGACAGTGCTGAATTTCAACTCCAAATTGGCAGAACCGCCATTGGCATAAATTTTCACCGACTTCTTAGTGACAGCGCTATTCGCACAACTATTATAGTAAGGACTTTTTCCATCATAGGTGTGTGTTTCGGCCGAAGCTTTGTTCGCAAAAGAATCAAGGGAGCCAAAAAGGACTAAAGAAGCTACAAAAAATGAAATGCATAAAACCATTTTTTTCATTATTTCACTCATCCCCTTAACAAAATTTATACACTGTTCATCTTACAATTTTGTAATATTCTTACAAGTGATAAATTCCCTAGTTCATGAAAAACTACATCCCCGCCTTTACGTTGCAGCCTGGCATCATCATTACAGTCTGGTGTGTCTCGCTTTATCAGCTGAATCATCACAGAGACAAAGTCATTATCCCTATGAGCCATTCAGGACAAAATAAGGTAACTAAGAACTTATGCGTATCAATCTGGAACAAAACGAGCCAATAGGCTGCCGTTGATCGGGAAAGATACAGGTCGATATACTTAATGTTTTATTCAAGAAAAAAGAAAAGCCCCGACAAAACTCGAATCGTTTTGTCAGGGCATTAAATTCAATTAGCGAGGTTTTCTCTGATCAATCTAATGATGCTATCATAATAGGAACGATCATGCGGAACGAACTCATTCCGTCCAACAAATCGATCGATCATCATCCTGCGGCCTTCGTGATTCATTTCAAATCCCTTAATATTCACTTTGTCCTTCGCTTCGGTCCAAAGCTCTTCGAAGTCATTCAGCACAACCTTCACCATCCCGGAAACCTCTTCTGGCTGCAGGGTGAAATCATCGAAGCTATGTGCACGTTCATATAGAAAGACGTTTGCCAGTTCTTTGTCGATGAAACCTTCTTTCGTTTGATGGTATTCAATAATCCCTAATGGAACCAACTCGTCAAAGGAAACGTCAATGCCTAGCTCTTCTTTAATCTCCCTTACTCCGTCGTATACCGTTTCATGTGCCAGTAAATGGCCGGCAGCCGTAATATCCCATAGATTCGGATAATCTTTTTTCATCGCACAACGATGCTGAAGATATAGATAATCCACGCCCGCTTCCGAACTTGCGAACCAGCAATGGAAAACCTCATGCCAATGTCCCAATCTATGTACTTCCTCTCGCGAAGCCACACCGGTTTGAATGCGATTGGAATCGAAAACTTTCAACAACTCAGTTTCCATTTGAGCTTCACTCCCAGCCCTTTTTATAAAAAACAGCTTCAGCCTTTTTCTTTTCTCCAATTTTTCGGGTTTAAATAGCCTTTATATTTAGCGGCCACTTCTTTCCCGACCAAAAGCGCACCTGCCCAAAACATCACTTCCGCAAAGACAATCGCACCTGTTATGACCCCAGCCTTGACCGCAGTCGAAAATGGCGTAAAAGGAGCCGCGACAGGAATGATCCAAGTGAGAAGGGAAATGATAAGGAACCCCATCCCTACTTTGTAAAATCTCGATTTCTTTATTTCCTTACTTTCTTTATCCAATTAAATAACCTCCGTCATGATATTTTCATTTAATTACCCCGCCGAACAAATATACCATTGAATGTATTCTTTTTTTATACGTTTGAATGTTCATTTCGTTTCATAAATTTGAGAAATAAAGATATTCCATTTGAGGAAAACTATTAATGAATTGACTTTACGATTTTTAATGGATTTAATATTCATATAACACTTGCATGCAGGAAAGGAAAATCCAATGTACATTGAATTCATTGCCACAACGATAGAAGATGCCCTTATAATCGAAGAATCGGGAGCAGATCGAATCGAGCTTGTCAGTTCTTTAGCCGAAGGTGGATTAACTCCAAGCCACGCCCTGATAGAAGCTGCCGTCAATTCAGTGAAGATACCAGTCAACGTGATGGTAAGGCCTCACAGCCAGTCGTTTTGCTATACGCAAAAGGATTTGGAAATCATGAAAAAAGATATCCAAATCATTCGATCACTAGGAGCGAACGGGGTCGTATTAGGTGCATTAAATGAAAAAAATGAAATCAATCGACCATACCTCGAAGAACTATTGACCGTATGTGAAGGTTTGGAGATTACATTCCACCGAGCCATCGATGATACGCACGACCCTGTCATTTCAGCTGAAATGCTGGCAAAATATCCAGAAATCACTACGATATTGACCTCAGGCGGGCATGGGGATTTCTCTAGCCGCATGAAAACGATTCAACAAATGAAAAGAGTCTGCGGCGACATAGCCATACTGGTTGGAAGCGGATTGAATAAGGATAATATCCTTTCTATCCATTCCGAACTGCATACCGGTCACTATCATTTCGGTACGGCTGTTCGAAAAAACAACAGTATCATTGAAGGAGTTACATTAGAAAAAGCTAAAGAAATCGTAAACTTGCTAAAGAAATAATGTTGGAAGGGACCATTTAACCGGTCCCTTTTTATGATGCAGAGCTTTTTTTTTGTAAAAAGACCGAATCCCAAAACCAAAAAAACAGTGCCGCTAAAAGGCTGATTGCATAGTAATTCTTTGTAGTCAAAATATCCATGCTGAAGTCAAAATTAAGCACCGAACTATAAATGAATACGGCCGGCAAAGAGAAAAAAATATAAAGGCAAAAATAGATTACACTGAATTTTTTAGGATGTTTATTGAAAAGGACCTGTACCGGAACAGCAAATAATAAATACGGGATAACGACATAAAAAGAAATCACGATAATGCCAATCACTCCCCAGGTACCCAGGTTGAATACAACCAACACCGTGGAAAGCGACAGACAGGAAGAAACTAGACTAAAAAAATAATAAGGAATCACATCGCTTAGCTCCGAAACCTTTTGACTGATTTTCCAAAGTTCCATTTTAACCAGTACCTCGCAGTCTACTATAATATAATGGGAATTTTTACATAATCATTATACTATATAAAATGGAGGTGTTTTTATTTTGGAGCTATATTTCGAATTATTCGTGTTTCTGGCCATCATCTTTATAATCGTCCTTTCCAATAGATTCATACCCTGGTTGGTAAAAGCCGTCATTGTCGTTTATTACTCTGCCATTTCCTATATCTTCATTACCACAAAAAATAAAATTGATGAACGGTATGAAAATATCACTCCTGTGCCTGACGCCTACTGGGATAAAAATTCAGCCTGGGTTGACACGATGACTGGTTATTATTTATGGTCCTTTTTAATCATTCTCCTGTACATTTATTTTAAATGGTTCACAAGTGTGAAAAGTAAGGAAGCGAAGGGATGGGTGCTGATTAGTTTCATTCCAGCATTGGCCGTTTTTTTACTTTTCATATTCATATTCAGTTTTTCATACGGGTATAGACCATAGGGGTCGGCTATTGCCATATCCAGCTCCAAAAAAAGAAGGTTGCCGGAGCAGCCTTCCTTCATGTATTTCTCAATCTCGAGATTTAATTTTTGTTAGCATCCGCAAAATGCCCCATCGCATCACACATGAATTTTGCCAATCCTTCACCGTATTGATCGATATTTTTGGTGAAGCGTTGATCGTCCACGTACATTTGACCCAATCCTTTGAAAGCATCCAGCGTGTATGTGCCGAAGTTATTGTTCAAACAATCATACCATTCTTTAATGGCCTCTTGTGCCTCCTCCGACTTGGGCGAAGCATCTCGGATTGCCGCAAGTTTTAAATAGATCTCCGATACAACTTTCTGTGCATCTTTGGACATCCCCGCCACTTTAGCCTTCGACTCATCGACAGCTTTATCCCCCCAAAGCTTGCGAGCCTCTTCTTCATATGGATTCTGACTGAAGTCAAATCCTTCAAATTTCTCTTTATTCGTCATCTGAATTTCCCCTTTCATATGCTTGATCGATTTTTCGACCGTCTTAATCAATTTATCGAGCTGACTGCGTTTCTCCAGTAACATTTTTTGATGTTGCTTTAACGCATCTTGTTTATCAAACGAAGAGCTGTTTACCATTTGTTTTATTTCCTTTAATGGCATGCCAAGTTCCCTGAAAAACAGGATTTGCTGCAACATCTCAAGATTATCATTCGAATAAAGGCGATAACCTGCATCGGTTATTTCCTCCGGCGATAATAACCCGATTTCATCATAATAATGCAGTGTCCGCACACTAATGCCAACCAAATCGGCTAGCTCCTTCACTTTCATTGCCACTGCTTCTTACCTCCTTTCGATATCATTTACATTAAGGTATCACGCAACGTCAGAGTCAAAGGAAAAATGAACATTTCCCGCCCAAATTTAAAAAGACGATCCTTCCTAATGAAGAATCGCATGTTAGTAGAGTTCTCTCTCTGATAAAGCTTCGGATTAAAGCCAAGTCTAATTTACTTGCTATTGATGTTCATGCACTATGTAGTAAATTTCCCATTACTCGTGAGTTTTACGCATTTACTCGTGAGTTTCGCGCTTTTACTCGTGAGTTTTACGCTTTTACTCGTGAGTTTCGCGCTTTTACTCGTGAGTTTTACGCTTTTACTCGTGAGTTTCGCGCTTTTACTCGTGAGTTTTACGCTTTTACTCGTGAATGAAACATTCTTCTACCTCCAATGATCGGGAATTCTTAATGGATGCGGTAATTTTGTCTTCGTGTCGCCTTTAGCCGAGTTAATCTGTGCTTGTGTGATGAAGAAACTTCCGGTGAGATCGGCACCGCTTAAATCAGCGTCCCTAAAGTCTGCACCGATCAGGTCCGTCACTCTCATGTCGGCTTCCCTGAGGTCGGATGCAATAAGCAAAGCCCCTCTTAAGTTCGCTCCCCTAAGGTCAGCACCTCTCAATTTTGCACCGATCAGGTCACTTCCCCTACCTATTTTGTTCGGCTTTTTCTTATTTTTCTTAATTGAAACCTTTGCACGTACCATTTCACTTGTGCGCAGGAGTAAATCGTTAACGATCGTTCTATGAGCTGGTACATTCAGTTCCATGATAGACTTTGAACTTTGTTTAGTGAGGTATTCCGTGTCTTCAAAAGCGGCCTGCAATTCTCGGTGAAGAGGTTGCGCATCTTCTAAATTAAGTGCTTCATTTAAGTAGCAAAGCATTTCATGCAGTTGTTGCATAATTGGAAAAACTTCGAACATTTCCTTTGCTGATGCGGGGTTGTCCCTCCAGTCGTTTCCATCATAGGTAAGCTGGGATACCTTTTGACCGGCACCGAAGCATTCATATACCGTGCAGCCTTTATACCCTTTTGCTCTAAGATTTTCATGGATGCCGCAACGATAATCGGATTGAAGGTTTGAACATGGTGTACCTCCATCTTTATCAAATGCAAAATCAGCAGACTTTGCATATGGCAATGCTACACAGCACAAACCAAAACAATTCTCACAGTCTGCACGTAATTGATTATGGATACTATCGTTATTCGTTACTTGCATTCTTACACTTCCTTCTATAAAACACTGGCTCTGCCTTTTTTAAAATCAAAAGTTTCATACAGTATATTTTTTTGTTTTCATTTTATAAAAAAAACCAATTAATCTATATATTAACAAAATACAAATAAACAAGAAATCTGAAATTAATCATTAGAGGGAAGCAAGTGATTTCCATAATCATGTTATACTTTATTCAAGATCACGGTACTCTAGGGGGTGTAGGCATGTATCCTTTTGGTGGCAGGAAAAATGGGGAGACAAAAAAAGAAATCCAGGATTGCAACTACACGCTGGATACAGAAGGAGAAATGGACGAAATGTCTTTTCGGATCGCAGTAGTTCTTCGGTCAACGTCCAAAGAGATCATCTTTTTATGTATTGGCTCAGATCGATCCACCGGAGATTCATTCGGGCCATTAGTAGGGACGATGCTAAGAGAAAACCAAGTCCCTTATCATGTCTTCGGAACACTCGCAGAACCTGTTCACGCCCTTAATTTGAAAAGTGTTTTGAAAGAAATAAAAAAGCAATTCAAAAATCCCTTTATTTTTGGCATCGATGCTTGTTTGGGCGGTTATCATCAAATCGGTTCTATCATTCTGACAAAAGGTCCTTTTAGCCCTGGTGAAGCGATGAATAAACCCTTACCTGAATTGGGTGATTATCACCTAAAGGCCGTCGTAAATTATTTAGATCCCCTTTTGCCCAAACAATCTCTAAATGAAACAAGGCTGGATACTGTCATGAATCTGGCGAAGATTACCACAAGAATCATTGTTAAAAGTTTAAAATAGTGGGAAAACCCCAATAAAGCCTAAGCTTTTTCGGGGTAAACAATGAAATGCATAGTCTTGAAGGACATTGCTATCATCATGCTAAACCTGGATCATTAAAGTAAATAACTTCTGAAAGAATCTTATTGCCCTGAATATTACAGAAAACGTCCCTTGCTGCTTGTTCTGTTTCAAATTCAAACATTACAATATCTCTGCTTTTATAGAGTGTGATGATCCACATTGAAATCCTCCATTATAAAATATCGATTTGCCGATCTGTACGATAGAGTAACCATTCCTTTTACTAAATGACTCCCAGGATTATCGCCGCTATTGTCATGACCGTGACAGTCCCTAATGCCCATTTCACGGCAAACCGCTGTAAATCACCGAAGTCAGTGCCAACTAAACCTATTAGTAAATGTGCTGCAGCTACCAAAGGACTCAATACGTGTATCGGCTGCCCTATTAATGAAGCGCGCCCTATTTCTGCCGCGCTAATTCCATAAGCATCAGCGGCTTGTGCGATAATGGGAAGTACGCCAAAATAGAATGCATTATTTGACATAAAGAAAGTAAAAGGAGCACTGGCATACGCAACAATAACCGGTAAAAATGGTCCAAAAGATTCCGGGATAAAAGAGACCAACGTAATGGCCATTGCATCAATCATTTTCGTTCCAGACATGATTCCGGTAAAAATCCCGGCTGCAATGACAATTGAAACGACGGCCAAGGCATTTTTCGAATGAACGGCGATTCTATCCTGCTGATCTTTCAAATCAGGATAATTGACCAATAACGCGATGGCGAAAGCAATCATGAATAAAATGGTCAAAGACATAAAATCAATGATTAATGATGCCATGAGCACAATCGTTAAAATGAAGTTGAACCAGACCAATTTCGGCCTGCGATAATCACGGGAAACCGTTGTTGCCGCTAACTCGGAATTGGCCACCGAGTTTGTGTGATCATGCTGGATCTCCACTACGCCCAATCTCTTTCGTTCCCCTTTTCCCAATATAAAAGCCACGACAAGAACCCAAATCAGGCCAAATCCCATGACAGGAATCATTGGCAAGAACAATTCCGATGCGTCAAGGTTCAACGATGCCATCGCCATTGCGGAGGCTCCCCCCCATGGTGTCATATTCATTACACCCATGGATAGCATCGCTACAGTGGCTAATATGATTTTGTTCATGCCCAGACGCTTATAAAGGGGTAAAAGCGCTGAGACAGTAATGATGTAAGTAGTTGTCCCGTCCCCATCCAATGCGACGGTCATTGAGAGAATAGCGGTTCCTACAACTATTTTTAAAGGATCTCCTTTTACTATTTTCAATATTTTAGAAATAAGCGGATCAAATAAACCGGAATCTATCATTATTCCAAAATATAAAATCGCAAACAAAATCATTATGGCAGTTGAAGCTATCCCTTCAACACCCTCCTGCATCATGGGTCCCAGCTCTGTAAAAAATCCTCCAATCACTCCAAATATGATGGGAACGAGCATAATGGCCACTAGTGCCGATAGTCGCTTCGACATAATTAAATACATGAATACTGCAATCATCGAAAATCCTAAAATGGATAACATCTTCAAGCCCCCTTCTGTTTATCACCATCTTGTTTTGATAGCGCTTTCTTTAGAGACTATCATCCATTAAGCCTTATTCACATATAAAGAAAGTAATAAGAGTTTTTTTCATTTTTTTCACGCCTGAAAAAGAAAGGCTGTTTTCGCATACTTTGTTGCTATTTACGAAGTAGTGCAGTGTGGTTGATTTCCCCTCCAGATGCTCGCTTTCCTTGGTGCGGGCGGTGAGCCTCCTCGGCGTAAACGCCTGTGGGGTCTCACTTGTCCCGCTGCTCCCGCAGGAGTTTCGCACTTCCGCTCCAATCAACCTAAAATAGTTTCGTTTTAAAAACAACAATCTTTACGAAAAGAGCCAAAAGAAAAAACCCCATTGATGAAAACGAATTTCATCAACTGGGATTTACATATGTTTTATTTTATATTTTCTTTCAGGCCTTCCAACACTTCCATACAAAACCTCAACTTCCATTTCATTGCAGGAAACTAAATACTCCAGGTATCTGCGCATGGTTGAATAACTTATTCCAACAAGTTGACCTAGTTCATCCGCGTTTAAACTGCCATTGACGTTTTGAATCTTGCTTCTGACCATTTTCAGGGTATGTTTGTCTATCCCTTTGGGAAGAGAATTCATTTGGACATCATTTGCTGTATTTGAATTACTTATGGTCCGAAAAAGAGTATCCACTTTATCTTGATTTACTAAATTGCCATTATGCAGCTGCCGTCTCGTCATGTCGTATTGGTTGAGCGTCGCAAGAAGCTTATCGATAATGATCGGTTTTATAAGGTAACCAAAAGCCCCTCCCCTAATTGCTTCACTGACTGTTTCGGTATCATTCGCGGCCGTGATCAGAATTACATCAATCCCCCTGTATTCCCTCCTAATTTCCCGAAGAAGGTCAATTCCATTCATATCAGGTAAAAAGATATCCAATAAAATTAAGTCAGGTTGTGCGGCATGCAGTATATTCAGCGCTTGCTTGCCTGTGCTAGCTGTAGCAATGACAGTAAATTGATCTAGTTGATTCGTAAATTGTTTATATATATTCACTGCATTCTCGTCATCTTCAACAATGACAACTGTGATCGGTCCTTTGGACATTCTCACGCCTCCTTTTCTCCTTTTATATCCTTCGGGAAGACGAGTGTAAATCTTGCTCCCCCCAAATAACTGCGATCAATATAAATCTCACCGCTTAAAAGACCAATGGAGTTTTTCACAATAGCCAAACCGATCCCATGATTTTCCCCATTTTTAGTCGTATAACCATCTGTAAAAATAATATCCTCCATTGCATGAGGGATACCAGGACCGTTATCCTCGATATCAAATATGATTTCGTTTCCTAAATCCGTAAACGAAACTTTGACCTTTCCCTTATTTTTGTTCTTTTGCCTTGCTGCCTCCATCGCATTATCGATGATATTACCAATAACGGAAACCAAGTGATGGGAATCCTCTGGTTTTAATGAACTGTTTAAATTGCTTTCCTGCTCGATTTCCAAGATAACCTGCAATTCTTTTGAACGGTTTATCTTTCCAAGTAAACAGGCAGCGATTAAAGGGTCTTTTACCGATGACATAAGAAACGAAATGATATCTTGCCTCTCTCTCACTTCAGAAGAGATGATGTTCATTGCCCTATCATACTGTTTTAAACTAAGTAATCCATAAATGGTATTTAATTTATTTAAAAACTCATGATTTTGTGCCCGCATATTTTCTGAAAAGGCCTTGATTTCTGAAAATTCATCTGTTAATTGTTCAATTTCGGATACTGTCCTTATTGTTAAAACGATGCCCCTGACGTCCTTATGATTTAAGATAGGGGATAAATCCAAAATGTATAGCTGTTGGCCTAAGAGTAACTTACGATTGAACTGTCCTTCTTTTGTGCTGATTACGATTTTGATGAGTTTTTCTAAATGTCCATTTACAATCCGCTTTCCCACCATAAGCTGATGATCCTGAAACAATTCACGTGCTCTTTTATTCATGGAAGTAACCTGTTTTTCTATATTAATCGTAATGGTAGCATATCGGATGGCATCAAGTGTCGCTTCCCTTTCTTGAAAAAGAAAAGAAATTTCCTCAGGCTCCAGACCCAAAATAAGCTTTTTTAAGCGTCGCGCTATAAATATTGCCCACACGATTCCTACACTGATTGGGATAAGTGACAAATGAATAATCTTCATTTTATAATTGGATAGCTGATCTTGCACATTCTCTACCAAAAACCCTACAGATGAAACACCGATAACTTCCCCTTTATCATTCCAGATTGGCGCCTTAGCTTTAATCGCTGGTCCGGATATCCCATTTCCTTGATAAATAATTGCTTTGTGTTCATTGAGTACTGCATCATTACTAGTAGCCGTGGGCTTTCCGATATATTCTGGATTGGGATGGGAGTATCGCAGTCCTTTATGATTCGCAATGGTCACATAATCGGCCCCTGTTGTTTGACGAATCAGTTCTGATGCGGGTTGAATCACCTTTGAGGGCTGTTCATCGTTAAATCCCTGGATGATCGTTGGATTTTGAGCCGCTAATTTGGCAACCGTCATTGCTTGCTTACCCATATGGTTTTCGACGATGTCTTCCAGCAATGTAGAGAATAGAATGCTCACAAGTAAGGTACTGATGAAAACTACGAATATGATAAGCAATGTCATTTGAGTTAATAAGTTCACTCTAATTTTAAACATCTACATTTTTACCCTAAGCCTTTCCATATTGATTGCTCATACTTCTATAAATAATTAATGATTGAGACTGGGCGGGGAAATTTCCCTTTACAAAGTTCACCTGGTTAATAGTTCTTCCCATTTTTCAAGCGAAAATTTTTCGGTCATATGCTTATATGCATCAGGGACTTTTATCGAACACATAAGTTCGAGACTATTGCCATCGGGATCATTGAAATAGACGGAAGCGTTCCCTTGGTTCGGCCGTACAAATGGTTCAATCGTTGTCCTTTTTCCAAAAGGGACGACTTCAATTTGCAAGGATTTGAGCCAAGTTAATGCATTTTTCATATTATCATAAGTTACCCGAAAGGCGATATGCCTTAGTGAAGGGTGGTATGGAGTTTGATATTCCTTCCCTTCCCATAAGCCGACCCAGCTTTTGTTTTCCTCGATCCAAAAAAAGGCAGTATCTTCATCCCTCCAAGCTAGCTTCAAGCCTATTTTCTTATAAAAATCCATGGAGATGTCCAGGTTCTTGACTGGTAAATGGGCTTCATATAAACCTTCTATCATATTAAATTCTCCTTTCTTCTTTTTAGTAAAGGAACTCTTTTGCAGGGAAAATATCTCGCAATTATCTACTCTTAAGTCCTTTGCGACCATCAAGCGGTCTATCCTCGGTTAATTTAAAGGGAAGGTCCTTTCTGTGACAGCCGCTACCTCCCCCTCTTTTCACAATTAAAAGATGGAATGCGTTCTATTATATAGAAGGAAATGGATTTAAAGGTTCCTACTATAATGGAAGAATGTTAGCTTTTGACCCGAATCCGCACCAATTTCCTCATTAATCGAAATCCGTTCAAAACCGTTTTTCACCAAAACCTTTTGGGAGGCGATATTGTCACTTGTCGTTTTGGCCTGTATTTGCGTCACATTCAAATCCGGCGCCCGCTTCACCAAAAGCTTTAAAGCTTCATTCGCAATCCCTTTTTGCGTAAACGCTTCACCGATTCTATAACCGACATGAGCCGTACCCTTGATGGGGTCGATATCCACAAGATTAATCCTGCCGACGATTATGCCTGAACCATCCTTAATCAAATAAAAAGAGGAGATGGCCTCTTCTTGTTCTTTTAATAATTCCTTATGCCTGATTCCAAACGTTCCAAAGCTATAATAATCATCACCCCGGCCTGGGACCGTTTGCTCGAAAAACCTTCTATTATGGCATTCAAATGTAAATAACGCTTGTGCATCCCGTTCATTAAGCCTGTCAATGTATATATCCATCATTCTTTCACCCTTTCAAAAAAAACGCTAGGCATATATCATTCAAGAAAACAAAGGGCTTATCCTTCCTGATAAATAGATAGATGAAGATTTGTACCCTGGCTTGATCCAGCATCCCCTTATTGTTCCCTCAAATCCAGTTCCTGAATAAAGATAAATACATGAATTACTTGAAAAGTCAAAAATAAATTATTTTCTTCTGGTAAAAAATCAACGAATGATGTATCATAGGCTTCAGATATTTATTATTCTCATTTGGTTAATCGGAATTAGGAGGAATATATATGATTGGTTATGTGTTTTTAAATCTTGCCATAATGCTCGTTCTTTTAGGCGTTTTATTTTACATGAATAAGAAGCATATTTCCTTTACAAAAAGGGTCTTTACTGGACTTGGTTTAGGAATTGTATTCGGACTTCTTTTGCAGTATTTCTATGAACCTCAGTCAGAGGCGATCGTTAAATCGGTCGATTGGTTTAACATTGTAGGTTCCGGCTATGTCAAGTTCCTGCAAATGATCGTCATGCCGCTTGTCTTCATTTCAATCTTATCCGCATTCACAAGATTGAAACTGACCAGCAATATTGGAAAGATCAGTGTCCTGATCATCGGAATCCTGCTTGGAACGACTGCGATTGCAGCTGCTGTCGGGATTACCTCGGCAACTGTATTCAATTTGGAAGCCGTTCAAATTGAGCAAGGGGAAGCGGAGTTAAGCCGCGGGGATCAAATATCGGAAACATACGGTACGATTCAGGATAAAACGATGCCGCAGCAAATTCTTGAATTGATTCCGTCCAATCCGTTCCTTGATTTAACGGGTGCACGTCCGACATCAACCATTTCCGTTGTAATTTTTGCTGCATTTCTTGGGATTGCCTATTTAGGGGTCAAAAGGAAACAGCCTGAACATGCTGAATTTTTTGCTAAAATAGTAGATACATTGCACAGCATCATCATGCGCGTAGTAACATTGATCCTGCGTTTAACACCTTACGGGATCTTGGCGATCATGACGAAGACGGTAGCTACGAGTGATTTGGGTGCCATCCTGAAATTAGGGAAATTCGTAGGTGCCTCATATGTGGCCCTGATTGTCATGTTCCTCATCCATTTGCTATTGCTGATGCTTGCAGGATTGAATCCAATCGTATATTTGAGAAAAGCTTTCCCGGTATTATCGTTTGCCTTCACTTCAAGAACAAGTGCTGGCGCCCTGCCATTGAACATCCAAACACAGAAACAACTAGGGGTGTCCGAAGGTATTGCCAACTTTGCCGGATCCTTCGGCTTGTCGATCGGCCAAAACGGCTGTGCCGGAATCTATCCGGCCATGTTAGCGGTCATGATCGCTCCAACGGTTGGGATCAACCCGCTAGACCCTTCCTTTATCGCCATGTTGATTGCCATCGTAGCCATTAGCTCTTTCGGGGTTGCAGGTGTAGGCGGAGGAGCAACATTCGCTGCCATCCTTGTATTATCTGCAATGAACCTGCCAATCGCCTTGGCCGGCCTGTTGATTTCCGTCGAGCCATTGATCGATATGGGAAGAACGGCCGTGAATGTCAGCGGAAGCATGACTTCCGGTATTCTGACTAGTAAAATAACGGGTGACCTGGATAAAGAACAGTTCAGCGAAGAAACATCTTTGAAAATTGAAGCTGAAATGTAAAAGAAAAAAGCATCGGACTTCCTGTCATGGGAGGTTCGATGCTTTTTTATAGGCTGTACATTCAATTCAAGCAAAATTCTTGGTGCAAAAAGGAATAAGGGATTGATGCTTGGAACCCAGTTAAGATAAAATTCATTTTAAATAAGTACATGCCAGATATTTTTTTGTTTCTTATATCTTCCCTTTATATCTCCAACGCCATCAATGGTTAGCGAATCATTGGTTTCAAAGGGTTCATTCCCTACTATCAGATGTAATTTATTTATGTTTTGAATTCCATGATCAACATGGGCAATAACCGGTTGTTGAATCAAAAAATCTTCATTGTTCATCCTTACTTTTATAAAGCTCTTATGTAACAGTCTATCTTCTAATGGGATGATATTCATCGGGTCAAAGGATTTAGCAGTCATTTTCCCTTCAATATATAAATGAATCCCTGCTTGTTCATTAAACTCTTCAAATGCTTTCATCCTCTTTTCCAGGGCAAAATTAACGACTTCTTCTGTTTCAGGACTTATCTTCACATCAGCCATTGAATCTTCCATATCATCACCGGACTGCTGTTTTAATAGGTCATATAATGTATCTTCTCTATCAAAAAAACTTTCCATCCAGCCTGGTGAAAGCTCCTCCAGTAACAAACACATACACAATCCGGAGCTATAACAACTACTTCTAATACTAGAAGTGGATTCATACTTGTTTATTAGCTGTTGTGCATACTTTTTTAAAACTGAAGCGTAATCCAGCGGGCTTTTCTCCGAGTAAGCCTTCAATTCGACATACCACGCAGGTCCCTCGATGGTTTCAATCAAATTTTCATATGTCAGGTACTCTTCAATCTTGGCTGCTCTTTTTTCCCTTAGGGCAATGAAGGCATTAAGGTATTGTTTCTTGTTAATTAGGTCATTTTCCAACATTGCACAATAAAGATTTGTTCGTTCCTGATTTCTTAATTCCACATTTTCTTTTGACAACGGATATGTGATTCCCAGCATTTCATCGGGAAACCGTTTTTCATCCTTTATATATTGATAGCCGTGAAACAATTCATGAACCGCAATTGAAAACAAATCTTCATATTCCTTATAGTGATCCATATTAACAATTGCAGTGGGATATTCTTCATACATAATGATTGTATCAGCAGCAAACTCGGTATCCCACTTTAAAATATGATATGTACATGGTGGATTGTTACTGAATTTAGGATGATTGAATAGATAAACATTACTTCTGTCATATAATGCATAGGCAACAAGTTCAAAACCCGGCCAATAATTTTCCAACTTTGCTTTAACCAATTCTTCAGCCATTCGATCAAGATGATGAGGCATTCTTTTCCTCCCTCCACTGTTTCCATTCGATTAAAAACATAATACCATATACAATTTACATAAATGTCCAATTTTTTCAATAAAAAAACAAAAAGCCACTGTAACATATCAACTCATGGGAGCGAATATTCTTACAGTGGCTTTTTCCTGTGGTCACTTTTTAATTTGCCTCGCTGCGTAATGATTGGCCTGAAAACCAGGTAGCGCATGGAAGGTATACTGGACGGCTGCATATACTCCGCATGCAAGGAGGATTCCTGCGAGTGCATCCAATACAGCATGCTGTTTCGTAAATAGCGTGGAGAGGATGATCAGTGTTCCGAATGCAGTGACACTGGCATACTCCCATTTGTGCTCTTCTTTCCGCTTATGGGCGACGATCATCATGATGAATGTGGTCAGTACATGAATACTGGGAAGGCAGTTGACAGGTTGATCATGACTATAGATGAGCCGCATTAACTGGGCAAAGATATCGTTGCCCACGACTTCTGGACGCGGAACTGTCGTTTGCCAAAGGCAATATACAAGAAAACAGAGAAGTTTCCCCGATATCAAACTGCCTAGTCCGACGAAATAGTGCTTTCGGTCAACAAAGCAATAGTAAATCAGCAATCCATAGATATACGGATACCAAAGTAAATAAGGAACGGCAAATTCTTTAATAAAGGGAATCTCCCTATCTATTATAGTCGTAACATCGACAGCATGACCTGAAGATTGATTGATGATTGAATAGATGGAACTAGTAATCATCAAAAGTAATAAATAATATAACGGGTGAAAGGATAGTATGGAATTGTTTTTCATAGCTCGCTCCGGCTTTCAATATATTAGTTTTTTTCCAAAGATTATTATACTACATTTTTCAATGGATTAACTTTTTAATCGCTAAAGTTAATGAATCCCATGAACTAGTAAAATGGATATCTCTTACTTTTAATCCGACTAAGAATACATAACGAAAGCCATGGCATATACCACGGCTTGATATGAAACTTATATGCGGGAAGGCAAAAGTGATCACTCCGCCATCTCTAGATTTTGTTATGGCGTTTTTTCCATACATACGTTAAGGAAATGAAGATGTAGATGCAAAGAGTAATGATCGTAACGACTATGGATGTCGTGAAAATGATTCCGATCAGAATCGTTATTAAAGCGATGATCGCAGCCCAAGTCGTATACGGGAACCATTTTACCCTATAGGCACTTGTTTTTCCGGACTGTTGTTTACGTGATTTCAAATGGGCGAAAGCAATGATCAACCAGATGAATAATACGGTATATCCCAGCGAACCCATTAGGAAATCGAAGGTCTTGCTTCCAGCAAATAAGGAAATCAATACACCGCCATATAAAGCGGAAGTACACATCAATATTGCGGGAACAGGTACTTTCCTCTTGGATAAACGGGAAAAGATTTTCGGAACGCGACCATCCACGGCTTGTGTATACAGAACGCGGGATGAACCATACAACCCGGAGTTCATCGATGATATGATCGCTAATAGGACAACGGCATTCATGATATGGTCGGCACCTGGAATCCCGATCATTTGAAAGACCATTACAAACGGACTTTCCTTCACCCCGTTTACTTCGTTCCAAGGAATTAAGCTAACGATGATGAAAAAAGGAATGATATAGAAAGAAATGATCCTGACCAATGTACTGCGAACGGCCTTTGGAACCACATTTTCAGGATTTTTCGTTTCAGCTAATGTGACCCCGATGATTTCCGTACCGCCATATGAATAGATTACCACCAGCATCGCCGTGATCAAACCTGTCGATCCATTCGGAAAGAAACCGCCATGTTCGGTCAAGTTAGAAAAGCCGACCGCGGTATGATCACCAAAAGTAACGAGCAGCAACAATAATCCAGCCATGATGAACACAATGATGACCGTAATCTTAATTAAAGCAAGCCAGTACTCCGTTTCAGCAAAAACCTTTACAGACAGCAAGTTAACCGCAGTAACCAAAACCGAAACAGCTAATGCCAATATCCAGATTGGATATCCGGGCAGCCAATATTGAAGGAAAATCGCCGCAACCACTGATTCGGCCGCGATATTCAACACCCACATTTTCCAATAAATCCAATCCAGGAAATAGGCAGGATACTTTCCTAAGATCGATTGGACCAAATCCCTGAATGTTCGTGCACCGCTGTTGCGGACCGCCATTTCAGCTAAACCTTGCATAATGAATAGTAGGATGATGCCTCCTATCAAGTACGCAATGATTACGGAAGGGCCTGCCATATCAATGGCTGAACTGCTTCCTTTAAATAAACCTGCCCCGATGGCACCGCCTAATGCCATCATCGTAATATGCCTTGAAGTCATTGTCCTCTGTAAATTCCGTTTGTCCGTTTCCATATCCTTACCTCCCAAAAATCAAAAAAAGCATATCGTCTCTTCCTTCATAATCAAATGAAGAAAGAGACGATATGCCTTAAGCTTACCGCGGTACCACTCTTATTGGCTCTTTAAAGAACCCTGCTTTAAAAACCTTGTAACGAAGGTCAATCGTTAAAACAAAAGAATGGAATCATTCCTATCTTTCGCTTTACCACTCCCAGGCAAGTTCAAAGTATCATTGGACTGCGTTGCACCAACCCGCAGCTCTCTTCACCGAATAATGAGCTTTTACTACTCCTGTTCATTGCGTTTGAAAAATTATATCTGAATATTTTTAATAATATCCCATACTATACGGACTCAAGGTAAATTTGTCAATAACTTTCTTAGGATAATATTTTTATAGAAACAAATTAGGGGAAATCGTGAAAGCCCTTGATCCAATTATAGGATACTGGCGGACAAATAATATACAAATTTAATAGCACTTAAGGAACATCCTGCAGCTGCAGAATCAAGTATTAGATGGCATTAAAGGATGAAAATGAAGAACCCCTAATAGTTGAAGCGTATATGCAAGGTTTCCTAAAGACAAAGAGTGCCCTTTATGGATCCCCTCAATTTACCAGTAGTTTCGTAAATTCAACAAATGTTCTTACGCCTTATTTAGCAGGTTCTATATAGAAATAAATCCCACTTTTCTTGTCTATTGCAGGGCTTACTTCACTAGTTTGTGTTTTAACGATAGGACTTTGATCTTCACTTAATCCAGTGTAAATTGTAAAATCCTTTCCTGATTGTGTTGTTGTTCCCCAACTGATCTGGGAGGCATACTTTTTGACTTTTTCGTTTTTAACAAGAACATCTTGATCAGGGTCATACCAAGCAAACTTTCCTTCTTGCTCACTTATGCTTGATACCCCTACTCCCAAGCCTTCTTCAAATTGTTTCTTATAAATAACAAATGTTTCTCCGTTTTCACTAACTTCTCCAATGATGTCTTCTTTTTTCATCTTTTCTTCTTTAATGCCATGATTAATCGTTTCTTCTTTGGTTTTATACCATTTCAATTCACTGGTTCCATTATCAGCTATTGCAGAACACCCTGTAAGTGCAATCATGGCTATTGCAAAAGGTAGCACTACTTTCACTTTAAAATCCCCCTTTTAAGAAAAGATGCAATACTTAAATCATACATTCGACGCGAATAAAAATAGAAAAAAACCTGCCCCTATCCATCATCAATAATTCCCACTGGAATAACCGAACACTTCTCCTGTTCACCTAATCTAATCAAATCAATATATTCATAAAAGCCCAGACTCTCCTAAAACGTTTAAAACCCCATCCCTAACCATGATGCAGCCACCATCAAAATCCCAACGACAATCACTATAACCGGTCCTACAACAATTAATCCAAATAGCAGTGAGCCTACTGCGTCCAGGAAGATTCGAAATGGTCCTGCTTTTTCCTTCTTATTCTGTTGCTGCGTTAATAAGTCTTCAAGATGACCGACTTTTTGCTTCAATTGCTGCAACTCTTGAATCACTTTTGTGTCCTGGTCCATGAATTAACACCCTCTTCAATTAACAATAAGTGTTAATTCTATCATTTTTACATCCATATTTTAAAAGTGAGATTTACCCTCGAAACCAAATCTATTTAAAACTATTTTTTCAAATTCTGTCATCAATGATACAATAACATGGTCTGAAATCAATCCACTCTATAGAACACGTGAGGTATCATATTTTTTATGAAAGCAATACGATTATTAAAGAGTTTTAACTTTTTATATTTTGGACTGCTTGCCATTTTCATTCCGTTTCTCCCAGTCTATCTGGCTGATCAAGGTTTGCGTCCAGCCCAAATCGGATTCATCATCGGTACAGGAGGTTTTGTCACCCTCATTACCCAGCCTTTATGGGGAATGATCAGCGACAAAACAAGGACTATACGAAAAGTCCTGTTGTTACTCATCTTTTTCTCGAGCGTAATCGGTTATTTCCTCTATGATTCAAGCAGTTATCTTCAGCTCATCCTGTTTGCCATGCTGCTATATTTCTTTTTGATGCCGATCGATCCCCTGACGGAAAGCCTCAATTTTACGATGGCAGAGAAATCCGGGATCAGCTACGGCTCCATCCGGACATATGGTGCATTGGGTTATGCGGTCATATCGCTGATCACCGGCTATGTTATGTCATATTTCGGAGCGAACAGCCTTGCGTTCCTTTTTGCAGGCATAGGTTTGATCAGCTTCATCGTCAGCTGGATGATGCCTGATGCTCCCGTTTCAGGGAAACCTGTCACCTTAAGCAGCCTTAAGCATTTTTTCAGCAATAAAGAGACGCTTCTCTTTCTGTTATTGGTCTTTATCTGTGCTGTTCCAGCAAGGATGAACGATACCTTCCTTGGAGTATATATCCGGGAACTTGGAGGAAGTGCCAAGCTTGTAGGCTTGACCTGGTTCTTGGCGGCGGGAAGTGAAATCGTTGTATTCGCCCTAAGCTTTTGGTGGCTGCGCAAAGGTAAGGAAATCATCATCATTTCGTTTGCAGCTGCATTTTTCTTTATCCGTTATTTCGTCTCTGCGTGGATTACCGATCCACAGCTATTAGCTTATTTGCAAGTCATGCAGCTATTGACTTTCCCGATTTTCTACTCGGCGGCCATCCAATATCTGTACCGGATCGTTCCGGTGGAATGGCGTGCCACAGGCCAGACCGTACTGGCGCTGCTATTCTTCGGGGTTTCGGGAATCATTGCTTCTTATATAGGCGGAGCCATATATGGAGCATATGGCGGGAAGACCCTTTACTTGTTCATTTCCTCCATCTCCTTTATAGGAATGGTATTCGCTTTGGTTCTTTATCGGATATACGGAACGAGGCTCGATACCGCAGAGGAAGCGGTATAATCTAAAAAAACGGTATAAAAAAGAGCATGTTTTGATTAAAACATGCTCTTTTTACATTCCGTTAGCGAAATAAAGGGGCAACCGTCAACATTAACACAGAGGAGCAAAGCAGTATAGCAGTTGTCCTGTTTGAGAGTTTTACTTGTTTGCCATTTTTATAGAAACCTGAAAATTGAAGCCGGTTTTTATAGAGTACATAAAGTAATGGAAAAATTGCCATACCAACGATCCATCCGCCCGTGGTATTCTCTACGGTTATTCCAAAAATCAACATAGATTGAATGAATGATGAGCCCCATAATCATTCCAATAACGAAAATAATGGTGATTATACGCAATAATTCTAAAATCACTCTTAACATCATTTCACCTGCTTTTTTCCTGTAATCCGTAAAAAAGGCTGCATCAGCAACCTTGAATGAACTTTACAGGATGGGATATTTCCCTAAATATACCAAACTTTCCTCTATTGGTAAATAGACGCTCTTTACTCTTCTTCTTGAACGAGTGAATGCTTAAATGCGTAGATCACTGCTTGCGTGCGGTCCTGCACGGCAAGCTTGCTTAATATATTGCTGACATGCACTTTGGCGGTTTTCAGGGCTATGTATAGTTCATCGGCAATTTCCTGATTCGTTTTCCCTTGTGTCATCAGCAGTAAAATTTCCATTTCACGGTTTGTCAATTGATCATGAAGCTGGGTGATTTTAGGGCGACGCAGCTTTTCCATCATTTTTCCCGTCACTTCAGGTTCAAGTACGCTTTGACCCTGGAAAGTGGAACGGACGGCTCTCGCAATCTCGCTGGCCTTTGATGTTTTCAGCATATAGCTCGTCGCTCCGGCTTCCAATGCCGGGTACACTTTTTCATCATCCAGGAAGCTTGTCACAATGATGATTTTCGCTTCTGGCCATTTTTCAATAATTCGTTTCGTCGCTTCTATGCCGTCCATTTCCGGCATCACCAAATCCATCAAAATTACATCCGGACGCAATTCCATTGCCAGTTCTACAGCTTTCAAACCATTGTCCGCTTCCCCGATCACTTCGATATCCGACTGTGCGGATAAATAAGCCGATACCCCTATCCTTACCATTTCATGGTCATCGACAAATAATACTTTAATCATCATGATCACCTCCAGCATTTAATAATGGGATTTTCACTTCAAGTTTCGTTCCTTTATTCGGAACACTTACAATTTGCATCGTCCCGCCTAATTCAACAGCCCGTTCATGCATGTTTTGCAGACCATAAGATCCCGTTTTCGACTCCTCGACGTTAAAACCGATGCCGTCATCCGTTATTCGTAAAATGATCATTCCATCACGGACGATCAATAACACTTCAAGTGAATTCGCTTTTGCATGTCTCAGCGTATTGGAAATCGATTCTTGTAAAATCCGAAACAGATGGTCCTCAATCCCCTTATCCAGAGTGACAGGCTCCATCTTCCAATTTATATCCATCGTCACTTTTTGGGCCAATTCCAAAAGAAGCTCCTTCATTCCTTCATGTAGAGATTTTCCCTTTAATGCAACAGGCCTCAAGTGAAGCAATAGCGCCCTCATCTCAAGCTGGGATTGATGGATCATTTCTTCCACTACCTTGAATTGTTTCATTTCCGTTTTTTCCATATCGGATTGTGATTCGGTGATGGCCGACATGAACATCGAAGCCGCAAACAATTGCTGGCTCACCGAATCATGCAGCTCCCGCGCTAAACGGTTTCGTTCCTGGGAAACGATTTCCTGGATCTGTTTCTCCTGATCAATTGCCTTTTCATTCGCCATTTTTTGCGATAATTTAGTCTGCTCATTGATTTGCTTATAGATCAGCTGCATCCGTTCCTCCATTTTAGCCATCTCTTGAATTGGATACGTTTCCTGTTGCGAGGGTAAGCGGCCCTGTTCAAGGAAATGCAGACCTTCATCCACCCTTTCAAGCTGTCTCTTCCAAAACATCCCCGAAACGACTCCATAAATCAGCCCTACCGTCATGACCAGGCTTGGCAAAAATATGACGAAGGGTAATCCCATGACCACTTTCTCCCACAATACACTCCAATCGGATAAAGGAAAGATGAAGAAAACCATCGCCGGCAAAGCAAGGGAAAGAACGAAAGCAACACCAAGGGCAGTCAATATCTGCCGTGTCATTATGCTCATATCCGCTTCACCTCTAAATCGCCAACTAAGATTGAAGTGATGATATGAACCTTGTGATCCGTTTCATTGAACCCTTCCGTTTGGTAGGAATAAATTTGATTAAAGACCCTGGATTCAGGTTTATTTTCAAAAATCCGCGCCCTGCCCGCAATGACAGAATGATGGACCCTGATTTCGATGCCATACGGTACAAGGACGGTGATATTGCCAATGATATTCCTGATCGAAATGACAGCATCGCCTTTCGGTAAAATCGTTTTGCTTAAATCGATAACCGTATCGCCGACCCCGCCCTGAACATTCACGGAATTCCATTCATATACATGTTCGGTCGTTTGTTGATGACCAAACAACTTATTTTTAAATAGATAATCGGTTTTCAGCAGTCGTTCCTTATTGATCTTTTCTTCGTCCGAATCATCATTGGTTATAATGGGACTGACCCAGTCAGGATTCTTTTTGGACTGATAATATAAAAACAAAAGATAAATGAGGATCGCCATTAGGAAAAATTTAAAGACGAACATATTCAAGACATTGATGATAAGCGAAATCAGCCCTATAAAAAATAGGATTTTCCCGATGGTCCGTTTTGTGAATTTCCTGCCTAAATAGATGCATCCTATTGAAAAAGCGAGGGAAAAAAGGAGACCTCCACCCGTAAATGCAATCTCTAAAAAAATCAGGACGACTCCGATGAGAAGTATCCATCCCATATAGTCCGTCTTCATCTTGTTCAACATCGGTTCGCCTCCCCTTTATATGATCACGATATTCTTAAAAGGCACAGAAACCCGTGCCTTTTAAGAATACCATGAAATTGTCACGTTCTGACAGCCTGTTTTCCCCCGCCCTCCATTCCAAAAGGCGAGGGGATGACAGAGATTCCATAAAAAAACTTTACGCTTCTTTCTGTTCCAATTCTTTTTCAAGCTGAACAATCCTGGCATCGATCGTATGCCGATTATAATCTGTATGGACCTGGTGCTCGATGCGATCGATATAATGCTCCATTTCTTCAAACATCGCTACCGGTTTAGCTTCGGAACTGCCTCCGTCCAAAACCCGATTGATCCGGTTGTTTGCCCGGGCAATATTTTCCCTGCCCATCAGTTCCAACCGCTTTAGATGCATATCCTTCAGCTTATGTTTCATTTCTTCATATTTCCGCTCCAGCTCAGCCAACTGTACCTCTGCACTTTTATGCGCCTCTTTCAAACTTTGCGCACGCTCTTCATAGTGCAGGCTTTCCTTGACAGCAAACTCCATCAAATCGGTCTCTCCCGACTGCTTGGCAATCTCAGCCTGATGCTTACGTTTTTCAGCCAGATTTTGCGCTTGATTATATTCACGCGTAAACTCTTCTTTCAGAAGATACTGACGTTCAAGCAACTTACCGACCTTTTCCGTCTCCTGCTCACATTGACGCAAATATTGATTTAACATCCCAATTGGATTTTTTTGCTCCTTTTTATCCAACAGATCGTGAAAATCAGCCGAAATCGTTTGTTTCATTCTTGAAAATAAATTACCCATTCCAATTACATCCCTTCTATTAGTTCTTATTCAACTCTTTCCACTCTCTTTCAAAATTTGAGAATGGGTCACTTTCTTTCGATGAAGCACTTTCATCATTTTCATTCCATTTTTTATAAACCAGGTAAAGAACATAAGCTGCCACCAGTCCCAATATTGCCGGGATATGGGAAATAGAAACGATCAGCACGATAATGGAGACTGATCCCCACGCAATCTTCGCCCCTGTCGATTCGGACTTCATGAACTGCTTGAACCCAAAGTATAGGATCGCCAAGCAAATCGCCAGACTGATCAGTGGACCAACGTTCGCCAGCAACAGGAAAAGTGCGATCAGTCCTACAATAAATAAACCAAATTTCTTCATTGTTTTCGTCCTCCTTTCTATGTTTATATCTTATCTACTTTTACAGGTTCGTATAATGAGCCTTAGCTATATTTTCTAGTAAGACCTAAGGCGTAGACGCTATAAGTCCGATGCTAATGAGGAGGGTATTTCACTCGGGAATTTGCCCCTTACTTGTAAGTTTGAGCGATATATTCATGGGTTTGAGTGATATATAGGTGAATTTGAGCGATATATACCAGAGTTTGAGGATATACTCCCGAGTTTCCGCTATTTACTCGTGAGTTTGGGCAGTTTACTCGTGAATTATGCCGCTTTACTCGTGAGTTTGGGCAGTTTACTCGTGAATTTGCGCTATTTACTCGTGAGTTTGAGCAGTTTACTCGTGAGTTTTGAAAATAAAAAAATCTTCCGATTGTATATAATCGGAAGATTGGTTAGCTGCCATCATCATTACACATATAAGCCTTCGACGTAGACTGAGGTGATGGTTTGAGCGATTTCTTCTACTGAACTTTGATGTTCGTTTCGCACGATTTCCCATAGATACATTTCGTTTGTGAAAAACCATCCTCTTGCGACAAGCTCATGGTTTAGTTCAGCTCTAGCCAGTCCATTTTGCTGTGCATAGGCCACATCTTTTGAGATTCGCTGAATGAACTTCATGCGGATCGCTTTCCATTTATCTGAAATAATGGTTGATATCCCAATGGCCTGTTCGAAGACCTGCATCATGTTACGTTCAGCTTCTGCCATTTTCAAAAATGCATTAGCTTGTCTGTTGATGATATGTTTTGCTTCGTCTTTTGATTTTGGAAAGAAAGAGGTCTCGGCAATTTCATAGAATTGCTCCATTACATTTTCCATTAATACAATTAACAGATCCTCTTTCCCTTTAAAATGAACATAGGCCGTCCCGTATCCGATGTTTGCTCTTTTGATCATTTGGGAAATAAGCGCAGCTTGATAACCTTCTTCAAGAAATATTTCCTTTGCAGCTTCCAATAGCTTTTGTCGTGTCATGATCGAGCGTAAATGCCGTTTATCCCCTGTTTTGCCATTCTCCATGCTTATTCCTCCCTTTATCTTCTAGCATAAAGGATTTCCATAAAATAAAAAACATTTGTTGGAATGCCAGCTTGAATGTTTATAATTTTCTGAATTAACTTATTGACACCGTGTCATATTCTTTGGTACGATTCTCCTAGAATTTTAAAAAAACTAATATAGGAGGATGATTATGGTTTCTGAATATACATTGGATCACGCTAAACAAATGGATGAAAATGATACGCTTAAAGGTTTTCGAGAAGAGTTTTATTTAAAGCCGGATTCCATCTATATGGATGGAAACTCATTGGGGCTTCTTTCGAAAAGGGCTGAACGCACACTTCTGGAGTCTTTGGAAGATTGGAAAGAGCATGGGATTGATGGATGGACGCAAGGGAATCACCCATGGTTTTTCATGGCTGAGAAATTGGGCGCGAAGATGTCCCAATTGGTCGGAGCTTCTCCCGAGGAAGTTATAGTAACCGGCTCCACAACTGTAAATCTGCATCAGCTTGTAGCTACATTTTATAAGCCTGAAGGAATGCGCAGAAAGATTTTGGCTGATGAATTAACCTTCCCGACTGATATTTATGCTCTTCAAAGTCAGCTGCGTACACATGGATACGATCCGGAAACCGATCTCATCCGCGTGAAAAGCCGTGATGGCCGATTTCTTGAAGAAGATGACATCATCGAAGCAATGACCGATGACATCGCTTTGATCATCTTGCCAACGGTCCTGTATCGCAGCGGTCAAATACTGGATATGAAACGATTGACTGATGAAGCTCATAAAAGAGGCATTGTAATCGGATTTGACGGATGTCATTCCATCGGTGCCATCCCGCATTCATTCAGCGAATGGGATGTGGATTTTGCGTATTGGTGTAATTATAAACATTTAAATGGCGGTCCTGGCGGTGTTGGCGGTTTATATGTAAATCGAAAACATTTTGGGACGATGCCTGGATTGGCTGGATGGTTCGGCTCCAAAAAAGATAAACAATTCGATATGGAACATACTTTAACACCAGCTGAATCAGCAGGAGCGTATCAAATTGGCACGCCGCATGTGTTAAGTTGTGCACCTTTGATTGGGTCTTTGGACATTTTCATAGAAGCTGGAATTGAAAATATTCGTGAAAAATCCTTGAAAATCAATCAATATTTAATGGATTTAGTCGAATTCGAATTGGAAGACATGGGATTTTTCATTGGAACTCCCAGAGAAGACATCCGCCGCGGAGGTCATGTAAGCCTTGAGCATAAAGAAGCTGCACGGATATGCAAGGCATTGAAAGAGAACGGTGTCATTCCCGATTTCCGTGCACCTAACATCATTCGCCTCGCCCCGGTTGCACTCTATACTTCTTATGCGGAAGTTTGGGAAGTTGTACAAATACTCAAGAAAATCATGTCAGAAAAACAATATGAAAAATACAAGAATGAGCGTGAAGTGGTCGCATAACCCGGAGTTCCGCAGATGGGGCTCATCCCTCAAATGGTTGATTAATTAGGGCAGGATAAAATCTTTTTGATAAAAAGGAGATGAACTATGGAGAAAAACAATACTCAATTGAACTTTAAAGATGAGCCAGAAAAAGGATTAAAGCGAGAGCTGAAAACAAGTCAGCTCTCCATGATCGCGATGGGGTGTGCCATCGGGACGGGGCTATTTCTTGGCAGCGGACTTGCGATTCAAGCGGCAGGGCCAAGTGTATTGCTCAGCTATGCTCTTGGGGCGTTCATTGTCTTACTATTGATGGGCTGTTTAGCCGAAATGACGGTTGCCCACCCTACTTCCGGATCTTTTGGGGCCATTGCGGAAAAGTACATGAGTCCAATGGCAGGCTATCTTGTCCGCTATTCCTATTGGATTGGCAATGTTTTGGCTGTTGGGGTTGAAGTAAGTGCAGTCAGCGTATATATGAATTATTGGTTTCCGAACGTGCCGGGAATCGTATGGATATTGTTGTTTGCAGGTGTCTTGATTTATGTAAATGCTACCAGCGTGAATACATTCGCGACATTTGAGTATTGGTTCTCCTTTATTAAAATAAGTGCCATTGTTGGTTTTATCCTACTTGGAGCCTATGTACTGTTCAGTTCATCCGAACAGCCGCATATAGGACCGGAAAACTTCGTGAATGAAGGCGGTTTTTTCCCATTTGGTTTGAAGGGGATGTGGATAGCCGTATTTATTTCTTTATTCAGCTTTCTTGGAACTGAATTGATAGCGGTTACATCAGGGGAGGCAAAAGATCCGGATGCCGCCGTCCCAAAAGCATTAAAAGCGACTGTGTTCCGTTTATCCACTTTCTATGTGCTGACAATCGGCATCATGCTGATGATCGTTCCTTGGAAAACGGCCGGGATCGAGGTAAGCCCATTCGTAAAAGTGATGGAAATCCTGAACATTCCAGGTGCATCCGGGATCATGAACTTTATTATTCTAACGGCTGCCATATCTGCCATGAACGCTCAGCTCTATGCTTCAACACGGATGATGTTTTCATTGGCACGCGGAAAACATGCACCTACCTTTTTAGGAAAGTTAAACAAAAGCGGTGTTCCTACGAAAGCCCTTGCTGTCTCTTCAACGGGGATTTTCATCGCTGCAGGCGTTCATGCGTTACTTCCTGGTTCATCCTATGCTTTCATGATGGGAATTTCCATGTTCGGTGCCATGTTCACATGGCTCATGATCTTCATTTCCCATTTGTTTTTCAGGGTGAAATGGGAGAAAACCGGCGGACGCAAATTACCTGTTAGGATGATCGGTTTCCCCTATTTAACGATACTAGGAGCCGTTCTTCTATTCAGTTTGATGATTACGTCATGGTTTACGGATTTCAAAATCATGCTTCAATTCGGGATTCCTTGGTTACTTTTTTTAGCTGTTGCTTATTTTATTTCAAAAAGAAGAAATATTAACCATAATGTAATGGAAGAATCTCTGGAAAAGAAGATAGAATAGAATAGCGGAATAAATAGTTTTTTCCGAAAAGTGAGGAGATTGCGGAATGAAGAATACAGATAAAAATGAACAAACAATAACGGGTTTAGAGAAAGAAATTCAAACCGACTTTCAAAAATCGATGTCTTACGGGGATTACCTCCACCTTGATAAGATTTTAACCAGTCAGCATAGATGCTCCGATCATCATGATGAAATGCTATTTATCGTTATCCATCAAGCGAGTGAGCTATGGATGAAGCTCATTTTACATGAATTGACAGCAGCAACTGAGTCCATCCGCCAAAACAAGTTGGAACCTTCGTTTAAAATGCTGTCTCGCGTTTCGAGGATTCAGCAGCAATTGATCCAGTCATGGAATGTCCTTTCAACTTTAACACCGGCTGAATATATGGAGTTCAGGGATAAACTGGGACAATCTTCCGGATTCCAATCTTACCAGAATCGTTTGATTGAATTTGCATTAGGAAACAAGAATGTCCATACGCTATCCGTCTATCAGCACCAAACGGATTTATACGAGCAAATGCAGCAGGCCCTTCATGAGCCAAGTATATATGACGCGGCGATCAATGCTCTTGTGGCACGCGGATTACCTATTGATCAAGAAGCCCTCAGCAGGGATTGGTCCCAAAGATATGAACCAAATGCCAGTGTAGAAGAGGCATGGCTGACAGTTTACCGCGATGTTGAGCAATATTGGGACTTATATGAGCTGGGCGAGAAGTTAGTGGACATCGGCCATCAACAGCAATTATGGCGTTTTAATCATATGACCACAGTGGAAAGGATTATTGGTAATAAACAAGGAACGGGCGGATCATCAGGTGTAACGTATTTAAAAAGAGCACTGGATCAACACTTTTTCCCAGAGCTATGGAGTCTAAGAACGAAGCTATAAGATATACAAAAACAGCCAGTAGAGACGGAGGTAAATGCATGGGGACATGGATTGATATTTCACAACGTCTGGATGATAACGTTGCAGTCTGGCCTGGAGATACACCTTTCTCTTATAAAGTCAATTGGAGTAAAGAACAGAGCGGATCTGTCAATGTAGGTCAAATCAATATGAGTATCCATACCGGTACCCACATTGATGCACCTTTTCATTTTGATGATGATGGAAAAAGAGTGATAGATTTGGATCTCGACTTATATATGGGAAATGCCCAAGTTATCCATTTACCAAACAAGACAAGCATCGGAGTCGATGAATTATCCCATTTAGCTCTACAAGGCGTTACCCGTCTGTTAATTCGCACGGATGCATGGAAGGATCGAAGTGTGTTTCCACAAACCATTCCACATATCCAGCCAGAATTAGCGGCATATCTTTCAGAACACGGCGTCCGTCTAATTGGACTTGATTTACCATCAGTAGATCCACTGGATAGTAAAGAGCTGTCTGCCCACCATGAACTTGCCGATCATGGCATTCACATTTTGGAAGGACTTGTATTAGACGGCATCGAACCGGGTAATTATGAGTTGGCAGCCCTCCCTCTTCCTTTAGTTGAAGCAGATGGAAGTCCGGTACGTGCTGTGTTGAAAAAGCCCTAAACAAAATGTTTTCAAAAAAACGAGCCAGATCAAAAACTGATTTGGCTTGTTTTTTGTTGTAATCATTAGCTATCAAATTTATCTCCCTAAACCACGTGCATCTATGTTATAATTTTCAGAATTCATCACTAAGAGTGGAGGTCCGAATATGGAAAACTTTTATTTATTCATCATCATGTGCATCCTTCTCATCATCTTACCCGGTCCAGATACAGCAATAGCCACAAGGAATACCGTTACCGTGGGGACATCGGGAGGTTTTAAAACGATGTTCGGCACATGCTGTGCCCTGCTCATCCATACATCTGCTGCCGTGTTCGGACTTTCAGCGATCATTGTGAAATCCGCTTTATTATTTTCCATCTTCAAATATGCCGGTGCCGTTTACTTGGTATATCTAGGCTTCAAGACACTATGGGGATTAAGGAATAAGCAAGTGGCCGCAGCGGCGGAAACGACGGTCAAAAGTAAGTACGAAAACCAGTCATGCTTTAAGCAAGGGTTCCTTACCAATCTGCTGAACCCTAAAGTGGCCGTCTTCTTTTTAACGTTTTTGCCTCAGTTCGTGAATCCGGGGAATGATACGTTTTTACCGTTCCTGATCATGGGCATGACGTATACCGTTTTAACTGCGTTGTGGTTTGTATTTTATATCTATCTGCTGAACCAGATCAGTGCTTTTATGAAAAAGCCTAGAACCCAAGCGATATTCGAGGGAATAACCGGGACAGTCTTGATTGGTTTCGGGATAAAACTAGCTCTAGAAAAAGCTCATAATTAATTTGAACTGCACCCTAATTGTTAGACATTGGAGGTGCAGTTTTAATATATCGGGGTTCCGGTCAGGTGTAGGGATTTAAGTACTTGCTGAGTTATGTTACAAAAAAACCATAATTTGGTTTTTGATACAAGGAGGAAAAAGAACATGGCAACCATTGAAGTTAAGAAAACAAAAGATATCGGATTAGGTTCGCTTTCTTTCGTGCTATGTTTATTGGGAATATTGTTTACGTTTGAATTTGGCGATAAATCTTGCATGGGAGATCATATTTTACATACTATCGGACTTAGCTCCTGGTCAAATGGAGATTCAGGTATTCATTATACAGTGTTCTATTCGACTATATATTTCATCCCCTCCTTTATTATTGGTCATATATATCCTGATAATAGAGGAGCAAAAGCAGGGAAAATCATATCAGGCATCCTATCAGTTCTCACCCTTTCAGCACTAATAACGTTTATTATCTCTTTTTTATCGGCCTGGGTATGAGCTCAATAATGCCGAGCTCCTACCCCACTTTAGAGTTCAGTCACTCAACATACCCATTCACGAAAAATCCAATCGTTTCGAGCTCGTCCTCAGTTAAACCCCGCTTTAATTCTTTAGCCAATTCCTGCTCCATTAAAGCCCGGTTTCCCCGATGTTCGACCACCGCTCTGGCACATTCTTTCATTAGCTTAAGCTCCGCCTCCATCTCCAGTTTCGTGCGAGGCTGATCATGATGGGAAAGTATATAGGTTTCGGCATCATAGGCTTCTATTTTCTTAAGAAGCAGTAAAGCCTGTTCAGCCGTATAGTTCCATTTTTCCGCATAAAGATTGGCATACAGGCAGTCTCCCAAAAATAAGGTCTTTTCCTCCTGTATATAAATGATGCAGGAATCATTGGCATGGTCGCCGCCGACATGTTCGATGACACAGGTTATATCGCCGAGATCGATCGTCATCGTTTTTTCAAAGATGATATCGGGCAGGGGAAGGGAAATCTCTCTATTCGTCCCATGTTCCAATTTGATTGCATCGGCACAAAAGGGAATCTCCGTCCCTTCTTCGACCCGTTGATCAAGGGCCTGATCTTCCCATGAAAGCTGCTGCATATCTTTAATGCTCTTGTATGTTTTTTCCTGACAAATCACCGGAATCCTCATATTCTCCAGCCCGAATACATGGTCCCAGTGGGAATGGGTAAGCACGAGGAGATTCCCGCTTATATCATTCCGGTGCAATTCGTCCTCAAAAAGCTGTGCATGCCTGACAGAGTTACCGGCATCGATGATGAGCGTTTTCTTGTTTCCCGTCACGGCGGCAAGAACCGGGCGATCCGTTTCCTGAACTGGCGGCAGGTAGGCAATATGTTTCGATAGGTGTTGTAATGTTTGCATGTTTCCGTTCTCCTTAATTGTTGTAGTTAGCTTGCTCAAGTATAGCAAATTACATATGTATTCATAAGATAATCTCCGCAAAAGGATAAAAAGACAACAATCACTGAGATTGCTGTCTTTTTGTTTCAAATGAACCTATTGAAATATACCGTAATTTTCGATAGGGCATTTAAAAAGGTAGCTTTAAAAAAAGACTCTTCCTTTTTCTGATCTTCAGGTGTTTCTATATATTTTTTATTGTCCGCAATGAGTGTACTATTCGACATTTTCAACTCGATGGCTCCTGTCAACTGCGCTGCAAATGCTTCACTATCGATGACCACCACCGATTCTGTATTTAAAAAGGCAGATCGAGAATCCAAATTGTAGGAACCCACTGCACTTAATCGTTGATCATAGACAACCGATTTACCATGCAAAGAATAAGGCTTTGAATATTCATAAAGCCTTGCCCCCGTTTCAACGATACTATCCCTAAGCGCCAAGTATCCGGAAAAAGCGATCACATTCGGGGTTGATGCCGTCGAGTTGGTAAGTATCGTCCAATCAGCCTTTGAATCCATCTTTTTCGGTACATATTCCTTCAAGGCAT
Organism: Peribacillus sp. QJM3NY_7; assembly: GCF_056173225.1. Taxonomy (NCBI): domain Bacteria; kingdom Bacillati; phylum Bacillota; class Bacilli; order Caryophanales; family Bacillaceae; genus Peribacillus; species Peribacillus sp. QJM3NY_7. The sequence continues at coordinate 4,231,469 of NZ_CM149663.1, forward strand.
CCGCAGGAACAATATAGGGACTTTGAATAAATACCGATTGATTGGCATTCGCCGCAATATCCAATAAAGAGCTCCACACAAAAGGGTATTTATTGAAACGTTCGATTGGATTATGAATGAAGGACACTTTTTTAGTAGGTGTTGTAGCCTTGCTCCAATCGACGACTGGTTTCACGAAATCGGTTTCAGTGCGCAAAGCTTTGCTGTATTTTTTCACTAATGCATTTCTTTCGCGTTTTCCTTTTTCCATTTGCCTTTTTGACAGGTCCGAAAAAACATCGCTCGTAAACGGATGGGTCCATAATTCATTCAAATAGTCCTTCATTTCAACGATTACACTATCTTTCTCCTCTTTAGCATTGAAAATGAGTACATCCCTGTCATAGACAAAATTCCTCGGCGGCTTGCTTGCTAAGTACTTATCGGCAATATTCCTCCCTCCGATGATGCCTAGCTTTCCATCTACCGTGATGATCTTGTCATGAAGGCGATTATGCCAGGTCCACGGCTTAAATGGCTTAAAGGTTTCATAGTATCTTAATTCAATGTTTTCATGTGAAGCCAATGCATACCGGGCACCGCTTAATTGACCTCTAAGCCCATGAGCCATTCCATCCAGAAGGATTCGGACTTTGACACCTCTGTCAGCCGCATCAATCAAGGCTCCAAGAAAAAGCTCGGTTGATTCACCTTTTCCAAAAGCATAGTAGGCGATATCGATTGAATGCTTTGCTTCCTGGATCATTCGCATTCTTGCGAGGCCAGACTCATAACCGTCTTCGAAAAGCAGGACACGATCCACGGTGGTTTCCTTCTCTCCCATATATTCACTTACCTGTTTAATCGGCCTGTCTTCTTCTTTTTCTGCTTTGGGGAAAAGAACAACAGCCGTCACAACTACATAAAGGAAATATAATAGAAGAACAAGCAATAATCCCTTAATTGCCGTTTTTACAGTCATTGAGCACCCCCCCCCCTTTAAGCGATATTTTATTACTATTCGTAAAATGCAAAGACTCTATTCAACATCTGCATACTTGATAATTCTGACTAATTAGCGAGCGATGCCACTGACCCACTTTGCTTGATTCTTGGTGCACTTTTTTTCTTTTTAAATGTGACAAAGTGGTGAACATGAAAGCAGTTGCATAATATGATATAGAAGGAGGGATTTCATGCTTAAACAACCTGATAGAATAAGTATCTTCAATTATTGTTTTGCATTAGGGGTATCAGAAGTTTTCTTTTTATCCAGCTTTTATCTTTCCATTCTTGACGTTTCATTATTTGCGATCGCTTTACCATTTTCCGCTTTATTTCTAATGTTCTCCTTGTACCTATTCCTTCGAACGCACAAAGCAGTTAAGACCTTACCCAACCAAGAGGAACGAAGAAGGGAAATTCACGCATTCTATCATCAATCTTTCGGGATTTTCGCGATCATTTTTTTCACTTTACTTTTAGTTGCTTTAGCCTTTATTCCCTCGCTGGAAAACGGAGGGCACTTCTATCTTCTTTATTGTTTACCGATGGCCTTGCTTTGTATGATTCCTTCGATTGTATCTTATAAAGGAATGAAATTATTCAAACTGGAAAACGGCGGGAAATTAACGAAAATCTAATTGATTTTACTTTTATTCAAGATTTCATCCAGGTTTTTTAGTTGAATGTATAGGGAAAATGAGGATATAATAATAAATATAAAAAAAAGACACTGGTTAAACCAGCGTCTCAATGAACAGCAAACTGCATAAAGAGCAGCGGCTTTCTGTGGTAAGTCAGTTGCTACTCGATCATGAAAGTAACCCTTTTCCTACATACATCTGGCCGGATGGTATGGAGGGGGTTACTTTTTTAATGTAACCGCGATTACTGCGACGATTAAAGAGGCAAATGAAATCATTAGCATCAGTCCGTCCATAATAGAAATCACCAGCGACACCCCCTTTCTGAAAAGGAGTGACCGCTGCCCACTATACCAAATTGCTGTCCATTTACTATTATATCTGTATTTACTTGTTATTTATAGCCAAAAATAGATGCATTTAGTCTTCTTGATGCTTCACATAAAAAAATCCCACTAAAAGTGAGAACCCATTTTTGCATATATATCCTTTATTGTTCCACTACACGGCCATCTTTATAAATGTGGAACCACCCAATCGTTCCTGTACCGCCTTGATCGATCCAATCTTTATTAGCTGCTTTAAAGTTATAATATGATTTTCCCTTGCCATCTTTCAGCAATCTGCCATCACCGCTGAATACGATGTTGCTGCCAAGCTTCTTCTTCCCTAACGCGATCGCGTCTTTCTCCGTGAACTGTCTTCTTTCCACCTTATTTTCATCTAAAGCAGCCCATGTCTTCGGTCCGACGATACCATCTGAAGCTAAGTTATGATCCACTTGGAACTCCCTTACCACATTTTGTGTTTGGGTACCGAAAATCCCATCAACACCTACATGATATTTAACATCTTTAAGGCTTTGCTGTAAGTCTCTTACATAACTTGAACGTGAGCCTTTCTTGAGGGTCGGGCGCGTTTCCGCCTTCGTTTCGATTTTCTGGATTTGACTTCCCTTTGATGCCGCTTCGGTATTTGAAGTCCCCGTTCCTAAAGGGGCCAACATCAAGGCAACTGTTGGAATCATGACCAATAATTTTTTCTTCAACACATATAACCTCCATTCAAATGATCACTCCTGCAGGTCTCTGACACTTCCCTTGGAGCCCATTCATTATAACGCAAGGAGTTATTTTATTGGTGTTTTATTACTTTAATTATAAAAAATGGTAAATACGATTCACCGTGGCATTTCCAAAAGCCAGTATATGATGGAAGTCCCGTTTTTTTTGAATAAAAAAATCATACCGGCATTTTCACTTCTAAGCGCTCCACCAGTCCTTCCGGTTCTCTAACAAACGTTCCAGCTGATTTCAGAAATCCGCTCCCTTTCGACTGCCTGCCAAGCCTCCCAGACGCAAGCGTTTCCGGGGTCTCGGCTAGCCAGTTTTTCGGCAGGAGTGTCGCATATTTCTTCCATCCATTAAGGATGACAGGAAAAAAACATGAAGGATAACTTTGTCTTAAATAGGGTTTGGAATAAGACGAGCCAGCCGTTTTTTCTTTTAAAACACAAAGTTGATTAGAACGGATGTTCGAGACTCCTGCGGGAAAAGCGTGGCATGGGAGACCCCGCAGGCGCGCCGAGGAGGCTCCCTAATCGCCCGCGGAAAGCGAGCGCCTGGATCGGAAATCAACGTTCAAATTTTAAACTGTCATGATTGTACTTGCTTACCGCCCTTTTTTTCATTGATGGCTTTTTGATCGATTTTTGTATAGATGCGTTCCACTTCGATTTTGTCATGCAACAGAAGCTCGCGGTTTTCTTTTAGCAGTTGAGTATAAGATTTCCTTCTCCTAGACATTTTTTATTCACCTCTCAAGTGATTGAATTCCTTCTGTAAAACTACGATTGGAAGCTCATATAGTTGTTTATTATATTTTTTAAAAATCCCGAATTTCAGAAGTTCTTGTATAAGTTCCTCTTTTTTTGCTTCTCCCTTTGCACTTAATTGGGTAATCATCAAGGACCCTCCTTAACAAAAATACAGACTTTTGGTATTTGTGGCTGCCTTGCATCCGATCCCACATGAAGAATCTCCACTTCTTCCTATTGCTTCCCCATATAAGGGCATGCTCTGCAAAGTCTTCGCATTTGATAAGTTGTTCGTATGTATTGCTTTCATGGTGTATTTTCAACACTTGATCATATACATCAAATCCAAATTGCTTCATGGATAGGATATCTATCGCGGCGCAGGGTTTCGAATGGGTCAGGTCGCCGGCACCAAAGAATGCAACTTTCATTCCAGTAAAGTCCACTTGATCAATTTCTTCATAAAACTCGTTTGCTTCATACGGTACATCTTCAAGATTCCATGTATATAAACCGATAAAGGCCAAATCAAAATCCTTTAAAGCATCAACTTCAACAGTGTCCAATCTTTCCATATATACTTCACAGCCGACAGCCTTCATTCTATTCTTTATGTTTATAGCCATTTTCTCGGTATTCCCGGATAAACTGACATAACCAATGAATACCTTCATCTATATCACCTTCCTAATTGAGAATTAATTTCATTACACACTTCACTATAAATGAAAATGATTCTCAATGTCAATTATTTACCTCCGTTAATTATATTAAGCAGTCCCTCTTCATCTTAAAAATAATATAAATGTCCTAAAAATTAAGTAAAAAACTAAAATATTTAGGTAAAAAAGCCTATATTTTCACAAAAAATCATGATACACTATGTAATAATTTAACAAGGTTTTAGTTATTTTGAGGTTAAATAAAAAGGCTGTTTTCGCATACTCTGTTGCTATTTACCAAGTAGTGCGGTGTGGTTGATTTCCCCTCCAGATGCTCGCTTTCCTTGGTGCGGGCGGTGAGCCTCCTCGGCGTAAACGCCTGTGGGGTCTCACCTGTCCCGCTGCTCCCGCAGGAGTCTCGCACTTCCGCTCCAATCAACCTTAAATAGAGTCGTTTTAAAAACAACAATCTTTACGAAAAGAGCCAATAAAAAACATACTAGGTGGGCTACTAATGGAATGGTTGAAACCTTGTGAAGCTAATAATCAGTTCGAAAACAATACAGACAGTTTTTCAGACTTCAAGATCAGGGAATTTACCCCTAATTCAAATTCCGAAAAAAAATATTCACTATTAACTCAATTCTTTTTACTGTTGGGTTGCCAAGATGAAAATAGTGTTACTTCGTTATTTGTCGATAGAATTGATAATCAAGTCATCGAAGAAATTATTATGCATTTTGACAACACCAAGATTTTATTAGAAAACGAAGTACCATCAGAAATAATGTTAAATAATCCGAATCAAGAATCTCTCTCCTTGATCAGGTCGAGTCACATAAATCCAATAATAAAAAATCTATATGGGACAATTAGCAAATCACAATATGAATGGAAACCACAAAAATCATACAAGATAATACCTGAATTTATCGAGAAATACGAAGATATGGAGTTCGATAAGGTGTTAGCTTATTTAAAAAACACATCAAAAGGGCCAATAATCTCGCTCTCCTTATACAATTGGACTTTAAAAGATTATTTAAAAGATACTTTTGCCATTAGATATTTCACTCATAAGTGTAAAAATGCTTATATATGGGTTGATGATTCTAATATTATTACTACAATTCAACTAGAATTACATTAAAATACCCCTTTTATAAAACAGTAAAAGAAAAGGTTTTATTGTTTGATAAAAGGGGTTCTTCTGTAAGTATTCTAATCAAGCCCTATTTTAAGTAGCTTGAAATGACCTTACTGTTGTAAATTCTCATTTCCCTGACAGTAAAAACGTTATTAGCAATTCCCCCTACCATCACATTGCAAGCCATCAAATTCATTCCGTTTATTTTTTGCTTCTTCCTTCTCAATGACTTGCGCTAGCCTTTCTTTACTGGCTAGTCCTTGAATGACTTCATCACCAATAATGAACGTCGGGACAGCCCTGATATCTGCTTCTTCATAAGCATGTTTGAGTGCTTGCTGGTGCATTTCCCGATACTTTCGGGACACTAACGCTTCTCTAAAGGCATCTATAGGGAGCTCAACTTCACCCGCTAATTTTGTCAACACTTCAATATCTTCAATATTTTGTTCCTCTTGAAAAAACGCGGTAAATACTCTGTTGTGGAATTCGTTCCCTTTTCCGTGCTCCTTTGCAAAATGGCAGCCTTCGAATGCCAAATGTGTATATGGATGCGGGGAGACACGGGGTAAACGCATATCAACCCCTAGCTTTTTCGCAACAGGAAGAATGTAAGAGTCCCATGAATTCAACTTATCGGGTTCCTTCCATGGATCAATTTTCGTATATGGACTCGGACGCAATTCAAATGGCATCCATTCCACTTCTACATCCTTTTCCTTCACGATTTCGTCCAAAGGCCCTTTACCTAAAAAACAAAATGGACAAATAAAATCAGAATATGCTTTAATTTTCACTGTCATCATATATTCCCTCACTTTTCAATATCAGTTAAACTTGTAACCAAACTAGTTACAACGCGGAGCAAAAAAAATCAATATAATTACATGGCATTCAGTAACTGTACAGTCGATTGCTTCCTGCGATTGTTCACAACCTGCTGTAATCATTTTAGTTACAGGTTGGAGGAAAGTCAACCATTATTTTTTAAAGAAAAAAAGTTTGTAAAGAAAATGTCGCTTTCTCTACAAACTTTTTTATATTATATCCTTACATCTCGATTTGTTCGTTAACGGGTTCTCTCTTTTTCCTTCTCTGTTTTTTCGATTTTTTATAGTACAGCAATTCGTATATACATGGAATGACGATCAGTGTGAGCAGTGTGGAAACAGCTAGCCCGCCAATGACAACGATCGCCAAGCTTTGTGAAACCAAGCTTCCTGTTTCCGCCTTTTTATATAAAAGCGGCAGCATGGCACAAATCGTTGCTACAGCCGTCATTATGATTGGACGGAATCTTGTGGCTGTCGCTTCGACGATCGCTTCACGGATGATCATTTTTTCTTCGTTTTGTTTGACTCGATCCAGAAGCACAATCGCGTTTGTCACAACAATTCCTATTAACATGAGAGCACCGAGCAGTGCTGTAATATCAACTGGAATTCGACTGATGACCAATCCTAATACCGCTCCAATGGCAGCGAATGGCAAGGAGAATAGAATGGCAATCGGTGCTTTGATCGATTTAAAGGTTATAACCATGATTAAAAAGACAATGCCGATCGATATTAACATCGTAAGGAATAAATCGGAAAAATCATCTGTCTGCTGAGCACTGGCTCCGCCGACTAAAATCTCTACATCATCCGGAATATCAAGGCCTTTGTTCTCTTTATCTCCAAATATCTCGAGATTTATTTTGCTTGCAATATCGGACAGCTTAGCCGGATCGACCGTTGCCGTTAATTGGAGATATGTTTCTCCATCTTTATGGAACTGCGTTGTTGCGCTCTCTTCGCTCTTTAAAGAAGCAACTTTTGACACTGGGGCTAGACCCCCGTCTGTCATGATCGGAATGCTTTTTAAATCCTCTGGTTTTTTAGGATCCAAGATTGGTTCAAGGACGACAGGAGTTTGCTTATCCTGTAAAGTTATATGGCCGATAGGCGTTTTATTAAGCATGATACCTAATTGTTGGCCGATTTGTTCTGTATTGCCTTTAGCCGGATCTACCGTGAATGAATAAATGGTTTTCTTTTCATCCTGGTTCGTTGTAACCTCTTCGATTCCTTTAATGTCCTGAATTCTTTCTTTGACATTATTGGCCGTCCGTTCCAAATCTTCAGCATTTCTGCCGATCACATCTATCGTAATGTTCGTCTTTGATGCTCCCATCATAAAGGAAGAGGCCTGGGCCGTAAGCTTCGCATCAGGATAGTTTTCTTGTTCCTTTTCCATTTTTTTCAGGATTGCATCTACATTTGCTTTATCCTTTACCAGGATGCCGAAAATCGCTTCTGTAGGTGATGCGACTTCGCCATATTGTGCTGTCTCGGGCGAGTTTCCTAATTGCATGAAAATATTATCCACTTCACTCATACCCTGCATCGTTTCTTCGAGTTCAATCGCTTTTTCCTTTACTTTCTCATAGGGCTGATCATTTGGATAAGTTAATGTCACGGAGACATAGTCTGCTGAAGAATTATCAATCGCCCCTTTTGGCATGGCAAAATATGTACCAATGGAACCGACAAACAACAGCATCGCAATAATCAGGACAACCCATTTATGGTTTAGTGACCAAGTAACCAGCTTCGTAAAACGCTTGGCCGGTCGATGTTTTGGCAGCCCCGTCCTTTTCAGCAATCCTGCGCTCATTAACGGAACAACCGTCAATGCCACAATTAATGAAGCCAGCAAAGAATAAGTGACAGTCAAAGCAAAAGGAAGAAGAAACTCCTGAAGCCCTCCATTCAATAAAGCAACCGGCAAGAAAACGGCTACAGTCGTAAGGGTTGAAGCTGTGATTGCCACTCCCACCTCTTTCGTTGCACCCATCACCATTTCGACTGAAATCTTCTCCTGCTGCATTTTCCGGAAAATGTTTTCAATAACGACAATACTATCGTCCACCAAGCGCCCGATCGCTACAGCGACACCGCCCAGCGTCAAAATATTCAGCGTCACTCCCGACAATGACAGCAAAAATAACGTAAAGCCAAGAGATAGCGGTATGGATACGATTGTAATGAATGTAGATCGTACATTCCGTAAAAAGACCATGATTACAATCGTAGCGAATAGCGCACCCAGCAGAACTTCTTTTACCATCGTCTGAACGGACGTCTCCACCATATCAGCTGTAGATAAATAAATGGTCGATTTCTGGTCACTATACTTTTCATTAATTTCTTTCGCTACTTTTTCAACCTCTTTACTGATTGAGACAGCATTTGATTGACTGTCCTTGATAATGCTTAAATCAATGCTTTCCTTTCCATTAAAACGACTGATGAGGTTGCCATCATTCGCTTCTTCAACTTTTGCTATCTGTCCAAGTGCGACATTAGGAGTGACCTTCAGCGCTTCTAATTTTTCAATACTTGTTAAATCACCGATCACCTTGATGTTACTTGCCTTCCCATCAATCACTCTTTCGCCTACGGCCAGAGCTGCATTCTGACCGTTAAGGACGCTCATGACATCTTGAATGGAGACTTTCTTTTTAGCCAATTCTTCATTATCCACTTTGACTGAAAGAATGGATTGCGAAACCCCGAATGTCTGTACATCCGAAACCCCTTTAATATCTTTATACAAAGGCTCTAATTCTTTCTTGGCAAAGTCTATATTTTCAGCTGTTACCCCATCCTTAAAAGTAACTGATACAAATGAAATGGGAATCATTGACGTATTTAACTGTGTAACAGTAGGCTTTGCCATGCTTTGCGGCAATGCCACACTGCCTAAAGCTTCCTGAACATCCAGTTTCGCTTGTTTCATATCCGATCCGGCTTCAAAGAATAGATCTACTTTAGAAAAACCATCCCCAGTGGTGGAGTATATGGAACTCTTTCCTTTAATGCCCGTAACTGCCCTTTCAATCGGATCTGTAACTTGTGCTTCCATCGTTTTCGAATCGGTGCCCTGCCCCATTGTGATAATCGTAACTTGTGGATTATCGGCAGATGGTAAAAACTCCATCGGCAGTTTAAAATAACTGACAACTCCTATCATCAAAATAAATATGGTTACCAATGAAACGGCAGCCTTGTTCTTAAACGACCACTTAGTAAAAAACTCCACGCACTAATCACCCCTGAATAAAATTTATAAGAAAATAATTCCATTTCAAATCTTACCATATATTACTAATGTTGGAGTGTTAATTTTTTATTGATTTTTATATTTTTTTATGTCTATCGATGCGGAGAACTTTTTCCACATAAAAAAAGGCTGCACAGCAGCCTCCAGTTTTTAGACAAAAGGGGTTTCTAAATTTCCAAACAACGTTCAAAATGCACAAACCTAAAAATTGAAGAAACTCGATTATTTATACCCTCTGATAAAAAGCATAACGATAGCCAAAACCATTATCCCGATAAGTAATAACGGGCCTATGCCCGAGCTATACACGAAGTATACCGTGATGTGGCGAAAAATGAGCACCACAAGAAATAGGAATAACAGGAAACACAAAATCATGATCAGAGCGGTGTTTTTATTCCGATACAAGTAACCAGCCCCATTTTAATAGCTTTATTTCCACTAAGGAAAAATCGAATTCAAGCCCTAACAACAACCTTCCGTTAAGAAACAATATGCAGCCCATGTTTTGTACTATTCTTTATATCAAATAAAAAAGGGCTGCCGCAGCAACCCGATTCTTCGAAAATCGTCTGGACCAAAAACTACATTTCCTGAAGTTCATTGACCGTCACAAACGTATACCCTTCGTTCGTTAACTCTCGTAAGATCCCTTCAATCGCTTGAAGCTCTTTACCCGTATCATCATACATCGGATGCATCAGGATGATCGAACCTGGTTTTATATTTTCCTTCACATACTTCACTTTGTCAGAAGCGGTAGTGTAATAGCTATCTGGTTCCAGATCCCAGGTAATGGTCTCTCTATCATTTTTATTTAAATAATAAGGCAAACCTATGATTTTTTTCCCGTTTGGAGGCCGGACATCAATTTCACCCTTATATCCGGCGTTCTGAATCAATTTATCCGTTTTCTCGATTTCCTCCTTGATATAAGAAGGCGATTTAAACACCATCCGCCTGTGCGAATACGTATGATTCCCAATCTGATGTCCCGCTTCCGCTATTTTCCCAGCTTCCTCCGGGTACTTTTCGATTTCGTTACCGATCAGAAAGAATGTAGCTTTCACATCGTATTTAGCCAACAACGGCAGAATCTCACTTACATTCTTCGATGGGCCATCATCAAAAGTCAAAGCGACCACTTTTTCATTCGTCTCGACATTATCCGTTAATCCACCGAACACCTGATAGGTTCTCGAATTCATTAATTTATACGTACCAAGCATCAGCAGGAAAACAACCAGGATTCCCAAGCCAATGAATATCAGTTTCTTTTTCATGCAAATACCTATCTTTCTATAAGGTTTTTAATCCAATGACCTATTATAGCAAATCATTGAACAAAAACACTTATTGCTCTCTCCGACCGAGCCGTCCACACTCACTTTACATGTATCAACTCAAAACGCTCACACACCAGCAGCATATCTTCTTTAAAGGTGTGGCCGATTTTGTCCAGTTCTTCTTTAAAAAATTCCTCATGAGCATCCCACCAGTAAGTATAAGTTCGATCGCCTTCCCCTTCTGCAATCGCAAACTCTTCACTCACTTCATTCATGGGCAATACTTCGACTTTCATTGTTTGTATGATGGCTAAGGGCAAATCCTCACTGCTTAAGATAATGCTGTAATCACCCACGGATGGTAGTGGTTCATTTTCCTCTCCGTAAAAAACATGCCCAGAGCATGTAGCCGTTTTTATCCCATCCATCACTAACTGAGCCAAATGATCGGGATCGGCCCCGAATTGCCATGCACTGACAGACTGGGGTTTTTCATCTTTCCCTTGCCAATATTCATACCAATATAATTCCGCTTTGACATTCATTCTATGATTCTCCATTCTGTTTTGCAGCTCCGCTGAGTATCACGAAAGGTTAAATTGGTTCAATCCAACCAATCTTCAAGCAAAACTCAGTAACTCTACCAAGGCAACTGCTAATATGATCTGCGTGGCCATTCTATTTCACCCGTTAACAACAAAGTGATGATGATTACCCAAAATATAAAGAATGAGGAGGAGAAAACCAATGAGATGATGGAAATCATGTTTTTCTCCGTTTTCTTCAAAATTCCCATGACAGAGAGGACGATGCCGGCAACCGTAAGGAAAAATGTGATATAACCACCAGTCAAGTTTTCGATATTTCCTATTCTGATAGGTGTAATAAAAACAGTAAAAAAGCAAATGATTCCAATGATGAATGAAGTAAAACTAATTACACCGTACCTCTTCTGAATACAAGCTTCGTTTTCCATCGAGCTCACCCCTTTCATCAGTTTATAAAGCCTATATACATCTATTAATAGCTCATGCATAATTTTAACATATAATGCCAGACGAATTGTCGTGCACAAAAAATGGGGACAAAAGACCGTGAATTAAAGCTTCATTTTCATGCCTTCATGAGTGGCCTTGAATCCTAACCGTTCATAAAATCGCAGCGCTTCTTCCCGCTTTTTATCAGTCGTGAGCTGAATGATATGGCAGCCCCGCTTCTTTGCACGGTCAATCGCATATTGAATCAACTTGCTTCCAATGCCTTTCCCCCGTTCTGTAGATGCCGTCCGAACTCCTTCGATTGTAGCTCTCCAGCCGCCTTGATGGGTAATATAAGGTGTGAACGTGATTTGCTGCACTCCAACGATTTCCTCACCAAGGCATGCAACGATCAATTCATTATTTTCATCTGCATCAATGGATTCAAATGCTTTTAGATAGCTTTCAGGAAGCGGATTTTCATATCGCTCCCTCTCCCTCCCCAATGCATCATCCGCAAGCATCCGTACGATTTCACTTAAGTCTTTTGCCGTCGCATTCCTGAATGTGACCATGGTATCCCTCCTCATCATGTACTTCCGTATCACCCTGATGTAAATCATTCCTTCATTAATAACTTCTTCCAATAGTCCGGCGGTCCTCTTTTCTGGAGGAAAAATAATGCAACTGTAAAAATTGGACCATCAAAAAAAGGACCCCCTATAAAAGGAAGTCCTTCAATTCATTCACTATTAGGTAATTGGCGCAGGATTGAACAGTGCCAAATCATTATGCAGGCCCCAATGCTCTGCCCAGGTTTTCTTTTTACCGCTGGCCACTTCCAGAATAAGGTGAAATATTTCCCACCCGACTTCCTCTATGGTTGCTTCACCAGTAGCGATCGTTCCAGCATTTATATCGATCAGATCTTTCCATTGCTCGGTCAATGTATTTCGTGTAGATACTTTGATGACGGAAGCCATAGCGAGATTATAAGGTGTGCCTCTTCCAGTTGAAAAAACTTGAAGGTGCATGCCGGAAGCTAGCTGAAGCGTTCCGCAAACAAAGTCACTAGCTGGTGTAGCAGCAAAAATCAGCCCTTTTTCCGTTGCTTTTTCACCAGGAGCCAAAACGCCTGAAATGGGGCTGCCTCCGGACTTGGCAATGGAGCCTAATGATTTTTCCACTACATTGGCCAACCCGCCCTTTTTGTTTCCTGGCGACGGATTGGCACTTCGGTCGGCATCACCCAATGCAAGGTAGTTATCATACCAATCCATTTCCTTTATTAAAGCTCTCCCCACTTCTTCATTCACTGCACGAGGCGTTAATAGATGAATCGCATCCCGTACTTCTGTGACTTCAGAAAATAGAACGGTTGCCCCTGCCCTGACCAACAGATCTGTGGCATATCCTACGGCAGGGTTAGCTGTGACACCAGAGAATGCATCACTTCCTCCGCACTGGGTGCCGATGACTAATTCGGAAACCGGAAATGTTTCCCGCTGCCGGCGGTTCAACTTGATTAAACGTTCCTCGGCCATTTCCATAATGGATTGGACCATCCCCGCAAATCCCTGCTGATCCTGAAGTGAAATGATATCTGAATCGTCCCCGCTTGGATTTATTCTCATTGGAGACAGTTTTTCACACCCCAGTCCAACTACCAAGGCTTCCCCGCCGAAATTCGGGTGCTTCGCAAGGTTCTGTATCGTGCGAATGGGAATGACCGCTTCCGGTGCATTGATAGCGACTCCGCACCCATAGTTGTGATTTATGGCGAAAACATCATCAACATTGGGATACTTCGGGAGTAGCTCTTTTTTTATCCGGTTCACGACGAAATCCAGCACGCCCACTACACATTGGACGCTTGTTGTAATGCCCAATATATTCTTGGTTCCAACACTGCCATCTACATTGCGGAACCCTTGGAATGTATACCCTTCAAGCGGGGGTAAAGTTTTCGGAATATCATTTGCTACCGGCAATTCCTTTAAATCCGGAGAAGACGGAAGTATCACCAGTGATTCGTCAATCCAACATCCCTTACTGATTGATTTAGCCGCATAACCGATAACTTCCCCATAGCGTATGATGGCTTCATTTTCGACTATGTCCATTAAAGCCACTTTGTGGCCTTGTGGCACTCTTTCTTTCAATTCAAGCCCACAAGGGAATACGGTTCCTTGATCCAAGCCTCCCGTATTAACCACGATGGCGACATTGTCGATCCCATTCACCTTAATATAAAGCGGTACCTCCGTCAGTTGCGTTTTCGTATCCACTTCACCACTCCTTCATTCTAAAAAAGCAAACAGACATCACTAAACATACACGTGCCGGTAATTTTCAGTTAAAATACTGTTTTTTCCCCTTATTTGACAAACACCGTTTTAATGGAAGTAAAAAACTCTTTTGCGGCTTCTCCTTGTTCCCTGGAGTGGGAGCTGGAGTTTTTCATGCCGCCAAATGGCGCCTGTAATTCAACGCCTGCGCTCTCGGCGTTGACCCTGATCAATCCCGCTTCCATATCATTAACAAATGAAAGCAGATGTTTGATATTGGCTGTGAAAATTGAAGCACTAAGGCCATATTCCACGCTGTTCGCAAGGTGCAGAGCTTCTTCAACTGAATCAGCTTTCAATAAGGCAATCACCGGACCAAAAATTTCTTCCTGTACAATTGTCATATCTGACGTACAATTATCAAAAATCGTAGGTTCTACATAAAAGCCATTCGCCTGAGGGCCTTCTTCAGCACGCTTCCCGCCAATTAGAAGTGCAGCACCTTCTTCCACTCCTTTTTCGATATAGGAAAGAACCGTATTCAATTGACTTTCGCTGGCACATGGTCCCATCCATGTCCCGCTGTCCAATCCATCCCCGATGGAAATGCCTTTCGTTTCTTTCACCAGCAGCTGCTTGAACTCTTCATATACTTCAGCTGCAACGATGACGCGGCTTGTCGCGGTACATTTTTGCCCCGTTGAACGGAACGCACCTGTAATGACTGCTTCTACAGCCAGGTTAAGATCCGCATCCGCTGCAACGATTACCGGGTTTTTCCCGCCCATTTCAAGCTGGTATTTCGCTCCGCGTGCTAACGCCGCTTGTCCAATCCTTTTTCCGACTCCGTTTGAGCCGGTAAAGGTAATCCCGTTTATATCTTCGTGATCGGCGATGCCCTGCCCTATGACACTGCCCGGCCCTGTAACCATATTGACAACACCCGCCGGGAAACCGGCTTCTTCAAAACACTCCATGATTTTCGCACAGGTGATGGCCGTCTCGGTGGCTGGCTTCACCACAATCGTATTCCCATATACGAGGGCAGGAGCCATCTTCCAGATTGGGATGGCGATCGGGAAATTCCAAGGTGTAATGACGCCGACAACACCAAGCGGAACGCGCGTCGTGAACATAAGCGCAGAACTGTCGGTGGATGGAATGACATCCCCCACCTTACGCATTCCTTCTCCTGCATAGTATTTCAGGATCGCAATACCGCGTGCCGTTTCCCCTTTTGTTTCAGCAAATGTCTTGCCCATTTCCCGTGTTGCACATTCTGCGATTTCATCAATCCGCTTTTCAAGAATCTGCGCTGCTTTATATAGATACTCCCCGCGCTCTGAACCAGCTAATTTGCGCCATTTATCTTTCGCCTTTTTCGCTGCTTCGACTGCCTGGTTCAAGTCATCCTTGGTGGATTTTTGTACATAACCGACAATTGCCTGTTTATCTGCCGGGTTTAAACTTTTTTCAACTTCATTTGAAATGGAAGCAACCCATTCACCATTAATATAGTTAAGATACGTTTTTGTTTGAACTGTAGTTATCATATATAATCCCCACCCTTATTAGATTGATTGAATTGGTGTTTCTTTTGGAAAACGATCTAAAGCATTCTCTAATATCGTTTGCATTTCTGCATAATGTTCTTTTTCCACCGGAAGAATCGGTAATCTGACTGTTTGCCCAACCGGCATTCCCATAATCTCCATACCTGCTTTAATGAGAGAAACGGCATACCCTTTTCGCTGACGGCGAATGTTGTTGATCGGCATGATGACCTGCTGGTAAATTTCATTGACCGTTTCTTGATCTCCGCTCAGGATGCCATTATAGAACTTTCGTGAGATATGCGGGATGTAATTGGATATCGCCGATGAATAGGAATCAAAACCAAGTGGAACGTAGGCCGACATGGTAACTTCCGCAAGCGGCATTCCGTTCAGCCAGCCGAAACGTTTTCCGAAGGTTTGTGTAAGGAGTCCATTCAACTCCATATTGCCCAGACCGTCTTTGACGCCGACTACCTGCGGGACCTCAGCAAGCGCTTCCAAAGTTGAAAGTGAAAATGCCACATTATCACGCTGATATACGATGGAATTCAAGTCTGTACTCTCTGCGATGGCTTTGAAATAAGCCGACAGACCTGCCTGTTCTCCAGTAACGAGATATGGAGGTAATATTAAATAACCATCTGCCCCTTTATCCGCAGATATTCTGGCAAGTTCGAGGGAAGTTTGAATATTCCCGCCTACCCCTGTGTATACAGGTACTTTTCCAGCGGTGACGGATACGGCTACCTCAACCATCGCTTCATATTCCTCTTTACTTAATGATGGATATTCCGCTGCTGCACATGCCACGAAAATAGCTTCTAGTCCCTCATCTAATAAAAATTGGATATTTTGGGCGAGTGCTTGTTCATCAAGCTTATTACTCGTTGTGAATGGTGCCACGGGAAATCCGAGAATTCCTTTAGGTGCCTTGCGGATCTTATTCATTTTTTATTCCCCCTTGTGTATTATTGTTTTATTGTAAGACAAATACACCATCTGGTCAATCGTATTTTTTTTATTTTCTGAAAAATGAAACACTACTTTATCCCTCGATAATTTCGCTTCTAATATATACAAAAAAACACGATAATGAAGGAGCTAAAATGAAAAAACTTTTAAGAAAAAAAGTCATTGACAAACAATTTTATTTGTCTTACCATTGGACAAAACTAAATATTAAGAATTTTCACGAAGGAGGAAACAGTTAACATTGTAAGCGGTATCAATTAGAAAATATAATAAAATACGATTAAGGAAGTGAGTATATGAACGCTGAAGAAAAAGTACTTCAACCATCTCCTAAACTGCCAAGTGCCCAGAAAAAAACACGCACACGATGGTTCATTGTCTTTATGCTCTTTTTGGTTACAGCCCTGAATTATGCGGATCGTGCGACGCTATCCATTGCGGGTACGGACATGTCTGGTCAGCTTGGTCTCGATTCAGTCATGATGGGCTATGTTTTCTCCGCTTTCGCTTGGTCTTATGTAGCTGGACAAATTCCAGGCGGATGGCTTTTAGACCGTTTTGGTTCGAAAAAAGTTTATTTTTGGAGTATTACGTTATGGTCTACCTTTACGCTTTTACAGGGGTTTCTCGGTTTTTTCGGTTCTGCGGGAACGGCTGTCATGCTATTGTTCGGACTGCGTTTCTTAGTTGGACTGGCAGAAGCTCCTTCCTTTCCGGCCAACAGCCGCATCGTTGCCACCTGGTTCCCAAGCCATGAACGCGGAACCGCGGCTGCCACTTTCAATTCGGCCCAGTATTTTGCAACCGTTCTCTTTGCACCGATCATGGGATACATTACGTATAAATTCGGTTGGGAATACGTCTTCTTCTTTATGGGTGCTTTAGGAATCATCGTTGCTTTCATCTGGATGAAAACGATTTATGGCCCAAAGGAACATCCTCGCATCAACAAAGCTGAGCTTGAATATATCGAAGCTGGCGGCGCCTTGATCAATATGGATCAAACCAGTACAAATAAGGAGGAAAAGAAAGGCGTCAACTGGAATCATATTAAGCAGCTATTATCAAATCGCATGCTGTTAGGTGTTTATCTCGGTCAATATTGCATTACGACGTTAACGTACTTTTTCCTGACATGGTTTCCTGTGTACCTAGTACAAGAAAGGGGCATGACCATTCTTGAAGTTGGATTCGTCGCTTCCCTTCCGGCCATTTGTGGATTTTTTGGCGGCATTCTCGGAGGGACATTCTCGGATTTCTTGTTACGGAAGGGATTCTCATTGACTGTCGCCCGAAAAGTGCCAATTGTTGTTGGGATGATTCTATCGATGAGCTTGGTGGCAGCAAACTATGTAGATACGGAATGGGTGGTCATTTTCGTTATGGCCCTTGCGTTTTTCGGTAAAGGATTCGGGGCACTCGGCTGGGCGGTAGTGGCCGATACCTCACCTAAGGAAATGTCTGGTGTCAGCGGCGGGCTTTTCAACACATTCGGAAACATTGCCGGCATTACAACACCGATTATCATCGGATATATCATTGCCACGACAGGGTCGTTTAATGGGGCGCTAGTCTTCGTATGTGCCAATGCTCTTGTCGCGATTTTAAGTTATTTATTCCTTGTTGGTGAAATTAAACGTGTAAAGTTAAAATCATAATCAACTAAATATTCTGATATAGGGGGAAAAATCATGAACAATCAATTGCTAAAGGATCATGTAAAAATCGGCACACCGGTCATTTCCGAAATGAGCGTCATTCCAGTTGCGGGCCATGACGGCATGCTTTTGAACTTGAGTGGTGCCCATGCTCCTTATTTCACCCGGAACATCGTCATTCTAAAAGACAATGCAGGTAATACGGGTGTAGGTGAAGTTCCTGGAGGCGAAAAAATCCGCCAGACACTCGAAGATGCTAAAGAATTGGTTGTGGGCCAGTCCATCGGGACATACAACAACATTCTAAATGCCATCCGCAAGCAGTTTGCGGACCGGGATGCTGGGGGGCGCGGCCTTCAGACGTTCGATCTTCGTATTGCCATTCATGCCGTAACAGCATTGGAAGCGGCACTTCTTGATTTAGTTGGCCAACATTTAGGTGTTCCGGTCGCAGCCCTTCTCGGAGAAGGACAGCAGCGTGATAAAGTGGAAATGCTGGGCTACTTATTTTATGTAGGCGACCGCAATAAAACAGATCTTGGTTATTTAAGCGAACCGGAAGCGGAAGATGACTGGATTCGCCTCCGTCATGAGGAAGCGCTGACACCCGAATCGATCGTCCGCTTGGCAGAAGCCGCCCACTCTCGCTATGGATTCAATGATTTTAAATTGAAAGGCGGGGTTTTGCGCGGGGAAGAAGAAATCGAAGCGGTGACGGCACTTGCTGAACGCTTCCCTGAAGCCAGGATCACCCTTGACCCAAATGGCGGCTGGCTGCTTGAGGATGCGATTAAACTTTGCCGCAATCAACATCATGTTTTGGCTTATGCGGAAGATCCATGCGGAGCGGAGAATGGTTTTTCCGCCCGGGAAATCATGACGGAATTCAGGCGTGCAACGGGCCTCCCAACCGCTACGAATATGATTGCAACGGACTGGAGGCAAATGGGGCACTCCATTCAACTTCAATCAGTGGACATTCCTCTTGCCGATCCGCATTTTTGGACGATGCAAGGGTCCGTCCGTGTCGCTCAAATGTGTAACGACTGGGGCCTGACTTGGGGATCACACTCGAATAATCACTTTGACATTTCACTTGCCATGTTTACACACGTTGCTGCAGCCGCGCCTGGAAAAATCACTGCGATCGATACCCACTGGATTTGGCAGGATGGGCAGCGTTTGACGAAAGAACCTTTTAAAATTGTCGGCGGAATGGTCGATGTCCCTTCCAAACCCGGACTTGGAATTGAAGTGGATATGGAACAAATCGAGAAGGCACATCAGCTTTATAAACAAAAAGGACTTGGTGCCCGTGATGATTCAATGGCTATGCAATACTTGGTTTCCGGATGGAAGTTCAATCCGAAATCACCTTGCCTTGTCAGATGATTTTTTTTCCAACAATGCGTGCGTCTCTCTCTTTAGAGCGGCGCATTTTACTTTTTTTGGACATAGGTCTACATGCAAATAAGTGTATTATATTATATAATTAGTCTTACAGTAGGAATACATATAGGATTTAACAGAAAAGGGGTTACACAATGGAAGAATCGTCAAAGAAATTAGGCGTACAATCGGTACATCGCAACACTCTTTCACAACAAGTCGTGGATCAAATTGTGCATCTGCTCGTCACTGGACAAATGAAAGCGGGCGACAAACTGCCTCCTGAAATGGAACTTATGAAGGAACTTGAAGTAAGCCGGCCTGTTTTACGTGAGGCGCTCAGTGCCCTTGATACACTAGGGGTCATTACGCGGAAAACGCGTGAAGGAACCTTTTTTAACGATAAAATCGGTACACATCCATTCTCTGTCATGCTTGCGCTGGCTACGGATAATTTACCAGCGATCATCGAAGCGCGAATGGCTTTGGAGTTGGGATTAGTAACAATGGCTGCCGAGAAGATCACAGACGAGCAACTGGAGAAACTGCAGGTTACGATTGACACGATTGCCAATAGTGAAGACAACGATTATGGAGAGGCCGATAAAGAATTCCATAAGATCATCGCTTTAAGTGCGAACAATCCCATCATTGAAGGCATGATCGATTCCTTATTGATCACTCATAATAAAATAAATAGCTTGATTCAATTCAGGGAACGGGAACTGACCGTGAAGTATCATAAAGCCATCTATGCTGCACTTGCAGCACATGATCCACATGAAGCATTCAGCCAAATGTACAAGCATCTTGATTACGTCCGTCAGAAAGTCCTTCAATATTCTCACGAACATTAATATATTGTTTGCGAGGTACCGCAGCAAACTAATGGATCACTCAATGATTCTATTTCATAAGGAAAGTGGATTTTTTCAGGGAACCTATTTTGCTTCCGAGATTTCAGAGTTCAACTTATCTTTTAAATCCATTGATAGCATAATTCTTTTTCAGAAAAACTGGATAGTAGCGGAACTATCCAGCCCCCACTAATCCACTTTCGATTGAAATCACCCGATGAAGTCAAAACCTTCCTTATGGAAATTTCTAGCTAACCACAATCCCCACCCAAATATCCTGCCAAGGCTCCACTCAAAAAAACATGCATCCCTGCTTACTGGCAGGAATGCATGGATTCTTTTTAATTCATGGCTTAATATGCACTCCAACCAGCATCTGCCGTAATGACAGTACCATTAACAAAACTGGAATCGTCTGAAGCAAGGAATAATGCCACTTTAGCGATTTCCTCAGGTTTGCCGTTTCGTGGATTGATCGCCATACCCAGTTGTTGGCGAGAGAAGCCAAACTCATTGATATTCGTCATGCTGGAACCAATATTGGTTTCAACTCCGCCTGGTGCTATAGCATTGCAGCGAATCCCTTTATTGGCATACATGTAGCCCGTGTTTTTCGTGAAACCAACGACTGCATGTTTAGAGGCAGTGTAAGCAGCACCAGCCCGGGCACCGTACAAACCGCCAGCAGAAGCAATATTGATGATGACCCCTTTTTGTTTTTCTAAAAAAATCGGCATCACCTTTCTAGTCGAACGCATGACGCTTGTCGTGTTAATGGCAAAAATCCGATCCCATTTAGAATCTTCAATGTCCCCAGCAGGTTCCATGCCATCCATGATACCCGCGTTATTCACCAAAATATCCACCGTTCCATACGTACTGACCGTGGTATCGATCAAATGTTGAATATCTTCCTCCACCGCTACGTTCGTTTTAATGGCAAAGGCCACTCCGCCATTCGCTTTTATTTCTTCCACCGTATCGTTCGCACCATCAAGATTTAAATCCGATACGACGACTTTAGCTCCTTCTCGAGCATAATCTATGGCAATTTGTTTCCCCATGCCTGATGCTGCTCCTGTCACAACGGCAACTTTGTCTTGTAATTTCATTTGAACTCCCCCATTCATTCTAGTGAAGCGTTACTTATTGTACAGATGTTCATTATCTACCTTCCTTTATAGTATAATTAGTTTCAGTAGGCTTATACAATCAGCAAATGCTGTCCTCAATGTTGAATAATGAACAGAAAGTAGTAACTATGTTTATTAAAAGCACAATAACGAACAAAGGATGAAGAAAATGACTGATAATATTACTGGGATTGATAGAAGGATCAGGAAATCCAAAATGGCTTTGAAAGAATCCCTCATTTCTTTAATGCAAAGTAAGGATTTCAGGGAGATATCGATTACTGATATTGTAGAACTCGCCGACCTTAATCGGGGTACATTTTATAAACACTATCAGTACAAAGAGGAACTGCTTGAAGAGGTCATGGAGGATGTGATTGCCGATTTGATCATATCTTACCGGGAACCTTATAAGAACGCCGAAACTTTCACCATCAATGAACTAACGGCTTCGGTCATCAAAATATTTGAACATGTCGCTAACCATGCAAACATTTATACCCTCATCCTAAAGTCGAATGCATGGCCTACATTACTGGAACGGATTTGTAATGAGTTGAAGAAACTGCCAGTGGAGGACCTGGAAGATTACCGGCCGAACCCTAAGATCAATAAAGAACTTGCCTCCAGTTACCAAGCATATGCGATATTGGGCATGATCATCGAATGGGTCAACACTGGCTTTAAATATAGCGCTGACTATATGGCTGAACAGCTGCTGGAAATCCTTAATAATAAATCGGTAAATGCCGTCTTTAAAATAAACCATTTAAAACAGAAATAAGAGGGCTGCACCAGCAACCCTCTTATTTCTGCTTTAAATCGCCTGCCTTTTGGAAAGAAACCTTTTTACAACAAACAAGAAAGCTGGTAAATCATCTTCATGGACAAAGTGTCCGGCATCCTTTATCGTCACCAATTCGCAATTCGGGATAAGCTCGGAAACCTCCTGCAATTTGTTTTGGGGAATATGGCTGGCCCCGCCCCCTATAACAAGCGTCGGCATCATAATTTCGGTGAGGCGTTCCCACCATTCGGGATCGGGTTCATTAAGCTGCTGTAGAACCGAAGGCACTACCTGCCAATCAAACGGCAGTGGGACAGAAGGCCTGGAAGGAACCTCCATTGGTTTATCCGAGAAAGGAGGCGGTGTGTCTTCGACAATCAACCTTTCTATCCTCGAAGGAAAGGTTTGCGAGAAAAGATAGGAAACCGTCCCCCCCATGGAATGCCCCATTAGCGAAAACCTTCCCAAATCAAGCGCATCTGCAAAAAGAAGCAAATCATCACGCATCGATTCAAAAGTATATGTATTCGTTCTCGCACTCCCACCGTGGCCCCGTTGATCTAAAGCTAAAACACGATAACTTTCTCCTAATGCGGCAGCCGCTTCATCCCATGATTCCGAACTTTTTCCCAGCGCATGAAGAACAACAAGCGGTGGTGCAGAAACATCCCCGCACTCCCGATATTGAAACGTGAGTCCATTCAACTCAATTTGATTAACCCGAATTTCCATCTCCGTTCACTCCCAGGATCGGATTCGCCATTTTGAACCCCGATCTATTTTTTGGAAAAACCTCTAAAATACTATGTTGACTATAAGTAAATTATACGTTTTATGCCTTCACCCATTTATTCATCCTGCATCTGTTCATTTCTGCCTTCACACCTTCTATTCCTGCCTTCATCCATTTATTCATCCTTTGGTTTCATTCCCCAGCAGCATGAATTACATTCCGTTACGGGCCTTAACGTGAAAAGCAGAATAGAAAAAGCCCCATGCTGCCTGAACGATTCAGGTGGCATAGGGCCTTATATTGTTTCATTTAAGCGGTTTGATCTTTTTTCACAGCTGGTTTTTCTTCAGCCGGCCAAGCACGCTTAATGAATAATGCCAGAATCAGCGCCACACCGGCAATGAAGGTAGATACAAAGAAGGAGAAGTTAATTCCATCCAGCATTGCCTGCATCCCGATTTGGGCTTTCATTTGACCCATCATCTCAGCGGTGGGCTGGCTTGTTAATTTGCTCATCGCTTTCGTCATTAAATCTTCGGCAGTAGAAGCTGCACGGTTAGACATGACCGTAACGAGCAATGCCGTACCGATCGCACCGGAAATTTGGTTCAGTGTGTTATTCATGGCTGTACCGTGCGGGTTCATGCGGGCTGGCAGCGAGTTCAAACCATTTGTCATGATCGGCATCATGGACATTGACATCCCGAAGGAACGAACGGAAAACAGGATTACAATTTCTGTATACGTGGTTTCCATTGATAATTTACTTAGCAAATACGTAGTTACCACGGTGATAAGCAAACCTATTGAAGCAAGGATACGGGCACCGAACTTATCGAAAAGCTTACCGGTGACCGGTGACATGAGGGCCATTAATAACGCACCCGGAAGCATCAATAATCCAGAATCGAATGGTGAAATGCCACGTACTGTTTGTGTGTACATCGGAATTAAGATCATCCCCGAGAACAGCGCCATGTTCAGTACCATTGAGATCGTTGCGGATAAAGCGAACATCGGGTGCTTGAAGATATTGAACTCAAGCATTGGTGTTTCCATTTTAAGCTGGCGTGTTATGAAAAGGATCAGGGAGATGGCACCGACAATCAGTGTTCCGTATACCTCAAGGCTATCCCACCCCTTGCTGCCTGCCGAACTGAATCCGTAAAGCAAACCGCCGAAGCCTAAGCTTGAAAGGATGACCGATATTTTATCAATTGAGATATCGACTTTTTCCTTGTGGTCTTTAAGTTTAAAGAAGCCGAAAATAAGCACTAGTAAGGCTAGCGGAGTAATGAAATGGAATAGCATTCTCCAATCATAATGTTCGATGATCCAGCCTGAAAGCGTCGGCCCGATTGCAGGGGCAAACATCATGACCAAACCGAATAGTCCCATTGCCGAGCCCCGTTTTTCAACAGGGAAAGAAGTTAAAAGTACGTTCATTAATAATGGCATCATGATTGCCGAACCTGCAGCCTGAACCATACGTGCGCTCAATAATAGCGGGAATACATGCGCTACACCTGCCACGATCGTCCCGATTGAGAATAGGAGCATGGCTGTCAGGAACAGATTACGCACCGAATATTTTTTTATTAAAAAGGCAGTTGTCGGAATCATGATTCCGTTCATGAGCATGTAGCCTGTTGTCAGCCATTGGACTGTGGAAGTCTCGATTCCCAGGTCTATTTGGATGGATGGCAGTGCAATATTTAAAAGGGTTGAATTCAGTATCGCTATGAACGCACCGACCATCAGTATGGCCAAAATGCCATACGAACCTTTTTTCTCATTTATTTGTGCAGTACTCACTTTTTATCTATTCCTCCATTCAAACTATTGGTTCATTTAATTAGACGAGCGGTATATTAAAAACTCACAAAATCAATAATATACCCCTAGTTCATTTTTTGCAATAAAAATTTACTGGTTTAAATAAGGGTTTGTGCTGTGATGAAAAATGGAGTACGATTAATTTTATACAAGCAGTATAATGAAAATCAGGTGATATAATGAACAATCGAAGGCAGAATGTCATCGATACGGCTCATAAGCTGTTTATTGACAAAGGCTACCAAGCGACGTCCATTCAAGACATTTTAGACGGCAGCGGTATATCAAAAGGTACATTTTATAATTATTTCCCTTCGAAGGGTGAATTATTTATAGCTATTTTCCGCTCCTTTTATACAAAGATTCGCCATGAACGGGAAAAACTGTTGATTGGTCAAGATTCCGCCGATATTGAAATTTTCATCCGGCAGCTCGAACTGCAATTGATGGTGAACAAGCAAAGCAAATTGCTTATCCTGATCGAAGAAGTCCGTGTTTCCAATGATGAAGAATTAAAGCAATTCATCAATAAGACGCTATTGTTGAGCTTACGCTGGATGTATAACCGTTTTATCGATATCTTCGGTGAAAGTAAAAAACCCTATCTTTTAGATAGCGTCATTATCTATCATTCGATGATGACCCACATGAATCATTTTAGTTACCGTGCTAATCCCGCCGGTACACCGGACATACAAATTATCCGCTATTGCATGAATCGCATTGTCCATTTAGTCAATGAAGTGGCTGAAAGCGGGGAACAGATCATTGACCCGGAATTAATGGATACATGGTTTCCAAAATTCACAAACCAGCTTGATGCTTGCCATAATGATTTGCTTCATTCCACCACGGAATTGAAAAAAGCGATAAACAAGGCTATTCCTTGCGATGAAGATCGAAGAAGAGCCATTGAATTGGTCGATTTCATCCAAGATGAGCTGATGCAGTCAGACAAACCGCGAGAATTCCTGATAGAAAGTCTGCTGGCCACTCTGAAAACCGGATATGCTTCACAGATCCAAGCATTGGAGACTTTTGAAGAAAGCATCCATTCTTGCTTGAGCCGATGAAGATTGAAGATACACACCTACCGAAAGCGGCAGGTGTTTTTTTTATGGCTTTTTGAATTAGCCTGATTTTAAAAAAGAGTTGGTTTTATAAAAGCGACCTAAGGAAACACTATCCTTATCATAATAAAGGGAGGTCTATCTACTTGAGTGTGAAAGAGAATGCTTTGTCCATATTGGCTCTGGGCGGAGTGAATGAAATCGGTAAAAACATGTATGTGATTCAATATTCTAACGATATCGTCATTATTGATTGTGGTGCAAAGTTTCCTGATGAAAGTTTATTAGGAGTCGATTTGATCATTCCTGATATTTCCTTTCTTCAGGAGAATAAGGAGAAGATCCGCGCTTTGATTGTGACTCATGGGCATGAAGATCATATCGGCGGTATCCCTTATTTCTTGAAAAAATTGAATGTGCCCATTTATGCCACACGTTTAACACTTGGTTTGATTGAATTGAAGTTAAAAGAACATAACCTTTTGGGTGATACGGAATTAATCCAGATCGATTCGGATTCAAAGCTGGAGTTCGGGGAAATGGTTCTGGACTTTTTCAAAACGAATCATAGTATTCCCGATTGCCTCGGAGTCACCATGTATACGCCGGAAGGTACGGTCGTTCATACAGGGGACTTCAAGTTTGACTTGACTCCGATGAATGATCAGTATCCCGATATTCATAAAATGGCCAAAATCGGGAGTGAAGGTGTCCTCGTTCTACTATCGGAAAGCACGAACGCAGAGCGTCCCGGCTCCAGTCCCTCGGAGCATCTGGTTGGCAGCCATATTGAAGAGGCCTTCATGCAAGCAAAACAGAAAGTCATCCTTTCGACATTCGCTTCAAATGTCAATCGTGTTCAACAAGTTGTGAACGCTGCACAGAAGACAAACCGGAAACTAGCCCTGATTGGACGAAGCATGGTGAACGTCGTAACCGTTGCCATTGAACGCGGCTATCTCGAGGTTCCTGATGGGATGCTTATCCAACCACAAGAAGTCGATAGTTATGCTCCGGAAAGGGTCGCGGTTTTATGTACAGGAAGTCAAGGAGAGCCGTTTGCCGCCCTTTCCCGCCTTTCCAGTTCGAATTATCGGGATATGAGCATATTGCCCGATGATACAGTGATTCTTGCCTCCACACCAATACCCGGAAATGAACGGGATGTTTCACGCATTATCGACAACCTGTTTCAACTAGGTGCCAAGGTCATTTACGGTTCCGGGACTGTAACGGGCATGCATGTATCCGGACATGCTTATCAGGAAGAGTTAAAGCTCATGCTTACCCTGATGAAACCTAAGTATTTCATCCCGATTCACGGTGAGTATCGGATGCTGCACCAGCATCGATTGTTAGCTGAGTCTGTCGGGGTGGAGAAGGACAATACTTTCATCATCAATAATGGTGATGTGGTGGATATTGAAAACTCCGTTGCCCGTCAAACAAGAAAGGTGGCTGCCGGCAATACCTTTGTCGATGGTGTTGGCGTCGGGGATGTTGGAGAAATCGTTCTGCGGGACCGTAAGCAGCTTTCCGAAGATGGAATGCTCGTCATCGTCATAACACTAAGCAAGACAGAAAGAAAAATAGTCTCAGGACCAGATACCATTTCCCGTGGATTTGTATATGTTCAAAATTCCGAGGACCTCCTAAAAAATGTGAATCGTCTTGTCACGAAAACGGTCAACGACTTACAAAGTGAAAAAATATACCGGTGGAACATCATTAAACAAACCATTAAGAAGGAACTGGGGCAATATCTCTTTAATCAAACTAAGAAAAAACCAATGATCCTTCCAATAATCATTGAAATTTAGCGCCAAATTGAAAGGAACTCGACTTTGAATTAGTCGAGTTCCTTTTTAATCAAGTCCTGATTTACTCGCTTTTGCAGCCATTGCCTTGTTCTTATTCCATACCTTGAACTTCATGAAAAGGGCTGCCAGACCGATGATCACGATGAATAAAAGGCTGATGAAAAACCCTGGACGTATCTCTTTTTCAAGCAGTGTTCCACTTACGGCCGCTAAAATTAAAAGCAGTCCGAAAACCGCCGTAATCTTACTCCACATCTTATTTTCCAAGATTTTGAATGAAGAAAGAATGATGAATGCCCAGTTATACAAAAGCAATATACCAGCTGATGTTGTAATGTATTCATAAATCTTTCCTGGCAGGAGCAAGGCAGTGATGATCGATCCTAAAAGACCTAAGGCTCCAAGCCCCAGTGACGGCAGCGGAAGATCTTTGAATTTCTTGATCTTTTGCATGAATAATGCGGGTGCATTCCCATCATTGGATAGCGTTACCAATAAATTGGTTACACCGAATAGTGAAGCGGTCATCGTCGAGAAACCGGCAATGATGATCGCACCATTAAAAACGTGCGGGAAAAATGTCAGGTGATAACTGTCCAATGCCGAAACGAATGGGCTTTCTTTTTCACTGAATGCCCCTAACGAAATCATGGTTACGGCTAATCCCAATGAAACCACATATATAATGGTAAGGACCAAGAGCATGATCGTCCCTGCCTTTGGTGCATCTTCTTTCTTTTTAAGCTGCATCGCCATCAATCCAATGACCTCAATGCCGCCAAACGCATAAAAGGCATAGATAAGGGATGTCCAAAACCCCTTTAACCCTTTGGGGAATAATTCATTGAACGTATTCGGAAATGATGGCGGTTTCGCTCCAGCAAGACCGAACCAGCCGCAAACGGCACATATTGCAATGATGATAAACATTACGATTGCTGCTGTCTTAATTACAGCAAGGATGTTTTCCACCCTGTCGAACCCTTTTGTTCCCAGCAATACCACCACGATTGAAACAATGGCAAAACCGGATGCAAATAGCCAAAGCGGCACTTTCGGGAACCAAAATTGAGATAATAGCGAAAGCGCAGTAAGCTGGCTTCCCATGATCAATATATTGGAGGACCAATAATTCCAGCCACAGCTAAAGCCCGCCCATCGTCCAAATGCTTTATTGGCATAATAACAAAAAGAACCTTCTTGAGGATCGGCAGCCGTCATCTTGGCAAGCAGATTATAAACGATATAGGTACCCAGTGCAGCCAATACAAATGAAAATACAATGGATGGCCCAGTCGTTTTAATCCCTATGGTCGATCCGAGGAAATACCCTGTCCCGATCGTACAGCCTACGCCGACCAATGATAGCTGCCACCATTTCATGTCGCCCTGTTGTTCACCGGAAGCATTGGAATCTTGGACAGCCTTTCCTTTCGCTGAACTGCAATTGGCTTTTGTTGTCATAACATTACCCCCTTCCATCATTCATAGTGTTGATAATGCCACAATGAATTATGCAAGGAAGAAGTTTTCAAATACCCTATGTAATAACCTGAAGCATTCTCCTTTAAGATAGGATTGCAGAAATGCCTTGATAAGCAAAATAAACCCCAAAGCCGACCAATGATAATCCAGAGATGATCGAAATGGCCATTAAGCTTTTTTCATTTAAGAACCTGCGAAATCCATTCGTTAATGCTGCTACAAAAAAATCCCAGCAGGTAAGACCAAGAAAGATCATCCCGCTATAAAGGAAAAGTTGGGATGTCCCATAACTTGAAGCCGTTTTAGCTAAAACAGATCCATAAATCCCCAACCAAAATAAAATGGACAATGGGCTTGTCACGGACATGATGAACCCGGTCAAAAAACAGGAAATTAAAGAATCTCTATTCCTGTATTCATTTAATAATATCGTATTAACCCGTAATACACTTTCGACCCCGGAATAAATAAGCACAAAACCGCCAAAAAGCCAAAGAAATATCTGGACGATCGGGATTTCTAAAAATCGTACCATTCCTACATATACTAAAATCATGAACAAGGCATCTGCGATCATGGACCCTGCCCCAACGATCCAGGCGTGCCAAAACCCGTTCTTGATTCCTTTATCGATACGAGCGGAGTTCACCGGGCCGATCGGTGCTGCAAGGGTAAGTCCTAAGAAAAAGTAACTTAGCAGTAAATGTACACTCAAAAAGCATCACTCCTTTGAGCTAGTTCATGACTTGTACATTTTATGTGACAACCCTCTGCCTATAACCACATGCAAAAAAAATTTCCCGATTCACAAAAAAAGCCGTGGGAAAGCCCGGCTTTTTGGAGATGGATTGAAGCCGATCAGGCAGCAGCTTCTTTTTTGTCTGAACTAATGAATTTCATAACAATCAATACGATGCCTATACCGATGACCCCAGAAATGATATAGGTCATATTGATATGATTTTTCATGACAAGGGACATGACCGGAGGGCCTGCCGCAACGCCGATGAACCTTGATGACATGTAGAAGGAGGTTATCGTCCCCCGCTGTTCCTTTTCTATATTTTGAGTGATGATTGCGTCGAGTGTCGGCAATAACGCACCAATTGCTATGCCCACCAAGCTTGTTATTATCAATAGAAGGACGACCCTGTTTTTAGTAAAACCGACAAATACAAGGCTGATTGAAAGGACAGCTAAACTGATCATGATGATCTTTTTCATGATTGGTAATTCCCCCTTGATTTTTTTCCCTGCAACATAAGAAGATACGCAAAGAAAAAATAGCGGGATCGCTATCACTAAACCTTTTTTGATACCATGCAAATCATGGATTTTTTCCAGATTATCAGACAAAAAGAAAAGAACACCGAACAAAACCAACATGACAAAGACACCAATCAGGAAAACCGTATATAACCATTTTCCTTCCTTCTTGAATATTTTTTTCGTATCATGCCAGAAATCCTTGAATTTCTTCGGCTCATCCTTCTCCTTTGGTACCTTTATAAAGAAAAAGACCAAAACAATAGATATTAAACTGAAGAATGAAATCGAGAAGAATGGTAAAAACCAAATAAATGCAGCAAACAGGGAACCCAATATTGGACTAAGCACTTTCCCAAACGTATTCGAGGTTTCTATGATTCCCAAACAAGAACTCGTTTTTTCATCATCATCTTTGTATAAATCCCCCACCAGAGGCAAAATGATTGGTGAGGCACCAGACGCCCCAATCCCTTGCAATACCCTCCCAATGATGATCCATGTATAGGGATTTTCCATTTTCCATGACGCATAACCAGCGATCAAACCACCGATAAGGGCCAGGATCAAGCTTGGCAGAATGACCATTTTCCGTCCGAATCGATCTGATAAATAACCTGCAATGGGAATTAAAAAGATGGATGCAACGGAATAGCTTGTTATCACCATGCTTGATTGAAATGAAGATATCCCCACCTTTTCCTCGAAAATGGGCAAAACCGGGATAAGCATTGAATTTCCAAGTGTCATAACCAATGGAATCGATGCCATACTGATCAGGCACCACACGCTTACATCTTTATTTTGCTTCTCATGACCTTCCATACTTACACTCCTCATCCATTATAAAAGCAACTTATTGCATAAAAGGTAACCATTTTTGAAACCAATTTGTTTTGCCATCATATATTAGATGTCTTAAATTATTATGTTATAGTGCAGAAACATTTATTCAGTTGCGCTTCTCCCAAAATTACCCCCTATTCCCTTTAAAACAATAAAACCATTCTGTTTAAGAATGGTCTATCTTTTTTTGCTTGTACAAATTTGGATGTTGATTAGAACGTAGGGACTCGCTTCAATCAACTATGTTTAAAAATCTGAATAGAATTCCTTTGGCCTACAGTCTAACCATTCTGTTTGAAAAGGGTTTCCCGCTTTCGTCTTTATAAAAGAATAATATTCCTTTTTTCACATTCCTCTATTATTTGGTCATTCCATACCGATACCTGAACCTCGCCAATATGTGCTTTCTTCAACAAAAACATGCATAATCTGGATTGACCTATTCCCCCGCCTATTGAATACGGAAGCTTTCCTTCCAATACGGACTTATGATAATCGAGTGCCTTACGATTTTCATTTTTGGATAATCTTAATTGTTTTAACAATGACATTTCATCTACTCGAATGCCCATTGAAGAAACCTCAAAAGCACATTCCAAGAGTGGGTTCCATAAAACGATATCTCCATTTAGATCCCAATCATCATAATCCGGTGAACGTCCATCATGCTTTTCCCCCGATTGTAAAGCTCCTCCAATTTTCATAATGAAAATTGCACCATATTTCTTCGCTGCCACGTTCTCTCTTTCCTTCGGAGTAAGATCCGGGTATAAATCCTCCAACTCCTGGGTCGTAATGAAGTGAATGTCCTCAGGTAACACAGGCTTAAGCAGATGATGGAATTCAAACATATAACGTTCGGTCGATTTAATGGCACTATATATTTTTTTCACTTCGGATATTAATGTATCCACGTTACGTTGTTCTTTCGTTATGACTTTCTCCCAGTCCCATTGATCTACAAATAACGAGTGTAAATGATCCAGTTTTTCATCACGTCTTATTGCATTCATATTCGTGTAAATGCCTTCATCACAAGCCAAACCATACCTAGAAAGAGTGATTCTTTTCCACTTTGCCAAAGATTGAACCACTTCTATTTGTTTATCCTTAATATCCAGAGCATCAAAGGTAAGAATCCGCTCCACACCATTTAAATTGTCATTGATACCATTACCTTCATGTAAAACGAAAGGGGCTGATACTTTAATAAGGTTTAACGCATTTGAAAGTCCTTCTTCAAAATGATCCTTCATTTCATTTATTGCAATATCAGTATGCATGATATCAAGAATTGTTTTGTATTTATTCGGCATTGATAATTCAGGCATAATTCTCCTCCAATTCCGCTTTAAATAGCGCATGCACTAAAATAGGCGTCTTTCCATTTGACTAAATTACATTATGAAGGAGTTTTCTGTGTTGTTACA
This sequence comes from Peribacillus sp. QJM3NY_7, assembly GCF_056173225.1. NCBI lineage: Bacteria > Bacillati > Bacillota > Bacilli > Caryophanales > Bacillaceae > Peribacillus > Peribacillus sp. QJM3NY_7. The sequence continues at coordinate 4,264,215 of NZ_CM149663.1, forward strand.
AAAATACCAGGTCAGGCAAGGCGGACTAAACTCAAGAAATAGAACTAAAAAGGTGGTACAAGTCCAAATGTTTGAATACATTCAAATAAGCGAAGATGTATAAACGATGAGGTGATGAATTGGGTGTTTTTTTCAGCTTTGTATTATTAGGTTTATCACTGGCGGCTCCTATCGGTCCCATAAACGCTGCCCAATTGGACAAAGGAATCAAGAAGGGTTTTTGGCATGCCTGGGTATTTGGCTGGGGTGCCATTTTAGCGGATTTTGTTTTTATAGCCCTCGTCTTTTTCGGTGTCGTCCACTTTTTGGACAACTCCTTCATGAAGACATTTTTATGGCTTTTTGGATTTTTCGTCCTGACCTATACCGGAATCGAAAGTCTGCTAAGTGCAGGTAAGATTGAAGTGAATGCACGAAAAGCGAAAGACTCCCTTTTCTCTTCATTCCTGACAGGATTCATCATGTCCCTTTCGAATCCTTTATCCATTTTGTTTTGGCTGGGGATTTACGGATCCATTCTCGCAAACTCCGCTTCAAAATATGATATGGATCATTTACTTTTATACAGCTCAGGAATCCTTATCGGCCTCTTAATCTGGGATTTCATAATGGCCATCATCGCCAGCACCTTCAGACGCTTTTTATCCAAGCCCATTCTAATGGGCATCTCGATCATTTCGGGGATATCCCTTATAGGGATCGGCATATACTTTGCCATCCAGGCAGCAAAGGTTTTATTTACATAAGAAGTTGAGCAATTACTCGGGAATTCGAATAAATTTCTTGCTTTTATATAAAATAGGCCGCCTATTTTATTATCCTTCTTTGTCCATGTCGGACACTTATCCCTCATTGTTCATAGATGACGGCTATTACCCTTATACTGTTCCATATTATACTGCTCCATATTATTACGATGATTCTTATGCTTATTTGCCTTATTATGATGACAGACTCTCAGTACAAACACTGGTTCCAGTAGCCACTATCCAGAGCCATTTAAACGCAGGCCGGCAAGGTCATTGCTTCAGAGGATTTTGGGGTAACACCCAGCACACCTTTATTTTAATGGGGATAAATAATACTACTGGAATGGTACAGATACTCGAAGGCGGCATACCAAATGAGGTACATCATACAGATATAGTTGGATTACAATACCTAGGATTAACATGCCCTGTCGAAGGTCATGGCGGTGGACAAGGCGGCGGGCATAGCGGCGGGCATGGTGGCGATCATGGTGGCGGGCATGGCGGCGGGCATGGTGGCGGACAAGGCGGCGGGCATGGTGGCGGGCATGGCGGCGGACAAGGTGGCGGGCATGGCCTCGGACAAGGCGGCGGGCATGGCGGCGGGCATGGTGGCGGGCATGGCCTCGGACAAGGCGGCGGACAAGGCGGTGGTCATGGCGGCGATCATAGTGGCGGGCATGGCGGCCCTGGGGGTAACTGTTTTCAGCAGTTCATTCCTAGTGTTGGCTGGGTATGGATTTGTAGATAAAAAGAAACAGCCGATTTATTCGGCTGTCTTTTTTATTCTATTTCGCACTTTTACTCGTGAGGTCCTCGCTTTTACTCGTGAATTGGGCTTTTACTCGTGAATTTCGGCCTTTTACTCGTGAGTTCCGGCCTTTTACTCGTGAATTCCGGCCTTTTACTCGTGAATTCCGGCCTTTTACTCGTGAGTTCCAATTTAAGCTGCTTTCTTGTTAGATGCTGCGTTCTTTTATTTGCTGGACCATTTTCTTGATGAACGTTTCTATTGTGACATTTTCAAATTCTTGTTCCCCGTATTTCCGGACATTTACTTCATTTTCTTTCTCTTCTTTATCTCCAAGGACCAGCATATATGGGATTTTCCCCATCTGTGCTTCCCTGACTTTATACCCCAGCTTTTCATTCCGATCATCGATTTTCACTCTTATGCCTTGATTCTTCAGTGCATTTTGAACCTGTAAACAATAATCCAGATGAACTTGTGAGACTGGGATGATCTGTACTTGCACCGGGGCGAGCCATACCGGAAAAGCACCGGCAAAATGTTCTATGAGGATTCCAAAAAATCGATCGATCGATCCAAAGATGGCACGATGAATGACGACCGGACGGACTTTTTCATTATTTTCATCGATGTAAGTCAGATCAAATTTGTCGGGCATTTGAAAATCAAGTTGGATTGTTGCACATTGGTGGCTTCGTTTTAATGCATCTTTAATATGAAAATCAATTTTCGGTCCATAAAATGCCCCGTCTCCTTCATTTACTTGATATTGTATCCCGATGCTTTCCAGAACATTTTTCAAAGCTGTTTCAGAAGCTTCCCAAAGGGAATCATCGCCCATTGAATCCTCAGGACGAGTCGAGAGCTCCACGGAATACTCGAATCCAAAAGTGCGATACACCTTATCGATCAGATGAAACACTTGTTTAATTTCACTTTCGATTTGATCCTGCCGTACATAGATGTGGGCATCATCCTGACAAAATGTACGGACACGCAGCATCCCGTTCAATGCACCGCTATATTCATGACGGTGGACTTGACCGAATTCGGCCATCCGGATGGGTAAATCCCTGTAAGAATAAAGACTGTTTTTGAAAATAAGCATATGACCCGGACAGTTCATTGGCTTCATCGCGAATTTTGTTTGATCCACCTCAGTGAAGTACATATTCTCGTGATAATGATCCCAGTGGCCCGATTGTTCCCATAACCGCTGGTTCATCATGAAAGGAGTCCGAACTTCGTCATAATCAGCTTCAGTCTGAAGCTCCCGCGAGAACTTCTCCAATTCATTTCTAACGATTTGTCCTTTCGGTAAATAAAATGGCATTCCAGGGGCCTCCTCCGAAAACATGAATAATTCCAACTGCTTCCCTAATTTACGGTGGTCGCGTTTGGCCGCTTCTTCCAGGAATTTAAAATGATCCTGTAAATCCTTATTCTTTCGAAAAGCCACGCCATACACCCTTTGGAGAACTTCATTTTGATTGTCTCCCCGCCAATAGGCACCAGATACACGAGTCAATCTGAATGATTTTACAAATGATGTGGATGGAAGGTGCGGCCCTATGCAAAGATCGATGAATTCCCCCTGTTGATAGAGCGTTAATTTTTCACCATTGGGGATGTTCTTTGCTATATCCAACTTGAATGACTCCCCTCTGCCCTCGAATAACTTCACAGCTTTTTCATAAGTTACTTCGATCCTTTTAATTTCCAGATTTTCACTTATGATATGTTCCATCTCTTTTTCAATGGCCTGCAGATCTTCTGAGCTCAAAGGATGATCTAACTTAAAATCATAGTAAAAACCGTCTTCCACGACTGGTCCCATCCCTAATTCCACATTTTTGTATAATCTTTTCACAGCCTGTGCCAAAACATGCGCCGCTGTATGTCGCAATACGTGTAATCCTTCAACCGAATCGAGAGTCAAGATCGACAGTTCGCCATCCTTATTAAGCTTATGACTTAAATTAACCAATTGCTTATCCAGTTTTCCAGCTACTGCCTTTTTCCTTAAACTTGGGCTGATTGAGCCTGCCACACTTTCCACTGTGATCCCTTGCGGATACTCCTTTTGCTGCCCATCCGGGAATTGAACTTTAATCATTTTTTCACCCATCACATAAACACCCCTTTTTAAGTAATAAAAAAACGCACACATCCCTATGCAAGGGACGAGTGCGTTTACCCGTGGTTCCACCCAACTTCCCATAAGTAAAAAACACTCATGGCTCTGGAGCTTGTAACGCAGCTTAGACGATATCAGTTACTTTTTGTTCACCGATATAGCTCAAAGGCGGTAAATCAATTTCCTAAGCCAGGAAGTTCGCAGCTATCCTTCCCTCTCTGAAGACCGTAAAAATGATTCATGTCCTTATCATCGCCATATTTTTATATAGAAAAAAACGCACACATCCCTATGCAAGGGACGAGTGCGTTTACCCGTGGTTCCACCCAATTTCCCATAAGTAAAAACACTCATGGCTCTGGAGCTTGTAACGCAGCTTAGACGATATCGGTTACTTTTGTTCACCGATATAGCTCAAAGGCGGTAAATCAGTTTCCTAAGCCAGGAAGTTCGCAGCTATCCTTCCCTCTCTGCAGACCGTAAAAATGATTCATGTCCTTATCATGGCAATAATTATAATAATAAAAAACGCACCCATCCCTATGTAAGGGACGAGTGCGTTTACCCGTGATTCCACCCAATTTCCCATAAGCAAAAAATACTCATGGCTCTGGAGCTGTAACGCAGCTTAGACGATATCAGTTACTCTTGTTCACCGATATAGCTCAAAGGCGGTAAATCAGTTTCCTAAGCCAGGAAGTTCGCAGCTGCCCTTCCCTCTCTGCAGACCGTAAAAATGATTCATGTCCTTATCAATGCTTCTAAAATTTTATATTGTTATATATATTACAATATATTTCCATAAGTGACAACCTCAATTTTTTTCATTTCATTACTAACACCAAATTGGTATAATTAGTAAAAAAGGAGTTTCTATGAAACATTTAAGCAATTGGTCAATCGTATTTGCAGTGATTGGTATCCTATCATTTTCCTGTTCCCTAGCTTTTTCAAAAGCCTCCGAGCTGCTTATGATTTCAGGATTCGGTGCGTTGCTAATTGGTTTGTTATGCAGCTTAGGGGCCATATATAAAAATGAAAGAGGAATGTCAAAATTTTTGGCTGTGGCTGCATTCTTTCTTTTAAGTTTCATTCTCGTTTGGAATGAACCATTTCAAATTGTCAGGCTCTTGACCTGGATGAAAAATTAAATGAAAAAACCCGTTCACCATGACGGTTTTTTTTATTGATTCATTCTTCATCGGTTATCATTCGGCTTGAATTCTTTATTCCAAGCCATAGCGTAAGTCCAGTGGTCCAGAGTATTAGCGCGCATCCAAAGCCGAGCAATGATAACGGTACAAGGATTTGATGCTCCCCAACCATGACGGTGTCTGGCACAATCAGCCATGTAATAAGCGCCAATAAACAGAGAAGCATACCTGTTGCATAATAAACCTTGATTTGGAAAAGTGACGCCAATGGTAAAAAATGAATCCCTACAATAATGGCGATGACTCCCGGTATAAGATCGGTCTGATTGATCAAGTTACAGATGGCAATGGCAATCCCAATCAGCAAACCTTCGGCAATGAAGACCATATTAAACAAAAATCCGATACGCTTAAGACGTCTTGCCCCATCATCTGAAACTTGATTGGACATTTTTTGTGATGCATGTATTAATGAAATGCCAACGATAACCATGATGATTCCCACGAATATGGCTGCGAGTTCCACGTAGGGAAACCCCCACCCCTGCAATCCCATTACACCGGTACCCGCCCACAGTGTTCCGAAGACCGCCATGAAAATGACTCCAATTCCAGAACCGCGAAACGCCTCTTTCATCATCAGTTTCCTTTCATCCACAGTATAATCGTACATAGAATAATATTGCACCACTTCCCCAATTATTCAGCTATAAAAAAATGATTTGAGATAAGATAATGGCCGTTTCGCAGATATAATTCGATTTTCGCAGATATATTCCGTTTTTCGCAGATATAATTCGATTTCGATACAAATCTTCATAAGAAAACCTGAGTCCCCAAAGGGAAGCTCAGGTTTTTTCCAGTGGTATCAAGCCACATCTGATTTATCGAATTGACAATCTTTTAATGCTATTAATTTGGTCTTGTGATAAATCTTGTATCCTAGCCAGACTCCCAGGAATATCGGTAATCCGATATAGGAGACGGCGACTCCATACCAGTCGATGCTGCCGCTTAGGAATGCTCCATAGTTCTGTCCTGCTATGACGAGTATGCACAGGGTGAATGAAAGAATCGGACCGAATGGAAACCATTTTGCTTTATATTTGAGTTCGTTCAGGTCACCACCCTGTGCAACATAGGCTCGTCTAAAGCGATAATGGCTTATGGCGATTCCAATCCAGGCGATGAAGCCAGTCAGCCCGGATGCATTCAATAGCCATGTAAATACATGGTCCCCGAAAATGGAGGTCAAGAAGGCGAATCCCCCAATTATAGATGTCATGATCAAGGCATTCATCGGGATCCCCCTGCGGTTGACTTTGGCCAGGAATTTGGGAGCTTGATGATCTTTTGCCATCGACCATAACATCCGCGTTGATGCATATAGCCCCGAGTTTCCGGCGGACAGTAAGGAAGTTAACACGACCGCATTCATGACGGATGCCGCGAATGCCAGCCCTGCCCGTTCAAAGACAAGTGTGAAAGGGCTTACAGAAATGTTTTCGACATTTCCGTTCAACAAACTTGGACTCGTATACGGTATTAAGAGGCCGAGTATCAGAATGGCCCCGATGTAAAATAAGAGGATGCGCCAAAATACTTGGCGGATCGCATTCGGAACATTCTTTTCGGGTTCTTCACTTTCTCCGGCAGCAATACCAACAAGTTCAGTTCCTTGAAAAGAAAATCCCGCGATTAGAAAGATTGAGATGATCGATAAAAATCCTCCCTTGAATGGTGCCTCATCCATGGTGAAGTTTTCAAATCCGATCACCTTCCCGCCAAAAACCCCCAATATGGTCAATAGACCAATAATGATGAAGAAAATGATGGCGACGACTTTTATTAGTGCAAACCAATATTCAGATTCACCATAGCTTTTAATGGATAGGGCGTTGAGGGTGAAGACGATTCCAAGAAATAAGGCACTCCAAATCAGGCTAGGTACATCAGGGAGCCAAAATTTCATGATGATGGCTGCTGCAGCTATTTCCACGGCAAGGGTGACTGCCCAGTTAAACCAGTAATTCCAGCCAAGTGCAAAGCCGAATGCGGGATCAACAAAGCGTGTGGCATAGGTGGAAAAGGATCCCGACACAGGCATATATGTCGCCATTTCCCCTAAGCTCGTCATCAGGAAATAAACCATGATCCCAATGCAGGCATAGGCAGCGAGGGCACCGCCGGGCCCTGCGCTCTGGATGGTTGCCCCGCTCGCCAGGAATAATCCGGTTCCTATTGAACCGCCAATGGCAATCATGGTCATATGTCTTGCTTTCAGTTGCCTTTTAACTGTCGGTTCTTGATTATCAATGGGATTCCTTTTAACTGTCGGTTCTTCATTATCAATGAGATTCATGTCCATAAGGTTCCTACCTCATTTTCTTTTAAAGTTAAAAGTTCAAGAATAATAGAGTTTTTTACAACCGCTTTGTGAAAGACTTAATCGTTCGCTTCACTTGCTGGGATGCCATCCAGTTCAATTGCCATTTCCCGGTATAGTCTCCCTCTTCCCGGATTGGGTGACCCCATCCTGCTCAGTCTCCATTCCACACCATTGAATTAGAGTGAGCGCAATGATTTCGGCTGTGGAGAACACGTTGTCGAGCAGGATGTATTCATTTGGATAGTGGGCAACCTCGGTTACTCCCGGTCCGAAAACGATTGCTGGCGTTTCACCGACATGTGTCAGCAATCCCCCGTCCGTTCCCCAAGGGGAGGCTTCAATGACCGGGTCCTGTCCGGCAACCTGCCGATATTGATGAACAAGTGCATTCATCAGTTCATGCTCTACATCAATTGACCCCGGAACCCAGCGTGCCCCGAACCATTCCAATACGGGCGGGTTTTCCTTGAACCATTGGTCCGCTTCCCCGAGCTGCAATAACCAGGCCGCCATTTCGTCTTTCGCCTGCTCCATCGTTTCCTCCGGCGCAACACCCATCCTTCCTTCGACTTTCACAAGGTCGGGAACGGATGACGGCCAATTACCGCCTTCAATGACGCCTAGATTGATTGGAATCGGAATGGGCGTGTTCTGATAAAGCGGATCACTGATACGTGCATTTCGCTTTTCTTCCAAGGCACGAATATGATTGATGACGGTCATGCTTTTTTCAATCGCACTAACGCCTTCATACCTCGTTCCGCCATGGGCTGACCGTCCTTTAACATGGATTCGGAACCACATCGAACCCTGCTGTTTTGGGAAGATCCTCATATTCGTCGGTTCAGGGATCAGGGCGGCATCGGCTTTATATCCCCTCAGGACAGCCGCTAATGTTCCGGCACCGCCGCTTTCTTCTTCAATCACACTTTGAAAAATGACATCTCCTTTTAATTGGATGCCATTTTCCTTCAAAGCCTGCATCGCCAGGATCAGCGAAACATTTCCACCCTTCATATCGGTTACGCCGCGTCCAAACATCCTTCCATTCTTAATCGCTCCGCTATATGGGTCGTCGTCCCACTGATCTCGGTCTCCGTCTGGAACCACATCGATGTGTCCGTTCAAGATGATGGAACGGCCGCCTCCAGTCCCTTTCATGATACCTACCACATTGGGGCTGTTGGAAAATTCACTGCGTGGAGAATAGAAATAAGAATGCTTTTTCAACTCTCCGCCGTCAGGTTCCCAACTATCGATCTGCAAACCCATTTCCTGCAGCTTTTGGGCGACGATGGCCTGTGCCCCTGCTTCATTTCCTTGTGTACTCGGGGCTTGTACCATTTTTTGCAATAGGTTTGTTCCTTCTTCCCGATGATCCTCTATCCATTGGTTTATCCGTTTTTTTATATCCGGCACATTTATCCTCCTTAAATACACATATTCTCATAGATTACTGAAAGTCCCATTCCACCTGCCATACACAACGTTACCATTCCGTACTTAACTTGTGAACGCAACATTTCATGCATCAGTGTGACTGTCAATTTTGCACCTGTTGCTCCTACAGGGTGACCAAGTGCAATTGCCCCCCCATTGACATTGACAATATCCGGATTCAAATCTAACTCCTTGATCACCGCAAGTGCTTGGACAGCAAAGGCTTCATTAAGTTCAATCAGTCCGATATCCCGTAAAGATAGACCTGCTTTTTCCAATGCCTTTCGAGTAGCGGGTACTGGTCCAATCCCCATAACTCCAGGTTCCACTCCTGCACTGGCAAAAGCCTTTATTTTCAAGAGCGGTTTTAATCCCTTTTCTTCTGCTTGCTGCTTGGACATTAAAAGTACAGCTGCAGCCCCATCATTCATAGGACAGGCATTTCCTGCCGTAATGGTTCCTTCATTTTTGAATACTGCCTGAAGATTGGCTAGTTGATCTAGATGAATGTCTTCGCGTACCCCTTCGTCATGGTTGAAGATTTGAAGTCCTTTTCGATCCTTGATTTTAAGCGAAATAATTTCTCTATCAAAGCGACCCTCTTCTATAGCTTTCCAAGCCTTCTTGTGGCTTTGATAAGCAAATTGATCCTGTTCTTCACGACGGATACCGTATTTTTCAGCCAAGCGCTCGGCAGTGATTCCCATATGATCATTTTCCAAGGAACATATTAATCCATCTGCCAGCAAAGCATCCTCCATCGTTACGTTTCCAAATTTACCGCCCCATCTATTTTTCACGATATAAGGCACATTGCTCATGCTCTCTACTCCGCCGGCAATAATGACGTCTTCTTGACCAGCAGCGATAGTTAAAGCGGCGTTGGTAATGGCCTTTAAACCTGATCCACATGCTTTGATTACAACGTGTCCTGGAACACTGTATGGGAAACATGCCAGCTGCGACGAAATTCGTGCCGAGTTAAGTCCGCCTCCGTGGACATAGCCGTGTCCGAAAATCACTTCATTGACTTTTTCTTTACCCAAACCGGAATTCTCCATTAAACCTTCCAATACTTGACGGCCCAATTCGGTAGCTTTAACATTCCTGAGTGATTTTCCAAAAGTTCCAACTGCAGTTCGTGCCCCAGCAACGATGACAACCTCATTCAAGCTTTTTTCCTCCTCTTACCTATTCAATGGTGTTGACGGCAGCATGGATTTTCAAAGATGCCTCTGTATTCCTTAGCACATCATCCACTGTATATGGCGCCATGACTTCCTTTAGCACCAATCCCTCTTCAGTAACTTCCATGACTGCCATATCCGTAATGATTAAATCCACACTCTTTCTAGCCGTCAATGGCAGCGTACATGTCTTCAAGATCTTAGATTCACCCTGCTTATTCACGTGATTCATCAGGACGATCACCTTTTTAGCTTTCTGGGCAAGCTCCATTGCCCCCCCCATACCCGGCACCCGCTTTCCTGGGACGATCCAATTCGCCAAATCCCCTTTTTCACTGACTTCCAGGGCCCCAAGGATGGTGATGTCGATGTATCCTTTCCTGATCATCCCAAATGCCGTTGCACTGTCAAAGTATGAAGCGCCCATTACAGTGGTGATTGGGAAACCTCCCGCATTACAGAGGGCAGGATCTTCTTTACCGGGATCAGGACTTGGACCTGTACCGAGAACCCCGTTTTCCGCATGGAACAGCACATGGATATCTTGAGGAATATGATCTGCCACCAAGGTAGGGATGCCGATGCCTAAATTGACGATCAATCCGTCATGAATTTCCTTGGCGGCGCGTTTCGCGATTCGATTTCGTAGATCTACTGCCATGCCCATTTCCAATTCACCCCTTTTGTCGGAATCACCATATCTACATAAATGCCTGGTGTGGCAATACATTCCGGATCCAATTCGCCTGCAGGAACGATTTCATCCACTTCCGCAATCGTGAAGGCTCCAGCCATCGCTACGAGCGGATTGAAGTTACATGCAGTCTTGTCGTACACTAAATTCCCAAGCGAATCGGCCTTTTTGGCATGGACGATGCTTACTTCAGCCGTCAAAGCGGTTTCCACCAAATATTCTTTTCCTTCTATCACAATCTTGTCCTTGCCTTCTTCGGCTATCGTACCAATCCCGACATCGACAAAAATCCCGCCTAAGCCTACACCGCCGGCACGAATCCGTTCGGCTAATGTACCCTGCGGTGAAAATTCGACTTGCAGCTTTCCTTCAGTCATGAGCTTGCCGGCATTAGGATTGGATCCGATATGCGAGGCGATCACTTTCTTTGCCCTTTCAGCAGTCACAAGCCGGCCTATGCCAATGTCAGGGAATCCAGTATCATTGCCAATCAACGTCAATTCCTTAACGCCCTTGTCAAGGATACCCTGTACAAGTGTCGGAGGAGTCCCCACTCCGCCAAATCCGCCATACATGAGTGTGCATCCATCGGAAATATGCTCCAGCGCTTCTTCCATGGTCACAATTTTGTTTTTCTTCGTAATGACCTGCTTCATACCGTTCCTCCTAAATAGCCTGCATGTCCTCAATCAAACCTTCCGCGTACAATTCTTGCTGCAACTCATCGAGGGAAGCTTCGAGTATCTTGACGAGGCGGTCGATTTCTTCATTCGTAATGATTAATGGCGGAGATAAAATAACCGCATCGCCAGCGATTCCTTCAATCGCACCTGCAGCAGGATAGATTAACAACCCCTTCGCAAAAGCCTTATTGACAAGCCTTGTAGTCAGGCCGATTTGCAAGTCGAATGGAGTTTTTGAAATCCGATCGGAGACAAACTCAAGCCCAAGGAGCAGCCCTTTCCCTCTTACGTCACCAATGATGTCGAATTTCTCAGCCAATCCTTGCAGCTTCTTAAACAGATATTGACCTTTCTTTTCCGCTGCCTGAACCAGGTCATTTCCCTCAATGTAGGAAAGCACTTCCAATGAAACGGCAGCAGATAGAGGGTTTGCACTATATGTGTGTCCAGCCATGATTGATTTCGAGCCTTTTAAAATGGGCTCCATGACACGGTCAGTAACCATTGTGGCTGCCATTGGAGTATAGCCTGCGCTCATTCCTTTACCCAATGCGATGATATCCGGAGTGACTCCCCAGTGTTCCATCGCGAACATTTTTCCTGTCCGTCCGATTCCCGTCATTACCTCATCGGCAATAAAAAGAATGTCATAGTTTTCGCAGATTTCCTTAATCCTTTGATAGTAGCCATCCGGCGGTGTTACAGCACCAGCGGATGCTCCGATTATCGGTTCTGCGATGAAGGCGGCGATATTCTCGGATCCGACCCTTTGAATGGCTGTCTCCAGTTCATTTGCACACTGAAGCTTGCATCCGGAAGTTTCATTATTATAAGGACAGCGATAACAGTATGGAGCCGAAATGCTAGGGAAATCCTCCAATAGCGGCACAAAACGCTTTCTTCTTGGTACATGGCCGGACATCGATAAAGCGCCCATCGTGATCCCGTGATAACTCGTCCACCTGGAGACGATGCGGTTTTTTCGCTCAAACCCTTTTTCTTGCCAATGTTGAATCGCGATCTTCATCGCAGTTTCGGTCGCTTCCGATCCACTATTCACGAAAAATGACCAATTCAAATCCCCTGGAGCCAACTCACTTAGCTTTTGGGCCAATGCCTCTGCGGCTTCACTCGTAAAATGAGACCTATATGCAAAAGAAACTTTGCGGGCCTGCTCCGTCATTGCCTCGACAATATCCAATACGCCATGGCCAATACTTGCTGTGACCGCTCCTGATGATCCATCTATATACTGATTTCCATCTATATCATAAAGATAAATTCCATTCCCATGAGAGATAGTGGGATAGTCATGATCTAAAGTAGGCTTAATCAAATAATTGCGTGTCATGTCATCTCTCCTTTTAACGTTCGTACACATTATCTATTAATCTATTACGTTCTTAAAAGACTAAAAGGCTCATCCTGAATCAGGATGGATTCCGTAGGGCAGCCTTCCATGGCATCTTGCATGTCATCATGCAAGGTTTCAGGAACCTCGGCAATCCCTTGATTATCGTCCAAGATGACGAAAGCGATCCCTTGATCGTCATAGTCATAAATCTCAGGACCTGTTGAACCGCACGCCCCGCACGCAATGCACGTTTCTTTATCAACCCATGTGTATTTAGCCATAGAAAAATCCTCCTACTTGAGGGATAAATCTTTACCCCAAATATTCATGTCCTCATACTTATCCCAAATATTGCAATTCTTCGTTAATCTCCCTCCATATTCATAACCCAGCTGATGAAAGACGGCGTTCATGCCCATTGACAATGATCGGGCCAATGAATATGAGCAATAAATGTTTTTCTTGAATAATTCTTGTTCCAATGCGGAGATGAGCACCTTCATGAAACCATGCTTTCGATGCTGGGGAATTGTTGCACAGTCCGTTATTTCAGCATTATGATACATTTCATTCACTTCAGCGGATGCAGCACTCACGATGGTTCCTTCATATTCGATAACACTAAAGATCGTCCCTTCCTCCATCACTTTCTTGATATACCGTTCATCATTCATCGGTGTAGGGTAGGTTTCAAAAATGGCACCATATAGCTTCGCCAGCTCTTGTGCATCTTTCTCCGCAGCAGACCGGAGGATATAACCGTCAGGTATTTGCTGGGATTCAATCGGTCTAGAAACCTTGGTTACATCTTGGATGACTCTATCTTCCTTGACCCAAAAGTCGCTAGTCCGCCTTTCATCCGTTAAATAGAAGGCCATGCAATAGGCATCATTCCCTTTGAAATACTTGCTCAATATTCCTTCCAGCATGAATCCCTGACCCAACGCCGCTGATAAATCTTCATTCCTTGCTTTAAGTATCACTTTTGTAAAGCCCTGCTCCTTTGCGATGGCAAGGGCCCGATCGATCGCTTTTTTGATATTTCCCCGATAATCATCCATGCGCAAGCGCTGATTGGCATGATCATGATAGAGCTCCATCGTATAACAATCCCCGGTTTCCATTTGGGTGAAAAAAGGCAGCTTTTGAACAGGCATCATGTATCCCCCTTATTTAAAGAATTCGGGAGAAGAGATGCCTAACATCCGCTTCTCCCGGCATTCTATTTCCAATTGAATAATTTTTTGACAGGTGCCTGAAGAAGCTGTTCATACGTAAACTCATCAGGATATTCACTCACATCATATATGGATAAGGCTTCATCCACCTTTTGATTCATTGAATCAGACACATAGATTCCGCATTCAGGACAGTTTATGGCAGGAACTTGAAGGACTTTTATTGAGCGTTTCCCGTCAGGCATGATCCAGTAACAATCCTTTTTTTCACTTTCTTCTACGTTTGGGGTATTGCACCATAAGCAGTCCATCTTCATTCCTCCTTGCCATCAGATTTCACCGAGCCACTAGCGGCCAAGGCATTCTTTTTTTCCTGGGCCAACCTTAATTTTTCCTTCATTTCATCCCGTTTATCACGGCGATCCTTCAAAGAAGCATGTTCATCAGTGCTTTCATACGCTTTTCTCTTGTCAAGACGACGAAGGCCCTCCGGCACCAAGTTGAATTTCTCGTCCGTCATAAGCGCGGAAATCCCGACGGCTTCTTTCCTATCCGCAGTACCATACACATCATCAAAGTAAGCATCTGCACTGCCGGCAACATAATTCTTCGGCTCCGGATAGCTTGTGATTACTCCTTCAAAGTTCCGTAAAACGACTTTATCCGGACTTTGCGAAAGAAGGTAATTCGGAGTCAAGGCAATCTTTCCGCCACCGCCAGGAGCATCCACCACAAAGGTTGGCACTGCATATCCTGATGTATGGCCCCGCAGCGCTTCAATGATTTCCAGTCCTTTTGAAACCGGCGCCCGGAAATGGCCAATCCCTTCAGATAGATCACATTGATAAATGTAATAAGGTCTTACCCTTGCTTTTACACAGTCATGCATAAGCTTTTTCATGATATGGACACTATCGTTGATACCAGCGAGGATGACTGCCTGATTACCAAGCGGCACGCCTGCCATCGAGAGCATATCACATGCTTTTTTCGCTTCATCCGTCAGTTCAAGTGAATGATTGAAATGCGTATTTAACCAAACTGGATGATATTTTTTCAGAATATTACATAAATTTTCGGTAATCCTCTGCGGGAAAACGACCGGTGCACGTGTGCCGATCCGGATGATTTCCACATGCGGGATGGCGCGCAGGTTACTCAATACGTATTCAAGGATCTTATCATTGATCAACAGGCCGTCACCGCCAGAGATCAGGACGTCCCTCACTTCCGGAGTGTTCCGGATATATTCAATCGCCCCGTCAAGCTGTTTCTTGGGAACACCCATGCCAACCTGACCTGAAAAACGGCGTCGCGTACAATATCTGCAGTACATGGAGCATTGGTTCGTTACAAGGAATAGAACGCGATCCGGATAACGATGCGTCAATCCTGGAACAGGGGAATCCTCATCCTCATGCAGCGGATCCTCCAAATCATATCTAGTCTTGTTCATTTCTGCCGAAAGCGGTACCGACTGTAAACGAATCGGACAGCGAGGATCATCGGGATTCATCAATGAAGCATAATAAGGCGTAATGTTCAACGGAATCGTTTGAGTCGAAATCCGGACTCCTTCCTCTTCATCCGGTGTCAAGTTGACGACCTTTTTCAGATCATCCAGTGTTTTAATTGTATTGGTCAATTGCCAGATCCAATCATTCCACTGATCTTCCGTTACATCCTTCCACAATTCGATATCATTATAATGCCTGCGTCCACCTAGGTATTCTTTATGTTTTACATCCATTCCCATCAAATTCATTTAAAATGCCCCCTTATTGTAAGAACTTATATATATACTCTCGCAAGAATGATGCCAACATTAATAACAAGGAAAACATAAGCAAAAGGGGGCAAACCGAGCTTAAAATCGCAAGATATTTTTCATAACGCATAATTTTTTGCAGCCAGATTCTTTGCGCCAAGCAATAAAAAAAGAGGCTCTCTTTACACAAGAGCCCTCCAGTTTGTAGACAAAAGGAGTTCTAACCAAATTTTTAAACATAGTTGATTGGAGCGAGTGTGCGAGACTCCTGCAGGAATATCGGGTCCAAGGGAGAGCCCACAGGCGTAATTGCGCCGAGGGCGGACCGCCCGCGGAAAGCGAGTGCCCTACGTTCCAATCAACGTCCAAATTTGTAAAAGCAAAAAAATGTAGACGAACTCGATTTTCATCGAGCTTGTCTACATTCTGAAAGTCTCTTTAGATTACATCATGATATGACAGTGACAGCGTTTCCAAAAAAACTGAATTCACTTGGATTCCTTCGATCCTGCCGTATAAACTTTTTCAATGCCGTACTTGTTTAGCTTATATTGCAGTCCCTGCCTTTTAATATTGAGGGCTTCTGCCGTTTTGCTGATATTCCCGTTATATTTCTCGAACATATTGATGATCATTTCCCTTTCCATTTCTTCAAGAACGACAGGTAAATCAATCCTGTTTTTCAAAGAGGAAGGCTGGCTCTGCGCATTTGCTGCAGCATAATTTCCTGAAGGGAAAAGATAAGCAGGAAGATGATGTTCATCAATCATATCTTCCCCAGCGTCCATGACGTTAAATGTTAACTCGATGGCATGTCCCAGTTCACGAATGTTCCCGGGCCATGGATATTGAAGAAGCCGCTGCATCGCCTTTTGACTGATCCCGCGCACTTCCGTAAAAAATGATTTGTTGAATTTTTGAATGAAGTGATTGACGATTTCCGGAATATCCGTTTTACGCTCGGAAAGAGAAGGCATCTGGACCGTTACGACATTGAGGCGAAAAAACAAATCCGAACGAATGATTCCCCGCTCCAACGCCTCTTCCGGAGAAATGTTCATCGCAGCTATTATTTTCACATTAATCTTTTGCTCCTTCGAACCTCCAACACGGCGCACTTCACCTTCCTGAAGCACCCTCAGCAATTTTGCCTGCAGACCGAGGTCGAGGCTATTCAGCTCATCAAGGAAAAGAGTACCGCCATTTGCCTGCTCAAAAATGCCCATGCGATCCATCGCTCCGGTAAAAGCCCCTTTCGTCGTGCCGAACAGCAGCCCCTCCATCAATTCCTTTGGAACGGCCGCACAGTTTTGCGCGATGAAAGGCTGATTTCGCTGAGCACTTACATTATGTATACTTTGCGCGACCAGTTCCTTCCCTGTCCCTGTTGGTCCATAAATCATGACTGGGGAATGTGTACGGGCCGCTTTTTTCGCCAAGGAAATCGCTTGCTTAAAAGCAGGACTATTGCCAATCAAATCACTAAAATGATAGGTCGCCGTCCCTTCAGAAAACTTATTTTTCCTATGCGTCTCGGCCAGCTGGGAACGCAAATCGACAATTTGGTCATACATATTCATGACCTTCGTAATATCCTTTGCGATTTCCACTGCCCCAATAATTTCACCATCCTCATACAAAGGATACGTACTATTGATCGACGTTATTTTTTTCTCCTTTAAATTGACATATGTTTGAATGGACTCAATCGTTTCATTGCCTTTTTCCAAGGCCACATGCAGCGTACTGGATTCATCTGTCAATGAAGGATAAAGCTGAAAAATATTCTCCCCCAGCACCTGCTCCCGATCCAGCCCGTCGATATGCGCCATCATTTCATTGTAAAAGACCGTATCCCCATCTTTATTCACAATATGGACACCCACATTGATCACATTCAATATCCATTCAAATTGAGTGGAAAACTGATTTACTGAAGATTTCATTTCTTCATCTCCGTTCTCTGCCATTTGATAGAATCACCTGTAAATTATAGCATTTAATGGGAAACATTCATCTCTTTATTCTTATTAAAATCAAACTTCAGCACAAAGGCAATAGAATAATAAGGTCAAATAAAGGAATCTCGCATTAAGCCAAGAAGATTATAAAAGAAAATATAATATTTAGGGGTGAGTCGGATTTCGGAAACTAGATTGGAAATTAAACCGTGGGAAGATAAAGACCTTCCATTACTATTTCAACTAAATGCCCCAGAAATGATGGAACATCTTGGCGGACCAGAAAGTAATGAACAAATCCTGAAGCGTCATCAGCGGTATCTGCAGATTGGTGATAAGGGATGCATGTTTAGCATCATCCCGTTTCCAGAGGCAAAGGCAGCCGGTTCCGTTGGCTACTGGCAAAAAGTGTGGAACGATGAATTCGTGTACGAAATCGGTTGGAGCGTCCTCCCTTCCTTTCAAGGAAAAGGAATCGCATCTCATGCCGTGATGGCACTGATGGAGAAAATCAAAGCCGAACGAAATTACAAATACATTCACGCATTCCCTTCGATCACTAATCCTGCATCTAACGCAATTTGCCGCAAGCTCGGCTTCAATCTCATCTCCGAATGTGAATTCGAATACCCGCCAGGAAGCTTTATGCAATGCAATGATTGGTGCCTGGAACTTGATTGAATTTCATAGATGAATAGCGAATTTGTGTATAAGAAGGATCATTCCGTGGTAAGTCGAATTATGTTAGGTTTAGGGGAATTATTTCCCGGGAAAGTCGAATTATTCTGGGGGTTGGTCAGATTATTCCCGGGGTAGGGCAGATTACATCCCTTAGAATTTCTTTAGTATTTGTCTGAAAGGATAATGTACTGAATAAGGAGCTTTTATATCATTATGAAGGTTAGGTTGATTCTCTGATTTTAAGTTCTGTAGGCAATTTAATAATGTCGCGCTTTAATTTCAAATCTTCATTTAAATATTTTATCAATTCTATTACAGTGCGTTGTCCCAGTTCCATAATCGGTATATCGATTGTGGTTATGGTGGGGGTTGTGACTTGGCAAATAGATTGATTATCATAACCAACTATGGCTAGGCATTCCGGTATTTTGTAGCCCAACACAGTTGCCTTTTTAATAATTCCTGCTGCTACCTGGTCATTTCCAGTAAATAAGGCAGTAGGTTTTTCTTTTAATTTTACTATTTCATCACAAATACGGAATCCATCTTCAATATTAAATCCATGTCCAAATACCCAATTGTCATTATGCAGTAAATTATTATCCGCTAACGCTTTTATAAATCCTTCTTTTCTTTGACCCTGAGCCTGACTATAAGAAGTATCGTAACAAAAACCTATTTTCCTA
This sequence comes from Peribacillus sp. QJM3NY_7, assembly GCF_056173225.1. NCBI lineage: Bacteria > Bacillati > Bacillota > Bacilli > Caryophanales > Bacillaceae > Peribacillus > Peribacillus sp. QJM3NY_7. The sequence continues at coordinate 4,283,027 of NZ_CM149663.1, forward strand.
TGGCCTTTTTCTATTAAATGATTAACCGCTTTGTAAGTCGCTTCGAATTCGTCATATCCAATAATCGGTATAGAAGCGGAATGATGGTATTCATTACACAGTAAAATCGGGCCGTATTTCAAATAAGGCTTGATTACATTCCATTCATTTTCTAACGCTCCTAAAATAACCCCATCTACTTCTCTATTCTTTAATTTCCCCATAACATCCAATTCATTTTTCGCATCATAAAAGGTTTGAAAAATGAGAACTTTATAATCATTTTCCAAGGCTGCTAGAGATACTCCTTTAACCAATTGGGCAAAGAATGGATGATCGAAACTTGGGACTGATATTGCAATGGTTTGGGTTTTATTTGTCCTAAAATTCCGGGCTAGTGAACTTGGTGCATAATCAAGCTCTTCCATGACCTTTAAGATTTGTTCCCTCTTTTCTTTCGATACATATGGATGATTATTTAAGACTCTGGATACTGTTGTTTTAGAGACATTACATATCTTGGCTATCTCGCTAATTCTCGTCATTTAATCCCATCCTTGTAATATGTGGTTGACATGTTATCGATTTCAGAAGTTATGATTAAACCGTTCCTAATATATTAACAAAATTTTTCTGAGTTGTATTTTTAAAAAGTTATATTTTTAGCGAATGGAGGGATTGTTATGTTTTTGAATAAAAAGGGCTGGTTTCAGTTATTGCCAAAGGTTGAAGACCCAAAATACATTGTATTCTGTGATTTCGATGAGACCAATTATCCTCATTACATGAGTCACGAGAGACAGGAAGATTTATATGAGCTTGAAAATTACTTAGAAGCAAAAAGCATGGATGAAGAACTTGTCTTTGGCTGGGTCACTGGGAGTAGTATCGAATCAATATTACATAAAATGGAACAAGGTGGATTCAGGTTTTTCCCGCATTTTATTGCCAGCGACTTAGGTACCGAAATCACCTATTTCTCGGAAAATAACTTTTTGGAAAGTGATCCAGATTGGCATTCGCAGATTAATATCGAAGAATTTAATAAGGGGAGAGTCGATGAAATTTATAATATTCTACTTAACGGCAATATACCATTGATCCCTCAAACTCAAATGGGAAGTTCACGCTACAAAAGAAATTATTATTATCAAATACAACAGGAATCCGTCGACAAGAAGAATTTAGCTACCATCCAGAGGGTGGCCAAAGAGTATGGGATAGGGATAAATATCAATCGTTGCAATCCCCTTGCCGGCGATCCTGAAGATAGTTATGATATAGACTTCATTCCATTAGGCACTGGAAAAAATGAGATTGTCCGTTTTATGCTAGACAAATTCGGGCTGAATCGGGAGCATGCCTTTGCTTTCGGGGATAGCGGCAATGATTTGCTCATGTTAAAAAGTGTTAAACATGGTTACCTTGTTGGGAATGCAACTCAAGAAGCAAAGGAAGCTCATACTAAAATAGCGACAGGTACTTACTCCAAAGGAATATTAAGAACTTTGCAATCCATCATTACTATTTAAGTGGAAGTATAAGTAATGAGGAAAAGGTAGTTGATGCGCTCTTGCACAGCTTTACTTTCTGCTAACGACATGGATTTTCCATCAAGCAAACAATTCATTCCATGTTACTTTGCCTGCAAGCTTATCAGCGGAAATCCTGCTTGCTTTCTGGTATTTGGATAATGCCGCCTCGGTTTTTTTCCCGAATTCTCCGTCAAGAGTACCGGGGTTAAATCCTTTCATATATAACGCTGCTTGTAGAATCCATGTGATATTGCAGCTAGCTCCTTTTTTTATAGTGATGACCGCAGTCTTGGTTTTAGGTCCCCATTTTCCATCGACAACTAGCTTTTTATTGAATTGCTTATTCAGTTCCGCTTGTAAACCTTTTATAAGGGCCGAGCGGGTTTTGGGACCATAAACGCCATCTACGGCAATAGACGTTTTATATCGGCTATTTATCGTTTTTTGTATGGACATTATATGCCCATCTCCTTTGCTGGTCTTTGGAGAAGTAATATGAGGTTTTTTTCCTGCTTGTAACTGTTTATAGGATAACCCGCCCGTCATCTCCAAATGAGGATAATCCTTGAATGAACTCCAATCCCCGCCCCAGATAAATCCTAACTCTTTACCTATGGCAGCCACACGCTGCCACTTTGAATCGACTGTCCATATCGCCCTCTTGCCATCCTCACTCACAATGAAGAAATCAATGGCCAGTCCATAATTATGATAGGATTGCCCCGGCTTAGCGGTTGTCACAATGGGTTTAGCTAGATTACTATAGTTTTTTCCTTTGTAGCTGTAAACTCGTCCTTGACCAAAAAGGTTGGCTTGCTCTTCCAAAGAGCGGTAACCTGCACTTATCTGTACAGTGATTCCTTCATTATAAGCACGTTCCACCATTTCCAATGCTGCTGCCATCACAATAGGATTCATCCCTTTGCCCATCTTTTTCACTGATCGCTCCAATAATGTCCGTAATGCTACTTTCACTGTCATCCCTCCTTTTAAGTCCCCATCAAAGTTTATATAAGACTTTTTAACGGAAAAGTAGCAGAGTTGGAAAAGTTTGTTCTCATTTATTAGAGAATAGAAGAGAAAAGTTATTTATCCGCTCCTTTTTCCGCCGACTATCTGCCAAGCCTCCTCGATGCAAGCGTCTGTGGGGTCTCCGGCTAGCCAGTTTTTCGGCAGAAAAATTAGCCATAAAAAAACCCTGTAAATGTTAGTTTGGTGTCTAACATTTACGGGGCAGTTCAGAGTAGCCTACAGTTTTTTCTTAATAAACGTTCCAGCTGATTTCAGAAATCCGCTCCCTTTCCGCCGACTGCCTGCCAAGTATTGATAACTGTGGTGAAAAGGCCTTTCGTTCTTCAAATAGAAAGGGAATTCCCCCCCCCAAAAAAGACGGCTTCCGTTCGCCCGTTTGCGAATGAAAGCCGTCTAATCATGTATTATTTTATTAATCTTTTAACCTTACGCTTTGATTTCAATAGAGGGGCTTATTGTAAAGTCAGCCTCTGTTTTACTTTTCACTTCATCAAGTGTTACCCCATTTTGCAATTCAATCAATTCCATGCCAGCGTCTGTAAATTGAAAAACGGCCAGTTCGGTAATCAGGCAATGGACGACTTTTTCTCCCGTCAATGGCAATGTACAGCTTTTTTTCACTTTGGATTCCCCATGCTTGTTCACATGGTCCATGATGACAACAATTCGTTTTGAGCCTTGGACGAGGTCCATCGCTCCTCCCATTCCTTTTACCATCTTCCCAGGGATCATCCAGTTTGCCAAGTCCCCATTCTCGGAAACTTCCATCCCGCCTAAAATGGCTAGATCGATGTGGCCGCCGCGAATCATTGCGAATGATTCAGCGCTATCAAAAAATGATGCCCCCGTTTTTGCCGTTACCGTTTCTTTTCCTGCATTGATCAAATCCGGATCAACTTCATCCTTTTGGGGATAAGGCCCGATTCCGAGTAAGCCATTTTCCGATTGAAGCATGACATTAAAGTCATTTGGAATCATGTTGGCAATCAAGGTCGGCATTCCAATCCCTAAATTCACACACATCCCATCTTTGATTTCTTTAACGGCCCGTTCTAAAATTAGTTGTCTAGTCATTCGATACTCCTCCTTTTTATGCGTTAGCAGTTGTAAGTCTTTCAATTCGTTTTTCATAGTCATTTCCTACAAGCACTTTTTGTACATAAACCCCTGAAGTATGAATTTCATCCGGATCGAGCTCCCCTGTGCCCACGAGCTCCTCCACTTCGACAAGCGTGACTTTCCCTGCGGTGGCAACGACAGGGTTAAAATTCCTTGCCGTTTTCCGATATACAAGATTACCGAAATGATCTGCTTTCCAGGCTTTTACAAAGGCAAAATCTCCTACTATTCCTTTTTCCATAATGTATGTGCGGCCATCAAACTCTTTATGTTCTTTACCTTTTGCGACTTCCGTCCCTACCCCTGTAGCTGTATAAAAGGCAGGAATTCCCGCTCCGCCCGCTCTTAAACGCTCGGCCAGCGTTCCTTGGGGAACTAGTTCGACCTCCAGCTCGCCACTTAAAAATTGCTGTTCAAATAATTTATTTTCCCCAACATAAGAAGCGATCATTTTTTTGATTTGTTTATTTTCAAGCAATAGACCCAGACCCCAGTCATCGACTCCGCAATTGTTGCTGACAATCGTCAAATCCTTTACACCTTTGTTACGCAAAGCAATGATTAGTTTCTCTGGTATTCCGCTTAATCCGAACCCGCCTACGATAATGGTCGCTCCATCCTCGATTTGTTGAATAGCGCTATCAAAAGATGTTAATAATTTACTCATTTTCCATCATCTCCATTCTTTATACTATTCTATTAAATAAACAGTGATGTTGCAAAAGCTATGATGAACACGGTCACTGTTTTCAAAATCGTAATCGCAAAAATATCCTTGTAAGATTGACGATGTGTCAGTCCAGTAATGGCAAGCAAGGTAATGACGGCACCATTATGCGGCAGCGTATCCATTCCGCCAGATGCCATGGATGCTATCCGATGAAGCATTTCCGGGGTGATTCCGACACTTTGGGCCACCTGCAAATAGTGACTTCCCATCACTTCTAGCGCAATCGAAAGTCCACCTGATGCGGATCCGGTAATCCCTGCCAGCACATTGACGGCAATAGCTTCGGATACGAGCGGATTACCGCTTGCATTGAACACCCAGTTTTGAATGACCGAGAATCCAGGAAGTGTTTTCACCACATTCCCAAAGCCAACTTCAGATGCAGTATTGAATATGGCAAGCAATGATCCCATTGCCGCAGCTGTTAATCCACTAGCCAATTTGACCTTGATGCGTCCAACATTCAGAAGCATCGCTGCAATGATGCCGATTGCCAAGGCCACAATCAAAGACCAGGATGAAGTGACTGTGCTTACATCGGCAATGTTGAAAGTTTCCTTCAACATCGAAGCATCATACCAAAGCTTAACCGAAATGGCACTGCGGCTGAAAGCAAAATTAAACGCTACGACAAGGATGAGCGGTACGATGGACAGCCAAAAGTTAGGCAGGTTTTGCTGTTCTGCACTTTCTGGCTCATTGATATGTCCTTCCCCGTAGCCTTCACCATTTGCCACCGCTTGTTTACGGCGACGCTCTAACCAGATCATTCCTCCAGTGAATACCATGATCGCGCCAATAATCCCCATGATTGGAGCTGCATACGTATCTGTTCCGAAATAATTCGTTGGAATGATATTTTGAATCTGAGGTGTTCCAGGAAGGGCATCCATCGTATATGTGAAGGCGCCTAGTGCAATCGTTCCCGGCAATAATCTTTTGGGAATGTCTGCTTCTTTAAAAATTGCCGCTGCAAATGGATAAACGGCGAATGCCACTACAAACAATGAAACCCCGCCATATGTCAGCGCCGAGCACGCTAGCACTACAGCAAGAATGGCCTGCTTGGAGCCTAGTGATTTTACGATGGTCTTGGCGATGGATGCAGCTGCACCGCTCATCTCCATGACTTTTCCAAATACGGCCCCTAATAAAAATATCGGAAAGAACGCTTTTATATAGTTAGCCGCAAACGTCATATATGTCTCTGTATAACTCGGCAGCAAATGTCCGCCGGATAAAATGACCGCCAGTAAAGTAACAACCGGCGCTATGATAATGACCGGATAGCCCCGGTAGGCTAAAAAGATTAAAAGTCCCAGCGCCACCACAATGGCTAAAATTTGAATCACCAATTCAATTCCCCCTTTTCTCCCTTGCCCCCAAATAATTCGGAAGCCCTTAAATAGAACTAGTAATCTCCTAAATTCCATATTTTTAATTTTTCCGCTTTTACCATTCAAGCCTGCCTTCCCCAAGTCAAGCTGAATGATCCCCCTAAATATCCCCTAAACATTGAGAACGCTTTCAATAATCCCTTTTCATTTTACGTGGAAACACAATATAAAATGACAGATGGGCCATTCACTAAAGTAATTATGCAATTATTGTGCCAACTTAAATACATGGAAAAATCTCATCTTTTAAACCTTTTTCAAACATTTCCTTCTCTAAATTCACTTAAAACTGTAAAGGTTTCAGTACACACAAAGATAAACTCCAAAAAAGTGTAAGACTTTTCTTACAACTTTTAAATTCCCTTTCGTTTTATGTACGGATTTCCTAACACACGCAAATATTTGCTAGTAAAAGCTTGGGGAGGGGGATTCAGGCATTCGCTTACATCTGGCGGAAAGGGAGCGGACTTCTGAAAGCATCTTGCACGTTTTAAAAATAAAAAAACTGCAGGCAAACTCGATTTCCTTCGAATTTGCCTGCAGTCTGACCCCTTTGGCAAAAGGGTCCTTTCTTCAATCATAAACCATATTTATTCATTTTTTCATACAGTGTTGTTCGGCTCACTCCGAGTCTCTTTGCCGTTTCTGATTTATTGCCGGAAGTCATTTCCAAACAGGAAACGATCGCCGCCCGTTCGGTTTCATCCATTACTTCAGCCAAGGTGCGGATCGAGACGGCTTCTTTATGACCCGTTATTTCTTCAGGGAGATGCTTGGAACGTATCATTTCCCCTTCTTCAACTATATTCATTGCCCGTTCAATGATATTCTCCAACTCGCGAATATTCCCCGGCCATTTATAAAGGCGAAGCAGGCGCAATGCTTGATCGCTCATCCCTCTTACGCGTTTCTTCATGAGATTCTGGTACTTTTCAACAAGATGATTTACCAGTATTTCAATGTCCTCCGGTCGCTCCCTTAAGGAAGGAACATGGATTTGCAGGACCTTCAATCGGTAATACATATCAAGCCGGAACTCCCCTTTCGAGACCATTTCCTCCAGATTACGGTTCGTTGCAGCGATTACCCGTACATCAATCGGAATGCTTCCCGTCGAACCGACCCTCTCAATCTCTTTCTCTTGTAAAACACGGAGCAGCTTCACCTGCATATGCAGTGGCAGCTCACCGATTTCATCCAGAAAAATCGTACCACCTTCAGCCGCTTCGAACTTACCTGCTTTTCCGCCTTTTTTTGCACCAGTGAAAGAACCCTCTTCATAGCCAAATAGCTCTGACTCCAGCAGTTCCGCCGGGATGGCGGCACAGTTCACTTTGACAAACACACCCATGGCCCGTCTGCTGTCATTATGAATGGAATGGGCAAACAGCTCCTTACCTGTTCCGCTTTCACCCAAAATCAATACATTCGAGTCGCTTTTAGCGGCAATTTTGGCCTGACCTTTCACTTCCATGAAAGCCGGGCTTCTTCCCATCAAATGATCAAACGTATATGAGGCCTTATTTCTCTCGCGAAAATCGCCTTTGTACTTTTTCAGCTCTACTTCAAGAGAATTTATCCGCTTGGAAAGAGCGGTGAATTGCCCGACATTCTTAAAAAGAATCTTCCCGACCGCCCCTATTAACTTGCCTTGTTTCCTTATCGGGGAACGGGTCGCAATTATATAATTATCTTTAATTTTTTGTAATTCAGCGACCTCTTGCTTGCCAGTTTTGGCGACCACATGCATACGGGTGTTTTCAATGACCTCCGTTACATGTTTCCCTATGGAGCTTTCCTGATCGACCCCAAGAAAATCCGCATAAGCATGGCTCAGCATTTGGACATACCCTTCCGTATCGACCATCACCAAGCCGTCATAGGCAAACTCGATAATATCCTTAAACAGAAGTTCTTCATGATTATCGATATTAAGAAAATCACTTTTATTATTTGTAAATAATAGGAGGTAAATCTGATACTCCTCATTACCCATTTGAATGATGGCTTTTCTGACAATCCCATTATTCTCATTCAAACGGATCGGAGTATTTACAGCTGGTACAAGGTTTTTTTCTAAAATCAAATGTATTTGCCGATCAAATTGATTCCCGGCAAAAGCCTCGGATAATACGCGATTGCATAGAACGATTTCTTTTTCGTTTTTCGTTACCAAAACACCAAAAGGCAATTCTTCCAATATCGCTTTCACTAATTCCAATTGAATCGTTTCATTATCGCTGGCCATTCCTCTTCTCCTTAACCCGTCTGAAGTTTCCTCCATTATATCATAGGAAAATGAGGCCAAGTCATTACCGTTCCACAATCAGCGCAGTTCCCTGTCCGCCGCCGATACATAAGGTGGCAAGGCCTGTTTTTGCATCCCGGCGCTTCATTTCATACAATAAAGTCACTAAGATGCGGGCACCGGAAGCGCCTACCGGATGACCCAGGGCAATCGCCCCGCCATTCACATTCACTTTCTCCGGCTTCAGTTCAAGGTCCTTAAGCACGGCGAGTGACTGTGCCGCAAAGGCTTCATTCACTTCCATCAATTCAATATCATCTATTGTCAATCCCGCTTTTTCCAAAGCTTTCCTTGTCGCAGGCACCGGACCGTATCCCATGATTTTCGGATCAAGCGCAGCGTTTGCATATGACTTGATTGTCGCTAATGCTTCCAGTCCCAGCTCGTCTGCTTTTTCTTTAGACATCAGGACTAACATCGCACCCCCATCATTGATTCCGGAGGCATTACCTGCCGTAACCGTTCCATTTTCCTTAAATGCAGGACGCAGCTTCGTTAGCTGGTCTATCGTCAGCCCATGACGCGGGTGTTCATCTTGTTCCACCAAAATCGTCTTTCCTCTGCGTTTATATTCAACAGGTGCGATTTCCTCTGCAAATCGTCCTTCAAGCTGCGCCTTTTCAGCCTTCATTTGGCTTTCTAAAGCAAATTCATCCTGCTTTTCACGGCTGATTCCCCACTGCTCGGCGATATTCTCCGCTGTCACGCCCATATGATATTGATTAAAAACATCCGTTAAGGCGTCATATGTCATGGAATCGACCGCTTCAGCATTGCCCATTTTCTGCCCAAAACGATAATTTGGAAGTAAATACGGAGCATTGCTCATGCTTTCAATCCCCCCGGCAAGAATCACATCCGCATCACCAAGGGCAATGAATTGAGCTCCCATTATGACCGTACGGAGGCCAGATCCGCAAAGTTTATTAATGGCCATGGCCGGCGTTGTTTCCGGAATCCCTGCATGAATCGCAACCTGACGTGCCACATTTTGCCCTAATCCAGCAGATAGAATATTCCCAACCAATACCTCATCGATCATGTCAGCCGAAATATTTGCCCGCTTAATCGCTTCCTTAGCTGCCACGACTCCCAAGTCAACCGCCGAAACATTGGCAAGACTGCCTCCAAACGCACCAACCGGTGTTCTTGCTGCGCCTACAATCACCACTTCTCTCATAATACTTCCTCCTTCTCCATTTTTAATTTTCCCAGTTTAATAAAATTACGGTCCCTCTCATTGATTTTTTGAGAAACGGTAGATTCTTCATACGTAAAAATGCCTTCTCCCGACTTCGTCCCAAGCTTTCCCTCAGCCACCAAATCACGAATCAAATCAGGAGCTTCCTTACTCTGGTCCAATACCGGTGAAACATTATCGAAAACACGCTGCCATGTATCAAGTCCGCCAAAATCGGCAATCTCGATCGGCCCGGTAAATGCCCAGCGAAAACCTGGTCCAGCCGTTATCGCCGTATCGATATCCTCGGCATCGGCAACGCCCTCTTTTAATAGATAAAAGGCTTCACGCATCAAGGCAGTCTGGAGACGATTGGCAATGAACCCTGCTATTTCTTTTTTCAAGAGAATCGGAGACTTGCCGATTTTACGCATTAAATCCATGGTTGTCTTGACGATTTCCGGCTTCGTTTCGTCATGCTGAACAATTTCAACCAATGGAACCAAATGGCCAGGATTAAAGAAATGCGTGATGACCATTCGCTCCGCAAACGAGGCCTTCTCCATCAATTGGGAAATCGGAAAGGTCGATGTATTTGAAGCAACAATGGCATCCGGTTTGATTATTTCCTCCAGTTGCTGATATAGATTTAATTTCAGCTCGATGACTTCCGGAATCGCCTCAATGATAAAATCAGCATCCCTTACTGCCCCTTCCAAGTCCACGCTGTATGTAATATTCGCTAATGCACCTTGCTCTTCCCGATCAGTCAAAGCCCCTTCCTCGATGAGCAATGATAGATTCTCAGAAATTCGATTTTGGGCATGGTATAGCAGCTCTTCCTTTATATCGTTAATGGTGACGAAATACCCGCTAACTGCAAAAGACTGAGCGATCCCACTACCCATTACACCTGAACCGATAATGGCTATTTTTTTAATCATCCAGCTTCCCCTTTCCGTTTCAATTACCTTTATTTACTCACCTTTTTATATATGCAATATCCATGCCAATGATAAGGGGAAATAAAATTCTTTTTTTATCTTGAAAATCATGATAGACTCTTACTCATTAACCTAAACCATATTTTTATACCCTTCCCTTAATATTTCCAAGAGTTTACTCTATGGAATACTTCCCTGTTCACGACATAAAATGACAGACTTGGACCATTACATTTTTTATTGGAGGAATGTAATATGGTTAAAGATAAAGTGGCGATAATTACCGGATCTGCTAGAGGAATCGGCTATGAGATCGGAAAGATATTTGCTGAAAATGGAGCAAAGGTCGTTTTGTCCGACCTTGATCAAAACACAGTTGAAAAAGCTGCTCTGGACCTAAGGAACAACGGCTTGGAGGTTATCGGCTTAAAAGCTGACGTAACAAGTGAAGAGGATATTATCCAACTAATCAAACAAGCTAAAGACAAATATGGACGAATCGATATTTTCATCAATAACGCCGGCCTTCAGCATGTTGCACCAATTGAAGAGTTTCCAACTGAAAAATTCGAACTGATGATCAAAATCATGCTGACCGCGCCATTCATTTCAATTAAGAACGTTTTGCCAATCATGAAAGAACAAGGCTTCGGCAGAATCATCAACATCTCTTCCATTAACGGCCTGATTGGATTCGCCAACAAAGCCGCATACAATAGTGCCAAACACGGTGTAATCGGCTTGACGAAAGTCGCTGCCCTGGAAAGCGCCTCTTTTGGCATAACCGTCAATGCCCTTTGCCCAGGATACGTAGACACGCCTCTCGTCCGCGGTCAATTGGAGGACCTGGCAAAAACAAGACAGGTACCGTTAGAAAGCGTTTTGGAAGAGGTCATCTATCCACTTGTCCCACAAAACCGCTTACTCGATGTAAGTGAAATAGCCGACTACGCCATTTTCCTTGCAAGCGAAAAAGCCCGGGGCATCACAGGCCAGGCAGTCGTATTAGATGGCGGATATACCGCCCAATAAAATGCATGTTAAAAACCCCGAATAAACGGCACCAAAAAGTGCTCTGTATTCGGGGTTTTCTGTATGGGAATGTGGGAAAATTTGGTGACGAAAAGATATCCCCCATGTTAAAGTAATATAGGGATACCTCCCATTTTACAACTATTAAAAGGAGGCCGCGTCATGATTATTAAGTGGGTTAGACTGCGATAATGAAAAGCGCAGGCCAATCATCATGCTCCGGAAAGAATATATTGATCTGCGCCATCGTAACGGCTATTGGATAATATTTAATACGGAGGTAAAAAACATGAGTGAACAGATACTGAAAATCAATAAAGTCGATATATGTACTGAAAGTTTTGGAAACCCTAAGGACCCTGCCGTGCTTTTGATCATGGGAGCGATGTCTTCATTAGATTGGTGGGATGATGATTTCTGTCTCCGCCTTGCCGATTCGGGGAGATTTGTGATTCGCTACGACCATCGGGATTTGGGACGGTCTACCGTTTATGAACCCGGTACCTCCAACTATACAATAACGGATTTGGCTGACGATGCCGCGGGTGTCCTGGACGCTTATTCCATAGAACGTGCTTCTATCGTTGGGATGTCCCTAGGCGGTATGATCGGACAGATTCTTACCTTAAGATATCCGGAACGCGTAAATACGCTTACGCTAATTGCTTCAAGCGTGTTCGGGACTGTAATGGAAAAACTGCCTCCAATGGATCAGAGCATATTGGATCATCATGCAAAAAGCGCTTCCATTGATTGGTCAAATCGGGAGACGGTCATCGCTTATCTTGCGGATGGATGGAAAACTTTAGCCGGTTCTAAACCCTATGAGCAGGAAAGAATGCATAAACTGGCAAAGAGAGAAGCAGACCGTGCCAAGCACCTACCGAGCAGATTCAATCATGCCATGCTTGCTGGAGGAGATGAATATTTCGATCGAATGGGTGAGATTTCCGTACCTGTCCTCATCATCCACGGCACAGAAGATCCAGCCTTGCCATACGAGCACGGACTTGCTCTTGCGAAAGCCATCCCTCAAGCTGAATTAATGACACTTGATGGATCAGGGCATGAAATCCATAGTGACGACTGGGATATGATTATCGAATCAGTCATAAAGCTTACTTCGCGATAATTAAAATAAGTTTGCATAAAGGAAGCCGACCAATAAAGGTCGGCTTTTCTTTATACATTTGTTAGCAGAAACCGCCATATCCTTGAACGGGATAACAGCAATCGTTACCTCTATCTCCGCCGAAACAAGCAGCTCCAACGATGATTAAGAGGATAAACAATACGACTATAAAAGCGAAACCGCCACCAAATCCACCGATATCGTTACCACAACTTGATTCATGACCACAATTTGACAATAGAAACATCTCCTTATTTGTTTTAGGAGGAAGAAATTAAATGGGTTAATTCAACTTATGTTCTAAATAGGATAATGACACAAAAATCACCAAAAACTTTTTTCAACCACCCGCACGACCTAAAAATTAACAGTTTATCAGCCCTATTTTCACTGTTTGGAGATTTCATACAGCTCCGCCTGACACCTTATTGAAATTAATGATTGTTTGCGACATCCAATTTCCACTAATTCAAGCTTATTGTACAATCAAGGTAAAAAGGTCCGAGGTATTTATGATAAAAGGAAATTCATATATTCTTGTTTTTTTCATGGCTGTTCTGTTGACAATCATACTTGTTTCAACTACACCGGAAAACCAATTATATCTTCGAAAATAGGAATATATCTGCGAAACTCCAGTTATATGTGCGAAAATCGGAATATATCTGCGACAATAATAATTAAAATTCCACTCCAGATAACCAGAAACGATTATGGAAAATTCATTGAGATAAATTCAGCAACTAAGTTATATTCGGCTTCTTATGGACCTAACCAGAAAACAAAAAAATGAAAAGGATAAAAAGAAATTACTCTCTTTTATCCTTTTCAAGCAGCTCAATTACTCTATCAAGTTTTTGTTCTATACTATTGGATTTGTTTGACCTTGCAAGAAGAGAACGAACAAAAAAGTAAACTGCAAAAATCATACCAAGCAACAAAATAAACATAATAAGTTGATATACTAAATCACCTATATTTATACCCAAAGAACCCCACTCCTTTCCTTTTTTCTTATATCTAATAAACAGGACATAGAGTTGACAAAAACTATTACTATAGTTTTTTAGATATCACTTTTATTTCTTTATATATTTGTGTAAGTACTATTAGGATATGTATAGGGATACCGACTGCAAGTCCCACCAATGGCGAATAAGGCCCAGCGAAGGTAAAGAGCGATACAAGCATAATAGTTATATATATTGATATAATTAACGCCGACATAAATATTTCTCCTTTTTTGGATAATTATAGCATACGCGCACAGTCCATAATACCTCGGCTGTCTTGCTCCCCTGGCACTTAGTATTCAAAAGAAATAACAATATATAAAAGTAATAATTCCCCCTCTATAAACCTCATGAATTTAAAAACGAAATTTCAGACGCCTTAAAAAGAGCCTAGGACTTCTTTGTTCACTTTTTGTAAAAAGCGAGCAAAGAAGTCCTTTTTGGGTTTATCTATATTTTCGCTGGCATCACTTAGCTTTTTGCTTCCCTTTATATTCGGTCCATTTCTTTACTCGCGTTCCATACTTCCTCTAATGCCAAATTATATAAGTGTAAGCCCGATAAATATTTACGTCTTGTCCGCAAATATAAGCAACCTGTCCAAGCAATTACCTTATTTTATTAATACTATATTTTGTAACTACTCGAAAATAACTTTGGCAGTGGTTAGTACGGTTTGATACTACACTCCATTTCATTTTCGAAAATAAAAATAGTTACAAGAAAGGATTGAGATTTCATGGGAAATTTCGGTAAAAATAATTCAATGCACAGCAACTGGGGTTCTGCATGTTCCGACAGCGATTGGGGTTTTGGGAGTGATTCAAGATTCGGTGATGATTCAAGATTTGATCGTCATTCAAAATTTAAAAAACCATGTAAGGTTTGTAAGTCTCAAGACGCTTCTGCTTGCAATTGCAATTTTAGAGCTCCAGCACGCGAGCTCGCTGCACCATTAAACAGCGACTGTGTCCTAGTCAATTCAGTTGTAGGCTCAAAAGCGGTACAAAAGGTTGCAGAAGCAACACTTCCTTTTACCGCGTTTGCTCCTGCTATACCAGCTGGATCCACTATTGTTTCGGTATCTGTTGTACCGAATCTAGCTGGTATTACCCGTAACACGACAATTATTAGGGACAAAGTTGTTAACATCGGGCTTATTCCTGTAACTGTTACGGTAACGTTTACGGCACCAGGAACAACCACTCCTGTTTTAACAGCCGTACTATCAACTAGTTTACCATTCCAGGAGCATACAGATTTTCCAGGTGCCTGCCCTGAGGATATGATAGTAGAACCCCCATTAACAATAGAAGGGATCTTTGCTCAACCAGGCGTTCCAGTCATCGGCCCTACAGGACTTATTACTGCCAATGCTATTTTAGTCAAGATTGTACTACGCACTACAATTACAGTGACTCGACAAGTTATTGTAGATAAACACGGTGGTATTTGCGACGTAAATGAACGTCGTTGTGAAACTACAACTACTCCAACAACTAATACTCTTCCTGCTCCGTAAATAACGGTGTTGATTAGTTTTTAATCTTGACTAGCAAAGCCCTCTCTAAATAGAGAAGGCTTTGCCTTTATTCATATTTTAAAAGATAGAAAGGAGTGACATTTCCATGTCTTATTACGAGGATTGTTGTAAGAAGAAACACTACGATAATGAGCATCACGATCATTGTTGGAAGCAGGAGAAATGCTGTGATAATGAGCATCACGATCATTGTTGGAAGCAGGAAAAATGCTGCGACAATGAGCATCACGATCATTGTTGGAAGCAGGAAAAATGCTGCGACAATGAGCATCACGATCATTGTTGGAAGCAGGAGAAATGCTGCGACAATGAGCATCACGATCATTGTTGGAAGCAGGAGAAATGCTGCGACAATGAGCATCACGATTACTGTAAGAAGAAAAAACGCTGCGATGATGAGCATTGCGATTGTAAGAAGAAAAAACGCTGCGATGATGAGCATTGCGATTGTAAAAAGAAAAAACGCTGCGATGATGAGCATTGCGATTGTAAGAAGAAAAAACGCTGCGACAATGAGCATTGCGATTGTAAGAAGAAAAAACGCTGCGATAATGAGCATTGCGATTGTAAGAAGAAAAAACGCTGCGATAATGAGCATTGCGATTGTAAGAAGAAAAAACGCTGCGATAATGAGCATTGCGATTGTAAGAAGAAAAAACGCTGCGGTAATGAGCATTACGATTGTAAGAAGAAAAAACGCTGCGATAATGAGCATCATGATTGTAAGAAGAAAAAACGCTGCGATAATGAGCATTACGATCATTGTTGTAAGCAGAATAAATGCCATGTTGACTTTGGGTGTCATATGTCATGGAATTGGTAGTTTGTTAAATGAAAAGTACTTTGATACCTTAATTATCAAAGTACTTTTTTTTGTTCCCAAAAGATGAGGCATGTCAACCTCACATGTTTTGAGTACTCATTCTGTTGCCCTTTATCACATTTCCGAAACAAATACATCCCCATCGTCAGTCTCATTTTGCGCCACCTTGGAAAATATGATTTATGATTCGCTTGCTGCTTAACTATCCTGTCCGTTCATCTTCAAGAGAATCGACTATATCCTTTAAAAGATTATTTTTGAAAAAAAGTAATAATTTTACACATTAACTCTGGAACATTTGTTCTGTTTGTGTTATTCTTATAAAAACAAAAGAAAAGATCTAATCGCAGCAAACGATTTGATCCGTAATTATAATTAACGGTCGGTTGTATCCGCGGGCCTAACACGGTTGTACCGCTGAGCCGAGCCATTCGCTAATCTTTAGGGTGCCGGTTATAAAGACAGCTCCGAACTTCAGCTAAGCACCCATTAGTTCTATAAAGCATTTATAACACTTGTCCATCTTCATCATCAGGGAATCATTTCATTATTCATCAACTTCTTCATTCTTAATCAGTGAATTAGTTCCTCCTGGTACTAGGGGAACAAAAAAAAGGCTGCCGCAGCACCCCATGATATTTAGAGTAAGGCATTAAGGTTATTGCGTATTCTCGGCAATCTTTTTCAGTGCCTTTGCACGAGAAACGATAAATGCCCTCATATACTTCTCTAAAAACAACTTATCAGCTAATACTCCAATTGGACCGAACGGTGACTTATATTGAAATGTATCCATCATTATAGTTCCGCCTGGTTCTTCTTTAAACTGATGTGTGTGTACGAAGGAATGGAAGGCACCCTTCACCATAATATCTACAAACTTATTTGGTTTTTCCATTAGTATCACTTTGGCTTTCAGCCTTTGTTTAATACCAAAGTGTATGGCTTCCCAAGTAACAGCATCTCCCTCCTCTAATAGCCCTTCTGTCACACCATCAACAGCCATTTCCTTTGTGTTCGCTGTCGTTTTGGTATGGATATCCACACTCCTCGCTAGGTCAAAACATAATTCAACTGGGGCTTTAATAAATTGTTGATACTCAATAACAGGCATTTTCCAATCTCCTTATATTAGCACTTTCTATCCACCATTATAGCTCGTTAAAGCAAATTATACCCAGCTCTTATTCCCTTATCCTTCCCTGTTTGCTCCATAAGCAAAAGCTGCCAGAAGACAGCTTTTCCGATAAATTCTTCGCCTGGTAAACTTACTTTTTCATAACGGGGATCCATATTTCACTTCTAAATGTTGGTGAGGTTATGTCTTTATTTTCATTCCAAAGGATTTCCGGCCCTTCTCTTTGTTCATAGTTAGAGGATGGAAACCATTCGGAATAAATGCGTCCCCAAACATTTTGCAGTGTTTCAGGAAAGGGGCCGACTGCTTCGAATACCGCCCATGTAGACGCATCAACATTCAGCTGTGTTAAGTTATCTGGACATTCCCTCGTTGTAGCTGCGCCGATATAATGATCAAGCTCCCCTTTTTCCTCCAACCTGCCTTCGGAAAAGTTCGCGGATGCACTAAGCAGCCCTAATGGCTCGACATTCGATAGGTTTTTAAGTTCATTTATCGTTTTCTCGTCTAAACTTTTCCACATAGATGCAATCTCTGGATTGACCCCGTTAAAAATGATTGGAACCCTTTTTTTAATTCCAATTATGTGAAATGCCTCTTTTTCTTCAATTCGATAGTTCATTTCACTGCCTCCTTTAATGGATAATTGGAAGGACATCGGTGGATAGGCTTTAAGTGAATGGCCATTACTTCTCGCTTCGGATGGCGTGATACCATGCAAATGCTGAAACGCCCTTGCAAACGAGTCTGGTGAACTGTACCCGTACTTTATCGCAATATCAATGACCTTTATGTTGCTATTTTTAAGCTCAAACGCTGCAAGTGTAAGTCGTCTTCGGCGGATATACTCGGATAGTGAAATACCGGCAAGGAAGGAAAACATCCTTTTAAAATGATATTCCGAGCAATAAGCGAGCCTTGCAACTTCTTTAAAATCAATTTCGTTCGTAAGATTTTCTTCAATGAATTTAATGGCACCATTCATATTTTTGAGCGAATCCATTCAATGACCTCCCTTATATCAACAGAATAGCAGGAGTTGAAATGAAACATCCGACATTCTGTGCACGATTATGCAGGGTCTAATCCCTTTGTATTAAAAGTACTTATTGTTGAAATGGGGTTTTACCGACTTTTTGCATAAATAGCTCTGGTTTATCAATCTGATTAAAACCAAATTTTTCATATAATGAATGTGCATCATTCGTTGCTAACATAAACCTGCGAACCTTTTTTAGTTCGGAATGGTCGGTGATAACGTCCATTAACCATTTTGATAATCCTAATTTACGATAGTCAGGTAATATAAACACATCGCAAAGATACGCATGGGTTGCTAAATCGGTTATTACCCTTGCAAATCCAACTTGATCACAACCTTCATTTCCTATTTCACCCTTATAAACCCCAAAACATAAGGTCGTATTTTCAATTGACTTTATTACTGTTTCCTTAGTTATCCCCTTTGACCAGTAAGCTTCATGATTCAAAAAATCATGTATTACATCTACATCTAAATACTTTTTATTAGTAGAAATCGAAAATCCTTCATTATTCATTTTACATTCCCCTATACTTTTTTAATTTTCTGTAATTATATCAACTGATTTTATCTTGAACTATCCTGCGTTATCGAAATATTTAAAAACTGCCATACAAATAACTCACCCACCAATTCGTTAAGTAAGGGATTCTTGGAAGAATTTTAATTACAACTAGTATATCTAAGTAAATCGGAACAAATATTAAACATGTTGCAAACTCAAAGGAGGTGGCTAAAATGAACGCACAACGAGCAGAAGAAATTGCTTCTTCACCAAATATGGTTACTGTAACCTATAATGAGGAAAGTATCTACATTGAGCATGTGGATGAACAAAATGGAACAGCTACAATCCATCCCCTTGATGATCCAAATAAAAAACAAAGTGTTTCTGTAACCAGCCTGCAAGAACAGTAATTTCCTCGATTCATTAATAAACCTCCACTTCCGGGTGGTGGTTTATTGTTCGATTAAGTGCAAGCATCCCCTCTTGTATAGCATGTATCCATCCAGAAGCGTAACAAAAAAAGCCAACATCAATTGTTGACTTGTATCCCTATACAGTTGACAGCCTGCACTTTCAAAAACGATTTTTGATGGGCTAAGTAAATTTGTAATAGGATTACTTATATTTTTCATTTTCTATTATAATCACTTTTTCCCCATTCGCTGCTTTTCCTATTTGTTTCGTGTTTTCAACCAAGCGAAAAATATTATCACAGCATTGTTTGGTGCCTATAATTAATAATGGCACACCTATGAAATCAATTTTTAATGCTCTTGATAAAAATCCCCCTATAGACATGGCAATAGGGACAGTAGGGGATGTATTGGAGAATACTATTTTTTCGTTAAAGTGAAATTTCTTTTCCAGTAGTAAAGTTAATTCTTTTAATGCCGGAACAACGAGTTTCTCTCTTTTATGTCCCATTGTATAAACGGAATTACCATCTTCATCGATCCCGCGAAAAATCAGCTTTCCAAATTCCTTTTTCGTTAATTTATTAAAATATTTCACATTTAATATTTCTTCAGAAGTTAGTTTTCTTTCCGATTGAGGTAATTGTTTTAAATGATAGGCGGCAGCCAAAGACGTGGTATGTGTACCCCCATAATCATTATAGATATACATCATGAAATCATCCCTAATAGTTTTTTTAATACTATTATGGTCATATACTCCATTTCCAATTCAGGAACTTTGTGCTGTCCGATTCGTATAGTCCTGTCCTCGGATCATCAATAAAAATAAAAGAGTGCACCTATCATTCATGGATGATAAGGGCACACTTTTATTTTTTATAAACTGGGGTATGTATAGGAATAAGTTTTAAAATCCTCCCAACCCTAAAGATGGGACAGAAAATTTAATTAGCTTATCATCGATTGTTTCTTGTTTAATCGGGGCAGGCAATACTGTGTTCCTAACATCAGCGACCGTTTTAAGGTCAAAGGAGTCGATTGCTTCCCCTTCTTGGTTCATGATTGAAAGCATTCCATCATTACTCGTTTTTAGACTAGGTTGATCACTGATTAAATGAGTATAGTATATGTCTTCGTTCAGCGTGTAGGAATTAGAGTAATCCGCTGAATAAAGTTTGCTTTTTTTATCAATTTTTCCTGATTTAAAGTTTTCAAAGCCATAGTTGAATAAAAGCTTGGTATCAGAGTAGGCAACTTTGTCTGAAGGAGCTTTTAGAGTGACAGCAATCAATTCCTGTTCTCCTCTAGTGGCAGTAGAAATCAGGGTGTAGCCGGATTGACTTACGAAACCGGTTTTCCCGCCGGTTATTCCCTTATAGGGGAGTTCGCCTTTTAACATTTTATGATGGGTAATCAGAGTTGTGTCCCATGTTTCCACTTCCCATGGTAACTCTTTCTTCCCAAAATACTCACGGAATGTTTCATTTTTCATTGCATATTGGGTAATTTTCGCAAGGTCACTGGCCGTAGTTACATGGTCTTTGTCAAACAATCCATGGGGGTTCGTAAAATGAGTATCGGTGACGTTTACTTCTTTTCTTAAAAACTCATTCAAATCTTCCATGAACAATTTTTCACTGCCAGACATATGCTCGGCAATTGCGATGGCTGCATCATTTCCGGAGTTGATTAGCATGCCTGCAATTAATTTGGAAAGCTCTATTTCCTCCCCAGGTTCAATAAATACCGAAGACCCGTCTGCCTTCGCCGCTTTTTTGCTAACAGTCACCAGTTCGTTCTTATCCCCGTGTTCTATAGCATATATCGCTGTTGCAACTTTCGTTAGACTGGCTGGATACATACGTTTATCCATGTTTTTTCCGTATAATACTTTTCCACTTTTCGCGTCAATAATGATCCCGGCTTCACTATTGAGAGGTAAGTCAGATTCTGCACTTACCTTCGTAGAGGCGAAAGGGATTAAAACCAAAATGAAGATGATGAAAAACTTTTTCATATGCCGCTCCTTTGATGATAGTTAAATCTTATATAGTTATAATAAAATAAATCTAAATGTTTTAAGTTGTTTTATTGAAAGTGAAATACAAAAGTAATTACCCCTTAATAATTTTGGAAACATTTCGGGTAATCACCTTCATTTTCTTTCCTGAAATAACTTTAAAAGGGTTGTAACCCTTTTAGTGGAGCCTCCATTTAATCCCCATTAAACGGATTTTTTAGCAGCTCACTAAATACCTGGAAATTTCTTTTCATGAAAAAACCCTTCAAACGGAAGGGCTCTGCCTGTAGAGAAACTCTAAGAAAAGCGAGTTTGACTGCAGTTTTTTCTTTTAAAAATTCCAGTTGATTTCAGAAATCTGCTCCCTTTCCGCCGACTGTCTGCCAAGCCTCCTCGACGCAAGCGTCTGTGGGGTCTCGGCTAGCCAGTTATTCGGCAGGAGTGTCGCATATTTCTTCCATCCATTAAGGAGTACAGGAAAAAACATGAAGGATAAACTAGTCTTAAACATGGTTTAGATGAGCCCGGCCTACAGTTTCTTCTAAAAGAAACGTTCCAGTTGATTTCAGAAATCCGCTCCCTTTCCGCCGACTGCCTGCCAAGCCTCCTCGACGCAAGCGTCTCCGGGGTCTCGGCTAGCCAGTTTTTCGGCAGGAGTGTCGCATATTTCTTCCATCCATTAAGGATTACAGGAAAAAAACATAAAGGATAACCTTGTCTTATATAGGGTTTGGAATAAGACGAGCCAGCCGTTTTTTCTTTTAAAACACAAAGTTGATTGGACGGATGTTCGAGACTCCTGCGGGAAAAGCGCGTCGAGGGGAGACCCCACAGGCGCAAAGCGACGAGGAGGCTCCCGGACCGCCCGCGGAAAGCGAGTGCCTGGAGTGGAAATCGACGTTCCATGCTTTACAAACCTAAATGAAAATTGAGCAAACTTGTTTTCATTGAGTTTGTCTACAGTGTTAAAATTCTGTTATGTTTTCATTTTCATTCCTATTAACGCACATTCCACTTTCACTATCGGTTTTCTTGATAATATAAATATTATGGTTACAGGTATGACTAATAAAACATAGTATTGGCCACTTTCTTTGATCCAATCATAAATAAATGAGTTGTAAACATATTCCAGGAAAAACATATGAAAAAGATAAATACCTAATGTAATGGATCCTATTTCAGTAAAAAACGTTTGTTTTTTAGGAACTATACATAAAAAACAGTAAGTTGCTGCTCCCATAATTAAATATACGAGTAACTTATATATAAAACCGAGGGCAATGGAGCCTTCCATTAATTCCTGATAACCTAAGCGGCCATAAAACCATTCCCTCCAAGTCATTTCCCCATAGAAATAAATACCGGTAAAGATCAACCCTAGTACAGCCCAGCCGATCAGGGCATTACTTTTCTTTTTAACCCATTCAAAATGATTTTTTTCTAAAAAATGACCAATTAAAAAGAAAGGAAAGAAAAAGAAGGTTCTCGACAAACTTAACCATTCATTCACTTCACCAAAGTAACCGATTATTAGCGAGACAATGATTGAAAGGGCGATTCCATATTTCCTGGAGGAAAATATAAACAATAATATATTCCAGCAGAATAAGCTTATTAAGAACCATAAAGCCCATCTTGGAGTCAATATTGTGAAGTCTATTGGTTCATCAAATACCTTCCGATAATAGAAGGTATATATCACCTGGAATATTACATAGGGAATTAATATTTTCTTAATGAGCCCCCAGAGGTCCTTTTTACTTTTTATCTTCCTGGAAAAATAACCGGATACTAAAATAAAAGCTGGCATATGGAATGAAAAAACAAACAGATAAATAGTTAAAATCCATTGGTTTTCTTCCACCATTCTAGCTAATGTGTGCCCCAAAACAACTAGTACGATTAAGACAGCTTTCGCATTATCAAAATACGGATCACGTTTCATGAAATCTTACCTCCTATAAAGAAACTGCCAGTTATATTTTCTAATCCTCATTTATGGTTTGAATGAAAAAGCCGGCGTTCCTCTACTATAGGATTGCCGGCTTGGAACTTCATTGGAGTATCTACCATATCACAGCTTGTTTACAGTTTAGTTAATGGAAAATAACAGTTTGATAACAGTCAAAAAACTGCCTATATATGGGTACACCCGCTTATTGGCTTACGTACCCGTTAGTGACTTGCCGGAACGAACAATCTCTTCCATCATCAAAACTCCAGGCAGTTCCAGACGTTTTCGTCTTTTCAAAACGGGTAGTGTATTATATAAGCATGAGTATGATAACGTCTCTCTATAGGAGGAATGTTCATGAATCCGGTCATTTTGTTTGATGGTGAATGCAACTTTTGCGATTCGAGTGTCCAGTTCATTATCAAGCGGGATCCGCAGGGGCTTTTTCATTACGCTTCGCTTCAAAGTGAGGCAGGACAAGAGTTGCTGAAGAAGTATGATGTTCCTGCAGATATAGATAGCATGGTGCTGATCGAAAAGGATAAGGCCTACTATAAATCGTCTGCAGCCTTGAGGATTTGCCGCGGCTTACAAGGGGCATGGAAATTGCTTTACGGTTTCATCATCGTCCCAAGCTTCATCCGGAACTTCGTTTATGATTTCATTGCCAGGAACCGTTACAAATGGTTCGGAAAGAAAGAAGAAAGCTGTATGCTGCCGTCGCCAAGTGTTCGAAAGCGGTTTTTATAAAAAAATGTAGTGGTTGGATTGGCATTGGTCCTCAACATAAAAAAGGACGATAAGCGCTCTTGGCTTTTCGTCCTTTTCATTGTGTGAATGTGGAGTATCTCCATAAATGATTGGCCGTAGGGTGCGCCATCATTTCGAGTCCTTTGTTTTCCGCTAGGTGCAGCGGTTCCCAGTTTTGGTCGTCTGCCTCCTTTAGGTAGACTTCGTGATGCGGGGCCTGATCATGATAGCCGGCGATATTGATTTCACCATTTCGGTAAAAGGTCCCGATCACTTTATAATCCACGGCAGGTGAAATGATGATCGGATTGCCTACAGAGTGTGTCAGCTGAATTGTCGTTTTCTCATGATTGGATACTACGCGCTTCACTATAACACCTTCATCCGAGGCCACTCCCTCCTCAAGGAAATCCCCATCATGGTTGTAGGCCTCACTTTTCCCGACCGCTTTGGAAAATTCAATCTCGGCTTCCCTTTCCTTTTCGTGAATGAACACATCGACCCTGGTCCGGAAACGGGATGATTCAGGATCAAACCCGCGGTTGTCTCCTTTAAAATAGGGAACCTTTGAGGCCAGATTGGGATTTTTCAGCCACTCTTCCGGTAAAAAAGTGGAATAGCGCAGCTGCCAATTTCTTTTCCTTTTACCATCCACATCGTTTTCAACTGACTGCAAAAGCTGTTTTACAGGCCCTATTTTTTTAGTATTCGTTATTTCCTCGATCGCCGCCTTTGCTTGGGATGAACCTTTTTTTACAGTTCCGACAATACTAGCTACAAGGGATTTCACGGCAAAGGACTCCTGCTCCGAGCGCGGAAGGGGTCGCTTCGCTTTAATGGTATATGTGTATTCCTGATCTTCACTAATACTCCGATCATTGAAGGAACATCCGCTCACTTTCCCAATATCCACGCCGTTTCGATAAATCGTATATTCTTTTATTCCCTTGATGGGCTCCCATTCCAGGCTGGCTTGGCCTTTTGCGACAATTGTGGTGAATACCAAATCCAAAAGGATATTATCCTCTTTTTTATTTTCCGCGGTCGTTGATGTCTGTATTTTCATCCTGTTCACTGCCTGTTCTTTTTCATTCAAGCTATCTATCGTGTACGTATAGATGGTTCCTGGAGCAAGACCCTGATCTGCCATCTTCGGCTCCGGGCCGCTGTAAATCAGCTCTCGCCCCCTGAATACCCGATAGTAACCACCTTCATCAGGCCAAATAAGCTTGATGGAATCCTCTTTCCGTTCAATTTTGCACATCAATGAAGCCGTTTTGAATACCGCTTGATGCTTCCTCTTATTGGAAACCAGATAAGCAATTCCCGCAAGACCAAGAGCAAGCAATGAATGCCGTGCAGTGAATGTAACACCGCCTACTTTTAAACGGGGAAATGAATAATGGGCAATCAACTTCTTCATCACCTCTTCTTTTCTAGGTGTTATTCTTTACCCACTTTAATCCCTGAGCACACTTTGCGATGTGCTGTGCTGGCATAAAAAAACCGAGGGAATGTTTACTCCCTCGGTCATTTATAAGTTTCACTGGATTATATTTTAACGGCGGCTTTTTTCCCCGCCTTTGCGTCCTGCTTCTTCACGGCTCATTTTTCCATCATCGGAATCATCACGTTGATTGCCCCGTGCCTCTCCGCCTTTTTCGCCGATTTCCTGATAGAATTCCTTGCCATGACTTTCGGAAGTGGCTTCTCCGCCTTTTTTACCAATCTCTTGATAGAATTCCTTATCATGATTTTCGGAAGTGGCTTCTCCGCCTTTTTGGCCAATTTCTTGATAGAATTCCTTATCATGATTTTCGGAGGTTGCTTCTCCGCCTTTTTGGCCAATCTCTTGATAGAATTCCTTATCATGATTTTCGGAAGTGGCCTCTCCGCCTTTTTGGCCAATCTCTTGATAGAATTCCTTATCATGATTTTTCGCTGTTGTTTCTCCACCTTTACGTCCTGCTTCTTCACGACTCATTTTCTCATTGTTGTTAGCCATTAAAAATTCCTCCTTATTATTTGGATTTTCCATGTACTAGCTACATATGTCATGTACCCGCTTGAACAGCCATAAAACTAGATTTAGCTATAAACTTCAGATCGTTTTTTTTAGCGGCGGCTTTTTTTTCCCGCCATTAAGTCCTGCTTTTTCCTGCTCATTTTTCAATCATCGGAATCACGTTGATCGGCTCTAGCCTCTCCGCCTTTTTTGCCGATTTCCTGATAGAATTCCTTATCATGATTTTCGGAAGTGGCCTCTCCGCCTTTTTGACCAATCTCTTGGAAAAATTCCTTATCATGATTTTTTGCTGTAGCTTCCCCGCCTTTGCGGCCAGCTTCTTCCCTGCTCATTTTTTCATTGTTGTTAGCCATTAAAATTCCTCCTTATTATTTGGATTTTTGATGAACTAGCTACAGTTTTATGTATACCCGATAGTTTTGATATAAAACTAGAATCTATTAAAACTTTTCCATTTTAAAAGGAAAAGCCTCATGGATGCTATCACCCATGAGGCTCCCCGCTTATCCTTAACCTGACTTCGGAATCCCTTCTCGCAGGCGTTCTGGCAGCTCTACAAGGGTTTCATTCAAAGTATCCAATTTCGTTTCAATCCTATGAAGCAAATAAAGGGTAACAATGATCGGGAACCCAATATCACTGACAAACGGCAGGATTTGATCCACTTTTTCCACCTCTCTTCCTGGGTGACCAACAAGACCCGTTCTTAGATGAGTTCCACTTCCTCGACATTCCGCTCGACAAGGCGTGCCGCTTTCAAATCGACGAAATCCCCTGAAGATGTAACGAACACGTTCCCCGCAATGATTTTTTCCATTGCCAATTTAACCGTATTCACTTCGACCGGCTCCTTCGGATTATCAACGGAAATCGTCGCTGACTTGCCTTCCTCTGTAACGAAAATCAATTCCAGTACTTTAGCCATTTCCAATCACCTCCCCCGCTTCCGGCATCTTTCCAAATAACGATCAGCCAATCAATGAATACATATCCACACGGGTCACTTCACCCATTGGATAGCCCTGCACACTTGTGATTGCTTCAGCCGTCGAAAACAACTGATCCGCCGTCGCCTCGACCTTGATGTTCGAAAAGGTCCTCCGCTTGAAAACGAGAGCCCCTTTATCATTTAACCCCGTCTCAAAATCGATCCGCAACGTACTTGAAACTGGAATTTGTTTTGCCATGCCACTCACCCCCTTTCACACTCTATATAAACTTTTACAGGATGAAAGTAGCAGCATGATCTTGAAATTTTGCAGGGAAACGCAAAAAAGGCTCCCCATCATTTGGGCAGCACTAAAATCGGGAAATCCTTTTAATTATCTACTCGCATCATCCATTGTCTTCTTCTCTAATAAATCCTTCTCAATCATGAGCGGTTTTTCTACAAAATTAATTCTTCTCATTATTTGTTGTATGACTCTCGGAAAGAAGTAAGCTCCAAAGAAAGCACAAATAAAAGCCTGTGACCAAGTTTTTAACCATGCAGATAAGAATTGATGATCATACCCCCTATTTATTGAGACTAATATGAATGAAATAAAAAAGGACATACAAAAAGCCATTAAACATGCATAAATAATATTTCTGTATTTAACGTTAATCTTCATTATTTTTCTGCTTCAACTCCATGATTTAATTTTAGATTCCAACTATATTTTATTTCTTCCATTTACATTAGTAAAACCAATTTTTATAATAGTTCTATTAGAATTACTAATGCAAAGGGGTCAGGTCGGTTGAATTCGTATTATGCTTTTATCAAAACCATAGAAACAGGCAGTTTTACAAAAGCGGCTGAAGAACTTGGCTATACGCAGTCCGCCATTAGCCAGATGGTCCATTCATTAGAGGAAGAGCTTTCCACCACTCTTATCTTACGTTCTCGAAAGGGTATTACACTGACACCAGATGGCGAGGAATTTTTGCCATATATCAGGAAGATTTGCAACTCACATAGGGAACTGACTGAAAAGCATAAAGAGATGGAAGGACTGCAAAGCGGCCTTATTCGTATTGGCACCTTTTCCAGTGTTACATGTCATTGGCTACCAGGATTGATCAAGGATTTTAAGGAACTTTATCCAACTGTACATTTCGAATTACATCAAGGAAATTATACGGAAATCTCGAACTGGATTAAAGAAGGCAGCGTAGACTTTGGCTTTGTGAATTCAAATGTTTCGGATTTAACTACGATTCCCTTGCAAAAAGATGAGATGGTGGCTGTGATGCCAGTAGATCACCCTTTAACATCATCTATAGAAGTCTCCTTGGAGGAATTGCTAAAAGATCCTTATATTCTGTTGGATGAGGGAGTGATACATGAACCATTAATGATTTTTAAACAGTACGATTTTGAACCTGATACACAATACCGGGTATATGATCCTTATGCGATAATGTCCATGATTGAACACGGGCTTGGCATTTCGATTTTACCGAAACTGCTCTTACATAAATGTCCCTATAATATTGTAACGAAAAGCATCTCTCCTTCTATTATCCGAACCATTACTTTGGCGTATAAGGATAAAAGGGTATTGCCAATCGCCAGCAGGTATTTTATTGACTTCATCATTGAAAGGTATAGGGAAATCTAACGTTTTTGCTTTTATCTTATTTTCCCTTTATATTCATTTTTTATAACCGACATTCCTGATACGAAGTTAAATTGCAGCTGCCTTTAAATGGCATGTCATGTTCGGCTTTTCTGGGAAATAATAATCTCGAAAGGAAGTGGATGTTGATGTCATTAGAATGGTTTGACAGAGTAAGCGGGGAATTGCAGGATCATCTTAAATCAATTTGTGAGAAATACGATCGTAATGGCAGTATGATCGTGGAGCGCGGGTCTAAGCATCCACGCATCGAGTTTTATACAGAGCTGGAAGACGATGAGCGGGATTATTTTTCCTCGCTGTTTTTTGATCCGTATAATGAAGAATTTTATATGGAATCGTTCGATCCGGATTTAGGGCAGATCAGCAAGGTCATTCTTTCGGATATTGAAGATATCATCGATGCTGTCCATGAGAGCTTCCATAACTATTTGGAAGAAGATGAGGATGAGGATGATTATGCATATGAAATGGATATGGATGATGATAATGATGATTTGTATGATCCTGACGGCGAAAATTCCGATATATACGAAATCGATGTAGATTGGGAAACGCCTGAAGTGACTGCCTATATCCAGGATAATGAAGTGGAGGTCACCTACCAGTTCGGTATCGTTCAGGAGACGGGTGATGGTGTGCTGAAACGGATCAATCGGATTCGGACAGCGGATGATGACCTGATAAAGGATGAAACGAATTTCATTTTCAGCAAGGAAGAAGCAAGCACGATCATTGCCATGATAGCCAGTCATATGGATTCACTTAGTGAAATGGAATAAAACCAACAAAACCTTGTCCATGATCATCATGGACAAGGTTTCATCATATAATGATCAGTTCATATACCTCTGATAATTGCGTGACCCGTTCCGAATCACTCGCTTCCTTTGCATGTTTGATTTCCTGAGGAAGAATGTGGTTAAGGAGACTGGCCTCTTTACCGGATAGCTTATTGACGAGTTCTTCTTCCGAATGAAAGTGTCCGCTTTTGATTTTATTATATATTTCCTGCGCTTCAGGATATTGGTCCGTATAGTTAGACAATATCTCACGTAAGTAACCAATCGTACGATCCATCAAACCATCCCTCTCGAATGTTAGATTTTTGCTTACATGCTATACCTTCCCCCATTTTTTGATGATAAATTCCTGAAAAAAAAGATATCCAAGTCAATGGATACCCAATTAGTCTTCCTCCCAAAACAAATCATCCAATGTACGGGATAATGCTTTACAAATCCCGACACATAAACTTAATGAGGGATTATACTTTCCCGATTCAATCAATCCTATCGTTTGCCTGGATACGCCGACAATCTTGGCCAGTTCTTCTTGTGACAAGTCCTTTTCTACTCTCGCAAGCTTCAGTTTTATATTTTTCAAGGGACAGCACCTACTATTTCTTATTATCTTAGTTATTCTTCATTCCGATTTTCTTCGCCAGCAAGTATATACCGCCAAAAAACAGAAGTAAAATCGGCAAATAGATCATGACGGATACAAACGATACCAATATAAAATACCATACGCCCTGGGAACTGCCATCGGCATAGGATACAGCACTATTCACGCCCATGAATATAGCGATGATAAGTGCTAAAGCAACCGCCCCAAGAACCGTCTTCCTGCTCATCGGTGTTTTGCTGTTGCGGTCATGCATCTCCACCTCATCCCAAAATACACCTAAGAAAATCGAACGAGCTAAGTAATACAGCCCCCCTCCAACAAGGATCGCGAATTCCAGATATAACTCCCCGCTGCCTGCACCATATTTATATAGTTTGAAAAGTGCACTCGCCAGGCAAATGACCAAGATGACATAGTACATTTCTTTATAAATTTTATTTCTTACATTCTCAATCCGCTCATCCGTGATCTTTTTCGTTCGTTTAAATAGATTCATCTTTAATCGACCTCCATTTAATTCCATCGCTTACTCTTATTATATGATTCATTTTACTCTTTGCAACATATATATTACATTTTATAATTTATAAATTGCATTATGTATAAAAAAAGGGACCCACACATCAAGTATGGATACCTATTTATGGCTTTACTCGTAAGTTTTGGGGATTTACTCGTGAATTCTAAGCATTTACTCGTGAGTTTTTGGGTTTTACTCGTGAATTTCAACGTTTTACTCGTGAATTCATCATTTTACAAGTATATATCATCATGTTTATCAATTACACTTCATTAAGATGATAGCAAAGTTGAACAACGCCAGAGGAAAAGCTCTTTGTATTAACCAGTGTTAGGTTCAATCTCTCCTTTATGTCAATAAACAAAGGTTTTCCTTCCCCTAAAATAACAGGGTGAACAGATAACCTGAATTCATCAACCAGCCCCAATCTTATAAAAGATGTAATAAGACTTGACCCTCCATAAAGCCAGATGTCTTTACCAGGTTTATTCTTTATTTTATTTACTTCTTCAACAATATCATCATTTATGATCGTTACGTTATTATCCGTGCTTTTTTTCGTTTTAGAAAACATGAATTTTTGTTTGCCATGAACGATATTCCACATTTCTTTTTCAGTATCGGATACCTCATTTTCTGGCGTATATTGCCCCCATAAGTCATAGCTTTTTCTTCCATAAAAAATAGTATCAATTTGATTCAAGAAATCAATGAACCCCATTTCAGAGTCCATAATGCACCAGTCGATTTCTCCTTTTGGCCCTTCAATAAATCCATCTAATGTAACTGCTAAATCTAAAATTATTCTTCTTGGTCTTTCGTTAATGGTCATTCTTTAATCTCCTTTTGCCGTTTATCAGCAAAGCCAAAGGTTTCGCGGCTTTATCCGAATGAACGTACTCTTATTACCTCAGGGAATCCCCATGAATAATCACTGCTTTTCAACATTTCATCAGAAGTTACTTCAGTTACGTTAGTTTTATCTTACAGCTTCCATCATAGTATTAAAAGATTGAATCAAAAACTAAGGAGACTTGCGATGAAAGCAATGGTATGCACGAAATACGGTTCACCCGATGTACTGGAACTCAAAGAGGTAGTAAAGCCAACCCCAAAGGACAACGAAATACTGGTAAAGGTTCACGCGGCAACAGTGGCTTCTGGGGACGTAAGAGTCCGGAGTTTCAATAGCCCGTTCTTATTATGGCTGCCGATGCGAATGTTCCTGGGCCTTAGAAAGCCGCGAAAACCGATACTCGGAGTGGAGTTGTCCGGGGAGATAGAAGACACGGGGAGGAATGTGACAAAATTCAAAAAAGGCGACCAGATTTTTGCCATGACTGGAATGAATTTCGGGGCCCATGCCGAATACACATGCTTACCAGAAGATGGCCCAATCGCAATGAAGCCTGTCAATATGACCTATGAAGAAGCCGCCGCCGTTTCTTTTGGCGGAACGACAGCTCTGCATTTTTTCAGAAAAGCCAATATCCAGGACGGACAAAAAGTCCTTATCTATGGCGCATCCGGTTCGGTTGGCACTTCAGCGGTACAGCTTGCCAAATACTTTGGAACAGAGGTTACCGGAGTATGCAGTGCCGCTAATTTTGAATTGGTGAAATCATTGGGAGCCGATAAAGTAATTGATTATATGGAAGAGGATTTTTCGGAAAGACAAGAGCAATATGATATCATCTTTGATGCAGTCGGGAAAAGTTCGAAAGCCACATGCAAAAAAGCACTAACCCTGAACGGGCGATACGTGTCCGTTGAAGGACAGGGAATAGCAAAGGAACGTACGGAAGATTTACTATTTCTCAAAGAGCTCATCGAAACTGGAGAATTAAAATCGGTCATTGATAAACGCTACCCGCTAGAACAGATTCCCGAAGCTCATAAATACGTAGAGCTAGGACATAAAAAAGGAAATGTCGTGATAACTTTGGTGGATCATGATCGACCCTGACAAAACCCATAGTCTTTTTATAAATAAAGCGTTCAGTTGATTTCAGAGATCCGTCCCTTTCCGCCGACTGTCTGCCAAGCGTCTGTCTGATCTCGGCCAGCCAGTTATTCGGCAGGTGTGTTGCAAATTTCTTCCATCCATTGAGGATTACTGAAAAAAACTTAAAGGATAAACTAGTCTAAACATAATTGAGACTAGCCTACAGTTTTTTCAAGAAAACATTCCAGTTGATTTCAGAGATCCGCTCCCTTTCCGCCGACTGTCTGCCAAGCCTCCTCGGCGCATGCGCCTGTGGGTCTTGGCTAGCCAGTTTTTCGGCAGGAGTGTCGTAAATCTCTTCCATCCTTTAAGGGATTACAGAAAAAAACTTAAAGGATAATCTAGTCATAAACATAATTCGGGATGAGACTAGCCTACAGTTTTTCCAAGAAAACATTTCAGATTATTACAGAAACCCGTTCCCTTTCCACCGACTGTCTGCCAAGCTCATCAAAGCATGCGTCTGTGGGGTCTTGGCTAACCGTTATTCGGCAGGTGTGTCGCAAATCTCTTCAACCCTTTAAGGAATACTGAAAAAAACTATGAAGAGTAATCTAGTTTACCTTTAAAATTTTGGTTCTGGGCGAGAGCAATTCGGAACTCCTTTTACCGGAAAGTTGATGGACCGCCAGACCCTACAATATTTCTTAAAAAAGAAGTTCAAGTGATTGGAACGGAACGTACGAGACTCCTGCGGGAAAAGCGCGTCTAGGGGAGACCCCGCAGGCGCAAGCCGAGGAGGCTCCACGACCGCCCGCGGAAAGCGAGTGCCTGGAGTGGAAATCAACGTTATTATCGAATTAGCCCCCCTTAAACACGAACATTATATTATATTTATATTTTAATGTTCACTTTTTTATTGATTATCTAGTATTTGTTTGTTATATTAGCAAAGTAATAATCGTAATTACTCGTATATGCTCGGAAATATGGTCTGAGCGTTTCTACCTGGTTCCCAGTTAAAGAACTAGACTACGAGTTAAAGTATTCGGCCGCCCGCTTTTTGGCAGCTAATGATTTAGCAATCGCTTCACTTTTGCTTGATTATCTATACTTTGACTATCGTAGGTCTAGAAGGCAGCATTCATTCTGCCGTTCTGGACCTTTTTCTTTGACCACAATTGCGAGTGTTTCAAACAATTGGATAATTTGTTTTTAAGGAGAGAAAAAACATGTTAAAAAAGTACACTCTATTAGGAATCATTACTTTACTTTTCGTGTCGGTGATTGCAGCTTGCAGTTCCACTTCCAAAAATGAAACGGTCAAAAAAAAGACTCAAAGGCCGATCATGATTCAAGGTCCAATGCCAATCGAAGCTGAAAATTTCGCTAAAAAGCTAGAAAATGTTAAAGAAGAAAAATCAGGGGATTTTGTATTTTACATTGGAACTTTAGACAATTATCCTGTAATCGTGGCAAAAACAGGTAAAGGGATGGAAAATACGGCTGCCGCTACAGCATTGGCCATTGAAAGATATAACCCTATTGCCATCATCAATCAAGGGACATCAGGCGGACATGATCCAAGCTTAAACGTTTTTGATATTGTTTTAGGAAAAAGAACGGTAAACCTAGGTTCATTAAAAACGGCCGATAAAGCTGAAAACGAAGGAATCGATCCAACCGTTTGGAAACCAATGGACCTAATGGCTTCTGAAGGAAGTGCAGGAGAAGATCCTAATGCTGAAAAACCACGCTTCTACGAGGGAGATAAGGATTTACTCGCAGCTGCTCATGCAGTTAAAGATACTTACACAAAAGGTAAGGTTGTCGATGGTACTATCGGTTCTGCAGACGTTTGGAATAATGAAGTGGATCGGATTAAATGGTTCCATACGAAATATGGTACATCTGTTGAAGAAATGGAAGGAGCTTCGGCAGCACAAATCGCCAAAGCTTACGATGTGCCCTTCCTAGGTATACGAGTGCTATCCAATAATAAAGTGAATGGCGGTAAATATAACCCTAATACAGCAGCAGCCAATCAAGAATATGTGTATGAAGTGGTCAAAAAATATATCTCTTCGATGCCAAGCAAATAAGATCGGGCTCGGAGCATATAGAATTAGAATCTTTTTGGTCAACTATCCCTATAATGAAAAAAAGAAGAGCACATAATATGTGCTCTTCTTTTTTTCGCGGGTGCCCTAATTAGCTGACTATTGATTCTTCCTCCTTGCAAAAGGTTAAGCTGAGGCTATTCAACGTGTAAAGTCTAGCGGTGAAAATGAATAAATCGCTGTAGTTATTTTCAACGTACTCTTCAATGATTGCCATCCCTTTTCTGAATCTATCAACTAATAAGTGCGTATAGTTTTCATCCCAGGTAAACCGGTTGATCCGTTTAAGTTCATCGGCCAATACTTGAAACTTAAACTCCTCAACAAGAAGCTTCAATTGATACAATTTATCTTTATTTAAACAAAAGCAATTATTTTCATTTTCATGATTTTCCCGGACGAATGTAATGAAACCATTTAAATTATCAGCTAACATATTCGCTATTTGCATCTCGAAGTTCATTTCCAACAGCTCCTCAATGTCTAAAATCTATATGAAGAGTGTATGATTTGAAATGATATTTTAACACCAACAATTCTTTTTCGAGATAGATTCCTTGTACATTTCCTTCTATGATAGAATTCACAAAAAAAATTGCCCCCCTTCCTTCCAAGGGGACAATCTTACATCGAATCCAGAACTAAAGAGATAAGCAGGCCCGCAGCCGTGAATATGCCCGTGATCGGCCCTCCGTCTTCATATGCTTCAGGCATCATCGTTGAGGCGATCATGGCGATGATTCCCCCTCCCGCAAAGGCTGCCATCGCTGCCAGGACATAGTCCGGGGCATGATCGAGGAATAGATAGCCCGACATCGAGGAAAGTGCCGAAATGATCAGGACGGAAAACCACAGCAGCATGATTTTCTTCTTGGAGTAATCACTTTTGAGCAGACCTGTCGTACTTGAGAGCCCCTCCGGAATATTACTGATGAAGATGGCAATGACCAATAGCCAGCTTACCGAGCCGCCGCTTATTAAGCTTGCGCCAATCATGATCGACTCCGGTATGGCATCCATCACCGTCCCGATGAAAATGGCTAGGCCCGCTTCCTTCGAAGAGCTATTATTGGACCGTTTCCTTTTATCCGCACCTTTTTTGGAAATAAGAAAATCCAAGGCAGTAAACACGGCGGCCCCTGCTATGAATCCGATCCCCGTCGCCCAGATTCCTCCATCACTCACCGAATCAGCAAGCAGCTCATATGCCGCGGCACCAATCAATACACCCGTACCAAAGGCCATAATATAGCCAATGATGTTTTTCTTTATCGGAATGAGGATGGCGGCAAGTGCGCCAAGCAGGACGGCAGAACCCGATACCCCTCCCCAAAAGACCGCATTCCACATAGAATTCCCCCATTTCCTTTTTATAGGATAGTGTACCCGGGTTGATGTTGGGGTAAACAAGGGACGCTTTTTGCTATTCCAGCAAAAAAAAGCAGGTATATTCGCTGCCTAGTTTTTGGGTATAGAATAGTAGAGTACTTATGAGTATCCTGCCCTTCGCTGCCTTATATGACTGATATTTGCGGTTTTCCTTCTTCCCTTTCACTAACCTTTTCGATTTTATCGACAAACATTTGAAAAACCTTTCTCTTTTCTTCCAGCTCTTTTATCGACTCTTTCAATTCGTTCAATTTTTGTTCAAAAGGTTTATGATAGAGCTCGCGGATGTTTCGAATAATTTCATCATTTATAGTGGATTGCACAACTTGTTTAGTAATATTGAATTTATAGGAATAAACCTGAAGGTCACGCTTAACTTCTTCATACTCTTTTTCTATCCCATTTAACACATCACTGATTTCTTCATTCCATTCTACTAAAGCCTTTTTCACATGTTCCTCCACCCTTAATCCCCCTCTTTAACTAACAAAAAATCCATCTCGCTAAAAACTTATTTTATCAAAAGAACATTTCGGTTTCTTTTCGGCTTGGTTACTTAACATATAAGTTTTATTAAAAACAGATAACAGCGA
Organism: Peribacillus sp. QJM3NY_7; assembly: GCF_056173225.1. Classification (NCBI taxonomy): domain Bacteria; kingdom Bacillati; phylum Bacillota; class Bacilli; order Caryophanales; family Bacillaceae; genus Peribacillus; species Peribacillus sp. QJM3NY_7. The sequence continues at coordinate 4,319,252 of NZ_CM149663.1, forward strand.
GTTACGAAACACTTTTAAAAATTCACATAGAATGGAACATGACCACTATAACCTATGGAGGTGTTCAGACTGATTCATACAGTTAAACCAGGTGAAACACTGACACAGATATCCAGGGACTATCGTACACCACTATCTGAAATCATCGCTGCTAACCCGACCATAAACCCTAATGTCATTTATCCTGGTCAACCCATCATGATCCCTGGTTTTCCTCCTGCTGATACCATTCCATTTAGAATCGATGTGTCCGTTAACAATCGTAAGCTAAGGCTGCTAAAAAATGGAGTATTGCAAAAGCAATACCCGATCGCCGTTGGAAGAATGCTGTTCGGTACACCGGTAGGAAAATTCATCATCATTAATAAAGCCCCCAACCCCGGAGGCCCATTCGGTACAATATGGATGAGTCTATCTAAGGAGCACTACGGCATTCATGGAACGAACGATCCCAGCTCAATTGGTAAAGCCGTCTCAAAAGGCTGTATTCGCATGCATAATCGGGACGTGGAGGAATTATCAAGGATTGTTCCAATCGGGACATTGGTTTCGATTCATCCTTAATGTGTCTAGGGGAAACCTGGACACTTTTTTCATTCAAAAAAAGGCAGGGATCTCCCCTGCCAGTACATGAGTATATGTCATTCAATTCATATTAATCGGCCAATAATAAAACACCAGTGTAACCATGATGATCATGACGCCGCTGATCATTAAATAAGCTGGGTATCTGCGGGTGATGTTCATTTCTTTTTGCTCGTCTATTTCAATCGGGGTTTGAAGGATATTTGCATGAAATTCCCTTTCTTCGATGGTGATTGTTCCATACTTGGAGCCAATGATAAGTGCGCCTATGCTTAAGATTAAACCAATGATGACAGGATTGAGGTAAACGGGAAGGCTGATACCAAACATGCCGAGACTTTCTCCGAGTATTACACCAAAGAAGCCGAATACGATGCTCCAAAATGCGCCTTCTTTCGTTACCTTCTTTGAGAATACGCTTGATATGGCAATCGGTCCCCATGATGCCGCAAATAGTGTAGCCGCAAAGTAGCCGATCCACATGACGGCAGGCGGCTGGAACAAGCCAATCAATAAGATGATCAAGCTGATCACGACCATGGAAATGCGGCTGGCCCGTAATAGATGATGATCTGTGTATTCCTTTTTCCGTGATTGTTCCATGATATCCCGTGTTATGCTGCTTCCTATAATCTGCAGGAAGCTCGAACAGGATGATAAGGCCGCAGCCATGATGCCGCTGACGCTGATGACTCCAAGCCATGTCGGGACAATATTCATCGCTGCCCAAATGAATACCTTTTCCGTCGGGGCGATATCCGCTTTAATGGTGGTGATTGTCGATATGCTGATATGGAGAAACAAATAGACGGTCAAAATGGATATCGTTGCCCAAACGCCGGCCCGGATGGCGTTGATAATTAGGCTAAACAGAGGTTAGGGAAAAGGAGCATGATGGTATCAATAAATTTATATAGGCTGTATATAGTGAATTGAGTTACCTAAATTGATTTAAAAATTACAAAAATGGTTTATGATAAAATAATATATTAATTTAATAGGAGGAATTCTTAAATGGGCAAGTGGATTTTTCAAGGAAACCCAAAACATTTTGATTTAGATACATACTTCTTAGAAAATGAAGTCATAAACTGGTCAATCAGACAAAAGCAGTATTTGGATGAGATACAACAAAAAGATCAAGTCTTTATTTGGAGATCTGATGGCAGAATCAAAAATTCTGGCGGTGTAATCGCATTATGCGAAATTGTGTCAGAACCTTATGAAAATGAGGAGGATTTCAAGGTAGACTTAAAAGTACTCGAATGTCGTTTAACAGCAGAAGAACAAATGCTATTTCGTCATGAATTAAAAGAAATCCCAGATACAATGAACTTACAAATATTCAAAATCAGTCAAATGACAAACTACCGATTAACTGATGACGAATTCAATCGTCTCAAAAACTTATGGAATTCACCTTCAGAAATCCAAGATAGACTAAACCTTTCTACAACAGAAAAATTCCTTCATTTTTTTAAGGACGAAGCACAAAACTGGTTTTTGACGAATATTGAGTATTTACAAGAAAGCTATCAATTTTTCAATCAATTTAAAAAACAGGAAAACATACAAGCGATGGAATGGAAAGACATTCAGGAGTTGGGCAATCATATCAATGCTTTTCGAATGCCGCTTGCTAAGAAGCGAGCCCTCGGAAATATGAATGCTCCTATTGACCATTACCGAAAAAGCTTTGAATACCTCATTTACGGAAATGATTCCATCAAAGACCGAATTGATCGTTTTCTCTCTGATGGGGAATACAAGCTTTTTGGATTCGGAACAAGTGTTATCAGTGAATTAATAGGAAATCTTTTTCCAGAAGAATATTGTTTTTACAATCAAAGAGACAAAGTGGCAGCAGAAAATATCCTAGAACTGACTCCTAATTATTCACGCGGAGATTCCTTTGCGACCAAATTACTAAAATTCCAGATCTGCATGCAAGAAAATAAAATAGTGGACACATATCTTGAAATAGTCGGAAAGAGAACTAACCTGCCCATTTTTTATGAAATTGATCAATTCTTTAGTTTTCTATTTGAGAAATACGGGAAAATAGAATATCAAACTGAAGAGGATGATCTTCCACAATTTTGGCTATTAGCAGCTGGGGAAGGCAACTCGATGTGGAAGGATTTCCACCAAAATGAGCTAATAGCAATTGGCTGGGAAGAAATTAGTGACCTTAAACAATATAAAAGCAAGAGAGAAATAGCAGAAGCTTTAAAAGAAGCATTCCAGCTTGATCACAATCCTAATAATGATGCACTTGCCAACTATCAGTTCGCTCATGAAATGAAAATTGGCGATTATGTTTTTATCAAAAAAGGAATCAAACAGATTATTGCTTATGGAAAAATTGTTTCGGATTACAAATACGATCCAACACGTGAACGTTACCAATCATTGCGTAAGGTAGAATGGCTAGCAACTGGGGAATGGGAAATTGAAAATAATCAGTTGATCACCAAAACCCTAACAGATATCAGTCCCTATGAGGATTTTGTAAAAGAATTGTTAGATATGGTCGGAAGAGAAAAGTCTGTTTATCTAGAAAATGATACAACTATGCCTATTGTTATTGAAAAAGCTGCTCTCTATAATAGTGAGCAAATTCTCACAGAAGTTTTTATGGATGAAGAAACGATAGAGGAAATCCTTGAAACTCTTGATTATAAGAAAAATCTCATCCTCCAAGGGCCGCCAGGAGTAGGAAAAACCTTTATTGCTAAGCGACTTGCTTATCTACATTTGGGCACTAGGGATGATACGAAAATAGAAATGATTCAGTTTCATCAATCTTATTCTTATGAAGACTTTATTAGAGGTTATAAACCGAGTGCACAAGGGCACTTTTCTTTAAAGGATGGCATTTTTTACTCCTTCTGTAAAAAAGCGATTAATGATCCGGAAAGCAATTATTATATGATTATTGATGAAATTAATCGAGGAAACCTTTCGAAGATTTTCGGAGAACTAATGATGCTGATTGAAGCTGATAAACGAGGAAAGAAATATTCCGTAAAGCTTGCTTATAGTGAAGGTGAGGATACTTTTTATATTCCTAAAAACTTATATCTTATTGGAACAATGAACACTGCTGACCGTTCATTAGCCATGGTAGATTATGCCCTTCGTAGAAGATTCTCGTTTATTACTTTGGAACCGGCTTTCCATACAGAACAATTTGAAGAATATCTAATCAATAAAGGAATTAGTCAAGGATTTATCGATAAATTAACCACAACCATTAGTGAAATCAATCAGGAAATCATAAAAGATACTGTCAACCTGGGCAAAGGATATGAGATTGGACATAGTTATTTCTGCCCTACCTTCGAGCAGGTGGAGGATGAGCAAAAATGGTATGAACGGATTATTCGCTTAGAAATTGCCCCATTGCTTAGAGAGTATTGGTTTGATCAGGAGGATAAAGTAAATGGTCTCCTCTCCAGACTCTAACAAAATTCCAATTAAAAATCTCTATTATATGCTTTGCTATGCATGGGGACATTTAGCAGAGAAAGACTTTGCCAACATTTCTCGTGAAAATGAAAAGGATATGAAGCACCTTTTGACAAGGATTCTACTAGTTAAACTCCGATCCCTAATCAAAAAAGGGTTTTATAGAGAATACAAGAGCTATCAAGAGGAACTATCAAACTTAAGAGGAAGAATCCATTTTCAGGAATCTATTAATACTATTTCCTTTAAACGAGGAAAAATGCATTGTGAATTTGAAGATATGAGCCATGACATTCTCCACAACCAGATTATCAAGTCTACCCTGGTTAAATTGATCCAAAGTTCAAACTTAGATCCAACGCTTAAAGGGGAGGTTCGTCAACTATACCCGTATTTTGAAGGTAACAGTACTATTAAGCTTGATCCCCAAATTTTTTATAAGATCAAGCTCCACAGAAGTAACCAACATTATCGTTTTGTATTGGATATTTGTCGTTTTCTATTTGAATCGTTGTTAATGCATGAGGAAGGTCTAGAAACTACATTCGCAGATTTTGAAAGAGAACCAAAAGCGATGGCACGTCTTTTCGAGGAGTTCGTTCGCTCCTTTTATAAAATAGAGTTACCAGAATTCAAAGTTTACCGAGAAAACATTTATTGGGAAGCAGAGGGAGAAAACACCGCCTATCTCCCCCTCATGCAAACAGATATATCACTTGAAAATATTGAGTGGAAAATTATCATGGATACAAAATACTATCAAAACTCGCTTATACAAAACTGGGGATCTCAAAAACTAATTAGCGGAAATCTCTATCAGCTTTTTGCTTATTTAAGTAATCATAAAAAAGCTATAGGGAAGGAAACAGTAGGCATCCTACTGTATCCAAAAACCGGTAAGGCACTGAATCTCTCCTATGTAGTGAAGGGCTTTCCTATGAAAATTTTCACAGTGGATTTAAATAGCAACTGGGAATCTATCCATGAAAGGTTACTTGAAATAGTTGTATTAAGGTAGTAAAAAGAAGTCACTCATATTTATATTTCTGAACCAATAACTGCAAAGTCCGATTACAAATTTGTAATCGGACTTATAGTAATGACTATCTAGCCTTCCGCTCAAAGTGATAATACAGCCTATCCATACAAATATCCGTAATATTCTAAAAAATCTTTTGATCATCAGAGGTAACGTTAAAGTTCAGCTTAAAAATATTTCTTCAAAAGAAAATAACACTAGTCGAAATCAACTTACTAACTCCTACTTCATCTTACTCCCAAAGCTTTTTAGAGGATTTGTCTGCAAAGTAGATTTGTTTTCGATACTCTGTTTCAGTTAAGTAGTTAGGAAAGATCGGTGCCGTTAAATTAGAAGTGATCGGCCTGAACCAATTACCGTTCAATCGATTCTAAAAGATAATTCCAGCCCCACCTGTCGCAATACATGTTTGTTCAACTTTTAATGTATAGTCATCTTTACTGAATACATGTACATATTGATTCCATGTGACTGTTCCGATATCATTTATGGTATGAAATACAATGACGGGATAGCCTTCCCTATTGTAATAAAAATGAGGTTCTATTATATCAGGCTCTTTCTCAATCATTTCCCATTCATCATTAATGTTATAATCATATGATTCATCTCCTGGTTCCTCTTGAACTGGCAAGATAACATCTCTTCCCCAAGATGTCCCATGCCAATTAGCTCCAAACTCATGTAATTCATGATATACGATTGCCGCCTGTAAATAAGATAAAGGTGTTTTATCTCCTTCAATGACTTGCATAAAATCTGACAATGCATGAGCTGGTTTTGGAGCCGATAAGAAACCATCTAATTGCTTACAATCTACTACATCCTGTAACTCCTTTTTTTCAGGAATTGCCCATACGATTCCATTACCATTACCGCCGCCATCACTAAATTGATACGCCCTTAGTTTATAGCCACTTTGGATGCTTAGGTGAGAGAATCCCTTTACAACGGATTCAGGATTTGCAGGCGTTCTATACCATCCATAGTCGTCATCGTCATATTTTTCTACTTGTTTCATTTCTACGATCAAATTAGGTTTTGTTGCATAGCTTGGAAAACGTTGAATACAAAACTGCTGCTTATATATATTAATCAGCTCTTGAGCCATCATTGGTCTGTGTGATGAAATGAGTGGGCATGGGTGATAATATTCATTCTTTTTTTCATGTTTTTTTCCGAAAGAAGGAACATTTGTTTCTTTTATTAATTTAAGCCATTTCTCCTTAATTAATTGAAAGTTCTTCCACTTCTTTTCTTGTTTAACCCCCCATCCAAGAAGAATCCAAGGGTGCAATTTAAATTCGTTGATATTAACTAGCGGTTTTGTAATATCATATTCACCAGAATGGACAAGATTTTCAAAATGCTCTATTGCATCTTCCGACTTAGTATTTTGAAGATTAAAAATATTATAGATATGTAATCGACCTGAAATAGGCTTATTTTTACCGTAAATTCCTTCGATAACAGAGACTAACTGTTTCATAGTAGGATCTTCTGCCTTTATCCAACCACTGGCAGACCCCACTGCATTAAGTAACTGAGTTAATTCTTTATTTAGTGTAGCTGATCCTGGATTTTGTAAAAGACACGCTCCTATAGATTTTTCCGAATCCCCCCACTGAATGTAAGCTGATGTTCGATAAATATTTTCTCCCCTTTTAACAAATGATCCAAAAGCCTTTGGCTCCATCATGCTTAATCTCCTTTTTTACGATCGTAAATTATATGCTAAATCGATGTAAGGTTTAATTTGTTCAAAATTATCTACCCATTCTAATCTTATATAAGCTTCATGAGGATACTTTTCAATCTCATAGTCTGGCCTATGAAAGTTCCTACTCAGCATTTTATCTATCTCTTCTTGAATACTTAGACCTAATCTCTCCTCTTTCTTGCCGAAATGAAGAATAAAATGTCTTTGCCTTTGTATAGATAAAGTAGCAAATTTGGGCTTCCTTACTCTTTTATATCCTATCCCATCTTTCGTTCCTGCATCTTGTATATCTGGGTATCCTGATTCATTCCAGATATAGTCATGAATTTTTCTTGCTAACTTTTGAGCCTTAACCTTTTCAAACTGAAGAAAGAAATATTCATTTGTCTTTGTTCCACCTATACAATTAATAACACAGAATTCTTCAAACTGTTCCAATAAGAAGCATGTTAATACATCATTTGACTGTTTAAACAATTGATATTGTTCCTGTAAAAAGTTCCTCATATCACTCCAGGTCAAAATAATATTTTTTTCAACCTTTTGATTTATAGCAAATCTTTTTTTATGACCTTCCAGCTGGTTAATTTCTAAGTAAGAATTTATTCCTATCTTCGTTTCTATTAAAATAGAAATATTTTCTGATAAAATTGCTCCATCGGGAATATAATATTTCTTCATTTGTAAGTTATTTATCATGTTTTTAGTTTCTGCAATTCCTATTACAACAGCTTGTGGAGTCTTGCGATGAAGCTCATTAGAGACTTGATACATGTACTCAAAAGTATCATTTTCATTTCCGTTTAACCCTAACCATTTTGTCAGTTTCATGGTAAGAGTTGGTGAAGAATTTTGTAAAACATTAACAAATGCCTTCGTGGTATTATTTTCTATTTGTAAATGTTTAGTGTCTTCGGCGCCTTTTATCGATGGTCCACGATAATAATGAAAAATATTTTTATAAATAGACATTCTTATCACCTTAAAACTTTGAGATTTGAATTTTGAAAGTTCAAAAACGTGTCACACCATTTAAAGCTGTTTTTTAATATTTAGTCTTATATAATCAAAGAAATTTAAGTGTACATTTGCAACATTTCTACAAATCATTTTAAACTCTTCAACTTTCTAACGTAATATATGATAAGTCTTTATCACTTAAAGTAATTGTCGAAATAATATTTTCTTCTCTTGAACCTCCCCTCCTATATATTTTGTATTTTTGAACTAATCCCATTTTCCCATTTATAATTAGTTAATTCAAACTCGCAATCTCTAATATGAGCCTGAGTTTTTTGTAGTCTTCCGGTAGTTTCGTTTATTACATGTCCATACACCCCTTCTCCTCGAGGTGCTATTTTAGTTACATAGAATAACCTTCCAACTATTCCGGAGCCATGATCATTTGCAGGCCTTTTCTTACACCTTCTAACATTAATTACAACAGAACCTACGACTGTTGATGACTTGATATTACATTCTGTACACATGTAATTCCTCCTATTTATATCCACCATTTACCAACCTTATTATATCAGATCTTCTATATTTCTAGATATAATCCAACCTCATAATGAACCTCTCAATAACAAAAGATTGCCTCTTATCCTTTTAAAGAGAACAATCTCATTTTTTGCTACTAATCGATTTAAACCAAACCCAAACTAAAGATATAAGAAAGCCTGCTGACGTGAATATGCGGTTGATTGTTCCTCCTTCTTCATATGCTCGCTGCATCATCGTTGAAAATGGCGGCAAGAGCACCTATAAGACAGTAGGACCCAAAAGACTGCATTCCACATGTTTTTTTCTTCATATCCTTTTTATGGGATAGAACAAAGCATAATGTTGTGAAACAGAGCATTGTGCATGAGAAGAGGTTGAAAAAACCACCATACAAAGGTATAGTGGTTCACAGCAAACCAAGCACTTCTCTAAATACATCCCATAATTATAAAACCCACCTGAGAACTGGCATTTACAAACATATACTCATCATTTGCTACTGGATCTACTAGGCGATTAGTTTTGAAAAAGGCCGTCTTTTTGTATAATTTGAGGGGCTTTTTAATGTTTTTCTTCTACATTTTCCTTTTTTGATTCCACAATATTAGATATATTCTAACAAAACTATTAGACTCTGTCCGGGATGCGTTACCAAATTGAATTGCAGTGTCTTTTCGGACTAAAATATTTCATCATACGATCAAAAACTTTTCCTGGATATTTAAGAGACATGCTTTCCCTTCTATTTAAAAATATGCAATCCTATTATTTTGGACTTTTAGTATGCATCAAAAGTAAAAGGCATTTAAAAACCTCAAGAATAAAAGCATGCCTTATTCCAATTAGACATGCTTTTATGAATTACTCTATATTCTTTGCTTCCTTAACACACTTAGCTATATCTTTATAACCTGGTGTTCTTAATAGCAATCTCTTATAATCCCCAACTAGACTTTTTAGGATAGGTGTAGAATCTACCTTACCTAATTGCTCCCATTGTAAAAAAGAATTAATATCTCCACTACTTATGAACTTAGGTTCTTTTGTATAGGAGTTTTCTCCACCCGATATCATGTATTCATCTATAACTTGAATTGCATTTTCTTGTAATTCTCTAAATACAATAATATTTTCAGGCCTATAGAAGTTAATGATACATTTTGTATAGTAGTGTTTATCAGTATAGTATTCACCAAGGTCAGCTTTTAAAATTACATCTTTTAATAACTCTATAAATACCATGAAGTATAAATATCTTGTCTGACCTCTTGTTGATTTCTCAGCACCTTTTCCAAATTTGAACCTTTCTGCTTCTTTACTGACTATGTTAGCAGCATATAAATCATTTAAGCCAAATTGCTTATCATTAACAATTTGCTTAAATATGGTTCCACCCGGGGAAAATGGGGGATTTTTCCCGAATGCCAACCCCGCTTCACCTAGCCATCCTGATGAGTATACTTTTAATAGGTCAAAACAGTTTACATGTTCTTCAAAAAAGGGAGTGATTGTAGGATTCTGTTTTTGGAGTGCCTTTCTGGAATCCCAGCCACCCCTTTGAGTTCTTTGTATCAAGGGAAACAACAATAAAATGCTCACGATCCTTGTCCTCAAGGAACATTTTTAGCAATTTGTAGCCATCCTCTGGAGTACGTACTGATCGTTCCCTGTAGAGCAGACTTGATTCCTTTACCAGTTTTAGAGATATAATATTAATTCGTTTTGCCGGAGGGTTCGTTCTGTCCATTGTTCCTTGGACATCTTTTGGCTTGTAAAGCTTTTTGGGCATACTTACATTCTCCTTGGTCATATTTTTTTGACAAAATAGAACCTCTATCCTAAATGGGATAGAGGTTCTAAATTTTGATTTGATAATTTCATATCAAATTAATAATATATAATTATTTTTAAATATAATACAATTTTATACATTCTGTTTTGTTGGCAGCCGCTGCATTAATAATATTGCTCGATATAGCTATAAGCCTTATCGAATACTTCTTTATCCTTAATCTTGTACTTGATCCAGATGACACTGCGAAGCGCCTTCTTAACTTCATTCTTACCTGCAGTAGTTCTTTGCCAGCCATCGAAACGTACAATCTTTACGATGTCGTCGATATCGGCTACGATACGCTCAACAATGGCAGGAGTATTTTCATTCTTAACGCCTTTAAAGAGCTCTGTAAGAGCAGCTTTACCACGGTCGATTTCCTCTTCAGGCACAACTTCCTTCTCTGCCTGCGCTGCCTCTCTTGCAAGTTCAAGCAGGAGTTTCAGGAACTCAATGCTAGTAATCAAGCCCTGTTCATGGCGATTACGTAGTACTTCAAGCTTCTCGCCAAGTTTAACAAATTTAGGGTCATTAGTATGTTCACGAATCTTAGCAACCAGGTCGATTTCTACCTTCATGGCTGTCTTTCTAACATCTTTCTGCTTACGGATAAACTCGTCTATCAGGTTTGCATCAAGCGTAAGGATATCAAGGTCATCATGAACCTGGCCAACTTCGATGTTTGCGTGAACGAGCTCCAATGTCTTAGCACCTAGAGCAGCCCATACAAGCGCACCACGATTGTCCGTCGGCTTTACAGACTCATAAACTTTACTAAGCCATACATAGTCGAATTTGTATTTATTAAGGAATGGATCAGGGGACAGCGCATCCCAGGCTCTATTCAGAACACGGTAATCTGCTGCGAACGCATCCTTATCTTTATTTGTAGGAATACACTCCTGTGCTGCAAGTAAGCCTTCCCAGCCTTCAACAGTACGGTCAACACCCATAAAGTAACTTAGGCACTTTCTAAGAAGCGCAGGAACCTGCTTCTTGACTTCTTCGATATTAGTAATAACTTTCTTCATGCTGGCTTCATCGAAGTCCAAAGCCTTAGCGACATTATCAAAAATACCGATGTAGTCTACAATCAGTCCATGTGTCTTGCCTTCATCATAAGTACGGTTTGTACGGCAGATGGCCTGTAGAAGGTTATGATCCTTCATCGGCTTATCCAAATACATCGCTTGAAGAATAGGGGCATCAAACCCTGTTAAAAGCTTTGCAGTTACTATAACCAACTTCAGAGGATTGCTCTTGTCACGGAACTGATCCAAAACCTTTGCTTCCTCATCACGACTGCGGCGATACTTCTTATAACGGTCTTCCTTATCATTGTTGGTATCCATAACGATTGTGGTTGCTTCAGGAGGAAGCAGCTTATCTAGCTCTTCCTTGTACATAAGGCAGCTCTCACGATCGTATACAACAATTTGGCCTTTATACCCGTTAGGCTCAATCTTCTCTTTGTAATGCTTTACGATATGCTCACAAACCTTTCGGATACGCTTAGGGTCATACATAATGGCCTTCATATTTACGCGTTTAGAAAGCTCTGCACGGTCAGCATCTGAAAGCGTTTCTGTAAGAGCACCAAACTCAGCATTTACTTTATCCTTGTCAACATGGAGATCAACTGGAACCGGCTCGAAGTTAAGCGGTAGAGTCGCATTATCTCTGATGGAATCAGAGAAGGTATATTTGCTCAAATATCCACTCCTATCTTCGGTTGCGCCAAAGGTACGGAATGTATTCTTATCAATACGGTTAATAGGCGTACCAGTAAGTCCGAAGAAGAATGCATTTGGTAGAGCTGCACGCATCTTTTCACCGAGATCACCTTCTTGAGTTCGATGAGCCTCGTCGACCATGATAATTATGTTATCTCTAGGATTAAGAACGCCCTCAACATCGCCAAAGCGGTAAATAGTCGTAATAGCAATTTTACGAATGTCTTGCTTGAAGAAGTTCTCAACCTCTTCTTTCGAAGTAAGTGACACTAGGTTAGGAACATCTGAAGCATTAAAGGTTGCTGTAATCTGTGTTTCCAGATCAAGACGATCATCAACGATTACCACAGTTGGATTCTTAAGCTCAGGAATCATACGAAGCTTCTGTGCCGCAAATACCATCAACAATGACTTACCAGAGCCCTGGAAATGCCAGATAAGGCCTTGCTTAGGATATCCAGCAACAACACGCTGCACGATTAGGTTTGCTCCCTCATACTGCTGATAACGGCAGATGATCTTGTACTTTACATGCTTCTTATCTGTTGCAAAAAGGGTAAAGAATTGGAAAATATCCATAATCTTCTCAGGAGTAATCATATCTCCTAAACTAACTTTAACATCGGCAAGACTGCCTTCTGACCTATGGTCAGGAGTATGCCAAGGTCCCCACATATTGATAGGCATTCCTACAGAACCATAGCGATAGCACTTACCTTCAGTTGCGAAGTTAAATACATTAGATACGAACATCTCAGGGATGCTCTTTTCGTAGGAAGCTATATCGCTAGCAGCGTCTAACCAGGTTATCGCATTGCGCACAGGAGTCTTGAGCTCACCTATAGCAATTGGGAAGCCATTGATTAGAAGAACAATGTCAAGACGTTTACCACCTTCTGCCTGTGGATACACCCACTGATTAGTAACGACATATTCATTCAGGGTCATATCTTCCTTAGTCATAGCTCCAAAGAAACGAATCGGAACCATTCGTCCATCCCTACCAAATGGGTACGAATTTTCTTCGAAAACCTTCTTCTTAAAAGACTCATTTTGTGAAACAAGATTGTCTGCTGGAAACGGCATCATCAATGCACGCATCTTATATATGACCTCATCTGCACGTGACGGTTCTTCTGCTATTTCCGGATTCAGACGAATTAAAGCATCCTTTACCATGGACTCAACCATTACATCGGAATAGTCACGGGGGAGATCCTCTGCAGGGATGTACTTCCATCCGTTATTCTTCAGAGTAGTGATTAGCATCTGCTCAATTGTATTATCTTCATTAAACTGTGGCATCACATTTCCTCCCTAAACTTATTCAGCTATTGATTGTTTCATCATCGCCGTCACCAGTGCATTGATGCTTTCTATTGAATGGTTAATCTCAATTTTTGATTTTTCGCAGGATTCTACGAAACTTACAAATTCCTCCTGAAGTTCAATAGGTGGTAATATACAAGGAAACTGTCTAAGTGTTTTCATAGGCATTCTTGGCATTTGTGCTCCTCCAGAAATATCATTTGAATACTTAACAAATTCATCACCCCTTAAGAGACTTGATAAGAAAAACTTGTTAAGTTTCGTTTCGTTAGGTTTCAATGTAACTAACTCTGTCGTGGCGTATCCACTACCATCTGGTACAATCACCTTGTTTAAATAAGGTCTTAGCTTAGAGTAAAGCACCATCGTATCATCAAAAGTCGATGTAGATGATCCAATCTCATCAGCTGGTGCCCATACTTTGTTTATCAATTTGCCACTGTTCGACTCTATCATATCTAGATTAAGCCACCAGTACATATCAGCTTCCGGAATTTCCGCAGCGGTTACAGGGGCAACCTTAGACAGCGGCTCAGTTTTCCAACCTCGGTCATTCTCTATAGGATCACCAAACATTTCAATGAACTGAGATTTTTCAAGTTCATGAGTTTGATTAAGAAGCTTTGCATACGCTGATTTTGTATCTGTTGCTGCCCACAAAATATTAGATAGCGAGTTTTGCTCATTCTCATCTGGCAAATCAAACTCATACTGTAAAAGTATCTTAGGTGATAACCGTTTAGACATAGTGCCATCAGAATACCTATCAGCATAATCCCAAAATTCTTCTGTATTTAGCACAAAGGGAAGAAGTCTGCCTATAAGTTTATCTTTAGCTCGCAACACTATAGAATCACCGGAGGTCAGTCCATTAAAAAATACAACTGAAGCTCTCCTAAGATAAACGTTTCTACGAGCTACCAAGATATCCCCGGATTGAAACACTTTCATGGCTGAATTTAAATTAGTAGTGCTACCATACTTTTTAATTTCTACTTCCCCAGTTACATAATGCTCCAACCCCACAAAACGCTCATAACCAGATGTAGATGGATTACTCACTCTTTCAGATATTTCTTTTACAACATCTCCTAATTTATAACGAATCACCGCTCTCACCATCCTTTAACCTGTGTACAATAGATTCAATTCCTGCTTTTAATGCGATACTGCTTTCCTGCCATTGATAAATCACTTCATCAAGTTTTTCTTCACTTAATGATTCTTCCACGGCACCACGTACGTATAGCGAAATGCTTAATCTGTTCTTATTATTCTGGATCTCTGGAATTGACGCTATTGAAGAATGACCTGGAATTTCAGTAAAATCATTGTATATCTTTGCGATTTTTTGGATATGGCCTTCTTCTAAGTAGCTCTGTGCATTCTTCCTTGTCACTTCTTCACGAGCATTAATAAAAAGGACTCTACCCATTCTTTCCGCAGGCTTCTTGGTTCTACAGATAACAATACACGCTTCCATAGGGGAGTTAAAAAACAGGTTTTTACCTATGCCTATTACACACTCTACTAAATCTAATTTAACAAGTTTTTCTCGCATACTCATTTCCTCATCACGAAACAATACCCCATGAGGGAAGAGAATTGCGCAACGCCCGGTATCTTTCTTTAGGCTTTTAAGAATGTGCTGAAAAAAAGCATAATCCGCGCGACTTTGTGGTGGTGTTCCAAGAAAATTGCGTCCATATTTATCACTTTCAAATGCAGTACGGTCCCACTGTTTAATAGAGTATGGCGGATTCGCCAGGACTAAATCAAATTGCTTCAACTTTCCATTATCAGTAAGTGCTGGTGTACTTAAAGTATCAGCATTAGCGATATTAAAATCCTTTATTCCATGAAGGAATAAATTCATTCGACCAATTGCTGCCGTCAAAGAATTGATTTCCTGCCCAAAAACTGATACATTTCGCCACTCTTTATTATTTTTCTTAAGATAAGCAATCGATGATATAAGCATTCCCGCACTACCGCTGGTTGGATCATAAATCGACTCTCCTGGTTCAGGATTTAACATTTCTGTCATTAAATGAACCACTGTACGGTTTGTATAAAATTCTTGCGCTGTATGACCACTGTCATCTGCAAACTTTCTTATTAAATATTCATATCCTTGCCCAAGTTCATCTTCTGGACAATTAGCAAGCGACAATATTTTACTGCTAAAATGCTCTATCAAATCTTTTAACAATCTATCCGGCAATCTATTTTTATTTGTCCATGAGGCGTCTCCAAATATGCCTTGTAATTTCTCAGAATTTGCTTTTTCGATACTTCTAAAGGCCTTGACAATTGCTTTCCCTACATCTGATGATGTGTTCCTCACATCATTCCAATGCGCTCCTTCAGGAACAATAAAATTATGGTTTTCAGGGAAGCTCAGTGCTTCTTTATCTCCGTTGTATTCTTCAAGAATTTGCTCACATTCTTCATCAAATACATCACAGATACGCTTAAAAAATAATAACGGAAAAATATACTGTTTATATGAACCTGCGTCTATACTGGTCCTTAGTAATACTGCCGAACCCCACAGGTAAGATTTAAGCTCATCTAAAGTGATTTTACTGCTCATTGATGAAACCTCCTTCAATTAAAAGGCTTTTGAGATGTTCCTCTGCGTTTTTAACTTCATCAATCGCGTCAAAGTATGCAGTTTTGACCACCTCTGGTGATACTACAACTTGCCTTGTTTTCTCAATATATTTAGCGACGGCTAAAGAGTAATCACCGTCTTCTAAATCTTTAAGTGTAACAATCTTTGCATAGTCAACTTCATCTTGATATGCAGAAAATAAATTGTACACTTTGGCAATATCTTCATCTTTCATAATCTTTTGAGCGCGTAGAGGCGTATACATTTTTGAAGCATCAATAAGACAAATACGTCCTCTATGTTCTACCGGCTTATTATTATTTAATAGTAGGATACACGCTGAAACCGTTGTGCTGTAAAATACGCCTCCTACAAGCGTAATAACGCATTCAAGTTTATCAGACTTAATAAGCTGTTCTCTAATTCTTCCTGCTTTGCCTTCATGGAACAAAACTCCCTGTGGTAAAACAACAGCACATTTTCCATTTTTCGAATCCATTGACTTTACCATATGTTGAAGCCAAGCCAAATCAGCACTAGAATCAGATGGGCAGCCCCACATATTACGACCATATTTGTCTGACTCAAATTGTTCGGCGCCCCACTTATCAAGAGAGAAGGGAGGATTAGCAATCACATTGTTAAAGGTTTGAAGCTTACCTTGTTCTATGAAGGCAGGCTGTCTCAAAGTATCACCTTGAACAATCTTGAAATCATGTGCGCCATGAAGGAACAAATTCATCCTAGAAATAGCCGATGTAGAAAGATTTTTCTCTTGGCCATACATTTTACCGTAGGTCATTTGCTTATCACCAATGTGACGAATTGCTTCAATAAGCATACCTCCTGTTCCACAGGCCGGATCGTAAACGGTATCGCCAGCTTTTGGGTCAAGAAGCGAAACCATTAGCTTTACAATAGAACGAGGTGTATAGAACTCACCAGCATTCTTCTTTGAAAGGTCTGCGAACTTCTTGATAAGGAACTCATAAGCATCGCCCATTACATCTGCTGAATAATTCTTGTTTCCAACCTTGAGCTTTGACATGTGCTCAACAAGGTCCTTAAGTCTTTCGTCTGTGAGTTTCGTTTTATCTGTCCAGGTTGCATCATCGAAACTAGAGAACACTCCGCTCAGAGACTCTGGATTAGCACGTTCGATTCCATTCATTGCTATCACAATAGCTTTTCCGACATTTTCACTCACTACGCGAACATCGCTCCAATGACAACCTTCAGGAATTATGAAACTATGATTTTCAGGGAAGGATGCATACTCTTCATCCCCACCAGAAGCTTCTAAAGCATCTTGTGTTTCTTCGTCATACACGTCACTAATTCTTTTGAAAAAGAGTATTGGCGTTACATAGCTTTTGTACTCATCCTGATTTATAGGGCCTCGCAGAATATTACAGGCTTCAAAAAGATGGGCAAATAGCTGTTGGCTCGTTGTCTCTTCAACTGTAGGAATTGAATCTTTTAAGTCTTTATCTGCTGTTTCTAAAGAGGACTGTATCATAGCGTTTCGATCTCCTGTCGCAACCTTAGTTTCTTTGCTTCTTTCAATGCCAACACTACCATCGGCATTTACTTTTTCCATCTTTGATGGATACTTGTTTTCAAACTCTACCAATATCTTAAGTAAACGCTCATCAAGGAAGGTCAGAGCGTGCTTTCTGATTTCTGTAGGTATTCCGTAGTAGGCTTCTGCTATGCCTCCTGTAATGGCAGTAAGAGTGTCGCTGTCACCACCGATTGATACTGCATTACGGATTGCATCCTCAAAATCCTCAGATTCAAAAAATGCCTCCAATGCTTGAGGTACTGTATCTTGACAGCTCTCGTTAAACTCATAACTATCGCGAATCCCATCAAGCGTAAAGTTCAGCGGGTAGTAGTTCTTCGTTATGTAGTCACGAATCTCAAGTAGGTTCTTTCCGGAGCGAGCAAGGAAGATAGCAACTGCTGTTGCTTCAGCCCCTTTTAAACCCTCCGGATGATTGTGAGTTACTTCTGTTACTGCTTTAGATAGCTTTTTAGCTTCTTCCAAGCTGTTTGCAACGAAACCACACGCGCTGACACGCATTGCAGCCCCATTTCCATAGCTTCCATACGGTGTTGGATTATTAGAATGTATCCAATCTTTAAATCGACCACCATATCCGCAATTCGGATAGCGCCTTCCGATACCTTGCATATACTTCACAGCATTTTCAGACAGGTCACTATAATCTACATTGCTTTCTAACAGGGCTTTAGCTATTGCCAAAGACATGATGGAATCATCTGTAACACTGCATTTATAAGTTAAGAAGTCAAACTGCTTGCTCCTGTTATTATTCCATTCGAAACGGGAACCGACGATGTCCCCGATAATAGCTCCTAACATAGTGACACCTCCAATTAAAATTCTCGTAGTTTATCTACGACCTCATTCCAGTGCTTTTCAGCAGCTGCGATGGTTTCCTTATAGATTGTCAACTCTTTTGTGTATTCATCAGCCTTCTTTTGCTGTTCTTCGATAGAGGGAAGAGGTATTTCTAAGGCATTCAAGTCTTTGTAGCTGATGTTAATTATTGTACTTCCTTGTTGCACACCACTTATCATCTTTTCGCCCAGCGGGCTATCTAGGAACAGTTTTAAATAAGTACTGTTAAGCATCTTAGTTTCCGGACGAATCACAATGATATTTGATGAAGCGATGCAAGGATAACTCTGCTCATGGAAGATGGCAGTTCTGATTGCTGTACCTCTTGCAGGTATGAGCACATCGCCTTCTTTAAGCAAGTAATTTGTAATCTTACGTTCTTCTTCATCAAAGTGATCAAGGCTATCATAATCGATGTCGTATTCTCTTATATTTGAGATGTTTACAACACCAATGCTTCCGTTTGGATCTTTCTTTGATACTGATTTTCCACGGAAAATTTCTGCGACATCTCCCATTGCCATTTTACGAACAGAAGACTCTTGGAATTTAAGCCACTCTTCATCTTGCTGTGAGAAGATTTTGTTTATATTCCAGTCACCAAGTTCCTCAAGCTCATCTGACATTACAAAAGTTTCTTCTTCTATAACAAGTTCGTCAGCTGTATCACGTCTGTTTTTACGATTCTCAGATTTGTAGCGACGAACTATTACATCATCATCACCCGGCTTAGTATTAACAACATCAATGAGGTAAGTTTTAATTCCCGTTCCTTCAAAGGTTCCCTCCGGAAGCTCAGCAATTTCCTTAACACGGTAAGTCTGCTGCACAAACCTCCTAAGCTCACCGTTCTTTCCCTGAGCATATGTGATTCTTGCTGGCATCGTGATTACAAGTTCGCCACCACCAGTTGTATGAAGAAGCAGGTTTTCAAGTGCTACAGCATCTTGATCTCTGCACATGAAATTCTCATCTTCTGCAAGGTTTCTTGTTCCAAAGTTAGGAACAGAGAATATTAGGTCGTAGCGGTTGTTTGTAAAGCCATACTGATATATGCCGGCATTTAATATCTCTACATTCTTGTATCCAGCAAAAATCCTGTTAATTACATGAAGGCTGATTGTACTTTCAGTTGTGATGGTGAAGTTGCAACCGGGATGTTCATCAACAAGCCTCTTTAAGTTAGGGATGAATTTTTCACCTTCAGCAATAAGAACTGTATCTGAATCAAGCTTGAAGCGACTATTGTACTCATTAAACAGTGCGTTAGATAATGCTATGTATCTAAATCCTCTGGAGCTCTCCGCCATCATGATCTCCCACTCGAAATCTCCCGTCAAATCACCGTAGGCATTATATACTCTGACAAATTGTGCCTTGTCCTTAAACGGATTAACAATGTGGAGCCTATCAGCCACAGAGAGCATCGTCTCATAGATTCGACCTTCTGATTCATCTGATATTTCTCTGCTAAGGCACTCTTCCTTAGTTTCATCCACAAGAAGTGCAGCAGGGACGTAGGAGTCGATCCCCATATACCCTCTGAAAAGATTCATATATTCAAAGGTAGCTTTTTCGTTTTCTTTAACCATGATTTATACCTCCCAACGCTCAATAACATCTTTAACTACATTAAGAATATCACACCAGAATTACATTGTAAATATCCGTTTAAAATTTTGGTATTGAAATACCAAAATATTTTACAAATATATTTGATTGATGATGTATAGTCTCTATAGAAGGTTCCGCCACTCATGCGACAACAGTTCTCTAGTTTCAACCCTACACCAAAACAGTAGTTCCCTTAACTCGCAACTCAAAAAGCAGTTCTCTAACCTCACCCCAACAATATCTTTAAATCCTGAGCTACTTTTGAAAGATAAAAAAATAAGGTTTCCAGCAATCGGTGATTGTTTCCGAAAGTCTGAAAACCTTTGATTTCAAGCCATTTCTAGGCCGATTTATTTATCTTTGCTACTCTATGCTGTTACTGTATCTTCATTAAAACACAAAATAATATCATCCAATGAGTATATTACTTCCAATTTGCGCATACATCCGAAAATGAACCTTACTTGTAACTGACTGGAGTTCCTTATTAGGACTATTAACTCATATAAAAACCTCATTTACTTATGTTAAGGTTCACCTTATCACATCCGAAAGAATTACCTTCTCTGCTCGATAAAAAATATCGGCAACTTTAAATCTATTATAAACCCCTGATATCTCAATGTTGTCCTATTACTGCATTGGGTGCCCAAAAACAAAAAAATGGATAGTTCCTTTAATCTTCGAAAGGCTCTATCCACTTCTTTTTATATAATAATATTTTTTAGAACAAATCATTCAAAATAATTACCCTCAACTTTTACCAAACTTATTCCTCTTCATCCCATTCTTCTTTTGCCAATTCAAGGCGGTCAATAAAATAATCTACAAAATTATCAGCAAGCTTTCGACCATAGCCTTCTTGATTATCCCACATTATAACTGGGCATTCTCCATTTATCATTTTATTAGTATCGAGGCAATAGGCAAATTCATCAATATCTTCTAAAACCACAATTCCATCGATTAAACCATAATACTTTTGATGACCTTTGGTAGCAGTTACTACTGATGGACCTACAAAGTCATAACCAATTATATCAATACCAAAACTTCCCCCTGAGCCATAGTTTTTTAAAAACCATTTGTAGCTCTCCGGAAGTGGGACTTGTAATTTATTTTCTGTTTCTTTAACTTTGTCTTCACTTACCCCACCCGTAAAATCATCATCTTTTCCATATTTCTTAATGAATTCCTGTAGACCTGAATAATTCAACGAAATCACCTTCTAATCCTTAGTTTCGTAACGCATGGAGCACGGACAAGTATGAAGATACACTAAGGGAATAATCAAATTAGAAGCATAAATTCAATTCTCATTCTTCTTGAATCTTTCTGGAATTTTATCTTTCCAAATTAACATGAGTTCTTTAAATTCTTCTGTCTCCATTTCATTTTCATAAGGCTCTTCATATGTAAAAAGATGTTCCAATACTGTCATATCTTTTTTTATTAACACACTTGTGGCGTTGAGTTGAATCTCAAAATCCTGGTATAAACCATTTAAAACATTTTCAACCTTTGTAATATACTCATCTGCTTTTTGCTCAGTAGAAATGTCTTCAATAAAATCAGCGAATAATTCTATCTCACCTGGTAATTTTATTCTAAGCATTTCTAAATGATCTCTATAAAACTCGTATGAATATTTCATAATCGACCTCCTTCATAAATTGGATAGGCAGTTGCAATTGAACCGTCTGGTTTTAGATACATTTCTATTGTAATTCCTGAAGAAGTTAAAGTTGAATATTTATTTCTACCTATTTGCCTTTTATTATTAAAAGCCTCTTCAATAGATTTTAATACCTGAACACGATCCCATTCTTTTGGAAAAAAACTTGAATCTACATTTTTTCTAACTCCATTAATTTCGATCGTTGCTCTATATACTCCATTTCTATCAGGCCTTGTTTCTGTACCTGGAACTATCTTACCACCCATCATACTCTCGTGATGATAACCAACAGCTTTCCCACGTCGATTAATCTCTCCGTGATAAACATGCCTCATAGTATCTATAGTAAACTTCTTCCCACCATCTCCACTAACCTCAGACTCCACTTTCACCATCGAAATTAACTGATCCTTCAACCCAACACCATTAACCACATTATAAGGTACTCCACCTGCCAACGACAGTTGGTTTTTAGGATTGTATGGCAATAGGTTAGGGAGTGAGATAAGTTCTTTTGCCTTCGTTGCACCTTTTACTGCAGCGGCTTTTGTAGTGGCTACCCCAGTCTTCGCTACAGCACCCGCGCCTTTTGTTCCGACTACTGATGTGACGACTGTTCCAAGCGCATAGGATACCCAGTGAGCCCGCGAGTAGGCATCGCCATTTACCATATCCCGTTCATATGAGTCGGAGATGGATTTGGAAATATATTTATAGGTTTTTATCGGGTGCATGATCGAGTTTGCCACACCTTCAACCGTTTCCACAGGGTCTGTGACAAAGTCCCAAACTCCTGTCACAAAGTCTTTCCCTACATCATAAAGGCCTACGCCGATTCCTTTTGCGATGTCTGCGGTTTGCTTGGATGCTTCTAGCTGCATGACATATTGCTGCTGGGTGGGCGCTAAGTTTTCGTACCCGATCTGCTTGGCGATTTTGAGGAACTCGTCTGGATCTGTTACATGATCGAGTTGCGCCTTCAAGTCTTTGATCCGGCGATTCTCTGCTTCCTCTTGCTTAACCTTGAGATATTCCGCAGTTTCTTTTTTCCTTACTTCCAGGTTTTTATAAGCTTCGCTATTTTTATAAGCTGCTGCATTAAAATAGAGCGGGGATACTACTCCTCCCCTTGTACTGGATATTTTCAGTTGCTCCATGAGTGCTGCCACTGCCGCTTGGTCCGCTTCGGATTTTGCATATTCAGTCGTCCACTTATGATCAATTTCGTTTACTTTGTCTATCGTTTCGGTCCGTTTTGTTTCAGCTTTCTCGATATTTTCAAAGAACGCATCATCGGAAAAAGGTTCTAACTGAATGATATCATCAATTCCGGAAAAGATTTTTTTCAAATCATTTTTCTGGGCTGTGACCATTTCCTTGGAGTTTCGAGTGGCATTTGTCAGCTCTTCCTCTAAAAAAGGGACCGTAACCACGGTTTCACTAAGGTTCGCTTCGATTGTATCTCCTTGAATTCCACTTAAAAAGGCTACATGCCGATTGATAAGGCGGAGCCAAGAATCCACGACATCGATCTGTGCTTTGTAAAACCCTTTAATGGCCTCTGCACCTTGACCCTGCAGCTCATCATCCAAATGAACGATACTCTCAAATCCTTTTGTCAATTCCGTGAGCTGTTCCTTTAGATCATTATATTGTCCGACACGCGTTTGCATGGCAGAAACTAGTGTTTGAGATTCGTAAATCATCGACATAATGGAAAGTCCTTTCAACTTCTTTTCTTATTCATTTCTATGTAATATTTTTATTCACTGTAAAATTATGGACTAAATATATTTTAGAAGAGTTTCTATATTTATTCAAGAAATGAAGGGACTTTTTATTAAACGGATTTATAGTATAAAGAAGGTAGGATAATAGAATATTTCTTTATGCTTTGTAATTTTCCAGGAGCCACAAAATTTGCAAAGTTAAACTGAAACGTAAATAAGGGCTATCCCTGTTGAAGGAATAGCCCTTTCTTTGTATCAAAATCAAAATGCCGGAATGGCCGTTTCACTATATTTCTCTTCTAAAAATTTGCGTACCTCCGGGCTTGTCATGGCCTTGGCCAACTTTTGGACTGGCTCGGAATCGACGTTATCCTTGCGTGCCACTAATGTAATCGCAAAGTCATTTTCAACACCTTCTGTGAGAAGGGCGTCATTTTTTGGTGTCAAACCAAGCGGTGCAGCGTAAGCAGGTGTTATCACGATCGCATCTGCTTCATCATACGTTCTCGCTAGCATTAATAAATCGACTTCTTTAAACTTATAGTTTTTAGGGTTCTCAATGATATCAGACATTGTATAGTATGGACCCTTTTTTTCCTTTAAAGTGATCACTTTATGCTGTGCCAGCAAGGCCAATGAGCGATCGATATTCGACACATCATTTGCAATGGCAATAACGGCACCCTCTGGCAATTTATCCATTGAATCGTATTCTTTGGAGTACACACCATAATTGGCAAAATAAATGGGTTTCACCGGTACTAGCTCGGCATTTTTGTTTCGATTGAATTCCTCCATATATGGAACGTGTTGGAAGAAGTTCACATCCACTTCTTTTGCCGCTAATGCGGTGTTAGGCTGCACATTATCACTTAATACAACCATTTCCAGGTTAATGCCCTCCTCTGCCAGCTTTGGTTTAACAAGCTCAAGGATCTCCGTCATTGGGGGAATGAGTGAGGCCACTTTCAATGTTACCTCTTCCTTCTCCTGATTCTGCGCGTTTTCTTTCTCTTTTACTTCATTCGTCTTTCCACATCCTACTAAAAACAACATAATTGCTGCCATGAGAAAGAGTATTTTTTTCATGATGTTTCCCTCCATTATTTATCTTTTATCAATCATTCTGGCTGCTGCCGTTCCAATGAATTGGATAAGCTGTACTAGAATAATCATAATGATAATCATATAAATCATTAGCTCTGTTTTAAACTGCTGATAGCCATACCTGATGGCAAAGTCGCCGATACCGCCGCCCCCGACCACTCCCATGATCGTTGAATAGGAAATAAAGCTGATGATCGATGTTGTGAGTCCGAGGACAAGTCCTGAACGAGCCTCCACGTAAAGAAATTTAAAGATGACATCCTTAACGGAAGCCCCCATAGAAATGGCTGCCTCGATCACACCCTTTGGCACATCCAATAAAGATTGCTCGACCAATCGCGAATAATGGGCAATAGCGATGATGGCTAATGGAACGCAAGCAGCTGCTGTACCAATGGCTGTACCGATTATGAGTCTTGTAAACGGGATTAAAAAAACAACCAATAATAAAAATGGGAATGAACGGATAATATTCACAAGTAAATTTAAAATCGAGAAAGCCCACGGATTTTCAAGCAAATGACCCTTCCTAGAAAGAAATAGCAAGGTCCCGACAGGCAATCCAATCAAAATCGCAGCTAAAATGGACACACCAACCATAGTAATGGTTTCTCCAATTGACTGCCAAATTTCTGCCTCATATTGAACTAAAATCTCAGGCATGGCCCAGCCCACCATTCTCTGCTAATTGTTCGATAAAGTATTCTGGACGATTATCCTTTTTTTGAATCCCGGTTGGTTCGATTATGACCGTGTCATAAATCTCCCCCTCTGCCATGATCGATACACGATTGCATATACTTTTAATGACATCCAGCTCATGACTAACGATGACTATCGTCACACCGAAGCGTTTGTTGATATTCTCTAGCACGCCTAATATTTCAGCGGTTGTATTTGGATCAAGGGAAGAGGTCGGTTCATCACATAACAACACTTGCGGGTTATTTGCCAACGCCCTTGCAATGGCAACTCGCTGCTTTTGTCCCCCGCTTAATTGTGCAGGATATCTCTCCATCTCACCCTCCAATCCCACAAATTGGAGACACTCTACAACACGGCTCCGACGTTCCTTCTTTGGATAATTTGCCAGCTCTAAAGAGGCTGCCACATTGTCATAAACCGTTTTATTTGCCACAAGATTAAAATGCTGAAAGATCATGCCAATCGACTTCCGTGCCCCTCGAAGTGCTTTATTGTTCAATGTTGTCAAGCTTTGGCCGTTTACCTCCACTTCGCCCGCATCTGGGGTCTCCAACAAATTCATTAGCCGCAGCAGCGTTGATTTCCCTGCTCCGCTTGCTCCGATTATTCCATGAATTTCACCTTTAGGTATTGTTAAAGTAACAGACTTAATAGCCTGAAATTGTGAAAATTTTTTACTCACTTGATCCAGGTTAATCATAAAATCCCACTTTCTATTTGTTGAAAGGTAAGTATAGCGCTCCACATTAATAGTTTCATCAAAGAAACACAGCTGATAAATCATTTTATCAACTAATGAGGACCTAATGCAAAGACACAAATTAACAGTTAGAAAGGATAGATGAACAGTGAGGAATACCTGTTTACATCTATCCTTTTGTACGACATGTTTCGTTAACTGGATATACTTTCATTACACAGCACCGTGACGTTATTTTGACGCCACCACCAAAAACCGAACATTTTGATCCGAGAAGTTAAACCAGTAATGGGCTTTTCTAGCATCGAACATGAACGACTGCTGTTCATGGAGTTCCATTCTTTCTCCCTCTATTTCCACTGTTAACTTCCCTTCGATAATGAATAGGAATTCATGTCCGCTATGAGAAAAGGCGCTTCCTTTATTTTCACCTGGCTTTAAGGTGA
This sequence comes from Peribacillus sp. QJM3NY_7, assembly GCF_056173225.1. NCBI lineage: Bacteria > Bacillati > Bacillota > Bacilli > Caryophanales > Bacillaceae > Peribacillus > Peribacillus sp. QJM3NY_7. The sequence goes on from NZ_CM149663.1 coordinate 4,345,494, forward strand.
CAAGAATAGGCGAAAAAACAGCATCACGAATGCCGCTGGATAAATTCTGATAGTGAAATTGTTCATGATTATAATCTGCATTTTCTTGGGAACGGTCCTCTGAAAAAAAGAAACTTGGGCTGACATCCAATGTATCAGCGATTTTTTTTAATGACTCTAATGTGACGCTTGATTTACCCCGTTCTACTTGTGATAAAAAGCTGATCGAAACGCCTGTTTGTTCAGCAAGGCTCTTTAATGTTAGTTTTCGCTCTTTCCTCAATGATTTCATTTTTTCCCCGATTGAATCAAAAGGCATAGAGATGCCCCCTTTTTTTACATAGTATCTAGCTACATTATACAGTACAAATTTTGATGAATGTTCCGTCATTAATAATATAATTGACAGAAAATTATAAATTATTTACAATAAAGGAAATAATAAATTGAAGTGACACTTCAATTTTAATGAGGTGACTCAAGATGGAGAAGAAACAAATGCGGCGAATTTTAATTGCGAGTTTAGTCGGAAGTTCTATTGAGTGGTTTGACTATTTTTTATATGGGACCGTTTCAGCTCTCGTGTTTAACCAGCTATTCTTCGTGAATGAGGATCCGACAATAGGGCTGTTGCTTTCCTATGCATCCTTTGCGTTAGCATTCTTCATCCGCCCCTTTGGCGGAGTGATTTTCAGCCATATTGGCGATCGTATCGGGAGAAAGAAAACCCTTGTTTTAACACTTAGTTTAATGGGTGTCGCAACCTTTGGGATGGGGCTTCTTCCTACGTATCAAGCCGTTGGGATTTGGGCGCCTATTTTATTAATCACGCTGCGCTTAGTACAAGGTCTGGGAATTGGCGGTGAATGGGGAGGCGCGCTTTTATTGGCCGTTGAATATGCTCCCGCTGAGAAACGGGGCTTGTTCGGAGCCATTCCTCAAATGGGTGTTACGATAGGAATGCTGCTTGGAACCGTTGCCCTATCCATTATGACACTGCTGCCTGAAAACGCATTTATGACTTGGGGATGGCGTATACCATTCATTTTTAGTGCTCTGCTAGTATTTTTTGGTTTATGGATTCGTAAAGGAATTGATGAAACACCGTCTTTCAAAAAAGTGAAGGAATCGGGAGAAGTTCCAAAGCTGCCGATTGTGGAAACACTTAAGAATTATTGGCGTGAAGTGCTTATCGCCGTCGGAGCCAAAGTGGTAGAAACAGCTCCATTTTATATTTTCAGCACGTTTGTCGTATCATATGCTACTGCAAATCTCGGTTTCTCCCGGACAGCTACATTAACTGCAGTCATGATTGCGACAATTATAACGACGATTTTAATACCAATCATAGGGAATTTATCTGATAAGATTGGCCGCAAAAAGCTGTTTATAGGGGGAACGATCGGGATGGCACTGTTTGCATTCCCATACTTCTGGTTGCTGCAGCAAAAATCGGTACTCCTATTGATCGTTGCAACAGTGATAGGTTTAGGGGTTATCTGGGCTCCCATCACAGCTGTTCTTGGAACGATGTTCTCGGAAATTTTCGATGCAAAGATCCGTTATACCGGCATCACGCTTGGCTATCAAATCGGAGCAGCTCTGGCAGGGGGAACAGCGCCGCTAGTTGCAACGGCATTACTTGATAGGTTTAATAACTCCTATGTTCCTGTCGCCATTTATATTATTTTTGCATCTGTCCTGTCACTAGCAGCGATTTGGGCAGTTAAGGATCGCAGTAATCAGAAATTAGACGAAACACATAATACTAGTGCCATGTAATCTATGGATCTTTTACTTCAAGGAGGACAATTGAATGTTGGTAATAAGTGAGAAGGAAATTCAACAATCATATGGAATGAAAGACGCAATAGCAGATATAAAGGCCGTATTGCGTGCACATAGTGCTCAACAAATAGATAACCCTCATCGCACAGTTCTTGCTTATCCTCAACACGAGGCTTCGGCCCTTTACATGCCAAGCGCTGATTTATCTGAAGAAGTTTCGGCGGTCAAAGTCGTTACCATTTTTCCAAAGAATCCTTCAAGGGGGATGGCAACCACACAAGGAGTCATCTTGCTGTCAGATGCAGAAAATGGCGAACATTTAGCACTGTTGAATGCCTCCTATTTAACACGTCTCAGAACAGGGGCATTGAGCGGCATTGCCACAGACTTTCTTGCTCGTAAAGACGCAAGGGTTCTCACGATCATCGGAACAGGAGCTATGGGATTTGAACAAGCAATTGGTGTGTTAGCCGTAAGGGACATTGAGCGTATTTTATTAGTAAATCGCACACCAGAGAAAGCGCAGGAATTCGGTGAAAAGCTGCGGGCATTCGGAGTAACCGTTCCTTTTGAAGTTTGCGAAGATGTTTCAGCAGCTGTTCGTCAAGCAGATATCATTTGCTGTGCAACCCGCTCGAACGAGCCTGTATTTAATGGGCTGGATTTAAAGCCGGGCACACACATTAACGGGGTCGGGTCTTATTTGCCGGATATGAAAGAAGTGGATAATACCACGGTTTCACGGGCTGCTAAAATTATCGTCGACGATTTGACGGGCGTGAAGGCCGAAGCAGGAGAGCTCATTTCTGCAGCCAATCAGGGAAATTGGTCGTTTAATGATATACACGGGGAGCTTTATGAACTTGTCATGCGGACCGAAACAGGCAGGGAAAATGAAGAGGAAATTACCTTCTTTAAATCAGTCGGTGCCGCTTACTTTGACCTCGCTGTGGCAAAAGGCGTTTATCGCCAATCGAAAGAACGGAACATCGGGATGGAGATTGAGGTTTAGCAGAAGTCCATACATTTTGCTAACGCTGAATGTAATAACAACCCGAAACAAGCGACGTTCAAGCTTGCAGTAACATTTCATCTTTAAATAAAGAGACCCTTCTTTCGGAAGGGCCTTTTGAATAATCCATATCTTTCACAAGCGATCAAGCCTTTATCACGGTCGCTTTTTTTATTGGCATCATATAGTGCCATGTGGCTTGTATTTCAGTTTGAATCCACCTTGAAAAAAGATGGATTCTTTTTTATTTGTGTTGCTGTGTCGACTTAGATTTCACGCAGAGTTGATTGGAGCAGGTGTGCGAGACCCCTGCGGGAAATACGCGTCCAAGGGAGACCCCACAGGCGCAAAGCGCCGAGGGCGGACCGCCCGCGGAAAGCGAGTGCCTGCAGTGGAATGAAACGATAAAGCACACCCTCCAATATGGACAAGTTGTATTCCCCCTATAGAAGATTGACCTAATTCATTCTAATACACTTGTTTCCGCTTCAGCTACCTTTTTGACGCGGTCTAAAAATTCCACGACCACTTTATCGGTGGCAAATACTAAAAGTATTTTCAAAAACCACTTCAATGGGCGACTGGTGACTGTATATGTAAAGGAAGTTCTATTGTCATTGATTTTATTTAGTTCATAAAAAGCTGTAATTTCAAACATTTTAGCAAGTATGAAGCCTACTTTAAGCTTTTTCTCATTTGTCTCATTCAAATATTCCAATGTTTCTATATCATACTCTTCTGTTCGTTTTCCTTCTCGATATTTTTGGCGATATACGCTTCCAACCACTTCTTCCGTTATTTTAACCGGCTTTTGTTCAACTACTTGAGGCATGATTTTTTGCATATTTTCTACTGAACCATCAAGAAACTTCCATACCTGTTCAATTGGAGCATTTATTTCTATTTCTTTTGTCCATTTTTTCAATGAAAATCACCTCTGCCTCTATTATATTTCCTTTATTATGTAATAACCAAATTCGAACGGATGAATCGTTAAATAATTCTAATTAAATAGATACATTAACCAACTCTATTTTTAAATTTAAAGTCGTTCTGTAAATAAATTACTTATTAAGATTCTCTTTTTTGGTGTTATTCTTGTATAATAAACCAAACGGTTACTTTTTCAGGAGAATCCTATGAATTTTATTTATATTAATCAAAACATATTAGATAATCTTTTTTATATCTTAGTAAGCATTTTGATTTATTACATTTTATTAGATCATGGCAAAAGGTTAAGTCAGTATGGCAAGACCCTTATTACTGCATGCATGAGCATTCCTATTATTTTATGTATGAAGTTTCCTATTTATATCGATGAATATTGTGTCCATGATCTTAGGCAAATCCCTTTTATAATAGGGACCCTTTATGGTGGTTGGCCTGTAGGGGCTGCACTGTTAGTCATCATATTAACTTTTAGGTTTGCTTTTTATGGTTTCAATTTACTTACGTTAATTGTATATATCGTAATCTTTATTATAACGGCTCTATTTTCTTCCAAATTCAAAAATTTCAATCGAAAAAATAAGCTTAATAGCTCGATACTATTAATTTTGTTTCTTGGAATCCTAACGAGCTTAATTTCAATCGTTATGTCTGATTATTTTCGAATAACGGAGGCGTATGTATTTTACTTTATCATCCTCCCTCCTTTCATTATCGTTTTGGCTTTATATATCATAGAAATTTTAAAAGATGCCATTATAATCCGGACACAAATGGTAAGGCTTGAAAAAATGGAGGTAGTCAGTCAGCTTGCAGCCAGCATTTCACATGAGGTTAGAAATCCTCTAACGGTTGTGAAAGGATTTGTTCAACTGCTAAAGGCTCCTGATCTGACTCAGGAAGTAAGAGAACAATATATACAACATGTAGTTAGAGAGCTTAATAGTGCAGAATCCATTATCAGTGAATACTTAGCATTTGCAAAACCTGCACTTGAGAAAGTGGAAAATATTTTAATTAACCGTGAAATAGGATATGTAATTGAAATGATCAAACCATTGGCTAACATGAATTTAGTTACTATATCTAATCAGTTGGCTCCAGGCATCACCCGGGGGAATATTCAACATTTCAAGCAATGCTTCCTAAACCTCATCAAGAATGGTATAGAGGCAATGCCAAACGGCGGGGAACTTAATATTGTTTCTTATGTAAATAATTTCGATATCATTATCGAAATAAGTGACAATGGAGTGGGAATGAACAAGGAACAAATAAATCGTTTTGGTGAGCCTTATTACAGTTCCAAAGAAAAAGGGACTGGGTTGGGATCTATGGTGGCTGTCAAGACCATCCAAACGATGAATGGTACACTTCATTTAACTAGCGCTTTGAATAAGGGAACAACGATTTCAATAACACTTCCCGTTTATCAAGAAGATCATTCTGCAAAATAATAAACAAAGTCCGCCATTTACGGCGGACTTTTAGTTTGTAGAAGGTTTTTAAAATTTGACCGTTGATTGGAACGTAGGGCACTCGCTTTCCGCGGGCGGTCGGGGAGCCTCCTCGGCTTTCGCCTGCGGGGTCTCCCCTAGACGCGCTTTTCCCGCAGGAGTCTCGTTCCTTCCGTTCCAATCAACTCCGTTTTGAAATTTAGATAAAACCCCTTCTGTCTACAGTTTTTATGAGGGTTTATAAAACATGGAACGCCGATCTCCCTCCAGGCACTCGCTTTCCGCGGGCGGTCGGGGAGCCTCCTCGGCTTTCGCCTGCGGGGTCTCCCTTGGACACGCTTTTCCCGCAGGAGTCTCGCACACCCACTCCTATCAACTTTGTTTTAAATCACTTTTCGCCGACTGTCTGCACTGTCTTGGTCATTGACGCAGTTTATCGTCCTGAACTACATAGTATTCGACCGCTCACGAATTTTTTTCGACCTTCACCTCACTATTCGGACTCTTAACCCCTTATGTCCCCAAAATAAAAGTCCGCCATTTTCGGCGGACTTTTTACTTTATTTTTTCTCGTCTAGGCATTGATAAACCGCCATCATGTCTCGTTTGTTCAATTCACGTATCCGGGCGAAAATGGGGATATCGGCAACGGCCTCGGTATGTCCGCTTTCAGCCACGACATCCTTCACTTTCCCTGTCAGCCAGGTCTGGACGTCGATGCTTTCGACGATTTCTTTACGCCCTTCATCATCGATGCCACTGGCATGACAGCTCACACAGGGGATCGTTAATTTATACACACCGTCATGGATGTTGTCTTCTGAAATGACTTTCTTGCCATTACAGAATGGGCATTTATGACTTGCTTTAATTTTATTGATTTGGGTAACGATTTTTTTGTAGCCGAATGCTTCATAGACATAGGTTAGTTTTTTGTATTTGCCATTGGTGAAATATTTATCAATAATGGTTTCTCTTGTTTCATTAATATTGGCAAAGTCACAGATGGTAATCTGATTTTTGCTGCTGATTGCTTCAATATTGCCTTTGATGCTGTCCCAGAATGGTTGGGTATTTTGTAAAACCACTTCATAGCCGACAAAGCTTGCTAGTTCGAGTTCGAGCATTTTCAACGCCGCTTTTGTTTCACGTGGAAGGAATGAGACATCATCAGTAAGTGCGATATCGCCGCCCACAATCGCTTTTAGTTTTTCCAGTTCCGGCAGCTTCCCTACAATTTTGATGACTTGATCAATTGGCTGTTGGATGATCTCGCGAATGTCCGTATCACCAAACATCAGCTTTTTATGATGTTTGAGAACCGTTCCTTGACAGACTGGACAGTCGATCATCTCTTTTGTTTCTTTCATCTGCTCTTTAATGATTGATTTCGATACGAAGATATAACGCCCAATGATGAAATTGAACCCTTCCCAAATTCGCGATGCCTTGCCTGCTTTATCGTAAAAGGACTTTTCCCAATACCCATATAAGAAGGTATGCTTTTCGGCATCTGTCATCTCATTATAGCTTTTACTAATGTCGTGACCTAGTTCATTCTTGATCTCATCAAACAGGAATTGCAGTTTTGAATGCTGATAATATTTTAATACTTCCATCACGTCCGGATGTAATAAACCATCCCAGAATGGCACGTTTTTGTCTTGTATGACTACATCGAAATCGAATTTTTCAATGAACCGGCGTCCCGAACAGCTTGGACAATGATTTTCTGCAGAATAGAAATCGAAGCTTCTTGTATCCTTATTGGTCGGATGTGCAGCCACTATATGGTTGATCATTCCGCCCAATTCATAAAGAAACGTATATTGACTGTACAAGTGCCGTTCAAGATCAATGGCGATCACAGGTGCAATCGTATCGGACTCGTACTCCCCATAAATCACGCGAGCGATTGGTGATAAGCTTTTTAAAATGCCGCCCTTATAGACGTTCTCTGCGTTTTTGAAATAGTCCAGATGATTTTCCTGTAAATAATCGATACCAGTTTTTGACCGGAGCGTCGAAGAGATATGCAAAGGCTCCACTCGATCGTCACTGTCTTTGTGACTGTAATAATCATCATGACTGACAACGTCAAGATGATTGACAGGTGTTAGCTGTCTTTTGCCAAAATCCACGATATAATCCGAGCTTTCCAGCATATAGGCATTATGTTCAATCATGATGATGGAGACGGAATCATCCTCCAGAATGACCCTGACACTGTCAATGAATTGGTTTAAAATATTTTGCGATAACCCTTTTGAAGGCTCGTCAAAAATGAACAGCGTGTGCGGGTTCCTTGTCTTCGCAAACAGCTCGGAAACTAAGTGGACACATTGAAATTCACCAGTCGATAGTGTTTGTGTTTTTCTTTCTAACGTTAAATAACCAAGCCCAAGTTTGATCAATAAGCTCAAACGTTTATGAGCGATGTCTTCTTTTGGGAGTTCATCGATGATATCTTCGATCGAACGCTGAAAAATATCATCAATTTCATCACTGTATTTGGTTAGCTTCTTTTTAATATCAAGAAACGTCGCAACGGTCGACCGGCTGGTGATCGATTTATTTCGGTCCTGCCCGACCATGACCAGCTTATCCTTTGGATACCGCTTCTGAAAATCTTTGGAGATGCATTCATTGACTAGTGTAGATTTACCGCAGCCTGACTCACCCGTAAAGGTAACGAGTCTATTCTTGGGAATCCGGATTTCTTCCATTTGAATATTACGGCAGTAAAGATCCTGAAATTGATAGTATTCCGTTGGCGCTGCTTCATTACGCTTCCAGCTGATTGGTTTGGGCCGCGGTGATTCCTCAACGATTTTCCCGCCATATTTTCCGCTGCCGGGTCCAAAGAACAATTGGTCATCCGTGCTATCCAACACCGTGTCGGAGTGATCAATGAGCCAAATTTGATTTTTATAACCTAATTGCTTAATCTGTTCCAAAATTTTCAAAAGGGTTTGATGATCAAGACCGACGGAGATTTCATCGATGATGATCACAGTATTTTCACTTGTTGCCATGAATTCGGCCAAATAAAGCCGGGTTAATTCCCCTCCTGACACTGTCCCCATAATACGGTTCAAGCCTAAATAACCAATATTCATATTGGTTATACTTTGGAGAATATGCTGTTTAGCTTCACTTATATGTAAGGTCTCTGAGAGTGAAAGGATCGTTTCGATGCTTAAGTTGTTGATATCGGATATAGTATGCGGGCGGTCCAATAATTCAATGGTATATTGCTCGACTTCTTGATTGTAGCGCTTCCCCTCACACTTTGGACATTCGACGTTTTTCGTCGTACCGCGTCCTTTACAAGTGGGGCACCAGCCTAAGGCATTATTAAATGAAAAAACTTCCGGAGAAAGATTGAATTTTTCTGCAAGACAAACACGTATCTCTTTAAATACACCAGTATGTGTGCCAATGGTCGAACGGGGATTAGCTGAAATGGATGATTTGCCGAGAAAAAGGACCAGAGGCATTTCCTCCATCTTGATGGCACTGAAGTTGGTTTCCATAATATTAGGGAATAAATACTGATATTCAGACTTCGGCAATAAGGAAACGAGACGCTTCTTGGATTCTTCGCCAATGGTTTGACAAAAAGTCGTCTTCCCGGAACCTGATAAACCAGCAATTCCTAATGATTGGTCATCTGGCAGTGATGAATCCAAATGGCTTATATTGTTCGCTATTAATCGATTTATTTTCATTTGTAACTCCTCTCATTTTTGTAAGCTCAGTCTTTCATATTAGCACAGCGGTATATGTATTTGGTATTTTTTTAACGGTAACCCCATCCTTCTATTCTTTCACATTCCGCTGCTTCAAAAACGTATGATTCATCGACAAAAACCGAGGAGCAAGGATTGGATTTTTTCCATAACCAAACCAATTTGATGATTAAAGCCTTCTAGATTATAAAAGCCCCTCTCGACTAAGAGAAGGGCTTTCCTTATAAAGTATGACCGCATTTTTATCCAATACGTTTATTTTGTATTGGACTTTTTTGCCTTGTTTTCAAGCTCGCTTTTTGGCTCGGTGGCGAATTCGACATCTTTTCCATGTCCCTGCGGGTTAACACTTGGTGCAATGCGACCTCTTCCTGTCTTTTTACTCATTTCCTTCACCTCCAAGTATATTATGTCCGAACTGTTCTAAATTAAAAACGAGGTCGTTTCCTTCATAAACTTGTCGACAAGGCAGGCAAATGAATAAAAAATTGAGTTTATCCAAATTCACCAGGATATAACTTAAAGGTGTACACTTTCAAAAGGTAAATTCCATGATTTAAGAATGTTGTATATTTCTTTTTGGTCCGGCTCACCTAAAGGAGAAACGGGCTCCCTAGTTACACCTGCAGTTAGACCCAATTGTTCCATAGCTTCTTTAATCACAACGACATTATTGCCGTTGTTATATTTTGCTCTAAGATCCTCAAATGGCAATATCTCATGCCAGGCTTTCCACACTATTTCCTTGTTGTCTTGACGTAATGCCGTTAATAATTCAAATGATTTTGCCGGATATAAATTCACCAGTCCAGAAGTAAATCCAACTGCACCAGCATGAAAGAAAAATGGAGCCCACTTTTCTGCTGTACCGCAAATCCAAGCTAGATTGTGCTCTTTAGGTATATCTGAAACAACTTTTGCAAATCTCGGTAAATCATTTATAGCGTATTTGACTCCAACAAGTTTCTCCAAAGATGATAATTCTTTTAGGACATTATCACTCAGGTTTGGATCTTTAAAATAGATTATAGATGGGATATCCAGTGCATCAATGATTTTTTTAAAATATTGTACTGCACCTTTTTCTGTAATGTACGGGTGAATCGGTTGATGGATCATAACGCAATCAGCACCGGCTTTTTGGGCTTCAATTCCCAGGTCTATCGCAATGTCCGCAGCGTAACCGACACCTGCTACAACAGTCGCCCTTCCATCTACCAGGCGGGCAACCTCTTTTGTTATGTCTTTTGCTTCCTCTAGGGTCAAAGCATAGAACTCACCAGTGTTCCCATTTGGTACAATCACTTCGCTTCCGTGCTTGAGCAGAAATTGAATATTCTCCTCCAACCCTTTCCAATTAATCGCCTTTGTTTCCTTTTCAAACGGTACAATATTAATTGCAGTAATGGTTGAAAGCTTTTCACTGAAAGTTGAATAACTCATTGATTTCCTCTCCCCTTTTTTATTATGATTCTAAAGCTGTTTCACTTTTTGCATCTTTTATATAATCCTTAAAAGACTGGTTAATCAAAGACGTCACTGTAAGTCCTACATAATCTGCACCCCAGTCTTTTCGGCTTTTTGCACCAGCTTTATCTTTTGAATGTATCCCAACTCTCACTCCATACTTTTTGGCAGTTTCGTAAATTCTATCAATACTTTTTAAAACTTCTTGATGATCAATCCTGCCCCCAAAACCTAAGGAAACTGATAAATCAGTAGGGCCGATATAAACCATATCAATTCCTTCAACACTTAAAATCTCTTCAAGGTTTTCCATTGATTTTCTAGATTCAATATGAATGCAAACTAAACTTTGTTGATTAGCGTGTTCCAAGTATTCATGAATCGGCACTGTGCCATACTTAGCAGCCCTCATTGAAAATGCTGCTCCCCTTTTCCCCCTTGGAGGGTATTTCACTGCTTCAACGATTTTTTCAGCCTGTTCCTTCTCATCAACTTGGGGAACGTGAACTCCATGGGCTCCTCTATCCATCACTTTTAGAATCTCACTAGGATTGCTTGAGCCAACTCGAACCAAAGGCGTCACTCCTGCATTCTCTGATGCAATTACCATATGCTCGATATTTTCAGCCGATAGCATCCCATGCTCATTATCAATGACAACAACATCAAATCCGTTATATCCGGCCATTTCAACCAATTGTGTACTTGGAAAACCAATAAATATTCCAAATACCGTTTTCTGTTGATCTGTATGGAACGAAGATTTCAATTTATTGTTAAACACAAAACCCATCTCCCCTTTGGACTTTTATTATGAAATATTTTGCTGTCATTAAAAGAAGTGATATCTGATATTTGATATATCATAAATTAGTACAGAGTTTTACCAATACCGATAACATTCACTATCAACATTTGATACAAACTAAATGAACTAGATAACTGAAACGGCTTAATAACATAAACGCCATCTTCATGAAACATAAAAGAGAGAGATGGCGTAAAATTTCAGGATACCTTTTTCTCCAAAATTTGGGGACTTTACTTGCTGCTGTTTTTGTTTAAGGTAAAAGTTGTAGAACGGTTAATGTGATTGCGCATGGCATCCTCTGCACCTACCTCATCCTGTGATTTTATCTTCTCAAAAATAAAATAATGGTCATTAAAAGCCCTTTCGTGTTCCTCCTTATGAGACATTGCTTTCTCTCTAAAAAACTTGTCAAAGGAGCATACTGCTTCTATTTGATTGGAAATATAAGTATTCTTGGCCGTTTGTTGGATGAAATCATGGAATTCACTATTATACTTTTTCAGCATTTCGCTATTTTTTTCCTTTGTGTATGCTTCCATCTCTTTTAGGATAGATTCAAGCTTTTCTAATTCCTCTTGTGTTCTTTTCTTTGCAGCCAACCGTGCCGCAACTCCTTCCAGTGCTGCCCTAGCCCATCTTATTTCTTCCACTGAGCTCATGACACTTTCGGAAACAAATGAACCCTTTCTTGCCTGTGTGACAACTAATCCATCTTTTTCAAGCTGTCTCAAAGCCTCTTTGACCGGTGTAGTGCTTACATTAAACTCTTTGGCCAGTTCCCTCTCTCTTAGATGTGTTCCAGGCTCATATCTTTTGTTCAATATTGCTTCTTTAAGCTCCTCATAAATCAACTCTCGTACAGACCGTGATTGCATACTTATTCTTGTTATAATATCGTCGCTCATTCTGTTTATTCTCCTTCTGAACATTGTTAAATCCATTATAGCATTTGGTTAAAATAGATTAACAATTTATTCCTGATGCATGTACACCTTGGGGACCGTGACATAAATACACTTTTAGCAAATTAAGAGAAGAAGCTTAAGAGAAGTTGGTATGATCCCCAAATCGCTAATAATGTAGTCCCTACTAGCATGATGTTTTCAAACCAGTTGTTCGTATATTTGCCCAAATATTTTTTCTGATTAGAAATGATTAGAAGACCCACCGCAATTGCTGGTAAACCTACTACATTCAGTGCATTCGTAAAAAGAGTAAGGGCCACAAATCCAGTAGTCCCAGGTATAGACCAGATAATTGGTGAAATTAAGAGAAATAAACTAATCCATTTAAATTTGTTGTCGCCCTCTATTTTCTGTTCTTTAGTCAATACCTTATTCGTCACCTTGAAATAGCAATCCGTAATCACCTTGGCATAGCCATTCGCTGTTCCAATTACACTGCTATAAAGGATAGCAAAAACACCTAAGTAAAAAACCCAGGATCCCAAATCACCCATGTATAAGGATAAAGCACGGGATATATCATCTATGTCCTTGATTTGGATTTGATTTGGACGGAGGATTTCAGCTCCAACTATCCATATGGCTAAAGTAAGGCTAATGGCCGCAATAAACCCGAATAACAAATCATTACGTTGAATCCGTTTATGAACTGGTTTCGTCCAGCCTTTATCCTGTAAAAAATAAGGGTAAATCAAATTGGTAAGAGAACCTGCTACTGCGCCCACCAATGAAACACCTACCAAAATAACGCTATATGCACCTGTATCCTCTGGCAGACCAAAACCAACCGTCCCCTTAAGAATACTCCCAACATCAGGTCCGCTATAAACGGCCAATCCTATAAAACATATTGTTAAAACAGCCAATAAAACTTTCATGACCAGTTCTAATTTTTTATAAGCATTACTTCCCGCAATGAACAAGCTAACTAAAACAACAATAACTGACCAAATGAAATCGTTGCCAATTCCAAACATCCAATTGAGGGCTATTCCTGAACCTTTAATCATTTGCGCTATAATTAAATGCCCTATTACCAGGGAGGCGATTCCAAAGAAGAAAGGGAAAAATTTATGGAGGCGTGCATATCCTTCTAAAATAGTCATTCCTTGATTATTGTATATCTGGTACCGCCCCATAATATTACAAATGACAAACCGAATTAAGAGAGATAATACAAGAAGCCACATTAAATTATAGCCAAAGCTAGCACCAGATACAGAGGCAGTGATTAGGTCACCCGCTCCCATCATGGTAAGAATCATAATAATTCCCGGACCATATTCCTTTACACTATTCCATATCTTTTGTAAAAAGGTCTTATTCGATTGGATATCAAGTTCTTTTTGAATCTCCATTCTCCCATCCCCCAATTATAATGTTTTTCAAATTATTCAATTATGAAAAAGCATTTACTTACATCTCACGCGACTGGGTTTCTCCTAAAACAATACAGACCATGTTTATTGTCCTTAAAAGATGGAAGACAAAAAGAGTCATCGGTTCTCCCTGTTAATGATCCCTCCCTTTATTTTGTAGAAAGCGCTTTCATTTAGTTTTGACATATGATGTTTTATATATGAGATATGATATATCAGTTTAATGAGTCAGTCAATCTATTTTTACATTATTTTGAATTTACATAAAATAATTTCCTAATGCCAATGTATAATCAAATTTGAATGTTTTATCACTGCAAACAGTCTTATAAAAATTACACCAATAAAAAAACCTGCATAGAATTTTATTCTACACAGGTTTCAAAAAAGCTGTTTACCATATTCGACTATGGAATTTGTATATTCATGAACCAATAATCCTATCATGTAATGTCCTTAAACACCTACAATGTGGGACGGAGCTACTTTAAAAGGCGAGTGTAATTAAATGTGTCTTTGTTCAGAGGAATATCAGGATCTTTTTTCCCGGCAGGCTGTACTGCTCTTCCTGTATTTCCGCTATAGCCTTCTTCCACGGGCCCTGGATAATGATAATGGCCATCATTAACTGTTTGAGTCGTTGATTCACCAGTCACCTGGCTTCCTCCCGTTTCCACCTGTTCTTTATCGTTAGTCAATCCATCTCCTCCTTTTCTAAAGCTTTTCTTTTATAGTATTTCGATAAAAGAGCAATAAAATGAAAGGAGAAAAAAGGAAGCACTAATAATGACTCCATTCTTTGTTATTTGGAGGTCAGAAGTAAACTCTCCGTTGCACCGTTTTTCAAGAAGGGACTGGGTTCGCCAACCGTATAAATTTGTAAGTCATGCATAGCCCTGGTACATGCGGTGTAGAACAATCTACGCAGGCTCTCATCACCGTATGTTTGCATGGATGCATCATAAATGATGACTGCATCGAATTCGATGCCTTTGGCCAAATAAGCCGGTATAACAACTACACCCTGTTCATATTCATTTGTGCCTTTCTGTACGAGTTTAATTTCACCGTGGGCATTAAGGGCATCGTATGCGGCGGCACTTTCGGCAGCAGATTTACAGATTATTGCGATTGTATTGTACTCACGGCTTTGAAAGTCTTTGACTTTAGACATGATCTTACGGTGCAATTCATCACGGCTGGACACTTGAGTGAGTACAGGCTTCTCGCCTTCACGATTGAATGCCTTAATTCGATGGCCTTCTGGAATTAGTTCACGTGTGAATTCTATAATCTGCTTTGTGGATCTGTAGCTTTGATCCAAGGTAATGCTCTCGGTTTCATTTATCCCGTATAAACTGGTAAGAGTCTGGAAATCAACCCGTTCACTGGCATGAGCAAATATTGCCTGGTTAAAATCACCGAGCACGGTCATCCTGGCATTAGGAAACAATCGTTTCAAAAACTCGAATTGAAATGGAGAATAATCCTGTGCCTCGTCTACAAGCACGTATTTTATAGCAGTATTCGACTGAAATCCTTGAATTAACTCCTTCAGCAGCAAAAATGGAGTCGCGTCTTCATAATACAGTTTACCTTCGTCCAGCATTTTTTGGGTTGATAAGCAAATTTCCCTTTCGGCAGGTGTTTCACCCTCATTCCACAGTTCGATCCGTATTCGTTCGTCAAAAAGTTGCTTGTATATGCCCTTAATATTGATAAAATGAAGGGCTTTTATCCGTTTGCGTAACGTCTTCAATTTCTTTCGAACAATCATACGCGCAAGCATTTTATTTTCTATCTCATAATCGTCAAAGGAATCTTCATCATGACCGCGTTTTTTCTCTAAATAGGTGTATACCTTTTGGTAGTCTTCTTTGCTAAGATACTCGATTTCCTCCTCGACCCAAGGTTGTTTCAACTCAAACTTTTCCCTTTCATCAAGTAGCTTACATAACCACTCTTTCAGCTTTTCAATCCTATTGTGAAATTTTAATGTAGTGTCTGTGTTATAAAATCTTTCCGAGATTTGTTTGGCGGAGACGAGCGTTTCCCCTCGGAACTTCACCCCTCTAAAGATCATTCCGGATTGCTCCAGTGATTGTCTGTAGGTCTTGATGATTTCAAAGAAGCGAATGGATGCCTTAAATTGGATACTCGCTGTCCTGGTGCTATAGGAAGGATCCTCCGCTGCAGTCAGCAAATATTCCAATTGCTCATAAGGATCCTCGACTTGAAACGAGTCGGTCAGACGATGATCTAGATATTCCTGGAATGTTACCTGCTGCATATTCTCTTCGCCAAGTTCGGGTAACACATTGGACACGTAGTTATTAAACATGGAGTTAGGAGAGAATAAAATGATTTGATCGGCTTTCAGCCTTTCTCGGTTCTTGTAGAGCAAGTAAGCGATCCGTTGAAGTGCAGCTGATGTCTTCCCGCTGCCAGCTGCACCTTGAACAATGAGCAGACGTCCGCGATCGTTCCGGATGATCCTATTCTGCTCACGTTGAATGGTGGACACGATACTGTGCATATGCTTATCCGTTCCCTTGCCCAGTACCTGCTGCAGAATCTCATCCCCAATGGTGAGACTCGTATCGAACATCGATTCGATAACGCCTCCCTTGATGGTGTATTGCCACTTGTTCTCCAGCATCCCCCGAATTACGCCTCCGGGAGTGGAGTATTCTACAGGACCGGGAGGATAGTCATAATAAACACTCGAAACCGGGGCCCTCCAATCGTAGATAATGAAGTTTTCTCCTGTTGCATCAGTAAGAGTGGAAGTCCCAATATAAATTTGTTCCGTAAGGGGAGACCCTTCTTCAGTGATATCAATCCGGCCGAAATAAGGTACTTCCTGCATGCGGCGCAGTGTTGACAGCCTCTTGAAGGCATATCTATGTGCGCCTTCGCTTTGTGACAAGTCTTGGGCCTGCTGCCTTAAGCCAATGATGGTCTCGAGGTAATCATCGAAAGTATCGATATTAACCTTGAGGTCATCCCAAAAGTGTTTACGGATATTAACAACTTCTTTTTTACGCTTTGAAGTTTCTCCTTCTATTTTGCTGATTTGTTTCGTGATTGTTTCTATCACCTCATTCAAACGTTCTTGCTCCTGCCGAATTTCATTGTTCATAACGGACACTCCTTTAAAAAATGAGAAATTAGGGGTTGACTAGAGGTGAGTTTTACCTTATACTTATAGTAAGGGGTAAACTGTTTTTGTATATATTTAAATGTGTTTCTATACTAACTTATCATAAATTCCGAATGATATCAATGTATTTTGCACAACAGTTGCCATAATGAATCGTCATTTTAAACTTGAATTTAACATGTAAAGCCAGTAACCAGTTGAGCAATAGCTTGGCTGGTTATTTTTATGATTATTGAAGGCCTGAAGCTTCGCTAGTCCCGCCTTTCATAAGAACTGCAACACCCACATCAACGTTTGATTCGTTTCGATGAGATGTGATTCATATTGTCTTGACTTAACTTTGTTTGTTAGATAATGTTTAGGATAAAACTTTTTGTAGGAGAAATTATCATGAAAAATTATAAAGCATGTCAGAGTTGTGGAATGCCGCTATCTAAAGATGAATTAGGTGGTGGAACTGAAAAAGATGGTAGGATAAGTACTAAATATTGCAGTCATTGTTATATAAATGGTGAATTCACTCAAAACATTACTGCGATAGAAATGCAAAAAGTTGTTCAAAATCATATGATGGAAAATATGAATATGCCTAAATTTATTGCTAAGTTTTTCACTAGAGGCATCCCAAAGTTAGAGCGATGGAATTAATCAACGAATAGAAAACGAATGAACTTCTTTATCCTTTTTCTATAGATTTGAAACAATACTGTTTATAAAAAAGGCTGTTTTCACATACTTTGTTGCTATTTACCAGGTAGTGGGTTGTGGTTGATTTCCTCTCAAGATGCTCGCTTTCCTTGGTGCGGGCGGTTTAGCCTCCTCGGCGTAAACGCCTGTGGGGTCTCACCTCTCCCGCTGCTCCCGCAGGAGTCTCGCACTTCCGCTCCAATCAACCTTAAATAGTTTCGTTTAAAAACAACAATCTTTACGAAAAGAGCCATAAAAAAATACGGAGAACATAGCGATAAAGACAAATCCCATATAAACGGATTTGCCTTTATGCTTCTTCCAACGAAAAATAAGAAAATGTTTTTGGGAATTTTCAATCTATTCCACTTGTGTTACTGGTTTATTATTTCATCATCTGCCTTGCTTCCATAAACAGCACTTGGATAAATTTTTTCATATTATTGCGGCTCTGACTGCTTACTTTTTTGCTTTTGTCTTCTAGCTCCAGCATTTTTTTTCGGACTTCCGAGAAATCAAAAAATGTGGATGAATAGGCCTCGAATTTTGGATTCATATAATCCGTCAATCCTAATGAAGCGATATGGATGAGTGCCTGGTTAAGAGCGCGACGGACACGCTGCTCGGAAGCTTTCATTTCTTTCTGGATTTCGGCTTCTTTCGCTTGATCTCCCAGCTTTTCAGCAGCAATCCCAGCAAAAATCTCCTTTAAATATGGAAACGAGTAGGCAGGACCGAGTCTTTGCTTTTCATTTTGGAGGAACCCTAAAATGTTTAATAAATCCTCGCTTCCCCCTTCGCCAATCATACCTAAATCAGAAATTAAGGACCGTCCGGCTTCCATGATATTTTTTGTATGAAAGGTTTTAGAAGACTTCGGGCGGTCCGTAAACACGTTCAACGACTTTTGAATGCCCTGGATTGATTGATCCACCAGTATTCGCTCGTTCACTTTGTTTAATATACATGAAATTTCAACTTGGTTCAGCGGTTTTGTAATGTAGTATTCCGCTCCTAATCTATACGCCTCACCAATCATTTCTTTCGTTTCCACTTGCGATATCATCACAAATCTTCCTTGAAATCCATCAGCAAGAGACCTGATTGTTTCAATTCCATCCCTTAATGGCATGAGCAAATCAATTAAGACAACGTCTGCTTTTTTTAAAAACAACAAGCCATTATTCACTAAAGCTCCGTCTTCTGCTTCTCCCACCACTTTGCCTAAATCTTCGTCTTCAATTATCTCTGTCAACATTCCTCGAATGGCAGGATCGTCATCTATAATGAAATAATTCATCTCGTTAGCCCTTTCTCCATAATAGCATCAATCGGAATTCCTACGATGAATACGGTTTCTTTATAGGTATCCATTAGCCTGATATGTCCTCCAAATTTTTCAACTGTTTGTTTCACATACGATAAGCCAATTCCCGTCGAAGGGTTTCCCGCCGCATCGAATTTCTTTGTATAACCTGCTGTAAAAATGATTTCCTTCTGCTTTGGCGCAATGCCGGGGCCATTATCACAGATGCAAAACTCCACGAATTGATCTTTCCTTTTCACATGCAGTGATACGTATCCTTCTTCTTCAATGGCTTCCACTGCATTGGACAATAAATTATTTATTAATGATAATACCATATATATATGATAGGGGGGATGGTCATCATCTATATGCAAGGTAAATGTAATAACTTTGCGAAGGGACTCTGCATATCGTCTATTAGACACGATCATGATGTTACCAAGGTCTTCGATCTTCATATATTCCTGCAGGTTTTTGGATGACATAAGTTTCGAAAGCCCCGCATAAATCCGCTGGTTATCTTTTTTGATCTCATGCACGAGACCGGCAATCTGCAACGCAGTTTGCGCATCGCTTCCATTAGTCCCCCTTGTTTTTATCCGACGGTAAAAGTCATAACAAGTTCGGGTGATTTCTTCCGCATTTTGCATCGTTTTCTTCAGTTGAACCGATTCCTCATACAAACTTGAAATGAAAAGCAGCATTTGTTCCTTTTGGATGCGTTGCTCCGCTTCTGCGGATTTCGCTTCTCTCAGCTTTAATATATTAAAAAAGCCGAGAACGAAAAAGCTTCGAATAAAGGCGATTAAAACAAGTTGGTCAATGGCTAACAAGGGTGTGCCCTGATTCGCCAGGATGGATCGGATCGTCATCTCCGATACACTTGCAAAAAGCTCGATCAATACCCCTAAAAGCCCGATCATAAACGGCTGATCGTGCCGTTCGTTCAATTTCGTTTTATGAAAGGCCAACGCGTAAATGAAGTAGTAGAAAAAGGCGGGAACATGAAGATAGATCGCATCCTCAACGGATATGTCCCGTATCCCGACAGCCAGTGAAAAACGCAAAAAAAACACACTCACTCCCGTCACTATGCCTGCAATAATCGGATGGATGCTCCTCCCCCATAGTAAAAACAAGAAGAAGACGGGGGTTCCCAAACTGACTCTGAATGTATCATCGAAGGGGTAAAACTTGAATTCGCCCGCAAGAGGCACCGCAATCATAATCAATAGCAATATCCTTATACTCTTTTTCAATACGGTCCCTCCCCAGTCACTATATTAAAAACATAACACATGAAAAGGTAAAAAAGTGAGAAGGGTTTTGACTGAAATTATTATTTTTTATGGCCCTTGTAAGTATCCGTAGGATTCAGTAGGTTCCAGTAGGATGATCATAAACTTGAAATAATCTAAAAATTGAAAGCGCTAACAACAGAGCGACTATCGAAGGAGGAATTCAAATGAAAAGGTTTGGCTTAGCTACTCAAATTTTTGTTGCACTTGTACTAGGTATCGTTGTCGGTGCTTTATTCCATGGTAATGAAACAGTCATGGCCATTTTGGTGCCTATCGGCGATATTTTCATTCATTTAATTAAAATGATCGTCATCCCGATCGTCATGGCTGCACTAGTCGTCTCCATAGCGGGAGTCGGCGATATAAAGAAACTGGGAAAATTAGGCGGGAAGACTCTTCTTTATTTTGAGATTGTCACCACAATTGCCATTGTAATTGGATTACTGGCGGCAAACTTGTTCCACCCAGGGTCTGGCTTAGATACAAGCAATCTTGAAAAAAGTGATATTTCAAAATATGAAGAAACGACAAATATCGCTGGCAGCAGTGGCTTTGGAGAAACAATTTCTCATATTGTTCCTTCAAATGTATTTGAATCAATGGCTCAAGCGGATTTATTACCGATTATCTTCTTTTCTGTTTTATTCGGCTTAGGTGTGGCTGCGATAGGCGAAAAAGGAAAGCCTATTCTTGGATTCTTTGAAGGTGTGTTGGAAGTAATGTTTTGGGTGACGAATCTAGTCATGAAATTTGCCCCCTTTGGTGTGTTTGCACTGATTGGTGTAACCGTTGCGAAATTCGGTATCGCAACATTAATTCCTTTAGGTAACCTTGTAATTGCTGTTTATGTGACGATGATATTCTTTGTATTCGCCATTCTTGGAATTATAGCGAAAATGTCAGGGACAAGCATTTTTGTTATCCTGAAAGTGTTAAAGGATGAATTGATTTTGGCCTTTACAACAGCAAGTTCAGAGTCGGTATTACCAAGGCTTATGGACAAAATGGAGAAGTTTGGCTGCCCGAAATCCATTACTTCCTTTGTTATTCCAACAGGCTATACGTTTAATCTAGACGGCTCATCGATTTATCAAGCACTTGCTTCACTTTTCGTGGCACAAATGTATGGTATAGATTTATCCATTACAGAACAGATCACTTTGTTACTCGTATTGATGTTAACGTCAAAAGGAATGGCTGGCGTTCCGGGTGCCTCATTTGTTGTTGTTTTAACAACACTTGGTTCTATGGGACTGCCGGTGGAAGGTGTTGCGTTCATTGCCGGTATCGACCGAATTTTGGATATGGGAAGATCAGCGGTTAATGTCATAGGGAACTCATTGGCGGCGATTGTCATGTCGAAATGGGAAGGGGAATTTGACCAGGATAAAGCAAACCATTACGTTGATTCAATTAAACAATCAGACGTAGCATAAACTTATAAAGGAGGAAACACGGTGTCAACAAATCATGACGATCGTATTAAGAAAGACTTCTAGGGATCAAAACAAGTACCAGTGCATGCAACTATGTATCCAAACATTGCGTGCAGTCTCCGATTATAAGTTATTCTTACGCGATGACAAACCCAGGTATTTCTTGTGCTGAACTGTTTGATAGATCGCAGTTTCCGATTTTGATGAAATGGCAGATGCGGTTGATGAATAACAAAAGTCTGGGGAATTGATATAAAAGCCCCCCTTTATGGGAGGGCTTTTCAAACTGTAGACAAACTCGATGAAAGTCGAGTTTGTCTATTTTTATGGCTTGTTGGACGTTGATTGGAACGTAGGGCACTCGCTTTCCGCGGGCGGTCGGGGAGCCTCCTCGGCTTTCGCCTGCGGGGTCTCCCCTAGACGCGCTTTTCTAAGCAGGAGTCTCGTACCTTCCGTTACAATCAACTTTGTCTTGCCTTTCAGATGGAACACTTTTGCCTGGATTCATTTTTGTTTTAAAATAGAAGTATTAAAACTTGAGGTGATGAGGATGCTTTCTAAACATGATTCTATACAGCGAGATCAACTTGAAATGATTACTTTAAATCAACTGGTGCCACCGAACCATTTGGTTCGTAAAATGGAGGCTGCCATTCATTTAAAGAAGATGGCCAATTGGACATGGCGAGGTCCAAAAATGGCCTAACATATTGGGCTCGTAAAGCCCCAATCTCTTAACTTTAGGCGAAAATTCAAAGGGAATTTCAAAAGGGGTTCAGAATTTTTTAATTCCGAACCCCTTTTGTCTACAAACTGCAAAACCCTCCCTTATAGGAGTGCTTTGCAGTTTTGCAGGATGAGTAATAATAATAATCCGAAACAAAAAAATGGATAGCCCCAATTAAGGCTATCCAGCTTAATTTATAAAAAATCACTTCACCTTTACGCCAGCTTTAATCAACGTGGGCGGAGTTTCGCCCTGTAATCCGGCGACAAGGTTTGTTGCGGCCAGCATCGCCATTTTCAGGCGGGTTTCATATGTTGCGGAACCGATATGAGGCAGAGTGACGACATTCTTCATGGAAAGCAGCGGGTTGTCTTCCTGGACGGGCTCCTGTACAAAGACATCCAGTCCTGCCGCGTGAATTTCTCCGGTCTTTAGCGCATCGATCAACGCTTCTTCATCCACTGTTTTCCCTCTTGAACAATTGATGAAGATGGCGGACTCTTTCATGAGCTTGAATTCTTTTTCCCCCATCATCTTTTCGGTTTGAGGAGTCAGCGGTGTCATCAAGCAGACAAAATCAGATTGCTTTAACAGATCTTCCAGAGAACAGTATGTAGCTCCATACTTTTGTTCCGCGTCTTCGTTTCTGGATCTATTGTGATATAAGATGTTCATATCGAACCCAAAACGGGCTCTTTTTGAAACGGCAGATCCGATTCCGCCCATTCCGATAATGCCTAACACTTTATGATGGACGTCCAACCCAAACGATTTTTCCCCGATATTCGATGTCCATTGCCCTGACTTTACCATTTGATCCAACTCAGGCATTCTTCTCGCTGTGGAGAGCATCAAACCCATGATCGTATCGGCGACTGTCTCATTCAATACCTCGGGAGTGTTCGTAGCCATGATTCCTCGATTGGACAACTCGGTTACATCCAAATTGTCGTAACCAACCGATGAATTACAGACGATTTTTAATTGCGGTGCTTGATCCAGTAAAGTTTTATCCACCTTTAATCCTGAACCTAATATACCTTGTGCGTTCTTCAGCTCCTGAAGAAATTCAGGATAGTTTTGTGAATCAAGACCCTCAAAATAAACGACATCACAAGTCTCTTGAATATAATCCAACACCTTTTGATCCACTTTCTTATAGACGATTACTTTCGGTTTCATCATTGATACCTCACTTCCAATAAAATAGGACCCCGTCGGGTTCAAATGCTGACATAACCTTTTTGTTTTGCGCCTCTATCTATAATCTACCATTATTTTAAAGAAAGGTAGTAGCTAATTGAACGGCGGACCAAATCGCTATAACGGAAGCTAACGTTAGAATAATATTTTCGAACCAATTGTTTTTATATTTTCCCATCAAGCTTTTTTTATTTGAAAGCACGAGCATGCCAATTGCGATTACCGGAAAGCCGATTATATTTATTGCATTTACGCCAATTGTCAATGCAATGAAACCAGGCATGCCGGGAATGGACCAAATAAGCGGAGTAACTAATACAAAAATCATAATCCATTTAAACATTGGATCTTTTTCATATTTACCATTGTACTTTTCGCGTCGGTTTTTATTTATTACGTAAAAGGCATCTACTATCAATCTTGGAAAACCAGTTGATTTCCCTACTATACTCGCGAACAATACGCCAAATACCCCAAGATAAAAAATGTACCAGCCAAATTGTCCTAACGACATTTGTAATGCCATTGCCAAGTCATCAATCGTTTCCACATGAATTCCATTCGGTTTTAAAATTTCTGCCCCAACCACCCAAATGGCTAAATTAATCACAATGCAAACTCCGATGGCAAACAGTAAGTCATTTCTTTGAACCTTGACATGACTCGGCTTCGTCCAGCCCTTTTCCTTCATGAAATATGGATGTACAAAGTTCGAAATCGATCCTGCCACTGCACCGATAATTGAAATCGCCACCAATAATGCTCCATGAACGCCAGTATCACTTGGAATGCTAAAACCAACTGTTCCTTTAATGATTTGCCCCACATCCGGTGTAGCTTGAATGGCCAGGAACAAGAAGGCAATGGTCAATAATGCCAAAAGCACTTTCATTACACTTTCAATTCTATTATAAATATTCCTGCCAATAAGCATAAACACTAATCCTACAACTACCATTGAAGCTAAGAATGGCTGATTGACATGGAAGAGTGTCGATAATACCTCTCCCGCTCCCTTAATCATGTAGGCATTAAACAGATGGCCCATGATCAATGCATAACCAAACATGAAATAACCGAAAAATGGGTGGATACGTCCATATCCTTCAAGAATGGTTAAACCCTCTGTGTTACAAAGCTGGAACCGGGCAATAACATTAACGATAAGAAAACGAAGAATTAATGACAGAGCTAAAATCCACATTAAACTATATCCATAATCTGCACCGGCAACAGAAGACGTCACCAGATCCCCGGCTCCAAGCCACGTTAACACGGCAAGAATTCCTGGACCATAGGCGGTTTTAAACTTCGTGAAGAAATTTATTTTCTTACTTTCGACCTCCGGAGCAATCACAGTGGATTCAGCAAGATTTGATTGGTTTTTCAAGTTTATTCACTCCATTCCAAAGAGTATGTATTCGCTTTCATTTTTTCTAAAGCAATAATACTTAGATAACTCTAGACATTCAGATATTGAAATTATGACAGAACTTTACGTCATTTCCGGAATTGACATAAAGTTAACGCGCAGTATGTTGTCATGCTTCATGTTGAAGTGAATTAGCCCTTAAAAGGTTCTCCTTCCATTTAATTGAATCTTTCGACTATTTACATTGAAATTGTAAGACAAATTAAAATGTAAGTCAATCATAATATTTTGAAGTTTTTTTAAAAGGCAAAAAAAGACCCTTCGTACTTGTTGATCATTCAAGAGAAATTGGCGTTGCTGCAAATTGAGGAAAACAGGATAAATAAAGGATACGTACAGCGTGCGAATAGATTACTGCCATCAGCGGATAATATAAGCGAAGGAGTGAAATATATGCCACAAGATAATAACAATGCCGGGAACCTTGATGCACGTAGAGACCCTACTAATAATGATAGTTTGAACCCCGGATTTCAAAGTGAAGAACGTCCTATGCCTAATGGTAGTATCCCAACAACAGAGGGTGTCGCAAATGTTAAAGAACGTTTCCCTTCAGACCATGAAAGACTTATGAGCAGAATCAATCTTGGGGATGCACTTATAAATCGGGAAAATACACATTTTGGACGGTTTGAAAGATAAAAAAGATGTCTTATTGAATTAAATGGGGTTAGTGGATGATCCACCACGAGGAAAAAGCTAAAGACCTGTATAGGCTTTAGCTTTTTATTAATTTTTCATATTTTTTTCCCCACTCTCCCATACTAGCCAGTATCGGAATAAAGCTTTTCCCTATAGGTGTTAACGAGTATTCTACCTTTGGGGGGACTTCTTTATATACTTCTCTGTGAACCATTTGGTCTTCTTCCAATTCTCTCAACTGACGTGTCAGTATTCCTTTTGAAATACCTGGTAACAGCCTTTGAAGTTCATTAAATCTTCTTGTATTTGTGCTTAAATGCCATAAAATGATGATTTTCCATTTCCCTGCAATTATGTCTTGAGTTTGTGTAACTGGACAAACCTCTATTTGTTCCTCTGGAGGTTCACCGAACCTGCTTCGCGCCACCGTACATTCCTCTCTTTCTCAATGGTACCATTTTTGTGACTATGTTATAAAAAAATGACTACTTTCAAAAAAATGTCTAACACTATAATATTAGGTTACCCTTAATAATCAAATAAAAATTACTAGGAGGAGATTCGAAATGAGGCACTTAGTTGTTTATGCACATCCATACTCTGAAAGCTTAAATCACTCTATTTTGGAAACAACAGTCAATGCATTAGAGAAAAACGGTCACGAAGTTGTTGTGCGTGATTTATATGCACTTGATTTTCAACCTGTACTGAAACCGGAAGATACAGCAGCCATGAAAGCAGGAAAAACTCCTGATGATATTAAAACGGAACAAGAATTTATTTCTGAAGCAGAAGTTATAACATTTATTTACCCTATTTGGTGGACGGGTCTTCCAGCAATTCTTAAAGGGTATGTAGACCGAGTATTCTCATTTGGGTTTGCATATTCTGCTGGAGAAGAAGGTGTAATCAAGCTATTAAAAGGTAAAAAGGGGCTTATCATCAATACACACGGAACTCCTAACGAGGTTTACGATGCGGTGGGTATGACAGCTGGTTTGAAAGTTACCTCTGACATTGGAATTTTTGATTTTACTGGAATTGAACCTGTGGATCATTTACTATTCGGAAGTATTGGATACCTTGATGAAGAAGCATATAAAGGAATGTTAAAGAAAGTTGAAGATACAATTAAATCCCATTTCTCATAAACATATACTAATGTTGAAAAAGACTGCTCAATCTTAATAAAAAGAGACCTTCTTTTAAAAGGTCTCTTTGAATAATCCTTACTTTTCACAAGCGATCAAGTCTTTGTCACGATCGCTTTTTTTATTGGCATCATATAGCGCCTTTGAAACGTGAGGCTTGTATTTCGTTTTTCCTCCTTTATTTTTAACGGAAGATGTACGGGCTATGCCTCCTTTGTAGTCTTTATTCAATGCTGTACAGTTTTTATAAGTCTTCACCTTTGTTTTGGCACTGGCAACGTCATTTGCGCCAAACGAGAGACCTAAAACTAGTCCAAAAGATAGTAAAATAGCAAATATTCGTTTCAAAACACGTACTTACTTCCCTAAATATTAACTTTTTACTAATCACAATGTATCATTCCATTTTTACAATAACTATTTTTCTGGATTTAAATAATACCCGCTCTCAATTAATCCACTCCTAAGAAAAGACCGCCAATTCAGCGGTCCCATAGATTATATTATTCCTTT
This sequence comes from Peribacillus sp. QJM3NY_7, assembly GCF_056173225.1. NCBI lineage: Bacteria > Bacillati > Bacillota > Bacilli > Caryophanales > Bacillaceae > Peribacillus > Peribacillus sp. QJM3NY_7. Next base: position 4,372,619 of record NZ_CM149663.1, read on the forward strand.
CCTTTCACCCTGTAATGGACCTCCCCAGGTTCTTTGCAAAAGGTGATTCCGCTTCCCGGTTCGTAATAAAAGGTCTTTTTACCCAATGAGCGTTCATGGAAGGTCGTATGCAGATAGGCTGCTTGATCCCTTTTGAAGGCGAGCTGATTTTTGCTTAAGTTTACTGGTAAGCAATGGCCGTAGTTTGTGTGGACCAGTGTTTCCTTTTCGTTCATTTCCTCTAAGTCACGAATGTGGATGTAGGAGAACCAGACTCCTCCTCTTTTCCGGAATGAGCGGGAGGAGAACCAGACCATCCCCAGTTGGGCGTTTATGCAGACGGGCAGTCTGTATTTACCGCCCAGTACGGATTTGGCTGCTGCTAGTCCGCCATCCAGATCCAATCCAAAGTGGTTTAACGTGTTATTCAGGATTTCCTGGCGCGGTTGCCTAACATGGAAAGTGCTGTCTCCCTCCACTACCGTAGTCATCTCGACACCATTGGCGTCGTATCGCTCCATCATTCCTACCGTTTCCATATTCAATAAATAGTTTTTTCGTATCATCATTCCATTCACTCCCCATTTCACTATTCCTTTTTATGGAGTATACTGGACATAGAGGCAGGTATACTCCTGCTCGCAAGCCCTTAGGTGATTGTCTGACCGGACGTCCTCACCTAGGGGTTTTTCACTTTTTCATTATCACATTTCCCCTCACCTCCTCAACAGCTATACAGCCAGCGTACTAGCTCTTCGATATTGTTTTTATCTTTGCTTAGGTGAAATAATGGCGGCCGCCCTTTGTATGTTCCATTAAACTCTTTCCAAATGGGATTATCAGGGCTCCAGTCCACCTCTTTCAATTTTGACATTCTCGTGGCAATCAGCTGTTGTCTTTGTTCGATTGGCTGGTTTTCCATTTTGTCATTGACATAAAGGGCAACGGCAATGAAAAGCGGGTAACTGGCAAGCATGCATTTTGTGTAATCACCCATCTGTCCTGCCGGGTATATGTCGAATAGTTCATTAAGATAGAGATGGATGAGTGTGATGTATTCACTGTTCGAAAGCGGACTTTGTGATACTTTCTCTTCGATGTTTACGTGTGCCTTCCCAGTCATGAAGATGCCGATGACCTGCCTCAATTGCGATAGGGATAATAGGTTTTTATTGGCTGGACGATTGATGGAACGCTTTTCAAGTTCGACACCGGCTGTTTTTAGCGATTGATGGGTATGGAGCACCTGATTGGTAATGACGTTGAGGTTGTTTCGCGAGTCGAATGATATCCGTTTGGAAAGGGCCACTTTCTTGCCTTTTAGATTGAGATCCAGGTAGAGCTGGGATTCTTCCGCTCTTGTTAGCCCTTCAAATACTTGGATCGCAATCGAGCTGTCCTTCATGAGTGAATCCAGTTCGTATGCTAGTTTCACCTTTTCTTCACCTTTCTTTAACGCTTTAAGGATACTGTCCTCCAATTGCGCGAAAGCCGCTATTCGTTGTGTTCCGTCGATGATCGAAAGTTCGATAGGATCTCCATTAGGGGCTGCTCCTTCCCTGCTGCTGGCAACAAGTGGCGGCAGGTAGATATTTTTCGTTAACGCATTGTCCAAAAGATAGTTTTTGATCGACCGGACCCGCAGCTGGTTGATTTCCCTCGTGGCGATCTGACCATTGCGATACATATGGACCAGCTCGATTATGGAGCAGGAAACCATCGTCCTTCTTTTCCGGTCCAATTCACCTAGAATCATGCAGCCATCCTCCTTCTTGTTCTATTTTTCGTTTGAACGCGAGAGCCGTTTTCTGGATGGCATTTGTTGTCGAATGGTTTTTGACTCTTTTTTTCAAGGGGTCGTAAATGTGTGAATAAAGGGTATCATCATGCTTCCAAGTACAGGCTTTCTTCAAATGCAGCATATGATTTATTGCTTCTTCATAGGGGATTTCATGATGTTTTCGGAGTTGGTGGATCGTTTGGGCAAGGGCTATTTGAATGCCGGAATACCCTGATGTGAATGTAGTCCGGTCTGTCATCTTCTTCGGAAAGATTTCCAGCCATGACTCGAAAAACGCGGTCGCGGTGTTGATGATTTCGGCTTTGGTCATATCACCATAATTGGCTTTACCCGTTTTCGCGGTGACGTTTCCTTCAAATAAAGCAATAAGGCAGCGCCTCATAATCGTCAGCGTAGTCAGCGCCGTACATCTCACGGTAATCCTCGAAAGGGTGGCCTCTATCTCCATCTTACTTTCTAATATCCTGGCAATGTTCCGTGTTAGCTCTGCATATTCATCGCGCTGGTCATACTTCATCACCAAGCCGTTATGCGGCTCTTTTCGCTTCGTATTAATATCATTGAATAGCTGTCTTTCTTCATGCGTTTCCAGATTTAAATAGATTTGAATCGTGACCGGATAGGTTTTCAACTTATCAATTTGGTTTTGGAGCTTTGCCGCTTCGGGAAAGTTTCCGATTTCTTCTTCCGTTTCCTTCCGTGCCCTTAGGTGACTGATGGCTGAAATGAGGGCATAGGTCCTATGCTGCCCGTCAAGTATGTATATTTTACTTCCTGGTGGCAGTTCCCCGCCCACGGGCACTTCTTGGATCGCTCCCCTGCTCGAGAAGATGAATGGGGAAAAGTAAAAGTCCCCTTCCGATACAGAATCGATGATGAACTCCCTGATTTCAGTCCTTCGATTGAGATCAAGCTTTCTTTGAACCGCCTCATCGACTTCGAATATCGCCTCCAATGTCGAGAATTGAATCTGCGAGATTAATATTCTTTTCCCGAATTGGGTAAGGCTGTTTCCGGCTATCGTCACTTTCATTTCTTGATATGTCATTCACTTCACCTCTCTGCGACCATTATCCTATTTTATGCTTTTTTTGTAAAACCGCTCTTGTATGACCTCTTTCAAAATTAGTTCCCTTTTGTGACTGCTTTACCTGTTTGATTGGCTAACTCTTTACAAAATCTCATCAAAGAGCTATAATATCTAATTTCCGTTTCAAATTTGCTACTGCGGATCGCTATTTTGTGTCCATTTTGAGAACAAACAGCCAAAATCCAGATAAAAGTGAAACGAAATGACATTTTTGTGAAGTTTTACGACTCGTCAAAAAAAGTCTATCTGAATGATAGACTTTTTTGACGTGGTTATTCTGCTAGCTTTATTTCAATTGCTAAATTCCGTAAATAATCCAATAAGGGCCGGACTTCCTCTGGAGCTGTTGTGTCTGTGAATGAGAAAGACTGCTTCTTCTTTTCAACGGCTATATCCAGCTGGTACGAAAACGAGTCGAACCCTTGCGTTTTTACCATTTTACTTTGGGCAGCATTATGAAGGTCAGCATGTTTCATTAAGTTCTGCAATTCCTCATACTTCTCTTTCGGCAATTCGTCCGTATCTATTTCGAAATTCAAGTCGAGGTTGGCAAATCCCCCTATGCAGCTAAATTTGATATGCATGGTAGATGAAACCTCCTATTCATGGAATATTTCTACTCAGGCAGTCCAACCGCTTTAAAAGCATTTTCAATTGTCTTGATGGCTGTTTTCGTAACATCGCCGCTATCAACAAGTTTTTGCGCTGCCTTGATGACGATTTGCACGAATTGATTGAAATTCGCCGTCGCAAATAAATTCTGCATCGCATTGAACCAAATCAAGGCCGCTTTGTCCGTTCCAATTTCCATCGATACTAGGTAAAAGGCCTTGTTTGGTATGCCGCTATTGATATGGACACCATGATTATCGCGTTCTCCCTTATAGAAGTTCTTCATATGATCAGGCTGAATATCCTTACCCATTAACTTATTGTCAAATGCCGTACCTGGTGCCTTCATCGAACGGAGTGCCTGCCCTTTCAGTGTCGGTCCCATTATATCAGCACCGATCAGCCAATCGGCATCTCCTGCAGTTTGCTTTAAGTGAAATTGTTTTATGGCAACTCCAAACACATCTGAAAGATGTTCGTTCAATGCCCCGGACTGACCTTCATACTCCAATCCACTTGTGAACTGCGTAACCCCATGTGTCAATTCATGTCCAATTACATCGAGTGAATTGGCAAAATTGCTAAAGATGACCCCATCACCGTCTCCAAATACCATTTCATCTCCGTCCCAATAAGCATTCGTGAATTTATTGCCATAATGAACGTTCAGAATGAGATCAAGCCCTTGGTTATCAATTGAATTACGGTGCAAAACATCCTTGAAATAATCACGCACAACTCCGCTATAATCATATGCAGCGTTAACAATGGGATCTGCACTTGATCGGTCTCCTTCTTTCCTAGCCTCATTCTCCCGGAGTTTCGTTCCTCCCTTGCAATCGTAAACATGACGGGCAGATTCACCTTGACGTTCAGATCCTGCATCCGTCAGTGCGACAACACCGTCAATATCGTATTCTTTCAATATTCTGCGCCTGCGCATTTGACGGCTTTTCGCTAAACTGATCCGTGCTTCTTCCACTTCATTTTGTGCCATGTTCTCTAAGATATAGTTAGGTACGATGAAACACTGACACTTCAATTTGGAACAGCCTTTTTTATGCATATGCTTCACTCCTTCATGTTTTTTTACGATCTATTATCATTTCGTTTTTCAAACCGTTCTTCATGCTCAATAGCTGTTTATCTGATCCATTCACATTTGCTGCTCATCCTATCTTCAACACATTTCTATAGACTACTTTCGCCGCAACTACCTCATTTCCCTCCATTCCTTCCTCTGATCCGTTCAATCCTTTTTTCCGGCAACTGGTAACTCATCATGCAATATCAGGCAGAGGATGTAAGAGTTCACCTTTCTTTATTAAATTATTCTGCTTATGCTGCATATACTGCTTTAAACAAGGAATCTTCCTCGGAACATAAACGACCATTAAGGTAGGGCATAGCATTGGTAACTTCACAGGGAACTGCTTCGGTTAGCTTTCCATTCCCATCTGTATGGGGTATCCACTCTTCAATAGCTGGCAGAACGATTATTTGGGGCACATTTTCCATTCATTCCATTATAGATAATAGGGTGGTTGGTACGGTTAATTTTCGCGGCAGACCCATTCCGATTAATGGATTTTGGAATGAAAACACCAAACAAATCGCATTTGATTCACCTTATGCCACATTCTCTGGCAACTTAACCATAATTGATGATCAACAGAGCAGAATTCGGCATTTCATTCTTCAAGGACGTTTTCTTATGAAGCCTCCCTCTCTGCAAGCAGGTGAGTCTGGATCGTGGATTGCCACTACAGATATAGCTCAGAATCAATTTCCTGTTAGCGGTAATGCGTATACCGGGCAATTGCCTCCTGTAGGAGCTTTTTTAACATCGAATTTCCTTCATCAGCATTTTTTGGGAAGAACAATATAGGGTCATCCTTTTTTTGTAGAAAGGGTGTTTAAGATAGGGAATCGTCTCTGGATTAGGGGCGATTCTTTTACTTAGATGCGCTGAAGTGAACGTAGGCAAGGAGGCATACAAGTGATTCCATTGATTCAGGTTCGCAGCACGTTGCTTCCCTGCGTTCAGTTGAACGCATTGCTTCCCCGTTTTGGTACCGTTTTGCCTATATATGAGATGGTTATTTTGGCTGATAACTTATGGATCCGTTAACTTAAAATGAGTACAGATGGAATATAGATTGACAGCATTTTCCCTGTACTTCATACTATTGTATTAATAGAAGTGACAGAATATTTAGTTAATTAGGAGGATGAAGCTATGAAATTAGCAGATTTTCTAGAAGAAAAGGGTTTTAAAGTGGCTCATGTATTGATATTGGAGGATAAATGGGGGGATGACATGTGACTAAGCACAGAATCCTTTTAAGCATTCCCATTTTGCTATATGGAATGTACATATTTGTGGTCATTCAAAATGATAAAGATGTTCCACTTTATTTGCATCTCCTATTCGCAATCTACTTGATGTTTTTTGTACATTATGAAGATAACACAGAAGGAAAGCATGACGGATTTTGAGAATTTCGATGCTAAGCAATGCGTGTGGAAGATGTTTGGACTTCAACTGAATGTATCGAGCTGCCCGCAGGCTGAGTCCGTTGTAATCCCTAGGTTGTTAACACGTGAGCCAGTTTAGCATGACCACCCCAATATTTATTACAAAATCATTAATAAAGCCTAAAAAAGCCTCAACTCCTTAAAGGAATTGAGGCTTTCACTATTTATCAGCTTTATTTTGGTTCCAATTAGATGATACGAGTTGTAACGATGCCTTCGATTTGTTTGATTTGATCTTCCAAGGCAGGAATGATATCGCTGTTTACTTCACCATCAATGTCGATGATCGTATATGCATATCCCCCACGGCTTCTGTTAACCATGTCAGCGATATTCAAATTAAAGCTTGATACAGCCAGCGTGATTTGCCCAACCATGTTCGGAACGTTTTCGTGGAAAGTTGCCACACGACGGTTTCCTGTAAAAGGAAGGGAAGTATTCGGGAAATTCACAGAGTTCTTGATGTTCCCTGTTTCTAAAAAGTTCTTCAACTGACGAGCTGCCATGATGGCACAGTTTTCCTCTGATTCTAGCGTAGAGGCACCAAGATGCGGAATTGGAACGACATTTTTCATTTTCAACACGTTTTCATTCGGGAAATCAGTAATGAACTTGCCTACTTTTCCGCTTTCAAGTGCAGCTTGCATATCATTTTCATTCACTAGCTCACCGCGTGAGAAATTCAAGATATGTACGCCCGGCTTCATGATGCTGAATGTTTCTTGGTTAAACATTCCTTTTGTGTCGTCAGTTAACGGAACGTGTACTGTAATATAATCAGATTCTGCAAACAATTCTTCAATTGTCATGGCGCGCTGTACATTGCGGGATAGGTTCCAAGCTGTATCAACAGAGATGAACGGGTCAAAGCCAATGACATCCATGTCCAAATCAAGCGCGTCATTCGCTACAAGTGCACCGATTGCTCCTAAACCGATTACGCCAAGAGTTTTTCCCTTGATTTCTTTACCAACGAATTGTTTCTTTCCTGCTTCGACAAGCTTCGGAATTTGTTCCCCTTCACCTTCAAGCGTCTTTGTCCAAGCTACACCGGCAAAAAGGTTACGAGATGAAGCCATCAATGTCGTCAGCACCATTTCTTTTACAGCGTTTGCGTTAGCCCCAGGTGTATTGAAAACGACAATTCCTTGATCAGTGCATTTGTCGACCGGAATATTATTGACTCCAGCCCCTGCCCTTGCGATTGCTTTTAACTGATCGCCGAATTCCATAGTATGCATATTAAAGCTGCGAAGAACGATCGCATCAGGGTTTTCACTGTCATTGTCGACTTTAAAATCGCCTTTATTGAAAACATTCAGCCCGCTTTCGGCAATATTATTTAACGCTTTGATCGTTTTGACTTTTTCTAAAAGTATTGTGCTCATTTTGTTTGCTCCTCTTTTGATTATGATGTTTTTGAAATTTCAAAATATTGACTTTAAACCTTTACTATCTGTTAATATACAGAAAGAGGCAAGGGATAAAATCCCTTACCTCTGCCCAGGCGAACGGCTACGACACTATGTGTTCCCTCACGGTTATCCGTGTTTCGCCAGTTGCACATAGTCTTTTTCATTTATTTTATTCTATCAAACTATTCAGCAATCTTCAATACCATTTTAAAGGTTTATCTCTTTTTTTGCAGAAGCAATAACTCACTAGAAATATCGACGAAACTTGCAGTTTTATCTCCGAAAATGGGAATATATCGTCGAAAACTATCTTTTTATTATAACTCTAAATAGTAATAAGACTAAAAACAGGAAGGAAATGATCATGAACGGAACGGTCGTTGTAAACAGGGTGACCCATCCGCTTACCTCTATGTATGGTGTAAACTCCATTTTTTCTATATCATGTTCCTCTGCAGCATTATTCATTCTATCTAGCGAAGTTTCACTATTTGGGACAGACGCGACAAAGTATTGATCCTTTTCATACCCTGCCAGCCGACCGCTTATTTCAATCACACTTTTTCGCTGCTCCACCTCTATATATGTCACTTTTCTATCCGCTAAATTTGTAAAAAATTCATCGTCAGTTAATTTCTCAGTCGGTTCTTCGTCATTATTAAAAACCAGCACACCCCCCAAGCTAATCAAGAAGCTTTTTAAATAAAATATTTTACTACGGAAAATCTGTTTCATCTCATTCCTTCTCCCACATTAAGCAAACTATAGGAAATAGTAACACACAAAGTTAATTATTGGAATATCCTGGGCCAATTAGTTGCTAATTGGATAATAGTAGTAAAAAATAAGAAGTATAGCAAACTTAAAAAAGGAGGAACCACTATGCTAATAAGAGAGGCGACATTGGCTGATGCGGAAGGGATAGCGAAAGTCCATGTGGATTGCTGGCGGACCACTTATAAAGATATAATGCCGAGTGATTTTTTAGATAAACTTTCTTATGAGAAAAGAAAAGACATATGGATAAAGAATATAACTAGTAATGGAAATCATGTTTATGTCGCAGAAAATAACGAAGGAAAAATAGTAGGATTTATATGCGGAGGGAAAAGGGAGACGAATCAAATTGAGGATTCGGGCGATTTAACTGCGATATATATCCTCGAAAATTCACAAAGAATGGGAATAGGTAAGAAACTCATCAAAGAATTATTCTTTAAATTCGAAGAACTGGGATTCAAGACAATTTTCGTAGAGGTGCTTGAAGATAATAAATCTCGATACTTCTATGAGGCATTTGGTGCTGAATTGCTTAAAACCGAAAAAATCAAAATAGCTGGTGCTGAATTGAATCTATTGGTTTATGAGTGGAAAGACATTAGCCCCGTATTGTTATGAATGAAATTCAGCTAAGATTGCTAAAAAAGGCACAGTCCTTCGTGAAGGATTGTGCCTTGCTTTTTATTCTTGATTAAATCCGCTTTCGTCCATGTAAAATACTTCCCAAGAATGCCCGTCGATATCCAGAAAACTCCAACCGTACATGAAACCATGATCAATGGCTTCATTGAAAGGCTTTCCGCCAACATCCAGTGCCCTATTCACGATCTCATCGACTTCTTCCTTGCTTTTAACGGACAGGGCGACGATGGTTTCCTTACTCGCAGCAGAATCAGGGATTTCCTTCTTGGTAAACGTTTTAAAGTATTCTTCCACTAACAACATGACATATATGGACTCACTTATAACCATGCATGTCGCATTTTCATTGGTCATTTGCTCGTTAAACTCAAAACCGACCTTTGTGAAAAATTCTACTGAGGCATCCAAATCTTTAACAGGCAAGTTTACAAAAATCTTTTCTGCTTGAACTCCCATCCAATTCACCCTCGCTTGATTTTATTTGTTCACTCACCTACTATTCGCTGCAATTTTCGATTTTCCTGCTTGCAGCCTAAAAGGAGAAATCATCATGGAATTTTTCTTTCACTTCAGATAAACACTCATGATCTCCGTATCGTTAATAGTTGCTTGGGTATTATTTGTTTTTTCCAGTTTTTCAACCAGCTCGCCATTCGTGACAACGATCGGAGTAACGATGCTTGGAGCGTTGGATTTTAGAAAATCGATATCAAATGTCACAAGCTTGTCTCCTGCTTTCACCCTTTGCCCTTCTGCGACATGGACTTCAAATCCCTCGCCTTTAAGGTTAACTGTTTCCAATCCAATATGAATCAACAATTCTATACCATTCTTCGTACGGAGGCCTAGAGCATGTTTAGTATGAAAAACCTGGATCACTTCTGCATCGATTGGAGATACGACCAACCCTTCCTCAGGAAGAATCGCTATTCCGTCCCCCATCATTTTCCCGGAAAACACCGGATCCGGAACATCTTCTATTTTTATTACTTGTCCGTTTATAGGAGCAAGCAGTTGTTCCACGCTTTCTTTTTTACTGAATAATTTTTTGAACATATTATTTCCACCTTTCTCTTTCGGTCCTTAAATCCTTGCAGCTCATACTCTCATATATTAAGCATTTTGTGAATTCTGATAATAATCGATATTATTTTTTCTTTTGAGATTTGCCTTCTGCTTTTTTCCTTTTGTTCGCTTCCACTCTAAATATAACCATCTCGGTTATTAATTCATAAGGAATTGGCTTGTTCAGTGGAAACTGAATGGCCCCTTTTGAACATTTATATTCAGATAAGGCAGATTCAAACGCAGAGATCGCGCTTGGAGTTGGATAGAATCCTATATGTTTTTTATAGGCAGCGAAATGTACCAGATTTCCATATAAAACAAAGGTAGGCATTTGATAGCTTATCTTCTCTTCTGCATCCGGTGCTGCATCCTTTATGACTTTTCTTAACGTTTTTAATATCTCCTGAACTTCCTCGGGAAATTGTATGATATATTCATCAATTGAATGAAATGTATTGGTTCCCACCATCATTTCTCCTTTCAGAACTCCAAACTGCAATACTCTTATTATAACATTCCTCACCTGCTAACCCCTTGATTGAATCCCTTTTGTATTTCGCTAACCTATATTTTTTAAAAACTCTTCCATTCTATTCATTACACCTTCCAGCACGATGATCGTCCTTGAAGTATCGAAAGGTTCAATATCCAAGGAATGATTTGCATGAGGGATTTTATTCATGCTTATGTTCGGTTTATTTTCAATCGCTTGAATTTTATCTGGAATAAAATGATGATCTTTTTCACCAATAACTATATGTGCTGAATGATTGCAGCTCAATAACCCATCAAAAATCGAATCGAACTTCAATAGCGGCGTCAGCAAAATCATTTTGGCATTCGTAAACCGCTCACTTTTCATGATTCCGTTGATGATGGGGATGGTGCCAAGTGATTTGCCAAGAAACACAGTTCCTTGATATTCATGATTTTGAAGCACTTCCGTAATGACGGGATTGATATCATTAACGATCACTTTTGTGATATCCACCAATGGATGCTTGAATATATCCTGGTCGTAGGCGTAATGAATATGCACGACATCATACTGATTTTGAAGCATGATCATCGTCGAATAATAGAATAGCGGCTTCTCATACGTGTACCCTGCACCTGAAAACATAAAACAAACGGCCGGACTTCCGGTTTCAATATGTGTGTATGTAATTTCTTTTTCATTACTATTTATTTTTCTTTGGTTAACCTCCATGATAGATTCCTCCCATTCCATCGTTTGCTTTATATATTCATTAGCTACTCGCTGCATTCCTCCTTAATCGATACTATCTAGATAGAACCCAAGAATAAGGTTTCGTTTTTCATCAGGAATAGGTATACTTTAGCTATCAACCTATTTTATGGAAATTATTTGATGACCGATCAATCCATGCCTTAAAGGAGAGTGTGTAATGAAAATCAAAATGTTATGTTTCATTCTTGTCCTGCTAGTCACTGGTTCCATGGGCACGATTCATGCAAGTGCTAACGATCAAAAGGTGAAAGAACTGGATATCGGGGATTCCTTCGATGGTGCGGAAGGCACGATGGTACTCCAAAACTTAAAAAATGATAAGGTATTTATCTATAATAAACAGAGAAGTAAAGTACGCTACACACCAGAATCGACATTCAAAGTGGCGAATGCATTAATCGGTTTACAGACAAAAGCGGTGAGCGATGAATATGAAGTGAAGCGCTGGGATGGCGTAATCAGGGAATTTGAAGATTGGAACAGAGATCATACGCTTGCTTCAGCCATGAGGCATTCCGTGATTTGGTATTATCAAGCAATGGCCCGCGATATCGGGGCGGAAAACATGCAGCAGTATGTGAACCTGCTCGATTACGGCAATCGTGATATCTCCGGCGGGATCGATCATTTCTGGCTGGACAGCAGCATAAAGATTTCTGCCCGGGAACAAGTCCAATTCATGGAAAAGCTTGTAGAGGAAAAGCTGCCTATCGATAAGCAGCATATGAAAACCGTAAAGAGAATCATGATCAATGAAGAAGCGGACTCATATGTCCTCCATGGAAAAACCGGTACACGCCTTTCTGATATGGGATTGGGCTGGTATGTGGGGTACATCGAAACGGACAAAGGGGAATGGGCCTTCGCAACGAACATGGACGGCAGCGGAAGCAAAGCCAAAACGATTACGCTTGAAGCCCTGAAAGAGTTGGATATCATAGAAGAATAAACGTTCACGCATGCTCTTAATTAGGGCATGCGTTTTGCTTTGTCTAAAAAGATCGCTGAACCTATTTCTTCAAATAATCATGTTGGCATTGCCTGATATAAAGCCTTTTTTTGGTTTGTCCAATCAATAAAAAGAAAATTATCATCTAATATAGTATGGATAGTTATAGAAAGGGGGATTAATAGTGAAATTAACGGAAATCAAGAAATCTTATGATATAATCATTCCTTGCGGCAGTGCTTGCACTCCCGCTTTGAACCTAAGAAGACTTGGCTTAAGAAGATTTTCTTTGCCTCTTGACTGGGTCTTTACCGAGTCATTTGCAGAAGTGGCCAGGCTATATAGTAATCAGTTCAAGGAATATATGGAATTGAAGAATTTGACTTTAGTAGATGGTTCCGGTACTTATTTTGACGATGACATAGATATAAATGCTGTAAATACCTATTTTGTAAGAGATAACCATTATAAAGTTACTTCAGTTCACGATTTCCCCATCCTGCCTGATAAAGAATGGTTTGAAACATATCCTGATTTCAAAGAGAACTTAGATAAAAGAATAGCAAGATTCATTGAAACGATCAAAGATAGCGATTCAATCCTATTTGTAAGATGGTCAACAAAATATGAGCAAGCCACTTTGTTTCAACAAGTAATGAAGGACATGTTAAAAGAAAAGGAATTTACTGTATTAATACTAATCCCCTCGGATGATGCAACAAGTATTTCTGATTTAGCATGGAACATAGAAAATGTTTGTGTTTTAGAAGTACCTAACCAAGTTTGGGATGAGGCGATTTGGGATCAGGTTTTTAGTGGCATACAATTAAATAGTCAGGATAAATCCCTGAGCGAACAAGCTCGATGTGTTAATGATTTCAATAACCCGAAATCTTGCAGCAGAAATAAAAGAAGTTGAAGAGAAAGGCATCCGCCAAAAGCAGATGCCTTTTCTTCTTGACGGGAGTCAAGTTAACCCTATCTCCCGTTTTCTGCTTGGTTTTAATAACGCAGGCTTTTGAACTTGCTGTGAGAGTGAGGTACATTCAGCAAATGAAAACTGTTTACACCCTTTACAACGGTTCTCATCCAGTTTGGATAAAGCTTTATTGATGGCATCACCCGTACTGGAAAAGAACTGTTCCTCACCAACCAGTTCAATAAATCCGGTTTTTCTCAGCATTTCTTTAGGTTCCTGTTGAATTCCTGATATCAGCACTTGTAGGTTATGAAACTTGAATTGCTTCACGATATCGGTTAGCAGTGCTTCCCCCGATGTATCGATAAAGGACACATTGCTCATTCTTAATAGGAGGACTTTTGGTTTTGATCGCATTATTACCTCGATTTCTTCTTGCAGCCTTTCGATTGTGCCAAAGAATAAAGGTCCTTCTATCGTATAAATGTTAATCTGCGGGCAGCTTGAACCTTGTTGCACCATTTCTGGTTTAACTAGTTTATCAGCTGGATCTGGTAATACCTTTGATAATTTCAATGTACCGCTCATCAATTTAACGAACGATAGAATGGCTAATAGTAATCCGATCCCGACGCCTGTTGTCAGGTCAATCACTACGGTTAACACGAAGGTAACGAGCAATACGACCGAGTCCATCGTTTTGGCTTTTAAAATATGCGAAAATTCTTTGCGTTCGCTCATGTTCCATGCGACAAACATAAGAATCGGGGCCATGCTGGCCAAAGGAATGGCCGAAGCATAAGGCGCCAAACTGACTAACACCAGCAATACCACCAACCCATGAATCACGCCTGATATGGGGGAGACTGCACCGTTTTTAATATTCGTCGCAGTACGGGCGATGGCACCTGTAGCCGGAATGCCTCCAAATAAAGGCGTAATCATATTGGTCAATCCTTGTCCCATCAGCTCTTTATTGCTGTTATGTTTACTGTTGGTCATGCCGTCTGCCACTACAGCGGATAAGAGTGATTCAATACCGCCAAGCATGGCAATGACCAAAGCAGCCGGAAGGAGTTCAATCACCAGACCGCCAGTGATATGGGGAAACTGAAAATGGGGCAATGCATTGGGAATGGCGCCATATGCCGATCCTATGGTCGCTACCTGACCTGGAAAGAATAAGCTGGCGACAAGAGTTGATACAATCAATCCCAGCAATGCTCCAGGGATTTTCGGTAAATATTTTGGAGTTAATATGACGAGAGTCAGACTTATGCTAGCTACCAGTACACTATAGATATTCACTGTATTGAAGTTCACTAAGATTTCTTTCATATTTAAAAGAAAGACCTCTTCTTTTTTTAAGTTACTGAGTCCAAAGAAATTGGCAATCTGCCCCGAGAAGATGATCACGGCAATTCCAGCTGTAAAGCCGATGGTAACTGGACGCGGAATAAACTTGATGAATCTTCCCAGTTTGAAGACACCTAAAAGAAAAATCATGATACCTGCCAGGAAACCGGCGATTAACAGTTTTTCATATCCGTACTGCATGACCACCCCTAACAAGACCGGGACAAAGGCTCCGGTCGGGCCAGCAATTTGATATTTCGATCCGCCAAAAAGGGAGACCATGATTCCTGCAATAATCGATGTGTACAGTCCGTATTCCGGCCTTACTCCGGAAGCAATGGCAAAAGCCATCGCTAAAGGAATCGCTACTATCCCAACTACCACCCCGGCAACCAGGTCTTTCTGAAAATGGCCTAAGTTATATCCTTCAAACCTGCTAGAACCCATCATTTTATCGCTCCTTCTTTATGTATTTCGTCCTTGCTTACCATATTGCTATATCCATCTATGATTCGATCCAGTTTACCCGTTTCGGGATGGATGACCATACCGTGGACGGCAATGGAATCCGGTAATAATGGATGGTTTTTGATCAAATGGACACTATTCCTTACACTCTCCTCAACGCATTGAAAGCCTGTCAGCCACTTTGATAAATCAATACCAGAGTTTGTAAGGATATCAATTTGCTCCTGGCTGATTTTCTTCTCCTTTGCGGCATCAAGCAGTGAAGAGGATTGAAGCCCCACCATACCGCATCCGTGATGTCCGATCACACACACTTCCTCCACTTTCAGCTCATAAATGGCGACAAGGATACTGCGCATAATGCTGCCAAATGGATGAGAAACAATGGCTCCGGCGTTTTTAATGATTTTCGCATCTCCATTTCTTAACCCCATCGCCTTTGGAAGCAATTCCAACAGCCGGGTATCCATGCACGTTATGATGACGATCTTTTTATCTGGATACTTTGTCGTTTGAAACCTTTCATATTTGTTTTGATCGACAAACGTCTTGTTGTAATCCAGAATGCTAGAAATAACTGACATTACTGATTCTCCTTTCTCTTTGCAAAACTTTGTTAAGGTGTAGAAATATGATGGAATGTTTTATGTACAATAATCCAGATGCCTTTCATCCACTTAACTACTTTGGCTCTGTTTTATCATTTGGTGCTTTATTCCATGTTAGAGATTGTTAATTAGAGTTAAATGATAGAAGGATTAGAAATTGGTGAGAATTATTACAGTTCCTTCTCTTTTTTTTTGCATTTTCCTTACTCACCAAAGCCAAAAAGGGTGATGCATATTAGACAGCTAATAGCATCACCCTTTTTTATGCTTTATTCAATTTACGTCTAGATTAGTAAACCCTTATGAGCCACTATTTTATTCAGGGCCATCATTATCGTTCTCTTCGTCATCTTCCCATGTGATTGTTTTTACTTCCTTCGTGTAGCCGTCCACTTGAACGACTGCGTCTCGATCGTCCTCCAATTCAACTTCGACCAAATAATAAGGTGTCTGATCTAGAGGTTGATAAAATTCTGTATCGTCACCTGTTCCTTTTACATGTTTTTCGGCAATCGCAATTGCTTCGCTTTCTGTAATGATACTATCTGCCACCAGTGTCGAGTCAATTATAGCTCCTGTATATGGATTGAGTATCAAGGTGATTTTTTCGTTATTCTTATTTACCACTGCTTTATAAAAGGAGTTGTCTTTCTCCTGTACAAAATCAATTTGTTCCAGGTCACCTTGTGAGGAAATACGCGTCTTTATTTCGTTTTGGGTCAGTAGCTTTTGGGGTGCTTTTTCCGTAGTCGCTTCAGCTGTATGACCAATGGTTTCTTTTTTTATAGAACGGACTTCCCCGCTTTTTGCATCCATCCTAATTTGATAGACCCCGGTTTCAAGCTGCATTTCAATCTGATATTCTTCACCTTCACTTTTCGTTGTCTTCATAATGGTTCCAGGAAATTTATCCTTTGCTGTCTGGTTCACTTCTTCTTTCGTCAAACTTTCCGCGGATAATGATGGAGCCCACCATTGAAATCCGACGAATGATAGCAGACCAAAAACGAGAATCGATCCGGCTGTTATCAGCACTTTTCTAATCTTCATCGTATCCCCCATCCAACATCATTCTGGCTTAATTAAATAAAAGAGTAACGATCGTTCCCCTGCCTTCGAGACTGTCCATTTCAATCCGCACATCTATTGCATCAGCAATTTCCTTTGCCACGGAAAGCCCCAATCCAGATCCGCCTTGCTTTCTGTTTCTAGCTTTATCCACACGATAAAAACGATCGAACACTTTTGGCAATTCAGCCTTTGGAATTCCATCCCCTCTGTCTTCGATGCGGATATATGCTTCATTACTTGTTTGTCCTATGTAGACGGAGATTAACTCGTCACTATACTTTCTGGCATTGTCTAAAAAAATAAACAAAAGCTGTTTTAACTTTTGAACATCCGTTACTGCTTCAATTGCATCGCCACTATAAATCTCCACTGTCCGATTGTACGCATTCTTATATACTTTCGCTAACTCTGCCATGATATCGGTCAGATTGACGTTTTCCTTCTCTATATTCCATTTTTCCTGATGCTTTGCAAGCAGGAGCATTTGCTCTGTCATCTCTCTCATTCTAATGGCTTCAGAATGAATGGCCTCTATGGATTCATCAAACAAATCAGGACGCTCCAACCCTTTTCTCTTCAAAAGGCTTGCATAGCTTTCGATGACAGTTAGCGGTGTTTTTAATTCATGTGAAGCATTCGATACGAATTGCTCCTGTTTTTCGAAGTTGGCCTGCAGTAAATCGATCATGTGATTAAATGTTTTTCCCATTTCCACAAGCTCATCCTTTGATTTTTCTTCTAGGCTAAGCCGCTTAAATTGGCCGCTAGTTTGAATTTCCTTCATCGTATCGATCATCGATCGAATCGGACGGGCGATGAAGTTACTAAGAATAGTGCTTGATATCAGAACTGGTATCATGGCAATGATGGTTACAGCGATTAATACGATGCGGAGAACAGCGAGCATTTCTTCGGTTGCTGACATGCTTTTGGTGATTTGAAGGTTAACTACACTTCCATCCCCCCAAACGATCGGGTTTGAAACGAATACATACTTTTTCTGCTGATAAGTGATGATCTCGCTCTTCTCACCGGGGTAAAAGCTGCTATTTCGATTGCTTAATTGTTTTTCAGAATTGGATGTAACGGCTGTTCCTTTTCGTTGACCTTCGATTACGATACCAATCATGCCATCTATAGGCAGATAGGCTCGAAGTAAATCATTTGGAGATATATTATTAACATTTTCACTAACATCAAAGGCAATTTTCCCTGTCTCCGCTTTCGCACGGTTCATTTCATTCACCATCATCAGATTACTGAAAACAAAATAAATGGAGACATTCATCAAAAGCAGCAGGAAAATGAATAACACCGCAGTATATAAGTTGATTTTCTTGCGAAGTCTCATTTTGCTTCCTTCATGACGTAGCCAACGCCTCTTACGGTATGAATGAGCGGCGTTTCAAAGCCATGTTCGAGCTTTTTGCGAACATATCGGATATACACATCCACCACGTTTGTTTCTCCCTGGAAATCATACCCCCAAACCGCTCCCAGAATTTGATCACGGCTTAGCACCTGACGCTTATTCTTCAGTAAATAAAGAAGTAAATCATACTCCTTTGGCGTTAGTTCAATATGACTATCACCTCTAATGACCTCGCGTGTTTTGACATTCACTTTTAAATCGGCAGTATTTAGCCATCCACCGATTTCAGCTTCCATTGAATGTGCAGCAGGCCGCATTCTTAAAACCGCACGAATTCGGGCAAGCAATTCCTCAATTTGGAAAGGTTTGGTGATATAGTCATTCGCGCCGAGATCAAGACCGGAAACTTTATCTTCAACCGAGCCTTTTGCCGTTAACAGGATGACAGGAGTGATATTATTCTTCGTTCGAATTTTCCGAAGCAGCTCAATCCCGCTTATGCCCGGAAGCATCACATCCAATAAGATCAAATCCCACTTTCTTGATTGATATGCTTCAAGGGCCTCCTTGCCGTCCATTGCCTTTCCAACTTGATAGCCTTCGATTTCAAGCTCCAATTCAAGCAGTCTTAAGATCTTTTCTTCGTCTTCCACGATCAGTACTGATTCTTTATTCATTTGGAAGACCTCCTTTTGTGTGGGACTCTCCCCATTTATGTATTCTGTGAAACTAAGATACTACAGATGGAATAAGATGAAAATAGTGTATTATGACGAGATTAATAGGTGTATGATTTGCTTTCGGGGAAGTGTCCCGCTAAAGGAAATCCTGCAAAACAATCTTTCAAAACTAGCGAATCCATTTAAATAGCCATATTCTTTTCGAAAGAATATGGCTTCATTTATTCACTCTTTTAGCTGATTCATCGCGCCCGTTTGTTGAACAAGACTTCGATTAATATCCCCTAAATAAACTGGAGACTATTGATGATTAACGTGCTGTATGATATATTTCCTTAGTTCTTTAGGATATATCCTATACTGAAGTAAATCATTAATATGTATCCATTCTACCCCTACTTGGTGACTATCTGGATTGGTAGGCGCTTTATTATTTTTTCCCTTTACCAGGTTGCTAACAAAATAGTATTCAACTTGGTGAACATGAAAATCGAATGAAGAATGCTCGTGATTTTTTCCTATATACTCACGAATGAAGCAGCTCCCCAATCTCCACTTCTTCTCCAACCTCTTCCATGCACTCTCTTAATAATGCATTATGAATGGTTTCGCCGTGTTCTTGTCTACCGCCGGGAAAAAGATAAAAATACCCCTCATCATCTTGATTTTTTGTTAATAAAATCTTATTTCCACCCATTGTTGAAGAAGAACATCCTTTGACCCTTAACTTTTATCTATAAAATTAGAGATTATCGAACACGGGATAAGTTAAGGTGCATAAAATAGGCTTGTGATATTTATCTATATTTTTGAAAGGATATAATATTGTGTATCCCTCTTACACTAACCCACACCATCTCAAACAAGAAACATTGTCACAGGTTGGCCCTTGGGTACAGTATGGTTTAAACGAAGCTCAAAAAACATCTGTCCCACATGCAATGATGGAAATTGCAGCTATTGCCTATCTGATGGGTAAAGGATATGATCCAAGGATGGCGCATCAAATTGTCGAATCATGGGAAGTTAATGAAATGTTTTAACTGCTGTAGCTTTGAAATAAAGATTAACCAAAATGTCCTCTTTAACCCCCATATTAGCGTAAATAAAAAAAATCCATTTTGAAAAAGGATGATATGCTCCCCAATAGGTAGACAGATAAAAAATAAAAATCTGTTTATCTAAGGGGAGTATTTTTTATGGCTCGAATGAAATATTCTAAAGCTGAAAAACTGGCGATTTTAGCTCTTTATAAAGATGGTCATCAATCAATAGCCGACATTACTGCTAAATTTTTGGTTGATCCTGGGACCATTAGAGATTGGAAGAGAAGGTATGAAGCGAATGGTGAAGACGGCCTAGAAGAAGCTCTTTCTTGGAAGCGTTATTCAAAAGAGTTAAAGTTAGCAGCCGTTAATGATTATCTATCAGGACACTATTCGTTAAGCACGGTTATCCAAAAATACAATGTATCCAGTACTGCGGTTTTGAGAAAATGGATTAAAAAGTATAATAGTCATAGAGAATTAAATGATACCGGTAAAGGAATGACAAACTCTATGACAAGTAGAAGAAAAACAAAGTTAGAAGAACGAATTCAAATTGTGAATTACTGTATACAACATCAGAAAAACTATCAGCTCGCAGCCGAAAGCTATGAAGTTTCTTATCAACAGGTATATCAATGGGTCAAGAAGTTTGAAGCAGATGGTGAAGAAGCACTACAAGATAAACGCGGTCGAAAGAAAGAGGAATATGAATTAACAGATGAAGAAAAGTTTAAGATGGAAATGAAACGTTTAGAGCGAGAAAATGAACGATTACGTGCAGAAAATGCTTTTTTAAAAAAGTTAGAGGAACTCGAAAGGAGGCGTCGTTAACAAGCGTTCGTCTACAAAATAAATATAGAGCGATTCAAGATTTACATGCGACTGAAAACCTGCCAGTAATCCTTTTATGTGAAATTGCCGGTGTATCTCGTGCTGCTTATTATAAATGGCTACAGCGTATGCCAACAGCTAGAGAATTAGAGAATGAAGCAATTCTTCAGGATATTCAAACTATTTATGCACGAGTAGGAGGCATTTATGGGTATCGAAGAATGAAATTAAATATTAATAGGATATATCATAAAAAGTTTAATCACAAACGTATTTATCGCTTAATGCACATCGCTGGATTACAGTCCGTGATTCGTCGGAAAAGAAAGCGCTATGTTCCTTCATCTGCGCAATATGTCGCTGAAAATCGACTAAATCGCAAATTTACTGCAATCAAGCCCAATGAAAAATGGGTAACAGATGTCACGGAGTTCAAATTAGGAAACGGAAGGAAAACGTATTTAAGCGCCATTTTAGATCTTTACGACGGCTCCATTATTAGTTATGTATTGGGACATTCAAACAATAATAAATTGGTATTTCGAACGTTTGATCAAGCTATAACTATATTAAAAGAGAATGAACATCCATTAATTCATAGTGATCGAGGGTATCAATATACGTCACATGGGTTTAAGAGAAAGATAGAAAAAGCAGAAATGATTCATAGCATGTCACGTGTAGGAAAATGTATAGATAATGGACCAATGGAATCGTTTTGGGGAACGTTGAAGTGTGAAAAATATTACCTAAATAAGTATGAAACATTTGAAGCGTTACAACAAGCAATAGATGATTATATCCAGTTTTACAATAACGAACGTTACCAAGAAAAATTAAACGGCTTGAGCCCATTGGAATACAGGGTTCAAGCCGCTTAAAGTATTTTTATTATTTCCACTGTCTACTTGACAGGGAGCTGTTCAGGATTGTTCAAAATGGATTTTCTTGTGATTCATTATTCAGTTGCTTACACTGTTTTAAGGTCCACAAAAAAAAATCAGGCACCTGTAATGGATGCCTTTAAATAGTCGAGCTATCTAGTGTTTCGTTTACTTCATATAAGTTTTTAAGATCTAGTACTTTTTATGGTAGTTTAGTAAGCAAAAAAAGCAACCAATTAGGCTGCCCTGGACCTTGAATTCATTTGAATACAATTATTACTTTGCACAAACAACGAAGCTATTTAATGATTTCTCCTTACCATTCGAAGTGTTCATCAGTTCATAATAACCAGTTATTAACGTTTGTATCATGTTAGGGACTTTAATAAATCCTGCACGGATACTATTGGCATAATCTTTTTCCCATTGACCGTCCTGCAAAAATGTTGCATCGACTGTAAGTTGTTTTACCACTTCAAAATTTGTTTGCTGGAGCAGCTGGAGAATTTGAGTTTTATGAAATAAGTTTTGGATATTTCCTTCACTCTTTACGAAGTTTGAATGCAGTGCAAGAATGGAAACTGCACAAAAGTGGGAACGTTGAGAAAGGCAGGTGAAGTCGAGGTCCCATTCTGCAAAACACAATTGTTTTGCCAATCTACGAATCTTTTTAAAGTATTTCAATAAATCCTCTGGTTGCTTGAAATACCATGAACAATGGGATAATACCGCCATATCAAATGGGATGGGTGATTCAAAAAAATCAAAATCCATTTCAAAATGGAAGTCAATCCGTTCTCCTAATGAAGATTTCTTTATGCGTTCTGTTGCTTGACCTAATGTTAACGGTGCTCCGTAATCGGGACTGGCAATATCTATTGCGACAACAGATCCGCTTTCCCCTACTGCATCTGCTATTGCCACGGTTGTATCCCCTTGACCACAACCTATTTCCAATACACGCATTCCTTTTTGGATCCCAAATGCCGCTAATAATTCCAAACGGTGCTGTAACTGCACTTGTTGTATCAAATCATCTTCAAATAATTGATATTCCGCTAAAAAGGATCTTGTTTTTTCGTTTAGTTGAAATGACTTCAAGTATCATTCACCCCACATTTAGTGTGTATTGGTTCATCAACAAAGAAAAAGGCTGCCTAAGCAACCTCCTTCATTGAAATTACCCTTCATTTTGCAAAACCAATCTTAACATCTTACATGCTTGCGTTTAAAACCAAGCCTTCCTCTACCGACTTCTTTTTGAATACTTTCGTATGCATTTAGAAAACTGTTTTTTTTCTTGTCCCGTTTGACTTCTACGTTCCCTATTGCCTTTGCGGTCTCGACTGCCTTTTCATGGAGCGGCAAATAGGAAATCCCCACGGTGGATAGAAAATTATTCATAGCGGATTTCGTTCGTTCTGGCGATTCGTGAATCGTATTCTTCACAAGGTCCAGCATATCGGAAATTTTGCTTTCTGAAAATTCAACGTCTTTTCGATTCCCTAAAAGCCAACAGTAGCAACTCCAGCCCGCTGACATTCTCAACTCTTCACCGCTTGCAATCCATTTATCGGATACTTCTTGTGCAATATCTGACTCCGATAAAGTTACAGCCACTACATAATCGGACAGCATATAAAAATATGCAGCATCCATCCAACGATCATAGTCAGACTCAGTCATGGCTTTTGGGTCTGCAATGATGCCTGCAAAGTACATGGCATCATAGTTACCTGTCGAATAAAGCTCTTCAGCCAAATCCTGATTTATTTTTATTTTCCTTACAATTGGTTTCATGGCGCCTGTCGCCACGCCAAAAAGCGGCTCATGCGCACCATTGGATATGTACATTTTTTTAGTTCGTTCCTTGCCTAGGGCTTCAAGCTCCTGCATGACCATTTCTACATTCATCGTTAAGCACATCCTTCTATATGGAGTTTCCCCCTAATATTTTGCCCATCAAATATATATCCCCATTATCCTATAACAGACTGCCATTTGTCAGCACCGTCTAAGTACATGTATGTTACGCAGGGTTCCACTTGTAAACTTTATAATTCTCGATGTTTTGTTGAACTATCCTGCCTCGATAGTTCCACAAGGGGTCTTGTAGCACCCCATCAAGTTAAAATTTCTTTACGCCCCAAAACGAAAAAAGCTATCTTCAGCAGCATATAGCTTAATTTTTCGTTTTGGGTATAATCCTTTTACTAAGCTTGATGGCAATAGGCGGTACCCAGAAAACAGATGAATTTGTCTGAAGACCCCCTAAAATTTTGGTTTAAAATAGTAATAATGTAATATAAATCTATTTTTCTTGTATGATAAGGTAGAATAGTAGGAAAATGAATCGAAGGGTGGTATTACTTGATGGTAAATGTAAAAAAAATGTCGTTTGTTATTTTTATTTGTTTCATGTTTCTTATACCCAATTCAATCTTTGCTCAAGAAGTTTTACACAATGGAAGTCAAGGACAAGCAGTTTATGACTTACAAGAAAATTTAAAGGAAATGGGTTACTTTAACAGGCAACCAACAGGGTATTATGGTTCAATTACTGATCATGCGGTGAAACAACTTCAACTAGATTCTGGAATATTGCCAGATGGAGTTTTTGGATACCAAACACATCAAAAATTAAATAGTATTGAAATGATGGCAAGGGTTGTTCATGGAGAAGCTCGAGGAGAAACTTATGAAGGAAAAGTAGCTGTCGCTGCAGTAATTTTGAACCGAATGTCAGCGTCAGGTTTTCCTAAAAATACTTACGATGTTATTTTCCAGACAAATGCTTTTACAGCTGTACATGATGGGCAATATTATTTGACCCCAAATAGCCATTCTTATCGAGCTGTTATTGATGCATTACAAGGTTGGGATCCTACTCATGGTTCTGTTTATTATTATAATCCGTTGTCGGCAACAGATGAATGGATTTTCACAAGGGAAACAGTCATTAGAATAGGCAACCACTTATTTGCAAAGTAAAACTAATCTACATACATATTGAGGAATGATATTTATAGTTTCGAATTATTAATATCCCATTATCTATGTCGTGGAGTATAGTTGAAAGGTCGGGCAGTATTTGCCCGCCCTTTTTGGCGGTACCCCATACCCATCAAGCTAAGAAAACAGGTTACCCCCAAAACGATAAATGTTACAAAAAGTCCAAAATTTCGTTTTGGAGGTGCATAAAATTTTAACTTGATGGTGATGTGACGCTACCCCTTATTAGGATTAATAAATTCTACTTAATTGTTAAGTTTTCTTAAATACTCTTCTCTAACTTCTTTTGGCACCATGCTACCCCCAGTTGCCCAAATGATGTGACTTGCATTTTTCAATTTTCCTTGTATATTATTTTCTTTCAGATAATTTCCTCCATCGGATTGGCTTAATAACTGAATTGGTCCATAGAAACCAGCAAGTGCAGACGGTTCTAAAAAAATATTTTCAGTATCTATTAGATTTTGTAGGAAAGAATAGAGTCGTTCATCATCAACGGTGTAGCAACCACTTAGCATATGACCTATTGTTTTCCCAACAAAGCTAGAAGCTCTTCCTACTGCAAGACCATCAGCGTCAGTCTTATTATCAATACCAAAATCTTGAACAGAAACTTTGTCTTGCAGGCGTGTTAACTGTCCAAGTAGAAAGCATGGTGAATGAGTTGGTTCTGCAAAAAAACAATGAATATGCTCTCCAAATTCTTCTTTCAAACCAAATGTTACTCCTCCTGGACCTCCCCCAACACCACATGGAAGGTAGAGAAATAACGGATGCTCTTCATCTACAATTATGTTCATATCATCCAACTGCTTTCTTAATCTAGAAGCTGCAACTGCATATCCTAAAAACAGATCACTAGAATTTTCGTCATCGATAAAATGACAAGTAGGATTAGATAACGCTTGCTTTCGCCCTTCTTCTACAGCTTTACTGTAATCCAACTGATATTCAATTACCTGAACTCCTTTGCTACAAAGTAAATCTTTTTTCCATTGCTTAGCGTCTGAAGACATATGAACGGTTACCTTAAATCCTAACTGAGCACTCATTATTCCAATACTCAAACCTAAATTACCTGTTGAGCCAACCGCAATAGAGTATTGTGAAAACAATCCTTTAAATTTTTCACTATCGAAGACCTCATAATTATTAACATATGTGATGAAATTATGTTCTATGGCTAGCTTTTCTGCATGCTTTAATACCTCATATATTCCTCCTCTTGCCTTTATCGATCCCGAAATTGGAAGATCATTATCACATTTTAAAAGAAGACTACCTTCTATACTAATACCGTAGTTTTGTTCTATCCAATTTTGCATATTTGGAATAGAAATTAACGGTGATTCAATGATACCGTTCTGTTCTGCTGTTTCTGGAAAAACCTTTGCTATATAAGGGGCAAAGCGATCTAGTCGTCTCGATGCATCATTTATATCCTCAACATTTAAAGTAGAAAGGTTGTTTTTCATACCGTAATCAGGATTTGACCAAAAAACCTCATCCGTTCTTATTATTTCTTTTAATATCGGATAGTCTTCGATCCATTGTTGAATACTCTTCCCTTCAAGAAGTTTTGTTTTCATCTATAAGCTCCTCTCTTTATGATTAAAGGACTGTCTGCTGTCTATTTATAGTGATAATATTAGCTGAAAATACGATCTATCGTAACAAATATGCAAGAGGATTACTCTATCAAAACATTCATGATAAAGTAATCCTTTTCCAGTGCAACTTATATACAAAACGAATGAGTTTACAAACGTAATAATTCCTAGTTTCTATTAAAGTGTTACTACTTTATCAGTATGAACGGATATCTCAGTCTTTTTAATAGCTAAGGCTGCGATAATGGAAATGAGACAACAAACAATTAAAAACCAGAATGCGGCATTGTATGAACCTGTAAAACTGATCATAAATCCCATGGCCAAAGGAGAAATGAAACCTGCAGCCTGAGCACCCATATTAATTATCCCCATTGCAGATCCAATAGTTTTCTTCGACATCATCTTATGTGGTAAAGAAAAAGCTACTGTAAAAGCAAAACTTTTAAAGACCATGCAAATATTTAAATATAACATCGCTAATGGAATAGAGGTTGTTGTAAACATTAAATAGAGGAAAATTCCCGAAATAAGCATACCAAACGCTGCATAGTACTTTTCACGATTAACAAAATAGCGATCTAATAACCAACCACTAAAAAGCATGGCAATTCCTGTGGAAATTCCAGGAAGAGCTGCATAAAAACCCATGGACATAATATCCATTCCCCTTGCTTCCATTAAATAAGAAGGAATCCATGAGGCAAGACCCCAGTTCACGATACCCGCCGCGAACCACATGACAGTGATTTTCCATAATTCAATATTCGCTAATAATTCTTTGAGAGGTAGATTGTTCTTCTTGGTAACATCAGAAGATTCTTGTTGCTGTTTAGGTTTAAAATAAACCCAGAATGCTATTGTCAGTATGACCCCTAGTGCACCGATAACAATAAACATATTTCTCCAACCTAACCATACAATCATTGGCGCAGCTAACAGTGGAGCAAGAGCCATCCCGAAATAATTAGAGGACATAAGAAAAGCAGAAGCTTTTGGTCTTTCTTTAAGAGGATAATAATCTGCTATACCTTTTTGAGCTGCTGAAGGATAGCCACCTTGTCCAATTCCGAATAGGAACCGAATAACTATTAATGAGGTGAGTGACCAAGCCAGCCCTGTAAATACAGTAAACACTGACCATACAATGATGGACCAAATTAACACTTTTCTTGATCCAAGCTTATCCGTTAGCCATCCTCCAGGAATTTGCATGATGGCATAGGAGATAAAAAAACTACTAAGAATAACTCCAACTGCTGCAGGATCTAAATTGAATTCTCCCTTGATATACACTACAGCAACACTCATTACCATCCTATCTAAATAATCAACTAAATATCCAACAAACAAAAGCCCTAAGATAAAATGCTTGTTTTGATATCTTTGAGTATTACTCCCCATCATACTCCTCCTTTTGTCTTTTTGCCGCTATGAATCTAATTTTATATTAATAGAGGCAAATTATTATCTTTATGGCATGTTCATAATTTATGCTTTTTCAACTAGATTCATCTCCTGATGACGAGCAGCTTTAATTACTTTCCCTGCTCTTGTACCTATATACTCTCCGTTATGAACAGTTAATTTACCATTTATCAATACCTCAAGAATGCCTGTAGGTTCCAAAAGGGGGTCATCAAAAGTTCCAAAATCAGCGATTTTTTCTTGGTCAAACACAACTATATCAGCTTGATAGTTTTCTTTTATGAGGCCACGATCTTTTAATCTCATTAGTTGTGCAGGAGCGCCGGTCATTTTCCGAATAGCTTGTTCGAGTTTCAAAGCGCCCTCTTCCCTTACATATTTACCAAGTACTCTAGGAAATGTTCCATATAATCTTGGATGAGGCTTTCCTCCAAAAATACCATCGGAACCAACCATTTGCAGTTGATGGCACATGCCAAGTAAGACATCTTCTTCAAATCCCCAATGAATGATCATTGTAATACTTCCCTTTTCTTCTACTAGAAGGTCAAAAGAAGCATCTTCAGGAGTTTGTCCCCTAATTTCTGCGATTTCAATTATATTTTTACCTTCCAGACATTTATTAGCCTCTGATTGAACGGAGGTGATAATGATATTTTTCCACCCACAATTTAAAACCCAATTCTCATAGTCTTTGTTATTATTAAAATCATCGATAATTCTTTTTCTGTCCTCAGGATTTTTTAATCTAGCTAGCATTTGTTCCGTACCTCCAGAATGCATCCATGGAGGAAGAATGGCATGGAATACAGTTGAGGCAGCTGTATATGGATATTGATCGAAAGTAATCTCAATGCCTTCGCATCTTGCCTCATCCATTTTTTCTAGAGATGTTTTAAATTTATCTCGGTTACTCTGACCAATGACTTTAAAATGGGAAATGTGTAGCCTCACCCCTGATTGTCTCGCTACATCGATAACTTCGTCTAATGCAGATAAAGAATGGATGCTTTCATTTCGGATATGGACAACAAAGCAGCCATCATATTTCGCAGCACCTTTGCAAATTTCAATTAATTCTCCTTTATTCGAGAAAACATTCGGAGGATATACAAGTCCAGTAGATATTCCAACTGCTCCTTGACGCATCCCTTCTTCAATCAATTCCCTCATTTTCTCCATTTCCATTTTAGTGGCTGTTCTCCCCTCAAATCCCATTACAAGAGTACGAACAGCCCCATGCGGCACTAAATATGCTGCATTACCAATCATTTTAGACTTTTCTAGAAAGGTTAAGTATTCATCAATGCTATTCCAAGGCCAATCTCCAATATCACCATTAAGCCCATTTAATTGTTTTTGCCATAATGGTTTAGTTTCTTCTGAAACAGGAGCTACAGAAATACCGTCCTGACCGAATAATTCTGTCGTCACACCCTGAAGTGCTTTAATTTTATGAATCTCAGGTACAGTGCAAAGCAGATCTGAATGAACATGGGGATCAATAAACCCTGGAGAAACAGCCATTCCTTTGCAATCAAGGATTTGTATTGCCTGTTTTTCACTCAAATCACCAAGAAAAACAATTTTCCCATCTTTAATTCCAATATCTAATTTTGTCCATGGGTTGCCACTTCCATCATAAACATGTCCATTTTTTACAATGACGTCGTACATTGGATCACTCCCTTATTTTGTTAATGAAAATAATTCTGAAATTACAGTATCGAATGGATAAATAGGTTTGTTAATTTTTTTATGGTTGAAGGATAAAAGATCTCCTGTGCTTAATCCTGGAGAATCAACAGTAATGATTTCCTTTGCTATTGAGACATAAGAAGCTCGAAAATGGTGAGATGATTTTAATCCAATTATTTTGGACTTTAATACATCAATCCCATGAAGAAGGAAAATCTGTTCATCGAAAGTTTGAGATCTAACAGAGCATACAATGACGTCAACATTACCTACCTTTAGTCTTGCGCTTTTTCCTAAATTCACTTTACTGCCTCTCCACATCGGTGATGATTGAATAAATTCCCCATCAGTTAAACACTTTACATAAGCTGATATCTTTAGTGATTTCCCATGGAGTGTATCAGTTTTACCTCCTAATTCCACCTGTATAAGGGATCCTACTCCTGTTTTATGAGCGATATCGGCAACTTCAGGATCATAAATAAAACCAAAACAGGTATTCGGAATATCAGCCTTAATCATTTCCTTCAATAAATAAGTACCATCTCCTGGAGTACCTGCACCTGGATTATCCGAAGCTTCGTTAATTACTATCGGAAAATCTACTCTAGAAGAAGCATATGTAATTGCTTCTTCTGGGGAAGGTAAGGTGGGGAAAAATTTATCTTTTATCTCCCAAATCCTAGAAGCAATATCATTAGAAACTCTTTGAGCTAATTGAGGATTATTATTTGTTGTCGTTATAATTGACGCACCAGCGTATGGGATATCTGAATAAGGAAAACCGTGATAAAACGTACAATCAATGACTTCAGGGTGTTTTTCCCATTCTTGACACCACTCGTTAATTTCTTTTACTGGAGAATTGTAAGAAGTTGTGGTTGGGATAAGTAAAGGTAATTTTGTAAAACCCATCTCGGGTTTTACTTTTCCTATTAGAATGCCCACTGTTAAATCAATTGCTTCAATCCCCCTTTCATAAGAATCAGTATGTGGATATTCAACGTTACCAAAAATCGCGTTAGATTCTTTTATCATTGCTTCTGTAATATTTCCATGTAAATCCAACACAGTGACGATCGGCATTTTGTAACCAACTCTCATCCTTAGTGCAGTTAACAAGTCTCCTTCTAAATCATCTACACCTTCTGCAACTCCAGCTCCATGAAGGAAGATGCAAATTGCATCAAGGTCACCAGAACCCTCAATAGCAGATATTAGTTCTTGTTTTGCAGTTTGATACGTTTCTTTAGTAATGATCCCAGAAGGATTAGCCCAAGCAGAAAATGTTGGAATAATTTCAATTCCAAGTTCGTTACCCCGATCAATCATGCCACCCAAATAGTTCTTAACCCCACAATGCTTTTGAAGTATCACATCCCCATGGTCCCATTCCCAGAGCTTGAACAAATCAATAGTTGTTTTTACGTTAGAAAAAGTATTTGTTTCGTGTACCATCTGGCCAATTGCTATTCTCATCACAAGACTCCTCCCTTTTAATGTGAAATATCTATATGTTTATTCCTTTCCAATAGTTGAATTTCATATAGGTGACGCGGTCTTCCACGATGAATGGGTTGTTCTTCCCCGATTATTACAGCTAATTCACTTCGCTCGAGTATATTGAGGATCCTTCGGGCACTTCTAATGGTCAAATCAAGTCCATTCGCAAGATCAATGGCAGTTATATCCTTTCTTCCAAAGTTTTCACAGAAAGAAAATAGCTTATTGATTGTTGCTATACTCAGTCCAGCTGTCTTTGCCAGCTGCATACGGTAAGGGTCATCACCGCGTAAGGAATATGTTAATAATTTATCTTGACCAACTGGTCCGTATACGGTGCCATCCAAATCAACAACGAAGCAGCTCGGCTTGTTTGATTGAGATTGAGCTTTAGTTACTGCTTTACGTGCATTTATCTCAGCTTCATTTGCTGTGTATCCAAAACCTATGCCTAGTAAAGTCTCCAATTCTATTTTCATAGCAATCTCGTTTAAGAGAGGAATTTTCTTGTACTTTTGAGTTACCCTTTCAATCGCACCTCGAGTAGTTATAAATCGGACTTCATCACGATCTGACCAATCAAAAATTGCCTGAGCATCTTCACTAAAATCAATAAGTAGGTTCTCAAGTGCAGCTTTCTTGCGCTTTGTCTTATATTCAGACAAGTTATTGGAGCTAAACAGATTATTGAAATGAAGGATGCCTATTGCTATTTGTGTATTGCTTTGAATCAAGGATTTCCCTTCTAATAGCACATTTTCTAGGCTTGAACGGATAGTGGATTTAGTTGGAATTACCCTATAGACTAGAACTCCTAGTCCCTTTAAAGTCTCATAGACCGATTTTATACATGTAATCGCTACATCTATTTTTTTACTTGCCCATAGTTTGTAATGAAAATTGACCAATTCATCTGCTTTTTGATCAGTGTTCAGAAGAAATATTGCTTTGGAGTGAATTTCAAGTTCTTCAAAACATTCCTTCACCTCACCTTCATCCAATGTATCCATACTAAATCTGAGAGGAGTACGAATTGGATTAATTTCAGTCTCAGTAATAATTTTAAAAATCGTCCGATATAGAGCAGTCCCAGTTAGTGGTATAAAAATCAGAGGTTTATTTGTAATTTGATGATTTTTAGCAATCTGATATGGAATTATTCCAGCAAATAAGTAAACATCAACTTCATTAGTATTCTGCTTAACGATGTCTACTGTTTCTTGTTCATGATTATAGGGAGCCGATAATAAATTTATTTCAAGGTATGACTTACCTACTGTAAATACTTGATCAATTACATCCTCAGGTCCTATGACAGCGACATTTATCTCCATAAAAATTCCCCCTTGCGATCTTAGATGCCCCTTAATATGCTGAATTATCAGTTAATTAAAGATTATATTATCTTTCATTCTATTAAAAGTAAATGTCTTTAAATGGACCCAAAATAATACATTAGTAATTCGGGTTCTGGTGCAAATAAGCCGTAAGAGAATTAGATTTGTAAATCTCGACAAACAAAGATGTTGAAAGAAAAAACAAAATGTAATAGGGAGATAGGGGTATCGCCACATGCCCATCAAGCTAACCGAAAGAATGTTTAGAGTAGAGCCGTATCCGCAAGAAACCCTCTATGTTTGACTAAAGAAAGGCATGCCAAATATGCCAAAGAGCAGGTCATTTTTTAGAGCTATGCTGCTTTCTTTTTGCACAAGGTATACTGATAAACAACACCCAATATATCAAAGACTGTTTTCTTCTCATACCGATGAGATTTTCGTCCGTTTTTCTGTAGGAGGTTGAACAGGCGAAGCAGAATCTTTGATAACTCTTGGGTGCTTTTTTGTATAGCCCTAAATGGGGTACCACCACATGCCCATCAAGCGAAGTTAAAATCATACCCTCAAAATGAAAAAACGCTATGCTTATCGTAAGAAGTTTACGAGAAAGGATGGCGTTTTTGATGAATCCTATCATTTCAAATGAACTGAATCTTTTCGCACAAGAACTACAATACTTTTTATCTCCAGTAGTCCTACAAGATATCGCCAAACAAGTTGGCTTTGTACAGCGATCGAGTAAGTATCAAGCAAACGAACTCATTGCCCTTTGCGTATGGCTCAGTCAAGAAATCGCTAGCACATCACTTACACAATTGTACAGTCAGTTAGAAGCTTCCACTGGGGTACTGATGAGCTCAGAAGGATTGAATCAACGCTTTAATTCAGCAGCCGTCACATTTCTTCGAGAAGTCTTTACTTCTCTTCTCACACAAAAACTCTGTTCAAATCAATCGCTTTCTGCACACATGATTTCTACTTTCAATCGAATCCGTATTTTAGATGCGACAGTGTTTCAACTGCCTGATCATTTCGCCACTGACTATCAAGGTTCAGGCGGGAGTAGTAATACGGCAGGTGTAAAAATCCAATTGGAATATGATTTACTTAGTGGTCAATTTCTTAACGTGCAGCTTGGACCAGGAAAGAATAATGATAAAACGTACGGTACCATCTGCCTTGAAACCGTAGAGGCGGGCGATTTGTGTTTGCGTGATCTTGGTTACTTCGATTTAGGAGACTTACAAGCCATTCATGATAAAGAGGCTTACTATATCTCGCGGTTGAAGTTGAATACACGCATTTATATCAAGAACCCTGAGCCAGAATACTTCAACAATGGCACGTTAAAAAAGCAAACAGAATACATCCAGCTTGATATGACACAAATGATGTCTGGTCTAACCCCTGGTGAAACGATGGAAATCCCAGAGGCATACATTGGCCAAAATCAGAAGCTTCCAGCACGTGTCATTATCCATCGTTTAACCGATGATCAAACGCAAACACGCCTGAAAAACCAAGCGATACGTGAAAAGAAGAAAGGCATTGTCATGAAGGATAAAAGTAAACATTTAATGGGCATGAATGTATATATCACGAACACGTCGCTAGAAGAAGTACTGACAAATTACGTGCATTCATTGTATTCACTTCGTTGGCAGATTGAGATTTTGTTTAAAACGTGGAAGTCATTCTTTGAAATTGATGAATGTAAAAATATTAAAAGAGAACGCCTAGAGTGCCATTTATATGGACAACTCATTGGCATTCTCCTCTGTTCTTCTACGATGTTTCAAATGCGACAGCTTCTGCTTGAAAAGAAAAAGCAGGAGCTGAGTGAATACAAAGCGATTTATATGATTAAAGATTACTTTCCGTTACTGTTTCAAGCGATAGCAGTTGGCACAGAAGAACTTTTGAAAATTCTGCATCGCCTTTATCAGCTGCTAAAAAAGAACGGTCGTAAATGTCATCGGTATAAGAAGATGACCGTCTTTGATATTCTAGGGGTTGTGTATGAAACGACGGTGAAGCATAGACAAGCTGCCTAGCGAAAAAATCGCGTTTTAATAGGCTTCTTTGGCATGCCTACTTTTCCATCACTCGCTAGTTTTGAAACAAGGATCAATTCGTATCTAGTCATTTACTTTGTTAGCTTGATGGGCATGTGGCGGTACCCCAGAAGAGAACGGTTCCAGCCACTACGTTTGTTGAACTATCCTGCCCCTATTATTCCATAAGAACTGATCGACATAGCTCTTTATAGAACCGAATTAACAAGGTTTTTGCTAAAAATGCAAAGCCATGGACTTTACATCCCCCCACTTATAGGGGCTTTTTCATGAGTACAGGTCAGGTATTTTCGGAATACATCATTAAAATATCCTACATCAATAATTGCTTTTTCTCCTTTATAAGGGCATTGAATATGCGTCAGCTGAAGTGATTCATTTATGATGACCAAGTCTATTGCGTCTAATTCTTTTTTGCAGCACGAACATTTCACAGCTAGTAATTTTTCTTTTTCCATTAAAGAAGCCCCCTTTTATAAATAGGTATTCTTTATGTCTAGTTGCTAATCCTACCTGTTCACACAACCGTCAAAAATTCCTTTTTCCATTAAATATTCAGTTGGTTCATCATAGCTTGTTTAACTAACCTGCCGCGATAGTCCCATTAGAAAAAGCTGCCTTAAAGACGCTCTAACCTTCAGCTAACGCACCCATTATTAGCAAAAAAACCACCATTCGGCGCTCTGGTTGTCAACTTATGTACCTGTTTGTTGAATAAACTTTTTAAAATCCATTACCCTGGAATACCATTCTCATTAAAGCAAACGATATAACCCCTAAATATTTTTCATGATTCCCCACCCTTCTTTACCAAATTTATATATATGTATTTTTTTATTATTGAAATATCCTACTTCCTTAGAACCATGAGAAAAAGAGCTGCCGAAGCAACTCTCTTATTGCAGTTAGGACCCGTTATTTGATGGTTCAAAACGCTCTTTTTTCCGTACCGTTTCGATCAATTGTCTTAATTTTTTTAATGAAATAATAATGTTTGTAGAGGGCGAGTACGACCAATAAGATTTTCACCAATAGGATGTCCACATAAAATACAGAAATCACGATGAAGAAATCGGCAATTAAATTGATTCTTATTTTCTCTCTTCGGGTCATGCCTTTTTTTTGCAGGAATGCTTCAACGTATTTTTCATATAATGAGGTGCTCTTGAACCAGTTTTCAATCGACTTGGAGCTTTTAGCAAAGCAAAAGGCAGCAAATAAGTAAAACGGACCGCCTGGCAGAACTGGTAACACAGTCCCTGCGATACCAATCAAAAGAGATATGGCCCCAAGAAGAAAGAATAGGATACTTTTTACTTTTTTTATTGTCATCACCTTTTTATTTATATTCTATCTCCTTATAACGTAAAGAGGAAGCTTAATTGATTCAATTCATTGATTAGTATCTTCCCTTTTTGTTCTTGAACTAACCTGCCCTTTCGTTATAAACAGGATTTCTTATCAATTCGCAACATTTTTTAGACATCGCAATCATACATTGCAGTCTTATATTTCATTCATAGAGCATGGTAACGACACCCGCATATTCCGGCAAATTTTCTTTGGAAATATCCAATGTCTTAACTTCGGTTGTTCGCTTTCCGGAAATCTGAAGAAACTTATCTACCTTTGAAAACATCAAGCCAACAACCGACAATGACTTTGTTCTGTAATGCATGGGAATCGTAATAGTAGATTTCAATTGACGCATTACTTGAGTGGCTTCTAAGGCATTAATCGTGACTGTACCTCCTACAGGAATGATGAGAACATCCACTTTTCCAATTTCATTTACTTGTTCTTCTGATAATAGATGCCCTAAATCTCCGCAGTGACAGATGGTCAGATCGTCCATTTGGAAACGATATAAAATATTGGGGCCTCTCTTCTCGCCATTTACCTTGTCGTGAAATGTCTTAAATCCTCTAATTCTTACATCTTCGCGGATGTATTCCATTGGCTCATTCACAAGCAAGTAATCACCTGTTGCAGCTTGAATTTTATTGTGATCGAAATGATTATGGGTAACGGCGACTATATCTGGTTCAACGCTTGGCATACGGTAACGGATGAAGCGATAATATGGATCAATAAGAATCCTGGTTCCTCTTTCGGATGTTAGTAAAAAGGCAGAATGTCCAAACCATTTTATTTTCATACTAAAATTCTCCTTACTTTGCAATTGATTTAAAATCAAGCAACTTTTAAGGAACCTTGGACTACAGTTAAAAATATATTCCATTCATTATAATTCCACTATTCCTGTAATAGTCCTTCTACACCCATCTATCCCTTTTATTCCATAAAAAAAGAGATGCCTTAAGACACCCCTTTGCGTCAAGAGACCACTATCCCAGGTAAGTTCCTCATTAGCTAGTTATACAATCCTCTCTAACAAATCCCCCACTTTTTCTGCCATGACACGAGGTGGATAAGGCATTCCATTCTTTAACCACCATTCCACTACCCCTACGTATGCGTTTGCAACAAATTGAACAATTACATCATCATTTTGATCGGCATTTTTCCCTTTTGTTATGTCCACATCTTTCTTGAACTCTTCGATATTGAACTTAAGGAACTGACTGCGAAAATATGGAGCTCCTTCACTCGCTAACATCGTTGAAAAGAATAAATAATTGCTCTTAAAATATTCCATACAGTGTACAGTCGATTCTATATAATCCATTTCAGTTGCCGATTCACAAAAATTACTCATGTTGTTTATATGTTCTTCCATGATTTTATCTAATAGATCAAATTTATCTAAGTAATGTAGATAGATGGTTCCTCGATTAACATTTGCCCTGTCTGCAATATCCTGAATGGTAATGTCATCAAAACTTTTTTCGGACATCAGTTCAATGAGAGCCTTTTTAATGGCCTCTTGGCTTTTGGTTATTCTTCTGTCTACTTTCGGCATGGTTTGGTCACCAAACTTTCCTAAAAATAATCAACAATTTTTATCGATTTGTTGAGTAATCAACGAATTGCGTTCATTTAACCATTGAGAGCATTCTGTTTCTATTTAATAATTATAAACAGATGTTGATTAATCAATCAATGATGCTTTCTTTTTGAACGAGGGCAATGTACACCATGATAGTCACCAAAGAATTTTTTTCAAAACAAAAATAAGAAAGGGTGTTGTTTTAAAAATGAAAAAAAAAACGATTATCAGGCGTGTACTCACATTGATAGCACTGGGCTTGCTTTTATCCGTGACCATCATTGCACCCAACACCGGCGTTGGCGCTGCATACACGCCAGACATGACGAATGGGGCAGACAACTTTTACAAAAGCAACAAGGTAACCATGAAGAAGGTTACGTTTAAAAACCAATACAACATGAATGTCGCAGGGAACCTTTTCATTCCCAAAGGTTTGAAGAAGAACACCAAAAATCCCGCGATCATTGTCGGGCATCCTATGGGCGCAGTAAAAGAACAAAGTGCGAATTTGTATGCCACTAAAATGGCTGAACGGGGATTTGTTACTTTGTCCTTGGATTTGTCTTTCTGGGGAGAGAGTGAGGGTCAGCCCCGCAATACGGTTTCGCCGGATATCTATGCCGAGGATTTCAGTGCTGCGGTGGATTTCCTAGGCACCCGGCCTTTTGTTGACAAAGATCGGATTGGTGTTCTCGGGATTTGCGGCAGCGGGAGCTTTGTCATCAGCGCAGCCAAGATCGACCCGCGCATGAAAGCCATTGCGACAGTCAGTATGTACGACATGGGGGCCGCCAACCGTAACGGGCTTAAACATTCGCAGACTCTTGAGCAGAGAAAGAAGATTCTCGAAGAAGCAGCGGAGCAACGCTATGTGGAGTTCACAGGCGGTAAAACCAAATACACCAGTGGGACAGTACATGAACTGAATGAAAACTCTACGGCGATTGAACGCGAGTTTTATGACTTCTACCGCACTCCAAGAGGTGAATTCACTCCCAAGGGCACAACGCCGGAACGGACGACACACCCTACTCTGACCAGTAACGTCAAGTTCATGAACTTTTACCCGTTCGAAGACATAGAGACGATTTCCCCTCGTCCGATGCTTTTCATCACGGGTGAAAACGCTCATTCCAGAGAGTTCAGCGAAGACGCCTACAAGCTGGCGGCCGAACCGAAGGAACTCTACATTGTTCCGGGTGCAGGTCATGTGGATCTGTACGACCGGGTGAATTTAATCCCATTTGATAAGCTCGATTCCTTCTTCAAAGAAAATCTGAAGAAGAAATAAGGCCAGTATGAACCACAGCGAGCTTTTCGTGCCAATGTTACTTTGAGTGAAACCACTGTGTGAGTCCTGCATATCTTGTCGGGATTCACATTTTTTTGTCTGAATTCCATACGCAATGCAAGGAATTCGGACATTTTATAAGGCCTTTGGATATGTCTTATTAAACTAGGGAAAATTGAATCTGGAGTGGATATCAATAGTGATTTTACCGTTACAATTGAAAAAGTTGACCTAATTGATAAATGTAAGATGACTCCTTATCGCTACTAGAAAATGACACTTTCCTGAAAGAAGGAAATCTATTTTATGACTAAACCAAATAACTTACTTATCTTTATATTAACCATCGGTGTTTTTGGAATCATCAATACTGAAATGGGGGTAATCGGCATCTTGCCTTCCATTGCCGATCACTTTCATGTCAGCATCTCAAAAGCAGGATTGCTTGTGAGTCTTTTTGCCCTTGCTGTAGCTGTATCCGGTCCAACTATGCCGTTATTATTTTCGGGGATGAACCGGAAGAAGGTCATGCTGCTTGTGCTAGGTGTTTTCGTTTTGGGGAACATCGTATCCATATTTACAACTAACTTCACCCTTGCATTAGTTGCCCGTATAGTTCCAGCCTTTTTTCATCCGATTTACTGTTCATTGGCTTTTACCGTAGCGGCAGACTCCGTCAGCAAGGAAGAAGCCCCAAAAGCTGTTTCTAAAGTTTTTATCGGAGTATCCGCTGGAATGGTAGTCGGTGTACCCATCGTAAGTTTTATTGCGAATGCCGTTTCAATTGAAATGGCGATGGCATTCTTTGCGATTGTTAATGCGATTGTATTTCTTGCTACATTGTTTTTTGTACCATCCATGCCTGTTGAGGAAAAACTTTCTTACGGAGCGCAATTATCCGTATTAAAAAAATCGATTACATGGCTTTCCATTATGGCTGTCATTTTATTGAACTCAGCCATATTTGGAGTTTATAGCTATCTTACTGAGTATCTGAAAACTGTTACGAATATGTCTTCGAACACAATCAGTTTAATGTTACTCATTTACGGTGGTGCCAATATTATTGGAAACATCGCGGCAGGGAAGCTGCTTACTAAAAATGCGAACAAATCTGTAGTGATTTTCCCTTTTGCATTGGGAGCAGTTTACATCATATTATTCTTATTTGGACAGTTCACCATACCTATGGCTATCCTTACATTAATTTGGGGGATTTTAGCTGGTATAGGGGGTAATATCAATCAATACTGGATCATGTCTTCAGCCTCCGAATCTCCTGATTTCGCTAATGGACTATTTTTAACAGCGGTTAACTTGGGAACGACAATTGGTGCTGCAGCAGGTGGATTATTCATATCAGAGCTGGGTACACAATACGTGGTATTCGTGGGTTTACTATCATTGTTATTAAGTTCGGTAATGATTTTCCTAAGAAACTACAAGTTTACTCCTACACAACAACTTTCTTGAGTATGAAAAGGCTAGGCATGCCCACTGCCTAGCCTTTTCAGCGATTCAGAATAACCGACCCATTTCAGGGTTGCTGGAAAGAGGATTGATTAATGTTTCAATAACTTATGAAGAAATGCATGTAAACTGCCCTGCCCTAAAATGCCATAAGAAAAAGCTGCCTTAAAGACAG
This sequence comes from Peribacillus sp. QJM3NY_7, assembly GCF_056173225.1. NCBI lineage: Bacteria > Bacillati > Bacillota > Bacilli > Caryophanales > Bacillaceae > Peribacillus > Peribacillus sp. QJM3NY_7. The sequence goes on from NZ_CM149663.1 coordinate 4,412,538, forward strand.
CTCTGCTCGTAAACTATTAGTGCTTAATTTTGTTCATCAAGTTCTATAAAATAATGATCTTTTCGGTATGACACTGCCTCCATGGCTGCGAACAGGTTTTGCTCATGCAGGACGTCTATTGCCTATACCTGCCCCTTCCAATTCCATTGATATCAGTAATTGTGATGGGAGTTGGCTGTGCTGATCATTATCTCTTTAAAAAACCAATTGAATCAGCATCATGTAGACAATCGTTCCCCCCGCTATCGAGAGGAGCATCATTTTCTTCCAAACGTGAAGCAGGGCAACTACCGCCACCCCAATGAATTCAGGGATGCCATGACTTCCGGATTGCAGGCTTACATCCTTTAAACAATAAATGATTAAAAGCCCAATTACTGCGGATGGCAGCATTTTACCGAGATACTGTACATACTTCGGTGTGGGTTTTCCTGATGGGAAAACGATGAACGGCAGAAACCTTGTAAGCATTGTACCTAAAACAACCATCGCAATTGTAATGATTTGCTGAGTTAAAGTCATTGTCATATGGTTCTCACCTCAACTTTCTCTAACGGCTTTCTAAGTAAGGAAAGTAACCCCAAAATGGCAAACATGGCAGGGATAATGAAGTTGCTTCCGCCAAATATAATTAGGCAGACAGCTGACAGGCCAAGCCCAGCAAGAGCACTATGATGGTTTTTCTCTTTCATCCATTGTTCAATGAAAATCACGACAAAGAGAGCCGTCATAACAAAATCGAGTCCTTCTGTATTGAATTTGACAAAAGAGCCAAAGATGCCGCCAATCGCTGCTCCTATCACCCAATAGCAATGGTTGAGCATTGTCACGAAAAACATGAACCAGCCCTTATCCACATCCTTCGGTACATCAACGGTACAATTGATGGAAAAAGACTCATCGCAAAGCCCAAAAATCAGATACAGCTTTTTCTTCCCGGTCCCCCTATATTTATCAAGCATGGATATGCCATAAAACAAATGCCGTGCATTCACCATTAAGGTTAGAAAAAGGGCGTTAATCGGATTGAACGCGACAAGCAATAAATTGGCTGCAATAAACTCCATCGATCCTGCAAATATCGTTAGACTCATCAATATCGGGTAAATCGCGCTGAACCCTAATGAATTCATAAAGATCCCATAAGCGATGCCTAAAAATAAAAAGCCTGCCAAAATGGGCACTGTGTACGGAAAAGCCGCACGAAATGCTGGTATCAGTTGAGTTCGTTTTTTCATATAAATCACATCCTGATGGCTAAATTTATTTAAACTTAACATACAAAATCCGTACAAAAAACAAGTTAATTGTATGGATTACAATTAAAATAAAATTGCCCCATTTCATCAAAATGGGGGAGTCTGATAGGTTAATCACCATATATTCTTTTAAAGCCGACCGTTTCAATATTAGAATTCCATACAAAAAATGATATGATTGTATGGAATAAGTCTAGGAGAGGTGAAATATGCCAGTAAATTCATTTGACAATTATCCAATGTCCTGGAAACCTGATAAGAATGCATTAAAGCGTCCTTTTTATAAATCTCTCGCATCATTACTTGAACAAGATATAACAAATGGCTTTTTAGCACCTGGAACCAAGTTGCCCCCTCAACGAGAATTGGCAGATTTTCTTGACTTAAATTTCACTACGATTACCCGTTCTTATAAAATGTGCGAGGTAAAGGGATTGATATATGCCGTTACGGGAAGCGGAACCTTTGTGGCTCCCAATGCCACTCGTTCCATAACCATTTCCGCGGATAAAACGGCAAACAGCATCGATCTTGGTTTTGTGGCATCTTTTGAGCAAACCAATGATATCGTTTCAGAAACTTTACAAAAAACCGTGAACAAAAGTTATTTGGAGCAGCTGCTCAATTACAACGATCCGACTGGGATTCCACATCAAAAAACAGCAGCTCTAAACTGGATGGAATCTTTCGGCATTCACGCGGATCAAGAGCATATAGCAATCGTTTCCGGTGCCCAAAATGCATTGGCTGTTGCCCTCGCTGCTTTGTTTGGGCCTGGTAATAGAATTGCAACCGACTTATATACCTATTCAAACTTTATCGAGCTGGCAAAGATGTTTCATATTAAGTTAGTGCCCATTCACGGGGACCAGTTTGGAATGCTGCCAGATGAACTTGAAAAGCAATGCTGTCAAACAAATATTGACGGGATATTTCTGATGCCCTCCTGCAACAATCCGACCACAATCATGATGTCGGATATTCGAAAGCAAGAATTGGCAGCGGTAATCCGAAAGCATCGTTTAATTTTGATTGAGGATGATATTCATGCATTCCTGACGGCAGGCATTATCTCCGACTACCGGCAGCCGATGTTTCATTTGCTTCCGGAACAGAGCGTTTATATTTGCGGCACCTCTAAGTCCATATGTTCCGGATTAAGAGTTGCCTATATGGTTTATGGAGAAACATTACGCGAGAAAATTTCCCAGGCCATTTTCAACATAAATGTAAAGACCTCTTCTTTTGATGCAGAGGTTATCACAGAGCTAATCCTATCAGGAAAGGCTCATGAAATTGTTTCTCATAAGAAACGGCTTGCACAGACTGCAAATGATATTTATTCGGAATATTTCCCCTTAAGAAAGGATGTCGGACATCCTCTCAGTCTATATCGCTGGCTTCCAATTAAAGGGCATAACGATGCGTTACAGCTGGAAACCGATTTGAAAAGGCGCGGCATTCGGGTTTTTCATTCCAATCGTTTTCAAAGCGGGCAAACCACCCCTGATTTGTATTTGCGTATCGCACTTTCTTCCACAAACTCATTCGATGAGTTAAAAATAGGATTAGAAATATTAAAGCAGTATTTAGGCTGATTTAAGTCTAGTAAAAAAACATTCTAGTTGATTGGATCGGAAGGTTCGAGACTCCTGCAAGAAAATCGAGTATTAAGGAAATCCCCAGGCGCAAAAGTGCCGAGGGCGAGCCACCCGCCGAAAGCGAATGCCTAGAGTGGAAATAAATGTTCAAGTTTTGACAACTTGATTATTATCGAGTTAGTCTACAAATCTCCGGAATGGTCTCACCCCGGACCATTCAAATGAAGACCCGTTTATCCTTCATTAATTTTCACTTTTCGATATGGTATGAACCCTATTAGATTGAAGAAATTTGCAACACTCCTGCCGAATAACTGGCTAGCCGAGACCCCATAGCCGCTTGCAGTGAGGGCTTGGCAGACAGTCGGCGGGAAGGGAGCGGATTTCTGAAATCAATTCCGAACGTTCTTTAATAATTGCAGACAGACCCAATTATCGAGTATATCGACAAAAAGAGGTTAAGCAAGGACCCATTTATAAAGTGAATGTCCCGCCATGATAACAGTAGTAGTTTTCAGCTTTTAGATCCTTAATCTTTCTTAAAGACTGTTCTGCTTTCTCGACATTTAAACAAAAATGCGGATTAGCAATGAGCAATTCATCTACTAGTTTTCTATTAACTGATTTTTAATATGTATATCTACTTTAAGCTTTTTTGTATTCTCTTTTAAATTGCAGGTAAAAAAAATATAACAAGTATAAGTAGTAAAACAGTCCATAAAAAAGAGAAATATATTTTTTTTGGTTTAGTTATAGTTTTAGATCCATATTTATTAACTATTGAAAGTACAAACCAATATATTAAAAATAAGAAATAATTGATTATTAAATATAAAATCCATCTCCATTTTTGAATCCATTCGTCTAAAGGAGTACCTGCCACTAACACCATAAGTATAAAAATAGAAATAATAAAAATCAAACTACTAATTATATGCATCTTGTTCCAAATAGAATGGGATAATATAGTCGATTTTTTTTTGAATTGAAATATTGTTATTAAATAAAAGCACCCAATTATTACTATAATAAATAAAATAGTCATATAAGCAGGTACTGGTAGACCAATTTGATTAGATGACATAGGGACTGATATATTTTTATTAAATATATCAGCTATGAACATAGAACTTATTAGCATAAATATTGTTATAACTTGAAAAAAAGACCAACGAGAGATGATTATCCTCCTCCTAAAACCCAAAATTATTTTTTCTTATCATAAAATTCGATAACTCCTTGATAACTTGTAGCAAAAGGTTTCTTTTGCATGTCTAAAGTTTTTAAGTCTGCAAGTATTTCTTTTTCACGATTATTAAAAATAAAAATAAACTTTCTACTTTTATTTTCATACATTCCCTTTAATTTATTGGGTTCTATATGAACAAAAGTTGGCCTATTTTCATGAATATCTATTTTTTTAGCTAATACAGAGGTATTTCCAAATTCATCAATTAAAAGTACATCTACCTTTGTTTTATAAGGAATTGCAGCTAATTTTATCCCTTCAACTTCCTCCTCTGTCATTAATTTATTATTTTTATCAACTAACTTTGATTCTTTATTATCACTACCTATCCAAGTGGGAATTGGAAAGAAATTTTGCTGGTTTGACAATTCCTTTTGATCCAAAGTAAAAGATTGATCATTTATTAGCTGTTTATCCATTGAAATATTTTTACTCTGTACAAAGAAACGATAATTACTTAAACTACCTCCATTATAACGGTTCATATTACTTGTTTGATCAATAGGGAAGAATGTAAGTTCCTGCATTTCATCTACATCCCATTTAATATCAAGATTGATAGTAACTGATGAATATGGTGGGATATTATATATCATTGCAGGTTTCCAACTACTAGAATCAGATGTTTTGATTTGCGCGTTTTTATTTCCTTGTAAAAACAAAGTTTGAATGACCATTTTTTCCTTAGTGTTATTTTCATACTTTACTTTACCAGATATAAAAGAGTTATTTTTAGGGATTTTTAAAAAGAGAAACTCTTCTCCTTGCACTTTTTCATACTGTATATATTCGTCATTAGGAATAAATGCTTTGACCTGAGTAAAAGGAGTACTAGATGTAGCAACTTTATCAGATTTATTTAGCAAATCCATGTCCTTAGAGACGATGGTACTCTTATTATTTGAAGTCAATTGTAGTATATCTTTTTCATCGTATAAATTAGTTTCGGATGAATTAGAGCATCCTGATATAATTAATAGCAGTAATAAAATTAAAATCTGTATTTTTCGCATTAAAACAAACCTTTCTAAAATAAATAGCGCTGCAATTACACTACAGCGCTAATCAAATATTTTAATAGGCATTACTCTTTGTTGTTCTTGCCTCATAAAGGACACCTGAATTAGTTGCAGTATGAATGGTTAAACCAGTATATACATTTGATGATGAGTTTCGGCCTAAGGCTGCCTCAGATGTTGCTGTTAATTTACCAATAGCAATTTTTTTAGATCCATTTTTAGTAAGGGATAAATTAGCATTTCTAATACTTGTTGTAGCTGACACTACCGTAGAAATAATTTTCCCTTTTGTAGTACCTTCACTTGTAATGCTTTTTGTAGTAGGTGACAATGCCGTTTTTCCTGACGCTAAGTCTCCCCATTTAGATGCTCTTGCTAAATCTGAATTACTAGAAGTACCAAAATCAACTGACTCATAAGACTCTTCTGTATTCTCCCATGCGTCGTCCCAATTCACTTGATATTCTTCAGTTAATTGTTCATTTGTTTCTTCGGCCGAAGCATTTCCCGTCATTAAAAATGGTGATACTCCTAATACTAATGCAAAACCTAAATTTGCAACCTTTTTCATTTTTACGCATCCCCTTTTCTATTATCTACCAAATACATGATATAGTATTTTGATATAGAAATAAAATATTCCCATTTTAGTAAAATAATTACCTATTTTGTGATTCATGAAAACAATAACAATAAACACTCCTCTAGGAATCAATGAACAAAAAAGAGTCCATTGTACCTAAGGACTCTCCCATATTCTAAATTTGGCTTCTCGAAGAATCATTCGTATGTGAAAACACTAAATTTTTTCAATACGTTATCGGTTTCCTCTATGGAAACAACAAAAAGAAATAATGAGACAACAGCGTACCTCAAAAAACCTCCTTTTCTATCTTTTTGAGGTTCCTCTAATCCTGTTATTAGCAAAATTGCCGCAGGAAACAGCATAGAATATGGCATCAACTCAACACTTCCAGTAATTAGCTGATAGGCATATAAAGCAACTACAATCATTGCTAAGATGATTTTAACTATTTTCAAGAATATAATTCCCCTTAAGTACAATTTTTTCATACCACTTAACACCTTTTCATTTGTGTAGAAAATGGAAATTCCTTCATTCGCTAATCCCCTTTTCTGCACAAAAAAGCCGACTGGTTTTTTAATAAAACCAATCAGCTGTATGGGCTTTTAATTTATTTGATTGTTACACATTTACTACTTTACGGGCCTGGCTTGCATGTAATTTTTTCATTGCAAATCTTGCAATCGGCTGTGCGATCAAAACTTCAACCCAAAATGCGATGAAAAAGTTACGCGGCCAATCATAAAAGAACGTTTGAATAGGCTCCAAACTAATCTCTCTCATGCCAATCCAAGATCCGATTACCGTCAGTAAAATGGACAGGATGGTTACGCTGAATAATATCGTGAATAAAACTCTTGCATTAAAACCGTCCGTAGGGTTCAATGAACTTTTGTACGAGTTTATTAACTATCGGATTCACAACAAGTGTTACCAATAAAATGACACAAATCCAGACAAATGGAATTACCTTTAAGGTTTCAAAATACACTTCTCTACTGAATCCAAATTTAAATCCCATAATAAGAGGTGCGATAATGTTGACTGAAAGGATTGATATTATCGCTAAGAATAGTATAAAGTCTTTTCCATTTCGCGGTAATCTTGTTTCATCGTGCATATGATTCATCTCCATTATAAAAATATTTCAGATGGCAGACGTATCGTGAGACATATATTTTTGGTCAAAAAAAAAGACCAATATCTCTACACACTGATATAACAATTTTATCACTTTTTTTAAATGAATTTCAAGGCTTACATTTATTCTGATGAAGTTCGCCTTTAAGGATTCAAAAAGGGTACGATATTCGAGAATGAGTAAGGCGGTTTCAAAATCTATGCATTTGTCCATTTTTGTATGTGAATGAATAGTTTCCTTCTTTTTTCAATAAGACCGGCAAGTACTGTGCGACCATCTCAGCAATTCCGAGATTAAGTGGATGAAGTATCCAATCAATGGACTTCCAATCAAGAATGCCTTCCCGCGTTTTTTTCGGTGTTTCATAAATTAAATCCTCATCCGCCATATACAAATATACATATATTCCATCCAATTCACCTTCTGGAGTCTCCCAGGTTACGGTTCCTTTAGAAAAAAAGGACTCTACCTCTATCCCCGTTTCCTCAAATACCTCACGCTGCGCACCCATATCAGGTGTTTCACCTTTCTCGATTTTGCCCCCCACCCCATTCCAGACACCCATAATTGGAGCTTTCTCCCGGTTAAGCATGAGAAGTTCATTATTCTTCTTTACAAAACAAACAGTATACTTAAACATTTTAAAAAGAACCCCTTTATCGTTAGTTCGTGCTGTTTACTCGTTAGTTTACACTTTACTCGTGAGTTTGAGCGATTTTTTCGTGAGTTTGAGCGATATAATCGTGAATTCGCACTTTACTCGTGAGTTTGAGCGATTTACTCGTGAATTCGCACTTTACTCGTGAGTTTGAGCGATATATTCGTGAGTTTGAGTGATATATTCAAGAGTTTGGGCGATATACTCAAGAGTTTGAGTGATATATTCTAGATTTCCGCTATTTTACTCGTGAATTCGCACCTTACTCGTGAATTTTGCTGTTTTACTCGTGAGTTTGAGCAATTTACTCGTGAATTTCCGCGATTTACTCGTGAGTTTTGCTATTTTACTCGTGAATTCGCACTTTACTCGTAAGTTTGAGCGATTTACTAGTGAATTTCCGCGATTTACTCGTGAGTTTCGCTGTTTTACTCGTGATTTCGGGCTTTACTCGTGAGTTTCGCTGTTTTACTCGTGAATTCGAGCGATTTACTCGTGAGTTTTCGCTATTTACTCGTGAGTTTCGCTGTTTTACTCGTGAGTTCGTATTTTCATAAAGAAAGCAGCGACTCCTTTAAGGATCGCTGCTCTTCTTATTTATGCTCCTGCCCAAACATCTTTCGCATATCTGCCATTCTCCTCTAATGATTGCAGCCATTCTGTGGCTTCTTCTCTTTGTGTTTGATAGATATGCATATAGCTGTCAATTATGGTTCTTTCAACATCTGGCGCCATTTTGCTTCCGTCTCCGCAGATGTATAGGTGTCCTCCTTCTTCTTTTAATAAAGGAAGGATGTCATGGGCGTTTTCCGCCAATCGGTTCTGGACATATGTTTTTTCTTGACCGGGACATCTGGAGTAAGCGGTGTGCAGTGTTACAAGGCCCTCTTGTTCGGCTTGGATGAGTTCTTCTTGATAGAGGAAATCGTGTTCCGGATTACGGCATCCAAAGTAGAGGTGGGCCGTCCCTAGCGTTTCACCTTTTTCTTTTAAAGCGCGACGTGATTGTATGAATCCCCTGAATGGTGCAATGCCTGTTCCAGGGCCGATCATGATGATTGGTTTTCCTGTTTGCTTTGGCAGCTGGAAGTTGGATTGCGGCGTATTGATAAAGCAGGCTATTTTGTCTCCTTGGGAGCGTTCTGCCAAATAATTCGATGCAATTCCTTTGTATTTCCCGTTGCCGCTCAAAGCTTCTCCACGGACGACGCTTACGGTGATGCTTGCTTCTCCTTCGTTGTGGAGTGGTGAGCTTGAGATGGAATAGTATCTTGCTTTTAAAGGTGGCAGTAAAGCCAGGAAACGTTCAAACGGGATTTCACATGCAAGATACTTTTCGATTAGGTCAAGCATGGTTATGCGCTTGTTCAAGATTTCTTGTTTATAGGTATTATCCAATAGAAGATCTTCAAGTTCTTTTACATGTGGAGGACATACCGTATGAGTGGCAAGCGCCCGTATTTGAGACCGGGTGGCGGGTTCTTGGAACTCTACATGGTTTGATAGTAACTCTTCCAGTTTTACCGGTTTTCCTGTAGGAAGATGGGCAGCTTTTCCGGAATCCCCAGTCAGATTCACGTAATCTTGGCCGTTTAGGTTAAATCGATTGAGCACTCGCTCGACAAGTTCCGCTGGATTTTGCGGAAGCACCCCAAGATGATCGCCTTCCTGATAATGTATTCCCTCTGGGAGCGTTAATTCTATATGTCGTGTACTTCTTCCGCTATCTTCATGCTGTAATTCAGTATTCCTTTTTACAATGGATGTAAACGCATGATGGGTCCGGGCAAGCGGTGTGCCGCTCACATCACTTACGAAGTTCATCGTAATCGAGCTGACTTCCCGATCATTCTTATTCACTTCAATGTTCAGGGTTTCGGCAAGATTCGGCCAAAGGGCTTCTGACCATTTCTCGTAATCCCCTTCAAAGTCATCGCTTGCATCCCCATAGCCTGTTTCTGACAGCCGCACTGCACCTTTTTGTTCCAGCTGCTCATCAATGAAGATTGGAATGCGTTGGTACGTATTGGCCCAATTGCGGTCCCCGCAGCCGAAGATCGCATAGTGAACACCATCCAATGTGTCACCATGGTTTTCCTTCAGCCATGAAACGAAGTCACCTGCATTATCAGGGGGATTTCCATTATAGGATGCCGTGACAATGAGAACAGCTCCTTCTTTTGGAAGCCGATCGGTGTAATCATTTAAAGGGGCAACTTCGGCATGGAAGCCTTGCCGCTTCCCTGTTTCGGCAAGGTCGCGAGCAATCCCTTCCGCTGTTCCCATGTTTGATCCATACAGGACGAGTAATGGTGTTCCATGTACTGATTCGGTTGGAGATACCGCGGCACCTTTTTCCGGAGACTTTGGTTCTGAAGAAGCAACGGTAAACGACATCGCCTTCTTCCTTGGTGAAACGCGCATGGTCAATCCGTCCGGTTTAAGAGTCAATGTTTCTTTAACTTCCAATTGATATTCTTCATGATCGATCAGGTCAAAGTGCTGTAAAACCATGCCAAGCACCAGTGTCGCTTCATGAAGGGCAAACTGCTGTCCGATACAGGCGCGCTGCCCGTTTCCAAACGGTTTATACGCATGATAAGGGATGGAATCCAAATCCTCGAACCGCTCAGGAATGAACGATTCAACGTCATCACCCCAAACGGATGGATCACGGTGAAGCTCGGGAATGAGCAGCGAGAACACATCATCTTTCTTCACATTGTATTTTCCATCCAGCATGGTATCTTCTTTTGCATAAACGGAAAACGACGGAGCTGTCGGCCACAGACGAAGCGTTTCATTCAGTACCATCCGGACATATTTCAGCTTTTTCACCTGTTTGTAATCAGGAACATCATCACCCAGCACTTCATCGACTTCTTGCTGCGCTTTTTTTAACTTGTCTCTGTTATTCATGAGGAAATAGATGGCGAACGATAGGAGACCGCTCGTCGTTTCATGCCCAGCTATTAAAAAGGTAATGATTTGGAAACGAATATTTTCATCATCCAGTGATGCACCCGTTTCAGGATCGACTCCTTTCAACATATGGGAAAGAAGGTCATCTTCTCCGTGATCACCATTTTGTTTTCGTTCGGCAATCAATTCATCCACTAGAGAGAACATATATTGAATGTCTTCCCTGAATTGTTTTTTAGATTTGATCATCAGTTTATCTTGGATGCCAAGCCGCTGCGTTTGGCTCATCGCTTCATCCAGCGCACGCACCATACTGTTCACAAATGGATGGGTGGTCTCCCGATAAAAACTGTTAAAGCGGTAATTGAACCCGCATAGTCCGATCGTATCCAAGGTCAATCGTGTCATATCCTCAGGAACATCTATCTCATCAGGCGGATTCAGGCGAGCCCATTTTTGAATGAGCTGGGTAGCAAGATCCACCATTTTAGCATGATAGCCCCTCATTGCCTGCTGGCTAAAGCTGGGCAGCAGGATGTTATGCGCCTTTTTCCAATTCGGTTCCTTCGTTTCACTTGTGAAGAGACCATCACCGCCAAACGCCCTCACTTTCTGAAGGGCTGGACCGACTTTCTTATCAAATCTTGTTTCATCACATATTTCTTTAGCAAGGGCAGCACTGGAGACGAATGTAGTGATTCGCCCCGGAAATTGAAACTGAAAAATCGGCCCAAGTTCTCGTGCCAGCTTCATGAAAGACTGAAGCGGCTTATCCTTATCAATGATAGGCAGGCTGCCTAGGGGGCCATATGTCTTTGGCTGTGGAAACTGAGTTGTATTTTCCATTTTATTAGCACCTCATTACGATAGTTAGAATGCGGAATGAATGTTCATTCCGTTTATATTGAAAGTGTCTCAAACGTGTAATCGCACTGCATCCCAAAAGCTTTCTTCCACATCTGCCAAAAGTTTTGGGTCAGGTTCAAACTCCCCGATGCGAACAAGTCGCTCAAGCTCAAGAAAAGCTCCGTAAATGATGGCAATCAAAGCTGAAGAAGGAAGCTCCTTAATTTCTTTTTTCTCTTTTCCTGAATCAAAGAAGTTTTTGAATATATTCAATAGCCCTTGAAAGCTGGCATGACTATCTTCATTTAAAAAATGGGCCCCACTATGGATTTTAATAAAATAAAGAGCTTGGTCCTGCTCGGTTGTAAAGTGAACCATCGTTTTAAAAATATGGTGAAACTGCATGCGAATTGAATCATCATGAGGAAATCCATTCTTGACCGTTTCAGTGAAAATATCCAAGTACTCTTGAAAGATCTTGTTGCCCAGCACTTCCTTATTCTCGAAATAACGATAAATGGTACCCGCTCCAACTCCGGCCGATGCAGCAATCATCGGAATCGTCGTCGCATCATATCCCCGTTCTGCGAAAAGCACTAAAGCGCTTTTTACTATACTGTCTCGTTTATTTGCTGCCGTGATCATAATGATCCCCCCTTTTTTCAAAAGATGCGGAATGAACGTTCATTCCTTTAATCCAAGTGTATACCCAATAAAATCCAATCTCAATCGCGCATACTACCCATATTTTGTGAATTTTTTATTAATGGAGGGGGATAAAAGGCTGAAATTATTTCTTTTCAAGGAATAAAATGGGATGATGAACTATCGTTTGCCCCATAAGAAAAAGAGCTGATAGTCACAGCTCTTTCACAGGTTTACTGAAATTATATAGGCAAACTTTTTATTCACACGAAAAAAAACTTATGCTTGATTATAGCGTTCAGATAGTTTCTTTTTATGGGCATTGAACACTTCCTCCAAGGGGATATTGTATTTGTTCGCAATCACAATCAAGTTTCCTAACACATCTCCCAATTCTTCGGTTAGTTCCTGTATGTTCTCTTCAAACGAACCAATCACTTCATCAGGTCTATCCCTGCCGATCTCAAGGGAGCGAATGGCTCGTGCAACCTCTCCAGTTTCTTCTGCCAAAAAGCCAATGCGAATGAAAATGTCCAATTCTGACCATCCCCGTGCTTCATAATATTCTTTTACCCATTGTTGAAATTCAGTGACGTCCATATCCATCCACCCTTCTTTTTTATTATTCAAGTTTAACAAATCCCCTTTAATTTTGTATGATAAGAAAGCAAGATTACTAAATGGGAGATGTGATATTTTGAAAAGTCTAGCTGTATTTTGTGGATCAAGCAAAGGTGCATCTGCTGTCTATGTAGAAGAGGCTAAAAAACTGGGTGCGGAACTGGCAAAACGTAAGATTACCCTAGTTTATGGAGGATCAAGTGTAGGAATCATGGGTGCAGTTGCAGATTCCGTCTTGGAAGCAGGCGGAAATGTAATTGGCGTAATGCCGGATTTCCTGGAAAAAAAGGAAATAGCACATAAGAACTTAACCGAGCTGATCGTCGTGGAATCCATGCATGAAAGAAAAGCAAAAATGGCTGAGCTTGCAGATGGGTTCATGGCTTTGCCAGGCGGGCCTGGAACATTGGAAGAATTCTTTGAGATTTTCACTTGGGCTCAGCTTGGTCTTCATCAAAAACCTTGCGGACTCTTAAATATCAATCACTATTATGATCCCTTGGTCGCTTTATTCAACCATATGGCCGACGAACAGTTCCTTCATGAAAAGTTCCGTTCCATGGCGCTGGTGGATGTTGAACCTAATGGACTTCTTGATCAATTCATTACATATGAACCGCCAACCGTCAAAACTTTCATTACCGAGAAACAAACCTGATCATAAAAAAACAGCCGGCCAAGATCAATAATGATCTTGGCCGGCTGTGATAAACTGCAGGTTAGGTAAATATCCGGTTTAAATAATCTCCATGCCCTTTGATAAGCTGCACTTCATGTTCGGATGAAATCCAGAAGAAATGAAATGTCAGCCCCGCTTCATCTCCTCCACCCGTCGGCTGATGGTCCCATTCATCAGGAACATTCGATACACTTATTTGATAAAAATATCTATTATGTATGGCACCATCGACGTTCTCCCAAAAATCTTCTGTTATTAATTTCTCCACATGAAAATTTTCCAGACCTGTTTCTTCTTTCATTTCCCTAATGACTGCTTGGTAAGCATCTTCTTGAGGCTTCACCGTTCCCTTGGGTATCTGTATACCGGCTTCCTTAATGGGATGTTGAAAAACCAATACCTGTGTTTCTCCATTATTGATTCTTGTCACATACCCGTAAGCTTTTTTTATCGGTATCATCATCAATCACCAAAAGCAAAAATGAACTCTGTCTCGCATACAGTTTCCCCCTCGACAGTAGCCCTTCCTGTGCCTTTACCGATAGGACCTTTCAAGCGAGTAATCTCCACTTCTAAACGTAATTGGTCCCCTGGTTTTACTTGCCTTTTAAAACGGCATCCATCGATCCCGGCCAAAAGCCCGATCCGCCCTTTATTTTCTTCTTTTGTAAGCATGACAACAGCACTTACCTGTGCTAATGCCTCTATGATCAACACACCTGGCATCACTGGGTAATCGGGAAAGTGACCAGAAAAAAACTCTTCATTTGCCGTGACGTTTTTAATGGCCACCGCCCTCTTTCCTTCTTCCAGTTCCAAAACTCTATCAACTAAAAGAAATGGATAGCGATGCCTGATAATGTCTTTGATTTCTTGGATATCAATCAATATTAAGTCCCCCATTGCGCTGGATTGCTTTCACTTAATTTTACCATCAGGATCATCATATGGATATTTTTGTATTATAAAAAAAGGCTGCCTTAGCAACCCTGTTTTCGCTTACAAATCCTTTGCTTTTTTTTCCTTCGATTTAGTTAACGGGGATAGAACCATTTCTTCACACCTCTCATATCCCCCTAATAATTTATGAATCAAGCTTATTTTAGGAACAATAAGGTATACCGCCAATCCTGAAATGGTGCTCAGTATTGCTCCTGCCAGCACATCCGCCGGAAAGTGGACACCTACCCAAATACGGGAAATGCCAACAAGGAAAGCCAGCATGATCCATAATAACCACCATCCTCTTTTGAAAAGCCAAAACGATACACAAAACGAGAAAAACAAGATCGTATGGTCGCTTGGAAATGAATTATCCACTGCTTTTTCAATTAACTGATTAACATTGGCCAATTCGGCAAATGGCTGATTATTCGAATGTAATCTCCCTGCCATTTTTCCCATCATTTCAGCCATTACAAACGTAATCATCCCACAAACAACCATCATCCTACTCTGTTCATTTCGAGTGAACCATATTACGATGACTGCCAAAGCTAATAAAAATACCATGTACTCGGCAATGAAAATGGCAGAAGGGTTTAAATAATCGTACTGTTTCCCTAAGTCATTGATCATTCTGAATACATTGGTATTCAACTCAAAAAAGTCCATTTCATACCCAACCTTCCTCTTTTTCTTACATATTAAAGAGAAAGGAAATATATCGCCATCGTTCTTCCTAACAGTTTAAGCTGTCGTCTTACAATTTTGTCACGCGGTTAAAGAAGCTTAGTGGGGTCTTGTATATTTCCTGAACTTTCTATATAATCCAAGGAAAAATACGGAGGTCAGTCAAATGAATAATGTAGGAACTCTGTTCTAATTCATGAAAAACAGGAAACGGTTTGGAATGCGATCACGAATGATGAAATCATTTCAAAATGGTATGCCCCGGGTTAAAAATGGAATATTCCTAAACTCCAGGTTGGAGAGAAGGCAATCTTCGTATTAATGCCTAGTGCACATAACAGCCTTAAAGAGAATGAAAGCATCCCAATGAGCTTTACAATCCAAGAGATAATCCCTTACGAAAGGTTTTCTTATTCCTCGGATTCGGATAAACTCGTTTACACTTTTGAAATATTCCCAGAATCCGAAGGCACTAGAGTATCCATTAACATGGACGGATATGAACTTAGTTTGGCTAACTTAAAAGCATGTTTAGAAGGAAAAGAACTTCCCTATACCTAATCATTCATTTGAAAGAGAATCTAGTTCATTTCCATGTTTATAAAAAATCGTTGCTGTCCCCCTTCTGGAGACGGCTGTATTTACAATAGAAGAAATTCGCACAAGGAGGTAAAAAATGCTGAACATACAGAAAAAGTCCGATACTGTCATCATTGTCATTCACGAAATATATGGCCTGAACCGACATATGCAGGATTTTTGTGAGTTATTATCAAAACAGGGTTTTGATGTGATCTGTCCGGATTTGTTAGAACGTGAGAGGCCATTTGATTATTCCGAAGAGGATGCTGCTTATCGGCATTTTATGGAGAACGTAGGTTTCACGGGTGCTTTATTTAAGATAAAGGATATAGTATCGGATATAAAAGATGCATACCAAAAGATTTTCATTCTTGGATTCAGTGCAGGGGCAACTGTAGCTTGGCTGTGCAGTGAGGAAGAGTGTGTCGATGGAATTGTTGGTTACTACGGTTCGCGTATTAGGAATTATGCAGAATTGGCGCCACGATGCCCTGCACTGCTATTTTTCCCACATGAAGAGCCATCATTTAATGTCGACGAGTTAATTTCAGCTTTAGAAAGTAAGGATGTCGAAGTTCATAAATTCATGGGGGGACACGGATTCAGCGACCCTTACCATTCAAAATATCATGCAGAATCAGCACAAGCAGCCGTTAGCAAAATGCTGGAATTTTTTATGGTGAATTAAGGTTCCGCATTCACCCTACTGCCGTTTTGTATGGATCCAATGTATGGAACCCGCATCACTATGGGGGTGACAGTCATTTTGAACCTTTTTATATTCTGTTTCCAATTCTTTCAAGGTTAACTTCATAAGCTGTTCCACCGTTTTATTTACAGTATGGATCATAAGTTTATAGATTAATTCCTTCCGCCTTTCTTCCACACCCTTCCTCATTTCACCCTCTCCTTTTATTCTAATATTATATGAAATGTATCCCTAGACAGGGGGAATGATCGTCGGATTCCTTCTCTTCGGTTTTGCTTATTTTAATATATTCATTCTCTAAATCGGTTAAGGTCAATTCAAATAGATGGATGTCATTCTTTTTATAAACTCCCTTGTTAATCAACTTATTGATCAGGAAGTTCCTTTTTTTCTCAATGGCTTTACGCAATAATGTCCCCATGATAAATCCTCCTTTTTAATACGTATTGACTTGCCCATTCACAAAAAACCGGAGACACCTCTTTACATGAAAGAAAAGTCTCCGGTTTTCCGGTCAATTAACCTATAATTCCTATTTATTTACTCGGTATTATTAATTTTATAATACTAACTCTGTGATCCGCAGTCAACAATTTTTTTCCTGCATCTTATTTATTTTTGCTTCGCTTCATGAAATGCCGCTTTCACTTGATCCAACAGGTCTTTATCCGAAAGCAATTTATACCCTGTAAGTGCTAGAGCTTTTGCTCCAGTCAGGATGGCCTTGTCTCCAGCAGGAGATTTGGCACAGTCGCGGAATTCATTCGTATGGGCAATCAACTCATCATGTCCAATTTTTATATAAGGATGTGCTGTCGGCACTGCATGGCTTACATTACCTGCATCCGTCGAGCCAAAGCCACTCTCTTTTCGAGGAGCCACCGCTTCCCCTAATTGAGTCAGTTCTTCTTTTAGCAGTTCATCCAGAACTGGATTGATGACAAAATCGAGCACTTCATTTTGGAAACGTTCCACTTTAACCGTGCTTCCCGTGGCAAGTGCTGCACCTTCAGCAACTGCACGTATTTTATTGGATACTTCTTGGCAAAGTTTCCATGTTGTTGCTCTAATGTAAAACCTGGCGGAAGCATATTCAGGAATGATGTTAGGCGCTTCCCCGCCATTGGTGATGATTCCGTGAATTTTGACCTCGGCCGGGAGCTGCTGACGCAAAGCATTAATGCCATTGAACAGCTGAATCACCCCGTCAAGTGCATTCACGCCTTCTTCAGGTGCAGCTGCTGCATGTGCTGACTTCCCGTAAAAATGAAAATCAAGGGGGTCGACAGCCAAAAACGGACTTGTTACACCCGTTTTTCCTGCAGGATGGATAAGGATGGCCGCATCCACCCCATCAAATAGACCGTGCTTCACAAAGCTTCCTTTTGCACTTCCATTCGGCCCGCCCTCTTCAGCCGGTGTTCCGAAAACGATCACCTCTCCGCCCGTTTCCTCCAGTACTTGGGCCAGGGAAATGCCTGCCGCCACACTCGTTGTGCCGATGATATTATGGCCGCAAGCATGGCCTAAACCCGGCAATGCATCATACTCGGCTAAAAAGGCAATTGTAGGTCCTTGCTTTGAAGAGTTTTTTTTGGCGATGAACCCTGTTTCATGGCCGGCAATATTGCGGGTCACTTCAAATCCTTCATTTTGAAGTATTCCGGTTAATGTATCCGAAGCGAAGAACTCTTGATTCCCAATTTCAGGTTTGGCATGAATGGCTTGACTCGTTTCGATATATAATTCGGAATGAAGGTCGATATGATCTTCAATGATCTGCTTATGCTGCTTCAGCACTGATTCTTTCGCCATGTCTTAATCTCCCCTTTTTCTTGAATGCATCCATTACTTTTCATTAGCTGGTTTTGTCCAAGCGTCTTGATAATTCACTAATTCATCTACAGAAACATAGGCAGGAATGGTGTTTCCTTTAAACGTTTTTTCAATGAACGCTTCCACTTCTTTCGATTGATAAAGCTCCACTAATTTTTGCAGCTCAGGACGATCGGCATTTCCCTTTTTAACTGCAATGATATTAATATATGGTTTCGCCGTTTTACTTTCATGGAATAAAGAATCTTTTAATGTAAGGCCTGCTTCGACGGCAAAGTTATTATTGATGGCTGAAGCATCGGCATCATCCAATAGACGCGGTGTATTGCCGGCAGCAACAGGCTGGATTTTCAAGTTTTTCGGATTTTCCTTAATGATTTCCAATGATCCCGATCCATTGAATTCTTCTTTCAATGTAATCAATCCAGCTTCCTGAAGCAGGAGCAGTGCCCGGCCAAAATTTGTTGCTTCATTCGGAACGGCTACCGTAGCACCATCCGGAAGATCTTCGAGACGTTTATGTTTTTTCGAATAAAGGCCCATAGGTGCAATGACAGTCGACCCGATGGCCTCCAATTTCAGATTTTGATCTTGAACGAATTCATCGAAATAGGCGACGGTTTGGAATGAATTGGCATCAATTTCACCTTCGCTTAACGCAAGGTTCGGTTGGATATAATCATTGAAAGTGACCAGTTCGATATTAAGTCCTTCCTCTTTCGCCAAATCGACTATGTATTCCCATGTTCTCGTATCCCCGCTGCTGACACCGACTTTCACAGTTTTTACATCATCCGAACTTCCTGATGCACCCTCATCGTTCCCGCATGCTGCAGCCACGATGGCCAATGCCAATACCATAATCGTTAATAAGATTTTTTTCATTTTTCCTGCCTCCTGTTATTTTTATCTTCTTCTTATTTTTCTTGAAACAAAGTTCCCGGTGGATTGCAATAATTGAACGATGATCACGAGCGCCGCTACTGTGACGATCATCGTCATCGTATCGAACCTTTGGTAACCGTAAGCCAAGGCTAAATCCCCGACCCCGCCTGCACCGACGGCACCTGCCATCGCCGTAGATCCAACAAGCCCGATTGTCGCTGTTGTAAATGTCAGGATCAACGAACTAAGTCCCTCGGGAATCAAAAAGCGGTAAATGATTTGCCATGTTGTCGCCCCCATCGCCTGAGCTGCCTCGATGATCCCTTTGTCCACTTCCAACAACGAGTTTTCCACAAGCCGGGCAATATAAGGAGCCGCGTAAAAGATTAGCGGAACAATGGCCGCATTCGTTCCGATCGCACTGCCGACAATCATTCTTGTAAACGGAATGAGTGCTACAAGCAAGATGATGAAAGGAACGGACCGCAGGATATTGATGATCGGGTTCAATACATTAAAAATCCATTTATTCTCCAGGATGTGACCCTTTCTTGTAATGACAAGCAGGATACCGAGCGGAAGCCCGATCAATCCGGAAAATATCAATGAGATGGCTACCATATAAAGTGTGTCACCGAAAGCTGTCGACAGCTGTTCTGCCGTTATTTCCATACCCCAAAGCGTATTACCCATTTATACTTGCACCTCCTGGACGAGAATCCCCTCATCTTTAATATATTGATAAGCCTTGTCGACCTCATTTTTGCTCCCGGTCACTTCGATGATCAAATTCCCGAAAGGCGTTTCCTGGATTTCAGAAATATTGGCTGATAAGACACTTAAATGAACATCATATTTCTTCGAGATCGTTGAAAGTAAAGGAGTACCCGAAGTAGTTCCAATAAAATTAATTTTCCAAATAATCGGGATATGGGACCCTATGCTTTTTAAGAAACTTTGTGGAATTTCGTCATGTATGACCGTTCTCACGAAGTTTTTTGCAATATCCGTTTGCGGCTTGGCAAAAACTTCGAAAACCGAACCTTGTTCAACGACGCAGCCGCCCTCCATGACCGCTACCTTATTGCAAATTTCCCGAATGACAGACATCTCATGAGTGATTAGCAGGATGGTGATATTGTATTCTTTATTAATTTTTTTTAAGAGCTGCAGAACTGCACTCGTTGTTTGTGGATCCAATGCCGACGTTGCTTCATCACACAATAAGATCGATGGATTCGTAGCCAATGCCCTCGCAATGCCGATTCGCTGCTTTTGCCCGCCGGATAATTGTTCCGGATAACTCTTTGCTTTGCTCGATAAGCCAACGAACTCCAACAGCTCGCCTACACGTTTTTGAATTTCCTTAGCTGGAGTTCCCGATAATACCAGCGGCATGGCAATATTATCAAAAACAGTTTTTGAGTTTAGTAAGTTGAAATGCTGAAAGATCATCCCGATTTTTTTCTTTTCTGCCCGTAATTCCTTCGGGCTTAATTTGGTTAAATCCTTGCCACCAACAATCACCGAACCATCTGAAGGATGTTCAAGCAAATTGACCAACCTGATTAACGTACTCTTTCCGGCCCCGCTATAACCGACTACCCCGAATATATCCCCCTTTTCCACTGTCAAATCAATGCCCTTCAAAGCCTCGACAGTCTGTTTCTTTGTTTGATAAACCTTTTTGACATTTTGAAACTCAATCATCCAATCTCCCCCCACGCTGTTTATTTGTACGAATTCTTTATCCAGAGAGAAGAGCTTTGCAACGTTTCATAATGATAGAGTTAATTTTCGAAATTCACGAGTAAAACTGCAAAATTCACGAGTAAATGCACCAAACTCACGAGTAATTACGTGAAACTCACGAGTAACTGCGCCAAACTCACGATTATTGCGCGAAACTCACGAGTAATTGCACCCATTCTCCAAATAACCATATACATTTTGAATAAACAAAAGAGGCCTCTTCCGTCATCAGACAGAAGAGGCCTCTTTTAGACATAAAAAAGAGTAAACTCTTAAATTAATTATCTAAGAAAAGCTCCTTCTTATCTTTCAAACTTTCGTCCGTTGGAATTAGCACAGTATTTTTACAAAAGTAAAAACCCGCTGCCGAGGTATCATAGGGCCAAGTCCCTCCACATCTCTTGATAAGAATTAACGTTATATTTAATTATGTCCTTCACTATATATTCTAATTTCGCTAAAGTCAACCATATTTTTCATCGCGATAAATAGTTTCATAGTATAGTGAATCGATACTTTTTTATTATATCAATATATTTTATATTTCTACTTTTATAATGATTTGCTCATTCTCCATACAGGGTATTTTTCATTTTCTTCCCTTATCTTCACCATGCCTGAATTCGTATATAAAGAAATCGCCCTTTGATTATCCGGAGAAACCCTTAAGTGATATTCGGATACATTAAATTGCCTGAAAAAGTTTTCTGCGTAGCGGACCAATTCCTTGCCAAGGCCTTTACTGCGGTATTCGGGAATAAGATAAAATAGATTCACATAGCCAATTTCAGTTCCTTCGTACTCCCGAATTTGAAGTTCCATTTGTCCAATCGCTTCTTGGTCCTTTTCAATGATCACCTGTCCATCCGGAAATTTGCGGACCCTTTCTTCCATTCGTTGCAGATAGGCATGTTCATCTCCAAAACCCGCATCAGTTCCAAAACTTACAACAAAGGAATCTTTCCGAAATTTAATGATAGTATCTTTATCTTTGTCCGTATCAATGGTACGAAAGATCAACTTCATCACTCCTATCATTTTAGTGAAATAGTTTTCAAGCAGGGAAAACTTTCTTTTTCATAAATAAAAGTCTTAAAGGGGCCCTTTTGTTTTTGTGCCTTGATGAAAAAACATCTGCCATCTTCCATTCGCACATTTCCAGATTGAACTTCTTAAGGTATGTTCCAGCTTATCTTCATCAAAAATCCGGTATGTAATTAACACGGTATCATCAGACAATGGATGCATCTCAAATTGACTTAGGGTCATGTTCACAGCTCCGGCTCCCTCTTGCCCCATAAAATCGCTTTTTGACCATATGTTACCCGAACTGCCGAACTCAAAGAAATCATCTTTCAATAATGATGAAAGCTCTTCTGGAGATGTACGAACTTCAGATTTTAACAATTTCTCCTCCAGCTGATACAAATGCTCTTTTAATAATGAAGATTCCCTGTCCATTCATCTTGTCCTCCTATATCAACCATTTCCCTCGAAGCAACGAAATTGGAAAATCGCGAATAATTAATACGTAGATTTTCAGTAATTCATGAACCATGCGATTTAAATTTTTTTATCCAGCTGCTTGCAGATTAGCAGTTGGCTCATATTGCGGCCATCGGCATTTTCTCGTTTTTAACCGTTTTTGCCGTCCCCATTTTATTACTATTTTTAGCTGGCTGACTTCGTAACTGGACTCACAGCGGATTTCTAAGTAAACCATTGATTCCACAATACTAGCGGCCATTCCTTTTTTACCTCTAAATATTTACTCCCGCAACCCATAAAAAAAAGGAGCTGCTAATGGCAGCTCCTTTCTTCTGTGCATCCGGTCGTTTTCCCATCAGTGTTATCTTGATAGGGTGCCTTGCAGACGATTGGTTTCGGCGATTACTTTTTCTTCATCGATCGTTAAGCAGCGGCCATCTTTCACTACCACTTTTCCATCAATGTATACATCACATACGTCATTTCCGCGCGCTGCATAGAGCAGGTGCGAATAGGCTTCACTCAGTGGCTGCAGGTGTTCTTTGTTATATGGGTAAATGGTGATGAAATCCGCTTTTTTACCAGCTTCCAGTGATCCTGTATGACCCATGCCTATCGCTTCGGCGCCCATTCTTGTGGCCATGGCGAGTGCTGTTTGGGCAGGGAATTTTGTGGCATCCTTATATATTCCTTTTTGCAGTAATGCGGCTGTCCTCATTTCTTCGAACATATCGAAGTTGTTATTGGAGGCAACGCCATCCGTTGCCACTCCCACTTTAATGCCTGCATCAAGAAGGCTTACGACATCTGCTATCCCAGATCCGAGCTTCAGGTTACTGATTGGATTATGGGCAACGCGAACATCATGCTGTTTTAGGATCGCCCGCTCTTCATCATTAAGGACCACACCATGTGCCATGACGGTGGGCTGATCGAACAGGCCTAGACGGCGGAGGTGCTCGACAGGACGGGATCCGTAACGTTTTTCGATGTCGAGGATTTCAAAGTCCGTTTCCGATACGTGGATGTGCACCATCAAATCATTCTCTTTCGCAATTCGTGCACTTTCCATGATCGCTTCAGGCGTGCAGGCATATGGGCTATGTGGTGCGACCATGGTAGTCAGGCGGCCATCGGCAAATGCTTTATAGTTTTTTGAAAACTGCTCAGCCCCCATGAGGTTCGCTTTTTGGTCTTTTTCGGTACCCAAGCTGAAAATCGTATAGGAAAAGGCTCCACGCATTCCTGTTTCGCCTATCGTCTCCATGACGGCACCGGCATCTATTCCATTAGGATTGAACATATCCGAAAATGTCGTGGTTCCTGATTTCATCATTTCCATAATGCCTAGCTGTGAACTTACAGTGGCGATTTCCGTTGTAAACTGGCTTTCGATCGGCCATATTTTCGTTTCAAGCCATGGCTTCAGCAGCATATCGTCCCCGATACCGCGTAAAAGGGTCATTACAATATGCGAATGGGCATTCACAAGGCCTGGCATGATCCATTTCCCGCCAAGGTTGACCACATGATCTGCATCTGACAATTGCTGTTCATCATGCTGGCCTATGTAGGATATGGTATGATCTTGTACAATCATCATGCCGTTTTCAATGATTTGGTTTTCCTTGTCCATCGTAAAAAATGTTGCATTCACATATATTGTTTTCATAAGTATTTCCTCCAAAGTCGTATCAGTATCAACATGTCCTATTCCGAATTCTAAACTAGCACCTTACAGGTAATCAAGTAATTCCATATTATCAGGGGCCATTTCACTTTACCTTAGGAACCTATTGGAAGAGCACCAAGATAAATGCTTCAATTAAGTGGTTATCCTTTGTGAAATCAGCTGCTTAAAAATATCTTCCCTTTATTGCTCGTGACAATAATCGCTTCTTGAACATCTTGAAGGCTGTAGTGGGAATCGGGCATCATGAACTTCAACTTTTCATCAGCAATGAACCCCATCAAAAGGTTAAATGTTTCCTGCCAAGTTCGAACGGAAGCCTGCTGATTCCAATGCCGAAGATGAAACATTTTAACATCCACTTTTGTCCTTCGTGAAATTTCCGCCCAATTCACTGACTGTCCTGATAAAAGGCCAATCGTCAATAAGATGCCATTAGGCCGTACACAAAAAGCCAGTTCTGAACCATCGGTGCCGCCCACTGAATCTATGGCCGCTTTCGCACCGCGCCCATTCGTCATTTCCATCACAGTATCATGCAATGATGATCGGGATGTATCGATCACATATGAAGCACCAAGTTTAAGCAGTTCTTCCGTATACTTATCGTTTCTCGTTACAGCAATCAGCTTAAATCCAAGAATCTTGGATAACTGGGCGAGTATACGGCCAATGGAAGATCCGCAAGCATTTACGAGTAATACATCATCCGGTTTCAAAGTTAATACTTCTGTACAGATTAGCCATGCGGTTACCGGATTTATATATAATTGCGCTGCTATATGGTCTTCAATCGAATCCGGAATGACGATGGCCAGCTCCGCTGATGTTTTAACATAATCCTGCCAGGTCCCTTCACCGCGCAAGGGCAGTACACGTTTGCCTATCAGCTCTTTCGAAACTGCTGGACCCACCTCTTCAACAATGCCGACCCCTTCATAACCAGGTATGGAAGGCAAGGGGATTCTGTGGGAATAGGCACCGCGAATGGGCAGCAAGTCAGACGGATTAATGGGACGTGTGATCATCCGAACGAGGACTTCCCCCTCGAAAGGTTTTTGTATACATTTATTTTCAACCTTTAATACCTTTTGCGGATCCCCAAACTCATAGAATTTAATACATTTGGCTTCCAAAATAGTAGTCTCCTTTAATATATAAGTCTTTCCATTTTAACATTTAACTGTGGAATTATTATATTATGATTCTGGTTTTCCACGTTTTAATCCCTCCTTCCATAAATTTGTCGTTAAGAATCATCTTGTTGTTCCAAGCATATGTTTTATAAAACGTTTTTTATTATGTACAAGGGGTGAAGAGATTGAATAAGGTAGGAAAAAATGATTTTGTATCTGGTTTTGTACCACATCACAATCATGGATCTGTTGATTATACTTCCATAGCGGACGGCCATGTCCATCAATGTTTAGATGTAACATCCCCGCCAATTTCAGCACAAGAGGGAGGACATATTCATTATACTGAAGGATATGTGTTATTTGAGGATGGACATTCCCATTATTATAAGGCATATTCGGGACCGCCCATTCCGGTTGGAAATGGAATGCACGTTCACTATTACGATTTTTACACAACGGAAGATGATGGGCATAGACATAGAATTAACGGGGTCGACCAACCTGCTCCAGGAAATAAATAAGAACAAAAAAAACATCAGGGGGATGGGAAATCCCCCTGATGTTTTTTTGCCTTCGATAGACTCTAAATGCATCTCTAACTTTATTAGAAATAGTTTTTCTAATCCTGAGATAAACCAATGGGAATGCATAGAGGCGTTTGATCAACAGGGTTTTCAATAATACAGCATTCCAGTCTGAAAACGTCCTTGATCATCTCTTTTGTGAATACCGTTTCAGGCGGTCCCTCTTTATAGATTTTTCCCTGCTTGATGCTAATCAGATGATCGGCATACTGTGCCGCTTGATTCAAATCATGCAGAACCATGACAATCGTGCGTCCATACGTTTCGTTTAAATCGCGCAGTAATTCCAATATTTCAATTTGGTGCGCTAAATCCAGATAGGTTGTCGGTTCATCTAACAGTAAAAGGTCGGTTTCTTGTACCAAGGCCATCGAAATCCATGCTCTTTGCCTTTGTCCTCCAGATAATGCATCCAATGTCCGATCAGCGAACTCCGTCATTTTTGTTGCTGATAAGGCACGTTCGACAATCCTATGATCTTCTGGGGTTTGTCTGGAAAATAAGCCTTTGTGCGGATGCCTGCCATAATAGCATAGTTCTTTAACGGTTATATCCTCCGGAGCTTCCGGAGCTTGGGGTAAGATGGCCAATTTCTTCGCCACTTCTTTGGAAGATTGCTGATGAATGGACTTTCCATCTAAATAGATCGTGCCTTGCTGCGGCATCAATAATCTAGCTAGGGACCGCAGAATCGTAGATTTGCCACAACCATTGGAACCAATGATTATACTGATCTTACCTTCAGGAATTTCCAAATCGATATTATCAATGATTTGAGTTGCCCCATAAGAGAGCGAAAGATGCTCTGCTGATAATGTTGTCATGATATTCAGCCTTCCTTATGTTATTTTTCTTTCACGGCGCAATAGATATAAAAAATATGGTACACCAATCACCGCAGTGATAATACCGGCGGGGATTTCTATTGGAGGGAACAATCCTCTTCCCAGGCTATCGGCAACAAGTAGAAAGATAGAACCAAAAAGAGCTGAAGCGGGAAGTAAAACCTTGAATTTTGACCCTACCACTCTCCTTGCAATATGGGGGGCGATCAAACCAATGAACCCGATTGAACCAACCGCAGCTACACAGACTCCGATCAATATAACTGAAACGCTTAACAATATATAACGCAGTAATTTTGACCTTTCACCGAGACCTGTGGCCATATCGTCTCCAAGGCTCAGTACATCCATTTTTGAAGTTAATGCAATCAATACCGGTACAAGCATAAGACATGGTAGCAAAATGAATACTTGATCCCATCCTCTTCCCCATAGACTGCCAGTCAACCACAGCAGTGTCGTGTTTACATCATCCGGGAACTTGACCATGAAATACTCTATGCCAGCTTGACATATGGCCCCTAAAGCGATTCCGACCAAAGCTATCGTATTTGGTTGTGCTCCTTTTTTATAAACAAATATCATCAAAATGGCCGCCATGACCGCCGCTCCGATAAATGCTGAAAGAGGCAGTATGATAATGGGCGATTGCGGAAATAAAACAATGACGATAACTGCTGCCAATCCGGCCCCTTTTGTTACCCCAATCACATCTGGAGAAGCCAGCGGATTTCGAAGGACCCCTTGCAGAATGGCTCCGGCCGTTGCCAATCCGGCCCCCACTATCACGGCAATCAGAATGCGCGGTATGCGATAGTTGTGCAGAATGAATGTCTGACTTTGCATGCCATTTCCAAGGAAATTTTGGAGAATTTCTAAAGGTGAAATATAAATGGCCCCTAAGCCCAGGCTCACGATTGCTAAAATCAGCACGGTAACCGTCAGCAACAGGATAATGGAATAAGGGGGCAAAGTTGATTTCAACCCAAATGTCCGTTTTAGTTTCATTGCTTAATATTCCTCCCTCTCTTCGCTAAATAAAGGAAGAATGGCGCACCGATCATAGCGGTTACGATGCCTACCGGCGACTCAAAAGGATAAGCGATGAAACGTGCGAGAATATCTGCGTACACTAAGAGTAAAGCGCCGAATAATGCAGAAAAAGGGATGATCCTTCGATAATCCCCGCCCACCAGCCTCCTGACGATATGAGGAATGATCAATCCCACAAATCCCACTGGGCCTGCGACGGCAACCGAAGATCCTGCCAAAATGATCACCAATATTCCTGCTAAAATACGGATTCGGTACACCCGCTGCCCAAGTCCCTGCGCCATATTTTCTCCTAAGACAAGGATGGAAACAGATCGAGAGAACATGGCAGCGACAAGCAGCCCGAAGATAGACCAAGGAAGAATCATGTTCACGTGGGCCCATGTTTTTCCATTAATTGACCCGACTAACCAATAGAGCACATCTTTCGCTTGTTCATTAAAGATGATCATGCCTTGCGTTAAAGAAGATAAAAAAAAGTGAACAGCCATTCCAGCCAATGCCAGCTTCACTTGGGTCATTCCTCCTCCCGAAGCAAAAGAATAGACTGCCATCCCTCCCATTGCTGCACCAATGAATGCAACGCAAACTAGAGACACGGAAGAGAGGTTAGGAAAGAAAACAAAAGCTGACACAATAAAAAATGAGGCACCGGCATTAACACCAAACACTTGCGGAGAAGCTAATGAATTCCGAGTAATAGCCTGCATGAGAGCACCCGCTACCGCTAAATTGGCACCGACCAATGCTCCAACTAAAGCTCGTGGCAATCGAAGAGTCCTTATAATAGTCTGTTCCTTGGACGAGTCGGCCTCAAAAAAGGACTTCAAAACCATTGATGCATCAATATCGGACGCTCCCACAGAAATACTCGTCAGGATGCCTAAAATTAACAAAACGATCCCAGCTATAGCCGTACATAATACTTTCAGTTTACTTCTACCTACAGTTTCCATTTTCTATACAACACACTTCCTGACAAAATTTAAACCTAATGGAAAGCGAAGTAAGAATGGGATCTCTTACTTCGCTTTTGTTCGTCTATTCTTCTCCAAGCATGTTTAAAGTGTCTTTAGCAATGGCCTCCGCTGATACAACACCGCGGTATCTCGTCCATAAGTCTCGATCAACACTATACACTTGTCCGTTTTTTACAGCCTTCAAGTCTTTCCAAAGTGGATTGTCTTTCCACTCATCAGTAAGTAACTTACCCTCATTGTTCGCTAAAAGCAACACATCCGGATCGATCTCGACAAGCTGCTCAAGGTTCATCTCGGCATGTGGCTGTTCCTGCTGAATGGCATTTTTCAATCCCATGCGCTCAAGCAATTCTCCATCATAAGAAGATGAAGTATGGGCTTGGAATGAAGTATCTCGTACAACTGCTGGTAAAACCGTCATATTTGAATCAACAGTAAGCTTTGATTTAAGTTCCTTAATCGTTTTTTCATGCTCACTCAATCTTTTTTCTGCAGCATCTTCCTTATTCACTGCCTTTGCAATCGTTTTAAATGAATCCAGGTTTTCTTGATAGGTAGATTCCCGGCTTTTTAAGACAATGGTAGGAGCAATCTTCTGCAAATCTTTATATATCCCTTTATGCCGCTCAGCATCTGCAATGATTAAATCCGGCTGTAAAGAACTGATCACCTCTAAATTAGGCTGCTCACGTGTCCCTACAGAAGTATAATCCATTTCTTGACCTACAAGTTTTGTAATCATATCTTTTTTGTTGTCATCTGAAATCCCGATAGGTTTGATCCCTAGGGCATTTAAAGAATCAACGAAAGACAGCTCAAGCGTAACGATTTTTTTCGGAGTATCTTTCATTTCCGTTTCTCCCATTTCATGCTTAATCGTCCTTATTTCTTGATTACTTGTTTTGGCAGAAGTCTTCTCTGCTTCCGTTGTTTTTTGAGAATTATTACATCCTGATAACATCACCATAATCGCAAGTAACAGGGTGAATGCTCCTCCCCCAAACGTTCTTACTTTTCTAAATTCCCTCATATTTTGCACCCTTCCCGTCATCTATACCTTCTTCACGAGTTAATCATAATTGAAAATGATTATCATTATCCTGCTGTTATGATAAAGTCATAGATTGATACCGTCAATATTAATGAAATTTTGTGAATAAAAATCATTATGGCCATTAAGACAATCTGCATGCATTTTATTGATAACGTGAAGTTGAACTTTAAAAAAAGTAAAAAAAGAGCAAACCCGTTAAGGTCTGCTCTTTCCTGTTTCAAAGATTCATTTTCTATTAATCAGCATCTCTTCAAGAGGAAACTCTTCATTGGAAGCTTCTTTTTTTGAGCGTTTTATGGAGGTTTTGATAAGAATGGTTGAAGCAATTGATAATGCCCCCATGATCAGGTAACCTGTGGATCTTGAAAACACTTCAATCAAGATGCCGATTAGGACTGGACCTAAAAACGTTCGGCGTTGATTTCAGAAATCCGCTCCCTTTCCGCCGACTGTCTGCCAAGCCGCATCAAAGCAAGCGTCTGTGGGGTCTCGGCTAGCCAGTTATTCGGCAGGAGTGTCGCAAATTTCTTCAATAATGAGGGTTCCATAAAACAATAAAAACCAATAGGGATAATCTAGTTTTGTTTTAAAATCATGGTTCGGGATGAGACCAGACTTAAAAAACAATCCAGTTGATTGGAACGGAAGGTACGAGACTCCTGCGGGAATACGCGTCCAAGGGAGACCCCACAGGCGCAAGTGCGCCGAGGAGGCTCCCGGACCGCCCGGAAAGCGAGTGCCCTACGTTCCAATCCACGTTCAAATTTCATAAGCAAGATTGGATCTTCTTTGCCTTCCAGAATATTTTAGTGAAACTTTGCCTTTAAAAAGCGATACAGTCCATCTTCTCGATATGAATACTCCGTCACTTCATCGGCTTGTTCTTTGACAAGGTCAGTGGCGTTTTTCATGGCAACGCAATGTCCGGCGAGTTTAAATAGCGGGAGGTCATTTTCGCCATCGCCTACTGCCAGGATCTCTTCGGGTGCTAGCTGAAAATGTTTCAGCAGCAGTTGAACGCCTGTTGCTTTTGTGATGCCTTCCACGGTCACTTCTACATTATGATGGGTGGAGGAAGCTGTGGTAAAGGCATTGTACTGCTTGATTTTCCCCAACTCCGCTTTCCATTTTCGAATCGTATTCATTTCATTGCTGAAAAAGTAGATTTTGGCGACGCTCTTTATATCCAGTTGTTCTGACCATCTTATCTTGTCTTCGACTGCGTCCTGTCTTGATAGCCATTCATTTTCATCGACTGTTCCAGGTTTTGGTTTCAAACCTTGTTTAACCATATAGTCTTTATCTTTAAGCAATGCCATCCGTGTTCCTTCGTTCGGATGAACTTCGTAAAAAATCTCTTCCGCTCCTGCTTTGGCGACCAATTCTTCGACAAGTTCCGTCGACAGGGCGTGCTCGACAATCTGTTCCTTTCCGATGAATACGGACATTCCATTGGCGGTCACCATTCCGTCGGCCTCCATGCCGGCCGGCAAAACGTCCCTCACCTCTTCCAGCGTTCTTCCTGTTGCAATGAAAATCAGCTTACCGCTTTCCCTAAGTTCGCCTATGTATTGTTCCAGCGTCTCATTCACAGTATTTCTTTCGTTCAATGTCGTGCCATCCAAATCAAGCACAATTGCTTTGTTGGCCATGCCAATCACCTCAAAAATCAGAATGATGTTAAAATGCCAACAGCCCATTATCTATAAGATCTTAGGCTGTTGGTTTCATTCATATATTTTTACTTCTGTACCTTATTAGTATAACAGTTTAGGATAATCCTAAAAGTTTCATGACACTCAGGATCAAGAGACCTACCACACCGAAGTCCGAATCACCAAATGTGGTGCCTTCAAACCCTACATCCCCCAAGAAGACCAAGAGTATTGCCGGCAGGAAACTGATGATGAGTCCGTTGGCAAACGATCCAAGCATCGCTCCGCGTCTGCCTCCCGTGGCATTTCCGAAAACACCTGCTGCAGCTCCGGTGAAGAAATGCGGTACGAGCCCAGGAACGATTACTTTCAATCCAAGTGCCGGAAGGAGGAACATAGATAGTAGTCCAGCCAGGAAACTGAATAGAAACCCGATGATCACTGCATTTGGAGCGAATGGAAAGATGGTCGGACAGTCCAATGCAGGTTTTGTATTCGGCGCCACTTTATCGGCAATCCCTTTGAATGCAGGGACGATTTCAGCAATTAACATCCGTACTCCTGCAAGGATGATGTAGACTCCCGCAGCAAATGTTATCGCCTGGATGAAAGAGAATACGATGAAGTTCGAACCGCCCGATAATTCCGTTTCGATATAGTTCTGCCCGGCAAACAATGCGACGATCACGAAGAACATCGTCATCGTAAGCGATACAGCGACCGATGTGTCCCTCAGGAATCCTAAAGACTTGGGAACCTTGATTTGTTCTGTTGTTTTTTCCTTATTTCCAAACCATTTTCCCACATTCGCGGATACGAAATATCCGATAGTCCCAAAATGGCCGATGGCAAAATCATCGCTGCCGGTAATCTTCCGTACGTATGGCTGAAGGAGGGCTGGGAACAACACCATGCATACTCCTAATAAGATGGAGCCGACCAAGATAAGCGGAAATCCGCTGAGCCCGCCGACGGATAGGGTGACTGCAAGTAAACAAGCCATGAATAAGGTATGGTGTCCCGTTAAAAATATATATTTAAATCGCGTGAAACGAGCAAGCAAAACATTGACAACCATCCCAAATACCATGATAAGTGCAGTCGAAGTCCCAAAATCACTTTGGGCGGCTGCGACAATGGCTTCGTTATTCGGTATGACGCCTTGTACGTTGAATGCATGATCGAACATTTTACTGAATATATCAAGGGCGCCAATGAGCACTGCCGCTCCCGCTCCGATGATAATGAAGCCCATGACGGTTTTTAGCGTTCCGGATACGACATCCGCACTGGATTTCCGCTGTAACAGCAGTCCAATGAGGGCAAACAGCCCCACAAGTATGGAAGGTGTACCCAAGATGTCATTCATGATAAGTTCCAGCATTGCCTCTCCCCCTCTTCTTTATGTTTTCTTCTTATAGATGTGAAGTTAATTTCGATGTGATTTCAGGAATGCTCATCATGTTTTCCAGTGTGACGATCGTCCGGGTTCCATCATCCAGCTGACCGACAATATCCGCCGCTCCCAGGAAAATATCAGCCTGAACCGTTTTTGCGGATGCCAGATCCGTATGATCCACCTCGGCTGTCTTCCCCATTTCCGTCAATGCTTTCTTCACATTCATCTCCATGATGAAGCTGCTTCCCAATCCATTACCGCACACTACCATGATTTTCTTCATATCCATCTCTCCTTTTTATCCTACATGCATTTCCAATTTAGATTTGATTTCAGGGATGCTCATCATGTTCTCCAGTGTGACGATCGTCCGGGTTCCATCATCCAGCTGGCCAACAATATCCGCTGCCCCCAGGAAAATGTCAGCTTGAACCGTTTTTGCGGATGCCAGATCCGTATGATCCACCTCGGCCGTCTTCCCCATTTCCGTCAATGCTTTCTTCACATTCATCTCCATGATGAAGCTGCTTCCCAATCCGTTTCCGCATACTACCATGATTTTCATTCCGCTTCCTCCTTCGAATATTTATGAACGTACTCCATAAGGACCGATTTATCTGAAGTGCTTACTATTTCTTCTATATTGGCCGGATCATTCAATAATTGAGTGAGCTGGATCAATGCCCGCAGATGCGAATCGATATCTACGGCCGCCAAAATGATAATCAGGCGAACCGGTTTATCCGGAGCAAAGTCCACGGCTTCGTCCAATTTCAGCAGACTCATGGATAAAGACCTGACCCCCTGCTCCGGGCGTGCATGGGGAATCGCCACTCCAGGCGTTATCACTACATATGGTCCATTCGTTTCTATGGCCTCGATCATGGCATCCACATATCGTTCTTCGACGGTACCTAAGTCCACGAGAGGCTTGGCCGCGACTTGAATCGCTTCTTTCCAATCGGAAACTTGCTGCTGTAATTGGATCGTTTGCATATTGAGCAGTTCTTCTAACACGGGCTTCTCTGCCTCCTTTAAAGAAAATTGGGTTATTTTTGGTGTATGGGTATACACATTCGACTTCAAAGCCTTTTCAAGCTGATCCTGTTCATGGATGGTTGCATACTTGGAAATGATCTTTAATAAAGCTGCAACATCCACACTATCCGTCGAATATCCATATAATTCCTGCATGACCTGCTGGCGCAATGTATGTTTGTCCTGCATTTCCAAAATCGGCGGTACAACGAATAATGCCGCTTTTGTTCTCATATGCACGGTCGAGAAAACAAGATCGTACGACAGCGGGTATTCAGCCGCATTTCTAACGGACAAAACATCCAGGAACAAAATATCAGGAAATAACTCCCTTAATGTATAAATGAGGATATTGCTGATGCCGATACCATTCGGGCATACGACAATCGCCCGTTTTCGATCATCCAATGTAGTGCCTTGCCTGCGCAGCCATCCGCCAAAATAAATCGTGAAATAGGCCACTTCTTCTTCCGATACTGGACAGCCAACCTCTTTCTCCAACACCCACAGGGATTTTTTTGTCAAATGATGCAGTTCGGGATATACCTTCTGCACTCGTCCCGTCATCGGATTCATTTGCGGGAGACCATACCGCAGGCGATAATATGCCGGTTTAAAATGAACGTATAATTGCTGGCATAGCTGCTCTTTGTCTTTCAGGTGAACAAATGCCAGCCTCTCGAACTCTTCCACGATTTCCTGCAAAAGGTGTTGAATGACTTCATCATCCTTAAGAGGGGAAATATCCTTCGTTCGATTCATGCTCAATAAATGTAAGGCTGCATATAAGTTTTCCGTTTCGCTCCATACTGATTGAAAGGCATCCGTCCCGGTCATCTCCTCGACCAGTTTGTATTCTTCCGTCGCAACAAACGGCGTCCAGCTCTGGTCGGCCTGTAACTCTTCCCCTTTTCCTATGAGCTGATCTGTACATAGAAATAAATAGCTCAGTTCATGAAGCCGTTCATCCGTAAAGGTGATGCCCAATTTACGTTCGGCCCTTTCAAGCTGTAACCGGATCGAGCCGATTTGCTTTTCATGATTTCCCCATATGCACTCCATGATCCATTCACTATTGGGACTGTTCAGTACATCATGCACGAGACGTTCAATGATATATCTCTTTGTTCGGCTGTCCCCAATCACCACGTAGCCATCTTGTTTGGAATACTGGATCTTGAGCGATAAGTCTCTGTTTTTCTCTTTAAGTCTTTTTAAATCCTTCAGCACCGTATTTCGCGAAACCCCGGTGATCGTCTGGAAATGATAGACGGATAATTCTTCTTGGCTTAACAGGATCATAAGGTAAAAAACCTTTTCCCTATCTGTCTCTGAAAATATATAATTGCGTTTTGTCAGTTTTACATTCAATTCTTCATCCCTGATTGTTTCAGAAAAGGAGTAGCCCATTTCACGATTATATTGAATCGGTTGATATCCATGAAATTGGAGCCAGTCATTCGCTTTGCTCAATCCATATTGAATCTGCCTTCTCGTCAGACCTGTTTGGGCTTCAAGTTCTTTCATTTTTGAAATGGGCGAATGCTGTAATAGTTTTAGTAAATTGGCGCTTCTTTCATCTAAAAACATTCTCAATCCCTCTCCCTGCTTCTACGATATCTCACTTCTTATTAAAAATGTAGCGTTTCTCAGTCCGAATGTTGTCATGGTTACTGCACAATAATATACTCTTTAAACATTTGTGCACAATACTGCATGTAATCAGTTTTCAATACAGGCTATATTTGGAAGGTTTGTACATATGCAGTTTGGAGGCAAGTGAGGTCATGAGGACAAGGTATAAAGCGGATTCGGGGATGAAAGTTGAGGGGGTGGAATGAGCGTTTTAAAGGGCTTCATCTAATCAAAATGAAAGGGAAATCAACGTTCATATTTTACAAAACCCAAGAAGAAGTAGCTTGATTTCAGAAATCCGCTCCCTTTCCGCCGACTGTCTGCCAAGGCCAACTGATTTTTTGGTAAGAACGGCGGACTCATGAGGTCTTGATGCCCAGTCCAATGTATTTTTTAATACGTCTGGCATTCCAGAATCGTACTCAGGACTTACGATAAATACGTCGACGTCCTGGATGGCGGATTTAAATGATCCGAATCAACCATATCTATCAATGATTGAGCAATGATTCAATTATAAGAATTTTCCCGTAAACTGCCGCAAATAAGACCGATGGTTCGGGTCATCTACTTCCCTCCCTGTTTATCTCATGCGGCACCACAATATACCAAAAGTAAAAAAGCGACGTTACTCCTGATTACAAGCTTGTATGTACTAAATTTGGCTTAACTTAATATTGGGAAAAAAGAACTTCATATCTTACCTCAAAGTTATATTGGACCCCTTCCATTTTCTGAATGTTTCCAACATACTATAACCTATAAGGCGTTGGGAGGAGTACAGAAATGGATGAAAAGAAAGTTACATGGTTAGAGCTCTTTTATGATTTGTTATTTGTGGCGGCCGTTGCGGGCGCAACTCATGTTTTACTGCATGTTGAAGATGGATATATCCATCCAGAGTATTTATTAAAGTTCGTGCTGATTTTTATTCCTATCTGGTGGGCTTGGGTAGGGCAAACCATATTTATTAACCGGTTTGGAAAGGATGTATTTCATCAACGGCTATTTTTGATATTGCAAATGTTTTTTGTTCTGATCATGACATCAAGCCTATCTGCAGATTTTGATCCTTATTACCTTTCTTTTTTAATTGGTTATATTGGTTTAAGAGCCGTTACTGCTATCCAATATCTCGTTGTACAGCGGATAGAAGAGGGATTTCGAAAAAAGGCAGCACTCTTTTTGGGAAGGTATTTTTGGATTGGAATCGCCATTTCAATATTGTCCGTCCTTTTTGATTCTTGGCTTCGGTATGCTGTGTTGTATTTGGGCATCCTGGTCGATATCATTGTCCCGATCCTTGGAAGAAAGTGCTTGGAAAAGGTTCCTACAAATACGGCCCACCTGTTGGAGCGCTTTGGCCTATTTACCATCATTCTCTTTGGGGAAGCTCTTGTAAGCACGCTTGCGGTCATTCAACCTAAACAAGGAAATTGGGATTCGATAGCCTTTTCCATCATTTCATTTGCCCTGATAATAGCCATGTGGTGGCAATATTTCGATAATATGGACAAGAAAGTCGACAAGTCTGTACAATCTTCCGGCCAAATCATCATTTACGGTCATCTGTTTATTTTAATGTCTATAAGCATGATTGCAGCAGCCATCAGGTTATTGTTTTTACATGAGGTCCATTATTCATTTATCCTCTATTTTGTTTTTGGTTCCGTATTGCTCTATTTCATGTCAGCAACGTTTGTTTTCCACCAATATAGACATAAGCACCAGCGGTTGCAAATATATCATTTAGGGTTATTTTTAGGGATTTTAGCCGTCTTTTTTATTTTTAATTTGTTTGTCGGTGTACCGAATATTGTGATAATAGCCGAATTAACACTGTTCTTTATCATCTATGCTAAACTAACGACTACATAAAATCTTAGTCGGTGAATTAAAAGCGATTGATATGTTAATCAACGAATTCATTCAATTATTTGAAATACAAGAAAATGAAGAAGCAGCCGAAAAGGGCAGTGAAGAAAAGGAAACTTCCAATGAGAAAGGAATGGAAATGAATGAAACAAATTAACAGTTATATCGATTCATTATTTTATACTGAAGATGATCTTTTGGAAGAAGTCATTGCGTCCATACAAGAAAACGGAATGCCGTCCATATCGGTTTCTCCCTCATCTGGAAAACTTCTTACCATGCTCATATCCATTTCAGGAGCTAAAAATGTGTTGGAAATAGGCGCTCTTGGAGGCTATAGCGGGATCTGCCTTGCCAGGGGTTTCGGCAACGAAGGTACATTAACCTCCCTTGAATTACAGGAGGAATACGCAAAATTAGCTTATCGCAATCTAACCAAAGCTGGCTTTGGCGATCAAGTATCCTATATGACCGGAGCAGCCCTGCAAAGCCTTGAAAAACTCGCTCATGATAACAAGAAATTTGATTTCTTCTTTATAGATGCTGACAAGGACAATTATGAAAATTACCTGCAATATTGCATTAAACTCGCAGAGCCAGGCGCTTTAATCGTCATGGATAACGTACTTGCAAGGGGCAGTGTCGCAGATCCGGATGCTGAACCTAAACGTCACACTGCCTTTATGAAGGCATTCAATGAAACCGTGGCCAAACATCCTCAACTGGAATCAATGCTAATCCCAATCGGTGACGGGCTGACCCTTTCAAAAGTAATCAATCAAACTCACGAGTAAATAGTGCAAATTCACGAGTAAACTGCTCAAACTCACGAGTAAACGGCTCAAACTCACGAGTAAACGGCTCAAACTCACGAGTAAACGGCTCAAACTCACGAGTAAACTGCCTAAACTCACGAGTAAACTGCTCAAACTCACGAGTAAATGGCGAATTCACGGGGTTATCGCACGAATTCTCGTGGATATCGATCAAATTTTTGATTTTATCGATCAAACTCAGTTTATATCTGCCAAAATCACGAATAAATCGCTCAAACTCACGATATTGTCACCCAAATATCCTTTTCATGAAGAAAAATAAAATGAATTTCTATATTCTTGAATGAAAATGATTTTTATTATCAATAATAAAATGAAAGAGGGCAACCAGTTGATGGTTACCCCCGATGTTTTAAATTTCTGGATCAAATGTTTTGCAATCCGTTTCTTTGCTATTTGATGCTTGGTTCCCTTTATGGCTGACAACATAAATAGCATCTGCGCTGCATTTGTTTCCAGAATCCCAATATTTACAATTATTCACTTCACATAGAACATCTTTTGCCATCTTATCACACCTCCTCATTTGCTATCATTAACAAAGTTGGGGTTATTGATACTTTCCTTTTTAAGGTTTTGGTGTCTTGATTTTAATTGCTGGCGTCATGACGTACAAAAATCCGGGCAGTTTCCACCCGGATTTTTTATATGCTTATGCGGATCTTTTCAATAGTTCTGCTTGAGGGATTTTCCAAAGCTCCCGCCATTTTTTCAAGGCGGCAACCAGGATGATCAAGCCCAGGATTAACATGGTGATCGATAATATTCCGTTCAAGATGCTGAATCCTGCAGAGTCCGGGTTCAGGTATACGTTTTTCACCATCCAGTACCCTGCTACATTGACTGTTACATATAAGTAGGCAAGGGGTACGAGGCATGTCCAGATATACCAGCGTTTGTCTGCGATTTTCAGTACGACGGTCGCACCGATTATGAGTCCAATCGAAGCCATGAGCTGGTTGGATACGCCAAAAAGTGCCCAGATCGAACCGATGTCCCCAGAGTAAAGCAGATATCCCCAGATAAAGCAGGCTAATGCGCTGGCAAAGATGTTCCCCGGCAGCCAGTCGACTCGTTTTAATGGTTTATAGAACTCCCCGAAGAAGTCCTGGATT
This sequence comes from Peribacillus sp. QJM3NY_7, assembly GCF_056173225.1. Taxonomy (NCBI): domain Bacteria; kingdom Bacillati; phylum Bacillota; class Bacilli; order Caryophanales; family Bacillaceae; genus Peribacillus; species Peribacillus sp. QJM3NY_7. The sequence continues at coordinate 4,451,546 of NZ_CM149663.1, forward strand.
AAGTAACGGGCAACACGTGTCCCTGAATCGATGGCAGTTAATATGAACACCGCCTCGAACATGATGACGAATTGGAAGAAAAACGAAGCCAGTTTGTCAAAGAAGGGGATTTCGGTGAAAATATAGGTCATGCCGACAGCAAGTGTAACTGCCCCGCCTGTCCGTCCCTCCAGATTAATGCCGATTTCTTCACTGAGTTCGTCAAGGTGTACGGTTTCCATACCTAATGTTTGAAATACTTCAGGTGTGGAGTTAATCGCAAAATAATCTCCTGGCTGCAGTGAAACCGCAGCAATCAATGCCATGATGGCAACGACACATTCCACAAGCATCGCTCCAAAACCAACGGATTTGATATCACTCCAACGGTTTAACATTTTTGGAGTTGTACCGGATCCGACAAATGCATGGAATCCTGAAATCGCGCCACAGGCGATGGTGATTGAAATGAATGGCCAAACAGGACCGGCTACAATCGGGCCCCCGCCATTAATGAATTCGGTAAACGCAGGAAACTGGATTTCTGGATTCACTACGAAAACGCCGATAATCAATGCGGCAAATACACCGATTTTCATAAATGTACTCAGGTAATCACGAGGTGCCAGCAGCAGCCAAACAGGCAAGGCGGCAGCGAAGAAAGCATAGATCGGCAAAATGATGGCAAGTGTGCTCGCCTCAAGTGTCAATAAGTCGCCAAGTGCCGTTCCTTGAATGTTCGGCCCAAGTAAAATTGCGGCCATGATGAGCCCGAACCCGACGATGGTCGCCCCTTTCAGGTTGCCGGTTTTTTTATGGTAAAGCCCTACACCCATGGCGATTGGAATGGTGATCCCGACAGCGAATGTCCCCCATGGATTGTATTCCAGAGCATGCAGAACGACCATTGAAAGTCCTGCCATCGTGATCGTGATGATAAAAAGCATCGCGAGCCCTGTACAGAAGCCTGCTACAGGTCCAAGTTCTTCTTTCGCAACTTCCGAAAGGGATTTGCCGTCTTTACGCATCGACGCGAAAAGCACGACGGCATCATGGACGGCTCCCCCGATTACAGCCCCGATCAGTAGCCATAATAAACTTGGCAAATACCCGAATTGTGCAGCAAGGATCGGTCCCACCAAAGGACCAGCCGCTGCAATGGCTGCAAAATGGTGGCCGAATGCCACCCATTTATTTGTTGGAACATAATCTTTTCCATCTTCTAATTTATGGGCCGGAGTCGGCTTGGAATCATCAAGTTTTAATACTTTGAGTGCTATGAATGTCCCGTATAAACGGTAGGCAATCATTAATATACAAATGGAGCCTATGACAATTGTAACCGCATTCATATTTGAACCCCCTCTATTACTTACATCGTAAAAAATGATATCACAATGAAAGCGAATTCAATGGGTTTTCAAGTTATAATGCAGATATCGAGGGATGGACTGCATTATGACGAAGATAAAATGCAGAATTATGAAAATTTTTAAAAACCGATCAGCTGCTTTAGCTCCTTCACATACGTCCGGCTTACCGGGATGTTTGATCCGTCACTCATAATGAGATTATAAGTCGAGTTGAACCAAGGCTGTATTTCGGATATATGGATGACATTCACGATAAAACCGCGATGCACCCGTAAAAATGAGTGCTTATCGAGCTTCTTTTCAAGCACGATGAGAGGGTCGCCGATTTTATATTCATTTTTCCCGGTTTTAATGACCGTCTTTCCTTCCACGAGACCTATGAACAAAATATGATCCCGGTCGATCAAAACAATCCGATCATCTATTTCTACAGCCAATTTACCTGTCTGTTCCACCGCCATTCGGCTGGCGGGAGCTGCTGATCCGGATTCTTCTTTCCCGATTTGACGCTGCTTCATGAGCTTATCCAATGTTTGACGTATCCTTTTTTCATTAAAGGGCTTCAATAAATAATCAAATGCATATAACTCGAAGGCTTGGAGGGCAAACTCATCATAAGCGGTCGCAAAAATGAGCGAAGGTGCGGGGTCAAGTTCCGCCAATTGCTTAGCCAACTGCAAACCATTGCCATCTGCAAGCTCAATGTCCAAAAAGACAAGTTCAGGTTTAAGGCGGGAGATATCCCTCATGGCATCTTCTATCCCCTCGGCTTCACCCACGACCTCAACTTGCCTGCTTCTCTTCAATAGATATTTCAATTCATCTCTAGCCAGTGGTTCATCCTCTACGATAAATGCTTTCATCATCGTTGCCATACTCCTTTCTCGTTGAGTGGTATTGATATGTTCACTTTGGTTCCGTGTCCCGCTTCACTTTCGATCGAGAGACTGGCCTGACCTTTATAGATCCCTTCCAGCCGTTCACTGATATTATGAAGGGCCGTTCCTGTTCCCTTAGCCGATTCTACAGCATGCTTGCCCAATTCATCTATTCTCCCGCCCGGAATCCCTTTTCCGTCATCCTCCACAACAATGTGCATCGCATCGTCTTTAAAGTATGCGCGGATGATGATTTGACCTTTGTTTTTCACATGTGGAAATGCATGGTGTACAGCATTCTCAACAAGTGGCTGCAATGTGAATGGAGGGATGAGAACTTCCTTAAGCCTTGGCTCAATGCGATAATCGATATGATATTTATCTGGAAAACGAGCCTGCTCCAGTGATAAATATGCGTTAACATGCTCTAATTCCTTTTCTAGCGGCACCAGTATTTGGCGGGCCCCTTGTAAATTAGAACGAAAGAAGGCACTGAGCTCCTGCAATAAACTTCTTGCCTTCTCGACATCCGTCCGGCATAGAACGGATATCGTATTGATTGCATTGAATAAAAAATGAGGATGGACCTGTGCCTGCAATGCCTTAATTTCAGCATCTTTCAATAATTTCGTTTGCATTTCCGCTTTTGCCAGTTCCAATTGAGTGGAGAATAGTTTGGCCAATCCTTCAGCTAACTCTTGTTCCACTTGGCTTAATTTATCCGGATGCTTGAAATACATCTTCAAAGTCCCGACCGTTTTCTGTTGGACCTGCAACGGCAGGACTACGGCCGCTTGCAATGGACATTGATCATGAAAGCAATAAATGTCCTTTTTTGTTTTGGCCACGATGATTTTCCCTTGTTCAAGGGCTTGTTTCGTTAAGCCTGTCGCTATCCCCACCTTAGGGACATGGTGATCTGACGCAGCTCCAACATGTGCAAGCACGCTATGCTCATTGGTAATGGCCACGGCATCAGCTTCAGTCAGCCCCAAGATGATTTGGGCTATTCTCTTGCATGAAGTTTGATTCAGACCTTGCCGGAAAAAGGGCAAAGTCTGATCCGCAATCAGGAACGCAAGATTGGTTTGTACGGCCCGAGTCCGTGCTTCGTCCCTTGTGATCGACTGAATGATGAGCATGAAAAGTAAAGTCCCGAATCCATTGATAATGATCATGGGAATCCCGATTACTTGTACGAGCTCCCACGCCCTTTCAAAGGGTTTGGCCGTCACCAGGATGATGCCCATTTGGACCGCTTCCAATGCCATGCAAATGGGCAGGGCAAACCAAGGGGTGATCGTCCCATGCTTTCGCCGCCTTTTCCCCAAAAGACCCGATAAAACCCCAGCCAAAATTGCAGCGACCGCACAAGCCCCCGCCGTAAAGCCCCCGAGAAAATAACGGTGAAGCCCCGCAATCAAACCTACTCCCAACCCAACAAAAGGTCCTCCCAGCAGACCGCCGATAGCCACGCCCATAATTCTTGTGTTGGCAATCGCGTTATCGGGAGCAATCTCAGCATGCCAATCACCCTCCGGCATGGCATGGTTTCCGATTTCGATTCCTGTATAGTTACTTATGATGCCGAATGTTCCAAAAAGTGCGATAAGCATGATTTTCTTCGACATTTCATGTTCATGGCCTATCATTTGCCGAAAGGGTTTCATATAAGAAAGCAGGAAGGCAGCAATCACGATGATCCCCACTTTTTCAAACAGCGACGGTAATAAATCAACCAAAGCATTCATCCCTTTTCTGGCTTTTTCATTCATCTTACACCAGCCATGAAATCCTTGTCGAATTTTGTTTTTACGATTTCAAGAACATGGAAAAAATGAGGGACCATATCGGAGAAAAAGCTAGAATATGATTCAATCTAAAAAAAGCCTATAAATACCAAGGCTTTTTCAATAGAAAGAAATCATTTTATCCGAGTCGTTTTTCAAGGAATCGGACAACTGACGAGAGTAGTTATTATATAGGAAATCCAGGCATCCTGCTTTGCCAAATTGACTAGCAGCGCAGGTACATTAAGTATCGAACCTCCTATCGTAAATATGATGACCAATATAAGAAATTCTCCTGAGCTAATTTTGCCTTTCTCGAGCAAAATCAAATTTCCGGAAAGGATTTTAGTGTTATATCTTCCCCCTTCCATGAAATTAAAAATAAGGAATTAAGTGAAAATTTCAAAATGATTTCTGAAATGCTCGCTAATCAAATCTCCTACGAGTTACATGTCAACCGTGAGAAATTATTAATTGAAGAAATAATAAAAACAGATAGATTGTCTTTATTCACCAGGAATCGCAAAATAATGTTGATTTGCGGATCATCCAGAATATAACGCAAGGTCTCAAAGATAAAGAAATAGCTGATAATCTGCATATTAGCGTTTCTACAGTTCGTAACCAAATAAATAAACTGTTTGAAGAATTAGACGTGGCCTCCAGATCACAATTAATCAGCTTGTTATGAAAATAAATTGCATGAAATTCTTCATGAAGTGAAGATGGAAAACCGCAATTTATAGTATTTTTAGAAATAATAAGCGAAATTCATTTTGAATGTGTGCAATGAGCATCATAAATCTACACACATATAACCATTGTTAAGAGGGGTAAAGCTTATATTATGTTAAAATTTAAAGGAATGATTATTGCGCTTGATAAAAAAGGAACTACATATAATATTTAAGCTAATTTGTTTAGGCTTTCAGTTCAGGAAAATTTCATAATAAAGTAAATAAGTCGGAGGCGATTAATGTGTTGGTAGTTACCACAGAAAAAATTGAAGGATACAAAATTGTAGAGGTAAAAGGGCCTGCCTTCGGTCTAATTGTAAGAAGCAGAGGGATTGGCGGCGATATCATGGCAGGGTTAAAGTCCCTGGTAGGCGGAGAGATCAAGCAATATACAGCGATGCTTGAAGATTCAAGAAAAGAAGCTATGGACCGTATGATAAAAAATGCCAATGAAATGGGTGCAAACGCAATTATAATGATGAGATATGATTCTGGGGAAATCGGTACGAATATGAGCGAAATCGTTGCATATGGAACCGCCGTCATTGTGGAGAAAATATAATGAAATTCATCATAGGGTACTATATATTACAAATTATTATAGTTATCTTATGCATTTTACTTGGATACTTTATCTATGATAAACGGTTTAAACGCAATCACGGTGTAAAAGTTCCTGATGGATTTCAATCGACAGATGAAATAAATATAGACCCTGTGACAGGAGAAAAAACAAGGGTGTATTATAATCCTGACACAGGTGAACGCTTTTATAAAAAAGAAAAATAATTTAAAAGCCACGTGTTTACAATTAAAACCCCTTGTAATCATACAAGGGGTTTTGATAACGACATTATTTTTCCATTACAGGCTTATAGTGCCCTGGTATGTTTTGGGCTGAAATGGCCAATCGGTTCCAGCCATTGATGGTGATGATTATGGTAACGAGATCGATATATTGCTTTTCATCAAAATGAAGGCGGACCCTCTCATACAGTTCATCAGGTACACCGTTTGCGGAAATGGCCGTGACCGCTTCCGTCAATTCCAGCGCTGCCCTTTCCGAATCAGAATAGAATGGTGTTTCACGCCAAGCACTCAAACAGTAAATTCTTTGTTCCGTTTCACCCATTGCCCGGGCATCCTTTGTATGCATATCCAAGCAGTACGCACAGCCATTGATTTGGGAAGCGCGAATTTTTATCAATTCGATTAATGTGCTATCGATTTCCGTTGTTTTCTTGTACTCCTCCAAACCCATCATTAATTTGACCACTTCACGATTTGTCTTCATGTAGTTAATCCGTTGTTCCATGTCTATCTCCTCCATTAAATCTTTTTAGGTTCCACTTATAAGACAAAATAGAGGTTTGATTTGTGACATCCAAAAAAAGACCCCTCAATCTATAACAGGGATATGATTTAATTTATCGGGATTGGTGACAATGAAGATTTTGCGGATATTTTTTTGTTTTGGTTCTAATTCAAAGCAGATGACTTTGGTAGGCTTTCCTTCTTTCATTTGCAAAATTCCTTCCTGGCCATTGACCATCACCGGAAGAAGTTCTCCTATGAAGCCTCCTTTAGCGGAAACGCCTTTAAGAAAGGCGGATACGCGCTGTCTGGTTACAATTGGGTTTAATGCAGAAAGCACTTTACCTCCGCCGTCAGTAACAAGGACAACATCTTCTGTAAGAAGATCCAAAAACTCCTCAAAGTTTCCTGTCGCAGATGCTTTTATGAATTTTTTTGCCAAAAGATCGACATGTTTCGTATCCTCCGGATGGACGGGCCTATCATTCTGTAATTTCCGCTTAGCCCGGCTGTAGATCTTTCTGCAGTTCACTTCATTCTTTTCCAGCATCTCGGCGATATCTTCATAGCTGTAAGTGAATGCTTCCCTAAGCACGAAAACCGCTCTTTCAACAGGTGAAAGCTGTTCCAGCAAAACGAGGAAGGCATATGCAACCGTTTCATCCGTTACGACCTTATCTAGAGGCTGATCTGTTTCGTTTACCCGAGGTTCTGGCAGCCAAGGACCTGTGTAAACCTCTCTTCTCTTACGGGCTGATTTTAAAAAATTCAGACAGCGATTTGTCGTCATTTTCGCAAGATATGCTTTCATGTCCTTAATTTCGTCGGTATCAAGCTTAAGCTGCAGGAATAAATCATGAACGATATCTTCTGCATCTGTAACCGATCCGAGCATCCGGTATGCGATGGAAAAAAGAAAAGGTCGATATGTCTTATATAATGTATCCAACTCCACTTGCTTCACCTATTTTCTATCAAATTCGTTTTTCGAAAACCTATCACTAATTATTCTCTAACCCAATCATTTATCCTTCTAGATCGAATAAAGCAGACAATCCTATCATACAAAAAAGAGCAGCAAAAGAGCTGCCCAGACTGTAGACCAACTATCTCCCTACCTTTCAACAGGATTCCTTACCTGACAAATATATTACCACTCACTGTTAAAATGGTGTACCCAATTTCGGATACTCATTGATCAAGTTGCTTCATACCATACGATATCATCAAACATTTTTACAACCCGCGGTATGAAGCCTTCTTCATAATCTTCCGGGTATTGAACGATCGCATAGTAAACACGGTCGCCATGTTGAAAAACGGACACTGTACCCAATATGGAGTAATTACTGCCCTTCTGACTAATGTCAAATTCCACCTCAGACCAATCAAATCGGTTAGGCGAATTATCAGATCGCTGTTTTATCTCAAAGCCGTTGCTTATCACAACTTCCCTCGCAAACTCCTTCTTTTCTTCTATTGTCGCATTCGCACCCTCACTTTTGGAAAAAATCTGAACTTTGGCATCCTCATTTCTCTTGCCTGCAAAATTCGCAAAAACAATCATTGCATCTCCTTCACCAGAACTAGCCTCTTCAACGACCATGTCATCCACGATGTAGGTTGAGAATCCCAATGCCTGACTATGATGAAGCGTGAATTGGAATGGTTCTTCCATACCTTCCAATATGATCGTATCCGTTTTCGTATTTGGCAGACCTTTTGTCGGGTCTTCAACCGATTCACCTGAAGGACCTTCATCTTGCCCGCCGGTTTGCTTAGGATTATCATTTGGCTTTTCTGAAATTGGCGGAGATTCCTCATTTCCCTCCTGGACTCCTTTACAAGCACTAAGTCCTGTTACCAAAAAAACGGCTGCCAAAATCAACAATATCTTTTTCATTGGAACCCTCTTTTCTTGTGTTTTAACAAATTATTATACGGTCCCATATGGAAAAAAGTTACATTGCGTTTCATTGAAATATCAGACTTTATCGACTTAAAAAGATCGATATTCCACTCGTTCCGAAAAAGAAAATATGAGATTAAATTCACTTTGATGCGTCTATATCTTTATTTAACTAAACCATTCAATAGATAGTTTGAGTAGGAGTGCTTGAATGTATGATAATGTAAAGAATCGCACGTTCAAAAGGCCGCCAATTGGCGGCCTTCATTACTTCCCTTGCCTTATATGTACTAATTGAAAAATATATGTTTTGGTTAAGATCCAATGCTATGTTCTACTGCAGTATCCCAATTAGGAAAATAATACAATGCATTCTTCATTAACTCCGGATCTGACTTCTTTACCTCTTTCTTTCGAGGTAGCTTCCCTTCTTTTTCTACTAAGTCGGAAATTTGATTCACGACTTCTTCAACACTCATATTTACTTCCATCTCTGTTCCCTCCTTTTTGTTCTTATTTATATATTTTCCCAATTAATGAAAAGTAATACAGTCTTTCGATAACTAAACTACCAGTTTAGCTATAGGAGGGTATTTTTTCTCTCATTTGAATGTATGACAAAAAGCCAACGAAATCGTCGGCTTTGTGTCTAAATAATTCCCAAAATACTTTCTAGAAGTAACATGATTAATAAACGACAAGCATAAGGAACCGAAGCAATAATAAATGCCATACCATGCTATATCGCTGTCCCAGTTTCGCCATTTTTATGTTTTACTTTATATGAATAGTTTCGCAGCCTATTCAGCAATCCCCTATCATTCTATGCAAAGCGATTTGCTGCTCACCCTTCATATCACCTCAGGAGCTGTTTCTGGATTTTGCTTGAATCGGTCTTCATGATGAGCTTCAATCGTTTGCAGAAAGCTTTTTATGGAGTTTGTCATATAAGCATCTTTACGGTGAATGAAGACTGTCGAGATATTGCGGTATTCTTCCGGAATTGGATGCACGTGGACTTTTTCATTGGCTGTTAGGTGATTTACCGCCGATTGTGGTACGAGGGTAATGCCAAGGCCGAGTGTTACGCTGGTTAAGATCGTTTCCAATACATTGAACTCCATGATCCTTTTGGGCATCACCTCTTCTTCCCTCAGCCATTGTTCCAGTTTGGAGCGATAGCCACACCCCTGACTGAATACTAAAAATGGTTCTGTTATGATTTCTTCAAGGTTAAATGTTTCATTTCTTGTAACTAATACAAGTTTTTCTGTACAGACATCGTATGGCTGAATGAGCGGATGTTTGATCGGTCCTGTAACAAAAGCGCCATCCAGCCTGTGTTCAATGACATCTTTGATTAAGTCTTCCGTTAACCCCGCCTTTATGGATAAATCGACATTTGGATACTGTTTATGATAGGAGGCTAGAATCTTGGGAAGATCGCTGACCGTTTCAACTGTACCGATGTTCAATATCCCTGTAGGTGTTTCACTATCCAGGAATACTTGCTTGAGTTCTTCTACATCAAGCAAAATTTTGTTTACATACTCCAGCATCTTTCTGGCCTCCGCAGTTAGTGACATGCCACGTTTATGCCTATTGAATAAAGGCGTCCGTAACTCCTGCTCTAAATGCTTAATCCTCGCCGTTACATTGGATTGGACGTAATTCAACTCAACAGCCGCCTTACTTACGCTGCCATATTTAGCGACGCACTGGAATATTTGCAAATCCCTCATTTCCACAAAAGTGCCCCCCTTTCTCAACTATCATTAATAATGATGATTATATTCATTTTAAGTCATTTTACATGATAATGACTTTATCATAAGGTGTGTATAGGAATTAAATCAATCATTATTTTTGAGGGGAAGCTTTTATGAAAAAAAATCAAGTTTTAATCGGTGCACTTTTATGTTTGACTGCCAGCATTTCTTGGGGAGCGATGTTTCCAGTTGCAGAAAGGGCTTTAATGTATATTGATCCTTTTTATTTCGCTTTTTTGCGATATTTAGCTGTTAGCGTCATTTTAGGGATATTGCTTTTAATGAAAGAGGGTAAGAAGTCTTTTAGCCTGGAAGGGCAAGGAAAGAAATTATTGTTTTTTGGGACGATGGCTTTCACTGTCTACAATTTTCTCATTTTCGCAGGTCAAGATTTACTGGGGCATAACGGGGTGATTGTTGCTTCCATCATGGAATCATTAATGCCCATGATTTCAATTTTAATTTTGTGGGTTTTCAAAAGTGCCAGACCCATGAAGTATACCATCGCCAGCATGTTCCTTGCCTTGATAGGGGCCATTCTTGTCATTACCAATGGAAGCTTATCATTCGTATTTTTATTGAAAGATAGCATCATCCCTATCGTTTTCATTCTTATCGGGGTTATAGGGTGGGTTATTTATACGATGGGCGGCAACCAATTTAACGGATGGTCAACACTCCGCTATTCGACTTTAACATGCATTTTAGGAACAGCCGTATCAGCCATCATAACCTTCCTCGCAACGGCGATGGGCCTGTCCGTCCCTACGGCAGAGGTTATGCAATCCATTTATGGCGAGATGATTTTCATGATTATTTTCCCTGGTGCCATAGCCCTTTTAAGCTGGAATTTAGGCATTAAACTTTTAACGCCGATCAATGGAATCCTATTTATCAATTTAGTTCCAATCACCACGTTAGCCATCGTTTTCAGCCAAGGGGGATCACTATCATCCTACGAATTACTCGGAACTTTTTTAGTGATATATGCTTTGATTCAAAACAATTATTTTCAAAGAAAAAACTTGCCTTTCCGGGTTGAGAAAATGAATTCAAGTGAGAAGAAACACTTAATTAAAGGTACACAACATCAATAGGAGGGCAACAATGGATTTACTAACGCTTATGCTAATCTTTGGATTGGCTGTACTTTGGGAATTGGCAACGATTAATAAGAATGTGAAAAAGATGAATGAGCAAAATGCAGAATTGATCAATCTGTATAATGAAAGAAGGAAAAGAATTCAATAAAGTGGACTTTTGGCAATACAACGCAAAAAAGCCTCTCATTTAGAGAGGCTTTAGACTGTAGTCAAACTCGATGAAAATCGAGTTTGACTACAGTTTTTTTGCTTGCACAAATTTGGACGTTGATTGGAACGTAGGGCACTCGCTTTCCGCGGGCGGTCCGCCCTCGGCGCACTTGCGCCTGTGGGGTCTCCCTTGGACTCGCTCTTCCCGCAGGAGTCTCGTACCTTCCATTCCAATCATCTTTTTTATTTAGATCTAATAACTGAAGCCTTTTAAAGAGGCTTTTTTGCATTTTGATGATCGTACTATTCACCAAGCTTAATCGTTGGCCCTATATTCAAGCTCAGCCTTCACTTTGTCGGCGGACTTAGAGCAAATAGAAAAGAGCATGTGTTGAAAAAATGATTGATCAAAACATGCTCTTTTTATAAAGTCATTCTAGTCCTTTTGACATTTTACCATTATAAATTTAAATGGAGGTTTATTTTCCATATTCTTATGTGGCTCAATAATTTCTGAAAACTCTATCAGTCCATAATTCCCAAATTCTTGTTTAATCGAGTCGGAATCATAAAAAAACATTTTTATCCCTTCCATTATCTCGAAATAGTCTTTACCCAGTTGTTTGCCCTTTCCAAACATTGGGGCTTCCTTTGAAATAGTGGTGAAAATCATATATCCGTTTGGCTTTAACTGATTATAGCAATCTTTAATAAACTTATCTCTCTCACGATTATTCAATAAGTGAATAAGGGCATAACAAAATATACCATCATAAAGTTTGTTATCAAAAGGCATATCGGTTACTGAACCATGAAAAATATTAAGATCAAGCCCATTTTGCCTTGCCAATTCAATCGCTGTTTTTGAAATTTCGATACCTGTTACATGTATTTCGTTGTCCGTAAAAATCTTGGCATTTCTGCCATAACCAATACCAGGAATCAATAGATCCTTAACTTTCTTTTCAAGGAAAAAATCCTTTGTCAAGATTGCAGAGTCTGAAGGTTCAAGTCCCCACATCATTTGATTTTCTATAAAACTTGATTCCCAGATTTCCGTCATACTTCATTCTCCTTTACAAATGGTCTCTTTCTTTTAAAAAAGGATTTTATGCCTCCAAAAGAAAGGCAGCTTCAACTATATCCATGATGACTCCTGCCGCCGCTTTATTGCCCTCCGCCGCCGCAATAACTATCTGAGAAGGCGTGCTGAGTGATGTATCTCCGCATGCATATACCCCTTCAACCGTTGTTCGTCCAAATGAATCCACTTTAATTCCGCCGTTCGGAGTGATTTCGCAGCCGAGCTGTTCCGCAAAAGGAGCGGACTGCACCAAGTCTGTCACCACAATCCCTGCCTCCCTTTGGATTTCACGTCCGTTTTGCAAAAGGATTGATGTCAGCTGCCCTCCTTTCGATTCAAGACCTTCAATCTTTTCTTCCACGACTGTCACGTGCTGCCTAGCCAAGATATCCTTCTCCTCAACAAGCAACTGATATCCATTTGTAAACACCATTACATCACCGCTCCAGTTTGACAGCAGTTTTCCCATATGAAAAGCCCGTTCATTTTCCGCAATCACCGCCAATGCTTGGCTCCGCATTTCCCAGCCGTCACAAAATGGACAGCCAAAAACACTCGTTCCGTATACATTCTGAATGCCTGGAATCTCCGGCAAGACATCCCGAAGACCTGTTGCGAGAAGCACTTTTTTCGCCATGTAATCCGTTCCGCCTTTCGTTTGAATCCGGAACACACCGCTGGCTTTTTCAATAATCTCCACCCGCTCCTTCTTAAGGGAGACGGACGGATATTTCTGGACATCCGTTCTTGCCCGCTTCTTGAACTCTGACGGCTTTACGCCATCCTGTGTGATAAATCCGTGCGACTCCTGCGTCACCCGGTTACGGGGTTTATCCTCATCAAACAAAATTGTTTTCCGTCCAGCACGCCCCATGACCAATGCGGCATTCAGTCCTGCAGGTCCTCCGCCAATAATTACACAATCCAACACATGCAACACTCCTTTTTTATAAAATCTATTAGAGACCCTTAATATCCTTAATTTGTGTAAAAAAATTTATTTTTCTTTTTTTATCTCCTTACTCTGCTCCGCAATGCTCTGAATGGTCCGTCCAGCAAGTTCTTTCTTCATGTTGCCTTCCGCCTCGATCATCACGCGCTCAATTAAACAATCGCTTTCTTCATGGTCAAACGCACAGTTGAAAAGCACCGACTGACCCTCCACCGCTTCAATAACATCCAGAAACGAAATGTCCTGCGCGCGGCGTGAAATACTGTAGCCGCCTTTTGCCCCTGGCACTGATTCAATTAATCCAGCCTTCACAAGCTTCGTCAAAATCTTCGACAAGTACGTCGGGGACAAATCCTGCAAACACGCCAGCTGGTCCACGCTTACCGTATGACCTTTTGGTTCCATCGTTAAATGCACCATTGTATGCAGTGCATAATTGGTTGCCTTTGAATACTTCATTGATGCACCTCATAATTAAAACTATTACAGACTTTTAATATCTGTAATTGATTGTAACTCAAGCTGCAAAAAACCGCAAACTTCTTTACCTCACCTAACGATGATCATACTGCCGAAATCTTTTCTTGTTATAATTCTAAACCTACATTTTTTAAACAAAAGTACGCTCATATTATGTATTACTTTTTAGAAAGGGTATATCCACACGAGAATGTAAGCCAAAAAAATATGAGCCCTGTTCATACAGAACTCATACCCTGCCAATGTCTAACTTTTTTTGTGGAACACGGTTATCACAACCACTTTATTACAATTTCATAAATCATCCGTTTTTCCCGTTCAAAATTCCCCCTGTCTATTCACCAAGCTTCTTCCGGATATCCGCTGCTACGTTCTTTAGCGCCTTTTTCGATCCCCGCTCTAAGTCATGGTTCAATTTCCTTTCTTTGTAGCTGACAAATAAAGAATCGAGATCATAGCCTTCAGGATATAAATCGACGGCCTTTATTTCAAGCTCGAGCTTATTGGCATGAACTTCCTTGAAGGTATCTTCGAAAAGTACGACGACATTATTGAAGGAGTCCTTTTTCTTATAAACGATCGCGTATCCATTCAGTTCGCTAACCTTCACTTTGTCGCCGACTTCATATTCATAAGATGATTCTTTAGGAACGGCCGCTGGCTTCGCTTTTTTGATTTTACTTTCCTGGACACGCTCCAAATCGTAGTCTTTATTTTCGATATAGAGCTTTGCCTTTTGCAGAACCTTTTCACGGACATTCATTTTTTTGGCTATCCAAAGGGCATTGCTTTCCCCGGATTGACCGATCAACAGTTTGTATTTTGGCTCAAGTGTTTCGCTGTTGAATTGCATGGCGGCATTCATGAAATCACTGTGTATTTCCGAGTAGCGCTTGATTTCACCATAATGGGTCGTCGCAACGGTTATGCACCCCCTTTGATAAAATTCCTCAAGGATGCTAATCGCCAATGCGGCTCCTTCATTCGGTTCCGTTCCGCTCCCGATTTCATCGAACAGCAGCAAGGAGTTATTGGTTATTGCCCCCATGATTTCCGAGATGTTTTTCATATGCGATGAAAACGTGCTCAGTGCATTTTCCATGCTTTGATTATCACCGATATCGACGAATACCTGGTCAAAGACGGCAAGCTCCGTCCCCTCTTTCCCGGCAACATGCAGTCCTGACATGACGGCCAATGTAAGGATTCCGATCGTTTTCAGGACGACAGTTTTTCCCCCGGCATTAGGACCTGTGATAATCAAGCTGCGATAGTCCTTACCGATTTCAAAATCCAAAGGTACGCTGTCTTGCGGCAATAGTGGATGCTTACAGCCCGTTAATTTAATATAACCGTAATCATTGATTTTCGGTTCGATGGCATCCATGCTTTTACTGAACTTGGCTTTTGCGAAGATCATGTCATATTGACTGATCAACTCGATGTTTATCTTGATCGGTTTCAGCTGTTCGAAAACCGTTCCGGATAATGTGGCCAAAAGTTGATACTCTTCCATCGATTCCTCCGCCTTTAAGCTTGCCAATTCTACACTCAATTTCGTAACAGAGGCAGGTTCAATGAACACGGTAGCCCCTTTTGCGGATACTTCCACGATCGTTCCGGCCACTTGATTTTTATAGGAGGCTTTGATCGGGATGGTGTAGCGATCATCCTTTTTACTGATGAAAAATTCCTGAATGAACTCTTTATTGGCTCCGCTCTTCAAGAACTTATTCAGCCGTTCCTCTATTTTACCTTCTGTCTTGATGATTTGGTTCCTGATCCGTTTCAGGTCCTTGCTTGCTTCGGAAACGACAGCCTTTCCCTTTATGGTGAATTGGATTTCTTCTTCAATGCTCCTGAATTCAGTCATGGATCGGGCGTAGGAATGCAGTGTCGGTGCAAAGAACTCTTTATCGGTCATGAATTTCTTAATATTCCTGCAGCCTCTTAAGAAGTCTGCTATCGCCACTAACTCTGACGGCTCCAAAATCATTCCTTTTTCCAGTTTGTCGATATGGAGGCCAATATGTGAAATGCCCTTTAAGGGAACATGGCTTTCCGCATTCAGTAAGTTCCTTGCCTCCGTGGTCTCGTTCAAACGACTTTTAACGACCTTCAAGATGCCGCTCGGCTTAAGCCGATCCAATAACGCTTTTCCTAAACCGCTTACGCAATGGTTTTTAACCATTTCCTTGAGTTGGATATATTGTAATTTTTCATAAGTCATTGTATTCATCTAATGATCCTCCTTGAATGAGTGAGTGATTAAAAAATTCCCGAATCCAAAAAATGCCCGCAATGGTCCCCCTACCTTTACAAATGAACAAGCCATTTGAGTAGAAAGCTCCTGCGGGCATCGGCCTTATCCATGGATAAGTGCCTGAAATCGATAACAAATAGGGCAGCTCGAATAGACCTGCGTACACAAAAAAGCATGATAGGACAAATCCCACCATGCTTTTCGCCGTAACACCTGCATGTTACACGAATTATGGAAAAGGAAGCAGTCTTAAGGTAGGTATTCACAATGCAGAATTGCACTGTGAAAAAAGGCATACGTAATCCACTGACAAATCAGTGATTAAATACCTTATTCAACTAAATTAGTTGATACCTACTCCCGACATAAAACACCACACCTTTTCTTAGATTGGAATTAACATACCATATTAGTAAGAAATAGTCAATTCATTTTTGCGGTTTTCCAAAGTTTCATTAAAAGATTTAAGAAAAAAATGCAGCCAAGCCCATGGTACTCCCCTTTTCATTGTCTGAATATTTACTTTAAAATCGGGGTATGTTATCCTTATATTGACATAAACTAAAAACAGCCTCATGCGCTAACATGAGGCTGACAACTAGCAAGAGTGGTTGGTCACAACTAACTTAATTAATCGTCAGAAGAAGAACCATTGCCATCTTGGGAGGATGAGTGGTTCTTTTTCCGTTTCTTGGCGAACATAGACAGGATAAGACTGGTTGCTACAGCAACAAATATCTCTTTACCCATATCTGTAATCAAGTTCAATAAGAAATGAATCAAGCGGTCACCTCCTTTCCAATCTATCATTAGATGGAAAAGCAAAGCGTGACCTACCACTCTATCCTCAGTTGTCCCTCTATTTTATCATATTTTTCCCCTAATGGTAATTATATGAAAATAAACAAATCCAGCTAACATTTGATGCATTAAGAAAGGGGATTATCCATTGGATAATCCCCTTTTCGGTTTAAGCTTCATCACTCATCATGAGAGGGACTGTTTTCCCTTCGTTCACGTTGATCAATCCATGGTCGGTTATTTTTAGAGCCGGGCTGACAGGAAGCGATAAGGTGCTTAATGACATGATGACATTATAATGTTCGTAGCCTAACGATTTAAGTGCATCTGTCAGGTGCTGAACTTGCTTTGATACGATGTCCATCGGCTCTTCGGAAAGAATCCCTCCAACCGGAAGTGGAATCATCGATAGGACCTTGCCATCGTGGACGCAGCAGACACCGCCTTGCTTCCTTATTACTTCGTTAGCGGCAATCATCATATCCTGCTTATTATGGCCTATCACCAGAAGATTATGGTTATCATGCGAATAGGTTGTGGCGACAGCACCACGCTTCAATACATCGCCGGTGATCAACCCGTGCGCCCGATTACCGTTTTTCCCGTATCGTTCGAATGTGGCGATTAAACCATAAGGGCTTTCTTCCCAGCTTAATTGACCATCCTTCCCTTCGATACGATCATGGGTTTCAGATGTGAAAGTAGAACCGTTCTGCACGTTTATGATCCGGCACTTGCTGCTTTCAAGACTCTCCGGGATCGTGATGTTAAAATCGTTTTCGGTAAGTTCCGCAAGCTTCACACTTTGATAGAAATGCTCAGGAAATTGTTCTTCCTTCACTTCTTGGACATAGGGGCGTGAAGATTCATAAACTAGTTCACCTTTTTTGTATACTTGTTCAATTTCAAATGTTTCCAAATCCGATAGCAGCAGGAAATCTGCTATTTTCCCAGGTGCAATGGCGCCGCGGTCATGCATCCGCATCCGCTGTGCAGGTGTATAGGTGCATGCATAAATGGCTTTTTCCGGAGTCATCCCCATTTGGACGGCTTTCTTTAAAAGGACGTTCAGATGTCCTCTGTTTTGGAAAGAGTCGGTCATGACATCATCGGTGACAAAGCAGAAATGTTCATCCACCTGATTTTCCTTCAAGTAATCTATCACTTCTTCTGTCATTGATTTCTCTTGAATCTCAATGAACATGCCGGCAGCGATCCTCGCATCCATCCCTTCCACGGTCTGGTGTGTATGATCTGAATTCACTCCGGCATTCATAATCTTTTGCAAGTCCAAGTCAAGCAGCTTTGGAACGTGCCCCTCTATGATCAAATCTGGATAACGGGAACGGATATGGGACAAGATCTTATTCGTTTTGCAATCCGGGTCGGTTATGACTTCATAGTAATTCATGATCTCGCCGAGACATATAATGTCCTCGGTTTGCATCAATTCGTCTATATCATCTATTTCGATCGAACCTCCTGTTGTTTCCATCGATGTCGCAGGAACGGAACTCGGGATGGCATAAAACATATCCGCTACGCAATCTTGACTTGCTTTGATCATTTCCTTCACACCGGAAATGCCGAAAACATTGGCCATTTCATGCGGTTCCGGCACGATTGTCGTCACGCCATTTTTGATTAGCCCGTAGGAAAAAGTCGCAGGCGTCACCATCGTACTTTCAATGTGGAGATGGATATCGATCAGACCTGGAACCATATACTTCCCCTGTCCATCGACGATTCGATCCGGCTCGAAGGCATCCAATTCACGTTCTCCAATATAATAGAACTTTCCATCCTTGATGGCTGCATTCCCTTTAATGAATCTTTTAAAATAGCTGTTAAACACGTTGATATCCCTTACAAGCATATCCATTCGCATAACTTCCCCCCCTAAGCTAGTCAACAAGCACCATCTGGTTTCTCGGAATTTCAAGGATGATTTCCTGACCCGTCCGGTAGGATTCCGCCATTTCCTTGTTCACAGTGAAATCCCCTATTGGAGTTTCAACGACATATTGATAGCTTCTTCCAAGATACGTACTTACCTTGACTCGGCCAGGTAAACTATTTTCCTGAACAGCTCCCGTGTTATCTTTTTCCCTGATCAACAGATCGTCCGGCCTGATGGCGCCTATTTTTCCCGTTGAATTGCTCATCTGCGGATCCTTGTGCAGCACAAATGAGTATCCAGATTTGTTCAGTTCGATTTTACCGTCATGATCTGTCCGCTTATCGAAGTCAATGAAGTTCTTGAAGCCGATGAAGTCCGCGACAAATTTGGTTTCAGGATATTTGTAAATGGTCGCAGGGTCACTAAGCTGTTCGATGATCCCTTTATTCATGATCGCCACCTGGTCGGATATCGAAAAGCATTCTTCCTGGTCATGGGAAACATATACCGTTGTAATCCCCAGCTCTTGTTGGATACGGCGAATCTCGACTCTCATATTCACCCTTAAGTTGGCATCAAGATTACTCAATGGCTCGTCAAATAAGAGGATGTCCGGCTCAATCACCAGCGCCCTGGCAATCGCGACCCGCTGCTTTTGCCCTCCAGAAAGCTCTTGGGGATATCGTTTTTCAAAACCTTTTAAATTAACGATTTCGAGTACATTCATTACTTTTTTTTCGATTTCACTTTTTGAATTCTTTCTCAGACGGAGACCGAATGCAATATTATCGAATATCGACAAATGCGGAAATAATGCATAGTTTTGGAACACAAAGCCAAAATTCCGCTTGTTGACGGGCACTTTCGTATAGTCCTTTTCCTTGAATAAAAACTTCCCTTCATTCGCCTGTAAAAACCCGGCAATTAAACGCAGGGTCGTCGTTTTCCCACAGCCGCTCGGGCCAAGAAGGGATACCAGTTTCCCTTTTTCAATCTCAAGATTGAAATCCTTTAATATATTCTGTTTGTTATAGGCTACAGATATATCTTGTAAAGTGAATAAAGCCACCCATCATTACCTCCTTTATCGTTTTGTGAAATAAGACAATCCCATGAGCCGTTCCACTATAAACATGAAGAAAGCGGTTATGAACATGAGCAATACGGAAATGGCCGAAATGGTGGGATCGAAGTAGTTCTCCACATACGTCAGCATCTGAATCGGAAACGTACTTACCCCCGGGCCTGTCATATAAACTGAAATGTCTACATTATTGAAGGATTCCAAGAAGGCGATCATGACTGCCGCCAGAATTCCTGATTTTATATTCGGGAGGACGACTGTAAAGAATGTGCCCAATTTACTCGCTCCGAGACTCTCGGCCGCTTCTTCAATGGAAAAGTCAAAGTTTGATAAGCTTGAAGAAATCACACGGATGATGAAAGGCAGCATGATAACAGTATGTCCCACAAACAGGGCCGCATATATCGGAAGCTGATAAGTCCCCACAATGTAACGTAAAAACGCAAAGCCCAGCACAATTCCCGGTATTAATATCGGAGAAACGAAAAAGGCATTTATCACGCTTTTCCCTTTGAAATCAAACCGGCTTAATGCATAGGCAGCCGGCACTCCCAGTAACAGTGCCAAAAGGTTGCCACCCAGTGAAACAAGGATGGACGTTTTAAAAGCGACCAAAAACATGTCCACATTAAAAATATTTTCGTACCATCTGAAAGAAAACTCTTCTGGCGGGAACTTCAAAATATTTCCGCCTTCAAATGACGTAACGGATATGATAAGCAAAGGCCCTAGTAAAAAAAGGAACACCAGGAATGTAAACAGGGCCAATCCTCGATTTTTTTCCTGCATACACCTCTACCCCTTTGGATTTAATTTTTTTGCCAAACCATTCATGATCGATATGATCAGGACGGTCACGGCAATCATTATCGTAGCGACTATCGATGCCACTTGCCATTCATTCAATGTAATCGCGTTTTGATAAAGAAAGGTCGAAA
This sequence comes from Peribacillus sp. QJM3NY_7, assembly GCF_056173225.1. Taxonomy (NCBI): domain Bacteria; kingdom Bacillati; phylum Bacillota; class Bacilli; order Caryophanales; family Bacillaceae; genus Peribacillus; species Peribacillus sp. QJM3NY_7. Next base: position 4,472,050 of record NZ_CM149663.1, read on the forward strand.
TGACCCGCTGTTTCCCGCCTAATAAAGCAGGCGTAGTATAAGCCGTGAAGCTTCCTACGAAAACAAGGATGCTGCCAATGACCAAACCTGGAACCGAAAGCGGAATGATCACTTTTGAGAATACGGCCAATCTTGATGCTCCAAGGCTCTCCGCCGCTTTTAATAAGTCCGTCTCGATGTTCTCCATCACACCCACCAGCGTCACGATGATCAATGGCAGGAATAAATGGACCAATCCGATGATGATGGCAGTGGGCGTGTACAATATATCAAGCGGCTTTTCAATCAAGCCCATGCCCATCAGCAATTTATTCACGACACCGTTTTTACCGATGATCACCATCCAGCTGAATGAGCGGACAACAGGGCTTGTTAATAGCGGGAAGATCGTCAGCAAAAGCATGATGGCTTTTTTTCGTTGTTTCAGTTTTGAAATATAATAAGCTGCTGGAAATCCCAATAGAATGCAAATGATTGTCGTGAACAGACTCACCCTAAGTGTCGTCAGCAGAATTTCAATAAAGTATCGGTCTTGGAAAAAATCGAGATATCCTTGTACGGAAAAACCGCCGCCTTCATGAAAAAAGGTCGTGCCAATCGTCATTAGGATCGGAATGATCATGAAAATCGTTAAAAATAGAACGCCTGGTAACAGCAACAGGTATAGATAGCGTTTCTTCACCTCGGAACCCCCTGTTCGTATTATTTATGAATTGATTATGCGAATGAACAGGTCGAAAAATGCTTCCGCATCGACGTCCAGACAAACTTGCGCATTCGGCTGCTTCATCAGCCTATTTTGAAAGTCGCAAACCATCTGTCCGTCACAAAGCTCGCTTTTTGTTTCAACATCCACATAATATTCTTCTCTGGTGACAAGATCTTCTTGCAATGCGATGGCTACAGCTAATGGATCATGCATCGCACATGCCCATATACCGTTACGTTCAAAATACCTTTTCCGATAATCTGATGTACTTTGCCTTATATAGTCAGCAAGTTCATGGTTTTGAATCAATTGAATATGCTCTTCACCCAATAGAACCTTTCTCGTGACATCAAGACCAACTTGCGTGATGGATGCGAATCCCGCCTGTAATACGATTTTGGCTGCTTCAGGATCGACATACGTGTTATATTCAGAGGTCGGCGTGACATTGCCAACCCCTTTGATCACTCCGCCCATGAAAATGACTTCTTTAACGAGCTTGGTGATTTGCGGACATTTTTTCACCGCCAATGCCAAATTCGTAAGAGGTCCAGTCATGACAAGCGTCACTTCACCAGGAAAATTCAAAATGGAATTGATGATGAAATCAGAAGCAAATCCATCATCAGGCCGCTTTTTGACTGGCACATCCTTCAAGGCTCCGCCAATCCCGTCTTCGCCATGGATCCGGTGTTCAAAAAAGGGGCTCCTTATAATCGGGCTATCTGCCCCCTTTATGACTGAAATGTCCTGTTCATTCAATAAATCCAATATTTTGCATGTATTCAATGTGGCCGTATCAAGGGATACATTCCCGTTCACCGTTGTGACCGCCAATATGTCGAATTGACGGCTTTTAACAGCAAGAATGATCCCGATTGCATCATCTATTCCAGTATCCACATCAAGAATCATTTTTTTCTTCATTAAGCACACCTCGTTTCTTTCTTAGTGTGTAAGCTCACGATTCCAACGATCGATCCATTGTTTCGAGTTTTCATTAACAAACTTCATGTCCAATACACGCAAGCTGTCAATGACGTCATCTCCATAGGTTAAGCCTTTCGCTTCCGTTTTAGAGAGCTTGACTTCCGTATTGACAGGAGAATCCACTTTCGCTTTCGCTGATTTTTCCTGAACTTCCTTGCTTAAGATGTAATTCATGAATTCGCCTGCCAATTCTTTTTGATCGCTGGCTTTAACAATATTCACCGTATTCATCACTGCGTAGCCGCCTTCTTGAGGGGAAATGAACTTAGCATTGGGAACGGCTTCCTGTAAATCGCCAAAATACATTTCCATGATCGGGCCTGCAGCGATTTCCCCTTGCGAGAACATGTTGACGAACTCTGATGTTTGCCCATATTCCTTCACCGCATTCGGCATGATCTTTTTCATTTGATCGAACGCTTTATCCTCATTGAACTCTTCACTTCCGCTAGCTTTTGAAGCGGCATCCAAAAACATCGGTCCAGTTGTCGAAGTGATGGATGGGATCGTGATCTTCCCTGCCATATCCTTGCTCCAAAGATCCTTCCAAGAGGTGATCGGTTTACTCAATTCATCTGGATTATAGGCAATCCCAAATTGTGCAATGGTATAGGCTGGTCCATACTCAGCACCATTCGGCGCTTTTGCTTTGTCGTAGATATGATCAATATTCGGAATTTTGCTATGGTCAACTTTCTCAAATAACCCTTCATCGATTCCCTGCTGTGCATAGTAGTCGGATAAATAGATAACATCCACATCGCTATTCGCTTGGCGCACTTTGTTCAATCGATCTGCATTATTTCCTGAATCAACGACAATCTCGACATTATGCTTCTTTTCAAATGGCTCATAGACTTCAGGACGGAAGAAATCATCGGCGAATCCCCAAGTGGAAACGACCAATTTAGCTGGTTTTTCCTTTCCATTGTCCTTTGAAGAACATGCAGCTAAAACTAATGTGAGCAGTGATAACATCATCAATATTTTTTTCATCATCCAAACCTCCAAGTTCATATTGTTTAAAATTTCCTTTTTACTGATTTACATGTAAAAAAAGACAATCTTAAATAGAATTGAAATTCTACCCAAGATTGTCTTTTCTTTGTAAACAAAGATAAAACTTATCATTTGGTTCTCTAGCGGCGTCCCCTCCAGATAAATCCGAAGGGAAATCCACTTATATGATTAAATAATTTTTTCCTTCAGTACTATATTGGTGAATGCCAGCTGCGTCGCTGAGTCATAATCCCTCAGGACAGCTTCGATATCCCAATTCGTTTGCGTTTCCAGCTTTTGTTTCAGTTTCTTTTTATAAAGCAGGGACATATGGAAGTCAACCTCCTGCTTCAGGCTGGGAACTTCCCCTTCTAAAGCTTCAGAGCGCGGGGCACGTCGATGTTTGGCCTGAAATGTAATCACATTCTGCTCAACAGTAACCTTCAGCAGCGTCGTACCAAAGCCGAACAATTCCTTCGATACCTCATTATACATATGAGAAAGCAATTTCTTCGTTTCGTTAGCGTTTATCGGTAAGATGACTATCACCTGCCAAACTATCGTTTGAGGTAATTATATATACTTTTTTTTGATTGCACAAGATAATATTCGGATTTTGCACAAAAAAAAAGTTTTTTCTTATTAAATAGTACGTTTACTCACCAATACACGAATTATAAAAATAAGCAATAAAGATTTCAATATATTCATATAACTTTTTATCCAATCCAGCACCTTCTATTATTGAAAACTTTTTCAGTGAAATAGGCACAAGATTGAAAACAGTTGATATAACCTTGCATCGCATTGAAAACGCTCTCAAAGGGATTTAATATAGCTAGTATAGAGCGATAAAAAATAAAGAGTATCAAAGGCTCGTTAAATGAGGGAGGAATATTTATGAAGAAAGCTTTCGAGAAAGCGCAACAATTCGGTAAATCTTTTATGCTCCCGATTGCCGTTTTGCCAGCGGCCGGTTTATTGCTGGGAATTGGCGGTGCTCTTTCCAATCCAAATACAGTTGAGGCTTATCCATTTTTAGACTTTGCTTGGCTGCAGGCCATTTTCACGATCATGAGTTCTGCAGGAAGCATCGTATTCGGCAACTTGCCGGTTATTTTTGCCGTAGGTGTTGCAGTAGGCCTGGCACGTTCGGATAAAGGGACCGCTGCATTGGCCGCCATGATCGGCTATTTCGTCATGAACAGTTCAATCAATGCACTGCTTCAAATAACCGGGGAACTTGCCAAAGAGAATTTGGCAGGTGCCGGACAAGGAATGGCGGTCGGGATCCAGACACTGGAGACCGGTGTGTTCGGCGGTATCGTAGTAGGGATCGTTGCCGCACTTTTGCACAATAAATATAATAAAATTCAGCTTCCGCAAGTGTTAGGATTTTTCGGGGGTTCCCGTTTCATTCCCATCATCGTTTCCTTCGCATCCATCTTGGTTGGAGCCGTGCTTTTTATCGTATGGCCTTATTTCCAACTTTTCATAAACCAATTAGGTGCGCTGGTAACGAGCACAGGTACGATCGGGACTTTCTTTTACGGATTCATATTACGGATGCTCGGGCCGTTAGGGCTGCACCATATTTTCTACCTTCCCTTCTGGCAGACAGCTTTAGGCGGAACGATGGAAATTAAAGGGCAGCTTGTCAGCGGGACCCAGAACATCTTCTTTGCACAATTGGCCGACCCAACTACCGTCAAATATTATGAGGGTGTTTCCCGGTTCATGTCGGGACGGTTCATCACGATGATGTTTGGTCTGCCTGGCGCGGCATTGGCCATTTACCATTGCGCTAAACCTAAAAATAAGAAAGTCGTGGCCGGTTTGCTGCTTTCAGCTGCCTTGACCTCTTTCTTAACAGGCATCACCGAACCGCTTGAATTCAGTTTCTTATTTGTCGCACCGATCCTTTATGTTTTTCATGCCTTGTTTGACGGACTTGCCTTCATGATGGCAGATATATTCAATATCACGATCGGTCAAACCTTTTCTGGAGGATTCATTGATTTTACTTTATTCGGGATACTCCAAGGCATCAGTAAAACAAACTGGATTTATGTACTTTTCGTCGGCATTCCGTGGTTTTTCCTATACTACTTCACTTTTAAATTCTTGATCAGGAAGAAGAATTTGAAAGTGGTTGGCCGTGAAGATGATGAACAGGCCGCTGTTACACAAGTAACGGCATCAGAAAGAACCCAGACCATCGTTAACGGATTGGGCGGACAGGAAAATATCGAGATCGTCGATTGCTGTGCAACCCGTCTCCGTGTCACGGTAAAGGACGAAACATTGGTGAAAGAAGACGTCATAAAACAAACCGGTTCAAAAGGTGTCGTAAAAAAAGGAAACGGCATTCAAATAGTTTACGGTCCCCAAGTGACGATCATCAAAAATGAAGTGGAAGAATTCTTGGGACATTGAGAATATAGACAACGATAAGGACGTGTTAAACATGCAACAGGTGCTGGATAAAATTCACAAGGGCTTAATTGTATCATGTCAAGCATTGGAGAATGAGCCGCTGCACAGCTCTTTTATTATGGGACGCATGGCCATTGCTGCCAAAGAAGGCGGTGCGAAGTGCATTCGCGCAAACTCTGTAGCTGACATAATGGAAATCAAGAAAAATGTGGACCTTCCAGTCATAGGGATCATTAAACAGGTGTATGGACGAAACGATGTCTATATCACTCCCACCATGACCGAAATCGATGCATTGATGGAAACCAAAGCGGAAATCATTGCGACGGATGCTACAGCCCGTGTAAGGCCGGACGGTAAAACGTTAAAGCAGTTTTATGGTGAAATAAGGGCAAAATATCCGGATGTCCTGCTAATGGCGGATGTATCCACCATTGAGGAAGCCAAATACGCTGACGATTTAGGATTCGATATTGTGGCGCCCACTTTATACGGCTATACGAACGAAACTCTCGGAGAGAAAATATATCAGGATGACTATGCTGTGCTCAAAGAGATTGTAAAAGCAGTGAAAAAAGCGAAAGTGATCGCGGAAGGAAATGTCATCACACCAGAAATCGCCCGCTCTGTATTGGATATGAACGTCCATGCAGTAGTGGTGGGCGGTGCCATTACCAGGCCGCAGCAAATCACCAAAAGATTCGTCGATGCCATCCAAGAATAGAACATGGCACATAGTAATGAAAAGACCCAGACTGGCAACAACAGTTTGGGTCTTTTCTTTTTTCATATTCCTGTTTCCGTTCCTCCGGTTATTGACGTCCCTGCTGGATACATTAAACTATAAATACAGATAAGAAATCCGAAATGGGTGATCAAATGGAATACCTAGCAGAAAACCTCATATACGGCATAGAGTGCAGCATGGACAAGTTCACCAAAACAGAGGAAGAATTGGCCCATTATATTCTGCAGCGCCCTGAAGAAGTAAGTCAGTTAACGATCAGTCAAATAGCTAAAAAGCTCCATATTTCACCTGCAACCATTACGCGTTTCTGCCAGAAATTAGCCTTTTCTGGGTTTAATGAGTTCAGGCATGAGTTAAAAAGGTTCGTCGATCTCCGAAATACGCCGAAAAACATGAAGAACATCAAGCAGGTGGATTATTTCGCTAAACTGTATCAAGATCACTTAGGTATCATTGATAATACCTTTCATATAACGACATATGACAATATCCAAAAAGCTGTCTCTTTCCTTACAAAGGCAAATAAGATTCATGTATATGGAATAGGGAGTTCTGGTATAGCGGCCCAGGAGTTCAAGTCCAAGTTCTTTCGTATCGGCTTAACTGTCGAAGCCATTACAGACCCCCATCAGTCCATGATGGATGCAGCTTTAAGTAACGAGAATAGTGTTGTCATCGGCATTTCCATTTCCGGAACGACGAAAGAAGTGATTTCTGCAGTTAAAATCGCAAAGAAGCAAGGCGCATGCATCTTGGTCTTTACTGGAGATAAGAATTCCGCACTCTCCCAGCTTGGCGACCTAACACTATTGGTCACAAGCAAAAACAGCATGCATATGGGACAAAACATCTCTCCATTGCTTCCGCTCCTTTTGCTTTTTGATTTATTATATACAGAGTTGGTAGCTAAAGATTATAAAAACCGGATAAGCATCAGGGAAAAGACTTTAAAGGTATTAACCGAGACCGACTGACTTTCGGCATCTGAAAGTTATCAGTTTGCTTGCTTAGCTGAACCTTGTGCAATAGTCCTTGTCGTTATTCTTCATAAAAAAACTGCATCTCCAATTGGGGTGCAGTTCACTTTTATTCCTTTTAAACTAAATTCCTTATTACTGGCATGGAACGTTCTTGGAGGCTCTCGGAAAGAAGACTATACGCCACTACTTTATTCTTGTACTGTTTGACTACGTCCACATGGTCGTTGTATATGTACACATATAATCTAACATCGTTTTTCCCTCTTTTTACATCCATTATAATGGGAGTCCCGCTGTTCTCTGGATGTAAAAACAATTTCTCGTTCCCGGGAAATATATGATTTTTTTTCAAAAACTTAGCTTCGTTAAAATAATGAAGCACTTGAACTTTATCTTCACCCTCCAAACGCTTTCCATCAAAGGTCACGATTGCATCCGCGTCACTAATTTCAGAATGTATTTTAAATTTACTCATAATCCAATTCACGGCATCGGTTGGAAGACACGTAACTAATAATTTAAGCAAACTTAAGATAATTGTCAAAATCAATACTGGCCATGTCATATTTGATCATCTCCGCTACTCTATTATTTAATGATTCATCTATATTTTTTTCATCCATAATTATGTCGAAAGGATTGTTCACTCAGCTTACAAAGGTATTGTTTCCAGGTATCGATCAGATTCTTTTCGTTCATATTTTCGACACATTTGTGAACAAATTCACATTTCCATTCATTTTGATAGGCTATTATAAAATCATCACGGTATCTTAGGCTGATTTTATTACGAAGTAGATGATGCCCACAGTTAATATTAGGGCGAGACCGATATAAATATAACTAAGGTTCAATAAATTCCCTCTCGTTGCTGCAGAATAATCACTATCACTTTTCCCCGTTAATGAAAGGGTGCCGACCAGGGCAACTAAACAAATGACCACCACTGCTATTACACTTACCGTCATGAATCAACGCCTCCCAATATTATTTTCTATTTCCTTGAACCATTTAAAATCCTTCCGATTCTCATCGCATTTCGCAGTGTAACTTCATGAAGATCGCACCTAATTTGCATGTCAAAATGACAGGTAGATCGCTCTTTGTGTTTACTGAGTAAATATATTAGTAAAACCCTTCCCCTCTATAATAAAAGAACAACCATTTTTAGGACCATCCAATTCAGTAAAATTTCCACCATCCACTTTTTGTTTCTCTCGCAAATATCCATAGAAAAGCGCAAAGCGCCACTGAAGAAATTGCTAAGATACCGCGGATTGCAGGAACTCATGCCTAACTTGCATCCTCGAAAAAGAACTTCACCCCTCGGATATGGTTACAATTTTCAGATGTTGATTTCCACTCCAGGCACTCGCTTTCCGCGGGCGGGCGGGAGCCTCCTCGGCGCGCCTGCGGGGTCTCCCATGCCACGCTTTTCCCGCAGGAGTCTCGTACCTTCCGTTCCAATCAACTTTGTGTTTTAAAAGAAGTAACTGTTGGCTCGTCTTATTCCAAACACTCTTTAAGACTAGCTTATCCTTCATTTTTTTTCTCCTGTACTCCTTAATGGATGGAAGAAATTTGCGACACTCCTGCCGAATTACTGGCTAGCCGAGACCCCACAGACGCTTCCGTCGAGGAGGCTTGGCAGACAGTCGGCGGAAAGGGAGCGGATTTCTGAAATCAAGCTGGATATTTATTTAGAAAAGAACGTATGAAACTGGTTTTCTTCGAGTTTGTTAACAAAAGGAGATTTCGGAATATCTCAGGATTTACCCTTCATGTTTTTTTCCTGAAATACTTATTGGATTGAAGAAATTTGCGACACTCCTGCCGAATTACTGGCTTGCCGAGACCCCACAGACGCTTGCGTCGAGGAGGCTTGCGTCGAGGAGGCTTGGCAGACAGTCGGCGGAAAGGGAGCGGATTTCTGAAATCAAGCTGGATATTTATTTAGAAAAGAACGTATGAAACTGGTTTTCTTCGAGTTTGTTAACAAAAGGAGATTTCGGAATATCTCAGGATTTACCCTTCATGTTTTTTTCCTGAAATACTTATTGGATGGAAGAAATTTGCGACACTCCTGCCGAATTACTGGCTAGCCGAGACCCCACAGACGCTTGCGTCGAGGAGGCTTGGCAGACAGTCGGCGGTAAGGGAGCGGATTTCTGAAATCAAGCTGGATATTTATTTAGAAAAGAACGTATGAAACTGGTTTTCTTCGAGTTTGTTAACAAAAGGAGATTTCGGAATATCTCAGGATTTACCCTTCATGTTTTTTCCTGTAACACTTATTGGATGGAAGAAATTTGCGACACTCCTGCCGAATTACTGGCTAGCCGAGACCCCACAGACGCTTTCGTCGAGGAGGCTTGGCAGACAGTCGGCGGAAAGGGAGCGGATTTCTGAAATCAAGCTGGATATTTATTTAGAAAAGAACGTATGAAACTGGTTTTCTTCGAGTTTGTTAACAAAAGGAGATTTCGGAATATCTCAGGATTTACCCTTCATGTTTTTTTCCTGAAATACTTATTGGATTGAAGAAATTTGCGACACTCCTGCCGAATTACTGGCTAGCCGAGACCCCACAGACGCTTGCGTCGAGGAGGCTTGGCAGACAGTCGGCGGAAAGGGAGCGGATTTCTGAAATCAAGCTGGATATTTATTTAGAAAAGAACGTATGAAACTGGTTTTCATCAAGTTTGTCTACAGTCTGGAATCATATGATTATAAACTTTTTACCGCCTCCGCAAACCTTTTGATGCCTTCGTGAATGGAATCCTCATTTTCCCTTCCAAATGTAAAGCGTACGTATTCCTTATTTGTACCTAGCGTAGAACCCGGAACATATATGACTCCTCTTTTGATGGATTCCTCCAGTAACTCTATTTCGTTCAATGGCACTTTCAGCTTACACCACAAATGAATTCCGCCATTTGGCGAATGATAATCTACTTCCTTTTGCAGGAATTGTTGAAGACTCGAAACCATTGCATCCCTTCTTTTTTCCAGTTGCGCCCTTAAGCCGGCAAGATGGGCAGGAAAATAATCTGAATCCAAAAAATCATTCGCTATCCATTGAGTGAATGAGCCATGACCGAAGTCAACCTGCTGCTTAGCATCCGATAGTCTATCTATGACTGATTTCGGTCCAATGATCCACCCAATTCTTAAACCGGAAGCAACAATTTTTGACAAAGAGCTTATGTATAAAACATTTCCGTTGTTGTCCATCGATTTAAGAGTGGAAATTTCTTCCCCGGCAAAGGACGTTAAACTATAAGGATCGTCTTCTATGACCGGTATTCCATATTCGGATGAAAGCTCAAGAATCCTTTTACGACGGTTGATATGAAGGACAGTTCCTGTAGGGTTTTGAAATATAGGGTTCAAAAAAATCATCCTGATCCGATGTTTTTTATGGAGTTCCAGTAAATCCTCTGGGTTGATGCCATCTTTATCAACCGGCAAAGGAAAGGTTCTTAGCCCCGCGGATTGAAAGATGGGAAGGTTGTAACTATATGATGGATCTTCCAATACAACGGCTTCCCCTGGCTTTAACAAGCATTGGACTACCAGATGCAGGGCTTGCTGTGCACCAGAAGTAATGAGTATAGAAGATGGATCCGTGTCAATTCTCCTATACTGTTTAACATGATTGGCTATCGTTTCCCTTAAAACCGCATTGCCTTGAGGGTGATCATAACCTAAGCTACCAATGAAGGATCTATTGGAAATGATCTCACGTAAGGATTGGACTGGAAATAAGTCTTCTGAAAGCTCCCCGCTAGCTAAGTTAATAAGGTTATGCCCTTCCGTCTCTTTACGTATTTTTTGGGTTACTGGCATATTGGGCAAAAAAGAACCCGCTTCGATATATCTATTCCAGCTAGGGATACGTTTTCGGGTAATTCCCCAGATATCTTTGCTGATCATCGTTCCGCTTCCTTTTTTTCGTTCAACCAGCCCATTTGCTTCCAATTCATCATAAGCCGCAACAACTGTGCTTCTGTTAACTCCCAGTTCACTTGCCAGGAAGCGTTCAGACGGTAACGGCTTATCCAATAGGAACGTTCCATCAGCTATGCCACTCTCGATGTAAGCGGCTATTTGTTTATATAAAGGCTTCTTGGATTTTCTGTCCGTTTTCCATTCCATAAGCTACATCCTTTAAAATGTTTAGTTAAAAGCGTACTGCATTAATACTTTATCTACTTATTCATTCAGTATAATCTTCAGCAGCGATTATTGCACTCTGCCATACTGCAATATAAAAATGAAAGCCTCCATTCCTTAAATGAAATGGAGACTTTCGTTTCATCTTCTTCAACTATGCAGACTCCCCTTCAGCCAAGGGCGATTCAGAAAGTGTCCGATAGGGATTTGAATCAGGCTCGTTTTCCTTTGCGGACCGTCTATCTTATAAAGCTCATCACATATATTCACATCAAAGCCGAGCAGCGGGTGCCCATTCATTCCAAGGGCTGACGATGCCAGCAGTAATTTCTGAACGAGCATCCCCGCCTCCATTTGCTGGATCCGGTATCCTCTATATCCAAGTTGCGTTTTGGAATGGTCCCGCTCACCAACTACATGTATGCAGATCGGCACTTGCTGAAAGTTCATGATATCGAGGGACATTCCGTATTGCAATAGGAGCCGATGATCTCCTGGTTGTATTTGCCGTAATGAATGTGTGGTGCTGTCATAATGGTAGGCCCCATCTTGTATGTCTTCCACATTATATAAACAAGCATAGAGGGAAACGCGATTTCCGTTGTTCCCGTTTGTTCCATCCAAGTCATTTCGATAGGAGAACGAAGCGGTTGCTTCCTGCAGGAGAACGGCCAGTTGCGATTGACTGACTTTCCCGAGTACAAAGTCCATTTCAGGTGAGAAGCGCTTCCGGCAAACTGATGCCAAGTCATAGGACAACCGTTTCACGATAGGAAGGGCTATAATTTTCCCTTCTGACTCCGTCCCATTCTTTGGATGGATCCGCCGGAATGATTGGGTGGATTCGATCATGGATGCTTCATTCATTTTGGTCAGCATCGGAAATTCCTTGATCCTTTGCGACCGAACATAGTGTTCAGGCTGAATTCCCTTCAATTCCAGCAATAATTCCGTAGAAGTGACAGGTCGTTCCATACTCCTTACTTCCTTAAATCTCCAAGAAGGCTCTGCCGATAAGGGGATCGCCGCATACGTGCTCTCTTCGTCCTCCGAAAGCCCGAGCAGATGATTGATGGCCCGATCAAGGAATTGGAAGCACACCCCGGCAGCGATTCCAAAGCGTTTCGCCACTTCGAGCAACTGTCCAAGAAGCACCCCTGCATCAAGACCTTGCAGACGGTATGAAAAGTTATTATATTTGTAGAAGTTTTTCCAAAACATCGTCGATACGAAAACCGTGCCAAAGGAAGCGGACATATCAATGGTTCCACCAAGAGCCTTTGTTACATATGAATCGAAATTCCCTTCCCGCAGCAAAACCAGCCGGTGGTGTGCCGCATCATAATGGTATACGCCAGCAGGTAATCCCTCGATCTTCAAATATACGTACAATTCGCTTGGATACAAAGCCCCCCCTGATGGCGGAAAGCGCCGGAATGACTGCATGAGGTCCTCAGATTCCGAGGATCTCGGTACCTGACTGACTTGGGTCAGGCCATAGGCATACCAGAGGAAATGACCGATTCCTTCGAGGTCCTGCTTTGAAGGCCCGCTTCCCCCCTCGAGCGTCAGCGGCACCTCCAGTGATAGCGGAAAAACAGGCAAGTCACGGTAAAGCTTATACGTTAGCGGTGCATCATCCCAATCCACTTCCCAATCCGGCGGACTTGCCTTTTCGATATCAAAATGTAAATTGTGCAAAAATGCCTCTAGACTCATCCTCCAACCTCCTACGTCACCGCTTATGGAAAAGGATGCGGATGCGGATTGAGCTGTTCGAAATCAAGCGGCCGTTCAGCATATCCAAGTTCCATCGGAACCCGCAGTATTCTCTCAAGCCCCGTTATGCGGGTAAGATGATGGCCGAATGTCATCGGCAGCATCCCCGGGATCAGGACTTTCACGCAATGTAATCCATTCCGTGCAATCTCCGGTGTCGTCTGATCCACCACAATCACCTCGAGTTGCAATCGGCGAAACTGCTGAAGGATTTCCTGCAAATCTTCCGTCAAATCCGGATGGTTCACCTTTTCCCCATATTCTTCAGCGAAAGTTCTCATCGGGCGGTCATCATCCAGCAGAAACTGCAGTCGCTCTTCGGCTTGCGGTAAACCGTACAGCATGCCATGATCATCCATTTTCCGTACCAGTGAGGAATCCTGCAGCATTTTCTCAACCTCATCCCGGTTCTCTTCCAATTTATCGTCAAGTGTCAGCATCATGCCGGCCAACTCGAAGACTGCGCTTTTCACAGCCCGGACCGGGTCGAGATGGGCCCCTGCCGCACAGATGATATTCAATCCTTTTTGTTTCCTGTTTTTCGCCAGCGCCCATACGCTCGGTATACCATGTTCCATTGTCGCATTAAACAAATGGATGTCATATCCCGCTGCCGCCCTCGCCCTGTCAATCATCAGCTCAAGTTCTTTGTCATTTGCAGAATAAGGGTCAAGGCGTGTGAGTGGCAGCTGCGCATACCAGGTCAGCAGGAACGAATCACGTTCGACCACTTCCATGATGCCGTAGAAAATGGCCTCCTCCAAACTTCCCCCTAAAGCACAGCCATTGGAAGTTTCATAGACAAATCCATGACCGCAGCCCAAGCTGTAATAGGAAAGCAATTCCGGGACCAAGATCGGCCTCTCTTGCAAGAATGAGTGGCCCCATACCCAATCTATTGAGCGGTCGGGATTAAACGGTTGAAACGGGAAATCATGCTGTGCGTAATTTTCCTTCGAGTGCACCCCGATCCTGGTGGGGTCGAGCGCAGAATCTTTCAGGTTGTTGTAGCTGTCATGTATGACTGTCCGTTTACCGCGGGGCTCCATTCCGCAATACCTTTCCAATCCCTCCAATATGGCCGTCATCTCACTGACCGCATATGAGAGAGTCCGGCCAGCCGCCCCCTCATCGCCTATGAACAAAGGCAAATTAACACTTACATCGGCAAATGGCGGTACAAGGTCTATCATTTTATTATTCAGGAATCCTGTGCGGTGGTCCAAGTAATCCTTGGCCAGCACTTCATTCAGCTCATCCATTGAACGGGTTCGGTAACTGTCGGGGCTGACTTTCGGACTTGGCTGCAACGAAATTCTTGCACGCTCCTTCGAGTCATCAGGTAATGTTGAGCAAACCGGACACAATGGATCTGGTAAAAAGGAATGCCAAGAACCATTCAGCGTTTTCAGATTGATTAAAGATACATGCCCTTCCGAACGGGCGCGCTCTCCTTTCATCACCTTCCTTACCTCTGCACAAATCAAGTGGGCCATCTGTAAAAGGCCAGTGCGGGATGCCGCCGGATCACGCTCCATCCCCCCATTTTCCTCCAGCTGCTGGCGGATTCCCCACATTTCTTTTCGATCACGCCCGGCCATGAGATGCCTTTGGTCCGCACACTGTGAGCAGCCAGGAACACCAGGGTGCACCAACGGCCCTACCACTCCCTCTCCAAATGATACGAACCCCCTCAGCCATGGAATGCCCGCTTGCCTTATCACCACTTCCGCCTTTATATGGACAGCGGGATTCCAAGCATCTTGCAGCAGAAGGACCATCGCCGTGGTTTGCGGGATTCCTGCCTCGAAATCGGTTTGGCGATTCACCTGATATTGTCCAGACAGGTCCCCATGAACATGGTCGGCCAACACTCCTTCCCCGACAAGCAATACGTCAGTTTTCACCCTGATTCCTCCTCTCGCAAAAACACCCCGAACACTCCTGCCATTTCTTCCTTCAAGAAAGGTTCCAGATCCATTTCGAAAACGTGAATTCGCTTACTGTTCTTCTTCAAAACATGAATGGCGGACAGTACCAGTTCGGAATTACCTTTCACCCCGCATGAAGGAATCACAAGATCCACCTTTTCTTCTTCAAGAACAGGTGATGCCACTAAACCTGGAGCTGTTAAGCAAACGGTCTGGTTTTGGACTTTCATGACGGCCTTTTGCAATGCGTTCCGTAATGCGATCGTTACATTCAAACCGACAGCGCCGGACCAGCCATCGCTCGTTCCTGCCCAAACTACCGGGAAGCCTGACACTCCCTCACCCAAGGCGATGATCGGATCTCCCTGCAGCCGGGTCAACGCTTGTAGATAATACCTGCAGCGCTCATCTTCCACTTGAGCCAATTGCACCGTCACAAGTTTCTCTTGGTTGAATCGCTTATTTAAAAACTCTGTATCCAAACTGCTTTGCAGTCCACGGCAGACACATTCAGCAAATGTTTCCCCTGCTCCGACACCGATCGATTCCTTTATTTTATCTGCTCCCTTAAGCGGAGGAAGAGTCGCAACGAGCTGGCTGAGTGTTCTGGATGCATATGCTTCAACTCCTGCAAGACCGGTTTCCCTCCTCGCTTCCTCATGCGTCAGATCTGAACGGATGATTTCGGGCAGGAGTCCGGCCGGACCGGACGATAGCGGATCCACGACCTGAACGCGGCATTGAGCCAGCGGCAGCTGTTTTAAATCCCCCTCATCCCAACGATGAAAGATACCGGATTCCGCGGATGTCAACCGGCTGAAATACATAAACACTTTCCCCGGATCATTCTGGTCCGCTTTCTGTTCAAGCCGCCGTTCAAAATCTTCAATCCATGCAGCAGTCCCTTTACCCGTCACGCCAGGGTGGGGAATGAACGGATGCCATTTTCCCTCCAATGTATCCATATCCAACAGATAAAATTGATTGGCTTGTTCTGCTGTCATAACGCCTGCAGCGTCTTTAAACCATTCGAATACCATGATATTGGCTAACATCGCTCCGGCTGTGGCGGAAAAAGAAGATGATGCCTGATTCTTTTCCAGCTCAGCTTGATGTAAACGATGCCACGCTGACTCCCAGCACCCCTTGGAATCCGGATGGATGAGCGGTCCAGCCATGCCTGCTTGATTGATGATCACCGCAGGAAACAGGATCTTTTCCCCTTGCCTGCAAACCGAATGAAGTTCTCTTAATTCCTCTATATCACCCTCCTGTGACACATATAAGATCGAGTCAAAAGGCCGCACGATCTCCCGCCATTCAATCTCATTTCCCTTTTCAAGCATGACCTCCTCTATGGCAACCTCGTCGTCTGTCTTACGGGCATGTGCCACGATCTCGTTCAATCTTTTTCTATTGGTCGGTACCGTGTCCGTAATGAAGATATGGAAAGCAGGCAATCCGGATTCGATCAGGGAGGACACCAATGAAAGGAACAAGGGGCCAGAGCCTATGGCCAACACCTTTTTCTTTCGATAAGTTTCAAAACGGTGAGCCCCCGAATCGCCGCAGCTTTCCAGGAATTCGATTTGCGAAGCATACCTTTCAAGAACTTGTTCCCTTAATTGATGGGGACTGTCCTGGCTTACATCCCGAACAAACCCATTCCCGTACAAAACCTCGGCGATTTCCATCACCCGCTTCCGGTATGGGTCAGGCAATCCATCCGTCAACTCGCTTAATGTATGGTTCCCGTTGAACATCGGCAATAACTTTTCAATCCACTGAACGATCGAGGTGCCCTCCATACGGAACGAACTTACGTTATTCCTGAAATACACACCTCTGTTTGGTTCCGGAAGAAAAAACGTATCCCTTTTCACTTTCAAACGCATAGAAGGGGTTAAATTCACCATTCCGCTCCTCCTAACCCGATGCATTCTAAGTACCGCTTTTAGCACAGTACTTCACTTCAATCCTATGTACGACAATTTGTCTCTTATGTCTAATGCCATAAAGAAAAGTCCCTGCTGCACTGAACTATACCCCGGATAACGGACACACATAAAAAAGTGTCCCTTATCCGGGTTTTTTTATGTTTCAATAGATGTAATGAGTATGGACGGAGGGTTTCTATGAGTAAGAATATATATACTGAATTTCAGATTAAAGAACTTGAAAAGAATCCAAATATCATTAGTGCTTCCGAGCGATCTATTTCCTATAGTCCGGAATTTAAGACAAAAGCTGTTAAGGATTATAAAAAGGGGAAATCCCCCTCTCAAATTTTCATTGACCAGGGATTTAATCTCGAAATAATTGGAAAGAAACAACCTAAACGTTGTCTACAGCGCTGGCGTAGTACCTTTGAAAGGTTTGGTGAGGAAGGCTTCCTTACGGAACGCCGTGGAAAAGGAAGTACAGGACGCCCCACTTCTAAGCCACAGTCTGTAGAGGACCAACTTAGGAAGGCCGAGGCGAGAATCAAATTCCTTGAAGCAGAAAATGACTTCCTAAAAAAGCTGGAAGAGCTAGAAAGGCAGGCTCTGAAAAAGAAATGATTCTAACTGTTGCTGAGAAGTTCTATCTAATTGAAAGGACAATCAGAATACACCAATTAAAGAAGGCTGTTTCCTATCTATGCAAGTTGGCTGGTGTAAGTCGAAGTGGCTACTATGATTGGTTAAAGGCAGCTCCTTACCGTGAGCTTCGTGAAGAACAGGATGAATTGGACATAGAATTGATTAGAAATATTTTCATCAGTAAAAAGGAAAAAGTAGGCGCCCTCCAAATCAAAATGATTATGGAGAATGACTACTCAGCGGTAATGAATCATAAAAAAATCAGGCGGTTGATGACAAAATATAATCTCCTAGCGAAAATCAGAAGGGCCAACCCATATCGGAAGATGGCCAAAGCAACCAAGGAGCACCTTACTTGTCCAAACCTCCTTGATCGTGAATTCAATCAGGAGGAGCCAGGCAAGGTCCTGCTTACTGACATTACCTATCTTTATTATGGGAAAGGCCAAAAAGCGTATTTATCCTGCGTAAAAGATGCCGCGACAAAAGAAATCGTTACGTACCATTTATCCACTTCATTAGAAATGGATATCGTTTACGAGACTTTAAGTAAGCTAAAGCAGGCTGTGTGTCACAAGTTCCATCCGAATGCAATCCTTCATTCTGACCAGGGGTTCCATTACACCCATCCGCTATTTCAGCGCAAAGTGAAGGAACTTGGGATAACCCAATCCATGTCCCGCAAGGGAAACTGTTGGGATAATGCGCCAATGGAAAGTTTCTTTGGCCACTTTAAGGATTTGGCAGAATATAAAACATGTACTCATTTAACGGATGTGAAGGAAGAAGTTGATCGAGTTATTGAAGAATATAATGATCATCGTTATCAATGGGGGCTAAAGAAAATGGCCCCGGTACAATACCGGGACCATTTATTAGCCGCTTAGGCACTTTTTTATACTGTCCGTAAAATGGGGCACAGTTCAGCACCGCAGGGACTTTTCTTTAGAAGACCTGAAACCTTAACCGCCGCAACGTCCGCAACGTCCGCAACGACCGCCGCACCCGCCGCAACGTCCGCATCCACCACAGCGTCCACAGCGACCGCCGCAACCAAAGCAACCGAAGCACAAGAAACAGCCAAAACAACCAAAGCCGCCCACACCAATGAATTGGCGAGACGAATCATCCAAACTATACTGGTTTTGCTCCCAAGGAACTGGCTGAGTCACCTGGAAATCATCGACATTCAGATTTTGCAATTGATTTTGAAATTCATACATCTTATATAACCTCCGTTATTATTTATAAGGTAGAGCTTAGATTAGAAAGGGAAGCCAGAACGAAATGGTCAGGGAATTAACACCACGTCAAGTATTCCCTCCAACAAAATATGTAAAGGGAGTGGGTATTGCTACTGATTACAACGCCCATTTCCCATTAAAAGACCCATGAAAAAACAGAAAACCGGAAGGGTAATACCCTTCCGGTTTTCATGATCGCCTCTTCAATTAGCATTGTCGTTTCCCTTTATGTATAGCCTTTTCAATCAAAGTCCCATTAGTTATGCAGTTGTTCATAACGAGTCCAGTTGACCGATTTTTCCAGCACGATTGATATCAATACTCCCATTATGAGCCCATTCGTCAAAAAGGGCTGTAATAGCGCGGGCAGGTTCGAAAATGCAGCAGGCAGGACATTCATCAAACTCACGCCAATCAATACTGGTACGGCAAGCCTGAATATCGTGTCTGAAGTGAAATTCTGACCCTTGACGCTGTTGAAAGCCGTACCGAACAGCTGAAGGTACGCAACGAACAATACTGCATTCCCGACTGTTATCGGCATCGTGGCCAGGAAAGAAATGAAAGGAGGAATGAGCCCGATTATGGTCAATAACATGCCTCCAAGCAAGAAGGGCTTCCGCTCATAGATTTGAGTGCTCTGCAAAAATCCAATCGATGAAGTAAAAGGTGTATACGGAACAAGGCCAAGCAGCGGAGCGAAAATGGTAAATCCGCCAGTCATGAATAAAGAATTTCGATACTGCTTGTGTTCAGCTTCATCACCGATTAATTCCGATGCAGCCTGAATGGAAGCGAACGTGTTGCACAAATTCAGCAATCCTGCAAAAAAGGAAATCGCTATGATCCCGAATTGAAGGTTTGGAGCACCTAATGGGAAAAATGAAAAAGCGGCACTCGTCGATCCCATTTCCCCCCCGGCCTCCGGAAATAGCAGCTCGTAAAAAATCCATCCCACTATAATCCCGATCAATATGGAGAAATTGCTTATTGTCCTTGGTCCTTTTATTTTTAATATACTGACTAGAAGTACAATCCCCACTGATAGGAAACTGACCGGGATGTTGATTTCGCCATTCTCCGTAATCCCCAGCATCCCCTTAAAGAAGACAAAAATGAGCTGGAACGTCAAAAGGAATAAATAAACCGTCATGACCATGGGAGTGAAAATCTTCTGGACATGAGATATCAGGTTGAAGGCAGAAATAATGAGGGTCACGACACCAGCGGCAATGAGGCCAGTAGCTATGCCCCCTCCTATCTCAGCATAACCGAGACCTATGGATGGTGCAGATAAACCTAAATTAAGCATCACTCCCCACAATAGACCGGAGTGACCTTCCATAAGCGGATACTTATGCCCCTTCCACCCCTGAAACACGCAAGCGATCCCCGTGAAAATGAGCGAGCTTCTCATGGTCATTTCCGTAACATCGGGAGGAAGATCAAAAGCTGCGCCAATCGATATGGGCACAACTACCGTATTTGCAAAAATAAAAAACAACCATTGAAAAGAAGAAAATAGAGTCACAGAAGATCTCCAACTTTTCATAGATTCCATCTCCTTTGAACATGATACTTTTCAAACTCATGGTGAACTTCACTTGTCCTTCCCTTGAAAATGGCGAAAGGACAGCACCATGTTAATAGACGCGGTCCCGGATGGTCCGCTGCTGCATGGCTGGACACATGATTTATGTCATATGACCTTTGCAGATGCATGAGAAATGATAACGTTCCCATTAATAGTAACAAAGACTGCGTCTCCCCGCTAATTTGTTTGCTTGGATAAAGGATGCAAGGCAGGCAAGCAGAGCGTTTTAAAATATAATAATGATAAAGTTGGGGGGGCTAATTCATATAGCCAAAAAAAATCACTTCCACAGCATATAACAGATGTAAATAAAAGTACACGGAAGCCGCCAAAAACGAAAAAGGAAATCCGGAAATATCCAGAAATCCTTTTTTGGTTCAGTCCTACCGTTCAATGGACTGCTTTTGTTTATATAGTGAACCGGAAACCAAGTTCCCCTTGTAAATGACCGCTTTACGTTCCGAACGCCTGGCAACTGCCTCTGCAGAACAGCTTGCGTCAATTAACACCAGACTTCCGGCATCCCCAACTTTCGGCCATGCCTGGTTACCCTTATCATCCAATGGGGTTTTTCCGCCAGTTATATATCCGAGTGTCCGGGAAAGCGAGACTTCATCAATCCATTTGAAACGTTCTGCGAGCCTTCCTGCCCTCTCCAAGATGTCACCATTCCCAAGAGGTGACCATACATCAAAGATATTATCATTTCCTACTGATACTTCAACCCCTCTTTCATGCAATAAATCAACAGGGGGCATCTGCCTGTTGATCGGGACACTGGTGACGATGGAAATCCCCGCCTCCCTAAGAATGTCAGCCAGTTCATAGGCTTCTTCCCTGGATACGTCCCCGATGCCGAACGCATGGCTTAATGCCACCCTTCCTTCCCAGCCCGCTTGCTTGGTCAGAGCTGCCAAACGTTTCATGGTGAACGTGCCCAGATGGCCGGGATCATGTAAATGCAAGTCCACATCAGCATTAGCTTCCACTGCTAAATCCATCAATTGCACGAGCGATGCTTCAATATTGTTATCGACTGTGGCCGGATCCACCGCCCCGACGATTCCTGCTCCGTTCCGCAATGCCTCCCTGACAAGCTTGACAGAGCCGGACCGCAGCAAACCGTGCTGCGCAAATGCGACGATTTCTGAACTGAGTCGATTGGAATAGCCAGCAAGCGCCTGCTGAACTTGCTCTAAGTTTTGCAAGCCCGCTTCCTGATAGATATCAACATGAGTCCGAATATGTGCAGAGCCGGAAGCTAACAGGATTTCCAGTAAAGATTCTGCACGTTTACATGTACTTGTTGCAATGGAAGGCAGAACCCTCTTCTCATTTTCAAAGCGTTCAATGACACTTGAAGAAGGAGTGCACGCTCTCCAAACATCCCCCATCAGTGTCTTATCAAGATGGACATGCTTTTCAATGAAGGATGGTACAGCCAGCAATCCTTTTGCATCTTCCACTGGTAAATCATCACGTACGGCTTCCCCATCTTTGACAATCTTCGTGATCCTGCCATCCTCCAGCAACAGATGAAATAACCCGGTGATCGTTCCTGTAACTCTTTCATTCTCTTTCCGATAACCACATTCCAAACGAACATTCTTTAACCAATAGATTCTATTCATGATCTTCTCCCTTCTTGAACCATATCTTCAATTCGACTTCAAGGCAAATTCGCGATCAAGTCCGCCGTAAACCACATTTCCATCGACCATGACCGCAGCCCGCGTCGATCTCCTGGCAACTGCTTCGGCAGCACATGATGCATCCACAAAAACCATAGTTGCGTCATTTCCCGCTTTCGGCCATAAACGATTTCCTTCATCGTCCAATGTCTTGACTCCGCCCGTAATGAATTGGAGCGATTGAGACAATGCATACTCGTCCTTCCAGTTGTACCTCTCAGCCAATCGGCCTGCCTTTTCCAGCATATCCCCAGTACCGAATGGGGACCAGGAGTCGTAAAAGCCATCGCAACCGAGAGCAACATGGACACCTTTCTCATGCAGTGAATCAATCGGGGGCATGACCCGGTTGATCGGAACTGTAGACATGATCGCTAGCCCCAGGTTTGATAATTCACTGGCCAGTTCATTCGATTCTCCTATTGAAACATCACCAAGTGCAAAAGCATGACTGATGGCCGCTCTGTTTTTCCAGCCTGCTTCATCGATCAAAGAAGCCAGTTTCTTGATCGTATATAAACCAAGGTGACCTGGATCATGTATATGAATATCAATATCTGCATCAAATTCAACAGCCAAATCTACCATTTCATACAGGGAAGCTTCTATATTATTATCCACCCCGCCAGGATCCAGGCCGCCCACCAAGGATGCCCCTTCTTTCATTGCTTGTCTCATCAACCCTTTTGAATTCGTTCTTAGCAGTCCGTGCTGCGGGAAAGCCACGATCTCGTATGTCACTTTCCCTTTGAAACGATATAGGGCACGTTGAATCTCTTCCAAGTTCTTCATACCAATGTATGGATCGATATTTACATGCGTCCTTACATGCGTTGCCCCGCCGCTTAACAATAGTTGAAGCATCCGTTCAGCCCGGAGCTGTCCAGTTTCAGCCAGTTCTGCAAGCTCTTTTGCTTCTAATTTTAAGCGTTCGATTAAGCTCGGAACCGGAGTGCATGATTTCCATGGCAGTCCTAAATAAGTCTTGTCGAGATGGTTATGCATCTCTTTAAAAGGAGGAAGTGCAAGCAGCTTTCTCGCGTCGTGAACAGGACCATCCGTTTTCAAAGGCATAGTTGAAGCCAATTGCAAATCCTCTATGATCCCATTTTTTATATACATGTTGTATGTAGCTGTTTTCGTCCGATCAATCCGTTCATTCTCAAAAACAAATCCACTATCAAGCGTAACGTTTGTAAGCCAGTATGCTTCATTCATCCAATCACTCTCTTTATTAAAAGATTAAACACCTGTCGTCTCAAAAGATGAAATGGATCCGCTAACAACATTGCCCCTGAAGATGACAGCAGCACGCTTCGCCCTTCTAGCCACCGCTTCCGCTGAACAGCTGGCTTCAAGCAAAACGATATTCGCCTCATCCCCGACATTAGGCCATGCCTTGACCCCGTCTTGGTTTAATGGGGTCTTCCCTCCTGTTATGAATTGCAGGCTTTTCGCTAAGGAACGTTCATCAATCATGCGAAACCTCTCTGCAAGGCGACCGGCCTTTTCCAGATTGTCCCCGATCCCAAATGGTGTCCAATGATCAGTGATGCTGTCATTACCCAATTCCACTTTCACCCCTTTTTCATGAAGCAGGGGGATGGGGATCGTTCTGAAGATGGGCACTGTGGATGTAATCGATATTCCTGTTTCCGAAAACCTTTCGGCTATGCCCGTAGCCTCCGGGACTGAAAGATCTGCCAACCCGCTGGCGTGGCTAACCGTGACCCTTCCTTGCCAGCCTGCGTCTTCCGTCAGTGAAGCAAGTCGCTGCATGGTGAAGAGACCAAGGTGATCCGGATCATGTAAATGGACATCGATATCGGAATTGGATTCAACCGCGATATCCATGATCGTTTCTAAGGACCGCTCTATGTTTTCATCAATGGTGGCGGGGTCCACGCCTCCTACCAGATTCGCCCCATTCTTCATGGCCTCCCTTATTAACCGAACGGAATCGCTGCGTAAAAGTCCATGCTGTGGGAATGCGACGATTTCATATGTCAATTTATCCTTATAGCCTTCCAGTGCCTGAATGGTCGCTTCCAAGTTCTTCAGTCCGATGACGGGGTCGATGTTGCAATGTGTGCGTATATGGGTAGATCCGAAGTTCAATAATAAATCGAGCATTTTCTCTGCTCTTACTTTTGCGGTAGGCAATAATTCGGGCAGCAAGACCTGCTCTTCCTCTATCCGGGTTTTCACGCCATTAATGGCAGGCATGCAAGCCTTCCACGGACCGCCATAGTACGTTTTATCAATGTGGATATGCATTTCCTTAAACGAGGGAACCATCAGGAGACCGTGAACATCATGCTGCGGATCCTGATCCGTTATCGATTCCTTCGCCGATAAAATGGAAGAAATTTTCCCACTTTCAATCTTGATGTGGTAATTGCCGGTTTCCGTGCCGGTGATCGTTTCATTTTCATTATAAATAAAACCATTTTCCAAGCGGACATTCGTTAACCAATACGATTGAGACATTACACTCACCCTTTCATTCCAGATTGACTATGCATCACTTTCATTATAGTTTTAAAGATCAACAAATAATTTCAGTATTTTTACTCGTTTTTATGTTATTTTTACTTATTGTTCCAAAGAAAAAGGCTCACCCTAATGGATGAACCCTTTCAGACTGAAGACAACTCGATGAAAACTCAGTTTGCCTGCAGTATTTGAAACGTTCAATTGATTTCAGAGATCGACTGTCTTTCTTTTATAGACGTTGATTGAAACGTAGGGCACTCGCTTTCCGCGGGCGGTCCGCCCTCGGCGTCTTTGCGCCTGTGGGGTCTCCCTTGGACGCGCTTTTCCCGCAGGAGTCTCGTACACCCGTTCCAATCAACTTTGCTTTAAAATCCCTTTCCGCCGACTGTCTGCCAAGCCGCATCAAAGCAAGCGCCTGTGGGGTCTCGGCTAGCCAGTAATTCGGAAGGAGTGTCGCAAATCTCTTCCAATGAGGATTACAAGAAAGAATCATTCTTCGGACTCCGAACCCCTTTCCTCTACACACTGCATCACTTGATCGTTACTTCATTTATCTCCAGGTAACCTGAAGGGCTGATTGAAAATCCTTTTACTTCTTTGGCGACTGCAGCAACATTTTCTATGACCCTTACAGGGATGTACGGGGTGTCAGCCATTTCGATTTCCTGTGCCTCTGCGTATAGTTCTTTGCGTTTCCCTTCTTCTTTTTCCTTCCTGGCGGCATCTATTAAACGATCAACCTTTTGATTGCTGTAAAAGAATGTGTTACCTGCCGCTCCCTGTGATTCCGTATGAAAAAGGTTATATTGATTATAATCAGCATCTCCTGTCGCGTTTCTCCAACTGATGATGAACATTTCCGATTGTCCTTTATTCACTTGTTCCACGAACGAACCGTACTCCATGACCTGTACTTTCAAATTAATCCCGATCCCTTTCAGTTGGGATTGCAGGACCTCAGCCAAGTTGACTCTTTCTTTACTATCCATTGTCAGGATGGTCGCATCCAAGCCTTTTGAATATCCAGCTTCGGCCATCAGTTTCTTTGCTTCCTTTAAGTTGTAATCATAGGCTTCGAGATCTTCGTTGTACCCGAATACTTTAGAGCCCATCAAGGAGTTCGCCTTTACTCCCACATTATTGAAGACACCCTTGATAATCGAGTCCATCTCAATGGCATGGGCAATGGCTTTACGGACCCTTTCATCATTGAACGGTTCATTATTGACATTAAATCCTAAATATTCGGTACCATACCCTTCACTGCGGTAAACATCCATTGCCGGTGATGATTCCACCTGGTCCATGACCGCTACAGGAAGCGGCTCGGCGATATGCGCTTCACCGGTTTCTATCATCGATATCCTCGTGGAGTCTTCCGGGACGACCTTGAAGATGACCTTGTCCACTTTTGGCTCGTCTCCCCAATAGCTGTCGTTTTTCGTCAATGTGATTTCCTGGCCTGGGGACCATGAATCAAAAGCGAAAGGACCGGTTCCATTCGGTTCCTGGATAATCTTTTTGCCGTACTTTTCAATCGTTTTCGGACTGATGATTCCCCCCTCGTGATTCGCCAATATGGAAAGGAGAGGGGAAAAAGGCTCCTTCAGGATGAATTGCACGGTAAATTCATCAACCGGTTTCACCTCTTTCACCATATCGAATACCACCGCTCTGGGAGAAGCGACCGCCGGATCCAATAGCCGATCAAACGTCTTCTTTACCGCATCTGCATTAAATGGTGTGCCATCATGAAACTTTACATCTTCCCTAAGCTTGAATTCCCAGGTCGTGTCATTTATTTGCTTCCATTTTTCTGCTAGCATTGGCTGTATCTCACTATTCTCATCCCGCTGTACAAGACCTTCATAGATTTTATGGTGAGTGACGCTAGCGGCGTTAATCGTGGACATGAACTGCTGATCCAAATTCTCAGCGTCGGATAGGCGGGCAATGACCAATGTACCCCCTTCGTTTGATGCTCTGTTCGGATCACTTTCTGTTGTGCTTACGTCATTGTTAGAAGAACAGCCCGTAATGATGATAGCCATGATCATGACTAGAAAAAGCTTTCCTGCCCCACGTTTTACCCCCATGGTCTTCTACCTCCCAATTTCATTTTTCGAACATTTATCTAATTATAGGAAATATTCTGACTATTTTTTTCGAATATCTTTACTATGTTTTTCATTTTCTTTACTTGTTTTCACAAATGGCTTCTGTAGCGCTTACCGATTCAACGACCTTGAATGATGGCTTAAACAATTCATTCTCGGGAAGCTCCTGATAGTCCCTTTCCATATAGCCTCTTCTCATCTTATTGAAATATTGCTGCCCCATATATTTGATTTCCGTTAAATCAAGGTCGGGGATTTTTTGATCCTTCATGACCACCTTTCCATTGATGATCGATAATTTAACGTCCCTCCCGGATCCGCTTGCGAACATGGTTCGAATCGGATCATCGATTACCCCCATATGGAAACCGTCCAGGTCAATCGCGATGATATCCGCCTTGGCCCCCGCAGCTATGCGTCCTAGATCGTTCCTGCCAAGAAAAGCGGCCGCATCCAGTGTGGCTGACCGAAAGAAATCGGCATAGACAGAGCCTTCCGTTTCTCCTGCCGCCGCCAGCCGTGAGAGCATGCTGCCTGTCCTGACGTTCTGGAACATATCAGGAGGGAATGTGTCCGTTCCAAGGGCTATATTGATCCCAGCCCGTTTATATTTGGCAAAAGATTCTAAAGCTTCCCCATGCCTCCCGATGATCAGCGGGCAATGGATCACCGTTGTATTCGTTTCCGCAAGCAGCGCCAAGTCATCACCCTCGCCATATTTCGCTTTGCTGTATCCTGAAATAAAATGGGCGTGCGGGATCCCTGTTCTTGGACCGAGAAAGGCAAGGTCATACAAATATCTGATCGGTGTAACATGATGGGCTTCCCAGATGGTGCTGAATTCAAAACTTCCTTGTGCAGCATGAAGCTTTATGGGTACATTCAATATTTCGCTGTAATATTTAATCTGTTTTAATTGATCGGCCGTTTGAGACTCAATCCGTTCTGGAGCAAGCATCCCCCTGACCATGCCTTCATGGGCTCCATCGAACTTTTCCACAAACTCGACCGCTTTCCGTAACCCCGCTTCACCGGCTTTTTCATCCCAATGCAGTTTGATTTTCCCGTCAGGCTGGACGGCTCTCATTCCTGATTGGAAACTTGGGCCAAGGTAAATCCTTAACCCCAAGCCAGCGGCATGTTCTGCGGCAGCTGCCAATTCATCATAGGTTTCAGCCCAGCTTTTATAAAAGACGGAAGTAATGGGCATCGCCGTCGTCACGCCATGCAGTATGAGCTGTGAATAAGCATATAGTGATTTAAAAGCTTCTTCTTCCTTGGTCATTAATTCGGGATGTCCGCTTTTGATATAATTCTCCGACCAAAGAAGGTTTTTCTGTCTGTCGGCACCGGCTTCAAAATGTAAAATATCATGGTCAATGTCCCCTAATGCATTTAAATCTATGAACCCGGGACTGATAATCGCATTACCGGCATCCATTACCTCGTCCACTTCTTCTGGATAATTTTTTCCGACATACAAAATCGTGTCTTTTTCATAAACGATCTCCGCGTTTTCCAAAATGACATGATCGCACCCATCATACCCGATTACATATCTTCCTTTAAGTTTGGTTTTCATCTTATTCCCCTTTCACCATCGCGGCAGCGTCTTCGCGTTCGTCATATCGCTTTTCATCTACATAGGCCCTGGCATGGCCCCAGAAATATTTAGTCGGCTGCATATACTTTTCGAGCCCTGCACGCTTTATCGTTGAAAAGGCCTCCTCATTCGCTTCATCAAGCACTGTACTTTCATGGACCGTCCGTACATTCCTGCCTTCCATGATCAATTTCCCATCCACGATGACATGCTCCACATCATTCGCCACAGCTTGAAATACAAGCCGGTGAACATGCATGAATTCAGGGGTCAGGTGAGGCTGATGAAGATTGACCGTAATGACATCCGCTTTTTTCCCGATCTCGAGGGAGCCTATTTCATCATCCCAGCCAATGCATTTCGCAGCATCTATCGTGATCATTTCCAACAGCTTGCCTGGCGGTAAATAATAGTAGTCCCTAAGGGCGGCCTGGTGAACGAACTGTGTTTTCCTCATTGCCTGAAACATATCGAAACTTGTCGAAGGGGACGTCCCATCCGTGGAGATTGCCACAGTTGCACCCATCTCCAATAATTCAGTTATCGGGGTACGGGCATGGACCTGGCCAAATCCAGGTGATGCACTGACGTTGGTACCTGTTTCTGCCAGTATTCTTGCCTCATCGAAGGAAATGCCCCGACAGTGCTGTAGATGGACATCCGGACCCAATAGGGCATTTTCCTTATCCTGTATCGCTAAATGGATCATCCCGCCAAAGGCATCTGAGTGAATGCGTGTGTTATATTTCCTGGCAATCTCCCTTATTTTCTTCGCTTGATACAGGTCATGGTCAGTCAGCCCATAAAGCCTGTCAGGAGATGTCGGATTGGAGGGATCCACTGATGTAACGATGACAAATGGTGTAATGAAGGCTCTCGTGCGGTCCTCATTTGCATGGTTCAGCGCCTCGATTACCGCTTCGGCCCCCTGTAATACTTCTTCATAGGTAACTTCCTTTACCACTCTCTTTCCGTCGATCCATCGGCTGAATGAATGGGGCCATGGAGGATTGCAAGGACCCGTGCATACCACTTCCCTGATTCCCGTTTCGGCGTATGCTTTTGCATGATTGATGGCGAAAATCGGTTCATCGGACCGCGGCATGGAACCTAACACGCTCACCCCAGTCGTCACGCCAGCCTTCAATCTCTCAAGGGCGGATAGCTTTCCTTCGTAATACCAAAACTCATCCGTTACAAAATGCTTGTACGTATTCGTCATGATCGGCATCCAAAAATCAATATTCTCCATGGCAATCGTTTTGAACATGGAATGTCCCCCATGCCCATGAACATCTATCAATCCGGGCAATATGCACTGATGGCTGCAATCGATGACTTTTACTGCCTCATACTTCCATTTAAGTTTTTCG
This sequence comes from Peribacillus sp. QJM3NY_7, assembly GCF_056173225.1. Classification (NCBI taxonomy): domain Bacteria; kingdom Bacillati; phylum Bacillota; class Bacilli; order Caryophanales; family Bacillaceae; genus Peribacillus; species Peribacillus sp. QJM3NY_7. The sequence goes on from NZ_CM149663.1 coordinate 4,501,498, forward strand.
GTCGCATCTACAGCTAAAATCCTTCCTTGATGTATGGCGACGGCGCCATCTTGCAGAATTCTCCTGTTTTGATCCATGGTAATGACGGTCCCATGGATTAGCAGTAAATCTATCATACTTTCCCCTCCTAATTGAGAAGACAGCATAACATCCTTATGCTGCCTTCCTTTTGTGATGAATTCCTACTTCACGGTTACGTCATCAAGCATTAAATAATTTGCCGGATTCAGCCAAAGTCCTTTAACTGTCCCGCCATATACGGCCAAGTGTTCATAGTTACGGATAGGAACATATGGAACTTCTTCTCTTTCAATTGCCTGTGCCTTCGAATATAGTTCCTTACGTTTATCGCCATCCGATTCTCTCCGTGCATTTTCAATCAATTTATCCACTTCCGGGTTGCTATAGAATGAACTATTTCCCGCAGCACCTTGGGATTTACTATTGAAAAGATTGAATTGATTATAATCTCCATCCCCGGTAGCATTGCCCCAGCCGCCTATCGATACCTGGTGCTCGCCCTTGGCTGTCGCATCAATGTAAGCCCCATACTCAAGGACTTGAATCTTGACCTTAATTCCAATTCCTTTTAACTGGGATTGAATCACCTCGGCCATATTGATCCTTTCCTTACGGTCACTCGTCGTCAGGGTAAACTCCAAACCATCCTTGACTCCCGCTTCAGTCAAGAGCTTCTTCGATTCATTAATATCATAGTCATAGCCTTTTATATCCGGATCATAACCAAACACCTTTGGGCTCATTGTTGAATTTGCCCTTGTGCCGACATCGTTATAAACCCCTTTGATGATGGAATCGACCTCGATGGCATGAGCGACCGCCTTACGGACCCTTACATCATCAAAGGGCTTTTTCTTAACATTGAAGCTTAAGTATTCAACGGCAAGTCCCTCTGTGCGATATAAATCCATCGTGCCCGACGCTTCGATCCTATCAATCTCCGTCACTGGCACTTGATCGGTCACATGCGCTTCACCCGTTTCAATCATCGCAATCCTCGTGGCATCTTCAGGGACCACCTTGAATACCACCCCATCAATCTTAGGCTTATCCCCCCAATAGTCCTTGTTTTTCGAAAGGGCGATTTCTTCACCAGGCTTCCACGATTTAAAAACGAATGGACCTGTCCCAACCGGGTTTTGCCCCAGTTTGTCACTATTTTCCTTAATCGCTTTAGGGCTGATGATGCTTCCTTCATTACTCACTAAAATCGATAACAGCGGAGCATAAGGATATTTCAGCTTGAATTGTACGGTCGTTTCATCAATCACTTTAATTTCCTTGATCATTTCCAACTTACCAGCCTGCGGAGAAGCTGTTGCCGGATCCAGTATCCTGTCGAAATTGGTTTTCACCGCTTCGGCATTGAAAGGAGCTCCATCATGGAATTTGACTCCCTCCTGCAATTTAAACTCCCAAGTGACATCATCCAGTTGTTTCCACTCTTTTGCGAGCAGCGGTTTAGGATCCATGTTCTTGTCAGGAACGACCAATGTTTGATAAACCTTTTCATAAATGACGTTTGCAGATGGAATGTCTGTTATGAAATGGGGGTCAAGTGTGGTCGCGTCAGATAAGCGCGCGACGATCAGCGTACCTCCTTCTTTCGCTTTTTCTACTGTTTCCTTACTGCCGGTTTCTTCTGTTGCACACCCTGATAAAACGGATGAGATGCCTAATAAAGAAGCAAAAAGCAACCCAATCATACCTTTTCTCATTCTATTTCCTCCCTTTTTAACCTGCCTTTGTTTCTCCAAGTAACTTACAGCTATGAGTACATCGGGCTTACTGTAAATTATAAAAAAAAACCGAATTTTATATTTTCAGAATCTTTACTCTTTTTTTAATTATCTTTACTGCTTTTCCGCATCATATTTACTTCAATCCTTTTTTTGAATAAATTGAATGAAAGAAAAGGAGGAAATCCAATGAAGCCAGAGGTCGTCATCAATAATACCGAATTGAATGTAAAAGAAAGAAAATCTCCGAAACTAAGACACTGGAAAGCCTTTTATAAAAAATTCAAGCGAAATAAATTGGCATTGGTAGGCGGGTACATCGTACTTTTTTATATTTTATTGGCTATCTTTGCCCCTTTGATCTCACCGCAGGATCCCTATGAAATTGATTTGGTCAACAAACTCCAGACTCCATCAGCCGAACATTGGATGGGTACGGATGATAAGGGAAGGGATATTTTAAGCAGATTGTTATATGGAACACGGCTTTCATTAACGGTTGGGTTTGTCTCTGTTTTCTTCGGGGCGTTCATTGGCATACTCCTCGGGTTAGCAGCTGGTTATTACGGAAAATGGATCGATACCGTCATTATGAGGATTGTCGATGTGCTGCTGGCTTTCCCGGGAATATTGCTTGCTCTTGCGATCATTAGTGCCCTTGGTCCGAGCTTGATCAATGTAATGGTAGCGGTCGGCGTCTTTTCGATACCGATGTTTGCCCGGATTGTACGCGGTTCCACACTTTCAGTCAGGAAGCTGGAATATATCGATGCCATTCGTGCATTGGGAGCGACTGACTTCACGATCATATGCAAGCACATTTTTCCGAATATTCTATCACCCGTCATCGTACAAGCTACTTTACGTCTGGCAACGGCCATTCTGTCGGCAGCCGGATTGTCGTTCCTGGGACTTGGAGCCCAGCCGCCCTCACCAGAATGGGGAGCGATGCTGAGCAGCGGACGGGATTATTTGTTCAGTGCCCCCCACATCGCTTTGTTTCCGGGGATAGCGATATCAACACTGGTACTTGGTTTCAACATCTTCGGGGACGGACTTAGAGATGCCCTTGATCCAAGAATGAAAAAATAAGGAGGAGAGAAAATGTTCGTATTCATTATCCGGCGGGTACTTCAAACGATACCGGTATTACTGGGAGTAAGTCTTGTTGTTTTCCTCATCATGCAAATGGTCCCGGGAGATCCGGCAACACTGCTTGCAGGTGAAGGAGCGACCAAGGAAACGATTGAATCACTGCGGCATGAGCTTGGCTTGGATCGTCCAATCCTCTATCAATATGTTGACTATGTCCTTCATGCCGTTCAAGGTGACTTTGGGGAATCACTCCGAAGCAGCCGCCCAGTTTTGGACGAAATCATGGTCCGCTTGCCCATCACCCTTGAACTGGCACTTGCCAGCATATTCATAACCGTTGTGCTTGGAATGATCGCAGGAATCATCTCGGCCACCAAGCAATACTCGGCAGCTGACATTTCCATCATGATCGTTGCTTTATTGGGAATCTCGTTACCTAGTTTTTGGCTGGGTCTCATGCTTATCTACTTCTTTTCCGTGAACCTTCATTTGTTTCCGGTTTCAGGTTGGGGAACCTTCAGCCACATGATTCTCCCAGCCATAACCCTCGGGGCCGGCGGAGCGGCCATCGTTGCCAGGATGACCAGGTCGAGCATGCTTGAAGTCGTTCGCCAGGACTACATCCGGACCGCGAGAGCCAAAGGATTGAAAGAATATATCATCATTTATAAACACGGCCTGAAAAATGCGCTCATCCCCGTCATTACCGTCGTTGGCCTCCAGTTCGGTGCACTCCTTGGCGGCACGGTATTGACAGAGTCCGTTTTTGCCATCAATGGACTTGGAAGATTGATAGTCGATGCAATCAGGACGAGGGATTTGCCGATGGTCCAAGGCGGGGTCCTCATCGCTTCCGTCATCTTCGTATTCATGAACTTGGCAGTGGATGTCCTCTATCGGTACTTTAACAAAAGAATAGACTTGAACTAAGGAGGTAGGATGATGAATCAGGTTGCTGATAAAATACTGGAGGTAAAAAATCTGCAGACCCACTTTTTCACTGATGAAGGAACGAGTAAAGCAGTCAATGGGATCAGTTTCTCCCTCAATAAAGGGGAAACGCTCGGAATCGTCGGGGAGTCGGGAAGCGGGAAAAGCATAACATCGCTCTCATTGTTAAGGCTCATTCCATCGCCACCCGGCAAGATTGCCGGCGGCAGCATCCTTTTTAAAGGGGAGGATCTGCTTACGAAGTCTGAAAAACAGATGCGGTCCATACGCGGGAATGAAATTTCGATGATTTTTCAGGAGCCGATGACGTCATTGAATCCCGTATATTCAGCGGGCGAGCAAATTGCGGAAGCGATCCGGCTCCATCAAAAGCTGGGAAAAAAGGAAGCATGGGATAAAGCCGTCGACATGCTTCGGCTCGTCGGGATCCCTTCACCTGAAAAGAGGGCAAAACAGGAGCCGCATGAGCTAAGCGGCGGAATGAGGCAAAGGGTCATGATTGCCATGGCACTTGCCTGCCACCCTGAGGTTTTAATAGCCGATGAACCTACAACAGCACTGGATGTGACGATCCAAGCCCAAATCCTCGAACTGATCAAGACGCTGCAAAAGGATTTCGGGACGGCTGTCATTTTGATTACACATGATTTGGGCGTCGTATACGAAACCTGTGATCGGGTCGCTGTCATGTACGCAGGGAAAATCGTTGAATACACCCTGGCCAAGGAAATATTCACGAACCCTAAACATCCTTACACCATTGGTTTATTGAACTCCCTTCCCCGTCTGGACATGGACCAGGAAGAACTGACCACAATTCCCGGGACCGTTCCAAGCCCTTACAACATGCCCAAGGGATGCAGCTTCGCTCCCCGCTGTGCACATGCGAAGAGCATTTGTGAACAAGCCGTGCCGGATCTCCAGGCCATCGGCCCAAGCACAGAGGTCAGCTGCTGGATGTTCACCCCCCAATGGGAGAAGGCATATGAAGCTCAAGAGAAGGTGGGGATTTAATGATGGGTGTACCAGCTGCAGAGAAAAAGGTTCTGCTTAAAGTGGATCAATTGAAGCAATATTTTCCGATCAAGGGTGGATTTTTCGGAAGGACCATCAATCATGTAAAAGCCGTTGATGACATTACCTTCGATATCAAACAGGGTGAAACCTTAAGCATCGTCGGCGAATCCGGCTGCGGGAAATCGACCACCGGAAGGGCCATCCTTCGATTGGATGAACCGACGAGCGGGAGCATACACTTTCAGGATAGGGATTTACTGAGTTTAGGCAAAAAAGAAATGCGGCGTACCAGGAAGGATCTGCAGGTTATTTTTCAAGACCCCTTTGCCTCCCTCAACCCAAGACAGACGATCGGCAAAATTCTCGGGGAAGCTTTGGCGATCCAAAATGTAGTCCCTAAAGAAAACCGGAAGAGCCGGATTGAAGAATTATTGGGACATGTCGGGCTGAGACCTGAATCCATGGAAAGATACCCGCATGAATTCAGCGGCGGCCAGAGACAGCGGATCGGGATTGCGCGGGCTCTGGCCGTGGACCCCAAATTGATCATATGTGACGAAGCTGTATCTGCACTGGATGTCTCCATTCAAGCGCAAGTGCTGAATTTATTAAAATCCTTGCAGCGCCAATTCGACCTTACCTTTCTTTTCATTTCGCATGATTTAGGTGTGGTCAGACATATCTCGGATCGGGTCATGGTCATGTATCTCGGAAAAATAGTCGAAATAGCCGATAAAAAGTCCATTTTCGAACAGCCGCAGCATCCATATACAAGGGCATTGCTATCGGCCATCCCAGTACCGAATCCTGTACATGAAAGAGAACGGATCCTATTGACGGGTGATGTCCCGTCACCCATCGACCCGCCAAACGGCTGCCGCTTCCATACACGGTGCCCGTTTGTACAGGATATCTGCAAAACACATCTGCCCGAACTGAAACGATCGGCACAAAACCATCAAGTGGCTTGTCACATTGTGTCTTAAGCTGTAGATTTCCGGAGGGGTCTTTAGTATGATACTAATAAACAGAATCATTCAAGTTATTTAAAAATATAACAAGCAGAGGTTCTCCATGCTAAGTTACGAGGGATTCACGTTAATTATCATGCTCTTCATTTTAGCTCCCATCATGGGAGCTATCGCTCTTTTATTTCTATTCATATTCGAGAAAAGGATCGATCTTCTTGAAAATAAAAACAAGGAGATCCGCCTGGAGCAAGCACTGCAAGAAGCACAATATAATAAATTGAACCAGCAGATCCAGCCGCACTTTTTGTTTAATACCCTGAATGTCATTCTGGGCTTGGCCCGCCTGAACAGGACGGCAGAATTGATACGGGCCTTAGAGGCTTTTTCGCAATTCCTGAAATTCAAGTATAAAGCATCGGAACCATTGATCCCCCTTTCCCAGGAAATCCAGTATACCCAGCATTATCTCGACATCCAGACCCTTCGCTTCGGTGATCGGCTCAAGATTGATATGGAGTGCCCGGAACCGTTATCAACCGCACTGGTCCCACCCTTCATTCTCCAGACCTTGGTGGAGAATTCATTTAAACACGGGTTGGAAAAAAAAGTGGGTGAAGCCCTGCTGCATATCCGGTTCTATCTGGAATCGCAGATGGTGTATCTGGAAGTGGCGGACAATGGATTGATGGGAAATGAATCTTCCGTTACGGACGATGGCGGCCATGGCCTCGATAATATCCAAAAACGTTTATATTTGTATTTCAATGACCGTGCACAATTGCATATAGCTTCCAATGAATCGGGAACAAAGGTAGAGGTATCATGGCCACTGGTTTTTGATAGGAAAATGGAGGAGGCGGAGGAATGAATGTATTATTAGTTGATGACGAACCATTGGTCCTTGAACAAATGGAATATATGATTCAGTCCATTTACCCTTTTTGGAAATTTCACAAAGCTGCTGATGCCTGTCAGGCACTGACCCTCAACCAAAATCATAAAATCAACCTCGCTTTCCTGGATATTAATCTGCCGGGGCGATCGGGTCTTGAATTTGGTGAAGACCTAAGGGCGCTGAACAAAGAAGTCGAAATCATCATGGTGACCGCGCATCAAAGTTTCGATTATGCCCAGCAATCCATCAGGATAGGCGTGGTTGATTATTTAACGAAACCTGTAATAGAAAGCGATTTGCATAAAGTCCTTGCCAAGTATGACAAAAGGGAATCTTCCCATAACTATTCAACGCTTATTCACCATTCGCTTTCATTCATTCATGAAAACTATGCCGAAAAACTCTCCCTTTCGGACATCGCCCGTGAAGTGCATACCAATCCGACTTATTTAAGCAGGAAGTTCCATGAAGAAGTCGGCACTTCGTTTTCGGAATATTTAATGCACTATAGAATAAAGGCCGCAAAAAGGGCCTTGACCAATAACACCAGCTGGAGCATATCAGACGTCGCTGAAAAATCGGGTTTCAATAGCCAGCATTATTTCAGCACTTTATTCCGGAAGATAGAGGGAATCACGCCCAAGGAGTTCCGCGAGAAAGGAAAATGAACATTGCGATCACGTACATTTCAAGAATACGTACAAGGCCCCATTCAAATCGGGATGGGATTGGGGATCATCTCCCTCCTGGCACGCTGGGTGACAGGCACCACAATATTATCCTCCCCTGAATCGATGGTGAAGTATGGAGTTTTCGGAGGGATCGGATACGCCCTGATGGGAGCGATCGCCCTGTTCATGTTCAGCTTCATCGGGAAGAGGGTCCGGCAGGATTTCCCCGAGGGCTTGACCATCGCGGACTATTTAAAAGCCCGGCTCCATCCCCTCGGATATTGGATATTGATCGTGATCCTGGTCATAACCAGCTTACACATTTTATTCATTCAGGGAATGGCCGCGTCCACCCTATGTCAGTTTCTTTTCGATACGCCCCTCTATGTCGGGCTGTTCTTTTTTTTCGCCTTCTGTGTCCTTTATGCTGGATTCGGCGGGTTAAAGCTCATTCATGGATTCGCCGCTTTTCAGGTCATATCCATGTTTGCCGCAGTTATCTTGATTCCTTTATACTTTTTCGTCAAGGAAGGGATTCAGCCTGTTTATGATGGGATTCGTTTATACCATCCATACATGCTCGTAATCAATAAGTATGATCTATGGAGTTTTCTTTTTGCAGGACTTCTTGTCGGGTTCGGCCAGTTTTTCTTTGACCTGACTTCGTGGCAGCGATTATTCATGATAGAAATGAAAAAAGTTCGATTGACATTCTCTTTATCCGGCCTTATATGGATCATATTCCCGCTCTCCTTTTCATCCCTGTTCATCATGGTAATCTTTACGGGCGGCTTCACTGATATACATTCGATTCTGGCTGGATTGGCAAATAAAATAACGACACCATTCTTTTTCATCCTTTTTGTGCTCTGCGCCATCAGTGCAATCACCTCAACATTCGGTGCCTGCCTGCATTCATTGGTAAGCTTGATCGTAGCCAATATTCTTGAACCATTACAAACAAAAAAAAGCGACCAGCAAAAAATAAGGATGGCCTGCCTGCTTTCGATCTGTATTGGAGGATTGGTTTTCGTTGCCACACTCTTCTATTCCCCAAACCTATTGGAGCTCTTATTTTATTCAGGCAATATATACTCGGCATTGCTGGCTCCAATCCTGGTTATCGTATTCAGTAAAGGAAAAGTCCCTGATTACATACCGATAAGCGCGGTCCTGGCGATTGTGGCTTCATACATCATCCAGCCTCATGTAAGCGAATTCCAAAGCATATGGTTCAGCGGATTGACTTCATTGATGATCCTGGTGATTTGTACGATCCTTACCCTCATCAAGAACAAATGGAGGATCGTGAAAACAAAACCATGAATACGGCCAACCCCATTCATTATGCATGAATGGGGTTCTTCTTTAATCTCGTAAAAACTTAGCTAGCCACCTTCCTGAAATACCGATAAACCTTTTCTAGCTTTTGCGTTTGTTTCCCCTTTGGGCTTTCCATATTACCGAATTCGAAAAACTTCACTCTCTTGATCCCGACAAAATTGAATAGTGCTCTTTTCATCAATATTTTATGCGCATCATTCAACCAGAGAAGCGGATACTTTGCAGGTCCCTTCATCGTGGACACACATACGACCGACTTTCCTTTCAGAAGGCCTTCCGGGAACAAGCCCTTTTTATCCCTGTAGGCAAAATTCGCAGAAAATATTTGATCGATGTATCCCATCAGCATGGCCGGTGGCCTCCCCCACCAGATCGGATAGACCAAGACAATCTTGTCGGCCCAAATAATTTGCTTTCTATATTTCTCAAACTGAGGATCACGATGCATATCACGCCTTCGTTTATGCTCATTGAACTCCAAGAGCGGATTGAAGCCCTCTTCATATAAATCCAAGACCTGCAGCCCCTTTATGTTCGGGTTCTCCTTACTACCCTTGACGACTTTTTCTAAAAAAGCATGGCTTAGGCTTTTATGATTTGGATATGTGTAGATGACCAGCATGTTCATGACGCACCCCCTATTTACTTATCATTTGATAACAATCATATAACACCATCTTTTTTATTGTCAAATGATAATTGTATTTTGATAATATTTTTGATATCTTCTCAGTAAGAGGTGAAAGTTATGGACAAAAAAGCTCTTTTTGAAAAAATGCTCACATTTACAACTTCCGTACATCAAGTCACACACGAATTGACACAAAACGCCAAATCCGATTCCATCACGCCGGTACAATATAAAATCCTTGAATATATAACCGTCAGTCAGCCTGTCACACCAAGTGAAATCAGTGACTGTCATCATATCTCCATGCCTAACACGAGCCGTGAACTGAAAAAATTAAGCGAAAAGAATTTAATTGAAAAAATAAGTGATTCGGAAGATAGACGGAAACAATACATCCGCCTCTCCAAAGAAGGGGAAATGATGATGAACGAGGCTTTTGCAATCGTGGAATCCCGTTTTCAAAGCCGGCTGCAACATGCATCAAAGGAAGATTTAGCGGAGATTGACCGTGCCCTGGACATTCTTCAAACAAAACTTTTTTACTGATGAACACAAAAAGGGCTCCCGCAATTGAAGTTGACGAAGAATCGACTTCAATCGCGGGAGCTGCTTTATACATGCACTATAGTCTACCAAACAATAAAGTTTTTTAAGTTTTCAAATGTTATCTTTTTTACAGTAAGTCACTTTGTAAGAAAATTATTTAACAACTTTACAGAAATCTCGAAGTAAAAGAAAAGTTTTTAATATGATATTCATAATATTTCGCTTATTTATTAATTAGTTCATTGTTTAACCCACCAAATGATAATCAAATCTCCTACTTTAAATAGAGAAGTGCTCTTCTTAATGATTCTTATAATGATTATTTTGCTAGTCATGTTTTTGTGGATTGTATAAATATACTATAACTGAACTAAACAATTATAAAATAGTATATTCTGGCTTTTTTTTATAATAGTATTTTTCCTCAATGCTTTCTTTTCAAAAGAATCAATGTAACCCAATGAACTATAAAAGCTATTGAAATTCCATCCCCTATTTCCTTAAGGTTTACAATTTCTTTAACCTTCTATGTTTCGTTAAAATTTAATTCATATAATCAAATTGATATAATGGTTTTAAATAAGATTTTTGAGATGCCGCCTCAATAATCTGATTCTTAAAATCTTCCATTATACTTAATATATTAATGTAAACATCTTCAAAATCATAATTATCTTTTCTATCAAATTCTCCATGTGCAATCTCATGTCTATATGATAAAAGAACATTATCTATATACTTTTCTTTTGTAGAATATCTATTCTCTAGTGCTAAACATTCTACTATTTCAGAGAATAGAGCATAATTTAAGTTAGATTCCGTATTTATAAACCTTTCTCCTTTTTTATCTGAGTATTTCATAAAGAATACTTGATCTTGGACTTTAACCATTTCCTTTATAAATGCTGTATGAATTGTCTTTCTTGAAGTTTCCCCAATTAACTTAAGTTCTTGATACATTTTAAAGGATATGAAATTTTCTTTCAGATACCGATGTTTAACTTTTTGATGACAGATGTATATTATATAATAATTAGCTACGTTTCTAATGAAACCTTCCCAATGAGCACATAATAGTGTAATTCCACCTCTGACCAGTGTTTTTTTATGAATACCAGCAGAAGCATTCACTCCTTTTATAGCTAAATGTATTTGGGCTAATTCCATCTTTCTCCATGCAAAATCTCTATCTATCTGATCTTCTAACTTTTCTAAATTTTTAATTTTCATTTCCGAACAACTCTTTAGAAAGTAAGTTTAATTCTTTAAACCGGGATATAGCTCTTTTCCCTCTAGCAGTAGCTCTTAAAAATGCTGCATCACTTGGAATCGCTTTTATTAGATTTTCCAATCTATTGACATCTTGCCATTTGTCTATATTCATACTTAACCCTACCATAATAGCTTCGTACATACTTAAAGAAAATGCTCCTTCAAACTCACCTTTTTCGGAATTAAACTTTTTAAAGGTATTTGATCCTAAAATTTTATTTAACAAAGAAACTGTTTTATAGAATTCTCCAATGATACTGGCGAAATTAGTATCTCCTTCCATTAAGTTAACAAGTTCGATAGTTAAAAAATCACCCATATCTTGTTGATGATTAATTTTTTCTAAATCAACAAATCTAGCTATTAAATATCTCACTACCAATTCTTTGTCAAATTGTTCCGATGATTGTCTGTCTGTAATCCTTAATAATTCTTGGAACTCTTTAGTTTCACACATACTCATAACTAAATCGAAATAATCTCGGTCAATCATAATCATCAAACAATTCCGAATTTCTTGCCCTGTGAGTTCCGAACTATTGGTATTTAGCCTTTGAAACATTTCATATTTCGCTTTTGGATTAACAGTACTATCAATAATTATGAAATTAAGTTTATTTCTTTTAAACTTACGTCTAACTTCTTCACTCAGGCTCAGTTGTGGATAATCCATATTGTCCCACCACATTCCTTCGAGTGCAGGTAAAAATTTAGTACCAATCATTTGACTCGGTGGATAAAGATTATCTCCATCATCCTTTTTTTTCAATACACCCATAAACTCCAGAACAGTACTAATGCGTTGTAGCCCGTCTATTAAATCCCATTTACCTGATGAATCTTGCGCAACAAATATTGGAGGTATTGGAATACCTAAAATAATTGATTCGATTAAATCTGATTTTTGATTAATACTCCACCTAAAATACCTTTGGTATACAGGAGAAATATCAATATCGCCGTCTTTGTATAGATTAACAACTTCCCCTATAGACATACTATAAGAATCTGTATTAATATTATTTATACTTTTAGCTATCTGTATTTCCAAATCCATGATTGACCTCTCCTTTAAATAACATAATTTACAATTCTGCACTATATTTAATACAAACAAATGGACTATTTAATTAGTTATTCGTAGTATCTTTTAATAAGTTGTTTATGATTTTATCTATAATATCTTGAGTTGGAAGATTTCCGATATATAATTTCCCCATCTTTTCTAAATCCTCTATACAAGGATATTTTAAACCTTTTAGATCCGCTACATTTACCTGTGTACTTCCACTGAAAGTTCTAAAATAAAAATCCACTAAAGATGAATTAAGATAAAGACACAACCCCTTAGCTAAGTTTAAATTCCCTATTCCCGCATGTCTTACATGATAGTAATTGATTTTATTGTCAAATCCGACTTTTTGATAAGGATTATTAGTGTTGTTAAACACAGCTGCTATTATACGTTTCTTTTCTTCTTTTGTAGTCATCCGTTTTACTAAAACGTATATTCCAGAATTCCTTAAACGTTTAAAGTTACTATCATCTTCAATTATTACTCCTGGTTTAATATTTTCAATTGGCCAATTAATTATGCCACTATTAAAATTATCTTGATAAATCATAGGGAATGAAGATAAATCACGTTCGAACTGGAGATTCCCTGGCTTCTCTCTAAAATCAACAACTGGCCCCGTCGAAACTCCGATTTCTAAATCACTTAAAGTACATGGTAATGAATGCATCTGATCTACAATTTTTTTATCTGTAGTATGAATAATTCTAATTACTTTTTCACTATCTAAAGGAAATATTACATTGTCAAAACGTTTATGTGTTCTCTTAGTTTCTGTAAAATCGTCTTTTAAAGATTCTGTTATTTTGATAATATCATTTAATTTTTGTTTCCGTTTCTGAAGAGATAAAATAATAGTCTCTTGCAATACTTCATCATAAAATAAATTTTTTCTAGATTTAAAAATATGAATATGGTCAATCTTTGTATGATTAATTAAGTCTTCCCTAAAAGATTTAAAATATGTCCCACTACAGAAGCTCCTTGGGACTATACCAACTAATTGTCCTCTATCTTTTAACAATCTATATGATACTGCTAAAAAGGCTGCATAATAGTTCGGCACATCGATATCATTTTTTAGCAATTCTTTTTTATGGTCAGAATCACTACTTAATTTACGATATGGGGGATTTAAAATAATATAATCGAATAATTCATTTTTATTGACCTCATTAATTTTCATTAACCCTTCATTAATAAAGTCTTTGTATCTAATCGTAAAATTAACAGTAATCCTAAAATTCTCACATAACCTATTTAATTCAAGTAAATTTTCATTTAATTTTTCAGAAAGCGAGTTATCAATTTCAAATAATTCAACATTTATCACTTTTGGTTTTCTTTTCCAATTACAAATCTTAGCTATCAATGATGCAGTAAGATTCCCTGTACCACAACCTGGATCTAAAATATTAATTTCATTTTTATTAACTTCTTTAAACATTGAGCCCATAAAATTAGCAATAGAAATTGGAGTAAAGTATTGGTCATTCTGCTCCTTATAAAGACTTCTATTTATATCAGAAGTTGTATCAATGGAATTTTTATTTATTTTTTCTAGTAAAACTTCAATCATTAAAAACAACCTCCATTAAATTTTAATTATATCTTATTTGTAACTTTCTTTAAATTGTTATGTTCTTACAATGAAAAAAGTCTGAACAGCTGTATTTGCTATTCAGACCCTTTCAATATGATATGGATAAACTCATTAATTTAGAAAATGCTTTAATTTTAAAGGTATATATGTCGGTATCCCTTTATTGAATTTTCCGCTTTTAGACATTGTTTTATCTCCTCTACTTTTTGTTTGTTTTCTTGAGAAGCCCCTATAGCCCCCTCTTATTCCTAGTTCCTTCATTTTCCCCATTAGTATGTTTAACTTCCGTTAAACAAAGCAAATCCTCATCTGATTTGCATGCTAAAAAAGTAAAAAAGACGGTATCCAGAGAATCAAATGACCTCGGGGCACCGTCTTATTTTCTCAATCTATACAATTTATTTTCTCTAATGTTATGATCAGGTACCGCAAAAAGTCCGGTAAGGTTTTGTTGACTCAGGCAGTGCGGCGTATTCTGCTTGTTTTTCGCAGTGTGCATAAGGATTTGCAAGAACATCCAACAGCCGTTCCATCACGCTGTAGTCCTCTTGTTCCACTGCCGCCTCCAACGCCTCTTCCACCCGGTGGTTCCGCGGAATCACTGCAGGATTGCTGTTCTGCATCAACTGGTTCGAAGACTCTTTCGATTCCTTCTGCCTCCCTAGCCTCGCCTGCCAAAGCTCCTGCCACTGGGCGAATTCCGGTGTACCGAAAAGGACCGTATCCTCCATTTTATCAAAGGTCAGAGCACGGAAAGTATTGGTATAATCGGCACCATGCTTCTTCATCATACTGAGGATGCCATTAACAAGGGCCTCATCCTGAGTCTCTTCATTGAATATCCCCAGTTTCGCCCTCATTCCCGCTAACCAATTGGAGTGATACAGATCATTAAAAACGGAAATCTTATCTTGGGCCAGTGTAACGGCCTGATCCTCGTCATCATGCAACAGCGGCAATAGGGATTCGGCGAACCGTGCAAGATTCCAGCCTCCAATTACCGGCTGGTTTCCATAGGCATAGCGGCCTTGCCTATCAATTGAACTGAATACGGTTGCAGGGTCATAGGCATCCATGAAGGCGCAAGGGCCATAATCGATGGTTTCCCCGCTAATCGTCATGTTGTCGGTGTTCATCACTCCATGAATGAAGCCGACCAGCTGCCATTGGGCAATGAGCTCAGCCTGACGCTTGACCACTTCCTGCAGCAGTGAAAGATAACGGCCTTCATCTGCTTCAATGTCTGGAAAATGACGCTCAATGGCATAATCGGCAAGTGTCCGCAGTTCCTCGATCGTGCCCCATTTTGCAGCAAATTGAAAAGTTCCGACACGAAGATGACTCGAAGCCACACGGGTCATGATGGCACCAGGCAGCCCTGTTTCACGGAGCACCGTTTCACCGGTCGTCACCACTGCCAGACTTCTGGTGGTAGGAATGCCGAGCCCGTGCATCGCCTCGCTGATGATATATTCGCGCAGCATCGGTCCAAGCGCAGCCCGGCCATCGCCCCCGCGGGAATATGGCGTTCTTCCTGGACCCTTCAGCTGGATATCGACCCTACCGCCTTCTGGCAACACCTGCTCGCCAAGCAATATCGCCCGGCCGTCCCCTAACATGTTAAAATGACCGAATTGATGCCCAGCATATGCTTGGGCAAGAGGCGAAGCACCTTGCGGGATCTCGTTTCCGGCAAACACCGCCACACCATCTTCGCTTTGCAGCGACTTCACGTCCAAACCAAGAGAATCCGCCACACCCTCATTGAGAATGATCAACTCCGGTGAACGTACAGGAGTCGGGTTCGTGCTCGTGAAAAACTTTTCCGGCAGACGTGCATAGCTATTGTCTAAATTCCATCCTGTTTCATTAGTCATGGTTTCTCCTTTTCTTATTTTGACTTTTTTATAAAAGATATTTCGCTCAAGATTCAGTTAAAACACGCGATGAAACTAAGTTGCAGTCCATTTTTTAATGTCTGCTTCTAACAATTAATTATACCTTTTTTGCATAAAAATGGCTCTTTTAAAGTCGTGTTAAATCCATTACTTCCCGGGATTTCATAAACCGATTGCGGTTCCTTGGGATGAAAGAAAGCAGGTACCCTTAATGGGTTCCTGCTTCAGACTGTAGACAAACCCGATGAAAATCATTCCACCCGAGGCACTGGCTTTACTCCTGTGGGGCCTTCCCTCGACGCGCTTATCCCGCAGTAGTCTCGCGCCTTCCGTTCCAATCAATTTTGTTCCATTTGCCTATAAACTCAAGTACGGACCCTTTAGGTTCCTGCTTCTTTTCCTAAGATGCCAATAGTTACAATTCCATTATGAAACATTATGCATCAAAAAAGCCTGCCATTGATTCGGCAGGCTAGTTTCATCTCCTCTTATTGGTTCCATCCTCCACCCATTCAAGGATATGCTTAATTCAGTAAAGTCAGGCTGATAAAGGCAATGCCAAATATACAGTACAGAATGAGGGTAAAGGGCTGGGGAAAAATAATATATACGATCATACTGATGATCATCAGCAGGATGCTGAAGGCATTTATCCTATCTCTCCACATACTCACCTTTGGTCAACTCCTTTTCCACAAGCGTAATGTACATTTTAAATCGCAAACTTCTTCCGGTGCTGCCTGGCCGGCTTTGAGGAACCACTTCTCCCACAGTCAAAGCGGACATCAGCAAAAATAGAGTTTCTTCTTCATCCTTCGTTCCTCTTTGTTATAATGGCTGTGTGCCTAATTTGGATTTTTTTCATTTTTCGTTAGTAAGTAAGCGACTGATAATTTATAATTATAAAATTGAACCCACTAAACAGCCATGTAGCCAAAATGATAAATTCATGAAAATAATTTAAATTTTCAGATTTTTTAAGGGGTATGAAGTGAATGATCTATAAAACTTTCAAGGTTGTATTGAGGACCATGCACAAAGGCCAAACCGAGGAATTCGCCTATGTATATGAAGGGAAAAGCCTGCTGATCGGCCGGGCAAGCCAGCACTCCAAAGCTGATTTCAGGCTTTACAATGACTTTGTTTCCAGGGAACATTGCCGGATTTATATGGAGGAAGGGCAGCTCCTCATTGAAGATTTGGCAAGCAAACACGGCACCTCCGTGAACCAGATGCCGCTTGTACCGGGCAATCCCTGTCACATTGAACCGGGGGATTCGATTACGTTGGTCAATGGATTGATTGAATTCATAATCTCCATCGACAACGATTTAACAATGGATTTCACGCCGGTGAACCCCGCCGAATTCCTGCAAACCGTCGCTATCAATGAGCACCTTCAGACCGTGATCATCAATGAAGAAGCACCCATTAAAATGCCGACCAAGGAATTCAATTGCTTTAAACTGTTATATGAAAATTTGGACAATCTTATTTCAAAGGAAGAAATTGTCCAGCAAGTCTGGCCAGAGCGGGTCGGGGATCCCGAGCAAATTGTGACGGCAGAGGAAATCGCTTCACTTCTGTATCGCGTGCGGAAACGGTTAAATGGGCACTTTGCCATAAAAGCCGTCATTCAAAAGGGATATTATATGGAATCCATCCATTCATTCAATTTATCGGACTTATCATGACAATCATTCGAAAACATGAAAAAAGCATTGTGGATAACAATGCTTTTTTTCATGCTTATATTGGATATGGAAAGTGTATATGTCCACGGTCCATTATCATTTCTTTGGCAAATCCAGATTAGTGAATTCATCGACTGGAACGATGTCTTCTTCCATATCCATCACCTTCAGCACAACCCGGTCTCCTACATTCGTCAACACAACATCAGATAGCGCATTGACACCTGGGTCCACCGAGAACCTCTTGGCATTGCCTTCGACGATTAAATGGAATACGTATCCATTCGAGAGATTGGCATCATTGATCCTCATTACCTTCCCCTTTATTTCTTTCATCTCAAATCCTTTTTGAGGCGTCACACCGCTTACTTTCCCTAAAGAGGCAATCAGTTTTTTATAATTGCGGAAAGCTTCGTCTTTCGTTTTCCCAAAGACCACTTGGGGATTATCGCTATTGGCATAAACGATCGCCACACCTTGGAACTTGCTGCCCTTTGTAACCGGAATCACATATGTGGGAGCACCGTAAATCGTATAGAAAATTCCATTAGTGGCTTTCCAGCCTGGATATTTGGACAAAAACTCACTCGCATTCGCGTTGGATTTTGCTTCCTTTCCAGTCAGAACGGACGTGACGCCTTTGTAGTACGTCATTTCACCGGTTTTGGCATTGAAAACACCATAACCTACAAGGGTTTTGGAGTTGCCTTTTGATTTAGCCCGGGTAAAGTCCACTACATAAATCAATTCGCCTTTTTCGTTAAACGTAACCTGCATATTATCCTCATTAGGAATAAGGACATCTTTCTTCGGCCCAATCAGGGACTGGTTTTTCCAACCATGAACATATTTTCCCCAGTAAGTCCAATATTCCAGGGCTGTTTCCAATGTGAATGTCCGATCTACCCATTTAGGTTCTTTTCCTTTTGGATAGTATTTCGTGTCCCCCGTTTCCGGATTCACCAATACCACCCCGTCCACCACGGGACCGCTGCGGTATTTCAAATAATGTCCGACTGAAGCTACGAAGAAGGGCTTTCCATCTTCATTCGGTTCCAAATATGAATCATGGATGATTTTATTCGGATATGCCTTGCGGATGGTCCTTTCCAAATCATGATCAAGGTACTGTGATGGAGCATACAGCATCTTCCCTTTGACAGTACTTGCCCCTTTATCCGTCGATATGGCGGAAATCAGATTATAACCTGGCGTGTATTCCGCTTTCCCGGCTTTTAAAAACCCGTCCATTTCAATGGGTGATGTATAAGCCAATTCATCATTGATATTGGTCAGACGGTATTCGCCTTCAGTGAAATATGATGCATTTTCTATTTTATTAATCGCTGCATCGCCTTTTGCGTCAGCCATTTTCACTGTAACGAGCGGCATGGTTTTTATATCTTGAACTTCTTCCAGCTCTTTTTTCTTATCGACCTTCGCCAATCCATGGAGATTTGCGGCAAAAGTGAGCGGGTAGAACAGCATGATGATCCATGCGGCAATCAACACGACACCCATCAAACTGTTGAAGTGTACGTTCCAAGGTGTTTTTGGCTGCTTTGCCGCTTCATTTCCCCTCCGATTCCGTCGGGTGCTTGAAGATTCAGTGGCCCTGTACATATACATGCTTGAATCGATGATGAGAAAGAGCCCGAGAATAATGGCAAAACACGAAAAGAATGCAGCGGCAGTAAGATCCAGCAGCATGATATCGATAACGAAAAACAATACGGCAGCAGAAACTAAAAGTCTCAGCACTTGTTCTATGAAAAAAGGTATATCTTTTTTGGTGATGGCGTTCGTCCATCTCTGCGGAATCAAGGAAAGTCCCAATATGGCAAATGGTATTTTCATTAAAATTCCTTTTAAGATGAAACCGAGTAGTGAAAGTATCATGGTTTGAAAAATCTCTCCTTGTCATGTATGTTCCTATTTACCCATTTTACCACTTTTGTGCAACTAATTTACTATTTTTTAAATCTAGCGAAATTACGTCAAACTATTTGCTCCACCGATGCTACTTTTTCCGATTCAATGTTTATATAGACTCTAGAAAAGAATCGATGCCAAAGGGGACGAAGCCTTATGATTTATGAAGAAACATACCGATACCTATTAAGAAATGTATCCTCCACTGAATTCGATACGTGTTTGTACGCCTTGCTCCACAGTGATTGGGATGGGGTCATTCAGAGCCCGCTTCATATGATGGCCCGGGGAGTCGGAACGACAGAAAAGTACTTAAGGCAGATCATCCATAAATTCACCGCACCACAAGGATCACTAAAAAAAGTGTTTGTGCCTGTTCATCTAGGTGAAGATGTTTTGTACAAGTTTAACCTTGGTCCTGCAAGTAATCTTGGCTATAACAGGAAGACGGACCGTTATTGCAAAAAGTACCGTTTCTTTTATAGTGCTGCTTTCAAAGCCCTAACGATTCATGGAAAAAGGCTGCTGCTTATGGGTGCCTTCCGAATGTCCGTTTTGAAGTCTGAAGAAGTCCTGTTCGATTATCATGAAATCGTTCCTGATTCCAGCTCGCCATTCACAAGGCAGCGCTTATTGGATGCAGTCGCTGCCATCCATGACGCTTTAGGCCATATCGTAAAGATTTCTTTTGCGAGCAGGGCTTTTTCAAAAAAAGAAGTTCTGGTATTCACCTTTACCGAAGGCATCTTGGATGAGTATAAGGAAAATAGGGCGGAACGGACCTTGTTGCGGAGAACGATTTTTAACTCTGGCTACCTTGGGCATATCAATGATTCTGTATGCAGGGAATTGGAACGTGTCGGCAAATATATTTTCCGTTCATTTCTGCAAGAAGCGACGAACATCTCCCATGATATCCAAAAGGAACTGCAGAAGTTAGCCCGTTTCATCTATTCTCATTCCCTTAAGAAATTTGGAAAGGCTCTACCTGCCAATAAGCAGTTGCTTCTAGCCCCAAAACAAGCCTCTGCTTATTTAAGCAAAATCATGTACAATGAAGCATTGGAACAGATGGTCAAGTATGCCCACCAGGCAGAATCCATCAAAAGCCTGCTTGAACGCGACCATTTTCATAGAAACATCTCCGAGAAAGCTCTCCGCCGGGAAGTGAATGATTTGGAAATGGATGAACATATCGAGCCCATTCTCCGTAAATACCATCAAGCGGACTTCATCCGCCATGTGCTGAACGACTGGTGCGAAACATGGCTCATTTCCCGTGTAAAGACAGTGACCGATGAATTCCGGGCGGAAGGAAAAAGGAAAAATACCGAAGATAAACAGGCCGCGGCCGAATATATGGCCCGCATTAGAAACGATGCATATGGCCAGTTGGACAGGCTGTTGACCTTGCTTCTCCAATTCGGCAATCATGCAGTGGCCCCGGACGTCCGGAACTTCCCTCTCACAAAGAAAAAGGAAACCCTCCAATCCTATTTCGCGATCCAAAAGGAGCGTCTCGATGTTCTCTCCATTTCGTCTTAAAATAAGGCTGTTTTCGCATACTTTGTTGCTATTTACTAAGTAGTGCGGTGTGGTTGATTTCCCCTCCAGATGCTCGCTTTCCGCGGGGCGGGCGGTGAGCCTCCTCGGCGTAAACGCCTGTGGGGTCTCACCTGTCCCGCTGCTCCCGCAGGAGTCTCGCACTTCCGCTCCAATCACCCTTAAATAGTTTCGTTTTAAAAACAACAATCTTTACGAAAAGAGCCTAAAATAATATGCTTACCATGAGAACGGATCCGTTCTCTTTTTTTTGCTTGTAACAAATGCCGACTGTGAATTGCAGAATGACGATTGTGGTTTGGTGATTGGCGCACTGTGGATTTCTCCTCTGAATTCGTGTATTGCATATGGCTTTTGTGGATAAGGGGACTTAGGAGGCAAGTTGTTTTGACGGCAGGCCATAACACTTGTAAAGGCAGGTGCATTTATTATGGAGTTATTCCAAGGGTCTAAGCATGGGTTTATATAAAGGAACTGAAAAAGGTTTTAATCATCAGTATGAATAAGGGGTTGAATCTCGGCAAACAAACAGGCCCCCATTTAGAATGGAAAGCCCTCATGATTTGTTATGGTATTAATAATAGTTTCCCCGAACTTTTCCTGCTTTCAAGAAGTCGATGTGCATCCGCCCCATTTTCCAACGAAAAAAGAGTCGGTTCTTTGATGCGGATTTCCCCTGACAGAATCCATTGAAACAGCTCTGCTGTTCTTCTTGTCCGTTCTTCATGGGTAGTCAGGACGTTCCAAAGGTCTCCGCCTATTAATGCCTTGGATGTATCCATTAACATCCTGGGATCGATTTTCTCAGGATCACCGCCTGCCATCCCAAAGAATACGACAGCTCCTCCAGTCTTGGTCGCACGGAAACTATCCATCAAGGTTTGGCCCACTGATTCATAAACGACATCAACGCCTTTACCGCCGGTAACATCCTTAATGGACTCCACCCAGTCCGATCCGTAAAGGAAAACATGATCCGCACCCATTTGTTTGGCAACAGCCGCTTTATCATTTGATGAGGTCAACCCAATGA
The DNA here is from genome assembly GCF_056173225.1 of Peribacillus sp. QJM3NY_7. Taxonomy (NCBI): domain Bacteria; kingdom Bacillati; phylum Bacillota; class Bacilli; order Caryophanales; family Bacillaceae; genus Peribacillus; species Peribacillus sp. QJM3NY_7. The sequence continues at coordinate 4,523,449 of NZ_CM149663.1, forward strand.
CCTGACCGCCCTTCATCCTGATCATCTGTGTCAGTAATTGACCGACTCCGCCTGCAGCGGCATGGACCAGAATGGTTTCCCCTTCTTTAACTCGATGGCTGTCATGCGTTAAATATTGGGCAGTCAATCCTTGAAGTAAAACGGAAGCGGCCGTTTCAAAGGTAATGCCCTCAGGCAGCGGCAATAGCTTTTCAGCTGGAACTGAAACCAGCTCCGCATTGGCATGGGGAGCATCAGCGAACCCGACACGATCTCCTGCTTTCACATGATGGACATCTTCCCCGGCATATTCGATGACCCCTGCCCCTTCATACCCTAGAATGAATGGGGGATCACCCACCAAATGATAATTCCCTTTCCTTCTATATACATCAGCAAAATTCAACCCAATTGCTTTCATTCGAACGATCACGGCTGATTTTGAACGTTCAGGTTCTGCAATTTCCCTTACGGACAGAACCTCCGGTCCGCCGAAATCATCAAAGACAAGTGCTTTCATCATCCTAACTCCCTTCAATCTTTCTTCATTCTTTAAGATATAGGATGGACCCTTCGATGGCAAGAAACACAAAAGACCGCCCAGCCATTAAAGGCAGGAGCGGTCACTACGTTTACTCAATCTGTATTGGAACCAGGACCGTTCTTTCGTTTATTTGCAGAATATTCCTTACCGTGTGCTTCATGTTCTGCAATGATATCCGCTTTCGGTATATGGTTATTCTTTTTTGGTGAAGCGATGCGGTTGCGATGTTTTTTTCCCATGATCGATCTCCCCTTCATCCAATGTTTTTTTAAAATTGAACTAATATTAGCTTGTCCGATTACCACCGATAATACCGGCAAAATAAGCACTTCATAATAAAGGAAAAACCTTTATCGAGACCGAATAGATAGAAAACTGATTTATGAGGAGGAAAAAAATGTTTCCTGTATTGAACACGGGAAGGTTACGCTTACGGGAAATTCGTGAAAGTGATGCGGAAGCTCTTTTCCAATGCTTATCAAAAGATGAAGTCACCCGCTTTTATGGACAGGATTCATTGGAAAATGTCGAACAGGCCAAGGATATTGTAGCAGCCTTTGCGAAAAACTATCATGAAAAACGAGCCGTTCGATGGGGAATTGAAAGAAAAGATACACAGGAATTGATTGGCACCATCGGTTTTCATGCCCACAGTCCCAAATACAGACGGGCCGAAATCGGTTATGAAATCCATCCAGCACATTGGCGCAAAGGATTTGCGTCAGAAGCGCTTAAGGAAGCTATCACCTACGGTTTCACCGACCTTGATTTAACCCGTATCGGCGCGGTCGTTTTTCTGGAAAATCAGCCATCAAGTGAGCTCTTGCTTAAGCTGGGTTTCATCCAGGAAGGAATATTAAGGAGTTATATGTACCAAAACGGGATCCCTCATGATACATATGTCTATTCCTTGCTGAAGTGAAACCCCTGGTAAAGAGGGAGTACCCCAGAAACCCAACGTTTTCCTGCCATTGGTAGCATTCGTTTGTGCAAAATAAAGTCGAATCTGTTTTTTCTGCATAGTGAATCATTTAACAACGGCATTCATTTTTTCATATGGATAAATCAATCCCGGGTCCATACTGAATTGGTCAAAAAAATGATCTTCAAAAAATTGTTTAATTTGCATTAATTCCGAAGTAGTTGGAAAAGAGGATACCTTAATTACCGGAATTTTCTGAAATACACCAGTGTCTTCTTCCGTCGAAATGATTAAATCAATCTCTTCATACTTGTAAATCAATTCTTTGCTGGAGGGATCGAATGTTGAAATTCTAACCTGACTTCCGTAGTGATACTTTAACACTTCCCTTATATAATCTTTTTCGGTATATGTACGACATACTAAAGCAACTATTATTGTGTGTTGATTCTTATTTCGTAAAATGGCTGCCTGAAGGAGCGAGAATATTTCCAAAACATCCAGCTTCTTAATTTTAAGCGGAACTGTCAAGAAAGATTTAGTAGCCAGCTCCTCAATGGTCTGAAAAATTGGATTATACTCGAAATATGGAAGATATTGCAACATGGAATTCCTTACAGTCTCCATTTCAAATTCTGTTTCAAGTGATATTCTCTTTAATGTTTGGTATAAATGAAACAAGAAGATATCATCTTGTGATAGATTAAAACAAACATATTCAGAAAGGGAGTCTAAAAATTGAGTTAACGGAAACCCTCGTTTACTTTTCATCCTGTTTCGAAGGTATCGAAGATGTTGTGATCTATTAAGTGGTTTTTCCTCACTCATGAGATAAATCGCTAAGTAAAATATTTCCTGAAGCTGGATATCTCTTGTGGGGCATCTTTCCATGTAATGTCCTAGTTCCTTGGAGAATTCAAAATACTTACTGCCTTCATAATTAATTAAGACTGATTTTGGATATGAAACGAAATAACCCATGGAAACACGAAGGTTAGATATATATAAAATCATTGTAAGTCGTTGTAAGGCACCAGTCCGAAATGACATCGAATGTTTTGAAAACAATTGAAGTAAAGTTGTTTGAAATTCCTTTTCATCGAGAGAATCTTTATCGGGATAGGTTTCCAATGTCGCAAAATCCAAATTTTGCATGATAAAGCGTCGGATTTTTTTTTCATCTCCTACTAATTTGAATGGGCTAGCAGATAAGTCAACACCTGCTTCCCGTACTACCTCCTGTAATTTTTCAAGGTGACGATATGCGGTGGAACGACTAATATGCACCTCTTGAGAAATCTGTGAAATATCAACACCATCATTCAAAAGGATTAACTTTAATATGTGAAAATAGGAATTCTTCTCTCTTATTTGCACCAATAAACTTTCTAGAGTACCATTTTCAGGTTTAATAAGACATATTCCAAGACTTTCACTTTTCTCAAAACCCCATCCCTCGGGGATTAAAGTCTCCAGGAATTTTAAATCACGTCGGATTGTACTTTTTGAATACCCTGTTTTATCGGATAATTCAGTCAAATTAACCCATTTATTATCTTTAAATAAGTGAAAAATCACGTCTGAATAACGTTTATAAAATCGATTCATACTATCACCTCTTTCCCTGTCCACTCAATAAGACATTAGACCTAAATTCATTTACCCTTTACCCATTAAATACTTTAGTAAACCCCCTAAATAGTCCTATTTTTATCTAAACCTTTTTTTTTGGAACACTAGTTCAAATAAGAATTGGTATATACAGCTTTTGAACTCTCCCCGATAAGGTCATTATTATGATTTTCTGCTGTTAAATTTGTAGTGCGAAGAAAAAGAATCCTCTATTCCAAACCCGAATCTAAATAATTGGATTAAATGTTTAAAGATCATAAAGAAAGAGACTTTTAAAACCTTTCTCCGGAACTAAGTGCTATGAACATTTTAGAGAAGCGCAGTAAGGATCTATATGTAAGAAAAAGGAAACCAATATTGACCTATTTTGAAGGGTCTACGGCTTCCACAACGACCATAAGGGCTTTACAGGTTTCCTATATTCACTTCTTTAGAAAAGAAATATACAAAAAAAGCCTCATTCACGTTTAGAGGAAGCCAGTATGCATCGAAGGGCTTACCAACTTGTTAAAACGAAAATGAGCTGTCTATTAGGAGCCAGTGTACAAGAAAAAGCGAAACCGAGCATTTTACCAAGTACACTTGCCCGATTTTAACTAGACACCAATCATAAGCACGGATGGGTTAACGGATAGGCTGTTTAGCTAGTACGTATTAGGCATGCCTGACACAAATACATGCCCATTAGAACACCCTTGAGCCTTGTAAAGTCGTCCATTCAAACGATAGCCAATGTTCTTTAAGCTTCGGCTTGTTCAATTTAAATTGACTTATCGTCACTTTAAAAAAGGAGAAGAACACGTTTGATTTGGTTTTATTCGATCATCTAAAAAATGATTAACCATAGGCTTTTTCTCATGGCGCATCCACTAACCCCCATTTAATCCTCCCCTTATAATCACCTATATAGACAAAAGGTTCCATTTTTAATAATATCCCCTGATTTTCTCGCCAATGTATGGATATCTCATCTATACTTTTGGTTGTATGTTCAAAAACATTCATGGCAACTCCTAGTGCCATTTTTTCTTCTTTTCCAAATTCATCAACAAAAGTTAAGGCATCTAATAAATAATGTCCAGCTCCATCAGAAAAATCTTCACTTAAAGTAGCCGTCAGCCGCCACGAACTGCCGGTACCACGAGTATCCTTCACGCGAATATCCCAATCGGCATTTCGTTTTGCAAATGTCGGTTGATTTGGAATTTCCATGCTTACAAAACTAACATCCGTAGCGACATTGGTGAAACTAACTTGTCCAATGACGTTCAAGGTGAGCTTTTCCACGTTTGATCGTCTGCCAGTATCATCCACACTGTAAACATTTACAGTATGTGTCCCTACTGATAATTCATCTGCTGGAATGGTATGCTCGTAGCTGACTTCTTCCCCTTTATCAGTAACATTTGCTGCACCAGATGCAAATTTAATTGGCTCACCTTTATCCAACACATAGTATAGGTCCACTTTGTCACTATCTGCATCACTCCATGTCCCTTTTATTGTGTAGCCACTTCCTAAATCAATAGGTATTTCCGTATCAGCATCAACAAGTGTAAGAGATGGCGGTTCTACAACAATGATTTGCAGCGTTGCTACATTGGACTTTCCTCCATTTTCATCCGTTACATACACTTCAAAAGTGTTTTCCCCCATATTTAATTGGTCTTTTGCAAGGAGAAAACTCCAGTCGGCACTATCGGAAGACACATCTTTCTCTTTTTCTTCAGATTGGATTTCCTCTGAATTCAATTCATAGTAAAAAGTGCCTTTAGAATTATCACTGTCTTTCCAGGTTCCTGTCACTTCATAATCTTCACCTTCGGATACATAAACAGGGCCAGCATCATTTATTGCTACTTCTGGTGCTTGATTAGGCTGGATGACATAATCAATTGAATTGGTATCAATCACCATGTTATCTCCATTAAACCTAGCTGTTTCGGTAACTGAGGCAGCCTCCGTTGTTGCATTGACTTTCACTTGAAAAGAGACCGTCGCTGCATTTTGAGTGGAATCCATATTTGGAATACTAAGTGCCAGCGATTGCCCTGACCACGAATTATCATCTAATGCGGCAGTCTCACCAGAGGTTGTCAATGTCATGGAGCCTGGGATAAACGTAACATGATCATTCAAGACCGTGTTCAAGATGATATTTTTCCAATTTTGTAAACCACCGTTATATTTCGCATAAAGCGTATAGGTTAATACATCACCTTTAAAAACTGAAGAGCCCTCCCCAACAACAGAATCATCCTGTCTCGTTATCGTTTGCTCAACTTCTGCATTCACTAAATCCGGTATTTCATCAAAAGCGACACGATTGGTTTGCTTGTAAGTAGGACCTGTTGAACCAGTGAATCCCCAATAAACTTTTGTAGAGCCAAAAACATCTTGTACATTTACAGCAACAGTAACTGGATTTACTCCTTCTAATTGATACGTGAGTGCTTGGCTTGCAGCATCCCATCTCACTTCGAATTTACGCCATGTACCATTTGATAACAGACCAGGATACTGAACGCCAGTATTACCCTCTACGTTATTATGTTTCATGGTTCTCCTATTACTTTGTACCGGCCAAACACCAACGGAATAATCTATATAAGTATCGGCTTTCCCTGGATACCCCCATGCAACATGGTCATCGTTAACATTAGTATCAAAATAGCTGGTTCCACCATCATTTTTATAGGTATCAAACTCAACAGCAAAACTTTTTTGAATGCCAGATGTTTTCGATCCATTATAGCCTTCGTCTGCCCAAACCCCCAAGCTTGCCCCAGATTTTGCTATAGCATTCACACCTCTTGAATCATTATGCATCACAAATGCCATACCATCTGCCGCATTAGCCCCATTATTCCCAAAATACAAATACATTGTGGCTGTAAAATCTTTGGTTAAATCCATTTTAAGATCGTCGATCGACCAAATTGCCCCCTTTTGATTTGTGGTTCCAGGGGTTACTGAAACCAGATGACTGTTAATGATGGAGCTATTTGATCCTGTTGATGGAGTAGTAAATAGTCCATCCAATATAATACCGGATGGAGGATTATCTTCTAATGGACCGGCTGCCTCCACTTTAATGGATTCCACTGGCCCCAGCCATTGAAGACTTGAAAAAAACAAGCCCATAATAATGAGAAATGAGAAAGTGATTCTAGTGAATATTTTACTCTTCTTCATGCTTTTCCCCGCTTTTTTTCCTTCTTAGTAGAATAATGACCAGTATGATTAATACCGCAATTAGCACGCCGATCCCTACAAAAATAAGTGTATAGTCTTTTTCCAATTCAACTGCTTCTTTATTTAATTTCTTTGAATCATCACCTTTAATCTCAAACATTTTGTCAAATTTCCAGGTTTGATCTCCGTCTTTTGCCGTTATATATATATGATATTTGCCAGGCTCTAACGCTTGATTATCCCAGCTAATAGGAAAATCGAAATTAGAATTCGGTGCCATGGATACGCCATTCTTCTCTGAAGAGTGAAGCATCTTCCTGTTTCCTTCTTTCGTAATTCGAGCATTCACTTCCAAGTTATTGACAATCACAGCTTCCGTGTTTTGCAGATTCGCAGTCACCACTGTGCGATAGTTCATCAATCCTGCTTGAACTTTATTTAACTTTAGATTGGGTTTTACCCTTTTATCCGTTTCGGTCAATTTGACGCCAATCACATACGAAAATTCATTGTTGATTTGAACATTATCATCTTCTTGTTTTTTGGCGTCTTGATTTATTTCGTACACATAGAATCCACCCAAAATCACTCCATCAAATGGTTCATCTGGCATTTGAATCGTAAAAGGCACTTTTTTCGTTTGATTTCCTTTTAACGTTACTTTTTGTTTTGGGGAAATGAGATCAGAAAATGCATACTTTAATGAACGATCTTTTTTTTGATTATTTTTACTGTAATCAATCACTCCATTTTGATTGGTTACGGCTGTATTCGGTTCAATCATTAAGTCGATTTTTTTACTCGAGTTATTCTTCACTGTTAAAGATATCGTTTGTTCGGCCCCCGGCTTCATATACAAGTCAAAGTAAGTCAACTTCTTATTGATTTGGTTTTTTGGAATATTGGCTTTGATTGAATATTCCATGGTCCCAGCAAAGGCTGTTTCATTCTGGGAAATGATTCCTACCCCAATCAATAAGGACACAATCAAAATAAATAGCCCTTTTTTCATCTATATCCCCCTCTAGTTTCAACATGATGTGATATATATTAATGGAACTTGGCTTACATAATTTCTTATAAAGCCAAGCCCTATTTGAGTATTTAGCTAGGTGCGTCGGTTAATTCCCATGTTACAGTACCACTGTAACTTTCGGCTTCAGCTGAGCCAGCCAAAACTTTTAGTTGCACATTACCATTATCGCCGTCAGAACCTGAAAATACGTCCAGCCATGTTCCGCGGCCAGTTTCTAAAGGTGCCTCCATGAATTTTTTTGAATCACTATTATCAAATGTAACGTCATAAGCCGTTGGCGGTTCAGAAACATTTGATGATTGTGATTTTACTTGTCCATTTTTGAATGTTAACTCAGCCCCCTGTAAAGACTCCCCAGTGCTATTTTTAAATTCAGAAGCCTTTGCTGTCAAAACCCATCCTTCGCCCGTTCCGCGTTTATCTGAAACTTGTACATATGGGTCTTTATTATTTGCGTTATATGTAGTGTTCCCACTCATAATTTTTTGGGTTCCAAATTGGATGTTGGAGACATAGTCCAAAGTTAAAGATCCACTATTTCCCGTTCCGCCATTGTCTGGATCTATAGGATCAATCGGACTCGGTGGATCCGGTTCATCTGGATTAACCGGATCTACCGGCTTGGTAATACCCTCATCCGGAATAAAATCAATATAATTTTTTGAAATAGCGCTATTCACGACAGCTGCTTCCGCTGAATTTGTCGAAAAGATCAATCCAGCCAGAATCATACTTCCTGCCACTGACAGGGTAATTACTTTCATCTTCCTCACCTCATGGTTTTTTATATTATTGTGGTGCATCCAATAGACTCCAAGTTAATGTTGAGACATACTCTCCAGCTAAGTTTCCTGCAGGAACATTTATTTTCAAGCTGCTAGGATCAAATTGATCTACCCACGTTCCCATTCCTTTTGAATCTTGAGCAGACATAAGGATTTGTGGTGCAGTTACTTCAGAATCAGTACCTAATTGTACTTCCCTTAAATCTGGTGCAGGTGAAACATTTCCTGGAGTTGTAACTGCAGTCCCGATTGGAAGTGTAACAGTGGCACCTTTTAGAATCATCGATTCATCAGTTAGATCCTTGAATGGTGAAGTGGAGACCTGTAATGTCCAGCCAGCACCAGTACCACGAATATCCGTTATTTGAACGTTTGGTTTTTTTGTAGTTGTTGAATATTCCACAGCTCCACCGGATAATTGGTGGGTATTAAATTCTAAAGGCGAGACATTATCAATTGTTAGCGCCCCTGTATTTCCTGTTTCCCCATCCGGTTCACTAGGAACGATCGGGTCAGTTGGACCTGTTGTTTCATCTGCTGGCATTATTGTGATATGGCCATGTGAAGTGGCTCCTTTACCGTTTTCACTTCCTAATACTTCAGTTGGATCAACCGCGCTTGCAAATGCAGGCGTCACGAATACCAGCAAGGCTGTCGCTGCCAGTCCTTTAAAAAGAACCTTTTTTACATTCATTTTTTCAATTCCTCCTTATTTTTATGAAGATTTAAATGCCTACTAAATGAAGTTGCAACAATACCTTTCTTGAATCCCTCTAGAAACCCCTTAAAACGATGAACATACCTCTTATATTTTCACCATCTCCATTTCTCCTTTTGTAGGTTGATAGGCTGCAGCATCAATAGCTGGGACTACCAATACCTTTCATACATACAAAATGCCAATCACTAGAATATTTTTGCCTTAATAAAAATGAGTTTCCTAAGTTATCAAATTATCGAGATAGGGTACGGAACAAGAACGGTTACTTGGCTCAACTTCATGAAAATCATTATATAAGTTAAAAATTAAAACATTGTTTCAATAATGAATTTTGCGTTTCCATTTAAGAAACTCATGTAAGAAACTCATGATTTTGCTTTTCTTTAGTGACTTACAAGTTGTTTTTTTATGCATCAAGTGAGAAAGAAAGTTCGCTATAATTATAGAAAGGGGTTATTGGTTGGAATGAAAGGGGAAGAAGTCGGCACAAAGTTTTTTTTTTAGAAGATGGAGATTCAGAAATGGATCTTAAACCATATACGAATGAGGGTGTTTGCGGATAGGCGGCCGCTACTTAACGATTAATAAAAAAGTTAACCTGCTTCAGGCTAACCTTCATTAGGAATTTTTCACACCTACAAACGATCCTTTGATCTTGATCTACTGTGATCTCCCTAGTTTCCTACATACCTACATTTCGAGAATCAGTAAAAGTTTGTACTTATAATGAATAAATGTATCGTTGTACGCCAATTTCTATACATATCTACTTATTCGAGTCGAAAAAAACAGCAAAACAATTTCCTTAATATTCCAAATTACCTACAAAAAAAAGTCACCAAAACATGGCGACTCCCACTTCACGATTTAGGTGACTACAAGATAGTCCTTCAATGCCTGCTGCAGCGTACCCTTTGTTTCTGCTTTATTATCGAGCTGAATCCCTGAACGGATCATTTTCGTAACAACCTCTGGGCGTAATCCAGTCACCACAGCTTTACACCCCATCATTGCCGTTCCATCGAGGATTTTCATCAAATCAGTGATCATTTCAACTTCGATTTCGATGATACCGGATAAATCCAAGATCAAAGTTTGTATCCGAAGTTTACCTATCTCCATCAATACTTTTTCTTCGATTATCTGTATTCGTGAATAATCGATTGTCCCAATTAACGGAAGGACACAGGTGGTGGAAGTGATGGGAATGATTGGGACGGACAGATTTTCCACCAAGTTTTGCTGAGCGAGAATCAATTTGTCTTTGTAATCGGAGTAACTTACGAAAAAGGATTTAAGAAATTCATCAACCTTTTCATTCACTATTTTCTCTAAATCAAAAAAGACCTTGGAATCCTCAATAAACGCTTTCTTTTCTTGTTCGAACTTATAAAGAAAGGTCCAAAGCGTTCTGCGGAGGGCCTGAATCCATTCCAGCTTGAATGAAAGCGTCAAGGAGTGGGTTGCCCACGTAACTCCTTCTTGTTCGGCAAAGGAAATTAAATCCGTTTCATTCTGCTCCACTATATAACGGACGAGCTTATGTGCATTATTCAAAAGGTCGACATTTCCAATCAGAAGGATTTCTTCGATTTTATCCCTGACATTGACCGCTGCTGATAAAAGATATTCTTCAAACTCACTTTTATTCTGCAAAAGGAATTCCATTATTTTATCTTCATCATAAACAAAACCCACTCTTCTCCACTCCCTTTTTGAACATCCAACTGTGATTTTTGTTACTATTTACTTTCTATATGTGTGGAGTTTTTTCCTGCTAATCGCTCATATATTAAAAGGCTCTTTTCGTAAAGATTGATGTTTTTAAAATGAAACTATTTAAGGTTGATTGGAGCGGAAGTGCGAGACTCCTGCGGGAGCAGCGGGACAGGTGAGACCCCACAGGCGTTTAAGCCGAGGAGGCTCACCGCCCGCACCAAGGAAAACGAGCATCTGAAGGGGAAATCAACCACACCGCACTACTTGGTAAATAACAACAAAGTATGCGAAAACAGCCTATTAAAAAGATGGAAAGTAAAAGGGTTAAAGCCGTTAGATTTCATCTCCTGAAAAAACATTTTTCGATGCGGAAGAAAAGATCAGATGTGTGGAAGATTTCCCATATTTAATGGCTTCATCGACGAAGTCTTCCAGCGTTTCCATCGAATATGTACTTATTTTGATAAGATAACTGTATTGACCGGCTAACCGGTGGCATTCCAATACTTCCGGGTGGCTCAAGCTAAATTGATAAAAATCTTTGCATCTTTCCGTTTCGAATAATATGAATGCCGTAATGCTCCTATCAAGTTTTTCAAGTGATATTTCCGTTTTATACCCCTTTATCACTCCGCTTTCCTCTAATTTATTCACACGTTCTTTCGTTGCTGGTGCCGTTAAGGACACTTCTTGCGCCAGTTCTTTCATGGACATGCGCCCATTATTCTCCAGCAAGGAAAGTATTCTTTTATCCGTTCGATCCAACTCAATCGCCCCCACTTTTTATTATTAACAGAATTCTTTCAAATACATTATAAAATAAAAAGAAATGAGATGAATACGTAATTAATTGCATGTATAAAGGAATTTGCTTTTTATATAATTAATTCAAATATAAATAAGGGGGAACTGTTATGAAAAAAGTATTGATGCTGCTATCCAATGGATTCGAAGCGGTTGAAGCAAGTGTGTTTACAGATGTATTGGGGTGGAATAAATTAGAGGGTGATGGCACCACTGACCTGGTTACGGTTGGACTTCACGAACGATTGAAATGCACCTGGAATTTCATCGTGCAGCCCGAACTGACCCTCGATCAAGTGAACCTTGATGATTACGATGCTCTGGCCATTCCAGGAGGCTTTGAAGAAGCCGGTTTTTATGAGGATGCCTATGATCAGAGGTTTCTTGATGTGATCAAACATTTTCATAATAAGAACAAAATCATCGCAACCATTTGTGTAGGTTCCCTCCCACTAGGAAAAAGCGGGATATTGAATGGAAGAAAAGCCACAACATACAACCACCCAACCAGTAAGAGACAGGGGCAGCTAAAAGATTTTGGGGCGATTGTCGTGAACGAACCGATTGTCGTCACGGACAATATCATTACATCCTTCAATCCATCCACAGCTTTCGATGTTGCCTTTACACTCTTGGAAATGCTCACTTCACAAGATAATTGTGAACATGTGAAGGAATTGATGGGTTTCCATTAAGAATGTCACGAATGGGATGTTGATTTCCGTTCCAAGCACTCGCTTATCCGCGGGCGATCGGGGAGCCTTCTCGGCTTGAGCCTGCGGGGTCTCGTACCTTCCTCTCCAATCAACTTTGTTACAAAACTTGGAGTCGAAGGTGTTACTTTAGGTCAGTTGGTTCAGGAACATTATTTAAATGCGTTTTCCGAACTCTTTCTCCTACAGTCTTTTTAAAATGAAGGATGAAAACTTGAAACATGGAAGATATCAAAGCAATTATGAAGTACAACGGATCGTGAAAGTAGCGGCAAAAAGAGGTACGGAATGGTCTAATTCCAAACCATGATTTTAAAAGAAACCTTTGGTTATGTTTTTTACTATATTTATACGGATGAAACCCTTAAAAGATTGAAAAAATTTGCGACACTCCTGCCGAATAACTGGCTAGCCGAGACCCCGCAGCCGCTTGCGGTGAGAGGCTTGGCAGACAGTCGGCGGAAAGGGAGCGGATTTCTGAAATCCAACTGGATCTTTTTTTCAAAAAAAAACTGCAGGCAAACTCGTTTCGAGTTGATCTGCAGTCTGGGGTTCCGAGTGAATTCGGAACCTGTTTCACGTTATTTCCAATAAGCCAATGAACGGGTTTTCATGGATGCACGGAACTGTTTTGTTGATTCCGCCAAGGCTTTATTCGTTGCATAATCGATGATGACACCATACCGGCGAATGACATCGAGACTATCCAGCTCGCCATTGGCGAATTTATCTTCCACGCTTTGTATGTTTTCCTCAAGCCTGTTGTTCCTGCCATTTAAGTATGCTTACAACAATATTATTTATCAGGTGTTTCCGATGTGCCTTCCTCGCTGTTTTTGAGGTAAACTTCAGAAATTCCATTCATACCTTCCATTAGTTGCGCTTTCGTATATTCCATACTGCCAACCATTTTATGAAGCTTCTTATCATTATTCTCTTCTGTAAGTTTAGATTCTGAATCCGTCACATATTTTCACCTCCATCATTTAGGATGGCAAATCAAGATGGAAATATGTATGACAGGCGTCGATGGCAGACACCCTCTTACCCTACACTTTAGGTAAAAACAGGTAACTTTCATTAATATCTGTACTTCAAATAAGCAGGAAAAGATGATTTTATGAATCTTTTTTAAAAAATCAGCTGTTTTCAAGCCACTAAAGGGATATACTATAGTTTAGCTTTTATTACATTTTTGTTAGTATTTTTTCTCGTCTCACATTGTGTAATATTTTACAAGTTTTTCTAATTACATCAACAAAATGCTTATTGCAAAGGAGAATTGGATATGTCAGAAACGATTACCCAATCACAAACTGAACAACTTAATGCCCGCCAAAAACAATTAGATGTACTGGACCAATTATTAAAGCCTGAGGTTCAGGAATCATTGAACACTTTAGTCGAGCAGTTACCAAACCTAACTGAGTTAGTGAATATTTTAACAAAGTCTTATGATTTCGCTCAATCGGTTGCGACTGATGATGTGTTGAAAAATGATACGGTCAGCGCCATTTCGGAGATCGCGACACCTGTGGTCCATTCAGTGAAAGGGCTTGCTGCTAATGCCATCGAGGCTAAGGATCGTGCAGAAGCGAATAATGATGTAATCGGTCTTTTTGGTTTGTTAAGGATGATGAAAGATCCGGAAGCACAAAAGCTTTTCCGTTTCGCCCAAGCATTTCTTGAAGTCTCTGCAGAACGTAAAAACCAAAAATAATTTGATAACTTTCAATCAGTAAGGACGGGGGATTAACTATGTCAAAACAAATCGTCATCTTAGGTGCAGGTTATGCAGGATTACTATCTGCCTTATCCGTACGTGAATATTACAAAAAGGATGAAGTGCAGGTTACAGTGGTGAACCAATTTCCAACGCACCAAATCATCACCGAATTGCACCGTCTTGCAGGCGGATCCATTTCTGAACAAGCCGTTTCCATTCCTTTGGAAAAGCTATTCAAAGGAAAAGATATCGACCTTGTCATTTCCAAAGTGGAGTCATTCTCGGTCGATAATAAAGAAGTGAAACTTGCCAATGGTTCCACATTATCTTATGATGCCCTGGTTGTTGCTTTAGGAAGCCAAACAGGATTCTTCGGCATTCCGGGACTTGAGGAAAACAGCATGGTCTTGAAATCCGTTAATGATGCTAACAAGATTTACAAACATATCGAAGATCGCATCCGCGAATATTCTCAAACGAATAATGAAGCGGACGCAACCATTGTGATTGGCGGCGGCGGATTGACGGGCGTTGAGTTAATTGGTGAAATCGTGGATCATTTCCCTAAAATCGCCAAAAAGTTCGGAGTGGACTTCAAGGACTTGAAAATCAAGCTTGTGGAAGCTGGTCCAAAAATCCTTCCGGTCCTGCCTGATCACTTAATCGAACGTGCCATGACAAGCTTGGAAGCACGCGGCGTTGAATTCCTGACAGGTCTGCCTGTAACGGGTGTTAAAGGAAATCAAATCGAATTGAAAGACGGACAAACGATAACGGCCAATACGCTTGTTTGGACAGGCGGAGTTGCGGCCCTTCCTATCGTAGGCGAATCAGGCCTTGAAGTGGATCGCGGCAAAGCAACCGTCAATGAGTATTTGCAATCCAAATCCCATAAAGACGTATTCGTTGTCGGCGACAGTGCCGTTGCTTTCCCTCCAGAAGGCGGCCGTCCATATGCTCCTACTGCACAAAATGCTTGGCAAATGGGTGAGCTCGTTGGATACAACCTATATGCAGCATTTGAAGGCAAGAAACTTGAAGAATTCTCACCTGTAAACTCAGGTACACTTGCGAGCCTTGGCCGTAAGGATGCAGTGGCAACCGTTGGGGCCAATAACACGTCCCTTAAAGGCCTTCCGGCTACATTGATGAAAGAAGCAAGTAATGTTCGTTACCTATCACACATCAAAGCCCTATTCAGCCTGGCTTATTAATTCATGATCACCGTGACATGTTCACGGTGCATGCCCTTTATTCCCGTTTGGGAGTAAGGGCATTTTTCATATCAAAAAAGGCGGGAACCCGCTGAAAGGGTCCCGCCATATTTCACTCTACATTACTATGTTTGGAATAAGTAAGCTCGTGGCTGATGGACTCGGTTAATGAATAGTCCAAGCATACTGCATCACATAAAACATGTACACATTGATCAAACAAAGAACTTAACGGCTGGACGCTTTTCGTTTCATGTTCCAAGCGATTTTTCGTTGCTGCAGGTATCACCAAGACCTCATGAGAGACATTCGCCAATTCCGATTGGTCATTCGTCGTGATCGAAAACACCTTGCATCCCACTTCCCTGCCTTTTGCTGCAACTGATATCACACTTTTGGTCGAGCCGCTCCCGCTAATGGCTATGATCAGATCGCCTTTCGAAATAGAAGGGGTAATCGTTTCCCCGACTGCATAGACGTTTAAGCCAAGGTGCATCAATCTCATCGCAAAGGCTTTGGCCATGAAGCCCGATCTGCCTTCACCAACGATGAAGATCCTGGTGTCGGTCCGTAAATTTTTTAGGAGCACATCCGTTACCCCGCCGTCCATTTTGTGAAATACACCGTTCATTTCTTCTAAAATAACCCCAATTTCCTTCTTCAAACTTCCTTCACACCTTTCTTTCCATTCACCGTTTCCTTAAATAGACGGGCAGCTTCTGCTGGATCCTTTGCTTTTGTAATCGCCGAGCCAATGATGATGACATCCAGCCCCTTCCTGACCATTACAGGCAAAGACGAAAGAGTGATCCCTCCTGCTGCAGCCCTCATGGACCCAGCATGATTTCTCATATTGATCATGGCGTGACCTGAATTCTCCTGGCTGTCCTTGCTTATATGCTCACAGAATATCGCCTGACGGTAAATCCGTAATTGCTCAAGCCGGGTATCGGATACATTCAATAAATCAATCATGATCTGCCCCTTGTATTCACGCGCTTTTTCCAGGCATTTTTGGATGGTTACATCCGATGCAGCCCCCATTACCGTAGCTATATCAGCCCCGCTTTGAAAGCAAAGATCCATTTCATAAGCCGCATTGTCCATCGTCTTCATGTCGGCAACGATTTTTTTATCCGGAAAGTGATTTTTCATTTCTTTGATGCTATTCACGCCGAACTCTTTAATCAGGGAAGTCCCCACCTCAATCCAATCAATCGAGGCTTCCACGCTTCGTGCCATTTCAATGGCTTCCTCCATATTCATGCGATCCAACGCCAGCTGTATTTTCATGACGAAGCCACCTTCATTTGCTTGACTGACGTAACCGCAGGCTTTTTAACCATCAATGTGAGTAACGCTGAAATCAATAACGATCCCGCCATGAAAATATAGGATGCTCCAGGCCCGCCGGTCAATCCGTTTAAATATCCGACGAAATAAGCACCTACAAATGAGCCAAGCGCTCCCATGCTATTAATCAGGGCCATTGCTCCGCCTGCCACATTCCTTGGGAGAATTTCAGGGATGATGGCAAAGAACGGTCCATATGGCGCATACATCGCACCGCCTGCAATGACCAACAGGGCATATGAAAGCCAGAAATTCGATGTGCCGAGCATGAAGGACCCGAAGAATGCGATTGCCCCCACAAGCAGCGATGTCCAAACGAACGTTTTTCGATTCAATGTTTTATCCGAAAAATAGGATAGTGCCAGCATCGAAATGACCGCTAACAAATAAGGTCCGGCTGAAAGCCAGCCCGTTGCCACGATATCCATGCTCGATGCTTGTTTAATAATGGACGGCAGCCACATGACGAACCCATAAACCCCGATGCTCCACATGAAGTATTGGATACTGAGGACGATGACCTGCTTTGACTTAAAAGCTTCCCGATAATTTTTCACAGGTTTTAATGCAGCCTGTTCTTTCTGGAGGGTCGCTTCCATATCTTGCTTTTCCTGATCTGTAAGCCACTTGGCATCTTTGGGACGGTCATTGACGACCTTATACCAGATAAACGCCCACAGGACAGCCGGAAGTCCTTCAATGATGAACAGCCATCTCCAGTCGAATGCCTTCAATAGGTAGCCGGAAAGGATCGACATCCACAATACAGTAACTGGATTCCCCAGAATCAAAAAGGTGTTGGCCCGGGAGCGTTCTTCTTTTAGAAACCAGTGGCTTAAGAAGACGAGCATCGCGGGCATAACAGCGCTTTCAACAACACCAAGCAAGAAGCGAATCGGATAGAGCCATGCCACACTTGTCGCCATCCCCGTCAAGGTCGCCAGTCCTCCCCAGAGAATCAAGCTCCAAAAAATCAGGATTTTGGCACTTTTCTTTTCTGCGTAATGTGCACCTGGAATTTGAAAGAAGAAATAACCAAGGAAAAACAGCGCGGCCAGAAAGGAGGATACCCCGGCTGTTATATTAAGGTCTTCCCCCATTCCACCCGCTACGCCAAACCCATAGTTGGCACGGTCGAGATAAGCGAGACTGTATGTGATGAAAACCAAGGGGATCAATCTCATCCACCTTTTTCTCGAAGCTACTTGTAATTGAGACATGATTGAAGCACTCCTTTTTTCATAAAGTGTTCTAGCTCTTCCATATCAGGAAGGCCTTCGTGATCTCCGGAAGACATCACGGCCTTGGCCCCTATCGCATTTCCGCGTAAAACTGCTTCTTCATTCGATGCCCCTTCCAGTAAAGCGCTGATTACCCCGACAGCAAACCCGTCTCCTGCCCCTACGGTATCCACGACTTCCGCTACGGTAAAACCCGGTACCTCCTTCCTTTCATCTTGGGTTGCAAAGTAGGCTCCTTCTTCCCCGAGTTTAATCACCACAAGCTTAACACCGAGTTCGAGGTAGTAACTGGCGATATCCTCTTTGTTGCTAAATCCTGTAAGAATTTCACCTTCCTGAATTCCGGGAAGCAGCCAATCCGCCTCCTCCGCAAACATATTGACGATGCTGATCATCTCCCTTTCATTCGGCCAGAGTGATGGACGCAGATTTGGATCGAATGAAACGGTTACACCCTTTTGTTTCAGATGTTTCAAGACTTGCCATGACAGATCTCTGAAACTGCCGGAAATGGCAGGAGGTATCCCCGTTAAATGCAGGTGCTGAGTTGAAGGGAGTTTCTCCAGAGGAAAGTCCTCCAGGGAAATCCTACTGGCGCTTGAATTCTTCCTAAAGTATTCAACGACCGGATCTCCTTGTTCGACTTTGGATTTTAACTGGAACCCAGTTGGATTAAATGGATCCATCAAAACATGGGAGACATCCACCCCCTCATTTGTGAGCGTTTTCATAATCATGCGCCCGAACGAATCATCGCCCACCTTGCTCATCCATGCAGTTTTAATCCCTAACCTTGACAGGCCGATCGCTACATTGGTTTCGGCCCCTGCCACATAACGCTTATAACGCATGCAATCATCAAGGCTGCCCGAATCCTCAGCGATGAACATCGCCATTGCCTCTCCCATCGTCAGTACCTTAAGCTCGTTCATGGCTGACCTCCTGTTCCATTTTCATAAGTGAAATATAAGTCGCTGCATTTTCCAATGTTACCGGGAATTCAATCGCTACCGGACAAGCGCCATTAAACTTTTCCAATAACTCCATTACCTCAGGCAGCAGCGGCATCGATACCGGCTCAGTCACCCAACCCTCTTTCTCGCGCCTCACTTGCTTTAAATGAATATAGTCCACATATCCCGCTAAACCTTTCGCAGCTTCCATTGGAACTTCTTCTGTATACAGCCAATTGCCCGTATCAAATGTCAATCTTATCGGGATATCGAACTTTTCGGAGCAACTCAGGAAATGAGCGATCCGGTTTACGTTTCCACCGCCAAGCGTCTGATCGTTCTCGATGGTGATTTTCATTTCACGGTTTTGCAGATTTTCCACCAAGGCTTCATTCATTCGAAACATATCTGTTTCAAAAAAATCGTAGTTTCCTAGAGGCATCTTCAGCAATTCCGCTCCCAATTCATCCGCTTCCCTTGCCAAGCATTTAAAAACTATTTCATTCATTTGATGGTTCGAACCGATCAGGAAATCAGGAGCGGAATAATAAATGGCCAAGTTAAGCTCCCTGCATAAGGCACCCAATTCTTCCAGAGAATCATCCGGCGTCAATAATTCTTTTCTGATTTCGATTCCATCAGCTCCAGCGGCTGCTACCAGTTTTATGATTTCATGATGTCCGAGCGCTTGAAGCTTTTCGGCCGGTATTGAATTCATGCATACAAAGACTTTCATATTAATCCTCCTGACCCCAAAATGGTATCGGTACCATTTTGTGAGTTAATAAAGTCTTCAAGTTTAGAAGACTTATGATTTTGGTATAAATGGAGTCGTTTTCCTTATATTCAATTTCGCTTGATACGCCATTGTCTGCGCTGGGGAAGCCTGTCCATCAATGCGGCGCAGGATCATTTCCATAGCAGCGACCCCGATTTGGTATGTGGGCTGTTCAATCGTTGTAATGCCCGAATAAACGATGGTGCTCCAATCCGGATTATCAAATCCCATCATTGCTAAATCTTCCGGGACCGACAGTTTCTTTTCTTGTAAAAGTAAAATTAATTTTAATAGCACGACACTATTTGCCGTCAATATAGCTCTTGATACGCCTTTTGAGTCATCTAAAAAATGCTGGAGCTTGGACTCGACATCTTTTAAATCATCGACATTGACCTCATAAACATCACCTGAACTCGGATGGCTATGGCTCATCAACGTTTGCTGAAAGGATAGCCGCCGCTCATGCCTGGTACTGACATTGCTGGCAGGTTCGCTGAAAAATGCAATTCGTTCATAATTTTGGCCAACCAAATAATTGACAGCTTGTGAAGTAGCCTGAAAATTATCCAATCCTACCGTATCGATTTCAAGATCTGGCACCTTCCGATCCAAAAGGATGATCGGGGTCTTTTGCTCTTGCATCTGTTTTAGCATGTCGTGATTACCGCCAGTCGTATGAATGATAAGCCCGTCGATGCGATGGGATAAAAGCATATCAAAATAGCCTCTTTCCTTCTCGGGGTTATTATCCGAATTGCAAATCATCAGATTATATCCATTCTGGCTGCATATATCCTCAGCCCCCCGAAGGATGGCCGTCGTATATGGATTGTTGATGTCCGCCACGATGATTCCAATCAAATAACTCTTATTGCTTTTGAGCCCTCTTGCCATCGTGTTTGGGCGGTACTCCATTTTGGTGATCGCCAGCTCGATTTTCTTACGGGTCTTGTCAGAGAGTTCATCAAATCTCCCCCCTAAATACCGGGAAACAGAGGTCTTTGAAACACCTGCTTCTCTAGCAACATCGTAAATTGTAACCTTTGCGTTTTCTTGTTTAACCATTACATTCATCCATTCGCGAATTTTGGAACCGGTTCCATTTTTATAAATATTAACACATTACCAATGAATGTCAATCCATTTTATTCAAATTCTTTTTCTTCCGCTGAAAATGCGTAGCTAAGCTGACAGCCCGTTGCTTTTTTCACCGCATTCCTTCATTTCCCTATACTAAAATATATTAACTAAACTGTATAATATAAACAGTTATAGAGAGGGGAAGGCTTTTTTTTGATGAAAAATAAATATTCAAAATGGTTACTTGTTGTAGTTATATGTATGGGTGTTGCTATCGGAGGTTATTGGAATTATTCCAGTATTGCAATTGGAGGAACATCTGATAATGGTATGTGGAAAGCAAATTATAAGAAAAACTCTGATGAAACAGTTGGCGGATGGATTGGACATCTTCAACAAAAGTCTGGTGGCAAGGTCAAGATAAAAGAAGTAACCTTTATTGATAATGGAAAAATAGTAGTGGAACATAAGGGATTTACAGAAGGAAAAAGTGAAGATGGCTCTGTTTACAAAATTAAATCCGTTATCAACGGATTTTTATTTGGGTGATCCTCCAAAAAAAGAGCATGTGTACAAGTTGCATATTACATGGGAGAAAAAAGGACAGCTCAAGACAGATACTTTTCTTCTAAAATAAAAGGGCATATGTTCATGCTAGGCTGTATCTGATAAATTATGGAGCCATTTTGAAACAAAATGGCTCCTTTTATAGACATGGATTACATTTTATTCGGCGTTGAAATGCCCAATAAACTTAGCGCATCCTTCAATACGATTGCAACGGAAAAAGCGAATGAGAGCTTCATTTGTTTCCATTCATCTTCCACTAAGATTTTCGAATGTGCATAATACTTATTGAATGCACGCGATACATGCAAGCTGAATTTCGCGATTTGTGATGGATCGGCTTGTTCAAATGATTTTTGGACAATGATCGGGTATTGCTCCAGCAGCTGGATGACTGGCCACGCATATTCGCCTAAAGCTTCATATTGGATGGCCTGCTCTTTAAAATCACCTTTTTCAAGCAAGGAGGAAATTCGCGCATATGTGTACTGTACATAGGGGCCCGTTTCTCCCTCAAAATTCATCATTTGCTCTAATGAAAAATCAATATCGTTCATGCGGTTATTTTTTAAATCATTAAAGATTACCGCTCCGACACCGACTTGTCTTGCAACCAGTTCTTTCTGTTCAAGCGCTTGATTTTTTTCTTCAATATTGCGCTTTGCAGTTTCAATCGCCTCTGCCAATACATCCGCAAGCAGCACAACTTTCCCTTTACGGGTCGACATTTTCTTACCGTCTTTTAGCATCATGCCAAATGCTACGTGCTGTAAGTCTTTTGACCACTCATACCCCATTTTTTCAATGACGTTAAAGAGTTGTTTAAAGTGCAGGGATTGTTCATTTCCGACCACATAAAATGTTTTCTTTGCCTCATACTGTTTTTTGCGATACATGGCAGCAGCTAAATCACGTGTGGCATAAAGTGTCGCACCATCGGTTTTCGTAATCAAACAAGGCGGCATATCTTCCAATTGCACGACATAGGCACCTTCTGAAAGGGCAAGCAGGCCTTTTTCTTTTAGTTCCCCGACAACCGCATCCATTTTGTCATTGTAAAATGCTTCACCGGCATAGGAATCAAAACGGATGCCCAATAAATCATAAATCGTCTCGAATTCTTTTAACGACGCATCCCTGAACCATTTCCACAATGCCAGTGCTTCCTCGTCCCCGTCTTCAAGCGACTTGAAGCTTGCGCGTGCTTGTTCATTCAATGATTCATCGGTTTCTGCTCTTTCATGGAACTTCACATAGATTTTCAATAATTCCTGAATCGGAGAAGCTTCGATTGCCTCTTTATCTCCCCACAGCTTATACGCGACAATCAACTTACCGAATTGCGTGCCCCAATCTCCTAAATGATTGATACGAACTGCATTGTAGCCATTTTTTTCGGCAATGTTGGCCAGTGCATTCCCTATGACCGTTGAACGTAAGTGTCCCATGGAAAAAGGCTTGGCAATATTCGGGGAGGAATAATCAATCACGACATTTCCCTGTTCAGTCTGTATCGAACCATACTGATCCTTTTCCCTTAATATCGTTTGCAGCACGTTTTCCGTCACCATCTGTTGATTGAAGAAGATATTCAGATAACCTCCCACTACGTTCACTTCTTGGATCAACGTACTGTTTAATTGTTGGGCTATTTCCGACGCAATCACCTGAGGCGATTTTTTGAATTTTTTCGCAAGAGTAAAGCACGGAAAGGCGACATCACCTAACTCCATCATTTTTGGCTTTTCCATTAATTTTTCTATTTCACTTGCTGGCATTTCATTGTTCAAAGCAGTTGAAATCAATTCTGCAATTGGTTTATTCATCGTCATTTTCCCTCCTAAACAAAAAAGCCCCCGCCTCTAAATAAGAGACGAGAGCATGAATTCCCGTGGTACCACTCTAGTTGCCACAAATTGCGGCCACTTTCCATTGTTAACGAGGTGACTCCCCGATATTCCCTACTGAACGTTTCAAGAAATTTCTCCAAAGTGCGCTTCATTCATCCGACCTGCATTAGGCTCCCACCATCCCTAACTCGCTTTCCATTTCCAAATGAACTACTCTCTTCATCACAGAATTTTCAATATTATGATTTAATCCATCGTACACAATTTAAAAAAACGTGTCAACACAATTTAAGAAACAAATCCTAACCAGCCGGTAACTTCATTTTATCCTTGATCGTCGTAAAATACTTCCGTACTGTCCCAATTGTGCCGCTTTGATTGGACGGCTCAATATTGGATGGACCATCGGCTAACAGCCCTAACACTCCCATTTCCCGGCCATTATGGCTGGAAGGCCCATCAATAAGCTCTGGGGAGTATATTCGCTTGCCATCCATTATGCTGCGAATCGAGCAGGCTAACTCTTCACCCGGGTTATCCTTCAATAAATAACCACTTACATCAGCCTTTAATGCGAGTTGAAAATAACCAGTCCTTCGAAATGTCGTTAAAATGACCACTTTGCATTCAAATGACCTTAATGCTTCCGCTGCCTCGAGTCCGCTCATTACAGGCATCTCCATATCCATGATACACACATCAGGCCGTAATTGGTGTACAAGAGCCATCGCTTCTTCTCCGTTACTGGCTTGCCCGACAATTTCTATATCTTCTTCAAGATTGAGTAGAGAACTTATTGCCTCTAATAGCATTTGCTGATTTTCTGCAATGACAATTCGAATCATTTTTAAGTTCTCTCCTTTATCGAGTTCCTTATATGAAACAAAGACTCCCCAAATCCGAGGATTATTAAGGGAGTCTGGAATGATACATGAACGTTACAGTTCAGATTTCACTTGAGTGGAAACACTTTTTTTCGTTAAATATTTTATGTCCTTGAAACCGACGAAATTCTTGGATTCCTCATCCCATAAACGGAAACCGAGTGAGCGCAAGCTTGTCGCAAGAGTGATCGTCGGAACGTTCTCTAAAGGCTGCGTATTATTATGCGCCATTTCCAATTTATAGTTAGGCACCCTTGGACTTAAATGGTGAACATGATGGTAACCGATATTGCCAGTAAGGAACTGCATCAGTTTTGGAAGCTTATAAAAAGAACTTCCCTCCACTGCTGCCAATACATATTCCCACTCTTCATTTTCTTCAAAATAAGAGTCCTCGAATGTGTGCTGGACGTAAAACAGCCAAATGCCGATTGAACCGGAAATCATGAAAATGGAACCTTGTACCAGAAGGAACGACTGCCAGCCTACTGCCAGGCAAAGCAATGCCGCAAAAACGACGATTAATACATTCGTCAAATACGTATTATTTTTTTCCTTCTTTCTAGCACCTTTACGGTTAAATCTATTTTTAAGAAGGAAAACATAAATCGGCCCCAAACCAAACATGACCAATGGATTACGATAAAAACGATAAGCAAAACGAAGTTTAAACGGTGCAGCCAAATACTCATCTACCGTAAGGGTCCAAATATCACCTGTACCCCGCTTATCCAAATTACCGCTTGTTGCGTGATGCACTGAATGCTCATGTCCCCATTGATCAAACGGGAATAAAGTCAAAACACCCATGATCGTACCGACGATTCTATTCGCACGGCGGTCTTTGAAAAATGAATGATGCGTACAATCATGAAAAATGATGAATATTCTCGTCAAGAATCCAGCAGCAAACACAGCCGGGATTAAAGCTAACCAATAAGAAACGGAAAGACTTATATATGCTAGGTACCATAGAATGATGAACGGCCCCAAAGTATTGATGATCTGCCATATACTTTGCTTTGTCGTTGATTGTTCAAAAGGAGCAATTTGTTTTTTCAAGGATTTCGTATTTTGCAAGGTCATATTTCAATTGCACTTCCTTTTATTTTGTCGTTATCCATAGTATAAAGAAATCAACCTGATTTTATTAGTACCAGGTGTCATGACTAGAAGATGACAAATGTCATGTACAAGTCAATTCCAGTGACAAACGTAAAAAAGGCTAACCAGGAAGAACCGGTTAACCTGTTCACATATATAGGATTCCGTTATCTTCAAAATAACAGGCGGCCTTACTTTAATAACAGGACTGTCAATGCTTACAGTCCCATCAGTAAGCAAATGAAGTCCCGTTACTCTCCTTTTAAAAATAAATAAAGACCATAATCCGTCGAAGTTGAGGCATAACCCATTTGGCGCAACATGGCCGTGATATTGCCCCGATGATAGGTTCCATGATTCACGACATGCGGTACCAATTCGGCTGCACTTGTTTTCATTTGTCCGCCAGCTGGATTCTCAATTATAAGAGGTTTATGCATATTTTCTTTTTGGCCAAGCAGCGATTTGTACCGCTCGGATAACTCAATAAACATGGCCTCCATTTCCTCCAATTCCTTTGACTCTGTTTGTTCCTTCCGTTGTTCAGCCAAATCCAATGCATGTTTCATGCTTTTACCGGAAAAAACTTCCGCCCACCCCAGATCGGAAAGATACACATGGGCCATCACACTCGATATCGATGAAAACACACTTTGAACTTCCTGATGGTAAACATCCTTTGGAAGCTCTTTTAAACGGTTGAAAATCTGATTATTTGCCCATATGTTGAAATCATAAAACTGTAATTCAAAATTTGACATATAAACCCTCCCCTTCTACTTACAAATCACTTGTCCTTCTTACGGAATAATTCGTCCCACGCGATGGTTAGAAATGCCTTTCCACAATGTACCTCTATTTATATGGCTATTCTCCATAGTAAACTAGTAAAGTTAAATTTTACAAAGGGGAATAAAATCATTGTGAAAAAATTCTTTGGATGTTTTATTATGTTAAGCCTTCTTTGTATGTGTCTCTTTCCTACCAGTGGTCATTCATCAAGTAAAACCCAATCCATAGGTTCTGTTAAAGCGGACAATACAAAAGTTTTTAGTTCTCCTAAATTAGGTTCCACTCTATTAAAGACCTTAAAGAAGGGCGAAGAGTTTCCCATCATTTCTTCTACCGTTGGGGATTCCGCGGGGCCCATCATTCATAAAGTGAAGTCTGGAAACACACTATGGAAAATAGCAAATCAATATGGTGTTTCAGTAAGTGAGCTGCAAAAAGTAAATAAATTAACTTCTTCCGAAATAACTGTTGGCCAAAACCTGAAGATCCCCCAGAAATATAAGATCCATAAGGTTGTATCAGGCGATACATTGTGGAAGATTTCTACTAAATACAAGGTAACAACAAATGATTTGACGAAATTAAATAACTTACGCACGGTTACCCTTAAAGTGGGCCAAAAATTGAAGGTTCCTGATTATTACTACCAGGTTCAATTGCTTGGCGGAAAAAAGGGCTGGATAAAGAAATCCCAACTTCAAAATAAGGCGCAAAATCGTATCGTCATGGGCTGGAAGCATAATGGATCGAAAGAAAACTATACCCAGCAACTTAAACACCCCAATTTGAATGTAGTATCTCCCCGTTCTTATACGCTGACGGATACCGGTAATTATGTTTCCGTTTCTGTAGATGCAAAATACAACCAAACTGCACATAAACAAGGAAAACAAGTTTGGCAGCTTATCGGGAATAAATTTGACCCTGTATTAACTGGTTCTGTACTAGGCAATACAAAAAAACGCCAGAAATTAGTTTCAGCTTTACGCGATTCACTTGTTAAAACGAAAAGTGATGGAATAAATGTAGATTTCGAAAACATCGACCCAAAAAATAAGAAGGACTTTGTACTTTTCATAGGCGAACTGAAAAAGGCACTAAAACCGCATGGAATTAAAGTGTCTGTGGATGTCACCCGAGAAAATGACGACCCTTATTGGTCAAAAAGCCTAGATAGGAAAGCACTTGGCAAAATAGCGGACTATATAATCATAATGGGTTATGACGAGCATTGGGGAGGGAGCCCGGTAGCCGGGTCCGTTTCCTCGTTACCTTGGATCAAAGAAGGAACCAAGCTTTTAATGAAAGAAGTACCTGCTCATAAGATCATATTGGCTGTACCATTTTATACGAGAGAATGGGTGACCGATTTGTCGACCAAAAAAGTGAAAAGTCATGACCGTACCATGGCTGAGGTCAACAAAATCATTTCAACTCAAAAACTTAAAAAGGTATGGGATAAACAGACGCAACAAAATTACGTGGTGTATACTTCCAAAGGGAAAAAGCATCAAATTTGGATAGAAGATAAAAAATCGATGAAGCTCCGTATGGACCTGGTTAAACAAAGTCATCTTGGCGGTGCAGCTGCTTGGTACATTGGATCAGAAACCCCTGACATTTGGGATGTCTATCATTTTAATCAATAGGTACATGCATAAAGGAAAAAGGCCTCACATTGTGTGCGGCCTTTTCTGCATGACATCATTTTCAGTCGGTCCAGTCGTTTTAAGTGAATAGACCACCCCAATGAATATCAAGGAAATACCCAGAATTTGAATCCCGTCCGGTTTAAATCCTGAAAGCAGAATATCCAAAAGGATGGCAACTGCCGGATCGACAAAAATCATGAAAGATACTACATTTGTAGGCAAATGGCGAATACTATTAAAAAACAGCAAATACACGACGCCTGTATGGATGATGCCGGTAAGCACCGTATAATACCATTCGGAAGAATTTAACGTTGTATATACGGAATAATCGACAAAAGGAATCAGTAATAGAAATCCAATGAACATTTGCAGAAATGTGGTCGCATATACACTGGTCTTTGTAATGCTCTTTCCTAAAAGCATGGTTGCCGCATAGAAAAAGGCAGCAATGATCCCATACATGATGCCCTCCCATTCAGGGGATGATGATCGAAATCCATCTGTTCCCATAATGAGTAATGTGCCAATGAAGCAAAGGGAAATGGCCAAGATGGAGAATACATTCATTTTCTCCCTAAAAATGAAGCTCCCTATAATGAGTACAAGGATCGGCGCTAAATGATAAAGCGAAATGGCGATTGTCACCGATATCAGCTCAAAAGATTTAAAGAGGAATATCCAGTTCAACAAGTTGGCCACCGCGCAGAAAATGATGAGCATTACCTCCCTGCCATTCCATATTTCGTTCTTGAAATGTCCGGTAATCATCCAGGCTGCACATAAGAAAACGGCAGCACAAATGCAGCGAACAAAAACCAGTTCCAATGCAGGAAGTCCTGATAGTTCCGAAAAGAAACCGACAGAACCGAAGATTGTCATGGCTAGAGACAGTTGAAGAAGTGCTATTTTATTCATTTAATTTCCCCTCATGGAATTTCCATTTTTCACATTCATACTATCATTTCTCGGGCATGCCGTCACGAGTCATGATATTCGCCCACATTTGATCCGGAATCATTAATGTGCACCTGCTATCGCGCGGTAAGGCTGTCATGATTTCCTCTTCCCTGCCTTCCTTTATTTTGGCGGCCCAGTCCGGTTCCATCAGCAATTCCCTTCCTAAAGCGAAAAGCGGTATATTTTTCTCAAGCACAGCATTTGCTTCCTCTGGAGTATGAATCGATCCAAGTGATATGAAACTGGTCCTGCCAGCGATGACATCGCGGAGAATTTCGGTCCTTGTCAATCCCCTGTTCAATCCGCTTCTAGGCATGGACCAGACATTTTTAACAGAAAGATGTAAATAGGAAAGCCCCTGAGTTGCCAATTCATCTACCAATGCGGCTGTATCATCCATTTTCAATCCGCCTTCTTCCGGTTCTTCGGGGGAGAAGCGATACCCAATAACGAATTCCTTGTCTGCATATAGATCACGGATCCGCTTCACCTCCGCAATGACGGCAAGTGGAAAATGCATTCTATTCTTCAAACTCCCTCCCCAATGATCTCTCCGTCTGTTAGAGTGGGGTGAGAAAAACTGCTGCAGGAGATAGCCATTCGCTCCATGGATTTCCACACCGTCGAATCCTGAACGAATGGCATGGCGGGTGGCTCTTCCAAAGTCTTGAATAGTGGATAGAATCTCAGTGTGGCTCATTGACCTTGGAATGTACTCTTCGCCCATTCCTTTATAAACGCTTGCAATGATTCCGCTCGGACTAACCATTTTTTCTCCGCCTGTACAGCTTGGAAGGCTCTCGCTTCCGCCATGATGAAGCTGGAGAATGGCTTTTGCACCTTTGGATTTGATGGTTTTTGAAAGCTCAGTGAGTCCAGCGATGCTTTGTTCATCATATACTTTCATTTGCCGGGGAAAGCTTGTCGCAACAGGGGAAATGGCGGCAGCAGCAGTAATGAACATGGCAGGTCCATCCGCCCTTCTTTTATAGTAAGCTAATTCCTCGTCAGAAACCAAGCCATCCTCTTGACCTGAATAAGTGGTCATCGGCGCAACTACAATCCTGTTTTTAAGAACCGTTCCATTAGAAAGCGTGTACGGTGAAAAAATTTGCCCGTATTTCCGTTTCATCATTTTCCATCACCCATTCGTATTTTAATTTGTAATGTTATTGTATTCTCGACCACATCATAAGTAAAATGAATGTTTTTCATTACTTGGATTAGAGTTTCTCATGTACAATTCATAAAAGAAGGGTGTGGGGCATTTGAATTTTTTTCAACTGGAAGTCTTTTTACATGTTGTTGAACACGGAAGTTTTACGAAAGCGGGAGACCGGATCGGACTGACTCAATCAGGCGTGAGCCATAACATTACAGCACTTGAAACGGAACTTGGTGTGACTTTATTGAAGCGTGACCGAAAAGGTATAACACTCACGACTGCGGGAGAACAAGTCATTCCGCATATGCGGGCCATTGCTGCCAACCTTGCACATATCGAACAAAAGATTGCAGCTGTGAATGGAATGGAAATCGGTAAAATAACGATTGGCAGTTTTCCAAGCTTCACTGCCAGATTCATACCAAAGCTATTCTCTATCTTTAAAGAAAAATACCCTAATATCGATTTGCTGATTCATGAAGGTGGATATGAGGAAATCTTAACATGGATCGAAGAAGGAACAGTGGACATCGGCTTTGCAGCAAAACCAGTAAAGAACGTGGAATTCATCCCTCTGCTAAATGATCCTCTATCAGCTGTCATATACGAAGGCCATCCGCTTTCAGGGAAAACCTCATTGAACCTGGAAGACTTCGTTGATCAACCATTCATCATGCTGAGATCTGGCTGTGAAACACTCATAGAAGATAGATTCCTGGAAGCCAAGATAAAACCAAACATTTCATACGACATTAAAGACAATCAAACGGTGCTCTCAATGGTAGCAGGAAAATTAGGCATCACGATTATGCCAAACCTGGCTTTACCGGAAAAACCCGAACACCTCAAAAGCCTGCCCTTGAACCCGGAACTTTCCCGGGAGATCGGATTGGTCATGAAATCAGCTAAACACCTTTCACCCGTCGCCAAGGAATTTACAAAAGTCGTTCAAAATCACTTCATCGGGTAATGGGCAGTATGAAAAAACAAGAATCCCCTTTTCATGTAAAAGGGGATTCTTGTCGTGCCAATGATCATCCCAAGAATAGATCCAGCAGATTACTGCCTGCAGATGATTGCCTATTATAAAACTCCGAATAACCGCACTGCTTGCAATACACAACCGTAAATTGATTAGTCTGGACATCGAACATTTTTGACAAGCCTGTTCCTGTCATGGCTACATCCTTCTTAGCAGCATCATTGCTTCCGCATTTCATACAACCCTTTTCGCTCATGATCCTTCATCTCCCAAATTTATTAAAATGATAAATGCTTATAAATACCGGAGCTTCCCGGCACCGTTCATAATTACATATACGGATAACCTGGATAAATGGTTTCGGAATTCATGCAAAAATATGTAAATTCCAATGAGTACTGTTTTATTGGCTGCCTTTTTTATTACGGTTAGATTTTATGGTAGACAAGGCATTTTACACACTAATTGCAAAATAATAGATTAAAATCATATGCATAGCGTCACTTATAGGAACGGGGTAACATCAAGCTTAAAAATAACAAATAATGCATATACCCCAACAAATATGATCGGATAAATGATGTAATGATAGATGAAATTTTTTATGAACATATTCTTTATCGCATCGCTTTCTTATTCACTTAAACAGCTAAAACCGATAATCGGGGACGCTGGTGAAATCATTAAATGACATCTGCATCATCCAATCGTATTTCTGCGACCCTTCCACCTGGTACACACCAGAATTCCAAGGTAATATTTCGTTTATGGTCAATGTATCCGATAATATCGGCTCCCTGTTCATAACTTTTATAATAATGTTCTCCGTACTTCGAAAGGACGTCCGCTTTCTTACTTCCTAATTTAATGCCTTTGCTTGTTTGAAGGGAGTTTTCAAATTGGGCGTCGTCCGTACTTGAAATGATCAACCGCATGATTTTCCCTTTATCCTCGTCTGTATTGATAGAGGCCGTTTTCAACCCGCCCTTCCAATAATAATAATCATAAGCCTTATTATTATCCTGATCGATGGGTTCTCCATATTCCCTGATGAATTCCGGACTCGATATGTTATCAAACACTTTAAATCCCCCGATAGATTCATCAGACAAATCTGTTGATTTTGTCAATTTTTGAGAGAATGCCGAGTACACATAGAACCCTAACGCTATTCCAATAATTGTAAAAACAATGACTAACTTTCGTTTATAATGCATTTTCCCCATCTTTAAACCTGCTCCATCTCTATCAGATTATTTCCGCGAAGTCCGCAATTAACCAGTGTATTGTTCATATGTACATGGAGCTACTGACTAGCAAACTGGTAGGAACTGATCCCCATTACGAACCCTCCGCTTATCCCGATCACTACGCCAGCAACTGTCCATTGTGATATCACCATGCCCATTAGAAATAAAGAAAATCCTATAAGTCCAATTAATAGAACCTTGTTTTTATTCATTTTCCACCCCTAAACCCAACTGAATATCCTCATATTATCTTATACGGATAATTTTGGATAAAGGTTTCACTTTATGCCAGATTCAAAGCAGCAACATTCCTGTTGCATAAGAAAACCGAAATCAGCCACTGATTTCGGTTTTTCGCTCTATTTAATTAGTGATATCTTTTTTCTGGAAGAAGAAGAAAGTTAGCGCTAAAAAGATAAGATAATAGATCCCCAGTACACCCATCGAGAATCCAAGTGTAGCTCCATCGAACATGTCTATCGTTCCGGAAATATAGCCCCTTAAATCGAGATGGGGGAATAGGACGAATTTTAACCACTCGTATTTTCCGATGAATGATTGAATGACCATATTTAATGTCGAAGAGGCAAATAGGATGAAAATGGATATACCTACTGCAAGTGCTTGGTTTTTAAATAATGTGCTTAACATGAAAGCGATGGTCGTGATGACCAGGAATCCTGGTATCCAGTAAACGATCATGTCCACGAAATATTCGCCGACTACCACCGGACTGAATTCGAAAGATGCAGGATCCATGATTTTGTCTGAATACGAACCATTGCCAAAGAATATGATTCCGATTAGATAACTGAATATAAGCAGGCTCGCAAGTAGTAACGCTGCAAATAACAAGGAAGTAATATATTTGGAAAGAAGGATCTTCCAACGTTTATAAGGCCTGATCAACAGTTGTTTAATGGTCCCATCGGAAAATTCCGAGGAAACGAGCGAGCTACAAACAATAACGACGAATAAAGTGACAAATGATGTTAATGATGTAGTCCATTCAGCCATATAGGTCCAATTCGTGTTTAAGTCAGGGTTTATATTATCAGCCAACAGTTGCTTGTTGTAAGTAATTTCTTCCATGATGGCGGCTTTTTCTTCTTCACTGATTTCCTTAGCTTCCAAAGCCTTTTCCTGTTCTTGGATATCGGCGTTTAACTCTTGCTTCCAATCTTTATTCGTTTCGTCAGGACTTAGTTTATAATCGATGACCGCAGCCCCTAATGCTGCCAATAATAGAAAAGCGATGAATATATAAGTTGATACTTTTGAAAAGATTTTCATCCATTCATTTTTTACTAAGGACATCATACAGACTCCCTCATTTCCTGCTCAGTGATTTCGAAGAATTTATCTTCCAGCGATTTTCTGGTTATGCCAATTTCAAAGACATCCAGATCATTTGCATTAAAACTCCTGTTTATATGGGCTGTTTGTTCTCGGGTGGCCGATACGGAGATTTTCTTCGCACCATTTTTTAGGATCGTGATATCCGCAAACTGTTCTTGAAGGATTTTTTTAGCTAGCTTCCCATCACTGACGGTGAATGACACTTCATTGATCGTTTCGGTTTTTTCATCAACAATATGTTCTTTCGTATGGATCAGTTTTCCCTTTTCGATAACGGCAAAACTATCACACATCAATTGCATTTCCGATAGTAAATGTGATGAAATCAATATCCCGACGCCTTCACTTGCCAGTACTTTCAAATAATCACGAAACTCGCGAATCCCTTGCGGATCCAAGCCGTTCGTCGGTTCATCAAAAATCAATAACGACGGTTTATGTAAAATGGCCTGTGCCACGCCAAGGCGCTGGCGCATTCCCAATGAATAGGTTTTAACCTTCTTATCGATGGCATGATCCAGTTTGACAAGCTTAATGACCTCTTCTATTCTCTCATTGGATATGTCATTGGATGACATCCGGGCATAATGCAGGATATTCTTTCTGCCTGTCATATATTTATAGAACTCCGGATTTTCAACAATGGCCCCCAATTCATGCATCGCACCTTCGAAATCATGATCGAGGTCACTTCCATTGATCATGACCGTACCGCCCGTACGATTGATGAGACCTGTGATCATACGGATGATCGTGGTCTTCCCAGCACCATTCGGACCAAGTAAACCAAATATTTCATTGCTTTTTATTTCAAAGCTAACATTGTCTACGATGGTTGCTTTTCCAATTTTTTTAGTTAAGGATTGAACCTTAAGAACCGATTCAGACATATAATACCTTCCTTTTTTATGAATTTCCAAAATCACACAAATTCAACATTACCATATTATGCATATTATTACTATACTGATATTCTTCTAATTGGGTATATTGAACCAATGCCTCCGCCGACGTCAACTTCCCGCCCCCATTATCCAAAAACACTGCCTTCACTTTTTTCTTCGAAATAGCAACAACTCCTATATATCGTTACCATTTTATACGATTCCGTAAGAATAAAGTTTCAAGATTATTTTATCTGATAAGGAAAATTCACTATAATTTATACAATATATAGGTAAATCCGATAGAAATAGCCAGACCCAATGCAAATAGAAGGATTTTTCTAATAATGGAAGGTAAGAGCTTATATATCATCATTAAAATTACATCGATGAAATTTGTGGGTACTCCGGAGCCGAACTCTTTGATTTCTTTCTTTTTGCCAAATAGGGCGAACCACATTATAAAAAGGCCGCATAAAATAAAAATGATGGAAAAAATCTTATATCCCATTGTCTGTCACCCGTTTCCTCATAGGCTAAACGATATTGTTATTATTATCTTAACTTTCAAGTTTCAAAATGAATTCTTCAACCTCTTTGCCTCTTGCATGGGAATATCCTTTGTCCTCATCGTCTCTTTCAAATCCGCATTTTTCCAGCACCCGGATGGATGCAAGGTTATCCTTGGCTGCGCGGGCATAAAGAGGGCGGACTTTTATGTTCGGCAAAAAATGGAGCAGTGCACATGTAGCGATCCCTTTACCCCAAAATTGCTTCCCGATCCAATAACTCACTTCCGGGTTACCAAATTGTTCAAACTTGAGAATGCTGCCTGCCACACCCCC
The DNA here is from genome assembly GCF_056173225.1 of Peribacillus sp. QJM3NY_7. NCBI lineage: Bacteria > Bacillati > Bacillota > Bacilli > Caryophanales > Bacillaceae > Peribacillus > Peribacillus sp. QJM3NY_7. The sequence continues at coordinate 4,558,141 of NZ_CM149663.1, forward strand.
ATTGCAGAGTATGGTCTTTTTTTGAATATCCCGGTTCGATAAGATGTTCTTCCAGTGTGTCAAAAAAGCCGTCTTGTCTGATGGATCCTTAGATGTGAAAGCAGCCATATAGTTTGCGGCAGGATCCAATTGCTGCTCGAAAAAGATAGGAAGATCACTCTCCTTGACCTCCCGCAAGCGGACTCCTTCGTCATTTGTTTGCAATCCCATAAACTCATCCCCCACACCAATATATAACATTCATTAAAACCAGAAAAACCGAAGACTCTGCCATCTTCGGCGCGGTTTCATTCTTTCATCTTACTATAATTGCCGTTGAACTGTTATTGCTCAATATGCTTGATAACGTCAGACAAGCTCTTATCCGCCATGGATCGGAGGCGTAAATCATGATTTTCAAAAGCTAAAGCGTCCGTCACGGGATTTGGTACGATTACACACTTCAACCCAGCAGTCAGGGCCGCTTGAAGCCCATTTAACGAATCTTCAAATGCTACGGCTTCTGCAGGCTGAATGCCTAGGACTTCAATTGCCTTTACATACAAATCGGGCGCTGGTTTAACTTTATCAACATCATCCCCTGTGATCATAACTTCAAAATAGTGTAACAGTCCGAGTTCCCCCAAATGATGAGTGACCCACTCTTTTGTCGAGCTTGAAGCGAGGGCGATTTTATATCCATTTCTTTTTGCTTCTTCTAGATAATCCTTCACACCTTCACGTGCCTGTGCTGTTTTCATCTTTACTTCATGGAGGCTTTTTGCTCGGGATTCAATTTCTTCAATATTACACCTTTCCCCCAGCTGATCTTTGAAGTACTGATTTAGTTCAGTATTATCGGTTCCGATACATGTAACAAAATGTTCGAGAGGCAAATCAGATTCATAAAAAGCCATCGTTTCTTTATAGGCCTCATACCAAACCGTTTCCGTGTCTAAAATTAAACCATCAAAGTCGAAAATAACTGCCTTAATCATATGATTCCCTCCTTTAACCTTACAATAGAATTTATATTAACTTAAACGTACATGAATGAATGCCCCTGTTCAACCAAACGGTTCCGGTAGTTTCATATGAAACTTGATTTTTTTCCATAATTCGACAATTGATAAGGATATGGTAACCCGATGTCCGCCTCATTTCTTTTCTTTATGTTACATGTTTTAACAATTACTTAGTGCCTTCGCGGTGTTTTTCCTTAACTGCGCCTAAAAGAGTGATAGTTTAACGAATGGTTTAATTGCAGGAAACAACGAGGAGGATAAACATGAAGAAAATTTTATTAACGATCCTAACGGCTTCTGTATTCATTCTAGGAGTTTGCATGCCAACTAAAGGCGAAGCCGCTGCTTTGGATCGCACACTTTCATTTGGAATGAGTAATAGTGATGTTAAAGAATTACAAGAATTATTACTGACAAAAGGGGTTTTTCCCTATCATGAAGCAACAGGTTACTACGGACCGATTACAAAGGAATCCGTAAAGAAGTTTCAGGAAAAATCAGGGCTGAAAGTCGATGGAATATCAGGAACACAAACGAATCAGAAAATACAGGTACTGAAAAGCGGGGATATGGGAAGACCTGTAGCTGAACTGCAAAGGCTATTGAAAGCCTGGGATGTTTACTCATCAACGGTCGATGGCATTTATGGATCAGGTACAAAACAAGCAGTCATGAACTTTCAAAAGCAAAAGGGATTATCAGCTGACGGTATAGCCGGTGCACGGACCTTCAGTAAATTAGAAGAAAGAGCCAGTTCAGCAAGCTCAGCCGTTAAAGAACTGACGGTTACAAGTACAGCTTATACAGCAAGCTGCGAAGGATGTTCAGGCAATACAAGAATGGGTGTCGATTTAGAAAAATATGATGATGCCAAACTGATAGCAGTCGATCCGAACGTGATTCCGCTAGGCTCCATCGTGGAAGTCGAAGGCTACGGACAAGCCATCGCTGCAGACACGGGCGGTGCGATCAAAGGAAACAGAATCGATGTATTCATCGCAAAAGAAGCGGATGCTCTAACGTGGGGAAGAAAGCAAGTGAAGGTAAGAGTCATTAGATAATGCATGACCTAAATATCGATTTACTATAAAATTAGATACATAACCAAACCGCAAAGAGCATGTAATGAATCCATTCATGCTCTTTCGGTCTGTTTAAACCAATTTGTACATGATAATGTCATCAACGTATTCACTTTCGCTCATCTTGAATTCTTTGATTTTACGGCCTTCTTCAACAAACCCCAGCCGTTTATACAATGATATTGCCCGATTATTCGTTGAAAAAACTCCTAAACTCACCTTTTCAATCAACGGATTGGCTTCTGCCCAATCCAATAACGCCTCAATAAGCTCTTTTCCAATTCCCATCCCTCTGAAATTTTTTCTGATCATCACCCCAAATGAGCCCTTGTGGAACATTCTCTTCCTATTTTCCGATTGAAAGGCTATCCATCCAACCACTTCATCATTCATTTCAGCCACGATGATGGTTTCCCGTTCATTTTCCAATAAGCTTCGTATCCAATCTCGTTGCTGTTCAGGTGTTTTATTGAACTCCTCCGATACGGCAATAAAATACTCGCCTTCGGAAATAACGGAATTCTGAACATCCAAAACCGCTTCCGCATCTTCCAATACACCAGTCCGGATCATATATGCAAGCCGATTATTTTTCATTCCTGGCATTCCAATCCCCCTTAATGAACCATGTTCGGATCGAAGTGAACAATAGTCCGGCCTTCCATGATTCTTTGTTCGATTTTTTGAACGGTGTTGGATAATGAACGATCCGCATTCTTCAAATCATACTTTTTATGAAAAAAGTTATATAACGTTAAATCCCTTAGCTTTAAAAATAGAGGAATCGTTTCGTATTCCACAGGTGCCAGGATATTTTCCGTCTCATACCCTTTTATGAATTCCCTCATGAACTTGGCAGCATATTCATCGAGCCCTTTTATCCCTTCACGTTCCAAACTCCACATCAGATAGTACAGAGGGATCGCCAAATCGCTGGCAAACCAGTGATATGAACAGTCATCAAAGTCAAAAACATGAATCCTCCCCTCATGATAATGGAAATTGCCGTTATGTATGTCAGAATGAATCAAGCCAAAATTATCTTGATGAACGGAAAGGGCATTTAAATGCTTGTTGATTATTTCTTGTTGGCGTATCACTTGCTCCGGTACATCGGATTGATAGAGGTGGACATTCAATAATTCCTCTTCATGCCAATCCAGCCGTTTATATTTCGCTTCAGGCTTATAACTTTTTGTTTGTTTATGCATTTGGCCAATGGTTCTTCCCCATTCAAAAAATAAAGGTCCATCGAAATGTTCATCAGTGACTTTCATCCTAACACCAGGAGCTTTTTCAAACAGGCAACAATAAAATTCCGTACCATCCGAGCCCTTTACAATTTCAACTAAATTCTTTTCTTTCGAAAAGAGAACTTTAGGAATTTCACTCCCATTATTCTGTAAATGCTCAATCCACTTTAGCTCCGCAAGCACTTGATCTTTTGTACGATGTGATTGATGGGTCATTCTTAAGATATATGGCGTTCCATCCCTGTAAACCTCAAATACGTAGTTCTCTGCATCTCCAAGTTTAACCGGATTCCCAGCATTCACTTGAAAAAAATCCCCCGCCAATTTCACCAATTCATTAGAAAAAATTCGTTCTACCGCTGCTTCCATGATCTTCACTCCCATTGCCAACATTATTAATAAAAACGATTTATACTATGCTTTATACGATACTAAGATGCCATTTCCCTTTATTTGTATTTTATAAATCTAAAAAGTAAAGATATGTTCTTTTGCATAATCATTTATTAATGGCTCCTTCGTCTTTCTCAAAGGCTGTTTTCACATACTCTGTTGTATTTACCAAGTAGTGAGGTGTGGTTGATTTCCCCTCCAGATGCTCGCTTTCCTTGGTGCGGGCGGTGAGCCCCCTCGGCGTAAACGCCTGTGGGGACTCAACTGTCCCGCCGCTCCCGCAGGGGTCTCGCACTTCCGCTCCAATCAACCTTAGATAGTTTCGTTTTAAAAACAACAACCTTTACGAAAAGAGCCTTCTCAAAAAAAAAACGCCCTATAGGGCGTCCAAAAATCAAAGTTCCTTTTCTTCTTCATTCGCTATTTTATTGAACTTCAAGATTGTTTCTTCGATTACCGGATTATTGAATTCCTCTTGGATGGCTGATTGTACAAATTTATCTTCACCATTCATTTCATCCCACTCATTAACTCTGTAATCTGGATCCCGACGATTTGTTTGACCGTTTTGTTCCTCATGATTTGACAACTATCTTCACCTCTTAACCATAGTAGAGTTCGAACCAGTCATAAGCAGAAAGAATATATCCTTTCAATAATCATCCTTGATTGAAATGGGTGAACCCGTTGAGGTATGTTGATTGACCCAGTCGAGCGATACTTTTGAAACGGCATCCCATTCAGGTATTTGGGCTTTATGTTGTTCCACCCAGCTCATGCAATATTGCGGGTCAATATTGCTTTCTTCAGATTTTGCCAAAAATGACTGAATTGTGGTTTCCGTACAATTTTCCCATGATCCACATGTATCCTGCCAAATATGTTCCATTTTCATTTGGATATTTTCGTTAGCCATTGGGTTTCCTCCTTAATTAAATGTTAGTTATTGATATCTTCATTAAGTATGTCCAAGGCTAAATAAATCATTACAAAAATTGGGGTTTTTTAGCGAAAGAATGAATTTACAGTCATAAAAATGATGAATAAACTGATTACGATAAACAAAATTCGCCAAAACCAATAGCTGCTTACGAAAGGAAAATCAGAATCGGCGTTTACTCGTGAGTTTTAGCGTTTTACTCGTGAATTTTAGCCATTTACTCGTGAGTTTAGCCGATTTACTCGTGAATTTCAGCGTTTTACTCGTGAGTTTCACGCTTTCCCCATAAAATGGCACAAAAAAAAGCTGAATGCTTGGACTCCGCTGATCCCGGCGACGTTCGACGAACAATCCGTTGCCGAGTTCGGCACCGAGGCACCGCTTGGCCGTCCTGGACAGCCGGCAGATCATGCAGGCGCCTATGTGCTGCTGGCAGTGCATTCATATCAATGGCGGGATCACGAAGTCCTCATAAACCCAAAACAACCGAAAAGCATGGTGCTTTTCGGTCGTTTTCTTTGTGAAATTTAATTTCCTATGCCAGGCGAATTCATCAATACAATTCTCCAACCATCCGGATCATCAATGGTAACACCTGATTTTTCCCAATATGGATTTTCCGGAGAAACCGGTTCATAGCCCATACCTTTCAACCTATTCGTGATTTCCTCAATGGTTTTACGTTCAGGAATATAAAAGACAAGCAGATTATCTTTTGATGGGGCAGGACAAGGACTGCCATCCTTATGTTGGGTAAACTCTAAATGATAGCTGGAATCCGGAAGCCCGATCATGATGCCGTCATATCCCTCGTGCCCTTCAAAAGATCCGATTTTTTTCAATCCTAATCCTTCACAATAGAAGTTTACTACCTTTTTTAGTTGATCAGTAGGACGTGCAACCCGGATCTGCGCTACTTTCATTTCAGTTGGCCATTTACTTTCCATTGTCCCATCCCTCTCTGTAAATCGAATTACATTTCTTCTTTCAAATTACTTTTACCAATATTCATGCCAAAACCTAATGCAATCGCCGCACCTAAACAACTGAAAAGACAGCCAGCTCCCAAGAAAATGGTTGGATCTGATTCACCAATCATCACTGAAGCTATACCTCCAATTGCCGGAAAAACGGCAACCATGTATCCACTTTTCGCCCCGCCTATCTTTTCTACAAGCTTGAGGTAGAATAGCCAAGCTCCAAAGGAAGCGAATATAGTTAAATAGAACAAAGCAGATAAATATGTAATGGATGTCGGTATAGTGACTGCTTGTCCTTGGATGAACACAATGGCCGCCAAAAGAATTCCTCCTGCTGCGTTCCAGCTGATTTCTTCAATCCATTCCAACCTTCAGGGTTCGGGATGCGATTCGGATTTCCTATTGTCTAAAAACTATGGCCAACGACTAATAGCCTTTATAGCTGACTTGTCCAGTTTCAACCAATTCTTTCAGTCCCATAAACATTAAATTCCAGCCATGTTCAGATCCATCGTGATACTCTTCAAGAGCTTTTTTGATATCGGATTGTGTCCAATTTTCTTCATGAGGAACGGTGATGTTTTGTGAAAATGTCATTTCACAGCCCTTTTGAAGTTCTTTCAGCTCAACTGTAATTGTATCTGTCTCTTCACTGAATTGCGGCATTTTAAAAGTGAACACTAATTTATTGGGACGGTCCATTTCAAGGTACTCCCCTATCGCCCGATAATTTTTTCCATCGCGATGATCAATAATCTCCCAAGTTCCTCCCACTTGCGGATCATTTTGTGCCACTTTATTTGTCCCCTCCAATGTAAAAAGCCATTTTCTCATCATCCCGGGGTCCACCCATGCATCAAATACCCTTTCAGGCATTACATCAAAATTTCTAATCATCTTTAAAGTGGTTGTCGAGTATTTTTCCATTTTCATACTCCTTATATCATTTTTATATACTTTTCAATTCCTCTTTTGAGACAGCACGCCAACCGTGTGCTTCCAGTTTCTCCAAATAAGTTTCCATCCTGATTTCTTCGATTTCTATCGCAAGCGGGTGCAGGGATACCAAACATTCATCCGAAGCATAATTTATCGTAACCTTTACAACCTCATATCCATTATGAAATCCTGGATCGAACCCGGGATCATCGATTATATCACCTATAACAGGACGAATATCAGATTCAAATGTTTTCATCATTAACCTATTCTTTTCCTGTTCTTTTATTGATGTAATGAAGATCATTAAATTTACTTTCATTGCAGTCTCCTTTTCTCTATCCTTAACTTCCTGCGACCTTGCAATACCTTTTTAGGTCACCGTTCTTCATTCCAAGTGCCATAAGAAAAAGGATTTCCTTACCCGCTAAGAAAATGCCGCCGATCATTCATTTTTAAATATCGTATTGTCTTTTAAATTCAAAAATCTCATCAACAGCTTGGTGATATCCACCCGATTTTTGAAAGGATTCTTTTAATTTTGAAACAGTTTTATGGAAGGTTGGGTCGTTTAACACATGATCTGCGGCCTCACGCAGCTGATTTGCAGTCAAGCTTTGCATTTGTAATGTAATACCGGCTCCGATATTGGCAACTTGCCCTGCAATCATCGGCTGATCCGCGCTTTGCGGGATGACAATTAGCGGAACTCCATAGTAGAGACCCTCATTGGTACTATTCATTCCGCCATGTGTGATAAATAATTTTGTGTATTTTAGCACGTCCGTTTGTGGAACGTATTTTTTCACAATGAAGTTTTTGGGGATCTCTCCTAATTCAATTAGCGGGGTTTGTTGACCGACCGACATGACCACCGTGTGATCGCTATTTCCAAATGCTTCAAAACAAAGCTTATAAAAATCAAGAGACCGGTTAAAAACCGTCCCAAGCGAAATGTAAAGGGGACTTTTTCCTTTGATATCAGCAAGGTCAAAGTTATCATGCTTTATTCGTGAAGAAATGGACGGACCTACAAATTTGTAAGTTTGGTCGAATGCTTCTTTAAAAGGTTGAAACTCCCTAGTTGTATAAACGATTGAAAGTGGTGCAGGATTACAAAAAACTTCGTAAGCAGAATGGATCTCCACATCATATTTTTCCTTCACCATTGCCGTCAGTCTTTGAAATTCATCTTGTATAGGTTTACCTATTTCTGGAGTGATTTCTTTAGAAAGCTGTTCCAGCATTTTATCGAATGATGCTTTTGTCTGCGCAAAAGAAGTACAAGAATTGATTGCGGGAAGCTTAAGGATTTGGGCAAGCATACGCCCGCAGCCAAACATGGAGTCATGGATGATGTAATCGAAATGCTCTCCTTTGATCTGTTCAAGCACGCTAGGTATGACGATATCTACCGTATGTAAAAGACCGTTGATTCTTTCGAGTAAATAATTTCTTCCCCCTGAGAGAAAAGCTTCTATAAATTTTTCACCGTCAATTGTTCGTACAATAGCTCCCGTCCTCTCTATACGTTCCCGAAAAGACTCTATCGTAAAGTAAACTACCTCTTCTCCACGCGAAATAAGCTCTTGCACAACTCCAATAGTTGGATTGATATGTCCTTCTGATCCAGCATTAATAAATAAAACACGTGCCATTCTACCACTCCTTAAATGATTCTGTAAGTGTATGGTCACTCTCCCATACCCTTCCAAATTCAAACAATATAAATTTATCATAGTACAATACTGGAAAATCTCAAATTCTTAATCACCCTTGTAATCTAAAATTAATATATTCATAAAGGTCAGCCGGATTCTCAAAGGGAAAATGAGCGCTGTATGCAGGTATCGCTTTTTTCATCAGGGCAGTATAGCTGAAAAAGGTAATCCACTCATTAATAGAGAACTTATATTTTAAAATGGATTTCTTTGGAGGGAATAATGATGGCAAAGTATTTTCCGGAAATGTTAGCTGAGCATCAAAACTTCATAAAGAAACAGCATTTGTTTTTTATTGCAACGGCACCTTTGGATGCGGCGGGGCATGTAAACCTTTCTCCAAAAGGGTATGATACCCTCCGCATCCTATCATCTACCGAAATTGCGTATTTGGATCTAACCGGGAGTGGTAACGAAACAAGCGGACATATTAATGAAAATGCCCGGATCACCTTTATGTTTTGTGCATTTGAAGGTCCGCCGATGATCTTGCGCTTATATGGTTCAGGCAAAGTGATTCTGCCTGAAACAGAAGAATGGGATCGGATGATAGGTCATTTTGAAATGATGCCCGGTGCAAGACAAATCATTTTAGCCAAAATTCATAAAGTCCAAACCTCTTGCGGATATAGTGTCCCCTTCATGACCTACTCCAATGAACGTGAAACATTGAATCGGTCCAACATGAAAAAGGGTGAAGCTGAACTGGAAAATTATTTGCGTGAAAAGAACTCCTCCACCATTGATGGCATTCTGACACCATTAGGGAAAAAATTATCGAATGACTCTAAAACCACCTAAAATTCTGCTTGTTACGTACAAACATAATAAAGGAGTTAAAAAAGGTATGATGCAAAAAAAAGGTTGGTGGATTTTAGTTATAGTCTCGGTTGGGATTATGATTCCTTTCATGATTCCCTATCTAACTTTAAATCCTGCTAACAGCCGTGTAGATATTAATTCAACAACACAATATTCTATACTGGTTACACATATTGGTTGCGCCTTTATTGCCTTAATAACAGGTTTTCTTCAGTTTATGGATTGTATTCGTTTGAATAATCCAAAGGTTCATCGCTATGTGGGGAGGATTTATGTTGTCAGTGTTTTTATTAGTGGAATTCTTGCTCTTGCCGTTGTCTTCTATATAGAAAGTTTCACAAAAGCAGCAGCTTTTCTTACTCTGGCCATTCTGTGGTTATTCACATGTTGGAAGGGTTACCGTACAGCTGTTAATGGACAATTTCATGCACACCGAATATGGATGATGCGTAGTTTTGGTATAACTCTAGTAGCAGTCAGTGCACGTGTACTAGTACCCGTTCTTCTCATTACTTATTACACTTTTAATGGATTTATGCTTCCAGAAGGAAGAGATAAGATGATCGAGGAAGTATTGAATGTGAACATTTGGGCAGGGCTCGTTCTCAACTTTGTCATAGTGGAGTGGATGATCCTTAATAAAAAAACGGGTAGAGAAATCAGCTAATTGACTTGTTTCTTTGTAACTAAAAAAAGTAACTATTCGCCGCTAAGAATAGTTACATCAAATGAACCGGATGGGAATAATAGGACAGGAGAGAGTTGTCCTATCTACTTTCATTATATGGAGTAACGATTACAAGGTGAACAAATTATCTGTTAGAGAAACAGTCCGAAGAAACTTTGCTTAAACTGCTCCTATAGTTCGATAAGAAAAGGAGCTGCAAAAGCAACTCCTTTAGATGCGAGAAACATTTTTTAAAACTGTTACGAATTTATATGTTACTTCAGGCGAACAACTTATATGAATACGCGCCTTTTCCGTCTATGCTTGAATTAAAGCGTGACAATGATCGGTCCATTTTTAGTAAGGATAATCGTATGTTCCACTTGAGCTACAAAGCTTTTTTCAGTAGCATAGGTCCAACCGTCTTCTTTTTGGAATACTTCTTCTTCAAGGGTTGAGATGAATGGTTCGAATGCGATAACCATCCCTTCCTTTAGTATTTCATTATCCCATGGATCATAATAATTACAAATATGGTCAGGTGCTTCGTGTATTCTACGTCCAACACCATGTCCTGTAAGGTTTTTGATAACCGTGAATCCATGCTGTCTCGCTGTTTCGAACACCGCTTTTCCGATTCTGCTTTTTTTGGAACCGGGTTTTGCTTTCTTAAGACCCGCTTCGAATGCCTTTTTGGCGACGTCGCATAATTTCGTTAATACTTCTTCTCCTTCGCCTACTACAAATGAGATTCCTGTATCTGCGAAATAACCGTTCTTTGAAGCAGATACATCTATATTTACTATATCCCCTTCACGAATAACCCGATCACCCGGAATGCCATGTGCCACTTCATCATTTAGGCTTATGCAAGTATAGCCAGGAAAATCATATTCACCTTTTGGAGCTGAAACTGCACCCGCTTTTTCTAAACGTTCCCCGGCTATATCATCAAGTTCTTTGGTCGTTATGCCCGGAATTGTTCTTTGTACCAATTCATCTCTAATGGAGGCAATAATTTTGCCAATTTCCTTCAAACCATTAAAATCATCTTCTGTTTTTGCAATCATTTTTTTCTACCTCATTATCTTTTATCATCAATAAACTATATAAGCATTCATTATACCCTTTATTTTAGCGAAAAATAAAAGCAATGTACATAATTGGGAACGATGCCCCTCAGCTTGAATTTTTCTTCAATCAGGAAAAAGACAACAACATTTGCAGCAGTACTTTATTTTATCCTATAATGATGCGCTCTTTAGGATAGTGATACGCATGATTTAATGGTTTGCCCCCCATACTGAATAAGAATGTAAACATCCCGATTTTCCCTATAAACATTAAAGTCATGATTACGACCTTTCCGGCAGCACTCAATTCCGGTGTAATGCCAAGCGAAAGGCCTACAGTGCCAAAAGCAGAGGCGCCAATAGCCCTTTCTGCTATTTTCCCCCATTCATATGCTTTTCCAAATGGGACACCGAGTCCTTTGAGTTTTCTCACTCTCGTTCTTGTCAACTTCCATTGTTTCCATAAGCAAATCCTGAGTCTTCTTCGAATCCATGAATCTAAATTCTTCAATACGTTCGGAGTATCAATGAGGGAGAAATACCACCATCCAACCTCTAAGGTATTGCTTTAACTTATTTTATACGGATTTCCATTGGTATCTGTAATTTTCTTGAGGTCATTTCCCTGATTCGTTTCTTTACTCTCTTCACCGATTGTTTAGCCAGACGAACCTTCGGATTCTTCTCTGACATCGTGAAAATAAAACCAAGAAACGTTCTGTTCCACGGACGATCATACTTCGATTTCTCGTAGTTGACCTTTAGCTTCAGTTTATTTTCAATGAAGCTTGAGATATTTCCCATTGCACTTTTGGCGGCTTTTCGAGTTTTCACAAAGATATGACAGTCATCTTCATCTGCATACCTTACGAATCGAAGATTGCGTTTCTCTAGTTCTTTTTCTAAATCGTCTAACATGATATTAGATAGTAAACGGGTACCGTCAGCAAAAAATGTAATAGGCTTTTTAGAACTATTCTTTATTTAAAGACCACAATGATTCTTAAGTTGGTAACTCCTTTTGGATCAAAGCGATTTATCCAAGGAAGTTAATATCTTCCCAGTTATGTTATTCCATTAAAGGGCCAGATCGTTGAGGAAGATCTGCTAATAATCATTTATTGGAAGGTAAATGATTTTAAGATTAATGGTGGTGAATCTTATCATAAGTAACGACGAATTTTTTTAGAATGTTATTTTTTTGTAATGATCTTTAAATAGAGCCCCATTTACAAACATGTGTTTTCTGTTTTAAGGTTTTATGTTTATATCAACCGATTAGAAAGATACAGCCCACGCTGCTGTGGTCGATGATGTATTCCCATGAAAAATCGTGGTTCTTTCAGTTCAACCTTCCCATGTGATCGCTCTGGAAACAACGAAGAGATCCTACCACACTCTTATGCCGCCATGGCATTTAAAGAGGAGAAAGCCTTATATCCTCTATGGTAAAACAAAGAGGAGGGGCCAATCGCAAACTTAAACTCTGAATATCACGAAAATGCTAGATTAAAGCATGAACCCCCAACAGGCGATTAGTAAATCTAGGTTTGGATGGAGCCTGACAAGGGAGTAGCAAGCCAAAAATTATAATAGAAGGCCGCGAAAGCGAAGAGGTTATTAATTCTTTAAATGAAGTTGGTCATCAGGTTTAAGTATTGGAGGAGTTGAATGAGATTATGGTCAGGTTAATGCCATTCTTATCGAAGATCAAGGCTTCTTTTTTCGGGAGGTGTTGATTCTTGGACGGATGGAGCTGCTGTGGACTGGTAAGCAAATGTAAAATAATATGTTAGATTTCCTTACATTAGTAGTGACAAAGGGCAATAATATTTATATGATTAATTCAAGAACTAGAAGCAGCAGGTGAGTATGGGTGAATTCTTCTTTTAAAAAACAGCTGTCGCAGTTATATAATGACATCAACCAAGAAATTTATAGTGCGGGAGTTAGTAAGCAAACAATTGACATCCAGGATAATCGCATTGTCATTTTTGCGCAGACGAAGCGCTCCCCTTTAATCTCAGTATTAAGTGAAAGGTATTCTGAGCTGACCTTATCCGTCGATGGGGCTTTAGCCAAGGAATATAAACTTCGATTAAAAGAAAACATTGAGAAGCGATTTGGAGTGAAGGTCAACACCATATTTAAGGATTACGATTCTACAAGTGAGCATGCTTGTACGGTGATTTACTTAGAACAATCACTTGGTATCTAACCAACCTTATTATTGGAGAAATTTTGATTTATCATTTTTTCTTCATGGACTTGTTTCAGGGATTCAGGAGCTTAAATTTCGTTATACGTGGTTTAGGAGCCGTAGATATAGGAGGAGACCCCTTCTATTTCTGCGGCTTTTTTTATAAAACAAATTAAGGGGGAATAAAGGTGAATTCAAAAGTATTCTCGTTAGGATTCCAGCACGTCATGGCGATGTATGCTGGGGCGATTCTTGTTCCATTGCTTGTTGGGAGGGCATTAAACCTTACTCCGGAGCAATTGGCTTACTTGGTCGCCATTGACTTATTAACCTGCGGTATCGCTACCTTACTGCAAGCATGGAAAAACAAATATTTTGGAATTGGTCTACCCGTTGTATTGGGTGCTTCGTTTGTTGCCCTGTCGCCGATGATCGCTATCGGATCACAATATGGTATTCCTGCCATTTACGGTTCCATTATAGTAGCAGGACTCTTCATTTTTTTATTTGCTCGCTATCTTGGAAAACTCGTAAAGTTCTTTCCACTTGTTGTCACGGGAACTGTCGTCGTGATCATTGGACTATCGTTAATTCCATCGGGAGTTAGAAATATGGCAGGCGGAGCAGGGAATCCGGACTTCGGTAGCTTAGATAACTTGATATTGTCCATGGGTGTCATCGCTATTATTCTTATTATCAATCGTTTCTTTAAAGGGTATGTCCGCTCTCTTTCCGTGCTCTTAGGGATTGTCGCAGGTACAGCACTAGCAGCGATGATGGGGAAAGTAGATTTCCATGAGGTTTTAGAAGCTTCATGGTTCCGTATTCCTCAACCGTTCTATTTCGGTGCCCCATCCTTCGAGATCGGTGCAATACTGACGATGTTAATTGTAGGATTAGTCATTGTAGTTGAATCAACAGGTGTATTTTTTGCCTTAGGGGAAATTTGTGATCGTCCTGTTACACAAGATGATCTCACTCGAGGATATCGAGCAGAAGGCTTGGCTATCACCTTAGGAGGGATCTTTAATGCCTTTCCCTACAACACCTTTGCGCAAAATATAGGGTTGGTTCAACTATCTCAAAACAAATCAACGAACGTTGTGGTTGCAGCAGGTAGTATCCTAGTATTTCTTGGTTTAATTCCTAAAATTGCGGCCCTTGCTACCATTATTCCTGCCCCCGTACTTGGCGGTGCTACGGTTGTGTTGTTTGGTATGGTCGTGTCTTCAGGAATTAAAATGCTAGGTTCAGTAGATTACAACAATCAACATAATGCACTTATTATTGCTTGCTCAATTTCGTTAGGACTAGGATCAACCGTCGTACCTGAGTTATTTAGTCAATTGCCTCCATCCCTTCGAATCATCGTTAGCGATGGAGTGATTACCGGAAGCCTAACTGCTATCTTTATGAACCTATTTTTTAATTTCCGTACTGTTCTAGCTCCAGCATCCCTCCAGCATGAGGAAGCTAACGAAGCACATGTTTAATGAAAAAAAGATAAAGGGGTTATGATACATGCAACTTTGAATGCATTAAATGAAATTCCATTGTCTGAGTTTGTGGAAAAGTTAAAGGACATATTTGAACACTCTCCTTGGTAGCCCAAAGGGCAGGGGAGTTTCGTCCTTTTAGTTCCTGTGAGTCGCTTTATGAGAGGATGGTCAACGTTGTCCAAACAGCGAGTGAGGAAGAAAAGTTGAACTTAATTCAGGCCCACCCCCATTTAGGAACACGAAAAACGATGAGTTCATTTTCCCAGAGTGAACTAAAAACTGCTGGATTGAGTCAGCTATCAGAAGCAGAATATGAGCCTTTTGCTGGATATGAATAAAGAGTATGTCCATCGATTTGATTTTCCCTTTATTTTAACTGTTCGTGGAATAAACAAAGATGAAATTCTTCAAGCGATGGAGGACCGATTGAAAAATTCAAAGGAACATGTTATTCACCACTTCTCCCTTCAAATAATTTCCATCACACGGAATTGTTTGCTTCTTCGCAGAATAACTAACGCCTAGTATCCGTCCTCCTTAATCTGTTCGGCCCTTCCTTATCTTCTCGAGTAGACAAGTACAATATGGTCTACATTGTTTTCACTTAAATGTTCGTGTAAGAGTGCCATAAAACGAGTTTGTGGCAGCTTTATCAAATATGATAGCAGTTGATGGTACCTTAATATCCCTGTGTATCTGGAATCCAGGTCCTTCACCATGTGAAACATCTAAATCTCTTATAAAAACAACAGGGATATCTTCATTTATCGCTTTTTCAATGACAGTATTCATGTTAGTAACGATTTTTTCTTTTTCAAAGACTCCTTGTTCTTCCTTATTACCTTCTATTAATTCCTGTTGAGCATCGATTATCAGTAATGTTTGTTTCAATACTTCCCCCAAAAAGTTATTGGCAGCTAGACTTTTCATGTTTTTCATCAAAAGCAATTCTTACTATGCTCTTTATATTTTCGTCAATGATTTACCAATACCTTCTTGAACGATCCTGCCCCTTCTCCATAACAAAAAGCTGCCTTAAAGACAGCTCCGATCATCATAAACGCACTTGTTAGCTGAAGAAGCAGGTTACTTTCCAGAGTTCTCATCAACCGGTTTTCGTTTATGTTTTTCATTAATGATCTTTTTATTAAATATCTTAACTTCTCCAACCATTAGTAACCTCATATCCTCTACAATATACTTGGCTAACTCTTGGTCAGTGATGTCATCTCCATCAATATCAAGGCGGAATTCCTGCCCTTGAAGCCCACCGCCATTAGTAAACTTGATTTCAAAGTCAAATTGAACTCTTTTATCCATTTGAACCCTCCTCATATATTGATTGATACTGAATTGCATACAAAAAAACCATTCCCTTCTTCAACTAACTGCCCCGATCATTTCATAAATAAAAAGAGCTGCCAATTTCAATAATAGATTCATTAGAAAAACTTGGAATTTCAGTTGTTGTATATTAAGATAGTAAATGGTTAATATTTTCCATTATATAGGAGGAGACATATGAAAAAGAGAATTCTACATACGGTACTTTCGATTGCTGTAGGAGCAGGAATACTTTCCGTTGGTGATGTTCCTGCCCAAGCAAAGAGTCAAAATCAGGAGCTGAATGACTCATACGCAATAGCCTTTAAAGGTGGATTACCAGAAAATTATCAAGAGGTAATACGGAAAGCCGGTGGTAAAATAACCAAAGTCCTTCCCGAGGTTGGCGGAATAGAAGCTCAATCTGACGAGCCTTCTTTTCTTAAAAACCTAAAAGCTCATTCTTCAATAGAAGCTGCTAACAGAGAAATTCCCCTAACCTTAGACAAAACAGCAGTCAGCCCTTATAACTATGGATCCAGTATCATCAGCCAGCAAAATTCTGAGAGTTATTGGGATTCCCAATGGGATATACAAAGGGTGACCAACGATGGGAAATCATATGATTTAGAAACAGGCGGATATAAAAATAAAGATGGAAGCATGACTCATAAAGCAGTGGTGGGAGTGATAGATACCGGAATTGATGAGTCTCATCCTGACTTAAAGAATAATACATTAGGCGGACGTAATCTTGTTCCTGCTGGAATGGATGAATCTGAAACAGGTGATCCCACTGATATTAAAGATCGCAATGGGCATGGCACTCACGTTGCCGGGATCATTGGCGCAAATGGTAAAGTAAAGGGTGTAGGGCCGGATTTAGGAATCAGATCCTATCGCGCATTATACTCAGAGCAAGCCCTTGGATTACCAACTTGGATTATAGATGGAATCATTGCAGCAACAAATGACAAGGTAGATGTTATTAATATGTCCCTACGTTTCTATAATAATAACAAAATGACAATTGAGGGGGAAAGTTATAAATCAATCGCTGAAACGTTACTTTGGAAGAGAGCCATTCAATATGCAGTAAAGAATGGAGTAACTGTAGTGGCCGGCAGTGGTAACGAAAGTTTAAATTTAGATGACAAGAAGGAAGTTAACGAATTTTTAAATAAATTGTATGAACCATATGGTATGAGCGTGAAAGGACCTGCAACCGTGGTACCGGCACAGCTGCCAGGAGTCATTAATGTGTCTGCCTCCACAAAATGGTCAACTCAACAGCTTGCTTTCTACTCTAATTATGGAAACAGTGCCATTGACGTGGCAGCTCCCGGAGGGGATTTCGGGCCTGAATATGCAGAAACCAATGACCCTGCGGCGGCTGATCCAAGTAACTTAATCCTTAGTACTTGGCCTACCTATTTAGGTACTTCATATGAGTTTAATGCTGGTACTTCCATGGCCACACCACAAGTAGCTGGAATTGCAGGAGTTATTAAGGCAGCTCATCCGGAGTATAAACCAGCCCAAGTAACAGCACGCATTAAGCAAACAACTCTTGACTATGGAAAGAAAGGACAAGATGCTTTATTTGGTTCAGGAGAAGCAAATGCTTATAGAGCATTAGAAAATATAAAGAAGTAGCCTATATTTCTGAAATATTAATAGTACAAGGAAAGGTTCTTGATCAGAATCTGTAACCCAAACAGTAATTGGGAAAAATATATCCATAACAAAAAAAGCTATTTGCCCGAAATATAAAAAACGGAAACACATAAAATGCGTGTGGCCATATTCTAATTAACACAACTCACCAGTTAAAATTCATCCCCAACTTAATTGTTGGGATTTTTTTGTTTTATCGCTTAATTACAATATCTAGTCCAAGTACATATACATTTTCCAATTTGTGTTATGGAATTATCCTGCCCCTTATTTTCATAAGTATTGGCAGCCGCTAGCCTCACCTTTTTATGATTTTGGCAATCTTGAAAATTCCAAAGCCGCAAAGAATCATGAGACCCATTATTATAATTGGTATCAAAATATTAAATGACATTGAATCATCTCCCTTTAAATTATGTAAGTCAATCTTATATCCATATAATACCACACCAAAAACATCTACTTATTGAGCTAACGGTACATAAACCTTTTTTTAATTCTATAAAAAAAGGAACTGCATTCACAGTTCCCCCAGTTTGTAGACAAAGGGGTTCGGAATTAAAAAATTCAGAACCCCATTTGAAATATGTTTAGAAAGCATCCTCATCACCTCAATTTTTATAATTATATTTTAAAACAATATAGACTTTAGGCAAAAGGGTACTATCTAAAAGTTAAAACAAAGTTGATTGGAGCGGAGGGTGCGAGACTCCTGCGGGAAAAGCGCGTCTAGGGGAGACCCCGCAGGCGCAAAGGCGCGCCGAGGGCGGACCGCCCGCGGAAAGCGAGTGCCCTACGTTCCAATCAACGTCCAAATTTGTACAAGCAAAAAAATGTAGACAAACTCGATTTTCACAGTTCCCTTTTGTATTTTCCCAATGAACAACTAGAGCCAGTCTGCACTTTCATCAGCAAACCTTTGGAGGTCATTCATAAAAACACTTGCATGATACCCATCACAAACTGCATGATGAATTTGCAACGAAACAGGCAAGAACCATTCATCTTTTATTTGTGAATATTTCCCCCCGGTTATAATGGGTAAGAGAAAATCGCCACCATTATTAATATTTAAATTAAATGCTGTAAAAGAACTCCAAGGAATCATGGATATCGGAATATGATTATCTGGTATAGGAGTCTTTGGAAATAAACTACCCGTACCATTGTATTCTTCTACATCTTTTTCATACTGGGAATGGAATTCAGAAAACCTACTTTCATTCGGTGACCAGATGCTAGAAAATGTGTATGTCTTCTTATCAAAAATTGTATAAGAAGGCAAAATTTCTGACCAATAACCTAAATTCCCTTCTTGGTTAAAACTGGTTCTAAATTCTCGATGGGAATTAACTATTTTTGTAACCATGAAAATAAACGCGGGATATAACTTATAATTTTTCTTCTTTAAGTTTTCCATAAGAACAGTAATATTCATTTCATTCGTTATACTGAATGTTGTTTGTTGTTGTAAATAGTGTTCAAAGTACTCTTTTCGAACCCAATTTTCACGATCAATTATATTGAATTTCATATACAACGCCTCCTAATGTGTTTTACTTGATTTAGGAGGCTATTTCCTCTGCTTTTTTCATGACAGTCATCCTTTTTTAAAAGAATTTGTACCCCAACATTATTAAATATTCCCAGACTAAAATCAACTTACAGAGATTACTTTCTTTAACGATCCTGCTCCGTTAGCCATCCATGCAGCGCAAAATCGGTGCTGCACCACAGAGAATGAAAATGGGGTTCGGGGTCAATTATGTTTAATGGCTGGCGAAGAAGGTCGTTGAACTATGGTACCTTTGAGCCCATCCGTTAGTCTGACTCCGACGACCACGGTGTACCACCGACCGTCGCGCCCTTTATGGGTAGCACTCATGGGAGATTAATCCTTTTTTGGTCGTCCGCTAGCCTCTACTTAATTGGCTATAATTGGAGGTTTTTGTTTATCAATCAGATCACTCATAAGGCCCAGCCCTTTTTTAAAAAGCGTTTTTACTGGATCTGTTGTGGTTTTTTCTGGCCGCCAATTGCGGCCCTCTATGGCGCTAAAGCACCCTTTAGTTTAAGTACAATAATTAACAGACTTAAACTAATTTCTTCTTTTTTGATAAAAGAAGCTACCGATTAGCAGCTCAATTCACTGCAACTCCCTTCAAGTTAGACACCGAAGAAGAACGAAAAAACACCTAATATAATAAGAACTATTAGTAAGTTATTAAAAGAATTATTTTTTAAATAATAATACGTATTTTCCTTATACTTGCGCATATTAAAAACAATAATATTGAAAGCGAGATGGATACGTATTGTCTAAACAAGGAATGCAAAACAAGGATCAAACGAGAAAGCAAATCGAGAAACAGGATAAAAGAAACGATGTTGAACTAGGTAATGAATTTCAAATTGGAAACACAAGTTCACAGAGCTCAAAAAAAAGTGGACGTCAAGTAAATAAAAAATAACCCCGTCTTTCGGGGTTACTTTTTCGATTTATGATCTTTTTTAAAATGTTGAGAATGACAACAATGTCATATATTTTTACACTCCAAAAATATAAAACCCTGTCCTAAAATCAGGACAGGGTTAACTTAAAGTTGTTTAAGATGAACACACTTCCTCCAACTTAAAAACATTACAATAAAACTATCTCACATAAAATTACTGCTGCACTATCTGAATAAGGTTGCCGCATGTATCATCGAAGACCGCTATAGTGCTTTCTCCCATTTTTGTCGGCTCCATCGTAAACTTCACGCCGTTTTCCAATAGCCGTTTGTACTCATTATGAATATCTGCGACGCCAAACATTGTTGCTGGGATGCCTTCGGCTACTATCTTCTTTTGATATTCCTTTGCGGCAGGATGCTCATTCGGTTCGAGTAAAAGCTCGGTACCATCATGATCATCGGGAGAAACAAGCGTAATCCACCTGAATTTCCCCATGGGAACGTCATGCTTTTTTACAAATCCCAGCTTTTCTGAATAAAATTCCAGTGCCTTGTCTTGGTCTTCTACGAATAAACTGGTAACAATGATTTTCATAATCTTTTGCCTCCTTTAATATTTACCACGCTGGTGCTCTGCAAACAATCTGGTTCCAAGCCGAAAATCCCACACATTCTTCAGAAGCCTGTTCCGATTTTATAAAATTACTCTATCCATCCTTTCAGCAAGTCTTTAAGTGGTTCGTTGTTGAACATTAGTACTCGATATTTTCCCTTTCGTTTTGATTTTACGAGTCCTGCATCTTCCAATGCAGCTAGATGTTTAGCGATTGCCTGTCGCGAAATGGCAAGGTCGTGCTTTGTAATGAGACGTACCGTAAGTTCATACAACGTCAGCTCGTTGCGTTCAGATAGTTCGTCCAATATCAGCCGCCGAGTCGAGTCGCCGAGTGCTTTGAATATAGCGTCTTTATCCCACATACATCGATTATAAGCAACTATATGGTTGCATGTCAACAAGTATAAGCAACTTTATGATTGCTTGTCAATGGCACCTATTCCTGATGGACGAAAGCTACAAATACATATGTTGATCTATTATTTCCATCATCAGGCTCCATCATGTATAACCCTAACACCCATTCATTTCCCATAATTGCCGACAATTTAAGTATTGGTTTTGGTTTTTCACCTTAATCCGGCACTCCATTAGATTCCTTACGCTCCTGCGGAAAGTGGTGCATTGCCTTATCAGATTCCCCCAGCCTTTTTTGGTACTAACGGACAGTTCTAATCATATTCTTATTAAAGAAAACCATAAGAATGGGGGCAAAATCAGTTGATAAAAGTGAAGGTTGGTTTACGGCCCATTGTAAGTAAGATAAATTTACCTACTGTTTTGAAAACGACTATACTTCCGGGTGACTCCATTGAAAGATTATTTATTGCAACCCAGGTAGGAGAAATCTTTTACATAGGAAACGGAGATATAAGGACTTTTTTAGATATTCGCCCTCGAATCCTAAAACTAGGGGTTTCTGGCGGCGGATATGATGAACGGGGATTGCTGGGGCTCGCGTTTCATCCCGAATTTTATTATAACGGCCTGTTTTACCTTCATTATTCAATGGCTGGAACACAAGGACCAGGCGCTCTTTCTGAATCTTTTAAGCCTGACCCGTGTGATTCCAAAACGTTAAACCTAAGGTGGATGGATAGGGAAACTAAATATGATCATATTGATACAATTGAAGAATGGATTTTACAATCGAATGGTCAACCTCAAAAACGACGGACATTACTTAACTTAAGACGGCCATTTGCAAATCATAATGGGTTCAATAGTTTAAACTTTTCACCTGAAACAGGAAAACTTGTTTTAACAACCGGAGATGGCGGATCAGGCTATGATCCATTTAACTTAAGCCAGGATGATCTCGAAATCGCCGGTAAAATAATCGAAATGGATGTAGGTAAGAATCTATACATCAATAATCCACCCATTGTCACACGATTTAATGAACTTCCCACACCCATTCAGGAAACGGTCATGGTAATGGCCAAAGGGGTGCGCAATATACCAGGCATTTCATTTCAAAGATTTTATAATCAGTATATTAAGTATGCGGGAAATGTCGGACAGCGTTTGGTCGAGTCGATTTATTCATTCATTCAGTATAAACCAATACCGGTTACTCAGCTTATTCAAGCTTATTCCATGAATTCCGAACCTGACAAAGAAGGATTTATTAACTTTGGCTGGAGAGGCTGGGAAGGTGCTTTTCCTGCTTCAATTATAAGAAAGTGCACGGAAAATCCGGACTTGAATGAGAAAATAACTGCTTATTACAATGAAGCAGCTGCGCTTTCAGGGAGGCGTCTTCAGCCTTTGACTAGTTATTTTCATGAAGATACCAGACCCGATAAGTTTGGAGGAACTGCAATTACAGGAGTGCAAGCCTATATGGGGGAAAGAATCCCTGCTTTGACAGGAAGCGTTGTGTTTACCGATCTTGCCCGGAAAGAATCCCAACCTAAGGTAAGAGGGGCTTTAGCTTATACCACCGTAAGACCAAATGGTGAACAAAATGATTTTAGTGTGATACAGACCGATTATGATTTTGGGTCTCAATCAGCTTATTATGTTAATTTGGGAACGAACCTGGATCAAACCAGACTATATTTAGGGGTTTATGGCTCTATGAAAGTGACTGATTTTAACCAAGGTACGATTTTTGAAATCGTTGAACCCTAACTTTCAAATTCTACTTAATCATGATCATTGGATGTAATGAATCGAAATTAAAAACGAGTGATGGGGACTCACTGAACTTTAATCATTTTTAATCTTTTAAAAATGACCAAAGCAACTTCAACCCAAAACCAGCTATAAATGAAAGCTAATAAAAAGCCAGTTATCAGAAATGAAAAGGAAACAGACACGGCTGGACCTAAAACCGGAAAGTGAAAAATAAATAGTAGACTCATAATTCCTGACATTAAAAGAATGGCACCAGCAGCAATAACACTTAATCTCTTCCTCAAAAAAGAAAAAGATGCCCCTATGCCAAGTCCCAACAATCCTGTTGTAAAAGGAAATACAATGAGTTCAGTTGGCTGTAGGATGAATAACAACATAATTGTCAAAAGGTAGCTCACCACTCCAAATGGAATGGAAAACATGGAACCTAACAGGATGGGCGCAGTGGCTAGGGGACTTATAAAGTATCCGATACCTGGTAAAAAGCCACCAGCAGCCTGAAGTATGGCAGCAATGCAGGCAAAAATGGACACTAAAATGAGCTTCATCGTTCTATTATGTTTATTGAATATGATTTGAGATAAACGAACCTCATCAGAAATAGGTTTAAAAAAATACACATTTCCACCTCATTCTAAATGGTTTATACGTTACCCTACATTATATTTGCCATTCATTAGAGGTGGAACCATTATTAATGATCCAACATCCATATCCTGAAATGAAAAAGGATTTTCCTTTGCCTAATAAAAAAACAAGGCCATATTGGCCCTGCCTTTTATTCGACGATCACTTTCCCAACCATTCCTTCCTGGAAATGGTACCGGCATATCAGTTCATATGTACCCGGCTGTTTCGGTTGCACGGTAATGGTTTTTTCTTTACCTGCCTGAACCTCTGCGTCTATTCCGAGCTTTTCCACTGTGAAGGTGTGCTCTTTCTTACCTTTGTTTTTCAAAATCAATGTTGTGGCTGTTCCATTCGGAATAGTGATGGCTTCCGGATTAAAGAAATCATCGTTCAACTCGACCTCAATCGATTTCACCGCAGGCTGAGCTACAACACGGGATTCGGCAGATACGCCGAATGATCCTAGAGTTGTCACAACTACAACCGTTGCAAGCATAACGACCAATCCTGTTACCCACTTTTTCACTGACATTCGCAATCCCTCCTTCCCTTACCCTATCTTTTTCTAATTCATAAAATATTATTACTATTAATTTGGTTACAGTGCGCGTTCAAATAGGTGAAAAGAAAAAGATCGCCACTAATGACGATCTTCTGGAGTCCAATCTTATGATTTTGCATCATAGTCTTTTTGACATTTTACCATTATAAATTTAAATAGAAGAAAAATACACTCTCCATTCTTTCCAAGCTTTAAGATAGCCACTTAAGTCATGCGGATGAACTCTAATACAAACGCCTATACGTGTGTTAGATATGCAAAAATTTTTGCGGTCTCACTTTTTCCATGGCCCATTAAACTTT
The DNA here is from genome assembly GCF_056173225.1 of Peribacillus sp. QJM3NY_7. Taxonomy (NCBI): domain Bacteria; kingdom Bacillati; phylum Bacillota; class Bacilli; order Caryophanales; family Bacillaceae; genus Peribacillus; species Peribacillus sp. QJM3NY_7. The sequence goes on from NZ_CM149663.1 coordinate 4,582,422, forward strand.
GAACCCCTTCCAGAGGCGCCCATGTACCTATTATGCTATGCTATTTATAGACTTACAAAGGGGGAATTATGTACATGTCATTTTTTGATAAAATGAAAGCAAGCATCGGAATCGGTGCGGCGAAAGTGGATACAAAATTAGAAAAAGATTCATACAAACAAGGAGAAACGGTAAAAGGGAACGTGTTTGTCCTTGGCGGAAACACCCAACAGGAAATCAATGGGCTGTATATCCATGTGATGACACAGGTTTTGAGGGAACAGGATGACCGTAAGTATTTAGATGATGTTACCCTTTACAAAATAAAGGTTTCGGATGCATTCGTCATTAAAAAAGGCGAAGAAAAGGTGATTCCGTTTTCCTTGCAACTTCCGTACGAAACGCCAATCACGATAGGGGACGTGTCTGTGTGGATGAAGACGGAAATGGATGTGACGTTCGCATTGGACCCTAAAGATAACGATTATATAAACGTATTTGGAAATGAAACAGTCAGTAGCTTCCTAAAAGCAATCGAATCATTAGGGTTTTACTTGAACAAAGTGAAAAATGTACCCTTCAAACGTAGCAAAACGGGTGTCTTTCAGGAATTCGAATACAAGCCAAAGGGCGGTACATTCCAAAGAAGCCTTGATGAGGTTGAAATCGGATTCGTCGCGGACGCTCAATCCGTAGATTTATTCATCGAAGTGGATAGAAAAGCAAGAGGACTTTCTGGGTTTTTGGAAAGTGCAGCAGGAATGGATGAATCCAAGATCCGAGTGCAATACAAACATTTCCAAAAAGAAAGTGTAGAAACAGCCAAGCAAGAACTGATGGATATACTATCCCGTTATTCTCGATAAATTGGATTTGCTTATCTGCCTTATATAAACCCCAACATCAGTTAAGATCATACCTGTTTCTCTCCAATCTATACTGTATTAATAGACAGTATAGTCAAAAGAATAACGATTATACTAGATTAGTAGAGTTCTCATTAAACAGTAACACCTGTTAGCTAATGAAGAAAAACTGCCTTAAGACAGCTCCAATCTTCAGCTTACGCACCCGTTAAAGGAGTTGCCCTAACAACTCCTTTAAGAACAAAATTTATTTAATAATCACTAATAATACTGTTTTTATTTTTAAAGTAAAGAAACAAATTAAATATGCTTAACCCCAAAATTATAAGAAACAAATATGAGGGAATAACATCTCCTCCTAAATTTAATTCATCAGCTATGTATCCTATAATAATAAGATTAATACCAGAAACAATTATTGAAATTATTGAAGTAATACTAACTGTGAATCCATTAACGAGGTTGCTCCGTTTCTTTTGAACCAATAAAATAATGGTAATAACAATTAAACTAATTATAAAAGTAATAAAAACTAATCTTAAAAAATCGTATATTTCCAACCCTTCCATAGTCATCCCCCTCATTATCCTTTTCCTATTAATTTTACCACAAAAAACCATTATCCTTATGCAACTAAACTCCCCGTTATTTCATTTAGAAGTAGTAAAAAAAGGACGTTCTAATACCTCCTGATAATGAACATAATTACCCTTTAGTGAAATTATTATAAATGCATTGAAATCTCCAGACCTGTGGGTTTGTCCCCAAAAGGCCCGCTATATTCTCTAAAAACTAAATCAAGTCCTGAAATATCGTCAGGTAACGGTGGAGAAACAATAAAGCTGTATACGAATTGTCCTGTTGAACCACTTCCAGTATTCCAACGACAATCATATTGTTCTCCTAAAAACAATTCGAAAAAATTATGTTGATGTCCGTCGTATGGTGACTCCTTCGTCGAATCCCAATCGATATTAAGATGAACCACGCTTGCATTCTGATACTGCCGAATAAAGGTTACCGTATATATATATTCACCCTTTTCAACTGATTTTAAGATGGGTATATGCCTTATAAATTTTTTTGGTTCAACACGTGGTCTAAATTCTTCATCATTTCTCAATGTACCGAATACCGTGTTTAACAAATCCTCGTACAGTTCGAACATTTTTGCCCAATTTGAGATATTTTTACGAGGTGGAAAACCTGGATCATTATTTGAAATATCCTTACGTTGTTTTAGTAATGCACAAAGTTGTTCATCTATTGATAAAACCTTTTCATCATAATGGTCGGTTGGTTGTTCGAATGGCATTCGTTTCATTGTATTCCTCCTCATTTTTATTTCAAACGCAAATCATTAGTCACCTCTACATTAACAAATAATGGATTTATTGGAAATGATGTTCTTCAACTGACCTGCCCAGATAGTTCCATTGCCACTCTGAAGTAGTTTACCCATCCAACTATTACTTAGTTCAATTTCAATATTCGGTAGTCTAGTGGAACATTCCAATTTCGCTTTGTCAGTTGTCGAAGTTTCCTTTGAAACTTCTGTACAGAACTTGGATGAGGTTTCACTTTGTAGTTGTTGTTATTAGTGTCGTAATAATACCCAAATCCTAAGAATTTCAACTCTTTTGGACGTGAGATTCTACTCTTCTCTACGTTGACTATCAGGCCTAATTTCTCTTCTATAAATCTCACGATTGTGCTCATTACTCGGTTCGCTGCCTTTTCACTTTTCACAAAGATAAGGGCATCATCAGCGTACCTCACGAACCTTAGTCCTTTTTTCTCCAGTTCCTTATCAAGTTCGTTTAACATTATATTACTTAATAGTGGACTGAGGTTGCCTCCTTGCGGAGTACCGACAGGTGTGTCTTCATATTTTCCATTCACCATGACTCCACTGACTAAGTATTTTCTGATTAACGAGATGACATTTCCGTCTTTTATTGTGTTGGATATGATTCTCATGAGTTTATCGTGATGGACGGTATCGAAGAATCTTTCAAGATCAATGTCGACTACCCAATCATGTTCATCATTCAGAAACTCCAGGCTTTTAATTATCGCCATTTCACAACTTCTTTTTGGTCTGAAACCGTAACTGAATTCACTGAATTGCTTTTCAAATAGTGGACTGAGAACTTGATGAATGGCTTGTTGAACGACTCTATCCACTACTGTTGGTATTCCCAATTTGCGCATCTTTCCATTTTCTTTTGGGATCTCCACTCTTAAGGCAGCTTGTGGTTGGTATTTTCTTGTTCTGATGCGCTGACGCAGTTCATCTTTGTTCTCTTTCAGGTATTGCTTTAGTTCGTCGACTGTTACTCTGTCGACCCCACTTGCACCTTTATTTTTATAGACACGTATGTAGGCTTCGTTCATATTTTTATTACTTAGGATTTGTTCTAAAAGTTCCACACTCGTTTCTCCTTTCCTCTCACGTAGTAAGTGATATCTCCATTTTGGTTATTCTTTGAGGTACGCTCATACTTTCACCATTAACACATTCGGAGTTCGTCACTTACGCATTCGTGGCGTTGAAACACTATAAATTGTTCAGCCCTTCATGAAATTATTTCATTACTATGGCTTCTGCTGACTTCTTGCGACTAACCTTTTTCGACTGTACTTCTGTACATCCGCAAGACCTCCCAGGGGAAGACACCTATCTTTCCTCTTTTACTCGCCTGATTTACTCTATAAAGTTACGCACATCTTTTGGACTTTAGCTTGTCTTGGAGTTTAATCCCTTTATAGAGCCTTAGTATCAGATTCCTGTTCGTCGAGCCAAGATTTTATTCCACGCTTCCTCCAGCCCTTACCTCACGATAAGTACCTTGCGCTTCCTTAGTGGTTGGTCGATATGTACCCCCACAGTGGACTTTCACCACCTAGATAGTTGCCATGCCTGGCACACAAGAAAAAGCTGCCTTAAGACAGCTCCGATCTTCAGCTAAAGCAACCGTTAGTTTAAGTAATGTTTCAAAAACTTTTTTTATAGAGAGCATTCTGGAAATTGGTCTTATTTCGTTAAAATCAAAAAAACGAATATCAAACACTTTATTTTTAGTGTCTGATATTCGGATTACAGTATACTCTAATAATTTGTAATTATTTAATCTGAATAGCACCTAGTCCAAGCCTTTTGAGAAGATCCATTAACTGTAATTTTTCCTCATTACTTATAAAAGACAAATTTTCAGATATGACTTCAACGTGTTGAGGAAAGATTTCTTTAAATAAATTTTGACCTTTGTCAGTTAGAACTACATTTGAAGCACGACGGTCTGCTGGATTTGGTTCCCTTTTAACAAATTCTTTTTTCTCAAGTTTATCAACAACGTAAGTGATGCTTCCACTAGGAATAGATAATTTTTCACTAATTTTTTGAATTGAGTGGGGGCCCTTATTATAAAGAAGTTCCAGAATCATAAAATTCTCTGAACTAATTCCGTGTCTTTCAATATCTTTAACAACATGACCAAAAATAGTTTTACTTGCCTTAAGCCAGATGCGGAAAAGACGTAAATCAATCTGGCTTTGTTCATCTCCTTGATACATTCACCAAACCTCCTATTACGACTAACTTTTGAAATTACAATTGGTTATTTTGGTTTTCTGTATAAAGGATAATCAACTTCAGTCGGAACTTCAATTAGGAAGATTCTAAAGTCTTTATCTAATGCTTGAATTGTTACGTCTCCACCCTGTTCTGATTGAACGATGGAAAAATCTTTTTCTGCTAAACGAGTGGGTCCATTCGTGTCTAATGAAAAATCTCCATCGCCTCTGATGGCTAAACCAGCTAATGTACGATTCGATGAAAGGCTATGAGTATATACCGTTCCCTTTGGAATGAGTACATCCCACATCTGAGCATCTGTCACGATTTTCATTGGTGAATCATTTCCTAGTATTGTTTTAATTTTCACACCATCTTCATACGTTAAAGAAAAATCATTTGAATCGTATTGTGAATACGCAGGTGTACGTTTTACAGCTTGACTTAAATGTGGTTCAAACCAGATTTGAAAGATTTCCGATGGTTCTTTTAATGCTTCCGCATGATACACACCGGAGCCTGTTTGCATGAGCTGGGCTCCCCCTTCTTCTACAACACTTTCCGTACCAAGTGTATCCCGATGATAAGCATTACCCTTTATCACATAGGTGATGATTTCAAAGCCTTGATGTGGATGCAGTCCAATTTCTGCTGGTTCCTGAGAATGACCCCAAGCCCAGTAAAATAATGGTCCTAGTCGATTTATTAGAGACCCTTCGCCAGAAAAGCCAATCGGTTTTTGCTCTTTAATTTTACCGACATCAAACTGCCCGTTCGCTTGATACTGTGGTTTAATAATTTTAATTTCCATTTGTATCCCTCCTTATAGATAATTGTCTACTTATCCAAGCAAAGATCCGAAATTTATAAGTAATACTAATAATCCAAGAATTAATAAAATGATTGGCATCATCATTTGTTTTACAGTATCTTTTATTTTAATATGAGTAAAAACGGCACCAATCATCGTTACTACAATGAATAAACCTCCCCATGCAGCTAACCTCTCGTTCCAAACACCTGCGATAACTAATACCGCTGAAACGACTTCTGCCAATCCTGTAAACACTCTAAACCATCCTGGATACCCATAATGCTTAAACCCTTCCACCATTTGCTTTGATCCGAACTTCATAAATCCAAACATTAGGAATCCTAATCCTAATATAACTTGAAGAATAATTGATAAAACACCCATTAATTTTCTCTCCCTTTATTCTAATATTATTTATCCTAAGATTATATATCCTAACTTCAGGATAAATATATCCTAACATTAGGATATATTTTATGTCAACAGAAAAACAACCCAATTTAGTTATTGAGTTGCTGTGTATTTATCCTATTCATGTTTATTCTTATTAAACTAACTGCCCCTTTAGTTCCATAAAGAAAAAGAGCTGCTGATCAGCTCGTACCCGTTGGTTCAAGGGTATGGAAAGGGAAAACACTATTCCCATTCATAATCAGTCACCAGCTCAACCTTTTCCGGCATTATTTTTTGAAGAGAGTCTATTGTTGAAAAGTTTTCATCATTTGAGAATGCGGCTATATAATCGCCATCATGCCCTACCCAAAACATAGTGGAACTCTCATTTAACGTTGCTATCAGGGTATTGGCTATCCATTTTAGTTTAATAAGTCTTGTTCTGTTATTTTTAGTCCTTTTTACGGGATAAGGTGACTCATGTTCCTTTTCCTCTAGTCTGAAGACTTCCTGTTTTAAGGACCATAATGATAAGTTCAACATGCTCCCATTCCCGTGTAAATAAGGATAATATTGTTTAAATTGCTGTGGGCTGCGGATATTTGCCTTTACAAAGAACGAGTCTTTACTACTCCCCTTCATATAATTGAACTCTATATTTTGCTTCTTAAACAGCTCTTCGTACTCTTCTAGTTGAAAATCATAGATTTCCGCTAGTGAATAAATAGGGTAATAATTAGGGCTCTCCAGCCAATTGTAAAAGAATTCTTCATGGGATTCTGTATAATCCCCATCAATATAACAAGAAAACTCTACGATATATTTGAACTCACCGGTTATCTCAAAAGGATAAGTGGCTTCTGGGCCAGGCTCAGTTATTATTTCTTCTGGAGGGAAGTAGCTTATTTCTACCTTCATGTTATTCGCCTCTCTTAAAAGGTTCGGATAGTTACATTTTTATTATATACCACATGAAATGTTGTTTTCACTGGCTTATTAGAATATCAGCTTGTTGAACTAACTGCCCCTTTCGTTGCATAAAAAAAGCTGCCTTTAAAGACAGCTCCGATCTTCAGCTAACGCCCCTGTTAGTTCTATAAGAAATACGGTATGTAAAAAATGAAAATAAATAAAGAGATAACAATATTCATATATCCCCAAAATCCTTTTCTGTCTTTTTGAAGTTCGACAAATCCTGACACCAACATAAATGCCCCAAGGATAAACATATAATAGGGCATTAACTCAAAGGCTTGAGTTATTAGACTATAACCTGATAGAACAATAACCACTATCGCTAAAATAGTTCTAACCATTTTCAAAAATATATTTCCCCCTAAAAATTAAATTCTTTTCCAATCATACCATTTAACACCTTGTCGTTTGTATAAAAAATGGAAATTACTTCTTTCAATATCCTGCTCCGTTAGTTCCGTAAGAAAAAGCTGCCTTTAAAGACAGCTCCGATCTCCAGCAAACGCACCCGTTACCTGCAGAATGACATGGTATAAAACTATCACATTGCACTGCCCAACATGATCATGCCAATAAATCCATATACAACGGTAACTCCCAAACCATACAATAATAAGTTATCTTTTTTAAATAGTTTGATCAGTTCAAAGAAAGAAATGACAATCCGTATAACCAGCAACAGTCCAAAGATAGATAAAAATGACATCCCGATAGTCATTGGAATCTCTGTCACTAACCTCATACCATCTGTCTTATCATTTGAGATTACTCCAATCCCCATTCCAATATAAATCCACAAAAATGACCTCAATATCAATGTAAAGAATAAAATGTAGTAACGGTGAACATTAGGTGCTAAAGAAGAATCCACAGACGTTATCCATTTTATAAAATACTTGATACATAATCTACACGAAATAATAGGATGTAACCACGCAAATATAAAATCTGTTTCATCGTCCTTAACATAAGAATTCTTTCCAAATGTCATATTAATTATATTTGATTCGTTTTTCTTGTTTTTTTTCCTTTTCATCTTCAACAACCAATCTAATAGTCATAGTATAAATCGAAATTCTTCAATCGAAATTATAACATAAACAAGAGTAAAACCTTTTCTGTGTTAAAGAGTCATTTAGGTATAATACAACATTACATCAACTGCGTTTCACCTTCCTCAGGAATACGAAATACTTAGTTCCGAATTTTTACATTTCATTGCTGTAAAGTTTATATAGAAAAGGTGCTGCAACAACCATTATGAAATATATTTTCCATTCCTTACTTTAATGAATTGATTTAGTGCAAAATCCAATGCGTTAAATCTTTATAGTCCTCAACAAACAGGGCGCTTTAATTAAATAAAACGAGAGCACACTTGCATAATATGACTCTTCATTTATAAGCTCTTATAGGCCACCATCTAAACCGTCAATTTTCACCCCTCTACTCCAATCACGATCGATTTTTAATTCATTATTTGTAGTGGATATTGTTAATTCTCCTTCTTTTTCATAAATTTTAGATGAATTCTCGTCATAAACTTTAAATGTTGTTGTATATAAGTAATCTATTGTGCCATCATCATTTTTGCTTTGTTCTTCAAGTTTCACATCAACCTTTTGTGCACAGGTTGCAAAAGAACCTGTTTGAGGACGGAACAGGCAGCCGTAGCCGACCGCTATGGCTTTTTTATTTTCTTTCAAGTTTTTTTGTTGTACTTTCTGTCTTTCTCATCACCCATTACAAACAAAGTACGTGCATAATAATTCTGTTTGGATTGCCCGTACTGCCACTCAAACGTAGTCTCCTCTATCCTCGTCGTAGTTTTTTATATACTCGGTAAAGTCTTTCCTTGGATGTTTAGCTACATAATCCGGCTCCCGAAAAATAAACATATACTGAGTGATATTTGTGACCAGATTGGAAAGGAGAAATAGCTTTGACAAAATATCGGATCATGTCCTTTGATGGAGGCGGCACTTTAGGTGCTTTAAGTTTACAACTTTTGAACAGACTGGCTCGGCAAAACCCAAAATTAATTAGTCGAACCAATGTTTTTTCGGGAAATTCAATCGGTTCATTCACTGCCCTTGCTTTAGCAAGTGGAAGATCGCCGAAGGAGACACTCCAGTTTTTTAAGGATAAAATCCTGCCGGCTTTCAGCGTTTCCCGACCAGGTGGACCTGTTTTCAACCAACAATTGCCATATTCTGGTTTCATTAAAGCGGTACAAACATTTTTCCCATCAGATCTTCTCCTCAAAGACTTAAAAAGACGAATTGTTGTACCTGCATTTCATTTATTCTCACCGGAGCTGAATCGTTGGACTCCTGTGTTATTCCACAACTTTCCTGGCTCTCCCTATTTAAATGAGAAAGCGAGTGATGTAATACTACGGAGCAGTGGTGCTCCCGCGACGCAACGAGCCTATCAAAACTACGTGGATGGGTATACAGTAACAACCAACCCCAGTACAGCCAGTATCGCATTTGCGGTGGGGAAGGCCAAACAGCCGTTGGATCAAATTGCGGTATTATCCATTGGAACAGGTGAGGAGCCGACTCGATTAAGAAGAGATACGAAGGGATGGGGGATGGTAAGTGCAGATAACATACGTCCCGAAAATATGAAGAACCTTCCCCCAAATTGGGGAGTTCTTTTGGACCGATCTCCCAATGAACCCTTACTGCCATTTCTTCAGATTGTCGCTAGTGGCTCCGGTTACTATGAATCCATGGTCAGTTCTCAGCTTCTAGGAAATCGTTTTTTTCGGTTAAATCCACGGATCCCTAATTTCTCCAAAACGGACCCTTCTGTGGTTCCAGCTCTCATTTCAATTGCTAACAAAACAAATTTAAATCCTGCAGTTCAATTTATAGAGAAAAACTGGAATTAATAAAGTTATCCCATAAATCTGATTGAATTTTGGTTTTTATTTCAAGCATTCGGATTTTTTACAATAAAAACAGCCAGAACTGGCTGTTTTTATTTATTCAGTTCTTCTTCAACTAAACTCTCTACTAATGTAAGGAAAATATGCCAATGTACATTTCGTTAAGTAGAAATCTCACAATTTTAATTTACATAAATATCATCCATTTTCCTTAAAATTAGAAGTTTTTTGTGTAGATGGGTTTAGTAATTATAATAATAGGGTATTTATGATTTGGCATATTTAAAAAAAGGAGATTAAATTATGGATTTGTCACTTGATATATATAAATTAATGAAATTCATCGAAGAAAATAACGAGGATTTTGAAGATTCATTATTAAACGAAGCATCTAATGTGAAAGACAAAATTGAAGAAATATTAATGGTCGGTAATATTGACCTGATAAATAATGCCCGTAAGCTGGTTCGATACATTATTGAGGGTGAAGAACAAGAGCTTCAATCATTTGCTAAACAAGAAGGAATAGCTTGGGCGACACACGAAATACCATTAACTTTCAAATTAGAGTGGGTGCAAGCCATTCGAAGAACTTTGTGGAAGTTCCTACAAGGATATAACGAGGTAACGAATCACGTTATAAATGAAGATTTTTTTTCGGTAGAAAAACAAATAAATAATCAAGTAGACAGGTTTTTAAATGTTTTTTTTATCACATATTCTCAATACAAAGATTCATTGATAATGGCTCAAAGAGAATTGGTCGAAAATCTTTCTGTGCCAATAATCCCAATAACGCCCACTATATGTATTTTGCCTTTAATTGGTGCGGTTGATCTTTACCGAACGAATATTCTAGAGGAAAAAGTTTTAATAGAGATTGGAAAATTACGTATTCAAACATTGATTATGGACTTATCTGGAATTATGGAAATGGAGACTGAGGTAATTGATCATTTAATGAGGATTATTGACGGCACTTCATTAATGGGATGTACCACTGTGATTACCGGGTTAAGAGCTGAAGTGGCTAGCAATATGATACGCTTAGGAATGAGATTAAATGAAAAAGCACAAACATTAGGAACTTTACAACAAGCGTTGAATAAATACTTAATATGTTAAATACGGAAAATATTGGAGGAGGGTCGCTTTGCCGACTCTTTTTCCTTATTCAATATATTCTGACCAACTGTCTAAATATTTTTCCTGCCTAGCAGTTATATCTTTGTATAAAAAATATAGTTAGGCATTTAATTCAACACCCTGTATCAATCTTAAGCAAATCCCATCGTCTCCTTTACTGAAATATAAATTCAAAAGTGTTTTACTGTATCAAATGACCTGAAAGTAATGTAACCAAGCAAAGGTAAATGGAATGGAGAGATAATAAATATTCATTAAGCACCCTAAAATCATTACGTACTTTATGACTCTCTTCTTAATAAGAATTGATAAAAATAGTACAATAACCGGTAATAGAATAACCGCTGTCTCTATCGTTATATTAACAAAATTGTGCATCCCCCAAGGACTAACATTCAACATCCCCTTACTATGGATGAACAAAAAAGTTCCTGATAAGATCCAAATTAAACTAGTAATAAATATATATGTTACATTTCGCATCTTTATCTCCCTTTAAATTCGAGTCCCATATCTTCTAGTAAATTTTTAACACATAATTCCATTTATTTGGCTCTTTATTACCTGAATTAACCTACGCTCAGCTCCACAAAAAAAAGGCCGCCGCAGCAACCTTCCTTTTTAAAGCACAATGTGATCACTTCATTTTTCCAATGCCATATTAACGGATTCGATGGCATGTATGACAGCTGTATCGAATAATGGCACTTCGGAATCCTCGGGTTTTACTAGTAATCCAATTTCTGTGCAGCCTAGTATTATTCCTTCCGCTCCATCATCAACTAACCCCTTGATAACCTTTTTGTAATAATCCCTTGATGATTGTTGAATTTCCCCTAAACATAATTCTTCATAAATCACTTTATTGATGACTTTTCTATCCTCTTCATTTGGTATCAGGACCTTGATACCATTAGTCTCAATTCGTGATTTATAAAAGTCTTGCTCCATCGTATATTTAGTGCCAAGTAAACCAACCGTACTGATTTTGGACTTTTGAATTTGTTTTGCCGTTGAATCAGCAATGTGCAAAATCGGTAAACTGACTTTTCCTTCAATATATCCAATCACTTTATGCATCGTATTTGTACAAATTAGAATCATTTCGGCACCTGCCTTTTCCAAAGACAGAGCTGCATCGCCTAATAATTTGCCGGAGCTTTCCCAATCCCCTTCAGCTTGGCAGCGTTCGATTTCCTCAAAGTCCACGCTATATAAAATGCACTTGGCTGAATGCAATCCTCCTAATTTGGCTTTTACCTCTTCATTGATGATTCGATAATATTCCAACGATGACTCCCAGCTCATGCCGCCAATAAGGCCAATAGTTTTCATGAACATTCCCCTTTTCATTTGAAGATGGCTTACTTATCAGTCGAAAAACTCCATATGGGCTTTTTCTTGTTTGTAGTAATCTATTCTATTTTGTAAAGTCCCTATATGAAACTCAAACTTATGACCATCTGGATCTGTGAAATAAATGGACTTCTTATCTTTTTCATCTCTTGGACGTCCTGACAGGATGTTTACATTCAATCCGATCATTTTCTCGTACATGTTCATGAAGTCGGCTTCTTCTATGGAAAAGGCGATATGTGTGTATGACTCGCTTATTTCATTACGGGGAATATCTTTTTCTTCATTCAGGGCAATCCACATTCCATTCAAATCAAAATAGGCTGTGGTTCGGCCCTTAACTAATAATTTCGCATCAAAAACCTTTTGATAAAATTCTATGGAACTGTCTAAATCAGAAACTGAAAATAAAAAGTGATTCAAACCTTTTATAGACACATTACCACCTCATATTAAGATTTCCTCTTATTCGCCATTAGACGCTTATAGAGAGGATACCCGAACATGTAATACCCGGAAAATGACAGCAGGATTAAGGATAAACCCGTCATTGTGAGGATACTGTATCTATACCAATCACCAAAGAAGGTTCCATCATGCAAAGTAATCAGGAACGTCGAGTAATCCGGATTTGTGGATAACACTTTTCCCGTACTCACATCCATTTGAACACCTTGACCGTTATTAAAGCGAACCTGGTACACATTTGCACTTGGCCTATATTCGATTCTAAAAATATCTTCAACCGAATCCGCACCTGGTAGATCCTGAGACACAGCAATGGACACGACCTTCTCCATAGGTATCGCTTGATCTGGACTTGCCTCTTTCCCCGTCCTTAACTCATCAGCCACTCCGAGTGGAATCATATAAACAAGCACGAGGCCCGTGACTGCAATGAACATGAAAAAAATGGATAAAACCAATCCAGTCCATTTATGTACTTTTCGGCTTAATTGATACAACTTTACAGATTTCGACAATTCCATCACGTCCCTTGACTATTTTTCAAAAAAATTTTTCTTCATAACCACCCTATCTTCGTTTACAACATAATCATTTTTCAGATAAAATGCTTCTGCAAGCCCGTCATTGGCCGTTAATAGATATAGACTTTTAATCTTTCTCTTCTGCAGTTCAGCTTCTAAAGCTCGAAGCATTTTTGAGCCATTCCCTTTGCCTTGCATTTGATTATTCACACAAAGTTCTGCCAAATAATACGTTAAACCTTGATCAGACACTTTACTATTTCCAGCAATGAAACCAACTGGTTTATGATCAATATGAAATAAAAACCCAAGAAATTTAGGTGTATGCAATAAGTCGGAAAGTCTCTCTTTAGCCATTCCATAGGTCCAACTTTCATTCCATGGTTCACGATTAAAAACGTTCATGTAGAGTTCGATGCATAGCTCCAAATTCTCCGATGTCAGTGGTATCATTTCTGTCATATTCATGCTTCCTTTCTATTTTCATTAAAATTTAGTATATTAATCCAAATTATATCTTATCCTTGTTGAACTATCCTGTCCCTATAGGACCATAAAAGAAGAGCTGTCTAAGAAGAAGAAAATCACAAAAACCAGTCAATCATGAAGGGCATACAATGAGCAGATTAGATAATTATGAGGTTCTAAAGAGAAATATGCTATTCCAGGCAGCATTAGCAATGAATAAAACCCGCTTTAGCTGACAGTCCAGTCCTGCCTTAGTGGATTCTATAAGAAAAAGGTCGACCGGATTTTTACTGGTCGACCTTAGTTCATTGATAACTGTTTCACGAATAAAACTCTATCTTGATTATGTCCGTCATAGTCAGAGTGGACTGAAACACCATCAATGAATGTATCTCCCTCTTCCATTTCAAATCCCATCTTGGTATGATAGGCGATTGAAGATTTGTTGACCGGAGATGTTACACAACGGACAACATTGCGGCCATTTTGATAAACGACATGGAAAAATTGATTATATAACTGTCTTCCGATATCATTTTTTCTGTATTCAGGATGCACTCCGACAAAGTGAATATATGCCTCATCAGGCTGAGATTGAGATAGAATCCCTATTAGGAAACCGACTATGTTCCCTTCCTTTTCGGCTATGAAACTTGTATTTGTAAAATGATCAAAGAATAATTTCGGTAGCATATCAGACATTTGCCTTCCTCCCCACCATTCATTGATTAGCGGCGATATGGCATAGTAATCTGACCCTTTCACAGAACGAATTTCCATCCTTCTCCCCCTTTAATCATTAAGGCCTTTTTCACGAATTCATTCAATAATTAACATACCCCGTTAGTTCATTAACTTTTCATACGATAAAATTACAATTCCACATATTACTGAAACTTCGCCAAATACCCTGATAGCCCCTAATCATATTAATATTTTAATGATTTAAGAGACTTCTCTTAAATTCCCTTTTAAAAATGTGCGTAACTTTTAATTTTATAGTAGATAAAGTATCATTGATTTTACAAGTAAAGACTAAATATTCTTACATTTTACCCTATTCCCTGAGATCCTTAATAGGCATAGGCAATGAGAAATTCACCATAAAAATAAATAGGAGTGACTAAAGTGAAAGCACAAATCATTCAATCTTTTGGCGATCCATCCGTATTTCAGCTTGAAGAGGTTTCAAAACCCGAATTAAAACCTGGACATGTACTTATTCAAGTCAAGGCTTCAAGTGTAAATCCTATTGATACGAAAGTCCGTGCTGGTGCAGTTCCAGCCGTTTCCCCCGAGTTTCCAGCCGTTTTACATGGTGATGTCGCAGGTTTGGTATCTGCAGTGGGAGAAGGAGTGACTGAGTTTAAAGTTGGCGATGAAGTGTTTGGATGCGCAGGTGGTTTTAAAGGGACTGGCGGTGCACTTGCAGAGTTCATGCTTGCAGATGCTGATTTACTTGCTCACAAGCCGAAGAATTTGACGATGGAAGAAGCCGCTGCTTTACCACTGGTTGCCATTACCGCTTGGGAAGCATTATTCAATCGGGCACATCTAGTCCCTGGTCAAGATATACTGATCCATGCAGCAACCGGCGGTGTAGGCCACATTGCCATTCAGCTGGCCAAATGGCAAGGCGCGACAGTCTATACAACTGCCTCTTCGCAAGAGAAGCTGGAGATTGGCACGCTCCTTGGGGCAGATGTAACGATCAATTATCGAGAAGAAAGCGTTCACGACTATGTACAAAAGTATACAGACGGAAAAGGATTTGACGTTGTGTTTGACACGGTAGGGGGAGAAAACCTTGATCGCTCTTTTGAGGCGGCTGCGGTACATGGAACGGTGGCAGCCATTGCTGCCCGTTCGACTCATGACCTCTCCCCAGTGCATTCGAAGGGACTTTCCCTCCATGTTACCTTTATGTTGTTGAAGATATTAAATAAGGACATGCATAAGCAATATGGAGAGATTTTGAAGAAGGTTGCCAAGGTGGTTGAGGAAGGTAAGCTGCGCCCGCTCGTTGATCCAAACATGTTTACGTTTGATGAAGTCTCAAAAGCTCATGAGTACTTGGAGTCAGGCAAGGCGATAGGAAAAATTGTTTTGAAAAATGATTGGTAATGAATAGGCACTTTAACAACTTTATGTTCATTTAAAAATAGGCGGTACGGTGAAAATCTCTATAGATTCTCGCTGTACCGTCTTCTTTTATTTAATTGGACAATACCGCCTCTGATGTTGGGTATTCTTATTTAATAGAATTGCAGAAAACGGTACTCTGCCGTGTGATATAAATACCAGGTGCAATTTGGTTTAAATGATTGTTAAAAAGGAGAAAGGAAAAAAAAGGTGAGGTGATAAAATGATTTATCTGGAAATAGCAACGAAGCTGGTGATTGGGCTGGCTGGACTCCTGGCAGTGGCAAGACTTCTTGGAAAAAAAGAAATGTCTCAAGTGACCCCTTTTGATTTTATTTACGCTTTAGTATTAGGCGGCATTCTGGAAGAAGGCATTTACGATGAAAAAGTGTCGATCTGGCAGATTCTATTTGCCATTTGCCTTTGGGGGATTTCCGTTTATATCATTGAGATTTGCGCTCAAAAAAGTGATCGCATGAAAAAATTGCTCAAAGGACATCCTTCTTTGATTATTCGTAATGGCGAATTGGATATAAAACAAATGAAAAAAAATCACCTGGAAATTGAACAGGTTCGAACCATGCTGCGGAAACAGGGGGTGTTCACTCTCCGGGAAGTGCGAGATTTATATCTTGAGCCTGGCGGGGACATCAGTGTAAAGCTTCATTCTAAGGCGGGAAGCATCACACCAGATATGCTTGACCTCAATCTTAGGGATGAAGCACCTTCTATCTTAGTAATTGAAGAAGGCAAAATAAAAGAGGAAGAACTTCGATCCGTGAAAAAATCAAAAGAATGGCTTCTGGAAGGGCTTCAGAAGAGGAATTATAAAAAAATTGAGGATATCCTATATGGAGAATGGTCAGAAACAGATGGATTCTATATACAGCCGTATCCCAAAGAAAACTCTCATATACACAAAAAAACTTGAAGATTTTTATTTTTCACACCGCTTAATTAAAGACGGTACAGTGAAAACCTCTAAGATTCCCGCTGTACCGTCTGCTTTTATTTTTAATTGCCGTAAAGCACAAATAGGACATAGTAATAGGAATAGACAGATTGCCATAGTAGACTTCTACAGGATAAAAAGGGCTTTCTGTCAAAATTGCTATATGGATGTTTTCAAATCAAAACGAATCCCTTCACTCGTTTGGTGAATAAGTCGCCATCTAATAGTCCATCTTAACAAATGAAGCTACATGGAGGGAGGTTCTAGGCATGAGCCAAAAGCGTGATAAAGGCAAAAGTCAGAAGGGAAAGGCTAAAAGCAATACAGTAGACCCAGTGATTGCAGCAGAAGACTTGGAAAAAGCAATTTATCCAACTAATAAGCCCCCGCGTAATGCTAAATAAGTACAATCTCGTGACTTCTTTGCTTTTCCAAAAAGAGCTTGCAGGTAAACGAAACTGAAGGGTCAAGCATTCCGCTAACATGAAGATTACTTGGCTCTTCATCGAAATAATAGACTTTTCGAATTTCCAAAATACCAGTTGTCATTATCTGGTGTATCTTCCCATCCAACATATATATTTCTAATAGCCTGTTATTCGTTTCAATCACACCCCAAATGTTTATCTACATACATACTTTATCCATTCTTTATTAAACTAACCTGCCCCGATGCATAAGAAAAAGCTGCCTTAAAGGCAGCTCTGATCTTTTTTAACGTATTAAGAATTCCAGCAAATCCTACTGGACACCATTACATAACCGACCGATATTCTCGACTTCAACAACGACTTCATCACCCGACTTGATCATGCAGCTGCCAGATGGTGAACCCGTGGCCAAAATATCACCGGGCTCAAGTGTCATTACCTGTGAAAGCCAGCTGATTAAAAATGGAATGCTTAGAGACATTTCATTGGTATTTCCGTCTTGGACGACGCGGCCGTTTAAAGTGGTCACAATCCTTAAGTTTGTAGGATCTACCCCGGTAACGATGCATGGTCCCAAAGGTCCGAATGTATCAAATCCTTTGCCCCGCGTAAACTGTGGATCTTTTTTTGTAAGATCTCTTGCTGTCACGTCATTAAATATCGTGCAGCCGAATACATAATCAAGCGCATCTTCTTCTTTAATGTTTTTTCCGCGCTTTCCAATGACAAGGGCCACTTCCCCTTCAAGTTCCACTTGATTGGATAGCTCGTTTGGAGGAAGGATAATATTCTCCTTGTCTGCAATAAGCGAAGACAATGGCTTTAAAAATAGGAATGGTTCAACAAGGTTTGCCTCTCCACCCGTTTCCTTCGCATGACCTGCATATGTCCAGCCGAAATTAACCACTTTCGAAGGTTTTACAGGTTCCAAGATTTTCACGTCACTATATTTCAGCTCAACCCCGTCATACTTTATTTCCTTGTTGACAAGTTCAGCAAAACTGCTAGACAGTTGTAATATCATGTCATCCTCAACAATACCGTAATGTATATTGCCCTGTTGATTCTGATAGCGAACTATTTTTTGTGTTTTTTGTAGCACATGCATTATGAATAAACTCCTTTGATGATTAAGATTACCACAGATATTATAAAATCCGGTTCTACTATACTATAACATGCCTGTTCTTTTACGGGAAAAAAGAGCTCTCGCCGCGACTCCATCTTCTACTAAACCGACCTTTAGTTCAATAAGAAATTATTTAACTATGTATACTATGGAACCTATCATTTTTTATAATTTTATCTGTGCATTGCCTTATATAGGCTGCAATACATATTCCGATTGGCAGCCCCAATAGTACATTCCCCATGAAATGTTTACACCCAAACTTGTATAATATTTTCTAAACAAATCCAGTCTATTAAAGACTTATTGCTTATTGATTATCTCAAAATATCAAAACTTTTGTACTGGTAATTCGTCCCTTTTCAGCCAACCTGCCTTGTTCGTGCCATAAGAAAAAGTGCCAACTTCTCTTTAATAGAAATTCAGCACTTCGTTTCTTTGTATACGTTAACGAGTCGCTTTAGGCGGTTGACACACATCACATTTACGTTGGTTATTATTTTTAAATTTCTTAAATGTCTTTTCAAAGTTGCTTCCACATGTACATTTAAATAGTAACTTTTGAGAAAAACCATGATATTCCGTCGTCAGCAACTTACTTTCCGAATTCTTCTCAACAAATTCTTTAATTTGACCAATCGTCCATTGTTTATTCATTCTCTTACACCTCCATATTTTATCGCTATGCGGAGGCTTTTCTAGGCATCCGTTCAAAAATAGTAATTTTCGTAAGTTATTCATTATAACATGAGCCGGCACTCAATCAAACAACTCGTTTGTTGCATAACCAAAAGGAGCTGCTGAACAGCTCCTGGAAATGCACCCGTTAGTTCAACAAAATCACTTAGCCTTATTATGCAATTGAAATGACTCTTCAGAACCATCCCATTTTACATTTACTTTTATAACTTCGCCTTCACCTATTATTGCTCCATTTTCTGATCCACCTCTAATTGTAAATACTTTTTCACTAGGTGGCTCTTTGTATGCCTCAGTTTTAGTTCCGCTTGAAGTGGTTGTTTCATAAGTATATTCCAGGTTTTTCATGGAAGATAACTCTTTCAAAGCCCCCTTATATTTTAATACAAGTTCATAGCTATCTTTGCTAGAATGAGTGGTTTGTTCGTTTTTCTCTCCCCATAATTCAGTTCCTTCATAAAAATATACAGCTTCCCAATGTTCGCTTTCTCCTGTAAATTGATAATTATGCTCAGTCATTTCCACAGAATTAGTATCTTTTTTAGTGGTTTCCAAATTAGTAGTATCCGAATTAAAATCCTTGTTAATGCTGTTAGAACCACAAGCTGTTAAAACCATCATTAAAAATAATACAGTAAAAATTTTCTTCAAATTAAATCCTCCTTAACGATAAAAATGAATTTATTTCCAATTTTACCATTAAAAAGTTCTTTCTTTGGTTTCGTTTGAAAATTTTTTATTCCACTAACCTGCCCCTTTAGTTAGTGAAAGAGCTGCCTTAAAGACAACTCTGATCTTCAGCTAACGTCCGTTAGTTCATTAAGAATTACTTCCGACACAATTAGTTAAAATAAACTTTTTACTAAACGAACTATCATTCTTGGAATAAGAGTTAAGAGGTTAAAAACGAATTCATATAAGATTGAATCACGAATTTCAATCATTATCCCTTTGAAAAACCTTCTTTTTTGCCTTTCCTTTTTCATCTTTTTCATCCTCTTTATCTTTTATACATATGGTTACTTCTATCTTGAAGAAATCCCATAGTTGCAACCAAAATCACTAGAAAGATACCTATACACGCAGTAACTATACCTTCTGTTTTGTCTTTTGCATAAAAACAAATATATGTATTAAAAGAGACAAAAATAAAAAAAATTAATAGCTTTGTAAAAAGAGCTGCCAAAAAGCAACTCTAAAGATAAAACCTCTTTTTTGTAATTAACCAATCGTCTTCAGAACATTTTTAAATTGTACGATATTGTTCTGTTCGCCGTCGTTCATCTTATAAACGAAAACGGTATTAATGACATTGTTAAAGCTTAATTTGTAAAAGTGAATGTTTGTATAGTTATATAAATCTATAAGCTTAGTATTCAATACTGCAATGGTATTGCTGATTTGCAAAAAATCTTGGATACTGCTGATTGATTTTATTTCTTTTAATTTATATGGTATTTGATTATTCATAAGCCATTCGGTCACAGCTCTTGTATACATACAACCTATACTCAATACGAGCAATGTAATAGGTGTTTTCCAATCAAAATTGATGATATGGTCCTTACTTGAAATGATCTCGAATGTTTCGGATGCAACGATGTCATAAGTTAAGTCGGGATATTTCTTAATAGGTTCACTAATGAGTGCACAATCTAATTCAGAATTGTGCACTTTTTGGTTTATGGCATTACTGGAATCTACGGCGAAATCCACATCCATTTGAATGTCGTTCTTCATATTCAAAGTATTCGCGATATGGGCGCCATAGATTTTCAAGGTTGTATGTGATGTGCCAAAATCCACTTTAGAGTTAGTTTGAATGGCACCAATGCTTTGTAAAAATTCTTCGTACTCTTGTGAAATAAGTTGAAGATAGTTTTTATACTGTATTCCTACGCTAGT
Source organism: Peribacillus sp. QJM3NY_7 (assembly GCF_056173225.1). Taxonomy (NCBI): domain Bacteria; kingdom Bacillati; phylum Bacillota; class Bacilli; order Caryophanales; family Bacillaceae; genus Peribacillus; species Peribacillus sp. QJM3NY_7. Next base: position 4,603,139 of record NZ_CM149663.1, read on the forward strand.
GATTTTCAATCCTTGGGGCGTGCGTTTAAAAACAAGTTTTCCAATTTCCGACTCTATTTTTTTCACTTTAGCCGTAAGGGCGGATTGAGTATAGTTCGTGATTTCTGCAGACTTACTTAAATTTTGACGGTTTAATATTTCAATTTTCAATGCTATTTCTTTGATGTTCATATAGTTGGCACACCCTATAAAAAAAATTTATGAACCCTATCATTTTCCTCCATTTTACGCTTCTGGGCAGTCAGAGTAAACTCTAGTTAGTTAATAAGTAAGGGAGACTAGATAATGCTAGAAGCTAATAATAAGAATTTATCCCACCGAATTATTATTGAACGATACATCAAGCATAGGGGGAGAATTTCTTAATGCATACATATTATAAATGGTTAATCGTATTGGTGGCCACGTTATCTCAAACTGCAGCAACCTTTGTGACATATGGCATGGGACCCATCGCTGCGTTTTATCAAATTGAATGGAATTTAACACCTCTTCAAACAGGCTTCATTGTTTCAGCGGTCAATATTGGTCCGATGTTTTCAATGCTGGCATTCGGTTACTTGATGGATAAAAAAGGGGAAAAACACATTATCGGGTGGGGGACCATTTTATTGGGCCTCTCAGCTTTAACGCTAGTTTTTGTTAATGATTATATTGTATTGCTGCTTTTATTATTGTTGGTCGGTATATGGTACGGAAGTGCTCAAACCGGTGGAAGCACGGCCATCGTAAAATGGTTTCCAAACGAACATAGAGGTCTGGCTCTAGGGATAAGACAGACGGGAATACCGCTTGGAGGATCTCTAGCCTCTGTAGTTTTATCCTATACATATTATCATTTCAATTTGTCATCAGTACATATAGTACAAGGGATCGTAGCAATAATGGGAGGGCTGCTCTTCCTATTATTATATAACGAACCAGAAAGAACGGGTAAAACGGGATCAACCTCGGTCGGGTTCAAGGAGAAAATGAGTGTCATCAAGAATAATAAAGAGTTATATCCGATGTATATAGTGGGTGTTGTGATGATGTCATTACAGATGATTTTCATTGGGCATTTTATGAGTTATTTGCATAACGAAGGGGGCTATGCATTAACAGAGGCAGGAAAATATTTAAGCGTCGTTTTAATAGGTGGTATGGTTGGACGGGTAGTCATCGCATGGGCGAGTGATCAATTCTTTGAAGGTAAAAGGGAAAGATTATTGCTTATTGTTATGGCTGTTACCGTAATTCTTACAGTGATGCTGCCACTCATCCTAACTGTTGAAATGGAAATCTTGATGCTATTATTTTGTTTTCTTTTGGGTTTTGTAGCCATTGGTTGGTATTCCATTTTTATTGCTTGTATCACAGAGCAATCGGATTCACGTTTTATAGGTTTAACGGTGAGTTCAGCATTGACATTAAATCAATTATTCATAGTCATAGCACCCTCTTTATTCGGTTTAGTCGTTAATCTATTGAACAGTTATCAACATGCCCTATATTTGGCCGGAATATCTGTAGCTTTGGGAGCGATTAATTTATACAGAGTAAAAATAAAAAAAAGAACGGATTATGGGATCACCACAAAGTTTGATCAAATTAATACAAACAACCTTGATAAATGAATAAATAGAAAGGGCATGTCTTGAAAAAAGATTAATCAAAACATGCCCTTATACTATTAAAAAGATTGATCATTTTTGTGTTCCTTAATGAACTAACCAGCTAATAGGATGTCAATATCTTTCTCTGAAATTTTCTTTTCCCTTATGATATACTATTTTTGTTCATGACAAATAACCCTCCAAAACCCTTTTGGAAGGATTTTTCTCTGTTTCACAAAACCGTTAATTAGGCTAAATCTAGGAACATTTCTTTTCTCTTTAATAAAGCGTAAATCCAATGAAGCAACTTATTCATACAGGCAACGATTGACACTTTGGCAGGTTTTCCTTCTGATTTTTTCTTATCATAGAATGCTTTAAGCTTTTTGTTCCTTGAACTTCTTATGCCGCATAGTACGGCAAGATACAGAGAATGACGTAGTCTGCTCGAACCTCTTTTTGTAATACGATTAATGGTTGCTGTAAACTTACCCGATGAGTGAACACTTGGATCTACTCCAGCGAAGGCAACCAGTTTTTTCGGATGATTAAACCGATCGATTTCACCAATTTCAGAGATAATCGTGGCTGCGATTTTTTCACCGATACCGGGTATCGATTGGATGATCTTATATTCTTCCAGTTCATTTGCCAGGGCCACTATACGATCTTCCAAATCAGAAAGGTGTCCCTGGTAATGAAAAAGCAACTCAATATACATACGAAGATTGATTACGTGACTTTCATACACGTTTTTTTGAAATGGATTCCGAGATGCGGAGTCCATTATTTTTTTTGCTTTTCCCCATGCCCATTGACCGGATCGGCTAGGACAGAACTCTATAACACTCTCTGCTAGTCTACTTTCTCCGGCTGTTAATACAGCCTCTGAAGTAGGATATTCCTTTAACATCAATAAAGAAACCTTCGAATATAGATCCCCAAAAACCTTCCGGTATTCAGGAAACACTTGATCTAAAATGGTGTGAAACTGAAGTTTAGCTTCCACATACATATTCGTTACGATTTCCTGTTGTCTGGACAAATTCCGAAGGTCTAAAAGCTGAATTCCTCTAATTTTATGAGGTTCAAAATCCTCTTTGTAATACAGCACACACAACTGGTACGCATCGATTGCGTCTGTTTTTACCTTTCGTAAACTGGTCTTCTTTGCCTGATAAGAAATAATCGGATTTAGTAAGATATATAGAATCCCTTGTTCCTCCAAGTATTGAATAACAGGAGTATGGTAATGCCCTGTAGATTCTAAAATGACCATAGGCATCTGCCCTGTCACCACTTCAATCTCTTTTAAAAAGTCTAATAAATGATCTAATTCCTCTTTGATATGCTTCATTGAAAAGCTCTTCCCATACGGTTTAGATTGATCTAAAAATGCCTGAACTTGGCTCTCTCCTTTTGCTACATCCAGACCAACAACTGGATTCATTGCTTTTTCCTCCTCCACTTATTTACCAGTACCCCTAGTCCTCCATGTAGTGTCATAGCTTCGCTTGTTATACGAGATCCACGTCCCAACCAGCCTCAAACATGTTTCTACAAGTAGGGGGCGAACAGTTTAGTTCACGGGATCAAGTCCCACGCACCCGTACGTCCTACCCTGGCTACTGATATAATAGATTCTATTAAAAAAAGGTCAACCAGTAATTTTTACTGGTCAACCTTATAATACGAACGCACCCGTTAGTTTAAGTACAATCCTTCACAAGGCTTTCAATTGGAAATTGGGTACCCATCTCTTATAGCTCTAACTATGACTTCATAATCCTTCATGCCATGCTTTTGGGCGATTTGAGCCAAAGAATAGGCCAGTTCATTCCGTTGTTCTTCCTCTATCGGCACATGGACTTTAATCGTTTTGTTATTTGGATTGACCCCGAGCGATATAATATCATATTCATTAAATACCTTATTGCTTTCTTCCATGAATGCTCGGCTCTGTTCTTCCTTTTTCTGATTGTCTAAGTAATCATAGACTACAAAAAGTATATACGCAGCCATCAGCACACCTAACCCTAGAATAACTCGTTTTTTTAATTTCTTCACTTTATATCTCCTTGTCCAAAATTCTGTCTCTTTTACATCCTTTTTAACTTTATCATATTTATCTATCTGTGGAACTATCTGGTATTTAGATGATTAAAAGCGACATAAAATAGGCTTCTCTCTTATTAAACTAAACTTCCCCTTTAGTGCCATAAGAAAAGGTTGCCGCAGCAACCCTTTGTTAAACTATCGACCTTTAGTTGAAGGATGGTTAATTAAAACTTGATGTTTAATAATTCTTTCATTTCAAGAAGAACATCAGAATGTTTTTCTTTTGATAAATACATCATTTTCTGTCCTGCTCCATTTGCTTCTTGCTTCTTTCCGTTCGGTTCTTGAAACATAATCCTTCCATCATTAAAAAAATTCATCGTGTAAACTTTATTATCCATGGTTTCCTTATCGGATAATATAAAAAAGTAATTCCCTTTTTTATTTAATTCTTTACTCTTCTCCAATAACTCCTTATTAGGAGGTTGCACAACTTCCATTTTGTTTACTTTTTCTATAAAAGCCTGTATTTCATTAATATCTGTAATGACCTTTGAAGTTGACTCGGAAGATACCCCGTTCTCATCAACACTTTGCACTAATAAGGTTGTATATTCATCTTTATTAGGTATTTCTAAAATTTCACTTTTCGTTTTTGTAGTATCTAAACTACAAGCATTTAAGAATACTATCATTAAAATGCAAAAAGAAAACATCTTGAAAAATCTCAAATTTCATCCCTCCATTTCTTCCTTCTACATTATATGTAAATTGAAAAATTATCCATCCTTATTGAACTCCCTCAGTTTAATCCGATTTTCTTACAAATACTCGCTTATTCGCAGGATTTCATCACCCTTGAATTTTAGTTCATGGTTAAACGGAGTGATTTCAGGACATGGATGTTTCGTGAAGGCACAGGGAAATAAAGGAGTTGTACAACACTCCATATTTTACCATATAATGTACATTCTCCACGCCGCCCCTGGAGGCTTTCCCTCCCATGTCTCAACGGGTCAATTGCCCTATCATTCCTTCGTCATGCCTATCCAAGGGGTGGAGGCCAGTTATGCTAACCTGATGGGTCGGTGCCCTTTTGTTCAAGAAATCTGGTACTCCGTACATATTTGAAATCCTACGAATAAGCCAACATTAGTAAAAAGAAAACTATGAACATCAGTTTTTAAAGGTTCCCTTCGAGAACCCTATTAAGACATCCCCCTTTAACTACGCAACCAGTTCAGTTATAGGTTGAACTTTATCTGCACAATAAGACTCGTTTCTGCGTGCTATTCCAACAAATATCCTAGCTAGCTTACCTACCAATTTCATAATCGATTTCATTTTCTTCATTTTTTTCACTTTAACATTATGGGAGTGAATGGCTTGAAATTCCGTGTTATTCATCACAAGGCTCATGGTGGCTAAGTAAAGGAAACGCCTTAGCCTGGATCGCCCTCGCTTAGAGATAACAATTTGGCCTTTCCACTTTCCAGAGCTTGCTTCAGCCAGATGCAACCCAGCGTGCCGAAGTAAAGAATTACCGTGTGAAAAACCACTTAGATCTCCTGCTTCACCTAATATTCCGGCTAAAGAAATTTCACTAATTCCCTTTATGGCAAGCAGCTTCTTGGCAAAAGGTATTTGTTTTAATACATCCTTAACCTCTTGTTCCACTCTTTCGAGTTGTAAGACTGCGAGATCATACTCCTCTAATAATTGTTCCAAATGGAATTTATACGCTTCAAGTGCTTGTCTTGTGCCGACAGATTTCTTAGCTAACTGAAGAAGTAATTGAGCTTTCTTTAATCCAGGCTGCCTCTTCATTATTGATTTCCATCCTGAAACAACATCATGAGGTTTCAGGGAACGCAGTTCCATTGGAGATGGAAATAAACGAAGTGTGGCAATAGCCCCTTTAGCAGTGATGTCTTTAAATACTTGCCTGAGTTCGGGAAAGACAATATCCACCCAACGGTTTAATTGATTAATCGTGCTAACGAGTCGTTTAACTACCACATCACGGTTAGACATAAGGACCCTAAGTATCTCAAATGATTCTGAAGTGTCCCTGACAAAGGTGTAGTAACCGTTTTTCACCATATCAGCGATGACCAGGGCATCTTTCCTATCACTTTTGGACTGAGTATTATCACGGTTTTCTTTATTCCTTTTTACTAAGTGGGGGTTTACCGTTACTACCTCGATTCCTTGTTTAAATAGCCATTTTGAAAGATTAATCCAGTAATGTCCTGTAGGTTCCATTCCCACGATGGCTACCTCCAGTTTATTTAATCTTTGAAGCTTATCCATCCATTTTAATAAACTAGCAAACCCATCTTCATTATTTTCAAATACAAGTGGATCTCCGACTACAATTCCACGGAAATTCACTGCTCTAGCCACATGTAATTGTTGGGCAATATCCACTCCAACAACAAGGTGATTATCGGAAATTCTTTCTATTAGTTGATTTTGTTTATCTTGCATTTTAAACTTCATATTAGGGTTCCTCCTTAGGGTTTGAGTTAGAGTGGTGTCTTACTCATATCTTACTGAGGAGCCCTATTTTTTTCAAAGCTGAAAAATAACGAACTACAGGAATGCTAACCTGCCCCGTTAGTGCCATAAGAAAAGAGCTGCCTTAAAAGACAGCTCTGATCTTCAGTTAACGCAACCGTTAGGTCAATAACAAAGCTTACCACTATGGTTGATGAGGTGTATTTTTATTTTTGCCTACTTGCTAAATTCAGCAAGTAAAATATTTTTAAAAGGATTAGGACTGTTATCCCTACCCAAACTGTTCAAACTGACGACCAACGTATGCTTGCCTCCAAGTGTACCTCCAGCAATAGTAGAAAACCCTAGAATGCCACCTGTGTGTCCCCATATCGAGACACCGTTTGGAAGCTTAGTTTCAAATATTCCAAGACCATATCCATCAATTCCTGCTCTTCCTGTAGGAACTGTAGTAAGCATTTGTTTTAGTTGCTGTTCCTTCAGTAATTTGCCACCAAGCAAGGAAGAGAAAAATTTATTTAAGTCGTCAGCAGTAGAAATCATATCTCCAGCCGAGCTACCTGCACTTGGGTTATAATAGGTAACGTCTTTTATCTCACTTGCTTCGTCTGGTTGGGAATATCCCCGGGCGTGCTTGGTACCTGGAATAACGCTTGAATTTCCAGGTAGGAATGTATCCGACAATTCAAGCGGTTCAATAATCCGATTTTCAATCTCTTCCGCGTAGCTGTTTCCGGTTACTTTTTCAATAAGAATACCCAGTAATACGTATCCTGTGTTTGAATAGGACCAGCCCTTTCCTGGGTCAAAGTCTGGGGGCAGCGAAATCCCCATCTTCACTAGTTCTTCAGCCGTATACGATTTTTTTGTATCCATAAAATCAGCGTCTTTTGACCTTGAGTATTCAGCGATACCACTTGTATGGTTCAATATCTGCCGGATGGTAATCAGTTTATCATTATATCCGTTTCCTTGAATGACACCAGGCAACCATTTTTCGATGGAGTCGTCTAGACTCAAGCGGTTCTCTCCAGCTAATTGAAGTACAACCGTTGCGGTGAACGTCTTCGTCACGCTGCCAATGCGAAAACGAAAATCTGTTTTCATTGGTTTCTTGGTGCTCAGATTTGCTACCCCAGCGGCATAACCCCACGTTTTTCCATCATCGGATGTTTTAGCAAGTATCCCTGGGAATCCAAGTTGCAATGTATCCCGCATTGCTTGCTTGACGGAATTATGACCTCGTTGAGTGCTTGTTTGTATCGAACTAGTTACATTTTGAGTAGGCTCTACTTTTGCAATTGAGGGTGGCGATGTGTATAGCAGGGAACTTCCCGTTATTAGTAGGGCCAGACTTGCAAATGTAAATTGACTACGTATTTTCATAAGGCATTCCTCTCTTTCTATTAATATTGTATGGGTGGTTGCTTGTTGTTCCATATGGATCACACAGCTATACTTTGTATAAAATGACTATCCTCGTCTTCATCTTGATACTCATCATTCTCATATTGATTTTCAATGTTCTTTTTTTATAAGGAATTGCTCCGTTTCTTTTACATAATTTTACCATAAAACCAAATAATTAGATTTAAATATCATTTTTCTATTCTCATGGTTTAGTATTTATTGCATAGTTCGAATACAATATGCTTGATGAACTATCCTGCCCCGTTAGTTCCATAAGAAAAAGCGATCCTTCTAAATGAAGACCGCATCCGTTAGTTGAGGTTCAAGGATATGTTTTTATGTGCTTATAATTTATTAACTCACCCCTTGTATCTACAACAACCTCATCTATTCCATAACTATTATGAGCATCATAATAAGGGTGGACTTTTAGAGTTATCTCATATCCTCCACCAACTCCGTACAGTTGCTTAATTTTGATTATTTCTGTGTCATACGAAGCCCAAGTAAGATTACTTGGTGCATCTTTATCATTTTTATATATTTCAGCAATTGCTTTATCTACTGGTTGTCTAAGACTATTTATAAGTGCATATTTAAGTGTTTCACATAGTTCCGTATCAGCTTCATTTATTGTTTTTGAATAAACTGGCTTATTAGAGCTTATTAAGAATATTGCTATCAAAAGCATTACTGCGAAATTTTTCATTTCATCACCCATTTTAGTTTCCTAAGAACTGTTAAGTTTTATTCAATTATTTCCCCCAGATAGTGAATAAAGAAACAGCTGCCTTACAGACAGCTCCGATCTGCAGCTAACGCATCTGTTTGTTCAACAAGAAAATCAAATCACAAAAATCGATAGTAACTATCTAATAATTCTTCGCTTCCGTTTTCTGCTTCTTTCTCATCCATTTCCTTATCTTCTAGCCATTGTTGATAATGGATTATCTCATGAGCCAAGCTGCTTAAAATTGCCCATAAAGCATCATTTTTTCCTCTTTCTGAAACTAATTCTTCATAATCACCTGTTGCAATTCTTATGTATGGTTCAACAGTTTTATCATAAGGTGCAAAAAAAGTAGCACTTGCCAGTTCTCTTGTATCTCTCGTTTTAAGTTGATAATCCGTTTTTAGATATACAACAACCCTTATAGGAAATTCCATATATGTACGCAACCAAACCGCAAAGCTTAAGCACGTCCGTCTTACTGATGGATTTACATCCTTTTCACATTTGACTCTTAATCCTGAGCGAAGATATTGCAAATCATTTGTTTTCATAATCGCTTCTGAAACCCTTCCTTGCGACCCGGTGACTTCAATATTTTCCTCTGCTCTCTCTTCTAAATCCACAGATGGTATTAATTTAAATTAATCATTGCCTTAATTTATTTTGAAATCTATGTATATAACTCTTAACAATATCAAAACCTATGACCAGCAACACATTATATTCATAGGAGCTGACAACATGGCTAGAAATAACAACAATAATCAATTAGTAGTTAATGGTGCAGAGCAAGCTCTAGAACAAATGAAATACGAAATCGCTAGTGAATTCGGTGTTACACTTGGCGCTGATACAACATCTCGTGCAAACGGATCTGTTGGTGGAGAAATTACAAAACGTTTAGTGCAAATGGCTGAACAACAATTAGGCGGAAGAACTCGTTAATCGAAATCATATGTATTGTTAGGGATAGTGATTGGACTATCCCTATTTATAATTCTCCAAGTAAGTCCATTTATAAAAATATTAATGTCTATGTGTAGTTTTTAAATCAAGATTGACCAAAGCCCCCTCTTGAAACCACATATTAGTGTAAAGCAAGAATTCATTTTGTAAAAATATTGAATAAATGGATTCTTTCCTTATGATTCAGATACAATTTTTATAAAATAGTTTGATTATCTTTAGTAATTCTTAATGAACTACCAAAGTTCTCACGATAATCACCAATTCACATTTGTGTCGATGACTATATTATCATGAGATGCCTGGAACTAAATTGCCGTGGTCCTACCCCTTATTCAATATGTTTTAGAAAGTCTTCAATCGTTTGTAACAACTTTTCAGGGTACTCCCCATTGATAGCATGAGAGGCGTCTTTAAATAACACCATATTACTGTATGGATTTCTTAAATTTTCTAAACCGATTTGAAACGACTTTTCGGAATGATGCATAGTCGATTGATCAGCCAAAATTCCGAGCACTGGCATCTTAAGTTTCTTCAAATGTTCAGTTTTAACCTTTTCTGGCATTGGCAATTTACTTTTGAATGTTCGCATTCCTGTTTCAATCAATTTGGCAGCCGGCTCACTTTCATCAATTTTAGCACCACCAGAGATATAACTAAGCATTCTTTCCCTTATTGATTTTGGCACTGCTGGTACGGAAGCTGGAATCGAAACTAGAATCATTTTTAGTGGAATAGGACCAAAAACATAAACTGGTTCTACTAATATGAGTGTTTGAATTTTTTCTGGGTGCTTAATTGCTAAATTTGCCGCACTCCATCCACCAAATGACAATCCTAATAAGTTGATTTCCTCTTCTGGCAATTGTTCCAGCACTTGTTTTAACCAAATAGCTTGATCCATATTAGTTTTGATACGTTTTGTTTCTATACTTAACCCTGGCTCACCTATTAAATCAATTGTGTAAACCGGACGGTGTTTTAAGAAGTCATTGAGATTTGCTTCCCACATTGGTGTAGCAGACCCCTTTCCAGGAAGTAACAATAACGGTGTTTTGTCTGGTGTTTCCTCTTCTTGAAATTTGTATAGCTTCACTTTACCAAAATCGGTATTGAGCATTTTTGACTCAACAGGTTGTGGTAAATAGCTCATTGCCTCATGATAAGAATTTATGTATTCTTGCTTACCTTCATTTGTAACGAAACCACTCATTGAACCATCATCTTTGAAAAGACCTGATTATGTACAATAGTATGAATATAGCCAAAGAAACAATAACTAAAATGATCCATCTTTTTTTTCGTAGGAATACAAACCTCCTTCTATTCTTACTTTAGACTATGACATAACGTTATAAAAAATGCTTAAATTGAAGTAATAAACGATATAACCACAGTACCTATTTCTAGAAAATGTGTTTACTATCAGATAACAACCTTCTTTTGATAAATTGAACGTTATTCAATCCTGCCCCGTTGGTGCCATAAGAAAAAGAGCTGCCAAAGCAACTCTCTTATCGATGTAAAGCAACTGTTAGTGGGACAAGGAAGGATTAAGTGTATAGTTCTTTTTTTAAAGCCTTAATTCCATCAATTACACTTTTTACATTTTCATCATTATTCAATTTGTTTCTTGCATGGAGCAAAACTGGTCTAACGGATTCCACAGAACGTCCAAAATCGTACATCCATTCATATCGAGGAACCATCCAAGTATGAAAATGGTGAGTAGTATCTTCATTATAAAAGTAATAAACATGTTCTATCCCTAATACTTCCCTTTGAGCTTTTCTAATCTTAGATAATAAGTTTATGTAATCAACCTTTTCTAAGTCATTTAACTCGTCAAAGCACTTAATATGGCGTTTAGATGCTAAAATTACTAAACCTTTAATGGGATATGCAACGTCTTGGTGAGCATGAAAATATTCAGTTTCGATTATTACACCACCATCCGGTTCTATTTCCCCACTTGTTAAAGCACAACTTAAACATTCGACTTCAACTGTTTTTCCATTAGACAAAGTAATTCCCCTCATAATTCCCTCCAAAAACAAATTATTATCTCTCTTAAAAAGATAAAAATAAACAAACCCTTGTTGAGCTATCCTGCCCCCGTTAGTTCATTAAAGGTAGTTTTTCACTTGAATATGAAAGTATGATAATACTAAGAAACGTTTTTCAAAAGGCCGCCAATTGGCGGCCTTTTAGAATTTAAACTAACTCTAAGATTTCTTTGAAGTTATTCACTACAAAATCTGCTTGTTTTAATTCATCTTCTTGGGCAAAGTCAAAGTTCACACCAACTGCAATAAGTTCATTATCCTTAGCAGCAGATATATCCGAAGACCGGTCTCCGACAACGTAACCTTTTCCAATTTGATTTTTATTTTTCACCATTTGTACTAAATCTGATTTATTCCCAGATTTAATTGGTTGGATACTATATGTATCTTGTATAAACCTATCCAAATTATAAGTTTCTACAATTGCTTGTAAATATTCTATCTGACCATTGCTGGCAATAAATAAGGGATACTTTTTACTTAACTCATTTAATGTGCTCTCCACACCAGCATATAATGCACCTTTTTGTGCTTGGATTAGTTCTATAAGCTTTTTATGAAAAATCTCATTACTCTTTACTCGTATTTCCAGTGAGTGGTTTGGGCAAAGTGTTTCCCATACAACCGGTAGTGGCACACCCATAATTCCCCTATATTGTTCAATCGGTGTTTTTTTATCCCATAAATTTTCTTTTCGTAGTACTTCAAATGTTGCTTCTAGGGCAGGTTCTAAAATTAAATTTGTTTGAAACAAGGTTCCATCCATATCAAAAATGATTGCTTTACTCATTGAAAATTCCCCCTCTCTTTATCTCTCATTAAAACATTTTTAAAAAGCGCTGTCTTAAAGACAGTTCTGACCTTCAGCTAACGTCACCTGTTAGTTCATTAAAGCTAGTTTTTATTTGTGATTTTTTAATTTTTGAACCTCTTCTTCTAGTTTATCGATTTTTTGTTGAAGTTCTTTCTTAGGTTCTAAAATTCTTCGACCTAATATAACGAGGAATCCGGTAATAGCAATAACTCCCCCAGCTGAAGCTATAAACAAAATCAAGGCAATGTCAAACATAAAAACAACTCCTATTTTATTTTCTATACTGCAGGTAATCCACTTAATCACTATAACCAGGTTAATTTTACCATTAAAAACCCATTCGTTCTTAAACGATCGTGCCCCGTTAGTGCCATAAGAAAAAAGGCTGCCGCAGCAACCCTTGTAATAAGGCACCCGTTATGAATACACTAATCTTCCCTTTTCAATATGAAAGGAGCTGCGGAAGCAACCCCCTGACCGTTAGTTTATACAGCACGCCCCAATAGGAAAACGTTACGAGAATGGACATATTTTCGAAAGAAAAAATGGCCATTCTTTTGGTAATATAGAGGCAGCTACTTATCATGAGGCATTTATAACATACGGAGATGATGAAAAAATGACAGGACCCGTTTTGATTTTGACCATTATTATGACGATATTTAAACTAGTTGTTACCTGCCTTCCAACCGATGTCGTCAATTGGCTTTTGAATAAATTTAAGATGCATCCAACACTTAGTGACGAGAATACCGTGATCACGATGGACGGAAAACGATTGGAAGGGGAAGAGAAGAACCAAGTGATTCAGGATGTTAACCACGCGATGATTTTGAAGAAAAATCATATATTTCCCGGAAACGATTCCTTGTTTTTACATCCAGAGAGCGGTGTTAAGCCATTGGTCATCGATACGAAAAAAGGCAAAAAGGATATTCGGTTATTGGTGTTCGTGTACGGTGACCATGTGGATGTCGTAAAACAGGACAAGAAGAAGCTCGTGGCATATAGCATGCGTTCCGAAAGCCTCCAAGACCGTTCGATGATGAAGGGAATGGATGTAAAGGAAGCATAAAAGGAAGAAAAATGAAAACCACACCATGATGTGTGGTTTTTTGATTGGGAATTATTTATTTTCTGACATGACTTCTTCTCCTCTTATAAGGATGCCTTCATTTTTTGGCTCGCTCACCTAGAGTGCGGTCTCATCAGTGACCATTTTCTAGTACGACGCACACTTTACCTGAACAAGTTTTTTTTCTTGATTTTAATGTATGATAATGTAAAGAATCGTACATTTAAAAGGCCCTAAAATTGGGGCCTTTTCATTTAATTTATTTTCTTTTTATAAATATATAATTCAATATTAGGAACGTTAATTACTTCTAAAACTACGCATTGCTCTCCGGCGGTCGTGCAGTACCATCAGGATAATTATTCCCATCATCACTCCCAAGACGCTACCTAACTCGGTGGTTAGTACATATGCAAGCGGGTTCTCTAGAGCAGGTTGTGCATCGGGGCGAGTGGCGGCCAAGCGGTTAAAGAGGTTATAAGAGAACAGCATTCCCGACGAGATCCATGCTGCTGCCATAGGAGGGAGGAACCGCTTCGACCCGCGGCGAGTGGTCAATACCAACAAACCCCACGCCCCTGCGAAGGCCCACACACCGGTACTCAACGACAATAGGTGCCACCATAAATCGCGGTTATCCAACATGGCTGGGTTGATGCCAATAGTTCCACCAACCGCCCAGAATAGCTTAATAAATCCAAGCAGGATACAGCCAGCCACGACAAGCCTAGCCAAGGTGATATGCAGTTTCTGGCTGTTGCCCGGGAGTAATTCAATGTCGATTGGATCAGCAAATGCCTCTGGCCAACGCGCTTTTGCGTATCCAGCTAAGGCGAAAGGTAGGCAGATGCCGACTCCAACCAGTGAGACCATTACGAAGATCTGCTCATATACCCAAACATTAGCAGCACCTGCCTGCTGATCGCGTATCATAGCAGCAGGACCAAGCACAGGTGCCAGCAACAGCATGGGAATAAGTAAACCAGTACCTACCCAGACGGGCAAGGCAACCAACCAGGCGGGCAGTCGCTCACCCCATGTCATGCTAAACGCTAATGCTAACAGGATACCAACTGCAGCTAGAACCATTGTTACTGCGTTTGCAGTGCGCCAGCTTGGGTCGCCCATTTGTTCGGTCGGCATGAAGAGACCGAACGTCCAGGCTATTTTGATTAACAGATAAGGCATTACCGCTATAGCGGCACCATAACCCCAAAATCTACGCTTCTTCATCAAATGTGAAATTGGCTGCTTTTTCATTTCTGTCATGAGGTCACCTCGGCAGCCAGACCAGTGAATTCGTAAACCTCTACCTCCACAATGAACAGAGCGCTCCCAATTAAACTCTCAAGTTTATTTCTATTTATAACTATAAATAAACACCCCTTAAGAATTATCATTTTAACTGTTTTGTTTTAATGAATCATAGGACTTTTATCGTAGATAATCATTTCCCCCATTACGCTCACCATCAATACCCTAAAAACTGCTCTGTTCGCTTTAACTTTAACATAATATTCCAATTAGAAATCCCTTATTCTAAAAAAAAATTGACACAAGAAGATTGACTTCATTGACGACCTTCTTGTGTTAATTCTTCTTGAACTATCCTGCCTCGATAGTTCAAGAAAAAAAGCTGACTTAAAGACAGCTCCGATCTTCTACTAACGCACCCGTTCGTTCATTAAGAAAAGCGATTCTTATTAAAGAATCGCTCCCGTTGCGGAAAATATGTAACTTCCTTTTATATGTTGATCCAAAGATAGTAGTTGGAAAATTATCCCCCTAAATCCATATATTATTTTCAGCGGTTAGTTTAAAAATAGTTTCACCAGTGTTGACTACACCTTTAGGCTCTACCAGCATTATATGGCATTCCTTTTCAGCATAAGGCTTATGCTCCACACCTTTTGGTATCACATACATTTCTCCTTTGGAAAGTTTAACCTCTCCATCGCGGAATGCGATGGACATCTCGCCGTCTATCACGATGAATGCCTCATCGGTGTCTTTATGATCGTGCCAGACAAAATCCCCCTGAATCTTAACTAACTTAAACTGATAGTCATTCATTTCACCAATGACTTTGGGCGACCAGTGTTCACTGAATTTGGACAGTTTCTCGCTAAGATTAATAGCATTATAATTGATATAAATCCCCCCAGAACTATTATTACCTTTATTTTACAACTTCCATAGATTAATTACTATTTTGATTAAGACCTCAAAAGTATCTAGTGATTTTCCACAAAATGGTCCAATTGTTGAACAAAGACCAATCAACACTCTTGAATCAACCTGCCCCGTTAGTTCCATAAGAAAAAGAGCTGCGGAAGCAACTCCCTTATTGAAGTAAAGCACCCATTAGTTCGATTCACTTATTTCTAGTATATTCTGGAGTATCACAGAGTGGACATTCCTCATATTGCTTTTCCTTTGCTAGAAATAAAGTAAATCCCAAGAATAAAAGTAATTATTAAAATGACACAAATTACCCAATACATCAAAGGATATTGATATAGTACTGTTGCTGTGGTAACTCCTGAATTCATATCGGTTGTTGTTATTTTATTCTCAACAGGATCATAAAGCATGTCCACAATTAAGTATGTTAGTAAAGATGAAAGAGTAAGAAATATTCCTATCGCACGTTTCATCATTTTCACCTCCTAAAACCGTTAAACTTTATACAGTTTAACGTAAAAACAAAATCCTTCTTCAACTAACCTCCCTCAATAAACTGAACACAATCTCACGATTGCTCTAGAATTCTTAGGATTTCATAGTCATATCATTAACTGTTATTTATGTAAGCTAGGCATTACTCCTCAAGGATAGGGATTTATCGAAAAAAGTGTATACTAAACTAGCCAATTACAGGAAAAAATTGGCATAGGCAATGTTATGATCGCACTTTTGGATATCCACATGTCTCATGGAGGTCAACCCTCCCATGTCTCACAGAGTCGATGCTCCTACATTCCTTCGTTCAACCTTTCCATGAGGTGGATGTCGGTCATGCTGCCCCACAGGATCTAAGTCCTCACGTTAGTTGCTTTGCCGACTAATCCGTGCTTCACTTTTAATGAGTGTTAATTAAATGACCGTGTAACCTTAAAATCCGATGAACTATGCGACTGTTTGATGTGCTACAAATGTTGCCATATGAGGGATATCCTTTAACATCTTGTCTTCTTGAAACGTAAATTGTTTTTTACCGATTGAAAACAGAATTCGAATAAGCTTGTTACACAAGGCTATCAGAGATTGCATTTTCTTTAAGGGATTATGGGAACGTGTTGTGTAATATATATGAAGAGCTTTAAAAGCCTTGTTCTTTGCCACCAGTACCATGGCTGCCCGGAATAAGAGAGCCCTCAATTTCTTTCGTCCCCGTTTGGTAATCTTGGTCTGACCTTTGTGCTTTCCGGATGTGTTTTCTTTTAAACTTAAACCTGCTAATTTCACGATTTGGCGAGGATGTTGATAGTCTCTGAGGTCGCCGACCTCCGCGAAAAACCCTGCTACTGTATCTCGACCGATTCCTGACACCTCTAACATCTGTGTGACACCTGGGATATGGTCTAATAACTGATCTAATTGATGATCTAATTCTTCGAATTTCATTTGAATAAAATCATACTTCTCAAGTAAAGCTCTCAACTCTAATTTCGCCATAGCTGCCCCTTGACGAATACCAATCGAACGATTGGCTGCTTCTTTTAAGGCTCGTATCTTCTTTAAGCCTATGCTGCGTTTTACCACTTGTCTTAAGGAAAGTAAGAGCTCTTCATCCGTATACTTAACAAGTTCATGTGGCAAGGATTCTAGCTTTAGAAAATGAATAGCTGCCTTGCCTTCCCAACTTTTGAACACTGTCAAAAATTCAGGAAAGTAACGATCAAGCCAGTTATGAACTTGTCCCTGAACAACCTGTAAATCAACGTTGAGAAGATCGCGAAGTTTTTTGGCCACTCGGAGTTCTGCATAAATTCCACGTGGAATTGTTGGTTCGGCGTATCTTCCGTCTTTGACTAACTGTGCGATGACTTTTGCATCTTTCACGTCATTCTTAGTAGGTGAATTATCGTCTAATTCTTTACTTCGTTTAACATGTAGTGGATTGACAGATACGAACTTAATATTATTCTCTTTTAGAAGATGAGCTAGATTTAACCAGTAGTGACCGGTTGGCTCCATGCCTACAATCACTTTATTTAACTTACACACTTTAACAAGTTGGTTAATCCAATCTAGAAACGAATGAAATCCTGCTTTCGTATTTTCAAAGAAACACGTTTTACCCAGTTCCAATCCTCTAAAATCCTGTGCTCTCGCGACATGATTGTGCTTGGCTATATCTACTCCGACAATTAAGGTTTCAGAAGTAATTTGAGTGATTTTATGATTTTGGTTATAATTCATTGTGAGACCTCCAGATAGATGTTTTTGTCCTTTTTTAGCTGGCCAGCTTAGGACACATTCATCTTATCAAGAGGTCTTTTTTCATTCAAACCTCATTTTCAGTTATTACAGGAATGCTGCCCCGTTAGTGCCTTAAGAAAAAGCTGACTTATAAACAGCTCCGATCTTCAGCTATCGTACCCGTTAGTTTAAAATATCTAACTGGAAGAGATGTTATATATCATTGTCCAAGATGTTCCTGATGAATCACATTGTTCAAATCCAAGTTTCTTATAAAGTTGTACAGCCTGAGTGTTTTTAGGGTCAACGCTCAAAGATAGTGATGTATAACCATCTCTGGAAGCTGTTTCAAATAATTTTTCCATAAGCAGGTTACCTATTCCCTTACCTCTTACTTTATTAATTACAGCTATACCTAGTTCAGGAGTCTTATCATCAACATATCCATAACCTTTTTGATTTTCTGCAAATAGGCGATACCATGCAGCACCAACAGGAAAATTATCCTCAAAAGCAATTATTGCTCTATCACCTTTTCGTCCCCATCCCTCACTATATTTTTTGATATATGGTAAATTTAACAGTTCTTCTTTAGGTGGCTTATTTTCAGGAATATGAATAGCTTCATACATCATATCCGTTAAAAAATCTAAATCATGCTCACTTTGTTGAAAACTTTTTACATGTATCAAAATTAATCACCCCATTTGTAACTAATTCGACATAGAAATTTTATTACCTGTACTTCAGCTATCCTGCCCCGATAGTTCCATAAAAAGAGCTGCCTTAAAGACAGCTCCGATATTCAGCTAGTCGAGTAGAAGGAACCTCTCTACCTTACAGTAGATTGTGTTCCTGCCCCCCTCACAGAACCGTGCTTGCGCTATTCACGCACACGGCTCCTCCTAGTTACCATTCACAAAATGTAGCTAATCTCTCAGATTCAGATTTTGCTAATTCTGCTATCCTTAGTAGTTTGTTTCCATTTATCCCCACCTCTGAGTGTAGTAAATGTTTCCCTAGTAAGGGCGATAACTGGTAGCTAGCCTTTCCTCCATCGGCATTACCCAACTTCATTGGTACTACGCTGCTATCCGACTCCCTATACAGCATTTGGTTTCCTTGCTTTTTATCGCTTGTACACCATACTCTTCTAACAAGAAAAGGCCGATAGGGTCTCCCGAGTTGCCGTATCATATCGATGTGTAACGTGCCAAGGTCTCTGACTCCAGAGAGGTTTTATCCATCTTGCCCTTAACGAAGGATAAAATGTAGCTTTCTGCTGTGCGTAAAGCATCAGCCCTCTCGATTTACTAACATTATGGAGCTCAATCCCTTCAACCATTTGGCTTTCGGCCCGCCACCTAACTGTCTACGCTTAAAGACTAAAGTTACCTTTAGCCCTCCAAGACTTGCTACGAGCGAATGGCTAGTTCTTACTCGACGGGAATCCCACCCGCTATATGATACGACCTAGGCTCGGCCGCACACGCACCTGTTAGCCATCCGTTTAGACAAGGAATCGTATCAAAATCCATTCAATATTTTTTTGATACATACATTAATAATTATTGGAGAAAATATCCTATAAATAAATATAGGAGCTTAACTTTAATGAAGTTCATCAAACATTTATTAAAATATAACAAGGTAAATAATGACTATCTTCCTTCAAAGCAAATACCTCAACCCTCTAAAGAAGTTTTCTCTAAAGTTAATGAAAATATCTCCACAATAAAACAAATCTTTTCTAACACAGAAGATTTAGTTGTAAAGGAATTCAAAACGGAAACAGTACGAGGTGCACTTATTTATCTCGAAACTATGGTAGATAAGGAAAAAATACAAAGAGACGCTTTGAAACCTTGTTTACTATCGAATTCAGAAACAATTCAAAATATGCTTAACACTAATTTTCAGGCTTCAACAGTTTTCAAGCAGGTCGAGGATGCACTTTTAAATGGCTCTTGTGTTTTGAGTTTAGATGGTTATGAAAAGCTTTTTTTGGTTGATGTCTCTACGTCTAATGACCGTTCTGTTACAGAACCAGAAAACGAAAAGATTGTTCAGGGTTCTCATGATGGATTTATTGAAAACCTTTTGACGAACCTTCATTTACTTAGAAAAACAATGAAAAGTCCTAATCTACGCATGAAATATTTCCGAGTTGGAATGCAAGTTAAATCAAAAATAGCACTTGTGTATTTAAATAATCTTGCAAATGAAGAAGTAATCTATGAATTTGAACGCAGATTAAATTCCATTTCGATGGATAACGTTTTAAATATTGGATTCTTGGAGGAATTAATAGAAGATTCTACAATATCACCTTTTCCTCAATTATTAAATACAGAAAGAGTAGATCGTGTAATTGGACATTTAAATGAAGGCAGAGTTGCTGTCTTCATGGATGGAAACCCAACTGCTTTACTTTTGCCGGTTACATTTTTTGCTTTTTATCAATCACCTGACGATTATAATTCTCGATGGATGATTGGTACGTTTATCCGTTCTATTCGACATGCAAGTTTTTTGATCTCGATTCTATTGCCAGCTTTTTATATTGCTGTTATTGCATTTCACTTTGAAGTGCTGCCTGACGAACTTGTAAACCCTGTCGGAAGCTCAATTAATAAAATTCCTTTTCCTCCATTAATCGAAGCATTACTCATGGAATTAACCATTGAGTTGATTCGCGAGGCTGGAATACGTCTTCCCTCAAGAATTGGCCAAACAATTGGGATAGTTGGAGGCCTTGTTATTGGGGACGCCATCGTTCAAGCAGGGCTTATCTCAACTACAATGATTGTCGTTGTTGCCTTAACTGCTATTTCTTCTTTTTGTGTTCCATCACATGGAATGAGCGACGCAGTTCGATTGTTACGTTTTCCGTTTATGTTTCTGGCTGCCTCATTGGGATTCGTTGGAATAGTCTTTGGTTTTATTGTGCTTTTAGCTCATTTATGCAAGTTAGAGTCATTTGGTACACCCTACTTTGCTCCACTTGCTCCACTTAGAATAAAAGACATCAAGGATACTTTTTTGCGTTTGCCAACTTGGAAATTAAATACACGACCTTTAGATTCACATCCTAAACATATTAAACAACAAAAACTTTCAAGGGGATGGAAATCCAATGATAACAAAAGAAAGTAGTATTTCAAAAACACAGCTTTTTTTTATGATCATTCAATCTCAAATCGGAGTTGGAATTTTATCATTACCTCATGATGTCTCGTTAATTTCTAAGAATGATGGGTGGATATCTATTTTAATTGCAGGACTAATCATACAAGTCATTATTTTGGTCTTATGGGGGCTTTGCAGAAGATTTCCATCTTTAACAATTTATGAAATCATTCCTCATATACTAGGGAAAAGGCTAGGAAATGCCGTCATTTTATGTTACATCCTGTACTTTGTTGTTACAGGCAGTTTAGTTTTATCCCGTTTTAGTCAAATCATCGATATATGGATCTTACAAAGGACGCCAAACTGGATATTAATTTTATTAATGGTAGGGGTTTGCGTATATCTTGTGAAAGATAATTTACGAAGCATGGCTCGTTTTTATGTACTCGTTACTCCAATGTTAATTATTCTATTTGGTCTAATTACATATTCGCTAAAAGATGCTAATTTTCTATATCTATTGCCGATTGGTCAATCCGGCATATCAAATATGATAAAGGGTTCTAAAGAAGCAACATTTTCAATGTTAGGGTTTGAGTTTATGCTTTTTCTCTACCCTTATGTAAAAGCATCTGATACCCGTAAACTAATTACGATTTCAAATGCCCATCTTTTCGTAACTCTATTTTATACATATCTGGTGTTTGCTAGTCTGATTTTTTTCGAAACTAGGCAAGATCTATATCTTACTCCACAGCCTTTATTGTATATGATCAAAGCCTATTCCTTTCAAATCATCGAACGAATCGATTTATTTTTCTTATCTATCTGGATCATATCTGTTGCTACATCAATTGCTACCTGGCTTTTTCTTTCTTCACAGGGCCTTAAATACCTTTTTGAACGTGCCAATCATGCTGTATTCCTTCCATACACTGCTGGGATTATTTTTATTATCGCTCTTCTTCCTGACAAAGAAACTGACCTTGAAAGATTTAATAAGCTTATGGAACCTGCACATTTTAGCTTTATTGTGGTCATACCATTATGTTTATTTTTGCTTTCTTTATTCCTTCCTAATAAAAGACATGGAGATTATAATGTATGAAGATCAAAAGGTTATTTATGATTAGTATATGTTTATTGTTAACAACAGGATGCTGGGATCAAAAATTAATGAAAGATGCTGCTTTAATACAAACTGTAACTTTTGATCAGACTGATGAAGGGGAATTTTTATTTGGAATTGCAATACCAAATATATATAGAAACTCAATGGATTCAGGACAAGAAACTGAAGCTATTAATAGTGAAAATTTATCTACAGTCGCAAATACTCCAAGAGAAGGACGCATGAAATTAAATACAGAGATACCCGGTAATTTAGATTCTTCGAAAAATAAACTTGTATTATTCGGTGAACAATTTGCAAAAGGTGACATTTATCCTTCTTTAGATGTAATTTGGCGCGATCCCCGAAGTTCCTTAAGTGCTAAATTAGCAGTTGTAAAAGGAAAAGCATTTGATACACTCAGTATTCAACCTAAAGTAGAATCAAACATTAGTCAAAACATCTTAGATCTAATCCGAAGTACTGAAACAAATACAATCATTCCTGAAGAAAGCATCCAGACTCTGGCTTCAGCGATACTTGATCCAGGTGAAGATATTGTTCTTCCCTTAATAAAGATAGGTCATAGTGGTACTACTATAGATGTGGCAGGTGTAGCATTATTTAATGAAAGGAAATTATCAGGAACTCTATCCCAAGAAGAATCAACTCTTTTTCTTTTACTAAATAATAAGCAAAGTAAATATGCGCGTTTCACAAAATATGTAAATGGAAATAAAGAATTAAAAATGAATAATTTTATTTCTCTGAATGTCGCTCATATTAAACGGAAGTTAAATGTTTCTGTGAATGACAGAGGAGAAGTTTTTGTAAATTTAAACTTACATTTAAAAGTAATAGTAGAAGAATATCCCATAGGGAATGTACCTAAGAAAGTTGATCAACTAAACAATAAATTATCAAATACCTTTACTAATAATGCTGAAGAATTAATTAAAAAACTACAAGAAGCCAACTGTGATGCGTTTGGTATTGGAAGAAGACTGATCGCTTTTCATCATGATACCTGGAAAGAAAAAGATAAGTCAAACTATTTTAAAGATGTTAAATTCAAATCAAAGGTAGATGTGGAGATTATCCAATATGGTATTGTTAAATAAATCAATAATAGAGAAAGAATAATTAACTGCATCATAACTAATTAAGTCGTGATATAGGTTAAATTTTGGGGTCAAGGAGTAAAAGGAACTTTTTTATGTAGGGTTTTATACATCGCTGGTAAATCAACGTTTTCGGCTACTTTAGAACAATGTTAGCTACATAAAAAAGTGAAGTAATATCCAACCTCTTACTCCATTAAATGGCCCGAATGTTGAACCAGGCTAATGACGATTGTTCAACTAAACTGCCCCGTTAGTGCCTTAAGAAAAAGAGTTGCAGCAGCAACCTACCTTATTTGCACCTAGTTAAAGATTGATATATTTAATGATGAATGACTCCTGCCAATGTCAAAGATAGGACTCATACTTCCACTTTTCGCCTACCGTGAAAAATTTTACAAAAAAAAGACTTCCATACACAGTATGAAGTCTTTTTGGAAGGCTCTTTTCGTAAAGATTGATGTTTTTAAACGAAACTATTTAAGGTTGATTGGAGCGGAAGTGCGAGACTCCTGCGGGAGCAGCGGGACAGGTTAGACCCCACAGGCGTTTACGTCGAGGAGGCTCACCGCCCGCCCCGCGGAAAGCGAGCATCTGGAGGGGAAATCAACCACAACTCACTACCTGGTAAATAGCAACAAAGTATGTGAAAACAGCCTTTTGGAAAGAGAAGAGTATTACGGTTTTAAAATGACTTTTATACAATCATCCTCACGATTATTAAAAATCCGATAACCATGACTTGCTTCTTCAAGGGACATCTTGTGTGTGATAATTTCTCTTGGGTCAAATTCGTTATTTGTTATTTTTTTAAACAATTCTGGCATAAAATGAATGACTGGAGCCTGTCCCATTCTAAGATTAATATTTCTGACCCAAAATGCACCTAATGGAAATAGATTATAGTTACCTCCGTAAACTCCAGTCATTTGCACTGTCCCATACTTTCGGACAGCTTTAGTAGAAATTTGAATAGGCCCAAGGGTTCCGCCCTGCAGTTTGAATTTTTGTTCCAGAAACTCTAGGGGTGATTTCTTTCCATCCATACCTACACAATCGATGACGACATCTGCCCCACCATGTGTGATCTCTTTTAAATGTTCCCCCATATCAGGGTATTTTGTAAACTCAAATACCTCAACATTGTTCATCTTTTTCGCATGATTGATTCGGTAATCCAAGTAATCAACTGCTATTACCCGCTTTGCACCTTCCATCCAGGCAAATTTTTGTACCATCAACCCAACAGGTCCGCATCCAAGAACAATAACTGTATCGCCTGACTTTACACCTGCATTTTTTACACTCCAATAAGCTGTTGGCAGAACATCGGATAAAAAGAGCAGTGACTCATCCTCCAATTCGCATGACTCGGGGATAACAAAGGGTGTGAAGTTTCCAAAAGGGACTTTTAAATATTCAGCCTGACCACCTGGATGGTTACCGAACTTCTCAGTATAACCAAAGTATCCGCCAGAATCATAATGAGGGTTTGAGTTATCGCATTGGCTTTCCATTTCATGTTGGCAATAAAAGCAATGTCCGCATGAAACATTAAAGGGAACGACAACACGGTCTCCCTTTTTTACTTTTGTCACTTCAGGTCCAACTTCTTCTACAATCCCCATTGGTTCGTGGCCAATAATATATCCTGGGGGCAATGGCATGTTACCTTGATATAAATGCAAATCAGATCCACAAATAGCAGTAGAAGTAATCTTAACTATAATATCGTCTTTTTTTTCTAATTTTGCATCCTCTACTTGGTTAACCTGTACATGATTTGGTCCTTGATAAGTTACAGCCTTCATAAATGTAGGGCCCTCCTAAATTCTAATACTGTTAACACTCTTAACTATGGTCAACAAAGAAAGTAAATAATATACTTATTCACTCTTAGCGTAATTGTTTTATGTAAATTAAAGGAGCCGAACCGTTTTGACCACGAAGTAATGGTGCTAGCTTTCGAATTAGTTATTGTAAGTGTATATATCGTGAATTGATTCGGGGAAATAATTACTAGTAACAGACCATTTCATAACCCTTACTGAACAAAACTGACCTGCCCCTATAGTTCAACAAGAGAAATGAACAAGAAAAAGAACCCCTTTGCAATAAAGAAGTCCTTATTCATTCATTCAATTTCAGTTGCAAATTGAAACAATTCCGGGTGATCTGCCAAGTCTTGCACCGCTTTTTCTCTTTGTTTTTTGGCTGTTTCAATGTCATCTTCATCTTTTTGAGGGTGGCTTTTTTATATCCAGTATACAAAGTAATGTATATCCCCTACATTTCCAGTTCAAGGGTTTAAGCCCAACAACCATTAATTACCCTTAATTTATTTGATTTGCTCCGCCAACTCTAAAATAATTCCCTCTGGTCCACGACAGTAGCATAACTTATAACTATCTTCATATTGTTGTATCTCACTAAAGATTTCCGTACCTTTCTTTTTCAATTTGGCAACAAGAGCTTCAATATCTTCAACAGCAAATGCAATATGCCGGATACCCAGGGTATTTGCAAAAGGTTGCTGACTATCTTTTTCATCTGACGGCGTATAAAATTTAATTAGCTCTATCCATGCCTGACCGTCTGGCTTCCCCAATCCTACACATGCTACTTTAACGTCATTAAGCCCACTCATCCGATCCATCAAATCTCCTTCCATTTCCCATTCCCCTTGCACTTCAAGTCCAAAATCGAGAAAAAACTCTTTAGCAGCAGAGAGATCATTTACGATTACACCTACATGATCTATTCTGTGGATCTTCATATCTCATACCTCCTTTGTTCCTGTTATTTTGCAATATCCTGTATTCTTACATTCTAATTCTCTAAAAACAGAAAATATCCTTCTTGTTGAAGAAAGGCAAAGAGCACTCTTCAATATCCTGCCCCGTTAGTGCCATAAGAAAAAGAGCTTCTGATCAGCTCTTGATTACCTTTAGTCAAATTTTTATGGTAAAAGAAAAAGCTGCGTTAGAACGTTTTCCCTCCCGCAACTTTTACTTTATACCATTTCGTTTTTGAATTCTGGGGTTAACGATGGATGTGTTAGCTTTGGTTAGTCTACCTGCTCCCCAAACTTCTTCCCGAATTCTTCCATTAAATCAATAATAGGAATGAGTTCTCCCCCTTTTGAGGATAATGAATACTCAACACGAGGTGGAACTTCTGGATAAATTTTGCGATTAACTAAACCAGCTGTTTCTAGTTCTCGAAGTTGCTTTGTAAGAGAACCTTGTGAAATATCCCCTAAAAAAGCTTTGATTTCACTATAACGGCGCTCTTTGGACTTTATAAACCAAAGAATGAGATATTTCCAACGTCCAGATAGGATGTTTTGGGTATAGGCAATGCCATATACTTCTCTCTGTTCCTTTATACACTTTTTGTCAAATCCATCCTTACATATTCTAGACACCCATTCACCTGCTTTCTACTGTTAGGTACAAAAAAATGTACTATAGCAATTTTTATTGCCTTCTTCAAAGAAATGAGAATTGGTTATATTCTAGTATATGTAATAAAAACACTCAATATTTTTAATATCTAATGAGATATGTTTACGGATTGATAAAGTGGTGATATTGATTCAGATAAAAATATCATTGTTAACTTTAAGCAGAACAACTCTTTGATATACAAATTCTTTAGGAGGAGAAATGATGAAATTTG
The DNA here is from genome assembly GCF_056173225.1 of Peribacillus sp. QJM3NY_7. Lineage (NCBI taxonomy): Bacteria > Bacillati > Bacillota > Bacilli > Caryophanales > Bacillaceae > Peribacillus > Peribacillus sp. QJM3NY_7. The sequence goes on from NZ_CM149663.1 coordinate 4,629,849, forward strand.
GAATTATAGGTGCTGGAACAATCGGGTCGATCATTTCTAAAAAATTAGTTAAGAATGGACATGATGTAAAAATTGCAGATGCACGAGGAATTGAACATTTAGAAGGAAAAGAGCTTGCTGGAACACCTGTCCTTATAGAAGATGTAATGACCAATATTGAAGTTCTTATAATATCTCTCCCTTTAACAGCACTGCCAAGCATTCGGAACATTATCGAGCAAGTTGGGGAGGAAGTAATCGTCGTAGATACTTCAAATTATTACCCTAGCAGAGACCAAAAAATTGCAGAAATTGAGAACGGGATGGTTGAAAGTGATTGGGTTTCCAATCAATTAGGTAAACCTATCATCAAAGCTTTCAACAACTTGTTAGCCCATACTTTAGAAAATGAGGGAACCCCCGAAGGTACTAGTGGACGCATTGCCATGGCGATTGCTGGTAATGACGTATCACAAAAACAAATAATCATGGACGTAGTAAACCAGCTAGGCTTCGACACAGTGGATAGTGGTTCTTTAAGTGATTCGTGGAGACAACAGCCAGGAACTCCTGCATACTGCACAGAACTAACAAAAGAAGAACTAACAAAAGCATTGGAAAAAGCAAATAAAGAAAAAGCCCCATTCCTGCGGGATAAGGTAATAGAGAAGTTATCAGCTTCTAACTTCCCCCTCGCAAATAAAGATATCGTGAATATGAACAGAGAAATATATAATTCATAAAACAAAAAGGTGCACTCAGTTTAAAGTGTACCTTTTTGTAATATTGCCACCAAACAATCCACAAAAGCCTTTCCAGTCCGATCTCGATTTTTTTTCATGATAAAAAGCTACCCATTAAGAGTGGGTAGCTAGTATTACATGTTATTTGAAAACAATTTGCAGTTTTCCAGATACTCTTCCAGAAGAGTATCCATCTTTAACATCTACATAAAATTTCCCGATTCTCATATCTGTGAATAAGGTCTTTCCACCAGCTAAGCTATGATAGCCTGTGCACTTTCCAGTACTGGCATTGCAGAGACGGGACCATATGTTACTATAATTAGTCAATAACTTACTTCCAGAAGAAGTCTTCAAATAGATTGGGGAAACCAGTTCTACCTGTAAGTCACTACCTCTGTTAGGATTTCCAATTTCACCATCCCATTTTCCATCTTCTGTTTGAAAAGAATACTGAGGAACACTTGCTTGTGCAGAAGAATTGCCTAATACCATTCCACCTACCAGAACTAACACAAACATACTTAAGATTGAAAATAAGTTTTTTATGTTATTTCCTCCTCCCATTTTATCCCTTTTATGATATCAGAATAAACTGATTATTAAAATGATTAAAAATGACTATACCTTCTTAGCTTCAAACATGTTTTCTTTCGTCATCTTCATCGCTTTACAGTTCCAGTCACTACGTTTTGAACGATCCTGCATCTATTTTCTTTTGGAGCGCATGCCTTTAAGTTTTGTAATGTCATCTTGCTTAAGCAACTGGTTATACATTTCACTGTTAACATCATATATCGCAATTTTCCCTTGATTATTATAATGAATTCCCCAACCATAATTTTTCACTAAAGGAGAAGCCCTGAAACAAGCCTTGGATTTTGAAAAGAACTGTTCTCGAAGTTCAGCTGCATTTTCCGCTTCCATTTGATTTTTGATTAAATATGTTTTGAATTGTACGTCTTCTTGTGTAAATTTATAGGGGTTATTGTTAATCAAATCATGCTCAATATAAGCAATGGTCGGTTTTTCGTTTCTGATGACAGGTACCTTTGCTGAAGAAACTTTTGAATCCTCTGAAATGGTAATAAGTGTGTTCTTATAACTCATATAATAACCTCCTTAGTCAACATACCATATCATACCATTATTTTCCTCCGCCATCCTGCCCCTTTGGCTCTATAAAAAAAGCGTCGCTTCGTTATGTCTTCATAGCAATACAGATGATGAAAGGCTTTCGTTCATTAAAGGGAGTTGAAGAAGGGCAATCATTATAGGAAATAATCCACTAAAAAAGGCTACTTAACGTAACCTTTTTTAGTACAATCATATTCTATTTACCTTTGACTTTAAGGGCCTTAATTACTTCTTCTGTCGCCTCAGCAATAAGCTCGTCGTTATAATCAGCCTCTTTTTCATCACGACTTGAAAGTACAGCAAGAACAATAGGATCTCCTTTTGATGGCCAAATGATTGCAATATCATTTCGCGTACCATATGATCCCGCTCCAGTCTTATCAGCCACTACCCAACCTTTCGGCACTCCAGCACGAATTAAAGCATCTCCAGTAGTATTTCTCTTCATCCAATCTATTAAAAGTTCACGTTTCTCAGTTGGAAGTGCATCTCCCAATGTAAAAGCCTGAAGACTTGTAGCAAGTGCTATTGGTGTACTCGTATCATGCGTTTCACCAGGATTAACTACATTTAAATCTGGCTCAATTCGCTCAGGGTTGGTAACATTATCTCCAATTCCCTCCAGTTCTTTTTTAAATCCAGCCGGTCCCCCCAGTTGTTCAAGGATAAGGTTTCCAGCCGTATTGTCACTGTATCGAAGCGAAGCATCAGCAAGCCCCTTAAGGGTCATCCCCGTATCAACATGCTTTTCGGTAATCGGATTATAATTAACAAGATCCTCACTTGTATAGGTAATTCTTTGATTAAGGTCTTCTATTGATTTCTGTTGTAAAAGTGCCCCTACAGCCAGAGCCTTATGAGTAGATGTAAACGCAAATCGTTCGTTCTCATGAAATTCCACGGTTTCTTTCGTTCCTGTATCAATGGCATAGACCCCAAGCTTTGCATCATATTCCTTCTCAAGTTGTTCAAATTTCTTGATTGTGGCTTCTTTTGCCGTATTATTTTCCGATGTTTGGTTAGTTCCCCCGGTTTGTTCTGTTTCCGACTGTTGTACAACCTGTTTTTCCTCATCTGAGCAGCCTGCAACCATAAGCACCAAGCCTATAGGTGCCAGTATTTGATAAAACCATCTTTTGTTCATCATGTAAACCTCCTAATTATTTGATTAGACTCTTATGTACGAATTGAAAAAACAACCTCATACAAGGAGTTTTAACAGATTACGTTTGTAGTCTGATTACATCTGTAGTATAGTATTACATATGTAATCAAAGAAAGTCAATTCTTTATTTTTTTACCATCAAGCCACTATAAATTTGCTATATACCTGTTTTTTAAATTTAAAAGTCAAGAGAGGTGGTATTGAAGGACATGTTTTTAACATACTTTATAATAGGTCTATTGGTGTCTTCATTTTCCGTTACTGTTATCCTCCTTATACGAAAATGGTTTGGAAGACAATTAACAGCAAAATGGCACTATCATTTGTGGATGTTTCTTTTTATGGCTTTAGCACTTCCTTTCATACCTACTGATTTATATAATTTTAGTCCTCTCTTTAGCAGCGGGGACATAAATCAAATTAATGCACCCAGCTCTAATATGGAAAAAACCGGGACTGATATGATGCAGGGCCTACACCTCATACAAGACTTTTCTGTATCGGTCAATCGGCCGGACCTGTCCTTACTTAATAGGGGAGTGATGGGTTTATGGTTGTCAGGGATGCTTTTATTTACCTTTACTATGGTTCGTGGATGGCTCACAATCAGAAGGATTAAGAATTATTCTTCTCCGTTTTCCAATCAAGATGTCCTCGTGCTTTTCGAAGAATGCAAGAAAAGACTGCAAATAAGAAAACCAATAGAGATTGTTATTTCGAATAGAGTCCAATCTCCAATGATATTCGGGCTTTTTCAAACATATATCGTCTTACCTTCTCAGCATGAAAACTGGCTTAGCTTGAAAAATTACGAGTATATCTTTCTTCATGAACTGAATCACTATAAAAACAAGGATTTGCTGACAAATTACGTGATATTGTTCTATCAAATCATTTATTGGTTTAATCCCCTTGTTTGGCTTGCTTTTAGAGAAATGAGATTGGATCGGGAAATCGCATGTGATACATCTGTTTTACAGTTACTGGATGATCATTCCATTAGTGAATATGGAAATACTATCATTAATTTTTTGGATCTTTCAAAACGGTCAAGTAATCTACAGTTGGTGACACAACTAAACGGTTCGAAGCTTCAAATCAAAAAACGAATTGAACAAATTTCTGCCTATAAGCATTCCGCAAAAAAATCATTAAGGAAAAGCGTCTTCATTTATGTGTTGGCCAGTATCATTTTGACAATCCAATTACCTTTCGTTTCCGCATTTGCGACGGAAAAAGACCGATACTATTTTAAAAATGACGGAGTAGTTTATGAGGATTTACAGCAATTCTTTAAAGGGTATGAAGGAAGCTTTGTTTTATATGATCATAACGCACAGCAATATCGCATTTTTAATGAAGAGAAAAGCACGTTGCGGGTATCACCTGATTCCACATACAAAATCTATAGTGCCTTATTTGCTCTAGAATCAAATGTGATATCACCCGAAGAATCCAAACTTTCATGGGATGGGACGGAGCAACCCTTTGAAGCTTGGAATATGGATCAGGATGTCTCATCTGCTTTACAAAAATCTGTAAACTGGTATTTCCAAGAATTAGATCGTCGAACAGGATTTGAAACAATTCAATCCAATCTACAAGAGATAAACTATGGGAATTCCGATGTATCTGGGGAATTTAGTGAATTCTGGAACGAATCCTCATTAAAAATTTCTCCAGTCGAACAAGTCCAATTGCTGCAAGCCTTTTATAACAATCAATTTGGATATAAGGAAAGGCATATCCAAGCCGTGAAGGAAGCACTGCTCTTAGAAAAGAATGAAGAAGCTCGCCTATCAGGAAAAACAGGCACAGGAGCAGTGAATGGAAAAAACATCAATGGTTGGTTTATCGGGTATGTAGAGACGAAGAACAACACTTATTTCTTTGCTACCAATATACAAAATGAAGATGATTCATCCGGAAGCAAAGCGGGAGAAATCACTTTATCAATTTTAAAAGATTTAGGAATCTATAATGAAAATGAAGGGGAGAAATATGGAGAAAAACATTCCTAGTATATCAGAATCAGAATGGGAAATCATGAACGTACTTTGGGATAAAGCCCCTCAAACAGCGAATGACATCATACTTTCCTTACAGGAAAGTACCGATTGGAAACCGAAAACCATACGGACCCTTCTCGATCGATTGGTTCAAAAAGATGTAGTAGGTGTCAATAAAGATCAAAGAGTTTACACCTTTTACCCGCTCTATTCACAGGAAGAGTGCCAGCGTGCCGAGACCGAATCATTTATCAAACGTATCTATGGAGGGACCATGAAATCCATGCTTGTCCAATTCATTCACGAAGATACCCTATCTGATGATGATATCAATGAACTGCGCACTATTTTAAATAAAAAACCTAAAAAGTAATCCTATTAAAAAATTCGATTTGGAATTTTTCCAGATCATTGTAAATTAAACACCAATAAGAATGAAGAAAGCCTGCGATCCTTGTTATGTAAGGAAGGGGGCTTTCTTTTATTTCAGTTATTTTGACTTTTCTCTATTTTTCAAATGGAACTCGGGGATCTTCGTCTTTATATCGAGAATAGGTCGTGCCTGCGCTTTCCATTTCTGAGCATTGTTCATTACTGCAAGCAAACAGATAAGTTTGTATGTCAGTACGGACACTTACTCCAAAATAGTAGGGGAACTTTCCACCTTTATTTTTATCCATGTTTGCATCAATAGCAATAATATTCTCTTTTTCTGCTAACTTTTTATACTCTTTACTCTCAATTGTTTTCAGCACCTTTCACTTAAAATAACCTGTTCACTTTCGGACGGTTCATACGCATGTTCAAAAATAAACCATCTGCCAAATAAAAACAAATTAAACCCTATACTGATTATCAATATTGTTATTAAAATCTTATTCTTCATATATCCCCATCCCTGTCCCTTTGTCTATCTCGATAGTCCCCGCCTCCTGTAATTCATTTAAACGACTAAAACTCTCTTCTTTATTAAAAGAACTATGCCAACGATAATCATATTGATCCAATATACGGTAATGGTTACTAATCAAATTTTGTTGCAAACGAAAATCCCCTCTATACTCGATCTCTTTCCACCATATCTTACCGCCCATTGTTTTTTCTTTAGGCGTACCACCATTTTTGCTAGCAATTAACTGAACAAAATCTACTGGATTGTCACCTATTGATGATATCAACAATTCGCTATGATTAAACAAAGCACAAAATGCAACAACGGTGGTCCAATTGGCTTCTGTTCTTCTTTTTTCAATTTGAACTAGTGTTTTTTTTGAAATCCCTAGAATTTCAGACATCTTATCTTGAGAAAAACCTTGTTCTGTTCGGACAAGTTTCATTTTTTCTGATATTAAATTGATGAACTCTTCTTTTTCCATATATACTAAATACTCCTTTTTAGTGTAATTTTACACTAAAAGTATTATTTTTCAATAAAAAATACCCTTTTTGAATAAAAAACAAACATAAATAAAAAAGCAAGAAATAACCTTGCTCCAAATAAGTTTGAAATGGAAATGTTTCTTAATTTAGGCTTGTTGAACTAAACTGCACCTATAGTGCCATAAGAAAAAGCTGCCTTAAAGACAGCTCCGATCTTCAGCTAACGCACCCGTTACTTGAATTAGAAATTTAATTAGCTTTTCTTGGTCCTCTTTAAAAATAAATAACCTAAAACACCTAAAATTAATGCTATACCTCCGAAAACAATAACTTGAAATATAATATCCCCTATAAACATAACCTGTTCCTCCTGTTTCTAAAAACCATTTTCCTAAATCTGTATACGAGATTCTTCCTAAAAAAGTTTCAACTGATAGTTTGATTCTAAAAGTCTTAAACTAAACTCCCTCAATAAACTGAACACAATCTCACGATTGCTCTAGAATTCTTAGGATTTCATAGTCATATCATTAACTGTTATTTATGTAAGCTAGGCATTACTCCTCAAGGATAGGGATTTATCGAAAAAAGTGTATACTAAACTAGCCAATTACAGGAAAAAATTGGCATAGGCAATGTTATGATCGCACTTTTGGATATCCACATGTCTCATGGAGGTCAACCCTCCCATGTCTCACAGAGTCGATGCTCCTACATTCCTTCGTTCAACCTTTCCATGAGGTGGATGTCGGTCATGCTGCCCCACAGGATCTAAGTCCTCACGTTAGTTGCTTTGCCGACTAATCCGTGCTTCACTTTTAATGAGTGTTAATTAAATGACCGTGTAACCTTAAAATCCGATGAACTATGCGACTGTTTGATGTGCTACAAATGTTGCCATATGAGGGATATCCTTTAACATCTTGTCTTCTTGAAACGTAAATTGTTTTTTACCGATTGAAAACAGAATTCGAATAAGCTTGTTACACAAGGCTATCAGAGATTGCATTTTCTTTAAGGGATTATGGGAACGTGTTGTGTAATATATATGAAGAGCTTTAAAAGCCTTGTTCTTTGCCACCAGTACCATGGCTGCCCGGAATAAGAGAGCCCTCAATTTCTTTCGTCCTCGTTTGGTAATCTTGGTCTGACCTTTGTGCTTTCCGGATGTGTTTTCTTTTAAACTTAAACCTGCTAATTTCACGATTTGGCGAGGATGTTGATAGTCTCTGAGGTCGCCGACCTCCGCGAAAAACCCTGCTACTGTATCTCGACCGATTCCTGACACCTCTAACATCTGTGTGACACCTGGGATATGGTCTAATAACTGATCTAATTGATGATCTAATTCTTCGAATTTCATTTGAATAAAATCATACTTCTCAAGTAAAGCTCTCAACTCTAATTTCGCCATAGCTGCCCCTTGACGAATACCAATCGAACGATTGGCTGCTTCTTTTAAGGCTCGTATCTTCTTTAAGCCTATGCTGCGTTTTACCACTTGTCTTAAGGAAAGTAAGAGCTCTTCATCCGTATACTTAACAAGTTCATGTGGCAAGGATTCTAGCTTTAGAAAATGAATAGCTGCCTTGCCTTCCCAACTTTTGAACACTGTCAAAAATTCAGGAAAGTAACGATCAAGCCAGTTATGAACTTGTCCCTGAACAACCTGTAAATCAACGTTGAGAAGATCGCGAAGTTTTTTGGCCACTCGGAGTTCTGCATAAATTCCACGTGGAATTGTTGGTTCGGCGTATCTTCCGTCTTTGACTAACTGTGCGATGACTTTTGCATCTTTCACGTCATTCTTAGTAGGTGAATTATCGTCTAATTCTTTACTTCGTTTAACATGTAGTGGATTGACAGATACGAACTTAATATTATTCTCTTTTAGAAGATGAGCTAGATTTAACCAGTAGTGACCGGTTGGCTCCATGCCTACAATCACTTTATTTAACTTACACACTTTAACAAGTTGGTTAATCCAATCTAGAAACGAATGAAATCCTGCTTTCGTATTTTCAAAGAAACACGTTTTACCCAGTTCCAATCCTCTAAAATCCTGTGCTCTCGCGACATGATTGTGCTTGGCTATATCTACTCCGACAATTAAGGTTTCAGAAGTAATTTGAGTGATTTTATGATTTTGGTTATAATTCATTGTGAGACCTCCAGATAGATGTTTTTGTCCTTTTTTAGCTGGCCAGCTTAGGACACATTCATCTTATCAAGAGGTCTTTTTTCATTCAAACCTCATTTTCAGTTATTACAGGAATGCTGCCCCGATAGTCATAATGAACGAAAACGGCTCCCATCGCTTAACGTAGATTGCACTTGGTCATAATGTTACTACCAAAAATAAAAAACCAAGTGTAGAGCTACACACGAAAAGGAGCCTATATTATGAAGGATGTTCAAAAATTTGTTGGTTTAGACGTATCTAAAGATTCAATTGCTGTTGCGATTGCTGATTCTGGTCGTGGTGAACCTAGATTTCATGGAACTATTCAAAATAAACCAGAGGATATTCGCAAATTGATGAAAAAGTTAGGGAAGCCTGAAAGCCTATTAGTATGTTATGAAGCAGGATCTTCTGGGTATGGAATTTATCGATTTCTTCTATCTATGGACATTGATTGTATGGTTGTCGCACCCTCCCTTATTCCAAAGCGATCGGGCGATCGTGTGAAAACAGATAAAAGAGATTCTATTAGATTAGCTCAGCTACTTCTGTATGGGTTCCAGATGAAGATCATGAAGCATTGAGAGACTTAATTCGTGCTCGTCATGATGCTCGTGAGGATTTACAAAGTTCTCGCCAGAGACTTGTTCACTTCTTACTTCGCCATGGAATACGTCCTCCGCAAGGAGTTAGAAATTGGTCCGTAAAACATCGTGAATGGTTAAAACGATTAACATTTGAAAGAGCTTCTCAACGTATTGTTTTTCAAGAATATCTTCATGCAATCAATGAAGTTGAAGATCGTATGAAACGAATCGAAGCTCAGATCCATGAAGAAGCCCTTCAAAGTGAACATGCTCCGGTAATTCAAGCTCTTCAAACATTAAGAGGAGTCGCAGAAGTCACAGCTGTTACTTTGGTAGCTGAAATTGGACAGTTTTCTCGCTTTTCAAACCCAAGACAACTGATGTCCTATGCTGGACTTGTTCCAAAGGAATACTCGAGTGGGTCTAGTCGTTGGCAAGGTTCCATTACGAAAACCGGAAACTCCCAAATTCGTCGTTCCATAGTAGAAGTTTGTTGGTCTTATCGCCATCGACCATCTCTTAAAGGCGAATTGCTTAAACGTCAAGAAGGTCAAGATCCAGAGGCAAAACGGATTGCTTGGAAAGCTCAACACCCTCTTCATATGAAATATCATCGCATCTCTGCTAAAGGAAAAGGTGGAAAAGTAGCTGTTGCAGTAGCCAGAGAATTACTTGGTTTTATTTGGGCTATCGGTTGTGCCATTGAGGATAAGCAAGTAAGTGTATCGAATGTTGCTTAAGTAGATCGAAAGTAAGATTATGTAATAAATGATTTTTTCGAATCATAATTTTGTGAGTTAGAATTGAAGATTTGGCTCGAAGGCAAACCCCCGGGAAGGAGAACCCTCATGTGCAACTATGCACTAGGTCTAGGGACTGAACGTGCGCCGTTAGTCCGAGGCAGCTCCGTGACGGATGGAGTGAAATGTGGTAACCAACCCACGCATATCAGTTTGTATACCACCGTCAACGTTTTTGCCTTCGTGCCAAGTTTTTAAGGTTATCCTTGTTCAACTTTTAGAATTGTATCCATTTCGATTTAGCTTATCAAGGGAAAGTACGCCCTTGACAAGCTAAATCCGAAAGGATATTTGGTTTATAAGTTGAACAAGGAACAACTCTATTCATAGCTGAATGAAGCACCATTTAAAAACATTTGGGTGTGGTGGGTTGACAGTTTCGTTCATATCAGTTGCATATGAAGAAGAGCTCGAAAAGCAACACCATTATTGAAGTAAAACACCTGATACTTTAAGAATTTATTAAGCACTAATAATACTGTTTTTATTTTTCAAGTAAATAAACAAATTAAATATGCTTAACCCTAAAATTATAAGAAACATATATGAGGAAATAACGTCTCCTGCTAAATTTAATTCATCAGCTATGTACCCCATAATGATAAGATTAATACCAGAAACAATTATTGAAATTATCGAAGTAATACTAACTGTGAATCCATTAACTAGGTTACTTCGTTCCTTTTGAACCAATAAAATACTAGAAATTACAATTAAACTAATTATAAAAGTAATAAAAACTAATCTTAAAAAATCGTATATTTCCAACCCCTCCATAGTCACCCTCCCAATTATCCTTTTACTACTTATTTTACCACAAAAAACCATCACCCTTATTAAACTATCCTGCCCCGATAGTGCCATAAGAAAAAGGCTGCCTCAGCAACCCCTGTTATTGAGCTAAGCACCCGTTAGTTCATTAAGGACACAGTAAAAAAAGTCCTTATTGAGGCTGTTTTTTTTATATAATATTAAATTAAATAAAAGCCTGGGACCAAAACAAAAAGGTAAATAAACATAGAGTATAAAATTAAGATATATTCTTTTTCTTCTCTTTTATATTTCCATTCCATGAAAGCACGAAAACTTAATGAAATAAGAAAGTAGCCAATAAGCCAGGAGATAGGATTATCAACAAACCATATTGATAAACAGTATTTTTTAACTAGATCGTGAATTACTGTACTTAAGTAACCGGTAGCGTTAGCTTAACAAGCCACATTAAAAAGTCGGTTCCTTAGCGTACAGGAATTCGACTTTTTTAGGTTGGAATTTGCTTAACGTATATTATCGGCTTTTGTCGGCAGGACCCCTATATATAAAGCTGAGGGCACGTGCTCACAGCGCAGTAGCGCCTGCAACTGGGTTTATCTATTAGCCTGACAGATAATCAGTTATACTACTTACTTGTTCAAAATATAACTGAACAACCTGTTTTCAAAAAAGCTATTCAGTTGGGTTGTTCAACGCTTATTTTTTCTTACCCACACGATTCAGAATGCTTTTGTTCAAATTATTGCGTAACTTATCATCCCATCTTTTCGCTTGGTCGGTAAGTCCATTGGCGAATGCTATCACGTCTTCACCTGTCACTTCCAATACGTCTTTGCCATCTGCCGCACCAGCTTCAAACAAATCAATGAGATCGTACTGGATTCTCAGCATATCCATGCCACTTCCAGAGGCGAAACCCCACATATAGTTGCAGATTTTTTTATAGGTTTCTGGGTAGTCGCCTGGCAAAGCTTCCACACGCGCCATCATTTCTTTGTATTCTTTTTTGTCGTCAAGTATCTTTTTGATGAAATTTACCATGGTATTTAACCTCCTACCTTATTTTTTATTCGTCCATATTTTTACTTGCTCTTCAACTCTACTCTCAATTTCTTTTTTCAAATCTACTTGCCCTCCTAATATACTCACCGATTCTCCATCTAGTTTTGAGAGAGCCATCAATTCGTCGGCAAATGCCGCCACGTCTTCACCGGTAACATCTAGCACATGCTTGCCTTCTGCTGCACTAGCTTCAAACAATTCATACAAATTGATAATTTCTTCACCAAATCCATATCCGAAATTCCACATATACTTTTGAATCTTTTTGAACACAAAGGCGTAATCTTTCGGTAGGGAATTTACTTTTTTCATAAATGCTTTGTATTCCTTCTTGCTTTCTAAATCGCCAATGATTAGGTCTATAAATTTCTTCATATTATTTCTCCCCCTTTAGGATATTAATTTTTAATGAGACAAAATTCCATTTTTCCCAAAAGTGTTCGAGTTCCTTGTGTCCCGCATTATTTAATGAATAAAATTTGCGAGGAGGACCCATTTCAGAACGCTTTTTCTCGATATTCACCAATTCTTTCTTTTCCAGTCGTACCAAAATGGTGTAGACCGTACCCTCAACAACCTCTGTAAAGCCCATTTCATTGAGGCGGCGGGTAATCTCGTAGCCGTAAGTATCTCCCCGGCTGATAATTTCCAGCACACAACCTTCCAACACACCTTTGAGCATTTCTGTTAAATTTTCCATAGCATACACCTCCTAAGCTAATAAGTTATATAGATATTCAGTATTGCTAAGTACTGGTATATTGTAATACTATGTAGAGAGGGTGTCAAGTGTGCATTAAAAAAATTATAAATTTAAAAAGATACAAAAGGATTTGCTGTAAATGCGGAGTAAGAAAAGGTATTCGTGAGCATTATCTATTTAACTGAGGGAGTTCATTAAGAAAGTTTTATTTAGTACTTTTGGATTTATTCCGTAACAATCTTTTCTTGGCCAACCATCCTGCATTCTTGCGGTATCTCCTGGGTACTCTACTCATGTATATGAGTATTGATAACGTTATAAAAAAAGATACTATAGAAAACAACAAATACAGAGGTGGGAATTATGTATGATTGGATTTACTCGCATCTTATCAATACTTGGATGTTCCCTGTGGTAGTGGTAGGTGTGTGCATAATAAAATTAAGAACCCTAAAGAAAATGCCCCTAAAAAATAGTCTTTTAAAAAATTACCGTCTAATTGAAATGCATTTATTTAGTTCAGGACGTGACCTTTTCCGGACACTTTATTTTTTTTTATGTCCCTTATTAACAATTATCCCAAACTTGATTTGTATAAAACATAATAAAACAGTTGGGTTTTATTATACGAAACCTGAGTAATGTAAATAAAGGGTATGTTATACGGCCGTCATTGGGTGTAATATGCATCATTTGAAGGGAGAATAAGTATCTGATTACATACTGGATCATTTTATTGGCTATCGCGGTAGGGATTGTTTTTATCGCAGAAAAAATGAAACAACCGTATCCTACATTTCTTGTTATTGTTGGATTGATAATAGGAATCCTACCTATTCCAGGCTTGTCTGAGGTCAAGAGTTATGCTGCAACTGATTCTGTATTCCAAACTACAGTCATTTTAATCTTTTTATCAGCTCTATTAGGAGATGCATCGCTTAAACTTCCGATTGAGGAACTAAACCGGAATAAGAAGCCTATCCTATTATTATCATTTGTTGGAACATTCTTGACGTTTTTAATCGTTTCTTTTCTAATGTACTTTCTGCTGAACCTTTCTCTACAGCAAGCACTAATCTTTGGAGCATTGATGGCTGCCACCGATCCTGTTTCAGTCCTTAGTATTTTCAAGGCTATGGGCTTGAATAAACGGTTAACCATTATTGTTGAAGGAGAAAGTTTAGCGAATGACGGAGTAGCCGTTGTATTATTTAAAATTGCACTTGTGACCACCGTTTTAAGTCTAACAGGCACTTTTGAGGCTTCTATTGAGTTCGTAAAAGTAGTCATTGGAGGTATCCTTATCGGTGGAGTATGCGGATTTATTGCTTCCCGTATTACGTCCAAAATCGACAATTATTTGGTGGAAATCGGACTTTCGATGGTTCTCTTTTACGGTGCTTTTGATCTTGGGGAACATTTTCATGTTTCAGGTGTGATCGCAGTCGTGACAGCTGGTTTAATCCTCGGGACATATGGGAAAAATATCGGGATGTCTGACCTGACACACGAGAAAATGGATTCCTTTTGGGAAATTGTTGCCTTCCTCTCGAATGCACTCATTTTCTTATTGGTGGGGTTAGAAGTCAGTAGTATTAATTTTCTAGATAAAGGATGGTTAATTATTGGGAGTATTTTAATCGTACTCTTGGCTCGATTTATTGCCGTATATATCAGTCTTGCTTTTGATAAAAACATCCCTACTTCCTGGAAGCATGTAATTGCCTGGGGAGGATTAAAAGGTTCTCTTTCTATTGCTCTTATATTAAGTGTTACACCGGGGTTTGAAGGGCGAGAATTGCTTTTAGCAATGACATTTAGCAATGTTGTATTTTCTCTATTAGTTCAGGGAACGACACTAAAAAAAGTAGTCGCTTTTGTCGGCGTGAAATAAAAATTTCCCCCTATTCGTCGCGAACTCATTATTTTCAAGATGTTTGAGGGAGATTAGGACTTTTAACAGTTACATTCAGTTGCATTTGGAATTACTATGAGGTATTAACCGGATGCTATCCGTCATCCAAAAGGAAAAGTAATGATTGGGTAATCTTATGTAGGGAGTGAGATAAAAGTGGCAAAAAAACAGTATGCAGTAATTGGTTTAGGAAGATTTGGTACTAGTGTAGCTCGAAGATTACAAGAGGCCGGACAGGATGTTTTAGGAATTGATGTTAATGAAGAACGAGTAGAAGATGCTGGATTATACGTCACTCATGCAGTCGTGGCGGATACAACAGAAGAGCAAACACTTAAAGATGTCGGAATTCGCAATTTTGATTGTGTAATCGTAGCAATTGGGAGCGATATGCAGTCCAGTATTTTAACCGTTTTACTTCTTAAGGAGCTGGGTGTAAAAAAAGTAATCGCGAAAGCTCTAGGTAAGCAACATGGACAGGTTTTAGACAAAGTAGGGGCCGATTGGATTATCTATCCTGAAAGAGATATGGGAGAACGCGTTGCAAATCAGCTCTTATCACCAAATTTGTTGAATTATATTGAACTGTCAAAAGAGTACAATATAGAGGAAATAGTAATCCCTTCAAGAATGGCTGAAAAAAGTCTGCGGGAACTTGATATTCGTGCTAAATATAATATCAGTGCCATTGCCATCTTAAGAGGAGCAGATATTATCATATCCCCATCTCCAGATCAGATTATTCTTAAAGGAGATTTATTAGTGTTGATTGGGGACAAAGAGGATCTAGCCAGATTTTCAAGTATAGAATAACAGTTGTCCTGCTGAACACATTAAGATTTTGTTGTCAGTAGGCTACAAGGGTTATATATCCTTTCTATTATGATCTTTACTTAACCCTACCCCTTTAATTCAAGTTCAAGTGCCAAGGGATAAATTAAATTAGATTGGACGATATAATTCCTTAGAAAATGGAGATGACTATGTTACATACAAGTAAAAAACACCGTCGGTTTAACATTATTAAACTTCACCCAGCACACATTCTATTGTTTGGTTTTTCAGGGTTAATTTTTATTGGAACGTGTTTATTAATGATCCCTGCGGCTACTAAAGACAGGCATCATCTTAGTTTAATTGACGCCCTTTTTGAAGCTACTTCTGCTGTTTGTGTAACGGGATTAGCAGTTGTGGATACTGGTACCACTTTTACATTGTTTGGACAGATTGTTTTGCTCATTCTTATTCAATTGGGTGGCTGGGGGTTTATGACCAGTAGTATACTGATGTTTATTATCTTAGGGAAAAAGATTGGCTTGAAACAAAGGTTATTGCTTCAAGAGTCTTTGAACACGTTTACCGTACAAGGGGTAATCAAACTAGTTCAACGAATTATTATCATTACTTTAATTGTTGAAACCATAGGTGCTGTTGCTCTCGCCATTCGCTGGTCACAGGAAATGAGTTGGGGAAAATCAGTTTATTATGGAATATTTCATTCTATCTCGGCTTTTAACAACGCAGGATTCGGCTTAGAACCTGATAGCTTGAGTAAGTGGGTAGGGGACCCAACTATAAATCTTACTATTACTTTGTTGTTTATGCTTGGGGGAATCGGATTTTTTGTAATCACAGATATATATGGACAGAAAAATTCAAAAATAAAAAGGTTATCTCTACACACCAAAATTACGTTATTATTTACCTTACTGATAAATGTGGTAAGTACCTTTATCATTTTTGGCTTAGAATTCAATAATTCTGCTACATTAGGAACGTTGGATATAGTGGATAAATGGTGGGCAGCTTACTTTCAAGGTGTTGTCCCCCGTACGGCTGGCTTCAATACAGTCGATATAAGCCAACTTACATTAAGTTCTCAAGTATATATGATGGGATTAATGTTTATCGGGGCAGCTTCAGGATCAACAGGGGGTGGAATAAAAGTAACGACATTTGCTTTGTTACTTTTTGCCCTATGGTCAGTCATAACCAATAAGGAAGATATAAGTGTTTTTGAACGAAGAATTCCAAAATCTCAGGTCTTTAGAGCTTTATCAATTGCTGTTTCAGGGGTAATATTTATTTTTATAATCTTCTTTTTACTCACGATAACAGAAAAAGGGGCTGACATGTCCAAGATATTATTTGAAACGGTCTCTGCTTTTGGTACAGTTGGATTAAGTGCTGGTTTTACTGGGGAACTGAGCCCTATTGGTCGTATTTTGGTTACAATTATGATGTTGGTGGGTAGGATTGGACCTCTGACAATGGCGTTTGCAATTGCTATTCATTCAAATGATAAATCAAAAATTCGTTATGCAGAAGAAAAAATCTTAATTGGATAAATGTTAATTAAAAGAGCATATAATTATGCTCTCTTATTTGTGACTTATTCCACTAACTGCCCCTTTAGTTCCATAAGAAAAGGAGCTACTGATCAGCTCCAGGTCAATGAAGTAAAGCACCGTTAGTTAGAGAATCTCTATCACTTCATATATTTGTAATAAAGATTTACTAAGGAAAAGTAAACTAAAGCAGAACCAAAAATAAAAAATAAGAACTCCTTTACCTTTTTCGCTTCCAGCTTTAAATCTTCATTGTAAAAAAGTTGCATGTTTTCGTTTATAGAAATAGGAGTCGTAAAAATTGATAATATTAATGCAAGAACAGCGAAAACCCCATATATATTTAGCACTGTTCTTGAAGTAATTTCCTTTTTTGAAACCAAACTCTTCCCCCCCATTTTTCATAATGCTTAAATAACTATACGAATAGACACAAGAGAAAGTTTCTTAACAACTGGAAGTTAATGAACTAACCTGCCCCTATAGTTGAACAAGAAACACTCCATAACTTTTAAGTTTTGGGTAAGTTTTCTTCCAAAAAAAAGACTGACAATAGTCAGTCTAAGGTGACGTCAGGTGCTTCCTCACGTCTTATTTATATATTATGCAAGTGTTTGGACAAGCGTTACCCTATCTATTAAGTTATGACACTATCCGAAATCAAAAAAGCCGATTTCTAAGTTAAGGAATCGACCTGAATTAAATTTATTAAACTAACGCACCCGTTAGTTCATTAATAACTTCTCCTATAAGGACAGAGAAGTTTAATCTTCTATATTACCCTCAGTCGGATATTTTTCTTTCAAAACATGATGCAGAAACATTATTCTAACAGCTATTTTAAACTTTTTCTTATCGGTTAAGGATTCTTGATTTCTCAAGAATTCTTCCAACTCTTCCGTAGTTATTTCACAATATGCAGCCAACGTCTCATAACTTAATCCTATGTCTCTATGCAATCCCTCTATAATACTACATAATCTTTGTTCTTCATCAAAATCAACAGCTGTTAAAAAGGCACTCATTTCTATTGGATGAGTGTGATACATTTTGTGATTAGTATAGAAAATCTTATTTATTACATCATCTGACATTTTGTATATGTTTTTCAACTTCGCAATATTTTCTTCTAATGTAACTATTTTCACAATATAATTGCCTCCAATCTATAATAGCATTTTACCAATTAACCCAATGGATTACTAAACTATCCTGCCCCGTTAGTGCCATAAGAAAAAGGCTGCCGCAGCAACCCTTGTTAATGAACTAAAGCACCCTATAGTTTAAGTATTTTTATTCACAAGATGATTCAAAAACCACTCCAAATCATATCCAATCTATTTGTTAGTTTGTCCAATCCTCCATTTAACTTTTGAATAAGTTATCAAATGGAGGTGTTAAAAATGGATAACGAAGAAAGTATGGATGAATGTAAAATGAAAAATGACAAAAGTGCTAAGGACAAAAATTCGTGTCTTCTCGGTCCCTTATCTCCTGCTGAAAGACGCGAGGAGGCATTTGATATTCGTAAGGATGCTGCGAGATTCTATAAAAATCAGCCATTAGTTCACCATCCCTGTAATGGGGATGAAGATAGGTATCCAAATAAAATTGCCAGTTATACAAAAGCATTTCCGCATAATCAGTTAGGCGAGGTAAACATCCAAGCTTATAATAAATATTTAAAAGCATTGGAAACAGGAGACCCTAACGACTTTGAGAAGATTCCACTGGGTGGCGTTGTTAAACTAGTAAATCCACAGGGTGCTTATGCATTCGAATTAGTCGGACTTGATAGTCACCAATTGGTTATTCCTGCACCACCAGCCTTTAGCAGTGCTGAAATAGCTGGAGAGATGGTTGAGCTTTATTGGCAAGCATTGGCACGGGATTTTCCTTTCAATATATATAATCAAGACCCATTAACAAATGATGCTGCAAAAGAACTTTCCAGCCTGCCTGTTTTTCGGGGACCGAAAAAGAATGGACTAGTCACGACAGGTACCTTATTCCGAGGGAACCTTCAAGGCGACTTAACAGGGCCATATATTTCACAATTTTTATGGAAAGATGTCCCTTTTGTTTCAACTAAAATTATCCAGCGATACCGTACCACTGTTCCTGGGGACGACCATCTAACTTCTTACGACGACTGGCTGACTGTACAAAACGGCTCCAGTCCTCCTACCCCAAATCGTTTTGACCCCCTACCTCGCTATATTCGAAATGGCCGGGATTTGGGAGAATGGATACACAGGGATAGTTCCATTGATGGCGGGTTAATTGCTTGTTACATTTTGCTCAGTTTTGGCAGACAAGCTTTGGATCCGTCCAATCCTTACTTTAACTCTGCAACCCAGGTTGGTTTCACTACCTTTGGACCACCGCATATCTTGGACTTTGTGACAAGAGCTTCGCGTCCGGCTCTTGAGGCAGTTTGGTTCCAAAAATGGCTGGTCCATCGCAGTCTCCGTCCGGAGGAATTCGGCGGCCGAATTCAAAATCAGAAATCGGGTGTTGATTACCCGATCAATCCGGTAATTCTGAATTCGGAAGCACTTGCCGAAACTTTTAATAAATTCGGCACCTATTTGCTACCTCAGGCATATGCAGAAGGAGCTCCTGCGCATCCATCCTATGTTTCCGGTCATTCAGCACTTATTGGAGCAATGGTAACAATACTGAAGGCCTACTTTAATGAATCGTTTGTAATCCCCAATCCGGTTGTTGCCAGTTCCGATGGTCTTTCCCTCATACCTTACGAAGGTCCGCCGCTTACGATAGGCGGGGAACTAAATAAACTTGCATCAAATATTTCCATCGGCCGGTCGTTCGGTGGTATTCACTACCGCAACGATTATTTCGATGGAATTATGCTCGGAGAATCTATGGCCATTGGGATAATGAGGGATTACAGAAAAACCTATAACGAGTTTTTCAAAGGATTCTCTCTCACAAAATTTGATGGGACAAAGATAACAATCTGAGAAAATAAAAGACACCCTGTATCTTTAAACTTGGTGTCTTTTAGCTTTGTGTCCTTTTTGATTTACTTCAGATTTGCCAACCAATTTTTACCTCCGCTTCACCATGAGAAAAGCTGCCAAAATAACAGCTTCGTTGTTCAACTCTTGCACCCGTTAACGAAACAAGGTAGTATGTGTTATTCACAAGAAACAGACCAATTTAATGTTAAAAAATCTTGCTCGATTTTTGGTGTCTTATTGTTATCAATACAAGCATTTTGGGTGTATTCAAGCGAGATAGAGTTTAAAATAATAGCTACTACAAGAAATGATAAAATGATAACGGATGTAATAAAAAAAATTTTTCTCTTTATCTTCATTTCAAAAACCTCCTTTTATAACTATTTTCCTTCTTCAACAATCCTGATAGTTCCATTAGAAAAAGCTGCCTAAAAGACAGCTCCGATCTTCAGCTAACGCACCCGTTAGTTGAAGTACATTCCTTCACATCTTTGTAAATTGAAGGAGTATCACTCCATTTAAATTAACCTTTTATTATCTAACAATTCCTCCATCACATTTTATATTGATGAATTTAATTAAAGACGCAGTTACATACTTACCTTTTCGGTAAATGAATATGTTTTGACTTTTCCGTATGGATTCGGTATTGAATGTTGTCTAATGATTCCGTCTTGTATATGCTTTGTAATCACATGAGCATCAGTTCCTCTTCGGATTCCTCTAAAAATCGCGATGCACCTAGACCTCCTACCGCGATTTTTTCACAATCCGAAACAATACGATGTCGACTAAATCTTATATATATCTTCTTCGTTTGGTAGAGAAGAAATCGCTCCTACCTTCGTACACACGACGGCACCTACTTTATTTGCAAAAAGAATGATTTCTTTAAGTTTACTAAAATCACTAAGAATTGTGTCATAGGACTCAAGATTTGCAAATTGAAATAAAGCAGCACCGACAAATGCATCACCAGCACCAGTTGAGTCAATTGAATTTACTTCGACACTGTTTATTACACTCATTCCACTTCCATTTGAAAGAAGAGTGCCTTCCCATCCAAGGGTAACAGCCACTATTTTTGCCCCTAAATGATGGAGCATTGCTATTCCATCATATTTATCCATTTTTCCCGTGATTAGTTCAAGCTCTACTTCGCTTACTTTTACAAAGTCAGCCATTGATATACCCTTTCTGGCTAAACTAATAAATTCAGCCACTCTATTTTTCCATAAATCATGGCGGAAGTTAGGGTCAAACGATAGAAAGATCCCCCTTTTTTGTGCAAATTCCATTGCCTTTAAATAAGTTGTTTTAAAAGGGTTTTCCAGAAATGCAGTTGCAGATCCAAAGTGAATGATCTTTGCACCACTTAATCTATCTAGGTATAAGTTATCCTCTGTTAAATTTCGATCCGCTCCTCTATTGAATACAAAATCCCTTTCACCATTTGCTTGTAAAGAAACAAATGCTAAAGTAGTTGGTGTCAAATCATCAGTAACAATCATAGATGTATCAACCCCCACCTCTTTTATCGTTTCTATTAAAAATAATCCAAATGGGTCATTTCCTACTTTTCCAATAAGACTCGCTTCCCCACCTAGCTTTGAAATAGCAGCTGCGACATTCGCTGGTGCACCCCCGGCTTTCTTTAGAAAATGATTACCTTCCATTAAATTAACATCAATATCTGTACAATAAAAATCGATCAAAAGCTCCCCAACGCATATGACTGCGCGGTTTGTTTTATTCATTTACATTACATCTCCATTCTTGTGATTTAGGTAAAATGAAAGGCTATCGAACATTTTCGACAGCCTTCATAAACTCTCACTATCAACCCATCTTTAATAGGATTGAAATGTAGTCTTTATCTTTTCCATATACTCTTTAAAGGGTATATTTTCAAAGACTTTAATGTAACTTCTCCACCCTTGCTATAAATTTGTAATCCTTTACTTGATGGATCTGGGAAAATTTGATCAGAAATAACCGTTTCACCTTTGTTTCCAAACACTTCTACAGCAGATCGGTCAATGAAAATATGCATTTTCACAGTCCCATTTAATGCATGTAACGGTCCGTCATGCTTACCGACCACATTGTTCCCATAATCAAAGCTTCCTGAATTTGAACGGTCTACGAATAATTGTTTGGTGGCAACATCATAGCCAATAGTCGTATATTCAGTTGCTCCTTTACGAACTTGAAAGCCGAATTCAGTTGCTTTTATATCATCTACATCAAACTCAGCTATCATTTCAAATGTATCTTCTGATAGTTTGGATAGGAGATTACTTTCACCAGATATGACTTTATTTTTATATGAAATTTTTTCACTCACATCTCGAATGGTTTTTAAAGAAACCGGTGTTTGTTTTAAACGTAAACCTTCATCTGTCTGAGTTAGCTCCATCTTTCTTGGCAATGTCGTTGAACTTCTCCAAGTCGAAGTTGGTGTATGATTTGCATACAGCCAATTACTCATCCAGCCAATCCAATATTTTTCGCCATTCTTCCCTTCAATTCCGCTCCAATCAACTGCGGCATAATAATCTGCCCCGTAGTCAGTCCATAACACTTGATCGGAAGGGTTTTCATTTTTAAACGTTTTCCCGTCAAAGGTACCTACAAAATATTGCATACCTGACCCGCCTGCAGGAGCGCCATCATTAATGCTTACCTGTAGTACCCATTTTGTTTTTGAAGGGTCACCATCAATTGGTAATTCGATGAGAGTAGGACATTCCCAAATCCCTCCGTTACTACCATGAGTAGAAGGTATCCACTCTCCAGAAACAGCAGACCAGTCTGTAAGGATGCCGCTTTCTTTCGAATCGTCTTTCTCAGGCTCTTTGGCAACTTGGTCTACTTCATTTGGCATTGCCCCTTCATTATAAACATTAACATCATCCATGTTTATATGACCCCAACCACCTGTAGCTTGGTCTACAGCTTTAATATATAACACTTCTCCAATGTATTTAGACGCATCCCAGACGTATTTTTGATATTTTTCTTCTTTAAATTTGGTATTGGCTTGTCGAATTAATTCTTGATCATCAGAGGCTCTCACTAACGAAACATAACGGGTGTTGATATCATTACCACCGCCCAACAGAAAGCTGATTTCTCCAGAGCCACCTAGTTTAAAATATGAGGAGTGCAGTTCACCTGTTGCGTCATCTCCCTTTTGTAGATCAGTAAACCCCCATAAGTGGTAGTTTCCTTGGTGGCCGAAATCCCCTCCCCAGTAAGATGGTACATTTGTCACATGATCTTTTGTGAAAGCATTACCTTCGATTGTACTCCACCCAGTTAGATCACCTGTCTCAAAATCATGATTAATAATTTCCTTCTCATCTGTCATGATGTTCTTACCAACTTGAACATCTTGGAATAACGTGGATGAATTCCAAACATTTAAGCCAAAATGTCCTGACGAAAAAGTTGAATCATTTACATCATGAATGAGATTACCATCTAAAAAAATTTTAATATTTTTTCCATGAGTGCTTGCTTTTAAATGGTACCTTTTATCTGTATCTAGATTTATTGTTTTTTCAGCTAGAATGGATATGTCTCCATTTTCGATTTTCATGATTTTCATTGTATCGTTTAAAGCATCGATATTCGCCATATAACCGTTTGTTGCATGAGGATCTGCACGAAAAACGAGCGAGCCGGCTCCATTGCCGCCTTTTTCCCCAGATATCTCAATGTTTGCTTCATAAAAAAAGTTATCCCCTGTTTGACCACTCATTACAAAAGCATCCCCCGTAGAGGTTCCACTTTTTCCATCCATCGTGTTCTCCCAGCTACCGTTTACATCTGTCCATTTTGATAAATTGGTTTCAAAGTTAGATGTATTCTTGAACTCCACATTTCGAAAGGCAGCCGTTGAATTCCCCGCTGACAATCCGTAGTATCCATAATCGAATTCTATATCTGTTTTTTTTATAACGGATTGATCGTTTACAGAGACTTGAATTTGGTCCCCATCTGTTTCCACCTTAACATGGTAGGTAGTTGAAGTTTTGAGGGTAAAAGGTTTTCTCGCAATTTCCTCGTTTGTTCCATCTACATTCTTACTTAATGTTATGACATCGTTTTTGGCATCTAAGCTCGCAACATAGCCGTTCTTTGCACTCCTGTCTGACCGAAAAACTAAACCTCCTGCCCCTTCTCTCCCATTCTTCTCATTAAGCGTAATATTTCCCTCATAGCTAAATGATTCACCTGTCTGGGATGACATGCTATAAGAAGTTCTGTCTAAGCTATTTGCTTGTATTCCACCATCTTCGCCGAATTCACTTGCATACTCCCACTCTTTTAAATTAGGTGAGGTATAAAACATGATCTTATCCTTAGCCGCTAACGACATAACCCATTGGTTTGATTCTTCATGCCAAAATACTTTAGGATCGCGCCAATCTTGTAAAGGAGGGTCTGGCATTACGGGATTCCCTTTATACTTTTCCCAAGTTCTTCCTTTATCTAAGCTATACGCTATACTTTGGACTTGCTTATCCCCTGAATGCGTAAAGATGGCAACCATTGCTTCCTTTCCAAAGCCAGCTGTATTGTTCCAATCAATAACAGCACTCCCCGAGAAAATCTGGCCGTTTTCATCCGGCGATAAAGCAATCGGCAAATGCTCCCAATTAACAAGATCTTTACTGACAGCATGCCCCCAATGCATCGGTCCCCATGTCGTTCCATACGGATGATATTGATAAAACAAATGATATTCACCTTTATAAAAAACCATACCATTCGGATCATTCATCCAGTTGGCTTCAGGAGAAAAATGAAATTGATTACGGTATGGTTCATTATAATACCCAGGATCTTCTGCATATGCACGATTAAATGGTAAACAAGTGACAGTTGAACATATTAGTAGAATACTAATAATCCTCTTCACCTTTATTTCACATCCCTTTTTTAAAATCTAAAATGACATGTGATCGTTATGCTGGACTATTTCCGCGCAATCGATCTAATAGAACGGCTGCTACAATGACTCCACCTTTTACAACTAACTGCCAATAATAGTTGACATCCATTAGAGTTAACCCATTACTGATTACCCCCATAATTAAAACCCCAATAATTGTTCCTATTATTTTCCCTTTTCCACCTGTTAAACTTGTTCCTCCTAGAATAACAGCAGCAATTGCGTCTAATTCATACATTTGACCAGCAGTTGGCTGTCCAGAAAACAACCTTCCCGCTAAAACGACTCCTCCTAAACCAGCAAGTAAACCACTAATCGAATACACATTGATTAAAGACTTTTCAACCTTAATTCCAGTTAACCGAGCTGCCTCTTCATTGCCACCAATCGCATAAATATGACGACCGAACATCGTATATTTAAGAACAAAAAACATCACGACATATACTAAAGACATGATATAAATAGGAGTGGGGATTCCGAAAATACTTCCACCACCGATGAATTTAAATGTTTCGTTTTGTAAAACAATTGGATAACCGCCACTAATGACATAAGCGAGTCCACGAACATATGTGAAGCTGCCTAGTGTAACAATAAATGCTGGTAACTTCGCTTTGGCTGTAAGAAAACCATTAATCAGTCCTACTGCATACCCTACTAGTACGCCTGATAACATCGCAATAATAGGATTAACTCCTGCAGAAGAGACCATGACTGAGATAACGCCAGATAGAGCAACTGTTGCTCCAACTGATAAATCAATACCACCAGTTAAAATAACGATTGTCATCCCAGCAGCTAAAATAGCAATAATGGAAACTTGTTTTAATACATTCAATAAATTGGCTGTATCTAAAAAATTTGGTGCTGTAAATGAAAGTACTACACACAATAATAATAAAATCATGATCATGCCAAGCCTATTCCATAAAGAATAAAGGACATTTCCTATATTTAGGCGTTGTGAATGTATAATAGTTTGCGTATTCCCTCTCATTTCTCTCTCCCCCCTATGGTAGCTAAACGCATAATCGTTTCCTGTGTAGCTTCTTCCTTCGAAAGCTCGCCTGTTAACCTTCCTTCACTCATGACAAGTATTCGATCACTTACCCCCAATACTTCAGGAAGTTCAGATGATATCATTAAAACGGCCAATCCTTCATCAGCAAGCTTTGAAACAATCTTGTGGATTTCAGTCTTGGCACCTATATCAACCCCTCGTGTTGGCTCATCAAGTAGTAATACCTTTGGTGCAATTGATAACCACCTAGCGATCACTACCTTTTGTTGATTCCCACCACTTAAGTTTGATACTTGCTGTTCTGGGGAAGCTATTTTTATATTTAAGTCTTCAATATATTGGTTAGCGCTTTCATTTGCTTGCTTCCAACTAACAATTCCTGCTTTAGCGTGTTTTTTCAATTCAGCCATTATGATGTTTTCTTTTACGGACATTGATAAAAATAACCCTTGTTCTTTCCTGCTTTCAGGTACATGTGCAATCCTATTAGCAATAGCATCTATTGAGGAATTGATTTTAACAGATTGACCATCAACCAATATTTCGCCACTTTTCAACTCGGACAAACCGAAAATGGCCCTAACCAATTCTGTTCTGCCAGCACCAACAAGCCCCGCTAAACCAACAATTTCACCTGGGTAAATTTTTAAAGATACATTCTTAACAATTGTGTTATCAGAAACATTTTTCAATTCAAGTACAGGTGAAACTTCCTTTGGATTTTTTTTGCCAAAGGCTTTTGACCGATTAAACAAGTCCTTTAAATCTCGTCCTACCATCAGCTTTACGAGATGATCAGGATTTGTCTCTTCAATCGGCCCACTTGCAATCCATTCGCCGTCACGTAATACAGTGAACCTATTAGAAATTTTAAAGATTTCTTCCATTCTGTGAGAGATATATACAATGGCAACTCCCTGCTTTTTCAAATCATCAATAATTTCAAACAGCTTTTTTATTTCTTTATCTGTTAAAGAGGCGGTTGGTTCATCCATTATGAGTACCTCTGCATTAAAGGATAATGCTCGGGCGATCTCGACCATTTGTTGTTGAGCAACACTTAAGGTCGAAACCAATCGGCGTGGATTTAGATTCGACCCCATTGAATCCAACACCTCTTGGGCACGTTCATGGACCTTATCCCATTTCACCATTCCTAAACCATTTCTAGGAAAGGTGGAGCCCATTAAGATATTTTCACTTATTGTTAAATTAGGAGAAAGGTTTAACTCCTGATGAATAACACTAATTCCTTTGTTCCTTGCATCAGTAGGGTCCTTCCATAAAATTGGTTGACCTTTCAAGTAGATTTTCCCACCATTGTCATCAGGTGTATGAATGCCTGCGAGGATTTTCATGAAAGTTGACTTTCCAGCGCCATTCTCTCCCATTAATGCATGTACTTCACCTGGATAAAGTTCAATTCTCACATTGTTCAACACGGTTACACTCGAGAATGTCTTACCAATCCCTTCCATATTCAACACTGGCTTTTTTAGACTTTGTTGGCCTTTAAGGGACATTTCATTCACAGCCATACCTTTATCTCACCCCTTATATTGATTTGAATAGGCTGATTAAAGGAGGAATCCTTATCAGCCTATTTATTGAAAGATTCTTACCAACCTTGGTAAGAATCTAATGTATCTTGAGTTACAATCTCAACTGGAACTTTAATAAGCTCCTCAACTTCTTCACCAGTTTTCACTTTCATTCCGATTTCAACAGCTTTTTTGATCATGTTACTCGGTGACTGAGCTGAAGTTGCGGCAATTGTACTTCCTTCCTTTGCCATTGCTTCTGTAGCTTCAGGAGCACCGTCCACTCCGACAATGAAAAATTCATCTTTACGATTCGCTTGCTCTTGAGCAATTTCAACACCAATTGCTTCTGGATCATTAATCGCAAATACAGCGTCAATAGAGCCTGATGAATTAGCTTGTAAAATACTTTCCATCACCGTTAATGCCTTTTCACGATTCCCTTCTCCATTTTGCTTCGCGATAACTTTAATTTCGGAATCCTTTATTGCATCTTCAAATCCTTGAATACGATCAGATACAGCCGAAACAGGAGGTCCATCAATAATGACTATTTTTCCTTTTCCATCTAATTGTTCAATCACATATTCTCCGGCCAGTTTACCAGCTTGATAGTTGTCTGAAGTAACAGTGGCATCGACACCACCTTCAGCATTGGTATCTACAGCAACTACTGGAATATCAGCCGCTTTGGCCTGTTGAACAGCTGCCGCAATTCCTTTTGTATCAACAGCATTTAAAAGAATGATATCTACCTTTTTCGTAATAAAGTTTTCAATTTGAGCTGCTTGTTTGGCTAAATCATATTCAGCGCTTTCAACTAGAACTTCAGCACCTAATTCTTTTCCTGCTTCTTCAGCACCTTTAGCCATGGAGACGAAGAAAGGGTTTGCTAAACTACCTACCGCTACACCGATTGTTAATTGTTTGTTACCTTTTTGTCCTTCGTTACCGTCTGTTGATCCATTTGATGATTCACTAGCCCCACTACATGCCGTCATCGCGGCAATTACAAACGCCAAAACTAGCATTCCTATTACTTTTAAATATTTCACCATATAAGTCCCCCCTAGTTTTTGAAGATGAAAATAATTAGCTGCAGAACGAGAAATTGTTAACGCTCCCAATCTCTTAAACTAGATCACCTCCTTAAATGAATATTTTTGGTTGAAACAATGGAAGTATGGTTGATTTTGATAGTTTTTTCACATTGACTATTTATTGATAACGCTTTCATCCTTTGTAAAACAATATGATTACCCTTTACACATTAGAATTATAATTGATTGATTTTGATTGTTTTTGATTGATTTTGATTATATTAGAGCTGTTTGTAATTGTCAACGGTTCCAATTATTACAAAAAATATATTGATAACATAATATATTAAACGTTCCAAATGGAATATTTAATACATGGAGCAGATTTTCCCTCATTGTTAATTGGCCACATTACAATAAATCAAGCATTCTTTATTATATTGATAAAACAAAGAGGAAAATTTCCAATAAAATAATTTCAGAATTTTCAAAAAAGCTGGTATTCAAAATGTCTGAATCAGACATTTTGAATACCAGCTTTCCTTCAACGATAGCAAATTTAGTTTTTAGTCCCTCACAATAATTATCTCCGTTTTCTCCTTATATTTTCCTAGCGTTATTGTACCTTCTTCATTCGTAATAACTTTCGTCTGGTTTAAATCTGCAAACTTAGAAAATGATACTTCTCCAAATTTTGTATGATCTGCTAATACAAAGGCCTCACGTGACAAAAAGATGGCTCTTTCTTTTATTTGCGCCTCTTCTGGATCTGGGGTAGTCAATCCAAAATTATAATGAATAGCGTTCGCACCCATGAAACACTTATCAAATCTGTATTTTTTTATACTTTCGTATGCATAACGTCCAACTGTTGCTTTGGTAATCTTTTTAACAAACCCACCAATAAAATATGTACATATTTCATTTTCAAGTAATGCATCTAAATGATCAATTCCGTTTGTAATGACAACGATATCTTTTTGTCTTAAATGTTTGATCATCTGATACGTTGTTGTTCCAGCATCAAGATAAACACAGTCGCCGTCCAAAATTAGTTCTGCCGCATATTTTGCTATCTTAGCTTTTTCCTCAAGGTTCTGCGTTATTTTCTCAAACACACTTGGTTCGTCTCGTTTACTATGTAAAAGTGAAGCTCCACCATGTACACGTTTTAAGTAGTTCTGCTTTTCTAATTGATCTAGATCACGACGCAAAGTAGATTCTGAAGTATTTGTTAATTCTACTAGCTCATGAATCTTAACATTCCCCTTTTCTTTTAATAGCTTTAGAATTAATTGATGCCGTTCCGTAATAAGCATGATATCTCCTCCTCGTATTAAACTACTATTTAAAGGTTCTTCGTGTATTCTAGTTTAATTAATTTTAGTATATAGAATTTTGCAGTGACATGTGAGAACTATAGGGTATCCCCATAAGAAAAAGGAGCTGTTGATCAGCTCCTGGTAATGAAGTACGCACCTGTTTGTTGAATAAACAATTTAAAATCCGTTCCCCTGGAATATTATTCTCATTAATTCAACAGCCATAAAGTAAACTAAACCAACAAATATATTAAGACCTAAAGATGATTTTCTCCAAAGTCCTTTCTCCCTAAGAGAAAGATATAATGATTCCACATATCATCAATACACGAAAAGTTGTTATTCCAGGGTCAATCACTTGTGCCATAATTCCAGAAAAGAAACAAATAACCAAGATGATTAAAGCACCCTTCTCCTCTTTTACCAAATATCGTTATATATGTATTTTTTTGTTACAGGATTATCTTCCCACCTTAAATGCATAGAGAAAGCTGCCTTAAAAACAGCTCCGATCTTCATCTAAACCAGCTAATAGGATGTCAATATCTTTCTCTGAAATTTTCTTTTCCCTTATGATATACTATTTTTGTTCATGACAAATAACCCTCCAAAACCCTTTTGGAAGGATTTTTCTCTGTTTCACAAAACCGTTAATTAGGCTAAATCTAGGAACATTTCTTTTCTCTTTAATAAAGCGTAAATCCAATGAAGCAACTTATTCATACAGGCAACGATTGACACTTTGGCAGGTTTTCCTTCTGATTTTTTCTTATCATAGAATGCTTTAAGCTTTTTGTTCCTTGAACTTCTTATGCCGCATAGTACGGCAAGATACAGAGAATGACGTAGTCTGCTCGAACCTCTTTTTGTAATACGATTAATGGTTGCTGTAAACTTACCCGATGAGTGAACACTTGGATCTACTCCAGCGAAGGCAACCAGTTTTTTCGGATGATTAAACCGATCGATTTCACCAATTTCAGAGATAATCGTGGCTGCGATTTTTTCACCGATACCGGGTATCGATTGGATGATCTTATATTCTTCCAGTTCATTTGCCAGGGCCACTATACGATCTTCCAAATCAGAAAGGTGTCCCTGGTAATGAAAAAGCAACTCAATATACATACGAAGATTGATTACGTGACTTTCATACACGTTTTTTTGAAATGGATTCCGAGATGCGGAGTCCATTATTTTTTTTGCTTTTCCCCATGCCCATTGACCGGATCGGCTAGGACAGAACTCTATAACACTCTCTGCTAGTCTACTTTCTCCGGCTGTTAATACAGCCTCTGAAGTAGGATATTCCTTTAACATCAATAAAGAAACCTTCGAATATAGATCCCCAAAAACCTTCCGGTATTCAGGAAACACTTGATCTAAAATGGTGTGAAACTGAAGTTTAGCTTCCACATACATATTCGTTACGATTTCCTGTTGTCTGGACAAATTCCGAAGGTCTAAAAGCTGAATTCCTCTAATTTTATGAGGTTCAAAATCCTCTTTGTAATACAGCACACACAACTGGTACGCATCGATTGCGTCTGTTTTTACCTTTCGTAAACTGGTCTTCTTTGCCTGATAAGAAATAATCGGATTTAGTAAGATATATAGAATCCCTTGTTCCTCCAAGTATTGAATAACAGGAGTATGGTAATGCCCTGTAGATTCTAAAATGACCATAGGCATCTGCCCTGTCACCACTTCAATCTCTTTTAAAAAGTCTAATAAATGATCTAATTCCTCTTTGATATGCTTCATTGAAAAGCTCTTCCCATACGGTTTAGATTGATCTAAAAATGCCTGAACTTGGCTCTCTCCTTTTGCTACATCCAGACCAACAACTGGATTCATTGCTTTTTCCTCCTCCACTTATTTACCAGTACCCCTAGTCCTCCATGTAGTGTCATAGCTTCGCTTGTTATACGAGATCCACGTCCCAACCAGCCTCAAACATGTTTCTACAAGTAGGGGGCGAACAGTTTAGTTCACGGGATCAAGTCCCACGCACCCGTACGTCCTACCCTGGCTACTGATATAATAGATTCTATTAAAAAAAGGTCAACCAGTAATTTTTACTGGTCAACCTTATAATACGAACGCACCCGTTAGTGAAAAAAGTTGCCGAAGCAACCTTCCTTATTTAACTAAACATACGTTAATTAGACAGCAAATTAAATTTAACGATTTATATTCTTTGTCATTCCAATGGTAAACTTCTCATATCCAAAGGTTTCATAATATGATTTCAAACTTTCTACACACATAAGTTGAGGAATTACTCGATTTTGCTCACAATGTTCAATTATTCGATTCAACATTTCTTTGCCAATTCCTTTGGACTGGTAGTTTGGTAGTACACACACTCCACATACAATTCCAGTAATCACACCATCGGAAATAACACGTCCCATACCCACTAACTGTTGTTCATCAAAAGCATAAATTGCATACCAACTTTGATTGCACATTTGTTTCAAATCATTAACTGTTAATTTAAGTGAATTCCATCCGATTCATATAAGGTTAGTAATTGCTTAAAATTTTCAGGGGGTTCTATTGTATAAAGTATAGTTCTTTCCATACGATTGCCTCCTTGAATTTTTGTATCTTACAGCTTTATATAAACATATAATTTGGTGATATCCACATATTCCCTTCTGTAAGCCTGTCCCTTTAGCTCATAAGGAAAAGAGCTGCTGAAGCAACTCCCTTATGGAAGTAAAGCACCCGTTAGTTCTATAAGATTTATTGTAGAGTTGACACAAACTCTGTGATGCTACTTCTTAACAGATAAATCACAACAAAAATCCAACGATAATATACTTGTGAGTATTTTCAACAGTACTTAAAAATAGAGTCGTTATTAAACAATAATTTGTTAGTTTCTTCTAACCATCAAATAGTACTGGGAGAGAATAATTGAGGGATTTTGAAATAGTTACAATAAATAAAATACAAGACCAGCGCTTTGAAAGAGTCCTTCTAGAAATATTTTTATTCTCACACGATTCCGTCATCCCTATTAATAATTATTCTTTATCAATAGGGGAATGAATATGATCCCTAACTGTATCAACATACAAATTACCATTGGCAGCCAGTACTGCATAAACAACATCATGTTTTAATAAATTACGTTTTATTAACTCTGATTCTAACCATGAAAACGTTATATTATTTTGTTCTAAATTCTCTTTAATTATTTCTCCATCCATAATAAGTTCAATAGGTAACTTCTGTTCAGGCATTACTGCAATCATCAAATCCTGTTTTGTAACATTCCTAAATTGCGGCTTTTTTAGTACTGTTAACGTTCCATTTGTTTCAACTATGGCAAATAGAACCTCTTCAATGTTAAAAATATCCCTTTCCCTTAGTTGTTGATTTAAATAATCCAATGTATATCGCATTTTATTCATGTTTCCTTCTAATATTTTTCCATTTTGCATCACAATTGTGGGATCTCCAGCCAGAAATTTTCTTCCTTTGCTATTTTTTAATGAAATAAGTGCCATCAGGAAAATAATTGCTATATATATAGTAAATGCAATAATTGTATGATGTACCTTAATAGAAGTATTGAAGGCTAAATTCGCTGCAATAGCTCCTAGAGAAATTGTTGCAACAAAATCAAACATTGTCATTTGAGATATTGTTTGTTTACCTAATATTTTTGTTCCAATTAGTAATAAACTGAAAGAGGTAATTGACCTCAAAATTACTTCGATATGTTCAGGCATTTTCCCACCCCGATTTTATCTATTGTTAGTCATATTATATCCTTGATTTTTTTATTTATTTCACATTGTATTAACCGCTTTCTTGATATATAAGAAAAAGACAGGTTTCCCTGTCCTCAATATTAGTATATTTCATATTAACTTTTCGATATATTCATTATTAATAACAATTTCTATTTGTGATCGGTTCACCATGATAATTCTGATTCTACTCGTGGTCTTTAAAAGGGCTAAGGGAACTGTCCTCAGCTTGCAATCATGATAGTTTTCACTCTATTTCTACATATTTTTGCTTTGCTGAAGAAGTTTGGATTCTCCTGTACGTTCCCATTCTTCTACTGTTTCATATGCTCTTTCAGGAGAATACCCTTTCCCTACAAGAACTCCCATTAGAATAAATTCTTGAAGAATGTGTGTAGAATTTATTCCTCTTTTAACATCCTCTAATCCTTCCTTTACCAAAAATTCCGTGTGCTGTATCCATTCATCGGGAGTCCTGCCAACTGTTTTTCCATTGCCATTACCGTCTTCCGCAGCAAATGCATCTGCTTTGGTAACATGAACAGTACCAAATGGATGGTTAGGAGGAGCATATATTGCGTAAAGTTTAAGAGGAATATTACCTGTATTGATTAGATTATGCCATGTACCAGCAGGTATCATTATTGCAGAATCATCATAGACATTTCTTTCAAAGTTTAAATTTTCTTTATTCGTGCCCATTTGAACAATGCCCTGGCCTTGTTCAATGCGTAAGAATTGGTCAACATTAGGATGTATTTCCAAACCGATATCTTCGCCAACGTTCAGACTCATCAAAGTAACTTGTGAATGTGTTCCTGTCCATAAAGCAGTGCGATAGGTATTGTTTTGCTTCGTTGCTTCATTGATATTAACGACAAATGGATTTGGTCCATAATCTGTTAAAAAAACACTTCCATTACTGTTGGAAGAGCGAAAAGAATCATATCTGTTTGCATACTCTAACTCATTAGGAAAATTCCAGTAAACTGACGGTCTTCCATAGTTATACATTGGTACATTAACATAATCAAGATATTGATACGGATACATATAGGGAACATAGTACATTTTTCTCAATTCCTTTACAGTTTATAAAATTACCCTATGCACTTGGTAAGGGAATGTACTTATCATTCAGGTCATATTAGCTAAAATCCACTTGTTTTATTAAATAGCCCGATTGTTGAACAAAGACCAAACATTAGTATTCAACTATAAAATTTCCCTTTAGTTGAACCTACTTCTTTAAGGGGAATTTTGGCGGTGTTGAACTGTCGTAATTTTTACATTTGAAGAAGAATATACACAATGATAATTTACTTTATTCTCACCCCTCTTTTTGTTAATACATTTGTTAATTTATCGATTTGCTGTTGCATATTTTCAAGCTTCTCATCTAATTCTTTTTGATCTTGTTTTTCTTTTTCTGAATCAATGATTGCTTCATCCATAGCAGTTAAAATTGCTAAGGCTGCCATACCGTCTGCAATAGTGGTAAGAATAGCAGCTGTTAGCCCAAGTCTGAGACTAGGACTTATTGGCGATTGTTCATTTTGTTCTGACTTTGAATAGGTGTTATTCATACAATTGCTCCCTCATTCAACAATGTTAGAAAAGTTCAAATTAAAACTTATGTTCAAGGGTTTTTGGTAATACACTTTCTTGCAATCAAACTTTATCCGTTCTCTTCTTATTTAAGAATGAGCTAAATATGGCCTCTGTCAACGGTACCGAACCGAAGGGATGATAAAGAGTTGACAGATCACTGCACCAAGACCCTCTTGGTGTCTCAAAAGGCGACACTCTAACTACTCCTTTAAAAAACATCTACAACATGAGTTCGTTTTTTTAGAATGCACTATTTCCGTAGGCTGTGGCAAATCCAGCGCTATAACCATAAACACCCGCATAAGCGATTACTAGGCAGAACCTTCATCAAATCCCCCACAATCGCCAGTAACACGAGACATACAATTACTCCTTATAAGGAGGGTTACTTACATTAAGTTATGTTCCACATAGGTAAATGACACAATTTTTTTAAGCGTAGCTTTGCAGTACTCTAACGTATGCCTTATGCAACTGATATGAACGAAACTGTCAACCCACCACAACCGAATGTTTTTAAATGGTGTTTCATTCAGCTATGAATAGAGTTATTCCTTGTTCAACTTATAAACCAAATATCCTTTCGGATTTAGCTTGTCAAGGGCGCACTTTCCCTTGATAAGCTAAATCGAAATGGATACAATTCTAAAAGTTGAACAAGGATAACCTTAAAAACTTGGCACGAAGGCAAAAACGTTGACGGTGGTATACAAACTGATATGCGTGGGTTGGTTACCACATTTCACTCCATCCGTCACGGAGCTGCCTCGGACTAACGGCGCACGTTCAGTACCTAGACCTAGTGCATAGTTGCACATGAGGGTTCTCCTTCCCGGGGGTTTGCCTTCGAGCCAAATCTTCAATTCTAAATCACAAAATTATGATTCGATAAAATCATTTATTACATAATCTTACTTTCGATCTGCTTAAGCAACATTCGATACACTTACTTGCTTATCCTCAATGGCACAACCGATAGCCCAAATAAAACCAAGTAATTCTCTGGCTACTGAAACAACAGCTACTTTTCCACCTTTTCCTTTAGCAGAGATGCGATGATATTTCATATGAAGACGGTGTTGAGCTTTCCAAGCTATACGTTTTTGCCTCTGGATCTTGACCTTCTTGACGTTTAAGCAATTCACCTTTAGGAGATGGTCGATGGCGATAAGACCAACAGAGTTCTACTATGCTTCATGATTTTCATCTGGAACCCATACAGAAGTAAGCTCTCCAGCGCGAAGTAGCTGAGCTAATCTAATAGAATCTCTTTTATCTGTTTTCACACGATCGCCCGTTCGCTTTGGAATAAGGGAGGGTGCGACAACCATACAATCAATGTCCATAGATAGAAGAAATCGATAAATTCCATACCCAGAAGATCCTGCTTCATAACATACTAATAGGCTTTCAGGTTTCCCTGCGAATATCCTCTGGTTTATTTTGAATAGTTCCATGAAATCTAGGTTCACCACGACCAGAATCAGCAACCGCAACAGCAATTGAATCTTTAGATACGTCTAAACCAACAAATTTTTGAACATCCTTCATAATATAGGCTCCTTTTCGTGTGTAGCTCTACACTTGGTTTTTTATTTTTGGTAGTAACATTATGACCAAGTGCAATCTACGTTAAGCGATGGGTGCCGTTTTCGTTCATTATGACTAACCTGCCCCGATAGTTGATTAAGGAATTGAAGATGATTAATTTTGAATGACGAATTTCTTCATTTATTAAAATAATGGTAATAAGTTTTATAGTCCACTATCCATGCTAAAATAGATATTTTACGCATGGATGAGTTATTTTTCACTCTCCCCTCTTTCTTATCAACATGTTGCATCGTCTTTAGGTAATGTACAAATAAATTGATAACTGAAGTTGAAAAGCCTGCCATGATGATTGCTCCATTAAAACACGGAGAAAATGTCTAATTATACCTAGATATTGCGGTCACGAACAGATTTTCCTTTTTTCCTTTCCTTATCAAAACCACCACAACTTATATATGGAAGTTGTGGTGGTTTTGGTTAATTACGGAATAAGTGCATAGAAAATTTATAAATATATAAAAGCATTTAGAACTTATTTTCACAGGGGATTAGTAGGTTCTGAGTAAAATTCAACAAGATCTCCTCTTGCTAATATTTGATAATATTCGATAGGTCTTTCGAAAGAATCATAAGTGATGCCTTTAATTGATAGACAAGGGTTCTCATTTCCTATTTTGAGTAATTTACTTTCAATCGGATCCGACAAAGATATTCGCATATACTGTTTTTGCTTTGCTAATTTTAATCCATAAAATTCATCCAATACCTTGTACAAGGATACCTTGGTGGATATATACTCTTCTATTTGTGAGCAAAATTTGTATGGGATTTGACTTAATTCTATAGCAACAGGGATATTATCAACAATTCTTAATCTTTTTAGAGAAAAAATCTCTTCCCCCGTAGAGATATTTAATTTATTGGCCAGAAATTCATCTGCTGTCTCTAGTTTTGCAAATATTGTCTCGGTAGAGGGCTTTAAACCTTTATCTTCCATCCCTTTTGTAAAACTATTTACAGTAATAAAGTTCCATTGAATTTTACGATTCGAAATGAACGTACCTACCCCCACTCTTCGTTCAACAAACCCTTCTCTTTCCAAGGTAGAAAGCGCGTGTCGGGCTGTCATTCTACTTATTTTGAACTTTTCAGCTAACACTCGCTCTGAAGGGATCTTGTCACCATACTTAAGGTTCCCAGTTTTAATTTCCTCTATAAACATTGTTTTTAGTTTTTGATAATAAGGAATTCCATCAATTTCTTTTTCCATATTCTACATCATCCTTAATTTATTTCGATTTATACACGCACACATTTACATAAGTAGTGATTTACTACCTATACATAATGCCATAATGAAGTACATTTTAAGAGCTCATAACAACTTAATGTGTACCTTTTAATATGTTATAAAATCCTATTTTCTTGTTATACATAAATTTATTAACTTTTATAATAAGGATTCAATAATTTCAATGAATAACCCTTCAAAATGAATAATAGAACTCTGTTTGGGACGTTAGATTTGTGTAAACTATCTAATGATTGTACGTATAAAATACAATAAGAGGCGGACTCAAATATAAAAGTTCCCGCCCCTTATAGTTAAATGCACTTTAAAGAATCATACCAAGTCTTTGGAAAGGTTCGTTTTTTTACTTAATCCATATCCAAATGCACCATAGCTTTCACAGTTTTTTGCGGCTGCTATTGCTGCCTTGTTCAATGCTTCAGTGACATTATGATGTTGATGATAATGTACCAAAAACATGGAAATGAAGGAATCACCTGCTCCCAGGGTGTCTATCACTTTAGCTTCCACAATAGGTTGCTTATAAACTTGGTCATCCACTAAAAATAAAGCACCTTTTTCTCCTCTTGTAACTCCAATGATTTTAGTTCCTAAATTTTTTGCGTAATGCATTAATTCAATACACTGTGAGTCGTTTAATTCACTTCCTGAAAAGAAACCATAATCAAGATACGGGCAAACCTCTTTAAGATATGTTTCTTCATGTCGTGAAGAAAAATCAAAAGAAATGGATATTTTTTTCGATAGCTTATATAAATCTTGTTCTATATGGCTATACAAGCTTGTATGCATAAGATCATGAGTTGAAATATAGTTAAGATCGTTTTCATCAAAATTTAATTTTATTAGGCCTTGTACCCCTCCATTATTTGATCCGACAAACGTGCGGTCGTTATTTTCGTTAAGAGAGATAACCGATTCCCCATTTGGTCCATATGCTTTTCTAATCCTAGAGATATCAACACCTTCAGCTTTCAAGCTATTTACAATATGCTCAGCCGCTATATCGTTTCCGATAACTCCAATATATGAGCTTTGTTCCACACCATACCTTTTACATAAAACAGCTATATTTAGAGCGTTTCCGCCTGGATAAATTTCACCACGGTCTTGATAATAATCAACTACATTGTCCCCTACCCCTACTATCTTCATTTCCCTTCACCTCAACATATACATTTCATCTAATAAGTAAATTAATTCCAATTAAAGTGAAGAATCTATTATTTAATTTAAAGTTATCTTACTTTTCCTAACTCTATAATCAATCTAAAAGACCCTTTTTATCTTCAAGTTTATTTTCAGTATCAAACGGCATTTCTTGATATAGTACTCAAAAATTTTCTGATGCGTTCATTTCCATTCGTAGAGTGAAAGAACCTTTCTGGTGGAGCATCTTGAACAATTACTCCCTGATCAATAAATATGACACGGTCACCAACTTCACGAGCAAAGCCCATTTCATGTGTGACTACTGCCATTGTCATGCCCTCCAATGCTAATTCCTTCATTACTATAAGAACTTCACCCACTAATTCAGGATCTAGAGCGGAAGTTGGTTCATCAAAAAGCAACATTTTAGGCTTCATAGCTAACGCTCTTGCAATGGCAATTCGTTGTTGCTGCCCACCGGAAAGAGAATGTGGAAACTGGTCGCGTTTATCTAGCAAGCCGACTTTCTTTAATAGATATTCAGCTTCCTGAATGGCTTTCTCTTTTTTGATTTTTCTTACATGAATAGGCCCTTCAATAATGTTCTCAAGTACAGTTTTGTGTGCGAATAAATGAAAACCTTGAAATACCATTCCAATTTCAGCTCGAGATTTACTTAGCTCCTTTTCATTTCGTGAAATAGGCTTTCCATTTATGTCTTTATAGAGAATGGACTCCCCTTCTAGCTTAATATCTCCTTCAGTAGGATACTCGAGAGCGTTCATCATTCTTAAAAGCGTACTTTTTCCACTACCACTTGGTCCAACGATAACCACTACTTCACCTTTTCTTACTGATAGGTCAATCCCTTTGATAACCTGCTTTTCATTAAAGGATTTTTTAAGATTGGCTAATTGTAACATTATTTTTATTACCTCGCTTTTCTAGATAATCTACAAGAATGGCAAGTGGATAATGTAAAACCCAATAAATGATCGCAATCATCGTGAATATCTGTATGTTTTGATAAGTTGATGACGCTAACAAATTTCCTTCATGCATTAACTCTGTCACAGTAATGACCGCTGCTAATGAAGAGTTTTTAATCAATACAATAGCTGAATTTCCGATGGCAGGAATCACATTTCGAATTGCTTGAGGGAGGACAATCCTACGCATCGAAAGAGAGTAATTCATTCCAATTGCCTTTGCTGCTTCCATTTGCCCCTTAGGGATTGATTTAATACCTGCCCGAAACGTTTCAGCTAAGTAGGCGCTTTCATTAATAGAAAGTGCCACAATAGCCGCTTGGAAAGCACTTAATGAAAGCCCCAAATCCGGGAAAACAAAGTAAACATACATCATTTGTACTAAGAGGGGCGTTCCTCTTACTATGCTGATATAAATACCACATACTTTATTTATAAATTTATTAGGTGTTATTTTACCAAGAGCAACTGCTAAACCAATAATAAGAGAGAGAATCAAGGATATTACGGTTAATTCAATAGTAATAACGGTACCTTCTAGAAATCTGGGTGCAAATTCTATAGCATTTGAGAAAAAATCATTCATTTACAGTCCCCGCCCTCTTCATTAATTAAAGTCCCACTCTACGCCCCATTTTTTGTAAATATCTTTAAGGGTGCCATCTTCTTTCATTTCTTGAATGGCTTTATTGAATTTTTTTAATAGTTCAGGGTGATCTTTTGATACTCCTATCCCAACTTCCCCAGTGAGAGAAGGAACATATCCATCAACAATTCGATACTTCATATCAGGATTCTTAGCTTTAAAATAACTAAAGGTAGGGGCATCTGCCAACGCTGCATCTATACGATTAGTTTGAATATCTTTTAGCAGGTCAGATAACGTTTGGTAAGTCTTCACTTCAATGTTTAATGATTTATTTTCCTTTTGTAGCATGTCTTTGAATGAGGTGCCCATTTGAACACCAATTACTTTTCCTTTTAAGTCTTTAAGCGATTTAGTTTTTGTGTCACCTTCCGGTACAATAAGACCTTCACCAAAACCAAAAACAGGGTCCGTAAAGTTAATTTGTTTTTTTCTTACGTCAGTAATATACATAGCATCGGCAATCATATCTGCCTTACCTGACTTCAAGGAAGGAATAAGCGCATTCCATTCTCCGGTTGATATTTGAATTTTCTCATCTGATCTCTTAGCTACTTCTTTAACGATTTCAATAATAAACCCTTCAATTTCATTAGTTTTTGGATTTGTTGCATTAAATGGATATCCACCAGCTGTAGTTATTACTTTAATTTCCTTATCCTTTGTTGAAGCTTCCCCACTAGTTGATGTGTTCTTGCCACATCCCACTACCCCCATGAGTAAAATGAGAGTCACACATGCTATTAGAATTCTTTTCATTAAAAGCTCCCCCTATATTAAAGATTTTCCTACATTTTGACTTCATATGACCTGAAATCATTATTATTAGATAATATTGAAAATTCAAGAAATTATAAAGGTAGGCCTATCATACCACAGAAAAAACAAAATGGTATATACCAAATGAAAATTTATCTAGCCTACCACTTCAGATTAAACTTCCCAAACGTTTTCTTGGTTGGTAATGATAAAATAACGGCTCCTGGATCAATACTCTTTACTGCATGTGTTACTTCCATCCACTCTAATTCAATAATCAAACATAGCAATACCGTTTTTTTCTTTTCGCTGTATACACATATGTCCTTCCATGAATTCACTTCTCTGTTTAACTTTGCTGTCAACAATGAAGCTAGTTCTTCCCCCTCGTTTGTAACAATAATTATCACATTTTTCTCTGCGATATTTAGAATGGCATCATATGTTTTAGTCCCCACGAAAAACGATAGGATTGTATACATAGCTAACTGAATATCAAAAATTAGAGCGGAGATCGTTACAATGGAAGCGCTAAAAATTAATCCAGATTTCCCTATAGAAAAATTCGTGTATTTCGCTATAACACGGGAAAGTATATCTAGCCCTCCCACTGACCCTCCCAGACGAAGAATAATGGCTGCTCCACTCCCCGAAATAATCGCTCCGTAAATACAACACAATAATATATCTTTAGTCCATATTAAGCGGACTGGAATCCATTCTAAAAAAAGAGAGGATACTATGACCGAAAATACAGTATAAATTATAAATTTTTTACCCACATGAATATAGCCTAAAAACAGTAATGGGATATTATAAACAAAATATTGTATTCCCATTGGCCATTCAAATAGATGATAAAAAATTGCACAAACTCCGCCTAGTCCTCCTGCTAATAAACTGGAAGGAGTTAGCAAGCAATTGGTTCCAAAAGCAAATAGGAAACAACCTAATGTAATTCCTGATAGTTCATAAGTAATTTGATACTTACGAGCCACATTAAAACATCCTTTCAACTCTCTCACGGAGAACCTTCTGCTAACTTCTCATTATCTCTAACTTAATTATGATCCAGGTCTAATGAATGGAGGTTAAAAGGAAAATTATTTTACCATCAATACTTTTCCAAAAACTTTCTTTCATCAGACATATCTATTCATAC
This sequence comes from Peribacillus sp. QJM3NY_7, assembly GCF_056173225.1. NCBI lineage: Bacteria > Bacillati > Bacillota > Bacilli > Caryophanales > Bacillaceae > Peribacillus > Peribacillus sp. QJM3NY_7. The sequence continues at coordinate 4,672,462 of NZ_CM149663.1, forward strand.
GCTTAAAATCTCAAATTTCCAGAAAAGTATTGACGTATGTAGTAATTAACTTACGTTTTAATTACTACAACCTGTGGCTTAGAAGCCTTACTTGAGGAGAATGCTTACTTCCTGTATCCTCCTCAAGTTTAACTACTTCTTAATAAGCTACAGTACGATAATACCTTCTCTTATCTAATGAATGATTCCGTTTATCTTCTAGATGAACGCTCACTCGTTGTAGTAAACTTCCTAAAACTAGCGGAGGGAAATATTGGCGGAATTCCGGACTAATTCCTTCAAGCACATAATCTTTAGTATCAAAAATCGTAAGCTTATCTGTATATTTCTCAGCAAATCGCTCGACTCTATCTGCTAAAGGTCTCGTTGCATCTTCCCCTTTTAACAAAATGATACTGGTGTCTCTTTCAACCAACTCAATCGTTCCGTGGAAGAACTCTGCTGCATGGACGGATTTTGTACGAATCCATTGCATCTCTTCCAATACGCACATACTATATGCATAGGTTCGTCCCCAAGCTGTTCCTGAACCAATTAACATATGGTAATCTTCATCTTTATATTTATTTGCGAAATCTTTAGCTTTTTCTTCCGCCTGTTCTTTTACTGAAATTAAATTTTCAGGCATTTTTTCTAACTCTGATACAAATTGTTCGTACTTCGCGAATTCGCCATTATTATGCATTAGTCTAAAGATAACCATATACATTTGAAGGTTTATTGAATCTGCAGCATAATCATTTTCCGCATAGTTAGCTATTGGATAGTCTACGATGTTGGCCAATGGCGTTCCCATTTCTCCTACTAAACCAATGGTAGTGGCTCCTCTTTCCTTACAATATTGGGCTGCTTTAACAGTTTCTTCTGTCGTGCCTGATAGAGAAGAGAGAATAACAACTGAGTTTTCATTAAATTGTTTATGGCTTTGTAACATAAACTCAGAAGCAATTTCGGCATAAGCTGGAATAGTTGAAGTAGAATTCCATATATATTCAAATGGATACATAATCGCAATAGAACCACCGGATCCAATAAGGAATAAATTTTTAAATTCTTTTTTTGAAACTTCATCCATCTTCTTCTCTATTCCTTCTCTTAATAAAACTGCTCCATTTGTTACTTTTAAATAGTTCTGGTGATTAAATTTTAGCATTTAGCACTCTCCCTAATAATTTGTAATGGATTAAGTAAATTATTAATGGTATATACCATTTAGCAGAAAAAATATAATGGTATATACCATTTCTATTTCAAATTATAGCATGCAAATTTCTGAGTTTCAATATAAAAATTATAAAATTCTGAATATTTAAAGCGATTTGGGGTGATGGTTTATCAATTATCTGCAATGTAAAAAAGGAATCATGTGTCCCTTGTCTTAATTTATCACAGAACTTTCTATAAATGATAAAAGCCTGTAGACAAATTAAGATATAGGTAGCTAAATTTTTATATTCTTAACGAGATTAATGTTAAAATACCCAAACATAGATTATCACTTTTGAAAGCGTTTTTAGGCTATCCATAAAAGAAAGCCCTGAATTTTTAGTCAAGGTCCAAGATAATTATATTGAATGTTAAAACAATGCTCCCTTACACAACAGTCATTAGGTTTCATTTTCTTATTTATTCTTATAGATGGAAGCATTGAATCTACTTGTGGTCCTCCAAGCATTTTAAGACCACTCCCCTTTAGTTTAATAAGAAATTCAACAACACCTTTAACAGAGCTTCAACAAAAAAATGCCCCTCTCAATTTAGAGAAGGGCTTATTTGGATGTGGGGACCACTAGTTTTTTATAACCTTCTAATATTTTAAAATAATAGCTATCCATAAAGCGATATTTACACTTCGATAACTCCAAATAATAAAATCTGTTTATTTCCCCTGACATATATTTAGCAAGATACATTTCGTTATCTCCTAAATAGGCAGGACTGGCTTGTGAGTAGTAACGATACTCACCATCACTATACAGTTTTTTGGAAATGCGAAATTTATGCCATTTCATTACTTCCTCGTAACGAAATCCTAATGCGCAAGAGATACTCGAAACCATAACAGGTTTACGTTTCAATATGTAATCGATAATCGTAACAATCAAATCACTTTCATCAAGAATGGTAATCGAAGTCCAACAAATATAATTGTTGTCTAAACTGCCTATGATACACACTTCTTTATCAGGGCTAACATAAATATCAAAATATATTTCTTTATCATCTATTTTATAATTAGGTTTTTTACAATTATTTTGATTAACCAAATTATATTTTTCAATATCCAATACAAAAACCTTCCTTCTATTGAATCAAATATCAATATTTTTATTTCTAATTCATTATAAAGAATAACTTTTACTTATTAAAATTCACCTTTAGCTCCATAAGAAACTTCTATGGCGGCCAACCTCGCCGCCACCATCTACTACGAAAATCCAAACTCAAAAATAGAGTCTAACCCATTAACCCCTTGACGATAATGGATGATAACAATACAACCAGGCTGAACTTTTTTTGGTGGATCTTAAGGAAGATACCCTGTATAAGAAACTGGTTGTGACAGGTTTGAAGAACCATTTAGTGTGCTACTAGTACGTATACAAAAATTTTTGTAACAACTCTCCTGTCATATGTATTGTTAATCTTTTTTTGAGGTGATTCTCCTATGGAAGCAATGATTGAACGGTGTGCTGGCTTAGATGTACACCAAGAAACAGTAGTAGCCTGTGTGTTATTTGGTCCATTAGATAAAAAGCCAAAAACCTCTATTGAAACTTTTTCAACTACAACAACGGGACTCTTGGCTTTAAGTGATTGGCTCGCTACCCTTCAGGTATCCGATGTTGTGATGGAAAGTACTGGAGTCTACTGGAAACCAATATGGAATATACTCGAAGATTCTTTTCACCTTGTTCTTGCCAATGCCAGACATGTCAAAAATGTTCCAGGGCGTAAAACTGATGTGAAAGATGCCGAATGGCTTGCCAAGCTTTTAAGATGCGGACTTATTGAAAGCAATTTTGTTCCACCAGAAAATATTCGTGATTTACGAGATCTTACTCGTTATCGAAAAAAATTGATTCATCATCGCACTTCAGAGCAGAATCGCATTCACAAAATTCTTCAAGATGCTAATATCAAGCTAACATCCGTATTATCAGACATTTTTGGTGTATCGGGACGCCGTATCCTTGAAGCGATTCTAAACGGCGAAAAAATAGAGACCGATGGTCTCCGAAAAATGGTGGATTGGCGAACAAAAGCAAGTATTACTGACATTGCAAATGCAATTAATGGTCGTATTCGCCGTCATCACCGTGATATGTTGCGTTACCATTGGGATCATATGAGTTATTTAGAAAAAGCCATAGAAGAATTGGAAAAACAAATCGATCAACTCCTGTCCCCCTATCGTAAGGAAGTAGAATTATTGGATGGTATACCTGGTGTGAACAAAGCTGCCGCAGCTACTTTTATTGCGGAGATGGGCGTTGATATGTCCGTATTTAAGTCGGCTAAACATCTTGCATCTTGGGCTGGTGTGAGTCCCGGAAATTACGAAAGTGCTGGTAAAAAAAAAACGAGTAAAACCACACAAGGAAATAAAGCATTAAAAACGATGGCCGTAGAGTGTGTATTAGCAACATCAAGGCAAAATAATCGAATTGCTTCACATCGAAAAAGGATTACTAAACGACAGGGGAAAATGAAGGGACGAATCGCATCTGCCCATTTACTATTAACGATTACTTACAACATCTTAAAAACAGGAGAACCCTATCATGAACTAGGTTCAAATTACCTTGAAGAAAAACAAAATAACAAAGAATTAAAAATGATCGAATACCTAAAAAAGAAAGGCTATACAATCGCTCCATCTGAACAACAAACTGCATAACCAGTTAAATAACGAAATAGTACATTTACCCCCATCAAAAAAATGAGAATATGGAGGGTTTATTTTAGCATGGCTTTTTTACTATTGTGTTTTCATACAAAAAAAGAGCAGCCAAAGCAAATTCCGCCTATACCATGTGGTTTGGAATCCTGCGAATAAGCGATTTTCCGAGCATTATCTATTAAACTAGGGAGTTCTATAAGAGGTATTTATAACGTTAAGGAAAATTCCGATATTAAAAAGCCAATTTCTCAGCATTAAAATTGAGAAATTGGCTTTTTTCGTTACTTTTAACGGAATAATTCTATTCGTCATTCAACAGTTTCATAATCAACCTTCGTTGTAAACTGCTTGGTTTAACTTGAATGGCACCCTCTCAGCTCTTTGGAACTCCCTCACTGGGCTCCTGCTGATATCTTGACGGTCAAATAAATGCTTCAACAATATAGATTACTTACTTACTTTTAAAAGAAACTGATCGATACGTTCTTTTTGCCGGAAGTGGTGACGGAAGTGCATTTCGATTAGCTGAAAATATTCCTTTGCATTTAAATATCCCATTCTCCGGTGCTGCACTTTCTGGCTGGCCGGAATGTCAGAGAGCTTTCTCTCGATCTCTTGCATTTTCTCAACGATTTGAAGCAGTCCTTCCTTTACTTCTTCTTTTCCTGTAGGATTTGGCGGTGTGAAATCCGGTGTATCCGGACCTTTTAACCTGATTGGAGGAAACGTCCCTTCTTTGAAAATCGATTCGCCTATTTCTGTTTTTTCACCGCCATCGGAAGTAGTGCCATTAACACATTGCTCAATGGCTTTCAAATGGAGACTAAGGGTACTCTTTATTAAATGATTGTACATTTGTCCTAATGACCATTCATCCTCAGAAGGCTTCCTCGTAAACTCATCCAGCGAATATTTACTTAACTCTTCAATATAGTATGCAGCCACCTGTTCGAATCGCTTCAATACCTCTTTTGTATCCAATAGATCTCCCACTTTCTTTATAATTTTTCTTTCTCTTTTTATTAACTTCGACTCACTTACAAATAATCCCTTCTCTCCTATTCAAGAAAGTAGTGATTTCGATTTATCATGTTGATTAGACTTTATTTAGGTACTCTTCTTAAAACATGGCTGTTTTCACATACTTTGTTGCTATTTACCAGGTAGTGCGGTGTGGTTGATTTCCTCTTCAGATGCTCGCTTTCCGCGGGCGGGCGGTGAGCCTCCTCGGCGTAAACGCCTGTAGGGTCTCACCTGTCCCGCTGCTCCGCAGGAGTCTCGCACTTCCGCTCCAATCAACCTTAAATAGTTTCGTTTTAAAAACAACAATCTTTACGAAAAGAGCTTAAAACATATGAAGTTCACCTGACAAAATTGTTAGCATATCTCACAATTTTGTTAGGTGAACTTTATTAACTTCCACATTATAATTTTTATAGATAATATTTACAAATACTTAAAGAGAGGAAATGTTATGAGAGCCCAAAAAGACAATCATCCCATAATTATGTTTGATGGTATTTGTAACTTGTGTAATCATTGGATCCAATTTGTGATAAAAAGGGATCCAAATGGCATATTTAAATTTTTGTCTCTTCAATCAGAGTTAGCACGCTCAATTATGGCAAGCCACAATCTAACTAATAAAGAGTTGGATTCTATTATCTTAATTGATAAGGATCAAATATTCACTGAATCTACGGCTATCTTACACATTTTAAATAAACTTAAAGGACCTATAAAATGCCTCATTCCATTATGGATGATACCTAAATTGATTCGGGATAAAGGTTACCGTTTCATTGCAAAAAACCGTTATACCTGGTTTGGTAAAAAAAGTGCTTGTATGATACCGACACAAGATATAAAAAACAGATTTATTGAATAACTAAAATGGAAAGTAGGATAGATAAATAATGAATAAGAAAAGTTCCCTTAAGAAACTTAAAATGAGTACGATTACTGCGTTTAGATGGTATTTAGCTTTAACCTTTTTCATCTATGGGACGGCCAAGATATATCCAGGACAATTTTCCACTGGGGATTTTATATTTGATTCCACCAAGGACTCTGCTATGCAATTAGCTTGGCATTTCTTTGGTTACTCCCATACTTATAATTTATTTATAGCATTCGGAGAGTTAACAGCAGCCTTGTTATTATTAATTCCAAGAACAGCAACATTAGGGAATCTTATTTACCTGCCTATCACAGTAAATATCACTATCCTTAATTACTGTTTTGGCATACCAGCGCTCGGCATTAGTTCTGTACTGACACTTATGAGTATTTCCCTTCTATTATTTGAATATAAAAAGCTTAGTATGATCTTTTTAGCAAATCCAGTTATCGGTAAAGAACCGATACAACCTAAAAAAATTAAGAAACAGGTGAATATAAATTGACTATAGTAAATTTTCTTCTTTTAATTTTAATCTTTTCCATATCTTGTTTTTATTATTTTGTTGTAAAAAAAGATTCTTGATCCATAATATTGTTGGCATAATCACTCTTTAAAAAACCATCAAAATAAAACCCCTTGGCGGCCAAGGGGTTTTATTCGCCTATGCTGTAGGTTTGAAACCAAAAGCCCACCCTTACATCCAATCCTTTCCATGTTCCCGAATGAAGTTAATATCGCTTTGATAATGTTCAAGATGCCCTTCCTCTATCATCTTTTGAAAAGCAATGTCCCCTTCACTGGCTTTTCTTGTAATTGTTTTACATAACCCTTCTAACCGCAGCAATACCATTTCCAAATAGTCTGCTTCTATTCCTTCACCGTAAGATTCAAGGAACAATCTGATTCTTTGTTTTATACGGGTACCATGCTGTAATGAATGGTAATAAACTTTCTCACCTGCTTCAGAAAGATGAAATCTGCTTAAGGGAACGCAAGTATAAAGTGTGTATGCTATGTCCCAAAGTCTTGGACCGGGTCCAGCAACATCAAAATCAATAATACCCATTGGTTTTTTACGGTTAAAAATAATGTTGTACATCGCAAAATCATTATGGCATAGCACCTCAGGTTGTTGGGGGGTGTTATCTATCGGTTGCCAGCTGTCATCAAATGAAAAGTCACTGACAGAATCATGATAAAGACGGAGCATTTTCGCTATTTCCCTTAAGACATCATCTGACCACATGTATTCCTTTAAAGGATAATTACCAGCTTCTCCTTCTATAAATGATAATATTTCTCTTCTTTTTTCATCAATACCTAAAAACTTTGGTGCATAACTGAAACCTTTATTCTCCAAATGCTTTAATAGCTTATGAATCTTGGGACTATCAGGCTTTAATTCCCGTCGCACAGTATCTCCTGAACGATAAACTTCAGAAACATTCCCTCCTGTTAGCATTTCTTCATTATTAAGGTTTGACATCCATGGATCCCTCCCTAATATGACTTTCTATAACACGTACAATAATTCCTGTTTGTAACTGCCTTATAGACAGTTACGATTCACGAAATATTACGTAGAAATATTCATGGGCGAATACGATAAAGGCAGGGATTTTAGTAAATTTGTACAAGCATGTTTTGTTTTATCTCATATATATAGTAGAAAAGGAGTGATATTTTATGAATTTAAGTAATGATTTTTTATGCCGTCACAATCCATTCTGCGGTCATGATTCATCCAGCCATGATAAATCATCCTGCTGTGATAAGTCATCCTGCTGTGATAAAGCAAAGGACAAAGGGCATAAACAAAAAAGATTTTCGCCAATCGGACAAGCATGTCAGACCCGACAACAAATAAGTGAGTTTTTAAGGACTTCCATCATAGGTTCAATCATTGGATTCACTACAACCGCTGAACCATTTACACCTATATTTGTAGAGTTACGCAGTTTTGATGCTGTTACCGGGCAAGTGATAGTTACTGACAGAGCAATGGGTAATTTCACTATTAGCCTTTCATCTATTTGTTCCGTTAAAACGATTTGTCCCGCTACAACGCAACCGATGTTTAATGCTTAAGGCTTTATAGAGGATTGGGAAAAAATTAAAAACTCCCCTAAGAGAGATGGGGGTCAGGGAGTTCTGAATGACTCCTTCATATTCTTCTCTATTCCAAGCAGGGTATAAAAAGGCAATTAATTTATTAATTGTCTCAGACTGTAGACAAACCCGATGAAAATCGTGTTTGTCTATTTTTATGGCTTGTACAATTTGGACGTTGATTGGAACGTAGGGCACTCGCTTTCCGCGTGCGGTCGGTCCTCGGCTTTCGCCTGCGGGGTCTCCCCTAGACGCGCTTTTCTAAGCAGGAGTCTCGTACACCCGCTCCAATCAACTTTGTCTTACCTTTTTGATAGAACATTTTTGCCTGGAGTCATTTTTGTTTTAAAATAGAAGTCTTAAAACTTGAGGTGATGAGGATGCTTTCTAAACATGATTCTATTCAGCGAGATCAACTTGAAGTGATTACTTTAGACCAACTGGTGCCACCGAACCATTTGGTTCGTAAAATGGAGGCTGCCATTGACTTCACTCTCAATACTCAAATTGATTCTTACTTTTTCAGCAAAATCCAGGGGTGTTTCAAGGGATTTTTAGAATAATTAGATACATAGACTGCAGATGGAAATTTATAAAATAATTTTCAGCACAAAAAAAAAGCATCCTGTAAATGATGCTGATTTTTTAAAAATCAACTCCCTATTAAGAAGAACTCCTGTCGCTTTATTTTCCCTAATAAACCGCAACTCCGTTTACTCCTATTCCACAACGCCCGATTCTAAAATTTCAACTTTAGCATTCACATTTATCGGGATAGAAGTATAAATTTCATCCCATTTTTTCTTATCCCAGCTTCTAGTCCTCGTGCGTACTTGTTCGCCAATCCCCAGGGGATCAACATGTAGTTTTTGAAAATTCCTCACTAATTTTTCCGAGCGTTCCTTCACATCTTTGGACATTTTATCTTCTATAATTTTAATCATTTTAGGAGTTACTTCATCACCGGTATATTCTCGCAATAGTGCCTTTATCTCAAGATCGATCGTTATAGGAGTATCTGTCATCGGCTTTGAAATCTTATAAGACCTTTTAGTTTTTATATTGTTGACGGAAGCAAATTCTCTCCCTTCAATTTTTGTAGAGAACCCTTCCTTGCTTGTTGTATTTTCATATAGCATTTTGAAAATAACATTTTCACGGCTCGTAGTCTGATACACGTATTCCCCTTTACTATTAAACATGGCATTTCCTTTAATATAAACTTTCCCATCCAATGCTTTTACGATAGGTAAGAATGGGTCCATTCCTTCAGAGTAATGAGCATACAAAAAAAGATGGAGGTTAGTTCTAGGCAGCATACCCGTTTTTATATTTTGCTCAATTGTATTAGATAAATAAATTCCTTTATCTATGTTGCCAAACTGGGGGCTTAACACATCCTTTGAACTTCCTTCGACAATGCCGAGTTTTAAAGTAGTTCCAATTGAAGGGTCTCTGATTAATGTATCGATTAGATAGAATACCCCTTGTTTCGCATGCCTTTTTTCGTATAAGACCACCTCTAATTTCCCACTAAAGATAGGTCTTTCAGATTGCTGATTCATCTCATCTCGCACGTCTTTACTAAGTGATGATTTCGAACTATAGGTAATATTTTTAATGGTTTTATCAGGATAATAAAGAGGTGTTACAGCGATAGCTTCGAAATGAGTCTTATCGACATAATCATATCCGATGGCTGTTGCCAAATTTATTTCATCGAGAACTTTGCTATCCACCCCCATGCAGCCTGAGAGAACACTAATTAAAAGAAGTATCAGGGCCAATTTCGCGAATAAAACTCTCATTTCTTATCTTCCTTTTTATTTGACATGACAGTAGATAAACAAACCAGAAATAAGACATAAGGAATTTCCAAAACCAAACCTAAATTTGAAATGTAATCCACAAATTGATTAATCATTCCCCTGCCTTTAATCAGATTTGTCATCACAACCAATAAAATCAATAGTAAAGCATAAATTGTTTTCTGCTTCATTTTAAAGTATTGTGAAATCCCTCTTGCAGAAGCCCACATATAGAGACATACACTAGGTACTAAAACTAAGATCCATGTAGCGATTCCTATGTACTCAAACCGTTCAACAAAAGGCATTTGTACAATTCCCCAAAAGGACAATGTTGCCCAAATATATCTACTGATTTGGCCTTCACTGTAATACCCTATTGTCAGGATCGTTACGCATAAATAAAGGAAAACAGAAGTAAGATTTCCTAGTTGCGCCCACTTTTGTGTACTTTTACGATGCTTAACTAATGGATAATACATCATTAAAGTGGAAACGCCTAAATAGCTATATGACATTTGCTTAGATGCAAGGGCCATGTCTTTAAGAGAATGATCCCAAATGGGCAATAGGTTGCGAAAATGTGTGAATTCCAGCGGGAAATAAAAAGTTAGAATTAAATAAGAAGGGATACTGATCCCTAAAAAGCAAATACCGGCGACCACTCTAAACCCACCTAAAACCACATAATAAATTAATAAAGCAAATATGGAGGTCACCATCCATGTGTTAATTTGGGGGAATACCCATGATTGAACGATTTCAAGATAGGATCTTAAAACAGAAATACCCACCATCAGCCAATACAGTATCCAGATGATATTTAGTAAACCGCCAAGCCACTTTCCAAAAAGTCGTTTCTGTATGCCTATTAAGTCCATATCGTGGCGATTTAATAGCTTGTACATGCCCCAAATACCCAATGAAAAGACTACACCGCTTATAATGACCGCCATCCAAGCATCATGGCCAGCAGATTGAATAATTATCCTTTGAAATCCCAGGACCCCTACACCTATCTGAATTTTAACGATTAAAAAATAGACTAGAAATGGTGAGATTTGATCACTTTTATCGTTCATGTAAGAAACCTCCACTCTCACTTAGTCTTTAGAATCTTCCTTGGGTTCTAACCGAACAGTGTCTTCCGTCTGAACCTCAATTGGACGTTTAGCCTGAAGAAAAAATGGTAAACGAATCAAGGCATCCCGCATATCATAAATCCTTGGCGGATATAATGGTTCAAGAAATGGCCTCCCTAAGGAACTTATCCTCAGTAAATGCACAAGCAAAAAACAAAAACTGATAGCTATACCCAATAATCCTAAAAAATAAGCCATGAGCAGGAGAGGAAATCGAATTAAGCGAATGGTATTACCCATTTGATAAACAGGTGTAGTAAAAGAACCAAGAGCCGACAATGCAACAAGAATTAATAGTACATTACTCGTTAGCCCTGCCTCAACAGATGCCGTCCCAATTACAATACCACCTACGATACCTATTGTTTGACCTACTTTAGTCGGCAGTCTAGCTCCTGCCTCCCTGAGAAGTTCGATGGCTAATTCCAAGATTAATGCTTCTAAAATCGGTGGAAATGGAATTCCGCTACGAGAAATTACAAGCGTACTTACTAAATCCTTTGGGATCAACTCATAATGATAAGTGAGAACTGCGACATATATGGGGGTCATTAGGATGGAAAACAATACAGCAAAAAAACGAATAAGCCTAAAGAATGAGGCTATCGTCCAGTTGAGAAAATAATCTTCGAATGCCGCAAAGTATTCAAAGAATGTGGAGGGCCCAAGTAAGCCATGTGGAGCTCCATCCACCAAGATCACTACTTTGCCTTCTCCTAGTACCGCAGCCAATCGATCAGGTCGTTCCGTATCGATAAATTGAGGAAAAGGAGAATTTTTATTATCTTCAATCATTTGTGAAATATAGGAGCTATCAATTATTTGGTTAACCCTTAAATCAGATATGCGCTGTATGACGGTTTCTACATTCTCCTTATTTGCAATTCCTTCTATATGAAGCACAGCTACTCTTGTTTTGGATAACTTCCCAACAATAATTTCTTCAACAGCAAGTTCTGCAATTGGAAGCCGTTTTCGGATTAAATATAAATTCGTATCAAGTGATTCGACCAGTGCCTCTTTCGGACCGACAACACTGAACTCCACCTCTGGAAGTGTAACTTGCCTCGAAGTGTTATTTGCTGCTTTAACTAAAACTGCTTGATCAGATTGATTATTTAATGTTATGGCTATATAACCCATTAACAGCTGACTTTGTAGTTCAGAAGGATTTTTTGTGAAAACAAGCCCCTCTATTGGCAAGTTGTGTACAAGCTCCTCCAGAGTTGAAGAATTTGTATGTAAAAAAGGAAGGAGGTCTCTATGCATTATATCTTTATCAATTAATGTATCGAAAAAAGATACACAGTATATTTCATTTTCAAATTTGAGTGTAAAGCTTGTGAAGTCCTTGGACTTTTGCAGATGTTCGAGTACATCAGTGAAGTCTGTAGATTTATGATTTTCTTGCTTTTTGAAGTCTGTAGATTTATGAATTCCATGCCTTTTAAAGAATGAATATCCTTTCAATAGACTTCACTCCTTTGATTGTAAGATATGGATATTATTAACGAATGGTAGGATTTTATACGCATGAATACTTAGTTGAAATTACCGATTAAAATTAGTGGCCAACTGTAATTCTCAATACATTTATTAGTGATTTTTAATCGGATAAAATGAAAAGGAATCATTAAAGGGAGTTGTAATGTCTACTACTCCCTCGTCCATTGAATATTTGTTCAGCCTATAACGAATAAAGATGAATCCACCCCCATACTCTAGCCATTCCCATAGATTTCTAGCATTCTTAAAAAACTTTATAATTAGGCTTGCAACAGAATGGATTCCCTGTTATATTACAATCAATTAAATATTTTCTTACTTCAATTTTTTTTGAAGTGAGGATAGAGGAGCAAAGACCATTAGTACACATTTTGAGGAGAATGAGATCCTATGACTATTGTGGAAAGGGGAATTTGCCGAAGCGGAAAGAATCTCATGTTCTTGAAGCTGGTTCTGCTATTGAATAAATACAGGACTGTCATATAGGAAACTATATGGAGGGCTATCTTATGCGCGGAAACATTTTTTGGTAAATATTGTTTCTACTGCAGCAGCGAATCCTCGTTGTTGCTTTTTTGCGTTTACTCCTGAATGGCCCTAACCACCTCTGAATATTTTTAAAAACTATACAAAAGGGTGTGAAGTTATGAATTTTGGCCATGTTTTAACCGCAATGGTTACCCCGTTCAATCATAATGAAGAGGTTGATTTTAATGCTACGAGAACTTTAGTAAACCATTTGATTGCTAATGGTTCTGATGGATTAGTAATAGCTGGTACAACTGGAGAGTCCCCTACCTTAACTCAAGAAGAGAAAATAGATTTATTCAAATTTGTTGTAGAAGTTGTTGATGGAAGAGTTCCAGTCATAGCTGGAACCGGCTCAAATAACACGAGAGCTTCCATCAGCTTAACAAAGCAAGCAGAGGCAGCAGGAGTCGACGGAATCATGCTCGTCACCCCCTACTATAACAAGCCTTCTCAAGAAGGACTATTTCAGCACTTTAGCGCTATAGCCCATTCAACATCATTACCGGTAATGCTTTATAATATTCCAGGTCGAAGTGTTGTAAACATGTCAGTGAAGACGATTGTCAGCCTCTCAAAAATCAACAATATCGTGGCAGTAAAAGAAGCAAGCGGTGACTTGGATGCCATGGCACAAATCATAAGCAAAACAACTAGTGATTTTACTTTGTACAGCGGCGATGATGGGTTGACATTACCGGTTTTAGCCATCGGTGGAACAGGCGTTGTTTCGGTTTCTTCACACATAATTGGTAATGAAATGCAAGAAATGATCAATAGCTTTAAAAATGGTGATGTCCTTGGCGCTGCCGCTGCACATCGTACACTTCTTCCAATCATGAAAGCATTATTTGCTGCACCAAGCCCGGGACCAGTAAAATCAGCATTAAATATGCGGGGGTTACATGTTGGAGGTGTCCGCTTACCATTGATCCCTTTAAACGATGAAGAAGAAAGAGCACTGCAAATAGTTCTGCAGCCTAGTAACGCAGAAGCCATTTTATTAAATAAATAAAACTAATGATTCTGGAGAAATTTTAAAAAGCAGTGCATACTCGAAAGAAATGCACTGTTTTTTTTACGACTCAGGAGAAAGAATTTATACTATATATAAAGAATCAATAAGGAGAGAGCCAATGGGGGGTACACACAAACCGAACATTCTTGTATTTAGTCCTATTCAGTCAGAGGTCGATGCTTATGCTGATCATATCCGAAATAGTGGGTTTACATCGGTAAAGACAGCGAAAACTTTGGAGGAAGCAGAAAAATATTTACCAGGCACTGAAGTTATTTTGGGATGGAATTTCCCGACGCAATTACTAAGTAAACCAGTTGCCTCATCTGTTCGCTGGTTTCAATCAATGGGAGCCGGGGTCAATGATTTGATTGCAGATAAATCAATACCTCAAAACATTACAATAACTCGAATTATTGACCAATTTGGTGCTTACATCTCTGAATATGTATTTTCGTTTCTCTTGGACATAGTGAAAGACGGTCCTCGGATGAGACAATCGCAATTGGAGCGGAGATGGGATCCTTTCATTTCTGAAACTCTAAAGGGGAAAACAATCGGGGTGGCTGGACTTGGATCGATTGGCGCTGAACTTGTACGTAAAGCCCGGGCATTTGATATGAATGTGCATGGGTTAAGCTTTAGTGGAAAACAAGCAACACTCGTGGATCTCCACTTTACTCCAGATCAATGGGGTGAATTTGTAAAAGATCTGGATTATTTGGTCCTGACCCTTCCTTTAACGGATTCCACTTATCATATCATTAACCAGGACCTTCTTTTAGCTATGAAGTCCAACGCTTACCTTATCAACGTTGGCCGCGGAGCATTGATAGATGAAGGGGATTTATTATCTGTCATGCGGGAAGGACATCTTCAAGGAGCGGTCCTCGATGTATTTGAGACAGAACCGCTGCCAAAAGAACATGCCTTCTGGTCCATGCCGAATATGTTTGTCACTTCTCACCTGTCAGGGCCAAGTACGATTAACGAAGTGAGCAGCTTTTTCATAGAAAATTTAAGTCGATTTTCAAGTGAACAACCATTAAGTGGAATGGTAGATCGGAACCGAGGGTATTAAACCCAATTAGAATTGTTGTTATTTGCTTGCAATTATTTGTTGAAAAGGCCGCATTCTTCAACAGAGGAAAGCGGCCTACAAACTAAAAGTGAATAATTTGATTTTTTTCAAGGATTATTGAAAGTGGATTTTCATTTGTTTAGCCTTATCTCCCTCTTACAAATCAAAAACCCTCACAAGAGATAGGCTTTTTTCGATGGAGTTACCGTGTGGCTGTACCACCATCCATTTGTTATCTCCTCATGTATCGTTCCATAAGAAACTGGCGCACCCTTTATCAACAAGAGTTGGTGTAGTTCTCATTATATGTAATCGATGTCGAAATGAGTCGATAGTAAATCCATGCTTTGTAAATCCCATTCAAAGGTAAGTATGGCTGATTGTTTTGATTTATGAGTCAGGAGGGGTACACCATTTTTTATGATCATGCTTTCTGCATCCCAAAAACGGACCGTTTCGTCTTCGCCAGTACGATTACAGACTATTACGGGCAGCCCTGTTTCTAGTGACCTTTGTTCCCATTCTCCCTCCGGACCATGTAATCCGGGACCCCAAGAAGACGGTGCAAGTAATATTTCTGCTCCTTTTTCAGATAAGGTGCAAGCAATATCTTTGTTATATGCGTCTGCACAAATCATAATACCAACCTCAACATTGTCTGTTTTTATTGGCTCCAATACTTCCCCTGAAGCTGACCAATCATCAATAACACTGATTTTTCTCTGTTTACCTATTAAATGACCTTTTTTATCTATGACAAACACAGAATTATACAACTCTCCGTCACTGCCTTTTTCAGGGCAGCCCAAAAATACAGTGCTTTTCAAATTCTTTAGTTTACTGCCCAAATTATTCATCCAAGCATCAGGTTGCTTGTTAATCCATCCAGTCCCAACCTTATGATTGAATTGAAGTCCGCTGACACATAGTTCGGGTGTTATAATCCATTCGGCATTTTTATTTGATGCACTATGAATGGCTTGTTCAATTAGTTTTTGGTTATGCTCCACATCACCAGCGATGGGCAATAGGTGCAGTAAAGCTATTTTTATTTTTCCCATAATGGTCTCCCAAACATCAACTTATATTAATGGCCATGCTTGTAATGATTGTAGCATGGTCATGGATTGGCTTGTTCAAGTAATCTGTCCCGAAAAAGAAAAAGCTGTTTCCTCCCCCATCTCTAAACAAGCCCTTGCTCCAATGAGCAAAGGCAATTTTTACGAGTTTCTTCTATAATATAAACCAAAAAATTTGCCTAAGGTGCCCCCATTCGTATACGGTACTTTTACGAACGAATAATTTGTTCTTTGGATATCTGCTTTGAAGCATCAGGAATCTTTCGTATTTTATAATTGATCATATCTGAAGAGTAAACCATGATACTCACCATTCCTCCTTGGATTGTAGCCCTGATCAGGATTGGTTGATTGTATTTGTTTTTAAAACTAAAATCAGGCCCATACCAGCTTACTGTAGCATCGCGGCCAGATGGAACATACGGAACGCTCCTTGTATGGGAATAGCGTTGAACCGTTTGCAACCCTGCATTGTCGATAGCATTAAACAAGGTGGATGAAACCTGGCAAATCCCTCCGCCAATCCCTTCAGTAAACTCTCCTTTAACGATAACCCGAGCGAGCAAATATCCTTTTTCTACTGACCTCTTGCCAACAACTTGGTTAAAAGAAAAGACCTCTCCTGGAAACACGACATAATTATTAATGGCTTCTGTAGCAAGTGAGATATTATTTGAACGATTTTTATTGTTCACATTAAAATAGGTTCTATATTCACCTATCTTTTTTTCACGAATTTCCGCAAGTATTTCGCTGTCAACCTTTGGATGAATAGCAAGCAAAGGTACTTCTAGTTTGTATGATCTACTACTGTACAAAAAGGAATGAAATTGTTCTTTAAAGGCTTGATGGTATAGCTTGTAACCCACCCGCCCAGGTAGAATATTACCTTGCTTGTCCATTGTGGCATTTACAGGTTTTTGGTAAACTTGCCGGTCTATTTTTTCGACAAATTGATTGTATTTATCCACGTCCAACATAGGAGCATCCAGGTAGGGCATCGTAATATCAGCATGGTTGACACTGGCAATCGTTTGTCCTTGGTGGGTTACCAATAAGCTTTCTGAAATATTCACTGGTTGAACGAATAGCAAAAGTCCGGCAATCCATGTTAATCTCATTGAATGCACCTCCTGGGTTGGTTTCCTTGAACATTCACAATTTTCACCTCAAGTCTTCATAAATTGCATCTTGATCAATAAACCAACGATCAGGCAAACTCTCCTTGCGGATCATAAAATGCATAACCTTTTTTTCTTTGCCATCTTTTTTCTTATAAATAGCCACTTGAACGGGTACATCCACGAGAAATAGACCATTTAGCTGTTCAGGCGGTTGTCTTAAAGGGTCAACCACTCCAAAATATGTAATATCTTTAACAAGTTTATTGACACGGTTAGGGTGACTCGGATTTGATAAGGTCATTGCTAATAATTCCTGATTTCCTTGATTAATGGCAATGGTAAAAATACGTATAAGTTCATAAGGATTTACCGTTTGTATATAATCATCAAGCTTACCAGCGGCTTTCAATATCATTAATTTATGAGAAAGATCTTCGTTTTTCAAACGATGCGTAATACTTCCAGAGAAATGAACACAAAAATGACCTGAAAAACCATTTGGAAGAGCACCAGCACCATGTGGCATTCCGTGCATGGATGCAGCAATCATTTGATTATTGATTAATACAATAATGGCTCTTCTATTCCAACTCCATTTATTATTATAAATTTTCTTCATGATTTGAGTATCTTCTTTGGTTAATGGCTGTACATCGGCATGATGGCTGCCTGCCCTTCGTTGTACCTTAAATGATAAACCAGTTTCAATATCGATTATGGTGAAATTTGTTTTATCAGGAATAATGTTGTTTACAATCTCCCAAGGTAACATCTCAATTTTAAAGCTTATGGGTCCTTCTTCATCTTCCCATTCCATGGCATAGACCGACTGATCGACCATTAAGACAAATATAAAAATAGCGATAATTACTTGATATAATGTATTGTTTTTCATTTGACCTCTCCTGCATTTTTTCTTATTATTTCAGGACATAATAAATTGAATACCTTTGAAAATTTGGAAATTCTTCAAATTAAGCTAAAAAGGCTCAGACATGCTAGTAATGATGTTCTAATATGTACTTTTGATATCCCTAATCCGGTAACTTAAAAACTACACAAGATGCCATGCGGCCTGCTCCGAAGAAAAATAAAAGACATGATATACAAAAAAGAAAACATCAGTGGGATTGATAATCTCACTGATGTAAGGCTTGCCTCTTATAGTCTGACTACACTTTTAATACTCTAAATGCATCTCTAACTTTTTTAGCAAAATCTAGTGGTGGTTCAATCGATTCAAAGTGCATATACATTGCCCGAGGTTCTTCAAATAACCAGTGATTATGAAGAGAAGTAACTAAAATGTCCCTTTTTCTAAGTTCAGTTAATAACGGGTTAACTTCTTCTTGTAAAAGAACTGTTTCCCCTAAATTTAACGCATTCCCCCTACTATCAACATTTTCAAACGTAAAAAATTGCGGATTGACTAGTGGAGATTGCGTTCTGCGATCAAGTATTGTGAATCTAATATTACGAAACTTTTGCACCAAGCATACTCCTTCTGGAGTAATCATTCCGTCTCCGCCTAAAATTCTTGCAAATTCCTGACATAATCTTCTTCGTTTTTCCGAACTCATGAAAAATCCCCTTTCAAAAAAAATTTTCCACATGCTAAATTCACGATTATTATATTCAGCTTTTATGAGGATATTAGTTTAAAATCCTCAACTTCTAATAATCTAGGTTATATGAACATGAAAATCCCTTCAGGTTTTGTTCTGAAGGGATTTTTGTAGAGTATTATGATACATGTACTAAAGATGCTTAGATTGATAAATTGATATGGGAACAATGAAAGGCTCTCACCTTCAACAAGAAATAAAAGAAGGCAAGGGCTTTTTAACTTTTATTTATTAAACCACTGATCATTCTTAAGTGGGAATGGATATGACCAGAAGAGTTTTTTTAAAAGAAAATGGTACCCTCGATAGATTTTTCCATTCGCTGATGTAGAAAATATCATTGCAGGGGCTGTTTGTTGTATCATCAAGAAATTGAAGTGGCAGGAGCTGAGATGACGGATTTCAGGAGTTTACACGTATACTTATTTCTATTTCAGGTGTTTCTAGCATTGTTATATTAATTAGTAAGAGAAAAACATAAAAAGAGCACTTCCTCAAATAAGGAAGCGCTTCCATATTATATAAAGCTATTGGACTTTCATTATAGCATGATTACCATTCAAATAAAAGGAATTAATGTTTAATTATAGTAACTATATTTTGACATTAGAAAGAGACCTGGATAAGTCACTGGAAAACTACTAATTTAATTCAGTATCAACAAAAGACCGTCCAGCTTTTGAAAATCGGACGGCCTTGCGGAAAATAGATTGTACTTTTACTATCCTTCGTGAGGGAAAATCTTTATTTAGCTGCACCAGCTTTATTTATCACTTCCTTCGCTACCTGCAATGCGGATTCATAATCTGCGTGATCCGTGACTTCCGGTACATATTCCACATACTTAATGGTTCCTTCTTGATTTATTACAAATACTGCCCTGCATTCCAATCGTTGTTCTTTCATATACGTTCCATATGCAGTACCAAATGACAAATCAAAGTGATCAGAGAGAATGGTTATAGCTTCGACATTACTTTCTTTGCACCATCTTGCTTGAGCAAAGGGAAGGTCTGCGCTGATAGCCAACACCGCTACATCATCACCCATTTTGCTTGCTTCTTCATTTAAGAGCCTTGTTTGTAAGTCACATACACCAGTATCAAGCGAAGGAACAGTCGTGATGATGCATGTCTTATTTTTATAGTCTGTTAAATGTACTTTACGGCGGTCATTTGTTAATAGTGTGAAGTCAGGGGCCATATCCCCTACTCTTAGTTCAGGACCAATCAAGGTCACTGGATTCCCGCCTAAAGTCACTGCACCAGTACGCTCATGTGCCAAATTGAACCCTCCAACTCTCTTACTGATTTATTAGCTTCCTCGGTAGGTGCTATATCCTCCCGGAGCAACAAGCAGAGGAACATGATAATGTTCTTCATTACTTCTTATTCCAAAACGAAGTGGGACCTTATTTAAAAATGGCCTTATATTTGGATCATTCGCACCATCATTGAAATATTCCCCGACATAAAAGACAAGCTCATACTCACCTGGTTTGAGATCATCCCCTTGAAGAAGCGGATCATCCACTCGCCCATCTTTGTTTGTACAGACCTCTTTTATGAAAGAATGGTCTCCCTGTTCTGCTATGGCCCAAAGTTCTATCTTCATCCCTTTTGCCGGCAGACCTTTAGAGAGGTCTAAAACATGTGTGGTCAGCTTACTGTCCATTATCGGGAAGCCCCTACAGTTGAATCAGCTGCCTTTTTTTGTTTAACGTCTTCTTGTGTAACGACAAAGCCTTGGAAGCCAAACGGAGGACGTGGTTCCTGATAAACACTTCCTTCTGAATTCGGAATGGTTTCCACAACGGTTTCCCAGGTACGATTATTGGTTTTAAATTGAACATTCGCCAGCTGAGGGAAACGTTCCAGAATCCTAATGCCAATATGATAAATGAGCTGCTGTATCGAACGGTTATTCAGTTCATGGAACACTGTGTTTGCAATATCACAAATTTGTTCTGCTGCTACATATTTTTCTGGATCCGCTCCAGTGCCATCCTCCCAGCGGCTATATTCCCAATCGAAATCCAAGTAGATAAATAGTGGACGATCCTGAGCTTCTGGCAGTGTGGTGTATTCATCTTGAATAAATCCATAAAAAGAGCTTCCTTTAACCTTGATTAAATGGACATCAACTATTCCACTTGAATGCTTAACGATTTTGCTTCCGGTAGGTGTCCTTTTGACTTCGATTGTAGTGGTAGCCCTTTCATTTCTGGAACATCGATAGACAACATCACTATTTTCATGTCCTTCCCCTTTTGGAACGAGTACATGATCGAAGGGAACTTCAGTTGCTGTCAGTTCCACTGCATCTATGTGGCTATACTTATCAAGGAAAACTTCACATATGAACTTTAAAAATCCTTCCGCCGTATTTCCTTGATAATTGGCCGCCTGGCGATGAATGATGTTTTTCATGGAATCCGTTGCAACCACCAAGCTATTATCTCCTTCCGTAAAAGAAGATAAAAAAGCTTCCCCTTTTAGAGAAATCTGGCAATTGAATCCGAAAATAGTATTATCTCTTTCTGTGAAACTTGATTCCGGTATTTTCCTCAAACCTGTAAGAGGCTGCACAAAAGTCCTGTATACAAATACATCCCCTTTACCGTAATACATCGTTCTGTTTTCATTTTGAGCTGTCATATTATTCCTCCTCCTAGTTTATAAAATCAGATAACCTGTGGCTGGCGATTAAGTGGATTTGCTTGATGGCTTCCTTAAGTTCATTTTCCTGATCCAAACCAATCCTTCTTTTCATCTCTGCCTTTATCACCGTTTTATCGCTGCCACGGACAGCAAATATGAACGGAAATCCAAACTTTTCTTTATACTGATTATTTAGCGCATGAAATTCTTCATATTCATCCGGAGAAAGCGAATTCAAACCGGCTGCGGATTGTTCTTTAACTGATGCTTCAGCCATATCAATCCGGGCTGCTAAGTCCGGGTGAGACTTGATTAATTGGAGCTGTTCCGATAATGAGGCATTTTGCACAACCACTTCCATTTTCTGTTTTAGGTCCTCTACGGAAATGAATGGCTTGTACTCCCATGAACGCTCTGCTATCCATGGAGAATGTTCATATACCCAACCTAACTTTTCGATGAATTCCGCCTTGTTCAACTCATTAATGCTATTAAGGTCAGATATCAAAACGGGCCCTCCCTTCTTCCGGTTATTTTTTTATAATTCAAAACATTCTTAACTTAATTGAATTATATACGTGCGTTCATTTATAGGTCATTAGCTGAAAAAGCTAATATTTTTCCAACCCCTTTGTGCTTACCGCACTCACCTTTTAAAGAACAGGCCATCTTAATAGCTTAGATCCAGTTGCCAATATTCAAAAAATTAGTTAAATTAGAGAAAAAAGGCACAGCGAAGGGGACCTATCATGCATTTAACGATGATTGATGCATTAAAATTACCACAGATCAAACAATGCCAAGTGGCAGCTGGCATGCAGGGACTTAATAGAGAAATAGAATCCATCAATAGCTTTGATGCTCCTGATGTGCTTTCCTGGTTAAAGCCAAATGAATTGATTCTAACAACCGGATACTTATTTCAAGATAATCCGCAACAATTAGACCAATTCGTAATCGAATTGGCAAAAATGAATTGTTCAGGATTGTTCATCAAACTGGAAGAAATTCCGCAAACCACCATCAGCATTGCCAATATGGCCAATTTGCCTATTCTCAAAATCCCCCCTGAGTTTTCGCTATCAGATATCATGTCTCCCCTGCTTCGTGAAATAGTGACGAGACAGAATGAACAAAAAGGGCAAAGTTATAGCATGGAGGATATTTCCGGAGTTGGTGCCGAAAATTTAAGTTACGGGATTTTAGGAATGACGGAGGACAAATCCAGCTTCCAACAAATTACTGGGGGCTTCATATGTACGGTTTTACCTTTAACGCTGCAATGGAATCAAAGGAATGATTCCAATACTTATAAACAGCTTATCAAGACAATTGAAACATTAACCGAGCAATATAAAATCGATAAGCTCATAAGGAATATCAAGGGCAGTCTAGTTATCATTTATCTGGATACCATCCCCCTAGGGAACACCCGCTTTTATTCACAAGTCACCCAGATAAGCCAACAGATTATCTCTACTTTGTCTACACACCTGCCAATGGAACTTACACTGGGAGTCGGTAACTATCATACAGGCATTAATAACCTGGCCAATAGCTTACAGGAAGCTTTACAATCTATTGATTTGGGAAAACGATTGAACCCAGGAAAGGAAATTTACGGCTACAAAGAATTAATAACATTTAAAATTCTGCAGTATGCTCCAAAAAATGTGCTCATGGATATTGTTACAGGTAATTTAGCACCGCTTAAGGACCATGATGATGAAACCCAGTCTGATCTGATCAAAACCTTGGAGGCATATTTGCAATGCAATCTTCGACCAGCTGAAACGGCCAGAAAAATGGGGGTACACCGAAACACTATCCATTTTCGAATTAAAAGCATAAAAAAACGATTAGGAATGGAATTAAGCAATGATGATCTGTTCACTTTAAAACTTGCCCTATATGCAAAACGTCTGCTGGATAATTGATAAGAAATGGCCGATACAAATGAAAAACTGCCAGGGATCCTTCATTCCCTGGCAGTTTTTCATGGGCAGTAACACTTGATTCCCGATTCCTTCAAATCATGCTTCCTTTACCTAGTCATGTAATAATAACTTCGCAGCCTTTATACTAAACTGCAATTTAAAAGCAATATCCCTCGATTTTAAATCAACTCCCAATAAGTCTTCAATTCTAGACAAACGGAACTTTACAGTATTTCGATGCACAAACAAAGCCCGTGCCGCATCTTCTATTCTCCCTCTTGAAAATAGATAGGTTTCCAGCGTTTTTAACAACTCCCCCTCATTTTCCCTATCATATACAATAATCGGCTGAATCATGGATAGCACGTATTGAGTTATGGCATCCTTAGGGATTTGGTTTATTAGATCTTCAACTTCAACGCTTGCGTAATCATTGATATTAGTCGGGTTGATCCTCGGGCCAAGTTGAATGGCCTTTTTAGCTTCAATAAACCCTTCTTTCATATTGTAGAATTCTTTTTTCACCTTGCTTAACCCCATGGATAGTGAAGTGCCAGGATTATCTTTGGATATAAGACCTTCTAAAAGGATGGCAATTCTTTGAGCCTGCATAAACAGGTGTTCATCAGTCACCATCCCTTTCCCTTGCAGGATAATCAATTGACCATCGAAGTCGATATTCCAATACTTGAAATCTTCCCTTTCCGTTTGGCTTAATTTCTCCAACATTCTGCCAATTGGAAAGAATGAATCCGCTTCTTCTTTCGTTCCGTTTATTAAGAGCAGAATATATGGCCTATCGGGATTAAAGCCAAATTCCTGTAATTGGGGGATAAAAGATGAACTCCTATTATCCCCATTCAAAAGAGAATGAAAAACTTCAACACTTCCTTTTCCATTGTTTTTCACTTTCTCCTTATTAACAAGTTCATATGTAAAGCTGAATAATAAGTCGGATAAAGGCATTTCATAAGGAATCTCCAGCAGTGGGAAATTGTACTTGTTCGCTTCTTCCACCATTCCAGGAGGAATCGTAGAAAGAAACCGCTTAATCTTGATAGCTAATCCAGCACTTCCTCTTTTCGACAATTCCCTAACAAGATTGATTTGAGCATTCAGGTCATCCTTAAACACATAACCGGTTGTCAGCAGGAGTTCCCCTCGTTTAATCCATGATATATCCGGATGATCCATTATACTTACTGAATTAATTACCCGAGTTAACCCTTGACTTCCTCCAATAACTTCCACTTGGTTTAGGGCAGGAAGTTTCAAAGCTTTTTCGATCGTTAAATACATATTTCTCCCCCTATTCTTCTTAATTATATACAGAATGAACTAGAATGAATATTCATATTTTTCCAAAAAATAGTCTTGATTTAGCATTATGGCGGTGATAATATAAAAATACACCGATTTTGTAAATAGCGTTTCTTAATAAGCAACAGCAAAACCATCCATAAGGAAGTATTTACAAAATCACAAGGAGGCGATTTCGTTACATTCATATAATTGGAAAGTCGTGACTAATTAAAAGGGGGCAAACATGGAAAAATTGAGCAAACTAAACACGTTATTGTTAGGTTTACAGCATGTTTGTGTAATGTATGGAGGAGCGGTAGCTGTTCCACTAATCGTCGGTCCTGCAATCGGGTTGACACAAGGACAGATCATATACCTGATCTCGTTTGATTTACTCGCCTGCGGGATAGTCACCTTGCTTCAAGTTATTGGCGGTAAAGGATTTGGTATAAGATTACCTGCTTTAATGGCTGTTTCTTTTATCGTGGTCGAGCCAGTAATAGCCATAGGATCGGTCCATAGTATAACCGGGGTTTTAGGCGCAGTTATGGTATCCGGAATAATTGTTGCCCTTTTATCAGGAGTAATCGGTAAATTGATACCCTATTTCCCACCAATTGTTGCAGGGTCCGTCATATTAATCATAGGCGTGTCATTAATGCCAGTTGCCATGAAAAATGCAGCGGGCGGAGCCGGTTCCCCCACCTTTGGAGATCCTATGAATCTAATGCTAGCCTGTTTTACACTAGTGAGTTTCCTTTTATTGAATACACTTACCAAAGGTTTCTTGAAAGCGGTTTCAGTTCTTTTCGCCATGATTCTCGGCACTATATTGGCTGGTTTTTTAGGTATGGTCGATACCTCTGGCTTTACAGAGGCCAGCTGGTTTACAATGGTGACTCCTTTTTATTTTGGGGTACCTACCTTCGACCTTTCATCTATTATCACCATGACAATCATATCTTTAATCATAGCTGTGGAAAGTATAGGCGTCTTTTTGACACTCGGGGAAGTATGCGGGAAGGAAATAACCGAAAAAGATGTGGAAAAGGGCCTTCGTGCAGAAGGAATAGGGAGCTTCATAAGCGGTATCTTCAACTCTTTCAACCATTCTACCTTCTCACAAAATGTTGGCTTGGTCTTGCTGACAAAGGTAACTCAGCGCTCGGTAGTAATCACGGCAGGCTGTATCCTAATCTTTCTAGCTTTTGTGCCTAAGGTTGCCGGACTTACGACGATGATCCCTTTACCCGTTCTGGGCGGGGCCATGATACCAATGTTCGGGATGCTTCTTTCTGCAGCTTTGGGGATGGTAGCCAAAGCGGATTTAAGCAAACCTTCCAATCAATTGACGATTGCACTTGGAATAGGAGTCGGTCTTGCAATCAAGGGGGTCCCGGAAGCATTCGATAAATTCCCGGAAACAGTCCAATTAATATGTGGAAACGGAGTGGTGATGGGTACAATAACACTGGTTGTGTTAAATGCCATCCTGAATGGAAAAACAAATCCATCCATTACACACCATCATTCCATACCCGAAATTCAACCAAGCATGAGCCAGAATATTAATATCCACCCTTAGAAAGTAGCGGACAAGGCAATTCTCTAAGGGTGTCTAGTTGGCTAGGTTCTCCAACACTTTTAATTATAACCTTATTCAGGGAATTTTCAAACAAATAATACAAGCACCTTGAACAGCCTATTTAATAGGTAAGCAGGGTGCTTTTTTTTACTCAATTATGGCTCTTCAACTTGTTTCATTTGAAAAGAGAGCGATTTAACCCTCCAAAGTTTGAAGTCAATCCCGAAATTCCCGACCTTTTTCGAATCTACATTCAAGGGGTCCCTTAAATTTTATTTTTTCTACAAAGTCTGATTCCGTGGGGTGTCATCGACAAATTTTCCGCATAAAAAAATTGAAATTCGGGGTGGTTCTAGAGAGCTTTAAGCTTAACTTTCTTAGCTTATTAGGGGGTAATGGAGGTAGGCCCTGCAACTTCAACATTTTTGGACACGAATGGGAAAAGTATACGCCAACGTTAGATCAGTTGCCGTTTAAAGGTGATACCATAATTGGAAATGATGTTTGGATAGGAATGGATACTGTCATCATGCCTGGAATAAAAATCGGGGATGGTGCAATTGTAGCCGCCAAATCGGTTATTACCAAAGATGTGGAACCTTACACCATCGTTGGAGGGAATCCCGAAAGGAAACTTAAAACCCGCTTCTCAAAAGAAATCATTAACGAATTGCTGGAAATTAAATGGTGGGATTTAGACATTCATATCATCTCTGCTCATATTGATGTGATAGTAAATGGGGATATGGAAAACCTAAGAATCTTAAAAAATAAAAGATGACAATGCATCAACTACAGAGAATCCGATTCTTGTACCACAAATTAATGGAGTGAATATCACTTTTTATAATAGAATGATTCCATTGACTATATTAAGATCGCTTTTTAACCATGGCTTTGTTAAAGATTAATGTTGATTTTTGAACAAATAAAAGAGACCACCTATAAGTGGTCTTCTTGTGCATCCTAGTGAGTAAAGCACCCGTTAGTTCATTAAACGATAAATATATATAATAGCCCATATTATAATTAAGACCCAAATCATTACTATTAGTGAGCCGACTATCCAATTCTTCGGCTTACCATTTTTCATCATTTCTTCTGCCTTAACTTCACAGTCGGTTAATACACTCTTTGGTATCATCTTTAATGCGATCATTATCCCTATTGGAACGAGAATTACATCGTCTAAGTAGCCAAGAATGGGTATAAAATCGGGTATTATGTCTATCGGACTGAATGCATAAGCCACAACACAAGCCGTAAATACCTTTGCATGCCAAGGCACCCGTTCATCTTTACAAGCAAAGTAAAGGATAAAAATTTGCCGTTTTAGACTCCTCGCCCAAATCTTAATTTTATCAAACATTTTTATCTCCTATAATTAAGCTTTTATTTCTATTATAACAATATAAGATTTACAAAGGATTGTTATTTCACTAACCTCCCCGTTCCATATGAAATAGCTGCCTTCGATCCTATGCTAAAGCTACCTTTAGTTTAAGCACTATTATTTCACAAACTTCAATTACTGCGTTAAATATTAGTTTTGGAACTCTTCAATTCTATCCAACCATTCATTTAATAGAGTGCTAAAAAGTTGTGGTTGTTCAATTTGTAAATTGTGACCTGCCATATCCAATACAGCAAATGTTCCTCGCGGATACTTGTTTGCTATGTCAAGAGCATCTTTATATCCCACCGAAGAGTCTTGTCTTCCTAACAGGAATACACTGGGTTTAATAAAATCAGACTGGTCAATCTTAAAAGAAAACCCATATTTATTCTTAACCTTATTTAGGAACCTTTCATCTCCAATTTTACAACCACTTACAATTTCTTTGTTGTACCTTAACCATGTGTACTCATCAAGTACAATGTTGTTATTTCTAAAATCTTCTAATTCACCCTTTGATAGGCTTTCAATAAACTTCTCATCCGTTCTCATTATTTTATGTATCTCAACTGTTCTATTTTCTGGAAGAGGAATAATAAGAGGACATATAAATGCTGCACCAAGTATTTGTTCTTGATGCTTTTCAATAATGCCCCTAGCTATATAGCCACCGTAAGATTCCCCAGCAATTACGTACTCTTGGTTAGGAATTACAGCTTGAATAAACTCTAAAACAGCATCCAGCATTTCATCAGAACTACTTATTTCGTTATATTCTTTTGTTAATCCCATCCCAGGCAGGTCGATATAAATACGTCGCCACCCCTCCCTCTTAGTAAATATTGGTTCCATACAACCACTCATTAATCGATGGTCCGGAGAATAACCGTGTATCATTAAAATTGGTTTTCCTTCCCCTAAATCTTCATAATAAATTTCTGCTTGGCGAACTTTGCAATATGCCATATTAATCCTTCTTTCTATAAAATTTTAACTAACAGTACCTATTCTCTTTTTGTTTCTTCAATTCCTTCTTCAACTATCCTCCCTCTATAAACATTGGTGTATCAACGGTTTGCACACTCGGTATATTAGGAAATTTATTTTTTTAATCATATTCCATAGTTGTTTGGGCCATTTCGGGTAATTGTTATGAATAGACCGAACGAAGGAATGTAAGCGCAAATGACGCTAAGAGACATGGGAGGGTACGTCATCATAAGCTTCGCAGAGATTTATTGTGCATCATATAGTGGAGAAAATAGCTTATAATTTCCATTAGTTTTAGCGAAGCGTACGAATAAACGAGCGATGACTAATGCATCTTTTTTATCGTTCTTTGTCGGTAAATTATCGTCCAGTTCCTTCGATCGTTTGACATGCATTGGATTCACCATGACTAGTGGTATGCCATAATGATCTAAGAAATTGGCTAAGTTCATCCAGTAGTGGCCTGTTGGCTCAATTCCAACAATTACTTCTGTTTTCTTAGCTTCCTTCATCGTTTGACGAATCTTTTCATACAGGTGTTCAAAGCCCTCTTTTGATTGATGAACTGCGAAGGCTTTTTCTATCACGCGCCCTCGTTCATCAACAAAACAAGCATAATGAACACGCTTGGCAATATCCATACCAACAACGAGTGTATTTTCAGTAACTTGATTAATTTTTTCATTCCATTTAAACTGCATAGAGAAGTCCTCCTTGTTTGATGCTGGGTCAATGGTCGCTGACACTCATGCATCATACAAGAGGGCTCTTTTTCTTTCAAGACCTCGAACATCCTTCTAACAGGAATGCTGCCCCGTTAGTTCCGTAAGAAAAAGCTGCCTTAAAGACAGCTCCTAAAGCACCTAAAATTAATCATTTGGATTTATTATGGCTAAAACCTGCTTTATGGTCCCGAAAGCTTTAATAAAACGCTGATTACTCTTATACCAAATTGCTTTGCCTTGGTTCCCAAAATCAAAGCCACTAAAAATCCAATATCAAAATAAAAAAATCGATATCCTTAAATCTATATTCGGTATCGATCTGCCGATAAAAAAACCAGTATTGCAGCTATAACTAAAACAACAGTCAATATCAAAGGTATTTGCTTCTTGTTTGTTTAATTTTCTTGTATTTTCCAAAACTTCACCCCTCCCCTCACAATGTCAAAATTCACCTAAATGAAAAAGAAACAATTTTTATACTAACTTTGTTCATTTCTCCAATGCTATTGCACAAAACAGAGCACCCCTTCGAGGATGGAGGGGATTTTTTGTATGGCAAAAAAGGGGGAAACGTTTCAAGCGTTCCAAAATGACCTTCAAAAGCCATTTCCTGTACGATAGGAAATGACTTTTTTTACTTATTATTTGGCTTCTTATTATTTTTCACTTCCCCGAGACCAGATGACCACTGGAATCAATAATAAAGATAATAACCCTCCGATAAATGATAATGCTGTATAACTTGAGCCGGCCACAATCATTCCAGATAAGGCTCCACCAGAGGCTCCTGATAATGCAATTAAAACATCCACCGTACCTTGGGTTTTAGCCCGATTCGAAGTGTCAGTTGAATCAACAATAAGAGCCGTCCCACTTATTAAACCGAAATTCCATCCTAATCCAAGTAAAGAAAGGGCAATAACTAGGAGAATCATAGAATCGCCTGGTGCAATCGCCGATATTAAACCGGCCAGAAGCAGCGTAGCTCCAGAGGCAATAGCCATGGCAGTACGGCCAAACTTATCAACAAGGACACCTGTAACCAGTGAAGGAAGATACATGGCAGCTATATGAAATCCTATAACGAGACCTATTTCACCCAAGTCATGTCCATGATGTCTCATATGAACTGGCGTCATGGTCATAATGGCCACCATTACAATTTGAGTAAGAACCATAATTGCCGCACCAACAATGATTCCTCTTTTGTTTACCATTTGTTCAGTATCAGCCGAAAATCCTAATCGATTACTTTCTTGTTTGGACGCTTCTATTGTTCTTGCTATAACTAATGGGTCTGGGCGAAGTAAAACGAAAAGGACAAGACCTGCCAAGATAAATGCTGCCGCTGATAAAATGAAAGGACCAGCGAGTGAAGGAACGCCAATAGAAAGAGCAAAATCCCCCATTATATTCACTAAATTCGGACCAGCAACTGCACCAAATGTTGTAAACACCATGGTAATACTGATGGCAGTGGCTCGCTGTTTATTGTTAGCCAAGTCCGTACCAGCGTAACGAGCTTGTAAATTTGTCGCAGTTCCTGCACCATAGATGAGCAGGGAAGCAAATAAAAGGAAAACGCTATTTATGATGGCTGCCGTTATGACTCCTATCGCTCCAAGCCCACCTATCAAAAAACCAGCAGTTAGACCTGTACGGCGACCGTAACGTTGAGAAAGTCTCCCTACGATTAAAGCAGCCCCGGCAGATCCTAAAGTAAATAAACCCGATGGAACTCCAGCAAATGCATCTGTGCCAAGCATTTGTTGTGCAAGAAGTGCCCCCACCGTAACTCCAGCCGCTAACCCGGCACCGCCAAAAATTTGTGAAATACTTATAATAATTAATGTACGTTTGTATAACATTTTTTGTTTTTCTTGAGAATCAGCATAACTCTGGTTCATTTGATATGTTTTACTGGACATTTGCTAAGACCTCATTCATCATTCTGTAATTTCCCCCCACCGTGTACACCTTCCTCTTGTTGATTTTATAATATTTTTATAACCTTTACTTTTTTAGTTTAAAAACTATAAAATCAGCACATCTGAAATCTTCTTCAAATGAAGGATATTTTTCTAATATCTCTTTTGATGGCTTAGGTTCTATTATGCTTTCTAAAATAAAACCTGTTTTGATTAAAGTGTTTATATAACTTGTTAATGTTCTATGAAAGAATAGCATTTTTTCTTTATCACCTAAACGTTGTTCATACACACCTTCATAAAAATATTTATCTACGTTCCAATGCAGTTTTTTACCGCCCTTTGTTTTTTCCCAACCACTTTCTGGAGTAACAAAACAAGGATGTAAAATCGAAAATATAAAACAGCCTCCATCTACTAATAGACGATACATTTCCTGAAATGCTTTTTCGTAATCTGCAAGATCTTGAATGACCATATTGGATACTATTAAATCGAAACTTTTGTCCTCTAAACAATTCAAGTCCTCACAATTAGCCTGCCTATAATCAATCAACAAGTCATTCGGGGTTCTTTCTTTAGCAATTTCTATCATCCGTGATGAATAATCCACAGCCGTTACAGTCGCTTCGGACCTCGCTAACATTCGACTTAAATACCCCTCGCCACACCCGGCATCTAAAACGTTTTTATTCCTTACCGTTTCCATAAGTGATAATAAAGTTGGATTTAAAAAAACTTCTTTATGAAGATCTCCTTGCTCGGTATGATTTTCAGAATATGTATCCGCGAAACTATCCCACCTTCTAATCGCTTCTTCTGTACCAATATTCTGATTCATGTTAACTCCTCCCTGTTCTTTTGCTTTAAATTCATTCCCCTGCCCTTATAGTTGCATTAATAAAAAGCTGCCTTAAAGACAGCTCCGATCTTTTGTTAATGCATGACTATCACATCTGTTCGTCCTTGTTACTTAGCTTATATATAAATGGCATCAAAATAATCACTAAAGCATACGGAACTATTTCAAAAGCTAAGACACAACCTTTAGGTACACCATATGATATTAACGGTACAATCAATAAAGATATAAATATAAATCGGCTTAATAGCATTCTTGTTTTCTTGGAAACGTTTTGGGATGAATCACAGGATGAACATCTTAACTTCTTTTTAAAGGTAAACATTTTAAAAAAGGCCTCTATCCAACCCCATTTATAGCCACATTGTTAACAGGTTGGCATATGCAGCAAACTCCTTTCAATTAAATCAATATTACAAATTATATCATTTATTCCTAAACTATCCTGACTAGTTTGTTGTATAAAGAAAAAGCTGCCTTTAAAGACAGCACCGATCATTTGCTAACACACCCGTTAATTTAAGTACAACCCTTCACAAAATAACTTTGGAATAGGAAAAAGGGGTGCCGCAGTTACCTGGATTGTTCAACTCAGCTCCATATAGTTCAATAATTTTATTTCGTTTTTCTTCCTAAAATATCCGCAAATACCCCGATTACAGCCGATTATCCTTGATTAAATGACCTGACTGGCATGTAAGCCCCAAATGATAACGCTTCCCTTCACTATCTCGGCCTTTTCCTTGTGAATGTCCTCTCTTCCCTTGAATCTAAATCTCAGCATGTTACGATAACAAGGTTAAAAAATACGAACGGAATTACGAACAATGAACTTTTAGGAGGGCATAATGTTGAGAGATAAAACTGTTGCATTTTTAGGAGCCGGTTCGATGGCAGAGTCGATGATTTCAGGAATTGTGCAGATTGGGAGCATACCAGCAGAAAGAATTTATGTGACAAATCGCAGCAATCAATTACGACTCGAGGAAATGAATCACGTGTATGGAGTCCATGCGGTCCATCAGGATGCATTACCATATGAAGAAGTTGATTTCTTCATTTTGGCAATGAAGCCCCAGGGAGCAGCAGATGCTCTTGATGCACTCAAAGATAAAATAAGAGTGGATCAAGTTGTAATTTCTGTTTTAGCGGGCATTTCCACTGAATTCATGGAAAATCATCTACAGCTTGGACAGCAGGTTGTGCGGCTGATGCCGAATACGTCGAGCATGATCCGGGAGTCGGCAACCGCGTTATGTCCGGGAAGACATACAGCGATGGACAATGTGATAGCAGTGAAAGAACTGTTAGGCTGTATGGGAAAAGTGTTCTTAATTGAAGAAGAGCATATGGATATTTTTACAGGAATTGCAGGAAGCGGACCTGCTTACTTCTATTATTTAATGGAGCATATGGAACACGCTGGCGTTAAAAAGGGGATGGATGAAGCGATGGTCCGTGAGATTGTCGCCCAAACGATTTTAGGCGCAGCCAAGATGATTATGGTGAACGACGAGACACCGGCAAGTCTCAGGGAGAAAGTCACTTCACCAAATGGAACGACAGCATCCGGACTTGATGCGTTACGGAAAAATAATGGTGGCAGAGCCATTTCACAGGCGATTCATCATGCAGCGAAACGTTCGAAAGAGCTGAATGAAGAGATGGCAGTAGCGCACGGGAAATCGACTAATCCCCCGAGAATACTGGGGAACTTCAGTACCATAAAAGGACGGTGTCTAAGTTAATCATCTCCATAAATACACCATGGAGCCTCCTTAGGAAATTATATGTATCAAAAGATGTGGTTATCAAATAACACTCCTATCAAATAATTAAGAAAAAAATATAAACGTAAGAAAAACGGAGGACAACATGAAGAGAATCCTTAAGATCGCTAGCGCTTTTATCGGAATTCTAGTCGGAGCAGGGTTCGCCTCAGGACAAGAAACCATGCTTTATTTTGTAAGCTTCGGGAACTTGGGCACAATTGGAGCTATCATTTCAGTCGCTATTTTTGCATACCTTGGAATGATTCTGATGAAGCTTGGCAGTCGTACACAAACAGATTCGCATCAGGAAGTAATTTATAAGATTTGTGGTCGCTTTCTCGGCTGTATCATTGATTATGTTCTGAACGCCATCCTATTTGGTATAGGAATTGTCATGATTGCGGGGTCAGGCTCGATCTTTGATCAGCAATTCGGATTACCTTCCTATATTGGAACCATCCTTATGACTGTTCTTGTTATGATAACAGTTATGCTGAAAGTCGACCGTGTGATTAAGGTAATTGCATCCGTCACACCATTTCTGATTCTTGTCGTACTTTTTCTATTCATTTATAGTATGTTTACAATGAATTCATCTTTTTCGTCACTTGAACCACATGCGCTGGAACAAAATTCAGCTGCGGGACATTGGCTTATATCTACAATAAACTATATTTCAATAACCATTGCAATGGGGGCTTCCATGACACTTGTTATGGGTGGAAATGAACCCGATGAAAGGATATCATCCATTGGAGGGCTTACAGGAGGGATCGCTTTAGGTCTACTTCTTATAATTAGTCACCTTACTATTTTCTCAAATATTAATACTGTATCGGGCTTGGATATGCCCATGCTGGGAATCGCCAACAGTATTTCACCTCTCCTAGGTATTCTGTACTCTCTCGTTCTGTTCGCTATGATTTTCAATACGGCAGTCAGCATGTTCTACTCATTTGGAACACGCTTTTCAAATCCGCAGACCACAAAATTTAAAGTGATCGTTATTTCATCACTATTGATCGGATTTATAGCAAGCTTCTTTGGCTTCACTAAACTTGTTTCCTCTCTCTATCCAATCTTTGGCTATATGGGAATTGTCCTTATTATCGTTCTCATCATTACTCCATTCCGAATGAGTCGATTAACGAAAGAAAATTAAATTAGGATTGTTTAACCAACCTTTCTACCCATGTGTAGAAAGGTCTTTTGAGGTAATTCTGGTATTACCTCTCTTGTTTTATCAATATATAATTCTTCCCTATCCGCGAGGTGTGATGACTTCTGATAAAAACATTTTTTAAATTAAAATTGTTTGTCGCCGTTTTGATGGCATCTTGCTAACCAATCATCCCAAAAATCCGATTCTTAAAAAAAATCACTTTACCTTCTTGCAAAGGGATTTCTTCTTCATATTTTCCTCCTACCAATTTGATGATTCTTATTAAACTAACCTGCCCGCTGAATCAATGCCTTCACTTTTTGAAATTAACTTTACTATTATTTTTTTTAGTTAACATATAGCTTTGTTTTATCATTTCGTAAATGTCTTCCTTTGGAACAGTACCGTCAAGAATTATCGAATTCCAATGGTCCTTATTAAGGTGAAATGCCGGAACTACCGAATGGTAAATCTGACGCCAATAATCCAACAAACCGGGTTCACATTTCACATTAATCCAAATATGGCCATCTTTTTCAAATATCCACGCAAACACTTTCTTGTTATCTATATGTCGCATTAACGTCCAATTCTTATCACGAAATGGATAATCTTCATATGTATTACCCATTCCCAAACAGTAACCGATAGCTCCCTCTCTATTTTTCATTGTTAACCTCTTCTCTAACATAATAACTTGTCAGTTTTTTAATAAAGCTGCATCCTTAATTATAACCCCTGGACGCTTTATTGCACTAACCAGCCCCTATAGTTCCATAAGAAAAAGCTGCCTTAAAGACAGCTCCGATCTTCAGCTAACGCACCCGTTCGTATTATAAGGTCATCCAGAAAATATTTCTGGTTGACCATTTTTTATATCGATATATGATAACCGTAGCCGGGGTAGAACGTCCGCACCCGTGGGACTTGATCCCGTCAACTAAACAGTTCGCCCCCTACTTGTAGAAACATGATTGAGGCTGGTTGGGACTATGATCTCGTATAACAAGCGAAGCTATGATACTACAAGAAGGAAATGGGGTACCGGTGACTTTATATGAGGAGGAGATAATTTATGAATCCAGTTGTTGGTCTGGATGTGGCAAAAGGGGAAAGTCAGGTTCTAGCTTTCTTGGATAAAAAGCAGCCTTACAAAAAAAGCTTTAAAGTAGCACATACTCTTGAAGGATTAGCTAGTCTTCTAGACTTTATTAGAGAAGTAGAAAATGTATCCGGGGACGGCCTCCCATTGTATTAGAATCCACTGGACATTATCATACACCAGTTGTCCAGTTTTTCGAGGATATAGGGTACTTATTGATTATCGTAAATCCACTCATATCGTATCGAGCTAAAAGTTCTAGTTTACGCAAGGTAAAGACAGATGTTATTGACGCTCGTCATCTCTGCGAGCTGTATTATAAAGAGGACTTGGAGCCGTATAAACAGCGAGGAATCCAACTCTTAAACCTACGTAACCTTACAAGACAACACGAAAATATTACAGGCCTGTTTGTACAAACTAAATTACAATTTCAAGAAATTCTGGATCAAGTGTTTCCTGAATACCGTGGGGTTTTTGGTGACTTACATTCATATGTTTCTTTACTAACCTTACAAACATTTCCTACATCACAAAAAATCCTGGATACTGGTGAAGAGACAGTCGCCAAGAAAATAAAGGAATTATGTAAAAGTCGTTCGCAAAAATGGGCAGACAGTCAGACAGAAAAATTGATGGCCGCCGCAGCTCAAAATCCATTTCAGAAAAACCTATATCATAGTCTGACCTTAAGCCTGGATATGTATATTAATATGCTTCTAGAATACAAAAAGCATCTATCCAAGCTTGAAGATGAGATAGATGCTTTAGCAAAAGGTATTGAAGAGTGTAAGATTATCCAATCGATCCCTGGTATCGGTGAAAAAATCGCTGCCACGATAATTTCTGAAATTGGGGAAATTGATCGGTTTAATCACCCTAAGAAACTGGTTGCATTTGCCGGAATCGATCCAAGTTTTTTTTGAATCTGGTACATTCAAAGGTACTTTAAATCGGATTACCAAAAGAGGTTCTAGTAGGCTACGACACGCCTTGTATATGGCTGTAAAATGTGCCATTCGTGATTGTCGCAAAAAGAAAACGACAGATGAAATCATTCCTCGTAACAAGAGATTACGAGAGTTTTATGATAAGAAACGTGAGGAAGGAAAGCCCTTTAAAGTAGCTGTGATAGCATGTGCCAATAAATTCTTACATTGGATTTATGCACTTTTAAAAAGCAAATCAACTTTCCAAGATCTAGCCTAGTTTTAAAGTATAACTAAACAGTCCAAAACTTTCCAAATAGAGAACCTTGGAAGGTTATTTGGCATACGCAAATTTAGTATAACATGAAACATTTTAAGTGTTTATTGAAAAATGTTGACAAACTATTGGCTGGTTTAGTTTAAGTACATTCCTTCACAATCTTTGTAAATTGAAGAAAATATCACTCCACTTAAATTAACCTTTTATTATCTAACAATTCCTCCTCATCACATATCATATTGATAAATTTAATTAAAGACGCAGGTACATACTTATCTTTTCGATAAATGAATACTGTTTTGACTTTTCCGTATAGATTCGGAATTGAATGTTGTCTAATGATTCCGTCTTGTACATGCTTTGTAATCACACTTTGTGGAAGCATACTTATACCTAGACCAGCTGCTACACAACCGATGATTCCATCTATAGTGCCAAATTCCATTATCTTATTGGGTATCATCTTCTCTTGGGATAACCATTGTTCAAACTTTTCACGATATGCACATCCTGAATGAAATACAAGCAACGTCCTTGTTTGAATTTCTTTGATAGAAGAAGATATTGGAGAATGAACTGTATCTGTGATAAGCATTAGTTCCTCTTCGAATACTTCTTTCTGAATGAGATCAGGATGATTAATAGGGCCAGATACAAATGCTCCATCAAGTTCATTCTGAAGAACTGCTTGAATATTTTGTTCTGTAGAACCTGTTTTTAAAGTTAAATCAACCTCTGGAAAGTCTTTATGATACTTTGAAAATAAGACTGGTAAACGAATTGCTGCGGTTGTTTCCATTGAACCAATAATTAACGGACCTCTAGGTGTTTGGTCATCATTCATCATACTTTTGGTTTCTTCTATAAGATCGAATATTTTTTCTGTATATGTTAGCAACATGATTCCTTTGTCAGTTAATGCAGTGCCACGATTATGTCTATAAAAAAGAGTTGTTTGAAGATCCGATTCCAACTGCTGTATTTTCATCGTGATATTTGACTGTGCATATTGAAGTTCCCTTGCTGCTTGAGAAATACTCCCCATCTTAGCAACACTCTGGAAAATTTTTAATGTATGCAAATCCAAAATGATCTCTCCTTAGTTGATATACCTTTTAGCCATCGTTAAAAGTGATACCAAATATCATTTTTATGTATTATACCATATAGCAAAGAAAAGATATGCTTATAATATCCTACATTTAACTGGATACTCTAAAGACATCATTACTTTTTGAGGGGAGACACACAAAAATGCCATTATTACGTTTTGACTTAGTAGAAGGAAGAAACGAGGAAACTCTTAAAAAATTATTGGATTCAGCTCATCGTGCGATGGTGGAGGCTTTCCAAGTGCCTGAAAGTGATCGTTATCAAATAGTTCATCAGCACCCACCGCATGAGCTAATAATCGAGGATACTGGACTGGGGTTTAAAAGGAGCAGAGACTTAGTAATTATTAGTATTGTTAGTAAAAAAAGAACTGAAAAACAGAAAGAAACATTATACACACTCCTTGCACTTAAACTTGAATCAGAATGTGGGATTTCTCCACAAGACTTGATGGTTTCTATAACAGAAAACAGCGATGCTGATTGGAGTTTTGGGCAAGGAGAAGCACAGTTTCTAACAGGTTCATTATAACTAAATAAGATATGGTTATAATATACAATTTTATTGAGGTGCATCTATGAAGAAGCAAACTTATCTTTTTTTAATAGGGGGAATCTTTTCTTTAATCATTGCAATGGGGATTGGAAGATTTGCATATACTCCCATTCTTCCACTTATGCAAAAAGACCTTTCTTTATCAAATACAACAGCTGGTTATATAGCATCTAGTAATTACGCAGGATATTTGCTTGGAGCAATTTTAGCTGGTGCCATTCCGTTTAAGAAGTATAGAAACAATTTATTAAGAGTAAGTCTTATCATCAGTATCTTAACCACTGCCCTAATGGGTCTCACATACTCTCATTTACTATGGAATGTACTTCGCTTTCTATCAGGGTTTGCCAGTGCATTTGTTTTGGTCTTAGCCTCTGGTATCGTGTTAGATAAACTTGCGGCTATAAGAAAAACCAGTTGGTCGGGGTTGTTTTATGGGGGAGTAGGTTTGGGAATCTTTTTATCCAGTCTAATGATTCCGAGTTTAAACCATTTATTTCGGTGGGAAGGAACATGGATAGGACTAGCTGTTGTGAGTGGAATCCTTGCTATCTTTGTATGGATCTGGCTCGATGAAACCCCCAACGTTGTTAAGAAGAAAAATAAACAAGATATGATTGTAAAAGTGCCCCCCACTAAATGGCTTATATGGTTGATTATTGCGTATGGTTTAGAAGGATTGGGTTACATTGTTACAGGAACGTTTATCGTATCTATCGCTGAAAAGACCTCATACTTTCATAATGGTGCCACCTTAGTTTGGATGATGGTGGGATTGGCTGCGATTCCATCCTGTCTCATTTGGTCTTTACTAGCTAAAAAGTGGGGATACATTAAATCTTTAGTGCTTGCAATGGCTCTGCAATCCTTGGGTATTGCGATGCCAGTCTTTTGGATGTCAAAAACTAGTTTTGTCATAAGTGCTTTATTATTTGGAGCCACTTTTATGGGTATCACCACCCTGGCTACAACAGTGGGACGAGAAATGAACCCATCTGATAGCAGTCGGACTATTGGTATTCTTTCTGCCATTTATGCTTTAGGACAGTTGATAGGACCAACTCTTGCTGGAGTCTTATCATCATTCACACATGATTTTAATGCTGCTTTTATTGGCGCAGCATGTGTTGTCTTCTTTGGGGCAATTTTGCTTTTAAGTGGGATTCATTTCGAGAACAACCCCAACATAAGAAATTCAACCGTCCAATACAAAAAATAGAAGAGAATTAATTGGGGTTAAAATACAAAATCGGGGGATTAATTGATGTTAAATAATGAAATGATGAAGCATTTGAAGATTAAGAATCCTATTATACAAGCTCCTATGGCTGGCGGGATCACCACTTCGAATTTAGTAGCCGAGGTATCCAATAATGGGGGCCTTGGAATGATTGGAGCAGGCTATCAGACACCCATACAATCAAGAGAGCAGATTAGAGAAATTAAGCAGTTAACATCACACCCTTTTGGCATCAATCTTTTCGTGCCAAACGAGTTTAACGTAACGCCTGAAGCAGTCCAATCAGCTAACCAGCTGTTACACACCATTCGTAAGCAATTAAATTTAGAACCAAAAGACAGCTTTGACATTCCTGAGTATAAAACAATTTTTGAAAGCTTTATTGAACAAGTTAAGGTTGTCATTGAAGAGAATGTATCTATTTGTTCCTTTACATTTGGTATTCCTCCACAGGAAGTGATGGATGAGTTAAAACAACATAACATCACTCTTATAGGAACAGCTACAACGGTGAGGGAAGCCATTGAAAATGAAAAAGCAGGAATGGATATGGTTGTTGTGCAGGGCAGTGAAGCTGGCGGGCACCGCGGGAACTTTATTGATGGTCATCAGGAGAGCCTAGTAGGTTTAATGTCACTTATTCCGCAGGTTGTTGACAATGTAAGCATACCTGTTATAGCTGCAGGAGGAATTATGGATGGAAGAGGATTAATGGCTTCACTCTTCTTAGGAGCACAAGGTGTACAAATGGGTACAGCTTTCTTGACTTGTATAGAAAGTGGGGCACATAAGGTACATAAAGAAGCCATTTTGAATGCTGGTGAAGACCAGACAACCTTTACTCGTGCCTTTTCTGGTAAATGGGCAAGAGGTATTAAAAACAAATTTATTGTAGATATGTTGGAGCATGAATTGGTTGTACCCGATTTCCCTGTTCAAAACCTATTAACTCAAGTAATTAGAAAAACGTGCAGTGGACAAAATAATCAGGATTTCATGTCCCTCTGGTCTGGGCAGAGTCCAAGATTAGCCAAAAGTCAAACCGTTGAAATATTAATTAAAAATATTATTGCAGAAGCTAAAAGTATAAACTTATATATATAAAGGTCATAATAACTCATTGCCTTTATTTAGCTTTCTTTTTTAAATAAATTGCTAAAGATATTAGTAAGGTTAATCAGATATTTCTGGTTGACCATTTTTTTATGGTTTTACTATACAATAACGCATTTTGTGTTTGTAAACTATCCTCCCTCTATAAACATTGATGTATCAACGGTTTGCATCACTCGGTATATGAGGGAATTTATTTTTTAAATCTCCTTTTAAACAGAGTATTGAAATTCTAGTTTTTATTACTAAATTGAGCGTACGCTTCGCTAAAACTAATGGAAATCATTAGCTATTTTCTCCACTATGTGATGCACAATAGATCTCTGCGAAACTTATGATGACGTACCCTCCCATGTCTCTTAGCGTCATTTGCGCTTACATTCCTTCGTTCGGTCTATTCATAAGGCAGAGGCCTGCTAATGCTAAGCTGCCCCGGGGACTCTTGGTCTTAGTTTAGTAATGTTGCTGGCTTCTCCGTGTCATCCGTCTTGTTATAAATCGATAGTTAGAAATGCTTACGCTGCCTTTGAGAGGCAGTAGAGATCCTTCATCATATTCTGCTCATTAAAATGGACTTTCTTTTTACATATACCATGCAATACTTTCAACAATTTACCACAGAGTACCACCATCGATTGCTTTCCGCGTAAGGGATTTTGTTGGCGTGTTGTGTAATATTCATGAAGCTGTTTAAACCCCTTGTTGTGAC
Source organism: Peribacillus sp. QJM3NY_7 (assembly GCF_056173225.1). Lineage (NCBI taxonomy): Bacteria > Bacillati > Bacillota > Bacilli > Caryophanales > Bacillaceae > Peribacillus > Peribacillus sp. QJM3NY_7. The sequence goes on from NZ_CM149663.1 coordinate 4,714,649, forward strand.
GAATGAGTGGTACTATTACTTTGAAAAGAATATATCTAAGTCGCTTTCTTCCTCGTTTGGAGATATGTTTTTGTCCCTTATGTTGACCAGATGAGTTTTCCCGTAATGTTAATCCCGCTAGTTTAATCAATTGGCGTGGATTTTCATAAAGTGAAAATCTTCCAACTTCTAAAAGCAAAACAACAATGGTTGCATCTCCTAATCCAGGAACTGAAGCAAGCAGCTCATATTCCATAGTTCTTTGGGCCATTTCGGATAATTGACTATTCACAGATTCAATTTCGTTTTCTAGTAAGCGATACTGACGCAGGAGTGTGGCAATTTCATGTCGGGCCATCTGTGTCCCTTCTGTCAGTCCAATGGAGTTTGTCGCTGCTTCAATGAGTAGCTTTGCTTTTGGTAGCTGTGGGGCTCTCATTCCCTTTACCTTACGGTAAAGAAAGACAAGCTCCTCAGCACTTTTTCCATCGATATCCTGTGGCAACGGAGTCATTTCCAATGTAGCTAGAGCCATCTTTCCGAAAGCCGGAAAGACTGGAGTAAACTCGGGAAAATATCGATCAAGCCAACGAATGATTCGGTTTTTAATACTCGCTAAATCTTCCGTTAACTTTGAACGAAGAGTAGATCCGATACGAAGTTCTGCTTCTACTTCTTTTAATAAACGTGGATAGCTAAAACGTCCATCTTTCAATAAACGAGCGATGACTAATGCATCTTTTTTATCATTCTTTGTCGGTAAATTATCGTACAGTTCTTTCGATCGTTTGACATGCATTGGATTCACCATGACTAGTGGTATGCCGTAATGATCTAAGAAATTGGCTAAGTTCATCCAGTAGTGGCCTGTTGGCTCAATTCCAACAATTACTTCTGTTTTCTTAGCTTCCTTCATTATTTGACGAATCTTTTTATACAGGTGTTCAAAGCCCTCTTATGATTGATGTACTGCGAAGGCTTTTTCTATCACGCGCCCTCGTTCATCAACAAAACAAGCATAATGAACACGCTTGGCAATATCCATACCAACAACGAGTGTATTTTCAGTAACTTGATTAATTTTTTCATTCCATTTAAACTGCATAGAGAAGTCCTCCTTGTATGATACTGGGTCAATGGTCGTTGACACTCATGCATCATACAAGAGGGCTCTTTTTCTTTCAAGACCTCGAACATCCTTCTAACAGGAATGCTGCCCCTTTAGTTCATTAAGCAAAAAGGCCACCAAATGGCAGCCCCGGTTCTCAACTTACGCACCCGATAGTTCAACAACATACTCTTGCGTAAAAGAAAAATGAATCGGGCGGCTTTTTGGGGTTCGATTTCCCAAAAGAGTGCCCTAAAGCTTCTGTCCTACTAGCTTTATTCTGCCCTAACTACGCTTTCGAAATTACTTTTGTGGGATCCGTCACAAAAAGGTTTATTATCGGAAAGTCCACATCTGCATAGGGAAAAGGCTTCTTTTGTTTCAATTTTATTCCCTTCACCATCGACTAGCTCTACATTTCCTGATACACGTAATGAACCATTATCATTAACTTTAATAGTAGCTATAATAAATCACCTCTTTTTTAAAACATTTTTTCCATGGGGGAATAACTTTAAACGATAAATAAGTTCTACTTCCTCAATATTATTTGATTGACATCCTGCAATTACCAAAAGAAGAAGTGTTATACCAATAAAAACACACCACATTTTTATCGCCCTCCCCCTTATTTTTAGAGGATATTACTTTAAAAAGTTCCAAAAACCTTATTCTACTAACCTGACCCTTTAGCTGCATAAGAAAAAGCAATCCTTCTTAATGAAGAATCGCACCCGTTAGTTCTATAAGCTCTTATTAAAGTCCACCATCTAAACCGTCAATTTTCACCCCTCTACTCCAATCACGAGTGATTTTTAATTCATTATCTTTAGTAGAGATAGTTAGCTCTCCTTCTTTATCATAAACTTTAGATGACTCCTCGTCATAAAGCTTAAATTTTAAAGTGTATTTATAATCAATTGTACTATCATCATTTTTACTTTGTTCTTCAAGGTTAAGGTTTTGTACCTCAATACTTTTATTAACTTCCTTGGCTACCATTGATGGTATTGAATAATAACGGTTAGCTATTTGAGCATCATATTCATCTTTTGATAAATATTCTTTAACCTTGTTTGCAATTTCATCTGAAGACGGAGGATTAGAGGGGTCTTTAACGTTATATCGTTCCGTACTGTAATCTTTAACGAATTTTTCTATATCAGCCTCTTTCGCCACGTCTTCTTTGGCCACACCCTTGTTACAAGCAACTACACCAATAAACAATACAAACAAAAACAATAAACTAAGAATTTTCTTTATGATAGCCACCTCATTTCCTTCAAATGAACCTACACTCTACATATTCTATAAGTTAATTCGTATGACTATTCGTATACCGGGTGAGAAATATAGTAAATATAGTGTAATTTCCTATAAGCATCGGTATGTCTCTGGTAAAGAATTTGATGAATTAACTAAATATACTGCTGATTAATTGTACTTCTTTTTGTCGCAATTTTCGTCTAATGTGACATTTATGAGTCAATTTTCTTGTTGAACTAAACTGCCCCGTTAGTTTAAGTGAATGCTTTCACAAACTTACTTCGAAATAGGAAAAGACTGTCCAAACAGTTAACTAATGAATACAAGAACCCGTTAGCTTTTTCCTCCTTTTTGTTTCATAGACGAATCTGTGTTAACGGTACCGCTCTTCTTTAAATGGATTTGCTGTCATCGAATAGCCAAGCTCTTCCCAAAAACCAGCCTCGTCTACTTTCATAAACTCAATCCCTGAAACCCACTTTGAGCCTTTCCATAAATAAAATACTTCTGGTGGAATAAACCTTAGTGGATAACCATGTTTTGGATCAATATCATGCCAATCATGATTTTTATCCTTCCAACGGTATACAAACAAAGAATCGTCCCCTAATAAAGGCTCTAGCGACAGGTTTGCAGAATAACCAAATCTGTCCCCATTGTAGTAACCGTAAATTTTAATGTATTTTACACCTTCATTAATTTCAACAAATTTCAATAACTCTCTAAGTGCAATTCCTTCAAAAGTTGTATCAAATTTAGACCAGGTGGTAACACAATGCATGTTAACGTTTGATATGGTCTTGGGAAGCTCCATGATTTCCTTATAGGATAAGGACTTTTCTTCCTTCACCTCACCAAAAAGTCTGAAATCCCATGTGATTTCATTAAACTCTGGAACATCCCCTGTGTGCAGTATTGGCCATTTTTCTGTTTCGAATTGGCCAGGTGGAAGTTGCTTTTTCATCTTACACCATCCCTTTTTCATCTTAAACGTTAATTAAATCATAGTGCTTTGTATAGTATGCTTCAAAATAATGAAAGCAAACTGTAGTCAAATCCGTTATTTGGGATTTACCTAAAATTTGGAACCAGTATATTCCCATAAATTTCTTATTCGACTATCCTGCCATTTACTTGAATAAGGAAAAGGCGATCTTTCTTTATTGAACCCTCCTTATATGCCATTAAGTATAAATGGTCGAATGATTGAGGTTCTTTTTTAAGAAGAAATTACCTGTTATTGATTTTTGTATTTAATCCATCCTATTTATTGAGGTGAGAATTATGGAAAATAGAAATCCTATTGAGTATACGGGGAAAGTCTTAGATAAAAGAAATGACCTGACTGGTCCTGACGATGAGGGAAAGAGACCATATCCAGAACGACCAAAACAAGTATCTATTCAGCAACCTAAAAGTAAAAATATGTAACAGACCGAAGGGGAATTAAGGATAAAATAGGTAAAATATAACATTATCAAGCTGCCAATGAGGCAGCTTCTTTTTTTTACTGCCCCTTTAGTTGCATAACAAAAAGGTTGCTTCAGTAACTTCCCTTATTGAACTCCCTCAGTATGATAGCTATATCTCTCGAATGCTCACTTATTCGCAGGATTTCATAACCCTTGAAAATACATTAACGGTTAAAAGCATTGAGCTTAGATTATTATGACTTCGTGGAGACATAGTTAAATAAAGGAGTAATAAATAACTCCATATTTTACCATATAATGCACGTAATCTCCACGCCGCCCCTGGAGGCTTTCCCTCCCATGTCTCAACGGGTCATAAAAAAATATGCCCTCTCATTCCTTCGTCATGCCTATCCAAGGGGTGGAGGCCAGTTATGCTAACCTAATGGGTCAGTGCCCTTTTGTTCAATAAATCTGGTACTCCGTGCATCTTTAAAATCCTACGAATAAGAAAACATTCGACAAAAGATAAGCTGAAAATCATGTTAATGATTTTTAAGTGGTTCCCTTCGAGAACCTGAAAAGCATCATTTATTCAATAAAAACTACGCTGCCAGAGCTGAAAAAAGTTGTAATTTTTCTGGAGAATACGATTCATTTCGTTTGGCTATGCTTACAAATACTCGAGCCAGTTTACCAACCAATTTCATAATTGATTTCATTTTCTTTATATTTTTCACCTTAACATTATTGGCGTGCAACGCTTTAAACTCAGGGTTATTCATGACAAGGCTCATCGTCGCTAAGTATAAGAAACGCCGCAGTCTGGATCTCCCTCGTTTAGAAATGACAATTTGTCCTTTCCATTTACCAGAGCTCGCCTCGGAAAGATGTAACCCTGCATGTCGAAGTAGAGAATTACCGTGGTCGAATCCACTTAAATCTCCAGCTTCCCCTAAAATGCCAGCTAAAGAGATTTCACTGATCCCTTTTATAGCGAGCAGTTTCTTTGCGAAAGGAATTCGTTGAAGCACGTTAGTGACTTCTTGTTCCACTCTTTCGAGTTGCTTTGTAGCTAGATCATACTCTTCCAGTAGTTGTTCTAAATGTAGCTTGTAAGCATCATGTGCTTGGTGCGATCCGATAGAACGCTTAGCTAAATCTATAAGTTGATAAGCTTTTTTCAGCCCAGGCTGACGCTTCATTACGGATTTCCATTTGGCCACAATATCTTGAGGTTCCATCGAACGTAACTCGATTGGTGTCGGAAATAATCGTAGAGTTGCGATAGCCCCTTTGCCTTTCACATCTTTAAACAATTGCCGTAGCTCAGGAAAAACAACATCTACCCAACGATTTAATTGGTTAATAGAACTAACGAGACGTTTAACGATTACGTCACGGTTAGACATAAGGACTCGAAGTTTTTCGAAAGACTCTGGAGTTGAACGAACAAAGGCATAGTATCCATTCTTCACCATATCCGCAATCACGAGAGCGTCTTTTTTATCACTTTTGGACTGAGTGTTATCTCGATTTTCTTTATTTCTTTTTACAAGGTGAGGATTGACTGTTACGACATCAATCTTTTCGTTAGATAACCATTTCGATAGATTAATCCAGTAATGACCTGTAGGTTCCATACCGACTATAGTTGTGTCTAAGCTGTTTTTACCTTTTAGTTTATTGATCCATTCTAGAAATCTGTTAAAGCCTTCTTCGTTATTTTCAAAGTTAAGAGGCTCCCCTACTACGATCCCTCGATAATTTACGGCTCGAGCAACGTGAAATTGTTGTGCAATATCCACCCCAACAACGAGATGCTTATCAGTAATTCTTTCTATTAGTTGATTTTGTTTGTCCTGCATTTTAAACTTCATAGTATGGGTTCCTCCTAAGGTTTTGAGTTAGAGTCGCGTCTTACTCATATCTTACTGAGGAGCCCTATTTTTATCAAAGTTCAAAAATAACGAACTACAGGAATGCTAACGCACCCTTTAGTTCAAGAAGAAAAGCGAAACTTCTTCAAGAATCGCGCCCTTTAATGGAAGATCATTCAGATCATTATTGCTGCAGTGATATTCAAGTAAAGTCACCGTTCGTTGAATCACCATTACAAAACACGTAACGTCCATCAAAGTATTATATTCTCGTCGGCCTAATATTTTTTTAATTGCAAATTACTTCTGGAAAGCCAAGTAGTCGGCGAGTTTATCGAATGTACCTTCGAGGTCTTGTTGGAGCCTGGGCGTCATACCGTCATAGGCGGCTTTCTCTTCAACGGATGCGTTTAGTGGGCAGCTTTTCAATGTCAGGGTAGTTTTCCCTTCGTTTTCTTCGAGTGTGATGCTATTCATAATTTCAAGAGGCCAATTTTTAAAAGGTGCTCGGATCGTGTTTCCTTCCTCATCAGAAAAGGAACGGACAAAAACCACTTTCTCAGGTGCGACTACCTCTTGATATGCAAATTTCCCCCATATGACAAGGTTCCCATCGGGGGACGTCTGACAGCCTAAAAACATGCCGCCTGGTCGAACATCCATTTTGGCGACTTGGAGGGAGAAACCCTTGGGCCCCCACCAATTTGAGAAATGTCCGGACTCCGTCCACATTTTAAAAATGAGCTCGCGAGGTGCTTCGAATACGCGCGTGAATATTGCAAACTGTTGATTTGGTGTGTTATTCATGAGAATCCTCCTTGTTTTGGAAGAGGGGCTACCCTCGAACTATTAATGAATATTCTGGCGAATTAGTCAAGAGGTGAGACCTACGCGTCAAATTAACGCCGCAGCTAAATTTTATTGTCTAAAAACTTTATTTTCTTGGGACAAACAACAAGATTCCCTTTTTGTCTGGAGGAGGTTCATTAGCGATAACTGCCATTTAGCTTAATAACAATTATTTCAAATTTCTACCATTTATACAATAGATTACTCCATAATCTGGCCCAATTGTTGAACAAAGATTAAACAGTAATCTTCAACTAACCTGCCCCGTTTGTTCATTAAGAACATTCATTACAGGAATACTGCTCCTTAGTTCCATAAAAAGAGTTCAATAAAAAGGCTACCGGTTTGGGCAGCCAGTTCTTAAATGTAATCAAGCAAACGTTTCTTTTATTTCAATCTTAAAGTTCGGTTTGAAGGTAATTTCTACAATCATTAAAAACCTTTCTCTATCATCATCTAAAAATAACCGTATAGAAGATTCATCCTCTTTATCGGTAAGTATTTCGATTTTACTTACCGTTTGAAAGTTATATCTTCCAATAACCATACTTCCCTCTTGTACTAATAACCCAAATTGATTATAAAACGGGCAAACGATAACCTCATATTTATACTTTTTAACCTTGAACCTGAAGGTTGATTCATTATATTCGAACAGTTCATCATCATCTTTCTTTACTGGAAGACATTCAAATAGAGAAATGAAATCAATTTCAGAAGGATAAAACTCCATAATACAACCTTCTTTCATAAGGAAATGCACATACATTACCTTCTGTAAAGGCGAATGAAAATCCTTCTTCAACTAACCTGCCCCGTTAGTTCTATTAGCAACCTCGATAAGTTAAAAAAATAAACCTTTCTACCTAAGGAAAGGTTTGTTAGATAACACTGATTATTTCAATTTAAGTATTATTTTCCCCTTTGCTCTTCCAGTCTCTGCATACTCCAATGCTTTTTGGGCATCTTCGAAAATAAAAATTTTATCAAGTGTAGGCTTAATTACTTCTGACTCTAACATTTCTGTTAAAATTTTTAACTGCTCTCCACTATGCTTCATAAAAAGAAACGTGTATTGGACATTATGCTTTTTTTCTAACTTCGTAAGCTTATAACTTGCAATGGAAAATAAGGTTTTTTTAAATGAGCTAAATCCGTTTTCTTTAGCAAAGCCACCATTCGGGATTCCAGATATAGAAACAATCTTTCCTCCTTTTTTTAATGTTACAAATGATTTCTCTAATGTCGCCCCCCCAATGGTATCAAGAACTGCGTTGTAGTCACGAATCGAATGTTCGAACTTTTCTTTCTTGTAATTAATAACTTCGTCAGCGCCAAGAGATTTCACCAAATCAGTACCCTCACTAGCTGTAGTTGCGACAAAAGCACCCATATGTTTTGCAAGTTGGATAGCAAATGTTCCTACTCCCCCTGAACCTGCATGTATTAATATTTTATGTCCTTTTTCAATTCGCAGAATATCATGTAAAGCTTGGTAGGATGTCAATCCGACTAGAGGGATGGAGGCGGCTTCTTCAAAACTTAAATTTTTAGGTTTTAATGCAATATCTTCTTGGTTAACAGAGAGATATTCAGTAAAAGTTCCCATTTTATTTGCTCTAGGTCGACCATATACCTCATCACCGACTTTAAACTTCGTGACACTAGTACCTACTTCAACAATTTTTCCAGAAAAATCGTTTCCTAAAATTAAAGGCATCTTGTATTTCAATAATAATTTTAATTCACCCTTACGAATTTTTGTATCAAGAGGATTTATACTTGCCGCATATATCTCAACTAACACCTCGTCATTATTTATTTTGGGCATAGGGAAGTCTAAAAAATTTGGATTTTTACCGTAGTTTTCAATTGCTAAAGCTTTCATTACAATCCTCCACTTTTTTATTTAACGCACATGTATCTTTTCATAACGAACCTAAGAAAAAAGATTATGAATATCCCTGGATGGGATATTCATATTAAATAAATTATTTTAAGAAAGGATAATCTGTATAACCTTCTTTTCCCCCTGCATAGAGCGTGTTTTTATCAGGTTCGTTTAGGCGAGCACCTGATTGAATCCGTTCTGCAAAGTCTGGATTAGCTAGTACCCAAGTGCCTACTGTGACAACATCTGCAAAATTATTATCTACATCAGACGAAAGTTGATCTAGAGGACGACCTGGACGGTTAACAAGAAGTGATTGATCCCAAAGTTGACGCACATCTTTTAGGAATTGCTCGTTTCCGAAGTGCATTAAATGCAGATATGCAAGGTTAAGCTTATTTAATTCACTTATTAAATAGCGATACATCTCAAGGCTATTTTCCCCCTCATCAATGCCTTGCAGTGATCCTTGAGGAGAAAAACGGATGCCTGTTCTTTCTGCTCCTATTTCATCAACAACTGCTTTAGCTACTTCAATAGCGAATCGAGAACGCCCCTCAATCGTACCACCGTATGCATCTTGACGATGATTGGAGTTTTCACTAAGGAATTGTTGGATCAGATAACCATTTGCTCCGTGAATTTCAACTCCATCTGCACCAGCTTCAATTGCTGAACGTGCTGCTAAACGAAACTCATTGATAACATCTTTTATCTCAAGCTCACTCAATTCTCTTGGTGTTGGAATTTCTTTCATTCCTTCTGCCGTGAAGATTTCTACACCAGGTGCAATAGCTGACGGTGCAACTGCTTGGCGGTGGTGAGGTGTGTTATCAGGGTGTGATACACGTCCCACATGCATAAGCTGAACAAAAATATGACCGCCTTCACCATGAACTTTAGAAGTTACTTTTTTCCACCCTTTAATATGATTTTCTGTATAAATTCCAGGTGTATTAGTGTAACCTTGCCCATCATCTGAAGGCTGGGTTCCTTCGCTTATAATTAAACCGACTGAAGCACGCTGACCATAGTACTCTGCTATTAAATCGCTCGGTGTACCATCTGGTAAAGCTCTACTTCTAGTCATCGGAGCCATTCCTATACGATTTTTCAAGTCAATGTTTCCGATACGAACTGTTTCAAATAATCTGCTCATATGAATACTCCTTTTTAATAAGAATTAGAATCAAGGAATGAATTTACGTGTTCTGCAAATAGTTCTGGAAATTGAAACAGGTGCCCGTGGCCAGAGTCAGGATATATAATCAGCTGTGCTTTCGGTAATTTCTCTGTTAAGATATAACTGTTTTTAGTCGGTACCATCACATCATTGACACCATTAGTAACAAGTACAGGGTGTTTAATGTTTTGTAACCATTCATAATCATGATTGGATTTTTGTTTAGCCCATTTTGCAATGGCTTGTAATTGTGCCTCTTTTACTTGTTCCGAACTGTTTACTTTTTTCTGATTAAAAATTCTTTGTAGTGAAGCCATTCCTGCAGATTTACTTGTTTCGGTTTGTCCGTAGAAAAAGAACATAAAATCATTTATTCCATCTTCTTCCGTTCCGCCGTGACGATTCATTCTTTCCAAAATTTCTGGACTTGGATTAATACCAGATTCAGGCGAAGTACCTGCCATAATAATTTTTCTTACTAAATCTCCCTCTTGTAAAGCTAGCTCTTGTGCAACCATGCCACCAATGGAAAAACCAAGAATGTCAACTTGTTCTAATCCAAGAGCTTTTATAAATGTTGCTGTATCTTTTGCCATATCAGCAATTGTAGTAGGCGTTAGTCCATCGGTCTCACCAACCCCTTTATTGTCAAACAAGATTACTGGGCGTGTATTTGCAATAGCTTCAAGCATGTTTGGATCCCAGTTTTCCATCGTTCCTCTAAAGTGAACAAGAAATACTACTGGTATACCATCTTGTGTACCAAATTTTCTATATGCGTAACGAGTTCCATCTGCTTCAATAAATTCTGATTCTGTTGGTATTTTAAAGTTAGTCATTATTGTGTTCCTCCTTAGAAATTAAAAAACGATTTTATAAGTATGCATTATGATGGTTTGTTTCATGTTCATTTTTAGAATGAACGTTCTAAAAAGGGTAAAAAAAAGAAAGCTAGTCCAACACTGAAAGTGCTAGAGTGATGATGCCTTCTAATTCTTTTTTATTGTAATTAGTTTTTATTAGTACTCTTATACCTACCAAATTGTTGTGTAAGAAACGAGACGTGTTATCAGAATCGATTTCTTTTGATAGCTCTCCACTAGTCTGGCCCCGTTTTATAAGGTTATTAAACATATCTTCAGTACGGTTAAACATTTTTGTAACTATGCGTCCAATTTCTTTGTCCAGCAAAGATAATTCTATGGCTGCATTTACTGATAGACAACCTTTTGGGTATTGTTCAATGGAATTCAGTACGAAAATAAAAACATCACGTATCGTCTGTTTAATGGATGAAGTGCTACTAATTATCCTTTCCATCTCATTGACGATGAGCTCTTCATAGTGATTAAGGGAAGCTAAAAACAATGAACGCTTGTCACCAAATGTATCATATATACTCCTGCGGTGTATTCCCATATGATCCACCAAATCTTGCATGGATGTTTTTTCATAACCCTGTTCCCAGAAAAGCTCCATTGCTTTTCTTAATACTGCTTTTTCGTCAAACTCTTTACTTCTAGCCATTTTATTTCTCCTTTAAAAAATCCATGAACCAATACTAACAAAAACAAACGTCATAATCCATTATAGAATGAACGTTCTAAAATAAACACATGAATTTCAAACCGTGATTAAATATTACCCTTTTTAGAACGATTAGTAAAGAATTATAAATACCCAATAATCCCCAACACATTTGCTGCATACCACAATGTTATCCTTTAACTTTCACCTAGGGGTACCGCCAAGCATTTCTTTATCCGTTTAGTTTCTTCAGGATTGTTTTCTTCCACTGTACAATTAATGGATCAAACTCTTTCACATGCACTCATACCAAATAAACAAGAAACAGCAATTAGAAAAAACATCTGAGCCCTTACTCAACCAAACTGCCCCAATAGTTGCCATAAGAAAAAGCTGCCTTAAAGACAGCTCTGATCTTCAGCCAACGCACCGTTGTTTATCTCTTTAAATTTGAAAGGATTGAACCAAACATTCTTCATTATCGACAATTTGCTTTTTTTCTTCAAAATCTATATTTAGCTCACTGAAAATCTTTCTCCAAAATATAACAGCAGGGATATTATTGGATAATTGAACAACAAAGTAACTACCTTTTTTTGTTTAAACAATTCCTTTAATAATGATATTGCAGTACCTTTTCTTCTATATTTTTTTAAAATGAAAATATCATTAATGCTGTAATCATAGTCCTTATTTAAAAACGGCCTTTCTAACAGTAATAAAAACCCTGCAATTTTCATATCTTTTTTCAAAAAGTATGGGGTTAATCCTTCCTCCTTCCAAATTAATTCAAATGAATCAAATTCAAATGAGCCATCTGTTGATATGTCTAAACCCTCGGTAAACTCCGAAAGGTCATGTAAATAAAGCGAATATAAATTCTGAAGAATATGCTTTTCATCTTTGGAAACGGGGTTGAATGAAACAGTCATTGTTATCCCTCTTTTACCATTTATTAAGCTCTTACTTCATTAATTTCGATATAAACTTCCATTTGTCCTTCATGAACTCCCCTGCCACCATTAGTTGCATAAAGAAAAAGCTGCGTTAAAGACAGCTCCATGGAATAAGGGTTAATGATTTTTATTTGCATACATTCTTGCCATTGCCGAAGGTGAAAATTTAATACTATATTTCCCTTCAAGTTCTTTCTTAATTTTATCCGTTAAAGTTAAGCCTTGTTTATTGTGTTCTTCTTCAAGTTCAATCCCATTAGGAAGCAATTTATCTTCATCCCAATCAATCCATTCACCATACCTATTTACCCATTCAATCAATTCATTTGTTAACGTATTTGAAATTAGACCTATATCCCAGTTACAACCACATTGATTGCACCATATAGGGTCCGCCCCAACATCCCCTTCAACTTTCAACTCATATGTTTCTTTTTGTTCACAAAAACATTCCATATTATTTTCTGACTCCTCTACTACACGCTTTTTTATTATATTTTACATGACTTTTGTTAAAGTAACCTCCCTCAATAAACTGAACACAATCTCACGATTGCTCTAGAATTCTTAGGATTTCATAGTCATATCATTAACTGTTATTTATGTAAGCTAGGCATTACTCCTCAAGGATAGGGATTTATCGAAAAAAGTGTATACTAAACTAGCCAATTACAGGAAAAAATTGGCATAGGCAATGTTATGATCGCACTTTTGGATATCCACATGTCTCATGGAGGTCAACCCTCCCATGTCTCACAGAGTCGATGCTCCTACATTCCTTCGTTCAACCTTTCCATGAGGTGGATGTCGGTCATGCTGCCCCACAGGATCTAAGTCCTCACGTTAGTTGCTTTGCCGACTAATCCGTGCTTCACTTTTAATGAGTGTTAATTAAATGACCGTGTAACCTTAAAATCCGATGAACTATGCGACTGTTTGATGTGCTACAAATGTTGCCATATGAGGGATATCCTTTAACATCTTGTCTTCTTGAAACGTAAATTGTTTTTTACCGATTGAAAACAGAATTCGAATAAGCTTGTTACACAAGGCTATCAGAGATTGCATTTTCTTTAAGGGATTATGGGAACGTGTTGTGTAATATATATGAAGAGCTTTAAAAGCCTTGTTCTTTGCCACCAGTACCATGGCTGCCCGGAATAAGAGAGCCCTCAATTTCTTTCGTCCCCGTTTGGTAATCTTGGTCTGACCTTTGTGCTTTCCGGATGTGTTTTCTTTTAAACTTAAACCTGCTAATTTCACGATTTGGCGAGGATGTTGATAGTCTCTGAGGTCGCCGACCTCCGCGAAAAACCCTGCTACTGTATCTCGACCGATTCCTGACACCTCTAACATCTGTGTGACACCTGGGATATGGTCTAATAACTGATCTAATTGATGATCTAATTCTTCGAATTTCATTTGAATAAAATCATACTTCTCAAGTAAAGCTCTCAACTCTAATTTCGCCATAGCTGCCCCTTGACGAATACCAATCGAACGATTGGCTGCTTCTTTTAAGGCTCGTATCTTCTTTAAGCCTATGCTGCGTTTTACCACTTGTCTTAAGGAAAGTAAGAGCTCTTCATCCGTATACTTAACAAGTTCATGTGGCAAGGATTCTAGCTTTAGAAAATGAATAGCTGCCTTGCCTTCCCAACTTTTGAACACTGTCAAAAATTCAGGAAAGTAACGATCAAGCCAGTTATGAACTTGTCCCTGAACAACCTGTAAATCAACGTTGAGAAGATCGCGAAGTTTTTTGGCCACTCGGAGTTCTGCATAAATTCCACGTGGAATTGTTGGTTCGGCGTATCTTCCGTCTTTGACTAACTGTGCGATGACTTTTGCATCTTTCACGTCATTCTTAGTAGGTGAATTATCGTCTAATTCTTTACTTCGTTTAACATGTAGTGGATTGACAGATACGAACTTAATATTATTCTCTTTTAGAAGATGAGCTAGATTTAACCAGTAGTGACCGGTTGGCTCCATGCCTACAATCACTTTATTTAACTTACACACTTTAACAAGTTGGTTAATCCAATCTAGAAACGAATGAAATCCTGCTTTCGTATTTTCAAAGAAACACGTTTTACCCAGTTCCAATCCTCTAAAATCCTGTGCTCTCGCGACATGATTGTGCTTGGCTATATCTACTCCGACAATTAAGGTTTCAGAAGTAATTTGAGTGATTTTATGATTTTGGTTATAATTCATTGTGAGACCTCCAGATAGATGTTTTTGTCCTTTTTTAGCTGGCCAGCTTAGGACACATTCATCTTATCAAGAGGTCTTTTTTCATTCAAACCTCATTTTCAGTTATTACAGGAATGCTGTCCTATTAGTTCAATAATAAAAGCGATTCTTATTTTAAAGAATCGCTGGGTTTGTAGATAACTATCATCCGAAAAATTGAGGGAACCTCAGGCCTTATCCCTTATCCCTTATCCCTTATCCCTTATCCCTTTTCGATCATGTAAAATTTCTTGAATGATTTCAATATGAACAAAAGACCATGATCTTTCATGAAAGTGAAGAAACACACTTATGGAAAGAATGGAAATATATATTATACTAAAGACGACCCAAAGCAAACTCCCATCTTTAAAAAGGAAATCTTGCAATTGATTTGAAAACAGAAGAAAAAGCCAAGGTCCAGAGGATATTATAATAGGAATGATCCCCGATCCGTTTTTCTCTTTTATCATACAATAATAAACTTTTTTTAACGTATCGCTATCAATCGAACTATAAAAATTTTGAATTTCTTCCACTTCAATCAGTTTCTTCATCCCTTTGAAAGATCGGTCTTTGTATGAAGCTTTTTTTAATTGAAGATAAATTTTATGAGCATCTCCCCGTAATGAAAACATATATCTGATCTTTCCCCCCTTCCAAAAAACTCCTTACTGAAAGGTTTTGTAATACTCCGCATTTTTATGTAGTCTTTGTCTTTTACAGTATCTACTTAAGGGGATGACACCCCATAAAAAAGCCAGCTCGTATATATACCAAAAAGACCATAATCATCGATGATTATGGCCTTTAAGTAACGAAAAGAGAACCGTTTTACTTAGTTTCAGATTCATTTTTGCCCGTATCTTCAGCTAATTGTTCAAATGAAGGGACCTTACCATGTGGATTCTGAGATTTTTTACGATCTTTCCATTGGCGTTCTTGTTGTCGCTTAGATTGAGTCATCTAAATAAGCTCCTTTACATAAAGTTAAGTAAAAAGTTTGAAGCACAGCGTACTCAAGCAGGCATCAATGCATGCCTTTCCACTCACCTTGATTTTTAGATGCTTTTTCTTTTTTTGCTTTATTTTTATGTGCTTGATTGGCATTTGCACTGCCGAATTCTTTAGAGAATTCAGAATCAGTTTTGCTTGAATCAAACCCTTGTTTGTTTTTTTGATCTGCATCATTTTTCTTTGTTCGTTTTGCCATGTATACCCCTCCTTCTTATCTTTAGTATGAGATCTGAAAGAAGAAATATACTCCGAATAAAACCGGCAGTAGCATGAATCCGTCATGTAATTCGGGTAAATAATAAAGTGAATAATGAGTTCGTTTTTAACCGTTCGTGCAGTACCATCCAAAAATAATAAAATGGCCTTATATGTGATTTTTTTAATTCTTTTCATCATTTCTGCCATTTGTTTCGTATTTGGCTGATTTCCTTCATTATTTATCAATGATGCACCTTTCAAGATAAGTTATATGAGTGTTTTGGTCATTATAAAGTCCGTTTGTTCTTCATCACCCATATAAAAAGAGTGGGCTCCAGTTTGAACAAACCCAATTTTCTTATAAAAACCAATGGCATTTTCATTTTTTTCCCATACGCCCAGCCAGATTTTCTTTTTATTACGTTCCATCGCCATGTCCATTGCTTTATTTAGCAGATATTTACCAAGCCCATGTTTTTGGTATTTGTTCTTTATATAAATCCGCTCGACTTCAAGTGAATCATCACCCATTTCTTCAGTCTGAGCATCATTGGTATTGACCTTTAAATATCCAGCGACTTCATTATTAAAATAAACAAAAAAGAATTGCGAAGAAGTATTGGATAATTCTTTTTCTATCTGGTTTAAGTTAAATGCCCTTTCCAAATAGGCATCCATATTTTCGGGTGAATTCTGATGCTTAAATGTCTCATTAAATGTTTCATAACTAATTTCTTGAAGAATGCGTGAATCGTCTAGGGTACACTTTTTCATATTTATAGTCATTTAAATATGCCGCTCCTTTATATAATCAATAATTTCTCTTGTTTCCCTTTTTTACAAATTCCCAGTCTTTCTCTACATTTTTTCTTACTCTTTGAAGAAGATCGGAAATGGTTTCTACTTCTCTTTCCGAAAGTCCCTCTAATGCAACGGTATTGGAATAATCATTTTCTCTTTTTATAAAAGGATAAATACTTTTTCCTTTCTCCGTTGGAAAGAGCTTTTTAATTTTTTTGTTGTGTTTATCTTCTTTCTTTTCAATAAAGCCATTGATTTCAAGTTTTTTTATAGCACGAGCTGCTGATGTTCGATCTACTTTTATCATCTCAGCTAACTTTTCCTGAATCATTCCTGGATTTTCACATATTCGCACAAGGTACAAATACTGCCCTTTTGTAAGGTCATGTTCTTTAAATTCGATATTGCTTATGGAATCTAATGCTCTTGCTATCATTCCAATTTCACGAAGAATTTCCTTCATAATGAACTCCTTAACACGTATTTTTGTTGCAAATGCAATAAAAATGACCTATATTAAATTTAACGTAATTTTGTTGCGTTTGCAACAAAAAAAGGGGGCGGTATAGTGAAATATGTTTTTTATGTATTAGGAATTTTAATATTAACTTTTGGTATTTCTTTCACTATACAATCAGATCTTGGGACTTCACCTTTTGATGCACTTTTGGTGGGACTATCCATAAATGCGGGGCTTACTGTGGGAAGTTGGGAAATCATAATAGCTTTGATCTTGATATGTATTAATTCATTTTTAAAAAGGCAAAGACCAGAAGTTTTGGGGTTGTTAACAGCATTTATAACGGGTATCGGGATTGATATGTGGCTTTTTATATTGCACAATTTGATAACACCTGAACTATGGTACAGCAAAGTTATTTGTTTTGGAATCGGCTTGGTTGTTATAGGATTAGGAACGGCAACATATTTACACACAAATTTTGCACCGATTCCAGTTGACCGATTAACATTAATCATACAAGAATTAACGAAAACGAATATATTTTTTTCGAGAACAGCCATTTACCTCGCATTCTTGATAATGGCAATGATATCAAATGGACCAATTGGCGTTGGAACTTTATTAACCGTTTGTTTAGGGGGGCTGATACTCAATTGCTTTATGCCATTTACTGAAAAAGTATTAAACCGCATATTAACACACCCTAGTACATCACCGAATTATGATAAAGATAAAAATCATTCAATATAGAATGATTTTTATCTTTATTGCTCAACTAACCTGTCCCGTAAGTTACAGTTTCATAAGAAACTTCTATGGCGGCCAACCTCGCCGCCACCATCTACTACGAAAATCCAAACTCAAAAATAGAGTCTAACCCATTAACCCCTTGACGATAATGGATGATAACAATACAACCAGGCTGAGCTTTTTTTGGTGGATCTTAAGGAAGATACCCTGTATAAGAAACTGGTTGTGACAGGATGGAAGAACCATTTAGTGTGCTACTAGTACGTATACAAAAATTTTTGTAACAAATCTCCTGTCATATGTATTGTTAATCTTTTTTTGAGGTGATTCTCCTATGGAAGCAATGATTGAACGGTGTGCTGGCTTAGATGTACACCAAGAAACAGTAGTAGCCTGTGTGTTATTTGGTCCATTAGATAAAAAGCCAAAAACCTCTATTGAAACTTTTTCAACTACAACAACGGGACTCTTGGCTTTAAGTGATTGGCTCGCTACCCTTCAGGTATCCGATGTTGTGATGGAAAGTACTGGAGTCTACTGGAAACCAATATGGAATATACTCGAAGGATCTTTTCACCTTGTTCTTGCCAATGCCAGGCATGTCAAAAATGTTCCAGGGCGTAAAACTGATGTGAAAGATGCCGAATGGCTTGCCAAGCTTCTAAGATGCGGACTTATTGAAAGCAATTTTGTCCCACCAGAGGATATTCGTGATTTACGAGATCTTACTCGTTATCGAAAAAAATTGATTCATCATCGCACCTCAGAGCAGAATCGCATTCACAAAATTCTTCAAGATGCTAATATCAAGCTAACATCCGTGCTATCAGACATTTTTGGTGTATCGGGACGCCGTATCCTTGAAGCGATTCTAAACGGTGAAAAAATAGAGACCGATGGTCTTCGAAAAATGGTGGATTGGCGAACAAAAGCAAGTATTACTGACATTGCCCATGCAATTAATGGTCGTATTCGCCGTCATCACCGTGATATGTTGCGTTACCATTGGGATCATATGAGTTATTTAGAAAAAGCCATAGAAGAATTGGAAAAACAAATCGATCAACTCCTGTCCCCCTATCGTAAGGAAGTAGAATTATTGGATGGTATACCTGGTGTGAACAAAGCTGCCGCAGCTACTTTTATTGCGGAGATGGGCGTTGATATGTCCGTATTTAAGTCGGCTAAACATCTTGCATCTTGGGCTGGTGTGAGTCCCGGAAATTACGAAAGTGCTGGTAAAAAAAAAACGAGTAAAACCACACAAGGAAATAAAGCATTAAAAACGATGGCCGTAGAGTGTGTATTAGCGACATCAAGGCAAAATAACCGAATTGCTTCACATCGAAAAAGGATTACCAAACGGCAGGGAAAAATGAAGGGACGAATCGCTTCTGCCCATTTACTATTAACGATTGCTTACAACATCTTAAAAACAGGAGAACCCTATCATGAACTAGGTTCAAATTACCTTGAAGAAAAACAAATGAACAAAGAATTAAAAATGATCGAATACCTAAAAAAGAAAGGCTATACAATCGCTCCATCTGAACAACAAACTGCATAACCATTAAAATAACGACATGGTACATTTACGTCCTTCAAAAAATTAGAATATGGTGGGCTTATTTTGTATGGCCTTTCACGAATATATTTTCATACAAAAAAGCTGCCTTTTTAGACAGCTCCACCTTCAGCTAACGGCCCCGTTAATTTAGTACTATTCTTCAGAAACTACCAGCTGGTTCATTAAGCTGAAATAACATTCTGTTGACGAAATTGTTGTATGGTCAATGTTTTTGGTTCTCTTTATTGGATAGGTATTCTGCTACATCTTTTGGAACTTTAAAATACAAATGCAGTTTCTTGGTTCTAAGTTCGATATAAGGGCTATCTTTATATGTAATAATTGTAGCGATTTGTTTAAGTCCCTTTTCATCTGTATTTGGCTCTCCAAGTTTGACTGTATCTTCTTGGTACATCTTATAAATATACTCCTTAGTTGAAGTTGAAGGAGTATCTACAATACGCCATTTATTAATTTCAAGTGTATTAACAAATTCATTTACTTCATCTTGATTGTCTATAACGCTTAAAACCAATTCTGGATTTTCTTCTGACGATACTTCTATCTTTTCGGATTTATCAAGCCCAGGGTCTCCTTTCAGATCTTTTTTTTCATTACTACACCCAAATAAAAGTACAGAAACAGAAACAAATATAAATATCATACAAACTTTTTTCATCATTGCCTTTCCCCCTCAAAGAATCAAAACCATACACTCACTAAATCAAGAAATTTTAACTGTCTCAATATATCTGAAATTCATTATCGGAATTGATGATTATTTTATTGTTATTTTTTAATGTAATCTCAAGAGGAAATATGGCAGATGTTTTATCGGAGAATATCCACCTTCTCCCAGGTTGGGCTAATATAATAAATACTCCATTCCTTCTTTCACCCATGAAATTAAGGGATTTTTTACTTATTGTATGATTGTCGCGCTCGTAGACACCAATTTCCTTTAATTTTTCGCTCACACTTATAGTGTCTTCTACAATTAAACCTATTTCACTTATGTTTAAAATGCTTTTAACCGAAAAAGGCTCCATACTATCTTCAGCAATTCCATATCTTGAAATAAATTCTACTATATTACCAGAAGGATCATAGAAATATAGAGCATGGGCAGGTAAATGAGTAAAATTAGCTTCATCTTCCCCATCTTCAACAAGTAAACTCACTCTTTCTTTTGCCCATGATTTTGCCTCATTAAATTTGTTAGCCGGTATGTTAAAAGCAAAGTGATAATAGGGGGCACCTTTTACTTCTTTTGTTGTAAACTCCATTTCACCTGTACCAATACCCATTCGGAAGCTATTCTTATCTTCATTAATTAAAGAAAAACCTAACGTTCCAATATAGAAATTTTTCATTTGAATTAAATTTTTAGTCTGTAAAACAATCGATTTAATTTCCATTGATAATAACACCTTCCTTGTATATCTAATTATTAAGTAAGTCATCTATAAAACGTACTGACATTCTGATTAAATCATAATTATCATTTCGAGTAAATTTATTCTATTTTTACCTACATATCCCAACCTAACTCATTGTTGCTTTTGTAATCTCACTTATTGATTGATTGTTTGCAGGCACTGCCCCTTTAGCTGCATACGAAAAGGAGCTGATGACAGCTCCTTTTCGTATGCAGCTAAAGCATCTGTTAGTTCATTAAGAAAAGCATTTCTTATTAAGGAATTGCTGAGACTGTAGACAAATTTGAAGAAATCGAGTTTGCCTCCCGTTTTTTTTATGGCTTGTACAATTTGCAGCGGATCTCCGCTACAGGCACTCGCTTTCCACGGGAGTCTCGCACCTTTCTCTCCAATCAACTTTGTTAGAGCATTTATATAGAAACCATACCTGATGAGCTGAAGGTGTTAGTTTGGGAACTTCATTTAAAATCAATTAGTACTCTTGAACCTTTTTGTAAATAATAAGAGTGTTAAACATAAATTGAGGAGGAATTGTATGCAGCAGAATCAACCAGCTAAAGGGAACTCGGGCTCCATTATGAAACCGGAATTTGCCGGAACTGATGCACAAAAAGTAAAACAACAAATTCAAAAAGATGTAAGCGAAGGACAAGGTGCAATGACTTCCCGAGAGGCAGGAGCCATGCGCGATTAAAAAAGCGCCCGTCAACAATCGGGCGCAACAACATATTTTTAACCCCGTCCTATAGAACGGGGTTATGCTTGTTTAAGCTTTTAAAATTGGCTGTTTTCGCATACTTTGTTGCTATTTACGAAGTAGTGCAGTGTGGTTGATTTCCCCTCCAGGTGCTCGCTTTCCTTGGTGCGGGCGGTGAGCCTCCTCGGCGTAAACGCCTGTGGGATCTCACCTGTCCCGCTGCTCCCGCAGGAGTCTCGCACTTCCGCTCCAATCAACCTTAAATAGTTTTGTTTTAAAAACAACAATCTTTACGAAAAGAGCCTTAAAATTAAATAACTTTGTGAGAAATTAGGATTTCCCTTCAAAATGCCAGGCAGTGGTCGGTGTATTCTATAATAAATTATAGTCTAACCTTAACCTCAGTACCGTCCTTAGCTCTGACATCAACTAGCACGATCCCTTTATAATTTTTCAGTTCCTTGACGATAGGCTTTACCATATTTTTGTCTATATGCGGAAAGGTAAAGTCCAGTTTTTTTCTTTCGAAGTGCTCTTTTGTCCATTTGTTTACATTTTTCTGAAGAAATTTTGAAGATAAAATGGAAATAACAATATTTAAAATGGCATATGGAACTGGGATGGTAAACCGAACGTCTTTTGCTTTCACTTTTACATGCATCATAAACAACTCACTAATCAATGATGACTGAAACGGTATCCCCGTTTGCCGATTTAATATCAACAATTTGGCCATCTAATTCGTTTTCGATTGCTTCCATGATAAGGCTTATGTCTACATCTTTAACGTACTTTTCCGATTGAGGAATACTCGCTGCGATGCTGTGTCCAGCCATTAATACTACCTTGACCAGTTTTATAGGCAAGTTGACCGTGACGTTATCATTTTCGGCTGATACTACACGAATTTTTAATGTTTTATCTAAATATTTTGTCGGTTTTTCCAAAAGCTTATTACCTGTCTCTTCTTTCTCTTTTAAGACTTGAATCAGTTCAGATCCCTTATCTGCGTCAATTTTCCCTTCTTGAACCATTGTTAACACTCTTGTAATTTCCTCTTTCATGATAAATTCCTCCCTATTCCTCTTTTAAGAGCTTAATGGCTTCTTCTGGTGTGATTTCGCCATTTTCCAACATGGTGACAACCTTTTTCTCGTCTACTTCATTTTTCTTCTTCTGCACATATCCAAGGGATGAAATGATGTCTGTTAGCTTGCCTCGAACCGTGGGATACGAAATCCCCAGCTCCTTTTCAACTTCTTTGATATTCCCTCTGCATGTTAAAAATACTTCCACAAAATGAAGCTGATCCTTTGATAAGGATGCCAGCTTAGATAATTCAAACTCATTTTCAATCGTAGTGTGGCAATGAGAGCACTGCAACTTTGTAATTTTCAATGTTTTACTGCAGACAGGACACTCTGTGATTACTTTATAAGCCATAATGGAATGCAATTCCTCCCTTTTAGTTGATTCGATTATATAACAATAAATTAAAAATATAAATACATAAATTAAATTATTAAACCAAAAAAATCAATAATATTAATTTGTTATTTAATATTATTGATTACCCATTTTCAATTCAAGTATTATATTTACCATAATGGTTAAATTAAACAAGCGTAACCCCGCCCAAATTTTGAACGGGGTTACGCTTGTTTTCAAATGATGGCCTTTTTTAAGGTACTAACACAGGTGTTGCAATAAATGGGCAACACCTCAATATTCTATTCCACCCACTTTTTGTAGAGGGCATCAAATTTACCCTGGAGCTTCATTTCATCCATCCACATTTCCAGGAAGCTTGCATAAATGAAATCACCTCTTGGGATCATATAACCTTTTTCGCTGTTTGTAAAAGGCTTGTCGGTTTGAGCCGCATACAATCTTGAATCAGCTTTTGCATACAGCATTGCTTCTACTGTGTCAGTGATCATAACATCATACGTACCTTCTGCTACAAGATGTGGGATATCAAGGTTGTTTTCTACAACCGTTACGTTAGCATCGCTTAGATACTGACGGACAAATTCTTCGTTTGTTCCGCCTGGATTTACGCCAATGCGCACAGAAGGCTTGTTGATATCTTCAATGGTCAGATACTTGTCTTTATCTTCCTTGCGAATCAAAGGCACCTTACCGAATGAAAGGTAACCTTGGGATACATAAGCGCTTTTTTGTCTGGCAGTGTTGCGGGTCACACCGCCCACAGCGATATCAAATTTGTCCGCTTGCAGGTCTTTCATCATCGTAGGCCATGTGGTAGCGACAAATTTCACCTCTACACCAAGATCTTTGCCAAGCTCTTTGGCAGCGTCCGCGTCAAAGCCTTCATACTCATTCGTTTCCGGGTTCAAATAGGTAAATGGTTTGTAGTCCCCCGTCATTCCTACCCGGATGTATCCACGTTTGATAATTTCATCAAGCTGGGAAGACTCCGCTTTTTTCAAATGCCCTGGTGCATTATTAGCTGCCGGTTCAGCCGAGACGTTCTGCGAGGAGATCAGGTCATGACTGACATACCCAGTCCCTAACAAGGATAAGCTGATCACTCCAGCCATCAGTGTTTTTTTCCAATTGTTAAACATGTGATTTCCCTCCGTTTTTTGCTGTATTTTTAATTAATCCATCACTTAGTAAAAATACAACAAAATAAGAGAATCACCTTCAAAAAACAAACATTTTTCCACAATTGATAGAAAAAGGACTACACATATTAGTCATATCTAAAATGTGCAGTCCTCATTTAATGGTATCTAGTTATGGACCATAAAAAATCATAAATAGCATGAGAAATATGTTTAATGCTAACAATATCTTACCAAAGAGATTTTTTATAGCTAAAACAGAAAATACAATAGAAATCAAGAATGAGAAAATGGCTATTTGGGGTGTAAAATACACAAAGTCTAAAATGCCTGACATAGAAAAAAACAAAAGAAAAATGCTAATAAATAGAAATATCATTGAAAATATTAATGCTATCGTGATATAAATAAAAATCCTGAGTTTTTTCAGATGTTGTTTCTCATAACTATTATCAACCATTTTTCCCTCCTGATATTAAGTTTGTTTAATCATTAAAATCAACCTTAACCGAATACTATTCTTTAGCTGATCAATAAATTCCTTCTTCCACTAACCTCCCTCAATAAACAAACACTTATCTCTTAAATACGCAGTTTTTCTCAATATTGCTATCTAACTTGTTTAACTTTACAGATTTGGTTAGAGCGAAAAGAACACAATCAAGCTGTTTACGAAGAAAATAAGCGCAAGAAACCAGCCAACCTTCGGTTAATTTCAAAAAGTTGGATAATTAGGTATGTACGCACCAATGGATGTCCACATATCTTACGGGGGGTCTACCCTCCCAAGTCTCACAGAGTCTACGCTCCTACATTCCTTCGTTCAACCTTTCCATAAGGTGGATGTCGGTCATGCTGCCCTACAGGATCTATGTCCTTACATTAGTTTCGTTGCCAACTAATCCCATGCTGATTTTGTCTGTTGATCTGTCTAAATATATTTGTCAAAAGTCAGTTTTATATTGATTAAGCTGCTATTGGTTCTTGAATAAATGCATGCATATGGGGGATATCCTTTAACATTTTCTCTTCCTGGAATACAAACTGTTTTTTCCCGATAGAAAAGAGAATGCGTATGAGCTTATTACATAAAGCAATTAAAGACTGCATCTTTTTCAACGGATTGTCAGGTCTCGTTGTGTAATAATGATGTAAGGCTTTAAAGGCTTTGTTCTTCGCTACTAGAATCATAGATGCCCGAAATAATAAGGCTCGTAATTTTTTACGACCACGTTTCGTTATTTTGGTCCTCCCTTTATGCTTACCTGATGTATTTTCTTTTAAGCTGAGTCCTGCCAGTTTGGTTATTTGACGAGGATGATTATATTCACTCAAATCGCCTACTTCAGCGAAGAAACCCGCCACTGTATCGCGTCCGATTCCTGTTATCTCTAACATTTGATCAACGCCTGGAATATCTTGAAGCAGTGTATCCAGAATTTGGTCAAGCTCTTCGAACTTGGCTTGAATGAGTTCATACTTTTGAATTAACGCTCTCAATTCCATTTTAGCCATCATGGCGCCCTGACGAATGCCAATCGAGCGATTGGCTGCTTCCTTTAAGGCCTGAATCTTCTTTATCCCTATACTACGTTTCACTGCCTGCCTAAGGTATTCTAGTAATTCTTCGTCTGTATATCTCACAAGTTCATCCGGTAATGCTTCAAGCTTTAATAAATGAAGAGCTGCCTTTCCTTCCCAACTTTTAAACACGGTAAAGAACTCTGGAAAGTATCGATCAATCCAGTTGTGTACTTGTCCCTGCACAATTTGTAAGTCTACATTTAATAAATCGCGTAATTTCTTAGCCACACGCAGTTCCGCGAAAACCCCTTGTGGTATTGTTGGTTCAGCGTATCTACCATCTTTAACTAGTTGTGCAATGACTTTTGCGTCTTTAACATCATTTTTTGTTGGAGAGTTATCGTCTAACTCCTTACTATGCTTGACGTGTAAAGGGTTGACCGTTACGAATTTAATCTGTTTTTCCTTTAGGATATGAGCTAAATTAAGCCAATAATGACCTGTTGGCTCCATTCCAGTAATGACAGACTCCATTTCGCATGACTCTTTTATTTGATTAATCCAATTAATAAATGCGCTAAACCCTTCTTGGGTATTATCAAAAAAGCAAGTAGATCCTAACTCCATACCACGATAATCCTGTGCTCTAGCCACGTGATGATGTTTGGCAATATCAATACCAATTACTAAGGTTTTAGGTGTAATTTGAGCTATTTTATGATTTTGGTTATAATTCATAGTAAGACCTCCGAGTAGATGTTTTGTCCCTTTTAGCTGGCCAGCTCAGGACATATTCATCTTATCAAGAGGTCTTTTTTCATTCAAACCGCATTTTCAGTTATTACAGGAATGCTGCCCCGATGGTTCCATAACAAAAGGCTGTCTTAAAGACAGCCCCAGCCTGCAGCTAACACACCCTTCGTTCAACAAAACTCGTTTTTTACCGTGTTTATGCCAGCTCCATTTTACCAATTTAAGGAAATTAATTAGTTCCGTAGCGCTTTTCTGACTTTCCTTGCAAAAACTAAAGGATCATCAACAGCTTCGATATTAACGTAAACCAAATTCGGTTTATCGAAAAGCCACTCATTGTGTATGGATGAAACTATTATTCCTTGTTTAAGAATGGAAGCAACAAAATTCTCGACTTCTTTTTGCAAGAGTGCTACCCTGCCTAGGCACAATGCCCGTCCAGTATGATTATCTCTAGATTCAAATGAGAAAGAAGAAGTTACTCCAAAACGTTTCCCTAAAATTTTCACTTTGAGATCATTTCGATTTATGGTTGCCACACATTTGCCACCCGCAAATCCTTCTTGGCCGCCGATAATCTTAGCAAACTTTTGACAAATCAATTCATCATTAGATGCCAATCTATTCATCTCCTCCCTAGTCTTAATAGGATATGAACTAATGAATAGATCCGAAACGGATATATATCTATTTTGAAATAAGAATTATGCTGATTACTCATATCTTATTCAATCTATCCTGTAAGAAAAGGGCCGATCGTCACAGCTCACTAATTAACGAACACACCCGTTAGTTCTATAAGACTTATCGCAGATTGGACACAGACTGTGAATAAAAATATTTAAAGAAAACAGGAAAATCAGCTGGCTTTTTGAATATAATCTTTGAACTATAATAAGTAGGGAGACGGTGCAGTGAGCGATGTAGACAAGCGAAACAGATTAAGTGAAGAACCATTTACTTATCGAATAACGAAAAATGGAACAGTAGTAATCTATCACAAAGGTAAACAAATTAAATTTTTAAAGGATAGGGAGGCTCTGCGTCTTATAGAAAGAATCAATAAGTTGAAGATAATATAACAGAACTACAGTTATTGTTAGCTAAAATTACAGGTAACTTTAAACGGGGTAACGAGAAGTGTACACTTCACAAAGTTACATCGATTTTAATATATATATTAAAACTTTTCTTACTCACATTTCATTTTATATCATAAAGAGTACCTCCAAGAACAGAAGGTACTCTTTACACACGAATCATCTCATTTAACGCTGTGTTGAACTCCTTGTTATTCTTTTCCACTAAACTCTAAAATATTAAAACCTTCGGATGCTTCTGGTGCTTCAAAAAATTTATTAACATGAATAAACACCGCTTCCGTGTCAAAAGCTGCTCTTTCGGGTTGTTCGTTTCGCCTTTGTGCAATTTGACGTAAGCATTGCTCGTTGTTTAGATTAAGGAAAATTAGTTGATGGTTTGCATTGGCCCCTGACGCCATATCCAAAAACCACTTTCGCAGTTTTTGAGTGTTAGCTGGAAAATCCATCACTACATCTGTACCGACACTTAATATGTTTTGGACATGCTTTTTCACCAACGGCTTGAGCTGCGCTGAGTATTTTAGATAGTCCTCAAATGATGCGATCTGATCGGGATAAAGAGATGAAAGCCATTCATCCTCAGACAACAGTACCGCAAGTTTATCTATTGCCAATTGTTTTGATTTAGTTGATTTTCCTGCGCCCATTTTTCCACAGAAAAAGTATAGCGTCCCCAATTGTTTCATATTTTTTAACCCCCCGGGCTTATTTTAGTGGTTGTTGTCCCACCTTGAAAAATAAGAGAAATTTTTGGTATAGATTCTCCATTAAAATCTTCCCTCTCTGAAAATACTACCATAAAATTCCAAACCTTTGTTTATCTAAAAAGCCCCTTTAGTTCCATAAAGAAAAAGCTGCCTTAAAGAAAGCTCCGATCTTAAGCTAACGTACCCGTTATTTATTTAATTTTTTGAGATTCTAAATTTCGTTTGAGAAAGAAAATAAGCTAATGTAGCAGTTAGCAATGTAACCAGTAATGGAATTGAAGTCTTACCAAACACTACTTCTTGACTTAAAATACCCTCTATCAAAGAAAAATCGGGAGTATAAGAAGCAGTAAGAATCAAACCTGATCCTAATTGAAATACCATATATATCATTACGAAACTAATTAAAAACACAAGATACTTTTTCAATATCGTCACCAACCATTACATTATTTTACCATATTCACCATTCCAATTGTCTTGCCCTGATAGTTCTATAAAACTTTTCGCGGAGTTGACACAAATTGTGCAACAATTTTCAAAGCTAAAAACCATCCTTTAAAAGGATGGCCTGAAAATGGACATTTATTAAGTTTAAGACATTTTATTCAAACAGCTTATTGTGGGAAAGTAGTCTTATTCTTTATTTCTATAAGCTATTATGGCCGTTTTTAGGGCAGCATAATTTCCAATCGCAGCATAACCATAAAACCAACCCATAAAGATACCTGCTACTAAGCTGTGCCTATGACTAATGAAAATGGAAATCATCAGGCCAAGTGCCAGTGCTATGGAAGGTACAATTTTTTTTGAAACATTAAAGTAAACTTTAATTATTTGAGTTAGGAGCATTATAACAGGTATTGCTATCACGGCGTCCCAAAAGTTTGTATGTATTTCAGGGAAATTCATTTAAGTAAATTCACCTCTTATAGATAGTATGGTCTGAGTTTTTAGGATTTAAAACACGCCAAGTATTCCAATTGTCACGGGTCACCAGAATTGTTGCTAAGGGGCCCCAACAACACGTTATGAATAGAATTTGCTACATTAAAGAAATTATTCCAGAAGCGATGCCATTTGAGGGTAGACACAAACCCGAGAAATACATAACGATTGTGTCACAGTACGAATAAACGGTGGACACAAACTGGGTAGTTTTTCATTTAAATGCGACCGTATGATAATGCTAAGAACCGTATTTTCAAAAGGCCGCCAATTGGCAGCCTTTTTTGCGAAGAAATGTACCTAATCTAACCTGCCCCGTTAGTTCCATAAAGAAAAAGCTGCCTTAAAGACAGCCCCGATCTTCAGCTAACGCAACCATTAGCTTAAGTACAATAATTCACTATCTTACTTTTTTAGATAACACTATTACTAAAAGTTTTATTTTGTATAAATATTTTATATATGTTAAAAAGCTTACTCAAAGAGTAAGCTTAACCTCTATAAACACTATCACATGTTCCAGGCTTTGGTTCATAAAAACAATGGTCTTTAAATTGACCAGTATGTGGTTGATCATACCATGTTGGAGGGCATGGAGCATATGGATTAAAATACCAAAGAGCATATCTAGCCGGATGCTGTCTCCAGTGCTTCAAATTCTGTTCTGCTAATCTTCTTTCAATACCTCTCGCTCTTTGATAAAATACATTCCCTTTTTGAACAGCTTCAAAAGAATAATTTCCTCCTTGTACTTGATAAATGACTTGTGGAATTGTTCTTAAACCTTTAAAGTCTAAACAATTAGCTACAAGACGATTCACAATTACATTTCCAACAAATAACATTCCTAGTCGCCCTTCACCTTCGGCTTCTGCTCTCATCATCCTTGCCATTAAGTCAACGTCTGAACTTGTGTATTTTGCTCTTGTCATTTTTCCACCTCAAAAATATTGTATGAAAAATAGCCTACAGTCATGTCATTATTTATGTAATTTAAATGCTTAGTTATAATGACTTACAGCTTTTAGGTAAAATGAAAACTATTGCATTCTTTTTTCCCTTAATTCAACTAACCTGCCCTTTTGTGCCATAAGAAAAAGGCTGCCTTAGCAACCTTTTGTTATACTTTCGACCTTTTATTTGAAAAACCGTTGTTTAAAACTTACTGTTTAATCATTATTACATTTCAAGAAGTAAATCAGCTTTTGATAAATACATATTTTTTGTCCTGCTCCGTTCGGTTCTTGAAACAAGACTTAAAACAACAAATGCAAGTGAAGCAATGACCGATACGGTCCGCTAATTTGTATATTATTTAACCCTTTTTTAATAGTCCTTTGACTGACCTTTCTTTTGTTTGGACAGGACAGATAGAATGGAGTGTTCGCCCACCCCTTGATTTCTCAAAAATTTCTTGGTCAGACTTAACTTAAGAACAATTTTGTAAACGATCATCGCTGAAACGATACTGATGATGGCTCCGACAAGAACATCTGCTGGATAATGGACACCTACCCAAATTCGCGAAATGCCTACAAGAACGGCCAAAATTCCCCATAAAAATCCCCAACCCCTTTTGAACAACCAGAAGGTTATGCAAAATGAAAAAAATATGATCGTATGGTCGCTTGGAAATGAATTATTGACTGCTTTTTCAACTAACTTATTAACGTTGGGCAACTCAGCAAAAGGTTGGTAATTCGAGTGGAATTGCCCTGCTATTTTCGCCAATATTTCTGAGATAACTAATGCAATAAATGCACAGATTACCATGATTCTATTTTTATTACTTCGAGAAAACAAAAACATCAGGACTGCCAATACTAAGAAAAAAATCATGTACTCAGCGATGAATACAAAGAAAGGATTTAAATCCGTGTATTGTTTACCTAGATTATTAATCATTCTAAACAAATTACTATTCATTTCGGACAAAGCCATTGAAAAATTCCTCCTGATTGTATTATCACTTAAACCTTCATTATGCTCCATTATGTAAATAAGATGAACTTCAATCAAACCTATATTTTACATCTTTCAGACAGAAAGTCCATCATCAACGTGGCGGTTTAATCCTCCATTTATATTAAACTATCTCCCTCCTAACCTGCTCCTTTAGTTGCATAAGAAAAAGCTGCCTTAAAGACAGCTCTGATCTTCAGTTAATGCACCCGTTAGTGGAATAGAGCAAGAAATGAGGTAACCAATGGACATCCTCCTTCCCATTATAACGGAACCTCAAATTGTCCCTTACGCTTCTTCTCCAAACTAACGATAAAGGAACGCATCAGCTTCATGGAAAACTGAAAGACCGGGCTTTGAATAAAGGTATATGCAAACGTCATAATAAACACTGGACCTCCAAGGATGAAACCGATAATCAAGATGATGCTCTCGACAACGATTCTTGCCCAACTGACCGATAACCCGGTTTTTTCCGAAACGGAAAGCATGAAACCATCCCTGGGACCTGCCCCAATTCCCGCAGCCACATAAATCCCTCCGCCAATTCCGGTTATGATGATACCCGTCAACAATATGAGTATATTCAACCACCAATGCTCCTTTTCATGAGGAAGAATGTTGAGATGCAAAAAGAAATCCATGATCGGGCCAATTGACAAGGCATTTATAAAGGTACCAATATTAATATACTTCCTATCCACGACAAAGACGATCAACACAAGTACTAAACCACACATGACACTCCACGTTCCAATTGTGAAACCGAACCTCTCGAACAGGGCGACGTTTAAAACCTCCCAAGGATGGAGCCCCAAGGATTGAACATTCACCGCAATTGCATTCCCTAATCCAAAGAGAGTTAATCCAAGAAAAAAAATAAAATACCGTAATAGCCGCAATGACATCTCTTCACCTCTACACCTTTTATATCCATCTACTATAGATGAAGCAGGTTAAATGAACAAGATGATCTATCCAAATCAAAAGTTGTTACCAAATGATTAACAGTGAAGCACATAAAGACGTACCTAAGGATGGTAGGTTATTTCTTATGCAACTAACCTGCCCCGTTAGTTGCATAAAAAAAGCTGTCTTAAAGACAGTTCCGATTTTGAGCTAACGCACCCGTTATTTGAATAAGAAAACAAGCTCGCCAAAACAATCCTATCCTTAATCACCCGTCACTTAACAAGCCTTTGTTCTAACCCATCTTTTTGGCGCAAGTGATGACGAAAATGCATACCAACCAAATCATACCATTCCCTTGCATTCAGCCATCCGAACCCTCCATGCTCGACTTTATAATTTGGGTTTATATTATCGACTTTCGATGCCCATTGGCTTAACCTTAGAATTACTTGATCCATTCTGCTGATAAGATCCTCCTTGCTATCTGAATTATTAGGTGGAGTATTTAGTTCATCCGGTAATTTAATTTTAATTGGCGGAAACCTTCCAATCTTATATAAATGCTTACCAAACTCCGTTTTCCCAAGGGGTTGTTCATCATTTAAGGTGAAACATGTATCCATATTATCGAGATACTCATGGGCAACAAGGATTAAATGGTCATACATTTGCCCAATAGACCAAACCGTTTCTTCAGATTTATATCTTAGCTGTTCCAAAGAGTAATTTTGAAGCTCGTTTTTGTAAGTATTAATTAGTTTAAGTTCACTCAATTTAATTCCTCCATTATATTATTTAACTCAAAGTCTAAAACTTTTATATTTTTTGTATATGTAACTAATTATTCAATTTTCAATTATAAAATACCTACTTCAACTAATCTGCCCTTTTAGTTGCATAAGACTTTATTGAGTTGACAAAGATTGAGACATAAAAAAAAGACGGTTTTACCGTCTAATAAATAGCTTTCTTAATTAATCCTGGAATTTTTAGCCACCTTAATCAAACATAAAGGTTTTTTTTCGATAGCTTATTGAAAAGACTAACCCCATCGCTAACATATTACCAATTAATGAGCTTCCTCCATAACTTATAAAAGGTAATGGTATTCCTGTTATGGGTACTAGGCCTATATTCATCCCGATATTCTCAAAAACATGGAAAAAAATCATGGAGGTAACACCGGTGCATATGTAAGATTCAAAACTATTTTTTACGTCTAGAGCCAACTTCACTATACTCGAAATAAGGAGAAAATAAATGGTTACTAAAATACTAGCTCCAAAGAAACCATATTTAGAAGAAATAACGCTAAATATAAAATCCGTATGTGCTTCTGGAACATATATACCTTTTTCCAGATAACCATATACCCCTCCTGAACCAATGGCTAATAATGCTTTGGTCAGGTTATAGCCTTCACCTGATGCATAAGATTCTGGATCGATCCAAGCATAAATTCTTCCTAATTGATAGGTTGCGAAACCCATTGATTGAAGCATTTCAGGGTTAAAAAAGACTAAGTATATAAGAATGCCAGAAATTAAGGAAATGATAATAAAAATAACACTGATAATTTTCCATGATATTCCCGAAATAATAAAAATCCCTGTAAAAATACATATTAATACTAAAGACGTACCTAAATCTGGTTGTAGCATAATTAAAAGTATAGGAAGAGCTGTAGCAGCTCCCATCTTAATTAGCAGTAACAAATCTGTTTTTAAAGTTTTATCCAAATATTTTTCATGATGTTTTTGCACTAAGAAACTTAAACAAATTATTAAAGATATTTTTGTGAATTCAGCTGGTTGCAGTGATCCGATTCCCGGAAGTTGAAACCAGCTTTTGGCTCCATTTATTTCACGAGCTATTGATTCAGGTGCCAAAATTAAGGCGATTAATAGAATGATGCTAAATGAGTATATAAACCAATTCAAGCGAAAGATCTGTTCAGAATCTAAATACATAATTCCTGCAATTATCCCGATCCCCACGATATACCAGGTTATTTGTCTAAATAAAAAATTCCCTTCATATTGACCAAAATCTTGAGCATTTAATATAGCTATACAACTTGTTATAAATAGTAAAAGTAAAAGTGTAATCAGGTTGTAATCCAACTTTGAATTTTTCATTTTTTCCCCTTGTAAATATTATCTTATAACTCAACTTAATTTTACTGAAAATGTAATTTTTTTAACTAAAAGCATGGAGGATAACCAATTAAAAAAGGCTTAAAATGTTATCTTTTTTTGTTATACGATTTTTTTCAGTATCATTTCCACATTTACATATTATTTCATGAAAAGTAATTAAAAGTATACAAGTAATTCATTAGCACCCCACCTTATTGAAGTAAAGCACCCATTAGTTCTATAAGCATTAGAAACCCGTAAAGCCACCAAATACATTATTTGTTAAAAAAGTTGTAATCTTGGTCATCCAATCAAAAAATAAGACAATCCCCATAATAATTGTTATATAGCCACCAAATTGAGTTATTTTGTGGTTATATTTTTTTATCCATCCTGATTTTCCTATATAAAATGACATTGTTAAGAAAGGTATGGAAAACCCAAGAATATAAGCAATCATATATAATAAACCTTGTCCAGTCGATAAACCAAGGGTTACGATGGCACCTAATATGGGACCAATGCAAGGAGTCCAACCAGCAGCATATCCTATCCCAATTAAAATAGAACCTATATAACCAGATGGGCGATTTTTAAAATTTATTTTTCTGTCCATCATCAAGAATTTAGGTTGAAAAACCCCAACAATCATTAAACCAAAAATAATTATCAAAATAGCCCCTACTTGTCTAATTAAATCAATATATTCATAAAAGAGATCGTAAATAAAAGAAGTCGATAACCCTAATATTACAAAGATAATAGAAAAACCGATCAAAAAGAATAAGGTATGAAGCATTGGTTTACGGTTTAATTTGTTATTATCTCCTTTTAATTCACTTATTGATAATCCTGTAATATAAGATAAAAACGCCGGGTATAAGGGTAAACAGCAAGGAGATATAAAAGATAGTATCCCTGCACCAAAAGATAAAAGAATATTTAAGTCTCCCAATCTTATTTCCTCCAATTTCCGCTTTCTTTGTATAACTTTACCATATATACACATACCCTTGTTGAACTATTCTGCCTTTAGCTCCATAAGAAAAAGAGCTGCCGAAGCAACTCCTTATGAATTAAAGCACCCGTGTGTTCATGAAGGAAATCCAGGTGTGTCTCAATCATTATAATAAATATTCAATCAAGATTTTCGGATAACTTCTTAATTATTTGTTTAGAATCAGAGGCAAATTCCACAGATGCATCATAATACATTTTTCCGTCTTTAATCAGGGAGAAATCACCAATCTCGATTTTTAGCAGAGTACTATCGCCTTTTTCTTTTAATTGATAATTATATGCGACATCACCTTCATTCGGCTTTACTTCCCAATTTGAAACGTGCAAAGCGATTTTTAATTCTTTCTGTACAACTGCTCTAATGATTTTAGTGATTGACTGCCCACCATTAGGAAGCTCCCAAATCACCTTACTTCCCTCGGTCATATCTTCATTAGGATAATTTTCTGGTAGTTCATCCCATTCTGCAACGTACTTGGGTTTAGTAAGCACTTCCCAGACTTTCTGAGAATTTGCTTCAATGAGTATCTCATCCCTTACAATTAGCTGTTCGGTCATCTAGTAGAACTCCTTTCAAGTGAATGACAACTCGTTATTTCTCCCAGAGCTCGATCAGTCGACCTTCAGGATCTTCAATCCAAATGAACTTTCCAAATTCACTAATCTCTTTTTTCTTTGCAAGAGGGACACCAATATGTTCAAGATGCTTAATAGTCTCGTTTAGATTATGTACTTCGAAATTTAACATCACTTGTTGTTCTGTTGGAAAATAACTGTCATTCTCGGTAAAGAAAGAAAAGATCGTCTCATTTCCTAATTGCGGTTTTATCACAGTCCCATTCCAATTTTCTATTTCAAGCTTCAGCACTTCACTGTACCACTTTTTTACAGATTCAAGATTCTTAGTTCTCCAAAATATTCCTCCGAAACCTTTTATCATCGTATCTAACTCCTGTCTGTCATCCAATTTTCATCTATCCGATTACATTAGATATTCGAGATTTACATTTTAAGTTCCTTCTTCAACTATACTGCCCCTCTAGTTCATTACTATATCCCCCTAGGATGAAGGCAAATTCCTTGTTGTTGAACTGACGCGCTTACATTAGGGAAAGGGCGTTCCTGCTTAATACAGAAACGCACACGTCATGTTTCCCCTTCATTCTTTCAATGAATGGGGAGGATACTTCTGTTGGATATGGCGTATAAGTGCAGTGACAACTTGCGGACCGGATTCTACGGGTCTGCCTTGTTCAAATGCAGTGAAGTTATCACCGCCTGAAGCTAAATAATTACTAACAGCTACTTCATATTCGTTGTTTGGCTGAATCTCTTGACCCTTCTTGTCTTTCAGCAGAACGACGCGGCTGCCAATTGGAGCTTTGGCTTCCCAGTCATACGATAAGCCAACCGTTTGTAACCTATTTTCATAATCTTTCGTCCACTGCTGTTCTAAAGCAAGTTTTATCTGCTCTCCTGTTAAAATTAACTTACTGACACTATGACCCATAGGCACGTTTGTATAAAGGTCTTCTACAGTAATCTTCCCTTTTTTTAAGCTTTTCCGCATTTCGCCTTGATGGACAAAAGCAATATCTACCCCCATGGCTTCGCGCTCAGATTCTGCAATCATTTTCGCTAATGGCGATTCACCGTTTGCATCTTGATTTCGTCTGATTTCTTCCGGCATTTCCCCTATTACCTGATTAAAATTGCTCCCCAATCTTTTTCTATATTTATTTAGAAGGGCGACCGTTTCTTCATCCGGTTTTATATGGTGATGTGAAGTGGCAATGATCTTTGCTTGTTTCTTAACAATCATTTTAGAATGCGGGTCAATTTCAAGCTTTACTTGAGAAAAGGCTTTCCCATTAGAATAAGCTTGAACGATCAGTTTACCGGCTGCAACCGTATTGGCATATTCATGGCTGTGACCCGCAAAAATGACATCGACCTCATCATCGATTTTTGGAGCCATCTCCACTAAAGCCCCAGTGGAATTTGCACCTGCCTTATCTGATTTAGCTGAATCATGTGCCAGTACAATAATCACTTTGATCCCTTTTTTCTTTAAAAGCTTTACGGTTCGGTTAATAGCTGAAACTTCATCCGTAATTTCTACTTCTTTTCGATTTTCAGTGGACACATACATATTGGTCTCTTTTGTGACCACACCGATAAATCCAATATCAATTCCGTCCATTTGTTTAATAACATACGGTGGTAACAAGGGAATGCCCGACTTTCTGTCGATGATATTTGTAGAACTGTAAGCAGTATTGGCACCTTGAAAATACCCTGTTTTTTTATTGAATCCCCCATGAATAAGACGTTTCATTTCATTTACGCCTTCGTCCAATTCATGATTTCCAGGTGTCCCGACATCAAAATGCAGGAGGTTTAAAAATTCGATCGTGGGTTCGTCTTGAAATTGAGAAGAGATTGGAGGGCTTCCTCCTACCATATCGCCAGCATGAACGAGTAATGTATTTGGGTTTTCTTGTTTATACTTTTTTAAATAGGCAGCCAAGTATTCAGCACCGCCTGCCATGTTTTCTGAAACCATTTGATATTTGTTTAGTTGGCCGTGAAAATCATTAACGCCTATTAATTGTAGTTGAATGTAGCGGTTGGATGTGGAATGATTCGTTGAGGAATGATTGGATGAGAATGCTGTGATTTTATAAGTTACGAAAATGATGATAAATAACAAGATGAACAAAGAAGTTATGGCCTGAAATTTTGACAACTTCGGATCCCTCCCTCTAGATGTAAATTAAGAATAACTCTAGAGTTTTATATCCGTATAAAGGGACCGTGATTTTTTGTTATGTTTTATATAATAATTATTAAATGAACCCCGTACATGCATATCTTTTTTAAAAAACTCATACGGCTAAACATTTAGACAACCAGCAACTGTGTTGTTTAGAAAGGCTCCCATTTCCCTTCCATTATTTGTACTAAAATAACTGATCCAATAAATAAAGGAATTGCCGACCAGTTCCAGGTGTTCAAAAATAAAGTGCCCTTTAGTTTAAGTACAATATTTTACAAATAAGCCTTCGGCAGAAGGAAAGTTTGGTATCTTACTCCTATAGTTCAACAATGAAAAAAAGGCTTCCGTAGAAACCTTATAACCTTTTTATTTAAGTTGACATCTTATTTACACACATTTATAAATTGTCCAATCAAATAGACTGGCTCTGTTATAGAATATTAAAAAGCAGAGGAGTGATTATTTGAAGTTATCGGAGATAAAAGGATCTTATGAATTGATCGCTGGTTTGGGCAGCTGGTGCGGACCTGCCCTCCATACAAAGAGGTATGATTTAAGAAGGAATTCATTTCCTTTGGATTGGGTTCAATCTGGTTTCCTCCCTGAAGTAAATAGATTATTAAAGAATAAATTTGAGGGATATATGGAGTTAGAAAATATGCATGAGAAAAATATACTCGCTCATTTTGTTGATGAAGGAAATGTTGTTCTTGAACCAGGGGGTACTCAACCATCAAAAGCACATTTTATTCATGATAGCCACTATAAGATAGATTCCGTCCATGATTTTCCGAAGATACCAAATCAAGATTGGACTGTTCAATATCCAGCATTTAAAAATAAGCTGAATCACCGCATCCAAAATTTCCTTACAAAAATCCAGCAAAGTAAAAATACATTATTCATCAGATATGAGTGGACAACGGCGAACTATGAAGATATTATCGAATTACAATCTATTTTATCTCAACTTACAACGGGTAAGTTTATCCTGTTGATCATGCAGCCAGTAGATGGTGGTTTAACAGGAGTTAAAGACATGAACTGGCCCCATGATGGGATTTGCTTTGTACATGTTCCTCGCAGTAATCCCAGTGATAATGCCATTTGGGATCATGTTTTACAAGGAATAACTTTAACGAATTAAACATAAAGGCAGGGTTTCCTGGCTTTTTTTTATGGCTCTTTTCATAAAGATTGATGTTTTTAAAACGAAACTATTTAAGGTTGATTGGAGCTGAAGTGCGAGACTCCTGCGGGAGCAGCGGGACAGGTGAGACCCCACAGACGTTTACGCCGAGGAGGCTCACCGCCCGCACCAAGGAAAGCGAGCATCTGAAGGGGAAATTAACCACACCGCACTACTTGGTAAATAGCAACAAAGTATGCGAAAACAGCCTTTTTTATTAAATACTTTCGAATTACTATGCAAAATAATGGCTATTTCACCCAGATCGTACTTATTGAGCTTTAGCACCCAATTAATTTAATAGAATTTATAACGATCGTGTTTTATATGTTGATATTGCAGTATAGGAAAAGTGCTGAGGAGCCCTAATAAAAAGCTGGACAGTTCCTTGTTACCGGAAAGCAAGACCGCTGTATGGATGTTTAAAAAATTGGTCCAAAGCACAATAATATAGTCAACGTATGTCTGTCCGCCAAAGGAGGAGTATCCATTTGAGGATTTCTTCAATATCATTCATAGAACCTCCCGTTTATCATGAATTCCCTCCCCTCTATGAAGGTTTAGGGCTGCCTGAGTTATCTTCATTCATTCAGCAGCGATTTGAATTTGCATATACCTTGGGGAAAGCCGAAAGAACGGGGCTTGCAAGCATCCGCTTTTATAAACGCCAGAGGGATTTCGAAGTACATATACCTGATAAGATGCAAGGAGTGGGACCAATGAAGCTTCAGGAATTAAAGGGGTTGTTACTGGAGAAAGCCAAAGCAGCATTCATCGAAAATATTGAATCAGAACCCAAAAAAAGAAAGGTCTACTACGCCGAATTTCGTCGCCCTCGGAAAGATGCTGAATAAGTGTGCTATCCGACAAACTGAAGCCTGTTTGAGGAAAATCATTGTTGTCTTGTTGAATTTGTCTTATAAAAAGAGGTCGTACATTAACTTCCCCTCTAAAAAAAGGTTGCTGCAGCAGCCTCCCTTGTTTTAATAATCCGTCTTATTTTCATTATCCAAATCATCATCAAGAAAAGACTTTTTATCTTCCTTCATTCCATACTTTTTTTCAAGAAATTGACCAATATTTGAATGGTTAATTCCTCTTCTCACTGCTGTTGCAATAACTATATAGAGAATGAATACCCCAACAATTTAAAATATTATAGCCTTCACTAAAAGTCCCCCAAACAACAACTCATTTCCCCCTTTATTTTACCAAAAAAACCTTGTTGGAATGCCCGATTATTGCCTAAAAAAAAGGAGCTGCTAATCAGCTCCTTGAAATGAATTAACGGCCTAACCTCCTGTATAAACACTTTCACATGTTCCAGGTTTTGGTTCATAATAACAATGATTTTTAAATTGACCGGCAAAAGGTTGATCGTACCAAGTCGGTGGGCATGGAGCATATGGATTAAAATACCAAAGTGCATATTTCCCTGGGTGTTGCCTCCAATAATCCAAATTCTGTTTTGCTAATCTTTTTTCAGCAGTTCTCGCTCTTTGATAAAATACATTCCCTTTTTGAACAGCTTCAAAAGAATAATTTCCTCCTTGTACATGAAAAATGACTTGTGGAATTGTTCTTAACTCTTTAAAGTCTAAACAATTTGCCTTAAGGCGATTAACAATTACATTTCCAACATACAACATTCCTTGCAGTCCTTCACCTTCGGCTTCAGCTCTCATCATCCTTGCCATTAAATCCACGTCTGAACTTCGATAATTTACTCTTGGCATTTTTTCACCCCAAATATATCGTATGAAAAACACCCTGCACTAATGTCATTATTTGTGAAAATGACACTCTCCTTCAGTAGAGGCTTTAGTGTAGGTTGTATTAAACTCGTTTAGTAACACCGAGAAAATGGGTGTCATAATGGAATGAAAACAAGATCCTATATGCTGGTCAGAGAAGGATTTTTTTTGCACACAAGGTTGCCGAAGGAATCTAAATAACAAATTCCCCCCAACAAAATCTCGGGGGTTTTTCTTTTGAATAAAATTTTCCGATTGACTTTATGAAAAAAATAAAATAAAATTCTAAGTACTTCATTTAAACTACTCTAACCTGAGTACTTAAAATTGAGTAATATACTTTAAAACAAAAAAGGATGGATTCAACATATGAAATTTACTGCATTCTTAAAAACAAGAGGTGCAACAGCGGCAATCTTTATGGGGATTTTCTATGCAGTTGCCATGCTAGGCATCTTCTTGCCTGGGTATACAGCCATTCCAGGAAATGTCGATAAATTACCTATCGCCATCATCAATGATGATGCTGGTAATAATGGGGCAATGATCGCCGAAAATTTACAAGAAAATTTACCCTTTAAAGAAATCGAGACGGATATAACAAATAAACAAGCCCTAAAAGATTTGGAGCACAATGATTTAGCATTAGTCGTACACATCCCAAAAACCTTCTCAGAAAATATTCAAAAAGGTGAAGCGTCATCAAGCATCGACTTTACAATCAATGAGGCAGGCGCAACAGTCGTTTCTTCTACCATGAATTCTGTCGTAACTGAAATTAACAGTCAGTTAAGCACACAATTCTCGCAACAAACAGCTCAGGGCGTATTGATGAACTTTAATGTACCAGAAAAGAAAGCCGCTGAATTAGCCGAAAACATTGAGAAATCCTATGTAGGAAATGTCGTTACAATCAATGAAATACCCGATGGAATGAATCATAATATGCTGCCGATGTTCTTAACAATGGCCGGTTATGTAGGGGCAATGATCGGGGCCATGCAATTGGTAGGTGCATTTAGAGCCAGCCGGGGAAAAGCAAGCAAAACACGGTTATTCGCTTATGTGCAAATGGCTGCATTATTGATTGCCGTGGTTTCATCAATCATCGCTGTAGGTGTAGCCTATTTAATTGATAAGCCGAGCGGTGACCTATTCTTCGGTATAGTAGGTCAACAAATACTGAACTATATGGTATGTTTTAATTTCACCGCGATTTTAATCTTCTTATTTGGTGAAGGCGGCATGATTTTAAACTTACCGATTTTATTAATGCAAACAATAGCGAATG
This sequence comes from Peribacillus sp. QJM3NY_7, assembly GCF_056173225.1. NCBI lineage: Bacteria > Bacillati > Bacillota > Bacilli > Caryophanales > Bacillaceae > Peribacillus > Peribacillus sp. QJM3NY_7. The sequence continues at coordinate 4,756,541 of NZ_CM149663.1, forward strand.
GTGCCACCATCACACGTGATATGATGCACGCACCATATGAATGGATGAGCCACATTTCACCGATGTATTACTCGGTACAAGCATACTTTGCAAACCTATTTGGCAGCATCAGTCCAAGTCCGTATATTTGGTCAATGGCTGCGGTAGGTGCCGCTGCAATGTTAATTAACATGGCTATTGTCGCGTTTTTACACAAACCGATGCCAGTACAAGTTTCTGAAACAGAAGTTGAAAAGAAAGCGGCAGAAATCACAGCTTAGGTTTTGCTACAATAAGGAGATAATACTTCTTAAAGGAGCGTAGAAAATGTCTATTCAAATTTTTATATTGAGCAAGCTGATGGAGGATAAAAATTATCCTTATAAATTAAAAAAGCAGCTTTCAGAACCCATTCCATTGGATCGCCTGGGCGGATTAACGGAAAGTAAACTGTACTACCATTTTGAATCATTGGTGAAACAAGGTTTAGTCGAGCCAGTTGAAGTGATAAAAGAAGAACATCGGCCTGATAAACAGGTATTTGCGATTACGGATAAGGGTCGCGAAGAACTACCAAAAAAAATCTATAAATTATTTGAAAATGCGGATGAAATCAAGGATATGATTGTCGGTTTAGCCAACATCAAGTATGTGGACCGGGATAAAGTAGTAGATATATTAGAAAAAAAAGTAAAGTCCATCAAGGCTATTTGGGAGCAGCTTGGGAATTTCGAGCCAGAACCTAAAGGCAACGAGAATATTCGTGAATTTTTAGAGGGTTATTTTTCGACCAGGACAGATCACACAATATCTTGGTTTGAAGAGTTAATCAAAAGGATTAAGACAAAGGAATTGTGAGTTTACTTGCAGGCAAATTCGAGTTGATTTCAGAAATCTGCTCCCTTTCCGCCGACTGCCTGCCAAGCCTCCTCGACGCAAGCGTCTGTGGGGTCTCCGGCTAGCCGGTTATTCGGCGGAGTGTCACGTATTTCTTCCATCCAATGAGGGTTTCTTCTCTATAAAAAGTAGGATAAAATACGGGAACGTCCGATCTGGACGTTCCCGTTCTTATTCATTAAAGCTCCCTATAAACGAATAACTGTAAAGCTAATGAAGCATTTTTAAAAGCTGCGTTTCTCTGGCCAAACTCCTTGCATTTTACTAAGGAATACAATTTGCCCAATATGATATGCGTCGTGCATGGCTAAACTCTTCAATTCAAGCACTAATGAATTATCTTCTCCCGGGACCTGTCTATACAAATCTTCGTGTTCTGATTTTGCTAGTACTTTTCCAAGTTCACGATGAACATAAAAGTATTCTTGTTTTGTTTCTTTCCAATTTTCTAACGTCTCAGTTGGTAGTCGAAATGTAGATTCATTATTTTCTGCCTGTGGTTCATTCTCTGTTTCACCAAGAAACCGCATCAGAAATCTCTTTTCATAGAAAAGTAAATGACAAACTAATTCCCAAATGGAATTCATTGCCCCATCAGCTGGTTTCCAAATTGCCTGTTCAAAAGTAATATCCTCTAGCACTTTTTCAAGTGGCGGAAACCAGTCTTCTTCATCTAAGCAGCTTGCCCATTGTTGTAACAAAAGGGTCTTTACATCCATTTTCCATTCCCTCCAATTTAATCCCTTTAATAGATAATCCCTTTGGTCAACATTCATTTGCGACGTGTTTTAGATAACTAACTAACCAAGGTGTCATGCCAATTCCTTGTTCAATTAAGCTGGCCCTTTAACGGAACAATGAACGTTCTTTTATTCGGAAAATTCTGATAATACCAGTTTATCATAAGTTGTGTTGACTGAGAAAGAACAACTGACCATTTTAGTAATCGTTAAGTTATCTTTTATATGTTTGATGGGACTTCACTAATTTGAGGATATTGGAAGAGACTTCGATTTTAGGCGCGAGACTCCTGCGGGAAACGCGTATCCAGGGGAGACCATACGGGCACATAGGCGCCGCGGGCGGACCGCCCGCGGAAAGCGAGTGCCTTACGTTCCAATCAACGAATCATTGTACACCTCTCACAGACTTAATCGGAATGAGCAGATAAGTATTCCTATTTGATCGTTGTTAGAGCATGAACTTTTTGAACGTATCATTCACTTAGTCCATACCAAAAGTTTTCCCATATATTCTGAATTCTAGGTTCCATATTCTCTTTACCATAATAAGAAAATTCCATGAATATCCCATCAATCAAACAGAAATAGGACATGATTAAGTTCTCGACTTTCCCCTGGCGTATTTCTTTTTTGTCGATTCCTTCGACAAAGATAGCATGTAAGATAGCGGAAAATGATTCTTCAGATCTAAGGAAACTATCATTTAAGATGTGCTTCAAATGCTCCGGCGGGAAGATCATTGCCCTCTTTAAAAATGTTGCTTTATCTTCATGGTTTTTATAATAGTTACAAGTATCTAGAAGGATGTGCTTTAGCTTTTCTTCAGAAGAGAGGGTATTTATCTCTTCGGCAAATTGTTCGACCTGGTGTATATGCTCTTCCAGGATTTCTTCAAACAGACACAAGAAAAGGTCATCCTTATTTTTGAAATGGTTATAGATTGAGGGTTTTTGTATACCTACCCTCTTGGCAATTTCCGATAAAGCAGTTCCCTCGTATCCGTACTTGGTAAAAAGTGATAAGGAAATGTTTTTTATTTCATTTTTTGTCATAATGAGCCTCCAAACTATCCAACGTCAGTTAATTTCATTATAAACTCATTTCCTTTTTTAAACTAAATATTTAACACCTTGGAACATGGTTCTTTCTCTAAAAGATAAGAATTAGAATATGCTTGATAAAGAAGTTTCTTCGCTTTTATACACAACTTTCCCATCGTTTATTGTTAGTTCCACTTTAGTTTTGAGCACTTCACTTTCTGGAATATCAAATAGATTTCTGTCTAAAACCACAAGGTCAGCAAGTTTCCCCTCTTCTATTGTACCTAGCTCGTGCTCCCTGAAACATCCATGGGCTGAGCCATATGTATATGCTTGCAATGCCTCTGCCAAAGTGAGTTTTTGTTCAGGGTGCCATGTGTTTTGTGAATCTCCGCTACTATCCACTCTAGTAATCGCAGTATATATTTGGCGCATTGGATTTAATGAGATGGAAACCGGAAAGTCTGTTCCTAAAGCTAAAGATGCACCTGTATTTAATAGCGACTTCGTCAGGAACACATTTTTTTCCCTTTCAGGACCTATTATTGAAGAATATACCTCTCTTGATGAAGCAGCCATGTGATCAGGCTGCATCGATGCAATGACCCCCAATTTTGAAAAACGTTCAATGTCATCCGAATCGATTACTTCAATATGCTCGATTGTATGCCTTGAGTCTCTTTTTCCATTCTTGCGTACAGCTTCTTCAAATGCGTCTAAAGCTAAACGAATTGCCGCATCTCCAATAGCGTGAAACCTGATTCTAAATCCGAGTTCATCCGCTTTAACAACTCGATCGATCAATACTTCTGGATCTAGAGCTGGATGACCGCAAATATCCAATTGATCGGAGTAAGGTTTCAGGAAGTAAGCGGTATGACCCGTGACTGTTCCATCAACGAATTGCTTTAATCCTGAGAATTGCAGCTTCTTTGACTCATATTTATTTCTCAGTATTTGAGCTTTGTCCAAATTGCCATCCAATTCAGGAGTGATATGAAATCTAGTCGTTAATTCTCCTTGCTTATCCAATTTCTCAAAAAGATCATAGTCTTGAAGGAAGTCATCCATTGGCGCAAACAAATCGTTTACAGAAGTAATTCCATATTGCGATAACAATCGTAAAAACTCTTTTAATATCGTTTCTTTTTTATTTTGTGTTAACCGTAATGCCTCTTTTAAAACGATTTGCTGGGCTTCTTCATATAAAATTCCAGTAAGTAAACCATTCTTATCTCTTTCATACCGACCAAAATCCGGATCACGTATTTCCTCAGTAACTCCTGCTAATTCCATGGCCTTACTGTTCACCCATGTATAATGACCTTCAGCATGAAAAAGAACGACAGGACGATCTGGAATGACAGCGTCAAGAATTTTATAATGGGGCTCTTGTTTATCATGCCAATAACCTGCGTCCCATTGCATGCCGATAATCCATTCTTCCCCAGGACATTCTTTAGAAAACTCCAGTACTTTTGCAGCCGCTTCTTGAGCTGACCTGGCTTCAAATAAATTAATACTAGTTAAACTTAGTGCACTGAACATAATGTGGAGATGAAAATCATGAAATCCAGGCATAATCAATTGATTTCCATAGTTAAATACTTTTGTCCCACTTCCTATAAAAGGTTCAATCTCTGCTTTTGAACCTACACTCAAAATTTTGTCACCTAAGATAGCTATTGCCCCAGACGTTGGCTCATGTGTAAGCCCTGTGAAAATAGCATCGCTGGAAAGGACAATATCCGCTTTTTTAATAGTCATGGAGTTTACCTCATTTCATTCAAAATAATAAAACAGGAACTGATCATTGCACGAGTTTTACATCGAATTCTTCTTTTTGCTCTGCAAAATTCAGTTCAGGAGGACGTTCCTTAAACATTTTTGTTAAGTACAATAAGTAAATGAACCCTACTGTCATCCAAGTGATTCCTAATGCTAATGAATGGATATCCAACTTTGTCATAAACCATATAGTTATGCCGGTGCCTATTAAGGGAAGAAGGACATATAAAATGATACTTTTAGGAGATCTCTGCTTCTGTCTCACAAAATAATGGATAAGCACGGCAAGATTAACGAATGTAAAAGCAAACAGTGCCCCAAAATTAATGAAAGAAGTAGCCGTTGCGATATCCAAAAATACGGCGCTCATTGCAACACAAGCAATGAGCAAGATATTGAATACGGGCGTTTGAAATTTTGGAGAAACATATCCGAAAATCCGCTTAGGCAGAACATTATCTCTCCCCATTGCATACAAAATCCGGGCTCCGCTGCCTCCTGAAGCTATCGCAGAAGCAGTAGCGGATGTCACTACGACAGAAACAAACAAACTATTCAGAAAATTACCCCCGGTATAAATCATGATATCGACTATAGCTGTATCAGGGTTCTTAAAAGCATTGAAGTTCGGGAAAATCGATTGTGCAAAATAGGTAGCTGCAACAAATAATAGCCCTCCAATCAATGTCGTAGCATAAATAGCTTTAGGAAGTGTTTTTTTCGGATTTTTGGTCTCCTCTGCAAGTGTAGTAACCGCATCAAACCCAAGAAAGCTAAAACATAATAAAGGTACAATCGAAAGCAGATTATTAATATTCACGTCTGGACTAAAAAAAGGATATTTAGAAAACAACTCTCCGGTGCCTTTTCCTGCTAAAAGTCCATTTATGCAAAGCAGGCTGAAGATCATGATAAAAAGAAATTGAAATATCACCAAAAAGGTATTCACATTTGCTGCGACCTTAATCCCAAAAATATTAATCGTTGTCACAGCAATGATAAAAGAAATGATAACGGCAGCGATAGGAATACCAGGGAAGTAAGCATTCACCATAATCCCAAAAAGTAAAGCGCTGATCATAGGACTGAAAAGATAATCCAATAAAATCACCCATCCTACCAGGAAACCAAGGTGTGAATTAATTCCTTTCTGCACAAAGGTATAAGCTGACCCGGTAGTGGGATATACCTGAACCATTTTTGCGTAACTATATGAAGTGAATAGCATGACAATTAACGCGATTATGTATGCTGTCGGAATCATTCCATGGGTACGATCAATAGCGATGCCATATGTGCTAAAGACTGTCACAGGCGCCATAAAGGAAAGTCCAAATACAATTACATATCTTGTATTCAGTGAACGCTTAAGCTCGGGTAATCCTTTCATCGCAAAGAGCTGCCTCCTTTATTAAATAAATGGGCTATTTTTAAGTTGAAGTGATTTTAATTATCTTCTTTCGCACCTAATGCTGCCAGGCTGGCAAATTCATGTACAAGTGTTGCCGCTAAAAGTGAAGTGATTTGACTTGGATCATATGAAGGCAGCACTTCAACCACGTCATATCCTATAAAGTTAAATCCAGTTAGGGAACGTATCATTTTTAATGTATCATAGCTGCTAAAACCACCTATTTCAGGTGTACCTGTTCCTGGGGCAAAAGAAGGATCAACGAAATCTATATCAAATGTCAAGAAACAAGGGGTGTTACCAATCGTTTTTCTAATCTCTTTCAAAACATCTTCAAATCCACGATTGGAAAGTTCACCAGTTGTAATCAGGCGATAGCCTAAATCAAGGCTTGCCTGTAAATCTCCAGAGTGGTTTAGCGTGCCGCGGATTCCTATTTGAAACACTTTATCTTCCTGCAATAAACCTTCTTCGTGGGCACGAATGAAAGGAGATCCATGCCAATATTTTTCCTCATAATATGTATCCCAGGTATCTGTATGGGAATCAAAATGAATCATGGCTACAGGTCCATATACCTTTGCCGCAGCTCGTAAACTAGCTAAAGTAATAGAATGGTCTCCCCCTAATCCAATCGGTATGACCCCTTTGGACATCAATTCATGAATGGATTCCTTCATTAGCTCATAGCTTCGATGAATATTATGGGGAATAACAGGGATATCGCCAATATCAATGGCGTTCATTTGTTCAAAAGGATATACATTATGAATCGGATGATAGGGAAACAGGGTCATGGATGATTGGCGAATGGCTTGGGGAGCAAACCTGGCTCCTACCCGAAAAGACGCTGCTGTATCAAAAGGCATACCTACGATTGCCAGCTTTGCATCATGCTTTTGAGAAGGTAAACGCATAAAAGTCCCTGTTGTACAAAACTCTGGCTTTACATCTGGTGTAAGTGGATATTTCATAATTATCATCTCCTGGTTTTAAAATTCTTCTGATATGATTTACAAATACAACGTGTAATCGCTTACAAACCATGATTCAGTGGATTACTTTTTATGTCTAACACCTACTTTTTTGCACTATATTAACTAACGGTAGTTAGTGTTAAACCAAATATAAACATAATTGTTAAAAAAGTCAAACTATTTTTTATAGTCGATTTGACTATTTCGTAATACCAAAAAAACGTTCAGTGATTCCGGAAATACGCTCCCTTTCCGCCGAATGCCTGCCAAGCCTCCTCGACACAAGCGCCTGTGGTCTCGACTAGCCAGTATTTCGGCAGGAGTGCCGCAAATTTCTTCAATCCAATAAGGGTTATAGTAAAAAACATCAAGGCGCCTAGCCTTAAACATGGTTCTGATGAACCAGCATACGGTTTTTTCTTAAATTACATTTCAGGTGATTCCGGAAATACGCTCCCTTTCCGCCGACTGCCTGCCAAGCCTCCTCGACGCAAGCGCCTGTAGGGTCTCGACTAGCCAGTATTTCGGCAGGAGTGTCGCAAATTTCCTCCATCCATTAAGGATTACTGTAAAAAACCATGAAGGAGCATCTAGTCTTAAACTTGGTTCTAATGAGCCAGCATACGGTTTTTTCTTAAATTACATTTCAGGTGATTCCGGAATTACGCTCCCTTTCCGCCGACTGTCTGCCAAGCCTCCTCGACGCGGTTTTCCCTAAACAACTACAATTAGCCTACCGTCCCCTCAAACAAAAACCGAAGTATTATCTATCATTTTCCCTGCTTCTTTTTCCTTCAAAATATATCGATGCCGCAAGAGCAATGATTGCAATTGATACAATGCCAGATAACCAAAATAAGTCCATTTCCGTGAAATACCCTACCATATTAACTATGGAAAGGCCGAATATCAAAATTAGGGATAAAACATCCTTTTTGTTTTGTTTCCGTTTTTCAAAGAACAATCCCAGTATTTTTTCAACCATTCTAAAACACCTCCTTTATTTTCCACAATTAATCCCCCATCTAAACCGTCACTTTTTATCGTGAGCTCAAACTGCACGACGCAAAGCAGTTTTTTCCGTATCCTCATTTCCTTTATATTTCAAATTTAATGAGTATGAGCAGCCTTTAGATGTTCAAAATAAGATAAGGGCGGATCACTGATCATCAAGGTAAATAATAAAAAACAAAAAATATATTGAAATATCAATTTAATTTAGTTATAATACTGTACGGTCTTAGTATTACTGTTTATATAATTTTTAGAAAATTTAATAATTTTCTAAAATAGCAAATTTTGGTCGGAGGGTTTATTTTGTCTAATAAGGTTCCATCTTCATTTATAGTAGTGATTGGGTTCATGTTATTTGCCCTTTTCTTCGGTGCAGGGAATTTAATTTTCCCGCCAATGCTTGGTCAATCGGCAGGTATGAATATCTGGTCGGCCAATGCAGGGTTTCTGGTCACAGGAGTAGGATTACCGTTACTTGGTGTGCTGGCACTCGGTTTTTCTGGAAAAGATGACTTACAATCATTAGCAAGCCGTGTCCATCCAGTCTTTGGTATTGTATTCACAACCATTCTTTATTTAGCCATTGGTCCATTATTCGCCATGCCTAGAACAGGAAACGTTTCTTTTGAGATCGGTGTAAAACCTTTTTTGCCTGAAGATCCAGGTCCATTGCCTTTACTTATTTTCACCATCATCTTTTTTACAGTTTCATGCCTTCTTTCGCTCAATCCCGCGAAAATTGTCGAAATTGTGGGGAAAGTTTTGACACCCATCAAGTTGACGTTCATTGGAATCCTAGTGGTAGTCGCTTTCGTTAATCCAATTGGAGATTTTGAAGCACCTGCCGAGCACTATATGGTTCAGCCATTTTTCAACGGGTTCCGAGAAGGATATTTAACCATGGATACTCTTGCATCTTTTGTTTTTGGCATCATCATCATTAATGCCATCAAAGAAAAAGGTGCCAAAACAAAAAAACAAATCATGATCGTTTGTGGAAAAGCGACTGCCATTGCGGCGGTTATCCTTGCTACCATTTATACTGCTCTCTCTTATATGGGTGCTTCCAGCGTTGGGGAACTTGGACGCTTGGATAATGGAGGCATTATCTTGGCCAAAGTCTCGGATTACTACTTTGGATCATATGGCGGGCTATTATTGGGCTTAATGATCACAGTAGCTTGTATTACGACGAGCGTAGGACTCATTACCTCTTGCTCGACGTACTTCCATAAACTATTTCCAAGTCTGCCTTATAAAACGATTGCCATAAGTTTATCCATTTTCAGTGCAATCATTGCCAATATTGGACTAACTGAGTTAATTGCCATTTCAGTACCGGTTATGACAGCCATTTATCCATTAGCCATTGTTTTGATCTTCCTAACATTTCTTCATTCCTTATTTAAGGGAAGACCTGAAGTTTATCAAGGCAGCTTACTTTTAACATTCATCGTCAGTCTATTTGATGGATTAAATGGAGCAGGTGTACACATTACTTTCATCAATGATTTCTTCACTGCAATACTTCCTATGTATGAAGCTGGGCTTGGGTGGATCGTCCCTGCCATTGTTGGAGGATTCATTGGGTATGCAAGCAGCGTCTTAAAGTCGAAATTCGGTCATGATCACCAAATAGATTAAATGATATAAAGTCAGTCCAGGCATATAAACTGTAGACGAACTCGAGATAAGCGAGTTGAACTGCCCCGTAAATGTTAGACACCAAACTAACATTTACGGGGTGTTTTTTATGGCTAATTTTTCTGCCATAAAGGCAGCTCCAGACTGAAAGAAAAGCAAGTTTATCTTCGGGTTCTTTATTTATTAAACATTCCTGTGGATAACGGTAAAAAACACTAAGGATAATCTAGTCCTGTTTTAAAATCATGGTTCGGGGTGAGACCATGTTGATAGCAGGATTAAAACATCACGCTTCTTTAATTTCACATTTATTCCGTAATTTCTTCAGCAATTGGAAAATCTGACCTCGATGATGTGATTCATGTTCAATCAAATGATAAACGACCCATTCAGGTGTGACGTCATATTGATCAAGTACCCTCGGTTTACGCCAATCCGTCTTGTCCATCGTGCGGAAGTTTGAAAGAAATACCTCACGCACCTTATTGAGTCGGTAGAAATGTTCGTCCAATGTTTGTCCTTCAATATGATTTAGGGAGCCATCTTCAGCACGGCACCCTAATGGAAACAACGCGGATATTTCCGAATCCCATTCCGTAACAAGGACCTCCTCGTATAACCAATCTGCCTCTATCAACGCGATGTGATATAACAGCGAGCCAATCGTTTGCCTTTCATCGATTTTCGAATCGAGTAAATTTTGGCTGATTCCAGTCAATTCCGCTATAAGCGTACGGCGAACATCTTCTAAACACCATAGCCACCGCCCAATTTCCTCTTCATATCCCGGTAATGCAGATACCAGTAATGCTCTTCTCTCCACCAAGATCATCCTCCTCTTCATGAACGTACATTCTATTTAAAAGTGTTGTTTCCTTCTTTTTAATGGAAAAATACCCTTTATGGCCGGGCAAAAAGAGCAATCTTTTCGATTGCTCCTTTTGCCAGATTTTTTCGTTTATGTCATCGATATCCTAGATCGAAATTAACTCCCCAAAAAGAGATTGGCTCTCATCTCCTCTGTTATACGCCTGCTTTGTAGATAATCCTGTTCCCGTTCTTGTTCAACCATCATGCGTTGCTCCAATTTTTGAGCATATTGTGCATAGCCGATTCCATGAGCCTGAAACATCGCTTTTTCCATTGCCGACGTGTACGTTAATTCGAGAAAATTAATGAAGAATCAATCCTTCCCATAGTAAATTTCGTACTCATCTTATCATTGTTAGTGATAACTCACAAAGTTGCTATGGCTCCATATTCACTGATAATTCAGATTTTTTACCGGCTGTTTCTATCTCCGTGTACAGAAACGCCAAATCCCTCGGTCTTCCTCTAATTTCCTTTTTTTATTCACAAAATGATCAGGTTGAAGACAAATTAAAAGTCCCATTAACAAACCTCTTGTTAATGGGACTGAATGTTTATTTATATGAACCGAAAATTTCCTTTGCCAACCTACGCCCAGTAGGAGTCGCAGCCAGCCCGCCCTCTGCCGTTTCGCGAAGTGCAACCGGCATGGTCAATCCTATTTTATACATGGCATCGATCACTTCGTCACATGGAATGCGGCTCGTAATGCCTGCAAGCGCCATATCAGCTGCCGTTATTGCGTTGGATGCACCCATTGCGTTACGTTTCACGCAAGGAACTTCAACCAATCCAGCCACTGGGTCACAAACCAATCCAAGCATATTCTTCAAAGTGATCGCCATCGCTTCTGCCGCTTGGCTTGGTGTACCGCCGGCCAGTTCCACTATCGCAGCTGCGGCCATTCCGCTTGCCGAGCCCACTTCTGCTTGGCAGCCGCCAGCCGCTCCAGAAATGGAAGCATTGTTTGCAACCACGAATCCGAAGGCAGCGGAAGTGAAAAGAAATTCAATCATCTCTGCCCGGGTCGGGTTTAATTTTTCTTTCACGGCAAATAATGTACCGGGCACAACTCCCGCAGAACCTGCAGTCGGAGTGGCACAGATCATTCCCATTGCTGCATTCACTTCGTTCGTCGCAACAGCTTTACTGACGGCATCCAATAATAAATTACCTGCCAGTGCCTTGCCCGACTTGATATAATTTTGCAAAAGAACGGCATCTCCGCCCGTTAGGCCTGTCACGGATTGCACACCTTTCAGGCCTCTTTCCACCGCTTGTTCCATCACTGTCAAATTCCTGTCCATCTTTTCGATGATCTGTTCTCTCGACAGGCCTGAGAACTCCATTTCTTGTAAAATCATGATTTCCGCGATTTTCACATTTTTACTTTCAGCAAGTTCAACCAACTCTGCTACATTTCGGAACATGTTTTTACCTCCATATCTATGCCAGCACTTTTAATGATGATCATTCAACCATCCTTATGACTTGCGACACGTTTTCCAATCCTTCAATTTCCATCATGACATCGCTCTGGATTTTCTGATCGACTTCAATCACCATGAGGGCCATTTGGCCTTTTTCTTTTCGTGAGACTTCCATATGGCCAATGTTAATTTCATGATTCGCCAATACGGTCGAAACGGAAGATATGATTCCAAACACATCGTTATGCACGACTAAAATGGCTGGGTTTTCCCCTGACAATTTGAGCTTGAATGTATTCAGCTCCGTTATTTCTATCGTTCCGCCGCCAATCGAGATCCCGACAAGTTCCAATTCCTTATCCTCGTCGAACAATCTGATTTTGACTGTATTAGGATGATCCATCACAGTATCCTCGATTGTAAAGGAAACGTCCATACCGGCTTCTTCCGCTATCGTTAAAGAGGCAGGGATTCGTTCATCATCCGTATCGAAATCCAAGATCCCGCCGACGACAGCAACATCCGTACCGTGTCCCCTGTATGTTTTTGCAAAAGAACCATATAAAGAAATAATCGCTTTCTTCGGTTGCTTTCCGAATAATGTCCTTGCTACTCTGCCAATTCTGGCAGCTCCTGCTGTATGTGAACTTGAAGGTCCAATCATGACGGGACCGATTATATCGAATGCAGATCTGTATTTCATCGTGTAATGCCCCATTTCTGGCAATAAATTTTTTAACCGTCTTTTAAAGTGAATGAAGATCAAAAAGCGGCATTATTACTATATTAAAATATTTTTATCATTTCCGCAATGAAAACCCTTTCATTGCATATCCCATATTAACATATATTACATAACATACCTACCAATATTTTTTATTATTTAATTTAGAAGTAATATTTGATTTTTCAGTATTTTAAGATAATTAACCTTTATCCTTTAAATTTGAAGAAAACAAAAAAAAGCAGCCTGGTGGCCACTTTTAATAAGGATGTTCCTAAACCAGCTGACCCAAAGCAATTCCTTCAACCGATCAGTACGGTTTGCATCTAATTTTATAACTAAGCTGATCGTAGCGGGTGTTCGTGACTCCTGTGCGGAAAGAGAGTGCCTGGAATGGAAATAAACGTTTCAATTCTATAAACACTCAAGAATACTGTAGGAAAAATCAAGTATTATCGAGTTTGTAGACAAATGGGGCTCTTTCTAAAAGGTAAAACAAAGTTGATTGGAGCGTAAGGTACGAGACTCCTGCGGGAAAACGTGTCCAGGGGAGCCCCCAGGAGGCTTCCCGGACCGCCCGCGGAAAGAGAGTGCCTGGGGTGGAAATCACGTTACAAGCCAAAAAAGTAGACAAACTCGATTTCATCGAGTTTGTCTACAGTCTGAAAGCAGCCATCAGGCTGCTTTTCCCTTCGATCTCCGATTTAACTTGCCTTTTTTTCATCTCTGGATTCAGCGGCACCCCAAATTTCGGATGCCCATTCAGGATGGTCGATGAATGGATTGCGGTTATTTTGCCAATCCTGAATGACATCATTGCGATGGCTCTCGAAATCGTCGACTGGATCGAGCTCATTCCATTTCAAAAGTGTCGATAGCTTTCCATGAAGCGGCTTCGGATACGTATTGACTGTATCTGATAATTCAAGATCCAACTCGCCGTTTCCTTCATATCGGACGGCCATGTAAAATAGCATCCGTGCTATATCGCCTTTAACATGGTCTGGCGGCTCCCATGAATCTGAATCAAACTTACATTCACATCCACTATATGTTTGACCCCCCTCGTCGAAATCAAGGTGGCCCCGTTTGCCATTGACTGTCACATCAGCGGGACGGAGGTGATGAAGGTCTGTCCCGGGACCTTTGCTTGTCCCAAAATCACCGTGGGACTTTGCCCAAACATGTTCGCGGTTCCATTGTCCGGCATTGCCCCCATTCGCGTTCTCCGAGATCGATTTTCCAGAGTAAAGCAAAATGACATTCTGTTTGTTCACCGGATCTTCATCCGTTTCTTTAAGGGCATTCCACACTTGATCATAAGATAACATCGTATGGCCCTTAATTATCGAGTGCAGAACCGCTTTCAAACCCGTTCCCGTTTTTCCTGCCGCCGTTTCGTAATAAGCTTCAAGCGGCTTATCATTCGATACGGTCAACGTGAAACGGGCAACCGTTTCCGATAGCTGGTCCTCGGCCTTGACTGCGACAAGGTATGTTCCAGCTTCATTTGCAGGAAGCATTAATGTCTGACCAGTGACTGTACCGATAGTGGATGAAAAGGTCAGCTTATCCCCATCAGGATCTGAGAAGTGCTCACTTAAATCGATGGTGACCTTTGAACCGGCTTTCACTTCAAGATTTTCCAGTGTTTTCGTTAAGACGGGCGCATGATTTTCTTTAGGGTCGAAAGGGGAAGCAATTGCTTCCCCCTTGGAATCGACAAATTTGATATTCGATGTGTCGACACCTTCTGTTACCGACCATTTCTGAACATTTTCAGCGCCTCTGATTTCTTTTACATTGGCATTATCAATGATGACTTCCTTCACCGCCATGCCGCCAAAATCAATGATTGCACCATCCTTATCCGGTTTAATCGTCACAGCAGCATTCTTCAGCCCAAGGCCTTTGAGTACAGCATATGAACCTTTTAACCAGATACCTTCTTCGATGCTGGATGTTTCGTCAATATCGATCAAAGCACTAGGTGAAGCAATCGTAAGTTTTTTTGTTATAACGTTTGTCAGATTATATGTTTTTTCTGGAGCGGGAGTTTCAACTCCGCCTGATTCAGATAAAATGGTTGAAATCAGTACAGGGTCATGATCACTAGCCCTTCCGTGAACTTCCATGAAGGATGAATTAATATGGACAATATCGACTTTTGTGGCCGCGGCCATATTATTCGATACCAGGATATGGTCCAGTACTTGTGAGTTGCCTTGATATGTGTAAGAATAACGTTTCTCAAAAGGGACTTTCTCGATCATATTGGTTAAATCCTTGCCCTTCAATGTTTTAAGCGGAGCCGAAAATTCAAAATCATTAAAGTCTCCAAGCAAGACGATATTCGCTTCGGCATCCTGTGACTTGATATCACTGACAAACCGATTGACGATCGAGGCAATTTGAAGCCTTTGCGTTTCACTTGAAAGGACAGGTGGCTGGTTTTTGCCGAATAACGGCTGGTCACCGCCCTTGGAATTGAAATGATTGGCCACCACCACTACGCTTTCGCCTTTAAATTCGAATTGAGCCGCTAAAGGCTTCCTGCTTGATTTGAAGGCGGGATCGGCAGGCTCGATTCGTCCAGGGTTCAAGGTAAGTTTTCCATCTTTGAAAGCCACGGACTGTGTTGCCGTCCCTTTCGTTCCTTCAGCCAATTTGACACGGTCGACATTATATAAAAAGCCTACACGGATATTCCCGCCAGGTGCACCGCCATCAAGTTTATCTTCCGGAGCGATATCGATGTATTGATATTGCGGTCCGCCCAGCTCTTTTATTTTGTCGGTTAACTTCTTGGCACTTTGGGCAGAATCCGTTGTCCCGCTATCTGTTGCCCCATCATTATCCTGCATTTCCGTTACGCCGATGATATCGGGTTGTTTCAGATTGGCAATGATGGATGTTGCGATCGTTTCAACTTTGGAATTAGCGGTTTGAGTGGAGAAATTCTCTATATTATAGGAAGCGATCGATAGCTCATCAGCATCCTTCTCTAAAGATGTCACTTCCCTGACCGCACCGCCATCCTTTAACTCAGGCAGCTGGGCTTTATCCGTCACTACCCTATAGTTGCTATATCCATAGCTGATCACACCCGTAATCGAGCCTTCAAAGAAATCACCCGTTTTGGCTGCAAATGATTCATCATTTATATCCAGGGTAATTCTTTCAGGGTTGAAATCCGTTTCCGTTATTTTGACGCCTCCAACTGCAGTCGTCGTTTCCATATTCCCTGGGATCACGACCAATTCACCATAGTCTTGGGGAGCAACCACTTTCGGGTTATATACTTCTACAAGCATTCCTTCCAGACTCTCGTAGAAATCAATACCGTCTTCACCTGGATTAAAATCTGTCAATCTATCATCATCAATGTTCTCAGACGGCGGAATGACATCCTTTCCGATGACGATCGGTTCTGGCATCGATGCAGTGCCAAGCTTTTCAATCGTCGTATTGGTCAATTCAGTTGTTGGCAGATCCGTCGTTTTCATTTCAGCGTACCCTTCGATATACCATTCGGCGACTTTACCTGCCACTTTGACATGATCGCCCGCTTTTAGGCCATGCGCTTTGTTATACACAAGTATTCCCTCGGAAGTCGTTAAGTCCTTATCCGGGTTGGGATCTTGCATGTAAAAGTTATTCGCATCTTTTACATAAGTGACGACACCTTCCACACCTGAGACGAGTTGAGTTTCATAAGATGAAAAATGATTCATCCCCTGAATGTCACGAATCTTCACTTCAGTGGTTTTGTTAACGGTATAGGCAAATGTGAAAACTTCCGATGTCTTGTCGTTGACAGCGATTGCCTTGATGACCGTATCTTTCGTTAAAATGATAGGTTCTGTGTACACAGCACTTGAAGACGTTGGTGCGGATCCATCCAGCGTATAATGGATTTTCGCTCCTTCCCAACCAGATTCAAGTGATACCTTTGTATTTTCACTAACCGTACCAGGGAAAATATCCGTGTAAACGGCCGGTTTGTTCACCAGTTCATAATCTTCAATACCACGCGGCTTCAACTGGTACGTGTCATTGAACCTCGATCCGATTCCGGTTACGGAAATGACATCCCCTGCTTTAAAGCTTTTCACGAAATCTTCATAGCTCGAACCGGTCCGGTTATCATGGCGAACGATGACGGATTTCCCTTCAATATCTTCCGCTTTGAATTCGAATGTTCCGTATGTGCCCGATGGGGCCAATTCTGTAATGGTCGCCTTATCGATGGTGACCAGCTCACCTTGTGTATCCTCATTGACCCCTAAGGCATCAATCGTTTGGATTTCAGGAAGTTCATTATCAGAAGATACGACTTCAAGGGAAGTTGGTTGGATTTGTAATTCCTTATTATAAGCGGATACTTGTCCGATTAATCTAACCTTATCCCCTTGCTTTACTTCCGCAGGCCACGAAGAACCATAAACATATAGCCCTGCCGTTTCATCTTGGATATAAAAACCTTTTCCTCCCCAATAACCAAGTCCCGTCGTGACCACCCCATCGACCTGCACGACATCTTCCGTATTCGTGCGCGCCTCGGCAATGGAATCAAGAACCTTCACATCAGGCTGTTCAGGAGTTGTTCCCCCATCAGTGATAATCGTGAAATCCGTTGCGGATTTCAGGCCGGGTACTGAAAAGTACTTTTCCAAATTCCCCGTAATCGTCACCTGCGCTTTAAGTAATTCCGGATGTTCGACCAAATTCAAGGCCGTTCGGATACTTCCGGCCGGAAGCTGAACAGGCATGATTTTCTTAACATCCGTTTCATCCGGACTATCGGCAATGCCTATGTTCGTACTTTCAGTAAAAGGCGATGTTTGTTGATAGCTTGTACCGCTTTTAGCTGTACCGACGATATATCCCTTCACCGTCGCCGTTCCGCTGTTATTATTAATCGCTTCCACGACCGATATTGTCCCTTCGGCATTTGCTGCAGCTGCATTTGGCAGAACCGTTGACAGTACGATCAGTATGGCAAAGAAAAGCTTGCTTATCCCGTTCTTCTTCAAGATCTCAACCCCTCCAACTTTTTTCCATAGGCTCAGCAATCATTTGAAAACCGCTTAAAGAATGGTTTCGCCATTCACCGTGACACCGCTCAGGCTTACGTTCTTACCGTTAAGTCCCGATAAATCCAAATCACCCTCTACTGTAACCTCTGAAAAAGTAAAATCATCCGGAGGAGTTCCCGTTAATGTAAGATTCCCTTTAACCACTGCATGTTCCAATGAAGCAATATCCGTGATATCCACAACTACATTGCCTTCATGTGTTTTTGGCGCATCAGCCGTTCCGCCAAAGTCTTTAGCCAATACCACGGTCGGGTCTGCATGGCTTCCCGCCACATCCTTGATGCGTCCTTCGATGCTTGGATCGACAGTTTTCAGCCCGCTTACATAATCACGTAAATTCTCCCAATCAGCGAGTCCGATATCCGTCACTCTTCCTTCTTCATAAGCCTTCTTGAAAACGGTGAATCCATCTCCGCCCTTGGCTGTAAAAGCATTGGTCGCCACGACATATTCCTTCGCTGGATCCAATTCGGAATATGTTCCATCTTGTCCAAGGACTTCCGCCTTTGTCACACGATTGCCTGCTTCCTTCGAGCTGTCGTAGGTGAATTTCATTCCGGAAACATGCAGGAAGCCGCCATTTTCCTTAGGGGCGAGACTTACACTATGCTCTAATGCTTCATTGATTTCTGCACCCGTAAGCTTCATCGTCGCTAACGTATTCCCAAACGGCAAAACGGTGAGGATTTCCCCTAAAGTGATTTCACCTTGATCGATGCCAGCGCGGATTCCCCCTCCATTTTGGAATGCGATTGCCGTATCCTTATTGAATTCCTTCGCTTTACTAAGCATTCCATCCGTAATTAAATTACCCAGTTCCGTTTCATTTTTGCGGACGCTCGGCTTGGTTGCATCCCCTGCATCACGCGGTGTTTCCAAGGCCTTCACAGCTGTTGCACCTGTCTTCGTTTCCTTCAGTTCCTTAATCTTCGAGGAATAGGTTTCGAGCACTTTTGCCGCTTCGGCATCATCCTGTTTTTCAGAAAGCTTAATCAGCTGACCGGCTTGTCCGACAATCTTGCCTTGCTTATCGAATTCCACATCGATCGTTCCTAAATAGTCGCTATATTGATACCCTTGGACGATGACAGTCGGCTCTTTCGTTTTGCCTTTATCATCTTTGTCGACAACAACGGGGGCGTCCAACTGCGTATGGCTATGTCCGCCCACGATCACATCGATGCCCTTGACCTTGGCAGCTAATGTCAAATCATTGTCATAGGCTGCATTGTCATCGTAACCGATATGGGATACGGCAACGATCTTATTGACCCCCATGCCTTTGAACGCCTTGACCGCCTTTTCGGCTTCTTCAAGATAGTTTTCGAATTCTATACTTCCTGGGCTTGAAATATCTTTCGTCTCTTCAGTTGTAAGCCCGAAGAACCCTACCTTTTGGCCATCCACTTGTTTTATGATGCCATTGTATATCTTCCCTTGTTCCGGCTTACTTGAAATCAGGTCCGAGAATAGTCCCTTGAACTTATCATCTTTGGAGAAGTCCACATTGGAACTGACAAACGGGAACTTTGCCCCTTTGATGAAGTCAGCCAAAGCTTGATGACCTTCGGCGCTGGAACCCAAATCAAACTCATGATTCCCGAATGTCATGACGTCATATTTCATTAAATTCATGAAGCGAAGATCCGCTTGCCCTTTGAATTCATTAAAATAGAGAGTTCCCGAGAATACATCACCTGCATCAACTAAAAGAGCTTGCGGCTTATTCTTACGCACTTCCTTGACAGCCGTCACCCTTTTGGCCACATTATCCAAGTGGGCATGCGTGTCGTTCGTATGCATCAAGGAAAGCGTGATCGCTTTCGCAGGATTTTTCAAAGCTTCTTCAGCGGCAGCGACTTTCTTATCCGCCAATGCCATTTTCGAAAGGAATTCCTTTCGGTCCGACTCCTTGATTCCATTTAAATGAATCGCTGCTTTCGCTTTTTTAGCCGCGTTTATCTGTTCTTTCGTTTTAAGTTCCCCATTGGCAAGAGCTACATAGGCATTGACCCGCTTTGCCACTTCTTTTTTCTTTTCTGCATATACCGCATCATCATACTTACCTTTCACTTCTTTAACATAGGCGTGTATGCCTTTTCCGAGCTTGGATGTTTTGCTGACCTTCTTCAATTGCGCAGAAACGGTTTGCATGCGCTTATCCGCGGTCTTCAAATCACCTTTCTTCACCCAGTAAGCAGCTTTTTCATAGTAGTATGGAACTTTCAGGTCACCGTTCAAAGCTGTTTTGGTCGCTTTAGTGAATTTATCGTATAGGAGCTTTTCGATTTTCGCACCGTAAACCGTATCTTTAATATCCTTATCTGCCTTTTTCACGGCTTTATCCAGTGCCTCGTATTGATTCCTTATATCAATGGATTTCTTGGCAAGTATCGAATTCGTAAGGTTGCCAATCGATTTGCCATGTGCAGCTTTTGCTTTCTCAGCCGCTTTATATCCTTTTACATAACCTTCCGAACGAGTGATGTACTTATCATAAGCTTCGATTTCTTTGTATTTGGCATCTTTTTCTTTTTTGCTTAACATTGATTTTTTTATGGTAGAGTTGATGTCTTTTTTTGCTTGTTTTGCAGACTTGATTTGTTTTTCAATAGTGGACACTGAAGCGAGTTTAGAAGTGTAGAAATAAGTATCGAATGGTTTTTTGATGGCGGCCTTGGCCGTTTTGATTTTACTATTCAGGCTAGTGGCAGCATCCGATGGTGCCGGCGCTACTGCTACGATCGTTGTCGCAGCCATTATGGTAGCTGAAGCAATTTTTACGATTTTCTTTTTCCCCATTATCGTAATCCCCCCATTAGTTCTATACTGGCATAACATTCTGCTAACTTATCCATATAATTGATACGCTTTTCCAAAAACTGAATTCAGACAAATTTACATACCCATACACAAATCCACCCTACTTTTTTCCTCTAAAGATTCGTGTATCTCCTATATTACAACAAAATAATCCAATTTTAAAACAAATTTACAATAACACACCGAATATTAACAGAATATTTTCATTATAATCACCCTAAAATACCTAGTAACAGCTAGATGATATATCAAAAAAACGTTTCACTAGTAAAATAGCATCAGTTTCAGTTGGTATCACCCTTGGTCTTTATACCTAAATTAACCAAAAATAAAAAAGAGAGAGATTTAGCTCTCTCTCAGACTGTACATAAATTCGAAGAAAAGCGAGTTTGCCTGCGTTTTTTTCAAAGAACATTCCAGCTGATTTCAGAAACCCGCTCCCTTTCCGCCGACTGGCTGCCAAGCCTCCTCGACTCAGGCGTCTCCGGGGTCTCGGCTAGCCAGTATTTCGGCAGGAGTGTCGCAAATTTCTTCTATCAATGTGGGTTATAGTAAAAAAACATTATGGATATTCTAGTCTTCTTTTAAATTCATGGTTCGGGGCGAGACTATTCCGAACCTCTAATAGTAGACAAATTCTAAGAAAGCCAGTTTGCTTACAGTTTTTTCAAAGAACGTTCCAGTTGATTTCAGAAATCCGCTCCCTTTCCGCCGACTGGCTGCCAAGCCTCCTCGACTCAGACGTCTCCGGGGTCTCGGCTAGCCAGTATTTCGGCAGGAGTGTCGCAAATTTCTTCCATCCAATGAGGATTATAGTAAAAAAACATTATGGATATTTTAGTCTTGTTTTAAAATCATGGTTCGCGGCGAGAACAATTCAAAACTCCTTTTGCCGGAAAATTGGTGGAACCGCCAGACTGTAGACGAATTGGAAAAGAAGAGCCAGTTTTCCTAAAATATTCCTAAAAAAAGAAGTTCCAGTTGATTGGAACGTAAGGTGCGAGACTCCTGCGGGAAAAGCGTGGCCAATGGAGACCCCGCAGGCGAGCGCCGAGGAGGCTCCCGGGCCGCCCGCGGAAAGCGAGTGCCTGGGGTGGAAATCATTACACATACCCTTTTGTCAAAAGGAGGGTTTCTATCTAAACTTTAAAACAAAGTTGATTGGAGCGGGTGTTCGAGACTCCTGTGGGAACGTGTGTCCAAGGAAGATCCCACAGGTGAGCGCCGAGGGCGGACCGTCCGCGGAACGAGAGTCCCCTACCGTCCAATCAACGCAATTTTGCAAACCCCCAAAAAAACAAAAAAAGAGCATCAGTTACGATGCCCTTGTCAAAAATCTTATTCTAATGCTTCAAGAAAGTGCCTTGCCGATACTCAAGGTATGCCTGATCGATTTCCTCTTCAGTATTCATGACAAACGGTCCGCGGGCAACAACAGGCTCCATTAAAGGTTCTCCTGCATATAAAACAAGTCTTAAAGGTTCAGTTGCCGTTATATCAACTTCACTTTCCCCTGCTTCTTTACAAGTACCCAGCCATAAGACCTGTCCCTTTGAAGCTCTCACTTCGTTTTTACCGAAAATTCCGCTTCCTTCTATTAAATAAATGATTCCGTTGTAGCTTCCAGGTAAATTCTGTGTGATCGATGCTCCAGGCTCCAGGACCATCTCCACCATCGTAACGGGAACATGGTTTTTCGTTGTTGAGATAACATCCTTGGATGATCCGGAAAAGACACGGACTAGTGCTCCTTCTTCTTTTCTGACCGGCATATCTTTTGCCATTAAGTTTTGATATCTTGGTGTCGTCATCTTTTCACTCCGGGGAAGGTTGACCCAAAGTTGAAGAGAATGGGCAGTCACACCTTCGGAAGGCACCTCATTATGCACAACGCCGCTTCCCGCTGTCATCCATTGGACATCACCAGGTCCAAGTATCCCTCCATCCCCGGTATGACTGTCATAGTGCTCGATCGTTCCGTCAATGACGAATGTAACGGTTTCGATTCCCCTGTGCGGGTGGATATCGAATGATCCCTTTTGAAATTTATCCTCCATCATTAAAAGGAACGGATCACTCTTTTCCCAGTTTCCTGGTTCTATGACTGGTCCGGCCGTATGAATCGGACTATACCTTTGAAGCTTCACATCTTTCACTTCGACAATATCTCGTTTAAAATGATTTTCACTTTTCATTACTCCATTCCTCCCTTAGGGTTACTAGTAAACTGATAAAAATGCTATCATTATGGCTGCCTGATCCAGTCTCAGGATTCCTCCTGGCTGGCATTAGGCACTTCCGTCTGTAAACTATGTCTATGAATCTTTATCATCATCTCATGCATGCGCTTCTTTTCTTCATCATCCAATATATCGAATAATGAAGCTTGGAAATCGGATTGAATAGGCATGACCTTTTCCATTAACTTTTTCCCTTTTTCCGTTAATGAAATATATTTAACCTTCCATTGTTGATTACGGACGATCAAGTTCTCTTTTTCCAGCCTTGTCAGCATATGTGATACGCCTCCACGGCTTATCGTTAGGTGCTCCGCTAATTCGATTTGTGAAACAGGCTGATGGATAAGTACTTGTGCCAACATATCGAATTGGGCAGCGGTGACGCCGAAATGCTGTAAGTGTTCATTCGAAAGCTGATTGCTTCTTTGATAAAAACGAACCATTCGCAGCCAAATCAGCAAACTCAATTTGTTCTCATCCGAAAATCCCCGTCTATCCATGTAAAGCCTGCCTCCCATCTCTGATGCACCATCAGTTTACTAGTAATTTGATAACAAGTCAAATCGTTGGGCCTTTGACTTGTTGAATCAGTATCCCCAACAGGTAGACCATACCAACAGTCAATCCATAGGGGATATTCACTTTGCTAAGATATATTAACAGAACTACATTACTCCATTTTTTAAGTTGGATAATATAAGATCATGCTTAATCGAGTTATTGTGTCCCCTGAATTATGGTAGGCATGCGGTCTGTCAGCCTTGAACCTGATAGAATCACCATTCCCGACCGTATATTCTTCGTTATTTACACGTACTGTCACTTCCCCTTCAAAAACAGTTATGTACTCTTCGGTTCCTTCCCTATGTGGATCGGAACTTAGGAATCCACCTTTTTCTATCTCGACTGAATATACTTCAAAGCGCTTCTCATCCTCAAAGGGAAAGTGGGGATAAACTCGATATTTGCCGTTATCTTCAGATAATGATTGAATTTCACTTTTTAAAACAATTTTTGTATCCGGCTGCGGACTATTTATCAGTGAAGAAAATGAAATCTTTAATCCATTGGCTATTTTCCAAATCGTCGTAATCGTAGGGCTCGATCCTCCCCTTTCTATTTGTCCAATCATCGTTTTGCTTACTCCAGTCAATTCTGCAACCTTTTCAAGACTTAATTTCTTACTTTCCCTGATGGCCTTTAAATTGTTAGCAATAATAAAATTTATTTCTTCCATATAAATGCTCCTTATTTACAATATAACGTCGGCATTGTACAATAAAAAGGAAATCGTTATAGTGTCATTTTTGGTCATTATAGCATACAAAGGGGAGTCAACCATGCCATTACTATCTTTTTTGCTATTTGTTTTTGTTACAAGTTTCACTCCGGGTCCAAATAACATCATGGCCATGTTATTTGCGAACAAGTACGGGTTAAAAAAGACGATTAAATTTTGTTTCGGAGTAGGTGCCGGTTTTTTTGTAATCATGTTATTGTGCAGTTATTTTAATGTTTTGCTTGAAAATTTCATACCAAAGATTGAATTTATCATGACGATCCTTGGTGCAATTTACATGCTGTATCTGGCCATAAAAATCATTTCCAGTTCAAATAAAGCGAAGGACGATAATGATGACAAGAACAACAGTTTTATAGCAGGCATGCTTTTACAATTCATAAATCCAAAAGGAATCTTATATGGCATCACGGCAATATCGACCTTCATCCTACCTTATCACTCTTCAAATTTCAGTTTACTATTCTTTTCATTATTTCTGGCTTTCGTTGGTTTTATGAGTACGTTCTGCTGGAGTATGTTCGGTTCTGTTTTTCAAACGTTTTTATCAAAGTATAGAAGTCAGTTTAATGTAATCATGGCTTTGTTATTAGTGTATAGTGCCATTTCGATTCTTACACACTAAAAAAAGGTAAAGGGCACAAACCTTCATTAAGAAGGATTGCTGATTTGTAAATTTCGAACGTTCATTTCCCTCCAGGCACCCGCTTTCCGCGGGCGGTCCGCCCCCGGCGCCTTTGTGCCTGTGGGCCCCCCCTTGGAAGCGCCTTTCCCGCAGGAGTCTCGAAAACCAGCTCCAATCAACTTTTTTAAAAATTCAGATGGAACCCACTCAAATCTTCCCCCTGCATTAAATGGTTAAGTTCCCTTCAAATATTGTGACGGCATCGCCGGAAAGTTTAACTGTGTTTTCCGTTACTTCAACTTTCAACAGTCCGCCTCTTTCCGATGCCTGATAAGCTATAAAAATACTTTTGTCCAGCTTGCTTTTCCAATAGGGTCCCAGACAGCAATGGGCCGAGCCCGTTACTTGATCTTCGTCAAGGCCTTGCGCAGGGGAAAAGAAACGTGAAACGAAATCATATTCACTGTTATCGGATTGACTCGTCACGATGACGCCCCGAACCGGCAATTGGGCAATGGAGTCTATATCCGGCTTTAAATTCCTTACGATTTCCTCTGATTGAACTTCGACTAGAAGATCCCATTTGTTTTGCCCAACATACGCAGGCACAACACCTAAAGCCTTTATCAGTAAATCAGGGGCAGCGGTCTCCTTCTCCCTTAATGACGGAAATTCCAGCTGAACCATTCCTTCAACGAATTTTGCAATAAGAAGCCCGCTTTTCGTCTGATAGGCAATCGGCTGATTCCTTGGCACGTATCCTTTATCCCATAAAAAGAAAGAGCTTGCCAGCGTCCCATGTCCACAAATCGGGATTTCAATGGAAGGTGTGAACCATCGCAGCTTCCATTCACCATTATGAGGTTGAATAAAAGCGGTAACAGGCATATTAATCTCTTTAGCTATTCTCTGCATCCACTCGCTGTCACTTTCCCCGGTAAGAAGGCAGACTGCAGCAGGGTTTCCATTAAAAGGTTGATCTGTAAACGTATTTATGATGGTTAGTTCCATAAAATGAGCCTCCGGTAAGTGATATTCTAGTCTCCTAATTCCACAATGAGGAGCCCTTTTCCTTTTTTGAATGACCATTCCCTTGGTTTTTTAAAGAGTTCTCATTAAAATGAAAAGGACCACCATATGGCGTCCTCGATTAAGTCCCTTTATCTACTCAGGTTCCAGACGATTTTAAACGTTGTCATAAAAAACCGGTAATTCTTGTAGTGCATTTCGAAATCACTAAAATAGACAGCTTTATAAAAAAAGCTGCCCATCACTATATCAATTATATGATCTACCTTGCCGTAACAAAACACCCTACAGTTTCCGTACAATGAATGTATCCCCAAGCAGTTCCCAATTCTGGGGGAACGGATAACCAAGTACCCAATAACTGAGACCCCTTGACCTGTAAATCTTCACCAGATCAAATTTGGCTTTGGCACTGCGTGCGTCCTCAAACCAAACTTCATGTGTGCGTCCCTGATCATCTTTGTACCTATAATAAGGGGATTGGGCTGTCTCGTCATATTTTATTTCTGCATTATATTGGACGGCGCGTCTGATGGCTTCCTGCATATGGAAAGTCTCTGCTTCCTGTCCCTCTTCATGAGGAATAAGCCAATCCCGTGCATAAATTTGAAACCCTATGAAGATTTTATTTGTTGGTATCACCGTTACGGCATAGTCAAGGACACGCTTTATTTCATTAATGGGAGAGATTGCCTGCGGCGGCCCCTTTCGGTAACCCCATTCATATGTCATCAGCACCACGAAGTCGAGCAGCCGTCCGTGAACTGGATAATCATGTGCCTCAACTAATGGCCCCTTTTGATTGGCGCTGGTTTTTGGGGCAAGGGAGGATGACACAAAGTAACCCTCAGGATGCAATCGTTCCACTGCTCTTTGGAGAAAGCGATTATAGAAATCACGGTCCTCTGGTCTTACACTTTCAAAATCGATATTCAATCCACGGTATCCTTTATCTTTCATCGTTTTTATGACGTTGGTTAATAATGTTTCCACTAAACTTAAATCGGAAAGTATCGTATGGGCAAGCTGAGTTCCCGCTTCCGTCGCAGAAAAATTCGTTATGCACATCATGGGTATGACGCCAGTCGACTGTGCCGCCCGGATCGTCGGGATGTCATCTATGACTTCTAAGCTGCCATCTTGCCTCATTCTATAACCAAATGGACTTACGTAGGTCAAATCGTAGGCTACTTCACGTACCTGCTCCGCACCGGCTTGCCCATAAACGTTTGTAAAACCATTTACTTCAATGATGGGTTTTGGTTTCTGGGGAATCCTTATTATCCGTCCGATATGGATATTGGCCGGATCTGCAATCCTGTTCATCTGCATAATGGCTTGAACTGTCGTTCCATAACGTCTCGCTATATCATAAAGGGTATCTCGTTCCCTTACGGTATGATAAATAACCGGGATGGTTAGTCTCTGCCCTGGATAGATAGCGGAAGGATTTGTGATGCGATTCGATTGCATGATTTCCTGTACCGTAATTCCAAACTGATTTGCGATATTATTTAGAGTATCCCCTTGCTGAACCCTGTACTGAAGATAAGGTTCAGGAATCAAAAGAGCTAGGCCAATCACCAGCTTATCTGGATTTTCAAGGCCATTGATCCGAACAATCCGGTTGATACTGACACCATACTGCTGGGAAATTCCCCACAAAGAATCCCCCCTATTCACCACATGGATTTTCACATGCACAGCCCCGCTTTCCTTTAAAATATCCCTTTCATTTTATTCCCTGGATAGCCCTAATATGTTTTTTGTGTTCATAAGCCTGTAAAGGATATAGGGAAAAAAATAATAATGGCAGCTATCGATTCCAGGGAATGTATGGAGGGCTTGTCCATGTATTCTAAATGAGACTGCAGGCATGATAATACGATTTTTAGAGGGGATTTTGTAGCCGAAGTAATCCAGACGAGAACTATTATTCAGAAGGAAAGGATTCATTTAAGATCAAAGCTTATGAGCATGAAAGAATTTCAGCATTGGCCTATTCCATGGATTGCAGTGTTAGTTTAGCAGCAACAATGCTGCTGATTGCTGGTATTAGAAATCGAGACGTCTCTACACAAATGGTGGATTCAGAGGTAATTCGTTTACCTGATCCGGGAAGGCTTAAAAGTTTAAAGATGACTCAGAAATACATTTCAAAACTGAATGACGAGCACATTTCACTTTTTTCTCTAATTCCATATTTTGGGCATGAAGTAGTGGATACTACAAAAACTCTTCATGAAAAAGTGAATCTTTGGATAGATGATAATATAAAAAATATTGATTAGAATTATATGGAGAATAATAAGTCAAAACGGGTGAGGAGGAATGAGCATGAAAATGTTTAAAATGAGTGCTGTGGCATTGGTCGCTGCGTTGTTGTTCCCTTCTTCTACATTTGCAAGTGGCTGGGATTACTTAGGAGAACAATCTCTTTATTCTAATGGTGCTGAAAGTGATGTGTTTGCCTCTACTGGTGGTGATTATAAGATTTGTCGGGATTCTTACGTGGGTCCGGCTGGTAAGTTAAAAGTTGAATTATGGGAGTATGATCCTGACAGTTATAATGATTATGTAGGGGTAAGATATTTAGATCGAGGCCAATGTGGCATTTTCCGGGGTATCGGTAGCTTTGTTGATGGAGGAAATGAAGCAGAATTTTTTGCGAAATCAAGGACTAACAGTGATATGCATTTAATCTTTTTTGATTAATTCACTAACTGAATGAAAAAAAGACCTGAGATTGATTCGTAAATGCTAAAGGATATTCTTCTAGAATGAGTGCGTAAACACCTTAATATGACTGCTAATATATATAGGGTTTTTTAGGCTGATGTATATCCACTTCAGCCTTTTCTTATGCAGGAAAATAACTACTTGATTTATCTAAATGGAAAGTGTCATAACTTAAAGGTTGGTAGAAGAAATAGCATAAGGAAGAACTGTCCCCAACTAAGTTGTTGAAATGGGCAAAGCCTAGTGTTTTTGTGGGTACATGAAAACTCCCTTAATAAAACCATCACTGTCCCTTTCATGTCCCCCTATTTTATTAATTTTACTTTTTCATTGTTTTTTTTGATGAAACTTAGCGATATTGTACGCAGTTACACCAAAATAAACCACTTGTAGCCAAGGGGTTTATTGTCTTTCACTTTTACCTTTTTTTCTCTTCTGTTATTTAAGGACTCACCTCTATCAAAGGATTTGGCGTTTAATGTGTACCCCTGCTGGGCACACAATAAACAAAGACCATCTTATAATGATGGTCTTTGTTTTGGTTAGCAGATTAAACTTTAAATTGAATAAAAGCTTATAATTCCAATTATCATAGAGATTATTAGAATTGATACTACACCAATAAGTATTTTCTTCCAAGTTTTCATATAATCACCTACTATATGTAAAATTTATTTTTTTACAGAAGTTTTTATACTACCTGAGAGTTTTCCTAGATGATTTCCTGATACTTTAAGATAAACATTTCCTATTTGTACAATACCAAGCGATCCTACTCCAACTTTATAATAAAAAGTTACCTCTCCGTAATATTTTTTATTATTAATATAACCACCATAATAAGTTAAATCTGTAGCGATGGTTGGATTATAATGATAGACTACTTCTCCTTTAGTTGAAAGGGCTGATGTAGCACCACTAGAAGTATAATTATATTTTCCTGTGATTTTATATTTTGTAATAGGGACTCCTAAAACTCCTAAAGTTCCAGTATGACTAATTGTTTTAGTTTTAGTTGATGCGAAAGTAGAAATTAATGGAGTTTCATCTGATTCAGTCCATTGAATATACTCGGCATATTCACCTAATTCATCTGATTCTCCAGCATACACTAATGCCATTAATTCTGTATTAGATAAAATATCTAAAAATAGTTCTTGTTTTTCAGATGAAAGTTGACAAAATTGATCAATTATTTCTTCGACATTCTCATCATCAGTATCAGTAGTATTTGTACTAAAAGTTCGAGTTTGAGTTTGTTTCTTAAATTGATTCAAATAATCAATGTATGATTCTGGTGATTCTAAAGGATTGCTTTTTGTTTCTGCTGCTTTTGTGTTAGATCCTGGAGTGACAAAGGTAAATGTTAATGTTAATGCTAAAACTAAAACTAATACTCTTTTAATCTTTTTCAATATAACTTTCCCCTTTTCCCATATTTTATAAGTTAAAGTTAACAATAACAATTTTTCTATAAAAATACAATTGATTTTTAGTAGAAAAAGATATTCTAATATAGGGAATATTCTAAAAACACGCATCATTTTTGTTTCCCAATGTGAGCCCGGATTCTTTATTGAGAAAAACCAGGGAGTGATTACAGTAGAGGAACAAGAGTTAAAGCAAATCCCCCAATACTTTAGGAAACTTTTTAATTTAACAAACGATTCTGCGCTACCTCTATTAATCTGTTAGAAAACCCTCACAACAAAATATATTAACACCTCAAGATATCCCCCCTCTTTCCCAGCCATATTTCCGGCTCATAAGAAACAAAAATAAGGGGTATGTACCTCTCTATTAAATATCATTTCAAACACTTCACAAAGAGCGTAAAACGCCTTAAATAACCCGTTTTCAAGTGCGGTTACCTCGGTCTAAAACTGGATTGGTATGGTATAATTATAGAAGGTGTACTGTGCTTTTAGGAGGTGAACGAATGACGATCAGCAGCATCATATTGGTGGTGGCGGCAGTCTTTATCGGCGCCTTGATGCGGACGATGTTCGGGTTCGGTGAAGCGATTGTCAGCATGCCTTTGCTTGCCTTACTTCACATTCCGCTTAATACTTCGGTTTCCTTGATTGGATTGGCTGGTCTTACCGTCGCTTCACTAACCGTCGTTAGCGGATGGCGGCATATCGAACGCTCGGTATTAATCAGGCTGGCGGCTTCAACGGTGATCGGCATACCAGCCGGCTTGGCTTTGCTCCATTACGCACCTTCTATGATCATTACTTCTGCACTGGGTGTTTTTTTGATTGCATATGGGGGATATTCTCTTCTAAAGCAAAGACTTTTTCAGGCTGTGGATAAACCACTACTTAACTCGAAGGGCTGGGTATGGCCGTTCGGCTTTGCGTCGGGAGCCCTTGGCAGCGCCTATAACTTTAACGGGGTGCCGGTCGTCGTCTATGGAACTTTGCGAAGATGGAATCCAGATCGATTCCGCGGAACATTGCAAGCCCATTTCCTGATATCCGGTATCCTGGTCGTGACAGGTCATGCGCTAGGCGGACTTTGGACAGCCGATTCACTTATTCTTTACGCTTATTCCATTCCAGCTATATTACTTGCGACAGGTCTCGGAATCTTCATGAATAAGCGAATTCCCCCGAAGAAATTCGAAGGTTATTTATTCTTCATCATCATTGCACTAGGTGTACTATTATTGATTCCCCATGACTGATAACCAATAAAATCCTGATTCTCATTAAAACAACGAGGAATCAGGCTTTTTTCAGGAATAATAGAATCATAGTCGAACCGTCAACCGCGGATATCCCGTTTGTTATATCCGAGAAAGCCTGCAGCCAGTAATAAGATAGCTATGATTGTAAGCATGGATACTTTCATGAAATCCATATCTTCAACAGGAAGCTTCGGAATATGGCCGAACGGTGTTAGTTTTCCCATCCATTCCGGGAATTGAAGCATTCCCCCTAAATAAACGACTAAGATTGAGTAGGTCAAGTAAAGCCAAGTCAAGCCGGATAATTTTGGTGCAAAGCCAATAAACAGCACGGCGATACCAATCATGATCCACATCGCAGGCAGGTAGACCACCGCTGCACTAAATATAGTGCCGAAAGCAACCCCTTCATCCATCACGGAATTCCCGACTGCCCAAAGACCGATGTCAGCAAGCGCAAGCATGAGAAAACCGCCAATAACGGAGATGATAAGATAACTGCCCATAAGCCTTGTACGGGATACAGCACGGCTCAGTAAATGTTCAGTATGATTCTTTTTTTCTTCCCCTTTAAGTTTTAACATCGCCATTAAAGGCGGGATGGTGCATATCATGGCGATGACTGACATCAACATTGTCAAGAATTGTTCTGTCAGTGAATAGCCTTCAACTGGCGTCAATAGTTCGGCCATCATTTCATTTTTTGTAAAAAAGGATTCCAAATCACCTAAAACGGAACCGTAAGATGCTCCCAAAATGAACATCCCGGCTGCCCAGGCGATCAATCCTGTACGCTGAAGCCTCAGCGCGAGACCAAGCGGACTTTTTAAAAACGATGAAGCATATTTCCGACCGGGCTTAGCCGGAATGAATCCAGCTTCCAAATCACGGATGGCATTCAAATATAGAGATAAGGCAACCAAAATGATTGCCACACCGATCGTAAGGATGATTGGCCACCAATAATTATTCACATATACTTCTGAACCCAAAACCCAACCCAAGGGTGAAAACCAGGAAAGTGTTTCATTGCTGACATCCCCTATCGCCCGAATAAGATAGGAGAGAAGCAATACTGTGATGGAGTACCCAATCGTACCTCGAGCACTCTCGGTAAGCTGGGCAAATAATGCCGTTATTGCCGAGAAGAAAATACCGGTTGCCCCTAACGCAGCTCCATACATAAGGGAACCTTCCAAATCCATGCTTTCTATTCCCAGAGCATACAACCCGAAACCCATTATTATCGCGATCAACGCATTCGTTCCTAACGATACGGAAATGGTTGCATATAAATTAGCCAATCGTCCAGCCGGCAAAGAACGGATCATTTCGATACGGCCGTCCTCTTCATCTGCGCGTGTATGGCGTGTAACAAGTAAAATATTCATTATCCCCACGGCCATAGCGGTTAATAGTAACATTTGATGCGCCATCATCGCTCCGTTTGTATAGTCATCCAGGCCGTAACCTTTCCCCACCATCGCTGTCATTGCAGGGTTCTTCATCGTTTCTGCAATGGTTTGCCTTTCTAGCCCAGTCGGGTACAGATCGGTGAATGCCATCGCAACCATAAATGTAAGGACGGATAAGGAAATGATCCAAACAGGGATCCGGACCCGATCTTGCCGTACGATGAATCGGGAGAGCCTTCCTGTATTATGATAAGACTGGTTCTCCATTATAACGCACCTCCCGCCCCAGAATCTGGAGTCTTCCTTACACCTTCATAATGGCTCATGAATAAATCTTCCAATGTAGGCGGCGCGCTTTCCAATTTAACAATGCCAAACTGGCTTATATACTTCATGACATTATCCAATTCATCTGTATCCACTTGGAATGAAAGTGCCTGGTCTTTCATCACGATATCCCGAATACCGTTTACATTCCCTAAAGCAGGAATAGGATGCTTCGTTTCGACAAGCAAGCTCGTTCTCGTTAAATGTCGTAACTGATCCAATGTTCCCGTTTCAATTATTTGCCCTTGCCGAATGATGCCCACTTTATCGCATAACCTTTCCACTTCAGAAAGAATGTGGCTGGACAGCAATATGCTTTTTCCTTCATTTTTCGCGTTCATCACACATTCTTGGAAAACCCTTTCCATCAATGGATCTAGACCTGATGTTGGTTCATCCAATATATAAAGGTCGGCATCAGAAGAGAAAGCAGCAATCAAAGCAACCTTTTGCCTGTTTCCCTTTGAATACGTTCCACACTTCTTGGAAGGATCCAAATCGAATTTTTTTATTAGTTCTTCGCGCCTGCTTTTATTGTTCGTCCCGCGTAATTCAACAAATAGATCAATGACTTCCCCGCCTGTTAAGTTGGGCCATAGGTTCACATCTCCCGGAACATACGCGATTCGCTTATGAATTTCAACGGCATCTTTCCATGCATCCTTGCCAAAAATCTTCGCTTCCCCATCCGTCGCTTTTAAAATCCCGAGCAGCACACGGATCGTTGTTGATTTTCCAGCACCATTGGGACCGATGAATCCAAATACCTCCCCTTTATTCACTTCAATGTTCACACCATTTAAAGCGGTGAACTTTCCAAACTTTTTCGTTAAATCCGTTGTTTTCAATACTGACATTCCTCATCCACCTCTTTCTCATTAAAAAATATGAAATATTTTAACTGATTTAGTTCATAATATACAAAAGAAGAATTCCTGACAATAGTTAATGAACTAATTTAATTGTTCTATTACATATTTTTAATTAAACTAAGGTTGAGGTGAAACAAATGGACGGATTTCAACGACGCAGGGAACAAAAAAAATTGAATATATTAGAGGCTGCCTTGGCTTTATTCATGGAGTATGGTGTCCAAAAGATTTCGATTGGGGAAATAGCAAAAAAAGCAAATGTATCTCAAGTAACGATATATAATTACTTCGAAAGCAAACATAATCTAATTCATGAGGTTTTTGTTTATTATACAGATAAGGCATTGGATGAATTTGAACAAATACTGGCCAGCAACATCGCCTTCCCTGAAAAAATAAAGCAGCTCATGTTCACGAAGAATGAAACAGCCAAACAAATTCATGAAGATTTTTATCAATATTTAATGAAGGAATATACTTCCGGAGTCAATTATATGGAAAAAATATATACAGAAAAGGCCCTGCCCCGCTTTATCGATCTGTTTAACCAGGGGAAGGAACAAGGATATGTTGATCCGAACTTATCTAATGAAGCGATTTTATTTTATATAAAAGCAATGAATGAATATATCCAACGGGAAGAGGTTTATCAAAGCATCCTGCCTTTGACTGAGGATATTATGAAGATTTTGTTTTATGGGATCGTTGGGGAAAAAGAGAAATGAATGAAGAAAAAACGGTGTGAATCGATATCTCCCATTCACACCGTAACATCTTGTTTAAGAATTTTCCTGCACTCTTTAAGTCAATGTTAATAATTTCGCTGAAGTGTAATTATATTTCTCGATTGATAAATCAAAAACGGCTCCCGCTTTTAAAAAGACCGTACTTTCAACGATTAAAGTCGGGTCACCTGGCTGCAAGTCCAAAAGCCCAGCATCATCGTCATTAAGTTTTTCACACGAAATGATTTTATCCGCAAACCCGATATTCAACTTCAAATCCTCGACTATATATTCATAAATGGAACCATTTGCGATTTCTTTATTTATGATGGGAATGATATCTTTATTGAAAAAGGACTCTTCTATTACAATGGGTTGACCATTTAAGTATCTAACCCTTTTCAGGTTATAGATTTTGGTTTTTACATTGCATTTCATTCGTTTGGCCAATTTTTCATCAGCTTCTATTAATTCTAATTTCAACACTTTACTTTTCATTTCATCATTTGGAAACACTTTTGTTAAGCCACCCATATCCCTCATCGAAATGCAGCCCGGTCTGGTAAATTCCCTAAGGAATATGCCGCTTCCTTGAACTTGATAGATATACCCCTGCTCAACCAATATGTTGATTGCTTTTCTAATGGTGTTCCTGCTGACATCGAACTTCTTCATCATCTCTTCTTCAGTGGGTAACTTAGTATTTAATGTATATTTTCCATCTAATATTTCTTTCTCCATTTGTTCTACGACCATTCTATACTTTACAACCATATTTCCATATACCTTCCTCTATACATAATGATTTAGAACAATAACTTAGAATGAATGATAGGTTTTCTTTACAATAGTTTATTTTATAACGATTGTAAAGAAACCTCTGTTACTTTCAGACTGCTGACAAATCCGAAGAGAAGCCTAAAGTTTTTTCGAGAAAACATATAAAGAGAGTTTGCCTGCACAGTTTTTTTAATTAAAAGACGCTTCAGTCGATTCCAGAAATCCGCTCCCTTTCCGCCGACTGTCTTCCAAGCCTCCTCGGCGCAAGCGCCTGTGGGGTCTCGGCTAGACAGTATTTCGGCAGGAGTGTCGCATATTTCTTCCATCCAATGAGGATTACAGGAAAAAACTTTAAGGATAAACTAGTCTTAAACTTGGTTCGGAATAGACCAGCCTACAGTTTTTTCAAGAAAACGTTCCAGCTGATTTCAGAAATCCGCTCCCTTTCCGCCGACTGTCTGCCAAGCCTCCTTGGCTAAGCGCCTGTGGGGTCTCGGCTAGACAGTATTTCGGCTGGAGTATCGCATATTTCTTCCATCCAATGAGGATTACAGAAAAAAACTTAAAGGATAAACTAGTTTTAAACTTGGTTCGGAATAGATCAGCCTACAGTTTGTTCTAGAAAACATTCCAGCTGATTCCAGAAATTCGTCCCTTTCCGCCGACTGTCTGCCAAGCCTCCTCGGCGTAAGCGCCTGCCGGGTCTCGCTAGACAGTATTTCGGCAGGAGTGTCGCACTTCTTCCATCCTATATCGTATTCATAAAACAATAAAAAACATATAAAGAGAGTTTGCCTGCACAGTTTTTTAAATTAAAGGACGCTTCAGTCGATTCCAGAAATCCGCTCCCTTTCCGCCGACTGTCTGCCAAGCCTCCTCGGCGCAAGCGCCTTTGGGGTCTCGGCTAGACAGTTTTCGGCAGGAGTGTCGCATATTTCTTCCATCCAATGAGGATTATAGGTAAAAAAACTTAAAGGATAACCTAGTCTTAAACTTGTGAACTGCCTGCAGCTTTTCTTTTAAAACACAAAGTTGATTGGAACGGAAGGTACGAGACTCCTGCGGGAAAAGCGTGGCATGGGAGACCCCGCAGGCGCGCCCGCGGAAAGCGAGTGCCTGGAGTGGAAATCAACGTTCCCATTTTACAAACCCACAAAAAAGCTGTCGGCAAACAATTATTATCTAGTTTGTGAACAAAAGGGTTCTATCTAAATAAAACAAAGGTGACTAGAACGGAAGGTACGAGACTCCTGTGGGAAAAGCGCGTCGAAGGGAGACCCCGAGGGCCTGGAGTGGAAATCTTATGATGATATCTTGGTCGGCTTTGCGATGTATGGATTTTTCACTGGGGAAGGCGAAAATGGCAGAGTGTGGTTAGACCGCTTTTTCATTGCCTCTGCACATCAGGGTTTCAGGCTTGGAAGTATCATATTGGAGGCTTTAATAAAAAGAATAATAGAAGAATATGATTGTCCTGAAATCTATTTAAGCATAGTTGAAGATAATCAGGCTGCCCTTCATTTGTATAGGAAATTCGGCTTTGCATTCAATGGCGAATCAGATTATAACAATGAAAAGCTCATAGTCAAAAAGGTGTAAGTATCAAAATCCCTTTCAACTAAAAGTATGCAGTAAAAAAAGCCGCTTCCTCACTTTCCAGGGATCCGGCTTCTTTTGTTAAGTTGTTGTTGATTTCATAGTGCACGGTATTTTTTTAAGCTAATGATATTGATGGTGATGAAAACGATGGCAAAGGCCAGGAGAATGAGCAGATCCAGTAAGACCTCATTGAACGTGAAACCTTTGTACATAATGCCATTCATGGCATCCGATGCGTAATAGAGAGGCATGACCTTGCCGATTTTTTGGAGCCAGTCTGACATGCCATCCAATGGGAAAATCCCTGTAAAGAAGACTTGCGGCACGATGACCAATGGAATGAATTGTACCATTTGGAATTCGGATGTCGCGAAACTCGATAGTAATGTACCAAGCGATAATGCAACGAGCGCGACCAGTATATTCGTCAGTAAAACGAGCCAAATGGAGCCAACAAGGACGATATCCAATACATTGACAGCATATAGCACGACAATTATGGTTTGAATTAGAGCAAATAAGCCATATCCGATCACATAGCCCGCTACGATTTCGTATCTTTTAATCGGTGTGGCAAGCAGCCGTTCCAACGTACCACTTGTACGCTCCTTCAAAAGCGCGATCCCCGCTATTAAAAATACAAAGAAGAAAACGAAAAAGCTGACGAGCATCGGACTGAAGGTATCAAAACCCTTTGTGTTGGCATCTCCGTAAACATATTTCTCCTCAATTGAAGGAGTTTTTTTTTCATTCCCTTGCAAGCCTTGCATCATTTGCATTTGAACGGCCTTTGCCCGGGTCGGTTCGTCGTTCAAAAGTGTGAGTTTCATTTTGCCATTTTCAACATGCAGCCAGCCATCCGTATCCTTTTCAATCATCTTTTCCTGAGAGAATTCCTCAGAAGCCGTGACTTGAAAATCCACTTGTTTCAATGCTTTAACGATCGTTTCATCACTGCCTGTAACAACGATTTTCAAATCACTTGCCTCTGTATCGAAAATAAAATACATGAGCGTTAAAATGAGCAATGGAGCCAGGAAAAATAAAGCGAGCGTCCTTCGATCCCGGCGCATCTGCTGGGTAATGCGAGTAACAAGAGAGGCAATTCTCATTTTAGGCCGCCTCCAATCCTTAAAAAAACATCATCAAGCGTTTCCGCGGCAAATTGAGTTTTTAAAGCTGCAGGGGTTCCTGCCGCGATGATTTCACCTTCACGCAGCATCGCCAGTTTATCGCATCGTTCCGCTTCATCCATCACATGCGTCGTGATGATGATCGTCTTATCATCTTCATTTCTTAAACGTTCAAGTTCCTCCCAAATCGATTGTTTCAGCAAAGGGTCTATTCCTACTGTCGGTTCATCCAATATGAGAATCTCCGGATTTTGGATGAGTGCAACCGCAAGTGAAAGACGGCGTTTCATTCCCCCTGAATAATGGGCAACCCGAACGTTCAAATCATTCGTCAGCTGTACGATTTCAGCTGCATATTGAATGCGTTCCCTTCGTTCCTTTTTCGAAAAACGGTATAGCTTCGCAAAAAATTCGAGGTTTTCAGCTCCCGTCAATTCTGTATATAAAGCATCGGACTGTGCCATATAGCCGACATCCATTAACAGGGCTTCATTTGGCACTTCATGATCCAGAACCGTGACTTTACCCGTATCGGGTTTAATCAATCCGACAATCATTTTAATCAAGGTCGTCTTTCCGCATCCGGATGGACCTAGCAAACCAAAAATTCCGCTTTTTTCAATATCCAGGCTCATTGGCTGAATGACCTTCTTCTGCTTGAAACCCTTAGCAATTCCATCAATGGAAATCGCCTTTTTCATTGCACACACATCCTCCCTCTTTAATTAACACGGTGTTGAGTGTATCATCATTCTAAGGTAGCATTCGGTCTAATACAATCAACACATTTGGAAAAATGTTTAGTGAAGGAGACATTCCATGGCATCGATTCATGAGGATATGGTACAAAAGACGAAAAAACAGATACAACATCATTTTATTGCACTTATCGAAGCAGAGGGGTTCTCACATGTATCCGTGAAGAAAATTGCAGAGCGCGCCAATATTAATCGGGGCACATTCTATTTGCACTACACAGATAAATATGAATTGATGGATCACTTACAGCAGGAATTGTTACATGAACTTCAAACCCGCATTACTGCCATTTTGCCTAAAGAGGCTTTTTTGGCTCTTAATCAACAGCAACTTTATCCGCCTTTCATAGCGATTTTTCAATTCATCAGTGAACATGCTCACGCATTAAGGGCCATTCTTGGTGATCAGGGAGACCCTTCTTTTGCGAAAAAAATAAAACGGGTTTTCGGTGAAGTACTGTTGGAGCGTTTGATCAGCCTGCATCCTGCAGCTAAAGATGAAGCATTCCGCATGTATATGCACGCCTTCCTGACATCGGCGATTTTAGGGGTGATTACTGAGTGGCTGGAGAACTGTGAGGAACAAACGGCGGAAGAAATGGCGAAAATCCATTTTCAAATCTTGAACTTCATCAGCCAATTGCGCACATTCATCCAATGAACGATTTTAGTTGGAGATACCTATTCCACACAAAAGAATGGAAGGGTATTTCCAGGATACTAATGCATTTCTTAATGTCATCGCTTCTCCCCCTTTGACCGTACAATAAAAAACCCCGTCCCCAAGGAACGCGACCAATTTGCGATGCCCCCCATACATACCCAACAATCCTCGATTGCTCTCGGAAAGTGGTCATTTCATTTCATTTTACTTTTCTCTTCTCTACGTCCACATTATTAATTACTAAATTTTAACATTAATAGTTCGATACTGTAAATAACGCAAAAAAACTCATTAAATATAATGAGTTTAAAAGCAAAACAAGATATGGATTTTTCGCTCACCGTTCCTGGATAGAACACAGGGATTACAATAATTGAATACCGCTATGAATGTTGGAATCAGTTGATTTACCTTGGGGAAAACAGTTTTAAAAACGGATTCTTTTTCTTATCCGTTATCCTTAATTCATTCATGATGATTTGATCCTCATGATCGGCTATCCATTTCCTTAGTGCATCTTTATCCTGGCATTGTGTTAAATATGTTTGGCCACCCTTGCCTGTAGCATTGATAACATATCTATTGAACGTCTTCTCCATAATTGCCCGCCTTTTTAATAAAATGTATTGAATTTAACTAATAATGTACTGCTTTTTTCTTTATCTTTTACAAAAGAAATATAATATATCTATTACAAATTTTGATTGGCAATAGCATGTTCTGCTTGAAATTATTGAATAAAGTACATCGATGCCGGTTATCATAATTGGATTAATCGAACCTATCATAATGTGCTAACTAATATTTGTCAATACGTTTTTTTAATGTAAATAAAACGTAAATTTTCAGTTTTGTTAAAGAAATATATTTTTCCGATTTAGGGGTTTACAACTGCTAAATGATGGGAGTAGAATACGTTTATCAATTTAATGCATTTCGGCCAAAACTCATGGTAAATGAGTACGGAGGACCCAATCATTTGGGGTTAATTCTGCCTTGCAGAAGGGATGAGATCAGCTCTTTCGCCATCCTACCCGTCAGCTAACTTCGTCGGCTAAAGCGAAGGAGGTCATAAGACCGCCTATTTCGGGAGCTTTTTTTGCACGCTTTTTGTGGCAATACAGCTATTCGATGTTTTCGCAGGTCTTTTTATTATGCTTTTAAAAAGATTCGAAAAGCAGATTGTTGATTAAAAGTCATACAGTAGGGATGATCATTTGAGAATGACAAAAAATTTATTGGATCCGCCAAAAATACTTGTACTCGGCTTTGCCATCCTGATACTTATCGGGGCCTATTTATTGACCCTGCCGGTTTCCACAGAAAATGGCCATGGTCTTTCTTTTCTGGATGCTTTATTCACCTCGACTTCCGCTACATGTGTAACAGGGCTGGTCGTAGTGGACACGGGATCGACCTTCACCACTTTTGGTGAGTTGGTCATCTTAACACTGATTCAGATAGGCGGCTTAGGGTTCATGTCATTTGCGACGTTTTTCTTTTTCCTTCTAGGCAAAAAGATTTCCTTAAAAGGCAGGTTACTCTTGCAGGAGTCCTTAAATAATCTATCCATGGCGGGTGTAGTCAGATTAGTGAAACGGCTTTTAATTTTCACGGCCATCATTGAGGGTGTGGGTGCCCTTATCTTATCGATTCGCTTTTCTTTTGACATGCCAACCGGCAAAGCGATCTATTACGGGGTTTTTCATTCCGTCTCGAATTTCAATAATGCCGGCTTTGATTTAATGGGGGAATTCAGGAGTTTGACCCCATATGCATCGGATCCATTCGTAACCCTTACCGTCGCCTTCCTCATCACGGTTGGCGGGATAGGCTTTATCGTGATGAATGAACTATACGAATATCGGAATGCACATCGTTTATCCGTACATACGAAGATCGTTCTGAC
Source organism: Peribacillus sp. QJM3NY_7 (assembly GCF_056173225.1). Lineage (NCBI taxonomy): Bacteria > Bacillati > Bacillota > Bacilli > Caryophanales > Bacillaceae > Peribacillus > Peribacillus sp. QJM3NY_7. The sequence continues at coordinate 4,797,787 of NZ_CM149663.1, forward strand.
GACTAGCGTGACCCTTACGATTGCCGGCGCGATTTTAATCTTTTTATTCGAATACGGCAATGCCAAGACATTGCAGCCTTTATCTTTCATGGGTAAAATGCTGTCGTCCTTATTTCAATCGGTATCACCAAGGACGGCAGGCTCCAACACGCTGAATATCCCTGATTTAACACAGCCTGCATTACTGCTCATCATTTTCTTGATGTTCGTTGGGGCATCACCCGGATCGACTGGCGGCGGGATTAAAACGACGACATTGGCCACGCTTGTAGGAACGGTTTGGTCACAGATCAAAGGTAAGGGTGATGTGGTCTTGTTCCGTCACCGCATCGTGAGTGAAACGATCTTTAAAGCATTATCCGTTACGTTCATTGGTGTATTCATGGTTTCCATCATCTCCATTCTGCTGACCATCACTGAAAGCGGAACTGATTTCTTGATGATTTTGTTCGAAGCCACTTCAGCATTCGCCACCGTGGGACTTTCAATGGGTTTGACCCCGGAATTATCACCGGTTGGCCGGATGCTCATCATTTTCACGATGTTTGCAGGCCGTGTCGGTCCTTTGACTTTGGCCTTTGCTATCGCCATGAGGCGCAAGCCAGATCCGTTCCGACGTCCAAAAGGGAAAATCATGATTGGTTAATAATGAATGAAGGAGTGTAAAAGATGGGAAAACGACAATACGCCGTGATAGGTTTAGGCAGATTCGGAACCAGTGTGGCCCATAGATTATATACGGCAGGCCAAGAGGTCTTGGGTATTGATGTGAACGAGGAAAGAGTCGAAAATGCGGAACTGAACGTTACCCATGCCGTCATGGCGGATACGACCGAAGAAGAGACATTGAAAGCAATCGGAATCCGTAATTTCGATTGTGTCATCGTAGCCATCGGAAATGACATGCAATCGAGCATTTTAACTACCTTGCTTTTAAAAGAGCTTGGGATCAAAAAAGTCATTGCCAAAGCACTTAATAAAAATCACGGTCAGGTGCTCACAAAAGTCGGTGCCGACTGGGTCATCTATCCTGAGAGGGATATGGGGGAACGGGTCGCGAACCAGCTCCTTTCCCCTAACATGCTGAACTATATCGAGCTTTCTAAAGAATACAATATCGAGGAAATCATCCTCCCCATGAGCATGAAGGGAAAAAGCCTCAGGGAGCTTGATTTACGGGCAAAATATAATATCAGCGTCATTGCCATCGTGAGTAATGGAGAAATCATCATAGCACCGTCACCGGATCAGGATATCCATGAAAAAGATATGCTTTTAGTGGTTGGCAATAAAGAAGATCTAGCCGTCTTTGCCAATATTGAATAAAATCCGGCAGGTTCCGGCTCTTGCTCCTTTTGAAGGCTAATACATACGAGAAGACCGCCATATGGAGGCCTTCTCGATGAAACTTATAACGAACATCCCCGAGCCCTGGGTATGTATGTATTATTTTATCGTACTGATCGCTTGGGCAAGAGTGGACTTTATTGTCACTTTATCAAAAGGCAGTTGAAGCTTAACGGCAGTCATGGCTATTTCCGGCCGAAGTCCTGAAAGGGTTGTTTGAATTCCGATCAAATGCAAGGATTCAATCAATTGAGACAGCTGGTGTGCGGATCCGCTATCTATTGAATGAACGCCGGATAGGTCAATGAAAAGCCTGGTGACATTTTTTTCAGCGCACTTTTGTAAGGTGTTTTCAAGCAAGGACATGCCCCTCGTCGTGTCAATATCGCCTATCAGGGGAAGCAATGCCGTGTTATCTTTAAGGGAAATGATGGGTGTGCTCAATTCATCGATCGTTGCCTGTTGGGCTTTCATGATTTTATTGGCATACCTATGATTCGCTTCCGTAAACCTCTCCATCACTTCACTGAACACCTTCACCACAATCCGATACCAGGAGTTTATTTCCTCCTGTGTATATTGATCTCCATGTAATTTCACAAACCGGTCAATATAACCCAGGTATTGCTCTTGCGTACGGAAAAACTCCCTCAATATAAAATAGATGGGTGTGTTTAAATGCTGCTGATCCTGACCGATCGCTTCAATCCAATCACCAAGCTGCTTAAAGAATTCCCTCTCCTCTGTATCAAAAACCTGAAAGAAACGTAAATGGAATTCATTATTTTGCTGCTTAAGTTTTTTAATCACTTTGGGATCGGTTGAGCTATATACACCAGTACTATCACTTTTATTCAAGGATGCGTACCAATCCTCAGTCAATTGTGCTGCCACACCCAATAAAAAGGCATATAATTCTTTATTTACGTGCATAAACTCCTCCTATTTAGTTTTTTATAAAAAGCAATCGATAAATCTAATTTATCAAAACAGCAAGCATCAAAGACAACCTCTTCCATACTTAAAACCTTAAGCTCTCTGATTCCTGATGGCCCCCTCTTTCCATTTACCTTCCCAGCTGTTTTTGAAACCATGTTTTTTAAAAAAAGATCAGCAAAAGCCTTCATCTATCATTCTGGTAAATACCCGTTTCTAAAACTTTATAGTGTTGTTATAGTTTACCATTTTTATTTTTTGTTAACAATTTCCACGCAAAAAAGGACCTGATCCCAGATCCTTCGGTTTAAAACCATTTCTCCTTCTCACTTCATAAATAAAGCCGTCCATAAACCTTGCACCCCAAAGGTTTCATCCGATTGTTCCATTTTCCTCATTTTCCGTATTTCCACCACTTCGAATTCCTTGAAGATCATTCTGAGTTTTTCTTCAGTAAAACCTAAACCGCCATTAAGGCTTCTTTGCCTATATACTTCCCAATCTGAAATATCGGCACCACCCAATATGCCGCCTTCGACAAAACAAGTAATCGAATAGAACCCCTTAGGCCTTAACACCTTTTTCACCATCTCCAAATAATTCATCCTTCGATGTGGAGCAATATGGTGAAAACAACCTGAATCATATACGAAGTCATATTGTCCTTTTGCAATATCCAAATCAAATATATTCCCTTGAATGAAGTTCACTTGGACATTTTTATCTCCTGCCCGTTCTTTTCCCCATTCAACGGCTTCCTTCGAAAGGTCCACCGCATCAACGGAACAGCCCTTTTGAGCAAGGTAAATGGCATTTCTGCCAGGTCCGCATCCAAGCTCAAGAACCTTCCCTGGCCCAATTAACCCACCATCAAAATATGAAACCAAATTCTCATCTGGGAAATTTTCGAAAAAGGGAACCCCTTTTGTGCGATCTTCATAAAAACCATTCCAGAATCCAGTTGGTTCACGCAATAATGAGTCCAGCATGTTCAATAGATCTTCATAGGTTGTAATCGTCTCCGACAAAACCATCACCTCTTCCATTTTATCCCACGATTTAATTATACTGATTTCGCCCAGTGCCTATGTAACAGGTGCATCAAAAATGCGTTACATATGACGTTCAGACACCATTGGACCTTGTTGTTATATATTGCTCACTAGAATTTAAAGGAATCAATGATGCATGTAAACTGCCTTCTGATGGTATGATCCGTTCTTACTCAATAACCCGATGATCAGCTCATTAACCATGTTAGTGAAGACATGGGTTTTATACATGCATGTCAAATATTACATGCTCTTTACAGCGTATCCGGTTTAGCTTCCAAAAAGCAAAACTCAGCTCTATCTGGTGATGTCCTCATAACCGTTTACTGATGATTATCTTTCTATACATTCCATTCAGCATGATCGGCCGATCTTCTTCAATTTCCATAATATCCCCATGTCCACTGAACAAGTCTTCAAACCTCAAGCCAATATCCGTTCCCAAAAATTGAATGATCGGCCTCAGAAGCTTTTTGGGCACTGAAAGAATTTCATCTTTAGAAATAAACTTATCGAATAGTATTATTTTCCCCTCGCCTTTTACAACCCTGATCATTTCCCGAAGACATTCATTGGCATCAGGTACGACGGAAAGAACCAAACTTCCCACTACATAGTCAAACGATTCATTAGTGAATTCCATATGCTGTGCATCCATCTCGAGGAAATTGATCGATGCATCATCAAATTTCCCCATCGCTTTTTTTAACATATCCGCTGACAGGTCTATTGCCGTTATCTCAAGGTCAAGGTTTTTGATCAACTCCAAATCGGCCCCCGTACCTACGCCCACAAACAGGACCTTTGCATGATCATGAAAATCCAGCTCTTCAAACATTCTTTTCCTGGCATCTAAAAAGAGATGAGAGTTGAAGATTTTGTCATAAACGGGCGACCAAAATTTATAAATCACTTTATTCCACGAATTATTCAACATGCCCACCCCCTTACATACTTCTTCCATGAAACATCATAAATCCCTTCCAAGCGGATAATATCTCTGGAAAATTAGTACAATTAAAAAGTATGCGATGCAGTGTTTCACGAAAATTGGCATGTTTCTTTTCATAAACCCTCCAAATCTGTATGATCCATAGTAACCAAACTACCTTGGTTCAACGACAACTATCCTCTGACTTGCTTCGCGGACATGTAGATACGATGATTCTGAAACTCCTGCAAAGTGGCGATAAATATGGTTATGAAATCAGCAAACTGATATATACGAATTCCAACGAGCAATATGAAATTAAGGAAGCGACGATGTACTCCAGCCTAAAGCGTCTGGAAAAGGATGGTTGCATCATCTCTTATTGGGGAGATGCCACACAAGGCGGAAGAAGGAAATATTACAAAATCACCCCAATCGGGGAAAACACATATATCCAAAATAAAAATGACTGGGAGCAGGCCAAGCGAATACTTGAGCGCCTTCTCTAAGAAGGGAAGATGAAATGTGATTGAAAAACTGAATGCACATGTTCATAGCATTTTTGCTCCGTACAAAAGTGCAAAAATCAGCAAAGGAATTGGAAGAAGAACTGCTGCAAAACTTACTGGAAAAATATAGTGACCATAGAAGGAATGATGCCAGTGAACAGGAAGCGTATAAACTGACTGTTGATTCGATTGGGGAGGTATCAGAGCTCATGGAATCCCTCAACCTGCAATATAATGTGCTTGAGCAGGCGATAAACATGGACTATTCCAGGCATCGCTTGTTGGATTCCGACTTCCGCTCGGTTTCGGTACATGATGGGAAGTTCAATTCCTGCGATTTAAGCCGTTCTGACTTCAGCCATTCCGACCTGACGAACAGCACATTTAAAAACAGTAACTTAGATCATTGCATCTTCGAAAACGCCAATTTAACTGGCACCTTATTTAAAAGTGCCAATTTAAAAGGCGTAACTTTCAAGAACAGCATTTATAATAAAACCCATTTTAAAAGCTGTAATTTATCTGGACTTATATTCGATGGGGAAACTTTCAAACAAACCATGTTCGAAGGCTCATCATTGAGAAAGGCATCATTCCGCGATACCACCCTCATCAATGTTCAATTTCGGATGTCCGATTTAAAGAAAATCGACTTTACTGGAGCTTCGATGGATAAACTCACTTACAACTTTTTACATGGAGCAAAGGTTGATCTTAGCGGCGTGACCCTCATCTAAAGGACAGCGATTGGCGCTTCCACCCCGTGTTTCTGATTTACAAGAACCCTGTGCTAAGACACGTAACGTCTTGGCACAGGGTTTTTTTCAATATACTTTTTCAGGCTTGTATCTCATTATGTCTTTAGACTTCCACTTCAAATTCTTTAACGTAGACAGCATTCCCGGTGATTTCAATATCGTATGTGCCATCGTTCTTGGTAGCTGTAACGCGAACTCTGCCATCCTTTCCGATTTCATGCCCCTGTTCGATTAACAGATGCACCTCATCTTCAAGATCACCCTTTAGGTATTTTGCATAATAAGCCCCCATTACACCTGAAGCCGTTCCTGTAACCGGGTCTTCAAGCGTACCTGAAAAGGGCGAGGAAAAATGCCGGGCATGCATATGGGCATCACTATCGTACGTCTCCAAACAAAAGGGATGAACGGAAGCTCTTGGCATTTCCTTTAATAATTGCGGAAACAGGCTATTGTTGGCCTTCATCCTTTTAAATGAGCTTCTTTCTTTTACCGGAACCAGTAAAGTCCATAAACCTGTACTTCCATAAACAATAGGTAATTCACTTTCCAGATCTTCTATATCAAGGCCGAGAGAACTGGCTAAGCCAGCTTTATCTCCGTTAAACGCTTCAAACTGCGGTGCGGCCTGCTTCATCGTAATATATATATCAGGCCCCGCCGCCGCATGGATCTTGATTGGCAATATTCCCGCTCCTGTTTCAATCATCAGCTCATCTTTATCCAATAATCCCCTGGTCTTCAGTGCATGGATGGTAGCCATCGTCGCGTGTCCGCAAAGATTCATTTCGTGTCCCGGTGTAAAATAACGGATCCTAAGATCGGCAATATCTGATTCCATCGGAAAAGAGGTTTCATTGAACCCCACCTTCATCGCTATATCCTGCATTTCCTTTTCGGTCAGTCCATCCGCATCTAAAACCACACCTGCCGGATTTCCTTTATTCGGTTTACTGCTGAACGCATCGTAATGAAAAACCCTTACCGTTTTCAAATCTAACATCTCCTATTAAATGATGGTGCTTCACTTGAATAGTAATTCTATATCTCTATCCATATTCCCTTTTCGTCCTATAGTAAGTGAAACAACCATTGATTTTATTTTCTGACTATTATACAATTACTCAAATTCATCAAATGTAAAATTCCATGAAGGGAAGGAGTACGTTATCGTTCTGTTCCAAAGAGAGCTGGTGCTTTGCTGAAAGCCAGTGTCCAGAATCTGGCCGAATATCATCCCAGAGAAGTAAAGCCGAAGATTCAGTAAGCTTTACCGGTTTCCCCCCGTTAAATGGGATGTGCGTTTAATTATTAAACAAGAGTGGTGCCGTGAGTTCAAATCTCGTCTCTTAATGAGATGGGGTTTTTTTGTATGTAAACCAATCAATGAAAATATCGGGAAAGCGGGTGCAGGAGTCATGCAGACACTATTATTCGTAACGGATTTATACTATGAGGCAAAGGGAAGAAATTATTATGAGGAGGATTTGTTCCTTACCTCGAAGCTTAGGGAGGATTTTCAGTTAGTGCTTTGCCATCCTGAAGACATTGAAACGTTTGAAAAGGACTTTGACTTGATCGTCTTTCGAAATGCCGGTCCAGTAGCCAATTTTATAGACAAATATCTAGCATTCCGTAATAGAGTGGCTGCTGGCCATCTGAAAACATACAACTCATTTGTTGGAAAGGCTGATATGAACGGGAAGGAATACTTAATTGAACTGACGAATGCCCAATTCCCTGTCATTCCGACCATCGATACACTTGAATCTTTACATAAACTTCCCAATGTGGAAACGTATATAGTGAAGCCTAAAGATGGCGCGGATTCCATCGGTTTGGAATTTGCCGCGAAAGAAGAATTGGGAGATAAAATGGATGCAAAATCAAAGAACACATTGGTACAGCCATTTATCAACTTTGAGTATGAAGTCTCTTTTTATTTTATCGATAAGGAATTTCAATACGCCCTTTATGCGCCTGATAAAGAGAAAAGATGGGAATTAAAAGAATATGTCCCTACTGAAGCAGACCTGGCTTTTGCTAAAAGATTTATTGATTGGAACAATCTTGATTGGGGCATCCAACGAGTAGATGCCTGTCGGAATGAGCAAGGTGAACTTTTATTAGTAGAGCTGGAAGATTTAAATCCGTACCTTTCCCTATTGGAATTAACCGAAGAAACACGTCAGAACTTTGTAAAAGCCCTGAAAAAATCAATCCGGAAAGCTCTTCAAGCTTAGAATGAAAACTGCCGTATTACTGGCTAGCCAAGACCCGACACAGTTGGCGGAAAGGGGGCGGATTTCTGAAAACAGCTGGAACATTCTTCAAATAAAAAAACTGCAGGCAAACTCGTTTTTTTTCTTCGAGTTTGTCTGCAGTCTGAAATGACTACCGAGCCCTAAGGGACCATTAATTCATTTGAGATTTATGCCATTTCCACGCACTTTCAATGATTTCTTCCAAATTTATCGATGCCTTCCAACCGAGTTCTTCATATATCTTGTCGGCCGAAGCAACCAGGCGGGCTGGATCTCCAGGGCGACGGTCTGCATACTCAACTGTCGGTTTAACTCCTGTGACTTTTTCGCAAGTGTCGATTACGTCCTTAACCGAAAATCCTTTTCCATTCCCAAGGTTGTAAATGGCCGTATCCTTCTTCCCGGTTAATAGGGCTTGAAGCGCGATTATATGAGCTTGGGCTAGATCCGTTACATGGATATAATCACGAATGCATGTGCCATCTTCTGTGTCATAGTCCGTACCAAACACGGAAATCTTCTCACGTTGACCTAATAAATGCTGTAAAATGATTGGAATCAGGTGTGTTTCCGGATCATGGCTTTCACCGATTTCTGCTGACGCATGTGCTCCGGCCGCATTGAAGTAACGCAAGACGACATAATGAAGTCCATATGCCTTTGCAAAGTCCCCTAAGATCTGTTCCACCATCAATTTAGAGCGGCCATATGGGTTAATCGGATTCGTTGGCTGACCTTCATCAATCATATCCACATTTGGTATCCCGTACGTAGCTGCCGTTGATGAAAAAATGAAATTCTTAACATCATGCTTAAGCATGGTATTCAATAATGTAAGAGTTGCACCTACATTATTATCATAGTATTTATAAGGATCTTGAACAGACTCCCCGACCAAGCTATTAGCGGCAAAGTGCATGACCGCTTTAATCGGATACTTAAGGAAAATTTCATTCAAGACCGCTTCGTCCCCTAAATTCCCTTCCACCAAGGTGGCCTTCGAATCAACCAGCGAACGAAATCCAGTTGAGAGATTATCCAGAATGACAACCTCTTCAGTATTCACTAACTCTTTTACAAGATGGCTTCCAATATATCCTGCACCGCCAACGACCAAAATCATATAGTATTACCCCTTTTACTTTAAGCTTGAATGAATCTTTAAATCTCGCATATGTCATTAGTGGGAGGTCTAATTATAAGGACCTCCCTCGTTTTATAAGCATTTATTGAAGGTTTCCATGGCCAATCCATTATATTGGGTGTAATCAAACTTCGCTAGTTCAGGATTATCATCACTAACCATGGTAGATAAGCCCTTTTCCAGTCCATCTATGCTATTTTCGACAAGCAAACCATATTTACCGTTTTCCAAAACGGTCCGGTTAGCCACTATATCAGTAGCCATGATTTTCATTCCTAAGGTCATTGCCTCCAATAATACCATAGGCTGGCCTTCATAATGTGAGGAAAGAACGAAGCAGTCACATTTTTCCATGAACGAAAATGGATTTTCAAGCTGACCCAAAAGATGAATGGAATGATTTAAGTCCAGCTCATCAATGATTGCCTGCAAATCTTCCTTTAAAGGTCCTTGTCCTAAAATATACAGTTTACTATTTTTGTGTTTCCCATGAAAGCCTGCGAATGCACGAATCAAATTATCTTGCCCTTTTTCAGGGGATAACCTTCCCATATTGACAAAGTTAAAATCATTTTTATCAGGATATGGAACGAATTGATCATTCACTTCCAACCCATGGACCCCTTGTACGATTAACGCCTGTTTATCGATCCAGCCTATAGATACCCCATCCAATGATATATGGGCATATGTACCAAGTTGAGTAACCGCTTCTTTATCGAATTCAACGATCCGGCCATTAAAGGATGGCCCATTTTCCAAGACCATGGCATCTTGCAGCCCATAAGGCTTATCCCATATATGATAATCGCCTAATTTAATTTCGGCAGTGCCGCGCACTTCCCGTTCCTTTAACACCATTGGCTCTTCTATCATTTCAAATGCTCCAGTATTTAGCCAGCCTATTATCTTATTGTCTATCTCGAAAAGGTAATAGCCGCCTTTGTTGGTTCTATTATACTTGATGATTCTAACGATTTGCCCTTCAAAATCGATTGCCTTGCTCACTCTTTTAGCCTTGTAGTTCGGATATGCCTTCGTCCAGATTGTATGATCTTCCGGGTTGGTTATTTTACCGTACTTCTGATTACCGGTGTTTATTTCCTTCAGCGTTCTATTCTCGATCTTATCGATGAACTTTTTATTGTTTTTATAGTTTCGCGATATTATATATTTTCTTTTCATCATGATTTGCAGCTTGTCATTATAGCTCATGTCTTCATTGATTGTACAATGTTCAAGCACGGATAAAGCCGAATTATCTATCCAGCCTATGATCTTGTCTTTTACTGATATTCTGCTATAAATCGAATGCTGGGTTTTTGCTTCCCTATCGACTTTTACAATGATCCCTTTAAAATCATGACTGCCGGAAACTTTGTACGTTCCTTCAACTTTATACGGCAAGGACCAAATATAGTTCGATCGAGGTCTTACTAACCTTGCTATTTTATCCACTTCTTTTTCATAAATGATGCTGTCTGGCAGAAGCTCCACAGCTTCTTCACTAATCCAGCCTATTATTTGATTGTCATGACTGAATTTATAAAAAGTCTTTTGATCAGCATGGGTTTTCCTCGAAATCACGATTTCAGCACCTTCAAATCGTTCTTCCAATGGAAATTGAGCGGCATTCGAAATTCCAGGAAGGGTATTCCAAACAGGATGATCCTTGACATCCCTTAAAATCGCCCTCGCTTTGAAGTTTTCTGTGATCATCGCCTTTTCATCATTTTCGCTACCTTCAGGCTCATTTGACTCGATTTGAAGGATTTTATCCGGGTTGATGGAATTCATTACATAATCAAATTTATCGAAGTCTGCATACTCCAATAGATTCTTTCGGTTTAATTCCATCGTTCCCTCAGACACGCTTACCAGTTTATCAAATCGATTGTATACCGAAAAAATCCCCCTTAGATTAATCCGGTGCGGTCTTTTTCCGTTAATGATGCGTTCACTATCAGAAAGCAAATCATTATGCATATAACAAACTTTCTTTTTTGCATCCGCCGCAAGCAGATACTTAGCCCAATAATGGCTATAACCGCTAAAATCGATAACAAAATCAAACTTTGTTTTGCCGAATAAACGTGCATGCTCTCTAATATAGGCATTTTCCGGGTAAAGCTTCTTCCCTAAGAAACCTCTTTCCCCTCTGTTATGGATGAATTTATCTTTATAGACTTCCAATATGTTATAAACAGGCAAGCCAGGTTTGAATAGAAAACGCACATTCTTATTAACCTTGCCCATATTTTTCAAAACCTCGTATGAGTGAGGAGTGCCCGTAAAACAGCTGACATCATATTTATCATAATCAATATTATTCATTAAGTTAAGGAAAGAGGATGTAATCCCGTTATCCCTCAAACCGCCCGGATAAATTAATATTTTTTCCTTTGCGGAATCCAGCCCGGTAATTGTGTTTAGTTGTTTCGTAGACTTATTGAATATATTTTTGACTATTCTCTCTGTTACTTTTCCATCTTCATGGTTCGTGAACTTTTCCTGCATTTTTTTATATTTATCGGAATATCTCAATTTCACATCTTTAATATCTTTAATGGCTAGCGCCAATTCTTTTGAGTTAAAAAGCATGGGTCCCGGAAGTTCGTCATTTTGGAGATATTGTCCCCTTTGCTCTGCATAAACGTCCGTATCCCAAGTGTAAAATAGAATGGGCTTATCGGTAACAAGGTAATCAAAGAAAATGCTGGAATAATCCGTGATAAGCAAATCGACTGCAGCAAGCAATTCATTTGTATCCACATGGTCTGGTATTAGCCGATCCTTGATTTCCGAATGCTTGGCCGCTTCTTTATATAGAAATGGATGCACCTTAATTAATAAGTTATATTGTTCACCGATTTGACTTTGTAAATAATGAATATCAGCAATGATTTGAAGAAGATCATTATCCACCTTGGCCAGGTTCGTCCCCTTCCAAGTCGGGGCATATAAAATATTTTCCTTAGCATCACTGATTTTCAAACCCAGGGTCCTTAAATAATCCTTATACTCCTCCGGATTCGTATTCAGCGTCAAATCGATCCTCGGATATCCTTCTTCTATTATTTCACCTTTATACAATCCATTTAACTTATAGCTATGTGTAAATATGTTGGTAGTATGGGCATTAGGGCTCAAAATGAAATCTGCACTCAAGAAGTTCCTGACCACGTTTTGAGAGACCGAAGGATTACCGGGTATATCAAAGCCCATATTCTTAAGGGGCGTTCCATGCCAGGTATTGATGTAAATCTGATCGCTTTTAGGGATGAAGAAAGACTGGAATGTGGAATTATTGATTAAATACTCACTTGTCGCCAACCACTTTAAATATTCCTTTGAATTACGTTGAACAAATTGAACATTCGGCATATCCTTATACTTCGCCATTACACCTGAGAGGACACTGAAATCCTGGATGGACCAAATGTGCACAAAATCTTGATAGTCCTGATTTTCCAGCATATATTTAAACATCGCGTATGGACTGTCGGTCATACTGTTTCCATCACGGCTCTCATATAGAATGGTGTTTTTTTGAATGCTTAATTTCTCATAATACTTTGCATATCTATTTACACGCTGATGATTTTCCTTTAATAGGAAATTAACAATAGGCTGTTTAAGGAAATCGACTTTTCTTTTTATTACCTTCTTATTCACTAAATAGGCATCCCCTTTTATGGATTTATATTCACCATTCAAAATTATGTTTGCATTTCAGTAACCAAAAATAACAACTATGAATGATCAATAGTTGGAGATTTTTTCTAAACTAATTACTCTATTAATTTAAAAGATCACTTATCCACTGCCTTGTGCATTTCGAGGATATTTTCCATTACTTTTAAAATGTCGTCTCTTAAATCGGGACGTTGCAGGGCAAATTCAATTGTCGTTTTCACAAAGCCATCGACAACTCCGACATCATAGCGTTTCCCTTCAAAATCATAAGCGAAGACACTTTGGATTTCATTCAGTTTTTGGATGGCATCCGTTAACTGGATTTCACCGCCAGCCCCTGTTTCCTGCTTGGCCAGGAAATCGAATATTTCCGGAGTCAGTATGTATCTTCCCATTATGGCTAAGTTGGATGGTGCCGTTCCTTGTTTTGGTTTTTCGACGAAACGGTTCACTTCGTATCTCCTGCCATCTTGCGTAAGCGGGTCGATGATGCCATATCTATGTGTTTCGTTCTCATTCACCGGCTGCACACCAATGATGGACGAACCTGTCGCATCATATTCGTTGATCAATTGACGCAGGGAGGGCACATCGCTTTCCACGATATCATCGCCTAAAAGGACGGCAAACGGCTCATCACCAATAAAGTTACGTGCACACCAAACAGCATGTCCGAGGCCTCTCGGTTCTTTTTGCCTAATGTAATGGATATTAGCCAAATTGGATGGGTATCGCACCTTCTCCAATAAATCGAATTTCCCTTTTTCACTTAAGTTATTCTCTAGTTCGTACGCATTATCAAAATGATCCTCTATCGCTCGTTTGTTCTTTCCTGTGACAATGATTATATCTTCAATTCCCGCTTTCACGGCTTCTTCTATAATATATTGTATAGTTGGTTTATCGACTATTGGCAGCATTTCTTTAGGCATAGCCTTCGTTGCGGGCAAGAATCTGGTTCCCAATCCGGCTGCAGGTATAATGGCCTTTTTAACTTTTTTCATTCTTTGTAGCTCCTTCACATTAGGATAAATCAACAAAATTCCCCATTTTTTTCTGAATCATCCTTTTTATAGTAACATAGACTCGTTTTTTGTAAATATATTAACAGAAAAAATTCCTTCATTTGTAAACGTAACCAAAATATTTAAGGCCTTTCCCCGTTTTTAAGGAAAAGGTCTTATTTTTCTTACTTTCAGCCCATAGATCTAAAGACTTATCAATTATTGATCATCTCACCCGCTTCAAATTTCCGCTTGGCTTCTTCCCTATCGGTGCCCACCGTCAGCTCTTTGATCCTCATCAGCAATGAAATATACATTAACGGCTTCCTTGGCGAGTCTGCGCCGATTTCAGAAGTTACTAGCGAAAAAAAAGACGTCACCCCAGAGGAGAGACGTCACTAAATTATTCAGCTTCGGCAACAACGGTAAAGCGCTGGTTGATGTGCTGCGGATTTTCAATTTCATCAAGTACTGCAAGGGCAAAATCGGCATAACTTACATAGCTTTCGCCCTTTGAGTTTACAAGAAGATTGTCTTTACCCAGTTTATACCTGCCTGTTCTATTTCCTTGCGGATCAAAGAAGGCGGAAGGGCTGATGAAGGTCCATTGTATATCAGTGGCGTTTTGCAGATCTCCAAGGTTCTTGGATTGATTAAACGCTGTTGCAAAGTATTCTTTAGGAAACTCAGGCGTATCCAGGACACGAATCGTTTTTGCTTCGTCAACAAAAAGGCTTCCAGCTCCGCCAACAACGATCAGTTTCGTTTGTGGAGCGCCTTTCATTGCTTCAATCAAGATTTTTCCTGCGTCCACATGCAGATGTTCTTTCCCCGGAGCAGCGCCAAATGCATTCACTACAACATCGAATTCTTTAATATCCTCTGCTTTCAGATCGAATATGTCTTTTTCCAATACGGAAGCTCCTTGAATTTGGACTCTAGCTTCATCCCTGACAATGGCCGTAACTTCATGTCCCCTAGTCAATGCTTCCTTTAAAGTCAGACTTCCAGCTTTTCCGCTCGCACCAATAATACCGATTTTCATTTTACATTCCTCCTATATATTGTTTTTAAAATTAATTGTAACTAAATTACTTACATGTAACAATATAAGTTACAGGTTACCAATTTGTCAACTTTATTATTTAGAGATGTTTCGGAGATATATCCGCAGTTTCGGAGATATATTGCCGATTTTCGCTGATATATTGCAATTTTCGGAGATATATCCGAAGTTTCGTGGATATAATCCAGGTTTCGATGATATATTGCTAATTTTTGGAGATATAATCCGATTTTCGCTGATATATTGCTAATTTTCGTCGATATAGTCCGAGTTTTGATGAAATATCCTGATTTTCGTCGATATTTTCATCCGATATAAATAAAAACGCACCATTCCTTTTAGAATGGTGCGCTTCATTACATGCTGATTTTCTTTTTCATTAGCAGTGCCATGCAGATTGTGATGAGCGTAAAGGCGATGAATGACAAAAACGGGATCGTGATGAATCCTAGCCAATTTATATACTCACCTGAGCAGGGAACACCGCTTTGGCACATTTCGAAATGCTGTAATGCTGGAATTTTTTGCAGACTATAGTGATACCCTGACACCGCCATGCCCAAAATCGATAATGGGAGGATGTATCGATAGATTTTCAGGTCCTGTTCATAAAATGCCCGGCCCAATAAGATGACGAGCGGGTACATCAGGATCCTTTGGTACCAACAAAAGGTGCAGGGTACATAATGGAGAACCTCACTAAAGTAGAGACTTCCGGCAGTGGCAATGATGGACAGGATCCAAGAAAATAATAGAGGCTTGTTCATCACTATTTCTCCTTCGCTGCATCATCAACCATTTTCACTAAATCATCGATTGTATTTCCTTCAAACTTCTTGCCATTGACAAATAAGGAAGGTGTTCCAGTAACGCCCAATTCGTCGGCCAACTCCATATCCTTGTTCCATTGGTCCTCGGACTTTTTGGCTTTAAACGAGGTAACGACTTTTTTCACATCTTTGTCATTTGCGATTTCTTTCAATGTTTCTTCTAAGAATTTGTCCGTAAAGACATCTTCCTTTTCATATTTCAGGTCAGCTGGCTGCTTATCGAACAAAAGCTCATGAAATTCCCAAAAGGTCTCATTGCCTAATTCCTGATAAACACTTTCCGCGAATTTAGCGGATCTGGTTGAATCGACGTTAATGAACGAATAATTCATGAAATAAAATTGCGCTTTTCCTGTATCAATCAATTCACTTTGTATAGAAGGGAAGAATTGCTTCTCGAATGTCTTACAGACCGGACATTTATAGTCCCCAAATTCCACTATTTGGACAGGAGCCGATTTTTCTCCCAAATATGGTTGTGATTTATAATCGATTTCATTAACGGCTGTATCTTCGTCTTTTTTCCCATTTGCTAAAAATATAAAGCCAATAATGATTACAGCGATTAACCCGATGATCCAAAACGTGAATGCAGAAGATTGTTTTTGATTACCCTTTTTTTTATTAGCCATCATATACCTCCATCACTTGTAGTTGTGTCGATTCCTTATCCAGCCATGGCGGCCGGTTTCAGTTCCCCCTTTCCTGTACCTTTCACCTGTAACTGATTCATTTACACGTTATAATATAAGTTTCACCATGCTTGTTTGTCAATTACACATACCTTTTATTTTTGCCTTTGCAGCAACGGCGTGACTTGACAAGGAAACGGTTAATGGATAAATATTATTCTTGCAGGCCATTATAACTTGTAACCACTTGAATTACATGTTAAATAATTTATACTATATAGGAATAGAGATTTTAAAGGAGAGAAAAAAGAGATGTCCATCAGTACCCGCTTTTCCGTAGGAATCCATATATTATCTCTTTTAGAAATAAACAAAGAAGGCGTTAACACTTCCGATTTTATTGCAAAAAGTGTAAACACCAACCCAGCCTTAATCAGAAAAATCACTGGCATGCTGAAGAATGCAGGTTTAGTGAATGTTCGGCCGGGTATCGCAGGAGCGACATTGGCCAGGGAATTGTCTGATATCACTTTGCTCGATGTTTATCACGCTGTCAACATTGTCTCCGATAAAGAATTATTTGGAATTCATGAAAATCCTAATCCAGCATGCACTGTTGGAAGAAATATACAAGATACAATAGAACCCATCTTTTCCGTTGCTGAACTTGCCTTGGAAAAGGCGTTGGGAGCGGTGACGATCGAGGATGTCGTCAAGGGGATTATGGAAAAGGATAAAACTGAGTAGCAAAAAAACACATGAGCCGGACTCATGTGTTTTTTCCATTTCCTTATTTATACTTAGGAACCTCAATCGTCAATTTATACGAATCTAATAAACTATATAAATTATAAATCTGTTTCACTTGTTTTGTTGCCCAGCCAATATCAGTCGCATACTGGTGTGATGCATATCCATATTTCTCTGCAGCTGTAGGATTCCACCTCATTTTATAAAGTGTGTCCTGCCCAGCAGAGATATATCCTTTGGCGATGAATTCAGCACCGCCTATGATGGCCGCTTCGGGAGTGAACCAGCCGGCATTATAGGCGTATTGAGCGCCGCTGCTTAGCGCCGTTCCGTCAAACGCCCCGACTCCATACATATTATAAACCGTTTTCCCGTTCACCTTTACGCCAGTCGCTAATGGAGAAGTGCCATTCCCGGTCTCAAGCAAAGCATGTGAAATCAGGTAGATTTCATTGACCCCGTATTTTTCCCCTGCCGCAGTGAAGGTTGCCGCTTTGCCTTGTAGTATCCCTTTGCCTGAAAGGATTCTATTATTCACTTCAGAAACGTTCATGTTGGTGACTTGGGAGAGCTTGACGAATTGGAATGAATGGACTGGATCATTCACGAAATTATTTGGGTTAAGATTATATTCTATATCTTCCGGACTGGCATTTACCCAAGTCTTGTTATAGTCCACCTCATACCAATAATATCCGTCAGAGCCCCTTACTTTTGATTTAATGTTCAATGATTGATAATTGCTTACAGGTCCGACTGCCCAATAATTCGATCCAGCTCCGCCCCTGACACGCCATCCGGTTCCTTTAACGGTACCTTTTGTTGAATTGATTAAAGTTAATCCATCTTCGCGTATGTAGGTTTTATACTTCTTATCCGTCTGACCGTTTACGGCCATTTGAATTTCAACCATCTTTTCCATCGTAAGATTATACTCTTTATCGATCCTGATTATCGATCCATTCGAGCTTCCCGGACCTTCCGGTGCTTTGGCCGTTAAATATTGCGTACTGACATATCCGGTTTTTCCATTGGCCGTGACTCTTGACCAGCCATTAGACTCTGAATACACCGTTACGGTCGTATTATTTACAAGCTTGGCTATAATTGAAGCGGAAGCCGATGCTGATGAACGCATATTCAGACTCGAGCCATCACTTACATTTACATATTTAACTAATGTGTTTGCTTCTCCATCTGGATTCAGTCCCGGTACAGAACCTGGCTTTGTTGCTGATAGATATTTCGTACTGACATAACCTTCTCCGCCATACGCTTTAATTTTTGACCAGCCATTTGATTCCGAGATGACTTCTACCTCTACACCCCTTGCCAATTTCACAATGACGGAAGCACTATCCGACGGCTTATTCCGCATATTCAGTGAACCCGAGCTGACATTTACATATTTGGTTGTCGTTATTTCAGGTATGGATGGTTTGGAGTCCGTTCCAGGCTTTGCCGTTGAGAGGTAGTCAGTACAGACATACCCATCCTTCCCATTTGCCTTGATTTTCGCCCAGCCTTTGGATTCCGAATAGACCGTCACTTCCGTTCCTTTTGACAGCTTTGCGACTATGCTCGCACTTTCCGACCCGCTTTTTCTCATATTGAGCGTTCCAGAGCTTATGTTTACATATTTCGTCGTCGTTTTTTCAGGCGTGACTGCCGTTGATCCCGTTCCTGGTTTTGTTGTCGATAGATATTTGGTGCTGACATACCCATCCTTTCCATTTGCCTTGATTTTCGCCCAGCCTTTGGATTCCGAATAGACCGTCACTTTCGTTCCTTTTGACAGCTTTGCGACTATGCTAGCGCTTTCCGATCCGCTTTTTCTCATATTGAGCGTTCCAGAGCTCACGTTTACATATTTCGTCGTCGTTTTTTCAGGTGTGGCTGCCGTTGATCCCGAGCCCGGCTTAGAAGCAGACAGATATTTGGTGTTGACATATCCATCCTTTCCATTGGCTTTGATTTTCGCCCAGCCATTGGATTCCGAGTACACCGTCACTTTCGTTCCTTTTGAAAGGATGGCGACTATGCTTGCGGTAGCTTTTCCACTTTTTCGCATATTGAGTGACCCCGTGCTCACATTCACATATTTCGTTGTCGTTTTAACCGTTGCCGCAGCTTTGGTCACTGTTCCTGGCTTCGTTGCCGATAGATACTTCGTGCTGACATATCCATCCTTTCCATTGGCTTTGATTTTCGCCCAGCCTTTGGATTCCGAATAGACCGTTACCTGTGTGCCTCTTGTCAGCTTTGCGACTATGCTGGCACTATCACTCCCGCTTTTTCGCATATTAAGTGAACCTGTGCTCACATTCACATATTTCGTTGTCGTTTTAACCGTTTCCGCAGCTTTGGTCACTGTTCCAGGCTTCGTTGCCGATAGATACTTCGTGCTGACATATCCATCCTTTCCATTGGCTTTGATTTTCGCCCAGCCTTTGGATTCCGAATAGACCGTTACCTGTGTGCCTCTTGTCAGCTTTGCGACTATGCTGGCACTATCACTCCCGCTTTTTCGCATATTAAGTGAACCTGTGCTCACATTCACATATTTCGTTGTCGTTTTAACCGTTGCCGCAGCTTTGGTCACTGTTCCAGGCTTCGTTGCCGATAGATACTTCGTGCTGACATATCCTTCTTTTCCATTTGCCTTGACCTTCGCCCAGCCTTTGGATTCCGAATACACCGTCACCTGTATACCCCTTGTCAGCTTTGCGACTATGCTGGCACTATCACTCCCGCTTTTTCGCATATTAAGTGAACCTGTGCTCACATTCACATATTTAGTTGTCGTTTTAATGGTTACTGCCGTTTTCGTTAAAGTCCCTGGCTTCGTTGCCGATAAATACTTGGTACTGACATATCCTTCTTTTCCATTGGCCTTGATCTTCGCCCAGCCTTTGGATTCCGAATACACCGTCACCTTTGTGCCATTTGCCAGCTTTGCGACTATGCTGGCACCTTCCGTCCCGGTTTTTCTCATATTGAGCGATCCGGAATTCACCTGCACAAACATGACGTCCCCAATATTGGCCTGTTCGGCATGTAGTGGAGCTGCAGATATTTTTTCTTCGAAAGCAACTGTAGACAACACTGCAAAACAGAAAGTTGGTATAATTAATTTCTTCATCCCATTCTCCCTACTAAAGAATTATATTTTTAACATTTATTTAAATATCGGTTAAAATCAGTATGGTAACATAGGTAAATGTGCTCATTCATCTAAAATATAACATATTCCTTTAGATCTATAGGGAGATAAAATCGATTGTAACACAATGGTAAACTAACAGACATTTAAGTAATTATATAGAAACATTTGCAATGAAACTTATGCGACAAGCAAATGATGACTATTAAGTATATTGATATAATTACTTGCCGCTCAAATTAATGCTAATGAGACGAGCATCTTTCTGCCTAAATCGAATATATATAAAGGGTAGGCACACGATCCTTATATTTGACGGATCGAGGCAATGACCTATATAATTACTGTATATAACTTATAAGAATCCTTCTGTTAAGGGGAGTAGCTATACAATAAAGTCGTCAGTACAGGATTGAATCCTCGGCTTTATTGGCAACTGATTTTAGTTGTTTGCAAGACCTTGCCGATTATTTGGTGAGGTCTTTTAATTTAAGACGGTATAACCAATAATCGGTTATACCGTCTTTTTTGATTCGAAAAATTGCACAATAGAGGTGAAAAGTATGCAGAACTATAATGAATTAGCTCAAAGCGTTAAGATTTCCGATGATAAAAAGCATGTATTGCTCGATGCCGCCCCATCTTTATCACTGATCGGAAAAGGCCGAAGCGCATATGTTTTCCGAATACATTCCACCAATAAAGCACTAAAAGTCTTTTTCCCGGATCATACTCACACAGCTAAAGTTGAAGCTGATATATACAAAACCGTCCAATCCATCGAATACTATCCAACCCTATATGATGCGGGGGTAAATTACCTGGTTATAGATCACATTGAAGGCAACACTCTTTTTGAATGTTTAACATTGGGAATCCCGATAACGGAAGAAAACATTGCGGAGATAGACCATGCGCTGCAATTGGCAAGGAAAGAGGGATTGAACCCTTCGGATATCCACTTACGAAACATCTTCATCACTTCTGAAAAAAAGGTGAAGATCATTGACGTTGCAAGGTTTAAGCAAGTGAAATCCTGTAATCAGTGGCACGACTTGAAAAGTGCTTTTCACCTATTCTATTCGAAGTCGTTTTTTCCGAAGAAGATTCCCAGTTTCATACTCAATTCCATTGCAGCAATTTATAAAAAAAGATTTCTGCCCATCTGATCCTTACTATAAAAAAATCACATTGGAGGAACATATGAAAAAAATAATGACCATTGCTCTGCTGTCCATCCTTACATTAAGCGGATGTTCAGCATTAGAAGAAGTCAATTCATCATTGGAGTATGCCGATGATGCGACGGAGTATGTAAATACCGTTCAGGATTTTGCCAATGAGGTTCCCGCCATGTCACAGGATGCCATCACGAATGCCGAAACAAGAGCAAATCTTGAAAAGGAACTGGAATTGATGAAAACGGAGATTGAAGAATTCAATGCAACTGAACCACCCCAAATCGCTGAAGGCATCCATGAGAAGATCGTCAGCTCAAATCAACAGCTGTCAGATGGAATTGAATTATATCTGAATAATATTGAAAAGGGCCAAATTGATCCTAAGGCATTGGAAGATTCAGAGATAATGAAATCAATCGATAATATAACGGGATTGGCAAAACAAATCGAAGAGTTGGGAAATTAAGCCTCCTGCAATGAATAAAAAGGAATCGCTTGAAACAAATTATTGACATGAAACCAAAAGGTTTTATATAATCAACAAAGCAAAACCAATTGGTTTCATATTTTCACTTACAAAGGAGAATCAGTATGGAAAATACATTACAGGATATCAAGAAGACGGTTATTCTTGAAGCACCTATCCAAAAAGTTTGGGATACAGTTTCCACTGCAGAGGGCATAGCTTCATGGTTCATGCCAAATGATTTTCAACCGAAAGTGGGACATGAGTTCCATGTGCAATCACCCTTCGGCCCATCTCCTTGTAAGGTAACGGAGTTAGATGCTCCTCATCGCCTTTCATTCAGTTGGGATACGGACGGTTGGTTCATTTCCTTCCTTTTAAAAGAAGTGGATGGCAAAACGGAGTTCACCCTTATTCATGGCGGCTGGAAAGAGCCTGATACGATTCTTACGAAACCGAACGAAAAAAGCTCAGTGATTCGCGATAGAATGAATCATGGCTGGGAACAGATCGTTAATCAAGGTCTTAAAAAGGCTGTTGAGGGCTAAGTGTCTGCATCAGAAAAACATGATGTATTCCAGGCTATCGCCGATCCAACCCGCCGAAAGGTCCTGCAATTGCTTGCTGAAGGGGATTTACCCATTTCAGAAATCACTTCTCACTTTTCCATGAGCCGTACGGCAATTGCCAAGCATCTTCATATCCTTTCTGAAGCTGAATTGGTCAGTGGCCGGAAGGTAGGAAGAGAGAAACGCTTTCGGCTTCAGCCGGAACCTTTAGCGGAATTGAAACAGTGGCTTTCTTTTTACGATCAATTCTGGGATAACAAATTATCCATTCTTAAACATGTGATTGAAAATTCAGGGGAAAATGGATTGAAAGTCATCGAAAAAGAAAAGGACACGACTGAACCATCTTAATGAGTAAACCCCCGGCGCATTGCACCGGGGGTTTTTGTTTATGCATTCATCTCAATATTATGTGCTTTGCGCTTCTTGATGACCATCGTTAGCAATAGCAGCAGATTAAAGACAATGATGCATCCAGTAAGGAACACTATACTTGCTGTCAATGCATCCGCCCCAAGGCTCGTACTCATCGCCTGGCGGAAGCCCATGACAGAGTATGTCATCGGAATGAACGGGTGAACATGACTGAAGAAGTTATTTGTCAGTTCCACAGGGAACATTCCTCCGCTTGCACCTAGCTGTAATACAAGGAATATCATCGCCAGTAAACGACCTGGATTTCCAAATCCTACGGTCAAGAAGGTAACGATGAACATGAACGTTAGGGAAGTCAGTATGGAAACCCCAATGAATTGCCCCATGTTCTCTACCTGTAAATCCATTCCCCAAATCATGATCGCATCCAACACTAATGCAGAAAGCGTGGCTTGGATGAATAGGACCGTAAATTTACTGAACCACCATGCCACTCCTGATGTAGGCCTAGTAGAAGGCAAGCCTGTCGGGAATCCCATATTGAAGGCAATGGCTCCAACAAATAACCCTAGAGACAAGACATAAGGAGCCAGTGCATGACCATAATTCGGCACGTCACTGCTTTTTTGTTCTTTGACCTGTGTCGGTTCAGCAATCATGCTGTAATTATCATCGGTTGTTTTATTTTCACTAATTTCTTTTGCACCATCACTGAGTTTTTCCGAAAGCTCGACCGTTCCATCTTGAAGTGAGGAGATTCCCTCACCCAATTTACCGGAACCTTCAGCAAGTGCTGATGAACCTTCATTGATCTTACCCGCGCCATCAGCAAGCTGGATGACCCCATTGCTCAAAGTAGGCAGATTGCCTGCCAATTGTTCAGTTCCTTTAACAAGTGCTGATGAGCCCTCGTTCAAGGCCGCTGAGTTGGCATCCAGTTGATTGGCCCCATTAGCCAGTTTGCTTGCCCCTTCTCCAACTTGGCTAACACCAAATGCGTACTTCTCAAGACCACTCCCAAAGGAGGATGAACCTGCTTGCAGTTGTGAAACTCCATCAACCAATTGACCAGATCCCTCAGTTAGTTTTGAAAGGCCATTATTCAACGAGGAACCGCCTTGTGCTAACTGGTTGATCCCCTTCACTAATTCCGGTGTCCGTTCATTTAAACTTTGCGTTGCCGCCGTTAATTGATTGCTGCCTTCTACAGCTTCATTCAAGCCGCCATTTAATTGGGTCGCACCAGGAATCAATTGTTCTTCCAGTGCGTTCCTTATTGACGTATACCCGTTTAACGCTGAAACGGCGTTTGGATTGACTTTATTCACCGCATTATTTAAATGGGCCACTTGTTCCGGAAGCTGCCCTAATCCATTCAATACAGGCATTACCTTATCCGTTAATTGCGTTGATAAGTCTGATACACTTGCAGCAAGAGCCGATGCAATTCGTTTTTGTGCCTCCGCTTGGCTTTGAAGTTCATTTTGAATGGCTCCGATTACTTCTGATTGTTGTTCACTGGTCATGCTTTTGAAGGCTTCCGTGTTTTGAACGGCACTGATCGTGCTCTGACCATTATTCGCAATCGTTGATTGAAGTTCCGTTAACGCCGCTTGACTGTTATTGAGGTCTTCAGTAATGCCGGATACGGTACCGGACGCGCTGCTTCCTGCTGGAACCGCTTCTTGCAATTGATTTACACCGCTTTGAATGCTTGTCAGTCCTTGCTTAAGCTGATCCAGCTGTTCTTCTCCGGGCAATTGACCATCCATTTTTTTCAGCCCGTCATTTAGCGCCTGGCTTCCTCCTGCCAGTTTATTGATTCCATCATTTAAACTCTGCTGACCTGCTGCCAATTTTGGAATTCCTGTCGATTGATCCGTCAGCTGGCTTGCATTTTGTGATAATTGATTCAACCCATCATTCAAATTCGCACTGCCTGTTTGCGCTTGTGCCAATCCAGTATTCAAAGTTTGCGCTCCTGGAACCACTTTGGCCAGCCCAGTGGAAAGCTGGGAAGAACCTTCTATAAGTGCTTCACTATTATTAGTTAATTCCCCTGTGCCTGATGCGAGTTCGTTCGCACCCTTTTGCAACTGACCGACACCGGAGGTATATTGTGAAATACCCTTATTCAATTCCGACGCGCCACTTTCAAGCTTGTTGGCTCCTTCCAAAAACTCGCCAACGCCCACTTGGAGTTTATTCGCTCCATCTTTAAAAGTTAATGTGCTCGAAGCTAACTTATTCAGATTTTCCGTCACTTCTTTGTTTCCATCATGCAGTTTTTTTGCACCGTCATCCAGCTTGGATGCCCCATCTGCCGCATCGCCGAATCCTTCTCCGATTTCATCCAGTTGGGAGAAGATCGCTTCCGCATATTCTTTTGTGACACTCTCGGCAATTTCCGTTTTCAAATTATTCGTTGCCTGTTTCCCGACCGTTTCAGAAACGAAACTGCGTCCAGGATTCACATCATACGTCAGATTCATTTTTTTAGGCTCATCATCCATGACGGTAGAAGCATTTTTTGAAAAGTCCTCCGGAATGGTGACGACCATATAATATGTACCATCATCGAACCCTTTTTTCGCCGCTTTTTCCGTTACGAAATGCCATTCTAAATCATCATTGTCCTTTAATTGCTCGACTAGCTCATTACCGACTGTTAAGGTTTTCCCCTCATATTCCGCCTTTACATCCTTATTCACGACTGCAACGGGCAATTTGCCTGTTTTTCCGTATGGATTCCAAGCGGAACTAAGGAATAACCCCCCATAAATAATCGGGACGAACAGTAAAACGATTGCGACACCGACCAATTTTCGATTCGTAAGGAAAAGCTTCCATTCTTGTTTAAGCATATTCACTTCTTTTCACCTTTCTTTTCACGCAGTACATCACTCAATGACGCGGTATTCCAATTAAGAGTCGGTATGTCCGTGGTGCCAAAGCTTTCTTTAAGCAAATCCGCCACTGTTTGGCTGGAAAAGAACTCTATTAAAAGTTGATCCGCCCGAGAAAACATCCGACGAAGGACGTCCATTCCCTTCTCTGCATACTCTCCATCTTTAAACGCTTTTTCTATAAGTCCTGTATCCGGAAACATCGAAATGGGACCTTCCATCGCCTCAATAATTTCAAGGTTTTTAATCTTATCTACACTTTTGGCAAGAGTAAGGCCGCCGTTATTACCAGGAACGGAAGTGATTAACTGCTTTACGACCAATTTCCTTATGATTTTTTTCAAATAAGAAGGAGACACCTCTAATCGCCTGCTGATCTCATTTGACGAAAGCGGGACATTTTTATCCTGGGTAGAGAGTATAACGATGATGCATATAGCTTGCTCGACCCCTTTTGTTAATTGCAAATCATTTCACCTCTTTTAGCATGTATATGGATATCACATATCCATAATGGATATTCGGTATCTATAATTAAACCCCGTTTCACCTTAGAAATCAAGTCATTTCCAGAAAAAATTTCTAAAAAAAAAGATGAACCCCTCATTACAGCACCATGGGGTTCACCTTTTCTTTTATAGGTCTTTTAAAAATTCATTGACCGCTTCTGGAGTTTTAGCATTTGCACTGTGCAGGTGCGCAACCTTTTCCCCATTTTTAAATACTAAAAGTGATGGAATTCCCATTACCGTTTGCTCTTCTGAAATCTCAGGGAACTCGTCACGATCGATTGTAAACCACTGTTTGTCTTGATGTTCTTGAGTGATCTCATCGATGAACATGTCTAAACGTTTGCAGTCCGGGCACCATGTAGTCGTAAAAATCCCGACCGTCAGTCCCTCTTGGTTGATTTGTTCACGATATTCTTGTTCTGTATTGATATTTTTCATGATTGTCTCCTCCGGGCTTTTCTTATCATCATGCTTTAATCCATGAATTAATGTACTCAAGGATTAATATATAATTAATTCCTTTACAGCACAAACGGTTTATCCTAAAAGTATCTAATTCTTGCCCGGATACGATGCCTCGTTTTCTTTGTGTCCAAATCTCTCTTTAATGAAAGAAGAAATCCTCGAAATGAATTCCCTATTTTCATCAATGAAAAGATAGTGGCAGCTTTTTTCAAAAATGATCAATTCACTGTCAGGAATCTTTTCGGCGATGTGAATCGATGCCTCTACAGTCTGAAAAAATATTCAGTTGATTTCAGAAATCCGCTCCCTTTCCGCCGACTGTCTGCCAAGCCTCCTCACCGCAAGCGGCTGTGGGGTCTTGGCTAGCCAGTTATTCGGCAGGAGTGTCGCAAATTTCTTCAATCTAGCGGGTGGATTCATAAAACACTAAAAAAACATAATCAAGGTTCAGGATGAGGCCAGCCTACAGTTCTTTCTTAAAAAAACATTCCAGTTGATTGGAACGGAAGGTGCGAGACTCCTGCGGGAAAAACGTGTCCAAGGGAGACCCCGCAGGCGCAAAGAGCGCCAAGGAGGCTCCCGGACCGCCCGCGGAAAGCGAGTGCCTGGAGTGGAAATCATATAGTTACAACCAGGTCTTGTTTATGTTTTTTCGTTGTTAACGCACTTTTTTCGATCCGTCCGCTCTTCATGGTTCGGGGTGTCACTTATGAACCCCCTTTGGTCAATAAACTGAAAAAGGCCACTATCCAGTGGCCTTTTCATTTCATTCATATTGGGAGAGTAAGCTGCCAGGAAACACCAAACTTATCGGATACCCAGCCGAACTTCTTACTAAAGAAATAGTCACCCAATGGCATCATCACTTGTCCTCCATCAGTTAAGCTCGAATAAAGTCTGTCAATTTCCTCTTCACTATCACATGTAAGGAAAATTGAAAACGATGGTGTAAATGTAAATTGATGCTTAACATTGCTATCGATGCACATGAATTCCTGATCCTTCAAGGTAAAGGTAGCCTGCATGACACTTCCCTCTGTACCTGATTCATTTGCACCATACCGGACAATGCTGTTTATTTTCGATCCTTCGATTAAAGATGTGTAATAATTCATCGCTTCCTCCGCATTACCTTCGAACATCAAGAAAGGTGTGACCTTCATCATCCTCATCAAACTCCTTTTCATCTTTAATTGGTTTCTTCCATTGAATCATGGCGCCCACCAGTTACCCGAAGCCACGATCATTGTCTGTAATTTTATCGTATTGGCAAAATAGTCATCATCATCTTGTTCCTGTATCGTCCGGTTCCATAAGCGGTTAATCCATTGCTGATTGGAGGAATCCACCATGGCACTCACCATGAATGGAGCGACGAAGCTTGTACTATTCCCTTCTTCCACGGCTTTTCCGCTTAGCGTATAACCGGATTGGATATTTTCAGGGTTGCCATCCGTTTCCGCTTTAATCCAATCATTCATCTTCTTTAATTGCGGCAGCGCTCTTTCATCATCAGTCAGTAAGTAATCGAGCGTATAGCGCCATGGGGCCCTGCTGCTGTTCCAGCTATAATTGCCGTCATTCTCCCCTTCTAAAAAGTCCGCTTCTGCCGGCTGATATTCTCCCTGGGATTGTACAATGAAGTCCGGGATGAGGCCAGTATTGCCGCTTTTCTCCTTATAAATAGATAGAATGACCTTATAGGCCTTATCTCTTACATCTTTCCATTCTTCATTCCCAGTCGCCGCCTCAAATGTCTTAAAATGATTGAGAAGAAGGTCAGAGGAACGAGTCGATTGTCCGTATACGTCATCTTCATCTTCCGCCCAGTCCCCTAGTTTAACAAGGGACTGCGACCGATTTATTTCATTCGACATGATCGCATCCAAGATGTCCTTTGCACTTGCAAGATAGTCGATCTCCCCTTCACTTCCCCACTGCCGGTGAGCCAATAATAATGAATAGGCGATATCCATATCGCCATCAGTTGCTGAATCGGCATCCCCTGGCGTATTGATGATTTTACCCGATTTATCCTTTACTTGCTGCCACGCCATCAATGAAGGGTCATGATCACTTCCATGCGCCTTATAAAAACGATAAAGCCCATCGAAGTACCTCTTGTCCTCGCTGCCTGCCATGATTGCCGTTATCATCATCCCATAACCATGCGCTTCAGAAACGGTCACTGCATTCTTTGGCTCAGCATATCCTTTGTCATTGTAAAAAATATAATATTCATCATTTTTATCGGCAGGCTGCTTAAGATAGTTATCTTTCCATGTTTCATAAAAAGTCCTCACGGCAGCATCCATTTCCTCCTGTGACAGATTGTCAGGTTTTATCGTCCCCGCTTGATAGACTGTATGCTGGGGAAATGCCCTCTTACCGGCGACCTCTTTCTTTTTGGTTTGAGAAACCAATGCTATCGAGGCAATGATCCCAAAAACGATCACGCCCACCGCTATCAATAAACTTCTTTTTTTCATGGCTTTGCTCCTTGGGTTATGTAATTCAAAATGTCATAATGACTTTTGGATATTTATATTAAAATAAATCGAATTGTGAGTGTTTCTGTTTAAGTAATTTTTAAATGAAAAAGGAGTGTTTTTGATGAAAAGAATTTGTAATCAGTGCCAAACTGAAATGATAGATGATTGCAAAGTAAATGTACAAGGCGGTATGAATGGAATTAAGATTAGCCAAAAGAAAGGACTTTTCAATAGTGTTTCTTCAAACCCTAAAGCATCTGTATGCCCAAATTGCGGTTATGTAGCTTTCTATATTGATAATTTTAGAGAATTTATTAAGTAATAATATAAATATATACAGCTAATCGACATTTGTAAGCAGAAGACTGGCAGAATGAATGCTGGTTTGGAAATACACCAATGACAGGCAGCCCTGCTTCTGCTTTATTGCCAAAATATAAATCGACATCATTCCCCCTTTTTCATTTCCATAAATCCTTCGCCATCCAATGAAATTTCCAGATGCTGATTTATGACTAGCGAAAGCGGAAAGGTTTCCGACTCTTTATCCGAGAAAATCCAACGCCGTTTCCTTGGACCTAAAAGTAAAAACGAACCTGCTTCATGTTCACCCATGAAATTCAATCCATCTTCTCTTATCGCTTCACCATTCCTTACTGGCACACCATTGCTGATCAACCGATTCCCCAAAGCCCTGACTTCATCTGTCGTAATGTTTATTTCACTGATGCAAAGAATGTTTTGAGCTGAAAAAGACTCAGTCGCGGATTCGGGTGATACGGAATATCTCGATATGAACTCGACAATGTTGCCTGAAGGGTCTAAAAAATAAAAAGACCGTGCGTCTAAAAAGCTGAAATAAACTTCGTCATCATCCTCTTCCCTGGTCAATTCCACTTTTGATTTCGCCCATGCTTTTGCCGAAGTAAATAAATTGGTCGGAATGTTCATGGCAAAATGGTAAAAGGGCTTATCTTTGTGATGATATTTTTTGATTTCAAGCACACTTTCCCCTGCCTTAATTTCAAAAGCATCATCCGTTTGCGATAGTAACTCAAATCCTAACACATCAACATAAAAATTCCGCATTTCATTCCAGGCATGACCATACAAAGTGACCTTATTGATAATCAACATTCAATCCCCCTTCCACTTAACAAATATTGTAAAGCAATACTGCATTTGTTCAAAACATATCATTTTATTCACTCTGCCTATATTCACCACAAATAACTCAAAAAGGACCGCCAAATTCAGCGGTCCCTCGCTTCAGCCTTATTGAAAGGTTCACTCTTTAATTTTCAGTCCGAGCATGGCCGCAAAGACTATCGCTTGGTCCGGGGAAACTTCGCATCCTTTTAAATCCTCCGGGGATACGGTAATCCTTTGAAATGCAGAACTGCTAATATCAATTCCCTTGAGCGGTGTCCGGGAAAAGTTCACTTCATTTAATCTGCATGTTTCGAACTTCACTTTAATGAATTTGCACTCATAATAATCAGCACTTTCCAATGAGCAATGATCGAACCTCACTTGCTTTAAACTGGAATAACCAAAGGCACTTAAATTCAGGTTGCAATTCTCAAAGAAGACATTCCCTAAGCTTGCGTCAGAAAGGTTAATGCCTAAAAGTTTGGACTCTTTGAATTCCACACGATGAATCGAGCCGCCCATGAAATCGGCATTCGTTAAATCGCAATGATCAAAGATGACATCCGTCAGCTCGATATTCCTGAATGATACATCACTGAATGTCACATTTTTAAAAACAACCTGTGTTAATACGATTTTGTCCATTTTTTCTCTATCGATCGTGCAGTTGGTTATGATACAGGACTCAAGATAAGGCTCATCTTGATAATATATTTCCTGAAAGTTCGCTTGTGTTAAGTCTTGGGGGATCTTTGGCTGTTCAATTTTGATTTTGCCTGACATATTATCACCTTTTCGCTTTAGTCTTCAATCACTGGTTTATCCAATCGATAGGGGTTCATCGCCGGTATTATAACAACTGGTCTACTAAATTTCGACTTAACTATAAACTACATTACAGTGAAGTTCAATCTAAGAATTTCGCGAAAATGACTATTATTTTTCGTTATTTTGTGTCAACAATTTGCACAAAAAAAAGCTGCCTCATCGGCAGCTTGCTTACTTCATGAGCGTATTGAATCCTCTTGGCATCCGATAATAATAGTGAGCTGCAGCCATTATCGCTATCATTCCGCCTATCAGAAAAAATGCTTGAAAGATATTTCCTCCAACAGTTGGGGAATTGGATACATAACCGCTAGAAAACAGAAAAATGACTCCAAATCCCAATAAGAATAGGGCCATCTTTTTAATCATTCTTTGGAACAGGATATATCCCGTAAGAATGATTAAGTACGATGCGGCTAGGACCATAAGAAATGGAAATAACGGTTTGAATTTTGCGGCATACACGAAATGATCAAAATTCGAAATATCATCTGCCTCTATCGCCTGTTCATCATTTATGTGTGTGAAATGCGTGGAATGCTTCCATTCCCAAGGTCTATCCAGAATTTCGCTTCCTTCATACCAGGTACAAAACGTAAAAACCATAAAGAAAAGTGCTGCGATAATCATTTGCAAAAAAATGTTAAAAGTCAATATCATCTCCTCCAGCTGTCATTATACCAATAAATGGGTAACTTACAACCTGAGCCCAAAGTGATAAAGCATTAAGTAAACAAACACTGTTTCCTGAATAATATAATCTAACCACTTATAAGGAGCGTTTAAGATATGATCACTCATGGAAATGGAGATGACCTCCTTATTTCAGCAGCATGGTTACTTGGCATCGGCACTCTTGTTGGTGCAATCGGGCAAACCCGGCAAACTTTAACGAGCACTAATCTCGGAAAAGATCTCATCCTCAAAGGGAATGGTATTGAAGCCGTTGCAAATTCCCTGCAAGCGATCGGCCGTTCAAAAATGCTGAACCCGGAAAACGAACGTTCGGAATCTTACTTTATATTCGGCAATTGGCTTGAGGCCATTGGCAATACCGCAAATGTAGTTGGAATAGATATGCAGTTGAGTGGTTCAGAGAAGGAAGGCACGAGAACCGATGCAATCGGCAGTGGAATCCAAGGCCTGGGTGCCGCTTTTGAAACATTCGGTGCAACGCTGACTGATGAGGCCATTTCACCTTTTGAGATCAAGGGAAATGGCCTCATTGCAGCCGGTTCATTTTTGGAATCGGTCGGAAATATTTTCATTTTAAATGAAAAAGTACGGATGGGAGAACAAATTCTTTTACTAGGCAGCTGGACCCAGGTTTTCGGTGCATTCATATTGATCGAGGCCTTTTCACTTGGCCCAGTGCCCGAACCTGAGAATGGGAAAGATGGAAATAATGGTTATAGCTATGCCAACTATTGTTAAGGGGCCGCGAGTTCGACCTGCATCGGATCTGGATCTTCGAAATATACAGCATAATGTTCCTCCCCGCCGGCAAATGGATGCTTATCGGCGTAAATGATGGTAACTCCTCCCCTTAACTTTCCTGTCAACCTCATCAACCTGTTGCCGGGAAGCGCGTGAAAGGCTAAATGGTTAAGACCCACTCGTCCCCTATGATAGGGAATGTCAAGAAACCTCGTTTCCGCTTGTACAAAAACAATGTGCATCTCACCCAATCTCCAACTCCTCCCGCTTTCCCACTCCTGAAATGGCTCATAGCCCATCTCGTCCAAAAACCAGCCCCAAAAATCAATACTCCTCTTTAAATTTGAAACATACAGCTCAATATAATGAAGAAATCCCTTTGACACCTGTAATCCTCCTCTTATGATCACTTTTTGGAGCGTTTACTCGTGAATTGGCGCCTTTCTCGTGAGTTTGGGCCTTTTACTCGTGAATTTGGTGCTTTTACTCGTGAGTTCGGGCCTTTTACTCGTGAGTTTCCGACTTTTACTCGTGAGTTTGTGCCTTTTACTCGTGAGTTTCCGACTTTTACTCGTGAATTTGGTGCTTTTACTCGTGAGTTTCCGACTTTTACTCGTGAATTGCGCCTTACTCGTGAGTTTTCGACTTTTACTCGTGAATTTGGTGCTTTTACTCGTGATTTCTGCCGTTCTCTCCCTTATTTTTTTTCAAAATAACATTACAAATCCGAGTGGACAGAATGGATTTATTTTGGTATTATAGTTACCCAGGGTAACGATTACTCATGATAACTATATATTGATAAGAGGTGTTTCTGATAAAGACTTTCCAAAAATTCTTTCAGCAATTATTGCTGCTTTACCGGCCGTTTGAAAATAATCTTAATATCCAGCTGAACAAGCATGATTTACACAGGGCGCAATGGTCCATTTTGTATTACTTGAACAATTATGGTTCGGCGACGCTTGTAGAGCTTGCCAATTACCAAAGCGTGGAGAAACCCACGATTACGAGGACCATTGCCCGCTTGGAAGAGCTGGGGTATGTCGAGCATGTGCCAAGCAAAGATAAACGCGAGAAAAGGATGCGGCTTACGGAGCTTGGCAAAAAGGTCTACAGCGAAGTCCGCGTGACAATCGATCAATATGAACAGGAAATCTTGAAAGGGATCACGGAAGAGGAACAACTCGCTGCTATACGTATCATGGGCGAAATTAGAAATAACATTATAAAGTAAGGAGATAATAACATGGATCAATCCAGAACCAGACTGTGGACGAAGGACTTTGTCATCGTTTCTTCCATCAATTTTTTCATAACATTAATCTTTTATTTACTGATGGTGACACTTGCCATCTATGCTGTTAATGAATTGGATGCTTCTACAAGCGAAGCGGGACTCATATCGGGGATTTTTATTATCGGGACGTTGATCGGACGTCTGTTCATTGGCCGTTTCATTGATTCAATCGGCCGCAAGAAAACGTTATTCATAGGTTTGATTTTTTTCACTTTGACAACAATTCTTTATTTTGTGGACCTTGGAATCGGCTTCCTGCTTGTTAACCGCCTGATCCATGGGATGGCAATGGGGATGGCAAGTACTGCGACAGGTACGATCGTCGCGCAGATCATTCCGCCGACACGAAAGGGTGAAGGCATCGGCTATTACAGCATGAGCGCAACACTTGCGACGGCTATCGGTCCTTTCATCGGTCTGTTTATGGCTCAACATACAAGCTTCCAAATCATTTTCAGTTTCTGCCTGGCTTTAGGTGTGATCTCCCTGATTACAGCATTCTTCCTGTATGTCCCGGCATTGAAAGTGACGGCAAAAGTTACGGAAAGCAAAGGATTCAAGATTTCCAATTTCATTGAACCTAAGGCACTGCCCATTTCAATCATCACTCTGTTATTGGCTTTCTGTTATTCCAGTGTCCTTTCTTTCATCAGTTTCTATGCCATCGAAATCGATCTGGTCAATACGGCAAGCTTCTTCTTTGTAGTGTACGCAGTAGCCGTATTGATATCACGTCCTTTCTCAGGACCATTGATGGACCGGAAAGGATCGAACTTCATTATGTATCCGGCTTTCATTATTTTCGGAGTCGGCTTGCTGCTTCTAAGTATAACAACCAATAGTTTCACTTTACTGGCAGCTGGTTTCCTCATTGGCCTCGGATTCGGTAATATGCAATCAAGCTCACAGGCGATTGCCGTTAAACTGACACCGCCTCACCGAATGGGGATGGCAACGTCCACCTTCTTTATCATGCTTGATGCAGGACTTGGATTCGGCCCTTATATTCTGGGATTCATCATTCCGATAACAGGTTACAGCACACTTTATGTCATCTTGGGCGTTTTGGTCATCTTGACCTCCATCCTTTACCACTTCCTGCACGGCAAGAAGGAACGTGCAGCCAGAGCGAACTTGGCTTCCATTTAAATAAAAAGGGATATCCCATTGGGGGATATCCCTTTTTGCTTTTTGAAACAGCTTCCATTTTATTTTATTTCCAAGTCATCAAAATAAAGTCCAAAACTTTTGCTGTTCTTTTTATTAATGACTGTTTCACCTTTATATAAAGTCTTTCCAGTCTTTAAATCTGCAATCAGAAGTTTGGCAGGCTTGTTTGATTTGCCCTCTTGATTCATTTCGTTTAATAGGAAGTACACACGCCCGTTTTTAAAGGCAGCGGTATATTGTTCTTCCTCATTAACAGCTATATCAAGCTCCGTATCACTCCTTAACGTTTGACTGCTGAGGTCAAATGTTTTAATGCGATATTTACCTGACTCCATTTCAACTGCATAAAGGTTTTTCCCGTCTGCATATCCTGATCTAGCCATGTCCAGGCTAAGTGGTCCTTTTTTAACCGTTTCTAATTTTTCCGTTTCATAATTATAAGTTAAAAGCTTGCTTTCCTTTAGTTTTTCTTTAAAGCCATCCTCATGATTTACCCCTTTATTTACCGAAATGAATACTATGTTGTTTGGCTGTGAGGGAGCAAGATCGATTGGCATCTCAAAATCAACTTGATTAGGGTCAGTATAGGTTTCAGATACAAGGGTTTTATCGCTCAAGACTTTTTTATTGGCTACATCGATCGTATATAGATGAACCTCTTTTGTCTGCTTATCATTGTTGGAATTCACATCATTCATCGTTAAAACCTGTAGTTTTGAATGGACCAACTGCACATCCCTGACATCAGCATTCATGATTCTCTCTTGATTCGGAAGTTCAATTTGGAATGAAGTTTCCTCTTCGTCCTTCTTCTCCAGTAAACCGATATCAAACTCTGCATCCATATTCCCGCTCTTTGTATATTTGCTATTCACCCAAGCGTAAGCAAGAAAATCATCGTCTTCATATAAAGAACTAATTGAATCCTTGCCACGCATAAATGAACGATGTTCTTTTACCAATCTTTCAATTAGATGATCTTGTCTTCCAGTTAAGTTCTCCAAGTAAGACCTTTCGCTGGCATATGTCGTTGTATTGGATTCAATTGTTAATGGTTCATAAAATGTACTGTTGCTTTGAAGCGTAGCATTTATGATAACCGGATCAAGCTCTTTATCGCTGCCCTCCAGTGTCTTGAACGTATACTTTGGAAGGCTGGAAGCGGAAGAAGCTACTTTGACATAATAGGTCCCGATGCTTAAGATGACAACCATTCCAATAATGATGCTGCATAAATAACGTTTCACCTTGTTCACTCTCCTTTAAAGTTGTTATACGGTAACGCGATTTTTTAATAACCAAGCACCAAGCCAAACTGATAATCCTGTCAAAATGATTCCTAATGCGAGCAGCAGGCCAAATAATTCATTAGGATAGAAATAGAAATTCCCGATTTCCATTAAAACTGGGGCTAAAAATAACACAGCAGCGATTCCGCAATATAACAAGCCCATTATGATTCCTTTTATGCGGAAACTTCTTTCAAACATGATCGCCGTGAATAATATCGACATGATCATAAGACCGATGCCATAGGAAAGCAGGAATTGCGTGAATGTGCTTGGGATGATCAATGACAAAATCGGATTGGCTATCATTATGGTAGAAATTGACATTTCATTCAAGAGCGCTTCCGGCACATTCGAATTAAATAGTGCATTTTCCATAGGTAAAATGATGATTTGGAAAGCAATCAACCCTAATACCATCAGGAAGATGGACGTAGCTTTTGAAAGGTAGATCGATAATCTGGATGTCGGTAACATCAATAGACGATAAATGAACGTATTCTTTCCAAACCAATCACGATACCAAATAAGGAAAATGTAAAAAATTAGGGCAACCGCACCCAGCGCTATCGGTCCTACAAACAAGAGGCTATTGGCGATATGGTTAAAATCAATGGCTCCATAATTGGTAATATAAGCGGCTTCAGATAGTCTTTCTTCTTTCATGATATCCCTGGCATCATTAAGAAGGCTCTTCGTTACGATGATCACTCCGGCAAATTGCGAAACCAAGGTGATCAACAATAAGCTAAGATAGATTTTACTGAAACGGTTGATTTCAAAGTTCACTAGTTTTATATATCGCATCATGATTGATACACCTCTCTCATTACATCGACTACCGATTTCCCTTCCTCTTCCCGCATTTCTTCTGTATTGAACTCTTTAAGCACCGAACCGTTATCCAATAAAATGACCTTATCGATCAAATGTTCAATATCACCGATTTCATGGGTCGTGATGATGACTCCTCTATCTTCAATCAGGTGGCTCGCAAAGACATCGGCAATTTGCTCGCGGCTAAACATATCGATTCCCGAAAATGGTTCGTCCATCAGTACATAATCGACGTCAAGAGACAAACCAAGCATCAGGTTGAGTTTAGCTGTATTCCCTTTTGACAATTCCGAAATGCGATTCTCCTCTTTAAGCTTGAAAAACCCCATTAGCTGGTTAGCTCTTTCCGGATTCCAGGACGTATAGAAATCCGACATGAAAACCATGGACTGTTTAATGGTCATTTGCGGAAGCATGGTTGGTGCGTCCGGAATGAAGGTGATTTTTTCATAACTGTCCTTTGTCATCTTTTGATCATCGATCAGGATTTCACCTTTATATGGCGTCAATCCCATGATCGCTTTGAGTGTAGTCGTTTTACCGACACCATTTATCCCGATCAGACAAGTGACTTCTCCTTTATTGGCTGTAAATGAAACATCATCCAAGATCTTTTTCCGTCCATAATTCTTGGAGATCTTTTTTACTTCTATCATTTTTCTTCCTCCTCCCTTATTTCTTCCGAGTATTTTTCTTTAACCACACGAAGCAGTTCATCAACCGGTACATTAATCGGACGAATCGCATCGACAAATGTATCGACGGCCGCCAAAATCAATTCCTGCCTTACAGCCTGTAAAATCGTTTCATTCGTCGTGATTTGACTGGGGAAATTTCGTTCTGTATGAATCAAGCCCTGTTCCTCCATTTCTTTATACGCTTTTTGAGCGGTATTGGGATTTATATTGAGTGAAGCCGCCAGTTCTCTTCGGGAGGGAATTTCCTGCCCCGCCACGAAATTACCAATGGCTATTTGTTCTTTAAAATGTCTAACGACTTGCAGATATACCGGTTCCCGGGTATTTACGTTCATTAAAACCACCCCCTATTTATTTAAAAAAGTCTGATATGTGTGTATGTACTAAGTGGTTCATACACCTTATAGATGTACTATACCCGTAATACACCTAAGCTGTCAACAACCAATTCCAAAAAAATGAAAACCCCGAATGCGCAGTGCAGACGGGGTTTTCGTTAGAGATGCTAAAATCTCATTGAAACAGATGATGAAGCAGCCGATCTTTATCTTCAAAAAACTGTTTCATTAACAAATAGTGATTGGACTCCTCTAATGCCACCTCACTCATTCCCTCATCTGAAATTTGGAGGATTTTAGCATCCGGATAGGCCATGATGATCGGGGAATGGGTGGAAATGATGAATTGGGAACCTTGTTGAACAAGCTCATTTATCCTGGCCAGCATCGATATTTGTCTCAATGGGGACAAAGCAGCTTCAGGCTCATCGAGGATATACAATCCATCGCCTTGAAATCGTTCTACAAAAGCAGAAAAAAACGATTCCCCATGAGATTGCTGGTGTAGCGATTTCCCACCGAAGGAATCGATGATTTTCGACCCAAACGATGACTCCCTGTCCAATTCCTCTATATTCGTAGCTAAATTATAAAAGGTTTCCGCCCTAAAGAAAAAATGATCCTTCGGTTTGTATACGCCTTTTTTCAAACGGAGGTATTCGTCCAAATTGGAATGTGAATCATAATTGGAAAAATTGAAATTCAACGTTCCTCCTTCTGGATTGAAGCCATACGCTATCGCAATACCTTCAAGCAAGGTGGACTTCCCCATTCCATTTTCCCCGATGACATAGGTAACACTGGGATGAAAAGCAACTTCCTGAAGGTGCCTGATAACCGGAAGATCTAGAGGGAAATGGTCATACGAAGATATGCGGTCTCTATTGAGGTAGATGCCCCTGATATACTGTGAATCATAATCTAGTTTCATTTGTTATCCCCTTCTGTAGCCATTTAGACTGTAACAATCCAATACGCCATAGATTATTCAAATTGATAGATTGATAATGTTTGATTCTAAATGAACATCCACTTTGGATGCAATTCAATTAAACTTACTGAAATGCGCTGGGTTGAATCTTTCACTCCCGATTCGTTTATCAGTGCAGGCAATTCCTTATCCGCATACTGTTGATGTGAATCTTCATTGTCCCATAATGATGCCAGGTATCTGCCGTTTTGCCTTTTACCGAATGCGCCTCCATCCCTCTTGTGCTTTTGAACGCTTGTTTTCCTCATTCACTTGGCATTTAATCCACTTCATTAACAGGATGACCACCACGCTTCGCCCAATGTTTCGCTTTTTCATCGACCTTTTTGATAAAATCATTTTTCCCGTTTACATATCCTTTAATATCATCTGGAAATTCCGCTGCCAAGCGCTGCTTCAGCCTACTATACTCTTGTGCTTCATCAGGGTGTGATAGCAAATAATCCCGAAAGGCGAGGTGTCGCGCAATTTCTTCATGTCCTTTTTGAAACATGTGAATATGGTGCGTCCTCTCATCCCCGCCTTTACGAAAAAACCGTCGTCCAGCGATTCCGTTCTCCCCCTTGAAATCATACCCCAGCTCTTCCATCTCTTTATTAAAGTCAGCGACACATTCCACATCTTTCACCACTGCCAAAATATCTATTACAGGCTTGGCATGTATTGCCGGGATGGTCGTACTGCCAATATGGTATACATTCATCATTTCAGGCCCGAAAATACCCTCTAATTTTTGGCATTCATCATGAAATAGCTTGGACCATTCTTTCTTATATGGTACGACCTCTACCTTTCTCATGGAAGCCTCCTTGATAGGAATTCGCGTTTACACATTCCGTTTTACTTTTTCCTAATTTTAACACCAATGTGCATGCATCACAAAAAAGCAGCCGGGATAATAACCCCAGTTGCTTTTTGGATAACGCTTACATTTCATTTGTTTTATTTCGCTTTTTGTATGGAAGCCACATTTTGATCTTTCAAAATAGTTGGTTTCATGCCTCTTCGCTGCGGAATGCCTCTTTCCTCCTGTTTCTTTGCAACCCACATCGTCAGCATCGGTGTCAGGATTGCCGTCACCAATACACTTGTTGCGATGATTGCTGTTGCCGATTCTGCTACAGGAGCGAATTGCGGGTTTAACTCGGCGATGATGAAAGGTACAGCAACTGCGGCACCCGCCGTTGAAGAAGCGGCGACCCCAGCAACCCCATCGGAGCCAGTAACGTAACGGTCCAGTAGATATAAGACGCCTCCGGAAAGGAAGACGACGGCAACGCCCATTAAAATACCCATGAATCCGGATTTTAGAATCATGCCAAAATCCAACCCGAATCCTAGAGCTAATGCGAAGAACGGGATAAGGACCGGTACGGCCTGTCCAAAGAATTCCCGGCACTCTTTATCAATATTCCCTACAATCATCCCGACTGCAAATGGAATCAATGTGGAGACAATTGTTTGCCATGGAAACGTTGCAAGGCCTCCAACACCGAGGATGATCATCGTGAAGAACGGACCGCTTTCAATACTGATGAACGGGAATGCCGCAGCATCTTCCGTTCTGCCCAATTTTGTCATGAGTGCGGTATAAAGACCGCCATTCGTTTCATTAAAAGCCGCTATCAGCACTAAAACCGAAAGACCGGAAAAGAGACCGGTTTGAATCCCATTCTCCGGAAGCAGCAAAGCTGCACCATATCCCAATAATGCCGCAAATACGACTTTACCGATAAGCAATGTAAATCCTTTTCTTGCAATATAACCGGATTGCTTAACATCTATCGTAGCTCCGACACAAAAGAAAAAGACGGCTAATATCGATGCGGTACCTGTTAGCATGGCGCCTGTAAATCCGCCAAAGAAGGTTGCCGTGTCAGGAAAAATAGTATGTATCAAAGCACCTATGAACAACGGGACAACCATCATGCCACCAGGGATTTTTTCTATTGCGGCTTTTATTCTCATCACAATCTCTCCACTTCATTATCAAATTTATGAATATTTGTAATTGGAAGTCTAGTTGTGGAGTTAACTGGCTGCTGTTATCGATCATTCAACATTTAATAGTTTGTTCTGGCTTTCAATAAAGTCCTGCAATTTTTTCCGGCTGGGCATGCCATCCATATCACCGGGAGCCATGACTTGAAGGGCGCCAATCGCATTGCCCCGAGTAACGGTTTCAATCGTGGACTTCCCTTCAAGCAAGCCGCTGATCACACCGACGGCGAAACCATCGCCGGCACCTACCGTATCAATGACTTTTTCAGGTACGAACCCTTTAACATACCCTTCTTCATTGGCATTTTTATAATAAGCTCCCTCTGCTCCAAGCTTGATGACAATCATTTTAACTCCTTTGTTCAAATAAAATTCGGCCACCTCCTCAGGTGTTCGGAGCCCTGTTAAAACTTCCGCTTCGGACATGCCTGGCAGAAATAAATCACAAATGTAAGCAAGCTCATTAATGCAATCCACCATTTTTTGTTTATCCGGCCATAGGTTTGGCCGTAAATTCGGGTCAAATGAAACGGTTCTTCCTTGATTCCTCATAAGTTTCATGGCAGCAACGGTAAATTCATGGCAGCTTTCAGATAATGCGGATGGGATACCTGTTGCATGCAGATGTTTAGCTTGCCGAAAATACTCTTCTGAAAGGTCGTCGATATTCAGAGTGGAAGCAGCTGAATTTTTTCTGAAGTATTCCACTTCCGGGTCTCCGTCATGCACTTTAGATTTAATGAGCATTCCTGTCGGGTGATCACTTGTAAAACG
The DNA here is from genome assembly GCF_056173225.1 of Peribacillus sp. QJM3NY_7. Classification (NCBI taxonomy): domain Bacteria; kingdom Bacillati; phylum Bacillota; class Bacilli; order Caryophanales; family Bacillaceae; genus Peribacillus; species Peribacillus sp. QJM3NY_7. Next base: position 4,839,650 of record NZ_CM149663.1, read on the forward strand.
GATACCTGTCGTGTCGACTTTTTCTTTATTCAATTCTCCGATGATGAACTTTCCGAAACTATCGTTGCCAAGTTTCGTCATATAAGCAACATTTAAATCAAGACGCGCCAATCCGCAAGCCACGTTTGATTCGGCTCCCGCAATCGCTCGGGAAAAGGATTTAGCCTCATGTAAAGGCTCTACTTCATTTGCATAGAACATGTTCATCGGTTCCCCAAAGGTGATCACATCTAATTCTTTCATTCCTAATTCCCCCTGAAAAAGGTGTATTACGGTTTAGTAAACCAAAACCACAAGAAAGCGCTTTCTTTTCAATAAAGTCAGATTACCATATAAACCAGTTTTTAACAATACTAATCTTTATATTTTTATTTTGTATAAAAGCATAGTTTCAATCATTAATTTCTTCTTTTACACTGATTAATCTACTAAATTTTTCTATTATCATTGACTATTTGGAAAATATTATATATATTTTTAATATTGGTAGCGCTAACATTTTGAATATTCACGATAAACCGTTTTACTAAATAGGAGGTTATTTATATGCATATGGAAAAACGTTATTCCATTCATCCGTCACAAGCCAAACACTTTGATACAAGTGAAATCCGCAAAAACTTTTTAGTGGAAAAATTATTTCTCGATGACGACGTTTCTTTATGCTATTCCCTTGATGACAGGATCATCATAGGAGGAATCAAACCTGTTTCTAAAGAGGTCAAGCTTGAGGGCCATGATTTCATTAAAGCTGATTATTTTCTCCAACGAAGAGAATTAGGTGTATTTAATATAGGGGGATCAGGAAGGATCTCAGTTGATGGGAAAGTATACCCCCTTCAAAATCGTGATTGTCTATATATAGGATTAGGTTGTAAGGAACTGATTTTCATTAGTGACTCAGACTCCGAACCTGCTAAATTTTATTTAGCCTCTGCTCCGGCACATAAAAATTACCCTATTCAACACGTAGCGTTCAAGGAAGTGCAAGGTGATGAAATGGGATCACAGGAAACGGCAAATAAGCGGACGATTCGCAGAATGATTCATGAAAAAGGAATCCAAAGCTGCCAACTGTGTATGGGGATGACTGAATTGGCTCCAGGTAATGTCTGGAACTCCATGCCCCCTCATGTTCATGACCGCAGAGTGGAAGTTTATATGTATTTTGACTTGGCAGATGATGCGGTTTTGTTCCACATGATGGGTGAACCCGATGAAACAAGGCATATTGTCATGAAAAATGAACAGGCTGTCATTTCACCTCCATGGTCCATACATAGTGGTTCCGCTACAAGCAACTACACATTCATTTGGGCAATGGCTGGAGAGAATTATACATATGAAGATATGGATACCTTTCCTATTTCAGATATGAAGTAAGACTAAGAGTGGTTTATTAATCCATATGGGGATGGGGGAAACAAGATGAGTTTACTGGATTTTTCAATGGACTTTTTCAGTTTAAAAGGGAAAGTTGCCATCGTAACAGGAGGAAATACCGGATTGGGCCAAGGGTATGCGGTTGCATTAGCAAAGGCGGGTGCAGATCTTTTTATCGTTGCCCATGGTGATAATTGGCAGGAAACAAAGGATTTAATCGAAACGACCGGGCAAAAAGCTGTCTTTTATCAGGCGGAGCTCACGAATAAGGAAAGCCTTAAAGGTGTTGTAAAAGGCTGTCTTGATGCATACGGAAAAATCGATATCCTTGTTAATAATGCAGGAACGATTCGCCGTGCCCCTTTATTGGAATATAAAGACGAGGATTGGAATGCAGTAATGGACATTAACCTTAATTCCTTGTATTTTCTCAGTCAGCTCGTTGCCAAAGAAATGGTTGAACAAGGCAGCGGGAAAATCATAAATATCGCTTCGATGCTCACCTTCCAAGGAGGCAAGTTCGTTCCCGCATATACTGCGAGTAAACATGGCGTTGCCGGGCTGACCAAAGCCTTCGCTAATGAATTGGCGTCTAAAAACATTCAAATAAACGCGATTGCCCCAGGTTATATTGAAACGGCCAATACTGCCGCGCTTCGTGCAGATGAGTCAAGAAACAAAGACATTCTCTCAAGGATTCCGGCTGAAAAATGGGGAACACCCTTCGATGTCATGGGAACTGTCGTTTTTCTTGCCAGCAAGGCCTCTGATTATATGAATGGCCATATCCTCGCTGTTGATGGAGGCTGGCTCGTTCGTTAATCCGCTGATCAAGATATGTAAATCAATAGTTTAAGGTTAACACCCTTAGCCAAAGTGCTTAGGGTGTTTCTTACATCCAATGTTTAACAAAATCCGCTAACTGGCGTTGGAATCGTCATGCTCCTTTGTTATGATGAAGGTATCCCGTTCTAGTTCAAGAAATAATATCCTTTAGGAGAACATCATGAAAAAAAAGAAAACTACCATATCAGATGTTGCTGAGAAGGCCGGTGTTTCCAAAAGTACGGTTTCTCAATATATTAACCAGCGTTTTCGTTATATGAGTGCTGAAACAAAGGACAGAATCGAGCAAGTCATCCAGGAACTTGACTTTCGTCCCAATGATAATGCCCGGAATTTAAAAGTGAAAAAAACAAAGGTCATTGGCATACTCGTAGCTAATATTTTACATACTTTATCCACTGAAATCATTCGTACCGTAGAAGAACAGCTTCAGCAGCACGGCATGAAAGTATTCATATGTGACTCTGCCGATGATCCAGAGAAAGAAAAAGAATACCTTGATTTGCTCGTTTCTACGCAAGTGGATGGAATCATCATCTTTCCGGTAGGAAATGATTTTAAAGTCTATAATTACTTGATCGATCATTCCATTCCAATGGTATTCGTCGATCGATTGGTTGATGGGGTAACTTCCGATTCCGTTCTTTTAGATAACCACGCTGCAATCTTTTTAGCTGTTTCCATGCTGGCTGAAAAAGGACACGAAAACATTGCATTTTTAACCTTACCGATTGATATCCCGATCACACCAAGGCTGGAGAGGATCGAAGGATTTAAAAAAGCGATGGCATCTCATAAATTGGAAGTAAGGGAGGATGATATTCATTCTTTACCCCGAAACCAAATTCAAGAAAAATTGGCCCGGATACTCGATGCAGAAAATCCACCGACAGCCATTGTGGCAGGAAATGATTTAGTATTACGTGAAATCCTTAGCTATTTGAAAAAGCAAAAAATCTCGATTCCTGGGGAAGTGGCCATTGTCAGCATTGATGATGTCGCTTATACGGAGTTTTATGAACCATCCATCACGACAATAGGACAGCCCATTCAGCAAATGGGAATTAAAACAGCTGAGTTACTATTGAACCGGATAACCAATTCGGATCAGGCCCCGTACATTACTTATCGGTTTGCCCCCGAACTCATCGTTCGAAGTTCATGCTAATTGTTCATACAAAAACGGCAGTTTATACCACTGCCGTTACCATTTTTCAAGGAACTTCACCTTGGAAGTCAACCGCCTTTTGCTGATTCCATGACATTTAGGATAAATGGCGCTTTCGCTTTTGTGTACCCCACAATATCTGCAGGATGCTTTTCTGCTAAGGACATTTTTAATTGCTGATATTGTTTCCGTACGTCCGGATGGCTTCTTAAATAGTCCCTGAATGAAAGTTGATTCTTCCACTGTTCACTTCCGAATCTATAGATATGCAAATGATGCGTCCCTGCTCTCCATTGGCCTTTTCTAAAGAAACGCCTTTCGGGAAACTCCTTATGCGGGACAAATTCATACCCAATCGATTTCAAAGGTTCAATGAACGTGTCAACTTCAGCTAAATGTTGGACGCCAGCCATGATGTCCAAAATCGGTTTAGCCCCCAACCCCATGACGGATGTACTTCCAATATTCTCGACACAAAGGGAATCGTTCTTTAAAACCTCCATTATCCTCGCTTTTTCCTGATGGAATTCACTGCCCCAATCAGGGTTATATTCCTCGATTTTCACTGTTTTTTCCATTTAATCACCCAACTTTACGTGAAATCGTATGACCGCCATCATTTTTCATCACGCGACCATTTTACGATGGGATCTTGCGTGCTCGGCTCATAGTAAGTTCCGGCATACACCTTTTCTTTTCCCGTTATTTTATTCGTTCGGATGACTGTATATCTTCCTTTATCATAATTTTTGGTAAGATGATATGTCCGGTATGAAAACCCCTTTTCGGGCCCGGTTAACTTTTCTTTAGTTTTATACACTTGGGGTTTATTCAAGTGCTCTTTCACTACACTTTTAATATTCAGCGGCGTGCCCTCAAGCTTGACATCACTTCGGAAATCGGCATCCCTGGTCTCTGTTTTCCCTGAAGGAACGGATGCCATTTCGATCGTATCATGGGTTTGTTCCGAGAATGTTTTTGTGACACTGTATGAATAAAGGATATTCATGGAACTTATATTATGCTTCATTTTGCCAGCAAATTCAGGCATGGCAACATTCAATAGAAAGGTGATCGAAATACATGCGATTAATATGATAAGTGAAATTTTCTTCATATTTCCTCTTTCTCAACTATGTATTCTTGTAATTCAATTTGTTCATTTTCCTTAGGAATAATTCCAAATTTGGCGATTAATAGAATGGCAAGAAAACTGAAACTGCAAAAACTTGTATTATCACTTGTAACAAATGAAGCTTGTATAATTCGGGATGCCAATAATGAATTCAAAATATAAGAAAAAAGAAACCCTGAATAGGATAAGCAAACCAGATAGTTTCCAACCAATGCCCTCTTGTAATGTACATACTCCGACTTATTTCCCTTCCTGATACTGACACAATGTCTAAATTGCCTAATGAGACCGTATGTGAAACCAATAATTAATATGACCGCAATGACAAAATCAATTATTGCTTCCTCCACTGTTTTACCCCTCCTTGGTAATTCGAACAAAAAATATAGTAAATTATTACATTAAACTCATCATATACCATTTATGATAAAATGATAAATATTTCCCACTTTAATATTGGAGTTGTATCATGAAAATTTTTATGAAAATAGTATTATCGTTATTTATGGTTCTGTATCTATTAATCCTTACAAAGCTCATTTTATTTAAAACCTTCTCGATAACCGAAATGAATGGTCATATAAGTTTTTCCCATGGCCGCTATTGGGGGTCCCATAACTTCATCCCTTTTAAAACCATTGCCCATTACCTGTTCTTAGCGAATGTTAACCCATCGATCCGGATTGAAAATATAGCGGGGAATATCATCGGCTTTGTACCTTTCGGCTTGATGCTTCCCTTACTGTCAAAAAGGTTTTCCCAACTCAGATCGATCTTGATTGCAACATTCTGTCTTAGTTTCACCTATGAGATTCTTCAGCTTTTATTTGAATTAGGAAGTTTTGATACCGATGATTTGATCCTGAATACGCTTGGCGGGGTTATAGGATACCTGCCTATTAAACTGTTTTACATCGTTTTCAAAAAGAATGGTACCATTCGCAATCAAGCCAAAGGACAGTAATGTGCTGTCCTTCTTTTGTCCCAAGGTCCATATTACGCAGCGATTGAAAACGATTACATGCATGTCCTTATTCTTACGTGTAAAGCGAGAAGAGGTTTCAATATAAAGGAAAGTATACCTAATATTACTGCGGATGAATAAAAAAAAGACCACCAGATTGGTGGTTACAGACTGTAGACAAACTCGATGAAAATCGAGTTTGTCTATTTTTATGGCTTGTACAATGAACGTCGATTTCCGCTACAGGCACTCGCTTATCCAGAGGCGGTCGGGGAGCCTCCTCGGCTTTCGCCTGCGGGGTCTCCCCTAGACGCGCTTTTCCCGCAGGAGTCTCGTACCTTCCGTTCCAATCAACTTTGTTATAACATTTAGTTAGAAACCATACCTGATGAGTTGAGGGTGTTAGCTTGGGAACTTCATTTGATGAAAGATATATTTTCCGAACCCCTTTTGTCTACAAACTGAGGCTACCGGATTGGCGGTTATTTCAAATTCTTAAATCCGTATTTTTCAAAGATTTTCATGGAGGCTTCCGTTTGGAGATAGTCATAGAATAGCTTGGCTTCCTTGGCATGATCCAGGTTATTGATCATTCCCACGGGATATATGATCGGATCATGTAAATCTCCCTGGGCTGCTGCAATGACCTCAACTTTTGATGAGTTGAGCGCATCCGTTTTATAAACGAGGCCTGCGTCCACATTTCCCGTTTCCACATATGTAAGCACTTGCCGCACATCCTTGGCATATACCAATCGATCTTCCATCTCTTTGAAAAGGTTCATGTTTTCCAAAGTTTGTTTCGCATATTGCCCTGCCGGTACAGACTCTGGAGTGCCAATCGAAATTTTATCGGCCTTTGTGAGGTCTTCCAGTGATCCGATTTCCTTTTTGGAATCCTTTGGCACCACCAGCACCAGGTCATTGCCGACTAAATCGATTCCATTCTTCTCTTCAATAAGATCATCCTCTATTAATTTATCAAACTTATCCCCCGCTGCTGAGAAAAACAGGTCAACAGGTGCGCCTTGGGATATCTGTTGCTGAAGAGCTCCAGAGGCCCCAAAGTTATAATGAACTTCCACATTTGCATTCTCTTTTTCAAAAGACTTCTTTATATCATTCAAGGCATCTTGCAAACTTACAGCTGCGGAAACCGTCAATTCCACTTTTCCTCCGGCTTGCGGCTTCATTTCCGTTTCATCACTTGAACACCCTGCCCCCGCCATCACAAGCATCATCATCAAAAAAATCATAAGGTATGTTTTTTTCAAAGTCACTCTTCCTTCCGACCTTTCATTATAGGATGGCTGCTAATTCAGCAGCCTTCCGTATCCATTCGGGGACACCATGCATTTAGCTATAAAGAAGTTTGGGCTGTCGGGCTAGATAGGAAGGCGTACCATTTTGATTAAGATCAAGGATCAATTTCATGACCTCCACTATTCCCTCGGGTTTCTCCAACTCTATTTCCTTATGATAGGACTCTATGGATGTGTTCCATTTTTTCATTTTTTTCTGATCCTTCAATATACTCAGCAATTGTTTTTCAAAAGGCGTTTTCTGATTAAGTTTAAATACAAGACCCTGCTGTTTTAGATACTGCAGATTGATTTCCTCCTGCCCCGGAAGTCTGGAATGAACAAAGATCGGAAGCCTTTTTCGCAATGATTCACTGATCGTGACACCGCCCGGTTTTGTAACGATTGCGTCCACTTCTTCATAAAGCTTATTCATTTCAGACCTTGATGAGATATAGGGCAATGGTTTGATATGAGGTAAATTCCATGTATTGATTTCTTCATAAAGCTTGTTGTTATTTCCGCAAAGAACTAAATAATCTAAGTCTCTTGAGTTCTTTAACTCATCACCTAAGTTCAAAATCCCTCCCAGACCGCTATTTCCTCCGGATATCAAAATTTTTGGCCGTTCTGTGTTTCTTTGGACACGGGCATTTTTTGTGATTTCCTCGTGCACGGGAATGCCAGTGACCATCATCGTTTGTTTTGGTATTTGACGCTTACTCATCAGCTTTTCTTTCACTTCTTGACTAGGAAGAAAATGGGCATCTATCCCTTCGCTTCCCCACACATTATTAATAAAAAAGTCCGTGTACACGTTTATTACCGGTGTGCTGCACTTCCCTTTCATCTTTAACTGACTCAAAAGATATGAAGGGAAACCGTGTGTACACACAATTAAATCAGGATTTTCTTCCGCTATCAATCGTTCCATCTTATTCATGAATAATTGCTGATACCATTTACATACACTTTCCTTTGGCGAGTGAACATAAAACAGGTTCTTGTAGGCAAGATTATAGGTTTCCGGCGCATAACGGATCCATGTCAGATAACTATTTGCAATGAATTTTTCTAGAGAGGTATTGGTATAACTGATTAGATCGATTTTTTTATAAGTAATCCCATTCGAATGCTTTTTTAACATATCCATCAATGCCTCTGCAACTTGATGATGTCCCGACTGCATTCGAAAGAGAGGTAAAAACAAAATCTTCTTCATATGTGTCATCTCCTAAGAAATCATTCTGAAAATACAAAATATATAGTTCATGATATCTTTCTCTTACAATATCGTTGAACAAATTCCTTAAATCGATTTTTTATTTCCGACGTTTTTTAATAAGGAGCCGACTCAACTTTTGGATCTTTGTTTTCTCTTTTTAATGTATTTGATAGTAACATAGAGTACAAAAATAACTAAAAATACAACACCTAAATATGGAACATATTTGGGATTAACATTAAAAGCATCCCCCACATAATAACCGGCCACTATAAAAGGGACGGTCCATAGTATAGTGCCTAATAGGGAAAAGAGGAAGTATTTCCGAAAGGGTATAGAAGAGATTCCTGCAAAATATGGACTTATTTGCCTCATCCCCGGAATATAAAATCCCAATACTAGCGTTTTTCGTGCATTATCCGTGTAGTTTCTCTTTGCTTTCTCCCAGCGTTCAGCCGTAATCCCAATGAATCTTCCATATTTTTTTATAAATGGATACCCCACATATTTTCCGCATGCATAAGCTGCAAGCATTCCGATAAAGGCGCCGAGAATTGCACACAGCATCGCTAAACCCATAGAGAGCTTACCTTGGACAGCCAGCACCCCAATTAGAAATAGAAGTGATTCTTCTGGAGCAGGCACACCCACGATGCCGAAGAATAAAAAAAGAAAAATGATCAGGTATCCATAAGAATCAATAAAATGTAAAAGCGTATCTATATCCATAATACCCCCGGAATTAGTTATAAGTCTTTTAAAGAAATAAAGTGTGTTCCTTTTTCTTTACTCTCCTGCAGGTAAATTTTTAACATTTCAATCATATAGCCTGGCGCCTCTTTATCCGCTCCCAAGGTTTCGCCACAGTCATGAAGCAATAGGACGGAACCTTCTGTTGAAGTGCCTCGAAGCTGATCAAGCAGAGTATTTTTGCAATTTTCGACTTTCCAATCCCCAAAGATGCCGGACCACATAATCACTTTATATTTCCTACTGAATAGTGGGGTGAACATATTGAAATGGCCCCATGGCGGTCTATAAAATATCACCTTTTCATTCGTGCATTCCGTTATCGCCTTTTCAGTCATTTCCAACTGTTTTCGCAGATGAATTGGTGATAGGACCCAACTTGAAACATGATGAAAATGATGGATACCTATCGTATGTCCCTCTTCATGCATTCTTTTAATAATCCCAGGATTACTTTTCACTTTACTGCCCACAACAAAAAATGTGGCCTTTATCTCATATTCTTTTAAAAGATCCAGTAATTTTATGGTATATTCAGGGTTTGGGCCATCATCGAAAGTTAGCGCAATCCCATTATTCGAATTGATTTTTTTGGTTATTCCCAAGCTGCCTACACGAATTAGCACAGTTGGGATAATAGTATAAAATATTAATAGCAATAATAAAATAATAAAACTAATCAGCCATATATGCATCACACAAAACTATCCTCTCATTATTGATATTACCAATACTGATCCTTTCCCTATATCATAATCATTTACTACAATGCAGCAAATGTTATAGTATTCAGGTAATTCATTATAAAACCTCACTAACAATTTAGCATTTTTTTTTCATTATTTTCACTTATCATTATTTTTTTATTTTTGTAAAGGTTGAAGGACATTAGTTCTATTACTGCAATGTCTGCAGTTTTTTTTCTTTGAAAACCGTTCCAGTTGATTCCAGAAATCCGCTCCCTTTCCGCCGACTGCCTGCCAAGCCTCCTCGCCGGTAAACGGCTGTGGGGTCTCGGCTAGCCAGTTATTCGGCAGGAGTCTCGCAAATTTCTTCCATCCTTTTAGGATTACTGTAAAAACATGAGGATCCCCTATCTTAAGCTTGCTTCGGGATATGGCCGAGCCTACAGTTTTTTCTTGAAATTACATTCCAGTTAATTCCAGATTCCACTCCCTTTCCGCCGACTGTCTGCCAAGCCTCCTCGCCGCAAGCACCTGTAGGGTCTCGGCTAGCCAGTTATTCGGCAGGAGTCTCGCAAATTTCTTCCATCCTTTAAGGGGGACTGTAAATAACATGAAGGATAAACTAGTCTTGTTTAAGATTGGTTCGGGGTGAGAGCAATTCGAAACTCCTTTTTCCGGAAAATTGATTGAACCGCCAGACTGTACCGAATTGGAGAAGAAGAGCCAGTTTTCCTACAATATCTCTTAAAAAAGAAGTTCCAGCTGATTGGAACGTAAGGTACGAGACTCCTGCGGGAAAAGCGTGGCCAAGGGAGACCCCGCAGGCGAACTCCGAGGGCGAACCGCCCGCGGAAAGCGGGGGCTCGGCTACCCAGTTATTCGGCAGGAGTCTCGCAAATTTCTTCCATAAGGATTACTGTAAAAAACTCTGAAGGATAAACTAGTTATGTTTAAGATTATGGTTCGGGGTGGGACCAGACCACCCCTTTAGTCGACAAACTGAAAAAAACACCCTAAGGGTGCTTTTTTAGTTTCTCTCAATAATCTTCTTTATCAATTAAAGGGCACATTCTTCAATTTCAAATCCCAGGTCTTCAATGATTCCCCAGTCCGCTGTGGGTTCTTGACCAGCTGTCGTTAAATAATCGCCGACGAAGATGGAATTGGCAGCATAAAGTGCCATGGGCTGCATGGAACGGAGATTGACCTCCCGGCCCCCGGCCAGGCGGATTTCTTTACTAGGATTAACGAATCTCATCATCGAAATCAATTTCAGGCATTTAGTGGGGGTCAGCTCGGAAGTTCCCTCTAGCGGCGTTCCGTCAATTGCATTGAGAAAATTACAAGGAATGGAATCTGCATCAAGGCTGCGTAAGGATAGAGCAACTTCCACCGCTTCCGCCTCAGATTCACCCATTCCGAAAATGGCTCCAGAGCATGGGGACATTCCGGCTTCTTTCACAGCTTCCACTGTATCTACCCGGTCTTCATATGTATGTGTCGATGTAATTTTACTGTAGTTTTCCTGTGATGTATTCAAGTTGTGGTTATAGCGATGAACGCCTGCTTCCGCTAGTTTACCGGCATGTTCCTCATTCAGGAAACCTAAACAGCAGCAGATTTTAAGATCCGTCGTTTCGCGGATTTCTTTTACCGCTTCAATGACATGATCGATTTCCCTGTTGGTCGGACGACGGCCAGAAGCGACAATGCAATAAGTACCCGCTTTCCGGCGAATTGATTCTTGCGCTCCCTCGACAATCTTTTCTTTAGTCAGCCAAGCATATTTATCGATCGGGGCTTCCGAGACGATCGACTGCGAGCAGTAGCCGCAATCTTCGGGACATAATCCTGATTTCGTATTGATGATCATATTCAATTTTACCTTTTTCCCATAATGATGTTTACGTATGAGATAGGCTGCATTCAGAATTTCCAAAACCTCTTCGTCTGGGGCTTGGACGATGGATAATGCCTCTTCCTCCGTCACTTTATATCCTTTGATAACGTTCTCCGCTAACATCTTCCAATCCCTTACCAATGTTTCCAAACCTATCCCTCTTTTCTTTTATTTTGTGCCGAATCGCCATTCCTTGAAAAAGAACATATCCTGTTCCGGTTCTCCGCACATAAAACGGAAGATATCCAGTAATAGACCCGCTTCCTGCAACCTGCTGCTCCAGCCGCGAGTTTACCTAAATCACTTTCCCCTCCAACCAACCGGTTGCATGTGCACCATCAGCCTCAATGGGCAATTAACATTTAGCAGTATCAATGGAGCGATAATATTTGTTAACCTAAATCGAAACAAGTTAACATATCGTTAGAATAATAACATACATACAAAATATTATTCAATGGCCTTTTTTCAATATTTTCCTAGTTGTCCTTTAAATCCTAAGAAAACTGGCACTTTATATGTTAACCTAATAACAAATTAGTTGACATATAAAATAGGAATCAGGCAAACTAATAGTGGGCATTCTGCCAGCACTTTCAAAAAAAGGGGGTTAAAAACTTGAAAGCAAGGACGATTTCTTATGTGGCCCTTTTTACCGCGCTAACTGCCATTGGCGCCTTCATTAAGATACCTATCCCTTACATACCATTCACGCTGCAAATTCTGGCAGTCTATTTGGCAGGCGCATTGTTGGGGCCCCGGCTTGGGATGCTCAGTCAGTTATGCTACGTCCTGATCGGACTTATCGGGGTGCCCGTGTTTGCTGAAGGCGGGGGATTCGGCTATATATTCAAACCCACTTTCGGCTATTTGCTCGGATATATACTGGGAGCCTATGTAAATGGATGGCTGATCAACCGGTTTTCCCTCTCCACGATTCGTTCCATATTCTTTGCTAATGCCGCCACTTTGCTGACCGTTTACCTTTTCGGCTGCATCTGGCTGTATGGTGCCATGAAGTGGATTGTGGAAACGCCGCTTTCCATCAGCCAAACGATTCTTTACGGCTTTTTGTTACCTGTACCCGGTGATTTAATGCTATGCATTCTATGTGCTGTCATCATTCAGCAAGTGCGTCCGCGTATTGCAAGATATATAAACGTAAAGGAGCTGAATCACCCATGGGCCAAGCCTACTTCATAACCGGAACTGGCACGGATATTGGAAAGACCATCGTCACGAGTGCACTTTATCTTTCTCTTCAAACGTTTGGAAAAACCGTCACGATCTTCAAGCCATTTCAAACAGGAATCAATGAGGAAACGAATACATACCCGGATATATCTTGGTTTGAGCAGGAACTCGGTGTAAAGGAATCGGGGTTTTACACACTGGAACCCGAAACCTCCCCACATTTGGCGATTAAATTAACCGGCAGTCTCATCGATGAGAAGAAAGTCGTGGAAAGGGTTCATGAACTTGAGGAAATGTATGACATCGTATTAGTCGAGGGCGCTGGAGGATTGGCTGTGCCGCTTATTGAACGAACGAAAGGTTTCTATATGACGGCCGATTTCATAAGGGATTGCGGGATGCCTGTCCTCTTCGTATCCACAAGCGGTTTAGGGGCGATTCATGATGTCGTGACGACCCATTCTTATGCCCAAGTCCATGATATAAACGTGAAAACCATTTTGTATAATCATTACCGGGCAGAAGATCGGATTCACCAAGACAATATCAAAACCATTGAAAAGCTGACTGGGCTGAATGGCCTCGCCTGCATCCCGACACTGGCCGATGTTAGAAAAGACTTGAGGATCTGCATCCTTGATTTGCTTGGTGATCAAGAATATACCCAACAACTGAAAGAGGTGTTCGAAGCATGAACAGTCAGGATTTAGAACAATGGGATAAGGAATATGTATGGCATCCGTTCACACAAATGAAAACGTATCGGGAAAGTAAACCGCTTATCATCGAACGTGGCGAAGGCAGCTACCTGATTGATGTGGATGGCAAACGCTACCTCGATGGCTATGCTTCATTATGGGTGAATGTGCACGGGCATAACAATCCGGAATTAAACGGCGCCCTAATTGAGCAAATGAATAAAGTCGCGCACTCGACGCTGCTCGGATCTGCGAATGTACCATCGATCTTACTGGCGAAAAAACTGGCAGAGATCACCCCTGGTTCTTTATCGAAAGTCTTTTACTCCGACACGGGATCAGCCGCTGTGGAAATCGCCCTTAAAGTCGCTTATCAATATTGGCAGAATATCGATCCCGTCAAGCATCGGAATAAAAACAAATTCGTCTCCCTTGACGAAGCATACCACGGTGATACTGTCGGTGCCGTGAGTGTGGGCGGAATGGATCTATTCCATAGAATCTTTAAGCCCCTCTTATTTCAACGGATTTCAGCTCCTTCACCATATGCCTATCACATGACTGAATATGGAGATCCAGAAGCCGTGAAAAACCATTGCTTGAAGGAACTGGAGAAGTTACTGCAGAAACAATCCGAGGAAATTGCAGGATTGATCATCGAGCCGCTTGTGCAGGGAGCAGCAGGCATCATTACCCATCCCCATGGCTTTTTGAAAGAGGTCGGGCAATTATGCAAAAAGTACAACATCCTCTTAATATGTGACGAGGTGGCTGTAGGGTTCGGTCGAACCGGTACGATGTTTGCCTGCGAACAGGAAGATGTCGTTCCCGATATCATGTGCATGGGTAAAGGGATCACTGGGGGATATATGCCACTCGCCGCCACCATCATGAACGAGCAGATCTTTCAATCCTTCTTGGGGGAACGGGAAGAACATAAAACCTTCTATCATGGTCACACCTATACAGGAAATCAGCTTGCCTGTGCCCTGGCTCTGAAGAATATCGAGCTAATGGAAAGCCGCAATCTCATTAAAGACATCCAGGAAAAATCAAAATACCTATCACAAAGACTGCAAGCGCTATACGAACTTCCGATAGTCGGCGATATCCGCCAGCGCGGCTTCATGATTGGAGTGGAAATCGTTAAAGACCGCCAAACAAAAGAAACGTTCACCCTCCAGGAGAATGTCGTTTCCGAAATCATCCATACAGCACGGGAAAATGGCCTGATCATCCGGGAACTCGGTCCAGTCATCACGATGATGCCGATCCTTTCCATGTCAGAAAAGGAACTCGATTTCATGGTCGAAACCGTCTACCGCGCCATTCAGGAAGTCTCCATTCATAAAGGATTGATTCCAGCAGCAAACTGATGCACAAAGAACCGGAAGAGCAGAGCTCATCCGGTTCTTTCCTTTCTTCACAAAACACTTTGGAAATTCGGAGTACATATCCTGATTTCCTTCCATTGTCTGCACGGCTAAAATCTCATTAGCCTCTTTTTCAGTTTTACAAACCTATAGATTTTAACCTTGATATTTTTAATATTTTTGGGTATTTCTGCTATAATCAGGGTAAAAGGAAAGAGGTGAGCCGTTTTGTCAGGCATAGAAAAAGCGTATGATTCCCCTACCAGAAAAGACTGGATCAGGACTTTTTATACTTTTGCTTATATAAGTCTGCTCATTCTAATTATCGTCTCTGGAATTATTCGCTATTTTCAGGCACCTGCTGGTAATGTTCAAGAGTCGAAACAGGAACAATCAAGTAACAGTGAAAAAGTAAAGGAAAGTAAAGTCATTGAAAAGGACCCCACCGTAACATCACTGGTTTTAAAACCATTAGCGGAATCACCAAAAGCAAAAATCATATTTGAACATGTCGGTTACTTTTTAATCCTGCTATTCCTTTTTATACTCATACCAATCCCGCTATTGAGCGTTAAAAGATTTAAATTCATGACCCTCGAAGTTGAAAGAGAATCCCAAGCCATCGAGGTAGCTAAGAATTTGACCATTCAACAAGATAAATTCGGACTTCTCTCTTACTGGTTAAAAGAGGATTTTAAATCATTGTTTTTAGAAGTTGAAAGGGATAATACAAGCTATAAGGACTTTCTTGAAGAAATGCTCTTTTACATGAGAGATCACTATAAAAATAATTGGGACTCCCATTTTGAATTTGATATAGTGACGGAAACCAAGTTTAAACAGAATTATTCAGCTCCTAAACTTGTTAAAAAATCTCTTCCCTCTGCAAAAGTGAAAGGAATCGGGCTTCCTATCAATAAAGAGAATGATAGATACATACACTTTAAAAACTTTATGATCCACACAATTAACGTCGAGGAAAATCTTTTGACTGAGGAAGAATGCTTAATTACTTATGTCATTGTCCTAAAGAGCTATCGAACCATTTTTGATGAATATGACGGCCATTTAGTATCAGGCTTAGCTTCATTAACATATGAATTATACCGAAGATATCACACATCTTTGGCTATTCAAGAAGAGGAAGATGTTGAATCTGAGGAAGAAATTAAGTAAAATAAAGGAAAGAGGTGATAACGATGTCTTTACCTAAAAGAAAATATAGTAAATCCAAACTATTTAAATCCGCAAGTAAGGTTGGTAAGTCACAGCCTCACGAGGTCGTTATTCCAACTTATCATTCGAACAAGTTGACACCGAATAGTCCGTCAGTAAAAAAAGTATTATCACATGTAAATTAAAAATAACCCCTGATGACTCACGGGGTTATTTTTTAAGTCCAAGATATGTATTAATATACGGTTCCAGAATAGGGCTCCTGCCGATCCAATCCTTAGCTGATTTTATATGATCGGGACTCCATACAGGTGAAGATGGCATTTCAGTACCTTTAGGTTTGGACCCGACTTTCCTGGCGCTTCTCAATAGTAGCTCATACTTGTACTTCCTTCCCTCCATATCTTCCCTCCTACCCATAAAACACCTATCGTTATATATATTTATGTTTAAATGACTTTTTTATGCGGAGCCATTGGTCATCCACTCCTCATTGTAAAAAGACTGTTTCACTAAAATATCCACAGATGTAAATGATTGGATATTTATTGTAAACTGGATAAGCAAAGGAGAAGATTTGCAGTATGTCGATAACAAAGAAAAGATTTTTCATAAGATGTATAGTGGGTATCATATTCGTGTTTCTTGCTAAGTCTGGTCTGCAATACTTCAGTGGCGAAACGATAAGGTGGTCAGGGAATTTAGGATATGCATTCTATTTTGTAGCAGGTATTGTACTTTTCAGCTGGCTATTTGGAGATTTTGATAAAAAAAAGGCCGATCACCCGTGTAAGTGAACTTGTCTGTACAAACCCGGTAATAATTGACTTTGCCTCAGCTTTTCTATTGGCTTGTACGATTTGGATTTTGGTTTTCGCTTAAGGCACTCGCTTTCCGCGGGCGGTCGGCCCTCGGCTTGCGCCTGCGGGGTCTCCCCTAGACACGCTTTTCCGTAGTAGTCTCGCACACCTGTTCCAATCAACTTTGTTTTAAAATTTAATAGAACCCCTATCCAACAATATTAAGAATTTAGTTAACCTCACCTTTACGTTCGACTTTTGTTTTCCTCACGCACGCATCCAAGAAAATGACCACCACCGGCTGTCTTTTTCATGTTAAAATACAATATAAAATTTACTTATTATGGCATTATTCACATGATGAATTAGAGGAGGTTACAAAATGATGTTCGGAGTTCCCCTCCTGGTTGCTTGCGTCCCTGGTATGCTAGTAATACTTTTAGCATGGTGGTTTAGGAAATTACATTTATCTTTATTTGTTAGGCTTTTACCAGGCATATTAACCGTTATAACTTCAATTATTTTGTTTTACATCGGTTTTGTGAACATCAGAGGGTTTGAAGGAGCTGGATATGGAATATTGGCTTTCTTTTTACTTCCCTTTGCAATTGCAGCTTCAATTATTGCGAGCAAAAACAAAGGTGTACAAAGATAAAATTCAGTTCAAATACTATAAAAGCAGGAATATATTCAATGACTAAAACGAATAAAACCAATAAGAAAACCATTGATGAAATGGCAAATAGCCGAATGCGTTGGGCGTTTGCCCGTATTATCAAAAACAAAAAAGATGACCCCGTTAAGTTCGGAGGTCATCTTTTTTAATGTGTTAGCGAATGCCTTTCATGTAACCTTGAATCTTTGGTGATAAGGCCATCAGGGCCAGTCCAAGGATTATTGAAGCAACACCGATCACTCCAAAATAAGCCATTTCGGTCTGAGGAGTGTAGAATCTGACGATTTGTGCGTTCAGTGCTTGTGCTGCTGCACTGGCCAGGAACCACAGGCTCATCGTTTGTGCCGAGAATGCGGCCGGAGCCAATTTTGTAGTGGCTGAAAGTCCGACTGGCGATAAGCAAAGCTCTCCAAGCACTACAAGGAAATAGCTAAGTACAAGCCATAACGGATTGACTAATGCGTCTGATCCACTGAAATAAACAGGAAGCAGGATCACCAGGAATGATAAACCGGCGAACAGTAGGCCTATCGAGAATTTTTGAGGAATGGTCGGCTGACGCTTTCCTAATTTAATCCATAACCATGCGAATACTGGTGCAAGGGTGATTATGAACAAAGGGTTCAAAGATTGGAACCATGCCGGGTTTATTTCCAATCCTGCAAAGTTCAACTGTGTCCGTTTGTCTGCATAGCTTGCCAATATTGTTGCACCTTGCTCTTGAATCGCCCAGAACATGACAGCTGCTATAAACAAAGGAATATAGGCAATCAAGCGTGAACGTTCAACAGAAGTCGTTTTCGGGCTGCGATACATGAAAATGAAATAAAGGGTCGGAATTACGATTCCTAGAATACCTACAAGATTAATAAAAGTTTCAATCGTTAAGATGCCTGCAGAAGCAGTGATGCCAATGATGATAGCTATGATAAGTGCGGCTATCCCCAATTTAGTGAATACTTTTTTCTTTTCATCCTGTGATAATGGGTTAGCAGGAAGAGTTCCAGCCAAGCCCAGGTTCTTTTTCTTTGTTGTAACAAAGACAATGAGACCAATCAACATACCAATTGCTGCAAGTCCAAAACCAAGATGGAAGCTGTAGTCCATACCGACTGTACCGACAACAAATGGTGAAAGGAATGCACCCATGTTGATACCCATATAGAATATACTGAAACCGGAATCCCGGCGTTCATCATTTTCTGCGTAAATTTCCCCGACAATGCTGGAAACATTCGGTTTTAATAAACCAGTACCCAGAACAATGAGTACCATGGACACAAAGAACATGGAAAGACTGCCTGGTACAGCAAGGACAATATGCCCGAGCATGATCAAGATACCGCCGTAAAATACGGCTTTTGAAGTCCCGAAAATCCTATCGGCGAGCCAGCCGCCAATTATACCTGACATATATACTAAAGATCCATAGATGGATACAAGGGCAAGGGCCGTGGGTTCATCAAGGCCTAATCCCCCTTTAGAAACTTCGTAATACATATAGTAAACAAGAATGGCCTTCATGCCATAATAGGAAAAACGCTCCCAGAACTCAGTAAAGAAAAGGGTGAATAATCCTTTAGGGTTTCCAAAAAAACCTTTTTGAGGTACACTATCCACAATTTTCTGTTTATTTATCGTTGCCATACCTAGCCCTCCTTTTATTATTGTATAATAACTTTAAATTTCACTATTGTAAACAAATATTTAGTATATTTAAATAATTAATTTCAAAATAAATAGAAGTAGACTTTCCACCATACAAGCAAAAGTCCGGATTTCGCACTAAAAAACAGTCCATATAATCTAATAGAAAGCGGCCATCAATGATATATTACCCTAACTTCATCCATGGTATTACGCTTGATATCACTTTGGTTGCCATGTACTTTTTAACGATAAAAGGAAATGATGAATTTTGAAATAACCCCACCACAACCGTTATATTCACCGTATAATAGATATAAAAAAAGAGGAGGCACCATAATGTTCGGGATCATAACCGTGGTAATGATTTTTTCCATCCCTATACTCGGAATACTGACAAGCCATTTCGAAAAACAGTCAAAAAACAAACATAAGATGCTGCAAGTTGAACTGGAGCTTGAAAAACTTAAACATGAAAACTTCCTTATGGAGACGGAAAAAATGAGGCTGGAACTGGACCAGATGAAATTCGAACAAAAAAGAGACGAACCAAGGTTACTGTAAGTAGTAACGTTGTTCGTCTTTTTTAATGGATATTGTGCCGTTTTAAAAACTCCGCCCATCATAGAATTACAATAGGGCCGTTTTAATGGATATATTGATCGCCAACAAGAAGGTCTGACAGCACCTTTGTCGGGATGATGAACTCGACGGCCCCCATGTACCCCGGCGCAGCTTCATAGCTGTTAAAGGCGATGACTAGCTTGCCATCTTCGTTTATATAAAAGTTTTGGTTTTCATCGATGCCTTTAAAAGCAGTAAAATCATCATCTTCCACCCAATATATCTTTTCCGGATCTTCAGCCATCTGCCGCTTCATCTGTTCCTTGATGTTCTCGCTGATCACCTGAAGATAGCGATCATCTTTAAATAAGCTATTTAGCGTTAACAGCACTTCATTTTTCTTGTCGACTGTATCGAATTGACTTTCTGTAGAACTGGACGCAGAAATCGTATCCGTATAACGCTGTACGGATAATATCGTTTCATTATCCGTCAATATCACATACCCGCTTTCCACCGAGATATTGCCCTTTTCCCCTTCCTTCAGTTTTGACATGGAATCCGTGAATTCCTGATAAAGCTGCTTGCTTTCCGATATGTATTTTTCATTCAAGCTATCTTCGAGCTGTTTATTCTCGAGACCGGATATTGCAGGCGTTTTGATTACTGCCGAAGAATTATTCGCTTCTTCTTTCCATTCGACGAAGGTAATCACTTTGATGACCTTCTCGACTATCGGTATATCACTCATGGCTTTCGCCGCTGCCGGACTGATGTTTACGGAAGCTGTCACGATCAGGAGCGCTGCAGCCGCTGTCACGAGGATATTCCTGCCAACCCTCGGCTTTTTCCTTTGCTTTTCATTCAAGGCTGCTTGAACGACATCATTCAATTCCTTTGGTATCGGTATTTTAAGATATTCTGCCCGCAGATCTTTTAATTTTTTTTCCATCTTTTCGTTTCCTCCCGTTCAGTCATGTTGATCCGCAATAGTTGCAGCGCTTTATATAATCTCGTTTTAATCGTGCTTACGTTTTCTTCCAGCACTTCCGCTATCTCGTCCAGCTTCAGGTCCTCAAAGAAACGGAGGACGACTACCGTTTTGTACTTGACTGAAAGTCCTTCCAGGGCCTTTTGCAAATCCAGGTCAGGATAGTGATCCTCCTCACCGCGGCGCAAGTATTCTATTGTTTCATCATCGGCGACGGTCAGTTTCTTCTTCTTCCGCAAAACATCCAGTGCCGTTCGGACGATGATCTTATATAACCAACTATCTATAGAAGCGGCGTCTTTGATTTTGCTGCTGGAGGCTAGCGCTTTCCTGATTGATTCCTGCACGATATCCAGGGCATCCTCTTGGTTTTTGACATAGTAAAAAGCAAGTCTGTACAAATTCTCTTGCCTTTCGGTTATCCGGGCCGCGATTAATTGATTCATTTCTGGGTTTTTCATTACATGTTAGAGCTCCTTACATTTAAATTACGTATCCTATGTACAAAGAATAGACGTTGGTGCAGCCATAAAAGTTTGAAAATGAGCAAGAAAATATATAAATATAAAAAAATGAAATTTTTTACAAACTTTTAAGGCTTTTGGCGCGTCTATATAGTAGAATGATTATCGAGGTGGAGTGCATCATGAGGAAATTAAATTATAAAAAAGTCTTTATTTTTCTATTTTGTCTAACAGCTGCTGTAGGAACGATGGGGTTAGCCATTAAAAGCCTTGCTTTTGATAAGAAGAGAACCGTTTCGGCCTATACAACTGATAAAAATTACCCAGAAGCCGATATTCAAACGTATGTGAAAGATAATACGAAAGGCGGGTATTCAGCCAGCAGGCCCGTTCTGCATTTAGAAAATATCGACAAGCAGCTAGAAGCCTACATAAAGAAAGAAATTAAGGATTATGAAAAGAAATGGAAAGCATCCGACGGAAAAGCCTCCGAGCTTAACCTCACCTATACGATCCTCCATTTCAGCAAACAGACCATTACGATTTCCTTCGATAAATATGAGCAAGTGGAAGGAAAGAAGCAGTCTGGAACCCAAATCTTCACTTATGATATTCCATCTCAGCAAAAGCTCTCCATAGAAGACATCTTTGCCACGGATACTGATTATTTATCCGTTTTATCCGATATTGTTTTTGAAGAGTTAACGCAGAAGGAAGAAGAAGGCATTTCAATTAAAAAGGAAAACAAACTGAAGGCAGCCAACTTCAATTCTTTTTCAGTCTTGAAAAATACGCTCGTTTTCTACGTTAAGACTGATGATTCAACTAAGACCCATACAATAGCCATCAAGAAGGATCTTTTTAAAGATAGTTTGCTAGATTCATATCAAAGTCAAGATTTGAATGAGGATCGTGTAAAGGAATGGCAGCCAAAACATATCGTCGCCAAACTGCCCGTGCAAAATGAATGGATCGACCCTTCAAAAAAGGTCATTGCCTTGACGTTCGATGACGGGCCGCATCCAAGTCATACCATGTCCATCCTGGAAGTCCTGAAAAAATATGATGGTCACGCGACGTTTTTCGTACTTGGAAGCCGCGTACAGCACTATCCGGAAGTTCTGCAAAAAATGCTGCAGGAAGGAAATGAGATCGGCAACCATTCATGGGATCATCCACAGCTGACGCGCTTAAGCAAGAACAAAATCGAAGATCAAATCGAAAAGACCCAAGACGCTGTAAAAAAAGCTACAGGTACTGAGCCAAATCTCGTCCGTCCCCCATATGGAGCGATTAACCATAATGTACGGGAATACATGGAGGATATGAAAGTCTCACTTTGGGATGTCGATCCAGAGGATTGGAAAGAACGCAATGAAAAGAAAATCGTAAACAAAGTGATGAGCAAAGCCAAAGATGGCAGAGTCATATTAATGCATGATATCTATCAAACTAGCTCCCAAGCTGCAGGAAAAATCATTAAACAACTGCATGACCAAGATTATCAACTTGTCACTATTTCAGAATTGGAAAAGGTAAAGAAAGACCGTGAACTTTCCGGAATCACCATAAGTGAATAATAAAAGGAAAGAGCCTGTTTCGTGATTCGGAACAGGCTCTTTCCTTTCAAATGAAATAAGCAGGCCTTTGATCATATAGCAAAGGCCTGCTCATTTTATCATTCACCAAGATCTACATTATGATAAACTTGTTGAACATCTTCCAGATCTTCCAATGCATCAATCATTTTTTCGAATTGTGCTTGTGCATCTTCCGGAAGGGTTAGGTCATTTTGTGCAAGCATCGTCAGCTCTGCCACTGTAAAATCGCTGATTCCTGCATCCTTGAATGCTTGTTGTACAGCATGGAATTGTTCAGGCTCGGCATAAACGATGACACTTTCTTCTTCTTCAATGATGTCACGTACATCAACATCCGCTTCCATTAACAGTTCAAGAACATCATCAGCCGTTTTACCTTCAATCCCGATGACAGCCGTTGCATCGAACATATAAGCAACAGATCCGCTGACACCCATATTCCCGCCATTTTTCCCAAATGCGGCACGTACATCGGATGCCGTCCGGTTCACGTTGTTTGTCAATGCATCCACGATGACCATTGAACCATTTGGACCGAATCCTTCATAACGAAGTTCGTCATAGTTTTCTTCCGAACCGCCTTTGGCTTTTTCAATCGCACGGTCAATGATCGCTCTTGGAACATTGTACGTTTTCGCACGCTCAAGTACGACCCTTAATGCCTGATTGGATTCTGGATCTGGTTCGCCTTGTTTTGCCACTACATATATTTCCCGTCCGAACTTAGCATAAATCCGACTAGTATTAGCATCTTTTGACGCTTTCTTTTCTTTAATGTTATTCCACTTACGACCCATTATAAACACTCTCTTTCATCATTGATATATACGAATAGATAATTAAGATACGGCCCTATGAGAAAACCCACAAGGGGAATTCCTTTGAAGATAGGCTATACGTTTACTAGATTATATTATACATCAATTGTATAATTTTGAAAAAGTCCTGCGCATCCCTCACTGGCATTTATCGGTACTTTGCGCCATTTTTCATCAAATGCTATGGAAAACATCTGTAGTGGTATAGTATGAAGTGATTGGAAAGGAGAGATGATCCATGAAGGACAACCAAATCATCATCGGGATACCCGGGAAATGGAAGGACCGGACAGAATTGATTCAAACGGTTGCTTCCCAAAGCGAGGGGTATCTGTTAGCCGGGAATGTTTTTCATAACAGTGATAAGAACATTACGTTTCAGGCGGAGATCCATGATTATGAACCCACTTTAAAAGAGAGCTTTTCTTACGCCAGTAAAGACGCCTTTTCAGAGAATGCATTAGAGGAAATCAATGGCCATACCTTTACCGTTTATATAATAGCCGATGTATCCGATACCGGAACTGTTATCGATTTGATCGATGCCGGGGCAGCAATCCTCAAGGCAGGCGGAATGGCAGTGAAAATAGATACGGCGGGAATTGCCCATTCAAAGGAAGATTGGCTGCATCTTCATCATAGCCCGGATATTCTCTCGGTATATGCCCATTTTGTCACGATCATCGGAGAGGAAGACTATTATTGTTCTTTCGGAATGAAAGCCTTTGGTCTTCCGGATGCCGTGACACTTAACACAATGAGTCCGAAAGAGGCGGCTGCCCTGCTTAACACATTTAATTATTATCATGTAGGTGAACGGCCTCTCTTTAAGAATGGCGAAACCTTTAGCATTCAGCAAGATGCACCCGACTTTATATTGACGGGCCTTCAAGACTTTAGATATGAAGAAGAACATCCCTTCTACAACCCGTTTGGTTTATGGAATTTAGGGACAAGTAAATAGGGGAGCGATCCGCTCCCCCCAGACTGCAGGCAAATAAAGCGAGTGCCTGCAGTTTTTTTATTTTAAAAGTATTTCCAGTCGATTCCAGAAATCCGCTCCCTTTCCGCCGACTGTCTGCCAAGCCTCCTCGGCTCAAGCGCCTGTGGGGTCTTGGCTAGCCAGCTTTTCGGCAGGAGTGTCGCAATTTTCTTCCATCCAATAACGGATTCATTAAACAATAAAAAAACATATAAAGCGAGTGCTTGGAGAGGAAATCAACGCCTAGTCTTAATGATCGTCAAATGAGACCATCCGAACTTCCTTTTTTAGACACTAGGGGTTCAACCGAGTTTTTCACGCTTTTCTTCTTCATGTTCCTTCTTCACGAGGGACATGCCGCTCGCTTGGTATTTGAGGATTTTTTGAATGACCGTGCCAAGATGCGCTCCAGCTTCAACAGGTGGGATCCCTCCTTTATGGATGTTGGAAATGACCATCCTCTCCGCTTCAATGGTGCCCAAACGTGGTTTATAGCAAATGTAAGCGCTCAATGATTCAGCACTGACAAGACCGGGCCGTTCACCGATCAACAGGACAATGACCTCAGGTCCAAGGATTTCACCAATATCATCCATCACGGCAACCCGGCCCTTTTCAATATAAAATGGTGTACCCGTATCCAGACCTGCCACTGCCAAAGATTGTTTGAAAGATAAATAGACGTCCTCGACATTTTCTTCGATTGCCTTGGCACTTAAGCCATCGGAAATGATGATTTGAACCGTTGGAGCCTTTATGCATTTGGCATCTATCACCCTCTTTGCTTCATCCGATAGCTTCCTGCCATAATCCGGACGCCGTAAATAGACTTCCTTATCATCGGCCTTCGTTTTCACCTTGAATAAATCCAAGCGCTTCAAAAGAATATCACTGACTTCACCATATACAGCATCGACGGCCGCTGCATGGTCAAAACGGAATTTCAGCCACGAATCCGTTTTTGGCCGGGTCCCTGACCTGCCTACCCCTATCCGCGCAGGGGTTTTTGCTATCATGGCATCCAAATCTTCCTTATTATTCATTCCCATATCATCCACTCCTAATGGTTAAATATAGTTGGATCACCGGCAAGCTTCGTTAATTTTCCGTTCTCCATAATCCCCATCTTCTCCAGCCAAGCTTCATATAATGGGGCAGGCCGCTTATCCATCGTTTGCCTCAAAGTCGCTATATCGTGATAACTCAAAGACTGATAATTTAACATGCAGTCATCACCCATCGGAGTAGCGATGATGAAATTCACACCAGCCGCCGTTAAAAGTACACCCAAGTCCTCGATATCATTTTGATCCGCCTTCATATGATTCGTATAGCAAATATCCACCCCCATCGGCAGTCCATGCATTTTCCCCATGAAATGATCTTCTAACCCAGCCCGGATGACCTGCTTGCTGTTATATAGATATTCAGGTCCGATGAAACCGACGACCGTATTGACAATGTACGGGTCAAAATAACGGGCAAATCCATAGTTCCTGGCTTCAAGCGTCACCTGATCGATACCGAAATGCGCTTCGGCCGATAACTCGGAGCCTTGCCCCGTTTCAAAATAAAGATGCTGCGGGCCTGTGCCGGTGCCATAGGCCTTCGCTATCTCATTAGCTTCTTCGAGCAATTGTACGTTAATTCCAAAAGAGCGATTGGCCGTTTCCGTTCCGGCTATGCTTTGAAAGATCATATCAGCAGGCGCCCCCTGCTGAACGGCCTTCATTTGCGTGGTCACATGCGCAAGCACACAATTTTGTGTCGGGATGTTCCATTTCTGGATGACATCCTGTGTCGCATGAAGCAGCCGCTTTACGCTTTCGACCGAATCATCGACAGGGTTGATTCCAATGAGTGCATCCCCGATTCCATAGGAGAGGCCTTCTTTTAAAGAAGCCAGCATACCATCCACATTGTCTGTCGGGTGGTTAGGCTGAAGGCGCGAAGTAAGCGTTCCTTTGTATCCGATCGTGCTATTATTCTTGGTGAGCACTTCGATTTTATTGGCTGCATGGATAAGGTCGAGGTTCGACATCAACTTGGCTGCCGCTGCAATCATTTCACTATTCAATCCCCTGCTTAATCGCTTTAAGTCCTCGCCTGTCGTTTCGTCACTCAAAATATATTCACGCAGTTCGGCAACGCTCCAATTCTTCACAGATTGATAGATGGTTCCATTGATGAGACCATCTATGATCCGCGACACCTCATCCTCTTCCGGGGAAAGCAGGGGATAGTTCCTGATGTCCGCCAAAGTCAATTCGCTAAGCACCGCTTTTGCCGCAATCCGTTCTTGAACGGAATCTGCTGCAATTCCCGCAAGCCTATCTCCTGATTTCTCTTCATTCGCTTTGGCCAGGACTTCTTTCAACGATTTGAATTGATGGATTTCCCCAAAGTATTGAGTGGATAATTTCATCGTATGATCCTCCTTTTCCTAACTGTGGAAGGTTAGCGTTTTTACTACAACCGGAACGACCCCTGTCCGCAGCAGCCTTCCTATATCTAAATAGTCACCATGTTCCACTTCTGTCTGATCAATGCAGATGACCGGCAGATCCGGTTGGTTCGCTAGAATGGTTTGACCAAGTGCCTTTCCATAATCACTATCCATGACAATGATCAGAGGCTGCTGCCGATTCGGTTTTTGCTTCAGTGCCTCGGTAAAAGCGACTGCAAGGCGGTGAATGTCCCGAAATGATTGATAAGGTAAATTCGTTAAATAAAAGGCAAAATTCAGCCCCTCCTGCAAAGCGTCGTATATTGTGATCGCATCCTGAACAGCTTGTGTCATTTTCCCGGTTACATCATCAAGCCCGCCATGAAAGTCGACCCGATAGACTGGAATATTACGAACTGGCAGATGAGAATCATTCACTTCGATGGTTGCTCCGCTGATTTCAGTTGTATGTGCGCCTGCTCCAAGTACAGTCGCCCGAACCGTTTCAACAGGCTGTTCCCACTCCCATGCGGCCAATTCTTCACTTTCCTTGATGGAGGCGGCAAGCATCATGCCGATATCCCGGAAGCTTTCTTCCTCCCGTTCTTCATGATAGATGCAATCACTGACACCGCCCGAGAACATCAACACGTCTATTCGTTCTGTCCAAGATGGCTCCTTCCCAACTAATAGAAGTTCATCTTCTTTTGTGAAGGAGCCAGCCAAAAAACTCGAAAGCACCTTCGCCATTTCATTTGCGATGATTGCCCCTTCACCATTCAAAGGAGAGCGCCCTATTGATTTCAGCCATTTTCCTATTGAAGGAGCAACAACCTTCACCTTCGCTCCTTCCCACTCCACCAAACGGCCTCCTATATGCAGTGTGCAGGTTCCGCAAAGCATGCCTGAACGGTATACGGCAATATTCGCGGTCCCCCCGCCAATGTCTATGTTCGCTACAGTCTTTCTTGTCTTGATGGAATGTTGATAGGCGCCGGATCCCTTGGCGGCAATGATCCCTTCCAAATCCGGACCGGCTGCCGCTACAAGGAATTCACCCGCCGCATTAGATAACCGGTACACCATTTCTTCTGCATTTTGTTTGGTTGCCGTTTCCCCAGTGATGATGACAGCCCCTGTTTGTATGTTTTCGATCGTGATTCCTGCTTTTTGGTATTCACTTTCCACCATTCTTTGAACAGCAGGTATGTCAATTACCGTCTCGGATACAAGCGGGGTCCTGAAAATGGGACTTCGATACAGAATTTCCTTATCGGTAATTTCAATTTTTGGCACCTGTCCGCCACCCGCCACATTCCTAAGCGAAAGCTCGCTGATAACAAGTTTCGTCGTACTGGTGCCAATATCAATTCCTGCACTGATGATTCGTTCCACCTGTTCATTCACTAAAATCACACCCCAGTTTTACACCACTTGGATTTCATTGCTGTTTTCTTCCTCGTTTTTCGTTTTATATTCATTTATGCCGATAACTCCTGCTGCTCGATCCTTTTCTTCTAATTCCAAAGCTTTCGGAACGGACAGCCAGTAAGCAAGACCGATTCCAATCGCTCCGGCAGATAGCTTTCCGACAATGATCGGCAATATTAAGGAAGGCTGAAAGTTGGCTGTGAATGATAAATGATCACCCAATAGGAAGGCCGCACACACAGCGAAGGAAATGTTTATGACCTTATCCTTCGGCGGCATTTCTTTAACAAGCTTGAACATTGCCAATATATTGGCTACCGTGGCTAATATCCCTGCACTCCCGGCTTTGCTCAACCCGATTTTCCCGCCCATCGCTTCCAATGGCTTGCCTGCATATTTTTGAATCAGGTAAATCATTGGAAATGCACCTGCCAGCATGATCCCGATATACCCCGCCGTTTCCAGGGCACGGAACTGGTCTGCCTTATCGGCCATGATCGGATGGAAGCCCCAAGCACCAAATACTTTGGAAAACAATCCGGTGAAAATTTCCACGATCGAAAACACGAGCACTAGTTTAATCGCGGCGTCCAATATTTTTCCAAACCACATGAAACCTTTGATCATCAAATCCGGCAGGAAATAAAGGCCTAACGCGAGCAAGACCACAAAAATAAGAAGCGGAGAAAGGTTCAGGGCAATTTTCAAATAGCTCAACGCGAATTCGTATGTAGAATCCGCATTCGTGGAAATCACCTCGCGGATTTTCGAATTCGTCGCCACCACCAGCACGCTTGAGATAAAAGCGCCAATCGGAATCGTCAGGATTCCTGACATGACACCAAGTGCCATGTATTTATGATCACGCTTCTCCAGCATCGCAAGCCCCATTGGAATCGAGAATACAATCGTTGCCCCGGACATAAAGCCGACAATCATCGCCATGATCCAGCCTTCATAGGATTCCTTCAGCTCGGCCGCTAATTGGTACCCCCCCATATCCGTCGCCAAAATCGTTGTTGCGGCGAGGGCTGGATCTGCACCGATCGCAGCGAAAACCGGGCCGCATACTGTATTGATGAACCAAGATAGATAAGGGATCGAGGCCATGATTCCAGCTGCCGGGATAAATATATGGCCAACGGTATGCAAACCTTCCATGAACTGTTTCCCCAAGCCCTGCTCACTGTCTTTAATCGATGCAATAGCACCGACAACGGCACACACCATAATGATATAAATAACAAATTTACCTACCATCTCCATACATATTCCCCCTGAATTCCGATTTGATTTGGCCTATCGACTTAAAAAAAGGGTATAAAAAAGACGCCTCTTATAGCCCAAACTTAGGTTTTTCGGCAGAAATGCCTGCCTACAACCAATTTGGTCCATCAAAGCGCCATTGCTTCATCTATTTACTTGTTTTTGATCATTTGCAATGATTCGACGTGCCACCGTCTCCATGGAAAGCTGCTTATCCATACTAAGCCTTCTCAGTTTATTGTAAGCGATTTCTTCGGTGACATTCTTCCTTTTCATGATGATTCCTTTTGCCTTTTCAATGACTTTGCGATTTGTGAGCGTTTCATCCAATTGAGCATTTCGTTCCTGATACTTCTTTGTATTGGCTGCTTGCAGCAAAGCTATCTCCACTGCCGGAATCAGATTCGCCTCCGTAATTGGTTTTACAAGATATCCGACGATGTTCGCTCGCTTCGCCTCGTCGATATATTCACGCTGGCTGAATGCAGTTAAAAGCAGGACCGGAATCTGAAAGGTATTGGATATTACATCGCTAGCCTTAAGCCCATTCATTTTCGGCATTTTGATATCCATCAAAACGAGATCCGGCTGCAGTGCATGTGCCAATTCAATCGCCTTCTCGCCATTACGGGCATGTCCAACCACATCGAAGCCTGCATCCTTGAGCATGATCGTTATATCAAGCAGAACAATCGATTCATCCTCCACGACCAAAATCCTCTTGTCCACTTCTCCCACCTACCTCTTGTATGGAAATCTTACAGAAGCCAGGGTACCTTCTTTAATCCGCTGAATCGAAAACTCCCCATCCAAATCATTTTCCACCGTCATACGGATGATATCCAGCCCCAAAGAAGGTTTCACTGCAGGTGAATATCCAATCCCATCATCTCTTACTTGAAGTTCCAATTCAGGACCATCCTTTTGCAAGGATACGGTAATGTTCCCTTCCGTCCCTTCCTTGAAAGCATGTTTCACACAATTATGAATGAGCTCATTCACCACCAGCGCGACCGAAATGCCAATGTCGGAATCAATCGAATGAAGCTCACCCCTATATTCAATGCTTACGCATTGGCGAGCTTGACCCTCCGTATGAACGATCATATCGCCTATTTTTCTAATAAGCTCCAGCAGATCGACATGATCGACCTGACTGCTTGCCAAAATGATTTCATAAACCGACGATATGCTTAACACCCGGTTCAAACTGACCAATAAATGGGGCTTGCTTTCTTCAGGGGCTCCTAACCTCATTTGCAGCCGAAGTAAACTGGCCACTGTCTGCAAATTATTCTTCACCCTATGATGAATTTCACGAATCGCTACTGACTTGCTGATCAGCTCCCTTTCTTTATCCCGCAGTTCAGTCAGGTCCCGGATGATGATGAACGTTTCATTGGAATTCTTGTTGCCCAAATGGAACTTCTTTAGTTGGATAATCTTTTTACCAATGTTCATTTCCTTCATCAAAATGTCCTCTTTTGAAGCAAGAACATCGGCAAAGCCAGGAAAATAATCGAAAATCGATTCACCTAAAACACAGTCCGTCAAACATATTTCCGATACTAAATTAATGGCAGCAGGATTCGTATAAACAAGTCGGTTTTGGTTATTAATCAGGAAAATGGACTCCTCGATAAATTCAGGAACTAAGGAATTTTGTTGATCTTGCCTATCAAACTGATTGAAAGATTCAGGTTCTTCATGAATCACCTTTTCCATGATCAAAACGGCGATGACCCGATTGCATTCCCCCTTGATTGGAACGACACTTTGCTGGACCATCGCTCCCTCTTGAGTCAATGCCCGATTCACGAACATGTCCTTTCCGGTGCGCAATACATAAAATACGGCCGGTTCGAATGCCTCATAAGCAAATTTACCGACAACCGGATGATCGTAAACCGATTTCACGGAGTGTCCGCATGCCTCTGCAACGACAATGGCATGCTTCCCTTCACGCACCGGACAATCAATAAACACATTCGCTTTATTCAAATCGGCTATCAACGGTAAATTCGTTGATAGGTTTTCAAGAATTTGAATATCATTGTTCAATAAATGAGTATGCAACGCACATAAATCCCGGACGGTCATTGTCCGATCCATAGGCAAAACCCCAATAAACGTTTATTCATGGATATTATTATTGATTATTATAGATACCGGCTTTATTTTTGTCAATATTCAAAATATTCTAATGTAATGTATTCTAACATTAGATAGCGATATTTAAAACGATTGACCCATATTCTTTTCGACTCACTTGTGGAACAAGATTTCCACTTTACGTCCATATATGACCACCGTTCCTTTTTGCATACTCATGAATTCCACCTCTTCTGGTTATAGTAAAAAAGAAAATAACGGAGGAGGTACATTCCATGAAAAGTTCAAAGGAGTTTGTTGAAAGCATACAAGAGCAGCAAAAAAAGCAAGAAGGCAATATGCGCCGTCAAGGTAATGGGAATCCCGCTCAGAAATTACCGAATAAAAAACACTAATGAAGACAATCTTCAAAAGATCCCAGCTTTAATATAGGCTGGGATCTTTTCAGTCTGATGCACTTTTCTTCTTCATCTCTTCGATTTCTTTTGAGAATGTTTCTTCTATCTCTTTTTTATTTCCATATAAAAAGAGATTATCCCCTAATTTGATTTTATACTCATATAGCTCTTTTCTGATTTTCACTTCTCCGCTTTCAATAAATAAAATATTGATGTCGGCTCCATGTGAAATGACATCAAAGGCTTTGACATCGATGAACTCCGAGTCCTCATAAATATCGATTTCCATGACCACGTCTTCATCTTCTAAAAATAAGACCTCTTCTATCGGGTGTTCCCATAATTCATAATGATTGTACATTTCACTTTTCATCTTATTCGATAATCTATTATTCAAAAATGGAACCTTCACTAAAATGGTTAAAACCAGCAGGATTCCAATAATGATGCTTAACTCCATCAAACGCAGATCATCTGTAAGCAATGTACTGATCGATGAAATGATGACAGCAAGCGAGAATGCACCAAATAAAATTAAGAACATGCTTAT
Source organism: Peribacillus sp. QJM3NY_7 (assembly GCF_056173225.1). Classification (NCBI taxonomy): domain Bacteria; kingdom Bacillati; phylum Bacillota; class Bacilli; order Caryophanales; family Bacillaceae; genus Peribacillus; species Peribacillus sp. QJM3NY_7. The sequence goes on from NZ_CM149663.1 coordinate 4,872,195, forward strand.
TTTCCTTCGAACGGGGTGATCGATAATGGATTTTGACTCGTCAGTTGTAAAACCAGTGCCCGTCAGCATGGAAATAACCTGAAATCTTGCCACTGTGCCTTTTAATCCAGTCAATTTCATCAAGGTGACCGATATTTCAATTACAAGAACAATGATTATAAAATAAAGCAGCATAAAAAGTACATTCATCAAAATGATCACTTCCTCATCTATGGTTTACCCCAATCACGACAAAAGAAATCCCATTCGACGTTCATTTTAAGTTTCCACCAATAGCTGACAAAGCCAAAAAAAAACAGTAAGATCCAAAACTTGAATCCTACTGCGTGTTTATCTACATATTTCTTAAATGGTCTTCAGCAGCAATTTTTTTAACAGCGGTGTAAATTGCTCTGGCAATTCAGCTACACTCGGAATCATCAGGCGTTCTTTGCCATAGATGTTTTTCATCGTCATCTCTTCACTCTCATCGATGCCTCCATCCGCTAAAAACAGGCCGATGACTTCGATGCCCTTTTTCCTGGCTTCCGAAACAGCAAGGTGTGTATCGACAATTCCATTTTGATCATAATCGCTTGCCGCCGGCTCACCATCGGAAAATACGAGCAAGAAACGGTTTTTTTCGCGCCTTTTTTCCAATTCCATTGTGGCAACCCTGATACTGTATCCGTCGCGGTTGTCTTCCTCTGGCTCAAGCTGCATGATTTTAGCTCCTGAGTTTAGATAAAGAGAATCGGAATGGGACTGGATCACATGGAAGTAGTTTGGCTGATATCCTTCCCTCACTTCATTGGCATCTTCCCAGAAACCCACGATCGAGTGGGGGATCCTTAATTTCTTCAGCACTTCATGAAACAGGACGACCCCTCGTTTCGTTTCATCCATTTTGTTGTGCATGGAAGCCGAGCAATCGATAAGCAATGTGAATACCGCATCCATTTCATTGGAATCCTGGTTCTTTTTATAAAAGACCCTTGGATTTTCTTCAAATACAAGCGGCAGTAATTTCTTTGATAAACGGCCAAAAACCAAATCTTTTCTTGGTGCGTTCTTTTTATTTTCCAGCGTCTTTTCAATGGTACTGGAGAGTTTCCTCTTGAACGGTTCGATATCCGCAACAAACTCTCGGTAGCGTTTCTCTTCCATAAGTGTTGGTACTTTGGCTTCTTTGATTACCTGAACGACGTCTTTATTTTCTTCACCAAATGGATGTTCACCGCTTTTGCCCATATTGGTTTGTTTCTTCTCCAGCGTTTCTTGCTGATTGTATTCCTTTTGTTGACTTTCCCCTGATGAACCCTGGATCGAAGCCAGTGCTTGGTCGGCATCTTCCGCTTCCCGGGCACCTCCGCCCATCAGGCTTGTTTTCGTTCCCTGCTCCAATTCAAATTGGAGAAACGTCGAATTACTTTCACCGTTCTTGTTCTCCCGATGCCAAGTCGAAAATTTTTCATCAATGAACTCACTTTTTTCTTCGTCTGCATCATCTGTATCATCGTTCAACAGTTCATCATTTCTAGTTAGTTCATCAAATAAGGTATTTGCTTTATACTTTTCCACACTTGCAATGGGGAAAATGAAATATTCATTCATCGTATCTTCGTACCCATCGTTCACACGGAAAACGATTTGCTCGCAAATCCTCGTGATATCACTGGTTTTAGTGGCATCAAAGACCGAATGGATGAACGGTTTCAGTTTCTCCAGTTCTTCCAGCTGCCTTTCGTTGGCTCTCGGAAAAATCGGATCCGGCCTGTCGGATTGAAGCAGTAAATATATGAGGCAATATAATTCATCCAGTGCGAAACTTCTTGTGACATTCGTCGCCAATTGGCTTTCGAAATATTGTTTAAGGTAAGCCCCCCTTACCGAAAACCATTTTTTCGTGCCTGGTCTTTCTTTCTTCACCAATTCTTCCAATCGCAAATCTTCCAGCAAAGCGAATAATTGCGCTGCAAACTTCGGAAGTGAACTTTCCCCGATGCTGTCCTGGTACTCCTTCATGCTCCGGATTGTTGTATGATGCAGCGTGCCTATCGTTCTAAGAAGCACGTCCGTTTTCAGCCCTGCTTCCTTCACTTCCTTATTGCCATTTTCCCAAAAGTGGCTGGCAGTGACCTTATTCTCGATCAGATCAATGAAGGAGCCATAATTGTATTCGAATTCCAGCTCAGGAATGCCGGATAAAACAGTCGAGAGATCCTGAAGCTGTAAAAAAAGTGCCGTATCTATTATTGAATCATTGAACCGGATATACTTCATGAGGCATTCTCCTAGTTAGAATAATGTGTCAGCCAAGTTCTTCACGAACTCACGCTCCCGTTCCTCGTCCAACTTATCCACAATGGAACGAAGGATCGCCCGTTTCGGCGGGATTAACACACTCAGATCGCAAGCATCAAGCAAAGCCCTGATCGACGCCGCATCTTCAGCCACCTTCCCTTGATTCACGGCATTTATCAAATCACTCGACAGTTTAACGAACAAATCAATACTTCTTGGGTCCTTCAGCTTTGTATTGGTTTCTATCAATTGCTTTAACTGCTCCCCTTCGATATAAGGAACTTCAATGATGACAAACCTATTTTTTAGTGCTTCGTTCAGCGGCACTGTCCCGACATACCCTTCGTTGATTGCAGCAATCACATTAAAGCCCTCTTTTGCCGTTATCACTTCATTCGTGAACGGATTCGTTATTGTCCTTCTGTAATCAAGCACACCATTGATAAGCGGCAGAGTCTCCGGTTTTGCCATGTTGATTTCATCTATATATAAGAAGTGACCGTGATTCATCGAATTGGTCACTGGTCCAGGTACGAATTCTATCACTTGTTTTTCCTCTTTGTAAGCCAGCGTCTTGAAGCCCAATAAGCTTTCTGCATCCAAGTCGACTGAGCAGTTGACGCTGAACATCGGCTGATTGAATAAGTTCGATAAAGTCTCGGCAAACTTTGTCTTTCCAGCCCCTGTCGGACCCTTCAAAAGGATATTCTTCCCCATGCTCAAGGCCGTGATGGCATCCACCATCAACTCCATCTCGGGAGGGAGATATCCGCCGCTCCTGATCAATTCCTCAAATTGAGCAGGATTCTTTTTGCTTGCTTGTAATATATTTGCTATTTCTGTTGGTAATCGATTGATCATTATGTTCCTACACCCCTTTCTGAACATTTTAAGGCTCTTTCCCATTAAAAACAAACACTAAGAAAAGGAGCTGTCATCAAGACAGCTCCCCGACTGTAGATAAACCCGGAGTAAAGTGAGTTTTTCATTTCAGAAATCCGTTCCTTACTCTAACCAAAACTCCTCAAAACAAACTGAGTGTCGCAGCTTTCTTCCATACAATAAGAGTTTCATAAAACAATAAAAAACCATATAGAACTAGTTCGCGTCAGCTTTTTATGAAAAAGACGTTCCAGCTTGATATCTGAAATCCGCTCCCTTTCCGCCGACTGTCTGCCAAGCCTCCTCACCGCAAGCGGCTGTGGGGTCTGGCTAGCCAGATATTCGGCAGGAGTGTCGCAAATTTCTTCAATCCAACAAGGGTTCATAAAACAATAAAAAACGAAAGTGTAACCCTGTCTTAATCAAGCTTAAAGATGAAACCGACTACAGTTTTTTCTTTAAAGACAATCCAGTTGATTGGAACGGAAGGTACAAGACTCCTGCGGAAAAGCGCGGCCAAGGGAGACCCCACAGGCGCAAAGAGCGCCGAGGAGGCTCCCGGTCCGCCCGCGGAAAGCGAGTGCCTGGAGTGGAAATCAACGTTATTCGAGGTTCATTCTGATATCCCTTAATAGGCTTCCTTAGGGTCACCTTTCAATAGGTATACCATATAGCCCAATACACCGCCGATGATGGCAGGAATCACCCAGCCCACCCCTACACTATATAGTGGAAGGTATTGAGTGAAAAGGTCCGAAACGGCATCCAGTTTAATGCCTGATGCCACTATTCCATCCATTATGCTGATGATGGCCGTTAATAATAAGCTTCCTAAATATACCTCCGATTTCCCTTTGAATAAGGAATGGAAGAACGTAAGAACGATCAAAACGATCGCCACGGGATAAAGCGCAGTTAACACAGGCACTGTAATGGAAATCAGCTTGGTCAAACCTACATTGGCAACAGCCGCACTGAAAACGGAGAAGATGACGACATATGATTTATACGATACGGCAGGCAGTATTTTATTGAAATACGTAGCACAAGCCGTTATCAAACCAATGCTTGTCGTCAGGCAAGCAGCGATCACAATCAACCCTAACAACACGGCACCACCCTGTCCGAAAAAATGATTCGAGGCTTGAGCCAAAACGTCTCCGCCATTACCCAGTTGACCGAGTTTTTCCACACTTGTTGCCCCGACATATACTAAGGACGTATAAACGATCACCAACAAGGTGGCAGCTATTAAGCCGGCTTTCAGACAGAAGCCTAACACTTCTTTTCTTGATGTTATCCCTTTATCTTTGATCGCATTGATGACAATGATCCCAAATGCAAATGCGGCTAGCGTATCCATGGTCAAATATCCTTCTTTAAATCCCTTGAAGAAAGAATTATCTGAATAATCTGCCACTGGTGACTGGATTTCACCCATTGGATTAATAACCGCTACCACAATAAGAATCCCGATGAAAATCAATAATAAGGGTGTTAATATTTTTCCGACGATATCTAGCATTTTTGATGGATTGATGGATAAAAAACAGGCAATTCCAAAATATATGATCGTGAATATCAGCAATGGTAAAAAACCGACATCATTAGATAGGAAAGGTTTAATCCCTATTTCGTAGGATACACTCCCCGTTCTGGGAAGTGCGAAAAGCGGTCCCAATGATAAATAAAGAACGACGGTGAAAATGATGCCGAATAACGGGTGTGCCCTGCTTACAAGCGATTGAACATCATTTTTTCCTGAAAAACCAAAGGCCAATATTGTAATGAATGGCAGTCCAACACCAGTAATGATGAATCCTAAACTGGCCGACCATAAATTGGTCCCCGCGGATTGACCGAGCATGGCAGGGAAAATTAAGTTTCCTGCACCAAAAAATAAAGCAAAAAGCATTAATCCTGTTACAATGACAAAAGACAGCGGTGCTTTCTGTGACATATAGAGCCCTCCATTGTTTTGTGATTATCTTAACCAAGAAAAGAGTTGTCCACAATTTCCGAAAAAAAATGACATGAACTTCGAACCATTCTACTGATCTGTTAAAATGGACCTTCATGAAACTATGAATCATCCATAACTCTTCTTACTATAAAATCCGGCGGAACGTTTGTCAAAGCTATTTCATTCATTATTCGGAAAAATCTTTCTTTTCTAACTTCTTTTTTAAAAAACGAGAGAGGCATTTAGATTCAACAGAAAAGTTGAGTAAAAAGTACTGCAATTTATTTTGCAGGAAAAATGTTTTAATATTCAGATATTTTTTCAAACTATATAAAAAAAGAAACAGGAGGCGCATACATGAATAATGAAAAAGAAAAGATGGTGAGCGGGAAACCTTACATCGCCGCTGATCCGGAATTAATCAGAGATAGGGAAAATGCCAGAAAGTTGACCCGGTCATACAATCAGACAACGGAAAGCGAGGGGGATGAACGGACCGCACTGCTGAAACGGCTTTTAGGTTCCACTGGGCTAAATGTATATATTGAACCCACCTTCCGTTGTGACTATGGATACAATATTTCTGTCGGGGAAAACTTTTATGCTAATTTTGATTGTGTCATTTTGGATGTTTGCGAAGTGAAAATTGGCAGGGACTGCATGTTGGCTCCCGGAGTGCATATCTATACAGCTACACATCCGCTGGATCCCTTTGAACGCAGTTCTGGAGTGGAATACGGAAAACCGGTTACGATAGGGGATCATGTATGGATTGGAGGAAGGGCCATCATCAATCCTGGCGTTACAATAGGGAGTCATTCCGTTGTCGCCTCAGGGGCCGTCGTAACAAAGGATGTTCCTGAAGGCGTTGTTGTCGGTGGAAACCCAGCGAAGGTCATCAAGCATATCGAAGGAATTAAATAAGCAGAGTCCACTCCCCCTGAGTGGCCCTGCCCCTATTTTACGTTAAATTTCCCTCAAGGCTTCCGCGATTGCAGTATCGCCAGAGATTAAATCAAATGAACGCTTATAGGTATTTTCATCGGTCAATGAAGCAAGAATCGTTCGAGCCACATCTTCACGGGCAATCGAGCCTCTTTCCAATTCCTCGGCGGCGGTCACTTTGCCCGTTCCCGGTTCATTAACCAGACCGCCAGGCCGAATGATCGTATAATTTAAATCGCTTTGTAACAATGCCCTATCCGCATAGTGCTTGGCCACATAATACGGTTTGATCGCTTCATTCCAGTTTTCGCGATTATTGGCCTGAAAAGCACTCACCATGATGAATCGGTCGATTCCCAGGTTTTCTGCCGCTTCAATCGTTTTAACTGCACCATCCAGATCAATCAACAGCGTTTGATCAGCACCGGTGCTACCTCCGGACCCTGCTGTGAACACGATGGCATCGCAGCCTTTTGCCGCATTCGCAATCTCATCCACTGATCCAGTTAAACTGACGACTGCAGATTCAATTCCATTTTTCTTTAAATGCTCACTTTGTTCTTCTTTGCGAACCATTGCCCGTACACTATGATCCGGGCTGTCTTTTAATAAATCTACAAGATGTTTACCGATCTGCCCATTTGCCCCAACTACGAATACTTTCATAAAGTCAGCTCCCATAATGTTTAGTTTGGTTTCCCTCCAAATTATTTCATGGACTCAGAACATTATCAAACAATCAGCCCGCCGATTCAGCTTTAACATTGGAAAAAGTTTGGCAACTCACCCTATTCTATTTTATAATAAGAACAACACGTGTTCTTAGAAACACAAAGGGGAGGTGTAAAGATGGCAATACGAATGTTAATGCCACCTTCTGCAGCGTCTCATGCAAAGCCTAGTATTGGAGGCGATACTTTGCATGGGGTTGAATTAAGCTAAATTTAATCGCCCGCCTTATCATTTCTAATATTCGGCTTTGCACCTTATTTCATTCTTAATAAAGAATAAGGGGCTGGCAGAAATGAAGTATGTAAAAGCGACGGCCGTTTTACCTGAAAAGCTGATCGTTGAAATTCAAAAGTATGTGCAAGGTGAAACCATATATATCCCTAAACCCGAAAAAGCCCATCACAAATGGGGAACCCGTTCGGGATCAAGGGAATTGATCGATGACCGAAATGCCTCTATAAAATACGCTTTCAAAGACGGGCATTCCATCCATCAATTAGCCGAGGAACATTTTCTCTCCGCGGAAACCATCAAGAAAATCGTATATTCTAAATAGGATTACACGGGTAGCACTGATAATAATATCAGTGCTATTTGTATGCCGAGTATGTTTCTTAGTCGTTTCCCCCCTTTTAAAGCAGATGCAATTTATGTAAAGTAAAGAGAAACGGTAACACTTGAAGAAACAGGAGTGAAGAAAATGGAACCTTTTATCAGGAGCGAGCAGTATAACTTCATAAAATCCCAAACACAAATTCTCATAAATGGACACGCGACTGCCAACGATAAGGATGTGATCAACACCCTGAAAACAGTCGCCAAAGAAAGGGTACTAAGCTTATTCAGTGACTTGAGCGAAGAGCAAAAACAACTGCTGGATCCAGTGGATACCATCAAAGATCCCGCACAAGCCGAAGCCTTTCTACTACAGGTGAAGCCATTTGTGATCCCATTTAAAGAAGTAACCGAAAAAACGATAAAAAAACTATTTCCTAAAGCAAAGAAATTAAAAACCCCTTTGTTGGAAAACATCGATTTGAGAGAGATTTCATACCTGGGTTGGGATGATGTCGGATCCGGAAAGAAATTCATCATTGCCCCCCATCATCATAAACTCACCGGATTGCATGGAACCATTAAACCTGCCAACAAAAAAGGGATCTGTGCCATATGCAGCCGCTTTGAAGAAGTAGGGATGTTCATGTCTGAAACAAAAGGAACCGTCCAAGGGACATTCATTAAAAAAGGGAATTATATTTGTCTGGACAGCATGAAATGCAACCAGAACATAACCACTTTGGATAAAATGACCGACCTGATCGGACGGCTGAAATAAAACGGAAAAGCAATCCTTCAATGGAGAAGGATTGCTTTTTGCCCTTGTTAAAAAACTCTCATTTAGTCCTGCTATGGAATTCTAGTATAATGGAAACGATACATGAAAGAAGGATTGATATATTGAAAAGCAAAATGAATCAGTTGTTCGAAGACCAAAAAAATGTTCATGTGCTATATTCCTATAATGAAATGGAAAATTACATTAAACAAGTTTTAAGTTATATCCAAGATGGCATCATGGCGGGGGATTACGTCATTCTTGTTGAAAATGACCGTATTTACCCCCTTATCCATAAAGAACTAAGCACTCGGTTAACAAAAGATCAAATGAAGCTCCTTCACTTTGTGAACAACTTCGATTTCTATTGCTCAAGCGGCAGTTATCATCCTCCTGCAATCGAAGAATACTTTAATAAAACGGTTCAGCCCTATGTCGAAAATAAAATCTCTTTCCGATCATGGGCACATGTGGAATGGGCAACCTTGGAAGAGCCCCTGCATATCATAGAGGAATTTGAGAGAACAGTAGACAAAGCTGTAAATCTGCTGTCATTTCCATTAATTTGTGCGTACAAAGGTGAGAGGATGCCAGAATACCTGAAAACCATTTTGCTGGAAACACATCCTTATGTTCTAGAAGACGATGATATCACCATCTGTGAACAATACTTGCCATCTGTATGAAATAATACACTTACACGCTTAGGATTCCCGTAAGCGTGTTGTTTTCCATTGCATTTATCATGAATCCCTCGTGTATTTATACGGCAGTAATTCACCGATCTTCGTCTTACCGTTTCCCCATTAATATTCAGGATGACAAAGCACTCTTTTGCATAATCCGAGATTAATTCCCGAACATCCCACACGGGCTAACCACTTTTAAAGCTCTTTCTTCATCATCGGAAAAGGGATGCTTAACCGCCACGATGGTATCGAATCCCTTTTCCCCGTCCGATATCGCCTTGCCGATCGCAATGGCTTCTGCACATACAGTAACCCGGCCAATATATGCTTCAATATGTACGGCAGCAACTTTTTTCCTGAACTCGTTTTTAATGCAGCGCCAACATGATGCCTATTTTCCTCGTAAAGATCTCTAATTTTTGCACTTGCAGCTTCTATTAAATCACGATCCGACTCATTCAATGGATAAGTTTTGATGACTGGACCTCCCTCGCTTCTAATATTTCATTCAGGAATTTTTTTTAACGCTTCTAAAGCCAATAAGCGGAAATAAGAAGCAGCTGGAAAAAGTGCTTTTTCATCTACTATAAACTTAGGATGATGCAGGTCATAAGGACCGCCCGACCCTATCATTACGAAAGCACCTGGAATTTTTTCTTGGTAAAAAGCGAAGTCTTCCCCTATTGAACTAGCTTCCAAGGTTTTTGTCGTGTAACCTGCTGTGTCTCCAACCTGAAGCGCCAAATCTGCCCATTCAGGCGTATTATCAACTGATGGCGGGCCAGGATGCCATGATAATTCAACATTTGCATTGAATGTTTCACTAATACCGTGCAGGACCTGTTTCATACGTTTCTGAATGAACTCTCGTTGAGTTTTACTGAAGGTGCGGACGGTTCCTTCCATATATGCACTATCCGGGATAACGTTCCACGTTGAGCCGCTATGAATTTGGGTGATGCTCAAAACCGCGGACTCTTTAGGCGCCACATTGCGGCTGATGATGGTTTGCAACGTTGAGATAATATGTCCTGTTATGATAATCGGATCATTACCCTCTTCCGGTTTGGCCGCATGAGAACCAGTTGCTTTAACATGCACTTCAAAGCGATCGACTCCCGCTGTCAGAGCTCCATGTTTTGTCCCTAACTCCCCAACTTGCAATGTCGGATCATTATGAAGGCCAAAAATCACATCCACATCATCCAGCACACCGGTTTCCATTAAAGCACTTGCACCATGCCCCGTTTCCTCCGCAGGCTGAAAAATCAAGCGAATCGTTCCGGATAGATCTCTTTCTTCTTTTTTTAATAAAAAAGCAGTCCCCAAAATGACGGAAGTGTGAAAATCATGACCACATGCATGCATCACGCCGCTGTGCCTTGAAGGAAAATCCACCTCAGATTGCTCTAAAATTGGTAAAGCATCAATATCGGAGCGAAGAGCTATCGTAGGTCCCGGCTTACTCCCTTTTATCTCAGCTACGACACCAGTTTTCAATGGGAAATCAAGTATCTTGATATCTTGAGTTTGAAGCGCTTCTTTAATTTTTTTAGTCGTTTCAAATTCTTGGTTTGATAATTCAGGTGTCATATGAAGATCGCGTCTGAATTCCAATAAATAATTTTCCAATTCTACATTGCTCATGGTCAACGGTTGTCCATCTCCTTAAAAATCCGAATAGTAAAGAACGAAAGCTAATAGCCAAGGAATATCAATTGAAACAGCTTTCAAATAAGCTATTTGATTAACGTATAAAGACTGAGCTCTAATTTAGGTCGAGTCATAAGCACCATAACAATGTTTTCCGGAAATGATAAATGTGTATATTCCGAATATTTAACATTGACAATTTATTATATAAGATGCTACCATTTGATTTAATTTCTATATTATATTAACGTATCAACCCGAAAAAGGATTCAATTTAGTAGAAAACAAGTAAGGAAATATATAGTCGGAAGAAACCCTCTTCTAAACTGAAGCGGGTTTTATTTCAGCATTAATTCATAGTAAACCAGTAAGGATATTACCATTATAAATCCCCTGCGTTTAAAAGTGAAGACATAAAGGAGCAATTGACACATGAAAAAGAAAACAGTAAAGCTTGGTGTATTTTTGGCCGGAACAGGACATCACGTTGCTTCCTGGAGACATCCTAACGCCAACCCGAAAGGTAATATGAGCATCGATTATTTTAAAGGTTTGGCCCAGACTGCCGAAAAAGGTTTATTTGACTTATTATTTTTGGCAGATAGTCTGTCAGTTGGAAAGGACTCGCATCCTAATATTCTGACTCGATTCGAGCCATTGACCTTGTTATCTTATCTAGCCTCGGCGACTTCCAATATTGGTTTGGTTTCAACGGCCTCCACCACTTACGAAGAACCCTTTAATGTTGCTAGGAAATTTGCTTCTTTAGACCATATTACCTCCGGCCGCGCTGGATGGAACGTAGTCACGACGTCCCTTGCCTCCACTGCAGTAAACTTCAATAAATCAGAACATTTAGAACATGGACTCCGTTATAAAAGGGCGGCTGAATTTGTTGAAGTTACCAAGAAATTGTGGGACTCATGGGAAGACGATACATTGGTCATCGATAAAGAAACAGGCCAATTCATTGATGAAAGCAAGTTTCATGAAATCAATCACCAAGGTGAGTTTTTCAATGTAAAAGGACCATTAAATATTTCCCGCTCCCCCCAGGGGCATCCGGTCATTGTACAAGCAGGCTCTTCTGGCCCTGGGCAATTGCTTGCAGCAAAGCACGCAGAGATCGTCTTTACTGCCCAGGAGAACAAGGAGGACGCGGTTTCATTTTACCATGAATTAAAAGGTCAATTGGCCGCTTTCAATCGGGGGAAAAACAGCTTGAGCATCATGCCAGGGTTGTTCCCGATTGTGGGACAGACCGAGAAGGAAGCCAAAGAAAAGTACGAGGCATTGCAGGAGCTGATCATTCCCGAAATAGGATTGGCTGTTATGGGAAGATATTTTGGAAATGTGGATTTTTCGAACATCCCTTTGGATACACCGTTCGCTGATATTACGCTGCCAGAACATGTAGACGGCATCCAAAGTAAATATGATTTGATCGTTAAACGGGCGATCAATGAAAATTTGACGTTACGTCAGACATATCAGTGGGTTGCAGGATCACGTGGACATCATATCGCAATTGGAACACCAACGCAGATTGCGGATAAGATTGAAGATTGGGTGAATGGAAATGCGGCTGATGGCTTTAATATCATGCCAGCCCTCTTGCCTGATTCTTTAACGGATTTTGTAGAACTTGTTGTCCCTGAACTGCAATCGAAAGGAATTTTCCGTACTGAATATGAAAGCAACACATTACGAGGGAATCTTGGCTTGGATAAACCGGCCAACCAATATTCCCAGCTTTAAACACTTACACCTGGCGGATAGTTCTCAAAGACGGAATCACCCACCCGAAGAGGAATTAACTAGATAGAGTATAGGAGGCGCAAGATGAGTCAAACATTTCGTGAAGTACGTGTAGAAGATGTGGATAAATTCCTCCAATTAACATTGGATGCTTATGCGAGTATAAGAGAGTTGGATATTCACTTCTCTGCAGCAACGGCCACGAGGGAGGAAGCGATAAAGCATATATCCGAAAATAAGGTATATGTCCTGGAGGAAAACGGGACATTTATTTCGACCGTATCGATCCGGTTGCCTTGGGGCCCTAATCCTGGCCCGCTCGTATTGCCACACATAGGCTGGTTCGCTACAAACCCTGCGTATAAGCGTCAAGGAATAGGGAAAAAAGTGCTGACATGGCTCGAAGAAGAAATTTTGAAGAAGCAACTGCGAGCCCCTGCGGTTACGCTCGGAACCGCGGATAATCATCCATGGCTAAAGGAAATGTACGAAAAAAGTGGATTTGAAGAGATCGGGCAAAAAGATTTAGGCAAAGGCCATCTCACAATTTATTTGAGGAAAATCTTGCAGCCTGGACAATATCAAGCTTGGACTGAAAAACATAATCAAACCATTTAATAACAGGAGGCAAATAACGATGAAAAAAATTCTTTCCCTTGGACTCGCATTACTTTTCATATTAGTACTTGCAGCATGTGGCAATTCAAAACAAGAGAATGCGGCCAATGATTCCGAACAAAAAACAATTAAAGTGGGGTCCACTGGCCAAAGCTATCCAAATGGTTATCAAGAGGATGGTAAATTAATAGGTTTTGACGTAGAACTTACAGAACTCATCGCCAAGAATTTAGGATACAAGGTAGAGTGGGTCACTTCTGATTTCAGTGGGATAATGGGGCAATTGGGATCAGGTAAACTGGACACCGTTGCGAATGCCGTTGCTATAACACCGGAACGCGAAGAGCAATTTAATTTTACAGAGCCGTATAGTTATTATGGTGCACAAATTGTATCAAGCACAAAAAACGATGATATTAAAGGTTTGGCTGATCTTAAAGGCAAAACCGTTTCCGGTGTGCTGGGGTCTAATAACGTCACAAACCTAGAAAAATATGATAAAAATGGCGAAATCAAAATACGAACTTATGAAACCCGGGATGGTGCGATGCAAGATGCCATTAACAACCGTGTAGATGGCTATATCAATTCCCGCCCAATCCTGGTTGCCGAGATAAAGAAAAATGATCTTCCGCTAAAACTGGTTGGCGATCCAGTGGCCTATGAAAATGTAGGGTATCCATTTACCAAAACAGAAAAAGGCAAAAAATTAAATGATGAATTCACGACAGAAATCAAAAAACTTAAAGAAGATGGTACATTAGCGAAGCTGTCCAATAAATATTTTGGTGAAGACATCACCACGAATTCCGGCGAATAAGCATAGCGGAGGTTTTAAAGCATTATGAATTTTGATTTACAATATATGTTGGAAATTTCCCTGCAAATCGCAAAATTTATTCCAATCACTCTGGTTTTAGCCATCATTTCGATGGCTTTAGCCATTATAATCGGACTTGTAGTAGCCTTGATAAGAAATAGCAATATTTTTGGAATCACCCAATTGGCAGGCTTATATATCTCTTTATTCCGTGGAATGCCAACATTGGTACAATTATTCATCATTTATTACGGTTTACCACAGTTATTCCCGTCGTTGTCAACGATGGAAGCAATGACGGCGGCAATCATTGGATTCAGTTTGAAGGAATCCTCTTATTTAGCAGAAATTTTTCGAGCTGGTTTGAACTCCGTGGACAAAGGGCAGATGGAAGCGGGCCTTGCAACAGGCATGAAAAGAGTGCAGATTTACTCGCGAATCATATTACCACAGGCTGCTTTAAATGCATTGCCCGCAACAGGGAATACATTTATATCTTTGATTAAAGAAACGTCCCTTGCCTTTACATTAGGAATTACGGAACTATTTGCAGAGGGAAAAATTATTGCATCCGCTAACATGCGCTTTTTCGAGACGTATTTGGTGGTTGGCTTGATTTACTGGCTATTGGTTATTCTTTATTCTTGGATACAAAAATACCTGGAAATTTGGCTCAGCAAACCACTTAGAAGGTGATCATATGATAAAAGTAAGAAACTTATCTAAATATTTTGATGATAAACAAGTATTGAACGATATTAACTTGGAAATAAGAACCGGGGAAGTTGTCGCCATTATTGGCCCTTCAGGTTCTGGAAAATCAACGTTATTACGCTGTCTGAACTTGTTGGAAAAGCCCAACAGCGGCACCATCGAAATCAAGGATGTAAAATTGGATACCCAAAAATATAAAGAGAAAGACGCCTATCAATTAAGACAGCAAACAGCGATGGTATTCCAACACTATAACCTTTTTAAAAATAAAACGGCCTTAAGAAACGTGATTGAAGCATTGCTTGTCAGCAAAAAAATGAAAAAAGAGGAAGCCATTCAAATCGGCGTTGATTTATTGAAACGGGTTGGCTTGGAAAAACAAGCCCAACAATACCCCGCTACCTTATCCGGCGGGCAACAGCAGCGTGTCAGCATCGCTAGAGCATTAGCTGTGAAACCACATGCCATTTTATTTGATGAACCTACCTCCGCTCTAGATCCCGAATTGGTTAATGAGGTTTTACAAGTCATACGGGAGTTAGCGAAAGAGGATACCACAATGGTGATCGTGACGCACGAAATGCAATTTGCCAAGGAAGTTGCTGACCATGTCATATTCATGGCAGACGGACATATTATCGAACAAGGCACCCCAGAACAAGTAATTGAGCATTCTCTTAATCCGCGAACTCAGCGTTTTTTACGGCAAATGGGAGATGAAACGGAAGGATCTGCCAGGCAAAAAAGGAAGTGAAGTGCATGAACACGGAAAGGTTATCTGAAATGATTTATCATTCCAATCCGTTGGTAAATGAAGGAGTATTACAAGCTGCAATTGATGGACTTCTTGATTATCTTGCTGTTTCCTATCAAACGAAATCCGAAAAGGAAATTACGATTTTAAAGCAAATCATTTTGGAAGAAGGCGGAAATGGGACGAGTTATTTGATTGGAAGCCACATACATGCAACAAGATCCCAGGCCGCACTCTTCAATGGCTTTCAAGCTCATTTACTAGATTATGATGATGTACATTCAGACGTACGAGGTCATCCAAGCGCAGTCATTTTGTCTGCTTTGTTAGCAGTTGGAGAACCTGAAATGACAGGAAAACGTTTTTTAGCTGCCTATGTGGTTGGTGTGGAAATCATGGCTCGGTTCGGGGAAGCTATGAATCCATATCATTATACAAAAGGCTGGCATAATACAGCTACACTTGGCGTAATAGCTGCAGCTGGTGCGGTTGCGTATTTACGGGAATACTCACCACGCTTAATAGCTGAAACCATGAGTCTTGCAGCTACCCAATCGGCGGGTTTACGATTCCAATTTGGCACTGTAATAAAGCCGCTCCATGTAGGGATTGCTGCTAAAAACGCTGTGGATTCCGCTGATTGGATTCGGATGGGATTACATAGCAACCCCGACTTTTTGAATGATAAGAATGGATTCTTTGAGGTATATGCGGAAAATGGAGTTCCCGATTTGACGGAAAATTGGGGAAAGACATGGCGGATCGTAACACCGGGATTATGGTTTAAACAGTACCCTTTTTGTTCTGCTGCGGCACATGGCGCTGATGCAGCTGTCTTTTTACATAAGACGTACGATTTGTCGGAAGAAGATATTGAATCGGTGAGTGTTTGCTTTCCTCCAAATGGTGATTCCGCTTTGATTCACCATAGCCCTTCAACCGGTGAAGAAGGAAGATTTTCGATTGAGTATATTGTATGGCTCGCGCTAACAGGCAAGCCCCTGACCTTTGCTTCTTTTGAATCGAAACCTCTTCCCCATTCATGGAGAAAATCCTTGCAAAAAGTAAATAGGGAGACGGATGCAACGATCAAGCCTGCCAAAGCAGCACTCCCAGTGGGAAGATTTACAATTGTGACCGTGACCACAACGAGTGGGGACGTACTATCGAAACGAATCGATACACCTAAAGGAAGTCCTGGGAACCCATTAACAAAACCCCAGCTAATAGAAAAATTGCATAAAGCCATAGGAGATGAAGTAGAGACAGAGAAAATAATAGCGGCTGTCCATGCACTGAATCACACATCACTTGGCGTTCTTCAAGAAGCTGACTATAGAAGCTGACTGAAAGTAAATTAGGCGAACAGTATTTATGCTGCTCGCCTATTTTGTATACCATCAATACGGTATCTTTATACGTGAAATGAGTTTCGGCGTTTCACTCGTGAATTTGGCGCTTTACTCGTGAGTTTCGGCGCTTTACTCGTGAATTCCGGGCATTTACTCGTGAGTTTCGGCGTTTTACTCGTGAATTCCGGGCATTTACTCGTGAGTACATATTTCCCACCACAGAAAAAAAAGAAGCGCCATAATGGCACTTCTTTTTTTTGAGTTTAAGGCAATACGGTTGCGCCCATCAAGTAGCGGTCCACTTCTCTTGCCACTTCTCGGCCTTCATTGATTGCCCAAACGATGAGGCTTTGCCCTCTTCTTGCATCTCCGGCAGCGAAAACCCCTTCGACATTCGTTCTGTATTCGCCATAGACGGCATCAATTTTTTGATTGACTGTTTCTACGCCAAATTGAGTTAATAGCGGCATTTCCGTTCCTTCAAATCCGATTGCGATGAAAACGAATTGTGCAGGCCATACTTTTTCAGTTCCTGGAACTTCCCTGAAAATGTACATTCCGTCATCGCCTTTGATTTTTTCCATGGAGATTGTGTGCAGTTCTTTAACGTTGCCATTTTCATCGGCGACGATTTTTTTTGTTTGGATTGAATATTGACGCGGATCTGCACCGAATTTCGCTTCCGCTTCTTCATATGCATAATCAAGGGAAAAGACATTCGGGTAGGCCGGCCACATATTATCAGATGTACGGGCCGTCGGAAGGATTGGATGCTTCCCGAATTGTACGACGCTCTTACATCCCTGGCGAAGGGCAGTTGCGACACAGTCAGCTCCTGTATCCCCGCCGCCGATGACGATGACATCCTTCCCCTTTGTGTCGATGAACTTGCCGTCTTCAAAATTGGAGTCCAACAGGCTTTTAGTCGATGTAGTCAAGTAATCCATTGCAAGGTGAATGCCTGATGCCCCGCGTCCTTCAATTACCAGGTCACGCTGCTTTTGGGCACCTGTACAAAGGATGACTGCATCATACTGATCTTGCAGTTCTTCAGCTGTTATATCTTTGCCTACTTCTGTATTGGTAATGAAATCGATGCCTTCCTGGGTCAATAATTTGATTCGGCGTGCAACGATATCCTTTTCAAGTTTCATGTTCGGGATTCCGTATGTCAACAGCCCGCCTGCACGGTCTGAGCGCTCATAAACCGTGACCGAATGACCCGCTTGATTCAACTGGTCGGCACTCGCCATTCCTGCCGGGCCCGAACCGATGATGGCAATTTTCTTGCCGGTCCTGCTTTCAGGGATGCGAGGCGTTATCCAGCCATTTTCAAATCCTTTATCGATGATGGTCCGTTCTATGTTCTTGATGGTAACGGCAGGATCGTTTATCGCTACCGTACAAGACCCTTCACAAGGGGCCGGGCAGACGCGCCCGGTGAATTCAGGGAAATTATTCGTTTTCGATAAACGGTCCAATGCTTCTTTCCATCTGCCGCGGTACACCAAATCATTCCACTCCGGAATAAGGTTATGAATCGGACAGCCCGTAGTGACTCGGTTCAATTCCATGCCCATATGGCAGAAAGGGGTGGCGCAGTCCATACACCGCGCTCCCTGTGTACTTAACTTTTCGTCAGAGAAAGGAGCAGTATACTCTCTCCAGTCATTTAAACGAGTGAGAGGATTCCGGTCTTTTGGTTTTTCTCGCGGATAATCCATAAATCCTGTTGCTTTTCCCATCTTTCTCTCCCCTTCCTTACTGCATCACAGCTTGTTTAGTGATTTTTTTATCTTGAACGGCATTTGCTTGGAATGCACTCATGATTGCTTCTTCATCCGATAGCCCTGCACGCTTCTGCTCATTGATGCTTTTGATCATCCGTTTGTAATCTTTCGGAATGACTTTTACGAATTTCTTTGCGAAATCCTCCCAGTTCTCCAGTACATACGATGCTTTGGCACTTTCTGTATAATGAAGGTGGCTGTAAAGCATTTCTTTTACCTCATTGGCATCATCCATATCATCAAGCGTCTCGAATTCTGTCATTTCGCCATTGCATAATGCCTTGAATTCTTCTGCATCATCAGCAAGTACATAAGCGATGCCGCCTGACATGCCTGCCGCAAAGTTTTTGCCGACGTCTCCCAGAATGACCACGCGTCCGCCAGTCATATACTCACAGCCATGGTCTCCAATTCCTTCAACGACGACATTGACTCCACTGTTCCGTACGGCAAATCTTTCTCCCGCACGCCCATTAATGTAGGCCTCGCCGCTTGTTGCACCATATAAGGCGATATTTCCGGCAATTACATTGTCCCCGGCCTCGATCTGATTTCCAGAAGGTGCCGTGACAATGATCTTCCCGCCAGATAAACCTTTCCCAACATAGTCATTCACATCACCAGTCAAATACATCGACATCCCCTTTGGAATGAACGCACCGAAGCTCTGGCCCGCCGATCCTGTAAAACGAAGTGTGATCGTATCTTCAGGCAACCCTTCCTCACCGTAGCGTTTGGATACTTCACTGCCGACGATCGTTCCGACCACACGGTTCACATTGGTAATCGGGAAGCTGACATCCACCTGGGTTTGGTCATTTAAAGCAGGCTCCACAACAGGTAAAATCTCACGGATATCCAAAGATTCTTCTATTTTATGGTTTTGCGGGAGTTGATACGTACGAATCCCCTCCGGTTGGAAAAGAAGTGTCGTCAAGTCCAGATGCTTCGCTTTCCAATGGTTTTGCGCCCGCTCGCTCACTTGTAAAACATCAGTGCGGCCGACCATTTCCTCCAGTGTTCTAAAGCCAAGTTCAGCCATCGTTTCCCGGACTTCCTCAGCGATGAAGCGCATGAAATTCACGACATGATCCGCATCTCCAGTGAATTTGCTGCGAAGTTCAGGGTTTTGGGTAGCTACCCCGACAGGACATGTATCCAAATGGCAAGCACGCATCATGACACAGCCTAGGACCACAAGCGGTGCTGTAGCAAAGCCGAATTCTTCCGCTCCAAGGATAGCTGCCATGACCACATCGCGTCCCGTCATTAACTTCCCATCCGTTTCAAGGACAACACGGCTGCGCAGGCCATTCAGCATCAATGTTTGGTGTGCTTCTGCAAGACCCAGCTCCCAAGGAAGACCAGTATGTTTGATACTCGTTTTTGGTGATGCACCCGTACCGCCATCGTACCCGCTGATAACGATGACATCTGCGGCTCCTTTGGCCACGCCGGCTGCGATCGTGCCTACGCCTGCTTTTGACACAAGCTTGACGCTGATCCTGGCCTCACGGTTCGCATTTTTCAAATCATGGATCAGCTGTGCCAAATCTTCAATCGAATAGATATCGTGATGCGGAGGCGGTGAAATCAGGCCGACACCCGGTGTGGAACCGCGGACCTCTGCAACCCAAGGATATACTTTGTTTCCGGGCAGCTGGCCGCCTTCACCCGGCTTAGCACCTTGCGCCATTTTGATTTGAAGTTCATCGGCATTAACAAGGTAATGGCTTTTCACTCCAAAACGGCCGGACGCAATTTGTTTAATACCGCTGCGGCGATTATCGCCGTTTTCATCCAGTTGGTAACGGCTAGGATGCTCCCCGCCTTCACCGCTATTGCTTTTTCCGCCTAAACGGTTCATCGCGATCGCTAATGTTTCATGTGCTTCCTGACTCAATGAACCGAATGACATCGCGCCCGTTTTGAATCGGCTGACGATGGTTTCCACGGATTCCACTTCATCTATTGAAATGCTTTGGCGTTTTTGATCGAACGAGAATAAATTCCGTAAAAACCCAAGTCTCTCTTCATTCGCCAAGTTTGAATATTGCTTAAATAAATTATAATCGCCTTTCCGGCACGCCCATTGTAATGTATGGATCGTTTTAGGATTGAAAGCATGATGTTCCCCTGTTTTTCTCCATTGAAAATCACTTCCGCTTTCAAGCGTTTCATCAAGGGAATCGGCTGCAGCTTTCCTATGGCGAATCAACGCTTCATCTGCGATCGTTACCAAATCGATTCCACTAAGCTGCGATGCCGTACCGCTGAAATAGCGTTCGATCACATCAGCACCGATTCCGACCGCTTCGAAAATTTGTGCGCCGCGATAACTTTGAATCGTTGAAATCCCCATTTTCGACATCACTTTTACGATGCCTTCTGTCACAGAGCTTACATATTTCCTTACCGTTTCTTCGTAGCTGGTGGCCAAACTGCCTTCCAATACCGCCTGCTTATATGTTTCATAGGCAAGATACGGGTAAATTGCATCCACTCCATACCCGATTAGGGATGCATAATGATGGACTTCCCTCGCTTCCCCCGATTCAACGATAATGCTCACCTTCGTACGGTTACCATGGCGGATCAGCTCTTGATGAAGGGCGCTCGCAGCCAGCAGGGAAGGAATCGCAGCTTTTTCTTTGCTCATATCCTTGTCAGATAATATCAAAAGGCTGACACCATCAGCGATCGCTTGTTCCGCTTCACGGCAGATGCGATCGAGTTCACTCTCTAAATCTTCTGAAAATAAAGTGTGAATGACTTTGCTCCTGAATTCAGGATAGGCATTTTCTTTCAACTGCTGCATTTGACCCGGCGTCAAAACAGGCGAATCCAATTGAATGCGGCGGCTGTTCGTTTCATCCGGCTTCAGCAAATCTCCTTCCGCACCGAGAAATGTCATCGTTGACGTGACGATCTGTTCACGCAGCGAATCGATCGGCGGATTGGTTACCTGTGCAAAAGATTGCTTGAAATAGTTGAAAAGCGATTGCGGGCGATCTGATAAGACCGCTAACGGAATGTCATTGCCCATGCTGCCCAGTGGATCTTTGCCTTCGTTAATGACCGGCAGTAAATACTTTTGGACATCTTCATACGTGTATCCGAACGCTTTTTGCCTGAATAATAAATCACTCAAAGGCTCCCCTTCAAGCACAGGTTCTTCGTCACTTAATTGAACAAGCTGTTCGTCCAGCCATTGCTGGTATGGATTTTCCTGGGCCATTTCCGACTTGATCTCTTCATCGGAAACAATACGGCCTTCCTCTAAATCTATTAAAAGCATTCTGCCTGGACTTAAACGATCTTTATATAATACATTCTCCGGCTCCACATCGATCACGCCGACTTCAGAGGAGAAAATGATGTAATCATCTTTTGTTACATAATACCTTGCCGGCCTTAAACCATTTCGATCAAGGATGGCACCGATTTGCTTGCCATTCGTAAAGGATATGGCCGTCGGTCCATCCCATGGCTCCATGAGCATGCTATGATATTCGTAAAATGCTTTCTTTTCCTTCGTCATATGCGGATTTTCCGTCCACGGTTCAGGAATGAGCATCATCGCCGCATGTGCCGGTTTACGCCCGGCAAGCACGAAGAATTCAAGTGCATTATCAAGAATCGAGGAATCACTGCCGTCTATATCCAAAATAGGCAGGACCTTTTGCAGGTCATCCCCGAATGCTTCCGAAACAAACTGCTGCTCACGCGCTTTCATCCAATTCACATTGCCTCTAAGCGTGTTGATTTCACCATTATGGATCAGGTAACGGTTTGGATGTGCCCGTTCCCAGCTAGGAAAAGTATTCGTACTGAAGCGGGAATGCACTAAAGCGAAAGCGGAAACGAAAGACTCCTGTTGGAGATCAAGATAAAAAGCATCCACCTGCTCTGGCGTCAACAATCCTTTGTATACGATCGTAGCACTTGAAAGGCTGGCAAAATAAAAACGATTGCCGCGTTCCCGGGCCCAGTTTTCAGCTTGTTTTCTGATAACGAACAATTTACGCTCAAAAGCTAAATCATCGGTAATCTCTACGCTTGCCCCGATGAATACTTGGCGGATCGTCGGACATGTCTCCTTGCCGACCTCCCCAATTTTCGTTGCATCAACAGGAACCGTTCTCCAGCCTAATAACGTTTGGCCCTCTTGTTCGATAAATGCATTCAAACGAGCTTCGATTTCATTCCGTTCATCATCATTGTTAGAGAAAAAGAGCATGCCTACACCATAGCGTCCTTTTGCCGGCAAATTCATTTCCGGGCATGCCAGCCTGAAATATTCATCAGGAATCTGTACCATTAATCCTGCGCCATCTCCTGTAAGGGGATCGCTGCCTTGTCCGCCGCGATGATCTAATTGGCACAGCATATTCAGTCCTTGTTTGACGATGTCATGTGTAGCAAGCCCTTTTAAATGAGCGTATAAACCGATTCCACATGCATCATGTTCAAATTCAGGATGGTAGAGCCCTTGTGCTTTTGGTATTTGATTGTATGTCATATTAATCGCCCCCATCGTATTCTTACACCGTTATGTCACTTACATTTATTCTAGGTTTTCAAATCGATATAAACAATATATAATTCTAGTAGAATCCATCTCAATTTGAGATGAATGGCAGGAGGATGAATAAATGGAACTACGACAATTACGTTATTTTGTTGAAGTCGCCGAGAGGGAACACGTCTCAGAAGCCGCAGAGCACCTGCATATCGCACAATCAGCAATCAGCCGGCAAATCTCCAGACTGGAAGATGAGCTTGGCGTACTTTTATTCGAGAAAGTCGGCCGTAATATCCAGTTAACCCCTATTGGTAAAATTTTCTTGATCCATGCCAAAACGGCGATACAGGCGATTGAATATGCCAAATATCAAATTGAGGAGTTTTTGGACCCTGAACACGGAAGCATTAAAATCGGGTTCCCGACCAGCCTCTCCACCCATTTACTGCCTACCGTCATTTCCGCTTTTAAAGATGAGCAGCCGAATATCGGCTTCCACTTAAGACAGGGATCTTATTCCTCTTTAAAGGAAGCTGTCAAAAATCGCGAAATCGGATTAGCCTTCCTTGGACCGATCCCGACAAACGATCCAGATATCGAGGGTCATATCCTGTTCACGGAAAACATATCCGCTTTACTGCCAATCACTCACCCATTGGCTGATAGGAAGAGTGTGCGCCTAAGTGATTTAAGAAATGATCCCTTCGTCTTGTTTCCAAAAGGATATATCTTTCACACTATCGCTCTCGAAGCGTGCAAAGCAGCCGGTTTCACACCGAACATCGCCTCGGAAGGTGAAGACATGGATTCCATAAAAGGGCTCGTTTCTGCCGGAATCGGAGTAAGTCTGCTCCCTGACAGTACCTTTTATGAAGTCATTCCAAGACTCACTGTCAAGGTCCCGATCGATACGCCCGAAGTCAAACGGACGGTCGGCATCATCACTCCTAAAAACAGGGAGTTGGCTCCATCAGAAAAACTTTTTTACCAATTTGCCAAAAAGTTCTTCTCTGTTCTCGAACAATATCAATAAAACATGGCCTTCAAAACTGTTAATGGAAATTGAAGATGGGACAGATCTTCCCATAAATATTTCACTAGACAACTTACCTATAGCCCACTGAACGAATAATGTATCAAGATTATTCGTTCAGGAGGAATTTACATGCAACCCACCCATTCACATCTTGCTTGGCATGAGACACTCGAGCTTCATGAGTTGGTCACCGCCCAGTCCAATGCCCTTATGAAATTTAAAATTGCTTATCCAAAAATAAAAGACCCCATTCTAAAAACGATATATAAGCAAACGATCGACACCCTTACCCAAAATATCATGGAGCTGCTGCAATTTTACCCGTTGACGCCTAAAACGGGCAGGGATGACGATGCATCAAGAGATGAAACATCGGCCGCCGCTGCCGGGGAATTGCTGGGCTTTGCCAAATCATCGATCAAAAATTACGCAATGGCGATTACGGAAACAGCCACCCCTTCCCTTCGAAAGGTATTTAAGAAACATTTAAATGGAGCCATCGATACCCATGCCAAGATTTTCAACTACCTTTATGAAAGAAATCTCTATCCTGCTTACGACTTAACCAATTGCTTCAAAATGACGTCGATGTTGCCAATAAGGCTCTTTCCCAACCTTTCTAAATACGAAAAAAGGCAAGCATTCCGATTGCTTGCCTTTTTTGCCGCATTCCGATTCCGTTTTTCATTATAATGTTATAATATACGAGAATTGGATTTAATTAGGTCATTAGTATTCAAGGGGTGAAAATCATGAAAAAAATCATTTTATCCATTATCCTCTCCCTGCTCCCATTTTCCTTAGTTGCTTGTAAGGCCGATGATCAAAAGTCCGAGAATATCCTTTCAGTTCCAGAGCTGACAGCAAGGGAGAAAGCCATCCTGGAGAATTCAAGTGAACATTCCTTTCTTATCGATTTCAGTGTGGATGATACATACAAGGAAATGTCCGTCTGGGTCGAAAAATATGAATTTGGCAAACTTGTCGAACCTGAAATGGGACGCATGACAACGGGGATTGAAAAGAATGGGACAATCATTTTTACGACATCGAAAACGGATGATGATCAAAAACGATCGATGTTCAACGTCAGCATTCAAAACCATGATGGTACGGATACGTTTACTTATCCTGAAACCATTGATGAAATGGATTCCAGCGTATGGGGAAATGCAGGAAAACTCATAATAAACAGCACAAACAAGCTTGCATTGGCGAGTATATGTTACTCCAGCGGAAATGAAGGCATACGTTCACTTTCCACTGATTTTTATGGTGATACGGAAGGACATATGGACGAGTTGAAGGAATACGATGTGGTCTATCTCCTGAGAAGTGAATTCACTAAATGAGCTGACAAATTAAAGGGGCAAGTTAAATCGAACATGCCCCTGCATTGTTTTTTCATTCCGCCCTATTTACCGCATCAAGACCTCCCCTTTCAGTCATCTCCCTAGCCTTACAGTAATCCCAATTAGCCGCCCGACGAACTACATATATTCTGCATCAAGCTAGATAAAAACTCATGCTTTAAGAGCAATTCAATATCGAAGTGGTGGAATTAGCGGATCCAAAAGCATATGAGAGTCCCCCAAGAACTGACTCCCATAAATTCACATCCTCTTATTATTCTCATCTATATTAGTGAATTATTTCAAGTCTTTCACTTCTAAATTAATACCATCTACTTCATCTTTGATACATTAGTTAAAAACGATCATTTAATGTTTGTCACAATTAATTCGACATCCAAAAAAAGGGGGTTGAAGAAAAAGGCATTTGGGTGTAATCTTTAAAAATAAAAAACGGAAAGAAGATATTTAATTGAAGAAAATCCTCCTCCTCTTTGCAGCAGTAGTCATTGCAAGCTCTCTCGGACATCAAATAAACGGCGGATATATGGACCCTCGAAAATCCCGCCCTAGGTATATACATTTAAAATAAGGAATCATTTATAAAAGTTTGATTCTTATAATGCATTAAACTGTTAATGTTAACATTTTTAGCACATAGTAAGAGATTTGGATTTAAGCAGGAAGTTACCCCAAACGCTCATTCCCAGCCTCAACCGAAAGCGTTCCTAACCCAATTGAGCAAGCTAAAATAATACCTTATGCTATTACTCTTCCTTTTTTCATTATATTTCCTCCTGATATTTATTATTGAACAGGTTAATGATGTAAGAACGGCGAGTACATGAGGTTTCAGAATTAAAACACGAAGCTCCAGATCTGATATCATGCTATGACAACGCACAGGCACAAGACACGCTCATGACAAAAACACCGCATATCATCGAGCGGTGTTTTCATTCGTTTTCTCACAAAAAAAAGGCCGTTTAACATGTAGCTAAACGGCCTTCACCTCTAATTACTATTTTGATTTTTTCACTGTTACTTTTGTTGCTTTTCCTGTATTGCCCGCTTTGTCTTTTGCTGAGACGTATAATGCGGACCCTGCTTTTTTCTTGCTGATTTTGACGGAGAAGTTCCCCTTACTATCAGCTTTTGCCGTTCCGATGTTTTTATTGCTGTGCTTCACGGTAACGGTTGAACCGATTTCCGCTTTACCTGTTACTTTTGTTGCTTTGTCGTTTACTTCATTCACCTTTGGTGATCCTGGAGCCGTTTTATCTTTAACGATTATTTTTGCAGCTTTTCCTGTATTGCCCGCTTTGTCTTTTGCTGAGACGTATAATGCGGACCCTGCTTTTTTCTTGCTGATTTTGATGGAGAAGTTCCCCTTACTATCAGCTTTTGCCGTTCCGATGTTTTTATTGCTGTGCTTCACGGTAACGGTTGAACCGATTTCCGCTTTACCAGTTACTTTCGTTGCTTTATCGCTTACTTCATTCACTTTCGGTGCATCCGGGGCTGTTTTATCGAGAACCGTCACGGTTGCCGCCTTGCTTTCACGTTTCGCTAAGTCTGTAGCCGTGACTGAAAGTTTAGTTCCGGCCTTTTGCTTGCTGATTTTCACTTTGAAATTCCCTTTGCTGTCCGTGTTACCTGAACCAATCACTTTTTTGGCACTATTTTTGATCGAGATTTTCATGTCCGCTTGCGATTGACCCGTTACATACGTATCTTTGTCACTTAAAGCTTTGACAGTTGGCTTGTTAGGGGTTACACCCTTATTCACGAATACTTTGATTGAAGATACTGATAGTTTGGAAGAATCAGAGATATTCACAGTAAGCAGCTGCGCAGCTTTTTGGACCGGAATCGTAACGCTGAACGTTCCCTTGGCTGACGCCGTTCCTTTACCAAGCGTTTTGCTTCCGCTTTTCACTTCGATCACTGACCCTTTTTTAGCTGAACCAGTCAGTTTTGTTTGCGTATCCATCACAAGATTGACTTTAGCATTCAAGTCCACTGTACTAAGTGCACTGTACGCATTCAATCTTCCGTATCCAGAGACTAAATCTTTTCCGACAGGAAGTTCTTCTTCCGGTATGATGATTTCGCCATCTTCCGGTACATAGTCCTCATAAGGGTCTACATTATCTTCTTCTTCAAAAGCGACATATTCCGATGTCTCATGAAGGATTTCCCTTACTTCATTCACTTTCAACCCAGGGTTTCCGGATAATAATAAGGCTGTGGCTGCCGCAACATGGGGAGCTGCCATTGATGTACCATCCATGTAAGTAACATTCCCGTTAGGCACAAGGCTTGGGATGGCTGTCCCTGGTGCGACCATGTCCAACTTCGATCCATAATTGGAATAATCGGATACTAAATCAAGGGCATTGGTTGCACCGACGGATATGGCGTATTTTGATGATGCAGGATAAGAAAGACCTTCCATCCCATCATTACCGCTTGCCACGACAACCATTACATTCTTGGCAGCGGCATGTTTCAAGGCATATTCAATCGTCCTGCTATATTCTCCGCCCAAGCTAAGGTTTATGACCTTTGCACCATGATCCACGGCATATTTAATGCCTAGTGCAATTTTCTCATTGTCTCCAAATCCTGAAGAGTCCAAGACCTTCACAGGCATGATTTTAGCTGCCGGATTGATTCCTTGCATGGAATAACCGTTATCTGCTTTGGCAGCGATGATTCCGGATACATGTGTACCATGTCCATTGTCATCGATTGCTTTTTCTTTCTTATCGATGAAATTCTTACCTGACTCCATTTCAACGACACTCTGTAGATCCGCAAGTGAATCATCGACACCTGTGTCGATAACCGCTACCAACGTATCTTTTAAATTGCGTTTCTTGATAAGGTTCTGCAGTTTTTCGTTATCGATGTCCGCTCCCTTTACGCCTTCTTCCCCGCCGGCGTTATTCAAAGACCATTGATACGGTGATTGAATGTCGGAAGAAAGTGCTTTGTACGTTTTTACCGCTTCGATATATTCCACTTCTGGAAGTTTTTCGATACCGGATAGAGCTGCTGTGCTCATTTTAGCTTGGTTCTTTAACTCGACGACATACATATCATCATACAGAACCTCTTGTTGCTTAGGTGCCGATAATGTTCCATATCCTTTTCCGCTTATCTTGGATTGGACAGCGCTTAATGACTTCCCAGGTTTAAGTTTGACGATATATTTGTTCTTTACATTTTTCGAAGCAGGAAGTTCGACTCCCGCTTTGCTTGCGATATCGACGATCCTCTCACCTGCAAGCTTATCAAGATTGATTTTCTTTGCAATGGCGTCCATATCCTTTTTCAATCCGGCCGGAGCAACGTCTGCCGACTTTTTGAATAAGGCCTTGATCGCTTCTTGCTGCTTATTGCTAATGACTGCCGTACTGCTTGCTCCATTTTCATTAAGATCCTCAATAAGCGGCTTAATCTCGACTAAGTGATTATAAACGGCTTCCCTTGCCGTTTTATTACCAGCCAGGTGAAGGGCCAGGAATGGCGAAGCTTTATAGTATAAAGAGGAAAGGGTACGTCCCTCAGACGACTTCGTAAGAACTTCATCTCTAAACACGCGGAGTGTTTTTAACATGGATTCTCCCGTTTTCTTATCGTTTACACTCACTTCAACCGGGCAAGATTCAAGCTCCTCCCCTTCGTCCCCGGCAGATGGCGGCAATGTTACTGAATGCGCATTGATGGAGTATTCAGCTACATTTTCCGCATCCGGAATGGGATTTCCCTCATCATCCGTATCGCCGAAATATTCAACTTTAACATAATATGTGCCTTCCCATGCATATGGGAAATCGACTACAGCTTTTTCATCAGGATAAGCAGAGACAATATAATTGCTCTCATCTTTTTCTGCTTTTTCTTTATCTTGATATACGGAGATATTCAAGATTTTGTCCGAATTGACTTCGAACTCAATATGGGAGAACTTTTGTACTTCTTCTGTTGTGGGACTGATTTGGTACCATTGAACATCCGGTTTTTCAAACTTTCCGTCCAGAGTGTCCCCATTTTTAATCGTTTTTACATTTTCAATGGGTGCTGCAGCTGCTGCTTGAGAATTCAGTGGAACCATCAAGCTGAAAATCAGTGCAAAAATTAGTGCAAACGCCGTAATTCGACTCACATTCTTAAATTTCACGGTTTTCCCTCCAATAATTGGTTAAAAAAATATAGTACTATACCAAACTATCACACTGTAAAATTTTATCAACCAATTTTTTCCCTTTTTTATGTCAAATGCTTGATTTCCTTGGCCAAAGAGCTGAAAAATGATTCGCATGAACCAATTAGGCAAGTTATTTACGTTCCGATTTCCTCTCATGACGATAGTAGATGTCCATTTGGCAGATTGATCGCTAATAGAGTTAAATCGGTGAGTATCCTAACATGACCTTTTTCCTAAAATCAGCCAATGCCACGAAAAAAAAGCTGTCCCCGCAGTAAACATATGCGGGACAGCTTCCAATCATTTTTATTTAGTTTGCGACGATATTGACTAATTTGCCTGGTACGGCAATCACTTTACGAATGGTTTTCCCATCGATTTGTTCTTTGATGGAATCATCACCCATCGCGATTTCTTCCAGTTTTTCTCTCGTAGTGTCAGTCGGCACCATTAATTTCGCTTTGACTTTTCCGTTGATTTGGATGACGATTTCGACTTCGTTATCCACTAACTTCGCTTCGTCGAAAGCCGGCCATGTTCCGTAGGTGATGCTCTCGGAATGGCCCAGTTTAGACCAAAGCTCCTCGGCGATATGCGGTGCAACTGGTGCAAGCAGCTTTACGAAGCCTTCGATATACACCTTAGGAAGCGAATCCGCTTTATAAGCATCATTAATGAATACCATCAATTGTGAAATCGCCGTATTGAATTTCAATTCCTCGTAGTTCTCGGTCACTTTTTTAACCGTTTGATGATAGACTTTTTCGAGCTTGCCCGTGTCATCCGTCTCTGTCATCTTATCTGTGATCGTCCCGTCATCGTTGACTAATAAACGCCAGATACGGTCAAGGAATCTGCGGGAACCGTCCAATCCGTTTGTGGACCAGGCAATCGAAGCATCCAATGGCCCCATGAACATTTCGTACATGCGAAGTGTATCGGCACCATGGCTTTCCACGATATCATCCGGGTTCACGACGTTCCCTTTGGATTTACTCATTTTTTCATTATTCTCACCAAGGATCATCCCTTGGTTAAATAGGTTCTGGAACGGTTCCTTCGTTGGCACGACACCGATATCGTACAGGAATTTATGCCAGAAACGAGCGTAAAGCAAGTGAAGCACCGCATGCTCGGCGCCGCCAATATAAATGTCGACCGGCATCCATTCTTTTAATTTTTCAGGATCGGCAAGTGCTTCTTTGTTATCCGGATCGATATAACGAAGGAAGTACCAGCTGCTTCCTGCCCATTGTGGCATCGTATTCGTCTCACGGCGCCCTTTTCGTCCGTTTTCATCCGTTACATTCACCCATTCCGATATGTTCGCAAGTGGTGATTCGCCTGTACCCGAAGGCTTGATGTCCGTAGTTTTCGGTAAAATCAATGGAAGTTCTTCTTCCTTCACTGGAGACATCGTGCCGTCTTCCCAATGGATGATTGGAATCGGTTCACCCCAGTAACGCTGACGGCTGAATAACCAGTCGCGAAGGCGGTATGTTATTTTCTTCGTGCCGATTTCTTTTTCTTCCAGCCATTTGATCATGGTCGAAATGGCATCTTCCTTATTCAACCCATCAAGGAATTCCGAATTCACATGAAGTCCATCGCCTGTATATGCTTCACTTGTCACGTCTCCGCCAGCTACGACTTCCTTGATCGGCAAGTCGAACTTTACTGCGAATTCATAATCTCGCTCATCATGGGCAGGAACGGCCATGATTGCTCCTGTTCCGTAGCTGATCAACACATAATCGGCAATCCAGATCGGCATTTTTTCGCCATTTACCGGGTTAATCGCATAAGCCCCCGTGAACACGCCTGATTTATCCTTTGCCAAGTCTGTTCTTTCCAAGTCGCTTTTATGTTTCACTTCATCCAAATAGGCTTCAACTACCGCACTTTGATCAGCTGTCGTAATTTTATCGACAAACGGATGTTCAGGTGCCAATACGGCATATGTTGCACCGAATAACGTATCCGGACGAGTCGTGAACACCGTGAATGTTTCATCAAAGCCATCGATATTGAATGTAACCTCCGCTCCCTCGGAACGGCCAATCCAGTTACGCTGCATATCCTTGATGTTTTCCGGCCAATCCACATCATTCAGATCGTCGATTAAACGGTCAGCATACGCCGTGATACGAAGCATCCACTGTTTCATTGGGCGGCGCTCAACAGGATGGCCTCCACGCTCACTTTTCCCATCGATGACTTCTTCATTCGCCAATACCGTGCCAAGTGCAGGACACCAGTTAACGGCCACTTCATCAATATAGGCAAGGCCCTTTTCATATAATTTCAAGAAAATCCATTGCGTCCATTTGTAATAGTCGGGATCTGTCGTGTTTATTTCACGATCCCAGTCATAAGAAAAACCAAGGGCTTTGATTTGGCGGCGGAACGTGTTGATGTTGTGCTCCGTGAATTCAGCTGGATCATTTCCCGTATCGATCGCATATTGCTCTGCCGGAAGTCCAAAGGCGTCCCACCCGATCGGATGCAATACATTATACCCCTGTGCCCGTTTCATCCGTGCCAGGATGTTGCTTGCCGTATAACCTTCCGGGTGCCCCACATGAAGACCGGCCCCTGAAGGATATGGGAACATATCCAGCGCGTAGAATTTGCGTTTGCCGCTATCTTCACCCGTTTTGAATGTCTTATTGCCTTCCCAATACTTTTGCCATTTCGTTTCTATGCTTCTATGGTCAAAACTCATATGATTTCCTCCTAATTTCCGTTTAAAAAACAATAAAAAACCCCTCATCCCAAAATAGGGACGAGAGGATTATGTATATCTTCCCGCGGTACCACCCACATTGGCGATAGCTAAAATCCGCCCAGCTTAAAACATCCGTAACATGGATTAAAACGCCAGGCATTACTTATTCATTCACACCCGGGACTCCAAGGCGAGTTCGCGACCGTCCCAGGTTGACTTGCACCACCCGTCAACTCTCTTTACTGGTTTAAACCGCTACTATTCCTCATCATAGTCTTTATGAGAATATTGATTTTATTTCATTCTAGTCAATTTCACCGATAATTGCAATAGCCGTACATAAACATTATCGACAGGTTTTTCATTATATATGCGAAATCAGGAAAATTCGTGCAAAAAAGGGAGCTATTCATTCATAGCTCCCCTGCTTCCATTTAATGTCGCAGTAAAATCATTTCATTCCTCAATTCGTTCAACTGCTGCTTCATCCGCGAAAGCATTTCCCGTTGCTGGTCATTCGAACTGGCATACAATCGTTCCATATCCGTCAAAGCCTCTTCGATATACCTTTGCGAATTTTGAAATTGTTCATCATCATAATGCTCCTGCCGTGAGGCCTCGTTAAATTCAAACTCTGCAAAATGGAGAGCCCCTTCACATTGCTCTAAAAAATGATCGACGGATTGTCTGGTTGCCATTTCAAACCCTCTCCTTCGCGTCTCATTTGGATGATTCGGAATCATCTTTTCTAGTTTGAGCAAATAACGGGAGGATTATCATTTTTTTTTGAGCAATCAACCTTTATCCCAAAACTTCTCACCTTGATGGGAAATGAACTGTTCGATCCATTCGGCAAAGCCCATATGGAGCTTCTCGCCTTCTTCAAAATCATCGATATGGCCTTTTACCATTAAATACTCCTTATCGCCTTTGGCGACGGCTTCCCCATCGATCACAATATTATCTTGATAAATGCAGGCCACTTTATAGCATCCCTCGTAGGAATTTTCATATGTGTAATTAATAATATCATCCAAGCTGTATAAATCGTTTTCCCCGCCTGATTCCACATTATCGAACAGACGGCATCCATTGGTTATTTTTAAAAACTCCTTATAATCCTCAGGCAGAAGCAGTCCGGTTTTCTTTTCAAAGGAATGAATTTGCTCATCCGAAGCAGGTGAATTGAAGGTGCAAGTGGCTTTGTATGTGAATCCATCTTCATTTACTTCGATCACCTGATTATTTTCGGCTAATTTCTTTTTCATTTGTTTGATCGCTTCTTCAACTTGACCGGTCATGTCCATCAGCTCCCGATTGGATATAGTCATTCAAAGATAAACTGGAAATAGCGGCAAAATATTTAGCCTTCAAGTATACAGTATACGCTTATTTTTCAAAAAAAGACCTAGCTGCGAGAATGTTGTATAATATATGTTGCGCTTTATTTTATTTAGGAGGTTGCTGATTTGAATCAAGCAAACCCGTTTATATATGCAACGGACAACAAACGATATCATACATGGAATTACCACCTGAGAGAACATTTTGGACATAAGGTCTTTAAAGTTGCCCTGGATGGCGGTTTTGATTGTCCGAACCGTGATGGCACCGTCGCACATGGCGGCTGTACCTTCTGCAGTGCCTCAGGCTCTGGTGACTTCGCTGGCAGCAGGGTTGAACCCTTGGACGTCCAGTTTAAAAAAATCAGCGAACGGATGCACCACAAATGGAAAGATGGAAAATATATGGCCTATTTCCAAGCATTCACGAATACGCATGCACCCGTGGCAGAGCTTCGCGAGAAATATGAAAGTGTATTGACCCAGGAAGGTGTCGTCGGACTCTCCATCGCGACACGCCCGGATTGCCTTCCAGATGATGTAGTCGAGTATTTAGCGGAATTGAACGAACGCACTTACCTTTGGGTCGAGCTGGGTCTCCAGACGGTCCATGAAAAGACCGCAACGATGATCAACCGCGCCCATGACTTCGATTGCTACAAAGAAGGCGTCGATAAACTGCGCAAGCACGGCATCCGTGTCTGCTCCCATATCATCAATGGCCTGCCTCAGGAAGATTACGGCATGATGATGGAAACAGCCCGTGAAGTCGCCAAACTCGATGTGCAGGGGATAAAGATCCATTTACTTCATCTATTAAAAGGGACACCGATGGTCAAACAATACGAAAAAGGCCTGCTCGAGTTTCTTGACCGTGACGATTATGTCAGCCTTGTATGTGACCAGCTGGAAATAATCCCTCCAGAAATGATCGTTCACCGCATTACTGGTGATGGTCCGATCGATTTGATGATCGGTCCAATGTGGAGCGTCAATAAATGGGATGTCCTGAATGCCATTGACGCCGAACTGAAACGCCGCAACAGCTGGCAGGGGAAAAATCATCACATGGAGGTACAATCATGAAGCTAGATCGAATTTTGCCTTTCGCCAGGATTCTGCTGGAAAAAGCGGTCCGCCCCGGGGATATAACCATAGATGGCACGATGGGCAACGGCTTTGATACCGTCTTTCTTGCAGGACTTACAGGTAAAGACGGACATGTCTATAGTTTTGATATTCAAAAAGAAGCGATCGAAACCACAATGGCAAAACTGAACGCCGAGAATTTACAAGAGCACTGCACCCTCATTCACGATGGGCATGAACATTTAAGCAAATATATCAGGAAAGAACATTCCGGAAAGGTCACAGGCGCCATCTTCAACCTGGGCTACCTACCTGGCGGAGACAAATCAATCATCACCCAAGCCGAGACGACGATATCAGCCATTGAACAGCTGTTCGAACTGCTGGCGCCTGAAGGCATCATCATCCTCGTCATATACCATGGTCATCCAGGGGGATCGGCAGAACGGGATGCATTGATGGATTATGTAGAGAACTTCCCTCAACAGAAAGCCCATATCCTGAGATACGGGTTCATCAACCAAGCAAACAATCCGCCATTCATTGTCGCGATTGAAAAGAGATGATAAATCTGGCACCGTTCTATTCGAACGGTGTTCATTTGTAGACAAAAGCGGTTTTATCTAATTTTTGATTAGAGCGAGTGTGCAAGACTCCACACGAAACGCGTCCAGGGGAGACCCCGCAGGCGCTGGACCGCCCGCGGAAAGCGAGTGCCTAGAGTGGAAAACGCTCGTGATTTTACAAACCCTCATAAAAACTGTAGACAAACATCTACAGTCTGAACACCGTTCTATAAGAATTGTGTTTTTTCAATCCGAACTCGCAGGCAGCAGAATTACCAATCTTAACTTTTTGAATTTTTCGTCTTTAATGATTATAATGATAGAAAATAGATAAGAGGGTGCAGAAAATGGAACATTTGCCTACTTCATTACTGACGGATATATTGACTGAAAAAATCAAAAGGGATTCAAGCGAGCAATACGGGGATTTTGTCAGCTCGCTCAACTCGTTGACAGAAGAACAAAAAACCATGGAGGGCCTCAAACAATTTGACCATCATTTTGATAAGTTCCTGCCACAGCTCGATTTAATGATTTCCACCCAAAACCATGAAGCGATCATGAATATGAAAGCGACGCTTTTAGACCTATTCGCCAATGACTTGACCTTCAAATCCATTTATCTCCTATCCACTGCATTATCCAACAAAAAGGAACTTCCTCATTTGAACCAATTTATGTACCCGGTTACTTTCTGGGCACCGGTCATCAAGTCGAACGAATTGCTTAAAAACGCAGGCTGATCCAAAAAAACTGCCGAAGGCTAACTTCGGCAGTTTTTCATTTATCCTGAAGTATGTACGGAATCAAACGACATACCCTAATATCTTTAAACGGTTTTCAACAAAACTCAGCGCATATTGAAATACATCATCACGCTCCGGTTCATTGAAGATTTCATGATAAAGCTTCGGCCATTCCTTATATTGCTTTTCACTGGCCAAATTATAATTGAACCACTCACGAACCGCCTTCTTGTTCACGATTCGGTCATCTCCGCCCTGCATCACCAAAAGCGGAACATCCTGAAATTCAGGAATCTCTTCAAAAGCATCCTTCATAGCCTGTGCAAGCTCGCGATACCAGCGAACCGAAACCTTTGTGATATATAAGGTATCGTTTCTATCGGATTCACGAATTTCCGCACTTCTCGTCGCCATTTCAGGTGTCAATCCGGAATCCACCCTGAACTGAGGCATAACGATGTTCAAACCATGCGAGAGCATTGTAAGGAACTTCCGCGGCTTCGTCACGAGGCCCAAGCAAGGAGAAGAAAGAATCACCCCTGCAATGTCCCATTCCTCTTCCTGAAGAAGGCGTATCGAAATCAAACCGCCCATGCTGTGTCCAAGTAAAAAGACCGGCAACGAATATTCATAAGCCTCTTCTATCCAGCTTTTCACTTCGTCCAAATACTCATCAAAGGAATCGATATGTCCCCGGTAGGCGCGAGTAGTCATACCCTGCCCAGGAAGGTCGCCCATGACGACATGGTATCCAGCTGAAAGCCACATTTGTGTTATCCACTTATAACGCCCGTGATGTTCCATTGCCCCATGAATGATGACAATGACGCCCTTTGCGTCTCCTTCTGTCTCCCATTTCCACATTCGAAATCCCCCTTTCACTTTTCACTTGTTGTGTACGATCCATGATAGTTGAAATAATATATATAAATTATAACCATATTCGTGATTTTCGACAAAAAAGAAATCTAACAAGTTGTACATTGCTATTATAAATAGCCAAGTGTATTTGCATACGGTATATTAAAATAATACATAAAAACATTCACTTCGGAAAGGAAATGATTGAAAATGATTATTTATCCGTATAAAGGCAAAGAACCTGAAATTGCTGAAAGCGCTTATATTGCTGAAAATGCTGTCGTCACAGGTGATGTCAAAATTGGCGACGAAACATCAATCTGGTTCAATTCCGTCATTCGCGGTGATGTATCCCCAACCATCATCGGAAAAAAAGTCAGTATACAGGATAACAGCATCCTGCACCAAAGCCCAAATAATCCATTGATCATCGAGGATGAAGTAACCATTGGACATCAGGTCATATTACATAGCTGTAAAATCCGCAAAGGAGCTTTAATTGGCATGGGATCGATCGTACTTGATGAAGCCGAAATCGGCGAAGGGGCTTTCATCGGTGCCGGCAGTCTCGTTCCCCAAGGCAAAGTCATTCCACCGAATATGTTGGCATTCGGACGTCCAGCTAAAGTCATCCGTGAAATCAATGAAGAAGATCGTCAGGATATGGAACGCATCGTACGCGAATACGCCGAAAAAGGCCAATACTATAAAACGGCGGAACGAATAAAGTAACGCACGTTCACTTGACTGAAAATTACGAGTACGTGAACGCAACTCACGAGTATTTCGCTGAAACTCACGAGTATTTGCTCCAAATTCACGAGTATTTCGCTAAAACTCACGAGTATTTGCTCCAAATTCACGAGTATTGCTCCAAACTTACGAGTAAATCGCTCTAGCTCACGAGTATGGCCCTTAAAGTTTAATTTCTTTGGGATTTCTTGAATTATTCCCGCAGACGGCTAAGTTAATCCATAAAAAAGGTGCCCCGCAAATAACGGGACACCTTTTTTTATATGAATTACGCTTGTGCTTTTAATGTTTCTGCTTTGTCCGTGCGTTCCCATGGAAGATCGACATCTGTACGGCCGAAGTGTCCGTATGCAGCTGTTTGTTTGTAGATTGGGCGACGAAGGTCAAGCATTTTGATGATACCAGCTGGACGAAGGTCGAAGTTTGCGCGAACTAGGTCAACAAGGACTTCTTCGCTAACTGTACCAGTTCCGAACGTATCAATGGAGATCGATACAGGCTCTGCCACACCAATTGCGTATGCCAATTGAACTTCCGCTTTATCGGCAAGGCCGGCTGCCACGATGTTTTTCGCAACGTAACGTGCAGCGTATGCAGCAGAACGGTCAACTTTAGTAGCATCCTTACCAGAGAATGCACCGCCGCCGTGACGAGCGTATCCGCCGTAAGTATCAACGATGATTTTACGTCCAGTAAGACCAGCATCCCCTTGAGGTCCGCCGATTACGAAACGGCCAGTCGGGTTGATGAAGTACTTAGTATCTGCATCGATCAACTCGGCTGGAACGACAGCTTTGATCACATGTTCTTTTAGATCGGCTTGAATTTGTTCAAGCGTAATTTCTGCATCATGCTGTGTAGAGATGACGATTGTATCTACACGTACAGGACGGTTATTCTCATCATATTCCACGGTTACCTGTGTTTTACCATCAGGGCGTAGGTAAGCAAGAGTTTCATCTTTACGAACTTGAGCCAAGCGGAATGAAAGTTTATGCGCCAATGAAATCGGAAGCGGCATAAGCTCTTCTGTTTCATTACAAGCGAATCCGAACATAAGACCTTGGTCCCCTGCACCGATTGCATCGATTTCTTCATCTGACATGTTTCCTTCACGAGCTTCCAATGCTTTATCGACACCAGCTGCGATATCGGCAGACTGCTCATCAATGGAACTCAAAACGGCACAAGTTTCAGCATCGAAACCGTATTTCGCACGTGTATAGCCAATTCCTTTAACCGTATCACGAACGATACGCGGGATATCCACGTAAGCGGACGTTGTAATTTCACCAGCAACAAGTACAAGACCTGTAGTTACACTAGTTTCACACGCAACACGTGCATTTGCATCCTTAGCTAGGATAGCATCTAAAATGGAATCTGAAATCTGATCACAAATTTTGTCCGGATGGCCCTCTGTAACAGATTCAGAAGTAAATAGACGTTTCTTTGACATCATATTTCCTCCTTGGAAGTTAGTATGTTGTAGGCATAAGCCTGATTTTTACGGAACTCGTTTCCCTCATTAGTTTCAACTATAGACACAGAATTACTTATAAAAAACACAAAAACCTTCCCTGGCAAATGAGGAAAGGTTTAAAATTCTGTCTTCTATCCTTTCACTCTTATCGTTCAAGGGTTTTTTACCTTGCTCAGGTTAGCACCATCACCACTATTCCTTGAAGACCTTCGCTTTATTTTCGGCGATCGATCTTGGAGTCAAGTTCAATATGGCAGGTTGCTGGGTTTCAAAGGGCCTGTCCCTCCACCAACTCGGGATAAGAGAATCCGTACAATTTAAGATATTATCGTATCTGGCTGGAACTTGTCAATGCTTTTCTAAAAAGAACATTTCCACCCAGAATGGCGTTCATTTGAAAAAACATGTTGATACTAAGTCCTAGAGGGGTTTACAACGCAAAATACGAATAGGAATATTGTAAATTTCCATTAATAATAAAGTATTGAACATCGAAAAGGAACGACACCCTGACTTTCCTATTACTTACTTACTTCCTATTTAAATAAATTTTTCCTCATGAAAGTATATGCGATCATCCTGACTCGGTTCCTGCCGGATTAAAATGATTAATGCGGCTAGCTGAAAATAATCACAAATTAAAAGAAATAGTATAGACTAATTAAATGAATGTGTTATACTAATTGTAATCTAAAAACTCAAACAAAGGAAGGTACCTCATATATGAATTCTGTAGATGTTTCTAATGAGTTACACCAATTATTAACAGGAAACAATGTGCAAACTCAACTATCAGTTCCTCAATTGGTCGAAAAAGTACTAAGCAGAAATGAAGGCGTTTTAACATCAACCGGCGCGGTAAAAGCTGAAACTGGCAAATATACTGGTCGTTCACCTAAAGATAAATATATCGTGGAAGAAGCATCAGTTAAAGATAAAATCGATTGGGGTCCAGTGAACCGGCCGATTTCCGAAGATGTGTTCAATAAACTATATAATAAAGTAGTTGACTACCTAAAAGCAAAAGAAGAGATTTTTGTTTTTAAAGGTTTCGCTGGTGCAGACGAATCATCACGTCTTCCCATCCGTGTTGTTAATGAATATGCTTGGCATAACCTTTTCGCCCATACTTTGTTCATCCGTCCAAACGAAGAGGAACTGAGAGGTCACGAAGCTGAATTCACGATCGTTTCTGCACCTAACTTCAAAGCGGACCCAGAAGTGGACGGAACTACATCCGAAACGTTCATCATCGTATCATTTGAACGCCGTACGATCCTGATCGGCGGAACGGAATATGCAGGAGAAATGAAAAAATCGATCTTCTCGATCATGAACTACTTACTTCCAGAGGCTGGAATCCTTCCAATGCATTGCTCTGCCAACGTAGGACGTGAAGGGGACGTCGCTTTATTCTTCGGACTGTCCGGTACGGGCAAAACAACTTTATCAGCAGACACTAGCCGTAAATTGATTGGCGATGATGAGCACGGCTGGTCTTCTAACGGCGTATTCAACATCGAAGGCGGCTGCTATGCAAAAACGATCAACCTTTCTCGTGAAAAAGAACCGCAAATTTTCGATGCAATCCGTTTTGGTGCTGTATTGGAAAATGTTGTTGTTGACCCGGATACGCGTGAAGCAAACTATGATGACAGTTCATTGACTGAAAACACTCGTGCTGCTTACCAAATGCAAGCAATCGATAACATCGTGAACCCAAGTATTGCAGGACATCCAAATACAATCATTTTCTTAACGGCTGATGCTTCAGGCGTTCTGCCTCCAATCAGCAAGCTTTCCAAAGAACAGGCAATGTTCCACTTCCTAAGCGGATACACTAGTAAATTGGCTGGTACTGAAAGAGGCGTAACTTCACCGGAAGCTACATTCTCCACTTGCTTCGGTTCACCATTCTTACCGCTTCCAGCTACACGCTATGCTGAGATGCTTGGTGATAAAATTGACGAGCACAATGCAAAGGTATACCTTGTCAACACAGGATGGACTGGCGGTGCATACGGAACTGGAAGCCGTATGAAACTTGCTTACACCCGTGCAATGGTACAAGCGGCGCTTGAAGGTGAATTAGCGAACATCGAAACGATCAAAGATGATATCTTCGGTTTGGATATCCCGCTTCATGTTCCTGGTGTTCCTGATGAAGTGCTTCAACCAATCAAGACTTGGGCAGATCCTGCCGCTTATAAAGAAGCAGCAACAGACCTTGCCGCACAATTCCGTGCAAACTTCAAGAAATTCAAAAGCGTTCCAAGTGAAATTGAAGAACTTGGCGGCCCGACAGCTTAATAAATTGTACACAAAAGGACCAAGCTCTTGCTTGGTCCTTTCAGTTTGTCGGTAAGAAACGTCACTTCCCGAACCATGATTATGGATTACTTTATTAAGTGCCATAGAAAGGGAAATACCTCGTCTACTGTCGAATAAAGTACCAAGTAACCCGAAATACGGCATCTTCGCTCGAACTTACTGCCTTACACCCGAATACGCGTCTACCGTCGAATTCACTGCCTTTCAGCTCGAAATACGCCATCTACCGTCGAATTCACTGCCTTTCAGCTCGAAATTCGCCATCTGTGGTCGAAATACTGCCTTATAGCACGAAATAAGGCTCTTTCAGTCGAATTCACTGCCTTACAGCTCGAAATTCACCATCTGTGGTCGAAATACTGCCTTATAGCACGAAATACGGCATCTTCGCTCGAACTTACTGCCTTACACCCGAATACGCGTCTACCATCGAATTCACTGCCTTTCAGCTCGAAATACGCCATCTGTGGTCGAATTTACTGCCTTATAGCCCGAAATACGGCTCTTTCAGTCGAATTTACTACCTTACAGCTCGAAATTCGCCATCTGTGGTCGAAATACTGCCTTATAGCACGAAATACGGCATCTTCGCTCGAACTTACTGCATGCCTTACACCCGAATACGCGTCTACCGTCGAATTCACTGCCTTTCAGCTCGAAATTCGCCATCTGTGGTCGAATTTACTGCCTTATAACCCGAAATATGGCGGCTGCGCTCGAATAATTGGCTAGCCGAGACTCTCCTAGGATGCTTGCGGTGAGGAGGCTTGACGTACAGGAAGCGGATCTGAAAACAACTGGATCGTTTCCACGTTCTGAAAGGGCCTCGTTCTTGCATGGTCCTTTTTTTCAGTGGAAAAAGGGCACTGTGATAGTCAGTGCCCCCTTAATCGTTATTCCATTATCGATGTTGTCCAAGTTTTTAGATGATCGCTTTATTCCTGTCTTTTTTCATGGACACCGTTTTGTATTGATATATATTGCCCAGGTTGGCCACCGGGATATCTGTTTTCGTTGCATCAATGCAATTGCGTGTATCTAGAACTAATTTATTGCTCATGAGATTCGATAGCTTATCATAATCCATCTGTTTAAATTCATCATGGTCAGTCAGGATAAGTATCAAGTCGGCATCAATTACAGCGTCTTCCACTGATACGACTGGCATCTTTCCAGATTTGACATGCGGGTCATGCAAGGCTACATCCATGTTTTCCATCCCCATCAAGATATTGACGACATCAATGGCGGGACTTTCACGAATATCATCTACATTTCCTTTGTATGCTAGACCGAAAACAGCTACTTTTGGCTTCCGGATCCCCTCTAGCATCATCCTTACGGAATTAACGATGTAATAAGGCATCGATACGTTGGTATCACGGGCCAATTTAATGATTCTCGCATACTCTGGCGCCTTTGCAACGACGAAATACGGATCGACCGCTAAACAATGGCCGCCAACTCCCGGTCCTGGTTGGTGTATATTGACACGAGGGTGTTTGTTTGCCATCGATATGACATCCAAAACATTGATGTCCAGCTCGAAACAGATTTTCGTCAGCTCATTCGCAAGGGCGATATTTACATCCCTGAAGGTGTTTTCCATCAGTTTGGACATTTCAGCAGTTTTCGCATCGGTCTGAATGATCTCCCCTTGAACGAAGGTTTTGTAAACAAGACTTCCTTTATATGAGCATGTTTCGGTGATGCCCCCGACGATACGGTTATTATGAACCAACTCTTCAAGAATCCTTCCAGGTAAAACGCGTTCCGGACAATGTACGAGGAAAATGTCTTTTCCGATGGTAAGGCCCGTCCTCTCGATCATCGGTTTAATATGATCATCCATGCTTCTTGGCGCTATCGTCGATTCGATAATGATGACATTTCCTTTTTTGATAAAAGGAAGAATGTTTGAGGTTGCATCCATGACATGTGTTAAATCACAGGATTGGTGCATGTCCTTTTTATTTGGGGTAGGCACCGCGATGATGAACACATCCGCATGTTCCGGGCTTAACGCAGCTCGGAACTTATTGGAAGCAATCACTTCTTCTAATACCTCATCCAATCCAGGTTCTTCGATATGGAGCCTGCCGCTATTCAAATTGGAAATAATTTCAGGATGGATATCCACGCCGACAACATCGACACCGTATTTCGCAAACATTAAAGAAGTTGGAAGTCCTATATAACCTAGTCCGATTGTACAAAGTTTCATATAAACCACTCCTATCTATTTTTCTGCTGCACTCAAATTTGTTAGGCTGTTTGATAGATTTCGATAAAGATTTCCTTCTCTTGTTTCCAATTGTATTTTTGTCGCGCCTTCAGGCAGTTTTGGCTCATTTCCGCCCTTTTTTCAGGATGCTTCAATAAGTAATTGACACCTTCGGCAATTGATTTTGGATCATGCGAATCGACACATACACCGATTTTTTCCGTATCGACAACCTTTTGAATTTCAGGAAAGCTGCAGGCAACCACTGGCACACCGCTCATCATGTATTCAAACAATTTATTTGAAGAAGCGGAGTAGTGATTAAAGCAGACATTATTCAATATCTGAAAACCTAAATACGCATTTTTTGTATAATGGAGCAGCTCGTCGACCGGAACCTTCGGCAGGAACTTCACACGATGCTCCAGATTCATGTCGCTCACTTTCTTCATTAATTCGTCCTTGATCCTTCCATCCCCGATAAAAACTACCGTTCCGCCCTCGATCATCGGTACAGCATCAACCAATTGCTCTAACCCTCTTCCCATTTGAACGCCGCCTTGGTATAACAATATCGGTTCATTCTCTGGCAAATCGAGCAGCTCATGCAAATTCACGGCCGTACTTTCCTCCGGATTGGTTGGAATCGGGTAGTTATGGACCACCTTGGGATACAGACCATATAAGTCTTCGTTATACTTAGCTCTCGTATGGTTTTCGGCGATCATTTCATCGACGAACATTAATAGGAATTTCTCCATCATCCCGTAAATTCGGCTATTATATCCCGTTCTGCTCGTTTGAACTTCATGCGAGTCATAAATAAGCTTTTTCCTTCTCAGCCATTTACTGCTGATCGCTCCCTGCATGAGCGTATTCAAGTCATTTGAATGATAGAAATCATATTTCCTTTTCCGGCCATGATAGATCATTTGACCAAAAATGTAACTCCTCGTTAATAGTGTCGGCAGCTTCGTTTTCGTGATGAACAGGGTGCCCAGCGCAAGGAGTCCAAATGCACCGAACAGTATTCCCGACCCCACCCAGCCGTTGATCAAGTTCAAATTCCACAACGTATT
Source organism: Peribacillus sp. QJM3NY_7 (assembly GCF_056173225.1). NCBI lineage: Bacteria > Bacillati > Bacillota > Bacilli > Caryophanales > Bacillaceae > Peribacillus > Peribacillus sp. QJM3NY_7. The sequence goes on from NZ_CM149663.1 coordinate 4,916,816, forward strand.
CCAGATCACTAAGGCAAATAGGGCGATTTCAAACTTCTTTTTCTTCAATTTACCTACGATCCTAAGAATCTTATTAAGCGCCTCCCAGCGGTTATTCACCCTAGTGACCGAGAAACCATTTTGGTGTTTCTCCTTTTTGGCCAAACCCTCGATTTTCCAGTTATGAATGGCAATTAAATCGACTTCATAACCTGCTTCTGTAAGTGCTGTGCATTCTCTTAGAACCCTCGCATCGTTCGTAAAGTGATTCCACACGAACATACATACTTTCTTCGCCATGTTGTCCTCCACTTCCGGATTTTTCAGCCTGACGCTTCCATCACGTTGATGAGACCTTTAATATTTTTAGACCATTGAAAATGTTGTTTAGCATACCGATGACCGTTTTCTCCCAGTTCTTCACGAAGGGCCGGATCTGAGGCCATTGTCAATATATGCTGACAGATTTCATCAACATTTCTGCTCTCTGCCACCAACCCGCATTTCGCCTCTATTAGCATCTTCTTGGCCCTGCCGTCCACATCACCGACAATGGGTTTTCCGACACACATATAATCGATGATTTTACCAGGCAGGACCTTATTGAAGACTTCTTTTTCAACCAAGCTCACATAGGCAATATGAGACGTTGAAACTTCATGAAGAGTCACTCTTCGATTCATCGCATTAATCATCTTAATATTAGTCAGCCCTCTGGAGCTTATCTCCTTCTCCACTTCGGATATCCGATATCCATATCCAATCATCGAGAACTCGATTTGTTTATGTTCCCTTAGCTTTTCAGCTACGGCTATCAGTTTTTTCAAATCCTGGGCCAGTCCGATATTCCCCGCATAAACGACCTTGATTACCTTTTCCGATACGGGTGTAAGCAAGTTCTTTAACGTCAGCTCATCCGCAGTAAGCGAATTGGGGATGAATTGGATGGCCTCTTCCTTGACTCCCTTTGCAACGATATAATCCCTGAAACCAGGACTATTGATGATGATAAAATCTGAATGCCTATATAGCTTCCTTTCCAGGAAGAAAGCGATTTTCAATACCCACTTATTATTGAATACGCCTACACCTATCAACGATTCCGGCCATAAATCCCTGACATCGGTAATGAGTTTCGCCTTCATCTTTTTCTTGGCGATCAACGCTGCCAATGTAGGGAAGATGGGCGGGGTCGTGGCAAACACATAATCATATTTTTTTTCGAGACGGATGATTGTATAAATGAAAAGCCACATCGCTTCAAGATAATGAAGCAACCGCTTCCCCATATTGCTTGTATACCTCTTCACTTTGTCCGGCTTAATCCTGATGACATCTTCTTCAATGCTATCTTCATCCCAAAACTTTGTATCTTGATATAAACTTTGATTAGGATAACTCGGCTTCAATGTGATGACCGTTACCTCGAATCCGTTTCTTTTCAAATGGAGATATATATTTTTCATTCTATTTCCCGCACTTCCGATTTCCGGATAAAAGTTTTGCACGATCATCAGGACGCTTTTCATATTCGCCTATCACCTCTATTCTGCTTAGCTTACTTCCTGCTTTATATTGTAAATGCCAGATATTAACTTAAGGTTAAAGAAGTATAAAGTCATTATTAATATTGTAAAAATTCTGTTAATAATTGTTTCGTTTTTATATTTCCCATGAACTTCCCGTTATAATGGGGGAGACATTCAGAAGGGGAGGAAATGAGCATGCCTAAACAACGTATTAAGGTCATGACCGTATTTGGTACAAGACCAGAGGCTATCAAAATGGCACCAGTCGTTTTGGAACTGAAAAAGCATCCAGAAGAAATAGAAACCATCGTGGTGGTCACCGCCCAGCATAGGGAAATGCTCGACCAAGTCTTGCAATGTTTTCAAATAAATCCAGATCACGATTTGGATATGATGAAGGATAGACAAACATTAGAAGAGATTACAACTCGAGGGCTTGAAAAATTGAGTTCGCTCATGAAAGAAATAAAACCGGATATCGTCCTCGTACATGGGGATACCACGACAACTTTCATCGCCAGCCTGGCAGCCTTCTATAATAAGATACAGATAGGTCACGTTGAAGCTGGTCTGCGGACTGGGAATAAGTATTCTCCATATCCTGAAGAGATGAATAGGCAGCTGACAGGCGTCATGGCTGATTTGCACTTTGCCCCTACAAATCAGGCGGCAGAGAATCTAATTTTGGAAAATAAAAAGAGTGATTGTATCCATATTACTGGCAATACGGCTATCGATGCTTTGAAAACAACAGTACGTAAAGACTATGAACATCCGATTCTATCTGGTTTGAATGGAGATCGCATGTTATTGATGACAGCGCACAGAAGGGAAAATATCGGAAAACCAATGGAAGAGATATTCCGTTCCGTCAAACGGCTGCTTGAAGATTACACGGATATCCAAGTTGTTTTCCCGCTTCATAAAAACCCGGTTGTCCGTGAAATTGCTTACCGGATTTTGGGTGAAACGGAAAGGCTTCACTTAATAGAGCCGCTTGAGGTGCTCGATTTCCATAATTTTGCGGCGCACGCCCATCTCATATTGACAGATTCCGGAGGGGTGCAAGAAGAAGCTCCCTCACTTGGCGTTCCTGTCCTTGTGTTACGCGATACAACAGAACGTCCGGAAGGAATCGATGCCGGTACCCTTTTATTGGCAGGAATTGAGGAAGAACGAATTTATCAACTAGCCTCAGAATTACTTACAAATGAAGAAACCTATAAAAAAATGGCGACAGCTTCCAACCCATATGGAGATGGATTCGCTTCAAAGCGGATTGTCGATATCCTATTAACGCATTGCAAAGTGAAATCCCCCCTTCCATTATAAAAAATAAAATAGAGAGAAAAGCCTGTCACGTAAGCGGCAGGCTTTTTCTATTCAGCCAGATTATGAAACGGCTGCCTTCATTTTCATTAGCGAAGGATTAAAGCAAAGTCCAATTTAGATTTGTAAATGTTAAATACATATGTGATAGTTCGGGGAGATTTAACGTTTCATTGAAGTCAATCTATTACCTTGGAGGTGCTGTAATGTTCGGGAAGGATCCCAATTGTGTTAAATGTGGGAAAGAAATGAAGGGGGACGAAGTCGTTCTTGTGAAAATGCGGTATCCAAGGCGTAAAGGGGTGACTGAAATAAAAGCATATTTAAAAAATATCTCCCGAATGGATAGTCAACACGAAACAGGAGGATTAGCAAAAGACGCATTGGCCTTTTATGCAGAAGTATTTCATGGCGAACTGCAAACCTACGGGGAAGCTGATTTCCCAACACCTGAAGAAGCGAAACCTTGTTTAAAAATGGCCGAAAATACGCATTGTATCCCCGGCCATTTTTAATAGGAATTCATTCGCTGAACACTCCATCAAAAAATATGAAAATAATTAAGGACATTTTTTCCAATCAATAAAACCGTGACGCAAATGAATAAGATACGGACATAGGAAGCACCTTTCTTAATGGCGAAGTTCGTTCCTACCAATGCTCCCGCGACCATTGCAAGACCCATCGGGATTCCATAGGCAAAATTGACGGTCCCCATAGATAAAAAAATGATAAGTGCGGCAATATTGCTTCCAAAATTCAATATTCTTGCATTCCCGGCTGCCTGGACAAAATCAAACCCAATGATCAGAAATGAAAATAATAAAAAGGAACCTGTGCCTGGTCCAAGAAAACCATCATAAAAACCAATCGCAAATATAATGATTATCAATAGAATCATTTTCTTCCTTGTCAGCCCTTTATACTTTGCATCTTTACCCCAATCCTTTTTTACCAACGTATAAATCGCGACAATGACCAGCAAGATCAAAATGAGGGGCTTCAATATCTCTGCGGAAACGAAATGTACAACGTATGCTCCTAACGCCGCTCCAATCACGGTGATCGGAAACAACTTGATGACGAATTTGAAATCCACTTTTCCAGCCCGAATGAATGAAATCGTACTCGTTAAAGACCCCATGGTACCCGCCAGCTTGTTAGTGGCAAGTGCCGCTGAAGGCGATATCCCCGTGAACAATAAAGCAGGAATGGAAATTAACCCGCCCCCGCCCACTACGGAATCGATGAATGCGGCAATAAAACCCGCAAGTACTAAAAATAGCAAAGTATAGAGATTGATATCCTCCATGTATTCCCCTTCTTTCAAAAGCACTATCTAAAATGCCATTACTCATTTTTTATCCAAATAATCGAATAACCTTTCTTCTGAAATGACCGTGAACCCATGACTCCTAAGCAAAGCCGCGGTCACTCCATTCCCGTCCTTCTTCTTCCCCTTGAATTCCCCATTATATATCGTGGCACTCCCGCAGGATGGACTATTTTCTTTTAAAACGACTAACGTCGCCCCTACCTCCTGTGCTTTCAATAACGTGAGATTCGCTCCCTTTATGTACAATTCCGTTACATCCCTGCCCGACTTTTCGATGATCTTCGCTTTTCCATCAAGGACATCCCCACCTTCACCGCCAACTATCTCAGCAGGTTCCCTCGGTGTCGAAAAACCGCCAAGCAATTCAGGACAAACCGCTATAGCCTTTTTCTCCCTCATCAATGCCATAATTCCATCATCCAAGCTGTGAGTACCATTGTATCTTACCTCAAGACCCGCTAAACAAGAACTCACCAAAATCATCAAACCACCCCGCCTCATGCACTTTACACCATTTTACCACTCTTTTCGTGACAATCATTTCGAAGATTGAATATCCACCAGGGATTTCGCGCTGATAAAATCCCGTTTTACTTGAGTCGGATTTTTTTCACGAATTTTCCGTGCATCTGTCGAATTCCGCCAAAACAAAAAAAGCGCTTGCAGCGGAGGCGATACCCGGCAAGCGCTTGTCTATTTAGTTAGTTGAATTCAGTGATAGCAGTTGGTACGTAATGATGGTCTTTTCACTGGTCCATTCAATTTTTTGGATAACGGCTGTTCCGCTTGAATCAGATTGGATCGTTTTGCGGACATCGATTGGAATATCGATAGGGTATAACCTGTAACCAGCTTTCGCCAGCCGAAAAATGTTTTCTTCTTCACGGGTTTCGTTCCCTTTTGTAACGATCATGGTATTTAGCTCCATAGGCATGCCCATGTGTATCTCCTCCTCTTGCCAATATACTTAGTATATCCTTCATTCTATCATTATTCGGTTTTACTTTTCATCCAAGATGTTAAATCTTCGACTACTTTTCTGTTTACGGCAGGCGGGAAGTAATGCGTGAATTGAGGGAAATACCAGCTTTCGACCTCTTTGTCATGCATTTTCAACCTTTTTTCCAGCCGGTATGCGTGTTCTATGGCGACATTGTCATCTTTTTCACCATGTATGATCAGGACGGGTACATTCAAGTCTTCAATCGCAAACAATGGAGTACGGTATTCATATTGATCCGGGCATTTTTTAGGTGTTCCGCCGATGACACGCTTCATCATTCGACGCATATCGACCCGTTCGACATATGTTAAAAACATATCCGACACACCTCCCCATGTGACGATCGACGCTGCATTCCTGCAGTATATCCCAGTCCAAAGAGCCATGATGCCGCCACGGGAGAATCCGAGGATATGAATGTGATCCTTGTTCACCCTGGGGTGCTGTTCAAGAAGATTGAATCCTGATATCGCATCGAATCGATCTTCGCCTCCAAAATCCTCATCCCCCTCCCCGCCTTGATTTCCACGGTAAAAAGGAGCAAAAACGATGAAACCTTCTACAGCATACTGCACGATCCTTGCAGGCCTCACCTTGCCGACATTTTTAATCCCGCCGCGTAAATATAAGAAGGCGTCATGTATTTCGCCATCAACCGGTTCAGCCAGCAAACCTTTTACCTTCAGGCCTTGTGATATGTACGTAACTGAATAAAGATGGATTCGTGGATGCGGTGATGGAAACCGCTGTTTTGAAATAATCGTTCCGTTCTCCAATTTCCACTCTCCTTTCTCTTTATTCTTATTGTAAAACATCCGCTTGTTTTTATCCCCTGAGAGGCATTCACATTTTTTTCTTCCGTTCATACGATAATGTAGGCAAAATACCCATATATCAAGGAGGAAGGCATTTTGAAAAAATGGTGTAAAGCAGGTGTCGTATTTTTACTTCTGTGCGTGCTGGTGATCCCGCTTGGCGCATGCGGCAACAAAGAACAGGAAACAACGAAGGTAAGGGTTGCCGAAGTAACCCGCTCCCTTTTCTATACACCGCAATATGTCGCGATCGAAAAAGGCTTTTTTAAAGATGAGGGCCTCAGCATTGATTTGAAAACGACGGCAGGCGGCGACAAGACGATGACCACGCTTCTTTCCGATGGCGCGGATATTGCTCTCGTTGGCTCCGAAACATCGATTTACGTTCAGGCACAAGGCTCGAATGACCCCGTCATCAACTTCGCTCAATTAACACAGACGGATGGAACGTTTCTTGTTTCACGTGAAAAAATTGACAACTTCAATTGGGATATGCTGAAAGACACTACATTCCTAGGCCAGCGCAAAGGCGGGATGCCGCAGATGGCCGGAGAGTTCGTATTGAAAAAACATAACATAGACCCGAAAAAAGATTTGAACCTCATCCAGAACATTGATTTCGCGAATGTCGCAACTGCCTTCGCTTCCGGAACCGGTGATTTCGTTCAACTGTTCGAACCAACGGCCAGTGTGTTTGAAAAAGAAGGAAAAGGCTATATCGTCGCTTCTTTCGGCACTGAGTCCGGTCATCTTCCATATACAGTTTATATGGCTAAAGAAAGCTATTTGAAAGAAGACAAAGAGACTGTCGAAAAATTCACGAGGGCCTTGAAGAAAGCACAAGATTGGGTTCAGGAAAACGATGCTGCCGAAATTGCCAAAGTCATTCAGCCGTATTTTGAGGATACCAATCTCGAGACGATGGAAACAGTCATCAATCGCTACAAAGAACAAGGATCCTTTGCCACCGATCCCATTCTTGATGAAGAAGAATGGAACAATCTGCAAAACATCATGGATGAAGCAGGCGAGCTTCCATCACGTATTAGCCATGAAGAGCTGGTCAATACCGACTTTGCTGAAGAAGTCACAAAATAACATAGCAAAAGGTAAGGAGGATGTCCGATGAGCTTTTTAAAAATCCAAGACATTCACCATACTTATTTTTCAAATCAGACGGCAGCGACCGCACTTGCGGACATTTCCCTCGACATTGAAAAAGGTGAATTCGTCTCTTTTCTAGGTCCGAGCGGCTGCGGAAAAACCACCCTGCTTTCCATCATCGCCGGGCTCTTTCCCCCCACTTCAGGAAAGATCCTGCTCGAAAACAAACCGCTGAAAGCCAACAGCGACCTTTCAATCGGCTATATGCTGCAGCAGGATTATCTATTTCCATGGAAGACGATAGAAGAAAATATATTATTAGGATTGAAACTGATTAAAAAAGATGAAGGACTCGAGAGAATAAAAACGCTTAAACTTTTAAGTGACGTTGGATTGGGAGAAACTGGAAAATTATATCCGCGCGAACTATCGGGAGGAATGAGGCAAAGGGCTGCACTGGCACGGACACTGGCGGTCGACCCAAAAATCCTTTTGCTTGATGAACCGTTTTCAGCTCTTGATTACCAAACCAAGTTGAAGCTGGAAGACCTTGTTTTTGAAACCCTGAAATCCTTCGGAAAGACAGCCGTGCTCGTCACCCATGATATCGGTGAAGCCATTGCGATGAGTGACCGCATCTTTCTGTTTTCCGCGAATCCGGGAAGCGTGCACAGAACCTTCAAGGTGCCCGATGAATTGCGTGAACGCACGCCTTTCCATGCACGCAACCATCCGCAGTATCCGATGCTATTCCAAACGATCTGGAAGGAGCTTGAGAGCCTTGAATATTGAACAGCTTCATAACCAATATAAAACCTCATTAAAAAAAGAAAACAGGCTCATTCGCTTTTATCAGATCCTGATTTTCATCGTTTTTTTCAGCAGTTGGGAACTTTTATCCAGGAAGGAACTGATCGATCCGCTCATCTTCAGCTCCCCGACTAAAGTGTGGCATCTTTTCATACAGAAATTGGGTGACGGAACCCTGCTATCCCATTCCGGAGTGACGCTATTCGAGACCGTTCTCGGCTTTATCATAGGAACACTGCTTGGAACGATCCTGGCATCCCTGCTTTGGTGGTCGCCAAGATTATCCAAAACACTTGATCCTTATCTCGTCATTTTAAATGCGATGCCGAAAGTGGCACTCGGCCCCATCATCATTGTAGCATTCGGCCCTGGATTTCCATCCATCATCTCGATGGGGGCGATCATCTCCATCATCATCACCACCATCGTCGTCTACACTGCATTTCGCGAAGTGGACCCGAACTACCTGAAAGTACTCCAAACTTTTGGCGCCACAAGAACACAAGCTTTTCGGGAAGCCATATTACCCGCATCCTTCCCAACGATCATCTCGACATTGAAAGTGAATGTCGGCCTCTCCTGGGTCGGCGTCATCGTAGGGGAATTCCTTGTTTCGGCCAAAGGACTCGGCTACCTAATCATTTATGGCTTTCAAGTCTTCAACTTCACCCTTGTAATGCTTGCCTTGATGATCATTGCCGTCTTTGCCACAATCATGTATCAACTAGTAGAACTGCTCGAGCGAAAATTAATCAAAGACTGACCAAACTGCCGATAACCCTCGGCAGTTTTTCACTCATGCTGAGTTAAAACATGAATGTAGTTGGATTCGGCGATTTACTCGTGAGTTTTGATGATTTACTCGCGAGTTTTCGTGATGTACTCGTGAGTTTCGGACTTTTACTCGTGAGTTTTGATGATTTACTCGTGAATTTCGATGATTTACTCGTGAGTTTCGGACTTTTACTCGTGAGTTTTCGTGATTTACTCGTGAATTCTACCGTTTTACTCGTGAGTTCCTGACATTCACTCGTTTCTTTGCAAAGTGCCATCATCCAGTCTCGATAAGCTCAAAGGTACAATCTCATCTTTCATGATGAAGCTAAACTCCTCACCGAGTACATCCGGCAATGATTCCATAAAGATCGGGCCATCCGTTTCCAGGTAATTCCGTTTCTTCTCTATTTCACGCAATTCGGCATAGTATATTGATTTAACGAATGGCTTCACTGGATCATGCACTTTATATTGTCCCAAAAACTGCAGCTGGCCCACCAAGCCTCCTGTTTCTTCATAAACTTCCCGTATGGCCGTTTCTTCAATGGATTCCCCTGCTTCCCGTTTACCGCCAGGGAACTCGAATCCCCTTTCTCTGTGTTTGGTCAATACCCACCTGCCCTTATATCGGCTTAGCACAAAAACATGCCAAGGCTCTCCAAAGACAGGATTCTCGGAGAATTCGACCTTATATCCGTTCTTATCAAAAAATCGTTTCATTTTTCCCCTTCTCTCCGTATAAGAAATGGTGCTATGCTCCTTGTTTCATTATATGGGTAAAAAAAATCACTATCCAGCGGGAATCTGCATTACATCAAAAAAACGATGGACCCTCAATATTCGAGGCCATCGTCTGTTGGTTTTGCCTGTAGTATTCCCATGCTTTCTATATGCCGCCTTCCTTCTTCAGTTCCCAGGGCGTAAATCATTTCGTAAATTTTTTGAAGGGTGATATCCTGCTTATCATTTTCACGGTCAAAATGATATTGAAGGTATGGGACATGTGCCCGGTAAAAATTTTCTTCCCCTATTGAATAATTGTAATCAAATAATTCACGTAATTTGATGATTTCATTATCTGTCGCCTCGATTTCGAAGTTCCATGGAGAACTTTCCCTATCTTGTGTTATCTGGCCATTCGGAAGCCAAATGTAATATTTTTTCCTGTCTTCAGACACATTCATCCACCCTTTCCATATATCCTACGCTTATTTTTCACGTATTTCCCCACTTCATACAATGGAAAATTTTGTTTACAGAAGAACAAAGATGTTAAATAATAGATTAAAGTATCTTTCAAAGGGTAAAACATATAATAAGCCCAAGCATCCCTTAAGATTTTTATATGCACCCAGAGGTTTTTTTGATAACCTACATATAAAGAGATAACGGATTTCTAATAAATGTGAGGTGAAAGTTTTGAAGTTAATTGAAGAATTATACAATATGTACCGTGATAAGATGACTGGTGATGAAGAAGATATTGATATGCTTACGTTTGCGGTTCTTGAACAGCTTGACCGCAAGGAAATTTTCGAATTGCTTCAAGAGATGGATGATCAGGAACTAACCAATTTAATGGGCCTTTACATTATTGAAACGTTAAAAGGGAAGTTTGCTCAAAATAGTATGAGCGACACGAAACCTACACATTTTCCGCCTAGGAATATTCATTAAATACATACCATGTCAGGTGTCCCTCTTTTGATGGATGCCTTTTTTATAGGTTTAACCAAAAAAAAAGCCCACCGAAGCAGGGCTTTTCCTAAATCTTAATGTCCTAAATACGCACGCAGCATCCAAGCATGTTTGTTTAAGCTTTTCTTCATGCCTGTCAGCATATCGGCCGTAACCGGATCTTCTTGTTCGGCAACTTCGATGATTTCCAGGAACTCTTCGGAAAGCTTTTCAAAATCACTTATGACGCTTTGGACCATATCTTCTGTATTTTCATTACCTGTCGCTTCTTCGATCGTCGTTAATTCCATGTACTCTTTAAGGGTAGCAACCGGCTTTTCACCAATGGCCAATAGTCTTTCAGCCAATTCGTCATAGTTGGATGTCACTTCTTTATATAACTCTTCCAATTTTTGGTGAAGTTCAAAGAAGTGCGGTCCATTCACGAACCAATGGTAATTATGAATTTTTGTATAAAGAACACTGAAGTTTGCTATTTCCTTATTCACTAAAGTTCCTAATTTTTTCTGAGCCATAAATATCTACCTCCGTAAGTTGGTTATACCTTTATAATTCCCTCTATTCGAAAATTGAAACATTATCTGACTCGGTTCTTATGCTAAAATGAATCTAAATTGTGAACGTTAGGAGCTGTAAAGTATGATTACGGTTTTAGTTATCTCCATTATTGTGATTCTGATTGTATTGGCACTATCGGTCTTAACCATCGGAAAAGGTTACAGCTACAAGCATACAGTCGATCCGGTCAAACCTTTGCCAGAGGATGAGGGAAAAAAAGAAGAACCCGAAAAATGAAAAAAGTTCCTGTCACAAATGGACAGGAACTTTTTTATTAACCGAAAACTTTATGAAGATCTTCTTTATCTTGTGCAAGCCAGAAATTCATTAATTTCTTAGCTCCTTCAAGATCATGCAATTTTGCTTGGCCGCATTGTTTTTCGTTTGCAGCAGGAATTTCGGTAATTGTAACAGCATCCTTGAATGTATCTTCAAGAACATCGATGATTTCCGTCACAGTCGGCTCGCCGCTGACCACAAGGTAATATCCTGTTTGACATCCCATTGGCGAAATGTCGATAATATCAAAGTGATCGAAGCGCTCGGAATGCTTACGGATATTGAATGCAAGCAAATGTTCCAGGGTATGGATCGTGTCCGGCTTCATCGCTTGTTTATTCGGCTGGCAAAAACGGATATCAAATTTATTAACAACACCGTCTGTTCCTACCTTATGGACACCGCAATGTCTAACATATGGGGCTTTAACAGCGTTATGATCTAATTCAAAGCTTTCAACTGAAGGCATTTAATTCACTCCTTAATTGTATGTCATCTCTATTTTACCTTGAATAACAATATATTTCATCCTTTAAAATTAATTCTCATTATATCAATCGGATTGCCAATAGGCTCATTCCTTTTTTACCCTTTTGGGAAATTTAGAAAATATGCTATAATTGAGGGTAGTCAATTTACTCGAAAAGAGCTGAAAGCATCGTGCTGAAAAAAATAGTAATGGGAGTCATCCGTTTTTACCAAGTTGCCATTTCTCCATTAAAACCGCCCACCTGCCGTTTTTATCCAACTTGTTCCCATTATGGTTTGGAAGCGGTCAATCGTTTCGGACCTATAAAAGGAAGCTGGTTAGCACTCATCCGGATTCTTAAATGTCATCCGTTTCATCCAGGGGGCATTGACCTTGTTCCCGAAAAAAAAGAAAAAGGTAAGGACCAATAAAAAAAACCCTTGCTTTCCTTTGCAATCTTTTGTATCATACAGAAGTCAAATCGTAATCATTTCGTTTTTACCATATAAAATTCAAATCGTAATCAATACGAATTATAAAGGAGCATATCATATGAAAATTCGAGCATGGCTCTCCCTTATCCTTGTTACTGCGGTATTTCTGTCAGCCTGCGGCAACTCAAAGGGAGAATCGAGTAAAAAGGAAACCAAGGATGCCTTGGATATATATACGACGGTTTACCCTTTACAATACTTCACTGAGGCCATTGGCGGGGAGTACGTGAATGTCGAGACGGTTTATCCTCCAGGAACGGATGAGCACTCATTCGAACCCTCTCAAAAAGATATTGTGAAAATGGCTGAATCAGACCTGTTTTTCTATATTGGCTATAATCTTGAAGGCTTTGTAACCAAGGCTGAACCAATTCTAAGCAAAGAAGGCGTCAGCACAATTGCGGTGGGTGAAACGGTTCATCTTGATGAAGAGGAGCATGAGCATGAAGACGAACATGCAAATGAAGAAGACGGTCATGACCATGGGGGCGTTAATCCACATTTGTGGTTAGATCCCGTCTATTCCATTGACATGGCTAAAACCATCAAGGATGAATTAACGAAAAAAATGCCGGAACAGGAAGAATATTTCAACAGCCATTTCAATGAGCTTTCCGAAAAGCTTGAGGCACTAGATGAAAAATTCGCGACGACGATCGAGTCGGGCCGTACCAATAAGATCATCGTTTCCCATTCTGCATATGGTTATTGGGAGGAACGCTACGGATTGGAACAAATTGGCGTCACAGGACTAACGTCTTCAAACGAACCTTCTCAAAAGGAACTGGGGAAAATCGTAACCATGGCTGAAAAGGAAGACTTGAACTACGTCATCTTTGAGCAGAATATCAGTTCTAAACTTACCGAAATCATCCAAAAGGAAATGGGAGCGAAATCACTTGAGCTCCATAACCTTTCCGTGTTGACGGAAAAAGATATCGAAGCTGGCGAAGATTACTTCAGTTTAATGGAAAAAAACGTCAAGACACTGCAAACTGCCTTGCAATAGACGAGAAAGAAGCGGCTCCCTTTGGATTCGCTTCTTTTTTGTACTCGGTACTCTAAAGAGTTCTTGGAGTTTCGGTTCCTGACAAATATAAAGAAGAAGGGAACCCCTTTCAATGGGATTCCCTTACGTTAGTTATTCCTTTAAATACTTCTCACGGATCTTTTCCATTTTCGTCATTAATTCGGTTCCAATCGTGGATTCGAATTCCGGATAGATGACGGTCATCTCATCCATCCATTCTTTCTTTTCCTCATCTGACAGTGTATAGATGTCGATATTCGATTTTTGCTGGATTTCCCTTAGCTGTTCCTGATTCAATTCATTTGATTTGATCCATAGCCATTTCGTTGTATCATCCATCGCCCGTTGGATTTGCTGCTGAATATCCAACGGGAGTTTATTCCAAAACTGCTCGTTTATCATGACTACATACCCTAAATAGCCATGATCACTGATCGTTAAATACTTTTGCACTTCATATAATTTCTTGGAATAGATATTCGAAATCGTATTTTCCTGGCTGTCCGTTTCGTTGATTTCAAGGCTTTTGAACGTTTCATTAAACTCCAGGACAGAAGTTGTCGCTCCAAAATGCTTGAATTGGCTTTCCAGGACTGCACTTGGCATGATTCTGAAATGCTTTCCTGCAAAATCACTTGGATGCCGTATCGGCTTACTGCTTGTAATCTGTTTATAGTTATTCGACCAAAATGCGAGTCCTTCGATATCGATGATATTCAGCTGCTTAAGCAGCTCTTCCCCCACTTCCCCATTCAACGCTTCCTGCAAGGCCTCATCCGTTGGAAAGACGTAAGGGAGGTCCAATAGCATCCATTTCTTTGATATGCTCGTGATTTTAGATGCAGTCGGTGCAATCATCTGCACCTTGTTTTCTTGTAATGCCTCAATCTCTTCCTGATCACTATATAATGACTGATTAGGATAAACTTCTATTTTGACACGATGGTCTGTATATTCATCGACAAGTTGGGCAAATCGGTTTGCAGCTAGCCCTTTAGGTGTATTTTCGGCAACGACATGACTGAACTTAATCACGATTTGATCCTTCATCCCGACCTGCTCCTCATCCTTCGGCAAATTGAAACCGAAGCTTGTAAAGAACGATTGAAACGATATATACACGGCTATCAACAGCCCAAAGCCAATTAACAAGAAATACCCCCATATTGCACGCATACCGACAACTCCTCACCGCTCACTTCACATTATCACTATTCTATCACAGCTTATTGCTGTCGTAATACACTGCGCGAAAAATAGCGAAAAGTGATAGAAATTCTGTTACTATTAAGTATAGAAGTAATGGAGGAAAACCAATGGAAAAACCTTTTCATATGCCCATTCAAATTAAAATCACCCTGCTATCATTCGTAATCGTCGCTTTTTCGATACTTATAGGCGGGATTTTTATATTCGGAAATATCGTTTCGGTCAGGGAAGATGAAATCGGCAAACGATCCATGATCACAGCCCATACCATTGCCGAACTCCCTGAAGTACAGAAATTGGTCCGTGAGCCTGAAGGATGGACGCAGCTTAACCCGATTATTGAAAACTTAAGAAAAATCCATCAAGCGGATTATATAGTTGTACTCAACAATCAGCATATACGCTATTCCCACCCGGTGTTCAGTCAATTGGGGACCCCATCCAGCAGCAGTGATGAAAGCGCTGCGTTCGCTGAACACGAATACCTTTCAAAGGCTGCTGGCGAACTTGGCATTTCCGTCCGCGCCTTTGTCCCGATCCTTGATGGACATAGAGAGCAAATCGGCGTCGTGCTGGTCGGGAATATCCTGCCTACGATACCGGAATTAATCAAGGACCTGAAAGGCGAAATCGCGATTATCCTGGTCCTTACCCTTCTATTCGGTGTTTGCGGCTCTTGGCTCATGGCAAAAAGGATAAAAAAAGAAACCTTCCAACTGGAACCCCATGAAATTTCACGGATGTTGGTTGAAAGGACAGCCGCTTTCAATGCCATGCATGAAGGGGTCATCGCCATAGATAATAATCAGGCCATCACGATTTTCAATGAAAAGGCTAAGCAGATATTCAAGATCGAAGGTGCGGTCATAGGCAAGAATATCAATGATATCATACACGATACCCGTCTCCCGGAAGTGCTCGATCGGACATCTCCCATCTTCAATCAGGAAATCTCCGTTCAAAACAGGAATATTGTAAGCAACCGGGTACCGATAAAGATTGCGGATAAAACGATCGGTGCCGTGGCCATTTTCCAGGATCGCACCGATGTGACGAAGCTAGCTGAAGAGTTGACTAGTGTCAAAGCATTCGTTGAAGCCCTGCGCGTTCAAAACCATGAACATATGAACAAACTTCATACGATAGCAGGATTGATCCAGCTAGGTAATCTTGACGAAGCGCTGCATTACATTTTTCAGATCACGGAAGAACAAGAGGAATTGACCCGGTTTTTGACGAAGCACATTCACGATGATAATTTAGTGGGGCTGATATTAAGTAAGATCTCCTTGGGACGGGAACTCGGGATCGAGCTCATCATGGACAAACACACAAAATTGGACCGCTTCCCCGCTGGTTTGGATCATCACGATTTTGTTTTGATAATCGGAAACCTGATCGAAAACTCATTCGCAGCGCTAAAGTATTGTTCAGAGGAAACCAAACAGGTTTATCTATCCATCTACCAGGATGAACGTCATTGTCAAATCGTGCTTGAGGATAATGGACCCGGCATTCCCGAGGACATTCATAAAGATATTTTCGAATATGGTTTTACAACAAAAGGTGCCGAAGGATCAGGAATTGGTCTTTATCTAATAGACCAAATTGTAAAAAAAGCGAACGGCGAAATGAAATTCACGACACGCCCTAATGAGGGAACAAGCTTTTTTCTTTCTTTTCCGATGCATGATATAGAGGAGAACCAAAATGACTAACGAAATTCGTGTACTATTAATTGAAGATGACCCAATGGTCCAAGAGGTCAACAAACAGTTCATCGAGCGCCTGCCTGCCTTTAAAATCGTTGATACAGCTTCAAATGGGCTTGAAGGTCTGGAAAAAATCAGGCAGTCTAAACCCGACCTTGTCATTTTGGACATCTTCATGCCATCTTTAAACGGGGTTGATACACTTTATCAAATTAGAAAAGAGCAAATTGATGTGGATGTCATCATCATTTCAGCGGCAAATGATCAGAAAACGATTCGAAAAATGATACAGAACGGGGCTTTTGACTATTTAATCAAGCCATTTAAATTCGATAGGCTAAAACATACGCTGGAACAATATTATGCTTTTCGGATGGAGGTTGAACCTGATCATCAAATTTCCCAAAATCAGCTCGACCGAATCCTCTTTCAAAATAAGACACATTCTGAAGCGCGTCCGAAATATGATGTTCCGAAAGGATTGAATGGCGCGACTCTTGAGCAAGTGACGAAGTTCATAAAGACCCAGCCTGGGTCACTATCGGCAGAAGAAGTGGCTGATGGAATTGGAATCGCCAGAGTTACAGCTAGGCGCTATCTTGAATACTTGCATGGCGAAGAAGTCCTTCAGCTTGACGTACAATATGGCAGCATAGGCCGTCCAGTCAATAGGTACCGGCTAAAA
This sequence comes from Peribacillus sp. QJM3NY_7, assembly GCF_056173225.1. Lineage (NCBI taxonomy): Bacteria > Bacillati > Bacillota > Bacilli > Caryophanales > Bacillaceae > Peribacillus > Peribacillus sp. QJM3NY_7. Next base: position 4,933,632 of record NZ_CM149663.1, read on the forward strand.
AAACCTTAACCGCATGGGGACCGGCTTGAAACGGTTCCCTTTTTACTTTCATTCTTTACGCACCTGTCTTCCGGTCATATAGGCCCCACTTTCGCTTCAAAAGAAACAGCTCGCACTCCTTCAAAGCCGTCACTTCTTTTATGACATAGTCAGGCATGCCCCTTCTTAGTAGAATTTCCGCAATAAGGTACGGTTTTTTCATACACTCTCCCCTCCTTTTCCCTTTGGTTGCCCTTCTTTTCATTCATTATACAAAATAATCCAGTAAAGGAAAAATAGACAAAGCCCCATTTTCCGAAAAAATTATGGTCTATCGGGCCATTTAAATGGTTTTTCAAAAAAAATCTGCAGACAAATAAAAAATGTTCAGGTTGATTTCAGTCAGCCGTACCCTTTCCTCCGACTGTTAGTATCCTATTAAAATCATGTTCCAAAAGGGTGGGGTTTCCGTCCAATAAAGTACGAATTGGGTAAGTTGCATAGATCGTGGGAGTAAAAGGAGATATGATCAATATTTGATCAAAAGAGGTGGGCCGTGCACCTCCTTTGATGTTTCATTTGTACAGTTTACTATATGTAGTCAATTCCTTTAGCCGCTTTTCATTGATGGCAAAACCGATTCCAGCTTTATCGGGAACTTGGATCATGCCATTTTCGACGATGACTTCAGGATCGATTATATCTCCATCCCAATAACGGGATGAAGATGATATATCCCCGGGAATCGTGAACCCCTTTAATGTGGCAAGTGCAATATTATGTGCACGTGAAATGCCAAATTCAATCATACCGCCGCACCAAACGGGCACATCATTTCCCAGGCATAGATCATGGATTCTTACAGCTTCCATCCAGCCGCCGACTTTAGCCATCTTAATGTTGATGACCCCACAGCTCTGGAGCGACAGTGCACTTTTTGCATCATGAAATGAATTTATGCTTTCATCAAGGCAAATGGGTGTCTGCAGCTGTTTCTGCAAAAATGAATGTTCCACAATGTCGTCATGCCCCAGCGGCTGCTCAATCATCATCAGCTTAAAGTCATCAAGCTTCTGCAGATGCGGGATGTCATCAAGAGTGTACGCTGAATTGGCATCTGCCATTAGCGGGATATCGGGATAGGCCCGACGGATTTCCGCTAAAAACTCCAGATCATTTTGAGGATTTATTTTTATTTTATATCGCTGATAACCGGAATCGGAAAAATCCTCGATCTGGCGCATCGCATCTTCTATATCATTCGATGCAATGACTACGCCAGCGGCCACTTCCCTTCGTTCGCCGCCAAACAGCCGTCCGAGGTAGACTCCTTTCTGCTTCGCATACAAATCGAGGATTGCCTGCTCTAAAGCCGACTTCGCCATTGCATTCCGCCTGATTCCGCTCCATAAGTTCGGCAGCTCATCAGGATGCCTGATCTGACTGGCCAATGTCAGCGGGATTAAGAAGTCTTCCAACATATGAAAGCATGTTTTGATCGTTTCCTCGGTATACCAAGGACTTGTAAAAGGCACAGCTTCCCCGTATCCAATCAATCCGTCTTCATCCATGGCTTCGACTATTATCACTTCCCGGTCGCTTACCGTTTCAAGATGCGTCTTGAATGGCCGCTTTAAAGGGGCCTTAATGAGCTTTAGGGAAATGGAGGATAACTTCATTACCATTCCCCCATCTCCTTCTTCAGTTCCCGTCTCAGAAGCTTGCTTGCTCCATTCCGGGGAAGCTCCTTACAAAATATCACGTTCCGGGGAATCTTATAGGGAGCCAAATACTCCTTGCAATATTCGAGCAGTTCGCTCTCACCCAGCTCTGCACCTTGATGCAGGACAACAAAAGCAAGCGGGACCTGTCCCCATTTTTCATCTTCTGTCCCCGTCACTCCCGCTTCGAACACATCGGGGTGTGTACTAAGGACATTTTCAATCTCGGCCGGGTAGACATTTTCACCGCCGGAAATGATTAAATCCGAGCGTCGGTCAAGCACATATAAAAAACCTTCCTCATCGAGATAACCAAGGTCCCCAGTATAAAGCCATCCATCGATAATGGCCTGCTGTGTAGCATCCATCCGATTAAAATAGCCTTTCGTCACATTCGGACCCGATACCACGATTTCCCCCACTGCACCCGGTTCACACATCGTGCCGTCTTTCTCAATCCGTAACTGCGAAGGAAACAAAGGCTTTCCCGCAGAGCCGATTTTTGCCATGCTATATTCCGGTGCCAGCGTCACAATCTGTGAAGACGTTTCGGTCATCCCATATGTTTGATAGACGGGAATCCCTTTCTCCTTACATACCTCAAGCAAATGGACGGGTGCAGGGCCGCCGCCCAACAGGAAACAGCGGAAGGTTTTTGGATAGCTTGTTCCCTTCATATCCTGCACCATCCTATTCAGCATCGCCGTCACGACCGAAATGATCGTCACGCCATTTTCCTGGATGCTCCGGTTTGCTTCCCGTTCATCAAAACGTTCCGCCAAAACGACTTTCATGCCATAAATCACATTTTTCATCAAGATGGATAAACCGCTAATATGAAAGATCGGAACCGCACAATACCAAGAATCTTCTTCATGCAATCCAAGGTTCAAAACAGACCCTACGGCACTCCACCAATGGTTGCCGAATGTTTGGATCACCCCTTTTGGATTTCCTGTCGTGCCAGATGTATACATGATCGTAGCGGTATCCTCAAGGTAAAACTCTTGAAGTATCACTGCTGTGCCTTCATCCGGCAATTCTTCCATTAAGTGAAGCTTCAAATCCGGGAGAATCTCACCAATATCAGCGAGTTTGCCGGAGAAGGACCCTTCCGAAACCAGATAGGCAGTTTTGCTGTCCTCGATCTGCCAGGACAGCTCTTTTGCCGTTAGCTTATTATTCAGCATCACAATCTTCACACCCAGATGAAATAGTGCATGGATAACGACAACACCATCAATATGGTTACGGAGCAAAACCGCGCATGAATCGCCAGCGCCCAGACCAATGCTTGAAAGCCTTCCAGCCATCTTCTCCGATAAAGTATACAGTTCAAGAAAGCTATACGTATGACCTTCAAACTCAATTGCCGGGCGATCCGGTGAAAGATGCGCCCGATTTTTAAGCCAGTTCGGCAACTTTTCTTCTGCCATTACTGCTTCCCCTCTTCCTTTTTGATATAGAAAACAGCCCGGCGATTTTCCGCCAAGCTGTCAGTCTCATCGATTCACGCGTTTCATTAAGGGAAACGAGGGAATTGCCCAAAGTCCGGAGTGCGTTTTTCTTTGAATGCATCGCGGCCTTCTTTTGCTTCTTCTGTTGTATAGTATAAAAGTGTAGCGTCACCAGCCAATTGCTGAAGACCTGCAAGGCCATCCGTATCAGCGTTCATTGCCGCTTTCAGGAAACGAAGTGCAGTCGGGCTCTTCTCAAGCATTTCTTCACACCATTTAACCGTTTCCGCTTCTAATTGGTCTAAAGGCACGACCGTGTTGACCAATCCCATATCCAATGCTTCCTGTGCATTGTATTGACGGCATAGGTACCAGATTTCACGCGCCTTTTTATGACCCACGATACGTGCAAGGTAGCCAGAACCATAACCAGCATCAAAGCTTCCTACATTCGGTCCAGTTTGTCCGAAAATTGCATTGTCAGCAGCAATCGTCAAGTCACATACCACGTTCAAGACATTACCTCCGCCAATTGCATATCCTGCCACCATGGCTACGACTGGTTTTGGAATGACGCGGATCAAACGTTGCAAATCAAGAACATTTAGACGCGGAATGTTATCTTCACCCACATATCCGCCATTTCCGCGGACTTTTTGGTCTCCGCCTGAACAGAATGCTTTGCCGCCTACACCTGTTAAAATAATGACACCAATGCTGGAATCATCACGCGCCCTTGCAAATGCATCAATCATTTCAGCAGTCGTTTTTGGCGTGAATGCATTATGTACATGCGGTCGATTGATGGACACTTTCGCAATCCCGTTATATTTTTCATACAAAATCTCATCATATTCACGTATTGTTTCCCATTGAATCGTCACATTAATTCCTCCTTTTATTTCGCTTTAAAAACTCACTTATTATTTTACCAAACTTTTCTCCAACTTCCACATGAATCGCATGTCCCGCATCATTTATTATTTTCCATTCGGCGCGCTTCAGCTCTTTTTTCATCGAGTCCGCTATTCGACAAAACTTATGGTCAAGTTCACCGGTTACAAGGAGCACCGGGAAATCAAGGGTTTGCAGTTGTTCCCAGTAAGAAGCCTGACTGCCGGTCCCCATGCCAAGAAGGCTATTGGAAAGGCCGGCAGGGTCATTTGCCAACCGCTGCTCCCGAATGGCTGACCTGGTTTTGGCCGACAACCGTTTTTGGCTTTCAAACAGCGGGATGTTTTCCCATTGATCCACAAACGCTTCCATGCCATTTGCAAGAATCCGTTCGGCAAGCCTCCGATCATTTCCCCTTCGGATTTCCCGTTCCTCTTCTGTTAAAAGACCTGGTGAAGCACTCTCCAGTATCAATGTATCAACATACTCAGGATACAAACAGGCAAATCCCAATCCGAGCCTTCCGCCCATCGAGTATCCAAGGATATGGGCTTTCGGGAAATGTAACACATCCAAAATATACTTGATATCCTCAGCCACATTTTCCAGCTCATACCTTCGATAGTCAGCTGGTGATGCAGACATGCCATGTCCGATGATGTCGACCATGATCAGCGTATACCTGTCACTCAGTAGCGGGATGAGAAATTTCCATGTATCCCGATTTCCCGTAAATCCATGCAAAAGAACAAGAGGATCCCCATTTCCCGTTATTTCAACAGCATAATTGACATCCTTGCTGACAATATTCATGATATTTCCCTGTCTAACACCATTTTTATTTCCTGGGAAACAAAGCTCCACAAATTTCGATGCTTTTGTAAATTGGACTCTCTTTCTGTCGGTACTTCGATGATTTTCAGACCTTGAATTTCGAACGACTCTGTAAATACCTTCTCGAACTCATCCCAATTTTGCACCTTGTTGTATTTACCGCCATAAAGCTGGGCAGTATGTGAAAAATCAAGCCCATGAGGCGTGCCGAATAGCGTTTCGAAATGTTCCCTCTCATTCGCCTGCGGCAAGAAGGAAAAAATGCCGCCGCCATCATTATTAACCAGCAAAATCGTGATATTTTGTTTTTGAAGTTTTGCTGCAAGCAAGCCATTCATATCATGGAAAAAGCTTAAATCCCCGATTGCCAGCACTGAATTTTTCGATACCGTGCTCACGCCAAGTGCAGTGGAAACGACACCATCGATGCCATTCGCCCCGCGATTGGCAATGGTTTGGATTCCTTTTTCATTATTCAAAAAGAAAGTATCCAAATCACGTATAGGCATACTATTCCCGACAAATAACGTCGACTCCAATGGCATCATATCAGCAAGCAAGGCGAACAGCTTGCCTTCGCTTAACTCCGCTTCATCCCTGACGGAGGCTAAGGCATCCTTCGTCGCTCCGTTGACGGTTTGCCATAAGCGAAGCCATTCATCATCAGGGGAAGAAGTAATGCCTTCAGCTATTCGCAGACAAAAATCTTTCTCTTCGCTGTAAATCATATTCGTTGCCAAACCGGCTGGTTCGCGCCAGCCTGCTCCGCCATCGACGACCAAAGTAATCGCCTGTTTTTGTTTTTTCATGAATAACAATAACGGTTTAGAAACAGGCATTGCCCCGAATCGCAAGATCACTTCCGGCCTGAACGCCGCTTTTGCTGTTTCATCGCGCAGAAATGTATCGTACGCATCAATGATGTTGGCTTTATCATGACTTCCGCTCCTTAACTGTGAAAGGGGATCAGCCAGTACCGGAAAAGCAAGCTTTTTCGCTAATGCGACAATGGCTTCCTTCATCTCTGGATGCGGTAATTCACCACATACAATGATACCTTGCTTAGCTTTTGACAATGTAGTTGCAACCACTTCTATTTGTGATGCGGACAATGACCGTTCTCCACTGTCAATCAACACTGCAGGCTTCCTTTTATTTTGCCTGAACTCTTTTGCTTGATCCAGGTCCGGAATCAATGGTTCTCGAAGCGGGAAATTCAAATGTACAGGCCCTGCCGGTTCAGCGGCCGCTGTAGCCACTGCCCTTGCACCGACCGTTCTGGCATACCGCATCATCCCTTCCGTGCTTTCAGGAAGTGCCATTTCGACAAACCATTTTACATGTCTCCCGTAAAGGTGTATTTGATCGATCGCCTGCGGGGCTCCGACATCTCGCAATTCATGCGGACGGTCAGCGGTAAGTACAATAAGCGGCACTCTTGAATAGAAAGCCTCGATGACGGCTGGGTAATAGTTTGCAGCGGCTGTACCGGACGTACAAAGAAGTCCGACAGGTTCTCTTAAGACCTTAGCCAAACCAAGGGCAAAAAAAGCAGCCGAACGCTCATCCACATTAATATGAATTTCGATATCAGGATGTTCCACTAGCAGCAAAGCCAGTGGCGTGGATCGTGAACCTGGGCTCACCACCACATGCTTCACCTCATTTTGTGCAAGCTCATCGACGAATGAAGCAGCATACGCTGTCAATGCATCTCGGTCATTCATTAAGATTTCCTCCTAAAGCACTTAACATCGGATTGAATTTAATCCCCGTTTCCCGGAATTCACTTTCGGGTGTCGAATCTTCCACTACTCCGCATCCGGCAAAGAGCGATGCCTCATTGTTCTGTATCAGGGCAGAACGTATCCCTACAGCGAATTCCCCGTTCCCATACGTATCCACCCAGCCTAAAGGACCCGCATAAAATCCGCGTTCCAGACCTTCCAATTCCCGAATTCGGACAACAGCCTTTTCTTTTGGAAGTCCGCCCATGGCAGGTGTGGGATGGAGGTTCTCGACAAATTCAAAAATCGTGACACCTTTCTTGGATATACCGCGAACCGGTGTGTACAAATGCTGGATATGTCGGTTTTTCATAAGTGTCGGTCCGGCTGGGACCATCACCTTTTCGCATACAGAATCAAAAGCATTGGATATCATCGACACGACATATTGATGCTCTTGTAAATTCTTTTGGTCATGAAGCAATTCTTCACCAAGACAAACATCTTCTTGCTCATCTTTCCCTCGCCGCATCGATCCGGCAAGGCATGTAGAAAAAACTTCATTTCCCTGTTTCTTAATCAAACGTTCGGGAGTGGCACCGACAAAACAGTCACCACCAGCCTCCAAACTGAAAATATAACTCAATGGCTGCTCAGCAATCAATCGTTCAAGCACTTTCCCCGAATCGATGGAACGTTCAAAACCAAGTCGAAGCTCCCTTGCCAAAACAATCTTGTCGAGATCTGTCGTCTTGATTTCCTGAACAGCCTCTGCGACCGTCCGCTTCCATTCCTCAGGTTCGACTTCCCTCTGCATAACTAGGGAATTTGCACCCAATCCATTGCCATCCAAGCTTTCGAAGAGGAAAGCTTCCCGTTCATTTATCATATCTATGAAGAGTTTTTCTGAATCATCAGGCGAACAAAGTAAGTTTGTCGTTAAGTAAGCTTGTTTCCCCACCATTGACAGCATGAAGGCAGGTATATAAAATAGGTTGTCCCCGAACTGATTCCAAAGGAGCGTACTGTCAGTTTCATAATCAAAAGAAAAGCCCCCAAACAGTAAAGGACCTGTCGCTTCTACATCGGTCACTCCTGTTTTGACAGCATCATTCTGCAGTTTGATCCAGCTCTTTTCGACTTCTCTATAACGTTCGGCATTCGATGCCGCTTTGAGTTTCTTAACATTGCCTAAACCGGTGATGGTTATTTCCTTTGCAGGGTCCTCCCAGAAAAAGCGTTCACCTGCATACCGTTCTCTTCCAGCTTGATAAAATGAAAGGGGGCTGTTGCATTTAATCTTCTTAATATGACTGAATAGAACTTGATCATTCAAGTCCTTCGCCTTTTGTATAGCTGAAGCCAGTCCCTGAAACTGTTCAGTTTCCTCTGAGATAGCCAAAAAAATCCCCCCAAATGTACATTTTAAAAGCTATTTAACCTATTTAAAGATACACCTCCCTTGAACCTCATGTCAATAAAACGCCCCTTTACCGAACGATTCTTCCCTGCTTTTTTCCTTATTATATGAATCTTAGCGAATGTAGAGAAATACCCTTGATTTTGGAAATGAATCACCCATGAATTTCAATTACACCCATACTCACTTTTCCTGCATTTATTAGGATAACCTTTTGTGCAACATTTTAATATTTGTTATAATTTCGAGAGAACCAATAATGATTTTGAGGAGAGAAATAATGCAAACAGAATACGACGGACTTCCCCTTAAACGGACCTGGAAGATTTGGTGGGAGTTAATTCGTCCACATACACTAACCGCAGCTTTTGTCCCAGTCTTACTTGGAACTGTGATTGCACTTTTGGAAGATGGAGTGAATTGGTTACTATTCGCTGCCATGATGGTTGCAAGTATCCTGATTCAAGCTGCAACCAATTTATTCAATGAATACTATGATTTCAAGAGAGGCCTGGATACGGAGGAATCCGTAGGCATCGGAGGCGGGATCGTCCGTCATGGGATGACCCCCAGACTAATCATGAACTTGGCCCTTGGCATGTATGCCATCGCCTTGATCATTGGAATCTATATCTGTGCCGCATCGTCTTGGTGGCTAGCTGCAGTAGGCCTCGTTTGCATGCTTGTCGGCTATCTTTATACAGGCGGTCCCCTGCCCATTTCATATACACCGTTCGGGGAACTTTTTTCTGGATTGTTCATGGGCTTTTTGATAATCCTGATCGCCTTTTTCATTCAAACCGGTGATGTTTCTTCAACAGCCATCTTAATTGCCATTCCAAGTGGGATACTGGTAGGGCTGATCAACTTATCCAATAACCTCCGGGATCATGATGGGGATAAGGCACATGGCCGCAAAACGATGCCAGTCGTGATGGGCAGGAAAAACGCCCTGACATTCATGGCAATCATGTTCGCTTTCTCTTATCTATGGCTTGTTGGGCTCGTTCTTACCGGAAGCGTTACGGCTTGGATTCTCCTTGCCTTCCTTAGCATACCGAAGGCAATGGCCGCAATAAAAGGCTTCGTAGGTAAAACACAGCCGATCACGATGGTGCCGGCAATGAAAGCCACTGCCCAAACGAACACCTTCTTTGGTTTACTCATGGCCATTGGATTATTCATCAGCTATCTTATATAGTCTCCGGGGACTGAGCCCATCCGCTCAGTCCTTTTTTCTATCTTCCGTTCCATATTGTTTTCCTATACTCCGATTCGGGTAATAGATAATACAACCACCTTACCAATATAAAAAGAGATTTGGACTTTAGTTTAGAAGGAGTGAATTGGATATGGCAACGAAACAACAAACGCAAAAATTAAAAAAAGAACTGCTTCAGGAAAAAAATGAGCTATGTAAAAGAATTCAAAATGATGAACAATCCGTTCTGGATAAAAGCCAGACGGAATCCGTAAGTGAATTATCATCCTATGATAATCATCCTGCAGACCTAGGGACCGAATTATTCGAGATGGAACGGAATCAAGCACTCGATGAGCATGCACAATCCGAAATGGAGAAAATAGAAGAAGCTTTGAAAGCCATGGAAGAAGGATCGTATGGCCATTGTAAAACCTGCAATAAGGAAATCCCCATCGAGAGGCTTGAAGCGATCCCAAGCACCCTCTACTGTGTCGAGCATGCCCCAGAACGAACGCTTTCACAAGACAGGCCAGTGGAAGAGGATATACTGATTCCATCCAAGGGTGATCATTTTGAAAATCGTCATGGAATCGAAATGGCGGCTAAAGAAGATAGCTTTGGTGAAGTGGCCAAATTCGGTACATCAGAAACGCCATCTGATTATACCGGTGATCATGACAATTACAATGATCTTTATAAAAACGAGGATGAAACGGATGGATTTCCTGAAGACTATGAAGGATTTGCAGCAAATGATATCGAAGGAAAAACGAGAGTGGATATACCGAACAAAAAGCAAAAGGAATATGAAGATACCCTGAAAGAAGAAAATATAGAATCCCAACTTGGAGACATTCCCTATAAACAAAAAGATGGTTATATCAAGGAAAATAAATGAAAAAAAGAAGCATACATGAATGTATGCTTCCTTTTTTGTTATGACCCGTACGGGATTCGAACCCGTGTTACCGCCGTGAAAGGGCGGTGTCTTAACCGCTTGACCAACGGGCCAACTGGCGGAGAAGGAGGGATTTGAACCCTCGCGCCGCTCGCGCGACCTACACCCTTAGCAGGGGCGCCTCTTCAGCCTCTTGAGTACTTCCCCATGGCTCCGCAGGTAGGACTCGAACCTACGACCGTTCGGTTAACAGCCGAATGCTCTACCACTGAGCTACTGCGGAACAATATGAATATGGTGGGCCTAAATGGACTCGAACCATCGACCTCACGCTTATCAGGCGTGCGCTCTAACCAGCTGAGCTATAGGCCCATATTTGGAGCGGGTGAAGGGAATCGAACCCTCATCATCAGCTTGGAAGGCTGAGGTTTTACCACTAAACTACACCCGCGAAATGGGGCGACTGATGGGAATCGAACCCACGAATGCCTGAACCACAATCAGGTGCGTTAACCACTTCGCCACAATCGCCGTAATTTTGTAAAATATGGTGGCTCAGGACGGAATCGAACCGCCGACACAAGGATTTTCAGTCCTTTGCTCTACCGACTGAGCTACTGAGCCACATATGTATTCAATTTAAATAATGGCGGTCCCGACGGGAATCGAACCCGCGATCTCCTGCGTGACAGGCAGGCATGTTAACCGCTACACCACGGGACCTAATAATTGCGGGGACAGGATTTGAACCTGCGACCTTCGGGTTATGAGCCCGACGAGCTACCGGACTGCTCCACCCCGCGACGGTAATAATGAAACGATTAGCATCAAGTTTTCGTGAATATTGTTTTGCATGCATCCTTTATGTAAGGTTGTTTTAAAACAACTTGCTGCTTTTAGAAAAAATGGAGGAGGTAGAGGGATTCGAACCCCCGCGGGATTTGACTCCCCTGTCGGTTTTCAAGACCGATCCCTTCAGCCGAACTTGGGTATACCTCCACGGCTTAAAAAAATGAATATGGTGGACCTTGTAGGACTCGAACCTACGACCGGACGGTTATGAGCCGTCTGCTCTAACCAGCTGAGCTAAAGGTCCTTATATTTATTGGTAGCGGCGGAGGGGATCGAACCCCCGACCTCACGGGTATGAACCGTACGCTCTAGCCAGCTGAGCTACACCGCCAATATAATATAAGTTTCTGATTGAAAAATGGTGGAGCCTAGCGGGATCGAACCGCTGACCTCCTGCGTGCAAGGCAGGCGCTCTCCCAGCTGAGCTAAGGCCCCATTCATTAAAAATCACGTGGTCGGGAAGACAGGATTCGAACCTGCGACCCCTTGGTCCCAAACCAAGTGCTCTACCAAGCTGAGCTACTTCCCGCAATAAAAACATGGTGCGCCCGGCGGGAGTCGAACCTACAACCTTCTGATTCGTAGTCAGATGCTCTATCCAATTGAGCTACGGGCGCATATTTATGATGGTGCCGAGGACCGGAATCGAACCGGTACGGTAGTCACCTACCGCAGGATTTTAAGTCCTGTGCGTCTGCCAGTTCCGCCACCCCGGCACATACGAAAAGTGGAGCGGAAGACGGGATTCGAACCCGCGACCCCAACCTTGGCAAGGTTGTATTCTACCACTGAACTACTTCCGCATGAAAGATGCGGGTGAAGGGACTTGAACCCCCACGCCTTGCGGCGCCAGATCCTAAGTCTGGTGCGTCTGCCAATTCCGCCACACCCGCATATAAATGGTGAGCCATGAAGGATTCGAACCTTCGACCCTCTGATTAAAAGTCAGATGCTCTACCAACTGAGCTAATGGCTCGTGCTTGTACTATCTTAAAAAGTGGTGCCGGCAAGAGGACTTGAACCCCCAACCTACTGATTACAAGTCAGTTGCTCTACCAGTTGAGCTACACCGGCAGGTGTAAAATGGTGGAGGATGACGGGATCGAACCGCCGACCCTCTGCTTGTAAGGCAGATGCTCTCCCAGCTGAGCTAATCCTCCATATGAAACCTGCTTGGCGACGTCCTACTCTCACAGGGGGAAACCCCCAACTACCATCGGCGCTGAAGAGCTTAACTGCCGTGTTCGGAATGGGAACGGGTGTGACCTCTTCGCTATCGTCACCAAACAATGTTAACATTTTTTCAAGACATATATTATTATAACGTCTTTTTGAGAAAATGCAAGAAGAAATTTTCATTCCTTCAAAACTAGATAATAAGAAGGTATTTCATTTTTTAAAAAGCGTTGGTTAAGTCCTCGATCTATTAGTATCAGTCAGCTCCACATGTCACCATGCTTCCACCTCTGACCTATCAACCTGATCATCTTTCAGGGATCTTACTAGCTTGCGCCATGGGAAATCTCATCTTGAGGGGGGCTTCATGCTTAGATGCTTTCAGCACTTATCCCGTCCGCACGTAGCTACCCAGCTATGCCTTTGGCAAGACAACTGGTACACCAGCGGTGCGTCCATCCCGGTCCTCTCGTACTAAGGACAGCTCCTCTCAAATTTCCTGCGCCCGCGACGGATAGGGACCGAACTGTCTCACGACGTTCTGAACCCAGCTCGCGTACCGCTTTAATGGGCGAACAGCCCAACCCTTGGGACCGACTACAGCCCCAGGATGCGATGAGCCGACATCGAGGTGCCAAACCTCCCCGTCGATGTGGACTCTTGGGGGAGATAAGCCTGTTATCCCCGGGGTAGCTTTTATCCGTTGAGCGATGGCCCTTCCATGCGGAACCACCGGATCACTAAGCCCGACTTTCGTCCCTGCTCGACTTGTAGGTCTCGCAGTCAAGCTCCCTTGTGCCTTTACACTCTACGAATGATTTCCAACCATTCTGAGGGAACCTTTGGGCGCCTCCGTTACTCTTTAGGAGGCGACCGCCCCAGTCAAACTGCCCACCTGACACTGTCTCCCACCCCGATAAGGGGCGCGGGTTAGAATTTCAATACAGCCAGGGTAGTATCCCACCAACGCCTCCACCGAAGCTGGCGCTCCGGCTTCTCAGGCTCCTACCTATCCTGTACAAGCTGTACCAAAATTCAATATCAGGCTGCAGTAAAGCTCCACGGGGTCTTTCCGTCCTGTCGCGGGTAACCTGCATCTTCACAGGTACTATAATTTCACCGAGTCTCTCGTTGAGACAGTGCCCAGATCGTTACACCTTTCGTGCGGGTCGGAACTTACCCGACAAGGAATTTCGCTACCTTAGGACCGTTATAGTTACGGCCGCCGTTTACTGGGGCTTCGGTTCAAAGCTTCGCTTGCGCTAACCTCTCCCCTTAACCTTCCAGCACCGGGCAGGTGTCAGCCCCTATACTTCGCCTTGCGGCTTCGCAGAGACCTGTGTTTTTGCTAAACAGTCGCCTGGGCCTATTCACTGCGGCTTTTCTGGGCTATTCACCCTAAAAAGCACCCCTTCTCCCGAAGTTACGGGGTCATTTTGCCGAGTTCCTTAACGAGAGTTCTCTCGCACACCTTAGGATTCTCTCCTCGCCTACCTGTGTCGGTTTGCGGTACGGGCACCTTACATCTCACTAGAGGCTTTTCTTGGCAGCGTGGAATCAGGAACTTCGGTACTATATTTCCCTCGCCATCACAGCTCCGCCTTAATGGAAACGGGATTTGCCTCGTTTCCGGCCTAACTGCTTGGACGCGCATATCCAACAGCGCGCTTACCCTATCCTTCTGCGTCCCCCCATCGTTCAAACGAT
>NZ_CM149663.1:4950000-5545508 GCF_056173225.1 Peribacillus sp. QJM3NY_7
ATTCCACTTTCCTCTTCTGCACTCAAGTTCCCCAGTTTCCAATGACCCTCCACGGTTGAGCCGTGGGCTTTCACATCAGACTTAAGGAACCACCTGCGCGCGCTTTACGCCCAATAATTCCGGACAACGCTTGCCACCTACGTATTACCGCGGCTGCTGGCACGTAGTTAGCCGTGGCTTTCTGGTTAGGTACCGTCAAGGTACCAGCAGTTACTCTGGTACTTGTTCTTCCCTAACAACAGAACTTTACGACCCGAAGGCCTTCTTCGTTCACGCGGCGTTGCTCCGTCAGACTTTCGTCCATTGCGGAAGATTCCCTACTGCTGCCTCCCGTAGGAGTCTGGGCCGTGTCTCAGTCCCAGTGTGGCCGATCACCCTCTCAGGTCGGCTACGCATCGTCGCCTTGGTGAGCCATTACCTCACCAACTAGCTAATGCGCCGCGGGCCCATCTATAAGTGACAGCGTAAACCGTCTTTCCATCTTCTCTCATGCGAGAAAAGAACGTATCCGGTATTAGCTCCGGTTTCCCGAAGTTATCCCAGTCTTATAGGCAGGTTGCCCACGTGTTACTCACCCGTCCGCCGCTAATCTCAGGGAGCAAGCTCCCATCGATTCGCTCGACTTGCATGTATTAGGCACGCCGCCAGCGTTCGTCCTGAGCCAGGATCAAACTCTCCGAAGAAATGTTTGACTTGCTCATTTGCTTTTTTGATAGTGTGTGCTCACTTAAAATTTAACGTTGGCGCTTTGTTTTGTTCAGTTTTCAAAGAGCAATTTCGATGTCGTTCCTCTCAGAAGCGACCTCTATAATGTAACACATTCTGTCACGTTTCGTCAACAACTTTTTTAAAATCTTTTTCAACAACTTGTTAGCTGTTTAAGTTGCTGTCTTAGCGACAAGAAATAATATACCATGTACTAAAAATGTTTGCAATACGTTTTTTAAAACTTTTTTCAAAAAAAAACATATTCACCTATTTCCTTCTATATATTCTTTACATCATCACACTCCTCCCCTACATCCGGGCCATGCCCATGTTTTATGATAAAACGAAGCATATTTCCAAAGAAACACAAATAGTCATATATAGATATCTTTTTTCCATGAGGTGAAGCAATGAATCTGCCATTAATCGGATTACTCATTTCCTACAGTATGGCCCTTTACTTATTCAGTACCGCTTTTTATGAAGCCATCAAGTTCAGCAGAGAAAAAGGCGAGGTGAATGGTACGACGTTTTTATTCAGCTTTACTTTCGCTTTGATTTTCACACGGATCACCTATTTGTTTCACCCATATTAGATAAAAGCAGTAAGTCGGGAGACTTACTGCTTTTATACGGAGACTTGCGCCTCTTTATGTTCCTTGCTTTTCTTTTCATCCTTTAAGAACATCATCAAACCACCCAATATGATGGTACCTCCAAGGACCTGCGTCCAGAGTATCGGTTCATCTAATATGAAGTAAGCCAGAATTGTCGCTCCCACCGGTTCAAGCAATATTCCCATCGAAAGCGTCGATGTGCTTAACCATTTTAGTGACCAATTGAATAAAGAATGTCCTAATAAAGTCGGGAAAATGGCAAGCAAAACGAAATAGATCCAATCGGAAGCAGGATAAGGCGCCAATGCCTCTCCCTTGAAGATCACATAAAAAAACAAGGTGACGGCGCTGATTGCATACACGACAAATGTATATGTTATAGAAGAGATGCGTTTTCGGACATTTTGACCAAACAGTAAATATCCGGTTACGAGCGCACATGCGACAAGCGAAAGAACATCTCCCCAAAGCGCCATGCCGCTGATTCTCAAATCACCCCAGCTAATTACAAGGCTGCCTGCTATCGCAATGATGCCGCTCAATATTGCCTTCACTGAAAATCTTTCTTTAAAAAACAGGTAGGCTCCGGCAAAAGCGAATAAAGGCTGGAGGGTTACAAGGACGGTTGAACTTGCGACCGATGTGTAATTAAGCGATTCAAACCATAAGATAAAATGAAAAGCCAAAAACACTCCTGCCGCAATCGAATACAGCCAATCCTTTTTTTCAATGAATTTAAGTTCATGACGGTATTTCACCACGAAAACCGGCAACATAAGAAGGACGGTAAATAATAAACGGTAAAAGGCGATAACACCCGATGGAGCGGTCGCCAATTTAACAAGGATGGCTGAAAACGATACGGATGCCACACCGATTGCCAACGCTACATAGGGATTCACTTTTGGCATTTGCACTTAGATTCCTCCTTTCAACGGAATTACGTTACATAGAACTCTATTCTACTATGTTAAAATTATTAGGGTAGTTTTTTTTGAAAAACGGGTATATGGCAACAGACGATTTTATTCTTCGATAATAATTCGGAAGTGGTGAAACAAAATGGAATGGACATTCGACCCTCAATCGGAACTGCAAATCCTAATCAAATTGGGGATTTCAGCTCTACTTGGACTAATTATCGGCCTAGAGCGAGAAATGAAACGGAAACCCGTTGGATTAAAAACAAGCCTGGTCATTTCAATCGTCAGCTGTTTATTAACGATCGTTTCCATGGAATCCGCTTATAAATTCCCGGGTAGCGAAGACGTTAATATCACAATGGACCCCTTGCGTCTTGCGGCCCAGATCGTTTCCGGCGTCGGTTTTATAGGTGCTGGCGTCATTCTCCGGCGTGACAACAACAGCATATCCGGTTTAACGACAGCCGCCATCATCTGGGGAGCGGCGGGAATCGGGATTGCCGTTGGAGCTGGTTTTTTCCTCGAGGCCATAGCCGGCGTCATCTTATTGATCATTAGTGTGGAATTGGTGCCTGCAATCGTCACCTGGCTCGGACCCATGAAGTTACGGCAAAAAGAAATCTTTCTACAGCTGGTCGTACAAAATAAAGATGACATTGCAATCGTACTGAAAAAAATCAAAGACGAAAAAATATTCATCAAGAATCTCAGAATCAAAGATGTGGCAAATGACAACCACCTTTTGACCCTTAAAGTTCTGGTCGATCACAAAGTCAGAACATCGGAAGTGTATTACACCGTCTCCAATCTTAAGGAAATTGCACGGGTGGAAATCGAAAATGTATAAAATTAAAGGCCGTTTGACTGCACTCAAACAGTTCATAAAAGGGGTTGGGAATTAAACATTCCGAACCCCTTTTGAAATTCTCCTTAACTTTCCGTTAAACCATTTTTGCCCCCTTGGCAAGTCCAGTTGGGCATCAATGAATGGCTAAGTCTTGCCTGCTTAAACCAATCGAAACTTCCACAATCCTCAGTTCTTATCTCCAGCATCAGAATCTAACACCTATATATATGGACATTTACTATCCATCCATCGGTCAGGGAGGAAGTCTAGTGTTACGTGACTTCACTGTGGCCAAATCCATTCATCTAAGGGTCCACTCTATACATTTATTATAATTACAAAATGACCAAACCGATATCCTGCTCTATTCGTTTATATATAGTGAAAGGACGAACTCCTGCTTGACTTAAACATTTTAAAGGAAGGTGGTCAGGACAACCAGCATGATATTGACAGGGATATTAACCATTATCAAGAAAATAATTTCCCGAGGTGAGTGATGTTTAAAAAAATGAAGGTAAAAAGTATATGGATATCCTTACTATTTGTGTTTTTCATACCAAATGTATTAGGTGCTTCTTCTATTGAAAGTAAAAGCCCAGAGTTGGCGACAGGCTTTGACACCCACATCACCAACAATTCCCTTGCCGTAAGCCCGGATGAACAAATAGCGATTGTCTCGGATAGCCGTGAACAATCCATCCTGGTCTATGATCTTACCAAAGGCAAGTTGCGTAAAAAGATCGACGGCTTCGGTTCACCGAGAAACATCGTGTTTATTGATGGCGGCTCAGAGTTTATCGTCTCTGATAGTACTCTCGGTACGATTCGTTTTTACAGCTTAAAAAACTTCACCTTGAAAGATGAAGTTGTCGTTGGTCCAGGTGCATTCGGGACCGCTGTCAGTCCGGATGGCAAGACATTGTATGTGAACAATCAAGCACACAATTCCGTCACGATTGTGGATCTGGAAAAACGAAAACCGATTGACGTCATTACCGGTTTCGCCCAACCAAGGCAAGGCATTAAAGTCTCTTCGGACGGAAAATATATCTTTGTCACGAACTTTCAAGGAGATAAAGTGTCTATCGTTGATGCCGCCACCAAAAAAGTCATTCGTGAAATAACAGGGTTCTCCAGTATCCGCGGAATCTCGATTACCGCTGATGGAGGAACATTATATGCAGCCAACAGCGGACGCAACAGCATTTCCGCAGTGGATACGCTAGATGGTACTATAA
Source organism: Peribacillus sp. QJM3NY_7 (assembly GCF_056173225.1). Classification (NCBI taxonomy): domain Bacteria; kingdom Bacillati; phylum Bacillota; class Bacilli; order Caryophanales; family Bacillaceae; genus Peribacillus; species Peribacillus sp. QJM3NY_7. Next base: position 4,954,337 of record NZ_CM149663.1, read on the forward strand.
AGGGTGAAATCAAAGTGGGACGCGAGCCATATGGCGCCGCTCTATCTCCTGATGATAAACTCCTTTTCGCAAGCAACAAAGCTGATCATACGATTGACGTGATCAATGTCGCTGATCACCGCGTAGTTAAGACAATCGGGGGGTTCAAAGAACCACGGCAAGCAATCGTCTTTAGCCAGGATGGGGATCAGGCTTATGTATTAAACCGGGATCTCTCCATTGCACGTGTTGATGTTAAAACATACACCATCACGGATATAATTCAGGATAAGTAAAAAAATATAAGCTTAAAATACTAGAATCTGATGAAGCACGTGATAAATGAAAATGAACCCAGAGATGGATTAACATGAAATCTTTTGCGGCAGGTCTTTTACATCCAATCGTATAAACAAAAAATCTGTAGCTACGTGATTCATCGCGTCTCTAGTCTGATCCGTTTGACTATCCTCAAACGGATTTTTTATCATTTTTGCAAAAATCTTATATTTTATATTGACTTTTCACCAAAATCCGATAAAATAATTATTGTACCTCAATTCGGGGCATTAGCTCAGCTGGGAGAGCGCTACGCTGGCAGCGTAGAGGTCAGCGGTTCGATCCCGCTATGCTCCATTTCCAAAAACCCTTGATATATCAAGGGTTTTTTCTTTTTTTGTCAATTTGTCCACCACTGCCCCCTAATATTTCTTCAATCACTGCGATAAAATTTTCATGCTTTTTTTAAACGTAATGTATGGGCCTTTTCCTCTCTCATGGTCGGAACATATTTTTGCTTTTATAATAAAAAACCTACCTCCTTTAAGGAAGCAGGCGTACAAATACATCGAAATAACTAATAGATTAACAAATTAACAATCCTTCAGGACACTAGATGCGATAAGCTGTCCTAGTCTTCGTATTCCCTCGATCATTTCTTTCTCATCGGCATAACTGAACGAGAGTCGGAGAAACTCAGTTCCATCGTTTTGATCCAAGAAAAAGTATTTCCCTGGAACATATGAAACACCATTAGCCAGAGCCTGTGATAATAACAGCGATGTATCCACTCCTGGAGTTTTCACCCATACAAAGTAACCGCCATCCGGAACATACCAGGAAACGGATTCTGGAAGGAATTGTTCCATCGAATGGATTAACGCAGTGCATTTAGAACGATACGTATTTTTTAAAAGGTCGAGCCGTTTCTCAAAATCGGTATTTTCTAAGTATACAGCCATTGAACTTTGAGCAAACGGATGGTCTAAATCTTTTTTAAACCATTCAAAAGCCTTGATGAATTCACTTTCTCCCGCTATCCATCCAATCCTCATTCCTGGCGCAACAACCTTGGATAATGACCCGACTTGGAGGACTCGCCCGCATTTATCAATAGTTTTTATTGGTACCGGATTTTCATCGAAGGATAATTCCCCGTATGCATCATCCTCCAGAATGAGGAAATCATACTCGATGGAAAGCTCCAATAAATGCTCCCGGCGCTCATTTGTCATAGTCGTTCCAGTTGGATTTTGAAAAGTTGGGATTGTATATAAAAAACGCGGGAGGGTTTGACCTGTGCGTTTCCTTTCATCCAGCATTTCCTTTAATCGGCATGTTTGGAGTCCCTGTTCATCTATGGGTATACTAATAATCCGTTTCGTATAGTTTTGAAAAATCTCCAAAGCCTCCATGTAGGTGGGAGACTCTACCGCTACAACCGCTTTATCATCAAGAAGAACGCGGGCAATAAGATCAATCCCCTGGCAAGCTCCTGATGTAATCAAAAGCTGTTCTTCCACAACGCAAATTCCACGCTCTGCCAACCTTTTCTGGATTTGCTTCTTTAGTCTTGGAATTCGCGGACTTCCGAGATAATGGAGCGGCAAATCCTGCTCCTCATCAAGAAGTCTGGCTACAGCTTCCTTAAGCTCCTCAGCAGGAACGAGAGCAGGATCAGGATAGCCTGAACTCAAGCGAATACAACCATCTGGCAGATCTGGCATCCATGCACCGGGCGGATCATTCTTAAGTGCCGCTTTAATGTTCTCAGAAAAAAAAGATTCAACATTCACTTCAACCAAACACCTTTCCTTCAATCAAATCTTGATTGATTCTCGCAATCTTTAAAGTTAGCTGCTTATTATAAGATACAAATCATAACCTACTATTAATTTTAAACGTTCTTCTGATGAGGGACAACAATCCCTCTCTTTATATTTTCCAAATTCCGGAGTCCCTCTTACACGTAAAAAATAAAGAAAGGCAGATCGTCCGCCTTTCTTCACTTTGTATTCAACTCATTCCATTTCTTTACCATACGTTTCGGTACCGCACGTAAATAACCTTCTTGAATTAGAGAGGTCAATTCATCCCAGTCTTCCCTATCCGGATTTTAGAATGGAAACCCAACCGTGACGTCCTATATATGGGGTTTTGAAATATTTCTCTTTCTGTAGCAATAATTCTTGAGTTTCTCGATTTGACTTGAATGACAAGCTGAATCCTTTCTCGCTTTCACCAGAAATCACGAAGGATTTTCCATTGATTTTAAAAGTATTGTGACCGAAACCATCAATATGTTCAACAGCTTCCGGCAGTGCAAGACAGATATTGCGTACATGATCAAGCATGGCTTCCGTGTATCGTGATTCCATGTTTTAATTCACCTATTATCCACTCTATTTTGCATTCGCATCGGGTTGATGAATTCCAAAAGTATTGCCTTCGGGATCGATATAGTATCCTTGCCAAGCCATTCCGGGAAGGGCAAATTTGGGCATTGCGAGCTTGCCGCCATTCTCGATAATTTTAGCTTCCGTTAAATCGTAGTTTTCCACGCCAATGGTACACGCAAATGCATTTAACGCTTGGCCTGTTTCCGGCGGAGCACTTTGGCGCTGCATCAAAGCACCATCGATACCATGTTCATTCTCATTGCCAGTCACTGCTCCAAAGTAAGGCATCCCTGCATAATCACTCCAGTCTTGAAATGACCATCCGAACACCTCTCCATAAAACGCCTTTGACCGTTCCATGTCATTCACATGAATTTCGAAATGAACTATTCTTCCCATGATTTCCTCCTAAGGTACATATGAATTATCCATTCACTTACATTATTCAGTCTGTGTTCGCTGCCTATTTATTATTATAATTTAAATGGAAATAAATTCAAACAAATTGAAGCTTCATCATACAACCAACCCGGGAACCGCTTTTCAACTTTGAATCCCAAACATTTGCGAAACTATGTGTATATTTTTGTGAAAGCTGGACGAGACTGCTAGTAAATCATTCTAGGAGGTTATCAAATGTTTAGATTCGGGAAGAGAAAGCCGCGAAGCAAGGTCGGTAAATTAATCGATAAGCACGGATATACCCAAGAGGAGTTTGTAAGTGCGTCAGGAATTTCTCGCAATACGATAAGCAGAGTTTGCAGTGATCCAAGGTATGTGCCGTCAGCCGGGGTTTTAAAGAAAATCATGAAGGCGGTTCGAAGTATAGATGCAGGCGCAAAGGCAGATGACTACTTTGATTTGTAAACAAAATGGCCTGGCTTATGGGCGGGCCTAAATGTATTTTTCAATTCTTGTTCATACTCTCCTATCCATGCTCCCAAAACCCAAGCTTTCCTTTCGGAAATAACCTTCATTCCAACGGCCCCGGCTTTTCAAAGTTCAGCTGAGATTCAACGACATCCCCTGAATTAAAATCCCCCACTTCCATTAGGAGCGGGGGATTTTCTTCATTCTCGGCTGATATGTATTGAGGTTCTTTTGTCCCTTTTAGACAAACCCTGCAGGGATTTCTTTAAACAAGGGCTAGTTATCGATTAGGGACAAAAGGTTATGTATTCCGCTTGAGCTATTTTCGGCCGACCATTTTCTTTATGAACTGAACCACAGGTGACACGATGGATTCATTTACATTCGTAAGGGCATAACCGATCAGACCCAAAATTACCAGGGCCATTATTAATCCTACTATCAATCCCGATGTTTCTCTAAGTTCTTCAAGTACAGCATCCATTCATTATCCTCCCCGGCTTGCCGATGCACTTATTTTTACGGTTTTTCACCGATTTCACGTCTGAAAGCTTCATTTATCGTTTTTTCTTTGAACATTGACCAATTCTGTTAAATAAGGTTCATTATAACGCATTGGATGATTATGGTCGAGCTGCCACTTTTAAACGCATTCATATTAGTCCTAATCACTAATAAAGGCTTTACCTCTAGCGTTTCTCTTTAAGTCAAAAGATAAACCTTCATTACAACTGAAGAAATGTAAACCTTTTCATTTGTCCAAAACCGACAAAGAAATGACAGAATTATTGTTTTTTAAGAACATTGAGAATATTGTCGAAAAACCTTAAGCTTAATTTAAGAAATACATCTTCTTAGGGGGTGCGCTTTATATGGAAGCCATTACAAGGGACTTTTTCTTATTTTTATCTAAGAATAACCTGCTTAATAATATTGCTAAAAAAAGCGGAGGAAATTTTGCTGCTGGAAAGATCATTGGGGGAACTGATTTCCAAAGTTCCGTTAAATTCATTAAACAACTTAATAATAGCGGCTTGTCGGTTACAGTCGACCATCTTGGGGAATTCGTTGATTCCAAGGAAGTGACTCTGGAACGGACGGCAGAATGCATCGAAACCATCGAAATGATCAGCAGGGAAAAACTTGATTCACAGGTTTCTCTGAAAATGACTTCTTTGGGACTTGATATCGATCATAAACTAGTGATTGAGAATATGACGAAAATTCTTGATACAGCCGAAAAACATAAAGTCATGGTCACGATCGATATGGAAGATGAAGTTCGCTGTCAGGCAACAATCGATATCTTTAGACAGTTCAAAGAAAAATACAGCTGCATAAGTACTGTTCTACAAGCATATTTATTCCGCACAGAGAAGGATTTGGAGGACCTTGGCCAATATAAGCCATTCCTGCGTCTCGTAAAGGGTGCCTACAAGGAATCTGCCGAGGTGGCTTTTCCCGAGAAGAATGATGTCGACGAAAACTATAAAAAGTTGATTAAGCAAAGTCTTCTTAACGGAAATTATACGGCCATTGCCTCACATGATGACAAAATCATCGAATATACAAAAGAGCTGGCCAAGAAATATAACATCCCAAATACACAATTCGAATTCCAAATGCTTTATGGCATGAGGAACAAGACTCAATACGAATTGGTCAAGCAAGGTTACAAAATGCGCGTCTATGTACCATACGGTCTGGATTGGTATGGATACTTCATGAGAAGGCTTGCAGAAAGGCCATCCAATATTGCCTTCGCCTTCAAAGGGATGGTCAGAAGCTAAATATACTTTCAACATTATTAATTGCTACAAAAAATCTATTAAAAGGTGTGATTATCAATGATTTCATATAAACACGAACCATTTGTTGATTTTACAAACGAGGAAAACAAAAAAGCATATCAGGAAGCACTTCAAACTGTGGAGGGCTACTTAGGGGAAGACTACCCTCTTTATATCGGAGCAGAGCAAGTGACGACTGATGAGAAAATCGTTTCATACAACCCTGCAGATAAGCAAGAAGTCATCGGCCGCGTATCGAAAGCGAATAGGGACCTTGCTGAAAAAGCCATGCAGGAAGCTGTTACCGCTTTTGAAAGCTGGAAAAAAGTGAAGCCAGAAATCCGCGCTGACGTTTTGTTCAAAGCGGCTGCCATCATTCGCAGACGCAAGCATGAATTCTCTGCGTTATTGACGAAAGAAGCGGGAAAACCTTGGAATGAGGCTGATGCTGATACAGCGGAAGCAATCGATTTCCTTGAATTCTATGCTCGTCAAATGCTGACTCTTAAAGATGGTGTGCCTGTTCAAAGCCGTCCGGGAGAATTCAACCGCTATGATTACATTCCATTAGGAGTAGGCATCATCATTTCTCCTTGGAACTTCCCATTTGCGATCATGGCAGGTACAGCTGTTGCCGCTATCGTTACCGGGAACACGATCCTGTTGAAACCAGCTTCTACTACTCCTATCGTTGCTGCGAAATTCGTTGAAGTGATGCTTGAAGCAGGCCTTCCAGCAGGTGTGTTGAATTTCGTTCCAGGAAGCGGAGCAGAGGTCGGCGACTACCTGGTCGATCATCCTAAAACACGTTTCATCTCCTTCACAGGTTCACGTGATGTAGGTCTGCGCATTTACAAACGTGCTTCAGAAGTGAACGAAGGCCAAATTTGGCTGAAGCGTGTCATCGCTGAAATGGGCGGAAAAGATACAATCGTCGTCGACAAAGAGGCAGATCTTGAATTGGCTGCTCAATCGATCGTGAAATCTGCATTTGGCTTCTCTGGCCAAAAATGTTCTGCTTGTTCCCGTGCTGTCATCGTTGAAGATGTATATGATCAAGTTTTAGCTCGCGCTGTTGAATTAACAAAACAGCTTACAGTTGGTAATCCTGTAGAAAATCATTTCATGGGACCGGTTATCGATCAAGCTGCTTTTGACAAAATCATGAGCTATATTGAAATCGGGAACGAAGAAGGACGCATTCTGACTGGAGGAGAAGGAGATAGCTCTACAGGCTACTTCGTTCAACCGACAATCGTTGCTGATGTCGATCCGCAAGGCCGCTTGATGCAAGAAGAAATCTTCGGACCAGTCGTTGCCTTCACAAAAGCGAAGGACTTTAACGAAGCACTTGAGATTGCCAATAACACTGAATATGGTTTGACTGGGGCTGTCATTACGACAAATCGCCTTAACATGGAAAAAGCACGCGAAGAATTCCATGTCGGGAACTTGTATTTCAACCGCGGCTGTACTGGTGCAATCGTAGGTTATCAGCCATTCGGTGGGTTCAACATGTCAGGAACTGATTCCAAGGCAGGCGGACCGGACTACTTGCAGCTTCATATGCAAGCAAAAACAACATCCGAAACATTCTGATAATGTTCCATAGAGCAATTTTGAAGATGATTTGAAATCCCTATGGTTTCCGTATCCTCCATTCTGGATACGGAAACCAAAATGAGGTTAAATGGAGGAAGTGACAAATAGGTTGCTTCCTCTTTTAAAACAAAAAAATATAAATTTCAACCTGAAGGGAGTCTTTTATGGATTACGCATTAATAATTTCGATCAGCATTTACATGGCTGGCATGCTTTTCATTGGTTACTTCGCTTACAAAAGAACTTCCAATTTAAATGATTATATGCTGGGCGACCGGGGTCTTGGACCTGCTGTCACTGCATTAAGCGCCGGTGCCGCGGATATGAGCGGCTGGCTTTTAATGGGGATGCCTGGTGCCATGTTCGCAACAGGACTAAGTTCCATCTGGATTGTAATCGGTCTCACGTTAGGAGCCTATGCGAACTGGCTGTATGTTGCACCAAGATTGAGAACTTATACGGAAGTCGCCAATAACTCCATTACGATTCCCGCTTTCCTGGAAAATCGTTTTGGCGAGGGCTCACGGATCTTAAGGCTCATTTCGGCATTGGTTATCCTGATATTCTTCACCTTTTACGTTTCTTCCGGAATGGTATCCGGCGGAGTCTTATTCCAAAGTACATTTGGCCTTGATTACCACTCAGGTCTATGGATTTTGACAGGTGTCGTCGTCGCCTATACTTTATTCGGCGGATTCCTGGCAGTAAGCTGGACAGACTTTGTTCAAGGTATCATCATGGTCGTCGCCTTGGTTCTTGTACCGATCGTCACCCTTTTCCATGTTGGCGGTTTCGGTCCTTCGATCGACACGCCACGTTCCATTGATCCAGCTCTATTGAATATTTTCACAGGGACGAGCTTTTTAGGCATCATCTCATTGTTTGCATGGGGACTGGGTTACTTCGGACAGCCGCATATCATTGTCCGCTTTATGGCGATCAGCTCTGTTAAGGAAATCAGGAAAGCCCGTAATATCGGGATGAGCTGGATGATTTTCTCCAGTGTCGGTGCTATGTTGACTGGATTCATCGGAATCACGTATTATCACCAGAACGGACTCAAGTTAGCTGATCCTGAAACGATTTTCATAGAGTTAGGGGAAATACTATTCCACCCATTCATTACTGGTTTCTTGATTTCAGCAATACTGGCAGCCGTCATGAGCACGATTTCTTCGCAGCTTTTGGTTACCGCCAGCTCTTTAACCGAGGATATATACAAAACCTTCTTTCGTCGCTCCGCTTCAGACAAAGAACTTGTTTTTCTCGGCAGACTTTCTGTACTGATCATTTCAATCATCGCGCTTATTCTCTCTTGGGAGAAAAATGACACGATTCTTGGACTTGTCGGGTATGCTTGGGCTGGATTCGGTTCTTCATTCGGTCCATTGGTCTTACTAAGCCTCTGCTGGAAACGGATGACAAAATGGGGGGCATTAGCAGGGATGGTCGTAGGTGCAGGCACTGTAATCTTCTGGTCCATGGCCGGATTATCCGATACGCTTTATGAAATGATTCCTGGTTTTGGCGCAAGCTTGATTGCCATCATCGTGGTCAGTCTCCTAACAGCGAAACCATCAAAAGAAGTAGAAGCTAAATTCGAGGAATTCGAAAAAACTTTAAAACAATAATAAACCCCCTAAAAGGAACGGTATTTTTTCATATACCGTTCCTTCTTTGTTCTTGCCCCTATACACATCATTAGTTTAAAAGTATTATTAAACTAAGTTGTCATATACTTCAAAAAACTACAGGGGGCCATATATGTCATTAGAAAAAATCCTGACACTCACAAACATCAACGATATAACGGATATGGTCAGCACTTATTTAAAAAAACCAGTCGTCATCGAAAATGACCAATTTTTATTGCTGGCATATAGTTCATATTATATCGAACACTTCGACCAAGCCAATCGGCAAACCATCTTCACAAAGCATTGGCCGATTCCAATCCTGGAAAAATTCATGGATGAGGGCATTGTCGAACAGCTTAAAACAGTGGAGCATCCCTTTAGGGTGAAACAAATCGAGGAAATCGGGTTAAATCAAAGGGTCGTTGTGAGCGCCGTTCATAAAGGACAGGTCTTCGGGTTCATTTGGGTCCAAGAAACGGAAATGATGACTGATTCCGATCTGGAATTTTTACACGAAGTTTCCCATCATATCGGCAAGCTCCTTTATCAGAAAAAACAGATAAACATGAAAAAAGATGAAGAAAAAAATGAGTTTTATCAAAAGATCATTGACGAAGTCTATCAAACGGAAAATCAAATAAAATGGGAAGCCGCCAATATGAGTCTTCTCATTCCGGAAACCTTCCTTATCAATGTCTTTACCATCGCTCAATCCGATGCGGAACATTTCGATGAATTAACGGATACTGTCAGTCTATTCGCCAATGCATTGAATCATTTTACCCATGTATTCACAAACCAATTGAAGATCATCGTCCTAATTGGCAGCAACGGAAAAGGGAAAGACCTGCTTATCGATAGCGCCAATGATTTAACGAACACCGTTCTTTCCCAATTCAATGACAAAAAGGTATTCCCGGGAATCGGAAATGAGTACTCTTCGATTCTTCAATTAAGAAAATCCTATCTCGAAGCCCTGGAAGTGATCAACGCAGCCAAATTCATCGGTGAACCCGAACAGCTTCCCTTCCAATATAGCAAGCTTGGGATTTTCCGTTACCTCGAAATGATCTCCAACCATCATACTAAAACGAATTATATCAATTCGGATTTAGAAATTCTTCAAAAGAAGGATCTGGAAAGCCAAACCAAACTCCTTCAAACACTGGAAATATATCTCTTGAACAATTGCCGGATCAAACCGACATCGGAACAGCTATACATTCATACCAACACATTGAAATATAGATTGAATCAAATAACCGATCTCACCTCAATCGATTTTGATGACTTTCATTCGAGAATGCAACTATACATCGACTTACAGCTTATAAAGCAGAGATCTTAAAGAACGTCCCGGGTGATTCAATAAGCGAAGGAGAGAAGAAACGCGGCGAGGACTGCCGGTTTCTTCTCTCCTTATTCATGCTTTACCTCTTTACTGGACTCACCTTATGCGGAAACTTTAGGCCTCCCAGTACGAACAAACTCCATGATTTCCTCTTTCGATAGTTGGCTAAGACCCAGAGTTTCAATGGTTCTTCCACTTTGCGGAGTGCCCCCAACAAGAATTTCCCGGCTTATCGCTTGAACCAAGAACCATTCCGTTTTATCCGTAATAAGCACATCATCGCCGATTACTTCACTGGTTATGTTCACAATTTCATGGGCTAATTTGGCTAACATATAATCCCCCTGGTTATCAAAACTATAAAAAACCAGCTCTCAATTTACTTGAGCTGGTTTTTCATGTATCTTCTTCTATTAAATGAATTCAAGGGAGGGCATTTTCCTCAAGAAACATTTTCCTTGTCTCTGGTATATTCATGCTCCCAAAAATCGGCGTTTTTTATGCCTAAAGCTTTTGGATTGAAAACAGGATCGATCCCTGCCTTCTTTTGCTTTTCGTAATCCTTTAACGTAATGAGCGCCGGTTTAGCAAGAATTAAAATGGCAATGACATTGAGCCATACCATGATCCCTAATCCAGCATCCCCTAATGCCCAAGCCAGCTCTGCCGTACGAATGGTCCCATAGAAACTAGCTGCAAGTATGATAAGTTTCAATGCCAGCATGGCCCACTTACTATTCCGTTTGCGGATTAAATAGGCAATATTCGTTTCCGCAATATAATAGTAGGCCATGATCGTCGTAAAGGCGAAGAAGAAAAGGGCGATTGCAACAAAGCCAGCACCAAAGCCTGGGATCACGCTATCGATTGCCGCTTGTGTATACCCTGGACCAGGTGTTACATCACCCAAATTATTGACGATATATGAACCATTTTCCGCTTGTGTATTATACATGCCTGTAAATAAAATCATGAATGCCGTAGCGGAACATACGAACAATGTGTCGATATAAACCGAGAAGGCTTGAACAAGCCCCTGCTTTGCCGGGTGTGATACTTCAGCCGCAGCAGCCGGGTGAGGACCTGTGCCTTGTCCTGCCTCATTCGAATAAACGCCGCGTTTCACTCCCCAAGCTATCGCCATCCCGATTAACCCGCCAAATGCAGAATCCATCCCGAAGGCACTTCTGAATATTAATGAAATGACACCTGGTAATTCTGTAATATTCATTAGGACGATGACAACGGATAGTAATATATAACCAAGGGCCATGAATGGCACGATTATTTGTGCAGCATTAGCTATCCGTTTTACACCGCCGAATATAATGAAACCAAGTAATAGAATGACAGCTATACCCGTGATTGCAGGTTGAATTCCAAATGCATTCTCCATACCCGCGGCAATTGAATTGGACTGAACACCAGGCATCAGCACAGCCATTGCTATTAGTGCAGCGAATGCAAAAAGGACAGCAAACCACTTCACACCCATTCCTTTTTCAATATAATAGGCTGGTCCCCCTCGATATTGACCGTCTTGCTTGACTTTATATATTTGAGCTAAAGTTGATTCCACGAAAGCACTCGATGCTCCAATGAAGGCAATGGCCCACATCCAGAAAACGGCACCGGGACCGCCAAAGGCGATAGCCGTGGCCACTCCTGCAATGTTACCTGTACCGACCCGACCTGAAAGGGCTATGGATAAAGCCTGGAATGAGGAAACCCCCGCTTCCGAACTTTTCCCTTGGAACATCAAAATGACCATTTCCTTAATATGCCTTACTTGCAGAAACCGGGTTAAAATAGAGAATACTAAACCTACTCCCAATAATATATAAATGACTGGCGTACTCCATAAAACCCCATTTAAAGCCGTAATAAAATCAGACAATCAATTTCCTCCTTAAATTAAATTTAGAAAATTCAAACTTATCTTTTATCGATTATATTTCATCTTAATAGATTAAACAATAGTTTTTCGCGTCAGGAAATCTTACATGAACATTTTTATTTTTCCACTTGCAAATCCCCCGATAATCAATTCCGAATACAAAAAAAACGCCAGCGATTCCGCCGGCGTCATGTTTTTTGCATATGGATCAAGATACTTTAATCGCACCCAAAATTTCCTGTTCCAATTGTTTGGCTCTCTCCATTTTTGTTGATTCCGTCCATCCAAAATATCCAGCCATATAATCGATCACTGCATGTTTATGCGTTTGGACTAAATCGATATCGAATAACAATGTCCCCGTCCTGCGGAAGAAGAAATCCACTGGAGTTGCGGCCATTTCATGATCCACTGCGTATTTCAGCTGTACGAACAATTTCTTTGGAATGCCGATAGTCGCTCCTCCATCTCCTTCGTTTTTGGCGATATCGAATAACACAGGTGCGTTGGAACCGTACATGGCCAATATCTCTTTGGCGTCCTTTAAAACGAGCCCTGAGTCAACTCCCATTTGAACATGTTGCTTGATATAATCGGAGAAGTTGCTTGATCCCCCGACATCCCCTCCGGAAATCGGCATGCCTTTCGTGCTGCTGGCTGGATACTTTTTATTGGACTGCTGGGCAAGTTTCCCTGCTAAAAGGTCGACCGTCGTTTTTGCCATTTTGCGATAACCGGTCAATTTCCCACCCGCAATCGTGATAAGGCCAGAATCGGACTCCCAGATTTCATCTTTCCTTGATATCTCAGAAGGATCTTTCCCTTCTTCAAGAATCAACGGCCTTACCCCAGCCCAGCTGGATTCGATATCATCATCCGTAATGTTCACTTCTGGAAACATATAATGTATGGACTTTAATAGATAGGCACGGTCTTCGGAAGTAACGGTCGGCACTGCAGGATCACCATCATAAAAAGTATCCGTAGTCCCTACATAAGCTTTACCTGCTCTCGGGATGGCAAAAATCATCCGGCCATCAGGCGTATCAAAATAAAGCGCCTGCTTCAACGGGAATTTCGATTGGTCGATGACCACGTGAACACCCTTGGATAACTTCAGCGTCTTCCCTTGTTTCGATTGGTCCTTCTCACGAATGGAATCCACCCACGGACCTGCTGCATTAATAACTTTTTCTGCGTATATTTCATAAGCATCACCTGAAAGCAAATCGGCCACTTGGACTCCGTTCACCTTACCGTTTTCATATAACAATTTATCTACTTTTGTATAATTTATCGGTGTTGCACCTTTATCGACAGCCGCCTTCATGACTTCAATCGTAAGACGTGCATCATCTGTCCGATATTCAACATAGTAGCCTCCGCCCTTCAGTCCCTCTTTCTTAACGAGAGGCTCCCGTTTTAGTGTTTCATCCGCCGAAAGCATTTTCCTGCGTTCAGATTTTTTAACCCCTGCAAGGAAATCATAGACCCGAAGCCCAATCGAAGTACTGAATTTCCCGAAGGTGCCTCCTTTATGCATCGGTAACAGCATCCATTCCGGCGTGGTCACATGCGGTCCATTCTCATATACGATTTCTCGCTCTTTACCAACCTCGGCAACCATTTTTATTTCAAATTGCTTCAAATACCGCAATCCGCCATGAACAAGTTTTGTCGAGCGGCTTGAAGTACCAGCAGCAAAATCCTGCATTTCAACCAAAGCCACTTTCATCCCACGGGTCGTTGCATCCAGAGCGATCCCTGCACCGGTTATTCCCCCACCAATGACAACCACATCAAATTTCTCTTTTTTCAGAGTTTCGACCGTTTCTTCCCGATATATATTTGAAAACCTCATGCCTGACTCCTCCTTTAAGTATTGCATTCTATTGTTTTTTGTATGAATTCTGGGTATACTCGTGAATTCTGCGTTTACTCGTGAATTCTGTACTTTTACTCGTGAATTCGCTCCATTTACTCGTGAATTTACACGGTTTACTCGTGAATTCTCACGGTTTACTCGTGAATTCTGCGTTTACCGTGAATTCGGTCATTTACTCGTGAATTCGCTCCATTTACTCGTGAATTTACACGGTTTACTCGTGAATTCTGCGTTTACTCGTGAATTCGGTCATTATATTCAATTGGTTCATTTGTTCGCATAAGTTATATAGATATTAATATCCCTAATCTGCCGTTAAAAACAAAAAAAGAGACCATAAATGCACATTATCGAATTAACGATAACGCATTCATGGTCTCTCCTGTTCTCCGGCCGAGTTATTAACTTGATTTCATTATAGCATACTCCAGCTCATTTGAGAAAGAATTCATGTTGTTTTTTATTTAAATGCCATAGCGGCATGTACGGCTTTCTTCCAGCCTTCATATAATTTTTCACTTTCTTGCTCTTCCATGGATGGTTCAAAGGTTTTGTCCACCGCCCATTGCCGGGAGATTTCTTCTTGATCCTTCCAATACCCGACAGCAAGGCCTGCTAAGTATGCAGCACCTAATGCTGTAGTTTCGTTTATGGTCGGCCTCTCGACGGGCACACGTAATAAGTCGCCCTGGAATTGCATCAAGAAGTCATTCTTGACTGCCCCGCCATCCACTCTTAATGTTTGCAGCTCGATTCCTGAATCCGCCTCCATTGCATCAAGGACATCCTTCGTTTGATACGCAAGTGATTCAAGTGTGGCGCGAATGAAATGTTCTTTTGATGTGCCGCGCGTCAAACCAAAAACGGCACCCCGCACTTCGCTGTCCCAATATGGAGTTCCAAGTCCTACAAAGGCCGGTACCACATATACTCCATCCGTACTTTCCACCCGTTTTGCATAGGCTTCACTGTCCTTGGCATCATGCAGCATCCGCAGGCCATCGCGCAGCCATTGGATGGCGGAGCCAGCTACGAATATACTGCCTTCCAGTGCATATTCGACCTTCCCATTCAAGCCCCAAGCAAGGGTCGTCAATAGTCCGTGTTCAGAGCTGACAGCCTTGGTTCCTGTATTCATGAGCATGAAACAGCCTGTTCCATACGTATTTTTAGCCATTCCTTCCTTAAAGCAGGCTTGGCCGAATAATGCTGCCTGCTGATCACCGGCTGCCCCGGCGATCGGAATCGATTGGCCGAAGAAATGATAATCGATCGTACGTGCATATTCCTCAGAGGAAGGCCTCACTTCCGGCAGCATCGACTTTGGTACAGTCAATATCTCAAGCAGTTCTTCATCCCATTTCAGTTCATGGATATTGTACATCAATGTCCGGGATGCATTGGAATAGTCCGTTACATGAGCCTTGCCTCCTGATAGCTTCCAGATCAGCCAAGTATCGATGGTACCGAATAACAGCTTGCCTTCATCCGCCTTTTGCCGCGCCCCTTCCACATTATCGAGGATCCATTTCACTTTCGTTCCGGAAAAATAGGCATCTATCAACAATCCCGTTTTATCCCGGAATAGATCATTAAGTCCCTTTTCCTTCAACTCATCACAGATTCCACTTGTTTGCCTGGACTGCCATACAATCGCATTATAGACAGGCGTACCTGTTTCCTTATCCCAAACGACTGCCGTTTCACGCTGATTGGTGATCCCGATACCGGCAATTTGCTCTGGCTTTACACCGGATTCAGATAGTACACCGGCGATCACCGCCAGGATCGACCCCCAAATCTCATTGGCGTTATGTTCGACCCAGCCTGGTTTAGGGAAATGCTGCGTGAATTCCTTTTGGGAGGAATGGACGATTTCCCCCTTTTCATTAAATAAAATCGCCCTCGAACTTGTTGTTCCTTGATCTAATGATAAAATGTATTTTTCCATTGTGTATGCCCCTCCTTTTAATTAACTAGCGATATTTCTGCTATCCAATTCATGTGACTGTTTTTTACCAAAAGCATAGGCTACTATCAATAGTACCAGGCTTGCACCCATAACAGACCAAAATCCTGCCGTTATTTCCCCCATAAAGAATGCTTTATAACAAACGGCACCAAGTGAACCCCCTACAATCGGTCCAACGACCGGAATCCATGAATAGCCCCAGTTGGAATTTCCTTTACCAGGTATCGGCAGCAAAAAGTGAGCGATGCGCGGCCCCAGGTCGCGGGCCGGGTTAATGGCGTATCCTGTCGTTCCCCCAAGTGACATCCCGATCACGACAATCAATAACCCGACTGCGAATGGGTTTAGGCCCTCTGTAAAATTATTGGCCCCTATAAATAATAGACCAAGAATAAGGATGAAAGTTCCAATCATCTCACTTAATAGATTTGAAAATGTGTGCGGGATTGCAGGTGAAGTCGCGAATACACCAAGCTTCGCCCCTGGATCATCCGTAGCTTTCCAGTGTGGCAAATAGTGCAGGAATACTAGAGTTGCGCCGAGTATCGCGCCAATCATCTGGGCAACGATGTAACCCGGCACATCACTCCATGGAAATTCTCCAATAATGGCAAACCCTACTGTGACCGCCGGGTTTAAATGCGCCCCGCTTATGGAACCCACTGCAAAAACACCCATGGTAACAGCCAATCCCCACGCAATCGTGATAACGATCCAGCCGGCATCTTTTGCATAGGAACCCTTTAAGGATGAACCTGCCCCAATACCTGCTCCGAATAAAACTAAAATCATCGTGCCTAACACTTCTCCCCAAAATGGAGTCATGATAAAACCCCTCCCCTGATAATTTTTTAAACCTTGCCAACAAATAAAAGGAGATCCACAGCAGAACTATATTCATAAAAAAAATTATGAATAGATCTGTTGTGAATCTCCTAGTCTCCGTCACATATATTAACTTGTACTGTAAAATATACTAGGTTATGAAAACGCTGTCAATATTTTGTGAAAAATTAATCTATTATTCTGTAATTTTTTTCAATTTTTCCCTATTAGACGATATCCCATAATTCAGTTTTTGAAGTGGTGATTGACGAGGCGCCGGCATCAAGGGCATTCAGGACTTCCTCCGAAGTACGTATGAGGCCGCCTGCAAAAATCGGTGTCTGCAATCGTTCCTTCACTTCTTTTATCATCCATGGCATGGCGCCCGGCAATACTTCGATATAATCCGGCTTGGTTTTCTGCACCAGCTTATAACTTTTCTCAAGCGCATGTGAGTCTATTAAAAAGATTCGCTGGATGGCAATGACCCCCTTTTGCTTCGCCTTCAATATAACGCTTGATTTAGTCGAAATCAGCCCAAAGGGGTTATATTCCTGACAAATGAATTCTGTCGCGTACTCATCACTTCTTATGCCATGGATCAAATCGACATGATAAATCATTTTCTTATTATGCTGCTTTGCCATCATACTTACATTTTTCAATTGTGAGATATGCAAATCAAGAAACACACCTATTTCATAGGAACTTTCTAGAAATCTTTCAAAATCCTTCATGCTTGCTGAAGCAGGCAAAATCTTCTGATCCATCATTATCCTCCTCATTACCAGAAAAACTCAAAACTTCAAGTCATTTAGTATATTTTAAAGAACTTGATTTATCAAACACATTTTTTCATGAACCATGTAACCTTAACACTATCATACCTTTCACACCCTTTATAGATTGCAGCAAAGGATATATGTAAAATATCCCCTTGAATCATAAAGAGAGTTTCATTTTCAATGCACCTTCGACGAGTTCATACGATTTAATTGTGCCAATGGGAATTTTTCTCACGATGCTCCAAGCATTAACATTCATTTTGATCGCTCTTTTTTCATATTCAAAAAATGGCGGTCTGTTAAATATCCTTTTGTTGATGAAATCCCTGTCAATTGGTTCCATTTCGACTAATTCAAATGAAATCGTTCTTTTTTCCACATGAACCGGTTTTAATGTAATTCGGAAAGCCACGTTTTTCTTAAACATCATTTTTTTCACTTCCATCGTTCCGGAAAGCACAATATGCTTTGGCTTAATTTCGACTTTAATATCCTGATCAGATGATTTCATTTTTATGATTCTCTCTATCATGGCATCAGTTACCGTAATCGGTATGCCATTTTTGAATGGACTCATCCTTGCATTCCCTCCCCACTCAAAGCATATGCCGGACTCCCTGATGCCGTTAACATTTCAGCCCGGATTAATAAACGGTATATTCGAAATATTCCAGCTCCACCCCTTGACCTTCGTAAAAACTACCTGTATAGTCATAGTTAATTTAATAGACAACTCTTATCCAGAGAGGTGGAGGGACTGGCCCTTTGATGCCTCAGCAACAGACCGATCTTGTACTGTGCTAATTCCAGAAGTGTAAAAACTTGAAGATAAGAAGAGTATATAGCTTTGTTACCAACACCTCTTCTTATTTTTAAGAAGAGGTTTTTTATTTTTAAAAGGAAAGAAGGAATCAACATGTCAATCACATTAACGAAAGCACCATTCAGGGCGGACCACGTCGGAAGTTTATTAAGACCGGAACGTTTACATATTGCCAGGAAGGACTTTAAGGAAGGTACCATTTCAGCTGAGAGGCTTCGTGAAATTGAAACTGAAGAAATCAATCGGATCGTCGATAAACAAATCGAAGTTGGTTTAGAGGCAGTTACGGACGGTGAATTCAGACGAACATGGTGGCACTTTGACTTCCTCGAACATTTAAATGGCATCGAGGGATATGTAACTGAAAAAGGCCTCACATTCGATGGTGTCGAAACAGAGAGATATAATGTTCGCAATACCGGGAAGGTTTCATTCAACCCTGAACATCCCTTCATTCGTGATTTCATTGAATTGAACAAAATCGTGAACGGACGTGCCGTTGCCAAGCAAACCATCCCCAGTCCGAATCAATTATTTGCTGCAGGCATTCATAATGAAGACGTCTACCCTGATATTGAAGACTATGCAAATGATATCATCAACGCCTATCAGCATGCTTTGAAAGCCTTTTATGAAGCAGGTGTGCGTTATCTTCAATTGGATGATGTATATATTGCCAGACTTTCAGCTCCGGATTTCCAGTTCAAAGATGGAAAATATACGAGGGAACAATTAATTGATCTTGCACTTCGGGTCATTAATGGAGCATTGGAAGGCAAACCAGAAGACCTTATCGTCACTACCCATCTATGTCGCGGAAACTACCAGTCGACATGGGCGTTTGAAGGAAGCTATGCCCGTATCGCCCCAACTTTATTGGCAAAAGAAAAAGTGGATGGATTCTTCTTGGAATATGATGATCAACGCTCAGGGGATTTCAAACCATTGGAATACATTCCAAATGGCGGTGCACGGGTCGTACTGGGTGTCGTCACTTCAAAAAATGGAGAAATCGAGGACAAGGAAGCTGTTAAGGCACGCATTAAAGAAGCATCGCACTTCGTTCCGCTCGAACAATTATGCTTAAGCCCTCAATGCGGCTTCGCCTCCACCCATCACGGCAACAAGCTAACCGAAGCACAGCAATGGGAAAAGCTGAAATTCGTCGTTGATGTAGCGAAAGAAGTATGGGAATGATTATTTAGCGGAGACTTTAATTCTGATTTACAGGATTTGAACAACCTAATCGGCCCGCACTGATATGGGAGCCGATTAGGTTCTTGCAATAATACACTTCCATTCCTTTA
The DNA here is from genome assembly GCF_056173225.1 of Peribacillus sp. QJM3NY_7. Lineage (NCBI taxonomy): Bacteria > Bacillati > Bacillota > Bacilli > Caryophanales > Bacillaceae > Peribacillus > Peribacillus sp. QJM3NY_7. The sequence continues at coordinate 4,973,738 of NZ_CM149663.1, forward strand.
ATGACTCTTTAGATAACGGTATCAAGTTTTACTATTTATGAATAACGATGAATGATAAAACCATTTGACATATCGATAATTCTCGATATAATGAAATGTATGAAAACAATCGAGATATTTAAAGCATTATCCAATGAATCCAGGTTGCAAATCTTACAATGGCTCAAGGCGCCTGAACTCCACTTCACCCCTCATGAGGGAATAGACATGAAGGAAACCGGCGTTTGCGTAAGTCAGATTACGGAAAAATTAAACATGACCCAGTCCACGGCCTCTCAATACCTCTCGATGCTTCTTAGAGCAGGATTGATTAAAACGGAGCGGATAGGAAAGTTTACGTATTACAAACGAGATGAAGAGGCAATCTCAAAAATTACTGATTTCTTGAAAGAAGAAGTATGAAAATGAGCTTGATCCGTACCTTAGAGGGTTGGGTTCATTTTTCTCTCTAACATTTCGATATTTCGCGATATGTTTATTTTTTTATTCATACATATCAACATATTGCGATATGTCTTTATATAAAATCAATAATCATTAATGAGGAGTGAATCTATTTTGCTTAATACATGGAAAATTTACATGTTAGCGATCATCAGTTTTTTAGTAGGAACATCCGAATTCATCATATCCGGAATTTTGGATAAGATTGCGGATTCTCTTGGAGTGACCCTTGCTGCCGCAGGACAGCTCATTACAATTTTCTCCCTTGTCTACGCAATCGGTACACCCATTCTCATGGCTTTGACAGCAAGTTTAGACAGACGAAGATTAATGTTGTATTCCCTTGGACTATTCGTAGTGGCCAATCTGCTTGCCTTTCTATTACCAGGCTTTGGCCCTTTTCTATTTGCACGCATAATCATGGCACTTGGTGCAGGATTGGTTGTAGTCACCGCTCTGAATATTGCCGCTAAGCTTGCTCCGCCAGATAAACAAGCCAGTTCTATTGCGACAGTTGTCATGGGGTTTACAGCTTCCCTTATCATTGGCGTACCTCTCGGAAGAATCATGGCAGATGCATTCGGGTGGAAATCCGTCTTTGGCGGAATCGCCCTATTCGGCCTGATTGCCATGATCGTTTTATCCTTTACCATTCCTCCCACCAAAGGGGATAAACCAGTACCGCTTCTCCAGCAACTGGCCCTTCTTAAAAAAAGGAAAGTTGCCCTTGGATTATCGATAACCTTCTTCTGGCTTGGCGGATACTCGATAGCTTATACCTATCTATCCCCTTACCTGCTATCAGTATCAGGGATAAGTGACTCTATACTTAGCACGGCCTTGCTTATATTCGGTATCGCAAGCCTGATCGGATCAAAGTTTGGCGGATATAGTACGGATCGATGGGGTGTATCATTTACACTAGTTGGCGGAATGGCGCTTCATATTGTGATGATCATCATGTTATCCATCGTTACGAATTCATTGATGGCCGTTTTGATAATCCTTACATTATGGTCGTTCGCAGCATGGTCATCAGGGCCGACACAGCAATATCATTTAGCGACCCTTGAGCCTGAATCATCAGGAGTCATGCTCGGTCTGAATCAGTCGATGATGCAATTGGCCATGGCCGCCGGTGCTGGAATTGGCGGTGTTGCTGTAGAACAAGTATCCCTTGCTTCCATAACCTGGATCGGTGCAACAGGGGTTGCCATTGCCATGGTCATTGTTCTGGTCCTTTCAAGTTCATCGTCAAGCAGGAAAATAGCACAGTCCATAAAATCCTAGACCGTTATATAAACATTTATCATAAGGCTAGATTTTAGCCTTATGATGAATCCTAAAACTGAAAGCAAATAAAAAAAAGAACGGCCATCTGGACGTTCCCTTTTTACTTGCAGCTATCATCATCCTCCATTTTCTTCACGAATATATCATCCGTCACCCTATCTTCCAGCTTGTTCCTCAAGGCCAATTCCGCAGCCTTCCCATCACTAGGCGATCCGTCCGAGAAATACATCGGAAACAGGGAGAAAAACATAACGTAGAAAGAAAAATAGATGAATTGATACCAGATCACCGAGCTGTCCAGGATATTCTGATACACTAAGCTATATATGATCAGCATGCTGATTAAATTAAAGATAGCCCCCCCTAAATATATCAGCGTATTCGTCAATCGATTATCATGTTTCAATCCCTTGAACTCGCAAGTCCCATTCCAAAAATAATATTTCCTCACCTCTATGTTCCGAAAGGCGAAAAGTTTATTGCCACAACCGATCAAGATTTTCTTTTCTGATCCCCCAAAGAGCGTAACAAAGAAAATATGCCCGCTCAAATGTATCAGCGTAACGATCGGCATGATCAAAAAAAAGGAAAATAGAAATTTAATGATATCAGAGAGACCAAACATATTTAACTAACCCCCTCCTTACCAGCGATTTCCTTACCAGGATGCTACTCTGATACCCTGCCCACACTGGTTATAACTAGTAAATTTTCACAGTGGTAATATGTTGCTTTCCACAAATGATAAGAGGATAATTATTCTCCTTCCGCTTCACTTCGACCTTCGAACTTCGAACGATCATATCGACCCTCCCCCTGCTTTTTCCGGCATTCAAAAAAAACAGGCTATCACCTTCCAAAAAACTAGAAAAGCGATAGCCTTTACATCTTTATTTAGCGATTGGGGGTTCGAAGGATTTCTGCGTTGTTTTGTCCTGGCTCCAAGCCTGCATGTTTATATCCAGGGGTAAAAACCGATGTTTTGATCGGGCAGGCGATTTGCCTCTGGACATTCCCTTTTCCGTCAGGAACCTCGACGATCATTCCCCTCTCCTTCAATTGGGGATGCTCGGCCGCTTCTGTGAAAGTCAGCACTGGTTCTGCGCAGGCCTCGAATTCAGCGAATATCTCCTGCCATTCTTGAAAATCTCTTTCCAGGAAAGCCAGCCGGACGGCCGTTTTAAACCTGATTCCGCTTTCTTCATCGCTTTTCATGCTCAGCTCATATAATTCGGGTGCACCGATCGCTTCACATAATGCTTTTCGAAAAGGGGGCTCAAGGCTGCCTACCGAAAAATAGCGTCCATCCTTCGTTTCGTAAAAGTCATAAAAAGACCCTCCGTTCAGCATCAGTTTTTCTGGTTCAAGTTCAAGGCCACCTTGTAAACTCAGAGGTGCGGATATGGCATTCAAGGTAAAACTGCAGTCGGTCATGCTGATGTCGATGGCTTGGCCGAATCCTGTTCTTTCCCTGTGTATGACTGCAGATAATATTCCGATGACAGCATGCAATGAGCCTCCGGCAAGATCTGCTATTTGGGTTCCGTTTTTTGCCGGACCGTCCTTTTTCGTACCGGAATAGCCTGATAAGCCAGCAATCGAAATATAATTGATATCATGTCCCGGTCGGTCTTTATAAGGACCAGTCTGGCCGTAGCCCGTGATGGAACAGTAAATCAGCTTCGGGTTGATCGATTTTAATGCCTCATACCCCAGTCCCAGACGTTCCATGACACCTGGACGGAATTGTTCAATGACGATATCGTATTCCGTCACTAGGTTTCTTACGGATTCGATAGACTCGGATTGTTTTAAATCCAGCGTGATCGACTTCTTCGATCTGTTAAGATATTGGTTCACACCCCATGAATCCTTTGTCCCCGGCCTCTCTACCTTCAAAACATCCGCTCCTAAATCCGCTAGCATCAAAGTGGCAAATGGGCCTGGCAGTAACGTTGAAAAGTCCAATACTTTTAAATGAGTCAATAAGGTCATCAGCCGTGCACCTTCCCTTTCCCTTGAAAATAGTAAAAGCCTTCCAGTCGTTCCGTACGTGCAATTTAGCCGAGTTTTATGATTATCATATAACACCTCCCATAACATTTGTATAAATTTCCATTTAATAAAAATAAAAAACCAGGAATCAGCTTCCTGGCTTTTGATAATGAGCCTATAGAAAACAAGGAAAAGCCGGACAATTTAAAACTGCATTGTCCGGCTGCTTTTACTTTAAGCTTGTTCATTCATATTTTTTGTCAAAGTCAAATTCGACTTCATCAAGTTTAACGAATTTAGTTTTTCTTATAAATTTATAGCCAAGCCATAGACCAAGGAAAAGCGGAATCCCCAAGTATGCAGCTACAACACTGCCCCAATCGATGTGGTCTGAGAAAAAGGCTTGGATATTTTGGGACAGGATGACGATCATGCCGATTAAAATGGCAAAGATCGGGCCGATCGGGAACCATAATGCCTTATATGGCAGCTTCTCCAATGAATGGCCTTGAGCGATGAACGCTTTCCGGAAACGGTAATGGCTGATGGATATTCCGAGCCAAAAGATGAATCCTGTAATTCCGATGGCATTCATTAACCAAATATACACTTTACCATCGCCGAATACGGAGGCTAAGAAGGCCAGCATGCCGATGGAGCATGTCAAAATCATGCCTGCAACCGGTACGCCGCGTTTATTAAGTTTTGCAAAAATACGCGGTGCTTGCCCATCTTTTGCCATTGAGTATAACATACGCGTTGATGCATATAGACTTGAGTTACCTGCAGATAATACCGCTGTTAATATGACGGCATTCATAAGCGAAGCGGCAAAGGCGACTCCAGCTTTTTCAAAAATGAGCGTGAATGGACTGACCATGACGTTATCACCTTGCAAACTCGAGTTCGTATAAGGGATAAGGAGTCCAATTACGAAGATTGCCAATACGTAAAAGAGCAAGATCCTCCAGAAGACACTTTTAATGGCCTTCGGTATATTCCGTGCAGGATCTTCACTTTCCCCGGCAGCCACACCGACAATTTCGGTACCTTGAAAAGAAAAGCCAGCCGCTATGAAAACGATGAAGACACCCATGAACCCGCCCGGGAAAGGAGCGTCATCGACGGTGAAGTTTTTAAAGCCTACCGCTTCGCCGCCCATAATGCCGACGATCATTAGCAGCCCGACGATAATGAAAATAACGATGGCGGTTACTTTTATGAAGGAAAACCAGTATTCCCCTTCACCATATCCTTTAACGGATAAATAGTTCAATAGGAAAATGAGCACCAAGAATGATGAACTCCATAACAATGATGGACTATTCGGAAACCAGAATTTCATGATCATTGTCGAGGCTGCCAACTCTGCGGCTATCGTCATCGACCAATTGAACCAATACGTCCATCCCAAGGCAAAACCAAATGCCGGATCGACGAATTTCGATCCATAGGTACTGAAGGAGCCGCTTGTCGGCATTAAGGCTGCCAATTCCCCTAAGCTCGTCATCACGAAGTACACCATTGCCCCAACTAAGGCATAAGCAAGTAATGCCCCGCCTGGCCCAGCTGTATGAATGGCTGCACCGCTGCTGAGGAACAGCCCGGTACCAATAGCCCCGCCAATGGAAATCATCGTTAAATGGCGGGATTTCAAACCGCGCTTTAACCCTTGTTCTTCTTGCTTTGGAGGATGCAAGATGTCATTTTCTTGTTTTGGTATCATAATTTTTCATCCCTTTCTATATAAGCGCTTTCATATATGGGGAAATCATTTAATAAATTTTCCTATTTCATAGACTCTCAAATAGACCTAATTTACAATTCGAATTCCTTTTCTGAATATATGCAATTTTCATGCCAAATTTACAAAGCGCAATATTCAACAGATTATCCAAAAAAATGCCTTCAATAGACAAATTTCTTTGCACTATACGCCATGCTTTTTTGCACATTATGCCATGTTTTTTTGCACATTTATTCATTTGGTTTAATTTAAATACATTCCAAATATTACTAAAAGAATATATTCAAAGAATATTTCTATTAAAATCCATTTTTCTCCATTTTATTCCTTTAAATGTCATATTTTTCGCAAGTTTTCTCCATTTGATAATAATTATGAAACGATGTAAAAATGAGGTATTCTCATGAAGGAGTTGAGCGTTATGAAAGGTAAGGTATTCTTAGGAACTGCACTATCAATCGGTCTATTATTTTCTGCTATTCCCCATCAAGAAGCTTTAGCGGCAAAAAATGTGTTGAGTGTTGAAAAGTACAATAAGCATAGGGATTCGCTAGAATACAAGTCTGGGAAGCTTACGGACCCCTCAAAGCAAACGGCAGAAGATATCATTCTTACCTTTTTTGATGAGAACAAAAAGTCTTACAAGCTAGAAAAGCAAAAGGCGAAGGACTCCTTCACGATCGAGAAAGAAAGCAAGGATGAACTGGGCAATACCGTCCTTAAATTGCAACAAACCTATAAAGGCGTACCAGTTTGGAATTCCACACAAGCCGTATTGATTGACGCTAAAGGTGTATTGACCGTCGTGTCCGGTACGGTTGAAGCCAATCTAAATACGAAATTAGGGAAAAAGGCTAAAAAAGGCATCAGTGAATCCGAAGCTATCAAAATAGCTGAAGCGGATCTGGGGTTCACACCTGCCTACGAGCAAGCACCTGAATCTGACCTGTATGTATACGCAAATGAAGGCAAGGCCGATTATGTATATAAAGTCAATTTGAAATTCTTAAGTCCGGAACCAGGAAATCATCATTATTTCATTTCAGTCAAAACGGGTAAAATCCTGAATAAATATAATACATTGGATGAAGTGACGGGGACCAACTCCGTCGGAACGGGCACTGGCGTCTTAAACAATACGGTGTCGCTGAACACTACCTTATCCAACGGTCAATACTACTTACAAGACAATACACGCGGTAAAGGCATCTACACGTATAACGCCAATAACCGTTCAAGATTGCCTGGTACACTCTTTTCCAACACAACAAATGCTTTTACTGCTTCTGCCGATAAAGCTGCGGTGGATGCCCATTATTATGCGGGTAAAACCTATGATTATTACAAATCCACATTTGGCCGGAACTCCTATGATGGTAATGGAACCATCCTGAAATCAACCGTCCATTATGGCTCAAGATACAATAATGCTTTTTGGGATGGCACCCAAATGGTTTACGGTGATGGAGATGGCACGACGTTCATCCCATTGTCCGGCGGGCTCGATGTCGTTGCGCATGAATTGACGCATGCCGTCACTTCCTCGGAATCGAACCTTACCTATCAATATGAATCCGGTGCTTTGAATGAAGCGATATCTGATATTTTTGGCACTGTCGTAGAATTTAAGAATCAAAGTGCCAAAGCCGATTATTTGGTCGGGGAAGATATTTACACACCTAACATTTCCGGTGATGCACTCCGCTCGATGGCTAATCCAACATTGAATGGGGACCCTGACCATTATTCGAACCGTTATACAGGAACGGGTGATAATGGCGGAGTCCACACGAACAGCGGAATCATTAATAAGGCAGCTTATTTAATCTCCGCAGGCGGAACCCACCATGGCGTGAGTGTATCCGGAATCGGCATCGATAAACTAGGAACCATCTTTTATCGGGCAAACACAACATATTTAACTTCGTCGTCTACTTTTTCACAAGCCAGAGCGGCCGTCATACAATCGGCCTCTGATTTATACGGCACAAGCAGTGCAGAAGTCACGGCTGTCAAAAATGCCTTTACTGCTGTCGGTGTGAATTAACAGATTTACCTATATATCAAACACCTCCCTAGCTTCCCAGCTAGCGGAGGTGTTTTTATCTTATGTATTGGTCTACCTTCCGAGGATCATTTCGGCCGTTCGTTCCCTTTTTTCGTCCTTTTCCGTCCTCCGGTACAGGTAGATCCTTACTAAAAATGATTAATTCCGTAAAATAGTTGCTTTTCTTCTTATTAACTGTCAAGCTTAGATGATCTGGACTATATTGAATAGAACAAGTAGGTGACGAACATGATTGAAGTTAAAACTTCCACACTCAGTGATGGCGAGTTCAATAGAGGCGTATTCGCAACACGAGATATTAAAAAAGGCGAGCTTTTGCATGAGGCACCAGTCATTGCATATCCGAACGAGGAGCATGTTTTCATTGAGAAGACATTGCTGGCTGATTATGCGTTTGAATATGGAATTAACCATACTGCCATGCTTTTAGGCTATGGCATGCTGTTTAATCATTCTTATACACCAAACGCTACGTATGACATAAACTTCAAGAATCATACGTTTGATTTCTTTGCTTATACCAACATAAAAGCAGGAGAAGAAATCCTGATTAATTATAATGGTGAAGTCGATAATGAGGATCCGCTTTGGTTCAATAAAGAAAATGACGGCGAAGATGAAGCTGAATGATCATTGATCCCTCATGAAAGCACTTGTACTTTTGAATGCCTGTCCATGGTCTTCGAAAGAAACGAGTGCTTTTCCTTTTACCGGCATGATGAATTCACTAAACCATAAAAAAGCCCCATTAAGATTAACTTAATGGGGTTAGTTTTTTGAAGACGATTGAATAAAGTTGCCACACTCTTGCCGAATGACTGGTTAGCCGAAACCGCTTGCTTTGATTAGGCTTGGCAAACAATCGGGCGGAGGCAGCAGATTTGAGGGTTAGTAATATGATTTCCACTCCAGGCACTCGCTTTCCGCGGTCGGTCCGGCGCCTTTGAGCCTGTGGGGTCTCCCCTGGACTCGCTTTTCCCGCAGGAGTCTCGTACCTTCCGTTCCATTCAACTTTTCATTTAAAGTAAGGTGGAACCCTCATTTACAAATCCGCTAGACGACACCCCACGGACGCTTGCGTCGAGGAGGCTTGGAGACAGGCGGAAAGGGAGCGGATTTCTTCAATCAGCGGGAACTTTTTTTAAAAAACTGGTTCTTCTCTAATTTGTCCACAGTTTGACCCCATTAAGAATTACTAATGGGGTCAATTCACCTTAACGAACGGATGGGTTACTTGATTTTGTTTTGGTTATTGATTGGAATTGGCTCTTCACCTTGTCAATGGTTTCTGGGGTGGCTAGAGATCTTATTTGACCCATGGTTTTTTCACGGGTTTTCTTATTGCGCATTAAAAATGCGGCTGCTCCTATCAGGACGGTTCCAAGCATTTTGTTTGATGGCATGTTCGTTTCCTCCTTCAAGTTAGTCCTATATAGTATTCCCTCTATCAGCTGATTTAAACAAAAGCACCTTTTTGAGAGAGCGGTTTCGCTTTATTCATCCTCGCTCAGGCTTTCGATGAACTTTATGCTTTCGGGATTTTTCACGACTTTTTCAGCTTGATCAGGGTCAGCTTTCGTTTGCTTCATGTTGTTAAGTTTATATGTCAACACTCTTTCCACTGACTCGTTAATTCTATCCATTGGAACTTCCCCTGCTTTTACTGCTTGCAGTAAACCGTTATATACCTCAAGCTCATGGGAATATTCATGACAGACGAGTAATAAGTCAGCTCCTGCAAGGATTGCCTGCTTCCCCATCTCATCATAGGAGAAGTACTTGTTCACGGCTCCCATTTCCAAATCGTCGGTAACGACAAGTCCTTCATATTTGAGTTTCCCCCGAAGCAGGTCTTCTATGATGATTTTAGAAAGGCTTGCTGGTTTTTCTTTATCATAGGCTGGATATTTAATGTGGGTCACCATCACGAAAAACTTTTGGTTATCCATTTCACTTATGATTTGCTTGAAGGGATAGATATCCGAATTTTCCAGATCCAGTTGGTTGGCCTCCACGGATGAAGTTTCGACATGCGGATCGATTTCGCTGCGTCCGTTGCCGGGAAAGTGCTTCAATGCACCCGTTATCGATACATCATTCAAGCCTTGAATGGCTTTCTTCCCGTATTGATAGACCTTTTCCGGATCTTGTCCCAATGAACGTTTATCCGTTTTTGATAGATCAAGTACAGGGGCAAAATTAATGTTAATCCCCATGGAGCCCAGTTCTGTCCCATTCAACCTGGCCACCTTGTACATGTCTTCAATAGAGGCATTTTTCCCAAGATCCTGTTGCGCAGGGAGGGGCGATACCCTTTCCTTCATCCTGATGATGTCCCCGCCTTCCTGATCGATGGCCACCATCAACGGAAGCGAATGTGCACTTTGATTGGCCGTTTGCTGAAGCGAGTTGGATAACCGGGCCACTTGTTTAGGTGATTTCATATTGCGGTCAAAATAGATGACACCTCCTATATGTTTTTGTTCGATGAGCTCCGTAATTTCATCGCTCTTTTCAGTCCCCCTGAAACCAATCATCATAAGCTGTCCGATTTTTTCTTCAAGCGTCATTTTATTCAGCAATTTCTCTATTCTCTCATGATTATCCGCATCGTCGTCCTCCCCTTTTTCCGCTCTGGAATCGACATCCAGATTCAACTGAATGAACACGGCTGAAAAAGCGAGGATTGCGATGAAAAGCAGGCCCATAAATATTTTTTTATTCCTCATGCTTTGACCTTCTGTCCTTTCTTGATTGCCCTTTTATATTTGTTGCACACTTCTTAATCATGTTCATAAAGTGACGATTCTATATCATCATTGCCGATTTTTTGCATAAACCATTAGCCGCGTATAAATACTACATACATAGCCTAATTCAAAGGAGATGCACCCATGAACGGAATCTTGAAGAACATTGCCGGCACTTTCAGTCATGCAGTCGATTATGCAAAAGAAAAAATAACAGCCATTACAGGAAAAACTTCTGTTACGATAGCGGAATTGAGTGAGCACATCATCAATCAGCCCGAAACAAAACTAATCAGGAAAAACCTTTTAGGGATACCTTTTTCTTTTTATCATTTACAAAAAGAAGACGTTACGTACTATTTGGAATTGAAAAGCTCACAGGTTCTCCAGTTGGATGTTCAAGCGCATAATCATACGATTGTGTCTTACAGGTCTTATCGAGATAAATCCAGCTTGCCCACAGCCATCAGATTTCCTAAAACCCTTTTAGCCGAATGAAAAATAAAGGCTGTTTTCGCATACTTTGTTGCTATTTAACAAGTAGTGCGGTGTGGTTGATTTCCCCTTCAGATGCACGCTTTCCGCGGGGCGGGCGGTGAGCCTCCTCGGCGTAAACGCCTGTGGGGTCTCACCTGTCCCGCTAATCCCGCAGGAGTCTCGCACTTCCACTCCAATCAACCTTAAATAGTTTCGTTTTAAAAACAACAATCTTTCCGAAAAGAGCCAAAATAAAAAAGCTGATATCCCCTGCATATGGGGTTATCAGCTTTTTTTCAAATCTTATAGGGAGAAAAAACGGTCTCTTTCACTCGAAATCCATTTCTCGGCATCTTCTTCATCCTTTTTAGCCAAGCGGTTAACGAGGATATCATGCCAAATGTAATTTTCGAGAAAATTGATATGAATGGGATCATCTGTGTAGAACGCCGTTTCTCTCGTTTCGGGCGAAGGGCCGTAAATCGTCTCCTTGCCGTCAATGGATAAGATGAACCATTTGTTTTCTCCAATATTCTCCACATAGCTTGTTTGGCGATGTATATCTATACCTGATAATGGGTTTTCAACCTGAAATGCAATCCCCTTGAGCGTGCAATGCGCAGCGGCCCCTATTAGCTCTTGTTCAAGTTTTCCATACATCTTGTCCCATAGGGAAACCACCACCCTTTTCTCGGCTTTTTGAATCAAGGTACGGCAGAAGGATAGGATGTGCCCTTCACCTTTAAGCGTCATTACACGATTGTCGGACATCGGTTCGTTTTTCTCGAATTGCTTTAATGTATGGCTGATGGATTGATAGGTATTGTTCCATTTTGACTGAACCGATTCCAAAAAAACATCGACTGGCAGCGGTGAATATTTTATCGAGTCATTGATTTCCTCTTTTAAGACGATTCCTTCTTCTTGCAGTCCATTTAATATTTCATAGATGCGGGCCCTTGGAATTCCTGACTCCTTGCTTACTTGATAGGCACTGGTTGGGCCTTGGCGAACCAAAGAAACATAAGCCTTTGCTTCATATTGACTAAACCCGAGAGACTGTAGTTTTTGAATGATATCTTGCATAGTACCTCCTAGTGCTTTGGTAAGTTATATGCCTATCATACCAAATCTCTTATCGAAATCTATTCGATTTCAAACAGTATGGCTCAAATAATTCTTATTTACAGAATGGTTATTATTAGTTACTATCTAAATAGTGACTAATATGAACGCATGGATTATGGCTCCAGCAAAACAAGCATTTCAGCCATAATGCCATCGATACGGAGGCTTCTTGGATGGAAGATATACAAATTTCGACACTTTTGCTGCTGATGTTTTTCGGATTTTTGGCAGCATTCATTGATTCCGTGGTCGGCGGCGGCGGCCTGATTTCGATACCCGCTTTATTATTTTCAGGACTTTCCCCGTCAGCAGCGATCGCTACGAATAAGTTAGCAAGTTCCATGGGGTCTTTAACAAGCACCATTGCTTTCATTCGCTCAGGTAAGGTTGATTTCAAATTGGTTTCAAAACTTTTCCCATTGATTTTCATAGGTTCCCTGCTAGGAGCCTGGGTTGTCAACTTCGTCTCGCCTGAATTATTAAAGCCAATGATCTTGGTTCTATTAATAGCTATTGCCATTTATACCTTTTTTAAAAAGGACTGGGGCCAGAAATCGACTTACCATACACTCACATGGCAAAAAGCTGCACTATTTGCGTTCGCTATATTTGCCATTGGTTTTTATGATGGCTTTTTGGGCGCTGGAACGGGATCCTTCATTTTGTTTGCCTTTTTAATGATTGGCTTTGATTTTTTGCACTCTGCAGGAAATGCCAAATTTTTGAACTTCGGAAGTAATTTGGCGGCACTGATCATGTTCATATTCCTTGATACCGTCAACTTTTCCTACGGAATTCCAATGGGAATCTCCATGATAGCAGGAGCGTTGGCCGGTTCTAAATTTGCCATTAAGAAAGGGGTGGCATATGTAAGAGTATTATTTATCATCGTGACCGTCATTTTGATCGTGAAAAATATAATGGATTACTTAATGGGCGGCTAACCTTTTTAAAAAATAGACGACAGCACACTGTTCCCCGCACAGAATGTGACATATAGGAATTATTTGGGTATATGATAAGTAAAGACTGTGTGGAAAGGTGTGATTGGATGATTGAAAAGTGGAATGGCGAAGAAATGGCAGATGTATCGGGGCAAACCATTGTGATTACTGGTGCAAATAGCGGGCTTGGCTTCGAAACGGCTTTTGCATTGGCCGGTAAGGGGGCAGAGATCATCCTTGCGGTCCGGAATGCTTCAAAGGGTGAAAAGGCGGTCGATAGAATCTTATCGGTCCATCCAAAGGCAAATGTACGTGTGATGGAGCTGGATTTAAGTGATTTGAGCAGCATTCGGCATTTTGCCGCTTCCTTTCAGGAAAACTATGAATCTCTCTCCGTCCTCATCAATAACGCAGGTGTGATGATTCCGCCCTACAGTAGGACGAAGGATGGCTTCGAGCTGCAATTCGGCTGCAATCACCTCGGTCATTTTGCTTTGACAGGCCTCCTTCTGCCGTGTATCCTTTCTACGCCAAAATCGCGCGTGGTCACATTGAGCAGCTTGGCCGCCATCAATGGATATATAGACTTCGAAAATCTAAATGGTGAAAACGGTTATAAACCAATGAAATACTATGGGCAAAGCAAGCTGGCCAATCTACTCTTCGCCCGCGAATTACAAAATAAATTCAACCAGCATGGCGCAACCCCGATCAGTGTTGCCTGTCATCCGGGCCTTTCCCATACTAATCTCATGTCCCGCGGTTCCGGCAAACCCATAAATAGATTCGTGCACTTTCTTTCCAAAACCATCACCCAGCCGGCAAGTATGGGAGCATTGCCTACCCTTTATGCCGCAACGGAACCTTCATTGACAGGCGGGGAGTATATCGGACCCGATGGAAAGAAGGGCAGAAAAGGCTTTCCCAGAAAAGACGAGGTCATCGATACCTTATATAATGAAGAAACTTCGAAAAGATTATGGGATATTTCCGAAACCTTGACAGAGGTCAAATATCGTTTCACTGAAAGCATGACGCCAAAATGACTTTATATTTCCCTGTCTTCGCTCATGAACAGAGCAAAAAGAAAGAGGGAGCATAATGCCCCCTCTTTTCGCTTCCATCATTCAGCGTCAAAAACTTCGACTTTTTCCATTTTGTCGCCATTTTTCATAGCTTTGGCTGTTTCAAGTCCAGAAGTCACTTTACCGAATACCGTGTGAACACCGTTAAGATGCGGTTGTGGTTCATGCACGATAAAGAATTGGCTTGAGCCTGTGTCTTTTCCAGCATGTGCCATAGATAGGCTTCCTGCCTCATGTTTATGAGGGTTTCCTTCTGTTTCACATTTGATTTGTGTACCGCTTCCGCCTGCGCCTGTACCTGTTGGATCTCCGCCTTGGCTTACGAAACCAGGGATTACACGGTGAAAGACTACGCCATTATAAAATCCTGTGTTTGCCAAGTTTTCGAAGTTAGCCACTGTGTTAGGTGCTTCGTTCGGGAAAAGATCGAATTCGATTTTTTCTCCATTTCCCATAAGTATGTATCCTTTTTTAGCCATGTTAAACATCTCCTTTAATATGAACTGAATCAAATCTAATAGTACCATTTTTAGTAGCAGAAAGAAAAGGAAGCGCTACTTATTTCGAATTGTATCATTATACATTCCTCTATTTTTTCTTTTATAATGGGATAGATTCATTATTATAAGGGGGAACGAACCATGATACAGCAATTTGATGCATTAGTCGTGAATAAGCAAGATGATCAATTCACCGTTAACATTCAGGAGCTATCACTTGATGATCTACCTCAAGGCGAAGTGCTCATCCGTGTTCATTATTCCGGTGTGAACTATAAAGATAGCCTTGCAGCCATTCCAAATGGAAACATTGTCAGCAGCTATCCGATCGTTCCGGGAATTGATATGGCTGGTGTTGTCGTTTCATCTGAGGATTCCCGCTTTAAAGAAGGAGACGAAGTCATTGCGACCTCCTATGGTATTGGCGTTTCCCAATCAGGGGGCTATAGTCAATTTGCCCGTGTTCCTGCAGAGTGGATCGTCCCGCTTCCTGATGGCCTAACAATGAAAGAGGCGATGATCATCGGAACGGCCGGTTTCACTGCAGCACTATCGGTTCTGCGGCTGGAAGAAAACAACCTCACACCTGAGCAAGGGAGCGTTCTTGTCACTGGTGCAACTGGCGGGGTCGGCAGTTTTGCCGTCTCGATCCTTTCCAAACTTGGCTATTCCGTTGAGGCTAGTACAGGAAAGGAATCGGAACATGGATATTTGAAGGCAATCGGTGCGTCGACCATTGTATCGCGTGAAGATGTATATGATGGCAAGCTTCGGGCTCTGGGCAAACAGAAGTGGAGCGGGGCGGTAGATCCCGTCGGCGGTGAACCGTTAGCTTCGGTCCTTAGCCAAATCAAGTATGGCGGAGCTGTGGCGGTCAGCGGATTGACAGCTGGGACAAGCCTTCCTGCCACCGTCTTTCCATTCATCCTAAGAGGTGTTAATCTACTTGGGATCGATTCGGTCAATTGCCCGATGGATACAAGATTGAAAGTTTGGCACCGACTTGCCACCGACTTTAAACTGGAGGATTTGGAACAGCTCGTTCAACAGGAAATTACACTTAAAGAATTGCCTGACGTCCTTCCTACCCTATTAAAAGGGGAAGCAAGAGGCAGGACGATCGTTAAACTATGAACCAAAAAGTGACGAGAGCATGGCTTCTCGTCACTTTTCATTGTGAACTTTCATAGATAGGGAGACTGATATCCACAATCGTCCCTTCTCCCACTTCGCTAGTGAAATGAATTTCCCCATTATGTTCATGGATGATTTTGGTGCTGACCATGAGCCCAAACCCTGTTCCTTTTTCAGATGTACTATAAAAAGGCTGCCCTAGATGCTTCATGCGTTCATTTGAGATTCCGCAGCCTTGATCAATGAACCGGATCATCGCAGAGTCACCTTCATGGTTTAACTGTATATGAAGTTTGCCCCCATTCGGCATGGCTTCTATCGCATTATTGGCGACATTCGTGAATACTTGTTTTAACTGATTCGGTTCGCCAAAGACTGATGCCGTATCCCTAGTATATTCCTTGATGATTTCGACATCATTCAATATCGCTTGAAATTCGGCTAACGTAATCACACTGTCCAATATCTCGTTAAGCTGAATGAGTTCACAAACCTTTGCTTCAGGCTCTGCTAAACTTAAAAACTCATTGGCCAGGATTTCAATTTTTTCAACTTCACTGACCGTCATTTCAAGATAGTCCTTTTGCTCAGGGTCTTCCCTTAATAATTGCAAAAACCCTTTGACCGTAGTTAATGGATTTCTTATTTCATGTGCGATGCCTGCAGCCATCTGTCCCACCGCCGATAACATATTGGATTTACAGATCAGCTCTTCGGTCTTTTTACGCTCCGTAATATCCCTACAGAATACCTGAATGGCTGGTTGCCCTTTATAAATAATCGGAAGACCGAGTGTTTCTCCATAAAATTCTTGTCCGTCAAGCCGAATGAACTTTTGTTCCAGTAAACCAACCGCCTGATGATCGTCCCTCATGATTTCGATTCTTTTTTGTACACTTTCCCGGGACTCCAGGTGGACGAACTGAAAAACCGATTTACCGATAATATCTTCCACACTATCCATCCCAAGCATTTTTGCCCCCATGGGATTCATATACTCGATGATCCCATTGCGATGTACAAAAATCGCTTCAGGTGACACCTCCACTAAACTGCGATACCTTTGTTCACTTTCCTTCAAGGCAGCTTCAGCAAGTTTTTGATTCGTAATATCCCGATAAACGAAAACCAATGCGCACGGCTCATTTTCATTATCGCGGATATTAAACAGGGAGATGCTTACATCGATTAACTGGCCATCCTTCCTTAACCTGACCGTTTCAAAGCCTTTCTTTTGTACCCCAGCCTTAATTTGGTCATGCAATTCATTGACTGACTCCTTCAAGAAATCAGGAATAATTGGAAACGGCATGCCAATGAGCTCCTCATTCGTCCATCCGAAAAACTCTTCAAAAGCTGCATTCACCTGAAGGGTCTTTCCTTCCAGATCAACAATGGAAATGGCGTCCGGGTTGTTCTCCATGAAAGACTTGAATTTCTCGGTACTATCCTCCGGCTGTTCTCCCATTTGCCCTTGTCCATAATCAATAAGCCTTTTACTCATCAACTTTTTATTCCTTTCTTATCCGGAAATTTACAGTGTCAATTTTACAGTATCAGTAAATCATTTGCCAGTTTTATCATATGTTTTTTCCAAGTTAAGGATTGATGCACAAAGAGGCCAAATCCCCATAAGGTTCAGCCATTTCCTTAAAATGTATTATAAATATTGGGACATTCTGTACCTGTTGGTTCATAAAAGCAATGGAGCTTGAAACGCCCAACCAGGGGCTGATTATACCAGGTTGCCGGGCAATCTCCCGGTGGCCTGAAGTACCATAGGCTAAATTTCGAAGGCCATAGCCTTTCGCCGCTTACGCTACGGCGTGCAAGCCTCTTTTCCCTGTCTCTTGCCCGCTGATAAAAATACCCCTTCTGTACAGCCTCAAAGGCATGCTCCTGATAAATCATGTCTGGAATCGTCCTCAACCCCTTGAAATCGGAACAATTCGACCTAATCCGATTGACCCCTACATTACCGATCATTTTACATGCCTTGATCACCTTCACCCTCGCCTTCCGCCCTAAGCAATCTTGCCAATAAGGCAATATCGGCATCAGTGTGCTTTACAACGGCCATCCCATCACCTCCACTTTTTTATCCCATGCCTTCGATATGGAAAAATACTCCGTTTATTAACAAAATCTTCATATAGAGTACACGTCCTATCAATAATACAACCCTATACTTAAGTAAGGCTGGATAGCACGCGTGGCTATCATGGTATTTGGCGAAGGCGGGGCCGATACTTTCCTTATACATATAAAAAAGGCGGCACACATTGTGCCGTCTTTTATCTTGTCATTCTTTCGCTTCAAATGCCGCTTCAAACGCCAATGATACCTTTTCGAATTCTTCATCCGATTCGATATCGAGCAGTTCACCTTCGCCTTCGACCCTGAAAAAGAAAATATCGATATCTTCATCCGTATCCTCTTCAATATCTTCAAGCAAGCCTACTGCAACATATTCCGTTCCTTCTACATCCAATGAACCTAAAACCTCAACTTCATGGCCTTCATCACTGTCATCAGTAAGAGTGAAAACTTCACCTTCACGAATTTTTCCCATACTACCTCTCCTCTCCTATCCATTAATAATGGAGTTGTTTCCATAGTATATCGACTATTCCATTTAGAAACAAATTTTTGCCCTGGAAAATGATGAATACATTTCTTTCCAATAAAAGAATCTATCAAGAGATACTATGGAAGAAAAGTATTATCCCATAAGCCATTTGTCATTTTTTCATTATTTACCAATAATTCCCCTTTATTAACATCATTTTAAAAATTATCTAAAAACGGCTATAAAAAAGTAATTTAATTCCGAATAATCTTATATATACTACTATTAGCAAGTTGCATACGGATTTAATGAAGGAGGAAGATTTCTTGGCTGTAAAAAGGGTCGATCACATTGGCGTTGTTGTAAAAGATCTTGAAAAATCCATCGCCTTTTATCAAGATGTGCTGGATTTGAAATTAAAGGAACGCATGACTCATACTAATGGAGTGATCGAACTGGCATTCCTCGGTTACGAAGAGTCGGACGAAACAGAAATAGAATTGATTCAGGGATATAGCGACACACTTCCCTCCGAAGCAACGATCCACCATTTTGCCATTACCGTGGATGATATCGAAGAAGAATATGCCCGGATCAAAAGCTTGGATAACACCGAACTGATTGATGAAGAGATTGTCACCCTTCCGAATGGTTATCGCTATTTCTACGTATATGGACCGGAAAAAGAGTGGATTGAATTTTTCCAAAGGTAAAAACCATCCTAAAAAGGCAGAGTCTTATAGACTTCTGCTTTTTTTTACATTCACTCTATTCTCCAAACAAAATTTACAGGATAAAAATCCTTTCTTTACTTACATGAAGTAATTTCTTAATATACTGCATTTATCCTAAATGTAATCATATTTTTGGAGGTATGCATTTTGGGGAAAATGAGCAAAAAGGTAGCAGGAATTACTTTAGCGGGCGCGGTGGCCATATCATCACTTGGTATTTCAACAATGAGGGAAGAAGTTCAGGCTAAAGACAAGAAAAAAGAACCAACCAACGTCATCATGATGGTGATGGATGGAACAAGCACAGGAGCAACAACCCTTTCAAGGTGGTATAAAGGCGATAATCTAGCCATGGACGAAATGCTGTCTGGCGGCATGCGTACATACTCGGCTGAATCGGCGATTACCGACTCAGCTCCTGCAGCAACAGCGCTTGCGACAGGAAATAAATCAAATGATAAATTTGTCGGTGTCCTGCCAACCATCGTTAATTCTCCAGGGCTCGATCCAGTTAATCCGAAAAATGCCCATAAGCCAGTCGCTAACGTTTTGGAGGGTGCGAAACAAGCCGGAAAGGCTACGGGCATCATTTCTACATCTGAAATCCAGCATGCTACACCCGCAGGCTTCTCCGCTCACGTGACACATCGAAGCAATTATGGTGATATTGCGGAACAGCAGGTTTATCAGGGGATTGACGTCGTTTTGGGAGGCGGCAAAGAATCCCTTTTACCAGGTAAAACAAAAAATGCAAGAATGGATGGAGAAAACCTTTTGGAAGTGCTCGATGAAGACAAATATGATTTTGTTGAAACCCGTGACGAGCTGTTAAAATCCAAATCGAATAAAATTTGGGGAAGCTTTGCACCAAGCGCCCTGGCATATGATTTAGATCGTAAAACAACAAAGCCAAGTGAACCCACTTTAGCTGAAATGACCAATAAAGCCCTTAAAACCTTGAAAAAAGATAAAGATGGCTTCTTCTTATTTGTTGAAGGAAGCAAGATTGACTGGGCTGCTCACGGAAACGACACGATCGGAATGATTAGTGATACTTTAGCTTTTGATGATGCCGTGAACGAAGCCCTTACGTTTGCAAAAAATGACGGAAACACGATGGTCATTGCTGTAACGGATCATGGGAACAGCGGAATTACAATGGGTAACGTAAACACGAACTCCTCCTACCCGGAAACACCCGTATCAGCTTATATCGATCCATTAAAGAAAGCGAAAATGACTGTTGAAGGGGCCTTAAGTAAGCTAAAACCAGATCATTCCAATCTGAAAGAAGTTGCAGCACTGTATGGACTGGATAATCTGACTTCTGAAGAAACAGCAAAACTTACCTCTTCTAAAAATGTAGGTGCAGAAATGACAAAGCTGCTTGCTAACCGTGCCAACATTGGCTTTACAACTGGCGGGCATACAGGGGAAGACGTATTCCTGTATTCTTATGGCCCTTCAAAACCGACTGGATTAGTGGAGAATACAGACCTCGCTAAAAAAATGGCTGATTTCATGGGCTTTGATTTACAAAAACTATCGAACACACTATACATGAATGCTAAAGATTCCTTTGAGAAAAAAGGATATTCAACCCGCATTGATGTTACAGACCCGAATAACCCGGTTTTCGTAGCGAAAAAGGGGCAGCAAAAAGTGGAGTTGCCTGCAAATAAGAATATCGTTATCAGCAAGACTCCTAAATCCACTAAACAAAAAGAAATTAATGCGATCACCGTTTACAACGGAAAAGACTTCTATATATCCGAACAAGCATTAAAGGCAGTCAAGTAAGCAAACACTTTTGAATGGGAAGGAGCCCTTGTTTTTAACAAGGGCTCCTCAGACTGTAAACAAATCAATTAAAGTCCCAGTAGATTTCAGAAATCCGCTCCCTTTCCGCCGACTGCCTTCCATGCCTCCTCGGCGCGAGCGCCTGTGGGGTCTCGGCTAGCAAGTTTTTCGGCAGGAGTGCCGCAAATTCTCTTCAATCTAATGAGGATTACAGGTGAAAAACTTAAAGGATGAACTAGTCTTAAATATAAGTTGGGATGAGACCAGCCTTCAGTTTTTTCTAGAAAACATTCTAGTTGATTTCAGATTCCGCTCCCTTTCCGCCGACTGTCTGCCAAGCCTCCTCACCGCGAGCGCCTGTGGGGTCTCGGCTAGCAAGTTTTTCGGCAGGAGTGCCGCAAATTCTCTTCAATCTAATGAGGATTACAGGTGAAAAACTTAAAGGATGAACTAGTCTTAAATATAAGTTGGGATGAGACCAGCCTTCAGTTTTTTCTAGAAAACATTCTAGTTGATTTCAGATTCCGCTCCCTTTCCGCCGACTGTCTGCCAAGCCTCCTCACCGCGAGCGCCTGTGGGGTCTCGGCTAACCGGTTTTTCGGCAGGAGTGCCGCAAATTCTCTTCAATCTAATGAGGTTCCGTCCGTCTATACTGCCCTTTATCCGGACTCCATCCCCCTTTTGTCGCCAAACTGAGGGGCCCTTTTTTAACAAGTGCCCTTTTCTTATGAATGATTTAGAACTCCCCGCTTCACCAGCTTGACTTTTTGACACCCGGCAGTTGCCCTTTATGAGCAAGTTCCCTAAAAACGATACGCGACATGTTGAATTTCCGCATATATCCACGGGGCCTCCCCGTTACTCCACAACGATTGTGGACCCTTGTCGGCGAGGAATCACGAGGGAGTTTGGCCAATGCTGCATAATCCCCTTTCTCCTTCAATTCCTTTCTTAATTCTGCATACTTTTCGACCATCGCCACCTGTTTTTGCGCTTTTATCACCTTGGATTTTTTCGCCATTTATATTCTCCTTTTTTAAGATCTTGAATGTATGAAAAATCTATAAACTATTCACAATTCATTCCGCTGCCTGTCTTGCTCCCGATATATTCCTGGATATCGGGAGCATTTCAAGTTCAGCCAATGCATCGTGACATATAAACCAGGTCCCCACTGCAACGACTGCGATACAATTGGATAACCACATTCCACGCAGCGTAAATCATGCGACCCGATGACTGGCGTCAGCCAATCCTCCCTCCTTTTACATCCATTCTCTTCGATAAAACATAATCATTACGATTTAAACCTTAAAATTACTTCGTTTCACGGTGAAGCGTGTGTTTCTTCAATCGCGGGCAGTACTTTTTCAATTCGATCCTGTCCGGATTATTCCGCTTGTTTTTCGTCGTAATATAATTTCGGTCCCCTGATTCTGTGCATGCTAACGTAATGTTTACTCTCATTTCTATTTCCTCCTAAAGTTTTTTAATGAACGATTTCCGTAAATGCAGGCAATCGATCTTCATAAAGAGACCAATCCTGCTGCATCTCCATTTCCGTCAATAAGCATTGATCTAATTCATTTTCGATTTCCTGTTGATTCATTTGAATGCCAATCATCACAAGCTCCGTCATCCTGTCACCGTATACTGCATTCCACCGTTCCAATAATTCAGGTGCTTCCTTTAAAATTTGGCGCTGTTCTTCCTCAGGGTAAGCTGCAATCCATTTACCGGCTGCTTGTAAAGTCAATGACGGTCCTGCCTGCGAAAGCAAGCCTGCGGTATCATTTCTCGATGCCAGCCAAAGGAATCCCTTCGACCTCACCACTTGTATGGGCCAGTTTTCCAACCACTCCATCAGCCGTTCGGGATGAAAGGGTATTCCCCTCCTGTAAACGAAGGAAGAAATCCCATACTCCAAGGTCTCCGGGATATGCTCTTCATTCAATTCCTTTATCCAGCCTGCTCCTTGGCTTGCCTCTTCAAAATCAAATAAATGTGTATTCAATACATCCTTTAGCGGCACCTTGGAATGGTTTGTTTCGATAATTCTCGCATCGGCATTCATTTTATGAAGAACCGCCTTCAATTCCGCAACGGCATCAGCATCCATCAGATCGATCTTATTTAACAGGATGACATTGGCGAACTCTATCTGATCTATTAATAGATCGACCACTTCCCTGCCATCCGCAGCATCAGTTGCCTGCATCCTGTCAATAAGCGTTGCTCCGGAAGTGAAGTCTTGCCAAAAATTATTCCCATCAACAACGGTAACCATCGTATCAAGCCGGCAAGATTTCGATAAATCAATTCCCATGCTTTCATCAACATAACAGAAGGTTTGGGCTACAGGGACCGGTTCGCTTATCCCAGTCGATTCAATCACGATGTAATCAATGTCCCCTTGTTTCGCCAATCTCTCCACTTCAATCATCAAATCCTCACGAAGCGTACAGCAAATGCAGCCATTCTGCATTTCCACCAGTTTTTCATCCGTCCGGGTAAACCCTCCCTGTTTGACCAGTGAAGCATCAATATTGATTTCACTCATATCATTAACGATGACGGCAACCTTCAGATCATCCCTATTCTCAAGAATATGATTCAAAAGCGTCGTCTTTCCTGCTCCAAGGTATCCACTCAATACCGTAACCGGAATTTTCTTCATCTCCAACCCTTACCACTCCTTTACCTAATTTCTTTGCTTCAAGTAAATCAAAATCATTACGATTTAAATACCGAAGCAATCTCCATATAAAAACACTCTCTAATAATAAAACGTAATCATTACTATTTGCAAGTTTTTTTAAAATTGCCTCCGAATACTTCTCATGAACCCATGTAATCACGCTTGCTCCGACACACGGATAAATGAAAGGGGCTGACATTAAAACAATAAAATTAAATGGAAGCCCAATCACACATTACATCATGTGTAAGGAACCTCCATTGCAGTTTAATCATTTTAATGTACTTCAATATTTACAAACAGCTGATCATTAACAACGTTTCATCATCCAATACATTTTTCTTTTTCTTTGTTGCAAATCGAGAAAAAAATTATTGGCCATTGTGCTTATTCCGCCATTTCCCACCCTGAAGATGTTACTGTCTTTTGTTCAAAAGTTTCAATCTCTCTCTGTTTCGCCAGCTTAGAAGCTTGTGACATGGACCACGTTAAATTCCCAAAGGCAATCACTGTCCCGATCGAGATAACCAACACCTTTTTACAAAGTATTTTCTTCAATAGCTTCCTCCTGAGAATGTATTGGAATACTCTAAATATAAACTAACATTGTTAACCTAACATGTATCTGCTGTAAATGTACGAAATTATTTCTGTACATATCCCTAAACACAAAAAAAGCTGAGTGCATATGCAGTCAGCTTTTCATAGGTGTTTCTTATTTATAAAACACTTTATCGACGTTGTATTTAGCATGAAGCTTATTGATCATGTACGTTTCATAGATTTCACGTTCCATAGCGTCTTCGACTAAAAGAATGTCAATTTTCTTGACTTCATTACGGTGCTCTTTAATCGGAGAAACATTATCCTCGAAATGCTTCTTGACCCTTGGTCTTAATTTACGGGCTTTACCGACAAAAATCAGTTCATCATTCTCATTGTAAAACAAGATGATTCCGCCTTTATCACGGGGAATCAAATGAAAATCGATAAACCCGTAAATTTCAGGAATGACAGCTTCGTCTCCTTCTATAACTTGCTTTCTTTGTTTGATGCTTATATCCGCTGCAGGGATTTCAATTTTAATCATTACAATTCACGTCCTCTATTTGTATAAGGTGAAACTTTCAATCGACTCCAGTTTCACGCCAAGCTCATCACTTCAATCTCAAAGGTAAATGGTATCATAATTATGAGTGAAAAGCCATGAATGCCTTGCTTGGATTAAGATGATTCTAAATATAAAGAAGAAGACTCGCTGGGAGCCTCCTTCTTTGTCGGAAATATCCGTTACCACCTGTGAGCCTTTGCATTGCTTCTTAGTATAATGTTTGTTTGTGATTCTTGCGTGTGGCCATTAACTTGAGATTTTGAACGCTTAGGTCTTGTCCAATTATGGTGAAACTTTTGAGAATGTGGATCTAATTGATCTTTATAGCTCATTCTGTGTCACCTCATCATTAGGATTTGGATATTCCGTTCAGTGATAGTAATCCCCATCACTTGTTCTAGTATTTTATTTTTCCAAGCCATTTATACATATTCTTTAAAAAGCGAATTCAGCTGACTTGCCTTTTGCAAGGACTTTCCCTTCGTCATCCACCGCATCACTTGACATGACGGATATGCCATTTATGTTTCCATCGTTTAGAATGAAACCAATGTTTCCGCTTTTTGAACCGTTTCCTTCTATTTCACCAGTAAGTTCTTCCAAATAGATCTCATCTTCCCATGTCAGATGTTCTCCTCTGTCCGTTTCAAGGAAAGCAACTGGCGAAAACTTAATTTTTTTATCCGAATTGTTTTTGATTTCCACGTTCACTTTTACGATATCGAAATCTTCATCATGCGTATAGCCGTGGAAGAAATCGATCATGCTGTAATCCGGAGTGGCATGCATCACTTTCATTTCTTTGATGTTAACCTCGATCGGGCCAACATTCAACGTTTCATTCACTTTTTTATAGGCCTTCAAGGTTAATTCGCCTTTGGCATCGGAAACGTTCTGTCCAATCTGGTTCAAGTTTATATCATCAGGAAGCTGCGGATTCGGAACATAGACATCCTTTTTTTCCAGTGGTCGTGCAATTTCCTCTGTTTTTTCTTTAGCTGTCGTTTCTTCTTCGTAAGCTGGTTGGGTATTAAGAGCACCAAATGCCGTTAATAACAGGGCACCGATCATCAGTCTGTTCATTGAATCCCTCCCTGAAGTCATTATTTCTTTAATAGCTCAAAAATGATTTTGGCTTGATCCGTGTTATCGACCTGCCCGGCAAAACGATCTTTATATGGCCCGTATGCGTAGACTGGAACATCTTCACCCGTATGTCCCCCAGTAGTCCAGGCAGTATTGGTCCGGTTATCGAATATGGCTTCGATGGCATTATCGACATTCGTCACATTTTTTGATTTGGCAGCTTCAGTTACCGTTTTGATTTCACCGTCAGTTAACTTCACTACATTTTGGTTAATAAATTGCTTTAGCGTCTTTTCGACATCAGCGCCTTTGACGATGGCATCCGCCATGAAGTCAGGAGTGCGTTTGGCTGCCTTGATTGGCTCACCGTACCAGTTATATATTCCTTTTGCTCCGATCGAGAATCCTCCTGTAGAGTGATCCGCCGTAGCCACCACTAAGGTATGTTTGTCTTTCTTCGCAAATTCCATGGCCGCTTTGTATGCTTTTTCAAAGTCTTCCATTTCACTCATTGCACCTACGATATCATTATCATGTCCTGCCCAATCGACCTGGCTTCCCTCGACCATAAGGAAGAATCCATCTTTATCTTTATTCAAGCGCTGGATCGCCGAACTTGTCATGTCTGCCAAAGAAGGCGTTTCACTTGGGCGGTCAATCATTTTCGGAAGTCCTTCAGAAGCGAATAAACCAAGAACCTGCTCATTTTTGTCCTTTAGCATTTGATTTTTATCCGTCACATAACTGTAACCGTCTTTTTCGAAGGCTTTCGCCAAATTGACATCAGGCCGGACAAAATTGGACTTCCCTCCGCCCAATAGGACGTCAATTTTATGTTTGCCTTTGATTAATTCGTTATAATAATCGTCTGCGATTGAATTCATGTTTTTCCGATTTTCATCATGGGCGCCAAAAGATGCAGGCGTAGCATGAGTGATTTCCGAAGTGGCAACCAATCCCGTCGCTTTTCCTTTTTCCTTTGCTGCTTCCAATACGGTTTTGACTTCGGATTTATCATTATCCACTGCAATGGCAGCGTTATAAGTCTTCACTCCTGCAGACATTGCCGTAGCGGCTGAAGCTGAATCCGTTATATTTTGTGCAGAGTCTTCTGGGTAAGTCATCTGCTGGCCAACCAAGTATTTATCAAACTCTGTCCGTTCTGCCACCTTCGTACCAGGATTATCTTTTAAATACCGGTAAGCGGAGGTATAGGAAACACCCATGCCGTCACCGATAAGGAAAATAACGTTCTTGATTTCCGGTTCTTTATTTGGGTTCCCCTTTGCCGAAACACGATCCGCACCGGACCATGATAAACTTCCAAATGCCAATGCAGAAACGAGCGTGATAGGTAAAACCTTTTTACTCCAAGTGCGATTCAAATGAATGACCTCCCGTTAATGTTTTCTATTTAATTTAACTATAGGTGAAGAAAATGAACTCAATGTCAAGGCTATGTAAAAAAGTGACAGGATAATTGTTAAGACAAAGTAAAGACAGCATGTGGAATTGGTTATTCAGGGAAGTCATCAGCAAAGGGGGCATATTACAATGAAAAAGATTTGGTTAACACCAGTGTGGGTAAGTGAACTTGAACAAAGTTTTTTTCATTCAACGTCTTCAAACCGGGTGATTGTCAGGAGTTTAAAGTGATATTAATGGAGAAAAGAAATAAAGCATCCGAATAAGGATGCTTTAGAGTAAGACAGCAGACAAAGTCATCTTTGAGAAACGTTACATTTTTTGAAAATCTGCTTTTTTTCGCCGACTGACTGTCAAACCTCCTGTCGCAAGCATCTAGCTGAGTCTCGGCTAGCCAGTTTTTCGGCAGGAAAATCATGAAGTACAAACTATTCTTAAACCGTTCGGGATGAGACCAGC
The DNA here is from genome assembly GCF_056173225.1 of Peribacillus sp. QJM3NY_7. Lineage (NCBI taxonomy): Bacteria > Bacillati > Bacillota > Bacilli > Caryophanales > Bacillaceae > Peribacillus > Peribacillus sp. QJM3NY_7. Next base: position 5,001,185 of record NZ_CM149663.1, read on the forward strand.
CTACGTTTTACTTTAAAAACCATTCCAGTTGATTGGAGTGGGTGTTCGAGACTCCTGCGGGAAAAACGTGTCCAAGGGAGGCCCCACCCACAGGCGCAAATGGCGCCGAAGAGGCTTCCGGACCGCCCGCGGAAAGCGAGTACCTGGAGTGAAGATCATGTTCCATTTGATTTAAGAAATCTGCTCCCTCTTGTCCACAAGCTGAAGCGCTCCATTCAAAGAGCGCTTTTTTCACTATTCTTTCTCTACAACTAAACATTCCAAAGCACGGGCCGCATTCACTCTCGCCACCTCGATGGAATCGGCAGACGACAGGGCGACCGCAACCCTTCTACCTGCCTTTGTAACAGGTTTTCCGAAAAGACGCACTTGTGTATTAGGTAAAGCCAAAGCCTGTTCAACACCGACTATTGAATATTCCGATAACTCATCTTGCGCTTTTAATGGACGGCTGGCACCTGGACTGATCAGCTTGATTTCCGGGATGGGGAATCCTAGAATCGCCCGAATATGAAGGGCAAACTCGGACAAATTCTGAGTCACCAATGTCACTAGCCCCGTATCGTGCGGACGTGGGGAAACTTCACTGAAATAAACTTTATCCCCTGAGAGGAACAGCTCTACCCCGAATAATCCGTACCCGCCAAGTTCATCCGTAATGGCATGGGCAATTCTTTTCGCTTCCATTATTTGTGCTTCTGTCATATTATGCGGCTGCCAGGATTCAATATAATCCCCGCCCTGCTGAATGTGACCGATTGGAGCACAAAACATGGTACCATTTACGGCCCGGACAGTAAGCAGCGTGATTTCCGAATCAAAACGGATAAATTCTTCAATGATCACCCGTCCATTTTGAACCCGGCCGCCTTCCATCGCGATTTTCCAGCAATCCTCCAGGTCACCTTCCGTGCGGCACACACTTTGCCCTTTACCTGAAGAACTCATCAGCGGTTTGACGACATTGGGAAACCCAACTTCCTTGGCAGCTTGGACAAATTCTTCATAAGTGTTTGCGAATTTGTAGGCTGCTGTCGGAATCTCCAGAGTTTCAGAAGCCAGCCTTCTGATCCCTTCACGATCCATCGTCAATTTAGCGGCTCTTGCTGTCGGAATAACTTGAAAGCCTTCCTCTTCCAACTTGACTAATTCGGATGTGGCGATGGCTTCTATTTCCGGTACAATCAAATCGGGTTGTTCTTTCTCTACAACTCCCCTTAGTTGTTCCGCATCCAGCATATCGATCACATAACTGCGATGAGCGACTTGCATGGCAGGAGCATGTTCATAGCGGTCTACAGCAACGGTCTCCACACCAAGTCGCTGAGCTTCAAGTATGACCTCTTTCCCCAATTCACCTGAGCCCAATAATAAAATCTTTTTCGATTTATACATTCAGTCTCTCCTCCTTAATTCCTCAAAAACATTATATACGAACTATAAACGAATAAACATAAATATTTATTCGTATTTTCATTTAAAATCACACTGAAAACAGGAAATGAATAGATTTATTTCCCGTTATCAAATACCAACTTGACGAATAGGATTAATATACTTTATACTGCCTTTTATAAGGAATATATATAAGCTGACTAGTCTACTGGAGGCTCTCTATTCAACAGGAATAGGGGGTTTTTTCGTTTTTATCAATGAGGGAGGAGTTTACTATGCAAAAGGAATTGCTAAGGACCATTTCCCCTGTCATGAATGAGAAGAAAAATGGGGGCTTAGAAGATATGGAGTACCTTAATCTTCCTGACAGACTATTTTTCCACTGGTGCCAGCAGAAATATCGACTGAATAAAGGGGTTTACAACACGATCGATCATTGGTTCTATGAATACGGCATTGTCCATATTCTTCACCGCCGGATCAACCTTTTAGCCTTTTTGGATTTCGCTTCTACCTCGGAACAGGAAGCCGGAAAGACAAAGTTCATTAAATTCGGCAATGGTGGCCTAAGGCAAAAGCTACAGGAATTCATTGCAGATTAACCTGAATCTTATAGGGCCCTTATCAGTAATATGCCCATTCTCCACCTACTGGTAAGGGACACTTATACAAATGTCGAAATTTGCAGTACGATTATTTTTGAAAATGTAAGCGCTTTCTATTATAATGGAATTAGGTTGGATGGCATGCGTGGCCGTCACAGTATATGGCGTAGGTGGGGCCAATACTAGCGCTAAGGAAGGTTAACTTCTTTACCGTAAAACTATTAGATTTCCTTTTGGTAGGGGCTGCAATATAACCGAGGCATGGAAAATGTCCGTTCATTTCAAGCTAAAAAGCAATTTAATCATGCAATCGATAAGTAAAGCATAACTTTACTTATTTTTTGCAGCAGCCCTCATCGTTTCAAGTCTAATAGTTTATAAGACTAAAAAGCTCTACCCCATGGAAACGGAGTTGAGCTTTTTCATTTGGTCAAATTTCACATATATAATCCTGCCAAGAAAATCCCAAGCGACTTCTGATAAATCTCATCGAACTGTGATATGGGAAGGGGATTCGTTCCTTTGCCCAGCTCCACGGTAAACCCGGGCCTGCGCCAATCCTGAATGTACCAATCCTTATACCCTGCGTAACTACCGGCGGATTTGACAGGCTCATATCCACTGACCCTCGAAAACTCATTGACTATCGTTTCCGACTCGGGTGGTTCCAAACCTTCAAACCCCCAATAAATGACCTCTCCTTGGGTGTGGAAAGCAAGGACTTTGCCAAAATCACGTTTTTTTGTCAACTCTGACATTGCAATGGCCTCTGGCTGTGTAAGCGGCCCTTCCCCTGGATAATTTGCCGGACCTGGCTCCGTTACATTATTGCGAGCTTGCTCCAGTTCCCATTTGGCGGGAAATTGATCATTCAGATCCACCCCGTTAATATTGGCTTTCCAGCCAGAGAAGTCTTCGCTGCCATTATTCCATTGGATGAGCCGTCCTCTCAAAGACTCATCTGCAGGCGGTCCTTTCAAAACCAACTCCACTCCGTCCGGATTCACCATTGGGACGATCGACAGCATCGTCTGTTGATAAAAGGGAAACATATCTAGACCGCGGATGTCAGCCTGATTCGTGATTGCAAGTAAATAATCATTTAAAAAGGTCATGATCACAGGCGTCGTTATCCACTCATTCGCATGAAAGGAACCATTATAGTGAACTCGTTTGTTGCCATTTCCTATCAGAACTTCGGGGATATCCCTTTCAAGCACGGAGTCCCCGATGGGGGAGGTTTTTATAAATGGATAGATTGTTTTCAAACGTCTAACATCGGTCATCATCGTCTCATAAGCATATTCCCGATTACCTTGAATGAGCCTCCACGTAATCCTTAATGGCACGGAAATTGTCTGACCGACCTGCAAGGCATTCGGGTTGAGATTGGGATTAACTAAAAATAGGGCATCCAATGAAAGATTGCGTGACCTGGCAATTGCCCATAACGAATCACCTTGCTTTATGGTATAGCCGGTCGTCGTAAAGCCAGGTATTTTGATTTGTTGGCCAATCATAAGTGCAAGTGGATCAATCCCACTATTGGAATCAATGATAAGTTGGTAATTCACCTTGAATAATTGGCTATAATACCACAAGGAATCATTTTGCCGCACAAAAACGTCCATACTGCACCTCCTCTTACCAAAATGTATGCAGATTCGATTCAATTATTGCCAAAGCAAAAGTCACTCCTCAAAACGAATCAAATTGGGGTTTTCATCCAGAATGCTTTGATATTGCTCAGTACTTCCATACGTACCATCAGGGTCTAATTCCCGATATCTTTTGAATTTCGCCATCCGATCTTCTTTTTTGACCCAGCCCAGATGCTTCAATCGTATGTCGGATAACTTGTGAGGCAATTCAAAGACATTTTCGGCAAATCTACCGCAATGCTGCGGCCTATCGTTCCATTTGCATTCAAACCCCTCCCGATATCTGACCAGGAACGGCCGGTAATACTGGTGAGCGCACCAGTGTTCATCCTCCCTGTAATGGGTTTCATTCCAAAAGTCATATAACCGGAAGCAATATACATCCACTTCTTGATCGCTTATCAGCTGTCTGACTTCCTCTTTGAACCTATTTTCAAACACTTCATCGGCGTCAAGATTTAAAATCCAGTCGGGATTTGACTTCACTGTCTCTGTCCATTGCATTTTACGAAGTTCAATTTCATTGGAGAACTTGGAGATGTCATTCCTGATGATACGCACCGGCAACCCTTTCAATACCTCTAAACAAACCTCTGCGGAATTGTCCGTGCTGCCGTCATCAATAATCACGGCTTCATCAATATAATCACGAATTTCCTCTAAAACCTTCCTTAGATAACGCTCGCTTTCATTTTTCATGACCATGCTCAGCGTTAATTTAGGATGTGATGCTACCTTTGAACCTTCCCCCATATCCGTTCGATCAAGGAATTCCATCGCACCTTCCAAATCCGAATCCCTGTATATATGATAAGCGGGTAAGTGGGTATCAACATACATCGAAATCCCTAAAGCTGCTGCACGGATGCAAAAATGCCGGTCTTCACCCCAAAATGACAGATTCTCGATTCTATTAAAATTCACCCCAGCTTTCAAAGCTTTTTGGCTGATGAGTGTACAGGCACCCAGTCCCCCAACTTTATGAACACCAGGTGTCCGCATCTGTCGGATGAACGATTGATAACGTGTGTTGATCTCCGAGTCCGTCAACGCCTGGCCGCGTGATATCTCCCATTGGGTATATTCATCATATAACCATACTTGAGGCCGCTCTTCGGCATCAGGCTGCCATTTTGTCCAGAAGATATTAGAGGTGATGTCCTTATTTGCAGAAATAAGCTGGTTGATGGTCTGAGGATATAGCAGGAGGTCTGAATCGATTAGAAATAAATAATCATATTGTTCTTTAATCGCATGTTCGATTATCATATTTTTGAAATCCGCGACCTTCCATACCAAATTTTCATTCCAGTAATGGGTAGTGCCATTACACACATAAACATCGCTTTGATTGGATGCCAGTAATTTGACATTGTTCTGCTCCTGACTGAAATCTTCGAGCATCTGGCTTGATCGCTCATCTTCATTGTCGTCAATGAAGAAATAGGCAAGTTCCTTCCCCACCGCATCCAACCGTTTGAGTGAAAGCAGGAACTTTTGTAAAATATGTGGTTTTTGGTAAATTGGACTGCCCACTAACACCCGAACCTTTTTACTGGTCATTAATACCACCCTTTACTGTTGATCTTAACTGGCCCCCAATTAATCTGACTGTAAAACTTTCCCTAAAGACATTTATAACTATATATTCTTAACGAACTTGTCGGATGTCTTTTAAAAAACGGCGTCCTGCGTAAACAAAAAAGGCATCCATTCATGAATGGATGCCTTTTTGCATTTTACTAGATTGGGAGAACCATATATTACACTTCCTGCGTTACTGATAAACCTAAACCTTCGGCTATGCGCGTTCCGTATTCCGGATCGGCTTTATAAAAATGACCGATTTGACGAAGCTTGATTTCCTCTAATTCCACAGGTTTCATTGCACCCACGATCGTGTCAACAAGGCGCGTTTTCTCTTCGGCACTCAATAGACGGTATAAGTCACCTGCTTGAGTGTAGTGATCATCACTATTATGACCAACTTGTGCAGCTTTCCCGGTCACCTCGAAAGGAGTGACTTTATTTTCCGTTGATTCGGCAGGGCCGCCAAAACTATTCGGCTCATAATAAACAGATCCCTTGCCATTGTCATCTGCACGCATGAAGCCATCACGCTGATAGTTGTTCGCTTCCACTTTCGGACGGTTAACCGGAAGCTGGTTATGGTTCGAGCCCACACGGTAACGGTGTGCATCTCCGTATGCGAATAGACGCCCTTGAAGCATCTTGTCCGGGGAAGCCTCAATTCCCGGTACGAATGTTCCCGGTGAGAATGTGGCTTGCTCTACTTCAGCAAAGTAGTTTTCAGGATTTCTGTTCAATTCCATACGGCCAAGCTCAATCAGCGGATAATCCTTTTGAGACCATACCTTCGTCACATCGAATGGATCGAAACGGTATGTATCCGCATCTTCCAGAGGCATGATTTGAACATATAATTTCCAGGCAGGGAAGTCCCCTTTTTCAATGGCATTGAAAAGATCTTCCGTATGGTAATCAGGGTTTTCCCCTGCTAGTTTTGCAGCAAGATCCACATCTAGGTTTTTGATGCCCTGTTCTGTTTTGAAGTGGTATTTCACCCAAACGCCTTTTCCTTCTGCATTCACCCATTTAAATGTGTGGCTACCGAAACCATGTGTATGGCGAAGTGTAGCAGGAATGCCCCGATCGGACATCAGGATCGTCACTTGGTGCAGAGATTCCGGTGAATGTGACCAGAAATCCCAAACAGCCGTAGGATTTTTCAAATGTGTTTTAGGATCTCTCTTTTGTGTATGAATGAAGTCGGGGAATTTAATCGCATCGCGAATAAAGAATACTGGCGTATTATTTCCGACAATATCGTAGTTTCCTTCTTCGGTGTAGAATTTAACGGCAAATCCACGCGGATCACGGACTGTATCTGCAGAACCCAATTCACCTGCAACTGTGGAGAAACGGATAAAAAGATCTGTCTTCTTGCCCACACCATTGAAAAGTTTAGCTTTCGTGTACTGAGAAAGGTCGTTCGTTACTTCGAAAGTGCCGTATGCACCGGCACCCTTCGCATGAACCACACGTTCAGGGACACGTTCACGGTTGAAGTGGGCTAGCTTTTCCAATAAGTGTACATCTTGAATGAGCACAGGGCCGCGTTCGCCGGCAGTGATAGAGTTTTGATTGTCTCCAACTGGTGCTCCCCAGCTTGTAGTAAGGTTTTTCTTATTCGACATAATTGAACCACCTTTTCATTATTATTTATGTATATAATGATAAAGCTTCTCAGAAAAAAATCAATACTTATTTATAATAATTTTAATATAATAATCAATTCATTATTCATTCGTTGATGATATAACACCAAACACATCCATAATATGGATAGCATAAAAGGTATAAACGCTGGAGGAACAGCCTATTCACATAGTTCCATTCCTAATAATGGTATACGACCCTTATAGGCGATTTTCCTTCATGACGAGTGATTTTATCATTTCTCCTACCAATGGGATAGCAATCGAGAATGGTTGACGAATAATCATAGATACTTTGAACTACTTTACCTCTTCCTTCTATTCATCTTATAACAAACCGAATTGTTCTCCTGTGACTTTGTTCACTTCGGCAGACTTTATTTACAGAATGACGAATAGCCGGATGCATAGAAACTGAATTTTTCATTGTTTTTGTGAATCCTATCTTTCAACAGAGCCCTTCCTGAATCTGCTGAAACAAAAGGCCCTCCCCCTTATTTTGCTAGGGAATTTGTAAACATACTGGTTTGTGTTCATATAGAAAATAAGATACTATTACGTTAAAATGACCGTCCAATAAGAGTAAGGGTGATATATATGAATGAGCGCAAACAAATGGTAGTTAAATATGCGCACCAATTATTTATTGAAAAGGGTTACCAAGCAACTTCCATTCAGGATATTTTAGATTATAGCGGCATTTCAAAAGGAACATTTTACAACTATTTTTCTTCTAAAAGCGAATTGCTTAAGGCAGTCTTCCTAACTTCGCAAGAAAAATTCGAAAAAGAGCGGAATGAATTGCTGATTGGGCAAAACCTTGCAGATATTGAAATATTCATCAAACAATCAGAATTACAAATGCACTCAAACAAAAACAACAAAATCTTTTTCTTATATGAAGAAGTAATGATTTCAAATGATAACGAACTTAAGAACTTCATAACACATGCTAAATTCCAGCATATCCATTGGTTATCAAAACGGTTTCTGGATATTTTCGGTGCTGATAAAAAACCTTATATTTTGGACTGTGCCATTCTTTACTCGGGAATGATGCATCAAACGATTCATTTTAATGCCTTGGCTAAAGAGCCCGAGTTCAACCCTACTGAAATTATCCGTTATTGTGTCGATAGGATTAAATCGATTTTCGAAGATGTCAGCAAGTCAAATGCACAGCTTTTGGAACCCGATCTCATCAAGCAATGGCTGCCTGAGTGCTTCCATAACCAGCAGGATTTTCATACAGCACTCCTGCACTCTGCAAATGACCTAAAAAAGATGATCTTGAGGCTTTGCCAAGATGATGAAGCGGAACGGGTTAAAAACTTAAAATTGATTCACTTTATCCAAGAGGAATTATTACAAAACGTTGAACCGCGAACCTTTCTTATTGAAAGTGCCCTTCTTTCCTTAAACACCAATCCCAAATTAAAAAACACTTTGGAATTAAGTGAATTCGAAAAGATCATTGCCAACAACTAAAGAGAACCTAATGAATCCCATTTTGTAGACAAATAGGGTTCGGAATGGCCTTATCACCAACCCTGATTTTACAAAAAACCAAGTTATGCTTCATGGTTTTTTACTGTTTTATAAAATCCGCAACGGATTGAAGAAAACTAGCTAAAACGTCATTTTTTGAGGGTTTGTAAAATGGGAACGTTCGTTGATTTCCACTACAGGCACTCGCTTTCCGCGGGCGGGCGGGAGCCTCCTCGGCGTCGCCTGCGGGGTCTCCCTTGGCCACGCTTTTCCCGCAGGAGTCTCGTACCTTCCGTTCCAATCAACCGAAATGTTTTTTAAAATAAAAACTGCAGGCAGATATCTATTCGGAACCAAGTTTAAAACTAGTTTATCCTTTAAGTTTTTTTCACCGGTAATCCTCATTGGATGGAAGAAAATTGCGACACTCCTGCCGAATAACTGGCTAGCCGAGACCCCACAGGCACTCGCGCCGAGGAGGTTTGGCAGACGGTCGGCGGAAAGGGAGCGGATTTCTGAAATCGACAGACCTTTTAAATAAAAAGACTGTAGCCAAACCGTGTTTTTAAAACAAGGCTTGCTTACCTTCATGGTTTACTTTTATATTGATAAAACCTATATTGGATTGAAGATATTTGCGACACTCCTGCCGAATAACTGGCTAGCCGAGACCCCACAGGCGCTTGCGCCGAGGAGGCTTGGCAGACGGTCGGCGGAAAGGGAGCGGATTTCTGAAATCGACAGACCTTTTAAATAAAAAGACTGTAGCCAAACCGTGTTTTTAAAACAAGGCTTGCTTACCTTCATGGTTTACTTTTATATTGATGAAACCCTATATTGGATTGAAGAAAATTGCGACACTCCTGCCGAATAACTGGCTAGCCGAGACCCCACAGGCACTCGCGCCGAGGAGGTTTGGCAGACGGTCGGCGGAAAGGGAGCGGATTTCTGAAATCGACGGACATTTTAAATAAAAAGCGTCTATTCCATTCTGGGAATGCATATCGTATCCTCTTTTTTTTGTGACAATTCTGCAAACATATAACTGAAATTCATTAAATTTTAGTATAATGACTTGTAGAAAGTGTCTTCAGGAGGAGTTTTTCATGAACATAATCATGCGTTTTCTTATCAACGGGCTGGTATTGCTCGTTATTGACTGGCTTCTCGACTCCATCACGATCAAATCTTACGGAACTGCCTTGCTGGCGGTTTTTATATTATCGATCATGAACTTGCTGGTTAGACCCATCCTCCAACTTATCACATTGCCAATCACCATCCTGACGTTCGGGTTGTTTTCTTTCATTATCAATGCCTTCACATTCCAAATCACTTCCTATATTGTCAGTGGCTTTGTAATAGATTCTTTTTGGGGGGCTTTAATCGGATCATTGTTATTGAGTTTCATTCAAAGTCTTCTTTTAAAACAGAGTAAAAAAAACCGTCAGTAGCATGCTGACGGTTTTTCGTGTCATTTCCATGACATCCTTCGATATTTCCCGGGCTATTTCACTAAATTCCGCTAAGCATCACTAGCTGTTTTCTCTCATTTTTGACAATCCAGAAGGAAAAAGCGGCTAATATCCATAAACTTTACATATACATGCCAATTTCTCTGGAAATGAGTATGAATAGAATTATGGAGGAATCACATGTTCACAAAACATGAATCAAGATTTGCCCAGTCCATATTACTCGCGCTCGCTTTCTTTATTCCCTCTCTTTTCATTACTCCATCACTAGCAACGGCTGGCAATGATGAAACTAAACCAAGCTGTTCCTTATCTTTGGGACAGCTTTTTCACTTTTAAATGTCTAAATTTTTTGAAAAATCACATAATTATATTTTGTTTGTATAGCATTATAAATAGTTTCGAATAATTATTATACGAGAAAAAACATGGGATCACTCCTGTGGTAAGCGTTTTCATTTTTTGCTTTACATTCATCCTATTAAAATATATTATTTAGTTGTAATATTATGTGAAAAATCAATAAATAATATGTATTCTCCTCTACTAGTGATAAAATGCTAGATAGAGAAAATTAAACTCCAACATAGAAAAGGGGAAAATTATGCAAAACTCCAAAGAATCTCAACTACATAGAGGTTTGGAAGAAAGACATATCGCATTAATGTCTCTTGGCGCAGCCATTGGAGTCGGTTTATTTCTCGGCTCGGCATCTGCGATTAAATTAGCCGGTCCAGCAATCATCATTTCTTATGCCATTGGCGGACTTATGATCTATCTTATCATGCGTGCACTAGGTGAAATGGCAATAAAAAATCCAGTCGCAGGCTCCTTCAGCCGCTACGCAAGCGAATTTGTCGGTCCTCTTGCCGGATATATTACCGGATGGAATTACTGGTTCGTTTGGATCGCCACCTGTATGGCTGAAATTACGGCAGTCGGAATCTACATGCAATTTTGGTTCCCTGATACTCCGCAATGGGCTTGGGCGTTAGCCGCACTAGCCATCATGACAACGATTAACTTTCTTGCTGTAAAAGCTTACGGTGAATTGGAGTTTTGGTTCGCCCTCATTAAAATCGTAACGATCATCCTGATGATTGTCCTTGGCTTCGGAATGATCATCTTTGGTTTGGGGAACGGCGGAATCGCGGTCGGTTTCGGCAACCTTGTTGAAAATGGCGGATTTTTCCCTAATGGGATTTCTGGAGTCATCCTCTCGTTCCAAATGGTCATGTTCGCCTATTTGGGAATTGAAATGCTCGGTGTAACCGCAGGTGAAGTTAAAAACCCTGAAAAATCTTTAAAAAGAGCCATCGATACCGTTTTTTATCGGATTTTACTTTTTTACGTTTTAGCTCTGACGGTCATTTTATCAATCACTCCATGGGATGAAATGAATGGAGAAAACAGTCCATTCGTTATGATGTTTGATAAAATCGGTATACCAGGCGCAGCAGGAATCATTCAGTTTGTCGTACTGACAGCAGCCCTTTCATCTTGTAACAGCGGGATCTTCAGTACAGGAAGAATGTTATTCAACCTGGCACAGCAAGGTGAATCACCAAAAAGTTTCGAACGTACAACAAAGTCAGGCGTTCCTGGCGTTGCCATTATCGTTTCGGCTATCGTACTTCTTTTCGGCGTTTACCTTAACTACATGGAAGCCGATAAAGTTTTCACTTACGTCACAAGTGTCGCTACATTCGGCGCCCTCTGGACATGGGGAACGATACTTGTCACACAGATTATGTCTAGACGAAAAATGAGTCAGGGAGAAAAACAAGGCTTATCTTACAAGATGCCTCTTTTCCCATTGACTTCTTATTTCACTTTAGCCTTTTTAGTATTCGTAATGATCGTACTCGGTTTTTCAGCAGATACAAGAATCGCTCTAATCGTTGGTCCGATTTGGATCTTACTGTTGGTAGTCCTTTATTATGTGACCGGCTTGCATAAACGGAAAAGATAAATGCCAGAGGGTGCCCAATCTAATTGGCACCCTCTATTTCATTCCTTCACCTTTTACCCCTTCTTTTGATCACCCAATGGACCACCGCTCCAGCTCCGCCTAAAATAATGAGGATCGGCAAGTTTCCGATTATAAAAACAATGATTCCTGAACCCGCTTTAAGTAATAGATTCGCACTCGTTGCAAGTTGTTTCTTTGTCCTCTCCCATGTATTCAATTCCTTATTATCAATGCCCGGCACAACTATCCTGTCCTGTGATAACGTGATGGTGACCGCCGAATATGAGGTCTGGTTTTCAAGATACTTCATTTGCCCGGTCAGCTGCTCTATTTCTTCTTGCACCACGGCAAGATCGGATGATATTTTCAGCAAATCTTCCGTCTTCTCAGCATCCTTCATGAATGCAAGTAACCTTTCCTCCACTGCCCTCTTTGACTTCAATCTTGCTTTTAAATCCACATATTGCTCCGTTACATCCTGTCCTGTCACATTCCTTCCGACCACTTCTGAAGCCTCGCCCTCGCTATCGGTTAGAAAATCCTGAAAATGGGCTTCAGGGACCCGAACAGTGATCGTTCCTTCCACCAGTTCTTCATCTTCCCTGTATACATTGGACTCAACAACATATCCGCCATATCCTGCCGCCTTATTCTCAATCTTCATTTGTGCCTTTTCAAGGTTCTTCACCTTCAACTCAAGCTGGGCCTGATGGATGACCTTTCTTTCATCCGTCATCCCTTCCTTTTCCGCTGCTTCTTCCTGCACCTTATTCCCGGAAATGGAAGCGTCCATTTTACTTTCCGCCTTTTCATCCTGTAATTCCGATACTGAATCATCTTTTTCGTTACTGCTGCATCCAGCAAGTAAAAGGAACAAACTGAACATTAGCATCATTGTTTTACGATTCATCGGTATTCCCCCTTTTCTTAATAGTACCGACGTAAAGTTTGGAAGAAAGTTACACTTCTTGATTAAAGGGGATGTTTTATTTTCAGGTGCGAAATTAAAGGTATAAGAAATGAAGAGAGAAGAGGATTGCATTATGAACTACGGAAAATTGGCTAAAAGTGTATTGGTACCTGTCGTCGAGGTTCATTTGTGGGGATATTCGCCACAAGGAATTCAAAAAAATTTATGACAAACTCAAGAAACCTGCTTTTGCTCCTCCTTCCTGGACTTTCCCCGTTGCTTCGACCAGCCTTTATACGATTATGGGACTGCTGACCTTGATAACATTGACGGCATTCGAGTTTTATAAAATAGACCGTACATCAGGTTTAGCAATGATTCCCTATATAGCATGGGTCACCTTACTATTTAGATTGAACTGTTCCATTTTCAGAAACTATTAATCACAAAAAAGAGCGCCCCTTCTATTAAGGAGCGCTCCCTTTAGAGTTTCACGAGTAAAAGTTGAAAACTCACGAGTAATTGCTCAATTTTCACGAGTAAACCCGCTAAACTCACGAGTAAATGTACAATTTTTACGAGTAAACCTCAACTAATTATTGATATTCGTAATTCTGCCTTCAATTCCTGCCGTGATCTTTCCGCCTTTAAAGGTCTCTTTCACATAGTTAACGAATGCTTCCAGGTCTGCATGTCCAAACACACGCTCTTTTCCTTTCAGGACGGTATAGTTATCACCGCCGCTTGCCATGAAATCATTGACGGCCACCGTGTATGTTTCGGTATCCTTGATCGGTGTTCCGTCCGCTTTCTTCAATAAGGTGACACGCTCCGTGACAGGTTTACTGAAATCGGCTGTATAGCTCAGTCCAGAAATTTGCAAAGTTTTCGGAGATCCTACCACTACCCATTGCTGTTGAAGCAGCGTTTTCACTTCCGCTCCAGTCAGTTCCAGCTTAACCAATACGTTTCCGAACGGCTGGATTTTCGCTAAATCGGAAAAAGTGACTTCCCCCTTTGGAATATCTGCACGGATTCCGCCTGGATTCATGAAGGCAAAATCGGAGTTCAAATCGGCCTTCATTGAATCAGCAATTAAATTTCCAAGGCCCGTTTCCTGCGTATAGGCATTGGTTCTTAAAATTTTCTCGTCCGTTGTCCCAAGCGGAGCTTTCAGCTCGGGGAACATGTCCAGGTAGTCGTTGATGAATTTCGTCGTCCCGGCATCCGGTGTGATGCCATCTTGTGTTACCGTTACAATCTCAGCTGACTTTTTGACAATATCCTTTGTGCTTGGATCGATTTCCAAATCCACATCTTCAAAAGCCGTTCCATAAGAGTAAGCTTGTACGATCAATTTATTATCGACATAGTTATTGACCTTTGCATGATTATCTCCGGCTAAGATCACATCCACTTCATCATCCACGGCATTGGCAAGATCAGCCACTTCGCCTGTGATGACCCCTTCCTTTTCCGTGCCTGGGTCATGTGAGATGATCACGATCGATTTGACGCCTTTACCTTTCAACTCACTAACCGCCTTATTTACGGCAGGTGCCTGTTCTATGAATTCCACATTCTTAATGCCATCCGGACTTACTTTTTGAGGTGTGGCATTCGTGACTACACCTATGAACCCAATGTCAACCCCGCCGACATTTTTTATGACGTAAGGGTCCAAAATCGGTTTTTTCGTGTCTTTATATACGACATTGGCCACTACATATGGAAAGTTCAATTTATCGAATACCACATCGGATGTTGGCGACTTTCCGCCATTGATCTGAGCCATCAAGGTTTCTACCCCTTTGTCGAACTCATGGTTCCCGACAGTTCCGACATCGAATTTCATATCATTCAAAAACTGAAGCGTCGGTTTATCCTGGATCAAAGAAGAAACGGGTGCACTTGCCCCAACGGCATCCCCTGCCGAAAGTAAAAGTGTATTTTCAGGGTTTTCGGCTTTACGCTGCTTCAAGTGCGCGGCTAAATAATCGGCACGCCCTTGTTTGATGCCGCCAAAATCGGAGGTGGTATCAAGCTGGCCGTGAAGATCATTGATCCCGAGCAGTTGCACCTTAACGTTTTCTTTTCCCAAATTGTATTTGTAAATGCCAAAGCCTTTATCATCCTTTTTGCCTGTATAGGAAATCGGGCTGTCTTCCTTTAAATATTCCGCACCTTTTGGCGATGAGGTGAAAGTAACGTTCACCTTGCCTGAAATCGGGGCTATCGACCAGTTATTATCAGCGGTTGGATTGATCTCACCCTCTTGTGTGATGTAATCCATCAAGATTTGGCGATTTTCATCCGCAGAGTCAACCACATACTCGCTGCCCTTGACTCCCGGGAAGTTCCCCCCGCCCGAAGCACGGTAATTATTCGTCACGACGATGAAATCTTGATTCGGGTCCACTGGTTCACCATTATATTTCAAATCTGCAATCCTGCTTGAATCCGACACTTTTATCCCTTTTTCATCATAGCGCGGAGCCTTGGTGACATCGATTTGGTACGTGACACCGTCAATTACATCAAAATTATAAACGGCGAACTTTCCATTAAGCAGCTCCTGTTCCTCAGACTTGGCAGGATCGATCGTATTATATTCCCCGGCAGACATCTCAAGCCACTCTTTAACCACTGACCCTTTGATCTTGATTGCCTTTAAGGTATTATCGTATAAATATAAATCACCGGCGCTGCGGATGGTCAGTCCGCCTTCCTTGATTTCCGTGAATTCCTCTACGCCATTGCGACCCGCTTTGAATGGTGCTCCTACAGAGAGGATGGGCAAGTCTTTGTATTCAGGGCGGTTGCTTTGAATGTATTTTTCTACATACCATTTCTGTGCGCTCGTCACGACCTGTACGGAAGGATCGTCTTGCACAAGGGCGAAATAACTATGAATTGGAGCTGTAGTCGTTCCGATTGGCGTGTTAACATACTTGATCGTTCCTTCGTGATCCTTCTTCACGGCTTTGACGACAGATGCATCTTCAGCCGCTTTTTTTCCTGTTATTTTGTCGTTGATTGCCCGTGTTGATGAATCGGAATCGACGACTTTCCATTTTCCCTTGATATTTTGGATATCAAGATCGATGATCCCGAGATGACTGCCGCCATATCCTGCTTGAACGGCTGGTACACCATTGATGGTACCCTTTTTATTATCCACGCCTTCAAGAACCTTTCCTTGGCTATCTTTGAATAGGCTGTCTAAAGAAGCCTCATCTTGTGCCGGGAAGACTTTATGCGTGTGGGAGAACGTGATGGCATCGATGCCGGATACCTTGCTTAATGAATAGATGACATCCTCGGTATTCTTGGTATCGCCATTAAACCCGGAATGTGTGAGGGCCACGATGACATCCGCGCCTTTTTTCTTCATTTCAGGTACATATTTTTTTGCGGTCGTGACGATTTCCTTTGTCATGACCTTACCGTCTAGATTCGCTTTATCCCAATCCATGATTTGCGGAGGGGCAAATCCAATGTATCCTATTTTTACTGTTTTTTCCTTTCCATTGATGTCCTCTACTTTCTTCGTGACGATTTTATAAGGAGCATATTTATTTTTATCATTCTTTGGATTATTGTCTTTATCCTTTTTATAAACATTGGCATTGACGTAAGGGAAGTTCGCATCGTTGATGGCCTCGTCCAAAAAAGATAAACCATAATTGAATTCATGATTGCCGAATGTGGCCACATCATAATCAAGCAAGTTCATCGCTTTATAAACGGGATGGACTTCACCCTTTTTCAGAGGCGCTATTTTCGCTTTGTACGTACCTAGGGGGGTCCCTTGAATAAGGTCGCCGTTATCCACTAAAACACTATTTTTCACTTCTTTTCGTGCCTGTTTGATTAAAGATGCCGTGCGGGAAAAGCCGACGGATTCCGATACGGCATCCTTATAATAATCATAGCTCACCAGATTGGTGTGTATATCAGTCGTTTCCATGACCCTTAGTTCAAATGGTGCATCTGAAACGGAGGCTGCCAGGCTTTTGCCGAAGTCACTCGTATGGCCGTTATAATTGGAGACGACCGACACGTTAACCCAATAACCCGATTTGTATGAGTTGAAGTACGCCGAGAACTTTTGGGCCGACTTAATATCCGCCTCAACGGCTGATTGTGAAATGACCTTCGTCCCATTCATTAATTGAAAGACAACGGTTTCATTTCCTTTGTTCCCCTTTTTCGGTGTGACCGTTACAGTCGCTTTGGTGCCTTTTGAGTAATGAACAGTAGGAGCTGAAATGATAAATGGTTCAGTCGTGGCAGGTTTCTTATTAGACTCTTTGGCGGATGCCTCCCCCGGTACGGTAAATGGCGCTGTAATTAAACTCACAGCAAGAATCGGGGCGAGCATCTTCTTAACATGCAACTTGTACGACATACTTCACAACCCTTCTAGTTTTGTAAAATGCTAGAATAATATATCATGATTTTGTCGAATTATCGCCAAAATTTACCGTAATATTATGAATTTTGAATAAATGATACTTTTTACTCATTTTCATCCAGAGCGCCTAGCTCGATATACCTTCAATCATGTTTATAAATCATCATAGAAACCCTTTGTATCCTTAGGGAGAATCTCCCCTGATAGAGAAAGCTGGCCCATGAAAATGAACCAGCCTGCTAACATCGTATGGATATCAAATATGTTCCTTACGCTCTTTTTTCAGGGAAACCCTTTGAAACGGCAAACCTATAAATCCCGATCTATTAAACTGGCGGATACCGGTTCGATGCCCATCTCCCTCGACCAGATGGACAGCTGGCCTATATGGTGAATTTCGTGCGCTATGAGATGGCGCAATATCCTGCCTTTTTCATATGTCCCCTCCATCCAGGATGGCTGAACCATTCCATGCCCCTCTTCATTTGCATGCGAGTTCAAATAGTCCATGACCTCCGAGTGATATTGGTTAGATAAATCCTCTACTTTTCCGATCGTATCATAAGCGTCCAAATCGATCGCGACATCAGGCCTCCCTTGTATGGCCCTGATCCAGCTGCATTCGACATCGATAATATGGGCAAGTGTCCGCAATATATTGCCCACCCCTCCCGTACGCTGCCGTTTCAGCTCCTCATTCGGTAAGGACCGGCACCACTTGAACCATTCCCTTCTCACCTGCCAGTTATAATGGAATAATGTCAACATCCTTCCCAGCCCCCCCTAACACTCTTTGTCGTCAAATTCCCTTCAGCCTTTGTATTGATAATAATCCTGTCTTTGAATCGTTTTGAAGCCACAAGATTCATAGAGTCTTAACGCATGCTCATTAGTCGCCTCGACCTCGAGAAAAATATCATATCCCAGCTGGCATTGTTCGGCTACAACCTTTTTCAATGCCTTTCTTCCAAGTCCTTTTCCCTGGTATTTTGGCAAAATGGAAAATCCATAAATCCACGCTTCCCGGCCTGAGTGATCAACACGTATCTTACCGACTGCGCGGCCGCCCTTTTCAATCATCATGGTTTTCAGAGTATCCTCATAAAGGATGCGCTGATAATAATCCTTCGCCTCTCGTTTCGTAAATCGGAAACATTGAATATCCAGCTGAATTTCCGTTTCCTCATCATCTCTCCGTGAAGGGCGAACGACTGCATCATCATAATCATCAAGCTCCGTTTCGGACCACTTCATTTGAAACTCTGAAAAAGCAAACTCACATGGGAGCTGTTTCAAAAATTCTGTCCCAGAATGTGATTGAGCAGGTGAGTTCAAGAGAATCACCTTATAGTTGCGCTCCACGGCACTCCTTATCGCCTCTTCCAGCAGCTTAGTAAAAATGCCTTGCCTCCGGTAGTCGGGGTGCACCATCCCGCACATCTCCGCTTTGTTTCCAAAATCGTAAAGACCAAGAAAACCAACAAGCTTCAATCCATCATAGTGGAGAAAATCATTCTTATGAACACCATTTCGACTGCGAAGCGTTTCCCAATTCAGTTTTAACGTAAAACCTTCCCGTTCACATTCTTGCTGCAGGATCCGAATATCTTCCAGCTGTTCACTTTTCAAATTTGCCACCCCTTTTCCATATTATCAGTTTATTACCAAAAAATAAGAAAAGCAGCACCCTTTTACTTGGGTGCCGCAAACTATTCAGAAGTTTATTGATGAATGTTGTTTTTTTAAAAGTATTTTCACTTTAATCCATAAAACTAAAATCCTACGAGGGGAGGATTTCCTATCTAATTCCATTGACGGATGAATTATAGCAGTAAAATGATTCCAAATGACGATTATTTTTTACCTATTTTGTGCTATATTCCAAATAATGGTTTATTATTATTTTATTTTAGGTTAAGGGAGGGATTTAACAAAAGCTTGAATCAGTTAGTACCCATTTCTTTATACCCGAATTCCGGACCCTTTTTAGTATAGAATCCGAAATTCGGTGTTTACCATCCGGCACTTACGTCCTGAGGTTATCGTTTTTTCGTTTTATGAGCGGACTTTTTTAAGTTCTCTACGTCCGTTGTCA
Source organism: Peribacillus sp. QJM3NY_7 (assembly GCF_056173225.1). Classification (NCBI taxonomy): domain Bacteria; kingdom Bacillati; phylum Bacillota; class Bacilli; order Caryophanales; family Bacillaceae; genus Peribacillus; species Peribacillus sp. QJM3NY_7. Next base: position 5,020,442 of record NZ_CM149663.1, read on the forward strand.
GTTCTTTTAATTGTTTACCGAAGCGGAAGAGCAAAAACATAGAAACGACGAATGGATAGCCAAATTCGCTAACTAATGAAACCCACATAGTAGCATCCTCAATCATCATCCTCTTCACCCCTTTTCTTGTATCTGATATCTAAAGTGAAACTTGTCAAAAAAAATCAATCTAGCACTATTGATTTATGGAAAAAAGAACGAATGTTCCTATATAATTGATTTATTCCCCTTGCCTATCACTTTATTAATAAAAGGAGGGATAACAATGAACCAATTAACTTCTCATTTTTTTTCTCATTCATTGGAGTTTCTGCAGCAACAGTACTCATCTTTCTTTGCACAACCGATCATTCAATTATTCTTACAGAACCCAGAGCATTTAAAGATTTTCACTGAAACTCTTGATTCCCCTTCTTCCCACAACATTGATCATCTCAACGAGACTTTCAAAATTTTCTATTACCGGGCTAAAGTATACAAATACATGTGCTCCTTAATTTACTTCTTCTCTGTTGATTTTGATAAAAGGGCACGGAAGCAGCGGGAACGTTATCGAATGGTACTTGATGCGACACCAGGGGATACTGGCGGATTGATCGATCGAATCGGCACCTTGGATGTTCAACTTGAAAAGATGGGGGAATCGAATGAACTCGCTTCACACATAAGTGATGAAGAGATGATAAAAGCCTTGAAGAAGTTAACAGCCAAACAAAGCCTGGTGCTGACCATGGTCTTTTCCTACGGCCTATCCAACAAGGAAATCGCTGCCTATTTCCAGGAGTCGCCACAGAATATCTCAAGCATCCGTAAACAAGCTCTAAAAAAACTTCGAAAGCACTATATGGATGAGGTATATGTTAGAAAGGAGAAAAGCCATTGTGGATAAAAAACTGTCAAAAGAAGAATTGTTGGACCTGATCGACTCTTTGAATCCTAAAATAAAAAAATCATTAAAAAATACGAACTATCAAGACCGGAATGATCTGGAGCAAGAAATTAAACTCAAGATCATTGAATCATATGAAAAAATCGCAGCAATCGAAGCCCCTAATTTTGAGGAGTTCCTTGCAGAATTCCTGACTAAGCAAAGATAATGAAAAAGTACCAAGTCCAGAGAAAGCTGCTGGACTTGGTACTTTTTTTGAATCTCAGTTTGATGGTTTCAATATCAGCTTATCCCCTTTTGGATCGTCCATCGTAGTTTTGTGATAAGTGCCCTCTGCCCAATCATCAAGCTGATCGTGATACCACTCACTTTTAACGTTACCTGATTGACCCGGTCCAACAAGGTGATATCCTTGTTTCATGTCGGCTAGGTCGATGACGAATCGCCAGGAGCCACCGTGATTAACGGTTCCATCATCTAAAAATGCCGCGGCCTGTACGGTGACACTGCTGCCGCCTACCGGAATGCCGCCGCCGCCGTTAAATAAATAATGTAACGGGGCGACACTTGATAGCGGGTGGTTAAACCTGACCTGATGATAGTCTCCCCATTCCCAATCAGCTATATCGTCACCTTGTGATTCTGCCAGTTCCGTTAACGTCACCTGTAACGACTTGGCAAGCACCTGCTCAAGTCCGCCTGCCTCTTCAATCCAAGGGCCCGGCTTACCGTCCAGTGCCCGCCTTAGCAGTTCATCAATGGCCGAACGCCTTCCATTAAAAAGGTTGAGGGTTTCTTCCGGTATTTCTTCTTTAAGCAGGACATCCCCTATATTTCGCATCCAGACATTAAAAATCATAGGTGCCGCTTCATCAGCGGAATCGATATGATTCCATTTCTTCAGAATCGTCAGTGCCTGGGCTTCCTGTTTCCCAGATGGACCCTTCAATACCTCCACGAATCGAGGAACAAACTCCTTAGCTTGCAAATTCACTTTATCCATCTGCAGGCTTTGCATATCCTCGGCCGTAAGCTTTTTATTCGCCTTTAAAAACTCCCGTATCCTCATCTGGCGGTATGGCTGTGCCCAGTTATTGCTGATATGGTAAGGGTAATCATCCGAGATGACTTTATTATTCGCTGTCGAAATGAATCCCTCTTTTGGATTCACCGTTTTTGGAAGTTCATCAAAGGGAATATAGCCTTTCCACTCAAATTCATCCGTCCAGCCAGGTACAGGCAGCATACTATCACCTTTTTTCCGGATTGGGATTCTCCCATTCGCCTTATAGGCAATGGTCCCATCGGCTGAGGCAAAGACGAAATTCTGTGCCGGCGTTTCGAATTTCAAAAGGGCCTTTTCGAATTCTTTCCAGCTTCCCGCCTTATTCATATTCAGTACCGCTTCAAGCTCGGCAGATGGATCAAGTGCCGTCCACCTTAAGGCAAGCACGGTATCTTTTCCGCTTTTCCCGGCAAACTCGGAGACAACGGGTCCGTGGCGGGTAACCGTCACTTGATAGTCAATTGTTTCCCCATCCTTCACCTTGATGGGTTCGTCCAAGATTTCAGCTTTTTCCCATTTACCTTTGTAGGAGAATTCTTTCTCGTTTTCCGGGTTTCTCCTCTCAATATACAGATCCTGAACATCCGGACCGGTATTGGTCACACCCCAAGCGACCTCTTCGTTATGGCCTAATATGATTCCCGGAATCCCGGCAAAAATGACACCGCTCACATTGACTGACGGGGCCTCCAAATGCATTTGATACCAAACCGACGGTGTAGCCAATCCCAGGTGGGGATCATCCGCCAATAACGGCTGACCGGATTGCGTTTTCTTGCCTGAAACGACCCAGTTATTGCTGCCGTTGAATTCATAAGGAATAACGGCCCCTGCAAAACTTTTTTCAATATCCAGTTCTTCCTTGCTGATGATGTATGGGGCGTTCTTTGGATAATCAGGAAATAAATCATATGCCTTTTCCTTGGGGAACGTTTGCAGCAAATACTGCCTAAACGCCTGATCTTCCCAGTTCCCGCCTAAATCAAAGGCCATATATTTACCGATGGTCAGCGAATCGACGGGTGTCCAAGGCTCCGGTTCGTATCCAAGCAGAGTGAACTCCGCCGGCCATTTCCCATTCTCCCTCAATTCATCGATATAAAGATTTACCCCCTCGGCAAACATATCCAAGGCTTCTTTTCCGTCACTTGAATATGCAGCATAAGAAGCTTCGGCCGCCCGCCTCAAACCAAGTGTGCGGAAATACTTATCATTTTTGACGGTTTTCTCACCAATCACTTCACTTAATCTACCTGATGCCTGACGCCTGCTTAAATCCATTTGAAATAAACGGTCCTGTGCTTGGATATATCCTTGTGCTAAATACAAATCATGTTCACCCGCTGCGTTGATATGCGGGACCCCACTTGAATCCCTCACCACCGTAACCGGTTTCAAAAGACCTGGAAGCGATATTTCCCCCTTCGTTTCCGGTAAGGCTCTTGAAAGGAATACATTTGCGGCAATCAAGACAGACAGCGAAAGTATGATCAGGATTCCAAAACTCCATAGCGCCCGCTTTCTCCACTTCCGTTTTGGCTTTTGCTGAGGTACGGCAACTTCCATCGATTCATCTTCCTCTCCCCTTAAAACTCTCTTTCTTTCTATTTAAGATATTCCGCGTTTAACTCCATCTTTCCTACCACCCTCCCCACATTGTCTCTTTTTATTTCAAGGTGCAAGTACGGATTATTCCGAGCAACGTCGAATTATTACACACAAGGTCGAATCAACTCGCTCAAGGTCGAATTTTCACCGTGAAATTACTCCGATAAACAGTAAATCAAATATAAAAACACCGATACAATGTATCGATGTGGAAGGGAATGCTAGCTATTTGCAATAATGTATTCAATCACTTTATCAGCATCGTCTGTATAAAAGAGAGCTTTATCAAAGTCATGGGCAGCCTTCGTCTCGGCTTCCATATATTCAATCGGGGAAAGGAGACCAAAGATCCTCTTCCATTTATGAGTTTTCTCCAGAAGTTTTCTTTCCTTTTTTATATCCTCTGGTATGAATTCATTAATGATAAACCATGGGTCGGAAAGTGAGGGGTCCCCAAAACGTTCATTCAAGGCTTGCAATTTGTCCCGATCCCATTCCACCCTTACCAAGTCCGATATGACCGAGACATTTTGAACCGAGTCGAGGATGCGTTTGGACAAAACATCATATTCTTCATCCTCCAGCCCATTATCCGTCATGATTCCTACACAATACCATTTTTCGTAATGTTCAGGTTCTTCATTTTTCTTAAAAAACACTATTCAACCACCTTCCTTACACGCTTTACATGTCCTATTTAATTTAATTTAATTTAAATCAAAAAAAACATGTCCGTCCACGTCACTTCACTATAACATGGAGAAATATCGATGGGCGATTAAATATGGGAGCAGCGGGAATGTTAGCCTGACATAGAAAAAAAGATACCCTAAAAAGGATACCTCCATCATACTGGCTGAAGAGCCAGCCCTCTTTGGTCAAACAGATATTCCAGGGCCAGCCTGAACGATAGAAAGGCTTTTACCTGATTTGCAAAATCAAGTTTGACGATCTCTTTCACGACATCAGGGGTAAAACCGACAAACATCGTTTCCGTTCCCATCATGGCCAATGCCCCCACTAATTGATCCAGCAGGGAGAGCATATCACTTTCCTTCGTAAAGATAATTCCCGAGAAATCCATGATCAATACTTCCGCATGCAGATCTGCACATTTTTGCAGCACCGTCGATTGAATCGACTCCATTCTCCAATCGTCAATGCGTCCGATCAATGGTAAGAGCAGCACATCCTTTAATACGGTCTGAACAATCGGGGTGGATAATTCTTCCATGACTTCTTGGTTTTCTTTTATCTTCTGCAACGAATCGTTTGCCATTTTCGCCATTTCTTTATAATGATTCACGTAACTGATACTCACACAGTGTATGAACTGGTCCAGGATTGCATCAATTATCGAGCTTGCCTTTAACAGAATTTCAATGGAGTAATATCGGTTGCTCACCTCTTCTTCAATGAAACTCCAGAAAAGGTTACGCATCGCTTGAGCTTCCTCAATATTCTTATCTAAAGGAATGCCCATATCCACGATTCGCTTACCTATCTCCATACCCGTTATTTTCATGCTTTCTATCGCTTGTGCCTTTCCATGAATCAAGGCATCTGCATGAATTTGAATAAGTTTTGACCGTACCTCTTTACTCGTTTCTAAATCATAGAGCGGTTCCTCTTCTTCAAACAACTCGATATGCTCCACTAAGATATATTTAAATTTTTCAATTTTTTCGCCGATCATTCTTAATTCTTCCATATGGACCTCCCATACAGGGCTTTTATCATATTTTAGCAAATAAACGAGGGTTAAGGATATAAAATCCTTCTATTACCAATATGCTAATAGACGTTTACCCTTTCTTGATAAGGGTATTATGATATATGACTTGGAGGGATAACATGAAAAAAGATCAACAAGACTTCGAATCTGAAAACATGAGCGATTTAGTCGAGCTCATAAACAGTAAAAATAACAGCCGCAGAATCTTGGATGTACTTCGGCGTAATAAAAAGGATAAAAGTAAAGGCAAAGATAAAAAATGAAAAAGCCCAGTCCAAAATGGCCTGGGTTTTTGAATGGGATCAAATAAAAGAGCTGAGCTGTTCATTAAGCAAACCCAGCTCTTTCGTCATTAAAAATCGATAAGCCACTACCTTTTTCTCCGGATCTCTTCCACATGGTTCCCTTCAGTAGTAATATAGACTGTTTCATCAATTTTGTATGTTAAATAACGGTCACAATCAATTTCAAACGTTTTCCCATTGTCGAATTTCATTGCGCAATTGGATCCCTCTTCGGTTTCCGTCACATCAATGACTTCGTTCGTCTTAAAACCGACTGCCTTGCCATCGGAGAAATGCGGATAGTATTTTTCAACAATCTGCACCTTATGCAATCTGCCCGGACTTGTTAAGTATACAACGAATAATATAATTAAAACGGCTATTAACCCAATGAGAATTACTGCTTTTCGTTTCACTCTATCTAATACCCTCTTCTCTTATCAATCTATTATTCAATATCCATTTTCACTAGATTATATTCAGGATTCCGGAAAAACATGATAGAAAAGATCATTTTATTTAACGATTTTCACTTTTTCAACCATCATCGCACAAGCGGCAGCAAGGAGGATCAGAATGGAAACAGCCGAGATGACCCCTCCCCAGCCGAACTTCATCAGGAATAAACCGCCTGATGCCCCAACTATACTTGATCCTGCATAGTAAAACAGGAGATATAATGCGGATGCTTGTGCCTTTTCACTCTTATCTGCCAAACTGCCGACCCAGCTGCTCGCAATGGAATGCGCTCCAAAAAAGCCAAATGTAAACAGGGCAAGCCCCATTATTTTCAGCAAAAGCGGGTCCAATAAAGTTAACAGGGCGCCCATAAGCATGATTGCGATTCCGATAAGAAGTACAACACTCCGACCATATTGATCGGCAAGCTTCCCCATCCATGTTGAACTAAACGTCCCCACAAGATAGATTATGAATATGAAGCCAATCAATGTCTGTGATAAATGATATGGCGGTCCCATTAAAGGTATACCCACAAAGTTATAAACGGTAACGAACGAGCCCATTAATAGGAAGGCCATGCCGAATAAGAGTACTAGTCTGCTATTCCTTAAGTTATTGATAAGGGAGGTTTTGATTCTCGATAATGAGACCCGTACGCGGACAGCATGCTGAGAAGGCGGTAGCATCCACCAAAAAGCCAGACTGATGATCAAACTTAAAGCTCCAAGGCTTCCAATCGCTATGTTCCATGAGAAATGGTCGGTCAGCACCCCGACAATCAGCCTGCCAGCCAATCCTCCGATACTCGAGCCGCTCACATAGATCCCCATCACATAGCCAAGGCTTTTCGGATGAAATTCTTCATTGATATAGGCCATCGCAATGGCCGGGAAACCTGCAAGCACCGCTCCTTGAATCGCCCGAATTGCGATCAGGATGTATAGATCATCCTGGATGAAGCTGACACATATGGATAACAATGCAGACAGAGTGAGCGCCGTCCCCATTATTTTTTTCCTATCGATATTTTCTGAGAAAAAAGAAACAAGCAATAAACAGAGTGCAAGCGTTCCAGTCGCGAAAGATAATGTAAGGCTTGCCATTGCAGGAGAGACTCCAAATTGCTTTGCGAAAACCGGAATGACCGGTTGGGTACTATACAGATCCGCAAACGTTACAAAGCTACCGAGAAATAAAGCCAAGATCGTTTTCCTGAATGATTTACCAGCAGGCTCGATATAATTCACTTTTGTTCAGACCCTTCACTATTTAACTTTCCCCCTATGTTAATACGAACTTCCCGAGTTGTCTATTTCACCACTTCTATCCAACGGGAAAATTTCATTCAAGCAACTAAAAAAACCTTCACTGCATGCAGTGAAGGTTTTTCATTAATTTGAACGTTTACCATCCCGCTCGCTTTTCTTAAGGAGCCAGTACACTGGCATACCGATAATGAGGATGATCACTGAGTACAGGGCATTTAAAGGTGTTTGGATTAACGTGCTTAAAACAATGTATATTGCACCAGCAATCGCCACGATGGGGATGAATGGGTAAAACGGCACTTTATACGTTTTTGCATCCGGATCTTTTCTGCGTAAGATGAAGACCGCAAAGAAGGCTAATCCATAAAAACAGAAGACAGAGAAAACAGCCATATTGGTAAGTTTGTCAGGGTCTGTTGCAACCATCATGATGATTGCAATGAACACTTGCAATACCGTGGCATTTATAGGCGTTTTGAACTTGGGCGATATTTTTCCGATTTGTTTATGGCCTGGCATCATTTTATCAGTCGCCATCGCCAAGGTAATGCGCGGGAAGGTCAAAAGCTTTCCGTTCAAGCAACCGAAGATTGAAATCGCAATTCCGATCGATATCAATTTCCCGCCCAATTCACCGAATAGAAGTGTTGCTGCAACATTCGCTGCATTCGTACCATGGGCTATGACTCCCTCCGCCCCCAATACATGAAGCATGGCAAGATTCACACCCAAGTAAGCGACCATGACGACGACCAATCCCGTTATGATTGCCCGCGGCAACGTTTTCTGCGGGTTTTTCATTTCCCCTGCCATGAAGCCGACATTCATCCAGCCATCATACGCCCAGAGCGTTGCCAAAATCGCACCGGCCATACTGATTTTCATTGAACTTTCACTATCGATATTGAATACAGGCATATCACCTTGTGCGATACCGAATACCGCTATGAAAATGATCGGGATCAATTTAGCAACGGTCGATAAGGTTTGGATGATACCGCCGTATTTTGTCCCCAGCAAGTTCATGCCTGCTATGAATACAATCGTAAGAATCCCTATCGCCAAAGAGTAGCTTGAAGCGATCTTAAATATTCCTGCAACTAATAACCCGAAGTATAAACTGAGTGCGCCCATGACTGCAGGTCCGTATACCAATGTCTGAACCCAGCCGCATAGGAATCCCCATGCTTTACCGTACACTTCTTCCATATAGACATATAAGCCGCCCGTTTTAGGAATCCGTGTACTCACTTCCGCAATCGTCAACCCGCTTGCAAGGGTAATCAGACCGCCTATCAGCCAAGCTAACAAGGCCATGGTTGAATTACCGCTCAATTCAAGCACGTCACCAGGTCTCATGAAAATACCAGAACCGATAACTGTACCAACTACAATAGATGTTCCAACCCAAAAGCCAATCGTTTTCTTCAATTGGTCATTTCTCATGTTGTCCTCCCCAGGTGTACACATGTACTTTATTTATACTAAAATTATATCATATAAATTATATGGAAATAGTTTATGTAATCATTTGAATATTCGGGAAAATACTCAAACACGTTGGTATCATTACGCTCAGGCAGTTTTATTTTATTTATATTTTTTTACTAATTATGACTGAAACTGCACTGAAAACCGAATATTTTTTTATTATAAAAAGATTTATTGAGTTTTTACTCAATAATGACGAATTAAAAACTTAAAAACTAAATTATCATTCGTTATTAATTTCATGGGAATCCTGCTCATTTTCGGACGCACAAAAAACCACCCCGAATCAACGGGGTGGTTCCTCTCCTCTTTCAAGCTTCATTTCGTATTACCAAATAATGAATAGAAGCACAACCGCCAAGACGATCCGGTAAATGGCAAAAGGAGTCAATTTAACTTTATTGATTAAAATCAAGAAAAAGCGGATACAGAATAATGCAAAGATAAATGCACTGATGAAACCTGCAATAAAGAATGGCAGGACTTCAGGCGTGAAGCTATCCCAGTATTTCACGATTTTCAAGAGACTGGCACCAGCCATGATCGGCACTGCCATGATGAACGTGAAATCGGAAGCAGCCCGATAGCTCATCCCTAATAGTACACCGCCTGATATCGTTGAACCTGAACGGGAAAATCCCGGCCATAGTGACAAACATTGAATTAATCCTACACCAAAGGCTTGTTTATAAGTGATTTGGTCAACCGTCTCTGCAGTCAGCCTTGGACGGAATTTATCCGCAGCAATCATCAAAAATGCGCCTAGGAACAATCCGACGATAACCGTCTTCATCGTAAATAAATGATCATCAATATAATCTTCGAATAATAGACCTAAAACGCCCGCCGGCAACAATCCGACAATGATCTGCAATAGGTTAAGCTTTTGGCCGTTCCCAGCGGATGTGCCTTTCAGCTTCCTTAAACCAAGCAAGTCCATGAATCGCCCCCAGAAGAGCACCACAACGGCGAGTATCGAACCAAGCTGGATGACCACCTTAAAGGCATTAGCCACTTCACTCCCGAAAAGCTCTTTCGAATTCAGCCATAAATCATCGACGATAATCATATGCCCTGTTGACGATACAGGAGCAAACTCAGTTAATCCTTCTACAAGACCAAGGATAACTGCAACAAAAATTTCCCACATATTCATTTTATTCACCTCATATTTCGAACACCTATTTATGGAAATACCATATGTATTTTACTCGTTGTTTAAAATATTGTCTATTAAACATTGCTGAAACAATTCAAGCGTACATGTATGATAGGGTTCAAGATAAAGTTTAAAGGGGAAGTGATGATTTTGCAAAACATACTGATTTTCGCCCATAGAGGATCCAAGGGGACGCATCCTGAAAATACCATGGCAGCCTTTCAAAAGGCGGCAGAAATCGGGGCCGTGGGGATCGAGTTCGATGTCCACCTCAGTTCTGACGGGGAATTGGTCATCATCCATGACGAAACACTTGATCGAACGACCACCCTTACTGGTTATGTAAAAGATCATTCGGCACAAAATCTGAAAACGGCTGATGCCGGGAGCAAATTTTCCAATGAATTCCTTGGGGAGCGGATTCCTTTTTTAATGGACGTTTTCGACTGGGCTAAGGGAAATGCTTTATTGATGAATATCGAAATCAAGACGGATAAACTCGCTTATGAAGGAATCGAACAGAAGATCATTGATGCAATTCGTCAAAATGGAATGGAAAACCGGGTGATCCTCTCTTCCTTCAACCATCAATCCATTGAAAAAGTGAAGATGCTTGCCCCAGATCTTGAACGGGCATTATTGTTCGAGGGGCTTCCTGAAAACTTCGAAGAAATCTTACGTGATAAAAAGGAATCGGGTTTTCATCCAGATAAAAACAGCCTGACTCCAGCAGTTAAAGAAAAAGCGAAAAAACTCGGATATAAAATCCGGCCTTGGGTCGCCAATGAAGAAGCCGACATCGTCAGGCTGGCAGAGTTGGGAGTCGACGTCATCATGACCGATTTCCCTGAAAGGGCAATCAAGATTTTGAAAGCTTGGCAGTCACATGGCTGAGCCATGCGAAAGAGAAGGAGCGATGCTCCTTCTCTTTCTAATCCATATTTATTCAATTAATTAACGAGAAAAGTTTGAACCGCCTAGTTGTTGTTCAGCCATTTGAACCAAACGTTTTGTGATTTCCCCACCAACAGATCCGTTAGCGCGAGAAGTAGTGTCAGCACCTAGGTTTACACCAAATTCACTAGCGATTTCATTTTTCATTTGTTGTAGAGCTTGTTCTGCACCAGATACTAGAAGTTGATTGCTGTTATTGTTGTTTGCCATGTGTTTTCACCTCCTACTAATATTAATTAGCATTTTAAGCTTAAATTATTATTGCCAATTTATTGTATTTTTTTGTTTGCGTTTCTCTCAATCCTAAGCTCTTTATCATGAAATTCTTTTTATGCTCATAAACTGTTAGGAAACTTTCAGTAGGAGGGAAAAGAATTGCAAATTCATGTGGTTAGGCCAGGCCAGACGTTATATGGCATCGCCCAGACGTACAGCGTAACCGTCGACAGGCTCGTTGAATCAAATAAGATCCCTAACCCAAATAATCTTGTTTCGGGGCAGGCCCTTGTCATTCCAATCGTCGGCAGTTATTATTTCGTTCAACCGGGTGATAGTCTTTATTCCATTTCCCAAAGGGTTGATGTCCCTGTTCAAGAATTGGCAAATATAAATGGCATTTCCGAAAGTCAAATCCTATCCGTTGGATACCGGCTTTATATTCCGGCACGGAGGAAAAGGACCGCCGAATTCAACGGCTATGTCGAGCCGAGGGGTACGACGGTTGCACCGGCCCTTGTGACGGCCGCCAGGGAAGCTGCGCCCTATTTAACCTACTTAGCCCCTTTCAGCTTCCAGGCGCTGCGAGACGGCTCCTTAAAAGAGCCATTACTCGATGACTTCCCTGCCATCGCCAGGGAAAATAAAAATGTCCTGATGATGGTGATCACAAATCAGGAGAATGACCAGTTCAGCGATGAGCTCGGGCGGATCATCTTAACGAATACTTCCGTTCAGAATAAGTTCCTGAACAATATCGTTACAACGGCAAAGAAATATGGTTTCCGGGATATCCACTTTGACTTTGAGTATTTACGGCCGGCCGACAGAGAAGCCTATAATCAATTTCTCCGAAAAGCCAGGGATCGCTTCAAGAAGGAAGGATGGTTCATTTCCACGGCACTGGCCCCTAAAACAAGTGCTGAGCAAAAAGGCCGATGGTATGAGGCGCATGACTATAAAGCACATGGTGAAATCGTCGACTTCGTCATCATCATGACATATGAATGGGGGTATAGCGGCGGACCGCCAATGGCAGTGTCACCTATCGGACCTGTTCGGGATGTCCTCGAATATGCCGTCACCGATATTCCTTCCAACAAGATCCTGATGGGGCAAAACCTATATGGCTATGATTGGACCCTGCCTTTTGTACAGGGATCCATTGCCAAGGCCGTGAGTCCGCAGCAGGCCATCCAAATTGCGGCGGACAATGATGTTTCAATCGAGTATGATGAAACCGCACAGGCCCCTCACTTCAATTATACCGATATTGAGGATAGGCAGCATGAGGTGTGGTTTGAAGATGCCAGATCGATTCAGGCAAAATTCGATTTACTCAAAGAATTGAACTTAAGGGGAATGAGTTATTGGAAGCTCGGCTTAGCCTTCCCCCAAAACTGGCTGCTCATCAGTGATAACTTCAATGTACGGAGAAGGGTTTAACAAAAGATATAGAATACCGAAGCTGAAATGGGCATATAATCAACCATCGAGCATGAAGTCCATTCAGGATACGTGACTCAGCACTAAAAGCCTTCCGACATCTTCCGGAGGGCTTTTATCATTTACCGTAATTCGATCAGGCAATATGCCGATATTCATCATTCAAAGTTTGTCTGTTCGGAACCTTATGAGCCATGCCTTTTTTGACCATACTATAAGGATCAGCTCAAAGGGTGTGAAAATAATGATTCGAATCGGTCCATACATGAGTACCGTTCCCAGATTTCCGCGTTTCATCAGATTGCTTTCCATCATCGCATTATTTTTACTTTCATTCGGGGTCTTGATCCACATTGTGGAGCCGAAGAGATTCCCCACCTTGCTTGATGGCATCTGGTGGGCAATCGTGACGATGTCAACGGTCGGCTATGGAGATTTCACTCCCGTGACCAATCTTGGCAAAATTATTGGGATGGTCCTCATTTTGTCAGGGGCCGGCCTGATTACTTCTTATTTTGCGTACATCGCTAAAATTTCCATATCCAATGAACAGCAATTTCTAACAGGAAAGAAAGTATTCGGCGGCGGCGGACATATTATCATTGTGGGCTGGAATGGCCGTTCCAAGAGAATCATCCAAAACATCCATGATCGTAAGCACCATCAATCCATTGTCCTTATCGATGATACACTGCAAAAGCACCCGCTTCCACGAACGAATATCCACTTTATCCAAGGAAAGGCTACATTGGATTCCGTTTTGCAGAAAGCCAATATTAAACAAGCCATACGCGTCCTTATTACGGCTGACCTTAAGCAGGACGAGCTGCAAACGGATATGTTCTCGATTTTAACGTTACTGGCCGTCAAAGGGCTGAATCCGCATGTGTATTGTCTTGTGGAAATATTGACGCATGAACAAAAGGAAAATGCTTTACGGGCTGGGGCGGACGGTATAGTCGAAACGAATAAATTCGCGAGTGAATATATGCAGGATTGCTTATCGAAGGGGATCATAACGGAAGCCAGAGAACATAATGAGCTGGATGGATTGAGCCTCAAACAGCTGCCCATCCAGGATGACTGGGCGGAATTGACGTTCAAACAGCTGAACGTTAAGCTATTCGATCAAAACATTTTATTGGTTGGCATCATTTCAGGAGGCAAGACCTTAATCAAGCCCCCCGGAGATGTAATCATCCATCGTGATGACACTCTAATCATTATTGATGATTAATGTAATAAAAGCTTTTCCAGATTACGGACAAGCGCTTTTCCTAAAGAGATATAGTTTTCCGGAAATTCGGCATCCGGATTTTCAGGCTCGGCAAACTGATTGAAGGAGGCGGAAAGGTTTCCGATATTTCCTTCATCGTCATTCCCGTCCTCGTACTTATGAGATAACAAGAACGGTTGTAAGAGTTCGACCATTACCCCGTCCTGATCGAGTGAACCATCAACAGCCTTGAAAGGGACCCGCAAGAATTGGTAGCCATCACTGTCATCAATCTTATAATCAAAAGACCCGTGGTCATAATCCCATCCTCCGCCTATCGCATATCCTTCCGGTTTTAACTTTGTCTCCAAATCGAACAACCCGAATGTTTTCCCTTCCAACTGAGAAGAAATTTTAATCATTGTATAAAACCTCTTTCGCTAATTTTCTATTAGCTTAACCAAAGCGCCTAAAAAAAAACCTGGAATGACTCTATTGTCCCCTTGATCAGGCATAAAGGAAGATTGGCTTCCTCACTGATTTCCAAGCTTTCCTTACGCTTTTATTTCAGCTTCGTCGCTCCCTCCTCCTCCATTCGTAATTACTGGATCTTCTGCTGGTAGCGTCAGGAAAATGAGGATTTACAACGTTAAGCACATTTTCCTGACGCTACCCATATATAACTTTGGCTCTTTGGCTCATTAAGTTTAACTATAGCATTGAACGAGACTTTAAATTCCCCACTTTTAACCTCAGAAATATCAACTAGGAACAGCACATAGAATAGTATAGAAATACTGCGGCTAATGCTGGACATGGAGGGGATGTATTTATATGAGTACCAGAATGATCCGGCAACTGATAAGGTCAAGGCAACAGGAATTAGTCGAACTTGCTGCTTCATTTATTCGAATTCCATCTGAAAATCCATCGCCCGAGTTTAAGAAGCGGTCAGCAGAAATGGGACGCCATATTAGCCGATACCTAGCAGCAAAAGGGTTCTTGATTACCGAGCACCGCCGTAGCGAAAATGCGCTGGTTACCGTGGTCTGTGATGCTCCCTTAACCAGGGTACCTGGTCCACGGCTCCTATTTTGTGGACATACAGATGTCGTACCTGCAGGCGATTGTTCACATTGGACCTTCGATCCTTTCTCAGGAGAAGTCAGAGCAGGTATGCTTTTGGGTAGGGGAGCCTCCGATATGAAAGGAGGCTTGGCAGCACTGATTTTTGTGGCTGGACTACTTCAGGAGTTCGCCCCCACTCTTAATTTGAAAGGTAGCCTAGGAGTTATTGCCTCTCCGGATGAAGAGACTGGCGGCATTGAGGTGGCCTCGCTCCTGGATCAAGGATTGATTAAGGGTGATGCTTGTCTGATTGGTGAACCAACGGACCGCTACCATCCGAATGCCGGTGAAAAGGGCAAGGCATGGATGCAGGTGATCATACCAGGTCAGACAGATCATGGCAGCCTACAACCGCTTTATGGAATCTCCGCCGTACGAAGAGGGGCAGCCGCGGTCGAAGCACTAACCAAGCTATGGGAGCTCAAGGCAACGCCTCCGCCAGAGCCTTGTCAACTTTTGTACAATACTGAGTGGCTCCTATCTCAGATTCTAGGAAATCCCTTACTGTCACAGTTACTTTATCGTCCCTCTTACAATCCAGGTATAATCCAGGGCGGAACAAATGTGAACGTCGTCGCAGACAAGTGTATCATTAAAGTGGATACCCGGGTTCCATTCGGTATGCAGCCCGAGTTTGTACTTGATATCGCTAGGAATCTAGTTAGTGCTGTAGCGCCAGGTGCGGTTGTAGAGCCAATGGTACCCTGTACTAACCCGAACTGGACCTTAGAGGATCGTCCAATTGTGAGGGCCATGGAACTGGGAATCCAGCGTGTCCTTGGAATGGAGGAACCCGTCTTCAGCGTACTTCTGCTTGGTTCAAGTGATGCCAGTCACTTCCGGCGCCATGGCATTGAAACCGTCCTTTACGGTCCTGGGCTTGAACACACTATCCATGGGTACGATGAGCGGGTTTCAGTGGAGAACTTAATAGAATCTGCCGAGATATATGCTGAGACTGCAGTCAAGTATCTTAGGTCATTTTAAATCTATTTTCACTAAACTTTATGCAGGTGCAGGGTATACTGCACGCGCTACTGCTAATGTTCTCTTTCAAGGTGTATATGGTGGTGGTCATTGGTGGGAATATTTATATACTCGTTGGTATTAATTCTTTAATTCAATGCTAAACTAGATATATTTATTGCTTGTTTTGATCAAATTTACATGAAGACCAAAAGCTAAAAAAAGAGCCTGGAGCAGAAAATGAACTATACCCCGGATAACGGACACACATAAAAAAGTGTCCCTTATCCGGGTTTTTTTATGTTTCAATAGATGTAATGAGTATGGACGGAGGGTTTCTATGAGTAAGAATATATATACTGAATTTCAGATTAAAGAACTTGAAAAGAATCCAAATATCATTAGTGCTTCCGAGCGATCTATTTCCTATAGTCCGGAATTTAAGACAAAAGCTGTTAAGGATTATAAAAAGGGGAAATCCCCCTCTCAAATTTTCATTGACCAGGGATTTAATCTCGAAATAATTGGAAAGAAACAACCTAAACGTTGTCTACAGCGCTGGCGTAGTACCTTTGAAAGGTTTGGTGAGGAAGGCTTCCTTACGGAACGCCGTGGAAAAGGAAGTACAGGACGCCCCACTTCTAAGCCACAGTCTGTAGAGGACCAACTTAGGAAGGCCGAGGCGAGAATCAAATTCCTTGAAGCAGAAAATGACTTCCTAAAAAAGCTGGAAGAGCTAGAAAGGCAGGCTCTGAAAAAGAAATGATTCTAACTGTTGCTGAGAAGTTCTATCTAATTGAAAGGACAATCAGAATACACCAATTAAAGAAGGCTGTTTCCTATCTATGCAAGTTGGCTGGTGTAAGTCGAAGTGGCTACTATGATTGGTTAAAGGCAGCTCCTTACCGTGAGCTTCGTGAAGAACAGGATGAATTGGACATAGAATTGATTAGAAATATTTTCATCAGTAAAAAGGAAAAAGTAGGCGCCCTCCAAATCAAAATGATTATGGAGAATGACTACTCAGCGGTAATGAATCATAAAAAAATCAGGCGGTTGATGACAAAATATAATCTCCTAGCGAAAATCAGAAGGGCCAACCCATATCGGAAGATGGCCAAAGCAACCAAGGAGCACCTTACTTGTCCAAACCTCCTTGATCGTGAATTCAATCAGGAGGAGCCAGGCAAGGTCCTGCTTACTGACATTACCTATCTTTATTATGGGAAAGGCCAAAAAGCGTATTTATCCTGCGTAAAAGATGCCGCGACAAAAGAAATCGTTACGTACCATTTATCCACTTCATTAGAAATGGATATCGTTTACGAGACTTTAAGTAAGCTAAAGCAGGCTGTGTGTCACAAGTTCCATCCGAATGCAATCCTTCATTCTGACCAGGGGTTCCATTACACCCATCCGCTATTTCAGCGCAAAGTGAAGGAACTTGGGATAACCCAATCCATGTCCCGCAAGGGAAACTGTTGGGATAATGCGCCAATGGAAAGTTTCTTTGGCCACTTTAAGGATTTGGCAGAATATAAAACATGTACTCATTTAACGGATGTGAAGGAAGAAGTTGATCGAGTTATTGAAGAATATAATGATCATCGTTATCAATGGGGGCTAAAGAAAATGGCCCCGGTACAATACCGGGACCATTTATTAGCCGCTTAGGCACTTTTTTATACTGTCCGTAAAATGGGGCACAGTTCAAAAATCGCTTCAGGCTTTTTTCTTTTTGGGAAAAGTGGGGATTCCTTTTTTCTCTGAATGAACTAGGATTTTTTTAATAATTCTTTGCCTTCTTTTTTAGTCAGGTTCACTTTTTGTATTATTAACATCTGACCTGTAGACAAACCAAGGGTTACAACGGCCCCTAATATGGGTCCTATGCAAGGAGTCCAACCAGCAGCATATCCTATCCCAATTAAAATAGAACCTATCTAACGGATGGGCGATTTTTATCCATCATTAAGAATTTTGGTTGAAAAACCCCAATAATCATTAAACCAAAAACAATTATCAAAATAGCACCTACTTGTCTAATTAAATCAATGTATTCATAAAAGAGATCGTAAATAAAATTGGCCTGCTATTTAATTTCTTTTAATTCTGTAACTGATAATCCTGTAATATAAGATAAAAAGGCAGGATATAAGGGTAAACAGCAAGGAGAGATAAAGAATAAAACCCCAGCACCAAAAGATATAAAAATATTTAAGTCTCCCAATATGATTTCCTCCAGTTTTGATTTTCTCTTGTTTTAGCATCTTACATCTTCTTCTTTCCATCCGGCAGGCAGGCTTCTTGCGGACCGGGGAACCGTTCTCAGTTTCTCTGGCTCCTTGATACTAATCACCCCCCACTTTCATTTTCGATACCAGTATCGAATATGTTTATTCTTACCCTTTGGCGTTGAAACCAAAAAAAGGCAACAAGCCGGATGTTATTCCGGCTTGTTGCCTTTTATATTATAAGCGCTGTTCAAGCTCCGCTTTTTTCTTTTCATAACCCGGCTTGCCTAAAAGAGCAAACATGTTCACCTTATAGGCTTCCACTCCAGGCTGATCAAATGGATTTACACCCAGTAAGTAACCGCTCATTGCACAAGCTTTCTCGAAGAAATATACAAGGTAGCCAAAAGTATAAGCATCGAGCTGAGGAACCGTTACGATCAGGTTGGGAACGCCACCGTCCGTATGGGCTAACAGCGTACCCTCAAATGCTTTATTATTCACGAATTGCACCGTTTCACCTGCTAGGTAATTCAGGCCGTCCAAGTCATTGGCCGCTTCTTCAATCACGATTTCATGACGGGCCTTATCGACTTTGATGACCGTTTCAAAAAGATCACGCCGTCCTTCCTGGACATACTGCCCTAATGAGTGCAGGTCGGTCGAGAAGTTAGCCGATGAAGGGAATATCCCTTTTTGATCCTTTCCTTCACTTTCTCCAAATAACTGTTTCCACCACTCAGAGAAGTATTGAAGTCCAGGCTCATAGTTTATCAGCATTTCAATCGTTTTCCCTTTATTGTAAAGGATATTCCGAACCGCCGCATATTGGTATGCCTGATTCTCTCCTAGCTCGGAAGAACTGAAGTCGGCCCTGGCACGCTCGGCTCCCCCCATGATTTGATCGATATCCGCCCCGCTGACAGCAATCGGAAGCAGCCCTACAGCCGTTAAGACCGAGTAACGTCCGCCAACATCATCAGGAATGACGAATGTTTGGAAACCTTCCTCCGTTGCTACCGTTTTTAATGCGCCCTTCTCTTTATCAGTCGTAGCATAAATGCGGCTCTTAGCTTCTTCAACGCCGTATTTTTGTTCAAGCAGTTTCCTGAAAATCCTGAAGGCCAGTGCAGGCTCCGTGGTCGTACCGGATTTAGAGATGACGTTGATCGAGAAATCCCTATTTTCCAATAGGTCCATCACGTCCTGCATATATGTAGAGCTTATATTATTACCGACAAATAAAATTTGCGGTGCTTTCCTTTTATCCGAAGGTAGAATGTTATAAAAACTATGTTGAAGCATCTCAACTGCTGCCCGTGCTCCCAGATATGATCCACCGATTCCGATAACCAGCAGCACTTCTGAATCTTCTTTTATTTTCGCGGCCGCTTTTTTGATTCTTGAGAATTCTTCTTTATCATAATTGACGGGTAAATCAAGCCAGCCAAGATATTCATTGCCTGCCCCTGTCTGCTCATGCAGGGAATGGTGCGCCACTTTTACAGCATCCTGTAGATAGGTAATTTCATGCTCCCCGAAAAACGGCAGGGCTTTTGAATAATCGAAACGAATATGGGCCATTCAAATTCCTCCTTGAATTCTTTAGTTTCCCTTTCACTTTATCTGATGTAATTCTCATAATCAAGAAATCGATCAAGTAAATAACGAATTATGCATATAAAGCAATCTCCCACCTGGCAAGGAGGGAGATCGGATCATATCACTTGTTTATAAGGAAGCCCGTAAAATGGCAAGGACATCTTCACGGTTCAGGACTTTGAATCGTCCAAATTCCCCTCTGCTCATCGCTTTATCAGCCATGACTTCCAATTGTGAGTCATCGATGCCATAATCCGAAAGATTGGTCGGCGCCCCTAAGCTGCTCCAAAATGACCTAAGTCTTTCAATGCCTTCAAGGGCCGCTTCCTCATCCGTTTTACCTTCCGGATCTACATGGAATACACGGACTGCAACTTGTTTAAAGCGTGCGACATTTTCATGGAGCACATGCTTCATCCAATTCGGGAATAAGATGGCCAATCCCCCTGCATGCGGGATGTCATAAACAGCTGAAACGGCATGTTCAATGTTATGCGTTGCCCAATCACCGCTGTAACCAACACCAAGCGACCCATTCAAGGCTAGGTTTCCGGCATACAGGATAGTGGCCCGATGCTCATAATCCTCCAGGTCTTCCAATAGTTTAGGTGCCGTTTCAATCACCGTCGATAACAACGATTCACAAAAACGGTCTTGCAGCGGTGCATGCGTTTCCGGGTGGAAGTACGTTTCGAATACATGTGACATCATATCGACCATTCCGTATACCGTCTGGTCTTTTGGTACTGAAAAAGTATTTTCAGGGTCCAAAATGGAGAATTGCGGAAATACCAATGGACTTCCCCATCCATATTTCTCTTTCGTTTCCCAGTTTGTTATGACAGATCCGGAATTCGCCTCAGAGCCTGTTGCAGCTAAAGTCAGCACCGTTCCGAATGGAAGGGCCTCTTCGACTGGTGCCTTCTTAATGACAAGATCCCATGGATCACCCTCATATTTAGCACCTGCAACGATGGCCTTTGTAGCGTCTATAACGCTTCCCCCTCCAACCGCAAGGACAAAGTCGATCCCATGTTCTTTACAAAGGTCAACACCCTTCCGGACTGTTGAGATGCGTGGATTCGGTTCAACTCCGGAAAGTTCGTGCACCTCTGCATCGATCTCTTTCAAGGCATTGATCACTTTTTCATATAAGCCATTCTTCTTTATGCTTCCCCCGCCATATACAAGTAAAACTCTATCGCCATAGGCGGGAATTTCAGTTTTTAAGCTTTCAAGCTGACCTTTCCCGAAAATTACTTTTGTAGGATTTTTATATGTGAAATTCTCCAATGGTATCTCTCCTTTAATGCCACATTGACTCCGTTTTCGAATGAACGACAGGGCCAAGCGTTAGTTTTTCTTTTATTTATTATGACCAATGTTCCATTTAAATACAAAACATCCGCCCGTAACTTTTGAGTGGATGTATATTTACATGCTGAAAATGCATGATAAGTAAAGAACTGATTTTTTCAAAAAAAGGAGGCTGTACAATGAGTGGAATACAAAGAATTGCACTTGTTCTTACTATAATCGGGGCAATCAACTGGGGATTAATAGGGTTTTTCCAATTTGACTTGGTCGCTTCGATTTTCGGAGGGCAAGATGCTGGAATGGCCCGTATCGTTTATGGATTGGTTGGAATTGCCGGTCTCATTAATCTTGGTCTTCTCTTTAAACCAAGTCCTGAAATTTCCAGGGAGCCTGAAACCAAACCGACTCGCTGAGATCTTGATCATCGACAATGTTATGTTCTATAAAATAAAGCCGGACCATGGATAAACACATGACCCGGCTTTATTTCATTCATGTGCCCCAGGACAAAAAAAACCGGCTGATCGAGGATCTGCCGGTTCTAAAAAATTATTTTTTGATTAAGTCTTCGCGTTGAGATTGTTCAATCCACTCTTGAAGTTTGTCTTTCAATGTGTTGAAACCTTCAGTAGATTCGATGTGAGATGTCGCTTTAACAGATGCTTGGCGTTTTTTCGGAGCTTTTTTCGGAGCTTCAGTACGCTCAGGAGCTTCTTCTGTAGCGCGGATCGATAAGCCGATTTTTCCAGCAGCTGAATCGATGGAAAGAACTTTAACTTTCACTTCATCGCCCACTTTTAAATGTTCGTTAATATCTTTAACGAAGCCGTGAGTGATTTCAGAAATATGAACTAAACCTTGAGTTGATTCATCTAAAGCAACAAATGCACCGTATGGTTGAATACCAGTAACTTTACCAGCAACTACCGCACCAATTTCGAATTTTTCAGACATGGTAACACTCCTATTTTATATATATTTTTTCGTCTTTTCACGCAATAAAAAATTATATCACATAATTGGAAAATAATCAAAGTTAAGTATACCATACTTTTTGGGATTTTACTCATTAAAAATGTTTGTTTTTTGGAAATAATAAATATTATAAGATCTTTGTATATAACTTAACCTAAAAATTTGCAAATAACCCCTATTTCCCTTAAGATATTTACTCATTTTTCTAAAGATTGTAATATTAAACCTATCCAATTGCCCCTAATCATAGTAAGATGAGAAAATGTTTTAAAAAAATAATATACAGCTAGATATTCTTTACATCTAAAGGAGTTTTTCCATCATGTCAAAACAAGATCAATGGACTTCAAAACTTGGGTTCATCCTGGCAGCCGCGGGATCCGCTATTGGATTGGGCGCCATCTGGAAGCTCCCGTATATGACTGGGGAAAATGGCGGTGGGGTCTTTTTCCTGCTCTTCATTATATTCACCCTGCTTATCGGGGCACCGATATTAATAGCGGAATTCACGATTGGCCGCAATGCACAGAAAGATGCCATTAGCGCATATAAACATATCGCCCCTGGAAAGCCTTGGGCATTGATTGGATATGGCGGTGTAGTCGCTTCAATCATCCTTCTTTCCTTCTTCAGTGTTGTTGGAGGCTGGATCATCTCCTATTTAGCAAGGAGCTTTACAGGTTCCCTCTCAAACTTGACGCAAGAGGAATATGGGAACTTCTTCAATACGATAATCAGTAATCCTTATGAAACGGTCATCGCTCAGTTATTATTCATGGTCTTTACCATTTGGGTCGTGCAAGGCGGCGTTTCCAAGGGAATTGAAAAGGCTAATAAATATATGATGCCTTCATTGTTCATTCTTTTCATCATCCTTCTTATCCGCTCCTTGACCCTGGATGGGGCAATGGAAGGTGTTAAATTCTTCTTGAAACCGGACTTTTCCGCATTAACAGGGGAAACGATCCTATTGGCACTCGGCCAATCCTTCTTTGCACTAAGTGTCGGTGTTTCCGTGATGGTAACCTACGCATCCTATTTAAGTAAAAAAGAAGATATTACAAAATCGGCCTTTTCGGTAGTTGGACTGAATATCTTCATTTCCTTGCTGGCAGGTTTGGTCATCTTCCCGGCTGTTTTCGCACTGGGTTTCAGTCCTTCAAGCGGGCCTGGACTGGTATTTGTCGTGTTGCCTGCCGTCTTCAATGAAATGGCGCTTGGCGGGATCTTCATGTTCATTTTCTTCATATTATTATTATTTGCCACCCTTACGACGGCATTCTCCATTCTCGAAATCGTCGTTGCAGCCATGATCAAGGGGGATTCCGCAAAACGGAAGAAGGCCTCTTGGATAGCTGGTATCACCGTTTTCCTGATTGGGATTCCTAGCGCATTGTCCTTTGGGGTGCTTTCGGATGTGAAGATTTTCAATTTATCCATATTCGATTTCGCTGATTATCTGACAAGCAATATCGCGCTTCCAGTCGGCGCCTTGTTCATATCCCTTTTCATCGGTTATCAAATGAAAAGGATCGAGGTACAAAAGGAGTTCGAAACTGGCGCTGATCCCGGCCGATCACTTTTTAAACTTTGGTACTTCCTGATTCGCTACATCGTGCCGATCATGATCATACTCGTATTCCTTAAGTCAACTAATCTCATTTAACATTCAACGTGCCGTTTCGATATTTCTCGATGCGGCATTTTTTTCACAAAACCTACATATTCCGTTCCTTCACTTAAGTAATAATATGGTAAAATAATTACTTAATAAAAATATATTTCCTGAAAAAGGAGTGTCTGACCATGTCAAATATCGCGAAGAATATCCGTCAATACCGAGAAGATCACAACCTAACTCAACAGGAACTGGCTTTGAAATTACGAATCGGCACAAAGAAAATCGAAAAGTATGAATCGGGTGAATCGGTTCCTGATACACAAACCATTTTACGTCTTTCCACCGTTCTTGACATTCCGGCTTCAGAATTCCTGAAGGATGCCCAGACCGGTAACGCTGCTGGTATCGACGAGGACTTAAAAAAATTGATTGAAGAAATCGGAACCAAAAAAGCTGAGCTCATTCTAAGGACAGCCAAGGACTTTAGCGAAGAAAAAATTCTGAAAGTTATGCATACTTTATATAAAACACAAGCTTAATTCAAAAAATGGGTCGTAGTATGTGTATTTTTTTTCTGGGTACTGGATATACTATGATTAACACTTTCTATGTTAATCCATTAGATTAACTCTTTTTTCTAATTCCCCCTATGGAAAGGGATCCGGCTGCTAATGGCCGGATCCCTATTTTTTTGCTTTTATTGGCAATGATTCTTCATGAAACGTTCCATTCTCCTGAGCGCCTCCTGAAGCTGTTCCATGGAGGATGCATAAGAACAGCGGATATGACCTTCACCGCTTTCCCCGAACACATCTCCCGGTACAACGGCAACAAGTTCTTCCGTCAGAAGTTTTTCAGCAAATTCCATCGAAGTCATCCCCGTTCTCTCGATTGATGGAAAAGCATAAAAAGCCCCGCCGGGATTATGGCAATCCAGCCCCATATCGTTAAATGATTTCACGATATAATTTCGTCTTCTCCGATAACTCCGACGCATTTCTTCCACATCCTGCATACCGTTCTTTAAAGCTTCCAATGCAGCATGCTGCGCAACGGTCGGCGCGCACATCATCGCATATTGGTGAAGCTTAAGCATCGCTTCGGAAATTTCCTTAGGTGCACAAACGAACCCAAGACGCCACCCTGTCATCGCAAACCCTTTCGAAAACCCATTGATGACAATCGTCCGCTCAAGCATGCCGTCAACGGCAGCAAAAGAAGTGAATTCCTCATCATAAGCAAGTTCGGCATAGATTTCATCGGAAATCACCAGCAAGTCATGCTTTTTAACGATGTCAGCAAGCATCACTAATTCTTCCTGCCCAAGCTGGGTTCCCGTCGGGTTATTCGGTGAACAGATTAAAACGGCCTTCGTTTTAGGCGTGATCGCCGCTTCGAGTTGTTGGGGAGTCAACTTAAAGTCTTCTTCCTTGGATGTTTGGACCGTGACCGGTATTCCCCCTGCCATGGTCACAAGCGGTGCATAGGCGACGAAACAAGGTTCGACGACAATGACTTCTTCACCTGGATTCAAGATGGTCCTCAGGGCAATATCGAGGGCCTGGCTTGCACCGACCGTGACAATGATTTGATCATCCGGTCTATACGAAACATGGAACTGCTTCTCCATATACCGGCTGATTTCCGACCTTAATTCAAATAATCCGGCATTGGCCGTATATGAGGTATATCCTTCCTCCAGGGAGTTGATCGCCGCTTCCCTTACCGCCCAAGATGTAACGAAATCCGGTTCACCTACACCAAGCGAAACGACCCCTTCCAAATTGGCTGCCAAGTCGAAAAAGCGGCGGATGCCTGATGGCTTAAGCTCTGCAATCGTTTTTGAAACATAACTCGTTTTAATCATGGTGACACCACTATCCGCTTATCTTCTTCAGTTTGATCAAAAATGGTGCCATCATGCTTGTATTTTTTCATTATGAAGTGAGTCGTCGTAGAAATGACGGAATCCAGTGTCGAAAGTTTTTCCGAAACGAAGCTTGCCACTTCGTTCATCGAACGTCCTTCGACAATGACTGAAAGATCATATGCCCCAGACATTAAATAAACGGACTCGACTTCTTTGAACTTGTAAATCCTTTTTGCAACATCATCGAAACCGACGCCGCGTTTTGGAGTGACCTTTACATCGATCATCGCTGTGACACCATGGTATTCATCCACTTTAGCCCAGTTAATGACTGTTAAGTAACGTACAATGACCCGCATATCTTCTAATTTCTTCAATGTTATTTCAATGTCCGAATCTGATTGATCGGTCATTTTAGCCAAATCCTTCAGATCAATCCGGCTGTTATTTTCAATGATTCTCAAGACTTCCAATTCCTCTTCATTCAAGTGCATTGGAAAACCCCCCTTTTGGAATTCACTAATTTAGCTGTGATGGTTTGGCTGGCAGATAGTCTCACGAATTACCTTATTAGACTTTTTAAAAAACCTATATGACAATATAATTTAATAAGTCCTATGCTGTCAGGATAAACTTACACTATTATATCAAAATTGGCTGGTGACCTGTTATAGTAATTGTCTTTTTTCATCGTTATTATTACAATTACTGTTATGCAACAGTATTATAGGACCTTTTTTGGAATATTCAGGGTAACATATGTTTTTATCATGGAACAATAACGGAGGAGGAGCTTATATGGAAAGTCATACAATCAAAGGTCTCGAACGGGTAGGGGATATCGAAATCTATTTTGAATATGACCGAATCGATGATTCTCTCCCCACCCTTGTCCTGCTTCACGGATTTTTGTCATCGAGCTTCAGTTTCCGTAAATTAGTCCCCCATTTAATCAAGGAATACAATGTGATCTCCATAGACCTCCCGCCATTCGGGCAAAGCGGAAAAGATTATCGATATACATATTCATTCCGAAACATCGCTAAATCCGTCGTTATGTTCCTGGAGGGAAAAGGAATCAGGAAATTCAGTATCATCGGCCATTCCATGGGCGGGCAGATTTCCCTGCAGCTCATCAAGTCATATCCTGATCTTGTCGACCATGCCATTCTACTTGCCGGCTCAGGCTATCAGCCCGGCTACTCGGAAAAAATGAAGATGGTCAGTTACCTGCCTTTCTTTTCATACGGGATAAAACGGTATCTGCAAAAATCAGGTATCGAAAAGAACTTGAAAAATGTCGTCCATGACACGGCGATGATTGACGATGAAATGCGGCAGGGATATCTCGGGCCATTCATAAAGAAGCATGATATTTTCCGGGCATTGGGAAGGATGCTTCGAGATAAGGAAATCGATTTGCTGAAGGAGGACCTTAGTGATATACATACACCATGCCTGCTTATTTGGGGAAGACATGATCGAGTGGTGCCATTGAGTATCGGCGAAAGGCTCCATGAAGACCTGCCTAATTCCGAGCTTGTTGTCATTGAGGATTCCGGTCACCTTCTTCCAGAGGAGAAACCTGAAGAAGTGTATCAACTAATTAAGGGGTTTATTGGAGTAGCCACCCTAACGTAAATTCACGAGTAAATCGCTGTAATTCACGAGTAAATGGGCGAAACTCACGAGTAAATGGCTGTAATTCACGAGTAAATAGCCAAAACTCACGAGTATACTGCACAAACTTACGATTAAAAGCACAATTCACCAATAAATCGCCGAATCTCACGGGTAAATCACTGAAATTCACGAGTATACTGCACAAACCATCAGTTAACTGAACAAACTATGGGTATAGAGCAAAAAAACAACGTAAAAAAGGTGCCCCTGATTTCCGGGTACACCTTTTTCACCTTTATATCGAACAGCTGGCATCATTTTTTATGATGAGCAGCTTTCGTGCAACGTCCAGGCACTTTTCCATCTGAATGGATTCATCGAATGCGAACTCGTAAATGGATTTTATTTTTTCCGCCAGTTCCTTCGGGTCATCTATATCCCGGATCGCTACGACCGTATCTGCAATTTCCGGCTCATATAGATCCCAACCTATCTTGAAAGGGTCCCATTCTTGTAAAACGGCAACCAACGCTAAATTCATTTGCTGTGTATCCATCTAATTTATCACCTGCTCAATATTTTCAAAGAACATGATATCATAGTATCATAACAACAGGCTTTTCGCGAAGACGACAAATTTTTATTCGGTGGTGGATATTTTGAACAAATCAATATTTGAAGAACAAATCAACAGGGAAAATTCAGGGTCTGCAAAATGGGATAAAAACTCCCTCACATCCTTATATGGGCGCGAGGATGTTCTGCCAATGTGGGTTGCCGATATGGACTTCCCATCTCCTGAGGGCATTCAAAAGGCATTGATGGAACGCTTGAATCATCCAATTTTCGGCTATACCGTCCCTTCTGAAACGGTTTTCACTGAAATTCAAAGCTGGCTTAAAGACCGGCACTCCTGGCAAATCGATAAGAAGTGGATTTCATTCAGCTCCGGCGTCGTTTCCGCAATCGGTACAACGATCCAGGCATTCACGAACCCGGGCGATAAAATACTGTTACAATCTCCCGTCTATACCCCATTTTTTGATATGATCAAAAATAATGACCGGGAAGTGGTCAATAGTCCCCTTATCATAGAAAAGGACCGCTTCGAGATTGATTTCAACGATTTTGAGGACAAGCTGAAAAGCGGAGTGAAACTATTCCTTTTTTGCAGTCCCCATAACCCTGGCGGACGCGTTTGGACAAAGGATGAACTCCTACGGATCGGGGAGCTATGTGAAAAATATGATGTAGTCATCGTCAGTGATGAGATACATGCTGACTTATTCCTTACAACATCCAAGCATTATCCGATCGGCTCCCTTTCACGAAAATTAGCGGATAGGACCGTTACATTGATGGCGCCAAGCAAAACATTCAATATTGCCGGCCTTCAGGCTTCATTCCTGATCACCAGTAATGAAAGATTGCAGAAGAAACTGCAAATGGCGCAAACGAAACTGGCCTTTCATGGCCTTAACATCTTTGCCTTAACAGCAATGGAAGCCGCGTATCGGGAGGGCTTGGAATGGCTTGAAGACATGATTGGCTACATTGAGGAGAATATAAAAGTGGCAGAGGAATTCATTGCAGCCGAAATTCCTTCACTCCATGTCATGCATCCGGAAGCCTCTTACCTTTTATGGATTGACTGCCGTGACCTTGGATTGACCGACAAGGAAATAAAGGATCGACTGATCCATCAAGGGAAGCTCGCATTGGAGCCTGGTTCTAAATACG
This sequence comes from Peribacillus sp. QJM3NY_7, assembly GCF_056173225.1. Classification (NCBI taxonomy): domain Bacteria; kingdom Bacillati; phylum Bacillota; class Bacilli; order Caryophanales; family Bacillaceae; genus Peribacillus; species Peribacillus sp. QJM3NY_7. Next base: position 5,049,312 of record NZ_CM149663.1, read on the forward strand.
GACCTGGCGGAGAAGGTTTCGTCCGCATGAATCTCGGTTGTTCACGCAGCGTCCTGATGGATGGGCTAAACCGGTTGAAATTGGCTTTTTCTTAAATAAAAAAAGAACCAGGCTTAGAATCCTGGTTCTTCTTTTTCAATCTTTTTCTTCATCCACATATGGATCATGCTCATATCGGGGCAAATCCCCAAATGGGGTTTGAATATTTTCTTCAAAAAGTTCTTCCTTCAATTCTTCATATTGGGAGTTCGGATAAACCGTTACCTCTTTACCGTATATATCCACACCAACGAAATTTTCATAATTTTCGACATAGCCGACATTTTCTTCGGACTCGACATACATATCTTCGTAATCGTTTGGCGGATTTACGAAATCGGAAGGCGATTCAGATGTTCCATAACTGGCAACATCCTGCCAAGAATCTTCCGCATCGTACGCAACCGATTCATGCCGGTCATCATAATCAAACCTCCCAAATGGGGGTCCGAGCACTTCCTCTTCCACCGGCCGATTGTCCGAAGTTTCCTGTGAGGGGGTATGCTCGACACAATAAGTCGTAGTAGGGATCGCTTTCAAACGTTCAAGAGGTATTTCCTTTGAACAAACCTCGCATTTTCCATACCCACCTGCCTCGATGGCAGAAAGCGCTCGTTCAATATCCCTTATTTCATCCCGATCATGCTCGGAAAGGGCCAAATCCTTTTCCCGTTCATATAACTCGGTTCCTTCATCTCCGGGATGATTATCGTAACTCGATAACTCACCAGTCGAATCCTCCATGCTTCTTCTTAAATCGTAGTTGCCTGAATCATTTAATCGGTCTTCCAACTCTTGCTTCGTTTGCTGCAATTGCTGTTGAAATTCTTTTAGCTGCTGATTGGATAGCATGTGCAACATCCTTTCAAAATCGTTCTTCCCTCTAGTATTTCTCTCTTTCGGTCATTCCATAAAGGTACTTTTTACCTTAGGAATAATTTAATTCAGATAACAGAAGCTAACTTAGAAATATTTATTTTAAGGAGGACTTCCATTTGTACTTCTATAAAGAAGACTTAATCAATATGATCGTTCCCGATAAGCCTGATCCAAATGCAGCAAAAGTGCTCCAGGAAACGCTTGGAGGGCAATTCGGTGAAATGCGGACGATGATGCAATATTCTTTCCAAAGCGCCAACTTCCGCGGCAAGGCTAAACAATATCGTGATTTAATTCGCGGGGTTTTCTTGGAGGAACTGAGCCATGTAGAACTTGTCCAATCTACCATCAATCAGCTGCTGAATGATGCTGGCGGGGATATGCCTGGAGATTCCGGTATCGATGGCGCCCCATTGGATGAAGTCATTAAAGGCGGCGCAAACCCCCACCATTTCATCATCGGTGCGAAAGCATCCCTGCCCGTCGATGCTGGCGGCAATCCATGGAACGGATCATGGGTTTATGATCACGGTAATCTTGTGGCCAACCTTTTGAATAATGTCATGCTTGAATCTACGGGAGTCCTGCAAAAGTCGAGGATTTATGAAATGAGTTCCAATAAAACAATGCGCGAAACACTGGCATTTTTAATGGTTCGCGACAATGCCCACCAAAATGCATTTGCCAAGGCATTGGAAACGCTTGGGGTCGACTGGGGAAAAATCTTCCCTGTGCCTAATTATGATTTGAACAAATATCCTGAATGCCGCAAATATGTGGATTTAGGCTACCATAATGCCCAATTCAATTTCAGGATGGATCATACGCGGATCAGCCAGATTTTCCAAGGGGAGACACCGAGCCGAAATGGCGGAAACCTTGCTGTTACCGAGCCGCCAAAAGGATTCCCGGTCCCTGAAATGCCGGATATGCCAAATGAGCATAGCCCGGGATTGAGTGATTTGAATAATTAAAAAAGAAGGCGGACACATCGTTCTGTGTTCGCCTTCTTTTTTAATTATTCATATATTTTTCAAAAACAAAGCCAAAATCTTTCACATGGTACTTTTTCCGGCTGTCCATCAACCATTCGAAAGCGGCCGAATTAATTTCCTTGAAACTTGCCGCCATTTGGCTTCCATCAGTTCGAACCTGGTTCAAAGTGGAAGAAGCAAGGTTTACGCTTTGCTGGGCATATTGAAGGGCAAACTCATTCTCATGGCTAATTTCCGATATTTTCACGAGTGATTTGAACAAGTCCTTTAATTCTTCAATGAATTTCTTATGGACATCAATGGAGAAAGTCTTTGCACCGATCGAAAATTTAATTTCCGCATCCAAATCCACTGTCCCTGCGGTTTCAAGCGTGGCATTGGAAATCGTATACTGGCTGTAGCTATATCTCGTAAGTGTTCGCTTTTTGCTGATTGCACTTGTGCCGTCCAAATGTATGAACGCTTGATTCGTGAAACAGTACTCATCGGTTTTCGATTTAATCAGGAAATAAATTTTCTCCCCATCTTCATGCATGATATAATCATCTGCATCCACCTTGTCATAATCTGCAGGACTAATCACACTTCCAATATCACTAAGACCAAGGGCATCAGCCGCCATTTTCTTAAACATAACCATTCCCCCTATCAATATCCAGGTGAATTTCACCTTATTATAAGCATTTCTCCAGTATGATCTCGTCTCGGATCGGAATTCCATCAAAACTGTAGAATGGTATTTCCGGCTTGATTTTCCGTGATTCTTCCACGGCATTTTTAACGATTTCCGAAATGACATAACCACGCTTTTGAAAAAACTTCAACGCCTGTAGATTATCGTTCGTTGTAATCGCTTTAATAGTATGGCAATTTTTTTCCTTAGCGATATTTTCCATCACATAAAGCAATGATGAGCCCACACCTTGATTCTCATGCTCACTGTTCAAAGAGATGATCTGACATACATGGTCGGATAATTTGTATGTTCCCAACCCCGTGATTTTTCCATTCTCGTCCATCACCCCAACACCCTCAAGTTCCGCATAATGAAACAAGCCTCTTGAAAAAACGACTTGAGTCGTCTCCCAGTGCTGAATGAAAAAATCCTTGACCGTATCTGCCGCAATCATTCTTTTAGCTACGATTTGCATAACCAATTACGCCCCCAAAATTTCTATCTCTATGCTTATAGTATAAAATGCTTATGCTGAGAAAGGAACATTTAATTCTTTACGACCTTCTAACAAAACATAATACCATTCATATTCAGATAATCAATATCAAAAAAAAGGGGCTCGAGATGCAGGCATCTTCCGGGATCAGGAAATGGTATCATCCTTTATACGCTGGTTCCTTCTGGTGACCTCATCTTCGAATTGCTTCGTTTTCAATTCTTCCTTCTTTGAATATCTTATAATTGCCCTCATCGTAAAAACGGCCGCCACTAAAAAAATGAAGCAAGTTATACCAGCTGAGATATATTCAGTCTTGTCTTCCGGAAAGTAAAGAAACAAACCTAGTAAAGCATGATTGAGAAAGTCCATCCGTTACATCCTTCCTGATAGGGAATTAAACTGCATTCTCTCATTATATCAATTACCAGAACAATCCACTAGTGGGCCTAATCCACTAAAACATAAAAAACGAGAGGCACTGAGCCCCTCGCTTATCTTTTATTTAGGCTCATTTCGTAAAGATTGTTGTTTTTAAAACGAAACTATTTAGACTCCTGCAGGAGCAGCGGGATAGGTGAGACCCCACAGGCGTTTACGCCGAGGAGGCTCACCGCCCGCACCAAGGAAAGCAAGCATCTGGAGGGGAAATCAACCACAACTCACTACCTGGTAAATAGCAACAAAGTATGTGAAAACAGCCTTTATTTATAGAATGGTGATCCCTTTAATGACAACGTCAACTGCTGGCTTGTCTCCCGCAACTGTCTCTACGTTAGCAATCGTATCAACAACGTCCATGCCTTCGACCACTTGTCCAAAAACAGAGTGTTTATGATCCAGCCAAGGTGTGCCTCCTTGTTCCATATAAGCACTGATGATTTCTTCCGGATAACCGGCTTGCTTCATTTGCTCACCCATCCTGCTGTCCACATGCTGGGCTTGTACGACGAAGAATTGGCTGCCGTTTGTTCCCGGGCCTGCATTAGCCATGGAAAGAGCTCCGCGCAAATTGAATAATTGCATGGAAAACTCGTCCTCAAATGGAGCTCCCCAAATACTTTCTCCACCCATTCCAGTCCCTGTCGGATCTCCGCCTTGAAGCATGAAATCCTTGATGACACGGTGGAAGATGATTCCTTCGTAATAACCGTTTTCAGCATGTGTCAAGAAATTCTCCACTGTCTTTGGAGCCAGTTCAGGGAATAGTTTAATTTTAATATCGCCCATCGTCGTTTGCATGATGACCGCTTTTTCATTTTCCAAAACTTCACTTGTTAATTGCGGAAAGTTTGTCATTGTACATAACCTCTTTCTTTTTAAAATAAAATGGCATGAAACACCATTTTTCATCTTCATTTGTACACTTTACACGATTTTCAAAAAAAAAGCATCTTTACGAAATTGAACAAATTCGCTGTGAAAAATCGTTGTTCTTATGTATCATGAAGGAAGTTAAAAGAAAGGTGGTAGGGAAATGTCAGAACAGGATTTTAAAATCGGCGATAAGGTTACCGCCATATATAAAACTGGAAAATACATCGGGGAAGTCACCGATATCAGACCTGCTGCATATCTTGTTAAAGTGTTGGCTGTTTTGAAGCATCCCATGCAGGGAGATCTTCATAACCCGAAGCAAACGGAAGTGTCCATGTTCCATCAGCGGCGTGCTCTTGCATTCCGGGAACAAACCAATGTACCAAAGAATATGGTAAGGACTTTCGATGAGGAGATTCCGGAGTATAAGGAATCCTTAAGAGAAGCTGTTGATAAAATGAAAGGCACTTTAAGCGAAGCCCAAACAGAGTGGAATGATAAAAGCTTACAGTTGCTTGAAGATCTAGCGGCGGATTATTTCAAATAAAGCTTAAAAGCCAAATCAGTAGTATATGATTTGGCTTTTATAACGCTAAATGATTCAATACCTTTGATAAATCAATGCGGTCGCCAATTGTCGTCGGTTCATGATTTTTCATATAACTTTTATCTTTCTCCACTAACTTAAAGATATTATATGTCGTAATCGCATCATCCAGCGCCCTATGATGCTTGCCTGTCCCTTCTTTGCCATAGGCCTGTACAGCTTTCCAAAGTCCGGTTTGATTTTGATCCCCGAAAAAGCGTTTATACTCCAGGCATAGATCATTTTCCTTCCCTGAAAAAGGGAAATCCAATCCTGCCTTCTGACAATTCTGGCGAAGCACCTTCATGTCCATATTTCCCCAAGTAACAATCGTCGTCGGGTGCTGTTCATCTATTTTCTTCAATAACGCAACCAGCTCTTCAAATGAAATCCCCCGGTCCACCTGATCCTGGGTAATGTTCAAGAACTTCTTGCATCTTCCCGTTAAAACTGGAAATTTCAATGGGTTAACAAAAGATGAGAATTGTTCCTCAATGGTCTCATTAATGACGGTGACTAAACCAACCTCAATGATTTCCGGATAAAATCCCGTTGGATTGGCTTTTCCTTCCGGCATCGTAAATTCAAAATCTATGAATACATATTGCTGTTGTTCCTCCATTTTTATGACCCCCTTCATATTCCTGACATCAACATATAAACAAACATGGTTTTTTCTCACGAGATTATTATAACAGAAGATTTAGAAAGTTATTTCTTTGCCATTCGGATACCGCGCTCGCCGTCATTACCTAATTTACCCAAAATCCTTTATTGTCTACCTTTTTTGGATCACGATGTTTGAATGAACCAAAAGTACCATTTTTTCATTCCTTCATTCCAAGGACATACTAAAAATATATTAGTTAGGAAGTTGAACTATGCGCACGTATCTGGCTATATCACGATTTCCCTCTTAGTTCCGGTATTGATCCTTTTCATTTTCCTTTCCCCTCAGGAGTGGTCCTTAGCGCAATCTCCCTATCATGTACTCGACGAGCGAATTCCTGTTGAATCGAAAGAAACTGGCTCAGAATAGTTACATGAAGGCCGCAATTGGAAAGGTCATCAGTGAAATTTCCACTGGTAAGAGAAACGGACTTACTTAAAACTTGAAGACATCCCCCTTTTCCTGGAAAATCTGTTCATCGTTACAGAGGACCAGAAATTTCATGATCATGCAGGAGTCGACCTATCCGGCATAAGCAGGGCGCTTCTTATCAATTCACAAAATAAAACGATCGAACAAGGCGGCAGTACCATTACCCAGCAACTGGCCAGGTATGTTTATCTATCACATGATAGGACATATAACCGAAAACTCAGTGAACTCATTTATGCCTATCAGATAGAGCGAAAAAATCAAAACCGGAAATCATGGAGCTATATTTGAATGCCATCTATTTCAGTAATGGAGCTTATGGAATCGAAGCTGCTTCCCAATATTATTTAAAGTAAACCGACTGGAGAGTTAACCAAGGCGGAACTTGCCTTCCTTGCCGCAATCCCTAATAATCCGGAATACTATAATCCCCTTGAACATTTCGATGCGACGAAGAAGCGTCAGGAGAGAATGCTGGAACAAATGGTTGCCAATGGTGCATTAGAACAGGCCGAGTATGAAAGTCTTAATTAAAAGTACGATTAAATTAGACTTGTCCATCCCGGTCGACTTATATCCCGATTACGTGACATCTGTTCATCAGGAATTGAAAAACCGGGTGGCATCCTCCGAGGGTCTAGACAAATATATACGTAAGAACGCGGAAGCCGAGTTGGATAAAAAGGTCAAAAAGCTTTTGAATTCCGGTGTAACCATCCATACCGCACTCGATACTAAACTGCAAACACAATCAAAGACTGCTGTACATCAAAAATCGGTGTCAATGATATCGAGGGAGCTTTAGTGGTTATACAGCATCATACGCACGAGCTTGTCTCTTTGATTGGGGGAAAAGATTAAAAAAAAAATTCTTTCAATCGGGCATACCAAAGCTATAGGCAGCCAGGGTTTGCGATTAAGCCGCTTCTTGATTATGCTCCCTATTTAGAAGAAACGGATGCTGACATTAATCAGCTCGTTAGCGGAGCAAGCTATTGCAGCAATAGCTATTGTCCAAAAAATTATAGCGGCGACAGCTATGGGATGGTCACACTAAGAACTGCCTTTGCTCAGTCCTATAACACACCCGCCATAAGACTCTTTGAAAAGACGGGGGTGGAAACGAGTTTCAAGTACCTGGATGCTTTTGGCTTTAGAAAAGTCAGCAAAAAAGACCACCATACGAGTTCGGCCATAGGCGGATTCGAATATGGCATGAGTCCCCTTGAACTCACAAATGCTTATACTTCCTTCCATGACGGAAACTATCAGCCAGCACGAGCCATTACAAAAGTCACCGACCAAGAAGGTAAAGTCCTTTATAAATGGAAAGACCGCTCCAAGGAGATATGGAACAAACGCACCGTAGCAAAGATGCGGCAGCTGCTCCATGAAACAATGCTTTCCTACAGATTATGTCGGCGGTAAAACTGGTACGACCAATGATGTCAAAGACATGTGGTTTGTCAGTCTGACAGCAAACTATACAACAGGGGTTTGGATTGGAAGGGACAAGCCATCCAATCTACAATCCATTTATTCACATTCACCCCATCTATTGATTTGGAAAGATATCAGCCAGACTGCCGAGTGAAAAAAGAAGGTGCCGCAATGGCACCTTCTTTTTCGCTATATGGGAAGACTTGCAATGACGCTGTTATAGAGCTTCAATCCAGCATAAGCGATTATTGAAATCAGTGCCGTCCAAACGAAGATTGGAAAGAAGACCAATCCACTAGCCTAAACAAATTCAGGCTCGGGCTCAACTTATTGACAAAATAAATTAAAGCCACGACATCCGTCGCGATAAAGATCGACCCAAGCCCGAAGATGAATTGAACGCTGAACAATGAACAGGCACCGCCAATCACATAAATGTCAGACCCCTTTCTTACACTGTTCAGGGCTTTATCCTCCGAATCCTTGGAAAAGAATAATAAAGACAGGTCCAATATCGTATCGGAGATCAGCTTCAATGTAGCAAAAACCATGAAGAATAAAAGGAGCAATACGATCGGAAGCGCCAGCTTGATGCCGGCTTCAGAAAAGAACTCCAGCATCCCTTGGTAGATTCCCAAATTTCCAAATAACTTGAGCATTTGCATTTCCCCATAAATGGCAAAGGAGAGGCTGAATAATAGGATTGAAATGATTGGTAAATAACTAAATAAATAGGTGTTTTTCATGATTTCTCCATCCATGTGTCTTTTATCCTATATTATGCAAGATAATCCATGATTTCAAAATGGATACCCTACTCATTCACCGTTGAAAAACTTTTTTTAATAATTTTTTCAGGGCGGTTCCCCCTCCTTTTCTACCTATATATAAAACATCATTCAAGTTGGCCTTCACCGTTTTTAAAGCCATGCAAACCCACATAAATTGCGTTATACTTTTAAGCGAGGCAAGCATTCGATAAAAAAATACATATTCAACGAAGTTTCCTAACGTCTAGAATTGCGCGAAAAAAGCATAATAAGACGACTGACTTCGTTTTAAAAAAAGGGGGGAGTTTATGTCTTTACTTCATTGGGCGGTATTATCACCGTTTCTATTAGCAATTATTGTACCGATATTGTATAAACTATTTCGACAAATACATACAGGATGGTTTGTATTGATTTTACCGATTCTCCTTTTCACCTATTTTTCAAGGTTCATTTCCTTGACCAAACAAGGGGATATCATCATGGAAAGCGCAACATGGATTCCTTCTCTCGGAATTGATGTTGATTTCTATGTGGATGGACTAGGGCTTTTGTTTGCCTTGCTCATTACAGGTATTGGTTCACTCGTCGTTCTTTATTCAATTTTCTATTTATCGAAGGAGAAAGAAAAGCTGAACCAATTTTACGTCTTCCTTTTGCTTTTCATGGGGGCAATGCTTGGTGTCGTCCTTTCCGATAATCTAATAGTTCTTTATTCGTTTTGGGAATTCACGAGTTTATCATCTTTTCTATTGATAGGATATTGGAATGAGAGGGAGCGTTCACGTTATGGCGCGCAGAAATCGCTGCTGATCACTGTGCTTGGAGGCTTAAGCATGCTTGGAGGCATCATTCTCCTTTCCATTATGGGGGACACATTCAGCATACGTGAATTGATTGCCCAAAGCGGGGAACTTATGGACCACTCGCTTTTCGTTCCTGCACTTTTGCTTGTGCTGCTTGGCGCGTTCACTAAATCCGCACAGTTCCCGTTCCATATTTGGCTTCCTGACGCGATGGAAGCCCCTACTCCGGTCAGTGCTTACCTTCATTCCGCCACAATGGTCAAGGCTGGCATTTATTTGGTTGCCCGATTAAGCCCTGTTTTTGCAGAATCAGGATTATGGTTCTGGCTCGTTTCGATCGCCGGATTGATCACCCTGTTCTGGGGCTCATTCTCTGCAATCAAGCAGACTGATTTAAAGGGGATTCTCGCTTTTTCCACCATCAGTCAGCTCGGATTGATCATGTCGCTTTTGGGACTTGGTGCTGCGGCACTCCACTATGAAACATTGGGGGAAAATATATACTTGGCAGCCACGGTTGCAGCAGTATTCCACTTGATTAATCATGCGACCTTTAAAGGGAGCCTATTCATGGTTGCAGGCATCATTGATCATGAAACCGGTACGCGTGATATCAGAAAGCTTGGCGGATTGATGCAGTTGATGCCGATCACTTTCACCGTCGCTGTGATAGGTGCTTTTTCAATGGCTGGACTTCCGCCCTTCAATGGTTTTTTGAGCAAGGAAATGTTCCTGGCCAGCATGGTGAATGTATTGCAATTGGATATCTTCAATATGGAGACATGGGGGGTCCTGTTCCCTGTGGTTGCATGGGTAGCCAGTGTATTCACTTTTATTTATAGCATGATTGTCGTGCTCAAACCCTTTACAGGCAAACTTCAGTTACAACTATTGGAAAAGAAGCCCCATGAGGCACCGATTGGGATGCTGATATCCCCGATCATCCTTGCTTCGTTGGTCATCGTTTTCGGTATTTTTCCAAACTTGCTATCTTCATCCATCATTAAACCTGCTGTAGCCGGCATACAGCCAAGCTTGGCGGGACCGGATTTCCAAGTCCATATCGACTTTTGGCATGGATTCAAACCTGAGGTATGGATGACCATCGGCATCATAGCATTTGGGATTCTTTTATACATGATGCTCCCGAAGTGGCAGAAGATCACTCAGTGGATTCCTGAACGCCTCTCCCTGAATGCTTTGTATGATAACGGGGTAAGAGGGCTCGAACGCTCAGCTTCCTCCGTCATGAAAGTATTAATGTCAGGTTCGATTCGGACGTATCTGCTTTCAATCTTCCTTTTCTTCATTCTCTCGTTGGGCTTTACGCTCTATTGGAAGGATGCATTTAAATTGGATACAGGTAATTTTGCCCCGATCGGCATATATGAATTGGTATTGGCTGCGATCATCGTGATTGGCTCGATCGCCATTCTGTTTGCAAGATCCCGTTTAACTTCCATTATCATCTTAGGAGCCGTCGGTTATACGATTTCCCTATTTTTCGTTTTGCTGCGGGCACCGGATTTAGCCTTGACTCAACTAGTCATCGAAACGATTTCGGTATCGCTATTTTTGCTCTGTTTCTTCCACCTTCCGTTAATGGCAAGCAGAAAGGAAGAACGGATGACGTTCAAGTTGAATAATGCCATGATATCCATTGGTGTAGGAGTCATCGTCACATTGATTGCCTTATCGGCACATAGCAATAAACTGTTTGATTCCATCTCCAATTACTATCTTGAAAATGCTTATAAGGAAGCAGGCGGGAAAAACGTCGTAAATGTCATTCTTGTTGACTTCCGCGGACTTGATACGATGTTTGAAATCTGTGTCCTTTCCATCGCTGCGCTCGGAATATTCGCGATGATCAAATTGCGTTTGACAGGGGGGAAAGATAAATCATGAAGCAAAATGATCTGATTCTCCAAACGGTTACGAAAGTCGCCGCCTTTGTTATCTTGCTGTTTGCGATAGCCATCTTTTTAGGAGGGCATTATTCCCCGGGAGGCGGGTTTGTTGGCGGTTTAATGACTTCAGCCGCCATTGTCCTGCTGTTGCTCGCTTTCGACATTAAAACCGTCACCGGCATCCTGCCGATTGACTATAAATTAATGATCGGGTCAGGCTTGTTCATATCAAGCCTGACCGTAGCCGGCGGTCTATTTTTCGGGGTGCCCCTCATGACACATGTTTATCAATATGTTGATTTACCGCTTCTTGGGCACATCTCGCTTCATACTGCGGTACTTTTTGATCTGGGTGTTTATCTTGTGGTTGTTGGTGTAACGATGACCATTATTCAAACGATAGGGGAGAGTGAATAATGGAACTTTTAATGGCCATTGTAATTGGAATACTATTTATGTGTGCGACCTATTTAATGCTTTCAAAAAGCATTTTAAGAATCATAATCGGGACAGGGCTGCTCAGTCACGGCGCCCACCTTTTGATTTTGACGATGGGCGGTTTGAAAGGCGATTCCGTTCCATTGCTAAGTGATGAAGCTGCATCCTATGTCGATCCGCTTCCGCAAGCGCTTATCTTGACGGCGATCGTCATCAGTTTCGGAGTCACATCATTTCTGCTGGTACTTGCTTATCGGACCTACCAGGAACTCGGTACGGATGACATGGAAGAAATGAGAGGTACGGAAGCGAATGAATAATCTTACTCTCATACCTGTTTTATGGCCGCTTTTCACAGGTATCCTGCTCATTTTCTTTGCAAAAAAAATCAAACTGCAAAGAGGGATATCCTTTACTTCTTCACTTATTGGAATTGTAATTTCCCTTTATCTAGTGTTTACGGTCCATAATCAAGGCATCTTGACTTTAGGCGTCGGCAGCTGGGATGCGCCATTCGGGATCGTGATCGTCGCAGATATGCTATCTTCGCTGCTCGTACTGACCACGAATATCATTGGATTTGCCATACTGCTTTATTCGTTTTACTCCATAGGGGAAGAACGGGAAAGACATTATTACTATCCTGTATTTCAATTTTTGCTGATCGGGGTAAACGGTGCCTTCCTTACGGGGGATCTTTTCAATCTATTCGTATTCTTTGAAGTCATGCTGATGGCTTCCTACGTGCTGCTTGTACTCGGCGGTACGAAAATCCAGCTGAGGGAATCATTGAAGTATATCATCGTCAATGTACTATCCTCTTCCTTTTTCGTCATCATGGTGGCTTATCTTTATTCAGTTCTAGGAACATTGAACATGGCGGACATCAGTCAAAGGATAACGGAAGTCAACCAGCCTGGAATCATCTCGGTGATAGCGATTGGCTTTCTGATCGTCTTCGGTTTGAAGGGAGCCATTTTCCCGCTTTTCCAATGGCTGCCTGGTTCTTATTATGCTCCGCCCATTCCAGTGATGGCTCTATTCGGGGCATTGCTGACAAAGGTCGGGATCTATTCCATTTTCCGGACCTATACACTGATGTTTTATCATGACCAGGATTTCACCCATACATTCCTTGCGATACTTGCAATCTTGACCATCATCATCGGTGTCATTGGTGCGATAGCTTATTGGGATGTAAAAAAAATCATCATTTACAATATCATCATCGCCGTCGGGGTTATTCTATTCGGCATCTCCGTCATGAATGAACAGGCCTTATCGGGTTCCATTCTATATATCATTCATGACATGCTGATCAAGGCTGCACTCTTCCTGCTGGTAGGCATCATGATCAAAATCAGCGGATCGGATGATTTACGGGACATGGGCGGCTTGATCAAGCAATACCCGACCGTTGCATGGACCTTCTTCATAGCGGCCATATCATTGGCGGGAATCCCGCCGTTCAGCGGTTTTGCCGGCAAGCTCCTTATTCTTCAGGGAGCTGCAGAAAAAGGGGCCTACTTGGGAATGGCCGTTGTCTTAATTTCAAGCTTGATGGTCCTCTATTCCGTCATGAAAATATTCATGAATGGCTTTTGGGGAACTCCAAAAGCTGATTATGCCTTAACTAATGGAAAGGTCAATAAAATGCTGGTTCCGGCGGTCCTCCTCGTCATCATTTCCGTTTTATTCGGAATAGGGACAGAATCGGTTTACCCATACATTACACAAGCTGTAGATTCATTAATGAATCCCGAAATCTATAACAAAGCGGTTTTAAAGGAGTAGTGCCTGATGTCATTCCAAATTTTACTGAATGTGTTCCTTGCGTTTATCTGGATGTTTTTAAAAAATGAGTTTAACGGGAGCACTTTTATCATCGGATATATATTGGGGCTCGGCATCATGTTCGTCTTCCGTCATTTTTTCAATGATCGTTTTTACTTGAAAAGGGTGAATGCCGTCGTTCTATTGCTGCTCATATTCGCAAGGGAACTCATACTTTCCAACATTAGCGTCCTTAAGGCCGTGCTTAAACCGAGCCTGGATATGAAACCTGGCATATTCGCATTTGAAACCGTGCTGACCAAGGATTGGGAAATTACGATACTATCGAATTTAATTACACTTACACCAGGAACACTTGTCGTTGAAGTTTCGGAAGATAATCGGATTCTTTATATCCACGCGATGGATATTGCCGACAAGGAAGAGGCTGTGAACAGCATTAAAAATACATTTGAAAAAGCGATTATGGAGGTGGGCAAATAATGTTCGATCTAATGCTTAAAATCGCGTTGCTCGGTGTTTCGCTTTCCATGATTGGATTCTTATACCGTTTAATCAAAGGGCCTTCCGTGCCGGATCGGGTCATCGCACTCGATGCAATGGGAATCAATCTTATTGCAATCGTTGCACTTGCCTCCATTGTCATGGATACAAGCGCATATCTGGAAGCCATTCTTCTGCTCGGAATCCTATCTTTCATCGGAACGGTCGCTTTCGCCAAATTCCTTGAGAAAGGGGAGATAATCGAAGATGACCGCAATCGTTGAAATCCTATCGGCCCTATTCCTATTAATGGGAGTCTTTCTCTTTTTAGTCTCGGCTTTCGGCACCATCCGGCTGCCCGACGTCTATACAAGAAATCACGCTGCCTCAAAAAGCTCGACACTTGGAATCATGTTCATCCTGATCGGCACCTTGTTATATTTTTATTATAAACATAGCCATTTCGATTTCCGGGTCGTGCTCGCGATCATCTTCATCTTCATGACCAGTCCTGTTGCCGGACATTTAATCATGCGCTCGGCTTATCATACTGGCGTAAAAATGTGGGATCGGAGTGTCCAGGATGATTTAAAGAAAACCCGGTGATTCCTGCTATTGAAAAAGAGCTGCCCTGATTACAGGAGCAGCTCTTTTCTGTTTCAATCTTTTAAAAATACCTCATCGCCCACTCTGATTTCACCTGTTTGCATGACCGAGGCATATACGCCAAAATGATTTTCCCTTTCCTTGACGACAGTTTTCAGCAGTGATGGATCTCTATGTGAATCGCTTGGATCGACAGTTATGATCATACAGCGCTCACAATGCCTTTTGATCTCCAATTCCACTTCATTTCCGATTAGAATCCTTTTTCCGAACCATTGCTCTTCTAAAAAGGGGGTTTTATTCACTAAGGATATAATCAAATTTTGCCTGAATCTCCTGCCATCCAGTTCTTTTCCCCAAAGCTTGGTCAATTCGCCAATCGAGGCATCACTGACAAGCAGGATGTTTTCTTCTTCAATCGCACCTAACGGAATATGTGCAGGATGATAAACAGCTGGTTCTGCCTCCTGTTTCAACAACCGTTCCATTTCCTCCTGAAAGGCTCCCTCTCCCCATGTCAAAACGTTTCCTGAAGGGGTCTTCACTTGGATTTCCGGATATTGGTCAAGTGCTTCCTCACCAGAAAAAGCAGCTTGATAACGGACCATTTCCGGGACTTGGGTTATCGTCAGGAACTTCCCATTTTTTCCTTTAAAGGCATGGCTGCGATCTCCATATAGTCCATAGTCCATCACCTTCGTTTTCTGTACCTGTTCACCAGTGAATGATTTTACAGGATGACGGGTGATTTCTTTTATATGACCCACCAGCATAAAAAAACCTCTTTTCATACAATAGTCTACTGCCATATTATACGTAAACCGGATAATGTAGAATCATTGCGCCAATTTACGTTGTTCTTTTGATTCACTTTGACTTCGGTAAGTCGATAACTGCCAATGTACAGCGTGAAATGCAGATAAGATGATCCTCTTCATCACGAATCTTCACGTCCCACACCATCGTCGTCTTCCCGCGATGGATGATGTTCCCCTCTGCGGTAACAACACCTGAACGGACGCCCCTAACATGATTGGCATTGATTTCAAGGCCGACGACAGCTTGTTTTGTACGATCTACCAGCATCATCCCTCCAAAGCTTGCAACGGATTCCGCAAGCGCAACGGACGCTCCCCCATGCAATAAACCATACGGCTGCCTAGTGCGTTCATCCACAGGCATCGTCGCAATGACTTTCCCCTCGCCCACTTCTTTCATTTCAATCCCAAGCGTGCCTATCAATGAATTTTCAATATTTCTCTCCATCCCATTACCCCCGACTCTCTTGTTTTTTTAGCAAAAAATGAACCGTTATTCATATTAGTATACAAAAAAAGGATGACTCAAGTCTATCAAGTCATCCGTCAATAATGTAAATGTATTATTTGGAGAGGATTTCTTTTAATTCAAACCAGCTTGTCAGTCTTGGAATATCCAATTCCCTGTTATAGGAGTTATCCATTGCATACACTTTCGTTGGAATATCCAATAACGTTTCCAGCACTGCCGGTTTATCATCAAAATAATAATCCAATTCCAATTTGCGGATCGTATCAATTTTTTCATGATCCCTCATCCCGCAGTAAAAATGGTCATCCTTAACCGGAAAGCCGTTTTCGATCAGCCATTTTTTCGTCCGTTCACCATGCTCCGCTTTTCTGGCGGTGATGTAATAGATTTCGTGGCCATCGCGTTCAAGCTCCTGCAGCGTTTCCACTGCGCCCTCGAAGGCTGGACAGGATGAATAATACACTTCATCGGCCAGGCTGTTCCACATCTTGCCCCCAGCCTCTTTATCAAGCCCGAAAGCTTCATGGATCTCCAACGTCTTTAAAGCCCTGAATTTCGTTAACTCTATGTTCGTATTAAGCTTTTCATTATAAAGATGGAACGCGAACTCCCTCAAGTTAATAAGGGTATCGTCAATATCAAAACCGAATTTCATATCCTTCACTCCTATTCAAACATAAGCGGCGGCAAACTGTGATGCGAAGGACATCTCCTTGTCCACCTGAATGGCCTGTAATCTTTCAATCTCGGCTTTTCTTTTTGGCTCAGCCATTTTAAGTCCAAGGAAGCCAGTATCCCCCTGCATGGTGCATCCAGAAATAAGCTCGGCCAATATGTCGGCATCCTTCATGGCACAATTGAGTCCGAACGCACCCGTAGGCGTCATCGTATGGGCTGCATCACCTAATAAAGCAACGCCATCCTTTGTCCACGTTTCACAATAGCTGCTGTAAACATCCAATAAAATGAAGTCCTGCCAAGAGCGGATATTTTCACATACTACCTTTTTTAATTCAGGAAAGGCAAGAAGCAAATCTTCAATGAATGGTTCAAAATGCTGTTTTCGCAAATGGGGAAATGAACCATGCTCTATATTCCAGCCAATTTGGATGAAACCTCCGGCCTGGGTGAAGAGGGCAACCTGGGAGCCATTGACCAATGCCATCTTGATCGAAGGCTTCCACCCCTCCGGAGCAGGAATTTTTGCCCACAGTAAATCATAGCCATGATCTTTAATCTCGACTGGTATTCCCGCTTTTTTTCGAACGATGGAAAACCTTCCGTCCGCTCCGATTATCAATGGACTTTGCACTTCAAGGTCATTTCCGCCATTACGGGCCTTGACACCCGTAAAACGGCCCATTTCATTCTGCATCAAGTCGGTAACCCTCGTATTCATCATCAATTGAAAGGAGTCCAGCTTTTCGGCTTCATTCAATATGACTTTAAGCAGATGGTTTTGAGGGACATGGATCCCAACATGATCGACAGGCCATTCCGGGATAATGCTTTTGAATATTTGGCCGTCATGCCAATATTCAATTTGTTCCATCCTAAGCAAGCCAAGTTTTTCCACACTATTGAATAAACCGTGCTTTTTAAGAATGCCCTCTCCTTCATCGTTCAAGAACTCGCCCCTGAACTCCCTTGAAACTTCAGAATGCCTTTCAAGCAATACGACTGAAATGTCCTGCTTGGCCAATAGGTAAGCCAGCAGGGCACCTCCAGGACCTGAACCGACTATGCATACATCTGATTTAACCATCATGCCTCTTCACCTGTTGTCTATTTTTATTTAGGATAAGCCGTGATGCGCATGTCCTCACCAAACGTTTCCACGCCAGAGAAGGAAACATCCATCGCTTCATCCATCGTATCCACATTCATGCCAGTATACGGTGTCAGTGAGTTTCTGCCGCCCAATAGTTTAGGGGCTATATAAATCAAGTATTTATCGATGAGCCCTTCCCTAAGGAATGAGGCATTCACTTCGCTTCCGCCTTCCAGCAAGACATCCGTAATCCCCTTTTTATACAGCTCTTCCATTAATGCCGTTAGATTCAGTCCCGTCTCGTTTTTGGGGACGAAAATGAATTCGATCCCTTTTTCACGTAAAAGGTCCATTTTATCCGCAGGTGCATTTTCCTGCGTTACGATCAAGGTCTTCGCATTTGATACTTCTACAACTTTGGCATCCAATGGAACCCGTAATTCACTGTCTAAAATGATCCGGATCGGATTTTTCCCTCCGCCCTCCGGAAGTCTGGTCGTCAGTGATGGATCATCGGCCAACACAGTCCCGATACCAACTAGGATGGCATCCACCTCATCACGGAGCAAATGAACGGAATGACGTGACTCTTCCCCTGTTATCCACTTTGAATGGCCTGTGTGGGTTGCAAGTTTTCCATCGAGCGTCATCGCATACTTCGATATGACAAATGGACGATCCGTCAGCATATTGTGAATAAAACGCTCATTCAGCCTTTGAGCTTCCTTTTCCAGGACGCCGACTTCAACTTCAATGCCTGCATCCTTTATGATCGATATTCCTCTGCCGGCCACTTCCGGATTCGGATCTTGAGTCGCAACCACAACTCGCCGGACACCTGATTCTTTCACCAAATTTGCACAAGGAGGCGTCTTTCCATAATGGGAACAAGGCTCAAGAGTCACATAAAGCGTTGCACCTTCTGCATACTCACCCGCCATTTTAAAAGCATGTACTTCCGCATGCGGTTCACCCGCTTTACGGTGGATCCCTGTCCCGGCTATCACACCGTCTTTCACTATGACTGCCCCGACCACTGGATTTGGATTCGTCTTTCCTTTAGCACTGGCTGCCAAATCCAGTGCCAGCTTCATGTAATATTGATCATCATTCATTCTATAGCTCTCCTTATACAATCAAAGTTGGCTTCTTTGTGGGTATATGTCCAGACTTCTTGACCTTAGTATCGAGATAGAAACTATTATCTTCCGTCAAACCTCCCCAAAGCGGAATATGGTCCTTTGCCGCAAGTCCATGCTTCATGAGGGCATCCAGCTTTTTGGGGTTGTTCGTGATTAAAGTAACCGGATCCTTACGCAGTTCCCTCAATACGCGAATGGCTCCCTCGTAAGATCGCGTATCGTCTTCGAATCCTAAAGCCTCATTCGCCTCGACCGTGTCATAACCTTCCTGCTGAAGCAAATAGGCAAGAGATTTGGAAAACAGGCCAATCCCTCTTCCTTCATGGTCCGCAAGGTAAAAAATGGCCCCGCACCCATGCTCGGCTATCATCTTCATCGATTGGTGGAGCTGGTAGCCGCAATCACAGCGTTTACTTCCGAAGATATCACCTGTGTGGCAGATGCTATGCATCCGGACAAGTGCATCCTCCGACTTTTTAAAATCACCATAAACCAATACGGAGGATTGCTGTCCAAAAGCGAGGTTCGCTTCCGAAAGCGAATCAAGCACCGTATCCTTGTCATTATCCGCACCGTCAAGCTGAAGCCATGTATACCATTGGAAAACCGTTGAGAAATCTCCTTGTTCAACCGGCAGGTTCACAGGTCCCACAAGGCATATATCAGCTTTACCGGGGGTTTGGATGATATTCATTTTATCTATTAAAAGGTCTTTTGTTTCCTGGGTTATTTTCATGTTAACATCACCTATTTTATAATTTATAGTGTGCCTTCTCCTTACTTTAGGTAAGTAAGTATATTACTATACACTATACCTGTCAATGAAGCAGTTTACAAATAATAGTGTGTCTTTGATCATAATTTTCAAGAAGTTTTTTTGCAGAAAAAGGTCATTCACAAACCTCTATCATATCGGCTGGCCTTTATACATATTTTAACGTATAACGAAAACGTGTCTATAGACAGACCTAATGAAAGGAAGGAAACCTTTTGGAGGATTTCCCTTATTTTTTATATGATCCCATCCTATTTCCGCCTCACGCCAGGAATCGGACATTCCGTCCCTACTTGGCAACCAATCCAGATCTGCTAGTCAAATCGGCAAATACCTCGCAATCTTTGATGCTTGATGTAAAAAAGGTCATGGATACCATAGCCACATCCAAGCCTTTCTCGAACCGGTTGATGACTGCTGCCCAAGCATCGCAAAAAAATGTCGTGATCGATATGATCCGAAAGATAGGAATTAAGAACGAACCTGATATCACGTATAACCCCGATGGGATCCGTTTTGATTTCTATCCTAAAGCAGGAGAAGAAAATTGCCATATCATCGTCAGCTTGAAATGGAGGGAGACATAACGTCCGTCTTGGTAAAAAAACCGAAGCCTATTTTCGGCTTCGGCTATTTTGGCTCATCTTGTTTTCGTTTCAAAGGTTTCAACCAATAGTGCAAGCGTGCGTGCCATGACACCGGTAGCCCCCGATGTGCACAATTCGGAGTTGCTCGAGGTTGTGGAAGTTCCGGCAATATCCAGATGGACCCACGGAGTTTCTTCGGCAAATTCACCGATGAAGGCGCCGCCCATGATTGCATGTCCCGCCCCTCCAGGTGAATTATTCAAATCCGCTATTTTACTATTGCGTACCCGCTCTTTATCCTTTTCCGTAATCGGCAATCTCCAAATGGGCTCCCCGGCCTCCTCTGAGGCTTTGACCACTTGTTCATAGAATTCCGTGTCATTTGTCATTGCACCCGTCATATCCATGCCCAGCGCCGTTATGACACCACCCGTTAAAGTGGCAACGTCAATAAGATAGTCGGCACCATGATGTTTAGCGTAAGTCATGGCATCCGCCAAAACCAGACGGCCTTCCGCATCCGTGTTCAATACCTCTATCGTCTTGCCGCTCATGGCAGTGATCACGTCATCGGGCTTGAATGCATCACCGCTGATCATGTTATCAGTGGAAGGAATGACCGCCACGACATTTTGGTCCGGTCCCAATTCGCCGATGATTTCCATTGCACCTAAAACGGCTGCCGCACCGCCCATATCCGTCTTCATTCCAACGATACCAGCCTTCGTTTTCAATGAGTATCCACCCGTATCGAACGTGATCCCTTTACCGACCAACCCGATAACATCCTTCCATTCATCCTTACCTTGATACTTCAGGACGATCATTTTCGGAGGCTCGACCGAACCTTTATTGACAGCAAGGAGTGCGCCCATTCCCAACTTGAGCATGTCTTCCTTCTCGAGGATCTCCACTTCAAACCCATAACGTTCGCCCAAGGAAGATGAATAATCCGCCAAATCCGTGGAAGTCAGCAAATTGCCCGGTGTATTGACCAATGTTCTGGCTGAGTTCGTCGCCCTTCCGAAGATCCTCCCTACATGCAGCGCGGCACCGACCTCTTCTTGATCAAATTCACTGTAAACCGTAATCGATTCAAGGCTTTTTTCGACCTGGTTCGATTTTTGCTTGTATCCGTCAAATTTATAGGATGCAAGTTCAAAAGCTTCGGAACAAGCATGCGCTGCATCCAATGCATCCAGATTTTCAGTCGTGAATGTATCCAACGCGATTGAAAGTGTCGTAATCTTTGATTCTTTAATCGTCTTACGCGCTTTTCCCAACGCTTCGCGGAGCGTTTCAAAAGATAGCTCCTTTTCCTTGCCCAACCCTACAAAAATCAATCTCTTTACGCTTAATTTACCTAATGTATGTATTTTGACCACTGATTTTTTCTTGGAAGAGATTTCCCCGGCTTTCACCAACTCTGTCAGCTGGCCATCCAATCGTTCATCCGCTTCTTTTCCTATCCCTGTGAACTTTACGGGTCTGTCAAATACGCCTAGAATCAGGCATTCGTCAATCAAATCTATATTTAAGGAATTTTTTACTGTGAACATTCTGATACCTCCTCCATTCTATTACATTCATTATAACGAAATCTTCAAAAATTTTCGAATAAGCCGCGAAAATAATAATAACAAGGGATATTGTTTAGAATGGGTGACTTTAGAGTAATAGTATAAGAAAGATTATATTTATACTTATGCCGGCAGGGAATCGACAGGACTGAATGGAACTAATAATAAGGGCCTTATTCCGAACAGGATGCATTTACCCATATATGGATTTCATCTTTACTTATAACCAGAAAGAAGGCTGATACTCTTGGAATTATTACTCAACTTCCCTTTAATCGCAGCATTGATTGCCATTTTCTTTGCTCAATTCATCAAAGTGCCCATCCACTTCATAGCATTTCGCAAAGTGAACTGGTCACTCATTAACTCCACAGGCGGTATGCCAAGCTCCCACTCTGCGGCCGTGTCAGCCCTGACCGTGGCGGTAGGGATCGAAACCGGAATGGATTCCCCTGTATTTGCCGTTGCCGCGATCTTTGCAATCATCACGATGTTCGACGCGACAGGAGTGAGACGGCAGGCAGGAGAACAGGCAGCCGTCTTGAACCAGCTCGTTACCGACTTCAATACCTTTGTCGAGCAAGCAAAGAACTGGCAGAAAAAAGCAGATAAACAGAAACAGCAGCAATTAAAGGAACTGTTGGGCCATAAGCCAATCGAGGTATTTTTCGGAGCCTTGACCGGAGTATTCATTGCATTGGCACTTCACTTTTTCATCTTTCAAGGGTAGGTGTTCAATTTGAAAATAATCTCTCTTTGCCCCAGCAATACGGAACTATGCACATATCTAGGAATCGAAGATCAGCTGATCGCCATCGATGACTACTCTGATTGGCCTGAAACCCTACAGCATCTTCCTAAGGTGGGGCCCGACTTATCGATCGATATCGATCATGTGGAATCACTAAAACCCGATTTGGTGCTGGCTTCACTGAGTGTACCGGGCATGGAAAAAAACATTGTGGGGCTAAAAGAACGGAACATCCCCCATATCATCTTCAACCCGCAATCGCTTGAAGATATCGCAAAAGATTTACTGACCTTGGGCGAGGCGATGGATCTTAAGGAAAAAGCAGAGGAACAGGCAGCCAAATTCCGTGATGCCATCCTTCAATATAAAAACATCGCCGATAAAATCGAAACAAAGCCGTCCCTGTATTGGGAATGGTGGCCTAATCCCTTATTCAGCCCCGGGGGAGTTAATTGGTTATCCGAAATCAGTACGCTTGCGGGAGGATATAACCTTTTCGAGGATGTCGACATGGCAAGCATTCAAGTCACTTCCGAAGAGGTCCAAAAAAAGGATCCCGACCATATTTGCTTAGCTTGGGTCGGTGTCCCTTTACGTAAAGTAAACCCTGCGCTTGTCAGGAAACGGCAAGGGTGGACTGATATGAAGGCCGTCCGGAATAACCATATTCACATCATGGAAGAACCTTTATTCTGCCGGCCTTCCCCGCGTTTGCTGGATGGGCTGTCCATATTGGCAAAGACTCTGCATCCTGAAGCCTACAAAGGCATGCCCTAAGGGCGTCCCAAATGAAACAGAAAAGGCTGCCTCAATTGAGGCAGCCTTTCACTTTCCTCTTTAAAAAGCAAAAGAAGCTACATTCTCATTCAATGTTTTCTCAGCGATTTTCGGCTTGAATACCTGCTTGATCTTGGTTTCATTCAACCTGCTTAACTGTTGTTCGGATAATTCGCCGTTCCCTTTTTGGACAACATATACTTCAAGGGTTTTCTTTCCCCAGTTCTCGTACACATCCTGTACCGTTTCGTAGTATAGATCCAGATGATTCCCTTTGATCGCACCACCCTTGTCCGCTACAACCCCATATCCATAGCCCGGAATCCAAAGGATGGTTCCGAGAGGGAATATGGCAAGATCGGCGGCAATGGTGGAAAACAAATCCCGTTTCACCTTCACCCCTGAATATGTGATTCCATAAGATGGGCTTTCCGGGTACTTTCCGGTTGATTCATACCCTGCTGTATATCCTGTAGCCAAAACTTCATGCTTCGGGTATTTCGAAAGCTCGATTGCCTCCGCTATCGTCGTGGGACCATTGCTCGCAGATGCCGATGCCATTAGCGTTGCCACTTGCCCCCCACTATGGATCGCTTTATATTCGAGACCAAGCATTCGATGTTGTCTCATTGCCTCTTCAAAAGGATGATCTTCAGGAACTGCCCCAAAAACATGATTCAAGGTCGATTCGATGGCCAAGATAAATAATATGATAATAGCAACCCTCAAAAATAATGCCTTTACAATCTTCATATGTATCAATTCCACTCCTCTCACAAGGATATTTGTTCCCTTTACGGAGTGAAAGTATTCATAAAGCATGGAAAGAACCAATTTTTCATACAAAAAGGCTCTTTTCGTTAAGATCGTTGTTTTTAAAACATAACTATTTAAGGTTGATTGGAGCGGAAGTGCCAGACTGCCCGCGGGAGCAGCGGGACAGGTGAAGACCCCACAGGGTTTACGCCGAGGATGCTCACCGCCCCGCGGAAAGCGAGCATCTGGAGGGGAAATCAACCACACCGCACTCCTTGGTAAATAGCAACAAAGTATGCGAAAACAGCCTACAAAAAAAGGACCGTCCATAAATGACGGCCCTTCCCTTATTAAAACATTTGATATCCTTTATTCCTTAGAATCCTGATGACCACACCAGCTAAAACCGCACCAAGCAGCCCGCTTGATAAAATAATGATGTCTGCCGTATGCAGGGATGTAAGGTTCGTACCAAGATTGGAAAAAGATATTCCCGGATTCCTAAAATATTCTATTAGCTTTGTTTCATTGACAATGATGATGAAGACGATTGGAAATAAGAAGACCATGATCCACGAAGAACGAAAGAGCATATTCAGCAAAAAGCCAATTCCGAAAAACAATATGAAAAATAAGAGTATTGAGATAATTAAAACAGGCAATGGCATGTTATTCTTGACCCTCCTTAAAAGCGACACCTTTAGTTTACTGAAAAAATAATTGCTGCGTCAACGACTTATACCAAATAATACCGAAGAAAAGATAATTACCCAAATTACAAGAATAGTTTATATGATGTATATCCAAATTGATCTCCCGGATTCAACCCGTCAAGCATCGTCTGCATTCTTTCCTTTTTAAAAGCTAAAAGCTGTTCCAATAGTAACGATTGCTTCCCTTCCTTCATGAGTAAATCAGGGTGATAAAATTTAGCTTCATATAATTCATCCAATTGAGCATTTACTTCAAAACTGAGCGGTTTAAGTAAAAATATCAACATATTATCACTTATATCCCCTTTGATGACTCCGCTTCTCACTCCTACGATGCCTTCGATTTCTGTATGAATGCCCGTCTCCTCCAGCACTTCCCTTACGACAGCTTCATCGACGGTTTCATCATTTTTGACAAAACCTGCCGGAAGCGACCATTGCCCTTTCAATCCGCCATACCTTTTGTTCACGACAAGCCACTCACCTTTATCCGATATCACAAGGCCGGACACTGCCAGCCAAACATTTTTGCAACGTTCCACCAAAACCCACTTCCCCTACAATCATTATTTAGTAAAGATGATGCCAAAGATAATTTCCTTGATCAAACTTCGTCATCCCCATTATATTCCACACAAAAAAATTGCATACTCCGCTATGACACACTCATCGATGGATGGGATGCCAATGAAAAAGCCATTCAGGGACAATCCCCAAATGGCCATTATTGATCTATCAAAAAAATTAAAGAACGTTGAATTTACCTTTTTTAGCAACAAGTGAGGCTCCGCCAATCATTAACAATGCCCTGTTATCAACCATTTTCTTCATGAATGATGCAGTCTTACCTGTAACTTTCTTGCCGAAGACAACACCAATCGCATTATCTTCACCGAGTGAACATACCGTTCCTTTGTTTTCGAAGGTGAACGTTTCCAGGTCGCTTTCGTTACGAACCAATTTAGTCAGGTTCTTTGCAATGACCTCACCTTGCTGCATCGCTATTTGTGCAGTAGGTGGATATGGACGATTAATTTCCTCGTTGATGATCAAAGCGCAATCCCCTACGATGAAGATATCGTCATGCCCCGGTGCCCGCATGTCAAGGTTCACTTTAATTCGTCCGCGCATAGCTTCAAAACCGGAAGCCTCTATCACGGAGTTTCCACGTACGCCAGCTGCCCATACAACGGTGCCCGCTTTGATTTCTTCCACTTCATCTTCGCCTTTTGCCACGATGATGCCTTCAGGAGTCGCCCCCTTGATCGGTGTGCCGATTTTGAATTCCACACCTTTTTTCTCAAGGTAAGATACTGCATAATCCACCAATTCCGGATCGAAGCCAGGAAGGACGGCTGGGGCTGCCTCCACACAGTACATGCGGACCTTTTGGAAATCGATGTCGTATTCTTTACAAAGTTCAGGGACACGGTTAGCCAATTCGCCAAGGAATTCGATACCCGTAAATCCTGCTCCTCCAACAACGATCGTCAAGCGGTCTTCATTCTTTTCAGCCTCAGTACTGTACGTCGCGAATTGCAATTGGATATGGTCACGGATTTTACGTGCCGTGTTCACGTTAGAGATAGAGAAAGCATATTCTTTTAGCCCCTGGATTCCGAATGTTTCCGATTCAGGCCCAAGACCAATCACTAAGTAATCATAAGAAATTTCGCCGTTTTGAAGGATGACTTTTTTGTTCTCCGTTTTCACTTCCAAAACGGAATCCTGGATGAATTTAACTTTGCTGTTAATGACACTTTTGATTGGATAGCGCACACGATCATGATGAAGCGTTCCAGCTGATGCTTCATGCAGCCATGTTGTTTCATAGTGGTAATCATTTTTGTTAACTAATACGATTTCTGCTTCATTTTGACCTAACGCCTTCTGTAAGCGAGTAACAGTCATCAATCCACCATAACCTGCTCCTAAAACAACGATTGTTGGCTTTTTCAAAAGTATTCTTCCACCTTTACGATATTTTCTTGTGATGCTTTCCATAACTAAAATATATTGTCTATCTTTATAATTTCCATTATAAAAAGCACTCTTATACATTTGTGACGTATTTCACGTAACACTTCATAAATGTCATAAAAAATTCATAAAAAATTTACCAAATGATATCTAAGTAAATATTAGTCTTTTTCCTTACCTTTTTCAAGTAACAAACCGAACTTTTTCAGGTTAAAATATAGCCGAAAAACATTACTTTTCACCCAGTTGCGACCATATTTATACGATATGCTCAACATTGGCAAAGGGTAATTTCACCCGGATTTGAAAGCGGATACAGAGCATTCATCAGGAAACTGCACAAATATAGTCAAAACTTTCCCACTTTTCTAACTTTCTCCGTTTTTTAAAAGATCATCTATGTTAAAATAAGAGAATAAATTTCAGCAAACCTAGTATATCGGAGGGATAACGTTGGAAGTTAATGAAAAAGTTTATGATATTACAATCATTGGCGGAGGCCCGGTTGGATTATTCACTGCATTTTATGGAGGAATGAGACAGGCATCCGTAAAAATCATCGAGAGCCTGCCACAATTAGGCGGACAATTGTCGGCCCTTTATCCTGAGAAATACATCTATGATATCGCCGGTTTCCCCAAAGTGCGAGCTCAGGAGCTAGTGAATAATTTGAAAGAACAAATGGCAAAGTTCGAACAGGATGTCGTCCTGGAGCAAGCCGTTCA
This sequence comes from Peribacillus sp. QJM3NY_7, assembly GCF_056173225.1. Classification (NCBI taxonomy): domain Bacteria; kingdom Bacillati; phylum Bacillota; class Bacilli; order Caryophanales; family Bacillaceae; genus Peribacillus; species Peribacillus sp. QJM3NY_7. The sequence goes on from NZ_CM149663.1 coordinate 5,076,496, forward strand.
AGAAGTGGAAAAGCAAGCCGATGGAGTGTTCAAGTTAACGACTGATAAAGAAATCCATTACTCCAAAACGATTATCATCACAGCTGGAAATGGGGCTTTCCAACCCCGCCGCATCGAAATTGAAGATGCAAAAAAATATGAAAACGGCAACCTTCACTATTTCATCGATGACCTCAATCACTTCGCCGGCAAAAAAGTGGTCGTCTTCGGCGGTGGGGATTCAGCAGTTGACTGGGCCTTAATGCTGGAGCCGATCGCCGAGAAAGTGAGCATCATTCACAGAAGAGATAAGTTCCGTGCCCACGAACATAGTGTAGAAACACTTAAAAATTCAAAAGTGGAAATAAAGACTCCATACATACCTGCAGAGTTGATTGGTACAGACGGACGTATCCATACAATTGTCATCAAGGATACAAATGGTGACGATACAGAGACCATGGATGTAGATGCAGTCATCGTCAATTACGGATTCGTTTCTTCTCTTGGTCCCATTAAGGAATGGGGACTTGATATCCAGAAGAACAGCATTTTGGTGAATTCCAGAATGGAAACAAATATCCCGGGAATTTATGCAGCAGGCGATATTGCAACCTATGATGGCAAAGTAAAATTGATTGCCAGTGGTTTTGGTGAGGCACCCACTGCCGTCAATCACGCCAAACAATATATTGACCCAAAAGCAAAAGTTCAGCCGATGCACAGTTCTTCCATGTTTTAATTATAGTACGCAAAAACCGGCTTTCATGGCCGGTTTTTTTTGTCCCCAATTCGATGATTGTGGATAAGTTTTTTCAATTAGTTATCCACAGTGCTTACCCTTTTCATTCTATGGGTAAAGAGTAGAAGAAGCCATGAAAGGGGAATGCATCCAAGAATATTTTAATTGCAGGGGCCAACGGAACGAACGGAAAGCAGATCATTGGGGAATTATCAAAAAATTGCAAATGACCGTATACGGGATGACCAGGAAAGAGAAACAGGCTCAAACGATAAAAGAAGTCGGCGGGCATCCAATCCTTGCAGATTTAGAGGGAAATGTGGATAAAGCAGTGGATAACATGGAAGCCATCATTTTTGCCGCCGGATCCGGACCCAAAACAGGGCCGGATAAAACGACAGCTGTGGATAAGAATGGAGCCATTAAACTGGTCTCGTGTTAGGATGAGACCATCCTAATCCCTCTTGTAAAAAACAAAAAAGGGGGCACTTATTAAAGTGTCCCCTTTTTCCGATGTATTGGAGTTTACTTAGCAGTTCTCCGGCGTACCGGCATTTTTTGCCGTTTTGAAGGAAGACCCGCAACCGCATGATGCGATGGCATTTGGGTTTTCGATCGTAAAGCCTCCGTAATGGGAGACGCTGCCCCAACGGTAACTTAGTCGGTCACTGAACGATATATCACACTCGTATACTTTTTCGCACTTACGTATTTACCGTAACGTGTATTTTCTATTATTATAACGGCTGGCTAACCGGTGTACAAGTCCGAAGGGGAAATTTATTCCTTAACCTCTACCGCAATTATCTCCGCCATCTTTACGCGTTCCACTTCGTCCCCTTCCGTCTTAACCCGTACCTCCTTTTTTATCGGATCGACGTAATGTATGCGTCCAACTATTTCGTGATTAAAGCCGTCCACCCACTTAGTAATCTTCACCGCAAAATTATGTTCCATCGCGTAGCAGATACGTTGGTCGAACTCTTCATATTGAAACTCGTCAATAATCGGTTTTTGTTGTCGGTGATAATCAGTATCTAAGTCCCGTAGCATCTTCGTATATTCCGGAAGAAAGGCAGCAGGCGCCCACTTTAATTTTCCGCGGTCACGTAACGTCATATCCGTCATTCCCTTCGTATGGATAACGATATCATAACACGAACAAACGTTCTATAAACGTACAAAAGAAAACCTCGAAATAATTCGAGGCTTAGCGTACTTCAAGAGCAAAGACTTGTCCAAGTTCAGGGAGTACGAATGAATCGACATAAATCTGAAAGCTCAATTATGGAACCACTCTTGTCAAGCCGGGCGATACCACCGATTTATCCGTATTATCCCTTGTAATCAATCGGGAACTCTAGTCCATATTTATTGCGAAAGGACTTTTCGTTCATAGTTTTATTTAATCGATCGTATGCGTTAAACAACGCCTTTTCTACATTATCATCTTCATCTTTTAATGAGTAAGTAAGACAACGTAAACACTCTTCTGACGTTAAATAGTGATACTTTAAACCTGGGCTTGTTTTATCCCACGTATCAACAAAAAAGTCTTGGATATCCGATTCATCGTATTCTAAAATCTCAATTAACTTTTTAATCTGATGCTTCGAAGGTACCTCGTACATCATCAATTTGGGGTGATCTAAACGAGAACTATTACTCAATCCGCTTACGTCGATTATGTATACTCTTAAATAGTGAAATAACGAGTCCTTATATTTTCTCTCGCTTTCTAACTGCCTTGCCATATTAAGTATATCATTACGCATTAAACCGTATTTAAATTCTTCCGCATGTTTCATGTACGCTTTTTGAAATAAAGCCCACGAAACATCCCCGTTCTTCGGTTTATAGCTTAGTTTGTTGACGTGTCTAATGGTACTCGCTACGTTATACACTCCGTCTTTTGAGTCGTTTCGATGTGCAGGAACGATATAATAATACTCCTCCAGGACTTTATCGCCTTTTTCGGTTACTTTGAGCATTGGACTATCTATAAACGTATCTATTTCTTCATTTATGCAATTATCTCCGATTCTCGAGATTAATTCAGCTTTGTTCCCGCTTACTTTTAACTCTTTCGATTTCAAAATTTCTTTTAATTCTGGAAGCTTTAATGATGATAGTGATTCGATAGCCGACGCTTCTGCTACATAACCTTCTTTTAATAACTTATATAACGAACGTTGAGCGTCGATTCCATATGTTTTTCGAAATAACGAGGGAACTGCGCGTCCTTATTTTTTCCTGCTATCCAATTAATTAACAGTATTTCTCCCGGTACTAGCCCGTTCGAAAACTTTTTTGTTAGAATTGGATCAATCTCGTAAGAATATGAAACTTTTGAAGATATTTTCGAAGATGCTTCCTTGTAACTTTTTGTGCTCTGCTGAGAACCATTCCCCGAAATGACTTTCTTAATAATATTAAAGAAGCCCATGAGACCCCTCCTTTAATTTCCATAATATGTAATAATATTATATCATACTATCTGTTTCTGATAACTAAAAAAAGACTATCTTTGATGATCCCTTCTTTTTCGCGTGGGATATAGGTGTGAATTTAAGACAGCTTGTGCGAATGTATCAATACTCAGAAATATTTTTGAAATATTCGCATATGAGTATAAATACATATAACATAATTTCTGATTGTCGCTTTTGAATTTTGCGCAAGATAAAGTTTGCATAACCATCCATTTTAGGTTATAATTTACATTTGTTGTTGCGTTAGGTAGTTCATAACGTTAAAATAAATAGATAACAAAATATGGACCTAAACAAGAACCGAGCATAGCATGTAATTCACTTTAGCAAAAATAATTTCCGTTATCATTTTTGTTTAGTCTAATTAGACTAAAAGGAGGGGCATTATGAGATTTATTTATACAGGCATAGGGGTTTGGATAGTAGGGTTTATTATTAAAAGTATTTTGGATTATTCTAGATATAATGTATTTAAATGGACTGAAAATATTTTAGAGTCATTAATTTTCGCTATATTTATTACACTTATCTCATGGTTAACAACTAATAGAAAAAAAGAAATTAAGCACTAAATTTTTTAGTGCTTAATTTCTTTTTTTATCAAATGTAGTAACAATAGTGTGTCCTTCTTTCAAATAGACCAATAAATACGATGTTTTAAAGATATGAAACTATTTTTTGTGATTGATTTTTTATTATGTTTCAGAAGCAATACATTTTCCAAGAAGTATACTGAGATCTATTGCAATACCTACTACACTACCTCTTAAGCCTAGAGCTATAGCCTTTTTGGCTGCCATTTTATAATTTCTTTCACTAATATAATCGACAATTGCACCAATAGCTGCTCCAGTAATAATATCTCCATATTCGCTTTTAATCTTTTTTTCTACGCAACGATCTACTGCTGCATTCATAGGTTTTATAGTAACCTCGTCGGGGTTTGAAATAGTTTTTAACTTTTCTATTTCCGGAATTGGACCAAATTTTTCTTCAATTTTATTAGCATCAAATCCAATTACATTCCCGTTATCATCTTTTAATGCTGCTTCTTCAAAAATAAATTCTAGGTGTTTAGCTAATTCTTCGACTTTTTTACTCTCCTGATCTGTTTTTACTTTAGCGCTTGCAAAACCAGAAAAAGAAGTTGTAAATAAAACAAGTGTAAGTGCTAGTAACGAAATGTTTCTTAAAATTTTTTTCATTATTCCCTCTGCTTTCCCTATTGAATTATGTATACAATTATATATTAACATAATTATACTAAAATTACTTATTTTTTCTACAAAGGATAGTTTTCCCTAATAAGATATAAGCTAATTAAGAGCATATCTTCGAGATTGATATGCTGCTACTCGACTCAAGCTCACATAAGAGAACCTTTCTTATTGCCTTGAGCTTTTTTAAGCTTTTGGGCTTCTTTCGAATGCCCTCGCATATCTTTATTCACTTCGTTCATGCGAGATTTCCAGTCGCTATTTTCAAGCGTTAATCGAGCCCTGGCCGTTCATGCGTTTGCTGCTCCTGCCATCGTATTTCCTCCTTTCTTCGGACATAAAAAAGACGCCTCCCAACGTATCGTTAAATACGTCAAGAAGCGTCAAATATATGAGTTGATATCGAATTAGCTAGGGGTTTAGTACGTTACCCTCCTAAGAGTAAATACGTAATCCCCATCGCTTAACTTACCGATCACTGACCGTCAGCCAAACTTAGCAGTTCTCCGGCGTACCGGCATTTTTTGCCGTTTTGAAGGAAGACCCGCAACCGCATGATGCAATGGCATTTGGGTTTTCGATCGTAAAGCCTCCGCCCATCATCGTTTGCTTATAATCAATTACCGTTCCATTCAATATATCTGCATCCTCGGCATTAACAAGGATCTTAATTTCAAACTGTTCCAACTGGCTATCTTTTTCTCCGGGCTCTTGTTCAAAGCCCATTCCGTAGGATAATCCACTGCAGCCTCCGCCTTTAACGGCCACTCTTAAAAAGGAACCCTCTTCACCATTATGTTTCATCATTTCTTTTATCTGAAAAGCGGCAGCTTCCGTTATTTGAACAACTTCACTCACAATAAATCCCTCCTTCTTCTGAATATGTGAGATAGAACCATTTCTCTTTATAGTATATACCAAAGAAATTCCCGCGCTCAATTTTCCAGCTTGGAAAAATTCATATTCCCCCACCTATTTTACCAACTAAAATTAGTCTATTACAATAGGTATAGGTATAATGGATTAATTCATTGAACCCAATCCTAAAATTCGTGTCCAAAAAAATGCCCGGTAAGCCTTCCTCATCCAGATGGCCAGGAATTCAAGCGGACCCAGGAAACAACCCACCCTTTATTGCAGCACTGATAAAAAAAAGGGCTGTCCCTTCCAGGAACAGCCTTTTATCCGCCGTTGATGATTAAGACATTTCAAATTCATCAATGTACTTATATATTTTATCTACCAATTCATCCGTTGTGTCACCAAAAACCACTTCACCGTTTACAAGTGCATATAAGTTACTGGAGCATCTGCCGCAATATCCCAGGCAACCATATTCTATGATATCCAAATTCGGATCCCGCTCCAATCTTTCGAGAGCCTCCTGAGCCCCGCTGGCTAGATTGCTTACGCAAAATTCAATAATCGGGTACATTGTTTCACCTCACAGTTACTAACAACCCATCTTATTACTTTTCCCATTAACAGTCAATATTTACGCATAAAAAATAAGCCTATTTCAAGATATCGGTTGTGATTTCCTTTTATATTCGTTATACTTTTGTCGGGGTACGTAAAAAAAGAAAATTATCTAATTTTTTATTCTTACTACAAAATTGGGGTATATATATTTAATTAAACTTTTAAGGGGACCATTTGGGGGAATCCTATAGTTAAGTGCTAATCAAATTTTTCAAGAGATCAAATAAAGGGGAAAAAATCATATGAAGAATCTAGTCATACTTGGTGGCGGGTATGGTGGTATGCGCATGTTGCAAAGATTGCTGCCTAATCAGCTTCCTGAAAATGTGAGCATCACGCTTATCGACCGTAATCCTTATCACTGCTTAAAAACGGAATATTATGCTTTAGCAGCAGGTACCATTCCAGATCAGCACATCCGTGTTGCATTTCCTGAACATCCTCGCTTGAAGAACGTATACGGAGAAGTACTTTCCATCGACATGGAAAATAAACAGGTCATTATAGAAAATCAAGATCCTGTGGTTTATGATGATTTAGTCATTGGCCTTGGCTGCGAAGACAAATACCACGATATTCCTGGTGCAGACATACACACTTACAGTATCCAAACAATCGATAAATCACGCCGCACATATTCAGCTTTGAATAATTTAGGTGCCGGTGCAACCGTTTCTATCGTTGGTGGCGGACTGAGCGGTGTTGAGCTTGCAAGTGAATTGATTGAAAGCCGTTCAGATTTAAACGTTAAGCTATTTGACCGTGGACCGCATATTCTATCTGCTTTCCCAGAAAGATTAAGTACTTTTGTCGAATCATGGTTCGATAAACATACCATCGAAATCGTCCATCATTCAAATATTACGAAAGTTGAACCAAACCTTCTTTACAATGGCGACGAAGCCGTTCAAAGCGACGTCATCGTATGGACAGCTGGAATTCAGCCAAGCAAGATCATCCGCGATATGGATATTGAAAAAGATCGTCAAGGAAGAGCCGTTCTGACTCCTCAGCATTTCCTTCCTAATGATGACAGCATCTTTGTAGTCGGCGACTGCGCGAGCCTGCCTCATGCACCTAGTGCTCAATTAGCGGAGTCCCAAGCTGAGCAAATCGTCCAAGTCCTTGTGAAGAAATGGGCAAATGAACCACTTCCTGAAAGCTTCCCTACCATGAAATTAAAAGGAACATTAGGTTCCCTTGGGAAGAAACAAGGTTTTGGTCTTGTTGCAAATCGCCCAATCACCGGCAGAGTGGCACGCCTAATGAAATCAGGCATTCTGTGGATGTATAAATACCATAACGGTTGATTATAAACTGGCCCAATGAGCTGCATGCAGCCCATTCATGGGTCAGTTTTTCTTATTTCTTCCATTATATATCACACTCGCACTGAGTATCCATATTTCTCCATCGCTTCCACCACTTTTTTGAGGCGGACATTTCCTTCCGCAATGATTTCACCTTCGATGAGGACCAGTGGATAAAATAAATCTTCCTCGATCATTTTCTCGGCAAAGCTCTTTTGCTTCAATGTTTCTGGTGGGTTATACATATCTATATAGGATATTTTGAATGGCTGCTCAGGAAATTTTCTCGTTAAAGCGGCTTCAAGCCACTCGCAGGTATCTTTCGAAGAGGGGAGATTCACACAACTGGCGCAAATTTGCTCCGCTCCATACACTTCTATCTCAATATCTTTCCTTACCATACTCTTCCTCCTTCAGTTTATTATAGTTGCTTCATTTGAATAATGTTTAAAACTTCACCTGTTTCCATCATACCAGAATAATATAGATTATATTTCCGCAAAGTTACAGTTGGATTTTTTATTACCTTCGCATTATAATATGATTAGGAAAGGAGTCGATTGCAATGTCTGAACAAACAATGGAAGTTCAAGTTCAAGAAGTCCTAGATAAGCTTCGTCCGTTTCTTCTTCGTGATGGCGGTGACTGTGAACTAGTTGACGTAGAAGATGGAATTGTAAAATTACGATTACTAGGAGCTTGCGGAAGCTGTCCTAGTTCGACCATTACGCTAAAAGCTGGGATTGAGCGTGCCCTTCTTGAAGAAGTTCCTGGTGTAGTGGAAGTTGAACAAGTTTTCTAATAGCCCTTTAAATAACATGCAGCGTATGGATGAAGGATCACTTCATCTATACACGTTCAACCTTTTTTCATGCAGGCCGGAATCTTTTTGCGGACTGTAATAAAAATAAAGCTGACTCGGCTTTTGCCCTATCAAATGAATTGATACGGCTTGACACGGGTCAGCTTTTTTTATATGGCAAATGAACACGGCTCACGATTTCAAAAACTTCAATTCCTTTTTTTCCTGTTCAGAAAGGATTGCCGTATAACTTCCATCATTATCGATTTCCAATTCCCTCACATGGAATTCCGGAAATCTATCCTTCAATCCAGTGAGCAAACCTTCACTTTTTTCTGGAGATGCCAAGCATAAAACAGTTGGTCCTGCTCCGCTTAGTGCCGCACCAAATCCGCCTTCATTGTGGACGACTTCTTCAATAAGCGCTAAATGAGGGACCAACTCCGCTCGAAATGGCTGATGGAAACGATCACTTTGCATCATTTCACCAACAAGTTTCCAATCTTTCGATAGAACTCCTGCAAGCATTACATTTGCGGCTGCGCTCCCGCTTATCGCATCTTTATAGGAAAGCGAATTCGGAAGGACATTTCTTGAATCCTCAGTAAGCAATTCAAAATGGGGAATGACAGCGATCACCTTAACTCCCCCGATCGGAAATGACACGACATCCGTCCTTTCCTCCGTATGAAGGCCCACAACCAATCCACCATACACAGATGCCCCCGCATTATCGGGATGCCCTTCAAAGAGGGAAGCATGCCTATTCTTCTCCTCATTTGATAAATGAAGCTCACCAACGATGTTCGCCAATTCAATTCCCGCCACAATGGCAGAGGCACTGCTTCCAAGCCCTCGCGCCAGTGGAATTTCGCTAGATACGAAAAGCCGGCATGGGGATAGTTCCTTTCCATAGGAGGCCGCCGTTTCCTTGGCAATTTGGACGATATAATTACGGTCATCCCTTGGAAAAACAGACATTTCCTCTGAAAGCGGGACGACTTCCCAATGATCTGATGAAGATCCGTGTATTTCCAAGTAAAGTCCTAGCGCCAAGCCGATGGAATCGAAACCTGGCCCTAAGTTTGCCGTACTTGCTGGTACACGGATCAAGAACATCTCTGATTCCGCACTCATGCCTGTTTCACACCTTGCAGATGTTCTAAAATGACTTCTTCATCCATTGGCAGCAATGTAGGTTGAATCGTACTTGTATTGACTGCCACATTCGGATCCTTCAATCCATTTCCAGTCAATACAGCAACAATCTTACTTCCTTTTTTGATTTCACCGCTTTTTAATTGTTTATAGATACCTGCAATGGAAGCACATGATGCCGGCTCTGCAAATACCCCTTCTTTTTTAGCAAGGAAATGGTAGGCTTCCAGAATTTCTTCGTCTGTCACCTCATCAATTTTGCCTTTGGATTCATTTGCCGCTTCCACAGCAAACTTCCAACTTGCAGGATTTCCAATCCGGATGGCCGTTGCGATCGTTTCTGGATTTTCAATAATGCTATCCCGGACAATTGCAGCCGCTCCTTCAGCTTCGAACCCTCTCATTTCAGGAAGGCCCGTTTGTTTCGATTCGTTATATTCCTTAAAGCCTTTCCAGTAAGCCGTTATATTTCCTGCATTCCCGACTGGCAGCGCCAAAATATCCGGTGCGGAGCCGAGAGCATCACAAATTTCGAAAGCGGCTGTCTTCTGCCCTTCAATCCGGTATGGGTTGACTGAATTCACAAGAGTTATCGGTGAACTCTCACTAAGCGAACGGACGATCTTTAAAGCTTGGTCGAAATTGCCTTCGATCGAGATGATTTCCGCTCCATACATAACGGCTTGAGCAAGTTTGCCCATGGCTATTTTACCTTCCGGGATGACGACGATACAGCGCAGGTTGGCACGGGCCGCATAAGCTGCTGCAGCTGCTGATGTATTCCCTGTGGAAGCACAGATGATCGTGTCGCTGCCCTCTTCTATCGCTTTGGCGACGGCCATGACCATTCCGCGGTCCTTAAATGACCCAGTTGGATTTGCCCCTTCATATTTTACATGTAAGTCGATTCCCCACTCTTCGGATAATCGATTCAGTCTGATTAAAGGTGTATTGCCCTCCAAAAGGGTTAGTGCAGGCGTGTTTTCATTGACGGGTAATAAATCTTTATACGTGCTTATAAGTCCTTGCCAGCTCATTTGATGTCCTCTCCTTCAACTCTGTATGTGCTTTTCACTTCTCTTACCATATTGTAATCATGTAATTTCTGTATTATTTGCTCAAATGCAGCCTTTGTGGCAGTATGCGTAACTAATACGATTTCGGAAGATTCCTTTTCATCCAGCGGCAATTGAAGGATTTTATCGAATCCTACCCCGTGCTCGGCAAATAAATTCGTGATTTTGGCTAAAACGCCAACTTCATCCTGAACATGTAACCGAATGAAGAATTTAGCGAAAATTTCAGTGGCATCTTTTAATTGTTTCGGGTATTGAGGTGCAACGGCACTGCGGCCATTTACGCCCAGCCTCATATTCTTGATGACCGTCACCATATCCGAAACGACTGCAGTCGCAGTAGGAAGACTGCCAGCCCCCGGTCCGTAAAACATCGTTTCCCCTACGGCTTCCCCATAAACGTATACAGCATTATACTCATTATTTACCGATGCCAACGGATGTGCTTCCGGAAGAAGTGCAGGCTGGACACTTACGTCGACCCTATCCCCTGCCCTGGAAGCGACCCCGATCAATTTCATTGTATAACCAAGCTTCTTGCTATATCTCAAATCCTCTTCGGATATCTCGGTAATGCCCTGTACCTCAACATCATTCAAGCCAATGTTCATTGAGAACCCGAGTGTTGAAAGGATCGCCATTTTACGGGCCGCATCCAATCCGCCTACATCGGCTGTCGGATCGGCTTCAGCAAATCCCAGCTCCTGGGCTTCCTTCAATACGTCATCATAAGCTCTGCCTTCCTTGCTCATTTTCGTTAAAATGAAGTTTGTCGTTCCATTGACGATTCCCATCATTTTCGTGATGCGGTCAGAAGATAACCCATCGACAAGACCGCGTAAAATCGGAATTCCCCCTGCAACACTTGCTTCATAGAACAAGTCACATTGATTATCGGTGGCCAATTCCAACAGTTCCGGTCCATGTAAAGCCATTAGGTCTTTGTTGGCTGTAACGATATGCTTTTTATTTTTTATCGCTTCTATTAGATAGCCGCGTGTTTCTTCGATTCCGCCCATCACTTCTATTACAACATCAATCTCGGGATTCGAAAGGATATCCTCAGGATTGTCCGTTAACATTCCTTTTTCGACCGCGACAAGCCGCTCCTTCGTCGTGTCTTTCACTAGTATCTTCTTAATGGATATGGAACAGCCCACTTGATGCATGAGCTTGTCCTGGTGGCTTTCAATGATTTGTACGACTCCTGATCCGACTGTACCTAACCCCAATAAACCGATCGAGATGGCTTTCATATTTTGGTTCCCCCTTAAAAACTGTTTGCCTGTAGAAAACATTTGTATTTGTATAGTAGACATTATAAGTTTAATTCACATAATTATCAATAGTTAGAAAAGATGGATGCACGAACTTTTTTCGTCCATCCCTTGAACGAGTAAGAACGGGTAACGTTTATTTTTTTTTATGGGAAAACCATTTTGATGATTATTACTTAACGCTCTTCAATGAATCATTTGTACCCATTACAATATGTGGCTTTTGCACGGGATCCATCCATTTCAGTAAACTGAGGACATTCCTTTCGGCCGTGGCTGTACATCCCGCCGTCGGTTTTGTACCCCCTCTCCATATATGGAGAAAGATTGCACTGCCTTTTCCTTTTATGATGGGATCCGTATTATAATTGATGACCGCTCCATACCTATACAGTTCATGATTCATCCTTTCAAAAGACTTCCATTTAACTGCAGGATTTCCTTTATAGGTTTTCCACTTGTTATAATCCTTGGATGTCTGATCATCAATCCAGTAGTCATATTTGGTCGTTTTCTTATAACCCATTTTCATTCCGGACGGCTTCGTTTCGCTTCCAAAGGCCGTACCAAAGGAATAAATTCCAACCGGGGATTTCCCATCCCCCTCTTTTTTGCTCTTCGTGAAGCCGTTCTTCCCAATGACACCCTCCATCTTCTTCAATGCCCGGCGCCATTCCCCTTGTTTCTTCTCATAAGTTTGGATCGTTACCTTCGTATCACTCATCGATTTACCTGTCGCCGATACAACTTGGTTAACGCCTTTCCTCCTATCGAATTTCTTCAGAAGAGCCTTTTCATCAGTACTGAAAACCTCTTTTACATCTGCCATATTGATATATGCGGACTTATTTGCGTGACAGATTTCATACCAGTTTCCAGTTCTCCCGCTTGCCGATAATTCTTTATTTTTCTTATACTTTTTTAACGTTTTACTTGCAGCCGACGCCTTTTCTTTCACATCCGCTTCAGACTTCATGACAATCTTGAATTGAGTCGATTCGCAACTTGTTTTCGATTCAGCTTTCGCAAGATTCGCCGTTTGGATGATTAAAAAGGCTATAACGGCGGCCATCATCAATCTTTTCATGATCCCATCCTTCCGCAGTGATTAAATATCTAATTATTCTAAAAAATCTTGTTATTATCATAACATAGTAAGTAAGAATGAATCATATTTCTTTCCCGTTTTTATCTAAATCCAGTCAATTTTAGGCAAATCATAATGCTTGGCAGGGACCTCTGCCAATTCATAAAAATGTTTGAGGAAGGACTCATATTGTTGGGAGGATTTCGTGATCGAAGCTATTTTATCCTCCAATTCATTCGACCTTGATTCCGTCGTTTTTGAAAAATACTCTTCCACCGTTTCAAAATAATGAATGGGAAACAGCATCCTCGAATATAACAACCGGGCTGAAAAACTGGATAAGGGTTCTATGGACTGATATTCGTGAAAGAAATGGCCAATGCCCCGCTGATGGGTATGCACATTTTGAAAATAATGTTCCCTCACCCATTCCGCGACATCCCTGGTTCCGTGGTCGAATACCCAATCGAACGGATTTTTCATCCACTTATTGCTTTTCCAGGTATCATGTAAAAAACGTTCATAACATACCGTTCCGCTATCGACAATTTGCGGAGTATCATCAATTTCCGTGTCGACTAAATATTGAATCGCATTTTCACCTAGGACCATATAATAGGGAAAGGTTTCTATAAATAATTTTTCAAACTGGTTATCAGGATGGGCGTTGAGCTTATCCCGCCAAATCTTTTCTAACTGATCGATCCTTTGTTCCCAGAGTTCTTTCCATTTACCGATCCTTGAACAAGTTCGAATCGTTTCATTAATCGTTCTCCCACGCTGATGGAATCTTGCCAGACGTCTTCCCGGATTGAAATTTCTCGGACCTTCCAATGCCTGATTGGCGAGAAGGATGAATAATTGTTCATCCGCTTCCGAAACATAACTTCCATGATTGGCAAGGACAAAGGCGGATACGTGACGATCACCTTGTGAAATCAGATGTTGAGACATTTTATACCGTTCCACTAATTCCTCCTGCTCCATATTTTCAATGGGAACAATACTGTACACCATATTTCCTGAGCGGAAGCTTGGAAACCTGACATTGGCCTCTTCAAGCTCCACCTGTATGCCATAATTATTAAAAATGATTTCTTCTATCATGGAATGGCCTCCTTCATCAAATGGATATAATAGAAATATTGGACATCATATACTTATATATATGTGGAATAACCCGTTTTCTGAATGATTATCGAAACCTTATTAGAAATTCCAATCAAAACATCCTCCATAGGTTTTCAGTTTAATCAAATCAAACTACCTGCATTAGAACTATCCCTTTAAAATATAGAGAAATGGGTGATGAAATGGCTAATATTGAACAATCAATGTCTGAAAAAACAGCTCGGAAATGGCTAATTGAACGAGGAGTGAAATTGGAGGATATCGCTGAGCTTGTCATGTATTTACAATCCGGCTACCATGAAAATCTCCAAATGTCCGATTGCCTTCACAATGTCGAACGGGTCCTTTCAAAACGCGAGGTCCAAAATGCCATCCTTACCGGCATACAGTTGGATATTCTGGCTGAGAAAAAACTCCTCGAGGAGCCTCTGCTGAGCATCATTGAAATAGATGAAGGCCTATATGGGGTCGATGAAATATTGGCTTTTTCAATTGTGAATGTTTATGGCTCCATCGGCTTTACCAATTATGGTTTCATCGATAAACAAAAGCCGGGTATCTTAAAATATTTAAATGATAAAAGCACAGGTAAGGTGAACACCTTTTTAGATGATATCGTTGGGGCAATTGCCGCTGCCGCTTCAAGCCGGCTTGCCCATAGAACCGAAAATGCGGAATAGTAAACGAATGATATTGACGACATGAAAAAAACCAGGGCTGCATTCGCAGACCTGGTTTTTTTCATTCAAAGCGCCATAAGTCAAGGGTGTCCACCACATGCGTAGGCTGCTCCTTATATTGCTTTAAACGTTCTTTTGTCGTTACGCCAGTATGTACAAGCAGTGTATCGATCCCAGCATTAATGCCGGCAAGGATATCCGTATCATAGTTATCTCCAACCATGATTGTCTCTTCTTTAGGAACCCCCAATACTCTTAGGGCTTGCTCCACTATGACGGATTCTGGCTTTCCAATGAAAATCGGCTGTACCTGGGTCGAAACGGAAACAACGGAAGTCAAGGAACCATTCCCAGGCAAAAGGCCTTGCTCGGTAGGAATGGCAATATCACCATTGGTCGAAATGAAAACAGCACCATTTCTTACAGCAAGACAGGCTTTTGACAGCTTTTCATAATTGATGCCGCGGTCGATGCCCATGACCAAATAATCGGGATGCTCTTCAACAAGCTTCATTCCTTTTTCCTTAAGAGCCTCGATTATGCCTTCTTCACCCACCACATAGACCGATGCACCTTTCTTTTGTTCAGCTATGTAATTGGCAGTGGCCATGCTTGTCGTGAAAACCTGGTCATCCTCCGTCGATATACCGATGCTTCTCAATTTATCCGCTACCTGTGCCGGAGTACGGGATGAATTATTGGTGACGAATAAATAAGGGATATCCCTTTTCCTTAAGTCATTAATAAACCCTGCCGCTTCCGCAATTTGTTCCGTTCCTCGATACATGGTGCCATCTAAGTCAATTAAATATCCTTTATACGACTTCATTTGAAATTCGCCTTCCTAACGCTGCTAGTTTTTAAAAGCTGAAACAGGTCCCAATTCATTCGTTAAATAGTTCCTCACCAAATCAGGGAATTGCTTGAATGCCTCGATATTTTCCGAAAATACGGCATGCAGTTCTTTGTGATCCACTTCAATGAAGTCTTGAACCAGCATTTTCCTTAATGGCAAAACCTTTTTGAATTGCATCGCTTTTTCTTCTGAAATCACTTTTTCATCTTGAAGGATATCGATAATATCCTCATAACTTCCCGGATCACGCATAATGAAACCATCAATTACCGCATTTCCTACATCCAACACGGAATCGATGGAAGTTTGTATAAGCCTTTCAGCGATAAGTTCCGAATGGTCTCCATCCCAATTATCCTGCCCCTCAAAAAGTCCAAGCTGCTTTTCAAGAAAACCTAATATTTGTTCAATCTTTTGGCGGTCTACAAAGTACATTTTTCCAGATCCTTTCTGATCTAAGATGATATAGGGAATCATTGGTTGAATGAGCGGCATAGTCAAAAACGCTGTACCGAACCAACCTTATTCCTTGATAATACCATAGCTTCTCCCTTACTCTCAATTCCTTCAACCACACATTGCTTTTCTACGGGGGTGCATTTCCAGACCTACACTCCCCGATTCCATTTATATTCTTGCCATTTTCATTAATCGATGAATGCCATTATTGCTTGAGCGAAGTTCTTCAGCCGGAAGCCCCGAAAAATGTCTGTTCCCCTATTGAAGCCACTTTGTTATGATGGAACTACAAATGTGAAGATACGAAGGGAATGATACTATGGAAGATCGCTTTTATTTATATAATGACATCGTTGATTCAAAAACCCGGTTCATAAGCTTCATGGGAGAGGAATCAAGATTCGATCTGGCCATTACGGCAACCGATCGTTTCTATGGAAAGAAGCTTGTTTTAAATATGCAGAGTAACCGTTTCGCGATTATTGGGCCTGATGATTTGGAAGAGGAAGGCTATCTTGAGCATGCCTTTCAATTGTCGGAAGCGGAAGCCGAAGAACTTCGTCACTTTTTAATGGAAATCGTCTGAGTGCTGAAGTTTTTTAGCTTAAACGGGAAACCTACTGAGTGTAAGACCGATTACATGAGGGGGGATTATCTTGGACAAAGAAGAATACCACGATTTTTCCAATGTCGAAAAACAGAGGGATTATTTAATTCCTGAAGAATTTCCCGAAGGACCTTTTGGATCAGCCATAGCAAAAGATGAACCAGTTCAGAATAAAAATACCCCGTGGCAGGAAGGGCAACGATATCAAAGTGCCTTTAATTATGAAAATAAATCGTTACATGAGGGTATGCCTCGACAATATCCTGGGGCACATCCGACACATGATGATTCAGAAAAAGACGAACAGCCTCCATATAAAGGATATGGTAACTCTTAACATGGAAGGCCAGAGTGAATTCTGGCCTTTTTATTTCTTTATTTTCTTCACGACGAAATAAGGACAGCCAAAATTGCAGTATTCATATAAATATTCACTAAGCGTGCTTATTTTCGTATCAAAGGTGGCTTTCTGATTGGAATCATCAAAAAATCCACGCAGCCTCAATTGCCCGTAACCCCAATCGCCCACTATATAATCATACTTCGTTAAAATCTCACTGTATCTGGCCTTAAACGCTTCTTCGTTATAGCCTTCCCTTTCATCCTCAATTATTTCATAGGTCATGTTATTGATGTTAATCATTGTTTTCACCTCTCATATATACATTCCTTCTTTAAATTATAACTGATTCCCCATCAATTACTAAGCGAAAAATAGAGAAATATGTTCATCCTAAAGTTATGGGGGTGTTATTGATGAAAAAAACGATAATAACGATAGGTTTAAGCTCGATTATTGCACTAACCGGATGTGCTGATAAAGATAAAGATCAGGGTCTCGGGGCAAAAAACAATGCCGGTAACCCAACAAACGTAAATAATCCAACTCAATATTATGACGAGGATTATCGTAATAATGACAATAAAAGTGATGATTTCGGTTTTACCCGCACAAATAGTGCAACCATTGACGGCCGTAACATTTCCAACAAAGCTGCTTCCATTGACCGTGAACAACTTTCTGATGTCATCTCTAAACTGAGTGTTCAGATTCCAAATGTCAATGATGCCGCTACCCTCGTTACTGATGAGGAAGTGCTTGTCGTATATGATACCAATGCAAAGGATCGGACGGAAACCGCAGACCAGGTAAAACGTACTGCCATGTCCGTCGTGCCTCGCTACTATCATGTCTATGTCAGTGATGATTATCAAACCCTTGCCCAAGATGTCGAGAACTTCGCTACAGTGAAATCCGGCAGCAGAGGGATTGACTATACGATTGAACAGACCATCAAAAGAATGCTGAAGTCGCCTCAAGGATACAAAATGAGTGACGGTGAAAATGAAAACGGTGAAATGGTTAACGATAAAAGAGATCATCACGATAACATCCATCAAAAAATGGATAACCGTTGAATACAAAAGGACCGAATTTTTTCGGTCCTTTATTTCACTCTATTTCAATAATTCTTCACCTTTGCTCTGCTTATGTTTTGCCGCAGCATTAACCTGTTCATCCGCATGGTAGGACGAACGGACAAGCGGACCTGATTCACAATGGCTGAATCCTTTTTCCAATGCACGTTCTTTCAGTTCGGCAAATTCTTCAGGCGTGTAGTATTTCAGCACTTTTAAATGCTTTTTAGTTGGCTGCAAATACTGGCCGATCGTCATGATATCCACATTATTGGCCCTAAGGTCATCCATTGTCTCAAGGATTTCCTCACGCGTTTCACCCAGCCCCACCATTAAACTGGACTTTGTCGGTATTTCCGGATACAGTTCCTTGGCTCTTCTTAAAAGCTCCAATGAACGATCATACTTGGCCTGAGCCCGTACACGGTCGGATAAACTTCTGACAGTCTCTATATTATGGTTCAGGATATCCGGTTTAGCATCCATCAAAGTCTTGATATTTTCAAACACCCCGCCCATATCAGACGGCAATACTTCAATTGATGTAAATGGATTTTTGCGACGGATGGCACGGACCGTTTCAGCGAAAACTTCAGCGCCTCCATCCTTTAAATCATCACGGGCAACAGCTGTAATGACGACATGCTTTAAATTCATCAAAACAACGGAATCGGCAACACGCTCCGGTTCAGCCCAGTCCAATTCATTCGGACGTCCGGTTGTTACTGCACAAAAACGGCAAGCCCTTGTACAGATTTCACCTAGAATCATGAAAGTAGCCGTCCTTCTCACTGCCCAGCATTCGTGAATATTCGGACATTTTGCCTCTTCACAGACTGTATGAAGATTTTTCTCGCGCATCATATTTTTTAAACCGAGGTAATTTTCGTTAGTATTAAGCTTTATTTTCAACCAATCTGGTTTTCGAAGAATTTCTTTATTTCTAGAAGACATGAAAATGCCACTCCATTCTATAGAAATTAACACACCCTACTTTAACAATAAAAAAGCATTTATACAAGTTATAGTTGGTTTCCCATTATTTATTTTTCATGTTTATTGCCAAATCAGCAAAACTATAAAAGATGGATGGACTGATGTCTTTTAATAACGGAGAATATCATGAAAGGAGCCTGCCCCGTTGAAAAAATTACTTCTAACGATAACTTGTTTGTTTATCTTGGCACCAGGCCAAGTCGCCAATGCTGCCGATACCCCTGATGTTTATGCCGGGAGAATGGCGCTATATAAAAATATGGAGGCTGCCCTCCAAATCCCGTGGTATTACCTTGCTGGAGCAGATCAATATGAGCACAGCCTAAGGGCCGCAAGAAGGGATTTAGAGCCGGCAAAGGGTTTTATAGGCATCCACATCGAGCCTTCAAAGTGGAGCGGGGCTCTCAATCCTGACTTAAACGATGCGAACCCGCTCACGATCACATTTTTTGATGGGTTGGGCCAGGATGGCAATGGTGATGGCAAAGCGGATATCACTAATGATACCGATCGATTGTATGCTTTTTCTAAGCATCTCCAAGCATATGGTGCAGATGAAGATAATATCCGGATCGGCTTGTGGGATTATTATAAACGCGATAAAGCCGTCAGCATCATTATGGGCAATGCCGAGATTTATAAGAAATACGACCGGTTGGATCTACATGAAAAAGCCTTCCCGGTTCCAGTACGGACTCATTATACGTACTTGAATACATGGGGAAGCGCTCGCGGATGGGGCGGAAGGAGAATCCATGAGGGCACTGATATTTTTGCGGATTATAGCCTTCCCGTTCGTTCCACGAGCTATGGAATCATAGAAATGAAAGGCTGGAATAAATT
Organism: Peribacillus sp. QJM3NY_7; assembly: GCF_056173225.1. NCBI lineage: Bacteria > Bacillati > Bacillota > Bacilli > Caryophanales > Bacillaceae > Peribacillus > Peribacillus sp. QJM3NY_7. The sequence continues at coordinate 5,096,109 of NZ_CM149663.1, forward strand.
CGGCGGTTGGAGGATTGGGATACGGGATTTAAATAATACCTATCATTACTTTGCCCATTTAAGCGGCTTCGCCAAAGGGTTGAAAGTCGGTCAAATCGTTGAGCCCGGACAAGTCATCGGGGGTGTCGGCAGTACGGGCTACGGTCCTCCAGGAACTTCCGGAAAATTCCCTCCTCATCTTCATTACGGAATGTACAAAGACAACGGAATCACAGAATGGAGCTTTGACCCTTACCCCTATTTAAAATTGTGGGAAAGGAAAGATCTAGCCAAAAAGAAATGGTGAGCGGCGTGAATTTTACGCTGCTTTTTTTTGATTCGAACATAAACCCCTGAACTTGATGCATAGTTATTAGTAAAGGGGGCTAAAGCGTGTTCCGAAAAAGATTTCGAACGAAGAAATTCCGAAAAAAAGGGCCTCTTCCCACCCGAAAAGTATTTCTCTATTCATTTATCCTGTTCATCATATCAAGCATCATGACTCTTTGGTACGTGGACAAATCGATCGAACCCGTGATCATGAGTGTAGCCGAATATGAAATCAAACGGATTGCAACCGAAACGATTCATGAATCGGTTGATGAGAATATAGCCAAGATTGACATGAACAAAATCATCACCAACACCAAGGGTGGTGAGGACTCCAGTTCTTCCTATAGCTTCAATCCAGTCATATATAGTGAATTGCGGGCTAACATCACGAAGGATATTCAAAAGAAGCTTGGCATCAAACAGGGAAACCCTTTTAAAACAGGATCTTCCAAAATAAATGATGAACAATATAAAAGTGTGGTGTATTATATACCATTTGGTGTCGTAACCGGGAATAACCTCCTTTCCAATTACGGACCTGAAATCCCAGTGAAAATGTCAGTCATCGGGAATGTTGAATCGGATTTGAGGACAAAACTGACAAACGCAGGCATCAATAATGTTTATTATGAATTAATTGTGGACTTTGATGTCAATATTCAAATCGTCATCCCCTCTTTCACGAAGGAGACCAAGGTAAGCCAGGAAGTGACAGTCGGAAGCCTGCTGATCGAAGGTGATGTTCCAAGTTATTTCAGTAACGGAAACGGCTCGGTTGCACCTGCCATCATGAAGGAAAACAAGGAATGAAAAAACCAGCTTATCCTTGAGGTTAGGCTGGTTCTTGTATATCGAGACATTTCATGATGAGCAAATGCAGGTTTTTATTCAAGTCCACTTCGTAGGGCTCTTTTATCTGCTCTCCATCTTCTTCAAGTATCCATATCATGGGGCGGTCTCCTATCCCTTCATTTTGAGAGGATACTACCCCTTTCCTCCCATCATTCAATTCGACGGATAGACCATTGGGATAAATGGCAACCGCCCTGCGGAAAGCCTCGATGATCGTATTGTCGAACTTTTTCCCGACTCCGGCATAAAGGACTTCCAATCCTTGATGCGGCAGCATGGCCTTACGGTAAACCCGATTGGAAGTAACGGCATCAAACACATCGGCAACGGCAATGATCTTGCCGAAATAATGGATTTCATCCCCTTTTATCCCACGGGGATATCCAGATCCATCTAACCTTTCATGATGCTGATAGGCACAATTCGCAACTAAAAGTGAAACGGTATGAACATTTTTAATTAGATGAAATCCGTAATCGGCATGTTTTTGGATTTGTTCAAACTCCTTTTCCGTCAGCTTACCGGGTTTACGGAGGACTTCCAAAGGCACGAGCATTTTGCCGACATCATGTAAAATCGCTCCAAGCCCAAGAATTTCGAGATTCTTATCATTGATATTCAATTCCACCCCGATCGCCAAGGTATATAAGGTCACATTGAAGGAATGTGTGAAGATATAGTCATCGTATGTATAAACGTCGGCCAATAAAGTCATTAGCTCTTTATTCCTTTTCAGCTCGCCCATGATGTTCCGGACTATTTGAGTTAATTTGACGTTAGCATGCTCTATCGTGAATGATCCATGCAGGTTCATTTTATTTTTCATGTCCAGGAAAGTGGTTTCAATCATATTAATGGCTTCTCTTCTAAGTTTCCCGGAAACTGGGGGCTTCGGAATAATGTCATCCGTCCTGGAATCTTGAATGTAAACATAGGGAATATTAAGGGAAACCAGTCGATTGATCATCTTCTGCGTTAATCTAAGACCCTCGCACAATAGGATATGGCCCCGATCATTATAAATGTTTTTACCGAGCCTTGCTCCAGGTCTTAGGGACTTTGTAATAGCTAGCCTCATACTTTTACTCCGTTTCCCCATTCAATATTTGCAATTCAAACCGATTCTTTCTTTTATAAGTTTTATCGGAGCATATTTTTATAAATGAATCTGTTAGAACATATTTATTGAAAAAATATTAGCATTACTTTGATAAAAAAATAAGGCCCCCTTCGGAAGAAAGAAAGCCCACCTTTTCAAATCATTTTGATTAATGCCTCTTTACCAATCATTCCTGGATGTATGCCCTTTTCCACAGCCTCCCAGGTGACTGATTCCAGCGGCGCTTCCAATAACTCTTCAATCGATTTAACTCCTGTGGCCCTCCCTGCAAGGATTTTACGATCTCTCAATTTATCGTTCAGCAGTCCAACATCTAACGCACCGCACATTATATACCCTTTTTCGGACGCGACAGCAAGTAAATTCGTTTTCGGCAGTCGGACAGAAATGGCTAGGAATGTATGATTATCAAGAATTATTGGGATCATGTTAATCAATTGGTTTCTCCCCTTCCTTCCCCATACTTTATGAAAAAAAGGGCGAAACCGTGATTTTGTATCAGGGTTTCGTGTATATTTTTTTCAGCTTCCATAAAAGGATATCCCGTAAGAATTCCGGCAGTAAGTATTCCTTGCGATTGGAGCGATGGATACTTGGAAAGAAGTGCCCGAACGTGAACATATCAGGTATTGCCAATTTATAGGACTTATCCGCCTCCAGTTTCTCTCCTTTTATAAGGATCCCTTTTACGATTCCATTCTCCATTTCGTTAAATTCAATTTGATCATAATGCATGACTCCCATGATTTTTCCGCGGAAACCGAAACCTTTCACCTGAATATGAGGCCACTCTTCATTTCTCGATTGCATCAAGATTTCCTTTAACTCATTCCCATCTACTTCAACGACGCAAGGATTGATGGGATGTGGGCAGATTCTGTGAATATCCCCTTTTGTGACAGGTCCCTTCGGAAGCCCCTCGAGCAGAAGACCTGCATTCAAAAAGGAACAATCCGCCTGACTCCACTCCCTTAGGGCCTCCACAAGGATTTCCGTCAAAGGACTTCGTTTGAACCAATCATTATCCAGTGCCACCGGTAAATCCACAGCAACCTGTTTTAGCGTTTTTCCTCCGGCCTGGTATATTTCTTCAATCCATGACCGTTCATTCTCCAATTCCAAAAAGTCATTGGTATCATAAAGAATGGCTCTCTTCTGGCTAATTTTCTTTTCCTGATTGACGGTCATTTCCACCTGTCCAACAAAAAAACCATATTTCCCTGCCCCGCAAAGGAGTGTGTCATTGATCAATTTACCTTGGTGGAGGATGTGGTGGGTATGCGCGCCAAGTATAATGTCAATTTCCGGAAAGTCCCTTGCCATCCTCTCATCATCATGGATGCCCAGGTGGGAAAGGATGATGATTACATCCGCCTCTGTTTTGACCCTTTCGAGCTGCGCCTTTAACTCCACGAATGGTTCCTTTATTTCCCAGCCCATCGCAGAATAAAACTTTTGAAAAAAGGCTGTCAAACCTATCATCGCGATTTTGGTGCCTTTTGCCGTTGTATGTATCCAAAATGGAAGCGCCCATTCCGGCCTTTCATTATCACCGTAATAAATATTGGCTGCCAAGACCTTGAACCTTGCATGATCATATAAGGAATCCAATGCATCATGAGGTAAAGTGATCCCTTCATTATTGCCGATGGTCACATATTGGTAGCCCGCTTCATTAAGCAGTTCAATATTTCCTTTACCCAACGTACCTTCTGTATATGGATGCCAGCGGTCCACATGATCGCCTATATCCAGTATGATCGCTTCTTCTCCCGTTTCTTGATGAAGTTGTCTTCTTTCTTTAAGAAACTTATCAATACGAGGCCAATTCTCAAAATGACTATGGAGATCATTGGTGTGATATAAATGAATGATTTCTGACATCATTTTTCCTCCTCGTTTATCCTGTAATGCCTTGGTATATAAGACGTAAACCAATGATTATCAGCACTATTTTCAACATATTCTCCAGCGATGCACTCTTTAGGCGCGTATTTATGAATGCGCCCAATTTAGCACCGAACCACGCACCCGGAATCAGGGCAAAAGCATATGGCCAATTTACATTTCCAAGGGAAATATGCGTAATCGAATTAGTGATGGAAGATAGGAATACCATGAACATCGAAGTCGCTACAGCCATATGCGGAGGAAAGAAGAAAAGAAGCATCATGACGGGTACCATTAAGGCTCCGCCGCCAATTCCAAATAACCCGGAGCTGAATCCCACGACAAAAGAAATAAATACAGCTAAAAGCGGGTGGTAACCATAGGAAAATGAATGTCCATTTTCGGTTTTATACGTTTTCACTATTTTCCCTTTTCCAGGCTTGAAAAGCATGGGCTTCAAACGATTTTTCACTAATAACACGATGGCCATGAAAACCATGAAAATTCCAAAGTACAATGAAAAAGCTTCGGCGTTAAGGTTTTTATTCACATGGGCCCCCATTATTCCCCCAGGTGCACCGCCAATAAAAAAGATTAAGCCGGCCTTATAATCCACCACCTTATGTTTTAAATAAGATAGAGTGGAAGATAAGCCGGTAAAAATCATGATTACGGTTGAAACACCAACGGCGACCTGTGGAGTCAGCTCTTCGATAATATTTGTAGATGTTCCTAAATATAAAAGGGAAGGCACAATGATGATGCCGCCTCCCAGACCGACAAGAGCGCCGATTGATCCCGCTAATAATCCAATACCCACTAATACTAACCATACCATGAAAAAATCCGCCTTTACCTGTTTGTGAGGATATTACCTCTACTAGCTTGTCACATCATCTCATTATTCATTATATAATCCCTCTTAAAACAAACCAAGCTGCTTAGGAGCCAGTCCTTCATATTCTATACCAAGCAGCTCGATCATTTGTTTGGCATTATCAGCTGCATCCCCGCCTGAGTTATTATTGAACAGGACATATAACTCCTTGGATTCCTTTTCCAATACCCTGATTTTCTCCACCCATTCAGTCAATTCCTGATGATTATATCGATATAGGTACCTGACCTCACGCCAATTATCCCCCGACGCAGGCCTTTGCCAACCATGCAGGTTACGGCCATGAAAGCGTACCAGGGTTTTATCTTTATCGGTGGCATGCAGAACGACAGGAATGGATCCCTCACCAGCCTGCGGCTCATCGCATACAGTATGGATCCAGCCTTCCTTTTCGATAAAATCCAAAGTTTGCTGGACTACGTTGGGCCTGTACCAGCTTTGATTCCGGAACTCTATGGCAACTGGGATATCGCCCATTTCAGCTTTGCACCATCGCAGGTAATTCACATTTTCGCGTTTACAATCAAACCATGGCGGAAACTGAAATAAGACCATCGCGAGCTTGCCGGACTTCCAATATGCTTCCAGTGAGTCGCAAAACGCCTTGAACATCTCCTTCTTACTTTCAAATGGGATTTCCCCACGTTGATGTCCTGTCATCCCTTGGTAGGCTTTAACGACAAACCGGAATGATGCTGGCGTCTCGGATACCCACTTTTCACTGTTCCTCTTTGGCTGGACTGCATAGAATGAGGCATCCACCTCCACAATGGGAAAATGAGCGCCGTACTCTTTGAGTTTATCACGTTGGGAAACACCTCCATGATATAAACTATCATGATCACCCCAACCGGTCACACCAACATAAATCATCTGCATCACCACTCCTTTGGGACAGGACCATTTCCTGACTTCTTCTTTTATTTTTTTTTACCCTCATTGAGCCATATTTAATCTTTCGTATAAGGGGGTGGAATATCATAATATCAAAACAAAAAGCCTGCCAGTCAAACCCGGCAGGCTTTTGTATGAATGATTATTCTAAATCGCCTTACAGGCAGGCCAGTCGGTTATTATCCGATGGAGCCTTCCATTTCGAACTTGATCAGACGGTTCATTTCAACCGCATATTCCATTGGAAGTTCTTTTGTAAATGGTTCGATGAAGCCCATTACGATCATTTCCGTTGCTTCTTGCTCAGAAATTCCGCGGCTCATCAAGTAGAACAATTGTTCTTCAGATACTTTGGAAACCTTCGCTTCGTGTTCAAGGGAAATATTATCATTCAAGATTTCATTGTAAGGGATCGTATCAGATGTAGACTGATTATCCATGATTAATGTATCACATTCAATGTTGGAACGAGCTCCATCCGCTTTACGTCCAAAATGAACGATACCACGGTATGTTACTTTACCGCCCTGTTTAGAAATTGATTTAGATACAATCGTTGAAGATGTATTTGGCGCTAGGTGAATCATTTTCGCTCCCGCGTCTTGGTGTTGGCCTTTACCTGCTATGGCAATCGATAATGTCATACCGCGAGCGCCTTCACCTTTTAAGATGACAGCAGGATATTTCATTGTCAATTTCGAACCGATATTACCATCAATCCATTCCATTGTTGCATTAGCATCACAAACCGCACGTTTCGTAACCAGGTTAAACACGTTGTTTGCCCAGTTTTGGATCGTCGTGTAACGGCAGTAAGCATCTTTCTTGATAACAATCTCAACAACCGCACTATGAAGGGAGTTAGTTGTATAAACAGGAGCTGTACAACCTTCTACATAGTGAACGGATGCGCCTTCATCAACAATGATTAGCGTACGTTCGAATTGCCCCATGTTTTCAGAGTTGATCCGGAAATAAGCTTGGAGCGGAGTATCCACTTTAACGCCTTTTGGTACATAGATGAATGATCCACCTGACCAAACTGCCGAGTTCAATGCAGAGAATTTATTGTCAGTAGGCGGGATCGTTTTCCCGAAATGCTCACGGAAGATATCTTCATTTTCACGAAGTGCTGAGTCCGTATCTTTAAACACGATACCCAAGTCTTCCAATTCTACTTTCATGCTATGGTAAACCACTTCAGATTCATATTGGGCAGATACACCGGCAAGGTATTTTTGTTCGGCTTCAGGAATTCCCAATTTATCAAAAGTCTGTTTGATTTCATCAGGAACTTCATCCCAAGACTTCTCTGATTTCTCTGATGGCTTAACATAGTATGTGATTTCATCGAAGTTCAGGCTCTGCATGTCGCCGCCCCATTGAGGCATTGGCATGTTGTAGAAATGCTCCAATGATTTCAAACGGAAATCAAGCATCCATTGCGGTTCATCCTTCATTCGAGAAATTTCTTCCACGATTTCTTTTGTCAGACCACGCTTTGAACGGAAGATGGAAACATCTTTATCCGCAAAGCCATATTTATAATCGCCGATATCAGGCATTTTCTTTGCCATAGCTCGTATTCCTCCATTTCAAATGGCTGAATTACAACAGCTCATTTTAATTTAATTATTCCTTCAATCCCTTTTCCATGGCTTTCCAAGCTAGGGTAGCACACTTGATTCGGGCAGGAAATTTAGAAACACCCTGAAGGGCTTCAATATCCCCAAGGTCCATCTCATCGTCGTATTCTTTTCCCTGAATCATTAAGGAAAAAGTCTCGGACATCGCTAGGGCAGTATCAACGTCTTTGCCCTTAATGGCTTGCGTCATCATGGAAGCCGAACTCATCGATATCGAACAACCATCACCATCGAATTTAACATCGCTGACCTTGCCGTCTTCAATCTTCATCGTTAAACGAATCCGATCGCCGCAAGTTGGATTATTCATATCGATTGTCATGCTTCCATCTTCTAGCATGCCCTTATTACGAGGTTTCTTATAGTGATCCATAATGACTTGACGGTAAAGTGTATCAAGGTTATCAAAAGACATTACTGAAATACTCCTTCGTTTTAACAAGCCCGGACACAAGCTTATCAATATCTTCTTCCGTGTTATATAGATAGAAACTTGCTCTTGCTGTCGCTGATACGTCAAGCCATTTCATTAATGGCTGTGCGCAGTGGTGACCGGCACGGACAGCAATTCCATCTGCATCAAGAACGGTAGCGACATCATGTGGATGTACGTCATCAATATTAAAGGTTATTACACCAGCACGCTTTTCTGCATCTTTAGGACCGTAAATGGTCAGCCCTTCAACTGCTGACATTTTCTCCATTGCATAAGCGGCGAGCTTATGTTCATGCCGTTCAATATTATCCAAACCGATTTCCTCCAAGAAATCAATGGCAGCCCCCATGCCGATGGCGCCGGCGATGATTGGGGTACCGCCTTCGAATTTCCACGGGAGTTCTTTCCATGTAGACTCATACAAACCTACAAAATCAATCATCTCTCCGCCGAATTCGATCGGTTCCATTTTTTCCAGAAGATCTTTCTTGCCATATAATGCGCCGATGCCTGTTGGACCGACCATTTTATGACCTGAGAAGGCAAAGAAATCACAATCCAAATCACGGACATCCACTTTTAGATGCGGCGTGCTTTGTGCCCCGTCGACTACCATCACAGCATTGTGATCATGGGCAATTTGGGCGATTTCCTTCACAGGATTGATAACGCCAAGCACATTCGAAACCTGCATGATGGACACGATTTTCGTTGCTTCCGTAATTGTAGCCCTCGCATCGTCAACGGAAATCGTGCCATCTTCCTGAAGCGGAATATACTTCAATACAGCGCCTTTTTCTTTGGCAAGCTGCTGCCACGGAATGATATTACTGTGATGCTCCATGTAAGAGATGACGATTTCGTCACCCTCTTTAATATTTGCACCACCGTAACTTCTTGCTACAGTATTTAAAGCAGTCGTTGTGCCTCTGGTAAAGATGATTTCTTCTGTAGAAGAAGCATTAATGAATTTACGTACCTTTTCACGAGCACCTTCATACGCATCCGTAGCTTTTGTTCCTAGTGTATGCACCCCGCGGTGAACATTCGAGTTATAGCCGCGGTAATATTGCTCAATCGCTTCAATCACTGCAGCCGGTTTTTGAGAGGTTGCAGCACTATCTAAATAAACTAATGGCTGACCATTGACTTCTTGATCTAATATTGGAAAAAGCTTACGAATTTCGTATGGGTTCATTACTGTACTTTCCTTTCAATGACCGCTACTAATTGTTTTTTGACTCCCTCAATTGGAAGCTCGTTAACAACAGGGGCCAAGAATCCGTGAATGACAAGTCTTTCTGCTTCTTTCTTTGTAATACCACGGCTCATTAAATAATACAGTTGAAGCGGGTCGACACGGCCGACTGAAGCAGCATGACCAGCCGTTACATCATCTTCATCGATCAAGAGGATCGGATTGGCGTCTCCGCGTGCTTTTTCACTTAACATCAATACACGTGACTCTTGTTCCGCATTGGCCTTTGTAGCACCATACTCTATTTTCCCAATGCCATTAAAAATGGAGGATGCGGATTCTTTCATGACACCGTGCTTAAGGATATAACCCTCAGAGCGTTTGCCATAATGAATGATGGCTGTCGTGAAGTTCTGCTTTTGTTCCCCGCGTCCGACTACAACGGTTTTTGTATCACCGTGAGAGCCATCGCCCATTAGATATGTTGTATTATCTGAAATCGTATTTCCGTCGTTCATCAGGCCAAGCGCCCACTCAATACGTGCGTCACGTCCTGCCACTCCACGGCGGTTAACATATGTCGTGAAGCCTTTTGAAAGGGTATCGACCGCACCATATTGGACTTTGGCATTCGCATTTGCAAATACTTCAGTTACGATGTTGGCAACACCTTCGTTAGACTCAACGGTTGAGAAATAGTTCTCTACATATGTGACAGAGCTATTATCTTCAGCTACGATCAAGACATGGTTGAAAAGTGTAGTATCCGGATTATCCAGAAGGAATACCGATTGAATCGGCTCTTTGATTTCTACATTTTTCGGAACATAAAGGAATGCTCCCCCATTAACCAATGCAGCATGAAGCGCCGTTAAACGATGCTCATCTATTTTAACGCCGTCTTTCATGAAATATTTTTGCACAAGCTCAGCATGATCGCGAGCCGCTGATAAAATATCCGTAAAAATGACGCCTTGTTCTTTCACATTTGCTGACAGATTGATATGTGCCGGCGTATTATTGCGTTGGATGTATAAGTTTTCATTTTCTTCAATGATGGACTTAATTTCTTCCGGAAGCTCCTCTAAAGAGGCAAAAGCTTCACTCTCAACCGTATGAGTTTGGAAAGAAGTGAAATTCCATTTATCGATTTTCGTTTTATCCGGCTTTGGCATCGGGAGCTTTTCTAATTCAGAAAACGCTTGAATCCGAAGCTCGGATAGCCAAGCTGGATCATTATTTTTAGTTGAATAGGAGCTTATATCCTCTTGTTCAAACGGTAATTTCGTTTCTGTAGTCATTGCAAATCCTCCTACTTACGCTTCTTCGCCAACAGTTTCGTCTTCAATGCCCAATTCTTGTTTAATCCAGTCATAACCTTCCGCTTCCAAGCGGGCAGCAAGTTCAGGACCGCCTGATTTTACGACACGCCCTTGCATCATTACATGTACAAAATCAGGAGTGATGTAATTTAATAGACGTTGGTAGTGAGTGATGATCAAGCACCCAAAGTCTTCTCCGCGCATTTCGTTGATTCCTTTTGAAACGACTTTAAGTGCATCGATATCTAGACCTGAATCAATCTCATCCAAGATTGCAATTTTAGGTTGGATCATCATTAATTGAAGAATCTCGTTGCGTTTTTTCTCTCCGCCTGAGAAACCTTCATTTAAATAGCGTTGCGCCATATCTTCATCCATTTCAAGGAATTCCATTTTTTTGTCCATTTGACGGATGAATTTCATCAATGAAATTTCATCGCCTTCTTCACGGCGTGCGTTAATGGAAGAACGTAAGAAGTCTGCATTTGTAACACCGCTGATTTCACTTGGATATTGCATAGCAAGGAATAGACCGACACGAGCGCGCTCGTCTACTTCCATCTCCAATACATCTTCACCATCGAATGTGATGCTTCCGCTAGTTACCTCATATTTAGGGTGACCCATGATTGCTGATGATAAAGTTGATTTACCAGTTCCATTTGGTCCCATGATCGCATGGATTTCCCCACCTTTAACTTCAAGGTTTACCCCTTTTAAAATCTCTTTGCCTTCAATTGATACGTGCAGATCTTTAACCGTTAATGTAGAAGCTGACATAATAATACCTCCGTGAACTAATTCCAATTTTATTACCAGAAAGTAAAGATTACTTTCATTACTATAATTTCCGTAAAAGCATTCTCACTTTATTCTCATTCCAATTTTATAACAAATCCAATTTGGAATCAACTAAATAGATAGGGGTTTCCACTTCGGCCATGTTAAAAACCTGTCCTATTCTTACAATACTAACAGATATGGCCTGTTTACTGCATATTCATACTTATTTTAGCTTTTGTTAAAATTATCTTATTATTCGGCAAATCTTCGTCCTTATTACTATATGTTCAAAGGATTCGATTGCAAGGTACGAACGTTCCGCTTAAAAAGAAAAAAATCGGACTGTCAGGTATTATGTAAGTTTATCCAATAAGGAAACCCTTATTTTATGGACCACTTTCCATTTTACCTCTACAGGCCGATCTTTTAAAGAATTCTTTTATATGCTTAGCCGTGAATTTTGCGTTGTAGGTCCTGGACCATTTTGTTGCACTTTACATGTTCCCTATCCCGTTCTTTCTCAACCTCGATACGGAGGTCTAAGTCTCTACTGTACTCACTGTAGCCAATCCCATGTGAAGACTGCATCGCCTTTTCCATTTCGCTTGTTACATTTAAATCCAGAGTATTGATAGTGAACCATCCTTTCAAATTTGTGTATCTTTTTTTTACCTTCATTATCTCTATACCCTCTCCTTTCCTGATTAAACATGAAAGGAATTAAATTAAGCCCCAGACTGAAACAACCTGGATCATCATTATAGCGAGCTGGTTTGTCCGTTCAGCTTTTACATAATGCGTCGCTCATAATTTTTAGTTTGTCTACAGTTTTTTAGATTTTTAGGTTTTCCAAATTTGAACGTTACTTTCCACTTCAGGCACTCGCTTTCCGCGGGCGGTCCGGAAGCCTCCTCGGCGCTTTTGCGCCTGCGGGTCTCCCCTTGACTCGCTTTTCCCGCAGGAGTCTCGAACACCCGCTCCAATCCACTAAGACTACACAATCAGATAGAATCACTTTCACCTACATTCTATATTCCGTTCAATGCCGGTTAGGATTTCCGTGATAAAGTGCTTCACTTCACTAAGTTCGGCAGCTTTATTAATCATTTGTTCAATCAGAGGCTCTTAATCGAGTATTTCCGGGTGTTACTATCGTCCCAACACAAATCCGTTACTGTCTGCTGAAGCATACATGAATAAAACCTGAAGCTGTTGACGCAGATTCCGCAACCATGGCTATGTGTAATATGAGCGTTTTGGTTGTTATCCCTGCCCATCGGCACTCAATAACAAATGTAGAGGGCTATTATGATTCAAATCCAATAAAAAAAAAGGTTTCGGAATGAGACCATTCCGAAACCTTTTTAAACTGCGACCTGAATTAAATCAGGTCGCCATTCTCGAATTATTTATCCGCCGGTACAACTGCACCTTTGTATTCTTTAAGAATGAAATCTTGAATTTTTTTAGAATGCAATACTTCTACAAGCGCTTTGATTGCTTCTTTATTTTCGTCACCTTTGTTTACGGCAATGACATTCACATAAGGTGATTCGGAATCTTCAATCGCAATTGAATCTTCAAGCGGATTCAAACCGGCGTCAATTGCATAGTTGGAGTTGATCAAGACTGCATCGCCTTCGCCGCTCTCATAAATTTTAGGAAGCAGGGCCGCTTCATAATCTGCATCGAATTTAAGGTTTTTCTTATTTTCAACGATGTCTTTCGTTGTAGCCGTCGTTTTATCGATGCCTTCTTTCAAAGTGATCAGGCCATTCTTTTCCAAAAGGGATAAAGCGCGTCCATGATCAGCAACAGAGCTGCTCATAATAATTGTTGCGCCTTCCGGAAGTTTATCAATGCTTTTATATTTTTGTGAATATAGAGCAATCGGCTCGATATGGATTCCGCCAGCATTGACGAAGTCATATCCATTTTCTTTAATTTGCCCCTCTAAATATGGAATGTGTTGAAAGTAGTTAGCATCCAATTCCTTATCATTCAACGCCTTATTCGGTAAAACATAGTCCTGGAACGTTTCAATTTCCAAATCGATTCCTTTTTCTTTAAGAAGCGGTTTAGCTTTCTCAAGGATTTCTGCATGAGGAACATTGGATGCCCCTACAACTATTTTCTTCGATTCTTTATCCGTATCGCTGCCGCTTTTATCCTTTTCACTTCCACAAGCAGCCAAAGCGATAGATAACACTAAGATTAATGCAAATCCTAAAAACTTTTTCATCCTATTCATCTCCCTTTATCTTTTGTCCAATTTAGATGTAATCACATCTCCAATAATTTGAATTATGAAGACGATAATTAGAATAACGATTGTCGCTACAAGCGTAACGTCATTTTGATTTCTTTGATAGCCGTCCAAATAGGCTAGGTTACCAAGCCCGCCAGCGCCGATGACCCCGGCCATTGCGGTATATCCAACCAATGCAATCGATGTTACCGTAATCCCGGAAATAAGGGCAGGCATCGACTCTGGAAGAAGGACCTTCCAAATGATCGTGCTCGTTTTTGCCCCCATCGATTTAGCGGCTTCAATTACACCTTTATCGATTTCACGAAGGCCGATTTCAACCATACGCGCATAAAATGGGGCAGCACCGATAATAAGTGCCGGCAGTGCAGCGTTCTCACCGATCATGGAACCGACAAGCGCTTTAGTGAAAGGAATGAGCAGCACGATCAAAATAAGAAATGGAATGGAACGGAATATATTGACGACAGCACTCATGACTCCGTTAACAGCCCGGTTTTGCCACATATTACCCTTCCCTGTCAGGAAAAGGATCAATCCTAGTATTATGCCTATAAAAAAGGTTGCCACTACAGAGACGCTTGTCATGTAAAGCGTTTCTTTCGTAGCTTCAATGATGTCTTCCCAATCAACATTCGGCAATAATTCTTCAAGCATGAGTAATCACCTCCACGCCTACCTGCTGTGCTCTAATGAATTCGATTGCGCGGAGCATTTCATCCTCTTTGCCATCTAGATGGATAAACAATGTTCCATATGAACCGCTTCTTGTTTGGGATATCTTACCTTGAACGATATTGACATCCAACTCGAAGTTACGTACAAGCTTGGTGATCAATGGGCTTTCTGCATGATCACCTACAAAGGTCAATTGAATCACTTTGCCGGCTGGGTAGCGTTCGAGCAAATGGTCCATCGTTTCTTTCGTTTCTTCCGGTTCCGTTACCTGTTGCACGAAACGCTTCGTCATTTGTTCTTTAGGATTCTTGAAGACATCCAGGACAGGACCCTGTTCAACAACCTGCCCGCTTTCCATCACGGCGACGCGATGGCAGATTTTACGTATTACATGCATTTCATGCGTAATCAAGACGATCGTCAATCCCAAACGCTGATTGATGTCAACAAGCAATTCGAGTATGGAGTCGGTAGTCTGCGGATCCAATGCAGAAGTCGCTTCATCACACAGCAGCACTTTAGGGTCATTTGCAAGAGCCCTGGCTATTCCCACCCTTTGCTTTTGCCCTCCGCTTAATTGCGAAGGATAGGCCTTTTCCCTGCCTTCAAGTCCGACTAACTTGATCAATTCGTTCACACGCTTGGTGCGTTCAGGTTTAGAAATACCTGCAATTTCCAACGGGAAAGATATATTCTCCTGAACGGTCCTTGACCATAATAGATTGAAATGCTGGAAAATCATGCTGATTTCTTGACGGGCCTTACGGAGCTGAGCCCCTTTAATTTTTGAAATTTCCTTTTCAGCCACCACAACGGATCCCTCTGTCGGTGTTTCCAATCCATTGAGCATTCTGATCAAAGTACTTTTCCCCGCTCCACTGTAACCGATGATCCCGAAAATCTCGCCTTTATTTATTTCAACATTCACATTATTTACAGCCTTGATCGTCTCACTGTTTCCTTTTCCTGTTCGGAACAGCTTACTGACTTTCGTCAAAGTAATCATTAACCCTCACCTCTTTTATCCAATAAAACCTATGAACTTAGTTGATTTCTCTACATTATTAGTCTGTTTCTCCTATCATGTAAATGTTTTCCCAATTAAAATAGAAAAAACCTTTCTGCATGAGCAGAAAGGCAGGTGAAGAAACAGGCCTTCCTCTCATCTTCCAAAGTGATTAAACTTTGTGTGAATTGGCACCTTTCCAAGGAAATCTCCTTGTCGGTTGCCGGGTTTCATCGGGCACATCCCTCCACCTCTCTTGATAAGAGCTAATATATAGAATATTTGTACATCATTAAGTTCTTTAGTATGGAGAAATTTTAACATAGATAAAAAAGGAGCGCAATGTATATTATTTCTAGTACAAGAATGAACAGGAACTTTGCTTAAAGCGTTTTGGAAGTCAAGGAGACGATGTTCGTCGCCTTTTCAATTGCCTGCTCCAAATCTTCTATTAAGTCGTCTACATTTTCAATCCCAATCGATAAACGGACTTGATCGGCACTTACACCCGCTTTCGCAAGACCCGCCTCATTCAATTGTTGATGGGTCGTACTTGCTGGGTGGATGATCAAGCTCTTCGCATCCCCTACATTCGCCACATGGGACCATAATTCCACCGAATTGATAAGTTTTGCCCCAGCTTCGCGATTACCTTGAATCCCAAATGTGACGACAGATCCAGCTCCCTTTGGCAAATATTTATCCGCAAGGGCTTTATCGGGATGTTCCTCATCACCAGGATGTGAAACCCAGGTCACGGCAGGATGGTTTTTTAAATATTGAATGACAGACTTGGTGTTTGATAGATGCTCTTTCATTCTTACATGCAGCGTTTCAAGTCCAAGCGTAAACTGGAATGCACTTTGGGCACTTAGCGCAGGGCCCAAATCACGGAGTAACTGGACCCGGGCTTTCGTTATGAATGCGGCAGGGCCAACTGCCTCGGCGTATACCAGACCGTCGTAACTTGGGTCAGGCTCCGTGAAGCCAGGATAGTTCGGCGAGTTCCAATCGAATTTCCCTCCATCCACGATGACACCGCCTAGCGTCGTTCCATTTCCAAGAAGCCATTTTGTAGCGGAATGGATGACAATATCCGCTCCAAAATCAATTGGTCTGCAAAGATATGGTGTCGCGAAGGTATTATCAATGATTAAAGGTATGCCGGCTTCGTGGGCGATTTCCGCTACCGCTTCAATATCGAGCACCCTCAAACTTGGATTTCCGATCGTTTCAGCAAAAATGGCTTTAGTTCTTGGTGTAATCGCCCTTTTGAAATTCTCAGGGTCATCGGGAGAAACGAACTTCACTTTGATCCCATATTTAGGAAGAGTGTTTTCGAAAAGGTTATACGTACCGCCATATAATGTAGAGGCTGAAACAATCTCATCCCCTGCAGCAGCAATATTCAGGATTGAAAGTGAGATGGCGGCCATTCCGCTTGCCGTTGCCAATCCGCCGATACCGCCTTCCAATAAGGCCATTCTTTCCTCAAAAACGCTGACCGTGGGATTATGAAGCCGTGAATATATATAGCCATTCTCCTTCAGGCCAAATAAATTTGCTGCATGGTTGGTGTCCTTGAACAAGTATGCATTGCTTTGGTAGATAGGAACGGCACGGACACCTGTTTCATCAGCTTGCAGACCGCCATGAACACTCAATGTTTCAAAACGTAACTTTTTCTCTGACATTTAATTTCACCTTTTTCTATGGATTTAGTTGGATTTATATGAAATCTGGCTTTTTATAAACAAAAAAACCACTTCAATAAGAAGAGGTTTCAAGAACACACCTCATCTACCAGAGCCAACACTCTGCTGGAATTAGCACCGTATATAAAAATTTATACCGGTTGCCGGGCTTCGTCGGGCCAGTCCCTCCGCCACTCTTGATAAGAACTATTAAATTCTGCCATTACTTAATTCAAAATATAGCATTTTAGATTAAATCAGTCAATGAATTGTTAGAATATTCTTTGTTTATTTCCTGCTCTCATTCAAATGTCAGCAACAAAGAAAACCAACCGCGGTTCTGATTGGTTTCCTAACTGATTTCCTTAAGCAATCCGTACAAATAAGGAACGGATTGAAAGGCATATATTTTTTTGTGCAGCTGCCCTTCTTTGAAAAGCAATAAGCAAGGAACACTTTCGATTTCATATGATTCGGCAATTGCTTGGATATAGTTCATATTCATTTTGCCTGCCTTCAATTCGGGGAAAAGCTCCAAGGATATCGTCAGCATCTTGGAGGCCACCTGACAGGTTCCGCATAAAGGTGTATATAAATATAAGCAAAAGGTTTCCCCATTTTCAACAGCAAGCTTACACTCTTCTTCTTTCCATTCCTGCATCAATTAGTCGTTCACCCTTTGACTTAAAAATTTCATTTTCACATTCATATTGGCAGATAGGAGCACAGTTGCGATATGATGTTCGGGTGAGCTCTCCACTTCTTTGTACATTTTATTAATATACAGGTGGTTCGCTTCCGGCATTTCCCTTCGGAACTGCTTCCGCAGCTTTTCTCCTGATTCATCTGCGTCAAAAAGGAGATAAACATCACGGTCCATCAATTCATCCACTAATTCATCCAGCTTAGTTAATGATATGGTCCCATTCGTACATCTTATTTCCACATCTTCATTTAAAACGGAGGCAACTTTTCTTTTATCGGAACTGCCTTCTACAATGATCACTTTATCGAATTCGCCCCACTCCATGTCATCACTCCATCTCACGAATTATGTGCGCAACTCACCCACTGTACAAATGAAAAAGAGAGCAGGCCTTTTCAGTCCCCCCTCTCCTTTCTTTTTTAACCGTTGATTAAACTCTCATACTCTTCAGCGCTCATCAAGTTTTCAATATCACTGCTATTAGATGGTTCAAGCACGACCATCCATGCCTTTTCATAAGGAGACTCATTTACATATTCAGGGTTGTCACTTAAATCTTCGTTCACTTCAACAACCTTGCCACTGATAGGTGCATAAAGCTCAGAAACGGTCTTAACGGATTCAACGCTTCCAAATGGTTCGTTCGCTTTCAATTCATCGCCGATTTCCGGAAGCTCAACGAATACGATGTCCCCTAGCTCGGACTGTGCGAATGCCGTAATTCCAATGCGCACTGTTCCATCTTCCGTTTTGACCCATTCATGTTCTTTAGTGTAACGAAGTTCTTTTGGTGTAGTTGTCATAATTAACCCTCCATATGTACATCTTATTTTATCTATTCCATTATAAGGTAGATTGTTTGTTTAAGTAAGGAATTAACCAAATATTTTGTGAAATTTCAGTTCCAAACCTGTTCGAATTGCTCTTCTTTGAATCCTACCGTCACTTTGGTGCCATCCGTAACAATCGGCCTTTTCAGAAGCATTCCATCTGTGGACAATATATCAAGCATCTCTGCTTCAGAAGCTTCTTTCAGCTTATCCTTTAAGCCCAGCTCCCGATATTTTTGACCGCTAGTATTGAAAAACTTCTTCAACTCCAAATTGCTGTTTTTATATAGTTGTTCTATTTCAGTTCGCGAAGGGGGATTATCCGCTATATGGATCGCTTCATATTGCAGTTCATGATTATCCAGCCACTTCTTCGCATTACGGCATGTACCGCATTTTGGGTACCAATATAATGTTAAGCCCATCATTTCACCACCTATCAATAGAATACCCGTTTTTACCACGCAATACAACGAAATGTCTTTTGAATTTCCAATGCGATTTCATCAAAGGAAATAAAGGGAATGCCTTTACGGGCATTCCCTTTACGGATTCTGACTCATTGCTTAAAGAGCATATTTTTCCGTTTCGATTACTTTGACGGATGCTTCGCGTTTTTTCGCAATGACATTGATCGGAGTGTGTCTTGTCAGCTTACGGAGCGACGAAAGCATGATGCGAAGAGTATCGCCTGTTTCCACCGCAATTAACGTTTCCTTTGCATGCTGTTCTATTTCATTGAAAGCTTCCTGAACGAAGATTTCAGTGTACAGCACTTTTTGTTTGTTCTTCTCAAGACCTGTAGCTGCAATTGCTTTTTCCGTACGCAATACCACGGATTCAGCTGCATAGGCAAGGGATGCGATATCAGCAATGTTGGAGAGGATTTCTTGTTCTTGATCAAGATTTTTGCCATATTTCTGTGCCGCAAGCCCAGCTGCCAGAATACCGATTTTCTTAGCGTTCCTAACAAGCATTTTTTCTTGTGCCAGTGGCTCATCGCCAGGTTCTTCCGGCATCATCATCATTAATTCCTCTTGCAGGCCCTGAGCTTTTTGAAGTAGCGGCAATTCCCCTTTAAGTGCTTTCTTCAGGAATGTTCCCGGGACAAGCAATCTATTGATTTCATTTGTACCTTCAAAGATTCGGTTAATACGGGAATCGCGATATGCTTTTTCAATTTCATACTCCTGCATGAAACCATAACCGCCATGAAGCTGTACGCCTTCGTCCGTAACGTAATCCAATACTTCGGAAGCAAAGAATTTATTCAATGAACATTCAATGGCATACTCAGCGATTGCAGCCGCCATTGATTTCCCATCTTTCACTTGCTCATCCGTCAATTTGCTTTGTCTTTGATCATAAAGGCCAACCGTACGATATACAGAACTTTCTGCTGCATAAATTTTAGCTGCCATTGTTGCAAGTTTTTCTTTCGTCAAGTTAAAATCGGAAATTTTCGTTTTGAACTGTTGACGTTGATTCGTATAAGCAGCTGTAATCTCAAGGGCACGTTTAGATCCGCCGACAGCACCGACGCCTAATTTATAGCGGCCGATATTCAGGATATTGAAAGCGATGATATGACCTTTTCCGGCTACACCCAAAAGGTTTTCGACTGGTACATGAACATCTTCGAGGATTAAAGTACGTGTAGATGAGCTTTTGATCCCCATTTTCTTTTCTTCAGCCCCAGTTGATACGCCTTTATAATCACGCTCAACAATGAAAGCGGAGAATTGTTCGCCGTCGATTTTGGCGTATACACAGAAGACATCTGCAAAACCTGCATTTGTAATCCATTGTTTTTCACCATTTAAAATATAGTGTGTTCCTTCTGCATTCAATTTCGCTGTCGTTTTTGCTCCCAAGGCATCTGAACCTGAGCTTGGTTCCGTTAAGGCATACGCAGCAATCTTCTCACCCGTTGCAAGTAAAGGAAGGTATTTTTTCTTTTGGTCTTCATTCCCGAATAATACGATTGGCAAAGAGCCGATACCTACATGTGCACCATGCGTAATTCCGAAACCGCCTGCAAGTGCCATTTTTTCCGTAATCAATGCAGAACTGATTTTATCGAGACCCAATCCGCTGTATTCCTCAGGAACATCAGCACCAAGTAAACCGATTTCACCTGCATGCTTCAGTAATTTAACGGAACGGTCAAACTCATGGTTTTCTAAATGTTCAACCTGCGGCAGAATTTCATTCACTACGAATTCCTCGGAAGTTTTGGCAATCATTTTATGCTCATCAGAATAATCTTCCGGTGTAAACACTTGATCATACGTAATATCTTCTATTAAGAAGGCCCCGCCTTTAATGAGGTTATCTGTAGTTTGATTGGACATGTTATTTCCTCCTATGTGTTTAAGATAGTAAACCCGCCGGAAGCATGACAGCTTCCGGAAGGGGTCGGATTACGCCATTAATTCAAACACTCCGGCAGCACCCATCCCGCCGCCGATACACATTGTCACGACTCCGAACTGTTGGTTTCTGCGCTTCATTTCATGAAGCAGGCTTAATGTCAATTTTGCTCCCGAACATCCTAGTGGATGGCCTAGGGCGATGGCTCCGCCATTTACATTGACAATCTCTTCATTCAATCCGAGCTCACGAATGATTTGAATGGATTGGGAAGCAAAGGCTTCATTCAATTCAAATAAACCAATATCCGATAATTCAAGACCCGCTAGCTTCAAAGCTTTAGGTATGGCTGCAATCGGTCCGATGCCCATAATTTCAGGCGGTACTCCTGCTACAGCAAAGGAACGGAACTTACCCATCGGTTTCATCCCCAAGGAAGAAGCCTTTTCCCCGTCCATGACCATGACCGCGGCTGCACCATCACTCGTCTGTGATGAATTCCCTGCTGTTACGGATCCCGTAACGGAGAATGCAGGTCTTAATTTTTTCAGCACTTCAGCAGTCGTTCCTGGACGAACGCCCTCATCCTGTGTAAAAGTAAATGATTTTTCCTTCAACTTAAGATCTGGCCCCACTGAACGAAGGGTAACGTCAACCGGTACGATTTCATCGGAAAACTTTCCTTCTGCAATGGCCTTAGCCGCCTTCTGATGACTTCTAACAGAAAATGCATCTTGATCGTCACGGGAAATGCCGTATTTTTTGGCAACGGCTTCAGCAGTGTGCCCCATACCCATATAATATTCCGGTGCCGTTTCCGCTAGTCTCGCGTTCGGACGTGTTACATGGCCCATCATTGGCAAAAGGCTCATGGATTCCGCTCCGCCTGCAATGACTGTATCACTTTGGCCGAGCATGATCCTTTCCGCTCCATATGCGATACTTTGCAGCCCGCTTGAACAGTAACGATTAATCGTTATGGCCGGTACTGTATAAGGCAATCCCGCCAATGCTCCAATGTTACGCGCCATGTTCAAGCCTTGTTCCGCTTCAGGCATTGCACAACCGATAATCAGGTCATCTATCGTTCCTTCATAATTCCCTGCACGCTTTAACGTTTCCTTTACGACAAGAGCCCCTAAATCATCAGGGCGTACACTAGCAAGAGAACCTTTTTTCGCTCTTCCTACCGGAGTCCTTGCTCCAGCTACTATTACCGCTTCTTTCATGAGGATCCCCCTTACTCATTTTTAAGCTATCGATCTATTGATCTCGTTTTGGCCATATCTTCATCTATTCATCAATTACGGAGTGGTTTACCTTTAACGAGCATGTGCTGCATCCTTGCCTGGGATTTCGGAGTCGAAATCAGTTTTAGGAATGCCTGTTTTTCCAGGTTCAAGATATACTGTTCATCTACTTCCGTGCCAAATGGGAGTTTCCCCCCTGCCAGGACGTATGCCAGCTCTTTGGCTATGACAAGGTCATGTTCAGATAAGAATCCTGAAAGGCGCATGGATTCCGCCCCTAATAGCAGTGCGGCATATCCAGTTTCACCTACGACAGGGATCTTTGTGCGGGCTGGAGCGGTATAGCCTTGTTCATGCATGGAAAGTACCGCCTGTTTCGCATCATATAGCTGATGATCTGCATTCACGCTTATTCCATCAGCTGAATCAAGGAAATTATTCCCTCTCGCTTCCTCGGCGGAGGTCGAAACTTTTGCCATGGCGACCGTTTCAAATACTTGGTTGGCCACTTTCTGTAAGTCGAAGTCAACGCCCTTCGGCATATTCCTCAACGTCTTCACATAAAGTTCTTTAGTCCCGCCGCCGCCTGGGATCAAGCCGACACCAGGTTCCACCAGTCCCATATACGCTTCAGTCGTTGCCTGGATGCGCGCTGCCGGAAGGGACACTTCAGCACCCCCGCCAAGTGTCATATTAAACGGGGCAACCACTACAGGAACTGCACTGTACTTAATTTTAAGCATCGCCTGTTGGAATTGGCTGATGACCATATCGAGTTCAAAAATATTGTCATCCTGCGCTTCCATCAGCATCATTGCAATATTAGCTCCAACACAGAAATTCTTTCCTTGGTTTCCGATGACCAGGCCTTTAAAATTCGTTTCCGCTTCGTCAACCGCGGCATTGATCATTTGTATGATATCCAGACCGATTGCATTATTCGGCGAAGTGAATTCAAGCAGAGCCACTCCATCGCCGATATCGATCAAGCTTGCGCCACTGTTTTTCTTGATTACGCCTTTTTGCTTCTTGATCGCTTTAAGATTGATCACTTTAGGATTTTCGACAAGCTCTTTATATTCACCATTATCATAATAGTGAACTATGCCATTTTCTTCTTTATAGAATGATGAGATGCCTTTAGCGAGCATATCCTTAACCCATTGCGGAACGGTGATGCCTTCCGCTTCCATTCGGGCTGCCGATTTTTCTACACCTATCGCATCCCAGGTTTCAAATGGGCCTGTGGACCATCCAAATCCCCATTTCATCGCTTGATCGATCGCCACGATGTCATCCGCGATATCCCCAAGCAGCTGGGCAGAATACACAAGCGCCGGATTCAGGACATTCCATAGCAATTGGCCGGCACGGTCTTCACTATAAACAAGCGCTTTCATTTTATTATCCAAGCCCTTGGCCTGTTTAGCCATTTCGATGGAAGGCGTTTTTAATCTTTTTCGTGCAGCATATTCAAGGGTTTCGGGATTCAGTTCAAGGATTTCCTTGCCTTTTTTCAAGAAGAATCCTTGTCCTGACTTGCTTCCAAGCCACCCATTCTTAAGCATTTCATTCATGAAATCAGGTATCTTGAAAACTTCTTTTTCTTCTCCGTCCACCTGGTCATAAACGTTTCTGGCAACATGTGCAAAGGTGTCCAATCCAACGACATCAAGTGTCCGGAAAGTGGCGCTAGTTGCCCTTCCGATCAACGGACCTGTAACCGAATCGACCTCACCGACACTGTATCCGCCTTTTTGCATTTCCCGCAAAGTGACCAATAAACCATAAGTTCCAATGCGGTTTGCGATGAAGTTGGGGGTATCCTTGGCTTCGACAACACCTTTTCCAAGAACATCTTCGCCAAATCGTTTCATATATTCGAGCACTTCTGGTGAAGTTGCCTTAGTAGGGATGATTTCCAACAATTTAAGATAACGCGGCGGATTGAAGAAGTGAGTTCCCAGGAAGTGCTTTTGAAAGTCCTCCGAACGTCCTTCTGCCATCGCTTCGATTGAAATTCCGGATGTATTCGATGAAACGATGCTTCCTGGTTTACGATGCTGATCAACCTGGGCGAATACGCTTTGCTTAACCTCAAGCTTTTCAACGACCACTTCGATGATCCAATCGACATCCTTTAAACGACTTATATCATCTTCCAGGTTTCCAGCCTCGATCAACGCGATGTTTCCCTTAGCCGAAAGCGGAGCTGGTTTCTGTTTTAAAAGTTTCGTAATCGCCGTTTGGCTGATGCGGTTACGCACTTGTTTATTATCTAATGTCAGTCCCTTTTTCTTTTCATCCTCAGTGAGTTCACGAGGTACAATATCCAATAATAAAGTCGGAATGCCGATGTTAGCAAGGTGTGCAGCAATCCCTGATCCCATAACTCCTGACCCTAGAACAGCAGCCTTTCGTATTTGTCGAACCAAGTTTATATCCCCCTTACACAATTTATTGAATGAATGTTCATTCATTTTTAATTCAAAAAAAATTTTGAATATTTTTTCTTATTACTAATATAGAATATATTTGGAAATTCCGCAATGATTAAACAGGAAAAAATATTTTTTTTTCTCCGCGTTCTTTCGGTTATTTCTCCTCCGTTCAGTAAAAAATAACCGGGCAGGAGGTGACTTATATAATGAAGCGTAAAGATAATCCTTCTAAAGCAGCCGTGAGCGCAGCAAGTGTTAAAGGCAATGCCGGCCCTGGCGCTGAACGTCAACATGGAATCAATAAAGTGAACAGCCAGAACAATCAGTTCAAAAGATAATCCTTCTTGATTTGAGCAGCCGTCCCTTTTCCGGGGCGGCTCTCGCTTCCTATTTCTTGAATAGGCCTTTTAAAACGAAAGCAATATTGGCTGGCCTCTCCGCAAGGCGGCGCATGAAATATCCATACCAATCCGTACCATAAGGAACATACACCCTTACCTTATATCCTTCTTTAGCAAGTTCAAGCTGCTTTTCAGTGCGGATGCCATATAACATTTGAAATTCAAATGAATCCCGGGGTATTCCCTGATCTTTGACTAGGTCCCTCGTATAATCAATGATACTATCATCATGTGTGGCAACGGCTGTGTAATTTCCATTTTGCATATGCTTCTTGATGATTTTCTTGAAATTCCCATCCACATCTTTTTTTTCAGGAAAAGCCACGTCCCTTGGTTCTTTATAAGCCCCTTTAACAAGCCTTAAATTCGGTTGGTATGCATCCAGCTCTTCAATATCCCTCTCAGTACGATACAGATAAGCTTGAATGACAGTCCCCAATTCATTATATTCAGTCTTAAGGGTTTTGAATACATCCAAAGTCGGCTGACAGCGCGGAAAATCTTCCATATCAAGCGTCACGAAAACTCGATGGGCTCTAGCTTCATCCAAGATTCTCCGCATGTTATTCATTACGACTTGTTCGGACACATCCAAGCCCATCGAGGTCAGCTTCAGGGATAACTGTGAGTCCAGTTCATTTGTGCCAATCATCCGGATGGCTTCGATGCACTCTTCTGCCATCTTCCCTGCTTCTTGTTCATCTTCAATGAATTCACCCAAATAATCAATGGTGACAGCAAGCCCCTTCCGGTTAAGTTCAGCAATCACATCACATGCCATATCCAAGGATTCTCCTGCCACGAAGCGAGATGCACCAAACCGCAGCCCGTATTTTTTCGCTGCCTGTGTCATAGCTTTATTCTTTGATAAAAAAAGGAATAGATTTTTCAAAATCCTTTCCATCTGCATTCCCCTCCAAATCATTTTGGAAAATAGATGCACAAGATTATTTTACCATTTAATTCATTTTTCAGATATTTAGAATCAAGAATAAAAAATTTCATGAAGGGAAAATTAAGCCCGATTAAAGAACACATGAGGAGGTAGAATGATGGAACAGCAAAATTCGTTTAATAGCCAACAGCAGTCGACCGGCTTTATGAAACAGCCGCCGGAGATGGTTTCGGTGAAAGATAGCTTATACTTGACCGATATGCTTGCATGGAATCTGAATGCGGTTAAAAAAGCACATTTTTTTGCCACACAATGTAAGGACCCGCAAATCATTGATGCGTTAAATCGGTGCGGACTCATGCATCAACGCCATTACGATACCATTTTGAAACATTTGAACCCGGACCAAAATCAGAGTCAACAACAATATCAATAAAGGAGGGTTCTTGATGCCCAATGAAAACAAAGTCCAAAACCCTGAATCTCCCGTGGCAAAAACACCGCAAATGAATGACAGGGATTTTATAAATGATATGCTCACAACTGAAAAGTACTTTTGTAACTCCCTTTCCGTTGCCCTGCATGAAATGAGCAATCAAGCATTATTCCAAGACATTTTCTCCATTTCCAAAGAAAATCAGGAGATGCAGCGTG
Source organism: Peribacillus sp. QJM3NY_7 (assembly GCF_056173225.1). Lineage (NCBI taxonomy): Bacteria > Bacillati > Bacillota > Bacilli > Caryophanales > Bacillaceae > Peribacillus > Peribacillus sp. QJM3NY_7. The sequence continues at coordinate 5,122,657 of NZ_CM149663.1, forward strand.
AACTCTATAACCTTATGTTCGAAAAAGGCTGGTATAGTTTAGAAAAGGCGCAAGCTTCCAGCTTAAGCCAATCGCATCAACAATTTTCCGGTTATAAAAATCAATTTCCATCTGGAACGAACATTCAATAAACAAACATTCAGGGGGGTGGATTCTGCTCCTTTTGTTTTTTTGCTACAAATAAAGCCGGCCCATCGGGGGCCGGCTTTATTATTAGATATCCGTGGAAAACATATACTTCTTATAGTGATACCGAATGCTGAATATTAAGCCCATCGCCATCATGTTCCCCATGAGCGAGCTTCCTCCATAACTGACAAATGGAAGCGGAATCCCCGTAATCGGCAAAAGGCCTACAGTCATGCCGATATTTTGAAAAACGTGGAACGTCAACATGCTTATAACGCCAACACAGATATATGTATAGAAGTTATTTTTCGTGTCCATTCCCGTTTTTGTTATGTGGTAAATCAATAGGAAAAACAAGGAAATGATGATACTTGATCCGATGAAGCCGAATTCTTCACCGATGATGCTAAAAATGAAATCCGAATGACTCTCAGGCAAATACACTTCCCTCGAACCGATTCCCTTGCCCGTTGTCTGACCGGAGCCAATGGCCAGTAAGGATCTTGTTAGGTGATACCCTTCGGAGCTGGCATAATTATATGGATCCAGCCAAGAATAGATACGTCCGAATTGATAGGTTTTTACCCCTAAGTATTTTACCAGGATCTCCGGCTTCCAAATAACAAAGTAAAGGACCGTTGAAGCGACGACAATTCCTCCCGAAACGATTGGCAGCAGGATCTTCCATGATATCCCTGATATGAAAATCATTCCGAGCATGATTGACATGATGACAAGCGAGGTGCCCAAATCCGGCTGTTGCATGATTAACATTAAGGGCGCACCGGTCACAAGACCGATTTTAATAAGCAGCCAAATATCCGTTTGAATCGTTTTCAGCGTGTTTTTTAGATGATGGTTCGATATGACATTGGCTAGAGCCAAAATCAGGAAAACCTTCATGAACTCCGATGGCTGAATCGAACCGATTCCCGGAATGATGAACCAACTTTTCGCACCATTCCGAACAGGAACGATGCTTTCCGGCATAATGATCAGCAAAAATAGCAAAAACAATCCGAATCCATAGGCGTACCAAGAGATTTTTTTCAGTTGGTCCGAATCCAGTGTAATGAACCCTAATACGATTCCAATCCCCACTATATACCAAAAAATTTGTTTAATTAAGAAGTTTTCAGCGTACTGTCCAGTCGTTTGGGCACTATAGATTGCCAGGCAGCTTCCAACGCATAATAACAGCAATATTGTGACCAAAGAAAAATCTATTCGCGATGAAAATTTATTTTGTTCTTCCATACTTAACTCTCCCTTAAAAAGGCTCCTGCGATACATCTATAAATACACTTATTCATTATACTTTAAACAAATAAAATCACAACTATATAGAAGAATAGTTTACAGGCTTCATGGAGTTATTTCCATGAAGCCTGCAGGCATGGGAGCTATGCGTGTGATTCCTTTGATTTTCTCCGTTTCAGCAATAGGCTGACCAATCCATTGCCTGGGGAGAAGAGAAAGGCCAATCCGAATAATATGGCGGCCGACCCCACCATGCAACCTGATATCGAGGCATCCAAAATGGTGGCTGAATAGTAGCCGATGACGGAACTCAGCCCCCCGACCCCGATACTGACCAATATCATGCGGCTTAAACGGTCTGACAGCAGATAGGCCGTTGCCGCAGGTATGATGAGCATTCCAACTACTAAAATGGAACCTACACTATCAAAAGAAGCAACAGTTGTCAGTGAAATGAGGCTCATCAATAAGTAATGAAAGAACAGTACAGGAATTCCCATCGCGGCAGCAAGTGCTGGATCAAATGAAACGAGTTTAAACTGTTTGAAGAAAAGGAAAATCAGTATGAGGTTCAGGATAAAACAACTGCCGACTATCCAAACAGCTTTTGGTCCAGCCTCGATTCCCCCGATTGTCATCGTGTTCCACGGAGTATAGGCTATTTCCCCATAAAGGACATGTTCCAGGTCAAAATCTATTTGTTGCGTGTACAAGCTCACAAGTACGATCCCCGTTGCAAAAAGGGAAGTGAATACAATCCCGATAGCAGCGTCGGATTGAACGCCCGACGATTGGAAAAGCTGGATCAAGAACACGGTAAGCAAGCCGAGCGCAGCAGCCCCGATCAGCATTGGAACCGAATCACGGGTTCCGGTTATTAAAAATGCCAATACGATTCCCGGCAAAACGGAATGACTGATTGCATCCCCAATCAACGTCATTTTCCTGACTATCAAAAAACACCCTAATACACTGCAAGAACCCGCCACTAATGCTCCGACTAAGATAATCCAAAAATCATTCATGATGAGTGGCTCCCTTTCCTTCTATCCTGTTCGAGAGAATATTTCTTTTTTGTCGAAACCCTTCTCCATATAGATGAAAGCACTCCGCGTTTAGGTGCAAAAAGCATGGAAAAGAAAAACCATACCGTCGCGGATAAGACAATTAACGGTCCTGTCGGCAAATCATTGACAGATGTACTGATCAACGTTCCAGACACACCGCTCAACATTCCGAATATACCAGACAGGATGACCATGATGTGCAGGCGCTCCGTCCAATATCTTGCGGATACCGCTGGTGTTATCAGTAAAGATGCCATCAATACGACGCCTACAGCCTGGATACCGATCACTACAGCCGCCACGATCAGCATCATGATGAAATAATCCAGAAAAACCACCGGCAATCCCAGCCCCTTAGCAAACCCGGAATCAAAGGACAGTAATTTGAATTCTTTAAAAAATACGGTACAAGTGAAAATGAGAATGAAGGAAACCGTCATCATCATATATACATCGGACATGACCATTGACGCCGTCTGTCCGAATAAAAAGGTGTCCAATCCACTCTGGTTTCCATACTCGCTCTGCTGGATTTGCGTAAGCATCACAATTCCGAAACCAAAGAAAGAAGATAAGACGATTCCCAAGGCCGCATCCTGCTTGATCTTACTGTATCTCGTAAGCATACTGATCAAGAAGACAGCGACTAAGCCAGCCAGGGCGGCACCTATCAAAAAGTAAGAAGTGGATTTCACTCCAGTTAACATGAAGGCGACACAGATACCGGGTAACGCTGCATGTGCGAGCGTGTCACCAAGCAAAGACTGCTTTCTGAGGTAGGCAAAGCTGCCGATGACCCCGCTGCTTAATCCGAGGAGCATCGTGCCAAGCAATATCCACCTTGTATTTGGATCGGTGATAATGTCCATTATATTCATCGTGTACACCTCATTTTAATAAAAGGCCGGACTTTGTGTCTGATAGTATCGCTAGGCGGCCTCCATATGTTGCCTGTAGGTATTCGGGAATGAACACTTCTTCTGTCGGACCTATTTTCATCACCTTCTTATTCAATAACATCGTCCAGTCGAAATATTCCTTCACGGTGGATAGGTCATGGTGCACAACCAGAACGGTTTTGCCTTTTTCCTTCAATTCCATCAGCAATTGTATGATCGCTTTCTCTGTTGCGGCATCCACCCCTACGAACGGTTCATCCATAAAATAAATATCCGCTTCCTGTGCCAATGCCCGGGCCAGGAATATCCGTTGCTGCTGTCCGCCTGATAGCTGGCTGATCTGGCGGTTTGCGTATTCAGCCATCCCCACCTTCTCCAGGCACTCCATCCCCTTATGCCTTTCGGACTTCCCTGGTCGCCTCAGCCATCCGAGATGACCATATCTGCCCATCATCACGACATCAAGTGCGTTGGTCGGAAAATCCCAATCCACTGACTCCCGCTGTGGTACATAGCCGATGCTCTTCCTCATCGATTTATAAGTAGAGCCCTTGATCGTGATGTGCCCCGATATTTTCGGGATCAATTCGAGTATCCCCTTTATCAAAGTGGACTTCCCTGCTCCATTGGGGCCTATGATTCCGATTAAATTCCCCTCCGGCACCTCAAATGAGACATCTTCGACAACCGGCTTCTTATGATAAGCAATCGTTAAATTCTCGACCTTCAAAGCTGCTTGATTCATAGTTTCTCCCCCCTATTTCAAAGCACGGACGATGGTGTCCGTGTTATGACGGACCATTCCGATATACGTTCCTTCTTCCGTCCCTCTTTCACCCATGGCATCCGAGAACAATTCACCGCCGATTTCCACTTTGTGGCCCTGCTTACCTGCTCCTTGAATGACAGCCTCGATAGCCTTCCTCGGTACGCTTGACTCTATAAAAATCGCTTTTATTTTGTTCTCCACAAGATAGTTCCGCATATCCGTCACATCTTTCGATCCATATTCCGATAATGTATTGATCCCTTGGAGCCCTCTTACGTCCAGGCCATATGACTGCCCGTAGTACCCAAAAGCATCATGTGCCGTAACGAGCACCCGTTGGTCTTCTGGTACTTTATTGATTTCCTCATGGACATATTTATCAAGTTCCTCCAATTGCAGAATGTACTCCTCATAATTTTCACGATACTCCGCTTCATGGTCCGGGTCCTTGGCAATCAATTCTTTCTTAACTGCCTCCGCCGCAACGATCCAAAGCTTTACATCAAACCATACGTGGGGATCATGCTCCTTTGCACCCACTTTGCGAAGTTGGTTCTCCTTGAAGTCTTCCGTTACGGCAATCGTCGGTTTATCCTTGCTCATCATTTCAAATATATCCGTCATTTTCCCCTCAAGATGCAATCCGTTATAAAAAATCATATCAGCCGAATCCAATGTCTTCACATCACCCTGCGTCGCTTTATATAGATGGGGGTCGACTCCCGGTCCCATTAAACTTGTGACCTCGACATGTTTACCGCCGATATTCTCAACCAAATCCCCAATCATTCCCGTTGTTGTAACGACATCCAGCTTGCCATTGTCATTATCGCTTTCGGCCGTATCATTGCCGCACCCCGTTAAAACCAGCAATGCAGCAATCACGCCTCCAATAGATTTAAGAAAACCCATCCATATTCCCTCCCTTTTTCATCTTTCTAAAATAGTTTGCCATGTGCAAAATTAAGTGTAAATTTTTTTCATTGTCGCAAACGCTAAAAAGTTTCCTCTACACAACTTATTTTATACTATACACAAATATACAAAAAAAGTGCAACTATTTTTAAACATTTCAAAAAGGCGAATGACTTTTACACACAGCAAAAACTGTCAGGAGGCCCCACTAGGCAGCTTCCTGACAGTCAGTCATTCCGTATGATGAAATTATATTTATATTGTGGAGTTTTACTGGTGAACATAACTAGGGGGAGCTATTTCTGAACGACGTGAAATTCACGAATAAACGCGATTTCCACGCGTAAAGCCGCGGACTTCTTGACGGGCATTGCCACTCATTTCTCCTGTTTCAAGGAAATGGCCAAGTACGCAAATCCCAATTCGATTCCGCAAAGCAAAAACAGGGTGATTAAAGTTTGGAACATCATGTTTTCCTCCTCCTCTAAGACTTAGACCAATCTTAAAGGATGAAACCAATACCATAACAAGACCCTATTTGCAGAAATCTTCAGCAGTCCCCACTGTTCCCTTGCCATGAAATGGGTTTCATACTGTACAATATAAAAAAAGAAAAACGGTGATACCATGACAAATATTAAAGAAATAGCTCAATGTGCTGGTGTATCTGTCTCAACAGTGTCTCGTGTATTGAATGATCATCCTTATGTAAGCCCCGATAAAAGAAAGAGCGTCCTAGAAGCGATCAATCGTTTGAATTATACGAGAAACATCAACGCCATCCATCTTTCAAAAGGAAAAACCAACCTTATCGGCGTCATCATCCCCTTCAACAATCACCCATATTACGGGGCAATCGTTAACGGAATCACAAAACAGGCAAATGCAATTGGCTGTCATATCGTCATCTTTCAAACAAATTATGACAGGGAGAAAGAGATCCAGGCTTTTAATATGCTGCAAATGAAGCAGCTCGATGGCATTATCGTTTGTTCAAGGATTTCGGAAATGAAAATCCTCTTGGATTATCAAAAATACGGACCGATTATTTTATGTGAAGATACCGCCCAGGCTGAATTCTCATCCATCAGCATTGATCATTATGCAGCTTTCTCCTGTGCCCTTGAGTACGTGATTGCTAAAGGATATAAGAAAATCGGATACAGCCTCGGCCGTAAAAAGAGCAGAAACAGTTCCCATCGTACAAAGGCCTTTAACGATATCATGAGTAAACATCAACTGATAAACAATAAAGAATGGCTGTTTGAAGGCAGTTATCACATTAAGGACGGTGAACAATTGTTTCAGGAATGGAATTCGATTATGGATAAACCTGAAGCCATCATCATCACGAATGATGACACGGCGGCGGGCTTCATTCTTACCGCTAAGAAATTGGGTATTAGGGTACCGGAAGATGTGGCCATTCTCGGCTTCAATAATGATAGCCTTGGCGAAATGCTCGACATCACGACCATTTCCTTACCGCTGGAATGGATCGGGAAAATGGCAGTGGATCTCTTTGAGAATCCTGAAGAGGTCAAACATGTAAAACTGGACTATGCCCTAATAAAAAGGAAAACCGTTTAGTTATCAGGATGTGCTATATTTTAGTACATCGTCACTTGATTCTTCCTTACTGCCATCATTCATTAACTAGGAAAAAATAACCACATAAAATAATCATTGCGATATCCCAGAAGTTATTTTATAATTTTGATATAGTAAAGTTTACTCAATTACTAGCAATCTATTAGCGATTGCATGAATTTCATGAGTGAAATCGTCAGACGTCACCTACAAACTGACGCCAACGATTTTAGAAAATTGAATACTTCCTCATTTACCGATGAGTTAGAGGCTGCAGCTTATAAAAGTAAAACGGACGAGATTCTGGAAAATTAAAGACTCCGTTTGAAAGGATAAGTTGCCGAAGTTAGGGTATATTCCATGTATATTCTTGCTGGCGGTGTAACCGAATAGGAACACCACTGTCACGTTTTTAAAAAAGCGTGGGGAGCTATCTTCGGAAGGATAAACGGGTTTATTATAAACAGCCGTCGATCTTTTTCGACTGCTGTTTTTTTATTTTTCGTTCCCTTCCAATAAAAAGGAGTGTAACATCAATTGTCAAATTCACAATCAGCATCAAGCCCTACTGAATTGAAAAGGAGCCTGAAAGCGCGTCATTTAATGATGATTTCATTAGGTGGAACGATTGGAACAGGTTTATTTTTAGCAAGTGGCGGTGCCATTCATTCAGCCGGTCCCGGCGGTGCCTTGGTGGCATATGCGGTCATCGGCATCATGGTTTATTACTTAATGACAAGTCTTGCAGAAATGGCGGCGTTCATGCCAGTGGCCGGTTCGTTCCGTGTCTATGCATCCAAATTCGTCGATCCGTCCTTCGGTTTTGCGATTGGTTGGAACTACTGGTATAACTGGGCAATCACCATTGCCGCCGAATTGGCAGCCGTTGTCTTAATTATGAAGTTCTGGTTCCCGGATAGCCCTTCATTTATCTGGAGTGCCATTGCGTTAATCATTATGTTTCTTATCAATTACATGTCCGTTAAAGGTTTCGGGGAAACAGAATTCTGGTTTGCCATGATCAAGGTCGTGACAGTCGTCATTTTCTTGATTACGGGTGTTCTGATCATTCTCGGAATCATGGGTGGAAATGACCCAATCGGTTTTTCCAATTTCACAATGGGCGAAGGTCCCTTTAACGGAGGGTTCTTCACGATTCTAGGCGTATTCATGGCTGCCGGCTTTTCATTCCAAGGAACGGAATTGCTTGGAGTGACTGCTGGGGAAAGTGAAGATCCAGAAAAAAATATCCCTAAAGCAATCAGATCCGTTTTCTGGCGCATCCTCTTGTTCTATATCCTTGCAATTTTCGTTATTGGAATGATCATTCCGTTTACGGATTCACGTTTATTGAGTCAAGATGTTGCCGTAAGTCCATTCACGCTTGTATTTGAACGGGCCGGCCTTGCATTTGCTGCATCCATCATGAACGCGATCATTTTATCATCCGTACTCTCTGCCGGTAACTCTGGCATGTATGCTTCAACCCGTATGTTATGGGACTTGGCACGTGATGGGAAAGCACCGAAATTCCTAGGTAAGTTAGATAAAAGAGGAGTGCCCGTGAATGCACTTATCGTGACTTCATTAGTTGGGTGCGTTGCATTCTTAGCTTCATTTTTCGGGGATGGCGTCGTTTATATCTGGTTATTGAACGCTTCAGGCATGGCAGGATTCGTCACTTGGGTAGGGATTGCGATTGCCCATTATCGGTTCCGCAAAGCTTACGCAGCTCAAGGCCTTGATATGAATGCTCTACCATTCCGGGCAAAAGGCTTCCCATTCGGGCCTATATTCGCACTTGTCCTTTGTATTATCATTATCATCGGACAAGGCTATCAGGCTTTCAGCAGCGATGGGATCGACTGGAATTCAATGTTCGTTTCCTACATTGGCTTGATTCTATTTTTCGTCCTATGGTTCGGCTATAAAATTAAGCATAAAACGAAAATCATTCCGCTAGAGGAATGTGACCTTAAATCAAAATAATACGCAAAGGACCTGTTCTTCCCTAACCGGAGAAGGACAGGTCCTTTTTTCATTTCAAATGATAAACACGGCATTCATATGGTTGCAGGGGTTTGCTGGAGATTCCTTCTTCCTCCTGACCATAATTGCCGATCAGCTTTGTGGCAGAATGTGCATGCAGCTCTTCAGGCAAAGTATAAGAGGCCTGCTCTTCTTTAAAGTTGCATAGCACCAATAACTTCTCTTCCTCAAACGATCTCGTGTAGGCAAATATTCGTTCATCATCCGGCAACAGCAGTTCAAAACGGCCATAAACGACGATATCATGTTCCTTGCGCAGTTGGATAAGCTTTTTATAAAAGTGAAAAATGGAATTCGGATCATTGTAAGCCTTTTCTGCATTAATCTCGGGAAAATTGGGATTAACCTTAATCCAAGGGGTCCCGTTCGTGAATCCTGCGTTCCGGGAGTCATTCCACTGAATCGGTGTCCTCGCATTATCCCGGCTGCGGGCGTGGATGGCTGACATCATCCGCTCTTTTGACCATCCATGTGAATGGACGAGTTCGTCATATGAATTCAATGTTTCGATATCCCTGTATTCATCGATGCTTTCAAATGCAACATTGGTCATGCCCAGCTCTTCCCCTTGATATATATAAGGTGTACCTTGCAGCATATGAAGACAAGCGGCAAGCATCTTTGCGCTTTCAATACGATATTTTCCATCATTACCAAACCTCGAGACAACCCGGGGCTGATCATGGTTGTTCCAGTATAAACTGTTCCAGCCATCCCTCTCCAAACCAGTCTGCCACTTGGAGAGGATTCGCTTTAAATCGGTTAGCTTCCATTTATCGTTACTCCATTTCCCTTCTGGTCCCTTCCCCAAATCCATATGTTCGAATTGAAAGACCATATGTAGCTCACCACGATCTTTACCTGTGAACAATTGCGCTTCCTCCGGCGTGACGCCTGGCATCTCCCCAACCGTAATCACGTCATGCCCAGAAAGGGCCCGTTGATTGATTTCCTGCAGAAACTCATGTATGCGCGGGCCATTCAGGAAAAAGGGGCTTCCATCACCATACTGCTTCTCATGATGAACGGATCCATCTGAGTAGCTTTGATCTTTTGAAAGGAAATTGATGACATCCATCCGGAAGCCATCGACACCCTTATCCAGCCACCAAGTCATGATGCTGTAGACTTCTTCACGGAGCTTAGGATTCTCCCAGTTTAAATCCGGTTGTTTCCTGCTGAATAAATGTAAATAATATTCATCGGTTCTTTCATCATATTCCCATGCTGAACCTTTGAAAATCGACTCCCAATTATTTGGCTCTTTTCCATTCCTGCCAGGTTTCCAAATATAATAATCACGTTTCGGATTATCCTTTGAGGATCGGGATTCCTCGAACCATGGATGTTCATCTGAAGAATGATTGACCACGAGGTCCATCATGATCTTCATTCCACGTTCATGAACGGCCTTCAACAACCTATCGAAATCAGCCATGGTCCCGAATTCAGCCATGATTGCTTTATAATCACTGATATCGTACCCATTGTCATCATTGGGAGATTGATAAACTGGTGATAGCCATATCACGTTCACACCCAGCTCTTGTAAATAATCGAGCTTCATCAAAATCCCGTTTATATCACCAATACCATCGCCATCACTATCCATAAAACTCCTTGGATACACTTGATACACAACTGCCTCTTTCCACCATGCTTTGTCCATGCTTTTCCCCCTTTTTAGCCGCATTGACACAACCCTTACACCAATACCCTATTATAAAGGGGGGAACTCCAGAATATTCTACTTTTATTCAGCTATTCCCGTTTGAATCATTTCAATATCCAGATCGACCTCGATTGGAACATCGGGATATGTCTCCTCCCAATGCTTTTGATCAAAATTTCTTGTTTTACTTTTAGCATGATCACCGAGTGCAAGCGGATCTATATGGTTCTCCTGAAACATGGTTACCATCTCATTTAATTTTTTACCAATGACCCGCTCGGCCCTGGCCTCTATTTTATTCAGGTCGACCTCTTTGCCCAAATCATAGCCTTGGACCTCTAGCAGACTCGCTTTCATTTTCACTTCAATCCTGACCTTAGGGTCTTGATTGGCATTCGAAATATGATAATGGACACGTGACTCCACGTTATTGATATCGGTAAAGTCATTTTCCTTCCATTTAATTCCATAACTCCCCAGCTTAAAATTTTCACTAAGGACCTTATATAAGAAGCCTTCTTCATAAGGTATATATTTACCAATATAACGATCCTTTTTAAACAAGGCGATTCCCCTTACCCGTATTTGATCTCCTGTAGTTTCCAATAAGGGCAAGACCGGATCGATCCCGTTACCATGACACGCATATAAATACCTGTGAAGATCTACATCAGGCAAATTGGTCCTTACATTCTGTTCGATCAGCTCCTTCACTTGAACCCCTGGAGTTTTAATCAACTTCGGCTCCATTTTAACTACATCCTCCGCTTTGCCATGAACGACCGCTAAATACAAATCCCTTCCCACCATTGGGTCACGCCTATATGTATCGACATAATCATTCAATCCCTTACTTGCCAATTCCTCACCATATAGAGTGACTGTCAGTCTCCCGCCGACAATCGGGTATGGTGTTTTTGCATTTTCCTGCTGGCGGGCCGCCTTTATATCATGGGAGTCCGCTTCATATACTTCTTTTCCCAGATCTGCTTCCTCCCCAGGCTGGGGAACGCTGACCACGACCGTACCTTTGATTTTCTTGTCTCCGGCATCATCATAACCTACGACTTCAGCAATTAATATATCTTCTAATATTTGCTTTTCCACGCCGCAGGCCGTCATCAAAAAGCTCGCTAATGTTAATAAGAGAAGTTTGATTTTCATGATTTATGCCCCCTGACTTTATAGACGATCGACTGCCATATGAATAAGAGGGGAAGATACAAATAAACGATATAAAAACCAATTTGCGAACTGATCGTGTTAAACTTATCGATCCTATAGCGGTTATCCAAAAAAATGCAGAAAACCAAGATGATGATCAGAATGAGAACCATCATCTTTTTTTGTCTAAATCCGAATACTCTTTTCGCTGTCCTGCTTGCTGCCCAAACCCCTAGGCAAACATTCGGCAGCACCATGAACAGCCAAACGGAAATCCCTATGTATTCGAACCTTTCAATGAATGGAAGGTCTACAATTTTCCATAACGTCAAAGTTGCCCAAATTACATCTTTCAGCTGATCTTGATGATAGTAGGCTAATGAGACAAGTATGGATACTACATATATCACCATAGTGAACAACGCCCCTAAGTGGGCCCACTTTTGAGATTTTTCACGATTTTTAATGAAAGGATAATAAATGAGGATTAATTCAAAACCAAGGTAATTCAGGGTCATTTTCTTACATGCCTTCATGATTTCCAAAAAAGAATGGTCAAGCAAAGGACCCAAATTTTCAAAGTGGGCGTACTTCAAAGGGAAATAATTCAAAAGGAATAATGGCGATGCGATAATAAGGCCGATTATGCAAAAACCGGTAATGACCCTGAAACCTCCCTCCACAAAGTTATACACGAGAATAAGGATGATGGTTATCAGCATCAGGACATTGACACCAGGGAACATCCAAACCTGAATGACTTCTAAATAAGTCCTGATAAGAATGATGGAAATCATGATAAAGTAGAAGATGAATAAAATATTGAAAGCATTTCCGACCCATTTACCGAACAAATCCTTGTGGATGGCAACCAAATCAAGAGTTTGGGGGCCCCTGCCCAAAAGCTTGAAACACATCCAAAGCAGAACATTTATGATTAACCCTGATATCAGGACCGATATCCATGCGTCTTGGCCAGCCTCTTTCGCTATGATCCGTTCAAACCCCAATATCCCTACTCCAATCTGCATGCCGGGCATGAGGAAAAAAACAAAAAATGGAGATATTTGTTTTGTTTCATTTGGTTTGACTTCCATTCCTTCTCACCGCTTTCTACTTCCTTATTCATCGATATCATTACGGGTGTTTCGTTTTTCCGCCTCTTTCCTTATCCTTAGTGGATTTTCCGTCCGTAGAAACTGCGGGCGTTTTTTCTGCTTTGAAAAAGGGAGGCGAATCAGACTATCTTTAAAGTCATGAATTCTTAACGGGTACAGCGGGTCTAAATAAGGACTGCCAAGCGAAGTCAATTTCAATAAATGACTTAAAATGAATGCACTGCATAAAGCTATTCCAAACAGTCCGTATAACTGGGCAGCAATTAGAAAGGGAAAGCGGATAAGGCGAATCGTATTGCTGATTTGGTAAATCGGCACCGTAAATGAAGCCAAGGCAGCCAAAGCGACAAGCATCAACAAGACATTACTGACAAATCCCGCTTCCACAGCGGCTGTACCGATGACTATACCGCCAACAATACCGATGGTGGAGCCAACCTTGGCAGGCAGCCTGACCGCCGCTTCCCTCAGCAATTCGATCGTCCCTTCCAGCACGATCGCTTCCAAGATCGGCGGAAAAGGGATCACTCCCCTGGATGATATTAAGATTGGCAGCAAATCCGTTGGGATCACTTGATAATGATAGGTTAAAACGGCCACATACAAAGGTGATGACAAAACGGAAAACAGAACGGCGAAAAGCCGAATCAAACGGAATGAAGTGCCGAGATTCCAAATTTGAAAATAATCTTCAAATGACGAGAAGAATGAAATGATGGTATTGGGACCAACCAATGCATGAGGAGATCCATCCAGCATGATCCCTATTTTCCCTTCCGATAATACACTGGCCAGATGATCAGGCCGCTCCGTATCAATCAATTGCGGGAACATCGAATTCCGATTATCCGTGATCATCTGGCTTACGAACGAAATATCGACGATTGTATCATATTCTATATCTTCTATTCTCTGTATGACCGTCTTGATGTTCTGTTGATTTACCACCCCATCTATGTAAAGTACCGCTACCCTTGTTTGCGAAATGCTCCCGACCCTAAATTCCTTGGACTGCAATTCAGGAGTGGGCAACCGGTTACGAATCAGATTCAAATTCGAATCAAGCGATTCAACAAACGCCTCCTTGGATCCAACGACCGTATACTCTGACTCAGGTGTGGAAATTTGCCTTTTCACACTGTGAACACACGGAATGAGCAAACACATTTCATCATCTTGCTTGTATTGAATCATGATCGATCCTGCCAAAACCAATCTTTGAATGTCTTTTAAATCAGCCGTCAATTTCATATCTTCCATCGGAATATCGCCTTTTAGTTGCTTAAGGACCTTCTTTGGCTGATTCGACATGACCGCCAATACTTGTTCATGGAGCTGTTGTACACTGACCAGTGAATTGAAGTAGGAGATGATATAGCCATCATCATTCGGGAATTGGAAGGTAAGGAAATCATCAGATGCTTTAAACTTTTTAAGGAGTTCCTGAAAATCCTTGGAAGTAACCTGAAAGGATCCTGAATCCATTTCCCTCTTGCCCTTAAATAACCTCACCACCCCACCCCCCATACAAGTTTTTCGTTCATTCGATTATTGTAACCACCCTATTTAAAGTTAGTCATGTTCCACAGATATCTTAAAAATAGGAAAAGACCTATCCGGGATCCACCGGATAAGTCTCCACTCCTTAATTTCCCAATTATCTTGAACTTGGAAAGATCCGTGTTACAAGTTCACGGAACTCTTCAGCAAATCCTTCAACAGGTTTTCCATTCTCGATATCATTCGCATACCTATCCATTCTTTGAACAAAGTCCGGATTTGCCGACACATAAACTTGGTCTACAGATGGATCCGCTCCCCTTACTGCATCAGCAACCCTTTCTTTAAGGTCATTCGAGATATCCTTATCTCCGCCGTCTTTTAATACTGCGCCTACATAGGCATTATTTTCAGTCACGATGACCTTTGCGTTACTTACTTCCTTCAAAGCTTCGACTCGATTTGAGATTTCCTCGGAGACCCTCATACCGTTTACGCCATTATCATTATTGTCATTATTGACATTTTGCCTTGTGTCGCTTACATTCATCGGATTATCCAAATTATCCTGATGAGTACGATTCAGGCCAAGATTTTCACTGGCACCTTCTTTATCATTCGTTCCACAACCTGTAATCACTAAAGCCATCATTACACTTGATACTATCGCTTTATAATTCATATCTTCACTCCTCAAAAATTCATTTAACATTACTATTTGCGAGGAGTGGGCAGATTATTCAGAAGAGGTGACCTTCAAGCCGATAATTCCAACCAAAATAAAACCGGCGAATACCAATCGCATCGCATCCTTAGGCTCGTTAAAAACGATGATGCCTACCAGAACAGCCCCAAGAGCCCCTATTCCCGTCCAGATTGCATACGCTGTTCCCATAGGCAGAGTTTTTATCGCCGATGACAAAAAATAAAAACTAATAACCATGCCAGCAATCGTTATGATAGAAGGTAATAATTTCGTAAAACCCTCGGTATACTTTAGACTTGTCGCCCATACCACTTCAAATAATCCTGCAATCACCAATTGAATCCAAGCCATCTTTTTCCCCTCCAATTACAGAAAAAGCCCGGGAGGTCATCTTTCATAACCTCCCGGGCTTTTTTCCCTCCGTGTACGCAGATTCCTGCGCGTTTCTCTTGGACCATTCCGGTAACATTCAACCGAGGAACCCTAGAAACATAGTATTTCCATACTATATCATGTACATTTCAGATCGGTCAAACACTTATGCATCGCTTCTGTTTCTAAGCTTCCACTTGTCACCTTTTATTGAAAACCAAATATTCTTAAAGGGTTCAGGTATTTCTTTAGCCGCCTCAACCGTATATTGGACAGCCTCTTTTTTATATTCAACATCTTCAGTGATTTCCTGCTGTGTCATGGCGAGTTGGTCCGTTTCCGATTTAATCTGGTCCGCTTTGGCCTGGATGCGTGTAACGGTTTGAGTCACATTTTCAATTGTCGGTTTGGAATCCTTAAATGTTTTAAAAGCAAAAAACGCTAAATAAATAATCGATCCGATAAAGAGGGCAAGACTAATATATACAATGATCACCTAGATTCCTCCTTTTATTTTACCTTTACTATACCCGTAATAATTGAGCAGAAAACGAATCCCCATGTATTTTCTTTTATGCCTGGTCATATTATTGAAAGTAAAAGGAGGAATGAAAATGAATCAAATGCCTCTTCTTAAAGCCTGTTTTAAAGCTGGAATCCACTTCATTAGACATATGACCATACAGCAGGCTGCCACGATTGCAGGAATCATTTTTTTAATCATTCATCCAGAAGTTTTCAGCCCCCTTTGGCTTACATTGGCAACATCTGTCTTGATTCTGCTCCTGCTTTGAAGATTGCAAGTATCCCCTGCACACTGGCTGTGTTATGGATTTCTTCGCTGACACCCCCATCCAGATCAGATAAAAACCGAGGATATGCACCAGCATTCTACCCTTGCTTCAGAAGAATGTTCTCCTGTACGGATCAAACTGCCATGGAAGCCCGACCATTAATATTGCTAGGACTGTTCCTATCCTGGATTTCAATCTCTTCAAAGTTTAATCAATCGATTGATTAAAACGGAATTTGCCTTTAACCCCCTTGTGACAGCTGAGCTTCCCTCCCCCTTCAGATGTTAATTACACTACATTTACCATACTACAGAAAACTATTAGTTTACAAAACAGTTCAGGAATTTGCCCACTACGGCGATTTCTGATGCAATGGAAGGGTTGAGCAATCACCTTAAGTTTTAATCAACCAATCAAGACTGTAGGCAAAAGGGTTCTGTCAAAGAGTTAAAACAATTGGTGCAGGTGTGCGAGACTCCTGCGGAAATGCGCGTCCAGAAAGAACCGGCAGGCACAGAAGCCGCAGAGGAGGCTACCAGAAGTTCAACGTTCAAATTGTACAAACCGTAAAATAACTTTAGACAAATTCGATTTTCATCGAGTTTATCAAAAGCCTGAAGCCCCATCGGTCTTTTCATTAATTTAATGGTTGTGTGTTCTGACAGGGTGGAAATGCATTTATATCCTGAATCATATAAAAATCGTATTGTTTTAAGGCGAATTGTGCTTGATACATATATTCACAAGAAGCTTTTCACCTGAAGTACCACACTAAACACCTGACGTCCCTTGTCCATTCGTTAATGAAATCCCAACAGGCTGACCTATTAAATAGCTTATTTTTTGTTGCCATGGCATATTCATCACTCCTTCAAGCACATCCTATTAAAAATGAAAAATGGTGCCTTCATTTCTTAAAAATTCGCAGTTCGGTTATGAACCGGTGAACAGACAGAACAACACTTACCATTTTATCAAGCTGAAAACTATTAGAAAATTAAGAAATTTGTGTATAATTAGGCGATATTCATTTACTCTAAAGGAGGAATCATAGTCATGGATAATCTTATTCAACAGTTCAGGAATTTGCCCACCACGGCGATTTCAGATGCAATGGAAGGGTTAAGCAATCTTGATTCGGCAATAAAACCCTTAAAGGAAGAATTTCGTTTGGCCGGACGAGCTTTGACCGTAAAGATTCCCGTCGGTGATAATTCTGCTGTGTTAAAAGCGATCGGTGAAGCCAAGCCTGGGGATATAATTGTCGTTGACAGCAAGGGTGATACATACCGGGCAATAGCAGGAGACTTTGTTGTCGGCATGATGCAGACCATGGAAATAGGCGGCCTCGTAGTCGATGGGGTCATTCGCGACCTTGAAGCCATTAAAGAATTGAATTTCCCTGTATTCAGCAAAGGGGCGACGGTTGCCTCAAGCGGCAAGGCAGGGGTAGGAGAAACCAATGTGCCCATATCATGTGGAGGTGTCACCGTATATCCAGGGGACATCATCATAGGGGACATAGATGGAGTAGTGGTCGTGCCCAAAGATAAGGGTGAAGAAATCCTGGTCAAAGCCAAGGATAAAATCATGAAAGACGATCAGCGTGCTGAAAAATATGCAGGGAAGCCTGATGAAATCAGAAAGTATATTGCCATGATGACCAATAAAGGATGACGCATAAAAAAAACAGGCAGGAAGCGATGGCTTCCTGCCTGTTCTTTCATTAGCCTTATTTATCGGACTTTTCTTCCTTAGAACCTTCTTCATCATATGTGTAATCATAATCAGCTGGATCAATCGGTTTAAAGCCGTTTGGAGTATAGAAACGAAGTAAGTCGCCATTCACTACTTGGTCGGATAAATTGAGCATCGTTTCAGCTCTCGTTTTATAATTGAGGATGGCATCATTTTCCTCGACCAATTCTCCCGTTTTAGTATCGTAGTATTTCCCTTTAATGGAAGTGACATCCGGTGTTACAAAATCACCATTCCTGAAAGGCACCACTTCATTATGATCTTTTGACAATAAATCGGAACCGAATTGTACATAATCCTTAGATTCAATTCCTAACAGATGCAATAAAGTCGGGAGAAGGTCAATCTGTCCACCGTATTGGTGCATTTCCCCGCCTTCAACACCTGGAACATGAATCAATAATGGTACACGTTGCAATTGGGCATTCTCAAATGCGCCAACATCCTTGCCAAGCACTTTTGACATGGCTTCTTTATGGTTTTCGGAAATACCATAATGATCACCATACATAACGATTACCGAGTTATCATATAGACCGGATTCCTTCAGATAATCGAAAAACTCTTTAAGCGCCTCATCGGCATAGCGTGCAGTTTGGAAGTAACTATCAACGGAAGCATCGCCTGTCGTATGCTTACCGATTGTTGCTTTTTCCTGGTCCATCGCATATGGGAAATGATGGGATACCGTTATGAATTTTGTATAGAAAGGCTGTTTAAGCGTTTCTAACATTGGAATCGATTCCTTAAAGAACGGCTTATCCATTAATCCATAACTTAGTACTTCCTCTTTATTTTCCATATTATAATGGTTTGCATCGAAGAACTGATTAAAACCTAGAGACTTATACATATTATCCCGGTTCCAGAAAGATTTGTAATTACCATGGAACACAGCGGATGTGTATCCTTGTTCTCCTAAAATAGCTGGCGCTGCTTGATACGTATTTTGGGAACGGTTTGTGAATGCTGCCCCCTGTGGTAAGCCGAACAGGGAATTTTCAAGCATGAATTCGGCATCCGCCGTTTTCCCTTGGCCTACTTGATGGAAGAAATTATCAAAGTGCATGAAATCTGATTTATCATGTGCAAGTGAGTTCAAAAATGGAGTTACTTCTTCCCCATTCAACTTATAATCGATAAGAAAATTCTGCATCGATTCCAAATGCAGGTAGATGACATTCTTGCCTTTGGCTGCACCAAAATACTTAGGATTCGGCTCAGCGCTTGTTGCCTTCGTATAGTTGACGACTTCGGCGATATCCGTGCTGTTTGCAGTCGCACGCTGGGCGTATGTTTTAGTATTCTGAACGGCATCATAAACCGTATAGTTGAACATGCCCAAGTATTTGACGATATAGTTCCGGTCGAATGTTCTTGATAACAATTGCGGGCGATCCTTTTCAGCAAGTCCCAAATTGATGGCGAAAATTGCAAGTCCCGCTAGGTAAACCATTCCAACTGTACGGCGTTTGACTTTAAAGTCTTCCACTTTAAAGTCTTTGAATCTGTACAACAGGATCAAAAGAACCGTATCAAGGAAATAAAATACATCATGGCCTTTAAATAATTCTAAAATACTCGGCCCCAAATCCCCGGCGTTTTGCACTTGCGTCAAGGTTGGCAATGTAATGAAATCGGTAAATGACCGGTAGTATACAATATTGAAGAATAACCATAAGGACATCAATAGGTTCAACCTGATGATCCATTTAAACGATTTTTTGCCTCTAGCCAATAGTGCCAAGCCAAAGAATAAAATGGCTGAACTAATCGGATTTATAAACAGTAAGAACTGTTGCAGGCCATTTTCAATACCTAAGTTAAATTCAACTCGATATCCAATATACGTTTTTATCCAAAACAAGACTACCGCAATAAAGAAAAAGCCTAGTATGTTATTTGCAAATAAATGCCGGCTTTTTTTAAGAAAATTATTCATGCTTTCACCTCTATTAATCTAGTGGTTTATTTATATAAATTTTTACAAACTTACAAAAGACGGAAAATCGGAAACCTTATAATAGCATTCTTTCACTTGGATAGTCAAGATTGTGAAAACCACCTTTTGTCACATCCATAACTATTATCCAGAACACTTCTTTAGCTTATGAACAAGCCTTTGAAAAAATAACAGAGTTTCGCCCGTCTCGAATGTTCAGCGCACCTATAACAAATATATAGGAACTGCACGTCTTAATCCAATAAATATTACCGTAATTTTTTGGTGTGACTTCGGATGGCAGTCACTAAATATTTTAACGTCCTTCAGGCTTTTACCATTATAAACGACTCTTTATAAAAAAACCAGCACATTACAAAATATGTAAAGATATAAACCTTCAATTATTGAAGCTATGCTTATATCCAAGGATTTTTTTCCCGATAATTCGACAGTTTAAAATGGATTGCCGGATACATGGATGCTTTTCTCATCCGCACTTTTGATACCCCGTGCCTGTAAAAGTTTAACCTTTTAATTATAAGCGTCCAGTCACCCTTAAATTCCATAAAATAACAAATGGATTGCACGAAGTATCGACATCATTCCCCCCCGGCTTTTTTATTAAGCTTTTCAAATAATTTTTCCTGAAAAATATTAATCCACCGAATTCTCCCCAATAATTTGAAGTGGAGATCATATTATTTTTATCATCCATAATAGATGCAATTTCCCAAATTTAACATAAATTATGATTTAAAATCCCTCCGGGAACCGGAAAGGATGCAAAAGACAGTATAATAGGAAGAAACTGAATTCTTCATTTTGGCTAAAGGGTCAATTTCTGACGATTGCAGCCCATATAAGCTATAGCAGCGGCAACAGGCGGAATATAGACCTTTGTCCTTTCCATTCCCCCTTAAATGGGTTGTGGGCGCCTTATTATAAGCTTACCTGTGTTTTGCAAAAATTCTTTTCTTCCCCTTTGTTAGTATATTTGTTTCATCCAGCTTTATTATAAAAAATAAAAAATCCTGCCCCTCGATCGAGGACAGGATTTTCTTTCATCATATTTACATTACTTAATGCCTTCTGAAACTTCTTTAACCATTGCGTCAACAGATTCTAAACCGCCGCCTGATAAGTACCAGTAGTTAGGGTCTAGATAAATGATGTTACCTTCTTTAAATGCCTTTGTATTTTTTACAATGTCATTTTCAATCGTTTCTTTTGCTGCAGCTCCATCACCGGCAACCGCATCTCTGTCTACAACGAATAGGTAGTCAGGATTCTTTTCAGCAATATATTCGAAAGAAATACTTTGACCATGTGTCGATACTTCCAATTTATCATCTACTGCAGGTACTCCGAATACATCATGGATGATTCCAAATCTTGAATCCGGTCCGTAAGCACTTACTTTTCCACCGCTGGCAAGAACGATTAAACCATTTTTGTCAGTCGGGGCTTTTTCTTTCAAAGCGTTAATGTTTTCTTCAACACTTGCCAATTCTTTAGCTGCTTCGTCTTTTTTATCGAAGATTTTGCCTAAAAGTGTTACGTTCTCTTCAAATGATTCCATATACTTTGTTGTATCTACACCCACAAAAACAGTAGGGGCAATTTTGCTTAATTCTTTATATGCTTCAGATTGACGGCCAGAAATAAGGATTAAATCAGGAGCGATTTCGTTGATTTTTTCGAAGTCAGGTTCTTTTAATCCGCCGGCATTTTCAGTTGTACCTTTATATTTAGAAAGGTATTTTGGAAGGCCATCATGAGGAACAGCTGCCACTTCCACATTCAATTTATCAAGAGTATCAAGAGCACCCATATCGAATACAACTACTTTTTCAGGGTTTGTTTTTACTTTCGTTTCGCCTAGTTGATGCTTAACTGTAATTTCTTCGCTTTTAGCACTTTCTTTTTTCGCGCTTGATTCTTCTTTTTCCTTATCTGATCCACAAGCAGCAGCCACTACAGCCAGCATTGCAACCAAAAGCAGCAAGGATAATTTCTTAATCATTATGGTCACCTCAAAAAAATTTTTATTTAAAATTACATATTGAATCCTCACCATCACATAGTTCACCTTCAACACTTTCCCTGCCAGATGAACAGGAGGCGGCTAAGGTCTTGGGCGCCCGCCAACTCTTAGCTGCCTAAGAAGCGTACGAGGTGATTTCTGGACGGCTACGAATACTGAAGTAATTTAAAACCGAATGGAATTGTCTTACGTGAAGTACACACAGATCTTATTGTCATTGATACTTTGGATTTCAATATCCATATCATAAATTTCCTTTAATACATTGGAATTGATGACTTGTTCGGTAGGTCCATTATGAACAACCTTGCCATCCTTCAATGCGACGATATAGTCGGAATAACAGGATGCAAAATTAATGTCATGAATGACGATGATGACCGTTTTCCCCAATTCATCGGCCAATCTCCTCAATACCTTCATGATTTGGACGGAATGCTTCATATCAAGATTGTTCAGGGGTTCATCAAGAAGCACATACTCCGTGTTTTGAGCAATGACCATGGCAATGAAGGCCCGCTGTTGCTGCCCGCCGCTCAGCTGGTCAAGAAACTTATCCTGCATGTCAGCAAGTTCCATATATTCAATCGCTTCATCGACGTATTTCCAATCCTCTTTCGTCAGCTTTCCTTGTGAATAAGGAAAACGGCCAAAGGCGACCAGTTCACGAATCGTTAAACGGATATTGATGTGGTTAGCCTGCTTTAAGATGGCAATCTTTTTCGCAAGTTCATTGCTATTGAATTTCCCCATATCCTTACCCTCGATAAGGACTTCTCCTGAATCCCGGGTAATGAGACGGCTGATCATCGAAAGGACGGTACTTTTACCCGCTCCATTGGGACCGATGAAGGATGTGATTTTCCCTTTCATTATTTCGATGGAAACATCCTCGACAACCGTTTTATTATTATATTTTTTGAATAAATTTTTCACTTCTACCATGATTTATTCTCCTTTAATAGAAGATAGATGAAATAGACACCGCCGACAAAGTTGATGATGACACTTAAGGTCGTGGAAAACGTAAAGATCCTCTCTACAATGAATTGGCCGCCGACCAAGGCAATCACACTGATCAGCATTGCACCCGGGAGGATATGTTTATGCTGATAGGACTTAATGAATTGATAAGCCACATTTGCAACAAGCAATCCAAGGAACGTGATTGGACCGATCAAGGCAGTCGAAATGGAAATTAAAACCGTAACGACGATTAAAACCCGCTTCGTGACAAAATCATAATCCACACCCAAGTTTATGGCTTGGTCCCTCCCTAGGGACATGACATCTAAATACTTCAAAAATCTCATGAAATATATCATTGCCGCAATCATGAGGATAATAGCTAACGTTAACAGGTCCGTGTTGACATTATTGAAGCTGGCGAACATTTTATTTTGAATGATTTGGAATTCATTCGGGTCAATCAATACCTGCATGAATGAAGACATGCTGCCGAATAAGGTTCCGAAGATGATACCGATCAGCAATAGGAAGTAAATATTGCGGTTTTTCTTGAACATGAACTTGAACAGCAGGCTTGCAAAAATGAGCATGGCCGCTAGTGTAATCAGGAAATTGAGATTTTTATTCATGATCATGATATGTGTTGAACCGAAGATGAAAATGACTCCCGTTTGAATCAGCATATACATGGAGTCCAACCCTAAAATGCTTGGCGTCAGGATTTTATTATTCGTGACCGTCTGGAAAATCACTGTTGAAAAAGCAATTGCACAGCCAACCACGATGATGGCGATGATTTTTATGACCCTTCTCGGCAGTGCATAATCCCAATTCGGGCCAAGGTCCCAAAAGATATAACCTGCCGTTAAAGCAGCTGCAAGAACAGCCAATATAATGATCCTACTTTTATTATTCATATGCCTTTCTCCTCAGTATCAGATAGATAAATACGGCGCTTCCTATCACACCAACCACGAGTCCGATCGGGATTTCAAATGGATATATAAGGATCCTGCCCAGAATATCGCAAATCAATAGGAAGACTGCCCCTAGCAATGCTGTATGAGAAAGACTCTTTTTCAAATTGTCACCAAGGTAAAGGGATACAATATTTGGTACGATCAATCCTATGAAAGGAATCGTTCCCACCGTTAACAAAACGACAGTGGAGGATAATGCCACGATGATCAATCCAAAATTGACTATAAACTTATAATTGAGTCCTAGATTGATAGCAAACTCCTCTCCCATCCCTGCCACAGTGAATTTATTGGCAAAGAAGTATGCGAGAATGACTAGCGGGATACTCAGATATATAAGTTCGTACCTTCCCGACATGATCATCGAGAAATCACCATTCATCCATGTGTTGAGGCTTTGAATCAAATCATATTTATAGGCAAAGAAAGTCGAGATCGATCCTACGATATTACCAAACATCAAACCAACCAATGGAATGAAGATCGTATCCTTATATTTCACTTGATCAAGAATTTTCATGAACAAGAATGTACCTGCCAAAGCGAATATGAAAGCGAATGCCATTTTCTCAATAAGTGCTGCCGATGGAAAAATGATAATGGCAAGAAGAAGTCCCAGCCTTGCAGAGTCCATAGTACCGGCAGTCGTCGGGGACACAAATTTATTGCGGCTCAATTGCTGCATGATCAGACCGCTTATACTCATTACGATACCGGCAATGACTATGGTCACCATTCTAGGGAAACGGCTTTGCAGCATGATTTGCACTTTATCATCACTTAGATTCAATAAATCCAGGGGGGTAATATCTTTTACACCAATGAATAATGACGTAAACGATAGAACAATTAACGCCATGACTAAATATCTTATCTTCATCTACATTTCCTACTCTTCCTATCTCACTTTAATACAGCGATAATATTTTTAATTAAATATATTTGAATAAAGACTATCATTAAGTCACCTATTGAAATGGGACTCATTAAGTTGCAATAGTTACAAGGATCTTCCATTCGTGATAATGAGATTCATTATCATCTATTCTTATTCTATCATTTCTGGGACATGTGTCAATATATACAAGGGAATTACTTGATATTCTCCCGATAGTCCAATTGTAATGAATTCGGATGAACCAACCATGCATTTCATTTCAGGAAGTGATAAAATCAAAATAACAAATATTTACTCTTATAATGAAAGAAGCGATATGATGAAAAACTTGTTATCCAAAGTGTTCTCAAAAAAGGCGAAAATCCAGATTGAATTTTGCCAAAATAATCTTGACCGCTTCCTTAATGAACAAACAATTGCCGATTATGGTAAGTTCTTAGAGAATCCAAGGATTCAATATAAGGAATATGAATGTTTGAGTGAGTGTAAACTTTGTAAGAAAACCCCCTATGCGAAAGTGAACGGCCAGATAATGAGTGGCGAAGATTCACAGGATCTTTTAAATAAGTTATATGATGAATTGAAATGATACGGGTTAAGCAAATAGCTTAATCTGTATCATTATGACTTTCCACCTGTAATTATATAGAATACAGGTGATGAACATCTATTAAAAGGATTGCGAATTTTACCATGGAATCATTAATCTAGTCGTTACTTCCTATTTTTCACTATTTCATACGTTTTCACTGTATAAATAGTTTAATATATGATAATTTATGGAAAAAGATAGACAGGAGGACGTCCATGAAAAAAATCATTCCTACTATTGTATCAGTCGTAACACTAGGTCTCGTCACTGGATTGCCTGGCCCCTTAGCCGAAGCCGAAGAATTCACCCCTTATTATGGAAATGGTCCAAGCTACATTCAACCAGATAACCTCTCCCACCTTTTCCCTGACCCTAATGTTTCTTTCAAGACCCCTGCCTTTAAACAAAACAAGATCGCCTTTACGAGCCAGGAAGAAATGTTTGATCATATCAAGTCCCTCGCCCATAAAAACAAGAACATCCAGGTCAAGACGATAGGTAAATCCACAGAAGGACGCGACATCCCGATGCTTCTTTTCAGCAAGGATTCAAAAAGAACGATTAAGGGTTCCCATAAACCATTGATTTGGATTCAAGGTCAGATCCATGGCAATGAACCCGCATCGGGTGAATCAACATTAGTCCTTGCACAATGGCTGGCTGAAGGCAAGCTTGGTGATGTCCTCGATAAAGTCAATGTTGCCATCGTTCCACGGGTCAATCCCGATGGCTCTTATTATTTCAAACGATTTACCGCAAATGACATGGATGCGAATAGGGACTACTTAAAAGTGGAATATCCTGAAGTACAGACGATTCATCAATCAATCGATGATTATGAACCGGAAGTCATTCTGGATGTACATGAATATACAGTGAATCCCGCCCCCCTGAAAAAGGTGGGAGCAAATGGATCGATCGCTTCCTATGATTTACTCATCTCCTCAGCCAAGAATTTAAATATTCCCGAACAGCTTCGAAAAGCTTCCGATCAACTTCTTTTACCCAATGTTTTTAAAACATTGGAAAAAGAAAAGCTTTCCTATCACGATTACTATACACTGGCCACTTCTGATGATGGGGTCCTTACCGCCACAGAAGGAAGCACCGAAGCCCGGATTGGCCGAAACGCCCTCGGTTTGAAAAATACAATGACCTATTTAATCGAAACAAGGGGAATCAATATCGGCCGTACCGATTTTAAACGACGTGTTTTTGCACAAGCTACAGCACAGGCAGCCTTTATCAAAACGACAGCCGAACAGGCAAGTAAAGTTAAAAAGGCCGTTAAACAGGCAGAAACTGAAATCGTGCAAAAAGGGCGAAGAGCAAATGATAACGATAAAATCGTCATCACCAGCGAAAATAAATTGGTTAAGGATCAAAAATTGACGGTAGTTGATTTAGCGAAAGCGAAAATGGTCGATGCCTCCATCGATTGGCTGGATTCAACCGATGCCTACCCTACCCTTGTCAGAGATCGTCCGACAGCCTATATCCTTCCTCCCGAATATAAAAATATCGCCAAGAAACTTCAGCTATTGGGAGTAGAAGTGAAAAGATTAAAAAGCCCCATGAAGGTAGCTGTTGAAAGCTATAGGGTCAATGATTTAATAGTTTCCGCTGAACTGGAAAGCGGACATTCCACAAGGGAAGTCACGACCAACGTCACTTCAAAAACTCGGGATTTCCCAAAAGGAAGCTATGTTTTCGACATGGCTCAGCCTGATGCCAACTTCATCTCCCTTGCCCTCGAACCTGAGGGCATAGACAGCTACGTGACATTCAATTTCATCCCGGCTGCCAAAGGAAAAGAACTGCCGATTTACCGCTATATGCGGTCATCTTCCTTACCAGTTAAATGATGCATAGGATCCAAATGACGCTTTGGCAGCTTTCATTGCCAAAGCGTTTTTAGTTCCCCCTCCTTTATTCTTGTGGGACGATGCACCTGACATGATTTCTTGAATGCAACGACAAGTTTTGAATATACATATAAACGGAAATGTGTTTTTAGAGGAGGAAAGTCATTGAACCAAGATGTACAATCGGAAATCAATCGCCTTGTTCATCGCTTGAAACAAGACCAATCCGCTGATGGTTCGTGGAATTATCCCTTTGACACCGGGATAACAGCAGATGCCTATATGATCATATTATTGAAAATTCTAGATATGGAAGATACTCCTCTTATAGAGGCTTTAGTAAAAAGAATCGAAAGCAAGCAAACGGAAAACGGGTCATGGAAACTATTCCAAGATGAGAAGGACGGCAATGTTACGGTTACGATCGAGGCTTACTATGGCCTTCTTTTTAGCGGACTCCGCAATAAGAATCATCCGCATATGAGGAAAGCCAAACATTTCATTCTTTCCAAGGGCGGCATCAAACAGGCCAAAATGTTAACGAAAATGATGCTTACTGTCACCGGTCAATATCAATGGCCGCGCCTATTCCCCATTCCACTCGAAGTGGTCTTACTGCCTCCGACCTTTTTCGTCAGCATTTATGACCTTTCCGTATATGGCCGGGTCAATATGATTCCATTGCTATTGCTTGGCCATAAAAAGTTTCAGATCACGACCCCGGACACGCCAAGTTTAAAAGATTTATTTCAAACAAGGGAGGACAGTTCCGAAGAGCAAGTGTGGGAAGAATACCGTACCGAAGAATATCGTTCCTTCTTTTCCAAACTTCAAACAGGCGTCAAAACCTTGATTGGTTATCCGGATTATTTGCATTCCTTGGCCTTGGATTCAACGAAAAGGTTCATGCTTGATAGGCTGGAACCAGACGGGACACTGTACAATTATTTCGGCTCTACCTTTTTCATGATCTTTGCCCTCCTTTCAATTGGATATTCGAAAAGAGATCCAGTGATTCTAAGGGCCATTGCCGGTCTGAAGGGGATGGCCTGCTCCATTGAGGGACACACACATATCCAGTTCACGACGCCCCATGTTTGGAATACCTCCTTAATAAGCTACGCCCTTCAAGAAGCGGGAATGCCTTTCAAAGACAAAACGGTCAAGGCCGCCAATCAGTACTTACTGTCACGCCAGCATTATATGTATGGAGATTGGCTGATCCATAATCCTGATGCAATTCCTGGCGGCTGGGGGTTCTCCGATTTGAATACCATGAATCCGGATGTCGATGATACGACCGCCTCACTGAGGGCGCTGGCTAAGCAATTGCAAGAGAAACCGGATAATCGGGACAGCTGGCAGCGCGGTGTCACCTTCACGATTTCCATGCAAAATGATGACGGTGGATTTCCAGCCTTCGAACGGAATAACGACCATAAATGGCTGCAGCTTCTTCCTATAGAGGGTTCGAAATATCTCCTGACTGACCCTTCCACCGCTGATCTGACAGGAAGGACGCTGGAATTCCTGGGGAACTATACAAATATGAAAAAGCCGGAAGAAGTCAGTAAAAGAGCGGTGGATTGGCTATTGGAAGACCAGAAGCGTGATGGCTCCTGGTATGGGCGCTGGGGCATCTGCTATCTATATGGCACATGGTCTGCACTGACCGGCATGAAGGCAGCAGGGCAAGCCACTGGACATCCATCCATCCAAAAAGCCTTAACTTGGTTGAAGAAAATTCAAAATGAAGATGGCGGCTGGGGTGAATCTTGTTACAGTGATATCAAGCAACGATATATCCCCCTCGGAACAAGCACACTGACACATACAGCCTGGGCTGTGGATGCGTTGATATCGGCATCAGAAAAGCCGACAGCCGCGATTGATAAAGGCATTGCCTACCTCATCCGTGCAGGTCAACAAGAAAGCTGGACCAATGATTATCCTGCAGGCCAGGGAATGGCGGATTTTTTGTATATCCATTATCATAGCTATCGCTATATTTATCCCCTTTTAGCCTTAAGTCATTACAATAAAAAATTCCTGGAGACTTAATCGCCAGTGTTTTTTTCATATTAAAGGTGAATATGTGGATTACCTGTGGAAAAGTAGTGAATAACACCGGAAAGTTATCCACAATCCGAGGTTATCCACATTCATTTATCCGTAAAAGTGGCAAAAGCAAGAATTTCCCCATCAAATTTGTTGATTCATTCATTTCGGCTATGTAAAAATGACTGGTTTTATACAGGTTTGTGGATAGTTTGGGGATGAGCACGATTTTATGTGAAAACTTTATCCAGTTTATCACTATAAAATTCTATCGCCTTAGCATAAGATTGTATTTCTTGATCCCTCGAGGTTTCGGCAATGATCTTCAAAAGAGATTCCATCGCAAGATCATGTTGGCCCAAATTATAAAATGCCATGGTCCTGAATACCAATAAAGCCTTATCCCCAGGAAACTTCTCCAGTCCGGATTCCAATGTCCGTCTTGATTTTTCATATTCCCCTATGGTGCGATATGTGCTCCCCAACCCGAGGTAGGCCCCTTTTGCATCCTCCTCCGGCAAACCTAATTCGAGTGCCGCTTCATAATAGGGCACCGCCTTTCCCTCAAGTCCGAGAATATCCAAACTCCAGGCACACTGATACTGTATGACTGCATCACCGGGATTTTGCTTTGCCATATCCATCAATATACGATTGGATTTTTCGAATTCCTTCTTTTCCCTTAAGAACAGGGCCCTCTCCAAATTTCCCATTGTCATTCCTCCATTGTATATGATTCCTTAATGCCCTATTCGCGATTCTTCTTTTCAATTCCTTCTTATATGTATAAACAGCCCATCTCCAAACAATGCTGCAGCCAGGAACTAATATGTTGTTAAGGATTTGGAAGCTTCACTTCCCCGACTGTCTTGGCAAATAAAAAAAGGATCTGCCTCCCGGCAAATCCTTTCATACATTTCAATCTCCATATATCATGGATTACTGTCGACATGACATATGATTAATCATCCAATTGGTTTTTCAATACTTTTCCCGTGGTGGCATCCACCACTACATCATATTCCTTTAGTCCTTGTTTTATTTCCAGCTCGTACACAAGGGTGCCATTCTCTGAATCCAGCTCCATATCCGTTACTTGACCATCCACCGCTTTCAAGGCAATCTTTTCAGCTTGATCACTGCTGACTTTTGCAGTTTCCACGGCTTGTTGAGTGCTCATATCCTCATCGTCACTGTCTTCCATCTCCTGAGAAAGAATCTCTCCTTTTTCAGCATCAACGTCAACGTCTTGATAGCCTTCCTTCGTTTTTACGGTCATTTCATAGGTCATCGGCTGGTCCCAATCCTTTTCAAATTGAGTAACTTCCCCGCCTAGTTTTTCTGAAATCATTTTAATAGCCTCATCCTCGGAAAGGTTCCCCTTATTGACTGCATATACCGCCGTTCCAGCAGCACCGCCGAAAAGCAATACGGACGCTATGGACACTGTCATGATTACCTTTTTCCTTTGAATGATACCTTCTTTAATCGTACTCCACTGTTTTTTCATGAATGATTCCTCCTTTAAGTTGTTACCCTTATAATAAGCACCCTTCATGAAATGAACATGAGCGTTAGATTAGAATTTGATGAGAAAGAGTAAGAGTCACCAACGTTCCCTCCCCCACCTCGCTTTGAATCTCCAATTTACCGTCGAATGACTCGACAAGCGTCCGGGCGATGGATAGCCCGAGCCCATTGCCTCCCGTTTTCCTTGCCCTTGATGAATCAACGCGATAAAAACGGTCAAATACATGTGGGAGATGTTCTGGTGATATCCCTCCGCCGTGATCTTTCACACCGATGACAATTTCATTATCCTGCCGTTTTATCATGATCTGTATACTTGATTCACTATATTTCATTGCATTGTCCAATAGGATGACTATCACCTGTTCAAGCTTACTGGAAATGGTCATTGCATAGATTTCCTTAAACTCTGACTCTATCGTTATTTCACGATTTCCCGTCCTTCTGAATGTTTGGGCAATCCCTTCACAAAACGAAATGAGTTCTATTTTCCCTTCCACATCTTCTGAAGGTTCCGTCTGGGAAGCTGACTGCAGAAGATGTTCCGTCAGTTTTTTCATCCGGACGGCTTCATGATGGATTGCCTCCACTGCCTCTTCCTGAATCGCCTGATCCTTCATTCCCCAGCGTTTCAATAGAGAGGAGTAGCTTTCGATGACCGTAATCGGGGTTTTCAATTCATGCGAAGCATCTGAAAGGAATTGCTGCTGTTGGTTATAATTCCGCTCCAGTCTTTCCATCATCCTGTTGAATGCCGCTCCCATCACCTGCAGCTCGTCCTTCGATTGATCCGATAGCGGTATTCGTTTGAATTCCCCGCTTTTCTCAATATCCTTCATCGTTCCGCTCATGACCGATATCGGTTTGAGGATCAGGTTGGCCAGCCACTTACCGGCAAGAATCGATAACAGAATGACAAAAAGGGATGCACCGCCCAAAACGAGGGCAAGCGTCGATAAATTATCAAGGAGGGTATCCTGCGGCTGTGTGACCTCGATCATCCCCAGTCTCTTCCCCTCATCAGGATAAGGATAACGGTAGGTCAATACATATTCACCGTCAGCTTTGGCAAAATCATATCCTTTCTCGTTAATGGATTTAACCGCAAGCCCCTTGAGGTCCTCTTCATCCGTAAATGATTTAACCAGCCTTCCATCCGTGTCGAATATCCTCACCATTCCATCGTCCGGGATATACGGCTCCATTAAATCGGAATCACCGGAAATCAAATCTTTCGTCAGGATATTTTCTTCGATTAATGAAGCTTGATCTTCAAGCAGATCCCGTTCCCTCTCTAACGATATCCAAAGGAAGGCGATTAAAACGATGGTACTCAGCAATATGAGCATGACGCTTAAAAAAAGACTGGAATACGATTGGATTTTCGTCCGAATCTTCATACTGGCTCCTTCAGGCTGTAACCTACCCCGCGGTAAGTATGGATGAGCTGCAGCTCAAAGGGATAATCTATCTTTTTGCGCAAATAACGGATATACACATCAACCACATTCGTATCCCCTGCGAAGTCATATCCCCATACATGTGTCAGGATTTGCTCCCTTGAAAGTACTTGATTTTTATTTTGCAAAAGATAAACCAGCAAATCGAACTCGCGTGAAGTCAGCTCAATCCTATTGCCTTGCCTGTGAATGTCCCTAGTCCCAAGGTTCAGCTTCAGATCGTGGATATTCAGTTCATCCGCTTCCCCTTCTGATTGGCTCTCCCTTACATTGGTACGAAAACAAGCACGGATTCGTGCCAGCAGCTCTTCAATTTCAAACGGCTTCGTTACATAATCATTCGCGCCATGGTCCAGGCCATTGACCTTGTCTGGCACAGCATCCCTAGCGGTCAGAAGGATGACAGGTGTCGATCCATTCTTTTTCCGGTAACGCCTTAGTACCTCTATACCATTCAACTCGGGCAGCATCACATCCAATAAGATTAAATCCCACTCTTCGGCTTCTGCCCTTTCCAGACCTGCCTTTCCCGTAAATGCCGATTCTGTTTGATAACCCTCATGATTAAGTTCCAGCTGAAGGACCCTCGCTATTTTTTCTTCATCTTCTATTATTAAAATTCTCTTATTCATGATCATCACCACCTACCCCTTAGTGTACTGAAGAAATATGAAAATATCATGAGAAATTGACCCCTCCGCATAAAAATCCGCTGAATTGATGAATTTAATTTTTGTACCTTTAAAAAGACAATAAAAAGAACCGGATGTGAAAACACACCCGATCCATTTCATTCACCGTTCCAATGCTGGCCAATGAATTCATCGCGTCCCGATTTCGCACGGTCCGCTTTATAATCATCTTTGTTTTTTTTATGATAGCCCTGATGGTACTCTTCGGCAGGGTAAAAGGTTTGGGCCGGAAGGATTTCCGTTACGATTGGTTTCTGGAACTTCCCGCTGGCCGCTACCTTTTCTTTCGCTTCAAGGGCCAGTTTTTCTTGAGCTTCATCATGATAAAAGATGGCCGTCCGATATTGGCTTCCTCTGTCATGGAATTGACCGCCATCGTCGGTTGGATCGATTTGCTGCCAATATAGTTCCAGCAATCTTTCATAAGGAAATAACTGAGGATCGAAAGTGATTTCCACGACTTCATAATGCCCCGTAGTTCCCGTCTTCACTTCCTCGTAAGTCGGGTTTTCAACATGTCCTCCCGTATAACCGGATACGATTCCCCCAATCCCCGGTTGTTCTTCAAATGGTGTCACCATGCACCAGAAACAGCCTCCAGCAAATGTAGCCTTTTGCATAATGGTCATCCTCTTTCCTTATGTAATAGAAATTAATATACCATAATTCAATCCTGACACTTTGCTATTTTGATTTGCAAAGCCTCCAGGGGATTTACGCTTTGTTCAATCCTTTGACCAGCCCTTTTCCTTGAATTTTACGATCGCTTCAACGCGGTTGCTTACATCCAATTTATCAAGGATGACTGATATATAATTACGGACCGTTCCATTGGTCAGATAAAGCTGGCTTGCGATTTCCTTTGTGGTCTTACCATCTGCGATCAATTTGAGCACTTGGCACTCTCTTTCAGTCAAAGGGTTTTCTTCTTCGAAAGCCATATCCACCAGCTCGGGAGCATAAATGCGCCGCCCATCCATGATGACACGGATCGAGTTCGCCAGTTCCTCACTAGGGCTATCCTTGAGAAGATATCCGCCTACCTCGGCCTTTCTTGCTCTTTCAAAATACCCAGGACGTGCAAAGGTGGTCAAAATGATGACTTTGCATTGGTGGCCCTGAACCTTGATCTCCTCCGCTACATCGAGCCCGGTTTTAACTGGCATTTCAATATCGGTTATGCAGATATCCGGCTTTAATTGATTGACGAGATTCATTGCTTCTTCCCCATTGCTCGCTTTCCCGACAACTTCCATGTCACTTTCCAAATCAAGGATGGAACCTAGTGCGCCAAGCAGCATCCGCTGATCTTCGGCAATTACGATTCGAATCAAGGTTAATCCCACCTATCCATTATTTTTTATAGCATTCGGAACCCTTATATACAGTGTCGTTCCATCTGTTGATCTAATATCCAGGCTGCCATTAACGAATTCGAGCCTTTCTTTCATTCCTTGAAGCCCATTTCCTTTAATATACTCTGATCGATGTGAAAGTCCCACTCCATTATCCTGTACTGTGATCGTCACCCCTGTTTGTAATTCTTCGATGACGATATTACAGCAGTCCGCACCGCTATGCTTGACGATATTGGTCACAGCTTCCTTCAAGCACATGCTCAAAACCGTTTCAACAAGCAAAGGGGTATCTCGCAATTCCGCGGTGCCTTCCAAATTGAATTCTATCTCTGCCGCTTTCAATATTTGCTTGACCCGGATGATTTCATCGCTTAGCTTGGCCCCACGCATTTCCGACACCATTTCACGAACTTCCTTGAGTGCCGTCCTCGCCGTTTGCCGGATATCCTTGATTTCCTTCTTGGCCGTCTCTGGATTCAAATCGATCAATTTCCCTGCAAGGTCACTTTTCAAGCCAATCAAAGATAGCTTTTGTCCAAGTGTATCATGTAAGTCACGGGCAATCCGCTGACGTTCTTCCATTTTGCCAAGCTCTGATATTCGTTTATGGGCGTCCTCCAATTGTTCTTCCAGCATACCCCGTTTGTTCCGATTATACGTGTTGAAAGGGAGAAGGATCACGCCTACCACACAAATGAGCATAAAGGGAAATTGCGAAAAGAAGGTAGGGTCTTTCATGATGAAGCCAATATTGACAGACACGATGGTAGCCAATAGCTGGATTGAATATAATACGAAAAAGCCAACCTTATTTTGAACATTCCCAATAAAGAATGCCAAAAAGAG
This sequence comes from Peribacillus sp. QJM3NY_7, assembly GCF_056173225.1. Classification (NCBI taxonomy): domain Bacteria; kingdom Bacillati; phylum Bacillota; class Bacilli; order Caryophanales; family Bacillaceae; genus Peribacillus; species Peribacillus sp. QJM3NY_7. The sequence goes on from NZ_CM149663.1 coordinate 5,157,656, forward strand.
TGAAAAGTAAATGTAGCTGAAAAATATGGTCATCGATATGGAAATGATTATTTGTATCGCCGTCCATACGTATACGGGCCATCCCTTCGAAACGAATGAGAGACCATATGATATGAAAAACAAAATGATCATGACGATTCCAAAGACTATCTCCAACATCGAAGAGGATTTGAAGATGAAATAAAAAGGAAGGATACAAAAAATGATCCAGACATAAGGGCTCAGCCCTGTGTTTTTCGGAAAGATATGATACCAACTTTGCATGGCGCCGCCTCTATTTCTTTTTACTCTAGTATATACTAAGGAGTTTCATCAAAAAACCACCCAATGGAAATTGAATGGTTTTTGATGAACGATTTATTTTTCTTGAAGACTTGAACGTTTAGTATTGATTTCCACCTTAGTTTTTGTTTCATTTAGACGTTCCTTAATCTCTTTAAAACTTACAAACGTCTTGTTTTCTTCATCATATAGGCGGAAGCGAAGCGATTTTAAACTTGAACTAATGGTGATTGTCGTTGCCTGCTGCAATGGCAGGGTTGAGTCATGGACTTTTTCCAAGTTATAGTTTGGCACTCTTGGACTAAGGTGATGCACGTGGTGAAAACCGATATTACCGGTTACCCATTGCAAAACCTTTGGAAGTTTATAATAAGAACTTCCATCAATGGCAGCCTTCACGTAATCCCATTCAGATTCCTCTTCGAAATAAGAATCTTCGAACTGATGCTGTACATAAAACAGCCAGATGCCCAGCGATCCCGTTACAAAAAGCATAGGTACCTGAATCATCAGGAATGCCTGCCATCCGATAGCCAAGCATAAAAGACCATAAATTGCCACGATTGCAGCATTTGTCAAATACGTATTCATCCGTTCTTTCTTTTTTGCGCCCTTTTTATTCAGACGGTTCGATACAAGAAATAGATAAAATGGACCCAATCCAAACATGACGATCGGATTTCTATATAAACGGTAAGCAAGACGCCCCCAGAATGAAGCGGCGATATATTCATCAACGGTCATGATCCAAATATCCCCTGTGCCGCGTTTGTTTAAATTACTGCTTGTTGCATGATGTATGGAGTGGCTATGCTTCCATTGCTCATACGGAAATAATGTAACGATTCCACTGATTGTACCCAGGATGCTATTCGCTTTCCTGCTTTTGAAAAACGATTGATGACAGCAATCATGGAAAATGATGAAAATCCTGACTACGAATCCTGAAGCAAGAACGGCCAATGCAAGTGTCAGCCAGTATGAAATGGTTAAGCTTTGATAAGCTAAAAACCATAACAGGAAAAATGGCGGAAATGTATTTATGAGCTGTTTCACGCTTGATTTAGTATTGGATTTTTCAAAAGGGGCAATATCTTTTCTCAATTGTTTTTGATTATGATTATGATGACTCATGATTTCCTCCTCATAATATATAGGAATGGGTGTTTAAATGGATTGGTTATGCTTCCATTTCTTCTTTAATTATAGGAATAATAACCGATTTTCTATAGTCATAAACGTCAATTCCCTGCCATGACACTTGTCATATACTTGTCTGCTTCAACACTTTCACACCTATTTTTTCCTCTTTCATCATTTTTACGCTTCAAAAAAAACGATGAATTCCAATCAATCTGATTCCAAGAAAATGCCTGACATTCATTCGATCAAATAAAAAAAGATCCGCCTTTGGCGAACCCATTATATCTTGATGGCATAAACCCGTTCAGGTCGTCCTACCGTGCCATATGTTAAATCGGCATCAATTTTTTCCTCTGACATCAAGTGCTCCAGATAACGCCTTGCCGTTGTCCTGCTCACCCCGATTTCCTTCGCCACTATTTCGGCCGTTAACCCAGGGGAGGATTTCCCCAACACAGCCATCACCTTCTCCAAAGTCATCCGATCGATCCCTTTTGGCAGTGAAGACTGTTCCCTCTCTTTTTCTTTCATTTCCTTTCGCAAAAGCTTATCAACCTGTTGCTGCGTTACGGGAAAATTGCCCTTTTCCAATTCTGATAGTTTAATGTGATAATCTTGATATCTGTGTAAGGACTGCTTGAAACGTTCAAATGCGACAGGCTTGATAATATAATCAAATATGCCGATCTTGATGGCTTCCTGGACTTTTTCGATTTCTTTAGCCGCCGTTATCATGATGACATCCATTTGTTTGCTTTGCTGCTTGATTTCTTTCAGGATATCGAGCCCATTCATATCCGGGAAATACATGTCGAGCAGCAATAGATCCGGCTTCATGATTTCAATGAAGCTTTTAGCTTCGTCATAGCTTGAGGCGATCCCGATCGTTTGAAAACCCTCAAGCTTTTCGATGAATAGCTTTTGTATCTCAGCAATCCGCAGGTCATCTTCTACGATTAAAACTTCTATATCGCGATTCGCCATCATGAAATCACCCCTCTGTTTTTTGGCAGTGCTACAGTAAAAATCGTATATTCCCCTTCTTTCGTCGAAAAAGTGATATACCCCCCTAATCCTTCTATCGCTTCCTGAACAAGGCTCAAACCTATACCTGAATTGGTTTGATGGCTTTTCGTCGTAAAGCCGTTCTGGAAAATCAGTTCGGTAACATCTGAATTCATCCCTTTTCCATTATCTTCAACCTCTATGATCAACTCTTTACCCAAGTCCGTGACGAACAACGATACCCTTTTTTCCTCCCTATCGTTTTCCCGTACAGCATCGAAGGCATTATTGATGAGGTTGCCGATGATCGTCACTAATAAATCCCGATCTATTTCGGACGGAATATCTTTAAAACTGCTCTCTCTATCAATTGTAAAATCAATTTTCAGCTCGCTCGCTAAACTTACCTTCCCTAAGATGAACCCAGCAATAATCGGATCAGGTATTTCCTTCATTAGAAAGTGAATGAAACCTTGGGTGACATCGACTTCCTTCGATATGAAATCCATCGCTTCTTTATATGAACCGAGTTGAATCAGGCCAAGCAAAGTATAGAGCCGATTCGAATATTCATGTGTCTGGGCCCTCAGCCCTTCTGCATATGCCTTTACATGTGACAGTTCCTGTAGGAGATTGGATAGTTCGGATTTATTCCTCAAACTTGCAACAGCGCCGATGACTTCTCCGTGTTTATTTAAAATGGGAATGCGGCTAGCCAAAAAAATCTCACCGTCAATCATAAATTCCTGATCATATTCTGCCTGTGCTGTGCTGACTACATCAAGCAGATGTGTATGTGTAATGACTTCTTCAATTTTTCTCCCGCGAAGCTCAACATCTTTAGGAATATGAAGGAATTTATGCGCCGTCTCATTGACAACCGTAATTTTCCCATGAACATCAATGGCGATGATTCCTTCATGAATCGACTCCAAAATGGCATGTTTCTCTTGAAACATCCAAGCAATCTCTTTCGGCTCCAGCCCTAATATCGCCTTTTTGATATTGAATGAAATGAAAAAGGCTATCAATAAACCGCCGATTAATATAAAAGAGATGATCCAGACGATCTTTCTTTGTATACTGGACACTTCTTTTTCAATATCATCCTGAAGGTAGCCAACAGAGACGACGCCAATGACTTTTTCATTTGCGATTATCGGGGATTTCCCCCTTATGGAAGGACCCAATGTCCCAGTGGACTCCGTGATGATGGATTTCCCATCCCACACTTCGGCGTTATCTCCCCCTACCATTTTCCTCCCGATCATGTCGGGATTTGGATGGGACAGCCGTGTTTCATTCTTATCGCCTATTACTATGAATTCCGCATCGATTTGCCTGCGAATCCTTTCCGCGATGGGCTGGATGATTACAGAGGGATTATCCGTTCGAAAAGCTTGTTTAATTTCAGGCAGCAAAGAAATGGTCTGGGCAACAGACAATGCTTTTTCCCCTGTTTCCTGCTTCAGGTTATTTTCCAGGATATTTATAAAAATAACTTCAAAGATTCCACCCATTAAAATGATTAACGTACAGATGCCCAGCATCAACTTGGTGTGTAAACGCATTCAATCACCTCTACTTACATCATATAAAAAATAACCCCTTTAAAAAAGGGGTTATTTCACAACATTCAGAAAATATCGATTAACCTTCAATATTGATGACAACATCCTTCCCTCTCTTCTTAAGTAAAACCGGAATGAGCAGCCATAATGCCGTTACGATCAGGAAGGACAGCGAAAGCGGCCGAGTGAAAAACAAACTGTAATCCCCATCGGATATCGTCAGTGCCCTGCGCATATTGTTTTCTATCATCGGTCCTAAAACCAGTCCTAATACCAATGGGGCGATTGGATAATCATTTTTACTTAAGAAATATCCCAAGACCCCGCATCCTAATAATAGCAATAAGTCATAAGTCGATACTTGTACAGCATAAACGCCAAAAATGGAAATCGCGATAATGATCGGAATCAAATATTTCTTTGGCGTTTCAATGATTTTCGCAAAAACCTTAACGAGCGGGAGATTAAGGATCAGCAGCATCAGATTCCCGATGAACATACTGGCGATAAGTCCCCAAGCCACCTGGGGATGGTCCTCGAATAATAATGGACCTGGCTGAACATTGTACATCATGAGCGCACCCATTAAAATCGCCGTTGTACCGGAACCCGGAATTCCCAGTGTCAATAATGGAATCATCGCTCCGCCAGATGCCGCATTATTGGCCGTTTCAGGTCCAGCCACCCCAGCGATCGCCCCTGTACCAAATCTCCAGGGTTTTTTTGAAATCCGTTTTTCCATAAGATATGAGAAGAAAGAAGCAAGCGTTGCCCCTGCACCCGGCAAGATCCCTACAAAGAAACCTAAGAGCGATCCCCTCGCAATCGGCCCCGCAGATTCCTTGAATTCTTCTTTGGAAGGAAGCAAATTATTGATCTTTGCAATTTCCCCATCATCCTCGTCCTTTTCCAAGATTGTCTTGAATACTTCTCCAAGTGCGAATAGACCGACTGCGATCGTCAGGAATTCGATCCCTTGATACAGCCAAGGAAAGTCGAATGTAAAACGGGCGATCCCGGATACATTATCAATGCCTATCGTCCCGATCAACAAACCGCAAACCGTCATGATCAGTGCCTTGGTTACGGATTTTCCCGCAAGGCCGCTGACTGCCGCCAACCCTAGAAGCATGAGTGAAAAATACTCCGCAGGACCGAATTTAATGGCAATCGTCGATAATGGCTGAGCCAAGGCAATCATGGCGATAAGGGTGACGATCCCTCCTACGAAGGAACCGATCGCCGAAATGGATAAAGCACTCCCGGCTCTTCCCTTCTTGGCCATTTGATAGCCATCCAATGTGGTGACGACAGAAGAAGATTCTCCAGGTGTATTCAATAGGATTGAAGTTGTCGACCCTCCATACATCGCTCCATAATAAACACCTGCAAGTAAAATGATGGCGCTTGTTGCCGCTTGCTCTGGAGGAAGTCCACCTGTAATCGAAGCGGTTACCGGAATTAAAAGAGCCACACCGCTCATCGGCCCGATCCCCGGCAAAACGCCGACCGCCGTACCGATCAATACTCCGACAAATGCAAATAGTATGTTATACCAAGTTAGTGCCGTTTCAAATCCGTGCATTAAATAATCAAAAGTGCCCACTTCACATCCCCCTTCCTTTTATGAAAACCAGATTGGCCAACCCGGAAGTGTTCCCTTTAACACATTCACGAATAAATAATAGATGATTCCGGAAAAACCTGCGGAAATGATGAGCGATGTCACCCACTTATTCCGTTCCATCGTTTGAAAGCAAACAAACAAAAAGAGAAAGGTCGTAATGACATATCCTATCGTTTCCAATGTCAAAATATAAATCAAGGTGGAGAGCAGAATGATGATAAAGGGTTTATATTCCAGCTTTCCCTTACCCGATTCCTGCACCTTGCTCCGAAATGCCTCATAGAACAGGCGAATACTTAAAACAGCAAGAACAAGCCCCAATACAAAAGGGAAAATGTCCGGTCCTACCGAACTTCCATAAGAAGAACTGGCCAGTTTCCTGCTTCCTATCATGAACAGCACCCCGACAGCCAGAAAGGCTGCAGATGCAAAGCGATCAAATTTCACGTCCATCCTAATCCCTCCATTTCAGAAAACAAGAAGAAGGTGAAAGCACCTCCTTCTCCCCGATTATTTTTCCATGCCTAACGCTTCTAATAATTGCTGCACCTGTTTCTCCTGTTCTTCTAAAAACTTGCTGAATTCTTCACTATTTTTATATTCCTGTTCCCATCCTTGAACTTCCACTTCTTTTTTCCATTCAGAAGTTTCAACTAACTTCGCAATGGATTTGCCCCAAAATGTTTTCGCTTCATCAGACATATTCTGAGGTCCAAAAACACCTCTCCAAATCGTGAATTCAGCATCAACACCCTGTTCCTTTGCCGTCGGTATGTCTTTCAGATCTCCACCCAAACGTTCAGTCGAGGTTACGGCCAACACTCTGATCTTTCCTGCTTTTAAAAATTCCCTGACACTGGATGCATCCGTTCCGATCACATCTGCATTACCGCCAAGCAATGCCGTAATCGCTTCCCCCCCGCCGTCGTACGAAACGTATTTAAGTTCGGTTGGATTCAAGCCATATTCATAGGCTGGAAGAATGGAAATCAAATGATCCATGGATCCCGGTGCCGATCCTCCTGCAAAGGTCAACTTACGCGGATCTTTCTTCACCGCTTCCAGCACTGATTTCAAATCCTTGAATTCAGAATCCGCCTTTACTACTATCGCCCCATAATCTTTTGTCAGCTGTGCCAAAGGAGTCGTATTTTTATATCCATAAGGACTGTTGCCTTCTTTTTTAAGGTTATTGATGATGACAGGCGGTGAATTCACGAACAGCATGTCATTATTATCCGCTTGCTGTGTTGCATAATCCGCCATGAAGACTGCGCCCCCGCCACCGGGTTTGTTTTCGACGGTCAATGGCTGGTTCACCAGTTTTGTCTCACTCAAGACCTTTGTAAATGAACGGGCGGTTAAATCCCATCCACCGCCTGCGCCCGATGGGGCAACGACCGTTATGGCTTTTTTCGGATAGCCTGTGCTTTCTTTCTTTTCTCCTGATGTATCCGAACTGCTGCCACATGCACCTAAAGTTAAAGCTAACGAACTTGCCAATAATACCGTAGAAATCTTTTTACGAGAAAACATAATAACCCTCCTTTTGAAAGCGTTTTCTTAATTCTACAAAAATATCTTCCTTTTCTTTGATTATTAACCTAAGATACATAAATTCCATAACCTCTATATTGTTCATAAAGTTTTATCGGGAGACATTGGAAAAAGGCCCGCCCATTAAGAGCAGCCCTGCTAGAATAGTATTTTTGATAGATACACCACCATCGTTACCGTTATGCTGCTGAATAAAGTCGACATCAAAACCGCCTGTGCCGCATACTCCGGATGGTTGTCATATTCCAAAGCGAATAATGCGCTGTTTCTGGATGTTGGAAATGAGCTTGCGATAAACAACCCTTGGGCGACAGTCCCTTCCAAGCCCAGCATGAGAATGATCAGGAAGGCGATGGATGGTGAGAGTATTAAACGCCCCGCCAAGCTAAGGATAAGCGGAAGCGGGAAATGCGTTATTTTCAAATAGGCACTCTGTGCACCTAATGTAATCAATGCAATGGCTATGAAGGCACTCGCGATATTATCAATCGGGGTCCATAAGAACAGAGGGATTTCAAAAGAAACGGAATGTAATATTAAACCAAGCAATAAAGCATAAATGACGGGGTTCTTCAAGAACTCGCGAATGGCACCCTTTGCACTTTTTGTATGGACGGAAACAGAATTCATCAATCCATAGGTATAGGTCAACAGGTTTTGAAAAATGATCACGATGACTTGGATCGACAGGCCAAGGGGGTTTCCATTAAAAACCATCTGACTGACAGGTAACCCGAAATTGGCCGAGTTATTCAGGACTACACTATTTTTAAACGTGGCAGAAAGGCTTTGATCAAACCTGGCAAGTTTAGCAATCACTGTACTCACGATGATGAGGCTTACTGCTTGAAGAGCAAGGAAGCTGAATATCTGGACGATCATCCCCCCGCCCAATTTGCTTTGATAGATATTGACAAAGCTAATGGCGGGCATGAGCAGGAAGTGATTCAATTTAGACAGCGTATTCATATCCAACTTGAATTTACGATGCAGAATGGCCCCCGCCCCTATAAGGAAAAAAACCGGTACAATCACATTCAATACAATCAGAAACAGGACACTCACTTGACTTCCTCTCCATTCCTTAGGCAAATTCCTGATGATTTACATCTCCCATCTATCATAATGCCGGGATGGCCATAATTAAAATACCAATAAATTATCGTTATCCATTCAAAAAAGGAATGATAAAAAAGCACAGAGGTTTCTGCGCTTCCAGTTAAATATCCCTCATGAAATCGACGCCTTTGACAAATTCGACAAACGCTTTGACCAGTTTTAATTCCAACGACTTTTCATGATATAACATCCATGTATTCCTGATAAGGGGATTACCTTGCTTGTCCTTAAGGTCCATTTGACGGAGGTTTTGGTCATTCTCCAATAAAACACTGGGGAGGATGCCATATCCCAGGCCATTCCTGACCATTTCCTTGCATGTATCACCTTTGTCCACTTCCATTCCCACCAAAGGCGGTCCGGAAAAATTGTCTCTCCACCAATTATCGATCATTGTTTTTAAAAGGGCATCTGTCCCATAATCGATCCTCGGCAAGAAAGGCAGGTCCCGGACTTCGATTTCTTCCTTGGAAGCAATACAAATCGTTTCCTCAAAAAGATGATGCCTTGATCCTGCCCATTGATAGTCCCCCCGAACGATCCCTACATGCACTTCTTCCTTGTAAATGAGGTTCAGTACTTCTTTACTCCAACCAGTGGTTACATGGAAATCCACTTTAGGATACCGCTCACGAAATAATCTCAACAGGCCAGGCAATTTATGCAGCGTGATATAATTGGAAACACCCAGCCGTAATGTTCCACTGATTTCCTGACCCATATTGAACGCTGTCTCTTTTATCTGCCGGAGCCTGATCAGCATCTCATCTGCACAGTTGGCCAAATATTCTCCTTGAGGGGTGAACTGCACTCCCCTTGTTCCCCGCTCCACAATCTTTAGATTGAACTCCTTCTCTATTTGTTGAATTCGTTTCGTTAAAGAAGGTTGCGAGATATATAAACTTTGCGCCGTTTTAGTAATATTCTTGTGCTCATGCAACACCTTTAAAATATGCCAATCCCTCTCATTCATAACCCTTCCCCCGATACCGCTTTTTCCTTGAATGTCTTATCCAAACTGTACCATAAAAGGCCTGTTGATATATCCAGGCAATGACGGCAAGGACTTTCCCAAAGCGCATTCTCCAGCCCGCCTTAGGAGCGGCATCTTTCACGCTCGGTCATTCAATTGAATTCTTTCAGGGCATGTATAGATATTCAGTGAATCATTACGAATGAACCCGACCGTGGTGATTCCCAATCCTTCAGCCAACTCCAAAGCCAATTCGGTTGGAGCGGATTTCGAGAGTATCAGTTCACAGCCGATTTTCGCCACTTTCAAGAGAATTTCCGATGAAATCCGGCCGCTGAACACGATGGCTTTCCCTTCTATCGAAATACCATTCTTCAAGCAATGGCCGTATATCTTGTCCAAGGCATTATGCCGTCCGATGTCCATCCTGCTTAATACAAGGCCATCGACATCGCATAAAGCAGCATTGTGGACTCCGCCTGTGTTCTGGAAGGTGACAGCGGAATTTTGTAAATCCTTCATCAAGCGGAAGCAGTCATCGGGAGTCAGCCTCACCGAAACATTATCCATTTTCTTGGCAGTCAATGCATCATTCACAAAGACGAACCCTTGTCTGCTCATTCCGCAGCATGATGTAATATACCGCTTATTTTGAAAGTCCTGGAAGTAGGGATTCACTTTATCTGTCTTCACATGAACAAAGCCCTCTTTTTCCTGGAACCAGATTTCTTTTATCTCATCATATTTTTTGATGATGCCTTCCGAAGCCAAATAACCAATCACCATATCCTCGATGTATTCAGGTGTACAAACCATCGTGACGAATTCCTGGCCATTTATTTTGACAGTAACGGGATACTCCGTTACGATCGTATCTTCCGTCCGATCGATGTTGCCTTTGGTTATCCGGATGATGTCCCTCTTGCTTTCAATCGCTTTCATGATCCCACTCCTTTTACTATCCAGGAGCCAATTGACCAATATGTAAGGAACATGGTCAATGCCCGTTGAGTTTGTCCGCTATATGCTTATCAAATACGAATACGGAAATCGCTATGTTCTCTTTAATTTTGATATCTGAAAACAAATGGACCAGTTTAGCTCCAACCAGTTCTTCCATTCCATCAGGAGGACTCTCCGAATACACATCCTGAACCATTTTGGTACGTGCTGAATGGACCATGTCCCTTCCTTCCTCCGATCTTGATATGAACATTTCCGTAGGAGTCAAATTCCCATATAACGTAGAAACGGCCATATTTTCCACGAAAACCGTGTGTATGCGTTCTGGTCCTTTACCGAATAGTTCCTTGCGCAGCTTACGAATCATATCATTGAATTCATGGATAACTTTTGACACCGTTACGTCACTCCAATTCAAGAAAATTAAGTTCTCAATTTTCTTATCATAAATCAACGCGAAGAAAAACGAAAGGAATTTGGGAATGATAACCTCTTTCCAGGATTGTTTCTTGTTATAATTAAAGGTATAATATCCAAGAGGAAAGTTGGGAGCATGATAGTGTACTGTTGTGTCCTATCTTTTTTAAAAATTATCCATTATGGTATGGATTGGTATATTGGCAAGCTTTGCTATTAAACTATTCCACCATGACCTACATTTCCGTTTTAGAGACGGAGGTGTAATCATGGTGGTTTTTTTGCGTCTTTTGGCTATAAAAGGGGGAAATATAATGATCGATTCAAACATCACCATCACAATCAACGGGAAGGCTTATACCGCTAATGAAGGTGCGACAATACTGGAGGTCATCAACCAAAATGAGATGGCCCATCCACAGATTTGTTATGTTCCTGAGGTGGATCCGATCCAAACATGCGACACATGCATCGTCGAAGTTAATGGGAAACTCGTCCGGTCATGTTCGACAAAAGCAGTGAGCGGCATGGATATAGCCTTGGACTCTAGCAAGGCAAAAGAAGCCCAAACCGAGGCCATGGACCGGATACTGGAAAACCATTCTTTATACTGTACTGTATGTGATAATAATAACGGAAATTGCAAACTACATAACACAGCAGAATTAATGGAAATTGAACACCAAAAATATCCTTATACACCGAAAGTGGAATTGGGTGCCGTCGATATGTCCCATCCATTTTACCGCTATGATGCCAATCAATGCATCGCATGCGGGCAATGTGTTGAAGTGTGCCAAAACCTTCAGGTCAACGAGACGCTGTCCATCGACTGGGAAGCAGAACGCCCTCGGGTAATATGGGATGAAGGAACGGAAATCAATAACTCATCTTGTGTAGGCTGCGGACAGTGTGTAACGATTTGTCCATGTAATGCATTAATGGAAAAATCGATGCTTGGCGAAGCTGGTTTCATGTCAGGCTTGAAAAACGATATGCTGGAACCGATGATCGACCTTGTCAAAGAAGTGGAACCTGGATACAGCGGGATTTTTGCCATTTCGGAGATTGAAGCGGCAATGCGAGAGACACGGACGAAGAAGACAAAAACGGTCTGTACGTTCTGTGGGGTAGGATGCACATTCGAAGTCTGGACAAAAGGCCGTAAAATCCTTAAAGTCCAACCTACTCATGAAGCACCCGTCAATGCGATATCCACATGTGTCAAAGGGAAATTCGGTTGGGACTTCGTAAATTCGGAAGAACGTTTGACAAAGCCCCTGATTCGGAAAAACGGAAGATTCGTTGAATCAAGCTGGGATGAAGCACTTGATTTGGTTGCGTCCAGACTGGGTTCGATCAAACAGCAATACGGCGGAAATTCAGTTGGCTTCATTTCCTCATCCAAGATCACGAATGAAGAAAACTATGTCATTCAAAAACTGGCACGGCAAATGTTTGAAACGAATAACGTCGACAACTGCTCGCGTTACTGTCAATCCCCGGCAACAGACGGACTGTTCCGTACAGTCGGCATGGGCGGAGATGCTGGTACGATCAAGGATATCGCCGCAGCAGGACTTGTCATCATCGTTGGGGCCAACCCGGCAGAAGGACATCCCGTACTGGCGACACGCGTTAAACGGGCACACAAGCTTCACGGACAAAAACTGATTGTAGCTGACATCCGCAAAAATGAAATGGCCGAACGTTCCGACATCCATATCAGCCCAAAACAAGGAACGGATCAAGTCTGGTTGATGGCGGTTACAAAATATATGATCGATCAAGGCTGGCATGATCAAGAATTCATCAAAGAAAATGTTAACTTCTTCGACGATTATAAAGAAGTACTTGAGAAATATACCCTGGAATATGCAGAAACACATACAGGTATTTCTAAAGAAACATTGATCCAAATAGCTGAGGCCATTCGCGATGCAGACGGTACATGCATTCTTTGGGGTATGGGCGTAACACAAAACACCGGTGCCTCCGATACTTCGGCGGCAATTTCCAACCTGCTATTGGCTACGGGTAACTACCGTCGTCCAGGAGCGGGAGCCTATCCGCTTCGCGGCCATAACAATGTACAGGGCGCTTGCGATATGGGTACCCTTCCAACATGGCTTCCGGGATATCAGCATGTTACCGATGACGTGGCACGTGCTAAATTTGAAAAAGCTTATGGAGTGAAAATCGCTGGCCAACCAGGCTTGAACAATATTGAAATGCTTAAAGCGATAGAAAAAGGCGACATGAAGGCGATGTATCTTGTAGGTGAAGATATGGCACTTGTTGACGCGGATGCCAACCATGTTGATAAAGTGTTATCCGGATTGGACTTCTTTGTTGTCCAGGATATTTTCCTTTCAAGGACAGCCCAATATGCCGACGTGGTATTGCCCGGAGCTCCATCTCTTGAAAAAGACGGAACGTTCACCAATACGGAGCGCCGTGTACAGCGATTATATAAAGCCCTTCCCACTATGGGAGATTCTAAGGCGGACTGGGAAATCACCCAAGAGATCGCCAATCGCTTAGGTGCGAATTGGAATTACTCTCACCCTAGTGAAATCTATGACGAAATGGCAAGCCTGTCACCGATATTCAGCCAAGCGAATTACGAAGTGCTGGAAGGATGGAATAGCTTCCTCTGGGGGAGCCATGATGGATCAAGCACGCCCCTTCTTTATGTAGATGGCTTCAACTTCCCTGATAAAAAAGCGCGCTTTGCACTGGCTGACTGGGTGGAACCTCATAAATTCCCGGAAGAATATGACCTTCATATCAATAATGGACGCATGCTGGAGCATTTCCATGAAGGCAATATGACGAACAAGTCCAATGGAATCCAATCGAAAGTACCTGATATTTTCGTCGAGGTTTCACCAGAACTTGCCAAAGAACGTAAAGTCAGTGATGGCGGACTCGTTCGCTTGGTGTCTCCATTCGGGGCCGTTAAGTTAAAAGCATTGATCACAGACCGTGTTAAAAATAATGAGCTATTTTTACCGATGAACTCCGTCGATAAAGACTCTGCCATCAACTTCCTGACCGGTCCCATCTATGATCGACGCACAAGCACGCCTGCTTACAAACAGACGATGGTCCGCATGGAAGTATTAAGCGCAAGCGGAGACGTTCCATTACCGGGTACCAATCCACGGAACAAAAAACGTCATCCTCAAAATGGTGTCGAGGTTGAACGTAAGTGGGCCCGTCCAGGGTATGTTCACTTAACGGATAATTAAACAAGGAGGGTGAAGATCATGGCAGCTCCTATAACGGAAATCCATAATCCCATTACTGAGGAAGAGATAAAGCTACAAAAACTGGAGGAACTGAAAACGCTGATCACCGATAATGAAGATGCCTTGAACAATATGTTTAAAATCGTCAATGAACTGAATGACTCGGGAGTATTCGAAGCCGCGACCTCCATGCTTCAAGGAAAAGAACAAATTGCGAAAATCGCACTTCAACAAATCACAAGGCAACCTGTAACAAACCTGATCAATACCCTTATGGGTGCAACAGGAGCCTTGATGAACGCCGATGCCGCACAATCCACGAAACTGCTGAACAGTGCACTTGCAGGAATCGATGAAGGAAACAAATTCCTTCAGGCCGATAAGAAGATCGGTGTTCTGGAATTAATGAAAACATTGAATGACCCAGACATAAACAGAGCGATCGGCTTTGGCGTCCACTTCCTCAAGGGAATGGGCAAGGAATTAAAAGAATAGAAACGGAACAAAGACTCAAGAGAAGCTTCTTTTGAGTCTTTTTCTATCATAGGGCTCTTAGTTCCTGCAAAAAATGCTGAAAGTGCAGCGTTGGATAAGATTAGCATTGGAGTGGATGTGTAATGAATCAAGAAGAAAAAATTAGAGCAAAACAATTACATCTAGGCTCAGTAAAAATTTTCAAAATGTTGATGTGAATATAAAGAAATGAGTTAAAGTCACTCATCAAAATACAGGCTGTACACCCTCCCCTTATTCGCACCACTGCTTGTCAGATTCAATGATTGCAAGATCCTCGTTGCACTGGATGAAGAGGAAATGTTTAAAAAGTTCCTCAACTGCCGATTCGTTATGGTCGAGCCTAATAGATAAAAATAATCTCGTAAAGCCGGGATATGTGCTTTTTTACTGGAGAGTTGGCATTGATTGCAAAGCCATGTGCCATGCCTTCTAAATAATTTATTGCCCTTACAATTCTCACAAATCACTCCTTTAATTAGGTCCTTTTCGGTAAGATTGTATCGTTCCAGAATGGAAAAGTCCGCATCGATGTGGTGTTTATTCATTACGCGAATTGCTTTCTTCAAATCTTTCTCACTAAAACTGGATTCTGTTATGGAATGCTCCATTTGATTAATTTTAGCGGGAAGTGCATCGCGATGGATAACCTTATAGTGGAGTTCATGGTTTTCAAGAGCTGTACGGATGATGGTTTGGGGATTACTGATGACAATCAATGAAAGGATGGGCAGTGAGGGAAAACCGTTTTTCAAGAACCAATTGGTCAATTGTGATTCCTGGCGGCTGACTTGTATGATGGGATCTGGAAAGGCCGTTTCTTTTCCTTCTATCGTTCGAATGAGCTGATTGAAATACGGATCAAAATAGATCGACCCTGCCATGTTCTTCACTTCAATGATAAGCGCATATTTCTTGGAGATTAATAAGGTATCCAGCTGAAAGAATCGGGATTGATCCTGCAGCCATAAATCGTGGAAGATGAAATGGCTTTTCGGTTCAAGAAAGCTTAATGGAAAATCAATGGAACATTCCCCTTTATAGCCCGCTTCCCTTTTTTTGAGATCGTTCATGAGTAAGGGAACTTTAGGGTGATTCGGAGGAAGCCTGCACGCTAATGCACGTAATTTGCGGACGGCAAGAGGAACTTTTCGTTTTTTTACAATCAATTTCATCGCTCCAATCCTATTTTTTTCAAAAGGATTCTACAGCAAATGATGGAAACTGTACAGTTTATCTGCGAAATCGGGAATATATCTTCGAATTTGGAGATATATCAACGAAAAATCCTGATATATCTGCGAATTATTCGATTTATCGATTTTTCGACAAAAAAACCAAATAAAAAACCACCAATATATGTATTGGTGGAGACGGTGGGAGTCGAACCCACGTCCAGACATAACGGCACTTAAGCTTCTACGAGTGTAGTCGATATATTCGCATTTCGCGAACTCATTAGCCTATCGACAGGCGGCAGAGCAGCTAGTCTGATTGGTCTCTTCCTTCATCCTCAGACGGTGGATTCCGGCGTATCCCACTTAGAGTGAGTCCCTTACCCTACCACGTGGGCCATGGAGGGAGGAACAGCTATCGACTGTTATTAAGCAGCGAAAGCTAGGTTGTTGTTTTGTTTGCCAGTTATAGGCGTTGACGTTTTAACGAGGCCGATCCCCTCGACTCGCAACTTAAGCTCGAACTATCCCTGTCGAATCCGTAACGTCCCCATGATAGAAATGGAGCGTACGAGAGAAGAATAGTCAGCAAGTTGGCTGATATTCAATTGTCATCGGTACAGGATTAATTATAACAGATTGGTTCAAAAAATCAATTGTAAGGTCTTGGCAGTTTTACATCTTCTGACGATCACGGAAAGCACGTTCAATATCACGCTTCGCTTCCTTCTTCTTCAGGTCATCACGCTTGTCATATTGTTTCTTCCCTTTTCCAAGTCCGATTAAAACTTTGGCAAAGCCATTCTTTAAATACATTTTCAACGGGACGATGGTGTAACCTGTTACCTTTGTTTCCCCGATCAGTTTACTGATTTCTTTCTTATGCAAAAGAAGCTTCCGTGTCCGTAACGGATCATGGTTAAACTGGTTTCCCTGTTCATAAGGGCTGACATGCATATTATGAAGATAAACTTCACCATTTTCTATTTTAGCAAAGGCATCCTTCAAATTCACTCGGGCCGCACGGATTGCTTTGATTTCGGTCCCTTTTAAAACGATTCCTGCTTCAAACGTTTGTTCAATAAAGAAATCATGATACGCTTTTTTATTTTGTGCTAGTTGTTTACCTGAGCCTTTTGGCATCTAACTCTCCCCTTTTTTACATCCAATCGCAGCGAGAGGATGTAATGATCATCCCCCCGCCTGAATCTTTATCTCTTTTTTGGTTTTCTCTTGCGCTTGGCAGCTGGCGCATTTTCAAAGAATTTTTTCTTCTTTTTCGATTTTCTTCCAGAAGAAGTCGAATCTCCATTACGGTCGCCGCCTTTTCCTTCCTTACGTCCCCCATTGCCGCCTCGGCCGCGTTTGCGTTCACCTGAATTGGCTTTGAATATTTTCTTCTCGCCGGATGGACGCGGACGGCTTACCTTCATGCCGATAATTTCAAAGTCGATGGCGCGTTCCTCTTTATTGACGTTGGAAACCCGTACGTCGATTTCATCGCCAATCCTGAACACATTACCGGTACGTTCCCCGATCATTGCTAGCTGACGCTCATCGAAGCGATAATAATCATCCGTCATGAAGCTGACATGGACAAGTCCTTCAATCGTGTTCGGCAGCTCGACGAACATCCCGAAATTGGTGACTGAACCAATGATCCCGGTATATTCCTCGCCGATTTTATCCAGCATGTATTCCGCTTTTTTCAGATCATCCGTTTCCCGCTCGGCATCGACTGAGCGACGTTCACGTTTCGATGTATGATCGGCAATCTCAGGTAAATTGGCATTCCATTTCTCCTTGGTAGCTTCATCCATTTTACCTTCCACCAAGTAGGTCCTGATCAACCTGTGCACGATCAAATCCGGGTAACGGCGAATCGGCGATGTGAAATGTGTATAAAACTCAGCAGATAAACCAAAGTGTCCTAAGCTCTCCGGATCATATTTCGCCTGTTGCATGGAACGAAGCATGACGGTGGATATGACTGTTTCTTCCGGCTTACCGGCAACCGCCTCAATGATTTCCTGTAACGCCTTAGGATGGACGTCATTGGCCGATCCCCTTACAATGTATCCGAAGTTCGTAATGAATTCGAAGAATCGCTGCAGTTTTTCCGGCTTGGGATCTTCATGAATACGGTAAATGAACGGTAGGTCAAGACGGTGGAAATGCTCAGCAACGGTTTCATTAGCTGCAAGCATGAACTCTTCAATCAGCTTTTCCGCAACCGACCTTTCACGTAAAACCACATCAGTCGGATGGCCCTCTTCATCAACGATGACTCTTGCTTCATTGAAATCAAAGTCGATCGCACCGCGGTTCATCCGGTTCTTGCGAAGGATGGCCGCTAGCTTCTCCATGTCCTGGAACATCGGCACCAACGCTTCATAGCGTTCAAGCTGTTCTTCATCTTTATCGACAAGGATTTTGTTCACATTGCCATATGTCATACGTTCCGTCGTCTTAATGACACTTTCAAAAATATCATGGTTGACGACTTTGCCATCCGGCGTGATTTCCATTTCACATGAGAGTGTAAAACGATCGACTTGTGGGTTCAAGGAACAAATGCCATTCGATAAACGATGCGGGATCATCGGGATGACCCTGTCCACCAAATACACGCTCGTCCCTCTTTCCAGGGCTTCCTTATCGATTGGAGAACCTTCCTTCACGTAATGACTGACATCAGCAATATGAACGCCCAGCTTGTAATTGCCATTCTCAAGCTTGGAAACAGTGACGGCATCATCCAGATCCTTTGCATCCGCTCCATCAATCGTAACCAAAACATCATTACGCAAG
This sequence comes from Peribacillus sp. QJM3NY_7, assembly GCF_056173225.1. NCBI lineage: Bacteria > Bacillati > Bacillota > Bacilli > Caryophanales > Bacillaceae > Peribacillus > Peribacillus sp. QJM3NY_7. Next base: position 5,176,066 of record NZ_CM149663.1, read on the forward strand.
TCCCTGCGGTTGCCAATTTCACTTTCTTGAATGGTATCGGAAACGGCATTGGCCTGCTCCATGACGTCATCCGGGAACTCCATCGGCAAACCATACTTATGGATCACGGAAAGAATATCCACACCAGGATCATTTTTATGGCCAAGAATCTCAATGACTTCACCTTCGGCACTTATGCGTCCCTCAGGATAAGAAGTAAGCTTGACGACAACCTTATGTCCCTCTACCGCTCCATGTGAAGCATGCTGTGGAATGAAGATATCGTTTGCGATCTTTTTATCATCAGGGATGACGAAACCAAAACTTTTACTTTCGGAGTATGTACCGACCACTTGTGTAATTCCGCGTTCAAGTATTCTGATGACCGTGCCTTCTTGCCTTGAGCCCGATGTTTCCGAAGATACCCGTACCATGACGACATCTCCATGCATCGCTGTGCCCGTTTCATTTGGCGGAATGAAAATATCATCCATTCCCGGGTTGTCTTCAGGTGTGACAAAGGCAAACCCCTTTGCGTGCCCCGTTAATTTGCCGCGGAACAAATTCATTTTTTGCGGCAGGCCGTAACGATTGCTCCTCGTCCTGACCACCAATCCCTTTTCTTCCATTTTTACTAAAGCCTTAACGAAATTCTTGAAATCTGCCGAGTCTTCGATTTTCAAAGCCTCTTCCAGTTCTTGTACCGTTAGCGGCTTATACGCTTCATCCGTCATGTATGTCAGAAGCTTATTAATATGTTCTTGAATGTTATCTTCCATGAAAACCCTCCTATTCAGGGTATATTTTTGTTATTCGGACCAATCCAGGCTTTCTAAAAATTCCAATACATCTTCATGCAGCTCGTCTTTTTCTTTATCAAGGGTTATGACATGACCGGATTCTTCATACCACTTGATTTTTTTGACCGGTGATTCTACGGAATCAATAATAATATCGGCACTTTTTGGATTGATAACATCATCATGCCGGCCCTGCACGACAAATGTCGGAGCATAAATAAGATCGACGTGCTCCCGTACATCCGTTATCAATTCCTGAAGGGCTTTCAATGTATTCATCGGTTTATCGGCAAGGAGGTCCATTTCAAGCTCTATTTGCTCTTGAGTTTTTCCTTCATACTTCTTAAATTCTCTGGCGTACTCCAATACTCCTTTAAACATCATTTCTTCACTTTTGATATACATAGGCGCACACATTGTTACGATACCCTTTATAGGTACAGTGTAACCTAATTTAAGAGAAAATACGCCTCCTAATGAGAGTCCGGCAACAGCAATTTCTTCATGACCTTTGCTTTTCAGGAAATCATAGCCCATCATGACATCTTTCCACCAATCTTCCGGACCTGTTTTCACCAGCTCCTCTGGGGGAACGCCATGCCCTTCATAGTGCGGGGCATGGCAGGTGTATCCCTGTTTCTCCAAGTAACGGCCCAGCATCCGTACATCCGCTGAATTCCCCGTGAACCCATGTAAAAGTAAGACAGCCCTTTTTCCGCCTTCAAAAGTAAAGGGCTGCTGCAGCTTGATTTTCATGACCTTAAACTCCTTTATCAGTAAATAGAATTTTAAAAAATCCCTATCCTATAATTAAGTACTAAAATCACTATATCTATTCATGCAACTATTGTGCAAAGAAAAAAGCCTAGCTATTTAGCTAGACTCATTTTTGATCCATTACACATCAAAGTATGCAACAAGTAAAGTTAAAGCAAAGAATAGAATCGCCAATACTATTGTCGCACGATGTAAAACCAGGTCCAAACCGCGTGCCTTTTGCTTTCCGAATAACTGCTCAGCACCGCCGGCAATCGCACCTGATAAACCTGCACTCTTACCTGATTGAAGCAATACCGTCACAATGAGGGCGATACTGACAATCACTAAAAGCGTTATGAGAAATGCATGCATGCAATTACACCTCCTGAAGAACCAATAAACAATTACTTTAACTTTACCACACCCAATAAATATCCACAATCTTTGTTATACTATGATGGTAAGAATTCCTAAAAACCCATAGTCATTTAATTTCTTTTTGAATCAAAGTTTGAGATAATTTGCATAAATAGAGAAAGAGGTGTCAACATGTTTAAGTCCATACTACGGATTCTTGATCTCCTGACCATCCTATTCTCGGCGGTTGCCGGCTATTCTTTATGGGCAGGCGGAAGCAATTTCATCAGCGTCCTATTAATCATCCTATCACCGCTTCTATTGCTGCTGGCAAAGTATCACGGAAATCGATACTTATTATTTGCTGCATATATCACGACAACCGTTTATTTTACTGCTATTATTTATAATGGACTTTCCAATAGCGGTATCGACTTTTTCCAATCAAGCTTCCATGTCCTCCTGATCGGGGCAGCAGCCGCCTTGCTGAGCGTCATAGCGGCGGTCATTGGGTTCGGGACCAATACCCTTACGATTCTTTGGTTATCGCTTCATGCCCTTGTCACATTCGAGACAATCAGGATGTCATCCGGTTTCCTTTCGAGCTTTTGGTCTGATCCCGTCGTGGAAACCGCAATCCGTAACGATTATCCATTTTTACTGATGGTCGTCTGGATTGGCTTATTTCTTGATAAATATCAAAGTGAATTAACAAGGGATTACTTATCACGATAATTTTCAAAACTACTTTTATTGGAAATCTTATATTAAAAGCAAGGGGCCTTTCATATGTTAAAACCTATATTTGCAGCAACCGCTCTATCATCTTTCATTCTGATGGCTGGCTGTTCATCCGACCTGACCAGTGAGCATGAAAAAGAGCAAAAAGAAGAACAACCGAGCTCCCAGGAGACTGAGAAGGAGACTGAGACCGACAAGAATAATGATTCAAAAGAATCGGCCCAGCGCCAGGTGGAGATTGATGAAGCGGCTATACCCGCACAGGCTGGCCTTCAGACGTTGGCCCATCCGGAAAGCATACCTGTACTTGTCAATAAACAATACAGCCTGCCTGAAGATTACAAACCTGCTGACCTTATCTACCCAAATGTGGATTTCATCTTTGAAGATAAAATCGAAAAAAGAATGATGCGCGAAGAAGCGGGAAAGGCTCTTGAATTAATGTTCCAAGCTGCCGAAAAAGACAATATGCACTTTGCCGGCGTTTCCGCTTACCGCTCACACCAAACACAAATCACGGTCTTCAATAACTATGTGGCTAAGGACGGGGAAGAAAAGGCGAAAACCTACAGTGCAATGCCTGGGACAAGCGAGCATGAAACGGGCCTGGCGATCGATGTCACGACCCACGATGGGGCATGCGCTGCCCAAGACTGCTTCGGTGATACGAATGAAGCGGCCTGGCTTGCTGAACATGCACATGAATACGGATTTATCATCCGTTACCCTGAAGGCAAGGAAAACATCACGGGTTATAAATACGAACCATGGCATATCCGCTATGTTGGTGTCGATGCCGCAACTGAAATCTTTGAAGCGAAGATTACATTAGAAGAATACTATAATGCCGTACCAGTGGAAGCTGTATCGGATAAATGAAAAAAGGTGCCCTGATGCGGCACCTTTTTTTATTAATCAAACGTTTGATTAAATCCCTTCAAGCTGGAAGCAGTCAATGGTTTATGAGCATAAAAAACCTCCTATTCAATGTGGATGGCCACATTGAATAGGAGGGAAAATTTCTGTAATCCATCTTCTAGCAAAGATTACTTCTTCAAGTTATAGAAAGATTTCAAGCCGCCATATACAGCCAAGTCACCAAGCTGGTCTTCAATGCGAAGAAGTTGGTTGTATTTAGCGATACGGTCCGTACGGGACATGGAACCGGTTTTGATTTGTCCTGCGTTTGTTGCAACGGCGATATCAGCGATCGTTGCATCTTCCGTTTCACCTGAACGGTGGGAAACGACTGCAGTGTAGCCTGCGCGTTTAGCCATTTCGATTGCATCAAACGTTTCGGTCAGTGTACCAATTTGGTTCACTTTGATCAGGATGGAGTTACCGATGCCTTTTTCGATGCCTTCAGCCAATTTTTTCGTGTTCGTTACGAAAAGATCGTCACCAACAAGCTGAACTTTAGAACCGATGCGTTCCGTTAGAAGCTTGTGGCCATCCCAGTCATTTTCATCCAGGCCGTCTTCGATGGAGATAATAGGGAATTCATTCACTAGCTCTTCATAGAAAGCAACCATTTCTTCGGATGTAACACCATTGCGGCCTTCGCCTGCAAGATCATATTTGCCTGTTTCTTTGTTATAGAATTCAGATGAAGCCACGTCCATGCCAAGGTAGATATCTTCGCCTGCTTTGTAGCCAGCTTTTTCAATTGCCTCGATGATGACTTGAAGCGCTTCACGGTTTGAACCAAGGTTTGGCGCAAAGCCGCCTTCATCGCCGACTGCCGTATTCAAGCCTTTGGCTGAAAGGACAGATTTCAAGGCATGGAATACTTCTGCACCCATACGAACTGCTTCTTTGAAGCTAGGAGCTCCTACAGGAAGGATCATGAATTCCTGGAAGTCAACATTGTTATCGGCATGTGATCCGCCGTTAATGATGTTCATCATTGGAGTCGGAAGTTGTTTCGCATTGAACCCACCAAGGTAACGATACAATGGTAATCCAGAAAATTCCGCAGCGGCATGGGCAGCAGCCATTGATACGCCAAGGATTGCATTGGCTCCCAAGTTCCCTTTGTTTTCAGTGCCATCCAATTCAATCATAGTAAGGTCAAGGCCTGCTTGGTTCGTTACATCCAAACCGATGACAGCTTCAGCAATGATATCATTTACATTATCGACTGCTTTTTGTACCCCTTTACCCAGGTAGCGAGATTTATCCCCGTCACGAAGCTCAACCGCTTCGTGTTCTCCTGTTGAAGCACCTGATGGTACGATTGCACGTCCGAAGTATCCGGACTCTGTTTGGATTTCTACTTCTATTGTTGGGTTACCACGTGAATCTAGCACTTCGCGTGCATATACATGTTCGATGTACGGCATTATAAATCTCTCCTTTTCCTATTCACAATTTTATTTAGATAATAGGGATTCCCCTGTCATTTCAACAGGTTTTTCGACTCCAAGCAAATCAAGTATCGTTGGAGCTAAATCGCCTAAGATACCACCTGTTCTTAATGTTACCTGATTTTTAGTGATAATGACAGGAACGGGATTCGTAGTATGGGCTGTCATCGGGTTGCCTTCTAGCGTTACCACTTCATCAGCATTCCCATGGTCGGCGGTGATGATCGCTGTACCGCCTTTTGAGACGATTAAATCGACAATCCTGCCTAGGCATTCATCCACTGTTTCAATCGCTTTAATGGTAGGCTCAAGCATCCCTGAATGACCGACCATATCCGGGTTGGCAAAATTCAAGAGAATGGTATCAAAACGGTCAGCCTCAATTTGTTCCACCAATGCATCCGTCACTTCATAAGCACTCATTTCCGGTTGTAAATCATATGTAGCGACTTTCGGAGAATTAATTAAAATTCTCTCTTCACCAGGAAACTTCTCTTCACGTCCGCCGCTCATGAAAAACGTCACATGCGGATATTTTTCAGTTTCGGCGATACGAAGCTGGGTAAGCTGGTTTTGGGAAAGTACTTCCCCTAATGTATTATCAAGATTTGTCGGATTAAATGCAACATATCCGTCAACTGTTTCTGAAAAATGTGTCAAGCAGACAAAATGGAGATGCTTCGGATGTCCAGGACCGCGGTCAAATGAGCGGAAATCCTCATTCGTGAACGTATTGGAAATCTGGATCGCCCGGTCTGGACGGAAGTTATAAAAGATTACGGCATCATCATCTTTAATCGTTGCCACCGGTTTACCGTCTTCCGCCGTTATGACTGAAGGTATCACGAACTCGTCGAAAATTCCATGTTCATACGAATCCTCGACACATTCCATCGCAGAAGAGTATGCAGGGCCATCACCATACACCATCGAACGGTAGGATTTCTCCACACGTTCCCAGCGCTTATCACGGTCCATCGAATAATATCTTCCGGAAATGGTCGCAAACTGACCAACACCGATTTCCTTCATTTTCGCTTCCGCTTCCTTAATATAACCCTGTGCCGTTTTCGGTCCAACATCACGGCCATCTAAAAATGCATGTACATATACATTTTTAACTCCTTCTTTAGCGGCCAATTTCAAAAGGGCATACATATGATCGATATGACTATGCACGCCGCCATCTGAAAGAAGACCGAAAAGATGAAGGTCCGTGCCTTTTTTCTTGGTATGGCTCATGGCATCGACCAAAGTTGGGTTTTGTGCAAACTCACCTTCACGTATTGCCAGGTTCACACGGGTCAGGCTTTGATAAACGATCCTTCCTGCCCCGATATTCAAATGGCCCACTTCCGAGTTCCCCATTTGACCGGCAGGCAAGCCGACCGCTTCCCCGCTTGCAGTTAAATGGGAGTGCGGATACTGTTCCCAATATCGGTCAAAGTTCGGTTTTTTCGCATGAAAAACAGCATTACCCTTTTCTTCGTTACGGCAGCCAAAGCCGTCTAAGATGATAAGTGCCACAGGCGACTTACTCATAGTGACCAGCCTCCAGCAATTGTAAAAATGAATCGGATTTCAAGCTAGCACCGCCAACCAATGCACCGTCTATATCAGGTTGTGCCATGTACTCTTTAATATTCTCAGGTTTTACACTGCCACCGTACTGAATGCGGATGGCTGCAGCTGCTTCATTTGAAAATTTGTCGGCAACGACTGAGCGGATATGCGCACAAACTTCATTAGCATCTTGAGCAGATGACGATTTTCCTGTTCCAATCGCCCAAATCGGCTCATAAGCAATAACGGCTTGTTTCAATTGATCGTCAGATAATCCTGCTAAGCCTTTCTCAATCTGGCTGCCTACGAAATCATTCGTTTCGCCAGCTTCCCTTTGCTCAAGTGTTTCACCGCAGCAAACGATCGGGGTCAACTTGTGGGCAAAAGCGGCATGAGCTTTTTTATTAACGGCTTCATCCGTTTCATTGAACATTTCCCTGCGCTCAGAATGACCAAGTATGACGTAGGATACTCCAAGATCAGCCAAGGCGATTGGGCTGATTTCTCCTGTGAAAGCACCGCTTTCTTCAAAGTGCATGTTCTGTGCCCCGATTTTCACATCGGTTCCTTTTGCTGCTTGAACGAGCTGATCCAAAAATAAAGCTGGAGCACATACAACCGTATCGATTACATCTTGCTTCGGAATCAAATTGCTCACTTCTTCTAAAAAGGCAGTCGCTTCAGATAGTGTTTTATTCATTTTCCAGTTTCCTGCAATAATCGGTTTACGCATTTGGTTTCTCATCCCTTCTAATGTTGAAATATGTAACGGTTCAATCTTATTTATCGTTCAAGGCTACAACGCCAGGCAACTCTTTGCCTTCCATGAACTCAAGAGATGCACCGCCGCCAGTTGAAATATGGGACATCTTTTCTGCCAGTCCAAACTTTTCTGCAGCTGCGGCCGAATCCCCTCCGCCAACAATGCTGTACGTATCATTTGCTTCCGCCAAGGCTTGAGCAACGGTTCTCGTTCCATTCGCAAATTTATCGAACTCGAATACACCCATTGGTCCATTCCAAATGACAAGCTTGGAACCTTTGATTACATCCGCAAATAATTCACTTGTTTTTGGTCCGATATCAAGAGCCATTTTATCATTTGGAATAGCATCGATATCGACATTATCCGTCTCAGCATCAGGTGAAAATTCAGCAGTTACGACTGCATCGATAGGCAAATGAAGTTTTACGCCTTTTTCTTTCGCACTTTCGATGAAAGATTTGGCCAATTCTATTTTGTCTTCTTCCAATAAAGAATTACCGATTTCATGACCTTGCGCTTTAATGAATGTGTAACCCAATCCACCACCAATGATCAAGTGATCGACTTTTTCCAAAAGGTTTTCGATAACGCCTATCTTATCCTTTACTTTAGCTCCGCCAATTATAGCTGTAAAAGGACGTTCTGGGTTGGATAGGGCTTTTCCAAGTACAGAAAGCTCTTTTTCCATCAGCAATCCAGCAACGGCCGGGAGATGGTGAGCTATTCCTTCAGTTGAAGCATGTGCACGGTGCGCAGCTCCGAATGCATCGTTAACATAAACATCAGCCAGTGCCGCAAATGACTTCGCCAATTCTTGATCGTTCTTCTCTTCTCCTGGATAGAAACGAACGTTTTCCAACAACAGGATCTCGCCATTTTGCATGTTTTCAATGATTGATTGAACGGTCTCGCCGTATGCTTCTTCTGCCTTTTGCACATCTTTGCCGCTAAGTTCGCTTAGTCTTTCCGCAACAGGTGCTAAACGCAATTCTTCTACGACTTGTCCTTTAGGACGGCCAAGATGGCTGGCTAAGATGACTTTTGCGCCTTGTTCTGTCAAATAGGAAATCGTCGGCAGTGCAGCCTTGATTCTCGTATCATCCGAGATCTTTCCGTCCTGCATCGGCACGTTGAAATCAACACGGCAAAATACGCGTTTCCCCTTTAATTCAATATCTTTAATTGACTTTTTATTCATAATCCAAGAACCTCCTTAGATATTGTTATCATATTTTTGATTCTTTTAGCCAAAAAGGGAGAGGGTAAATTTCCCAACTCCCCTTTTCTCTTTTTCATTATAGTCGGTTTCCAGGAAATTATCCAAAAACAAGAAATGTAAACGCTTGACTGATTAATGACTTACTAATAATATCATCTTCTGCCAAGTTTTTTTAGAGCTGTGATAAAAAAAACCTCACCTTGGTGAGGTTTTTTTATTATTCTAATTACAATCCTTTTTTAGCCAAATAGTCAATCAAATCAACAACACGGCTTGAATATCCTGTTTCATTATCATACCAAGATAATACTTTAACCATGTTTCCTTCCATTACCATTGTGGAAAGGGCATCGATTGTAGATGATGATGGGTTACCGTTATAGTCAGTTGATACTAGCGGAAGTTCGCTGTACTCAAGGATTCCTTTTAATTCACCTTCAGAAGCCTTTTTGAATGCTGCATTAACTTCTTCAACTGTTGTGTCTTTTTCAAGTTCAGCAACAAGGTCGACAACAGACACGTTTGGAGTAGGTACACGCATAGCCATACCATTCAATTTCCCTTTAAGTTCAGGAAGGACAAGTGCAACAGCTTTTGCTGCCCCAGTTGTTGTAGGAATGATATTCTCGGCAGCTGCACGTGCACGACGGTAATCTTTATGAGGCAAATCAAGGATTTGCTGATCATTTGTATAAGAGTGAACAGTAGTCATCATACCGCGTTTGATTCCGAATTGTTCATGAAGCACTTTAGCAAATGGAGCTAAGCAGTTCGTTGTACAAGAAGCATTAGAGATTACATGGTGGTTTGCTGCATCATATTTGTCTTCGTTTACACCCATGACGATCGTGATATCTTCATCAGATGCAGGAGCAGAGATGATTACTTTTTTCGCGCCAGCTTCTAAATGCTTAGCTGCATCCGCACGTTTTGTGAAACGTCCAGTAGATTCCACAACTACTTCTACTCCCAGTTCACCCCATGCTAATTGTGCAGGATCACGTTCAGCCAATACTTTTACTTTGTGACCATCAACAACAAGGTAATCCCCATCAACTGCTACTTTTTCATTAAGAGATCCATGAATTGTATCGTATTGAAGAAGGTGCGCTAACATATTAGCATCCGTTAAGTCGTTAATAGCAACAATCTCTACCCCAGGATTACTCAATGCTGCACGAAATACATTACGTCCAATACGTCCAAAACCATTAATACCAACTTTTACTGCCATGAAAAATTCCTCCTTTTAAGTTCGCAAATATATTAAGGGGTGTAATTCCCCTGAATTAACTCTTGTGCCGCAGCTTCATCCGTGATCAAAACGGTCGATGAAGGTGCGCCTTTCATGTAGGAACGGATAGCCTTTGCTTTAGTTTTGCCACCTGCCACAGTTATCACTCGCTTTTCAGGGCTAAGATCATCTAACTGGATGCCGACTGTCAAAACTTTATGAACAACTTTGCCGTTTTCATCGTAATAATAACCGAATGCCTCTCCTACAGCATTTCCATCTAACAGCTTCTTTAACATTTCTGGCGAAGAATTTCTTCTCTCTGCCATCGCCATGGCATCACCGATTCCATGAATGATCATATCGGCAGACTTGATTTGGGAAATCACTTCTTTAATTGCTGGTTCCTTCTGAAATGATGCATAAACCTCACCGCTTAATTGATCGGGTACATATAACACTCTGTAGGAGGCTTGTGCCTTCTGTGCCATTTTTTCGACAATCGTATTGGCCTGATTCTGCACCGCTTCACCAATTCCCCCGCGGGCTGGGACAAATGTCAATTTCCTGGATGCTTCATCAGGTGACAACGAATTAGCCACTTCGGCCATTGTCGATCCGCCAGTAACCGCAATGATATTCTTTGAGTTCCATTCTCGTTTCATACGGTTTGCACAAGCTTTACCCAATTCTTTTTTCACCCATGGGGTTTCATCACAATTTCCTGAGACAATTATGACTTCATCCACTTGTAACAAATCCTGCAATTGCTTTTCCATTATGTCTATACCCATTACTTCACGCATTATTCCTTCTAACTTATCCAGGATTTCAATCCCTTCATCAGTCAGCGTCATGCCAGAACTGAAGATGTTAACCAGGTTCTGACTTTTCAGAAAATCAACCTCGCCTCTAAGCGTCCGCTCTGTCAAATTAAGGCTCACGGACAGACTGCGCCTTCCAACCGGCTGCATCATTTTGATATAACGCAGGATATCATATCTTTTTTGCATAACCAAAAGGAAATCGGGCAATAATTTTCTTTGTACCTCGAGTAATGTACGCATATTTAAAACTCCTAAAAAGTTAAGTTGGACATTTAACGTCCCGCGTAGTCATTTTCTGTCCCACTTAAAACAAAAAAATATTCCTGCTACATATTTTATTCTAGCAGGAACGGAATGTTTCTTCAAATGATTTGAAAAATTATTTTTCCAAAAGCCTATTTAGAGCTGATTTATCAACGTTTCCGAACTGAACGATTTCATCTTTCCATTCAACGACAGGAATCATCAGCCCGAATCTCTCAAGCAAATCATCATCGGTATGGATATCGATTTCCTTATAGCCTATGCCTGACTCCACTTTCACTTCTTCGAGTACCAGCTTGGCTTTATCACATAACGGGCATTTATCCCTACTATATAAAACAAACGCGTTCGTTTCCAAAACCACTCATCCTTTTCAGTCATATCTTTTTCGTTTAGATGAAGAAGGGATCCCTAATTGTTCCCGGTACTTGGCAACGGTTCGGCGTGCCAGGATAATTCCATGCTCTTCCTTCAGCCGTTCTGCCAAGTCTTGATCCGAAAGCGGCTTTTGTTTATTTTCCCCATTGATGGCTGCCTGGAGGCTCTTTTTCGCTTGCATGCCCGACATATCCTCATCAAGGCCGACCGACTGTAAAGAAGTAGTGAAAAATATCCGCATTTCTATCGTGCCAAATGGTGTCTGTACATACTTCCCCTTAACCGCCCGGCTCACTGTGGACTCATGTATGCCAAGTTCGTCTGCGATTTCTTTCATCGTCATCGGCTTCAAATAGTTCAGGCCATGATGAAAGCACGCCGGCTGTTTTTCGACGATGCACTGAATAACCTTCAATATCGTTTCTTTTCTCTGTTGGATTCCCCTGGAGATCCATTGGTATTCCTGCCACTTATCCTGGATAAACCGCTGAACTCCCTGATCCTTATGGCTCTTCATTCGGTTTAAATACCCTTTATCCACATTAAGGTTGGGTGTGTTACCATCATAATTCCCGACAAGCAGCATGCCATCCCGAACTTCCACGACCACATCCGGCACTATATAAGAAGGTTTTTCCTGAAAAAAGAGTGATGCCGGACGCGGGTTCAACGTCTGGACATAATCAAAGACCTCTTGAATCTCCTTCAGTGTAACACCGATTTTCTTACTTAGGTCTTTCCAGCGCTTTTCAGCAAAATCGAGGAAATGGTTTTCTATGATCGATTCTGCCAGCAGACTCTCCCCTTCTGCTTTCACTTGAAGCAAAAGGCACTCTTGAAGATTCCTCGCTCCGATGCCATGCGGTTCGAGTTCCTGTAAAATCAAGAGACACTCTTCCAAAACGGCCGGATATATGCCTGGGATGCATATATCATCCAGCTGAGTCCTTAAGTAACCGTTTTCATCAAGGTTATGAATTAATAGAAGCATTGCCTTTTGCTGCTCACCGGAAAACTGCTGGTGATTCACTTGGGACATGATATGCTGTTCCAGCGATATGGTATCTTCACTGATCTGTTCAATCCAATAGTTGGCATCATACGTATTTTTAATAGTCCGTTTACCTTTTTTGCGGTCAAAAGTTGGCTGAAATAAAGAAGATGTTGGCTGATCTATTGACAGTAATGGGTTCTCCACCATTTTATTTTCTAAAAAAGCCGATAGCTCCTGCGAGGAGTATTGCAGCAATGTAATAGCTTGCATGAGCTCCTGGGTCATTGCCATCTTTAATGTTTGCTGTTGAAAAAGTCCTGCTTTCATATTCATACTCATCGATTCATCCCTCCCCCACTCCATTTTACATTATCAGGAGAAAATTCTACACAAAAACCCATGAAAACGCTTACGATTTTTTTCTGAATAGTTTATTTGTTTTAAATACTATATGTTAGAAACGCAAATTTAACAACTACTTTTATTGAAAAATCACCATTTTTCAATAGTGTGGGCGAATATTTTCAAGACAGGACCGACATTACAGGATTAGATGGAATATTACGGAAAACGAGAAAATTCGGCAAAAATTTTAACTCTCCTAAAAATGACCAATAAAAAATCCCCCACTTTATTAAGCAGAAGATTGGTAATGCCCTCGGCAGGAATCGAACCTGCATTTCAAGCTTCGGAGGCTTGCGTTCTATCCGTTGCACTACGAGGGCGTAATAGAAAATATTTTTTCAACAGAGTTCATTATATGATAGAATCCCCTCCTTTGCAAGGGTTATCAGGTTTAAAACTTTATCATTTGGGTATTATGGGTAATGTGGAAATTCATCCCTGTGCGGCATAATATATAAAACATTCTATCAGGAAGGAGCCTTAGCCAGAAAATTGTCGAACAAATTATCCATAATAGGGTTTGTTTTGTTTGACCTAAATTGACCAAAAAGTGTATCATACATACATAAAGAATTTAAATGATTCTCTTAATCGAAGGAGGAAATGAACATGAATTTAATTCCTACAGTTATCGAACAAACAAGTCGTGGGGAGCGTGCCTACGATATTTACTCCCGTTTATTAAAAGACCGGATCATTATGCTAGGAAGTGCAATTGACGATAATGTTTCCAACTCCATTGTTGCTCAATTACTATTTTTAGAAGCGGAAAATCCTGAAAAGGATATCACTCTATACATCAACAGCCCTGGCGGAAGCATCACTTCCGGTATGGCCATTTACGATACTATGCAATATATCAAACCTAATGTTTCGACAGTATGCATCGGTATGGCCGCTTCCATGGGTGCTTTCCTATTGGCCGCTGGCGAAAAAGGCAAACGTTATGCATTGCCAAACAGTGAAGTCATGATTCACCAACCACTTGGAGGAGCTCAAGGTCAAGCTACGGAAATTGAAATTGCTGCCCGCCGTATCCTTCACTTGAAAGATAAACTGAACCAAATCTTGGCAGAACGTACGGGACAACCTATCGAAGTCCTTCAAAGAGATACGGAACGTGATAACTTCATGACTTCCGAAAGAGCTCTTGAATATGGCTTGATTGACAAAGTCATCACGCGAAGCGTTCTTGATGATAAAAACTCTAAGTAATCCTGCAACAAAAGAAAGGCTCCGGAGATCGCCTTAAGCGACTTCCGGAGCCTTTTTTTCCATGATAAAAGAAAAGGATGCACATTTAGGCATCCCCTTTTTTAACCCTCTTGCTGTACGAACTCTTCCAATGCTTCCAATGCTTCCTTTTCATCGCGTCCTTCGATGATTAACTTGACGGACACACCAGAACTGATGGCAAGGCTCATTAATCCCATTATACTTTTCGCATTCACTTTCTTTCCTTCTTTTTCAAGAAATACATCTGAATGAAAGCGGTTAGCTTCTTGTACAAAAAGAGCCGCCGGCCGAGCTTGCAAACCCGTTTTCAATTTTACCTCAACTTGTTTCTCCACCATCTTGATCTCCCCTGTTAGCTTTATTTTTTCGCAGCAATAGCCTCTCCCCCACGGAGCCTGTCAGCTATTTCATCAATCTTTCGCAATCGGTGATTAATCCCGGACTTACTGATGGTTCCCCCGGATACCATTTCCCCAAGTTCCTTTAAGGTTATATCCTGAAACGCTATCCTAAGCTCCGCAATTTCCCGAAGCTTATCCGGTAAAATGCTAAGTCCTACCGTATCCTCGATATAATGGATATTTTCAACCTGTCGCAATGATGCCCCGATCGTTTTGTTCAAATTGGCTGTTTCACAATTCACAAGCCGATTCACTGAATTACGCATATCACGGACAATCCGTACATCCTCGAACCTTAATAAAGCTGAATGGGCGCCAACTATACTTAAAAACTCGGCAATCTTTTCGGCTTCTTTCAAATAAATGATGTACCCCTTCTTGCGTTCAAGTGTCTTGGCCTTCAAGCCAAACTTATTCATTAGCTCACAAAGTGCATCATTGTGCTCTTTATAAAGTGAGAAAATCTCAAGGTGATAGGAAGACGTTTCCGGATTGTTTACCGAACCCCCTGCAAGAAATGCACCTCTTAGATAAGAACGCTTACAGCATTTCTTCCCAACAATAGTATCGGATATATCATGGAGAATTTCAAAGCCATCGCCTAAAATTTCCAAATCGGTTAAAACCCGCTGCCCTCCGGATGACATCCTGACAATATATACATTGTTCTTTTTAAGCTTCATCTTCTTACGGACCAACAGCTCGACCTGGACCTCATAACTTTTTTTAAGCAGCGTATAAATCCTTCTGGCAATCGCAGCATTCTCAGTTTGAATATCCACAACAAGCTTCCGATTAGAAAATGAAAGGGATCCGTTCATCCGGATAAGCGCACACAATTCCGCTTTACCGCAGCAATCCTTTCCCTCTAATGTTGTAAGCTCTTTTTTTGTTTCTGAAGCAAAAGACATCCATTTCACCCCCAATCGAACGCAGGTAATCTATTTTTACAATCAAAAAGCCGTCCCCGCTTATATCTACGGTTCTATGTGGCTTTTTGTTTCATTTACAAGCATATTATAAAGCAAATCCGCCACTTTTTTCGTATCATGGCGTATTACATTCCCTTCATAGCTGAAAATGCGTTCTTGTATGATTTCAAGACCCATCATTTTTAAGCTTTCCACATCATACATGACCGGTTTGGCATATTCAGCTTGATAGCGCTGCTGAATCTCGGTTGGTATTTCCTCATTATTAACAAGTATCCTGTCAATATATGCATTTCCCATATGGTCATATATCGCTTTTATATGATCACTCGCGCTATAATCCAGAGTCTCGCCGGCTTGTGTCATCAAATTGCAAATGTACACCTTCTTCGCCTTGGAACGGGCAACCTCTTCTCCTAAACCAGGGACAAGTAAGTTAGGCAGAATGCTAGTATATAGGCTTCCTGGACCTATGACTATAAGATCTGCCTGCTTGATTTCCTGGAGAGTTTCACTAAGCGGCTTTATATGATGAGGAGACAGGAACACTTTTTTTATTTTCTTTCCTGAGAAGGGAATCTTGGACTCTCCTGTAACAATCGTGCCGTCATCCATCTCTGCATGGAGAACCACACTTTGATTCGCAGCCGGAAGCACTTTACCGCGGACATTAAGGAATTTACTCATTTCCTGGATCGCATGGACGAAATCCCCGGTCAGCGAAGTCATTGCCGCAAGTATCAAATTCCCCAGCGAATGCCCGGACAACTCATTTTTACTTTGAAAGCGATGCTGAAACATTTGTTCAACAAGGGGCTCTACATCCGATAACGCAGCCAGCACGTTACGAATATCACCCGGAGCGGGAATATCCATATCTTCGCGAAGGCGGCCTGAACTTCCACCATCATCAGCTACCGTTACGATTGCCGTTATATCCACCGGATGCTTCTTTAACCCTCTCAACAAAACAGGAAGGCCGGTTCCTCCACCGATGATCACAACCTTAGGCTGTTTCTTTTTATCTAACATCTGCTTTCCCCTTACTTTTTTCGATATCGCGATGTGATACTTGAACCCTGTAATCCTTTTTGAAGTGGTTTGAAATATACTCCGTCAATGCTACAGAACGATGCTGGCCGCCTGTACACCCAATCGCAACAACAAGCTGCGCTTTCCCTTCACGTTTATAATACGGAAGCATGAAAGCGAGCAGATCGGTCACTTTTTCCAAGAATTTTTGCGTTTCACTCCATTTTAAAACGTAACTAGACACTTCCTGTTCCAAGCCAGTCTTTGGCCTCATATGGTCAATATAATATGGATTTGGCAGGAACCGTACATCAAACACAAGGTCGGCATCTATCGGCAGACCATGCTTGAACCCGAACGACATGACATTGACTGTAAAACCGACACTTTTATCAGCAGAAAACTCCGAAGCGATTTTCTCCCTCAATTCGCGCGGTTTCAGTTGGGAAGTATTAAAGATCAACTGGGCCCTTCCCTTCAATTCGTCCAAAAGTTCCCGTTCCATTTTAATGCCTTCCAATGGCCGGCCTAATGGAGCAAGGGGATGGGTCCTTCTCGTTTCCTTATATCTGCGTACCAAGGAATCATCATCAGCTTCAAGAAAAAGGATTCTTGGTGATACTGCAGCTGCATCCGATAAATTATCCAGTGCAAGAAACAAGGAATCAAAAAATTCCCTTCCCCTTAAATCCATGACAAGAGCCACTTTATTCATCTTATTCCCGGAGTCCTTCATTAACTCCAAAAACTTTGGCAACAGCGTGGGCGGCAAATTATCGACGCAAAAAAAGCCGAGGTCTTCAAAACTTTGAACCGCCACTGTCTTACCTGCTCCGGACATTCCGGTAATGATGACCAATTGCGTTTCACTCATCTGCCCTGTACTCATAGTTTCTCCGCCCCCATGTATAGCAATCTTTTTTATCTCTAAAAATTAACCTGGATCCAACCGGTAAGAAAGCAGCTTGAACTCAGGCGTGTAGGTAAAGGTTCCATAGATGATCCCACTGCCATGAACCATATAATCCAGGATGTGAAAATCACCTTCAGCCATCATCAGCTTTTTAACATCTTCAACCGGATGCCAGCTAAGTTCCCCTTCTTCACAAACATCCACATTTATACCATCGGAATCCGTTGCAAAGAAAGTGAACATCATCCATTCTGATAAAACTTTATCTCCGTCCTTCATGATGAAGGTGAAAATACCTTTGATGGAAGGGTTTTTTAAATAAACGCCCGTTTCTTCACGATATTCCCTAATGCAAGCATCGCGAACAGATTCCCCAGGTTCCATCTTGCCGCCTGGAGCTACCCACCATCCGCGTCTAGGCTTTTTCAATAAGAGGATTTGGTTATCTCTGATCAATACACAGTTTGTGACACGTTGCACGTTCTTCACCTCGATTGGCTCTGCTCGACTAATAGAAACCTTCCCCCCCGTGTTGAAGAGATTCAGTTTATATCCTTAAACCGCCGCTAGATATCCATTTGGCGATCTACAAATGCTAATAGTTCAAACAAGTTGTATTTTTCATCTTCTTACCATTATGAAAGATATATATATGTTTAGTATATCTTATCATTATACTATTTTTAAAATAAGCTAACAATAAAGTAAACTTCCTGCATTGGGGGAATCTTCAATCGCAAGGAATCATATAGGTAAGCCTTTATCCTGCTTACCTCCTATTCTTCTCCACTTTCGCTTCCTAAATGCAAAGGAACGACTTGTTTCACATTAAAAAACGCTGGGTACATCCTAAAAATTGGAACTAAAGATATAGTCTCAAAGCAGGAAAACAAAAAAAAGACACAGAAACTTATTCTGTGTCCTTAAACGTTTATAATTAAAGGGGGTCAACTTCTATCCCCTACTATACCGAATCATTATTTCACGCATGTTACAACATCGTTAAAACGGAATTACGATTGTATATTCTTGTGAAATCAAGCCTTTGGCTGCAATTTTTCTTGAAGTTCCTCAACAAAATGCTGAGCGGATTGGGCGGCAATGCTTCCATCGCCTGTAGCTGTAACGATTTGGCGCAATGTTTTTTCACGAACATCACCTGCAGCGAAAATACCAGGTACGCGTGTTTCCATCCGATCATTCGTTTCAATATAGCCTGTTGAGTTCAAGATGCCCAAGTTTTCAAATGGTTTCGTTAGCGGAAGCATTCCGATATAAATGAATACACCGTCTGCGTCCATCACTTTCTCTTCTCCGTTTTCAGTGGAAACTAGTGTGACACCGCCGACCTTGCCGCCTTTTTCATTGATTTCCTTCAAAGTGTGATTCCAGATGAAGTTAATTTTCTCATTGGCAAATGCACGATCTTGAAGAATCTTTTGAGCACGAAGTTCGTCACGTCTGTGAACGATTGTCACTTTCGAAGCAAAGCGGGTTAAGTACACACCCTCTTCAACAGCAGAGTCTCCGCCGCCGATAACGAACAGTTCCTTTTGCTTGAAGAATGCACCATCACAAACTGCACAATACGATACACCGCGGCCGCCCAATTCTTTTTCGCCAGGAACGCCGATTTTCTTGTATTCGGCACCAGATGAAATGATGATTGAACGTGCTTTGAATTCCTTTGAACCGGCTTTGATCGTTTTATACTCTTCACCGTCGATGATTTCCTTAACATCCCCATAGGCATACTCCGCACCGAATTTCTTTGCATGGTCAAACATTTTCGTTGAAAGTTCAGGTCCGAGTATAGTGTCGAATCCAGGATAATTTTCAACTTCCTCCGTATTGGCCATTTGCCCGCCCGGTACCCCGCGTTCTAACATCAATGTTGAAAGGTTCGCACGTGATGTATAGACAGCCGCCGTCATCCCTGCAGGACCAGCTCCAATAATAACAACGTCATAAATTTTTTCAGACATGTTTTCACTCCTCCATATTCCATTACAAATGGAACCTTCACTACGGTTAGTGTTCCCTACCTATTATCCTATATAACAAATAATTTTTCGTCCAAATATCTGCTCATCCGAGTAAGTTTTGAACCAACTTCACGTACTTAGATAAGGTGGACACCGAAATGAAATGTTTGTCTGCGATTGCCTGTTTGCTCGCCTTCTCACTTTTAAGCTGAATCCACACGTACTCCACCGCAGATGCCCATCCTGCAGGATTATTTAGCTTCTGCTCGGATTTCACCGCTTCGATGAAAACGGAAAACCACATTAAATAGAGCCCGGCTTCATTTAATTGTATCGGTTGGAAATGCTGATATAATAACTCAGCTGTGCGATCGGCAAAATCAATCGGTGTTAATTGGCGATCTTTAGCAGGACCTTGAACAAGTTCGGCATAATCACGTTCCAATTCAGTGAAATTCTGGTTTAGGTTGAGGACCTGGTTTTTCAATAGCTTCTGTTTATGAACCGAATGTTTCAGAAGGAAAATGGCAAAAAGCCTTTCTTCGATGAATTCACTTTCCAGCCTTTTTATAATAGAAGGAAAATGATGTTCAAAACCATCTGAAGTTGCATTCATATCTCCCCAAGGCTCCATGCCTTCCTTTTCCGGATTCATTTCCACGACCTTTTTCCATGCCTTTTTGGCAGCCTGTTCGTGGCCTAAGTGGTAAGCGGAAATGGTAAGCCAATAGTAGAAGGTTCCATCTCCTTCGAACCCTTGCTTTTGAAGTCCTTTAAGCCAATTATATGCAGAAGCATAATTTCCGATCAGAGCGAAGGTCGCTCCAAGCTTGAAACGGTGTTCGGATAGCATGGGCCTAATTTTCTCCAGCATCTGTATGAGCTCTTCAACCTTTGCCTCATCCTGTTGATAATGATGAAATACAACAAGGTTACAAAGGGCATGCAGGTTTCCCGGACTTTTTTCCAGTACCTCATCAAGTGTTGCAAAAGCTTCATTCACTTGACCAAGATAGAAATAGGCAAGTGCCAGGTTATTATAAGCGGACCAGTAATCCTCGTACTCGGCAATCGTTTCTTTCAGCACTTCGATCGCCTTCGGGAAATTGCCTGATTCCAGGTACTCGCGGGCTTGTTCCTGTTTGGTAATGAGCCCATCATGCTTAAAGGGATTTTCTTCTGACTCATCCGACTCAAAAGTTATCAATTCAAGCAAATCCTCTGCGTCATCGCTGAACTCCCCGTCTTCTTCTTTATCAAGATAAGCACTGGCGTGACGGTAAGCCTCCTTGAACATGCCTAAGTGGGCATAATTATTCGCCAGGAAGTAATGACATTCCGACATATAAGGATCCATCACATCCAAGATGTTTTCCAAAAGGTTGTTTGAATAATTATATTCACCGATTTCCGAGCAAGTGATAGCCAATTGACAAGCTATCATCGGTTCAGCAGGTTCAAGTTCCAGCGCACGTTCCAGGTATTTCTTTGATTTAGGTAATTCCCGTCTATGATAAGCTTTTAAACCCTTGGTGAAATAATACTCACCTGTTGGGTGAAAGGTTAGAATTTTTGCCTGTTGGCCAAATTTAGAGTCTTTACTCATGTAATCCTCCATCTACAAGTTGATTAACCATAGTATTATAACATATTGGAGAAAATTTGCCGAACAATTCAAGAAAATGGAAAACGGGAATCATCATGCTTCTTCAAGAAAAATTGAAGCATTTCCCCTGTCATTTGTTGATTCAGGATCACTGCCCGCCATCGTAAACACACACAAAAGCCCTCCTATTGACGGAGGGCAATCACCATTCATTCGGTTTCTTTCGGTTCGTCCTTATCGGCATGTCTAGCCTTCAATACATCAAGCACCGCTTGGAAAGGCAGCTCCTGCTCTTGAAGAAGAACGAATAAGTGATAGAGGAGATCGGCACTTTCCATCGAAAGTTCCTCTGCATCACGGTTCTTAGCAGCAATGATCACTTCTGCCGCTTCTTCACCGACTTTCTTCAGGATCTTATCAACGCCCTTATCGAATAGGTAGGTCGTATATGAACCTTCAGGCATTTCCGATTTTCTTTTTTCAATCAATCTTTCTAATTCCGTCAAGAAAGTCACATTCGCCTTCACGCCTTGTCCGGCTTCACCGTTTTGGTATATCGTTTCGCTAAAACAGCTTGTTGCCCCAGTATGGCACGCAGGTCCTGCAGGCACGACCCGCACGACCAATGCATCTTGATCGCAGTCATACTTCATTTCGGTGATTTTCTGGATATTGCCGCTGGTTGCTCCTTTATGCCATAATTCATTGCGCGAACGGCTGAAGAAAACCGTTTCTCCTTTTTCAATCGACAATTGCAGAGATTCTTGATTCATGTAAGCAAGTGTCAGCACTTCGCCTGTTCCTGCATCTTGAATAATTGCCGGTACCAGACCTTTTTCGTCATATTTAATAGTTTCAAGATTCATCGTACAACCACTCCTTGTTGTTTGAGAAACACTTTGACTTCTTTAACGGATGTTTCTTTATAATGAAAAATCGATGCCGCTAATGCTGCGTCGGCTTTACCTTCTTGGAAGGCTTCCTGGAAATGTTCAGCGTTGCCTGCCCCGCCAGAGGCGATGACCGGAACTGAAACGGCTTCAGATACCGTTTTTGTCAAAGCGATATTAAACCCTTGTTTCTCGCCGTCACAATCCATGCTTGTCAATAAAATTTCCCCAGCACCGCGGGATACGGCTTCCTTCGCCCACTCGGTCACTTCCCATTCAGTCGGTTTCCGGCCGCCGTGGGTATATACGCGCCATGACCCAAGCCCTTCATCATATCGGGCGTCTATGGCAACCACGATACATTGGGAACCAAAATAATCAGCACCTTCATTAATTAACTCCGGACGCAGGATGGCTGCTGTATTTAGGGAAACTTTATCGGCACCAGCCCGCAGGATCTTCTTCATATCCGCCAATGAATTAATGCCGCCGCCCACCGTGAACGGGATTGCCAAGCTGCCCGCTACCGCTTGAACGACGTCGACGATCGTTTCCCTGCCTTCATGTGATGCGGAAATATCCAGGAAGACAAGCTCATCGGCACCTTCTTGATCGTAAAAGGCTGCAAGTTCGACCGGATCTCCAGCATCCCTAAGGGAAACAAATTGTATGCCCTTGACTACGCGCCCATCTTTTACATCGAGACATGGAATAATTCGTTTAGTGAGCATTTAACCACGCACCTTTTCTAGTGCTTCTTCTACAGTAAAGCGGTTGGTATAAAGTGCCTTGCCGATGATAGCCCCTGCAATGCCTTGGGCTTCAAACTCCTTGAGGGTGATAAGGTCTTCGAGTGAACTAATGCCTCCTGAAGCAATCACGTTTTTACCAGTTGCCTCCGCCATGGCCAATATACCTTTCACATTCGGCCCTGAAAGCATGCCATCCGTCGCGATATCAGTCACGATAAAGGTCTCGGCACCAGCATCGGCCAGTAGTTTGCCAAGATCTACCGCAAGGGTTCCAGACGTTTGAAGCCAGCCATGAGTGGCAACCTTGCCATCCTTCGCATCGATCCCGATAGCGATATGGCTTCCATATTTCCTAATCATATCTTTAGTGAAATCAGGGTCTGAGACGGCCGAGCTGCCTAGAATGACACGTTCCACTCCATTATCCAGATAATGGGCTATATCCCGTTCCGTTCGGATGCCGCCGCCGATTTGAATGCGGGCGCCTAACTCACTTGCCGCTTTAATTACGTATGAATCATTGATTCTTACTCCCTCTTTAGCTCCGTCAAGGTCGACCATATGTATCCAACCGGCTCCTTGGTCTGCAAAGCTTTTAGCCATATCGAAGGGGGAATCACCATAAACGGTTTCCTGATTGTAATCTCCCTGGATTAAGCGGACGCATTTGCCTCCGCGCATATCAATCGCCGGGTAAATAGTAAAGTTGCTCATGCTTCTTCCTTCCCTTCTACTAATGACAGATAATTTCTCAAGAGTGACATGCCCATATTCCCGCTTTTTTCCGGATGGAACTGCATGCCGAACACATTCCCTTTACCGACGATCGCCGGAACTTCCACATCATACGTCGCCGAAGCGGTAACGAATGATTCATCTGTATCGACGTAGTATGAATGGACGAAATAAACATGTTCCTCTTCCAGCCCCTCATTCACTGGTGATGCTTGTTTGAATTCAAGTCGATTCCAGCCCATGTGCGGCACTTTATAAACCTGGTCATTCGCATCCACTCCCTTAAAACGAACGACTTTTCCCGGGATGAGGGATAATCCTTTTGCCGGTCCATTTTCCTCACTTTCATCAAAGAGAAGCTGCATACCAAGGCAGATGCCTAATAGGTATCCCCCATCCGCTACATATCCCCGCAGGAATTCATCAAGCTTTTGTTTTTCCAAAAGACTCATGGCATCCCTGAAAGAGCCAACGCCGGGAAGTATGATCCCTTTCGACTTTGAAAGTTCTTTTGGGTCATCGGAAATGAATGAATCGGCACCAAGGCGCTCAAGACCTTTACTTACAGAAAATAAATTCCCCATGCCATAATCGACGATCCCGATCATTTACAACATTCCTTTCGTCGAAGGGATGCCTTTGACACGTGGATCGATTGTCGTAGCTTCATCCAATGCACGGCCAAGCGCTTTGAATATTGCTTCGATCATATGATGTGTGTTGTGACCGTAATGAACGACTACATGAAGGTTCATCCTGGCTTCAAGAGCGAATTTCCAAAGAAACTCGTGCACCAGTTCAGTATCGAAAGTACCGACCTTTTTCGAAGGAAACTCAGCCCGGAACTCCAGATGCGGACGGTTGCTTAAATCGATGACAACCTGTGCGAGTGCTTCATCCATTGGTACGAAAGCATTTCCGTAACGCTTTATCCCGCGCTTGTCTCCAAGGGCCTCCAATAACGTCTGACCCAAGCAAATGCCAATATCTTCAGTTGTATGGTGATCATCCACGTCTGTATCCCCATTTGCATCTACAGTCAAATCAAACTTCCCGTGTTTCGTGAACAAATCCAGCATATGCGTCATAAACGGAACGCCGGTCTTAATGGAGGAATTACCTTCCCCATCCACATCAAACTTCAAACTTATTTCCGTTTCATTCGTCTTTCGCTCCACACTAGCAAAACGTTCCATTACAGCTCCTCCTCAACGGGGTACGACCCCTTTTCCCAAGATGTAAAAGCATGTCTAAAGTCTTTATATCACTGATTTCACTTATTTAATCATTCAGGACCTTTTCCCGATTCATTCACACCACGTGATTCGATGGCACGGGCATGGCCCTCAAGTCCTTCCATTCGGGCAAATGCTGCGATTTTTTCTGCATTTTTGCGGAAGGCCGTTTCACTATACATGATGATGCTCGATTTCTTTTGGAAATCATCCACATTCAGCGGGCTGGAAAAACGGGCGGTTCCATTGGTAGGCAACACATGATTGGGGCCTGCAAAGTAATCCCCGACGGGCTCCGAGCTAAAGCGGCCAATGAAGATTGCACCGGCATGACGGATTTTAGCCATGATTCCAAGTGCATCTTTGGTCACAATTTCCAAATGTTCCGGTGCAAGTTCATTAATCGCTTCAACAGCTTCTGCCATATTCCCGCATACAACGATTCTTCCATAATCCCTTATCGATGCTGCAGCAATATCATGACGTGGAAGCAACGCCACCTGCTTGGTCACTTCTGATGCCACTTCTTCTGCTAGAGACGCAGAAGTCGTGACCAAAACACTGCAAGCCCGGGCATCATGCTCCGCCTGTGATAACAAGTCTGCCGCTACTTCTGCAGCGAAGGCCGTTTCGTCCGCCAAGACCGCTATTTCACTTGGACCTGCTATCATATCAATGGCGACATCCCCGAATACTTCGCGCTTCGCTAACGCCACATATATATTTCCCGGACCCACTATTTTATCCACTTTCTTAATTGTTTCCGTCCCATAAGCGAGGGCAGCTATGGCCTGAGCCCCGCCAACTTTATAGATTTCCTTAACTCCGGCAATTTTGGCGGCTGCCAAAACCGCTGGCGATAATTTCCCATCTTTCCCCGGAGGAGATACCATAACGATCCGTTCCACCCCCGCAGCCTTCGCAGGCAGTGCATTCATCAATACTGACGAAGGATAGGCCGCTGTGCCTCCAGGTACATAAACACCTACAGCATCAAGAGGTGTCAATTTTTGTCCTAGCATCGTTCCTGTATCATCAGTCGTAAACCATGAATTTCGAATTTGTTTCTCGTGAAACATTCGGATATTATTCGCAGCTTCTTGAATAATATCAAGCTGCTCAGCAGTCAATGCCGCTGTCGCTTCTTCCATTTCCTGCTCCGATACAAGCAATTCTCCTGGACTGACACCATCGAAACGTTCGGTATAGGTATGTAAAGCCGCGTTTCCGCGTTTCCTGACATCATAAATAATATCCTGAACCGCTTTTCTTTGATCGGCAGTACCTGCTTCAACCGAGCGTTTCAGGGAAATCCCTTCAGCAAACCGTTCTATTTTCATACCTTCACCTCATTAGCGATTCTTTACTATTCAATAATTTCTGCTAGCCGTTCCACGATTTCGGTAATCCTTGCTTCTTTAATTCGATAGCTGACAGGGTTTGCTACCAGCCTCGAAGTCACATTGGCGATTTTCGCATATTCCACAAGACCGTTTTCCTTCAATGTCCTCCCGGTTGAAACGATATCGACGATTCGTTCAGCTAAACCAATTAAAGGTGCTAACTCAATAGACCCATTCAACTTTATAATCTCGACTTGCTCCCCCTGCTCGCGAAAATAACTGGAAGCAACATTCGGGTATTTACTGGCTATTTTGGGGGCGATGTCACTTATTTTCGTACCAGGCAGTCCAGCTACAGCCAAGTAGCAGGCACTGATTTTCAAATCAAGTAACTCATAGACATCACGTTCTTCCTCAAGCATGACATCCTTCCCTGCAATTCCAATGTCAGCGACGCCGTGTTCCACATAGGTTACGACATCCATCGGTTTAGCTAAAATGAACCGCAGATTCTCTTCTTCCACCTCAAGGATCAATTTTCGGGAATCATCAAACTCCGGAGGGAGGCGAAAACCGGCCCTTCTTAATAGCTCTGCCGCTTCTTCAAATATTCTCCCTTTCGGCATGGCAATCGTTAAAAAGCTATTATTCATCTTTTCCATTCCCCCCGTTCCCCACGAATAAATGAACTTCAGAAAATGTCCGTGTAAAAGCATCGACATTTTGGACGACTGTAATATCTTGGATCGTTACCGATTTCCCTTCGGAGCGTTTTTCCCTTGCAAAACCGATCGCTTCCAATCTTCGTTCGGGACTGAATAAAATACATTCTGGCGCAACAGGCTGAATCGGCTCTCCAAGAGCTTCTGCAAGACGATCCACCCGGATTGCAAAACCTGTGGCTGAAGCATTCCAGCCGAACTTCTCAAGCAGATTATCATACCGGCCTCCATTGCCGATTGGAGAACCGACTTGTCCGGCATACACTTCAAATAAAGTTCCCGTGTAATAACTCATATGACTGACCAATGTTAGGTCGAAGCTCACATATTGTTCAACGTCAAACTCTTTTAGCTGTGCAGACAATTCCTTCAGTTCAGCCAAAGAATCTTGCCCTTTATTATTTTCAACCAACCCTAGCGCCTTTTCCATGGTTCCTTCACTGCCACGTAAGGAGGTAAATTCGATAAGCCGTTGTTTATCAATGGATGAAAGCGGAAGTGATTTAACATGCTCACGAAAACCAACATAATTTTTTTCATACAAAAACTTCCTTAATATAGAGGCCCTTTCCTCCGTACCTAGAATGCTCAAGAAAAACTCTTGCAGAAATCCGATATGTCCAATGGAAATTTTAAATTCCTGAAGCCCTGCAGCCTTTAGAGCATCCGCAAGCAGGGCAATCATTTCAGCATCGGCACTTATTGACTTATTTCCGATACATTCAATGCCAATCTGTTCGAATTCTGCCGGCTTGCCTCCTTCACGCTGCTGTGCCCGGTATACATTCGCGGAATAGGCCAGGCGAAGCGGAATTTGCTGTTTTAGCAGTTTGGATGCTGCGACCCGTGCAATGGGCGCTGTCATCTCGGGACGGAGGACGAGCGTATGCCCCTGGGAATCAAGAAGTTTAAACAACTGTTGATCCAATATTGCTGAAGCCTCGCCAATTGTTTCATAATATTCCAAAGCTGGCGTTTCAATAAATTGATAGCCCCACTTCTTGATTTCATCACTCATTTTATTTCTGGCCGACACTTTCGTTTCATACAGCACCGGCAATGTATCTCTCATGCCTAATGGTTTTTCAAACATAAATGGCTTTGTCACGACTGCACATCCTTTTGCAATATTGATTACTATCTATATCCAATCGGTCCGCCTATAGGCAAAAACCGATGCACCCATTCCCTATTTTATTTATCCTTTATCTTTCCAAGGTTTTCACGCTTAAATCCATATTTCGGATAACATATAAAAATAGTATCAAATAAAATGACATAATCCTATAAATAATCGCAATAATCTATTAAATCACTTTAGTTCGCTAATATGGTAGCAGGTTGAAGTTATTAATAGTTTACCCCTGCCCCCACCTCACGTCAAGGAAAATATGCCTAATCCCATTCCTTCCATACCACGTCGGTCTTGGATATTCTTCATGATCGGTTTAAGCCCTTTTCCCCGGATACTTCTTCCTATC
The DNA here is from genome assembly GCF_056173225.1 of Peribacillus sp. QJM3NY_7. Classification (NCBI taxonomy): domain Bacteria; kingdom Bacillati; phylum Bacillota; class Bacilli; order Caryophanales; family Bacillaceae; genus Peribacillus; species Peribacillus sp. QJM3NY_7. Next base: position 5,203,981 of record NZ_CM149663.1, read on the forward strand.
TTTAGCCATTCATTGTTATTAATGTGTACCTTTTGGTTTAGCTGTTTTATAATACATAGGCGTTTGGCAATATTAGAGAAATTTAGGGGGATATGGGAATGAAGAGATATTTTTCGTTTTTTGTGGCACTTATCGTTCTTTTTTCACTGGGTTCAAGCGGAACGAAGGGTTTTGCGGCAACTCAGATCAACCAGGATGAGCTTAGTGCATACCTTTCTGAAGTTAGAATGACGCAAGAAGAATTGGAAGAGTATTTATCCTATTATGACTTAACATTGAATGAATCTGACACGACGGAAGCAACGGCTAAGCTCCCCGAACCGAAGACGAAAGCAAATAGTCCCGATGGGCTTGAACTATATGAAGAACGACCGGAGACAGGTGATTTGATGGGTGAGCTTTATATCCCAAAAATCGAGGCAACACTCCCAATTTATCACGGAACGGACGAAGATGAACTCGAAAAGGGCGTCGGTCACTATGCGGGGTCCGTCCTTCCCGGTGAAAAGGATAATTCCGTTTTATCCGGTCATCGAGATACAATTTTCAGAGATCTAGGTGATGTCGGCGACGGTGACTTGCTGATTGCCAAGACAGAAGCAGGTTCGTTTACATATAAAGTGAGGAAGGTCCGTATCGTCGATGCGGATGACCGTACCGTGATCGTTCCCAAGCCTAAAGCCACACTTACAGTAACAACCTGCTACCCTTTTTCATATATTGGTAGTGCACCGGAACGGTACGTATTGGTTGCCGATTTATTGAAACCGGAATAGATAAATGAGATGCGGGGCTGAAGTCGTTCAGCTCCCTCTTCATAAATCTTTACTAGATGGTAGGAGGACAAGCTCAATATGGAAAAACAGGCACAGGAAAGGTTTTTTCAAATTTTAAAAGAAACGTATGAAGCGACGGTGAACAAGGAAAATATATCAATCAACGAAGTGATAGAGCATCTAAAGAATGAACTGACTCCGTTATACCCAAAATGCCATTAAAAAAGGACCTGCCGCATATTGGGGCAAGTCCTTTCTTTTATCATAAGGAAGTTTGCTGCTCTCTCTCAAGCATTTCCTCTTTGGTATATATGATTTTCATTGGATTCCCCCCAACGAAAGCTCCCTCCGGAACATCCTTATGGACAAGCGTCCCCGCAGAGACAATCGCCCCATTACCAATTGAAAGTCCTGGAAGAATGGTCGAATTCGCGCCAATCAATACTTCATCGCCAATGACCACTTCTCCTAAACGATATTCATGAATCAAATATTCATGAGCAAGGATCGTCGTATTATAGCCAATGACAGTATTTATTCCGACCGATATTTTTTCCGGAAACATCACATCCGGCATGACCATCAAGGCAAACGAAGTATGCTTCCCGACCTTCATATGTAAAAAAGTCCTGTATAGCCAATTCTTCATGCCCAGAAAAGGCGTGTAACGCGCTATCTGTATCACCACAAAATTCTTGACGACTTTCCAGAATGGAACGGTCTTAAATACATGCCATAGTGAATTGGCCCCTTCAACTGGATAGCGGGACGTGCGCCTCATTTTTTTCTAGCCTCCGTGAGTTTTTCAACCTCAACGATATTCAATAAATCCGCCATCTGCTCAAGCATATAATCAGGGTGATAGCTTTCCAGGAATTCACGGCCTTTAATGGACCAGGAGACCCCTGCCGTTTTTGTACCTGTATTTTTCCCGCCCATGATATCATGATAACTGTCGCCAATCATGATCGCTTCTTCAGGGACCGAACCGAGTTGATGTAAAGCTTTTACCAAAGGCTCTGGGTCCGGCTTTGCCTTTTCCACCTCATCCAGTGTGACCACCACTTCAAAGAACTGATCCAGTTTGCTTAAACGCAGGCCCTTTTCGACGACATCACGCTTCTTTGTCGTAACGACTGCCAATTTATAACCGCTCTGCTTCAGCGTTTGAACGGTTTCGAACACCCCGTCAAATTGTGTGACAAGCAAATCATGGTTCCTCCAATTATGCTCCCGATAGTATGCGATCATTTCATCCACACGTTTTGGATCAATGGAAGAAAACGTATCGACCAAAGTCGGTCCGATAAATGGAATGATATCTTCCCGCTTGTACTTTCCAGGACAAAAGTGGTTTAAAGTTTCTGTAAAAGAGGCGATGATCAATTCATTTGTATTAATCAACGTACCATCAAGATCAAATAATAATGTAGTTATGTTACTGTTCATATACAGCTTCCTTTCTCTGTACCCTATCAGTCCGATTCCATATATACCCAACGACCATCGTTAAAACAATGGCAGTGAGCAGCCGAATAAGTAACAGCGGCAAGACCGGAATCCCCAGCGGAATAAAAATCAGTGTGTCTTCTACAACAGCATGGCAGGCAACTAAAAAGATGAATGCAATCGTCATATCCTTCTTCGAAACATTATCCTCTTTAGCCGCTTGAATCATTACGCCTGCGCCATATGCCAAACCGAGAGTCAGGCCTGTAACGAAAGGCATGGAAGCATTCGGCTTCATCCCCAGGACCTTCATGAAGGGAGCAAGGGTCTTCGAGAAGGCTTCCAGCCACTTTAAATCCTTCATGATTTGAACCGCCACCATGAGCGGAATAACGATGACCGCCAGCTGGCCAATTCCTGAAAGGGCCTGGATGACCCCACGCAAAAGGATTGCTCCCGTTCCGTTAATCTCTGCTGCCTCCCCGATAGCCGTTCCTTGGGCCATTTCAGATCCGCCCTGCCAAACAAGATTGATGACGACCGCGGACAAAAGCGCAAGCCCGATCCGTACTGTTAGAATGACCCACAGCTTGACACCGGTTTTCATCGCCACACCTGACTCAATCAATAAATTATGTGAAAAAGATAGCATCATAGCGATGATAAAAACTTCTTTCACAGTCAAATCAAGCGTTAATATGCCAGCAATCGCTGCGTATAAATTCAGGAAATTCCCTAATACAAGAGGAATTGCAGCATCCCCTGGAAGACCGATGAGATTCATCAAAGGCGCTATCAAGTTGATGATGAACGGCAATACAGGCGTATATTGAAGCACAGTGACGATCAGAGTAACCGGAAATATCACTTTCCCCAAAGACCAGGTTGTATTCAAGCCTGAAAGAAGTCCCTTTTTAACCGAATCCACTATCACTATGCCCTCTCCCTTTTCACATATTACCTATGCATCTAAATATCTTTTGTCTGCATGCCCGCGGACCCTTCTATAGATTACTAAAGCAATGGCTACAGCTATCAACACTATCGAAATCACTTGTGCGATACGCAGTGACTCCGTCAGCATCAAACTGTCCGTCCGCAATCCTTCGATGAAATAACGTCCAATGGAATACCATATTACATAGGTTAAAAACAGTTCCCCCCTGCGCAAGTTCACTTTCCGTAAACTTAAGAGAATTATGACTCCGAGGATATTCCAAATCGATTCATACAAGAAGGTCGGGTGATAATACGTACCGTTTATGTACATTTGATTTATGATGAATTCAGGCAAATGCATATTTTCAAGGAATGACCTTGTTACTTCTCCCCCATGCGCTTCCTGATTCATGAAATTACCCCAACGGCCAATCGCCTGCCCCAACAATAAGCTCGGTGCAGCAATATCCACCAGCTTCCAAAATGAGACCTTCTTGACCTTTGCAAAAACGATTGCAGTCAGCACAGATCCGATCAACGCACCATGTATGGCAATTCCGCCATTCCATATTTTTATGATATCCCCCGGGTTTTGTGAATAGTACTCCCATTGGAAGATCACATAATAAATACGGGCACTAATAATCGCGATCGGGACAGCAAACAAAATCAAATCAGTAAATATTTCCTTATCAAGACCTCTTCGCTCAGACTCCCTTAATGCGATAATAAGTCCCAATAACACACCAAAACCGATGATTAGCCCATACCAATGTACCTGGATGGGCCCTAGATCAATCGCTATCGGATTCAGCGGCTGTATTCCTTGTTCCATTTTGTCCCCTCTTTTCCTATAACCTTTTAAAATTCATCATGTTCCGGATCTGCAATGGCATGGTTCAAGCGATCCGAAAACTGTTCTGCAGCATTTACTCCCATTCGTTTCAGACGGTAATTCATGGCTGCCACTTCAATGATAACAGCTAAATTTCGCCCTGGACGGACAGGTACGGTAATTTTCGTCACTTCCGTATCGATGATTTTCATTTTCTCTTCATCAAGGCCAACCCGGTCATACTGCTTATTTTTTTCCCATAGTTCCAGATTGATGACGATTGAGATCTTTTTATTGCTGCGGACTGCACCAGCTCCAAAAAGTGTCATTACATTTATGATTCCCAATCCCCTAATTTCAAGAAGATGTTCGATTAAATCCGGGGCATTCCCGACCAGTGTATCTTGATCTTCCTGCCTGATTTCGACGCAGTCATCGGCTACGAGACGATGACCCCGTTTCACTAATTCCAGGGCTGTCTCACTTTTACCGACTCCGCTTTTACCGGTGATCAACACACCTAAACCATAGATATCCACCAATACACCATGAACGGCAGTGGTTGGCGCCAACCTGCTTTCAAGGAAATTGGTCAGACGGCTGTATAACCTTGTCGTCTTCATATTGGATCTCATCACAGGAACGGATTCCCGCTCAGAAGCTTCGATCAATTCTATCGGCACTTCCTGACCACGCGTAATGATGATGCCTGGAGTGAAGTCCCGGCACAACTCTTCCATCCTCTGTATTCGATCCGGTTCATTCAACCGATTAAAAAAGGACATCTCCGTCATACCTAAAAGCTGTACTCGATCTGCTGGATAATAATCAAAAAAACCGGCTATTTCAAGTCCGGGACGAGATAAATCACTCGTGACGATCGGTCGGTTAATTCCTTCTTCCCCACTGATAAGTTCTAGACCGAACGCTTCTACTATATCCTTTGTACGGACTTTTGCCATATATCTTTCCTCCTTCTGGAGCGATGCTATTTTTTGAGATACTTTTTCTATTTTAGCATTTTTCTGTTAATAACCAAACAATGCATTATCGATTTATCGTTTTTTTATTCACTACGCACGGATTGGCACGTGAACAGGAAAGAGATGAGGATGAACATAAATAAAAGAAAGCCCTTTTATATTGGCCGGCTCACTTTGGAGACGAAAGGGATAGGAAAACGTATCTTTCATCAAATGATATTCCCGAACCCAATCCAAGCACCCCCTTAGGTGTGGTTTCGCTAAAAATTGCATGTTGATTTCCGCTCCAGTCACTCGCTTATCCAGAGGCGGTCGTGGAGCCTGCTCGGCTTGCGCCTGCGGGGTCTCCCCTAGACGCACTTTTCCCGCAGGAGTCTCGTACCTCCCTCTCCAATCAACCTTATTATTAAATTTTGAACAATCCATAAAAAAATGCAGGCAAACTCGTTTTCCATCGAGTTTGCCTGCATTTTGCGCCGCCAGTGAACTTCCCTTTTCAGGAAACCGTTATTGCTGCAGTCTTCGTTTCTGCAAAAACATGAAGCACAGGAACCTCTTCTTTAACCGTCTTGAACTTAAGGACCTTCTGAACCACATCACTTTTCTCTTCGATGATGGTCATCCCTTCCAAAGTTACATTAAAGCTTCCTAAATTGGATTTCAACTCTCCTTCGATCGCCTTGCCTGGAGGCAGGGTCAGCTGGACTTTTCCAGTGACTGACTTAGCATGGATCGAATCGCAATCCATTCCTGAATTCGTACAGATGACTTCACCATTGAACGTTTGAACATCCAATTTCTTGAAGTACCCATCGGCATTAATTGCTCCATTCAAAGTCTCGGCTTCCAAGTCATTAAAATTGGTATCTGAAATGGTGATCATCCCGTTACCAGTTTCAAGCTCACAGAAATCACCCGTACCCTGCATGATATGAATGGCACCATTCGCCGTTTTCGCTTTAAAGTTCTCTGATTTCAATGATTCAGCCGTGATTGCGCCATTGAACATCCTTACATGAATGTCCTCATATTCCTTTCTTGGAATGTACATGGTCGTATCAACCTTAATGGATTTTTCACGAACCTTGAACTTCAATTTTCCATTTTCAATCGTGAAATCGACTTCTTCCAAAAAGTTTTTCCTGGCTTCTTCTATATCTTCCACACGGTATACCTTAGCTTGGCATTCCACCCGGACATCATCATGGTCCCATGCGGCGATTTTCATTTTCCCATTTGCTATATCTACATCAACTACATTCAGGAAATCTTGATCATGCTGGAAAATATGACTGACCTCCACAGATTTCCCGAAATTGAAATCAAGATCCGTTTCTTTGATTTTCTTAAAAGCACTTTCAACGAAATCCATAATCTTTTCTTTCGATGACTGGATATTCTTCTTAAACGTATCCTGATTGCTTCCTTCGCTTTTCTTATCCACGACTACTGTCGATAATTCATTTTGCAATTTCTGCTCTTTAGCTTCACTTTCCTGACTGGCTTTATCTAATTCTTCCAATAGGCCCATGGCTTCTTCCGCTGATAACTTTCCATCCTGAATCATTTCTAAAATTTTCTTTCTTTCCTCCTGCATGAACATTCCTCGCTTTCTTCTATCATTTTATTCATACATACGCCTAGATATCTAAAAAGTTTCATAAATACCGTTTTTCCCATCATTCGACAAACGAAAATGACAATTTTCGAAAAGGAAGATGTTTGATTTCCCCGGAAATATCTTGTTTTCCCATTCTTTAATCAAATGATTGATTAAATGCACACCGTCATTTTTCTACAAAAAAACAAGCCTGATGGCTTGTTCAAGACTGTAGATAAACTCGAAGAAAAGCCAGTTTGCCTGCAGTTTTTATTTAAAAACGTTCCAATTGATTTCAGAAATCCGCTCCCCGCCGACAGTCTGCCAGGCCACCTCACCGCAAGCGGCTGTGGGGTATTGGCTAGCCAGTTATTCGGCAGGAGTGTCGCAAATTTCTTCAATCCAATAAGGATTACTGTAAAAAACCATTAAGGAAAATCTAGTCTTGGTTTAAAATCATGGTTCGGCATTAGACCGTTCCGAACCCTTTTTGTCTAAAACCTTAATAAGCCTGATGGCTTGTTCTTTTAAGCATGTTCATGCTCTATTTCTTTTTCTTCAATCCAATTTTCCATACGAATTTGATCACGGGTAAGTACAGGTTTTAAGTATTTTCCCGTATACGATTCGGAAACTTCACATATCTTTTCAGGTGTTCCATAAGTGACGATCGTACCGCCCTTATCTCCGCCTTCCGGTCCCAGGTCAATAATATGGTCCGCCGTCTTGATGACATCCAGATTATGTTCGATCACCAAAACTGTATCCCCATTGTCAACCAGCCGCTGAAGCACCTGGAGCAGCCTTGCTATATCGTGGACATGAAGTCCGGTAGTCGGTTCATCCAAGATATAAAATGAGCGCCCAGTGGAACGGCGATGCAATTCAGAAGCGAGTTTCACCCTTTGCGCTTCACCGCCTGATAAAGTGGTGGCAGGCTGTCCAAGCTTGATGTAACCCAAACCAACGTCATAAATCGTTTGCAGCTTCCGTTTGATTTTTGGGATATTTTCAAAGAAACTTACGCCTTCCTCGACTGTCATATCGAGGATGTCGGATATATTTTTCCCTTTATATTTCACTTCAAGTGTTTCCCGGTTATAACGCTTACCATGACAGATTTCACATGGGACATATACATCTGGGAGAAAATGCATTTCAATCTTGATAATGCCATCACCTCGGCATGCTTCACAGCGGCCGCCCTTCACATTGAAACTGAACCTGCCTTTTTTATAACCGCGTATCTTCGCTTCATTAGTCGAGGCAAATACGTCACGAACATCATCGAATACACCCGTATAGGTTGCTGGATTCGATCGTGGGGTCCTGCCAATTGGTGATTGGTCAATATCAATGACTTTATCTAAATGCTCAACTCCCTTAATCTCGCGGAAATCACCTGGTCTGGCTTTTGCCCGATTCAGCTTTTGAGCCAAAGATTTATGGAGGATTTCATTCACTAATGTACTTTTCCCTGATCCAGATACTCCTGTAACGGCTGTAAAGACCCCAAGTGGGAATTTCACATTAACGTTTTTCAGATTATTTTCCTTAGCACCTTTTATCTCAATGACACGGCCATCATTTTTCCGGCGTTCCAATGGCAATGGAATGAATTTCTTCCCTGCCAAATATTGACCCGTTAAGGATTTAGGATCATTCATGACCTCTTCCGGAGTACCGGCGGCCACTATTTCCCCTCCATGCGCTCCGGCTCCTGGACCAACATCAATCAAATAATCCGCAGCAATCATCGTATCTTCATCATGCTCGACAACAATCAGGGTGTTCCCGATTTCGCGCATATTCTTCAATGTTTCGATCAAACGGTCGTTATCCCTCTGATGCAGCCCTATTGAAGGTTCATCCAAAATATAGAGGACTCCAGTTAAACGGGAACCAATCTGCGTCGCCAATCTTATACGCTGCGCTTCACCGCCGGATAATGTTCCCGCTGCCCTGCTCAACGTCAAATATTCCAAACCTACATTAGCCAGGAAACCGAGCCGCTCACGAATTTCACGTAAAATCAATCTCGCAATTGCCGCTTCCTTTTCAGTCAAATCAAGCTCATCGAAAAATACTAACGCATCTTCCACTGATAAAGCTGTCGTTTCACTTATATGGACCCCTTGAATGAGCACGGAAAGACTCTCTTTCTTCAAACGGTGACCCTTACAGGTTGGACAGTGATGTTCTGACATGTATTTCTGCATTTGCTCACGAATATAGTCTGAACTCGTCTCCCTGAAGCGCCTTTCGATGTTTCTTAAAACTCCTTCAAATGGAATATATCCTTCTTGCACTCTTCCAAAATCATTTTTATAACGGAAATATATCTTATCTTTACCTGAACCAAGCAAGACCTTATCCATCTTCTCTTCCGGTAAATCTTTAACGGGCACATCCATATCTATTCCATAATGGTTGGCTACCGCTTCAAGGAGCTGAGGATAATATTGAGAACTCGTCGGCTCCCATGGCGCAATCGCATGTTGACGGAGGCTTAATTCGTTATTCGGGATGACGAGATCACGGTCCACCTCAAGCCTCGCCCCCAAGCCATCACAATCCGGACAGGCCCCGAACGGGCTATTGAAGGAAAACATCCTCGGCTCTAACTCTTCAATCGAAAATCCGCAGTATGGACAAGCATGATGTTCACTGAAAAGCAGCTCTTCCTCACCCATTACGTCAATGATGACTTTGCCTTCGCCAAGCTGTAAAGCACTTTCCAATGAATCTGCAAGCCTGGCCATGATCCCCTCTTTAATGACGATCCGGTCAATGATGACTTCAATCGAATGTTTCTTATTTTTTTCGAGAGTGATTTCCTCACTGAGATCATGCATTTCCCCGTTCACACGAATGCGGACATAACCTTGTTTCTTAACATCCTCCAAAACCTTCGCATGCGTCCCTTTTCTGCCTGAGACGAGCGGTGCCAATACTTGAAGCTTGGTTCTCTCAGGGTAATCAAGAATGCGGTCCACCATCTGTTCGATCGTTTGTGAGGTGATTTCAATATTATGGATCGGACAGGTCGGCCTGCCGACCCGTGCAAATAACAGCCTTAAATAATCATAGATCTCCGTAACAGTCCCTACAGTTGAACGAGGATTCCGACTGGTCGTTTTCTGGTCTATGGAAATGGCTGGTGACAAGCCTTCGATCGCATCGACATCCGGTTTATCCACTTGGCCTAAGAATTGACGAGCATAAGCGGACAGTGATTCCACATAACGTCTTTGCCCTTCTGCATAAATCGTATCAAAAGCCAAGGAAGACTTTCCAGATCCGGATAATCCGGTAAGCACAACAAGTTTGTCTCTCGGTATCGTGATATCAATATTCTTTAAATTGTTGGCCCTGGCGCCTTTTATCACAATTTTATCCATTGCCATGTTTCGTCACCCTTCCGCTTTTAACTCTAGTAATAAATCACGCAGCTCGGCAGCTCGCTCGAAGTCCAGTGCCTTTGCCGCTTCCTTCATTTCTTTTTCCATGCTTGCCATCACTTTTAAACGCTCTTTTTTAGGGAGCTTCGCAAGGCTTGGTGCAAGATCTTCCTTATACTCTTCGCCTTCTTCGGCTACATGCGTCGCCCTTATGGAGTCACGGATATCCTTTTGAATGGTTTGAGGCATTATTCCATGCTCTTCATTATACTTCTCCTGGATTTCACGGCGCCGCCTCGTTTCATTGATGGCAATTTCCATCGAATTCGTGATGCGGTCTGCATACATGATGACATGGCCGTTGGCATTACGGGCTGCACGGCCCATCGTTTGAATAAGCGAACGTTCCGAGCGAAGGAACCCTTCCTTATCGGCATCCAGAATGGTCACTAACGACACTTCCGGAATATCCAGGCCTTCCCTTAAAAGGTTGATCCCAACGAGTACATCATATTTGCCCATTCGGAGTTCCCGGATGATTTCTATCCTTTCCAAGGTCTTCACTTCCGAATGAAGATATTGGACCTTGATGCCGATTTCCTTTAAATAATCAGTTAAATCTTCAGACATCTTTTTCGTCAAGGTCGTTATGAGTACACGCTCGTTATTTTTGACGCGCTCCTGTATTTCACCGATCAGGTCATCTATCTGCCCTTCAATCGGCCGCACTTCTACCGTCGGATCCAGCAATCCGGTAGGACGGATGATTTGCTGAACCATTTCTGGTGTATGTTCGAGTTCATATGGTCCCGGAGTTGCCGAAACGAATATGGATTGATGGACCTTTTTTTCAAATTCTTCAAATCTTAGCGGGCGGTTATCTTTCGCAGACGGCAGACGGAAGCCATGGTCGACGAGCACTTGCTTCCGCGCCTGATCTCCATTGAACATTCCGCGGATTTGCGAAAGGGTTACATGTGATTCATCCACGACCAATAGGAAATCCTCTGGAAAGTAATCTATTAAAGTGTATGGTGTCGCACCTGAGGGACGAAGCGTCAAATGGCGGGAATAGTTCTCGATCCCAGAACAAAAGCCCATTTCCCGCATCATTTCCAAATCATAGCGGGTCCGCTGCTCCAAGCGCTGTGCTTCAAGGAGCTTTTCATCTTCCCTTAATTCCTTCAGTCTCTCTTCCAGTTCCGTTTCGATATTTTGAATGGCTATCCGCATTTTCTCTTCGCGGGTTACGAAGTGGGAAGCCGGGAAAATGGCGATATGTTCCCGTTCACCGGTAATTTCACCGGTCAGGGCATCGACTTCACGGATACGGTCGATCTCATCCCCGAAAAACTCGACCCGTACACAATGTTCATCACGAGAGGCCGGGAAAATTTCGACGACGTCGCCGCGAACGCGGAAGGTCCCCCGTTGGAAAGCAATATCATTCCTCTCATATTGAATATCCACGAGTCTGTGCAGCAAGGCATTCCGGTCTATTTCCATGCCAGTTCGGAGGGAAACGACCATCTCCCGGTACTCTTCAGGAGAACCGAGTCCATATATGCACGAAACACTGGCAATGATAATGACATCTTTCCTTTCGAACAAAGATGATGTGGCCGAGTGACGCAGTTTATCGATTTCATCATTGATGCTTGCATCTTTTTCGATGAATGTATCCGTGGATGGAACATAAGCCTCTGGCTGGTAGTAATCATAATAGCTAACGAAGTATTCGACGGCATTATTAGGGAAGAACTCTTTGAACTCACTGTAAAGCTGCCCTGCCAACGTTTTATTGTGGGCAATGACAAGAGTCGGTTTATTGATCTTTTGGATCACATTGGAAACGGTGAACGTTTTCCCTGTACCCGTTGCCCCCAATAGCGTCTGCATTTCCTTGCCTTCCTTAATCCCTTCGACCAGCATTTCAATTGCTGCCGGCTGATCTCCTTGAGGAGAGTATTTTGAGACTAACTCAAACTTATCCTTCACCAAGCATGGCCTCCTATTGAAATATTTTTATATGAAAACGGGACATGCCTATATCCCTTCTATTTATTCCGGTTTAATAAAGCATATATACACATTCTACCACAATAGCCTTAAAACAAACCAGCAATAAGCGAACATCCATTCGATTTTTGTTTTAATGAACTTCATGATGTGTTGAGGGGAATGACAAGTATGAGTACAAAAAAAGCACCTTTGATGTCAGGCGCTCTTGGATGTACGTTTCATCATTCTTTTTGATAACCAAAATCCCACTGTCAGGGATAAGGCATCGACGATGATCAATAAGTTTGTATGCGTATAACCTTTATATGCGGAAGCTGTAATCAAGGCAACAGTTAAAACAAGGCCTACGACATTGTTATAGGTGACTCTTGAAAATAGCATGACAAGTAGACAAGGAAGGAAAAGGGCAGAAAGAATTTTAATCATTTTTTCATCTCCTTTATAAGAGAAAAATAGAGTAGTTTCAGTTTAAATGATTATGAAGTTTTTTGCCAATCAATTTCCTGCTTGATTTTAAAAAGGCATCCTTGGAAGAGCATCCACACATCCATTAATTATGCCCATAAAAAAAAGAGGCAAACCCCTTTATAAGGAAGTTTGCTTCTTTTCAGTTCAATCAATATGGATCCGCTCCATGTCCTTTTCTAACGGCTTCCTCAGGGTTATCCGTCCCACCCAGTGGTTTTGAAGATTCCGTATGTTCGGAGGCCGCGGCCAGTCCCTCTTTCAACCTGCGGCCATACTCCTCATCGGCCTCTTCGGCAAGTGCTATCATTTTTTCCTGAATGCGTTTGTCGGCAGGAGCCAATGCCGCCACTAAATTGGAAATTAAATCGTCTTTTTCCCAATCCTCGAATTCCCGGTACGTTTCCCCGGCCTGTTTCGTATTGTTTTGGCGATCGATTGTCTCACGGACAAGTTTCCCTTCCACCATAGGTGTATACTCTTTGCCCGTTTGATTGGCTTCCTTCAAGCCGCCGACAGTGGATGGTTCGTAGTTGATGTGGGGGCTTTGGCTGCCTCTGCCAACTTCATATTGCATCTGTCCGCCAGTCTGATTCGTGGCAGTTCGTTTCTTTGGAGCATTGATCGGCAGTTGCAAATAATTAGCGCCAACACGGTGACGCTGTGTATCGGAATAAGAGAATGTACGTCCCTGTAACATCTTGTCATCAGAAAAATCCAGTCCATCCACTAGGACACCGGTTCCGAATGCAGCCTGTTCGACTTCAGTGAAATAGTCTTCAGGGTTTTTATTCAATACCATCGTACCGACATGCAGCCATGGGAACTCATCTTTCGGCCAGATCTTCGTATCATCCAGCGGATCGAAATCCAATTCAGGATGATCATCATCACTCATGATCTGTACGTTGAGATCCCATTCCGGATAGTCCCCGCGTTCGATCGCTTCATATAGATCCTGTGTGGCATGATTGAAATTCGTAGCTTGAATTTCATTGGCCTCTTGCTGCGTCAGGTTCTTGATCCCTTGTTTCGGTTCCCAATGATACTTGACGAGCACCGCCTTCCCTTCCTCATTCACCCATTTATAAGTATTGACCCCTGATCCTTGCATCATGCGGTAGTTAGCTGGGATGCCCCATGGGGAAAACACAAAGGTAACCATATGGAATGTTTCAGGCGAACTCGAGCAAAAATCGAAAATTCTCCTGCCGTCCTGAATATTCGTGACCGGATCCGGTTTGAATGCATGAATCAAATCCGGGAATTTCATGGCATCACGGATAAAGAAAATTTTCAGGTTATTGCCTACAAGATCCCAGTTTCCATCTTCCGTATAAAATTTAACGGCAAATCCCCTTGGGTCACGTAACGTTTCCGGGGACGTCCCTCCATGAATAACAGATGAAAATCTCACGAATACCGGGGTTTTTTTACCTTCTTCCTGAAAAACCTTCGCTCTCGTATATTTTGAAATCGGCTCGTCCCCCGCTTTACCTGTCGGAACGAAATAACCATGCGCACCTGCACCGCGGGCATGCACAACACGTTCAGGGATGCGCTCCCTATCGAAGTGGCTGATCTTTTCCAGGAAATCATAGTTCTCAAGTGTACTAGGACCTCTGTTCCCTACAGTTCTTAGACTTTGGTTATTCGTAACCGGGTGCCCTTGCCTGTTCGTTAATGTTTCATTCGTTTCATCATTTGTTTTTTTTGATTTATCAGACAAAAAAATCCCTCCTTTGTTAATAAAGGCCACAATACTACTATACTTTCCCCCATTTCCTATATTTAACTCTTCGGTCTTCAAAATTTAATTGAAATTAGGTAAATAAGTACTTTTCCCCTATATATCGATGAGCCTATTTTCATGCCATCAACGACTTGAAGAGTTTAGTAGTTGGAGTGAGCATACCCATTTTTGTATAAGTCAACATCACACCACTATAATGAAATGAGGATAAAAAATTTAAAAAGCGGGGTGCCTTCATTGGACGAATCAATAATAGGAAGACTTGGCAGGGTGATGACAGGAAAAACCAGTCGTTGGGTTGTCATTGCCGCATGGATAATTGCAGCAATCGCATTAACCTTCACATTGCCTGCCGTTAATGATCGAACAGCAAATAATGCTTCAGACTTGCCTGAAGACTCGCCTTCTGTCGTGGCTGATGAACTTATTAAAGAAGAGTTTCCAAATTCCTCTGGAATACCTGCCCTGCTTACATGGCATCGGGAAGGTGGACTGACAGAGGCCGACTTGGCTGAAATCCAGTATCTTTCAAAGGAACTGACAGATAATCCATTAACACAGCAATCTTTCTTACCGCCGCTTCATGAAATTCCGTTGCCTGCTCTTAAAGGATCGGTTTCAGAAGATGGAACGACTTTCGTACAGCCGCTTTTCTTTAAAGAAAAGACCGAGACTGAAATTCTCAGAAAAAATCTTGAAAGCATTAATGAAGCAGTAACGGAGCGCATTGGAACGGACCCATTCAAGGTCCCGACCGATTCAGATGAATTATCCCTTCGAGTGACAGGCCCTGTAGGGATATCAGTCGATGCGACGGGTTTATTTTCAGGTGCTGATTTCAAATTGCTTTTAGCGACAGTAATACTTGTACTTGTCGTATTATTACTCATTTACCGCTCTCCGCTTTTAGCCATAATTCCTTTAATCGGAGTAGGCTTCGCCTATATTGTCACAAGCCCGATCCTTGGCTTCATGGCAGATCATGGTTGGATTACAGTCGATTCACAGGCCATTTCAATCATGACCGTATTATTATTCGGTGCCGGAACGGACTATTGCCTATTTTTAATTTCTCACTACAGAAGTGAATTAAGGAATCATGAAAGCAAACGGGAAGCCATGATCGCCGCATTTAAAGATTCATCAGGCGCCATTGCGATGAGCGGCCTAACGATTGTCATCTCCCTGCTAACATTGCTTGTAGCCAAATACGGAGCCTACCACCGTTTCGCTGTACCATTCAGCTTGTCGATTTTAATCATGATGCTGGCAGCTTTAACACTTGTACCTGCATTGCTTTCTGTATTCGGAAGGGCTTCCTTCTTCCCAATCGTCCCGCGTACACCTGAAATGGCAGAAGCACGGGCCAAGAAAAAGGAAAAAGCCGTCAAAAAGCATAAAGAAGGCCGCATCGGTAACTGGATTGGCCATATCGTCACAACCAAGCCATGGACCGTCATTCTTACATGCCTGATCATCTTCAGTGTTTTAGCTGGATATTCTTCACAAATAAAATATTCATATGATATTCTCTCTTCCTTCCCTGAAGATATGAACTCCCGTGAAGGCTATTCTGTCATTTCCGACTCGTATTCACCAGGCGAACTGGCACCGGCGACAGTGGTTGTCGATACGGATGGTGAAGATATTGATTTAGCACCGGCATTAAAAGGGATGGATATTGTGGAAACTGTTGCCGATCCAGTCTCAAGTAAATCAAATAAAGATCTGCAATCCTATGAGGTCACATTCAACATCAACCCATATGATATCGAGGCCATAGATTCCATTCCGGAAATCCGCACAATGGCGGAGAAAGAATTGAAAGCCGCCAATATATCTTCCGTAGATGAAAAGGTTTGGGTTGGCGGGCAGACTGCGACTCAATTCGATAAAAGGGATACCGTCAAATCCGATGAATTCTTGATCATCCCGATCATCATCGTCCTGATTTCCCTGCTCCTTTTAGCCTACTTGCGATCTGTGACAGCCATGGTGTATTTAATGGGGACAGTCATTCTATCATTCTTTGCAGCTATGGGGTTAGGTTGGATTATCCTGCACTATTTCATGGGTGTCGATGCGATAGAGGGGACAATTCCACTTTATTCTTTCGTATTCCTGGTCGCACTTGGAGAAGATTATAATATTTTCATGGTTTCAAGCATTTGGCGTAAGAAAGAAACGATGCCAATCAAGCAGGCCATCAGAAAGGGCGTTGCCGAAACTAGCGGTGTCATCACCTCCGCCGGAATAATCCTGGCAGCCACTTTTTCCGTTCTAGCCACACTTCCGATTCAAGTATTGGTCCAATTCGGGCTCATTACCGCCCTTGGTGTGTTAATGGACACATTCATTGTGCGCCCGTTCCTTGTTCCTGCAATCACCTCCCTCCTTGGCCGCCGTGCTTTTTGGCCGGGTAAAGTGACCAATCAAGAAGAGAAAGAACAGGCCAATTAATAAAGATGTCCGCTTTACCCTTCTTCATTAAAAACCCTGTGCCCCATAAATGCACAGGGTTACAAAAGGGTTTTTACTTGAAATTTCAAAACAAAGTCGTTTGTAACGGAAGGTGCGAGACTCCTGCGGGAAAAGCGCGTCGAGGGGAGACCCCACAGGCGCAAGGCGCCGAGGAGGCTTCCTGACCGCCCGCGGAAAGCGAGTGCCTGGAGTTGAAATCATCATTCGAGTTTGTCTATAGTCTGAAAACCCTGTGCCCCATAAATGCACAGGGTTTTTCATGTTTTCAAAATTAAGGAAAACTTTCAGTTGACACTATTGCTTTCAGCTCTTATAATTACATTAAGTTAAGATATCTCAAATTAAAGATATATAAATTCAAGATTAATAATCAGGAGGAATAAATATGACAAATACAAAATGGATAGTCGACCCGACTCACAGCGCTATTGAATTTTCCGTAAAACATATGATGATCGCCAAAGTAAAAGGAAGTTTTAATAAGTTCGAGGCAAGCATTCTAGCAAACCCATCGGATCTAACGACTGCAGAGATTGATTTTACCGTTGATGTGGCCAGTATCGACACACGCAATGCAGACAGGGACAATCACTTACGTTCCGCTGACTTCTTTGATGTAGAAAAAAACCCTACATTAACATTCAAATCAACGAAAATCGTGAAAACGGATGAAGATGAATACGATGTAACTGGAAATGTGACTCTTAATGGAGTTACACAAGAAGAAACTTTCAGCATCACCTTCGAAGGCCAAGGGAAAGATCCATGGGGAAATGAAAAAGCAGGCTTCAGCGGAAAAGGGAAAGTCAAACGCAGTGATTATGGTCTAACCTATAACGCGGCATTAGAAACAGGCGGCGTACTGATCGGCGATCAAATCACGCTTACCATCGAAATCGAAGCAGCTAAAGAAGCTTAAAGAAATAAAGAAGCAGCCATCCCTAGGATGGCTGCTTCTTTTTGCATTTACTGGAATTACGAATTCCTCGTTTTATATAGTAAATAAATGAAGTATGGTGCCCCGATGCTCGCTGTGAAGACACCAGCCGGTATTTCCAAAGGTGAGAATAAAGTCCGTCCAATCAAATCCGCCACCATAACCAGGATGCCGCCAAGCAAAGCCGAAGTCGGCAGTAACACTCCAAAACTAGAACCAACCAGCCTTCTGGCCATGTGCGGTGCCATTAATCCCACAAACCCTATTCCCCCAGCAAAAGCTGTGGAACCGCCAATCAAGGCCGTACTGATCATCAATAATGTAAACCGCTGTTTTTGGACATGCCCCCCAAGCCCCGTTGCCAGGTCATCGCCTAGCTCCTGTAAATTAATATTCCTGGCATACAGGAAGGCAATTAACAGGAATAGAATCGTCCATGGTGCCAGTACAGCGATATTATTCCAAGTGGAGGTGGACACTGACCCGGTGATCCAAAGGTTTGCCTGGCTCGCTTGATAGACTGGACCAAGAATCATCATCATCGTGGTGAGCGCCTTCATTAAAGCCATCACCCCAATCCCGATCAACACAAGCCTGATCGGGGGAACCCCATTTTTCCAGGCTAATGAATAAACGAGTAAGGCCACGACTGTCGCCCCAATGAATGCAGCTACCGGCAGCCAATTGATGCTCACCGTTAATGAATGGTTCTTATCGCTAAAAATGGCCAAGAATCCAACGACCGCTACAGTCGCTCCTCCCGTAATCCCCAAGATATCAGGAGAAGCAAGTGGGTTTCTAATCATCCCTTGAAGGATACCCCCAGCTACAGCAAGGCCCATCCCTACCAACAGGGCAACAATTATTCTAGGCAGGCGGAAAGATTGGATAATAAGCCGGTCGCTCTCCGTCCCCCCTCCGATAAAGACCTGGAGAACGCTTAGCGGATTTATATTCATTTCACCCACTCCAGTACTGATCACAAACACTAGTGAAGTGACTAAAAATAATATGAAAATCACGATCATGGCTTTTTTATCCATCAAGAATGATATTTTTTCATTAAACAAACGAAAGCTCTTATATGACTTCATCGACCGCTGAACCCCTTTCTAGCTATATAAATAAAGAATGGGGTCCCGATTATGGCTGTCATGACTCCAACCGGAACTTCGCGAGGCATCAGGATATACCTGGATATGACATCGGCTGCAATCAAAAGCACCGCCCCGAAAAGTCCAGAGAAGGGAATCAACCAGCGATGATCGATGCCAACTATAGAACGGGTAAGATGCGGAACGACGATTCCTATAAAGCCAATCGGACCCGCAACCGCTACTGATCCGCCAGAGAGCAGGATGATTGCCAGCCCCAGGACCAGTTTAAGGAATACTATATTCAGTCCAAGACCCTTTGCAACATCTTCACCCATGGATAACACATTCATTTTACCGGACATGATCAAGGCAAGGACCCAGCCTGCGGCAAGATAAGGCAGGACGGCAACTAAATTGTCCAGGCTTCTACCGGAAACGGATCCGGCAAGCCAGAATAGGACTTGCTCTAAAAGAGCCT
Organism: Peribacillus sp. QJM3NY_7; assembly: GCF_056173225.1. Classification (NCBI taxonomy): domain Bacteria; kingdom Bacillati; phylum Bacillota; class Bacilli; order Caryophanales; family Bacillaceae; genus Peribacillus; species Peribacillus sp. QJM3NY_7. Next base: position 5,223,197 of record NZ_CM149663.1, read on the forward strand.
CATTAGAAACAAGAAGACCTTGTGTAAGTGAGGCTACCATCGCTGTCATGGCTGCACCTGCCAATGTCAGCTTCATCGGTGTCAAGCCGCCGCGTCCCATGCTTCCAATCATAAATATGCTTATCGCGGCTATGGCGGCCCCTAGGAATGACAGCCATGTGAATACTTGAAGATTGCTTATCCCAAAAACGGTGACACCAGTGACCACCGCCAATCCCGCACCGGCGTTGACTCCGAATATATCCGGGGAGGCGAGGGGGTTTTTAGTTAGCGTTTGCATCAAAACCCCGGAGATGGCTAAACTTGCACCGATGGCCGAAGCAATCAGGGCACGCGGAAGTCTGACTGATTGAATGACAATGTGCTCATTCGTCCCATTGAAATCGGTAAAAGCATCGATGGCCATTTTCCATGTTGTATCCGTATAACCGTATACAATGCTTGAGCACAGTAAAAACAGCAGCAAAAGAATGGTAATGAGCAGCCCCATCCATTTCTGCCATGAATTTTTTAATAACATATCCAGTTACCTTTCCAATCACGTTTGTATATCAGTATTTAATTCAATTGTACTGGCGTTAACAGGATTATGTCAACGAATTTGAGAATCATTTTCAATTATATATTGACAGAAAAGTATATTCATTTTATGATGATGCTGTTAAGTGCGAATGATTATCATTTGCTGACAAATTGGGAGGGATACATAGATGTTTAGATTTAAGTCTTTATTAACGCTTTTTACAATATTTGCAGTCTTCCTTCTAGCAGCTTGCGGGAATTCGGATGAAAAGGCCGATGGAAATAAAGCTGAAGACAAGAAAGAGGATAAAAGCTACACAATTAAGCATGCCATGGGCACTGCCGAGTTGAAAGAAACGCCTAAAAGAGTCGTCGTTTTAACAAATGAAGGTACTGAAGCATTGATCGCTTTAGGAATTAAACCTGTTGGTGCCGTTCAATCATGGCTTGGTGACCCTTGGTACGACCATATTAAAGATGATATGGATGGGGTCGAAGTCGTTGGTGTTGAACATGAAGTTAACTTAGAGAAAATCGCATCACTGAAGCCTGACTTGATTATCGGAAGCAAGATACGCCAAGAAGCTGTTTATGATAAATTAAATGCAATCGCCCCTACCGTTTTCTCGGAAACGCTAAGAGGAGATTGGAAAGAGAACTTCAAACTTTATGCAAAAGCCTTGAACCTTGAAGAAAAAGGTAACGATGTAATTGCGGAATTCGATAAAAATACTGAAGATCTTAAAGCTAAATTGGGTGATAAAGTAAATCAAGAAGTTTCCATTGTTCGTTTCATGGCTGGAACTACTCGTATTTATTACACAGATTCATTCTCTGGAGTGATTTTCGATCAATTAGGATTTAAACGTGCAGAACAACAGAAGGAACTTTTCACTGCAGATAATAAATTAGGCAACCTTGCCATTGAGGTTGGAAAAGAAGTCATCCCTAAAATGGATGGAGATATTCTCTTCTACTTCACCTACGCTCCTGAAGGCGACAAACAAGCCCTAAGCACAGCAAAAGAATGGACGAATGATCCACTTTGGAAAAACCTTGATGCAGTCAAAAACGGAAATGCCCATGAGGTCAGCGACGCAACATGGAATACAGCTGGCGGAGTAATTGCAGCTAATAAAATGCTGGAAGATATAGAAAAAATCATGCTTGAAAAGTAATAACACGTTTCCATCGAAAAAGGCCTTTCTCGATATAATTCGAGAAAGGCCTTTTATTTTATATCATTAACCCACTTGTCCGCTTTCCTTCAATTGATCGTCAACGAACAAGAGGCCCAGTTCGTAATGCTCCCCGTCAAATAGAGCTCTTTGCACAAAACGAATCTGTTCATTATTATCGATGACCTCGAGCTTGCAATGTGCCCGGTTTATTTGTAGCGCCCTGTATAGCTCTTCTTCTTCCCTGACGACGACCCCATTTATTTTCGAAATGACCTCGCCTTTTTGCAACCCCATTTTATCTGCCGGAGATTGAGGGATAACGCCTAAGATCTGGACACCCAGCTTACTTTTCGAAAAATAAAAAGGAAGCTTTTGATCCATTGCCTTTTGGGAATGATGCAGGAATTCACGGCAAAGGATTGCCAAAACAACCGTTATGATTGCCAATGGAGGGTACCAGTAACCAGCTGCAGCCAATACCGTAATCACAATTCCCAATGCCCCTACCTTTTTGCCTTGCGCCTTAATTGCCAGTTCCGGGAGCGTCCCATGAACTTTTTGCTCAAAGCCGATTAAAATGGGCAGTACGATCGGCGACAGGTACATGTCCCCGATTGTAAAAACCGGATACCATTCGAAAGGCGCTGGAAGTTGTCCTCCAGGAATCATAACGAACATGGGAATTAGCCAGACCCGCTGTGAAACATACACACCTATCGGCTGCCCCCTTTTGGATACCTCCAAGTGAGGAGAGACCTTTTTACTTCCATTAGCAACAATCAAAAACCCTTCAGCAATCAGTAATAACCCCATTAAAATAACAAGTGTCGGATATACGGACCGATCTAGCTGATTAAGGGAATCCTGAAATAACGTCAGCTCGATATCTCTATCATATAGAAAGAACAGGATAAAGAAAGTGAGCCCCATTGTATAAACGGGGGAAACAAACCTCTTTTTCATGGATAGCATCGCCAAAACCGTAACCACTGCCATGATGGACATTGCCGCCAAAGGAATGGCGAGTCCGGTGGCCAGCGTGAGGAAGGAAAGGATCAATCCCCCTATCAATCCTAGAGGCAGCATGGAACGCAGCTCCATGGAAAAACTGTAGATCTTCGTATTAAAATCATGGCGTTCCCGTTTAACGCGAAGATAGCCGATGAATAAGCAATAGGCAATCGAAACATAAAGCAAAGGGTGAAGGAAAAGTTTTCCCAATCCCATTAAGCATGCAATCAGCCAATCCGTTGTCAATTTCTTTCCACCATCCTCAAAAGTAATCAAAATTTTGTCAAACTTCGTTCTGGTCAGTTACCTCCTATTCTATCAAAAATGTAGCCTCCATGCCTATTAAGATGCAGAAAAATTAGGTTTATCTCAAGTTGGCAGGCAAGGAACGATTAAATGCAAAAGAGGCACCGCTCCAAGGGGAACGATGCCATCAAGTTACTTCACTAAATAATTCAAAGCCGTGCGTAACTGGATATCATTATCTTCATCCTGGATCTTTTCCAGAATGGCGGATTCCAGATGCGCTGCTGTTTTAGCATCCAGCTTACCGGTCACTTCCAGGCCGAATTGTTTTTGGAATGCCTTTACTGCGATTTCTGTACTCCAATCATAATATCCATCCTCACGACCCGGTTCAAATCCGAGTCCTTTCAGAATGCTTTGGGCATACTGGATTTGTTCATCATTCATATCCCGCTCCAACACCTTCTCAATCGCCAGCTGATGGGCATTAAAATACTCCGGTTGTTTAACTTTGATCGTCGGTTCGATCCCTTTTTTATGGATCCAGTTCCCTGAAGGAGTCAGCCACTTATATAACGTAAGTTTAATCTTACTGCCATCACCCATTGGTACAGCTTGCTGTACTGTGCCTTTACCGAAAGTCTTCTCGCCAACCAATGGATAGCCTCCCGCCTCTTGCATGGCGCCAGCCAGGATTTCCGAGGCAGATGCGCTCCCTTTATCCGTCAAGACGGCAATGGGATAACTTTTCGCTTTCTTAAGGCTTGTGAAAAACGATTGTGTTTCCCCCGTTCTTTCGGCAATTTGCAAATAGGGCTTGTCTTTTGTGATGAACTCGCCAAGAATCGTTTCCACACTGGAAAGAAGGCCGCCTGGATTGCCGCGTACATCTATGACCAAGCCCTTGATTCCCGTCTTTTCCAGCTTCTTAATCTGCTTTTTGAAATCACTTGCAGTATTTTCCGAGAATGTGGTCAACTCGATATAACCGATTTGTTCTCCGCCGACTTCCTTAATTGATGAAAATACGGTATCCAATGGAATTTCGGCGCGCACCATGCTGAATTCAAGTGGATTATCAATCCCTTCCCGCTTTATTTCCATTTTGACGGGTGACCCTTTTTCGCCGCGGATTTTCAGGCGTGTTTCATACAGATCCAGCCCTTCTACACTTTCACCATTCACCTTCAGGATTTGATCTTTCGGCTTTAATCCAGCTTTTTCTGCAGGCGAGTCTTTGTAAGGAGAAACAATGATGACCTTACCATCTTCCATTCCGATTTCAGTCCCGATCCCTTCAAAAGAGGAGTCCAGGGTTTCATTGAATTGCTTAGCGGTCTCCTTGTCCATATATACGGAATAAGGATCTTTCAGCGCTGACAGCATGCCTTGGATGGCACCCTCAACCAGGTTGGAGCCATCCACCTGCTCTACATACTGACTTACGATTAAGCCGTAAGCTTGTTCCACTTTTGCCCATTCCTTATCCTTCGATATTTCTTGGCTTTCATCCTTTGCTTCATTCTTGGCCGGAAGGCTTGTCCAATATATGCCCCCCACTGCTCCAATGGCTAGTGACATGATGATTGCTAGAGGAAGTACCCATTTTTTGACCATATTTATCCCCATTTCTGACCTGATATGTATTTCACTATATGAGGGGAATGAAAAGAATATGCTTATAGAAAATGGTGACACTACATAAAAAAACAGACAAGGAATTTATCCTTGTCTGTTTTTCAATTGATATATTGGGTATTAGATATTTACATAGTTTAATGGATTAACAGCATTTGACTTGCTATAATTCCATGGGCCTTTATGTAGCTCAAAGTGTAAATGCTGACCGAAGGAATGGCCTGTGTTACCCATGATGCCCACTTGTTGACCTTTGGCAACTACAGCACCTTCGCCTACTTGTCTAGAACTTAAGTGTGCATACACAGTAGTCCATTGCTGACCGCTGATCGAGTGGGTAACGAAGACGACATTACCGTATGTACTTGAGAAGTAAGAACGGCTTACGACCCCGTCGGCTGCCGCTACAACCGGAACCGTTCCGCTAGCAGCTATATCGATGCCGGCATGCTGTTTATTCCAGCGTTCACCCATTGTTGAAGATACATATCCTGCACTAGGTCTAGTGAAAGTACCCGATGATACGGCTGGCGCTTGACTTACATTAGACGAAGCGGGTGAAGATGATGATGAACTGTTGCTTTTTGCACTATATCCTGAAGAAGTGGATTGTTTTTTTGTTTCGGTTGCCTGTGATGCTTGTGATGCTGCTTGTGCAGCCGCTTGTGCAGCTTCTTGCTCTGCACGTTTTTTCGCTTCGGCTGCCGCTTTTTTACGAGCTGCTTCCAATTCGGCAAGACGTTGATGTTCCAAGCTGATGGCTGATTTGATGGCTTTTTCTTGAGCAGCAAGATTCGCTTTTTCTTCCTCTAGACCCATCTTCTCATGTTCATGCTTTTCAGTTTGTTGCTTTAATTTTTTAACCAATGCATCCTTTTCTTGCTTCTGCTGTTTTTGTTGCTTTTGAATTTCCAATAGTTCAGCTTTTGCCACTTCTAAACTGGCAAGCTTCGTTTCAACGGCTTTTTGCTTTTCTTCGAGATCCTTTTTATCCAGCTCATGCTGCTTTAAAATATCGCGGTCGGCTTCAGCGATTGTCGCTACAGCTCCGACACGGTCAACTAAATCCCCAAAACTGGATGATCCGAATAATACTTCAAGGTAGTTCACGTCCCCGCCAGTCTCCTGGAAAGAAAGTGCCCTTTCCTTCAATACTTCATTACGTTTCGCGATCCGCTCTTTTAATACTTTAATCTCTTCTTTCAATGCCTCGATTTCTTTTTTCGTTTGTGTAATTTCAGCATTTTTAGCATCGATTTTTTTTGCGGACTCTGCGATTTTCGCTTCAATGGCAGCTATTTGGTCTTCTGCTGTCATTTGCTTATCCTGCAGGCTATCGATTTTCTTTTCCGTGTCGGAAATATTCGATTCAACACCTGAACGTTTTTCCTGGATGGATTCTTTCTGTTTCTCTAAATCCGATATAGACTCAGCATAAACCGAAGGTGCCGCCAGAATGCTTCCCAACCCGATCATGATGGAGGCATTCATGGCAATGATATTTTTTTTCACGTTTCATTTCCCCTTTCAACCCGTTACATCCTTGCTTTGTAACGTCTCTCTATTTATGTCTGGCTACTTTTGGCTTTCGAGTAAAGATACAATTTAAACTTTCAAGAACTTCCTGACTGACATCAAGCTGCCCCATATTCCGATAACCGCACCAATTACGATGAGGATGGCCGATACTTGATAAATAAACGGATTTGCAGGCAGGAAATCTATGAATTTGAAAGTAATCTGCGGTGCTGCATATTTATAAAGATTATAGTAGAGTACTGCAATCAGTCCTATCGGAATGATGGAACCGAGGACTCCCAACCAAAGTCCTTCCAAGAAGAATGGCCAACGGATGAATGTATTCGTCGCTCCTACCAATCTCATGATCTCAATTTCTTTTCTTCTGGCTACAATGGTAATTTTAATCGTATTCGAAATCAGGAACATTGCAGTAAATAGTAAGCCTACAATAAGAACGATCCCTATGTTTCTAGCAATATTAACAAAGCTGAATAGCTTCTCGACGTAGCCTTGTCCATATTTTACACTTTGGATATATTCCATACCTTCGATTTTCTTTGCCACCTTGATGACATCTTGCGGAGATTTCGTTTTGATAACATAAACGTCCCTTAATGGGTTATCCTGTTCAAATGGTTTAAAAGCCTCACCATTATCTCCTAAATCATCTATTAAATTAGTAAGCTCTTCATCTTTTGGAGAGAAAATCACTGATTCGATACCGTTTATCTCCGTAATTTGCTTACCGATAGCTTTTATATCGTCATCATTCGCCGCATTATCAATATGTGCACGAACTTCGACATCTTTCTCCACATTTCCCGCGATATGATTTAAATTCATCATGAGCACTAAAAAGACGCCAACCAAAGTTAGAGTGACCGTTACTGCACTGACAGAAGCAAACGTCATCCATCCATTACGGCCAATATTTTTAAAACTTTCACGGAAGTGACGGAGCAATGTTCTAAATTTCATATCCGTAATCACCTCGATGTTCATCGCGAACTATTTTTCCACTTTCAATGGCAATGACACGTCGTTTAATATTGTTGACGATGTCCCTATTATGTGTGGCCATGACCAGTGTAGTTCCGCGTTTATTAATTTCTTCGAATATGTTCATGATTTCCCATGATGTTTCGGGATCAAGGTTACCTGTAGGCTCGTCGGCTATGACTACCTTGGGATCATTGACGATCGAACGGGCTATTGCAACCCTTTGCTGTTCCCCACCAGATAACTCGGAAGGAAGCATTCTCGCTTTATGTTTAATGCCAACCAGATCAAGAACTTCCATGACTCTCTTTTTGATTTCTTCTGGTTCCTTTTCAATAACTTCCATGGCAAAAGCAACATTTTCATATGCAGTGAATGTTTGAAGGAGTTTAAAATCTTGGAATACCATACCGATATTACGGCGGAATAGAGGAACTTTCGAATTGCGGATACTTGGCAGGCTTACACCATTGACCAAAATATTACCGCTTGTAGGCTTTTCTTCCCTATACATCATTTTGATGAAGGTCGATTTTCCGGCACCGCTCGGACCCACTACATAAACGAATTCGCCTGGCTTTATTTTCACATTGATTCCATTAATGGCAATTACGCCATTTGGGTATGTCTTTTTCACATCTATCATTTCTATCATTCTAAAACCACCTAATTTGCTTGGATTATCACTATGTATCTACAGCTTTTCGACAATTTTCACTGAAATCTGACAGGAATCTCCCTTACTTGAGCACAGAAACATTATAACATCATATTTTGTCAAATTAAGCATAAAAAATATTACAGTTTCATTTCAGTTAGACATATATCAACATCTATGTAATAATTCCAGGATTTGATTGCTTGATAAGTGGTTGATTCGTGAGTTGTTTCGAGGGTTTAATGGAGGCTAAATGAAACGTCCCGCTAAGCAGAACGTTTCATTATCATTATTTATGTCCAGCAAGCCATTCAGCGACCATGCTTGCTTCCTTGCCCTTAATTATACCTTTTGGCATTCCGCCTTGACCATTCGCAATGACTTTTTCAATGTCTTCTTTTGATAGCTTGGAACCTACCTTCGTCAAGTTGGGTCCCACGCCGCCTTCAAGATTCACTGCATGGCAGCTTGAACATTTGTTTTCATAAATTTTTGCGGCATCACCGGCACCTGCCGTAGTCGTTTCGTTATTTTCACTTGCAGGCTCTTTATCTGCAGCATCATCGTTCCCACCGCATGCAGCCAAGGCCAAAGAAGTACCCAGAACTAAGGCTAACCACTTCATTTTCATTGAACTTACCCCCTCTGATTTATACCAGCACAAGAACATTATACCAATTTCAATCCAGTTTAAAACCCTCCCCAAGTACCTCCGAAGCGTCCATTACAATTACAAACGCTTTAGGGTCAACGAGTTTCACCAATTGTTTCAATTTGGTGAATTCCGACTGGTCTATTACACACATCAAAATTGGACGAGTATCATCCGTATAGCCGCCATACCCGGATATGCCTGTTACACCCCGGTCGAGCTCATGTATGATAGCATCCCTTACTTCCATTTCTTTATTCGTGATGATCAGTGACATCTTCGAACGGTTCAATCCAATCTGGACAAGGTCGATCGTCTTGCTTGTCACATATAGTCCAATCAATGCATAGAGGCCTTTTTCAATATCAAAAACGATGGCAGCACTTAAAACGATGATTCCATCAATGACAGCCACACAGGTCCCCAATGACAAATGGGTATATTTATGGAAAATCTGTGCCGCCAAATCGGTCCCCCCAGTGGAACCCTTGCCGCGAAAGACGATCCCCAGCCCAAGCCCGACCATCATTCCCCCGCAAATCGAACCAAGCAATGCATCATTCGTCCATGCCTCCCAATCCTTTGTCAGAAATACCACCAAAGGCAGAAACAGGGTCCCAATCAGGCTTTTGGCTCCGAAATGCCTTCCGAGGATAATAAGCCCCGCAATGAACAAAGGGATATTAAAACCCCAAAGAACATAAGCCGGCTCCCAACCGAGAGTTGACCTGAGAATCGTGCTAATCCCGCTGACCCCTCCGGATGCGACCTGGTTAGGCAGTAAAAACACATTAAAACCAATGGCAATTATGGACGAACCGACAATCACCAATCCATACTCCGTTAACTTTTGAATGAAAGGGTGCCTCTGCTCCCTGTATCTTCTCTTCATTTTGCATAAGTCTCCTCGAACCATCATTATTATCTAGTATTGGCCGAACGAGGTAGAGCATCCCTTTTCAATCCTGTAAATGTCAGCCAGAAAATTCATTAAAAAAGGAAATCATAAAAAAAGCCGGACCGGGGAAACCGGTCCGACTGGCTGATCTTATAATTTTGAACGCAAGTAAGCATCAATGAACATATCGATATCCCCATCCATGACAGCTCCCAAGTTTCCGGTCTCCGCACTGGTACGGTGATCTTTAACCATGGAATACGGATGGAAAACATAAGAACGAATTTGGCTTCCCCAGCCAATTTCCTTTTGCTCCCCGCGGATTTCATCCAATTCCGCTTGTTGCTGTTCAATTTCACGTTGATACAATTTGGCTTTCAGCATATTCATGGCCTGGGCCTTGTTTTTGATTTGAGATCTCTCGTTTTGGCACGTTACCACGGTGTTCGTAGGTAAATGGGTGATCCGGACCGCCGAGTCCGTTGTATTGATATGCTGACCACCTGCACCACTTGCCCGGTACGTATCGATTTTCAAATCTTCCGTGCGTACTTCTATATTGATCGTCTCATCGAATTCCGGCATGACTTCACATGAAACGAATGAAGTGTGGCGTCGTCCTGAGGAATCGAAAGGAGAAATACGGACAAGACGGTGTACCCCTTTTTCCGCTTTCAAATAACCATAGGCGTTATGGCCCTTGAAAATTAAAGTGACACTCTTGATCCCAGCTTCATCACCTGGAAGGTAATCAAGGGTTTCCACTTTAAAGCCTCTTTTTTCACCCCATCTTGTATACATGCGCAACAGCATGGAACCCCAATCCTGGGACTCCGTACCGCCTGCACCAGGATGCAGTTCAAGAATGGCATTTTTCGAGTCATATTCTTCACTTAATAAAAGTTGAAGTTCAAAGTCATTCATCTTTTGTGCAAGAACCGTGATTTCTTCTTCCAGCTCCGCTAAAAGTTCTTGATCATTCTCCTCTTTCACTAATTCATATGTCAAATCCAGATTTTCATATGATTCATTCAGGTCGGACAATTGATTGACTTGTTCTTTCAAAGCATTCGTTTCATTGATGACAGCTTGTGCTTTTTGCTGATCATTCCAAAAATCGGGATGTGTCATCTCATTTTCTAGCTGTGCGATTCGTGCCTCTTTTTCATCTAAGTCAAAGAGACCCCCTAAAGTCCGTTAATCGTTGCGCTGTCCGTTCAAGTTCATTTCTTATTTCTGCTAATTCCATTTCTCTTCACCTCATTAAGTATGTTAAAAAAAATCCCTGCAGAGGGATTCCCTTCATTACAATAAACCTCTTCAAACTATATGCAAACTAAACATGAAAAGAGGCGGCTAGCCTTGGACTTAACCGTCTCATCTTCATTATACACCTAACTTTAGCCTAAATTGCCATGGCAATTCTTATATTTTTTACCGCTGCCGCATGGGCATAACGCGTTTCTTCCAACGTCTTCCTTTTTACGGGCAGGGGCCTTTTTCACTTTTCCCCCGTCTTCTTCCTTCGGATTGACCGCTTGTCCTTTTATGACTTCCTTGCGTTCCAAATTGTTGCGGATTTCAGCCTTCATGATGTATTTCGCGACTTCATCTTCCATTGAAGCAATCATCGCTTCAAACATCGCAAAACCTTCAGATTGATATTCACGAAGCGGATCGATTTGGCCATAAGCACGAAGGTGGATGCCTTGGCGCAGCTGCTCCATAGCATCAATATGGTCCATCCACTTACTATCGACTGCACGAAGAACGATTACTTTTTCGAATTCACGCATTTGTTCTTCAGATAGCTCTTCTTCTTTTTGGTCATAGCCTTCTTTCACTTTTGCTAAAATGAACTCAACCAATTCCGATTCGTTTTTCCCTTCCAAATCAGCCACAGTGATTGAACCTTCATTGAATAGGTTACCATTCAGGTAGTCGACAAGGCCTTGTAAATTCCAGCCTTCCTCGTCGCCCATTGGTGCAAACGCGACAACATTTCGCTGGATGGATGCCGTGATCATCGTTTCGACGATTTCACGTAAGTTTTCACTTTCCATGACATCGAAACGCTGTTTATAGATAATTTCCCGTTGTTGACGGAGAACATCATCATACTGCAGTAATTGCTTACGTGAATCGAAGTTATTGCCTTCGACCCGTTTCTGTGCGGATTCAACGGCCCTTGTCACCATTTTACTTTGAATTGGCTGGGAATCATCCATACCTAAGCGTGCCATCATGTTTTTCATGTTATCCGAACCGAAGCGGCGCATCAATTCATCTTCCATTGATAAATAGAATTGAGTGACCCCTGGATCTCCCTGACGGCCGGACCGGCCACGCAGCTGGTTATCTATACGCCTGCTTTCATGACGTTCCGTGCCGATGACAGCAAGGCCCCCAAGCTCCCTGACACCTTCACCAAGCTTGATATCCGTACCGCGACCTGCCATGTTAGTAGCGATCGTAACTGAGCCTTGATTACCCGCATTCGCAATGATTTCCGCTTCACGCTCATGGTTCTTTGCATTCAAAACATCGTGAGGGATGCCTTTTTTGGATAAATAGGCAGATATGACCTCAGATGTTTCGATGGCAACCGTACCGACAAGCACAGGCTGACCCTTTGTATAACGTTCGGCGATGTCTTCCACAACAGCCTTGAATTTCCCATCAGTTGTCGCATATATAAGATCTGCCCTGTCATCCCTGATGATATTCCTGTTTGTCGGAATCGCAATGACATTCATATTATAAATATTGCGGAATTCCTCTTCTTCCGTTTTGGCTGTACCGGTCATACCTGAAAGTTTTTCATACATCCTGAAATAGTTCTGGAATGTAATCGTCGCAAGAGTCATGCTTTCATTTTGAATTTCAAGTCCTTCTTTCGCTTCGATCGCCTGGTGGAGACCTTCACTATAACGGCGGCCTTTCATCAAACGGCCAGTGAATTGGTCAACGATGACTATCTCGCCTTCCTGGACGACATAATCCACATCCAAATGCATCGAAACATGAGCCTTTAACGCCTGATTGATATGATGATTCAAAGTAACGTGACTAATATCGAATAAATTATCGATATTAAACGCTTTTTCAGCTCGATTCATCCCATCTTCCGTCAGCTGAACACCTTTTGTCTTTTCATCATATGTGTAGTCCGTATCTTTCTTTAAGGTTCTCACAAACGCATTGGCCTGGATATAAAGCTGAGCCGATTTCTGTGCCGAACCGGAAATGATCAATGGCGTTCTCGCCTCATCAATCAAAATCGAATCGACCTCATCGATGACAGCGAAGTGCAGCGGACGCTGTACCATTTGTTCTTTATATAACACCATATTGTCACGAAGATAATCAAAACCTAACTCATTATTCGTACTGTACGTAATGTCAGCATTATACGCTGCCTGCTTTTCTTCTTTAGAATGACTGTTCAAATTCAACCCGACGGTCAAACCGAGGAAATCATACAATACACCCATTTCGGTGGCATCACGGTGTGCCAAGTATTCATTGACGGTAACGACATGTACACCTTTACCGGTAAGCGCGTTTAAATAAACCGGCATCGTGGATGTTAAGGTTTTACCTTCCCCTGTTTTCATCTCGGAGATATTTCCATCATGAAGGGATGCCCCACCCATGATTTGAACACGGTAAGGATATAAGCCCAGAGCACGCTTTGCCCCTTCACGCGCAACCGCAAAAGCCTCGACAAGCAAATCATCAACGGTTTCCCCATTTTGATAACGCTCTTTAAACTCATCCGTTTTGGCACGTAACTGTTCATCCGATAGCGCAGCAGTCTCATCAGCCAGCGCTTCGACCTGATCGGCGATTTTTTCTAAACGTTTGATTTCTCGCTTATTCGGATCAAAAACTTTATTTAATATATTAAGCATTCAATAACGCTCCTCTATTATGGTAATGATCGTTCAATGATAAAATTCATATAAGTAAGAAGAAACACACCTTCTATTATTACTAATGTACGCTTAATTTTACCACTTCTATCATAGAGGTACAACTTCATGTCACTTCGCTGGTATAGACCTGAATGCAATTCTTGCGAAAAACAATGGATAAATGAGGAGTAAAACTGTTAAAATAGGAGAAAGTATAAAAAATATGTTGCAAACTCCCCACTATTCCATATGCAAATGTGAATTATCCATAACCTTCCATCACTAGATGCTGTGTCCTCTCTAGAGATAGCATGTCAAGGTAATCCAACCTTACAGGCGTCTTGTTTTGAATGATAAGGTGGGCTGCCGAAACTTATTACCGGAAGATAAATAGAACATGTTTCGAGGTGGTATTGATGATTGGTGAACGTGTAAAAAAACTGCGAGAAGAAAAGAAAATGTCGATGACTGAACTTGCCGATAAAGCAGGTGTTGCAAAGTCTTATTTAAGTTCGCTCGAGCGGAACTTACAAACGAATCCTTCTATTCAATTTCTTGAAAAAATTTCCTCCGTACTTAACATCCCTGTTGATGCCCTGCTTTACGATGCACCAAATAAGGAAACCTTGGACAATGACTGGATGAAAATCGTTGAGGAAGCCATGAATTCGGGTGTCTCAAAACAACAATTCAGGGAATTCATCGAGTTTAATAAATGGAGAAAAGATAAAGAAGAGTAGAGTGGTAGTGCACTAGTTTACCTACATAATCCTGAAGAATACAGTTTGGATAAGCTAGACTCACAAGAATCCCCAGGAAGAATAAACCCTATAAACAGCTAATGAATCGAACCACTGTTTATAGGGATGTTCTCGAATTTGTTCGGAACCTATTTTCCATCGTTCTCCTCAAATATTGCCTCAAGGCTTTCCCGTTTAAAAAAAGCAATGATTTCCTCTTTTTTGAAACCCAAGCTTCTTGCTTCAGAAATCAATTTCACCCATTCTTGATCCAGTTCCACATTAGCCACCTCTTCTACCTCCTAAAATACTCTTGTATTTCAGGCAGACCAGCCATCATAGTCAAAAGGACCTTAGACCTGTGCCTTTGCGCCCTCATTTTTCAAGGAGTTTGCCTTTGTCGTGGTATTTATTACCAAATACATTACCTTTAATCATATTATAACGGATACGCACTCCATATATTGCTATTTTATGTCGGTAATCCACATAAATGCAAAAACTTTCATCCGACAAAATATTACAATATTAAGAAAATTTGAAGTTCAGGTGATTTTTCATAGACTAATTCTATTTCGTTTTGCTCTTCTTAAAATTTCTTTGGGGTGTATTGATTCTCTCGATTGTAAGTGCATCGTGGGCTTTTTGCGCAGTTAAATCCTCACCGCAGGTCGGGCAAAGCCACTTTCCATATTCCGCACTGCTAAAAGAAGCCCTATGGCATGTATGTGTATGGCAATTCTTTCGATACAAATAATCCAGCCCCCTCTGCACCTTGATCAAATTGTTTTCTACAAATAACTCATTGTTCTTTTTAAAGAACTGACAATTCGAGTATAGTGCAAAAAGATAGAGGTATTTGAATAGGTAAAATTAACCTTTTATCTTAATGAAGAACAATTTTCGTTCTTTTAAGTGAACTTTGTGTTTTTTAGAGAGCCAAAAGCATTTTTACGTTCTAACGGATTCTACCAACATGCAAAAAAGCACAACCCAGAGGCTGGGCTGTGCTTTTAATATTAGAATAATAATTAACTAGGTTCAATCAATCCATAGCGTCCATCCTTTCGGCGGTACACTACGTTTGTTGTATTAGTATCCGCATTCGTGTAAACGAAGAAACTGTGACCAAGCATATTCATTTGTAAAATCGCTTCTTCACTGTCCATTGGCTTTAAATCAAAGCGTTTATTGCGGACCACTTCAATATCATTATCGTCTTCGAATTCATCCACCACTTCGTCAGCTTCCGTATTGAAGGCGAATGCATCGGGTGTAGTCGATAGATTGTTTCGGAACTTGCGATTGACATTCGTTTTATGTTTACGAATTTGGCGTTCAAGCTTATCATTGATCAAATCAATGGCAGCATACATATCCGCATTTTCCTCTTCAGCGCGAAGAACCAAATTCTGCATGGGAATCGTCACTTCGACCTTTGATGTATTATTGTTCACTTTTAAATTGACTAACACATTTGCATCTGGTGTATTGTTAAAATATCGTTCTAACTTGCCAATTTTCTTTTCGACGTATTCTCGAATTGCTGGAGTTACCTCAATGTTTTCACCGCGTACGTTGTAATTCATAAAGTGAGTCCTCCTTAAATTAAGACTATACAGTTAGATTCTACAATACCCCTCCGGTTCCTTTTAGAAACACATCATGAAATATGTCGAAATAATGAAACAATTGTCGGAAGGTTTGGAAAGGGTTGATGTCTGCCCTAGCTTCATTATATCAAATGCTATGCTAGAAAGAAAAAATTAAGCCTATTTTATTTACAGAAAATTTAAAAATATTTAACATGGAAACCGTTTGGACTCCAAAAGGTAAGGAAATCAATTTCTTTTATCATAGAACACGCCATCCACTGATAGACTTTCATACGGATTCGTGTATTTATTGGAGGATTTTTTCTTCTTATTCATTTCCTGGATATCCCTCTGTATCTCCTGCTTTTGGAGCTTCAGCAAGTGATCGACCTGTTGGTTGAGCAACAGGACTGCACGTCCCAGCCGCTGCTCCTCACCAGTAAAAGGCGGTTTGATTTGAGAAAGGAGTCCATCCCGCCGATTGATCAGCTTTGTAACCCTTTCTATTTTAACATCACGCTCTGTGATCGTGCGATCTTCCAGTACGGCAAGTAATTCAGCAGTCAAATCATGAAAGGCTCTAATCACCATTACACCTGACCGCTTTGGGTGAATTGTTTTTTCCGGTTGATCTGAATTACTTCCTTCCACGTATTCCGGAACTCCGTAACAAGTCCTTCCACTTCTTCCAAAGCAGAAACGTCATTTTTCATATTCGCTTCGATCAGACGGCGGTTCATGAAATCATACAGACTCATCATATCTTTGGATACATCCGCATCCATATTCAGCGTCACCATCAATTCACGGATAATGGTTTGCGCCTTGATGATGTTCGTATTCTTCACTTCGGTATTTCCTGCTTCAATGGCTTTCTTCCCAAGCATGATGAACTTCAAACAGCCATTATAAAGCATTAATGTAAGCTCTCCAGGTGATGCTGTATTGACTGAATTTTGCTGATACGATTGATATGGGTTATTCATTGCCATATTTAACTTCCTTTCCGACATACCTTAACTAAAATAAGAAGCTAACGATGCACTTTGGCTGTTTGCCTTTTGAATTGCTTTTTCCATCGCCGTGAACTGGTTGTAATAGCGCGATTCCAATTTCGTTAACTTGGCTTCAAATGTTGAAATCTTCTTATCCAGCCCATCAACCAATTTTCCGATTGTAAAATTGTTATTAACATATCCGGCCTTCCCGGCTTTTTCAGTAATCGCCTTAATGGATGATTCTATATCATCCCTTAACCGGCGCGCGAGCCCTTTGTCGCTCTTTTCCAACCCATTGGCCATGAACATATCATAAATCGCATTCGGATCCTCACTAATGGCTGCCCGGAGCTTGTCCTCATCAATCGTTAATTTACCGCCTTCCAAATAATTCTTGGTGGTGGTGATTCCCAAACTGCTGAGATTGTTTTTTCCAGTGATTCCGTCCACCGAAGTGTATAGGGATGTCCTCATTGTGGTCAGGAGACCTTTTAAGGTAGAATCGCTTTTTAACGTTCCGCTCTTCGCTCTTTCTTCCCACAGCTTCACTTCATCCTCTGTCATTGCCTTTTTTTGCTCAGAGGTAAGCGGGGTAAAGGAGCGATATTTCGCTTCACCCGTTTTATCTTGAACCTTTTTAATGACTTCATTGTATTTATTCACAAACTGAGTGATCGTGTCCAGGATGGCATCGACATCAGCTGTTGATGAGAATGTGACTGTATCCTCCGTTTTTTGCTTTACCGTTATTTCCGCTCCATTAATCTGAAACGTATTCGAAGGCCGGGAAATGTCCAGGCCATTATAAGTAATCGATGCATTTTCTCCTATTGTGCCGCCAGCCCCTTCATTGTCACTGCTCATTTTTAGCACATTGAAGAAATCTCCAGTACCCCCTAACTCAATTTCAGGCCGATTTTTTGCATCACCGGTATTTTTAGCAGTGATGGAAAATTTCTGGGACGTCCCATCGAAAAATAGAGTCACCCCCGAGCTGGCATTAATTTTATTTATGACACTCTCTAATGTATCGTCCGCATTAAGGGTAAGTGTATACGGTTTTTCCACTGTTGCTCCATCTTTTACTTCCGAATCAAAACCGCCATCCTTATTGATGGCCAGTATCGTAATATCTTGAGGGGTCGCGATTCCCAATTCAGATAGTTTCTTTTTGGGATCGGTAACAGCAGATTTTTCCGTACTTGTCATGGTTGCTGCCTTGGCAAGCCCATTCACTTTTATATTCCCGGAAAAATCGCTGGTCGAATTCACATTTTTCACTGATACAGCATCTGGATTCGATACCATTACCTTCTTTTTAATGAAGGAAGACTGCTTTCCAATTCCATCACGAATGAGCGTATCCAATTCTGATAAAGCTGTATTCATCGAACGGTAATCATCCCGCTGCCACTCGGAATACTGCTTTTTCTGTGTCAGTTTATCCAATGGCACCCGTTCTGCCTGCATCATGCTCTTAACTAATTCATCAATGTCCATCCCGCTTGCTAAACCACTGATTCGTACCAAAATTGATCACCCGCTTATATTTTTTCATCCACCATTATGCCGACAAACTCCGTCATTGCCGCATAGAAATCCAATAACTTCTTCGGGGGAATTTCCCTGATCGTCTCATCCGTCACATCATCCACTACCTTGACATAATACTCATTCAGCTTCTCATGATATTCAAAACGAACGGCCGTATGTGTCGGATTCAGGAAGGTGTTCAAACTATCCACCATTTCCCGCACCTTTTCTTGTGAAGGCTCAACAGTAGATTCCACTCTTTGTTCCGAATAGGCAAGTGTATTCATTTCCCGCTGATAATAAGAACTGATTCCTTCCGAGATTGCTGTTCTAAGGTGTGAGGAAAGAATATTCGTGGACAAACTCTCCAGCATCTAAATAGCCCCCAATAGGATATCTTTACTTTTTATATCGGTAATTAAGGTTTTATTTTTAGTCACTCATAGATTTTGGTTGCACCTGCAAATACTCATTAATGATCCTTTGCTATAAAAGAGATTCTACTAAAAAAACTCCAGAAAAATATTTGGGGTCTAGTTGATTTCCACTCCAGGCAATCGGCTTTCCGCGGGCGTTCCGGGAGCCTCTTCGGCGCTTTGCGCCTGCGGGGTCTCCCTTGGACGCGTATTCCCGCAGGAGTCTCGTACCTTCCGTTCCAATCAGATCTCCATGAAATCTAAGATGGAACCCAATTGCCCACACGTTTTGAGGAATTTATACTGTGACCGTTGATTTCCTCTCCAGGCACTCGCTTTCCGCGGGCGGTCCGGTGAGCCTCCTCGGCGCTTTGCGCCTGCGGGGTCTCCCTTGGACGCGTATTCCCGCAGGAGTCTCGTACCTTCCGTTCCAATCAACTTTGTTTTAATATTAGATAGAAAGCCCTTTACCTACAATCTTGTTTAGGACTTCCCTTTTTATTCAAATAATCAGCGAACATACTAAAAATTGATATATCCCATCCAGCTTGGGATTGATAGCTGTGTTCCCCAGTCATTTCACCATACACATTACTGATATCTTCAGCTATGTATTTTGCAGTACCATCATACTCTATTAGGTTGTAGCCATAAGATTCCTTGGTGACATAAACGAATGATCCCTTCCTTTTTAAGGGTAGTAATCTCTTTTTTTTTCTACATCGCAGTGTTCCTAACACACTTCCATCAGTAAAAATAAAAGGGCCTGACACAAAGTGTCAGGCCCTTTTATTTTTAAGTTAACTATTCAATTAACGAAGTAACTGTAGAACTCCCTGTGGTGCCTGGTTTGCTTGAGCGAGCATTGCTTGAGAAGCTTGAGCCAGGATAGAGTTTTTAGTTTGCTCCATCATAGTCTTGGCCATATCCGTGTCACGAATCCGTGATTCCGCAGCCGTCAGATTTTCAGAAGAAGTGCCTAAGTTGTTGATCGTATGCTCTAAACGGTTTTGGTTAGCACCTAGTTTAGAACGTTCAGCTGATACAGTATCGATCGCATTCTGGATGCTTGTAATAGCTTTTGATGCGTTAGCAGCATTAGAAACATCAAGACCAGCTTCTTCAGCGGTAGAATTAGTACCGTCACTTACGCCATTAGCAGCCGTGAATCCTGGATCACCAGCAGTACCGGTTAATCCAAGAGCAGCAGCACGCATATCACCAATTTCAAGTGTCAGGCTTTGGTTTTCATTTGCTCCAATTTGGAATTGTAAGCCAACACCTGCAACACCTGCACTAGTACCATCTGGATTTGCTGAATCCTTTGAACCATTCAATAGTTTCTGAGTATTGAATTCAGTAGTATTACCGATACGGTTGATTTCTGATGTTAATGAATCCATTTCCTTTTGGATTTCTCCACGGTCGTTTGTTGTATTAGTGTCCGTTGCTGCTTGTGTAGCAAGTTCACGCATACGTTGAAGGATGTCAGTCGTTTCGTTTAATGCACCTTCAGCAGTTTGGATTAAAGAGATGGCATCTTGTGAGTTACGGGAAGCTTGGTCCAATCCGCGGATTTGTCCACGCATTTTTTCAGAAATTGCTAGACCAGCTGCGTCATCGCCTGCACGGTTGATCCGCATGCCTGAAGCTAGTTTCTCCATTGATTTTGATTGTGCATTCGTTGCACTTGATAATTGACGGTGCGTGTTTAGAGCTGAGATATTGTGATTGATGATCATTTATGTTTCCTCCTTGAGTCTTAAGTCCCCACGTCCATGTGGTTGTTTACGTTGGGCAGTGAATAAGTCGGTCGCCTATTTCACTGCCAATCGTTGTATACTTAATATCGACCTGCACGGAAACATATTTAGCGGATTTTACGATTTTTTCTTGAAATACTCATTTATGCCTTCCAGAAAATTGGTTTCTGTTTTGGAGGCTTTTCTATTTTCTTGCTGAATGGACAGGTAGATTTCCTTCCTATGGATATCGACGTTTTTCGGGGCATCGATCCCGAGTTTGATCTGATCCCCTTCAATGGAAAGGATCGTAATTTCGATATCATCGCCAATCATGATCGCTTCATTCGGTTTTCTGGTCAATACGAGCATCATTCCCCCCCTGTTCTGCTGGAGGTTCAAACAGTTTGTGCTTTGTACGGTATTCACTAGCATTCATGATGAATTGCTTTCCGACTTTTTTAGGGCCGTTTATGATGATTGGGGCCTGGAGATTCGCCGTCGTTTCATTGAAGGGGTCCTGAATCGTCAAGATGACGAAAGTAATGACTTCCAGTTCCGTTTCTATTTGTAAAGAAGATAACACCTCATCCGTAAGCTTCACTTCATAATCAGGAAACACTTCAAAAGGATCTGTCACAATAAAGGCAAGCTCTTTTGTTTCTATCGATTGCAGGACGAAAAAGGGTGTGTCATCCAAAGCTAGCAAGCAAAACTTTTTTTCTTCTGAAAATCCTGGTATCCCGCTTTCAAATACATAAATCTCTTTCTCTGCCAAATCGAGTTCGCCATGAAATTTTGTTTGTAGGATCATCTATGTTTTCACTTTCCTTTCCCATCCGGATATAAATTGATGAAATCTATATCCAGCGCATTTTTTTGCAGAATATCGACATTCACACTGCCTTGTGTGTATATATGGTTCATTTTATTGATTTGAGCATCAATGATCGGTTTTTGGGCGGTTGCTTCAATCTTCACTTCCGCTGGCTGGTAGTCGAGCTTCACGCTGAAATGCGAGGGAATCCAGCCGAGATTGAACTGCATCTCCGGTCCCTTGCTGTTTTTCCTGGCCTGTTCAGCGAGTGCATTTCCGCCTTTTTCAATATGCCTCAGCTCGGTCCCCTGCTGGGCACGTCTTGCCATACCCGCCAGCCAATCTTGATATCCCTGCTGCGCAAATTCATCAACTCTTCTTGAAAGGCTTTTCAAATCCATGTCTTCCCTTGCTTGTGACTGATCGATCGTCAGCTTGCCTGGGGTCGTTTGAATCTCCATGATCGCTTGCGGCTGTTGAATGGATTGGACAGCCGCCTTCTGTTCGATTTGCTGCACAGGCTGCTCTATATTCAATCCAATCTTCATTGGGTTGGTTTGCAATCTAATTTGCGGAATCTGCATCATCAACACTCCTTATAGAAAAAAGCTATCCATTTAAGAATAGCTTAGCGAAGAAAATCCAATAAACTCGGCTGCATGATTTTTGCGCCGATACTTAATGCCGCACTATGGACACTTTCCTGGGTCGTCAAATCCATGATCGCCTTTTCGATATCGACATCCTCGTTTTTTGAAAGGATTTCAGTGGCAAAAACCTCCTGCTGCTTGAGACGGTCCGTCATTAGCTCAATCCGATTTTGCCTTGCGCCAACCTGTGCCTGCATGCCTAAAAACGTATTTATCGTTGCGTCAAGTCCTTCCAGTGTGCCGCTCACGTCCCCGCCGGTTTCCAGTGCCTCGATTGTCTGGTCGATGCTTCCGCCGGACGCTAGTGCATCACCAAAAATCTTGGAACCGTCCGTATTGATTTTAAGGGAAATCCCGGAAAACACTTCAAGGTTTATGTCCCCTGTGCCATACACGGTATTTCCATTAGCATCTTTAACAGACGATGGTCTTACATTCGTATCCTGGCCGTTGAAAATGTACTTCCCGCCAATCTGTGTGTCGCCAAGAGTAATAAGATGTTCTTTTAATTGTTTAATTTCTTCAGTAATGGTTTTCAGTTGTTCACCTTCATACGTGCCATTGCTGCCTTGAACGGTTAATTCACGAATCCGCTGCATGGCGGAAACACTTTCAGTAATGGCATCATCCGTGCTGTCGATCCAATTGGTCGCTTCGGCAATGTTACTTTGATACTGCCCTATTTGATTGAGGTTTGTCCTGTACCCCATTCCCATCATTGCCGCAACAGGGTTATCGGATGGCTTGGAGAACTTCTTTTGAGAAGAAACCTGTTCTTGCAGCTTGGACATCTTTTCGTAACTTCTGCTTAAATTGCTCAGCATATTATTGGTTAGCATCGATTGTGTTACCCGCATATTCGTCCCCTCCTATCATCGGCCTACTGTACCCATTCCGTTTATGATTTTGTCCAGCATTTCATCCATCATCGTCATCATCCTTGCAGATGCGTTATATGCCTGCTGGAATTTGATCATGTCCGTCATTTCTTCATCAAGAGATACGGAACTGACGGAATCCCTATTTCGGTCAACCGATGCAGCAAGGACGACAGAGTTGGAAAGGTTCTTTTGGGCGCTTTTGGAATCCACACCAAGCTTTCCGATGAT
The DNA here is from genome assembly GCF_056173225.1 of Peribacillus sp. QJM3NY_7. Classification (NCBI taxonomy): domain Bacteria; kingdom Bacillati; phylum Bacillota; class Bacilli; order Caryophanales; family Bacillaceae; genus Peribacillus; species Peribacillus sp. QJM3NY_7. The sequence goes on from NZ_CM149663.1 coordinate 5,246,040, forward strand.
ACCGGAATAATAGGTGTCGAAGCTTCCCGTCAATTCATCAGAGTTTTGGTCTTTGGTCGAGTACTCACTGAACGCCTTCTTTTTCAGGTCAGCCAGGAGTTTGGCATTTTCATTATCCCCGGATGCCCCTCCGCTTTTTCCGCCTGCGGCAATTTTTGTGGGATCCTTCACGATTTCACCATTCACCTTGATGCTTTGGGCAGCACTTTTACCAGGTTCAAGTTCAAAGAAGTTCAAAGTTGAAGTGTTGCCATCACCTAAAGCATACCCTTGTTTATGGATGGCATTGAACTCATTCACGAAAGCCGCCGTCATATTATCGAGCTTTTCCAGCATATCAGGATAAGCGCCGCCGGTCGTGCCATCAGCCTTCTTATAGCCGAAGCTTTTGATCAAACCGGACAGTTCCCCCGAGAAATTGTAATCGGTCAAGGTTTTCGAACCAAACTTCAATCCGTCCACCATGCCTGTCGTTTTATCCTGGCTAACTTCAACTTTCGAAGTTCCCACCATCCCGGTTTGGTTAACACTTACCAGATTGATGGGCGGCACAAAAGACGAACCGTCTTCTTGCATCAATTCGATGTTATATAGCCCTGTGGCCACATCGCTGGCTCTGCCGTAATCCGTCGGAATGACGTTATTCACTTTAATGCTGACAAGCTGTGAGAGATTGTCCACGAGCACATCACGTTTATCATAAAGGTCATTGGGGATATAACCATGCGGTTCCACTTTGCTGATCTGTTGGTTAAGGTGATCAATACTGCTGATGAGCGTATTGATTTCGTTCGTTTTGACGTTTATCTGATTGCCGATATCCGTTTGAACGTTCGTTAGCGAGTTATAGTAGTAGTTTAGGGTATCCGCGACCATGACGCCCGTCGAGGCAACGACTTCACGCGCCCCGGAGTTTTCCGTATTCGCCGTCAGCCCCTGCAGCGAATTCCAGAACTTCTCCATCGTGGCGGCCAACCCGCTGTCGGTCGGTTCGTTCATGACGCCTTCCACTTTCGTCAGGGATTCACTCATGGCCCCGTAATAACCGATTTTATTACTTTGTGTCCTGTATTGTGCGTCCAGGAAACTGTCGCGGATCCGCTGAACCGTTTCAGCTGCCACCCCTGTCCCGATTTGGCCGGCAACACGCGGACTGTTCAAACCGACAGTAGGAAAGCCCGACGTCTGGACCAGGTTGACCCGCTGCCTTGAATATCCTAATGTATTGGCATTGGCCACGTTATTTCCTGTTGTATACAAGGCCCCTTGAGAGGTGGATAATCCGCGTTTGGCGGTCTCAAGACCCATAAAGGTTGAAATCATTTGCTCGCACCTCCATCTTTTTTTCTGCTTCTTATGCTTTGGAATCAAACATTCCCATGCCTATTTTCGCCGTTTTCCCAACCGAATCCCCATAATTCAGGTTCTGGTGTTGAGGTTTCAGCATATCCAAAGAGACATTGATGAATTGAAGGGACTGATAGATCAGTTGCTGATTTAAACCGTTCCGCTCCTTCAGCTTTCCCACTTCATCGATCAATGCCGCTTTTAGCATTTCAAGGACTTCCGTTTCTTCTGGTCCTGTCAGTTCCGTCACGGTATGGATGGAGGCAGGCTGTCCCGCCGTTCCATTGGCTGCAAGAAATTCCTCGACTGCCCTTTCTCTTTCCTTATCCGTCTGGCTGATCGCTTTAATATGCTTTTGTTCCGAAATCAGCAGGGCAGTAATCGCCTCGGTATCATTCGCTTTCAAAATGGCCGTTTTTCTTATCGCCAATTGATTGAAGCTTTTATGAAGCTTGATCATTTTTTCAAGCGATCCGATGATGTTCCGTGCAGTCATTTCGCTGCCTCCTCCGCTCAAAAATGAAGGACGGAAACTTGCTCCGTCCACTTCATTCAAGCTTCTTTTTCTTGGAAAATTCATTTCCGGTAAAAATCAATGAGACCCTTAGCCGTTGCTTGTGCATTCAATTTATAATTTCCTTTTTCAACCTGGATTTTCAGTTCATCCACTTTTGCTTGTCTTGCAGCAAGAATCGGAGATGATTGCTGCATTTCTTTTGCCGCTGAAGAAATTTCAACTTTATCCGAGGATTTGACCTTGGATTCCTTGATATTCCCCGTTTTATTGGCTTGAAGATTATAAGGGTTAACACCTGTCATACCGACGTTATTGATTTTCATATTCCAGATCCTCTCCTTCGGTCGATTTTATAAATCCCATTATGTTTCGATTCCTTAACACATGAAAATGGCTCTGGACTGTGTTATTCTCCCTATCTTTATTATCGACAAGGAACTGATTTCTTTAATTGTTTGCTGTAATCTTTCCTTCGACACCCATTGTCGAATATTGTTCTCAATATCGAATATTCTAACAAAAACGGCATCATGTTTCCATGAATGAATTACCCTTTTTGCTAATCTTTCATGTAGTACGTATTTTTTTTATCATTTCCTTGAATTTCAGTCAGGCGCTTTTCTTCATTTTCAAATGCCTGCAAATCCGTAACGAGCGAATTGGTGCATTTGCCGCATAACCTTCCGCTCTTGATGTTGGCGCCGCACTTTTCACAAGGAATTCCGAGATTGGGAAACTGTGAAATTCTCAGCTTTCCGGTTCTTACAAATTTAATAATTAACCTTTCTTCAACGCCGGTTTCCATAACCACCTGCATCATGGACGCCGTTCTATTTGTTTTCTTGCGAATATATGCATACACTTTATCATATTGGGCTTCTTCTTCTTTATAACAGGCATCGCACACATCACGGAATTTCGTCATAACGAATAACGAATTACAGTTTGGACAGTTGAATACATCCATCGAGGCCCCTCCTTCAACATCACGGCGATTATTCTTCAGTACTGTATATATCGAATAATCCCGGCGATACTTTAGGAAGTTTTATTAAAATAAGCTTTTTCACCTAGCCAGGGTGATCGATGATACTTCTTTGGCCCCAGCCGTTATCAATGCCTTTGCTGCATGCCTGAGAGTTGTGCCAGTTGTGTAAATGTCATCGATGATCAAAATGGATTTATGCTCCAGCATATCAGATTGCATGACCTGAAAAACCTGCGGTAATGACATTCTCTCTTTACGAGATTTTTTTGATTGTTTTTCGGTATGGATTCTTGTCAAGGTCTCAACCGTATGAAGTCCAACTAGATCTGCCAAAGCCTTTCCCTGGTTGAACCCCCGCTCCTTAAGCCGTTCATCGCTAAGCGGGATGGCGGTTACCAGGTCAAACTCCACCTCCTTTAACCTTTCTTTCAAAAAAGGGACGAAAATCTCAGCTAACGCATAATCACCCCGGTACTTATATTTAGCAATCAGATCTTTTAAGTATTCATTATAATGAAATAGCGCTATGTTCTTCGACAAATAGCCTCCCCATTCCCTATTCCTTTCCCATCTTGAACAATCGGGACAGAGGTCACCGGTCATATTGTCCCATCCCAGCTCCCTTGAGCACATTGTACATGTATCTCCGGTTATCCTATTAAGTTTCCCCTCACATCCTTCACAGATTGCCCTTGCCTCGGCCTGCTTAAGCAGGCTCCCCCATGTCAAAGCTTGCCGCATTCCTTCATCACAAACTAGACATCTATTCATCCAGCAGCCCCCTTTTCATGGCATTTTTATTCATCATCTGTATATGGCGGACCGCCTCGGCCATCGCTTCACTTTTACCGTAATGGAAAAAGGTGACCGTCCCGGAAGGATTCGCAAAGCTTCTCCCTACCCTGCCGGCAATCTGAACGAGAGCACTTTCAGAAAACACTTCATGTTCAGCACCGATCACGGCTACGTCCAACCGCTCGATTGTCACGCCCCGTTCCAGGATGGTCGTGGTCAGTAATCCCGGAACGAGTCCATTCCTTAAGGCCATTACTTTTTCCTTTCGATCAGGGTGCCGGGAGTGGACAATCGATAATTCAGGGGACAGCCTTTGAAACAGCGGAAGGACTTGCTCCATCACTCTGATGCTTGGAAAAAACAATAGGAAGGGGATATTCTGGTTAAGGCGCTCACTTACCCATGCGTTGATTTTCGATGGAATCTTTTGTTGAAGGAATAGTTTTTGCCAATTGCCGCCCCACTTCATTTCAGGAACGGGGATTGGCTGGCGATGATAACGGGCCGGGATTATGAAGGCTTTCAATTTGCCGCTTCGGTATAGCCGCCGCATGCTCTTCGAAGGTGTGGCGGTCAAGTAGATGGTTGCCGCGGATACCTTTTTCGACTTATTAACCGCATAATGCAGCGAATCATCCATTGAGTAGGGAAACGCATCGACTTCATCAACGATGATGACATCGAAAGCTTCAATAAAACGGAAAAGCTGATGGGTCGTGGAAACGGTCAGTGGCGAAAAACCATGTCGATCTTCACTGCCGGCATGGAGGGTAGTGACTTCAATGGCAGGAAAAGCTTTTTTTAACCTTGGGGAGAGTTCGAGAACGACATCGGTACGCGGTGTTGCCAAACAAATCCGTTTCCCGGCAAGCAAGGCTGCCTCAATCGCTGGAAATAACACCTCCGTCTTCCCTGCCCCGCATACAGCCCATACTAGGAATTCATCTTTTCCGTTTACGGCTTCAACGACACAGTCGGACGCATTCTGTTGACCTGCCGATAAGGTGCCCATCCACCTCATCACATTGTCAGGAATCGTATATTGAATGCCGGGACCGGTCCACCTATAAAGCTTTGCACATTCACTGACCCGTCCCATCATGATGCATGAGCGGCAATAAGTGCAATCTTGATTGCAAATCTTGCAAGGGAAAGTATAAAACAAGGTTTGATCTTTGTTACCGCAGCGTACACAGTGATAACTGCCGTTCCCGGATTGCACGCCGCAAGTTTCCGAGACATACCCATTCTTGAGGTGCTCTGTGAGGATTTCTTGGGAGAAGGGGATTTCGAAGGCCAAAAGATGTTTTCCGGTGAGATGGTTCTGAAGTTCAGGGGAATAAGGCGGGGAAATGCTCGTTTTTTTCAAACTGCAACCTCCATTTCTTGATAAATTACACTCCCCCTTATCATTCGCTTTTAACTCCCGGATTCCTTTTTGTTCATAAAAAAACGCCTTTCACTTAGTAAAGGCGTCAAAGCTTAAATTTTATACCAGCCCATCCCCATCGAGCCTTCGCCCAGATGCGTTCCGATTACTGGGCCGAAGTAGCTGATGTCGAATTCGACATTCGGGAACCGTGCTTCAAGTTCCGCTTTCCAGTCTTTGGCTTCACTTTCCCGTTTTGCATGAATGATGACGGCCTTATATTTCTCGCCGCTCGCCGCCTCTTCTCCAAGTAAATCGGCAATCCGTTTCATCGCTTTTTTCCTTGTACGGATTTTTTCGAATGGGACGATGACTTTATCAACAAAATGGAGCACCGGCTTCACTTGAAGCAGACTGCCGATCAAAGCTTGGGCACTGCTTAAGCGGCCGCCGCGCTGGAGATGGGATAGGTCATCTGCCATGAAGTATGCCTTGACCGATGGTTTCATTTCTTCAAGCCTGGCCATGATTTCTTCTGCACCTTTGCCATCAAGTGCCATCTTTGCCGCCTCGATCACGTAAAACCCCTGTACCATGCAGCTGATTTCCGAATCAAACGCATGAACCCTGATTCCCTCGACCATTTCACCTGCAGATGCCGCTCCTTGATACGTGCCGCTGATGCCGCTCGATAAATGAATGGAAATAACATCATCATATTCTTTTTGCAGTTCCTCGAACTTCTCGACAAACTTCCCGATTGGAGGTTGTGAAGTGGTCGGCAATTTCTCCTGCCTCTTTACTTCCTCATAAAACTCATCCGCAGTAATATCAATTTCCTCCCGGTAAGCTTCATTGGAAAAAATGACATTAAGCGGCATCATATGTATATGTAAACGATCACGCATTTCCTTTGGTATATATGCAGTGCTATCTGTTACGACTGCGGTTTTCATATTAGTACCATCCTTATAAAAATTTACTTCGTACCATATTCAACATTCTATCTGAAAATGCCTTTATTTGCATTAAATAGCCTTTTTAATTACCAAAAATTTGAATATGATCACATCAAACAAAAAAATCCAGCCCTTCAGCACGCATTGCGGAATCTGAAGGGCCGGACTTATCGAACGCTTTGATTACTTCACTTCTACCCAGCCGTTTTTAATAGCTAGGACAACCGCTTGTGTACGGTCATTCACATTCATCTTCTGAAGAATGTTACTCACATGGTTCTTGACTGTTTTTTCACTGATATATAGAGTTTCGCCGATGGCCCGGTTGCTTTTCCCGTCAGCTAAAAGCTGAAGCACTTCACATTCACGTCGAGTCAATAGGTGAAGCGGCCTCCTGATTTCTATCGTATGTACGGAATCACGATCAGCACCCTCTTCAGCTGCTAAACGGCGATATTCTTTAACTAAGTTATGGGTGACCTTCGGATGAAGGTATGAGCCGCCTTCAGCGACTACACGCACAGCATCGATCAACGCGTCTGCGTCCATCTCTTTCAACAGATAACCTTGTGCTCCTGTTTTCAATGCGTGCTGCACGTAGTTTTCATCATCATGAATGGAAAGGATGATGACTTTTGTTTCAGGGTAACGGCTCACGAGCATTTTTGTAGCTTCGACCCCATTCATGTTCGGCATGTTGATATCCATGATAACAACATCAGGTTTATGTGTTTCAACAAGATCCATAGCTTCGCTTCCGTCATCACCCTCGGCAACAACATCAAAGGATGATTCAAAATCTAATATGCGCTTTACGCCTTCACGGAAAAGCTGATGGTCATCGATTATGACGATACTAGTCTTCAACGGCTTCTTCCTCCTAGTTTCTATTTAATATGTCTATTCTCTATTATTTAAATGGTAGGGAATTTGGATAAATACCAAAGTGCCTGCTCCCGGTTGTGAATCGATAGTCATTTCACCTTCCAGCAGCTCGACTCTTTCTCTCATTCCAACCAAGCCAAATGAGCCTTCTTTTTGAATCGAAGAGTCAAACCCCTTTCCATCATCTTTGACGACGACGGTCACCATCTCCTTGGAAATGGACAGTTTAACTTGAATCTGTTTTGGGTCCGCGTGCTTCAATGAATTTTGTACAGCCTCTTGAACCAGCCTGAATAATGCGACCTCCATATCGGAAGGGAGCCTTTTGACCTGCCCAAGGTTGACGAAATTCAGATTCACGCCATTATTATAGTCTTCGGTCGTTTGCAGGTACTTTCTGAGGGTAGGAACAAGTCCTAAATCATCAAGCGCCATAGGCCGAAGGTCATAGATGATTCTTCGCACTTCATATAAAGCATTCCTTACCATGACCTTTAAACTGCGGATTTCCACTAACGCTTCATCAGGACCTCTCTCCCGCTGCACTCGTTCTATCAGGTCTGAGCGCATCATGACGTTTGCCAGCATTTGCGCCGGACCGTCATGGATTTCACGTGAGAGCTTTTTACGTTCCTGCTCCTGGGCTTCGATTATTTTCAGTCCGAAGTCCTGCTTGCGTTTCGCTTCTTGAAGGGCTTCCCCCACAAATTTAAGATCTTGTGTCAAATAATTCTGCACCACCGATATTTGCGAGACGAGATGCACCGCTTTATCGATCGTCTGCTGCAAACCCCTTAACCTTAACTCAAGTTCATCCCGGCGATTACGGAGCTCTTTCTCCAATTGCCGGTTAATTTGTAAATCGACTTGCAGCTTATGTGCCCTTTCATAAGCATCGCGCACTTGTTCTTCAGAAAAATGGTTGAAGTGCATACTGACTTCTGAAAGCCTTTTTCGAGCAAACCTGGCTTTTGAATCCAGTGCATCGCTGTCGGTTATCACAATGGCAACCCTGATTTTCACATCATCAAGCTCTTTTGATAATGTCTCGAAGTCCTTTCGGCATTGTTCGCCGATATCAAAGACTTCATCCTTACTTTCACTAACAGTGCTCACCATTGTTTCTAAGATCTTGTCCAATGCTTTAGCATCAACCTTTTTTATGGACATTAAGATCCCTCCACTTAAATCAAAAGACTTAAACAATTTATTGTCTTAAAGACTATGTATATGGAAAAAAGTTCTTTCCCTTTTTCATGAATGGTTAAATTTCAGGAAACATTTGTATGAAGTAACCTTCATGAACATATTGTACCAAAAAAAGTTTAAAAATACGTTAATTCCCTTTTTGATTTCCATAAAATGTACATACCTACTATACATCTCATAATCCGGCCATTAAGTCTGCCTATTAAAGGCCGAAAGCCATATCAATTATCCTAATGCAAAATATCCTTTTCAATCAAATGGGATATTCCGCTCCATTGATTATCATATGAAACAGATGCATTTATTAAATGGCAAAATCCTTGAAATGAGAGGACACGTTAAGGTAAAGCCAGGATAATGGCACAGAACTCATGTTTTTCCTATAATGTTATTCTTTTAAGCATATATGACCAGCTAATAACAATAACAGGCAATGAAATTAATTATAACACGTACATCTTTATCTTATATTAAAGTTTCTTTACACATGCAGTATGTAAATGAATCGTGATTGCCACTTTTTCCGCAAAGCCTTATAATAAATCAACTAATAGGAAGCACGAAGGTGGAATAATATGCTCACTCAATATTTAACGGTGGCTGGTCGCGGCGAACATGAAATCGTCATTGAAAAATCCCGTTTTATTTCCCACATCGCCCGGGTCGAAACCGAAGATGCCGCACAGGCCTTTATCCAGGAAATCAAGAAAAAGCACAAAGATGCTACACATAATTGTTCAGCTTATATGATCGGGGAACAAAATCAAATCCAAAAAGCCCTCGACGATGGGGAACCGAGCGGAACGGCAGGCGTCCCTATCCTAGAAGTGCTTAAGAAGAAAGAACTGAAAGACACAGCTGTTGTGGTCACTCGGTATTTTGGCGGCATCAAACTTGGTGCTGGCGGTCTCATTCGCGCTTACAGCAAAGCGACTTCAGAAGGGATAAATGCCACTGGTGTCGTCATTAGGAAACTGATGCGGGTCATTTCGACAACCGTCGACTATACCTGGCTTGGAAAATTGGAAAACGAATTGCGCTCTTCCATTTATCAAATAAAGGAAATTCAATACCTTGATCAGGTCAATATCCTTGTATATGTTGAGGAAACACAAAAAGAGACATATATCGCTTGGATTACAGAGCTGACAAATGGTCAGGGCCATATCACCGAGGAAGAAATGCTTTATTTGGAAGAGGAATTCTCCTGATATACTCCTGCATATTTTCCCTTTTTTTTGCTGTAATATAATTGAAAAGAAATATTTATTTTACGAAATTATTAAATCATTGTAAAATTAGGTGTAATATATGACGAAATATAAACTGCAGGATTCGAAAAATAGCGATATATGTCTGATGTTCGTTATTTAAAAGGAGAAGAAAAAGATGTCTACTACTAGGCGTGTTTATAAAATTAAAAAAACAAAGAAAAAAAGGCGAAAGAGGCTTTGGTTATTGCTTGTTCCCCTTCTGGTACTTGGTCTGGGGGCTTCTACGTATGCTGCAACCCTGTATATGAAAGCCCAGAATGTATTCAATGATTCCTATGACCCTGTGGAAGCTTCAGCAAAGCGGGATGCAGCGATCGACCCGCTCGAAGATAATTTCTCGATCCTTTTCATAGGAATCGATGATAGCAAGGACCGTGACTTAAAAGGAAACTCCCGGTCGGATGCTTTAATGCTGGCCACATTCAATAAAGATCAAAAATCTATAAAGCTATTAAGCATTCCGCGTGATTCATATGTTTACGTGCCAGCTAAAGGCGTAACCACGAAAATCAACGCGGCCCATGCAGCCGGCGGTCCGAAAGCAACCATGGACACCGTAGAGGAGTTACTCGATGTCCCTGTCGATTATTATGTTCGCATGAACTTCAATGCTTTCATCGATGTCGTAGATTCATTGGATGGCATCGAAGTCGACGTCCCTTATGAAATGAATGAAATCGATTCACATGACAAAAAGAATGCCATCCACCTCGAAGAAGGATTACAGACCGTTGATGGGGAAGAAGCATTAGCATTTGCACGGACACGTAAAAAAGACAGTGATATCCAACGCGGCGAGCGTCAGCAGGAAGTGCTGAAAGCCATCATTGCCAAAGCAACCTCTGCTGGATCACTGACGAAATATACAGACGTAATGGAAGCTGTCGGCGACAATATGACAACGAACCTGAAATTCTCGCAAATGAGAGGTTTCATAAATTATGTGACTACCGATAAAGGCATCAATCTTGAAACCATCAAACTTGAAGGTCAGGATTCTACCATTAACGGAACCTATTATTATCAGCTGAACGATACATCATTAGCGAACACTAAGCTGTTGCTTCAATCCCACTTGAACCTGGGACCAGCTGAAGGCAATCAAACTGAAGCAGTTCAATCACAAATACAAGAATAAAGCGAACCCCCCACTCGTCATGAGTGGGGGGTTTTTAATGCATTCCATTTGAAATCACATACTGCCGCAAGAATGGCCCTAATAAGATCAAGCACGCATTACAAAAAAAGCCACCAACCGTTACTTTCAAACGATTGGTGGCTTTCCAATAAAACTAGCGAATCTAGTAATCTATTCCTAAATGATCATGGCTTGTTTTTAAAGTTGAGCATCTTAAGCAACGGCTGGTAGTTTGAATTGACCAAGCCAATTTTCTCCACGAAAATCTCTATGATCAGCAGAAGTCCCGTTACAAGGATCAAAGCCCCCCACATCGTGGCAAATGAAAAGATTATGGCCGCTAAACCAAAGCAAGCAGCTAAAGCATAAATGAGCAAGACAGTTTGCTTATGGGTAAATCCCAAGTTTATCAAACAGTGATGTAAATGTGATTTATCAGCAGCCGAGATCGGCTGTTTATTGACGACCCTGCGGATAATCGCGAAAAATGTATCCGAAATGGGAACACCCAAAATGATGATCGGTACGATCAAGGAAATCATCGTTACGTTTTTAAACCCTAGAAGGGAAAGAACGGCAATGATGTAACCTAAGAATAAGGCACCTGTATCCCCCATGAAAATCTTTGCCGGATGGAAGTTATATTTCAAGAAACCAAGGGTGCTTCCAATCACGATCAATGCGACCATGGCAACAAATAGATCCCCTTTAATAAGGGCCATAGTTGCGATTGTCACTAATGCGATCGTCGAGACACCGCCTGCAAGACCATCCAGTCCATCTATTAGGTTGATTGCATTAATGATGCTGACGATCCACAAAATGGTGATCGGTATACTGAAAACACCAAACTCAAGTGTATCGGTAAAGAACGGCAAGTTGATGAATTCCACTTCAAGACCGCCCCATAATACGATAATCAGGGCAGCCAAAACCTGGCCCAGGAATTTGGGTGCAGCTCTTAATTCAAAAATATCATCAGCCATCCCGATCAATATGATGACAAGGGCTCCCACCAGAAGGGGCAGCTGCTCCCCAAAATCATCCATGAAAAGCAAGAAGGTAATGAAAAAACTCAAAAATATAGCTAAACCGCCCATGCGCGGCATAACTTTACTATGCACTTTTCGCTCATTCGGTTTATCGGTAGCTCCTAATTTAAAGGCCAGCTTTCCGACAAAAGGAGTCAAAAAAATGGATAATAAAAAGGATACCAACAAGGCCCCTATTAACATCAGGAACGACATCAAAAACCACCTCAATTCAACTAAAAATCTAATACCCGTAACGATCTATAAGAAAACCTATATATAAATGCTTATTTTAATTTTTCATCCTCAAATAAACATTATATACGTTATTGGCTAAAATCTCTATAGAAAAGTTGTTTTTTGCAAATTTTTGTAAATCCGCCCCTATCTTTGTCAGGTTCCCGGATTTTTTTAATTCTAAAGCATTGCAGATGGCCAGTTTCAGCTGTTCGACATTGCCGATATCCGTTATCCAACCCTTGCTCCGATCGGGAATCAATTCCTGTACACCGCCGACATCACTAGTGATTGCCGGAAGACCGGATCTTGCTCCTTCAAGTAAAACGAGTGGAAAACTTTCGCTTAAGGAAGTCAATAATGTGATGTCCCCCAACGGGTAGATTCGATCTAAATCTTCACGATACCCTAAAAAGTACACATGATCGGATAATCCCTTTTCCGAGACCATCTCTTCCAGAGCGGTTCTCCTGCTTCCGTCCCCTGCAAGTAACAGCTTCACATGGGGGAATTCCGATATCACTTCACTTAATGCCGCTAAAGCAAATTCATGACCTTTCACCGGTTCAAGCCTTGCAGGCATGATGATGATGAAGTCATCTTTCCCGAACCCGAAATCTTCTCTTTGAAACGGGAAAGGCAGTTCCTTTTCAAAGTCAATTCCGTTCAGGATCTTTGTTATTTTGGTCGAATGGATTCCTTGGTCAATCAAGTCCTGCTTAAAGCGGTCGGAAACCGCCAGTATATGATCGGCATATTGGAATGACCTTACATGAAGGCCCGTAAACAATTTCCCTTTTACACCCTGCCCTAAAAAATCATGATGAGGCGAACTGTGAACAGTAAGGAGCCATGGGCATTTAATGAGGCGCTTTATAAAAGCACCATATATATTCGCCCGCGGACCATGTGTATGGATGATGTCTATATTATTTAGACGGATAAAGTCCCTTAAAGGTTTCAAAATTGAAAGGTCATATTTGGAATGTTGCTTGAAAAGTTCAGTTTGTATCCCGGAGGACATGGCCCGCCGGTATAGTTCACCTTTTTCAAATACACCAAGCAAACACTCCTCTTTATTCAATTGGTTCAGTAAGGACATAATATGAAACATACCGCCGCCGGTTTCATTCCCAGCGTTTAAGTGCAAGATTCTCATCCAGTCCACTCCTTATGTTCAGGAACGCTGCACCGTTTTCCTTAACCGCCTAACCTTTAATACGAATCTTGGCAGCGCAAGCATCCGTTTCCACCGTGAAGGTTGCTGGATCAGTCGGTACAACCATTCAAGACGCATTTTTTGCCAGAAAACCGGGGCGCGGTTCACCTTTCCCGCAAGGACATCAAAGCTTCCCCCTACTCCCATGAATAACCCTTTATTGAATAACGCATAGTGTCTGGATACCCATTTCTCCTGCCTGGGGAACCCTAATGCAGTCAAGATGATGTCAGGTTCAAGTTCCGCTATCGACTTCGGCAGGGCATCATCCTTGATATCGATGTAACCATGGTTGTATCCCACCAACTCGAGACCCGGGTATAATTCTTTCACTTTCAGGGCCGCTGCTTCAATCACGTTTTCCTCCGCTCCAAGCATATATACCTTCAACGCTTTTTCATCAGCGACCCGAAATAATTCATTCATCAAGTCGAATCCTGTAATCCGCTCTTGTAAAGGTTGATTTAGCCATTTAGAGGCCATAATAATACCAACGCCATCCGGAGTGATGTAATCAGCCGATATAATGATGTCTTTATAGTCCTTATGTTCATTTGCATACTCGACTATTTCGGGATTTGCCGTAACGACAAACGTTTTTTCCTGATTCATCAATCTCGGATAAATCATTCTATTCATGAACTCATCCATATTGCTATCAATGAATGGTATGGTTAGTATCTCAACAAACTTCTCTGTCATTTCACTTCAGCCTTTCATATGTACTATACATCTAAAGGGTGGGGTATTATTCAAGAATTTTTTTCATACACATCATAGAACATGATTTTTGATTCAAAGGTGGTTAATCAATTGAAGTTTATAGAAAAACAATCGTTACCCATTCTATTTCTGTGCCTGCTCATCCCATCGGCAGTGCCTCACCCTATCGCCGGTTACATGGCAACGGCGTTGATGCTCGTTTTTATAGGTATAAATAAAAAAAACCTGTTATTAATTCTATTCATTTATTTCCCTGCCCGTCCCCTATTGATGGAACTGAATAGCGGCTTGACTTATACAGGTGACCTGATCATCCTCACCTTATTCATTTCTTTGCTTATTGAAAAATTCAAAAAGAACGAATGGCCATTTTCGAAATATCATTTCACTGCGCCATTTTGGTTGTTTTGTTTAATTGGTGCCGGTGCTGCACTCATAAACGGGGTGGGAATCCTCCCCATCTTGTTTGAACTCCGTGCATTACTTATTACATTCTTGCTTCTTTACATTATCGGTGAATTAAATCTAGAAAGAAAGGATATCTTTCGCTTTTTGAAGGTAATCCTAATATTTACTATCTTACTTTGCCTGCATGGCATAGTGGAGAAAATCTTTTCACGTACCATCCTGCTTCCCCACGCATGGGAAGTATGGAATCTTTCTCCAACAAATCGGATGAGGATATATGGAGCACCAGCCAATCCTAATGTATTTGCCTTATTCTTAAGCATCCAGTTATTCCTTGGTTTCTTTCTGTTTCAGTCGCTGAAAAAATATAAATGGATCGTCTTTCTGGCAGCCATCCTGATTTCCGGAACGTTACTGCTTACCTATTCGCGGGGCACGATGATCGCATTCGGGTTCGCTGCGCTTGTCTTTATAATTTGGACTAGAAATAAACCATTTCTCAAATATGCTGTAGGAGCATTTTGTCTCGGCCTGCTTCTTATTTATTACCCAGTTTTATTTGCATCAAGCAAAGTGGAGGTATCCGCATCGATTCCCATGGAAAACGTGGTGATCGGCAGCACCCCCTCTTCCGAACACGAACATGCCCTCTCCAATCGATTTTCAGAAATGTTCTCTGATAAGACCCTGCACCAAAGTACGGAATGGGGCCGGTTATATGTCCTAATCAAGGGAATTGAAATTTTCAAAGATCACCCGATAATCGGCACCGGGCTAGCAACCTTCGGAGATTCTGCCACACTTTCCTTCTCCTCACCAATCTATCAGGAGTACCAAATTGGTGAAAGGATGTATACCGATAATCAATATATCCAGATTCTGGTCCAAACTGGTGTGCTGGGCTTCCTTGCAGTTCTTGCATTCATCTTTTCCACCTGCCGGCAAATCCTGAAGTCGGGAAAAGGCACATTCGCGGCGTTCAACATCTGCCTGATGTTGGCCGCATTACTAGCAGGACTTTTCTACAATATTCTCGAAGATAAAACGTTTACGCTGATATTTTATAGTTGTTTGGGATTCTGTTTACGGAAGGACATCATTTTAAAGGATTGAAAATATGCCTACTCTTTCAAATGTCATTAAATCGGTCGGGCTCGTCACCATTATTGCAGCCATTGGAAAAGTCCTCGGATTCGGGCGGGAATCGATCATAGCCGCCTATTTCGGGGCATCATCCATGGCGGATGTTTTTTTCGTGGCAAGCCTCATACCAACCATTCTTTTTACGGCTCTCGGCAGCGGTCTTCAGGCCGGCGTTATTCCTATTTACTTGGAAAAGAAAGCGGATAACCCAAAGAAGGCGGACGAATTCATCAGTGTTTTAGGTTCTTTCTTCATGCTGGTTGCCGGAGTCCTGACCATTGCCTGCATGATTTTCATAAAGCCGCTCGTCATGATGACAGCCCCGGGTTTCTCCGATTCAGAGCTTGCCCTGACGGAGTCACTGACCCGGATCATGCTGCCCAGTTTACTATTTTTCACGCTTTCATACATGGCGACGGGGGTCCTGAATGCGAATAAGCGCTTTATTCTGCCGGCACTCACTTCAACTGCACAAAACACGGTCATTATAGCAGCCACCGTATTATTCGCTGCTCCCTTTGGGATTGAAGGACTGGCTTGGGGGTTTGTGTTCGGTGCAGCAAGCCAGTTCCTTATTCAATACCCATCATTGAAGAAATACGGAATCCGGCCCATCGTCTCTTTCCTGCCTCATAAAAGGCAGATTGCACAAACACTGCTCACCTTTTATCCAATCATTATCGCCGCCTTGGCGATCCAGTTGAATAGTGTCGTCGATCGGATCATTGCGACTTCGCTCGAAACTGGGAGCGTATCTGCCCTTAATTATGCGAATCGCCTGCTGTGGCTGCCATTGAGCATTGTCCTTACGCCGCTGATTACCGTATTGTACCCTTCAATCGTCGAGCGCGCGCTTATAAGCTATCAATCTTTCCTTAATTTGACCTTAAAAGGGTTGAAGTCGCTGTTATTTCTAGCGATTCCGTTCATGGTCGTCATGTTAATCAGCGGAAACAGCCTAATCACTCTTGCTTTCCAACGCGGGGCTTTCGATGCTTCAGCAACTGATATGACTTATAGGGCATTCCTCTTTTATTCAGCTTGCCTCCCGTTCTTTGCACTGAGGGATTATTTGATGAACGCCTTTTACGCCTTGAAGAAAACGAAAGTGGCCATGTATTCCTGCCTGATTGCCGTTTTGCTTAACGTGCTGCTCAGCTGGGTTCTATCACGTTATCTCGGCGTCGGTGGCATTGCTTTAGCATCGGGGATTTCCATGCTCCTGCAATCCCTCTACCTTTTCGGCTACCTATGGCTGAAGACAGGTAAAACGGACAAGGCCGCTTTCAGGGATGTTTTTCAGGAAAGCGGCAAGCTTACCATCATCGGAGCCATCCTTTACGGAATCGCTCTCTGGATCCATCCGCTTACCCTATCGTTGCCCATCATCATGGAATTGGTGATCATCACGCTGCTGGTATTCGGATTATATCTCGCACTATCGATGCTTTTTAAAGTAGGCAGCCTGCAAGGGCTGAAAAAGATCAGATCATCAAAGTAATCCATTAGAAGAAGGAGTGCCAATATGAACATTTTAGTCACAACGATTTTCAACTACCCTCATGAAGGAGGGCTATCGAGCCATATCACAACGTTAAAAAAGGGGTTAATGTCACGGGGCCATAATGTGGACATATTATCTTTCTCTCAATTACCAGCTTTCAAGAGGAAGATGCTCGCCCAGGCTCCAGGATTTTTATTAAATAAAGTAAAACAGGGGAGCGGCCAGCTTTTCAATGATCGGCAACGCCAAAAATTATTGGCTTCATCTATTAACGCCTTGAAAAAGGACTATGATGTCATTAATGCCCAAGACATTTTCGCAACCCTCGCTTCCATCGAATCCGGGATACCAACGGTGCAAACCGTCCATGGATATTATTCATTCGAGGCAGTCAGCAGGGGCGCCCTTCTTCCGGACAGTGAAGAAGATTTGATCATTCGCGAGCTAGAAAGAAAAGCTTATCAGTCCGCTGCAAAAGTTGTGACGGTCGATCAAAGGATCAAAGACTATATAAATCATTTGGCACATATAGAGGCGGATACGATCAAGAACTTCATTGACGTGTCTGCTTTTAAACCGGAGATGGCAAAGCGGGAGCAAACTCGCCGGGACTTTCAAATACCGCTACATAAAAAGATGCTTTTCGTTCCGAGAAGAATGACGGAAAAGAACGGTGTCATCTACCCGCTCCTTGCTTTGCCGGAGGTGCTGGAAAACCATCCTGAAACGATTTTGGTCTATGCAGGTACAGGGGAACAGCGGAGCCGGCTAGAGGAAACCGCAGCCAGTCTCAATATATCCGCTTCCGTACTTTTCCTGGGTTCTGTGCCGTTCGAGAAAATGCATAACCTCTATGAAGCATCGGACATCGTACTCATCCCTAGCGTTCATTCCCATGGGGTGGAAGAAGCGACTTCCATTTCCGCTTTAGAAGCGATGAGTTGCCGCTCACCCGTCATTGCAAGCGCAATCGGGGGTTTAAAGGAGATTCTCATTGATGGCGAAGATGGCCTTTTAGTAGAGGAAAAAAATAAAGAAGCACTTGCACAAGCCATCTCCCTTCTGCTTAAAGACTCTGAATATGCAGCAAAGTTAGCTTCGAAAGCAAGGTATAAAATGGAAAGCGAATACTCCCACCTTTCAGCAGCTGAGAGGTTTGAGAAAGCTTATGTTGAAGTGCTTAACTAAAAAAAGGCAGACCCGAAGCCCGGGTCTGCTTTTCACATTCATACCAGTGCGGAACTACGCCTTTTCATTTGCTCTTCACGGTATTTTTTCTGTTCTTGTTTAGACATGGCGTTATATTCTTTTAAGAATGCCTCATATTGCGGCATTACTTCCTTCATGTCACCGTATGCCTTTAACTCTCCATATTCAAGCCATAATGCCTTTTGGCAAAATTTCTTCATCTGACCGATTGAATGGCTGACAAAGAACATCGTTTTGCCCTTTGCCTTAAATTCGTTCATTTTCTCTAAACACTTTTCAGCAAAGTTTTTATCCCCGACAGATAAGGCCTCATCAATAATCAGGATATCTGGATCGATATGCACGGAAATGGAAAAACCAAGCCTGGACTTCATGCCGCTTGAGTAGGATTTCACCGGTTGGTCAATGAACTTACCAAGCTCCGAAAACTCAATGATCTCAGGCTCAAGTTCTTTGATGCGATTTTTATCGAATCCGAGCATCAGCATTTTCAGTTCGATGTTTTCCCTGCCCGTCAACTGATTATTCAGGCCCGATGAAACGGCAATCAAGGCCGTTTTCCCATTAGTTTGGACATTTCCGTCCGTAGGCGGGACAATGCCTGCAATAATATTGGACAATGTGGATTTACCTGATCCGTTGACCCCGACAAATCCTATTACATCGCCTTTTTCTGCTTCAAAACTAACATTCCTCAGAGCGAAGTACTCTTCCCCATAGCTTTTAGGCAAAAGGAGATCCAATAATTTTTCCGAGTTTTTATTATATAATTTATACTTTTTCGTTATATCTTTGACTACCACCGATTTTTCCAAATTTTCTCACTTCCAGTTTACTTAAAGTCAACAAAGCGATCTCTGAACCTGACATGCAGCGAGGAACCTATCATAAACAAGATGATAACGACTGCCCAGAAATAAAGCGTATACTCCCAATGCGCTATCAGATACCATGATTCCCCCAACAACGAAGCTCGATACCCTTCCACAATATAATATAGTGGATTCAGCTTCATGATGTTGACTATGGTAGGATGTTCCTTAGCATCCATTACCCAAAGGATTGGTGTTAAATAAAACATGACTTTCATTAAGGACACGATGATATTATGAACGTCACGAATGATGGTTGATAATGTTGAAGTGATTAAACCCAATGAAAATAACAGCAAGACCGTCGCTGCAACATAATACGGCAGTTGCAAGATGTAGAGTGTAGGGAGGTAACCTGTAAACCCTAATAGGATGATGATGACTCCCAGCAGCATGAGATGCTGATACAACTTAGCAAAGATGACATACGATGGAATCACACTCATCGGAAAGCTCATCTTGGATACCATATTCATTCGGGAATAGACGGATTTGGACGTTTGGGTTATGGCCGGGTTCACAAAGAACCAGACAACGATCCCTGCCATCAGCCATGGAAGGAAATCATCCCCGCGATTCAAGATGATAAATCCAAATACAAACCAATAAATCGCAATCTGTATCATCGGATTGATGATTTCCCATAGGACTCCCAGGTAGTTGCTGCTGTTGGCACTTTTCACCTCATAAACAGATAAACGCCTTACCAAATAAAAATGTTTGATTTGTTCTTTTAAAACGGTCAAAGCTGAACTCATAAATTACACAGACCTTCCTAAAAACACTTTTTCTACGACACGGCGTGAAGCCTGGCCATCCTCGAGTGCACAAAACCGCTCGTGAAAATGATTGATATCATTGGTATTTTCATATTTCATCGTCTTGATACTATCAATGACCGCATCAGATGTTTTGACTAACAAACCTGGTGCATTCTTTTCGAAATCAAAGTAAAATCCGCGAAGCTTATCCCTGTAATTTTCAATATCATATACATAGAAAAGCATCGGACGCTGTAAATTTGCGTAATCAAAGAATACGGATGAATAATCGGTTATTAATAAATCCGAAATAAGATACAAATGACTAATATCTTCGTAACTGGATAAATCATAGGCGAATCCTTCATGCGCCGATAAATCCAAGTTCTCAGAAACCAAATAATGAAGACGGAGCAAAATGACATACTCCTCCCCCAATTCCCGTTTCATTCGATCCAGATCCAGTTTTATTTCGAACTTATATTTTCCCTTGCTATAAAACTCATCATCCCTCCAAGTCGGGGCATATAAAACGATCTTTTTCTCTATTGGTATACCCAACTTCTGTTTCAATGAGTCGATTGTATCACGATTATTCCCGTTGTAAAGGATATCATTACGTGGATAACCGGTTTCCAGAATTTTAGAGGCATCGACATTGAAGGCCCGGGCAAAGATTTCACTTGAATAAGCATTCGGTGAGATTAAATAATCCCATTTACTTGATTCGGCATGGAAATTTTCTTTATATTTATCCGTCGTCGTTCCAGGCATATGAACTTCATTCATATCCGCCGCAAGCTTCTTTAGTGGAGTACCATGCCACGTTTGCAAATAGATCGTGTGCTTCGGCTTCGGAATCCAAAGCGGAAGCCTGCTGTTCGTCACCCAATAACGGGCCCTTGTCATTTTGAGCAGCCAACTGAATGAAAAACGATCGAGATATGGAATGCCTGCCTCTTCGAAAAGAGCTGCATATCTTTTATCCACGCTCCAATACATTTTATATTCAGGATGGTTACTCTGCAAGTATTCATAAATCGCCCGGGGATTACAGCTATACTGCTTGCCCAAAAAGCTCTCAAAAATGACAAGCTTCTGGTCCACTGGCAACACTGTGCCCGCCAATGCAAAAGCCATTTTATATCCTCTTAAAATAATTGCTTTAGACTTATTTTTAACTAACGATAGAAAGGAAGGTCTCTTTGAGGTTTGTACATTTTCATTTGACATATCCGATCTCCCTTTTTATTGATTAATGATCATTTCAAACTAAAAATAAGCTCACCCAATAAAAGGGAGAGCTTATTTTTGGCGTACTTCTAACAGCTACTCCAAAGACTTAATTGCCAGTCCCAAATTATTTGCCACTGTTGTATAAAACTCCACATTTTTCTTATTATACGTCATCTTATTTTTCAAGATCCTTTTAATATTCACCAATTGATAATCATTGTAGCGAATGAACACTGTAAATAATGACATTTCCATTTTATCAATTTCTTCTAAAGAAACAGTAAACTGACCTCTATTACCTTCTATTTGAACTCTGCAATTGATTTCATTGTCCATTCTTTTTCGATCACGTATCAATACTGAATCTATGTTGTCTATATCATCACCATAAATCTCAAAACTTTGGTGGTAGACATTATCCATGATAAAGGAATCCATTGCACGGGCAAGCATCGGTATCCTGACAAAACGATATTCGTCCTCCAGAAATGGCAGTTCATAATATGGTAAACCGTCTTTAATGTGATACTTTTTATTGGAATCTCGCTTTAACCATTCAAATAACTTTACGAAATCCTCAATGCGATCCCCCATAAATAATTCAAGAGCCAATTTATAAATAGGCACCTTAAATTCATTCTTAAAATCATATGACAAGTTTTTTGCAGTTTCGACAGCTTCCCTTAATATTTCTATAAAATCTTCTTTATTCTTGGATTTCACAAAAGTTTGGCTGTCGAACGTTTTTACAATATCGTACTCATAAATCCGGTTAAGGGCCACCTTTTTCAATTCAATGGCAATGTCTTTGGATTGAATATACTTTATTATGTCGATATCCGCTTTTCTTTTTTCCAGCACATTCGTAACACGTGTTAAAGAAGAGGGATTTTCTGAAGTCCTATTGACATAATAAATAGGTTTTTTAGTAGTTGATACTGCTCTGACTTTAAAGAAAACATCATTAAAAAACCATTTATCTTCACCGAATTTCATATTCGGAAAACCAATTTCATGTTCTTTAACCATAGGCAGATTCATCATCCTGGCCGTTGGACCCATATGATAAAAAAAGTGCGGAACATCCATTGGGGTGATGCTTCTTCTTTCTTTAATGGAAGCAAACTCACCGATGACACTCTCTGCCTCAGATTCGACTTTTACCGTTTTGCCCACTACATAATCATCACCGGTTTCCTCCAGGATATTATAGAGGCTTTCCAGCCCATCATGAGCAAGCCAGTCATCCGCGTCTAAAAAAGTTATATATTTGGATGTTCCCAATTCAATTCCAATGTTTCTAGGGGTCCCAGGTGAACCATTATTTTCTTGAAGAGTAACTGAACAGATATTTTTATATTTAGCTGTATACTCCTGAATGATTTTATTGGTAGCATCCGTCGAACAATCATCAATAATGATATATTCTATCTGATCCATACCCATTGTCTGATTTATTACTGATTCAATCGTTTTTCTGATGAATTTTTCAGCATTATAAGCAGCCGTGACTACAGTGACCTTTTTTTCTTTTCCTAAAAATTTATTCCTTAAGCCTACAGGGTTATTTTTTATTGAAATTTTACCGCTCTTTAAAAGTTCCCTCGCCTTTTGACGTACCAAGAAATTCATACGATTCCCTCCTTTTATGTAGAGGTAACATAGATGTTTCTATCAGGCAGCCAGTTACCAGTTACTTAAAAGCAACAATACCCTTTATTTCAGGAATCAATCATTAAAAAATTCATCCACGATTCTCTGTGTAGCTTTACCATCCTCTATTCCACAATACTTCTCTCTAAATAAACCATATCTCTCTTTGTATTGCATGTTTATTTCATCAATATTGGTAATAGTATCGATAATCTCCTCAGTCGTTTTTAAAAATGGACCTGGTGCTTCCTTTTCAAAGTCCATATAGAATCCGCGGATGTTATCTCTGTAATCTTCCAAGTCATACGTGTAGTACAAAATCGGCCGGGCAGTATTAGCAAAATCGAACATTACGGAAGAATAATCCGTAATCAATATATCAGAAATCAGGTAAAGTTCCTGGATATCTGAATAATTGGATACATTTATCACGAAATCCTCGAATTCGCTCGGAATGCTGAGATTATTACTTATAACAACATGCATCCTTAACAACAGGATATATTCATCCCCTAGTTCTTCCTTCATTCTTTCCAAATCAAATTTCAGCTCGAAAATGAATTTATTGTTTTTCGAAGTTTGATTATCCCGGAATGTAGGAGCGTATAAGATGACTTTTTTTCCTTTTGGTATCTTCAGTTTTTCCATCACTGAGTCGGCAACCAGTGAAGCATCTTCCTTGTAAAACAAATCATTTCTCGGATATCCCGTTTCCAATATTTCCCCCTCATATTTGAAAGCACTTCTGAAGGCTTTGGATGCGTATGGACTTGGTGATATTAAATAATCCCACGTTCTCGTTGCACTATGCACCCGATTCAAGTACCCCTCGTCTCTTCCTTGAATATTATCGATATCAAACAGCATTTTTTTCAAAGGGGTTCCATGCCAAGTCTGAATGTATGTCGTTTCCTTCCTTTTACTTAAATAAGTAGGGAAGTTTTGATTATTTATCCAATAACCTGCTTTGGCCAAATAATAATAATATTCCGGGCTTAGGCGTTTGATCAGCTTCGTATTCTTTCCTTTTATCGGTAAATTACCATTATACACCCAGACTTTTTTATATTTATTATCCCTTTTGACCAGTTCTTCATAAATATATTTGGGGCTATCGGAGAATTGCTTCCCTATCCCACTTTCAAAAAGAATAAGGTTCCGGTCAACCGGTAGGATCCTGGACATGATTTTATAAACTTTTTTCATGACAGGGAAATACTGTTCACTTTTCCTAAATCGATTCATAATGAGTTTTGATATCGGGTGGTTATATAATTTAATAAGTGAATTCTGATCTTTTTCTGCATGTTTAATCACTTCGAATATCCTTGAATTAGAATGGACATCGCGATATTTAATAAAACGGTTGGCCTTATCGATATACTTTTTCTTCATGACAAAATCAGTGTTGGCGTATTCGGCTAATACACCCAACAATCCATCCAATTCATCAACGATTTCACCAGGAAGATCGTTATCCAAATCCAAATGTGACGGTCTTTTCCCTATGAAACGATCTCTATCAAATTGATAGTAAATAACCGGTTTATGCAGGAAACTAAAGTCGAAAGCAACACTTGAATAGTCCGTGATCATAATCGCGCTTTCCTTAATTAACCTTTGGACATCCACTTCACCCTGACTAATCACCCGAACAGGGGCATCTTTAAAATAAGACGTGAATTTCTGCATATTAGGGTGAAGGCAAAATATGATTTCAAACCCATTATTTTTAGATAACTCATGTAAAACCGGGTGATTCACCAAGTTCTGATACCTTTCGAAATACTCGCTTTCCAAAAATATTTCATCGGATGTAATCCAATCTCGCCATGTCGGAATGATGAGTAATTGCCGCTTTGTTAAAACATCATCCTTAAACAGTGAGTCGAACCTAGAAAGTCCGGTCGTGAATACTTCCTTTTCGTTGTACCCAAAATCCGTTACGATCATATCCTTTTCGAAGTCTGAACTAACTAGAAAAACATCCGTACTAAAACCGGAGGATGCATTTTTCCCGTAGTTTGCAACCATGTTCTTAGTGCCCATAACACCATGTTGAAGAAATACCTTAACTCCCTTAACACGATTTTTAAATTCAGATGTTCTTAAAGGATATAAATAATCCGGATGATGTGATGAAATGATACGTGTCGATTCCATTGTCTTTTTAATATGATCCTTTGACTTGAAATAAAGGATATTTCCAAAGGGCTCGACGTTCTTGGCTTCCACGGAATTTTCTTCTATTACATAATAGACTTCTTTTTCAGGGTGGTTTTCCCTCATATATTTAAAGAAGTGATATCCGGTATCTTGGGCTTTATAAGTTCTTTCGCCAATTAGCCAAACATCCTTTTTCTTTTTAAATAGGGCCAAAAAACGCCTCCATCCCATCATCTTTTTTAAATATCGATAACTTTCCGTAGAGAAGTTAAACACTTCCAAAGATAAATTGGATGCTTTAAAGGTATAATATGGATTGATGATGGCCACTCCATTATTCGAGCTCACATCGGTCTTTTTTGTAAATAATTTAGTTCTCGTGGTCGGTCTTCCGACGCGTACCATTTTCGGCTCTTCCTGATCATGTAAATGTAATTTCATGTAAATATCATAGACATCATCTTCCAAATCCACACTGACCAATTGTTCTAAATCCAATTTCAAATCATATATATATCGATTCAGTCCAAATTTCTTAATATTCATTTCCTTATTATGAATAAAAGATAGATTGGCCTGATATTCTTTGCCACTTTGTCTTCCTCTAACTAGGCCCTCACCTTTTATGATCGCGGAATGCTTGGTGAAGATTTGACCATTAACATGCATGGTCTTCGAATTGTTTTTCATTTTTTCAATTTGAGACTTAATCTGTATTTTAGGGGTTTTATTGATGTAAAGAGATATATTTCCTTTATTCGTTATCGAGAATATACTTTGTTTATCTTCATAGGTGTAAATACTTAAATTGTTCGTGTACGTCTCCTGAAAACGCCCTAGACGAATTGGAAATTCAATATGAACCTGTTCGTTCTCTTCTACATATTCAGCTTTATGTTCGATATTAAGTATTGTTTTCTTGCTCAGCTTTTCAATCGGGACGGTTACCTTTATATAACAGTCATAAACAGTCGGTTCATCATCTGCTAATTTCCGCATTAAATCTTTCATATCTACTTTAAAATCAAATTTAGACGAGCTCACCGATTCAGCTATTTTTATTTTCTGATCTTCGTTATCCCTAGAATATAGCCATAGTTCTTTTGCGCAATAATGTTCTATTGAAAATTCTCCTTTAATCAATAGCATATTTTCCTCTTGCGCAATGGTCAGAACTTGTTTTAGCTTAATTTTAGGCGCTTTTTTTGCTTTCCCTTTTCCAAGAAGCTTTTTAATCATTTTAGACCACCTATAACAAATTATTTATTTAAATAAAAATGAATCATTCATTGTACTTTAAAATCATAAACTTTTTTTGGTTTTTCCTCAATATCATTAAACAGACCGGTGAATTTCCCTTAATTCCCCTTAAATTCCACCTATGAACAAAAAAGAAAATATCCAGGTGATTCGCTGTCGTACCAAAACAAAAAAACCGCAAAAATCAAATGCATGTCCTTCCATGTTGCCAGAATGGAAAGGGAATAGCAAAAACATGTCTTTCAATTAAAAAAAATCTTCTTACTATCAAAGTGAACGCTTTCAAAACAGGACAACCGTTTATATTTTCCCCTCATTAAATGGTTCCATAAAAGTTAAGCGATAGATTTATGGCCGATAGATACCCATCCTCTGTCTTTCACCTTCCACTTTTAGAAAACAGGATTTATGAAGCTCCTCTAGTTGTTCTCTCCTAAACGTGGTAAAATTGTGAATGGCTTTTCTGATTGCAGCAAGAATGATGAAATCTTTTTTCATTCATTAATGTGAGGGGAATTATTTTTAAATACCATTAAGTATAAATCCTTACATTAATTATGGACACTTTATTATGCCCTTCAGAGTCATACAAATTAGTCAACATTTAATTTTAACTTAAAAAATAATATTTACAAGAATCATCAATGTAAAAAATTGTGGTTTAATTGTAAAAAAATTGTGGTTTATTTGTAAAGCTATTAAGTTATAATTAGTTAGAGATTGTCATTGCCTAAAAAATATAGGAAAACAACAAGCAGAATTAAAGAGCCGGTTGCCTGTTTTATTGTTCCATTTCATATTCTAATAGACCAAATATATATTAATTTGATTGAATAACAGTTCAAGAGTCTTAAAGGAGGAATAAAAATGAAAAAAGTAATCACTTACGGAACCTTTGATTTGCTTCATTGGGGTCATATCAATCTATTAAAACGTGCTAAAGATTTAGGGGATTATCTGATCGTTGCCATTTCTACGGATGAATTCAATGCTTTAAAAGATAAAAAAGCTTATCACAGCTTTGAAAACAGAAAAATGATCCTAGAATCAATTCGTTATGTGGATGAAGTCATACCTGAAGACAATTGGGAACAAAAGAAGGAAGACATCGTTCGCGAAGGTGTGGATATCTTTGTAATGGGTGATGACTGGAAAGGCCAATTCGATGAATTATCCGAAGTTTGTGAAGTGGTCTACCTTCCAAGGACAATCGGCATTTCGACTTCCCAAATTAAAGATGACCTTCTACAAGTTACTAATGGCTAAAGAATTCGCGATAGGGATTTATCTTTTTTGTTTCAAAGTTTTATTCTCTATCTTTAAACTTTTCCCTTTATATGACAAAACGACCTTTGTCACATCATTTGGGGACAATTGCCAATATATCGCAGATGAAATGGACAAGCAGGACATTTCCGTTCAAAAGGTATTTTTAATGAAATCAAGCAGTTCTATACAAGTTAAGGACGATGGGGAAACCATCGTCCTTCCGTTTGAATCAAAAAATATCAGTGCCATGATCCGATCGATTTATCATCTGGCTACATCAAAATGGATTATCATCGATAATTATTTTGGCTTTCTTTCAGCCATTTCATTCAAAAAGCAAGTGACATGCGTGCAAGTGTGGCATGCGGCCGGTGCCGTAAAGCAATTCGGAGCAAAAGATCCTTCCATTAAAAACCGTTCAGCCGGTGCAAGGAAAAGATTTTTTGAGGTATATGGTAAATTCGATTATGTTACGGCAGGTTCAGAGAGAATGGCCGAGATTTATCAAGAAAGTTTCCAACTGCCGGCATCCCATATCCTAAGGACCGGGATCCCTCGGACCGATTTCTTTTTTAATGATGAATCAAAAAGGACTGCCCGTAATGCTTTGCTGGCCAAGTATCCGGAACTTGAGCATAAGAAAATCATGTTATATGCCCCTACATTTCGTAATGACGGCTTGAACAACGGAGAGATTGCTCTTGATTTGGAATTGCTCTACAAGGAACTTAAGGGCGAAAATTATGCGTTATTGCTAAAGCTGCATCCAGCTGTAAAAGCAGAGCATGATTTACAAGATAAATTCCCGGGATTCATTTTCCCTGTCAATAGTGACTTTCACGTTAATCAACTGCTGATCAGTACGGATCTTTTAATAACCGATTACTCATCGATTCCATTTGAATTCTCTTTTTTGGGAAGACCCATGATATTCTTTGCATATGACTTAGAAAAGTATGTGCAGGAACGGGGATTCTGGGAGGATTACTCTTCTTCCATGCCCGGACCCGTGGTATCCACCACGAAAGAGCTCTTGAGGAAAATCCGTACCGCCGATCATTCATTAATGAAGATCGCTTCCTTTAACCAAAAATGGAATGAATACTCCACGGGAAATTCAAGCAGGAACTTAGTTGATTTCCTTTATAAATAAAACCACCCACTTCGTAAAACGAAGTGGGTTTTCTATTTTTCCATAACCACTGAGCGGAATGCACGCCCTACAAAAAGGTACATTTTTTTCATAAAGTGACAAAGGGAAACACCACGCTCCGAAATATGAAAAAAGACTCACAATATAGAAAATATTGTAGATTACAATGCTCAAACGCCACCAATATAAACCAGTAAAATACTACTATTTCCCCCTTGTAACAAAAATGTAATATGTTTAAACCCATTTATTTTGTTAGAATAGGGAAAAAGACATATTCGAGGTGGAAAACCGTGAAAAAAAGTGTTGTCGCATTTTCGACATTAGCCATTTTATCTTCGACTTTTGTTTCTCCTGCCCTTGCCGGTACATATACAGTCAAAAGCGGTGATAACCTAAGTAAAATCGCCCAAAATCATAATACGACGGTAAAAGACTTAAAACAGCTTAATAACTTAAAATCAGACTTTTTGAGAATCAATCAAAAATTAATTACACCCAACTCCAAAACAACATCAAATGCTCCTTCAGTTTCCGTGAAAACAACAAAGAAAACCACATATACCATTGTTTCAGGTGATACCTTAACCAGGATAGCAAACAAGCATAACCTTACACTTGCTGAATTGATGAAACTGAATAACTTAAAATCCGACAGAATTTATGCAGGCGCCAAACTTATCGTATCCAAATCAACCACCACCACTACCATTGATTTACCCGGCAGCTCCAAACCATCCAGTGGTACACAGACCCCAGCCAATTCGTCTACATACATTGTGGTAAAAGGTGATACTCTTTCCAAGATTTCCAGAAAAACAAACTTGACTGTAGCCCAGCTTAAATCAATCAACTCGTTAAAGTCCGATTTAATCAGAGTAGGGCAAAAACTGAAATTAAGTACATCGGCAAGCACAGCCCCTGCAGATAAAAACGATGGTGGAAAAGTGGAAGCCCCAAGTTCAGGAAACAAAGTGGCCAAGCTCGTTTCCGAAGCAAAGAAATTGATTGGCACACCTTATTCGTGGGCGGGTTCCTCCCCATCAGGATTCGATTGCAGCGGATTCATTTACTATACGTTCAAGAAGGCTGGGTATGATGTTCCAAGGCTTTCATCGTCCACCTATTATGATATGGGTAAAAAAGTTACTTCACCGAAAAGCGGCGATCTTATCTTCTTTGCAACGGGTTCCAATAAATCAGTCATAAGCCATATGGGAATTTACTTGGGCGGCGGGGAATTCATTCATGCCTCATCAAGTAAGGGAGTAACGATCAGTACTACTTCAAACTCTTATTTCAAAAGTAAAATCATCGGTTATAGAAGTTTATAAGATTTACTTGCCAGACTTTCTCTTAAAGTCTGGCAAATTTATGAAAATATTCATAACTTCTATAACTTTTGGAAAAAAATGAATGCTGTGTAAACGAAGGAATTCAGAATCCTTCGTTTTTTTGAATGAAAAAAGGTAAATATGCACTCTAACTACAAAAAGAAACTATTCTATTTTTGACAAAAAAAAGGTATAGTTAAAAATACCGACTAGGTACTTTTTCACACCTTCCATTTTGTGGGATGGTTAAGGGAGGAATATTAAATGAGATCCGAACATAAAAAAAAGAAAAAGAAACGCAAAACGTTTAAAATAATCGGCTTCACCCTTCTTATCCTTATCATTGGCGCAGGTGTTTATGGCGCTTCAGTATATCAATCATTAGCCGGTGCGATCAGCACTATGCAGGGCACAGCCCATAAAACGGATAAACGTGTGGAGGACATCAAGTTCAAAAGCCAAGATCCATTTTCATTACTAATTCTTGGTGTGGATGAAAGAAAAAATGACTCAGGTCGATCAGATACGATGATTGTCATGACCGTTAATCCTAAAAAAGAATCAATTGAGTTATTGAGTTTACCGAGAGATACGCGTACAGAGATCGTCGGTAAAGGTATAAATGATAAAATGAACCATGCCTATGCATATGGCGGAGTCGCCATGTCGATAAATACAGTGGAATCCTATTTGGATATTCCGATTGACTATTACGTCAAAATGAATATGGAAGGCTTTCAGGATATCGTGAATGCCGTTGGCGGTGTCACGGTCGATAATGATATGGACCTTGCCTATAAAGGGTATACCTTCAACAAAGGTACAATCGACTTAAATGGTAAAGAGGCCTTGATTTATTCCCGAATCCGTAAAGAAGATCCCCGCGGGGATTATGGAC
Source organism: Peribacillus sp. QJM3NY_7 (assembly GCF_056173225.1). Classification (NCBI taxonomy): domain Bacteria; kingdom Bacillati; phylum Bacillota; class Bacilli; order Caryophanales; family Bacillaceae; genus Peribacillus; species Peribacillus sp. QJM3NY_7. Next base: position 5,276,597 of record NZ_CM149663.1, read on the forward strand.
GGCAAATGCGGCAACGCCAAGTTATCCAAGCTGTCATGAAAAAAGGGGCAAGCCTATCAACACTTACCAATTATGACGATATATTCGAAGCTTTAGGTAAAAACGTGGAAACCAATTTAAGTTTCAATGAAATGCTGAGCATTCAAAATAACTACAAATCATCCCTCAAAAATATTGAACAATATACACTTGAAGGTGACAATCAACGGGTAGATGGCGTTTGGTACAACATCGTTCCAGAAGATACAAAGCTTGAAGCCCAAAATCGTGTTAAAACACATTTGGGATTATAATGTAAGGAGGATGACTTTTATCAGTCATCCTCTTTTTTTACCTCCTTCTCAATTTTTTTTAAGTAATCGGAGCGTATCACCTGATCACTCAGATCAATCTCCTTTTGATCTTCTGGTGAAAATCCTTCGACCTTGCCTTCCCCATTTATTTTCATTTGAGAACCATAATCCCCTTTTAATATCAAGGCATCACCCTCTTCGCCATCCAGCATGCTCTCTCCAAAGTATGAAGAACTCTTTATATTGAACAAATCATATAGAGTGGGCAGAATATCGATTTGGCCCGCCACCTTATCAATCGTTCTCCCTTCCATATCCTCCTGATAAATGATCACGGGAATGGGCATATATTTTTCAATCCACTCTTCATTGCTAATTTTACTACCATAATACGCTTCAACCTCGTGTTTATCTTTTAAGAATAGCCCATCATGATCTCCGTAAATGACAATTACGCTGTCTTTCAACTTCCCGTCATCCTTCAACTTCTTCACGAAATCCCCGATTGCGGAATCTGTATAATGAATGGCTTCGAAATATTTAGTCAGGTAATTATTTTCTTTTCCAACTTCATGCTTCATTGTTATCTGTTCCTTCGGCAGTGAAAAAGGTACATGGCTGGTCAAAGTAACGAAAAAAGCGTAATAGGGGTTTTGTTTATCTTTTAAGAAATCATAGCTTTGATTAAAGAAACTGCGGTCTCCCAAGCCCATCGAAATCATCTCGTCCTGCTTCATATCCTCTATGGAAAGATAGTCATCAAAACCTAGCGAGGGATATGCATGCTGCCTATTCCAAAAGTCTTCTTCATCTCCGTGGAAAGCAATACTTTGATAATCCGACTTCTTTAATTCCTTGGCAAGACCAGGAAAATCATTATAAGGGAACCGAAAAAAGGTCGCACCTTGCTTTAAAGGAAATAGTCCGGTATTCACGATAAGCTCTCCATCAGATGAATTTCCAAATACCGTCTGCGGATATACATGCGGGAAATACAATCCCCCTTTCGCCAGCCCATTCATGAATGGCGTGACCTCCTGCCCGGCACTGGTTTGAAAGAGCGGAAACGACTGTAAAGATTCCACCTGGATGATAATGAGATTCTTCCCTTCCAAGGATCCTGAATGGGCATTTTCCTTTCTTTTCTTTTTATTGAAGTAATCAGAAACGGCCTTCTTTTCTTCCGAAGACATTTCATCCCTTCCCGAGTCAGTAAAGTAGGCATACGTATCCAATGCATGATGACCGATAGGGCCCCAGGTTCGCAAGAAGGTATTTGCCTCATAACGCCGGGTTATATCTACTTTGTCGATAAAGATATTCTTGACCGGTTTTAATCCTGCTATCATCAGGAATATTACGGCCGGCACAAGTGCCATATGCTTGAGGGGGTATTTTTTCTTCACAAAAGATTCAGCAATTGGAATGCCTGCCAGAAGAAAGATTGCATCCTTGATTTCCATCATACTGAATATACTTTCACCTAGCCCATTCAGATTGCTTTTTTGCATCCACATATAGGATGTTATAGGTGTCGAATAATAACGATAAAACCAGATGTCCCCAAGGAAAAAGACCATGATCGAAAGAAGGAAAACTGAAAAAATGAAGCCCTTTACGATTCGATTCGATATCCATTCCTTCAGATAAACAACAAAACCGGCAGCACCGATGATTATCGTAATTATTCCAATAGAAAGATCGTTACCCATCCTATCATTCGTATAAATGAAAAGTATGGCCACGATTGAGAATGACAATAACTCAAATAGCCTCTCCTTCAAGCGTTGATTACGGTTATTCTTCATGTTCCTGCCACTTTCCTCTTCATTATTTCCAAGCCTTGGTTAGGCTAGATTGCGGAAGATTACTTATAAATATTACTCAGCGTTGCCATTTATGAGAAATTGCACACAGAAAATGGCATAAATATTTGGTGCTACTGACCTCCCTTATAAACAAAAAACCTTCATCACTAAAAGGATGAGGGCTTTGCTTTGGCGCTCCGGCAAAAAAGCTGCCGATTGCCGTTAGACTCATGCAGTTGTTTTTCTACTTTCTCTTCCATTCAAAAGCAATCTTCCAACCTTCATCAGGAATCGATTCCGCCAAAATATCCCCTTCCTCGAACAAGAAATGCCATGGCATGCTTGAAAGTGCCGGAAGCTCACCAAGCTCTGTGAGATCGAATGTCTTTTTCGCGAGGAATTTTCCATCTCCATCAACTAACAGTAAATCCACGATATCAAAAATGACAGCTTTCTCTATTGAACTTCGCAGAAAAGCCTCTATGATGACATCATCTTCCACCCTAGTCAGCTTGATGCCGGATATAGAAATTTGGTTCGGTTTTAATGCAGGCAGCCTTTGATGGTGGAATTTATATACATATTCCTCTTGCTTGGAAATATCCCACCCCTTGTGAAACATCAGGACAGTATGAACGGTGTCATCATGATTTGCTAACTTAGGTACATCTGAAGCTGCATTATCCCTTTTTCCAAATAAACTCATCGTTCCTCCCCCTCGAAAGAAGCTGCATCTTGCTGATTGCTTTTCATATATTCCATAAAACGGATGCTTATCTCCGCCTCAATTTTACTTAATAGAAGGTTGAATTGACTGAGAGCTGCTTTTTCAAACAACGCATATGGGTCCTGCTGACCATGTTCGCTTAAACCAATGCCTTCCTTCAAACTGTTCATTTCATCTAAATGGTTCATCCAATTTGTATCGATGTGCTGCAGCATGAAAGCGCGCAACTGGTTTCCCCATTCTGCATCGTCTTGAAAGATCACCAGTCTCGATTCCCATTCACCTAAAGCCTCCAACACCCTTCCTTCAATTTGGCCTTCTATATCCTTCAAATCACTTTCCTGCCAACCTAACGAAAGCAAAACAAAGGTTAGCTCTTCAATTAAGGCAGAGGAGTCAGGCTCCGCTATATGTTCACGGTCATATTTCACTGTGAGCCGAGTAATGTATTTTACGATGCAGTCAAGTAAAATGGCCGACATCCGTTCAAGCTCCATATCAAGAATCCGAGCTCTCATTGCATAGATGATTTTACTCTGCTCATTTAATGCATGTTCCAACTTCAATATGTGATATCGGCTTGATTGATGCATCTGCTCTACCGTTTCCTGAACCATTTTAACGAATTTATCGGGTGCAGGGCCCAGCACCAACCCATTTTCATCCGTTTTGATTTTCTTGATATAACGTCCCAATTCTGCTTCATCATAGTAATGAAACAAATCATCTTCCAAAGAAATGATGAATTGTGTTGAACCAGGATCACCCTGCCGCCCGGAACGTCCTCTTAACTGCATATCGATCCGACGGCTTTCGTGACGCTCCGTCCCGATAATATGAAGGCCGCCCAATTCCTTGACATCATTCCCAAGTAATATATCCGTTCCTCTCCCAGCCATGTTCGTAGCCAGCATCACTTGTTTTTTTTGCCCGGCATTCGCAATGATCTCCGCTTCATCCTCTTCCGTCTTCGCATTAAGGATTTGATGTTTAATTTTCCGATTATCCAGTTGAACCGAAATTTTTTCAGATTGCTCAATGGAGGTCGTCCCGATCAGGATAGGTCTGCCTTCATCATGGATCCGTTTTACTTCCGTGATGATTTTGTTGATTTTGCATGTTTCATCTTTATAAAGCAAATCAACCTCATCCACTCGAATAATAGGCTCATTAGTTGGAATTTCAATGACGGGGAGCTGATATATTTCCTGGAATTCAGACTTTGATGGTATGGCACTCCCTGTCATCCCAGACATTGAATGATATAATTGAAAATAATTTTGGACGGAAATCATAGCCTGTGTTTCATTCTCTTCGGAAATCTCCAATCCCTCTTTTGCCTCAATGGCTTGATGCAGCCCGTCACTGAAGCTTCGCCCTTCCATCATCCTGCCTGTGAATTTATCGATGATTGCAATCTTTCCATCGATGACAATGTAGTCCACATCCAACTTCATGATTGCCCGCGCTTTCAGCGCCTGTGTAACATTATGTAATAACTCTTGATGCTCCATTCCATACAGATTGTCGATGCCAAAGGCCTCTTCAATCTTGGAAGCACCTTGATCCGTGAAGAAGGCGGACCTTGACTCGATGGAAATCTCGTAATCATCCTTTTCTATAAATGTCTTCATGATTTGCGCCGTGATCTGGTGAAGCTCGGTTCCGTCGTTTGCCCTGCCCGCAATGATTAATGGTGTCCTCGCTTCATCTATCAAGATGCTGTCAACCTCATCGACAATGGCAAATCGGTGTCCTCTTTGTACCTTGTCTTCCCTTCGATAAACCAGATTATCACGCAAATAATCAAAACCGAACTCTGTTGCCGTCCCATACGTGATATCTGCCGCATATGCTTCACGTTTCGCGGAAGGTCCCATTTGGGAAATGTTCAAACCGATCGTCAATCCTAGAAATTCATGAATTTGTCCCATTAACTCTTTATCACGTTTGGCCAAATATTCATTGGCCGTTATTATATGGACACCATTACCGAACAGTGCATGTAAATAGCTAGGCAATGTAGAGACAAGCGTCTTCCCCTCGCCCGTATTCATTTGGGCAATGCCCCCTTCACTCAGGACAAAACCGCCTGCAAGCTGAACATCATGGTGCCTAAGATTCAATACTCGCTTGGAAGCCTCCCTCACGACCGCAAAAGCTTCGGCTTGTATATCCAAAACATTATCACCAGCATCCAAAATGCTTTTAAATCTATCCTTCATTCCGCTTAATTCCAGATCTGAATATTTTTCATATTTACCCTCTAGCCGATTCACTTCTTCTACTAACTTATAAATTCTCTTCAAGTCTTTAGAACCTTCTTTGAAGAACTTTTTCATACTGGATAGCATAGGGTTTTCTCTCCTATTAATTCAATTGACCTTTAGTGAAATTATATCAGTTATGTATTTACTGTTTATAAAATTTATTGTAATTATATAGAAATTCTTTATTTTTTTGAAAGACAAATTATACAAAAACCGACTTGATGCCGCTAACCATGCTAAAAAGATTAGCTCCATACTGAATATCAGGGAGGGGTTTTTTTATCGATTTAAACAAATAATAGGAAGACTTTCACCCAATGGAGGATTTCAGATGAATAAGACATCCAGATATAAACTCGTACAGCCGCATCGCTTTGGATTATTCGTTCTTATAATTTTCATTATTAGCATGGGCTCCCCTATTCAAGCAGAAACAAGAAACACCCCCAAGAATGTCATATTGCTGATTGGCGACGGCATGGGGCTAGGGGCAATAGAAATTGCCCGGCAATTGGAATATGGAAAGACAGGTGTACTACATTTGGAAAAACTGGAGCATGTCGCCCTGATGCGCACCTATTCCGCCAATAATTACGTCACTGACTCGGCAGCAGGGGGGTCGGCGATTGCCACTGGTATAAAAACCAACAATGAATCAATCGGTGTCGATGCCAATGGTTCCGAGGTGGATAGTGTATTGGATGCCTTTCAGAACAATGGCAAAAAAGTCGGGATCATCTCAACCAATATGGTAGTCGATGCCACACCCGCTGCCTTTGGTGCAAGTGTGCCTAACCGCTGGACAGGTGGCGCAAATATCGCGAGGCAGCTCTTTGATAACCGGATCGATGTCATTCTTGGCGGTGGTGCCAGCTATTTCAATGCGGATAAGCAGAATGGCGAGGATTTAATCGCCAAATTTAAACAAGCTGGCTATGGGATTACTACGACTAAAGAAGAACTTAGTTCCATTAATACTCCGGCAAAACTTTTAGGATTATTTCACCCTACCTATATGAATTTCAAACTGGATAAAGAAGTATTACATTCCCAAGAGCCATCCCTCCCCGAAATGACATCCAAAGCGTTGAATATTTTATCCCATGGTGATAAGGGATTCTTCTTGATGGCCGAGGGTGCGCGTATTGACCATATGGAGCATGCAGCCGACATCACTGGAATATGGAAAGAAACCATCGAATTTGACCAAACCGTGAAAGAGGTTGTAGATTGGGCAAAAAATCGAAATGATACGTTGATCGTTGTACTTGCAGACCACGAAACAATGGGGACCTCCGCTTCTGAAACAATGGATATCAAGGCATTGAAAAAAATCAGGGTTTCATCCGAATATATGTCCAAACAGCTTACATTCGATAAAAATAATGAAATCAATCCAGAAAGTGTCGTTTCCACATTCAAGAAGTATGCACATATATCTCTTACGGATCAGGAAGTCGATCAATTCATTGATAACGTGAGAAAGAATAAAACGCTTGTCTATCCAAAGCATCAAATCGATTGGGAAATCGGTAGCACCATCGCCAGGCACCATAAGGCGGGCGTAGCTGATCGAAGCATACGGGCAGCCAGTTCCACAGGAGGACACACAGCCAATATGATTCCCGTTTTCGCCTCGGGCCCAGGCAGTGAAGCCTTTGATGGAGTCATTGAAAATACCGATATTTCAAAAATCATCACAAAAGCCGCTGGCGTTCCGTTTACACCCGGTCAGCATAAAACAAAAGAGGAATGAATGCATTTTAAGATTCTCATTTTTATTTTGATTAAGGTCCGTTAACTCAAGTTATGGCGAAGTTTGCGGGCATTACTCACGAGTTTAATGCATTTACTCGTGAGTTTGGGGCATTTACTCGTGAGTTTACTCCTTTTACTCGTGAGTTTGGTGCGTATACTCGTGAATCCGTGCTTTACTCGTGATTTTGCAGCATTTACTCGTGAGTTTACTCCTTTTACTCGTGAGTTTGGGGCATTTACTCGTGAGTTTCCGCCTTTTACTCGTGAGTTTGGGGCATTTACTCGTGAGTTTCCGCCTTTTACTCGTGAATTTGTTCCGTATACTCGTGCGTTTGATGAAGAGTCATGATGTCAAAAAAAGACGCCATGATTGGCGTCCTGCTCATTCATTTTTTTATATGTTTTTTTAATACATACCCAATTTGGCTTCCCTTTTTCACTTTGTACCACTCATCTTGTTGCGCCAAGATCGTTACAGATTGGTCCCTGTATAGATTCCCAACCGTTTCAGAAGATGCATTTCTATTTTCTTTAATATATAATTCGCTTGCTGTCACTATTCCCGTCGTCTTCCTGATCGAGATTTTCGTTGAAATGGTTTTCTGATTGTCACTCTTATCCTTAGCTGAGATTGTCACCGTAAATATGCCGCTGGACATATTTTTGAAATCCCATGTTGCGGATTGCCTGCCTTTACTGAACGGCCTTTCAGAAAGGATACCGACAACCTTCCCTTTACTGTTCTTGATTTCCACTGTTACATTAGCGTTTTCATTAATTATATATGTTATGTTCGCTTTTTCGGTACTATAGTCACCCGATGTTTTGACTTCGGTGATTTTCGGTGCCGACGTATCTTTACTGATCTTAATCGGCATTGTTGCCAAACCTTCATTCCCGTTGCGGTCCATTGCTGATATTTCTGCTTTATATGTACCGTTACTCACCGCTTTTGTGTTCCAGATTGCTGAATGGGTACCCTTTTTCATTGTTTGGTCACGGACTGGGGTAGCTATGGATTTCCCTTTACCATCTTTAATCGTAAGTGTAACCACAGTATTTTCTTTTAGGGAGTATGTGATTCCAACCTCATCATTGACATGATCCGTTTGCGCTTTCATGCTTACTGAATTCGGTTCTGACTTGGCGACAAGATCCGTTTTATATCCAGTGCCTGGTCCATATTCCCTTTCTATAGTTGTGTCAGGATAATAAAATCCCAAAATATCTAGATAGGATTGTCCTGCTTCCGCTCTGTTTTTCGCCCCAAACTGACTTAGCCCGACACCATGCCCATATCCTGATCCTTTAATAGAAATTTTAGAGTGATCGGAGGATGAATGGTCAACCAGATAGCTTTTCATCACCTCTTGCCCCACCATGCCCCTGATTTTGGAAGCTGATACATTAGTAAGCCTAACCGTTTGCGGCAGAAGCTTTCCCCGGTCATCAACGAGGTCCCTTACATAGAAATTCAATTGGATGGAGCCTTTCGTTACACGGCCTCCCGTTTTCTCATCTGAAAATGTTAACAAGGGAATCTCCGTTATTTTAATATCTTTCTGCGCATATCCATTATTCTTCAGCCAAGCCTTAAGCTTCGGCACAACCGTTTTATCTTTTTCCTCTACACTTGTCCACCATTCTTCCGGTTTAGCTAAGTCCATTTTTGAAAGGTCGATTTGCTGCTTGTCCAGCGTTATCTCCCAACTGGTTTTCGGATCATAGAAATCTTCTTTTATAGATAAATATGCAAGGGGGTTGCCACTTGACCAAACATTTGAATTCGATTCGGTCATTCCTCCATTGCTTGAGGAAAAGAACGCTTCGATTATTTCGCCATCATGCTTGATTACCATGCCCTTCGTCTGCTCAATGGCTGAATTAGTTCGATAGTGACCGGCAGCCCCGCCATATACTTGGTAAGAAACCGTATCATCAATTATTGTGGATTGATGGCGAAGTGCATAGGTCCGGGCGGCAATCGCCTGTGCTTTTAAGGCTTCGGAGTGCCATAGTGCAGGCATCTCCAGCGGTACGACGCCCTTTAGGTAATCTTCCATATAAACAGTATTGATCGGACGGATGTAACCGTCCTCCGCTGTAAATGAAAATGAGCCTTGGTACGGACGGCCGTTTATGGATAATGAAGAATCAGGTTTAACTGGTATTACCTTAAAAGAAGCATAAGATCCCTTTTTCTTAGATCCTTTGTATACGGCAAGTTTAGCCGACTCCACTTTCAAAGTCAGATTTTCCCCCGCCTTTATGAATATCTCTCCCCTTGATGTACGGTAGTCCCCGGTTGCCGTTATTTCGGCACTGGTTCTATTGCCCAAATAATTCTTCAGTTTCACTTCCATCGTTGAGTTTTCTTCTGCTGCCGTCGCTTCATGAGAAGGAAATGCAAAAAAAGTGATAAAGAAAGCGATAAACAAATACTTTAATCTTTTCATTCCTTTTCATCCTCATTCCCATTCTATTCATCTTTCAAGGATTTTTGAATTAATCCCATTCAATCCATCGGCATGTGGTAACATAACGGCCTGGATGATGTCACTCTGTAAACATCATGGTTTCAGGACGTCCCTAGTATACTAGCAAGTTATTGAACTCCCTTTTTACATTCTGTATGCACGATTCATTCTCCTTCAAATCCAGCTTCATTGCCGCCACAAATTAGAATCCACAACCAAAATAAAGCAGGACATGGAAGAAGCCAATGTCCTGCTTTTTAATGTTAAATGCTTGCCCAGTTCTGATGGGTGACTTTTTTCTTTACTTTAAATACTTCTTCAACACCGGTTTCATTTGGTCAACAACGACATGGCTGCCGCCTCGTCCTTTTACATCTTCCATCATCCATGCCATGAGAAGTTCCGGGTCTTCTGTGTCCATGGCAACAAACCAGCCGTTTTCTGTTCCGTCCGCGTTTTTGGATGCCTTGATTTCAGCAGTTCCCGTTTTGGCAGCGATTTTGATGCCAAGATCAGCTATTCCATGTCCGCTTCCCTTAGGATGCTCCACCACTTGTGTCAACATCTTGGTGACCTGATTCGCTTGGTCTGCTGATATCGCATTTTCTTTCCATATTTTCATTTCTATTTTATCTCCAGTTATTAAGAAAGGTGCAGGAATGTTTCCTTCATTCAAGAAGGCTGAATAGGTCATGGCGAGGTGGAGCGTGCTCATTTGAACTTGCGCTTGACCATATCCGGCATCTGCCAATCTTCCCTCACTGTCGATCTTGCCAATGCTCGATGCTTTGATCGGATAATCATAATTCAAAGACTCATCAAATCCGAAAGCCTTGAGTCCATTCGTGAATTTTTCCTTTCCAAGCCCGAGAGCTTTTTGGGCAAAGTAAATGTTGTCTGAATAAATTAATGCCTTCTCCATATCGATTGGAACTCCAGGGTCCGAAACCCTTGTAATGGAATGATCTTTCCATGTCGATTTGGCCCACGTTTTCCCTTGGATATTGATCGACTCTTTCGGATCCACACCATTTTCCAAGGCGATCGCCGCAGTGAGGGCCTTAATGGTTGAACCAGGTGCAAACGTCGAACTGAAGCGGTTCAGAAGTGGTTTTTTCGGGTCTTCTTCAAGCGCTTTTTGTTCTGCTTTCGTTATTCCGAAAATATATTTATTAGGATCGAATGACGGACTTGAAACAAGTGCAAGCGTTTCGCCTGTCTTCGGATCAATTGCCGATGCCGATCCAGTTTCGTTCTTATATTGCTTGAAGATATCCTTTTGAAGCTCGGCGTCGATGGTCAATATAATTGTTTCTCCCTCTTCAGCAGGCTTTTCAGCAATCACCTTTTCTTCGCCATCTTCGGTTTTAATGAAGATTTTACCGCCAGGTTTGCCTTTAAGCCGCGCTTCCAACACTTCCTCAAGACCTCGCTTGCCAATAACATCACTTGCGGTATATCCTTTTCCTTTCAATTTCTCCAGGTCCTCGGCCGATGCCTCACCGACATATCCGATTAGGTGGGCAGTGGCCTCTTTATACGGATATATGCGCTCTTCCGTATTATTGACAGATACCCCGGCAATGCTCAATAGCTTTTCCAAAGTTGCGCTATTATCATTTGACATTTTCTTGATGGGCACGAAATAGCTTGGCTTTACCCATGTTTGTTTTAATTTCTGATTCACTTCGTCAGTGGACATGTTGAGGATTCCAGCGACCTTTTTAACTGTTTCGGATTCGTTGGCCATTTTCTCTGGCACGATTCCCACTTCTGCCACCGTTCCATTCATGGCGAGGCCGCGTTCATTTCGATCGACAATTTCCCCGCGAATGGCTGGATACGATTCAACCGATACCTTCTCACCAGCTTCCAATTGAGGGAATATGTAGCTCTCATCCCACTCGATGTACCAATTTTCTTCCTCGCCTTCCCCTTCCTTGACAAGTGTCGCTTTATGGTCAGAGCTGACTGCGCCCGCCATAGTGGACATATCAACGGTATATGCAAGGCTTACCTTTTCTCCATCTTTATGATTTTTTTCTTCTTTTGGCTGTTTATAGTCCACCTTTAATTGGTCGGCTTCAATGCCCGTATAGATTTTTTCATAACGCTTCTCAAATTCATCCGCACTGATTTCTTTCCTTGTCTCAGGTGACAGATACTCGTACATCTTCGTAAAATCTTGTTTATTCCAAAGCTTCGTGTATGCCGCAAAGCGCTCTTCCGGACTTGGCTCGTCCGAGCAACCGGCCAGGAACAATACGCTCATCAACAATAAGCTGGAAACTAAAGCTAGTTTCTTCATGATTTCCTCCTAATGAATAGTTAGAGTGATATACCTATAGTTTAGCAAAATATTAGGGGAATGGGGGATTTCGTATGCCGAATTTCTTCATTTTTCTAATTTAACCATGTTTTTTCTAAAACAAAAGTCCTGTACATCGTGTACAGGACTTTAAAGCATTCTTTTTTTTCGGCTTTTTTTCTCTTGCAGCCATTTTTTCAGGAAGAAAAAGCCCAGGATGGCTGAAATGATGAGTCCGCTTGTCGTTACAATGACAGCTATCCATTCGTATAAGGTGTAATCCATATACGCTTTCCATGGTAATTTCCCTTTCCAATCTTCAATGTATAGATTCATTCCGAATATACCGGAGACCACCGTATAAATCGTTAGTATTTGCAAAAGATAATTACTGCTTTTCCCAGACAGTTTATCCTGATTTTGATAAAGGTAGGAAAGTGTTTCCTTCACTTCTCTGTAGAGAGGGGCAATCCTGAAGGTTTCATCCGTTTTTTTGAAAAGCTCTTTACCGATTGCCGTACTATTCACTTCAGTGAATAAGTACTTTGCAGAAAACTGAGTGATCATGAAAATCAGCTGTTCTGTATCCGATTGATCTTTTTCCACATCAATCTGGGAATGTTCATGAGCCAATTTAAGCAGTACGATCTTATAATAGAAGAAAAGCAACAATGTATAAAAATGCTGGCCGTACATTTGACTTGCCAGTTCTTGTTCCAGTTTACCTGTCGCTTTCGTGACACACGCGAAATGATACATGCTAGTTACATAATAGGTTTCCTTGCCCCACCTGTCATATACCCTTTCTTGATAATACTTTTCTATATAATCAGGGTTTAATGCGCCTATATATGGCTCACCATCATTGTCATACCCGTTCAGCTCACTGATCCGGAATAAATCATTTTTAGAAATATCACGATTCTCAGGGAATGCCGTATAACTGATCACATACATTCTTTCATCGATGAAAAAGGGCAAACTCCCAAAATAGGTCGGATCCGCTTGTTCCTCATCTATATATTCCTCAATAGGCGGCAACAGTTCATTGAAGATGAAATCCTTCACCTGTTCATACTGATTTTCACGGCAGCCAACTTTCGTTTTTTCTTCATCATCAGCAATCGGTTCGAGGATTCTAAATGTATCGCCAAAATAGAGCACATCATTATGTGAAAGCCCTTCAGGTAAAGTAACACGTAGATTCATCATGCCAATATGAAATGGGCATATGAAAATATCTATAGAGTTAATAATAAATGGGGTATTTAGATAGGGTGATTCGAAGGTACAATCAATATCCAGTTTTTTCGTGAAACGCCGCAAGCCTTCCTTCTGTTTTGCATGACCCGGAAATAAAATCGGCTCGATGTATGGCATGAAATACTTTTCCAATTTACGGTGCGAAACTTTATGGCCGCCGTAAAATTGATTTTGTTGTTCCATATCTTTCAAGTTCAAAAAAACGAAATTGTCCTCAAGCAATTTTCCCACAAACTTTTCAATCATTTTTCCTTCAAGCGTAAATGGAAAAATGAACTGCTGGAAAGTTCGCTTCGTGGGATCATTCTTCACTTTCACATCCATAAAATATATTCCTCCGATTAAACTGCTATAAACACAGGTTTAATTCATCTTGTTTCTTATATTTACCCATGTATATACAAACAAAACGAAACATAATATAGAAATAAAGTGGACAAATTATCCAAAAAACAAAAAGATCCCCCAAGCAAGTGCTCGGGGGCCATCGAAAAGAGTTCTTCAACCCTCTTCACTTTAGGGTACTAGAAACTGATGTTTCTAATGAAAAATCCGATATTCGGACCATTTTAGCATTTTTTTTAAGTATGATAAAACTCGAAATTCTCCCATATTTAGGCTTTACCACTTATTATCATCTAATTAATCCTTATATGCAGGGATTGACAGATGAAAATATAACTATAGGAATAATTACGTGATCTATTGGCTCATTATTCTTATCCCTTTATGAGGAAATCACGTTTTAATTAAAAAAAAATGGGTAAATAAAAAATACAAAGGAGAGACATCATGAAATCCGATAGAATTAAACAACACTTTAAATTTTTTGAAAGAGCAAATAACGCTAAACCAAGTGAAAGGAAACAATTGAGCGATTTCATCAAAAAGAAAATGAATGCTCAAAACACTCATTTAAATGGTAAAAACTCATGACATATGGGATGTCATGAGTTTTTATCGTTTAAAATGCGATTTCATTTCCCTGAAGGTTATGCTTCACACATTTTTTGATACCGATTACATTCAAAAAATGTTTAATTTTCTTCATTGAGGTTGCCTGATATTCATCCGCAATGGAAAACTCTTTAATATAGGCGATTTTTTCTTGTACATCTGTATCTATATGATCTTGGCTGTATTCTTTTTCATCTGATTTTTGGCAAGTGTACACCACAGCTTCACCAATATTCCTTGTTGCCTTATCAAAATAAAAAGAAAACACAATGGCACATTCATCATCGTAAAAAGAGGGTTGAACTTTCATATTAATATCAATCATTAACCTTACACCTCTCTCCGTTTTGTTATTTACACTATAACAAAATCATTAAAAGGAAATAGGCGTTACAAACTACCCTCACGTTTCTTCCACGCCTACCAAATGGACCTTACTCTCCCCATTCATAGATAATTATAACTACAGGAATATGCGCAAAAGAATAATCATTCAAAAATGATAATAAAAAAACATCTTCAATTGAAGATGCTTGAATCAGTAATAGTAAGCTTCATTTACTTATTTATATAAACCTGGAAGTTCTGCGTAAAGGCCTGGTAATTCGCTTGGGACAATAACAAAAGCAGCGATGATAAGAAAAGATACGACTAATGCTTTAGTACTTTTTTTCATAGGTCATTCCTCCTTTTCTTTTAAAAAAATATTGGTTAAAATAGAAATAAATTCTATAGTTATATTTAACCACACTTCTTAAAACCATATATTTCGACTAAAGAATCTATTTAAACCGTTCAGGACCTGTACATACCGCTTTCACCGATTTTTCATAACAAAATATAACTCTAGGCATATTTTAAGGAGAATCAAAATGGATTTTTTTGCAGTTGGACAAAAGATCAAAGAACTACGTAAACAAATCGGGCTTTCCCAGGAAGAGTTGGCAACCGGTATTTGTACACAAGCACAGATCAGTAAGATTGAAAAGGGCGATGTCTATCCATATGCATCCACTCTTTATTTAATTTCCCAACGTTTAGGCGTTGATGTAAACTATTTTTTCGATATTGGAATGACCCCTAGGCTGGATTACGTGGAAGAAGTGATTTATCAATTAAAAATAGCCAGAAGAACCCGAAATTATGAGGAAATGCAGCAAATTGTAAAGGCTGAGGAAAACAGTCCCCTCTTTCTTCAGAATAAAAAGAATCATCAATTGATTCTTTGGCACAAGGGAATATACGAATATGAAAAAAATAAAGATTTAGATAAAGCCATCGATTTCATTAATCAGGCCATAGCCATTACTCATACGACAGACAAAATTTATTCGGAACGGGAGCTTGAAATCTTAAGCAGCCTTGGTGTAATGTATGTTGCCGAAGAACAGTACGAAAATGCATTCGCCTTGTTACGGAAAGCTTTAGATCACTTGAAAGCCCTGCCCTTTTTGACGGATAAAACGCTTAAGACACGTCTATCCTATAACTTCGGCAGAGTGTTAACACGCCTGGTCCGATACGAAGAGTCCATTGCCTGCTGCCAAGATGCCATAAAGTGGTGCCTCGAACACGACCAATTATATGCTTTAGCGGATTTGCATTACCATTTAGGGTATAATTTTGAACTCGTAGGTAACTTTGAAGAGGCAAAAGAGTACTTGGAAAAGTCAGCGTTTCTATTCAATTTACAAAAAAATCATACCTTTGTTACATTCATCAACAAAAAGTTGGACAGTTGGAAGAATGAAATGAAAGTTAACTAATTTCATATTTTAGAGCCATTCCCGCTGGAATGGCTCTTCCCATTAACCAAGAATATGCATAATCTCACACTCATCATTTTCAAAACCTCTATTCTACATTTTAAATTCCAAGCCAAAATGAAGTATAATAAAGAGATGCTTCAAAAAAAGCACATTAAAAAAGGGTTCCGGCCCCTCATCCCTTAGTTTTGTGAAGCTAATGAGGATGAAGGATTCCAGGCATGTTCATCGTGAATGCCGGTTATTCCTGTTTATATCCGAACTGCTTATATTCAAGCGGATTTTTGACGATATTGACTTTTACAGGGTATTTATGAATATAACGGCAAGAAGCAGTGATTAAATTGAATAGAACGTAAAGAGAATGGTTCCGGCATTCAATCATATTACACAAAGCCGGGATGGGAATTACGAAAAGTTAAGAACTGATGGTTCATGATCATACAAAAATATATAACTAGGGCTGGTCCCTGAAGGAGGAGAGTATGGAGCGGGAGTTGTTGTTAGTTGGGGAGCGGCTGGCGGAATTTTTGGAGGCCGGGGATCCGGAAGATTCGGATGTGGTGAATCAAGGGCTCCAGTTATACCGTCAGGGGCTCGTTGATATTAAAGAAGAAGCGGTAGATACGATTGCGGCTGAGGTACAGGAAGAGACACGATTTAAGGCCAGGCTGAATCTGCTCTCCCCACAGGATGGAAGCTGTACATGTGATTCAAGGTTCATTTGCCGGCATCAAATGGCCGTTTTCTTTTCTGCATATTCCGAACACGCTAGTGTTTCCGAATGGCTGGGCGATTGGAAAGCACCTAAAAACGCCTCAGCCGCCCAAGCACTTCAGCAGGTGAAACCGGCAAGTGAATTACTTAAACAGGCGGCGGGTAGATCCATCACCTTAGATAAAAGCTATCCATCATGGAAGCAATTCGTGAATGATGCCTTTGCGGAACATGTCGAGCCCCATATAGGCGAGGCTAATTACATGATTGAAAATCATATACAAACTTACTTTAAACGCCTTAGCTCAAAAGCTCCAATGGAAAGGGAATGGAAGTTGCTTTATCATTTCGTTACGCAATTTTGCACAATGCAGCAGACACTGAGAATGATTCAGCTGCATAAAAGTGAGACGCAAACGATCAGGGTCTTTTATGCACTTGCCGTCGACTTGGCAGAAGATCTGCATGAAACGGTACAGCCGCTAAGCAGGCAAGCGCGGCCCTTCGCCTTTGACCCCTTCGTTTTCAGCATCAAGGAAGATGTAGCTAAACTGCTGGATGGAGGGGAAGGCCTCGAATATGAAAAGATCGACCTCTACCGGGAGATATGGAGCTACTTATTCTCCAACTCCTCATGGCGTAAAGAGGAACTTGAACGAATCAATAAAGAACTTCCCGAGAAGTATATGGGCACCACTGAGAGGACGTCCTATACCCTCGCAGCCATTCACCTATCCCTTTTGGAAAACCATGATAAACAAGCGATTGAGCTTCTACTTGAATTGAAGAAGGATGCCTGTCCATACATTTTTTATTGGCTGAATCTCCTGGCTGAATCTGAAAACCGGGCACGGGCCATTCCTTTCATTGAATTCATCAATAATAATGTTCAGGAATTCCTTGCCGGTCTATCCGATTATTATAAACGGGTAGATTTCGTCCGGACCTTTACGACTTTAATTAACAGTTGCTGTTATAAATTAAAACGAACTGATTTGCTTGAGAAATTTTACAGGGCCACCCTTCCGCACAGCTATTGGAACTATGCAAATTTCCTTTTTGAACAAGGACAATACAAAAAATGGGTGGAGATGCATATTTACTCGGAAATCAGCATTGACTTAATCAGCAGTGAATCCATCAAAGAAGTGGTATCAAAAGAACCGGAACTAATCCTTCCCCTTTATTATCATGCGGTCCAGGAAAAAGTTTCTTTGAAAAACAGGCCTGCTTATAAGCAAGCTGTCCGTTATTTGAAAAGGATGCGCACCATCTATAAAAAGAGCAAAAAGGAAGACGTATTCGAACGGTATATACTTTATGTAGCAGATTCGACCAAACGGCTTCGCGCTTTCCAAGAAGAATTAAAAAGGGGTAAGCTTATCGATGTTTAATCCAGGGAAATTAAAAATCAAAATAGCCGCTCTCGAAAACGGAACTTACGCCCTTGGTGTCGTCAATGAAGAGAATACCTTCCTCACCACGAATCATATACGCAGGCTGTTATTCAACTGGGATGACGCAAGCTTTTATGGAACTAAAATGACTACGGATATAGTGGATGGAAATCAAGTATTCATTCTTGACGCTTGGGGACTTCTCAACTTTTTTGCGAGGGAAAGCTTTAACTCCTTCATAGAATGGGAATGGTCCGAAATATCCTCCCTTTGCCTGTCAGCAGCGCCCGTTCTTCATGAATCCATAGAAGCTGGGATCCCCGTACCGGATTTCACTAATCTTCAATTGGACTCCATCGGCTGGAAACTGCCGGAAGAAGTGGAAGAGGAATTCGTCCCGTCCTTTTGGGAAGAAGAAATATCTTTGGATCTTCCTTCACCTGAACCGGAAACCAACCGTACTTTTATCGAAAAGTGGTATAACGGTGCCGCTAACATGTATTTAAAAAACTATTCACCCATGCAGCATAAATGGAGTGAAGCCGTCGGGGCGTTAAAGGATACACGACTTTCCCCCGAAGAATTACAGGCCTTTTTTGACAAAGACAGCTGGCAGGAATGGCTCGGTACCCAGCCCGACCCAAAACCATTCACCATAGGTCTCCGTTTAACTGAGCCTCCTGAGGGTAATGGGCCTTGGATACTCGATGTTACCCTTCGTTCCAAAAGGGATGAGAATATCATTGAAACATATACAGGAAAAAAACTGCCGCGGGGCTGGAACAAGTATGCAAGTGATGTGGTTCGGGCCACGAAACGCTGGCAACTCGTCGTGCCATGGCTTGGGGAGAATGGCCGTCTGAAAAGGGAGATTTCGGAAACGGACGCATGGGAGTTCTTGACCGATGCCAGTGAAAAGCTCCTGTTTCTTGGCGTCGAAATTCTCCTTCCATCGTGGTGGCTTGCCTTGAAGGAATCCTCATTGAAGGTCAAGGCGAAAGTGAAGAGCCAATCGAATCGTGGCCAGTCTTATGTAGGGTTAAAAGCTTTGATGGACTTTGATTGGCGATTCTCATTAAATGGCAAAGAGCTCACTGAGGCGGAGTTCGAGGAGCTCGTCAATGAAAAAAGGCGGCTTGTCTTCATCCGCGGCCAATGGGTCAAGCTTGACCCAGCTTTCATTAAACAAATTCAGGAGCTTATGGAAACAGCCAATGAAAAAGGCATCCAACTGACTGACTTACTGCAGCAGGAACTGTTGAATGGCGTAAATGAAGATGGCGATGACGATTCTGAAAACGATGAAATGCTTCGGATTCAATTTGAATTGAACCAGGAGCTCCGTAAAATGGTGGGAAGGCTCAGGGAAACCAAGAACATATCCGTCCTGCCCGTCCCTAATGCACTTCAAGGAGATTTACGCCCCTATCAAAAACTGGGCATGAGCTGGCTCCTTTTTTTAAGGGAGCATGGTTTTGGTGCTTGTCTAGCCGACGATATGGGACTTGGAAAAACAGTCCAGATGATTGCCTACCTGCTTCATGTGAAAGGCAAAGAAGGAGCTGGTGATGAGCTGCCCGCTGCGCACAGGGACGAACAAAAGAGTGAACCGATCATCGTCGAAGAGGATCGCGGCACAGAGAGCAGTGATGAGGCTGAGGTCATTGCCACTGCCCCTGAATCCGTCTCTGTTCAATCGGCGCTCATCGTCTGCCCGACATCGGTCCTTGGCAACTGGCAAAAGGAATTGGAAAAATTCGCACCTTCACTTAAAGTTCACCTTCACTATGGATCGAATCGTGCTAAAGGTGAAGCATTTACTAAACTGGCAGCCGAACATGATATTGTCTTAACATCATATGGACTGACCCACCAAGATGTGGCTGAACTGACCTCGATCCACTGGAGCAGCGTTATCCTTGATGAAGCACAAAACATCAAGAATGCCCAAACGAAGCAATCCAAGGCGGTCCGAAAGCTAAATGGCAGACATCATATCGCCTTATCGGGTACGCCGATGGAAAACCGTTTAAGTGAGCTATGGGCGATTTTCGACTTCATCAACAAAGGTTATCTCGGAACGCTAGGTCAGTTTCAGGAAAAATATGTGGCGACCATTGAGCGTGATGAACAAAAGGATAAAATCAAGGAATTGCAGCGTTTGATACAGCCATTTTTGCTTCGCCGTACAAAACGCGATAAGGAAGTCGCTCTTAATCTTCCGGATAAGCAAGAACAAAAGGAATTCGTACCGCTTACCACCGAGCAAGCATCGTTGTATGAACAACTGATTAAAGATACATTCACTGATATCGAACAACTGTCTGCCTTTGAAAGAAAAGGCATCATCCTCCAGATGCTGAATAAGCTAAAGCAACTATGCAACCATCCAGCTCTTTACTTAAAAGAGACGGAAAAGGAAAACATCATGAAGGCACCTAACCGATCAGGCAAACTCGAGAAGCTGACCGAGCTTATCGATGCGGTCCGCGAACAGGATGAAAGCTGTCTCATTTTCACACAATATATCGGGATGGGCAATATGATTAAAGAATTGCTGGAAAAACGATATGGCTTTGAAGTGCCATTCCTGAACGGGAGTGCGAACAAGAAGCAGCGTGATGAAATGATCACCCGATTCCAAGATGGGGAATTCCCTATTTTCATACTCTCATTGAAAGCAGGCGGCACGGGTCTTAATCTTACAGAAGCAAACCACGTGATTCACTATGATCGCTGGTGGAACCCAGCTGTTGAAAATCAAGCAACCGACCGTGCTTACCGAATTGGTCAACAGCGTTTCGTTCACGTTCATAAGCTAATCTGCACAGGGACCCTGGAAGAAAAAATCGACCAGATGCTTGATAAAAAGCAAGCCTTGAACGACGAAATCATCAGCAGTGACAACTGGATCACTGAACTTTCCACAGAGGAAATCAAGGACTTGGTCGCTCTTCAATAACCAGATTTCACGATATGAAGATGATTGAGGGCAAAAAAAGGGAGAATGCATATATGATATGCATTCCCCTTTTTTTATACATAGACGTCCTATTATACATGGCATCGTTTGGTTCGAAAACGTTTATCTGATTCAAAAAAGCGACTTCACCATATAGAGGGCTGTGATCCAAATGATAATTGCAGAAATTTTATTTAATATTCCAAGGAATTTTCCAGATGTATCAACCTTTTTCAGCAATCTTCCCGCAAGACATAATCCGTGGAACCAGCACCATGACACAAAGATGCACGTCATGGTGAAAATCATTTTATCTTTTCCTGAATAAACAAGTGAGCTCGAACCGATTACACCTATCGTATCCAGGATTGCATGCGGATTCAGTAATGATACGGATAGAGCAAATACAATTTGTTTTTTTGTCGACATCTGCATGGATTGGACACCTGACTGTGAGTTTGATTTGGCAAACCAAATCTGAAAGCCCATATACAATAAAAATATAACGCCGATTATGATTAATGTAAGGCGCAACCAATCGGATTGCATGACAATCAACGATACACCTAAAATAGCTAACAGAATGAGCACCGTATCACAAATTGCAGCCGTGATCGTTGCTGGCAATGCTTTTTTTATTGTAGGTTGGATTGCTCCTTGATTAAAAATGAAAACATTTTGCACTCCCAATGGAAGTATCAGCCCTAATGCCAATAATAATCCATGAAAAAATGGCCCCATATGAATACCCCCTTCCTTCATATTCAGTATAATGAATTAAACAAAGGAATTGACCATCCAATTGGTTGGTCTTCAAACCAACCACTTTATAATGAATATAGAACATGAAAGGAGTGGTTTTCGTATGTTTATCGAATGGGGGCCAAACCGGTCTTCCGCGCAATCACTTCACCAACAAATAGTAGATTGGATCAAACAACAAATTACACGGGGGGAATGGCCAGTTGGCACTAAGCTTCCATCACAACGCTCATTGGCCGACTCATTTGGCGTAAACCGAAGTACCATCATCACAGCCATAGATGAGTTGATTGCAGACGGATTATTGGAAACTAAGCTTGGTTCTGGCACATTCGTTTCCAATAATACATGGAATGTGCTCGTCTCCAGCAAACAGCCCGACTGGAAAAACTATGTCCGGAATGGCCTTCATGAACCTAATTTAAAAACGATTCA
The DNA here is from genome assembly GCF_056173225.1 of Peribacillus sp. QJM3NY_7. Lineage (NCBI taxonomy): Bacteria > Bacillati > Bacillota > Bacilli > Caryophanales > Bacillaceae > Peribacillus > Peribacillus sp. QJM3NY_7. The sequence goes on from NZ_CM149663.1 coordinate 5,298,497, forward strand.
GGATATTAATCAGTATGAAACGGACACTGCCATCATCAGACTAGGCACTGGTGAATTATCTCCAGCTCTATTGCCTACAAAGCAAATCGAAAAGACGTTGCGCTCCACCTCCTTTGATGCACACTCATTAGGATATTCCGAACCCAAGGGTGACAAGAGACTTCGCCAATGTATAAGTGTTTATTTAGAAACAAAAGGGATCAACGCAAGTCCCAGCTCCCTCATGGTCGTTTCTGGCGGGCTTCAGGCCCTCCAGTTGATTTCAGTTGGTTTACTTCAAAAGGGATCGATGATTTTACATGAGTCCCCTTCCTATTTAAATTCCGTCCACCCTTTTCAATCTGCGGGCATGCATTTAGTAGGTTTATCAAAACAAGGACGTGAAAGTATCCCGACACAAATGAAGCGCATCAATGGACGGAAGAAAGCGTCACTGTTTTATACTGTCCCAACGTTTAACAATCCAACGAATACTACATGGTCAAAAGAAGAAAGACTTAACCTCCTATCATTATGCAAAAAAGAGCAGATCCCGATTATTGAAGATGACGTATATAGTGATTTGTGGTTTTGTGAGGAACCGCCGCCGCCATTAAAATCCCTTGATGCAGATGGCCTTGTATTGCACATTGGCAGCATGTCCAAAACTTTAAGCCCAGGATTGCGCATCGGCTGGATTGCTGGCCCCATAACTGTGATTGAGCGTTTAGCGGACATCAAAATGCAAATGGATTACGGTTCCAGTGCACTTTCCCAACACCTAGTGGCAGAATGGTTAGCAAATGGTCAATATTCAAAACATATAGAGTGGCTAAGGCAAGAGTTGATGGAACGCAGGGATTTTACATTAACTCTTCTCAATCAACATTTTAAAGGGCTGGCCGAATGGCAAATACCTCAAGGCGGATTTTATATATGGCTTAAATTATGTAAACCCATCGTGAATCCAAACCTTTTCAAGCAAGCGATAAAGGAAAACATACTTCTTAATCCGGGATACATATACGAACCAAATAACCATATACATATACGGCTTTCATATTCATACGCCTCGGAGGAACAATTAGCTTATGGCATCCAAACCCTTTCAAAGATCATTCGGCGGTTGGTTTGACATCTCCAAGGATAGGAACGCTCATCATGGCGAAACATTAATGGAGCTGCCGTGGCAGCTCCATCCATATCACTTATTGGCAGCTTTCATTTTTACGTTCCGCTCTTTTTGCTGGATGATGAAAAAAGAATGGTGATAGCCATGATTGATCATGATATGATCGAGGATTGCAGTAAGCGCCTCCCCCTTATTCAGCTGATAAGTCTCTGAACTTTCCTCAATGATGATTTTTCCTTGGTGGGGATCATAATTAATAGATGTTTTAGCACCACTTTCAAAAAAAGAAAGGGTTACCTCCTGACATAGAGGAAAATCCTGATAGGGTGAATCTGAGCGGGGATCCTTTTCAAAGGGAGAATGGACGTGCTGAAGTGCATCAAAGAAACTCGTTTTTGTAAGATATGACCTGTCGCTTCCTCTCCTTTCGAATTTCACTGTAATTGCAATACTAGTTACTTTATTGCTAGATTTCTTCTTATAATTCATAGATACCCTCCTTTTAATAAACCCTTTATACCTAATTCTTTTATCCTATTCGATATACCTGCCGGATAATGAAAAAACTTCCTCACCAAGAGATTTCCATATTAACACGGTGAAATTACAGTAAACTACTCCAGCTTCACGAAAAATTCAAAATCCGGATATCTTATTACGCAAAAACGGCCCTCTTGGGTAAGAGGGCTTAGACTATAGAACAACTCGATAATAATTGATTTTGCCTACAGTTTTTTGAGAGTTTGTACAATTGAAACGTTGATTTCCACTCCAGGCACTCGCTTTCCGCGGGCGGTCGGGGAGCCTCCTCGGCTTGCGCCTGCGGGGTCACCCTTAGACACGCTTTTCCCGCAGGAGTCCCGTACCTTTCGTTTCAATCAACTGGTATGTTTTTTTAAAGCATACTGTAGGCTTCGTACAAAAGGAGCTTCGGAATGGATTAACCCGAACCATGAAGAAAGGAAGAATTGTTTATCCTCCATTAATTTTCACCTTTTCATATGAAATGAAATCCTCATTAGATAGAAGAAATCAACTGGAACTTATTAAGAAAAAACTGTAGGCAAACTCGCTTTCTTCGTATTTGTCCACAAAAAACGGCCCTCTTGAATTGAACTATACCCCGGATAACGGACACACATAAAAAAGTGTCCCTTATCCGGGTTTTTTTATGTTTCAATAGATGTAATGAGTATGGACGGAGGGTTTCTATGAGTAAGAATATATATACTGAATTTCAGATTAAAGAACTTGAAAAGAATCCAAATATCATTAGTGCTTCCGAGCGATCTATTTCCTATAGTCCGGAATTTAAGACAAAAGCTGTTAAGGATTATAAAAAGGGGAAATCCCCCTCTCAAATTTTCATTGACCAGGGATTTAATCTCGAAATAATTGGAAAGAAACAACCTAAACGTTGTCTACAGCGCTGGCGTAGTACCTTTGAAAGGTTTGGTGAGGAAGGCTTCCTTACGGAACGCCGTGGAAAAGGAAGTACAGGACGCCCCACTTCTAAGCCACAGTCTGTAGAGGACCAACTTAGGAAGGCCGAGGCGAGAATCAAATTCCTTGAAGCAGAAAATGACTTCCTAAAAAAGCTGGAAGAGCTAGAAAGGCAGGCTCTGAAAAAGAAATGATTCTAACTGTTGCTGAGAAGTTCTATCTAATTGAAAGGACAATCAGAATACACCAATTAAAGAAGGCTGTTTCCTATCTATGCAAGTTGGCTGGTGTAAGTCGAAGTGGCTACTATGATTGGTTAAAGGCAGCTCCTTACCGTGAGCTTCGTGAAGAACAGGATGAATTGGACATAGAATTGATTAGAAATATTTTCATCAGTAAAAAGGAAAAAGTAGGCGCCCTCCAAATCAAAATGATTATGGAGAATGACTACTCAGCGGTAATGAATCATAAAAAAATCAGGCGGTTGATGACAAAATATAATCTCCTAGCGAAAATCAGAAGGGCCAACCCATATCGGAAGATGGCCAAAGCAACCAAGGAGCACCTTACTTGTCCAAACCTCCTTGATCGTGAATTCAATCAGGAGGAGCCAGGCAAGGTCCTGCTTACTGACATTACCTATCTTTATTATGGGAAAGGCCAAAAAGCGTATTTATCCTGCGTAAAAGATGCCGCGACAAAAGAAATCGTTACGTACCATTTATCCACTTCATTAGAAATGGATATCGTTTACGAGACTTTAAGTAAGCTAAAGCAGGCTGTGTGTCACAAGTTCCATCCGAATGCAATCCTTCATTCTGACCAGGGGTTCCATTACACCCATCCGCTATTTCAGCGCAAAGTGAAGGAACTTGGGATAACCCAATCCATGTCCCGCAAGGGAAACTGTTGGGATAATGCGCCAATGGAAAGTTTCTTTGGCCACTTTAAGGATTTGGCAGAATATAAAACATGTACTCATTTAACGGATGTGAAGGAAGAAGTTGATCGAGTTATTGAAGAATATAATGATCATCGTTATCAATGGGGGCTAAAGAAAATGGCCCCGGTACAATACCGGGACCATTTATTAGCCGCTTAGGCACTTTTTTATACTGTCCGTAAAATGGGGCACAGTTCAGAATAAGAGGGCTGCGTTTCGTTTATTTTTTTGCTTTATTGATGTTAAAGGATTTTTTCGATTCATTTCCTGCAAGATCGGTCACCTTAAATTCAATCTTGTTGTTGCCAGTCTTAAGCGGCAGTTCCAAATCCTCTATCTTTTTCTTATAGGAACGCATTTTGTATGGTTCCTTGAATTCATGATAGAATATTTCACTTCCGTTCAGGTAAAGGCGGATTTCATCGAAATTATCTTCTACCGTCACGTCCACTTTTGGATTTTTGCCTTTGAATCCCACAGTTTCCGGTACGCCTTTAACTTTTAAACCCGGCTTTGTTGCATCGACCATTATCGTCCTTTTAAAGGAAACCGTGTTATCCCATTTATCGGTTGCTTTAACGGTGAAGCTTTGGACACCATCTTCGAATTTCTTTTCATATGAGAATTCATATTTTTTATTCGTTTTGTTATACGTTGCAGGTACCGTTTTATTGTCGATTTTAAATTCCTTTATTTCCGACGCTTCTTCAATTTCTCCTGTTATTTTGATTTTATTTTTATTGTTCACGCTCAAGGCTTCAGGACTCTTGATCTTTACAGCTGGTGCATGATTATCGATTGGAGCCGAATCACCCGCCAATTCGGTTTCAGCCGTTTTCTCATTACCTGCATAGTCGATTGCCACAACCTGAACCTTTTCCCCTTTTACATCAGGTAGGGTGAATTGTTTAGCATTCGCCGGGAGCGGCTCTTCCATGATGGATGCTCCATCGACTTGTACATCGTAATAAGCAAGCCCTGAACCATTCAAATTATCCTTACCTTGGATGGTTAAAACATTGCCTTTTTTCGAAATCTTGACCGTCGGCTTTACCGTATCGATTTTGATTGGCATTTTAACCGTCTGCCATTTTGCACCCTCGTAATCTATCATCGCTTTGATTTCAAAATAATAGACCCCATCCTTAGCGAGTGCATTATTGATTTTACCGTCCCATTTACGGGCCGGATCCAGCGTGTATGCGGTCCCTAGTCCGCCATCATAATAGTCCTTGCGTACATTATTCTCTGTGCGAAGTTTCCGGACTGATTTGTTTTCACCATTCAATATATTGTATTCTACCTTTTTCGCATTCCTTAAGAATGATAGGACAGGCACGAAGTCATCCTGTGCACCATCGCCATTTGGGGAAATCGCGATATTTTTGCCATTGAATGTTTTCCCCGCAGGGTCATAGCCAAGATACGTGAAATCTTCACCTGCTGTTGATACTCCCCCTGCCATGCCATAGAAAGATTCTTTGTCATATTTGGTGCCATCCAGGATTGGGGCTTTGTCCCATTCCCCTTTAAATCCTACATACGGTACATTCAGTTCCGGATTCGAATCGGCTGGATCCTTCAATGAGATGAACCCTTCAACAAAATAGCCGTTTGGAAACACCTTGTCAATATCTACAAGAGTTTGAAGGTCATCACCAAGTACCTTTGCGTCGGATATGTCCACTTTCACTTCGAATGTAATCGATTTTTTTGCAGGAACGGTAATCTTATTTGTATTTTTATTATTGATTTTAATCGTAGCGTTCTTAATTTCCTGTGCTTCCAGCACGTTAGCGGAATAGCCCAGTTGTCCCTGGATTGCATAGTCTGTTTGGATATTTCCTTTTACATCATACTTGACTGCTTTGTTGCTGAAGTTTTCAACCTTTAAAGTAAAGGCGAACTTATTGCCGACCTCCTTCATGGCAACCTTCGCTTCTTTCGTGAATGCCTCGGTCACGACAGCAGGTGTTGACAATGCGGATTGCAGCTGCATGACCCCGGCTCCCTGCCTGCGAGGCGAGTAAGGATTTTTCCAGTCAAGTGCCTTATTGACGACCCCCTGATCCGTTAATGGTTTTGATGTATTCATCATCAGGTTCTTCGCTAAATTAGCCCGGGCCGAGCCTTCTAATTTAAAGTCTTTATCCACTCTTTCCAGAACCAGTGCCGAGCCGCCGGAAACATGCGGCGCCGCCATCGAAGTACCACTCATCATTCCATATTCATCATTGTTCAGCGTTGAATAAATTTGTCCGCCCGGAGCGGTGATTTCCGGTTTGAAATCCAAGTTCGGTGCGACTCCCCATGAACTGAATGAGCTCATTTTCCCTGCTTCTGGATTTACAGCTTTTGTTTTATCACCATTAAAGGTAATCATCACCTTTTCGCCATCCGCTAAGGCCGCTTTCAGCTTTGCACCATCCGATTTCAACATGAACAGCTGGGGAATGGTGATGCTTGGATCTGTAGCCATGGAAATATATCCGTCAGCATTATTGTAAATTATGACTCCTGTCGCTCCTGCTGCCTGGGCATTTTGCGCCTTTTCTATAAAAGAAAGCGTGCCGCGCTCGATGAGGGCGAACTTGCCTTTAACATCCACTTTGGAAATCTCCTCTGGCGTCCCAAGACCAGCAGCCACCAATTCATGTGATTTATCCTTCAAGGCATTGGGATGCACGCTTGAAGCCGACATGAATGGAGCTTTTCCGGCTTGACCGTTTATTTCATAAGTCGCTGCATCCAAATCCATATAATTATTCTCTACCGATGCCACTTGTACAGAATCGTAAGCAAGTCCAGGTGAACCTGAAACGCCAATGTCCGGGTTCGAGGCTGATGGGTTGGCAAATCCATTTCCAAAGTGTGCCGAGTTTCCTGCTGAAATCGACATGAGGATCCCATTATCAACAGCTCTGGATACCGCCTGCTGCTCCGGATCGTCTGCCGATACAAAGCCTGCAGTGGAGCCAAGGCTCATATTCAGCACATCCGCCCCAAGAATGATGGCATCGTCAATCGCCTTAATATATATATCGCCCCATGTTGTCTGCATGTCGGGATCATTTCCGAAGACCTTTAATGCAAGCAGCTGGGCTTCAGGAGCAACTCCTTTAATGCCGCCATTCTCTTCATCTCCATTGGCTCCGGCCGTACCTGCCACATGCATTCCATGCATGGAAGCCTCTTCACCAAGGTCAAGGATTTCTTCATTTTCATCCATGTAATTGTATCCATAAGGAACCTTGGCCGTATAATAATTGCCTAATAGATGGCTGGATTCCTTCATCGCGCTGATTTCACTTTCAGTCAGTTCAGCCTTATTCTCGTCGTTCAGGACCATATCACGGTGAGATGGGTCGATTCCAGTATCAATAATCCCGACGACCATCCCTTCCCCTTTATATCCATATTCCCGCCATGCTTCCTGGGCTTGGACAAGCTCTTTGCTATATAGCATGTCGGGTTTTTCTGCAGGACGTTCATATTCGTTCGCTATATGTACTTCAGCAACTTCAGGCATGGCTTCCACCTTTTTGATCTCACCATACTGAAGTTCACCGCTGAATCCATTGACGACTGTCGTAAAACTTTCAAGTTCCTTGAAAGCTATTTTTTTCTCTTTCACCTTTTTTTTCAATTTCTTCTGAGTAGCTAGCTTTTCAGACTTTAATTGTTGTTTCTTATTTTTTGATAATTGTTTAAAAAGCTTTCCTTCTTTCGAAGCGGTTTCTATTGCCGGGGCTTCCTTCATCTCTACGATGACCCTGACCTTCTCATTGCTTTTGTATTTCTTCCCCATGTCATTTTTCTTCAGCTTTATAATGCTTTCCTGATTCTTCTTACCTGCACCGCCCGAGCCTGTCGGGGGATCTGGGAGCTTGGCTGCGGAAACGCTTGCAGTAAATACTAATAGAAAGATTGCTAGAATGGACAAGCTACGTTTGATCAATGAACTTTCCTCCTCTGAAATAAGAAATTTTTGGAATATTCTTACTGAGTATAAAAGTATCACAACTTTTGGGGTGATTTTAAGGGGTAATAGTCACTATTTTCCTATTTAGAACTAGGATTTTTTTATTATTTTTCATATTTTGCTAGATTTACAAGATAAACGGCAAAAAGATGGTGATGTTAAACTAACATCACCCTCTTACTTCTAGTTTTTCATTCTTGGATCCAAGGCATCACGCAGCCCATCCCCCATTAGGTTAAAGCCGAGTACCGTAAGCATGATCGCAAGTCCAGGGAAGAGAACCGTCCATGGCGCTTGAATGATGAACGCCCTGGAATCGGCGAGCATTTTCCCCCACTCTGGTGCTGGCGGCTGTGCACCGAGACCGAGAAAGCCGAGTGCTGCGCACTCAATGATGGCTGTTGCAATCGCCAAGGTACCTTGAACGATAATCGGTGCAAGGCTATTCGGAAGGACGTGGTGAAGGAGAATGCGGCCATCCCCCATTCCAATTGCCTTTGCAGCCGTTACATATTCCTCTTCTTTCACCGTTAAGACCCGTGACCGTAAAAGCCGGCCGAATATCGGGACATTGACGATGGCGATGGCAATAAGTGCGTTGCGAAGGGAGGGCCCCAAAACGGCAACGACAGCAATGGCAAGCAAGATACTAGGAAAGGCCAGAATAATATCAAAGATCCTCGATATGATCGTATCTATCCACCTGCCGTAATAACCGGCAATGATTCCCAAAAAAGACCCAACCACAACAGATCCGGCAACAGATAAGAAGCCGACCCCTATTGAAATGCGCGAGCCATAAATGACCCTGCTCAAAATATCCCGGCCAAATTCATCCGTCCCGAACCAATGCTCCGCAGACGGGGCCAAATGTTTATCACTTAGCTTTTGCCCCTCAAATGAATAAGGTGCTATAACGGGCGCGAAGATGGCGATTAAGATGAAAAATGAAACAATCCCCAGACCCACGATGGCTACCTTGTTTTTCCTAAAGCTTTTCCAGCCTTCCTTCCAGGGAGAGATGACTTTTTCCTCTGCCTCTTTTGGAGGAAGGATTGGCGGAGTATTCGTTGCTATTTCAGGCATGAGTTTCCCTCCCTATTTATACTTAATCCTAGGATCGATCGCTGCGTACAACAAGTCCACAACTAGATTAATCATGACAAACAAAAAGGCGATGACGAGAATTCCGGACTGTATCACCGGATAATCCCGAGATAGGATTGCATCATAAATATATGTACCGATACCTGGCCATCCAAAAATGTTTTCCGTTAAAATGGCGCCGCCTAAAAGTAATCCTGTCTGCAGACCGATAACCGTCACCACTGGGATCAAGGCATTCTTAAAGGAATGCTTGTAAACAACCCAAAACATTTTCATTCCTTTAGCACGAGCCGTACGAATGAAATCCGATCTCATGACTTCCAACATGGACGAACGTGTCATCCTTGCAATAATCGCCATCGGAATGGTAGCAAGCGCTATCCCCGGCAAAATGAGATGCTTGATCACCTCGAAAAACTGATCAACCCTGCCAGCCATGAGTGTATCTATCAAATACAGGCCGGTTATGGCCTCAACAGGATCCCTGATATTGTCCCGCCCTGTCGTCGGAAGTAAATCCCATTGAATTGAAATGATGTATTGCTCCATTAATCCCAGCCAGAAAATAGGCATGGACAAACCAATCAACGCAATCACCATGGCGACATAATCAAACCATGAGTTTTGAAACCAAGCTGATACTATCCCTGCATTCACGCCTATGACCACGGCGATGATCATCGCGATCAAGGCCAGTTCTATCGTGGCCATCAAGTATGGTCCAATTTCTTCCGAAACCGGACTATTCGTTTTTAACGAAACACCCAGGTCCCCCTTTAACAGGCCTGATAAGTAATCCCAAAATTGAATGAACCAAGGTTTATCCAGGCCAAGTTCCTTTGTCATCGCAGCGACTGCCTCTTCCGTTGCTTGCTGCCCTAAAATCACCTGTGCTGGATTACCAGGAATCGCCCGAATCATCATGAATACAATAAATGCCATTCCGAGAAGTACTGGAATGAGAGATCCTAAACGTCGTACGGTATAGGAAAACATAACAATCACCCTCCTTTAGCATAAGGGTCCTTTGAGCGCCCTCAATTCTTTTGAAATGCATTCCATAACAAAACCGGGAAGCATGCAAGACTACATACTACCCGGTTCTTACGGTTAATTTTCTAAAGAAACGTTAATAAGGGATTGCGAACCAGTTGGATGTGGAACAAACCCTTTGACTGTCTTGGATCCGGCTAGCTGCGGTAATGAGTGGACAAGTGGAACCCATGGTGCTTCATCATGGATGATTTCCTGGGCTTTTCCATATAACTCATTACGCTTGGCTTCATCTGCCGTGGACTGGGCTTCGATCAGCAGTTCATGGACTTCATCATTTGCATAACGGGAATAATTATTTGAGCCGATATTATCTTTATCCAATAAGGCATAAAGGAAGTTATCTGCATCTCCATTATCGCCTGTCCAGCCTAGCATGAAGGATTGAGCCTCACCAGCCTGCACTTTCTCTAAATATGCAGCCCATTCGTATGAAACGATATTTGCCTCGATACCAACCTGCTTTAAGCTTGCTTGAATGGCCTCGGCCACTTTTTGACCATCTGGCATATACGGGCGTGGTACTGGCATTGCCCATAGATCCATTTTAAATCCTTTTTCATATCCGGCCTTTTTCAGAAGTTCTTTCGCTTTTTCGACATCGTAATCATAGTCTTCAATGTTGTCATTGTATCCAGAAACGGATGGTGGCATTGGATTCTTGGCAGGCTCCGCCGTGCCTTCGAAAAAGTTATCAATGATTTCTTTTTTGTTAATTAGGTGAGAGATAGCTTGGCGTACTTCCTTATTGTCGAATGGTGCTTTTTCAACATTGAATGCAAAGTAGCCGACATTCATGGAAGGACGTTCGAATAACTGCAGTTTGTCATCTCCTGTAACTTTGCTGATATCGCTTGGGTTCAAACCGTCCATTAGGTCGATTTCACCTTTGATTACAGCATTTAAACGTGCAGAGTTATCTTTAATGACCTTAAACGTGACTCCATCAAGTTTAGGCAGTCCATCTTGCCAATAGTCATCGTTTTTCACCACTTCAATCGTATCGCCAGGTTTCCATGATTTGAACTTGAAAGGACCTGTACCAGATGGATTTTTAGTGAAGTCGTCACCCTCTTTTTCAATTCCATCAGGACTGGCTATAGCAAATGTAGGCATGGCAAGGTTTTTCAGGAACGGCGCCTGCGGACGGTTCAAAGTGAATTCCACCGTGCTGGCATCTTTCGCTTTTACTTCTTTGATAACATGACCTTCATCGCCTTCAAATCCTCCGAACATGGAGGCATAGTACGCAAATTTCCCTTCATCCTTACTTTTTGCCCATCGTTGAAAGTTTTTTACGACCGCATCTGCATTGAAATCCGTACCATCATGGAACTTGATTCCGGTTTCCAATTTGAATGTGTATGTTTTCGCGTCATCGGACACTTCCCATGACTTTGCAAGACCCGGTTTGATTTCCGTATCATCTTCCCCATATTTCACAAGCGTTTCAAAAATCTGCTGAGTGACGATGAATGATTCCCCATCGGTTACGATAGCTGGGTCAAGACCGACAGCATCTCCGCCTTTACCGTATATCAATACGCCGCCCTTCGCTTCACTCGATCCCCCTTTACCATCATCTTTCTCTTTTGATGTAGACGAGGAGCATCCCGCAAGCGCCAGCGAAAGAGCCAGGATACCAGTCAGCAACAATGCCAATGTTTTCTTCATATTCTTCCCCCTTATTATTTGCGAATTTATGTATACGTCGTGTCAATTGTATAGATGACAAGCAACGTAGTGACCAGGTTTATGTTCAGTCAGGATTGGCTTGTCCGTATTGCATTCTGCCATCGCCTTCGGACATCTCGTATGGAATGGACAGCCGCTGGGCGGGTTTGATGGGCTTGGAACATCTCCCTGCAGGATTACCCTATCCCCCTTATATTCCACATCCGGAATGGGCACGGCCGATAATAAAGCCTGTGTATATGGGTGAAGCGGATTTTCATAAAGCCCTTCACTTTCCGTCAATTCAACAATATGTCCAAGATACATGACACCGACACGGTCGGAGATATGCCTTACCACTCCAAGATCATGAGCAATGAACAAGTAGGTCAAATCAAAATCTTCCTGCAAATCCTGCAACAGATTCAAGACCTGGGCCTGAATCGACACATCCAGTGCAGATACCGGCTCATCTGCAATGATCAGTTTGGGATTGACTGCAAGTGCCCTCGCGATGCCAATACGCTGCCTCTGGCCCCCGCTGAATTGATGCGGATACCTTTTAGCGTGGTAACTGCTTAGACCAACGACCTTAAGAAGTTCCTGTACACGGGCCTTTCGCGCCTTTTTATCTTTAACCCCGTGGACGATGAGCGGTTCTTCCAAAATTTTCTCAATAGTATGCCTGGGATTGAGGGAGGCGAATGGGTCCTGGAAAACCATCTGCATCTCACGGCGCATCTTTCTCATTTCACTGGAAGATAAAGCTGTCAGGTCCTTTCCTTCGAAATAAACATTGCCCTCGCTCGGCTCAAGCAATCGAAGCAATAATCTTCCCGTCGTGGATTTTCCGCAACCGCTTTCACCGACAAGCCCCAAGGTTTCCCCTTTATAAATGGAAAAAGACAAACCATCAACTGCCTTGACCTCTCCAATGGTCTTTCCCAGAACCCCTCCTTTTATCGGAAAATGCTTCTTTAGATTTTCTACCTTAACCAATGTTTGATTCATGCAAGGAAGCTCCTTTCCCATCTTCATAAAGCCAGCAGCGAACATGCTGACCCTCATCGAATTCCTGTAGAGACGGGGTCTCATTTATACATTGCTCCATGGCATGGGAGCAGCGGGGGGCAAACTGGCACCCGAGGTTGCTTGTCCCAGGTTTTGGCACATTACCCGGTATCGAGTAAAGGCGCTCTTTCTTTATTCGCATATCGGGAATCGACTGAAGTAAACCGACCGTATAAGGATGCTTAGGGTTTTGGAAAATCGTTTGCACATTTCCTTCCTCTATCACCTTGCCGGCATACATGACAATGACACGTTCACACATTTGCGCCACTACCCCAAGATCATGGGTAATCATCATGATTGCCGTGTCTGTTTCTTTATTTAAATTCTTCATTAATTCCAGGATTTGTGCCTGGATCGTCACATCCAAAGCCGTTGTCGGTTCATCGGCTATAAGGAGTTTAGGCTCACAAATCATGGCCATTGCTATCATGACCCTTTGTCTCATTCCGCCAGAAAGCTGATGCGGATACTCTTTGAGCAATTCCTCGGCACGGCCAAGCCCAACCAACTTCAACATTTCCACCGCTCTTTTTCGTGCCTGCCTTTTATTCCATTTTTTATGTATCCGAAGCGTCTCGACCAACTGCTCGCCAATAGTGAACACGGGATTCAAGCTTGTCATCGGTTCCTGAAATATCATCGCTATATCATTTCCGCGAATTTTTCTCATTTTCGCTTCAGAGGCATTTGCGATGTTTTCTCCTTTAAAAAGGATTTCCCCCTCCACCTTACCAGCCGGTGAAGAAACAAGACCCATGATGGACAGAGAAGTTACGCTTTTTCCGCATCCCGATTCTCCTACAATCCCTAAAACCTCACCAGGATTGACATGAAAATCGATTGAATTCACGACAGGGATCACCCCATCGTCCGTACGAAAACTGGTTCGAAGCCCATTAACCTTAATAATTGGTTCGTCCATCAAATCACTTCCTATATATAACTTATTTTCCATTATATTATTGGGTTTATTATTGCATCAAAATTAAAATATTACAATATATTTTCTAAAAATTCTAATTTAACAGAATTATTTTTTATTTTTTTCTATTTACACACATTTTGGCACAAAAAAAAGACTGCTTATTTGCAGTCTTTTCAAGGGGGAAATCATATAACTCAATTTTTTTGAGGGTAAATCGGGGTTTACTGCGGAGAAAAAGCTATATTAGCTTTGGGGATTGAATGGATGAAGAAAAATTCTATATGCTACTGCCGAGTTTCATAAAAAATCCCTGTAATTCTTTGCATTGGTTATTCATTATGGTCATATAAATACTTTTTTGTGTATCGAATTTAAATCTTACATTTTCTTAGAAACACAATTCTTTGTTAAGCAAGCTAGCATGCCCAACCTTCACGTAACACTATAAACCAATATGTTCAAAATCCTTGGGCTTTCCATCATTTTGTTTAGTTCCGATGAATTGAACCCTCTCGGAGACCACTTCAGTTACATATACATATTTACCCTCCTGATTTTCGTATCTCCTTGTTTGTATTCTGCCAGTTATGCCGATTATGGCTCCTTTTTTACAATATTGAGCAGTATTTTCAGCCGACTTTTTCCATATGATACACTGTACAAAGTCTGCCTCATAGTTACCGACAGTATTACGGAAGTTCCGGTTGACTGCTAATGTGATATTGGAAACAGCCTTGCCATCAGGTGTGTATCTTAATTCTGGATCCTTCGTAAGCCTGCCGACGAGGGTAACTTGGTTAATCATTGTTTCACTCCTTCCTCTTTAATTATTTTAATCATACGCTTTCTTCCACCGATTAAAAAATGGAGGAAATGATTTTATTACACCATTTTTCTTCATAAAAAGTCGTTTGGATTGGTGCAAAAACATTTTTTAGTGATTAAAATCAGGTAAAAAACGAATAGTTAACAAAATTAAATATTTTGCAAATTTTTATTCCATCCTTCATAATTTAGACAAATGTTGGGTTTTCATTTCTCTAAGAGACTTTTTTTTAGTATGATATAATTACCTTTAAAAGGATTAATCGATATGTACCCTTTAAAAATTACGTATAAGAGAGGTAATCGCCGCTCTTTCTTGCAAGAAACGGAGGAATTAGATGAAATCATTCAAATTGATCTCGTTGCAAATTGTTACTGAAAATTTAAACTTGATTGATATTGCATTAACAGATGGATTGATCATAAATAAAGAAAACGATGCTAGATCATGGTTACTGGAAGCCTTTGTAGAAGAAAAACATTTCAAAGAGCTTGAACCCTCACTTCCCGATATAGACGGAGAGGTGTATATCCAGGCAGTCATTACCAAAAAGGACAATGAACCGGCTTTGTTTCAAACTGTTTTACGTACAATAAGAAAAGTGGGCACTCATTATAGCCTTTTATTTGTTGGTCACATCCAAAAAACACGGAGCAAATATGCAGAACTCCTTCTTGAAGATTTGGTCCAAAAAGGTCTCGTCGGCGATGAACTTATAAAAGAGTTCAAGCAAAAAATCCGCTCAAAGCCTAAATTAGCAACTAATAAATAAAACCCTTCCCTTAATTTCCATCCCCAAATCGAATGCACATAAAAAAGACTGACTTAGACGGATAAGGATATTAATCCTTTTTTGCCTAAGCAGTCTTTCTCATTCTGTGCTAATTACTTATTTTTGTCGTCATTTTTATCATCGTCTTTAATCAAGTCATCTGCATCATCATCGACGTTATTATCGTCGTTATCAAGGATGTCATCATCGTTGTCGTTGTCGTTATCAAGCACGCCATCATCGTTATCGTTGTTATCATCTGTACCGTTGTTATCATTTACACCATTGTCATTGTTATCATCTTCTATGATGTTGTTATCATCTTCTGGTGCGGGATTTTTATCATTATCATCATTATTTCCACATCCAGCAAGGAACATAATAGATAATAAAGATCCCCCAAGTAGTGCAAAAATTTTCTTCATCATTTTTGGCAACCTCCCTTCTTTCTTTATCATTAGGTATTTTGCCCGAATATGAAAATAACTTGCGTCCTATTTTAAATTTAAAAAGAAAATCTGCTATTTGGAATTAAACATTAAAAAATGCCGGACATAAAAATGTCCGGCATTCAAAGGGAGAATAGAAAGATCTAAAAACCGCTCTTGCTTTAAAAAAGCAATGCAGTGCTTTTTATATACACCGCTTCACGATTCCTTAAACCTCTTTTTGAAATATATAGTTAAGGAAAAAGAATCTTATTTGTCACCAAAAGCAAACATGATATCGGCTTCACATGCTGTTTCCCCATCAACCGTTGCAACTGCTTTCCCTTTACCCATTGAACCTCTCATACGCACTATTTCCACTTCCAGACGCAGCTGATCACCTGGTTTAACTTGCTTTTTAAAGCGGCAATTATCAATCCCAGCGAAAAATGCAAGCCGGCCTTTATATTCTTCTTGTTTCAAGACGGCTACAGCGCCAACCTGCGCTAAGGCCTCTACAATTAAAACTCCAGGCATAACTGGATAATCGGGGAAATGGCCATTAAAGAATTCTTCATTTGCCGAGACATTCTTCAATCCAACCGCTCTTTTCCCTTCATCAATTTCTATGATCCGGTCGACTAATAAGAATGGGTAACGATGCGGAATAATTTCCTTTATTTGTGTGATATCTAGCATACTTGTTCCTCCTATGACTTAAATATTTCAAACATAACGTAAACTCGCCCCTGTCATCTAGACAGAGGCGTAGTTGCCATGAAATATAAATCCGTTAACGACAGCAACTACTTCAAAAAAACATGGAACTACGCGCCCTTGTTCACTATATCAAAAATATGGGTCCATGTGGATTTTTGGAAAACATCCATTGCATGTCCTCCGCCAATCACACTATATCCTAATAGTGCCCCGGATAATACAGCAATGAAAATCAATCCGATAACAATGAGTAAACGAAGCCAAATTGGCAAAAGACGGACCTTGATCCTACGATTCGGTTTCGCCTCAACTTCCTTTATCTCTTCTTCAATTTGTTGTCTCATTACACGATTTTGTTCCATATAGAATGTGAAAGCTCCTTTTAAGAAAACTCGCCGACTGATTTCCCCGATACGCCAGAAATTCAGCAGCTATGCAAAATGGTCGGCACGAATGATTTCTCTTGTTATGAATTCATTATAACCGATTTGCTCTAATTCCGCAGGGAGACATTTTATTTACCAGGTACCTTAACGGATTCCATTGACTAATCCGCTCATTTGATCTGCCATCGTTACCGCCCGGGATTGAAATTGGTAAGACCGCTGAACATTGATTAGATCCGTCATTTCTTTGGAAAGATCGACATTCGGGGACTCCAGAGTACCTTGACGGACTGCTGCCTGGTTGCGGGAATCCCCTGTTAATGCAGTCATGATATCGTCTTCCGTAACACCCAAGGCATTGAAGTTTTTGGGCAGGCCAAGTAAATTCCCGCCTAGCCGGTCAAGAAATTGCGGTTTCTTGACCGAGACTATTCCGAGCCCAAAACTCTTCTCGCCATATTCTTCCGTATCCACTATCAATAAGCCATTTTCCGAAATCTTAATGCCTTTAATATTTCCCTCTATGAGGATCGGTTCACCATTTTCATCAAGTACTTTATGTCCAGCAGAGGTAACAAGCATCATTTGATCGTTAGCATTAGGGGATAAATAAAAGGCACCATTCCTTGTAAGCCTTGTATTGACCCCATTATCGTCCTGAACGCTTACGGTGAAGAATTGGTCATCCCGGGTGAATGCTGCATCAAGGTTGCGGTCCGTCGTCTTTAAGGCACCCTGTGAAAGCACCAATTTAGATTGGCTTAACATAGCACCTGTTCCCTGCCGGATGCCAGGTGCGGTCAACCTTCCCTTTTCCTTGGTCTCACTCGGTTGATTATTGAAACTCTGTGTCAATAAGTCATTGAAACTCGTTTGGGTCTTTTTGAAGGCTGTCGTGTCCACATTCGCGATATTATTACTTATTTGATCGATTTTACTTTGAAGTTGGTTCAGCGTATTCGTCGCCGTCATCATCGTCCGGTTCATGGTTTTTCCCCTTACAGTTCAAATTTCCGAATTTCACCTACTGCTCAATTAAAGCCTGCCAACTTCATTGACCGCTTTATCCAAACTTTTATCATAGGCTTGAAGCACCTTCTGACTCGCTTCAAAAGAGCGGTATGCCGACATCATTTCTGTCATCGTTCTCGATTGGTCAACATTGGAGCCTTCAAGAAAGCCCTGCTTAGTAGAAAAACCGACATCCGCAGCCGCGTATGCGCTAGGTAAATCCCCATCATTCACAGCCTTATATAGACCTTCGCCATCTTTCATGAGCTGTAATGACGGATCATCCGAATAACAGATCCCCAAACGTGCGGTTTGAACATTTCCTTCTAAAATAACACCGTTTTCCGCTACTGTGAATCGATCGCTATCAAGCTGGATCTTTTCATTATTTTCGTTCAATACATAATGACCGGACGGCGTAGTCAGATAACCTTGCCCATCCAGGGTGAAACTGCCGTTACGCGTATAACGGATAGCACCATCGCCATCCTGGACAGTAAAAAACACCGAGCCTTGCCGACCCGTTTCCTCATTGATCGGTAGGTTTTCATCAACAAGGGAAATATCCGTATCAAGCTGGGTTTCCTCCAATGTTCCCTGGGTAAATAAAGGATTCGCCTCCTGTACGTAAACACCCGTACTTAGCCCCCCAACCTGGGAAAAGCTGGACATGCCCAATTTTCTCTCCGTGGGAACCGTTTCACCACCCATGCTGCTTATGAGCATTTCCGGAAAAGACCTTACACTCAATTGATCCGCTTTATACCCTGTTGTATTCGAATTGGACATATTGTTTGTGAGTAATTCCGTGCGCCTTTGCTGTGCAAGCATCCCGGAAGCAGCCGTATAAAAACCTCTTAACATCTTCTTCACTCCCCAATCTACATAACTTATCCGTTCAATATCTCATATCTATCTTATCGGTCATGAACATCAGTATCTTAAGGAAAAGGAGAAGCATTAGGCAGAAGAATTTGTCATATCGTAGGCTAGGTCAAATTTAAAGGAATGGTGTTAAATTCTCGACTAAAAGAAGAGGGCCTATTGCTCATCAGTACTGGAACTGCACGCACTTTCACTATGCCTCACGTTTGTCTGAACCTTAGACCCCTATCTTATGATGCGGATTTCCACCCGCTTTTTAGTTGAATTTGTGCCGTGGCAATTTATCCATATTATCAAGCATGATACCTGTTCCGATTGCTACACAATCCATTGGCCGCTCGGCAACGAGTACCGGGACCTTAAGTTCTTCAGCAAGAAGTAAATCAATCCCGTGAAGCAAGGCTCCCCCGCCTGTTAAAATGACGCCGCGGTCGATGATATCAGCAGAAAGCTCTGGCGGCGTCCGCTCAAGTACGCTTTTTGCAGCTTGTACAATGATGGAAACCTGCTCGCGAAGTGCCTCCTCAATTTCTTCAGAATTGACCGAAATGGTTCTAGGCAATCCTGATACCATATCACGCCCACGGATATCGATGACTTCATTACGAGATCCAGGGAAGACGGTTGCAACCTGGATTTTAATGTTCTCCGCTGTACGTTCACCAATCAGGAGCTTATACTTCCGCTTGATATAATGTAATATTTCATTATCGAATTTGTCACCGGCCATTTTAATGGATGAAGATGTAACGATATCCCCCATTGAAAGAACGGCAATATCCGTTGTACCCCCGCCAATGTCTACGACCATATTGCCGCTTGGTTGAAAAATATCCATACCGGCACCGATTGCGGCCACTTTCGGCTCTTCTTCAAGGTATACTTTCTTCCCGCCGCTTTTTTCGGCAGCTTCTTTAATCGCCTTTTGTTCGACACTTGTTATGTTGGTCGGGCAGCAAATTAAAATTCTAGGCTTTGAAAGAAAGCCTTTCACATTCAATGTATTGATAAAATGCTTAAGCATCGATTCTGTTACATCGAAATCTGCAATGACACCGTCTTTTAAAGGACGGATTGCGATGATGTTTCCTGGAGTACGGCCTACCATTTTTCGAGCTTCTTCCCCGACGGCAAGAACACGGTTCGTATTCTTATCAATCGCGACTACCGAAGGCTCATTTAACACAATTCCTTTACCTTTGACATGTATAAGAACATTGGCTGTTCCAAGATCTATCCCAATATCTCTAGCAAACATTTCTTAAATCCTCCTTGAATATCCTCACATATAACCTACTTCTGTCCTAATTGTTTATTTTACCATATTGCATTGACACAAGTAAGTATGAATTATAAATAAACACTAATACAGACTATTATTTCCTATTTTTACAATATGTAAAAAAAATCAATGCCTTATGTACTACCTTACCGTATTTTCCCATTAAAAAAATCCGGCATGGAACCGCATCAAGGTTAAGAAAAAGCTGACACTCACTTTCATGTCCCCTTATTCATTCCCCGATAGCCCGATTCACTTCCAATTGCCGGAATGATTCAAGTATCATTTAACGATTTCTTCTTCTCTTTCAGAACGTTTGTATTTTAATTTTGTCGCTTCTCCACCTCTAAGGTGACGAATGGATTTATGATAATCCAATATATCCTTCACTTCGTTAGCCAAATCAGGATTAATTTCTGGCAGCCTCTCAGTTAAGTCTTTATGCACTGTGCTTTTAGAGACTCCGAACTCTTTTGCAATGACGCGGACTGTTTTTCTAGTTTCCACGATATACTTTCCTATCTTGATAGTTCTTTCTTTGATGTAATCGTGCACACCACTCGACCTCCCCAAATTGGATGTGAGAAGTGTGAAATGAGATTCGTATTTTTCGAATCGAATACCGCTGCCCTATAAACAATGAAAGATAGAATTATTCACCTATTAGATAATTTGTAATAAACGATTCCTCACCTCAAACACTCTCTTTGCATGGTTTATAACATCTTATTAGCTTGGTTAAGAATATATGCCTAATGGGACAGGAGGTTTGGATTTATTTCTGATTTTTCATCTGTTTATTTTCATTAAACGTAAATTATTTCCCGAGAAATTTGTCAGAAATTCGAAGGTTTCAGCATATTGGCCAATATTTCCCCGAAAGAAAAAAAGAAGCCGTTCAAAGTGAACGGCCTCCTTTTACCAAATTTTCAGTTGTTGTCATTCGTAACGCTCTAGGTTTTTGTTTTGATTTTATTAAAAATCTTAATCTTAATTAGATTGATTTAACGAATCTTTTAAGGAATCGCTTTCTTCAGTTGTATCTTCACCAGGGACAGAGCCTTCCTCATCAGTGCCACTCTCTAAATCAGTGCTCTCGTCAGTTTCGTCAACTGCAGGCGTTTCTTCTTTGTCAGCTTCTGATCCTTCGACTGCAGGTGTTTCTTTGTCAGCTTCTGATCCTTCGACTGCAGGTGTTTCTTCTTTATCAGCTTCAGACCCTTCGACTGCAGGTGTTTCTTTGTCAGCTTCTGATCCTTCGACTGCAGGTGTTTCTTCTTTATCAGCTTCAGTTGCAGATTGAATCGCAGAAGCTTGTTTATCTACAAAATCAAGTGGGTTTAACGCAATGTTATCTTTTCTGATTTCGAAGTGGACATGTACGCCAGCCTCTTCATTGATTTGGCTTTTTCCGGCTGTAGCAATTGATTGTCCTTGTTTCACTTTGTCACCGACTGCAACCTTAATGTCTTTAACAGATTGATAACGAGTAACAACACCATCTTCATGCTCTACTTCAACTAAATTTCCAAGTAACGCATCGTCTTGAACTTTCGTTACATTTCCACTTAAGGAAGCTTTTACATCGAAAGACTTTCCATCTTCCATTGCAATGTCTATACCTTTGTTTTGCTCATATCTATTGTTGTAGAAAACCAATGCTTCTTCTTGTGCCTTTTCATCCGCATTCACATCATAAAACTGTTTCTTGATAACCGATTTGTCTGCATCGGCCACAGGCATCTTGATTGTCTCAAGATTGCTATTAACCTCTACAGAAGGCTCACCATAGTTTTTTCCTGTTTCAGCCGATTCCTCTTTGCCATCTTTAGCTGAATCATTAAAACTATTTTGTAATAAGAAGGCCGCGGCTAAGATTATGGCTGCACTTGCGATATAGATTGCTGATAATGCCCAACGTTGTTTTAGTATACGTCGGATTGTGGAAGTTGGTTTCTTTTCTTCCTCTCTCATATTAATCACCTCAGCAATCATTCTGAACATTTTGTTAAAATTATATACATTCAGGAAAAAATTTTTTTAGATTTATTTTGTGGAAATGAAACCGATTTTATTCGTAGAATGGTAAAATGTTTGGTATCTTACTGTTGAAGGATGTTTAAATCATGAAAAAAGCTTTTAAACTTGTGTTAACGTTATTGCCTTTTCTATATATGATTGCCATTTGGATAATGTCGAGCAACCCCGATGATATGATTCTTGATCTTCCCTCATCGTCATTTGACCGATTTATCAAAGAGGCACTTCATTTGGTCGAATTTGCCCTTTTGTATATATTATTTGTTTCGGCACTTGCTGCACACCAAAAACTGAGACCTGGTTTAAGCCTGTTGGCTGCCCTTGTAGCTTGCCTTTATGGAGTGATCGATGAATACCATCAATCTTTCGTCCCGTACCGCTCCTCCAGCATAATAGATGTCATTAAAGATATCATTGGGGTAGCTGCAGTTTATTTTCATGTCCAATATCATTATTTCAAGCGTAAACGGGGCTTTTTGACCTTTATAGAAAAATTAAACGAAAAGAAATGAGAGATGGGAATTCCCATCTCTCATTTTTTTGCCGTCATCGTATTCAGCCACTTACTTGAAGACTGAACTTTGACGCCTTTATAATAATACTTCACGATGTCTTCATAGGTTTTCCCTTCCCTGGCCATGCCATTAGCACCGTATTGGCTCATTCCAACTCCGTGTCCAGATCCTTTTGTCGTAATCACAATCCGGTTGCCTTGACGCTCCCAGTCAAAATCGGAAGATGTCAGCCCGAGCTTCTCACGAATCTGTTTTCCTGTCATTTTCTTTCCTCCGATATCCACTACACCTACGCGATTACCTGATGTTCTTTCAATGACAGTTCCTATGGATGTTCCCGAAGAAAGACTTACACCCAATTTTCTCTCAAAATCTGCAGTAGCGACTACTACTTTATTATAAAACTTTGGTGATTCTTCTTTATCCCATGGACTGGATACACTTTTTAAATAGGGGAATTCAGCTTGCCAATAGTCCTCTGAATTCTCCGTATAGCCATTGCTTGTCGAAAAAAAAGTGGCAGTAATCGGTTTTCCTTCATAGGTTAAGATTTGACCCGCCGTTTCTTTTATGGCCTTGTTAATTTTTTGCATTTTCCATTTATAATCAGAGCCCCACTGTTTTTTCAGCTCATCATTATTCTTATAAACTTGGTGCATGACCGTATCGCTTACATCGGCACCATCGGGCAAGCCTAATCGACTTTCGCTTATGAGCTGATTGACAATATAGGTTCTCGCCGTCAACGCTTGTGCTTTCAGCGCTTCTTCTTCAAAATCTGCTGGCATTTCAGCTGCAACCACACCACTCAAGTACGATTCAATCGGCAGTTTTTCAATCCTTTTTGCTGATGTGCGGTAAACGGCAACTTCTACGGAACTCATTTCATTTGCCGCTACCTCTTTGCCCTCACTCTTCCCTTTCTTTTCCAACTGCTCGGTTAACTGCCCACTTGTCTTATCATTTGAAAATGGAAGCACAAGCACTGCTGGAATCATGATAATTACGAATGCTACTGCTATGAATAGTACGACCATCGGTTTGATTGCTTTCAAATTCCTGAGCCTCCCTACACTTGTTCTCTGCCGTATTATCGTATCCAGCAGGTATCTTTACATAACAAATGTATGTCGAAGGACAAGCATTTATGAATAGAAAAGCGACAACTATTTAACTGTCGGCCAAGAATACGGAACATGATAAAAAAAACCATTCACGGTTCGGAGACTCGAACGTGAATGGTTTTATAAGCTACTTATGCGTTTAAATCTGCAATTTTTTTTGTTTCAGCAGGCACGTCTTCGTTAATACGTTCCACATCAGCACCTAGAGATGCCAATTTACCATGGAAATTCACGTATCCTCTGTCAAGATGCTTTAATTCTGTAACACGTGTAATGCCATCTGCAACCAATCCAGTCAGGATGAGCGCTGCAGCGGCACGTAAATCTGTTGCAGCTACTTCAGCACCTTGAATGTTAGTTGGACCATTAACGATAACGGAACGGCCTTCTATTTTAATATTGGCATTCATGCGACGGAATTCTTCAACATGCATGAAACGGTTTTCGAAAACGGTCTCCGTAATCATACTTGTTCCTTCAGCACGCAGTAATAATGCCATCATTTGCGATTGCATATCAGTCGGGAAACCAGGATGCGGCATTGTTTTGATGTCAATGGCCTTCAAGGTTTTTGGACCGATAACGCGTAATCCATCTTCTTCTTCAAGAATTTTAACGCCCATTTCCTCCATTTTAGCAATAAGGGAAGTAAGGTGTTCAGGTACAGCTCCTTGAACAAGAACATTGCCGCCAGTAAGAGCGGCCGCTGTCATGAATGTACCAGCTTCGATACGGTCAGGTATAATCGTATGTTCAGTGCCATATAATTTATCGACACCTTCGATTCTCATCGTACCAGTACCGGCACCTCTGACTTTGGCACCCATTTTATTAAGGAGATTCGCAAGATCTACAATTTCAGGCTCTTTGGCCACATTTTCAAGAATCGTAATACCTTCAGCAAGCGTAGCAGCCATCATGATGTTTTCGGTGGCACCAACACTTGGGAAGTCAAGATACACTCTTGCACCCTTAAGTCTGCCTTCTACCTCGGCATCAATGAAACCATTGCCGACCTTCACTTTTGCTCCCATCGCTTCAAAGCCCTTTAAATGCTGGTCGATAGGACGTGATCCGATGGCACAGCCACCAGGAAGAGCAACGCGGGCCCGGCCATTCCTTGCTAGTAATGAGCCCATCACTAAAACGGAAGCTCTCATTTTACGTACATATTCAAATGGTGCTTCTTCTAATAACTCTCTTGATGCATCTACAGTTACTTGATTGTCATGAAAGGCAACATCTGCATTTAAGTTGCGCAATACTTCATTGATTGTATATACATCGGAGAGCGTAGGAACATCTTTAATGATACTTTTCCCATCACTTGCTAATAATGTTGCAGCGATAACTGGCAAAACGGCGTTTTTAGCACCTTCTACTTTAACTGTCCCGCTAAGCCTTTTTCCGCCGCGGACGATGATTTTTTCCAAAAGTATTCCCCTCCGCGTCCATTTTCTCTATATTAATATTCAAACGTTATGATTGGTGTGCCAACTACAAAGTTCGTTCGGTCACCCAATCCTTCTGTCCGTAGCCCAAACTGCAAATTTAATTTTTCTTTTGTCAAAGGTTGTTTAAACAAAGTTGAATGTGCAGATATAGATGTAAAGTTTGTTTCGTGCACACTCTCAATTTCCCTTGCTTGGAACATATCTAACAGGTCTTCAGTTTTAGGGTTTAAAACCGAATCCATATTATCATTGATAGACCCTTTAATACAAGAAAAAATTGTAGGAGTTCCTATAAATAGGTCATTCACCCTGTTTTGGAACGTAGCGGTAAAAAAGGCATTATTGGCTTTCTTCCACTTTTTCCCCTTCACTTCGTAAATAACATAGGTAACTTTATCAAATTTCTCTTCCGTTGTCATTACTTTGATAGACTCGGTTAGACCTGAATCGACATTGTAAGTTAATGCCTCAGCTTTCCAGCCGGAAGCATCATCTTTCCGATGCCATTGAAATTGAGGGTATTTTCGTTTTAAAGCTGTAACTTCGCTTTCAAACTCTTGTTTAGTTGTAATCTCTTTATTTATTTCTCTAGTGAGTACAGACCAATCCCCTATGTCTAAATCTTTATCTTCCTGTAACAGTCCCACCATTTTAACTATATCTGGTTTACTTTCTGCCACAATCGTACTATTCCCAATTAAAATCACCGTCAAACCGAGAAATACTATGTATGTTAACATTTTTTTATTTAAAAAATACATGTTAAATCCCTCCCCTTTTACACATTCTTTCCATAAGGAGAGAGATCATACTTCGAGTTTTCCGACAATTGGTGACACCTTCCCCTTAAACTTGCAGGAAGCAATAGCGAATACAAGAGTAGAATCATATTTTGCTATAAGAATATTCTTACAGCTTATCAGTCATTACTAAACATATACGGAAGTTGGTTTGCAAATCCCAGGTAGTCGAGGAAGAAATTACTTACAACTGAACCGATGGCAACCGTTAATAAAATATATAATACCCTGGCCTTGATGACCGAATTGGATCTTAACATTTTATCAAAATGTAATGCCTGTAAAGCCCACCAGGTAACTGCGATGAAAAACAAGTGTGCAATTATTCCTGTCAAAGCCTGCTGTCCCATTGCTGAAAACATGTACATACCTCCTAAAAGACACCCGAGTTCTATTCTAACACAAAACCCCTTCATATTTGGAATTAAAAAGGAAGAATTGCAAAATATCTTTTTAAAACTGTAAATAGAGGCTTGATCCAATGGAACAAGCCTCTGATACAGGCATTATATCATTTACTCGAAATAAAGTCTGTAAAATCACCAAATTGATCATGAATAAAATCAAAGGCAATATTTGGCGCCACCCCGAAAAGTATGGTGCCTATTACGCATATGATCAATACGATGTGAAGACTCGGACGAATTTTAATGACCTTCTCTGAATGAATCGGTCGGAAAAAGACCTGCACCAATAATCCGAAATAATACACATAGGACACAATGGTACCTGCAATCATGATTCCCGCAAGGACGAAATGTCCAGGCTCCGTTATGAATGTCCCAAGAAAAATATTGAGTTTGCCAATGAAACCTGTCGTCCCGGGAATTCCAGCAAGCGACAGGATGAATACGGTGAATGCCATGGCAAGATACGGGGATTTCCTCCCCATTCCTGCAAGGATGCTGATATCTTCGGACCCACTTTGACTGGAGAGCAGCTGAATGACTGCAAATACACCGATATTCATTAATACATAAGCCATTAGGTAAAACCAGACAGTATCAAGCAGGAAATATCCCCCGCCCAATGTTGCCACCGCCACAAGCAGGTAACCCGCATGAGCGATGCTTGAATAGGCAAACATTCGTTTTAAATTTTGCTGCCTTAACGCAACCACATTTCCAATGATGATCGTCAGCCCCGCCAATGAAGCTATATAAATATTATTTTTATCCAAAAAATCTAGCGCCCCGAACGTATCACCGGAAGCCGTTAGGAACAACGAAAGAAAAAGGCGCAGGATGATGACGAAACCCGCCATTTTCGAAATTACACTCAAGAAGGCTGCGACCGGTGTCGGTGCCCCTTCATAGACATCCGGCGCCCACATATGAAACGGTGCGGCAGCTATCTTGAAGGATACACCGACAAATACCATGAAGAAAGCGAGCCCCATGATGTATTGCAGCTGCCCGTCCGTCATCGCAGCCATCGTCCTGCTCATTTCGCCTAGATTGACGGAACCGGTCACTCCATATAAATAGCTCATCCCGAATAAGGTGATTGCTGTGGAAATGCCTCCGTTTATCACATACTTCATGGACGCTTCGTTGGACTTCCGATCATGCTTGCGCATTCCGACTAATATATAAGATGAAAGTGAAAGAAGTTCCAGTCCAACGAACAGCGTGATCAAATCACCGCTTGAGGACATGACCATCGCTCCAAGCAAAGCGGTCAGGAACAGATAATAAAATTCCCCCCGGTGCTCCCGCAGCCCCTCTTGCGGTTCATATCCTTCAGCCAGAAGGATGATCAGGGCAGCTCCGAATAATAGTAGCAGCTTAAAAGCTTTTGCAAATGAATCTAAACGGAACGTATCGGATAAGATACTGACTGTCTCAAAGGACAGCAGGCTAATCAGTGACAAACATGCCAAAATGATTCCGGTTAGCGCGAGCCATGCCAGTTTTCTCCGATTAAAGTGCTTCGGCCAGAATAAATCCAGTATCGAAAGAATCATGGTCGTTCCAAGAATGATGAATTCCGGCATCATCGCTCCCCAATCATAAGAAAGCATCGTGTTCCAATCCATCCTTCATCGCCCCCCTAGAGCAAGCATCATGGCTTCAATCGTTCCTTGAAGAGGCCCGCCTAACAAATTTGGGTATACCCCAACAGATATTATCAAACCGAGAAGAACCAACACCGGCAAAAACTCCCAGCCCCTTAGGTCCCAATTCTCTTTTTCTATCAAGCTATCATTTTTCCCGAAAGTCATAAGCATGACCGCCCTCAGTACATAAACAGCGGTTAATACCAGCCCGATCACCCCTATTGCCGCAAGCAACGGCTGACTCTTGAATAAGCCAAGAAATACCATGAATTCACTGATGAAACCGGACATGCCAGGCAAACCGAGTGAAGCCATCCCAGAAGCTAACATAAACCCTGAAAAAATCGGCATCGATTTGGCCAGCCCTCCAAGCTTAGGAAGCATCGTGGTCCCTGTACGCTCATACAACGCCCCCACCAAGAAAAACAACAAGGCAGCAATTAGCCCGTGTGAGATGACTTGAAAAACAGCTCCCTGAATGCCCGCTTCATTCAAGGCTCCCAGCCCCATCATGACGATACCCATATGCGAGATTGATGAGTAGGCTAAAACGAGCTTGAAATCCGTTTGTACCAATGCCAGAAAAGCACCATATAAAAAACTGAGGACCCCAAATAGGACTATGGTAAAGGCCAAGCTTTTATATTGTTCAGGAAATATCCCCATTCCAAACCTGATGATTCCGTACGCCCCAATTTTCAATAAGACACCGGCATGTATCATGACTATGGATGGAGGTGCTTCTGCATGGACCCGCACCATCCAGCTATGAAAGGGAAAGACCGGCAGCTTTATCGCAAATGCCACGAGAAATGCAAGACATAAACCATATTTCATCGAACCGGATATGGGTGCAAAAAGCGAAACGCCGCCCATTGTCATCATCTGTGTCAATGCTGTAATGTTGGTCGTACCTGTCCTGGCAAACAAAATCAAAATGGCCACCAATAAAACAGCCGAACCAATGCCATTATAGATCAGAAAACTATAAGAAGCTTTCTCCCTCTCCAGAAAGCCCCATCTGCCAATCAAAAAGAAAGCAGGAATCAAAGTCATTTCGAAAAAGATGAAGAAAAGGATCAAATTTTCTGCCGTGAAGACACCGAGCATTCCAATCTCCAGGATCAAAAATAATAAATAATACCCTTTCCATTCTTTTTTTATATAAATGGATGCGATTGCGGCCAGTGATGAAATGATTGTTGTCAGTAATATGAAGATGAGACTTAAGCCATCCAGCCCCAACTCAAAATCAACCGTGAAGAGCTTGGGATCATACATCTCCAAATTTCCAAACCTGATCCAATTCAACTTAATGTCAAATATGGATAGGGCCACACCCGAATAATATTGGCTGCAAAGAAAGAATGATAGGAAAAGGGGAGGCAGTGTTCCGAAAAAACCAAATTGTTTAATCGTCCTTTCCTCTTTTTTCGGCATGAGGGCAACCATCACGATGCCCAGCAGCGGTGAAAACACTAAAAGCGAGAGCAAATAGACATTCATCTTAGATACCCCCCAGTTACTGCAAAAATCACCAACAGTACCGCAAGTCCCAAAAAGGCTATCATGCCATATTGCTGTACCTGTCCCGTTTGCAGTTTAGACCCTATTTTCCCCAATCCTTCTATTGAACTTGTTACAGTGGAAACAAGTCCACCGACAATGAACCTTTCAATATAAGATAGGAATATACTTAAGCCTTTGATTGCATAGCCTGCAGTAAAATGATAAATCTCATCAATGTAATACTTATTTTCCAAAATCCTATATACCTCGGAGTTTTCTTTGACAAGCCATTCCCGAGATAAATTCTTTTTAACGTATATCATATAAGCAAGGTAAATCCCGGCCAGCGACACAAGCACGGCCATCAACATTATCCATACGGGCCCCTCACTATGGCTGGCGCCTAGAAGAGATTCATTTCCCTCCACAAGCCATTCCCCAAGAAAAGTTCCAAACCACGGTGTTTGGATATACCCACCGATTACAGCAAGCAATGCCAATGCGAGCATGGGAATTAGCATGATGAAAGGTGATTCCTTGACCTGTTCTGCCTGACTGCGTGAATCGCCTGCAAACATCATGAAAAACAGCCGGAACATATAAAACGCAGTTAAAAAGGAGGTAACCACCGCTAGACCAAACAATATATAACTACCATTCTCCCAAGCTGCCATTAGAATTTCATCTTTACTGAAAAAGCCCGAGAGCAACGGAAACCCCGATATCGCCAACGTGCCAGTCAAGAACAGCGGACCGGTCCAATTCAACTTGCGCCATAAGCCGCCCATTTTTTCCATATCCTGTGTATGTATAGCATGAATAACACTGCCTGCTGCCAAAAACAGCAAAGCTTTAAAAAAGGCATGGGTCATTAAATGAAACACCCCGGCCACATATCCCGAAGTACCCAAAGCAAGCATCATAAAACCAAGCTGAGAGATGGTCGAATAGGCCAATACACGTTTAACATCCTTTTGCACTATGGCCATACTTGCAGCAAGTATGGCTGTAATCCCACCTGTTATGGCCACTACCTGCATCGCAGCAGAACTAGCCATGA
Source organism: Peribacillus sp. QJM3NY_7 (assembly GCF_056173225.1). NCBI lineage: Bacteria > Bacillati > Bacillota > Bacilli > Caryophanales > Bacillaceae > Peribacillus > Peribacillus sp. QJM3NY_7. The sequence continues at coordinate 5,328,680 of NZ_CM149663.1, forward strand.
ATAACGGAAACATGGCCGCCACCAGGTATACCCCTGCAGCAACCATGGTTGCTGCGTGTATCAATGCGGAAACCGGAGTCGGGCCTTCCATTGCGTCCGGAAGCCATGTATGAAGTGGAAATTGTCCAGACTTCCCAACCGCACCGATAAAAATCAAAATAGCAATTAATGTCAATTTTTCACTTGATATCATGCCCGACTGAACGGCTTGAAAGATCTCTCCATATTCAAAGCTGCCTGTTTCCCAGAATAGTAGAATGATGCCGATTAATAGCCCTACATCCCCAATCCTGGTCATGATGAATGCCTTCTTCGCCGCAGCCTTAGCTTCCAGTTTATAAAAGTAAAAACCAATGAGCAGGAAAGACCCCACCCCGACCAATTCCCAGAAGATATAAAGTTGTAATAAATTGGGGGCCATGACTAGTCCAAGCATGGCAAAGGTGAAGAAGCCCAGATAAGCATAAAAAATGGAGAATCGCACTTCACCCTTCATATACCCCTTCGAATATATCTGGACAAGCAGGCTGACAAGGGAAACGACCACAAGCATCAAGGCATTGAGCTGATTGATTTCGAACCCAGCTGAAAGTTGCGTCCCTCCGAAGGAAAGCCAATCTATCGATATATTATAAGTAGGTTCTTTAAATCGCTCGATCAGGACAAGCAACGATAAAACGAACGAAGCCACTGTACATATTATTCCTATAAAAGCGCCTCGTTCCCGCAACCGCCCGCCTGATAGAAGCAGAACCAGAAACGTGACGAGTGGAAAGATCGGTATGAGCCATGCGTGCTCCATCATCGTATCAAATCCCCTTCTTCAATTATATAAACCTTCAATTCTTCATCATTTCCATTTCATCGACATTGACCGTCTTACGATTGCGATAAAGGGACATTAGAATGGCCAGCCCTACAGCTGCCTCAGCTGCAGCAATCGTAATCGTGAATAAGGAAAAAACTTGACCCGTAATGGATGGCGTTACCCCGAATTTACTGAAGGCCACTAAATTGATATTTGCAGCGTTCAGCATCAGCTCGATTGAAATCAAAACAATGACCGCATTTCTTTTCGTCAAGGCACCATACAGCCCTATACAAAATAAAACGAGAGCCAATACAAGATAAGCCGACAAAGGAACTCCCGTCATGATCGATCTCCCTCCTCATCATCTTTTTTAGCCAATACGATGGCACCGACTAAAGCAACAAGCAGGAGTACCGACATCACTTCAAATGGAATTACATATTTTGAAAAAAGTTCGATTCCTATTTGCTTTGTATTTTCCTCATGCAACGCCGTTGGCTGTACAGGTATATCTAGATTATAAATCCCCAGATACACCGCTACGGCAAATCCGGCAATCGCTGCCAGCAAGGAGAAATTCCCCCAGCCCCCTTTAGCCGGTGCATCATTTTCCTGGTGTTTTGTCAGCATAATCCCGAATAGCATCACGATCGTAATTGCCCCTGAATAAATAAGGATTTGGACAATGGCGACAAACTCTGCCGAGAGCAACATATAAATGCCTGCAATGCCCAAGAAAGTAAAAACAAGTGCGATAACCATGTGCACCACTTTTGTTAAGGTAATCAGCAACACCCCGCCTACTATCGCGACAAGTGCCAAACCAATAAAGGCAATTAATTCACCCGACAAACTCATACTTTATTCACCTTCCGGATATTTTCATCATTTTCATCCAGCCACTCCAGGTTTTTAAATAGATGATCACGGCTATACTCGGCAAGCTCGAATTGATTCGTCATCACGATCGCTTCTGTAGGGCAGACCTCCGTACATAAATCACATAAAATGCAAATCTCGAAATTGATGTCATACGTCTCGATGATTTTCCCTTTTTTCGACGGGTCCGGATGTTTCTTACCAGTTAATTGAATACAATCCGTTGGACAAATCGTCACGCATTGATTGCATACGATACACTTTTCAGGATAGAATTTTTGGATTCCGCGAAATCGGTCAGGGAGCGGAAGCGGCTCATTTGGGTAGTCATAGGTCACTTTTTTCCTCGTCAAGTTCTTTAATGTATAGGTTAAACCTTTTGCTAAACCAAGCATATAAATCCCTCGCTTTCCGACCAGCTTAAGTTTCTAAAAAAGGTTAAGCAATTCTTTTATTAGTGCCGTCAAAAATATATTTGCCAATGCAACCGGAAGCAGCACTTTCCATCCGAATTCCATCAATTGATCAGCCCTTATCCGAGGAAAGGTTACACGGATCCAGACCAATATATAGAATACGGCACTGAACTTCAGACCGAACCAGATGGCCGCCGGAATAAAATCCAAAAACGGAATAGAATTCCATCCCCCTAAAAATAATACAGTGGTTAGCGTTGCCATTGCAAACATATACACATATTCGGATAACATAAAGAAGGCCCAGCGAAATCCAGAGTATTCAACATGATAGCCTGCTACAAGTTCGGATTCCGCTTCCGGAAGGTCAAAAGGAACCCTGTTCAACTCGGCAACCGATGCAATGAAAAACACGATGAACGCAACCGGCTGAAGAAAAATGAACCAAACCTTTTCCTGGGCTGCGACTATATCATTCAAGTTTAAACTGCCTGTTATGAGGACGATGCCCACTAGCGACATCACCAAAGGGATCTCATAAGATATCATTTGCGCGGCTGCCCTCATTCCGCCAATCAAAGAATACTTATTATTGGATGCCCAACCTGCAGTGACGATGCCGATGGTCGATATGCCGGAAATCGCCATATAATAAAGCAGTCCGACACCTATATCAGCAAATTGGAAGGCATCGGTGAACGGCAAGGTGGCAAGGACCATGAAAGCGGGAGCAAAAGCAATTACCGGAGCTAAAATATATAACGGCTTATCAGCTTTCTTGGGTATCGTATCTTCCTTGATCAGAAGTTTCAAAACATCAGCAACGGTCTGTAAAAGACCCCATTTCCCTCCAATTTGGTTTGGGCCGACACGCATCTGCATGAATCCCATGATTTTACGCTCTGAAAGGATTCCATAGGTTACAAACCCTAATACGACAAACAGGAGCAGGACTGCCAAACCGAAAAAAATGCCAAAATTCAGTAGGCTTGGAGCGGAGTGGAGAAGATCCTTGATCATTTATCCATCCACCTCCCCTAACACGATATCGATTGCACCTAAAATCGTTATCAAGTTCGCCATATTTTCCCCCTCCAATAATTTCGGAAGAATTTGCAGATTATAAAACGAAGGTCTGCGGAATTTCAAGCGGTATGGCTCCTTTTTCCCTTCACTCGCGATATAACAGCCTATTTCCCCTCTTGGTGATTCAATTCGGACAAATGCCTCACCCTTAGGAACCTTTATTATTTTAGGGACCTTAGCAAGGACCGGCCCTTCTGGAAATTGCTCAACCGCCTGCTCGATGATTTTCAGTGACTCTTCGATTTCTTCCATTCTACAATGATAGCGTGAAAAGGCATCACCCTCTTCCCTTGTAGGAACATCGAATGTGAACCTGTCATAAATGGAATATGGTTCATTTTTTCGTAAATCCCACTTCACACCTGTACACCTTAAGTTGGCACCGCTAAGCGAATACTGCAAGGCTTCTTCCTTCGAATAGATGCCCACCCCTTTAACCCGATTAACAAAGATTTCATTCCCTGTCACAAGCTCATGGTAACCGGCAAGCTGCTCCCTCATATAAGGGACAAATTCGGCAACCTTCGCAATCCAGTCTTCAGGAGCATCCCATTTCACACCTCCGACACGCATATAATTGAATGTTAGGCGTGCCCCTGACAATTCAGTCAATAAATTAACGATCATTTCACGTTCTCGGAATGCGTAAAGGAAAGGACTCGTCGCACCTATATCCAGCAAGTATGTACCCCACCAGACGAGGTGGCTTGCAACTCTGCCCAATTCCATTGCGATGACCCGCAAATATTCTGCCCTTTCAGGGATCTCAACCCCCATCATTGTCTCAACAGCATGGCAAAGTACATAATTATTTGTCATTGCCGCCAGATAATCGAGCCGGTCAGTATATGGGATTATTTGAGTATATTGCAGATTTTCCGCTAGTTTTTCCGTACCGCGATGCAGATACCCGATGACAGGTGTAGCCTCTTTGATAATCTCACCGTCAATCTTGATGACAAGCCGAAAAACACCATGTGTACTCGGATGCTGCGGCCCGACATTGAGAAGCATTTCTTCCGTCCTTAACATAGGGCTTACACCTCCACATCATAAGGCTCATAATCTTTTCTAAGGGGATATCCCTTCCAATCTTCCCCAAGTAAAATCCGCTTTAAATCAGGGTGTTCATAAAAGTTAATGCCCAATAAATCATACGCCTCACATTCTGGCCAATTTGCACCTGACCATAATGGGACCAATGATGGGATAACGGGAGTATCCCTATCAAGCTTCACCTTCAAGGCAACTGATTGGTTCATTTTGAATGAGTGTAAATGTACATAGATTTCCATATGGGATTCAAAATCCGTACCATGAAGTTCCGATAAATACGAAAAGTCAAGTCGTTCATCATACCGCAGAAATTTGGCTATTGAGAAATATGTATCCGGATTAGCCACTAAAGTGGGTACATCTTTTGATAGTCTATTAATATAGTTCTCTAATAATGCCCCTTGTCCTACATGGCTTTCAATAGCAGAAACAATTTGACCGAGTTTCGACTGATTTGCGGAAATTTCGCTAGGGGTGTCAGCTTCCTCGCTTTCCTGTGCAGCTGTCCTGTTCTTCGCAGCAGCAGCCGCTTTCGCTTTGGCAGCGGCTGCTGCCTTCGCCTTGGCCGCTGCCGCCGCCTTTTGCTTCGCTGCATCGATTTCGCCTTCCGGCTTTTCTCCCGCTTCTTCTTTCACCTGTTTCCGGGCCAATGCCGCTGCCGCAGCCTTTCGCTTCGCTATATCCATTTCACCTTCCGGCTTTTCTCCCGCTTTTTCTTCTTTCGCCTGTTTTTTGGCCAGTGCGGCTGCCTTTGCCTTGGCCGCTGCCGCCGCCTTTTGCTTCGCTATATCCATTTCACCTTCCGGCTTTTCTGCCGCTTCTTCTTCTTTCGCCTGTTTTTTGGCCAGCGCGGCTGCTTTCGCCTTGGCCGCTGCCGCCGCCTTCTGCTTCGCTATATCCATTTCACCTTCCGGCTTTTCTGCCGCTTCTTCTTTCGCCTGTTTTTTGGCCAGCGCGGCTGCCTTTGCCTTGGCCGCTGCCGCCGCCTTTTGCTTCGCTATATCCATTTCACCTTCCGGCTTTTCTGCCGCTTCTTCTTCTTTCGCCTGTTTTTTGGCCAGCGCGGCTGCTTTCGCCTTGGCCGCTGCCGCCGCCTTCTGCTTCGCTATATCCATGTCGACTTCCGGCTTTTCTGCCGCTACTTCTTTCGCCTGTTTTCGGGCCAATGCTACAGCCTTCGCCCTGGCCGCGGCCTCTGCCTTTTGTTTCGCTAAGTCTTCCTTTTCACTCATCTATATCACCCGCTTTCCGGTTTTCGCCTCATAACGGATTTTTTCTTTTAATTTATTGATCCCGTAAATAAGTGCAGCTGGGTTTGGGGGACAACCCGGTATATATACATCGACAGGTACAATTTGATCGACCCCTTTGACCACTGAGTAAGAGTGAACATAAGGCCCGCCAGCAGTTGCACAGGAGCCCATTGCAATAACCCATTTCGGTTCTGGCATTTGTTCGTATAATCTACTTATTATTGGAGCCATTTTTTTCGTTACCGTTCCTGAAACAATCATGACATCCGATTGTCTGGGGGATGTCCGAAAAAAAGAACCAAATCGGTCCAAATCATAATGAGAGGAGCCGACACCCATCATTTCAATTGCACAACATGCCAAACCGAAAGTCATTGGCCAGAGTGAGTTACTTCTAGCCCAGCCTTTTATTTGTTCAAGTGTGGATAAGAAAATACTGTGGCGCATTTCTTCCATTTCTTTAGGGGTAAGTTCATCCAACTTCAATTCCACTTTAACACCTTCTTTTTCCAAGCATAGATTAGCCCTAGCATAAGGATCACGACAAAAAACAGCATTTCAATCAATGCAAACAGTCCGAGTTCATCATAGGCAACCGCCCATGGGTAAAGAAAAACCGTTTCCACATCAAATATGACGAACATCAATCCAAATAGATAATACCTGACATTGAATTGAACCCTTGAATCCTGAAAAGGTTCGATTCCGCTTTCATAAGTCATATACTTCATATCTGTTGGTTTATAAGGCCTTAGCAGTCTACCAAGAAATAAAGCGATCACAGGTAATAAAATTCCGAGACAAAGGAAAACAAATACAATTAAATAATTATTTTGGTAAATATGCAGCTGTCCCATGTTCATCTCCCTTTATGGATATATCATGTTAAATGGCTACAATTTAAGTTTGCTTGTCTTCAGTTTGGATACGTTATAAATATTATGCAGGGTAACATTCTTTTAGAAGCTACGTGAAAGGAGGGGTATGAAGCAATAAATGTAAGCGTATACATTATAACATTAGGATAAAAGCATGTCGACGAGTTAAGGTTTAAAATGGAAAATACTTTACTCTATAATTCGACATTTTTTCCTAATTCTGATATTCCATGTCAATGATCTTCAAAAACCAACTGGATAAAAAAACACCTGATCTTACCACGAATGGTTTGATCAGGTGTTTTCATCAATTAAAGTTATCGCATTTCTGCAATTTGGATTCGGTTGATTGCACGTTTAAGCGCTAAATCAGCTCTTTTGGCATCATTTGATCCATCATTGTTCTGCAATCTTTGTTCAGCACGGGCCTTTGCTGCTTGAGCACGTGCAAGATCGATAGTTTCAGCTCTTTCAGCAGATTGAGCTAAAATGGTTACCACATCAGGGCGAACTTCTAAGAAGCCACCATTTACAGCTACATAGTCTGTGTTGCTTCCATTTTTAAGACGGACAGCACCAATGGTAAGCGGGGCTACAGTTGGAACGTGTCCAGCCATGATTCCCAGCTCACCGCTTTTAGCTTTAGTGCTTACCATTTCAACTTCTGCATCATATACTGGGCCATCGGGAGTAACAACATTGACTTTAATGGTCTTCATTTCATTCCCTCCTAGGTCCCTTTAATTAAGCCATTTCTTTTGCTTTAGCAACAACTTCTTCGATGCGGCCAACTAGACGGAAAGCATCTTCTGGAAGTTCGTCATATTTTCCAGCTAGGATATCTTTGAATCCTTGGACTGTTTCTTTAACTGGTACATAAGATCCCTTTTGACCAGTGAATTGTTCAGCCACGTGGAAGTTTTGTGACAAGAAGTTTTGAATTCTACGAGCACGTTGAACGATTACTTTTTCGTCTTCGCTTAATTCGTCCATACCTAAGATGGCAATAATATCTTGAAGTTCTTTATATTTCTGTAAAGTCGATTGCACTTGACGAGCCACTTTATAGTGCTCAGCCCCAACGACTTCTGGGCTAAGGGCACGAGAAGAAGACGCCAATGGATCAACTGCAGGGTAGATACCCATTTCAGAAAGTTTACGCTCAAGGTTAGTTGTTGCATCCAAGTGAGCGAAAGTTGTAGCTGGAGCCGGATCCGTATAGTCATCGGCAGGTACATAGATCGCTTGAATGGATGTAACTGAACCTTTATTTGTTGAAGTGATACGTTCTTGCAATTGGCCCATTTCAGTAGCAAGAGTTGGTTGGTAACCAACCGCTGAAGGCATACGTCCTAGTAGGGCGGAAACCTCAGAACCTGCTTGTGTGAAACGGAAAATGTTATCGATGAAGAATAGAACGTCTTGTCCTTGTTCGTCACGGAAATATTCAGCCATTGTCAAACCGCTAAGAGCTACACGCATACGTGCACCTGGCGGCTCGTTCATTTGTCCGAATACCATTGCCGTTTTCTTGATAACACCGGAATCAGTCATCTCGTAGAAAAGGTCATTACCTTCACGAGTACGCTCACCTACACCAGCGAATACCGAGATACCGCCGTGCTCTTGTGCGATGTTATTGATAAGTTCTTGGATAAGTACAGTTTTACCAACACCGGCTCCACCGAAGAGACCGATTTTACCACCTTTGATGTAAGGAGCAAGTAAATCTACTACTTTAATACCAGTTTCAAGAATTTCAACTGTTGTTGATAAGTCCTCAAAAGTTGGTGCTTGTCTGTGAATTGGATCACGGCGCACCTCTGCTGTAAGTGGTTCGAATAGGTCAATGTTTTCCCCTAATACGTTGAAAACGCGGCCTAGTGTTACTTCACCTACAGGAACGGAAATTGGAGCTCCTGTATCAACAGTCTCTGCACCACGGGTTAAACCATCAGTGGAAGACATTGCTACAGTACGAACTGTATTATCACCTAGTTGAAGGGCTACTTCAAGAGTTAGTCCTGTACCAGACGCTGTATTTTCGATTCTTAACGCGTTATAGATCTTAGGAAGTTGTCCGTCTTCGAATTTCACGTCAACAACCGGACCCATAACTTGAGTAACGCGTCCTATATTCATCGTTTTCCCTCCTAACGTTGCTTGTAACGACAATCTAGTTTATGGAACGGCCAAGCATCGTCCGGTCCGACCGTCCCTTTAATAATTTTTATTCTAAAGCTGCTGCACCGCCGACAATTTCCGTTATTTCTTGAGTAATTGCGGCCTGACGTGCACGGTTATATTGCAATGAAAGTGAATCAATCAATTCTTTAGCATTATCGGTCGCATTTTTCATTGCAGTCATACGTGCAGAGTGCTCACTTGCTTTACCATCTAGCAAAGCACCATAAATTAAACTTTCTGCGTACTGAGGCAGTAATACCTCAAGGATTTCTTCTGCATTCGGTTCAAATTCATAAGAAGTCATTGCTGCATTGGAAGTATTAAAGTCAGCTAACGGAAGGACTTGCGTTTCCGTTACATCCTGCTGGATTGGGCTGACATAATGGTTATAGTACATGTAAAGCTCATCACACAGTTCATTTAGATACAAATTCACTGTTGATTTTGCAAGGGAGCTAATGTCAGCGAAAGAAGGCTGATCAGGAACTCCAGTTACTTCAAGCTCTACGTGCATGTTACGGCTGACAAAGAAATCACGGCCAACCCTTCCGATTGCGATAATGACGAACTCATCATTGGATTTATGGCGTTCAAGAATGGTTTTATGAACGTGGCGAAGGATACTACTATTGTATGCTCCTGCCAATCCGCGGTCCGATGTGATTACCAGGTAACCGGTTTTCTTAACTGGACGCGAGACAAGCATTGGATGAGATGCACCCGTACTTCCGTTCGCAATACTTGATACTACTTCTTGAATTTTATCCATATATGGAACATATGCTTTAGCATTAGCTTCAGCACGGTTCATTTTAGAAGCAGATACCATCTGCATCGCTTTTGTAATTTGACTCGTCTTTTTCGTTGAAGTAATCCGAGACTTAATATCGCGTAAAGAGGCCATTCATTCTCACCACCCTTTATAAATTAGTTAGACCTTATTATTCAGAAATAACGAAGTTCTTTTTGAACTCGTTAATTGCAGCAACGATAGCAGCATCTTCAGGAAGACCTTTCGTTGTGCGAATGTGATCTAATAATTCCGGATGAGAACGATCTAGGAATACATAGTATTCTTCTTCAAAACGAAGGATATCCGATACTGGAATATCATCTAAATGACCTTTAGTCAATGCATAGAAAATCATGACTTGTTTTTCTACTTTGATCGGTTTGTTTAGATCTTGTTTTAGAACTTCAACTGTACGAGCACCACGGTTAAGTTTTGCTTGAGTTGCAGCATCAAGATCAGAACCGAATTGAGAGAATGCTTCCAATTCACGATAAGAAGCTAAGTCTAGACGTAAAGTACCAGCAACTTTCTTCATCGCTTTAATTTGTGCAGATCCACCAACACGGGATACGGATAGACCAGCGTTAATCGCAGGACGTACACCCGAGAAGAACAAATCGGATTGCAAGAAGATTTGTCCATCAGTGATGGAAATTACGTTTGTTGGAATGTAAGCAGAGATGTCGCCTGCTTGTGTTTCAACAAATGGAAGCGCAGTGATTGAACCGGCACCTAAAGTGTCATTCAATTTAGCTGCACGCTCAAGTAAACGGGAGTGCAAGTAGAATACATCCCCTGGGAATGCTTCACGACCTGGAGGACGGCGAAGTAGCAAGGAAAGTTCACGGTATGCAGATGCTTGTTTAGAAAGATCATCATAAACCACAAGAACGTGCTTGCCAGCGAACATGAACTCTTCACCCATAGTCACACCAGCATATGGCGCTAGGTATAAAAGTGGTGCTGGTTGAGAAGCTGATGCAGACACAACGATTGTGTAATCCAATGCGCCATTTTTACGCAGTGTTTCAACAGTTCCACGAACAGTTGATTCTTTTTGACCGATAGCCACATAGATACAGATCATATCTTGGTCAGCTTGGTTAAGGATTGTATCGATCGCAACTGATGTTTTACCAGTTTGACGGTCACCGATGATTAACTCACGTTGTCCACGTCCGATAGGTACTAGCGCATCGATTGCTTTAATTCCTGTTTGTAATGGTTCATGAACAGATTTACGGTCCATAACACCTGTAGCAGGGCTTTCGATTGGGCGAGTTTTTGTTGTAGCGATCGGACCAAGACCATCTAATGGCTGTCCTAACGGATTCACGACACGCCCGATTAATTCTTCTCCAACTGGTACTTCCATGATACGGCCAGTACGGCGTACTTCACTGCCTTCTTGAATGTCTCTGAATGGTCCAAGAATAACAACACCTACGTTATTTTGCTCAAGGTTTTGTGCCAATCCCATTGAACCATTAGAAAATTCTAAGAGCTCCCCAGCCATTGCATTGTCTAAACCATGAACGCGAGCGATACCATCACCAACAGTGATTACTGTACCTACATCGCTTACTTTAATTTCCGACTGATAGTTTTCAATCTGCTTTTTAATCAGCGCACTGATTTCTTCAGCTTTGATGCTCATGAATTTCACCCCTATCTGTGAATATTAACCTAATAGTTGTTTGCTAAGGCGATCAAGCTTCCCACGTATCGTTCCGTCATAAATACGGTTACCGATTTGAAGTTTGATACCGCCAAGAATATTGCTATCCGTAACATTAGTGATACGCAAATTACGTTTGCCGATCTTTGCAGCAAAAGCTGAAGACACAGCCTCCGCTTCAGCTTCAGTTAATGGATTTACTGTATAAACAGTCGCATCCGCAACTGAATTTTCTTCATTCGCAAGTTCAATGAACTCTTGTGCCATAGGAATCACTTCATCTGTACGATGACGCTCCACCATTAACATTACAGTGTTTCGAACGGAAGACGAAAGACTTGCAAATGCATTTGCAAGCATTGTATTTTTTGCATCTCTAGTCATTTTAGGATGAGCCAAGAAGCTTAATAGATCTTTATCATTTGTGAAAACTTCATTCACTATGCGAAGCTCTTCTTCAAGTTGGTTAATGAGATTTTGCTCTTTCGCAATTTGGAAAAGAGCTACAGCATAACGTCCTGCTACAGTTATATCGCTCATTTACCTTCTCCTGCCTCTTGAATATATTCATTGATTAGTTTTTCTTGATCAGCTGATGAAAGTTCTTTCTCAATCACCTTAGAGGCGATCATGACAGATAATGAAGCTACTTGCTCGCGTAAGGCGGCAACTGCTTTTTCTCTCTCTTGAACGATTTCACGTTTTGCTGATTCTTTAACACGTTCAGCCTCTGCACGCGCTTGATTAATAATATCTTCGCGTTGTGCTTCGCCTTGCTGCTTAGCATTCTCTATAAGTTGTCCCGCTTCAGTGCGAGATTGTTTTACGATTTCACGCTGTTCTTCTAAATATTTCAGTGCTTCTTTTCGGCTAACTTCAGCTGCTTCAATTTCATTCGCAACATGCTCTTCACGTTCTTTCATGATGCCCATTAGCGGACCCCATGCAAACTTCTTAAGCAACGCTAACAAAATAATAAAGATTACAAGCTGGTATATGATATCTCCACCATTAAAGTGGACTTGACCAAGAACAAAATTGCTTGTTAACACGCTCGGTTCACTCCCTTCATGAGATTCACTATTGAAGTTCTGTATTTTCGATTGACAGTATCACTGCCATAAATGTTCACTTTAACACAGAGCAATGGCGAAGGGTCTCCTTGGATCATCTTCGCCATTATTGAACTTTTTCAAGTTATCTTATTTACCCATTACAATAAACGCGATAACTACAGCGATGATTGGAAGTGCCTCAACTAATGCAATACCAACGAACATTGTAGTTTGAAGCATACCACGAGCTTCTGGCTGACGAGCCATTCCTTCAATTGTACGCCCAACGATAAGACCGTTACCAATACCCGCACCTAGTGCACCTAATCCAACTGCGATAGCAGCAGCTATAAGACCTAAAGAACCTGTCATGATAAATTTCCTCCTTGAAATGTTGTTTTATTTTTTCATCAATATAATGTTCTAAATGAACAATATTTATAATTAATGGTCGTCACTTACTTTATGGGAAAGATAAACCATCGTTAACATAGTAAAGATAAAAGCTTGAATGGAGCCGACAAAGATACTAAACCCTTCCCAAGCTAACATCGGTAATGCAGCAGTGGCTGCACCCACAACACCACTTGTTCCTAGTCCAGCAAGTAAAGTTAATAGTAACTCACCCGCATAAATATTCCCGTAAAGCCGCAACCCTAGAGTTAACGTATTAGCGAACTCCTCAATAATCTTTAACGGAAACAAGAAACCCATTGGCTGAACATAAGTTTTGGCATAATTTTTCATGCCTCTCATCTTGATACCATAATAATGAGTTAAACCCATTACCATAACTGCCAAAGTTAAAGTTATTGCCGGATCAGATGTAGGTGATTTCCACCAAAGTTCATGTCCTATTACAATCGAGAACGGCAACCCTAACATGTTTGAAACAAATACGTACAATATTAACGTCATTCCCAACATTAGGAACTGACCACCCGTACGCCAATCCATATTGCTGTTGATGATATTTTTCACAAAATCCATAACCCATTCGATAAAGTTTTGGATACCTGTTGGCTTCATCGCAAGTTTTCGAGTTGCTGCTACAGCAATAATGAAGACAATGAGACTTGCGATGGTCATCATAAGAACATTAGCCAAGTTGAAATGTATTCCGGTATTCATAAATTCCCACATAGGAGCTTCATGATTCAACAGTATTCACCTCTCTTCTTTACTACCTACGTATGTTTTGCATAAAATAATCTATCATAATGACAAAGTAAACTGTCATTAATCCCACAACCACGCAGACAACCTGAAATTCACCAGGATATCTCAATGCAATAATTGCAGCTAAACCCGCTACAGACATTCTAGTTAAACTACCAAGGGAGCGCGTTTTCTTTCCTTCGGCAACCTCTTGGGCGAACTTCTTGTTCTTTTTGACCATTGACCAGAATATAAATAGGCTGAAGGCAGTTCCAAGCAATAATCCTTGGAAGACTGAATCATGGGAAGTGAAAACCACCCCAAGTAGATAAATACCCATTAAATACAACATGTATTTTAGCTGCCTATTGAACATCTTTTCCAATTCTAGCATTTTGTCATGTAATCTCCCTAGAAATATTGTAGTATCTTGTTTAGCTTAGGAGAATTTGCCCGTAACAAGTCCAAATAGAAGGTCAAAAACTTACTTCTATTTGACACGTTATTAACGTATGAAACCCCTCTCATTTTACATCCTTAGTTAGCATACAATAGGCTAGAATCATTGTCAATGAGTGGTTAGTGAAATTTGTCACAGGTTTGTAATTATTAACGAATTGTTCACAAATTATCTTTTTTCTTCTATTGACATCCGTTTTATTTTACTTATTAGCCTCTGTTCACTCAATAAGTAACGTCTTTTCTATCCGATCTTCCCTTCCGCCCCTTCTTGCAAAGATTATCGCTTTATACACTCCTTTAGGAGGCAAGTCCTTTTTCAATACATCTTTTTTGATCAAACCGGAAGGAGCCGATCTGGACCAATCCAAATATCCAGCGAATTTCAAGCTATCTTCCTCATAAAGGGCAATACCGAATTCTTCAGCCCCGCGCGGAAGATACATTTCGTATCGATATGTGCCTTCCTGGTCCCCTTGACCAAAATCAAATCCCATTATCCTTGGATAATCAGGCTCTTCTTTTACATATAAATAAGGAAGGGATATTCTTTTGGTTCCTTCCATTATAATGAGGTATCCATCAAAGACTCCCTTTTTAAGCTTGGCGGGGTTGACCTGCAATCCGACTTTTATCCGTTTCTTTTCCTTCGGTTTCAAAGTAAGGGATTTCGGCAATTCCCAAGTGAGTCCCGTCTCTTTTAATGGGACCATGAATGAGTACTTCCTCATTTCCGTACTGGTATTTTCTATGACTATGGTTTCATGATGCTCTTCAATTCCTTCTTTTTTTGTATACATCCCAAATGACAATGAGCTTGGGTTCAAGAGCGTGTCCGCTTTTAACGCTTCGTCGACCTGGATGCGCCCAGCCCCCTGTTCATATGTGTGATACAATTGATTTGCTGTTTTCCTCAATGGCTTGGAAGTGCTCATCAATGCAGATTTGACTTGATCAGGAGTCCACTCCGGGTGTTTTTGCAGGATTAAGGCGCATGCTCCTGCAACATGCGGTGCGGACATACTTGTTCCATCCAGGGACATATATCCTTTAGGAATGGTGCTTTCAATTTCCACTCCCGGTGCCAATACGTCAGGCTTTATTCCCCATGATACGGTTACCGGTCCCCTGGAGCTGAAATCCGCGAGCCTATCCTGCTCGTTCTTATAAACAAATTGAACGGTTTTGCTCTGCCCTTGCTCCATGATTCGCTTGAGCTGCAATCCATCTCTTCTATTAATAGAAGAAGCCGGGATGTTCATTTCTTTTTCCAAGCTTCCAGTAAAGGTCCCGCTCGTATTATTAAAAACAATTACCCCCTTCGCACCCGCCTTTTCTGCATTGGATACTTTCTGCTGGAAGGTAAGTGTGCCACGTTCCAACAACACAATCTTATCCCGAACATTCTTTAGGTTCTTTTCATTACCCAGTCCCCCATATATGACATCCTCGGAAAACGTCAGGTTCCATTTTTTAGAGCCTTGAAACAAGGTTAAATGCGATTGATGCTTTTTTGATCCAAGTCCGTAAATCATATACGGCACCCTTAAGGGCGGAGTCGAAGCCCCAACGGAAATCGCTTTTTCCGCTGTACCGGGTGAACCGACGGTCCATACAGCCGGACCGGAATTCCCGTTTGATGTCACGGCAACAATGCCGCTTTCCACAGCTTTATTCAACGCAAGGGAGATAGGTAAATCAGGACCATTGACGTTATTACCTAGAGAGAGGTTCAATACATCCACCTTATCCTTCATGGCTGACTCAATGGCCGTCAACACTTGATCTGTATCTCCAGAACCGCCTGGCCCCAATGCTCGATATGCGTAAATCTCCGCTTCAGGTGCGACGCCTTTCATTTTTCCATTGGCTGCAATGATGCCCGCCACATGAGTGCCATGCAATGTATCCAGGTCGCCTTGATTTTTGGTTTCCATCGGATCTGCATCACCATCAACCAGATCCTTACCTCCTTTATAAGCTCGTTGCAAATCTGGATGTGTATAATCGATGCCCGTATCGATTATCCCTACCTTTATCCCTTTCCCGGTGATCCGGTGGTTCTCCTTATCAAAGAAACCCCTGACCCTGTCTCCTCCTATGTATGGGACACTTTTATCCAACACGGCTTGATAAACGGATACTTCCGTTACTGCATGAATTCCACCCTCCTTTTTAAGTTGTTCTATTTCATTCATTTTCCCATGAAGGGAAAATCCATCCAGGGCAACCGAATAAACATTCCGTAATTGAAGAGATGGATATTTTTCAAGCAGTTTTTCGATCTTTTTTCGATTAAACGCCTTATCCATCGTGACAACAACCGTTACTTCCTTAGATTCAGATAGTTTTGGTAAAGGCGGCAGTATGACTTTTGCAAAGCCCTTTTCATATTGATAAATAAATATAAAAAGGAAAACAAACACTATGAACGTTTTCTTTCCCAACATAATCATCCCCTTAGCAGTTAGCTTTTCTCAACAACCTTGGAGTATGCAAATAAAAAAAGGAAAAGCGCATGGCTTTTCCTCTTTTATGGTTCAAATCTAGTTGGCGGCATATTCACTTGCTTAAAATAGTAACGGATGGCTTCAGCTATGCGGACCGAAGCATTTCCGTCCCCATATGGATTTGAAGCTTTGGACATTTTTTCGTGCACCTCTTGATCGGTGAGCAATTCATGTGCCAAATCATATATGGTTTGTTCATCAGTACCAGCCAATCTTAAGGTTCCAGCCGTAATCCCCTCAGGACGTTCGGTCGTATCCCTTAAAACCAGGACGGGTACACCAAGTGACGGTGCCTCTTCCTGGATTCCTCCAGAATCAGTCAAAATCAGAAAGGCTCTAGAAGCGAAGTTATGGAAATCCAATACATCCAGCGGTTCGATCAAGTGAACCCGCGGATCGTCCCCGAGAACTTCGTTTGCCAATTCTTGAACAAGCGGATTTAAATGGACAGGATATACCACTTGAACATCATCATGCTCAACAATGATTCTCTTAACGGCCCTGAAGATATTCCTCATGGGTTCCCCTAGATTTTCCCTGCGATGGGCGGTAAGCAAAATGAGCCTGTCTTCTCCAAGTCCATTTAAAACCGGATGGGAATATGTCGACCTTACAGTCGTTTTTAAAGCATCCGTTGCCGTATTTCCCGTCACGAAGATATTATCCTTCTTGTTCTCGTTCAGCAGATTCTCCTCGGCTTTCGAAGTCGGCGCAAAATGCAAATCCGCCATCGTACCCGTAAGCTGTCGATTCATCTCTTCCGGATAGGGGGAATACTTATTCCATGTGCGCAGCCCCGCTTCTACATGCCCAATGACAATTTGATTATAAAAAGCTGCCAGACTGGCAACAAACGTTGTGGTTGTATCACCATGAACGAGAACAATATCTGGTTTAGCTTCCTTCATTACGGAATCAAGACCATTCAATGCTCTTGTTGTAATGTCAGCAAGCGTTTGCCTTTCCTTCATTATGTCCAAGTCATAATCCGGCTGTATGGAAAATAGTTCGAGAACTTGATCTAACATTTGGCGATGCTGAGCCGTAACAGCAACGATCGGCTTGAAATATTCTGGGTGTTTTTGAAATTCGAGTACTAAGGGAGCCATTTTGACTGCTTCTGGTCTCGTCCCGAAAATGGTCATGACTTTAATCGGTTTGTTCATTCGTGACACCTCAGTTTCTTTCTTTATTTTGTGCCGAATAAACGATCTCCTGCGTCTCCAAGACCCGGAACGATATAACCATGTTCATTCAGTTTTTCGTCAAGACCCGCAATATAGATATCAACATCAGGATGAGCTTCTTTTAAAGCTTCCACACCCTCTGGAGCTGCAATCAAACACATGAATTTAATATTGACTGCACCGCGTTTTTTAATGGAATGGATCGCTTCGATGGCTGATCCGCCAGTGGCTAGCATCGGGTCAACGACAATGCATTCCCTTTCTGCCAAGTCACTTGGCATCTTCGCATAATATTCAACCGGTTTCAATGTTTCAGGATCACGGTAAAGTCCAACATGTCCGACCTTTGCAGCAGGAATCAGCTTAATGATTCCGTCCACCATCCCTATGCCCGCACGTAAAATCGGGACGATCCCCACTTTTTTACCAGAAAGCATTTTCACTTTCGCTGTGCTTACAGGCGTTTGGATTTCCACTTCTTCCAGCGGCATATCCCTCGTGATTTCAAATGCCATCAATGATGCAACTTCATCCACTAGTTCACGGAATTCTTTTGTTCCTGTATTTATATCACGTATATAGGCTAATTTGTGTTGAATTAACGGGTGATCGAAAACATAAACTTTTCCCATTTGGCATCTCTCCAATTCCATTGCTTAGTTTTGCGCTTTTTTATGATTTCCCTAATCGAATAGAAAAATTTTCGTGTCTTTTAAATTTCACTTCAACCTATTTTACAGAAAAACGTTTCAATCTTCAATAAAGGTTTAGTTGTCAGACCTATTTTCACTATTCGGATTCTTCTAACACACCGACTTCCATAAATGAAAAAACCGCTCCCTTTAAAGGAAGCGGCCCGATATTACAATGAAGGATATAATTCAAATTTGTTCGCTAATGATTCAACACGCTGTTTTGCTTCTTCAAGCTTAGCTGCGTCTTCATTATTTTTCAATACAAGTCCGATGATAGCAGCTATTTCATCCATGTCTTCCAATCCGAAGCCACGTGATGTCACTGCCGCAGTCCCAATACGTATACCGCTGGTAACGAATGGTTTTTCCGGGTCATAAGGAATCGCATTTTTGTTCACGGTAATACCGATTTCATCCAAAACATGCTCTGCGATTTTTCCCGTTAACCCTGTAGAGCGTACATCAAGAAGAATCAAGTGATTGTCCGTTCCATCAGAAACAAGAGTGAACCCTTCTTTCTTCAAACCTTCACCCAAACGTTTAGCATTGTCGATGATTTGTTGAGCATATACTTTAAAATCATCTTGAAGCGCTTCGCCGAATGCAACAGCCTTAGCTGATATAACATGCATCAAAGGACCGCCTTGAATTCCAGGGAAGATGGATTTATCGATCTTCTTACCGAATTCTTCTTTACAGATGATCATCCCGCCGCGTGGTCCGCGAAGTGTTTTATGAGTAGTTGTCGTTACAAAGTCAGCATAAGGAATTGGACTTTGATGTAATCCAGCCGCAACTAAACCTGCAATATGCGCCATGTCGACCATTAAATATGCCCCGACTTCATCCGCAATTTCACGGAATCGCTTGAAGTCGATTTCCCGTGGATATGCACTTGCACCCGCTACGATCAATTTAGGTTTGTGTTGACGCGCTTTTTCCAATACATCATTGTAATCGATACGGTGATCTTTTTCGTCTACACCATATTCAACAAAGTTGTAGTTAACACCACTGAAGTTTACTGGACTTCCATGTGTTAAGTGACCGCCATGCGAAAGGTTCATCCCAAGCACTGTGTCGCCAGTTTGAAGCACTGTAAAGTAAACGGCCATATTGGCTTGAGCTCCAGAGTGAGGCTGTACGTTCACATACTCGCCTCCGAAAATTTCTTTCGCACGCTCACGTGCTAGATCTTCAACGATGTCTACATACTCACATCCGCCATAGTAACGTTTTCCAGGGTATCCTTCTGCATACTTATTAGTCAAGACCGATCCTTGCGCTTCCATGACAGCTTCACTCACGAAGTTTTCAGAAGCAATAAGCTCAATTTTACTTCTTTGACGCCCTAATTCCAGTTGAATTGCGTTAAACACTTGCTCATCTTGCTTTGCTAAACGATTCATTCCGTAATTCCTCCTTAAATTGTGCGTGATTCGCTTTTTAGTATTTATGTGCAACATGCCTTCAAAAAGCATGAAAAAGCCATATCAATAGTTATTAGAAAATTCTACTCCATTTTAACATGTCTAATTTAGAAGTGATAGTCTAATTTTATCGAACATTAAATGTTTTTTCATTTAAAAATGTTCGTATTTAACATCAGAATTATGGTAAATAGCTCTTTCACCTTATATTACAAGAGCGAAATCACCATTCTATTAGCACTATAAAGGAAAGTTTTTTCTTTTGATCCTTTACCTTGAGCGTTACGATTTTGCCCGCCTCAATTAAAAAACAGCATTCCCCATCCGAGAAATGCTGTCTTACTTACCCATTAAGTACAACTTTTGTTTTCAGAGAGTTCCCGATAAACTGCACGCTCCCCGCCAATCAGCTTCGGGCGGGTTTTTGCCATCGTCACATGTGCATGTCCTATTTCTTTAATGGCAGAGCGAATCGGAACTGCAACATGCTTCAGATGCATACCAATGAATGTGTCTCCAATATCTATCCCCGCATCCGCTTTGATATGTTCAACGACGACTGCATCTTTCCATTGCTGATAGGCGTACGTCGCCATCGATCCCCCAGCTGTTCTTACAGGTACGACCGAAACTTCTTCATAACCATAACGAATCGCGGTTTCCCTTTTTAAAACCAAGGCCCTGTTTAGATGCTCACAACATTGATATGCAACCTGAACACCCGTTTTCCCTTGAAAATCCCTCACTACGGAAAAAATCATCCCAGCAACATCGAGCGTCCCTTCAGTACCGATCCTTTTCCCGATCACTTCACTTGTACTGCAGCCGATAACCAGTAGCTGTTTCTCTTTTAAAGCCGTCTGTTCTTGGAACTCGTATAAAAGTGCCCGAAACTGGTTTTCCCATATCTCAAGCTCATTTGAAAATGTAGCATCACTTGTCATGAAAACGCATCCTTTCAATAAGAAAACTTGCTATCGGAACTCTCCAAAAACCAAAAGAATTAGCTATGCTTACCTTCGTACTCCGCAATCTTACCAATCCTGTTTTGATGGCGCCCGCCCTCGAATTCCGAAGTCAGCCACGTTTGGGCAATTTCCCTGGCTAGACCCGGGCCAATGACACGTTCCCCCATAGCTAACATATTGGTATCATTATGCTGACGGGTCAACTTTGCACTATAGACATCATGAACCAATGCACAACGGATCCCTTTGACCTTATTGGCAGCAATGCTCATTCCGATTCCAGTTCCACAGATTAAAATGCCCCGATCGAACTCACCCCGTGCCACTTTTTCAGCAACCGGCAAGGCATAATCAGGATAATCCACCGACGTACTGCATTCACAGCCAAAGTCCTCAAATGGAATCTGTAATTCATTCATTAAATTCTTTATTTCTTCACGGATATGTATACCACCATGATCCGAAGCAATCGCAACTTTCATCATAATCCTCCTCTAGCTTTTTCATTTGATTTTATTGTGTCACAAAATTATGAAAAGATAAAGGATGTCCATCCTTTTCCCCGCAAAGAAGCAGGAAACCAACTCCGGTTTCCTGCTAGCGGGTAATGGTCCTGTTCAACTTTTCCGCTTTCGCTTTAAGTTCCATTGCCGATTTTTCGACATTTTCCATGACTGCCCCTTGTTCGCTTGTGACAGCCGTCACTTCTTCCGCTCCAGCAGATGCTTATTCTGCAATGGCAGCCAATGCTGCCTTGATCCTATACCAAGCTTAGTAATATCTTTTACCCCAGCGGCCACATTATGTACGCCAGTTCAATTTTTAAGCCTTTTTACTAATTCATCTATCAATTCCTGCAGCTCTCTGAAAGTTTCCCGATAAATGCCTTCAGAACCGCCGAACGGATCCATTATATCTCTATCATATTTATCTCCGAGAATGAATTCTTTTAAAGTAAAGGTCTTATCGATCATTTGGGGATATGAACGGGTAATGGCCGATTTATGCCCTTCCGTCATGGTGAAGATATGAGTCGCCCACTCCATTTCCTTCGCGGATAAAGGCGCTGAATGATGATTATGCACTATGTCATTTTCAACCAATACATTTTTAGCATGCATTGAAGCATCCTGACCTGTCGAAGCATACACGCCTGCGGACTTGACTTCAACACCCGCAATATTCTTGTTTTTCAATATCGCTTCTGCCATCGGGCTTCGGCATGTGTTACCTGTACATACAAATAATACTCGGATCATTTTAACGCCTCCTTTTTTATTCATTATAAGCTATCGCCCGTTTATTATAGTCAAAAAATCACTGTCATTTTGTCCGAAGAAAAATAAAAACCGCCCCGTTAATCGGAACAGTTGAGGTAGGAATGATATGAATTCAGGCGGATCAAAAAGAGAACAATAGTTTCAATCCAAACGCACACAGGATGCTTCCGCCAAGAATCTCACTATACACGCCAAGCAAACCCTGCATTTTTCTACCCAGTAAAAGCCCCGCCCACGTTAATAGAGTGGCGGCAAACCCAAAACAAAGAACCGTTAAAATCGTTTTGGCACCGTAAATCCCCAGAGTCAACCCTACCGAGAAGCTATCAAGGCTTACCCCTAAAGCAAAAATGATTAAACCTTTCCCGACAGGAGCCAGCATCTTATTTTGCATGGCACCAGCCCCATCCT
Source organism: Peribacillus sp. QJM3NY_7 (assembly GCF_056173225.1). Taxonomy (NCBI): domain Bacteria; kingdom Bacillati; phylum Bacillota; class Bacilli; order Caryophanales; family Bacillaceae; genus Peribacillus; species Peribacillus sp. QJM3NY_7. The sequence continues at coordinate 5,350,870 of NZ_CM149663.1, forward strand.
TTTTACCAGGAATAAACATCTGTATACCAAGAATGATCAACAATAGACCGCCGGCGTATGTAGCGAAGGTCCCGAATTTTTCTGAAATGAAACGGCCTGCCCCCATTCCAAGCAAGGGCATCCAAATATGAAAAATGCCGACTGTCAAACCTATAAACAGAATTTGCCTCAACCTTAGCTTAAACATTCCCATTCCAAGGCCCACTGAAAAGGCATCCATTCCCAAAGCGAAGGCCATTAGCAATAAGGTGATGATTTCTCCAGCAAATGTATTCATTCCAATCCCCCTCGGACGTGCCTACTACATGTTATGCATGTCCGAAAAGAAATAGAAGGATAAATCAGTCCTTATTACACATGTTCCTTGATGATTTGATGACCTGCTGCCTTCTCAAGCCGGTTCATGACCGCAGCCCCTATTCCATGGTCAGGAAACATTTCACTAAAAATGACATCGACCTCCAGCTCGTCGAACTGTCTTAAGGCATCATATAAGCCTGTCGCAACTGTATGTAAATCGGCTAGTGAACCTGGGACAACTACATAATCCGCCTTATAATCCTGTTGATGTTCATGAGCCGTAATGATGCCCACCTTTAACCCGTCACTTCTTTTTTCATCCACAAGCTTCTGAAGGAAAGCTTGATTACCCTTGACTAAAAATAGAGGGGCCTTCGGAGCATAGTGGGTATATTTCATGCCCGGAGCCTTTGGCGCCGTTTCCTGATTCTTCAAAGCGACATCTTGCCTGACTTCCCCAATTACCGCTTCCAGCTGTTCCAGGGTCACTCCGCCAGGCCTTAAAATAACAGGGACTTCCACAGTGCAATCCAGTACTGTGGATTCCACGCCCACACCTGTATTCCCGCCATCGACTATACCTGCAATCCGGCCCATCAAGTCATCTTCAACATGTTTTGCTGAAGTGGGGCTTGGTTTCCCGGAAGTATTTGCACTTGGAGCCGCAATGGGCAAACCACTCGCACGAATAAGGCCAAGGGCAACCTGATGATCCGGCATCCTGACAGCCACCGTGTCCAATCCAGCTGTCACAAGATTCGATAGCTGGCCCGGTTTCCGTTTCATGATCAAAGTCAAAGGACCCGGCCAAAATTCTGCCATTAGCTTCCGGGCCTGTTCCGGAATCTCTTCTACAATACCCGACAACTGGTCATCGGAGGCTATATGAACGATTAAAGGATTATCACTTGGACGCCCCTTTGCTTCGAACACTTTTTTGACCGCCTCGTCATTTTTGGCATTCGCGCCGAGTCCATAAACGGTCTCTGTAGGAAAAGCAACCACTTGATTAGCCTTTAATAATTCAGCTGATTGTGTAATCTGGGGATAACTTTGTAAATTATCCACATTTTTATCCACTGACCAAATTTTCGTTTTCATCTTGAACACCATCGCCTTTTAACATTTCTTATTTTATATAATCGCTTTAATATGAACGGTATTTTCAACTTAACGTACGAATTCCACTTAAAAGATACTTTGAAAGTATAAAAGAAGTATACACATATTTCAAGTGTTATCCACAAATTGGGGATAACCACATCGAATCCGTGGATAACTTTGTGGATATTAATGATTAATGACAGACTTTTTTGATTTTTTGTTAATAACCCTGTGGATATGTTTTTAAAATTATCTGAATTTAAAGAAGAGGGACTCTGCCCCCTCCTTAAAATAGATCATTGAAGATTTCTGCAAACAAGGACTTCACTTCCACCTCGGGCCCCTTTTCCCCTTCATATAATTGTTGACCTTTTTCATTGGATGCCGCAAGTTCAACCTTGTTTTCTTTAGCTTTCCCTTCAATGACTTCCTCTGTCACTTGTTCCTTATCTTTCACTGCCACTTCTTCTTTTACCTCTGGCTCTACAACCTCTTCTTTTACCGTTACTTCCGGTGCTTCCTCTTTTACACTCTCCTCGATTACCTCTTCTTCAACTACTTCCTCCGGCCTTTTTTCCTTTTCAGCCAGCACTTCTTCTTCAACCACTTCCTCCGCAACAGGTTCACTCTCTTCATTCGTTGCAGCATACGCCGTTCCTTCCGAAGTCAAGGAACCTTCCTCTTCATCCTCGACAATCGGACTTTGACTTACAGCCGTCCCATTTGAAAAATCCAAGAAACACAATGGGGGAAATAACACACACCACCAATTAGCACCGTCCCCTTCACCAAGCGTGATAATCACTGCTTCATATTCCCCTGCCGGATATAAATACTGCCCGTACAGCTTTGTCGGAAATTCAGCTTGTCCAAAATCCACTTTCACCGACTGCTCCAAACCCTGTTCCTTTATTACCGCCTCAGCCGTCGCCTGGATATCCGGCAGATGTGAGGTGATCACATCCCTCGCCTCATCCAAAGAAGTAAGCTCAGCGACCCACTTTGTGATATCTTCATTTACCTTATCCCTAATCAGCCGTTTAACCGCTTGGTCCTCTTCTTTATCACTATTGGCGAGTATCCGCAGCCGAATCGCCTCATCCGGGATTACCTTTGTATCTTCTGCACCGACCATCTCCGCTTTAGGCATATATATACTTACGATCGTTCCTATAGTTAAGATTAATAGATAAATAATGGCTAAATGTTTAGTTTTCATCGCCTTCGCCCCCTCACATGAATCAGTCTCACCATTTTTCAGCTATCTTAAACTAGTAAAAACAAAAAAAGTTGATAGCTGGAAATATAGATTCCAAAGGATAATGAGGGTGCTTTCCCTAAAAAAACCGTCTCACATAAGGGAGACGGATCATTTTAATTCAGCAAAGACCATTCGATCTTTTTCATTAATGTCATTTATGATGGATACTTCCGCGGCAGGAAAGGTTCGCTTCAATAAATCGGCAACCGCCGCCCCCTGTCCTGCACCCACTTCAAAACCGATCAGTCCAGGCACCTTCATCACCAAAGGTAACTGTTCCATAAAGCGGCGGTAAAAATCCAGCCCATCGATACCGGCAAACAACGCACGGTGTGGTTCATGACCAGTCACGACCACTGACATGGATTTATGATCATCTTCTGGTATATATGGCGGATTCGATAAAAGAATGTCCACCTTCTCGTTTATATTCATGAAAGGCGAAAGCAAATCACCTTGCATGAACTCCACTTCGGCACCAAGTGATTCGGCATTTTTCCTCGCCACCTCAAGCGATGGTTGAGCTATGTCCGTGGCCGTCACCATCAGGTTTGATTTTTCAAGTTTCATCGTTATGGCAATTGCGCCGCTGCCAGTCCCAATATCAACTAAACGGAGCCTCTGTCCCTCCATAAAAATGGCCGGGAGTTTACGTAATGTATAATAAATCAATTCTTCTGTTTCCGGTCTCGGTATGAGCACTTCTTCATTCACAAAAAAGGTCCGTCCATAAAATTCTTCACTGCCGATTATATATTGGATGGGCGTCCCCTCAGCATGCAGCTCGATAGCGTCCTTAAATTGCCCAAAATCCGCTTCACTAAGCTCATCATGAAGGTTGGCCAGCATTTGGGAGCGAGTTTGTTTTAAAAAGTGCTGTAACAGGATTTCCCCAGCATTGGCATCACGATCATTTTCCTTTAAAAAAGAAGAAGCCCATTTAAGGGCTTCAAAAACTTTCACGGCAGAATTACTCATCTGCATTTTCCAGCCTTGAAGATTGGTCTTCCATGATTAATGCATCAACGACTTCATCCAGTTTACCTTCCATGATTTGATCCAGTTTTTGAATCGTTAAACCAATGCGGTGGTCGGTAACCCGGTTTTGCGGGAAGTTATAAGTCCGAATCCTTTCAGATCGATCGCCCGTTCCAACGGCCAGCTTCCTGTTTTGATCATATTCCGCCTGTATTTCGCGATTGATTTTATCGAACACCCTGGCACGCAAAACCTTCATTGCCTTTTCTTTGTTCTTGATTTGTGATTTTTCATCTTGACAGGATACAACCGTATTAGTCGGAATATGAGTCAAGCGCACCGCTGACATTGTCGTATTGACACTTTGCCCTCCAGGACCGCTTGATGCAAAGGTATCGACACGAATATCCTTATCATGGATTTCAACTTCCACTTCCTCAGCTTCAGGTAAAACGGCAACCGTGGCTGTAGATGTATGAATCCGACCGCCTGATTCCGTTTCAGGTACTCGCTGAACGCGATGGGCTCCATTTTCGAATTTCAACTTTGAATAAGCGCCATTGCCATTAATCATGAATATGATTTCCTTGTAGCCGCCAAGCCCAGTAGGATTTGCTTCAATGACTTCAGTCCGCCAGCCCTGCACCTCGGCAAAACGGCTATACATCCGGTATAGACTGCCTGCAAATAAGGCCGCCTCATCTCCGCCAGCCGCACCGCGGATCTCCATGATTACGTTTTTATCATCGTTGGGGTCTTTCGGAATAAGCAATATTTTCAGCTTATCCTCAAGGCCTTGTATGGTCTCATCAAGTTCATTGATCTCTTCTTTTACCATTTCACGCATTTCCGCATCAAGTTTCTCCTCCAGCATTGCCTTCGCTTCCTGAAGTTGCTCACGAACCGCTTTATATTCTTTATAAGTCGACGCGGTCTCTTGAATGCTGGATTGCTCCTTGGAATATTCCCTTAGCTTCTTGGAGTCATTAATGATCTCCGGGTCACTTAATAGTTCATTCAATCTTTCATATCTATCTTCTACTGCTTGCAAACGATCAAACAAATTATTCACCTCATAAATTTTCCAAAACATCTTAAACGATTTGGAAGTAATCCATCTCTTATTACTATAAATAAGTAGCTCAGTGCCCCAGCTCAGTTCACTTCTAGGTTAATTATAGTATAGGTGAATAATCAACGTCAAAGAGATTCAAAAATGTCTGCCGTTACTTGTTTAATTTGACATCTACATTATATTGAGGCACAACCCTGTTTATCATGCCTTGTATTCGCTGCATTTCCTTTTTTCTTTCTTTTTCGGTCTTGATTTTGCCTTTATCATGGACCGTAACGTGTATGGTATTTCCATTAAACCAAACGGAACCGGCCTCATAATTAGTTTCCGATTCGATCACCCCGCGGATTTCATCAATTTGCTGACCCATGGATGGAGAATTATTGGATGTATGATGCGGTGTGTTGAGGACCTGATCTGATGGTCGTTCCGCTTCATTATCCCAATCTTTATTGGATACTTGATTTAAACCATTGCCCACCCTGCCATCCCGGGATTGATCTCCATATTCCGAATCATTATTTATTGCATTGTCATTTTGACCGCATGCCGTTAGTGTAGCAAGCAGAAAGGCCGTCATGATAAGCAGTTTTGATTTCATTATTTTTCCCCTCCATTTTGACTGGTTAAGAAGAACATTTCCTCGTTAGCCTACCCAAAATGGGGCAATATTTATCTTTTATTTCCCTTCCATGTATTGGTCAGGCCACCTGAATAACTCGACAGTTTTTCCATTTTTCCGCATAAAAAAAGCACCCTGTGATCTCATTGGATCATAGGGCACCATCATTCAAATATGTTCTTTAATCCCAACAGCCTGCTTACCCGGAACTTCATGATGATGGCGGCAGCGGGGCTCGTACGATTCCGATGCACCCACAAGGATGATCGGCTCATCATAGGAGGCCGGCTCCCCATCTATCAGGCGCTGTGTCCTGCTCGCAGGTGATCCGCATACTTCACACACTGCCTGCAACTTAGTCACCGATTCTGCAAGCGATAATAGAACAGGCATAGGGCCGAATGGTTCACCTCTGAAATCTTGATCGAGTCCAGCCATAATCACTCGATAACCGCTGTCCGCAAGATGCTGGGCAACCCCGATAATTTCATGATCAAAAAATTGCACTTCATCTATTGCAATGATATCCAAGGGCTTGTCCAAATACTTAAAAATATCCGTTGAATGGGCAATCGGTTTTGCCATCACAGAAGAGCCATTGTGTGATACGACAGCCTCTTCCGCATAGCGATTATCAATAGCTGGTTTAAATACAGCTATCTGCTCTTTAGCAAATTGAGCACGGCTGACTCGTTTAATCAATTCTTCAGATTTACCTGAAAACATGCTTCCGCAAATAAGCTCAATCCAGCCTGTTTGTTTCATTACATACATGGAAACAGCTACTCCCTTCCACCTGTCGATCCATTGGCCATAATTGAAGTCGACCTGGCTTTGTATAAATTCTTACTTGTTTATGGAAAAGAAAAAACAGGCAAGAAAAATACTTGCCTGTTTTTTAAAAAGTCCGGCTTATTTAATACCGTATTTTTTGTTGAAACGATCAACACGTCCGCCAGCTTCAGCGAATTTTTGACGACCAGTATAGAATGGATGGCACTCTGAACAAGTCTCAACTTTGATCTCTTCTTTAACTGAACCAGTTTCAAAAGTGTTTCCGCAAGAGCAAATTACTTTTGAAAGCTTATAATTTGGATGAATTCCAGTTTTCATTCTTTTCATCTCCTTATGCCCTGAATCATTCGAAACAGAGTTATATACTTCAAGTTGAGGGAAAAGCACCCTCACATTTATTGTAAAAACACATGAACTCATTATAACAACTTAAGACTAGTTGTGCAACTGTTTGTTTCTTACAGGGTTAAGAACGTTTTACGCTCGCTGGACCCTTTTTCATTTCTGACATCTCTTCATCCAGCTTACTGAAAAATTCTTCATTGCCTTTTGTCTGTTTTAGACGGCGAAGGAATTTCTCCGAGAAATCAGGCGAATCTGACATCGTTTTCCTAATGGCCCATAGTTTATCCAGGCGATCTTTCGGAATTAGCAATTCTTCTTTACGCGTGCCTGAGCGACGAATATCGATTGCCGGGAAGATCCGCCTTTCTGCAAGGGCACGATCTAGATGTAGCTCCATATTACCCGTACCTTTAAATTCTTCATAAATGACATCATCCATTCTTGAACCCGTATCTACCAATGCTGTAGCAAGGATCGTCAGGCTGCCGCCTTCCTCGATATTCCTCGCCGCACCGAAAAAGCGTTTCGGACGATGGAATGCAGCAGGGTCAATACCCCCTGACAGTGTACGTCCGCTCGGCGGAATGACAAGGTTGTAAGCACGGGCTAGGCGAGTGATGCTGTCCATTAAAATGATGACATCCCGTTTATGCTCCACAAGGCGCATGGCTCGTTCCAACACCAGCTCAGCCACCTTGATATGGTTTTCCGGCACTTCATCGAATGTTGAACTTACCACGTCTCCTGCGACGGAACGTTCAATGTCTGTCACTTCTTCCGGGCGTTCATCAATCAACAGCACAATCAATTCCGATTCGGGATGGTTTGTGGTTATCGCATTGGCAATTTCCTTGATGAGCATCGTTTTACCGGCTTTTGGCGGTGCAACAATCAGACCACGCTGTCCAAAACCGACCGGTGCCAGGACATCCATAATCCTGGTCGATAAGTTCTTCGGTGTCGTTTCCAGTTTAATTTGCCTGTTAGGATACAGCGGTGTTAAACCTGGAAAGTGGACACGCTCTTTAGCTGATTCCGGATTATCGCCATTGACCGCTTCAACATGCAGCAATCCATAATAGCGCTCGTTTTCTTTTGGAGGCCTTACCTTACCGGACACTTTATCTCCATTTCGCAAATCGAATCTGCGGATCTGTGAAGCCGAAATATAAATATCCTCCGAGCTAGGAGAATAATTAATTGGACGCAGGAAACCGAAGCCCTCTGAAGGGATGATCTCTAAAACGCCCTCCATGAATAGGAGACCGTCCTGCTCAGCTTGCGCTTTCAGGATAGCGAAAATAAGTTCCTTTTTGGAAAGTTTGCTGTAATAGGAAACTTTATATTCACGAGCGTGCTCATAGAGATCCTTAAGTTTCATGTTTTCTAAATTAGAAATAGTTAAATTCATTATGACACCACACTTTTATTAATTAAACGTTTTCACCCATACTGAAAAAGAATTGGTTTGTTAGATGGAAGAAAAACCGCAATCCATGTACCCGACCAGAGTTTTCTTAGAAAGGATGATACATTTTTACATGTAAAGAAGAAAATTATTTGAAGGCTTCTTGAAGTTTGGAGTGAAAGGGCAGATTTTAAATTATTAATAGTAGACCAAGCTTTATTTTACTTTTTTTATTTTAATTATTCAACTTAAATTTTTTTAAAGAGAAAGCGAGCGATGAAACCGCTCGCTTTTTAAAAGTGATTTTTCTAAAAAACGCTATCAGTCAATCAAACCATTCGGTTTAATCTTAAGACTGTGACGCCCATCAATGAATCGAACGGTACCAGATTTAGCACGCATGACTACGGATTGCGTTTCGCCGTAATGCCCTTTAAATTGTACACCGCGTAAAAGTTCTCCGTCAGTCACACCTGTTGCAGCAAAAATTGCGTCATCTCCGCGAACAAGATCTTCCATTCTGAGGACTTTTCCTAATTCAAGGCCCATTTTCCCACAGCGTTCCACTTCTTCATCAGTATGTGGAACGAGCTTACCTTGAATTTCCCCTCCAAGGCATTTCAAGGCAACGGCTGCAATGACTCCCTCTGGAGCTCCGCCAGATCCGAATAAGATGTCAACACCGGTAAGATCGAAGGCCGTATTTATCGCTCCTGCGACATCTCCATCATTGATCAGCTTGATACGTGCCCCTGCCTCACGAAGTTCATGAATGATCTTCGAATGACGATCGCGGTTCAATACTGTTGCAACCACGTCTTGGATATCTTTATTTTTTGCCTTGGCTACCGCTTTCAGGTTGTCCAACACGGAAGCATTGATATCAATCTGACCAACCGCCTCGGGTCCGACTGCTATTTTATCCATATACATATCCGGGGCATGAAGCAAGTTCCCCTTATCGGCTATCGCCAATACAGCCAATGCATTCCAGCCGCCAGATGCAACGATGTTCGTTCCTTCTAATGGATCAACCGCAACATCCACTAGTGGCCCAAGACCAGTGCCAAGTTTTTCGCCAATATAAAGCATTGGCGCTTCATCCATTTCCCCTTCACCGATTACAACCGTTCCTTGCATGGGAATAGTATTGAAAACATCCCGCATTGCAGTTGTTGCTGCATCATCTGCTTCGTCTTTCTTTCCTCTTCCCATCCAACGAGCTGAATTCAGTGCCGCCGCTTCTGTTACGCGGACAAGCTCCATCGATAAACTTCTTTCCATTTCCGGTTCCCCCTCATGTACACTAGCATGATTTATTTATATATTAGTATAACACATTATATCATATATAGTAACACAATGAGGTAACAAGAAAGGGATCAGCTTTTAAGCTGCTCCACTTCTTCTTGAGTCATTTCTTCACGCCAAATCGTTGCTCCCAAACCTGAAAGTTTTTCAACAAGATGGCTATATCCGCGATCTATATGTTCAAGCCCGGTCACTTCTGTAATCCCTTCAGCCATTAAACCGGCAATTACAAGAGCCGCTCCGGCACGTAAATCGCTTGCCTTCACTTTTGCCCCATGAAGTTGGACAGGACCATCGACGATGCCCGCTCTGCCCTCGACTTTGATCTTCGCATTCATGCGTCGCAGTTCATCAATATGCTTAAATCGGGCCCCGTATATCGTATCGGTGACCATGCTAGAACCGGTTGCTTTTGTTAAGAGGGAAGTGAAAGGTTGCTGAAGATCCGTTGGGAATCCAGGGTAAACCAATGTCTTGATATCAACGGATTTATATTGTTCTCCCGGTGAGACAAATATCTGGTCATCACCGGCTTCAATATTAATCCCCATTTCCCTCAACTTGGAAGTCAATGACTCCAAATGCTGGGGAATGACATTATCAATCAGGATTCCTTCTCCGACAGCAGCCGCTAGAATCATGAAAGTGCCGGCTTCAATTCGATCCGGTATGATCGTATGCTTGCACCCGTGCAAACTTTCCACACCATCAATACGAATGATATCCGTCCCTGCACCCTTTATTTTCGCTCCCATATTGGTCAACAATGTGGCAACATCGATGATTTCAGGTTCTTTCGCAGCATTTTCAATCACAGTGCGGCCTTTGGCCAAAACAGCGGCAAGCATGATGTTGATCGTTGCCCCTACACTAACGACATCCAAATATATGCGTGCTCCCCTTAGCTCGTCCGCCCTAAGGTAAATGGCTCCTTGTTCATTCGTCACTTGTGCGCCAAGTGCTTCGAACCCCTTAATATGCTGATCTATCGGACGGGGTCCCAAATGGCAGCCTCCAGGCAAGCCGATCACTGCCTTTTTGAATTTACCAAGCATTGCCCCCATTAAATAATAAGAGGCACGTAACTTCTTAACTCTTCCATTTGGAAGAGGCATTGAAATCATCCTGCTGGGATTCACTGTCATTTCCCCATCATCAAAGGATACCTCACCGCCAATTTCCTCCATTAACTCTTTCAGCATCTGAACATCCGAGATATCAGGCAGGCCTTCAATCGTTACGGGAGAGTCCGCTAAAATTGTTGCAGGGATAAGGGCGACCGCACTATTTTTTGCTCCGCTGACACGAATGCTTCCCTTTAAAGGATAGCCACCGGCAATTTTAAGTTTTTCCATAATAAACTCCCTTCCACGCTAAGCACTTAGATGCTACTTTCAAAAAAGTAATATTTTACCACAGGGGAATTACATAATCCGACAACATTCACTATCTAGTTCTTTAGTTTACACAAAAGTAGAAAATCCATGTAAAAAAAGAGAAAAATTTCTAATTTATGTTAATTTTATTTAAACGGTGCAATCTATAGCGACTTAGCGGCAAGGCATTATGCTTCTGTACGTGAATTCCAATCCTTCAAGAAAGCTTCAATTCCTTTGTCCGTTAATGGGTGATGGAATAATTGCATTAAAACTTTATAAGGGATCGTTGCAATATGTGCCCCTTTAAGAGCTGATTCCGTAATATGCATCGGATGGCGGATGGAAGCTGCAATGATCTCAGCATTGATATCATGGATCGCAAAGATGTCAGCAATATCCGAAATTAAATCCAAACCATTTTGACCGATGTCATCCAAGCGTCCTAAAAATGGCGATACATAAGTCGCTCCTGCCCTAGCTGCCAATAATGCTTGGTTGGCACTGAAAATAAGGGTGACATTTGTTTTGACACCTTGTTTTGTTAGAGCTGCAACAGCCTTCAAACCGTCTGGAGTCATTGGGACTTTAATCGTGATATTAGGTGCAATCGCAACAAGTTCCTTGGCTTCCGCCATCATTCCTTCAAAATCCAGAGCAATGACTTCAGCAGAAACGGATTCCTTAACTAGGCTTGTGATTTCTTTTAGCCGATCGTGGAAAGAAACTCCCTTTTCCCTAGCAACAAGGGATGGGTTAGTCGTAACACCTGCTAGTACGCCAAGTTCATGCGCTTGTTTGATTTCTTCCATATTTGCTGTATCTATAAAGAATTTCATAAAATATCCTCCGTATGTAATCGATTTTTTATTTCCCTATTGAATTCTAATTGTTCGAAAAATAGAGATCGGATTAAGCCTGCATCTAAAAGAAACCATTAGGGGGGAGCCCCCCCAATGGGAATATTGCCTTACATTAAAAGGGATGGAACCCTTTTGAAATTATGCTTTGCCGTTTGAACCGAATTCACGTATTTTGCCGATGACCGTTTCTTTAATCGCTTCACGGCCAGGAACCATGAATTTACGAGGATCGTATACTTCAGCATCGCTATTCAGAACTTCACGAACAGCTTTTGTGAACACAATTTGATTTTCCGTATTCACATTGATTTTTGATGTTCCAAGAGAAATCGCTTTTTGGATATCTTTCGTAGGAATGCCTGTACCGCCGTGAAGAACAAGTGGTTTGTTCGTTAAATCACGAACTTCTTCCATTTCTTTATAGCCTAGGTCAGGTTCACCTTTGTATGGTCCGTGAACGGATCCCAATGCTGGAGCAAAACAGTCGACATTCGTTTCTTTAACCAACTGTTCACATTCTTGTGGGTCTGCATATACGACTCCATCAGCGATTATATCATCTTCTTGTCCGCCAACTGTGCCCACTTCCGCTTCAACCGAAACATTACGTGCGTGTGCGAATTCGACAACCTTCTTGGTTGTTTCGATATTTTCTTCGATCGGATGGTGTGAAGCATCGATCATTACTGATGTGAATCCAGCTTCGATAGCTTCTTTACATTTATCAAAACTTGAACCATGGTCAAGGTGAATGGCCACAGGAACAGTGATTTTCATGTCTTCCAACAATCCTTGAACCATCATCACAGTCGTTTTAAAACCACCCATATGGCGGGCAGCACCTTCGGAAACACCAAGGATGACTGGAGATTTTTCTTGTTCTGCAGCAGCTAGGATAGCTTGAGTCCATTCAAGGTTGTTGATATTGAATTGACCTACTGCATATTTTTCATCAAGGGCTTTATTCAGCATATCTTTCATAGAAACTAAAGGCATTTGATTTCCTCCTACTAGTGGATGTTTATTTTTAAAGTTAATTCTTTCTAGATATTCCCTAAAACCAAAGTAGCATACGCTTTATAAATCAGAATATCTCTCCTCTTTTAGCATATCAATACATCAAAAAAACAGCAACAATTACAACTGTACCATGTCTCAAATTTTATTCCAAAAAAACACGGCCCATCTAAAAAAAAGATAGCCGCGGTAATTTCCCCGTCAATAATATTAAACTTTCAAGACCGTTAACTCGATTGAATCGGTAAGTATTCACGAACGGCTTTTCTAATATCATCAATATCAAACGGCTTTGCAAAGTGTGTCATTGCCCCTAAATCCTTTGCTTCTTGAATCATATCAAGTTCACCATATGCCGTCATGATTATGACCCGGATGTCCGGATCGACGACTTTCATCCTTTTCAAGATCTCAATGCCATCCATTCCCGGAATCTTCATATCCAGCAATACAAGATCGGGTGAATGATTATTTAGCACTTCCAAGGCTTGAATGCCATTAGCTGCTTGAAATGTTTCATACCCTTCTTTATGTAGCACCTCGTTCAATAAAATACGAATCCCGAATTGATCATCAACAATCAATATTTTCCCTGACATTTTATCACCTCTCCCCTTCCCGATTCATCCATTAAATATATTAGCCTATTCGGCCTATTACCCGAAAAAGGGTAGTTACATAGATTGCGTCAAATTACTTGAGCAACGCATTTATTCATTCATGACATCTATGTTCATATTCGATAATTGTAACAAAATTCCTGCTGTATGGCTAAAAGGAATTTTAATTTTTTTGTTTTTTCGACCGATTTAGTTAATTCTGCCCTTTGGACCAAAAACCCTGAAACCTGTCAATGCAAAGGAAAGTCATTTATAATAAGTATATTATTTTTTAAAGGAGTCCCTGATCATGTTAAAAATTTTCTCGACACAGATAAGCGGTTTATTTAAAAAAATGATTGAAAATGAAGCCTTTGAAATGGAGGATGCCGGACGCCTGCTGGCTCAGGCTGTGGTTGGGGACGGTTCTGTGTTCATTCACGGTTTTAGTGAAATGCAGGGCGTCACTGCCGAGGCATTGCATGGGGAAGAACCCTTTCCTAAGGCAAAAAGCTATGATTTAAGTGAAACAATTTCCAAGGAAGATCGATTTCTTATATTCAGCCGCCATTCGGATGATTCAGAAGCATTGATGCTGGCAAAACAACTCAAGGAAAAAGATATCCCATTTGTTGCGGTTTCTACATCCGTCTCTTCTGAAGAAGATTCTCTTTTGGAGTTGGCTGACGTACATATTGATTTACGCATCCAACGGGGATTGATTCCCGATGAAACCGGAAATCGATATGGGTACCCTACCCTCCTAACCGCTCTTTTCGCTTATCATGGAATTAAATTCACTCTTGAAGAAATCATAAAAGAATATGAAGATGAAGAATGATGAATTCATCTAAAAAGGTTCGGAAAAATATATCTTTCATCAAATGATGTTCCCGAACCCACTGACCACCCTCTAAATGTTAAAACAAATTTGATTGGAGCGGGGGTGTGCGGGACTCATGCGGGAAAGCACGTCTAAGCGGTGCTTGGAGTGGCCATCAACCTCCCAAAGTACAAACCATAAAAAAACTGTAGGCAAACTCGATTTTCTTCAAGTTTGCCTACAGTCTGAAACAGCCACAGGGGCTGTTTTTTTGTTTATTAACGATTTTCGCCGTTCTTTAATGACATACCGACAAAGTCGCGGAATAGCGGCTGTGGACGGTTAGGACGTGACGTGAATTCCGGATGGAATTGGGAAGCCACAAACCAAGGATGATCTTTCAGTTCAATGATTTCGACTAGACGGCCATCTGGACTTGTACCGGAGAACACGAATCCTGCCTCTTCCATAGCTTGACGGTAGTGGTTATTGAATTCATAACGGTGACGGTGACGTTCATAAACAACCTCATCATTATAAGCTTCGTATGCTTTAGTACCTTCGATAAGCTTACATGGATACAGACCAAGACGCAGTGTTCCGCCCAAATCTTCTACATCCTTCTGCTCAGGAAGAAGATCGATGATTGGATCAGGAGTATCCTCCTTAATTTCAGCTGAATGTGCTTCTGGCAATCCCAAGACGTTGCGTGCATACTCAATGGACGCCAACTGCATGCCTAAACAAATTCCGAAGAATGGTTTTTTTGTCGTGCGGGCAAATTCAGTCGCTGCAATTTTCCCTTCGATTCCACGATCTCCAAAACCTCCAGGTACAAGGATTCCATCTGCATCTTGAAGAAGTTCTGCAACATTTTCTTTAGTTACATCTTCGGAATTCACCCAGTCGATTTCAACATCTGCATCAAATGCGTAACCAGCATGCTTAAGTGCTTCCACTACAGAAAGATAAGCATCTTGCAATTCAACATATTTTCCGACTAAGGCGATTTTCGTTTTCTTTGATAAAGAAGTAACCTTTTTGACTAGTTCCTTCCAATCTTCCATATCCGCTTCGCCACAGTCCAATTGCAAGTGATCACAAACGATTTGGTCCATATTTTGCGCTTGAAGCGCTAGAGGGATGGAGTAAAGTGTATCCGCATCAAGACATTCGATAACAGAATTTTTATCGATATCGCAGAATAAAGCGATTTTATCCTTCATATCTTGTGAAATCGGGCTTTCAGTACGTGCAACGATGATATTTGGCTGAATGCCAAGACTGCGTAATTCTTTTACACTGTGCTGTGTCGGTTTTGTTTTCATTTCACCTGCAGCTTTGATGTAAGGAACCAGTGTACAGTGGATATACATAACATTATTGATGCCGATATCACTCTTGATTTGGCGAATCGCTTCAAGGAATGGAAGAGACTCGATATCCCCTACAGTACCGCCAATTTCAGTGATGACTATGTCGGCATTCGTTTCATTGCCTGAACGGAAAACCCGTTCTTTAATTTCATTCGTGATATGGGGAATAACTTGAACCGTTCCACCTAGATAATCGCCACGGCGTTCTTTTCTCAGGACGGTTGAATAAATTCTGCCTGTAGTCACATTGCTGTGTTTACCAAGGTTGATATCGATGAAACGCTCATAGTGCCCCAAATCCAAATCCGTTTCAGCACCATCATCCGTTACAAACACTTCACCATGTTGATATGGACTCATCGTACCAGGATCCAAGTTGATATAAGGGTCAAACTTCTGGATCGTAACATTCAATCCCCTATTTTTTAATAATCTTCCTAAAGAAGCGGCCGTAATCCCTTTTCCCAAGGAAGAAACTACTCCACCTGTCACAAAAATATATTTTGTCATCTTATATCCTCCTAATAGAATGTTTTCTTCCAATTCAGTTCTTCACTTCATTAGATCGGAACCTGAATCAAATCTTCCGCCACACGAGCGGTTAAAAGCTAAAAACCGTAACCAGTACAAACCATTAATCACTTAAAGGTCTTTAGTGAGAGTCATGCAGGATACATGAACAAGAATAAATTTCCTTAAATGACAGTTAACATAAATATGTTCTCTATAGTTTTTACAATTCTACGAGAAATCATTTTTAAAAATAAAAAAATGATGTCATTTATTCATTCCATCATTAAAAACAAAAACGCTCCGCTTACAAAAAAGTAAGGGAGCGATATAATTTAATCATTGTGTCCTTTTTTAAGGAGCCCAAAAATGATTCTACAAATTTCGCCTTAAAAAGTCAAGGGCGATTATTTATTTCTCATCCTCTTTATTCAAGTCATCCAAGTCATCTTCGTCTTCATCTTCGTCCTCATCATCTTCCAGGACAAATGCATCATCTTCGATTATTTCTTCTTCCAGGTCGTCGTCATCATCCACGTCATCATCCAAAAGCACTTCGTCGATGACTGGAGCACCTAGAATATCATCATCGTCGTCATCTTCATCCTCGTCCAGATCATCGATATCCTCTTCAAAGTCAAGGTCTTCGTCTTCAAGTTCATCGAAATCATCGATAACGACAGCAGCCTTTTTGGCTTTCTTTTTCTTTTTAGGTTTTACAACATGTACGACTTCTTCTTCGATTTGGTCAACCGGGTACCATGTTTTCAATCCCCAGCGGTTGTCTCCAAGTGAAGTGAAACGGCCATCCACATTTAAATCCGTATAGAATTGGGCAATTTTCTTTTCCACTTCCGCTTTGGATAAATGGTGCAGCGAAGCTAATTCACTAATTAAGTCTTTAAATGGAATCGGTTCATTTCTTTCAACTAACAAATCATATGCCATCTCTATTAAGGACATTTCCAATAATTGCTCTTTTGAGTATTGTTTTAAACTCAAATTCCGCACTTCCCTTCTCTATTCAAACACTGAATTCCGTGTTTTTTCACATAAAAAAATAATCTAAAACAGTAGTTCGATAAAATAACGACAATTCCTGCTAGACATATACTCCATTATAAACAATCTAAATGGGTTTATGCTAGTTCTATATGATACTTTCACAGATTTACCTTATTGTCTATCATTCACAGGAAACCAAAAGCTAAAGATCTTTCCCTTTTTTCTTTTTCGATTTCTGACGATAGGCTGCCGTAAAAAAGACAACAGTCAGGATAAAAAAAGAAATGGCTCCCAATTGATGCTCATACAGCTCAAATAAAAAAATGATGGCAAGAATGTAACCTATGATCAACCCAATCATTTTCAGGTTCATTTTCTCAACTCCAATAGGGCTGATTCTTCATTTTTGCCCCTTTTCCGAATAATTATAAGGTAAAATCTTCATTTTGTTAAAAAAGACGGGAATTATTTAAAAAAAGGGCCCCTAAACGTTCGGAGCCCCCTTCTAAGTTTACATATTTCTTCGATATTGACCGCCTACATCATATAACGCCCTCGTTATCTGACCCAGACTGGCCACCCTCACGCAGTTCATGAGCTCAGCAAAGATATTCTCCCCATTCATGGCTGCCAATTTCAGTTTAGTTAACGCTTCATCCGTGAACTCCTTATTTCTTTCCTGGAATGCCCGGAGATTTATGATTTGCCCTTCCTTTTCTTCCTTGGTTGCACGGGCAATTTCCATGCTGTTCACCGCTTCTTCGGAAGGAGGATTTGGATTCAAATACGTATTTACACCGATGATCGGCAATTCTCCCGTATGCTTTTTCATTTCGTAATGCATCGATTCATCCTGGATTTTCCCGCGCTGATATTGCGTCTCCATTGCACCCAGCACACCGCCACGATCATTGATGCGATCGAACTCTTGCAGGACGGCCTCTTCGACCAGATCCGTCAATTCCTCCACGATGAAGGCACCTTGCATCGGGTTTTCATTTTTTGAGAGACCATGCTCCTTCGTAATGATCATTTGGATGGCCATTGCCCGGCGCACGGATTCTTCTGTAGGCGTCGTGATGGCTTCATCGTACGCATTAGTATGCAGGGAATTACAGTTGTCCTGCAGTGCCATTAAAGCTTGAAGTGTCGTTCTGATATCATTAAAATCAATTTCTTGGGCATGAAGCGAGCGCCCGGAAGTCTGTATATGATATTTGAGCTTCTGGCTGCGGTCGTTCGCACCATATTTATCCCGCATGACTGTCGCCCAGATCCTTCTTGCCACCCTCCCGATCACCGTATATTCCGGGTCGAGCCCATTTGAGAAGAAGAACGACAAATTCGGGGCAAAGTCATCAATATTCATTCCGCGGCTTAAATAATATTCGATGTAAGTAAAGCCATTCGCTAATGTAAAAGCCAGCTGTGAAATTGGGTTGGCACCCGCTTCTGCAATGTGATAGCCAGAAATGGATACAGAGTAATAGTTCCTGACTTTCCGATCGATGAAATATGCTTGAATGTCGCCCATTAACCTTAGAGCAAATTCCGTAGAGAAGATGCATGTATTCTGGCCTTGGTCCTCTTTCAAAATATCCGCCTGAACAGTTCCGCGTACCGTCTGAAGCGTATAAGCCTGCACTTCTTCAGCTTCGGTGTTTGTAAGGGGACGGCCTAGCTCTTCTTCTTTCCTTTGAATCTGCTGATCGACTGCCGTATTCATGTACATGGCCAAAATGATTGGTGCCGGTCCATTGATGGTCATGGATACAGAGGTTGAGGGGTGGCAAAGATCAAAACCTGCATACAGCTTTTTCATGTCATCCAACGTGCAGATGCTGACTCCGCTTTCTCCTACCTTTCCATAGATATCAGGTCGGTGATCAGGGTCCTCGCCATATAAAGTTACAGAATCGAAAGCCGTGCTTAGCCGTTTAGCCGTATCATCCTTTGATAAATAATGAAAACGCCTGTTGGTACGGTCGGGCGATCCTTCACCGGCAAATTGCCGCTTCGGGTCTTCCCCTTCACGCTTGAATGGAAAGACTCCCGCTGTGTAAGGAAAGAAGCCCGGAACGTTCTCACGGAATACCCATCCCAAAATCTCTCCATAATCCACATATTTCGGCAGTGATACTCTCGGGATCATTAAACCTGATAAACTTTTCGTTTTCAGCTTTGTCACGATTTCTTTATCCCTTACTTTCGTTACAAACTGCTCTCCTGCATACTTTTCTTTTAAATCCATCCATCCAGAAAGGATTTTTTTAGATTCAGGTGATAAATTCGAGGCGGTTTCCTTTTTCAGTTTTTCTAAAGAAGCCACCATATCGCCGTTGTTATCATTTTCCTTAACTGCATCAATGGCTCCTTCAAGCTGGAAAAGCCTCCGGGCAATACGCACTTGTTCAGCGGCACGCTTATGATACGATCTGACCGTATCACTGATTTCACGTAAATAATACCGGCGGTCAGTTGGAATGATGACATTTTGCTTGTAAACATCCGCTTCTTTCGAAAAGGCCGTACTCCAAGCCGTTCCTGATTTTTCATTAAGCTTTTCAATCAGTGCAGCGAATAATGCATTGGTGCCTGGGTCATTGAATTGGGAAGCGATTGTACCGTATACTGGCATTTCAGATGGATCTTGATCAAAAAGCGTACGGCTTCTTTGGTATTGCTTTTGAACTTGGTTTTTTGCATCTTCGGAACCTTTGCGCTCGTATTTGTTAATGACTATCAAGTCTGCATAATCAATCATATCGATTTTTTCAAGTTGCGAAGGAGCACCGAATTCACTCGTCATTACATACATGGATACATCGCATATTTCGGCAATTTCTGCATCACCCTGACCGATCCCGCTCGTTTCAACGATGATTAAATCGAAGCCTGCTGCCTTTACGACTGAAATGGCATCCTTTATCGCCAAAGACAGCTCACTTTTTGAATGGCGCGTGGCTAGGCTCCGCATATAAACACGCTCTGAAAAGATCGAATTCATTCTGATCCTGTCACCAAGAAGGGCACCGCCCGTTTTCTGTTTGGTCGGGTCTACAGATAGAATGGCGACTCTCTCGTCCGGAATTTCGTTAATGAACCTTCGTATCAATTCATCAGTCAATGAACTTTTTCCAGCTCCGCCAGTCCCCGTGATTCCCAGAACAGGAACCTTCTTTTCGGAAGTCTTGATCTGCTCAAAAAGACTCTCCACCGCTGCCGCTGATTCCTGTGAAACATCGAGTCTATTTTCGGCAAAGGTAATGAATTGGGCAATGGCATTCGTTCCCCCGGCAATCAATTCATCAAAACGTTCCTGTAAGGATGGTTTGACTGTCGAGAAATCACACTCCTCCATCAAAACGTTTATCATTCCTTGAAGACCATATTCCCTCCCTTCATCAGGTGAAAAGATACGGGCAATCCCATAATCATGGAGTTCTTTAATTTCCCTAGGGATGATGACCCCGCCACCGCCGGCAAAAATCCGAATGTGCCCGGCTCCCTTTTCCATCAACAGGTCATACATATATTTAAAATATTCCACATGTCCTCCTTGGTAAGATGACATGGCTATGCCCTGGACATCTTCCTGGATGGCCGCATTCACGATTTCTTCCACCGAACGATTATGGCCTAGGTGAATTACTTCCGCCCCGCTGGACTGAAGGATTCTCCTCATTATATTGATGGATGCATCATGTCCATCAAATAAACTCGAAGCTGTAACGAATCTAATATGGTTCTTCGGTTTATACACCTCAACTGTACTCATTTAGCTCCCCCTTATTGAAACTTATTTATATCAGTGCACTTTGGAACCCGATACATTTTGAATCAATAATTGCGTCTGCAGTTCAACATACTCTTGAAGCGTGTACTGTTTATGCAAAGCCCATCTTCTAAAACTCCACATCTGTCCCTGTACGAAAATGTTATGTGAAACAAGGCTTATTTGTTTTTCCGTTAATGATAGCTCCCCATTCTCAACACATTTCGTTATCACTTTTTCGAACATGCCCACCATCCGAAGTTCTTTATTCAGAACATATGGTAAAGCATCTTTCGTCAGGGCCTTCACTTCCTGATACATGACAAGCACTTCGTCCTGCATATCATCCATCACTTTATAAAAATAGGCGATCGTCAACTTCAAGCTTTCAAGTGTCCCATCACTCTGTTCTATTTCCTTCTGAAGCTTTTCCTGGACTTCATCATAAATAAAGTCACAAACGAGATATAATATATCTTCCTTGGTCCGGATATACTCGTATAATGTACCAATGCTAAAGCCTGCCGCTTTGGCAATTTCCCTGGTAGTCGTACGATGAAATCCCTTTTCTTTAAAAAGGGTCACCGCTCCTTTAATCATTTGAGTACGCCTTTTTTCAACCAGCCGCTCATCCTTTACAGATGCAAGAACCTCTCTTTTTTCCATTTCCAAACTCCTTTTGAAAGCCCATTATTCAACCATTGATATTCTGAAGAAATTGAAAAGGGAATTCCGGTAAAGGCAGAGCCTCATCGGAAAACCACAGTTTCAACCCTATTTAGTAACCATCCGTGAGATGACCAGCTTTTGAATTTCCTGTGTACCTTCGTAAATCTGGGTTATTTTCGCATCACGCATATACCGCTCCACTGGATAATCTTTTGTATATCCATAGCCCCCGAAAACCTGTACGGCCTCCGTCGTCACTTTCATTGCTGTATCTCCAGCAAAAAGTTTGGACATGGCCGACTCTTTCCCATAAGGAAGACCCACTGATTCCAACCAGGCTGCCTGATAGGTTAATAGCCTTGAAGCCTCAACACCCGTTGCCATATCCGCCAATTTAAAACCGATTCCCTGCTGTGCAGAAATTGGCTTGCCGAATTGGACGCGCTCTTTTGCATAATCAACCGCAGCATCCAATGCACCTTGGGCTATCCCTACAGCCTGGGCTGCAATTCCATTACGGCCGCCATCAAGCGTCATCATCGCGATTTTAAAGCCTTCCCCTTCTTTTCCAAGGAGATTTTCTTTAGGAACACGGCACTCATCAAAGATGATTTCCGTAGTCGGTGATGAACGGATTCCAAGCTTCTTCTCTTTTTTACCAACACTGAAGCCCGGGAAGTCCTTTTCAATGATAAAAGCACTCGTTCCTTTTTGCTTCGATTCAGGATCCGTCAATGCAAAGACGACATATGTATCCGCAATCCCGCCGTTCGTAATGAAGATTTTGGAACCGCTGATAACATATTCATCACCCACAAGCTTTGCAGTCGTTCTCATCCCTCCGGCGTCTGAGCCTGAGCTAGGCTCAGTCAGGCCATATGCACCGATTTTTTCACCTTGTGCCATCGGGCGAAGGTATTTTTGTTTTTGTTCTTCAGTGCCAAACTTATATATTGGCCATCCTGCGAGCGAAGTATGGGCTGATAAAGTCACCCCAGTAGAAGCGCAAACGCGGGAAAGTTCCTCAACCGCTATGCAATACGCTAAGTAATCACTTCCAATTCCGCCGTATTCCTCAGGCCACGGAATCCCGGTCAATCCAAGTTCAGCCATTTTATCGAAGATTTCACGGTCGAATCGTTCTTCTTCATCCCTCTCGGCAGCAGTCGGAGCCACTTCATTCTGGGCAAAGTCGCGCACCATTTTCCTGATCATTTCATGTTCTTCAGTTAGTTTAAATTGCATGGCAATGCCTCCTAAATTTCTCGTAATTACAGACTTTTACTGATGACCATTCTCTGTATTTCGCTTGTACCCTCATAAATTTCAGTTACCTTTGCATCCCTGAAATATCGTTCGACCGGATAATCCGTTGTATATCCATAGCCCCCGAACACTTGGACGGCTTCTATCGCCACCTCAACGGCCGTCCTCGAAGCGAATAGCTTAGCCATTGCCGCCTCTTTACCGGACTTTAATCCCTGTGAGCGTAAAAACGCCGCACGATAGACGAGTAACCTTGAAGCTTCTATGCTCGTTGCCATTTCGGCCAGTTTGAAACCAATCCCTTGCTGTTCTGCAATGGGTTTTCCGAATTGCTCCCTGCTTTTTGCATATCGGACAGCATGTTCCATGGCACCCTCAGCAATTCCTAGCGCTTGAGCGGCAATCCCGATCCTTCCAGCATCCAAGTTGGCCATGGCGATCTTAAAACCTTCCCCTTCCTTACCTAGGAGATTGGCTGCAGGGACTTTCATATCCTCGAACGTCACCTGCACGGTGCTCGAACCATGAAGGCCCATTTTACGTTCATCTTTACCGATGATTAAGCCCGGCGTCCCTTTTTCTACAATAAAAGCAGAGATTCCCTTGCTTCCCTTCTGTGGGTCGGTCGAGGCAAAAACAATGAACACATCCGCTTCCCCGCCATTGGTGATAAAAACCTTGGACCCATTTATTCGATATTGTCCGCCTTCCTTTACTGCCACTGCCTTCGATTTCAAACTCGCAGCATCGGAACCTGAGCTTTGCTCAGTCAAACAAAAGGCCCCTAAATTTTTACCAGCGGCTAACTTAGGCACATACTTTCGCTTCTGCTCTTCCGTTCCAAAATAAACGATTGGATTTGTGCCGACAGATGTATGAACGGACAGTATGACACCGAGAGTGGGACTTACTTTGGAAATCTCATTGATGGCAATGATATAAGACATGAAGTCCATACCCGCGCCACCGTATTCTTCTGAAATCGGAATTCCCATCAAACCAAGCTCACCCATTTTTTGCAGAATCGTTTTTGGAAACACGCCTGTTTCCATTGCCTCGATATGAGGAGTGATCTCATTCTCCGCAAAAGAGCTTACCATTTTACGCATCATTTCATGTTCTTCGGTAAATTTGAAATCCATCCTTCATCCCTCCCTGGCTGCACATCTTTCCATGATTAGTTATATTCATAAAAGCCCCGTCCTGATTTCTTGCCTAACCACCCTGCCTTTACATATTTCCTTAACAGCGGACACGGTCGGTATTTATCGTCTCCCAGTCCTTGGTGAAGGGTTTCCATTATATACAAGCATGTATCCAGGCCGATGAAGTCAGCTAGCGTAAGCGGGCCCATCGGATGGTTCATGCCCAGTTTCATTACGTCGTCGATCGCTTCTTTAGTAGCGACGCCCTCATAAAGTGTATAGATGGCCTCATTGATCATCGGCATCAAAATCCGATTCGCTACAAAACCTGGAAAATCATTGACTTCCACCGGTACCTTATTCAAGGATTCAGCCATCTTTTCAACCTCTTGATAAACTTCATCCGCTGTAGCAAGGCCGCGGATGACCTCAACCAGCTTCATGACTGGAACCGGGTTCATAAAGTGCATGCCAATTACCTTTTCCGGCCTTTTCGTGGCAGCGGCTATCTCGGTAATCGGTAGCGAAGAAGTATTGGATGCAAGAATGACGTGCCGGGGCGTGATTTCATCCAACTCGGCGAATATTCTTGTTTTTATTTCCATGTTTTCCACTGCCGCTTCAATCACCAAATCTACTGCAGCTGCATTTTTCAAATTCGTTGAGGAAGTAAGCCGGGAAAGGATTGCATCCTTCTCCTCGGATTCCATTTTCCCTTTTTCAACCTGCCGCGATAGGTTTTTGGCAATAGTCCCTAAACCCTTTTCTACATACTCATCTTTTAAATCGTGTAAAAGAACTTCATAACCGCTCATTGCACAGACCTGGGCAATGCCAGATCCCATCTGTCCCGCACCAATGACCATCACTTTTTGAATGCCCATGGGAATATCCCTCCTCATTTATCTATGAAACTATTATCCTTGCTTAGGCACTTCTATTAAAATGGCATCTCCCTGACCGCCGCCACTACAGATCGCTGCGATGCCCAATCCCCCTCCGCGGCGTTTCAGTTCATGCATCAGCGTAATGATGATACGGGCACCACTTGCCCCGATTGGGTGACCTAATGCTACGGCCCCTCCGTTTACATTCACTTTTCCTGGCTCGATGTTGGCAATTTTCCCGCTGGCCAATGCAACCGTAGCAAATGCTTCATTCACTTCAAATAAATCAATTTCCTCTATCGATTTACCTGTCTTCTTCAGAAGTTCATTTATGACCAGACCTGGCGTTTTAGGGAAGTCCTTTGCTTCCACTGCCACTTCTGCATGAGCTAAAATATAGGCAAAAGGCGTTTTCCCTTCTTTTTCAGCGCGTTCCTCACTCATCAATACGAGAGCACCCGCCCCGTCATTGACACCTGGTGCATTACCAGCCGTAATGGTCCCCTCATTATTGAAAGCTGGACCTAGTTTAGCCAACTTTCCGGCAGATGTATCTTTTCTTGGGGCTTCATCATGTTCGATGGTAATTGGTTCGCCTTTTCGGACCGGCACCTGTACGGAAATGATTTCTTCTGCAAGAATTCCGCCATCGATTGCTTTTATCGCTTTTTGGTGACTCTCATAAGCCCAGTTATCTTGTTCCTCACGGGTGATTTCAAGATCCTCGGCTGTACTGTTACCGTAAGTCCCCATATGGACGCCCGTAAAACTGCAGCTAAGTCCATCCGATATCATCGTATCCTTCAGTACCCCATCACCCATCCTTAGGCCCCACCTTGCTTTTGGAAGGATATAAGGTGCATTGCTCATCGATTCCATTCCGCCGGCAACAATGATTTCTTCTTCACCTAAGCGAATGATCTGATCAGCCAATGTGACACTGCGAAGTCCTGATGCGCATACTTTATTAATGGTTTCCGTTTTCACTTCCCAAGGCAATCCAGCATGACGGGCTGCCTGTCGGGACGGTATTTGGCCTTGGCCTGCTTGAAGCACATTCCCCATGATGACCTCGTCCACTTGGCTTCCTTCAATCCCTGCCCGAACAAGTGCCTCTTTGATTGCTATTCCACCAAGCTGTGATGCCGTCAAACTGCTAAGACCACCGCCGAATTTACCAAAAGGTGTTCTCACACCGCTAATAATCACTGTTTTCGCCATCATTATTTCCCCCTATAAGTAACATTGATTGAACGCTCGCTCAATTTGGAGTTAAAAAAATAGTGTTGTAAGCGCTTAATATTATAATTATATTACACATTTTTCTCAAAAATGAAAATATTTAGTTTATAAATATTGAAAATATTGCCTGCTTCTATTTGAATCTCATTTAGAGGAAGCAGGCAATTCCATTTAAAATTAAGAGGCAATCGATTTATTTTCACCAATGACCGCTTTTTCGAGTAGTTCAGCTACATCATACGTTTTAACATTTTCCTCAACTTCTTTTGCCTTCGTCCCATCAGATAGCATGGTCAGGCAATAAGGACATCCTGAACTGATCACTGTTGGACTGACGGCCAGCGCTTGTTCGGTACGGGCGACATTAATGCGGTTTCCAGTTTCTTCTTCCATCCACATCAAACCGCCTCCAGCTCCGCAGCACATACCCTTCTCACGGTTACGCTCCATCTCAATAAGTTTCACTCCATCAATGGATTGTAAGATTTCACGCGGCGGGCTGTATACTTCATTGTACCTTCCCAAGTAACAGGAATCGTGGAATGTAATCGTCTCATTCACCGGATACTGCGGCACCAGCCTGCCTTCACTGACAAGTTTGGCCAACAGCTCAGTATGGTGATACACTTCCGCTTCCAAGCCAAAATCCGGATACTCATTCTTAAAGATATTGTATGCATGCGGATCGATCGTCACGATTTTCGTTATTTCATTCTTCTGGAATTCTTCTATATTTTTCATGGCAAGTTCCTGAAAAACAAACTCATTACCCAATCGACGTGGAGTATCCCCTGAGTTTTTCTCCTTATTTCCGAGAATTGCAAATGTGACGCCCGCTTCATTCAATAATTTAGCAAAGGAAAGGGCAATCTTCTGGCTTCGGTTATCGTAAGACCCCATTGAACCCACCCAAAATAAATACTCGAATTCTTCGTCTGCCTTTTTTAATTCCTTCACGGTTGGGACGCTGACATCTTCCCGAAGGCTTCGCCAATCTTCTCTCTCTTTACGGTTCAATCCCCACGGGTTCCCTTGACGCTCGATATTCGTCATGGCACGCTGTGCATCGGGATCAAGTCTGCCCTCAGTAAGCACTAGATAACGGCGCATATCAATGATTTTGTCGACATGTTCATTCATTACCGGGCATTGATCTTCACAGTTCCGGCATGTGGTGCAAGCCCAAAGTTCTTCTTCCGTAATGACTTCGCCAATCAGGCTCGGACTGTATGCTTCTGTTGCTGCAGCCGATTCCTGCACCCCCTGCGCGGCACCAGCCAGAGCGATCTTATTTCCCTTCGTATTTCCAAAAACAAAAGATGGCACCCATGGCTGCTTCGTTGTAACGGCAGCGCCTGTATTAGTTAAATGGTCACGCATCTTGATTATGATATCCATTGGGGACAGCATTTTCCCGGTACCTGTAGCCGGGCACATATTCGTACAGCGGCCGCACTCCACACAGGCATAGAGGTCCACCATTTGATATTGCGTCAAGTCCTCGATATATTTGGCACCGTAATATTGATTGCCTTCTTTGTCGAGAATCTCTTCTTCCAAATCAACCGGTTTCAATTTCCCCGGATTGTCCAGGCGATTAAGGAATACATTTATTGGACCGGCAATCAAATGAGCGTGCTTAGATTGCGGGATATAAACAAGGAAAGATAATATGATCAGTAAATGCAGCCACCAAGCTACATAAAAAACGACGGTTGCCGCTGTTGTCCCCATCCAGCCGAATAGAAATGCAATGCTCGATGCGACTGGCTCTGACCAGGTTGCATCGTGTCCATGCCAGATCATTCCCATTCCATTCCCCAGTAATACAGTGATCATGATACCGGTAATGAAGATGACAACCAAACCTGCTTTGAAATCCCTTTTCAAGCGAACAAGCTTTTCGACATAACGGCGGTATGCCGCCCATAGGATTGCAACAAGAACGGTAAGCGTCACAATTTCCTGGAAGAAAGTAAAGGCCGGATAAACAGGGCCGAACGGTAAATGCCACCCCGGCCTTAAGCCTTTAACGAAAAAATCAAGTGCGCCAAATTGCACTAATATGAAACCATAAAATAACAAGGCATGAATGATCCCGCTCTTTTTATCTTTAAAGAGCTTCTTCTGTCCAAATACATACACCCCTATTTTGACAAGACGATCTTTCACACGGTTATCGAATTCCACTTTTTTGCCAAGTTTTATATAAGCAATACGAGTCTTTATCAAATAGATAAACAAACCGGCGGCGTAAGCGGTTACAAGCAGGAATGCAACTAAGTTGATCCACAGTAAACCATTCATTTCCATGCAGTCTTTCCCCCTCTTTAGTAAATTGCAAAATGCCAGGTACCATTATGGGAAATTTGGCATTTTTCTGAAATTTGATTAATTCCATTATATAATGAATGAGCATTCAGTCAACTTTTTTCTTTTAAAAACCATTTAATTTTTCTGCCCCTTAATTATATAATTCGACAAATCCATGCATTACCCTTCCGCATTCAAAAAAAATGAAGACCCTTTCCCCCTTTTTAATGGTTACTGACAGGGAATTAGAGCCAAACTAAATATAATCATTTAGGGGGGATTTTTTTTGAAGATAATCACCACGATTGCCTCTATATTTTTATTGATCTTCTCTTGGTGCTGGGTTGATCTTAAGGTAGGGCATAGCCGTTATTTGAAGCACGCAACCAACATTAAATATCCGCCTCGGAATAGCGAAATAACTGTATTCACATCAGGGAAAATCCTGTTTGAAGATTATATCAAGGAAGTCAGGCAAGCTCAGGATTCCATCCATATCCTTTTTTATATAGTAAAAAACGATAAATTCAGCAAGGACTTTTTGAAGTTACTGCAGTCAAAAGCGGAAGAGGGCGTGGAAGTGCGGCTTTTAGTCGATTGGATAGGGAGTAAAAAAATGTCCCGCCAAACCATTCAGGAGCTGACTGAAAGCGGCGTTCATTTTTCTTTCAGCTTTAAACCGAAACTCCCCTTCCTTTTCTATACCATACAAAAAAGAAATCACCGTAAGATCTCGGTGATAGATGGAAAGATTGGCTATCTTGGCGGCTTTAATATCGGTAAGGAGTATATAAACCAAGGGGAGAAGCTGAACCCATGGAGGGATTACCATTTAAAAATGACCGGGGAAGGTGTAAAGGACCTTCAGGAAGTCTTCCTCTCGGATTGGTTCTATGATACAAACGAGGATTACAGAGGAACGCCTGCCTATTTTCCGACATTGAATCCCGGGACGCAGGCCCATCAGTTTGTCGTCTCGAATGGCAGTGATCTTGAACAGTCACTGACACACATGATTCGTCAAGCGACTAAAAAAATCATTATCGGGACTCCATACTTCATTCCCAGTGAAACTTTATTTCAGGAATTGAGGGATGCCCTTGCACGCAATGTTTCCGTTACGGTCATCGTACCTGAAATTTCAGACCACGCCCTTGTAAAAGAAGCTTCTTTTCCCTATTTTCGGGTACTAATAAAAGACGGGGCGGAAATCATGCAATTTCAAAGAGGGTTCTATCATTCTAAAGTGATGCTGATCGATGATATAATGTGTGATATCGGTACGGCTAATTTTGATAAACGCAGTTGTTTTTTAAATAGTGAAATGAACTGCACCGTATTTGACCGGACATTTATAAAAGATGTAGAAAAGGAATTGGCAGTGGACCTGGCCGAATCCAAGCCGCTGAACGGGGACGCTCTTTCCAGCATGAATGTAGTCCGATCAGCAAAAGAATCGCTGGCTTCCATCCTTTCTCCTTTTCTTTGACAACCCTTTGCTCAAGGAGAAAAATATAATGAAAATAAGATTTGGGTTCGTATCCAATGCCACCTGTTTATGGGAGGCTTCTCCGGCTAAGACACTTACTTTCAAGCGATATAGCACACTTGGCGCAGAAAAAGGAATGGAAAAGCTCCTGGATGTGACAAGGCAGAACATTGAAAATACCTTAAGGGTCCTTCAATATAACACGGCACACCAAATAGAAGTATACCGGATGTCCAGTTCCATTGTTCCTTTAGCCACACATCCCGAAATCGAATGGGATTTCGTCACTCCTTTTAAGAAAGAGTGGAAACAGCTTGGCGATTGGGCCACTGCACACAAGATGAGGCTCAGCTTTCATCCCAATCAGTTTACGCTGTTCACCAGCCCTAAGCCCGAGATCACACAAAATGCCGTGAAAGATATGGAGTTCCATTATAAAATGCTTGATGCAATGGGCATTGCTGACACCTCTTTCATCAATATCCATGTCGGTGGGGCCTATGGTGATAAAGAGTCCGCCCTTGTAAGGGTTCATGACAACCTTAAATCACTGCCTATGCACATCAAGGAAAGAATGACTTTGGAGAATGATGATAAAACCTATACAGCATCTGAAACCCTCGGCGTATGTAAAAGGGAGGGAATCCCGCTTGTATTCGATTATCACCATCATCTCGCAAACCTTTCAGATGAGCCGCTTAACGAGCTGCTCACCGAGGTGTTCACCACTTGGATTCAAGCAGGGGCGGTACCAAAGATCCATATTTCATCCCCAAAATCGGCAGGTGAATTTCGCTCGCATGCAGATTATATCGATTTGGACTTCATCATGCCCCTTTTTAAAGTGCTTAAGGATCTTGGACAGGACGCGGATTTCATGATCGAGGCCAAGATGAAGGATCGGGCAATGTTGCAGCTGATTGAAGATATGGCTAAGATTCGAGGTGTAAAAAGGGTGAGCGGCGGAGCCATTGAGTGCTAAATAACCTAAAAAAAGCGGCTGTTTCGCTAGAAACAGCCGCTTTTTCCCATTACATTTTTTCCGGTGCCGAAACCCCGATGATGGCCAATGCATTCTTTAACGTAATTTGGACGGATTTGACCAGTCCAAGACGCGCCTTACTTCTAACCATTTCTTCAACATCCAGAACCTTATCTGCATTGTAGAAACTGTGGAATGTAGAGGCCAGGTCGAATATATAGTTCGTCATACGGTGAGGCATCCGTTTTTCGGCTGCTTCCGCTATTGCCTGCGGGAATTCTCCTAATTTCTTCAAAAGCTCCACTTCTTTTTCAGTAGATAGGGCAGAGAAATCAGTGACTCCTTCATAGCTGATCCCTTGTTCCACACCTTGGCGCAAAATGCTGGAAATACGGGCGTGGGCATACTGTGCATAATAAACCGGGTTTTCATTGGATTGTGAGACGGCAAGATCCAAATCAAAGTCCATATGGGTATCCGCACTTCTCATTGCAAAGAAATAACGTGTTGCATCCAGACCCACTTCATCAATCAGGTCACGCATCGTAACTGCTTTACCGGTACGTTTACTCATCTTCATTTTCTCGCCATCCTTGTACAGGTGGACAAGCTGGATGATTTCCACTTCAAGCTGCTCGCGGTTGTACCCTAATGCTTCGATCGCCGCTTTCATACGAGGGATATAGCCGTGGTGATCTGCACCCCAGATATTGATCAGCGTTTCAAAGCCGCGTTCCAATTTATTACGGTGATAGGCAATATCCGGTGTCAGATATGTGTAAGACCCATCCTGCTTAATAAGCACCCGGTCTTTATCATCGCCTAATTCCGTAGAGCGGAACCATGTAGCCCCATCTTCCTCGTAAACATGGCCCCTTTCCCTCAACACTTTAAGTGCTTCATCAATTTTACCGTCTTGATAGAGGGATGTCTCGGAGTACCATACATCAAATCCGACACGGAAATTACCCAAGTCCGTTTTCAGTTTTTCCATTTCATATTTCAAGCCGTACTCACGGAAAAATTCAAAACGTTCCTTCTCATCGGCATTTACATATTTATCCCCATACTCACTTGCAAGCGTCTTACCGATGCCAATGATATCTTCGCCATGATAACCGCCCTCAGGCATATCCTTTTCGAGGCCAAGTGCCTGGAAATAACGGGCTTCTATGGAAATGGCCAAATTATTGATTTGGTTACCTGCATCATTGATATAGTATTCACGTGAAACATCATAACCTGCTTTAGCTAGGATATTACATAGCGTATCGCCTACTGCTGCACCACGGGCATGACCAAGATGGAGATCACCGGTCGGGTTCGCGGAAACGAACTCCACTTGGATTTTTTCGCCTTTACCAAAGTCACTTTCCCCATATGCTTCATCCACTTTCAAAATGACAGGAACCAGTTCTGTCAAATAAGCATTATTCATGTAGAAATTGATAAAACCCGGTCCTGCAATTTCAATTTTTTCGATGGATGCTTTTGAATTGTCAAAGTTTTCGATGATTGCCTCTGCTATCATCTTTGGCGCTTTCTTTGCAATCTTCGTTAATTGCATGGCCATATTCGTGGAATAATCTCCGTGTGTCTTATCTCTTGGCAGCTCCAATACAACATTCGGAATTTGCTCTTCCGTTGCTAAACCGGCTTTAATGACTGCCGCTTTAATCTCTTCTTTCAGTTTTTCCTGTACCTCTTTTACTATATTCATGCGTTATGCTTCCTCCTTGTAGGAAATAGTCATCTCATATTGACCAGGTTCGCTTCCCTGCATATGTAACGTATATTTAAGGACAAGTTTCCCTTGTTTGGACTGCTCATCCCATTGATGATGGATCTTCTTCGCGGTCGTCCGTAATCCTAACCTGCCATATATACTTTCGTAATGCCCATTTGTCGCTTCCTGCAGGCGGAAAAGCTGCCTCATTTTAATGGCACCATTTCTAAGCAGGATCGTTTCATCCGGTTTGTGCTTGATGGTCGTTTGTGTTTGACCAGTTTCATTTTCCTCTTTATATTGCAAATATAAATCTGCACCTTTATACATTTTTGTACCAAATGTGACCAGCTCATACGTTTCCGTTTCTGAACCGTGCTTGATTTTTGTCTGTAAAGTCACTTTAATAGCATGCTTATCTATATCATGAAGAGTCAAAGCTACACTTCCTTCATCATGTCGTTCTTAACTTTATAAGTATAAATATTCTTCAAGGAAGTTTCAACTTGGAGCGGAAAATAAAGTGTTAAACCAAAAGTGTGCTGTCGAAATCAAGTTGTTGCAATCCATTTGATTTTAACGCAATAATGACTCATTGGGCGTAATTATTCGATAAGAGCCCTTAATTCTATCCATGGATAAAAAAAGACCATTCCTGCTAAAAAACAGGAACAGTCAAGTCTTCCATCATTAACCTTTTTGAACCCACCCTAGAATCATTTCGCGAATCAGCTTGCTCGCCGTATTCGCAGTTTGCTCGGATGGATCATAGATAGGTGCGACTTCTACTAAATCGCAGCCGACCACATTTATTTCAGACCGTGCTATCTCATGAATCGAAGCTAAAAGCTCTTTGGAAGTGATGCCTCCACAATCAACGGTGCCTGTTCCCGGCGCGTGCGCAGGGTCAAGAACATCGATGTCGATCGTCACATATACAGGACGGCCAGCTAACTGCGGCAGTACTTCTTTCAAAGGTTCAAGAACTTCAAATTTAGAGATGTGCATGCCATTTTCTTTTGCCCATTGGAATTCTTCCTTCAAACCGGAACGAATGCCGAAAGAGTATACATTTTTCGGGCCGATAAGTTCTGCGGATTTACGGATGATGGACGCATGGGAAAGCGGCTCTCCCTCATAATCCTCACGTAAATCTGTATGGGCATCCATATGGATGATGGCCATATCGGGATACTTTTTGAACATGGCTTTGATGACAGGCCATGTGACAAGATGTTCCCCTCCCATACCCATCGGGAACTTACCTGCATCCAACAAGCTGTCGACAAATTTTTCAATCATATCGATACTGCGCTGCGGATTGCCGAATGGTAATGGAATGTCCCCGGCATCAAAGAATTTAACTTCCTCTAATTCACGATCTAAATACGGGCTGTACTCTTCCAAACCAATCGAAACTTCACGAATCCGGGTAGGGCCGAAGCGAGAACCCGGACGGAAACTTACCGTCCAGTCCATCGGCATGCCGTATAGCACAGCTTCAGATTCCTCAAAAACAGGGTGGCTTTTAATGAATACATTGCCTGAATAGGCTTCATCGAATTTCATGGTCCATGCCTCCCTTACTTCACTAAATCTTGAACGAATTTAGGCAGAACGAATGCTGCTTTATGAAGTTCTTTTGTATAATATTTAGTTTCCATTTCATGGAAACGATCTTCAGTCACTTCTAATGGATTATATTTTTTCGATCCGATCGTGAACGCCCAAAGGCCGCTTGGATACGTCGGGATATTCGCTAAATACAGGCTCGTGATTGGGAATATCTCTTTCACATCACGTTGTACATCGCGAATTAAGTCCGCTTTAAACCAAGGGTTGTCGGATTGTGCCACAAAAATCCCGTCTTCTTTCAAAGCTTTGGAAATCCCGGCATAAAAACCTTTTGTGAATAAATTGACAGCAGGTCCGACAGGTTCAGTTGAGTCGACCATGATCACGTCATATTCATTTTCACTTTTGGCGATGTGCATGAAGCCATCCCCAACTTGTACGTCTACACGCGGATCTTCAAGCATGCCTGCAATTTCCGGCAGGTATTTCTTTGAGTATTCGATGACTTTCCCATCGATATCCACCAATGTAGCTTTTTTTACGCTTGGGTGTTTAAGGATTTCACGGATAACTCCTCCGTCCCCTCCACCTACAACCAAAACGTTTTCTGGATTAGGATGGGTAAATAAAGGAACATGGGCTACCATTTCATGGTAAACGAATTCATCGCGCTGTGAAGTCATTACCATGTCATCCAGCAATAGCATATTGCCCCACTCTTCCGTTTCAATCATATCAAGCTTTTGAAACTCAGTTTGCTCCGTATGTAAAGTACGATTCACTTTCATCGTAATACCAAAGTTCTCTGTTTGTTTTTCAGTAAACCAAATGCTCATTTATTAACGCTCCTTTTCCATTTCATATTGTCAGTCACCTTATAGGTTCCCCAAAATCGGTATAGTCATTAGCTAGAAAAATTATAGACGAATCTAGCAGAATTGCAAGATAAATTTCTTAAATGCAGTTCTTATGTTTAAAATTTTCTTTTTTTTCCATAATAGTAATAGATACTAGATTCTTACCCGATAAGAGAGGTGAAAGCAATGGAATTGATTCCAAGCGAACGATTTAAAAGGACAACTAAATATGTACGGGCCTTCATTATCCTTGCCGCAATCGGGCTGACAATACTCTTTGTATTGCTTCTCTCTTTACTGATTTACGCAAAAATATTAGGTCCGCCTCCTTTGGTCGTGCCGCAGTCCACTCTCTATTACAGTGATGATGGAAATGTGATCGGTGAAACAGATAATGGCCAGAAGCGTTATTGGGCCGGAATGGAGTCGATTTCACCACAGCTCATCAAAGCGACTGTCGCCGTAGAAGATCGCCAATTTTACACTCATTATGGATTTGATATAAAG
This sequence comes from Peribacillus sp. QJM3NY_7, assembly GCF_056173225.1. Lineage (NCBI taxonomy): Bacteria > Bacillati > Bacillota > Bacilli > Caryophanales > Bacillaceae > Peribacillus > Peribacillus sp. QJM3NY_7. The sequence goes on from NZ_CM149663.1 coordinate 5,386,071, forward strand.
CGGATCGGCGGTGCCATCCTTGCCGATATCAAGGCAATGTCCAAGGTCCAGGGTGCAAGCACCATTACCCAGCAGTATGCCCGGAACCTGTTTCTTGGGCATGACAAAACGTGGTCGCGTAAACTTAATGAGGCCTTTTATACGATACGTTTAGAAATGAACTACTCCAAAAAGGAAATTCTAGAAGGCTATTTAAATACGATTTACTATGGCCATGGCGCATATGGAGCCCAAGCTGCAAGTCAATATTACTTTGGCAAGGATGCCAAGGATCTGACTCTTCCTGAAGCGAGCATGCTGGCCGGAATACCAAAAGGGCCGTCAAATTATTCTCCATTGGATAACTTTGAAAAAGCGAAATCTAGGCAGAAAGTTGTCCTGCAATCCATGAAAAGCAAAAACTACGTTTCAGACAAGGATATCGCGAAAGCGCTGCGAACATCCCTTACATTAAAAGGGGAACACGGAACGGTCACCAAGAAGACCGCTCCCTATTTCCAGGATGCCGTCAAGCAGGCTTTAAAATCTCAGCTTCATTTAGATGACCGGACGATCGAGCTCGGCGGCCTTAAGGTGTATACGACACTGGACGAAACCCAGCAGGGAGCTGCCGAAGAGGTCCTTTCCAGTACCATACCCAAGTCTTCAGGCATTCAAGCCTCGATAGTGGCAATGGATCCGGATACCGGGGAGGTCCGTGCGCTGGTCGGCGGTAAAGATTATTCCGAGTCTCCATTCAATCGGGCCACACAGGCCGTTCGCCAGCCTGGTTCAACCATGAAGCCATTGCTATACTATTCAGCGCTGGAGAATGGTTTCACACCATCCACCACCTTGAAAAGCGAGACAACTACCTTTTCTTTCGATGATGGTCACTCATCTTACACACCGCATAATTATAACCATCAGTATGCGGAAGGCGAAATCACGATGGCTCAGGCCATTGCTCTTTCCGATAATATCTTTGCCGTAAAAACGCATTTGTTCCTTGGGGAACAGTCATTGGTCGATACGGCGCGTCGATTCGGAATCACAGCAAAGATGGATGCCGTCCCTTCCCTGGCACTCGGTACGTCAGGTGTTAGGGCGATTGAAATGGTGAACGCATACAGCATTCTGGCTAATGGCGGCAAGAAGGTTGAACCCGTGTTTATCAAAAAGGTGGAAAATCAAAAAGGTGAAGTGATTTTTGATGAAAAGGAGAAACCAGAACAGATTCTGGATAAGGATAAGGCATTTGTCATGACCCAGATGCTTACAGGTGTTTTCGATGAAACGTTAAATGGCTATACGAAAGTGACCGGCAGCACCATCAGTTCCCAGCTGACCCGCCCATATGCCGGCAAATCAGGATCCACCCCGACGGATAGCTGGATGATCGGTTACACACCGGAGCTCGTAGCTGGAGTATGGACTGGATATGACCAAGGCAAAAAGATCGAGATCCCTGCTGAAAAAGGCTATGCAAAGAAAATCTGGGCTTCCTATATGGAAAAGGGCCTAAAAGGTAAACCGGCAAAATCATTTAAGGAAACCGAAAACGTAATCGGGGTAAACGTGAATCCCGTAAGCGGAAAATTGGCCACAAAGGATTGTCCCGTCTCAAGAATGACTTATTATGTTAAAGGAACCGAGCCTGTCGAATACTGTGCCGAGCACTTTAAGGGTGAGAATCCGAAACATGCCCCAAAAGAAGAAGAACTTAAAAAGGCCCCTTGGTACAAGAAAATCTTAAAACCTTGGGGATAACGAAAAACCCCCGAAGCCTGCAGAGGCTTCGGGGGTTTTTCTGTCCTAGTTCCACAGTGACTAAACTGCTGTCTTTAAGTTTACTGATTTTATCGCTTTCCTACAAGTGCATTTTTCACTAAACTTAACATTTCATCCATCAAACGAGATTCAAACCGTCAATGAATCCTTCAGCTGATCTGAAGAACGCTCCCACATTCCCGCATCATGGTTTTTCAGGAAGTCTGCAAGCACACGTTTTGATTTATCGTCCATTTCCTCAATGATGATCTTTCGTTTTAGCGATTTATCCATCCGGTTAACATGCTCCGGGAGCGATTTGTAACCGCGTCTAATTGATCTGTCGACCGTCATTTCACATGCTGTCACACCTGCATAGTGCGGACCATTTTGAGTGGCTTCAATGGTCACCCAAACAAGCCAGTAGGGTTTGGCATTCGGGACTTCCTCTTTAGTCTTTAAGAACTTGATCCCTTTTTCCACTGCACTTCTTGCATGCATCGCTCCGATATCGACCTCTGCTTCACCCGCATCCACATCGATGATGACCGGGGAAATATTATCGAGTGTTAATACCCCTGCCCCATATCCGCCATGGCCTTCTGTTGGGTCGTTTTTTATAATATTGAAGCCTACCTTTTTCTTTGGTTGTTCTTCCATGTTCATATCCCCCTTTATCGTTTGTCATTCCTTATTATTGGTTAAAAAAACAAAAGTGAAAAAAATTGACTCAAGGTGCCTCCTACAAATTTAATGCCAGTATCCAAAATCGGTCTAATTGTATATTGACTCAGCGGTGTGATGATCAGAATCAAAAAAATAAGGGAGCCATATTGTTCATACTGGGTCATTTTTGCCCGCAAGTCTGCTGAAACAAGATCCTGAACGATCCTATAACCATCGAGAGGCGGCAGCGGTAACAGATTAAATACAAATAAAAGGACATTTAAATTTATGAGTATATTTAAGAAGGGCTCGACGAAAAACGGTAACTCAGGTCCAACGCCTGCCGCCAGCAACCCGTAAAAAATCAAATACCCCAAAATTGCAACAAGCAAATTGCTGAACGGACCGGCAAAAGAGACGAGCACTCCTGCCAATTTTGGATTCTTGAAATGAAAACGATTGACCGGTACGGGTCTCGCCCAACCAAATCCGGCTATCAATATCAACAGAGTTCCGATCGGATCCAAGTGTGAAATCGGATTCAACGTGACTCTCCCTTCATTCTTTGCTGTCGGGTCACCGAACTTATAGGCCACATACGCATGGGAAAATTCATGAACCGTAAATGCGATCAACAGTGACACAATGACATATGGAAGCTTTTCCAAAGGATAAACCAAAAACCGTTCTATTTGCTCCAAGAATTGCATCGATAGCTTCTCCCCCAATGTTTAATACCGTTAGTATACATCAAAAGCTCAAGAAGTGAAAAAACTCTGACTTCCGTGTCTTGCAATTCTTTTTCCATTGTGAAACACTACAAGATAAGAGAGGAAGGGGGGAAAAGAGATGCCATATGTAACAGTCAAAATGCTTGAAGGCCGTACAGACGAACAAAAAAAGGCTTTAGTCGAAAAGGTGACTGCAGCAGTGACGGAAACAACTGGAGCACCAGCTGAAGCCGTGACGATTTTCATTGAAGAAATGTCAAAAAATCATTTAGCAGTAGCCGGTGTCCGTAAAAGCGATCTATAAGATTTACATAATGGGGAAAAGCTAAGCCATCAATTCGGCTTAGCTTTTGTTTTTAACTGCTCAATATATTCATATGCCTCATCAATTTCTTCAAGGGTATATTTTTGTTTGCTTTTCAGCGTAAAAATTTTCTCGGTGACTTCCTCTTTTTCAAGCGTGTCGAAGTATAGCACCGTTGAAACCAGCTCCAAAAACCTGGCATTCTGTTCGTTCATATCCTGTAAGCATGCCTCAAGTGCCGGCATCTCTACTTCCTGTATGGATAGGAAATCCTGGCCGGCATCCGTTATCGAATAACAATATTGATAATAGCCTGCTTTTTTTTCCCTTACTTCATTCAAGTAGCCCATTTCGCAGAGCTCTTCAATCCGTAAGGTCAACTCCTCCGAATACGGTCCATAAAAGTGAAACTGAAACTTTTCATGAAATGGGAAGGACAGCTTCTTCGCGATATAAACGATTTTTTGTAATTTTTTCCGACCCGAGATTTCACCGGCAGTAGAAATTGCATTGATAATGTTTGCATGATCCTTAAACAAGGCCCGTCACTCCTCACCAAAAATGTACCACTTTAATCCGATAGCTCCAAAAGCTTGCGGATCTGTTTTTTAATATTTTTCTTCGTAGATTCATCACGCAATAAATCCGCTGGATAATACAACTTATGATCCGTTCTTCTTTTCCCTGAAATTGCATCGACAATTTCGGATTCACGTGATAATTCACGAATTTCGCCATTATTTTTAAGCAAGTGAATCGGAAGTCTCTCCTCTTCCTCACCTGGCCGGTAAAAATCATACGGCAGATCTGATGAGGAATCGACGACAAGATAATAATCCGGATCGATGCCTGCCTTCTTGAATAGCGTCCTTAATTCCATCAATCTGTTCATTTGACTGTTCGACGGATGGAATTCCACATATTTAAATAGTTTACGGTTAACGAAGCGAGTGCATAAATCTTTTAAAATCGCATCGTTTTCCTCTTCCCATGCTTCGAAATAATAGAGCATCACCGATTCATCCATTTTCAAATAGTCCGTTAAAGTCACTTCTCCCTTGAACAATGAATAAAAATGGTGCGGTTCTTGAGCAAACTCATAACCGGATTCATATAAATGTTTCGCCCTATGTAGGATCTTGGTAAGTATGACCTCCGCACTTCTCGTAACTGGATGGAAATAAACCTGCCAATACATTTGGTAGCGACTCATGATATAATCCTCAACCGCATGCATCCCGCTCTGCTTTATGACCGCATGTTCTTCCCTTGGCCTCATCACACGCAAAAGCCTTTCCATATCGAAATGACCATAACTCACGCCAGTGAAATAAGCATCACGCTGTAAATAGTCCATTCTATCAGCATCGATCTGACTTGAAATCAGGCTGACTACTAATTTGCCTTTATAGGTTTTCGCGATGACTTCTGCCACTTTTTTTGGAAAATCACGCCCAACTCTAAGGAGGATCTTATTCACTTCCGTATCGCCGACGATTATCTGCTGCGTGAATTGCTCATGATCCAGATCAAACACTTTTTCAAAAGAATGAGAGAAAGGACCATGACCCAAATCATGCAGGAGGGCTGCGCACAAGGATAGTAACCGCTCCTCTGGTTTCCATTCCGGTCTGCCCTCGAAAACATCATCCACGATTCTCCGGACAATCTCGTATACTCCAAGCGAATGGCTAAGCCGACTATGTTCCGCACCATGAAAGGTTAAATAAGTCGTACCCAGCTGTTTGATCCTACGAAGCCGCTGGAATTCCTTCGTCCCTATTAAATCCCATATAACCCGGTCACGAACATGTATATATCGGTGCACCGGATCCTTGAATACTTTTTCTTCTTGTAATTTTTCGCCGGAATATCCCATGAACTACCCTCTTTTTCATAATCTCGATGCACTCATTATAGCGTGTTTTGACAAAAAACCCTAACTTCCACCTCGCTAGTAAGAGGGGGCATTTTGTAAGAAAACGGAAGTTCCAGTCTGGTTTTGTCTCGAAAATAAGGAAATAAAAAATCACCGCAGTGTGTCGAATCTGGGTGATGATTACTGGTTCCATATATCATAAGAAACAATCCACTCTACCTATATATCATGGATCCTACTTTAGTTTTTTATTGATTTTATCTAGTAACTCGTCTTCTGTCGGTGCAGCAACCGGACGGTTATTGACAAAGGCAAAAGACTTCTTTCTGCCAGGACCGCAGTAGGATTGGCAGCCCACTTCAATTTTCGCGTCGGGATCAAGCTTTTCAAGACGCGGGATCAATGTTTTTATGTTTACCGCCAAGCAGTCATCGCACACTCTGAATTCATTGGACATCCTCCGGTCACCATCCTTTCCATGACAAACTGTATTTCATCCATTTATATGACTAAAAGGTATTTTACCGTTTCTACTTATGAATATCAAGAGGGCTGAATGATGTGAAAAATGATGTAATTAATCAAAAAACTAGTATCCTTTTAACCTTTTTGTATAAAAAATCCATATTTTGTCCAAAATGCTAGTAGAACACCCATAAATCACTGCCACACGATATTTTATATAGTTATTTATTTTAAAAGTTACCAGAAAGGGAGTATGTAGAAATGAAGGTTCGTCAAGACGCCTGGACAGAAGAAGATGATTTGCTTTTGGCAGAAACGGTATTGCGCCATGTGCGGGAAGGCAGCACTCAGCTTAATGCTTTTGAAGAGGTAGGAGATAAGTTGAATCGTACCTCTGCAGCATGCGGATTCCGCTGGAATGCAGTTGTCCGCCATAATTATGATAAAGCGCTATCCCTTGCCAAGAAACAGCGTAAGCAGCGGCAAAGGATCCTCGGAAAAGATCAAGGAGGGAAAAAACGGCTTCTTTATACACCGCCGTCCCCAACGATTTCCGACATAATGGTTCCCCATGTACAAGAGGAGGAACTAGAGTTGAATACCGAAGTCGATACTGCCAATTATGAAGCAGCAGAGGAATTCGTTGTGGCAGAAGCCCTCACTCCTAAGACACAGCACACACCAGTTACTTTGGAATCGGCCATGAGCCTTGATGCCGTCATCGCCTATTTGGAATCCATGAACGGCCGCATGCTTCAAGCCGAAGTATTAAAAACCGAAAATGAAAGATTGAAGCTTGAAATTAAAGGACTGAAAAAGCGAAACGAAGATTTGGAGAATAAAATCAGCCACCTAGAACAAAACAGCGGCTTGATGCAGGAAGATTATGAAACTTTGATGAATATCATGAATCGAGCAAGAAAGCTGGTCTTGTTAGAGGAAGAGGAACGTCCGGCAACGAAGTTCAAGATGGACCGGAATGGCAATTTGGAAAAAATGGCCGAGTAATAAATAAGATAATGTGGGGTTCTGTTATATAGATCAACCACATGCCAGAGGCCGTTTCACCCCTCTTTATCCGAAAAAAGGGAGCCAACAAGGCTCTTTTTTTCATTGTTTCAAGAAAGAAGGAATACTATCCCCGCCTATCATACAGTCCTTTTACAGTTTCAGTGAATGCTAAAGTCGTATTAAATGAAAGAAGCCATTCCTGACTTAATGGAACGGCTTTTTTCATATCAATCCTTTAATGCATCGAACACTTTATCATTGCGTTCGACCACTCTCGTCAAGTACGCCTCATACAGCGGCCATTCCTCAGCGGAAAGTGTGTCAGAAAATATCCTTTCGCTATGTTCCTTCAGTACTTGAAGGAATCTGAGCATCACGTCTTGAACGCTCAATTGAACACCCAACAATTCGGTTAGGGATGCCATCACCGAAGGGACGATATCAGGATAAGCGAATTTGGTTTCTGCATTTCCTTTAGCTGCATCATAAAAACCCTTCACGAGACTGGCACGTTCAGCCCCGCTTCCATTGACACACAAATAGATTTGCACCGCTACACCATTGCGGATCCTGCGTTGGGATATACCGGCAAACTTTTGCCCATTTATACTTAAATCATAACTGCCAGGACAATAGGAACCGACGATTTCCCGCGCCTCCATCTTGACTGGGAAATCGGAAAACATCAATTGGACAAGCTCCCACATCGCATCATATCCACGATTGATTTCAATTTTCTGCTCGTTTTCAGGAAAAATGAGCGAAAAATTAAGGACCCCCTCATCCAGGACGACTGCAAGCCCTCCGGAATTCCTCACGATGGCCCGGAAACCATGTTCCTCCAAATGATCCAAGCCCTTTTTAAGAAAAGGCAACTTCGTATCCTGTATACCCATGACGATGGTTCGGTGGTGTACCCACGCCCTGGCTACGGCCGCTGATTTACCTGACCCAACGGAAGCGCAAAATGTATCATCCATCGCAAAGGACTCCAGAGCAGGAAACTGAGGTCCAACGGAAGATTGATCAATAATCCTCCACTCTTGCTGCATTAATAATGAATCTGTCTCACCCATACGAATCTCCCTCTACATTTAATCCTCAAGCTGTCTATTGATACTGCGCCACAAATCCCTGTGCAGCTGTAATGACAGCCAGTTTATATACATCCTCTTCACTGCATCCCCTCGAAAGGTCGTTCACCGGACGATTCAGCCCCTGAAGGATCGGACCAACCGCTTCGAAGCCACCCAAGCGCTGTACCATCTTATAGCTAATGTTCCCTGCTTCGAGACTTGGGAAAATAAAAACATTCGCATCCCCCTGTATAAGGGAATCCGGTGCTTTCTTCCTTGCCACAGAAGGGACGAAGGCCGCGTCAAACTGAAATTCCCCATCAAGGATGACTTCAGGGTCCATTTCCTTTGCCAAATCGACGGCATCAACCACTTTTAAGGTCTCGGGGGATGTTGCCGATCCCTTTGTCGAAAAGCTCAGCATCGCCACACGCGGTTCGATATCGAACATTAATGCAGTCTTCGCACTTTCTATAGCAATTTCAGCCAGGTCCTGGGAACTCGGGTTTATATTGATCGCACAATCCGCGAATACATATTTCTCTTCCTCCCGGACCATGATGAACACTCCCGAGGTCTTTTGGACGCCCGGCTTTGTTTTAATGATCTTTAAGGCCGGACGAACCGTATCGGCAGTAGAATGTGTTGCGCCACTAACCATTCCATGTGCCAGTTTCATATGGACGAGCATGGTTCCAAAATAGTTCTCATCCATTAAGATTTCACGTGCTTGTACATCAGTGTCTTTACCATCACGGACCTTCACGAACGCTTCAACCATTTCATCCATCATGATATAATTCTTCGGATCATATATTTCGATTGCATCAAGGGAGATCTTTAAGTCTTTTGCCTTCTCTTGAATAAACCCGATATCCCCGATCAATACCGGTGTCACCAGTTTAGCTTGGGCAAGCCTGCCTGCTGCTCCCAAAATCCGTTCATCCAACCCTTCCGGAAAAACGATCTTTAAATTATGCCCCATAATTTTCGATTCCAATATTTCAAATAAATCACTCATTGGCTCTTCCTCCTTTTTAGATACGTTTCCCCCATTTTTTCGATATTTAACCATCCGGTAAAATCCATTGTCGTCTTCTTTTAAGAATACTCCAGCAGCCAGGTAAATTCCAGCCCTCCGCAAATTTGAAAATTACAGAAACACCGAAAAACTGTGGTGTTTGCGGGTTGATATAAATATCCTTATACTGAAACTATGCTATATTAAAGTTATAATAAGACTTAGGAGTGATTGTAATGAGTGAAGCAGCACAAACACTGGACGGCTGGTATTGTTTACATGATTTCCGCCTGATCGACTGGGCTTCCTGGAAAACGCTATCAAGTGACGAACGCCAATTGGCCATCTCGGAATTCCAAGGTTTACTGGATAAATGGAATATGACACAAAGCGACAATGAAGGCAGCCATGCCCTATATTCCATCGTTGGTCAGAAAGCGGACTTCATGCTTATGTTTGCCCGCCCGACCATGGAAGAATTGAATGCAATCGAAAACGAATTCAACAAAACGAAGCTTGCCGAATATACAATTCCCGCTTATTCATACGTTTCGGTCGTGGAATTAAGCAATTACTTAGCTGGCGGAGATGGTGAGGACCCATACCAGAACCCTCATGTTCGTTCCAGACTTTATCCGATACTGCCAAAAGCGAAACATGTATGCTTCTATCCAATGGACAAGCGTCGTGATGGCGATGATAACTGGTATATGCTTTCCATGGAAGAGCGCAAAGGCTTAATGCGTTCCCACGGCTTGATTGGCCGTAGTTATGCCGGTAAAGTAAAACAAATCATTTCAGGTTCTGTCGGTTTTGACGATTATGAATGGGGCGTGACTCTATTCGCAGATGATGTCCTTCAATTCAAAAAATTAATCTATGAAATGCGTTTTGATGAAGTGAGTGCACGATACGCTGCATTTGGCTCTTTCTTTGTAGGCAATATCCTGCCTGAAGAAAATGTATCTTCATTCCTATACGTTTAAGACGAAGGGCTTCCGGTTTCCGGAAGCTTTTTTTGCGTCCGCTCCTTTTTATTTTTTCCCCGGCTGTGGAATAAATCCAATCCCCACCCCATACATTTTCAATAGTGATGAATTTATTTTTTCACAGTCCCATTCAGCTTCAGGAAAATTGATCAAGGCAATTCCTGACTCCAGCGAGGTGAAGGAACGTTACTTCTATTCATTAGCCGGCAAGAGGATATGGCTTATATCATGAACGGCAGCCGTTATGTATCGCTTAACATTCATTGTGGTTTTTTAAGCCACCCGGGGATTGTCCAGAAAACATATACAATACTACCGGTCGCTATAAATCGCACTGTTTCTCCCAGTCCACACTCTCGGATTATCCAAATTCCAAAGCATCAACTAAACCTTGAATTCAGGAGGGAATGCAATGTCACAAAATAATCCTTATGGTAATTATCCGTACGGAGGAAGCCCTTATTACCCCTATGAAAATAATGAGCCTGAACTAAGACAGCAGAATCCTAACCAGCAGCAGGGTTACCCGCAGCAAGGATACCAACAACCACCATACCAGCCACAACAGCCCACTATGGGAGGCACGCCACAACAAATGCCGATGCAGGTGAGTCCAGCCACTTCCGGACCTCAGATACCTGGCATGCTTCCGGTCGAACAGTCGTACATCGAGAACATCTTGCGTTTGAATAAAGGGAAATTGGCCACTGTTTATACAACGTTTGAAAACAACAAGGAATGGAATGCCAAGATCTTCAAAGGAATCATCGAAGCTGCAGGACGCGATCACTTAATCATAAGCGATCCTCAAACGGGAAAACGATACTTAATCCCGATGGTATACTTAGATTATATAACGTTCGATGAAGAAATCGAATATGAATATCCATTTGGAGGCACTGGGCTTACCACCTATTCGCCAAGGTAAAAAAATCCTATATAAGAAGAGCCTCGGAATCCATTTGATTCCGAGGCTCTTCTTATATAGGCAAACTTTTTCCAAAAAGATCGATCAGCTCAGTTTGTAGAGGTTCGGAAAACATTCCACCTTCAACTCATCAGGTATGGTTTCTATCTATATGCAATAACAAAGTTGATTGGAGAAAAAGGTGCGAGCCCGCCTCTGGATAAGCGAGTGCCTGCAGCAGTAATGTACGTCCAAATTGTACAATCCATAAAAAAAACTGCAGGCAAACTCGATTTCTTCGAATTTGTCTACAGCCTCAGCTGACCTTACAAGTATTTATACGCAGCAATGATCATTAAGACCCAAGCAACCAAGAAAGAAACTCCTCCAAGCGGTGTGATGGCACCAAGGACTTTGATTTGCGTAACGCTTAGAACGAATAGGCTTCCGGAAAATAGGATAATTCCTATTAGCATAAGCCAGCCGGACCAGTTGATCAGCGGACTATCAATTTTCCCAGCTATTAAACCGAGCACCAATAAACCCACCGCGTGGAACATTTGATATTGAACAGCGGTTTGCCAAGTTTCCAAATATTTATCAGGAATTTTCCCTTCCAGGCCGTGTGCACCGAATGCACCAAGTGCCACAGCAATAAACCCATTCAATGCACCTAAAATGATGAACAGTTTCAATTATTTCGCTCCCCTTCCCTAATTTAAAAATCGAACAAGGACTCCCCATTGGCCTCATCCATTTTAACCGGTTCTACATTCGGTGTAGCCGGCATGACGGGCTGGGTCAATGTGATTGGCTTCTGTATGCTGATGTTCGCAGCTTTTTCATCAACCATCACTTCACAAAGGGACTTAATGGCCATTACATACCCTTGCACCTTATCCTCTGAATTTGCCTGTTTCGCTTTTAAAACAAGCTCTTCGATTTTATCTAACATTTGTCTTGATGAAATATCCAACTTTACCACCTCGTCTATATACAGGTCAAAACTATCATAACTAGCATAGCAAAAATCAGAGAAGAAAACACCTTGCATATTTCCTACCTTTTAATTGGCTTTGCTTGAAATTTCAAGCATGGCTCTCCTGAAGAACGAAAGACATCAAGAGAAGGCTGGTTTGATGTTTTGAATTGAAAAGCACGGCAGCCTTTTGGAAAACTGAGATCCCAAGTTATATAGAAATGACGGCACGCCATACAATTCACCCGTTTCGTTCTCTTGCCGATATCATCGGTTCGGGATTTTCCAATCAATTGGAGATTCCCCCATTTCCATCAGCAATTGATTTGTTTTGGAAAATGGTTTGGTGCCAAAGAAACCACGGGAAGCCGACAGCGGACTCGGATGTACAGACTTAATGATTTTATGTCGGGCTTCATCAATCAAAGGGATTTTGGTTTGAGCAGGTTTCCCCCACAGGATGAATACAACCGGTTTCGGACGGTCATTCAATAGGCGAATAATTTGATTCGTAAAGATTTCCCATCCTTTTCCGCGGTGTGAGTGCGCCTCTCCCTCACGGACAGTCAAGACGGTATTCAATAGAAGCACTCCCTGTTTTGCCCATTCGACCAGGTAACCATTATCTGGTACCTCATAGCCAAGATCGGTGTGTAACTCTTTAAAGATATTTCTTAAAGAGGGCGGGATGCGCACCTCCGGCTTGACTGAAAAACTAAGGCCATGCGCCTGACCCTGGCCATGGTAAGGGTCTTGTCCAAGGATGACAACCTTTACATCTTCAAAAGGAGTATAGTGAAGCGCATTGAAAATATCGTCCTGATCCGGATGAATGACTTGCTGACTGTACTCTTGCTTTATGAATTCCCATAGCTCCTGGTAATATTCTTTTTTGAATTCCTCTTTCAATAGAGGCCACCAATCATTTGTTAAAAACTGCTTTGCCATCTGCCACAGCCCCTCTCCGCTTTTTGAAACTATATTATATCAAACTTCATCGCCTTGCCTTTTTCCATAGATTACGATTTATGTTTCTATATACCCCAAAAAGGGGAAAATAGAAAGCTAGCAAGCAATTTAACCATGTTGGAGGCTTTCCTATGAAAAAGTGGTACAAAAGAAAACGATTTTATCTGCTTGTCAGCATTTTGATCATCATTGCAATCGTCATTGCCTATAACAGCTACAAGCCACTTCCCGATGGCATTTCTTATGAAGGGAAGGTTCATCATGTCGAGGAAATCGATTTCATCTATAATCTTTCCTATCACGACGAACAAGGGAATCTGCAACATGAGCAGCGAATTTTCCAAACCATAAATCAAGCCATAGAAGAGGCTGATTCTTATATCGTAATCGATATGTTTTTGTTTAATGCTTTTTATGATGAAAAGATAAACTTCCCGAAGTTAACCGAGACGCTGAAGGATAATCTGATTGAACAGAAGAAAAAGAAACCTGACCTCCAGATTATATTCATTACTGATGAAGTGAATACTTCCTATAATGCCTACCAGTTAGAGGCATTGGAAACGATGAAGAAAAATGAAATTGATGTCATTGTTACCAACTTAGACCGCCTCCGGGATCCAAATCCTCTCTATTCAGGTGTGTATCGGACCTTTTTCCAATGGTTCGGTGAAAGCGGGAAAGGCTGGATTGTCAATCCAATGGCTAAAAGCGCACCAAAGGTCACCTTGCGTTCTTATCTTAGACTGATGAATATCAAAGCCAATCACAGAAAAGTGGTCGCGACTGAAAAAACGGCCATCATCTCATCTGCCAATCCTCATGACGCAAGCGCCTTCCACTCCAATATTGCCTTCCAGATGGACGGGAATATCATCGGCGATTTCGTTAAAGCCGAAGAAGCCGCTTCGAAATTCTCGGGAGGACCAAAGTCATTTCCTGAGTTCAAGGAGAAACCAGCTGATAAAGGGCCAATATCAGTACAACTGCTAACGGAAGGAAAAATCAATGAACATGTCCTAAAGGCAATTAAGGATGCCAAAAATGGTGACAAGATCCATCTTGCCATGTTCTACATTGCCGATCGCGAGGTTGTCGAGGCATTAACGGATGCAGCTAAACGGGGTGTGAAGATTGAAATGATATTGGATCCGAATCAAAACGCATTCGGAAGTGAAAAAATCGGGCTGCCCAATCTTCCGGTTGCCGCCGAATTCGAAAAACTGGGGGATGAAAACATCTCGATTCGCTGGTATAAAACAGATAAAGAACAGTTCCATACAAAATTGATGATGATCCAAAAGGCTGATGAAACGGTCATTCTTGGAGGATCGGCTAATTATACTTCACGAAATCTAGATGACTATAACCTTGAAGCGAATGTTGAAATCCATGCTCCAAATGATGCGGACGTTTCCAAGGATGTCGACAGCTATTTCCATAGACTCTGGACAAATCAAAACGGAACATACACGGTGGATTACAGTGAATACCAAAAGAAACTGCCTGTCTTCAAGTACTTGACCTACCGCATACAGAAGGTATTCCGCTTCACCACTTACTAAATATTCGTTGAGATAAATGTTTAACAGGGCCCAAATGAGGATATATACTACTATAGCCAATCAGAAACTGTAATAAGCAAGATTCTATTTACCTATTTTCAAGAAAATCTTAATGAAATTCAAGGAGGAGTTTATATGTATCAAGTACATGTAGTAGAAAACGGTTTACAAGCAAAGGAAAAAATCGATGAATTAGTTACATCAGGTTATACGAAAGACGATGTATATTTGTTTGCCCATGATAAAACCCGTTCTAAACACCTTACCGAGAATACAAATACAGAAGGTGTAGGCATGCAGGAACAAGGTTTCCTTGATACCGTCGGAAATCTCTTTAAATCTCGCGGAGATGAACTTCGTAATCGAATGAGCAACCTTGGCCTTAGTGATATGGAGGCAGAGCGTTACGAGGAAGTTCTTGACGAGGGAAAAGTAGTCATCGTTGCTTCCAAACAAGATAACAAAGACGGGGTCACACACTAAAACCCGTACCATTACCCTATATGGATTCATAAAAAAACGAGGCCCCAAAACCTGGGGCCTCGTTTTTTTATGAGCATTATCCCAGGATGCTTTGGTACGCGGCCTTTGCATGGACCATATCCTTCGTACCGTGAATCAACGCCCTGCCATCCTTGAAAATGACGATACGTTCCCCAGCTTTTTCACAGGAGAGAAGAAATGGATTGAATTTCACCAAATAACCGCTGCCGTCCAGATCTTTGGCTAATTTTTCAAGTTGCAGTTCCAGAGGTTTTGGCGGTCTTACCTGTACAGTGTCCCTCCCGCAAAGAACAGCCGTTTTCGTTGCATTTTCCATTGTTAAAAAGGGGTATGTCCTCTGCTCTCCGCATGAGAGACAATCTTTCTTTTTCGCTTTTGTCAATTTAACGGTTTGGTATTGATTTCTCCACAGATCAAAAGAAACTAGTGCAGGCCGTACCGATTCCCAATCTTCAACAAGGATTTTCAAAGCCTCGGCAGTTTGGTGTGCCACTACCATCGTAACAGCTGGTGATATGATCCCTCCTGTGTCACAGGTCATTCCTTGAATCGGGATCGCTTTAAGCAAACAGTGCAAACATGGAGTCTGCCCGGGAAGGATCGTCAAAGTCATGCCCACGCTCCCCACACATGCCCCATAAATCCACGGTATATGAAGCTTTTGTGATAAATCATTAATAATCATCCGTGTCTCAAAGTTGTCGGTTGCATCCAATATCAAATCAACATCACCAAGCAGCTGTTCGAGATTCTGGGCAGTTGCATCCATGATGATGGCATTCACTTCAACTTCATGGTTGATATCCAATAAATGACGCTTTGCCGCTTCTGCTTTTGGCAGTTTCTCCGCGACATCCCGTTCCGTATACATTTGTTGGCGCTGTAAATTACTGGTCTCGACATAATCCCTGTCGACAATGGTAAGCTTCCCTACTCCTGCACGAGTAAGGGCCTCGGCATTAGCAGATCCCAAAGCCCCTGCACCAAGAAGCAAGACATGCTTCTTCATAATTTTCAATTGGCCCCCTTCACCAACTGGGGCGAATAAAGTTTGCCTTGAATATCGCTCTTTCACCGTGAGCCCTCCCTTCCGGACGCTTCACCCTCCACTTACTGGCGGAATGAAAGCAACTGTATCTCCATCAGATAAAATCGTGTCATCATCAGCAAATTCCTCATTGACCGCTGTCATCACGGTTTCAAGACCTTCCAATTGAAAATCCACCTTCATCTTTCCTTTTAGCTGGGCAACACTCATTCCATTTCCTTCTATTGAAACAGTCTCTTTGCCTAGCTCATCTTTCAATTGGGCAAATAAAAGTACATTAATCATCAATATCCCCCTCTTCCGGTTTCCCTGATGGATATGGAACGGTTTCCAACTGGTTTCCTACCCAGGTTTCCCCATCTTCCCAATGTTCTTTTTTCCAAATCGGGACGATTTCTTTAATTCTTTCGATCGCATACCTATTGGCCTCATATGCATCATTTCGGTGTGGTGTACTAACGGCAATAACCACTGCGATATCCGTGATTTCAAGTTTACCTACACGATGGGTGATCGCCGTTTCTGCATCAGGCCAACGCACCTTGATCTCAGATCCGATTTGCTCCAATTTCTTGATGGCCATCGGTACATACGCTTCGTAAATTAAGAAGAGGGTCTTTTTTCCTTTCGTCATCTCCCTCACTGTACCAATAAAAGTCGTGACGGCACCCGCATTTCGACTGACTACTTTATCAATCACTTCCTGGATGACAATCGGCTCTTTTGAAATATTATAATTCATGTCTACCATCCTTTATATAATTCAGTTTGATCAATATAATCTGCCTCTTGATAATCTTCCCTCGTATTCATATTGAAAAAAAGGTAGTGAAATTGTTCAGGATTTTCGCGGTATAACGTAAAGTCGGTTTCTTTCATGATTTTCACCGAGATCTTTTCCAAGAATAGACTCATTTTTAATTCATGTTTTAATAAACACTCCGTCAGTACAGGAAGACACCTTTTATGGTAAACAGCAAAAAGCGGCTGGAGCCTGCCATTTATTTCTGGAATGACAGCATCGAATCCAGGTTCATAATGGGTAATGATATCCTTTATGGCAGCTGCACTCACAAACGGCATATCGCACGCTGCAAGGAACTGAAGCTCCGTTTTCGATGAGGTCAGCCCTGCATGCAATCCACCAAGAGGTCCTTGATCTTTATGTAAATCCGGAATGAGCGGAAGTTGCAGAAAATGATATTCTTCAAATGTATTCGTAATGACCATAATGTTTTCTGACACCTTTTTCAACTCGGATGCCACTCTTGAAATGTTCACAACGCCGCCTACGGTCAAAAGTGCCTTATTCACTCCCATACGGCTTGATTTCCCGCCAGCTAAAAGCAACATGGTCCACTCCATAGAAATCAACCTCCCTTTTTTGGGTTTAATCCAGCATCGAACGGAAAAGCTATACTAAATGTGTCTCCACTATATTTAAATATTTTAAATCAAATTTGAAAATAATGACACTTTCACAACCTTTGCTTTGTCCATCAAAAGTTGGAGGCAGGGTCCAAAGCTAAAAGTGCATGCTGACATCCATCCAATTTCCTTAATTACAGGTTCGAAAAATGACTTATACGAGGCGATTGCCCTTCCTTCGCCAAGACACTCATAGTAGGCTGAAAACTAAGTTTTACATAAAAGAAATTTTGGTATATTCTAAAAATAGGATATTAACTGGTATGCTGATAATATCGATATCTAATTCTCCTGAGGAGGTCACATAATGACTATGAAAAGAGCTATGACAGTTGCCGGATCTGATTCGAGCGGCGGCGCAGGTCTTCAAGCAGATTTAAAGACATTCCAAGAATTCGGCGTTTACGGTATGTCCGCTTTAACGACAATCGTGACGATGGATCCGAAGAATGGCTGGGCCCATAATGTATTCCCTACACCGGTCGAAGTTTTGGAAGCCCAAATCGAAACGATTCTATCAATAGGCATTGATGCCATGAAGACAGGAATGCTTGGATCAGTGGAAATCATTGAACTTGTTGCCCGTAAAATAGATGAGTTGAAGCTGGACAAAGTCGTAATCGATCCAGTTATGGTATGTAAAGGTGAAGATGAAGTATTGCACCCTGAAACGGCTGTAGCACTGCGCGAACTGCTTGTTCCACGTGCAACTGTAGTCACACCTAACCTGTTCGAGGCCGCTCAGTTAGCGGGAACTGCTCCTATCAAGACGATTGATGATATGAGGGCTGCAGCTGAAAAGATTCATGCACTTGGTGCAAAATATGTCTTGATCAAAGGCGGTAATAAGCTTGATCATGATAAAGCCATCGACCTTTTATATGATGGACAAGAATTTGAAATCCTTGAATCGGAAAAAATCGAAACGACCAATACACATGGTGCCGGCTGTTCATCTTCTGCCGCCATTGCAGCTCAATTGGCTGAAGGGAAAAGCCCGCGTGAAGCTATCCTCGTTTCTAAAGACTTCATCACCGAAGCGGTTCGCCATTCTTGGAAAATGAATGACTATGTCGGACCCGTCAATCATGGCGCATACCATAAATATGGGGTTGCGGAAAAAACACAAAAATAAAACATCAAGTTTAATGGCCGCTCAAATTCATCGAGCGGCCTTTTTCGCTTTTTTTGTTTTTATCTAGTAAAATAGAAAGAAGGAAAAGCTTATCTAGCCGCCCAGTTAAGGAGGAAATTATCGAATGAAACCTATAGACCGTACAGAGGTGCAAAATGCCATTGATTCTTTCGCCGGACAAGATGTATATCTTCACCTTGAAACGACAAATGGCGCCTATGCCACTCATGTAGATGAAGCTTTCTTCTCGGCAGGTGCTTATATTCGTAACGCTTTTATTCAGTATGAACATGGCAAGATAGTTGGGGATGGACCCTATCGCATCGGCTTGAAGCTCAATATTGGCTGGGTATATGCAGAAGGCGTTAACCACTTCGAAATGGATGAACAGGGGAGATTGCTATTGGCAGGCCTTGATTTTTCCGGAAAGCTTGCTGTCTCCATGCAGCTCAGTCCCACTCCCTTTGAATGATGACAACTTGCTTGATATATATCATATGATGATTCCGATGAAAACTCCCATTCACCGATAAACATACTTACTGTAAGTAGTACGGAAGGAGAAATATACCTTGGAAAAAGAACGCCATGTATTAGTTATATTCCCACATCCCGATGATGAAGCCTTCTCGGTCTCCGGAACGCTTGCCCTTCATAGAGAAGCGGGCACTCCTGTCACCTATTTATGCTTAACTTTAGGAGAAATGGGACGTAATTTAGGAAACCCTCCATTCGCAACAAGGGAATCGCTTCCTAAAATTCGTAAAAAGGAATTAATCGATGCAGCAAATGCGATCGGCATCCAAGATTTACGCATGCTTGGATTGCGTGATAAGACGATTGAATTCGAAGACGATGAAAAGCTGACTTCATTATTCACCGATGCCATCAATGAATTGAATCCTTCATTGATCATTACGTTTTACCCAGGATACAGTGTCCATCCGGACCATGAAGCGACAGCACGGGCTGTAGTTCGGGCCGTGGAGAGAATGGAAGAGAAAGAGAGACCTAAACTTCATTGTGTCGCCTTCTCGAATAACTGCATTGACGAATTGGGACAGCCCGACATCGTCCATGATATCACTGCCGTCGAAGAAAAAAAGGTAGCCACATTCACTGCCCACCGTTCGCAAACGGAAGCAATGGTGATCGATTGGAAAGAGAAATTCGAAAATCAGGATGCAGATTTCCTGGACTGGATCCGCAAAGAAAGATTATGGACCTATAAATTTTAAGAAAACCGCCAATAAGGCGGTTTTCTTTGTTTATGGCATAAAAAAAACGCCTGTTGGATTACAGGCGGAGAAAAGGGGGATACTTTGGAAAATCAATCATAATATAAGCATCCCCAAAATTCTTCTTTTTATACAATCCTATTGAAAAAATTTAGGCAGACAAGCGTTCCTCATGCTGCATTTTCACTCTTGCTGAGGCTTTTTTTCCATGTGCCAAGTAATAAATGCCAATAAGTACGAATGCAAAAACCGACATTCCTATGAATAACCCTTTGAACCCTGTAAATGGAATAAGGAATCCCAATAGGAATGGACCAACACCAATACCGAAGTCATACATTGTAAAAAATGTGGATGTGGCTAATCCCATACGATTTGATAGGGCTTCCTTGATGGAAATCGCTTGACAGCTTGATTGGAATGTACCGTACCCCACTCCGATCAAGGCGCCGGCAATCAGAAGCGTGATACCATGATGGGATTGACTGAGGATGACCATACCGACGGCAAATAGTAAGAGCGATGGGTAAATAACTGCATTTTCCCCCTTCACATCAAACATCCGTCCTGTAAACGGACGGGACGCCAAAAGGAAAACAGCAAAAACGACAAAGAAGAAGCTCGCCGCATCCATTAAATCCATTTCCTTTGCAAAAGACGTTAAATAGGACAAGATGCTCGAATAGGTAAATCCGGCAAACCCGATAAAAATGGAAATGGGCAGTGCCCTTTTTTCAAAGTAATCGCTGATTTTAAATCCTTTTTGTGGCGAAGCTCCGCCCTTATCCCCCTCAGGCACATTCATGAATAATGATGCAACTAAAGAAAATGCGGCAAATAAGGAGGCTGCATAGAAAATGATGGAATAACTGAAATGCTGTGTTATCAGCAATCCAATGAACGGACCGAATGCCATTGCCAAGTTGGTACTCATGGCAAAGTAACCCGTACCTTCCCCGCGTCTTTCATTCGGAATGATATCCGCAGCAATCGTTCCAGTTGCCGTAGTGGCAAGGCCAAAAGCAAAACCTTGAATAAACCGATCGATCAATAAGAGGGATAAACTATTCACCAGGAAATAGCCGATGGATGCGATCAGGAATAGAACCAACGAGCCAAGCAACATCTTTCTGCGGCCGATCTTGTCAATTTTTTTCCCAGCAATCGGTCTGACAAGCACAGCCCCCAGAACAAAAATACTTGAAGCAAGCCCTGCTTGTGCTTGCGACGCATTAAAATTATCCATCGTATAAATGGTCAATGTCACCATCAGGACATAAAAAGTTAAAAATAGAAAAAAGTTCACAGACGAAACAATCAGAAAGTCTTTCGTCCACAATTTCGGTTTGTGATTCATTTCAATCCTTCTTCCTTACTATTGTTTTAATTTTTCCTTCAGGAAAATCAACGTACGTAACGTTGCCTCCCGGTCTTCTTCAGCCAAACCGCTCATTAATTGAAGTTCAAATTCCTCAACTACCTTTTTGGCCTCTTGATAAGTCCTTAAACCTGACTCCGTTAACTGTATTCTCCGTTCCCGTTTATCTTTTCCTGGAACTTGTTCAATCAACTCAAGCTCTTCCAGCCGGTTTACCGTCCTAGTTACCGTCGGTTTCTCCACATCTAAATAAGTGCTTATTTCAACAAGCGTAGAACAGCCGAACTGACTCAGATAATATACAATTGACCATTGGGAATGATAAAGATCAACCTTGGCCAATTGTTCATTTAACTTTTTCGTAAATGACCTTGAAAATTGTAAGTTATGATGAAAAAAACCATTTTGAAAGGACAAAGGTATTCCTCCTGTAAAGTAGTTACCTAGGTAACTATACACCTATTCAATAAAAATGTCTAGCCCTCAGGAAGAACGAAAACAATCGTAGGGACACAGTATCCTCAGCTTCTACACCACTTCCGAGACAAAAAAATACCCTTTTCAGGGGATTCGCGCTTTTACTCGTGAGTTTACCCGTGAGATTGGGCGTTACTCGTGAGTTTCACGCTTTTACTCGTGAGTTTCACGCTTTTACTCGTGAATTTCATGCTTTTACTCGTGAATTTCACACCTTTACTCGTGAATTTCATGCTTTTACTCGTGAGTTTCACGCTTTTACTCGTGAGTTTCACACCTTTACTCGTGAGTTTCATGCTTTTACTCTTGAGTTTCACACCTTTACTCGTGAGTTTCATGCTTTTACTCTTGAGTTTGGGCGTTATTCGTGAATTTTGCGCTTTTACTCGTGAATTTGGTGCCATACACAAAAAGGAAACCCCGCTATTGGCGAGGTTTCCCAAATATATGCTTCTTTTCTGCTCATTGATAACATCAAGGCATATTTAACCGAGATAGCGGCAGACGATATAGCTTATCATCCTTTTCATCAGGAATTCCTCGGCCGTCCGTATTGTTGCTTATGAAATATATGAATTCTTCATCAACGAATACATCACGTATCCTTCCTGAGCCCGTTATGATATTGGTCAGTTTTCCGCTCTTTACATCGTAACTCTTTAGCGCTTCTCCCCTTAAGGCTGCAAAATAAAGCTTTCCGTCAAAATAGGCCATGCCTGAAGGAGCCCATGTATTTTCACCGGAATGAAGCAATGGTTTTACCATATCCGGTTTCTGCTCATCGCCCTGTATCTCTGGCCAGCCATAGTTCTTACCGGGGTCAATTTTATTTAATTCATCGTGGGCCGAATCTCCGTGCTCACTTTCATACAACTGTCCTGCTTCATCCCAAGCCAGACCTTGTGGATTGCGGTGACCGTATGAATAGACATATGAATTCCCGAAAGGATTATCTTTAGGAATGGTGCCATCCAGGTTCAAGCGCAGAATTTTCCCGCCTAAAGATTCTATGTCCTGTGCAATTTCAGACTTTCTTGCATCTCCTGTTGTTGCATATAGCTTATCATCCGGTCCAATCTTGATCCTGCCGCCATGGTGGAAGTCCCCGCTTGGTATTCCGTCGATTAAGGTCTCCATCTCCTGCCATATATCATCATTTTTTTCTAAAATGACGATGCGATTGATGGAATTCCCGCCCTCTTCATAAGTATAATAGGCGAAAGCTTGCCCGCTCTTAGAGAAATCGGGAGCTAGCAAAAATCCAAGCAATCCAGCTTCCGATTTAGCCGACAATGTCTTTTTAAGATTGACCTTTTGCCGTGTCATCTTATCCTTGTCCCATTCGACGATTGTACCAGTCCGCTCTGACACATACATTATGTCCCCATTCTTCTGAATCGACCACGGGGCCTGCAGTTTCGTTACCAACACATCCGGATCTTCCCCTAAAGTGCCTGTCACTTCCTTGTCAGGATTCGGCTGGTTTTTGCTTTCGTCATCATTTATGTTGCAACCAGTTAAAAACAATGTCGCCATAAGGAAAAATAAGAGCATTTTTTTCAATGTTCTTTCCCCCTTTGATTCATGAGTTTAATAGGCTGACTGTTTAAGTACCTTTAAAATGGCCTCTGCGACGCCTGATTCATCATTCTTGCCTGTTACTTCATCACACAGTTTTTTAATTTCGAGTGGGGCATTTCCCATTGCGACAGACAAACCTACCCGTTCAAACATGGATACATCATTATAATTATCCCCAATAGCCATGGTTTCCTGCATCGAGCCAGATTTTCCATTCACATATGTTTCAAGTGCCGTACCTTTTTGAGCCGTTTCACTCATGATTTCTACATTTTCACGTCCTGATGATGTGACTGTAACTCCTTGTCCTTCCAATTTCGAAGCAATTTGATTTAATAAAGTTAAATCCTTTGAGAAGCTGAGAATTTTATAATATTCCTCATTCGAACGGCTGAATAACTCGGAATAATCGGAAATGGAAGTTACCTGTCCCAGCTGTAAACGCTGCTCTGCAAATTTTCGCATACCCTCAGGGTCAATGTCGGGATTGGCTGTAACGAATACATCAACCAAAACGGATATTGCGTTTTCATAGTCTTTGGAATAAATCCCCTGACTCGTATATATTTCGAAATAAATCCCTTGTTCTTCGAGGAATCCAGCGACCATTTTAGCAGTGGCTGCTGACATTGGATTGGAAGCGGCAATCTCCCCTTCCTCCGTGAAGAGGGCCGCACCATTTACACAGATGACAGGGCAAACGATGCCTGCTTCATCTAAAGCGAACCTTGCTTCCACATAAGATCTTCCAGTAGCAATGATCACTTCCACTCCCTCGCTTTGGGCCCTCAGGATTGCTTGTTTATTTTCCTCACTGACCTTTTGCATTTTGTTTAGCAATGTTCCGTCCATATCAATCGCAATCGTCTTTATCAATTCAATCGGCCCCTTTTTTCAATATAATCCCTATTTTAACCGAAAGGGCGTGGATAAACACGTTTAACAAACCCGTATATATTCTTGATGTGGCTTCAGGGGTTAAAAAATCGTTTTATGTATATAAATAAACTGCGCCTATTTAAGGTAGGCGCAGTTTATTTTCTTAATGTAGAATCGTTTTTCTATCGGCATCTTGTGCCCGTTCAGTAATCTGTTCATTGATGTCTTTTTGAATATCATCGATGGCTGTAAAATCCATTGCTTTTACATAAATCTTTTCGAGTTCGTCATGCAGCTCTTTTGCCTTAGCCAGATTTGCTGTCGCTTCATTCATTTTCGTCCGATACCTGGTGGAAACATCCTTTAATTGATCGGCATATATTTCATCTGTTCCTGGCAAAATGGCCGTTTTATATATATCAATGATTTCGTCCCCTCCACAACTCGGGAAATATTCATGAGGCGATGTGCTGTCAAAGATGGCGATTCCCACCTCCCGGACGATTACCATGTCCAAGCTATGCGGATCGAAACCACAATGATATATTTCCACATCAAAGCCCCTTTGCTCCGCAGCCTTTGCAATCTTCTTCAGCATCGTTGATTTCCCTGAACCTGGACGCCCCTTTAAAAAGTACCTTTTTTGTATTCCCTCAGTAATATTGGGTATGAAATCAACTGCACCCGTTGGTGTAGCTGCACCTAAGAATCGGTGACGAACATCCGACTTCTTATTAAGGACGATATCTCTATAAAAGCTTTCAATCAATTTATTGGTCAACCCATTCAATTTTGCGAAATCAATATTTGACTTGTAAATGTCTTCCCATTCATCATGTATCTTTAATGCTTCAGCAAATAGGGTATATGCTTTTTCGAAACTCTTGCTTCTCGCATTCGTCAACTTTATGATGGCCGCTCTTTCAGAAGCCAGCTGCTGGGAATCCCAGGCAGCCCCAAGATTCACATATTCCTCAATCGCCCCTGGTGCCTTCGGCTCAATCACATGCGGCGCAGTCCCATCCACGATACCGATTTTCAAAGCCGGTATGATTACTCCATCAATGGAATCGTTATCGGACGAACAATGTAAATACTCGATGTCATAGTCTTTATCCAGCCATTCTTGGCCGATTTTTTTCATAATGGTCGATTTACCGGAACCAGGTCCGCCTTTTAATATGAATAATCTTTCCAGACCTTTTAAATTTGAATCATATAAACTATAAAAACCTTTAGCCGTATTGCCTCCAGCAAAATAATTCATCACTTTTCCTGTCACTTTCACACTCTCCCTCACAATAAAGATGTGATCTTCAAGACAGCGTATGAAAAAAGTGCCTAATAGGTGAATACCTAAAGGTAAACAATTTATTTTATTAGGGCTGCAGATTCCGCTTGTGTGACTTCCAGGAATTCTGACGGTTTTAAAACGATCTGTGTACCGATTTTCCCTCCACTTACGATGATTTCAGTCAGGTTTGCTGCACTTTCATCGATAAAGGTCGGGTATTGTTTTTTCATTCCGATCGGGGAACAGCCTCCCCGAATGTACCCTGTGTATTTTTGCAGATCTTTAACCGCAAGCATTTCAATTTTTTTTGCACCTGCGGCCTTCGCTGCTTTTTTCAAGTCTAGTTCGGTGGCTACAGGAATGACAAATACGTAAAGCTGCTGGGGTCCGTTATGGGTGACAAGCGTTTTAAAAACGGTTTCTGGCGCTTTTCCAATCTTGTCCGCAACAGTGATCCCATCAATTTTTCCATCGCGGGCATCATAACTCATCATGCCATACTCTATACGTTTGTTATCAAGAATTCGCATTGCATTCGTTTTACTGGCTCCCATAAGAAATTCCCCTTATCGTTTTATTCCATCTTACCATTTTAATTACCAGGCAAAAAGAAAAGCACAGTGCTTATGCATTTGTGCTTTTAGACTATAGACATATTCGAGGAAAAGCCTGTTTTCCTCAGTTTTTATTAAAAAAAGTTCCAGTCGTGTGCTGAAGTCCGCTCTCTTTTCGACAAATTGAAGCACAGTGCTCATTCATCCTAAGAGTCATTCTAAATGGCGTCTTTGGAAATCCGCTATCCTCTTGTAGTCGCCTTCCAATTGCCTGCTTACGGATAAATAAATTGACATCAATTCTTCATACACTTTGACGTTCTCTTCGATCGGGACAAGTTCATTCGTTTCACCAACCATACCCTCAACCTCATCAAGGCTTTCGATTTCGCCTAAAGCATATAATCCAAGAACGGCGGCACCTAAGCTCGAACTCTCAAAGCTTTCTGGAATTGTCACGTTTTGATTGAATATATCAGCCATGATTTGGCGCCAGAGCTTCGAACGGACAAATCCGCCGCTTGCATGAATCTTCTCGGGAGCACCAGTCAATTCCTTTACGGCTATAAGGACACTGTACAAGTTGTACATTACACCCTCCAGTACTGCCCGGACCATATGGTCACGAGTGTGATGAAGCGCCAGTCCAAAGAAGGAGCCCCTTGCATCGGCACTCCATAATGGTGCCCGTTCCCCTGCCATATACGGATGGAATATCAACCCATCAGAACCAGGTGCAATATTAGAAGCCATATCCGTCAGAATCTCATAGGAGTCCTGTCCCGAAGCCTTCGCTTTTTCGATTTCCACACGGCCCAATTGATCACGTGCCCATCGGAAGGTGATTCCCCCATTGTTGACCGGTCCGCCGATTACCCAATGATTCTCAGTAAGGGCATAGCAGAATGTCCGGCCTTTGGGATCGGTAAGCGGCCTGTCACTGACGGTTCTTACCGCACCGCTCGTTCCGATTGTCACTGCCAGAACGCCTGGCTTGATTGCGTTTTGACCTAAGTTGGCAAGCACGCCATCACTCGCTCCAATCACAAACGGTGTACCAGCATGAATGTTCATTTTTGAAGCTAATTCCTCACTTAAACCTGAGAGGATATGCGTTGTAGGGACAAGCATCGGCAGCTTATCATCCCCGATTCCAGCAATGGTGAGTGCCTCTTCATCCCAATTCAGGTCATTCATGTTGAACATGCCCGTTGCAGAAGCGAGTGAATAATCCATTACATACTCATTGAAAAATTTATAGATGATGTATTCTTTAATTCCTATAAATTTGTCCGTTTCGTTAAAAATTCCGGGGTGCTCATTTTTTAACCACATTACTTTCGTGATTGGGGACATCGGGTGAACAGGCGTTCCGGTCCTGTGATACAATTGCATCCCCTGTTCCGAAGCCTTCAGTTTCCTCGCATAGGCAACACTTCGATTATCCGCCCATGTAATGCTATTCGTCAGCGGGTTGCCGTCCTTACCCATGGCGATCAAGCTATGCATCGCCGAACTGAACGATATCAATCCCAGTTCTTGCTTTTCTATTCCGCTTGCAATCATGACCTCACCTATAGCAATGATGACCGCTTTATAAATTTCTTCGGGATCTTGTTCCGCAACGGAAGGAGTTGGACTGTGCAGAGGATATCCCCTTGAACAAGATTGGACAACTTCCCCCCCTTTTGAAAAAAGAACAACTTTCGTACTCGTCGTTCCAATATCGATCCCCATCATATAACCTGAATGCTTCATATATACATCATGCTCCTTTCTCTTAAACAATTGAATTCAATAGTAAGATTAGGATAAGTGAAACGACTGATATAGTCATTTCCATAACCGTTCAAGTCTTTATCGTATGTGCGACTGCTGACCATCCAAAATCTGCTCCATTCACATGTGATGGAGTATTGGACCGGCAATTTACTATAACACCAGGACAGCAGATTTTATCATGGCTGTAACGAGCCAGCCCAACAAATCAAAGGATGTCGCTAGACTGACTTGCAATGGCTTCATTCACCAGCTCTTGCCATACATTTTTAAATGCACCGCCCGCCCCAATAATCTAGATGATGGAGGCAGCGGACATGAATTGGTTTTGCTCCCCTTTATTAAAACCTCTAGCGCAACCTAATGTAAAGAGTGAAACCATTAGGCGCAATGATTGGTTTTCCAATGAAATCAACCCATCATTCCATGTTGAATCTTCACCAAAGCTCCGATCAACATTACCAAGAGTAATACCTACCCCTGTCTGAACAGCATCTGCAACATCCCGAATATCCATACCTGTGATGATCCCTAAAGTGACGGAAGCGAGAAGTAAGGCAATAATGGGTTTTTTTTACTTTGGTATGATAAAACCGGGCAACAAGCCCACCTATCCAAATAAACCAAACGTCTTATTCAAGCATTCACCCTAAATAGGAAAGGAATCCATCAAGGTAAGATCTCAATGAAAAAAGCATCGAACCCGTTCATTATGAACTAAACTCGATGCCTGATTCAGTCTTGGATCGATCAACCGCCAATAAAAAGAGGACCGGATCTTTGCTTGATTTCTTCCTCCAGTTGTTCAGGATAGGCAATGAGGAAGCAGGTTGATGGTCCTGATGATTTTTCAATATCGACTTTATTGCTTATATGCATAGAAACACCTTCACCACTTTGATCAAGATGTCCCCATTCATACGCTATCCCTTTTGAGCCGACTGGAAGTGCCTGAACACCTACCATTTCACATAAGCTTTTATATAAAGATAATGGTGCGACCCATTCTTGCTGTTCCATAACTTCCTCTCCAACGAGCGGCCTGCCGATCAGAGCGATTTTCCGTAAGGGCTGTTGCTTTTTAACACGTTCATTCACTCGTTTACCAATCACCATAAGACCAAGTGCCGACTGAAGAAGCGGCATGTTACTTTCTGTGCTGCCAGTGATGGGAAGATCCTCCATTCCCAATTCATACAGCCCCTTCCTGACACCCCTGGTCAAGTCCTCCCAGGCTTCATCACCGCAGAAATTATTTAGTACGACGGATACGGGTCTTCCGCCAACGCCCAGGCATTCCATGACGGCAACCCGAAAGGAATAATATCCAACGACCTCATAAGGGACATGGACAAGATCTTTTTCCTTCAGCCCGATCCCGCCGCTATTGTCACTTGAGACGATCAAGGAATCTGATTCGGAAAATGGCAAAATCAATGAATCACTCATTCTGCTAATCCATCTTTAAAAATGAGTTTTTTCAAAACAGGCTCCAAGCGCGGCAATAAAAGGACTGCCAATACTACATTTACCGCCGTCGCCACCGTTAAGCCCGGAACCAATAACGTGTAAAAGCCAGGGCTGATCAGAAATGCGAAAGGCAGGGCCAAAACGAAGGCATTACTGATAAAGAAGAGGAAAAATGCGCCTACTTTTTTCCCGTTTATATATAAAATGCTAAACATCCATGTCAGGACAGCCATTTCGACCATGATCAAAAAGTGGAATGGCCCAAGTGTCATGCCGCCGATGAACGCTGAAATGATATGACCAAGCCCAGCAACTATAGCCCCCGATACCGGGCCAAGTATGACAGCCGCCAAAAGGGCCGGAAAACTATCCAAAGCGATGCTTCCGATCGGTGAAGGGATTTTAATCATTGCCCCTACCGCCGATAAGGCGACGAATATAGCAATTGCACTAATTTTTCTTACATCCATGTTTACTCTTTTTCCTTTCTTTTCCCTCCCCGGAACACATTTGCGCTGCGGATATATTCCACATCTTTTACACCAAGACGGAAATTGATCACACGTGCAACAGCAAAGAAGTAATCCGACAAACGATTTAAATATTGAAGTGATAATGGTGAAACGGCCGCACCCGACTTGATCAATGAAACGACCAGCCGTTCTGCTCTTCTTGTCACGGTTCGGGCAATGTGAATCGTTGCAGCCGCTTTTGAACCGCCAGGCAGGATAAACTTTTCCAATTCCGGCGCTTCAAGTATGAAGGCATCTATCCGTTCTTCCAAATAGGTAATGGCCTCATCCGTCAGCTTTTGCGGGGCTTTCTCAGAAACAGTTGCCAAATCTCCGCCGCAGTCAAATAACTCATGCTGGATTTTCTCTAGATCGGCCAGTACATCCGTAAATATCGCAGGATCCAATTCTGTCACCGCAAGACCGATATAGCTATTCACTTCATCCACCGTTCCATAAGATTCAACACGGATGTCATCCTTGTCAAGCCGACCTCCGATTACGCTGGTTTGTCCCTTATCCCCTGTACGTGTATAGATTTTCATCACAATTACCTCCTCTACTTTATTCGCTGGTTAATTCCATACCAGATGATATCAACGCGCTTTGATATGGATACTACATCTTGATAGACCCATCCGCAGGCATCACGCCATCTGCGGTCTCTTGCTTCCATCGGGACTATTCCCTTGGAAATATCAGAACCTATCACAATGCAGCGGTGTTCATCCCTTTCATTCTCCCATATTCGCCAATCAGCCATGATTTCCTTCCATCTTCTTCGAATCGAATCTGAATCCAGCTCTTCTGCATCGCGTTGAATCCATGCATCCAATCCTTGCAATATAACAGTCTTGCCTTGGAAATCAATCAATTCCGGCTGTTCTTGTCGATAACCGGATAACCAAAGGACATCATTTTCCAAACCATACAATTGCTTTACCCACTTAGTTTTCCCATTATAGGCGCCTCCTGTAACAAAGTGCAGCGTTCTCCCCTCCTTAAGCTGTTCCGGTCTTCCCATATG
The DNA here is from genome assembly GCF_056173225.1 of Peribacillus sp. QJM3NY_7. Taxonomy (NCBI): domain Bacteria; kingdom Bacillati; phylum Bacillota; class Bacilli; order Caryophanales; family Bacillaceae; genus Peribacillus; species Peribacillus sp. QJM3NY_7. The sequence goes on from NZ_CM149663.1 coordinate 5,416,686, forward strand.
AGCTCATATCCCCTGCCATGGGAAATTCCCCAATCAAAAAAAGACTTTTCCTGCGGGGCATAGCGGGCCAATAAATCACGGATTACCCCTCCATGCGTCATTAGGGCAAAGCGGTTTTCCTTACAGGCAATCAATTGTTTCCAGCCATTATTCACACGTTCGGAAAATGCCGGATAACTTTCACCCCCAGGCACCAGTGCCTCCATGGGACGTTCCAGCCAATTAAGATACTCTCCATCTGTCTTCAACTCTTGATACGTCTTTCCTTCCCAATTGCCGAAGTTCATCTCACGGAACGAAGGGTTTTTGAGCGGAACTGCATCTGGAAACAGAAGTCGTGCAGTTTCCACACAGCGTGGCAAATCACTGCTGTGAATTTTTTCATACTGTGGGTAAGAACCCCTTAAGTCCAATATTTCCTTTTCTCCTTCGGTACTTAATGGAGAATCCGTCCAGCCTAAATAGGCCCTTCGCTCATTCGCTACTGTCAGCCCATGGCGAAGTAGTGTAATAGCCACAATATCAGCCATAACCAAAGCTCAACCCCTTCCACGGATGCCCCCAGTACATCCCCCGTTATCCCACCGAACCAACTGAGGATTTTACGTTTCATATATACCAGGAAAAACACCGCAGCCAGACACATGATGAAAAATAAGGGGACAAGCTTAAAATCGATGATCCAGGCAAACGCCAGACTTACAAGGAGGTACAGCCAATAAATGGGCAAACTGCTTTTCATCACTGCACTTTGAAAAAAAGCACCGAGCCCCTCTTTTTTAGCGAGCGGCATCCGGATGAGCAAATAACCCATCACACATTTGCTTAAGAGCGGAAGGGCCATGATCAAGAAGTATGTCCATTCATTTACCCTTTCGACAATTTCATAGATAAATAGAAACCGGGCGGCCAATAGGACTATGACGGAGATGACACCGAATGCACCTGTCCTGGAATCCTTCATGATTTCCAATCGCCGCTCTTTATCCTGATAGGAAAAAAAAGCATCACTTGCATCGATCCAGCCATCGAGATGCAAACCTCCCGTTAATGCCATGGTCAAAAACCAAAGGAAAAAGGCAATCGAAAGCGATGACAATGGGGTCCATTCCACAAGTGCATACAAAACGCCGCCCAATATCAAGCCTAGCAAAAGACCTACTAATGGAAAGGTTTGAATGGCACGGTGAATATATTTCTTCTCCATCGGAAGCTGCTTCTTTATTGGAAAGACCGTAAAGAACTGCAGGTTAATTAAAAATCCAATCACTCCGCTCATTCCTGCATGCCCCCTTTCTTTTGCAATGGAATTCCCGCTTCCACTAGATAGGCTTCATCGGCCAGCCCGACGATCGTTTGATGAAGCAATCCCAGTGTTTTTCCGTATATATGAAGGAAATCATCCTGGAAAATCGGTTCCTGCACCAATTCATTGCTCACGACAATTAAACAATTGGATTGTTTTTTTATCTCATTGATCCCGGTTATTATTTTTGAAAAAACACTATTTAAGAATTCTTCTTCAAGCGGAAGGCCAGGGCCAAATAGTTCATTATCGAGCAGGGTTGTCAGACAATCGAGCATAATTATGGAATCCTGATCAATATCCGCCCCTATTCTTGTAATATCCGTTGCGTATTCGGAGGTCTTCCACGCAATCGGGCTGCTTTCCCTATCTTTCCGGTGCCTAAGGATGCGTTCACCCATCTCAGCGTCACTGACTCGGCCACAGGCGAGGTAATGCAAGTTCCCATCCATCTGGAGTGCATACTCCAGGGCTTTTCTTTCCGCGAAGCTGCTTTTTCCAGAACGGACACCTCCGGTTATAAAACAGAGCCTTGCTTTCTCCACTGTCTTACCCCCTCCATCAGTGCTTCGTTATCATGTTCACTCTTCACTGCAAACCGAAGCCACCTTCCATCCAAACCCGGAAAATTATAGGTATGGCGCGGTACGATTCCTTTTTTTAGCAAAAAGGGTAAAAGGGATAAAGATTCATCTTTCACCAAATAAAAATTAACTGTGCTATCGGAGACATCCAACCCCTGCTCCTCATAAAACCGGAATAGTTTTTGCTTTTGCCATGCAATATAGTCTCTTGTTTTTCTCATATAGGCTTCTTCTGCAAGACAGATTTTCCCTACTTCAAGTGCCACATGGTTGACACTCCAATGCGGTTTATAATTTCTTACCCGTTTTATGATGTCAGGTGACGCAAGCAAATAGCCTAGTCTCAAACCTGGGATCGCAAAGATTTTAGTCATTGATCTTAGTATGAGTAAATGTGGAAATGCATTGATTAAAGAAGCATAACTAAAGGCATCCTCCGTGAAATCATAAAAAGCCTCATCCAGGACAATCAGGCAATCCGCTTTTTGGCATTCAATGATCAATTCCCTAACTGAATCCCGCTTAAATGAAACTCCCGTCGGATTATTAGGCGTACATAAGAAAATGGCATCATATTCGGGTAATCGCGGAATCAATCTTTCCAGGTCCAATTGCCACCCAGGAGCATTAAGCTGGTGAAAATCGACCTTACAACCTGCTGCCAAACAAGCTTCAGCATATTCCGCAAATGCCGGCTGTATGATCAGCACCCTTTGATTGGCTAATCCGTTCGCTACCAGCATGATGATTTCAGCACCACCGTTCCCCACCAAAACGGATTGCTCAGGAAGAGCTTCTTTTTTTGCAATGGATTTTGTCAGTTCAATGGCATGCGGATCTGGATATTGAAGGATTCCTTCGAAAAACCCAGACCACTGTTCCTTTATGCGTAAAGGCGGACCCAATGGGTTGATGTTAGCACTGAAGTCGAGAACCGATTCAGGCATTTCAATTGCCAGCGCTTCATAAAGATAATGAGGATTAGAGCCATGAGAAGGTAACGTCAAGAATAATTCCCCCTAACCATAGCATCAGCAGAAATAGAAAAGATGACCGATGCATGATGGTAATCGTTTGTGGTATATGTTTTGCTTCCAATCGAACAAGCGGAACTCCCATCCTCGCACGGTCGGAAACAATTCCTTTGTACGTGTTCCTGCCTCCAAGCTGGATTCCCAAAGTGGCCGCAACGCCTGCTTCACACCACCCGCTATTCGGGCTTGGATGTTTTTTTGCGTCATTGAATAATATCTTCCATCTGGCGCCGAATCCATGATAGGCGGATTTCGAGCTCAGCAACATCAGGAATCCGGTGAGGCGGCTGGGTATCCAGTTGACGATATCATCGAGCTTGGCTGAAGCCCATCCGAATTGCCCATATTTATCATTCTTGTACCCTACCATGGAATCGCAGGTATTAATCGCCCTGTACACCATCGCGAGCGGCGCACCGCCGATAGCTGCCCAAAATAATGGCGCTGTAATTCCATCACTGGTATTTTCCGCTACGGTTTCCACGGTTCCCCTGACGATTTCTGACTCATCAAGATCAGCCGTATCACGGCCAACGATATAGGAAAGCTTTACCCTCGCTTCAGGGAAATCCCGTTCATTAAGCGGAAGGCAAACATCCATCCCGGCTTGCTTCAAGCCCTTCTGAGCTATCGTTGTGGAAATGACAACAGCTTCCCAAAGGATACCTGCAAGCGGATGGATTAGATAAGCCAAATAAACGGTAAGAACTGTAATCAATAACACCGCCGATAGGACGATGATCAACATGAAGAGCCCTTTCCGTTTCTTATATGCCCCTTTATTGAATATCAGGTCCAACTTGCTAATCATCGTTCCTATCCATTTGACTGGATGCGGCCAACTTGGCGGATCTCCAATTAATAAATCAAAGAAGAACGCCAGCGTAACCGCAAAAAGATGATGATAAATCATAATTCCTCAATCCGTTTCCGATTATTCGTCAATGCTTCCACTGTACAATCATATACACCTCGGCTGATCAGCTTCCCTAACGGAGTGATGGTGCCTGCATATTGAAGCTTTGCCCCTCTTTGAGTTGCCGCAATCAAAATGCTGTCTGTCGATGTTCCTGTTGCACAAGTATTTGTCACCTTATCCATGACATGCAAATCATGAAGCGCTTTTACTTTTGCCTCGGTCGCAGTCACTATACTGTGGATATATGCCTCTTCTGCCAAATGCCCATTTACGAATATCCATGTATTTATCGTTCCTGGATCGGAACTCCAAGAATGCCGGTCAGCTAATGAAGCGTCGATGGCATTCCCTACACCGGCCGTCACAATGATAAAAACCGAGAAGTCTTCAGCTATTAATAGCTTGAATGCGACCGTATCGAGAAAGACAGCTGTCATCATCCCTACCGTTTCCTGAGGCTCAAAACCATGAGTTGTTAAATAGTCGGCCATTTCAACATGATGATCCTCGCAATCATAACCATGATGGACGTGCCTATTCACAAAATACTTATGCCAGCCCGTCCCCGAACCGGTCACTCCAGAAGACATCGTTCTAAGCGGAATCGGAGACTTCAATTGAATCATCTCAGATCCGACTGTCAAATAAGAATCATCAATTTCCAACGGGATGGTATCCTGGCCATGCTTTTCCGGAACGATGAACATTTGCGGTTTCGGAAGGGCGGGATGCGGATGTTTTTCGATCGTCGTATGATATACACCCTGAATCCGTTCCTGTTGAAGCACTTCATTCGGCACATCAACAACCTGAATCTGCCCTTTCTCAAGCAGCATAAGCCGATCACAATATAATCCAGCCAAATTCAAATCATGAAAAATTGAAATAACGGTCAACTTCTGCTCTTTTGCCATTTTCCTCATTAGATCAAGAAGATCTTTTTGATAGGAAAGATCCAAATGGTTCGTAGGTTCATCCAAAAAAAGGATTTCCGGCTCTTGGGCAAGGGCCTGTGCCAGCAGGACCCTCTGCCTTTCCCCCCCTGATAATCGATCAAAATGAAGATCCTGAAAATCAGCTACTCCCGTTTGTTCCATCACCCGCTGGACAATCGATTCATCTTCTGCGGACCAACTATGGAACCAACCTGATTGATGGGCATATCGCCCAAGCGAGACCGTCTCTTTTACTGTATAGGAGAAAGCTAATGAGGAATGTTGAGGGAGCACGGCAATGACCTGTGCAAGTTGCTTTGACGAATAATCCTTCAAATCCCTGCCGCTTATCCGTACGCTTCCGCCTTTATAATCGAGCACCCCGCTAAGCATACTTAAAAGCGTCGTTTTCCCGCTGCCATTAGGACCAAGAATCCCGAATAATTCCCCTTTATGTACATCAAAAGAGACAGAGTCCAAAACAGCTTTGTTGTGATATCCACCTGTTAACCCTTTTACTTCAAGCATCCGTTTTTACCCTTCTCTCCGTCTCTTTAATAAAATCAGCGCAAATGCAGGTGCCCCGATAAGTGAGGTGATCACCCCGATCGGCAGTTCCGATGGGGCAATGATCGTTCGTGCTACAAAATCGGCCAATATCAAGAATCCGCCTCCTATCAACAATGACAACGGAAGCAAATGTTTATGGTCAGGTCCCCAAATCTTTCGGACAAAATGAGGAATGACCAATCCTACAAAACCAATCGCCCCTGAAACGGCAACGGCTGCCCCTGTCAATGTCGAACCGGCTATCAAGATCCACATTTTCCGCCGCTTGACGTTCACACCTAAGTGTTTTGCCCGGTCTTCCCCGAAAGTCATCGCATTCAATTCACTTGTATTCATGATCAAGGTCAACGAACCAATGATAAAAAACGGCAAAATGATTACGATATAATTCCAGCCGCGCATTGAGACACTTCCCATCAGCCAGCCGATGATTTGTCTTAATTCATCACCCGTCAGCGCAATCATCAATGAAATGAAGGCACTTAAAAACGAGCTGAAAATGATTCCCGTTAAAATGATCGTTTCCACTTTCATCGACCGATCCATTCTTTTTGCAAAAGTCAGTACGCAGAGCATCGTGAGCACTGAACATAAGATGCTCAATGCCGGAAGAGTATATAAACCGATGAATGGCAGTGATATATTCAAAAATATCGTCAATACGGCGCCGACCGATGCTCCTGATGAAATACCTAATGTGTAAGGATCAGCGAGCGGATTCCGGAGCAGTCCTTGAAAAGCCGCACCCGCAATCGCAAGTGATGCCCCAACCAAACCAGCGAGCAGCACCCGCGGCAAGCGGATGTTCATCACGATATTCGTAAGCATCACATCCGGATCGGCAGAAATCGGCAAGTGGAAAATCTCCTTGCCGATTATTTGTATAAGTACGGGAATCGGAACTGGCACCGAACCAAAGGAAATGCCTACCGTCATTGCGAATAACAAAATCAACAACGCAATCAAATAAGCAAACGCCCATTTAGTTGTCAAATTGGTTCGGATAGACTGCTTTGGCAAGTTCCTCTACTCCTTCTATTAAGCGTGGACCGGAACGGGTCACCAAATCAGAATGGACATCAAAGACTTGGCCATTCTTAACAGCATTTACGTCTTGCCATCCTTTTCGGGCCTTCACTTCACTTACTGCATCTTTCGTATAATAACCATACGTTGTAATGATGACATCAGGATTTGCAGCAATCATCGACTCTTCATCAATTTTTGCCCAACCATCCAATTCAGCAGCCGCATTATCCGCTGAAATAATCTGAAGCATCTCATTCATGAAAGTATTTTTTCCAGGTGTGTATATTTCCGGTGAAGGCGAAACTTCCACTAAAACGGTCTTCCTATCCTCTTTCTTTACGGATTTGGCTTTTTCCTGGATATCCTTGAGCTTCGTTTTCATATCCGCAACGATTTCGTTTGCCTTATCATGTTCTCCCGTTGCCTTTCCAATCATTTCAATAGATTCATAGACCTGGTCAAAGCTTTGTGCATCATTGACTACGAGCACATCTATTCCAGCATCCTTAAGCTGCTGTAAACCCTCATTTGAATTATGGGCACTTGATGCATGCGCAAGAACAAGGTCAGGCTTCATGGAGACAATCAGCTCCGTGTTCATTTCCATTCCGCCAACTTTTTCAATTTCTTTCGTCTCTTCCGGGTAATTATCATTGTCGGAAACACCAACGACCTTTTTACCCAAACCAAGTGCAAAGACCACTTCCGTATTACTTGGTATCAACGAAACGATTTTCTTCGGTTCTTTTTCTATCGTAACTTTTTCCCCACTTGCATCTTTAATCGTAATCGGGAAAGCTTCGTGTTGAGCATGGTTCGTTTGCTCTTTTTCTTTTCCTTCATCAGCAGCACCACCGCAGCCTACCATCATACCTGCAGTAAGCAACATTAACAGTATCAGACCAAAAATCTTCTTCATTTTCATTCCCCACAATCTTTTTATTTAATTTCTTCATACCTAACAGAGAAAACCAATACTGGAAGATACTCCCCAAAACAAAAAGCATCTCCCGTTAAACGGAAGATGCTTGCATGGCAACAATATCAATACGGACTCTTTCTTAGGGTCTGCCACACACCTTCCCATCCGCGTAGGTTACAGGTGTACGAATTCTGGCAGGTCTCCTGGCTCATGGTCATCGTCAACGGCACCTTCCCATATCTCATACAGTGGTACACAGCCGTCAGCTCCCATATACAGTGGCGGGACCGCGTTGGCATTTCACCAACTTCCCTTTTAAGTCATTAAGACACCAAATCGTTCATATGTATATAATTTTCACTGCCTTCATTATACACCATGTAAGAATCGATTATTATATGATTTTTCTGAACAAGTGCGAAATGCCCCTTCCACCAATGCTTTGAAGCATTTTCAATCAGCGACGCAAACCCATTGATCGATAACCCTGGTGAAATCCGAACTCGATGCAGAGCATGCATCCCTTGGTCGCTTGAAGCTCCCCCAGGTTCGGTAGTGACTGCCATCTTGTATCCAGCTTCTTCTGACAGCCTGAGACTCTCTTCGTTATACCGGCCAACCGGATAGGAAAGCACTGTCGTGTTCTGGTCGAGGATATGGTCGAACAGCACCTTCGACTGAACCATTTCCGCTTCTTGCTGCTCTGCCGTCATGCGGTTCAGCTCCAAATGGTTGATGGTATGGCTTTCAATTGAAATCCCATCCCTGCTCATCGCCAACATTTGATTTTCAGTCAGGTGATGACCTTTATCAATGGACTTCCCGATCATGAAGACAGTTGCTTTCATATCATGTTCTTTTAATATCGGGAAGGCCTCCGTATAGTTATCTGTATAGCCATCATCAAAAGTAATCCAGACGCACTTCTCACTTGGCATCCGATTCTCGGTTAAAACGAGGAATGCTTCTTCAGTGGATAATGTATAGTAACCATTCTCCCGAAGCCAAGCCATCTGTGATCGGAATTCCTCCCTTGGAACCCGAAGGCCATTCCCTTCAGAAATACTGTGATACATCAATATCGGAAGCTGGACCGGGGACTCGGCCTTTAACCAGCCTCCCGTATCGATTTGCCCCTCCGAATCCTGCCCTGTCCCATTCTCAGCCGCTTCGGCCACTTCAATGTCATCTTCCGCAATCGGTGCAGCCGTCTTTGTGCCTATCCCCTCTAAAATCCCTTGTGAGCATCCAGGTAAAATCAAAACCCCCAGCAATGCCGCCATCCTTAACACTCTATATTTTTTCACTATCATTCTCCTGATTTTTTTATAGTATAATAGTACCAGAAAACCAATGAACAATAAAGTATTCCATTTGATGAAAAAAGAGGGAAAACGAAAGCTTAGCGTCACGCTAAACATTTATGAGGATTTTTTTTCATAAGTATGTGCTATTAGCTTGAAAAGTTTGCCTATAAGAAATATAATAAATAAGTCGTCGACTTTAAAATATGTCCCAGTAGCTCAGCAGGATAGAGCGACAGCCTCCTAAGCTGTAGGTCGTAGGTTCGATTCCTATCTGGGACGCTAAAGTTTATAAGCCCTGTTATAATGCGGTTTCTCCGTGTTGTAGCAGGGTTTTTTTCTGTTGGTATGACCGTAAAAGCCGGAAATTGTATGTAGGATAAAAGCATTTCTGTACGTAGGAAACAGTGATATTCCATATCACTATTATTTTTCTATGTTTGGAGGTGCTTTTTTTCATGAAAAAACACGTTATTAAACAGCGTTAAAGGAACGGAAATTGACCAATAAGACTACGGAAAGTTTCACGATTGAATACACACTGCATGAAGCCTTAGATATTTTTCTACGTGCAAAAGTTGCTGAAGGTGTCCGACAGCGAACATTAGGCGAATATGTGTGAAGTGAAAAGGATATTTTCGAAAATTCTTGTTTGACTATAGTAAAAGGGGTTTATCAGTGATACAGACTGATAAACCCCTAAATTCATTTTATTGAAAATTAATCACTTCTATTTCTTTAATGTTAAAGAGCGTTTCCACGAACCATTCCATTTAAATCCAATAGGGTGTCCTGCAATTATAACACCTAGCACATAAACCCCATCAACAGTTATGTTAGCAGTATCTTTTGTACTGTTCTTTTTACTGAAGGATGCCTTCCCGCCTTTATGTAACCAGTCAACTTCCAAATTAATTCCAGTTAAGTAAGAATCGTAATTAGAAACTGATACAAGCTGAGGTTTTTTATTAACCAATTTATATTTGTATTTTATTCGAATATTCTTGTATGAACCTAGTACGATTTTCCCATTTTGAACTGGTGACCACCAGTTCAAAAGTTTTGAGCCACTCTTTGTAGTAGCAAAAGTTTGCATTCCACCGGAGTTTTCTTCATCTTCAGAAACTGAAATTTCTTCATTAACTTCAATTTCATCTTCTTCTTGAAGACCTTTTACGAATTCTTCAAATTCTTCTGTTGTATCAAACTCTAATTCTGTTGGATTAATAGTTACTGTTGAATCATTCAAGTCAACTGTTTCAAAACCATAAGTTTTTTCTAACTGGTTGATTTCAGCATTAATGTCCTGTTGTTTAGATGAAGATTCGTGTTTTAAACATTTTTTGGTGTACTGAATCTCCTTAATTATAGGACAGTTAAAGGACGACGATTATATAGAAAACTTTGGCGAGAAATGATAAAAAAGCTTTGATGTTAACTGTAGGTAACATCGTGGAAAGGTGAGTAAGAAAGAAAAAATTTAACTTCTTTCAACGTTGCCGGACCTGGGTAGGTACGCAGGATTGCATAGAGAAACGCTGCAATTGAAACGTTACGTTATCTGAATAAAATTATATCTTTTTTTAAAATAAATGTTTTAACCTGTCCCATCCGGGTATACAAATACTGTAAGACATTCTCACCAAAGGAGATGATAGTGCATGATGAGTACAATCAGAAGCCAATGGAACAAAGAGAATGACGCAGCGGTGTTTAGTCCCGGTGATCAGCGTTAGAGTCAATTGAAGAGTTGGAAGATAATCAAGTATGGGAATTACTAGTCTTCTCATCCAAAGGAGGAAGATACGATCATGAGTATTTACAGCCTATGGAATCCAGAGAATGATGAAGCAATTTTCAGTCCGGGTGATCAGAAGCCATTCAGTACGCTCATACGAATAGATTCGGATAAACACACACACAATGACAAAACACTTGAATATGAATTACATGGCACCGTACTGAATGAAATTTAGTCGAAGCAGGAATATACCGAAAAAGGATGGAGCGATTGCTCCATCCTTTTTCATTTATTTATCGAATTTCAGTTTCGCCAAGGCATCTGCCAATGCAGTATTGATCGGCTCATCTTTATTTTGCTTTTTCATATAATTGGATACTTCATTTTTGGATACTTTTTGATTTTTATTTTGCCCTCTTCGTTTATTGTAAGAAGATAGTTTTTCGTGAAAACCGCATTTACAGGTGAATGTCTGTGCTTCTCCTTGACCGCGCATTTCCATCTTTTTATGACATTGCGGGCATCTGGCATTTGTTACACGTGAAACACTTTTTTTGTGGCCGCAATCACGATCTTGACAGACAAGCATTTTCCCCTTTTTACTATTCACTTCCAGCATCAGCTTGCCGCAATCAGGACATTTCGTTCCTGACACGTTATCATGCTTGAATTTTTGGTCACTATTTTTGATTTCATGGACGATATTTTTGGCGTAGGAGCGCATATCGCCGATGAAAGCCTGTTTTGGCAGCTTTCCTTTTGCTATCGCAGTTAACTTTTGCTCCCATTGAGCTGTCAAAGCTGGAGAACGCAAGTCTTCAGGTGCCAATTGAAGAAGTTGTTTTCCTTTCGAGGTGACATGAAGGCCCTTTCCTCTCTTCTCGATCAGGAAGCTATTGAACAGTTTTTCAATGACATCCGCACGTGTTGCAACAGTTCCAATCCCGCCAGTTTCACCAAGAGTCTTGATGAGCTCTTTGCTTTCCCCTGCCATGAAACGAGCGGGATTCTCCATTGCCGAAAGAAGCGACCCCTCATTGAATGGTTCCGGCGGTTTCGTTTCACCCTCTGTTTGTTTCACAGTCGAAATGGTTAAACTGTCACCTTTTTGAACGTTCGGAAGCAGTTGCTCCGCAAGGCCCTCTTTAGCTTCTTCCTCATCGAATTGGTGATCATAAACTTCCTTCCAACCTGACTTCAGGATGACCTTCCCTTTTGCCATGAACATCTCCTGCCCCATTTTTGCGGTGAGGGTCGTTTGTTCATATTCAAAAGGCGGCATCAATACAGCAAGGAACCTTTTAACGACCAAATCATAGATTTTCGATTCTTTGTCGCTCAGTTTTCCCGGCAGCGGCGTTTGCTCAGTGGGGATGATTGCATGGTGATCAGAAACCTTGCTATCGTCCACGAACGATTTATTTGTTTTAATCGGGCTGCGCAGGATCCTCGATGCATACTGGGCATATGGTTTAATGCTTACAGCCTGTAATCTTTCTTTTAGCGTATCAACCAAATCCGTTGATAAAAAGCGTGAATCCGTCCTTGGATAAGTCAAGACCTTATGGCTTTCATATAAGCGCTGCATGATCGATAACGTCTCCTTCGCCGAATAGCCGAATTTCTTATTGGCGTCCCGTTGAAGTTCTGTTAAATCATATAAAGAAGGGGAAAAACTTTTCTTATGTGCCTTGTTCACTTCAACCACTTCTGCACTTTTCCCCTTAACGGCTGCAAGAACCTTTTCTGCCTTGTCTTTATCAAATGTGCGGATATCTTTTGATTGGGCATTTTGCCAGACGAGGCGCAAATTGGGTTCTGCAATTGCCGAAACGCCATAATATTTCTTAGGCTGGAACTGTTTTATTTCCTCTTCTTTTTTTGCAATCATCGCAAGTGTCGGCGTTTGGACCCTCCCGCAGGATAATTGGGCATTGTGCTTGGTCGTTAGGGCACGCGTCGCGTTCATCCCAACGATCCAGTCCGCTTCCGCCCTTGCTACAGCAGAGGCAAATAGGTTTTCATACTCCTTGCCATCTTTCAAATTTTTAAATCCATCTTTGATCGCTTTATCCGTTACAGAGGAAATCCAAAGCCGCTTGACCGGCTTCTTCACATTCGCTTTTTCGAGAATCCAGCGTGCAACAAGTTCCCCTTCACGGCCTGCATCCGTTGCAATGATGACATCCTTGACATCATTGCGATTCAATTGTGTTTTAACCGATTGAAACTGTTTGCCTGATTGCTTGATCACGACCAATTTCAAAGCAGGCGGCAACATGGGCAGGTCCTCAAGGCGCCACGTTTTATATTTTTCATCATAAGATTCCGGATCTGCATGGGTAACCAAATGACCCAGTGCCCAAGTGACGATATACTGATCGCCTTCAAAAAAGCCATTCCCCTTTTTCCCGCAATTCAACACTTTTGCTATATCTCTGCCGACCGAAGGTTTCTCGGCCAGTACGACTGTTTTACTCATATTAACATCCTTTCGCTTTTAAACTGGTTCCTCTATTATCTCATATAATTTATGACAGGGCGATAATGCACCATCGCATTGGATCGGTTGGTTCACTTTAAGGATTCCCCGTACCCACATATATGTAAATTAATAGATTAGATAGCATTCCCGTGCAGATTTTAGTATGATGAAACGTAGGGATTTTTTCAAATTAATTGGGAGGTTCAATATAAAATGAGCTTACTTTCTATAGATAAATTAGCACACAGCTTTGGCGACCGTACTTTATTCAAGGATGTATCATTCCGCCTGATGGCAGGTGAACATGTTGGTCTGGTCGGGGCAAATGGTGTCGGGAAATCAACGATGATGAATATCATTACAGGGCAACTCATCCATGATGATGGCCGGGTCGAATGGACACCTGGTGTCGAATATGGCTATCTTGATCAACATACGATACTTTCAAAAGGTAAATCGATTCGCGACGTCTTACGGGATGCATACTTACCTTTATTCGAGCAGGAAAAAGCACTGAATGAAGTTACAGAGAAAATGGGTACGGCCACTCCGGAGGAACTTGAAGAACTCTTGGAACAAATGGGTGAAATCCAGGACAAGCTGGAAGCCGGCGGTTTTTACAATCTGGATATTAAAATTGAAGAAGCGGCACGCGGTTTAGGGTTGGATGCAATCGGTTTGGACCGTGATGTCTCTGCCCTGAGCGGCGGACAACGGACAAAGGTTTTACTAGCCAAGCTACTTTTGGAACAGCCTGAAGTACTGCTCCTAGATGAACCGACGAACTACTTGGATGTGGAGCATATCCGCTGGCTGAGCAGCTACTTAAAGGAATATCCTAATGCATTCTTATTAATTTCGCATGACACCGAGTTCATGAACGGCGTCGTCGACGTCATCTTCCATCTTGAATTTTCTAAACTGACCCGTTACACGGCAACTTATGAAAAATTCCTTGAGCTGGCTGAATTGAATAAAAACCAACATATTAACGCCTATGAAAAACAGCGCGAATTCATTAAAAAGCAGGAAGATTTCATTGCAAAGAATAAAGCACGCTATTCAACGACCGGACGGGCAAAGAGCCGTCAAAAGCAATTGAATCGCATGGAACGCATCGATCGTCCGGAAACTGCAATGAAACCTACCTTTGACTTTAAAGAATCACGTGCGAGCAGCCGTTATGTCTTTGAAGGTGAAGATCTGGAAATCGGATATGACCGCCCATTGCTTCCGAAGTTGTCCATGACCATCGAGCGGGGAGAAAAAATTGCCGTGGTCGGCTGTAACGGAGTTGGTAAATCCACTCTATTAAAAACGATTTTGGGTAAAATCGATCCTCTAGGCGGTAAAAGATCACTTGGCGATTTCCTTTTTTCTTCTTATTTTGAACAAGAAGTGAAAGCAGGCGATACGACGCCGATCGATGAAGTATGGAATGCATTTCCGCATCTGGACCAACCGCAGGTACGTGCGATTCTTGCCCGTGTCGGTTTGAAAAACGAGCACATTACACGTCCGATGAGCCATTTAAGCGGTGGGGAACAAGCAAAAGTGCGCCTTTGTAAACTCATGCTTACCGAAAGCAATTGGCTGTTATTCGATGAACCTACAAACCATTTGGATGTCGTTGCAAAAGAAGAACTGAAACGTGCATTGAAAGAGTATAAAGGAACGATTGTCCTTGTTTGCCATGAACCTGATTTCTATGAAGATTGGGTAACCAAAGTATGGGATGTAGAGGAATGGTCGGCCCAAAATTAATTATTTCGGGGATGCTGCAGAAGCGGCATCCCCTTTATTGTGGAATAAATAAAAAGCTGACTGAAAACGCTCCTTCAGTCAGCTTTCATTCCCTCATCACGCAGCTTAAATTCGTTCCGCCACCAAGGTATATGTTTTCGGAAGACCGATATCATGGAATTTATGATTCGGTTCTTCCTCGAGCACTTTAATAACGAGCCCTGATTGACCAATTGACGTTATAAGTTCCCCGATTGTCCATTTACGCTGTACAACTCTTGAAAGGCTCCCTTTTTCTTCATCCGGCATATGCTTCGAAAAAGCGACCTCATTGTTTTCGATTGCCGGGGCGAAATAGTTGCCTGTTATTTTATGTTTTTTACCATTTGAAGTAATGAGCTTTGTTGAAATCGGATGAAATTCATGCAGTACGAATCGGCCTCCAGGTTTCAGCATCTTTTTAATTTTTTCAAATAACGGCTGCAGATCTATTAAGTAATGAAGTACACCTAGCTCCATTAAAACCAAATCCTGATTCCCTGATTCATGCTCGGATGATAGCGAAAGGACATCCGAAACGATATACTCGATGGAGACACTGGCGCCACTTGCCAGTTCATTTGCAAACATTGCGTTTTCCTGGGAAAAATCAACAACTTTCACTTCTGCTCCCAATATGGCCAGTGCAACTGCCTTCACACCGTTCGATCCCATCAAATGTGTGATTTTTTTGCCGGATATTTCCCCCATATATTTATAAAAAGGGTGCAGTCTCCATTTTGGGTTTTGTTTGATTTTTGATGCCAATTCAACGGGATTTCCATAACGATTGACAAGCGCTAAATAATTATTCTGGTTCCAGGCTTGTTCATTTTCCGCTGTGAACCCCTTCTGCTCGGCTGATAAGTAAGCATGAATCTCGGCACTGAACTTTCTCATTTCTTCTTCGTATAAATAGCTGTATAACGACCTGCACCAAACCTCCATATCCCCCATCTTTATGGATAAACGATAAGGGTCCGTTTTAATGGTCGTGTTAAACCGGCAGCGAACAGTGACAGAAATCCCCTCGACATCCATTAGAAAGAATGCAGTCTCAGGACTTCTTTCAGGCCTTGTTGGCGCGTATTCGGAAAAAAGATCCAAAGCCTCATTAAAGACATCCCATTGTACATCCATGCTGATTTTCTTATATTTATCGATATCCACTCCTTGTACGAAAAGCGCAGATCGACCTGTATATTGGTAGGGAATATTAGCTTGATCCAATATGTTCGCCATTAATGTGATTGTATGATAATAACTTGCCTTCATATGTACCTCCTAAACATCAAAAGAACGTGACAATTATTCTTCTATAGCAAATTTCAAACCGGTACTCGTAATGGCAATCAGCTCTTCATCGTGGCGATCTAGGCCATAAACGAGTAATGTAACAAGCATATATATGGCTCTGAACCGGGCTAGGCTCTCTGTTTCCTTTTCGATTTCACCATAGATTTCGAAAAAAGCACTACGCACCTCTTTTGGGAAATAACTGTATAAAAAGGAGAAATCAATGGCTGGATTCCCGATATGGACATCTCCCCAATCAATGACACCTGCGAGAACGCCTTCGTCATCAAGTAAAACATTCCGGATATGGATGTCTCCGTGAACGAGCGAAATCGGATGCTGAACATCCAATTCATCTTCACCTAAGGTTTCAACAAAATCCTTAACTGCATGCGCCTGTTCAAAGTATCCTAGCTTTATTAGATTCGAGACATTTTCAATAAGTGATTTCTTTCGATAGGGGACATCAAGCCTCATCATCCCATCAGGCTGCACACCTAAACGCTTAGCCTTTTCGACAGGAAAACTGTGAAGAACCTTCAAAAATCGGGCAAATCTTTTTGCCGATTCGACCTTTTTTGCTTTTGTTCCTTCTACAGGCAAGTGTCCCTTCACCATTTTATAACCGGTAAAAGGATAAGGATACAACGTGCTTGGTTTCCCAAAAAAGATAGGTTCAGGGATAGCAAGCGGAAAAGTGCCTGCAATGGAAGGCAAAAGCTGATTTTCCACCTGAATCAACGTAACTGCAATAGGGCGGCGGGGAAAACGGAATACAAATTGCCCATTGATTTGTATGACCGTGTTATCGAAACCCTCCCCAAGTTGCTTGATCTCTTTCATCTCAATTTCCGGAAACTGCAGCATAATCAATTTCCCTGCCAGTTCCAGAGAAACTGGATATTCTGCCAACCAAGGCTTGTTCACTCCCGTCTCCCCCTTTTACCGGTTTCTCCCTCTATTGGGGCTGCTGCCAGATCCACCTCTGCGATTGCTTGCCCCTTGTGTACTAGTTGATCTGCGGCTGTCCCTTTGACCTCCTCGTGGATTGTCACGCTTTTGTCCACGGCCGTCTTCCGAGCGGCCACCCCGCGGATTCTCTCTCCTTGGTCCGCGGCCGTTTTCCGAACGAACTCCACGTGAATCCTCACGTATAGGCCCGCGGCTGTTTTCCATCCGACCTCCACGTGGTTTCTCCCTCTCGACTTCACGATTGTCCGCTTGATTTACAGAACGGTGACTGCCCCGATTCGGTCCTCTCGTATCAATCCGTTCCCGATGTTTCCTTCCCCCTCCCGAACGCGGGCGGCGAGTACCCTCATCGGAAGGGTCTTCATGACGCTTCCTTTTTTGCCTCACCTCATCGGGTTGGAACATTTTCACTCCTTCAATCGTCCTTCTTTCGATTTTCATGGAGATCCCTTTTTCAATATCGCTTAATAGCTGAAGATCCTTCGTTGCTATGAAGGTGACAGCCAAGCCATTCTCACCCGCACGGCCCGTCCGCCCGATTCGGTGGATGTAACTTTCTGCATCCTCGGGAACATCGTAATTAAACACATGGGTCACGCCTTCTACATCAAGCCCTCGTGCAGCAACATCCGTCGCCACTAAATATTGAAGCTTTGCGTCTCTGAAGTTTTTCATGACACGTTCCCGCTTTGCCTGTGAAAGGTCACCATGAAGCTCTTCAGAATTGAATCCAGCTGCCTTCAGGGCATCATTCAATACCGAAACGCGACGTTTTGTACGGCAAAATATGATTGCAAGGTATGGCTGTTCTTCTTTTATCATGTTGATTAATGAAGATTGTTTGGCACGATCGGTCGTCTCGATGACAAGCTGCCTGATTTTCTCGACCGTTACTTGCTCAGCCTTCACAGCGGCAGTTAATGGTTTAGTCATATAGCGTTTAGCCAATTGATGAACCTGTTCTGGCATCGTCGCTGAAAAGAGCAGCGTTTGGCGCTCCTCTGGAAGCTGTTCCATGATCTCTTCCACTTCTGGTAAAAACCCAATATGAAGCATTTGATCAGCTTCATCCAGCACAAGCGTTCCAGTTTGTGAGAGATCGATGGTGCCTCTTCGTAAATGATCTAATAACCTGCCGGGCGTGGCGACCACCACGGAGATGTTTCTTTTCAGCTTTTTCATTTGCTGCTCGACATCCTGTCCGCCATAAACTGCAAGCACTTGAAGTCCTTCGATTTCATCAGCGAATTTTTTCAATTCAGCAGTGATTTGCAATGCCAATTCCCTTGTTGGCGTGACGATCAGTGATTGTATGTGGGATGCGGCGGGATCGACTTTTTCCAGGATTGGCAGTAAAAAGGCCAAAGTCTTCCCCGTCCCTGTCTGCGCCTTCGCGATGACATCCCTACCAGCAAGGATATCGGGTATCGATTTCTCCTGAATCGGGGTAGGGACGGATATTCCGATTTGCTTTAATATGTTGTTAATCGCCGGGCTGACGCCAAGGTCGATGAATTCTGTCATGTATGGGCCTACTTTCTGAATTTCTTCATTTAATTTACTGATAAATCCACTTAAATGGTAACAGCTTCCTTCATTTCAAGTCATTATCCTTAGTCTAAGCTATTTGTTAGTATATCATTATCTATTTTCGAGAAAACCTGTACCTTAAAATTTTTCATCCTATTGTACTTTAGTTATTTTTCTAATATAATTTATAAGATTTATTACCATCTATCGAGCTACTTACTTGAAAAAGGGTAAGCATCTCCTCCTTGTAGATTTTTGCAAGGATTTTTTGTATATAAAAAAGGAGTGACCGCATGTTTAAATTAAAAGAACGGAATTCAAATATTAAAACGGAAGTACTTGCGGGGCTTACAACCTTTTTAACACTGGCTTATATCATCGTTGTAAACCCCATGATCCTTTCTGATGCTGGTGTTCCCTTCGACCAAGCATTCACAGCAACCATACTCGCAATAATAGTCGGTACACTATGCATGGCCCTTTTAGCCAATTACCCAATTGTCATAGCCCCGGCAATGGGATTGAATGCTTATTTTGCATACTCGGTATTGGGAACCCATGATATCTCATACACAGTTGCCTTCTCTGCAGTCTTTGTTACCGGTATCATCTTTATCCTTTTATCCCTAACCTCTTTCCGCTCAAAATTGATTGAGGCCATCCCTAATAACTTAAAGCATGCAATCAGTGCCGGAATCGGGCTCTTCATTACCTTCATCGGACTTCGTTTGTCAGGTGTCGTCACACAGCATGAATCCAACCTGGTTACTCTTGGAAGCTTCAGGGATCCCAGTGTGGCACTTACATTGGTTGGTTTGGTCATAACGATCGTGCTGATCGTTCGCAATGTGCAGGGAGCGATATTCATCGGAATGATCGTGACTGCCATAATCGCTTTCTTTACAGGCCAATTGGAAATTAACGGCCTGGTTTCCACCCCTTCGTTACCTGAAGGGATAATAGTTGCCAATCCAATCACATCTATCGCCGATGTGATTAACTATGGGCTTTATGGCGTCGTCTTCTCCATTTTGCTTGTCATGCTTTTCGATACGACCGGTGCTTTATTGGGCATTGTCCGTCAAGCTGGATTGCTGAAGGAGAACAAGCTTGAAAAATCAGGCAGTGCCTTCTTTGCAGATTCGATCGGCACTACTGTCGGCGCCATGTTCGGCACAAGCCCGACCGCTGCCTCGGTTGAATCATCAGCTGGTGTAGGAGCGGGCGGCAAGACAGGTTTAACCGCGTTGGTGGTGGCCATCCTATTCTTAATAACCGCCTTTTTCAGTCCGCTGATAGGAGCTGTCTCAAATGTAGCGGCAATCACGGCACCTAGCTTGATCATCGTCGGAAGCATGATGATTAAAAGCATTAATGAAATTGACTGGACACACTTTGATGAATCATTTCCAGCCTTTTTGGTCATTGTCGCCATGCCTTTAACATCAAGCATCGCCAACGGGATAGCACTCGGATTCATCGCCTACCCCATTTTAAAAATGGCAAGAGGCAAATTCCGTGAAGTGCATCCGTTCGTGTACATGTTTGCCGTTTTATTCCTTTACCAACTGATTTTCCTGGCTTGATCATCTTAAGAGGAATCCTTGGGGTTCCTCTTTTTTTATCCCCTGCAAAGAAAAAGGAGGATATCCAACTTGTCGTCAGATATCCTCCTATATATTCACTGGTTCATTTGATCAAGAAAATCACCCAGGAGATCGTCAAGATTTTCCTCTTCAGGTTCTGTTTCTTCCTCTTGTTGTGAGGGTTCATTCAAATTCCAATCAAAGTCATCCAAATCTTTCTTAGGCAGGTCCTCCTGGACCTCCACGGGTTCCTTTTCCCCGGGCTCGGCCTGCACATACAATTCCTCACTCAATACATTATTATTCAAAGAGGCAAGCAAGGCCGTAGCGCGTAAAGGATCGGATAAAAGGTGGTACATAATCGTTCCAAGCATAGCTTCTGAGTGGGAATGCTTGAGCCAATCACGCTGAGATTTGCTTAACTTGTTCGGCATGGGCAGGGCAATCATTTCCCGATCCTGATGGGTGGATTGCCCGACTCCATCGAGAACATACTCAGCAATTTTACTGGAAAAATTCCTTCTTTCCGTTTCCTTCAATTTCTGCAGCTGTCTTAACGTATAGTCTGAGACATCCGAAGGGATACGAAAAGTGATGGCTTGCCCTCTTTTAATTTCAGAAGAAGCTGTTTTTTTCATTCTCTCACCTATTTAATGGAACCCGTTCTTTGTTCTTTCTTCTTTTGCTGGGACTGATTCTGTTCCTTTGCATTCCGGCGGCGATTAAAATCCGAAATCAATTTATAATAGGCGTTTGCCATCATCCAAACGCTTTCCCGCTCATCTTCGAAAAAGTCTATATTGTAGCCATCGAAATTTTGATTCAAGGTTTTCAAGTAATCTTTCAAGACAATCGATCCCCCGCCTACAAAATAGCAGATTTCCGTTTGTGAGTTTTTTTGCCATACATTTCGCAGGTGGCGATATTGCTTTTTGGCCAGTTCTCCCAAAATACGGTCAACGATATCATGAACGCTTGTCCGGCTTCCGCGAACCATAATATGATTGCGATCATTTTTCTTCGTGATGATTTCAACGACGTCGCGCCTGCTATCCAACTCGACACCATGTTTCTTCCTGATTTCTTCGCGAATCGATTCAAGGGCTTCAGCTACTCCCAAATTGAATCCTTGCGCTTTGTCATCGTCAACTTTACGATTTTTAATGACAGCGATATCCGTCGATAATCCACCGATATCCTGAATCAGTATTCTTCTATCTATTAATTCACGATTAATGATATTCAAATCTTTATCCATGACCAAATTTATGTATGCTGCAAAACCCTCTGGATAGACTTTCACTTCATCAAATTTGATATTAACCTTCAAGCCTTGGTATTTAGGAGTAATTAAAAATTCCACCTGGTGGACTGAACCAAGTAATTTCGAGCGGTACCCGACGTCTTTCCCTTCTTTAACCTCCCGAAGTGGCAACCCTGTTCCAAGAGTATAGTTGGCTTCCACAACGTTATTCACTTTTTTGAATGTATCGTTGTCCCCCAACTTGGCAGCGTCTAATGCAAGAGCCGCAAAAAGCATGACTAATGTTTGATCTTCTTCCGATTTACTGCTTCCTAAATCCAATTCGGTAGGATTATCACTTTTTGTCGCCAAGTTCCCAACGCGATAAATCGCATTATTGTCTTGCAGAGCCGGTGAATGGACCCTGATATGAATCCCTTCCAATGGGTTTTTTTCATCAAGTTCCTCAATCCCAATGACCGGACGGTCCTCTATGTCTTTTGCAATGACATTCGGTATATATAGTTCAGACTCTAGCTTTCCAAAAATAGCCTTGATAGCATCATTTCCTACGTCTACTGCTGCGATTCTAGAACTCATCTAAAAACATCCCCTTTTTCATGGAAAAAATTTAAGTGAAGCATTCCCTTTAAGAATAGGAAAAGTTTTCACGTTAGTCAATCCTTCATTAGTTGTAGCTATATTTGTCGAATTGTTTTCAAATTGTTTACAATAGGAACAAATATGTACACACCTTATAAATAGCTATGTGTACTTGGTTGTAAACATGTATACTTTTTTGTTTGCATTGTATCTATTTTTGTTTACATGTATACTCATTTGTAAACAAACCAAATAATGTATTTTTTAAAATATTTCTTCTTACAAAAATCAGCGGATAAATAGCAGATATTAGATATGGTAATAATTGGACGATTCAATAATGAACTGTATAGAGGTATTCAAATGGCTGAAAAAATACAGAAACTTCCCAAATTCGGGAACACATTTGTCGCAGTGCGTTAAATCCCCCTTCATTTTCTAAATACAGATATAACCACTGACGTCTGCGAGCGGGCATGGGGTTCCGTAATTTGCTTTTGAAGAAAGTGCATCCTGAACCTCCTGGGGCAGCTTAAGCAGCCGAAGCTTATTCGCCACGGTAGATTGACCTATTCCCAGTCTTTGTGCCAGAGCTTCTTGCGTTAAACTATGCAGCTCCAATAGTTTTCCATAAGCCAAAGCTTCTTCAATCGGTGTCAGTCCTTCGGCGGAATTACAGGGAACAAGGTATTAAAGTTACACTGATAGATGCTGGTGAAATCCTTAACGGAACAACGGGACACACCACAGCATGACTGGTTTACGACTTTTTTGTTCACTAAAACATGGTGAAGAGAAAGCCAAACTATAATATGTAGCCAATGCAGAAAGAATGGGCTTATGAAGAAAAACATTGCATTGAATGTAATTTGACTGCAATGGATACCTATATTCACGCAAATATAAATGGAAAATCCCAAAAGAACCAAAAGCCTATGAAACTAGCCATTCGCGGGGATTATGCAGAAAAAATCCCTTTCTCCTTCCCTGTAATTCTTCCATATTCAAGCACAGTTTCACCCCTTTAAAGTATTTAACGGCCCTCCTCTCCACTATTCTGGAAGTTGAAAAAGTTTCCACTATAGTCAATCCTTCATAAGTTGTAGCTATATTTGTCGAATTGTTTTCAAATTGTCTACAATAGGAACAAATATGTATACACCTTATATATAGCCATGTGTACACATTTGTAAACATGTATACATATTTGTGTACAAAGTATCTATTTTTGTTTACACGTATACATAATTGTAAACAAACCAAATAATGTATTTTTTTAGTCTTTCTTCTTACAAAAATAAGCGTATAAATAGCGAATTTGGGTATGGTAATAAATGGACGATTCACTAATGAACTGTATGGAGGTATTCAAATGACTGAAAAAAATACAGACCTTCCCCGATTTCCGGAACCTTATTGGCGCAGTGCGTTAACATTCCCTTCTTTTTCTAAACTAGATACAGATCTAACCACTGACGTCTTAATAGTAGGCGGCGGAATTACCGGAATCACATCTGCTTACCTACTTGCTAAACAAGGTGTAAAAGTCACACTGATTGAAGCAGGCCAAATCCTTACTGGAACGACAGGACACACTACAGCAAAAATCACGGCCCAGCATGGCCTGATTTACGACCAGTTGATCACTGACCATGGCGAAGAGAATGCCAAGCTTTATTATGAAGCCAATACAGATGGAATGAAGCTGATTAAAGACTTGGTAGAAGAACATTCCATTGAATGTAATTTGACTGCACAGGATGCCTATGTGTACGCAAATACGGACGAATATATAAGCAAAATCCAAAAAGAACTGAGAGCTTATCAAAAACTTGGCATTCGGGGGGATTATGCGGAGAATATCCCTTTCTCCATTCCATGTAAAGCTGCTGTGATAATGAAAGATCAAGCACAGTTTCACCCATTAAAATATTTAACGGCCCTCATTTCGACAATTCTCGATGCAGGAGGCACCATTTATGAACGGACAACGGCAATGAAAATTGAAGATGGCGATCCACCAACCGTTCTGACTGATACGGGACATTCCATCAAATGCAATCAGGTTATCGTGGCCTCCCACTTCCCTTTCAATGATGAAAAGGGCTTATACTTTGCCCGTGTTCATGTAAGTAGGTCCTATGTGCTTGGCATCAGGACTGAACAGGAGTATCCAGGCGGGATGTATTACAGTGCAGACAGCCCTAGCCGCTCCCTTCGCTATACGGAATTGGACAATGGGGAAAAACTTATACTTGTTGGCGGAGATGGCCATAAAACAGGCCAGGGAATATCAACGATCGAGCATTATGAAGCACTGAAGGACTTCAGTGCCCAGTATTTCGATGTGAAAGACATTCCCTACCGCTGGTCGGCACAGGATATCGTGACACCGGATAATATCCCCTTCGTCGGTCCAGTGACAGCCAACCAACAAAACGTTCTGATAGCTACCGGCTTTGCGAAATGGGGAATGACGAATGGATCGATTGCCGCCAGGATCTTAACTGACCGGATTTTGCAAAAAGATAACCGGTATGCGGAATTGTATGATCCTGCCCGTTTAAAAGGCGTGAAGAATATTCTTCAAGATAATGCTGATGTGGCGAAGCATCTGATCAAAGGCAAATTGGCTGTCAATCATAAAACGCCGGAAGACATAGGAATTGATGAAGGAGCAATCGTGAAGGTGGATGGAGACAAAGCTGGGTGTTACCGTGACCATGATGGCCAGCTTCATATTGTTGATTCCACATGTACACACATGGGGTGTGAAGTTGCCTGGAATAGCGGCGACCGTACTTGGGATTGCCCATGCCATGGCTCCCGCTACTCCATCGCTGGTGAAGTGTTAAATGGCCCTGCTGTCGAACCATTGAAGAAAATTCGCTGACTGCCAATTTGTGATTTTATCTAATAGTCGACTGGGCCCGCCGTTTTCCTTATACTGAAGTTACTGCATGGTTGAATGGCTGCAAATAACTCTGAAAAGGAATGAATCGAACATGAACGGTAAAAACCGGAAAGATATTACCCCAGGTGCCTCTGTGGATATTGTACTTAAAGCAGATCAACGCACCGGAAAGCTGACAAGCGGCACTGTAAAGGATATTTTAACCAACTCCAGCACCCACCCTCATGGAATTAAAGTAAGATTGACTGATGGCCAGGTAGGCAGGGTTCAAGTCATTCATAAGTAATGTGCACTCGGTCCAGGCCGAGTGTTTTTTTGTGTGATTGTTCGATGGATTAATGACAAAGGGGGATATTTCAATCATGTTTCCCATTCATAATTCGTACAATAGGGGTGAGATTATCTCTATAAAAAGGCTGGTGTCAAAATGAATCAAGAATACAATGCCCCCTTTAGGGATCATTACCGCACCGATGAACATATATTGAAAGTTTCCGGCTCAGAGACGCTATCTGCTGCTCCGGATCAAGCCACGATCACCCTTGGAGTCATAACGGAGGATGAGGACCCGCAAAAGGCCCAGCAAGCCAATTCCCAAGCAATCGCAAATGTCATCGCATCACTTAAATCCGCAGGCATTCCCGAAGAGCAATTGAAAACGAGTGATTACAGAATCGATCCACAATATGATTATATTGACGGAAAGGAATTGTTCAAGAACTACAAAGTCCAGCACATTATACAAGCCCAAACGACCGACATCGAGAAAATAGGCAGCATAATCGACACGGCCGTCAGAAGCGGCGCCAATTCAATCACCAGCATCCGCTTCTCTTTATCCAATCCAGATGCATACTATAACCAGGCACTTTCTCTCGCTTTAAAAAATGCATACGAAAAGGCTCTTTCCATGGCTCGAACGCTAAGAATCTCATTGAACCCAGTCCCTAATAGGGTTGAAGAACTATCTGAAACGGCAACTCCGATGCTTTTTCAAACAAGTACTCTTTCAAAAATGGCGACTACCCCAATTCAGCCTGGTGAATTGAACATAACTGCCTCAGTAAGGGTGGAATACTCGTACTAGCACTCACTTAATTCCATCCTAAAACCCCCCCCCTTAACCTAAAGGGGGATTCAGACTGCTGACAAATTAGAGGAGAACTAATTTACTTTCAATTCGGTTAAAAAGGTTCCAGGTGATTTCAAAAATCCGCTCCCTTTCCGCCGACTGTCTGCCAAGCCTCCTCGCCGGCAAGCGTTCCCGGGGTCTCAGCTAGTCAGTTATTCGGCAGGAGTGTTACAAATTTCTTCAATCTAGTAAGGGTTTCATTCCTATAATCAAGTTAAAAACATGCAGGATAATTCAGTATTCCACTAAAATCATGGTTCTAGGATGGGTGCAAACGGAACCCCCCCTTGGCAACCCAAAGGGGGGTTTTTCATTTTAAAAGACTACCGTTTTATTTTCATGAACAATGACGCGGTCCTCCAAATGCCATTTAACGGCACGTGCCAGCACCCGGCGTTCAGCAGAACGACCGATTTTCTTCATATCCCCGGCAGAATCACGATGGTCCACACGTTCGATATCCTGCTCGATGATTGGACCTTCATCCAAATCATTCGTCACATAATGGGAAGTCGCCCCAATCAGCTTAACACCTCTGTCATAAGCTCGTTCATAAGGCCGTGCTCCAATGAAGGCAGGTAAAAATGAATGATGGATATTGATGATCCTGTTCGGATGGGCCGCTACGAAGTCCGGCGTCAATATCTGCATATACCTGGCCAATACAATAAGGTCCACTTTGAATTCTTCCAAAAGTCCAAGCTGTTTAGTCTCCACTTCCTTACGTATATCCTTATTTGCAGGAATGTAATAAAACGGGATGCCCATCGATTCGACAATTTCCCTCGTATCTTCATGATTGCTGATGACCAGTGCAATGTCAGCCAATAAATCCCCGCTTTGCCACTCCCATAGCAATTCCAGAAGGCAATGGGGTTCCTTCGAAACGAAGATTGCCGTCCTCTTCAGATCACTCACATGATTAAATGTCCATTGCATCGAGAATGCTGTCGAAACTTCCTGGAATGCCAGTTGCATATCCGCTGCCTTGTCATTCAATCCTGGACAATCGAACTCGATCCTGGTGAAAAAGGTACCACCCTCAGGATTCATCGAATACTGACTCAATTCAACAATATTTGCATCATATTCTTTAAGAAAAGCCGTAACTGTCGAAACAATTCCCGGCTGGTCCGGACATTTTATAATTAAACGGCCTCTATCTTGATTTCTTTCGCGATATTCCTGTAACTGCTCTTGCACAAAGTTGCTAACCATTTTCCCAACTGCCCTTCTTCTATTTTGCTATATTATACTTCAATTCATGTCCGAAATTAAAGTCAGTCAATCAAATCGGGACTTTGTTGGTAGACAAAATCAACATTGCCTAAAATACTCCACAGTTTTATCCCATCCCATCATTAGATACGGTTATCATCAGTTTTTCGCTTTCGATAGATACATCATCAGCCTGAATTGTTTCAAAATTTCTTCTCCTATTAAGTATTTTTTGTCACTTTTTCAGGAAATTACATGTAATTTGGAAGGAAATGAAGGCAAAGGCCGAGAACCTTTATGAAATGCATAGTAAAGGGGGATTCTTGGATGAAATGTCGGTATGTGCTGGACAGCCTATTTGGTTTCAGTTTTATTTTCCATAGTTAATAAGGTTATTCATTGCCTCATAAGGGTATAGACCATTCTATTAGTTTTTTTCAAAGGGGGAAATGAAATTATCATGAAATCATCCGTTACATTCATTGTATCCATTCTGGCTGTCCTTGGTCTTCTGTCCGGCTGTGCCGAAAAGGACCAGCTGGAGGACGGGAGTAAGCTGATCAATGAGGACCAGTTTGTTTTTGCTGCCTCAGGTGAATTCAAGCCATTCAGTTATGTCAATGATGACATGACCGTAACCGGATTCGATATTGAAGTTGGCGATGCAATTGCAAAGGAACTCGACCTAGAACCTGTGCCTAAACGGATAAAGTTCAAAGGTATTGTGGAAGGTGTTAAAACCGGTCGGGCAGATGCCGCGGTTGCCAGCCATACAATCAATGAAGAACGAAGTAAACATGTTGCCTTCTCCACCCCTTATTACTACTCAGGTCCTCAAATTTTCGTTCGCCCGGATAGTGATATTAAAACGGTTGAAGATTTAAAGGGTAAGGAAGTTGCGGCTTCTAAAGGCTCCACGTACGCAACGACAGCAGAAAAATATACAACCAATGTAAAAACCTATGACAGTGATATCACCGCCCTGAAGGCATTGAGCGGAGGACGTCATGATGCCGTCATCACCGACTTCGTAACCGGCAAGGAAGCGACCAAGGAAGGTTTCGACATCGAAGGAAGGCAATTGATCGAACGAAGCGAACAGGCCATCGTACTGCCTGACGACAACCCTCAGCTGCTTGCACGCATCAACGAAGCTCTTGAAAACCTCCGTGAAGATGGAACGCTTGCGGAAATCAGCAAAAAGTATTTTGGTGAAGACATCACAACTAAGCCTGAATAAAGATTGATAGAAAGGGAGTCATTACATTGCCAAGTTTTTCACATTTTTTTGATACATTATTTAGCTCCTCGGACGTATTCATCCGGGCCATGCTCCTTACATTGGAACTGACGGTAGTCTCCATATTGGTGGGTATCTTCATCGGTTTGCTATTTGCCCTATTAAAAATATCCAATATAAAAATTCTTGCATGGATTTCAGATACATATGTATTCCTGGTACGGGGAACGCCTTTAATCGTACAGATATTCATACTCTATTTCGGTATCAGCAATCTCTTCTTACTGCCGGACTTCTGGGCGGCCTCACTTGCCCTGGCTTTCCATAATGGAGCTTATATCTCAGAGATTTTACGTGGTACGATTCAATCCATCGACAAAGGCCAAATGGAGGCCGGACGCTCCCTTGGCATGAGCAATTCGCTCACCTTAAGGAGAATCATCTTGCCTCAAGCCTTCCGCCGCGCATTGCCGCCGCTTGGCAACCAATTCATCATCGGACTGAAGGATTCATCACTGGCAGCTTTCATATCCATGAATGAGCTGTTTAATGTAGCCACTACGTTGGGCTCGAATAATTTCGATGAAATGACTTATTTATTGATTGTAGCGGTCTACTACTTGATTCTAGTGGCTTTCCTGACCATTATCGTCAATTTATTCGAAAAGAAACTGTCCATCAGTGATCGATAGGGGGAATTGAAATGGAACAAAAAGAAATGATTCGCATTAGGAATTTAAATAAATCGTATGGAAACCTGCATGTACTTAAAGATATCGATATGAAGGTACTCGACAGCGATGTTGTCTGTCTGATCGGACCAAGCGGTTCCGGAAAAAGCACCCTGCTCCGCTGTTTGAATTATTTAGAGAAGAAAGACAGCGGCCAAATCCTCATTGAAGGAACGGAAATCAATCCTGGTACCCATGATATTAATAAAATCCGCGAGAAAGTCGGAATGGTATTTCAGCATTTCTACCTCTTCCCGCATATGACCGTACTGGAAAATGTCATCGAAGCACCGACACACGTCAAAAAAGTCCCTAAGGCCCAAGCGATTGAAGAAGCAAAGACATTGCTTGCCAAAGTCGGTTTATCAGATAAAGCGGATGTCTATCCAAGCAAGCTCTCAGGCGGGCAGAAACAGCGTGTTGCCATCGCCCGCGCCCTTGCCATGAAACCTGATATCCTGCTCTTTGATGAGCCTACCTCGGCTCTGGATCCCGAACTTGTGGGTGAAGTTCTTGCCACGATGAAGGAACTTGCCTTGGAAGGGATGACAATGGTAGTCGTTACACATGAAATGAGCTTTGCACGTGAGGTCGGGGATTGGATTGTCTTCATGCATAATGGGAGGGTTGTCGAAAGCGGACCGCCAAAAGAATTCTTCACCAATCCAAAAGAAGAACGTACAAAAGAATTTTTGCAAACGACAGTCTTTTGATTTTAATTCTAAAATCTGACTGCTAGCGAGTTTATATGCAATACAGGCATGAATTCCTGTATTGCTTTTTTAGATGAAAAGGGTCTAATTTGTTTCTTTAATATCCAGTTAGGTCGTTCCCTAAATTACATGATCAAAGTTTCAGGGATATTTCCGCTCGGATTGTACAAACTAAATACTTGATGAATTGTTTCAGATAAACCGTGATTCCGGCTCGAACATGGAAAAATATCTGTATTTATGGTATATATACAGGTAAAATTAAAAGAAGTATATAAATGAAAGAGGTCGAATTCAGTTGGAAAATAACTCTTCGAATTTTATTAAAAATATTATAAAAGATGACCTAGAGTCCGGAAAACATGATCATGTCATCACCCGCTTCCCTCCTGAGCCGAACGGATATTTACATATCGGGCATGCCAAATCAATCATTTTGAATTTTGGGGTGGCTGATGATTTCAATGGGAAAACTAACCTTCGTTTCGATGATACGAATCCATTGAAAGAGGATATTGAGTTTGTGAACTCCATTAAGGAAGATGTAAAATGGCTCGGTTACGACTGGGATAACCTTTTCTTCGCTTCCGACTATTTTGATGAAATGTATAAAAGAGCTGTGCTGCTCATCAATAAAGGACTGGCATATGTGGACGACCTTAATGCCGACCAAATCCGTGAATATCGCGGAACGCTGACAGAGCCGGGAAAAGACAGCCCCTACCGCAATAGAACCGTCGAGGAAAACCTTGAACTATTTGAAAAGATGCGCAGCGGCGAATTCGAAAACGGCGCAAAAGTATTGCGTGCAAAAATCGATATGAGCTCACCTAACATTAATTTGCGTGATCCCGTCATATACCGTATCTCCCATACTGAACACCATAATACCGGCAACAAATGGTGCATCTACCCGATGTATGCCTTTGCCCACCCGATTGAAGATGCCATCGAGGGAGTCACACACTCCATTTGTACGCTTGAGTTCGAAGATCAACGCCCTCTTTATGACTGGATCGTTGAGAATTGTGAAATGGAAAGCAAACCAAAGCAATATGAATTTGGCCGTCTTAACCTGACCAACACAGTAATGAGCAAGCGAAAACTGAAGCAGCTTGTCGATGAGGGCTTCGTGGACGGTTGGGACGATCCGCGGATGCCTACTGTTTCAGGCTTGCGGAGACGCGGGTATACACCAGAAGCGATTCGTGCATTCTGCCAAGAGATAGGTGTCGCCAAAACAAGCGGTATCGTAGATTCTCAAATGCTTGATCATTTCGTGCGGGAAGACTTAAAGCTGAAGGCTCCACGGACTATGGCCATCCTGAACCCGCTTAAAGTGGTCATCACCAACTATCCGGAAGGCGAGATAGAGTGGCTGGATGCTGAGATCAATCCGGAAGTACCGGAAATGGGTACACGCCAAATCCCGTTTTCACGTGAAATATATATCGAACAGGACGATTTCATGGAAAACCCGCCGAAAAAGTATTTCCGACTTTTCCCGGGCAATGAAGTCCGTTTGAAGCATGCTTATTTCATTAAATGTGAAGAAGTGATTAAGGACGAAGCCGGTAACGTCATTGAACTTCGCTGCACATACGATATTGAAACGAAAAGCGGATCGGGCTTCACTGGCCGTAAAGTGAAAGGTACATTGCACTGGGTCGAAGCTTCACAAGCGGTTTCAGCAGAATTCCGCAACTTTCAGCCTTTAATCTTGGATAAGGAAAATGATGAAGAGGAAGAAAAATCATTCCTGGACCGGGTAAACCCTGATTCTATCGAAATTTTACAAGGATTTGTCGAGCCTAACATGAAAGATGCTAAGCCTCAGGATAAATTCCAATTCTTCAGGCATGGCTATTATAATGTTGATTCAAAACTCACTGCGGCCGATCACTTGGTCTTCAACCAAATCGTCGGATTGAAAAGTTCATTCAAGTTATAGAATCACGAAAAAGAACCAGATTCCTAGCGGATCTGGTTCTTTTCATTTATCATTTTTTCTCGTATAGCTTGATCCCTTGTTTGGAAAGGGCTTGTTTAAGAGTACTATGTGTCGAAACCTGACTGAAATCAAGGCCTAACTGAATCGATGTCTGGGCCACTTCAGGTCGAATCCCGGAAATGGTCGATTGAATGCCTAACAGGTTCAGGGTACTTATCAATTGATAGATTTGTTGGGCAACCATCGTATCCAAAAGGGAGACTCCCGATAAATCGATGAATAAGTGGGTGATATTTTTGCTAATGCATTTGCTTGGAGTCCCATTCAAAATTTCCTTTGCCCGATAGGTATCGATTTCACCGATTAACGGCAATACCGCAATGGCATCAACAATGGGAATGACAGGTGCGCCCAGTTCATTAATCAGCTCCTGTTGAGCTGACAAACGTTCTTTTGTCAAAAGGTAATACTGCTCGGTGAACTCACGGTTCAATTGATCGAAGGCACGATTAATAAGCCGGCTCCACCGGATGATTTTTTCTTTCGTTATCTTCGTATCCATGAGCATATAATCAGTGATGAATGCCCAATATGTTTCACGCACCTTATTAAGCGCTTCCAACACTTCGTAAATGGGGGTAACCGATTCAACCCTGCTCTTCGCGACAAGTGTGGCCCACTGCTCCATCGTTTCAATAAAAGCAGTTTCATCATCAAGTAAAGCACTCGTCACTGTCTTGATGGTCCATGTATTCTGTTCCCTAAGCAGTTTTTCGATTTCCTCATTAGAATCTATTGAATAGATCGACCCAGACTGCTTTTCCCTTAAAGCCAGCCAGTTTTCCGTAATCTTAGACGAGTTATCAAGGATATATCGATATAAATTTTCATCTATTTTATCCATTTGTGTTCCCCTGTCTCCCTAGTTATTTCATTTTGAATAGTATTATTAAATCTCCATATCCCGCTTTCTCCATTTCATTTCTGGGGATGAATCGAAGGGCCGCAGAGTTTATGCAATATCTCGTGCCTTTAGGACTTGGACCATCAGGAAAAACATGTCCAAGGTGTGAATCGGCATCCCTGCTGCGCACCTCGGTCCGGGTCATTCGGTGGCTGAGATCCATTTTTTCATTAACACTTGCCGACATGATGGGCTTCGTGAAGCTTGGCCACCCACAACCGCTATCATATTTATCCCGCGAACTGAATAGGGGCTCCCCAGAAACGACATCCACATAAATGCCTTCTTCAAAGTGATCCCAATAAGCATTATCGAAAGGCGGCTCCGTGCCATTTTCCTGGGTGACATGAAACTGACTCTCCGTTAAGGTCTTTCTAAGGTGTGCATTATCCTTAGGCCAATTTTCTTTAATGAAAGCATCCCGTCCTGAGCCTTTACGGTACAATGCATAGCGAAATTGGTTTTTTCGATAGAATTCTTGATGATATTCCTCAGCGGCGTAAAATTCCCCCGAGGGTAGAATACCCGTAACAATAGGTTTCTTAAACCGCCCGCTCATCATTAAATCTTCCCTCGATTGTTCTGCCTCCAGTTTCTGACATTCATTAAGATAGAAAATGGCTGCCTTGTATTGCTTTCCCCTATCCGAGAACTGTCCATTATCATCTGTTGGATCGATTTGCTGCCAGAATATCTCTAATAACGTTTTATAGGAAATGATTGATGGATCGAATACCACTTGAACCGCTTCAACATGATCAGTCGCACCGGTAATCACTTGTTTATAACTTGGAGCGGCAAAATCACCGCCTGTATAACCTGATGTCACTGAAATGATACCGTCCATTTCATCAAAGGGAGCAACCATGCACCAAAAGCAGCCTCCTGCAAAGATAGCTGTTTCATTTCCATCCATCGTCATCCTAAAACTCCCCTTTCACTCCTGTCATTTTATGTATTATATATCAGCAAGCCAAGCACCTTCAAATTCAAAAACTCTACCTTGCGTAACAAATATAAAAGAGGCACTTAGGAGTAAACCCAAGTGCCCTTTTGTGTTAAATCCGTTATTTAAAGTATCACACTTACAATGATCGCTGATAGGATGCTGACAAGAGTCGCGCCATATAACAGCTTCAAGCCGAAACGGGCTACAACATTTCCCTGTTTTTCATGAAGTCCTTTGACTGCACCGGCAATGATACCAATTGATGAGAAATTGGCGAATGAAACCAAGAAAACCGAAACGATCCCTATCGTCCTTTCGCTCAAGGCAGCTGATGCTTCCCCTAAGCTCAGCATGGCAACGAATTCATTGGTTACCAGTTTCGTCGCCATGATTCCGCCAGCAGTCACGGTTTCTGAAATCGGTATACCCATGATAAAGGCAAACGGTGCAAAGATATACCCCATGATGTCTTGGAAGCTGATGCCGAAAATCATGTCGAATATGCTGTTGATCCCGGCGATTAAAGCAACGAAACCAATTAACATCGCCGCTACAGTGATGGCAACCTTGAACCCATCCATGATATATTCCCCAAGCATTTCGAAGAAAGACTGCTTCTCTGCCCCTTCTTCAACAGGGAGAATATCCTCTGCATCCGTTACGGTATAAGGATTGATAATGGATGCGATGATAAATCCACCAAACATGTTAATAACAATGGCCGTCACAACGTACTTTGGTTCAATCATCGTCATATAAGCACCGACAATCGACATCGATACAGTTGACATGGCTGATGCACAAAGCGTATACATGCGAGATGGCGGAATGGCACCGAGTTGTTTTTTCAAGGTTATGAAAACCTCGGATTGGCCTACTATTGCTGATGCAACCGCATTGTAAGATTCCAATTTACCCATCCCATTCACCTTACTTAGAATGAATCCAATCCACTTCATGATGAACGGAAGGATCTTGAAGTGCTGTAAAATCCCGATTAATGCGGAGATGAATACGATAGGAAGAAGGACATTTAAAAAGAAGGGCGATGCTCCTTCATTTACAATCCCGCCAAATACAAAGGTGATCCCTTCATTTGCCCATTCCAAAAGTTTTCCGAAACCATCGGCAATTGAATTGATGATCACTAAGCCAAACTTCGTGTTTAATAATAAATAAGTTAAAACAAGCTGAATGACCAACATGAGGATGATCGGTTTTATTTTAACTTTCTTCCGGTCACTGCTGACTAAGATAGCTAGTCCAAAAACAATAAGCAGTCCTAAAATTGCAATCAGAAATTTCATATATTCTGCCTCCACTAAGGGTGAATTTAATGTTCGTGCATTAATAGTAGGATACCCTCAAATAATTTATGCAAACGTTTTCTCTTTCATCCAAAATACATGTACGTACCTCTCCAGAAGTCTATATTAAACTAATATTTTTTTTAGTGCAATTATTATTTCCCTTTTTAAAATAACAATTAGTGACAATAATGGGTTTCGTGAATTAAAAAAGAAGGCTCACTTCGAAAGGAACCTTCTCTTGCCTAAATAATATCGACTATTCAGGCAGCTGTTTTTCTTGTAATCACCGTTGTCGCTAATCCTGCCCCCCCGATTACAAAGATGATGATGGATGCGGCCAAGCCACCTGCCCCTTGATAAAAGTCGATGAATTTCCCAGCAAAAGAGTCTCTGCCTTGATAACCTCCGCCGCTTGGCATTTCTCCTGGAGTCCCGGAACCATTAGGCCCCCCTTGTGGAGTGCCCTGCGTATCATTAGTTGCCGTTTCCATCGATGAATCATCTGTCTCCGTACTGCTATTAGCCGATTCCTCCGAATCCGATTCTGTTGTGTTTCCGTCGGCAGGCTGCCTCATCACCGCCTGTCGATTCATGGGCTCATTGCCGCTGCCATCCACATACATCATGATCCCGATGACTGCTTGGGCCATTAAGAGGACCGAAACCAATATTCCAACCAAAAAGTGTAACCTACCAAGTCTTTTCATCAATGATTCTCCTCCGAAAATAAATGTATTTATAAGATGATTATCTAAAAAGACCCTTAATTTTTCCTTAAGCAGCAAGGAAGAAAGTAAGGGTCTTTTTCGTATTGGATGTCAGCTAATTTTTCCTTTGATTTCTCGGAAAAGTGATTTCAAAACGGGTCCGTTCATTCTGCTCACTTGTAACCTTGATGTTCCCTTGATGTGTGTTTACAATCCATTGGGCTATGGATAGACCTAAGCCAGAGCCTTCATTTGCCGAACGGGATTGCTCCACTTGGTAAAAACGATTAAAAATCAAGGGGAGTTCTTCCTGTGGAATGCCTATTCCATTATCTTCTACAGTAAGAATGATGGATGAAGCATTCTTGATGCAGGAAAGGGAAATCTCCCCGCCTTCCTCGGTGAATTTCATGGCATTATCCACCAAGATCACCAATAGCTGATGAATTCTCTCTTTATCCCCATGAAACACTACCTGTTCGGGAGCATGGCTAATGATTGATTTCTCTTGAAAAGAAGCTATATCCGTATACTGTTCCACGATATCCATAAGTAGATCATCAAGGAAAAAGTTCGATTTCTTAACCTCCATTTGATTCGAATCCGTTCTGGTCAAGGTCAAAAGTCCGTTAACAAGCTTATTCAATCGGCGGACTTCTTTCGAAATGATGGATATATCAACGGCTTTTTCCTCGATTGTCGCGTTAGGTGATTGAAATAGCAAATCAGCCCGCGATTGAATGACAGCAAGCGGCGTTCGAATTTCATGCGAAGCATCCGAGACAAACTGCTGCTGCTGATCCCAGGATTTCTTGACCGGGATCAAGGCCCGTCCTGCCAGAAGATAGCCAGCGCCCACCGCCACTAGACTTCCAATTCCTCCACCAACAAACAATATGAGCAGCAAGCGATCGAGCATTTCCTTTTCTGTATCCACATTCCTGATGAATTGTACGGCCATCTCTCCATACCCTGTATCGACCTGGGTGGAAAGGGCCCGATACGTATATCCATTCACTGAAATTTCTTCAATGTCATCAAAAGTTTTAGGGAAAAATTTTTGTTCATTGACCTTAAAAAAATTATCTACACTCAGTCTTGGCTCAATGATCGTATCATCCGGCCCCCAAACGATGACGCTTGGCCCCGGTCCTAAGAGAAACTCACCTTGCGGACGTCCGCCTGGCATGCCGCCATTATTGAAATCCCGGTAATCCTTTATAAGTGAATCATTGACATCCTTATAGATCTGGTCTTCCGTATAGAAATAAATCGTTCTGCTTAATATGGCTATTAAGACAATAAAGACGATAGAATTCAATATTGTTAGTTGAAGCCTTGTTTTTTGGAACATAATGATCCCCTTATGGTTGTTTTAGCATATAACCAATACCCCGAACGGTTTGAATATCTTTATGATAATTGAAAGGTTCCAATTTTTTTCTAAGGTGATGGATGAACACTTCCACAATGGCAATCGTCGTATCTGAATCAAACCCCCAAATGCGGTCGAAAATCTGCTCACGGGTCAATATTTTACCATTATTTTGAATCAGGTATTCCAGTAATTCAAACTGTTTCAAGGTCATTTTAATGACCTTTCCATCAACCAAAATATCCTTTTCTTTTTCCAACAGTTCAATATTACGGTATTTCACATGCTGTTCTAGCGAAATAATGCCACTCCTTCGAAGCAGGGCACGAATCCTGGCCTTAAGTTCCGGTGCCTGAAACGGCTTGACTAAATAATCATCGCCACCCATTTCCAACCCTCTGACACGATCCTCAAGTGCATCTTTTGCCGTCAAAAACAAGACACTTGTATCTATTTTTGCTTCCCTGATTTTCCGTACGATTTCAAATCCATCGATTCCCGGAAGCATTACATCCAAAATGATGATATCGTAAATACTTTGTTGAGCCATGAATAGCCCATCTTCCCCATTATCCGCTGTATCGACTTCATATTCATCCGTCAAAATCTGTCGGATCGACTCTAATAATGAAACATTATCTTCTACCACCAAAACCTTCATGCAGGGTACCTCCCAACCGCCTCAATTGTGATATATGTTGATTTTATCCTTTTTCATATGCAAAAGAAAGCGGGCTTTTAATGCCTGCTTCCTTTCAAAATGGTATGTTCATTCGTGACGCAGTGCCTGGATTGGATTTAATTTGGATGCCTTATTGGCGGGAAATACACCAAACATTATCCCGATTAAAATGGAGAATAAAAAGGCAAACAATGTCACCGTCCATGAATAACTAATCGTTAAACTTGAAAAAGCTGAAATCAATTTTGCGATTCCCAAGCCAATTCCAACTCCCAACAGTCCCCCGAAGCAGCTCAGGACCATCGCTTCAATTAAGAACTGAAGAAGAATCGACTTCCGATTTGCCCCAATTGCTTTCCTGATCCCGATTTCCTTTGTCCTCTCCGAGACGGAAACCAACATGATATTCATGATCCCGATTCCGCCTACCAGTAACGAAATACTGGCAATACCGCCAAGCATA
Organism: Peribacillus sp. QJM3NY_7; assembly: GCF_056173225.1. Taxonomy (NCBI): domain Bacteria; kingdom Bacillati; phylum Bacillota; class Bacilli; order Caryophanales; family Bacillaceae; genus Peribacillus; species Peribacillus sp. QJM3NY_7. The sequence continues at coordinate 5,454,876 of NZ_CM149663.1, forward strand.
AGTGTGAACGTGTCCGATACAGAGCTCATTGTATCCATCAGATCTTCTTGATTGGACACCGAGTAGTTATCACTCTGTTCTGGGAATGATGTAGTCATCGCACCTTGTACCTGGTACATTGCCCAATCCATGATATTCTCGTTCTCCGCTTTTAAATAGACAGTTCCGATTGTCGTGCTGCCTGTAGCCCTTTCGGCAGTGGTGATAGGTGCAATGATGACATCATCCCCGCTCGATCCCATTGAGGTGCCTACCGATTTCAGGACACCGATCACGCGATAGGAAACACCGCCGATAAGCACGTTCTGGTCCACGGCTTTTTGATTTTCAAAAAGCGTGGTGGCTGTATCCGACCCCAGGACAACGACCTTGGAGCGTAATTCCGTTTCCATATCCGTCAAAAACCGGCCTTGACTGAGCTCTAGATCCCTGACTGATAAGTAGGAAGAAGTTGCACCGGTCATTGAAACCTGCGCCGTAGCTTCTCCGTTCTTGGCATAAACGCGTCCAGTGACCACAGACGCCACTTCCGATATCCCGCTCAGCTCTTTAAACTGTTCAATTGTATCATCGGTCAGCTCCACGGAGTCGGTATCCGTGACACTTACCGTTATCAGGTTCGTTCCCAGGCTATTGATTTCCTCCTGAACGGACTGTGAAGAACCCTGCCCAATCGAAACCAGAACGATTACGGAGGCAACTCCAATTATGATCCCAAGCATGGTTAAAAATGCTCTGACTTTATTGGTTTTGATACTGCGTATTGCCATCTTCATTGATTCGCTCAGATTCAATCCAATCACCCCCGTTTTCAAATAGCTGACCATCCTGTATCCGGACGACACGAGTCGCTTCTTTAGCCACTTCCAAGTCATGGGTTATAAGAATGATTGTTTGTCCCTTCCCGTTCAATTCTTTCAGCATCTGCAGCACTTCTTTACTCGTTTTACTATCAAGCGCCCCCGTCGGCTCATCCGCTAATAAAACGGGAGGATTACCGGCAAGTGCCCTTGCAATCGCAACTCTTTGCTGCTGTCCACCCGACAGTTGGGTCGGCAGATGATTCTTCCGGTCACCAAGGCCCACCATATCAAGGCACGCATTGGCCACTTCTCTTCTTTCCTTCACGCTTGCCCCTCTATAAACCAGGGGAAGTTCGACATTCTCCAACGCTGTCAGTTTTGCCAGCAGGTTGAAATTTTGAAAGATGAACCCTATTTTAATATTACGAATGTCAGCTAACTCATTATCCTTCATCTTTTCCACTTCTTTACCATCAAGAAGATATTCACCTATGTCAGGCTTATCAAGGCAGCCAATCATATTCATGAACGTCGATTTCCCTGACCCAGAAGGACCGATGATCGAAATGAAATCGCCTTTATCGATTGTAAGACAGACATCCTGAAGTGCCTTGACCGTTTCACCGCCTAATTCATATGATTTAGACATGTTCTTAATTTTTATGATGGGTTTCGCCATTTTACTGACCTCCCTTTCCACTCGGCATTCCGCCACCGTTTGGCATCCCGCCGCTTGGCATTCCGCTGCCGCTCTGCATTCTTATCTCGCCTCCTTGGCCTCCCCTCATTCCTTCGCCGCCGCTGCCAGTGGAGCTTTCATTGATGGTGATAGGCAAGGAAACAAACTGTCCCTCTTCAAGCCCTGAAGTTATTTCAATATATCTATCGTTGCTGATTCCAGTCTCAACCACTTTCTTTGTACTGGCAGCTCCTTCAGTTGTACCGGATTGTTGTATATTCACATATTTCTCTTCCCCGTCGATTTGGACTGCTTCAATCGGAACATATAAGGCATCTTTTACACTATTCGTCAAAATGCTCACTTCAGTCGACATCCCAATTTTTATATCGCCGGGTTTGTCAATTTTGATAGTGACATCGAATGAAGAAACTCCATTCTCATATGTACCTTCCTTTGCTACACTGGTTACTTCCCCTGTAAACGTTTCATCTTCAAAGGCACTGGCTTTAATATCAACCGTTTGTCCTTTTTTAACACTTGGAACATCCAATTCATCAACACTGATCGTGGTTTTCAATTTTTTATAATCCGTGACATGTGCCAACACTTCATTGCTCGATACACGATCCCCTTCTTCAACTTCCATTGTTGTAACGGTACCATCGAATGGGGCCGTTATCGGGTCACTTCCATCCGTGAAGGTAATAAGTTCATCACCTTTCTCAACCAATTCATTCTTCTCTACAAGGACTTCGTCCACTTCACCCGTTACGGAAGATGTAATGTCCTCACTATTGATTGCGGCGACCGATCCGGAACCGCTTATTTGCACTTCAAGATCTCCCTTTTCAACTGTAGCCGTCACCGATTTCGCAATGACAGGCTCAGCATTGTCCTTCATGAAAAACCAAACGCTTCCCCCAATCGCCAGCACTAAAACCGTACCTATCACTATCAACTTTTTCATCACTTTTCTCCTTTCAGGTTTCCTTCGTTGAAACCAGTATCGTGAAAGAAGCTTAACTTTTCCTTAATGGTTTTGCTTGTGCGTAAAAAGAAAAAACTATGTCGAACGAAAAAAACTTTAATTTCAGCATTTAAATTTACAATATATTCTGAAAAATATATACTGATACTGTTATCGGAAATTGGTAATGAAAACCAAATCAATGATGATGAAGGGGGAACCAACTTGGCATCAAACGATTCAATCGCTAAGGAAACCGAGGCAAGCGCTTCCGCGGACTACACCAAGATCGTCCAATCACAATCTTTTCAAGAACTCTTAAGGAAAAAACGCAATTTCATCGTGCCGCTATCCATCTTTTTCATGGTCTTTTATTTCACCCTACCCATACTAACTTCCTATTCTAAAGTTCTTAACTCAATTGCCTTCGGGGCAATCAGCTGGGCCTGGATTTTTGCCTTCGCCCAATTTATCATGACCTGGACATTATGCATCCTCTATTCCAGAAAAGCGGCGACATTTGACCAATTAGTAGAAAAAATCGTTAAAGAAGCGAAAGGATAAAAGGTGAATTCACAATGAATATTCTTGCTTTTATATTATTTCTTATCATTGTCGGACTAACATTGGTCATTACCTATTTTGCTTCACGGCGCACCAAAACGACCGCGGACTTTTATACGGCGGACAGCAGCCTCACTGGCTGGCAGAATGGCTGGGCCATTGCGGGAGATTATATGTCCGCCGCCTCATTTTTGGGAATAGCCGGCATGGTCGCACTCTCCGGATTTGACGGTTTTTTCTATAGCATAGGTTTTCTGGTTGCGTACCTGGTCGTTCTTTATATTGTGGCCGAACCGCTTCGTAACCTTGGCAAGTATACATTGGCGGACATGATCGCTGCCCGTTTCAATGAAAAGAAAGTACGCGGGGTTGCTGCCCTTAACACCATTTCGATTTCAACCTTTTATATGATCGCCCAATTAGTCGGTGCAGGTGCCCTTATAAAACTCTTACTTGGAATTGATTATCTTTACTCCGTCATCATTGTAGGTATTTTAATGACCGTATACGTCGTTTTCGGCGGTATGACGGCCACCAGTTGGGTCCAAATCGTTAAAGCCGTTTTATTGATGGCAGGGACATTCATCATCTCCATCATCGTGTTGGCGAAATTCGACTTTAGCGTGATCGAGATGTTCAGGCAGATGAAAACAGCCACCCCTTTGGGCGGGGATTTCCTTAACCCCGGTAACAAATTCAAGGATCCATTGGATACTTTATCCCTTAATTTAGCGCTTGTACTCGGTACGGCTGGACTACCTCACATTCTTATCCGTTTCTTTACGGTGAAAGACGCCATCACAGCCCGAAAGTCAGTAGTATATGCCACTTGGATCATTGGCATCTTTTATATAATGACCATTTTCCTCGGCTTTGGAGCGGCAGCCTTTGTCGGTTATGACAAGATCATAGCCGCTAATGCGGCCGGCAATATGGCTGCTCCGCTGCTTGCAGAAGCCATTGGGGGAGACTTCCTGTTCGCCTTTGTCTCTGCCGTTGCTTTCGCTACCATTTTAGCGGTTGTGGCAGGTCTCGTTCTATCGGCAGCATCTGCTTTTGCCCATGACTTCTATGGCCACATCATCCGGAAAGGTCAAGCCACCGACAAAGAACAAGTCGTTGCTGCTCGTTGGGCATCCATCGGAGTATCCATCCTTTCCATCATCCTGGCCTTATTTGCCCAAAACATGAATGTCGCCTTCCTTGTTTCACTCGCCTTTGCTGTCGCTGCCAGTGCCAACCTGCCCATCATTGTCTTCACGGTATTCTGGAAACGTTTTAACACGACTGGGGCTGTAACAGGCATGTTAGTTGGACTGGTCAGTTCTTTATTGCTTGTATTCCTAAGTCCCAATGTCTGGTCTCCGGTGGAGGGAGCGGCAATATTCGTTGGGGAACCATTATTCCCGCTTGCCAACCCAGGCATCATCTCCATCCCGATTGGTTTTATCGCAGCCATCGCCGGAACACTTCTGTCAAGCAAGAAAGCTGATGCCAAAAAATTCGACGAAATTTTGGTTACTGCCAACACTGGGATGAAAGATCCTATATAAACTAGATTCATTATTATTTTAAAATATCAAAAAGAGAAAGGAGATCAGGCTTCGGCCTGCTCTCCTTTCTCTTTATTCAGAACATACTCATCAGGAAGATTCCCGTTAACTTCTCAATCTTACCTTCCTTCTATTGTACTTAGTTACTAACTGGTTCATGACTTCTGCAAAGATCAGTCCCATCGCAATGGAACCAGCCAGCATGAAAACTTTGGCTGCCAGCTGAACGGCGACATAAAAATCATTTCCGACAAAGTGCTTCATCGCATCATACGACAAACCTCCAGGCACGAGGGGGATGATTCCCGATACATTGAAAATCGTGATCGGCGTTTTATATCTTTTAGCAAAATACTGGCTGATGACCGCAACGATAAATGCAGACGCTAATGTTGCAATGATGCTGTTTATCTCATTTTCAACCAGAGCATAGTATAAGATCCACCCCAACATCCCTACGAAACCACATTGAAACAATGAATTCTTTGGTACATTGAAGATGACTCCAAAGGCGGCTGAGGCAATGAAACTTGTAATAAGCTGTGCAATCATCATTCTTCCTCCCCTAAAATCATAAGAAAACAAACGCGGCCGATATTCCTGCCCCAATGGCTAAAGCAGTCAAACCAGCATCCGCACCCTTGGATAGACCCGAAACCAAATGCCCTGCAATTAAATCCCTGGCTGCATTCGTTATTAATAGTCCTGGCACAAGCGGCATCACCGCTCCGATGATTATCGTGTCCAAATTACTCCCTGCTCCAATCTGGACAAAGAACATAGCCACTAATCCTACGACTAAAGAGGCGATGAATTCAGCAAAAAAACGGACTTCCAGTAACCTGTGCAAATAAAGCAGGCATGAGAATCCCATTCCTCCAGCTATGCAGGACCAGATGAAATCACTCCACTGTCCTTGGAACATGATTAAAAAGCAGCCGCTCGCTATAAATGCAGCAAAGATCTGCACCCACATGGGATACCCCATCCCGGCCTTTTCGATTTGTTTTAACCGTATATATGCTTCCTCCGGTGTCATTTCCTTGCTGGAAATGCTTCGGGATATACTATTAACCAGCGTCACCTTATGTAAATCTGTAGATCGTTGGGAAACCCGGATCAATTTTGAAGCTGGGTGCATGCCATCCAGCGAAAAAATAATTCCTGTAGGGGTTGAAAAACTGTGTGATTCACCGCACCCAAATGCTGCAGCGATTCTAACCATCGTATCTTCCACCCTTGATGTTTCCGCTCCGTTCTGAAGCATGATTTTCCCCGCAAGTAAACATACATCTATAATTTCATTGTATGGTAAACGATCATCCATTTTATCCTCTCCATTACTTCCTGCATGAGTTTCGCTCAATAACAGATAAATGATCACACCAATTTAAATCCACCTCATAATAGCCCAATTCCTATGAAAAGGATATATAAATATTACCTATTTAATTTATCAATTCCATTAACCTTCACTACTATCCCCTAATACCAGTATTCCCCTTATTCCATGCCGAAACCATTTAGTTAGAAGAAAATTCAATTATATCCATAATTAAAAGAGTGCAGACACGGTCACTGCATCCCCCTTTTCCTATCCTGTACGACTATACTCCCTTTTGAATGAAGCAATTCACGGTTTCATTAAACAAATCGCTTTCTTCCATGAACGGACAATGGCAACTATCTTCAAAGATTACTAGTTTGGAATTCGGAATGTTTTTATGCAAATGTTCCCCAGCTGCTACAGGAATGACTTTTTCATGCCTTCCAAAACAGAGAAGTGTAGGTACATTGATTGCTGGCAAGAAGTCACGATAGTCCACAATCGATTGGTCAAATAGAATGCTGCCAGCAATGGATTCCGGCATTTTGGTCACTTCCCCAAGCATCCAGCCTGCATCCTCTGAAGATAATTCATTGTTGAACATGGAATCAAGGAATTTATTCAAAAATGGGGTACGATTCGTTTGAATTTCTGTCATGAAGGCAATCAACGTTTCCATATCAAATGCACCGATATGAAAATCGGGCCACTTAAAATCAGAGGCCAATTCATCCACAATCACAGTTGAATGAACATTTCCCTCACCGAATTGCTTAAGATAATCCCAAACGACAAATGCCCCCATCGACCAGCCTACAAGTATGACATCCTTTAATCCCAGTTCACCTATGAACGCATGAAGATCTTTTGCATAAACGGAGACCGTATTTCCGTAATGTATATGATTTGACTGGCCATGACTTCTTAAATCAAGCAATATCGTTCTATATTTTCCAGAAAAGTACGGCAGCTGCCTTTTAAAGAACCGGCTGCTCATCCACACACCATGGATAAAGATAATCGGTCTCCCCTGGCCCTTTTCTTCATAAAATAACCGAACGCCTTCTTCCACCTCAACAAATGCCATTCTATCCCTCCTTCTCGATATTTTCACCATCCATCCCCCATTATTATTTATTGCCTTTATTCTTTTAACATTCCTTCCTATAAAAAAATATTGTCAAACCCGATTTTAGAGTTGATAATGAAGTATATTTTTATTGATATCTTCATCCTGAAAGGACGGAATTTAAATGAAGAGCTTTATCAAAAACTATCGATCCTCTTTAATACTGCTCACTGCCATCATTATCGGTGGGATAGCGGGCGTGGTTTTCGGGGAGAAAACCTCGATCATACAGCCGCTAGGGGACTTATTCTTAAATCTGATGTTCACGATCATCGTGCCATTGGTATTTTTCAGCATTGCTTCAGCGATTGCCAATATGAGCGGAATGAAGCGTCTCGGAAAAATCATGGGAAGTATCGTTCTCGTTTTCCTGACAACAGCCGCTTTAGCTGCCGTCATTGGATTTATTGGGACAACCATCGTCAATCCGTTGGAGGGCACTGATACGACAGCCATTAAAGAACTGATGGAAAACAGTTCCCCTGAAGAGACCATCGAAGAAGTTTCCTTCTTCAGTCAACTGGTCAGCACTGTAACCGTTTCCGATTTTCCAGAACTGTTCTCCAGAAGCAATATGCTTCAGCTTATCGTTTTCTCAGTATTAATCGGACTTTCCACTGCACTGGCTGGTGAGAAAGCAAGACCGATTACTGAGTTTTTGACAGCAGGTACAGCTGTCATGATGAAGGTCGTCAAAATCATCATGTACTATGCGCCAATTGGACTTGGCGCTTACTTTGCGGCGATTATCGGGCAGCTTGGGCCTCAGATTTTAGAAGGATATGCTCGCACTTTCATTCTTTATCTAGTCTTGGCCTTGATTTATTATTTCGGCTTCTTCACTTTGTATGCCTTTATCGCCGGCGGGAAAGATGGAGTTAAACTATTTTGGAAAAATGCCCTGACACCATCCATTACAGCCATCGCAACTTGTTCAAGTGCCGCGTCCATTCCAGTCAACCTGGAATCAGTCAAGAAAATGGGCGTGCCTAAGGATATAGCGGAGACTGTCATCCCACTCGGAGCCAACACTCATAAAGATGGTTCGGTATTCGGCGGTGTATTGAAAATCGTTTTCCTATTCAGCTTATTTGGAAAGGATATGACAAGCATTTCAAGCATTTTAAGTATACTTGTTGTTGCCTTTTTGGTTGGAGCTGTTATGGGTGCCATTCCTGGGGGAGGCATGATTGGGGAAATGTTGATTCTTAGCGTATTCGGCTTCCCTGTGGAAGTCCTGCCTATCATTGCCGTTATATCCACAATCATCGATGCTCCCGCTACATTGCTTAACTCAACAGGAAACACGGTTTGTGCCATGCTTGTCACAAGGCTTGTTGAGGGGAAAAACTGGTTAAAACAAGCTTTCGTTAAAGAAAACTCAGCCGTATGATTCTTATGACTGACTGGCTCCTGGTTAAAACAGGGGCCAGTTTTTTCATTTTCACGACTTTTGACAAGGGGTTCCTTCCCCTTGCATAGAATTAAAGATTGAAGGAGGGAATGGAATGTTAATGAAATGCCTACCTGCGGCAATCCTTATCACGGGACTATCCTATATTTTTCTTATACCGGAAGAGCCTTTGATCATAAAAATACTGTTCAAGGTACTCCCCATGTTATTGATTTTGCTCTACGCCCGCACTACTGTAGGAAGACGGGGTCATTACCAATCCTTAATCCTTCTTGGTTTATTCTTTTGCATGTTTGGAGATGGTTTGTTGATTTGGTTCGTCATCGGGCTTTCCGCCTTCTTGATCGGCCACCTTTTCTATATTTCGGTATTCTTTGGACGATGGAACTTTTCATGGCTCCGATTTGCGACGATTCTTCCGATTAGCATTTACTCCACTTGGATTAGCCGTGAAATGCTACATTCATTAATCGAAAAAGGTGAACATAACCTCATCATCCCTGTGATCTGCTATGTAACGGTCATCTCCCTTATGGGCTGGGCAGCATTTATGACCGGCAATGCGGCCGCAATCATCGGCGGGCTCCTCTTCATGATTTCAGACTCCATTTTATCTTGGAACAAGTTTATCGATGATGTTGCCTTTTCAGGTCCACTGATCATGCTTACCTACTATGCAGCACAGTTTTGCATCGCTAACAGCATTCGCAGGAAACCTTCCTTTCATGTATCGAGAGGTTTGAAAAGTGAACGGCCTATCCAGTGAATCTAATGTCCCATCGTTCCACATGAAACATTTTCATTATAAAAAAGGCATTCACAGTTCTGCTTGAACTGTGGACGCCTTATCTTATCCTTTAATTTTCTTAATGAAGACTACTTTTAAATAATTCCCTTCCTTATACTCAGGAATTGTTTTAAAATCAGCCGGCAATGAGAATTGTTCCATGATCTCATACTTTCCATTCATTTCCTTGAAAGCAACATCAATGAAGTTTTTGAATTTTTTCATGTCGAACGTACTGCAATTAGTTGAGGCGATAATGACACCATTGTCTTCCGTAATGGAAATGGTATCCTTCAGTAGATTCGTATAGTCTTTTCCGGCACTGAAAGTAAACTTCTTCGATTTGGCAAAGCTGGGCGGATCAAGGATGACCATTTCAAATTTCAAGGCTTTCTTCACCGCATATTTAAAATACTTGAAAACATCCATCACCACGATATTGTGAGCTTCGGGATCTATGCCATTCACACTGAACTGCTCGATCGTCTTTGGTAAACTTCGATTCGCCAGGTCGACACTCGTTGTTTTAACAGCACCGCCTAAAGCGGCAAACACGGAGAATGCCCCCGTATAGGAGAACATATTCAACACCGTTTTCCCTTTTGCGTATTCATCGCGGATTTTCCTTCTGACATCGCGTTGATCAAGGAAGACACCGACCATTGCGCCATCATTCAGATAAACAGCAAAATGGACTCCATTCTCCTTTACAATAAGCGGAAATTCCGGCTGTTCGCCCATGACAAAATCGTCTTCTTCCACGTACTGCCCCTTTGTATCAAAGCGTTTCTTCTGATAAATCGATTTGACTTCGACCGTTTCCTGCAATGCCTTAATGATGTAGTCCTTAAAGGAATATATTCCTTTGCTATACCAGCTAATGACATAGTGACCATCATAATGATCAATGATTAAACCGCCAATTCCATCACCTTCCCCATTAAACAAGCGGAAAGCTGTAGTCTCCCCATCTTCAAAAAAAGACTTTCGGAATTCATATGCAGCCTGGATTTTTCCGTTAAAGAAGGATTGATCGATCTTTTCATTCTCTCTTCGGGTCAATATCCAGCCATAGCCCTTATTCTGTATGCCATAATATCCTTTTGCCAGAAAGCGGTTGTTCTCATCCACCAAGCGCACCAAGGATCCCTCTTCCTGAAGGTCATTAAGATTGGCTATCGACTCTTTAACAATCAAGGGCAAACCCTTGCTGATTTTACTCACGAACTTAGCTTTCACTTTTATATCGATTTCTTTTCCCATCTATATCATCCTATCTTTGCAAATGCTTTCCTCCCCATTTTACCCTAATCCCCTTATAAATAAAAACCAGCCCGGTTCCTTAACCTGGCTGGTTTCCAAGAAAAATTTGATTATGAAACTTCCAAATGAAGATCGCCTGGCTTAACTTTACCCATCATCTTCAATACGCGATGTAAGGCAAGTGTGATCACAGCTGGCAATACCATCCCCACTGCCACATAAGTCAAGAATGTGTATAACCCCTGACCTGTTATGATGGCAATCGGGGCAATCATTGAACTTAACCCCATGCCTCCAAGCTCATACGGCACTTGAAAATCGAATGCCAAGGTAGCGATAGGTGCACAGATGATTGCCGCCACAAAAGGCGGAACTACATATAATGGTTTTTTGATTAAGTTAGGAAATTGAACTTTTGGCGTAACGACCATCTGCGCCAGGAACCCGCCCATATCATTATCTTTATAAGACATGACAGTGAACCCGACAAACTGAACCGTACATCCGATTAGGGCTGCAGCACTGGAAACAGGATCTAATTGCAGGGCGATCGCCAATGCGGCGGAAGACGCCGGTGTCATCAATAAAATGCTCCATACCAAGGCTATGACCATGGAACCGATTAAGGGAGAACCCTCGACCGCAGCAGTAGTTTGACTGCTTATCCATGTTAGGAGCGGAGTGGTGACAAGAGCCAGGCCATATCCCGAAACTCCACCGACAAGAACGGCACCCATTGGGATGGCCATGATGTCCAACTTCGTTTTGCCGATTATGCGCTTACCTATATATGTTGCAATCACCGCTGCCAAGACAGCACTTAGCGGCTGGCCCGTAACAATCGTGAAGGCACCCTCAGCCGTTTTGTGAATGGCAGCACCTCCAACAGCACTTGAAGCCATGGCGCTAAAAATAATTAATGAATTTCCTCCTAGCTGATAGGCGATTCCTGCTCCTAAAGCTGGTGCCAGCAAGACCTTCGCGGCCCCGCCTATTGCCAGAAAGACCTCCCAACCTAAATATCCCCCTATGGATTCAAACAATAACCCGATCCCTAATGTAACCAAAACAGCGTTGGCTATCCCCGTTGATGCCTTGTACATTCGATCGCTGATGTATTCTTTCCTGCTCACTATATCTCCACTCCTTATAAATTATCAGAATATTCAATTTAGGAAAATCGAAAAAAAATAAAGGTCTTCTTTTAAAAAGCCTAATAAGTATATCGTACCGCTGCCTGAATGTCTGTTAATGTCTGTTCGTATAATAACATGAATTTTCTGATAATGTAAGTAATATTTTTATTCTAAAAAAATAAAAGCGCTTTCAAAAATAAAGGTTTAACACATTACTGTTCAATAAAAATCAATAATTCATTATTTCAAAATAAGTTACCCCCTTTTAAGGATGCCTACATGGAAATATTTTGGAGCATTTGCGACAAAAAAAAGAACCCGATTAAGGATTCTCTCATTAGCTGTATTTATGCCTTTTCTAATAAATATCATCCTATTTTTGAAATCCTTCCAATTTGGCAAAAGTGTCCTTCAAATATTGGTAAAATAATTTCTCCGTTGGCATCAGTTCCCTATCAGTCGGAACGATGACTCCTACAGCCCTGGTAACGGAAGGTTCCTCCAGCGGCAATCTAACCGTAAAACGCGGCAAGCTATCGACTAAGGAAATCTCAGGTATCAAAGTTATACCCAGACCTGCCGCCACCAGGCCTTTTATGGCATCAGTATCTTTCCCTTCAAATGCCACTTCCGGTTCAAAGCCATGCAATTTGCAAGCTTTCATAACGAGATCCCTTAAAACATAACCCTTTGGAGATAAGATGAACGGATTTCCTTGAAGCTCATTCAAGGATAGTGATTTCTTCAGGGCCAAAGGATGGCTTTCTGGCAGAAGGGCAACTAAGTTCTCAATAAACAACGTTTCCCCTTTGATTTTCTTTTCATTCACCGGCAGGGGGCCAATCAAGGCCATGTTAATGTTTCCTTTAATCACAGAATCTATCAGGTAGCGATAGGAACCTTGTTTCAATGTGAATTTCGCCTGGGGGTAACTTTCCCTGAAGTCGGAAATGACCCTTGGCAATACATAAGAAGCCAAACTGCTGGGAAAGCCAATGCGGATTGTCCCTTTTTCCGGATCCAGACTTTCGGCCATCTCACGCTTGGCACGATTGATTATATCCATAGCTTGTTCCATATGAGATAAAAATGTATGGCCTATAGGCGTCAATCTAATCTTTCGGCCTTCCCTGATAAATAAGGGCACACCCAGCTCTTCTTCTAAATTGTATATTTGGCGACTGACAGCAGACTGGGCAACATGCAAATCCACTGCTGCTTCCGTCATATGTTCACGCTTTGCCACTTCAATGAAATATTCAATTTGCCTTAATTCCAATCTAAGCTCCCTCTTTCATATCAAAACAGCATGTTATTTATCTAATATTCAGATTGTTCGTTTCATTCTTAAATTATATCATGAAAGTATCATATAAAAACCGATAGACTTACCCTATTTAATATTTTATGACTTTAACTAAAGGAGAGAAAACAATGACCACTTCACAGGAAGTCGAACATGAGGAATTGCAGGTTGCCAGAGAGTTCGTAAGTCAAGTATACGCGCAGGTAAAGGAACGTAATCCTCACGAAAGTGAATTCCATCAAGCCGTAAAGGAGATATTCCTTTCATTGGTCCCGGTTTTTGCAAAACATCCAGAATATATGAAAAGCGGGATATTGGAGAGGCTTGTAGAACCCGAAAGAATGATCACCTTCCGTGTCTCTTGGGTTGATGACCTGGGAAATGTTCAAGTCAACCGTGGTTTTCGTGTGCAATTCAACAGTGCAATCGGACCATTCAAAGGCGGTCTCCGTTTCCACCCCACTGTCAATTCCAGCATCATAAAGTTTCTTGGTTTCGAGCAAATCTTTAAAAACTCGCTTACTGGCCAGCCGATCGGTGGGGGTAAAGGCGGATCGGACTTCGATCCAAAAGGAAAATCGGATGCGGAAATCATGCGTTTTTGCCAAAGCTTCATGTCGGAACTATCTCGTTATATAGGCCCTGATACAAACGTACCGGCTGGTGATATCGGAGTCGGTGCAAGGGAGATCGGTTACTTGTTCGGTCAGTATAAAAAGATGCAAGGCAGCTATCATGCCGGTGTTTTAACCGGTAAAGGCATAAGTTACGGCGGAAGTTTGGCCCGTACAGAGGCGACTGGATATGGAACGGTTTACTTTGTCGAAGAAATGCTAAAAGACAAAGGGTTACAATTCCATGGCAGCACTGTCGTTATCTCTGGGTCTGGCAATGTATCCATTTATGCCATTGAAAAAGCTACACAGCTAGGCGCTAAAGTTGTTGCATGCAGCGACTCCAATGGCTACATATATGATGAAAATGGCCTGAATCTTGATACAGTCAGACGTCTAAAAGAAGTGGAACGAAAACGTTTAAGCGAGTATGTCGATGCGCACCCGGAGGCTGTTTACCATGAAGGAAGCTACGGCATCTGGTCTGTACCATGCGACATCGCCCTGCCTTGTGCCACACAAAATGAAATCGATGAAGAAGCAGCAAAATTACTGGTCAAAAATAATGTGAAGGCAGTCGGTGAGGGCGCTAATATGCCTTCAACCCTTGAGGCCATTGATGTATTCCTTAATAACGGCATCCTTTTTGGACCAGCAAAAGCAGCTAATGCAGGCGGCGTAGCCGTGTCTGCACTCGAAATGGCCCAAAACAGTGCCAGGATGCCTTGGACTTTCGAAGAAGTCGATGCCAAGCTGCATCAGATCATGAAAAATATCTATAAAAACAGCATAGAGGCCGCCGAAGCATATGGTGCGCCTGGCAATTTAGTCGTCGGGGCCAATATTGCCGGATTCCTTAAAGTGGCGGATGCGATGCTGACTCAAGGTGTACTCTAGCAATCAATGGATGTAATGGGCGGTTCCGACACGGGGCCGCCTAAAAAAATGAACTACTTTTCTATCTCCTTTTATTGATATCATTTCAAGCTGAATATCCACACTAAGATCACATCAATGAGATCAAAACATTTCTTTCTCACTACAAAAAGAGTGCCGGAAGATTTCCGGCACTCTTTTTGTTTAGGAGACATTCACTCTTTGGTGACCAATTTCAATGGAACGGATATTGTGTCATCCACTTTGTCGCCTTTTAAGATCTTTTCAGCCGCATTAACTGCTTCTTCACCGATAAGTGCCGGTTGTTGGGCGATTGTAGCTTTTAGTTCACCGCTTTCAACTGCTTTCAATGCATCATCATTTCCGTCAAAGCCAACGACGATGATGTCTTTGCCTGCCGCCTTGATTGCTTCAATTGCTCCTAGTGCCATTTCATCATTATGGGCGAATACCGCTTGGATGTCTTTATTGCCTTGCAGGATATTTTCCATTACGTTAAGCCCTTTTGTCCGGTCGAATTCCGCCGTTTGACTTGTCAGGACTTCTAACTGCTTGTCCGCAATATTGTGGAAACCTTTCCCGCGTTCACGAGTTGCAGATGCTCCGGATACCCCTTCAAGTTCCACTACTTTCGCTTTTTCGCCAAGCTCTTTAACTAGATATTCTGCAGCCATTTCCCCGCCAGCCACATTATCGGAAGCGATGAACGTTTCAATGTCGCCTTCGTCTGAAGAGCGATCAATCGTGATAACGGGAATGCCCGCATCATTTGCATCTTTAACGGCTGAAGATATTGCCGCAGAATCAGTTGGATTCACAAGAAGGACATCAACCTTTTGAAGGATTAAATCTTCAATTCCGCTGATTTGTTTTGCGGTATCATCCTGGGCGTCAACAACTGTGACTTTCATGCCCCTTTCTTTTGCCTTTTTTTCAATGCCATCTTTTAAGGAAACGAAGAATGGGTTGTTTAAAGTAGAAATGCTGACCCCGACTTTTACGTCTTTCATCGAGTCTTTCTTTTCTTTTTTATCATCTGTTAGACCAGAATCCATTGAACAGGCAGCCAAGACCATTAAAGAAAGAACCATGATGATCGATACTATTTTTTTCATTGATTACACCTCTTCTTATGATTTTTTACGGTCAAGTAAGACCGCGATTAATATAACTGCACCTTTTACCACTTGCTGGTAGAAGGAGGATACACCAAGTAAGTTCATGCCGTTATTCAAGGTACCGATGATCAGGACACCCACCAGCGTACCGAACAACCGCCCTTTACCGCCTGAAAGGCTCGTTCCGCCCAGCACCACGGCTGCGATGGCATCCATTTCATAGGATTGTCCTGCCGTCGGCTGTGCCGAATTCAGACGTGACGTTAAAATGGCACCGGCGATTGCCGCCATCGTACCGGCCAGACCATATATGGCCACCTTGACCCGGTCAACTTTAATCCCCGAAATCCGGGAAGCCCTTTCATTTCCGCCGATGGCATATGTTTTACGGCCAAAGGATGTTTTATGAAGCAGGAACCATAGGATCATGAAAGCGATGATCATCACAACGGCCGGTACTGGCACTCCCAGGAAGTAACCTCTCCCAAGCATCTGGAACATAACGGAATCGCCAATGCCAGTAATCGGCTTTCCATCCGTGTACACAAGCGTTAATCCCCGGAAAATCGTCATGGTGGCCAGTGTCACGATAAAAGGGGCCATCTTACCCTTTGAAACGAGTATCCCATTGATTACACCCATTATTGCACCTAGTAGAATGCCTACCAATATTGCTAAAATCGGATCTAATCCCGAGACCATCATACCAGCCATGAGTGCGCTGGATAGAGCTAAAATGGAACCGACGGATAAGTCGATGCCGCCTGTCAATATGATAAAGGTCATTCCAAATGCAATAAGTGCATTGATGGAAGTTTGACGCAATAAATTCAAAATATTATTCGGTTCCATGAATGATGGATTTAAAACGGTTATTACGATAAATAAAAGTACCAGGGCGAGTAACGGACCAAATTTTTGCCAAATCCCGCTTTTCCCTGTAGCCTCAAGTTTCATCCTAGTTCCCTCCTGTCGCCAATGCCATAATTTTTTCTTGCGTCGCTTCCTGCTTTAACAATTCCCCAGCAATCTCACCTTCGTGAACCACAAGGATTCTATCGCTCATTCCAATGATTTCCGGAAGTTCCGAGGAAACCATGATGATGGCGATGCCTCGCTCCGTCAATTCATTCATCAATTCGTAAATTTCACGTTTTGCACCAACATCTATGCCCCGGGTCGGTTCATCCATAATTAAAACTTTAGGGGAAGTGCCGATCCATTTGGCGATTACCACCTTCTGTTGATTTCCTCCGGATAGGTTGCCGATGACCGTTTCAGCAGAAGATGTCTTCACGTGAAGGCGCTTAATCATCATTTCGGCAAAGTTCATCTCATCCTCCGTTTTCACAATACCGCTAGGAGCAAAACTCTTGAGATTCGGCAAGCCGATATTTTCCCTTACAGAAAAGTCCAGGATCAATCCCTCTTCTTTACGATTTTCCGTAATGAAAGCCAGGCCGTGTCGAACTGCATCCGTTGGTTTTCGTATGGAAACTTTCTTGCCTTCAATGGTGATTTCACCGCTGTCTATTTGGTCGACACCAAATAGGGCGCGCATTATTTCCGTTCTGCCTGCTCCCATCAATCCGGCTACACCGACAATCTCACCTTGCCGAACCGCAAAATGGATATCTTCAAAAAGCCCCTTTCTGGTTAAACCTTTCACATCAAGGACTATGTCGCCAGCATTCGCTTCACGATGAGGAAAACGGTCCTCCAGCTCCCGCCCGACCATTTTCTGAACGACTTCATCGAAATTTGTTTCTGCAATTCTTTTCGTATCGACTGTCTTTCCGTCACGCATTACGGTGATCCTGTCACAAATGGCGAATATTTCTTCCATTCGGTGAGAAATATAAACAAGCGATACACCCTTTTTGGTAAGCCCCTTCATCACTTCAAAGAGCTTCTCTATTTCCCTATCAGTTAAAGCGGCTGTGGGCTCGTCCATGATGATGACTTCGGCATCCGTCATGAGCGCCTTGGCAATTTCAATCATTTGCTGTTCACCGACAGAACAGAGTCCGGCTTCCTTATCAAAAGGAAGGGAAATATTAAGTGTTTTAAAAATCTCCTTTGCACGCGCTTTCATTTGTTTCGTCTTCAGGACACCGAAGGGATTCACCATTTCCCTGCCGATAAATAGATTCTCCAGCACGGTCATTTCGGGCCAAATATTCAGTTCCTGACGGATAAAGGCCATTCCTGCCTCTTCGGCTTCCTTTGAATCCCTGAAGGAGGTTTCTTTACCGTTAATCTCGATCGTTCCTTGATCTTGTTTATGCAGCCCGGTCAAAATGTTCATCAAGGTTGATTTCCCTGCTCCATTCTCCCCCATTAGTGCATGTACTTCCCCAGCCTCTAAAGAAAAATGAACACCTTCCAATACCTTGTTTTGACCAAATGCTTTATAAATATTGTGCATTTCGATTTGCATGCTCATCATCTCATTTCTTTAAAAGAATACTCCAGACTGCAATATGCAATTTGAATATGGCGTCGTCTCCCCGGTCCGGATAATGGCTTTCGCGTTACTTGTCAGCCTTTTAAAATCCTCATGGGAAACATATTCAATCGCTGCTCCGAATTGCTGCTCCATGTATTGATGCTGTTCCGGGTTTTTAACCTTCACTTCTGTGGCAGCGATAACTTTTTCAACAACCATATCTTCGTGAACCGCCCGGACGACATCTTGAAATGATGGCGTCCCAGGCGTCAATGCTAAATCTATCTTGCAAACTCCGGGCGGCACCGGCAGCCCGGCATCACCTACGACAATATAATCGGTATGACCAAGGTCAACCAAGACCTTTGCTATTGAACTATTGATGATTCCTTGACGTTTCATGCTTCAAAGCCCCTCTCGACCTCTACCCTTTGCGGCATGCCGCCTTGAGCACCTAATTTCGTCACGGAAATGGAAGCTGCCCGGTTCGCGAACAACAAACTTTCGTCAAAACTTTTTCCTTCTGCAACAGCCACCGCAAAGGCTGCATTGAATGTATCCCCTGCACCTGTTGTATCCACCGCCTCCACTTCAAAGCTTGGAACAACCTTTTCTTCATGTCCATCAAAGTAACGGACGCCATTTTTCCCTTCGGTAATGAATAATTTATTTGGATACTCAGTCAAGACTTCCGTTCTATCTCTCCCATCGAATAGTATCTCGAACTCATGTTCATTCGGAGTAAGGAATGATGCCTGTTGAATGACAGCCTCGCTTAACTTGCGGGCGGGAGCTGGGTTCAATAGTAATCTCTTTTGAAGCATGTTGCACAAGTCAGCCAGATACTCCACAGTTTCCTCGGGTATTTCCTGCTGAACCAACACGATATCCGATTCCTCTATCACCTTTTTCGCCTTTTCTACATATTCAGGAGTAATGAAATCATTCGCACCTTTTACGACAATAATGCTGTTATCACCTTCCGAAAGGGTAATATGTGCTGTCCCTGAAGCAGAACCTGTAACCGGTTCCACATACTTCGTGTTTACATGATTTTTTTTCAGGTTATCTAAGATGATCTCTCCATAGACATCATCTCCTACACATCCAACCATCGACACTTCTGCACCAAGACGTGCCGCTGCAACAGCCTGATTGGCTCCCTTTCCTCCAGGAACCGTGATAAAGGACTCCCCTAAAACCGTTTCCCCCGCCATTGGCCGTTTGGCTGATGTCACCACTAAGTCCATTGACGAACTTCCCACTACTGCAATTCTAATCATGTCTTCTCCGCCTTCCTTCTCGTTGTTTGTCTCTCCACAAAAGAAACAGGGAGCTTTTTATGTGTTACTACCATTTTTTCTTGATTGATCCTTTTAATTAGCATTTCCGCCGCTTGTGCCCCCATCTCATAGGCTGGCTGCCGAATAGTCGATAACGGTGGGTGCAATAACGCTGTGAAGGAGATATCATCATAGCCGATCAATTGTATGTCTTCCGGTATCCGTATTCCCCGTTTTAAGATCTCTTGAAGTGCTGCGGCTGCAACAATATCATTACAAGCAATGATTCCATCCGTTTCCGGATATTGCTCGAAAAGCTGCTTGACGCATGTTTGGCCGCCTTGAAGAGTCAGGGATGAATCCATGACTTGCACGTTCACTTTTGCTTGTTTCAATTCTTCCAATGCTGCCATGTACCGTTCATATACAGGCTTTATTTCGACTGGCCCCCTAATGAGGACGATATTCGTACTGCCTCTATCCAGCAATACGCGTGCTGCCAGCTTACCGCCTGTCCTTTGATCGGAATAAACAGCTGGTAATTTCTCTGCTGTACGGTCGAGAAGGACAACTGGAATATCCAGATTATCGAAATTCTCATTGGCTTCTTCACTAGTTGAAGCAATCATGCCCACTACATTGTTTTGCAGGAAAGTGTCAATATATTCTATTTCTTTATCTCGTTTTTCATCACTATTTCCAAAAATCAACCGGTAACCAAACTGCTGCAGATAATCCTCGACACCTCTTGCCATTTCCGGGAAGAAGGGATTCGTAATGTCCGGCAAAATCAAACCAACCAATTTGGATTTACGATTGTAGAGGGATCTTGCCACTTCATTCGGTTTATAATTCAATTTTTCAACAGCTGCCATGACCACCTTTTTTGTGTCCTCATGTGCATAACCACTGCCATTCATAACTCTGGAAACCGTTGCTACAGAAACTCCAGCTTCCTTTGCCACATCCCGAATAGTTGCCAAAATATCACCCTCTACACTTTTGTGTAACCGTTTACACATAGCTTATCACCAATTTAAATGAACGGCAAGCCTTATTCCAAAGATAATTTTTAGGAATTTTGACCCAAAAAAGTATAAAGCAATTCTTTTTTTATGCGTACATTTCGTCTCTTTGAGTTTCCCACATATAGGTTTAACACTCTCATTCCGTCAAAATCCAGTCTACTTTAAAACATAAAAGACTGTAGACAATGGGAGGCTCTAGGCTTTATTAAAGTTTTCTTGATTCTCCAAGTGAATCTTAATTTCTTGATTTTCTTCCCTAAGTGCGACTAATTCTTCACGCATGGCCTTCAATTCTTCCGCAATCATTTCGCCTGCTTTTTTTTCGGGTTCGGGCTTGAATGATTCCCCACCAGTAGCAAAATAATGTTTTAAAATCTAAAATGTGTAGAATTAATAGACACATCAAGGTATATAGAACCAAACTTAGGTATTATAAATTATGTAACTATCGGTGGAAGTCAGTCTGATGTTACATTTTCTCAACGGAGTCGCCAATAACGACATCATACATTGCTTAACCAAAAAACAATATGAAAAATGCCCGCCTGATTCCCAAGTGTATTCAAAAAGAACAAAAATGCTGCACCGATAATGACCTTTATAATGCCCTGCCCTATGAACCGGACAGGTCTTAATGGGGCCCCGATAATGAGCAGCATTAAAATCAAGCCGCCAACTATGGCAACAAAGACAACTGGTTCCAAACTCATTCCTAATTAAGATAGAAGTTAGATACAAAAGTGAATGTTCATTCAAGTAGGAGAAGCTATTTAACCCAACCGGGATGATTCTTGCTGTATTAATTCCTGGTAACATTACTATCATGAACAAACTAATTAATATTAGAAATACTATAGAATAAGACGCTCCCTTTAAAACTTTTACTTACTTTTTCTAATGAAATAATAGACATAATAGCACCACCTAACTTCCCTGGTGTGCAAGAACGAATTGATTTTAGTAACGGTTTATTAACACCAATTGAATTAACGATAACCGGGTCATGGAGAAATAACTAAAACTCTTCTAAAATGGAAACCAATAAGAGCGTATGTTTTAATAAGGGAGATCCATTACATGGAGAACAATACCTTTAAAAAATGATTGTTAAAAGGGGTTTTATGTGTTTCTCAAATTGCTAGGTCATTCCATAGTAAAATCCTTTTTTACTAATTCGCCCTTTTTTGCAAACAATTGTTCCATAACCAACAGAAATACAACTGAAAATGCTACCAATTAAAACTATAATTGTGGTCATGGCTACCCACCTATTTACAGGTACGCTAAGCATATGTATTTGAGCAGTTTAAGAGCTATTGGATTCAGTTACAAAAAAATCAGGCTACCTCAGACCAAAAGAATATGGTGTGAGGTAGCCTAATTTTTCTTGCTAGTTTCTAAAAGATTACTAGTTTCCCTTTCGAATTTGGAGGATTCGTCCTTACTGCAGCAAGGCTTCTCTTGATTTTCGCAATACGTCAATTTTCTCTTTTTTAATACATCAATTGTGTTGAAAATATAGACATTATGTCCTTTGCCACCTTTAGATTTCTTCGTATTTACGATGGATACGATACCTAAATCTTTTGCTTTTCTTAGCATCCGTTCAAAAGTGGATCGGATTACCCCAAACCCATTCAATTTTTCATTGATGGCTTTTACTAGCGTTCCAATCTTGGCGTTGGCTACACCTACGTATTTTGCGGAGAATCGGACCAGGCGTTTGAATGCGACTAGTTCCCCTTTAGTGAAATCTTTTTTATGATCGGCTAGGAACATTTCAATCGTGTTGTTGAATTCCTTTATGCTGCTAAACTTGCTGTAGTCTTTAAAATTTTCAATTCTTCCTGCTACTAACATGATATTTCCTCCTTAGAGGACAATAAAAAAGACACTGATCCCGATAAAGATTAAGGGAAACAGCGTCTTTTTTATTGTGTCTAAATAGAAAGAAACAATATTTTTTCCTTGAAACTGAAAGCAATATACACTAAAATAAGTGATATAACTTTATTAGTAACAAAGAACTTCGACAAGTGTTTTCCCTAGGGCAATTAGGGGGAACGGTTTAAGGGTGTTCCACCACCACTTAAGCACGTTGGAGTTCTTTTTTTCGTCCATGTTTTGTTATGGTTAATTATCCAACAAT
The DNA here is from genome assembly GCF_056173225.1 of Peribacillus sp. QJM3NY_7. Lineage (NCBI taxonomy): Bacteria > Bacillati > Bacillota > Bacilli > Caryophanales > Bacillaceae > Peribacillus > Peribacillus sp. QJM3NY_7. The sequence continues at coordinate 5,477,345 of NZ_CM149663.1, forward strand.
TGCTACCAAAAAACAAGTAAATTTGATAGTTTATGAGTCTTTACGCTCTAACGTAAAACTATAGAAAAAGGAAGAGCCTATAGTCTTTGTCATATTTTATGATTCAGTTTACATAAAGTACCTTATAGGTAAACTGAAATGCTGAACAGAGCCATATTGGTTAAATTCAGCATTTTTTTTGTTGGGGAATATACGTTAATATAACCATAAACAAGATAGATATAATAACGAAGTCAATTTTATTTTGCTAAAAACTCATTTTTGTTTTTTATTGGGGTTATTTTTAAATATCATTATAAGACTGGATCCAATAAGTGAGATAAATATATTAATAAAAATAAGATGAAGCATTGAAAATATAGCTTTATAATCTTCATTAATATCAGAATACCAAATATAAAAACCAAAGCTTAATAAACCAGCTATTATTGGTCCTAACCAAATATTCTTAAATAAATGAAAGGCTAATATTCCTAATATCAACGCTAAAAAAGGAAATATTAGATAAGTATAAACGAAAATACCCATCCCTATTTCATGAAAATAATTTTCCATTTAATCTTCTTACCTCATCTCTACTTACCATTTAGGATTTCAGCACCTGCAATAGGTAATTCGCCTACCTTTGGTATGACGATTTGTCCAGTTTTATGATAATCTTTAACATTAAATTCCCCTATAATACCAACATTTTCATCATTGTTTATTGCAGAAGCAATATAAAGGGAATTATTTTTTAAAAATGCTTTGGCATAAGGAAAGTTCAGATTTTTTTCCCTTATTATCTTTAAATCCTTGTCTAGCTCAACAACAGTAGTTCCAAAGTGTAAGTGAGAATAAGTTATAATAACTTTTTCTTCGTTTATTTTTAATATCTGATTAGCTTCAAAATCCTCACCTTTGGTATCTAAATAAGATAACTCCGAATTATCAGGGTCAAACGCTGTTAACTTTCCTTTAGTTGTTAGAAGGACTTTTCCTTGAAAGAAAGCTATATCATTAGCAAATTTATACTTCATTGGAAGTGTATTTTCAAGTTCACCCGTATCAAGATTATATATGTAAAGAGCACTAGATTCTTTATCATCTACAAGGTCTGCAAAAGCATAGACGTAATTTTCATCTGCCTTTACAACCCGTAGATAACCCTTTATTCTCTCACTAATTACGATATTTCCTTTATATTCTACCTCTAATTGACTAAAATCTATATTCTTGTCTTTATAAGCAATTATCTTGGTCTCGTTTTCATATATTAAATAGTTTGTATAATCTTTTGCGTTTTGGTCAACCAATTTCCCATTATCAATATCAATTGAGTAAAGAGATTTACTTTCAGTTCCATTAAGCCAAAGTTCATTTTCATTCCCTTGATCTACTCCCCCGAGACCAATTGTACCTTTCAACGAGAGATTTTTTTGTGTATCCCCATTCATTATTAGAATTTCACCATTTTCTTCAAATGGACTTGAAAATAAAATTGCGAATTTTTGTGAAATTTCTCCACTGTTTGTTGCATTACTAAATTTATCAAAAATGTCACTTTTTTCAGCACTGGATATTTGTGTATCTACATTACTTTTCTGATTTTCATTCATTCCAGTTTTAAAGTAAAAGAACAATACTGTTCCTACCACAATACAGATTGTCAATATAGGAAAATTAAATTTCTTCATTCTGTTAACTCCTTCAAAACAAAAAGTATAGTAAATATCTTACTATACTTTTTGGATAATAGTATGAGATTAATTACCTAGTGTAATATCCAGTGGTATCGCTATCCTGGACTATGTCGTAAGGGGATATCAAAGTATCCCAACCACCATTTACATTGAAACCTGCATACTTCCAAGCTTTCCAAAGAAGCTGCGAGCAATAGAATTTATCACTTCGATCTGAATCCCAAAATGAATAATTATATGGATCACCAATTTGTGATCCAGAATATGATTTTGCCTGACCATAGTCTGTACTTGTTGCTCCTTTAACCCAAAGAGCAATCATAGTATCAATTTTCCCACCTGGTTTCCATTTAGTCATTGCAAATTTTTTAACACCGGTTGTATCGTAAGATTCAATGGTATATTCATTACTGGTATATACAATTGCTGCATGTCCATATCTGAAACCAGCAGAACCATATGTACTATCCATAGTTACCAAAAGATCACCAGTGGTAAAGTTTGCTGTACCGGTTGCCATAGTAGAGAGTGTACTGTCAGATTTCTTACGGTTTCCTTCTTTTTTACCTTCTTCAATTTTTTCCTTAGCAATCTTATTCCAATTTTTTTTAGCAAACTCAGTTTCTTTTTTAGCGTCATCCAACATTTTTTCAATTTCTTTTTGTGATGGTTGGACAGTTTCTGTATCAGCTGCTTGTGCACTGATGGTTGATCCTAACAAAATTGTAGTAATACAGAGTGTAGCAAAAAACATTTTTAACATTAAATCCCATCCTCTTGCTTTTATTTGTAAACTAGTTTCATATAAAAGATGACATATTTTACCGCGCATTTCTACAAAAATTTGTATTTTTTTGCATTCTTCTTACTAATGTTACATAATTTGTAACAAAAAATAAGAAAAGATGTTCTAATGTAAGCAAACCTTAGAGACTAAACTAAAAAAAATTCACAATTTATTAATATTTCATTCATTTCTTAACGGTATTATGACAATTTGTAACAATTTTATTGCAAAAACATTAACTTCCAAGTATATTAAAATATGTAAATATTTTTAAAAAGAGGCTACATAATATTTACAATTAGGGGGGGGAAATATGAAAAAAGTAAAATCTATTCTCTGTTTAGCAATTATCTGTTTGAGTTTTCCATTTGTGGCACAAGCAGCTATTACATACCCAGCTGTTGGAGCGCTCGCTGTTGATGCTGGACAAAGTGATACTATTGTTTTCTGTCGTATATGGGACCATAAGGCTTTTTACAGTAAAGATGATGGAAAAAATTATGCAGTATTAGCAAAAGTTAAAGTTGGTAGTACTGTATATTCATCTGGTTGGAAAATAGGGGAAGCATTTAAAAATGCAAATAGAGTATGGTATGCTAATGAAACTTCTGATTATGATTATAAAAGTATAACGACAAAATATAAATCAGATTATAGTAATTGGGGAGCATCATATTAATAGTATTTAAAAGGTTATTATCACGTATTATGTGGCCAATAAAAAAATAGTTGGATAAATATATCCAACTCAGATTGTAGAAAAACCCCTAATTTTCAAAATGAGATATTGAAAAAGGGGTTTTTTGATGTTTTATTTGTCCTATTACCACAACATACGGGTATTAATTCATTGATACACCACTATATTTTGTAGTAAATAGATATGAAAAAAGCTGTCGAGACTTTCTCGACAGCCTGAGTTGGATAAATATACTATTTTTACATTTAAAATATATACTAGTGTTTTGCGGTAATGAACTATACATATTAACTAGATTCTTTCAAAAATAGGCCCTTTTTAGGGCTTTTGGTAAAAATGCAAGAGTCAAGTAATTAAGCTAATGATATATATATTATAAGAAGATGGAAGGAATATATATGAAAAAAATATATATAATTTATTTGACTGGTTTAATGATTATATTCTCCTATATCTACACTAACTCTATTTATGAAATCTATGGGCTTAATAATATAGGAGATTCCTCATTAAATGAATATAAAGTAGATTATGAAACAGGTCAAGATTTATTAAAAGTCTATAAAGGACTTATTGAAGAGAACGTAGATTTTCAGATAGTAAAAAATCCAATGTCAGAAGATGGAAAAACCTATTATGATATTTACCATACAGATATAAACTCAGTAAAACAATATGTTGGGATTTCCAATAATGTTTATCGGTATTTTAAAATGACAGAAGATGAGTTTATAGATAGTTCTGGATATTTTAGTGCAAATTTATCCGATAACCAAATGGTAGAACTTTCACTAAGGACTGCAGTAGACATTAAACCAGTAAGTAAGAATAGGTTGTCTTACAATCAAATTTTTAATAACAATCTATTACAATTTTTAGTATTAGGTATCACTACCTTTACAATTTTATACATATATACAATATTTAGATTTAAAACAAATGCAGTGAAAAAGTTAAGTGGTTTTTCTCCTACTAAAATAGTTATAACGAATATAAAGGAAACTTTACAAATTCAAGGAATCCTTATAACAATCTTGGTTGTGGGACATTCAGTATTTTATTTAATTACTGATAAATTTTCTTGGACTTATACAATTTTCTTATTTTTATTTTTATCAGTCGTTAGTATGATAATCATTTTGTTATTATTACTATTACAACATTTTGTAAGGAAAACCAATATCGTTGCAGCATTAAAGAATAAAATTTTTTCTAACAGGCTATATATGATTATTAATTTGATTAAGATTATATTAATTCTTTCTGTAACCATTCTAATGAATCTTGTTATTAATTATTACAAAGAGCTAGATGAAGTCTATAAAAAATATGATGACTATAAAATGTTAAATTCCTTGTATTCTTCGCATGGTAGAAATTCAGATGAATATGATAAATTACTCAACAATCCCCAAAGGTTAGAAGAAGTTGCAGACAATGTAAAGAAGATGTACGTCAAAAATATAGATCAAGCGTATGTTATGTTTGATCCAGTTCGTGATAATTTGGATCCAAATTTCCTAGCAAGTCGTGGAATATCGCGAGAAGAAGTAATGAATACTTATGAAAGAAACAATTTAATTTTAAATAAAAATTATATAGAAAACTATACTGACATTAAAATGGATTGGGATTTTAATGAGGATACCCCTACAATTCTTGTTCCTGAAAAATATAGAGATAGTGAAGAGGATATAAAAAAATATTTTATAGAAAGGTATAATACCACATTAAACTATAATACAAGATATGATATTAAAGGTAAGGAAGTTAGTATTGATGATTTACAAATTATTTATATTAACAATGGATATAAATATAAAATATTAAGTTCAATTCCCTATGAAGATGAGGTAGATATCGAACTTACTGATTCTATTATCATGCTTGATAATGGAAGTTTTGGAAGTGGTTTTTATTTCGATATGCTAGGATCTTCCCAGCTGGCTTTTAAGTTAAATGATAGGGAAGAATTTAAAAGTATGTTGATTCAGTATGATTTAGATAATCTATATATGGCACATAACTTGTTGACCCCGTTTGAATCTATTTTCAGTAGTTATGAATTTCTATTTGACCAAGCAAAGCTTTTTGTATTCTTATTTATCATTTTATTAATTTTTATCATTTATATATCAAATTATATAGATATGATTGTAAATGGTAGAAGTTATGCTGCAAGATATATGCAAGGGTATCATTTACTAAAGAATTTAAGGGCTAATTTAGTAATGATTATTTTTATGATCGGTGTTTCGAGTGTTTTGTATATTTTAAATGTAAATATTTTCATTTATTTGTTGTTTATCTTATATGATTTGGCATCTATGCTTTATTTGTATAATAAGCTAATAGTTAAAGACGTATATAAAGTAATGAATGGTGGGAATTAACTTGGAGATAGTAAGATTAGAAAACATATGTCAGGAGTTTAATGGAAATACGGTAATTGAAAACATTAACTTTTCTATAAATGATGGTGAAATGGTAGCAATCATGGGTAAGAGTGGTAAGGGCAAAACTACACTATTAAATATAATGGGATTAATCTCAAAACCATCTGAGGGAGATTTATATTTATTTAATAAAAAGAATGTTGATATCCACTCGAAAGAGGCAATGTTATTAAGACGTAATAAGATTGGTTATTTATTTCAAAATTATGGTTTGGTAGAAGATGAGACAGTAAAATGGAATTTAAATATTGCATTAGAGTACAAAAAGTTGTCTAAAAATGAAAGAGTACAAAAAATTAAAGAAGCACTAAAAATGCTCCATTTAGAGAAACTTATGGATAAACATGTATATAAGCTAAGTGGAGGGGAACAACAGAGAATAGCAATGCTAAAACTATATTTACAAGAAAGCCAACTCATACTAGCAGATGAGCCTACAGGCTCCTTAGATATAGAAAATCGGGATGTCATTATTCAAATGTTAAAGGATTTTAATAACGAGGGTAACACAATTGTTATTGTTACCCATGATAATCATATTGCTCATACTTGTAGTAGAGTCATTAATATATAAAGAGGGGCACCAACATTTCGCGGAAAACATTTTCTGCGTTTTGTTGGTGGTATCCCTAAAATCATTGTACCATATTGGAAATATGTTCCTGTTTTGAGGCTGTTAATTCCTTTCCTGAGAATAACAGCCTTTTTTATTTAAACAGAGTATAAGACTGCCAGTTAGATTAATAAGCAACAGATCTAAAGTTCATCCAATGTAACAAAACCTCTATAATTATCAAGCTGAGCTTCTAATGTCTCATATTCCTGGTAATGAAATAAAGCACCCGTTAGTTTAAGTAAAATCCTTCACAAGGCTTTCAATTGGAAATTGGGTACCCATCTCTTATAGCTCTAACTATGACTTCATAATCCTTCATGCCATGCTTTTGGGCGATTTGAGCCAAAGAATAGGCCAGTTCATTCCGTTGTTCTTCCTCTATCGGCACATGGACTTTAATCGTTTTGTTATTTGGATTGACTCCGAGCGATTTAATATCATATTCATTAAATACCTTATTGCTTTCTTCCATGAATGCTCGGCTCTGTTCTTCCTTTTTCTGATTGTCTAAGTAATCATAGACTACAAAAAGTATATACGCAGCCATCAGCACACCTAACCCTAGAAAAACTCGTTTTTTTAATTTCTTCACTTTATATCTCCTTGTCCAAAATTCTGTCTCTTTTACATCCTTTTTAACTTTATCATATTTATCTATTTGTAGAACTATCTGGTATTTAGATGATTAAAAGCGACATAAAATAGGCTTCTCTCTTATTAAACTAAACTGCCCCATTAGTTCATTAAGGGTTTTTACTCATTTTTTGAATGTATGATAATAGAAATTATCGTACATTCAAATTACTGATTTCATTGGCTTTTTTCTTTTTTTCTCTTTATACTGATAAAAAAGAAAAAATCGTACATTCAAATCGTTGGTACATAAGGGTTTGAAGGAGGAGAGGTCGATGATGACACAACCAAAAGATGTGCAGCCGATCCGGGATCAGCAGCAGTTAGAAGATATGAAATGGGCGCTGAAGCGCCATTGTTCGGAGCGTGATTACATTCTGTTTGTCGTAGGCTGCGAGACCGGCCTGCGTGTCGGGGACCTGCTCAAGCTCAACACGAAACAGATCCTGGACCTCAAAGGCAAAAAACACAAAATTCTCCGGGTCAAAGAAGGTAAAACGCAAAAGATCCGCGACATGTATATCGCGAATTGCTTCGAAGAGGTCTTTGCGTACGCCCAAAGCGTCCCGAGCCCCTATTTATTCCCGTCTAGGAAGGGAGAACGTCCCATTACCCCTACCCAGGCCTACAGGCAGTTAAATAAGGCGGCAGAGTTCGCTGGCGTGGAACATGTCGGCAACCATACTTTAAGAAAAACGTTTGGCTATTGGTTTTACAAGGCTACGAAGGATATTGCCATGCTGCAACGAATTCTGCATCATTCTCACCCTTCCGTTACCTTACGCTATATTGGGATTACTGAAGAAGAAACAAACAATGTATTAAAAACATTTAGTGTCTTTAATAATTCATGACAAATGAATGGCCTTTTTTAGTAGGGAAAAAGCAGGCTTAGACTGGTCTATATCCTTTGAGGGTTTTTTGTGGTATATGATGTAGGTTTTTAAATTATTATAATAATACTTTTTTAATGGGGGAAAGATTTGATTTTTGTAGAATATTTCTTATTTAATTCTTACGGACTTTCGTTGGTCGTCGTTTTAAGGCAGAAATTCAAAGTTCAAACCTATAGAAAAAGAACGAACCTTGTGGTATTAAAGAGTTCGTTCTTTTTTTCTACATATATTCTAAGGTAAGAACCTATATCTTACGTTTAGTTAGGATAACATGTCCTATAGTAGCTAGAATAATACCTATCACAATATTTTGTATAGATAAGCTAGTTATTTTGGAAGATACTTCCATATCAAAGGAGAAAGACATGACATTATATACTGGGAATAGATTACTTTCCATTGTCCAATACTTCATTGCTATATACCCTACTATCAATAGTAAAGGGAAAATGATATTTCTAGACAACACCATGAGAGTGAAACCTAAGTAACTATATAATATAGTTTGGGGTATATATATAATGGATATATCCATTATGGAAATATCTGGATGTTTCAATGTAATAGTAACGAGAAGTATAAAGAACCCTATTAGAAAGAAAATAAAAAAGCTTGTTACTCTTATGATTCCGTGAAAGAACGATGATAGTGGATAGCTAAAGAGCACCTCAGATGCTCGATCTTCATAATAATCGAAGAATAAATACATAGACCACCATGCTGCAAAAGGACAAATAACAAATTCAATTAAATTTGACGTATGTCTAATCACATCTACACTTGAAGAGAAACTAACATAGATAATTCCCAATAAGATAACAAGTAAGGGTGCATAATAAGATACACCCATAGATTTAATTTCAAATTGCAAATCTAACTTTTTAGCAGAGTTCACTGTTATTCCCCTCTCCTAGTGAGATACAAGTAAGCATCTTCAATAGTAGGGGAAACTTCCGTTTGTTCCTCCTGTTCTTCTATAAAGTAGCGTACAAGGCACTTATCCTCTTGTTGCTTAAGAGAAATTACTTGATTCTGAATAGAATCTGCCTCTTCCAAAGTTAGAAGCTCTTCCTTAATTTTCCCTTTAACTGTTGCCTTTAAGTCTTCTTTTTTTCCTGTAAAGATGATTTCTCCCTGTTTTAAGATTCCGATATAGTCACATGTCATTTCTACATCTTCAACTATATGAGTAGAGATTAATATAGTTCGATTTCTCCCTAATTTTCTTAACAAATTTCGAAAACGTACACGTTCTTCGATGTCTAGTCCTACAGTAGGCTCATCAACAATTAATAGGCGAGGGTTTCCGAGTAAAGCTTGAGCAATTCCGACACGTCTAAGCATTCCTCCGGAGAGTTGCTTAATTTTCTTTTTCTTATGCTCTTGTAGATTCACTTCCTGAAGGAGTGAATCAATCTCTTTTTTTGCTTTCGATTTTTCGATACCCTTTAGGACAGCTAAGTGGAGTAAACACTCCACTACTGTTACATTTTTATATAAAGAGAAATGTTGAGGTAAATAACCGATATAAGAACGAACTACATTTTGATCATTCCACGAAAGATCGTCATTCATTTTAATTTCTCCACTATCAGCTGGCACTAAAGTTGTTAAAATTCTCATCAATGTAGTTTTGCCAGCACCATTTGCTCCTAGTAGTCCGAAAGAACCTTGGATATCAAATGTTAGGTTTTTCAGAATCTGTTTATTTTGATAAGATTTATTGACTTCTTTTAAGCAAATACGTTCCATAATGTTCTCCTCATTTTGAATTTTCTTCTTTTAGAATGCCATGTAATTTATTCCATTTTTGAGAAGTTGGATGTTGAATTAAAGAATACCATTCTTTATATATTGAGCTTTCAGGATTCAATGAATCCTTGTTTTTTAGCCATATGTTGACTTGCTCTTTTACTTTTTGTTTAGCTTGATTTTCTCCTATTGCATATCTAATGAGATAATCTAAAGAAGAAGACTCTACGCCCTCATTAGGAAGTTGAAGGGTATTATTTAGAGCTCTCCCAAATACATTTGAGAATAAAATATTGAATTCAAAATCTTCTTTATAAGATGATACTTTAGTTTTCGCAAATACTAACTGAGGAGTAAAGTCTCCTAGACGATTAACTGTAAAGAATGGAGTAGAAGGATAATCTATATGATTGAATCCCCAAATTAAATAGTCATTATTCCACCATGTTCCTTCTCCTGGCAAACCATCCGTAATGCTTTGATTTGGAACAAAATAAATAGTACGAGGAACAGTGAGATGATCATCCTTTAATGTAGTTTTCATCACCTTTGTAACATCGTTTAAATAGTTGTAAATGCTATCTGTATGCTCAAATTGTGATTCCCAAGTATTAGGGAAGACATATGTCACATTATTATCAATCTTAGATGATAATTGTCCAGATAATAAAGAGATACCGTCGGTGGAAGTTCCTTCCCAAGTTCCTTCTCCTGTTTTTGTTAAATTTGTATATAATTCATTTGCACCTTTTACCTTAAGATGATACTCTTTCTTGTCATTAGGTTGATGAGGTACTCGGTGTAAAAACTGATTTTTCGTTACAATATCAAAAGCTGGAAGGGAATTTTCGCTTGGTAACCAAGGCATATAATTTGGTAGATAAACAGCTTGAGAATTTCCAAAATAGAGATTAGATTGTAATCCTTCATAGTTAAATTCTAGTATTCTACTGTCATTAGGTTTCCAAGTATTGTCTTCAAAATATAAAGTGACCGAGTCATTTTTTTGTTTAAATTTAATCTCTGTCCCATCCATCTTTACTTGATGAATATGTAACTCGTGAAATAAGCCAAGTTTAATTTGTTTAACATCTTTTGTAGCTGTGCTAATTGCTTGTATTTTAACTGAAGCATTGAGATTAGTTTTAGTACTTAACTCAATATCGTATTTTTTAAAACTAATAGGATTCCCAAATGATTTATTTACTGATATCTTATTTTCTCTATAATACCGATCTGTTGCACCGTCATTATCAGAAAGCACCTGAAGGGGTTGTAGTACATACGCTGCGGAACCTACTAAGATAACTAGCATAGGTATTAATGAAAATTTCAATTGTGATTTAGATATTATCATTCTCTTCTTCCATGTTAATAAGAATAGAATGGTTAACAATGAAATGATTAACAGCTTTTTATCCCAATGAATGGTATCTAATGAGAAACCGTATAAACTGTTATAAGCTCTGGTCATGTTAGGTTCTCCCAAGTTTAGAATTTTATCAATTCTAAATTGGGAAGGTATTTTTCCTTCTGTACGAAACACAACGTAATTCATAGGTATAGTGAAGACGTAGATAACAAGTGCTATCAAATAAACGAACTTTCCTCTTATCCAGAGAGATAATAAATTTCCTAACAAGAACATAATGAAGGAGGATAATCCCCAATATAACCAAATATATTTTAACACCGATAAGAAATACGTTTTATTGTTAAAATCTTTTGTGAAAAATAAGTATAGATAAACAGCAAATAACAATACAGTAATTAACACTACTGAACTAAGAATGAGTAACCATTTTGCAAGTGTCTTATATAAGACTGCATTCTTTATAATGCTAAAAGTTTCATAAATTTCTTCTTTTTCATCAATTTTAGCTAAATATATCCCAATGAATAAATAGCAAACCATGAGAGCTAAAACTACAGGATTAGCAAATACTACTGACTGAGGATCATTTAATGAGCTATAAACGAAAAATAAAAATGATCCGTAAATAAGAATACCTAAGAATAATATAGGAACAACCCATGTACGGGCTAATATTCTAAGATAAAATGTATAACAATTTATTATTTTCAATGTTTTTCACCCTTTCAAACTAGTTAAACAAAGAGACAATGTACAATTAAAACATATATTGAAAAATAAGTAAATAAAATGTATACATTTGGTACTTTTTGATATAAAGTATAGTTCGGAGGTGCAATAATATGAAAAAAATAACAAAAATGGTATGTTCTTTGGCTATAGTAGGTGCAATAAGTACTACAACTGCTTATGCTGCTACTTCATCTGTTAATGTAGGTGGCAGTAATATAGCCCCAACAGGCCCAACGATTTCTGCTACTAACATAGGCCATACTGGACAAAATTACGGAAACGTGACTTTTGAAACATATGCTAAGAAAGTAGTAAATTATCTACCTGATAAAACTATTACCTCAAAAACACTGTATGGTGGGGCTGAGTATACTTCATATTCTTCTCCTGGTAGTGGAAAATACTATGTAAAAGCAAAAGTAACTGGTAGTGGAGCATACTATGCAAGTGGAGTAAGTTCTGTTTGGAGTAGATAATATCTAAAAAGTACTTTCTTACATAATAATTTCTATTTAATTTTAATGATTGATTAATAGTTTTTCTTTTAATTAATTAAAAAAATGAAAGCTACCATTATAGGTAGCTTTCATTTTTTTGACCTTTTAACTAATATAATTAGTAAAACTAGTATCCATCGTGGCTTTGTAAAACCAATAGCCAAACGTTTTTCGCATAGTCATAGACCTCCTCAAAGCAATTCGCGATATTACATGTCGTGGATATTTGCGTTTTGGAGTTTCATTATTAATAGTAGTCATGTTGCAACGGATCCTACATCATTCCCATCCTTCGGTCACCTTACGCTATATCGGCATTACAGAAGAAGAAACCCACAACGTATTGAAACATTTTAGCGTTTTTCACTAATCCATCTTCTTTATTTTCTTCAAGTGATTTTATTCATTTTGATGCAGCAAAAACGTTACTTTAAGAAAAAAACAAGAGATAAACTACTAGCCTTTAAGGCTAAAAGGTTGCCATCAAGGCAACCAAAACCTTATTTGTAATGGGTAATGAAAAAAGATCTTTTTATACTGTTAATTTAACTGATTTAATTCTTTTATTTCCTTTATCTTCACTATCTGTTTTTTCATTTGCATTTATATAATTAATAGCGTTTAAAGCGTCTGCTAAACCATTTCTATATGAAAATGAATCACCTTCTTATCCAGCTAAATATAAGGCAGTTATGGCGGTAGGAGCTATCGATACTATTATTTAGAATATTAAGAATACGTGGTCCTTTTGTATCAATTATCTATTAATACAAAATTATACAATTATTCCATGATAAAGTATATAACTGTGAGATTGAACCGGTTCTAATTTTACGCTTATTAGGAGTCACTGTACTTTTTGGGATAGATGCTCTTTATTCCTACTATACGAGGGAGATGGAATTATGAAGAAACTTATTATGTTATTAGGACTAGTAATGGCATTTTCTATCGGTACGTCTGCAGTATCTGCAGAAGAAAAAAGTGAAAATGTTTCTGAAGAAAAGATTGATAAATTTTTGAAAAAAGCTGGAGCACCTGACGACTTATTAGAAAGATGGGAATATGATCAAAAATTAGACCTTTTTAATAAGGGGAAAGAAAGCACAATAGAATTTGATACTACTGAAACATCAGATTATGTCAGAGATGAAAAAACTGGTGAATTAATCGAATCATCTGAAGAACAACAACCATCTGGTGATTTCTCTACAATGGCAACAATAACTAGAGATAAATTAAAAGTATCCCATGATGTTTGGAGTATGTATTTTAATGGCGTTAAATATAAATCTGTCTACGCAAATTATAGTTGGGTAAATACAAAACATGGTGGTACAAAAGGCGATAAGCTAGCGATTGCAGTTCCATCAGGGTGGGCGATAAAAGCAGGAAGTTATGTGTGTAAAGAGTTTCAAAGTGGATGGCCAGCAAATGGTTACTCGTATAAAGCTAATTGTGGCGGCGGTACTTATGACTTAGATTTCTACGGAGCAGTTTGGAGTTTAACACGAACAGATTATGTTTGGCATAAAGGTTGGGCGAGCTTAGATATGAGACGTACAAGCTCAAGTGCTCAACTCAGGGTATTAAGTAAGTATGTGGAGGATTCAGGTAATTCAACATCTTGGTCTATCGGATGGGGACCAATGTCTGTAAGCATAAACGGTAACAAATCAAATAACCAGGTTGCATGGGATACTGGTTTCACTTATTAAATTAAAAAAGAGACTCCAAATCTAATATATATTTAGACTTGGAGTTTTTTTAAAAAGATAAGTATAAAATTTAGGGTCTACCACAGTGCTGTATACTGTGGTATTTATCGTATATGGAAACAAATATTTTGAAGCGAATCTTTTTTTATCATCATGAACATTGGGAAGCTTTTAAGAAAAAACAAGGCTCAATGTAGATTTAAAAGTTTGATCAAAAATCATAATGTTAAAACCACGCAACAAGTATTTTGATCAACCTCTTTTTAAAAAGAAGGCCAGACCCCCCCTTTATTTCAGCATTTTCAGATAAAAAATAATCAAAACTTTTTTATAAAATAACACTCGAAAATCCTTCCAGTTGTGATCAAGGGAGGTGAAAAAATTTCGAGGCTGTGGGGACATGAAAGTTGAATCACCGGCATGTTTTTTAGTAACATAATATATTTATTGAAGATTTATTTTAAACCGACTATATTGAATAAGAGTCTCTGATAAGGAGGTAGCATATGAAAATTGTCCTTTTAGGAATCGCAATAATACTTTTAGGTATTACAATAATATCGGCATTTAGTTCAACAGGATTTGGCTATTTAATTGGAACAAAGTTTGGTCTAACAATTTCATTTTTGGGTTTATTAATTTCAGTTGTAGGTTGTTTTATAAATGATAGCAAATAATCTTATTAAGCTAACCTACCATTAAAATTATTTCCTGGCAGGACCCCTAAATAGACAAAACTTTTTCCTTAGTTAACATAATGGACCTTACCGGAAGCTACAACAAATGAGCAAACCCCTGAATTTATCCAAATTCAGGGGTTTTTGTGGTTGGGAAATAGGAATCAAAGTACTCTATAATTTCTGTTCGCTCTCGATTCCTCAAGATTTCGAAATCCTTGGAAGGTTGCCTAAACCTGAGAGTGGAGATAGGACCTATATTGATACATTTTTATTTTTACGTTTTAAATGATTAGCCTTTAAGGCTAAAAAGTTGCCATAAAGGCAATAAAAACTTTGGTAGTAAGGTAAATACACCCTCGATGGAAGAGATTGTACTACTTTTCGTAGTACAGTGAATATTTTATCTCTCCATTTCCCAACCACTATGACGAATTTTTCCTTTGTTTTTAGTTTTAGCTAGATGTTGTTGCGGAAGTTTTTGTTCTCTCTGCATGTTTCTTCCTGCCTGTTCAACGCCCTTCATAATGGCATCTAATAAGTCGATGCCTTTTTCTTGGGATTGAATCTGATCTTTAAATGCAGGAACTCCAGCTTCCATTTTCCCTAAATTATGGAACTGTTTTTCAAGGTCCTTTCTTCCAGAAACCCCTTCTTTTTTCATCGAATCTTGGTAGGTTTCACGTGTAGAAATAGCCTGGTCATACTCTTGTTTAGCCGATTTTGAAAACAAGCAGTTTGCCTTTCAAGAAAGGATTGTTCTCAATTTTTTCAACAAGGGCATGATATTTTTCATAATTGTTCAGATAGCCTTCCGCACGCTGCAGGCGTGACCGTTGCCGATTCACACGATCTATTTCACCATGGAGCCTTTGAATGTCTTCTTTACGGTTATTTAGCGTGTTCTGGATGGTCTCTATTGGGACCACTTGATTTCCGTTTGCTTGTTTCATGTCCATAAGCCTTTTAGCCGTTTTAAGGCTTATATAGCGCATTCAGTACGTTTAGAATATAAAGAGGCCACCTGACGCACAAAAGCGTTCTGATGGACTGTTTCAGCCTTTTCTAAGACCTTTCTTTCCTGATGGATGTGTCCACGTATCTGTCGATTTTTCTCTAGGAGACCTGGGTAATCCGTTTGATGTTGACGTTGCACCTGCTGAAATTCTTTTTCGGTATGGAAGCCAATTTTTTCACGGTAGGCATCTAGCGTTTTATCCCCTGATGTTATTTGGTCTTCTGCCTTAGACATGTCCCGTTCGGCTTGTTCCTTTGTCATTCGATTTTCCTTTAGTTTAAATGGATTGATCCAATTGATATGTTCCAATTGGTCCTGTGCTTGTTGGCGCTGATTTTCAAAAATATGAATCCATCGGTAGGTTTCAGAAGTGCCTCGGATGGTTTCATCTTTCCATCGAATCTGTTGGTCATCGTTAGGTACTTGATTCTCTCTTTTATCGAGCTCCTTACGTTTTACAAAGATTTCTTTCAAGGTAGGTTCACGATCCAGGTTTAAAAGCTTAGAAGCTTCTTGTAAGTGAACACGTTCTGCCGGCGTGTTGAAGCGTTCGGATTGTTGCCGATGTTCTTGCTTCCGTGCCTTTTCTTGTTCCAATGCTTTCTTTTCTTCCCGGTAAGTTTGAAGATCCACGACAAGACGATTGTATTCTTGGCGATCACGATTGATCGTTCCCCGGTCCGTTTGGACCCCACGCTTTTCCATTTCATGAGCCACATGGCCAAGATGGACCGTTGGAAAAATAATCAGTTTTCGTTTTTCATGAGATTCATGAGTAATACGGTCTTGAATGCCTTCCCGTTCTAAGGATTGATTCGCATGAACGGCCCACTGTTCACGCCATTGCTGCAGCAACTCTTTTTTGTTCCAGTCCCGATTTTTAACGGTGAATCCTTCTTCGGAAATTTCGCGAGTGGTCAACATGACATGGACATGAGGATTGTTAACTGTTAAAACTAGTTGATTGGAGCGGGTGTACGTGACTCCTGCGGGAAAAGCGCGTCTACGGGAGACCCCGCAGGCGCAAGCTGAGGAGGCTCACGGACCGTCCTCGGAAAGCGAGTGCCTGGAGCGGAAATCAACGGTCAACTTGTAAAAACCATAAGAAAACTGGCCCAGAAGTCTGGGCCAGTTTAACTTTATAGCGTTTTTGCAGGAAACTTTTCATAAAGGGCATTATTCACATGCCCAAACTCAGAGGCATGCGGACGGTCTTCACCATCGCTATACCCATATTGAAGCATCCGATTTCTATTCAGGCAGAGCTTTGTTAATTTTGGCGCAAAGAAATTGAATGTATCGAAACGATCCCGTAACATAGGGAATTTGTTCTGATGTGTCAGGATTGTTCGAGCGATGCCTTCCCAGAAAGCATTCTCATCCAAAAGGGACCTCTTCATCAGAAGTGTTGACAAGTATCGGAAATGACAGATGAATAGTCCCGTAAAAATGAATTGAACCAGCCCCTCCGGAGTCTCACTTCTTAGCACTTTCCTTAAATCATCGGGAAGGCTGCTTAATTCGGGAAGCGGCTGATCACTTACGTTTACATCATCTACAAAATCCTTGATGGCCAAACGGTGAGGTTTGTAATCCTTCAAAACTAAAATGGTATTTTGACCATGCGGCGAGAAGACCAATCCATATTGATAGATGAAATGCAGTAATGGTGATAGGATCACGTCAAATAATTGAGCTGTCCAGGCTTCTGCAGTCAATCCCGATTTTTCAATAAGACTTTCCACATATGGTTTACCTTTGCTGTCGACATGTAAAAGGGACGCAAGCGTAATGGGCTTTTCGCCTTCTTCCATATAACTGTAAATGCTTTCTCTCCAAATCCCCCCCAGCATCTCCAAATATTGATACGGTACATTCTCTAGCTTGGAATAATACGGGTGATCAACATTTAAACTGGCCACTTCGCCAGGAAGCACTACTTTGCATTGTTCTTTCAAGAATGAATCATTTTCATAAATGTTCTTTATATACGTTGTGATTTTTGGGGCAATGACCGTGCGTTCAGCTGGCAATCCACGGTAGACTAGCGTATTTAAAATGCTCATCGGCAGCTTGACGTGGTGTTTATCCTTATTCGATACATTAACAAATGTCCGGATGGATTGTTGCGGCAAATATTTATCAGGACCATTTCTCAAAGCTACGATCAGCCCTTTAGCCAAGTCATCGGTAAAGTTCTGGATGATTACATTCTTCCACTGCCATTCATGAACTGGGAGGTAGTAATAGTTTTCTGCGTTCAGACCTTTTTCTGTCAATGTCTTTGCAAATGATTTTTGGGTTTCCCCATCCAGTTCATTCTCCATCAATTGCTTATAGGATAACGTTTCGACTGAATTGAACTCACCCCTCGTTTTATGGACGGCAATCCAGGATAACTGAACTTCCTTCTGGTTTTCTGGGGCGAACTTCAAATAATCATCATAACCGAAACCGATTCTTCCCTTGTTATAAGCAATCCAAGGGTGACCGCTCATTTCGCCTTCAAGTAATGCATAATCCAGTTCGACTAAATCATCCGCATCTTGTTCAGGTTTGGATAGCAATTGGAGATCCGCAAGCAGCGTATGATGGAATTCTTTGATTAAATGTCCTGTTGTTTCTGCAGTCATCCCAATTAACGGCTGGATGTCCAAAATGAATTGAATAGCATCTTTAGCCTGTGTAATACCTTCCGTTTCACATACCTGGATTGACTCGGCCTGTACTTCATAGCTGTCAAAAAGACGGGGCGACGCTAAAAATCGATAAGATTTCCCCTCATTTATCTTTAACTCATATAGATTTGCTGCTGCGTTTTCGTTCAGGACAGCTGGATGGATCATATCCTCATACATATACTCAGAAATCATCTTGGCCAGCAGGTTTTGGTTTACTATCGACCAATTTTTTTCTGAAACTGCCTGTTCCACTTCATTTATGAACTGCATATAATTCTTCCTTCCCTTTTCTTAGTAAGCCATGACGGGTGTTTTTACACGGAATGACTGAAATGCACCCTTTGGCTTCGATGGATAAACTTCTTTACCTGCCAATTGATTGATGATAATCGAATTTCGGAATGCCCCCAGACCTAGATCCGGAGCACCCACACCATGTGTATGTATCTCGCCATTTTGAATAAATAGGTGATTCGGTGTAGAGATGGCCGTTCCTACCTTATAGTCTTTCGTTATTGCAAGACGCCCCAAGTCATCGCGGACTAAATGGTCCTCCATCGTTTCAAGGAATGCCGGAAGGGTTGATTTATAGCCCGTCCCAAAAACAATCGCCTCTGTGTCCACATCAAATTCGCTATCTTCAACCCACTGTCGGCATTTCAATTGCCAGCCATTTTCGGCGGGGGTAACTGCCGAAACTTCCGTCATGGCCCGAAGTTCAATGGCAAGTTCGGCATTTCCAATCGATTTCTCATACATCTTGTCAAAAATTGCTGCAATGGTCGTAGCGCTGATCCCTTTATACAATAAATCCTGTTTCGGCAGGATTTCATCCTTCTTTTCCTGCGGCAGCCGATAAAAGAAATCAAGGTAATCCGGAGTGAAGTATTCCAATCCGAGTTTTGAATATTCCATAGGGAAAAATCCCTTGGATCTTGTATACCAGTTTAGCTGGTAGCCATATTCCTCCTGCTCATTAAGCAAATCCAGAAAGACCTCGGCTGCACTCTGTCCAGATCCGACAACCGTTACGGATTTTTTCTTTAAGATGTTTTCTTTATTCCGTAAATAATCGGCCGAATGCAGGATGCTCTCTCCCATATAGGGCTGAAAGGCCGATGGAACAGTCGGGGAACTGCCAATTCCCATGACTACATGGCGGCTATAATAGACTTCGATCTTTTGTGTTTGTACATCCCTTACACTGATTTGATAGCAGGGTTCACCTTGATCTCCTATATATTCAACCGCCTCCACCGCTTTGCCAAAACGGCAGCTATCAAGTTGATGGGCAGCCCAGCGGCAATAGTCGTTATATTCCTTTCGTGGAATCAAGAATTTTTCAAGGAAGTAGAAATGATAAAGCCGATCATGCTGCTGTAAATAATTCAGGTAGCTATATGGGCTTGTCACATCTGCCATGCTAACCAGATCGGCAAAGAACGGCACTTGCAGCGTTGTCCCTTCCAGCAGCATCCCTTCATGCCAATTAAATTCCCCCTTTTTCTCAAAAAAGACGGCATTCAACTCCGGGGTTTTCTCCAAAAGGGCCGCAAGTCCAAGGTTAAATGGACCAATCCCTATCCCTACCAGATCATAGATAGATTGTTGCTTCTCCATAGTTCCACTTCCTCTCGAAATTCCCCCGTGTGCATGACATAAGCAATGCTGTTTTGTCAGGGAGTTCTATCTCTTTAATTGGGGTAAACCCGCATTTTTCAAATAAATGAATCATCTTTGCATTCCTGATATCCGGTTCAGCCATCACTTTGTTTGTGGTTGAAGTCAGTAGTTGGAATTTCACCATTGCCCGTAAAAACGGCAAAGCCAGTCCTTTCCCTAGATAATCCGGATCACCAATGAGTAAATGAATGCCTTGATCTCCCTCTTCGGATTCATAATGATCTTCGATGATATCGCCTTTTACCCAATACGATTCCCAATAGCTTATGGGAATGGAGTCCAGACAGCCTAAATAAAGTGTTTGGTGTGTATCAGCCAGTGCCTTTTTTAAATGAACAGCAAATTTTTCTTTTGTGAAATTCAAATTCCAGTAGGGTATCACATGATCTTCATGCATCCATTCATGCAGTGTATCCAAATCCCTCTCAAATTCAACTTTGACAAATGAAAGCTGTTTATTGCAGTCCTTGAGCATTTCTTCATAACTATTTTTCATGGACGGCCATAACCCCCTGCGCGAACGGATTATC
Source organism: Peribacillus sp. QJM3NY_7 (assembly GCF_056173225.1). Classification (NCBI taxonomy): domain Bacteria; kingdom Bacillati; phylum Bacillota; class Bacilli; order Caryophanales; family Bacillaceae; genus Peribacillus; species Peribacillus sp. QJM3NY_7. Next base: position 5,497,778 of record NZ_CM149663.1, read on the forward strand.
AATCGTTGTATAAACGGATTGTGTCTCAAGTGAACCAACAAGCTCATCCATATCATGGAATCGTGTCAGTAAATTAGCCTTACAAGTTAATTCCCTGGCATGAAGCAACTTTGAAACAACTCGATTCAACCCTTCATCTTCGCTATCCCTGCTGCATGTTTCCAGTTGTTCCTGAACGAGCTGTAACAGATTGTTTTCCGATACTAATCCTTCCGTTCCAAAATTATTGATTAAGCCCAATAAGTGATTAAAAAAGAAATAGTATTGCAGTCTTTCTTCTGCGACTTCATCAGAACAAATCGTGAAGCTTTTTTCACTTAGTTCCGGCATGATCTTTTGCAGCCTGTCCACTTTGGACTCACAATAGTAATACCCTTGATTATCACGATAATAAAAAGCGGCTGGATACCCATCTTGAAGTTGAATGATGGAATTTTGTTGATGGGCTTCCAAAACGATTCCATACTCTTCAAATAACCAAAGCATCGGTTTCAATGTCATGGACAGATAGGTTTTGAACCAATCCTTACTTACTTCTTCGGTACTGCGGTCTTCTTCAGCTGATAACTTGCGGATGATCGCTCCAAGCCTTGATGGTGCACCATAAGCATTATCCTGACATAAGCCGGCAATCAGGCTTGCTTGTTTATCGTTTTCATAAAAAGGATTTTCCCGGATATCAACATCGAATCCCGATTCTTGCTCGGTCGTTTTGATCGTTAAGTAAGCAGGATCCTTGATGATACGGAAGGAGGGGTGCCGTTCTTTTAGATCGTCTCCCACTTTAGAATCTATTAATTTAGCGATTTCCACACCACGATCTAATTCTTTTTGCAGATTTGCACGTAAGGAATTCGTGATTTTTACCGGAACGGAAAATTTGTACATATATCTCGATGTGGCACTATATACCGTTCTAAATGAAGAGGTGGCCGTGAATTTTTTTCCAAGCGGTCCTGCATAAACTAGTGACCCTTGCTCGATCAGCCTCTTGACCTCCTCTTTTTCGATAAGCACTTTTGCCTGGAGCGGGTGTGCCGGGATAATGATGTATCGGCTTTCCTTTTGGCAATACGTGTCACGAAATTCACTGGAAATCTCCAAGTCACCGGCTAATTCCTGTTTGATGATTTCACTTGCCGATCGGACTTCACTGGAATCCTGGATGACGATCGAAGGTTCTGCCAGGAAGTAGTGCAGCTGGAACTCCCCTTTTAATTCGGGTGAATAGATCCATTCATCTTTTGCCGAAATGCCTTGCTTGCTTTTCGGTGTCGGATGGAACAGGTGCCCGAATAAAAGTGACTGCTCTGCTTCGATGTAGGTGAAATCAGGACTTTGTAGGACATCAGCGTCTTCCGTCCTCGCTTCCACATACCGTTGAATGTTTTGGCTGCTAAGGATGACACGCAGCATCAATTCATCTTCACTATCCGTCCGGCCCTGTTCATTCAATAATTCTTTAGAAACGATCGAGACCATTGTCACGTAATCTAATTCAAGTACTTGCTTGGATGCCGTTTGATAGTAAATCGGGAAGTTGAAAATATGACGCCCCGTTTCCGACCAATATTTAAGCGGAACAAGCATTGTAATATCTTGGGATGTGAGCTTACTGACCACTAATGAATCCGGGATGGCCCCCTCCAAATTCGGCCAGTTTTTCGTTTCTTCTAAATTGTAATTTCCGGTTTCCCGGAAATAACAATTCAGAAAGCTTTGCATTGTTGCCCTTTCAGCTATTCGCTTACCATTCATCTTCATTCCTCCATCATCTTGAACATTTCACCTAATACTCGGATTTCATCTAAAATTCCCTCTATGTGTTCAAGGCTTGTCATTGGATTCAATAGTGTCATTTTTAAATATACCTGTCCGTCAAAACGCGTTTTTGCTAAAAATGCCCGTCCGCTTTTCAGTAATTCCTGCTGAATCTGTTTATTTAATAGATTGACTAACTGATCGCTTTCTCCCTCGGGATTATAACGGAATACAACCGCATTCAATTCAGGGTCTTTATTCAATACTGTGAATCCTTCCTCTTTATCGATCTTCGCAGCCACCTCACGTGCAAGGTGACAAGTATAATCGATCATTTCGGCAAAGGTATCCAGTCCAACGACCTTCAATGACATCCAGAGTTTCAGTGCGTCGAACCTTCTCGTCGTTTGAACCGATTTATTGACTAAATGAACCATGCCCTCGGCTTCATCTTCCTGTGGATTCAAGTAATCGGCGTGATGCTGGATATATTGAAATGAGTTGCTGTCAGAGACAAGAAAAGCACCACAACTGATGGGTTGATAGAATAATTTGTGAAAATCAACCGTAATCGAATCGGCCCGTTCAATTCCGCTGATTAACTCTTTATAATCCTTACTTAAAATCATCGCGCCTCCATATGCGGCGTCCACATGCAGCCATATCCCATTTTTCCTTGCCGCTTCGGACAATTCATGTAATGGATCGATTGAACCGAAATCCGTTGTTCCACAAGTTGCAACGATGGCAAATGGCAGTAAACCCTGTTCCTCTAAAATCGACATTTGATGATTTAATTCATCCATGGACAGACGGTGGTTTGAATCCGTTTTAATCGTGACTACAGACTGTTCACCAAGCCCCAGCTGTGCCGCTGATTTACGGACCGTAAAGTGGGCAGCCTCGGAGCATAGGATCCGCAATTTTTTCGCCTCGACTGGCAAACCTTGCTGCTGAACATCCACACCCCAGAAACGCTTGCAATAAGCGTCCCTCGCCAATAGCAGTCCCATATAATTGGATTGGGTTCCACCGCTTGTGAAAATCCCATCCGCTTGTTCAGGTAACCCCACCTGGCTGCACAGCCAATCTATTAAACGCTCTTCAACGAAGGTGGCAGCAGAGCTTTGGTCCCATGAATCCATGGATTGATTCAACGTGCCGATAATCATTTCGGCAGCCACGGCAGGTATTAATGTCGGGCAATGCAAATGTCCGATACAAGCGGGGCTGTGTACATTGATGCTGTCATTAATAACAAACTCCGCCAGCTCATCCGCTACAGCTTCCATTGTCTTCCCTTTTGGAGAAGCAAGGGACAGCTCGTTTAATCTTGCTTCGATTTCATACGGTTTTTTCCCAGAGTATGGTGAATCGTTCCCTTTTAAAAAGTCTGTCAGCTTTTTTTCAATGATTTTCAATGATTCGCTGTAGTTGTTGAAGCCTTCTTCGTTATTCAAGAACATCCGAGAATATGCAAAATCCGTTTTATTTATCATTTCGATCATTGATCATTCACCCTCTTGCAACTGCTGCACGAACAGCTTGTTCAAAAATTGCAGTGGCTTCGCGAAGCTGGGATTCCGTTACGATCAATGGAGGCAGGAACCTCACTACACTTCCATGTCTGCCGCCAACTTCCAGAATCAACCCTCTTTGAAAGCATTCCTGTTGAATGGCACTGGCAAGTTGCGAATCAGCAGGATGGCTTCCATTCGCATTTTGCGGTTCTTCATGATTGATCATTTCCACACCGACCATTAATCCCCGGCCCCTGACATCACCGATTTGCTTAATATCCTTTTGCAAATCTTTAAGAATATCCTTTAAGGTTTCTCCCATTTTAGCGGCATGCTCCACAAGATTCGTCTCTTTCATGTATTTTAAAGTAGCTGTTCCTGCTGCCATCGCCATTTGATTTCCGCGGAACGTACCGATATGTGCACCTGGTGACCATAGGTCAAGCTCTTTGTTATAAATCACCACCGATAATGGAAGACTTCCGCCTATTGCTTTGGATAGGACAAGAACATCCGGAACGATTCCTGCATGTTCAAAGGCAAACATTTTCCCTGTACGGCCGATGCCTGATTGAACTTCGTCGATAATAAGCGGAATGCCCTTCTCTTTCGTTATTCTCCTGATTTCCTTAAGCCATGGAATTGGAGCTGGAATGGAACCTCCCTCACCTTGTACTGCCTCTAAAATCATTCCTGCAGGTGCCAATAATCCGGATTCGGGATCGTTCAATAGATTTTCGATATACTGGCTGCTGATTTTATGGCTTTCTTCTCCGCCTATTCCAAAGGGACAGCGATATTGATAGGGATACGGCAGGAATTGAACATCTGGCATTAACCCTTGGATTTTTTCCTTTGGTCTTGTATTGCCGCTGATTGACATGGTTGCATGCGTTGCCCCGTGGTAAGCTCCTTGGAAGGATAAAATGCTTCTATTGCCTGTCGCTGTTTTAACCAGTTTAAGTGCTGCCTCAATGGCATCTCCGCCAGTAGGACCACAGAATTGAATTTTTGCATTTTTCCTGAATTCCTCAGGCAGGCATTCAAAAATTTCATCGACGAACTGCTCTTTAATTGGCGTCGTAAAGTCCAATGTATGCAAAGGACGCTTATCCTTAAGAATTTTTTCCATCGCTTCAAGCACTGCCGGATGATTGTGTCCAAGCGCTAATGTTCCAGCCCCGGCAAGAAAATCAATATATCGTTTTCCATCCATGTCTGTTAAGTAAATTCCCTCCGCATGATCGATCGCCATGGGTAATCTTCTAGGATATGATCGGGCATTTGATTCCCTTGTATTTTGTTGTTCCAGTAGTTGATCATTTTTTGTGAGCGTGTTCGTTACCATATTGAACCTCCATGTATTGAATTAATTGAGAATAATTATCATTATCATGGAACTAATTTTACTGATAATGATAATTATTCTCAATGAGTAAATCCACTCATTTTTCTGCTAGTAAATTCCAATAAAATTAAGAAAAGGGTAAAACTGGGGCCTATTCTCTATTTATCTATTGAATACAAAAATGTTCTTAAGGCTTTATTAAGACTCTGTTTATAAGATGAACGCAGTCAAAAATCATGGAAAAGGAGGAAGAACAATGAATGGTTTAAAAGGAAAGCAGCTCCTCCAAAGATACGATCATTCTATCTTCCGTGCTCCTACTCTTATTATGGTGCAATGGCTTTCGCCCACTTGTTTAAACGAAGAGGTATAATAGGATAATAGACTTACAAAAAATTAAGGTATCCCAAAATTCGGATGCCTCTTTTTGAATTGGCGTATAGCCTTTTTCGGGTTATTCCTCCACATTTGATTAATTTTTAACTGCTAATCAATATAAAATACCCTTATTTGGTATAAAATAGTAAAATAGAGAGGTAGATGAACCTCAATCAAGAGGGTTGTTCACTTGTTTATCATTTGATTTTAGTGGGTAAAGAATTCCATTATTACTTTATCCGATTGCATTAGTTTCACTTTTTTAATAATCAGGTCGGTGTCAGGGGGGAAACGGATGAAAAGAAATCATACGATGATGCAATTTTTTGAGTGGCATCTTGAGGCAGATGGTTCTCATTGGGAAAGATTGAAATACGCAGCCTCCAAGTTGAAGGATATAGGAATCGACTGCGTTTGGCTTCCGCCAGTCACCAAAGGGCAATCCGTTGGGGATAATGGATATGGAATATATGACGGTTACGATTTGGGGGAATTTGACCAAAAAGGAACCGTTCGTACCAAATACGGAACCAAAGATGAATTGCTGCAAGCAATAGCCACCTGTCATAACTACGGACTTTGCGTTTATATCGATTTAGTCATGAACCATAAAGCAGGAGCTGACGGAACCGAAAAATTTGAGGTGATTGAAGTCAATCCAGACAACCGTATGGAAGATATTTCAGAACCATTCGAAATGGAAGGCTGGACCAAATTCGATTTCCCGGGCCGTAAAAATAAATACTCTGACTTTAAGTGGAACCATACTCATTTCAATGGTACAGACTATGATGCCGAAAACGACAAAATGGGTGTATTTCGCATCACAGGCGAAAATAAGCACTGGAATAAGCATGTCATCGATGAATTCGGAAACTACGATTATTTAATGTTTGCCAACATCGATTACAGCCTGCCGGAAGTTCGTAAGGAAATGATTAGCTGGGGAAAATGGATAGTTGATACGTTAAAGTGTGATGGTTTTCGTTTGGACGCCGTTAAACATATCGATTATGAATTCATCAACGAATTTCTCCAAGAACTCATTCCTTATACAAAAGAACATTTTTTTATGGTCGGCGAATTTTGGAAGGCGGATGTTAAAGCCTGTCAAACTTACTTAGAGCAAACCAATCATGACCTCAACTTGTTCGATGTTTCCCTGCATTATAAATTTCATGAGGCCTCAAACGCAGGAACAGACTTCGACCTCTCAACCATCTTTGATGATACCCTCGTCCAAACCAATCCAGCAGAGGCTGTCACTTTTGTCGATAACCATGACTCCCAGCCTCACGAATCCCTGGAGTCTTGGGTAAAGGACTGGTTCAAGCCATCGGCATATGCACTTACCTTGCTTAGACTTTGCGGTTATCCGTGTGTATTTTACGGAGACTATTATGGAATCGGCGGACCTTCTCCGGTGCCTGGGAAAAAGGATATCCTGGATCGCCTATTATTCGCTAGGTATGAAAAAGCTTACGGAGAACAAACCGATTACTTTGATGATCCAAATACGATAGGCTGGGTCCGGCACGGAGTTGAAGAGCTAGAAGGCTCGGGGTGTGCGGTCATTATCTCTAATGGAGACCACAACAGTGAAAAAAGGATGTTCGTCGGCGAGCATCGTGCTGGTGAAATCTGGAGTGATTTAACCTATCATAGAGATGACCACATCACCATTGAAGAAGATGGGTTCGCTACCTTCCCCGTTCATGGAAAAAGCGTATCTGTATGGGCCTTGAATAATCCACTCTAAAAAGAGATAGCAAGGAACGGCATGTCTTTTGCAGATATGCTGTTCTTTGCTGATTACACCACCCAAGAAGATTTGGAAAAAGATAATTTTTCCATTACAGTCAATCATGGTAAGATAAGGGGAAAAGGAGTTGAAGGAAAAGTGAAAAATGAAATCATTGAAAGATTCACTTCTTATGTGAAAGTGGATACCCAATCGAATGAGGAAAATCCCTCATGCCCTTCTACACCCGGACAGCTGACCTTGGCAAATGCATTGGTCAAGGAACTTCAATCCATTGGGATGAAGGATGTGACAATTGATGGGAACGGCTATGTCATGGCAACCTTGCCAGCCAATTCAAATAAGGATGTTCCGACAATCGGTTTCTTGGCCCATGTCGATACAGCAACGGATTTCACCGGAAAAGATGTAAAACCGCAAATCGTCGACAACTATGATGGCAAAGATCTTACTTTACATGAAAAATTGGATGTCATTCTTTCACCTGATGATTTTCCTTCGCTTAAGAACTATAAAGGGCATACCTTGATTACGACGGATGGGACAACCCTGTTGGGAGCAGATAATAAGGCTGGAATTGCCGAAATCATGACTGCCATGGATTATTTGATCAAGCATCCGGAAATCAAGCATGGAAAAATCCGTGTTGCTTTTACCCCCGATGAGGAAATCGGCAGGGGACCCCATAAGTTTGATGTAGATGCTTTTGGTGCCCAATTTGCCTACACCGTGGACGGCGGCCCGCTTGGGGAACTTGAATATGAGAGCTTCAATGCAGCATCGGCCAAAATCCTGATCAAAGGGACGAATATTCACCCTGGTACGGCTAAAGGAAAAATGGTGAATTCGGCAAAAATCGCCATGGAATTCCATAATATGCTCCCAGCGGCAGAAGCACCGGAATATACGGAGGGTTACGAAGGATTTTATCACCTGCTTTCCTTTCATGGTGATGTGGAAGAGACCAAGCTTTCTTACATCATCAGGGATTTCGACCGCCAAAGATTCAATGAACGCAAGGAATATATAACAAAAGTAATCGAAGATTTAAAAGAAAAATATGGGCAAAACCGAATCCAGCTCGAATTACACGACCAATACTTCAACATGAAGGAAAAAATTGAGCCTGTGAAGGAAATCGTGGATATCGCCCATGAAGCAATGGAGAAACTCAATATAAAACCGAAAATCTCGCCAATACGCGGTGGTACGGACGGATCTCAATTATCGTATATGGGCCTGCCAACACCCAACATCTTTACGGGCGGGGAGAACTTTCATGGAAAATATGAGTTTATTTCCGTTGATAATATGATATTGTCCACTAAAGTGATCGTTGGCATTGCATCACTTTTTGAAGAAAAAGCAAAGTAGCTTGATACGAAATATCTATTGAAATAAACCCCCAGACTTCAAGTCTGGGGGTTTTCAATAGATATTAAGCGCGTTTCCAGTGACGGTGCTTGGCAATTGCCTCGATAAAGGCAGAACCGCTATTTTGATCCGTAACAGCTACAATGCCTGAAGCTGGATCATTGGAAATGATGCCTGCCTTCGATAAGATCATGGCCCCTTCTTTTCCCGCACCAATCGCTTTGAAATGATTGTAGGCTTCATCAACAAAGTAAATGGGTTCCTTGGATGCCATTAAAGCATCGACACTCCCCTGCCCCCCTGCCACATATACAGCATCGAAAAGTACCGAATCGGCTGTCAGGAATGTCTGGTTCACCTCGACCTGCTGTCCTTCAGAACTTGTAACCACTCCACGATTATGACTGATGAATTCAGCCGTTATACCTGCCGATTTAAATGATTCCAAGACTTGATTAACCTCTGAACCGTTGAAACCATCTGCAGCCAAGATTGCCACTTTTCTTGTTGCGGCCGTGTTCACTTTCATTTGCTCCTGGCTTAAAGCCGGAGAAGCCAAGTCCATTTGAACCTCAATTTTGTTGGCTGGAGGATTCACGCCCACTCCCATGGCAATGGTTTTGGCCAGTTCAACATCCACATTGCTGAACATCTCGACAATTTGCTGCTGAACATCCTTACTTTTCACTTTTCCCACTTCAAAGTGGAAAGCCTGAATAATATGCTCCTTCTCCACATCCGTCATGCTATTCCAAAATAGTTTAGCCTGGCTATAATGATCCTTGAAGCTTTCACTGCGCTGCCGGACCTTCCTGCCATCGACCTTCTCCTGGTAATGTGCATAGCCGCCTTCCCCTTCCGAAGCAGGTTCAGGAGAGTTGCCTGCAAGGGAATTTTTGTGGTAGCTGACCGGCCCTGGATTTATTGACATCCGGTGCATGCCATCGCGCTGATTATTATGAACGGGGGCAACCGTCCTATTAATCGGTAGCTCATGGAAGTTCGGTCCTCCCAATCTGGATAGCTGGGTATCGGTGTATGAGAATAAACGTCCCTGAAGCAGCGGATCATTTGAAAAATCAATACCCGGTACAACATGCCCCGGATGGAAAGCTATCTGTTCCGTCTCTGCAAAAAAGTTATCCGTATTTTGGTTCAAAACCATTTTTCCGATTATTTTAACCGGGATTTGTTCTTCCGGCCATAGTTTAGTAGGATCAAGGATATCAAAGTCGAATTTGAATTCATCTTCCTCCTTAATCATTTGGACGCCAAATTCAAATTCAGGATAATTCCCGGTATCTATCGCTTCCCACAGATCTTGGCGGTGAAAATCAGGATTCTTCCCTGCAATTTTCTGTGCCTCATCCCAGACAAGGGATTTAACTCCCAGTACAGGCTTCCAATGGAATTTAACAAAATGGGCCACGCCTTTTTCATTTACAAAACGGAATGTATGGACACCAAACCCTTCCATCATCCGGAAACTTCTCGGTATGGCCCTATCAGATAGGTGCCACATGACCATATGTGCCGTTTCTTCATTGTTGGCGACGAAATCCCAAAACGTATCATGGGCAGATGCCGCCTGAGGTATTTCGTTATGAGGCTCCGGTTTAACCGCATGAATTAAATCCGGGAACTTAATGGCATCCTGGATAAAAAATACCGGAATATTATTTCCGACCAAATCATAGTTTCCTTCCTCCGTATAGAACTTTGTGGAAAATCCCCTTACATCACGGACCGAGTCTGCTGATCCGCGGGAACCTGCCACCGTGGAGTAACGAACGAATACTGGTGTCTTGACTGAAGGGTCTTGAAGAAACTTGGCTTTTGTATATTCGGTCATCGGTTCATATACCTGAAAATATCCATGTGCTCCAGATCCACGCGCATGGACAATCCGCTCAGGAATACGCTCATGGTCAAAATGAGTCATTTTTTCACGAAAATGAAAATCCTCCATCAAAGTTGGACCACGGGTTCCCGCTTTCAAAGAATGCTCATCTTCAGAAACACGCAAACCTTGGTTAGTCGTCATCTTTTTCCCATTATCGTCCACCCGATATTGATCCAGCTGCCGCTGCTTACTTTGCCCATTGATTCTTCCGCTTTCATTTGCTTTCGTCATCCCACTCAATCCCTCCATGTCTAAGAATTCAGATTAAATCGCGTTGTTTATTGTCTACAGGATCGTTGACTTCGACTCCAGGCACTCGCTTTCCGCGGGCGGTCCGTGAGCCTCCTCGGTGCCTTTGCGCCTGCGGGGTCTCCCCCTGGACTCGCTTTTCCCGCAGGAGTCCTGCACCTTACGTTCCAATCAACTTTGTTTTAAAATTAGATAAACCCCTTTTTTCTACAAACAGATGTATTTATTGTTTCGAAATAATCGCATTATCCTTCCTCATATACCACTCTGTTTTGACGGTTAAACAGAATTTGGAGAAAGAATCTTAACCTCCTCATAAACAAAAAAACTACTAATTCAGTGAGGACCAATCATTTCGGGGGAGGGCGAATTATCTGTGTGTAGGTCGAATTTTCCCCCGGTGGGTCGAAAAGTTCCTGTCCCAAGCCATAAAAAAGAAGCGGGAAGACCGATTTTCGGTCTTCCCGCTTCTTTCATTCGACATCTTTAGTTCTTAAAGGCCTCTGAAACCTTCAAAAGCTTGCCTTTCACTTTCGTATTTTTCATCACTTTCAAGACAAGCGGTCCCTTTTCATTCAATATTTCCACATAAGAAACATTATCCTGGATCGTAATGATCCCGATGTCCTCTGCATTCACTCCATCAATCTTTGCGATGGTTCCGACAAAATCCACAGCCCTGAGTTTCTTTTTCTTGCCGCCATTAAAATACAGCTTCATGATTTGTTTATTCAATTGTTCACTTTTATCTTTCTTGATTTTTGGACGGGCTTCCAGTTTGGCTTCGAATTCCACTTTTTTATTGGAGACTTCCTCTTTAGATGGAGCAGTCATCTTAGGGATTTCAAAACCGATATATCCTTGGATCTCGGTAAGGAATTTGTCTTCGTACGGCGTCACAAAAGTAATGGCTTTTCCTTTTTTACCGGCACGGCCCGTTCTTCCCGTTCGATGTACGTAACTTTCCTTTTCCAATGGCAGGTCATAGTTAATTACATGGGTTATATTGTCGATGTCAATTCCACGGGCAGCAACATCTGTTGCAACCAAATAGCGGAATTCACCTCTTCTGAATTCATTCATCACTGCAAGGCGATCTTCCTGAAGCATGCCGCCGTGAATCATATCACACGGATATTCCAATTCCAGCAGCTGTTCACATACTTGATCCACCCTATCTTTCGTCCGGCAAAAAATGATGCAGCTATCAGGGTTTTCCGTGACGGTTACGTCTCTAAGCAGGGAAAACTTATCATCTTCTTTCACTTCTATAAGGGCATGTTCAATTTTCTCCGTCGTTAAACCCTTTGCTTTGATTTCAATATCCAAAGGATCCTTCATATATTGCTTGCATAGTTTTTTTATACTCTCAGGTAATGTAGCAGAGAACAGCATGGTTACTCGATCTTTCGGAAGCTCCTTAATAATGGCTTCCACTTGTTCGATGAAGCCCATATTCAGCATTTCATCCGCTTCATCAATAACTAAATGAGTTAAGCGTTCCAAGGCGAATGTCCCTTTCTCGATATGATCCAGAACACGACCCGGGGTTCCGACGACTACATGGCTTTTTTGTTTCAATTCCGCTTTTTGCAGTGCGAATGGATGCTTTCCATAAACTGCAGTAGCCTTTATCCTCTTAAATCTGCCAATATTCGTAATATCCTCTTTTACCTGTACAGCGAGCTCACGTGTCGGTGTTAAAATAAGCGCCTGAGGCTTATTTTCTTCCCAATCGACCATTTCGCAGATCGGTATGCCGAATGAAGCGGTCTTGCCGCTTCCTGTTTGCGATTTAACGACAAGATCCCGCTTTTTCAGCGCCACTGGAATCACTTCGCGCTGTACTTCGGTTGGATGTTGATATCCCAAGCTTTCTAATGCCCTAACAATTTCATCGCTTAATGTATAGTCAGTAAAACTCAATTCATTCATATAACAGCCTCTTTTGTTGTTTAGTATGTTGCTTTATTGTTCCCATAATCGTAATTTCCTTATACAGAGTTCTATTATACGCGATATGCACCAATAAACCTTGTAATATCCAAATTCAATAGTTCTATTTAAATATAATGAAACGTCCGTCTTCATTGAAACAATGTCTTCAGGGCCCACATGATTGGAGTTAATCAAAATGGACCCTGCTTCTTTCAATATGCTAAAATATGTATGAAATTGCGGAAATAAAGGGTGTATATTCCAAACCGATGGCCAAAAGGAGGACTCATAATGATAATCGTAACGAATAGAATCAGAGTCAAAAAAGGGATGGGTGCAGTCATGGCCCCAGGATTTACTGCACCAGGTCCACTTGATACGATGGAAGGCTTCGTAAAAGTTGAAGTATTATTAACGCAGAATTTGACGGATCACGATGAGCTTAGCGTTAATATGTACTGGGAAAACCTTGATAACTTTACGGCTTGGAGAAATAGCGATGCATTCAAAGCTGCACATAAACGGCCTGAACCAGGTTCCGGAGAAGCAAAAAAAGAATCTCCAATTCTAGGCAGCGAGCTTACAACGTATGAAGTCGCCTCGGTAAAGGAAATAGCTAAATAATGAAATCACACAAAAAAGAGGCCGCAAAATTTGCGTCCTCTTTTTGTTTATTAATGAATTTACTTAGCTTCGGCTTTTTTGATTTGTTTACTTCTAAGCTGACCGCAAGCCGCATCAATATCCGTTCCATGTTCTTGGCGGATTTTACAATTGATGCCTCTCTTTTTCAGCGTATCATAAAACGAGAGAACGGACTCTTTGTCACTTCTTTGGTATTGGCTATGCTCATCTACAGGATTATATGGGATCAGGTTGACATAGAGACGATGTTTTTTGTCATCAAGAAGATCGGCAAGTTGCTCGGCTTCTTCTTTATGGTCATTGACATCTTTCAATAGGATATATTCGATCGTAATTCTCCTATTCGTTTTCTCTAAATAATAATCAAGAGATTTCATCAATTTTTCTATTGGGATGCCTCGGTTTATCTTCATGATTTGTGTCCTGAGCTCATTATTCGGCGCATGCAATGAGATGGCCAGATTCACCTGTAATTGAGTATCGGTGAATTCATAGATCTTATGGGCAAGGCCGCTTGTCGAAACAGTAATGCGCCTGCCCGCGATAGCAAGACCCTTATGGTCCATGAGCACTTTCAAAAAGTCTAACATATTTTCGAAGTTATCGAACGGTTCGCCAATACCCATTACAACCACATGGCTTACAACATCACCTTTTTCCAATTTATCAAGATGCAGTTGAACGTTCATGATTTGTTCCACTATCTCCCCGCTGGATAAATCACGGCTTTTGGCCAATAACCCACTGGCACAGAAACTGCAGCCAATATTACAGCCCACTTGGGTGGTGACACAAACCGAAATTCCGTATTTATGTCTCATCATAACCGTTTCGATAAGGTTGCCATCCTGTAATTTAAACAGAAACTTGATCGTGCCATCCGCTGCTTCTTGCTTGACGTGCTCAGTCAAAGTCTGGATGACAAAGTGCTCTTCAAGTAATTTTATGCACTCTTTATTAACATCCGTCATTTCAGAGAAACTCGTCACACGTGTTCTATAAAGCCACTCCCAGACTTGGGAAGCTCTGAATTTTTTATGGCCATGGTCCGAAAGCCACGCTGTCAATTGTTCGAATGTTAAACCATAAATGGACTCTTTATTCATTCGTTACCCTCTTTTCATTACAGTAAGATTTAATACTTTAACCCATTACATTAAGGGGAACTCCCCCGGGATCAGTCTCTATCATTTATGATATGGTTCATTTCTATTTATCCGAAAAGCCCGATATATTTGCTCCACAAGAACCAATTTCATTAATTGATGCGGAAAGGTCATTTTCGAGAAGGAAAGGGCATAATCGCTTCTTGATAACACCTCGGTGCCAAGTCCAAGCGACCCGCCAATAATAAAGGCAATTTTACTCTTTCCATACGTGGCGAGCTGATCCATATGAGTGGCCAGCTGTTCTGAGGTAAGCTGTTTTCCATTGATCTCAAGCGTTATTACGTAGGTGTCCGGGCTGACTTTGGCCAGGATTCGTTCACCCTCCTTTTGCTTTACAATGTCCATGTCCGCTGTACTCAGGTTCTCCGGAGCCTTTTCATCCGGTACTTCCACAAGTTCTATATTAGCATAGGAGCTTAACCTTTTTGTATATTCAGCAATTCCTTGCTTTAAGTATTTTTCCTTTAGCTTGCCAACAGTAATAATCATTATTTTCATATATATCCTCTAGCTTTCATTATGTTTTTACTATCAATTGTTGGATTTGCCTACCTATTATCATACCTTACAGTGACCTATAAGCAAAACAAGCATATCCTTTCCAATTTTTAATGCTTTTATAATAAAAACCGCTGCCCCTGAAAGCGGCAACGGTAACTTTCATTATTGAAGATATTCGGCTGGACTTAGTTCCAATCCGAACAATTATCTTGATTATTCATACTACCTAATGCTTGGATCTAAACGATTCCACCCGCCGCTTTAATCTTCGGAAAAATGTTAAGAACAGGTTAAGAACAGGTTACAAACATGTTATCCACAAAAGTTATCCACATATCCACAAAATCTATCCACATCTTGTATGGGAATATTAGTTCCCTACTAGATATATTGCCACGTTTCGACAATATTCACAGGTTGTTGATAACTGATTTTCTTCGGGAACAAGCGTTAAAACAGGATAGGTTTCACATTCGTATACCACTTCATCCAGCGCCATGTCCACGTGTTCCTGACAGCAATATAATTTCATCTTTCATATCTCCTTTCCCATTCATTATTCCCGGTACTTCCATTTCCAATTATCCACAAGTCACTTGAGATCTTTAATTTCAGTATATATCCACAGGTAATCGTAACAAAAAATAAGAAAAGCGCAAGGAAATAGAAAGGACAGGAGGCATTTTCTGCCCCCTGTCCTTTTGTTCTTTAAATTTCGCTGCTTGAAAGCGTGACTTCCGTTGTTTCTTTCTTTCCGTCACGGTAATAAATGATTTTAACTTTATCACCGACTTGTTTTTCATTGTAAAGGTATTTTCTTAATTCCACGACATCATGGATTTTTTCATTATCCATTCCAACTACGACGTCAAATTCCTTCAATCCTGCTTTGGATGCTGGAGAGTTGCTTTGAACGCCTGTTATTGCAACGCCTGAAGTAACTTTCCTTGGCAGCTTTAATGTATTTTGTTGATGGTATTGGGAAATTTCTTCTACAGATGCCAGGTTAACACCCAAGAAGGCACGTTTCACTTCACCAAATTCCTCTATATCATTAATAATCGGGATTACTGAATCGATCGGAATGGAAAGACCGATTCCTTCCACTGCATTTTCTGCAATCTTCATCGAATTTATTCCGATGACCTGCCCTGACATATTAACGAGTGCCCCTCCGCTGTTACCTGGATTAATCGCCGCATCGGTCTGGATGACCTCCGCATTCCAATCCACTTGTCCGTCCTCGTTGATATCTACTTCTATCGTGCGCTCCAAACCGGAGATGATCCCTTGTGTGATTGACCCGGAGAATTGAAGGCCTAATGGATTGCCAATGGCAATGACGGGCTCACCAGGTTTCAATTTGCTGGAGTTTCCGAATTCAGCAATGGTTTTGACTTTTTCACCATTAACGACAATGACGGCTAAATCTGTCCATGGGTCACTGCCTTGTAGTTCAGCTGGCAATTTAGTGCCATCACTTAATGTCACTTCAAGTTCATTAGCTCCTTCAATGACGTGATTATTCGTGACGATATAGGCCTTGCCGCCATCTTTCTTGTAGACGACTCCAGATCCAGTGCCGGCTTCTGCCGAACTGTCTTCGGCGTTGCCCCCTTGACCCCAGAAGTTCGTTTCCTGAATGTTAGTGATGCCGACCACTGCGTCGCTGGCCTTATCTACAGCATTGGTGACAGCACTTGTTACATCCAGAGTAAGGTTTTGCTGGGACTGCTCCGTGGTCCTTCTCTCCGTTGATTTTTCCGTTGTACTTTCTTTTTCATCGTTATTTAACAGTCCGCTTCCCGGAAAGACTAATAAAATAAGTAAGGCCCCGATGATGGCGCCCCCCAAGCCTGCTAGAAAATAGCTCGTATGGCTTTTTTTTCGTTTATTTTGGTTCTCATCATTCTGATCATAATAACCCAAGACCGCCCCATCCTCTCATTTTAGTAATGTATTATAGCAATTCTATTGTTTGGTATCCTCCCTCAATTATACTCAATTACCGAAATTTTTCTAAAAAAAAGCATGCTTAATTTAAGGGGCAACATGAAATTGACTAGTATCAGCCCTTTTCCTTTTACCTATACAGTTCTAACCAAACGATACCCCTTTTAATCCGATTCGTAACTTACGAATCGAAATTTTTAAAAATAAAAAAGGAATGAACAAGGTATCCCTCATCCATTCCTTTCATTTATAATGTAACAAGTTCCGTTGGTCTTTTCGGGTCAGTATCATATAAGGAAAATTGTTCACCCACGATGATTCCCTTTGTCTTTAACGTCTGTTCCACCGACATTCTTGCTAGATCCTTCATATTGTTATCAAGGCTTAAGTGGGCCAGGTAAATCCGCTTGGTCTTATCACCGGCCACTTCGCTCATTGCAAGGGCAGCGTCTTCATTACAAACATGTCCGACATCACTTAAAATCCGGCGCTTGATGCTCCATGGATATTTTCCCATCCTTAGCATGGACACATCATGGTTACTTTCGAATACATAAGCATCGGCATTTGAGATGATTCCTTTCATCCGATCGCTTACGTACCCTGTATCGGTAATGACCACAAGTTTCTTATCTTCATGATGAAAGACGTAAAACATCGGCTCTGCCGCATCATGTGAAACGCCGAAAGATTCTATATCAAGGCTGCCGAACGTTTTGACCTGTTCCATTTCAAATGTGAATTTTTGTTCGGTTCCAATTTCACCGATCGATCGCTCCATGGCATTCCATGTTTTTGCATTCGCATATATCGGGAGTTTATGTTTTCTGGCAACCACGCCAAGACCTTTAATATGGTCGCTGTGTTCATGGGTAACAAGGATACCGGATAGCTTGGACATATCACGGCCTATATCCTGAAACAATGCTTCCAGGGCTTTACCGCTTAAGCCGGCATCGACGAGGAATGATTGATCCTCCGTTTCCACGAAAAAGGCATTTCCCGTACTCCCGCTTGCGAGAACACTAAAATGCATTGTCATCTATACTCACTCCAGTATTTTTTCTTCTGTATTCAATTCAATGACCTCTCCATCAAAAGCATTCACGAAGAGATCCGTTTCGTCATCAATTACCACCCACCATGTTGGCACAAGTAAATGTGACACAGATGTCGTCTGCAGCGAATTGTAATATCCCAATTTTACATTCGTGACTTTGCTTTTGGGATCAATATCATCATTGTCATACAATGCTCCAATAGCAGTTATGGCAGATTTCAATTCTTTAGGTTTATTGAATTTTTTGATTTCCTCTAAATACATCTGTTCATAGGAAACGATTTCACCCTTCTTGTTCAGATATAGAGTGACCTTCCCCTTACTATTATTATAAAACATCTTTTTATCTTCCACTTGATAGCAGGTGATGGTCTGGCTGATTTCATCATAGCTCCAATAATGATATTCATTTCCTTTTAATATATACTCCTTCAGGAATATATCAAGGTCTGCAGCATTAATTTCCGCTTTCATGCCAACCGGTGTTTTAAATGTACCCACAAGCTTCTTATCATCGATGATTTTTGCTTTTTGATTTTTCAGGTACTGTATATCTTTCTTCTCGAAAGTCTTGCTTTGGGCAATCAGGAATTGATCCGACTTTTGTTTCGGAAGAGGGGTTTCTATGGAAATCTCATCTTCTTTCAACAGTTCTTCCGTAGTGGACTCCGTGAAACTTTCATATTGGGAGTCATTAATCTTTTCCAGGAATTGATAAAGAAGAAAAATATTCAAAACGAAGAAAACCATGATGAAAATCGACTTTGTATTATTCCAATCCACTTTGACCGCCTCCTTCTTCAAAAGGCACAATAAACCATTTATCGCCGATACGATAATACCAAGTGGGCTCAAGTGTAACTAGAGTTACAAGTTTGGAATCCAGGGATTTATCCAATCTATAGCCTATCGAGATGTCCTCCACGCTATTGAAATCGACATTATCTTTCGATTTCAGCTGATTCACTACTTCTTTACCGCTTGGTAAAGTCTTTGCCGATCCTACTGACGGGAGGACTGAATCAAGTTTAAAATATGGACGATCATAGCTATAAATTTCTTCTTTCCCCCAAATTTGCTCGATTTCCGTCATTCCAGATTCATTGAAGGCCGGATAACCATTCACGAATAAGCGGAATACCACTCGTTGTTCATTCTCCGACATATTGGCAAAGCGGTAATTGTTATTTTCCCAACCGGCATGATCATTGATGAAATCGATGCTCTTTTGCAAAAGGTCACTGGAACTGTCAAATAACTTGCTCTTTTGTGCCGGATTAATATAAGAAATTAAGTAATTCTCTTTATTGACCGTCATAAGTCTTGTTCCATCCGTATATTCCTCACCGACCGAAACCGATTCCTGGCGAACGAACTTCGGAAAACTAAATAACGCATTTTTCAAGTTTCCAATATCCAAATAGTCAATATAATATTCAAGTCTATTGATCTCCACTGGGTTTTCCGGGACGAACAGCGTCCTTTTGCTGTTTATCGTTTCGGCCGTGTATTCAGGATGCTTATCATAGGAACCCCGATAAAATGAATCCATGAAATTCCTTAGTTTTTTAGAGTCGACCATACCTTGATAAATCTTTCTCCGATCGTAGGAAACAAAATAAACGGCAGATTCATTACCACTGATATTCTTTTGTTTAATGATGATTCGATCAAACGAAAATTCAGGCACTTCCTTATCCGTTATATTCAATACCGTTTTATAAAGAGAGATGGGAATATCATCGGAGAATTCGATTTCAATCGATCCATCTTCATGGACAAAATCGTCAAATTTCCTTTGCAGCCTGTTTACGGATATCTCTTTTAGGCCTCTAAAACGCCATTGCGAAAATTCTTTTTCCATTTCATTGATTTCTGCCGGATTGGAAGTCTGGAAATGCTGCCCATTGCCATGGAAAAGGATACTGACTGGTTTAATGACATCACTGACAATCTGGACATCGCTTTTAATCTTTATGAATTCCGACGATTGTTCAAATGGATCATACTCAGGCTCGTACGTCCAAATGCTCCATGTCAAAAATATGCTTGTCCCAACCAAAATAATCAGTATTATACTTTTTGCACGTTCAAAATTCATGACCAATCATCCTCTTCTTCCTGTTCGTAAGGAAGTGTAAAGAACACGGTAGTTCCTTTTCCATCCACACTTTCCGCCCATATTTTCCCGCCATGCGCCACGACCATCTCTTTTGCAATCGCTAAACCAAGCCCTGTCCCGCCTAAGTTACGGGCCCTTGCTTTATCCACACGGTAGAAGCGGTCGAATATTTTATCAATGACGTTTTTCGGGATACCCACTCCTTGATCTGTAATGCTCACAATGATAAAGCCATCAGATGCCCTGACGCGGAAAGTCACTTGACCCCCTTCAGGTGAGTACTTTAATGAGTTGGAGATTACATTATAGAGAACCTGGGTGATTTTATCTTCATCAATATCCACAAAATAAGCTTCCTTCGGCAAATCACGCTTAAACGTGATGTCATCATTTTTCGACATTTCAAAACGATCGATGATGTGGTCATAGAATTTATTGAAATTCACCCAGCCAGTTTTAAGCCTGTAATCTTTACTGTCCATTTTCGAAAGCTGTAACAGATCATTAACAAGCCTGATCATTCGCTCCGTTTCATTTTGGGTCACGCTTAAAAACGATGGAGCGATTTCCTCGTCCTTCCATGCCCCTTCAGCCAATGCCTCCAGGTAACTTCTCATCGTCGTTAACGGAGTTCGTAGTTCATGTGATACATTGGCAACGAATTCCCTGCGTTCACTCTCGATTTTTTCCTGCTCTGTTATATCATGCAAAACCGTGATCAAACCATTAACGAATCCCGTTTCCTTTTGAATGACCGAAAAGTTCCCCCTCAAAACGAAAGGATGATTTTTTTTGCTGTAATCAAGGATGATGGACTCTCGCTCTTCCAGTAAATCCTCAAATTTATATTCTTCTTCAAGACCCAAAACCTCAATGATCGGTTGGTTCATGACGGTTTCACTCGAGACATTCAATAATTGTGCCGCCGGTTCATTAATCAAGTTCACCCGACCGCGCCTGTCCGTTGAAATTACACCATCCGTCATATTGGCAAGGACAGATGATAGCTTTCGCCGCTCTCCCTCTGTGCTTGATTGCGACTCTTGGAGTTTTTTGGTCAAATTATTGAAAGTGACGGCAAGCTGGCCAATTTCATCATCGCCATATACCCTGACTTTTCTGGAGAAATTCCCTTTTGCCATCACAAGGGCCTGTTTTCTCATATCAGACATGGGTCTGGTGATCGTTCGTGCGAGCAGGATCCCCAAGATGGCCGTAATGACCAAAGCGATGGCCGTACCCGTCATGAAGATGCTATTGATTTCATCCATCTGCTCAAAGACATTCTCCATCTCGGCAATTACATAGACGGCGCCAATGACCTCCCCATTTGCTTCAATGGGTGTCGAAAGGACCCAGAGCCGCCTGCCTGTTTTCTTCTCGCGAAATATATCACTATCTTCTTTTCCAAAAGTGAGCGTATTCTTGATAAGGACCTCTGTCGTCTTCTTCCCTACAATATCCTGGTTACCTCGGGCTGAAGTTCCGATCACCCGTCTGCTGCGGGTGTCGATGACACGTACTTCCGAAATATCATTCGATGAATTATCCCGGTCTCTCAATATCGCATCAATCGCTTCTTCGAGGGTCGGATCCTCCTCTCCCCTCTCTTTTTCCATTTCTTCACCAATACTGTAGGTAAGCAGGTTAACGTGACCTTTTATTGATTTCGTAAAGTTCCCGACAAGATTTTCTTC
Organism: Peribacillus sp. QJM3NY_7; assembly: GCF_056173225.1. NCBI lineage: Bacteria > Bacillati > Bacillota > Bacilli > Caryophanales > Bacillaceae > Peribacillus > Peribacillus sp. QJM3NY_7. The sequence continues at coordinate 5,519,158 of NZ_CM149663.1, forward strand.
CAATTCCCCAACAAAATATACCCCGATTATTTGCATTGCCACGAAAATGAGCAATACATAAATCAGAACAAATTTAAAATGAATTGAGCGAAAAAAACCAACCTTTTTCATAGAAACTACTCCTGTTCAGGGTTACGCAGGTAATAACCGACCCCTCTTCTAGTTACAATCCAGCCAGGATGGCTTGGATTGTCTTCAATCTTCTCACGAAGACGTCTGACCGTTACATCGACCGTCCGCACATCACCAAAATAATCATAGCCCCACACGGTTTGTAATAAGTGCTCCCTCGTCATGACCTGACCGATGTGCTTGGCTAAGTAATGAAGCAACTCAAATTCACGATGCGTCAATTCTATCGTATCGCCGCGCTTGGATACCACATAGGCATCCGGATGGATAGTGAGCGTGCCTATCGTAATTTCCTTCGGTTCATTTTCTTGATCGGGAACCGGAACGGCTTGCTGACGTCTAAGGTTCGCCTTAACGCGGGCAATTATTTCCCGGGTACTAAATGGCTTTGTCACATAGTCGTCTGCACCAAGCTCCAATCCTAACACCTTATCTATCTCCGAGTCTTTTGCCGTTAGCATGATGATCGGGGTTTCATACTTCTTCCTTACTTCCCTGCATACTTCCATCCCATCGCGCTGCGGCAGCATGATATCAAGTAAAATCAAATCAGGTTGCCGTTCTTCCACCATTTTGAGAGCTTCATTGCCATCATAAGCACAAAAAACTTCGTAGCCCTCTTTTTTTAGATTGAATTGTAATATATCAGCAATTGGCTTTTCGTCATCCACTACCAAAATCTTTTTATCCATGTACTTATCTCCTTTTTAATAACTGAACTGAATCTATTAAAAACCGTGTCCTTATCCGGGACCTTATTCACTTTTCCTTCTGCTTTCACAAAGCTTCGCAACCTAGTTTCAGCAAAGTTGCATATATATACCCAATAAAAGGGGCTGAACACTGGAATGAAAGCAAATTGTCTCTATTCTACTTTATCATTTTATAGGCATTAAATCACCTTTTTCCTATTATTCTCATCTATTAATGAAGCAGAAGAAGTCTTCGAATAATTTTCGAAGACTTCCATCAATTACTGACTTATATAGTTTAGCGGATTAACGAGAGACCCATTTTTATATATTTCAAAATGAAGGTGGACACCGGTCGAGTGACCTGTTGAACCCATCATCCCAATTTTCATGCCTTTTTCAATCTTTTGTCCGGCTTTTACATCTATTGAATCCAAATGGGCATACACTGTCTTATATCCATTATTATGATTGATCGTTATCTTATTTCCATATCCTCCGGAATTCCCGGCAGTTTCGATTATCCCATGATCTGCTGCCGTTATGGTCCTGGTGGCTGGCCTTGCAATATCGATACCTTTATGAAGTTTCCCCCAGCGCTGGCCCTGCTTACTGGAAATATAGCCCCCATCTGCAGGCCATGAATATGTACCGCTGCCCTGTGAAGGTATGACCTTGGTGCCTTTTCTGGTGATTTCCATTTTAGCTTCTTCCGTGACTTCTTTTTTTACGATCGATTCACTGATTTTCTTTCCATTTGTTTCAGATACATTATAGGTGAACGCAAGAATCCCCTCATTCCCCATTTGTTCAGTAATGAGTTCGCCCTTTGGAAGTTCGTCATCCTCCTTCACTTTCTTTTCAAAAGGAATTCTCTCTTCCTTTAATACTTCTCTTTCTACCATTACGTTCACATAGGGGGTACGTTGGGTCACATAGAGACGCTCGCCCTCTTTAACACCTTTGTCCTCATCCTGTCCCGGATTCAGCTCCAGCAGTTGATCCAGGTCCATATCATGGCTATTGGCAATGGCTTCAAGATCTTCATCTTCCTTAGCCTCATAGATCGTCGTTTCTTCCTTTCCTTCTTCTATCATGGAAAGGGTTTTATCGACACTCTTGATTTCGTCTGGATATACCATTGTCTCTTTAAACGTAACGGGATGTGAAAATTCGATATCCAAAATTCTGCTTCCTGGCTCTTTTAACGAATCGGCATCTTTTTCACTTTCTTTTTTACCTGATTCGTATTCAGCATATTCCTCTTCATTTACATATAATAAAGTGATTTTCTCCAGAACGTCTTCTGCATCTTCCTTTGACGCAACATAAGCGACCGCCTGGTTATCTATGTCGATTTCATACGCCTCGGCCTTCACATTCAACTGATCTTGAATTCCCTTAACAGCCTGATCCTCTTTAACATCTTCATCGAATACCTCTTCAGGTACGAACTTCAGCTGTGTCCCCTTATCGAATGTAAAGTCAGGATAATCTTCCTGTGCTTCCTCTACCTTATCGGCTACGATGTTTTCGATTTCCGTTTCATCCGTCACACTGCCGACGAACTCATCATTAAGATAAACATGCTGTATGGTTGTAGTTTCCGATATCCCAGCAGCAATTACCCGATTGCCCGCAAGCACCAAAATGATGGAAACCATCAACAGGATGATCCCCTTGCCTTTTGAGCTAAACATATATTGTCCTCCTTAACGGCTCAGTCACCAATTAAGAAACTAATCAAATTTATTTGAGATTTATTAGTCCAATTTAAATATCCAGATGCTTATGACTGATTTCTATAATGATTTTTATCACTCATAACTCTACCATATTAAGAAAAAAAACAAGAAACAGACTTCATAATGTAATAGAACTGTATAAATGGTGACAACATGTACCAATAGATATGGTAATGGGGACAGTTCAATAAACTGCGGGAAAAGGAGTGGGCCTAAGCCCAGCAAGGGTAAAAGCGAGTTATATTCCGAATTGGCCGAAAATGGTATGTTACAAATCGGTAACAATCTATTAACAAGATTTCATTCATAATCCTCTGGATGCATAACAAAAAAACGCCCTAAAGGAAAGGCGTTTATACAAGGATGGCTCAGGACGGAATCGAACCGCCGACACAAGGATTTTCAGTCCTTTGCTCTACCGACTGAGCTACTGAGCCAAATATTCTATTTTAGAATAAAAATAAAATGGCGGTCCCGACGGGAATCGAACCCGCGATCTCCTGCGTGACAGGCAGGCATGTTAACCGCTACACCACGGGACCAGTAAAGCATATATATAAAGAAGTGACCCATACGGGATTCGAACCCGTGTTACCGCCGTGAAAGGGCGGTGTCTTAACCGCTTGACCAATGGGCCGGAAAAAATGGTGAGCCATGAAGGATTCGAACCTTCGACCCTCTGATTAAAAGTCAGATGCTCTACCAACTGAGCTAATGGCTCGTTCTAATGAAATGTTTCTTTGCTGGATGTTAACTTACCATCTGCAGCTTGTTAATGGCTTGTTCTATTGTGACGACGCTTTTGATAATATCATGGTTCTTATAGTTTAGGCAATAGTTTTTTGAAATAAAATTATTTTTTTCTTATCTTTTTTATTTTCCCTATAGTTTTTATCCACATTCACTCGGTATCCCGGACCTCCCGAACGTGACATATAATGCATCAATCTTAAAAATGAAAGAAGAGCCGGCAAAAAAGCCAGCTCCTTTTTCATGAATTACGCTAGACGCCAAGGGCTTCTCACGACATTTGTTTGGTTACGGTCAGGACCGACAGAGAAAGTGGTCAAAGGAATGCCTACCAATTGAGATACGCGCTCTACATAGTGGCGAGCGTTCTCTGGAAGCTCATCCAATGACTTGCAGCCTGTGATGTCTTCTGACCAGCCTGGCAGCTCTTCATAGACTGGTTTACATTCGCCAATCGCTTTCAAAGTCGCTGGTACCTCATGAATGATTTCGCCTTTGTATTCATAGGCGACACAAATTTTGACCGTATCAAGACCTGATAATACGTCAATCGAGTTCAATGATAAATCGGTAATCCCGCTGACACGGCGAGCATGGCGAACGACAACAGCGTCAAACCAGCCTACACGGCGCGGTCTGCCTGTAGTTGTTCCATATTCACGGCCAATTTCCCGGATTTGGTTACCGACTTCATCATGCAATTCTGTAGGGAAAGGACCATCGCCCACACGGCTTGTGTATGCTTTACATACTCCAACCACATGATTGATCTTCGTAGGCCCTACACCCGAACCGATTGTAACTCCACCTGCAACCGGGTTGGAAGAAGTGACGAATGGGTATGTTCCTTGATCGATATCAAGCATGACACCTTGTGCCCCTTCGAATAATACCCGTTTTCCTTCATCAAGTGCGTCATTCAATACAACGGATGTATCACAAACATATTTCTGCACTTGTTGTCCGTACTCATAGTATTCTTCCAAGATATCTTCGATTTTGAAACCTTCCGTTTCATAGAAGCGTTCGAACATACGGTTTTTTTCGACAAGATTTTGAGACAATTTTTCCTCGAAAATTTCACGGTCCAAAAGGTCTGCCATGCGAATTCCGTTACGAGCAGCTTTGTCCATATATGCAGGGCCGATTCCCTTTTTAGTCGTTCCAATTTTGTTGGCGCCTTTACGGTCTTCTTCGACTTCATCCAATTTGATATGGTAAGGAAGAATGACATGTGCACGATTCGAGATACGAAGATTATCCGTACTCACCCCATGGCTATGTAAATAAGCAAGCTCCTCTACAAGAGCTTTTGGATCAACTACCATACCGTTTCCAATGACACAAATCTTATCACTATAAAAAATCCCTGACGGAATTAAATGCAGTTTATAGGTAACGCCGTTAAATTTAATTGTATGCCCTGCATTATTCCCACCTTGATAACGAGCGATGGCTTCCGCATTCTGGGATAGAAAATCTGTTATTTTACCTTTACCTTCGTCTCCCCATTGTGTACCGACTACTACAACTGATGACATCTGAATAAAGCACCTCCAAAGGTTCACGTAATACCGATCATTAACCGGTTCTTATCAAACAAACCTATTTTATCAATAATCCAAACTGGAAGTCAATACAAAATCCGAACAATACACTTTTTAAAAAATTCTTTGTTCGTAAATATGAGAAATTTCTTTCCGGTTTTTTTAGGATTGTCAAACATTATTGTACCCCCTGATTTCTTTTTCTATTATCATTAGGGCCTTTCTTTTTCCTGAAACAGAGAAAGCCCGCCATTGCATGAATGGCAGGCAGTCCCCTATGCGCCGGGAGACATCGAATCATCATCGAAGCGGCGCTCGAGATTGACGAATTTATTATATTCTTTTACGAATGCAAGCGAAACCGTGCCCACCGGACCATTACGCTGTTTCGCTATAATGATTTCAATGATATTTTTATTCTCGGATTCTTTATCATAATAATCATCACGGTATAAGAATGCGACGATATCAGCATCTTGCTCGATACTCCCGGATTCCCGGATATCAGACATCATCGGGCGCTTATCCTGACGCTGCTCCACTCCCCGCGATAGCTGGGAAAGGGCGATGACGGGCACTTTAAGTTCCCGAGCCAGCGCTTTAAGTGAACGTGAAATCTCGGATACCTCTTGCTGACGGTTGTCGCCTGAACGGCCATCGCCTTGAATTAACTGCAGGTAATCGATCAATATCATGCCAAGGCCATGTTCCTGCTTCAAACGACGGCATTTTGAACGGATTTCACCAATCCTGACACCTGGCGTATCATCGATATAAATGCCGGCATTCGACAAGCTTCCCATCGCCATCGTCAGTTTACGCCAATCCTCATCAGTTAAAGAACCTGTCCGTAAATTCTGGGCGTTGATATTCCCTTCAGCACAGAGCATACGCATAACGAGCTGCTCTGCACCCATTTCAAGACTGAAAATCGCTACATTCTCCTCCGTTTTGGTCGCAACGTTTTGAGCGATGTTCAATGCAAAAGCGGTTTTACCAACCGAAGGGCGGGCACCAACTATGATGAGGTCATTACGCTGGAACCCCGCTGTCATTCGATCCAGTTCAGCAAACCCTGTCGGTATTCCCGTGACATCCCCTTTACGGGTAGTCAAAATTTCTATATTATCGTAAGTCGCAACCAATACATCCTTAATATTTTGAAAAGACCCGGAATTCTTACGCTGGGCCACTTCCATGATCGTTTTTTCTGCTTCACCGAGCAGCTCCTCGACCTCGTCCTCGCGACTGTAGCCTTCCTGAGCGATGTTCGTCGCAGTCCGGATCAAACGGCGCAGCAATGACTTCTCCTCGACGATGCGGGCATAATATTCAATATTGGCCGCGGTAGGCACCGATCCGGCCAATTCACTTAAATAAGAAACCCCGCCAACTTCTTCAAGGTTTTTTGTCGCAGCCAATTCCTCTGTCACCGTAATCAAATCGACAGCTTTTCCTTCGTCATTCAATTTAAGCATCACATTAAAGATCTTTTGATGAGAGCTTCTATAAAAATCTTCCGGAATCAAAACTTCCGATGTAACGGTCAATGAAGAGGGCTCAAGAAAAATGGCTCCTAGCACAGCCTGTTCGGCTTCTATATTTTGAGGTGGAATCCTATCCTGAAATTGTTCTATCATATCTTAAAACCTCCCATTCTAAGAGGATACCTTTTATATGTTTCTAGTAAAAAAGAAAAAAGTGAAAGGACAACTTGCCCAATCACATTTTTCGTCTATCTCTATTTTATCAATTTTTCACAGATATGAAACAGCTAAAATTAGTTAATTTCTTTCACATGCACAGTCAGTGTTGCAGTGACTTCAGGATGAAGCTTCACCGGAAGCTTTGTATGCCCTAAAGTGCGGATGCCTTCAGCAAGCTCCATTTTACGTTTATCAACCTTGATACCGTGTTTTTTCTGAAGCTCAGATGCAATTTGTTTAGTCGTGATGGAACCGAATAAACGCCCGCCCTCACCGGCTTTGGCAGATAGTTCAACCGTTAATTTCTCCAGCTGCACTTTCAATTCTTCAGCCTGCTGCAGCTCTTCTGCTGCAAGTGATTCTTCTTTATTTTTCTGTGCTTCCAAAGTTTTCACGTTTGAATTATTTGCTTCAACGGCCAATCCTTGTTTAAGCAGGAAATTATGTGCATAACCATCCGCAACATTTTTAACTTCCCCTTTTTTCCCTTTACCTTTAACGTCTTTAAGAAATATCACTTTCATTCTTTATATCCCCCTTCTAAATATTCATCAATAGCTGCTTTCAATCGACTTTCGGCTTCATCAATGGAGCATACCTGTTGAGTGGCGGCATTCGTTAGATGTCCGCCTCCATTCAACATTTCCATGATCACCTGTACATTGATATCACCAAGAGAACGCGCACTTATCCCCACCGTATCATCAGACCGCTTAGCCATTACAAAGGAAGCGACAACGCCATCCATCGTCAATAGGGTGTCTGCAGCCTGAGCAATGAGCACCTGATTATGAACCTGATCGGTTTTTGCCGCGGCAATGGCAATTCCCTTTTTATAAAAGATGACTTCTTCAATGAGCTTCGATCGTTTGATATAGGTGTCCACGTCTTCTTTTAAGAATTTCTGGACAAGTACCGTATCAGCTCCATGCGCCCTTAGATATGAGGCTGCATCGAAAGTGCGTGAACCTGTTCTTAAGGTGAAGCTTTTCGTATCGACGATGATACCGGCAAGAAGCGCCGTCGACTCCAGCATATCAATTTTTGAGCGTTTCGGCTGATATTCAAGCAGTTCTGTAACAAGCTCTGCCGTTGAAGATGCATATGGCTCCATATAGACGAGCAATGAGTTTTTGATGAACTCCTCACCCCGCCGATGATGGTCAATAACCACAACCTTATCGATTCTATTCAATAACCGCTCTTCAATCACCATGGAAGGTTTATGGGTATCGACCACAACCAGCAAGGTCTCATCCGTAATCATTTCAAATGCATCATCAGGTGTTATGAACCGGGCATACAGCTCTTCTTTATTTTTGATTTCTTCCATTAGACGAAGGACACTGCTGTCGAGCTGCTGGGTGTTTATGACAATATAGCCTTCACGTTCATTCATTTGGGCAACTTTCAAGATGCCGATCGCTGAACCGATTGCGTCCATATCCGGGTTTTTATGGCCCATGACAATGACTTTATCGCTATCAAGGACTATATCCTTCAATGCATGGGAAATCACACGGGCACGGACCCTCGTGCGTTTTTCCATCGGATTGGTTTTGCCGCCATAGAATTTAACTTTTCCATTCGCTTGCTTTATGGCCACCTGGTCACCGCCCCGCCCTAAAGCGAGATCCAAGCTGGACTGGGCAAGCGTACCTAGTTCCGGCAAGGATGACACGGCCGAGCCGACCCCGATGCTCAAGGTCAGTGGTACATTTTGCTTGGCCGTCGTTTCCCTGATTTCATCCAAAATCGAGAATTTCCCCTTTTCAAGCTGCTGAAGGATATGCTCATTAAAGACAGCGATGAATCGTTCCGAGGAAACCCGTTTAAAGAAAACGCCATTATCCCTTGCCCATTTATCGAGAAGTGAGGTAACCAAGCTATTAATGCTGCTTTTACGCTGATCATCCATACCCTGTGTCAAATCATCATAATTATCAAGAAGAATAATCGCAATTGCCGTTCGCTCATCTTCATATAATTTCTCAATTTCCACTTGCTCCGTCACATCAAAAAAGTAAAGAAGCCTTTCATCACGCTTATGGACCACCTTGAATTTCCGATCGTGGAGCGTAAGTGTCTCTGTTTCGATCTCTTGCTTGATTAACGGTACTATCGAGTCCGCAACATCGTATAGCGATCTTCCCGCCAAGGAATCCTCACTAAAACAAGAAGCCAGGAATGGATTGGTCCATTCAATGTAATAATCCTCATTAAAGAGCATGATCCCAATCGGCATTTCCAATAACGCTTCCTCGCCCACCTTCTTTAAACGGTAGGATAAAGTCGTTATATACTCTTCTGTCTTCCGTTGCTTTTTTTCTACCATTCTTAATGTTAAATAAAATAAACCAGCAAGAATCAATAGTCCAACAAGTGCAATAACCCAATTATAATAAGCCAGTACGCCCAAAAGTAAAACGACTGCGGCCAGCACCCCATACAATGGGGACTTAATCGAGTATTCTTTCAAATAAGATGGCATAGTTTCAGCTCCTAAAAGCATCTGTTTTACAAAAAAGTCTTCTATTCCTTTTTCTTGATTGTTTCCCTAAAAGGAAAGCCTAAATCTATTATACCTAAAAATCGGACGGCCGTCGTTATAATCGGAATCGGCAGAAGCAAAGAAAAAACCACAATTAAAACAGGTATCGCCTTAACCCATGACTTAACATGAGCGATATAGAATATCAGGGAATATCCTTGTAATAAAATGAAGAACTGCAGTATGAAAAATAGGTTCGTTATGGCCATATATACAAAACTGTTCTTGTCCGTATTCACAAAAAGAGCAAGAAGCATCGTAATTAAATAATACCATAAAAGGCTTTTCGGGAGTCGCAGATCTCGAAAATGAGGCCATTTTAACGCCTTATCACTGAACCTCTTCACAATGGGATGCGCTGCAAAGAAAATCAATAAAACCATGATGACGGACATCAAGACGAACAAACTTGGCATCAGCGTGTTCATCATATCGATCGATTCATACATCCGCTTTTTGACTTGCTCTGTCGGTGCCTGTCCAAAAGTATCCATGATACCGATTGAATTTTCAATGGACCCCTCAAGAATGTTCATCGATTCTTCTATGTAATTAACATCCGTAATCAAAACTGAAGCTGCATACATTAATAAAATGCCCCCCAGAAAGAGAAGGACTGCGCTTATGAACATAGGTGCCATCGGTTTGTCCTTTTTCAAAAAATAGCCGATCGCAATTCCCGTTGCCCCCATGAGCAAGGTCAGCGGAACAGACAATATCGTCCCGATGAGGATCGACAATAACGAGGCTACAAATAAGTAACCAAGGCTCCACGATAACTTTTGTTTGATTGTGACCAGTATGAATGGAATGGGTAAAAAGAAAGTAGTGAAAATACCCAATAGTGGGATTTGAATGGTGATGAACAATAAAATGCAATATAGTGCCAGAAGTGCTCCGCCCTCGGCAATTCGTCTCCCGCTATTCATCTTTATTTCACCCCCTGTTATGATTGATGTCTTATCTCCATCTTTATATTGTATCCGTTACGGCCAGGATATTTCAAACATCACAGTCTTTTTTGGGATATGATTATTTTTTCTGAGGAAAACGCGCGGATAACTTCCTTCTGAAATAAAAAAACCGCCATTCAGCGGTTTACAGGCATAAGTGAAAACTTATTAAAAAAGGCACATTAAGGATAACTCCTCAACGTGCCAATTTATTATTCACCAGATACGTATGGTAGTAATGCCATAGTACGTGAGCGTTTAATAGCAATCGTTAATTTACGTTGATATTTAGCGCTTGTGCCAGTTACACGACGTGGTAAAATTTTACCGCGTTCTGAGACGAATTTTTTAAGAAGATCTGTATCTTTGTAATCAATTTTAGTGATTCCATTAGATGTGAAATAACAAACCTTTTTACGCTTACCGCGTCCTTTACGTCCACCCATTGCCATAATATATTTCCCTCCCTGCTTTTTTGAATTTTCGTTTTAAACGGCTGTTTAAAACGGAAGATCGTCATCTGAAATGTCGATTGTTTTACCGTCATTTGCAAATGGATCATCATCTACACGAGTGTAGTTGTTATTGCTTCGTTGATTCTGATTAGGATTTTGTCCATACGAATTGTTGTCATTTCCGTTATTACCATAACTTCTTTGACCTCCACCGTAAGAACCGCCTTCATTTCTTTCACCCGCTGAACTGCTTCGTGGTTCAAGGAATTGAACGCTCTCAGCCAGAATCTCCGTCACATATACGCGTTTGCCGTCTTGTCCTTCATAATTACGTGTTTGGACACGTCCATCCACGCCAGCTAAACTGCCCTTTTTCAAGAAGTTAGCTACATTTTCTGCCGGTTTACGCCAAACTACACAGTTAATGAAATCCGCTTCACGTTCACCTTGCTGATTCGTAAAACTACGGTTGACAGCTAAAGTAAAGGTAGCTACGGGAACTCCATTAGGTGTATATCGTAATTCAGGATCTTTAGTTAAGCGTCCTACCAAAACTACGCGATTCATCATCAGAATCAACCCCTAGGTTTCAAGCTTGTTTCATGTGAAACAAGATTAGAATTTATATTAATTGTCGAATTAAACTTCTTCTCTAGTAGCCATGTGGCGAATAATGTCTTCACTGATTTTAGCTAGACGATCGAATTCTTGAATCGCAGCACTTTCAGCGTTAACTTTAAGAAGCATGTAGTAACCATCACGGAAATCATTGATTTCATATGCTAGACGGCGTTTACCCCATTCTTTTGCTTCTACTTCCGCACCATTATCAGAAAGGATTGTGTTGAAACGTTCAACTAAAGCTTTTTTAGCTTCTTCCTCAATGTTTGGACGGATGATATACATAATTTCGTATTTTCTCATCACTGTCACCTCCTTTTGGTCTAAGCGGCCCAATTGGGCAAGGAGCAATTATTTATAATTACTCACAAGATAAAATTATAGCATAGTTAAAGAGGCTTTGCAACGAACGGTTCGACTTATTACAATTAAATGTAATCTAATGATTTAAGTCTATAAAAAAGACCCTACATATGGAATGGTAGGGTCTTTGATTCTTATACGTTGAAACGGAAATGGATAACATCGCCATCGTTAACGATGTATTCTTTACCTTCCAAACGAACCTTACCCGCTTCTTTTGCGGCACCATGACTGCCCGCTTCAAGTAAATCGGTATAAGAAACCGTTTCGGCACGAATGAAACCGCGTTCGAAGTCCGTGTGAATGACGCCAGCACATTGAGGGGCTTTCATTCCTTTGCGGAATGTCCAAGCCCGCACTTCCTGTACGCCAGCTGTAAAGTATGTTGCCAATCCAAGCAGATTATAAGAAGCACGGATCAGCTGATCTAGACCTGACTCCTCGATGCCAAGTTCAGATAGGAACATTTCCTTTTCTTCACCTTCAAGCTCTGCAATTTCTTCCTCGATTTTGGCACAAATCACGATTACTTCGGCATTTTCCTTAGCGGCATATTCACGAACTTGCTGAACATATTCATTATCGTCAGCATTCGCCACTTCATCTTCGCTCACGTTCGCCACGTAAAGCGTCGGCTTAGCTGTAAGTAAATGCATGCCCTTCACGATTTTTTGCTGTTCTTCGGTAAACTCGACGGAACGTGCAGGCTTTTCATCTTCCAATGCTTCTTTTAAAGCCACAAGGATTTCATGTTCTGCCACAGCGGCTTTATCTTTTTGCTTGGCCATTTTTCCGACACGGTCGATGCGTTTGACAACAGATTCCAAATCGGCAAGGATCAATTCAAGATTGATGACCTCGATATCATCGATTGGATTTACTTTTCCGGAAACATGGGTAATGTTATCATCTGCAAAGCAACGGACGACTTGACAAATTGCATCCACTTGACGGATATGGGAAAGGAATTTATTACCTAAACCTTCTCCTTTACTTGCCCCTTTTACAATCCCGGCGATATCCGTGAATTCAAATGCTGTCGGAACCGTTTTTTTCGGTTTTACCAATTCAGTCAATTTTTGCAGACGGTGATCTGGCACTTCCACAATCCCTACATTCGGGTCGATCGTACAGAAAGGGTAGTTGGCAGATTCCGCACCTGCCTGAGTTATTGCATTAAATAAAGTGGATTTACCTACGTTAGGCAAACCGACTATACCAGCTGTTAAAGCCATTTATATTTCACTCCTTCAAGATGATTCGTACATATGGGAAAAGAACTGATCTTCTATAAAGACCATCCAATACCTAAACCTTTCCCAATTATAGATTTCGCTCCCTAAAAAGACAAGTAAATCATGAGAAACGCCGGACTACTTTCACTCCAAAAAAAAGCATGATCACTCCTCATGCTTTTGCAGAACTTTTTTCATTTTCTTCGCGAATTCACGTCGAGGCAGCATCACGCTATGACCGCATCCTTCACATTTTATCCGGATATCCATTCCGAGCCGTATAATTCTCCACTTATTCACTCCACAGGGATGTGGTTTCTTCATTTCCACAATATCCTTAAGTGCAAATTCCTTTTCTTCCATAATCATGAGCCCCCCAATTCCTATGACTCGCTGCCATTGTACGTAGATTTAATCCCACTTGCATCAAGCGCAGCACTTATTTCTTTTCTTAATGTCCTACTGATTTCAATATGATGCATCGGCTTTGTTTCCGCTTTAATCCGAAAGACGATTTCTTCAGGACTGATTTTTTCAATTCCCAAAAATTCAGGTGCTTTGATCAAGGCTTCGTATTTGCCTTCCATACTGTTTAAAAGATCAATCAGCACCTTCTCAGCACGCTCGGTCGATCCATCGTTAGGTATGGTCACATCAACAATTGCCATACTATTTAAAATGGAATAATTCGTAACCTGGATGATGCTGCCGTTGGGTATGAAGTGCAATTCACCTACACCGCTTTTAATTTTCGTCGTACGAAGCCCGATTTCAATGACTTCCCCTTCAAAAGTATTGATTTTAATATAATCCCCAACCGAGAACTGATCTTCAAAGATAACGAAAAACCCGGTAATTATATCCTTGACCAAACTTTGTGCGCCAAATCCAATGGCCAAACCGAGAACACCGGCACCAGCGAGTAATGGCATTACATGAAGACCAAGAATCTCCAGAATCATCAACAAGGCAATGAAATTGATGACATAGGTAATGATATTTTCCAGCAATTTAATGAGTGTCGCTTCCCTGCGTTCCGTTACCCGAATGGGACTTCTTAAACGTGCTTTGAAAAATTTATTCAGAATAGTCTTTCCTATTGTAATAATAATACGCGATAACAGCAGAACAAGGAAGATTTTAATAATCCCCTCACCCATCAGCAGCCATATCTTTTCATCCAATATCTCTTTTGCAACGTTATCATAAATGCGATCCATATTTTCCTCCTGCCTAATGCAAATAACAGCAAATCTATTATATCTTCGACGTATTCCTCTACCCTCCATGCATGGAGGTAACCATGAAATAGCGAGATTTTCTCTATTTTATCAATAAATAATGGTTTCTGTACAAAAAAATTATGGGTATATAGTTAATAGAATTTAGAAATTTTATCCCGAACATTCAAATGATTATTTACTAGAAAGTATAGATGAAAGCAATTGGTAGAGGATAACGTCGATTCATATCCCCTTCACCTGTTTGCATGTTTTGCAAAAAATTCCCTCACCCATCATGTTAAATACCGTATATTTTCCCCTTTTTATCCGTATACTGTAATACCAAATAAAGTAAAGGAGTTGAGCCGATGAATCTGAATTCTAGTCTATTTAATAATAATAAAAATAGATTAAGTCGCATCCTGCATGAAGATACGGATGCATCCAAACAAATTTCCCAGGAATTAATCAACCTCCTCCCAACAGGAAAGCTTCAACCAATCGTCATCGTCTGCATAGGCACAGACCGTTCCACAGGCGATTCACTCGGACCACTTGTCGGCACTCTGCTTAGTGAAAAGGCTGAAAACAGTTCTTCTTCATTCCATGTTTATGGTACTCTGGATGACCCTATACATGCGATGAATTTACAGGAAAAATTAAATGAAATTAAAAAGCTGCATGCCAATGCCTTTATAGTCGGAATCGATGCTTGCTTGGGGAAAATGAAAAGCGTCGGCATCGTTCAGATTGGCCAGGGACCAGTTAAACCGGGTGCCGGGGTCAATAAAGACCTTCCTTCCGTCGGAAATGCCCATATTACAGGAATCGTGAATGTAAGTGGATTCATGGAGTTCATGGTCTTGCAGAACACGCGTCTTAATCTTGTGCTAAAAATGGCGAAAACCATTGCCGAGGGGATTTATGAAGCACAAAACCATTATCCAATAAAACCTTCCATCACTCCTTTCACATGGTCATTCAAGCAAGAAAAAACCCTTTGATCGGTTTTTTCATAAAAAAGAAGGAAGGGGCCAGCCCCTTCCTTCTTTTTTATACATAATACATGAAAGTAACCAGAATGGCCGTGATCATTATGCCCGGAAGCAGATTCGCCACCCTGATTTTGGTGACACCGATAATATTCAAACCAATCGCCAAAATCATGACACCGCCAGTTGCCGTCATTTCCAATATGAAGGAATCCATTAATGCAGATGGGATCATCGTATTGATTTGCCTTGAAAAAACCGCCAGGAATCCCTCATAAAGAATGATAGGAAATGCTGAAAAAAGTACCCCTATGCCTAACGTGCTGGCGAGGACAAGTGCTGTGAATCCATCGATTATCGCCTTTGTTATCAAAACGTCGTGATCATTCCGGATACCGCTATCCAGGGCACCAATAATGGCCATCGCCCCAATTCCAAATATGAGCGTAGCCGTTACAAACCCCTGAGATATCGAGGTTCCTTCCTTCGCTTTCATCCTGCGTTCAATCCAATTGCCTAAAGAATTAAGCCTGCCCTCAAGATTCATCCATTCACCGAGGACCGCCCCGCCGACAATACTTAAAATGACAACAAGGAAATTATCGCTTTTAAACCCCATCTGCAAGCCTAAAACCATCACGGCTAAACCGATACCGCTCATGACCGTTTCTTTAATCTTCTCAGGTATATGTTGTAAAAACCTTCCTAAAATCGAGCCGATTAAAATGCAGGCACCGTTCACCAAAGCCCCTAATAATACCATCTCATCCACCTAATTTTCTGCATATGTCTTCATGATCTTTTCATAAGGGGATCTAAGAGGAAAGGTTCTCTTGATCGATCAAGTTCAAAATTCTCTCTAAATCTTCTTTTGAAAAGAACTCTATTTCTATTTTTCCTTTTTTCTTGCTTTGTTTTATCGTTACGCTCGTTCCTAGTCTTTCACGCAGACTTGTCTCCCTTTGCTTTATGAAGATATCTTTTTTCTCTTGTTTCTTAGGTTTGGTTTCACGTGAAACGGTATCATTCAATTGATGTATATACTGCTCCAGCTGTCTGACATTCATACCTTCCTTGAGGACTTTATCCGCTACCGGCTTGAGCATCTCTTTTTTCTTTAAACCCAGCAATGCCCGGCCATGTCCCATGGATATTTCCCCGTCGGAGATATATCTCCTAATTCCTTCAGGCAAAGATAGTAATCTAACATGGTTCGCAATATGGGGTCGGCTTTTTCCCAGCCGGTTGGCCAGCTGCTCCTGGGTGAATTCCAATTTTTCAAGAAGCGTTTGATAAGCGGCAGCCTCTTCGATCGGATTCAAATCTTCCCGTTGCAGGTTTTCCAAAATCGCCAGTTCCATCATCTGCTGTTCACTCAATTCCCTCACAACGACTGGAACTGTCTTTAAATCAGCTTCCTTGGCAGCACGATAACGCCTTTCCCCAGCCACGATTTCATATCCCTTAATACTTTTCCGGGCAATAATCGGCTGTAATATCCCATGCTCCATGATGGATTGCTTTAATTCCTCTATAGCTTCTAGCCGAAAGCTCTTTCGGGGCTGATAAGGATTTGGCCTTAATTCCCTTAATTTGATTTCGCGCACGATTTCATCTTTACTGATCTCCCCACTGTTGAAAAGTGCGTTAAGTCCTTTGCCAAGCCCTTTAGCCATTTGATACCACTTCCTTTGCCAATTCTAGATAGACCTCCGCCCCTCGTGACTTTGGATCATATATAATTATCGGTTCTCCATGGCTCGGTGCTTCACTCAAACGGACATTGCGGGGAATGATGGTTTGGTAGACTTTATCCTGAAAGTATTTTTTGACTTCTTCTATGACCTGGAGACCTAAATTTGTTCTTGCATCCAACATCGTCAATAGCACACCCTCGATTTTCAAATCATGGTTCAAATGCTTTTGGACGAGGCGGACCGTATTCAATAGTTGACTCAAACCCTCCAATGCATAATATTCACATTGTACTGGGATCAAAACAGCATCGGCAGCCGTTAAGGCATTAAGCGTAAGCAAACCCAATGATGGAGGGCAGTCAATCACAATGTAATCATACTGGCTTTGCACCTCTTCTAACGCCCTTTTTAATCGGACTTCCCTTGAGATGGTTGGAACAAGTTCAATTTCTGCACCTGCAAGTTGAATTGTCGCAGGTATAGCATATAGGTTTTCCACCTTTGTTTCCATGATAACGGTACTGGCTTCAACATCATCAACCAATACATCATAAATACATTGTTCCACATCTGCTTTGTCAATACCTGCACCGCTTGTCGCATTTCCCTGCGGGTCAATATCGACCATTAAGACTTTCTGTCCAATGTATGCAAGACAAGCACTTAAACTGACAGAAGTTGTCGTTTTTCCAACACCGCCCTTTTGATTGGCAATGGCGAGAATCTTACCCACGAATTCACCCGCTTTCAACTATCTTCATGACGCTATATCTATTGATTTTTACCGTGAATCCAATTATTTCTTCTATTTTATCATGAATGTTACTGGAAGAAATCGTTTTCTGAAATTCCTCTTAAAATTTGAAATACTTCTAAAAGCATTGAAAATCCAGGAAAAGTTGAATGTTTTAAAGGTGGAAAATGCCAGTTTTGGAGAGAAAATAAAAAAAGCTTGGTAATCGGAGACTACCAAGCGGGCTAAGGATGGGGAATCAAGTTTTTTTCTTGGGTATTTTAATCGTGAACTGATAATACTCCTCGAATTCTTCTTCCTCTGCATCTAGATTTATTCCATTGTCTGTAACCATACTGAGTGATTGGCGGATGGTATTCACGGCAATCCTCATGTCTTTACTAAACGCTTTTCGCTTAGGTTTCGGCTTCTGCACAGTACCCGTTAAGAGCTTGACGACCTGCTCTTCGGTTTGCTTGACGTTTAACCCTTTTTCGATGATTTCCAAAAGCAGTTTCAACTGCTTTTCAGGACTCTTTAACGGTATCAACGAGCGGGCATGGCGTTCCGTAATTTGCTTTTGAAGAAGTGCATCCTGAACCTCCTGCGGCAGCTTAAGCAGCCGAAGCTTATTCGCCACGGTGGATTGACCAATTCCCAGTCTTTGTGCCAGGGCTTCTTGGGTTAAACTATGCAGCTCCAATAGTTTTCCGTAGGCCAAAGCTTCTTCAATCGGTGTCAGTTCTTCACGCTGAAGGTTTTCTATCAGCGCAACGGAAGCCGTTTCTGTATCGGTGAAATCTTTGATTATAGCAGGTGCCAATTCCCAGCCAAGCTTTTGCATGGCCCGGAAACGACGCTCACCTGCAATGATTTCATATTTTCCCTGACCATAAGCCCTTACTACAATTGGTTGAATGATCCCATGTGTATGGATCGTTTGAGCCAATTCGGCAATTTTATCGTCATTAAAAACGGTCCTTGGTTGAAATCGATTAGGCACAATGTCGGAAATGGAAATTTTTCTTATTTCTTCATTATTATTGCTAGGTGTCTCCATCTCTAGTTGCTCTTCTTCTTTTTCGCCAAACCCAAAGAACCGCGAAAAAGGATGCTTCATCTTCCTACACCACCTTTTAAAACTCCCAAATAACATATTCTCTATTTATAGGACAAGTCCTGCATACATTTCCCGACATGGTTATACATATGTCCCTTCACTGTAAAAAACATGTCGACTGGCGCCATCAAGGCAATAATGAGGGTCGACGGCCAGTTTTTATAAATATCGGCCGGCTTTCCCAAAATTATTTCCCTGAATCAGCAAGCTAAGGGCACACGTCTTAACCTGTACCGAAAATGCCTTCTTGTTGGCAAATGCAGTATTAAGTGAAAATAATAAGGTCATACCTTTATAGTAAAAGAAAATAAGGGCAAGTACCAGCCATATATATATGAATCCTCTGCTCTTACTATGAAAACATACTTTATCGTACAGAGGTTATTCAATAGGCTGCTTATTCGGTGTCCCTGGTTTTCTTGGGTATTTTTTAGGAGTCTTCTTCACTTTTTTTACAGTAATGATGTTTCTTTCACTATTTTCCTCTGGCAATGTGAAAGGATGAATTTCTTCGATTTCTCCGCCTAATGTAAAAATGGCCTTCTTCCCTGTGTCCATTTCATCTTGTGCACTAGCCGCTTTCATGGCAATGAACGTCCCATCCAGTTTAACAAGCGGCAAACATAGTTCACTTAAAACCGACATCCTGGCTACCGCCCTCGCCATGACAATATCATAGGATTCGCGATGCTCCGGTTTTTGGGCGAAGGTTTCCGCCCGGTCATGATAAAAGGAAACTCCCTTTAATTGCAGGGAATCCGCAAGGTGATTCAAAAAAGAAATTCGCTTATTCAAGGAATCCACAATCGAGACGTGGATATCAGGGAAACAAATCTTCAATGGAATACTCGGGAATCCAGCTCCAGCCCCAACATCGCAAATTCGATAGGATTCGTTAAAGTCGAAATAGAAGGCTGCACTGATTGAATCATAAAAATGCTTTAGATAAACTTCTTCTTTATCTGTGATGGCTGTTAAGTTCATCTTTTCGTTCCATTCCACCAATAATCGATAATACGTGTCAAACTGATCAAGCTGTTGAGGAGAAAGCTCAATCCCTTTCTCCAGCAGTGCTTGTTGGAACTGTTCAATATTCATGTTTTTTCAATCCTTTTCGGGTATTTCCGTTACTGAGATACTCTAGCAATCTTACCTTGTTCCAAATAAACAAGCAGAATGGAAACATCAGCGGGATTCACACCGGAAATTCTTGAAGCCTGAGCTACTGATAGCGGGTGGACCTGCTTTAATTTTTGACGTGCTTCCGTTGCAAGACCAGAAATTGCATCATAATCGATATTCTCTGGAATCTTTTTGTTCTCCATTTTTTTCAGGCGATCGACTTGCTGCAAGGATTTTTCGATATATCCTTCATACTTGATCTGGATTTCGACCTGTTCCGTCACTTCTTCACTCAGTTCGACATCACTTGGCGCCAACTTCTGAATATGGGAATAATCCATTTCAGGCCTTTTCAATAAATCGGAGGCACGGATTCCATCCTTTAATTCACTGCCGCCACTTGCAGTAATGACTTCTTGCACCTCTTTGGTCGGTTTGATGAAGTTTGATTTCAATCGTTCCTTTTCCAGTTCAACTGCTTCTTTTTTAATAAGGAAACGTTTGTAGCGTTCTTCTTTGATCATTCCGATATTGAATCCAATTTCGGTTAAGCGTAGATCGGCATTATCATGACGCAATAATAAACGATATTCTGCACGTGAAGTCAGCAATCGGTATGGTTCATTCGTGCCTTTCGTTACAAGGTCATCAATGAGAACACCAATATAGGCATCTGAACGGCTTAAAATCAGTTCTTCCTTACCCATTGCATTCAATCCTGCATTAATACCGGCCATCAATCCTTGTCCTGCTGCTTCTTCATAGCCGGATGTCCCGTTAATTTGGCCTGCAGTATATAGATTTTTGATTTTCTTCGTTTCAAGTGTAGGCCATAGCTGCGTAGGAACGATGGCATCATATTCAATTGCATATCCAGCACGCATCATTTCCGCTTTTTCAAGTCCCGGAATTGTTTGCAGGATTTTCACTTGCACATCTTCAGGCAGACTGGTGGATAAACCTTGCACATAAACTTCCTTTGTATTGCGACCTTCAGGTTCCAAGAAGATTTGATGCCGTGGCTTATCATTAAAACGAACGACTTTATCTTCTATCGATGGACAATAACGCGGTCCGGTTCCTTTAATCATTCCGGAATACATTGGTGAACGGTGTAAATTCTCATCAATGAGCTGATGTGTACCCTCATTCGTATACGTTAACCAGCATGGCAATTGATCTGTTATGAACTTTGTCGTTTCATAAGAAAAGGCACGAGGCACTTCATCGCCAGGCTGAATTTCCGTTTTGCTGTAGTCTATGGAAGAACTATTCACACGTGGAGGCGTTCCTGTTTTAAAACGGACCAAATCAAATCCTAGCTGCTCCAAGTGTTCAGAAAGCCTGATGGAAGGCTGCTGATTATTAGGGCCGCTTGAATATTTCAGTTCCCCTAAAATGATTTCACCGCGTAAATATGTTCCCGTCGTGATTACGACAGTTTTCGCACGGTACACCGCACCAGTTTTAGTGATGACACCCGTACATACATCGTTTTCAATAATTAATTCCTCTACCATTCCTTGAATCAATGTCAAATTTTCTTGGTCTTCTATCGTCTTTTTCATTTCTTGCTGATAGAGAAATTTATCTGCCTGCGCCCGCAGCGCACGAACGGCCGGACCTTTTGCCGTATTGAGCATCCTCATTTGAATATGGGTCTTGTCGATATTTCTTCCCATTTCACCGCCTAAAGCGTCAATTTCCCTAACGACTATCCCTTTTGCCGGTCCGCCGACGGAGGGATTGCATGGCATAAAGGCGACCATATCCAGGTTAATGGTGATCATCAACGTTTTAGCTCCTACTCTTGCAGCTGCAAGGCCCGCCTCACTGCCAGCATGACCGGCACCAATAACAATGACATCATAGCTACCTGCTTCGTATTGCATATCCTTTTCCTCCTTTTACGCTTATTTTCCTAAACAAAATTGAGAGAACAATTGGTTGATCAAATTATCCTGAACGCTTTCGCCAATGATTTCTCCAAGTAACTCCCATGCTTTCGTGAAATCGATTTGAACCAAATCAACCGGCGTACCCATTTCAATAGCATCAATTGCATCTTCGATAGCCTGTAATGCCTGCCCAAGCAAAGCTATATGCCTTGCATTGGACACATAGGTCAGGTCTCCCGTTTCTAAAGAACCTTCGAAAAATAAAGAAGCGATCGCTTCTTCCAATTCATCGACCCCTCGATCTTCCAGTAATGAAGTCGTAACGACTTTATGGGATGCAGCCATTTCCTTAACTTTTGCCATATCGATTTTTTGTGGAAGGTCTGTTTTATTGATGATAACGATAACATCCATTCCCTCAACCGCTTGGAATAGTTTCTCATCTTCAGTAGTGAAATCATCGGAATAGTTCAATACAAGCAATATTAAATCCGCTTCTTTTAATACTGCACGAGACCGTTCAACTCCAATTCGTTCAACGATATCTTCCGTTTCGCGAATTCCTGCTGTATCGACAAGTTTAAGCGGTACACCGCGAACATTGACATACTCTTCAATAACATCACGTGTTGTACCTGGAATATCAGTGACGATGGCTTTGTTTTCATGAACTAAGCTGTTAAGCAATGAAGATTTTCCGACATTAGGACGACCTATGATAACGGTCGCAAGTCCATCCCGAAGTATTTTCCCTTGTTGGGCCGTGTGAAGCAGCTTCTCTATTTCATTCTTCACATAACTGCCTTTTTCCAAAAATAAACGATGCGTCATTTCTTCGACATCATCATATTCCGGATAATCTATATTTACCTCGACTTGAGCGAGGGTCTGTAAAATTTCCTGACGCAGACTTTGGATTAATTTCGAAAGCCGGCCTTCCATTTGACCTAATGCAACATTCATGGCTTTATCCGTTTTAGCACGGATTAAATCCATAACGGCCTCAGCTTGGGAAAGATCGATCCTGCCATTCAAAAAAGCCCGTTTCGTAAATTCACCAGGTTCCGCTAAACGAGCACCTTGTGAGAGAATAAGCTGCAGTACCCTATTGACCGAAACGATTCCACCGTGACAATTTATTTCAACTACATCTTCCCTTGTAAATGTCTTTGGACCCATCATGACCGAAACCATGACTTCCTCTATGATTTCACCTGTTTTAGGCTGGATAAGGTGGCCATAATGAATCGTATGTGATTTCACTTCAAGCAATCCTTTTCCACCTGGTCCTTTAAAGATCCTATCGGCTATTTCTATGGCCTCATCACCGCTGATTCTAACGATGGCGATTGCCCCTTCCCCTAAGGGAGTAGAGATAGCGGTGATTGTATCGAATTCCATGCTTTCACCTCTTATATATTGATGGTTCTATTTTTTTCTGATAATAAAATCGTCGAATCCCTAAATTACTACAATACCACAGTATATTCATGAAAAAAAGTAGATACTCCTTCCTTCCAAGAGTTATCCACACGCCGTTAATCCATATTCTGTAACAACCATTTTAACTTATCCACATGTGAATAACAAATATCACCCGCTTCATTTTCTTCCATCCCCTTTAAGGATCAAGAAAATATAATAAAATTGTCACTTATTGTTGAATGGAAAATTCGCAAAAAAAATATTCGACATTCATCCCTAAAAAAAAGAACCCCTGCTTAAAAGCAGAAGGTTCATTTAAGTGGAGTGATGACCAAGTGACGATATGGCTCCGTCCCACTTGAGGTTGTTTTTATTTTTGGATAATCCAGGAGAGCATTATGGATGACCTTACGTTCATAGGATGGCATCGGCTCCAGTGAAACAGCTTTACCTGTTTTCGTGGCTTTATTTGCCATTCTTTCAGCCAATTGGATTAAGGTGTCATTGCGGCGGCTTCGATAATCTTCTGCATCTACGGTAATATTCAAATACTGCTTCGAATATCGATTTGCTACCAGCTGTGCTAAATACTGAAGTGAATTTAGTGTTTGCCCCCTTTTTCCAATCAATAATGCAATTTTATCACCCGATAAATGGAATGTTACGTTCTTACCTTTACGGGTGACATTTATTTGTGCATTGACTCCCATATCGACGCAGACATTCTTCAAAAATCCAAGTGTCTCTTCAATGGGATCCGGAGGCAATGTCACATGGACGATTGCCTTCCTTGCACCAAATAAACCAAAAAATCCTTTTTTTCCTTCATCTTCTACTTCAATCTCCACGCGATCCTTAGTGCTGTTCAGTTGAGCTAAAGCTAAATTTACTGCTTCTTCGACAGATTGTCCTGTAGCAGTCACTTTTTTCACTTTTTCTTTGCCCCTCCCGCGTTTTCCGCAGCTGCTTTTCTAAGATCCGGACCTTTGATGAAATATGTTTGAACGATACCAAAAATGTTACCAACTACCCAGTAAAGAGAAAGAGCAGCGGGGAAATTAATAGCAAATACAACAATCATGATTGGCATGATGTAAAGCATCATCGTCATTTGTGCCGCCATTTGTGGATTCGAATTCATTCCAGCCATGGACATCTTTTGCTGGATGAAAGTCGTGATACCTGCAACGACCGGTAAAACATAAACAGGATCCGGGGAACCTAAATCAAACCAAAGAAAACTATGTAAAGCAATTTCTTCCGTACGGCTGATTGCA
This sequence comes from Peribacillus sp. QJM3NY_7, assembly GCF_056173225.1. Classification (NCBI taxonomy): domain Bacteria; kingdom Bacillati; phylum Bacillota; class Bacilli; order Caryophanales; family Bacillaceae; genus Peribacillus; species Peribacillus sp. QJM3NY_7. The sequence goes on from NZ_CM149663.1 coordinate 5,543,395, forward strand.
TGGTAAAATCCGATCAAAATCGGCATTTGCACCAATATCGGCAAACACCCCGCCAATGGATTCACATTATATTTCGAAAATAGGGCCATTGTTTCTTGCTGTAGTTTTTGTTGTGTGGCAGCATCTTTTGAGCTGTATTTAGCTTGAAGTTCTTTCATTTCAGGCTGAATGGCCTGCATGGCTTTCGAGCTTTTCACCTGTTTGATCATTAATGGAAGCAATGCCAGGCGAATGATCAGTGTAACGCCGATGATTCCCAAACCATAGTTCTCGCCGAATGCTTCGGAAAGCCAGATGATCAGGGCTGATAATGGATAGACAATGTATGAATTCCAAAAACCTTCACTATCCGCAGTAATAGGTTCTTTAATTTCCGTACACCCTGCCAACAGCATCATTATCGAGGCTAGTCCAATAATGAGTAATATTCGTTTTTTCAACCGTAATTTCCTCCTAACTGCAATCAATCTTTTTTGAAACAATTGTGAACTGTTTATTAGAAGATTTCAAGGAAAAGTAATCCACTTTTTCCACAGTTACAATCGGAATTTTCTATGTCATCTTACTTAAGTAACCATATGATACGAGGAGTCTTATTCGATATTAAGGGGACTTTATTGTTTTTTCATTTTAAAGTTTAGTGATTTAGAACGTTTCAGGACATGTATCAAGCTGCTTTTCACCTGGAAAAAGTCCATCTCCGCCGCTGGTTTTCGAGCAATCACAATATAATCCTTACCCTCTTCTATATCTTCTTTCAATTCCAAAAACGCTTGCCGTATGTATCTTTTGATTTGGTTTCTCATAACGGCGTTCCCGATTTTTTTACTGACAGAAAGGCCGATCCTAAAATGATCCTGACCCGGCTTTTCAAGGACATAGACAACGAATTGCCGATTAGCAGAAGATTCACCTTTTTTAAACACAAGCTGAAATTCATCCTCTTTCTTAATCCTTAACTTTTTTTTCATTTTTACACCTTCATTACATGAATTGAGTCTCAGTAAATCCCTTATTTTGCGAAAAAAGACCACTGAGACTTTTCAGTGGTCTATGCAGATAATACTTTTCTGCCCTTACGGCGACGTGCAGCGATTACTCTACGTCCGTTTTTCGTGCTCATACGTGCACGGAAACCGTGAACTTTACTATGTTTGCGGTTATTCGGTTGATAAGTTCTTTTCATTATATGACACCTCCCTGAGGAATAACAGTTAAAGACAGTCTTTACAATTATATAGATGGAGGTTTCTACTTGTCAACCTCATCCATAAAAAATTTCTTTTTTTAATGCTCAATGTCCAGTAGGCCTTTTTTTACTACCTAGCCTATTGTAAATGATTTTGCTCCGAACTGATATAGAAATTTTTGGGGAAGGGCAAATTTCCATCATTTTATCCATGGGCATGAATATGAGATTCGCAAGTAATCCTCCCTTTCGACACACCATTCGACAAATTATAAGAACGAACCTGAATCCCTTTCGATCTTTCCCCATGCAGGTCTTCCGGCTTGAACACCTGGTTCATCTCAAATTAATTCGAGCCTATAATCATGGTCTGTGGATAAAATTCGACATGTTTTTTTCTATCCACATCCCATTTTAGAGACTTTTGCACATAACAATGGCCTGTGGAAAAGTTTTTCCCACAAGCCCGGTAAGTTGTGGATAAAGTTTTCTAACCCATTGCAAGACGCCTGAATTTCTGATATTATATTTGTGTTTTCACTCTGAATAACTTTATCAACAGGTAACGTTTATCCACAGACTGTGAATAACTTGTGGATAGTTTATCCGACCTGTGTATATTAATCTGTCCACAGATGGTGGATATTGTCGAAAACTCTTTTTTCTTCTTTATTATATATTTCTTAAAATACCTGTTGATGAATAAACATTCAAATCTGCACTGGCTCACCAGATGTAGTCTGTACAAAGGTTGTACAGCGCAAGATATAGTTTTGGGCACTTCACATTACACAACACAAAAATTCCTTAATACAGCTCACCGAACCTTTGCTGTCAAAATTAATATGAAGACGGCAATCGATGAGTTTATTTGTGCCTATACATTTAGATACAATAAAATTTTTTTTGCAAAGGAGGGATAAGT